>NZ_JABXPR010000001.1:0-4831889 GCF_014103415.1 Citrobacter sp. RHBSTW-00671
TCGAAAATTATTGTACTATAAGGGCTTCCCCGGCGTGTCAACGCCGGTGTTTATGGTTTCTGTCTGCTCTTCAGTAAAAATAAAGGGGAGAGACTGCGGTACTATAAACGGCCATGATGAATCGTCATCGATTCGGACCCTGATGAAAGACGCGCGTGAGGTTCTTGTTCGTTAAGCGGATACGTATATCCTGTACAATAGCCAGATAGGCCTCACGGGGTCTAACCCTTTATCATCAACGAATTGCAGGTCAGATGGTTATTTTGTTTCGTGCTTTAGCTGGCTGAGTACAGCCTGAAATCATCACCGTAATGCAATGATGCCCAGCACAGCCTTGCGTTTTTGGCGGCGATGGCTACAACGGCACGCCAGTATCCTCTGCGATCGACCAGTGAACAGACCCAACGACTGAATAAATCAGTCCTTTTCTCGGCACCAATCAGAACCGAACGAGCCCCCTGAACCAGTAGCGTTCGCAGATACGAATCGCCAGCTTTAGTTATCCTGCCAAGCTTTGATTTCCCACCACTGCTGTACTGCGATGGCGTTAGTCCCAGCCAGGCTGCCAGTTGTCGCCCATTTTTAAAATCGTGTGCATTACCGATACTGGCGACCAGCGCACAGGCCGTTGTGGGACCAATCCCTTTCAGTTCCATCAATCGCTGGCTGCGGTGATCTGTTTTTGCCATGCGGGACAAAATCCGGTCATATTCAGTAATATTATCTTCAATACGATCAATGTGTTCCAGCAGGTCATTAACACATTGTTGAACCTGAAGTGGCAAAGAACTCTTCTGCTCAGAAACCATGTGACGCAGGGCATCTGTACTTTGTGGGGCGATGACACCGAATTCCGATATCAAACCTCTCAATCGGTTATATGTTGCTGTTTTCTCTTCGATAAAACCCTGTCTGATACGGTGTAGGCATTGCATCGCCTGCTGGCTCTCATCCTTCACTGGTACAAACCGCATATGCGGGCGACGAACTGCTTCACAGATAGCCTGAGCATCAGCTGCATCATTTTTGCCTGATTTACCGGCCATGCGGTAAGGAGATACAAATTTAGCAGCCATCAGCCGTGGTTCATGACCATATTGCCGAAACAACCTTGCCCAGTAGTGAGCCCCGGAGCATGCCTCCATCCCGATAACACAGGGAGGTAAACTGGCAATCAGCTCAGGAAGGGCAGCACGCGATACTTTGGGTTTAACCAGAACAGTTTTACCGTGTTGGTCAACGCAGTGAACAGCGAACACATTTTTAGCAAGATCGATACCGACAGTCGTGATGGTCATAACGAATCCCTCCGGGGCTATGTTTACCCCATGATTGCACAAGAGTTAATCAGGCGCATATCCAGGGGAAGTCCCTTCCATTCGTTAAGGCTGATTTTTTGTAAGTACCCCACTTAAACGCCCCATTCTCTTTCAGAGACCCTCTGGCACATGGATTAGGTTTTCCGAAAGCGAACTTCCGCTCTTCGCTCATAGATGCCGGTCAAACATCCCGCATTCAGCATGTGAGGCGGTAGCCTCATCTCTGATGTACTGAATAACAGTAACGTCTTGCTGGTGTGTCTATCCCGGCTTTACCATGACGTATAGCGATAGGGTCTAAATGCTCAACGGCACTCTCAGTGAGAGTCAGTACCGATTTAACGCTGATGCTTATTCTATCGATAATGGCCTGCCGGGGACCATGACGCCATGCTTCGCTATCATAAAAGGTGTCCTGGGCAGTTTTCAGGTGAGAGAGGCTGTTATAAGCCCTGATCAGATAGTAAGCATCGTCGTCATGTGCTGATATACCATAAGAAATAACATCCATTCCCACTGAACGGTGAAGTGGAACACTCACTTCTTTCATTATTCTATGAAAGTCTTTTCCAGTACCGGGTTTGAGGGTGTACAGCAAAAATTCGACAGTTTTCATCTTCGATATCCTATTCTGTTTTTCTCATCATAGCGAATTATGGCGACGTGTAGTCGTGAAACCGAACAGAAGAACTGGACTGCCAGGCTGTCCCCAGCAGTTATGGCTCTGAATGTCTCATGCGTGCCAGGAGCGGACGTTGCTAACATCGAGATGCTCTAATCTGCAAGGAGCAGCTCCCCCTTTATCAGACAATCTTGTCTGACGCTCCGGACAGAAATATGCTGGTTTTATCTGTTCAGAACACTGAACTATGTTCGGGAAATCACAGAGTCAGGCTAACGGAATAGAATAGTGAGCGGTGTCTTAACCCCTTAAATCGTAAAAGCACCGGTTGATAGCTGATGATGAACGCTTCTCTGATTTAACCAAGCATCGGCATTGAGAATGAATCAAAAAAGTGAAAATATCAAAGGGTAATAGCCTCCGTTTGAACCGGACACCTCACCAGTAAGACATAGTCATAGAGCTATGTTTAAGGAGTGTCCTGTGCAAAGAATCGAAGTGATCACTGGCGAGCAAAAACGCCGTCGTTATACTCCTGAAGAGAAAGCCCGTTTTGTTGCGCTCGCCATGCAGCCCGGCTACACCGTCTCACTCGTTGCCCGGCAATATGACATCACACCCAGTCTTCTTTTTAAGTGGAAACGGCTCATGAACGAGGGTGGAAAGTCTGCGATCGTCGCTGGCGACGAGGTCGTCAGTGTCTCCGAGGTCCAAGCGCTGGAGAAAAAAGTCAAACAGCTTGAACAAATGCTGGGCCGCAAGACGATGGAAGCCGAAATCCATAGGAACGCGCTTGAGATAGCCTAGGCAAAAAAGTTGATATCGCGCATGCCATTGCTGCCACCGGACGATACCTCCTCATCCGAATAGCAGAAGTGCTCTGCGTATCGCGTTCGAATCTTTATGAACGGCTGCTAAAGAAGCGCCAGCAGCGGCCAGCCCGCTATAGCAAAGATGATGACGCCCGACTGTTACCGCTTATCCGCCAGATATGCAGCGAGCGGGCGACAAACGGCTACCGTCGCGTGACGGCACACCTCAATCGTGCGCTGAAGGAACAAAACTGGCGGGTTAACCACAAACGCATTTACCGGATCATGCAGGCGAATAACCTGTTGCTGGCAAAATCTGGCCATAGAAAGCCAGAGCACAGTCATACCGGCAACGTCGTGACACTCAAGCCGGATACGCACTGGTGTTGAAATCCGCTGCTTGAATCGGGAAGTCGTGCGGGTAGTGTTCAGCCTTGACTGCTGTGATCGCGAAGCCATCTGCTGGTCGGCGACAACAGGTGGAATAAACAGCGTTATGGTGCAGGATCTGCTGACAACAGAGAGTGTGGAAAAGCGCTTTGGCAATACGCTTTACCTGCCACATGCCGTTGAGTGGCTGACCGATAATGGCTGTTGCTACATAGCGGACTCAATAAGAACGTTCGCCACCTCACTCAGGTTCATCGTGTGTACGACGCCAGTGCGCAGTCCGGAGAGCAATGGGATGGCTGAATCGTTCGTTAAAACGTTCAAGCGTGACTACGTGTATGTTAATGACCTGCCGGATGCCATGACAGTGATGTGAAAACTGACGGAATGGATGGAAGACTATAATAACTGGCATCCCCATAAAAGGCTGAAAATGCAGTCACCAAGGGAATACAGAAGTTCGCTGCTAGCTATAAATTAACCGTGTCCGTTTTAGCGGGGGCAACTCCACAAAGAGGACGTGGAGCTAAAATATTTGCACGGATAAAAAACCATACTTAACTATTAGTATTACATTAAAAAAATACGGACTCTTTATCAGCAGTCCGCTAAAGTCTATTCAAGGAAAAAACATGTGGCATATCAAGCATTAAAAATTAGTATATAGTGGCAGATTTTATCAAGGTATATATTCCTATAGATACCCTAAAATGATTATCTATTAATCCCCTAATTTAGCGGTCATATGCACTCGATTACCAGTATACGCAGAGAGAATTTTGTATGACGTTTGTGCTTCTTTTGCTTTAGCAGCAATTTTTGCTTCTGCACTGTCAAGAGTGGAAGCAGTTACGCTGACCGTCTGCGCCATACCAGAGAATGAGACAACAGAGAGAAAACCAGCTGCTGCGAGAAGTTTGATATTTTTCATAGTGATAACCCTAGTAAAGTTAATGTTCATCATAAGAGCATACTGCTCGTTTCCTGTTGATGAGCATTAAAAACCCTGCAACTACTATAGGGTCAATACTTTTTATTGTATTTTTTATATAGCGCTGACTGTCTTGAACATCCACTTATCGAGAAATTTTTCTTAAACAATAAAATTCACGCATAATCAATAAGATATGGCAATTTTTATATCGTTTTACACTGAAGATATTTTTTCTTACCCCATTTATATAGGTTTCAAAATATGTCTTTGCAGGTAATTGGAGGCTGGAACTCACGCATTCCTATCCCCTTCCCTTCAAACAACTCTAGCTTTACTCTGATCAAAAGAATAAATACCCAGACATTAAATCACGTGACATGAAATGCCAAAACTGTCTAAATAAACTGGACTGACCCCAGGATTAGATATAACCTTCAATTAGTAATGTCGGTTGGTTTTTCTTCATATTTCCCGTTTCGCCAGCCTGCTGGAAATTCAGCTGGAGTCTGGTAATCCAGCGATGAATGTGGACGGCACTCGTTATAATCCTGCCGCCAGTCATTAATCGTTTTCCTGGTGTGAACTGATCCTACCCACGTAATGTGGACACGGCCCTAAGCAAGGTTCTGGTTTTCAAATTGTTCAGGACTGAGCCCACCACAGGCACTGTGGCGACGCCAGCGATTGTAATCGCACTCAATATAATTAAATACAGTTGTTCTCATCATTTCCCGGCTGATAAAGCGTTCACCGTGGATGCATTCCACTTTCAGCGAGTGGAAGAAGCTTTCCACACACGCATTGTCGTAACAGCAGCCTTTCGCGCTCATGCTCCCGCGCAGATTATGCCGCTTCAGCAACGCCTGATAGTCCGCTGAACAGTACTGGCTGCCACGGTCAGTATGAACAATGACTTTTTTCGGGCGTTTACGCCGCCACAGCGCCATCTGCAACGCATCGCAGGTCAGTTGTGCCGTCATTCGCGGTGCCATTGACCAGCCGATGACAGCTCGCGACCACAGGTCAATCACCACTGCCAGATACAGCCAGCCTTCATCGGTGCGTAAGTAGGTGATGTCTCCCGACCACTTCTGATTCGGGCCGCTGGCGTAAAAGTCCTGCTTCAGCAGGTTCTCAGACACAGGCAAGCCATGCTCACGATAACTGACCGGGCTGAACTTGCGGGCTGCCTTTGCCCGAAGCCCCTGGCGACGCAGGCTGCCAGCTATCGTTTTGATGTTGTAGGCCGGGAGCTCATCCGCAAGCCGTGGCGCACCATACCGTTGTTTTGCATCAGTGAATGCTCTGAGAACCGCGGCATCACAGGCCAGACGGAACTGCTGCCGCGTGTTTATCTGATGACGCCGGGAGCACCAGGCATACCAGCCGCTACGGGCCACGCGCAGCACCCGGCACATGGCTTTGATGGTGAACTCAGCCTGATATTTTTCGATAAAAACATACTTCATTTCAGGAGCTTCGCGAAGTATGTCGCGGCCTTTTGGAGAATAGCCAGCTCCTCTGCCTGCTCCGCAAGCTGGCGTTTAAGCCGGGCATTTTCAGCATCCAGTTCGCTTTCGCGTGCAGATGATGTCAGTTGTTGCTGTTGTTTTTTTCGCCAGCCATAGAGTTGCGATTCATACAAACTGAGTTCGCGGGCAGCGGCAGCGACGCCAATGCGTTCAGCAAGCTTCAGAGCTTCCTGGCGGAATTCGGGAGTGTGCTGTTTACGCGGCTTTTTACTGACGGTTACTGATTTAGTCATGTGAGCTACCTCTGGTTGAGAGTTTACTCACTTAGTCGCGTGTCCACTATTGGCGGGTATCTGTGCCAACAGCTCTCAGGCCAAGGGCCGCGTTAAGCGCGCCAACCTGACGCTGCAGGAGCGGCTGGTTAAGGAGATGTGCCTGGAGAATATCACCTGCATTGATGCCGCCAACGCCTGGATCGAAACGTTCATCAGCGACTTCAACCACCGCTTTGCCAGACTGGCAAAATACCCGAAAAACCTTCACCGCACGGTCTAGAGAGCCACCTGGAACTGGACGACATTTTCGCCTGGCAGACGCTTCGGACGCTCTCAAAAGCACTGACTTTTCAGTATGAAAAAATCCTTTATCTGGTTGATCCCACTGACGAAAACTCACGCATAGTCGGAGAAGAAATCCTCGCTTTTGATTATACGGACGGTACGCTCAAATTCCGCCATGGAAACAGAACACTGAAATATCAGATGTTCGATAAGCTGGACTGCATCAGTCAGGGGCGCATCGTTGATAACAAAAGGCTTGACGCGGTGCTGAAGCTGGCGAAGGAAAAACAGGATGAGCTTGAAGCCGCAGGAAAAAGAAAGGCGCAGCCAGAGTATGCCTAAAAGGCGGGCACAGATTCAGGCTCAGCTCAGAGCCATCAATCCGGTTCTGGCTGAACCCTCTCTTTTCAAATCAAGCCTGAAAAAATGAGCTCACTGCCCTTTTTTCTTCATCAGAAATCAGCAGAAAGTGACATTTAAAACCGGGAAATCAGGGTGACATTATCAATAAGGAAAGACAGCGAGTATAATAGTTGTAATATCCGCACCTCCCCAGAACATCTGAATTTGTCTTTGACAGAAAGAACCGCGCTTCCGGCAGGAAGCCGGCCCCCTTGAAAACTCTCTTATCCTGTTAAAAAGCCTGATATGGTTCGGAGTTAGTCGGTGTTTCCTCCGGCAATAGTGCAGTTGGCTTCACAACAGCGTACATTATCACATCAGATTTATGCCAAAACGGCGTAACGCACTGGCCCACAAAAAGAAAATAAGGACGGTTACGACACAGCAGCTACCCAGCGTGATCCAAAAGCCAAATCGCTGACAGAAAACAGGGAATAGTAAAAACATAGGTAGTGTCGGCACTACATACCAGAATGTATACCACGCATGATTGGCTATTTTTTGCTGACTCTGTCCTTCCAGCTTCATCCACACGAGCACAAGCACAGTAACCAGGGGAAGCGCGGCGACAAGACCACCAAGCCGATCACTACGCTTGGCAACTTCAGAGATAAAAACAACCATTCCGGCGGTGATCGCGTACTTAATCAGTAGCCATAACATCATAAACCCTCACTAATCCTGTAAGTTAACGGCCCTGCACCGACCTATCTCCCCAGCGCAATCCCGGTTTCGCGGTGTCTGTTACGGCCGTATTTTCTCATGCCTCGTCAGCCACGGTGAGGCTCTTTCAAGAGCTGGGTTGTATGAAAACGAAAAAACACAGCCAACAATAATTTACAAAATAACTTATTGACCCTGTATTTACTACAGGGTTTTTAATGCACATCAACAGGTGAGACGGCGATGATGCCGGTATCACCAGATGACCAGATAACCCAAGGAATATAAAAAAAAAAAATATCAAACTGCTTGTTGCTGCCAGTATGCTCTCCGTAGTCTCATTCTCTGGCTTCGCCCAGTCAGTCAGTGTTACTGCTGACACACTCAGCAACGCGGAAGCGAAAATTGCCGCTATCGCCAAGGAATCCGGTGCTTCGTCCTACCGCATCACCAGTGCAGACCAGAACAACTTTGCCCGCATGACTGCAGTCCTAGATAAGTAACCCGGGACTGTACTACCCTGAACCTGACCAGTTAACGCAAGAGATGGTCGCAGAGCAAATAGCCGGACTGGCTGTCCCCCAGTGGGATGCATCTGGTTCCGCTGGCGACCTCACACGCAATCCCTCACTGTAACGTTTTCTGATCTCACCACGCTGGCCATAACAGATTGCCCTAGCCACTGCATTACGACCTTCTCTCCGGTTAAGCTGAGTCAGGATACGTCGGCGATAATACTCATCATAAATATAATTAAGAAGGTATAAATTGCTTCATTCGGCGCACTATTGTAAACGTTTTTGGCGGGACAGGATGTACTTGTGTGTACGAAACCGAGGGCCAACAATAAATATTGATTTAATGCAAAGGCCCATATAAGATTGATTTACAAGGTGATGGTGCTCCACCTTTCCCAACCGCCGGTTTTTCAACACCGGATGATGGCGCCTGATATACAGATGAAGTTGTCCTCTTATAGGCATGTATGTCAGGTATAGCTATGCAAAATAAAACCACATTACCGCTTACCGCAGAATCTCTCTCTTTTCAAAGAGATAATCCGATTTATGTCTTCGGTCATCGAAATCCTGACAGCGATGCTATTTGCAGCGCGCTGGTTGTGGCTGACTGGCTTAATTACACCGGTCGTCCCGCAACGCCCTGGCGCCTGGGGGATATCACCCCGGAAACCCGTTATATCCTCAACGCTGCGGGTGTTTCACAACCCGATTTACTCACCGTCGATCTGACAGATAAAACCGTATGGCTGGTTGATTTTACGGATGCAGAGCAGGGACCGTCTTCGCTGATGGACAGCAACGTCATCGGCATCATTGACCATCATCGTATTGGTACCCTTGTTACCCGCAATCCACCGGATGTCTGGGTGCGGGCGGTAGGATGCTGCGGAACAGTAATTCTCTCAATTCTCATGCATGACATTCCGATGCCGCTGACTGCCGCTCAGGCTGTGTTGCTGATGGGGGCGATCCTCAGTGATACCGTTGCGCTGACGGGTCCCACCACCACCACTCAGGATCAGGAATCCGTGGCTGTTTTGCGGGAAATCGCCGGTATCGATTATGACCAGTTTGTGACAGGGCTGCTGCGAGCCAAAACAGATATAACCGGGCAATCCGCGTCGGTTTTACTCAATCGTGACGCCAAAAATTACCGGATCCATGATGTGCCGCTGTTGTTGTCACAAATTGAGGTCCGCGACATGGCTGATATTACTCCCCTGTTGCCTGAGCTACTGCAGGAAATGGATAAAACCTGCAAGGACAGCGTGCTGGACATGGTGATCCTGATGGTGACAGACATTACCAGCCGGAACTCCGTTTTGCTTTTTTCAGACAGCAGCCTGACAGGCTCCCGCCAGGTATCGCTGCCCGGCATGACAAGCCGGAAAAAAGAAATCCTCCCCTGGCTGACCAACCGCTTCGCTTCTTATAAGAGGTGATTTATGCAAATTTACCGGCATGCCTTGTTACTTGTACAGAATGAAACCGATGGTCTGCTGTTGCTTGAGCAGGCAGAACGTCTGGCAAAAGAGATGGGCACCCGTATTACTGTCGGGCATCTCAGTGCTGACTATAGGGAACTGGATTATACCAGTGACTCATTAACCAAAGACCGTCAGTCCCGCGAAGTTATTGATGCAAAGGCAATGCTTAGCCGTCTGGTGGAGTCCAGCAGTATTGATATCAACGTCAGGTCCATCGTCAGCATCCATCGTTTCCGGGACGTTGAGGCCGTTGTTCAGCATGAAGATATCGATCTGGTCATGCTGGGGCATGAAAACCGCCTGTTCGGGGTTTTTTCCTCCTTTTCTTTCGAATTCATCAATCACCTTTCTGTTGATGTTCTGATTAAACATATTCCAGCCCCTTAAAAGAAGGTCAAACTTATGAGCTTTGAAATTGAATGTATCATCGCAAGAGAAATTCTGGATTCCCGCGGTAACCCGACCGTAGAGGTTGAAGTGACTTCTGTAGGGGGCAGTATGGCCCGTGCCTCCGTTCCTTCCGGTGCCAGCACCGGCTCCCGTGAAGCCATCGAGCATCGCGATGATGACAAGACACGTTTTGGCGGTAAAGGTGTTCAGGATGCGGTCCGGTGCGTCAATACCGAAATTAACGATGCCCTGCAGGGCTACGATGTACGCCGCCAGAAAGAAATCGACAACTGTCTGATTGCCCTTGATGGCACAGAAAACAAAGGCCGGCTGGGTGCTAATGCGATCCTTGGCGTATCGCTGGCAGTATCCCGCCTGGCGGCACAACTATCCTCTACCCCGCTCTACCGCTATCTGGGTGGCGTCGGCGCGAATCTGCTGCCGGTTCCCTGTATGAATATCATTAACGGCGGAGTTCATGCCCGCTGGCAGGGCGCTGATTTTCAGGAGTTTATGATTGCACCATGGGGAGCCTCTTCCGTACGCGAAGCTATTCGCTGGGGCAGTGAGGTCTACCAGGCCCTGCGTCAGGTCCTGCTGGAAAAAGGTTTATCCGCCGGCGTGGGCGATGAAGGCGGTTTTGCACCGGCCGTTTCCTCAAACCGTCAGCCGCTGGAGCTTATCGTGGAGGCAATTAGCAAGGCGGGATACCGCCCAGGCGAAGATATCGTTATTTGCATGGATCCGGCCTCCAGTGAATTCTACGTCGATGGGAAATATACCCTGCGTACCGAAAATACCCGGCTCAGCGCCGACGAAATGACCCGCTACTATGAGCAACTGGTGAAGGATTTCCCGATAGTCCTGATTGAAGATGGCCTTGCGGAAGACGACTGGGCCGGCTGGCAGCTCCTGCACCGCGCGCTCGGCGATAAAGTTGAGCTGGTTGGCGATGATATCTTTGTGACCAATGTGAAATATATCCAGCGAGGTATCGATGAAAACCTGGCCAATGCCGCATTGATCAAACTGAACCAGATAGGCACCCTGAGTGAAACCATCGAAGCCGTCCAGTTGTGTCAGGATAACAACTGGGGAACCTTTATTTCGCACCGGAGCGGGGAAACCGTGGACAGCTTCATTGCAGATATGACCGTCGGCCTGCGGGCTGGTCACCTGAAAACCGGTGCACCCAGCCGTGGGGAGCGCATTGAGAAATACAATCAACTGATGCGTATTGAAGATGAATTAGGTGATGCCGCCATCTTCGCCGGTAAAGCCGCCTTCAAAAAACGCTGATTCCGTCACCCTTCCCGTATGCTCAGATACGGGAAGGGGTAGGGTGGTTCTGTGAACGGAAAAATACTCATACTGTAACAGCAACGGGGATCCAGGCAAACTGTCTGGTTTTCCTGATCGCTGATGCCTTTTTTAATATACTGCCGGATGATACCAGTGCCGTTGTAATCGCGCTGTTCATCGGGAGCGGTGCCCATCTTCTGATGCGTCACCTCCTTGACCGGAGTCTAGGTAAATCCGGGTAATCAGTACAAACAACTCAACGGGTTCAGGTCCTTCCGGTTCAGTTGTGGGTGACAGACAGGTAGTTGTTATGGGGAAAATTATTTTACTCCGCCATGGCGAAAGTTAGTTGAATCGCAAAATCGTTTTACCGGATGGGAAAATGTCCCGCTGATGCTGAAAGGAGTGGAGGAAACCCGGCGCGCAGCAAACCTGATAAAACGGTCCGGAATCAGTGTGCCACTACAATCATAGATGGAGCCTGCACATCCGTTCTGAACCGGGCAATTCATTCGCTCTGGCTGATAATGGAAGCGCTGAATCAATTGTGGTTACCGGTGGACAAATCATGGCGGTTAAATGAACGTCATTACGGTGCGCTTCAGGGAATGAACAAAGATGAAGCCACTCAACAGATTGGCCAGAAAATCGTTTATCACTGGCGGAGGAGCTATCGTGGTATCTCCCCTCCGTTGCCGGATGCACCTGCTTCACTTCATCGTGAGGCACGTTATCGTCATGTGTCCCTGACGGATTTGCCGGGGGGAGAAAGTCTGGAAATGACGCAACGAAGGTTGTTGCCTTACTGGCACCACGTCATTGTCCTGCGCGTCGCCAGTGGCGAAACCATGTTGCTGGTCAGTCATGCTAATACACTGCGTGCGCTGACCATGTTTATTGAGCAGATTGATGAAAATAAGGTTCCCGATCTGCATGTCCTGACGGGAATCCCCGTACTGTATGAAATGAATGAAAAACGGGCCATCACCGCACGTTATTCCCTTGAATGACGGTCTGATGGTGCCCTGATTTCAGCGAGGTGGTATGTACAAATCATTATTCGCGGTGGTGATAGGCGGATCGATCGGCTGTGTGATCCGCTGGATACTGTCCATGCGTCTCAATGCACTTTTCCCCAATCTTCCACCTGGTACCCTGGTGGTTAATCTGGTTGGCGGATTTATCATCGGTATGGCACTGGCCTTTTTTGTCCGGCAGCCTCACCTTGATCCCGCCTGGAAGTTTTTTATTACCACCGGCATATGTGGCGGTATGACAACCTTTTCCACCTTTTCTGCTGAGGTGGTGGTGTTACTTCAGAATGGCAATTATGCATGGGCTGTCATTTCCGTACTGACGCACGTAACTGGCTCGCTTCTGATGACTGCCACTGGTTTCTTTGTGATGACACTGCTGTAAAAGCATATGCGCCATACACTTAACCGCGCCATGTCTCCGGCAGATTTTCATTTTATCGCCATAACAACATACCTGACCTGCCGGGTCAGGTATTTCCGGAGAAGGGTGTATGGAGATGCTCCCTGAGAATATCGTGAAGGGACTTTCCGAAGCCGAGGTGCAGACCCGGCTGGGTCAATGTGGCTATAACGAAGTGCGTGAACAGCCTCCGGACCAGGTGCGTGCTATCCTCAAACGTCTGCTGGGTCCCATCCCCTGGATGCTCGAAATTGCGCTGGTACTTGAAGTGGTTCTGGGAAAGACGACTGAACCAGTGCGCGCTCAGACAACGACGAACCATCCATTCACCTCATTCGGAGGTCACAGATAGTCGCTGTCTCACACGCCGAATCCCCTCCTGAGTTCACCACGATCCAGCAGGTCATGGCGGCGTCCGGCGCCATGATCCTAGCAGTCGCAACCGGCAGCGACGGTCATCCCCATATCCGCGGGTTGCAATCATTAGTCGAAGCACTAGGCGATGATACGGCAGGACTCGTCAGGGATACGGTTTCCAGTGAAAGATTAGACTTATTGCTGCCGGCAGTAGTGTCAGCGTTGCCAGTGTGGCTGAAAGCAGCCCACCAATAATGGCAAATGCCATCGGTTCCCAGAAAACATCCCGGGCAATCGGCAGCATCCCGAGAATGGCCGCCGAAGCGGTCAGCATGATGGGGCGTGAACGGTGCAGCGCGGCGACTTTGATCGCCTCATCCGCAGTGAAACCATTTTTCATCCCCACATCCACTTCGCTAATAAGAATGACGGCATTACGGATGATCATCCCGGCCAGTGCAATGATCCCCAGCAGCGCCACAAACCCCATCGGTATGCCAAAAGGCAGCATAGC
Organism: Citrobacter sp. RHBSTW-00671; assembly: GCF_014103415.1. Taxonomy (NCBI): domain Bacteria; kingdom Pseudomonadati; phylum Pseudomonadota; class Gammaproteobacteria; order Enterobacterales; family Enterobacteriaceae; genus Citrobacter; species Citrobacter sp. RHBSTW-00671. Next base: position 13,183 of record NZ_JABXPR010000001.1, read on the forward strand.
CACAACTATCCCAGGCAAACCAAACGGTGCCATCAGCAGGGCCAGCAGCATCGACGAAAAGCGTTGTAACTGAATCATCAGCAGTAACAGCATCACCATCAGCGTGACAGGCAATACCGCATACACTGAGCTGTTTCCTTTCTCCGATTCCACAACCACTCCACCTTCCTCCACACTGTAACCCGGCGGGAGACTCTCCCGGAAACCGGCAACCACCGGAGAGAGTGCCGATGACACGGTCTCTGCACGAACGCCGGGCGCGGTATCCGACTGAACCGTGATAAACGGCAACCGCTGCCGACGCCAGATAACCGGATCATCCAGCGTCCATTCTGGCGTGGCGACCTGTCCCAGGGGAACTTTATTCCCGGTCGATGATGTCAGCATCAGAGCATTCAGTAACGCCGGGTTTTGTCGTGAGGCTTCATTTCCCCGCAGCACCACATCAATCTGGCGGTTACGGTCGCGCAGGGTGGTCACGGTGGTTCCGGAAAACAGCGTGGCAAGCGTTCCTGCCAGTGACTGAGACGTCATGCCGGTGGCACGCGCCTGCGTCTGATCCACCCGCAGACGGATGACCCGCTCCGGTTCACCGGACGTCAGATTGACACCCCGGGTATCGGGATTGCGGGCAATCATCCCTGCCAGTTGCGTGGCCAGTTCACGTACACGGGTATTATCCGGCCCGGATACCCGGTATCTGACCGGCCAGCCCACCGGAGGGCCCAGCTCCAGTGTGGATACCCGGGTTGTGAGCGTACTGAAATCTTTCGACAGGATCTGCTCAAGCTGTTTCTGCAGCCGGTTTCTCGCCGCTTCATTTTTCGCCACTACGACCAGCTGGGCAATGTTCTCTTTCTGCAGCAGAACATCCATCGGCAGATAAAAACGCACAGCGCCGGAACCGATGTAGCTTGAGTAATGGTCAATATCAGGATTATCGCGCAACTTCGCTTCAAACTTCAGGACGTCGCGGTGCGTCTGTGCCTGGCTGACATTCTGCGGCAGAGTCAGGCTCACCAGCAGCTCCGGGCGATCGGACGCTGGGAAAAACTCACCCTGCATCAGCAGGGCTCCGCCCCCGGACAATATCAGTATCGCCAGGGCACAACCGAGTGTCTTGCGCCGGTGCTGCATCACCCGGTCGAGCAGGCGGGTATAATGACGGTGAAAGAAACTGTGCTTATGTGACTGATGTGAATGCTGTTCCGGCAGTAACCAGACGCCGGTAAGCGGCGAGAAAAGAACCGCAACCAGCCATGAGCTCAGCAGCGCTGTCAGTACCACCACAAACAGGGAGTAGCAGTATTCTCCTGCGCTCGATGCCGCAAATCCCACCGGTATAAATCCGGCAATCATCACCAGTGTCCCCGTCAGCATCGGGAACGCGGTGGTACGAAATACCTGCGTGGCGGCCACACTCAGGGCATCGCCAGCCTCAAGCCGCGACACCATGGCTTCTACGGTGATCATGGCATCATCAACCAGCAGTCCCAGTGCAATGATCAGGGCACCGAGGGAGATTCGCTGTAGCCCTATTCCGGCCAGTTCCATCCCGGTAAATGTCATGGCCAGCACCAGCGGAATGGCCACGGCGACCACCAGACCTGCCCGGCTGCCCAGCGAAACAAAAGAAACGGCCAGCACAATAATAACGGCCTCAACCAGCACCTGGACGAATCCTCCCACCGCGTCACTGACTACGGCCGACTGGTCTGCCACCTTCTCCACACTGATCCCGTAAGGAAGATGCGTGCGGATCCTGTCCATCGTCGCGTTCAGCGCCCGACCAAAATCAACAATATTTCCACCGCGAGCCATCGAAATCGCCAGCCCGAGTGCTGGTTTACCGTTAACCCTAAACTCCGGTGAGGGCGGATCTGCCTGCTGCAGTGTGACCGTGGCCAAATCGGTGAGGGGGATAAAACGGTTTCCGGTATGCAGCACAATTTGCCGCAGGCTGTCCACGGATGTGAAGGCGCCACTGACTTCCACCGACATATTTTCCTGTGATGTCCGGATACGTCCGGCGGGCGTGACGGCATTCTGTGCCTGCAGAGCCGCCGTCACCTGCTGAAGATCGAGTCCCATTCCCGACAGTTTCAGTGGATCAAAAGCAATCACCACCTGTTGTTCGCTGTCACCCAGCAGCGTAACTTTCCCTGTTCCCGGAACAGCCAGCAGAGATGTCCGGATATCATCGACGGTATCGCGTAACTGCCGGGGAGTGAAGCCGTCCGACGTGAAGCCATAAATTGTGCCGTATGTATCATCGAATTCATCATCCACGGCCGGGGTGGTGGTGCCGTCCGGCAGGGATGCCCGGATGTCGTCCATCTTTTTCCGCACGCTATACCAGATACCCGCAACCTCTGACGGCGGTGTGTCATCACGCAGGTTCACAAAAATCACCGACGAGCCCGGACGCGTGTAACTCTCGATATAATCCAGATGTGGGATTTCCTGGAGCTTCTTCTCCAGCGTGTCGGTGACGAAACTGACGGTATCTTTTACCGTTGCGCCCGGCCACTGTGCCGACACCACGGTGGTCTTAATGGTAAACGCCGGATCTTCGCTGCGCGGCAGATTCAGAAAGCTCATGACGCCTGTCACCGTGACCATCAGCATCAGAAAAGCCACCAGTTGTCGGTGGGCCAGTGCCCAGGCAGAAAGATTAAAACCGCCGGAAGCGTGCATAACATTTTTCATTTTTGGTTCTCCGTCAGCACGTTTTCCCCGTCACGTAACTGACTGACCCCGGCAGTGACCACCTGTTCACCGGCTGTCAGCCCTTTGCGGATGAGCACCGAATCGGTCATATAGGCCGCAATGTCAACGGGTGTCAGGCGCAGGCGATTTTTGCCGGTGTCCACCACGAACACTGCCGGTTTCTGTTCTTTCCTCGTCAGGGCAGATGCCGGTACCTGAAACACTTCACTGCCGCCCAGGGGTAATGACCCGGTGACCGTCGCCCCCATAGCCATTACCGCGGGTGCATTCTCAAGGTCATAGCGTACCCGCCAGGTCCGGGTCTGTGTGTCGGCCTGCGGGCTGATGTCACGCAGCGTTCCGGTTACCGACACCGACGGGTTATCCGCCATACGCAGGGTGAGTGTCTGCTGCTGTTTCAGGGTGTCAGCCAGAGCCCCCGGTACGCTGAAGACCGCATCACGGGCCCCTGACTGCGCCACCCGCAGGATTTCCTGTCCGGTGGTCACTACCTGTCCCGGACCGGCGCTGACGGTGGTGACCACCCCGGTAACCGGTGAGAGCAGTCGCGCATACCCCAGACGGTCCGCTGCACTGCTCAGGTCGGCCTGAGCGCTCTGCAGTTTTGCTGTTGCCGTGTCGCGGTTTGTGCGGGCCTCGTCAAGCTGAACCCGGGCAACCGCACCCTGCGGGGCAAGCAGCGTCATGCGTCGCAGGTTTATCTCAGCAAGCCTGACGCTTGCCCCGGCTTCCTGTACTACCGCCTGAGCACTGCGGTACTGATTACACAAATCGGTATCATCCAGTTCAGCCAGTACCTGCCCGGCAACCACTGACTGCCCCACATCCGTGAGTCGTTTCACCATCCGGCCATCGGTACGGAAGCCGATAATCGTCTCTTCATGGGGCAATATTTCACCGGTCATCAGCGTCTGCCCACCATGATTGCCGGCAGATACCTCCGTGGTCATCACCGGTCTTGGTGGGACATGGCGGGATACCGGCTCATTATCACAGCCGGTCAGTTGCAGGGCGAGGGCGAAAACCAGGGCTGAGCCCCGTCGCCAGAAAAGCAAAGACGCTATCAGGGGGATGAATGAATATGATGGCATGGCAGCCTCCGGAAAAAATGCTGCCATGAGTAAACCGCAGGTGTGTCCAGATACGTTCGACGAACCATCAAGATTTGGTCAAGAAAAGTGAAAAAGAAAACTCATACGGGCAGTTTCACCCGAAACAGGAGTCCGTTCCCCTCTTGCGGGATACTGGCGGTCAGCGTTCCGCCGTGAGACTCACAAATGGCTCTGGCAATCGACAGACCCAGTCCACTGCCTCCTGAATGACGGGAACGGGAAACATCAGAACGGGTAAACCGGTCAAACATCACCGGCAGAAAATCCGGTTCGACGCCCGCGCCGTAATCCCGGAAGGAGAACGTCCAGTAGCCTGACTGAACGGAACCCTGTATCGTTTGCTTCCCGCCTTCCGTCGCGTAACGCAGTGCGTTCTCCATTAAAATGGTAAAGACCTGTCCGATTCGCAGCGGGTCCGCACAACATTCTCCCGGAGGGATATCCGTGTCGTAACCGAAATGCCCGGCGGTAGCCTGTGGCCGTAGCCAGGCAATCTTTTCCTGCAGTAATCCGGCGGGTGAGAAGCGTTGTTTATTCAGCGTAAGCTGCCCTGCATCAGCCAGTGAGAGCAGGTGCAAATCATCAATCAGACGGCTGAGGCTCAGGAGCTGGTTCATCACCATATTCATCTGCGCTTTATCAGCCGGGAATACGCCGTCCATCATTCCCTGTAGACGGCCCACCGCGGCCGTCAGTGGAGAGCGCAGTTCATGCGCGGCTGCAACATGAGATGCCCGTAATTCCCGGTCATAACGTTCAAGTCTTTCGGCCATGGTATTGAAGTTCTGCGTAAACAACATCAATTCAGAGGGCGCACTTGCATCCATTTTTGAGCGAGTGGTAAAACGCCCCTGCGCTATCGCTGCGGAGGCTCGCGTCAGCAGACCGAACTGCCGGGCGAGAGGCCGGGCGGCCAGCAAACCGAGCATAATTATCAGCGGTGTCACAAACAGGACCAGCCCTCCCAGCGTCAGCCAGTCTGTTGACGCAATGGACGGATCTGAGAACTGCAGTCCGTACCAGTCATCAATAATTTCATGGTAACGGATGCGATTAAGATCGGGATTTTCCCGCAGATGCAGAAATTCCTGTCGTACCGCCTCCGGCATCCGATGCTGTACCCAGGCATCCAGCAGGGCAAAACGCAGCCACATGCACAGGGCGATAAGCACGACACTGCCGGCCGCCAGCGACAACACCCTGACGCAAATCCAGCGCCATAATGAACGGGACTCTCTTTTTTTCATGGCTGCAGATACCGGTAACCGATCCCTCTCACGCTGGTCAGCACACCGCTGACCCCCGCTTTTTCCAGTTTGCGGCGTAGGTTATAGATGTGTGTATCAACCACCCTCTCCAGCGCATCACTTTCCGGCAGGCAGTGTTCAAGCAGCGTCTGACGGGAACAGACGCTCCGGGGGCGGGTCATCATCATGTCCAGCAGTGAAAACTCGGTGGGGGTCAGCTCAAGGTGCACCCGGTTTTCATCGTGAATAACAGCGACTGACATGGTGTCCCGGTTGAGTTCAACGGCCCCCACCCGGCGATAATTTTCAGCGCTAGCATGCGCTGCCGCCCCACGCCGTAACACCGCCTGCACCCGGGCCACGACCTCACCCGGATGATAAGGTTTGACGACATAATCATCCGCACCGAAGCGTAAGGCCCCGATACGGTCCGGGGCCTCGCCCATTGCGGTGACCATTATCACGGGAACATCGGATTCGCGGCGCAGCCGGCTGAGTATTTCTGTTCCGGTCATACCCGGCAGCATGATATCAAGCAGAATAAGTGCAGGATGCTGGGTAAGGGCGGCTTCAAGTCCTGCTTTTCCATCATGGGCCAGTATGACCCCGAAGTTTTCACGACGAAGATAGGCTTCGAGCACATTCGCCGCATCCCGGTCGTCCTCGATAATCAGAATACGTTTTGTGTTCATTCATTCTGCCTTGATGGTTTCTTGATGGTTTCCACGCTGAGTCTTGATAAAGCATCGTCATAATCCACTGCGGGTGGCCGGGCGGGTCACAGCTTACCGTAATGCATAAACATAAAACGAGGGATATATGATGGCAACGTATTCGTCTGTAACAGGGTGTACAGTGATCCTGCTGGCAGCGACCTGCGGGTCCGCTATTGCCGACAGCGGCAATCAGGATGGAGTGACGGTGGGGATAATGGGAGAAAACGCCCCCCGCTACAGTGGCGCGGATAAGCAGCACTGGACAGTGATGCCTTCCCTGCAGGTCCGTAAAGGCGCGTTTTTCTTCGACTCAACAAAAGGTATCGGTTATGACCTGCAGACGGATAATGGCCTCTATTTTGAAAATGCGTTCGGATACAGTTTTGGCCGTGCCGATCAAAATTCATCGTGGCGCGATGGTTCTGACAAACTGAAAGGAATGGGAAACATCCGTGGTGCACTGAACACGCAGGTTGCTGTTGGCTGGCAGGTGAACAGCTGGTTTACCCCGGAAATCCGTGCAACTCTGCCGCTGACGGATTCACAGGGGGTACAGTACCAGGCCTCGCTGACGCTCGTGCCCTGGCAGAACGACACAGATACGGTTGCCCTGCAGGGCGCGGCACTTTTTGGTGACGCCCGGTACATTAACACCTGGTACGGCGTTAATGCTGCCCAGAGCCGCACAACCGGTTTCCGGGAATACAACCGTAGCGCAGGATTTTATGCTACGCAGACTACCCTGAGCTGGCAGCATCAGTTTAATGAACACTGGGGCACCCTACTGGGCGCTTCATATGCCTGGCTTGCGGATAAAACCAGTGACAGTCCTGTTGTGTCAGCGCGAGACAATATCAGCGGTTTTGCTGGTATCAACTGGACATTCTGACACGCCAGGAACTGGCAGAGTCTCCGAAAAGTGGACTATCAGAAACATATATTTGAATGTTGATATCAGATGATGTTTTGCGAGTCATCTACTGGCTTGGAAATGGCTTCAAGCCCTGAGTGATATATCACCGGAAGATTACGAGCAGGAGCATGTACTATTACACTTTCAGTGGAGTGGATTATAAGCGCAGGATAATAGCATATGAGGACAGCATTAAAATTCATTACACTCCCAAATCCTTTATCTATATTCTCGCTAGTATAAAATCATGTATAGCGAAAGAAAACCCTAGCACCTTAAATAAGACCGCACCGACAGTCTTTTGCGCCGAGGTTCTTCTCCCCCCCATAAACAATGACCACGAAAATATCAGGAAAACTACGACATCACATGTCAGATGGGCCGAATCCCAGCTTAACCAGAATTGACGAATGAATACTTGAAAAATTTGACATAAATTGAATATCGTCATTCCATAATAGTATGGGCATAGTACGAACTGCCAGCTAGTTTGTTCCGTCCGTTGAGTCTCTAACTGACTATTATTTTAAGACTAACATATCAGTCTCTTTGATTTTTAGATAGCAATAATATTTGCTGATATTACTTCATTGAGTACTTCTACCGCCATACTGGCATCAAGATTCTTGACCGACACATAGACCTTTATATGAGCCTCCACGCTATCGAGAATTATCTCGAGCGTACGGTCAAGCTCTTCTGGATAGTAGTTCATCACGCTGTCGAACACGCTATTGTACGATGCCCTGACAATCCCATTACATACCGTAAGGAATAAGGCGATATTTCTCATTCAGAACTGAATCACATGCGGTAGCAGGAGGATGAAAATCAGCTACTGAAGAAACAGGTGGCTGGCCTGAGTGTGGACAAGGAGATGCTTCAGGAGATGCTGAAGCAAAAGTTCTAAGGCCGGCACAGAAATACCAGTCGGTGCATTCTCTGCGGGAAGCATATCGTATCAACGCCTACCGGGGACGCGGGTTACTAATGCAAAGCAGAACTGTTTAACCGCCGCTATCGGACATAAATACTGGATTTTAATCTATTTAGAACTCAGAATGAGGTACGGGAGAATTACATTATGCTGGCTGAGGTAATACAATAACGAGCGGCCTCATGAATCTCTGAATAACCTGATACAGGAAGAGGTATCGGCTGATGACTGAAAACCCGGAGCTATCAAGAAGTGCATGGAACAAAAATGGCATGCTTAAACTTACAGCGTTTGGTTTACGTATACTTCGCTCTTCTTACTTTTTATGATGATAAATTTGGCATACCACCCTGTTCTTAATATATTTAAAAAAAACCAAATACTCCCTCCACAAATACTTGACGTCACATGATACATTAATGAGGCCTTAAAAGAAAAAACCGATGATTTAGTAAATCACACATAAATATTGAACACAATACATTTAACATAGAGAAAAAATTAGTGAGTTAAGTAATAGACATATTAAATCAAAACTACAACTCAAGACATCTAAACACCCCACCATGGTGCATAATAATAACAGAAATACTTCTAACCGTAAGGATACATGATAAAAAATGGTTACCACAGCGGGGAGGTAACCATTTTTAGTTAACTACTCTCTCGGAGGAAAACCTGCCTCACGTAAAGCATTAGCAACTTGTTCAGTAGATAAAGAAGTTTTCACTTCGATCTTACGAGTCGGTGGATCAGTTATGATACTTGCCTCAGGATCAATATTTTGAATCACTTTAGTCACTGTCCGGGCACATCCGCCGCATGTCATATTTTCTAGATGTAATTGCATATATATATCCTATTTAGTTGTAGTAACTTCAATGATAGAACTTGCCACCGTTGTAAGGTCAAGCCCTATCGCCAAAAATTTTCGTGCTTATATTCTCTGACTAAGCGTTTCACCTGAGGTGGGGATATATACTGCCCCAAAGTATTTCAAGTAAACCGTTCAGTTGTGCTTTCTGCCGGCTGTCGGGCAACAAGACGAAGACGTAGCAGTCCTCGCAGTAAAAGAAGTGGTTGCCGCGCCGTAACCCCTTATCCCTACGACAATGCAATACGCGGGCGGTTTTATCCCTCCACCCACGTATTGCCGACCTTATCGCCAGACAGTGGCGTTAACCTGCCCGGAGAGTTATGGCTTAGCCGGAGAGCTTTCTGTCCATCCGCCCCCCAGCGCTTTATACAAATTGACCAAATTGCTCATTCGCGCCAGTCGGGTCTGAACCAGAGTTTGCTGTGCACTGAACAGCGCTCGTTGCGCGTCAAGCTCCGCCAGATTATCGTCAATACCGGCCCGGAAGCGCTGTGAGGCCAATTCATAGTTAGCCTGGCTGGCCTGCACCAACAATTGTTCTGAACGGAATTGATCGTCCAGGGTTTGTCTGCCCGCCAGGCCATCAGCCACTTCGCGGAAGGCAACCTGAATCGCCTTCTCGTAATTCGCAATTTCGATGCGCTTTTGTACCTGGGCTAGGTCCAGATTGGCGCGCAGAGCGCCTCCCCGGAAAATAGGCAACGAGATTTGCGGAACAAAACTCCAGGCCGCTGACCCCGGCTCGAACAACCCGTCCAGACTCGAACTGGCCGTACCAGCCGATCCTGTCAAACTGATTGCCGGGAAAAATGCCGCGCGAGCGGCCCCGATATTGGCATTGGCCGCACGCAGTTGCTGCTCTGCCGCACGGACATCCGGACGACGCACCAGCAATTCTGCCGGCAAGCCCGCCGGCAACGCGGAAGGGATGATGTCATCGGGCAAGGTATTCGCCTTATCCAGGCTGGCCGAGAGTTCGGCCGTCAATGGCTGCCCTAAAAGCAAAACCAGTGCATTGCGATCCTGCGCCGCCACCCTCGTATAAGCAGCCTGACTGACTTCCGCAGTACGCAACGCAATCTCTGCGCGCCGCAAATCAATTTGCGTTGCATTACCCGCATCAAACAGCGCCTGGGTCAATGCGTAAGTCCTCTTTTGCGTGCTCAGCGTATCGTGAGCCAGTTGCAGCAACTCCTGATCCGCACGCAACGTCAGATAAGCGTTTGTCACCTCAGCGAGCAGGCTCAGCCTTGCCGCAATCCGTGTTTCATCCAACGCCAGGTACGTTGCCAGCGCCCGATCGCTGAGGCTACGAACCCGTCCCCACAAATCCAGCTCCCAGGCTGACACCGCACCATTAACCTCATAACTCCGCGTTATCTGCGTTGTACCACTCGGGCTGACATCTGCGGGCAGACGCTGCACGGTAGCGCCCGCATCCACATTCAGTGTTGGCAACATATCGGCACGACGGATCCGGTACTGAGCCCGCGCGGCCTCAACATCCAGCACCGACTTGCGCAGATCGCGGTTGTTTGCCAACGCGACCTCAAGTAATTGTTGCAACAACGGATCACGATAGAAATCGCGCCAACCGATATCAGCCACGGCAGTCTGAGCCGCTGAAACTGTTCCCTGAGCATAAGCCGCTCCCGAAGGATAGCTTGAGCTCGTTGGTGCAGAAGGCCGTTCGTAGTCCGGCGCCATAGTACAACCGGCCAATACCAGCGCCATCGCCAGCACCGAGAGTTTATTAATACGATGGTTCATTTCATACTCTGCTTTCATTATTCTCTCTCCGCCCGTCATGGCCGTGAATCACTGATTGCCCGCTGTGCCTGCTTGATTTCCCGGCGAATAACCAGCTTACGGACCACGACATAGAACACTGGCGTCAACAAGAGTCCGAACAGCGTCACCCCCAGCATCCCGGCAAACACGGCAATCCCCATGGCATGACGCATTTCCGCACCGGCACCGCTCGCGATCACCAAAGGCACAACCCCCGCAATAAATGCCAACGAGGTCATCAGTATCGGGCGCAGACGCAGGCGAGCGGCCTCCAGCACGGCAGCCAGAGGATCGACGCCTTCACTCTCTCTGGCGCGAGCGAACTCGACGATCAGGATTGCGTTTTTCGCCGCCAGTCCCACCAGCACCACAAAACCAATCTGCGTGAAGATGTTGTTATCTCCATTCGATAGCCAAACCCCGGCGATCGCGGAAAGTAATGCCATTGGGGCAATTAACAGCACCGCAAACGGCAGCGACCAGCTGTTGTATTGTGCGGCCAGGATCAGGAACGCCAGGAACACCGCCAACGGGAAGATATACAGCGCCGAGTTGCCAGTCTGCTTCTCCTGGTAAGTCAGATCGGTCCATTCGTATGTCATTCCCTCAGGCAGCGTTTCACTAACGATCTTCTCAATAGCTGCCGTTGCCTGTCCGGAGGAGTAGCCAGGCGCTGCGCCACCGGTAATATCCGCCGACGGATAACCGTTGTAACGCATAACACGGTCTGGTCCAGAGGTACGGGTAATGTTCACCAGCGTTCCCAGTGGGATCATGTCACCCGCGGCATTACGCACTTTAAGCAACCCGATATCTTCAGGCTGCATACGGAATTGCGCATCCGCCTGAGTGATCACCCGATACGTACGACCGAAGCGGTTAAAGTCATTTACATACAGCGACCCCAGATTCACCTGCAACGTATCAAAGATATCGGTCAGTGCGACGCCCTGAGACTTGGCTTTGACGCGGTCGATATCAACCTGCAACTGAGGTGCGTTGGTCTGGAAACTGGCCATCATCCCTGCCAGTTCAGGAGCCTGCATGGCCTTCGCCATAACCATCCCTTGAACACGGGTCAGCTCTTCAAAGCCAAGCCCTGCCCGGTCTTCGATCTGGAGTTTAAATCCTCCCATGCTGCCCAGCCCCGGTACCGGTGGTGGCGGGAAGATCCCGACAAAACCGTCAGGTATCTGGCTAAATTTCCCCATCAGGCTACCGGCAATAGCCTCGGCAGACAGCGAAGGATCCTTACGTTCACTGAAGGGTTTCAGCATGGTAAACATCAATGCGGAGTTAGGCATGTTAGGGCCGTTTACCGACAACCCAGGAAACGCCACGACGCTTTCCACTCCAGGTTCCGCCAGCGCAATTCGGGACATCTCTTTCACTACGGCTTCCGTGCGATCCAACGAGGCGCCGGAAGGCAATTGAGCAATCCCAACCAGATAGTATTTGTCCTGAGCGGGCACAAAACCGTTAGGAACCTGCTGGAACCCCAACAGTGTCAGGCCCAGGAAACCGGCATACAGCACCAGCACGATGATACTGCCGCGTACGGCCCGGCGGACTGCGCCAACGTAGTTGTTCGACAATCTATCGAAGAAAGCGTTAAAGCGACGGAAGAAACCACCGAATACGCGATCCATGATGCGCGTCAACCTGTCGGCCTGCGCCATATCCTGATGGGGTCTAAGCAGAACCGATGCCAGCGCCGGCGACAACGTCAACGAGTTGATCGCAGACAAGATCGTCGAAATGGCGATGGTCAGCGCGAACTGGCGATAGAACTCCCCCTGCAATCCTGACAGGAACGCAGAAGGAATAAACACAGCAGCCAAAACGGAAGTAATGGCTAAAATAGGGCCAGTCACCTCGTCCATGGCCCTTCTTGCCGCTTCTTTCGGAGAACGGCCCTGTGCAATATGCCGTTCGACGTTTTCAACCACCACAATGGCATCATCGACAACGATACCTATCGATAACACCAGACCAAACAACGACAGCGTGTTGAGCGAAAAGCCGAACAAATACATGAGGGCGAAAGTACCGACCAACGAAATAGGTACCGCGACCAGAGGGATGATCGAAGCCCGCCAGGTTTGCAGGAACAGCATCACCACCAGTACCACCAACACCGTCGCCTCCAGCAACGTCATTGCCACTGATTTCAACGAGGCGCTGACAAACACTGTCGGGTCATAAGCGATACGGTATTCGATACCTTCCGGGAAGTTGGCCTGCAGCCTCGCCATCGTCGCCCGAACCGAGGCAGAGACGTCCAGCGCATTGGCGCCTGGCGTCATAACGATGTGCATACCCACGGCATTTTTATCGTCCAGCAGGCTGCGCAGGGAATAGTTGTCCGATCCCAATTCCAGACGCGCAACATCGCGCAGGCGGGTAACCTGCCCGTCAGCGCCAGCTTTGATCACGATATCGCCAAACTGCTCAACGGTGGTCAGACGCCCCTGGGCATTGATACTGACTTCGAAGGCAGAGGAGCTGTTCGGCTGTTGACCGACAGAACCGGCCGCGACCTGGACATTCTGCTCACGAATTGCTGCGGTCACATCACTGGCCGTCAAACCGCGGGAAGCGACTTTGGTCGGATCCAGCCAGACGCGCATCGCGTATTCACCCTCGCCCCCAAGCGTGACGCTGGCAATACCTGGCAAGCGTGATAGCTCATCACGCACGTTCAACATGGCATAGTTGGAAACATAAAGCGGATCGTAGCGATCGCCCTGTGCAAATATATGCACAACCATGAGGATATCCGGTGACGTTTTCTCCGTCACGACACCGATCTGCTGCACCTCAGTCGGCAAGCGCGGCAAGGCCCGAGAAACCCGGTTCTGCACCTGAATCTGCGCAATATCGGGGTCGGTTCCCTGCCGGAATGAAATCGTCAAGACCATTCGACCGTCGGCAGACATCTGGGAACTCATGTACAACATGCCTTCCACCCCGTTGATTGCCTGTTCCAGTGGAGCAGCAACGGTGTCAGCAATCACCTTAGGGTTAGCACCAGGGTAGCTTGCCGAAACCTGCACGGTAGGCGGTGTTACCGATGGGTATTCACTCAGCGGAAGCTGAAAGAAAGCCAGAGCGCCAGCTATCAGCATAAACACCGATAACACAATCGCGAAAATAGGCCGCTGGATGAAGAAGTGTGGGAATTTCATTATTGGCCTCCCCCTTCAACGGAGCCGGCTTTTTCCCCCTCGCTAACCGACGCGCCAGAAGCCTGCATCGGGGTCAAACGCGGCGTCACCGCCATACCGGGACGCACCAGCCCCTTGATAATAATGTTCTCACCGGCTTTCAGGCCACTCTTGACCACGCGCAAACCATCAACCACCGCGCCCAGCTCAATCGGGCGATACTGCGCCTTATTATCCGCACCCACCACCAGGACATAGTTGCGTCCCTGATCGCTCCCTATCGCCTGATCGTCAATCAGAATCGCCTGATGTGCCGCACCGGTGGCCAGCTGCACGCGGGCAAAGGCACCTGGCGTCAGTTTCCCATCGTCGTTAGGGATTACGGCACGTACCCTGACAGTACCGGTACTACGATCGATCTGATTCCCGACAAAATCGAGCGTTCCCTGATGCGGGAAACCTTTTTCTGTCGCCAGCCCAACATGCACGGGTAAACGCTCTTCCACCTTGTTAACTGCGTCAGGACGTGCCTTGCTGACTGAATTAAGGAACGTCGCTTCGTCAATATCAAAGTAAGCGTATAGCGGATTGACGGAAACAATCGTTGTCAATAGCGTCGCAGATCCCGTACCACCGCCGCTGACCAGATTTCCCTCAGTCACCAGCATGCGATCCACGCGGCCGGTAATCGGTGCCACCACGCGCGAATAAGACAAGTCCAGTTTCGCCGCCGCAACCTCGGCCTTTGCAGCCTGCACCTCAGCCTGACGAGCATGACGTGTAGAAGCGGCGTCATCGTAATCTTTCCGGGATACCGCGCCATTGTTCACCAGCCGACCAACTCGTTCAAAATCGCGATTGGCCTGGATAGCCAGCGCTTCTGCCTGCTTGAGTCGTGCTTGCGCGCTGTCAAGAGCCACCTGGAATGGACGAGGATCAATTTGGAACAGCAGCTGCCCCTGACGCACCATGCTGCCTTCAGGTACGCTGACAGCGTCGATGGTACCGCCAACGCGTGGGCGTAGCTCTACGGTTTTTGGGGCCGCCAATGAACCGGTAAACTCTGCCGAAGGGACTATCTGACGCGAGAGCACTTCGGCTACGGGAACCTGGGGAGCCATAGGTGCGGCCGCTGCGGCCGGCTCATCGTTGCCGCCACTATCCCGGGCAAACGCAATCCCGGCAGTGGCGATGATTGCGGCCGACACAATCAGAACCCCAATTTTCATTTTCATAACAGTGATCCTTGCATACGCCACAGGCAGCCCCGGCCCATCCGAAAACGGCGCTGTAGCAATTTCTTACAAGGCTAAAGGTTGATGTTACTGGAAGGTCAAGCACACCAATTAAAAAAAATGAAAAACATCCAATCAGGCTTAATTAATATTTAATGTGTAAGCGTTAAACGAGCGCCGTATTGACGATTATTTATCGGGAAGAACCACGTTCCATGGAAGTAGTTCGGCCACTTTGTTGCTGGACTACTCCGGTAGTATGCTCAAGATATGGCGAAGGTAGTGACCCATGCAGCAATTGAGCTCACCGCTGAAGACTCACGCCAGACCTTCCCCCTTCTCCCGGGATAGCCGCCTGCGGCAGCATGTCATTCGTCATCGCGCTGCCAACCTGACCATTCAGAACCAGCGGCACAACATGCCGCATTTCTTTACGCAACTGGCTGATTTGCTAGCGCGGGACCAGCAGATGATTGGTAGGTGCTTGGCTGTCCGCGTGTCTCCGGGGTCAGACACTGACCTTTACTGACAGCTGGCGGCCCCCATTAAGGTCGGAACCACAGTACTTGGCGGGCTGTGCTGCAGGCGCTGATACTGCCCCAGTACCAGTTCGGCGCTGTTCAGAACATTTAGCATCCAGAACGGGGACATGTCTGCCATGCGCTCGTTACTATAGGGCAGGATCGTCTACCGGGGTGGGGTCAGTCCATCAACGGCTCGGAAGTGTCTAGATTACCCGTGGCGATTCAAGAAGGTTGAATATGATTCCCGACTCATTAATGGAACGCTGCATGATGTTATGCATTACGGGTTGACATTACGATGTGACGGGCCGGGTTAGCTGTATGGAGCCTGTACACAAGTTTGTGTAATTGCCTGATTTTGATATGTTCAATTCAACATCAAAAGCAGGTTACTTTATGGACGAAAAACAGTTGTAGGCTCTGGCTAACGAACTGACCAAAAATCTCAAAACCCCTGACGATCTCAACCAGTTCGATCGCCTGCTGAAAAAAATCAGCGTTGAGCGCCGCCTCAACGCCGAAATGCTCCATCACCTCGGCTACGGTAAACATCAGTCTAAACCGGGTGCCAACTCCCGCAACGGCTATTTCACAAAAACCGTTACCACCGGCGATGGCCCGCTGGAACTGCGTACGCCGTGCGATCGTGACGGCTCCTTCGAGCCCCAACTGGTGAAGAAAAACCAGACCCGGATCACCGGGATGGATAACCAAATCCTGTCACTGTACGCCAAAGGGATGACCACCCGTGAGATAGTGGCTGCGTTCAAAGAGTTGTATGACGCGGATGTCTCACCGACGCTGGTAGTCCTTCATGCTCCGGAAGGTCAGACTGATGTTGTCTTCACTGCCATCATCAGCAAGCGTGTTTTTAACGGTAAGATTGACTTTTGGGGAATATTCAGAAATGACAGAATCACAATTATTTTTATTCAAATCAACTTTTTTGCGCTCAGACAAGGGGCAGACTCCTGACCATTACTGAAGTCGCCCGCCACGAGCAATTTCAGGGGGAGCTCCGTTTTCTTGCTCGCACCACCGGTATGCAAATCAAGTTTTAAATTAATACGCGCTTTAGGGATTTCGGACTGAAAGGAAGAATTAGACATGGCTGTCCCTGTTCTATGGAGTGATAGAAACGGTCAATGCCAGTGAAAAATAAATAAGAAAAAATTACCCAGCCAGAACAACTTTCCGGTTCGCGTCATCCGACGTAAATAAAAATCCCGGAACCAAAAAAAGCGGGCGCATTCCATCCACCAGCATGTCGACACTGTATTTTCTGGGTATTTGTCTGAAATGAAAAATTTCGGATAAGGCCCAATGGCTGGAGTTTGGGAACGTTCCCTGCCAGATCGAAAATGAAAAAATGTAACAAAGATTTACATTCCTGGCTTTTAACAAAAAAATATCATCTTTCTGATTTATAAGAATTTTACACCATAACCCTTCAGGCCCCGCGGGATAAGGATGCACAGAAAATGATCAATTTGGCTTAGGGTGTATATTTGTACAAAATATCACCAGTCACGTGAAATATCTGATTTTGTACTTTTATCAGAAATTGAGAAGCTGGACGTGACTGAGCATGTGAAAAACTGGCGACAGTTTCAGGTTTCCATCATTTCTTATTATTCACGTAAACCGGGCTTATTTATTTTTTTCAGATTAAAGGAATTGCAACGCCCGGACTTTACGCATATCTCATACCTGTACCAGCGATATGAATATCTCAGCCGCCGGTGCATTAGCGCGACCAGGAACAACACCCGTTCGGTTTACAGAAAGACAGACGTGGACAGTGATGAGCTTTGCTGCGGGTTGAGAACGGTTGTTTTACTGCTCAAGGTTGTAACACGATCCGATTCGACTCCAGCATGACAGCCGACAGTGTATGAGCCGCAAAAACAGCCATACAGGCTGACAAGTCGCCATTCACAAGAAACTCAACCGGCGCAACGAGTTTCCCTCCATCCGAAAATCCGCAGGTCAGTGCCGACTTCCTTACCAGCAGTGCATTCGCATCGCTGTATTCCAGGACCAGAAGCGTTTCATTGTCCCAGTCCCTGTCACTCACCGCTGCATTGACCCAGCCCCGCGATTTAAGCTGTTCAATTGCGTACGTCAGCCGATACAAATCCGACTGCGCTGACACCGGTCCGGTGCACGAAGACCACAGATATTCCAGACGACTGAATAAGCTGGCGGCAAGGCCTTTGTTACGCCCCAGCGTCAGCAATCCCTCAATATCAGATGCGATTGCACGTGGAAACCGTTTTTGCTTATACGCCACCGTTAACCAGCGCAGTATAAATGCATGCGTGCTGAGTGGCGACAATGCCTGACCATCCTGCTGAGCGGTACGTAAGGCGACAAGGGCGCACCAGGCGAAATGCGCAAGTGCTGTGACGGTTTGTTCCGGGGGTAAGGTATCGTGAGCTTTTTTCATTCAGGGATTATATCGGCGCTGCAGACACCGGGGAAGACCTGGATAACTCCCCCATTAATTAGAGAAGCTATTACTTTCACGGACAAATCATCCCCGTTCTGGCCGTTGCTATTGGCTCTGACATGGCCTTAACATGCACGGTAAGCTGGTTAAAGGGTGTTGCGAAGACTCCCTGAGCGACGCGGTTAATAATGATCTGCGTCATACTCGTTACGCCGTCAGTGCAGGCGGTACCGGTCACCTTTTGCCATGCGTCGGCGATGATGGCGTTAAGCCCCGGAGGCGCACTGTCGGTCAGTTGCAGGTTTCGCCCTGTACCCAGCGTATCGAGATTGAGCAGCAGCACCATTTTGCACTCCGGTGCGCTGGCCGTCTCCCATATCCAGCGTAACAGCGTCGGGAGTGAACGATGTCGTGCCTGCTGACGCTGGCGCGAATATTCGCCGGTGCGCTGCCAGACTTCAGAGTGAAAACGCAGAATCAATGACCGGTATTCGCTCATGGCTTCACGATACGGTAGCGCCAGCGTAAAGCTGAATGCCGCCAGTCGCGGGTAATGGTCAACGGCCTGTTGCAGAAATGCACGCGTGCTGACGGCATCCGCGCTGACAGCATCAGACGCCCGTATGTAAGAATGATTCATAATGCAGACTCTCTTTAGGTTAAATCAGGGAGGACACCGCCTCTACGGCGGTATCTGGTTCATAAAGACGGGGAACTATCTGGTACTGCAGCAGTAGTTTCTCTGCCAGTGCGCTTCTTCGATGCTGTAGATACCAGTCAGACACCGGGGACAGTGCTTCACGCCCTGGTAATGGTCGCCGCACCACACGCAGTACCAGGAGAGCACCATTACCGTCGCTTCCAGCCCGTTGATGAGACTGCGCAGCTTTCGGTGCCGGGCTTCGGTTTTCACTTCCGGGTCAAGGTGGGCGCAGGCCATCAGCACATGCCGGGCCACGCTCTGCTGGTCATGTTCAAACCACGGCGGCTCCCCGTATGTCCCCGCATGGAGCACCAGTCGACAGCCGCAGGACGCGCAGCTCCATATCTGCCCCGGCGCACTCACGGCCTCCCCGGCTGTCGCGAAGTGGCCTTCGCGGTCATTGGCCAGATAACATTTCAGCATGCGCATGCCGTCACTTCCTCTATCCGGTTGGTATCAGCACGCACATCACTGTGCTCGCCCGTCCGGCAGGTGAGGCAGTAGCGCTCACCGTGGTAATCACTGCCGCAGCCGTGACAGTGCCAGTCTGCGTAGAAAACCAGGGGACGGGCTTCCGGTACATAAGACTGCAGTTGCCGGATATGGCGGGTCTCCCTCACCCCGGGCTTTACATACGGGCAGTGCTGTCGACCGTTCTCCGAAAGCTTTGCTGCATGATGTTCAAACCACGGACGTTCGGTGTCGTATTCAGGATGGTACTGCAGGGCACTGGCACACAGATGGCAGCTGTAGCGGTCATACGGCGCGGTCTGCGCGGTTATGGCTCCCGTGAGACGGCCGTTGCCGTCCAGAGCCATAAACGATTTTGCATACATAGTGGTACTCTCCTTACCGCCAGACGACACGCAGGCGTCAGCCGTCCCGGTACGGGCAGCGTGGCAGGGTGAATGGCGGTTCAGTTATGCGTTAGCGGGTCGGTACGGTTGGTGGTCGGCACCGGAATACAGAAAGGTTACGGTTGCGCAGGTGCGTCGGTGGGTCTGAAACAAACGGGACAGGGTCTGGCGCCACAGTACTGTCGCCGGCAACGGGGACACGTCCAGCGAACCGGGATGGCCTGTGGCTGAGTGCGGCGTCGTTTTTCCATTCAGATATCCTCCCTGCTCAGACGCCACGGGAATCAGCAATACGCTGCTGCATCCAGGCTTCCACCTCGCTTCTGCGCCAGCGGGAGCTGCGCCCCAGCTTGATGGGTTTCGGAAACAACCCGTCGCCAATCAGTTTGTAAAACCATTTGTCGGTCATCCCGGTAAACGTGGTGATAAAGGTCATGTCGATAAGCGGGTCCTGAGCTGAAAGCAGTGTGTCAGGGCTGGCATTAATATTCGTATTCAACGTGGTCATGGTATTTTTCTCCCTCTGAGGATATGGCTATCGGGAGACGTCCGGTGGTGGTTGAATCATGGGGTTACCGGTTCGCCTCAGAGGATAGGGGAACGTTGTAAAAAATTACCCGGCCCGCACAATCAGGCCTGATGAATCGAGATATGTCTGGCTCAGCCACGGCTGCAACCGAAGTTACGCTCACCGTCACCGGTGATTTTGGTCTCCAGCTTGGCTAAATAGGCCGCCTGCGACAGGGCCTGTTGCAGTTGAGCACCATCGCCACGTGTCAACCATGAGACTGGACTCGCCGGGAAACGAGCCAGAACGGCATGCGCCTGTGCATCCACCTTCAGGGCGCTGCACCACGCTTGTTTAATCATACCTGCAAGCGAATCCGGGTCTTTGTAATCTCCCGGTCCGCACCACGTATCGCGGTTCAGCAACAGCACCGCGTGGTAATGCTTCTTCCCTTTGATTTCACCAAACTCCCGCGCCCAGATAAAACGCAGCGTGGTCGGCCAGACGCGTTTGCCCTCGCGACGTTGACGCGTCTGAAGGGCATCAATCCGGGCTTTCAGGGAATCGGTGAAGCGGGAGATAACAGCAGCATCGGTGGCCGCTGGCGTATCCGGCAGACGGAGGTCAACACGCAGGGCCAGTAAGCGGGTGTAAGCGTTAAGAGCGCAACTGAAGGTATCAGCGATGCGTTGCTGCCAGTAAGGGTCGTATGTGTAACTCATTAAAATGGACTCCGGTGGGTTATCGTTCATAACCATTACCGGTGCTGTTAAAAAAAACTTATTGCCTTCAGCGAGTCCGCCAGTCGATCCCTCAGAGACGGCTGGCTTCAGTAAAATATCGTGGCTGGCAGAATGATTGCGTAAAGGGTAATCGCCTCTCAGAAATCGGTTCTAATGCCGGGTGACCCGAAGGCTGCGAAAAAACAGTCTTCCCGTTAGACGATGGCGGGTACGCTTGACATAAGCGGCGTCAACGAGTTCATCGGGTGGCAAATCACGGGTGATATTACAAATCGTCGCCAGTGCTGTATCGGAGAGTTTAAAACTCCGTGACAAGGCGTAGTAATCCCCGGTTTTTTGGTTACTGATGTTATCGAATAACGCTCTGAAGAAATCCGTCTGTGAAGGTCTGCGGGCGTTGATAATTGCCTCTGTCGCTTCATCCCTGAATGTTACCTCCACCTCTTCCATCCCCAGTGAGCGAATGATCCCGGCAATGTCAGGCCAGTAGCGAAGATCGAAACTGTTAAGTCGCTGCAATTCTGGCTTACAGAAGCAGCTGAAGATTGCGATGCCCTTGTATTGACCTGGACCCAAAATAGGTTGTGGTTACCCTGAAAAGCAAATATTACCCCAGAGGGATGTATATACCCGGGGCAAGAGCCCCTGTACCAGTCCCTCATTGCTGTCATGATATTATTACCCCGTTCAATAAGCCCGATAAATAATCGTTATCGGGACTACTGCTAAAACGCCCTGTAACGCATCAGGAGCGCCATATTCATACTAACCACAGATTTCCACTATCGTGTTATTCAATGCGCTTATGCAGGCTCACAGGAAGCTATGGCGGTATAAGACACTACAGCGCTCAATTACTTATTAAATAGCTTGCGGTGATTACCAGGATAATCACCCTATTCCACGTCACCTCAATCGGGTTATTCTGTTTACGATACAATCATGACTATTATCACCAACACGGATAATGCCCCGTTTACAGTCGTTACCAATGGCCTTGTTTACACATATCAAAAAACTTTCAGGGATAACGGGTCACCGTAGTATCTGTAACTGACAGGTATTGTAAGCGTCAATATCAGGCAGACAGAGCAATACCGACAGGCTTACTACAGGTTAGTTCACTGACTGAGCATTTAACGCTCATCACTAATACGCAGACCAGTAATAAACCATTGATACTCACCTGCTGATTTTCAGGCATGACCATTCACCCAAAACGTTACTGTTAACCAGTAACCACCCTGTCGTTATGATTATTAGATTACTGATGTTAATCATCTTCACTTTTATCCTGACGAGGACTAGTCAATGGTAATATCGACTCAATTCAATTCTGTTTTCTTAATGATAGATTTTTAATGAGTGCTAAACATTCAGGTTGTGACTACATTGAATGGTGTATTTCTTACCTGATGGCAATGATTGCTCAATGGATACCATCCAATAGTACTATCCCCTTAGTGAATACCTTCAGATAATAATACCTCCCAGGCATAACCCACTTACTGATAACACATCATCGATTACTGTTACAAATGATAAGACCCCTTCTTTAATATATTAATACCAATCCAACACGCCAGGCATAACAATAGCTATGAAGATAACCACGCCATACAGCACTTACCTACAACAAACGCCTGCATCAGTTACTCTGGAATTATCTTTTTTCAATAACATGAAAATAGACACCACGTCATATCAAATAACCTCAATCAAATTAACCCCGTATCATCACTGCCCGCAGAAGCCCTCAATCCTGATTATGAGCAACAAAATGGAAATACCTCATGGCAGCCCGACCTGATACCAGAAATGCCCCCTGAAGCGAACCAGGCACCATGATGGGGATGAAAACGAAAGCATGCAGGAGAACAAGATAACCTATTGAGACGATACTCATCCAGTAAACAGAGAAGCATCTGAGAGATAAACAAAGAAAATGACAACTTTAAAACCATGGTAAAACCTTGTCAAAACCAGTATAAATCAACAATAAAACCTCACGATGACTACCAGATGTGTTTTTAAGTGACGATAAAACCATCATCGTGATACTGTGTAGCTACAACAATCACCACCATAACCACTACTATGTAGTTTACGATTACAGGTATCCACAATGGTTGTACATTACGACAATGGCAGACAACATCTTATAAAAACCCGTGACCTGAGAGTCTGTGCTTTTTATGCCGGGTGGCTGGGTATTAATAAAATAATTAACACCCGTGACATTCCTCACCAGGATGCAGAAAGTTGTCGACAGGCACTCAACAAACTGATTAATCAGTTCATACCGAATGCAGAACAGCGGGCAAGACTTTTTTCTGATATGGAAACAGCCCGTGATGAAAACATCCTTCCGCTGGAAAGTTTTGACTGGCTAGAACAGGATGAACGGGCAACATTCTGGTTATGGGCGTATATTTGCAAGGCCGGAGACTACGAACTTGGTATTGACAAACCAGCAAATGCAGAGTTCGGAAAGAACTGGTATCAGCGAATGAATCTGAGTGTATCTCCGACAAGCCACCAGGAAAGAATTAATATTATCATCTCTTTTTTCGACAACATTATTATTCCGACCCCACCGGTAAATCATCTCAAGCGCCAGGTCATGGACAGGCTGAAAGACCAGTGGAAAAATATTTACAGCAAACCAGCTCCGCTGAAATGGTTACCTAATGAAGAAGACGCGGTACTGTGGGCATGGAACAGCCTCAAATCGCTTCAGGAAGAAAGAAATGCGCCCACTATCGGGCTCTCATTAAATATTTCAACGCCAGGAATGAGTACCTGGTTTACCCCCCTGAGTCATTCTGAACGCAATTTAGCCCTGCGCACGGCGATCGACTTATGGGACGATGCACCGGATACAAAGCGTTTATTCCTTCTGAACCTGAATAAAGCCTGGAACCAGCAAAAATTACGTCAGTCCCGTACCGATAAAAAAGCACTCAATACGTACCTGAAGAACGAAACAAAAACTCGACTGGACTTTATGGCAGAACGTAGCGGAGTTCGCATCAGTGATATGCTGGAAATGCTGATTAATGACCATTACCGAAAAACCTGTGGTGGTGAGTGAGGGCTTTGCGCTAAAAACAAGGTGAGCGGAGGCAGTAATACAGACCAGAAATGACATTCAAAATAATTTCAGACCTATATTACCGGTGTGAGAACGGCAGCAGAAGTGCTGCCGTTTTGTTATTTCACTCACGGAGGTTAATGTGTCCAGTAAGAACAAACGGGGTCCCGATACCCTGTTACCGTCGTTATTCCTTCTCCCGGGTCAACTGTCCCACAAAATACCCGTGCGTATGCTTCTCGCGCTAAGTCACAGCTATGCTTTCTGTTCCGGTACCCAGGTCTCTCTGATACACGGTCCGCCAGCTCATGAAGGCGGCTATTTATTGCCAGTAATAAGGGAGAAAGAAATGCATTGTCCGAATTGCGGTTCGCAAAACATACGACTGCGCCATGTGGGTAAAAAGACGGGTGGGGTCATTGGCGCAACAGCCGGAGGCATTGCCGGGCTTGAAGGAGCCTCCACCGGTGCGCTGATAGGTTCAGTCATTCCGGTTGTCGGTACGATAGCCGGAGGCCTCATTGGTTTTCTGTCCGGCGCCTGTGCTGGTGCGGTGGCAGGCTCTCTGGCCGGAGAACAACTGGACGGTACCGTCTTTGATGAATACGGCTGCACGCAGTGCGAGCATATCTTCAGTGCACCGTAACGTTAATAAGGGTCAGCCCATCCTGCACAAAGCCTGAGCCGCTGACCGTACTCGCTACGGCACGACTGATGACAGGGCGTG
Organism: Citrobacter sp. RHBSTW-00671; assembly: GCF_014103415.1. Lineage (NCBI taxonomy): Bacteria > Pseudomonadati > Pseudomonadota > Gammaproteobacteria > Enterobacterales > Enterobacteriaceae > Citrobacter > Citrobacter sp. RHBSTW-00671. The sequence goes on from NZ_JABXPR010000001.1 coordinate 37,516, forward strand.
TCAGCATGCTGTCGTCATTTCAGCTACCTGGCACTAACCCTTTGTTAATTCTCCTGTTTACTGAAAGATGAATTTTACTTTTTCTTTTCCGCCATTACGGGGGATGGACATAACGTGTCCCTCCCCGCCCGCATAATAACCGCATGAAATATCAACCTATTTATCGCACACGGAGCGTCCATGCAACGACCCGATGAAGAGGCCCGCTACGACCGGCTGGCCGTCAGATTGTCGGTCATTATCAGCCGGTTAATGGCCGGAGAAACGCTGACCCTTCAGACACTGTCCGGTGAGTTTGGTGTATCGATACGCACCCTGCGTCGTGACTTACATCAACGGCTGGTCCACCTCGACATTATCGGGGAGAACGGCACGTATCGGCTCAGTGAGAGCGCCACGCGTGATCACTCTCCGGGGGCCGTTTCCTTTGCCCGCAGTACCGGTATCGCACGCATTATCCCGTCGCAGAACCGGCAACTGATGCACCTGCTGATGAATGAAACGGGCACCTCACCCTGCTTTATCTGGCACGACTTACCGCCAGCATGGACACAGGCTGACAGTTTTCATCGTCTGGCCGAAGCCATTTGTCATCACCGGGTGGTCAGTCTGCTGGTCGGCGGTGTCCGTCACGATGAGCAGGAGCCTTACCGCCTGATTTACCGGCATCAGCACTGGTATCTGGTCGTCTGTTGCCGGGGGAGCCTTCGGGTGTTCCGGCTGGAAGACATTATCTCGGCCTCACTCTCAGAGCAAACCTTCCGTCGCCGGAGCGAAATCAGTTCGCTCATTACTGAAGAGGGATTTATCAGCGCACTGCCCCACTTTCGCTTTATCAGTGATGTCATTCACACCTTCAGGGAACAACACCCTGAACATCCATCCAGACCCAAAGGAGTCAAATCGTGAAACCTGTCGCAGGCCCTCTGCTGCTCTTCACCCTGATGTTGTCTGCCGTAACCCTGAGCGGCTGTGGCGACAAAAATGAACGCGAGTTTATCCGGGGATGCAAATCAGGCGGCGGTACTACCGCCGTCTGCGGATGTATCCGGGATGACCTCAAAACGAAATATACGCACGGGGAGCTGGAGAAAATGAACCAGCAATACGGTTATGTCCCCCCGCGCTTCATGGACAACATGCTGAGCGCTGCTCAGCAGTGCAGAAAATAAGGAAATCTGAACATGGCGCTTGTCATTAAATATTTCGCGATTGCCTTCGCCATCGCGCTTGTGGTCGTGCTGTTTAACGTGTTCGGGAGTACCGGCGAGATACGCAGTTTTGGTCAGGGAATGGAATATCTGTTCTGGATGACGCTTGGGCCCGGAGCCGGTATGACGGTCGGTGCTGCTCTTCGACAATGGCTGATGCCGGATGCGGTATACACCCGCGAAGGAATGACCGGATTACTCAAGGCCCGTCTGTTCTGGCTTGTGGGCCCACAGTATATCGGCTGGCTGGCCGGACTTATCGTCGTGGGTAAACAACTCATGTAACACGGCTGCCCCCCAACAACATTTTTGACTGAGAAGGAAAAATACCATGCGATTCATGCACGCCATCCTGTCAGCAGGATTACTGACCTTTGCCATCACGGCACAGGCGGTCCCCAATATGTGGAGCAGTGGCTTCGGTATGGGCGTCACCGAGTACATCATCACCAGCCCGGAAAACGTGATGATGAACCTGAACTGCACCGGCAACCCTGACGACCAGAATATCCTGCAGCATCACGTCATGCTCACCCTGCCTGACGGCAGCGGTGCCGATTCACAGGATGAGAAAACCGCCATCACCGTCGTCACGGATGACCAGACGTTCCCCCTGCCGTCCTCTCTGGGCTGGCGTAACGGCGACAACGCCTGGCTGTCGTTCATTGATGCCATCAGAAAAGCAACGTCGTTTGAGATTTACGTCAACGACAAACAGGTGGGGCACTTTACCCCTTCGGCTGGAAACGTTCACAAGGTTCTGGCTGATATGCCCGAATGCACGACACTGACCGCCGGGTAACCCGGCGCATCCCCGGTTTACAGCAAAATCAATCAAGGACAATACGATATGACCGACATTTCGACACTCAGCCAGCGACTGACGACGCCAACCCTGCATTTTGTTCTACTCACCGTCGCCACCTGCGGCATCTGGCCGTTACTGTGGCTGTACCGAAAACAGCAGATTATCAGCGACACCACCGGATATCCGGTTTGCGGCAATCTGTTTATCATCTGGCTCGCCGTCTGTTTTGGGCTCGGACGACAGTTCGGCGTGATGGCCTCACCGGACCTGGCGGGCTACGACACGGGCAGCGATACACTGTTGGCCTTAAGCGGCATTCTGTCGCTCACCTGCGGCGTGATGTACATCGTCTGGGCCTTTAAGGCCAGAGCAGCACTGCGACACTATGCGCTGAACACCTTCCGGTTTGACCTGAAGATGAATGCGTTTTATACCGTGGTGCTCAACGTCTTCTACATTACATACTGCATCAACGATATGCCGCAGGCACTGGCGAAGCACCGCATTATTCATGGTCAGGCCCCTGTGCCGCCGGAGTCTCCGTCACCGCAGTAACGCAGCTCTCCTCTTATTATCCGGCCGGGGCATTCCTTGTGCCCCAGATTCATCCGGATCCCCCCTCTGAGATTTGACCCAATGACATTCCTGAAAATCGTGCTCAACACCCTGCGTCAGGTGCTGACGTGGTGCGCCAGCAGCCGGGCGCAGCAGTTTGTGGAAGACCACTTCCGCGAAGAAGGCTATGACGAAGACAGTATTTACATCGCCAGACAGGCGGCAACCCTGCTCGCAGGTGCCTTAATCACAGCGCTCATGGAACAGATACTGCAGCTTATTGCCACACACTTAACCCACTGATGCCCTGCTCACTGAGCGGGGCATTTTGTTTTATGCCATTCATCAGGAACTGAATATGCAAGTCACTGACGATACGTCGTTACCGCCAGGGCAATTCACCCGCCGACAGGCTGAAGCCGTGGTCACGCTTTACCACAACGTCACTATAGAAGATGACCAGGGTACGCACTTTCGGCTGGTTATTCGCGACAGCGAGGGGACGTTAATCTGGCGGGCCTGGAATTTTGAAGCCAGTGCCGGGGAATGGCTTAACCGCTATCTGCTCAGCCACGGGATCCCCAAACACTGACACACCACAGCTTAACCCAATAGCGACCACACAAAAAAGCCATGCTCCCACAGGAGCATGGCTTTTTTGTTTATGCCGTTAAATCAACAATAAGGAATTTACCATGAGACTAGCCAGCCGCTTTGGACGGACAAACCAGATCCGTCGCGATCGTCCGTTAACCCGCGAAGAACTGATGCAGGTCGTTCCCAGCGTATTCAGTGCAGATCGCCACGGTTCCAGGAGCGAAAAATACGCTTACATACCCACCATTACTCTGCTCGAAAATCTTCAACGCGAAGGCTTTGAACCCTTCTTCGCCTGCCAGTCACGCGTACGCGACCCTGACCGCCGGGAGCACACCAAACATCTGCTGCGCCTGCGTCGTACCGGTCAGATAACCGGCCAGCAGGTTCCCGAAATCATTTTGCTTAACTCGCACGATGGTAGCAGCTCATACCAGATGCTGCCGGGGCTGTTCAGAGCCATCTGCACCAACGGGCTCGTCTGCGGACAGTCGTTCGGTGAAATTCGTGTACCGCATCGTGGCGATGTGGCCGGGAAAGTGATTGAGGGGGCTTATGAAGTGCTCGGTGTCTTTGATCGGGTGGAAGAAAAGCGCGAGGCCATGCAGTCACTTCGACTACCAGCACCCGCGCAACATGCCCTGGCGAACGCCGCACTGACATACCGCTTTGGTGAAGAATATCAGCCGGTGACCGCAGCGCAGATACTGACACCGCGACGGTATGAGGACCATCAGGACGACCTGTGGACCGTTTATAACCGCATTCAGGAATCGTTGCTGAAAGGCGGGCTGAGCGGACGCACCGCGCAGGGTAAACGTACCCACACTCGTGCGGTTAACGGTATCGACGGGGATATCAAACTCAACCGCGCGCTCTGGGTGATGGCCGAAGAACTGCAGCAGGCACTGAGCTGATGCAGCACATTCCTGCAAATACCCGTCTGACGGCTGTCTGGCCCGTTTCCCTGCAAAACCAGTCCGGCTGCCGTTCCATCTCCGACGATGACCTCTGCGCCTGGTGCAGACATCTTTGCTACCGTCCCGGCGAGCTCAGCCTGTGCCGACTGTCTGTGTCTGACAGCATCTGGCCCTCACGGTGCGATGAAGATGGCTATGCGCAGTCCTGCCCGTCACTCCTGCTGAACCAGCATCCCCAACCCGATAAATAAACAAGGAAAAACTAACATGACCGACATTATTAACCTTCACGATACCCTTCCGTTACCGCCACAACCTGCCGGTTCTGCGCCAGCGCTGACTGCCACCCTCGTACAGGACGAGCAGCGCATCGGCTTTTGGCCGCAGTACTTCGGCAGCATACCGCAGTGGATAATCCTTGAGCCGACGGTCTTCGCGTGGATGGACCGTTTCTGCGCCGACTACAACGGCGGTATCTGGAATTTTTATACGCTCAGCAACGGTGGTGCGTTTATGGCCCCGGAAGCGGAGAACAATGAACCGTGGTCGCTGTTCAACACTATGAACGGCAACGGCGGTGAACTCAGTGCCGACGCTGCGGGGATTGCCGTCTGTCTGATGACTTACAGCCACCATGCCATGCGCACCGAATGCGATGCCATGACGGAGCACTACTACCGCCTGCGGGATTACGCGCTCAGTCACCCGGAATGCAGCGCCATCATGCACATCATCGACTGAGCATCCCGCCATGTCGTATGAACTGTCTCACCTGAATACCCTGTGGGATGCGCTGGGGAAAATAACGGTCAGGGATGAGGACGGAGACGTTGTGACCGACGAACTCTTCCTGCATTTTCTGACGGGCACCTCTCTCTTCCCTATCTGGTCATGGTTTGAATCCCAGCACGACGAGTTCGTCGTTGCCGTGAAACTGTACAACACATCAATCCCGGACGGGTCAACATAAAGGAAAAGCCAATGAATATAACCCCTTGCCCCCCCGACAGCGGGGGAATATCTCCCGCCGCACAGCGCACTATCCGACGTGCGCTGACCCTGCTGGAACGCCAGTTACGCGAGCCCGGCGCCTCCTTTACCTCCACCACCGCCGTTCGTGACTGGCTGCGTCTGCAACTCGCCTCACTGGAGCGTGAAGTATTCACTGTACTCTTCCTCGATAACCAGCATCGTCTGATAGCCCACGAAACGCTCTTCACCGGCACCATCAATCATACGCAGGTCCATCCCCGCGAGGTGGTTAAGGCCGGTCTGAAGCATAACTGTGCCGCTGTCATTGTGGCGCATTGCCACCCGTCAGGCCTTGCCGAACCCAGCAATGCAGATCGTCAGGTCACTACGCGTATTCAGCAGGCGCTGGAGCTGGTTGATATCCGACTGCTTGATCACCTGGTGGTGGGCGGCATGGAGATCGTCTCGTTTGCTGAGAGAGGGTGGCTTTAAGGAGAGAATAACGATGAAAATCATCAGCAAACGCCAGGCGATGGCGATATACCGCCAGCATCCGCAGTCCCGGTTGTTTCGCTTCTGTGCCGGCAAATACACATGGTCCGGCAGCATCTGCCACTACGCAGGTCGGGAAGTGCAGGATATCAGCGGCGTGCTCGCCGTCTTCGCAGAACACCGTCAGGACCGCAACGGCCCGTACGTCGTATTACGCAGCGTTACGCTGAATTAATTCACGTTTAAGGAAGGCTAAAATTGTCGAATACAATACCGCCTGTAAACCACGATATCGCCGCCCCTTGGTGGGGGCTTAAACGCGATATCACCCCCTGTTTTGGCGCACGTCTGGTGCAGGAGGGCAACCGGCTGCATTACCTGAACGACCGCGCCAGCATCACCGGCACCTTCAGCGACGCGGATTTACGCCATCTCGACCAGGCATTCCCGCTACTGCTGAAGCAACTGGAGCTGATGCTGCTTTCCGGTGAGCTGAATCCCCGTCATCAGCACTGCGTCACGCTGTATGCAAAAGGGCTGATATGCGAGGCCGACAGCCTCGGCTCGCACGGGTACGTCTATCTCGCAATTTACCCGACACCTGCAACAACAGAATAAACCTCCCGGCAGTTTTCCTTCGTTTAACTCACCAGTAAAGGTTTCCATTATGCAAACACAACCTGTTCCTCCGAAACGGGAGGTTTCGCCACGCCCGTCACCCGTGGCGATCTGGCAGCGCCTCCTGAGTCACCTGCTGGACCGTCACTACGGTCTGACGCTCAACGACACGCCATTTGGCAAAGATGGTGTGATCCAAGAGCATATCGATGCCGGTATCTCACTGTGCGACGCGGTGAATTTCATCGTGGAGAAATACGACCTGGTACGCACTGATCGTCGCGGTTTTAACGCGGAAACTCAGTCGCCGCTTCTCACCAGTATCGATATTCTCCGCGCCCGCAAAGCCACCGGGCTGATGACCCGTCATAGCTACAGGGCCGTTACCGACATCACCACCGGCAAATACCGTGAGGTGCAACCATGAAGCTGTCCCTGACGGTGGAAGCCGATGCCATCAACGTACTGGCCCTCAACATGGGCCGGATCGTCGTAGACATTGACGGTATTGAACTGACCGACCTGATCAATGTGGTGAACCAGAACGGTTATTCGCTTCTCGTTGCTGACGAACCGGGGAAATTGATTGTTGAAGATCCAATTCCGCCCGTTGCCCGCCTGAACGGCATTCAGTGCAGCACTGCACATATCACGGCGGAAGACAATGCTCTGCTGTTTACCCTTTCACACCAGCATGAAGACTTTGGCGAGTCTGAATGGATTAGTTATACCGGCTCGGGTTATCTGCTCCACCTGGGCGCGTGGTCGTTTCCGGTCTTACGCCTCAAACGCCTCGGTCTGTCAAAAGCCTGCCGTCGGTTATTAGTGACGCTTATGCGTCGCTACGCCGCTGGCATTGTTCATCTGGATGCCTTTGGCGAAGTGCTACCAAGTTTTACAACCTTTGACTGGTAACCCCACCTCAATCACCACAAGGTTTTTACATGCCGGAATTAACCACCGAAGTGGCTCTCAACATTCTGATTGGCTGGCTGCAGGACAACATCAGTTGCAACACCGGCATTATTTTCGACAACGACGAAGACAAGACGGATTCAGCAGTGCTGTTGCCCTGGATTGAGCAGGCGCGAAACGATGTTCGTAATCTCCGCCATCTTCAGCTTCTGCAACAGACCAGAACCTGTTAGCCACCGAACCATACTCACCACACACCTATAAGCCCCAGCCCTTACCGGCTGGCGCTTTGCTTTATATAAAGGAAATTAAAATGTCAGATCTTACCCTCACCGAACCTGAAGTGTTAACCGGCCATACCGATGTGATTTGTTCTACCAGTATTGAGCGCATCATCACCGGACGTAATTTCGCGATTGCACAGATTGAAACGCTGATACAACAACTTGACGATATCTCGACGCTGACCCGCAGCATCGGCGGTGGTAAAGCGAATGAATAGGGAATGCGGCAATACAGCTACGACTGCTGGCTGATGGAGGATACTGATACGGCCATGAAAGCCATTACTCGCAATATCGATCGTGGTATATGGCGGGATCTGATGCAACGCTCGGGAATGCTGGCGCTCATGGACGCACAGGTCCGCGACGAGTGGTACAACAGCCTGGAGAAAGACGATATTCCGGCTATCAGTGAAGAGAATATTCTCAACACATTCGAACAACTGCATCTGAATAAAGGTGAGGTGTTTGAACGAGGTGTGATTAACGTGTTTAAAGGTCTGAGCTGGAATTTTAAGACAAACAGCCCCTGTAGGTTTGGCGGGAAAATCATCGTGACGGGGCTTGTCAAATATGACCGGTGGGGATTTGGTCTGAACTGGGGCTGGCAGCGTGACCGGTTAACGGACCTTGAGCGCATGCTGATGCTGCTGGATGGGAAGGCCATCCCCGACAATCGCGCCGACGTCACGCGCCGGTTAAGCGACCATATCCATGAGAACAGGCATAGCACCCGTTATGAGGATGAGATGTCTGTGATTAAGTATTTTCAGAAGGGAACTGTCCATATCACGTTCAGGCGATCGGAGCTGGTCGATAAGCTGAACGACATTATCGCGAAACACTATCCAGGGGCGTTGCCCACTAAACAGTAAGGAACCAAATTATGGTATCATTTTCAAACATGGATGGTGCTCACTGCGATTCCGTAGTAGATCACTATACCTTGCCATCAAATAGTATTCAGATGGATGTAAAAGTTCCTGTTCAACCATCAAATTTTGACCCTTTGCAGAAGGGGGCCTTAATGGGGGCCTCAACGTTTATGGAACAAGATAAAAACCATTCTAATCAATGCAATTACAAAACAAAATCCATTCCGAGTCCGGCACCACTATTTAGAAAAACCCGCCCATGGCGGGTTTTTTGCTATTGGAGAAACGGAGTCTCCATCGAACTCCATTCGATTATTCGCCGCCAGGAGCTCCCCTCTCTGGTCACTGCGCCAGTGCGTTGTGTAACCACAAATACCATTCGAAGCATCAACGCCTCACCCATGACGACAGTTTAACCTTCTCAGGGAACCATCATGGTTCTGAAAAATGCAGCGGTATCAGGCACACCTCTATTTCTGACGTGCTTAACCGTAGGCCAGGGCAACCATTTTCTTCTATGGCAAACGGCAGATATGGCCAAGCTGGAAAGTGATTCACCGCCATCAGTTGCTTATAAACCTGATTCCACTCCCCCCCCATGAGGTTCGGATATAAACAGAGGGCCCCGGCGTTTTGTTGGTTGCGCAAAATCAGCCACGGGCTGGTTTTCTCGCTGTCTGGATTCCGGCCAATATCCAGCCTGAGCATTTTCCTAAATTTGGTTTATTCAACAACGCTGGGTTCATCCTCATTCATGCTTTCTTTGCTTTGAATGAACCGGAGCGCCAAATAAAGGTCTGGCGCCAGAATCATGTCGTCATCTTTCATTGTTGGTCGACTATCCTTAAACCAGCGTGTTAACTCGGTTTTACGCCCTGCAAGAATTAACTTAATCTGTCGACCTTTCAGGTCCCGCTTTAACTCATTAATGGTTGCCAGGACGCTGATATCTGAATAGGTAAAGCAAGACACGGCGTCAATGACCACCCATTTCGGTTGTAACACTGCCCCATCGACTAAATTCAAAACGCGGCGTTTAAAATAAGCCACATTAAAATAGGTCAGCGGTGAGTTATATCGGTATATCAACACGCCGGGGATCATTTTCACATCGGTTGAATTACCTAATGAGTGAATCATCCCATTTTCGTCAATTCCCAATAAGTGTTCAGTAGGACGAAAAACTGTGCGCAGGAACTGCAACAGGCCAAGCAATACCGCAAGGGCAATCCCCTGAATAACACCAATAACCAGAACACAACCAAAGGTGAAGAACGCCAGGCGAAATGCAGGCTTATTTCTTCGCCTTAGATTCCAGAGTCCGCGTAAATCAATCAATGACCACGATGCATATATTAGAACAATGCCTAATGCAGAGACCGGAATAAATTGTAATGGCTGCGTGAAAAATACCACAACGATTCCGATGATTAAGGCTGCAACAACGGAAACCAGCTGGCTTTTCCCTCCCGTGGAATCATTTACCGCAGTCCGGGAATCGGCTCCGCTAATCGCAAACCCCTGAGATAAACCAGACATCAGATTCGCAACCCCCAACGCCCTGAACTCAGCATCAGCATTTATTTCATATCCATTTTTCGCGGCAAAACTGCGAGCGGTCAGCATCAGGCTAACAAAACTGACTAGAGCCAGGTTCAGTGCGGGGATCAATAAATCACGCGCCAGACCTGGCTTAAACGAGCCCCAGTGGACGACAGGCAAACCAGACTGAAAGCCCGCCCCCCCAATAGTGGCAATACCATACTGCTGTGCAGATGTGATCCAGACCAGCGCCGTTGTTATCACAATGGCAATCAACGGTGCTGGCCATTGGCTACGAAACGTTTTGATCGCCATTAAAATAGCTAACGTTAAGATAGAGATCCCTAAGGTTAAGAAATGAATTTCTGAGAGTCGGCCTGGCAGGGCAATGATCTTCTCAATCACTTGCTCTTCATCAAGCGTAATCCCCAGCACCTTACCGAGTTGCCCAACAATAATCGTCACGGCAACACCGTTAAGCAGACCCGTTAGAATGGGATGAGAAAGCAGGTCAGCAAGAGCACCCAGGCGAAATTTACTGGCAAGTAGGCACCATCCTCCCATCATCACAGTCATGACAATCGTCAATTGCCAGTGAAGTTCTGAGTTTCCGGCAGAAAGAGGAACCACAACGGCCGCAATCACCGCGCAGGTCGTAGCATCAGGACCAACAATCAACTGGCGTGAAGAACCAAATAGCGCATAAGCTAGCATTGGCAACACGCAGGAATATAGCCCGACTATAGCCCCGACTCCCGCCAACTCAGCATAAGCAATCGCAACCGGTAGTGCTACGGCAGCAACGGATAACCCGGCTTTAACATCATGTTTTAGCCAGCTTTTATCGTACGCTAATAAATTTTTTAGCCCTGGCATGTAGTTTAATACCATTTTTCCGAGCACTTTATTCTCCGGATAGACTCTCACTCATAGATAAAGGTACACGTAACTGCCGCGGGAGATCCTGATATTTTCGGGGGAGTAATACAGGAAATTCAGACTGGGTATTAAAGGGAGCAGCCTAATGAGGAAATCAAGAATGTTTGCAAAGTGAGGGCATGGACAAATTCCGGGTCTGGCACAAGGCGGGACGCCGCATCCGGCAAAATGCCGTCGGGAGTGCCTGATGCGCTGCGCTTATCAGGCCTACAACATACATTCAGTCCGGTTCATCCGCCTGTTTCCGGAAAAACACGCAGACGCAAAAAAGCCCATCCGTCAGGATGGGCTTCTTCACTTATTTGATGCCTGGCAGTTCCCTACTCTCGCATGGGGAGACCCCACACTACCATCGGCGCTACGGCGTTTCACTTCTGAGTTCGGCATGGGGTCAGGTGGGACCACCGCGCTACAGCCGCCAGGCAAATTCTGTTTATCAGACCGCTTTTTGCGTTCTGATGTAATCTGTAATCAAGCTGAATTTCGATGTCTGTCTTTCGCCAAAACACCTTCGGCGTTGTAAGGTTAAGCCTCACGGTTCATTAGTATCGGTTAGCTCAATGTATCGCTACACTTACACACCCGACCTATCAACGTCGTCGTCTTCAACGTTCCTTCAGGAGACTTATAGTCTCAGGGAGAACTCATCTCGGGGCAAGTTTCGTGCTTAGATGCTTTCAGCACTTATCTCTTCCGCATTTAGCTACCGGGCAATGCCATTGGCATGACAACCCGAACACCAGTGATGCGTCCACTCCGGTCCTCTCGTACTAGGAGCAGCCCCCCTCAATTCTCCAGCGCCCACGGCAGATAGGGACCGAACTGTCTCACGACGTTCTAAACCCAGCTCGCGTACCACTTTAAATGGCGAACAGCCATACCCTTGGGACCTACTTCAGCCCCAGGATGTGATGAGCCGACATCGAGGTGCCAAACACCGCCGTCGATATGAACTCTTGGGCGGTATCAGCCTGTTATCCCCGGAGTACCTTTTATCCGTTGAGCGATGGCCCTTCCATTCAGAACCACCGGATCACTAAGACCTGCTTTCGCACCTGCTCGAGCCGTCACTCTCGCAGTCAAGCTAGCTTATGCCTTTGCACTAACCTCCTGATGTCCGACCAGGATTAGCTAACCTTCGTGCTCCTCCGTTACTCTTTAGGAGGAGACCGCCCCAGTCAAACTACCCACCAGACACTGTCCGCAACCCGGATCACGGGTCTACGTTAGAACACCAGCCATTAAAGGGTGGTATTTCAAGGTCGGCTCCACGCAGACTGGCGTCCACGCTTCAAAGCCTCCCACCTATCCTACACATCAAGGACCAGTGTTCAGTGTCAAGCTATAGTAAAGGTTCACGGGGTCTTTCCGTCTTGCCGCGGGTACACTGCATCTTCACAGCGAGTTCAATTTCACTGAGTCTCGGGTGGAGACAGCCTGGCCATCATTACGCCATTCGTGCAGGTCGGAACTTACCCGACAAGGAATTTCGCTACCTTAGGACCGTTATAGTTACGGCCGCCGTTTACCGGGGCTTCGATCAAGAGCTTCTCCTTACGGATAACCCCATCAATTAACCTTCCGGCACCGGGCAGGCGTCACACCGTATACGTCCACTTTCGTGTTTGCACAGTGCTGTGTTTTTAATAAACAGTTGCAGCCAGCTGGTATCTTCGACTGATTTCAGCTCCATGAGTAAATCACTTCACCTACATATCAGCGTGCCTTCTCCCGAAGTTACGGCACCATTTTGCCTAGTTCCTTCACCCGAGTTCTCTCAAGCGCCTTGGTATTCTCTACCTGACCACCTGTGTCGGTTTGGGGTACGATTTGATGTTACCTGATGCTTAGAGGCTTTTCCTGGAAGCAGGGCATTTGTTACTTCAGCACCGTAGTGCCTCGTCATCACACCTCAGCGTTAAAAGAAGTCCGGATTTACCTAAACTTCCCGCCTACATGCTTAAACCGGGACAACCGTCGCCCGGCTAACATAGCCTTCTCCGTCCCCCCTTCGCAGTAACACCAAGTACAGGAATATTAACCTGTTTCCCATCGACTACGCCTTTCGGCCTCGCCTTAGGGGTCGACTCACCCTGCCCCGATTAACGTTGGACAGGAACCCTTGGTCTTCCGGCGTGCGGGTTTTTCACCCGCATTATCGTTACTTATGTCAGCATTCGCACTTCTGATACCTCCAGCACCCCTCACAGGACACCTTCAACGGCTTACAGAACGCTCCCCTACCCAACAACACATAGTGTCGCTGCCGCAGCTTCGGTGCACAGTTTAGCCCCGTTACATCTTCCGCGCAGGCCGACTCGACCAGTGAGCTATTACGCTTTCTTTAAATGATGGCTGCTTCTAAGCCAACATCCTGGCTGTCTGTGCCTTCCCACATCGTTTCCCACTTAACTGTGACTTTGGGACCTTAGCTGGCGGTCTGGGTTGTTTCCCTCTTCACGACGGACGTTAGCACCCGCCGTGTGTCTCCCGTGATAACATTCTTCGGTATTCGCAGTTTGCATCGGGTTGGTAAGTCGGGATGACCCCCTAGCCGAAACAGTGCTCTACCCCCGAAGATGAATTCACGAGGCGCTACCTAAATAGCTTTCGGGGAGAACCAGCTATCTCCCGGTTTGATTGGCCTTTCACCCCCAGCCACAAGTCATCCGCTAATTTTTCAACATTAGTCGGTTCGGTCCTCCAGTTAGTGTTACCCAACCTTCAACCTGCCCATGGCTAGATCACCGGGTTTCGGGTCTATACCCTGCAACTTAACGCCCAGTTAAGACTCGGTTTCCCTTCGGCTCCCCTATTCGGTTAACCTTGCTACAGAATATAAGTCGCTGACCCATTATACAAAAGGTACGCAGTCACCCCATAAAGAGGCTCCCACTGCTTGTACGTACACGGTTTCAGGTTCTTTTTCACTCCCCTCGCCGGGGTTCTTTTCGCCTTTCCCTCACGGTACTGGTTCACTATCGGTCAGTCAGGAGTATTTAGCCTTGGAGGATGGTCCCCCCATATTCAGACAGGATACCACGTGTCCCGCCCTACTCTTCGAGTTCACAACACATGCGATTTTGTGTACGGGACTATCACCCTGTACCGTCGGACTTTCCAGACCGTTCCACTACCACACATGCTGATTCAGACTCTGGGCTGCTCCCCGTTCGCTCGCCGCTACTGGGGGAATCTCGGTTGATTTCTTTTCCTCGGGGTACTTAGATGTTTCAGTTCCCCCGGTTCGCTTCATTACGCTATGTATTCACGTAATGATAGTGTGTCGAAACACACTGGGTTTCCCCATTCGGAAATCGCCGGCTATAACGGTTCATATCACCTTACCGACGCTTATCGCAGATTAGCACGTCCTTCATCGCCTCTGACTGCCAGGGCATCCACCGTGTACGCTTAGTCGCTTAACCTCACAACCCGAAGATGTTTCGTAAAACACCATCGTGTTGCGAAAATTTGAGAGACTCGAACACACCATTTTTCATTTCTTATTACGGAGAAATGAAACAGTGTGTCGTTTCAATTTTCAGCTTGATCCAGATTTTTAAAGAGCAAAACTTCGCAGTGAACCTTTTCAGGTACACTCTGAAGTTTTCTTGGTTTTTTGCAGTAAAGATGGTGGAGCTATGCGGGATCGAACCGCAGACCTCCTGCGTGCAAAGCAGGCGCTCTCCCAGCTGAGCTATAGCCCCATCGTAGTTATCTCATTCACCTTAATTTTTGTTGAAGCAAGGCGTGGTGACACGAAGCATACTGAAGTATGTGAGTGTCGCCGCAACGCAGCATCAGCAAAAATTTGGTAGGCCTGAGTGGACTTGAACCACCGACCTCACCCTTATCAGGGGTGCGCTCTAACCACCTGAGCTACAAGCCTGCAGAGATTTTTACTGCTAATTTTCATCAGACAATCTGTGTGAGCACTACAAAGTACGTTTCTTTAAGGTAAGGAGGTGATCCAACCGCAGGTTCCCCTACGGTTACCTTGTTACGACTTCACCCCAGTCATGAATCACAAAGTGGTAAGCGCCCTCCCGAAGGTTAAGCTACCTACTTCTTTTGCAACCCACTCCCATGGTGTGACGGGCGGTGTGTACAAGGCCCGGGAACGTATTCACCGTGGCATTCTGATCCACGATTACTAGCGATTCCGACTTCATGGAGTCGAGTTGCAGACTCCAATCCGGACTACGACGCACTTTATGAGGTCCGCTTGCTCTCGCGAGGTCGCTTCTCTTTGTATGCGCCATTGTAGCACGTGTGTAGCCCTACTCGTAAGGGCCATGATGACTTGACGTCATCCCCACCTTCCTCCAGTTTATCACTGGCAGTCTCCTTTGAGTTCCCGGCCGGACCGCTGGCAACAAAGGATAAGGGTTGCGCTCGTTGCGGGACTTAACCCAACATTTCACAACACGAGCTGACGACAGCCATGCAGCACCTGTCTCACGGTTCCCGAAGGCACTAAAGCATCTCTGCTAAATTCCGTGGATGTCAAGAGTAGGTAAGGTTCTTCGCGTTGCATCGAATTAAACCACATGCTCCACCGCTTGTGCGGGCCCCCGTCAATTCATTTGAGTTTTAACCTTGCGGCCGTACTCCCCAGGCGGTCGACTTAACGCGTTAGCTCCGGAAGCCACGCCTCAAGGGCACAACCTCCAAGTCGACATCGTTTACGGCGTGGACTACCAGGGTATCTAATCCTGTTTGCTCCCCACGCTTTCGCACCTGAGCGTCAGTCTTTGTCCAGGGGGCCGCCTTCGCCACCGGTATTCCTCCAGATCTCTACGCATTTCACCGCTACACCTGGAATTCTACCCCCCTCTACAAGACTCTAGCCTGCCAGTTTCGGATGCAGTTCCCAGGTTGAGCCCGGGGATTTCACATCCGACTTGACAGACCGCCTGCGTGCGCTTTACGCCCAGTAATTCCGATTAACGCTTGCACCCTCCGTATTACCGCGGCTGCTGGCACGGAGTTAGCCGGTGCTTCTTCTGCGAGTAACGTCAATGAATGCGGTTATTAACCACATCCCCTTCCTCCTCGCTGAAAGTACTTTACAACCCGAAGGCCTTCTTCATACACGCGGCATGGCTGCATCAGGCTTGCGCCCATTGTGCAATATTCCCCACTGCTGCCTCCCGTAGGAGTCTGGACCGTGTCTCAGTTCCAGTGTGGCTGGTCATCCTCTCAGACCAGCTAGGGATCGTCGCCTAGGTGAGCCGTTACCCCACCTACTAGCTAATCCCATCTGGGCACATCCGATGGCAAGAGGCCCGAAGGTCCCCCTCTTTGGTCTTGCGACGTTATGCGGTATTAGCTACCGTTTCCAGTAGTTATCCCCCTCCATCGGGCAGTTTCCCAGACATTACTCACCCGTCCGCCACTCGTCACCCAAGGAGCAAGCTCCTCTGTGCTACCGTTCGACTTGCATGTGTTAGGCCTGCCGCCAGCGTTCAATCTGAGCCATGATCAAACTCTTCAATTTAAGTTTGATGCTCGTGAATTAAACTTCGTAATGAATTACGTATGTTCACTCAAGAGACTTGGTATTCATTTTTCGTCTTGCGACGTTAAGAATCCGTATCTTCGAGTGCCCACACAGATTGTCTGATAAATTGTTAAAGAGCAGTTGCGACGCGCTTTAGCGCTCTGTCGCGAGGTGGCGTATATTACGCTTTCCTCTTTCAGAGTCAACCCTCATTTTCAGGTTTTTCTCTTCAACCGAACCGGCTGTTTGTGTGAAGTGATTCACATCCGCCGTGTCGATGGAGGCGCATTATAGGGAGTTTCCTGTGGCCCGCAACCCTTAAATGACAGAAAAATGACTGACTGCTGCAATCCCCAGCAAAAGCCCGCCTTATACCCATTTACACACAGAGTTATCCACAAA
The DNA here is from genome assembly GCF_014103415.1 of Citrobacter sp. RHBSTW-00671. Classification (NCBI taxonomy): domain Bacteria; kingdom Pseudomonadati; phylum Pseudomonadota; class Gammaproteobacteria; order Enterobacterales; family Enterobacteriaceae; genus Citrobacter; species Citrobacter sp. RHBSTW-00671. The sequence goes on from NZ_JABXPR010000001.1 coordinate 54,152, forward strand.
GCCGTCAATATTTCCTGCATCACATCCCGGAAAAAGAAGAAACCAACATTGAATTCTCTTTTCTATATAGAAAGAAAATAACGGATGCCCGTTTTCTACTACATATATAAGAAGGGATGGCGGCGGGAGCGCCCGGCCCCCCTACTACCTTTGAATTACGTACCTCATCAGGCGATAATACCCGTACAAATAGTGATTCCAGGACTGCGATGAGACACCCTCTGCAACGAACTGCTATACGCAAACGCCCGATGAAACTCGGCACAACCGTGATCCTCATGGTCAGCGCTGTCCTCTTTTCTGTGCTGCTCGTCGTTCATTTGATTTACTTCTCGCAAATCAGCAACACGACACGTGATGCATTAGCAGACAAAGCGCTTGCGGTAGCGCGAACGTTGGCAAACTCTCCTGAGATCCGCGAAGGGCTCAAGAAAAAGCCTGAGGACAGCGGTATCCAGGCAATTGCTCAGGCAGTAAATAAGCGCAACGATTTTTTATTCATCGTTGTCACTGATATGAAAAGCATTCGTTATTCGCACCCTGAAGCACAACGCATCGGCCAACCGTTTAAAGGCGACGACATCCTGTTGGCGTTACAGGGCAAAGAGAACGTTGCCATTAATCGCGGCTTTCTGGCTAAAGCGCTACGCGTTTTCACCCCCATTTATGACGAACATCACCAGCAGATTGGGGTTGTGTCGATTGGTCTCGAGCTAAGCAGGGTCACTGAACAGATCAATAACAGCCGCGGCAGTATATTTTGGTCCATCTTATTTGGCGTGCTGGTTGGGTTACTCGGTACCTGGGTATTGGTGAAGGTTCTCAAACGCATTCTGTTTGGTCTGGAGCCTTATGAAATATCCAACCTGTTCGAACAGCGCCAGGCGATGTTGCACTCTATAAAGGAGGGGGTCATTGCCGTTGATGATAGTGGTGAGGTCACGCTAATAAACCAGGCCGCTCAGGAGCTGCTGGATTACCGTAAGTCGCAGGATGATGCCCAGCTTTCCACGCTCAGCCATGCGTGGTCTCAGGTAGTCGACCTTTCGCAGGTACTACGTGATGGAACGCCACGCCGTGATGAGGAGATCACGGTGAAGGACCGGCTGCTTTTAATCAACACCGTTCCAGTGCTCAGCAATGGCAAAATCATCGGGGCAATTTCAACGTTCAGAGACAAGACCGAAGTCCGTAAACTCATGCAACGTTTGGATGGTATGGTCAACTATGCCGATGCACTTCGTGAACGATCCCACGAATTCATGAACAAGTTACACGTGATTCTGGGATTATTGCACCTGAAAAGTTATAAGCAGTTGGAAAATTACATCCTTAAGACGGCCAACAATTATCAGGAAGAGATTGGCTCACTGTTAGGCAAAATAAAATCACCGGTGATCGCAGGCTTTTTACTCAGTAAGATTAATCGCACATCTGATTCAGGTCATAGCCTGATCATTAGTAATGAAAGCCAGTTGCCGGAAAACAGTAATGAAGATCAGGTGGCGGTGTTGATCACCGTGCTGGGTAATTTGATTGAAAACGCCCTGGAGGCGCTAGGTCAAGAACCGGGGGGTGAGATCAGCGTATCCTTACATTATCGACACGGCTGGTTGCATTGCGAAGTGAATGACGATGGTCCGGGGATCGCCCCCGAACACATCGACCACATCTTTGAGAAGGGCGTCTCGTCAAAAGGAACCGAACGAGGCGTCGGTTTAGCACTTGTGAAACAGCAGGTTGAAAACGTTGGCGGCAATATTTCCGTCGAATCCGAACCTGGGGTCTTCACCCAATTTTTTGTACAGTTACCGTGGAATGGTGAGAGGGCCAGCAGATGATCAATGTCTTAATTGTCGATGACGATGCAATGGTAGCGGAGTTAAACCGCCGTTATGTCGCGCAGCTCTCTGGTTTTCATTGCTGTGGAACGGCCTCTACTCTCGAAAAAGCCAAAGAGATCATCTTTCATGGCGAACATCATATTGACCTGGTTCTACTGGATATTTATATGCAGAAAGAAAACGGTCTGGACCTGTTACCCATTCTGCACAGCGAAGGCTGTAAATGTGATGTCATCGTCATCTCCTCCGCTGCCGATGCGACAACCATCAAAGACTCACTCCACTACGGTGTCGTTGACTATCTGATCAAACCGTTTCAGGCCTCACGCTTTGAAGAAGCCTTAACCAACTGGCTGCAGAAGAAAACGGATATGGAGAAGCACCAGTACTATGAACAGTCAGAGCTTGATCAGCTGATTCATGGTAGCGCGTCCAGCGAGCAGGAAACGCGGCGCTTACCCAAGGGGCTGACACCACAAACGTTACGTACGCTGTGCCAGTGGATTGATGAGCATCAGGACCAGGAGTTCTCCACGGATGAGCTAGCTAACGAGGTCAATATCTCCCGGGTCTCGTGCCGTAAATACCTTATCTGGCTCGTCAATTGTCATATCTTATTTACCAGTATCCACTATGGTGTTACTGGCCGACCGGTTTACCGCTACCGCGTTCAGGCTGAGCATTACTCATTACTGAAACAATACTGCCAATAAAACGCTCCCCCAGGGATTATTCGTTATATAAAAGTAACAATTATTAAAATAATGAAAAATCCCTTTTCATCCCGCAAAAACAGATAAATAGTGAATTTGCGTTAGATCAAATATACTTGTATCAGACATGTTAAATTTATTATTTTGTTATTGATAAACATCACACTGTTTTTAATTTCAAAATCGCTAACAAAAGTTAATTAAGTATTAACTAACTCACAGAGTGTGTATTTTTACTCCTAAAGGATTAGTCTGAATTTAATCAGACATAAAAATCTAAGCTGGTAGCAATGGAGACCATGCTACGTACTATGGACACCGTACATTTTTGTGAGCAAATAAACGTATCCGTACGCCAGACTCATTACCACATGACATGGCGTGACCGCGATCACATAAAGAATACACTCACCTGGTATACCGGTGTTTCACGTAATAGCGGACAACGTAGAACCGACGGTCAGCACCCGGGAAACCGGTGTAAGCCAGCCAAACTACAGCGTCAGCCGCAGCGCTTCATAACCAGCTCTACTTCCCATCGCCTGAGGATCCTCTCCTCTGATCAATGCCATAGAAAAAAGCTAAATATTGCCAAAAATTTATAAAAAAATTCTGGCCAGATATTTAAACATTAATCGCAAATACGGACATATCGAATACTGACCATTTTTTGATGCTTATTCCGGCAAAAAAGAATGTGCCACAGATCCATTTTTCAAAAAATTGACTGGGTTTTTCGCGAGGGTAAATAAAATGTTATTTAGTATACAACTTCTCATAATATTAATTTGTTTGTTTTATGGCGCCAGAAAGGGCGGTATCGCGCTGGGTTTGTTAGGCGGTATCGGTCTGGTTATTCTGGTTTTCGTGTTCCATCTCCAGCCGGGTAAACCCCCTGTTGATGTAATGCTGGTTATTATTGCCGTGGTGGCCGCATCTGCAACCTTGCAAGCCTCCGGCGGTCTTGACGTTATGCTGCAAATTGCTGAAAAACTGCTGCGTCGTAACCCAAAATACGTTTCTATCGTTGCACCATTTGTTACCTGTACCCTGACTATCCTGTGCGGTACCGGTCACGTGGTGTATACCATTCTGCCAATCATTTATGACGTCGCCATTAAGAACAATATTCGCCCGGAACGCCCAATGGCGGCGAGTTCTATCGGTGCACAGATGGGGATTATCGCCAGCCCGGTTTCCGTCGCTGTTGTCTCGCTGGTTGCGATGCTGGGTAACGTGACATTTGAAGGCAAGCACCTCGAATTCCTCGACCTGCTCGGCATCACCATTCCATCTACCCTGCTGGGTATCCTGGCTATCGGTATTTTCAGCTGGTTCCGTGGTAAAGATCTGGATAAAGACGAAGAGTTCCAGAAGTTTATTTCCGTACCTGAAAACCATCACTATGTGTATGGCGACACGGCAACACTGTTAGACAAAAAACTGCCGAAAAGTAACTGGCTGGCAATGTGGATCTTCCTCGCTGCCATCGCCGTGGTTGCCGTGCTCGGCGCTGTATCTGAACTGCGCCCTTCTTTTGGTGGCAAACCGCTGTCAATGGTACTGGTTATCCAGATGTTCATGCTGCTGACTGGCGCATTGATTATCATCTTAACCAAAACGAATCCCGCATCTATCTCAAAAAATGAAGTCTTCCGTTCAGGTATGATCGCGATTGTTGCGGTGTACGGTATTGCCTGGATGGCGGAAACCATGTTCGGTGCGCATATGTCTGAAATTCAGGGCGTACTGGGCGAGATGGTGAAAGAATATCCGTGGGCCTATGCGGTTGTCCTGCTGTTGGTCTCCAAGTTTGTAAACTCTCAGGCTGCAGCGCTGGCCGCTATCGTTCCGGTCGCACTGGCTATCGGGGTTGATCCAGCGTACATCGTTGCTTCTGCTCCGGCATGTTACGGTTACTACATTCTGCCGACCTACCCGAGCGATCTGGCTGCTATTCAGTTTGACCGTTCAGGTACCACCCACATTGGCCGTTTCGTTATCAACCACAGCTTCATTCTGCCTGGTTTGATCGGCGTAAGCGTATCCTGTGTCTTTGGTTGGGTCTTCGCCGCAATGTACGGTTTCCTGTAAGCACACTTCGCGTGCCGTCCGCTATGGTACGGCACGCCACCTTTAAGACGCAGAGAATTTTTAAATTCCTGATAAAAATGAAAAGGCTGGAAGCAAATGTCAAAAGTTGAATTCACTTACCAGGCGGCTTTCCCACTGGGGGAAGACAAAACTGAGTACTACCTGCTGACATCCGATCATGTCAGCGTCGGCGAGTTTGAAGGCGAGTCAATCCTGAAAGTAGCACCTGAAGCACTTACGCTACTGGCCCAGCAAGCCTTCCACGATGCCTCCTTTATGCTTCGCCCCGAACACCAACAGCAAGTCGCCTCCATACTCCATGATCCTGAAGCCAGCGAAAACGATAAATACGTTGCGTTGCAATTCCTGAGAAACTCCGAAATCGCCGCCAAAGGCGTATTGCCAACCTGTCAGGATACCGGCACGGCCATTATCATGGGTAAAAAAGGCCAACGCGTCTGGACCGGTGGCGGTGACGAAGCGGCGCTCTCCAGAGGCGTATTTAATACCTATATTGAAGATAACCTGCGCTACTCGCAAAACGCGGCGCTGGATATGTACAAAGAAGTGAATACCGGCACTAACCTGCCTGCGCAAATCGACCTGTACAGCGTGGACGGCGACGAATATAAATTCCTGTGCGTGGCAAAAGGCGGCGGTTCTGCCAACAAAACCTATCTGTATCAGGAAACGAAAGCACTGCTGACGCCCGGCAAACTGAAAAACTTCCTGGTTGAGAAAATGCGTACGCTGGGGACTGCAGCTTGCCCGCCATACCACATCGCGTTTGTGATTGGTGGTACGTCAGCAGAAAGCACCCTCAAAACGGTGAAACTGGCCAGCACACACTACTATGATGCGCTGCCGACTGAAGGTAACGCTCACGGTCAGGCATTCCGCGATCTGCAACTGGAACAGGAACTGCTGATCGAGGCCCAGAAACTCGGCCTCGGCGCCCAGTTTGGCGGGAAATATTTCGCTCACGACATTCGTGTGATTCGACTGCCTCGCCACGGCGCATCCTGCCCGGTAGGCATGGGCGTTTCCTGCTCCGCAGACCGGAATATTAAGGCCAAGATTAACCGCGAAGGTATCTGGATTGAAAAACTGGAACATAACCCAGGCCAGTACATCCCGGAATCTCTGCGCCAGGCCGGCGAAGGCGAAGTGGTTAAAGTTGACCTTAACCGTCCGATGAAAGAGATCCTTGCCCAGCTTTCTCAGTACCCGGTATCCACCCGTCTGTCGCTGAGCGGTACAATCATTGTGGGTCGCGACATCGCCCACGCGAAGCTGAAAGAACGTATCGAGTCCGGCGAAGGTTTGCCGCAGTACGTGAAAGATCACCCGATCTACTACGCAGGCCCGGCGAAAACGCCGGCAGGTTACCCGTCAGGTTCTTTGGGTCCAACCACTGCGGGTCGTATGGACTCCTATGTTGACCTACTGCAGTCCCATGGCGGCAGCATGATCATGTTGGCAAAAGGTAACCGCAGCCAGCAAGTGACCGACGCCTGCCATAAACACGGCGGCTTCTACTTAGGTAGCATCGGTGGTCCGGCAGCTGTACTGGCGCAGCAGAGCATTAAGCATCTGGAATGCGTGGAATACCCGGAGCTGGGAATGGAAGCCATCTGGAAAATCGAAGTTGAAGATTTCCCTGCTTTCATCCTGGTCGATGACAAAGGCAACGATTTCTTCCAGCAAATCGTGAGCAAACAATGCGCTAACTGCGCGAAGTAACCTATTCGGCCCGGCACTGGACTGACACCAAATTTTTTGGGGCCAGCCCAGTGATCCCCCCGGGCCAACTTTATCCCCCCATTAACTGGCGTTGAATTTTTGCCGTTCACAGTGAATAGTAATATTTTCCATTACTTGTGAATTCGCCATGCTCCGCACACTGAATCCTGTAATACTGAACACTGGCGCTATAGTGCTGGCGCTGATCCTTATCTACACCGGCTTCTGCGCCACCGAGAAATTGACCTGGCTGATGGAAGTAACGCCGGTCATTATTGTTGTGCCATTGCTGCTCGCTACCATGAAGCGTTACCCGCTGACTCCCATGCTCTACACGCTTATCTTCTTTCATGCCATCATTTTGATGGTTGGCGGCATGTATACCTATGCCAAAGTCCCCATTGGTTTTGAAGTGCAGGCGTGGCTGGATCTCAGTCGCAACCCCTATGACAAACTGGGTCATTTTTTCCAGGGACTGGTGCCAGCGCTGACGGCAAGAGAGATTTTAGTCCGCGGCAATATTGTCCGCGGCCGCAAGATGTTAGCGTTTTTAGTCTGCTGCGTAGCACTGGCAATCAGCGCCACCTATGAGCTCATTGAATGGTGGGCGGCACTGGCGATGGGACAAGGCGCGGATGACTTCCTGGGTACGCAGGGCGATCCATGGGATACCCAGTCGGATATGTTCTGCGCCCTGCTCGGCGCGCTAACGACTGTGCTTGTACTGGCGCGAGTTCACTGTGCACAGCTGCGCCGCTACGGGCTGGTAAGCGCCAACTAAATATACCGACTGCCGGATATCGATAACGTTCATCCGGCAGACGCAAGATGGACCTTATCGATGCAACCAGGCCGGCAACCACTCGGCGTGCGCGTCAATCAGATCATCCACCAACGCATAAATCTCCTCAATCCCTAACACCGCTGCGGTATGCGGATCCATCATCGCCGCGTGATAAACACGATCGCGATTCTCCGTCAGAATAGCTTCCGTCAGCAGGGTTTGAACATTGATATTCGTTTGCATCATCGCCGCCAGATGAGACGGGAGCGCACCCACTTTTGTCGGCTGAATACCATTGGCATCAACCAAACAAGCCACCTCGACACAGCAGCCCTGCGGCAGGTTATCGATCAGGTTGTCGTTACGAACATTGCCATACACCACGCTGGGTTCTCCGGTCCAGATAGCGTTCATGATTGTGCTGGCATATTCCCGTGACGGTTTGATATCAATGCGCGCCGTCGTTTTGTACTCTTCCAGCTCTTTATGCCAGTTCGCTAGCTGCTCTACACAGCGCTTCGGATATTCATCCAGCGGAATCTTATAGCGCTCAATCAGATCTTCACGACCCGGTTTGATAAACCACGGCGTGTATTCAGCAAAGTGTTCCGACGACTCGGTGACGAAATACCCCAATTTTTTGCACATTTCATAACGCACAATGTTCTGGCAGCGAGTATTGCCGTGGATATTCGGTTTCGGGGCCTGGCCTGCTGCATAAGCTGCCAGCAGTTCCGGATAGAGATCGACATAGGTCCCATCAGCCGTTTTACGCTCCAGTTGCAGATAAAACGCCATATGGTTGATCCCGGCGCAGCGATAGCGCAAAGAAGTAGGGTCGATATCCAAATCACGGGCCAGCTCCTCCGCCGTTCCCTGCACCGAGTGACATAGCCCAACCTGCTTAATATGCGGATAGCGCGCATACATTGCCCAGGTGTTCATCGCCATCGGATTAACGTAGTTAAGCAGGGTGGCATGCGGGCAGACGTCGGTCATATCCTCACAAATCTGCCATAAATGCGGGATGGTGCGCAGCGCGCGCATAATACCGCCAGGCCCCAACGTGTCGGCTATCGTTTGTTCCAGACCGTGGCGCTTACACACGGAAAAATCGGTCACGGTACACGGCTCGTAACCACCGATCTGAAAAGCGACCACCACAAAATCAGCATCCTGCAATGCCGCTTTTTGATCGGTATAACACGTAATCTGGCCGCAAGCGCCAGCTGAGTCCATCAGCTTACGCACCACAATATGCGACTCTTCCAGGCGGGCGGCATCGATATCCATTAAAGCAATATGCGCGGATTTCAGCGCATCGCGGTGAAAGACATCTCCGAGAATATTCTTCACGAAAATCGTCGATCCCGCGCCGATAAAAGTAATTTTGGGTGCAGACATCATGACTCTCCAGAACGTGGGGTGATGACGTCATGGTGGCATGAGGACGCACGAAAAACGTCCGGCTTCTGTACCGAGTACTCCCAAAAACTCAGTTCGCCTTTTCGTTCCGGCGAAAACTGATTTTCTGGGACAATTTTTGCCGAAAAGCAGAGTATCCGGGTTCAAAAAATCACACTACCCGATAATGGTGGCCTGATTTGCGCGCTGATTCGCAATCTTATCCGCTGAAAAATGGCATGATTCTGAACAATCAGGAACTGGAGCTACCATGACCACGCCGCCAATCTCAGCGCTTCCCCCCGATCCGCACATGTGCAACAGCGATGAAAAACAAACCCGTAGCCCGCTGTCGCTGTACTCGGAATATCAACGTCTCGATATCGAACTGCGCGCGCCGCACGCCATGACCACCAGCCACTGGCACGGACAGGTGGAGGTTAACGTACCGTTCGACGGTGATGTGGAATACCTGATCAATAACGAAGTGGTGCAGATAAAACAGGGCCATATCACCCTGTTTTGGGCCTGTACGCCGCACCAGTTAATACGACCTGGCGCCTGCCAGAACATGGCTATCTTTAATTTACCCATGCACCTGTTTCTCTCCTGGCCGCTGGACCGTGAACTGATCAACCACGTCACTCATGGCATGGTCATCAAATCACAAGCCTCTCAGCAGTTAAGCACCTTTGAAGTTCAGCGTTGGCAACAGGAGCTGAGCAGCCCGAACGAACAAATTCGCCAGCTTGCCATCGATGAAATTAGCCTGATGCTCAAGCGGTTTAGCCTCTCCGGCTGGCAGCCAATCCTGGTCAATAAAACCGCGGGCACGCACAAAAACAGCGTTTCACGTCACGCGCAGTTTTACGTGAGTCAAATGCTCAGTTTTATTGCCGACAACTACGATCAGGCGCTCACCATCAACGATGTTGCGGAGCACGTGAAGCTCAACCCCAACTATGCGATGGGGATTTTCCAGCGTGTGATGCAACTCACCATGAAGCAGTACATTACCGCGATGCGTATCAACCACGTTCGCGCATTGCTGAGCGACACCGATAAAACCATTCTGGACGTTGCCCTTACCGCCGGGTTTCGCTCCAGCAGTCGTTTTTACGATACTTTCAGCAAATTTGTCGGCATGTCACCACAGCAGTACCGCAAACTGAGCCAGCAACATCGACAATTGATGGCCGGATAAGCGCCGGATGGCGCAAACACATGCCCACTGACAGCACATCCCATTCGGCAATATCAGTATCAGCCAAAAAAATAATTCCCCTGTCGATAAACAGTGCCGAAAAACTACCGCCGATAAGTATTAATTATTTGTTTATAAAGGAATAAAAACAAAATATGCTCATTTTTTAGCCACTTTACAGCCCAATTCGTCAGGATAATACTTGCCTGCGTCACATTCATACGGTGTGTCTGCAATCCATACATTGCAACCTCTCCACTACCGGGTAAAAGATGATGAAAGTATTAATTGTTGAAAGTGAGTTTCTGCATCAGGACACCTGGGTTGGTAGCGCTGTCGAGCGTCTGGCTGATGCCTTAAGTCGCCAAAATGTTACCGTCATTAAGTCCACCTCATTCGACGATGGTTATGCCATTCTCGCGGCAAATGAAGCCATTGATTGCCTGATGTTCAGCTATCAAATGGAACAACAAGATGAACACCTGAATGTCAGGCAATTGATCGGCAAGCTCCACGAACGCCAGCAAAACGTCCCCGTTTTCCTGCTGGGCGATCGGGAAAAAGCCACTGCATCGCTGGATCGCGATCTGCTGGAGCTTGTCGATGAATTCGCCTGGATTCTCGAAGATACCGCTGACTTTATCGCCGGGCGCGCCGTTGCTGCGATGACCCGTTACCGCCAACAGCTGTTACCACCGCTGTTCAGCGCGCTGATGAAATACAGTGACATCCACGAATATTCCTGGGCAGCTCCAGGTCACCAGGGCGGCGTGGGATTTACTAAAACGCCGGCCGGTCGTTTCTATCATGACTACTACGGTGAAAATCTATTCCGTAGCGACATGGGTATTGAACGCGCATCACTGGGTTCACTGCTTGACCATACTGGCGCGTTTGGTGAAAGCGAAAAATATGCCGCACGTGTCTTCGGCGCTGACCGTTCATGGTCCGTGGTGGTCGGTACTTCTGGCTCTAACCGCACCATCATGCAGGCATGCATGACTGATAACGATGTGGTAGTGCTGGACCGTAACTGCCATAAATCCATTGAACAAGGGCTCATTCTGACCGGGGCAAAACCGGTGTACATGGTGCCAAGCCGCAACCGCTACGGCATTATCGGGCCTATCTACCCGCAGGAAATGCAGCCTGCAACATTGCAGAAAAAAATCAGCGAAAGCCCGCTGACGAAAGACAAAACCGGACAGAAACCGTCATACAGCGTTGTGACCAACTGCACCTATGACGGCGTCTGCTACAACGCGAAAGAGGCGCAGGATCTGTTAGCCCAGACCAGCGATCGCATTCATTTCGATGAAGCCTGGTACGGCTATGCGCGTTTCAACCCGATTTATGCCGATCACTATGCTATGCGTGGTGCGCCTGGCGACCATAGCGGCCCAACCGTTTTTGCCACCCACTCGACCCATAAGTTGCTGAATGCACTCTCTCAGGCATCTTACATTCACGTCCGTGAAGGCCGTGGCGCGGTAAATTTCTCCCGCTTTAACCAGGCGTACATGATGCACGCCACCACGTCTCCGCTGTATGCCATCTGTGCATCAAACGACGTGGCAGTTTCCATGATGGACGGTAACAGTGGCCTGTCGCTCACCCAGGAAGTGATCGATGAAGCCGTCGATTTCCGTCAGGCGATGGCACGGTTGTACAAAGAATTCACGGCTGAGGGCGACTGGTTCTTCAAACCGTGGAACAAAGAGGTGGTTACCGATCCGCAAACCGGAAAAACCTATGACTTTGCGGACGCCCCTACTCAACTTCTGACGACCGATCAGAACTGCTGGGTAATGCGTCCCGGTGAATCCTGGCATGGGTTTAAAGACCTGCCAGATAACTGGAGCATGCTGGACCCGATCAAAGTCAGTATTCTGGCGCCAGGTATGGGTGATGATGGTGAACTGGAACAGACCGGTGTTCCGGCGGCGCTGGTTACCGCCTGGCTTGGCCGCCACGGTATCGTACCGACCCGTACCACCGATTTCCAGATTATGTTCTTGTTCTCTATGGGGATCACCCGTGGTAAATGGGGCACGCTGATTAACACACTGTGCTCTTTCAAACACCACTACGATGCCAATACCCCGCTCTCACAGGTGATGCCGGAACTGGTAGAGGAATATCCTGACACTTACGCAAACATGGGTATTCACGATCTGGGCGACACCATGTTCGCCTGGCTGAAAGAAAATAACCCAGGTAGCCGACTCAATGCGGCCTACTCCGGCCTGCCTGTTGCTGAAATGACCCCGCGTGAAGCCTATAACGCGATAGTCAGCGATAACGTTGAGATGGTGGCTATTGAAAATCTGCCGGGCCGTATCGCAGCCAACTCCGTTATTCCTTACCCACCGGGAATTCCAATGCTGCTGTCCGGGGAAAACTTTGGCGATGCCAACAGCCCGCAGATTAGTTATCTACGTTCGTTGCAATCCTGGGATCATCATTTCCCTGGCTTTGAACATGAAACCGAAGGAACGGAAATTATTGACGGTGTGTATCACGTCATGTGCGTGAAAGCCTAATGTCGCTTTTTAGATAGTCTTTTTTTTATAAGGTTGACGTGTGATGGTTGAGTAATTCCTGAGTATTGCTGCAAAACAATAACATTGTCATACCTTTTGCGCGGGACCACCCCGCGCTTTTTTTATACGCAAATAGTACGTTGCCACTTGCGTAAAAAATTATGTACATGCCAAGAATCCCTACAGATATTGTAATTACTAAAAATCACGCTATTTTATCGCTTGTCTTGATTCATCATACAATTTTTTTTAGCCGCGATTACTCAGCAGGTGCTGAGTTACGGTATTTGATGTTCATATTCCGGGAGTTTGGGTATGAGGCTTTGCAGCAAAGAAGCTTGTGTTGTTGTATTAACGGAGAAAGATGTTTGGTTAAGGATTAACGGTAAAGAAGCCATCAGTTTAAAAGCTAACCACATGGCTCTGGTGGCGTGTGATAATAATATTATCGACTTCTCTTCACTTAATAACGCACTGGTCGTACATATCAGTCGCGATGTCATTAAAGACTATCTACGATTTTTAAATAAAGATCTTTCACAGATCCCTCTCTGGCAACGTAGCGCTAACCCCGTGATGACCGCCGTCTGCCTGACGCCGGATGTCTTTCGGGTTGCCGCTCAACACAGCGTGATGGAAACGCAAAACGAAGGCGAAAATGAGCGTACCCGCTCGCTACTGTTCACCGTATTATCGCGTTTTCTCGACAGCAAAAAGTTTATCTCCCTGCTGATGCATATGTTACGCAATCGCATCAGCGACAGCGTTTACCACATCATTGAGAGCGATATTCATAAAGACTGGAATTTAAGCATGGTCGCCAGTTGCTTATGCCTGAGTCCCAGTTTGTTAAAGAAAAAGCTCAAAAATGAAAACACAAGTTACAGTCAAATAATAACCACGTGTCGTATGCGTTATGCCGTTAATCAATTAATGATGGACGGGAAAAACATTTCACAGGTATCTCAGCTGTGCGGATATAACAGTACTTCATACTTTATCTCCGTATTCAAAGAGTTCTATGGAATGACGCCGCTGCATTATGTCAGTCAACATCGGGAACCCTCCGCTGCCTGATTTTTGATCATTTAGCGATGAGCCATAATAATATCAGCATTGGCGATACCCCTGTTCCGCCATCATAAAATAGTCTTCTGAAGAGGTATGATGTGACGTCATTTATCCTTATCAGGAGTTAAAAAATATGTCGACGGATGCTGATGCTCACAAAGTGGGCTTAATCCCCGTCACCCTTATGGTGTCGGGGAATATTATGGGTTCCGGTGTATTCCTGCTACCCGCAAACCTGGCGTCAACTGGCGGGATTGCAATCTACGGATGGTTGGTCACTATTATCGGTGCTCTGGCACTGTCGATGGTGTACGCCAAAATGTCGTCCTTAGACTCCAGTCCCGGTGGTTCTTACGCTTATGCGCGCCGCTGCTTCGGTCCCTTTTTAGGCTACCAGACTAACGTCCTGTACTGGTTGGCCTGCTGGATTGGTAACATCGCCATGGTCGTTATTGGCGTGGGTTACCTGAGCTATTTCTTCCCCATTTTAAAAGACCCGCTGGTTCTGACGCTCACCTGTGTCGTTGTCCTGTGGATCTTCGTCTTGCTGAATATTGTCGGTCCAAAAATGATTACTCGCGTGCAGGCCGTTGCGACGGTACTGGCGCTGGTACCGATCGTCGGGATTGCCGTCTTCGGCTGGTTCTGGTTCCGCGGTGAAACCTATATGGCAGCCTGGAACGTCAGCGGAATGAATACCTTCGGTGCCATCCAAAGCACCTTAAACGTCACCTTATGGTCGTTCATTGGGGTTGAAAGCGCCTCCGTTGCCGCCGGTGTGGTTAAAAACCCGAAACGTAACGTCCCTATCGCCACCATTGGCGGGGTGCTGATTGCCGCCGTCTGCTACGTTCTCTCAACTACGGCGATTATGGGGATGATCCCTAACGCTGCGCTGCGTGTGTCAGCCTCACCGTTTGGTGATGCTGCACGAATGGCACTGGGCGATACCGCTGGGGCCATTGTCTCCTTCTGCGCCGCGGCCGGATGCCTCGGCTCACTGGGTGGTTGGACATTGCTTGCCGGCCAGACCGCAAAAGCGGCAGCCGATGACGGCTTGTTCCCACCGATTTTCGCGCGCGTGAACAAAGCGGGAACACCGGTTGCCGGATTAATTATCGTCGGCATCCTGATGACCCTCTTCCAGTTCAGCAGTATGTCGCCAAACGCCGCAAAAGAATTTGGTCTGGTCTCTTCCGTCTCAGTCATCTTCACGCTGGTACCGTATCTGTACACCTGTGCCGCTTTGCTGCTGCTGGGCCACGGTCACTTTGGTAAAGCGCGTCCGATGTACTTACTGGTGACCTTCGTGGCATTTGTCTACTGCATCTGGGCAGTGGTCGGTTCTGGCGCCAAAGAAGTGATGTGGTCGTTCGTGATGTTGATGGTCATCACCGCGCTGTATGCACTCAATTACAACCGGATCCATAAAAACCCGTATCCTCTGGATGCCCCGACCAACAATAATTAATGCCTGTAAGCATCGTTGCCCGATGACATAAGCGCATCGGGCCTACGCATCACACACCCCACCAGTACCTGCTAACATTAAGAACTTAATGTTGGCTTAATTTTACTTTGAGAGGATCCGCTCCACTTAGTCGATGGAACCCCCTTAATGTTAAAGCTCCTGTTTAAAAGACCGACTCTCGGGCAAATCAGCTGGCTATTGCTGATCTCATTTTATCTTGCGACCTTCCTGAACATCGCGTTCTACAAACAGGTACTGCAGGACCTTCCGCTGGATTCCCTGCGCAACATCCTGGTGTTCTTATCGATGCCGGTTGTCGCATTCAGCGTTATGAATATCGTGCTCACGCTGGCCTCTTTCCTGTGGCTTAACCGCCTGGTCGCGTGCATTTTCATTTTGGTTGGGGCGTCCGCCCAGTATTTCATCATGACCTACGGCATCATCATCGACCGCTCGATGATCGCCAACATGATGGATACCACACCGGCTGAAACCTTCGCCCTCATGACGCCGCAAATGCTCCTGACGCTGGGACTGAGCGGCATTCTGGCCGCCATCGTTGCCTGCTGGATAAGAATCAAACCCATTACGCCTGCGCTGCGCAGCGTGTTGTATCGCGCTGCGAATATCCTGATATCGGCACTGCTTATCGTGCTGGTCGCCGCCTTCTTCTATAAAGATTACGCGTCGCTGTTTCGGAATAACAAAGAGCTGGTTAAGTCCCTCAGCCCGTCCAACAGCATCGTGGCAACGTCATCCTGGTATTCACACCAGAGGCTGGCCAACCTGCCGCTGGTGCGTATTGGCGAAGATGCGCATCGCAATCCAGAAATGGTGAAAGGAAAACGTAAGAACCTCACTATTGTGGTGCTCGGTGAAACGTCACGCGGCGACAACTTCTCTCTGTCAGGTTATTCACGTCAGACCAATCCGTTGCTGGAAAAAGATGATGTCGTTTATTTCCCACGGACAACGTCCTGCGGTACGGCGACAGCCGTTTCCGTACCCTGCATGTTCTCCAACATGCCACGAGCGCACTACGATGAAGAGCTGGCTCACCACCAGGAAGGCGTACTCGATATCATCCAACGGGCGGGAATTAACGTTCTGTGGAATGATAACGACGGCGGCTGTAAAGGTGCCTGTGACCGCGTACCGCATCAGGATATGACTGCGCTGAACTTACCAGGACAGTGTATTAACGGTGAATGTTACGATGAAGTCCTGTTCCACGGGCTGGAAGAGTACATTAATAACCTGAAGGGCGACGGCGTGATCGTGCTGCACACCATCGGCAGCCATGGCCCAACCTATTACAACCGTTATCCGCCACAGTTTAAGAAATTTACCCCAACCTGCGATACCAACGAAATTCAAACCTGTTCGCAGCAGCAACTGGTGAATACCTACGATAATACCATCCTGTACATTGACTATATTGTTGATAAAGCGATCAATATACTGAAAGCGCATCAGGACAATTTCACCACCAGCCTGGTTTATCTTTCCGATCACGGTGAATCCTTAGGAGAAAACGGCGTCTACTTGCACGGTCTGCCGTATTCGATTGCACCAGACACACAAAAACATGTGCCGATGCTGTTGTGGCTTTCAGAGGACTATCAGCAACGCTACCAGGTTTCTCAAACATGTTTGCAGAAACGGGCCAGCTCAGAAGATTTCTCACAGGATAATCTGTTCTCAACCCTGCTGGGATTAACGGGCGTACAAACCAAGTATTACCAGTCAGCAGATGATATTCTGCACCCATGCAAGGGAGGCTAACCGAATGAAAATTCTGATTGTTGAAGACGATACGCTGTTACTACAGGGGCTGATACTTGCCGCACAAACGGAAGGCTACGCCTGCGATGGCGTGTCAACGGCCCGTGCCGCCGAGCATTGCCTGGAAACGGGGCACTACAGTCTTGTCGTTCTGGATTTAGGTTTACCGGATGAGGATGGCCTGCATTTTCTGACCCGTATCAGGCAGAAAAAATATACTGTTCCGGTGCTGATCCTGACCGCCCGCGACACCGTGAAAGACCGCATCACCGGGCTGGATGTCGGCGCGGATGACTATCTGGTCAAACCGTTCGCGCTGGAAGAACTGCATGCCCGCATTCGGGCGCTGTTACGTCGGCACAACAATCAGGGTGAAAGTGAGATTATCATTGGCAACCTGACATTGAATATCGGCCGCCGCCAGGTGTGGATGGATGGACAAGAAATTGTCTTAACGCCCAAAGAGTACGCGCTATTGTCGCGGCTGATGCTCAAAGCGGGGAGCCCGGTACACCGGGAAATTCTGTATAACGACATCTACAGCTGGGATAACGAGCCGTCGACCAATACGCTGGAAGTCCACATCCACAACCTGCGCGATAAAGTGGGAAAATCACGCATTCGCACGGTTCGAGGTTTTGGCTACATGCTGGCCGCTACTGAGGAAAGCTAAGTGAATTTGATGCGTTTTCTAAAACAACCGCTCCCGCTTCGCCAGCGTTTAATGCTGACGATCGGTCTGATTCTGCTGGTCTTCCAGCTGATTAGCACCTTCTGGTTGTGGCACGAAAGCACCGAGCAAATACAGCTGTTCGAACAGGCGTTACGCGAAAACCGTAACAACGATCGCCATATCATGCATGAGATCCGGGAAGCTATCGCCAGCCTGATCGTCCCCGGCATTTTTATGGTCAGCCTGACGCTCATTATTTGCTATCAGGCCGTGCGGCGCATTACCCGTCCTCTTGCCGATCTCCAACAGGAGTTAGAAACTCGCACAGCGGATAATCTGGCTCCCATTAATATCCGTAGCTCCACCCTTGAGATACAGGCGGTAGTGACGGCGCTCAATCATCTGGTCACGCGGCTGACAACCACTATCGACAACGAGCGTCTGTTTACTGCTGATGTTGCCCACGAGCTACGAACGCCACTATCCGGCGTTCGTCTGCATCTGGAATTGCTCTCAAAAACCCACAATGTTGACGTTACGCCGCTCATCACCCGTCTTGACCAAATGATGGACAGCGTATCGCAGTTGTTGCAACTCGCCCGTGTGGGTCAGTCGTTTTCGGCCGGGAATTACCAGCATGTCAAACTGCTGGAGGACGTCATACTGCCCTCCTACGATGAGCTCAGCACCATGCTGGACCAGCGGCAACAAACGTTGCTCCTACCGGCAAGCGCAGAGGATGTTATCGTACGCGGCGACGCCACGCTATTGCGGATGCTGTTGCGAAATCTGGTAGAAAACGCCCACCGTTACAGCCCGGAAGGTACCAACATTACGATTAACCTTAACGCGGAACAAAATGCAATCCTGGCCGTTGAGGATGAAGGGCTAGGCATTGATGAAAGTAAATGCGGGGAGTTAAGCAAAGCGTTTGTACGCATGGACAGCCGTTTCGGCGGCATTGGGCTGGGATTGAGTATTGTCAGTCGAATTACCCAACTTCATCGCGGGCAGTTCTTTTTACAAAACCGCCCAGGAGCCAGTGGTACTCGCGCCTGGGTGGTGCTGGAGAAAGATCAGTAAGAGCTCACCCACACGTACAAAAAGCTGCTCATAATCAGTACGCTGCATACGGTGGTCAAACTTTCATAAATACTGGTTTTCATGACACTTTCCTCCGATAATCTGGAGGAGAGTTTGCCTTACGGAGATTAAGCCAACCTTAAGGCCACGCGCCGGATGGCGGCTGGCGCCTTATCCGGCCTACAAAGTACAATGCTACCCGCAGGCCTGATAAACGTAGTGCCAGCAATGACACGATTACTCTGGCTATGCGCCGGATGGCGGCCGACGCCTTATCCGGCCTACAAAGTACAATGCTACCCGTAGGCCTGATAAACGTAGTGCCATCAGGCAATGACACGATTACTCATCAATACGCGGATGCTGCTGGACCAGGCGCGAACGTTTAACCTGTAGATCAGCAATTTCCTGATCGATGTCTTCGATTTTCTGCTCAATGTTATTGTAGTGCTCGCCGAGAATTTCTTTCGCTTCCTGAATATCCGAAGCCGCAGGCGTAGCCCCTTTCAGCGGCTGATTGGCGGTCTCTTTCATGGTCACGCCGGTAATTAAACCAATCACCGCAATCACCATCAGATAGTAAGCAGGCATCATCAGATTCTGCGAACTTTCCACCAGCCAGGCGGCTAACGTCGGCGTCAGACCGGCGATCAATACCGAGATATTAAACGCGGCGGCCAGCGCACTGTAGCGAATATGCGTCGGGAACATCGCCGGTAACGTTGACGCCATCACCCCGGTAAAACAGTTGAGGATCACCGCCAGCATCAGCAATCCGGCGAAAATCAGGCCGATGACGTTACTGTTAATCAGAATAAATGCCGGAATCGCCAGCACAAACAGCGCAATACTGCCCATGATCACAAACGGACGACGCCCGAAGCGGTCGCTGAGCAAGCCCATAATTGGCTGCACAAACAGCATACCAATCATGATGGCGATAATAATCAGCACGCCGTGGTCTTCAGAGTAATGCAGGTTATGCGACAGATAACTCGGCATATAGGTGAGCAGCATGTAGTAGGTGACGTTGGTGGCAATCACCAGACCAACACATGCCAGCAGGCTACGCCAGTGTTGAGTCGCAATTTCTTTAAACGAAATCTTCGGTCCTTCCTGCAGACCCTGACGATCGCCCTGCTCCAGCTTGTCGACATGCTGCTGAAACGCAGGTGTTTCTTCCAGGGCATGACGTAGATACAGACCAATCAGCCCTAACGGTAGTGCCAGGAAGAACGGAATACGCCAGCCCCATTCAAGGAAGTTGTCTTCACCGACGACGGTCGAGATCAAGACGACTACACCGGCACCCAGCACAAACCCGGCAATAGAGCCGAAGTCCAGCCAACTGCCCATAAATCCACGCTTACGGTCCGGAGAATACTCTGCGACAAAAATCGACGCGCCGGTATACTCCCCACCAACCGAAAAGCCCTGTGCCATCTTACACAGCAACAGCAGGATCGGTGCCCAGATACCAATAGACGCATACGAAGGGATTAACCCAATACAGAAGGTACTGATCGACATAATCACAATCGTGATAGCCAGGATCTTTTGGCGACCGTATTTATCGCCGAGCATACCGAAGAACAATCCGCCAAGCGGTCGAATCAGAAAGGGAACGGAGAAGGTAGCGAGTGCAGCAACCATCTGCACGCTGGGGTCAGCCCCCGGGAAGAACACTTTACCTAATGCGTAAGCAACAAACCCATAAACACCAAAATCAAACCACTCCATTGCATTACCGAGTGACGCGGCGGTAATGGCTTTTCGCAGTTTTCCGTCATCAATAATGGTGACGTCGCGAAGCGTAATTGGTTTTATTTTTTTCCTTTTTAGCATACTCGTCCTCATAGACTTAGCCCTGTCACGCTCCAGTTCGAGTCCCCTAACGCCCATGCGTCAGGGTCATCACCGAGCGGGGAATGCACAGGCGCATTCCCTGTAACAAGCGTAGCAGGTTTACTTACACTGACGAGAAACGCACAGTACAACCGAACCTGTTGACGCCTGATTGGGCGGTTAATGACCTCTTTACCCTAACAGCGTTTAAATTTGTGATCAACTTCACATATAGTTTTTCATTTCGTCAACATGCGTAAATTAGGTCATTCTTAGTCAGCTTTTTTACATGTAATGCTTGCGATTTACTGACAATTAAATACAAGAATAAATCGCTTTATTGCACCAACAATCACAGCGGTCACTATTATTCTGCTAGCAAAAAAACCACCTAATCCCTTCACAAAAAGATCACAGCTTTTTTAATAATCAGAGCGGCCGGGAACTTTTGCTCGGAATATGTGATGAAGATAACTAAAACATCGTTTTATTTTGATTGAATCAATGTTCCCATGAATGCAAACTAATTCCAGACGCAATATCCCTGGGAGCAGCAACACGCTCAACGTATGCCGCGTTAGATTTTATAAAACAAAGAGATAGCGATTTTCTTTGTCAAGAAATACCAGTAACCATTTGAATTTATTAATTTTTACCCTCTTGCGCGAGTTTTAGCAGCGACAAGACATGAGGACGTTTATGAAAATTAAAGCCACGATTGAACGCATCCCCGGCGGAATGATGTTGATTCCTCTGTTATTAGGCGCAGTGTTAAATACGTTAGCTCCGGATACCGGTGCGTATTTCGGTTCGTTTACCAAAGGAATGATCAGCGGAACGGTACCGATTCTGGCAGTGTGGTTTTTTTGTATCGGCGCATCTATTGATTTGCGGGCAACCGGTACGGTATTACGCAAGTCCGGTACGCTGGTAATAACCAAAATAGCCGTGGCGTGGGTAGTGGCAATGATTGCTGCTTCATTTATTCCTGATACCGGTATTCAAACCGGATTCTTTGCAGGCCTCTCAGTTTTGGCAATTGTCTCCGCAATGGACATGACCAACGGTGGTTTGTACGCCAGCCTGATGAACCAGTACGGCACCAAAGAAGAGTCCGGCGCATTTGTGTTGATGTCTCTGGAATCCGGTCCGTTAATGACCATGGTGATCCTCGGCTCTGCGGGTCTGGCCTCCTTCGAGCCACACCATTTCATCGGCGCGGTATTACCGTTCCTGATTGGCTTTACGTTGGGCAACCTGGATCACGACCTGCGTTCTTTCTTCAGCAAAGCCACACCGGTGTTGATCCCGTTCTTCGGCTTCGCTCTGGGTAACACCATTAACCTGAGCGTCATCGTTGATACCGGTCTGCTGGGTATCCTGCTGGGTGTGGCCGTCATCGTTATCACCGGTATCCCGCTGATTATTGCTGACCGCGTCATTGGTGGCGGGAACGGTACGGCAGGCGTCGCAGCCTCTTCAGCAGCAGGTGCTGCGGTAGCAAACCCGGTGATTATCGCCCAGATTAACCCGGCGTTCGAACCGGTTGCCGCATCCGCTACGGCGCTGGTTGCCGCCAGCGTAATTGTCACCGCCATTCTGGTGCCGATTATCACCGCGCTGTACGCCAAACGTTTTAATAAAAACCTGGTCGCCAACGAAGCGGTGGCCACCCCGGCAGACTCTCTGCACCACTAAACCTGCCTTTATCCTACTCACCAGCCCTGCTCAATTGACGAGCAGGGACGGTGCAAAAATCTCCTCAACCATCGCATCAACCAGTCGCTTTGCCGAACACAGTCTCGGCATCCCCAACGCCACATTCTGCCAACGCTGCGTCACCGACCAGCTCACCGGATGGCGCTGTGCATCGCACCAGTCCCCCAGCCAACTCAGCAGATCGTTATGTTCGCTCGAACCCCCAACTGCAGGTGAACTCAGCCATTGATGATAATAATGGCGCGTAGTAGGTGCCGCATTCACGCCGTGTGCCAGCGTCTGGGCAGCCATCGTGCGTAAATTGTCTTTTAGCATCGACACAACATCGGCATTCGCCAGCCGACAGGCATCACCAAAGGCGCCCCAGCGCAGTTCCTCCAGCGCAACAAAGCAGCGTCCGGGTAATGACCAGCCGTCATACGCGCCAGCCCGCCAGCGAGTAAAAATCTGTTCACTGTGTTCGCCTGCCTGCACGGTCAGCCCACGTTGCGTCAGCGCTTTTTCTTTATATGCGCTACGTTGGGCAAACCCGTCAGCCAGTGAAATTAATTGCTGCATCACGCCGGGAGTTGATTGTCCGCGTGGTTGTTCAGTTTGTTGTAAAAATACCAGTCGCTCGGCAATACGTACCAGCGCCAGGTGGCCAGGATCGATAGTACCCGCCAGCTTTTCCACCAGCTTAAGGCGCATCACCAGGTGTTCGCTGGAAACCCCCGCCATCACCCACGCCCGCAGCTGCGTCTGGGATAACACTTCCTGCGTCAGACGCGCACGCAACCGCTGCTGCTGCTGCAGAAAACCGCCGGAACGTTTGGTTTCATCTCCCTGAACAAGATCGACCATAAACTTCGGGTAGACGCACTCCAGCGTCCGCCCTGGGCCTTCCAGTAACACGTTAGTCATGTATGCTCGGTTGCAAAAAGGGTGTGGATATCGTCACGCAGCAAGCGGGAATCTTCATAAATCCATGCCGCCGTCGTAATACGATGCTGCAATTGTTCATTCATTGCGTTCACCGCCGATTCATTTTGCTGGCGCAGGGTCAGACTCTCGCGCAGGCTCGCCTGCAATTGCGTCAGACACAGTGAAAAATCAGCAAAAAACGTGGCCATGCCTGCCGTAACGGAAATATCGACCTGAGCAACTAAAGCTTTACGAATTTGTTGGCAAAACTGAGTGACATAATGGACAAGGTTCTTGTGCAACGCGCCCATATCAATGAGGTAACGCGTTTTTGTTTCGACGTAATCATTCCATCCCCAGTTTGGCTGATTCAACCAACGTGAGAACGTGTCACGCACAACACCGCCGGTGGAGGGGGCATTATCCGCAGGGATATCCTGTTCAATAGCCTCGTTAAACAACTGACGCGTATTGAAATTAAACATCGACGCATGAAAGGCTGGAAAACGGATCCGCGCCCGAAATCCGGCATGGTTCAGATCCTCTTTCACCCGTTGTTCAATAGGCCGCATAGCATCATTCAGCGCCCGGGATAACGTCGATTCAAGCGCCTCAAAACGCAGCGCCAGGTCCCGACTGATACTCTCCTGCGCCGCCAGCAGGACCACCTCACAGGAGGAGCGAATTTTATCTAAAACAATTTTCGCTTGTCCCTCGTCATGCAACACCAGCATATCACCGGCCATTTCCGCCGCCGCAATGGCAGCGCCCATGCCATGTTGTGACATCATCAACACGTTTTCTTTAACAAAGAACGTATTAATACCGCACAGAATCTCGGTCTGCTGCTGGTTGAGATAGCCGGCAGCAGCCTCCAGCGCCAGCTCAACCTCGTGACTGACCTCGTCGCCCACCCGCGCCTGGCTTCTCTGCAACTGTTGCATGTCATCTTCAATATGCGCGATGTTCATCTGCAACTGCTCATAGGCGACGGTTAAGCCGTGGGCGCGAAACTCCAGATATTCGTGTGCGCTTTGCGAATAGTTCAATAGCTTGTGCGATGCCGAGCGCAGCGCATACAGTGAGGCATTGGCATAGGCTGCATGGATCACTTTCTGAATCGGTTGTTCAAACAGTGAGTCTTCCCAAAGCAGATCGGCGGCATGGCGAATATGTTCTTTATCCTCAAGATCGGTGGAACGCCAGCGCCTGCCGAGTGCCGCTTCGGCAAAGTCCTGGACCCAGCGCTGCTCCTGATGATCCGGCAAGCGCCCATTATTCGCGAGTTCATGACGTGCCCTGTTGGCCAGATATCCCCACATTGAGGAGACCGGATAAATACGTTCAGGCGTAATACCGCCTTGCATCAACGTGCCGGAAATTAACGCCCGCACCTGCTCTTCATCATCGCTGTTGCGGTCTTTCTGATCGAATTTGTTAACCAGCGCATACAGCGGTACTGACTTTCCAACCGCCATAATGGCCTGACGGACTTCCTCATCCGAAATCGACTTCAGTTGGGTATAATCCATCACCGCCAGTACCGCTGAAGCCCGGGCCAGCTGTTCATTGAGCATCTGTTGTAAGTGTGGTTGCCCGGCCTCATTCGGCCCGGGAGTATCCAGCAGCGTCAATTGTCCAGGATAACTTGCCAGCCCGGCCAGATGCACGAACTCAACCTCAATAACCGGAATATGCTCAATTGCAGCATAGGCGGCAAACGGAAACTCCACCTCCAGCGCTTTAGACAAACGCACCAGATCGTTCAGGCTCTTGAGAAAATGGAAAATTGGTTGTGCGCCAAGATAATACCGTTCAAATGCCACGCCATTTTCAATATGTTGAAGCAGGGCATTCATATCCTTATCTATTTCCAGCGTCTGAGCCAGACGCTGACGGTCGCATTCCCGCACGCGCTGCTGTAATACTTTCATTAAGGCGTCAATTGGCGCGACATGCGAAAAATGTAGCACCGGCTCTTTCTGTCCCGGTGTATGGCGGATAAGGGTCGGTAACGCCGTCATCGGGCGATTACGATTAGGTAAAACCTCGGTTCCGACAATCGCGTTAATCGTCGTCGACTTTCCCGCCTTCATCGTACCGACGATCGCCAGAACCATTTCCAGACGGGTAATCTTTCGCAGTTCATTGTTGAGCGTTGCCTGCTGGACATCCATGCCACGCGCGCTGAAATGCAGGGGCTGAACAACCTGTCCGCTATGCTCTCCTTTTTTCAACATGACATCATTCGCCGAGGTCATTGGCAATTTCTGCAATTGCCTGAGATGTTCAAGAGAGAGCATCAGTAAGCGTTCAGCTTCCTGACTTAATTCATAAATTGTCTGTGTGTACATGGAAAATCTTTCCTTAACGCAAATAGCATTGCTTTTATTTAGCCAAATCGTTTTATTTATAGATCTTCGGCTTTTATAATTACGTGTGGAAATAATTAAAATTAAAACAACCAGCTGATATTATTAAAATAAAATTTATCGTATGACTGCTGGCCTGATGCCTCTCACTTACTATATTAAGTAAGAAAGATAAACAGAGTAGTTCAGTTTTAAAAAATGCCAGCTTAATTCCCCTACCAAAATTAAGGGGGTCACAAAGTATTCACTCACAATGACTTAGCTATCCTGTAAGCCATGTTACCTATGAATATCGGGTGTTTCGCCTCACCTTATCTTAAATAACTAAACGTAGCAATTTCCCTTAAAAAATATTCCTTCTGGTTTTCATAGACGTGAAAGCAACCTGACGCCGCAACAGATAGTTGTGCATAATTGGCCTGTAGCCCCGACAAAAGCAGGGATTTTATGTATAATTGCGGCCTTTTTCGGCAATCTGCCAATTTTGGGCGCTTTTGCCCCTGCTGACTTTTGAGGAAATCCACATGTCATTACCACACTGCCCACAATGCAACTCCGAATACACTTACGAAGATAACGGCATGTTCATCTGCCCGGAATGCGCTCACGAATGGAACGACGCTGAACCCGCTCAGGACAGCGACGAACTGATCGTTAAAGATGCTAACGGCAACCTGCTCGCCGATGGCGACAGCGTCACCGTAGTAAAAGATCTGAAGGTAAAAGGTAGCTCTTCCATGCTGAAGATCGGTACCAAAGTGAAGAATATCCGCCTGGTTGAAGGCGACCACAACATCGATTGCAAAATTGATGGCTTTGGCCCAATGAAGCTGAAATCTGAGTTTGTGAAAAAGAACTGATTTCACTTGCCTGATGGCGCTGCGCTAATCAGGCCTGTACCAGCTCATTTGTCAGGCGGGAAACCCATACTTCCCGCCTGGTTTATTTGTGCAGACGATAACTACACTTAACTGGCTGCTTTTACCTGAGGTAAAAATTATGCCGTTAAGTCCCTATATCTCCTTTGCAGGCAACTGCGCTGACGCTATCGCCTACTATCAAAAAACGTTAGGCGCTGAGCTACTCTACAAAATCAACTTCGGTGAAATGCCCAAATCCGCGCAGGACAGCGAAGAAGGTTGCCCTTCCGCAATGAAATTCCCCGATACCGCCATTGCTCATGCCAACCTACGCGTGGCGGGCAGCGACATCATGATGAGCGATAGCGCCCCCGACGGAAATGCTCACTACTCTGGCTTTACGCTGGTACTCGACACGCAAAATGTCGATGAAGGGAAGCGCTGGTTTGATAACCTGGCCGCACATGGACAAATCGAAATGGACTGGCAGGAGACCTTCTGGGCACATGGTTTCGGTAAAGTGACCGACCAGTACGGCGTGCCGTGGATGATCAACGTCGTCAAGCAACAGCAACCCCCTACCGAGTGATGTAACGGGAGGCTCGTCCTCCCGGACTGTCATCAAATATCGCTCAACTCTTCATCTCCAAGTAACTTTCCTTTAACGAAATCGTCACATTAATCCGCCACGATGGGGCCACTTTTTTAGGGAGGCCGCATCATGCAAACGGTTATTCGCGTCGAGAAACTCTCCAAATCCTTCAATCAACATCAGGCGCTTAATGCGGTTGATCTGAATATCTGTGCCGGTGAGATGGTGGCTCTGCTTGGGCCATCTGGCTCCGGCAAATCCACCCTTTTACGTCATCTAAGCGGTTTGATTACGGGTGATAAATCACCGGGCAGTCACGTCGAGCTATTAGGCCGTACCGTTCAACGTGAAGGCCGACTGGCACGCGACATCCGCAAAAGCCGTGCCCACACCGGCTACATCTTCCAGCAGTTCAATCTGGTGAACCGGCTGAGCGTACTGGAGAACGTGCTGATTGGCGCGCTCGGCAGCACGCCATTCTGGCGCACCTGTTTTAGCTGGTTTACGCCAGAGCAGAAGCAACACGCATTACAGGCGCTGACCCGCGTGGGTATGGCGCACTTTGCTTATCAGCGCGTTTCCACGCTCTCCGGCGGGCAACAACAGCGCGTCGCGATCGCCCGTGCATTGATGCAACAGGCAAAAGTGATCCTCGCCGATGAGCCGATTGCCTCGCTGGACCCGGAATCGGCGCGCATCGTGATGGACACCCTGCGCGACATTAACCAGACCGACGGTATTACCGTGGTCGTCACGCTGCATCAGGTGGATTACGCCCTGCGCTACTGCGAACGCATTGTCGCGCTGCGTCAGGGGAACGTCTTCTTTGATGGCAGCAGTCAGCACTTCGATAACGATCGTTTTGATCATCTCTACCGCAGCATGAACCGCGTCGAACAGAACGCGCAGGCTGCCTGACATCCCCACAATGAGGAATGGAAATGAGCTATAAGACAGTTGCCGCGCTGGCTTTCACCAGCATGTTTAGTCTCAGCACACTGCTCACCCCGGCCCATGCCGAAGAGCAAGAAAAAGCGCTGAACTTTGGCATTATTTCGACTGAATCACAGCAAAACCTGAAGCCGCAGTGGGAACCGTTCCTGAAAGATATGGAAAAATCACTGGGCGTAAAAGTAAACGCCTTCTTTGCGCCGGACTACGCCGGGATCATCCAGGGAATGCGCTTTAACAAAGTCGATATCGCCTGGTACGGCAACCTCTCAGCAATGGAAGCGGTGGATCGCGCCAACGGACAGGTCTTTGCCCAGACCGTCGCTGCCGATGGCTCTCCAGGGTACTGGAGCGTGTTGATCGTTAACAAGGACAGCCCGATCAACAACCTGAACGATCTGATCGCCAAACGTAAGGATCTGACCTTCGGCAACGGCGATCCTAACTCCACTTCAGGCTACCTCGTCCCCGGTTACTACGTCTTCGCCAAAAACAACATCTCCGCCAGCGACTTCAAACGCACCGTTAACGCCGGACACGAAACCAATGCCCTGGCCGTCGCCAACAAACAGGTGGATGTGGCTACCAACAACACCGAAAACCTCGACAAGCTGAAAACTTCCGCGCCGGACAAGCTGAAAGAGCTGAAGGTTATCTGGAAGTCACCGCTGATCCCAGGCGATCCGATTGTCTGGCGTAAGAACCTCTCTGAAGCCACCAAGGACAAGGTGTACGACTTCTTCATGAACTACGGCAAAACGCCGGAGCAGAAAACCGTCCTGGAACGCCTGGGCTGGGCGCCGTTCCGCGCCTCCAGCGATCTGCAACTGGTCCCGATTCGCCAACTCGCGCTGTTTAAAGAGATGCAGGGCGTGAAAGACAACAAAGGCCTGAATGCAGAAGAAAAAACCAGCAAAACCTCGGCGCTGAAAGCACAGCTTGATGATCTCGACCGTCTGACCGCCGCGCTGGGCGCCATGACCAGCGTCACCAAAGCGGTGCAGTAACCCTGATGCCCGGTGGCGCTTCGCTTACCGGGCCTACAGGACATCGTAGGCCGGATAAGGCGCAAGCGCCGCCAGCCGGCAATAACCGACGCACGGAGCTAAACATGCAAACCATCACCGTCGCCCCGCCCAAGCGTAGCTGGTTCTCGCTGCTGAGCTGGGCCATTCTTCTCGCCGTGCTGGTGGTCTCGTGGAAAGGTGCCGAAATGGCCCCGCTCACGCTGATCCAGGATTCCGGCAATATGGCAACCTTCGCCGCCGACTTCTTCCCGCCGGACTTCAGCCAGTGGCAGGACTATCTCGGCGAAATGGCCATCACCCTACAAATCGCCGTCTGGGGTACCGCCCTCGCCGTGGTGCTATCGATTCCGTTCGGTTTGATGTGCGCCGATAACCTCGTGCCGTGGTGGATTTACCAGCCGATGCGTCGCCTGATGGATGCCTGTCGCGCCATCAACGAAATGGTCTTCGCCATGCTGTTTGTGGTCGCCGTTGGATTGGGTCCGTTCGCCGGGGTGATGGCGCTGTTTATCCACACCACCGGGGTGCTCTCCAAGCTGCTTTCCGAAGCGGTAGAAGCCATTGAGCCAGGTCCGGTAGAAGGCATTCGCGCCACCGGAGCCAACAAGATTGAAGAGATTCTGTACGGCGTTCTGCCACAGGTCATGCCGCTGCTTATCTCCTACTCGCTGTATCGCTTTGAGTCCAACGTTCGTTCGGCCACGGTGGTCGGGATGGTGGGAGCCGGTGGTATCGGCGTGACCTTATGGGAGGCGATTCGCGGCTTCCAGTTCCAGCAAACCTGCGCCCTGATGGTGTTAATCATCGTCACCGTCAGTCTGCTGGATTTCCTCTCCCAGCGTTTGCGTAAGCACTTTATCTGATTAGCGAGGCATTGATTGCTATGCACTTGTCTACACATCCGACCAGTTATCCAACGCGTTATCAGGAAATTGCCGCGAGACTTGAGCAGGAGCTTCGTCAACATTATCGCTGCGGTGACTATCTGCCCGCCGAGCATCAACTGGCCGCGCGCTACGAGGTAAACCGCCACACCCTGCGCCGCGCCATTGACCAGTTGGTTGAGCGCGGTTGGGTTCAACGTCGTCAGGGCGTGGGCGTGCTGGTGCTGATGCGCCCGTTCGACTACCCGTTGAATGCCCAGGCACGCTTCAGCCAGAACCTGCTGGACCAGGGCAGCCACCCCACCAGCGAAAAACTGCTGGCGGTACTGCGTCCAGCTTCCAGCCACATTGCTGACGCGCTGAGCATTAACGAGGGTGATAACGTCATCCACCTGCGCACCCTTCGCCGGGTCAACGGCATCGCCCTGTGCCAGATCGACCACTATTTTTCCGATCTCACTCTCTGGCCGCAGTTGCAGGGCTTTAACCACGGCTCACTGCACGACTACCTGCGCGAACAGTCGGGCCTGACGCTGCTACGCACGCAAACGCGAATCAGCGCCCGCCGCGCACAGGCCAAAGAGAGCAAGGTGCTGGAAATCCCCAACATGGCGCCGCTGCTGTGCGTGCGCACCCTGAACCACCGTGAAGGCGAAGAACAGGCCGCGGAATATTCCGTCAGCCTGACCCGCGCCGACATGATCGAATTCACCATGGAGCACTGAATGCATTTCGATACCGCCACTCGCCAGCGTTGGATGCGCGCGCTGGCTTACAGCAATGCCGATGCCCTGAATGCGCGTATCAAGGCGCTCAAACTGACGCCGGACTATGAGCTTATCCGCGCCCCGGAAAGCGGACTGATGCAGATCCAGGCCCGCATGGGCGGCACCGGTAATCGCTTCTTTGCCGGTGACACCACGCTCACCCGTGCGGTTATTCGCCTGAAGAGCGGCACGCTGGGCTACAGCTACCTGCTGGGTCGCAATAAACAACACGCCGAGCAGTGTGCGGTAATTGACGCATTGCTGCAGGAACAGACGCATTTCCAGAACTTAATGGAAACCTTAATTGCCCCGCTGGAAGCGGAACGCGACGCGTTGATCAGCGCACGCCGTGCCGAAGTCAACGCCAGCCGGGTCGACTTCTTCACGCTGGTACGCGGAGATAACGCATGACCTTACAAACCGCTTTTAATTTACCCGTTCAGGATGCTCAGCAGAGCTTCCGTCGCCTGCTGAAGGCCATGAGCGAGCCGGGCGTAATCGTCGCCCTGCATCAACTGAAACACGGCTGGCAGCCGCTGGGTCTGGCCACCACCAGCGTGCTGCTGACCCTGGTCGATGGCGACACGCCGGTCTGGCTGGCTCCATCGATAGATAACGATATCGCCCGGCAGAATCTGCGTTTTCACACCAACGCGCCGCTGGTCGATCAGCCGCAACAGGCGGCCTTTGCCGTCGCCGACGAGCGCATCAGCAGCGAACAACTGAATGCCCTCTCCGCCGGTTCTGCCGTCGCGCCAGAGACCAGCGCCACGCTGATTGTGCAGGTCGCAAGCTTAAGCGGCGGACGCATGCTGCGTCTGACCGGCGCGGGCATCGCCGAAGAACGCATGATCGCGCCACAACTGCCGGAATGCCTGATCCACGAACTTACCGAGCGTCCACATCCGTTCCCGCTGGGAGTCGATCTGATCCTCACCTGCGGCGAACGTCTGCTGGCTATTCCGCGAACCACCCATGTGGAGGTGTGCTGATGTACGTCGCCGTCAAAGGGGGCGAAAAGGCAATAGCCAACGCCCATGCACTGCAGGAAAATCGACGCCGGGGCGATGAGAGCATTGCTGAACTGAGCGTGGCGCAAATCGAACAACAGATGAACCTGGCCGTCGACCGGGTGATGACCGAAGGCGGCATCGCCGACCGCGAGCTGGCGGCACTGGCGCTGAAGCAGGCCAGCGGCGATAACGTCGAAGCCATCTTTTTGCTCCGCGCCTACCGCACCACGCTGGCAAAGGTGGCGGTCAGTGAACCGGTTAACAGCGCAGAAATGCGCTTTGAGCGCCGAATCTCTGCGGTCTATAAGGACATTCCCGGCGGACAGCTGTTAGGCCCCACCTACGATTACACCCATCGCCTGTTGGATTTTACCCTGCTGGCCAATGGTGAAACGCCACCGCTGCGCAGCGCAGAAAATACGCAGGACGCCTCTCCGCACGTCTTTTCTCTGCTGGCAAATCAAGGACTGGCAAAACGTGAGGAGGATGATGGCGCGACACCCGACGACATCACCCGCACACCTCCGGTTTACCCCTGTTCACGCGCTTCACGTCTGCAACAGCTGATGCGCGGTGACGAGGGCTACCTGCTGGCGCTGGCCTACTCCACCCAGCGCGGCTACGGGCGCAACCACCCGTTTGCCGCCGAAATCCGCAGCGGCTATGTGGCTCTGGAAACCGTGCCGGAAGAGCTGGGATTTGCAGTGAACGTCGGCGAACTGCTGATGACCGAATGCGAAATGGTCAACGGCTTTGTCGCGCCAGAAAACGAATCCCCCCATTTTACCCGCGGCTACGGACTGGTGTTCGGTATGAGCGAACGTAAAGCGATGGCGATGGCGCTGGTGGACCGCGCTCTACAGGCAGCCGAATACGATGAAACGGTCACGGGACCGGCGCAGGACGAAGAGTTCGTGCTGGCGCATGCGGATAACGTCGAGGCGGCGGGTTTTGTTTCGCACCTCAAACTTCCCCATTACGTCGATTTCCAGGCTGAACTGGAACTGCTTAAACGCCTGCAACAGGAGGCCGACCGTGACCACTAACCTCTCCGGCTACAACTTTGCGTATCTTGATGAGCAGACCAAACGCATGATCCGTCGCGCCATTCTGAAAGCGGTGGCCATCCCCGGCTATCAGGTGCCGTTTGGCGGACGCGAAATGCCAATGCCGTACGGCTGGGGTACGGGCGGTATTCAGCTTACCGCCAGCGTGATTGGCGAACCGGACGTACTGAAGGTGATTGACCAGGGCGCGGATGACACCACCAACGCCGTGTCGATCCGCAACTTCTTCAAGCGCGTGACCGGGGTGAATACCACCGAGCGCACGGAAGACGCGACCTTAATCCAGACCCGCCACCGCATCCCGGAAACGCCGCTGGTGGAAGATCAGATAATCATCTTCCAGGTGCCGATCCCCGAGCCGCTGCGCTTTATCGAACCGCGCGAAACGGAAACCCGCACCATGCACGCGCTGGAAGAGTACGGCATCATGCAGGTGAAACTGTATGAAGATATCGCCCGCTTCGGCCATATCGCCACCACCTACGCCTATCCGGTGAAGGTTAACGACCGCTACGTCATGGACCCGTCGCCCATCCCGAAATTTGACAACCCGAAGATGGACATGATGCCAGCCCTGCAACTGTTTGGCGCGGGCCGTGAAAAACGTATCTATGCCGTACCACCGTATACGCGGGTGGAAAGCCTCGATTTCGACGATCACCCATTTACCGTGCAGAGCTGGGATGAACCTTGCGCCATCTGCGGATCAACCCACAGCTATCTCGACGAAGTGGTGCTCGATGACAGCGGCAAACGCATGTTTGTCTGCTCCGACACCGACTACTGCCGCCAACAGAGCGAGGCCCTCAGCCAATGACGCAACCGCTGCTTTCAGTCAACAACCTGACCCATCTCTACGCGCCGGGCAAAGGCTTCAGCGATGTCTCTTTTGACCTGTGGCCTGGCGAAGTGCTGGGCATCGTTGGGGAATCCGGTTCCGGTAAAACCACGCTGCTGAAATCGATCTCTTCACGGCTGACGCCACAAAACGGTGAGATCTTATATCAGAACCGTTCGCTGTACGGCATGAACGAGGCCGATCGTCGCCGTCTGCTGCGCACCGAATGGGGCGTAGTGCACCAGCATCCGCTGGACGGCCTGCGCCGTCAGGTCTCCGCAGGCGGCAATATTGGTGAACGCCTGATGGCCACCGGCGCACGCCACTACGGCGACATCCGCGCCACCGCCCAGCGCTGGCTGGAAGAGGTGGAGATCCCCGCCTCGCGTATCGATGACCTGCCGACCACCTTTTCCGGCGGCATGCAGCAGCGTTTGCAGATCGCCCGCAACCTCGTCACCCATCCCAAACTGGTGTTTATGGACGAACCGACCGGTGGCCTGGACGTCTCGGTACAAGCCAAGCTGCTCGACCTGCTGCGTGGCCTGGTGGTGGAACTGGATCTGGCAGTGGTGATTGTCACCCATGATTTGGGCGTGGCACGTCTGCTGGCCGACCGTTTGCTGGTGATGAAACAGGGCCAGGTGGTGGAAAGTGGGTTAACCGATCGCGTGCTCGACGATCCGCACCATCCGTATACCCAACTGCTGGTGTCATCTGTTTTACAGAACTGATTTTTGTTGTGCCGGATGGCGGCTCGGCTGCGCCTTATCCGGCCTACGGAGCGGCATTGGTTGTAGGCCGGATAAGCGCAGCGCCATCAGGCAATTGAACGCACAAATGTTTAAAGAGGCTAAAAATGAACGCGATCCGCGTTGAAAATGTCAGTAAAACCTTTGTACTGCATCAGCAAAACGGCGTGCGTCTGCCGGTGCTGCAAAACGCGACTCTGGACGTTAAAAACGGCGAATGCGTCGTGCTGCACGGCCATTCCGGCAGCGGTAAATCGACGCTGCTACGTTCGCTGTACGCCAACTACCTGCCAGATGAAGGACATATCCATATTCGCCATAGCGGCGAATGGGTGGATCTGGTGCAGGCTCCGGCCCGTAAAGTGCTGGAGGTCCGTCGTTCAACTATCGGTTGGGTAAGTCAGTTCCTGCGCGTGATCCCACGGATTTCCGCGTTGGATGTGGTGATGCAGCCGCTGCTGGATCTGGGCGTATCTCGTGAGGAATGTGCAGCCAAAGCCGCGAACCTGCTCACCCGCCTGAATGTTCCTGAGCGCTTGTGGCATCTCGCGCCATCAACCTTTTCCGGCGGCGAACAGCAGCGCGTCAACATCGCCCGTGGGTTTATTGTCGATTATCCCATTCTGCTGCTCGATGAGCCTACCGCCTCGCTGGACGCCAAAAACAGCGCCGCCGTGGTGGCGCTGATTGAAGAAGCAAAAGCCCGCGGCGCGGCAATTGTCGGCATTTTTCACGATCAAACCGTGCGCGACCGCGTAGCAGATCGTCTGCACCTGATGGGAACAACAGCATGATTATCAACAATGTAAAGCTGGTGCTGGAAGATGAAGTGGTGCAAGGATCGCTGGAAATTGTAGGCGGAGTTATTCGCACTTTTGCCGAAAGCCCGAGCAGCTTGCCTGAAGCGCTGGATGGTGAAGGCGGCTGGCTGCTGCCGGGACTTATCGAGCTGCATACCGATAACCTCGACAAGTTTTTCACCCCGCGCCCGAAGGTAGACTGGCCTGCCCACTCGGCAATGAGCAGCCACGATGCGCTAATGGTTGCCAGCGGTATTACCACCGTGCTGGATGCGGTGGCGATTGGCGATGTGCGCGACGGTGGCGACCGCCTGGAAAACCTGGAAAAAATGATCAATGCGGTGGAAGAGACGCAAAAGCGCGGGGTCAATCGCGCTGAGCACCGTCTGCATCTGCGCTGCGAACTGCCGCATCACACTACCCTGCCGCTGTTTGAAAAACTGGTCAGCCGCGAGCCGGTAACGCTGGTGTCGCTGATGGATCACTCGCCAGGCCAGCGTCAGTTCGCCAATCGCGAGAAGTACCGCGAGTATTATCAGGGCAAGTATTCGCTCACCGACGAGCAGATGGCCCGCTACGAAGAAGAACAGTTAGCGCTGGCAGCGCGTTGGTCACAGCCCAATCGCACGGCGATTGCCCAGATGTGTCGTGAGCGCCAGATTGCACTGGCGAGCCACGATGACGCCACCCACGATCATGTGCTGGAATCGCATCAACTTGGCAGCGTGATTGCCGAATTTCCCACGACGTTCGAAGCCGCCGAAGCCTCGCGCCAGCATGGCATGAACGTGCTGATGGGCGCGCCGAATATCGTGCGAGGCGGTTCGCACTCCGGCAACGTAGCAGCCCATAAGCTGGCCGAACTGGGGCTACTGGATATCCTCTCTTCCGATTACTACCCCGCCAGTCTGCTCGACGCAGCATTTCGTGTCGCGGATGACGATACCAACCGTTTTACGCTGCCACAGGCTATTCGTCTGGTGACCCGTAATCCAGCGCGGGCGTTGAATCTTGACGACCGCGGCGTGGTTGCCGAAGGAAAACGCGCAGATCTGGTGCTGGCACACCGCAAAGGCGGCAACATCCATATCGACCACGTCTGGCGTCAGGGCAAAAGGGTATTCTGACTATGGGTAAACTGATCTGGCTGATGGGGCCATCCGGCTCCGGAAAGGACAGTCTGCTGGCGGAACTCCGCCAACAGGAACCGGCACAATTGCTGGTGGCACATCGTTACATCACCCGGGCGGCCAATGCCGGGAATGAAAACCACATCGCCCTCAGTGAACCAGAGTTTTTTACCCGCGCCGGGCAGAACCTGCTGGCGCTAAGCTGGCATGCCAACGGTTTGTACTACGGCGTCGGCGTGGAGATTGACCTCTGGCTGCATGCGGGTTTTGATGTGGTGGTCAACGGTTCACGCGCCCATCTGCCGCAGGCGCAATCACGCTATGGCACGGCTTTAATGCCTATCTGCTTACAGGTTTCTCCGGCGATTTTACGCCAACGTCTGCAGGCACGCGGACGGGAAAGCGAAACGGAAATCGCTGCCCGCCTTGAACGCGCAGCCCGCTACGCGCCTGACGACTGCCACGTCCTCGATAACGATGGAAGTTTGCTACAGTCAGTCGATACACTGCTCACCCTGATGGGACGTAAGGAGAAGAAACATGTCTGTCTGTGAATTACGCCGCGCTACGCTGTACGACACCGATGCGGTTTACGCACTGGTCTGCGAACTGAAGCAGGGTAAATTCGACCACCAGGCCTTTAGCACCGGGTATATAGCAAATCTGCAAGACCCCAATATGCACTACCAACTGGCGCTGCTTGACGGACAGGTCATCGGATTGATCGGTCTGCATTTGCAGTTTCACCTGCACCACGCTAACTGGATTGGTGAGATTCAGGAACTGGTGGTGATGCCGCAGGCACGGGGGTTAAAGGTAGGCAGCCAGTTGCTGGCCTGGGCCGAAGCCACCGCGCGCGAAGCGGGGGCGGAAATGACCGAGCTTTCCACCAGCACGCAGCGCCTTGATGCGCATCGTTTTTACCGCCGCGAAGGTTATACGCAGAGCCATTTTCGCTTTACCAAGCCGTTGTAGGGGGATGCGATGAGTCTGACCATTACGCTTACAGGAACCGGCGGCGCACAGTTGGTACCGGCTTTTGGCTGCAGCTGTGCCGCCTGCCAACGAGCACGTTTACAGGCGCAATACCGCCGGCGCCCCTGCAGTGGCGTGGTCAAATTCAACGACGCGGTGACGCTTCTGGATGCAGGGATCCCCCATCTGATGGACGACTGGCCGGCAGGCAGTTTCCAGCAGTTCCTGCTCACTCACTATCATATGGATCATGTACAGGGACTGTTTCCGCTGCGCTGGGGGGTGGGAAAAACAATCCCGGTGTACGGCCCACCGGATGAACAGGGCTGCGACGATCTGTTTAAGCATCCCGGTATTCTGGATTTTAGCCAGACCGTCGCGCCGTTTGTGGTGTTCGATTTACAGGGATTGCAGGTGACCCCTTTACCGCTCAACCACTCTAAGCTTACGTTTGGCTACCTGCTGGAAACAGCGCACAGCCGCGTGGCGTGGCTTTCCGATACCGCCGGGCTTCCCGACAAAACGCTGAAATTTCTCCTCAATAACCAGCCGCAAGTGATTATCATCGACTGCAGCCACGCCCCACGCGCCGAGCCGCCACGCAATCACAGCGATGTAAATACCGTCATCGCCCTAAACGAGGTTATCCGCTGCCCACGGGTGATCCTGACGCACATCAGTCATCAGTTCGACCTGTGGATGATGGAAAATCTGCTGCCGGCAGGATTTGAGGCGGGGTATGACGGCATGGAAATTGTGCTGGATTAATTACCCAGACAATAAGACTTGTTAACAGGTCTCTTAAATCCTATATTAAGACCAGTTAAATGGTCTTTAGGAGCGATTATGCCGCATATCATTTTAAGCGATACCACCGCGAGTGTGAGTGAGCTAAAAAAGAACCCGATGGCGACGGTTAGCGCAGGAGATGGGTTTCCGGTCGCAATCCTGAACCGTAACCAGCCCGCTTTTTATTGCGTGCCAGCAGAGCTTTACGAAAAAATGCTCGATGCGCTGGACGACCAACAGCTGGTTAAATTAGTGCATGAACGTAGCCAACAACCTCTGGTGGATGTGGATCTGGACAGCTATTTATGAGTTATACGGTAAAGTTCAGGGAAGATGCGCTGAAAGAATGGCAAAAACTTGATAAAACCATTCAGCAGCAATTTGCCAAAAAACTAAAGAAATGCTGTGAAAATCCACATGTTCCTTCAGCAAAGCTCAGGGGAATAAAAGATTGCTACAAAATCAAACTACGAACATCAGGGTTTCGTCTTGTTTATCAAGTCATTGACGACACCCTGGTTATCGCGGTCGTTGCCGTCGGTAAACGCGAGCGTAGTGAAGTCTATAACCTTGCCAGCGAAAGATTGCGCTAACGATCGTAGTCCTCTTCCATTCTGCGTTCTTCGTCTTCTAACTGTCGACGGTCCTGATCGAGCTGCCGCTGGCGGTCGTCTAACTGACGACGGCGGTCTTCGAACTGGCGACGACGATTGTCGTACTGCCTACGGCGATCGTCACTCATCTGACGCTGCCAGCCATCATCACGTGAGTCGTCATAATCCCGATTGTTATCCGGATTATAGGCATCGCTGACGGCACGTTGAATATTGCCAATGGCGTCATCAATAATGTCTGCATGCGCCGAAATCGTCGTCAACATCAACAAACTGAATAAAAAGAGCGTCGGAGAGCGTTTCATAAAACCAGCCTCATAAAGAAACTGACCCCACGGTAATCAAAGTGCTTTGACGCGAGTAGCGGAGGAATCTCAATTACGTGCGCGTCGCAGCGCCTGGGCCAGTTCCCCTCGGGTAAACGGTTTACGCAATAGCGCCACATCCGGCAACGCCGGATTATGCGCCGGGCGTAAATCCTGGCCGCTAATCAGCAGAATATTCAGTTGGGGATAATGCTTCAGGGCATGATTGACCACATCCGCGCCACTCAATCCGCCTGGCAACATTAAGTCACTGACAAGAATATCAATCTCTGCTGAAGCCGCCAGCATATGCATTGCCTGTTCGCCGTTAGCGGCTTCGAGCGTCAGGTAGCCCAAAAGGTGTAATTGTTCGCACAACGTCTGACGCACATCAGCCTCATCTTCAAGCACCAGAACCAGCTTCTCACCGCGGGTCGCAGGATGTTCTGCTATCGGTTCGACCGGAACTTGCACCGGCACAACGGCACGAGGAAGCTGTAGTCTGACGGTGGTTCCCTGCCCCGGCGCGCTCTCAATTTCCACCCGACCACCGGACTGGCGCACAAAGCCGTACACCATCGACAGCCCCAGCCCACTCCCACTGCCGGTTTGTTTGGTCGTGAAAAACGGCTCGAAGACCTGGGCTTTCACCTCCTGCGACATGCCGCTACCCTGGTCGGCAACCTCCAGCATCACCATATCCTGCTTACGCCCATCGCTGCGCGTAACCCGCTGATTCCAGGTACGGATTTTAATCGTGCCCGTCTGCCCGTCCATGGCATCACGGGCGTTCATCACCAGATTGATAATGGCGTTTTCCAACTGGCTGACGTCAATCCACGCCGGCCAGGCAGGCGACTGGGCTTCAATCTCCAGCGTCAACGTGGCGGGTAGCGAATGACGCATCAACTCGCCCAGGTTTTCCAGCAGCGTTTTCAGCTCTACCGCATGCGGATGCAAAGACTGTTTGCGCGAAAAGGCCAGCAGCCGCTGGGTCAGCAGCGCCCCACGTTCAGCCGCTTTTAGCGCCCGATGAATCCGCGGCGCATCGGGCGAATTCGGAGCCACCAGATCCAGACTGCCGATAATCACCGCCAGCAGGTTATTGAAATCATGCGCCAATCCGCCCGTCAGTTGCCCCACCGCCTTCAGCTTTTGGCTATGCAACAGCGCTTCTTCCAGCCCCTGGCGCTCGGTGCGGTCGATTTCCATCTGGCTGGTTTTTTCTTTTAGCAATCGGGTGGTGTGCTCCAGCGACGCCGTATTACGGGCAAAGACGCTAAAGGCACGGGCCAGTTCTCCCAGCTCGTCGCGACGTTGCAGAGCCGGGACGCTGACGTCCGATTCACCGTGCGCCAGCCGGGTCATCGCCCGTGAAATGGCCGTCAGGTTGGAGCCAAGATTGCGGTAGATATACCAACCGGCAAAACCAGTGATCACCACCGCCAGCAGCGCAAACACTAAAATAAACAACGCGCCGGATTGCAGTTCCTGATGGCTTTGTGCCACCCGCTGTTCGGAGATCAGCGCCACCTGCGAGGCATACTGATTGATATCACTGTTGAGGATCGCGACCAGCGCTTTGATATGAAACATATACCAGTTGATCGCCAGATCGCTTTGTTCCAGTGCGGCAGAAAGCGGCTCCAGCTTATGCAGTTCCTGATTGAAATCATTGAGAATACGGCTAATCAGCAGATTACTGTCTTGCAGAGGCAGCGCGGGCATCACGCCGTCCAGTTGTTTGACCACCGATCGCGGCGTAGGTGTTTCAATGGCGGCGATAATTAAGCGATCCATCTGATCCAGCAGCGCGTCATCCTGTGCGTCAGTCAACTTTTGCAGATGGCGTAAGTAGCTTTGATTCTGGTACAGCGAACTGAGTAGCGCGTTACGCTCCAGATGCCGCCGCTGTCCGCGCTGCAACATACCTTCCACACTGCTTTGCAGCTCATTGCTGCGTTGAATAATACGCTCAACCAGCCCCGGCTCCTGCTGTGCCAGCGGCGCAGCGGCCAGTTGTTCCAGCGAATGCTTCAGCGCCCGCTGGGTCTCCTGTAGACGTTCCGCTTCGCCTTTGTATTCCAGCGCCCCCACCACCTGAGAGAGCCGCACCGCCGCCGTTGCTACATTTGCCGTATCGCGCGCCAGGTTCATGCTGCCGGTCATGTCATCAACGGTTTGCTGTTGCACCTGCTCCTGAATCTGACTGGCGTGCTGAAAACCCAGCACCGCCACGCCGCTCACCATCAACGTGACCGCCACCACCAGCAGGTTGAAAAACAGTAATCGCCCGCGCGCGCTGGCGAAAAAGTGACGTCCCGGTTGCGGCATATCACGCTCCATGAAGAAAAATCGCAATATGACAAATATGAACGGCTTCTGACATTTTGCATTTACATTCCTGTGATGGACTGCTGATATCGGCCACCCCGCAGGAGATCCGCGATGAGCAGGACACCGGTTCTGGAAATGCGCAACATTGCCAAAGCGTTTGGCAAATTTTACGCGCTGAAAGGGGTCGATTTAACGGTCTGGCCAGGTGAGATCCATGCTCTGATGGGCGAGAACGGCGCGGGGAAAAGCACCCTGATGAAGATCCTCGCGGGCGCC
Source organism: Citrobacter sp. RHBSTW-00671 (assembly GCF_014103415.1). NCBI lineage: Bacteria > Pseudomonadati > Pseudomonadota > Gammaproteobacteria > Enterobacterales > Enterobacteriaceae > Citrobacter > Citrobacter sp. RHBSTW-00671. The sequence continues at coordinate 95,381 of NZ_JABXPR010000001.1, forward strand.
TATACCGCCACCAGCGGCGAGATCCTGATTGACGGACAACCTTTTCATATTCGTGGGCCAAAGGATGCATTAAGTGCAGGCATCACGCTGATTTATCAGGAGATGCAGCTCGCGCCAAACCTGACGGTAGCGGAAAATATCTTTCTTGGCAGCGAGCTATCGCGCGGTGGTCTGGTCCAGCGCAAAGAGATGGTGATGCAGTCGCAGAAGGTTATCGACCGACTCGGTGCCCAGTTTAAGGCCAGCGACCGGGTAATGACGCTGACCATCGCCGAACAGCAGCAGGTCGAAATCGCCCGCGCCCTGCACCGTAACAGCCGTATCCTGGTGATGGATGAACCCACCGCCGCCCTCTCCTCACGTGAAACACACCGCCTGTTTGAACTGATCATGCGTCTACGCGATGAAGGAATGGCGATTATCTATATCAGCCACCGCATGGCGGAAGTCTATGAACTCTCCGATCGCGTCAGCGTCCTGCGCGACGGACAATATGTTGGCAGCCTGACCCGCGACAAGCTCAACGCCTCGGAGCTGGTGCGCATGATGGTGGGCCGTCCGTTAAGCGATCTGTTCAACAAAGAGCGCGATATTCCCTTAGGCAAAGCGCGCCTCAATGTTCATCACCTGACTGATGGCAACAAAGTGCAACCGTGCAGCTTGCTGGTGCGCTCCGGGGAGATCGTCGGCCTTGCGGGTCTGGTGGGAGCCGGACGTTCTGAACTGGCGCAGCTGATTTTTGGCGTACGCAAAGCCATCGGCGGCATGATTGAAGTCGACGGCGAACCGGTGGTGATCCACTCCCCGCGTGAAGCAATTGACCACGGCATTGGCTTTCTGACCGAGAACCGCAAAGAGCAGGGATTATTTTTAGAGCTGGCAGCGGCAGAAAACATCACCATGGCGACGCTGGAGCGTGACGCCAACTGGGGGCTGCTCGATCGCAAAAAAGCGCAGGCCATTTCCGATGACGCGATTCAATTACTCAACATCCGCGTGCCGCATGCTCAGGTACGGGCGGGTGGGCTGTCTGGTGGTAATCAACAAAAATTGCTGATTTCACGCTGGGTGGCGATCGGCCCGCGCATTTTGATCCTCGATGAACCCACGCGCGGCGTAGACGTCGGCGCCAAAAGCGAGATCTACCGGATCATGAACGATATGGCGCGCAAAGGCGTGGCGATCCTGATGATCTCCAGTGAACTGCCGGAAGTGGTCGGCATGAGCGATCGGGTATATGTCATGCGGGAAGGCAGTATTGCCGGCGAGCTGGACGGGAAAAGCATTACCCAGGAAAACATTATGACGCTGGCAACCGGCGTGAACGACTCCCATCATCAGGCGGTGCCCCATGAATAATCCAACCCCTTCCCAGCAGGTGGCGAAATCCGCCTCCGCGAAAAGAATGCTGATGAGCGATCTGATGCAAACGGTCGGCATCTTACCTATTCTGATCCTGATTGTGGCGGTGTTTGGCTTTATCGCGCCAAACTTTTTTACTGAGAGCAATCTGCTGAATATTACCCGCCAGGCGTCGATCAATATCGTGCTGGCGGCTGGCATGACTTTCATCATCCTGACTGGCGGGATCGATCTCTCCGTCGGTTCAATTCTCGGCACCACCGCCGTTGCGGCCATGGTCGTTTCTCTTATTCCTGAGTTTGCCATGCTGTCGATTCCGGCGGCGCTGATGCTCGGCCTGGTGCTGGGCCTGTTTAATGGCGCACTGGTCGCCTTCGCCGGACTGCCGCCGTTTATCGTCACGCTTGGAACGTATACCGCGTTACGTGGCGCGGCGTACCTGCTGGCGGATGGCACGACGGTTATCAACTCCAACATCAGCTTTGAGTGGATCGGCAACAACTATCTCGGTCCGGTACCGTGGCTGGTGGTGATTGCACTGGCGGTGGTAGTAGTGTGCTGGTTCATTCTGCGCCGCACCACGCTGGGCGTTCATATCTACGCGGTTGGCGGCAATATGCAGGCCGCACGTTTAACCGGTATCAAAGTATGGCTGGTGCTGCTGTTCGTCTACGGCATGAGCGGTTTGCTCTCAGGCCTTGGCGGGGTGATGAGCGCCTCGCGGCTATATAGCGCCAACGGCAACTTAGGCATGGGTTATGAGCTGGACGCCATCGCGGCGGTGATCCTCGGCGGCACCAGCTTTGTCGGCGGGATCGGCACCATCACCGGCACGCTGGTGGGGGCGTTGATAATCGCCACGCTCAATAACGGCATGACGCTGATGGGCGTCTCCTATTTCTGGCAACTGGTGATCAAAGGGGCGGTGATCATCATAGCGGTGCTGATCGACAAATACCGTACCCGACACCATCAAAGTGCATAGACAAGCTTACTGGCCTACATATTCGTAGGCCTGATAAGCGCAGCGCCATCAGGCGTATAACAACAATACCCTACGTGAGGAAACGAGTATGCGTTTGAAGCCATTAGTGACCGCGCTCTGTGCTGGCGCACTGCTTGCTGCAGCTCCGTTTGTGCAGGCAAAAGAACTGAAATCGATCGGCGTTACGGTGGGCGATCTGGCCAACCCGTTCTTCGTACAAATCACCAAAGGCGCGGAGCTGGAAGCACGCAAACTGGCCGGTGATAACGTCAAAGTGACGCTGGTTTCCAGCGGCTACGATCTGGGGCAACAGGTGTCGCAAATCGACAACTTTATTGCCGCCAAAGTCGATATGATCATTCTTAACGCGGCGGATTCCAAAGGCATCGGCCCAGCGGTAAAACGCGCGAAAGACGCGGGGATCGTGGTGGTCGCCGTTGACGTGGCGGCCGAAGGGGCTGATGCAACCATCACCTCCGATAACACCCAGGCAGGCGAAATGGCCTGTAAATACATTACCGACCGCCTGAAAGGCAAAGGCAACGTCGTCATCATCAACGGGCCGCCGGTTTCCGCCGTCCAGAACCGCGTGGAAGGTTGCCAAACCGAGTTCAAACGCCATCCCGATATCAAGGTGCTGTCGCATAACCAAAACGCCAAAGGCAGTCGCGAAGGCGGGCTGGAGATCATGACCGCGCTGCTGGCGGCGAATCCGAAGATCGACGGCGTATTCGCCATTAACGATCCGACGGCGATCGGTGCCGATCTGGCAGCGAAACAGGCTCAGCGTAGCGAATTCTTTATTGTCGGCGTAGATGGCTCGCCGGACGGCGAAGAAGCGCTGAAGCGCGAAAACTCATTATTTGTGGCGACTCCGGCACAAGATCCGCAGGTGATGGCTGCCAAAGCGGTCGAAATCGGCTATAACATATTGCAGGGGAAACCCGCCCCGAAAGAACCCGTGCTGATCCCGGTGACGATGATCGATAAAAACAACGTCGGTAGTTATAAGGGTTGGACGGTGAAATAAATCCTGAACCGACTGATGCTCTCCTGACACATAGAGAGTAAAAGAAACAAGAGCGCCCGCCAGGGCGCTTACCTCATAAAAACTGGGAGTAATAAATATCCATTTCCTCCTCTATATTATGACTCAATATAAAAGAAAAAAACATAATCGCCGTGTAAATAATCGGAATACCAATAACTAAAGGAATAAGCGTATACCATGGGTGATTTTGGAATATTTCCATTGGCACGAGACATATATATCCTAAACCCCATAAAATAATGGCGCACAATTTTATGACTCTCCAATAATCATCGAAATCCAGCTTCTCAAGTGCCGGACAAGATCCTGGATGTTTAGCCGCTATTATGCCGGATTGAATAGTATCTGCGGATGTACTGGCGAATAACTGATGGCCTTGCCCATATTTTGCAGCATCCGCAGCCAATGCCAAGACAACCCAGCGCTGAACCTCTGTGCTTTGCCCAGTGACGGCCTCCAGTTCATATCGACTATCGGCTAAAATACTCGTTTTTGCATTTTCTACCCCACTAAACAATACGAATTTTGACTGTTTATCCAGTGAGTTGAACCACAGTTTTTTAATTTTACTAACATCTACCTGCTGTGCAGAAAGATATGTATTTACGATTTCATCAAGGTAATAAGGCGTACTGTCCATCATGCGTAATAAATATAAAGGCGTGTCTTTGTCTTCAAGCAAATTTGTATTGGTAAAAATAAAAGCATTAGCACTTTCGAAAAAGTCAGAATTATTTTCATCATGCAATTCAACTGCAATAACCAGGTGATTTTCAGACATATTTAAATCAACCCAGTCATTAATTAAGAAATAATCAGGGCACTCGTAAAGAATATTAATTTTTCCGACCTTATCGTTGGGGATGTCCAGGCTTGCCAGCACCGCCTTGAAACTATTGCCGATAGTGTCATCCGCCCCTTTAACGTACAGCCAGGTATTAAAAGGCCGATAATCCCTGATAAGAGAATTTTTGAGGGGCTCTATCAACTGCCTTAGCACTTTATCAACTCTGGTGTCATCCATTGAGTCAACTTCAATATCAATGCGTAGAGGCGTTGCCGAACCAGCTGGCGCTTCACCCTCTAGTTTCTGAATTTTTAATGCCAGTTCAGGCACCGGGAGAATGGATGAATAGTCTAAAAGCGGCAATGCCCGTATTGCCCAGTTTTTCCACTGATTCATACCATACTGCTCAAGATAACCCGCATAGTAACATGGAAAATATATAAGGCCGTAAATGATGACTGCCACACACCAGATTGCTAACACTATTAGCGATGGGATGCCTATTGCATTCCATATCAGATCATCAGGAACCTTCTTGTCCTGCAACCAGCTGAATATATTGTACGTTATAAAAAATAGAAATGTAGCACAGCCAATGATCAGCATAATATTCAGCGGGAATTGTTTTGGTTCTTGCCAGGGATTCTTGTTTGGTATCTTCCATTTCCTCATTTGCTTGTCCCCGCCGTGGGCAGTGTAGTTTTTATTGCACAGCCGCATGCGGCCCTACAACCATCCACAACTACGCCTTTGCCGTCCATTGTCCAGGTTGGCTCAAAATCAAGTATTGGGAAGGTGCCTTTGTGCAGAATACAAACAACAGTATCCCCCATTAAGGCAACAGCAATTCCCATAAACTTGCTACCAGAAGCTTTATTAACATATCCGCCATTTTCCAGCGGATCGTTTAGCCTGATGACACCTTTCATATTATTTCCCCGCATCCATATCGCAGTACATCCGGGTCCAGCCTTTATAGCCCACCACCTCCGGTTCTTTATCCGGCAGGTTTTGATAATTCGCTTTTTCTGACTCAACAAGATTATCCAGCCCTTTTTTCATAAAAATAACCATACCCCACGCATACCCTGGAGATTCAGGTCTGATATGCGCGTTCACATACTCGCCACTGGATTTATGCTTGCCTGGTCTGTAGAGATAATAGGTGTCATCAAAGAATTGATAATCTATACCCGGACCACCCGGCGCCAGACGCGGGTCGTCAAAAGGGTATGAGCTCAGATATAAATGCCCCTGCGCCGTGGTAATAAATGCCTGATTATTAACCACCACAACTCTTTTTATTTCTTTTCCTTCAGGCCTGTCGACCATATTCCCATCTGAATTTTTCTCTTGCCCCTGAGATGGGGACATATACGTTGCAACCTGCCACGTTTGTCCGTAATCTTTAGATATTTTATATGCCCCAGGTTCCCATCGCGGTATCAGAATATACTTATCTGACGGGTGAATATATACCCCAGAAAAGATCTGATACGTTGAATAAACACCATTTACTAACTCCTTATGTATATTCCTCCTGGTATCATGATACCAAAGTGCACCTTCGCAATCGAAGCCCTTTAGTTCAAGATACCGGTTATCATCATAGCGATAAATAACCTGTGAGGGTATTTTTTTTGTACAGGCAGCGATGGCGCATAGTGAAACTGCGCCGATTATTATTCTTACCGTAATTCCTGGTTTCATAATTTATCCTTAAACGTTAAGTGGGTCAGGCATATCCCATTGCAGATTATTTCCCCGCATCCATATCGCAGTACATCCGGGTCCAGCCTTTATAGCCCACCACCTCCGGTTCTTTGTCCGGCAGGTTTTGATAGTTAGCCTTATAACCTTCCGTTAAATGGGCTAAAGATGCTTTCATAAACACCACCGTTCCCCAGGCGGCACCTGGAAACTCAGGACTGGTATGACCGTCCACATACTTGCCACTGGATTTATGCTTGCCTGGTCTGTAGAGATAATACGTGTCATCAAAGTATTGATAATCTATACCCGGACCACCCGGTTTTAAGCGCGGGTCGTCAAAAGGGTATGAGCTCATATATAAATGCCCCTGTGCAGTGGTAATAAATGCCTGATTATTAACCACCACCACTCTTTTTATTTCTTTTCCTTCAGGTCTATCTACCATATTCCCATCAGAATTTTTCTCTTGCCCCTGAGATGGGGACATATACGTTGCGACCTGCCACGTTTGTCCATAGTCTTTAGATATTGTATATGCACCGGGTTCCCATTCAGGAATAAAGATGTATTTATCCGATGGATGGATATATATCCCAGAGAATATCCTGAAGGAAACAAATACTCCATCATATATCTCTTTATGAATATCTTTTCTAATGTCATGATACCAAAGTGCTCCCTCACAATAATAGCCTTTTAACTCCAGATAACGATTATCATCATAACGATAAATAACCTGTGAGGGTGTTTTTTTTGTACAGCCAGAGATAACACATAGTGAAATTGCTACGACGATTACTCTTACCACATTTCCCATTATCATAATTCATCCTTAAACGTTAAGAGGTTTGGGCATATCCCATTGCAAATTATTTCCCCGCATCCATATCGCAGTGCATCCGGGTCCAGCCCTTATAGCCCACCACCTCCGGTTCTTTGTCCGGCAGGTTTTGATAATTCGCTTTTTCTGACTCAACAAGATTATCCAATCCCTTTTTCATAAAAATAACCATACCCCACGCATACCCTGGCGATTCAGGTCTGATATGCGCGTTAACATATTCACCACTGGATTTATGCTTGCCTGGTCTGTAGAGATAATATGTATCATCAAAGAATTGATAATCTATACCCGGCCCACCCGGCGCCAGACGCGGGTCGTCAAAAGGATATGAACTCAGATATAAATGCCCCTTCGCCGTGGTAATAAATGCCTGATTATTAACCACCACCACTCTTTTTATTTCTTTTCCTTCAGGCCTGTCGACCATATTCCCATCTGAATTTTTCTCTTGCCCCTGAGATGGGGACATATACGTTGCAACCTGCCACGTTTGTCCATAGTCTTTAGATATTGTATATGCACCGGGTTCCCATTCAGGAATAAAGATGTATTTATCCGATGGATGGATATATATCCCAGAGAATATCCTGAAGGAAGCAAATACTCCATCATATATCTCTTTATGAATATCTTTTCTAATGTCATGATACCAAAGTGCTCCCTCACAATAATAGCCTTTTAACTCCAGATAACGATTATCATCATAACGATAAATAACCTGTGAGGGTGTTTTTTTTGTACAGCCAGAGATAACACATAGTGAAATTGCTACGACGATTACTCTTACCACATTTCCCATTATCATAATTCATCCTTAAACGTTAAGTATTTTGGGCATATCCCATTGCAGATTGGGTGTCTCGGTATTATATATTTCATTATGTCTGGCAGGTTTAACCGTTGTTGAATGGCAATATTCGTTAACCACGCCAAACGCTCCTGTCGGTAAAATATCATCTGGTTTATTCATATATATTTTTGTTTTCCTGTCGTTTAGCTCTCCTGATTTATAATATTCAACTGCTTCCTGAAGACCATTACGCTTCATACGCCAGTCCCCGCGCAGGAGTAGCTCGGTCCAGAATTCTCCGCAGCGGTGATCAAATGCCCTGCATATTCCCACCGCCAGATCGAAGGCCATCGCTTTCGCGGGGGCATCTTTTGACATAACAATAGAGGAATGCTGGCTGTAACCAATCTGCTCTGATTGCAGCCATTCTTTTTTTAACTCATCCGGCGTTTTTTCATAAATCAACTGAACGGTCTTATTGTATCCCCCGCCCAGAACAACGCCTTTGGTATATCGCTTGCCATATTTTTTGGCGAATATCGTGAGTTCTGCGGGCGTTAACGCCTGGCCCGGCTGTAAAGAATCAAAACCGGCCCCGCTCAGGTTTTTGGTGTCGGTTTCAGTACGCGCAATGACATTCGCCTTTGCAGAAAATGAGATGTCCTGATCGGGTGAACCTGGCGCTATCGAATATTTATACTGGCTTCCCGCGCCCTGTAACTGATGCCTGAAGGTAACGGGGAGCGGCTCACCATTCACAACAACATCCGCAAACGTATATTGTCTGGTCGCACCCGTATCCTGATCAAAACAATCCTTTTCTAACGCCGGCATTTCAAAAGGCACGCTCAGCGGGCTGCCGCCTATTTCCGGACCATTTTCACAGAAAACCCGCTGGCGCAGATTGTCTATGCCGCTGGCAATGTTATGGGGGACTCCCCGCCAGCCCAAACCCTGGACGTTAAGTAATGAAACCACACTGTCATTGGGGCAAAAATAGTTATATACCTTGCCAAAGTTATTACGCGCGTAGAGTTTATTCTGCCGCCACTGTGAATTGGTTTTACTCAGGCACAGCGCGCCTTCTAATTCATCAATCTCGGCCTGCGTGTGATATTGCCCCTTGCCATATCTGGCGTTGGTCGCCATCAACTGGCAGAAATTGCGGAACGTCTGCTGTCGGGCGCGATCCGTCTGGTGATGTCCAGGTGTGACACTTTCAGCAGCCGTTTTTTCCAGTGCGTAGGGAGAATGGTTGAGAATCACGCAATCGGCGGGATTGGCTCCTGCTGCTTTTACCAGCATATTAGCCAGCATGGTGATTATCGTTCCCTGGGAGTGCGCAATGATATTAATGGGGTCGTTTTCAGTAGGTTTATTATTTCGAATCATCAGGATTAAATCAGCCAGCCGCTGCGCGGCAAAAAACTGATAAATACGGTGCGGATTGTCATAAATAGGGTGCGTAAAATCCCCGGCATTCAGATACAGTGATGCAAATCCTGCCGCACCGTTCGCCAGGCCGCCGGAGCCCGGGCCTAACATATCCGGAATAGTGGTTGTCGCATTGGCAAAGGTACCGCCGCCTTTGGCGTACACATCGTCCAGCACGTTGCCGAAATTATCATTCTGATATTTCAAGGTGGTTTGGGGAATATGACCCAGCTTTTCCAGCTTTGCGTTGTCATCTTCCTGATAGGCGTTGTAAGGCAGTTTTGCGGCATCTCCTGATTTAGCCCGTTCTTCGCGATAACGCCGCTGGTCTTCTATATATGTCGCATGATCGACGGGTTTATACCCCCAATAAAATGGAATTACCGGGCTGCGTCCGGGCATTTTTACATTCTGCTGCTCGCCATCGCCCATATCCATTTTGTACTGCTGCCATTCATGCGGATACATATCCGTGCGGCCCATACGTTCATTCAGGCCAGCGATAATACCCTGCTCCTGATTCTGATAGGCCTCGCCCACATCGTTGACGCCGTGCACAAGGATCACAATGCAGGGCATGGAATAGTTAACGGGCACGTCGCAGACCGCCATTTTTCCGCCCGTTGATTTAGGCACGCCCTGTACACCTGTCGCCACCACCCGCGGATTAAAGGGACTGTTACTCATTTGGTAAAATCTCCATTTTCATTTCGTCCATTTCAGTCATATCCAATAACGGCGTCATTCCTTCATCGTCTGTGACGCCTTCAATGGTTTCGCCTGATGCCTTAGTCAGTCTGAATTTTGTTTTTTTCAGAACATCGTCTGGGTTGCCAGAGCCATGTAATTTAATGCGGCGATGAAACTGCTCTTCCTGAAAGACAGGGGTTTTATCTTTCACCGACTCCGGTCCGCTCCAGTCAAGAATGGTGCCTTTTAACTGCACCTTGGCGGGGGAGAATATTTTTACTGAGCCGTCTTCATTTATTCTGATACCGCCACCACCGCACAAAAGCTGGATATTCTTCCTGGCGCTGATGGTCACGTTGCCGTTCATACTCTGAATATGAAAATGCTTATCAGAAAGCAGCCCCATTTCCCCACGCTGCGCCTGGACGGAAATATCATCTTTTGCGGCGATGATTTTGATTCCGATAGCTCTGCTGAAAAGTGACAGGCCCTGTCCAACGGCCATTGAGAGTTTTTTAAAGACGTTAAAACTGCCGTTACTGGCGGCGTTTAGCGACAAATCTTTGTCTGCTGATAATGCCATCGTTTGCGGTGTAAGCAGGGCCATACCGTGATCGGCGTAGGCCACCAGCCCCGAGCGGGTAAGCTGTTCAAGCGCGGCGTTAAGCTGCTGCTGCGGTCCCATTTCGACATTTAACGCCTGTGCCGTCAGCGCGCTCTGCTGAAGCGACGTTGCCAGCGTAAGCGCGGCCTGAAGCTGCTGAACCACTGCGTTCATATCGAGCTGCTTACCCTGGGCTTTTGGCTGCGCCTCAGTCGTGAGTAGTATCCCCTTTGCCGCCCTCAGGACCGCGCGGTCATCGGTGCGTAGTTCTGCGCCTTCGCCGCGGGGTTTACCGCCAGCATCAACAAGATGGCCCATGTTCAACTGCGTTTTGGCATACTCGGTACTCAGCTTGACGTGTTCCTGCCCGCGTCGGTCCTCCATCCGCAGCTTATTAAGACCCGCAGTGCGGATGACGTTGCGGGTATTGTTGCGGCTGGTTACGGGGTCCGGCTTTGGGGCATGATGCAGAGCATGTGCAATAAAAGGTCTTTCCGGATCGCCGCCTTCAAACGCAATGGCGACCTCTGTGCCCTGGATTAACGGAAAGTGATGACCATAAGTATCACCGGCATAAACCCGCGCCAGACGAACGGGCATGCTTTCATAACCTTGCCTGTGCTGGTCGAGGTCAAAATCAAACTTCACCCAATAACGACCCTGCACATCGATGTGAGCATATTGGTCATTGTCTATTGGTGATGAAACGATCGCGGGAACAGTACCGGCGATACGTGGCCGGGGTAATGGCCGCGGTCGAAAGCAAACGCGCTCACGGTAAGGAATACCACTCAGTTGGGATTGAAGGGCTGCATCACGCCTGCCCGTCACCCGCATTGCCGTTACCACAAATCCCGAGGTGAAGGCATGTGGAATGACGCCGCCGATCTCCAACACCATCCCAGGCACAATCAACGGACTGGTGGTCACGCCGTTTAAAATGGACTGATTATTAAGAATAATTTCGTGATGCAGTTTGGCATAGAACCAGCTTGACTCGCCCGGTTGTTCCTCAGCAAATTTCGATCCCGGCTGATGGTGAATATCCGCATAACGATAATCCATTCCATACGTCGCCGATGTTTGTTCCGCCCCATCGGCATCAGCGTGAAGTATTAGCGAGTTGGCAAGCCGGTAGTCAAAGTTCTTTGCTTTAACACCTGCGGAAACAACGTTATGCTTTGATACCAGCTTATCGATCGAATAATCATTTGATGTCAACCCGGCATGGGATGAGTGCATAATCTTTTGATCAAAGATGTATTGGCATTGTGAATCGCTGAAGATAAGCACCATAATGTGCAAAACAGCATGATGATTTGCGATCCTGAACCAGATCCCGACTTCTGACAGGATGCGGCTGATAAATGCTAAATCTGACTCCTCCCACTGGACGATCATTTCCCGGTTGGGATAGAGACAAACAAGATTATCAAAATCGATTTCATAATCGGCAAAAGCATGTTCTTTGAGGATCTGCGTGACCAGTTTCGGCACATTTATGTTCAGGTAAATAGCCGATCGCTTACGTCGTGAGAGTAATGCAAGCTTATGCTCCAGCCTGATTTCGTACAGTGATTCATCCGCTGATGTGCTAATAAGTGAAAATGACGTAATGATGCCTTCAATTTGTCGTTCATATAGCCACTTCTCAGAGCCCTGAATATATTTATTCCAGTTATGATTAGGTGCTCTGATTTGTAGCGACCCTTCAATATTTAGAATTGAGTCAGGAGAGATATTTTTTAGTTTTGATGTAAATGTGATTTTATAACTGTATGGTTTACTTAAATTTTCATGGCCTTCAATTGTTTCAACATCCAGCCCCTCTAACCTACCCTCCCCCCTCACGGAGAATAAATACTTATTTATACTCTCCTCTGAAACTATACCTTCCAGATTATAGAATCCTGAACCTTTTTTCATTATCGCATCCCTTACCCAAAGAAAGTAATACATAAGAAATAAAGTCCAGCCAGCATATCAACAATAATAAAAAAGGGGTATTTCTTTACTGAAAACAAATCTGGAAAGTGAGTTAATTATCATTAGTCAAACATGTAATATAACCCTGACATATAAATAAACGGTTAACTGGTGTGATTTTATATTTAATAGCATCGTTTGCTTACAAAACGGTGTATATCGTGCAGCATTCGTTTTTTCATGGTAAGGCAACAATCCAGCAGACAAATCCAAATGGTTCCAAAAGCTGAGAGGCAACTAAAAAAAACAAAGCATTAAGCCAATGATTTACAATAACATTTATAAAAAGATTCTGTTTATTTATTATTTTATTGAATAAATCACATCCTCCCATAAAAAAACACAATAAAATATAGCTATTCCCTATTCTGCTGTGAGGGGAGAGGTAACTGGATTATGCCCATCTGTTCCCGAGGAAAGATTTTGGTTTTCTCCCTCTTCCTTGAGAGAGAACCACATAAAGGTCATCTGATCAGCCACAGGAGAATCCATGAAACGCTCCGCAATAAACGAGATCCTTGGCCACACACGCCAGTTTTTTTCCCTGCACGACGTGCATCTCCCCGCTTTCGCCAGCTTCCCACCCACGCAATGGCGCAAACTCGACGCCGGAGCCTGGAGCGAAGTCTTTGACCTCAAATTAGGTTGGGATGTCACCGCATTTGGCGGCAACAATTTCGCCGCTCAGGGCTTAACGCTGTTCACCCTGCGGAATGGCTCGCCAAAAGGCATGCCATACGAGAAATGCTACGCCGAGAAAATCATGCATGTTCGCGATGCCCAGGTTACGCCGATGCATTTTCACTGGCGCAAGCGTGAAGACATCATCAATCGCGGCGGCGGCAATCTGATTGTCGAACTGTGGAACGCCGGTATCAGAGAACAAACGGAGGACAGCGACGTCAATGTGGTCATTGATGGTTGCCGACAAACCCATGCCGCAGGTAGCCAGTTACGCCTGGCTCCAGGGGAAAGCATCTGTCTGCCGCCGGGCCTGTATCACAGCTTCTGGGCGGAAGAAGGTTTTGGCGACGTGCTGGTCGGCGAGGTTTCTTCCGTCAATGACGACGACCACGATAACCACTTTCTGCAACCGATCGCCCGCTATAACGACATTGAAGAAGACGAACCGGCGCTGCTGGTGCTGTGTAACGAATATCGCCTGTTCCGCTAACCAAGGAGCGCATTATGCCGTTGATATCTCTCGCTGATGGCCTTGCCCATGCCCGCGAGCACCGCTATGCCTTAGGGGCATTCAACGTTCTGGACTCACACTTCCTGCGTGCGCTGTTTGCCGCGGCAAAGCAGGAACGTTCGCCGTTTATCATCAATATCGCCGAGGTGCATTTTAAATATATCTCGCTGGATTCTTTAGTCGAAGCGGTCAAGTTCGAAGCCGCACGCCATGACATTCCGGTGGTGCTGAACCTCGACCACGGCCTGCACTTTGAGTCGGTAGTTCGGGCGCTACGCTTAGGTTTCAGTTCAGTGATGTTCGATGGTTCCACGCTGGAGTATGAAGAAAATATCCGTCAAACCCGCGAAGTGGTGAAGATGTGCCACGCCGTCGGCGTATCGGTGGAAGCCGAACTGGGCGCGGTGGGCGGTGATGAGGGCGGCGCGCTGTACGGTCATGCCGACGAGTCGCTATTTACCGATCCGATGATGGCGCGTGATTTCGTCGACAGAACCGGGATTGACGCGCTGGCCGTTGCCATTGGCAATGCCCACGGCAAATATAAAGGCGAACCGATGCTCGACTTCCCGCGTCTGGACGCTATTCGCCAACAGGCGGCGATCCCGCTGGTACTGCACGGCGGTTCCGGCATCAGCGACGACGATTTCCGTCGGGCAATCGAGCTTGGCATTCACAAAATCAACTTCTATACCGGCATGTCGCAGGCGGCGCTGTCGGCCGTGGAGACGCGGATGGCGAATCGCCAGCCGCTGTACGACGAATTCGCCGAACTGCTGCTCGGCATTGAAGAGGCCATTACCGATACTGTTTCAGAACAGATGCGCATTTTTGGCAGCGCGGGACGGGTCTGATGGAACGCAAAGGCGTTATCGCCGCAGGCAACATGCTGGTCGATCATGTACACCAGATTGTGCAGTGGCCGGAACGCGGCTGGCTGGCGGAGATCACCCGTAGCGAACGCGCTACGGGCGGTGCGCCGCTGAACGTGCTGCTAACGCTGGCAAAAATGCACACCGGGCTACCGCTGCAGGCAGTGGGCTTAATTGGCAAGGACAGCGATGGCGACTACATCATGGCGATGCTGGAACAGTATCACGTTAATCGCCAGCATGTTCAGCGCACGACATCCGCCCCCACGTCAATGTCGCAGGTGATGACCGATCCCAGCGGCCAGCGCACCTTTTTTCACTCACCGGGCGCCAATCGGCTACTCGATCTGCCCGCTTTTGAGCAACTGGATACCTCGATGAAAATCTTCCATCTGGGGTATCTGCTGCTGCTCGACAGTCTGGACATGCCGGACGACGAGTTCGGTACGCGAAGCGCACGACTACTGGCACAAATGCGCGACAACGGCTTTGAAACGTCGCTGGATCTGGTTTCACGTAAAGGCGATCCACGCTACCAGCCGCTGGTGATGCCAGCGCTGCGCCATCTCGACTATCTGGTGATCAATGAGCTGGAGGCCGGGGAATTCAGCGGACTGGAGATCCGCCAGCCCAACGGCGAGTTGCATACTGCGCACATCGCCACCGCCGCCCGTGAACTGCTGGACGCGGGTGTACGCCAGCGGGTGGTGATCCACTGTCCGGAAGGCGCATGGGGTGAAAGTCCGGATCAGGCTGGCGCCTGGATACCCTCACATTACCTGGCGCAGGAGGAGATCGTCGGCAGCGTCGGGGCTGGAGATGCGTTTTGCGCCGGATTTTTGTATGGCTGCCACGAGCGCTGGTCGCTGGCAGACAGTATCAGGCTGGCACACGCCTGCGCGCGGGCAAGCCTGCTGTGTGCCAATGCAATCGACGGCGCAAAAACGCTGGAGGAATTAAAAGCCGGAATGGCTGATGCCTGATGAACCACGCTTATCAGGCCTCGGGGTCGTTATCGCTTTTGTAGGCCGGATAAGGCGTTTACGCCGCATCCGGCAACTGCGCACGATCACGCCGCCTTATCGTGATGCTGCACGTCGGCGGCAAAAACATAACCCAGCCCGCGCAGGGTTTTAATTAACATCGGCTGATGCGGGTTAACCTCTATCTTTCGCCGCAGCCGCATGATTAACACATCAATAGTGCGGTCAAACACCTCAACGCTGTCGCTGCGCGTCAACTCCAGTAATTGTTCGCGGCTCAGCACCCGGCGGGCGTTCTGTGCCAACGCCAGCAGCAAACTGTATTCACCCTGCGTCAGGTCCACCTTCAATTGCTGAGGATTACGTAACTGACAACCTGCGGTGTCAAGATGCCAGCCATTAAAGGATAACCCCGTAGTTTGTGGGCCGCTGCTTTCGGGTGTTAAAACACCGACACGCCTGAGCACGGCTTTTACCCGCGCCACCAGCACCCGCGCATTGAACGGTTTGCCGATATAATCGTCAGCTCCCATTTCCAGCCCCACAACCACATCCGATTCGCTACCTAACCCTGTCAGCATCACCACCGGTAATCCCGGCCTTATTTTTTGCACCTGCTGAAGCACCATCAGGCCATTAATATCGGGCAACATCATGTCCAGCAATACCAGCGCGATATCCGGCTGAGCCTCAATGCAGCACAGCGCATCCTGCCCGGTGTGACAGGCGGTCACCGCAAAGACGTGTTCACTCAGCACATCCTGGAGCAGTGTGCAGATTGCCTCGTCATCATCCACAACCAGAATAACGGGTTTCATCATGTAGCTCCGTTCATTCGTTTTATCTTTCTAATTGTGAGTAATTTCAGGCGAAGTGAAAGAGCACTCATGATCTATCTGATAAAAATATAATGCCCATCACATTATTTGCTAACTAAATAATCCAACGCCATTCGAACCATGAAGCACTAATACCTAACAAAAATGACAACACAGCTCACATAATCACATTCAAAAAATAAATATTTAGTCCTTATGATAAGCATGAAATTAAAACAACGACATTAGCCAAAATAATAAATTCACAGTGTTAATTATAAAATGGAGATTTATATGAATAACGCCGGAACATTCCGTTTAAACAGGGTGCTTTTTGCTATTTCAGTCGCGACAAGCTTTATAGTGAATACCGCATTCGCGACCACCTCCCCAAAAGAAGCAACATCATTTACCAAACAAATAAATCAGCAATATATAAAATCGTTACCTTTTAGTGATAAACAGGATTTTGCTGACGCACAACGCGGATTCATTGCGCCGCTACTGAACCATGGCGAACTCAAAAATGCAGATGGTAAAGTGTTTTACCGCGCCGAAGATTATAAATTCGACATCAATGCCCCCGCTCCCGATACCGTTAACCCAAGCTTCTGGCGGCAGTCACAACTCAACGGCATTTCCGGGCTGTTTAAAGTCACCGACCGGATGTATCAGGTACGTAGCCAGGATATCTCAAACATCACCTTTATTGAAGGTGATACCGGCATCATCGTCGTGGATCCGTTGGTCAGCCCTGAGTCAGCAAAAAACAGTTTAGATCTCTATTTCCAACATCGTCCGCAAAAACCTATCGTTGCAGTCATCTATACCCATAGTCATACCGATCACTTTGGTGGTGTCAAAGGCATCGTCAGCGAAGAGGATGTCAAAGCAGGCAAAGTGCAAATCATCGCGCCAGCCGGGTTTATGGAAGAGGCCATCAGCGAAAATGTGCTGGCCGGCAATATTATGAACCGTCGGGTGCTGTATTCTTATGGTCTGCTGCTGCCGCACAATGCGCAAGGTAACGTTGGCAACGGTTTGGGCGTTACGATTGCCCCAGGTAATCCAACCATTATCGCTCCGACCACCTCAATCACCAAAACAGGTGAAAAACTCACGATTGATGGGTTGGAATTCGACTTTCTGATGGCGCCAGGCAGCGAAGCGCCAGCAGAAATGCACTTCTATATTCCGAAACTGAAAGCGCTCTGCACCGCAGAGAATGCGACTCATACGCTGCACAACTTCTATACTCTGCGCGGAGCGAAGACCCGTGATGTTAGCAAGTGGTCATCCTATCTGAATGAAACACTTGATACGTGGGGAAGCCAGGCTGAAGTCCTGTTTATGCCGCACACCTGGCCGGTATGGGGTAATGATCATATTAATAATTATATTAATAAATACCGTGACACCATTAAGTATATTCACGACCAAACGCTACATTTAGCCAACCAGGGTTACACGCTGAATGAAGTGGGAGACATGATAAAACTCCCACCTGCGCTGGCGAATAACTGGGCCAGCCGCGGTTACTATGGCTCGGTCAGTCACAACGCCCGCGCCGTTTATAACTACTATCTTGGCTACTATGACGGCAACCCAGCGAACCTCCATCCTTATGGACAAGTCGAAATGGGCAAACGCTACGTGAAAGCGCTGGGTGGCTCCACACATGCAATTGGGCTGGCACGCGATGCCTACAAACAAGGGGATTACCGCTGGGCCGCCGAGCTTCTCAAACAGGTAATCGCGGCTAATCCAGGCGACCAGATCGCGAGAAACCTACAGGCGGATACCTTTGAACAGTTGGGCTATCAGGCAGAGTCCGCAACCTGGCGCGGGTTCTACCTGACCGGTGCGAAAGAACTGCGTGAAGGAGTACATAAGTTTAGCCACGGCACCTCAAACTCCAGTGACACCATTAAAGGCATGACGGTAGAAATGCTGTTTGACTATATGGCGGTCCGCCTGGATAGCGACAAAGCCGCAGGTAAGGATATCAGCCTGAACTTTAATCTGGCAGAAGGTGATAACCTGAACCTGACACTCAATGACAGCGTGCTTAATTACCGTAAGACACTGTTGCCAAAAGCGGATACCTCGTTCTATATGAGCCGTGCCGATCTGCATCGCGTGCTGACTGGCGAAACAAAGATGGCAGACCTGGTGAAAGCGAAAAAAGTCAAAGTCATCGGGAATGCGGCGACGCTGGATGAAATTATCGCATGTCTGGATCAATTTGACCTGTGGGTAAATATTGTCACCCCCAATTAATATGACCGACGTTCAGGGGAATTACCCCCTGAACTTTTCATTCACCCAAAAAATGAAATGCAATAAAACTATCGAATAAGTTATGAATACGGTTGCGCAATAAAGCTATTTTTCTCCTCGATAAAAATAGCCATACTGGTATTTTTATATTCACCCCGAAAATTGTTCGTAATACACAGGATGTATTTTAATATGCAAATAGTTAAATCCCGGATTGTGATGCAACAAAAAAAAGCGGTTGGCTTTCGCTTGCCGCATTACTTACAGGATGCTCACTGCCCCGGCTCTTCTTGTTATTGGCGCTTATTACCCTGACTGGTTTTTTTGCATGATCGCTGGCGTTATTCTTACGCTCATCACCCGACGGGTCATGCTGCATAAATATAACGTTCTGCCATTCGCAGGGATTATTTATACCACCCTCTTTGCACTCTACTCCATGCTGTTCTGGCTGGTATTTTTTTAACTCACATTGAGATGCGCCCATGGAAAGCTCGCAGAAAAAAGTTCCTCGTAACAAAGTGCCTACCCTGGCTCTGGTTATTCTTACACTTGTGGTGATGATATTTGTCATCTGGCGTATGGATAACTCCCCGTCCGCCAGCGACGCCTACGCCGCAGCTGACACCATTGATGTTGTCCCGGAAGTAAGCGGGCGTATAGTGGCGCTGACCGCACTCGATCAACAGATTATGTTAACCCAACGTACTGTCGACGCACAGAAACTTGCCGCCGGTTCCGTAGAAGCCACGGTTGCTAAAGCTCGTGCGGCGGCAAACCAGGCCAGCAATACCCTGAAGCGTACCGAGCCGCTGCTGTCCCAAGACTTTGTTTCAGCGGAAGACGCTGACCGCGCCCGCACCGCGCAGCGGGCCAGCGAAGCCGATCTCAACGCTGTGTTGTTACAGGCACAGCATCCACGCCGCTGCGGTCAGCGGCGTGGATACTCTGGTCGACCAACGCGTGGCGGTCCAGGCGGATATCGCACTCACCCAGTTACATCTGGAAATGGCCACGGTACGCGCACCCTTTGATGGTCGTGTGGTCTCGTTAAAAACCGCTATCGGTCAATTCGCTTCCGCAATGAACCCCATCTTTACTCTGATTGATACTCGCCACTGGTATGTGACTGCCAATTTCCGCGAAACCGAATTAAAGAATATCCAGACCGGTACGCCAGCCTCCCTGCGATTGATGGGCGACAGCAGCAAAACATTTAGCTGCAAAGTGGATTCCATCGGCTACGGCGTGCTGCCAGATGATGGTGGCATGGTGCTCGCCGAGCAGATGTCGTTATTGATGCTGGACAGTCAGCGCGTGATTCAAAGTCTACAGCTGATTAAATCCCTTGGCGCGGCTATCAGGCCACGTCCGACAAGGCCTGATAAGCGCAGCGCCATCAGACTATCGCGCACAGATTGCCGGATGGCGGCTTCGCCTTATCCGCCCTATGTTCTCCCCACGCCCTCTGATTTACGTCAGACGGCTTTTTCTTTCGTCACGTCAAATATGACGACAGCCTGTTTTTCGTCAGGGTTTTGCGCAAAATTCGCCCGTAATATCGACTAATGCCCCTGATAAAAACATGGCATAAAAGATGCATAAGCAAAGCGACAAGCGCGTATGCGCGATTTGATTAACTGGAGCGAGACCGATGAAAAAAGTCGTCACGGTTTGCCCATATTGCGCATCAGGTTGCAAAATCAACCTGGTGGTCGATAACGGCAAAATCGTCCGGGCTGAAGCGGCGCAGGGGAAAACCAACCAGGGTACCCTGTGTCTGAAGGGCTACTATGGCTGGGATTTTATCAATGATACCCAGATCCTGACCCCTCGTCTGAAAACCCCCATGATCCGTCGCCAGCGTGGCGGCAAACTGGAATCCGTTTCCTGGGATGAAGCGCTTAATTACGTCGCCGATCGCCTGAGCGCCATCAAAGCGAAGTATGGCCCGGACGCCATTCAGACGACCGGTTCATCTCGCGGTACAGGTAACGAAACCAACTATGTAATGCAAAAATTCGCGCGCGCCGTTATTGGTACCAATAACGTTGACTGCTGCGCTCGCGTCTGACACGGCCCTTCGGTTGCAGGTCTGCACCAATCGGTCGGTAACGGCGCAATGAGTAATGCCATCAATGAAATTGATGACACCGATTTAGTGTTCATCTTCGGGTATAACCCGGCGGATTCCCACCCTATCGTGGCGAATCACGTGATCAACGCTAAACGTAAAGGGGCGAAAATTATCGTCTGCGATCCGCGCAAAATTGAAACTGCGCGTATTGCTGACATGCACATCGCGTTGAGAAACGGCTCGAATATCGCGCTGCTTAACGCTATGGGTCATGTCATCATCGAAGAAAAACTGTACGACCAGGCGTTCGTCGCCTCGCGTACGGAAGGATTCGAAGAGTACAGCAAGATTGTCGAAGGCTACACGCCGGAGTCCGTCGAAGATATTACTGGCGTTAGCGCGCAGGATATCCGTCAGGCTGCACGTATGTATGCTTCGGCGAAAAGCGCGGCCATCCTGTGGGGCATGGGTGTTACCCAGTTCTATCAGGGCGTGGAAACCGTGCGTTCTCTGACCAGCCTCGCAATGCTAACCGGCAACCTCGGTAAGCCGAGCGTGGGCGTTAACCCGGTTCGTGGCCAGAACAACGTTCAGGGCGCATGTGACATGGGCGCGCTGCCGGATACCTATCCGGGCTATCAATACGTGAAAGATCCGGCTAACCGCGAGAAGTTCGCTAAAGCCTGGGGCGTGGAAAGTCTGCCTGCTCATACCGGCTATCGCATCAGCGAACTGCCGCATCGTGCAGCGCATGGCGAAGTACGCGCGGCGTACATTATGGGTGAAGATCCATTACAGACCGATGCTGAGCTTTCCGCAGTGCGCAAAGGCTTCGAAGATCTGGAACTGGTTATCGTGCAGGATATCTTCATGACCAAAACCGCTGCTGCCGCAGACGTTATTTTACCGTCTACGTCATGGGGCGAACATGAAGGCGTATTCTCCGCGGCTGACCGTGGCTTCCAGCGCTTCTTTAAAGCCGTTGAGCCGAAGTGGGATCTGAAAACGGACTGGCAGATTATCAGTGAAATCGCCACCCGTATGGGTTACCCGATGCACTACAACAACACCCAGGAAATCTGGGACGAGTTGCGTCATCTGTGCCCGGATTTCTACGGTGCCACTTACGAGAAGATGGGCGAACTGGGTTATATCCAGTGGCCTTGCCGCGACACCTCAGATGCCGACCAGGGTACGTCTTACCTCTTCAAAGAGAAGTTTGACACCCCGAACGGCCTGGCGCAGTTCTTCACCTGCGACTGGGTAGCGCCAATCGACAAACTCACCCCAGAGTACCCAATGGTACTGTCAACGGTGCGTGAAGTCGGCCACTACTCTTGCCGTTCGATGACCGGTAACTGTGCGGCGCTGGCCGCGCTGGCGGATGAACCGGGCTATGCCCAGATCAACACCGCCGACGCAGAACGCCTGGGCATCCAGGATGAAGAGCTGGTGTGGGTGAACTCGCGTAAAGGCCGGGTCATTACCCGTGCGGCAGTCAGCGATCGTCCAAACAAAGGCGCGATTTACATGACCTACCAGTGGTGGATTGGCGCATGTAATGAACTTGTAACCGAGAACCTAAGCCCGATTACCAAAACGCCGGAGTACAAGTACTGTGCTGTAAACGTTGAACGCATTGCCGATCAGCGCGCTGCCGAGCAGTATGTCATTGATGAGTACACCAAGCTGAAAGCCAGCCTGCGCGAAAGCGCGATGGGTTAAGCTTCCCCTGACGGCCTCCATTCGGAGGCCGTTTTTTTATGCACATAATCTCTCTATACTGTTCATTCCCTACACTAAATCTAAATATAAGATGAAACGACTTTTCGCCTTGATGGTGTTAATGACATGCTTTGTCCATGCCGAAGAGCCCGGTAGTCAGTTTTTGAAAGCCGCCGAGTCCGGAGACCGACGCGCACAATATTTCCTCGCTGATACCTGGTTTAGCTCAGGCGATTTGGGTAAAGCGGAATATTGGGCGCAAAAAGCCGCCGACAATGGTGATGCCGATGCTTACGCATTGCTGGCACAGATTAAGATTACCAATCCGGTCAGTCTGGATTACCCCGAGGCCAAAACGCTGGCAGAAAAAGCGACCC
This sequence comes from Citrobacter sp. RHBSTW-00671, assembly GCF_014103415.1. NCBI lineage: Bacteria > Pseudomonadati > Pseudomonadota > Gammaproteobacteria > Enterobacterales > Enterobacteriaceae > Citrobacter > Citrobacter sp. RHBSTW-00671. Next base: position 117,954 of record NZ_JABXPR010000001.1, read on the forward strand.
AGGCAGGCAGTAAGACCGGGGAAATTACGCTGGCGCGTATTCTGGTCAACACTCAGGCTGGACACACCGATTACCCCAAAGCCATTACCTTGCTGCAAAACGCCTCCGAGGACCTGGAAAACGACTCCGCCGTCGACGCGCAAATGCTGCTTGGGCTGATTTACGCCAACGGTGTGGGTATTCCCGCAGACGATGAGAAAGCGACGTGGTATTTCAAACGTAGCTCAGCCATTTCCCGCACCGGTTATTCCGAATACTGGGCCGGGATGATGTTCTTAAACGGTGAGCAGGGTTTTATCGTGAAGAATAAACAGAAAGCACTGCACTGGCTGAATCTGAGCTGTACGGAAGGATTCGATACCGGCTGCGAAGAGTTTGATAAGTTAACCAACGGGTAATGGTTTGCATTGCCGGATGAACGTAGCGCCATCCGGCAATCGGTCATTGATTACTGCGCGGTCTTATCAAATTTACCCAATACTTCGCGCTCATAGGCCAGCGCTTTCTTACGGTCAAACTTGTGTTCCCACTTGGCGATTACCAGTACCGCCAGCGCGTTACCCACCACGTTCAGCGCGGTACGCGCCATATCGAGAATACGGTCAACACCGGCGATAAATGCCAGACCTTCCAGTGGGATACCCACACTGCCCAGCGTCGCCAACAGCACCACAAACGACACGCCCGGCACGCCTGCAATCCCTTTCGAGGTTACCATCAGCGTCAGTACCAGCACGATTTCCTGCCACAACGACAGGTCAATACCGTACAGCTGGGCAATAAAGATAGCCGCGATACTCTGGTACAACGTCGAACCATCCAGGTTGAATGAATAGCCGGTCGGCACCACGAAACTGGTGATTGATGCCGGTGCGCCGTAGGCTTCCATCTTCTCAATAATACGTGGCAGTACGCTCTCAGAACTGGCGGTAGAGTAGGCCAGAATCAGTTCGTCTTTCAGGATACGGATTAAGATCCAGATGCTCAGACCACAGACACGCGCCACGATACCCAGCACCACTAGTGCAAAGAACAGGATGGCAAAATGCACCAACAGCACCAGCTTCGCCAGCGGCCACAGGGAGGCAAAGCCAAAATTTGCGACCGTGACGGCGATCAGCGCGAAAACACCGACCGGCGCATAACGCATGACCATGTGGGTCACTTTAAACATGGTTTCGGAGATCGAGCGGAACACGGTAACCAGCGGTTCACGGTGCGTGGCAGGCAGAGAAGACAGACCTAAACCGAACAGCACCGAGAAGAAGATAATCGGCAGCATGTCACCTTTCGCCATCGACGCAACGATGTTGGTCGGCACCAGTGACAAAATCGTGCCCATCAGACCATGCGCGTGGCTCTGTACTTCTGCAGTCGTGCTTTGATATTTCGAAATATCCACGGTCGCCAGTTGCGACATATCAATCCCGGAACCCGGCTGGAACACATTCGCCAGCGTGATCCCAAGGATAATCGCCACGGTGGTGATCACTTCGAAATAGAGAATAGTTTTGGCGCCAATGCGGCCCAGCTGTTTTGCATCCCCCACCCCGGCGATACCGACAACCAGCGTAGAGATGACAATGGGCACAACGATCATTTTGATCAGATGGATAAAGATATCGCCCGCCGGTTGCAACAGGTTTAATACCAGCCATTCACGGCTGTCACTATGGTAGTGCAGGTAACTCCCTAGCAGAATACCCAGCACCATGGCGATTAGAATCTGCCATGCCAGGCTGACTTTCAAATTTTTCATAACAACGGACTTCCTCGATGGAGCGCTATTCCACATGCGGTGTGTGGGAATAGTACATACTGAAAGGGTATGATTTGTGTTGCGTTCGTTTATGGAGTTTTTTAACGCTTATTATCATTATCATCTGCATGGCATTCCGCGCAACCCTCTAAGAACAGGGCTTTTGGCTGAATTTATGCATAAAAATGCAATTTTGTCGCGCTAATGATGAATAACTTTTTGTTATAAAAGAATTTTAATATGTTCAAAAATGAAGAAGTCATGACGTGAGTTTTTTTTGCCCACTTGTTCGTTTGCCTGTTTTTTAAACAGGCAAAATGATACAAATCACAAAAAAAACAAATTTATTTTTGCCGATTCTGCAACAACTTCGCCATATTAATAGAGTCAATGAGCTGTGCCCGGTTCACTCTCGGCGAGTTTAAATCCATAACCTTTTGCCACACTGAAATAGCCTGGGCGTAGTCTGCCTGCATAAACGCATCTGAGGCTAACAGCATCAGCGCGGTGACTTCTGCCGGGTCCAGCGCCAGAGCCTTATCAATCATCTCGCGAGTGGGCGGCGTCATATGTTGCCCGGCCTGGTAATACAATACCGTTGCCATCGCTGAATAGATCTCAGCATTTTCACCGCCGACACGCAGCGCCTGCTCGTAGGCCAGCAGCGCATTATGATACGCGTTTTGCCAAAGATAGTACTCCCCGAGTTGCGCCCATTTCACGCTGTCCTGTGGATTGGCGCGAATCTGCGATTGCAGCAAAAGCAACTGTTTTTCCTGAATATTTTCTTCGGAGAAAGCATGTAAAGGGTCCGCCAGTCGCGTCTGCTCCTGACGGACAGCCTGCCATTTTGGCGTCAACAGGTAGCCTCCAATGCAGGCAATCACCATGATCGCGACCGCGGCAACCAGCCGTTTCACCGGCATCGGGCGGAACGGTGCCACGACGCGTTCGGGCTGACTCATCGCTCGTCCTCCTCGGTACGCTGGCGCGATCTCACTCGCCAAATCGCCACGCCCACCAGCAGCAATAACACACATGGTAGCGCCCATAGCAGCAGCGTTTGCTCATTCAGTGGGGGGTTATAACGAACGAAATCACCGTAACGCTCGGTCATCCACGTCGTTATCTCGGCTTCGCTTTTCCCTTCAGCCACCATGCTATAAACCTGATGGCGCATACTGACCGCTACCGGCGCATTGGATTCCAGCAAATTTTGGTTTTGACACTGCGGGCAGCGCAGTTGGCTGGCAATAGACAGCGCTTGTTCCTGCTGTTGCGGGTTGGCAAACGTCCATGTGTCCACAACCTGGGCATGCGTGATGAAAGGCAGAAAAATCAGTAAGATCATAAGTAACATCGTTTTGCCGGATGGCGGCGTGAACGCCTTATCCGGCCTACCAGGCTTTTCACTCGTAGGCCTGATAAGCGCAGCGCCATCAGGCAATAACTCAGGGCGCTTTCTTCCCCGCCAGCCGCTGAGCAGCGCACCAAATACCATCAGCAGTCCTCCCCCCCAAATCCAGCGCACGCCGGTCTGCACGTACAAGCGCATGGCATAACGGTCTGGTCCGGTTTTTTCGCCTATTACCGCGTACCAGTCATGCAGCAGGTTCCAGCGGATACCCGGTTCCATCATCTGTTGACGACGCGCGGCATAGAAGCGCCTTTCAGGTTGCAGGCTGCCAATACGTTTCTCATTGTGCCACAGCGTGATCTGCGCTTTTTCACTGGTGTAATTACCTTTGGCTTCCAGGTCGAGACGCTCAAAACGGAAAATGTAACCCGCCAGTTCAACCTGCTGGCCCGGACTCAGGTTCAGGCTAATCTCCTGGCGACTGCCGCTGGAAAAAACGATCCCCGCCGCGAAAACCAGTACCCCACTATGCGCTAACAGGGCCGGAAGCTGGCTTCGTAGCGATCCTTTCCAGCTTCTGATGGTTGCGATAACGATGACCGCCAGCATCAATAACCCAAACGGCAACGTGGCGCGGTTAAAATACGGTGCCCCAACCGAGAGCCGTCCCCAGCCAAACAGACCGTAAATCATGGGATAGAGCGTGCCGATCAGCACGATCAGTAGCACCGCGCAAAAAAGTAATAACGCGACCAGAATGAGCATCTCACGCGACCAGCCGCCGAAACGCGCAGTCTGGCGACCATCCGGTGCCCGCCAGGCGTACAGCCCGAGCGATGCCAGGCTTAAGACGGTAAATAGTGCAAACAGCGGCGCGGCGCGGACATTATCCAGCGCGAAAGCATGAACAGACACCAGGATGCCGGAACGCACAATCAACGTCCCCAATAGAGATAAAATCAATGTGACGATGGCCAGCAGCAGCGACCAGTGACGGAAGAGCCCGCGCTGGCGTGAGACATACAAACTATGCAGCAATGCGCTGGCAGAAAGCCAGGGTAATAAGGAGGCGTTTTCCACCGGGTCCCAGAACCACCAGCCGCCCCAACCCAGCTCGCAGTACGCCCACCAGGAGCCGAGGATGATGCCCAGCGTCAACGCACACCAGCCGGGTAAAGCCCAGCGCCAGCAGACCCATGCAGTTTCTGCGCTAAAGCCGCCACGCAGCAACGAAGCCAGCGCAACCCCAGCCGCCACCATCAATCCACCGTAACCCAGATAGAGCAGCGGGGGGTGGAGGATGAGCCCAAGATGCTGCAGCATCGGATTAAGATCGCGTCCTTCAATGGCTGGCGGGAAGATGCGTACGAACGGATCGGACCACACCACGACAAACAGCAGCAGTAAGGCCAACATCATTGACAGGACGCTGAGCGTCAGCGGGAACAGCGCATCAGACTCACGTCGATAGCGTAAAGCGAACAGCGCACTCCAGCCGGAAAGAAACAGCACCCACAGCAGCAGAGATCCTTCATGACCGCCCCACACCGCCGCCAGTTTTAGTCCCCACGGCAGCAGGCTATAGCTATGCTGAGCAACATAGACTACCGAGAAGTCGCTGGTCATAAAACAGAAGATCAGAATGGCAAAGGCGATCAGCTGTAGCGTAAATTGCGCCCACGTACCCACGCAGGCCAGCTGCATCACACCCTGCCAGCGCCGGCGGAGCCCAACCAGCGCGGCAAGCGGGGTCAACACGTTGACCCCGAAACTTAACAACAGAGCCAGAAAACCGGCTTCAGGAAGGAAGACGTCCAGATATCACCTTACGCAACGGTTAGCTGTCCTGCATACAAAATAAAGAAACGCAGCAGTAAAACACCAGTCAGGCTGGCGCCACATACCGCCAGTACGCCATGAAACGTTGAGCTACGATTCGCCCACGGTTTCAACAGCATCGGGAGGATCAGTCCAAGCCCTGCCACACCCAGCCAGAACCACCAGGTCCAGAACCCACCGCCCAAGGCAGCAGCCAGCGCGCGCATTTTGCCGTCATCACCCAGCGCCAGCCCGACAAAGAAAGCCGCCAGCAGGAAGATTTCCAGCCACACCACCGGCGTTTCCATACGGTGGACAAAGTGCGCTTCCGTGCTGTGTGGGTTACTACGATGGCGTAATGCCATGGCGATTAACGCCACTGCAGCGCCGGAGGAGATCCCCGAGAACAGGAACAGCACCGGCAGGATCGGGTTATTCAGGAACGGGTAGGATTTCAACGCCGACAGCAAGAACCCGGTGTACGCCCCGAGCAGTACCGCCAGCACCAGCATCACCGTTTCAAGCATCCGGTGGAACGGTGCGATCAACGCCAGCAGTTTCGGCACAATGCTCAGGCGTGGAATGAAGCGCTGTTGTAGGGCAATCACCTCTTTTTCAAAGATTTTTGCCAACCACAGCACCAACACCACCATGTACAATTGAAACAGCATGACCCCCATCGACATCACTGACGTGAAGCTGTAGTGGAACATCAGCTTCCAGAAAGTCCATGGACGCGTCAGGTGGAATACCAGGATCAGCAGACCAAGAATAATGGCTCCCGGTCCCAGTACCAGCGTGGTACGCAGTAACGTGCTGTCGGCACCGCCCGCTTCCGGGTGCAGCCGTCGTAACAATACCGACAGCGTCACCAGCCCGGCAGAGATACCTATCAGAAACAGATAGATGGCAATGGGCCAGTCCCACACCAGTGATTCAAAATGAAATGCAGAAGCGGGTGTCATTGGCTCACCTCCCCATATTTAAAGGGAACGCGGTAGACCTTCGGTTTCGTGCCCAGCGCCAGCTTGTAACGGTAGGTATTTTTCTGGTGCAACAACCGCGAGATTTCGCTGTTGGGGTCGTCCAGATTACCAAACGTCAGCGCTTTCGTCGGACATGACTCCACGCAGGCGGGCTGCTTGCCCGCTTTCAGGTTGGTTTTGCGGCAAAAATCGCATTTATCCGCCGTTTTGCTGACCGGATGAATAAAGCGCACGCGATAAGGACACGCGGCGATGCAGTACTGGCAGCCAACGCAAAGGTCCGGATTCACATCCACAATGCCGCTGGCGGCATCGCGATACGATGCCCCCGTCGGGCAGACGTCAACGCAGGGCGCGTGATCGCAGTGCTGGCACGAGTGACGGAAGAAACGATACTTCACATCGGGAAACGTCCCCAGCGGTTCACTGCGAATGATCGTCAGACGCGAGACGCCTTCCGGCACGCTGTTAACTTCCCGACAGGCATCCATGCACGCGGTACAGCCGATGCATAATGACTCATCATGTACCATGCCGTAACGCACGCCATTAATGTTTAACGTCTTCGCTACGACGCGTCCCGCCGTCCCGCTAACAGCCACCAGCGCGCCGACACCGGTGATAAACTGGCGACGAGAGCAACTCATGGATGCTCCTTAAGCAAGGGAATAGACGCCGGGTTAAAGTTTGGATTGTTACGCTGATCGCTGTGGCAATCGACGCAAATCTTGATCCGTCCTTTATCGCTTAGCGTCTGCATCGTGTCTTGCTTCGGATGCAGTGAGTGACAGCTGGCGCACGCTACTTTCGTCACGTGAACATCGTGCGGCCAGAACGCTTTTTGCAACTGCTCAGGCAGGTGACAGGACATACAGACGCTGTTCTGCTGCTCCACGTTGTACATCGGCTCGTTAAAGCGCATCACATCCTTCACCCCTTCACGGTGGTTTGGCGATGGCTGGCCGTGACAGTTGGTGCAGGTAACCGGCAGTTTATTATTTGGGTTGATGACTTCTGCATGTTTACCATGCATGCCTTCGGTATCCGGCTTGTGACAATCGAGGCACGCCGCATCCGGATTACGCTGTTGGGTGACCGTCCAGCGTTGATCTGACTCCTGCGGGGTTGGCGTGGCGGTTATCCCGCTCAGGCTCCAGAACAGACCTGACGCCAGCACCCCAGCAGTTAATAACGAACGTAATACGCTCATATTCACTCCGTTGAGTTATCCGCCCCTTGCGAGGCGGAATGGGGTTATTGGCTTAACAGACCGTTTTTACGCGCCTGATCTTCCCATTGCGGAATCACCGTTTTGATGAAGTCCTGCTTCTCAGCGTTAATTTGCTGCATGTTCAGACCAATCGCCTGCTGGGCTTTCTCTTTGGTAGAGATATCCGGCAGTGGGATTTCATGCGTGATGCCTTTGGTCGCCAGCAGACGGACCAGTTTGGTACGTGCATCAGCGGCTTTATCCATCGCGCTACCCAGCATCCGCAGACCTTCTTCCGGTGCGTGCATATGGATACCGTGAGAAGCAATCGACAGATCCCAGCGCCATTGTGCGTGGCGAATGTCTTCCAGAATCGGCTTCATTTCCGCTTCCGTCGCACCCGCATCCCACGCAGCCTTCGCTTCGAAGTGCGCATGTACCAGTTGATCTTCAACTTTGATTTTCAGGTCATGAATCGCTTGCTTACGCTCAGCAACCACTTTTTGCAGGGACGCTTTGTCCTGGGTGTGGCAGTTGGCGCAAGTCTGTGGGAAGTTGTCGAACGGGTTACCAATTTTATGGTCGGTGTAGATCTTGCCTTCTGCGTTCTGCACTTTCGGCATGTGACAATCGATACAGGTCACGTTGTTCTTACCGTGAATGCCCGCACTCCAGGTTTCATACTCCGGGTGCTGCGCTTTCAGCATTGGGGTTTTAGACAGAGAGTTGGTCCAGTCAGAGAAAGCTATGTTGTCGTAGTATTTCTCCATGTTCTCGACTTTCATACCGTCATCCCATGGGAACTTAACGGCTTTGTTCTTACCGTCGAAGTAGTACTCCACGTGGCACTGACCGCAGACCATGGATTGCTGATCAAAGCGGCTGGCTTTTTCAAACGGTTTGCCGATGGTTTCCATCGCACGCTCGGCATAAGGACGCGACAGCGTCAGTTCCGGTTTCCCTTTCGCGAAATCTGCTGATGCCGTGTTATGGCAGTCAGCACAGCCGAGGTTGTTCACAATTTCCGGGCCGCCACGCGCCCATTTACCGTGGAAGTATCCATCTTCACCGTCTTTCTGGATCAGACGCGCCACATCCGGGCTTTTACAGCTCCAGCAGGCCATCGGCAACGGACCATCTTCAGCCGTTTTTGGCGCACCGGTACGTAACGTTTCACGCACATCGGTAACCGCATACGCGTGTCCACGCGGTTTGTTGTAATCGCGGGAGAAAGGATATCCCGCCCACAGGATCACCAGACGAGGGTCTTCTGCCAGCGCATCTTCACGGGCTGACTGTTCAGACGTGGCTTTCCAGGAGAGGTATTGATCGGGATGCTGAGGGGCGAAGGTTTCATTCTTCGCTTCAACGGTGACGGTCTTTGCGGGTACAGAGGTTTGCTCAGCGTGAACGGCAGTAATAAATAAAAACGGTAATATCAGGCTGAAGAAACGGCGTACGCGTGATTTTGTCCTTGCCATAGGGGTCTCATCCAGATGTCGCCATTATCTGCAATGGCGGTTCTTTTATTGTTTTCCATAACAGCAACCACACAATACTGTCATGACATTGCTCCACCCTATTTGTAACAAGAAACCACGCAAGAAATGTTGTTTTTAATCAATTGTAAGTGTATGTAAAATACCACTTTAGAGTTATTCACCCCCTCTAACCCCTCACTCTTTTGTCTATACCCGACACAGATCACCTTTTCAAAACTCACTATATAACCGCATGTTATCGCGAGGTTTAATCAATTTTTGCTAGTTCTCTTCAAAATTCAGTTTGCCGCTAATTTGCACAATTCGGTTATTGCGTGATCTGCCGCCCAAATACTAAACAAAACTCGCAAAGCCCCTACATTTAACGTTTGTGCGACATATTATTAACATCCTACAAGGAGAACAAAAGCCATGAGCCAAATACACAAACACGCTATTCCCGCAAATATTGCGGACCGTTGCCTGATAAACCCGGAGCAGTACGAAGCGAAATACCAACAGTCCATTACCGATCCCGACACATTTTGGGGCGAGCAGGGAAAAATTCTTGATTGGATCACGCCGTACAGCCAGGTAAAGAACACCTCTTTTGTCCCTGGCAACGTATCCATTAAATGGTACGAAGACGGCACGCTGAATCTGGCAGCAAACTGCCTCGATCGCCACCTACAGGAAAACGGCGATCGCATCGCCATTATCTGGGAAGGCGATGATGCTACCCAGAGTAAAAACATTACCTATCGCGAACTGCATCGCGATGTCTGCCGTTTTGCTAATACCCTGCTGGACTTGGGAATTAAAAAAGGCGATGTCGTGGCTATTTATATGCCAATGGTCCCGGAAGCCGCGGTTGCCATGCTGGCCTGCGCCCGTATTGGCGCGGTACATTCGGTCATCTTTGGCGGTTTCTCACCAGAAGCCGTGGCCGGACGTATTATCGATTCCAACTCACGTCTGGTGATCACCGCCGATGAAGGCGTACGTGCCGGACGCAGTATCCCGCTGAAAAAGAACGTTGATGATGCGCTGAAAAATCCAAACGTGAAAACCGTTGAGCATGTGGTCGTTCTCAAACGTACCGGTGGAAAAACGGACTGGAAGGAAGGCCGTGACCTGTGGTGGTCCGATCTTATCGAGAAAGCGAGCCCGGAACATCAGCCGGCAGAGATGAACGCAGAAGATCCGCTGTTTATCCTGTATACCTCTGGTTCAACCGGTAAGCCAAAAGGCGTGCTGCACACCACGGGTGGATATCTGGTTTACGCGGCAACCACCTTTAAGTATGTGTTTGATTACCATCAGGACGATATCTACTGGTGTACCGCTGATGTGGGTTGGGTTACCGGCCACAGCTACCTGCTATACGGTCCGCTGGCCTGCGGTGCCACCACGCTGATGTTTGAAGGCGTACCTAACTGGCCGACCCCGGCGCGTATGTCACAGGTCGTGGACAAGCACCAGGTCACAATCCTCTATACTGCGCCAACGGCTATCCGCGCCCTGATGGCAGAAGGTGATAAGGCGATTGAAGGCACTAACCGTTCATCGCTACGTATACTGGGTTCCGTTGGCGAGCCGATTAACCCGGAAGCATGGGAGTGGTACTGGAAGAAGATCGGTAATGAAAAATGCCCGGTCGTCGATACCTGGTGGCAGACCGAAACCGGCGGGTTCATGATCACCCCACTGCCGGGTGCAACCGAGCTGAAAGCGGGTTCGGCAACGCGTCCATTCTTTGGCGTACAACCGGCCATCGTTGATAACGAGGGCAATCCGCTGGAAGGTGCGACCGAAGGCAACCTGGTGATCACCGACTCCTGGCCAGGTCAGGCGAGAACGCTGTTTGGCGATCACGAACGCTTTGAGCAAACCTACTTCTCTACCTTCAAGAATATGTACTTCAGCGGCGACGGCGCACGCCGTGATGAAGATGGTTATTACTGGATAACCGGACGCGTGGATGACGTGCTGAACGTCTCAGGTCACCGCCTGGGTACAGCAGAAATCGAGTCGGCGCTGGTATCGCATCCGAAGATTGCCGAAGCCGCCGTGGTCGGCATTCCACATAGTATTAAAGGCCAGGCCATTTACGCCTACGTCACGCTGAATCACGGCGAAGAGCCGTCACCTGAGTTGTACGCCGAGGTTCGCAACTGGGTGCGTAAAGAAATTGGCCCGCTGGCAACGCCAGACGTGCTGCACTGGACCGACTCACTGCCGAAAACCCGCTCCGGCAAAATCATGCGCCGCATTCTGCGTAAAATCGCGGCGGGCGATACCAGCAATCTGGGCGACACCTCGACCCTCGCCGATCCTGGCGTGGTAGAGAAACTGCTCGAAGAGAAGCAGGCCATCGCGATGCCATCATAACAAAGTCCTGAAAATGCCGGATAAGACGCGAAAGCGCCTTATCCGGCCTACAAATCTGACCCTACCCTCTCTTCATCCGGGAGGGAAATATAAAAAACCTCCCCCAAAGGATTTCGCGTTGCAGGGCTGCGACAGCAGTCAGGTCATGCCTGCTGCGCGAAAGACGAAGGGGACCTCTGGAGAGCTCTGTGATGAATGACAATATTTATCAGCGGATAGAAGACAGTGCGCGTTTCAGGGAGTTAGTTGAAAAACGGCAACGGTTTGCCACCATTCTGTCCATCATCATGCTGGCAGTATATATCAGTTTTATTTTACTGATTGCTTTTGCACCTGGCTGGCTGGGTACCCCACTGCATGCGGGAACCAGCGTCACCCGAGGTATCCCGATTGGCGTCGGCGTGATCCTTATTTCCTTTATCCTGACCGGGATCTATATCTGGCGGGCAAATGGTGAATTCGATCGCCTGAACAATGCGGTTTTGCACGAGGTTAAAGCATCATGAAGAGAGTCCTGACGGCGCTTGCCGCCACGCTGCCCTTCGCCGCAAACGCGGCGGATGCTATTAGTGGTGCAGTCCAACGCCAGCCAACCAACTGGCAGGCGATTGTTATGTTCCTGATTTTCGTCATCTTTACGCTCGGCATTACCTACTGGGCGTCTAAGCGCGTACGTTCGCGGAATGACTACTACACCGCTGGCGGTAACATCACTGGTTTCCAGAACGGGCTGGCGATTGCGGGCGACTATATGTCGGCGGCATCGTTCCTCGGGATTTCCGCGCTGGTGTTTACCTCGGGTTATGACGGGCTGATCTATTCACTCGGCTTCCTCGTCGGCTGGCCGATCATTCTGTTCCTGATTGCTGAACGTCTGCGTAACCTCGGTCGCTACACCTTTGCCGACGTGGCCTCTTATCGCCTGAAGCAAGGCCCCATCCGTATTCTGTCGGCCTGTGGTTCACTGGTGGTGGTCGCACTGTATCTGATCGCCCAGATGGTCGGCGCAGGTAAACTAATTGAGCTGCTGTTTGGTCTGAACTATCACATCGCTGTCGTACTGGTTGGCGTGCTGATGATGATGTACGTGCTGTTCGGCGGCATGCTGGCAACCACCTGGGTACAGATTATCAAAGCTGTATTGCTGCTGTTCGGCGCCAGCTTTATGGCCTTTATGGTGATGAAGCACGTCGGCTTCAGCTTCAACAATCTGTTCACTGAAGCAATGGCGGTACACCCGAAAGGCTCCGCAATCATGAGCCCGGGCGGGCTGGTTAAAGATCCGATATCCGCGCTGTCGTTAGGCCTCGGTCTGATGTTCGGTACGGCAGGCTTGCCGCACATCCTGATGCGCTTCTTCACGGTCAGCGATGCCCGCGAAGCGCGTAAGAGCGTGTTCTATGCGACCGGTTTTATGGGTTATTTCTATATCCTGACCTTTATCATCGGCTTTGGTGCCATCATGCTGGTAGGGGCTAATCCGGCGTACAAAGACGCTGCAGGTGCGTTGATCGGTGGTAACAACATGGCGGCGGTGCATCTGGCTAACGCGGTGGGCGGTAATCTGTTCCTCGGCTTTATCTCAGCAGTAGCCTTTGCCACTATCCTGGCGGTAGTTGCAGGCCTGACGCTGGCGGGCGCATCGGCGGTGTCGCACGATCTGTACGCCAACGTATTCCGTAAAGGCGCGACCGAACGTGAAGAGCTGAGAGTCTCGAAAATCACCGTACTGGTGTTGGGCGTGATTGCTATTCTGCTCGGCGTGCTGTTTGAGAACCAGAACATCGCCTTCATGGTAGGCCTGGCGTTTGCTATCGCGGCCAGCTGCAACTTCCCCATCATTCTGCTCTCCATGTACTGGTCAAGACTGACCACGCGTGGCGCGATGCTGGGCGGCTGGTTAGGTCTGCTGACGGCGGTGGTGCTGATGATTCTTGGCCCGACGATTTGGGTCCAGATCCTCGGTCACGAAAAAGCCATTTTCCCGTATGAATATCCGGCGCTGTTCTCGATAAGCGTTGCGTTCCTCGGGATTTGGTTTTTCTCTGCCACGGATAACTCAGAAGAAGGCAATCGCGAACGCGAGCAGTTCCGTGCTCAGTTCATCCGTTCCCAGACCGGGTACGGCGTAGAACAAGGCCGCGCGCATTAATCTCACTTATCCTCCGGCTTTCGGGCCGGGGGATATCACCGAACCTCAGAACATCACTCTCGCCACTAGCGGCGCTACCAGCACCATCACCACACCGGACAGCATCATCACCAAGCTAGCCACTACGCCTTCCTGCTGACCAAGCTCATACGAGCGAGCCGTACCTGCACCGTGCGATGCTGCGCCAAACCCTGCCCCTTTGGCCATACCTTCACGGATGGAAAGCCGTAAAAACAACACATCGCCGACCGCCATACCGAATACACCGGTCACCACCACAAACAACGCCACCAGATCTGGCTGCCCACCCAAGGGTTCTGCCGCTGCCAGCGCAAAAGGCGTGGTGACGGAACGCACCGCCAGGCTACGTTGGATCTCATCAGGCAGCATAAACAGACGCGCCAGCCACACGGAACTGGTGACAGCCACCAGCGTTGCCGTGATCACCCCCGCCGTCAACGACATCCAGTGACGCTTAATCACCGCGAGGTTATCGTAAACCGGAACTGCGAAGGCAATGGTCGCGGGACCTAATAGCCACAGCAGCCAGTGCGATTCACCGATATAGTTCTGCCAGGAGATATGTCCGAAGACCAGCATCAGCACCAGTAACGCTGGCGTGAGAACCAGCGGCATCAGCGGCAATTTGCGAAAACGGCGATACAGACGCTTGTTGGCAAAATAGATCCCCAGCGTAATCACCAGACACAGCACGCTTAGCTGGAAGTTACTCACGGGTTAACCTGCTCATTTCATAGCGATACACTTTATCCACAACCCACGCGGTTGCGCCGAGAACCATCAGCGTGCTTATCGCAATGACGGCAAAAATACGCCAGCCATCAACCAACAGCAGTTGCGTATAGTTGACGACGGCCACCACCGCTGGAACAAAAAACAGCAGCATTTCAGCCAGTAACCAGCGGGCACCGGCGCGTATCCAGCTCAGCGGGATAATCCGACAGACAATCAGCGCCAACATCAGCACCATCCCAACCAGATTGGCGGGAAGCGGTAAATGCAGCCAGGAGACAAGATATTGAGCAAATACAAATAAACCTGCGTACAACAGTACCTGGACAGGTATCTGGAGTCGGTGAATGACAGCAGGCGTCACGCGGCTTATCGCCACAGCCATGAGGGTATGTCCTTAAAAAATAGAGAGCGCTAGTATAGAGAGCCCCCGTCGAGGACTGAAATGAATTAAACTCATTGCAGGCATAGTCTTAAGGAATAATCATGGATATCAGAACGCTGCGATATTTTGTTGAGGTGGTGCGTCAGCAGAGCTTTACCCGCGCAGCGGAGAAGCTTTTCGTCACCCAGCCCACCATCAGCAAAATGTTGAAGAACCTTGAAGACGAGCTGAACTGCACGCTGTTAATCCGCGACGGACGACGGCTGTTGCTGACCGATACCGGACAGGTTGTTTTTGAGCGCGGTCTGGCGATTTTGGCCGAGTTTCGCCAGCTTGAAGCCGAACTTAGCGACATTAACCATCTGAACAAAGGGCTATTGCGCCTTGGTATCCCGCCAATGGTCGGTATGTTGATGGCAGGTCCCATCAGCCTGTTTCGCCAGCGTTATCCCGGCGTTGAGCTTAAAATATCGGAGTTTGGTGGCTTAACCGTCCAGCAGGCAGTCATGAGCGGTGATTTGGATGTCGCCATGACGGCCCTTCCGGTCGAGGAAGAGAGTGGACTGGCAACTTTGCCGCTTTTCAGCCATCCGCTCTGCGTGCTGGTCCCGCGCTCGGGCCAGTGGACAACCTGCGAATCCATTTCCCCCGAGGCGCTGGCGGAACACCCATTGCTTATCTACAACGAAGATTTCGCCCTGAGCCGTCAGTTACTGGAACTGTTTAACCAGCACGATGTAAAACCCCGCATCGCGGTACGTAGCGGGCAGTGGGATTTTCTGGCGGCCATGGTGCAAGCCGGGGTCGGTATCGCCATTTTACCGGAGCCAATTTGCCAACGGCTGGACAAACAGACGCTGCGCTGGATCCCGCTGGAGAGCGATTTACGCTGGCAACTGGGCATGATTTGGCGCGAAGGTGTGTATCTGTCTCACAGTGCTCAGGCGTGGCTGACATGCTGCGAAGGGTTTTGGCTAACGCAAGAATCGTAAGTGCCGGATGCGGCTTAACGCCTTATCCGGCCTACATCGGTAGGCCGGTCTTGTAGGCCTGATAAGCGTAGCGCATCAGGCATAACCGTTTATTGATTTTCGATCAGCAACGCTTCCAGCAAGTCCAGATCGTGCAGCAGTTTTTGCAGCGTTTCATTGCTGATTTCGCGCGTGGCGCGCAGGTGATAAAGCTCTGCTCGTTCTGAACGCAATGCCGCAAGGCGGAAACGTCGCTCGAGGTTCTCTTCCTGTAATGAGCTTTCCACATCGTTACGTCCATCAACGCGACGACGCAGGTTACCGATTACACGAGAGCTCACTTCGGTCAGCAGTTGATTATCAATATTCTCTTCGCTGTCCGCCGCCAGACGCTCTTCCATTTTCTGGATAGCGACAATCGCAACTTCCGCCGTCGCAGCTCGGGCTATCCGCTCTTCTTTCAGTTGCTGCGAGTGATCCGCCACTTCCAGGTGTTGCAGCAGAATCGGTAGCATCACCACACCGACAAACAGCGAGAACAGGATCACGCCCGCGGCAAGGAATACTAACTCGTAGCGCGCCGGGAAGCCGCTACCATCCGGCAACAGCAGCGGGATGGAGAGCACACCGGCAAGCGTAATCGCCCCGCGAACCCCCGCAAAGGAGGCGATCAGGATTTCACGCGTTGTCCAGGAGCCAAACTCCATCGGCTTTTTCTTCAGGAAGCGCAGACTGAATTTTTTCATCGTCCACAGCCAGCCAAAACGCACCAGCATCAGCGCCACATAAATCAGCACGATATCGGTAAACAGCATCCAGGTTTCAACGTTCGGATCGGCTTCTGCCGCCACCAGCGAAGACTCCAGAATCCCCGGTAATTGCAGCCCTAACAGCAGGAAGACCATGCCGTTAAAGACGAACTCCAGCATTGCCCAGGTGCTGTTAGCACGTAAGCGCATTGCCAATGGCGCACGACGCATTACGCCTGAACGGGTGATCGTCATCCCGGCGGCGACCGCCGCGAGGATCCCAGAAACACCGATGTGTTCGGCAATCAGATAAGAAGCAAACGGCAGCAGGAACAGCAGAACGATTTGCGTTGCCGGCTCATCACCGCCCCAGCGGCTAAGAAAGCGCAGGGAGCGTCCATATAACCAGCTGACGACAAAACCCGCCAGGATGCCGCCAATTGCTACCTTGAAGAACTCAACCGTCGCACCGCCGACGGTAAACACCATCGTTCCCATTGCCACGGCCACAGCAAATTTCAGCGATACCAGGCCAGACGCATCGTTCATCAACGCTTCGCCCTGCAGGATGCCCATGATTTTCTTCGGTATACGCCCCTCACCGACAATGCCAGAAAGGGCAACGGCATCGGTTGGCGACAGCACTGCGGCCAGCGCAAAAGCGGGGATCAGCGGAATCCCCGGCACCAGCCAATAAATCATAAAACCAATGCCGACCACCGTAACCAATACAAGCGCCAGTGCCAGACCGAAGATCTCTCGTCCATGCTCCAGGAACTCCCGCGTTGGCGTCTTCCAGCCATCGGCAAACAGCAACGGCGGGATGAACAGAACCAAAAACAGTTCAGGGTCAAATTCCACATGCAAACCAAACGTCGGCCACGCCAGCAACGCGCCGATGGCGATCTGCATAAGGGGTAAAGGGAGTTGGAAGGGCAATACGCGAGTAAATACCCCCGACAGCGAGACCACAAGGGTCATGATGAGTATGGTAAAAAAGATTTCCATGCGTTCCCTGTTTGCGATGTTTCTTATGATTAGTGATGAGAGGCGTCGTGCCTCAATTCTATCTACTCGAGAGTAACGCAAAAGACAACGAGTGTGTTCTGAAAATAAAAACGGGCGGCAAAAGCCACCCGTTTTCAGGATCAAGAGCGTATCGGGATTAAATAGCCCAACCGCCCGCATAGAATGCTACCAGCGCCACAGCAATCACCACCGTTCCGATATTCAGTTTGCGCCATTCGCCGGAAACAATACGGCCAATAACCAGAGTGGCAAAACCGATCATAATACCGGTAACGATATTACAGGTCAGCACGATAAAGACGGCGGTAATCAGGCCCGCCATCGCATCGACGAAGTCGGTAAAATCGATTTTCGCCACGTTGCTCAGCATCAGCAGACCAACATACATCAGGGCCGGTGCCGTTGCGTAAGCAGGAACAAGGTATGAGAGCGGGGAAAGGAACAGGATCAGCAGGAACAGAACACCTACGGTGATCGCCGTCAGACCGGTTTTCCCCCCTGCCGCGGTACCCGCTGCAGATTCAATGTAAACCGCCGCCGGAGCTGCCCCTACCAGACCAGAGAACACGCTGCTCAGGGAGTCCGTCGTTAACGCTTTGCCGCCATCGATAATCTGACCGTCTTTATCCAGCAGATTCGCCTGACCCGCAACCGCGCGGATGGTTCCGGTCGCATCAAAGACCGCAGTCATAACCAGCGCCAGCACGCTCGGCAGAACGACAGGGTTCAGCGCCCCCATAATGTCCAGGCTGCCAATCAGAGAGTTACCTTCAGCATCACTCAGAGAAGGCATGGCGAAGATACCGGAAAAATGCACTGCGGGGTCGAAAATCAGGCCAACGACGGAAATACCAATAATGGTCAGCAGGATGCCACCCGGTACTTTCAGTTTTTCGAGGCCAATAATCACCGCCAGACCAATCAGCGACATAATGACCGGGAAGGTATCGAAGTCACCCAGCGCAACCGGCAGGCCATCCAGCGGGTTCTTAATGACCAGACCAACACCGTTTGCCGCAATCAGCAGCAGGAACAGGCCGATACCAATACCGGTACCATGCGCAACGCCCTGTGGCAGATTGCGCAGGATCCAGCTACGAATACCTGTCGCGGAAATGATGGTAAACAGAACACCCATCAGGAACACCGCGCCCAGCGCAACAGGCACGCTAATATGCTGCCCCAGCACCAGACTGAATGCGGTAAACGCCGTTAACGAAATGGCGCAACCAATCGCCAGCGGCAGGTTTGCCCACAGGCCCATCACAATAGAGCCGACACCGGCTACCAGGCAGGTTGCCACAAATACAGCGGCTGGCGGGAAACCGGCTTTACCCAGCATACCCGGAACCACGATAACAGAGTAGACCATCGCCAGAAACGTCGTTAATCCGGCAACGACTTCCTGTCGAACGGTACTGCCACGGTGCGAAATTTTAAACCAGGCGTCGAGTGAACCGCCGGTACGCGCTGAAGGCGTAGACATAGAAAACATCCCCTGAGAGTTTATTTTTCGTCATTATGCGTGCTGGACAATCCACTGCCTGCTTAACGTTTTCTCCCTGTGCCAGGTTTGCGTCAATAGGGGTGTCGCAAAAAAGCAAACGTTTAGCTCCGCGCATAAAAAACGGGTGGTAAAAAAAAGCAAACGATTATCTAGCGATCATGTACCGGTTTTCAACTGAACTTTGCCGCTTTTTACTCATTTCTTCTTATAACGCACAAGAAATAGCCAGTCGATGCGCAAACGTTATCGTCAATGCGCAATCTGGCAACAAATTTCGCGCAGTTATTACAACCCCGGCGGTAATCCTTTACGTTCACTCGCGCAAAAAAATGGATGAAGATGCGGAAAATTTTTCGGCTAAAAAACCATCAATTGACTGGTAAATAGACGGGGGTGGCATACACTTACCTTATCAACACAAGCCGGAACCTCCCCTAATGTGCTCGACTGAGGGGTGTTGATGTCGGGGGAAACCCTCCCGTGAACCAGCGGGATAGAGTGAAAGACAAAGACCGGAACCAAACTAAAGCGCCCTCTGTGGCGCTTTAGTTTTATACCCGTCACATATTTCAAACCCATCAATCATCTTCCAGCAGGCGCGCCCCGGTTCCCTGCTCGCCAAGCTGGTCGCCAGGGTTACGCAACGGGCAATCACTACGCGACAAACAGCCGCAGCCAATGCATCCATCCAGTTCATCACGCAACGCCACCAGGGTATGAATACGCCGGTCCAGTTCTTCACGCCATTGCGACGAGAGCTGTTTCCACTCTTTGGCGCTGAGCGAATGTCCTTCGGGTAGTACCCCTAGCGCGTCGCCAATCGTCGCCAACGGTATACCGATACGCTGGGCAATCTTGATAATCGCGACATAACGCAACACATCACGTTTGTATCGACGCTGATTACCGCTGTTGCGCATGCTGCTGATTAGCCCTTTGCTTTCATAGAAGTGCAGAGTTGATACCGCGACACCGCTACGTTTTGCGACTTCACCTGGCGTGAGCAGCGCTTTTATCCGGGGTAATTTCTTTTCCATAAATCGCTTTACCTCAAGTTAACTTGAGGAATTATACTCGCCCACAGACAAAACGACGAATCGAATACTGAGAAAGAGGCAGCCCTATGTCCCATCAGCAGATAATTCAGACCCTTATTGAATGGATTGATGAACATATCGATCAACCGCTGAACATTGAGGCGGTGGCGAAAAAATCAGGTTACTCGAAGTGGTATTTACAGAGGATGTTCCGCACGGTGATGCGTCAGACGTTGGGTGACTATATCCGCCAGCGCCGACTTTTGTTGGCCGCCGTGGAACTACGGACGACCGAACGACCTATTTTCGATATCGCGATGGATCTCGGTTATGTGTCGCAACAAACGTTCTCACGCGTGTTCCGCCGCGAGTTTGATCGTACTCCCAGCGACTACCGTCATCGCCTGTAGGATTATTGCCCGCTCTGCGTCAGTATGGCGGGCGAGCGCTGTAGCCAGTGCATAAACTCCTGCGGCGGTAACGCTTTCGCAAAATACCATCCCTGACAATACTGAACGCCGCGTTCAAGCAGCCATTCAATTTGATCTGCCGTTTCCACCCCTTCAGCAATGGTCTTCAGATGTAAGCTTTGCGCCATCTCGATGATATGTTCGGCAATCAGGTGGCTGGTACTGTTGGTCGCCAGCGTACTAATAAAAGATTTATCAATCTTCAGGATATCCACGTTCAGTGCCGCCAGATTGTGCAGATTGGAATATCCCGTCCCAAAATCATCAAATGCCACTTCATAACCTGCCTGACGGAATGCCTGGATTACCGGGGTCATTTTATGCACATCAATAAATCCACGTTCCGTCACTTCGACTTTAATTTGCTGAGCAGCCACTGAGTAATCACGCGCTTTCTCAGCGATCAGGGCAATCAGTCGGGATGAATGGAAGTCAGAAGCTGAGAGGTTAATTGAGATATAAATCTGGGGATGCGCAGAAAGAAAATACCCTAAATCATTGAACAATTCTTCGACCACGTAATCCGTGATCCTTTCAATCATGCCTTCTTTTTCAGCCAGCGGAATAAATTCCGTCGGGCTCATGACCTCACCTTTGCAACCTGGCCAGCGCATCAGCGCCTCGGCCCCCACACATTGACCATTCTTGATATCGATGATCGGCTGGTAGTGCAGACGTAGCTGGCGCTTTTCCAGTGCACGTCTTAACAAACGACGAGGGGAATGGTACTGCTGGCGCGTACGCCACCACATCAACAGCATCAGAATACTGCAGATCACCCCAAAGGGGATCGTGAGTGCGGCTTCGTGATAGAAATTCTGATGGACGCGATCGTGGGTAGTCGAAACAATAATCGCGATTGGCCGCTTCTCAGAACGAACGATGGTATAGAACCGATCGTCCAGTTGGAAGGTAGAGGTTTTACCGCGCACCAGCGGCAGAAATTGCTTAACATGCGCCTGATTGCTGGCAGAGAAGAAAGTATCCGTTATCGTGTCATAGACGCCCCACAATAGGCCTGGATCATCTGACATGACTTCGCTGTAAGATAATGGGTTAATGACAGCGACGTAGTTTCCTCTTTGCATATACGTCATGTTGTAGCCAGAGAAGAAAGGCGTATCGCGATAGTAATAGATCGAAACGTCCGGCGTACGTTTATAGTCAGCGGTTGGCATAATATAGGGAACTGACGGCGCCATCGACGTAGAGCACAAAAAATGATCAGCTTGTGCATAAATTAGCTCGCTGATATATAAACGCCCGCGAATAATATTCAGCATGCTTTTCTGATGGGCAGGGGTACACATCCTGCCCTGATACAGTTGAGCCATATCACGCGCTAAATCGGCTTGCTGGATCACCAGTTCCGTTTTATTTAACACCAGTTGAGCAAAAGAGCGGAGTTGAGTGCGGGTTTCGGACATCGCCCGGATATGAGCAAACCATAGCGCCAGCACCACGGGGAGCAATACCACCGTGAGCGTGCCGAGGAGCTTCAGCATCTTGCTATGCGCACTGAGATTCATGTCAGCCCTATTTCCCTGTTTCGTATATGCCAGTACCCATCAAGGCAGGATGCTATAAACACCAGCTGGTTAAGTTGCATGAATCTATCAACATTATCAACAGACGTCTCTATGTAAAAGTCTGATAATAGTGGATGATGATATTATTTTCCCGTAAGGCAAACTTAAAGTTACGCTTATTTTGCAACATCATTATCAAGAAGGAGTAATGTTTTACACGCGTTATACTGACGGCACGTATAAAATACATTAACTTTTTTAACGATTAATTTCGGATAAAGAAAACAAGCAACATGAATGCATCTTACATAACGCATAATTAATTATTCGTTTATGAATCAAGATAACCATACAATTGACATGGATAAAGGCCGGCAAAAATAACGTCAGATACTGGTGAACAAACGAGCAATTGTGATATAGTTCACAGAAATAATGTAACAGAAACATTGTTTCATTCATGTTATTGCCCGTCGATAGCCAGAGTACCACACCCTCTGTGAACCACCCCGCGCTGTCCTGGGCATCAAGACTTTCTGAGGACGTTTTTCATGGCAACAATAACAACTGGCGTGGTTCTTCTGCGGTGGCAATTGCTCAGCGCAGTACTGATGTTTTTAGCCAGTACGCTCAATATTCGTTTTCGTAAATCAGATTATGTTGGACTGGCCGTTATCAGTAGCGGTTTAGGGCTTGTTTTTGCCTGCTGGTTTGCAACCGGATTACTCGGTATCACCCTGGTAGATGTATCCACTATCTGGAATAACATCGAATCCGTGATGCTCGACGTGATGAGCCATACTCCGCCAGACTGGCCGATGGTGTTGAACTGATAGCAGAAAGGAATGGGGTTACCCCGACACTGGGGCAACCCTGGTTAACGAAATAAAGCAGAGGGATTAGAACGGAATATCGTCGTCGAAGTCCATCGGCGGTTCGTTAGACGGTGCTGCCGGAGCGGATTGCTGCGGGCGAGACTGTGCGCCACCGCTAAACTGGTTGCCGCCCTGTGGCTGCTGAGGCTGACCCCAACCACCCTGCTGCTGACCACCACCTGCCGCCGCGCCGCCGCCCTGACGACCACCCAGCATTTGCATGGTGCCGCCAACGTTAACCACGACTTCAGTGGTGTATTTTTCTACGCCGGATTGATCGGTCCATTTGCGAGTACGCAGCTGGCCTTCAATATAGACCTGAGAACCTTTACGCAGATATTCGCTGGCCACTTCCGCCAGTTTGCCGAACAGCACCACACGGTGCCACTCAGTCTGCTCTTTCATTTCGCCGGTCGCTTTATCACGCCAGGATTCGGAAGTAGCCAGCGTAATGTTGGCAACTGCGCCACCATTCGGCATATAGCGTACTTCCGGGTCCTGGCCCAGATTACCGACGAGAATCACCTTGTTTACGCCTCTGCTGGCCATGATCGTGTCTCCTGAAAAACGTTACTGAATAAGTGTAAGCGCGGGATTGTAGCATTTCCAATAGCGCTTTTACTACGTTGCGAAGTTGATTCCAGTAAACAACCTCAGCCAGACATTGTTGCACAGGCGCCTGTGTTTTGCATTCCAATACTGTATATCCATTCAGGTTAGGTTGTGTCATAATTAACCGTTTGTGATCGCCGGTAGCACCATGCAGCCAGGCAAAAAAGCGTTTAATCCGGGAAAGATGAATGGATAAGATCGAAGTTCGGGGCGCCCGCACCCATAATCTCAAAAACATCAACCTCGTCATCCCGCGCGACAAGCTGATTGTCGTCACCGGGCTTTCGGGCTCAGGCAAATCTTCGCTCGCTTTCGACACCTTGTATGCCGAAGGGCAGCGTCGTTACGTTGAATCCCTTTCCGCGTACGCACGTCAGTTTCTGTCGCTGATGGAAAAACCGGACGTCGACCACATTGAGGGGCTTTCTCCCGCCATCTCAATCGAGCAAAAATCGACGTCGCATAACCCGCGATCCACGGTTGGGACCATTACCGAAATTCACGATTATCTGCGCCTGCTGTATGCCCGCGTTGGCGAGCCACGCTGCCCGGATCACGACGTGCCACTGGCGGCGCAAACGGTCAGCCAGATGGTAGATAACGTCCTGTCGCAGCCGGAAGGCAAGCGCCTGATGCTGCTGGCGCCGGTCATTAAAGAACGTAAAGGTGAGCACACCAAAACGCTGGAAAACCTGGCAGGCCAGGGCTATATCCGCGCGCGTATCGACGGTGAAGTGTGCGACCTGTCCGATCCGCCTAAGCTTGAGCTGCAAAAGAAACACACTATCGAAGTGGTGATTGACCGCTTCAAGGTACGTGACGATCTCACCCAGCGGCTGGCCGAATCGTTTGAGACCGCGCTGGAGCTTTCCGGTGGTACGGCAGTGGTCGCTGATATGGATGACCCGAAAGCGGAAGAGCTGCTGTTCTCCGCCAACTTCGCCTGCCCTATTTGTGGCTATAGCATGCGTGAGCTGGAGCCACGGTTGTTCTCATTCAACAACCCGGCTGGCGCGTGTCCAACCTGCGATGGTCTTGGCGTACAGCAGTACTTCGACCCGGACCGCGTGATCCAAAACCCGGAACTGTCGCTGGCAGGCGGGGCGATTCGCGGCTGGGATCGCCGTAACTTCTATTACTTCCAGATGCTTAAGTCTCTGGCTGAGCACTATCAATTCGATGTAGAAGCCCCGTGGGCCAGCCTGAATCCTGCGGTTCACAAAGTGGTGCTATACGGTTCCGGCAAAGAGAATATCGAATTCAAATACATGAACGATCGCGGCGATACATCCGTACGTCGCCACCCGTTTGAAGGTGTATTGCACAATATGGAACGTCGCTATAAAGAGACGGAATCCAGTGCAGTCCGCGAAGAGTTAGCCAAGTTTATCAGCAACAGACCGTGCGCCAGCTGTGACGGAACCCGTCTACGCCGGGAAGCGCGTCACGTGTTTGTCGAGAATACGCCATTGCCTGCGATTTCCGACATGAGCATCGGCCATGCAATGGACTTCTTCAACAACCTGAAACTTGCCGGTCAACGGGCGAAGATTGCCGAGAAAATCCTCAAAGAGATCGGCGACCGCCTTAAGTTCCTGGTCAACGTCGGCCTGAACTACCTGACGCTGTCCCGTTCAGCAGAAACGCTCTCCGGTGGCGAAGCACAACGTATTCGTCTGGCAAGCCAGATTGGCGCTGGTCTGGTCGGCGTGATGTACGTGCTGGATGAACCGTCAATCGGTTTGCATCAGCGCGATAACGAACGTCTGCTCGGGACGCTTATCCATCTGCGCAATCTGGGTAACACCGTGATTGTGGTTGAGCACGATGAGGATGCCATTCGCGCCGCCGACCACGTTATCGACATTGGCCCAGGTGCAGGCGTTCACGGTGGTCAGGTTGTGGCCGAAGGGACGCTGGAAGACATCATGGCCGTACCGGAATCGTTAACCGGCCAGTACATGAGCGGTAAGCGTAAGATTGAAGTGCCAAAACAACGTGTTGCGGCTGACCCGGAAAAAGTGCTGAAGCTGACCGGCGCACGCGGCAACAACCTGAAAGATGTCACTCTGACGCTGCCGGTGGGTCTGTTTACCTGTATTACCGGCGTGTCCGGTTCGGGTAAATCGACGCTGATTAACGACACCTTGTTCCCGATTGCCCAAACCCAGCTTAACGGCGCCACGCTGGCAGAGCCCGCGCCATACCGGGATATCCAGGGGCTGGAACATTTCGACAAAGTGATCGACATTGACCAAAGCCCGATTGGTCGTACACCGCGTTCCAACCCGGCAACCTACACCGGCGTGTTTACGCCAGTGCGCGAACTGTTTGCCGGCGTACCGGAATCCCGTGCGCGTGGTTACACGCCAGGTCGTTTCAGCTTTAACGTTCGCGGCGGACGCTGCGAGGCCTGCCAGGGTGACGGCGTGATCAAAGTCGAAATGCACTTCCTGCCGGATATCTACGTGCCGTGCGACCAGTGCAAAGGCAAGCGCTATAACCGCGAAACGCTGGAAATTAAGTACAAAGGCAAGACCATCCACGAAGTGCTGGATATGACGATTGAAGAAGCACGCGAGTTCTTCGATGCTGTTCCTGCGCTGGCGCGTAAGCTGCAAACGCTGATGGACGTTGGCTTGACGTACATTCGACTGGGCCAGTCTGCGACCACGCTTTCTGGCGGTGAAGCCCAGCGCGTGAAGCTGGCGCGTGAGCTGTCAAAACGCGGCACCGGACAGACGCTGTATATTCTTGATGAGCCCACAACCGGGCTACATTTTGCCGATATTCAGCAACTGCTTGACGTGCTGCATCAGCTCCGCGATCAGGGCAACACCATCGTGGTGATTGAGCACAATCTGGACGTGATTAAAACAGCCGACTGGATTGTCGACCTCGGTCCGGAAGGCGGCAGCGGCGGCGGGGAAATTCTCGTCTCCGGCACACCAGAAACGGTTGCTGAGTGTGAAACCTCACACACGGCCCGCTTCCTCAAACCGCTGCTGTAATAGCGCCGCACTTATCAGGCCTACAGTATAGAAATCAAGCTTGTAGGCCCGATAAGGCGCTTGCGCCGCATCCGGCGAAACGGATCAGGGCTGCGCCAGTATCCGGCGTTTATCTTCCGGCAGCGTGTTCACCGCCTGCTGATAAGAGGCATCGACCAGATAATAAATTTGCGAATCCGGCAACGAGCCGTCCAGATACACCGTACTCCAGTGGGCTTTGTTCAGATGCCGGCTTGGCCGGACATCACTATGCTGCTGACGTAACAACTCCGCCAGTTCGGGGCTGGTTTTCAGAGAGACCGCAGGGCGCTCTTCCACCTCTTTTACCATGGCAAAGAGCACATCTTCGACTTTGATTTGTGTGGCTTTCCAGTCACTGTGCACGCTCTGCTCCGCGCCTGTTTTCGCCATGCAGTATTGCAGCAACTCCGAATTCGTCATTTTTATTCCCCTTACCAGCAAATCGCCTAATGAGAACATCATTTATTCAGTGTGCAGCAAGTCCGCAAAAGGTAAAAGCCGGTAACGTAAATTTGTTTAAAAAATCATCAATCCGCATTCAGTGACCTCAGTACTCTGAGTTTACGATCACCTCTTCGCCAAACCCTCCGGCCTGTGGCAGCGGCTTATAGGTAGAGTTAGAGGCGCGCAGAATACGAATCCCGCGGATACCGACATCGCGGGCGGCGGTGATGTCATTATCGGAGTCGCCGTAGAACATGCGGATATTTTTTTCCTGCAACCACTGCGTTTTAGTGTTCTGCCCTGGCTTGTCACCAGCAAAAATAACCGGGTTCATATTTGCAGACGGGATGTGGAAGTTATCAGCCAGCGTTTTAGAGACCGTTTCGGTCTTCGTCGGGCTGCGTCCGGTCACGAAAAAGATACTGTCTCCACGACGCACGTGCATATCAATCAGCTGGCGCGCCACTTCTTTCGGAATGCTGAATTCATCCCAACCGTTGTTCATTTTCTCCCAAAAGGCTGGATTTTTCAGGTAATCCTCGCTGTCCGGGGAGTACGTTTTTTTACCGCGCCAGAAGCCCGGACTGGAAAAGAGAACCGTATCATCGATATCAAAGCCAACGGCCATCGGCGGGCGGCCCGTCAGACTATTTTCAATTTGTGCAACAGAGACCCAGTGAATGGGGGCCTGCTCAGCAAGTTTTGCAACGTTAGTACCTGGATTGAGCTGAGAAGGAGAAGAAACGAGTGCCTGGGCAGGCTGATTCAACGTGAACAATAAACAAACGGCACTCAGTGCCAACGTAAACTTGCGCATATTTTTCCCTAAGTAGTCAGTTAGTTATGATTTTTTATTTAACAACTGGTCAAAAAACTATCTGACCTTACCCCCTGAGGGAAGGGAAAGGAAGGATTTTCTCTGGTTTTGTTACAGAAAAAGAGGACGATCACACAGGAAAACGTGCCTGATGGCGCTGTGCTTATCAGGCCTTGGTAGGCCGGATAAGGCATGTACGCCGCCATCCGGCACCTAATTACATGACTGCGGCAAATGCCTTCGCCACACGCTGAACGTTAGTGTGGTTCAACCCGGCGACGCACATACGTCCGCTGGCTATCAGGTAAACACCAAACTCATCACGCAGGCGGTCAACCTGAGCCGCGCTCAGCCCGGTATAGCTGAACATTCCACGCTGTTGCAGCAGGTAGTCGAAATTACGGCCCGGAATCTCAGCGTTCAGCACGTTGACCAGTTCCTGACGCATCGCCAGAATGCGGGTACGCATTACCTCAACTTCCGCCAGCCAGCTGGCTTTCAGCTCTTCATCACCCAGTACCGCGGCAACGACCTGTGCGCCAAAGTTTGGCGGGCTGGAGTAGTTACGACGAACCGTCGCTTTTAGCTGCCCCAGAACACGACTGGCGGCATCTGCGTCTTCACACACCACAGAAAGCCCGCCGACACGCTCGCCGTACAACGAGAAAATCTTCGAGAATGAGTTGCTCACCAGAGCAGGCAATCCGGCGCTGGCAATGGCGCGGATGGCGTACGCATCATCTTCCATTCCGCCGCCAAAACCCTGGTAGGCAATGTCGAGGAACGGGATCAGGTCGCGCGCTTTCAGGATCTCAATAACCGCATCCCACTGCGCGGGAGTTAAATCCGCACCCGTCGGGTTATGGCAGCACGGATGCAGCAGCACAATGCTACGCGCCGGTAAGGTACTCAATGTTGCCAGCAGATCGTTGAAACGGACGCCATTAGTCGCGTCGTCATACCATGGGTAAGTACTTACTTCGAAACCCGCCCCTTCAAAAATCGCGATATGGTTTTCCCACGTCGGATCGCTGACCCATACGCCAGAATCAGGGAAGTAACGTTTCAGGAAGTCCGCTCCCACTTTTAACGCACCAGACCCCCCCAGCGTCTGAATCGTTGCCACGCGCTGTTGCTGGAGTACCGGATGCTGCGCCCCAAACAGGAGCGGCGCAATGGTATGGCGATACGTGTTCAGGCCTTCCATCGGCAGATACAGCGAAGCGCCATGCGGCTTCGCATTGAGACGAGCTTCCGCTTCTGCAACGGCTTTAAGCTGAGGAATAATCCCATCTTCGTTGTAATACAGACCAATGCTGAGGTTCACTTTGTCGCTACGTGAATCCTCTTTAAAGCGCTCCATGAGCGATAAAATCGGGTCGCCAGCGTAGGCGTCAACTTTTTGAAACACGTGCGGTTCTCCAGGTTTACAGGCAGTGGGATAAGAACACAATAAACCGGAAGCGGAAGAAGATCGAGAGGATGTTGCAGTCGGTGAGAATATTGCCGGATGGCGGCGGTCTCGCCTGATCCGGCATATCAGGTAATTAATCGATATATTTCATCGCCACCCTTGAGGTCAGGCGCGTGATAAGTTCGTAAGCACTTACTTTCGTCATTTCAGCGATGCGTTCAACGGGCAGCCCCTCGCCCCACAGAATCACCGAATCACCCGCTTTGTCCTGCGCCTCGGGGCCTAAATCGACGCAGATCATATCCATCGCAACACGACCGACAATCGGCACTTCACGGCCGTTGACCAGCACCGGCGTACCCGACGGCGCAGCGCGCGGATAACCATCGCCATACCCCATCGCCACCACTCCGAGACGTGTGTCGCGTTCGCTCTGCCATGTGCCACCATAACCCACCGGCTCACCGGCTTTATGCTCGCGCACGGCAATCAGGCTCGATGTCAGTGACATCACGGGTTGGCAGCCAAAATCTTCGCCGATGGAGTGATTTTCCAGCGGCGATACACCGTACAGAATCAGACCCGGCCGCGCCCAGTCGAAGTGAGACTGCGGCCACAGCAGAATACCACCCGATGCGGCAATCGAACGCTGCCCCGGTTTGCCTGCGCAAAAGCTATTGAAAATATCGAGCTGCTTTTCGGTCGCGCCACACTCAGGTTCGTCGGCACGGGCAAAGTGGCTAACGATATTGACCGGCTGGCGCACGTTTTCACATTGCGTCAAGCGCTGATAAAACGCCTCAGCCTGTTCCGGACGCACACCCAGGCGGTGCATGCCCGTGTCGAGCTTCATCCAGACAGTGACAGGTTCAGCCAGATCGGCCGCTTCCAGAGCATCGAGCTGCTCCTGGTTATGTACGGCAGTATGCAGACGCTGCGCGGAGATGGTCGGCAAATCGGAAGCATCAAAAAAGCCTTCCAGCAGCAGGATAGGTTGCGTGATCCCACCCGCGCGTAGCCGCAGAGCTTCTTCAAGACGAGCGACACCAAAAGCATCCGCATCCGGGAGCGTTCGCGCGGTCTCTAACAGACCATGGCCGTAAGCGTTCGCTTTCACGACCGCAACCAGTTTACTGGCAGGAGCCAGTTCACGCAGACGTTGCAGGTTGTGTCGCAGAGCGCGGCGGTTAATGACAACAGTTGCCGCTTGCATTTTAATTCCTTAATAAAAGAATCACCTAAATCATTCGTGTTGCAGAAAGGCGACAAGCCCGAGAATCCCCGGCAGCTTAGTAAACTAAGTGACCGGAGTGAACAGGCGTAGTCAACGCATCTGCAGCATGAAGGATGACGGAGATTTATTCGTCGTCGTATTGTGGGCCCGCATAATTGTCGAATCGCGACCACTGTCCGTTAAACGTCAGACGTACCGTACCGATTGGGCCGTTACGTTGCTTACCAATAATGATTTCCGCGATCCCTTTCAGGTCGCTGTTTTCGTGATAAACCTCATCACGATAGATAAACATGATTAAGTCGGCATCCTGCTCGATGGAGCCTGATTCACGTAAATCTGAGTTGACCGGGCGCTTGTCAGCACGTTGTTCCAGAGAGCGGTTAAGCTGTGACAGCGCCACCACCGGCACATGCAGTTCTTTCGCTAACGCTTTCAGCGAGCGGGAAATTTCGGCAATTTCCAGCGTACGGTTATCGGAGAGCGACGGTACACGCATCAGCTGCAGGTAGTCGATCATGATAAGTCCGATACCGCCGTGTTCACGGGCGATACGGCGCGCGCGCGAACGCACTTCCGTTGGCGTCAGACCGGAGGAGTCATCAATATAGATGTTTCGTTTCTCCAGCAAAATACCCATTGTTCCGGAAATCCGCGCCCAGTCTTCATCATCCAGTTGACCGGTACGGATTTTGGTCTGGTCCACGCGTGAGAGCGAGGCCAAAGAACGCATCATGATCTGTTCTGAGGGCATTTCAAGACTGAAGATAAGAACCGGTTTATCCTGCAACATCGCCGCATTTTCGACGAGGTTCATTGCAAATGTCGTTTTACCCATTGACGGACGTGCCGCGACAATAATCAAGTCCGACGGCTGTAGACCCGCGGTCTTTTTGTTGAGGTCGTCATAACCGGTATTCACTCCGGTGACGCCGTCGTGCGGCTGCTGGAACAGCTGTTCAATACGCGCGACGGTGGCGTCGAGCACATCGGTAATATTTTTCGGGCCTTCGTCTTTATTGGCACGGCTTTCGGCGATTTTAAAGACGCGGGATTCCGCGAGATCCAGCAGGTCTTCACTGGAGCGCCCTTGCGGATCGAAACCCGCTTCCGCAATTTCATGGGCCACCGAAATCATGTCACGAACAACGGCGCGTTCACGGACGATATCAGCATAGGCGCTAATGTTCGCCGCACTTGGCGTATTTTTGGATAGCTCAGCCAGGTAAGCAAAACCGCCAACGCTGTCCAGTTGTCCCTGAACTTCCAGCGACTCTGCCAGCGTAATCAGGTCGATAGGTTTACCCATCTCCTGCAGGCGATGCATTTCGGTGAAAATATGCCGATGCGGGCGGGTGTAAAAATCCTCCGCAACCACGCGCTCGGCGACATCGTCCCAGCGTTCGTTATCCAGCATTAAACCGCCCAACACCGACTGTTCCGCTTCAATCGAGTGCGGCGGTACTTTCAGCCCGGCGACCTGCAGATCGCGCTCACGAGCATCAGTCTGTTGTTTGTTGAAGGGTTTATTTCCTGCCATAGTGAATGGAGTTACCGAGATAATGATTGGGTCGAAAGATTACCACATTTCTGGAGGAAGCATGGCAACACGTATTGAATTTCACAAGCACGGCGGCCCTGATGTACTGAAGGCTGTGGAGTTTACGCCCGTTGACCCGGCGGAACATGAAATCCAGGTCGAGAACAAAGCGATTGGCATCAACTACATCGACACCTACATCCGCAGTGGACTTTATCCGCCTCCCTCGTTACCCAGTGGTCTGGGCACAGAGGCCGCAGGCGTGGTCAGCAAAGTCGGCAGCAAAGTGACGCACATTAAAGTTGGCGACCGTGTGGTGTATGCCCAGTCAACACTTGGCGCGTACAGTTCTGTGCACAACGTGCCAGCCGATAAAGCCGCCATTCTGCCTAATGCCATCTCTTTTGAGCAGGCAGCGGCCTCATTTCTGAAAGGCTTAACGGTTTTTTATCTGTTACGTAAAACCTATGAAATCCAGCCCGACGAGCCCTTCTTGTTCCATGCAGCAGCGGGCGGCGTTGGGCTGATTGCCTGCCAGTGGGCAAAAGCGCTGGGAGCGAAGCTGATTGGTACTGTCGGCAATGCGCAGAAGGCGCAAATAGCGCAGCAGGCCGGTGCATGGCAAGTGATTAACTACCGTGAAGAAAGTATCGTCGAACGGGTTAAGGAAATCACCGGTGGTAAAAAAGTACGGGTGGTATACGACTCGGTGGGGAAAGATACCTGGGAAGCCTCACTGGATTGCCTGCAACGCCGGGGATTGATGGTCAGCTTTGGCAACGCCTCCGGGCCGGTAACCGGCGTTAACTTAGGGATTCTGAATCAGAAAGGCTCGCTGTATGTCACGCGCCCTTCTCTGCAGGGTTACATCACCAACCGCCACGAATTAACCGAAGCCAGCAATGAGCTTTTCTCATTGATTGCCAGTGGGGTGATTAAAGTGGATGTCGCGCCTGGTCAGACATTCGCGCTGCACGACGCGCAGCGTGCTCATGAAGTGCTGGAAAGCCGGGCCACGCAAGGTTCAAGTTTGCTGATCCCGTGAGACTTCCCTCTTAAATAATTCAAGCAGCCAACACACCTGCGGTTTGAATTATGACGGGGAAAGAAAGAATTAGGGCTTCCCGCAGGAAGCCCTTTCTTTTTTAGTTCGGCTGTATGTAGGGTACAGCTCGATGAATTCGTTAACCGCGCAATAGTGACAGATTTGATAATCAATTCCTATTTGGTTCTAAAGGCAATGTTGCAGGTTGTGACGTACCGCTCAATACCTTAGTAAAAGCGGCGGTTATTGCGCTGATACTGTGGGACTTTTGGCGCTTTTATCGCCTTAATCACCCACACTACGGCGACGGCCAGCAGCAGCCAGGGAAGCAGTTTAATCATCAACGCAAACATCCCACCGAGGAACATCACTGCCGTCGCCACCATCAGCGCGGCGAGGATGCCCAACAGTGATATGCCAGTGACCATCAGCATGATAAAAAAACCAATCACAAAAAGTAGTTCCAGCATGACGCTCTCCCGAAATGAAATTCTCTCCATGGCATTACAAGAAACATGCCAAAATTAATGCATTGATTTATAAAGAAAACGCCCCGCGATAAAACGCAGGGCGTGGTGAAATTGACTAACTTTTGGTGAGAACTTAACGCTTATCTGCGACCAGTTTCAGCGCATGTTCCAGAACGTTAATATCGGCCCCGGCTTTATGCGCATTTTCACTCAGATAACGACGCCACTGGCGTGCGCCTGGAATTCCCTGGAACAACCCGAGCATATGGCGGGTCACATGCCCCAGATACGTCCCCTGACTCAGCTCCCGCTCAATATAGGGATACATGGCGCGCACCACGGCAACCGGATCGGCATCGTCGGTGGTCGCAGCAAAAATTTCACGGTCGACCGATGCCAGAATACCCGGGTTTTGATAGGCTTCCCGACCCACCATTACGCCGTCCATATATTGCAGATGCGTTTTTGCTTCTTCCAGTGATTTAATTCCACCGTTTATCGACATAGTCAGGTGCGGGAAATCACGCTTCAACTGATAAACACGGTCATAATCCAGCGGTGGAATTTCGCGGTTTTCTTTCGGGCTTAGCCCGGACAGCCAGGCCTTGCGAGCGTGAATGATAAACATCTCACACTCACCTTTACCGGAAACCGTATTGATGAAGTCACACAGGAATTCGTAACTATCCTGGTCATCAATGCCGATACGGGTTTTGACCGTAACCGGAATCGACACCACGTCGCGCATCGCTTTGACGCAATCGGCGACCAGTTGCGCATTCCCCATCAGGCAGGCGCCAAACATGCCATTCTGCACGCGGTCGGAAGGACAACCCACGTTGAGATTGATTTCGTCATAGCCTCGTGCTTCAGCGAGCTTTGCGCACTGCGCCAGCGCGGCCGGATCGCTCCCACCTAGCTGAAGTGCAACCGGATGTTCTTCTTCGCTATATGCCAGGTAATCGCCTTTGCCATGAATAATTGCCCCGGTGGTCACCATCTCCGTATAGAGCAAGGTCTGGCGGGACAACAGGCGCAAAAAGTAGCGGCAGTGTCTGTCCGTCCAGTCGAGCATCGGCGCGATAGAAAAACGATGAGCGGGAAAAGCGGTAGACTGGGATTCAGGCAGCATGGCGAATATTCAAGCATCCGGTTAAAAAAGGGGCGCTACTATAGCATAGACCGTTGCGATAGTGAGCCACATCATCGTGGATAGCGCCCTTCGTCCGCGTGGATCGTCATTTCCGCCCAGGTTTTCCGTCGTGTGGACCAAAAAACTGTGGAGGATGGTCAACCCAGCGATCCTCACGCGTGACCGCATAGACCGGATTGAGCGGATAGTAGATGCGGTTATGCTTCTTGTTCGCCTCACCGACGACCAGCAGCCGCACCTCGTCACTGGTGTTGTTGATAAAAGTGTGGCACACGCCGGTTCCTGCAGGAAAACCGACGCTATCGCCGGGTTCCAGCTTCCATAAGTAACCATTTATCCAGGCTTCCGGGTAGCCTTCCAGCACGTAGATGAACTCTTCTTCATCGCTTTCTGCGTGTGGATAAGAAGTACGACGCCCCGGCGGCAGGCGTTCGTGATGAATACCTAGTCGCCCTAACCCCAACCTGCGGGCCAGCGGCGCGCCAATAGAAAAAAGCTCATCGCTGCCTGGATAGGTGGCGTCATCAGGCCCCTCAACTTCACGCCAGTGGCGAATACAATCGGGTCTTTTCATGTTAATTTTCCAGTGTTGCGATGCGTCAGGTATAGCACACAGCGGTGGATCTCGGCGTTTTAAGCAGAACATGATAAAGTAAGGGATTAACCTTCCACACAAATCGAGGCGCCAAATGGACAAAACCACCACGCAGGAGTTATTGGCTCAAGCTGAAAAACTCTGTGTGCAACGTAACGTGCGACTAACGCCACAACGCCTCGAAGTGCTGCGTCTGATGAGCCTGCAGGAAGGTGCGATCAGCGCCTACGATCTGCTTGATCTGCTGCGGGAAACCGAGCCGCAGGCCAAACCTCCTACCGTGTATCGTGCGCTCGATTTTCTGCTTGAACAAGGTTTTGTGCACAAAGTGGAATCCACCAACAGCTATGTGCTCTGTCATCTGTTCGATCAGCCAACCCATAGCTCGGCAATGTTTATTTGTGACCGCTGTGGCGTGGTAAAAGAAGAGTGTGCGGAAGGTGTGGAAGATATTATGCATACGCTGGCAGCCAAAATGGGCTTTGCTCTGCGCCATAACGTAATTGAAGCCCACGGCCTGTGTCCGGCGTGTGTGGAAGTGGAATCATGCCGCCATCCAGGCGATTGTCAGCATGACCATACCATTCAGGTGAAGAAGAAAGTCGGGCGGTAAATAAAAGAGCGTACGTCCTTGTACTCTCAGGAGGGAGGGGTTAATTACCAGCGGTAATCGTTGCGTTTTTCCCAATCTTTAACTTCTTTCTCCGCCTGATCTTTCGCGTACCCGTATCGTTCCTGGACTTTACCTACCAGCTGGTCGCGTTTACCTTCAATGACCGTCATATCATCATCGGTCAGTTTGCCCCATTGCTCTTTCACTTTACCTTTGAACTGTTTCCAGTTACCGCTGACTTCGTCTTTATTCATCATCAAGTCCTCATCGTTAGGTTGTGAATAGCGAGAGTGCTGCGCCCGGAGACATGCTGTTTTTGCTGGGCGTGATAATAAGTGTAGTCAGGGATTCTGGGTTTTATTTACTATTCAGAATTTTTAACCATAGGCATCAGGCAAACCAGGTGCCATTACGCCAGTGACGTCGCCAGATGAAGGCCAGTGAAAGCCCGCGCAGCGCGAGAAAAACGGTCAACGCCAGCCACAAACCGTGGTTTCCAAGCCACGGTAAAGCCAGTAGCGTTAACGCAAAACCCGCGGCCGCAACGGCCATGCTGTTACGCATTTCCGCGGCACGCGTTGCGCCAATAAACATCCCGTCCAGCAGATAACACCAGACGCCCACCAGCGGTAAAATCACCTGCCAGATGAGATAGCGATCGGCCAGCAGTTGGATTTGCGGCAGCGAGGTCAGCAGCGCCACAATCTGCTCGCCGAACAGGGCATAGACCAGGGAAAACAGGATCGCCACGATACCCGACTGTCGGCAAGCTGCCCGCCAGACATCCAGCAACTGGCTACCATCGCGTGCCCCATAGGCCTGGCCAGAGTGCGCTTCTACAGCATAGGCAAATCCGTCCAGCGCGTAGGCGGTGAACGTCAGCAAGGTCATCAGAACGGCATTAACCGCAATGATATCGCCCCCCAGACGCGCGCCCAGCACCGTGATAGCGCCAAAACAGAGTTGCAGCAGCAGCGAGCGCAGCATGATGTCGCGGTTAAGCGCCAGTAAACGGCGGAAGTTGCCACGCCACGCCTGCTTCAGCATTGCCAGCGAAATTCCGCGCATATGCAGGACTTTACGTACCATCATCAGGCCGATCAGCAAAGTGGCATATTCGGCAATCACCGTCGCCAGTGCCGCACCCTGCACGTTCATATGCAGGCCCATCACCAGCCACAAATCGAGCACGATGTTAAGCACATTGCCGACAATCAGCAGGATCACCGGCGCACGTGCATACTGGACGCCAAGCAGCCAGCCAAGCAGCACCAGATTGGCCAGTGAGGCGGGTGCGCTAAGCCAGCGGATTTCCAGGAACCTTCGGGCCTGTTCCAGCACCGCTTCGCTACCTCCCACGATATGCAACGCCAGGCTGATAATCGGTGCGCGAAACAGTGCGATAAGCAATCCGGCGCCCAACGCCAGCATCAGCGGCTGAACCAGCGCGCGCGCCAGTGCCTGCGGATTTTTCGCGCCGAACGCCTGGGCCGTCAGACCGGTGGTACTCATGCGTAAAAACAGCAGCAGCATAAAGAGAAAACTGGTCGCTGTTGCGCCAACGGCAACGCCACCAAGGTAGACCGGGCTATCCAGATGACCAATCACCGCCGTATCCACCAGTCCAAGCAGCGGAACAGTGATGTTGGAGAAAATCATCGGTAAGGCAAGGTGCCAAAGTGCTTTATCAGAGGAGGTAAAGAAAGGCATGGAAAGGAGCCTGAAAAGAAATTAACGCGTTTTTGTAGGCCCGATAGACATAGCGTCATCGGGTAATTTGCCGGAGAGCGGCGTAAACGCCCTTTCCGGCCTACAGGAAATCAGCAGATCATTACAGCCATTCACCGTTACGAATCACGCCGACAGCCAACCCTTCAATAGTGAAGCTTTGCTCACGCAGATCAACAATAATTGGCTTAAACTCGCTGTTTTCTGGCAGAAGTTCAACCTTGTTGCCCTGCTTTTTCAGGCGCTTAACCGTGACTTCATCATCAATACGGGCAACAACGACCTGGCCGTTACGTACGTCCTGCGTTTTATGCACAGCCAGTAAATCGCCATCCATAATCCCGATATCTTTCATCGACATACCGCTGACGCGCAGCAGAAAATCGGCGTTCGGTTTGAACAGTGATGGGTCAACCTGGTAGTGGCCTTCGATGTGCTGCTGTGCCAGAAGTGGCTCACCGGCCGCGACACGACCAACAAGCGGTAAACCTTCCTCTTCTTCCTGCAGCAGGCGAATACCACGTGATGCGCCAGAAACGATTTCCAGCACACCTTTCCGCGCCAGCGCTTTCAGGTGTTCTTCAGCCGCGTTTGGGGAACGGAACCCCAAACGCTGCGCGATCTCCGCACGCGTCGGTGGCATACCTGTCTGGCTGATGTGATCCCTAATGAGATCAAACACCTCTTGCTGCCTGGCCGTTAACGCTTTCATTCCGCCCCCTGGGTGTATATACAGTTATGCTGTGAGTATATACAGCTAAAGGCGAATTTGGAACCGCAAACTGCACAAAAAACAGGAGATTTATGAAGTTGTGGAATCTTTATCGCAAATGCGACCACAACAGGATGCCCCAGGTGATCAGAGCGACAAAAATAGACAGCAATACTGCAGCCGATCCCATATCTTTCGCCCGGCCAGAAAGCTCGTGGTACTCAGAACCAATTCGGTCGACGACCGCCTCAATGGCGCTATTCAGAATTTCAACGATCATCACCAGCATCACCGAACCAATCAGCAGTACGCGGGTAATCGCGTCAACGTCCAGCCAGCAGGCAATTGCCACCCCCAACAGTACGGCAACGCTTTCCTGACGGAATGCCGCCTCATTGATCCATGCGGCGCGGAAACCTTGCCAGGAATAGCCTGCTGCTTTGATAATCCGAGTGAATCCAGTGGTATTATTGGCCATCAAAAGAACCTTTTTACATTATTAGCGTGAGTATTATTGTCTCATTACCCTGTTTGTTTCAGGGCATAAGCAAAGCTGCGCGAAGTATGACGGGATACCACAGAAATTCACTAAACTTTCTGATATCCTTGCAGCGCATTTGCATTATTAACCAGAGGCTTTACATCGTTTATGTCCGGCTGGCCACGAATTTACTACAAATTACTGAATTTACCATTAAGCATCCTGGTAAAAAGCAAGTCTATCCCGGCGGAACCCGCCCCGGAATTGGGACTCGATACCTCTCGTCCCATTATGTACGTCTTACCGTACAACTCAAAAGCTGACTTGCTGACACTGCGTGCCCAATGCCTGGTGCACGACCTCCCCGATCCCCTGGAACCGCTGGAGATAGACGGGACTTTGCTGCCGCGCTACGTGTTTATACACGGCGGCCCGCGTGTATTCACCTATTACACGCCAAAAGAAGAGTCTATCAAGCTGTTCCATAACTATCTCGATCTGCATCGCAGCAATCCCGATTTGGATGTGCAGATGGTGCCGGTATCGGTGATGTTTGGCCGTGCTCCAGGGCGCGAG
Organism: Citrobacter sp. RHBSTW-00671; assembly: GCF_014103415.1. Lineage (NCBI taxonomy): Bacteria > Pseudomonadati > Pseudomonadota > Gammaproteobacteria > Enterobacterales > Enterobacteriaceae > Citrobacter > Citrobacter sp. RHBSTW-00671. Next base: position 156,879 of record NZ_JABXPR010000001.1, read on the forward strand.
AAAGGCGAAGTCAATCCGCCACTGCGCATGCTGAATGGCGTACAGAAATTCTTTGCCGTCTCCTGGCTGGGACGCGACAGTTTTGTCCGCTTCTCACCTTCCGTCTCCCTGCGCCGCATGGCAGACGAACACGGCACAGAGAAAACCATCGCACAGAAACTGGCACGCGTGGCGCGTATGCACTTTGCCCGCCAGCGCTTAGCCGCGGTTGGCCCTCGCCTCCCTGCCCGCCAGGATCTGTTTAATAAACTACTGGCCTCAAAAGCCATCGCACGCGCGGTGGAAGATGAAGCACGCAGCAAAAAAATCTCCCATGAAAAAGCGCAGCAAAACGCTATCGCATTGATGGAAGAGATTGCCGCGAATTTCTCCTATGAGATGATCCGCCTGACGGACCGTATTCTGGGCTTTACCTGGAACCGACTGTACCAGGGGATTAACGTTCACAATGCCGAGCGCGTACGCCAACTGGCGCACGACGGGCATGAAATCGTCTATGTGCCGTGCCACCGCAGCCATATGGACTACATGCTGCTGTCGTATGTTCTGTACCATCAGGGGCTGGTTCCACCGCATATCGCGGCAGGGATCAACCTGAACTTCTGGCCGGCAGGTCCGATTTTCCGCCGTCTGGGCGCGTTCTTTATTCGTCGTACGTTTAAAGGCAATAAGCTCTATTCCACCGTATTCCGCGAATATCTGGGCGAGTTGTTCAGCCGTGGTTACTCGGTTGAATACTTTGTTGAGGGTGGCCGTTCACGTACCGGTCGTCTGCTCGACCCGAAAACCGGCACGCTGTCGATGACTATTCAGGCGATGCTGCGCGGCGGTACGCGTCCGATTACCCTCGTTCCGATTTACATCGGCTACGAGCACGTGATGGAAGTGGGGACTTACGCCAAAGAGCTGCGTGGCGCGACCAAAGAGAAAGAAAGCCTGCCGCAAATGCTACGCGGTTTGAGCAAGCTACGTAATCTGGGTCAGGGCTACGTTAACTTTGGCGAACCTATGCCATTGATGACCTACCTGAATCAGCATGTACCGGAGTGGCGCGAATCTATCGATCCTATCGAGTCTATTCGCCCGGCCTGGCTGACGCCGACGGTGAATAACATTGCAGCCGATCTGATGGTACGCATTAACAACGCGGGCGCGGCCAACGCGATGAACCTGTGTTGTACCGCGTTACTGGCTTCCCGTCAGCGTTCTCTGACGCGCGAGCAGCTAACCGAACAGCTCGATTGCTACCTGAGCCTGTTACGCAATGTGCCGTATGCTTCGGATACGACAGTGCCGACACAAAGCGCCAGTGAACTGATCGACCACGCCTTGCAGATGAACAAGTTTGAGGTTGAGAAAGACACCATCGGTGACATCATCATTCTGCCGCGCGAGCAGGCGGTGCTGATGACCTACTACCGCAACAACATTGCGCACATGCTGGTTCTGCCTTCGTTGATGGCCGCGATTGTGACTCAGCACCGCCGGATTTCACGCGCCGCATTGCAGCAGCATATTGAAGCGCTGTACCCGATGCTGAAAGCAGAGCTGTTCCTGCGTTGGGAGCGCAATGAGCTTGCCGGCGTGATTGATGAGCTGGCCAGCGAAATGCAGCGTCAGGGTCTGATAACCCTGCAGAACGATGAGCTGCATATCAACCCGGTTCACTCTCGCACGCTTCAGCTGTTGGCTGCGGGCGCGCGTGAAACGCTACAGCGCTATGCCATTACCTTCTGGCTGCTGAGTGCGAACCCGTCCATCAACCGCAGTACACTGGAGAAAGAGAGCCGCACCGTGGCGCAACGTCTTTCCGTGCTGCACGGTATCAACGCGCCTGAGTTCTTCGATAAAGCCGTGTTCAGCTCCCTGGTGCTGACGCTGCGTGACGAGGGCTACATCAGCGATACCGGTGATGCCGAACCGGAAGAAACGATGAAGATTTATCAGATGCTGGCCGAGCTGGTCACATCCGATGTGCGTCTGACCATCGAAAGCGCAACGCAGGGCGAGTAAGCATAAAAAAACCGGTCGAAATGACCGGTTTTTATTTTGCGGGCTAAGCCAAACTCAAAGGTGCCAGTAGCTCATCGCCAGCCCTAAGAACAGCACCAGCCCCACATAGTTATTGTTCATAAACGCTTTAAAGCAGGCATCCCGTTCACGATCGACAATCAGTTTCTGCTGATACACAAACAGCGCGCCCGCCACCAGCAGTGACCAGTAATAGCCCAGTCCCAACCCGTTTAACCAGCCCACCGTCGCCATCAGCGCCAAAACACCGACCTGCAGAATGCCAATAATCAGCTTATCGTTCTGACCGAACAGAATGGCGGTCGATTTAATGCCAATCTTCAGATCGTCATCACGGTCAACCATCGCATACTGAGTGTCATACGCCACCGCCCAGAGAATGTTGGCGAGGAACATCAGCCAGCAGCTCAGCGGTACAGATTCACTGACGGCGGCGAACGCCATGGGAATAGACCAGCCAAACGCCGCCCCCAGCACCACCTGCGGCAGGTGCGTATAGCGTTTCATGAAGGGATAAACCCACGCCAGTGCTAACGCCGCAACGGACAACAAAATCGTCATCGTGTTAAGAGTCAGAACCAGCAGGAAGGCGAGCAACACCAGCACAACAAACAGCGTTCGGGCCTCTTTCTCCGTGACTGCACCGCTCGGCAGCGGTCGGTTTGCGGTGCGTTTGACGTGTCCGTCAAATTTCCTGTCGGCATAATCATTCACCACGCATCCGGCAGCGCGCATCAGCCACACACCGGCGACAAACACCGCCAGTATCCACAATTGCGGTACGCCAGGGGTCGCTACCCACAGCGCCCACAGCGTCGGCCAGAGCAGCAGTAAGGCGCCAATTGGCTTATCCGTACGCATCAAGCGGTGAAAAGCCAGCAGCTTATTCTGCGTCAGACTCCACTCCATCTTTATCTTCCTCTCAGTACAACGGCGATGCAGGCAAAAAAAGCTCGGTAAGCATCAGCGGCTTACCGCTCAGCCGCAGGCGGGAACGGCGTCCCCACAGCGCTGCATCGCGGCCAATCTCAATAAAATCGCGGGTCAATGTCGATGATGTAAACAGATAGCGCCCGAGCGGGGTTTTCCCCAGATTTTGTAAAGCCAGTTCGGGGCCGCACAAGGTGGATTCCGGCACGACAGTCCGACCGGCAAGCCACGGCTCACCATCCGCGCATAACAGGATTTCCCGCAACCAATAGCGGGATTCTGCCGGCAACAGCGTCAACTCTTCAGTGACCTCATTTTGCCCAACGAATCCTTCTCGTATCAATGTTACGGTGACCTGTTTTCCCTGCTGCTCAAAACGTTTGGTCATGGAATCTTCCAGTAACAACCAGTCGAGCAATTGAGGGTCAAGCGACGGGATCGCATCAAAATAACGCAGAGCACGCAGCTGCGTTAACGCGGGGTGTGGCATGCCTTACTCTCCGATTCATAACCTGAGGGCATTGTATCGCAGAAAAGGCTTTGCGGGGTGAGCAAACACGATTAAGTGATCGGTAGGGCAACATAAGTGTAACAAGTAGCATCGAAGGATAAAAAAAGGTGCGCCAGGAGACGCACCAGTTGTTGCAAAATCAACAATGTGGGGAGATGGTTACCCCTTGCCTTTTACACTGCTGATAAAGGTGGAACGGGCAGATTTGGATCCCAGACGTTCAGCTTCATCAAGCAGCTTCAGCGCTTTATCAACATCACCTTTCGCCACGGCATCCTTAATCGCCTGGTTAAAATAGTTCTCAGTGTCATTCAGCACCGGTTCACTTTTCTTCACGGGTTGCGGTGCCGGCGCGGCTACCGCGGCAGCCGGAGCCGCATAAGCCACCGCAGGCGCTGCGGTATTACCCACCGTCACCGGCCCCGGGCCAGAGGAACCAAATAACGGCCCAACCAGCACGCTGGAGGTGCTGTTGGTTTTCACCTGCAGTTTCACCAGACCATCGGTAGTATGGCGGGCAATCGGGTCCGGAATATCCGGAACAGCGTTGCCCACGCCCTTGGCATACGCTTTCGCCGGGTCAAGCAGCGTGGTGGTCTGTTGGAGATCTTTATCAGTAGTAAAGACCAGAACATAAAGCTTCTGCTGTCCCAGTGCAGGCGTCAGACGCATCACCCCTTCCAGGCGATCCGCACTCATTACACCCGGTGCCTGGTAGGTAAAGTAACTGCTGGGAAAGAACGCAGATGGCGTCATGTTCTGATCAAGAATTAAGACGTTTGGCGCAAATACGCTGGTTTGTTTGTTAACTTCACTGCTCAGCGTCAGGGTCAGTTCCCCAATGTTGGCCGGTACGCTATAGGCGGCAACCGGGCCGCTAATACCGGCAATGTCCAGACGCTGTCCCGCTGTCGCCAACGGGGTTGACTGGGTTTTCGATTGGTCGACTGGCGTCCAGGCCAGCTGTTGCAATGCAGCCGTCGGAATCGACGGTGCAGCGGCGGTGTCCTGCGGAACGATATTCACATCGGCCAGGCTGATTCCAGGAACGCTGGCAAATAACCCTGCCGATAAACAAAGGGCAACGAGACTTTTCTTCATTTTCATTGTTATCACCTCAGATAGCATGGGTTCAGCGGTGGCCAGGCAATAGCGCGCTAAACCGTAAGTAAGAGGGGCTTACGCCCCTCTTTAGGTCATTACGTCAGGTTAATGCTGGATTACCACCAGATTTCCATCTGGGCACCGAAGGACCACTCGTCGCTATCGCCACGGCTGGTTGTGCTGATACCGGAGTTAGTTGCAGCAGCATATTTAGAGACCGAATCTCCGTTTTTCACATAGCCCCATTCTTCATCCCATTTGGCATAGGTTGCAAAGACGCGGATTGCCGGACGAGACCAGATGCTATCGCCTGCCTGCCACTGTTGCGCCAGGGTGATTTTGTATTGGCTGTTGCGATCGCCAGTCTGTTGAGATTTGACGTTGTCGTAGCCGACTTCCATCAGGGTGCTCATGATTGGCGTCCATTTGTACATCGGACGAATACCCACGGTGTACCATTCAGTACCCAGGTCGTTATCCATGTCGATATTCTGATACATACCGACGTACATCAGGTCCCACTTGTCGCCCAGAGAGATAGCACCGTGGTCAAGTACGCGCACCAGGCTACCGTTGTTATTGATGTTGTTGTTTATATGATGGATAACGGGATCATTTGGTGTTGCCTGGGTATCGAAGGTTGAACCGTAAGTACCCTGCGAGCCACCTTTACCCTGGGTGGTCATCGCGTCAGTTGCATACTGAACCACGAACTTGTTATAGCCCTTCAGCATGCTCTGAGTATGTTCTGCAGTGAACATCCAGCCATCTTTAGACGCGCTATCCGCGTAGCTATAACCGTCAGTTTTATTCGCACGACCGTAGTCAACACCCAGTTCCAGCATGCCGTCCGGGTTAATGGCCATCTGCGCTAAACGCATGTCGAATACGTCGTTCGCGGTATCTTTGGATGTGTCGTAGATATTCTGGCTACTGAAGGTGTAAGAACCGCCCGCTTCCTGAGAACGGGTTGCGGCCAGAGACAGTTTACCGAAGCCCAGATCGATGTTTTCAATACCGGCGCCAGGACCTGAAATATCCCAGTAGTAGAAGTCGATCATATGGACGTCATGACGCTGATAGAAACGTTTGCCGGCCCAGATGGTGGAACCTGGCAGCCATTCAATCAGGTTTTTACCCTGCACGTTGGCTTCACGGAAAGCAGGATCGGTCGCTTCCCAGTCATTCTGCTGTGCAACAGAGTAGGCAACGTTAGTGTCGAAATAGAAGCTCTTATCGCCCTCTTTCCACACTTCCTGACCTAATTTGATTTCCGCATAGGTTTCACATTCGTTACCAAGACGGTATTTACTTTGGGCACCGGTTGCCTGGAAACACTGTTGTTCCCCGCCGCTACCTGTCCAGCCAATGCCGGAACGAGCATAACCATGGAAATCCACAGCCATTGCCTGAACAGACATAATGCCTGCTGCCACAGCAACCGCCAGAGGGAGTTTGCGCAGAGTAATCATCGTTCTATCTCCTGAGATCATTGCTTTTCTTTAAACGCTGCCACCTTCTGCAACTACGAATGGTTTTGCGTTTCGTTTTTTTATGGGGACCTTAAACGCCCGGCTCCTGATGCAACCGACGACATGCAGTGCCATCCTCACGGAACAGATGGCAACGCTCTGGCGGCAGGCCGATAGCGAATGTGGCACCCTCTTCTACCAACACCACGTCGTTCTGGCGGTAAACCAGGTTCTGACGGATGGCGGGGATCTGGATATGGATTTGTGTTTCGTGACCCAACTGCTCGACTACCTGTACTTCACCTTCAAGGGTGACATCAGCAATATCGCTGGGCAGCAGATGTTCCGGGCGGATACCTAAAGACATATTGGCGCCGACCTGCACCGCACGGCTTTCCACTGGTAGCCATATTTGCTGGCGGTTAGGCAGCTCAACCTGAACCTGATCGATCGCCGTTGCCGTCACTTTCACCGGCAGGAAGTTCATCTTTGGCGAACCAATAAACCCGGCAACAAAGCGGTCAGCTGGGTAGTGGTACAGCTCGAGGGGTTTACCAACCTGCGCGACGCGGCCGGCATCCAGCACCACAATTTTGTCGGCCAGGGTCATCGCTTCGACCTGATCGTGGGTGACGTAAATCATCGTGCGACCAAGACGCTTATGCAGGCGGGATATTTCAATGCGCATCTGGACGCGCAGTGCGGCATCGAGGTTTGACAGCGGTTCGTCCAACAGAAAGACACGCGGCTCTGCAACCAACGTACGGCCAATCGCCACACGCTGACGTTGTCCACCGGAGAGCGCTTTGGGTTTGCGCTCCAGCAGATGGGCCAGTTGCAGCACTTCCGCGACCTGATTAACACGCTGGTTCATCACCTCTTTTTTCGCACCAGCGAGTTTGAGGCCGAATGACATGTTTTCAGCGACGGACAAATGGGGATACAGCGCATAGGACTGGAAGACCATCCCCACACCACGTTCGGCGGGTGGAATGTCGTTCATCCGGGTCTCCCCGATAAACAAATCACCACTGGTGATGGTTTCAAGTCCGGCGATCATACGCAGCAAGGTTGACTTACCACAGCCTGACGGTCCGACAAACACCACGAATTCCCCTTCGTGAATGTCGAGATTGATATCTTTCGATACCACCACGTCACCCCAGGCTTTCGTTACATTTCGCAGCTGTACGCTCGCCATGCCCTTCTCCCTTCGTTACAACCTGTCATCGACAGCAACATTCATTGATGGATTGACTATGCGTTATCCCTTAACGGCGTGAATCCTCCACCCCCCAGCTTTTTTATGGGGGAGGAGGCGGGAGGATGAGAGAGCAGCGTCTGAGACCCTGGCTACCTGCCTCAGAGGAATTTCGTGATGCAGCCTGCAAAAATCAGTGGGTTTTTATGTGCGCCAGTACGCATTACTCACATTTATGTAACACAGATCACATAAAGAACGGGTGGGGCGTAGGGGTAAGGAGGATGGAAAGAGGTTGTCGTATAAAGAAACTAGTAACCGTTAAGCCACCTCTGCAAAATCACCAAACAGGATGGGAACTATGAAAATCAAAACTGGCGCACGCATCCTCGCATTGTCCGCATTGACGACGATGATGTTCTCCGCCTCGGCTCTCGCCAAGATTGAAGAAGGTAAGCTGGTTATCTGGATTAACGGCGATAAAGGCTACAACGGCCTCGCTGAAGTGGGCAAAAAATTCGAGAAAGACACGGGAATTAAAGTCACCATTGAGCATCCTGACAAGCTGGAAGAAAAATTCCCACAGGTTGCTGCGACCGGTGATGGCCCGGACATTATCTTCTGGGCGCATGACCGTTTTGGTGGTTACGCACAGTCTGGCCTGCTGGCTGAAATCACGCCGGACAAAGCGTTCCAGGACAAACTCTATCCGTTCACCTGGGATGCCGTACGCTATAACGGCAAGCTGATTGCCTACCCAATCGCGGTTGAAGCGCTGTCGCTGATTTATAACAAAGACCTCGTGCCGAACCCGCCAAAAACCTGGGAAGAGATCCCGGCGCTGGATAAAGAGCTGAAGGCGAAAGGTAAATCTGCACTGATGTTCAACCTGCAAGAACCGTACTTCACCTGGCCGCTGATTGCTGCCGACGGTGGTTACGCATTCAAGTTTGAAAACGGTAAGTACGATGTGAAAGACGTCGGCGTGGATAACGCTGGCGCGAAAGCCGGTCTGACCTTCCTGGTTGATCTCATCAAGAACAAACACATGAACGCGGATACCGACTATTCCATCGCTGAAGCGGCCTTTAACAAAGGCGATACCGCGATGACCATTAACGGTCCGTGGGCATGGTCGAACATCGACAAGAGCAAAATCAACTACGGCGTAACGCTGCTGCCAACCTTCAAAGGCAAAGCGTCTAAACCGTTTGTTGGGGTACTGAGCGCCGGTATTAACGCCGCCAGCCCGAACAAAGAACTGGCGAAAGAGTTCCTCGAAAACTACCTGCTGACCGATCAGGGTCTGGATGAAGTGAACAAGGACAAACCGCTGGGCGCCGTTGCGCTGAAATCCTTCCAGGATCAATTAGCAAAAGATCCTCGCATCGCGGCCACCATGGATAACGCCCAGAAAGGCGAAATCATGCCGAACATCCCGCAGATGTCAGCATTCTGGTACGCCGTTCGTACCGCAGTGATCAACGCAGCCAGCGGTCGTCAGACTGTTGATGCTGCACTGAAAGACGCGCAGGGTCGTATCACCAAGTAGTGCTGTAGCACACGTGCCGGATGGCGGCATAAATGCCTTATCCGGCCTACAACTCACCGTAGGCCTGATAAGCGCAGCGCCATCAGGCACTTTTGCCGACAGATGTTCAATGTTGTAGAGGAAGATCCCCATGGATGTCATTAAAAAGAAACACTGGTGGCAAAGCGACACGCTGAAATGGTCAGTGATGGGTCTGCTTGGGCTGCTGGTCGGTTACCTTGTTGTTTTGATGTACGCTCAGGGGGAGTACCTGTTTGCCATCATGACGCTGATTTTAAGCTCTGCTGGCCTGTATATTTTCGCTAACCGTAAAGCCTATGCCTGGCGCTATGTTTATCCTGGCGTCGCGGGTATGGGGCTGTTTGTTCTGTTTCCGTTGCTTTGCACCATTGCCATTGCCTTTACCAACTACAGCAGCACTAACCAGCTGACCTTTGAACGCGCTCAACAAGTCCTGATGGAGCGTTCATATCAGGCGGGCAAAACCTATAATTTCGGCTTGTATCCGGCGGGTGATGAGTGGCAACTGGCCCTTACCGACGGTGAAACAGGAAAAAATTATGTTTCCGACGCCTTTAAATTTGGCGGCGAGCAGAAACTGCAACTGAAGGATGCTGATGCACTGCCAACTGGCGAACGTGCGACGCTGCGCATCATCACCCAGAATCGTCAGGCGCTGACGCAGTTAACGGCCATTCTGCCGGATGACAGCAAAGTTATCATGAGTTCACTGCGTCAGTTCTCCGGCACGCAGCCGCTCTATACGCTCGCTGATGACGGCACGCTCACCAATAACCAGAGCGGCGTAAAATACCGCGCCAACAACGATGTTGGTTACTATCAGGCGATTAACGCTGACGGGAGCTGGGGTACAGAAAAACTCAGCCCAGGCTATACCGTCGCCATTGGGTGGGACAACTTCACCCGCGTCTTTACCGATGAAGGCATCCAGAAGCCGTTCTTCGCCATCTTTGTCTGGACAGTGGTGTTCTCAGTCCTGACGGTAATCCTCACCGTTGCGGTAGGGATGGTGCTGGCCTGTCTGGTGCAGTGGGAATCCCTGAAAGGCAAAGCGATTTACCGCGTCCTGCTGATCCTGCCCTATGCCGTGCCGTCGTTTATCTCGATTCTGATTTTCAAAGGATTGTTCAACCAAAGCTTTGGTGAAATCAACATGATGCTGAGCACACTGTTTGGCATCAAACCGGCCTGGTTCAGCGACCCAACCACCGCACGCTCGATGATTATTATCGTCAACACCTGGCTGGGTTATCCGTACATGATGATCCTGTGCATGGGGCTGCTGAAGGCGATTCCTGATGACCTGTATGAAGCATCAGCAATGGATGGCGCCGGCCCGTTCCAGAACTTCTTTAAGATTACGCTTCCGCTGCTGATTAAGCCGCTAACGCCGCTGATGATTGCCAGCTTTGCCTTTAACTTTAACAACTTCGTGCTGATTCAGCTGTTGACCAACGGTGGCCCGGATAGACTTGGCACCACCACGCCAGCCGGTTATACCGACCTGCTCGTGAGCTACACCTACCGTATCGCCTTTGAAGGCGGTGGCGGGCAGGACTTCGGTCTGGCGGCGGCGATTGCCACGCTGATCTTCCTGCTGGTAGGCGCACTGGCGATCGTGAACCTGAAAGCCACACGTATGAAGTTTGATTAAGGGAGATAACGACAATGGCTATGGTCCAACCGAAATCACAAAAGTTACGTTTATTCGCAACGCACTTAGGGTTGCTGATTTTTATCGCGGCGATCATGTTCCCGCTGCTGATGGTTATCGCTATCTCGCTGCGCGAAGGTAACTTTGCCACTGGCAGCCTGATCCCGGAAAACATCTCCTGGGAGCACTGGAAACTGGCGCTGGGCTTTAGCGTAGAGCACGCGGATGGCCGCGTGACCCCGCCGCCGTTCCCGGTGCTGTTATGGCTGTGGAACTCGGTGAAAGTAGCCACCATTACCGCGATCGGTATCGTGACGCTCTCCACCACCTGTGCTTATGCCTTTGCCCGCATGCGTTTCCCGGGCAAAGCAACGCTGCTGAAAGGGATGCTGATTTTCCAGATGTTCCCGGCGGTACTGTCCCTGGTGGCGTTATACGCGTTGTTTGACCGTCTGGGCCAGTATATTCCGTTTATCGGTCTCAACACCCACGGCGGTGTGATTTTCGCCTACCTCGGCGGTATCGCACTGCATGTGTGGACGATTAAAGGCTATTTCGAAACTATCGACGGTTCGCTGGAAGAAGCAGCCGCGCTGGATGGTGCAACGCCGTGGCAGGCTTTCCGCCTGGTGCTGTTGCCGCTCTCGGTACCGATTCTGGCGGTCGTGTTTATTCTGTCGTTCATTGCCGCCATTACTGAAGTCCCGGTCGCATCGCTGCTGCTGCGTGATGTGAACAGCTACACCCTTGCGGTAGGTATGCAGCAGTACCTCAATCCACAGAACTATTTGTGGGGCGACTTTGCCGCCGCAGCTGTACTTTCCGCTATTCCGATCACGCTGGTATTCCTGTTGGCGCAGCGCTGGCTGGTCAACGGCCTGACCGCGGGTGGTGTGAAAGGCTAAGTTTCATCAAAGTAGTTGTGTTACCCCGCCCGGCAACGGGCAATGCCACTGCAACCCTCAACTTATGTTATCCCAACCTGTGACTGTTATTCGGCGCTCTACGGAGCGCCCTTTTTTTATGTTATTTTGCATTGCCGTTATGATTATTTCCTTTCGTGCTCTCCATCACTGCAATTCAATTCTCCACCTGACTGGCAACATATTAAACAGAGCTAAGATCACAGAAAAGACAAAACGTAATTGCAATGTAAAAAATGATAATTGTCTTCCCTGCCTGTTAAATCCACCATCTCCAATACTGATAAAAAGAGCTGTATCGTCTAAGGCAGGTCTGAATGAATACCCAATATAATTCCAGCTATATATTTTCGATTACGCTAGTTGCTACATTAGGAGGTTTATTATTTGGTTATGACACTGCGGTCATATCCGGTACGGTAGAGTCCTTAAATACCGTGTTTGTTGCCCCACAACACTTAAGTGAATCCGCCGCTAACTCGCTGCTGGGTTTCTGCGTTGCCAGTGCACTGATTGGCTGCATCATCGGTGGTGCGCTGGGCGGGTATTGCAGTAACCGCTTTGGTCGTCGGGATTCGCTGAAAATCGCTGCGCTGTTATTTTTTATTTCCGGCATCGGTTCCGCATGGCCAGAATTAGGCTTTACCACCATTAACCCCGATAATGCTGTGCCTGTTTATTTAGCAGGATACGTTCCCGAATTCGTTATTTATCGCATCATCGGTGGTATTGGCGTAGGTTTAGCTTCCATGCTTTCACCTATGTATATTGCTGAGCTGGCTCCGGCACATATTCGTGGAAAACTGGTTTCCTTTAACCAATTCGCGATTATTTTCGGCCAGTTACTGGTGTACTGCGTTAACTATTTTATTGCCCGCTCTGGTGATGCCAACTGGCTGAATACCGATGGCTGGCGATATATGTTTGCCTCCGAAAGTATCCCCGCCCTGCTGTTTTTACTGCTGCTGTATACCGTACCAGAAAGCCCACGTTGGCTGATGGCGCGCGGCAGACATGAGCAGGCAGAAGGTATTCTGCGCAAGATTATGGGTAGCACACTCGCCACTCAGGCAATGCAGGAGATTAATCAGTCACTTGAGCATGGACGCAAAACCGGTGGTCGTCTGTTGATGTTTGGGGCAGGCGTGATCGTCATCGGCGTGATGTTATCCATCTTCCAGCAGTTTGTCGGTATTAACGTCGTGCTGTACTACGCGCCGGAAGTCTTCAAAACGCTTGGAGCCAGCACCGATGTGGCGCTATTGCAGACCATTATTGTCGGTGTAATCAACCTGAGTTTCACCGTGCTGGCGATCATGACGGTGGACAAGTTTGGTCGCAAACCGCTGCAGATCATTGGCGCATTCGGCATGGCAATTGGGATGTTCAGCCTCGGCACTGCATTTTATACGCAGGCTTCCGGCCTGGTGGCGCTGCTGTCGATGCTGTTTTATGTCGCAGCATTCGCTATGTCCTGGGGACCGGTGTGTTGGGTGTTGCTGGCAGAAATCTTCCCCAATGCGATTCGCGGTAAAGCACTCGCCATTGCGGTCGCGGCCCAGTGGCTGGCGAACTACTTCGTCTCCTGGACTTTCCCGATGATGGACAAAAACTCCTGGCTGGTTTCCCATTTCCACAACGGTTTCTCCTACTGGATCTACGGTTGTATGGGCATCCTGGCGGCGCTGTTCATGTGGAAGCTCGTGCCGGAAACCAAAGGCAAAACACTGGAAGAACTTGAAGAGCTGTGGGAACCCGCAGCAGAGAAAGCCAAACCCGTCTCTGCACAATAAGCCTGACCTGCAACACGCCGCCCCAACGGCGTGTTGTTTTTTACTCTCGCTTCAACCGCTTCGAGTTGCACAGCCACAGGGTGATCACCAGCAGCAGGATCGCCGCAGAATAGATCAGCACATCCATGGGTGCTTTATGATCGACAATGATCAACCGCACAATCGCCGTGATCCCGATATAGACAAAGTAGCGCAGCGGAAAGTGAAACCCTGACTGAAAATACTTCACAATCAGCGCGATAAATTCAAAGTACAGAAAGTAAACCACCAGTCCTTCCACCAGCTCATATTTGCTGGTTTGTTCCGGCGCGAACAGCACATCGGCCAGATGCAGCGTTTCTTTCCCGAGGAATACGACCAGGATCAGGCCCAGACTCAGCAGCCCCAGATTCAACACGGTCTGCAAGATGGTGGAGATAAACTCCACGCGGGGACGAGATAGCGACGTCATAACAGCACCTCTTACTCAGTGACAGAGTTCCTGTATAACGCAAAAATGTGACAGAGATCTACATTTTTTGTTTATGTTTTGTTCACACGACGGTTCTTGCCGGATGCCGGCTTTGCCTTACCCGGCCTGCCGTAGGCCCGGTAAGCGTAGCGCCACCGGGCGATCAACATGCACATCAACGGAAGTTCTCACTCCTGTCACTGGTCATATCGTACAAACCAAACTTACGCCCAAGCTGCTGACCACCATCACGCGTTAACGGTGTCCAGCCTATCGCCGCACGACTGCGGGTTGGGCCAGAGGAGAAAAGATCCAGCGGCACGGAAACGTACACCCCTTTGGTGAAATCCCCCTCTCCGTACTCGTCCGGCGATGCATTCGTGATGGTCGCATAGCCGCCAACTACCACGCCGCTATCGAAGCGTTTCGCAATTTCCAGCGTGCCGCCTTTATCACCTGCCAGATACTGCCCCACGCTGGCTTTCACCAGAACATCCTGAGCAAACGAAGGATTCCAGTACGCCGTCAAATGCCCGGTCTTCACGCTATAGTCGGTGAACTTCATCATGTCCTGTGCGCTACGCCAGTCACGCTGTTTCACGTAGTTGGCGTCAATGCCAAACGCCCAGTTACTGTCCAGCGGACGATACAATACTTCCGCACCCGCCCCGCCGTACATGGTTTCCAGATAACCGCCGTAAACCTGTCCGTAGAATCCGTTTCCGAGTGACTGGAAGTAATTGGCCTGCAGGTTATTCACGTAGACATCGTTTTGCACATACTCGCGCACATGGGTACGCACGCGTGGTAAATGCGAATCCTGCGGTGGGTTAGTGTAGTTAAACTTGTCGTAGTTATTGGCAAGGTTGGCAAACAGGCTACCGGTGGTCAGCAGGTGATCCGTGACCCACAGATCCGCCGTTCCCATCACGCCCAGTTGATACATATAGAAGTTTTCCGGGCCACCCACCGACTGGTTAAGTACCGGATCGATGTGAAAATCAAAGCGTGATTTGTCGATATACCAGCCCTGCTCGGTGGTCTGCGGCACCACGGGCTCAACGCGTTTTTGCGCCAGCTGGGTTTCATGGCCCAGCGGCTCGCCTTCCAGATGACGCTTAAGGCTGGAAACCTCCGTTTCGGTCGTCACCTGCGGTAAGTTCAGGCGGTTTTCCGTAATGCGGATCGTGCGGATCCCGTCAGGGAGATCGTTCATCACGATCCGGTTGGCGCGTTCGATCCCTTCCCGCGAATCACGGTATTTCACCTGTTCTCCGGTCACATATAGCGTATCGCCCTGCACCTGAATTTTAGGGTCTGCCAGCCCAGCATTATACTTCAGCAGCGTTAGCTGATTCGCCACCACCGAATGTTGCAGGATGGCATCCTGGGGCTGGGGCTGATATTTCGGGCGGGCGTTGTCGTTATAGTTTGGCCGCAGATCGTTGAAGTTAGTCCGCAGCGTGACCCCAAACATAAAGGTGTTCCCACGCTCATAGCTGAGGTTAACGTCGGCCCAATCGGTGACGCGATAAATAGCGCCGACGTTAAACTTGCTCTTCTGATCCAGCTTACCCGCAAAATCCTGCTGATAATTGTTTCCCTCATATTCCAGTTTCAGACGCAACGGCTGCCAGGGCGTCTGATACTCGACGCCGCCAAACAACGATGCCGGACCATGGAACATCTGACTTCCATCGATAGAACCCGCCTGTTTGTAGCTATTGTCGCGGTAACAGAATTTATCGCTGTAGGAACACAGCGGATTGCTGACGTTGCCGCTGGTCCCAAGGTATCCCCAGCCGAGGCCAAGCGAGAAATCAAACGGCCCCCAGGCTTTATTCGCCACAATATACTCCGCATCGAACAGGCCCGTTCCGCCAATATCTCGTGCGCCAACAGCCACCTGTGGCGTCCAGTAGCTCTCTTCCCACAGCCGCAGTTTGAGGTCAAACGCCTTATCCTTGTATGTCTGATCGCCAGAAAACGACTCCACGCTACTGTATTGTTTGGTACGCACATCGGTGTAGCGCAGCGTGGTTTCCAGCCACGGGAAGATCTGCACCGACGCAGAGTAGTAGCGGTACTGATCGTTATCGCGGTAGTTGAGGCTCATTTCGCCCTCGCGCGCCATGCGTGCGGTTGGGGTTTGCAGCAGCCCCACGCCGCCAAAATCGGACTGCGATGGTCCAATGGGCGCGGGCCAGGTTTCACCATGGCAGGCAACGCTTACGCCCAGCGCCAACAGGCTGAGCAGATAAGTTTTTCTCATTATTCAGGGGTCCGCTGAGTCAGGGTGCGAAGAACATCGGCATTGATTTCATCCGGAACGTTGCTCCAGACAGCATCAGAGAGTCCGACAAAAATGATGCTGCCGGGCATCGGCTCAACGTGGCGTTTGTTCCAGTAAGCCACCGGTACTTTTTGCGTGCGTCCGTCGGGATAGATGACCCAGGCGTAGCTACTATCCGCACCGCTGAGCCGACTTTGCCCATCGAGATAGCTGGCAATATCACGCCCGGGCATAAACGGTTGTTTACCCGGACGGCTTAGCAGGCCAAACAGCGTGACATCGGTTGGCTGTGGACCGACCCACAGCGTGTAATGGCCCTGCAACGGCGGGTTGCCTCGTTCGCTGACGCGCACAACATCCGGGTCGAGGTTAATCTTCTGTCTGCCAGTCACCTTCAGCGCCTGAATTTGCTGGCGTAATGCGTTAATAGACGCGGCATCGTCACCGCTTTTTTCAGCGCTCAGCGCCGCCAGGCGCGCCAGTAATGCCTGCTGCTGACGTTGCGCCTCCGTCGTTGCCCGCTCTTCGCTGATAACCGCGCCGGGCCACCAGCTATTACTCAACCGCGGCTGTCCCACCAGATCGAGCAGATGTTCGGCCCCGGTCAGCGTTTTCGGCTCTGCGCTGGCGGAGGTAAAGACCTTAACGCTGCCCGCAGCAAAAACAGACGCAGCGTTCAGACTCAACAGCAGCGCCATAACGGCTCGTTTGATCATGATTTTGCCGCCTTAATCAGCGTGGTTTTCACCGGGAAGAAATGTGCGCCCAGATACTGCTCTGACTGACGGATTTGCCCTTCACTGTCGATCCAGTAGCGGTTATGCCAGCGCGCCCGATCGGTCGTCACTTCTTCGCCCAGCACCCGAACCGCAGTCTGTTCGCTGCCCACGCTGATGCTGTCAGGGCCATCCCATTTGAAAACCGAGCGGGCAGTGGCGTAGCGGACCTGTTGATGCTCAGTCCAGCCCATCGTGCGGGTCCACGTTGCGCCATCGACTATCTGATTGGGCTTGATCAGTGGATCAGCCGCCAGATTGTTCACCTCGATCAGGTTGTCGCCACCGAGTTGCGTTTTCACCAGTCGCCCATGCTGCGTCACAAGAATGGCCCGATCCTGAGTCACCCATTTCTGCTGCCCGTTTTCGGTAAAAGCGAGCACGACAAACAGCTGGGGACCGCCGTTGAGCTGCATATACTGGCTGGCGTAGGGCATGTTGTGGATTTCATCGTCCGTCATCTGTACGCCAGGTGACCCAAACACACTCTCCCACAGCGAATGACCCAGCCCTTCGGTGGTGGCTGAACACGCTTGTAATAACAGGCAAACCAATATCAGCGCTGGTCGCTTCACGACGTTTCTCCGCATTATTGCCGGGTGGCGCGACGCTTACCCGGCCTACAAATCCCACTGACCTTTGGCAATCCAAAATAACCACACCGAAGTGTGGTTATGGTTAAACGTACCGGTATTACTGGGTACTGGTGGTTGTGGTGGTTGTGGTTCCGGTATTAGAACCATCGCCGCCACCGGTCGCCGCCAGGGCAACCCCCACCGCAGAACTTACGGTGCTCACGCTGGTTGCGGAGGAACTTCCTGCCGAAACCGACGCCGCTGCCGACCCTGCTGCCTCCCCCACCTGAACGGGGGCGGCATAGACAGAAGTCGCCGCAAGCGCAGATATAGCCCACAGGCCATACAGAACTTTTTTCATCACAAATTCCCTTCATTGTATGAATGGAGATTTACCCAAAAGAATTTCGGGCGAGATCGAGTATACACAAGCGAAAGTGTGCAAATTACGCCACGGGGGAATTTAGGATAATTAGATAACGAAAGTAGAAATAATTAAAAAATACAACAAATACAAATAAATCAATCAATTAAAATATAAAAATAAAAATGCAATATCCGGTAAATCCGAAAACACCAGAAATTGAACAACATTAAGAAAATTATTTTAGGATTAAGCTCAATTAAGGTATGAAGCTAAAACGTAGATATCCTGGAGCATTCTTATAAAAAAACCGATATTAATATCGGCTTTTTTATTTCATTAATGCCGGATGGCGGCGAAACGCCTTATCCGGCCTACAAGTGTGCGCCTGTAGGCCTGATTAGCGCAGCGCCATCAGGCACGCCAGGACTTATAACGGTTAATCAAACCGTTGGTCGAGCAATCATGGCTGGTGATTTCTTTATCATCATTCAGTTCCGGCAGAATGCGGTTTGCCAGCTGTTTGCCCAGCTCCACGCCCCACTGGTCGAAAGTGAAGATGTTCAGGATGGCGCCCTGAGTAAAGATTTTGTGCTCATACAATGCAATCAGCGCACCCAGACTGAACGGCGTGATTTCACGCAGCAGGATGGAGTTGGTCGGGCGGTTGCCTTCAAACACTTTGAACGGCACAACGTGTTCGAGCTGGGCCGGATCTTTACCCTGGTCGCGGTATTCCTGCTCAACCACGTCACGAGATTTACCAAATGCCAGCGCTTCGGTCTGCGCGAAGAAGTTAGACAGCAGTTTCGGATGGTGATCGGACAGCGGGTTGTGGGTGATCGCCGGCGCGATAAAGTCACAAGGAACCATTTTGGTGCCCTGATGAATCAGCTGGTAGAACGCATGCTGGCCGTTAGTACCCGGCTCACCCCAGATGATTGGGCCAGTCTGGTAATCCACCGCATTGCCGTTACGGTCAACATATTTACCGTTGGATTCCATGTTACCCTGCTGGAAGTAGGCCGCGAAACGGTGCATATACTGGTCGTACGGCAGGATTGCTTCGGTTTCGGCACCGAAGAAGTTGTTGTACCAGATACCGATCAACGCCAGCAGTACCGGCAGGTTTTTCTCCGCCGGGGTGGTGGAGAAGTGTTTGTCCATCGCGTGCGCGCCGGAGAGCAGCTCAACAAAGTTGTCGAAGCCCACGGACAGAATGATGGACAGGCCAATGGCAGACCACAGAGAGTAACGGCCGCCAACCCAGTCCCAGAACTCGAACATGTTGGCAGTATCAATACCAAACTCGCCAACCGCTTTACCGTTGGTGGACAGTGCTGCGAAGTGTTTGGCAACGTGCTTGTTGTCGCCTGCGGTCGCCAGGAACCAGTCGCGCGCGCTGTGGGCGTTGGTCATGGTTTCCTGGGTGGTGAAGGTTTTAGACGCGACCAGGAACAGCGTGGTTTCCGGGTTCACTTTCTTCAGCACTTCGGCAATGTGCGTACCATCGACGTTAGACACAAAGTGCATATTCAGGTGATTTTTATACGGGCGCAGCGCTTCGGTCACCATGAACGGGCCGAGGTCGGAGCCGCCGATACCGATGTTCACCACATCCGTGATCGCTTTGCCGGTGTAGCCTTTCCAGCTTCCGGAGATGATCGCTTCAGAGAACGATTTCATTTTCTCCAGCACCGCATTCACTTCTGGCATCACATCTTTGCCATCAACGATGATCGGCGTATTGCTACGGTTGCGCAGCGCCACGTGCAGCACGGCACGGTCCTCGGTGCGGTTGATTTTCTCACCGGAGAACATGGACTTGATGGCACCCGCCAAATCGGTTTCTTTCGCCAGATCCTGCAGTTTAGCCAGCGTCTCTTCAGTGATGCGGTTTTTGGAGAAATCCACCAGCATCAAATCGTCAAACGTCGCGGAAAACTTAGTGAAACGATCGCTATCTTTCGCGAAAAGATCCGCGATAGTAACGTCTTTCATCTCTTCAAAGTGTTTTTGTAGTGCCTGCCAGGCTGAGGTCTGCGTTGGATTGATGTTTTTCATTAGCAATACTCTTCTGATTTTGAGAATTGTGACTGAGATCGATTGTAACGCCAGTCACAGAAAAGTGTGATTGTTTTAATGCCATTGCCAGGGCATCCGCCAAACGTGGCTAAAAAGTATAGCGGTTATCAGCGTTGTTATTAGTACCGTTACTCAACGCAGTTGCAGCATGAAAAATCCGCATAATCCCAGCGTTGACAGTGCAAGCTACACATTTTATTTATAAATACGGTATTTGCATTTGCGCCTGCACCGGTTTCCGTTCTGCCTTATGTGCCATGGTCGCTCTATTCATTCCCTGACACGAGGTAGTTATGACTGATGTAGTTGTCTCCAAGTTTGGTGGTACCAGCGTGGCGGATTTTGACGCCATGAATCGCAGCGCGGATGTCGTACTTTCCGATATTAACGTCCGCTTAGTGGTGCTTTCCGCTTCTGCAGGCATTACCAATCTGCTGGTTGCACTGGCAGAAGGTCTGGAGCCGACTGAGCGCTTCGAGAAACTCGACGCCATTCGTCAAATTCAGTTCAATATTCTGGAACGCCTGCGTTATCCGAACGTGATCCGCGAAGAAATTGAGCGTCTGCTGGAAAACATCACTACGCTGGCTGAAGCGGCGTCACTGGCGACCTCAACCGCGCTGACGGATGAACTGGTCAGCCACGGTGAACTGATGTCTACCCTGCTGTTTGTTGAGATCCTGCGCGAGCGTAACGTTCAGGCCCAATGGTTTGACGTACGCAAAGTGATGCGCACCAACGATCGCTTTGGTCGTGCTGAGCCAGATGTGGCGGCGCTGGCCGAACTGGCAGCCATCCAGCTTGCCCCGCGACTGAGCGAAGGTCTGGTCATTACTCAGGGCTTTATCGGTAGCGAAAGCAAAGGCCGCACCACCACACTCGGACGCGGCGGCAGCGATTATACGGCCGCCCTGCTGGCCGAAGCGCTGCACGCAACGCGCGTCGATATCTGGACCGATGTTCCTGGCATTTACACCACCGATCCGCGCGTTGTTCCCGCAGCGCAGCGTATCGATGAGATTGCCTTCGAGGAGGCCGCGGAAATGGCAACCTTCGGTGCGAAAGTCCTGCACCCGGCAACCCTGTTACCTGCCGTACGTAGCGATATTCCGGTGTTTGTGGGCTCCAGCAAAGATCCAAAAGCAGGCGGCACGCTGGTGTGTAATAAAACCGCGAATCCACCGCTGTTCCGGGCGCTGGCCCTGCGCCGCAAACAAACGCTGTTGACGCTGCATAGCCTGAATATGCTGCACTCTCGCGGCTTTTTAGCGGAAGTATTCGGCATTCTGGCGCGCCATAATATCTCGGTAGATTTGATCACCACATCCGAAGTCAGCGTGGCGCTGACGCTGGATACCACCGGTTCAACCTCCACTGGCGATACGCTGTTAACACAGTCTCTGCTGATGGAACTGTCTGCCCTGTGTCGGGTTGAAGTGGAAGAAGGTCTGGCGCTGGTCGCGCTGATTGGTAATGACCTGTCGAAAGCTTGTGGCGTCGGCAAAGAGGTGTTCGGTGTACTGGAGCCATTCAACATTCGCATGATTTGCTACGGCGCATCCAGCCACAACCTGTGCTTCCTGGTGCCGGGCACCGAAGCCGAGTTGGTCGTCCAGAAACTGCACCATAATTTGTTTGAATAATATTCCATCACGCGATAAACAATAACTATAGCCGGGCTCGATCCCGGCTTTTTTATAACAACACAACACATTTCAATCGCAAGGAATATAACATGCTCGCTACTCTCACGCGGCTGTTCCCGTTATGGGCGCTGCTGCTCTCTGTTATTGCGTATTACACGTCCTCCACCTTTACGCCCGTCGGACCATTCGTGCCGTCATTACTGATGCTGATCATGTTCGGCATGGGCGTTCACCTGAAGGTGGATGACTTTAAACGCGTACTCTCACGTCCCGCACCGGTCGCGGCAGGTATTTTCCTGCACTATCTGGTGATGCCGCTCGCCGCATGGATTTTAGCGCTGGCATTTAATATGCCGCCGGAACTGTCTGCAGGGATGGTGCTGGTCGGGAGCGTCGCCAGCGGAACGGCATCAAACGTTATGATATATCTGGCGAAAGGCGATGTGGCGCTCTCTGTGACTATTTCATCGGTTTCAACATTGGTCGGCGTTGTCGCCACCCCGCTGCTGACACGGCTGTATGTCGATGCGCATATCCAGGTAGATGTGATGGGTATGTTGCTGAGTATCCTGCAGATCGTGGTCATTCCGATTGCTTTGGGATTGGTCATTCACCATCTGTTCCCACGCGTCGTAAAAGCCGTGGAGCCGTATCTGCCCGCATTTTCTATGGTGTGCATTCTGGCAATCATCAGCGCCGTCGTGGCAGGTTCCGCCGCGCACATTGCCTCCGTCGGTTTTGTGGTGATTATCGCCGTGATCCTGCATAACACCATTGGCCTGCTTGGCGGCTACTGGGGCGGAAAACTGTTTGGTTTCGACGAGTCAACCTGCCGTACGTTGGCTATCGAAGTGGGCATGCAGAATTCAGGGCTTGCCGCTGCGCTGGGCAAAATCTACTTTGGCCCGCTCGCTGCCCTACCCGGCGCGCTGTTCTCCGTCTGGCACAACCTTTCCGGTTCGCTGCTGGCAGGCTACTGGTCCGGTAAGCCGATTGAAGAGAAACCGCACGCAGTAAAACAACACTAATCTTCATAAATGGAGGAAGCATCCTCCATTTCTCCCCATCCGCATTTGAACCCCATCACAAAACAACAAATATCAACACAAAACAAAATAATTATTTAACTGTTATATTTCAAATAAATACATAAATAAACTTGTTTTGAGATCAAGTTAATTCATTTTACGCATGTTGATTTAGTTTGTTTTAATTGGGAATATGATTTCACTACAACACAGATAAACCCTTACCCTATCTTCGAGGCCGCTATGAAAAAAATTGCGATTATTGGAAGCAGTGGAGGCAACCTCTACAACCTGGGTGGCGCTGAACCAGAAAAGCTACTCCAGGAAATTTACCAGCAGTGCGAAGCCGCAGGTGTGGACGTTGCTGCCGTACAGTTCATTGCGGCAGAAGCTTCAATGGATGCTGCCAAACCCCACACGCCGGCGTCTGTATTTGCACTAACCACAGAAAACCAACAAAAACCACAAAGGATATTTCAGGGCAAACTTTCCGAAGTGAACGATTCGGTCGTTGAGAGCGATTGCAGGATTGCTGAAATGATCCGTAACGGTGAGATCGACGGGATCATCGTGATGAGCGCCGATCCGGTGAAAGCCAACCAGGCTGTCTTTGCCGCAGCTGTTGAGATGAAAACACCGATTGTTGGCACTGGCGGCACCTCAATGGCGCTGGTCGCGGCAAAAGGGGCAAATGTCATCGCAACCTCGGGCACGACGGGTACCACCAGCCGGACCCGCGCAGTCTCCTTCATCGCATCGCTGTGTAAGCACTGGGGCGTTAAATATAAACCACAGTTGGGAAGTGCTTCTCCTGCACAGGGCGGTTCTGGAAAAAGCCTGCTTAAGCGCTTCAATATTCGCAGCATTATGATCCCTGCGCTGCCGGGCTTTATCGCCATGGCTATCGTGCTCGCACTCAGTCACATCCCTGGCCTGGAAAAACTCAACGATATCTTTGAAATTCTGCTGAAGGGCCTGCCGGTTTTAGTTGCGGTTCTCGCAGCAAAACAAATTTCGGAACTGGATGAAGTCTCAATTGTTGCCGGGGTGGTCGCCGGGGTGCTTTCCGTCGAAGGCGGTCTGATTGGCGGGATCATCGGTGGTTTGATGGCCGGGATTTTCGTTCGTTGGCTGTTTGAACTATGCCTGAATTGGCGCTTCCCGATGACCACCGTCAACATTGTTGCGGGTGGGATCTCAGGCCTGGCCGCTGGGTTAATCATGCACTATCTGCTGAGTCCGCTGGCGCTGTCAGCAGGTAATTACATCAAACTGGCTATCGAAAGCACGCTGGCCTTCAGCCCTATCCTTGCCGGCCTGCTGGCTGGGTTGGTTATCTGGCCAGCTATTCTGGGGGGCGTCTATCACGCAGTCATCCTGCCGCTGGTACTGCTGGAAATGGAAAAATCCGGTGTCAGCTTCCTCGGTGCTGTCGATATGGTGGGCCTGGTGATGGTTGCTGCCGGAATCAACCTGGCTAACGTCATCGCACCACGAGAAAAAAGCGAAGCAGCCGTCGCGACGCCCGGCCTGCTTATCAACCTCGGCTTTGGGACCTTCGTTGAATCGGCCTATCCGTTCATGTTTGCCAACAAAATTGTCTTTGGTTCAGCGATCGTTTGGGCCGGTCTGGGCGGCATGATGCTGGGTTTCTTTAACGTCAAAGGCGTGGCTTATGTCCCTGCTTTCGCCTCCCCGTTTTTGTCCAGCAATGCGCTGCAAATGGCGATTGTGATGGTTACCGTCATGGGCCTGACCTGTATTTCCACCATTGTTGCCAACCGTTTTAAGGCTGTCGCACAGAAAGACTCTACCGCGTCAGCCCATTAATTAATGCACCAACACCAGAGGTACACCATGTTTAAAGGCGATATGAATAAAAAACGCGCTAAAGCGTTACAGAAAGTGAAAGATGCCATCACGCTGCACGGCGGGCAAACCATCCTCAGCACAGGGATAACCGGCGACGATGCGCGCCTGGCGAAAGCAGTATGTGAGGCGGGCGTTAAGCTGCTTGAACCAAACCATCCCGCACTGGCGCTGGCGCGTGGGCATAAGGGGGTGAGCAACATGCACGCGGCGGAACAAATCCGCCACGAAATCACTAACAGCCAGATGGCCGAAGCAGTACATGGCGTGCGTAATGTGGTTCCTGAGGATATCTTCATTACCGTCGGTATCGCAGGTGGCTTTACCGAAACGTTACCGGTCCCACTCACCGAAACCGAGATACTGGAGATTGCCCGTGCGGGTGCCGATGGCTTACACACCCACAAATCCGACTGGGACGATCTGCAGGACATCGTTAATCTCGCCCATCAGTATGGCCTGACCGTTGATGCTTATATTGGGCATCCGGATGACCTGCATACCTTTGGTATTCCTGCGCGCACGCCGGAAGAGGTCGCCAGCGTAGCAAAACGGATGCAGGAGATTGGCGTCGACATGATTGGTCTGATGACCGGCATGAGTTACGAAGGCGTAGCCGCGGGCGATATTCCGCAGGCCATCAAAGATCGCCTGAGGGCGTTAGTTGGCGCAGTGGACGTACCGACGCTGGCAGAAGGCGGTATTAACCTCGCCAATGCCAAAGCGTTTAAGGATACCGGGGTCAATATTCTGGTCGTCGGTACGGCAATCGACAATATGGTCTGCAGCGCCGCCAAAGAGGCTGTCACACCGTTTATTGCGCATTGATATTAAGGGAAAAGCAGCATGTTACTGGTCACCGATCTGGATGGAACATTACTGACATCGCAAAAGACAATCAGTCCACGCACACGTCAGGCACTCGTTGAATTCCACCAGCGCGGTGGCCTGTTGGCCGCCTGTTCCGCCAGACCGGTCTCCTCGATGATGCGCCTGCTACAGCAGCAGCAGGTTAGTACGCTGTTTGGCTGGTGCGCAGGCTTCAACGGAGGTCAGATCCTCGAGATAACGCAGCAGCGCAATATTCATACTGCGGCGCTCTCTTGTATGAATCTTCGGGATATTGACCGACATATTGCGCTTTCCCTCTGTCCTCATCATTTTTTTAGCGCCGATGCTATTTATCATCGTTACGACCAACAGGTAGCGCCATGGACAACGTATGAAGCCCGTTTATTTGAATTACCCCTTATTTTTGCAGCACCCGGTAATATTTTAAACCGCCAGGATATTTATAAAATCACACTCGTTATTGAGCAGTTAAAAATAAATGCGCTGTGTACAGAAGTGAATAATAAATTGCCTTATGGCTATACAGCGACTATCACTGGGGAGAATTACATTGATATCCAACGTAGCGAAATAAATAAAGGTTATGCGGTGAACATGTTAATGCAACAGCTCAATATAACAGCCGAGAAAGTTGCGGCGATTGGCGACCAACAAAACGATATCAGTATGCTTTCTGCCGCCGGCATTGGTATTGCAATGGGGAATGCGCCTGAGGCAGTAAAACGACAAGCCAGCTATGTAACGGCCTCTAATGACGATGAGGGTATTGTCTGTGCGTTGGAGTGGTTGCGTTGCTCTGCACATCCAGTTACCATGCGCCAAAGCACGACGTTGGCGGAAAATAATGAACCCGATTAAAAGAAGAAAACATATCCTCGATGAATTAAATAAATTCGGTGAAGTGACGGTTATCAAATTATCGGAAATGCTAAACGTCACATCAGAGACCATTCGCCGCGATCTCTCCATTCTGGAGTCTGAAGGGCAAATTACCAAGATTCACGGCGGCGCCGTCAAAAAGCAGGTTGTTCAGGAGGATGAATTTGGCGCGCGGATTGATATACACCGCGAAGAAAAAATGGCAATTGGTAAACTTGCCGCCGGGATGGTCAGCGAGCACGATACTCTATTCATTGATTCCTGCACAACCAATCTTATTCTGGCCGAACAATTACCTCCCCTGGCCTATTCCGTTATTACCAATTCAGCCTTAATTGCCGATAAAATCAAAGAACATAATCTTAAAGCGCGGGTTTATGTATTAGGTGGTGAATATGACTACCATTTCCGCGCCAATCTCGGCGTCTCCGTTTGTCAGCAAATAAACACCATTCACGCAGATATCTGCTTCATCGGCGCGGGTGGCATTTCGCCTCAACATGGTGTGCTGGTGAAAAGCTTTGACGAAGCGTATGTTGCCAAATCAATGATTGCTATGAGTAAAAAGTCGGTAATTCTTGCCGACCATACAAAATTTGGCCAGGACGGTGTGATGTGTATCGCTACGTTAAAAGAGATCGATAACATCATCACAGATAAGCGATTCAAAACAACGGGCTATACACAGCAGGACTTCGACGGAAAATTACGTATTGCTGAATAATACAATGCGTGACGCTATCAGCGGGTTCCGGATTACCGTACACTGAGGATAACGGCTAACAGAGGGCACCCTTATGGCACTCCCCCGCATTACCCAAAAAGAGATGACCGAACGCGAACAGCGTGAACTGAAAACGCTGCTCGACCGCGCACGCATTGCACATGGTCGGCTGCTGACCAACGCTGAGACCAACAGCATCAAGAAAGAGTACATCGATAAACTGATGGTTTTGCGCGAAGCAGAAGCTAAAAAAGCCCGCCAGTTGAAGAAAAAGCAGGCTTATAAACCGGATGCAGAAGCATCGTTTTCCTGGTCAGCGAATACGCCGACGCGCGGCAGACGTTAACGCCCTTTCTTCTTACGCCCCGGCGAGGTAAAACGCTTACCGTTTGCCGCCGGGCGCGATTTCTCTTTCTCCGCCGATTTTTCGATTTTCACCACCGGACGCTTAATGCCTGCGGTTTTTGGCTTTGCTTTGGCCTTCGGTTTGGCTTCTGAGGACGAGTTCTCAATCAGCTTGAACAGACCGATCAGTTCGTCATCCGTCAGATCGCGCCATTCACCCAGCGGCAGGCCTGACAGACCAACGTTCATGATACGCGTACGCTCAAGCTTAGTAACTTCATAACCAAAGTGCTCGCACATGCGGCGGATCTGACGGTTCAGCCCCTGAATCAGCGTAATGCGAAACACAAACGGCGCTTCTTTCTTCACCTTACATTTTTTGGTGACGGTGCCGAGGATTGGCACACCGGCCCCCATCCCACGGATAAAGTCATCAGTGACTGGTTTATCAACCGTCACCAGATACTCTTTTTCGTGATCGTTACCGGCGCGCAGGATTTTATTCACCAGATCGCCGTGGTTGGTCAGGAAGATTAAGCCCTGAGAGTCTTTGTCCAGACGGCCAATTGGGAACACGCGTTTACTATGGTTAACAAAATCAACAATGTTGTCGCGTTCGCTGTCTTCGGTGGTGCTGACAATCCCTACCGGCTTATTCAGCGCAATAAAAACCAGATCTTCCGCTTCACGCGGCTCAATCAACCGACCATTTACTTTTACGACGTCGCCAGGCATCACCTGATCGCCAATGGTGGCGCGTTTGCCATTCAGGAAGACATTCCCTTGTTCGATAAAGCGATCTGCCTCGCGACGCGAGCAGATTCCGCTTTCACTGATGTATTTATTTAATCGGATGGATGAGTCGGGCAGCATAATTTCTCCTGTATACACGTCATCCTTCAGGCTGTCTCTGCGTTGGCGGCCCTCACTCACCCAGGTCACATAGCACTCTATGCTCCCAGGGATTCGCTCCCTTGCCGCCTTGATACAACTTGAAGGACTTTGTGTATTAAAAGCGAAATATACCCTACCTTGCGGGCGATAAAAAATAATCGTGTTCTCACGCCCGGACGCTATTTGTGATCCGCCACACCTTTCGACACAAAAGTGTACGCAACCCATGCCTGCAATTTTGTTGCACGAAAATACACAGAATCAAGGCATTACATCAATAAGCACATATGTGCCGACAACGCGCTATCGGCACATCAAATGTGCAACACAAACTGCCGGTTCATGGCGCTGAAAGAAGAGAAAATTACTTTGAACTGGGCCATCGATGGGGTTATATCAGATCAAGAAGACAATATAGTGATTTGCACAAATGTGCAGGAGTCCAAAGATGGCAACGGAAAACAGCGATGATATCCGCCTGATCGTAAAAATAGCGCAGCTCTATTACGAACAGGATATGACGCAAGCGCAAATCGCCCGCGAGCTGGGAATTTATCGCACCACGATCAGCCGCCTGCTAAAACGTGGCCGCGAATCAGGCATCGTTACCATTGCCATTAATTACGACTTCAACGAGAACCTGTGGCTGGAACAGCAGCTAAAACAGAAGTTTGGCCTGAAAGAAGCGGTGGTGGTCTCCTGTGACAGCGAACAGGAAGACGAACAACTTGCGATGATGGGTGTGCACGGTGCACAGCTGCTGGAGCGCTTACTGGAACCCGGCGATATTATCGGCTTCTCATGGGGGCGCGCCGTTCGGGGACTGGTCGAAGGGTTATCCCCCGCCAGCCAGTCGCGCCAGCTGATCTGTGTGCCGATTATCGGCGGCCCCTCCGGCAAGCTTGAAAGCCGTTACCACGTCAATACGCTGACCTATGGCGCCGCGGCAAAGCTCAAGGGTGAATCGCACCTGGCCGATTTCCCGGCACTGCTGGAAAACCCGCTGATCCGTAACGGGATTATGCAGTCCCGGCACTTCCGGTCGATTTCCGCCTACTGGGATAATCTGGACGTCGCGCTGGTCGGCATTGGCTCCCCGGCGATCCGTGACGGTGCCAACTGGCACGCCTTTTACGGCAGCGAAGAGAGTGATGACCTGCATGCCCGCCATGTCGCCGGAGATATCTGCTCGCGCTTTTATGATATCGACGGCGTGACGGTAGAGACCAGTATGAGTGAAAAAACACTCTCGATCGAAACCAATAAATTAAAGCAGGCGCGTTACTCCATCGGCATTGCCATGGGGGAAGAAAAACTGAGTGGAATACTTGGTGCATTGCGTGGAAATTATATTAACGGTTTAGTCACTAACAGTGATACCGCTGAATTACTGTTGAAGTAAATATATTCGAATTGATCCTGACATAATTTACTTTATGCAGGGTCCCCTTATCTGAAATTGGGAGTTGATTATGCAAACGTGGTTAAATCTGCAGGATAAAGTCATTATTGTTACCGGTGGCGCATCAGGAATTGGCCTGGCCATTGTTGAAGAGTTATTAGCGCAAGGTGCTAACGTGCAAATGGCAGATATTCATGGCGGCGATGGTAAATATACCGACCACAGCAAATATCATTTCTGGCCGACGGATATTTCCAGCGCCAAAGAAGTCAGCCACACCGTTGCTGAAATCATCCGGCGTTTCGGCCGTATTGATGGGCTGGTGAATAACGCGGGGGTTAATTTCCCACGTCTGCTGGTCGATGAAAAAGCCCCGGCCGGGCAATATGAACTCAACGAAGCTGCTTTTGAAAAAATGGTCAACATCAACCAAAAAGGCGTTTTTTTAATGTCACAAGCGGTAGCGCGCCAGATGGTAACACAGCATGACGGCGTGATTGTGAATGTCTCTTCAGAAAGCGGACTGGAAGGTTCTGAAGGTCAGAGCTGCTATGCCGCGACCAAAGCCGCGCTGAATAGCTTTACCCGCTCGTGGTCGAAAGAACTGGGCAAACACGGCATTCGTGTGGTGGGTATTGCGCCTGGCATTCTGGAAAAAACCGGGCTGCGCACCCCCGAGTATGAAGAAGCGCTGGCCTGGACCCGCAATATCACCGTCGAGCAGCTGCGCGAGGGCTACACCAAGAACGCGATCCCAATTGGACGTTCAGGACGTCTGGGCGAAGTTGCTGATTTTGTTTGTTATCTGTTGTCCGAGCGTGCCAGCTACATCACCGGAGTAACCACTAACATTGCGGGCGGTAAAACGCGCGGCTAAGGAGGTTTTATGGTCAATGCAATCTTCTGCGCCCACGGCAAACTGGCCTGCGCCATGCTGGAATCGGTGCAAATGGTCTACGGCGACGCCAACGTTGAAGCGGTGGCATTTGTCCCCGGCGAGAACGCCAGCGACATCGTGGCAAAGCTGAAAAAGTTAGTAAGCGTTCACACTAATGATGAATGGCTGATTGCCGTCGATCTACAGTGTGGCAGTCCATGGAATGCCGCCGCGACGCTGGCGATGCAAAACCCGGCGATACGGGTCATCAGCGGGTTGTCGCTGCCGCTGGCACTGGAGCTGGTTGACAACC
Organism: Citrobacter sp. RHBSTW-00671; assembly: GCF_014103415.1. Classification (NCBI taxonomy): domain Bacteria; kingdom Pseudomonadati; phylum Pseudomonadota; class Gammaproteobacteria; order Enterobacterales; family Enterobacteriaceae; genus Citrobacter; species Citrobacter sp. RHBSTW-00671. The sequence goes on from NZ_JABXPR010000001.1 coordinate 187,444, forward strand.
AGAGCAGTATGAATGTGGATGAACTGTGCGAACACCTGACGACCATTGCTCAACAAACCTGCGTTGTCTGGCAGCATCTGGCAACGACCGAAGAGGATTTCTGATGAACATTACCCTTGCCCGTATTGATGACCGCCTGATCCACGGCCAGGTCACTACCGTCTGGTCGAAAGTGGCAAACGCCCAGCGGATTATAATCTGCAATGATGAGGTCTATAACGATGAAGTTCGCCGAACATTATTACGCCAGGCCGCCCCGCCGGGGATGAAGGTCAACGTCGTGAATATCGAAAAGGCGGTGGCGGTTTATCATAATCCGCAATATCAGAATGAAACCGTTTTTTATCTCTTTACCCGTCCGCAGGATGCGCTGGCCATGGTAAAGCAAGGGGTAAAAATCGCCAGCTTAAATATTGGCGGCATGGCCTGGCGACCGGGTAAAAAACAATTAACCAAAGCCGTTTCTTTAGATGATGACGATATTAATGCTTTTCACCAACTGGATCAGTTGGGAGTGAAACTGGATTTACGCGTCGTTGCCTCCGACCCCGCCATTAATATTCTTGAGAGAATAAAAGAGCAGTCCGTTAGCGAATAATAAATAGCGCCTGTAGAAATATGCCGTAACAGGCAGGGATCGTTATACCCTTAAGGTGACAAATTATGGAAATTAGTACCCTACAAATTATCGCCATATTTATATTTTCCTGTATTGCCGGAATGGGCAGCGTGCTGGATGAATTCCAGACCCACCGCCCGCTCATCGCCTGTACCGTTATCGGCCTGATCCTTGGTGATTTAAAAACCGGGATTATGCTCGGCGGCACGCTGGAGTTGATTGCTCTGGGTTGGATGAACGTCGGTGCCGCGCAGTCCCCCGATTCGGCGCTCGCCAGTATTATCTCCGCCATTCTGGTCATCGTCGGGCAACAGAGTATCGCCACCGGTATCGCCATCGCCCTGCCGGTCGCGGCGGCAGGGCAGGTGCTGACGGTATTCGCTCGCACCATCACTGTGGTATTTCAGCATGCGGCGGATAAAGCCGCGGAAGACGCCCGCTTTCGCACCATCGATATGCTCCACGTTTCCGCGCTCGGCGTACAGGCGCTGCGTGTCGCCATTCCTGCATTAATCGTCTCACTGTTTGTCAGCGCCGATATGGTCAGCAATATGCTCAACGCCATTCCGGAATTCGTCACCCGCGGATTGCAGATTGCCGGTGGCTTTATCGTGGTGGTCGGCTACGCCATGGTGCTGCGCATGATGGGCGTGAAGTACCTGATGCCCTTCTTCTTCCTCGGGTTTATCGCCGGGGGTTATCTCGATTTGAGTCTGCTGGCTTTCGGTGGCGTGGGCGTGATTATCGCGCTGGTCTACATCCAGCTGAACCCGCAGTGGCGTAAAGCCGAACCGCAGGCGCAAGCCGCCTCTTCTCAAGCTCTCGATCAGCTTGATGACTAATGGAGCCGACCATGGAACAGAAAAAACTGACCAAATCCGACCTGTTTAGCATGTTTGTTCGCTCCAACCTGCAACAGGCGTCATTCAACTTTGAACGTATTCATGGACTGGGCTTTTGCTACGACATGATCCCAGCCATTAAGCGCCTGTATCCGCTGAAGGAAGACCAGGTCGCGGCGCTCAAACGCCACCTGGTGTTCTTCAACACCACACCTGCCGTGTGTGGCCCGGTAATTGGCGTGACCGCCGCGATGGAAGAAGCCCGCGCCAACGGCGCCGAAATTGACGACGGCGCAATCAATGGCATCAAAGTCGGGCTGATGGGCCCACTCGCCGGCGTCGGCGACCCGTTGGTCTGGGGAACGTTACGCCCGATTACTGCCGCGCTCGGCGCGTCTTTGGCGCTGTCCGGTAACATTCTCGGCCCATTGTTGTTCTTCTTTATTTTCAACGCAGTACGTCTGGCGATGAAGTGGTACGGCTTACAGCTTGGCTTTCGTAAAGGGGTCAATATCGTCAGCGACATGGGCGGCAACCTGCTGCAAAAACTGACCGAAGGGGCATCAATTCTTGGTCTGTTTGTCATGGGGGTGCTGGTCACCAAGTGGACCAGCATCAACGTGCCGCTGGTGGTATCGCAAACGCCAGGCGCAGACGGTACCACCGTCACCATGACCGTGCAGAACATACTCGATCAGCTCTGCCCTGGCCTGCTGGCGCTGGGTCTGACGCTGCTGATGGTGCGGCTACTCAACAAGAAAATTAATCCTGTATGGCTGATCTTCGCCCTGTTTGCACTGGGGATTATCGGTAACGCGCTGGGCTTCCTGTCCTGATTTTTCCGCCCCGGCGATGTCGGGGCAACGTCAACAAATTGTCCTCGAAAGAGGAAGAGGTGGTAACAATGCAAACAACAACAGCTTTACGCCTTTATGGTAAACGCGATCTGCGCCTGGAAACCTTCGATCTTCCTGAAATGCAGGACGATGAAATTCTGGCCTCGGTCGTGACCGACAGCCTGTGCCTTTCTTCCTGGAAAGAGGCTAACCAGGGTGAGAACCACAAAAAGGTACCAGACGATGTGGCCACCAACCCGATCATCATCGGCCACGAATTCTGCGGCGATATTATTGCCGTGGGGAAAAAATGGCAGCACAAATTTCAGCCCGGTCAGCGCTATGTTATTCAGGCTAACCTGCAACTGCCGGATCGCCCGGACTGCCCCGGCTACTCCTTCCCGTGGGTGGGCGGAGAAGCCACGCATGTTGTCATTCCCAATGAGGTGATGGCGCAGGATTGCCTGTTGGCCTACGAAGGTGAAACCTATTTTGAAGGCTCGCTGGTTGAGCCGCTTTCCTGCGTGATTGGCGCATTCAATGCCAACTATCATCTGCAGGAAGGCACTTATAACCATAAGATGGGCATTCGTCCGCAGGGGCGCACGCTGATCCTCGGCGGTACCGGGCCAATGGGGCTGCTGGCGATCGACTACGCGTTGCACGGCCCGGTCAATCCGGCGCTGCTGGTAGTGACCGACACCAATAACGACAAGTTGAGCTACGCCCGCAAACACTATCCTTCTGAGCCACAAACGCTGATCCACTATCTCCACGCCCAGGATGCAGCTTACGACACGCTGATGGCGCTGAGCGGCGGTCACGGGTTTGACGACATTTTTGTGTTTGTGCCCAATGAACAGTTGGTCACACTGGCCTCTTCCCTGCTGGCCGCCGATGGCTGCATGAATTTCTTTGCCGGCCCGCAGGATAAGCAGTTCAGTGCGCCGATTAACTTCTACGATGTGCATTATGCTTTCACCCATTACGTTGGGACATCTGGCGGCAATACCGACGATATGCGTGCGGCGGTAAAACTGATCGAAGAGAAGAAAGTTCAGGCGGCAAAAGTGGTGACGCACATTCTGGGGCTGAATGCGGCTGGTGAAACAACGCTGGAACTGCCAAAGGTCGGCGGCGGGAAAAAGCTGGTCTATACCGGCAAAGCGTTACCGTTAACCGCGCTCTCGCAGATTGACGATCCGGCCTTGCGTGACATCCTGGAACGACATCAGGGGATTTGGTCGCAGGAAGCCGAGCAGTACGTATTATCTCACGCCGAGGAGATTTAACATGATTAACCGCGACACCCAGTTGTGCATGTCGCTTGCCGGTCGCCCCGGCAACTTCGGCACACGCTTTCACAACTATCTATATGAAAAGTTGGGGTTAAATTTTATCTACAAAGCCTTTACTACGCAGGATATTGAGGCCGCAGTGAAAGGCGTTCGCGCACTCGGGGTCCGCGGCTGTGCGGTATCGATGCCGTTTAAAGAGCGCTGCATGCCGTTTCTGGATGCCATCGATCCTTCCGCAAGCGTCATTGATTCCGTCAACACTATCGTCAATGACAACGGCACGCTGACAGGATTTAACACCGACTACATTGCGGTAAAAAGCCTGATTGCCAGCCACCAGCTTGATAACCGCGCACGCGTCATGATCCGCGGCAGCGGTGGAATGGGTAAAGCAGTCATTGCCGCGTTTCGCGATGCCGGTTTTCACGATGTCATCGTCGCTGCCCGTAACCGGGAGAGCGGCCCGGCGCTGGCAAAACAGTACGGTTTTCAGTGGCAACCCCAGCCGGAAGGGATTGCCTGCGATATTCTGGTCAACGTGACGCCCGTCGGTATGGCGAACGGTAAAGAGAGCGATGAGCTGGCCTACAGCGAAGCGATGGTCGCTAACGCCAGCGTGGTGTTTGACGTGGTCGCCCTGCCGCCGGAAACACCGGTGATTAAGCTGGCGCAAAAGCTGGGTAAAAAAACCATCAGCGGTGCAGAGGTGATTGCCTTACAGGCCGTAGAGCAGTTCGCCATGTACACCGGCGTACGTCCGGATGACGCGCTGATCGCCGAAGCGGCAGAATTTGCTCGGGCGGGGTAAAAAAGCAGGAACAGAGCGCCAGGGATGGGCGCTCTGTTTATTTTAGGTACTATGCAACAGCAAACAATTGCTGGTCAGCTTTCGCTTCCAACTGCGCCAGCGCGGGAATCAACTGGCTGATGTTTACCAGACTGTGTCCTAACTGGCATATGCTCTCATACGCAAAATGTTCCTGACCTTCACCCGCCATGGTCAGCAGGCTTTCGCCCATAAAATTCAGCGTCTGGTACAACCCCGCCAGCGCCTCTTCGCAGCCAAACGAAAGCGCCAGATTTTCTTCGGTGGTGAGATGGCTGCAATCAAGATTGCGGAACGCCTCGGCGAGTGGAAAATAAAGCAGATTGGCCTGTGAAATGGGAGAAGAAGACGCAAAACAGGCGTTAGTGGTACTATTAGCATCAGCCATAGCATTACCTCGTATAATGTTGTGGTTAGACGCCCTGATCGTGTTCCCGCACTTTCGGGGCGTTGTCATTTTTGGTGTGTGAGAGTAATGTGTCATCACACATACTCACACTACTCTTGTGTAATTAAGGTGTCAACACACATGAACGAACGAAGAGGCAATCCCCCGTTTCAATTCCGTCTGGATCCGGAACTGCGCAAAGCGATGGAAGAAGCACAACGGCAGGATGGCGACGAATCGTTGGCAGCCTGGATTAAACGAGTGATTAGAAAAGAGCTGAAACAGAAAGGAATTGAAGTGTAAGAGGCAGTACTTTATATCGCCTTTCTGAAGGTCTGTTTAGAGCGAGGAACGGACATTGAACATATGAGTTATAGTCAGCCCAAGGCTTCGAAGCTGCCGTACTGAATTCGTAGCGATTAGATTTCCGTTGGTGAGCTTTCCTGCCAGAGCAAAAGAAAACTTAGGCTGATAATACGATGGACATATCCATGCAACGCAGATCTGTTTGGGCAAGTCTTGATGGGGATGTAGTTTCCTTGATAAACATAAAACCGTGTTTTTCGTAGAAAGTTTGCGCGTTTGGTGTTGAGGTGTATTAGCTCAGACCTGATCTGACAGTTACCGGTTATTTATACAGGTATCTGTCAGATTACATCTGGCTTAAATTCTTCTCAGCCCAGATGCGTTTTCCATCAAGTAACGTTTCCATTGGCGTTCGGCCACAGCACATTTTCCCCTGATGGGTTCGCTCATTATTATAGTGAGCCAGCCATTCATCAAGATCCGATTGTAGTGCGCCAAGTTCGCCATACAGTTTTTTGCGGAACGCCACCTGATAAAATTCCTGCAATATCGTCCTGTGGAACCGTTCGCAGATGCCGTTTGTCTGCGGCGACATTGCTTTGGTTTTTGTGTGGTCGATATCATTTATTGCCAGATAAAGCTGGTAATCATGCTGCTCCACTTTGCCACAGTACTCTGTGCCCCTGTCGGTCAGTATTCTCAGCATTGGCAGGCCCTGAGACGCGTAAAATGGCAACACGCGATCATTCAGCAGGTCAGCTGCAGTGATCGGCGTTTTAGTGACATACAGCTTGCAGTGTGCAACCTTCGAGTACGTATCAACGAACGTCTGCTGATAAATACGCCCGACACCTTTCAGGTTCCCCACGTAGAACGTGTCCTGAGAGCCCAGATAACCCGGATGAGCGGTTTCAATTTCACCACAGACCTCGTCATCACTGGCTTTGCGTTCCAGTGCGGCGATCTGGCTGTCGGTCAGCTCTATCCCCTCACGAGCCACTTTTTCTTCCAGTGCTTTCAGACGCTTTTTGAAATTTTCAAGATTGTGGCGCAGCCAGACAGAGCGGACACCACTTCCTGAGATAAAAACGCCCTGTTTACGCAGCTCATTGCTGCTCCGGTGCTGGCCATGCGCAGGGAACGCGACAGCATAATCAATAACGGCCTGCTCAGTTGCGTCGTCGGTACGATTTTTGAGATTGGGAGCGCGTCGGCTGCGGTTAATCAGCGCATCCACACCGCCTTCATCAGCCAGTTCGCGATAACGGTAAAACGTATCGCGGGAGACGCCCATGATTTTACAGGCTTTAGACACGTTGCTGAGTTCTTCAGCCAGATTGAGCAAACCTGTTTTGTGTTTAATGACGGGATTGGTAGTATGAAGCATGAGAGTTACCTCGTGTTTTGTATAAGGATTCGACACCCATATCAAAACCGGTAACTCTCAACCTTTCAAGGTCATATGTCAGATCAAGTCGCGACTAATACAGTTGAGGTCAAGGTTAACTGTTTCAACCCTCTTTTAATCGCCTCATCTTTAATCGTTTCAATAATCAGGCTAGCAAAACCTTTACCAAAATAATCCGGCAATGTAAAAATAGCTTCTACGCTACCTTGGGTAAGATCCAGATATCCCGTTGCTACCAATCCTACATCAGGCAGGTCGACAACAAAGAAAGGATTTTCCGTAATAACCTCCCTGTAATGTTCAGGCATAGCTTCAGGCGTCCAGGCCTCAAGCACTTGGGCACAATAACTTGGTTTACATCCTTCCCGGATAGAAAGATTCCTTATATTCCAGCACTCCTCTGCCTCTTCAGGTACTGCAAGTCTGATTTTCATTTGTTCTTCCTTCTCGTCTTATTATATTTATAGATTTATCATGAAACGGTTTCGTTTCAACATCTATGTTTAACAAAAGAGGAAAGTCCGCTTCTGGCACAAACCCGACGCTGAAAACCACGCTGGCAGTGATGAAGGCGCTGGGTATTGGATTGACCGTTAAAGCTTGAATGGAGAAATCAGCCAAAACTTACTTTCAGCGTGCCCTGCACATTACCCTCTTTTCCTACCACAATTTCCACATCGCGGCCCAGTTTCACCAGACACTCCAGCATCTTTGCTTCACTGATACCGCGAAACTGCCCGCGTAATAAGTTGGAAAGCTTGGGCTGCGTCATCCCCAGCATTTGTGCAGCTTGCTGCTGTGTTAACCCTTTGCATTGCAAAATCTCACCAATCACCATTGCCAGTTGCGCCTTCAACTGCATCTGTTCTGCGTCATTTTCACCCAAATCAGCGTAAACGTTGCCGCTACTGATTTCGACATCATGTGACATATCCACTCTCCTGCGCATGCCGCTGTGCAGCCTTTAGCCGCTGGTAAATCAAGTTAATTTCGGGTTTCGGCGTTGCCTTCCCAGAAACAGATTTTTTCTGAAAAACATGCAGAACATAAACTGCATTTTTCAACTGGATAGTGTAAACCGCCCGCCATGTGTTGCCGTGATAATCCTCTACAACTTCCAGAATCCCCGCCCCACCAAATCCTTTTAACGGTTTAGTCTGCGAATGCTGCTTACCCTGCTGCGCCAGCCAAAGAGCAAACCCAAACGTATCCCGAACATGTTCAGGCATTCCCTGCAGATCTTTCCTGGCATGCCCAACCCAGTAAAGTGGTTTCGTCATCCCTCCCCCTTAATTATATCCATATAGGTATAAAACACCATCACCCGCCTGAAGAATAAATCAACAATCTCGCTTTCAGCCAAATTAAAACGCCAGTCTGCGAGCCGCTTTCCAGAACCTCACTTCCAACATCGTGAGCCATATCAGTAAGGTGTTACACTGACAGTGGTAGCATTACCGCGGTTTGTAATTTTCTGATTACATGGAGAAATGATGGAACTGCTTTTATTGAGTAACTCAACGCTGCCGGGCAAAGGCTGGATGGAACATGCGCTGCCGCTAATTGCTGAGCAGCTGAATGGTCGCCGCACGGCGGTGTTTATTCCGTTCGCTGGCGTGACGCAAACCTGGGATGAGTACACGGCGAAAACGGCTGCCATCTTTGCGCCAATGGGCGTTAACGTCACCGGTATTCATACCGTTGCCGATCCGATTGCGGCGATAGAAAACGCAGACATCGTGATTGTTGGCGGTGGCAATACATTCCAGTTGTTGAAAGAGAGCCGCGAACGCGGACTGCTGGCGCCGATTGTGGATGTCGTCAAACGTGGTGCGCTGTACATCGGCTGGAGCGCAGGTTCCAACCTCGCCTGCCAGACCATTCGCACTACCAACGATATGCCGATTGTCGATCCAAAAGGTTTTGATGCGCTGGGTCTGTTTCCGCTGCAGATTAACCCACACTTCACCAATGCGCTGCCGGAAGGCCATAAAGGCGAAACGCGTGAACAGCGTATTCGCGAGCTGCTGGTTGTCGCACCAGAACTGACGGTGATTGGCTTGCCGGAAGGTAACTGGATCAAAGTGAGTAACGGTCAGGCGGTGCTTGGCGGCCCGAACACTACCTATATCTTTAAAGCGGGTGAAGAGGCGGTTGCCGTTGAAGCAGGCCACTGCTTTTAGTTGATTTGTTGTCTGATGCCGGATGCGGCGTAAACGCCTTATCCGGCCTACCGGACTGCGCCACCGGGCAACATTTCACCTGTCCTCGTTAGTACTCACGCTCGTCATCTTCATCCGGCTGTTCCAGCACACTGTAAGCCACGGAGCAAAACAGTGAATTCAGACGCTGCATATCGCCCAGCAATGCCAGATGCAGGGAGCTGGTCTCAATGCTCTGCACGTTCTGCTGATGCAGGCGGTCGACGTGCGCATGCGAATAACGACGGTTGAGAATACGGAAGCGGTGCTTGCTGCGGCGCAGACGGCGGGCGCTGGTCACATCACCAGAGAAGAACACCGACATCGCCAGCTGCAGATTGCTGAGCAGCAGATCGTAGAGCGCATCCAGTTCTTTTAACCCTTCGACGGAAAATGCCCGACGTGCGGCCAGCGACTTATCGGCTATCTCACTGCCCATACGTTCGACAATATCGGAAGCCTGCTCGAGGTTGAGCGACATTTCGATAATTTCTGCCCAGCGACGCGACTCTTCTTCCGCCAGCTCATCTTTAGGCATGCGCGCCAGATAGAGCTTGATGGCCGTATACAATACGTTGATGTCATCGGCCATCCTGCGCAGCTCTTTCTCTTCACGCGGCTCGCCGTGCATCACCTTTTTTAGCCCATCCATCATCTGCTCCATCGCATCGCCAATACGCAGAGCTTCGCGGGCAGCATTCGCCAGAGCGAGCGTAGGCGTGTCCAGCGCGCTGACATCCAGATGTTTGGGCTTCAGATGTGCATCCAGCTCCGGCTCATCGCGGATGATGCGCTTACAAAAACGTGCCATCGGTTCGGCGAACGGCACCATCGCCACGCAGCGCACCAGGTTGTAAAAGACGTGGAAGTAGATAACCAGTTCAGATTTCGGTAACGGCAGTTCATCCATCAGATTGGCCAGCGGATGAACAAATGGCAGGATAATCAGGCTCCCCACCAGCTTAAACAACAGGCTGCCGAGCGCCACGCGACGGGCTGCGGCGTTAGCGGCACTGTTATTCAACATCGCCAACAGACCGGAGCCGAGGTTGGCGCCAATCACCAGACACAACGCCACCGGGAACGAGATAATGCCTGCCGCGGTTAGTGTTGCCGTCAGCAAAACTGCCGCCAGGCTGGAGTAACTGATAATCGCGAACATGGCGCCAATCAGCGCATCGAGCATAATATCGCCGGTGAGTGAGGCGAAAATCACCTGTACACCATTGGCCTGAGTGATCGGCGTTACCGCCTGCACAATCAGCTCCAGCGCCAGCAGAATCAACCCCAGACCAATACCTACCCGGCCCAGCTGCCCGGCACGAGACTGCTTGCGCCCAAGAAAGAAAATGACGCCGATAAAAATCAGCAAAGGCGACAGCCAGGAGAGATCGAAGGTCAGGATACGCGCCATCAGCGCGGTCCCCACGTCGGCGCCCAGCACAATGACTAACGCAGGGGTAAGCGCCACCAGGTCCTGCGCGACGAACGAGGTCACCAGCATGGTGGTAGCGTTGCTGCTTTGCACCAGAGCCGTCACGCCGATCCCCGCGCAAAAGGCGAGCGGCTTCTTTTCAACACTACGGCTGAGCACAGTGCGTAAACGGGCGCCAAAGACACGCATCACGCCGGTACGCACAATATGTGTACCCCAGACCAGCATAGAAACCGCAGAAAGCAGGTGTAACAGAGTCAGCACGGAATCAGGTTCTCCTTATCGTTATATGTTCCTGAGGTTCATCGCCATGACATACCGCCTGATGGCGCTACGCTTATCAGGCCGACAAAAATGTGCCATCCGGCAAGCAGTAACAATGAACGTTCTTTCAGTATAAGGGTTTAAACGTAATAAAGAGACAGGGCACTCATTGAGTGCCCTGTTTGTTGTAAAGAAAGATGACAGTTTTGTGAATCAGTCAGCGTCGTAGCCGAGGTTTGGCGCTAACCAACGTTCAACTTCCGCTACGCTCATCCCTTTACGGAACGCATAGTCTTCAACCTGATCGCGCTGGATTTGCGCCACGGCGTAGTACTTGCTGTCCGGATGGCTGAAATACCAGCCGGAAACCGACGCGCCTGGCCACATCGCAAATGATTCAGTGAGCTTCATCCCGGTGTGCGCTTCCACGTCCAGCAGTTCCCAGATGGTGGCCTTTTCAGTGTGTTCAGGACACGCCGGATAACCCGGTGCCGGGCGAATCCCCTGATAGTTTTCACGGATCAGCTCCTCATTGCTGAGATTTTCGTTCGCCGCGTAGCCCCAGTAGACTTTACGCACGCGCTCATGCAGATATTCCGCGAACGCTTCCGCCAGACGGTCGGCTATCGCTTTCACCATGATCTTGTTGTAGTCGTCATGCTGCGCTTCGAAAGCATCCGCCAGCGCGTCTTCTTCCAGACCACCAGTAACCGCAAAAGCACCGATATAATCCGCCTTGCCGCTCAGTTTCGGCGCCACGAAGTCAGACAGGCAATAGTTGGCGAAACCCACTTTTTCCGTTTGCTGACGCAGATGATGACTCACGTTAAGCACGTGCGTCCGTGTTTCATCACGGTAGATCTCTATGTCATCACCGACGCGGTTGGCCGGGAACAGACCAACAACGCCACGCGGATTCAGCGTCTTCTCAGCGCTGAGTTTATCCAGCATATCGTTGGCATCTTTGAACAGGCGCTTCGCCTCTTCGCCCACCACTTCATCTTCCAGGATACGTGGATATTTTCCAGCCAGCGACCAGGTCATAAAGAATGGCGTCCAGTCGATGTAATTGCGCAGCGTTTCGATACTGGCTTCAACTTCCTGTACGCCCAGGCGATGGGCCACTGGCGGGGTATAACTTTCCCAGTCAAACGCCAGATCGTTATCACGTGCGGCCTGTAACGTTACCGGCGGAGTACGCGGTTTTTTACGCGCATGCTGGATACGCACGGTTTCGTACTCTTTACGCGTACGGGCAACGAAGTCGTCACGCTGGGTATCGGAAAGCAACGCGGCAACGACGCCAACGGTACGCGAGGCGTTCTGCACGTACACCGTCGGGCCGCTGTAGTTCTGCTCGATTTTCACCGCTGTATGCGCTTTGGATGTGGTCGCTCCGCCAATCAGCAGCGGAATGGTAAAGCCCTGACGTTCCATCTCTTTCGCCACGTTAACCATTTCATCCAGCGACGGGGTGATCAGCCCAGACAGGCCAATCAGATCGGCATTCACTTCACGCGCCGTTCTGAGGATTTTCTCCGCTGGCACCATCACGCCAAGATCGACGATTTCGTAGTTGTTACATTGCAGCACCACGCCGACAATGTTTTTGCCAATGTCGTGTACGTCGCCTTTCACGGTCGCAATGACCATCTTGCCGTTGCTGGAGCCTTTCTCTTTGCTGGCTTCAATGTACGGCTCAAGGTAGGCCACTGCCTGCTTCATTACGCGGGCGGATTTCACCACCTGCGGCAGGAACATTTTGCCCTCGCCGAACAGGTCGCCAACGACGTTCATACCGTCCATCAGCGGCCCTTCGATAACCTCGATCGGACGCGCAGCCTGCTGACGCGCTTCTTCGGTATCCAGCTCAATAAATTCAGTAATGCCTTTCACCAGCGAGTATTCGAGGCGTTTTTTCACGTCCCAGCTACGCCATTCCGCCAGTTGGGTGTTTGCGGTGTCGTCAGTTTTACTGCCGCGGTACTTTTCGGCCAGCTCCAGCAGACGTTCAGTACCATCGTCGCGACGGTTGAGGATCACATCTTCAACCGCATCGCGCAGTTCTGCAGGCAGGTCGTCGTAAATTGCCAGCTGTCCGGCGTTGACGATCCCCATATCCATACCGTTACGGATGGCGTAGTAGAGGAATACCGCGTGGATAGCTTCACGCACCGGGTCGTTACCACGGAACGAGAACGACACGTTGGAGACGCCGCCAGAGATCAGTGCATGCGGCAGTTCACGTTTAATATCTTCGCACGCGCCGATAAAGTCCTGAGCATAGTTGTTGTGCTCGTCGATACCCGTTGCAACCGCAAAGATGTTCGGGTCAAAGATGATGTCTTCCGGCGGGAAACCCACCTCTTCGGTGAGAATGTTGTACGCCCGACGGCAAATTTCGATTTTACGTGCACGGGTATCCGCCTGCCCCTGTTCATCAAAGGCCATCACCACCACCGCCGCACCGTAGCGACGCAGCAGCTTCGCGTGGTGGATAAAGGTTTCTACTCCCTCTTTCATCGAGATGGAGTTAACGATGCCTTTACCCTGAATGCACTTCAGCCCTTTTTCGATGACGTCCCACTTCGAGGAGTCGATCATAATCGGTACACGGGCGATATCCGGTTCCCCGGCGATCAGGTTGAGGAAACGCACCATCGCCGCTTCGGCGTCGAGCATCCCCTCATCCATGTTGATATCGATGATCTGTGCGCCGCTTTCCACCTGCTGACGGGCCACGTCCAGCGCTTCACTGTACTTCTCTTCTTTAATCAGGCGCTTAAATTTGGCAGAACCGGTGACGTTAGTCCGTTCACCGACGTTGACGAATAAACTGTCGTCGCCAATGTTCAGCGGCTCAAGGCCGGACAGACGACAGGCTACCGGGATTTCCGGCAGCTGGCGCGGCGGCAAGCCATCCACCGCGCGGCTCATGGCGGCGATATGTTCCGGCGTGGTACCGCAGCAGCCGCCCACCACGTTAAGGAAGCCCGCTTCGGCCCATTCACGGATTTGCGCCGCCATGGTGTCGGCATCGAGATCGTACTCACCAAAGGCGTTTGGCAGCCCGGCATTCGGGTGTGCGGTAACGTAGCATTCGGCAATGCGCGACAACTCCTGCACATACTGGCGCAGCTCGTCCGGACCTAAGGCACAGTTCAGGCCGAAGGTCAGCGCATCGGCGTGGCGCAGCGAGTTATAAAACGCTTCGGTAGTCTGGCCGGAGAGCGTACGTCCGGAGGCATCGGTTATCGTGCCGGAGAGCATGATCGGCAGCTCAACGCCCAGCGCTTCAAATTCTGTTTTCACCGCAAAAATCGCCGCCTTGGCGTTGAGGGTATCGAAAACAGTTTCAATCAGGATCAGGTCACTGCCGCCTTCCACCAGCGCTTTGGTGGATTCGCGGTAGGCGGCCACCAGTTGATCAAAGGTAATATTGCGGTAAGCCGGGTCATTTACGTCTGGCGAGATAGATGCCGTGCGGTTGGTTGGGCCAAGCACGCCCGCAACATAGCGCGGTTTTTCCGGTGTACGGGCCGTCCACTCATCTGCTGCCGCGCGCGCCAGTTTCGCCGCGGTAAAGTTGATTTCCGCCGACAGGGATTCCATCTGGTAATCCGCCATGGCGATAGTCGTGGAGTTAAAGGTGTTGGTTTCGATGATATCCGCGCCCGCTTCAAAGTAGGCGTTATGGATGGCGGCGATGACCTCCGGTTTGCTGAGCACCAACAGGTCGTTGTTGCCTTTCAGATCGCACGGCCAGTCGGCAAAGCGTTCGCCGCGAAAATCCTCTTCGCTCAGACGATATCCCTGGATCATGGTGCCCATACCGCCGTCCAGCACCAGAATACGTTCATTTAACTGCTGACGTAATTGTTCTACTTTGCTGCTCACACTCGCTCCCGACAACGCTCAACCAGACCGAAAAAGACTCAACAGGTCATACTGGCACAAACCTGAGAGGCGGAAAAGAGAACAACGGCCAACATGAGACATGTTCAGCTTCACTCATCCGATCAGTGCAGGAATTCTTGCATTATAATTGAATAAAACGAAAATGATTTCCACGATACAGAAAAGGAGTCTGCCATGGTTGCCACTGTCCCCGCGAAACGCGGAAGAAAACCCGCTGCCACTACTACGCCTGCAACCGGGCAGGTTCAATCTTTGACCCGAGGCCTGAAACTCCTCGAGTGGATTGCAGAATCCAACGGTAGCGTAGCGCTGACCGAGCTGGCGCAACAGGCTGGCTTGCCTAACTCCACCACTCACCGTTTGCTGACCACCATGCAGCAGCAAGGTTTTGTCCGTCAGGTAGGTGAATTAGGCCACTGGGCCGTAGGTGCGCATGCGTTCATCGTTGGCAGCAGCTTTTTGCAAAGCCGTAATCTGCTGGCGATTGTCCATCCGATCCTGCGCAAGCTGATGGAAGATTCCGGTGAAACAGTAAACCTGGCCGTGCTGGATCAAAGCGATCATCAGGCCATTATTATCGACCAGGTGCAGTGTACCCAGCTGATGCGTATGTCTGCTCCCATCGGTGGCAAACTGCCGATGCATGCCTCCGGCGCGGGTAAGGCGTTTTTATCCCAACTGAGCGAAGAACAGGTTACCGGCCTGCTGCACCGCAAAGGATTACACGCCTACACTCACGCCACGCTGGTTTCTCCCGTCCACCTGAAAGAAGATCTCGCGCAAACACGCAAACGTGGCTATTCGTTTGATGATGAAGAACATGCGCTGGGTCTGCGCTGCGTGGCATCGTGCATCTATGACGAGCACCGCGAGCCGTTCGCCGCCATCTCTATCTCAGGGCCAATCTCACGTATTACCGACGACCGCGTTACCGAGTTTGGCGCACTGGCTATCAAAGCAGCAAAAGAAGTGACGCTGGCGTACGGCGGATTTCGTTAAGATGGGATGCCGGGTGGCGGCTACGCCTTACCCGGCCTACTGTCCAGGGTTAGGGCAGATTTGTAGGCCTGATAAGCGTAGCGCATCAGGCACGGCGCACATTGCCGGATGGCGGCGCAAAGGCCTTATCCGGCCTACGATCGGTTTCATAACGCACGCTGAAACGCTGTTTGCGCCGGTAGGCGTAAACATCTTCCACATGTCCGTTTTTAATCCGCGTTTGCAGACCACGCCAGTAGTCGGCGCTGAACAGGTCGGCGTGCATTTCTTCAAATAATGGTCCGATACGTGGATCGGCACATAGCCAGTGGCGAAACTCTTCCGGGAAGACATCTCCCGGCGACACGCTGTACCACGGCTCTGCGCTCATCTCATCCTCCGGATAACGCGGTGGTGGGATGTGGCGGAAATTCACTTCCGTCATGTAGCAAATTTCATCGTAATCGTAGAACACCACCCGTCCGTGACGGGTCACGCCGAAGTTCTTAAACAGCATATCACCGGGGAAAATATTGGCCGCTGCCAGTTGGCGAATCGCGTTGCCATACTCTTCAATGGCATCACGCAGTTGCTGGCCTTCAACCTGTTCCAGCCAGATATTCAGCGGTACCATCCGCCGTTCGATATACAGATGGCGAATCACAATCTGATCGCCGAGGTCGGTAATTTTTTCCGGCGCTTCCTGTAACAACAGCGCCATCAGCGCCGGGTCGATTTGCCGTTTATCCAGCACAAAGTTCTCGAATTCCTGGGTATCCGCCATCCGGCCGACGCGATCGTGCTCCTTTACCAGTTGATAGCAGGCCCGAACATGAGCAGCTGACATCTCTTTTTGCGGGGCAAATTTGTCTTTGATGACTTTAAAGACCCGGTCGAACCCCGGCAGGGTAAACACCAGCATCACCATGCCGCGAATGCCCGGCGCTTCAATAAATTGCTCATCGCAATGGGCAAGATAGAGCAGGTATTCGCGGTAACTTTCGGTCTTCGCGTGTTTCTGGCAGCCAATCGCCATATACAGTTCGGCGGTGGTTTTACCGGGCAGGATCTCGCGCAGCCACTCCACCAGCGCCGCGGGCAGCGGGGCATACACCATAAAGTAGGAGCGGGCAAAGCCAAACACAATGCTCGCCTCCGCCGTCGTGGTCAGACAGGTATCGACAAACAATTCGCCTTCATCAGTCCGGTGGATTGGCAGTAAAAACGGCAGCGTCCCGGAAGGGGTAATCAACTTCCCGACCAGCCAGGCGGCCTTGTTGCGATAAAACAGTTCGTTCGCCACCTGTAAATGACAGCCCGGCAGCACATCTGCTCCCAGGGTTTCGGTCAGGTGTTCGATGATGTAGTGGATATCACGATGTTTGTTCTGCCACGGCAGACGCAGGGGCAGATCGCTAAGGACGCGCGTCAGCAGCCACTCCCAGCCGGTATCAGGAAAAAAGTCTTTCGTCAGCGGGCGTGGGATCGTGCGAAAACGGCGCTCTGGCTGAGAACTGAAAATAAACAGCCGCTCGGGAGTCAGCGAGCGGTGGTCAAATAACCGACAGTAAACGGAGTTGAAAAAGCTCTCCGCAATCTCGAAGCGCGGGTAATCCGGCAGTAGCCGGGTGTAATACTCTTTCACGCGAAGTAAAAAATCCGCGTCGGTACTTTTGCCGTCAGTAATGCAGCGCAACTGCTCCACCACCAGACCCACGTGATGGTCGTAGAGGTGGATACGACTTTTCATCGCCTGTTGAACAGCATGCCAGTCGGCATGTTCAAAACGCTGTTGCGCGCCAGAGGTAACTTCCAGAAATCGACCATACTGCGCGTCAAAGCCTTGCAGGATGGTTTGAGCAATCAGTAATTCCAGGCCACGCGACATCGATTTCTCCCATCCGGCACAACGTCATGCCGGATGGCGCGTTCGCTTATCCGGCCTACATTCTTTTGTAGGCCCGGTAAGCGCAGCGCCACCGGGCAGTGATCAGAACTGCGATTCTTCGGTAGAGCCGGTTAACGCGGTCACCGAGGAAGCGCCACCCTGGATGATGGTAGTCACTTTATCGAAGTAGCCTGTCCCCACTTCCTGCTGATGAGAAACGAAGGTATACCCGTCTTTGGCTGCAGCAAATTCTGGTTGCTGAACTTTCTCAACGTAGTGGCGCATGCCTTCACCCTGCGCATAGGAATGTGCGAGATCGAACATGTTGAACCACATGCTGTGGATGCCCGCCAGGGTAATAAACTGGTATTTATAGCCCATGTCAGACAGCTGCTGCTGGAAGCTGGCGATGGTTTTATCGTCCAGATTTTTCTGCCAGTTAAATGACGGCGAGCAGTTATAGGCCAGCAGTTTACCTGGGAATTTCGCGTGAATCGCATCGGCAAAGCGCTTCGCAAGTTCGAGATCCGGCGTAGAGGTTTCACACCACACCAGATCCGCATACGGCGCGTAGGCCAGACCACGGCTGATCGCCTGCTCAATACCCGCATGCGTGCGGTAGAAGCCTTCACTGGTGCGTTCGCCGGTGATGAATTCACTGTCGTACGGATCACAGTCAGAGGTGATCAAATCTGCCGCATCGGCATCGGTACGGGCAATCACCAGCGTCGGTACGCCCATCACGTCAGCCGCCAGACGGGCGGCCACCAGTTTCTGGATAGCTTCCTGGGTCGGCACCAGCACTTTGCCGCCCATATGGCCGCATTTTTTGACGGATGCGAGCTGATCTTCGAAGTGAACGGCCGCTGCACCGGCCTCAATCATCGACTTCATCAGTTCGAACGCGTTCAGTACACCGCCAAAACCCGCTTCAGCATCGGCTACGATCGGCAGGAAGTAATCCACGTAGCGCGGATCGTTCGGCTCAATGCCGGTTGACCACTGGATCTGATCCGCACGACGGAATGTGTTATTGATCCGGTCCACCACCGCCGGGACAGAGTTCGCCGGATACAGTGACTGGTCCGGGTACATGCTGGACGCCAGGTTGGCATCCGCCGCGACCTGCCAGCCTGAAAGGTAGACTGCCTCAATCCCGGCCTTCGCCTGCTGCAGCGCCTGACCGCCGGTCAGCGCACCGAGGCTGTTGATGTACCCTTTCTTCGATTCGCCGTGCAGCAGACGCCACATTTTCGCCGCGCCAAGCTGCGCCAGCGTACATTCCGGGTTGACCGAGCCACGTAATTTCACCACTTCCTCCGCGCTATATGGACGGGTGATGCCTTCCCAGCGCGGTTGAGTCCATTCTTTCTGTAATTCTTCGATTTGTTGAGTACGGTTTTTCATGTGCAGATGCTCCATATTGTTATGTGGTGGGTTACGCCAGCAGGCGGTAGCCTGGCAGAGTCAAGAAATCGATCAGTTCATCAGAGGTAGTGATTTGCTCCATCAGGCGTGCGGCATCATCAAAACGCCCGCTGCTGTAGCGGTGCTCGCCCAGCTCGTCCTGAATCACCAGCATCTCTTCGGCCAGCATCTGACGGAACAGCGGCTTGGTCACCGGTTTACCGTTGCTGAGCGTTTTCTGGTGATGTATCCACTGCCAGATGGAAGTACGTGAGATTTCAGCCGTTGCAGCATCTTCCATCAGGCCATAAATCGGTACGCAGCCGTTGCCTGAGATCCACGCTTCGATGTACTGCACCGCGACACGGATGTTGGCGCGCATGCCTTCTTCGGTGCGTTCCCCCTCACACGGTGCCAACAGCTGTTCTGCGGTAATCGGCGCATCTTCATTGCGGGTCACGAACAGCTGGTTTTTGTTATCGCCCAGCACCTCATCGAAAATCGCCATCGCGGTATCAGCCAGCCCAGGGTGTGCAACCCAGGTCCCGTCATGACCGTTATTTGCTTCCAGCGATTTATCGGCTTTTACTTTGGCCAGAACCTGGTTGTTACGCTCAGCGTCTTTGCTGGGAATGAACGCGGCCATGCCGCCCATCGCGAACGCGCCGCGTTTATGACAGGTTTTAATCAGCAGACGCGAATAGGCGCTGAGGAAAGGCTTATCCATCGTCACCACCTGACGGTCAGGCAGCACGCGATCCGGGTGATTCTTCAGCGTTTTGATATAGCTAAAAATGTAGTCCCAACGACCGCAGTTCAGACCCACAATATGGTCACGCAGGGCATGCAGGATTTCGTCCATCTGGAAGACCGCCGGCAGTGTTTCAATCAGCAGCGTGGCTTTAATGGTACCGCGCGGCAGGTTAAAGCGGTCTTCTGCATAACTGAATACTTCGCTCCACCAGGCGGCTTCTTGCCAGGCCTGTGTTTTCGGCAGATAGAAATAGGGACCACTACCTTTTGCCAGCAACGCTTTGTAGTTGTGGAAGAAATAGAGGGCAAAGTCGAACAAGCTGCCCGGGATAGATTCACCACGCCAGGTGACGTGTTTTTCCGGCAGGTGCAGACCACGAACGCGACACACTAACAGAGCCGGATTAGGTTTGAGCTGATAAATTTTACCCGCTTCGTTGGTGTAGCTGATGGTGCCATTCACCGCATCGCGCAGGTTGATCTGCCCGTCGATAACTTTGCTCCACTCAGGAGCCAGCGAATCTTCAAAGTCAGCCATAAAAACTTTGACGTTCGCATTCAGTGCGTTGATCACCATCTTGCGCTCAACGGGCCCGGTGATCTCTACGCGGCGATCCAGTAAATCATCAGGAATGCCGCGAATTTTCCAGTTACCTTCACGAATGGAAGTTGTTTCCGAAATAAAATCAGGCAACTTACCGTCATCAATATCCTGCTGCTGCTGGATACGGGCAGCGAGAAGTTTATTGCGCTTTGGCGTAAATCGTGTCACCAGTTCAGTCAGAAACTCAACCGCCTCTGCAGTCAGAATTTGCTGTTCCTGCTCGCCATGCGGCCTGGTAAAGACCAGCTCATCGGTTGTTGTTGCCTGTTGATTCATTGCGTAGTTCCTCGTCATTGATCCAAACACATCCCCAATGCGAACGAAGGATCGTTGTGCGGTTTTCGTTCAGCACAACTAAGACTACTCATTTAAATTTCAAAATCAAAAACAATTTCCATTTTTTATTTAATTATCAATTAACCTATTGATAACAATATGATTTAAATTTAATTACAAGATGAGGTGCGTTTCGGAAATAAAAAAGACACCCGAAGGTGCCTGATTCAACATGCTGAAACGCTTAAGGATCGTTTACCGCAGAAGATTAATCCAGCGTTGGATTCATGTGACGCAGATCATATGGCGTGATCTGGTAGACGTAATAGTTGAGCCAGTTGGTAAACAGCAAATTGCCATGACTACGCCAGGTCGCTCGCGGTTTGTTTTGCGGATCATTTTTGGGGAAGTAGTTATACGGTACTTCTGGCGTTAAGCCTGCTTCGACGTCACGAAAATATTCGCTGCCGAGTGTGTGGTCGTCATACTCAGGATGACCCGTCACGAAGGCAATACGCTTATCTTTGCTGGCAAACAGGTAGGCATCCCCTTCCTCTGTTTCCGCAAAGATCTCAAGATCGGTGTAGTCTCTGATCAGTGCAGCAGGGAAATCGGCATAGCGAGAGTGCGGGGCCAGAAACGCATCATCAAAACCACGCGTCAGCAGCGCATGAGGATGCAGAATATGGTGCTCATAAACGCCAGAGAGTTTGTCTGTGCGGGTTTGCTTTGGAATGCCATAAAGAATATTCAGTGCGGCCTGTACCGCCCAACAGACAAATAGCGTCGATGTGACGTGATCTTTAGCCCACTCAAGCACCTGTTTAATCTGCGGCCAGTATGCCACATCGTTAAACTCAACCAGGCCCAGTGGCGCACCGGTCACGATCAGTCCGTCAAAGTTCTGATCGCAGATATCCTCGAAATTACAGTAGAAGTTATTCAGATGTTCCGTTGGCGTATTGCGTGACTCACGGGCATCAATGCGTAACAGCTGAACATCCACCTGCAGGGGGGAGTTCGACAGTAAACGCAGGAACTGGTTTTCCGTTTCAATCTTCTTTGGCATCAGGTTGAGGATGAGCACCTTCAGTGGGCGAATTTCCTGACCAGAAGCGCGGGATGTCGTCATGACAAAGACGTTTTCCTCACGCAAGAAATTGACGGCGGGTAGCTCGTCCTGCACGCGAATTGGCATAACCTGATAACCTCACTACATACGTTTAAACGTTTAGACATCCAGATAGCTGAAGATACCCAGGAATCATATGAATGTCGAGCTTGCATGTTCAAGTTGAGAAAGTTTCACGGTTCCTTGCTGTAGAATAGTGCAGTTAACATAATAGGAGAATGCTATGGCCCTGACCATTCGTCGTTCACGCCGGGACGAAGGCGAGAAGTTAGTTTCTATCTGGTGTCGTTCAGTCGATGCCACGCACCATTTTCTCTCACCTGATTACCGAATTGAGCTGGAAGAGCTGGTACGTTCGTTTTTGCCAGAAGCTCCGCTCTGGGTTGCGGTAACGGAAAATGATGAGCCAGTCGCATTTATGCTGCTGACCGAACAGCATATAGATGCTCTATTTGTTGATCCGGATATGCGCGGTAGCGGTGTCGGTAAGCTGCTGATTGAACATGCTTTATCGTTAACATCGACGCTGACGACTGACGTTAACGAACAAAATGATCAAGCGGTGGGGTTTTATAAGAAGATGGGCTTTAAAGTGACGGGACGCACGGAAGTAGACGATCTCGGACGACCGTATCCGCTACTGAAACTGGTGCTCGGGTAATGATGTAGACTGTTGTAGGCCGGATAAAGCGATACGCCGCATCCGGCAAAATGCCGTCGGGGGTGCCTGATGCGCTGCGCTTATCAGGCCTACAACATACATTCAGCTGTAGGCCGGATAAGGCGGGACGCCGCATCCGGCAAAATGCCGTCGGGAGTGCCTGATGCGCTGCGCTTATCAGGCCT
Organism: Citrobacter sp. RHBSTW-00671; assembly: GCF_014103415.1. Taxonomy (NCBI): domain Bacteria; kingdom Pseudomonadati; phylum Pseudomonadota; class Gammaproteobacteria; order Enterobacterales; family Enterobacteriaceae; genus Citrobacter; species Citrobacter sp. RHBSTW-00671. The sequence goes on from NZ_JABXPR010000001.1 coordinate 209,669, forward strand.
ACAACATACATTCAGTCCGGTTCATCCGCCTGTTTCCGGAAAAACACGCAGACGCAAAAAAGCCCATCCGTCAGGATGGGCTTCTTCACTTATTTGATGCCTGGCAGTTCCCTACTCTCGCATGGGGAGACCCCACACTACCATCGGCGCTACGGCGTTTCACTTCTGAGTTCGGCATGGGGTCAGGTGGGACCACCGCGCTACAGCCGCCAGGCAAATTCTGTTTATTAACCCGCCTTGGCCGGTTAATTTAATCTGTTATCAAGCTGAAACTGATGTCTGTCTTTCGCCAAAACATCTTCGGCGTTGTAAGGTTAAGCCTCACGGTTCATTAGTATCGGTTAGCTCAATGTATCGCTACACTTACACACCCGACCTATCAACGTCGTCGTCTTCAACGTTCCTTCAGGAGACTTATAGTCTCAGGGAGAACTCATCTCGGGGCAAGTTTCGTGCTTAGATGCTTTCAGCACTTATCTCTTCCGCATTTAGCTACCGGGCAATGCCATTGGCATGACAACCCGAACACCAGTGATGCGTCCACTCCGGTCCTCTCGTACTAGGAGCAGCCCCCCTCAATTCTCCAGCGCCCACGGCAGATAGGGACCGAACTGTCTCACGACGTTCTAAACCCAGCTCGCGTACCACTTTAAATGGCGAACAGCCATACCCTTGGGACCTACTTCAGCCCCAGGATGTGATGAGCCGACATCGAGGTGCCAAACACCGCCGTCGATATGAACTCTTGGGCGGTATCAGCCTGTTATCCCCGGAGTACCTTTTATCCGTTGAGCGATGGCCCTTCCATTCAGAACCACCGGATCACTAAGACCTGCTTTCGCACCTGCTCGAGCCGTCACTCTCGCAGTCAAGCTAGCTTATGCCTTTGCACTAACCTCCTGATGTCCGACCAGGATTAGCTAACCTTCGTGCTCCTCCGTTACTCTTTAGGAGGAGACCGCCCCAGTCAAACTACCCACCAGACACTGTCCGCAACCCGGATCACGGGTCTACGTTAGAACACCAGCCATTAAAGGGTGGTATTTCAAGGTCGGCTCCATGCAGACTGGCGTCCACACTTCAAAGCCTCCCACCTATCCTACACATCAAGGACCAGTGTTCAGTGTCAAGCTATAGTAAAGGTTCACGGGGTCTTTCCGTCTTGCCGCGGGTACACTGCATCTTCACAGCGAGTTCAATTTCACTGAGTCTCGGGTGGAGACAGCCTGGCCATCATTACGCCATTCGTGCAGGTCGGAACTTACCCGACAAGGAATTTCGCTACCTTAGGACCGTTATAGTTACGGCCGCCGTTTACCGGGGCTTCGATCAAGAGCTTCTCCTTACGGATAACCCCATCAATTAACCTTCCGGCACCGGGCAGGCGTCACACCGTATACGTCCACTTTCGTGTTTGCACAGTGCTGTGTTTTTAATAAACAGTTGCAGCCAGCTGGTATCTTCGACTGATTTCAGCTCCATGAGTAAATCACTTCACCTACATATCAGCGTGCCTTCTCCCGAAGTTACGGCACCATTTTGCCTAGTTCCTTCACCCGAGTTCTCTCAAGCGCCTTGGTATTCTCTACCTGACCACCTGTGTCGGTTTGGGGTACGATTTGATGTTACCTGATGCTTAGAGGCTTTTCCTGGAAGCAGGGCATTTGTTACTTCAGCACCGTAGTGCCTCGTCATCACACCTCAGCGTTAAAAGAAGTCCGGATTTACCTAAACTTCCCGCCTACATGCTTAAACCGGGACAACCGTCGCCCGGCTAACATAGCCTTCTCCGTCCCCCCTTCGCAGTAACACCAAGTACAGGAATATTAACCTGTTTCCCATCGACTACGCCTTTCGGCCTCGCCTTAGGGGTCGACTCACCCTGCCCCGATTAACGTTGGACAGGAACCCTTGGTCTTCCGGCGTGCGGGTTTTTCACCCGCATTATCGTTACTTATGTCAGCATTCGCACTTCTGATACCTCCAGCACCCCTCACAGGACACCTTCAACGGCTTACAGAACGCTCCCCTACCCAACAACACATAGTGTCGCTGCCGCAGCTTCGGTGCACAGTTTAGCCCCGTTACATCTTCCGCGCAGGCCGACTCGACCAGTGAGCTATTACGCTTTCTTTAAATGATGGCTGCTTCTAAGCCAACATCCTGGCTGTCTGTGCCTTCCCACATCGTTTCCCACTTAACTGTGACTTTGGGACCTTAGCTGGCGGTCTGGGTTGTTTCCCTCTTCACGACGGACGTTAGCACCCGCCGTGTGTCTCCCGTGATAACATTCTTCGGTATTCGCAGTTTGCATCGGGTTGGTAAGTCGGGATGACCCCCTAGCCGAAACAGTGCTCTACCCCCGAAGATGAATTCACGAGGCGCTACCTAAATAGCTTTCGGGGAGAACCAGCTATCTCCCGGTTTGATTGGCCTTTCACCCCCAGCCACAAGTCATCCGCTAATTTTTCAACATTAGTCGGTTCGGTCCTCCAGTTAGTGTTACCCAACCTTCAACCTGCCCATGGCTAGATCACCGGGTTTCGGGTCTATACCCTGCAACTTAACGCCCAGTTAAGACTCGGTTTCCCTTCGGCTCCCCTATTCGGTTAACCTTGCTACAGAATATAAGTCGCTGACCCATTATACAAAAGGTACGCAGTCACCCCATAAAGAGGCTCCCACTGCTTGTACGTACACGGTTTCAGGTTCTTTTTCACTCCCCTCGCCGGGGTTCTTTTCGCCTTTCCCTCACGGTACTGGTTCACTATCGGTCAGTCAGGAGTATTTAGCCTTGGAGGATGGTCCCCCCATATTCAGACAGGATACCACGTGTCCCGCCCTACTCTTCGAGTTCACAACACATGCGATTTTGTGTACGGGACTATCACCCTGTACCGTCGGACTTTCCAGACCGTTCCACTACCACACATGCTGATTCAGACTCTGGGCTGCTCCCCGTTCGCTCGCCGCTACTGGGGGAATCTCGGTTGATTTCTTTTCCTCGGGGTACTTAGATGTTTCAGTTCCCCCGGTTCGCTTCATTACGCTATGTATTCACGTAATGATAGTGTGTCGAAACACACTGGGTTTCCCCATTCGGAAATCGCCGGCTATAACGGTTCATATCACCTTACCGACGCTTATCGCAGATTAGCACGTCCTTCATCGCCTCTGACTGCCAGGGCATCCACCGTGTACGCTTAGTCGCTTAACCTCACAACCCGAAGATGTTTCGTAAAACACATCGTGTTGCGAAAATTTGAGAGACTCGAACACACCATTAATCTGTTCTTATTACGGAGAACAGACACAGTGTGTCGTTTCAATTTTCAGCTTGATCCAGATTTTTAAAGAGCAAATATCTCAAACGTAACTCAGAGAGTCAGTTTTGAGATATTGAGGCCGGCGACTTTCACTCACACAAACCAGCAAGTGGCGTCCCCTAGGGGATTCGAACCCCTGTTACCGCCGTGAAAGGGCGGTGTCCTGGGCCTCTAGACGAAGGGGACGTGTCAGTCTCAATCGCAAGACGCCTTGCTATTTACTTTTCATCAGACAATCTGTGTGAGCACTACAAAGTACGTTTCTTTAAGGTAAGGAGGTGATCCAACCGCAGGTTCCCCTACGGTTACCTTGTTACGACTTCACCCCAGTCATGAATCACAAAGTGGTAAGCGCCCTCCCGAAGGTTAAGCTACCTACTTCTTTTGCAACCCACTCCCATGGTGTGACGGGCGGTGTGTACAAGGCCCGGGAACGTATTCACCGTGGCATTCTGATCCACGATTACTAGCGATTCCGACTTCATGGAGTCGAGTTGCAGACTCCAATCCGGACTACGACGCACTTTATGAGGTCCGCTTGCTCTCGCGAGGTCGCTTCTCTTTGTATGCGCCATTGTAGCACGTGTGTAGCCCTACTCGTAAGGGCCATGATGACTTGACGTCATCCCCACCTTCCTCCAGTTTATCACTGGCAGTCTCCTTTGAGTTCCCGGCCGGACCGCTGGCAACAAAGGATAAGGGTTGCGCTCGTTGCGGGACTTAACCCAACATTTCACAACACGAGCTGACGACAGCCATGCAGCACCTGTCTCACGGTTCCCGAAGGCACTAAAGCATCTCTGCTAAATTCCGTGGATGTCAAGAGTAGGTAAGGTTCTTCGCGTTGCATCGAATTAAACCACATGCTCCACCGCTTGTGCGGGCCCCCGTCAATTCATTTGAGTTTTAACCTTGCGGCCGTACTCCCCAGGCGGTCGACTTAACGCGTTAGCTCCGGAAGCCACGCCTCAAGGGCACAACCTCCAAGTCGACATCGTTTACGGCGTGGACTACCAGGGTATCTAATCCTGTTTGCTCCCCACGCTTTCGCACCTGAGCGTCAGTCTTTGTCCAGGGGGCCGCCTTCGCCACCGGTATTCCTCCAGATCTCTACGCATTTCACCGCTACACCTGGAATTCTACCCCCCTCTACAAGACTCTAGCCTGCCAGTTTCGGATGCAGTTCCCAGGTTGAGCCCGGGGATTTCACATCCGACTTGACAGACCGCCTGCGTGCGCTTTACGCCCAGTAATTCCGATTAACGCTTGCACCCTCCGTATTACCGCGGCTGCTGGCACGGAGTTAGCCGGTGCTTCTTCTGCGAGTAACGTCAATGAATGCGGTTATTAACCACATCCCCTTCCTCCTCGCTGAAAGTACTTTACAACCCGAAGGCCTTCTTCATACACGCGGCATGGCTGCATCAGGCTTGCGCCCATTGTGCAATATTCCCCACTGCTGCCTCCCGTAGGAGTCTGGACCGTGTCTCAGTTCCAGTGTGGCTGGTCATCCTCTCAGACCAGCTAGGGATCGTCGCCTAGGTGAGCCGTTACCCCACCTACTAGCTAATCCCATCTGGGCACATCCGATGGCAAGAGGCCCGAAGGTCCCCCTCTTTGGTCTTGCGACGTTATGCGGTATTAGCTACCGTTTCCAGTAGTTATCCCCCTCCATCGGGCAGTTTCCCAGACATTACTCACCCGTCCGCCACTCGTCACCCAAGAGCAAGCTCTCTGTGCTACCGTTCGACTTGCATGTGTTAGGCCTGCCGCCAGCGTTCAATCTGAGCCATGATCAAACTCTTCAATTTAAGTTTGATGCTCGTGAATTAAACTTCGTAATGAATTACGTATGTTCACTCAAGAGACTTGGTATTCATTTTTCGTCTTGCGACGTTAAGAATCCGTATCTTCGAGTGCCCACACAGATTGTCTGATAAATTGTTAAAGAGCAGTTGCGACGCGCTTTAGCGCTCTGTCGCGAGGTGGCGTATATTACGCTTTCCTCTTTCAGAGTCAACCTCTTATTTTCAGGTTTTTCTCTTCAACCGAACCAGCTGTTTGTGTGAAGTGATTCACATCCGCCGTGTCGATGGAGGCGCATTATAGGGAGTTTCCTGTGGCCCGCAACCCTTAAATGACAGAAAAATGACTGACTGCTGCATTCCACAGCAAAAGCCCGCCTTATACCCATTTACACACAGAGTTATCCACAAAAATAAGGATCTCTTTCGAGAGTCGCCTGGTTTTATCTCTCATCTATAGAGATGAAATAATGGAATTGAGGGAAAGAGAAAAATTCGCGAGCGTTGCGCAAACGTTTTCGTTACAATGCCACCGCACAACAAGGATGCCCCGTAAGGGGCGTTAGCTGAGTTTTTACGCAAGAATTCACCTAACGCTCTCTGTAATAGTCAAATCCAGGGGATTTACCATGCAACAACGTCGTCCAGTCCGCCGCGCTCTGCTCAGTGTTTCTGACAAGGCCGGTATCATCGAATTCGCTCAGGCACTTTCCGCACGCGGTGTGGAACTGCTTTCAACAGGTGGCACCGCCCGCCTGTTAGCAGATAAAGGTCTGCCGGTGACCGAAGTTTCCGATTACACCGGTTTCCCGGAAATGATGGATGGACGCGTAAAGACCCTGCATCCAAAAGTACACGGTGGCATCCTCGGTCGTCGCGGTCAGGACGATGCCATTATGGAACAGCACCACATTGCCCCTATCGATATGGTTGTCGTTAACCTGTATCCGTTCGCCGAGACCGTTGCCCGTGAAGGCTGCTCGCTGGAAGATGCAGTAGAGAACATCGATATCGGTGGCCCAACCATGGTTCGCTCCGCCGCCAAGAACCATAAAGATGTTGCCATCGTGGTGAAGAGCAGCGACTACGACGCCATTATTAAAGAGATGGATGCTAACGAAGGCTCTCTGACCCTCGACACCCGTTTCGATCTCGCCATTAAAGCTTTCGAACACACCGCTGCCTACGACAGCATGATTGCCAACTACTTCGGCAGCATGGTCCCGGCGTACCACGGTGAAAGCAAAGAAGCCGCTGGTCGCTTCCCGCGTACGCTGAACCTGAACTTCATCAAGAAGCAGGATATGCGCTACGGCGAGAACAGCCACCAGCAGGCAGCCTTCTATATAGAAGAGAACGTCAAAGAAGCGTCCGTTGCCACCGCGCAGCAGGTTCAGGGCAAAGCGCTCTCTTATAACAACATCGCCGATACCGACGCGGCGCTGGAGTGCGTGAAAGAATTCAGCGAACCGGCCTGTGTTATCGTTAAGCACGCGAACCCATGCGGCGTCGCGGTAAGCACCTCTATTCTTGACGCTTACGACCGCGCTTATAAAACAGACCCAACCTCCGCGTTCGGCGGCATCATCGCCTTTAACCGCGAGCTGGATGCTGAAACCGCGCAGGCCATTATCTCCCGCCAGTTCGTGGAAGTAATTATCGCCCCATCCGCAACTGAAGAAGCGCTGAAGATCACCGCCGCTAAACAAAACGTTCGCGTCCTGACCTGCGGCCAGTGGGCACAGCGCGTGCCGGGCCTCGACTTCAAACGCGTGAACGGCGGCCTGCTGGTGCAGGATCGCGACTTAGGTATGGTGAGCGAAGGCGAACTGCGCGTGGTCTCTAAACGCCAGCCGACCGAACAAGAGCTGCGTGATGCGCTGTTCTGCTGGAAAGTGGCTAAGTTCGTCAAATCCAACGCCATTGTGTATGCCAAAGAGAACATGACCATCGGGATAGGCGCAGGCCAGATGAGCCGCGTTTACTCCGCCAAAATTGCGGGCATTAAAGCTTCTGATGAAGGTCTGGAAGTGAAAGGTTCCGCCATGGCTTCCGACGCCTTCTTCCCGTTCCGCGATGGCATTGATGCCGCTGCCGCCGTTGGTGTGAGCTGCGTAATCCAGCCTGGCGGTTCTATCCGCGACGAAGAGGTGATTGCCGCCGCCGACGAACACGGCATCGCGATGATCTTCACCGACATGCGCCACTTCCGCCATTAATCCACGGAGCAGACGATGAAAGTATTAGTGATTGGTAACGGCGGGCGCGAGCACGCGCTGGCCTGGAAGGCCGCACAATCCCCACTGGTGGATACCGTTTTTGTTGCACCGGGTAACGCAGGCACCGCACTGGAACCTGCACTGCAAAACGTGGCTATCGCGGTAACCGATATTCCGGCACTGCTGAGCTTTGCCCAGAACGAGAAGATTGACCTGACCATCGTCGGCCCGGAAGCGCCGCTGGTGATTGGCGTGGTCGATGCCTTCCGCGCCGCAGATCTTAAGATCTTCGGGCCAACCGAAGGCGCTGCGCAGTTGGAAGGCTCTAAAGCCTTCACCAAAGATTTCCTCGCCCGTCATAACATCCCGACGGCGGAGTATCAGAACTTCACTGAGATTGAGCCGGCGTTGGCCTATCTGCGTGAGAAAGGCGCGCCGATCGTTATCAAAGCTGACGGCCTGGCCGCCGGTAAAGGCGTTATCGTAGCGATGACGCTCGAAGAAGCGGAAGCCGCCGTCCACGATATGCTGGCCGGTAACGCGTTTGGCGACGCGGGTCACCGCATCGTCATCGAAGAGTTCCTCGACGGCGAAGAGGCAAGCTTTATCGTGATGGTCGACGGCGAGCACGTCCTGCCGATGGCCACCAGCCAGGATCATAAACGCGTAGGCAACGGTGACACCGGGCCGAACACCGGCGGCATGGGGGCTTACTCTCCGGCGCCAGTGGTGACCGATGAAGTGCACCAGCGCACCATGGAACGCATCATCTGGCCAACCGTGAAAGGCATGGCGGCGGAAGGGAATACCTACACCGGTTTCCTGTATGCCGGTCTGATGATCGACAAGCAGGGCAACCCGAAGGTTATCGAGTTCAACTGCCGCTTTGGCGATCCGGAAACTCAGCCGATCATGCTGCGCATGAAGTCGGATCTGGTGGATCTTTGCCTGGCCGCCTGCGAGGGCAAGCTGGATGAGAAAACCTCCGAGTGGGACGAACGCGCTTCTCTGGGCGTGGTGATTGCTGCGGGCGGTTACCCTGGCAACTACCACACCGGGGATGAGATCCACGGTTTGCCGCTGGAAGAAATCGAAGGCGCTAAAGTATTCCATGCGGGTACGAAATTGTCAGATGACGATCGCGTGCTGACCAACGGCGGTCGCGTCCTGTGCGCCACCGCCCTGGGTCATACCGTGGCTGAAGCGCAGAAACGCGCTTACGCCCTGATGACTGACATCCGCTGGGATGGCAGCTTCAGCCGTAACGACATCGGCTGGCGTGCCATTGAACGCGAACAGCGCTAACGCGAAATTTTCGCCAGCAGCGTTTTGCGCGTAATGCCTAACTGACGGGCGGCTTCGGTTTTGTTGCCGCCCGTTTTTTCCAGCGCCGCCAGGATCACCTCTTTTTCAACATCCACCAGCGGTTGGATCTCACCACTGAACTCTGCTTTTATCGGCGTCGCCGCAATTGCCATCGGCAGCTCACGCTCAGAGATATATTCCCCCGTCAGCAACACTACCGCCCGTTCAATTGCATTTTCCAGCTCGCGAATATTCCCCGGCCAATCGTAGTGGATCAGCAGATCCATCGCCTGTGGCGTAAAGCCTTTCACCGCTTTGCGATTACGTTCGGCAAAACGCTGGAGAAAATGCTCAGCCAGCAGCGGAATATCTTCCCGACGCTGGCGTAAGGCAGGCATTTCAATGGTGACGACGTTCAGGCGATAGTAGAGATCCTGACGAAAGCGCCCGGCGCTGACTTCTTCCGCGAGGCAGCGATGCGTGGCGGCAATCAGCCGAACATCAACCGCAATAGTCTGATTGCTGCCAACACGCTGCACTTCCCGCTCCTGAATCGCTCGCAACAGGCGAACTTGCATCAGCGGTGAGATATCGCCAATCTCATCAAGAAATAACGTGCCGCCATCGGCTTCAACAAAGCGCCCTTCCCGGCGTTTATCCGCACCGGTAAAGGCGCCTTTCTCATGACCAAACAGCTCAGACTCCAGCAGCGACTCATTCAGCGCCGCGCAGTTGAGCGTCACCAGCGGTTTCTCACTGCGTGCGCTGCTGGCATGCAGTGCCCGAGCCACCAGCTCTTTGCCCGTGCCAGAGTCTCCATGAATCAGCACCGTCGCATCCGAGGGCGCAACCATCGCTATCTCATTGAGCAACTTCTGCATCGCCGGACTGTTGCCAATCATGCCAAACTGCGCAGCCGTTGCCGACGGCAGTTCCGCACCGCTTTCCCGCGTATGCGCCAGCGCCTTTTCCAGCGTGTCCTGCAGACGGTCAAAATCCAGCGGTTTGATTAAGTAATCCAGCGCACCGGTTTTCAGTGCTTCTACGGCGGTCTCCACACTGGAGAAAGCCGTCATAATCAATACCGGAATCGCCGGATTCAGCGCTTTAATCTCTTTGAGCGTTGCGATGCCGTCCATTTCCGCCATGCGCACATCGCACAGTACTAAATCAAATACGCGTTCGCGCACCTGTTCCAGCGCCGCGCGCCCGCTATAGGCCAGCGCAACCTCATAACCCCAGCCGCGCAGCAGCGCCTGTAAAATGGTGCAGTGGCTGATATCGTCATCAACCACCAGAATAGTGATTTTTCTGCGCGTCATCCTTGTTAATCCTGTTGTTTCGCTTTGGTCGGCAGCCAAAGGGTAAAGGTCGCGCCTTTGCCCTCAACGCTTGCCACCTGAATGGTACCACCGTGCTGTTCGACTATGTTCTGCACAACCGCCAGCCCGAGGCCGGTTCCGTCAGCTTTAGTCGTGAAGTAAGGCGTAAAAATGGCCTCCAGCTGTTCCGCTGCAATCCCCTTTCCGCTATCGGCAACCATAATTTTAACGCGTTCGGCGCTGCATTCACTCGCTTCAACCGTAATCGTGCCCTGATGGCCAATCGCATGAATGGCGTTCAGATACAGATTCAGTAGGACCTGCGTTAGCCGGTCAGGATCGGCCTGAATAATGGGTAGTGCAGGATTTACCGTAAACCGTAGCTGAATTTCCCGACTTTGAGCATCCTGACTTACCAGATGCAATGAGTGGGTGATGACCTCATTGAGATCCACTTTCTGGAGCGCAAGGTGCGCAGGTTTCACCAATTCAAGGAGTTCGCTCACCACCCGATTTAAGCGGTCTGCCTCTTTCGCCATCACCTGCGCCAGCTCGTGCGACTCGCCTCCTGCCGGAGTACGTTCGGCAAAATACTTTGCCAGACCTTTGATGGAAGACAGCGGATTACGAATTTCATGTGCAACCCCAGCCGCCAGATGCCCAAGCGCCATCAGTTTTTCTTTACGATTCATCGCATCCTGCAATTCCTTGTACGAACGCTGATAGCGCTGATACCAGAAAAACGTCAGCACGGTGGCCAGCAGCACGGCCGCCAGCGCAGAGAGGACTATCAGCGTGTTACGCCACTCTCTTGCCTGGGTCGCCGCCAGATCGCTGGCATCAAAGGCGATAAAAATGGTTTGTGAAGGCGTGGTTATCTGTCCGTCATTGCTGGCACAACGCGCCATGCCATGTCGCCCAGGACCATACAGTGGCTGAAACTGGCGATAAATTTCCAGGGCCGGCGTTTTTTCACCATCCCTCGCTGGAATTTCAATATTCCGCCAGCTTTCTTGATCCCCAGGACTAAGCTGTCGCAGGACATCCGATGAATAGAGCGTTTTACCGACCATCGCGGAATTGCTGTGGGTAATAATGACACCATGCTCATCGACGACGGCAAACCATAGCACGCCAGGCTGTACGGCCATTTCCTCCAGTAGCGTCTGCTGCTGGGCATGATGCATGCGCATGCCCATGCCTACGCGCGTACCGGACTCCAGAGCACGGATCAGCACACTGCCTTTTTCCAGCAGCGTTTGCCGGGCAGCGTCACTTTCACGGCCATAGTCCCGAATGGTCATGATAGAAAACCAGCCAACTAAAATCAGGATTGCCGCCAGCAAGAGTCGGCTCAACCACTTTGCCGCCGTGTCTTTATACAGACGCATATGCACTTCCTTTCCCACCGTTTCCTTTCTTCGTTTCAGGTATACAGCAGAAATCATGCCATTTTTTACCCCTGATAACCCTGCCCTCGGACACAATCCGCTGAAAGTCAGCGGGTAAAAATGACCCGTTGGTTACGCTCGGGCGAGTCATTTTTACTCGCTTTGTGCCATGCAAACCACGCGTGATGCCTACAGAACGGGGGATCTCCAGTCTGGCACGGAAGATGCAACAAGGAATGTAAGATAACCAACAGGAGAACGAATGATGAAACGGAATAATAAACTGGCGCTGATTGTACTCTCGCTGGTTGCTCTGGGTTCCACCCCGGCGCTGGCACAACATCACTGGGGGTATGGTGATGGTATGCAGCAACGTGGCGGTACACCTATGACCACCGAACAGCAGGCGGCGGCGCAGAAAATCTATGATGATTACTACGCGCAGACCAGCGCCTTACGCCAACAGCTGACCTCCAAACGCTACGAGTACAACGCGTTGCTAACAGCCAGTTCGCCAGACACGGCAAAAATTAATGCGGTAGCAAAAGAGATGGAGTCGTTGAATCAGTCGCTGGATGAGCAGCGTGTTAAGCGCGATGTCGCAATGGCGCAGGCGGGCATACCTCGTGGAGCAGGAATGGGCTACGGCGGATGCGGCGGTAACTATCGCGGCGGTGGTCATATGGGGATGGGGCACTGGTAAAGGACTTAATGCCTGATGGCGCTATGCTAATCAGGCCTACAGATGGATAAGACGCATTTGCGTCACCATCCGACGTTAAAATGTTTTCTCTTTCGGCTGCCAGTGACAAAAATCCTCATTGGCAACCAGCAGTAGCTGGGACCCTTCGGGCGCTTCCAGCCATGCCACGCTCACGTCGACTGACGAGTGGCTCTGGCGGCGCTCAATATGACTTATCGCCCACGAATCTAAATCGGGCTTAATTGTCTCGCCTTCACACGTAGTAACCGTGCGTTCAGCACCATGCCAGCGTCCCTGATGTAAAACCACACGCCCCTGACGCAGCGCATCGCTGGTCTTGCGGATTTGATCGGCACGATAGCGGTACAACGCGATTTGATCGCTGGAAAGCTGCTGCTTTTGCCCGTCGACTTCACGTTGCATGAAACTCAGTTCGCCGCGGTCATCGAAGCGGATGCGAATATGTTCCGGCGGTTTACTGTAAACATTGAGTTCTATCAGTGAGAGCGTATCTCCCTGCCAGCGGTATTCACTGGTGGTGGTATCGCCGTTACGCCACGGACTCAATACCGAGAGCAAGTGAACATCGTCACTGGAATCTTTACGCCAGACGCGTACCGCCCCCTGCTCGCCAACATAACCGCTGGCCGTGAACGGAGGAAGCTCGGAATGACGACTACAGGCCGACAGCAACAGCACACCTGAAAGCCAGAGCGTATGACGCCAGATGGACAAAAGGGGCGAAACCGCCCCTTCGTTAAAACTGTTCACTGCCACGCGAATTACTTAACCGCGTCTTTCAGTGCTTTACCAGAAACAAATGCCGGTACGTTAGCTGCGGCGATTTTGATTTCTTTACCGGTCTGCGGGTTGCGGCCAGTGCGCTCAGCACGGTGGTTCACTTTGAAGGTACCGAAACCAACCAGTTGTACAGCATCGCCTTCTTTCAGAGACTCAGTAATAGCAGCCAGGGTGGATTCCAGAGCAGCTTTAGCCTGTGTTTTAGACAGTTCTGCTTTGTCTGCAATTACATCAATCAGTTGAGTCTTGTTCATAAGTTATCCTTACAATGTGTTTATCGCTTGCTAAGCATCGAGTGCGACGGAAATGCCAGAAAAGCACTCTCCTGCATACACGCACCGATAGCCACTTTTTTTCGCCCCCCAAATGTAGACCAGACGGGGGGCGGATGGGAAGCCTTCAGGCACGACAAATCAGGCGTTAAATCACGTTTTGTTGTGTCATTGCTGAAAATTTATACCAATATTGCTCTCGCCAGCCTCGCGCAGGTCTGCTCGCAGCCCTTTTATCAGCTCAATATCGCGTTCTTCACAGTCAGCCAAAAGTCGGAATATTTCCCACTGAATATCCCATTCTTGCTCAACGGCAGGGTTTTCTTTTAGCTCTTCATCGGTCATTTCGCGACCGGCCTGGGTCATTTCCAGCATCGCGACAGTGGTAATTGAAGCCTTACTGACTTCAATAGCATGTTCCAGCGTTTCGCCACTCAGACGTGAATGCATCAGTTCGCTTAATGCCACGCAGGCATCAATCGCAGGATAAACACCGTACAGATCGTAATCATCTGCCGACGGGATAGCCTCTTCAAACTTTTCCAGTTGGCTGTCAAAATTGATTTTGGCATCTTTAACCGTCAGCGCTTCCCAAATCAAATCCAGGATTCGACGATAAATCTGCCCATCGCCAAATTCAGTTTGCTTGCAGAACATCGCGTAGTTGGGATACATGCGCTCGCACAGGCAGGCCATAAACGTAACGTGCTGCCAGCTTTCCAGCTTCTCCAGACGCAAGTGAATCGGGTTTTGTAACATGATGAGCTCTCAAATACGGAAATTAGCGGCAGTTTACCCGATATGGGCCTTTTTTGCTGCAAGCCGCGTAAAAGCCGGGCGTTCAGATGCTACCGCATCTGCCCAGCGTGTTGGTTCTGGCAGACGATAGCCGTTCATACAGCGCTGCACCCACGCCAGGGCACTGTCCATGCTCACGCGGTGACCCGTAGAAATAAACAACGGGTTACAGCGCGCTTTGCTACGCCAGACCCATGCCAGCTGTTCGCCTTTATCCAGCAGCGGCGCTAGCGCACCGGGTTCGGCGGCGAGCGGTTCAAACTTGCCGCACAGTCGTTTTTTCGCCACACCAATCGTCGGAACATCCACCAGCAGACCAAAATGACTGGCGACGCCCAGACGGCGCGGATGGGAAATGCCGTGCCCATCGACAAACAGCAGGTCCGGCTTTTGTGACAGCTGTTGCCAGGCGGCCATCAGCGCGGGAGTTTCACGAAAGGAGAGAAAGCCGGGAATATACGGCATGGTGGTGGCAATACGCGCCACCTTGTATTCAACCAGCTCCAGCGTGGGATATTTCAGCAGGACCATCGCAGCCCGCGTCACTTCACCGCCCTGCTCAAACCCGACATCCGCTCCACCAATCAGAACCGGCGGATTGATTTCAAGGCGATCCTCTCGGGAAACCGAAGAGGCCAGTTCAAGCTGCTGCGCACGAAGCGACGCGAGATCCATATTGGTTCCTTAGCGGTGGTACTGCGCCGACAACCGATGTACCGCCTCCACGAAGACACCCGCATGTTCCGGCGGCACGTCCTGGTGAATACCGTGACCCAGGTTAAAGACATGACCTTCACCCTGACCAAATCCAGCCAGAATCGTTGCCACTTCTTCTTCGATACGCGCCGGTGGTGCATACAACATCGACGGGTCCATATTGCCCTGCAGCGCCACCTTGTGGCCTACGCGGCGACGCGCGTCAGCAATGTCAGTGGTCCAGTCAAGACCCAGCGCATCGCAGCCAGTTTCCGCCATCGCTTCCAGCCACTGACCGCCGCCTTTGGTAAACAGCGTCACGGGGACACGACGACCGTCGTTTTCACGCAGCAGACCGTCGACAATTTTATGCATGTAATACAAAGAGAACTGCTGATAGTCGCGACCGGTCAGCACGCCGCCCCAGGTGTCGAAAATCATCACCGACTGCGCGCCCGCTTTAATCTGCGCGTTAAGGTACAGGGTGACGCTTTTCGCCAGCTTATCAAGCAACAGATGTAGCGCTTTTGGATCGGCATACATCATCTTTTTAATCACGGTAAACGCTTTGCTACTGCCACCTTCAACCATATAGGTCGCCAGCGTCCACGGGCTGCCGGAGAAGCCGATCAGCGGCACTTCACCTTTCAGCTCACGCCGAATGGTACGCACTGCGTTCATCACGTAGCCCAGCCCATCTTCCGGGTCAGGGATCGGCAGTTTGTCGACGTCAGCCTTGCTGGTAATCGGAGAGGTGAAGCGTGGACCTTCTCCTGCTTCAAAATACAGCCCGAGCCCCATCGCATCCGGGATAGTCAGAATGTCCGAAAAGAGGATCGCGGCATCAAGTTTATAGCGACGCAGCGGCTGCAGCGTGACTTCGCAGGCCAGCTCGGCATTTTTGCACAACGCCATAAAATCGCCCGCTTCGGCACGGGTAGCTTTGTATTCCGGTAGATAGCGGCCCGCCTGGCGCATCATCCATACCGGAGTGACATCAACGGGCTGGCGCAGCAGCGCACGCAGATAACGATCGTTCTTCAGTTCGGTCATTTTTGCAGTTCCTTATTGCGTCAGTCCGTCAGTGTATCACCACTCGCTCTTTACTCGTACTCAGCCCGACACATTGCCACAGTATCTTCAATCAATCGACGCGCGACGGTACCCGGCGGAGGCAATAGCGGTAAATCGTCATAGCGATACCAGTTCGCTTCCAGCAGCTCTTTCGGGTCGATGACGATTTCGCCGCTATCATACTCTGCCATAAATGCGGTCATCAAAGACTGCGGGAATGGCCATGGCTGAGAAGTGACATAGCGCAGGTTTTTCACCTTAATGCCGCTCTCTTCCATGACTTCACGCGCTACCGCCTGTTCCAGGGTCTCGCCCACTTCGACAAAACCCGCCAGTACGGTATGCACGCCGTTACGATGGCGAACATGTTGGGCAAGCAGGATGGAATCATCTCGGCGAATAGCGACGATTATGCAGGGAGCAATTTGCGGGTAATAACGTTCACGGCAGTGGCTACAGAGCATCGCCCACTCCGTTTTACTCGGGTGCATGGAATGGCCGCAGTAGCCGCAGAATTTATGCGAGCGATAGAACTCTGCCAGCTGTACGCCGCGTCCGGCCAGTTGAAACAGGCCAACATCCTGGTCAATGACCTGGCGCACCGACCCCATATCGTGTCGACGCTGCTGCTGCACCAGCCAGACAGTCTCCCCTTCCCACTCGCCTATTGGCAGCGCGCGCTGACCAATCAGATCAAAACGGGCTGCGTCGCCATAAGGTAGCTCGCCATGAGGTAACCATAACTTTTGCTCATGACTGACGATCCACCAGCCGCTATCTAATTTTTCAATTATACGATCCATATCTCTTGCGCAACCTTTGCTTCACAGGCATGTTGTTTACATTATTTTTACATTTACGGATGAGCAGTTCCTAAACACCATCTTGCGGAGTCAATCATGCTAAACCAGCTGGAAAGCCTGACGGAGCACGTCGGAGGAAGTAATAAACTGGTTGATCGCTGGCTACATGTACGTAAGCACCTGCTCGTGGCTTACTACAATCTGGTTGGCATTAAGCCTGGCAAAGAATCGTACATGCGACTCAATGAAAAAGCGCTGGATGATTTTTGTCAGAGCCTGGTCGATTACCTCTCCACCGGACACTTCAGTATTTATGAACGTATTCTCCATAAATTGGAAGGGAACGGGCAGCTTTTAAAAGCCACAAAAATTTGGCCGCTACTGGAAGCCAATACGCAGCTGATCATGGACTACTATGACTCCAGCCTGGAAACTGCGATTGATCATGATAATTTCCTTGAATTTCAACAGGTTTTATCGGATCTCGGCGAAGCGCTAGAAGCCCGATTCGTGCTGGAAGATAATCTGATCATGCTGGTATTTGACGCGATGCACGAGAGTAGCACTCTCAAACGTCATGCTTGAGATTTACGGCATTAACGCGTAGTTTACATTCATTACCTCTTTACTGAGGTTACTTCTTGTCGGAGTGCTTATTTTCCACAGCAGCATGAGTGGAAAAGGCTGAGACCGTTAATTCGGGATCCGCGGAACCTGATCAGGTTAAAACCTGCGAAGGGAACAAGAGTCAATCTGCAATAGCATCGCCCCCGGGCGAGCTTCTCTCTTGCTTCATCCGTCGTCTGACAAGCCATATCCTTACTTTTATTTGGAATGAGCTATGTCTGCCACTACTAAACCATCACGCCGCGAACAGCGCGCTCAAGCCCAACACTTTATCGATACCCTGGAAGGGACCGCCTTCCCTAACTCAAAACGCATTTATATTACCGGTTCGCAGCCGGATATCCGCATTCCGATGCGCGAAATTCAGCTCAGCCCGACGCTGATTGGTGGAAGCAAAGACAATCCGCAGTTCGAAGAGAACGAAGCCGTGCCGGTGTACGACACCTCTGGGCCGTACGGCGACCCTGACGTGGCGATTAACGTCCAGCAGGGTCTGGCAAAACTGCGCCAGGCGTGGATTGCGGCACGTAACGATAGCGAAGAATTAGACGACCGCAGCTCGGCTTACACCAAAGAACGTCTGGCCGATGACGGCCTTGATGAACTGCGTTTTACGGGCCTGCTGACGCCAAAACGTGCCAAGGCCGGTAAGTGCGTGACCCAGCTACACTACGCTCGCCAGGGGATCGTTACCCCAGAGGTGGAGTTTATCGCCATCCGTGAAAACATGGGCCGTGAGCGTATTCGCAGTGAAGTATTGCGCCACCAGCATCCGGGGATGAATTTTGGCGCACGTCTGCCGGAAAACATCACCCCGGAATTCGTGCGTGACGAGGTCGCTGCCGGACGCGCCATTATTCCAGCCAACATCAACCACCCGGAATCAGAACCGATGATTATCGGCCGTAATTTCCTGGTGAAGGTGAACGCCAACATCGGTAATTCAGCAGTCACCTCCTCCATCGAAGAAGAGGTTGAGAAGCTGGTGTGGTCGACGCGCTGGGGCGCGGATACCGTAATGGATCTCTCCACAGGTCGTTATATTCATGAAACCCGTGAATGGATCCTGCGTAACAGCCCAGTGCCAATTGGTACCGTACCGATCTACCAGGCGCTGGAAAAGGTCAACGGGATCGCCGAGGATCTCACCTGGGAAGCCTTCCGCGACACGCTGCTGGAGCAGGCCGAACAGGGCGTTGACTATTTCACCATTCATGCAGGCGTACTGCTGCGCTACGTGCCGATGACCGCCAAACGCCTGACCGGTATTGTCTCACGCGGTGGTTCTATTATGGCGAAGTGGTGTCTCTCCCATCACAAAGAGAACTTTCTGTTTGAGCATTTCCGCGAGATCTGTGAAATCTGCGCCGCCTATGACGTTGCGCTGTCGCTGGGCGACGGCCTGCGTCCGGGCTCGATTCAGGATGCCAACGACGAAGCACAGTTCTCTGAGCTGCATACGCTGGGTGAACTGACCAAAATCGCCTGGGAATATGACGTGCAGGTGATGATTGAAGGCCCGGGTCATGTGCCCATGCATATGATCCAGCGCAACATGACCGAAGAGCTGGAGCACTGCCATGAAGCGCCGTTCTACACTTTAGGGCCGTTGACGACCGATATCGCACCGGGCTATGACCACTTCACTTCCGGGATCGGTGCGGCGATGATCGGCTGGTTTGGCTGCGCGATGCTGTGCTACGTCACGCCAAAAGAGCACCTCGGCCTGCCGAACAAAGAAGATGTGAAGCAAGGGTTGATTACCTACAAGATTGCCGCCCACGCAGCTGACTTAGCAAAAGGTCATCCGGGCGCGCAGATCCGCGATAACGCCATGTCGAAAGCGCGTTTCGAATTCCGCTGGGAAGACCAGTTTAACCTCGCGCTCGACCCATTCACCGCCCGCGCCTACCACGATGAAACCCTGCCGCAGGAGTCCGGCAAGGTCGCCCACTTCTGCTCCATGTGCGGGCCGAAGTTCTGCTCGATGAAAATCAGCCAGGAGGTTCGCGACTACGCTGCTGCACAAACGATTGAAGTCGGCATGGCGGATATGTCGGAGAACTTCCGCGCCAAAGGCGGTGAAATCTACCTCAAAAAAGAGGAGGCGTAATGTACCAACCTGATTTCCCGACAGTGCCGTTCCGCCTCGGGCTTTACCCAGTGGTGGACAGCGTGCAATGGATTGAACGCCTGCTGCAGGCAGGCGTGCGTACTATCCAGTTGCGTATCAAAGACAAACATGATGAAGAGGTCGAAGCCGACGTCATAGCAGCCATTAACCTGGGGCGTCGCTATGACGCCCGGCTGTTTATCAACGATTACTGGCGTCTGGCAATTAAGCACCGCGCTTACGGCGTACATCTGGGCCAGGAAGACCTGGAAACCACCGACCTGAAAGCGATTCAGGCGGCGGGGCTACGCCTTGGTGTTTCCACTCACGATGATATGGAGATAGACGTCGCGCTCGCCGCTCGCCCTTCTTATATCGCACTGGGCCATGTCTTCCCCACGCAAACTAAGCAGATGCCTTCCCCCCCGCAGGGGCTGACACAGTTGGCAAGTCATATTGAGCGGCTGGCGGATTACCCGACCGTCGCCATTGGCGGCATCAGCCTTGAGCGTGCTCCGGCAGTGCTGGCAACTGGCGTCGGCAGCATTGCTGTCGTCAGCGCCATTACCCAGGCGGCTGACTGGCAGACCGCCATGGCCCAGCTACTGGATATCGCAGGAGCGGGCGATGAATGACCGCGACTTTATGCGCTATAGCCGGCAGATCCTGCTTGGCGATATTGCGATTGAAGGCCAGCAAAAGCTGAACGCAAGCCATGTGCTGATTGTCGGGTTAGGTGGGCTAGGTTCACCTGCCGCACTGTATCTGGCAGGTGCGGGCGTCGGCAAGCTGACGCTGGTCGACGATGACGATATTCATCTGAGTAACCTGCAGCGCCAGATCCTGTTTTCCACGGATGATATCGCCCGCGCCAAATCGCAAGTCGCACAGCAGCGGCTCACCCGCCTCAACCCGGATATCGACGTGGTGGCGCTCCAGCAACGTCTGCAAGGTGATGCGCTCAGACATGCGGTAGCACGTGCCGACGTGGTGCTCGACTGTACTGACAACATGGCAACCCGCCAGCAGATTAACTCCGCCTGCGTGGCGCTAAATACGCCACTCATTACCGCCAGTGCCGTCGGTTTCGGCGGCCAATTAATGGTGCTGACTCCGCCCTGGGAACAGGGGTGTTATCGCTGCCTGTGGCCGGATGATGCGGAGCCAGAGCGCAACTGCCGCACTGCAGGCATTGTGGGCCCGGTCGTCGGGGTGATGGGAACCTTGCAGGCTCTGGAAGCAATCAAATTACTCAGCGGAATTGAAACCCCGAGCGGCGAGTTACGCCTGTTTGACGGTAAAACCAGCCAATGGCGTAGCCTGGCGTTACGCCGCGCGAACGGTTGCCCGGTATGCGGAGGGCAACATGCAGATTCAGTTCAATGATGAGCCAATGCAGTGCGCCGAGGGGCAAACCATCAGCGAACTGCTGACACAGCTTAATCAGCATAAACCGGGAATGGCGCTGGCGCTCAATCAGCAGATCCTGCCACGTGAGCAGTGGCAACAGCAAATCGTGCAGGAAGGCGATCAGATCCTGCTTTTTCAGGTTATTGCAGGGGGTTGATATGTTACGTATTGCCGACAAAACGTTTGATTCGCATCTGTTCACCGGCACCGGAAAATTTGCTTCATCGCAGCTGATGGTCGAGGCGATTCGCGCCTCCGGCAGCCAACTGGTGACGCTGGCAATGAAGCGCGTGGATCTACGACAGCACAACGACGCGATTCTGACACCGCTTATCGAAGCCGGCGTCACGCTGCTGCCTAACACTTCTGGGGCCAAAACGGCAGAGGAAGCTATCTTTGCCGCCCAACTGGCGCGTGAAGCGCTAGGGACACACTGGCTGAAGCTGGAAATCCACCCTGACGCTCGCTGGCTACTGCCGGACCCCATCGAAACGCTGAAAGCCGCCGAAGCACTGGTAAAGCAGGGCTTTGTGGTACTGCCCTACTGCAGCGCAGACCCGGTACTGTGCAAACGGTTAGAAGAAGTTGGTTGTGCGGCGGTGATGCCGCTCGGCGCGCCCATCGGTTCTAATCAGGGGCTGGAAACCAAAGCGATGCTGGAGATTATTATCCAGCAGGCGACCGTGCCGGTGGTAGTCGATGCCGGCATCGGTGTTCCCAGCCACGCTACGCAGGCGCTGGAGATGGGGGCCGATGCGGTGCTGGTCAACACAGCCATTGCCGTGGCTGACAGCCCGGTGATGATGGCAACCGCCTTCCGCCTGGCCGTTGAAGCGGGTCTGCTGGCGCGCCAGGCGGTACCAGGAAGAAAAAGTTCGCAGGCAAGTCCCACCAGCCCACTCACTGGGTTTCTGGAGGCCCTCTCATGAAAACTTTCGCCGATCGCTGGCGACAACTGGACTGGGACGACATCCGCCTGCGCATCCACAGTAAAACCGCGGCGGATGTGGAACGGGCGATCAATGCCTCGCAACTCACACGCGATGACTTGATGGCCTTGCTCTCCCCTGCCGCCACCGCCTATCTGGAGCCGCTGGCGCAGCGGGCGCAGAAACTTACTCGCCAGCGCTTTGGCAACACCGTCAGTTTTTACGTCCCGCTGTATCTCTCTAATCTGTGTGCCAATGACTGCACCTACTGCGGCTTCTCTATGAGCAACCGTATTAAACGCAAAACACTGGACGAAGATGAGATTAGCCGGGAGTGCGCGGCCATCCGCGAGCTGGGTTTCGAGCACCTGCTGCTGGTCACCGGTGAACATCAGGCAAAAGTGGGGATGGATTACTTTCGTCGCCACTTACCCGCTATTCGCCGCCAGTTCGCCTCATTACAGATGGAAGTACAGCCGCTGTCAGAGGCTGAATATGCGGAGCTGAAGACGCTGGGACTGGATGGCGTGATGGTGTATCAGGAGAGCTACCATGAAGCGGTTTATGCGCGGCACCATCTGAAAGGGAAAAAACAGGATTTCTTCTGGCGGCTGGACACGCCAGACAGACTGGGCCGCGCAGGTATCGATAAAATCGGCCTGGGCGCGTTGATTGGTTTGTCCGATAGCTGGCGGGTTGATTGTTATATGGTCGCCGAGCATCTGCTGTGGATGCAGCAACATTACTGGCAGAGCCGTTACTCCATCTCCTTCCCGAGACTACGTCCGTGTACCGGAGGTGTAGAGCCGGCGTCAATTATGGATGAACGCCAGTTGGTGCAAACCATTTGTGCATTTCGCTTGCTGTCGCCGGACATTGAACTGTCGCTTTCCACCCGTGAATCGCCGTGGTTCCGCGACCATGTGATCCCACTGGCGATCAACAACGTCAGCGCTTTCTCGAAAACGCAACCCGGTGGTTACGCTGATAATCATCCTGAACTGGAACAGTTCTCTCCGCACGACGATCGTCGACCGCAAGCCGTTGCCGACGCATTGATTGCACAGGGATTACAACCCGTGTGGAAAGACTGGGACAGCTATCTGGGAAGGGCGTCTCAGGTGTTGTAAATCTGAGGAGATCGCACAAACGAAAAAACCCGCTTTCGCGGGTTTTTTCTTCACTGGCACTTAACTGCTCAGGCTCTGGCCTTCATCGCTATCGTAAGCGTTCGTGAGATTATCGGCAATTACAGCGCGATAACGTTAACAGCAGACGGACCTTTAGCGCCGTTCTCAACAGAGAACTCCACTTTTTGACCTTCGTCTAAGGTTTTGAAATCGTTGCTCTGGATGGCTGAAAAATGCACAAATACATCTTTGCTACCGTCCTGAGGAGTGATAAAGCCGAAGCCTTTATCAGAGTTAAACCATTTTACTAAACCAGTCATTTTGTTAGACATAGATACTTCCTTTCATGTTTTTGAGCCGCTTATGCAGCGAAGATGGCCTGTTTTGCAGAAATTAACTTATGGGGCACTTAGGAGGAGGCTCACGATGAAGAGTATCTGAGGATAACGCTTGAACTGAGAACTGCTTTACTAAAACTGCTTGCATAAGGTCTGTGTTCCAAACCGATGTCGCTATAGTAGCCCTACTTCTAATCATTAAGCAAGCATTAATTTATTTAATACCCATCAACAGGTGAAATGTTGAACCGGTGCGGCCGTGCGAAAAGGTAAGGTATTGATATATAGATAATAAAAGCCCTGACCGTTGCAGCCAGGGCTTTAAGTTACTACAAACTTCAGATTTAACATTAATAGACTTAACAATTTTGTACTGCTGTTGATACTACATTTTAAATGTACACGTTTATCACTGATAATATTGGATGCTGATACTGACTAACACTTTCCTCTATTTATCGTTAAATAAACCCAGCCAGCTTGATAATAAATCTCAAGAATGGCGACCTAAACAAGTACACTTCCCCTTGCGACATATACTCTTTGATGCGTGGCCTTACTGCCCTTGCAAGCTCTTATAAAAGAAACCTGCCAACATTAACTATTAAATCATGGCCTTACATCGTCGCACTTTTTTACTACTTTGCGATTAGATAAATCAACTACAGAGCCTGAAAACATTGTCGATGTGCCAGGATAATAACTTCGGCATCGACTACCCCATACAACAGAATATTTCGTGGCCCTTATCGCAACCCCCTATCAAACGCTACTAACACTTACTAATTTAACAGCAAATGACTATTTCTCCGCTGTTAAGTATTAACATACGGGTTTAAAAAACAGTGTCAATACTGTTTTTAATAACATGTCTTTATTGACAGTAATTATTAATATCTACGCCTGAGCGCTATGGGAAAAACGGCTTTTTGGGTCAGACCAGGCCGGCCTGAGTCTCATTTGTAACCGGTTTCAGGAAAAATGGCATTTCTTTGTGATGCCAGACACACAATCGTCGCAAAGCGGTTGTTGCTGTTGCCCGCACGAGATAATTATCAAGAAATACCTGTTGATCGAGACTCACTATGAAAAACATCGTTTTATGCTGTGCCGCCGGAATGTCCACCAGCATGCTGGTGCAAAGGATGAAAGATGCCGCCCAGAAAAAAGGCGTCGATGTGACTATCAAAGCAGTCCCGGTGGCTGAGTTTGCAGAAAATATCGCCACTGCAGATATTGTTTTACTCGGTCCGCAGGTTAAGTATGAACAGGCCAAGCTGCAGGCGCTCGCCGACCCGTTAGGCAAAAAGGTCGCCGTTATCGACATGATGGATTACGGCATGATGAAAGGGGATGCCGTACTGGATAAAGCGCTGAAACTACTGGAGTGATGGCATGGAAGAGTTAGAAACAATCATCATGGAATTATTGGTCAACGCTGGCGCTGCACGCAGCCAGGCCCTGACGGCATTGCAACTGGCGCGTAAAGGTGATTTCACCGGTGCAGAACAAGCGATGACGGAATCACGCGAGTTCGTTAAACAGGCGCATAAAATCCAAACCCAGCTGATCGGTATTGACGAAGGCACTGGCAAACTACCGGTCAATCTCATCACCGTCCATTCGCAGGACCACCTGATGAACGCGATGGTGATTCAGGATCTGGCGGGCGACATGATTGAACTTTATCGGCGCTTACCGCCGGTAAATTAATGGTGCTGCCGAATGGCTTCTTAGGCCTGATAAGCGCAGCGCCATCAGGATAAACATAGATATAAAAAAACCCGCCGAAGCGGGTTTTTTATTAGGGTCAACAACGATTAATCGTTATCAGAACCGCCCAGACCTGCGTTCAACAGTTCTGCCAGGCTGGCAGAAGCATCTTCAGCAGTGACCTGCGGTGCAGCTGGCAGTTCGCCTGCTGCGCGGCGGCGCATACGATCCTGGTGGTACGCATAACCGGTACCAGCCGGGATCAGACGACCCACGATGACGTTCTCTTTCAGACCGCGCAGTTCATCACGTTTACCTGCAACAGCGGCTTCGGTCAGGACACGCGTGGTTTCCTGGAACGATGCTGCAGAGATGAAGGACTCGGTTGCCAGAGACGCTTTGGTGATACCCAGCAGATCGCGGGAGAATGTTGCACCCACTTTGCCGTTCGCTTCCAGCTCGCGGTTAGCGATCTTGACGCGAGAGTATTCAACCTGCTCGCCTTCGAGGAAGTCGGAGCTACCCGCATTTTCGATGGTGGCTTTACGCAGCATCTGACGAACGATAACTTCGATGTGTTTATCGTTAATCTTAACACCCTGCAGACGGTATACGTCCTGAACTTCGTTAACGATGTAACGAGTTACAGCATGTACACCACGCAGACGCAGGATGTCGTGCGGCGCTTCCGGACCGTCGGAAACAACGTCACCACGTTCTACACGTTCACCTTCGAACACGTTGAGCTGACGCCATTTCGGAATCATCTCTTCGTACGGTTCGCTGCCATCTACCGGAGTGATAACCAGACGACGTTTCCCTTTGGTTTCTTTACCGAAGGAAATGATGCCGCTGATTTCAGCCAGGATTGCCGGCTCTTTCGGACGACGTGCTTCGAACAGGTCCGCAACGCGCGGCAGACCACCGGTGATATCCTTGGTACCGCCGGATTCCTGCGGTACACGCGCCAGGGTGTCACCAGAGCTGATCTGTACGCCATCTTCCAGCTGAACAATCGCTTTACCCGGCAGGAAGTACTGAGCAGGCATATCGGTGCCTGGGATCAGAACGTCGTTGCCCTGAGCATCAACAATTTTCAGTGCCGGACGCAGGTCTTTACCACCCGCAGTACGCTCTGCAGAATCCAGAACCACCAGAGAAGACAGACCGGTCAGCTCGTCGGTCTGACGAGTAATGGTCTGGCCGTCGATCATGTCAGTGAAGCGGACGAAACCACTCACTTCGGTGATAACCGGCATGGTATGCGGATCCCAGTTTGCTACGGTTTCGCCGCCAGCAACCTGTTCGCCATCACCTTTCGCCATAACGGAGCCGTAAGGCACTTTATAGCTTTCTTTGGTACGGCCGAATTCGTCGATCAGTTTCAGTTCGGTGTTACGTGAGGTGATAACCAGTTTACCGCTGGAGTTCACAACCGACTTCGCATTGCTCAGACGGATGCTACCTTTGTTTTTCACCTGGATGCTGGATTCAGCAGCCGCACGAGATGCCGCACCACCGATGTGGAACGTACGCATGGTCAGCTGTGTACCCGGTTCACCGATGGACTGTGCCGCGATAACACCGATTGCTTCACCTTTGTTGATGATGTGGCCACGCGCCAGGTCACGACCGTAGCAGTGCGCACATACACCAAAGTCGGTGTCACAGGATACAACGGAACGGACTTTGACGGAGTCAACGGAGTTCTCTTCCAGCAGGTCACACCACTGTTCGTGCAGCAGCGTATTGCGAGGAACCAGAA
The DNA here is from genome assembly GCF_014103415.1 of Citrobacter sp. RHBSTW-00671. Lineage (NCBI taxonomy): Bacteria > Pseudomonadati > Pseudomonadota > Gammaproteobacteria > Enterobacterales > Enterobacteriaceae > Citrobacter > Citrobacter sp. RHBSTW-00671. The sequence continues at coordinate 236,209 of NZ_JABXPR010000001.1, forward strand.
TATCCGCCGTACCCGGCTTCAGAACGTCTTCAGCAGTCACACGACCCAGAACGCGATCGCGCAGCGGCTCTTTAACGTCACCACCCTCGATAACCGGGGTCATGGTGATGCCTTCCAGCGTGCCACAATCGTCTTCAGTAACGACCAGATCCTGCGCGACGTCAACCAGACGACGAGTCAGATAACCGGAGTTCGCTGTTTTCAGTGCGGTATCCGCCAGACCTTTACGCGCACCGTGAGTGGAGATGAAGTACTGGAGTACGTTCAGACCTTCACGGAAGTTCGCGGTGATTGGCGTTTCGATGATGGAGCCATCTGGCTTCGCCATCAGACCACGCATACCGGCCAGCTGACGAATCTGTGCTGCAGAACCACGCGCACCGGAGTCGGCCATCATGTAGATGCTGTTGAAGGAAACCTGCTGCTCTTCTACGCCGTCACGGTTAATAACAGTTTCAGTTTGCAGGTTATCCATCATCGCTTTGGATACACGATCGTTCGCCGCAGCCCAGATATCGATAACTTTGTTATAGCGTTCGCCTGCGGTTACCAGACCAGACTGGAACTGCTCCTGGATCTCAGCAACTTCAGCTTCTGCTTCAGAGATGATCTCGTGTTTCTTCTCTGGGATGACCATGTCATCAATACCAACAGATGCACCTGAACGCGCTGCATAAGCAAAGCCGGTGTACATGGTCTGGTCAGCGAAGATAACGGTCGGCTTCAGGCCCAGAATGCGGTAACAGGTGTTCAGCATTTTGGAGATAGCTTTCTTGCCCAGCGCCTGGTTGACGATGGAGAAAGGCAGACCTTTCGGTACGATCATCCACAGAATGGCACGGCCAACGGTCGTGTCTTTCAGGCTGGTTTTCGCTACGAATTCGCCGTTTTCATCTTTTTCGTATTCGGTGATACGCACTTTAACGCGCGCATGCAGAGAGGCCAGACCTGCGCGATAAATACGCTCAGCTTCTTTCGGGCCAGTCAGCACCATGCCTTCGCCTTTGGCGTTAACACAGTCACGGGTCATGTAGTACAGACCCAATACAACGTCCTGAGACGGAACGATGATTGGTTCGCCGTTCGCCGGGGACAGGATGTTGTTGGTAGACATCATCAGCGCACGCGCTTCGAGCTGGGCTTCCAGCGTCAGCGGTACGTGAACAGCCATCTGGTCACCATCGAAGTCGGCGTTATATGCCGCACAAACCAGCGGGTGCAGCTGGATAGCTTTACCTTCGATCAGTACCGGTTCAAATGCCTGGATACCCAGACGGTGCAGTGTTGGTGCACGGTTCAGCAGTACCGGGTGTTCGCGGATAACTTCGTCCAGAATATCCCAAACGACAGCTTCTTCACGCTCAACCATTTTCTTAGCGGCTTTGATGGTGGTGGCGAGTCCTCGCAGTTCCAGCTTGCCGTAGATGAACGGTTTGAACAGTTCCAGTGCCATTTTCTTCGGCAGACCGCACTGATGCAGACGCAGGTATGGACCTACGGTGATTACAGAACGACCGGAGTAGTCAACACGCTTACCGAGCAGGTTCTGACGGAAACGACCCTGCTTACCTTTGATCATGTCGGCCAAAGATTTCAGAGGACGTTTGTTAGAACCGGTGATCGCACGACCGCGACGACCGTTATCCAGCAGGGCGTCAACCGCTTCCTGCAGCATACGTTTTTCGTTGCGTACGATGATGTCCGGCGCAGCCAGATCCAGCAGACGCTTCAGACGGTTGTTACGGTTGATAACGCGACGATACAGATCGTTCAGATCCGACGTTGCGAAACGACCACCATCCAGCGGAACCAGCGGACGCAGATCCGGCGGCAGAACCGGCAGAACGGTCAGGATCATCCACTCTGGCTTGTTGCCAGACTGTACGAAGGCTTCCAGCAGTTTGATACGCTTGGTCAGCTTCTTACGCTTGGTTTCGGAGTTGGTTTCGTTCAGCTCTTCGCGCAGAGTTTCACACTCTTGCTCCAGATCCATGCTCTTCAGCAGGGCCTGAATAGCTTCCGCACCCATCTTCGCGTCGAATTCGTCACCGAACTCTTCCAGCGCGTCCAGATACTGCTCTTCAGTCAGGATCTGTTGACGTTCCAGGTTAGTCATACCGCCTTCGATAACCACATAAGATTCGAAGTACAGTACGCGTTCGATATCACGCAGTGGCATATCGAGCAGCAGACCGATACGGGACGGCAGAGATTTCAGGAACCAGATGTGAGCAGTCGGAGACGCCAGCTCGATGTGGCCCATACGCTCACGGCGTACTTTAGTCTGAGTCACTTCAACGCCGCACTTCTCACAGATCACACCACGGTGTTTCAGGCGCTTGTACTTACCGCACAGGCACTCATAGTCTTTTACCGGCCCAAAGATACGGGCGCAGAAAAGGCCGTCACGCTCAGGTTTGAACGTACGGTAGTTAATGGTTTCCGGCTTCTTAACTTCACCGAAAGACCATGAACGGATCATGTCTGGCGAGGCCAGCGCAATTTTGATCGCATCAAACTCTTCGGTTTTAGTCTGCGCTTTCAGAAACTTTAATAAATCTTTCACGGATTTGCTCCCGTCGGAGTTAGCACAATCTGGCGCTGGCGGTTAAGCCAGCACCAGTGACCTGTTTGATCGAGAGTTACTCGTCTTCCAGCTCGATGTTGATACCCAGCGAACGAATCTCTTTCAACAGTACGTTGAAGGATTCCGGCATGCCTGGTTCCATCTGATGGTTGCCGTCCACGATGTTTTTATACATCTTAGTACGACCGTTCACGTCATCAGACTTAACGGTGAGCATTTCCTGCAGGGTGTATGCTGCGCCATATGCTTCAAGCGCCCACACTTCCATCTCCCCGAAGCGCTGACCACCGAACTGCGCCTTACCACCCAGCGGCTGCTGAGTAACCAGGCTGTAAGAACCGGTAGAACGCGCATGCATCTTGTCATCAACCAGGTGGTTCAGTTTCAGCATGTACATGTAGCCAACGGTAACCTGGCGCTCGAACTGCTCACCGGTACGACCGTCGAACAGTGTGATCTGACCGGAAGTCGGCAGGCCACCCAGCTGTAACAGTTCCTTGATTTCAGACTCTTTCGCACCGTCGAATACCGGCGTTGCGATCGGCATACCTTTTTTCAGGTTTTCAGCCAGACGCAGAACTTCTTCATCGCTGAAGGTATTCAGGTCAACTTTCTGACGAACATCTGAACCCAGATCGTAAGCACGCTGGATGAATTCGCGCAGTTTCGCGACTTCCTGCTGCTGTTTCAGCATGGCGTTGATCTTATCGCCGATACCTTTTGCAGCCATACCCAGGTGGGTTTCAAGGATCTGACCGATGTTCATACGCGATGGTACGCCCAGCGGGTTCAGTACGATATCTACCGGCGTACCGTTAGCATCGTGTGGCATATCTTCGATCGGGTTGATCTTAGAGATTACACCCTTGTTACCGTGACGACCTGCCATCTTATCACCAGGCTGGATCCGACGTTTAACCGCCAGATAAACCTTAACAATCTTCAGCACGCCCGGTGCCAGATCGTCGCCCTGAGTGATTTTACGGCGTTTCGCTTCGAGTTTTTTCTCGAATTCGTGTTTCAGTTCGTCGTACTGCTCAGCCAGTTGCTCCAGCTGATTCTGTTTCTCTTCGTCGGTCAGGCCGAGTTCTAACCAGCGGTCACGCGGCAGTTTGTCGAGCTTCTCAGCTTCAACACCACCGGAAACCAGCACAGCGTAGATACGGCTGAACAGGCCAGCTTCGAGGATCTGCAGTTCTTCAGACAGGTCTTTTTTCGCCTGCTTCAGCTGCATCTCTTCGATTTCCAGCGCACGTTTGTCTTTTTCTACGCCATCGCGAGTAAAGACCTGAACGTCGATAATCGTACCGGAAACACCGTTTGGCACGCGCAGAGAAGAGTCTTTAACGTCAGACGCTTTCTCACCGAAGATTGCACGCAGCAGCTTCTCTTCTGGCGTCAGCTGGGTTTCACCTTTCGGCGTTACCTTACCAACCAGAATGTCGCCACCGGTCACTTCCGCACCGATATAAACGATACCGGATTCATCCAGTTTGGAGAGCGCAGCTTCACCCACGTTCGGGATGTCAGCGGTGATCTCTTCTGGCCCCAGCTTGGTGTCACGGGACACACATGCCAGTTCCTGAATGTGGATGGTAGTGAAACGGTCTTCCTGGACAACACGCTCGGATACGAGGATGGAGTCTTCGAAGTTGTAACCATTCCATGGCATGAATGCCACGCGCATGTTCTGACCCAGCGCCAGTTCACCGAGGTCGGTGGACGGACCGTCTGCCAGCACATCACCACGTTCAACCGGCTCGCCCAGAGATACACAAGGCATCTGGTTGATACAGGTGTTCTGGTTAGAACGGGTGTATTTGGTCAGGTTATAAATGTCGATACCTGCTTCGCCCGGGTACATCTCGTCTTCGTTAACTTTGATAACGATACGGGAAGCATCCACGTACTGAACAGTACCGCCACGTTTAGCAACTGCAGTAACACCGGAGTCAACGGCAACAGCACGTTCCATACCGGTACCAACCAGCGGCTTATCAGCGCGCAGAGTCGGAACCGCCTGACGTTGCATGTTCGCACCCATCAATGCACGGTTGGCGTCATCGTGTTCCAGGAACGGGATCAGGGACGCACCGACGGATACCACCTGCTGGGTGGATACGTCCATGTAGTCAACCTGGTCGCGGCTGAACAAGCTGGATTCGCCTTTGCTACGGCAGGTAACCAGATCTTCTACAAAGTGGCCTTCGTCATCCAGGTTGGAGTTCGCCTGAGCGATAACGTAGTTGCCTTCTTCGATAGCAGACAGGTAATGAATTTCGTCAGTGACAACACCGTCGGTCACTTTACGGTACGGAGTCTCGAGGAAGCCGTATTCGTTAGTCTGTGCATACACGGACAGGGAGTTGATCAGACCGATGTTCGGACCTTCAGGCGTTTCGATTGGACATACGCGACCGTAGTGAGTCGGGTGTACGTCTCGAACTTCGAAGCCTGCACGTTCACGGGTCAGACCGCCTGGGCCGAGTGCAGAGATACGACGTTTGTGCGTAATCTCAGACAGCGGGTTGTTCTGGTCCATAAACTGAGACAGCTGGCTGGAACCAAAGAACTCTTTCACTGCTGCAGAAATCGGCTTGGCGTTGATCATATCCTGAGGCATCAGGGTATCCAGATCGCCCAGAGACAGACGCTCTTTCACCGCACGCTCAACACGTACCAGGCCAACGCGGAACTGGTTTTCCGCCATTTCGCCTACGGAACGGATACGACGGTTGCCGAGGTGGTCGATATCATCGACTTCGCCTTTACCGTTACGGATATCGATGAGCTTCTTCATCACTTCGATGATGTCGTCTTTGCTCAGGATACCGGAACCTTCGATTTCGTCGCGCAGCAGAGAACGGTTGAACTTCATACGACCAACCGCAGACAGGTCATAGCGGTCTTCGGAGAAGAACAGGTTCTCGAACAGGCTTTCAGCAGCTTCACGAGTCGGCGGCTCACCAGGACGCATCATGCGGTAGATTTCTACCAGTGCGCTCAGACGATCGTTGGTTGGGTCAACACGTACAGTTTCAGAAATGTACGGACCGTGGTCCAGATCGTTAGTGAACAGCGTTTCGATACGCTTGTGACCAGACTGGCTCAGCTTAGCCAGCAGATCCAGGCTCAGCTCCATGTTAGCTGCGCAGATCAGCTCGCCAGTAGATTCGTCAACGTAGTCTTTAGCCGCAACTTTACCAGCAATGTATTCAACCGGAACTTCGATATGTTTGATATCGTCTTTTTCCAGTTGGCGAATGTGGCGCGCAGTGATGCGGCGGCCTTTTTCGACGTAGACTTTGCCGTTAGCTTCAATGTCAAAGGAGGCGGTTTCACCACGCAGGCGTTCCGGCACCAGTTCCATCTGCAGCTTGTTGTCGCGAATTTCGAAAACAACTTTCTCAAAGAACAGGTCAAGGATCTGCTCAGTGGTGTAGTTCAGTGCACGCAGAATAATGGTCGCAGGCAGTTTACGGCGACGGTCAATACGTACGAACAGGTTGTCCTTCGGATCGAATTCGAAGTCCAGCCAGGAACCACGGTAAGGGATGATGCGCGCGTTATACAGCACTTTACCCGAAGAGTGGGTTTTACCTTTGTCGGAGTCAAAGAAGACGCCAGGACTACGGTGCAGCTGAGAAACGATAACACGCTCAGTACCATTGATTACAAAGGTACCGTTGTCAGTCATGAGCGGAATTTCGCCCATGTAGACTTCTTGTTCTTTAATGTCTTTTACGGTGCCTTCCGGCGCTTCGCGCTCGTAGATCACCAGACGCAGTTTTACGCGCAGCGGTGCGGAATAGGTCACGCCACGGATCTGACATTCCTGAACGTCAAACACCGGTTCGCCAAGGCGGTAGCTGACGTATTGCAGCTCGGAATTACCGCTGTAGCTCTGAATCGGGAAAACGGAACGGAAAGCTGCTTCCAGACCATACTGCCCTTCAGGATCTTGCTCGATGAACTTCTGAAACGAGTCAAGCTGGATAGAAAGGAGATAAGGTATGTCCAACACTTGTGGACGTTTACCAAAATCCTTACGAATACGTTTTTTCTCGGTATAGGAGTAAACCATTAGGGTTCCTCAGCTCGCTGACAAGTCGACCCATCTGTCCGACGAAGGGACAGTTTGTGCAACACTATTTTGTTGACCGGAAAATCGAATACTTTCCGCAATGCCTGTTGCTATCACGCTTAAACCATTTCATTGCGATTTACACAGAACTGACGCTCTGTCGCAGTATATTAAGGCGTCGATAGAAACAAGCATTGAAAGGCACAGCAGTAGTCAAACAGTGTGAAATGCTACTGGCGCCTTACAGCGCAAAAAGGCTGGTGACTAAAAAGTCACCAGCCATCAGCCTAATTTCTTAGGCTGCAACCAGAAAAGTTGGCTTATTTAACTTCAACTTCAGCGCCAGCTTCTTCCAGAGATTTTTTCAGTGCTTCTGCGTCGTCTTTGCTGATGCCTTCTTTCAGGGCAGCCGGAGCAGATTCTACCAGGTCTTTAGCTTCTTTCAGACCCAGGCCAGTTGCGCCACGTACTGCTTTGATAACAGCAACTTTGTTAGCGCCAGCAGCTTTCAGAATTACGTCGAATTCAGTTTTTTCTTCAGCAGCTTCAGCCGGGCCAGCAGCTACAGCTACAGCAGAAGCAGCGGAAACACCGAATTTTTCTTCCATTGCAGAAATCAGTTCTACAACGTCCATTACGGACATAGCGGATACTGCTTCAATGATTTGATCTTTAGTGATAGACATTTAAATTGTTCCTGAAAATCAGAATAAGTTTATACGTAAGCAGATGCTTGAGTAAGATAACTGCGATTAAGCAGCTTCTTTCGCATCGCGTACAGCAGCCAGAGTACGAACCAGTTTGCCAGCCGAAGCTTCTTTCATGGTTGCCATCAGGCGTGCAATTGCTTCTTCGTAGGTTGGCAGAGTTGCCAGACGATCGATATTCGACGCCGTAATCAACTCACCTTCAAAGGCTGCGGCTTTGACCTCAAATTTTGCATTCGCTTTCGCGAACTCTTTGAACAGACGAGCAGCTGCGCCCGGGTGTTCCATAGAGTATGCAATCAGGGTCGGACCAACAAACGTGTCTTTCAGGCACTCGAACTGAGTACCTTCAACGACGCGGCGCAGCAGGGTGTTACGAACAACACGCATGTATACGCCAGCTTCACGACCTGCTTTACGCAGTTCAGTCATTTTATCTACAGTTACGCCACGGGAATCCGCAACTACTGCAGACAGCGCGCCTTTGGCTACTTCGCTGACTTCAGCAACAATCGCTTGTTTGTCTTGAAGATTTAAAGCCATTAGCTTTGCTCCTGGATGTTTGCCGGAACTCATGTTCCGGAACTCACTTCACTCTTCCCAACGGAAAGAGCGTCTAAATACGGTGAGCAGAAACAAGCCAGAGTATCAGAAATAATCTTAGCGTTCTGTCACCGTCTACGCAGGGCATTAAGTTTCTTACGAAACACCTGCGGTCTTCGACGGAGGCCTGGATAGGCCAGGCTCCAACGAACAAATCTTGTCTATGACTTCGGCCTTTGAACTGTAGCCGCGTTAGCTGCTCTCGTTCACACCGATCATGTAGTTAACTACACTCCCGGCGATTCACTCAATTGCTGCCTTGCTACAATTCAAATGACTCGCATAGAGTTCTGTTTATTTAAACAGAAACGTGGGGGTAAGATTGTAGACAAAATCACCGCCCACGTAAAGGCGAATATTAGTTCGCCACAGTCGCAGTCAGACCGGACTGATCAACGGCAACACCAGCACCCATGGTGGTGGAGATGCTAACTTTCTTGATGTACACGCCTTTAGCCTGAGTCGGTTTCGCTTTTTTCAGCGCAACCAGCAGAGCTTCCAGGTTTTCTTTCAGTTTGTCAGCGTCAAAATCCACTTTACCGATGGTAGTGTGGATGATGCCGTTTTTGTCGTTACGGTAACGAACCTGACCTGCTTTAGCGTTCTTAACTGCTTCAGCAACGTTCGGCGTTACGGTACCAACTTTCGGGTTTGGCATCAGGCCACGCGGACCCAGAACCTGGCCCAGCTGGCCAACAACGCGCATTGCATCCGGGGAAGCAATAACAACGTCAAAGTTCATTTCGCCTTTTTTGATCTGGTCAGCCAGATCTTCCATACCTACCAGCTCAGCGCCTGCAGCTTTAGCAGCTTCAGCGTTTGCGCCCTGGGTAAATACGGCTACGCGAACGGAACGGCCAGTACCGTGCGGCAGTACAGTTGCACCACGTACGTTCTGGTCAGATTTACGTGCGTCGATGCCGAGATTAACAGCAACGTCCACGCTTTCTACGAATTTAGCAGTGGCCAGCTCTTTCAGCAGAGCGATAGCTTCGTTGATGTCGTACTGCTTAGTAGCATCAACTTTGTCACGGATCACGGACATGCGCTTGGTCAGTTTAGCCATTTCTTAGTCCTCCACTACCAGGCCCATGGAACGTGCAGTACCTTCAATGGAGCGAGTCATCGCTTCAATGTCGGAACCAGTCATGTCGGCAGCTTTGGTCTGCGCGATTTCCTGCAGCTGAGCGCGGGAAATTTTACCCACTTTGTCTTTGTTCGGCTTACCGGAACCAGACTTGATACCAGCCGCTTTCTTCAGCAGAACTGCTGCCGGAGGCGTTTTGGTAACGAAAGTGAAAGAACGGTCAGCGTAAACGGTGATAACAACCGGGATCGGCAGACCTTTTTCCATGGAATCAGTTTTTGCGTTGAACGCTTTGCAGAATTCCATGATGTTCACGCCTTGTTGACCCAGTGCTGGACCTACCGGCGGGCTCGGGTTAGCCATACCAGCTGCAACCTGCAGCTTGACATAGGCTTGGACTTTCTTAGCCATTCTAAATTCCTCTAGTTGGGTTATAGCGCCTCAAGGAGGCTCCCCGTGATTAAATTCGTTTTACGGACAGAATCCATAAAAACAAAAGGCGCGAAATTGTATTCCAATCTCGCGCCTTGTGCAACGATTAAATCGTCGCTTTTTTGATCGACGTGTTAGGCTTTTTCAACCTGAGCGAAGTCCAGTTCAACTGGAGTCGCGCGACCGAAGATAGACACGGAAACTTTCAGACGAGACTTCTCGTAATCCACTTCTTCAACCACACCGTTAAAGTCAGCGAACGGACCGTCGCTAACACGAACCATTTCACCTGGCTCAAACATCGTTTTCGGACGTGGCTTATCACCAACCTGCTGCAAGCGGTTCATGATCGCATCAACTTCTTTGTCGCTGATAGGTGCCGGACGGTCAGATGTACCGCCGATAAAGCCCATCACACGCGGCACGCTGCGCACCAGGTGCCAGCTTGCATCATTCATTACCATCTGGACCAGTACATAGCCCGGGAAGAATTTACGCTCGCTTTTGCGACGCTGGCCGCCACGGATTTCGACCACTTCTTCGGTCGGCACCATGACTTCACCAAACAACTCTTCCATATTTTGTAACTTGATATACTCACGCAGCGAGGTCGCTACGCGGCCTTCAAAACCGGAAAACGCCTGAACGACGTACCAGCGCTTTTTAGGGGCTTCAGACATCTTAGAACCTCAGGCCAGTGATAAAGGATACCAGGCGAACCAGAATACCATCCAGTCCCCACAGGATCAGTGACATTACCGCAGTGACCGCAGCAACGATCAGCGTGGTGTGCAGCGTTTCCTGGCGAGTTGGCCAAATGACCTTACGGACTTCGGTTCTCGCTTCACGGGCAAAAGCAACGGTCGCTTTACCTTTTGTCGTCAACAGCGCGACACCACCCGCTGCGGCAATCAGAATCACTACGGCCAGCGCACGCAGCGGCAGCATCATGTCACGATAGAGGTAGTTGCCAACGATAGCTACAAGCAGCAATACAGCGACAACAACCCACTTCATCGCTTCCAGGCCGCGCCCGCTTCCTTGAGCTTCGGTATTCGCACTCATAAACCAACCTGTCAGAAGTATCTACAAACATTTTCACCCCGCGTAAGCGAGGCGATCCAAACCGAAATGCTCTGGTGCGTTTCGGACTAAACGCCCTCTTCAGAGCCTGTCTCAGCAATGATTATGACAAAAAAAATCACTGATGAGCCAGGTTCTGGTGTGAAAGCGTGCAAAAAGGGCATCAAATGATGCCCTTTTATTGCGCATTGCGTCAAATGTTATCGGCAATTAGCTCATTACTTTGGCAACAACGCCCGCGCCAACGGTACGGCCGCCTTCACGGATTGCGAAACGCAGACCGTCGTCCATCGCGATCGGGTGGATCAGGGTAACAACCATTTTGATGTTGTCGCCCGGCATTACCATCTCTACGCCTTCCGGCAGTTCGATGGTACCCGTCACGTCAGTAGTACGGAAGTAGAACTGCGGACGGTAGCCTTTGAAGAACGGAGTATGACGGCCGCCTTCATCTTTGGACAGGATATAAACTTCAGATTCGAACTTGGTGTGCGGCTTGATAGAGCCTGGTTTAGCCAGTACCTGACCACGTTCGATTTCTTCACGTTTGATACCACGCAGCAGAACACCAACGTTCTCACCAGCACGGCCTTCGTCCAGCAGTTTGCGGAACATTTCAACGCCAGTACAGGTAGACTTAGCAGTCTCTTTGATACCAACGATTTCAACTTCTTCACCAACTTTGATGATACCGCGTTCTACACGACCGGTAACAACGGTACCACGACCGGAGATGGAGAATACGTCTTCGATAGGCAGCAGGAACGGCTTGTCAATCGCACGCTCTGGTTCTGGGATGTAAGAATCCAGGAAGCCAGCCAGTTCGATGATTTTCGCTTCCCACTCTGCTTCGCCTTCCAGCGCTTTCAGAGCAGAACCACGAACGATCGGCGTGTCGTCGCCCGGGAAATCGTACTGAGACAGAAGTTCACGAACTTCCATTTCTACCAGTTCCAGCAGCTCTTCGTCATCAACCATGTCGCATTTGTTCAGGAACACGATGATGTATGGAACGCCTACCTGACGACCCAGCAGGATGTGCTCACGAGTCTGCGGCATCGGGCCGTCAGTCGCAGCAACAACCAGGATCGCGCCGTCCATCTGCGCAGCACCGGTGATCATGTTTTTAACATAGTCGGCGTGGCCCGGGCAGTCTACGTGTGCGTAGTGGCGAGTCGGGGTGTCATATTCAACGTGAGAAGTGTTGATGGTGATACCACGTGCTTTTTCTTCCGGCGCGTTATCGATCTGATCGAATGCGCGAGCAGCACCGCCGTAGGTTTTAGCCAGAACGGTAGTGATTGCAGCGGTCAGCGTTGTTTTACCATGGTCAACGTGGCCGATAGTACCGACGTTAACGTGCGGTTTAGTACGTTCAAATTTTTCTTTAGACATCGATTGTCCCTCTAAGACACGGATAAATCGGTGATATCACCACATCAACCAGGCAATATACCTGAGCTGTTGAATGCTTTTAAAAGTAAACAGAGAGAAACGGGAAGGAGAAGTGAAGTGGTGCTGATACCCAGAGTCGAACTGGGGACCTCACCCTTACCAAGGGTGCGCTCTACCAACTGAGCCATATCAGCACGTCTGGAGCGGGCAGCGGGAATCGAACCCGCATCATCAGCTTGGAAGGCTGAGGTAATAGCCATTATACGATGCCCGCATCCTGAAACTCGGCTACCCAGTTCTTTCTGTAACAAAAAAGAGATTTCTCTCTTTTATGTTTGAGCTGATTAAATTTTTTAACCAACTCAGGCGGCGATAGCGCTGCCAGAAAGTGGTGGTGGGGGAAGGATTCGAACCTTCGAAGTCTGTGACGGCAGATTTACAGTCTGCTCCCTTTGGCCGCTCGGGAACCCCACCGGACTTGATGGTGCCGACTACCGGAATCGAACTGGTGACCTACTGATTACAAGTCAGTTGCTCTACCTACTGAGCTAAGTCGGCATCAAGTAGCGCGCATTTTATGGATACCTGCGTGCTCATGCAACTAAAAAATTGCATAAAATGTTCTTCCGCTCACATTTTGCACTATACGTCCGATAAATAATCTATTTCTTGTCTGAATTGCACAAATTTCCAACGTTGGGCGTTATAACCGGAGAGGGTTTTGCTCCGTTATTCACGTCCGGGCAGAGAGAAAGCACATCTTTATACATCTGGAATACTCGTCACAATGCTTTTCAGGGGACGATTTTTTCTTATTATTCCCCCTCATCTGGTGTTACCCTCCTGCCCATTGTCCAAATTAACTGAAATGTGCGTGCCATTGCGTGCCGGGGATGATTTCGTTTTTTATCACTGACCTGATATAGCAATGACAGCCAGACCATGCGTATGAGTATAAAAGAGCAAGCGTTAACGTCGCCTTACCTACAGTTTGATCGCAACCAGTGGGCTGCGCTTCGTGATTCAGTGCCGATGACCCTGACCGAGGAAGAGATTGCTCGTCTGAAAGGCATTAACGAAGACTTATCGCTGGAAGAAGTTGCTGAGATTTATTTGCCTCTATCGCGTTTGCTAAATTTTTACATCAGTTCAAACCTGCGACGCCAGGCTGTTCTGGAGCAATTTTTAGGCACAAACGGCCAGCGTATTCCTTATATCATTAGTATTGCAGGCAGTGTTGCGGTGGGTAAAAGTACAACCGCGCGCGTTTTGCAGGCACTGCTGAGCCGCTGGCCAGAGCACCGCAAAGTTGAGCTGATTACGACCGATGGTTTCCTTCACCCAAACCAGGTGTTGAAAGAACGCGGACTCATGAAGAAGAAAGGCTTCCCCCAGTCTTATGATATGCACCGTCTGGTAAAATTTGTTTCCGACCTAAAGTCAGGCGTCCCTAACGTCACTGCCCCGGTCTATTCTCATCTGATCTATGATGTGATCCCTGATGGCGACAAAACGGTTGCCCAGCCGGATATATTGATTCTCGAAGGGTTAAATGTATTACAAAGCGGAATGGATTACCCCCACGACCCGCATCATGTATTTGTTTCTGACTTTGTCGACTTTTCTATTTATGTTGATGCGCCAGAAGAATTACTCCAGACGTGGTATATCAACCGCTTCCTGAAATTCCGCGAAGGGGCATTTACCAACCCAGACTCTTATTTCCATAACTATGCGAAATTGTCGGAAGACGAGGCAATCAACACCGCCACATCGCTATGGAAAGAAATTAACTGGCTGAATTTAAAGCAAAATATTTTGCCAACTCGTGAAAGAGCCAGCTTGATTATGACCAAAAGCGCCAATCATGCCGTTGAGCAAGTCAGGTTAAGAAAATAAATAAAAAAGGGGAGCCGATGCTCCCCTTCTTCTTATTATTCTGCACTTCTGAGCGATATTTCTCCGCCCATCCATGGCTTTATCTCACCATTCTGCTCAAGCAATAGTGCACCTTGAGCATCTATTCCCCGCGAGATACCAAATATTTCTTTATCACCAATAATGAGTTTAACCGGGCGGTTGATAAAGTTATCAAGTACCTTCCAGCGTGATAAATAAGGCACCAACCCCTCTTGCTCAAACAGTATCAGCGCAGCACGAAGCTCGCGGATCAGCCGAGCCGCAAGAGTATTACGGTCAATGTTTATGCCTGCTTCCTGTAGGTTAATCCACCCCTGATTAACCACATTCTCTTCGACCCGACGCATAGACATGTTAATGCCGGCACCAATAACAATTTGCGCGGCATCACCAGTCTTCCCGGTGAGCTCAACCAATATACCGGCCAGTTTTCGATCGAGCAGGTAGAGATCATTAGGCCATTTGACACGGACTTTATCCGCCCCCAGATCGCGTAAAACCTCAGCCATGACGATACCAATGACCAGACTCAGGCCAATCGCCGCTGCCGGGCCCTGCTCCAGGCGCCAGAACATAGAGAGATACAGGTTAGCACCAAATGGCGAAAACCATTTACGCCCACGCCGGCCACGACCAGCCTGCTGATACTCCGCCACGCAGGCATCTCCGGATGCCAGTTGCCCAATTCGATCCAGCAGATACTGGTTGGTTGAATCGATTACGGGTAGAACAGTGATATTTCCGCCGCCCAGCTGAGAATGAATAACGGATGAGTCTAGTAGCTGGATGGGCTCTGGTAAGCTGTAGCCTTTACCTGGAACAGTAAATACATCAACGCCCCAGTCGCGTAACGTCTGGATGTGTTTGTTAATCGCTGCACGACTCATTCCCAGTTTTTCACCGAGTTGCTCACCTGAATGGAATTCACCATCAGCCAATAATGAGATGAGCGTCAGGGGGACGGTATTATCCTTCATGCGATGATCTCCACAGCATTCACTTCACCCTGTGGGCCGATAAATCTGACCTCCGGCTCGAGCCAGACATTGAATTTTTCACCGACGTTTTGCCGTACATGATGCGCTAGTTGCACCACATCCTGACTGGTCGCACGGTCTGCATTGATCAGTACCAGTGCTTGCTGCTGATGTACAGCTGCACCACCAATACGCATGCCTTTTAGCTGGCATTGATCGATAAGCCAGCCGGCAGCCAGTTTCACTGAACCATCTACCTGCGGGTAATGAGGTGCAGTCGGGAATTTGGCCAGCAGTTCCTGCGCAACATGCTCTGTAACAACCGGGTTTTTAAAGAAGCTACCCGCATTACCGTTAACTTTCGGATCGGGTAGCTTTGTTGTGCGCATATGGCAGACAGAATCAAAAATCTGCTGAGGCGTCACGGTTGCGGGATCCAGACGCGTCAGGTCACCGTAAGTCAAAACGGGCTGCCACTGTTTAGACAAGCGCAGACCAACGGCTACAATCGCGAAACGATCCTGGTACTCATGCTTAAAGATGCTGTCACGGTAACCAAATCGACATTCTGCGGCGTTAACGCGCAGATGTTTGCCGGTCGAAAGCTCTACGCAGTCCACGTATTCGCAGACGCGCTGAAGTTCCACACCATAAGCACCAATGTTCTGGATTGGCGATGAGCCAACACAGCCGGGAATAAGCGCCAGGTTTTCCAGTCCAGGCATACCAAGCTGCATTGTATGCTGTACCAGATGATGCCAGTTCTCACCAGCCCCTACGTGTAAATGCCACGCATCAGGTTGTTCAGTAATCTCTATCCCCTTGATACGGTTGACGATTACCGTGCCATGGAAGGTATCAAGAAACAGGACGTTACTCCCCTCGCCCAGGATCAGTACTGGATGATGTGATGCATTGGCTGATTGCCAGGCATTCAATAATTGTTGCTCATTTTCGGCGCAGACAAGTTCGTTAGCTTGCTGATCGATGCCGAAGGTATTCCAGGCTTTAAGGGAGTGATTCATAGACGCTTTCCTGATGCAAAATCGCGCTTAGTTTACCGCATATGCCACAGGATGGCTTGTGTTATGGAGGCTCAGGGTATTGCTTTGCACCCGATGGTGCCGCGATGTGCCTGATGCGCTGCGCTTATCAGGCCTACAACATACATTCAGTCCGGTTCATCCGCCTGTTTCCGGAAAAACACGCAGACGCAAAAAAGCCCATCCGTCAGGATGGGCTTCTTCACTTATTTGATGCCTGGCAGTTCCCTACTCTCGCATGGGGAGACCCCACACTACCATCGGCGCTACGGCGTTTCACTTCTGAGTTCGGCATGGGGTCAGGTGGGACCACCGCGCTACAGCCGCCAGGCAAATTCTGTTTATCAGACCGCTTTTTGCGTTCTGATGTAATCTGTAATCAAGCTGAATTTCGATGTCTGTCTTTCGCCAAAACACCTTCGGCGTTGTAAGGTTAAGCCTCACGGTTCATTAGTATCGGTTAGCTCAATGTATCGCTACACTTACACACCCGACCTATCAACGTCGTCGTCTTCAACGTTCCTTCAGGAGACTTATAATCTCAGGGAGAACTCATCTCGGGGCAAGTTTCGTGCTTAGATGCTTTCAGCACTTATCTCTTCCGCATTTAGCTACCGGGCAATGCCATTGGCATGACAACCCGAACACCAGTGATGCGTCCACTCCGGTCCTCTCGTACTAGGAGCAGCCCCCCTCAATTCTCCAGCGCCCACGGCAGATAGGGACCGAACTGTCTCACGACGTTCTAAACCCAGCTCGCGTACCACTTTAAATGGCGAACAGCCATACCCTTGGGACCTACTTCAGCCCCAGGATGTGATGAGCCGACATCGAGGTGCCAAACACCGCCGTCGATATGAACTCTTGGGCGGTATCAGCCTGTTATCCCCGGAGTACCTTTTATCCGTTGAGCGATGGCCCTTCCATTCAGAACCACCGGATCACTAAGACCTGCTTTCGCACCTGCTCGAGCCGTCACTCTCGCAGTCAAGCTAGCTTATGCCTTTGCACTAACCTCCTGATGTCCGACCAGGATTAGCTAACCTTCGTGCTCCTCCGTTACTCTTTAGGAGGAGACCGCCCCAGTCAAACTACCCACCAGACACTGTCCGCAACCCGGATTACGGGTCTACGTTAGAACACCAGCCATTAAAGGGTGGTATTTCAAGGTCGGCTCCATGCAGACTGGCGTCCACACTTCAAAGCCTCCCACCTATCCTACACATCAAGGACCAGTGTTCAGTGTCAAGCTATAGTAAAGGTTCACGGGGTCTTTCCGTCTTGCCGCGGGTACACTGCATCTTCACAGCGAGTTCAATTTCACTGAGTCTCGGGTGGAGACAGCCTGGCCATCATTACGCCATTCGTGCAGGTCGGAACTTACCCGACAAGGAATTTCGCTACCTTAGGACCGTTATAGTTACGGCCGCCGTTTACCGGGGCTTCGATCAAGAGCTTCTCCTTACGGATAACCCCATCAATTAACCTTCCGGCACCGGGCAGGCGTCACACCGTATACGTCCACTTTCGTGTTTGCACAGTGCTGTGTTTTTAATAAACAGTTGCAGCCAGCTGGTATCTTCGACTGATTTCAGCTCCATGAGTAAATCACTTCACCTACATATCAGCGTGCCTTCTCCCGAAGTTACGGCACCATTTTGCCTAGTTCCTTCACCCGAGTTCTCTCAAGCGCCTTGGTATTCTCTACCTGACCACCTGTGTCGGTTTGGGGTACGATTTGATGTTACCTGATGCTTAGAGGCTTTTCCTGGAAGCAGGGCATTTGTTACTTCAGCACCGTAGTGCCTCGTCATCACACCTCAGCGTTAAAAGAAGTCCGGATTTACCTAAACTTCCCGCCTACATGCTTAAACCGGGACAACCGTCGCCCGGCTAACATAGCCTTCTCCGTCCCCCCTTCGCAGTAACACCAAGTACAGGAATATTAACCTGTTTCCCATCGACTACGCCTTTCGGCCTCGCCTTAGGGGTCGACTCACCCTGCCCCGATTAACGTTGGACAGGAACCCTTGGTCTTCCGGCGTGCGGGTTTTTCACCCGCATTATCGTTACTTATGTCAGCATTCGCACTTCTGATACCTCCAGCACCCCTCACAGGACACCTTCAACGGCTTACAGAACGCTCCCCTACCCAACAACACATAGTGTCGCTGCCGCAGCTTCGGTGCACAGTTTAGCCCCGTTACATCTTCCGCGCAGGCCGACTCGACCAGTGAGCTATTACGCTTTCTTTAAATGATGGCTGCTTCTAAGCCAACATCCTGGCTGTCTGTGCCTTCCCACATCGTTTCCCACTTAACTGTGACTTTGGGACCTTAGCTGGCGGTCTGGGTTGTTTCCCTCTTCACGACGGACGTTAGCACCCGCCGTGTGTCTCCCGTGATAACATTCTTCGGTATTCGCAGTTTGCATCGGGTTGGTAAGTCGGGATGACCCCCTAGCCGAAACAGTGCTCTACCCCCGAAGATGAATTCACGAGGCGCTACCTAAATAGCTTTCGGGGAGAACCAGCTATCTCCCGGTTTGATTGGCCTTTCACCCCCAGCCACAAGTCATCCGCTAATTTTTCAACATTAGTCGGTTCGGTCCTCCAGTTAGTGTTACCCAACCTTCAACCTGCCCATGGCTAGATCACCGGGTTTCGGGTCTATACCCTGCAACTTAACGCCCAGTTAAGACTCGGTTTCCCTTCGGCTCCCCTATTCGGTTAACCTTGCTACAGAATATAAGTCGCTGACCCATTATACAAAAGGTACGCAGTCACCCCATAAAGAGGCTCCCACTGCTTGTACGTACACGGTTTCAGGTTCTTTTTCACTCCCCTCGCCGGGGTTCTTTTCGCCTTTCCCTCACGGTACTGGTTCACTATCGGTCAGTCAGGAGTATTTAGCCTTGGAGGATGGTCCCCCCATATTCAGACAGGATACCACGTGTCCCGCCCTACTCTTCGAGTTCACAACACATGCGATTTTGTGTACGGGACTATCACCCTGTACCGTCGGACTTTCCAGACCGTTCCACTACCACACATGCTGATTCAGACTCTGGGCTGCTCCCCGTTCGCTCGCCGCTACTGGGGGAATCTCGGTTGATTTCTTTTCCTCGGGGTACTTAGATGTTTCAGTTCCCCCGGTTCGCTTCATTACGCTATGTATTCACGTAATGATAGTGTGTCGAAACACACTGGGTTTCCCCATTCGGAAATCGCCGGCTATAACGGTTCATATCACCTTACCGACGCTTATCGCAGATTAGCACGTCCTTCATCGCCTCTGACTGCCAGGGCATCCACCGTGTACGCTTAGTCGCTTAACCTCACAACCCGAAGATGTTTCGTAAAACACATCGTGTTGCGAAAATTTGAGAGACTCGAACACACCGCTTTTCATTTCTTATTACGGAGAAATGAAACAGTGTGTCGTTTCAATTTTCAGCTTGATCCAGATTTTTAAAGAGCAAAACTTCGCAGTGAACCTTTTCAGGTACACTCTGAAGTTTTCTTGGTTTTTTGCAGTAAAGATGGTGGAGCTATGCGGGATCGAACCGCAGACCTCCTGCGTGCAAAGCAGGCGCTCTCCCAGCTGAGCTATAGCCCCATCGTAGTTATCTCATTCACCTTAATTTTTGTTGAAGCAAGGCGTGGTGACACGAAGCATACTGAAGTATGTGAGTGTCGCCGCAACGCAGCATCAGCAAAAATTTGGTAGGCCTGAGTGGACTTGAACCACCGACCTCACCCTTATCAGGGGTGCGCTCTAACCACCTGAGCTACAAGCCTGCAGAGATTTTTACTGCTAATTTTCATCAGACAATCTGTGTGAGCACTACAAAGTACGTTTCTTTAAGGTAAGGAGGTGATCCAACCGCAGGTTCCCCTACGGTTACCTTGTTACGACTTCACCCCAGTCATGAATCACAAAGTGGTAAGCGCCCTCCCGAAGGTTAAGCTACCTACTTCTTTTGCAACCCACTCCCATGGTGTGACGGGCGGTGTGTACAAGGCCCGGGAACGTATTCACCGTGGCATTCTGATCCACGATTACTAGCGATTCCGACTTCATGGAGTCGAGTTGCAGACTCCAATCCGGACTACGACGCACTTTATGAGGTCCGCTTGCTCTCGCGAGGTCGCTTCTCTTTGTATGCGCCATTGTAGCACGTGTGTAGCCCTACTCGTAAGGGCCATGATGACTTGACGTCATCCCCACCTTCCTCCAGTTTATCACTGGCAGTCTCCTTTGAGTTCCCGGCCGGACCGCTGGCAACAAAGGATAAGGGTTGCGCTCGTTGCGGGACTTAACCCAACATTTCACAACACGAGCTGACGACAGCCATGCAGCACCTGTCTCACGGTTCCCGAAGGCACTAAAGCATCTCTGCTAAATTCCGTGGATGTCAAGAGTAGGTAAGGTTCTTCGCGTTGCATCGAATTAAACCACATGCTCCACCGCTTGTGCGGGCCCCCGTCAATTCATTTGAGTTTTAACCTTGCGGCCGTACTCCCCAGGCGGTCGACTTAACGCGTTAGCTCCGGAAGCCACGCCTCAAGGGCACAACCTCCAAGTCGACATCGTTTACGGCGTGGACTACCAGGGTATCTAATCCTGTTTGCTCCCCACGCTTTCGCACCTGAGCGTCAGTCTTTGTCCAGGGGGCCGCCTTCGCCACCGGTATTCCTCCAGATCTCTACGCATTTCACCGCTACACCTGGAATTCTACCCCCCTCTACAAGACTCTAGCCTGCCAGTTTCGGATGCAGTTCCCAGGTTGAGCCCGGGGATTTCACATCCGACTTGACAGACCGCCTGCGTGCGCTTTACGCCCAGTAATTCCGATTAACGCTTGCACCCTCCGTATTACCGCGGCTGCTGGCACGGAGTTAGCCGGTGCTTCTTCTGCGAGTAACGTCAATGAATGCGGTTATTAACCACATCCCCTTCCTCCTCGCTGAAAGTACTTTACAACCCGAAGGCCTTCTTCATACACGCGGCATGGCTGCATCAGGCTTGCGCCCATTGTGCAATATTCCCCACTGCTGCCTCCCGTAGGAGTCTGGACCGTGTCTCAGTTCCAGTGTGGCTGGTCATCCTCTCAGACCAGCTAGGGATCGTCGCCTAGGTGAGCCGTTACCCCACCTACTAGCTAATCCCATCTGGGCACATCCGATGGCAAGAGGCCCGAAGGTCCCCCTCTTTGGTCTTGCGACGTTATGCGGTATTAGCTACCGTTTCCAGTAGTTATCCCCCTCCATCGGGCAGTTTCCCAGACATTACTCACCCGTCCGCCACTCGTCACCCAAGAGCAAGCTCTCTGTGCTACCGTTCGACTTGCATGTGTTAGGCCTGCCGCCAGCGTTCAATCTGAGCCATGATCAAACTCTTCAATTTAAGTTTGATGCTCGTGAATTAAACTTCGTAATGAATTACGTATGTTCACTCAGGAGACTTGGTATTCATTTTTCGTCTTGCGACGTTAAGAATCCGTATCTTCGAGTGCCCACACAGATTGTCTGATAAATTGTTAAAGAGCAGTTGCGACGCGCTTTAGCGCTCTGTCGCGAGGTCCCGTATATTACGTTTTCCTCATTCAGAGTCAAGCATTTATTTTTGCTTTTCTCCTCGAAGTTCTCAGTGGAACCCCGCTGACCCGGCGGCGTGTAATCCGTTGTTCCGTGTCAGTGGAGGCGCATTATAGGGAGTTATTTCAGGCTGACAAGGGGAAATTTAAAATAATTTTCCGAGTGCGTACTTTTTCACCAAAACAGACTAAATCGCCAGTTTTTCGAGCGTTTTGAAGCCATAGCGCTGCAACACTGGCAATAACTGTTCGGCCTCGGTTGTCATTGCCATGCAGAATGCCACATTCTCATCGGCTGATTTTGCATCTGGCGCTTCGTGTTCTAATAGCCAGGCCGTGCGACGCGCAATCGCTGCACCGGAATCCACCAGTCGCGTCCCTTCCGGGAGGACTTGTAATAACTCTTCCTGTAATAGAGGGAAATGGGTGCATCCAAGAACCACCGTATCAGGGGGTTCCGACATCCGCAGCCACGGTCGCAGAATACGGCGCAGCTCTTCCAGCGAGACGGGTTCTCCGTGCAGCTTCGCTTCTGCCAGCTCCACCAACTCAGCGGATCCCAACATCGCTATCTGACACTCGTTAGCAAAGCGCGCAATCAATTCGTGTGTGTACGAGCGTTTCACCGTCGCGCGCGTCGCCAGTAGCCCTACAATACCATTCGCCGTGAGCCGCGCCGCGGGTTTAATCGCAGGCACCACACCGACAACCGGAAAAGCGAACTTTTCCCGTAATGCCGGGAGTGACACCGTGCTGGCGGTATTGCATGCGATAACCGCAAGTGCGAGGGGATAGCGTTGCTGAACTGCCGTCACAATCTCAACAACACGCTCAACGATAAACTCTTCGCTTTTCTCACCATAAGGAAAGGCGACGTTATCGAAAGCATAAATATAGTGGAGATCCGGCAGGAGGTTGCGGATCTCATTGTAGACCGACAACCCACCGACGCCGGAATCAAACACCAGCACGGTGGGACGTGAATCAGAAGGTGTAGCTGCCAGACAAGGTGTATTCCCGTCCTGCAGTTGGGTAGCCATAAACTGTCTCGTAATCTTTATCGAACAGGTTGGCGATTTTACCACGAACTGTCAGCTGTGAGGTGATCGGATATGACACGGCCAGATCCCACAAACTCACACCGCCCAATTTTACCGGTTGATAAGTAACGTAGTCCGTATCGTATCGCGTCCCCAGATATTGATATGTCAGGCCCCAGTCAAAATCATAGACCTGCCAGTCGAGTTGGTATTTCACCTGCTGTTTAGAACGACGAGCCAGTGGCTCGTTGGTAATCGCATTACGCGAATCTACGTAGTCGTAGCTAAGCGTATGCGCCAACGGCCCTGTGTCGAAGTTTGCAGTCGCTTCAATACCTTTAATACGCGCTTTGCCTTCGTTGTAGTACTTCTGAGTGTGGGTGTTGTAGTCGATCATGTCATCGATATCGTTGCGATACCCTGACACGCGCCAGTTAACACCTGATGTTAACCCTTCAAACGCCCCTTCCCACTGCTTACTCTCTTCGGGGTCAAGGTTTGCATTGCCGTAATAGCCATGCAACTGCCCCAGATTTGGCGCTTTGTAAGATGTGCCATAGGAGGCAATAAAACGATAGCCTTCGATAAACTCCCATCCGGCACTGGTTTGCCATGTACCATGACGACCAAACTCGGAGTTATCATCACTACGAGCCGCACCTTCGAAGGTGAAGTCACCAAGCTGCTGCAATCCCGTCAAATAGAGGCCAGTATTACGTTGGTCGTAACCGTCCGTAACATACCCAGTGCCTGGCTCCGTGGTTTGCTTCTGCCAGTCCACGCCTGCACCAATGTTACCGTGGCCAACAACGATGCTGTTTGACCACTGAACATTGTACTGCTTCATATCATCCAGCGTGGCCGAGGAATCATAGCGACCATAGTTCGGATCATAGTTGTAGTCTTTACTGTGGCTGTAGCTCGAAACCAGTTGTGACTGAATAAGCTCGCCATTAAAACGTAACCCAGCGTCCCAGCTCTGGCTATAAAGCTGTCGGGTATCAAGTAGCGCCGAGCCAGGAGAATAATACGAGTCATAATCTGTGCGGTTATCATAACCATAACCACGAACGAACCCACTCCATGTCTCGGAGAAGTTGTGCTCCAGTGCGCCATACAGCGTCTTGCTTAAGAAACCGTCTTTATCCGGTTGAGCCTGTGCGCCAGTGCTACCGTAGGCCACGACATCGAAGCCTTTGGTGTAGGCATAATCGCCCATCAGCGTGACACGCGTATTTTCGCCAAGCTGTTGTTGGGTTGAGATATCATAATTCTGATACCCATTGCTTCCCACGCCGGCAGTCAGTTCCGTCCCTGGTTTTTCGCGCGTAGTAATGATATTCACCACGCCGCCAATCGCATCCGAACCATATATGGCGGAACGCGGCCCGCGGATATACTCAATACGTTGCACCAGCGATACCGGGAACTGGCTAAGATCGGCTGAGCCGCTAACTCCCGCTAAATTAAGACGCACACCATCTATCAACACCAGAACATGGCTGGCGTTAGTGCCGCGAATAAAAATAGACGAGTTTTGCCCCATACCGCCGCTTTGCGCGATATCAACACCAGGCAAACGACGTAGTACATCGTTTACCGAGGTAGATTGCCAGCGATCGATGTCCTGACGTGTAACGACGGTGATGGGTGCAAGTACTGCGCTTAGGGGCTGCTGAAAACGGTTGGCAGTGACGACGAGAGTATCTGGGCTAGCATCCTGCGCCCAACCAGAAGATGCCGCGACGGAAAGCGCCGTCAACAGCAACGATTTTTTAATCATTGTAAAGCATCCACAATATAAGAAGGATGCCGCAGGTCCACCGATAGTACGCGATAGTGAAAACCAGATGCGACGTTAGCCGGCAGGTCTTCGGGCTTGGAAGGTTATTCAGGATACCGAATAAAAAAGAAATGAAGACTTCCCACCCACAGGCAGTGTCTGCTTTACGCTCTCATTTCACCTTTCCTTACCGCTGCGCGTCAGCTCCAGATTCACACTGGATTCCCTTTTAACTCACAGGACCGGAAAACGGATGCTACAGTTTGTTACAACCTACTGTCCAGACCGGATATCACAATATCGGAAATCATCAATAACTGGACATCTGATGGGCAATCCCTACAATCCCCGCGTACTTTTATTTTTCAGGACGCATCATGACCCCCGAACACCTTCCGACAGAACAGTACGACGCACAGTTAGCTGAAAAAGTGGCGCGTCTGCAGAGCTTAATGACGCCATTTTATGCACAGGCTCCGGAAGTGTTCCGCTCACCGGTTAGCCATTACCGTATGCGTGCCGAGTTCCGTCTGTGGCATGACGGGGACGACCTGTACCACATCATGTTCGACAGCCAAACGAAAAACCGTATTCGCGTCGACAGCTTTCCGGCGGCCAGCGAGCTTATCAATACGCTGATGACGGCAATGATTGAAGGTGTACGCAACAACCACGTCCTGCGTCACAAACTGTTCCAGATTGATTACCTCACCACCCTGAGCGATCAGGCGGTGATATCCATGCTGTACCATAAAAAGCTGGATAATGAGTGGCGCCAGGAAGCCGAAGCGCTGCGGGATGCGCTGCGGGCGCAAAACCTGAATGTGCACCTGATCGGCCGGGCGACCAAAACTAAAATCGAGTTGGATCAGGATTATATCGACGAACGTTTACCGGTCGCGGGCAAAGAGATT
The DNA here is from genome assembly GCF_014103415.1 of Citrobacter sp. RHBSTW-00671. NCBI lineage: Bacteria > Pseudomonadati > Pseudomonadota > Gammaproteobacteria > Enterobacterales > Enterobacteriaceae > Citrobacter > Citrobacter sp. RHBSTW-00671. Next base: position 261,462 of record NZ_JABXPR010000001.1, read on the forward strand.
ATCTACCGTCAGGTTGAGAACAGTTTCACGCAACCGAATGCTGCGATGAACATTCAGATGCTGGAATGGGCGATTGATGTCACCAAAGGTTCAAAGGGCGATCTGTTGGAGCTGTACTGCGGTAATGGCAACTTTTCATTAGCGCTGGCGCAGAACTTCAACCGCGTACTGGCCACCGAAATCGCCAAGCCGTCCGTTGCTGCAGCCCAGTACAACATCGCCGCTAACCATATTGATAATGTACAAATTATTCGTATGGCCGCCGAAGAGTTTACGCAGGCAATGAACGGTGTTCGCGAATTCAACCGTTTGCAGGGGATTGATCTGAAGAGTTATCAGTGCGAGACCATTTTCGTTGACCCACCGCGCAGCGGTCTGGACAGCGAAACGGAGAAAATGGTGCAGGCGTATCCGCGGATTCTGTACATCTCCTGCAACCCGGAGACGCTGTGTCAGAACCTGGAAACATTAAGCCAGACGCACAATGTTTCACGTCTGGCGCTGTTCGATCAGTTCCCGTATACGCACCATATGGAGTGCGGCGTACTGTTAACGAAGAAGTAAGACTGAACGGAGGCCGGATAAGCACTGCCGGTTCAGATTGCCGGATAGCGGCTTTGCCTTATCCGGCCTACAGCTACAACTGTTACTCCGCGATTTCCTGCTTACGGTTACGCACTTTAAAGCCGATCCAGAACACCAGAATCACCGACAGTACCGCCGGGAAGAAGTTAGAGCCAATATCCGGATATTCAGCACGTACAACGGTGCTGTACAGCAGAACACCGAGAATAAAACAGGCTGCAGCCAGGCCCGGTAACCCCACAGGCATGGTGCGATTCTGGTAACGTTGATGCAGACAGTAAACCGTCAACACCAGCGAAATAATCGGGAATACAGAGAATGGCACAATGGAGCTAAACAGCGCCGCGAATGTGCCATTGATCGATAAGCCAGCAACCAGCGCCAGCAGCAGCGTACCTTTATCTTGACCTGACTGTTTCATTGCTCGTCCTTCTCGTTACTCGGAGTGGTGCGTCATCTTCTCTTGTTCACGGCGGTACCAGTAAAATGCGCCTTTGGCGATCATGCGCAGTTGCAATACCAGCCGCTCTTCCAGCTGCCGACGCTGTTCAGCGCCAACATCCAGTGCTTCTGCCCCGGCACTGAACACAATCGTTACCATCGCTTCGGCTTGCGCTTCAGTAAACGCGCGAGGCATATGGTTTTCGAGTTCAAGATAGTCCGCAAGTTCCGCAATGAAGTGCTGAATTTCACGCGCAACCGCTGCACGAAACGCTGCGGAGGTGCCCGAACGCTCGCGCAATAATAAACGGAAGGCGTTGGGATTGTTGCCGATGAACTCCATAAATGTTGAGACCGAGGTACGGATCACACTACCGCCTTTGGCGATACGCTGACGTGCCTGACGCATCAACTGGCGCAGCATCAAACCACTCTCATCCACCATCGTCAGGCCGAGCTCATCCACATCGCGGAAATGGCGATAAAACGAGGTTGGCGCAATGCCCGCTTCACGAGCAACTTCTCGTAAACTTAGGCTGGCAAAACTACGCTCAGCGCTGAGTTGACTAAATGCGGCTTCTACCAGCGAACGCCGGGTTTTCTCTTTTTGTTGCGCTCTAACGCCCATCACGATGTCTGAATCCTTCCACATACCTTGCTGGCACTATACCAGAGATTCGGCGGTTGGCATGGCTTTGTGAATGATTGTTTACGCGCAGTTTGTGCTTCGACTTCGCAAAAAAGCACAACGATAATTGGGTTATCCCAACAACGATGTTACTATTCTGTTGCTTTTATGTATAAGAACAGGTAAGCCTGACCATGTCACATTCCTACGATTACGATGCAATAGTAATAGGTTCCGGTCCCGGCGGCGAAGGCGCTGCGATGGGTCTGGTTAAGCAAGGAGCGCGCGTCGCGGTTATTGAGCGCTATCATAACGTCGGCGGAGGCTGTACCCATTGGGGCACAATCCCGTCGAAAGCGCTCCGCCACGCAGTCAGCCGTATTATCGAATTCAATCAGAACCCACTTTACAGCGACCATTCCCGACTTCTTCGTTCTTCTTTCGCCGATATTCTCAACCATGCTGATAACGTAATTAATCAGCAAACGCGTATGCGGCAAGGTTTTTACGAGCGCAACCACTGTGAAATTCTGCAGGGAAATGCCCGTTTCGTCGACGAACACACCCTTGCTCTGGAATGTCACGACGGTACAGTGGAAACACTCACCGCAGATAAGTTTGTTATTGCCTGTGGCTCGCGCCCTTATCATCCAACTGACGTCGATTTTTCGCACCCACGCGTTTACGACAGCGATTCTATCCTCAGCCTACATCACGAACCTCGCCATGTTCTGATTTATGGCGCAGGCGTGATTGGCTGCGAATATGCGTCGATCTTCCGAGGGATGGACGTAAAAGTTGATTTAATCAACACCCGCGATCGTCTGCTGGCATTCCTCGATCAAGAGATGTCCGATTCGCTCTCATACCACTTCTGGAACAGCGGCGTGGTCATTCGCCACAACGAAGAATATGAGCGGATTGAAGGCTGTGATGACGGCGTCATCATGCACCTGAAATCCGGTAAAAAGCTGAAAGCAGACTGTCTGCTGTACGCCAATGGTCGCACCGGTAATACCGATTCGCTGGCACTGGAAAATATTGGTCTGAAAACGGACAGTCGCGGGCAGCTAAAAGTGAATAGCATGTATCAGACCGCACTGCCGCATGTGTATGCCGTTGGCGATGTGATCGGTTACCCAAGCCTGGCATCTGCAGCTTACGATCAGGGACGTATCGCCGCTCAGGCACTGGTCAAAGGCGAAGCCACCGCACATCTGATCGAAGATATTCCCACCGGGATTTATACCATTCCTGAAATCAGCTCCGTCGGTAAAACCGAACAGCAGCTAACGGCAATGAAAGTCCCATACGAAGTCGGTCGCGCCCAGTTTAAACATCTGGCACGAGCGCAAATCGTCGGAATGAGTGTCGGTACGCTGAAGATTTTGTTCCATCGCGAGACCAAAGAGATTTTGGGGATCCATTGCTTTGGGGAACGCGCAGCCGAAATTATTCATATCGGTCAGGCGATCATGGAGCAAAAAGGTGGTGGTAACACCATCGAGTACTTCGTTAACACCACCTTTAACTACCCAACCATGGCAGAAGCCTATCGGGTAGCCGCGCTAAACGGCTTAAACCGCCTGTTTTAACGCTTTGTCGAAATGGCCATCCATTGCCCCACGGATGGCCTCTGCCAGCTGTTCATAACGGCTGCGTAACGGCGATCCCGGACGATAGACGAGACCAATAGTACGGCGCGGTTCTGGCTTAATGCACGGCAGATAGACCACACCATCACGCTTACGCTCTGGCGGAACGGCCAGTGCAGGCAGCAAAGTAATGCCACTCCCTGCCGCAACCATATTGCGCAGCGTTTCCAGACTGGTTGCCCGGAAATGGGTGTCTTCATCGGCACCGGCTTCAAAGCAGAAGCCCATCGCCTGATCGCGCAGACAGTGCCCATCTTCCAGCATCAGCAGTTTTTCACCGGCTAAATCTGACATCGGCACACAGTCGCGGTTTGCCCATGGGTGATCTTCATAGATCGCCAGCATCATAGGTTCATCAAACAGCGGCACTTCAATGAACGCCTCACTTTCCTTGACCAACGCCAGGATCACACAGTCGAGCTTACCGCTATCCAGTTGCGCCAGCAGCTGATGCGTCTGCGCTTCATGCAGGTACATTTCCAGTTTCGGGAAGGTCTGGTGCAACATAGGGATAATATGCGGCAACAGGTATGGCCCCACCGTTGGGATCAAACCGATGTGCAGCGGGCCAGACATTGTTTCGCCTTGTTGGCTTGCCATTTCCTTGAGCACTTTGACCTCGCGCAGCACGGTACGCGCCTGATCCACCAGCAGTAAACCTGCCTGAGTGAACAGCACTTTACGACTCGTACGCTCCAGCAGCATAACGCCAAGCTCATCTTCCAGTTTGCGGATTTGCCCGCTAAGCGTGGGCTGGCTGACGTGGCAGGAGTCCGCCGCTCGCCGGAAGTGACGATGCTCGGCTAGCGCCACCAGGTATTCAAGATCACGAATATTCATTATTCATCCTCCTTCGCCACGATAGTTCATGGCGATAGGTAGCATAGCAACGAACGATTATCCCTATCAAGCTTTCTGTTTAATAATGCACCACAGAAACGGAACGGTACCCTTTAACCCTTGAAGCGCCTGTCCGTTCTCATACTCGAAATAACTAAAGCCAACGTGAACTTTTGCGGACCTCTGGTCCGCTTTTTTTTGCATAAAAAAGCCCGGCTTAATGCCAGGCTCTGATAACTTTTTTCCTGATGGCGCTACGCTTATCAGGCAGAACGACGCACAGTGCCGGATGGCGGCTTCGCCTTATCCGGCCTACAGACGCGCCTTCGCATCGTCGATTGCCTGCGCGACCTGCTGCGGTGATACGCCGCCTTTCGCCGCACGTTTATCCAGACAGGATTGCAGGGAGAGTATCGGATAGACATCATCGCCAATGACGCTGCTGAACTTTTGCAAGTCGGCCAGCGACAATCCTTCCAGCGGTTTACCCTGACGAATCGCCTCAACCACCGTCTCACCTACGATATGGTGTGCTTCGCGGAACGGAACACCTTTGGCAACCAGATAATCCGCCAATTCAGTGGCGTTAGCATAACCCTGCTGCGCCGCTTCCTGACAACGCGGGCGTTTCACCTGAATACCGTCCAGCACCAGCGCAGCCATGTGCAAACAGTCCAGCCAGGTATCGAGCGCATCGAACAGGCCTTCTTTGTCTTCCTGCATGTCTTTGTTGTACGCCAGCGGCAGACCTTTCAGTGTCATCATCATGCCGGTCAGCGCACCTTGTACGCGGCCACATTTGCCACGGATCAGCTCTAATGCATCCGGGTTTTTCTTCTGTGGCATCAGGGATGAACCTGAGGTCACACGATCGGATAACTCAACAAAGCCTGCTTCGCCGGTGTTAAAGAAAATCAGATCTTCAGCAAAGCGCGACAGATGCACCATGCCGATAGAGGCATCAGAGAGCAACTCCAGGACATGATCACGATCAGAAACGCTGTCCAGGCTATTGCGGGTTGCCGAGGCAAAGCCCAACCAGCCAGCCAGTTGCTCACGATCGATTTCGTAGGCGGTACCCGCCAGTGCGCCACAGCCTAACGGGCTAACGTCCAGACGCTTAAGCGCATCCTGCAGACGGCTCTCATCACGCGCCAGCATTTCGACATACGCCAGACACCAGTGCGCAAACGTCACCGGCTGTGCCCGCTGCAAGTGCGTGTAACCCGGCATAACCGCGTCCTGATTATTTTGCGCGGTGTCGACTAACGCGCTTTGCAACTGACGATTCGCAGACAGCAGTTCCATGACCGTGTCTTTGCACCACAGTTTAAGGTCAGTTGCGACCTGGTCATTACGGCTACGTCCGGTGTGCAGTTTTTTACCTAACTGCCCGACTTTATCAATCAGCTTGCCTTCCACCCAGCTGTGAATATCTTCCGCATCACTTTGCAGGATCTGCTGCGGGTCCAGGCGTACCTCTTCCAGCAGATTATTCAGCGCTTCTTCCAGCTGTAGCTGTTCATCAGCAGTCAGTACACCGACGGTTACCAGCGCTTTGGACCAGGCCACAGAGCCGACAATATCCTGCTCTGCCAGACGGTAGTCAAAACGCAACGAGTCGTTGAACTGTTTGAACCGCTGATCTGCTGCCTGTGTAAAACGCCCACCCCAAAGTGCCATAACGAATTTCCTTAATATGATATTTTTGCCCGGCGGCGCTACGCTTACCGGGCCTACAAAACCCATGTCGGCCGGATAAGGCGAAGCCGCCATCCGGCACATTAATAGTTAAGCCAGAATACGCGTACCAATCGGCGTGCCGTTAAACAGCGCCGGGAGTTGCTCAGCATGACGCCAGGAGGCGATATCTACCGGGCGGCCCAGCGTACGCGCAGCATCCAGCGCCGCATTGACCTTCACGATCATGCCATCGGTAATAATGCCCTGCTCAATCAACTGTTCCGCTTTCATCGCGGTCATTTCGGCAATACGCTGGCCTTTACCATCCAGAATACCGCTCACATCGGAGAGCAGGATCAGATCAGCCCCCAGCGTTGCCGCCAGCGCCGTCGCCGCCTGATCGGCATTGACGTTCATCAACAGCCCATCTTCAGTAACGCCAATGGAACTCACTATCGGCAGAAATCCCCCTTCCAGCAGCGTGTTAATCAGCTTAGGCGAACCCGGCTGCGCCAGTCCAACGTGACCTAACTCTTTATCGAGCGGCGTCACTTTTACACTATCGCCATCGCCAAGATACAGACCCACAGAGGCAATTTGATGTTTCTTCGCCCAGGCCAGTAAGGTTTTATTCGCGGTTCCCGCCAGCGCCCCGGTGATGATGTCGATTTGATCGGCTGGCGTAACACGCAGGCCATTTTTCTTTTTCACCGGCAGATTAAGTTGTTTCATCAGCTCGTCGACAACACAGCCACCACCGTGCACAATGACCAGCGGACGTTGATGCGACTCGCGATAATTTACCAGCGCGGTAAACAGACGCTCCAGCGCCTCTTCGCTATCCAGTAAAACGCCGCCCAGCTTGATAATTAATGGATTCATCATTGCACCCTTAAATAAGAGACTGCGTCTCAGCAAAGCCGAAACGGATATTTGCGCACTGCATGGCCTGTGCCGCCGCGCCCTTCAATAAGTTATCTTCCGTCGCTACCACAATCAGATGTTCGCCCTGCACAGCAAATCCGATATCACAGAACGGTAAGCCAACCACGTTTTTCAGTGCCGGAACACCTTTCTCATACAGACGCACCAGCGGTTTATCGCTGTATGCCTGTTGCAGTGTCTGCGCGACCTGAGCCTGAGTTACCCCCGCATTCAGACGGCAGGTAATGGTTTCCAGTATCCCACGCGGGAAATTGCCCAGATGTGGAGTGAAGATCACCTCCGTACCCAGGTGAGTAGCAATTTCCGGCTGATGGCGATGAGTAAACACGCCATACGGTTGCAGGCTCACCTCACAGAAGCTGTTCGAAATAGCGGCCTTACGGCCCGCACCGCTCACCCCACTGGTGGCGTTAATCACCGGCCACTGAGTCAGGTCCAGCAGCCCGGCATCAATCAGTGGTTTCAGCGACAATTGTGCCGCCGCCGGGTAACAACCCGGAACCGCAATCAAATTCGCGTCTTTCAGTCTGTCTGCGCTCCACTCAGCCAGACCGTATACCGCTTGTTCCAGCAGTTCAGGATGCTGATGGGTAAAACCATAGTATTGCTCATAGAATGCGCCGTCGTTTACGCGGAACGCGCCCGAGAGGTCAAACACCACACACCCAGCACGCAGAAACTGCGGAGCCAGATCATGACTGACCTCATGAGCCGTCGCGAGAAACACAACGTCCACCCCTGCGCTAAACTCGCTGATATCGGACATTGGCTGTAACGGCAAATCGACAATGCCTTTTAGCTGCGGATGTAAATCGGAGATTAATTTTCCTGCATCATTGCTTTGCGCTGAGACGGTCAAAGCGGTTATGGTCATATCAGGATGGCGATTTACATAGGTCACAAGCTCTGCGCCAGCGTAGCCACTCGCGCCCACAATCAGCGTATTCAACATCGGAGCTGTTCACCTTCTTAGATTCGGTTGCCAGGTATAAGCCTTTATCACCTCACCTTACACTTGGTGGGTTTTATTACGCTCAATGTTATTGTATTTTTATTCACAAATACTGCATGAATATTGATACTATCATGACCCGAGGTGTGTCAACAATGAAAAACAATTTACCGCCATTTATCGAGATTTACCGCGCTCTGATTGCCACACCGTCGATTAGCGCAACCGAAGAAGCGCTCGATCAAAGCAATGCAGGTTTAATCACTCTGCTGGCGGACTGGTTCAAAGATTTAGGCTTCAATGTTGAGGTTCAGCCAGTTCCTGGTACGCGCAATAAATTCAACATGCTGGCGAGTGTCGGGCACGGTGCCGGTGGTCTGTTGTTGGCAGGCCATACCGATACCGTACCTTTTGACGATGGGCGTTGGACACGCGATCCCTTCACTCTTACCGAGCACGACAATAAGCTCTACGGTCTGGGCACCGCGGATATGAAAGGCTTTTTCGCCTTTATTCTCGATGCTCTGCGCGGTGTGGATGTCACGAAACTGAAAAAGCCGCTCTACATTCTGGCCACCGCTGATGAAGAGACCAGCATGGCCGGCGCACGTTACTTTTCTGAAACGACCTCGCTCCGCCCGGACTGCGCAATCATTGGTGAACCGACATCTCTGCAGCCCGTTCGCGCGCACAAAGGCCATATCTCTAACGCCATTCGAATTTTGGGTCAGTCGGGTCACTCAAGCGATCCGGCACGCGGCGTGAATGCGATTGAACTAATGCATGATGCTATCGGCCATATCATGAAGCTGCGCGATGACCTGAAAGAACGCTATCACCATGACGCCTTTACCGTGCCGTACCCCACGTTAAATCTGGGACATATTCATGGCGGTGATGCTGCTAACCGTATCTGCGCCTGCTGCGAACTGCATATGGATATTCGTCCGCTACCTGGCATGACGCTTAACGATCTGAATGGGCTACTCAACGATGCATTGGCCCCGGTCAGTGAACGTTGGCCGGGTCGCCTGACGGTGTCGGAACTGCATCCGCCCATTCCTGGCTATGAGTGTCCGCCGGACCATCAGCTGGTCGAGGTGGTTGAGAAACTGCTGGGCGCACAGACTGAAGTGGTGAACTACTGCACCGAAGCGCCGTTTATCCAGACGCTGTGTCCGACGCTGGTATTGGGTCCCGGTTCTATTAATCAGGCACATCAGCCAGATGAATATCTGGAAACACGCTTTATTAAGCCAACCCGCGAATTGATCACCCAAGTTGTGCACCATTTCTGCTGGCACTAATGAAACTCGCCCGGTGGCGCTACGCTTACCGGGCCTACCCCGTCTTGTAGGCCGGATAAGCGCAGCGCCATCCGGCATCTCTATGTCACATGTTCATAAGCTTTTCTTATTTGGCACGATGTGAATTAACTTTAATAAATTCCCGGCATTTATTCGTTTGCTGAACCGATTTCGCAGCAATTGACGTAAGGGTTTTTACGTGGCTTTATAAAAGACGGCGAAAAATTAAGTCCGAGAGATTTCGAGCGCAGCCAACGCCGCTGTGGCGCGAAGGATACAGGACACATAAATTAAAGATGGGGTGTCTGGGTTAATATGAACGAACAATATTCCGCGTTGCGTAGTAATGTCAGTATGCTCGGCAAAGTGCTGGGAGAGACCATCAAGGATGCGCTGGGAGAGAACATTCTTGATCGCGTAGAAACAATCCGTAAGCTGTCTAAATCATCCCGCGCTGGCAATGAAGTTAATCGCCAGGAGCTGCTCACCACACTGCAAAATCTGTCTAACGACGAGCTACTGCCCGTTGCCCGCGCATTTAGCCAGTTCCTGAATCTGGCCAATACCGCCGAGCAGTACCACAGTATTTCGCCAAAAGGCGAAGCTGCCAGCAACCCGGAAGTGATTGCTCGTACTTTGCGTAAACTGAAAGACCAGCCCAACCTCGATGAGGCCACCATCAAGAACGCCGTGGAATCGCTGTCTCTCGAGCTGGTACTGACCGCACACCCAACCGAAATCACCCGCCGCACCTTGATTCATAAAATGGGTGAAGTAAACGCATGCCTCAAACAGCTTGATAACAAAGATATCGTTGATTACGAACGCAATCAGCTGATGCGTCGTCTGCGTCAGTTGATTGCTCAGTCCTGGCATACGGATGAAATCCGTAAACTACGACCAAGCCCGGTTGATGAAGCCAAATGGGGCTTCGCAGTGGTTGAAAACAGCCTGTGGGAAGGCGTACCCAACTATCTGCGCGAGCTAAATGAACAGCTGGAAGAACATCTGGGCTATAAGCTACCTGTTGATTTTGTTCCGGTGCGTTTTACCTCCTGGATGGGCGGCGACCGTGATGGTAACCCGAATGTCACTGCAGATATCACCCGCCATGTGCTGCTGCTTAGCCGTTGGAAAGCCACTGACCTGTTCCTGAAGGACATCCAGTTCCTGATTTCTGAGCTGTCGATGGTTGAAGCCACACCGGAACTGATGGCGCTGGTCGGTGAAGAAGGTGCGGCAGAACCTTACCGCTATCTGATGAAAATGCTGCGTTCGCGTCTGATGGCAACTCAGGCCTGGCTGGAAGCGCGTCTGAAAGGCGAAAAACTGCCAAAACCAGCTGGCCTGCTAACCCAAAACGAACAGCTTTGGGAGCCGCTGTATGCGTGTTACCAGTCTCTGCAGGCCTGTGGTATGGGTATCATCGCCAATGGCGAGTTGCTCGACACCCTTAGGCGCGTGAAGTGTTTCGGCGTACCGCTGGTACGCATTGATATTCGTCAGGAAAGCACTCGTCATACCGAGGCACTGGGCGAATTGACCCGGTATCTGGGAATTGGCGACTACGAAAACTGGTCAGAAGCGGATAAACAAGCCTTCTTGATCCGTGAACTGAACTCCAAGCGCCCGCTTCTGCCACGTAATTGGGAACCCAGCAACGATACCCGTGAAGTGCTCGATACCTGCCGGGTGATTGCCGAAGCCCCTTATGGCTCCATTGCTGCCTATGTTATCTCAATGGCGAAAACACCCTCTGACGTACTGGCCGTGCATTTACTGCTGAAAGAAGCCGGCATTGGTTTTGCTATGCCAGTTGCACCGCTGTTTGAAACGCTGGACGACCTCAACAACGCCGATGATGTCATGAGCCAGCTGCTGAATATCGACTGGTATCGCGGCTTTATTCAGGGCAAACAGATGGTCATGATTGGCTATTCTGACTCAGCAAAAGACGCCGGCGTGATGGCCGCTTCCTGGGCGCAATATCAGGCACAGGACGCGCTGATCAAAACCTGCGAAAAAGCCGGTATTGAACTGACGCTGTTCCACGGTCGCGGCGGCTCTATTGGTCGCGGCGGCGCGCCTGCCCATGCCGCACTGCTCTCTCAACCGCCAGGTAGCCTTAAAGGTGGCCTGCGTGTGACGGAACAAGGCGAGATGATCCGCTTCAAATACGGCCTGCCGGAAGTCACCATCAGCAGCCTGTCGCTGTACACTGCCGCAATTCTGGAAGCTAACCTGTTACCGCCGCCGGAACCAAAAGATGGCTGGCGTCATATCATGGATGAGCTTTCAGATATCTCCTGCGATCTCTATCGTGGGTATGTCCGTGAAAACAAAGACTTTGTACCTTACTTCCGTTCCGCAACACCAGAGCAGGAACTGGGCAAGTTACCGCTCGGCTCACGTCCGGCAAAACGTCGCCCGACCGGTGGCGTAGAGTCTCTGCGTGCTATTCCGTGGATCTTCGCCTGGACTCAGAACCGCCTGATGCTTCCGGCCTGGCTGGGTGCGGGTACGGCACTGCAAAAAGTGGTTGAAGACGGTAAGCAAAGCGAGCTTGAAGCAATGTGCCGTGACTGGCCATTCTTCTCCACGCGTCTTGGCATGCTGGAGATGGTGTTCTCAAAAGCTGACCTGTGGCTGGCGGAGTACTACGATCAGCGTCTGGTCAAAAAAGAGCTTTGGCCATTGGGTGAAGAACTGCGTCAGCGTCTGGAAGCCGATATCAATGTGGTGTTGGCAATCGCCAATGACTCGCATTTGATGGCCGATCTACCGTGGATTGCCGAGTCTATTCAGTTAAGGAATATTTATACTGATCCACTGAACGTCTTACAGGCCGAATTATTATATCGTTCGCGCCTGGCAGAAGAGCAAGGTCATGCACCAGACCCACGCGTCGAACAGGCGCTAATGGTGACAATTGCTGGCGTTGCTGCCGGTATGCGTAACACCGGCTAATTTTTATGCCTGTCACCCTCGTGCTATTGCGCGAGGGTGATATAAAATACTGCTGTCATAACCATCTCATTTTTAATATATTCCTGTCTGCATTTTATACATCCAATGGATATTTGTTAGCAGAACGCGATATTCGACTCGCATTGCTTCAGATCCCCTTAAGGTTTAGCCGCTAACGTTGGCGCTACGATTAAAGACAGGCTCACACTATGCAATCCTTACAACTCCAGTCTAAACCCAAATTTAGCTGGAAAGCCCTGGGTTGGGCACTCCTCTATTTTTGGTTCTTCTCTACCTTACTCCAGGCCATTATTTATTTTAGTGGCTATAGCGGAACTAACGGATTACGCGACTCAATACTGTTCAGCTCATTGTGGTTGATTCCGGTATTCTTATTCCCGAACCGTATTCGCATTATCGCCGCCGTTATCGGTGTGGCACTCTGGGCGGCTTCATTGGCCGCGCTGAGTTATTACGTTATTTACGGACAAGAATTCTCACAAAGCGTTCTGTTCGTTATGTTTGAAACCAACGCTAACGAAGCCCGCGAATATCTGAGCCAATATTTCAGTCTCAAGATCGTACTTATCGCACTGGCCTATACAGCAACCGCAATCCTGCTGTGGACGCGTTTACGCCCGGTCCATATTCCGTCGCCATGGCGTTATCTGGTGTCATTTGCGCTGTTGTACGGTTTAATTCTGCACCCAATGACCGTCAATACGTTTATCAAGCATAAGCCGTTTGAGAAAACGCTGGGCGGCCTTGCATCGCGCATGGAGCCTGCCGCGCCATGGCAGTTCATCTCTGGTTATTATCAATACCGTCAACAATTGACCGCATTAAATAGCCTGCTGAATGAGAACAACGCATTGCCACCACTGGCTAACTTTAAAGACACTTCTGGTGATGCGCCGCGTACGCTGGTGCTGGTGATTGGCGAGTCAACTCAACGTGGCCGCATGAGCCTGTACGGCTACCCACGTGAAACCACGCCGGAACTGGATGCGCTGCATAAATCCGATCCAAACTTCACCGTGTTCAATAATGTCGTGACCTCACGTCCGTACACGATTGAAATCCTGCAACAGGCGCTGACCTTCGCAAACGAGAAGAATCCGGATTTATATCTGACACAGCCGTCGTTGATGAATATGATGAAACAGGCGGGTTATAAAACGTTCTGGATAACCAACCAGCAAACAATGACCGCCCGTAACACCATGCTGACCGTATTTTCCCGGCAGACAGACAAGCAGTTCTATATGAACCAGCAGCGTACCCAAAGTGCGCGTGAATACGACAGCAACGTACTGGCGCCGTTTAAAGAAGTCATGGCCGACCCGGCACCGAAAAAGTTCATCATCGTTCACTTGCTGGGTACGCACATTAAATACAAATTCCGCTATCCGGAAGGCCAGGGTAAGTTTGACGGTAATACCGAGAACGTACCTGCAGGTCTGAGCAGTGATGAACTGGAGTCATATAACGATTATGACAATGCCAACGTCTATAACGACCATATCATTGCCAGCCTGATCAAAGACTACAAAGCAACTGATCCGAACGGCTTCCTGCTCTACTTCTCTGACCATGGTGAAGAAGTGTATGACACGCCGCCACATAAAACACAGGGCCGTAATGAAGATAGCCCAACGCGCCATATGTATACGGTACCGTTCCTGCTGTGGACGTCTGAAAAATGGCAGGCTGCGCACCCACGCGACTTCTCACAGGACATTAATCGTAAGTACAGCAGCTCTGAACTTATCCATACCTGGTCAGATTTGGCCGGCTTTACGTACGACGGTTTCGATCCGACCCGTTCTATTACCAGCCCGGAGTTCAAAGAGACGACCCGCTGGATTGGTAATCCGTACAAGAAAAACGCCCTGATCGATTACGACTCCCTGCCTTACGGCGATCAAATCGGGAATCAGTAACGCCCTCTCAGGCCACTCTTTAAGAGTGGCCTTTTTTTATGATGACGGTTACTGTTTCCCTGTCCACGATCTGTCAGGGATTCACATGCATCACAACATCAGCCACCTACTTTCCCGCCTGATTAGCGGTCCCTTACCGCTGCACCAGGTTTACTTCGCCAGCAGCAATGCCGCAGCGCCAGAACTGGCGTATAAGGTCGATTTTCCACGACTGGAAATCGTGCTGGAGGGGCAACTTTCGGATACGGGTATAGGCAACATACTTGTTCCCGGGGACGTTCTGTACGTCCCGGCAGGAGGCTGGAATCTTCCGCAATGGCAAATGCCCGTCACCCTGTTGACGATTCTGTTCGCTAAGCAGCAGTTAATCTTTAGCGTTATGCAATGGGATGGTCGCCAGTTCCAACATCTCGCCAATCAACATGTGGCACGCCGCGGGCCGCGTATCGGCTCCTTCCTGCTACAGGCACTCAATGAAATACAAATGCAGCCCCAGGAGCAGCAAACTGCGAAATTAATTATTGCCAGCCTGTTCAGCCATTGCCGTGACCTGCTCGGTAGTCAAATCCAGACGGCATCGCGTAGCCAGGCGCTTTTCGGCGCCATTCGCGACTACATTGACGAACGCTACGCCTCTCCGTTGACCCGCGAATCCGTCGCCCAGGCCTTTTACATCTCACCGAATTACCTTTCGCATCTGTTTCAGAAAACCGGAGCCATTGGTTTTAACGAATATCTCAACCACACCCGACTTGAACAAGCGAAAACGCTATTGAAGGGCTACGATCTGAAAATTAAAGAAGTTGCACACGCCTGCGGGTTCGTCGACAGCAACTACTTCTGTCGCCTGTTTCGCAAAAATACCGAACGTTCACCGTCTGAGTATCGTCGGCAATATCACAGCCAGTTAACGGAAAAAGAGACGTCCCCACATTAAGGTGATGTCGCGACAAAACCCACAGAGGACAAAAAACATATTTACTGGATTTTTGTAATATCAAAAAGAAACACGTATCCTCCGCCATCAGATTAAACTGACCAACCCAGAACATGTGAAGTACCTCCCACTTTCACCGACATATTACATTTGTCCAGCTTTTGACAGATTTGTCAGATAGCGCAGTATGCCGAAACACTCTTATCCTGAGCACAGCAAAGCATCCCGGTAACGGGCTGCTACCGAGAAATTAAGAGGGTGTTTTATATGGAACTGTACCTGGATACCGCTAACGTCGCGGAAGTCGAACGTCTGGCACGCATCTTCCCTATCGCGGGTGTTACCACCAACCCAAGCATTGTCGCGGCCAGCAAAGAATCCATCTGGGATGTACTGCCACGTCTGCAAAACGCCATCGGCGAAGAGGGCATTTTGTTTGCCCAAACCATGAGCCGCGACGCACAGGGCATGGTGGAAGAAGCCAGACGCCTGAGCAACGCCGTGCCCGGTCTGGTAGTGAAAATCCCGGTGACATCCGAAGGTCTGGCCGCGATTAAGATGCTGAAAAAAGAGGGTATCACCACGCTGGGAACCGCCGTTTACAGTGCTTCTCAAGGGCTACTGGCTGCGCTGGCTGGGGCAAAATATATCGCACCATACGTTAACCGCATTGATGCTCAGGGTGGTGACGGTATCCGCACGGTGCAAGAGCTGCAAACACTGCTGGAGATGCATGCGCCAAACAGCATGGTGTTGGCAGCCAGTTTTAAGACACCGCGCCAGGCGCTGGATTGCTTACTGGCAGGATGTGCCGCAATCACCCTGCCATTAGACGTAGCGCAACAAATGCTCAATACCCCTGCGGTAGAGTCAGCAATAGAGAAGTTTGAGCAGGACTGGAACAACGCATTTGGTCACATCAACCTGTGAGGGAAATACAGTATGGATCGCATTATTCAATCTCCTGGTAAGTACATCCAGGGTGCCGATGTTATTACCCGTCTTGGCAGCTACCTCAAACCACTGGCAGAGCGCTGGCTGGTCGTTGGGGACAAGTTTGTCTTAGGATTTGCCCAGGGCGCACTGGAAAAAAGCTTCCATGACGCCGGTCTGGCACTCGAGATCGTGCCGTTTGGTGGTGAATGTTCACAAAACGAAATCGACCGCCTGCGTGGCGTGGCAGAAAAAGCGCAATGCGGTGCCGTGCTCGGTATCGGCGGAGGTAAAACGCTGGATACTGCCAAGGCGCTGGCGCACTTTATGGGTGTACCGGTTGCCATTGCGCCAACCATCGCCTCTACCGATGCGCCATGTAGTGCGCTGTCCGTCATTTACACCGATGCCGGTGAATTCGATCGCTATTTGCTGCTGCCAAACAACCCGGACAGGGTCATTGTTGATACCAAAATTGTCGCGGGTGCGCCTGCACGGCTGCTGGCAGCGGGTATCGGCGATGCGCTGGCAACCTGGTTTGAAGCACGCGCCTGCTCACGCAGCGGCGCAACGACCATGGCGGGTGGTCAATGCACTCAGGCCGCACTGGCACTGGCGGAGCTGTGCTTCAATACGCTGATTGAAGAAGGCGAAAAAGCGATGCTGGCCGCCGAGCAACATGTGGTAACACCGGCGCTGGAGCGCGTCATTGAAGCCAATACCTATCTGAGCGGCGTGGGTTTTGAAAGCGGTGGACTGGCCGCTGCACACGCGATCCATAACGGTCTGACGGCAATCCCTGATGCTCATCACTACTACCACGGTGAGAAGGTGGCTTTCGGTACATTGACGCAACTGGTGCTGGAAAACGCGCCGGTAGACGAAATCGAAACCGTGGCTGCACTGTGCCATTCCGTTGGCCTGCCGATTACCCTGGCGCAACTGGACATCAAACAGGATGTTCCCGCGAAGATGCGCATTGTGGCAGAAGCGGCTTGTGCCGAAGGCGAAACTATCCACAACATGCCGGGCGGCGCCACGCCGGATCAGGTGTATGCCGCCCTGCTGGTGGCTGACCAGTACGGTCAACGTTACCTGCAAGAGTGGGAATAACCTGCAAATAGAAAATCCCCGCAATCACGGGGATTTTTTTTATTCTTACAATGCCGGAGCCGCGCAAGCGACATCCGGCATTTTCGATTACAGCAGATCGAAACGGTCCAGGTTCATCACTTTCACCCATGCCGCGACAAAGTCCTTCACGAACTTCTCGTGGGCATCGCTGCAGGCATAAACTTCGGCCAGCGCACGCAGTACCGAGTTAGAGCCAAACACCAGGTCGGCGCGGGTTGCGGTGTATTTCACTTCACCGTTCAGACGGTCACGACCTTCAAAGACCTCTTTCGATTCGTCAGTCGCTTTCCATTCGTTACGCATATCCAGCAGGTTGACGAAGAAGTCATTGCTGAGCACGCCAGGACGATCGGTAAAGACGCCATGCTGACTACCATCGAAGTTGGCACCCAGGACGCGCATCCCGCCTACCAGCACGGTCATTTCCGGTGCGGTTAACGTCAACTGCTGCGCTTTATCGATCAGTAACGACTCGGTGGTCGACACGTCAGGACGGGCACGATAGTTACGGAAACCATCTGCAATAGGCTCCAGCAGCTCAAACATCTCGATATCGGTTTGGTCCTGACGCGCATCTACGCGGCCCGGAACAAAAGGTACAGTGATGTTAACACCCGCCGCGCTTGCCGCTTTCTCAACCCCTACCACACCGGCCAGCACGATAATGTCGGCCAACGAGGCGGTATGAGCAGATTTATAAATGCCCTCCAGCACTGGCAGAACACGTGCTGCAGTCGCATTCACATCCCAGCCGCGTTGTGGTGCCAGCGCAAGGCGAGCACCGTTAGCGCCACCACGTTTGTCACCGCCACGGAAAGTCGATGCGGAAGCCCACGCCACCGATACCAGCTCACTGACAGAAAGCCCGGAAGCTGCAATGGTCGCCTTCAGGTTAAGAATGTCTTCTTCGCTTGGATTGAAGAACGCATGCGGCAGTGGGTCCTGCCAAATCAGATCTTCTTGCGGTACTTCCGGTCCGATGTAGCGTGATTTCGGCCCCATATCACGGTGCGTCAGTTTAAACCACGCACGGGCAAAGGCTTCGTTGAACGCCTGCGGATCGTTAAGGAAACGACGAGAGATCTTCTCGAACTCAGGATCAAAGCGCAAGGTCAGGTCGGTGACCAGCATTGTAGGCTTGCGTTTTTTCGACGGATCAAACGGATCGGGGATAATTTCTGGCGCGTCAACCGCTTCAAACTGAATAGCGCCTGCCGGACTGCGCGTTTGCACCCACTCATATTTGAACAGGTTCTCGAAGAAATAGTTGCTCCACTGGGTCGGCGTCTGCGTCCAGACGACTTCCAGACCAGAGGTGATGGCATCTGCACCCGAGCCGCTGCCGTAGCTGCTGGCCCAGCCCAGTCCCTGCGCTTCAATCGGCGCGGATTCTGGATCCGGGCCGACGTGTGATGTAGGACCTGCGCCATGGGTTTTGCCCAACGTATGGCCACCGCCAATCAGCGCGACGGTTTCTTCGTCATTCATCCCCATGTTGCCAAAGGTCGCACGAATTGCCGCTGCCGCAGAAAGCGGTTCACCACTGTGATCAGGGCCTTCCGGGTTCACATAGATAAGACCCATCTCGGTTGCGCCAAGTGGGGTTTTCGCCAGCTCTTCCGGGTGGCGGTGAGTCAGCCAGGCTTTCTCATCACCCCAGTTTACGTCCAGATCCGGTTCCCAGACATCTTCACGCCCTGCGCCAAAACCGAAGGTACGGAAGCCGGAGTTTTCCAGCGCCACGTTACCCGCGAGGATAAACAGGTCGGCCCAGGAAATTTTCTGCCCATATTTTTGCTTAATTGGCCACAGCAGACGGCGCGCCTTATCAAGGCTAACGTTGTCCGGCCAGGCGTTCAGCGGTGCAAAACGCTGCTGTCCGCGACCCGCGCCACCGCGTCCATCGATGGAGCGATAGGTCCCTGCGCCGTGCCATGCCATACGGACAAACAAACCGGCATAAGAGCCCCAGTCGGCAGGCCACCACGGTTGAGATTCGGACAGAAGGGCTCTGAGATCCCCTTTCAGGGCAGAGTAGTCGAGTTTGCTAAATTCTTTGCGGTAGTTGAAGTCCTCGCCCAGCGGGTTCGAACGGTTGGAATGTTGGTTTAAAAGATCAACGCGGAGTTGATTCGGCCACCAGTCGCGGTTATTTCTTCCTGCACCCGCGCTGTGATCCGCCCCCCCCTGATGGAAAGGACACTTACCGGCAGTTGATGCGTTCTGGCTATCGTCGGACATGCTCATCTATATGCTCCCTTTACAGTGTTCTGACTACGATATACACCACCAGAGATAAGATATAGTCGAAATAATCCACAGATTCGATAGCTAATTCCTTTTATATTTTAAGTTACAGAGATGTAGATCAAAATGATCAATAAAAAGCCCTCCGTAGAGGGCTGGGGCATCTGTTTAATTCGGTCTTACACCCAGTGTGTGACAAATAGCGTAGCTCATCTCAGCGCGGTTGAGCGTATAGAAGTGAAAATCTTTCACCCCTTCGCGACTGAGGATCTTCACCATATCCATGGCAATATTCGCCCCTACCAGCTTACGGGTTTCGGCATCCTCATCCAGGCCATCAAACATTGTCGACATCCAGGAAGGGATACGAACATTGGTCATATCGGCAAATTTCTTCGCCTGCTTAAAGTTAGAGACCGGCAGGATACCCGGAATAATTTCCACATCGATGCCTGCTGATACGCAACGGTCGCGAAAACGCAGGTAGCTTTCCACATCAAAGAAGAATTGGGTGATCGCCCGGTTTGCGCCGGCATCAACCTTACGTTTCAGGTTAAGCAGGTCTGCCTGGGCACTCTTCGCTTCCGGATGAACTTCCGGATAAGCGGCAACAGAGATATCAAAATCTGCGACGTCTTTCAGTAAGCTCACCAGATCGGCAGCATACATATCTGGTTTCCCTCCACCCGGAGGCAGGTCGCCGCGCAGGGCAACAATATGACGAATACCGTTATTCCAGTAATCCTGAGCAATGGTGCGCAGCTCATCGCGAGTGGCATCAATACAGGTCAGGTGCGGAGCCGCTTCGAGGCCCGTGCGATCCTTAATCCCTTTAATAATGCTGTGCGTACGGTCGCGCTCACCCGAATTTGCCCCGTAAGTCACGGAAACAAACTTCGGCTTCAGGCTGCTCAGGCGATCGATGGAGTTCCACAGGGTTTGCTCCATTTCACTGGTGCGCGGCGGGAAAAACTCAAACGAAACGTTAATCTGACCCTGCACTTCCGCCAGGCTCTGATTCAGGGCTTCCCGCTGGTTGGCGTGAAAAAAGCTCATACCTTACCTCATCAATCTTTTGTCGTTATATGTTGTGTTGTGAACTGCTATACGTTTAGACGTCTAGATGTAAAAATGACGGAAAAGCGTGCTGGCGTCAACACAAAAATCATCGATAAAGGTGAGGAATACTCAGCCAACGTGAAAAAAATTCACATCAGCCTGAAATGGTGAGGGATTGCGTCATGAGTTCTTGCACCCACTGCAACCGGCTCTCATTCTCAGGCAACATCACTAACCCGGCACGGATACACAGCTCAGCATCGCTCAGTGGATGGAATACCACGCCCTGACGCTGGATAGCGGCAAATGAAGCCGGGAGCAAACTTAAGCCATCGCCCTGGGCAATCCGCGCAAGCAGCACATCATGCTCCAGGGGTTCTTCAAGACAGGAAGGAGAGTAACCAGCACGGTGGAAAATCTGCCGGGTGTAGTCAAAGAAAGCCGGGTTACGTTCCCGCTGGAACCAGAACAGCGGTCGGTGGTTGAGTGCCGATAAGGAAAGAGAGGCCGTACAAGCCTCTGACCAAAAGGAGGGTAATGCAGCAATTATCGGCTCTTGCCAGGCTAAAGGGGTGACGGTAAGCCCAGGTGCCTCAATAGGCAAAGCCACCAGCGCCGCATCCAGTTTGCCTCGCCTTACCTGACGAACAAGTTCAGGTGAGCCGTGACGCATGACACGCAGCATTTTTACACGAGCATTTAGCGTTGATTCAAGCGCCACAAAAACACCCTGTTCAAACGCCGTGCTTAATCCTAAACGCAGAGGTTGCACCTCCATCTGCGCTAGCTGGCTCAATGCATTATAGGTCTTGTCCTGTAGCGCCAGCAGTGGGCGCACCATTTCTAATACGTGCAGCCCCTCCTCCGTCAACGTCAGCCCACGGGTATGACGGACAAAAAGCGTCACTCCCAGGCGTTCTTCAAGCTGGCGAATATGACGGCTTAGCGGCGGCTGCGACATAAAAAGACGTTGCGCCGCCCGGCTCATATTGTTCTCTTCCGCTACTACGGAAAAGTAACGCAGCAGACGGATATCCAGAGAGTGCAAAGAAGATGTTGTCATACCGAAAAGGTATCACGGAAACGGTATTATCCCAATTGTTCTGCCCCCCTTATCCTCATGGCATACACCGCACTCACGAGGAAGAGATAATGAATTCAGAACGCTTTATGACGGGTCAGTTGATGCTGCAAAAAGTAGATGGTAAAGGGGGCGATGCGGTCGTCGAAAGTCTGCAGGACATTGCGCCAGACTTCGCCCGATACCTGATTGAATTTCCTTTTGGCGACATCTATTCAAGACCGGGACTGGATTTACGCAGTAGAGAAATCGCTACCGTCGCGGCATTAACTGCGCTGGGTAACGCCACACCGCAACTGAAAGTACATATTGGTGCGGCATTACACGTCGGTTTAACGCAGGATGAAATCATTGAAGTGATTATGCAAATGGCCGTGTATGCAGGCTTTCCCGCTGCGCTGAACGGGCTATTCGCCGCAAAAGAGGTGTTTGCCTCGCACAAAGATTAAAATAACAGGCCAGCGGATACTCTGCTGGCCTGAACTCGTTACGGTTTCACATCTTCCACACGCATGCCTTTGAGTTGCTCATCCGTCAGCGGATTTCCCGCTTTGAAATAATCAACAACCGCATTAGAGATGTAGTAGCCTCCGGATGTGTTACGCGCTTTACCTTCGGTAAAGGCGGCAAAACCATCACAACCGTCCGCCAGGAAGCTATTGGTGGCAATGTGATAGGTGGTGGCGTCCTCAATGGGTTTGCCGTTTAACGTCAATACAGTGACCCGCTGACCGACAGGTTTACTGCTGTCATACTTCATCTCCAGGCCTTTGGATACCTGCAAAACACCGTTACTTAAACTCGCGCCGTGCTCCATCAAACTACGCAACTGCTTACCGTTGAGATCCATTGTGGCCAGCTCGTTCGGGAACGGGAAGGTGCTAATAACCGCCCCCATGGTGATAGCACCTGCAGGGACTTCATTACGGATGCCGCCTGAGTTAGTGAGCGCTAACTGGGTATCTTTACCCGCTGCCACCAGCAGCGCATCCGCCGCCAGGTTCCCCAGCGAAGAAGATTCACCGTAAGCACGCGTCAGCTCAACCGGCGAGTTGGCAACCGTCTGCTGCACCACCTTATCGAGCTTCTTATTCCAGCCATCAATGACCTGTTTCGTCTGCGGATCGGGTTTCCACTCATCGGCGTAGATGGTCTTCAGCTCGAAATTCTTCACGGTAAATTGATGCGGTTTCTGCTGGTAATCCAGCACCAGTTTACCCACATCAATACCCCCGCTGTCGGTGGAAAGGATCAGGGTATTACCGACTTTAATCGGCTCTGGCGTGCCCACATGCGCATGACCGGTGATCAGGATATCCAGCCCCTTCACCTGGCCTGCGGTCTGGATGTCTTTATCCAACGCACGGCGCACATCGGTGCCTCCCAGGCTGGACTGACGCGCTGGCGTGCCTTCATGGATCAGCGCCACGGTGAGATCGACTTTGCCTTTAAGCTCATCGATATAGCGTTGCAACCACTTCACTTCATCACGCGCTTCGATACCAACGCGTGTCGCCGCAGAAACCGTATCATCAAAAGCAAACACACCGTGCAGACCAATTACGCCAATTTTAACGCCATCTTTCTCAATGATGGTGTACGGCTTATCCCAGAACATTTTACTGCTGTTCTGATAAAAGATATTACCCTGCACAATCGGGAATTTCGCCTGGCTCAGCTGTAGCAGCGTGTTATCCCAGCCATGATCGAACTCATGATTACCCATGGTGACAGCGTCAAAATTCATGGTGTTCATGATATCGATAATCGCCTTGCCCTTGGTCAGGCTGCTGATATACGGCCCGGTAAAATAGTCCCCGGCATCAAAAAACCAGGTGGCGCTATTTTTCGCTTTCTCCTGCTTCACCATCGTCGTGATATTAGCCCAACCACCAATGTCACGTGAGCCATTGGCAATCCATGGGACTTTATAAGGTTCGACATGGGCATGGAGATCGTTGGTATAGATAATCGTGACATCTTTAGCACTGGCCCAGAGCGGCAAAGAGACCAGAACACCAACAGCAAGCATTTTTAACTTCATAATCAATCCCTTTCAGTCATATAAAGAATCGCTACGTTACGTTCTGAAAGGTTTTTTTATGTGAGAAAAATCACATCCATCGGTGATAGTCACAGGGCAAAATCAACGACCATTAAAAATCGTTGGTAATACGATGGCGTCTCCGTTCACTATCAATTGCTGTAAGTCCTTTGGCTGCCAAAATCTGGGATTGCCGAGTTCAGCAGATTACAGCTGGCCAGAGTATCGGCTGGGTTATGCCGCGCTGCACTGCCGGGCATGCGGGAGTTATCCGCCGCTGTTTAACGAGGAACAGTTCCGACTCTGGCTGTCGGCCTATTTAGCGGATTCTGCAGCTAATAGCGGTCATTTTTGCCCAAGTTGTTACCAACGGGACCCAATCCGCTATGGCCGAAATCCCCAGGGCAGTCAGCGCATTCAGTGTCGGGCGTGTAAAAAGGTCTGGACGCCCAAACGGCAGCCGCTCACACTTTTTGAGCCGCCAGAACAAATCGCGACGGTTCCGTTGATCGTGCCTTTTCAAGGCGCCAGCGCCGACCAGAAACTTTATATATTGCTCAGCTTTGATGCTATTCGTGGCAATATTCTGCATATTTCCAGCAATTTCGCACCTCATCCTGCCGGGGCTTCATTGCGCTACCGCTGGCGCGGCATCGGCGAGGCAGCTGCAACACATGACGATATTGTTGAGAGAGTAAGCCAACGAGAAAGTCAGTTTTTACGCCGCAGCCAGTTTGATGAAATCCAGTACGGCAGCGCGATGCTCAAACGTAACGCCAGCGGCGCGATTTTACGCCCGGTCATTACCGCGCATGGGCATTTCCGCGTCCTGAGCCATCTCTGGCCTGCGGTAAAAACGCACATCATCGCTCACGAGTGCTTTCTGCGCGGCGCAGTGATTACCGCATGGGCGGAACAATTTCGCGAACATCACGCCTCGCTTTGGTTTGTGGATGAAGAAATCAGTGACGATCAACACACCAGACCCTGGCAGTTACTGGGCAAAAGTTATCAGGGATGGTGGCAAAACCAGTGGCAAATTTGGCAACAAGGCGACACGCGTAAAATGGTGTGTTTGTTAACGGAAGGTCAGGTTGAAAAAGGCGCGTCAATAACCCTGGCGGCAAGTCATCATTTTCTCGCCTGGTTGCAGCAACAGACGGAATTTCGGGATAGCGCCCGTTACTCGGCCCATTCGGTGTTGCTGACGATAAGGACGCTGGCGGAGAAATACAACATCCTGGATTTGCCCGGTGGCGCTGCCGCTTACCGGGCCTACGGTTCGTGTCATATGTAGGCCGGATAAGCGTAAGCGCCATCCGGCAACGCAAACTACAGCAGCTGCGCCAGACGATTGATGTCGGACTGGATAGCACCGGCGGTCACATCACGACCTGCGCCCGGCCCGCGGATCACCAACGGATTATCGCGATACCAGCGGCTTTCAATGGCGAATACGTTATCGCACGGCAACAGCGCAGCCAGCGGGTGTTCAGCGCGGACCGCCTCAACACCCACACGCGCTTTACCATTGGCATCAAAACGCGCCACGTAGCGCAATACCAGCCCCATTTCACGTGCAGCTTCCAGACGTTGCACCATCTGTTCGTTCAACTCATCGCCATTTTCAAAGAAATGGTCAATGGAGCCTTCTTCACAGTGTGCAGGCACCAGTGACTCAACGCGAACCTGGTCCGGCTCAATATCGTAACCTGCTTCACGCGCCAGGATCACCAGCTTGCGCATCACATCTTTGCCAGAAAGATCGACGCGCGGGTCCGGTTCAGTTAACCCTTGCTGCCAGGCCTGATCAACCAGATCGGTGAACGGGACCGTGCCATCAAATTGCAGAAACAGCCAGGATAACGTGCCGGAGAAGATCCCGCTGATCGACAAAATCGTATCACCGCTATCAATCAGATCGCGCACAGTATGGTTGATCGGCAAACCTGCGCCCACGGTGGCGTTATACAGCCAGTGACGGCCGGTTTTTTCGAACGCATCATGAATTTGGCGGTACTTATCACTGGTGCTCGCCCCCGCCAGTTTATTGGCGCTAATGACATGGAAACCATGGCTGGCGAAGTCCAGATACTGATCGGCCAATTGTTCACTGGCCGTCACATCCAGCACCACTAAATCATCATACGGGTGGGCGCGCATCCACAGGAATAGCGCCTCTTCATCCTGCTCTACCGCTTCGTCGTCGAAGAAGGCCAGAGCACGGCTGGCATCCAGTCCTTCATAGTTCAGCAGGCTACGGCGGCTATCCACCACGCCAGCCAGCACGAATTCAAATCCGGTACGCGCGGAAAGCGTTGTTTGTTCGCGGGCAAACAGTTCCAGCCAGCGTGAACCAATATTCCCCTTGCCGAACAGTACCAGACCAATGCGTTTTTCTGCGCGGAAGATAGACTGATGCAGACCCTGAATCAGGCTCTCCGTCGGGCCGGTGCGCAGTACCGCAACCAGACTGATCCCCTCTTCCGACTGCCAGGTAAACTCGACTGGTTGACCTTTTAACTGCTGCCAGAAACGGTGGCAATGCAGCGGATTGCGCGTTACGCCTGCCCCAACCATCGCCACCAGCGCCAACCCCTGGCGCAGACGCAGCTCGCCCGGCAGGCCAGCTTCATCCAGAATTTTCAGTGCGCCGTCAGCCACTTCGGAGGTATAGCAAAATTGCAGCAACTGACGGTCCGGATGCACGCCAACCGCCAATGGACGCACCTGCGTGCGTTTTAAAATCTGGTCGATATCTTTGTAAGCCAGCTTAAAGTCCTGGCCAGTGGGAACCTGAAACTCAATCAGACAGACGTCGTCATGGCTGGTCACAATGCGCGCCCCGGTACCAGAAGCCAGTACACGCTCAATCCGCGTTGACCCCTGATCCGGCGTGTAGCTGCAGCGCAGCTGCAGGTCGATATCGCTTCCCGAAACCGGCTGTAAGGTGCGGGCATGCAGAACCGGAGCCGCCAGACGCGCCAGCTCGCTGGCTTCATCCAGACGCAGCAGCGGCAGCAAACAGGCATCTTTGACTTTACGCGGGTCCGCACTATAAACCCCGGCGACATCGCTCCAGATAGTCACACGGGAAACGCCTGCCAGCGCCCCCACCTGCGTAGCTGAATAGTCAGAGCCGTTACGCCCCAGCAGCACCGTTTCACCGGCATTGCTACGGCTGATAAACCCGGTAACCACCAGGCGCTTGCCAGGATGTTGAGCCAGCAGTTGTTGCAGCAACGGATAAGACAGACCTTCATCCACCTGCGGCTGGGCACCGCGTTCAGCACGTAAAAACTCACGCGCATCCAGCCAAGCCGATTCCAGCCCCTGCTGGTTAAGGACAGCAGACATCAAACGCGCCGACCACACTTCACCATGCCCCACCACTTCGGCATAGACGGCTTCATTCACACCGCTGTCGAGCAATCCGGCCAGACGCTCCAGATCGTGAATAAACGCACCGATCAGCCCATCAGCCACATCTGGTGGTAACAGGCCACTAATCAGCTCACTTTGATAACGGCGTAACGCCTGCTGAACCTGATGCGCAGAAAGACGATCGGTCTGGCTTAACTTAAGCCAGCTAATCAACTGGTTAGTGGTACTGCCTGCGGCGGAAACAACCATCATATCGTCAGGCTGCGAGTACTCCGCCATAATACCTGCGACACGCAAATAACATTTCACGTCTGCCAGACTACTACCACCAAATTTGTGCAGTTGACGACCCTTCGCCCCTGCCTGCGCAATCACACTCATGTTTACCCCTTGTTTGCAGCCCGGAAGCCATTTTCCAGGTCGGCAATTAAATCTTCGCCATCTTCAATACCGGTGGAGATACGCAGCAGCGTTTCAGAAATTCCGGCAGCAGCACGCGCTTCTGGCGCCATACCCGCGTGTGTCATGGTCGCGGCGTGGGAGATCAGACTTTCAACGCCCCCTAATGATTCCGCCAGCGTAAACAATGACAACCCGCTCAGGAAGCGACGCAATGTTTGCTCGTCGCCATTCAGTTCAAAACTCAACATCGCGCCGAACCCTTTTTGCTGACGCGCGGCAATCTCATGCCCCTGATTATCCGGCAGTGACGGATGATACAGTTTTTTCACCAGCGGCTGGGTTTGCAGGTAGTCCACAATAGCCTGAGCATTACGTTGAGCCACTTCCATACGCGGCGACAAAGTACGCAGGCCACGCAACAGCAGATAGCTATCAAATGCGCCGCCGGTTACGCCAATATTATTCGCCCACCATGCCAGCTCAGTGACCGTCTCCGGATCTTTCGCTATCACCACGCCAGCCACCACATCCGAGTGACCGTTTAAATATTTCGTGCATGAATGCAACACCAGATCGGCGCCCAATGCCAGTGGATTTTGCAGTGCAGGGCTTAAAAAAGTGTTGTCGACCACGCTCACCGCACCAGCCTCACGCGCCAGTTGGCAGATTTTTGCAATATCCACCACACGCAGCAACGGATTGCTTGGACTTTCAATCAGTACCAGCTTTGGTTTTTCCGCCAACGCCGCTTTCAGCGCCTGCTCATCACCCTGATCGACAAACAGCACGCGATAGCAGCCACGTTTTGCCAGACTGTCAAACAAGCGGTAGCTACCACCGTAACAGTCGTGCGGTGCGACCAGCAGATCGCCAGGCTTCAGGAACACCGTGGTCACCAGATGAATCGCCGACATGCCGGTATTGGTCAGCACTGCGCCAGCGCCACCTTCCAGCTCCGCCAGCGCACGCTGAACCACATCACGCGTCGGGTTGCCACGGCGTGAATAGTCATGGGCACGCGGCTCATTAAAACCGGTGAAATTATAGGTACTGGAGAGGTGAATCGGTGGGACAACGCAACCGTACTGCTCGTCGTCATTTAATCCGCTACGCACTGCAATGGTGGCCTGTTTACGCGTCATATTGAGGAGATCCTGGCTGAGTCGGTGAAAAGTCAGACACCAGAGTAATCATTGTTACAATAGCCGTCAATACATCTGGACATCTAAACTTCTTTGCGTATAGATTGAGCAAACAGGAAATAGCCGTTAAAATTATATGCATTAGCGTACATTTGCGTCGGCTAACTTCGTGTCAGGGCCGCGCCACTACGATAAACTACGCGCAATTATGGTCCGGGCTCAGGTTCTGGCCTCAATATTAATGACGAAGAGGATTAAGTATCTCATGGCTGAATGGAGCGGCGAATATATCAGCCCATACGCTGAGCACGGTAAGAAGAGTGAGCAAGTCAAAAAAATTACGGTTTCCATTCCTCTGAAGGTGTTAAAAATCCTTACCGATGAACGCACGCGTCGTCAGGTGAATAACCTGCGCCACGCCACCAACAGCGAACTGCTGTGTGAAGCGTTTCTGCACGCCTTTACCGGGCAACCGTTGCCGAACGACGAGGATCTGCGCAAAGAGCGCAGTGATGAGATCCCGGAAGAGGCGAAGATCATCATGCGTGAACTGGGGATCGACCCGGAGACGTGGGAGTACTGATCGGCTAACGGTGAGAAAAATGAGAAAAGGCGGGATAACCCCGCCGTTTCTCACAACATTACTTGCTAATACCATTGATTTTATTCAATGTTTCTTCCATTTTGAGCGTTTCTTTGCGGTTCAATGGATAGAGATAAATCAGTATGACTGCCGCCAAAAACAGACATAACGCCGGCAAGAGATTTGCCATCGTATAAATATTTTCCTGCACGATGCTGGTTTGCACAGCGCCGCCCGTTGACGAAGATTGATAACCAATGATGGCCAGCATAAAGCCACCAATCGCCCCTGCACACGCCTGACCTACCTTGCGGGCAAAGAAGTTTACGCCGTAAACCGTACCATCCTCACGATCGCCGGTGACATACTGATGATAATCACAAACATCGGTCATAAACGCCCAAATCATCAGGTTGAATAACCCTGCCCCCAACGTCGCCAGGAACAGGAAAACCAAATAGACTTTCGCGTCCGTAATATGGATGAAGTACATAATCAGATACATCGCCACCGCAAAGAGCAATGCGCCGACGCTGGCCTCTTTTTTACCAAACCGCTTCGTCAGCCAGGATGCCGAGGGTGCCAGCAAAACCAGAGAGCCGAAGGTAAACAGCAACGCAACGGACATCGCCTCTTTGTTGTGGAAGTAGTCATTAAACAGGTAAGTCATGTTGGTACCGGACAACCCCTGGTTAATCACAATCAGCAGATCCACCACAACTAAAACGATCAGTGCCTTATTGCGTAACAATCCCTTCAGCAGCACCGATACGGGCATGCTCTCTTTTCGCTCCACGCGCACACGTTCTGTTGTTAACTGACAGGTCAACGTTAAAAAGATAAAGCCCAGTACGGCACAGCCGATGGAAATCCAGAAGAAGTGCTGCCCGGAAATCACCTGGCTGCCGTCCACCAGCGTGGTGTACATCAGGATAGGAATGAAGAAGCCGGTCGCCCCGCCGCCAATAGCCGAGCCGACGCTACGCCAGGTTGACAACGAAACACGGTCTTCCGGATTAGAGCTAATCGCCGCAGACATGGCGCCATACGGAATGCTGACTGTCGATAACAGTGAACCGTAAACAAAATAGGAGCAGCAGATATAGATAATTTTCGCCGTATAAGAAAAATCATTCACAAATGGCAGAAACAGGACCACCGCGATGATACAGAACGGATACTTCATGCGGCGCACCCAGGGGTTAAATCGCCCATGTATCGTTAGTTTAGAGGTATCGCATAAGCGTCCTACGCCAACATCGACAAACGCATCAAAGAGTTTGGTCACAAAATAGAGCGAGCCGACAATGACACCAGAAATGCCGAGGACGTTCGTGTAATAAATCATTAAAAAACTATTTACTAACCCAAGAATAAAACAGGTTCCCAGGTCACCACACAAATAACCAATTTTATCTCTGAATCCGAAAGGTCTGACGACAATACTTTGATTGCTTCCACTCACCGTTCCATCATTAGACATGATGTCAACTCCTTAGACATATTATTCACGTAAACTATGTGTATATCCTGGTGCTCAACGTAATAAACCAATACGCAGAGTATTAACAATCAAAAGTTATAACCGAGACCGACACGATAGCGGGTCTGACGATCGTCAGTCGTGGTGGTGTCATAACCCGAAGAAACGTTACCAATCTCAATAAATGGAACCCAGGAATCTATTTTATAAGCGACACGGAAGTTATATTCATAATCGTCTTTTCTGTTGTTGTATAAATCTTCGCTGTCAGCAATTTTATAAATGCCGTTTAGCTCAAACATCCAGTTATTGACGTTATAGCCAAGCCACGCTTCCGGACGGTAAACCATACGGTCATCTTTACCATCGGCGTTTCTGCGCATATACTCCTGACGATAGCGGAATGCCGTCCACCAGCTGTCATTGAGATTATATTGCACACGAATATAAGGCTTATAGATCGTGATGTTGTCACCCGTTTCAACCGCAATACCCGGCTGCCAGATGAGGCCCCGCCAGGTAAACTGATAACTTGCCGTATACTCGTTACCGTTACTTTCCATATTATTCCACGCATCATTCGATTGCGTATCTTCAGAACGTGAAATGGCCTCTACCGCTACACCAAAACCTGTAGCAAAACGATGCGACATATAAACACGATCGTAATTTCGCCCGTCATCATAATATTCATGACGGTAATCAACATAACCCGCCTGCGCGGCTGCAGATAATAATGGGATAAGTAATAAGGTAGATTTAAATTTCATGACAATCCCTTTTCACACTAAATAAAGAAAATTCACCATCACATTCCGGACGATAAACAGGAAAGTAATAGAGTCGTAAGAATAATTTTATATTTCCACGAAAGTGTATTTTAGAAAGAGGGGATAAACCTTTGAGATTTTGCCAGTAATTGGCATGAGTGGCAAAGAACAGAAGATAAAAATGACGGAGATCACTAGTGTGAATATTTTATTTAAATAATAAAAACGCTGTTTCATTTATTAAAAATAAAATATCATTCAACATATCAATATAAATTTTATTATCAAATACATGACTAGTCCTGATATAGGTTGACAGTTTTTTGTCTATAAAACGCCTGATGAACATCATCGGGCGTTTTGTATTTCAGGGCCAGATGTGGCCGTTCATGGTTATAAATGGCCACGGACTCTTTTACCATCATTCGGGCTTGTGCAAGATCCACCGGGCGGGAGAGTAAAAACTCATTTTTCAGTATCCCGTTTATTCTCTCAGCCAGCGCATTCTGGTAGCAGTCGTAACCATCGGTCATTGAACAGATTATTCCGTTTCGCTCATGAACTGACTGATAAAGTACCGAACAGTATTGCAGTCCTCTGTCAGAGTGATGTACCAGCGGACCTGTCGTTTTTCTCCGCCTCAGAGCCTGTCTGAACGCCTTTACCACGTTTTCTGTCTGCAGGTTTTCCCCGACATGGTAACCCACGATTTTTCTGGAGCAGGCATCGGTGACCAGACTCAGATAAGCCGTGCCGCTGCGTAGTGGAAGGTAAGTTATATCAGCGACCCAGACCTGCTCTGGCTCAAGGGCGGTAACCTGTTCAGGGCCGGGTTTCAGCAGATTAGGATGCCGGTAAAAGCGATGATGGCTGTTGGTTGTTTTGTGATATGCCCGTTTCACGGGGACCAGGAGCCGGTATTCACCCAGCAGGTTAAACAAACGGTCCCGCCCTATAGCCAGTGTTTTACCGGCCTGGGTGTTCAGCAGATAGTGCAGTTTACGCGTACCTATTCGCGGCTGACGGCACCGGGTACGGGCAACAAAATCAAGAACCTGAGCATGATGCTCCTGCCGTTTATTACATCTTGTGTTGTACTGGTACCACGCCTGTCTGCTGTGCCCCAGGAACTGACATGCACGCGTAACTGTTATTTTTGGGGCCTGACTTTGCGTGAGGACTTGCCGGGCCGCTTTTTTACAACACTCACCCCGTAATCATTTTTCAGGACGTTGATAACGGACTCAAAAAACTCAGCTTTCTGGTTTGCCAGCTCAAGCTGTTCTTCAAGTTCCCTGATTCTTTGCTCGGGTGTAAGCGGGACAGTCGTCTGAGCCACAGGCAGTTTCCTCTTCACCAGGTCAGGAAGTCCGGGACTCCAGTCAAGCCGGCCATATTTACGCAGCCAGACAAGTACGGTGGAGCGCCCCTGAATGCCATATCGCTGCTGGGCCTGTTTATAGGTCATCTCGCCTTTTTCGACCTGCTCAACGACGGCTATTTTAAAGGATAGAGGATAATCGCGTTGGGTGCGTTTGAACTCAGTCATCATCACGTTCTCCGGAATTAAATCTGGAACGTGTCAACGCTATTCAGGACGGGTCAACAGATACAAAAAAAGCGCCATAAGGCGCTTTTTTCTGACAGCAGGAACTTATTTGCTGCCCGGGATGTTGAAACGCTTGTTGAAGCGGTCAACACGGCCACCGGTAGCAACATCACGCTGCTTGCCAGTATAGAACGGGTGGCACTGACCGCACACGTCCAGGTTCAGATCGTGACCGACGGTAGAGCGGATTTTCATGACGTTACCGCAAGAGCAGTTTGCAGTAATTTCTTCGTATTTCGGGTGAATATCTTTTTTCATGGGAAAACCTCGGTTTAAGGCCGCGTCGCTCTTCCAGCCCTAACGCCAGACACCACGCGATGTTAATAGTATAGGTCAGTGATACAAATTCGTATCAAAGGCGGCGAATCATACAGAAATTAACCTGCTCATGCAAACTGATCCGCATTCTACCCTTCACTAATGTGTATACTAACCCGCCAGATTTCAAGTCAGGATGATTCAATGCCCGTTGCGCATGTTGCCTTACCCGTTCCGCTACCTCGTACCTTTGACTATCTCCTGCCGGAAGGTATGAGCGCCAAAGCCGGGTGTCGCGTACGCGTGCCCTTTGGCAAGCAGCAGGAGCGCGTCGGTATAGTGCTGTCAGTCAGCGAGCAAAGCGAACTGCCGCGGAGCGAATTGAAAGCCGTTCACGAGGTACTGGACAGCGAACCGGTCTATTCGACCTCCGTCTGGCGCTTGCTGCTGTGGGCGGCTGATTACTACCATCATCCCATTGGCGATGTGCTGTTCCATGCCCTGCCGATCCTGCTGCGCCAGGGCAGACCCGCCGCCAACACGCCCATGTGGTACTGGTTCGCCACCGAAGAAGGCCAGGTCATTGACCTCAACAGTCTGAAGCGCTCTCCAAAACAGCAACAGGCGCTGGCTGCGCTTCGGCAGGGAAAAATCTGGCGCGATCGGGTCGCCGAACTGGAATTTAACGATGCTGCATTACAGGCGCTACGTAAAAAAGGCCTGTGCTCCCTGGCAAGCGAAACGCCAGGCTTTAGCGACTGGCGTACGCACTACGCGGTTTCCGGTGAGCGTCTGCGGCTGAATACCGAACAGGCTACCGCCGTCGGGGCGATCCACAGCGCCTCTGACAGTTTTAGCGCCTGGTTGCTTGCAGGTGTAACGGGTTCCGGCAAAACAGAAGTCTATTTAAGCGTGCTGGAAAATGTTCTCGCCCAGGGCAAACAGGCACTGGTAATGGTGCCGGAGATTGGCCTGACGCCACAAACCATTGCCCGCTTTCGCGAACGCTTCAATGCCCCGGTCGAAGTCCTGCACTCGGGTTTAAATGACAGCGAACGTCTTTCGGCCTGGCTGAAAGCAAAAAATGGCGAAGCGGCAATAGTCATCGGCACACGCTCATCGCTGTTTACCCCATTTAAAAATCTCGGCGTAATTGTCATCGATGAAGAGCATGACAGTTCCTACAAACAACAGGAAGGCTGGCGCTACCATGCCCGCGATCTGGCGGTTTACCGCGCCCACAGCGAGCAGATCCCGATTATTCTCGGTTCAGCCACCCCCGCGCTGGAAACGTTGTGCAACGTGCGGCAGAACAAATACCGCATGCTGCGCCTGACGCGTCGAGCCGGAAACGCACGCCCTGCCACTCAGCACGTGCTGGATTTAAAGGGTCAGCAGGTGCAGGCCGGACTGGCTCCGGCGCTGATCACCCGCATGCGTCAGCACCTGCAAGCCGATAATCAGGTAATTTTGTTTCTTAATCGTCGGGGTTTTGCGCCTGCGCTGCTGTGTCACGACTGTGGCTGGATTGCCGAATGCCCACGCTGCGATCACTACTACACGCTGCATCAAGCGCAGCATCACCTGCGCTGCCACCACTGCGACAGCCAGCGCCCGATACCGCGCCAGTGCCCTTCCTGCGGCTCAACGCATATGGTGCCGGTAGGACTCGGTACCGAGCAACTGGAACAAGCTCTGGCGCCCTTTTTCCCTGGCGTGCCGATTTCGCGTATCGATCGCGACACCACCAGCCGTAAGGGATCGCTGGAGCAGCACCTGGCAGAAGTGCATCGCGGCGGCGCGCGAATACTGATCGGCACGCAAATGCTGGCGAAAGGCCACCACTTTCCGGATGTCACGCTGGTTGCACTGCTGGATGTTGACGGGGCGCTATTCTCTGCCGATTTCCGTTCGGCTGAACGTTTCGCCCAACTTTATACCCAGGTTTCCGGACGAGCTGGGCGCGCCGGGAAACAAGGCGAAGTAGTGCTGCAAACGCACCATCCTGAACATCCGCTACTGCAAACCTTGCTGTATAAAGGTTATGACGCATTTGCCGAACAGGCGCTGGCCGAACGGCAAACGTTACAGTTACCGCCGTGGACCAGCCACGTGATCGTGCGGGCAGAGGATCATAACAATCAGCATGCGCCAATGTTCTTACAACAGCTGCGAAACCTGATTCAGGCCAGCCCGTTAGCTGATGACAAACTCTGGGTACTCGGCCCGGTTCCGGCGCTGGCCCCCAAACGTGGCGGTCGCTATCGCTGGCAAATTTTGTTGCAACATCCGTCACGCATTCGCCTGCAACATATCGTCAGCGGAACGCTGGCGTTGATAAATACGCTACCCGATGCACGTAAGGTGAAATGGGTGTTGGATGTCGATCCCATCGAGGGATAACCCCTCATGATGCGAGGCGGATCGTAAAATTAAAGATCCATCACACTTTTTATGAAAATTCTGTAACTGCTTCTATTCACTATCTGATAAAAATGTTTCAGATGAAGGTTATCCAGGGACAGGTCTGTGCCAACTGCACCCTGGCGAGGAGAAAGAGTGAAACCGAATAAGCAGGTTGCCGCCGCTACGATGAAAGATGTTGCTCTGAAGGCGAAAGTCTCAACGGCAACCGTATCCCGCGCATTAATGAACCCGGACAAAGTCTCTCAGTCCACCCGTAACCGGGTCGAACAGGCGGCGCTGGAGGTGGGATATTTACCCCAATCAATGGGACGCAACGTTAAACGAAATGAATCACGTACCATTCTGGTGATTGTGCCGGATATCTGCGATCCCTTTTTTAGCGAAGTGATTCGTGGCATAGAAGTCACCGCCGCAGAACAAGGTTATCTGGTACTTATCGGCGATTGCGCGCACCAGAATCAGCAGGAAAAGACTTTTCTTAACCTCATTATTACCAAGCAGATAGATGGCATGGTCCTGCTCAGCTCACGCCTGCCATTTGATGCCAGCGTGGAAGAACAGCGCAATTTACCGCCAATGGTCATGTCCAACGAATTTGCGCCAGAGCTGGAACTGCCTACCGTTCACATTGATAACCTCACTGCAGCCTTTAACGCGATGAATTACCTGCTGGAGCTGGGGCATAAGCGCATTGGTTGTATTGCCGGGCCAGAGGATATGCCGCTGTGCCACTACCGCCTGCAAGGCTATGTTCAGGCACTACGCCGCAGTGGAATTACCGTCGATCCACACTTCATCGCGCGCGGTGATTTCACCTATGAAGCGGGCGCTAACGCGTTAAAACAGCTGCTTGAGTTACCGCAACCTCCGACCGCGGTCTTTTGTCACAGCGATGTGATGGCGCTTGGCGCGCTCTCTTACGCCAAACGTCAGGGCTTAAAAGTACCGGATGATTTATCTATCATTGGCTTCGATAATATTTCACTGACGGAATTTTGTGATCCACCCCTGACAACCGTCGCACAGCCGCGTTTCGATATCGGACGCGAAGCTATGCTGTTACTGCTCGATCAGCTTCAAGGACAGAACGTCAGCAGTGGTTCACGTTTACTGGACTGTGAGCTCATAATTCGGGGCACTACCCGGGCACTGACGTAAAGTAAAGTGCTTTCGGACTCCCCTGTCTGGTCAAAGGCCCGTCGCTTAAGTAACATGGCGGGCTGACGAACGAATAAATACAGCGAAACGATAGTGGCACAACGAGATTATGTACGTCGCGGCCAACCGGCACCTTCGCGGCGCAAAAAGAGCACATCACGGAAAAAGCAACGCAGTACGCCAGCGGTATCCCCCGCGATGGTCGCTATTGCTGCAGCCGTACTCGTGACCTTTATCGGTGGTCTGTACTTCATTACGCATCACAAGAAAGAAGAGTCCGAGACGCTGCAAAGCCAGAAAGTCACCGGTAATGGCATCCCGCCTAAACCGGAAGAACGCTGGCGCTATATCAAAGAGCTGGAAAGCCGTCAGCCTGGCGTACGTGCGCCTACCGAACCGTCTGCAGGCGGCGAAGTGCTTAACGCCGATCAGCTGACCAATGAGCAGCGCCAGTTGCTGGCGCAAATGCAGGCAGATATGCGTCAACAGCCGACACAGCTCAACGAAGTACCGTGGAACGAACAAACACCTGAACAGCGCCAGCAAACGCTGCAGCGTCAGCGTCAGGTGCAACAACAACAGTGGAACAACGCGCAGCAGCAGGCGCAGCAACCGCGCCCACGGGCGACGGAACAGCCGTACCAGCAGCCACAAACGCGTACGGCACAAGCCGCACCGGTACAACAGCCGAAAGCGCAGCCAAAACCGGTGGCCCAGCAGCCGTACCAGGATCTGTTGCAGACGCCAGCGCACACCGCTGCCGCACAGCCTAAAACGCAACCGGCCGCGCCAATAACGAATGAGACTCAGCCGCCAAAACAGACGGCAGAGAAAAAAGATGAACGCCGCTGGATGGTTCAGTGCGGATCATTCAAAGGGGCTGAGCAGGCAGAAACCGTGCGTGCTCAACTGGCCTTTGAGGGCTTCAACTCCCGCATTACCACCAACAACGGCTGGAATCGCGTGGTGATTGGCCCGGTGAAAGGCAAGGAAAATGCCGACAACACCATCAGCCGCCTGAAAGTTGCCGGCCATACAAACTGCATTCGACTCGCCACTGGGGGTTGAAACCCCCAAAATCTCCCCCATCTATACTTGCATTACGCCCCGCACGCCTGTGCGGGGCCTGTATTCTGCATTTGTAACCAAGGGGTCTGCTCGTGACAACAATAGTAAGCGTACGCCGTAACGGCCATGTGGTAATCGCCGGTGATGGTCAGGCCACACTGGGTAACACCGTAATGAAAGGCAACGTGAAAAAAGTCCGCCGTCTGTACAACGACAAAGTCATTGCGGGCTTTGCGGGTGGTACTGCGGATGCATTCACGCTGTTTGAACTGTTTGAACGCAAACTGGAAATGCACCAGGGTCACCTGGTTAAGGCCGCCGTTGAGCTGGCTAAAGACTGGCGTACCGACCGTATGCTGCGCAAACTCGAAGCGTTGCTGGCCGTTGCAGATGAAACGGCATCTCTCATCATCACCGGTAACGGTGACGTCATTCAGCCAGAAAACGATCTGATTGCCATCGGCTCCGGCGGTCCCTACGCCCAGGCGGCGGCACGCGCTCTGCTGGAAAACACCGAGCTTGGCGCACGCGAAATTGCTGAGAAAGCGTTGGATATTGCAGGGGATATCTGCATTTATACCAACCACTTCCATACCATCGAAGAATTGAACTCCAAAGCGTAAGGATCCCCCATGTCTGAAATGACCCCACGCGAAATTGTCAGCGAACTGAACAAGCACATCATCGGCCAGGATAACGCGAAGCGTTCCGTGGCGATTGCACTGCGTAACCGCTGGCGCCGCATGCAGCTCAACGAAGAGCTGCGCCATGAAGTCACACCGAAAAACATTCTGATGATTGGCCCAACCGGTGTCGGTAAAACCGAGATCGCCCGCCGTCTGGCAAAACTGGCCAACGCGCCGTTCATCAAAGTGGAAGCAACGAAATTCACTGAAGTCGGCTATGTGGGTAAAGAAGTTGACTCCATCATCCGCGATCTGACCGATGCCGCCATCAAAATGGTTCGCGTTCAGGCGATTGAGAAAAACCGCTTCCGCGCAGAAGAAATGGCCGAAGAGCGTATTCTCGATGTACTGATCCCGCCAGCCAAAAATAACTGGGGACAGTCAGAGCAGCCGCAGGAACCTTCTGCTGCGCGTCAGGCGTTCCGTAAAAAACTGCGTGAAGGTCAGTTGGACGACAAAGAGATTGAAATCGATCTCGCTGCCGCACCGATGGGCGTAGAAATAATGGCGCCTCCGGGAATGGAAGAGATGACCAGCCAGCTACAGTCCATGTTCCAGAACCTGGGTGGTCAGAAGCAAAAACCGCGTAAGCTGAAAATCAAAGACGCGATGAAGCTGCTGATTGAAGAAGAAGCGGCCAAGCTGGTCAATCCGGAAGAGCTGAAACAGGAAGCTATCGACGCCGTTGAGCAGCACGGGATCGTGTTTATCGACGAAATCGACAAAATCTGTAAGCGCGGCGAATCCTCCGGCCCGGACGTGTCCCGCGAAGGCGTACAGCGCGACCTGCTGCCGCTAGTTGAAGGCTGCACCGTCTCGACCAAGCACGGTATGGTGAAAACCGATCACATCCTGTTTATCGCCTCTGGCGCATTCCAGGTGGCCAAACCGTCTGACCTGATCCC
Organism: Citrobacter sp. RHBSTW-00671; assembly: GCF_014103415.1. Taxonomy (NCBI): domain Bacteria; kingdom Pseudomonadati; phylum Pseudomonadota; class Gammaproteobacteria; order Enterobacterales; family Enterobacteriaceae; genus Citrobacter; species Citrobacter sp. RHBSTW-00671. Next base: position 300,718 of record NZ_JABXPR010000001.1, read on the forward strand.
GGAACTGCAGGGTCGTCTGCCGATTCGCGTCGAGCTGCAGGCACTGACCACCAGCGATTTCGAGCGCATTCTGACCGAACCGAATGCCTCTATCACTGTGCAGTACAAAGCGCTGATGGCAACCGAAGGTGTGGACATCAACTTTACCGAATCGGGCATTAAACGCATTGCCGAAGCGGCCTGGCAGGTTAACGAAACCACCGAAAACATCGGTGCGCGTCGTCTGCATACCGTGCTCGAGCGTCTGATGGAAGATATTTCCTATGATGCGAGCGATTTGAACGGTCAAAGCATCACAATTGATGCCGAATATGTGAGCAAACATCTGGATGCGCTGGTCGCAGATGAAGATCTGAGCCGTTTTATCCTATAATCGCGTTCAATGCATTTTCATCACTGTTGATGGGGCTGATAAAGCCCCATTTTTATTGGCGCTAAATATGACTGAACAACAACAAATTAGCCGCTCACAAGCCTGGCTGGAAAGTTTACGACCTAAGACCTTACCGCTCGCCTTCGCGGCGATCATCGTCGGTACGGCATTAGCATGGTGGCAAGGATATTTCGATCCGCTGGTGGCTCTGCTGGCATTAATTACGGCAGGGCTACTGCAAATCCTGTCCAATCTCGCTAACGACTATGGCGATGCCGTCAAAGGCAGCGATAAACCCGACCGCATCGGACCGCTGCGCGGCATGCAAAAAGGCGTTATTACCCAGCAGGAGATGAAGCGTGCGCTGATTGTCACCGTGGTCTTAATCTGCCTGTCCGGACTGGCGCTGGTGGCGGTGGCATGTCACACACTGGCGGATTTTGTCGGCTTCCTGATTCTCGGCGGCCTGTCGATTATCGCCGCTATCACCTATACCGTCGGTAATCGTCCGTACGGGTATATCGGTCTGGGTGATATTTCCGTGCTAGTCTTCTTCGGCTGGCTCAGCGTGATGGGGAGCTGGTACCTGCAGGCGCATACGCTGATTCCGGCGTTAATCCTGCCGGCAACCGCCTGTGGCCTGCTGGCAACTGCCGTACTCAACGTTAACAACCTGCGCGATATCAACAGCGACAGAGAGAACGGCAAAAACACGCTGGTGGTGCGCTTAGGCGCGGTTAATGCCCGCCGCTACCATGCCTGCCTGCTGATGGGCACGCTGGTCTGTCTGGCGCTGTTTAACCTGTTCTCGCTGCAAAGTTTATGGGGATGGCTGTTTATCCTCGCCGCACCGCTGCTGATTAAACAGGCACGCTACGTAATGCGCGAGATGGACCCGGCAGCAATGCGCCCAATGCTGGAACGCACCGTAAAAGCGGCACTATTGACTAACCTGCTGTTTGTTGTTGGAATTTTCTTAAGCCAGTTGTCTGTTTAACTGACAAATATCAATTAACAGTTTCAATTTTTAGAATCGCATAACGCCTCGCAACCCTTACAAATAGAGGGTCGCGAGGTTTTTCCATGTTTTTTATATTTTCCGGGGATACCTAGGGGATACCAACGAACGGTAAACACCGTGACCTATAAGTACTAAAATCTGCGTTTCCCAGCTTACTTAACCGATCACAAGGTCTGAAGCCCAACTGTACGATCTCGTACGGTTGCTCCCCAAACCAGGGGGCTTAACGCTAGAAGCGGCGTAGCCGCAGTTTGTGACAATTTCGGATATTTCCCGCATTTTTTAACAGGAAAAAATTTACTTTAAGGCGTATTAAGGTGTTTTTACCAATGGATGATGCCTCCAATGATAAGGGAAATGAACGATATAGACCGGGGCGGGTTACGGCTGTTAACGCTTGGTGAGATTAACTTGGCCCGTACCTTCTACGCTTTCACCATCCGCTATAACGAAGTCTGGATCCACCGCAGCAGCTATCTACCTTTCAACCTCCAAAAGAACAACTACGCCATGACGCCCAACGGCGAATTGTACTTTCAGGAAGGTACTTATGAGCCTGACTTTTCACAGCCGCATGTTAATAACGATCGCGTTGGTGGGCAGCATCTTTTTTTACATGAAATGATGCACGTCTGGCAGCATCTGCACGGGATGATGGTAAGGATGCGGGGCCTGTTCTCTTGGGCAGTTGATTACTATTACACGTTGGATAAGGCCATACTCTTGGATTACGGCTTAGAGCAGCAGGCTGCAATGGTGGCTGATTATTGGCTGCTTAAAACGTATGGATTCGGCAACCGCTCTGATTTGTATCGCCTCAAGGATTACGATCCATCTGAACCTGTCCTTAGCCTCATATCCCGCTATGAGAAAGTGTTAGGGAGGTTCCCGCATTGAAACGTTACTTTCTCATTCCTGCCTTTTTTGCGCTGGCTGGGTGTGGCGCTGGCGATAGCGTTCCCCCATGGCGTAGTTTCCCTATTATAAATAATTCGCTTTGCTTCTCTGTTAATAAATCGGACGTTCTGAGCCGATACGGCGTTTATTCTGAGCAGGGAAATGAATACAAGACATTGGCGGAAAATTCGCATGTAGCTCTCTCCTACCCTGAAACGTGCTTAAAAATACCGATAACGCCGGGCTATATCTATGCGGCTTCATACACATTGAACGGAAAGAATTACCGTTACAACTTTTTCATCGACAGAAACGGGAAAATATTAAGCACAAAATAAGGAGATCTATAAATGTCATTACCAGCTTATATGTATATTTATGATGAAAATGGACAACTGATCAAAGGCAGTTGCATGGCACTGGGCCGTGAGGGTGCAATTGAAATCATGAACAGCAGTTACGGTGTGTACCAAAACACATGCCGCAACACTGGTAAGCTGATGGGTTCGCGCGAACACAACGCTTTTACCCTGCACAAAGAGATTGATAAGACCTCGCCATATTTTGCAGTTGCAGTCTGCCAAAGTAAGCGACTGCAAAAGGCAGTAATCCACTATTACGACATCAACGAGGCGGGTGTCGAATACGAGATTTACCGAATTACGCTTAACAACATCGTAATCATGTCCGTCAATGCTGCTCATGCTTATATGCCGGGTTCCCACACTCCGGGCATGATGGAAAATATCGCCATCACCTACTCAGGCATTGAGTGGTTTTATATCGAAGGGAATATCAAATACGACGATGACTGGAGCCGCCCGGTTGGTTACAACCAGCAGCAGAGGTAAATCGAATTGGCAGGCAGATCTGTTGAAAATAAAGACCACTTAGCAGACTGCCTGCAATACTCGTCGCTATTCCCAAACACGCTTACTTGCAATACGAGCGTACTAGGTCATCAAATCAACGTAAATCAAACCAATAATGCAACAACTTTATAGATTTAAAATCATAAGGTTACGTTCTTAGCGTACATTTCTGTACGGTTGGGCTTCCCCCCCATCAACACATCAGTTTTATAGCCTGCTATAGCCCATTGTCTTACGGTATCAAGGGCCTTGAGCCAGCGGCCTAAATCATTATTTCTGATTTTAGTTGTTCTCCGTGTATTTCCATTCCAAAGCCTTTTTGTACATAAAATGGTTGTGGGCGGATCCGGTAACAATCTCCCGTCATCTTTATCACGGTAGCTATCATATGCATAGCGATAGACAGCACGCAGAACACGTGCCCATAAATCAGCCTGGGCTTTACTGCCTTTTTCTTCACGCGTGATAGATGAAAGTTGAAGAGCCATCCAGTCACCAGAATAATTATTGATAGTGTCTTCATATTTTCGCTGGTCGTTTTTTTATACGCCCGGCAGCCAACCGGGATTTGATGTACTCATCCAAAGCATCAGACAGCGTTATCGCCCGTTTTTTCTCTTCACAACGCCGTTCGTTCGGGTTACGCCGTGTGGTAGCTACTAGCTACTTCACTTAAGGCGTTATATGCCCGCTCTCTGGCCTGCTCAATAGTCATATCCGGGAACTTGCCCAACGTCACACGGTAAAATTTTCCGTCGCGCTTTCGGGACACACAAAAACTTTTGCTGCCACTGGACGTAACACGCAGCCGCAACCCATTAACGACACTATCAGCATATTCAAGGCGCTTGCCGGCATCAGGAACGGGGAGTTCCATCAGCACGGCTTGGTGAATCTGATCGTTCTCATAGGGCTTTCTTTTATGCTCCAGCAATCTTCCGAGGATAGCTCGGGGATACCTTACAGAGGAAAATACGGGTAATTGTAGGTCATTATCGGCTGTTTTCAAAATCAGTAATTATCTGTTTTTCAATGAAAAATATGAATGGTTATTGATCTGGACACTAATTAACAATTGATGATTTTGCCAACAGTACACATAGCGCGATATACTAAAAATTCTCGCAGCAACTGAACGTTAAGCCTATGAAATACGATACATCCGAGCTTTGTGACATCTATCAGGAAGATGTCAACGTCGTGGAACCGCTGTTCTCTAACTTTGGAGGACGGGCGTCGTTTGGCGGACAAATCATCACGGTAAAATGTTTCGAGGACAACGGGTTGCTGTACGATCTGCTCGAACAAAACGGCCGTGGTCGTGTTCTGCTGGTCGATGGCGGCGGTTCTGTCCGTCGTGCGCTGGTCGATGCCGAACTGGCAAGACTGGCCGTACAGAATGAATGGGAAGGTCTGGTCATCTACGGCTCAGTCCGCCAGGTAGACGATCTGGGAGAACTGGATATCGGCATTCAGGCGATTGCCGCTATTCCGGTAGGTGCTTCAGGAGAAGGTATCGGGGAAAGCGATGTGCGCGTCAATTTTGGCGGCGTGACGTTCTTTTCCGGCGACCACCTGTACGCCGACAACACCGGGATAATCCTCTCCGAAGACCCGCTCGATATCGAGTAAGCAAAAAAGGCCATCAGCAAGTTGATGGCCTTTTATTTTCTTCATTCATCCGATTCGTAGTGAATAACTTTAACATCATAATTTCCAGCGCTTGCTTCAACAACGACACTCATCATCTCACGACTTGCAGGATAAGATTCAACGTATGCGTTTAATCTTTCTTCTGCCCTGTGAACATCATTCTTAGGTACCCCCGTAAAAACGATTTCACTGCGTTGAAGCAGGCTCCCCTCATCTGTATCACTTACAAAAAACCAGTCGCTGGATACCCTTGGCGCCTGTTTAAGAAATTTCGGCGTTAACAGCTGATAAACTAATAAATCATGCTGCGTATAGCATTTTTTTGTAAAGACACTCACCATGAAATAACAATAAAGCAGCGCAGAAAAAAACATAAACGCAATAAGAGCACCTAACCTTCGAAACTTCATATGTGGAGTTCCCGAACATAATTTGGATTCGCAACAGGTTCTATTACATCCATAAATAAAGGTAGTTCCCCTGAATAAGGTTCATGTTTCTTATCTTTATCTATTGGGTCAGGAAATAATAACGGAATAACGCTTTTATTTTTAAACTCACCAACAGGCCCATAAAAGTCCCAGATACGATAAGCCTTTTCTTTCGGACATATATGAAGATAAGAAGTGTAATCTGCATAATTTACAGCCTGGTAAAAACCAAACAAATTCGATACCAAATCTTCAGCACTATAGCCACTATCAGTTAAATAAACGTAAGGCCAAAAATCCTGTAAGGACTCAAAACGATGTGACGTACTTAAGAATATCGATAAAGCAACACCTTTCAGTGTTCGATCCTGCAATCCTCGTCGCACCATAAATCTACGATAAACACCAGTATTTATATTTAGGCCATGAATGCTTTTGGACATACTTTGATGATAATTTACTTCATAAAATTCACTATCACCGCCACGAGGCTTTATCATTTCAAACCATAATCTTTCAGCGCCTTCCGGATTAGCGTGGCCCAGATCAATCCAACCTAGATTCTCTGTATAGATAAGGCCATATCTAATATCTCTGGTGATCAATCGATCAGAATTATCAATAATATCGCTTCTTTTTGTCATATCGTATTCTTTGAAATTTGAGAGTTACGATATCCTAAAGTCTACATAGTAAAAAGGCATCCATAATGGATGCCTTTTTAAAGAAATCAGAATTAGACTTCTTCCATACGACCCAGCAGGGCATGCAGACGATCCTGCCAGCCGCTCTGCTGTTCTTTCAGGCTGTTGTTCTCACGCTCCAGTTCTTCACGCTGCTGCTGTGCAGACTGAACTTCCTGCGACAGTGAGTTATTCTTTTCTTTCAGCTCTTCGATTTCCATCTGCAACAGCGTGATGGTATCAATCGCCTGCTGTACTTTTGCTTCCAGTTTCTCAAACACTTCTAATGACATCGTCATACCTCTCCTGAATTGCAAGGCGTTGATGGATAAAAATCCTCGTCCCGATAACCGGCGACGCCTTAATAAAAACGAGCGCACACTACTTAACACCGATTGTATGAAGCCACGTCATCCCTGTCCAGCGGCATCCCGCGCAGATTGCGGTTTGCAACACTTTTAATCTTTGTCCTGGTGACATAACTGTCATAACTCTTAAGTGTTAACAGGATGATCGGTGAAATGATTCAGCTCACACTATTTTTGTATAACAAATACCGCGCAATGGCGCGAAAACGCTCATTTTGTTGATGGAGTACACACATTTTAATTTCGATATTTCTCGTTTTTGAGCGTTAACGATAAATTAACAGTGTGCCTACCGGCTCCGGGGATGTCAGTGACCTTCTCGCATACAATAAACATTAAACTCTTCAGGATCCGATTATGAGTCAAACATCAACCTTGAAAGGCCAGTGCATTGCTGAATTCCTCGGTACCGGGTTGTTGATTTTCTTCGGTGTGGGTTGTGTCGCTGCACTCAAAGTGGCTGGTGCTACTTTTGGTCAGTGGGAAATCAGTATCATCTGGGGTCTGGGGGTAGCCATGGCTATCTATCTGACAGCAGGCGTTTCTGGCGCACACCTGAATCCAGCAGTCACAATCGCACTATGGCTGTTTGCGTGTTTTGACAAACGCAAAGTCGTTCCTTTTATTATTTCTCAAATTGCTGGCGCCTTTTGCGCAGCGGCATTGGTTTACGGGCTTTATTACAATCTTTTCATCGATTTCGAACAAACGAACCATATCGTGCGCGGTAGTGTAGAAAGCCTCAATCTGGCAGGTACTTTCTCCACCTATCCAAACCCGCATATCAATTTTGTGCAGGCCTTCGCGGTTGAAATGGTCATTACCGCTATTCTAATGGGGCTGATTCTGGCACTGACCGATGATGGTAATGGTGTACCGCGTGGTCCACTGGCACCGCTGCTGATCGGCTTACTGATTGCCGTTATTGGTGCATCCATGGGCCCACTGACCGGTTTTGCGATGAACCCGGCACGTGACTTCGGACCGAAACTCTTCGCCTGGATGGCAGGATGGGGCGAGATTGCCTTCACGGGTGGTCGTGATATCCCTTACTTCCTGGTCCCCGTGTTTGGCCCGATTACCGGCGCAATTCTGGGCGCATGGGCATATCGCAAACTGATTGGTCGCCATTTACCGTGCGATGTCTGCGCGATTGAAGAAAAAGACGTTGCGACCAACACTCAACAAAAAGCTTCGCAGTAATGTGACTACGGGACAAAAATGATGACTGAAAAAAAATATATCGTTGCGCTCGACCAGGGCACCACCAGCTCCCGCGCGGTCGTAATGGACCACGATGCGAATATCGTTAGCGTTTCACAGCGCGAATTCGAGCAAATCTATCCGAAAGCAGGCTGGGTAGAACACGACCCAATGGAAATTTGGGCGACCCAAAGCTCCACACTGGTAGAAGTGCTGGCGAAAGCCGATATCAGTTCCGATGAAATTGCCGCGATCGGTATTACCAACCAGCGTGAAACCACCATTGTCTGGGAACGTGAAACCGGTAAGCCAATCTATAACGCCATTGTGTGGCAGTGTCGTCGTACCGCAGAGATCTGCGAGAAGCTCAAGCGCGACGGTATGGAAGAGTACATCCGCAACAACACCGGTCTGGTCATTGACCCGTATTTCTCCGGTACCAAAGTGAAGTGGATCCTCGACCACGTTGAAGGCTCGCGTGAGCGTGCCCGTCGCGGCGAGCTGCTGTTCGGTACCGTAGACACCTGGCTTATCTGGAAAATGACGCAGGGACGCGTACACGTCACGGATTACACCAACGCCTCACGTACCATGCTGTTCAACATCCATTCCCTGGACTGGGACGACAAGATGCTGGATGCGCTGGACATTCCGCGCGCAATGCTGCCGGAAGTTCGCCGTTCTTCTGAAGTCTATGGCCAGACCAACATTGGTGGCAAAGGCGGCACACGTATTCCTATCTCCGGTATCGCGGGTGACCAGCAGGCTGCACTATTCGGCCAGCTGTGCGTGAAGGAAGGGATGGCGAAGAACACCTACGGTACTGGCTGCTTCATGCTGATGAATACCGGCGAGAAAGCCGTTAAGTCAGAAAATGGACTGCTGACCACTATCGCATGTGGCCCGACCGGGGAAGTGAACTACGCGCTGGAAGGTGCCGTGTTCATGGCGGGTGCGTCCATCCAGTGGCTGCGTGATGAGATGAAACTCATCAGCGATGCATTCGACTCAGAGTATTTCGCCACCAAAGTGAAAGATACCAACGGCGTATATGTTGTTCCGGCGTTCACCGGTTTGGGCGCACCATACTGGGACCCGTATGCACGTGGCGCCATCTTCGGTCTGACCCGTGGCGTAAACTCCAACCACATCATCCGTGCAACGCTTGAGTCTATCGCTTATCAGACGCGTGACGTGCTGGAAGCAATGCAGGCGGACTCCGGTATTCGTCTGCACGCGCTGCGCGTGGATGGCGGTGCAGTTGCCAACAACTTCCTGATGCAGTTCCAGTCAGACATTCTCGGCACACGCGTTGAGCGCCCGGAAGTTCGCGAAGTCACCGCATTGGGTGCGGCATATCTGGCCGGTCTGGCTGTCGGCTTCTGGCAGAATCTGGATGAGCTGCAGGAAAAAGCGGTTATTGAGCGTGAGTTCCGTCCTGGCATCGAAACCACCGAACGTAACTTCCGTTACAGCGGCTGGAAAAAAGCGGTCAAACGCGCTCTGGCGTGGGAAGATCACGAAGAGTAATACGTCATTGCCGGGTGGTGCGGCCTACTGATACGAAACTGACGTAGGCCGGATAAGACGCGTTAGCGTCGCCATCCGGCAATATCTTCGTGCGGGGGCAACCCCGCACACACATCAATAATCGCTCCCCCTCCCCTGTGCTACACTTCGCGCCATTCCTTTCTGCTACGAGTTTGCAATGAGACGAGAACTTGCCATTGAATTTTCACGCGTGACCGAAGCGGCTGCACTGGCTGGCTATAAATGGTTGGGTCGCGGCGATAAAAACACCGCTGACGGCGCGGCGGTAAACGCCATGCGTATTATGCTCAACCAGGTCAACATCGACGGCACCATCGTGATTGGCGAAGGTGAGATCGACGAAGCCCCCATGTTGTTTATCGGTGAGAAAGTCGGAACCGGTCTGGGCGATGCTGTTGATATTGCCGTCGATCCCATCGAAGGTACACGCATGACGGCAATGGGCCAGGCGAATGCGCTGGCGGTACTGGCTGTCGGCGACAAGGGTTGCTTCCTGAACGCGCCGGACATGTACATGGAAAAGCTGATTGTCGGCCCTGGCGCCAAAGGTTCAATCGACCTGAACCTGTCGCTGGAAGCGAACCTGCGTAATGTCGCCAGCGCGCTCAACAAACCGCTGAGCGAACTGACCGTCACCATTCTGGCGAAACCACGCCACGATGAAACCATCGCCGAGATGCAGGCGCTGGGCGTTCGCGTATTCGCGATTCCCGATGGCGACGTGGCCGCGTCGATTCTGACCTGCATGCCAGACAGTGAAGTTGACGTGCTGTATGGCATTGGTGGCGCACCGGAAGGTGTCGTCTCTGCCGCCGTTATCCGCGCACTGGATGGCGACATGCAAGGCCGTCTGCTGGCTCGCCATGACGTCAAAGGCGACAGCGAAGAGAACCGACGTATCGGCGAACAGGAGCTGGCTCGCTGCGCCGCGATGGGTATTGAGGCAGGTAAAGCGCTGCGTCTGGACGAAATGGCCCGCAGCGACAACGTTATTTTCTCAGCAACCGGGATAACCAAAGGCGATCTGCTGGAAGGGATTAGCCGCAAAGGTAATATTGCCACCACCGAAACACTGCTGATCCGTGGGAAATCACGTACGATCCGTCGTATTCAGTCCATCCACTACCTCGATCGCAAAGATCCGGATGTACAGACGCATATCCTGTAATTGATTTGATCAATAGAGCCTTCCAGCCCATCTGGGCTGGAAATCTTTCGTGCAACGAACGAAGATAAGGCAATCACAGCAGACAGGAGAAAACCATGGCAGATTGGGTAACAGGCAAAGTCACTAAGGTACAGAACTGGACCGATGCCTTATTTAGTTTGACCGTGCGAGCTCCGGTTCTTCCCTTCACGGCAGGTCAGTTTACCAAGCTCGGCCTCGAAATCGACGGCGAGCGCGTCCAGCGAGCCTATTCCTACGTGAATGCGCCTGATAACCCCGATTTAGAGTTCTATCTGGTGACGGTTCCCGACGGCAAACTCAGCCCCCGACTGGCGGCGCTAAAACCTGGCGACGAAATCCAGGTCGTGAGCGAAGCAGCCGGTTTCTTCGTGCTGGATGAAGTCCCCGATTGCGACACGCTGTGGATGCTGGCAACCGGTACGGCTATCGGCCCATATTTATCGATTCTGCAGTTGGGCAAAGATCTGGACCGTTTTAAAAATCTGGTGCTGGTCCATGCCGCCCGCTATGCCGCCGATTTAAGCTATCTGCCGTTAATGCAGGACCTGGAAAAACGCTACGAAGGAAAATTACGCATCCAGACGGTGGTCAGCCGTGAAACCGCTGCAGGTTCATTAACCGGGCGAGTTCCGGCGTTGATTGAAAGCGGCGCGCTGGAAGCTGCAGTTGGGCTACCCATGGATACAGCAACCAGTCATGTGATGCTCTGCGGTAACCCGCAAATGGTACGCGACACGCAGCAACTGCTGAAAGAAACCCGGCAGATGACCAAACATCTGCGCCGTCGGCCGGGCCATATGACCGCTGAACATTACTGGTAAGGGCTTGCCGGATGGCGCTCACGCTTATCCGGCCTACGAGTCAGCTCTGTATTTTACGTCCTGCGTGTCCTTACCGTATTTATTTGCGTCCTGGGTGCCAACGAACGCGCCCAGATCGATAAGCATACCCACCAGAATCAGCGTCGGTACAAAGCGGCCTACCGCCCATTGCCAGATACCGGGCAATACCGCCCAGTTTCCGGCCAGCAGCATCCATGCAAGAATCATCAGGAACGCCCACGCGCCGGAGCGACCCCGATCATGCAGACGTTTTACTGTGACTGCAGCCGTCGGCCACAGCAGACAGACCAGACAAAATGCCGCCGTCTGGATATCGAGCAATTGTTTACTCGCCAGCGAAAACAAAACCAGCATCCCGACAATCCACAGGCCGATCCAAATCCAGAAATCACGGCGTCCAAGACGCCCTTTAAATGAGAATAACCACTGCTGTATGGTCATGTAGATTCCTTTATTATTACCTTCCAGAACAGTTTACCCTTTTGACAAGCCCGGCGGTTACCGTTTTAATCGTGAGCAGTGAGAATAAAAGGTACGATTGATGAAGCAAGGATTGACACTGTTTTTATTATTGTTTTCAGCCTTAACCGCGAGCACAGCGGTACTGGCGGAAGATCCATCGACGGCAACCACGGCCCCCTATTTACTGGCGGGCGCGCCAACCTTTGACCTGTCGATTAGCCAGTTTCGCGAAAATTTTAATACGCAGAATCCAAAGCTTGCTCTGAATGAATTCCGTGCCATCGACAGCAGCCGCGATCGGGCAAATCTCACCCGTGCCGCCAGTAAAATCAATGAAAACCTGTACGCGTCCTCCGCCCTTGAACGCGGCACCTTAAAAATCAAAAGTATGCAGATAACCTGGCTGCCGATTCAGGGGCCAGAACAAAAGGCGGCCAAAGCGAAAGCGCTGGAATACATGACCGCCGTCATTCGCACCGTCGCGCCGCTACTGACAAAAGAGCAAAGCCAGAAAAAGCTGCAAAAATTACTCGCTGCCGGCAAAGGTAAGCGCTATTACGCCGAAACCGAAGGCGCAATTCGCTATGTTGTTGCAGATAACGGTGAAAAGGGGCTGACCTTCGCTGTTGAACCGATTAAGCTGGCACTATCAGAAAGTCTTGAGAAGGCGAATTGATGACAAAAAGCAAAGCCTTTCCGCAGACGAATCTCTATACTGTTTCACAGACCATGCTGCCCTGATGGGCGGCCATCTTCCTTAATTCGCTGACAAGCGTGGAGAAATGAAATGCGACATCCTTTAGTGATGGGTAACTGGAAACTGAACGGCAGCCGCCACATGGTAAACGAACTGGTTGCTAACCTGCGTAAAGAACTGGCTGGCGTTGCTGGCTGTGCAGTAGCAATCGCTCCGCCGGAAATGTATATCGACCTGGCGAAACACGCCGCTGCCGGTAGCCACATCATTCTGGGCGCGCAGAACGTTGACCTGAACCTGTCTGGCGCATTCACCGGTGAAACAAGCGCTGAAATGCTGAAAGATATCGGCGCGCAGTACATCATTATCGGTCACTCTGAGCGTCGTACTTACCACAAAGAGTCTGACGAGCTGATCGCGAAGAAATTCGCTGTGCTGAAAGAGCAGGGTCTGACGCCGGTTCTGTGCATCGGTGAAACCGAAGCAGAAAACGAAGCGGGCAAAACTGAAGAAGTTTGTGCACGTCAGATCGACGCGGTTCTGAAAACTCAGGGCGCAGCAGCATTCGAAGGCGTCGTTATCGCTTACGAACCAGTATGGGCTATCGGTACCGGTAAATCTGCAACGCCTGCTCAGGCTCAGGCTGTTCACAAATTTATTCGTGACCACATTGCTAATGCTGACGCGAAAATCGCTGAGCAAGTAATCATCCAGTACGGCGGTTCTGTAAACGCAGCTAACGCCGCAGAACTGTTCGCTCAGCCGGACATTGACGGCGCGCTGGTTGGCGGAGCATCGCTGAAAGCGGACGCCTTCGCAGTCATCGTTAAAGCAGCAGAAGCCGCTAAACAGGCCTAAGTTGTTAAAAGGGGAGCATCGCTCCCCTTCTTATATCTGCTTTACCAGTATCCCAGCCAGTGCCACCAGAAGGCACCGGTCACCCCCCAAATAGTCAGGTTGACCACACTCATCACCAGCCCCGTTTTCCACCACTCAGCCAGTGTAACGTAACCCGAACCAAAGATGATTGGCGCAGTCCCTGTACCATAGTGCGTAAGCGACATCATCAACGAGGAGGAGAAGCCCAGCATCAGACCGAGCAGCGCCGGTGGAGCACCGAGGCCTAATCCGGCAGCGAAGAAAGCCGCGAACATGGCCGTGATATGTGCAGTGGTACTGGCGAAAAAGTAGTGTGAATAGACATAAAGCAGGATCAGCAGCAGCGTGGCGATACTCCAGTGCACGCCGAGATGGTCAATTGCACTACCAACGCTCGTCGCCAGCCACCCCACCAGCCCCAGTTTGCTCAGGAAATCCGCCATCATAACCAGTGCGGCAAACCAGACTATCGTATCCCAGGCACCACGGCATTTAAGGATATCGTCCCAACTCAATACCCCTGTCACTAACAGAACAGACAAGCCAATCAGCGCCGCACTGGTGGGGTTAACGGCCCAGGTACTGCCCATCAGCATGGCAGGTACCCCCGCCCACAGGCAGAGCAGCAAAGCGAAAACCGCGAGGGTGATTTTTTCAGCCAGCGACAACGGACCGAGTGCCCCCAGTTTTTCCCGGGCAAACTCTGGCGCATTCGGTGTGCGTGTAATAGCGGGCGGATAGAGCCACCAGATGACAATAGGCATCACGACCAGGGAAACAACGGCAGGAAGAAGCGCCGCAATCGCCCACATTCCCCAGGTCATATTCAGCACCCCATCCGTCCCTTTGGTCAAAAAACTCACAATAAGCGGGTTTGGCGCGGTAGCGGTAATAAACATCGCCGAACTGATCGGGTTAATGTTGTAGTTCACCAGCGCCAGGTAACGACCTGTAGCGCCGTTCTCTTTGTCACCGGGTTGAGAGCCCAAACTTTCCGCAATCGCCCGCATCACCGGGTGAATAATACCGCCACCGCGTGCGGTATTGCTTGGCGTAACGGGTGCGATCAGCGTTTCTGCCAGCGTTAGCGCCCAGGCGATACCCAACGTTCTTTTGCCAAACAAAGCAATAAACCCATAGCCGATACGCGCGCCCAGCCCCGTTTTCAACAGGCTTTGCGACAACATAATCGAGATGCCGATCAGCCAGATAAGCTGGTTGGAGAAACCACTTAACGCATCGCTCAGCGCCGCGGTGGGTTTACCGGGGTGCGTCACGCCGGTCATGGCTACCAGCATAATCGCCACAATCGCAATCGCGCCGATAGGCATGGCTTTACCAATGATTGCCGCGATAGTACCGATAAATAACGCCAGCAGATGCCACGCCTCGGGGGTGACATCTGCTGGACATGGGATAACAAACCAGATGGTCAGCGTAATAACAATCGAGATGATGGCAGGCCAACAGCGGATGGGGGTCAATCTGTCCATGAATCAATCCTTGAGTTTCCAGTACGCAATTATGCGCTCAGGTATTAACCAATATCGGTGCGCATAATACAATTCACCCACTCACAAAACAAAAAATTAACATTCCGATACAACTATAATTTCCCCAACACGCTAAACCACAGATAATCCAGCGGCAGCAGTATCAGATACGTTGCCGCCGCCAGCGTGATACACAGCAGCATTCCAGCTCTTGCCGGTACTTTTCCTAACGCCATTGCCACCACAATCGGTGATGCCTGATACGGCAGCAGCGGTGTGGAATAACCCAATACCTGAATCATAATCACTGAGAGTAGCGGGAAGCCGGTCGCATCTGAAAAGCTTTGTGCCAGTGTGGTATACAGTGCCGGAACGCCGTTCGCCGTCATGATGAAATTGAGCGCGGTGGTAATGCCGGTCAATGCAAGGAAGCTGGTAAACGGTTTGTCCGCATCCAGCGGCATCACCTGTAACAGCGCCTCGCCTACCGCGCTACCGATACCGGTCTGCGTCACGGTGATGGCCAGCCCCAGAATACCCGCTACGTAAATGCAGGTACGGATATTCACCCCACTGGAAAATTCTTCGCCATTAATAAATCCTACGCGCGGCAACAGCGTAATCACCGCCGCCACCAGCCCGGTCCATGCCGGCCCCACGCCATGCCAGCTTTCGCTGACCCACAGAAACAGCACCACCGCTAACATCCAGGCCAGACGTTTTTCATCACGACTCATTGGTTCAGGCGGCGTCAGATCGCGCGGCGCATGAGGTTGACCGGGAAACAGCCAGCAGATAAGAGCAATGAGCACCGCACCTTTTAGCCAACCCAACACGGGTGTATGCAGCAGCAAATAGGGAAGATAATTCAAGTGGATACCCCAGGAACCTTCCGCTGCGCCACTCATCACCAGGTTTGGTACGTTAGCAGGTAAGATCGTCGCAGAAAGCTGGAAGGTACCAAAACCCACGGCAAGCGCCAGACCATACCAGGCGCGTGTGCCGTCGTTAATTCCAGCCCGTTTCGCCATCGCCGCCACAATCGGCATCAGCAACGCAATACGTCCCATGTTGGACGGCATGACGAACGCCAGCGCGTAACTCAATAGCACCACGCTCGCGACCATTAATGGCCAGGAGTCTGTCAGCCTTGACGACAACGCCCTCGCCGCCCGGTCCGCCAGCCCCGTTTTACGAATCGCAATACCCAGTACAAAGCCGCTAAACACCAGCCAGAACGCCGAAGAGGCAAAGCCGCCAAAGATGACATCCGGTGGCGCGATTTTGACCACCATCGCCACGGCAAAGAAAAGCAGCGCCGTGATAAATTCCGGCAACAGCGACGTTGCCCAAAGCAAAATGGTGACGCCGACCACCAGAGAGGGAATAAACAGAGGGTGCGTAAGCCAGAGCGACATGCCTGTCTCCTGTTGTTTTTTTCAACAAGAATACGGGGACAGGCAAAGAGAGTAAACGCCAGATTAAGGGGGGTTAACGCAGAATATCACATTGATGATCCTGGATTTCCTCAGCGGAGGCGAGATTCAGCGACAACAGGTCACGCTGAGTCGCCAGCAGGACAAAGGATTCGTCGCTTTGGCGCACCATCGCCAGCGCATAGCTTCCCATCCGCTCACGCGCATCCGGCACCTCTTCTGCCAGCATCATAAACGGGCTGCGCTGCGCCAGTTCGTTTTCCGTCACACGACGCGCCAGATATTCATGCCCGCGCAATCCGCCGGGCAATGGCAACCAGCGAGTGCTGATTTTCGCCATATTGTCATCCAGTTGCGTTCTGACGTCGGGTCGCAGGCAGGAGATATGAATGTGAAAGTGATTTTGCGTACGCCCGGTACGTGAGTTTATTGTCAGCGATACCGCCTTATCAGGGATCTCCTGGCCGTATTTTTGACTCATAAAACTACGTGCCTGCCAGGCTAGCCAGAAGAAGTTCGGCGTGCCTGATTCCAACAGCAGCGGGCTTTCCGTACCATTGATACGGTAAGTCGGCATCAACAGATATTGCAGCGGACCGTTACGGTCTTTGAACACCACATATCCGGCATCGAGTTTAACTTCAGTACACGGCGCGGGATCGTGCTGCTGCAATTGATGTGGCAGGCATTGCTCAAGGACTATCTGGCGTAACGCGTCCGGGTTACCGCTAAATTTCCAGTACCCTATGCCCGCAGCGGCGGCGACCACAATAACCGCCAGTAAAAGATAACCTGCTTTTTTCATTACGCGTTCCCTGTATCCCATTGAGGCGCAAGAGTAACGCAAAACGATGACAAATAAAAAACCCGGTCGCGCTATGCCACCGGGTTCTGTCGTGACCTCAACCTTTAGCGTTTGCTGATCTGGTCAAAGGTACCGCCGTTAGAAAAATGCGTTTTCTGCGCTTTCGTCCAGCCGCCAAACTCTTCATCAATGGTGAACAGTTTCAGTTTCGGGAATGCGCTTTCATATTTCTTCGCGACGTCAGCATCACGCGGGCGATAGTAGTTTTTCGCCGCAATCTCCTGACCTTCCGGGGAATAGAGATACTTCAGGTAAGCTTCTGCCACCGCTTTGGTATCTTTCTTTTCCACGACTTTGTCGACAACGGAAACGGTCGGCTCGGCGAGGATAGACTCACTTGGGGTGACTATCTCGAATTTATCTTTACCCAGCTCGTTCGTTGCCAGCAGCGCTTCGTTTTCCCACGCGATCAGTACATCGCCAATCCCGCGTTCAACAAAGGTATTGGTTGAGCCGCGCGCGCCGGAATCCAGCACTTCCACGTTTTTAAACAGAGCTTTGACGAAGTCCTGCGCTTTGGCCTGATCGTTGTTGTTGTGGTGCAGAGCGTAGCCCCATGCCGCCAGATAGTTCCAGCGTGCGCCGCCTGAGCTTTTCGGGTTTGGTGTAATCACTGACACACCCGGTTTGACCAGATCGTTCCAGTCATGAATTTGCTTTGGGTTGCCTTTGCGTACCAGGAAGACAATGGTGGAGGTGTAAGGCGCAGAGTTGTCCGGCAGGCGTTTAATCCAGTTTTTATCGATACGGCCACGCTCAGCAATGGCATCCACATCGTAAGCCAGCGCCAGCGTCACGACATCGGCTTCAATACCGTTGATGACAGAGGTCGCCTGTTTACCAGAGCCGCCGTGTGACTGGCGGATAACGACGTTATCGCCGGTTTCCTGCTTCCAGTGTGCGCTGAATGCTTTGTTGTACTGCTCGTACAGTTCACGTGTTGGATCGTACGATACGTTAAGTAACTGAATATCCTTTGCCAGAACGCTGGTCGATGCCAGCAATAATGTTAACCCTACGCCCCATTTGTTCATCGCCCAGCTCTCTTATGTGATGTTGTGATGAGCAAAGCGTGCCAGAAAGAGATCCAAACATTAAAGAATAAAAAAAGATTTGCTATAACTTCGAGGAATAAATCTGAGAGGTTGCCGGATGGCGGCTAACGCCTTATCCGGCCTACAAGTTTCTGCAACCTGTAGGCCTGATTAGCGTAGCGCCATCAGGCGCGAAAAAAATACAATCAGTACAGTTTTTTCGCGCAGTCCAGCCAGTCACCTTTGAACGGACGCTTCATGTTTTCGATAGCGTCGATAATGTCGTGGTGAACCAGTTGCTCGTTCTGAATACCGACGCAGCGACCGCCATGACCTGCCAGCAGCAGTTCAATAGCATATGCGCCCATTCGGGACGCCAGAATACGGTCGTAAGGAACCGGAGAACCACCACGCTGGATGTGACCCAGTACGGTAGAGCGCGTTTCACGGCCCGTTTCTTTCTCGATATAGTGCGCCAGTTCATCAACGTCACACATGTGCTCGGTGATCGCAACAATCGCGTGCTTCTTACCTTTCGCGATGCCGGCTTTGATTTCAGCGACCAGATCGTCACGGCTGAATTCAACTTCCGGAACGACGACAAATTCGCAGCCACCGGCAATTGCTGCAGCCAGGGTCAGGTCGCCGCAGTAGCGGCCCATCACTTCAACGATGGAGATACGCTGGTGAGAAGAAGAGGTGTCACGCAGGCGGTCAATCGCTTCGACAACAGTACCCAGTGCGGTGAAGTAGCCGATAGTGTAGTCGGTGCCTTTAATATCGTTGTCGATGGTACCTGGCAGGCCGATGCACGGGAAGCCCATTTCAGTCAGACGTTTTGCACCCAAGTAGGAACCGTCACCACCGATAACAACCAGGGCGTCAATACCACGCTTCTTCAGGTTTTCGATAGCCACAGCGCGCACGTTTTCGTCGCGGAATTCCGGGAAGCGAGCAGAACCGAGGAAAGTACCGCCACGGTTGATCATGTCGGACACGCTATAACGGTCAAGCTGAACCATACGGTCTTCGTACAAACCCAGGTAGCCATCATGGATCCCCATGACTTCCAGCCCTTCCGTCAACGCTGCACGTACAACACCACGGATTGCTGCGTTCATGCCCGGCGCATCACCGCCGCTTGTCAACACACCGATTTTCTTAATCATGACTACCTCTGAACTTTGGAATGCAAAATGAAATCTGCTGCCGGAAGTCGATTCCGCATATCGAAACGATCCAACGAATATGCAGATAGTATAACAATCACTTCCTGCTGAATTGATTCAGGTCAGGCCAAACGGTGGTAATTTATACACAAAATGCTGGCCCTGCTCACTTTTTTACAACGAATTATGAAAGCTCAAACATCTTGCCTTCCTTGGGTACGACTGAACAGGGATCCTGATGAATAATCACATCCGATCCCGGGAAACGTCGCAAAATAGCCTGCTCAACCTGTTCAGCGACTAAATGAGCCTGAACGAGCGGCAGATCATCTTCCATTTCCAAATGAATCTGAATAAAGCGGGTCGGCCCTGACTGCCGCGTGCGAAGATCGTGAGCGCCGCTGACTCCCGGCCATGACGTCACTATATCAATAATTTCCTGACGTTCTTCATCGGGCAAGGCGCGATCCAGCAGAGATTGCACCGCCTCATATCCCATACGCAATGCGCTATATAGAATATAGATGCCAATCCCGAGCGCAAACAAGGCATCCGCACGATGCCAACCATACCAGGCCAGTCCAAGCGCAACGAGAATCGCACCGTTCATCATAACATCAGACTGATAATGAAGCATATCTGCCCGTACAGCCTGACTTTGCGTACGTTTCACCACCCAGCGCTGAAACGTGACCAGAATGATAGTACAAATTAACGCAATAACGGTGACAACTACCCCGACACCCGGATCTTTCATCGGCGTCGGTTGGATGAGATGCTGAATCCCGGTCAGGAATAAAAACAGCGCCGAACCGGAAATAAACATACTTTGCGCCAGCGCCGCCAGAGATTCAGCTTTCCCGTGCCCAAACGTGTGCTCATCATCTGCTGGCTGCAACGAATAGCGCACCACCAACAGATTGGTGAGTGACGCCGCAATGTCGACCAGAGAATCCACCAATGCCGCCAGAATACTGACCGATCCGGTGTACCACCACGCAAAAATTTTGATCAAAAGTAACAGCGATGCCATCACGGTCGCCGCGATTGCCGCCCGGCTAACCAGCCGCCCATAGGTTTGATTCATAAACACTCCTGCCAGGATATGCCGCTAGTATAACGGATGAAGTAAAACAGTCAGGCAATAACCGAGTGACAAATTTTGGGCAAAAAAAACCCCCACATCATGTGGGGGAAGACAGGGATGGTGTCTATGGCAAGGAAAACAGGGTTACTACTGGGAACGTGAGTTGCTACTACTCAATAAATTCAACGATGAGCTTTTTTGCCATTGCGTTACATCACGCAGTTGCTCCATTCGTTGTTCATGTTTCTCATTTAAAACCGCTTGCTGCTCGGGCGTTAACAGGCGATACATCTGGTTGCGGACCCTGGCTATTTCAACCTGGCGGGCAACCTGTTCTTGTGCCATTTTTTCTGCCTGAGCGCGCACAGCGCTTTCATCAAATTTCTCTGCGGTGACAAGACGATGCATTGTCTCCATTTCGCTAACATTAACAGGAGGCTGCTCGTGTCTTGCCTGCTGCATTAAATCTCGCATCTGTTGACGTTGATGTTCGGTTAAACTGATACCGTCAAACATGTGGCTCTGTACGCTGCGCTGCGATGAGCCTTCACCCAGGTGCCAGTGATCGCCTGTGACGACTTCAGCTGCATGGCTTAAAGTACTGAGTGCCAGCGTTGAGGCCATGACGGCAGCGGTAACTTTGCCCATCACTTGCTCCCAAAATCTTTTCTGTCGCGATTCAACGAGAGACAGTTTACGATTCGGGCTGCAAACATGCGTCAGGGGGTGTAAAACAACGTAAAGTCATAGATTAGCGACGCCTGATGACGTAATTTCTGCCTCGGAGGTACGTAAACAATGAATAAAATCCTGTTAGTTGATGATGACCGAGAGCTGACTTCCCTGTTAAAGGAGTTGCTCGAAATGGAAGGTTTCGATGTGCTGGTTGCCCATGATGGGGAGCAGGCACTTGAACTTCTGGATGACAGCATCGATTTACTTTTGCTCGACGTCATGATGCCGAAGAAAAACGGTATCGATACACTGAAAGCGCTTCGCCAGACACACCAGACGCCCGTAATCATGCTGACCGCTCGCGGTAGCGAATTGGATCGCGTACTCGGCCTTGAGCTGGGCGCGGACGACTATTTACCCAAACCCTTTAACGACCGCGAACTGGTCGCGCGTATCCGCGCTATTCTGCGCCGCTCTCACTGGAGCGAACAACAGCAGACCAGCGATAATGGCTCGCCGACGCTGGAAGTGGATGCGTTAAGCCTGAATCCGGGTCGCCAGGAAGCCAGTTTTGATGGGCAAACCCTGGAGTTAACCGGCACCGAATTCACCCTGCTTTATTTACTGGCACAGCATCTCGGCCAGGTCGTTTCTCGTGAACACCTGAGTCAGGAAGTGCTGGGCAAGCGCCTGACGCCGTTTGACCGCGCTATCGACATGCACATCTCGAACCTACGTCGTAAGCTGCCAGAACGGAAAGACGGGCACCCGTGGTTTAAAACCCTGCGTGGTCGCGGCTACCTGATGGTCTCCGCTTCATGATAGGAAGCTTAACCGCACGCATCTTTGCCATCTTCTGGTTAACGCTGGCGCTGGTGTTGATGTTGGTACTGATGCTGCCCAAGCTCGACTCACGTCAGATGACCGAGCTACTGGACAGCGAGCAGCGCCAGGGGTTGATGATCGAGCAACACGTGGAAGCTGAGCTGGCGAACGACCCACCCAACGATCTGATGTGGTGGCGTCGCTTGTTCCGTGCCATCGACAAGTGGGCGCCGCCAGGACAGCGGTTATTGCTTGTCACTACAGAAGGACGTGTGATCGGCGCAGAACGCAACGAAATGCAGATCATTCGTAACTTTATTGGTCAGGCTGATAACGCTGATCATCCGCAGAAGAAAAAATATGGTCGCGTTGAGATGGTCGGGCCCTTCTCCGTCAGAGATGGTGAAGATAACTACCAGTTGTATCTCATTCGACCTGCCAGCAGTTCACAGTCTGATTTCATCAACCTGTTGTTTGACCGGCCCCTGTTGCTGCTGATCGTCACCATGCTTGTCAGCTCGCCGCTGCTGCTTTGGCTGGCATGGAGCTTGGCAAAACCAGCGCGTAAACTGAAAAATGCGGCGGATGAAGTGGCACAGGGTAACCTGCGTCAGCATCCGGAACTGGAAGCCGGCCCGCAGGAATTTCTGGCGGCAGGTGCCAGTTTTAACCAGATGGTGACCGCGCTGGAACGCATGATGACCACGCAGCAACGCCTGCTGTCGGACATCTCTCACGAGTTGAGAACGCCACTAACACGTTTGCAACTGGGGACTGCGCTGCTGCGCCGTCGTAGCGGTGAGAGCAAAGAGCTGGAGCGCATTGAAACAGAAGCGCATCGGCTGGACAGCATGATCAACGACCTGCTGGTGATGTCGCGTAATCAGCAGAAGAACGCGCTGGTCAGTGAAACCGTGAAGGCTAATCAGCTATGGGGCGACGTGTTGGATAACGCCGCCTTTGAAGCCGAGCAGATGGGCAAATCGCTTACCGTGAATTTCCCGCCGGGACCGTGGCCGCTGTATGGCAACCCGAACGCACTGGAAAGCGCATTGGAAAACATTGTGCGTAATGCCCTGCGCTATTCACATACGAAGATTGAAGTTGGCTTCGCGGTGGATATTGACGGGATTACCATCACCGTAGACGACGATGGTCCAGGCGTGAGTCCTGAAGACAGAGAGCAGATTTTCCGTCCATTCTATCGCACCGATGAAGCGCGCGATCGTGAGTCCGGTGGGACAGGTCTGGGTCTGGCGATTGTTGAAACCGCTATTCAGCAGCATCGAGGCTGGGTGAAGGCCGAGGACAGTCCGCTGGGAGGTCTACGTCTGGTGCTTTGGCTACCGTTGTACAAACGTTCGTAATTGTTCCTGTTGTGCCGGATGGCGATGCTAACGCATCTTATCCGGCCTACAGGTTCAATAATAGCCTTATTTTCCCCACAATCTCCGCGAATTGTCTTCGATCTTGCCACTTAGACGGCGCTTTTGCATCGTTCTGGTCCAGCTTTTTGATAACCCGGCAGCCGACAGTAAACGGTGATATTGCGAATCATCAAACGGCATATGCCAGGCGATAGCAATGGCCTCCCGCAGACTGACATCGCTCACGCGCGACACCAGTTCCAGCGGCGCATCCGCCGACACGCGTCCCGGCGCGATAACACTGTACAGCCAGCCTATCTTCCCCGAAGCCTGCATCTGACTTGCCATATCGCTAATGCCAAAATGGAAATTCAGCTTAAAACACGGTGAACGCGGCTGCGTGACCTGAATCAGCGCCTCTCCCCACTGGAAAATATCGCCGATATAGACATTCTCTTCTGTCAGCCCAAGCGTTGAGAGGTTCTCCCCAAAGGCGGGGGCGACAAATAACTCCGCCTGTTCGGGGAATTCTTGTATCCAGTGCTGATAGTGTTCACGCGGATAGTGGCACAGCGCGCGATCCGGCCCGCCATGAATTTTAGTCTCCGCCTGTTCATCGCCCGTGAGTCCCAGATCGGTCAGCATCAACTCGCCATCAACCTGAACTTTAGCAATCGCGCTGGGACGGCTTCCCGTGTAGTCCCGAATCTTGCCTGTAAAAACATCGACCGGATATCGCATCTGTTCCCTCTCCCGATAAATTTCTCCCATTACACCATATTTATTTTACCCCAGTCGCTCAAAATGAGAGCACGGTTCACATGAAACTTAGGGACACATGCTATCAATGTAATCTTGTTTTGAAACATCATTTCAATTAAGGAGTCGACAACGTGACTGGTCAATCGCAATTTGCTGGCGTCTGGTGCCCTTCCATTACGCCAATGGACAATGATGGCAAGATCGATCTCAATGGTCTGAGCCAGCATCTCAAACGCCTTACTGAGGCAAAAATCGACGTTATTTTGTTGATGGGCAGCATTGGGGAATTTGCTTCCTTTACGCTCGAAGAAAGGCTGTTGCTGATCCGTGAAGCCCGTGCCATGAGCTCGCTGAAGATGGTCGCGAACGTCTCATCCACCTGCCAGAATGATGTTTTGCTGATGGCCCAGGAGGCGCATCGCGCCGGATACGATGCCGTCATGATCCTGCCGCCTTACTACTACGGTCAAACGTCGAAGCAGCTACTGAGCTACTTTCGCCAGTTGGGACAAAAGCTCAACGGCAAATGGTTTGCCTATAACTTCCCGGCGCGAACCGGTTGCGATTTAACGCCTGAACTGGTGGCCACGCTGGCAGCTGAATTCCCGAACTTTGCTGGCATTAAAGACACCGTGGACTGCCAGTCCCACACCCGCAGCATGATCCAGACAACCCGTGCCGTGCGGGAAGATTTTGCGGTGCTGTCGGGTTATGACGAATACTACATTCCTAATCTGCTGGCTGGCGGTGCGGGGATCATCTCGGGCCTCAACAACGTTATGCCTGAGCTGTTTGTCAGCGCACGCGAAGCGTTTAAGCAGGGCGATCTGGCGGCGCTGCGTGAGATTCAGGATAAGATTGGCACCTACATGTCCATCTACGCCATCGGCGAGGATTTTGTCACTACCATCAAAACCGTGGTATCGCGTAAGTTTGGCTATTGCACCGGGGTATCACGAAACGCGGGTGGAGAGTTGAACGAGAGTGAGTGCCGAACAATCGATGAGGTGTTTGTCGTCAAAGGGTAAATAATTAAGCCGGATGGTGCAGACCATCCGGCAAAAGAGGCTTACTTCACGGTACCGCGAAGATCAATTTCCGCCGCTCTGGCTTTGGCTCTTTTCGACCAGATGGACGTGATAATCGGTACGAGGATCGAGGTTACAATCACCGAGGTCGCCACCAGGGAGGTGGCCGCTGGTGCCATCGGTTTGAACGCCGGAACCATTTCAGCAATCAGCACCGGTGTGGCAACGGCCGCGCCAGCAGAACTGGACGCCGCAATCCCCGCCGTACCATCCCCGCCACCAATCAGTTTATCGGCAATAATCAACGGTATACCGGTAATGATAATCACCGCGACGCCCAACAGAATACCCAGAACGCCAGTCTGCGCAATGACGCTCAAATCAATAGTGTTCCCCAATGCGAAGGCAAAGAAAGGGATCAGCGTCTGCACGGCTTTACTGAAGAATTCCCGCAGTTCAGGATCCAGATTACCCAGCGCAAAACCAATCAGGAACGGCAATACCGCCCCCACAAATACATGTGGTTCAAACGACGCAATCCCGGCGGTTCCCAGAATGACCATGGTCATCAGCGGACCTGACTCCAGCGACATCAGGACAAACGCCCCAGCCTCTTCTTTGGTGCCGTATTGCTGCATGATCGAAGCATACAGCCCGCCGTTAGTCATATCCATTGCGGCCACCAGCGCCAGCGTGGACAACCCGGCGAAGAACCCCACTTCCACACCATGTTCAGGAAGAATGCGCGATGCAATCGCCGCTACCACCCATGCGACCAGGATCTTGGTTATCACTAACGTGCCGGATTTACGCAGTACGGTTCCGGTAGCGCTCAGCTTAATCGACGCCCCCATGCAAAAGAACCAGACGGCCAGAATCGGCACCGTACCGGTGATCATGCCGTTGGTAAATGAGCCGAAGTATTTCCCGGCGCCGGGTGAAAAGGTGTGACATAACGCGCCCAGAAAAAGTGGTACCAACATCATACCGCCTGGGATTTTCTCTATCGTACGTTTGATCTGCATTTCCATCACCTGTAGACATAAAAATGGGGCAATTTTTATGGGCGACTGCATCTTGCTTTTGAGATGCGCCCGTCTTGATGAAAAGAAGATAGACATTCAGAGAAACTATAAAAGTGATCCCACTCGCATAATAAAACCTTGTTTCAATTTAAATGGATCAATGTTCCTATGTTGATTTTGATCACAAAAAAGCCCCCACAGGCATCGCTTGCAGGGGCTGTATCACGTCATCAGATCCCGACCCGATCAGCATAACGCTCTCAGGTTTCAGGCATCATTAAACTTATTTTTTTGCGGCAAAACGCGCAGCGGCTTCGTCCCAGTTCACTACGTTCCAGAACTCTTTGATGTAGTCCGGGCGACGGTTCTGGAATTTCAGGTAGTAAGCGTGTTCCCAGACGTCCAGGCCCACAATTGGGAAGCCGGAAGCGCCAGAAATAGCTTCACCCATCAGCGGGGAATCCTGGTTAGCGGTGGAAACAACAGCCAGTTTGTCACCTTTCAGAACCAGCCACGCCCAGCCGGAACCGAAACGAGTGGCTGCTGCTTTTTCAAATTCAGCTTTGAAGTTGTCAACGGAACCGAAGTCACGTTCGATAGCCGCTTTCAGGTCGCCCTGCAGCGTGGTACCGGTTTTCAGGCCTTTCCAGAACAGGCTGTGGTTAGCGTGGCCGCCAGCGTTGTTACGCAGAACGGTTTTCTTATCCGCAGGCAACTGATCCAGTTTGGTGATCAGCTCTTCAGCAGACAGGCTCGCGAATTCAGGCAGGCTTTCCAGCGCAGCATTAGCGTTGTTTACGTAAGCCTGGTGGTGTTTGGTATGGTGGATTTCCATCGTCTGCTTATCGAAGTGCGGTTCAAGGGCATCATAAGCGTACGGCAGGGATGGCAGTGTATAACTCATAATCATCTCCAGTATTGTCGGGCGGCCAGTGTTAACGCCGCGTAAGCAGTTGGGTCATTATAGTTAATTAAATGATATTGAAAATGATTATCAATGCCGTACTTTTTACAGGGTCTTAATTATTCATCACCATTACTGAAGATGTGAGCCAAATCACCCAGTTAACGTGATGATTGCCAACAAGAGGACAAAGGCGGCAATCGTCAAAAGGTTAATCATCTGCGTAATTTTTAAACTCGTTGTGTCGGAGGGGTTATGACCGACGATAAAAAATAACGAGGATTCAGTCATGAGTAACGCGATTACGATGGGTATTCTTTGGCATTTGATAGGCGCAGCCAGTGCAGCCTGTTTCTATGCCCCGTTCAAACAAGTTAAACATTGGTCATGGGAAACAATGTGGTCGGTTGGCGGGATCGTCTCCTGGCTTATCCTGCCATGGACCATCAGCGCCATGTTACTTCCCAATTTCTGGGCCTACTTCAGCTCTTTTAGCCTCTCCACGCTGGCACCGGTATTCCTGTTTGGCGCGATGTGGGGGATCGGTAATATCAACTATGGCCTGACCATGCGCTATCTCGGCATGTCGATGGGGATTGGTATTGCGATTGGTATTACCCTGATTGTCGGCACGCTGATGACCCCTATCATCAACGGTAACTTTGATGTGCTGATCAACACCAATGGCGGACGCATGACGCTACTGGGCGTATTGGTCGCGCTGATCGGCGTGGGCATTGTGACCCGCGCAGGGCAGTTGAAAGAACGTAAAATGGGCATCAAAGCAGAAGAGTTCAACCTGAAGAAGGGGCTGGTGCTGGCGGTAATGTGCGGCATTTTCTCTGCCGGGATGTCCTTTGCGATGAACGCGGCGAAACCCATGCACGATGCTGCCGCCGCGCTGGGCGTCGATCCGCTGTACGTCGCGCTGCCAAGCTATGTCATCATCATGGGCGGCGGTGCTTTAGTCAACCTGGGCTTCTGCTTTATTCGTCTGGCAAAAGTGAAAGATCTTTCGATAAAAGCCGACTTCTCGCTAGCCAAACCGCTGATCATCACCAACGTGCTGCTGTCCGCGCTCGGTGGTCTGATGTGGTATCTGCAATTCTTCTTCTACGCCTGGGGCCATGCTCGCATTCCGGCGCAGTATGATTATGTCAGTTGGATGCTGCACATGAGCTTCTATGTCCTGTGCGGCGGTATTGTTGGTCTGGTGCTGAAAGAGTGGAAAAACGCGGGCCGCCGTCCGGTCAGCGTACTGAGCCTCGGCTGCGTGGTCATTATTCTCGCGGCCAATATTGTCGGTCTGGGGATGGCCAGTTAATCATTCGGGCTGCTGAGATGACGCCACTGGCTCGGCGTCATCCCGGTTTCTCGCGTGAATACCACCGAAAAGTAATTACTGTCTTCAAAGCCGCAGCGCATAGAAATTTCACCGATCATCAGTCTACTGTGCTTGAGCAGATACTGAGCATGGCAAACCCGCACCTGGCGGAGATACTGGTTGATGGTCATCCCGGTCTGGCTGCGAAACTGCTGACGTAAAACTCGCTCACTGCACTGTTCCTGCTCACAGAATTTATCCAGCGCAAAGGCATGTTCATGACTCCCGGCCAACGCGGTAATCAGCTTATCCAACAACGTTTCACTTGATGTCGCTGGCAGCGTATCCGTGGCATAGCGATGCCGTTTGAAATGAGTCACCAGTTGCCCAAACAGCAATTCAGCCATTTCAAAAGCCAGCGGGTCACGCTGATTACTCTCGTGTTCAAGCTGACTAATTATCTGCCGGGCCTGGGACATACCAGCGCTACCGAGCCGCCAGTGGGGCTGTCGCGGCGAGCCGTTAAATCCTGGGATCGCGCTTTCCCAGCCAACATTCAGCGTCAGCCGTTCCGGGCAGTAAATGATATTTTGCAGGACGAGATCGTTAACTGAGGTGTAGGAGTGTTTGTCTTCGGCACGGATATAAAACAGATCGCCACGGGTTATCCGGTACGGGCGATCGTTGAGAACATGCAGGCCATTGCCGCGCCACACCATCACCAGTTCGCAAAACTCATGAGTATGTTCGGCAAACACATCCTGCGGGTAACGATCGGCCACCGCGACGGCCTGGTGGTCATTCGCAAAAAAGTCTGATTTCAGAAGGACCAGATGATTCACCATCACATCACCTCAACCTGAACGCTTGCCGGATGCGCTACGTTTATCCGGTCTACAGGGCATCCACGTAGGCCGGATAAGGCACAGCCGCCATCCGGCATAAAAGGGTATGATTATCAGCAAACGGACGGCAAAAAACGTTGATAGCTTTCGCGTTACTGGAGGCTGCTTCCAGTAATGACATCGCGTCCCTGTCGGATATCGCGCGGCGACCAGTTAAACTCCCGGCGAAACAGCGTCGAAAAATGGTTACTGTCGCCAAATCCGCAGCGATAAGCGATGTCCGTCACGCTGTCATCACTGTGACGTAGTAAATGGCGGGCTTTGATTAGCCGTAGGCGGTTGAGATAGCGCTGCGGCGTCAGCCCGGTCTGTTGTTTAAGCTGGCGGTGCAGAGTACGTAAAGAGAGCGAAAACTGCTCAGCTATAGCTTCCCAGCACACTTCGTCGGCAAAGTTGTCCTCCAGCCATGCCAGTAGTTGGTTCAGTCGCGCATCATTATCTGTTGCCGCTTCCATCAGGCTACTTTTACGCAACAGCACCAGCAACTGCATGAACAAGATCTCACGATTTGCCGCCGTCGGCGTATCCATTGCCTCGCCAAGATTTTCCATTTGCCCCACCAGATGCCGAACCTGCTGCAACACGCTCTGATTCACCCGCCAGTGTGACGGATATTGCCCATTCAGCTCCTGGGGTAACAACTGATTCAGCCCAGCCAAAAACTGAAACGCATCCGGGGAACGATACAGAATATTGGTCAAACACAGGTTGTCGGTATGTTCATATAAGTGTCTGTCATGATCGCGGACAAAACACACCGTTCCCCCGCTAATGGTATAAGGCTGTCCATTGAACACATGGATTCCCGTACCATGTTCAACCACTACAATTTCATGAAAATCATGATGATGCTCTGGAAAAGCAGGCTGAGGAAGCCGGGGTTCAATCGCCACGGGCGCTTTACCTGTCGGAAAAAAATCCACGCAATGCAATACGGTCATGATGACATCCACCCCGATCAAATGAACATGGCTGAATAGTAATTAAGGGTTATCACCCTCACCTTAAATTTTTGACGCCAAAGAGCGTAAACACGGTCAATTCTTCAAGAAATAGCGGGAAAGATCGGGAATTGCGGAAGGGGTCACATCAGACGAAACCATCCCTATTAGTAGAAAATGTGAACGCTATCACGTTCACCTTTGCCATGCTGCCAGCCGCCTATTGTCGTTGTCACTAACAAGAAGGTACGCCATTTCACGGGTTCTTAGACTGAGTGCAATGAAACTCAGAAGGACCTCGCTATGACTCTTCGCCATTGTGTCGCTGTTGATCTCGGTGCATCCAGTGGACGCGTAATGTTGGCGCGTTACGACAGTGAACACCGTACCCTGACACTGCGTGAAATCCACCGCTTTGTTAACTGCCTGCAAAAAACAGACGGTTTTGACACCTGGGACATCGACAGCCTGGAAAACGACATTCGCCTCGGTCTGCGGAAAGTCTGCGATCAAGGCATTCGGATCGACAGCATCGGCATTGATACCTGGGGCGTGGATTATGTCCTGATCGATAAAAACGGTCAGCGTGTCGGATTGCCAGTCTCTTATCGCGATAGCCGCACGAACGGCATTATGTCGCGGGCCATGACGCAGCCAGGTCAAAGTGAAATCTATCGCCGTAGCGGCATTCAGTTTCTGCCCTTTAATACCCTGTATCAGCTCCGCGCGCTGGTCGAACAGCAACCGGAACTGATCCCCCAGGTGGCGCATGCCCTGCTAATCCCCGATTACTTCAGCTATCGCCTGACCGGAGAAATGAACTGGGAATATACCAACGCCACCACCACCCAGTTAGTCAATATCAACACCGACGACTGGGACGAAACCCTACTGGCCTGGAGCGGTGCCGACAAAGCGTGGTTTGGCCGCCCCACGCATCCGGGGAACGTAATTGGCCACTGGATTTGCCCGCAGAAAAATCAAATCCCGGTGGTTGCCGTCGCCAGCCATGACACCGCCAGCGCGGTGATCGCTTCACCGCTGGCCGATAAACACAGCGCATACCTCTCTTCAGGCACCTGGTCACTGATGGGGTTTGAAAGCCGAACCCCATATGCCAACGATGCGGCACTGGCGGCGAATATTACCAACGAAGGCGGCGCGGAAGGACGCTACCGCGTGCTGAAAAACATCATGGGGCTGTGGCTACTCCAGCGCGTGTTAAAAGAGCGGCAGATAACCGACCTGCCTGCGCTTATCGCCCAAACCCAGGCGCTGCCGGCCTGCCAGTTTCTGATTAACCCCAACGACGAGCGCTTTATCAATCCTGACGACATGAGCGCGGAAATTCAGGCAGCATGCCGCGAATCTGGCCTGCCTGTGCCGATGCAAAACGCCGAACTGGCGCGCTGTATTTTCGACAGTCTGGCGTTGCTGTACGCCGATATCCTGCAGGAACTGGCTGAGCTTCGCGGCGAAGCATTTCACCAACTGCACATCGTCGGTGGTGGGTGCCAGAACGCATTACTCAACCAACTTTGCGCGGATGCCTGCGGTATTCGCGTCATATCCGGGCCTATTGAGGCCTCCACGCTCGGCAATATTGGCGTCCAGTTGATGACGCTGGATGAGCTAAACAACGTTGATGATTTCCGCCAGGTGGTACGCGCTAACTACGACCTGACAACCTTCATCCCCAATCCTGAAAGTGAAATTGCCCGCCACAAAGCGCAGTTTCAACCATTACGACAGACAAAGGAGCTTTGCGCATGACCACTCAACTTGAACAAGCCTGGGAACTGGCAAAACTGCGTTTCGCAGCGGTAGGTATTGATGTCGAGGAAGCATTACGCCAGCTCGATCGTCTGCCGGTCTCCATGCACTGCTGGCAGGGCGACGACGTAGCCGGATTCGAAAACCCGGAAGGTTCGCTCACGGGTGGAATTCAGGCAACCGGCAACTATCCGGGCAAAGCGCGTAACGCCAGCGAGCTGCGTGCCGATCTGGAGCAGGCGCTCAGCCTGATCCCTGGCCCTAAGCGACTTAATCTTCATGCCATTTATCTGGAATCAGAGACGCCAGTCGCCCGTGACCAAATCAAACCTGAACATTTCAAAAACTGGGTTGAATGGGCAAAAGCGAACCAGTTAGGTCTGGATTTCAACCCATCTTGTTTCTCACACCCGCTGAGTGCCGACGGTTTCACGCTGGCGCACGCCGACGACCACATCCGCCAGTTCTGGATTGACCACTGTAAAGCCAGCCGCCGCGTTTCCGCGTATTTCGGCGAGCAACTGGGTACGCCGTCGGTGATGAATATCTGGATCCCCGATGGCATGAAAGACATCACTGTTGACCGTTTAGCACCGCGCCAGCGTCTGCTGGAAGCGCTGGATGACGTGATCAGCGAGAAGTTCGACCCGGCGCACCATATTGATGCCGTCGAGAGCAAGCTATTTGGTATCGGCGCTGAAAGCTACACCGTCGGCTCTAACGAGTTCTATATGGGTTATGCCACCAGCCGCCAGACCGCATTGTGTCTGGATGCAGGCCACTTCCATCCTACTGAAGTCATTTCCGACAAGATCTCCGCCGCCATGCTGTACGTGCCGCGCCTGCTGCTGCATGTCAGCCGTCCGGTTCGTTGGGACAGCGACCACGTGGTGCTGCTGGATGATGAAACTCAGGCGATTGCCAGTGAGATCGTGCGCCACAACCTGTTCGACCGCGTACACATTGGCCTCGACTTCTTCGACGCCTCAATCAATCGCATTGCCGCATGGGTTATCGGTACCCGCAACATGAAAAAAGCGCTGTTACGTGCACTGTTAGAACCAACCGAACAGTTACGTCAGCTCGAAGCCAGCGGCGACTACACCGCCCGTCTGGCCCTGCTGGAAGAACAAAAATCGCTGCCGTGGCAAGCCGTCTGGGAGATGTACTGCCAGCGTCACGACACCCCAGCCGGTAGCCAGTGGCTGGAAAGTGTGCGCGCTTATGAAAAAGAGATTCTGAGCAAACGTCGCTAAGCGTGACGCCAGGCTTGTAGGCCGGATAAGGCGCCCTGCGTCGCCATCCGGCAATGAATGAAACACGATTGCCGGATGGCGCTTCGCTTATCCGGCCTGCGTAAGACCCGATAACGTTCGGGCAATAAACAGGAACACCGACATGCAAAACATTACCACGTCCTGGTTCGTCCAGGGGATGATCAAAGCGACTTCCGATGCCTGGCTGAAAGGCTGGGATGAACGCAACGGCGGTAACCTGACGTTACGTCTGGATGAAGCAGACATTGCACCATTTAGCGCCGATTTCCATGAAAAACCGCGCTATATTGCGCTAAGTCAGCCAATGCCGATGCTGGCGAACACCTCATTTATCGTCACCGGTTCCGGCAAGTTCTTCCGTAATGTTCAGCTCGACCCGGCCGCCAATTTAGGCGTGGTGAAAATTGACAGCGACGGCGCGGGTTATCACATCCTGTGGGGTCTGACCCATGAAGCCGTGCCGACCTCAGAACTGCCGGCCCACTTCCTCTCTCACTGTGAACGCATTAAAGCCACCAACGGCAAAGACCGCGTAATCATGCACTGCCACGCCACCAATCTGATCGCCCTGACCTACGTACTGGAAAACAACACGGCACTGATTACCCGCAAGCTGTGGGAAGGCAGCACCGAATGTCTGGTCGTATTCCCGGATGGCGTCGGCATTCTGCCGTGGATGGTGCCGGGTACCGATGAAATCGGTCAGGCTACCGCGCAGGAAATGCAGCAACACTCGTTGGTACTGTGGCCATTCCACGGTGTATTCGGCAGTGGGCCAACGCTCGACGAAGCGTTCGGCTTGATCGACACCGCAGAAAAATCCGCTGAGGTGTTAGTCAAAATTTATTCGATGGGCGGTATGAAGCAAACCATCACGCGTGAAGAGCTGATCGCACTCGGCAAACGTTTTGGCGTGACGCCGCTGGCAAGCGCCGTAGAGCTGTACTGATACCTCCCCACTCAACGCCGGATGCGGCTTCGCCTTATCCGGCCTACAGGATTTTATTGTTAAGGAGAATAGTGATGAGCTTTATGTTGGCACTACCAAAAATCAGTCTGCATGGCGCAGGGGCAATCCGCGATATGGTGAGCCTTGTGGCGAACAAACAATGGGGCAAAGCGCTGATCGTCACCGATGGCCAACTGGTGAAACTGGGTTTGCTGGATAGTTTGTTTGCGGCACTGGATGCACATCAAATGTCTTACCATCTGTTCGACGACGTCTTCCCGAACCCGACCGAAGAGCTGGTACAAAAAGGCTATGCCGCCTATCAGGACGCAGAGTGCGACTACATTATTGCTTTCGGCGGCGGTAGCCCAATCGATACCGCTAAGGCAGTGAAGATCCTGACCGCTAACCCAGGCCCCTCCACGGCGTACTCCGGGGTGGGAAAAGTGAAAAATGCCGGCGTACCGCTGGTTGCCATTAACACCACCGCAGGTACGGCGGCGGAAATGACCAGCAATGCAGTGATTATTGATTCCGCGCGTAAGGTCAAAGAGGTCATTATCGATCCGAACATCATTCCGGATATCGCCGTGGATGATGCCAGCGTGATGCTGGAGATCCCGGCGTCCGTGACCGCCGCGACCGGTATGGATGCCCTGACCCACGCCATTGAAGCCTATGTCTCCGTCGGCGCACATCCATTGACGGATGCCAACGCGTTAGAAGCGATTCGCCTGATCAGTCTGTGGTTGCCAAAAGCGGTCGACGATGGGCATAACCTCGACGCCCGTGAGCAGATGGCGTTTGGCCAGTATCTGGCGGGCATGGCGTTCAACAGTGCCGGTCTTGGCCTGGTACATGCGCTGGCGCACCAGCCGGGCGCAACGCACAACCTGCCGCACGGCGTTTGCAATGCCATCCTGCTGCCAATAATCGAGAACTTTAATCGCCCCAACGCCGTGGCACGCTTTGCCCGCGTGGCGCAGGCAATGGGTGTCGATACCCGCGACATGACCGATGAGGCGGCGAGTATGGAAGCCATCAACGCAATCCGCGCATTGAGCAAACGCGTCGGTATTCCTGTCGGCTTTCGTTCGCTTGGGGTAACCAAAGAAGATATTGAAGGTTGGCTGGACAAAGCGTTGGCCGATCCGTGTGCGCCGTGCAACCCGCGTACCGCCAGCCGCGACGAGGTGCGTGAGCTGTATCTGGAGGCGTTATGATCCGCAAAGCCTTTGTGATGCAGGTAAATGCCGACGCGCACGTTGAATATCAACGTCGGCATAACCCGATCTGGCCCGAGCTGGAAGCGGTGCTGAAAGCCCACGGCGCCCATCACTACGCGATTTATCTCGATGAGACGCGCAATCTGCTGTTCGCCACCGTTGAGATCGAATCCGAAGAACGCTGGAATGCCGTTGCCGAGACTGAGGTTTGCCAGCGCTGGTGGCAGCATATGCGTGACGTAATGCCCACCAATGCAGACAACAGCCCGGTTAGCGCAGAGCTAAAAGAAGTGTTTTACTTGCCGTAGTCTTGTAGGCCGGATAAGGCGCTAACGCGCCGCATCCGGCACAACGCAACATAACAGTTAGTTCTGCTCAGAAACCAGAATCGCCTGGGTATCCGGCTCCAGCGCTTTAAAGATATGGGTTTGATCGGCGGGATAACAAATATAGTCTCCCTCACTCAACGCTTCCGGCGCCTCAGTCAGCCCGACCAGCGCCTTCCCCTGCGTTACAATAATATGCTCCACCGATCCCGATGGATGTGGCTGTGAAATACGGTCCGCACCGGGTTGCGTCAGCAGCAGGTAGATATCCCGCCGGGCGCCTGGAGGGCAAGCTGCCAATAAAATCGCCTGATAATGGGCCTGTTCCGCCACCACTTTTGTCCCTTCACCGCGGCGAATCACCTGCGTTTTTTGTTCCTGCGGTTCCAGTAATCGGGCAAAGGGGATATCCAGCGCCACACACAGTGACCACAGCGTTTCCAGGCTAGGATTTCCATTACCGGCTTCCAGCTGGGAAAGTGTAGATTTTGCAATCCCCGCACGGCGCGCAATCTCGGCCAACGACAAACCGGTACGCTGACGTTCGCGCACCAGACTTTTGGCAATCATACTGATGGGTTGGGTCATATTCGACTCTGTGTTTTTTATATCGAACGAATCGTTCGACTTGTAATGCAATTCTGTTCCGTTCATTATAATGGAAATTCGTTCGATATGGCTAAAACAGTATGAAACATTATTTTTCCAGCCTCAAAGGCGACACGATCAAAGCGATATTTTTAGTGTGCCTGGCCGTCGGCGTGGTAGGCA
Source organism: Citrobacter sp. RHBSTW-00671 (assembly GCF_014103415.1). Classification (NCBI taxonomy): domain Bacteria; kingdom Pseudomonadati; phylum Pseudomonadota; class Gammaproteobacteria; order Enterobacterales; family Enterobacteriaceae; genus Citrobacter; species Citrobacter sp. RHBSTW-00671. Next base: position 337,001 of record NZ_JABXPR010000001.1, read on the forward strand.
TGTCTTACGGTTCGCTGGCAATGGCTTACGGCTTCCCGCTGTGGGTGCCCTTTGTACTCTCGATTACCGTGCTGGCCGGGGCTTCTGAATTTATGTTCATCGGTATTATCGCCAGCGGCGGAAATCCGTTGGCAGCCGCCGCCGCCGGGTTACTGGTGAATGCCCGACATGTGCCGTTTGGCGTGACGGTACGCGATCTGGTCGGCGCTCGCGCCGCCAGCTTTCTCGGCTGCCATATCATGAACGATGAAAGCGTGGTGTTCGGCCTGTCGCAGAAAACACCGGAACAACGTAAAGCCGCCTACTGGTTATGCGGTCTGGGCGTCGCCATTTTCTGGCCGATTGGCACACTGATCGGTGCCGGTGTCGGTAAGCTGCTCCCGGCGCCTGAAACCATTGGGCTGGATGCCGTTTTCCCTGCCATTTTGTTGGCCTTAGTGGTTCCGGCCTTTAAAAACCGCACCACGCTCATCCGTGCCTGTAGCGGGGCCGCATTGTCACTCGCATCCGTACCTTTCGCACCGGTAGGCTTGCCGGTACTGCTCTCACTGTTTGGCCTACTGGCGAGGAAAAAATAATGGGTAACATGACGCTGTTTATCGTCGGGATTGCCGTGCTGTCTTTGGGCACATATTTAATGCGCTTAGGGGGAGCAAAACTGGGAGGCCGCTTAGCCTTTTCTGAACGTTCACAGGCGTTACTTTCTGATGCCGCAACGGTATTACTGTTCTCCGTCGCGCTGGCAACCACCTTTTATGAAGGCGAACACTTTGCCGGCATGGCGCGCGTACTCGGTGTGGGTTTTGCGGTCTTTCTCGCCTGGCGTAAGACGCCGCTAATCGTGGTGATCGTCGCTGCCGCTGTGGTGACCGCATTGCTACGAATGGCGGGTATAAACTAAAAAAGCGCCCCTGGGGCGCTCTTTCTACCGTACTGAGATAACTTATTTCAGCAGTTCAGCGGTCATATGCACACGGTTACCGGTGTAAGCCTGAGTGATTTTATAATCGCTGGCGCCCGCACGTTCAGCCTGGGCGGCAATTTTAGCTTCAGCACTTTCCAGTGTGGAACCGGTCGCTGTAACAGTCTGAGCAGCGAAAGAACCGAAAGAAGTAGCGAGAGCGATAACTGCGACAAAAGTTTTGATGCTTTTCATGATATAAACCCTTTCACTTAGTTGTTTGAGTAAGGCACCGTGCCTTGATGTGATGAATAGTAGCCTTCATATCACACAACTAAAAGCGGAAGGATTTGCCTATCTTATTCAAATTAACTGAACGTTTATTACTCAGCGATCAACCGCTGCGGATGGGTGTAGATCGTCGCCCTGCCCGGTTTGCAAAAACCCACCAGCGTCAGGTTACAACGTTCGGCAACTTCCACGGCAAGCGTTGTCGCCGCAGAGACAGCAAACAGGATCTCCACGCCACACATCGCCGACTTTTGCACCATCTCGTAGCTGGCGCGGCTGGAAACTAACACCGCGCCCTGTTGCCAGCTTTCCCCTTCCACTACGCGTCGTCCCAGCAGTTTGTCCAGCGCAACGTGACGGCCCACGTCTTCATGACCCCCTACCAGATGGCCTGACGGCTGTACCCAGGCCGCAGCGTGCGTACAGCCTGTAAGCTGTCCCACGGGCTGATAATCGTGCAGATGTCGTAATGCGGTATCAAGGTTCGCCAGGTTAAACGTCTGGGTAAACGCCAAAGGCTGGACCGGTTTGCCAATGTCATTGAGCTGCTCCACGCCACAAACGCCGCAGCCGGTACGTCCGGCCAGCGCGCGACGACGCTCCTTCAGCCCCATAAAGCGACGGCTGGACAACTCAACCTGGACTTCCAATCCGTTGCAGGAGGGCACTACGTCCATCGCGTAAATATCCTGCGGGGACTCAATGATGCCTTCAGAAAGTGAAAAACCCATCGCAAAGTGCGCAAGATCTTTCGGTGATGCCATCATCACCACGTGCGAAATTCCGTTATATACCAGCGCAACGGGCACTTCCTCAGCGACCTCATCAGGCTGAGGATGTTGCAAATCCTCGCGCTTCCAGAGGGTCAACTGACGCGATCCTGCACAATTCATCACATTTTTGACTTCTTCTTGATGGATTTTATTCACTTTCTTTTAACCATATTGGAACACACATACCAACATTGTGGTATTCTTTACAAACCCCTCCTGGACGGAGGGAAATTCACCCAATTCTGGACCTTTGCGGTCCCGTCCGCAAAGAAAAATAACAACCACTTCCCTCGCGTTCGCGTTATAGAAAAGCGAAGGGAACGTGACAATGTCGAAACAAGGAGCGAACCATGCAGGTCAGCAGAAGGCAGTTCTTTAAGATCTGCGCTGGCGGTATGGCAGGCACCACGGCAGCGGCACTGGGCTTTGCGCCCGGCGTAGCGCTCGCGGAAACACGGCAATATAAATTGCTGCGCACCCGCGAAACCCGTAACACCTGCACTTACTGTTCCGTTGGCTGTGGACTGTTGATGTACAGCCTCGGTGACGGCGCAAAAAATGCCAAAGCATCCATCTTCCATATCGAAGGGGACCCGGATCACCCGGTCAACCGTGGCGCGCTCTGCCCGAAAGGGGCCGGTCTGGTGGATTTCATCCACTCCGAAAGCCGCCTGAAATTCCCGGAATACCGCGCACCAGGCTCTGATAAGTGGCAACAAATTAGCTGGGATGAGGCATTTGACCGCATCGCGAAGCTAATGAAAGAAGACCGCGACGCTAACTACGTTGCGCAGAACACCGAAGGCGTTACCGTTAACCGCTGGCTTTCCACCGGGATGCTGTGTGCTTCCGCGTCCAGTAATGAAACCGGCTATTTAACCCAAAAATTCTCTCGCGCGCTGGGTATGCTCGCGGTCGACAACCAGGCACGCGTCTGACACGGACCAACGGTAGCAAGTCTTGCTCCAACATTTGGTCGCGGTGCGATGACCAACCACTGGGTCGACATTAAAAACGCCAACCTCGTTGTGGTGATGGGCGGTAACGCCGCTGAAGCTCACCCGGTCGGGTTCCGCTGGGCGATGGAAGCCAAAATTCACAACGGCGCGAAGCTGATTGTTATCGATCCGCGCTTTACGCGAACCGCTGCGGTGGCTGATTTCTATGCTCCTATTCGCTCTGGTACTGACATTGCCTTCCTGTCAGGCGTCTTGCTGTACCTGCTAAATAACGAAAAATTCAACCGCGAATACACCGAGGCCTACACCAACGCCAGTCTGATCGTGCGTGAGGATTATGGCTTCGAAGATGGTCTGTTCACGGGCTACGACGCGGATAAACGCAAGTATGACAAAACCAGCTGGAACTACGAGCTGGATGAAAAAGGCTTCGCCAAACGCGATGTTACGCTGCAACATCCGCGCTGCGTGTGGAACCTGCTGAAACAGCACGTCTCCCGCTACACGCCGGACGTCGTAGAAAACATCTGCGGTACGCCGAAGGCTGATTTCCTGAAGGTCTGTGAGTACATCGCAGAAACCAGCGCCAAAGATAAAACCGCGTCGTTCCTGTACGCCCTGGGCTGGACGCAACACTCCGTTGGCGCGCAGAACATCCGCACCATGGCGATGATCCAGTTACTGCTTGGCAATATGGGGATGGCTGGCGGCGGCGTTAACGCCCTGCGCGGTCACTCGAATATTCAGGGTCTGACTGACTTAGGCCTGTTGTCACAAAGCCTGCCAGGCTACATGACGCTGCCAAGCGAGAAACAAACCGACCTGCAAACCTACCTTGCCGCCAACACGCCAAAACCGTTGCTGGAAGGCCAGGTGAACTACTGGGGCAACTACCCGAAATTCTTCGTTTCGATGATGAAAGCCTTCTTTGGCGATAAGGCGACAGCAGAAAACAGCTGGGGCTTTGACTGGCTGCCGAAGTGGGATAAAGGGTACGACGTGCTGCAGTACTTCGAGATGATGAACCAGGGCAAAGTGAATGGCTATATCTGCCAGGGCTTTAACCCGGTCGCCTCATTCCCGAACAAAAACAAGGTTGTGGCTTCACTGTCTAAACTGAAGTTTCTGGTGACCATCGACCCGCTCAACACTGAGACCTCCACCTTCTGGCAGAACCACGGTGAGTCGAACGATGTTGACCCGTCGAAAATCCAGACTGAAGTGTTCCGTCTGCCATCCACCTGCTTTGCCGAAGAGAACGGTTCTATCGTCAACTCCGGTCGTTGGTTGCAGTGGCACTGGAAAGGCGCGGATGCCCCAGGGATTGCCGTTACCGATGGTGAAATCCTCGCCGGTATCTTCCTGCGTCTGCGTAAGATGTATGCCGAACAAGGTGGTGCGAACCCGGAACAGGTGCTGAGCATGACCTGGAACTACTCCACCCCGCACGAACCGGCTTCGGAAGAAGTGGCGATGGAGAGTAACGGTAAAGCGCTGGCCGACATTACCGACCCGGCAACCGGTGCGGTTATCGTCAAGAAAGGCCAACAGCTGAGCTCGTTCGCCCAACTGCGTGACGACGGCACTACCTCCAGCGGCTGCTGGATTTTCGCCGGTAGCTGGACGCCGGAAGGCAACCAGATGGCCCGTCGCGATAACGCCGACCCGTCAGGTCTTGGCAATACGCTGGGCTGGGCATGGGCATGGCCTCTTAACCGACGCATTCTGTATAACCGCGCCTCCGCTGACCCGCAGGGGAATCCGTGGGATCCAAAACGTCAGATCCTGAAATGGGACGGGGCGAAATGGAGCGGGATGGATATTCCGGACTACAGCGCCGCCGCACCGGGCAGCAACGTTGGGCCATTCATCATGCAGCCTGAAGGGATGGGACGTCTGTTTGCTATCGATAAGATGGCAGAAGGTCCGTTCCCGGAACACTACGAGCCGTTTGAAACGCCGCTGGGAACTAACCCGCTGCACCCGAACGTTATCTCTAACCCTGCCGCCCGTATCTTTAAAGGCGACGAAGAAGCACTGGGTAAAGCAGATAAGTTCCCGTACGTCGGAACAACCTATCGTCTGACCGAACACTTCCACTACTGGACCAAACATGCGCTGCTTAACGCCATCGCACAGCCGGAACAGTTTGTGGAAATTGGCGAGAAGCTGGCGAATAAGCTGGGCATCTCCCACGGCGATACCGTCAAAGTCTCCTCTAACCGCGGCTACATTAAAGCCAAAGCAGTGGTGACCAAACGTATTCGCACGTTGAAGGCCAACGGCCAGGATATCGACACAATCGGTATTCCGATTCACTGGGGCTACGAAGGTGTGGCGAAAAAAGGCTTTATCGCCAACACGTTAACGCCATTCGTCGGTGATGCGAACACGCAAACACCGGAATTTAAGTCCTTCCTCGTGAACGTGGAAAAGGTGTAACGGAGACGACCTATGGCTTATCAATCGCAAGACATCATTCGTCGTTCCGCCACTAACGGTTTCACCCCCGCGCCTCAGGCGCGGGACCATCAGGAAGAGGTGGCGAAGCTTATCGACGTCACCACCTGTATCGGCTGTAAAGCGTGTCAGGTGGCGTGTTCGGAGTGGAACGACATCCGTGATGAGGTGGGTAACAACGTTGGGGTGTACGACAACCCGGCTGATTTGACCGCCAAATCCTGGACGGTGATGCGCTTCTCAGAAGTGGAACAAGACGACAAACTCGAATGGCTTATCCGTAAGGATGGCTGTATGCACTGTGCCGATCCGGGCTGTCTGAAAGCATGCCCGGCTGAAGGGGCAATCATTCAGTATGCCAACGGTATCGTCGACTTCCAGTCCGAGCAGTGCATCGGCTGCGGCTATTGTATTGCAGGCTGCCCGTTCGACGTACCGCGCCTCAACCCGGAAGACAACCGCGTCTATAAATGTACGCTGTGTGTTGACCGTGTGGTGGTGGGCCAGGAACCGGCCTGTGTGAAAACGTGCCCAACCGGTGCCATTCATTTCGGCACCAAAGAGTCGATGAAAACGCTGGCGGGCGAGCGTGTCGCGGAGCTGAAAACGCGTGGTTACGAAAATGCGGGTCTGTACGATCCGGCAGGCGTTGGTGGTACGCACGTGATGTATGTGCTGCACCATGCTGACAAGCCGAATCTGTATCACGGCTTGCCAGAGAACCCGGAAATCAGCGCCACCGTCAAATTCTGGAAAGGTATCTGGAAACCCCTCGCAGCGGTCGGCTTTGCAGCGACATTTGCGGCCAGTATTTTCCACTACGTCGGTGTAGGCCCAAACCGTGCGGAAGAGGAAGAAGACAATCTGCATGAAAAAGACGATGAGGTGCGCAAATGAAACGACGTGACACCATCGTGCGCTACACGGCGCCGGAACGCATCAACCACTGGGTAACCGCCTTCTGCTTCATTCTGGCGGCGGTGAGCGGGATGGGTTTTCTCTTCCCGTCGTTTAACTGGCTGATGCACATCATGGGCACTCCGCAACTGGCGCGAATTGTGCACCCGTTTGTCGGCGTGATTATGTTTGCCTCGTTTATCATCATGTTTTTCCGATACTGGCACCACAATCTAATCAATCGGGATGATATCTTTTGGGCGAAGAATATTCGTAAGATTGTCGTCAACGAGGAAGTAGGTGACACGGGACGTTATAACTTCGGCCAGAAATGCGTATTCTGGGCGGCGATTATCTTCCTGGTCCTGTTGCTGGTGAGCGGAGTGGTCATCTGGCGTCCGTATTTTGCGCCTGCTTTCTCAATCCCGGTGATCCGATTCGCGTTAATGCTGCATTCATTTGCCGCAGTAGCGTTAATTGTGGTTATCATGGTGCACATTTACGCCGCCCTTTGGGTGAAAGGCACCATTACCGCGATGGTGGAAGGATGGGTTACCAGTTCATGGGCGAAGAAACATCACCCACGCTGGTACCGTGAAGTCCGAAAGACAACGGAAAAGAAAACTGAATGAGTATTCGCATAATCCCGCAAGATGAGCTGGGTTCGAGCGAGAAACGCACGGCGGATATGATTCCGCCGTTGTTATTCCCCAGACTCAAAAATTTGTATAACCGCCGCGCCGAACGTCTGCGCGAGCTGGCCGAGAACAACCCGCTGGGTGATTATCTGCGCTTTGCCGCGCTGATCGCCCATGCGCAGGAAGTGGTGCTGTATGACCATCCGCTGCAGATGGATCTGACCGCTCGCATCAAAGAAGCGAACGATCAGGGCAAACCACCGCTGGATATCCACGTCCTGCCGCGCGATAAACACTGGCAAAAACTGCTGCAGTCGTTAATTGCTGAGCTGAAACCAGAAATGAGCGGCCCTGCACTGGCAGTGATCGAAAATCTGGAAAAAGCCTCAGAGCAGGAACTTGAGCTGATGGCCAGCGCGCTGTTTGCTTCTGATTTTTCCTCCGTCAGCAGCGATAAAGCGCCGTTCATTTGGGCTGCCCTGTCGCTCTACTGGGCGCAGATGGCAAGTCTGATCCCTGGCAAAGCACGTGCGGAGTACGGTGAACAACGCCAGTACTGCCCGGTATGTGGTTCAATGCCGGTTTCCAGCATGGTGCAAATTGGCACCACTCAGGGGCTGCGCTATCTGCACTGCAACCTGTGTGAAACCGAGTGGCACGTCGTGCGCGTGAAATGCAGCAACTGCGAACAGAGCCGTGATTTGAACTACTGGTCACTGGATAACGAGCAAGCGGCAATTAAAGCCGAAAGCTGCGGCGACTGCGGGACTTACCTGAAGATTCTCTATCAGGAAAAAGACCCGAAAGTTGAAGCCGTGGCCGACGATCTCGCTTCACTGATGCTGGACGCACATATGGAGCAAGAGGGTTTTGCTCGTAGCTCCATCAACCCGTTCCTGTTTCCGGGTGAAGGGGAGTAAGTTCTTCGCACTATCGGGCGGCGCAGGTCGCCCGGGTTATAACGTATACGGTGTGACCACGCCGGATAAGCCTGCAAAATCCCTGGTATTACGCGTAACCAGTGTAAGACGATGAATCTGCGCAGTGGCCAAAATAATGGCATCCGGTAATTTCATCCCATGCTCCTGTCTGATATTCACGCTTCGTTCAGCAATATCCTGTGAAACACCGATCACATTAAAAGCGCCTAGCGCCACACGAGTGCGGGCTTCCTGATGGTATTTTTTTGCGCCCACCATCACCTCCATCCACGTAATGAGGCTGATCGCGTTCTGTGGCTGCCATGCTTCTATCGCCAGTTTTGCTTCACGTCTCCCGCTAAACAGGTCGATAAGGATATTGGTATCAAAAAGCGCAGATCCTTTGACCATTACCATTCCTCACGAAGTTTACGCTGGTACTCCACACCATCTTCCTCACAGTTTTGCCATAGTCCAAGAGCACGTGAAATTGTCGTTTCAGCCTGATCCTGCCTCTCAAGATACTGTTCAACGGCCTCCCGCAAAAGCTCTGCTCGCGGCAGGTTGCGCTGCACTTTGAGGTCATCAAGACGTTTAATCACTTCGTCTGATAAATCGAGTAAAATTCTGCCCATATCCATCCCAGCCATCATACTCACATATACCTCCAGTATATCATTGACGATTAATTTCCACACAACATACACGTGAGAAAAGCGAGAAAATAGCCTTCACGCGAACGATTTTTACTTTTGCGAGCCACTTTCCAGAATCATACACTCCCCCGCTTTTCCCATTTCCATTCGTAGTTATCCAGGTTATAACGCTGTATATCCATACAGATAAGAGAAATAATAAATGGCACTGGAAAACGGGATTGCGCAGCTGGTTGAGGCGTTTATTGCGGCGGGGCGTCCTTCTGCGCGCGAGCAGAATATTGATGAACGGAGGGCTGGCTACATCGCCAGTACAGTACTGGCCGGAGAAACTGAAACCCGCGTACAGGTTGAAGATAGTGAACTCGATACCATGACGTTTCGCGTTGTTTCGCCACGGGGTGTCACGGGAAACTTACCCTGCGTGATCTATTATCACGGCGGCTGCTTTGTCAGCGGTGGATTCGCTACGCATGATAACCAGCTAAGGCAGCTCGCCCTGACCAGCGGCTGTCGGGTGATTGCAGTACAGTATCGCCTCGCACCAGAGCATACTTTCCCAGCAGCACACGACGATGCCGAAAAAGGCGCTAACATCATTTGGAAGTATGCAGAGAAACTGGGTGTCGATCGTACGCGCATCACGCTTGCTGGCGACAGCGCTGGCGGACATCTGGCGCTGGTCACAGCACTACGCCTGAAAGCTGCCAGGCAATGGCAACCTGCGCAGCTTATGCTGATCTACCCGATGCTGGACGCTACCGCCAGCTTTGAGAGCTATGCCCGCAATGGGCGGGATTACATCATTACACGTGACACACTGCTGTCCGGTTACGAGATGTATATGCCACAGACTGACCTATACCATCCGGAAGTCAGCCCGCTGTGGCGCGACGATTTCAACGGGTTACCGCCGACCCACATCATTACCGCTGAATTTGACCCCCTGTGCGATGAAGGAGAGGCCCTGTATCACCGGCTTCAGAAGCAAGGTGTGGACTGCACCTGCCAGCGCTACCCCGGCGTTATCCACGGATTTTTTCAGTTAGGAGGCGTAAGCCAGACGGCACGAAACGCAATGCGCGACGTGGCTTGGCGAGTGGCAACACACGAGTAAAACGCGTAATCGGGTAGTGTGAAGAGTTGGGATTTCCCCCTACTCTTCTTCATTCCCACCTTCGACGTAAGGACCAAACGGCTTCGCAGGCAGTACGATATACGTGCCTTCAAACACTACGCCCGCCGTATCGTCCCCCAAAAGCTCCACCTGCATCTGCACACGTGCCTTGCGGCCTCTGGCCAGACGGTCAAGATCGCCGCTCAATGAGCCCAGATCGGCGATAGCAGTAGGTTTTCCGGTGATCGGCTTGCTGTAGCGGATATGCGCATCGGCGAGGATAATCGTTCCCCCCAAGTGACGCTCACGCAACATCAGCCAGATAAGCCCCCAACCGGTAAGCGTTGCCAACGAGAACAGGCTTCCGGCAAACAGGGTGTGGTGCGGATTCTGGTTCCCTGTCTCGGGCATCGTGGTAATAAATTTCTGCCCGGTATATTGCTGAATACGCACACCCATTTTCTCGCTTAACGGAATATGTTCGTACCAGGCCTGCTGTAGTTGCCCACACCAGTCACCACGATGAAGAATATCGTCCAGCGTCGCAATGGGCTTAATCATCAGGAAGTGGCGGACCGGCGTGGTTTGCGGCGTGGTGATTTCCCCCTGGCTTACAAACCCCAGCTTGGCGAAAAATTCAACCGCATCCTCACGAGCGCTACAGGTGACGCGCTTCACCCCTTCCTGGCGTGCCACGGATTCAAGGGTCATCGCCATCAGCGTTCCGAGCCCCTTTTCTTGCACCGAGGGGTCTACAGCCATAAAACGTATGGAGGCTTCGTTATCCGCATTGATATACAGACGCCCTACTGCGACCAAATTACCTTCTTCGTCCACCACCATTTGATGGTGTGCCATTGCGTCCCAGGCATCCCGTTCGGAGCCTTTTGGCTGGTGCAGGGGTTTACGCAGCATTTCCCAGCGAAACTGGTAGTAACGCTCCAATTCTTCTTCTGTTTGCGGTACTCGAAGGTGATACATAGTTGTATTCTCTCTTGTTACCCGCGACCACGCCGGAAGCTGGTTCATACTTGTAACCAGAACGTCACGGGGCCATCATTAACCAGCGAAACCTGCATATCAGCAGCGAATCGCCCGGTTTGCGTGTTCATTTCCTGTTGGCGGCAGCGCTCTACAAAATACGTGTACAGCGCTTCTGCCCGATCGGGTGCTGCGCCTTTTGAAAAACCAGGGCGCATGCCGCGTTCGGTATCTGCCGCCAGTGTAAACTGTGAAACCACCAGCACGCTGCCACCTGACTGCTGCACATTCAGGTTCATTTTGCCTTCGGCATCGCTAAAGATTCGATAGCCGAGTACGCGTTCGCACAAGCGGTTCGCTTTCTGTTCGTCATCATCCCTTTCGACACCTAACAGGACCAAAAGTCCTGGGCCAATTTCACCCGTCACCTCACCCTCCACGGTGACGCTGGCACGGGTTACGCGCTGAATTAATGCAATCATGGTTGCTCTGCTTCTTCTTGTTCTGCGGCTTGTTTAAGTTTGCGGTATTCCCCGAGAGTGACAGTTATTTCCGCGCCTAGCAAGACGATACACCACGTCCAGTAAACCCAGACGAATAAAATAGGGATCACCGCCAGGACACCGTAAATGAGCTGATAAGACGGGAACATCGTGATATAGAGCGCAAATCCTTTCTTTCCGGCTTCGAACAGCACAGCAGCAACAAAGGCACCGATTACCGCATCGCGATTGGGGACTCGCGTGGTGGGTACAATGCTGTAAAGCAGCCAGAACGACAGCCAGGAAAGTACCAACGGGAAAATACGCAGTACGTTATCAATCACCGTGTTGAGATCGCTGGCCCAGCGCAACGACAGCAAATAAGAACTGATTGCCAGGCTGGCTCCCGCCAGCAGCGGTCCCAGCGTTAATATCATCCAGTAAACGGCAAAAGAGTACACTTTGGGCCGCGTGCGCTTACTGCGCCAGATGGTATTCAACGCGCTATCGATGGCATACATCAGCAATAAGGCGGTTACAATCAGCCCGCATGCCCCAACAGCAGTCATTTTGTTCGAGTTTGCGACAAACTGTTCGATATACCGCTGGATGACATCGCCAGTTGCCGGAATAAAGTTAGCGAAAATGAAATGACGGAGTTGAATGCTGACATCGGAAAACATCGGAAATGCAGCGAAAAGAGCAAAAACAACGGCGATAAGCGGCACTAATGAGAGCAATGAAACGTAGGCAAGATTTCCTGCCAGCGTTGTCATATGGTCCTCATCAATGCGCTGCCATAATAGCTTCAGCCAGGCCCATACAGGACGCGTATGATGCCTGGCTTTTTGATGCAAAAATTTTAGCATAACAACTTCGCGAAATAGTCAGGGATGGTCGTTTTATCGACGACCTGGATACTGGTGATCCCTAACTGGTTAGCCCCTTCAATATTATCGGCGTTGTCATCAAAAAAGACGGCATCGTGCGCAGAAAAACCTTCTGACTGCAGAACGTGCTGGTAAATCCGTGCTTCCGGTTTACGCATGCCCAATTCCTGAGAAAGATAAATGTGATCGGCTGCCTGACGGATTTCGGGATACTCATCCGGCCAAAACGTTGTGTGCAGGCGGTTAGTATTTGATAACACAACGACACGATGCCCTTGCTCGCGCAGCTTATGCATGATGTCGATAACTTCGGGGCGTAATGCGACAAAAACGGCCTGCCAGCCGTGGGAGAACTGCTCATAACTTAAAGGCAACGCCATGTCATGACACAGCGCCTCGGCGAAGGCCTCATCTGTTATTTCGCCTCGCTCATGCTGGCGAAAAGCCTCCCCCATCGTGAAACTTTGCTTTAGTGAAGCCAGCGGTACACGGCTCAAATCGCTCCATGTGCCTAACACGCGATTGAAGTCGATATCGACAATCACATTACCCAAATCAAAGATATAGAGCATGTCCTTCTCCTTTCTCGCCGTGGATGAATAACTGTAGCGGGAAAGGAGAAGTTTGACTATGCGTGCGTGATGACTTCGAACGAATCAGAGCACCAAAGAGCGAGATCACATAGCCAGCGCATCATCCTGAGAAGGACTCACTTGCACAATTTCAACCTGCTGTGACTGAAGGAGATTGTGCAACGCCGGACCAGGATATTCATCGGTGAACAGCGCAGTTACCTGCGACACATTACCAATCTCTACTGCGGCAGAGGCCGTGTATTTCGTATGATCCGCTGCCAGCAGAATGTGCCGGGAATGGGACATCATCGTTTTTACTACACTGGCTTCGTTAACATCAAATTCCAGCAGCGCGCCATCGCTTTCAATCGCACCCACACTGGTCACCAGATAATCGGCGCGAAAGTCAGCGACAAACGCTGTAGCAGAAGGACCGATAATACCGCTGTTATGCGGGCGCAACGTTCCTCCGGGAACCATCACTTCAAAACGCGGGTTGTTATACAGAATATGCGCCACGCGCAGGCTGTTGGTGATGATGCGCAAATGGTTATGGTTTAACAGCGCCCGCGCAACCTGCTCAACGGTAGTACCAATGGTAATAAACACCGTTGAGCCGTCGGGAATGTAGTCAGCCACCGCTTCCGCGATGGCTTTTTTCTCTTCCGTCCAGGAGACTTCACGCTGTTCGAACGCCGTATTGACCACGCTGGAGGCTCTGCCTGCTCCGCCATGATGACGCGTAATTAATCCCTGTTCGCTTAACTTACGAATATCACGACGCACGGTCTGGGTGGAAACATCCAGCAGACTGGCAAGTTCGTCAATATTCATATAACCACGCTCGCTAATCAGCATCAGCAGTTGATCGTGTCGCGGGTTACCGGTCAGTTCGGTAAGACTCATGAAATTTCCTCGAAAAACCATTGCCCTGGCATTTTATACAAAAAGTGACAGAAAAGATCGGGTTTGATCACAGTCAGGGATCCCCGCACGCCCGCCCGGACGCGTACACTTCAGTGCAGCGACGCCACTGGCAAACCTGACGGCGTCTTCCTGCGCGGACCCACAGGCCAGACTAAATGCCAGCGCACCGTGAAAAACATCACCGGCACCGGTGGTATCGACCACATCGACTAAAAATCCTGGCTGATGCTGCACTGCATTATCTTTTATCCAGTCACACCCCTCACTGCCACGCGTCACATAAACATGACCATTTGTGAGCATTTGTGCTTTTTTCAGTCCAGAATCAGGCTCCGTTGTCCCTGTCAGTCGCGCCAGTCCAGGTTCAGAGAACGCAGCATGATCGCTCAATGCCACCAGTTCACTGATGTCCTGCGGCGTAACGTCGCCATCCAGCACGGTCATCACCCCTGACTGACGCGCCAGCGTGAAGGCCTGTTTTGCCCCTTCGTGCCAGCGCACGTCCGCCAACACCACATCCCACTGAGAAAAATCGATCTCCTTCAGCCAATCAGCATCCGGCAGTAAATCCGGGCTGGGATAGTTAACGATAATTCGCTCTCCCTTCGCGTCGACCATAATCGCCGACTGTGAAGAGTTCGCCCCTGCATAGCGCCGGGTGTAACGGGTGTTTACCCCCAGGGATTACAGCTCCGCCAGCAGGCTGTTTCCGGTGTCGTCATCGCCCACACGGCCAATAAAGTCCACCTGTGCGCCCAGCTTCGCCGCAGCCACAGCCGCCGTCGCAGCAGGCCCACCGCCCACTTCGGTATACCGCTTCGCCACATATTTACCTCCTTCAGTCGGTAAACCTTCTACGTAATAGATGCGATCCATCACGGTAATACCCACACAAGCAATACGAATCATGTTCATTCCTTAGGCGTTTCAAGATGAGATCATTTTAATTTCACAAAATGTTTAAAAAGTGACGGCTGTCAATTTTTTGACCATAAATTACAAATACGATCAAAAACAGACAGAAACAGACGATTTTAAATGACAGAAAATGACATCCACGTCTCAGGAGAACGTTATGGCAGTTATAGCATTTATCGGATTAGGTCAGATGGGTTCCCCCATGGCGAGCAACTTGCTGAAGCAGGGTCATCAACTCAGCGTCTTTGACGTTAACCCGGATGCTGTTCAGTGCCTGGTGGAAAAAGGAGCACAGCCTGCCAGCAGCCCGGCTCAGGCAGCAAACGGCGCGGAGTTTGTCATCACGATGCTGCCAAACGGCGATCTGGTGCGCCGCGTCTTGTTGGGTGAACAAGGCGTTTGCGAGAGCCTGTCGCCACAAGCGCTGGTCATTGATATGTCCACTATCCATCCGCTGCAGACCGACAAACTGATTAGCGACATGGAAGCCAAAGGCTTCAGCATGATGGATTGCCCGGTCGGGCGCACCTCCGATCATGCGATCGCAGGCACCCTGCTGTTGCTGGCAGGGGGAACGGCTGAACACGTTGAGCGCGCAACGCCAATACTGCTGGCAATGGGTAATGAATTAATCAATGCCGGCGGCCCCGGTATGGGTATCCGCGTCAAACTCATCAACAACTACATGAGCATCGCGCTAAATACGCTCTCTGCAGAAGCCGCCGTGTTGTGCGAAGCACTCGGCCTCTCCTTCGATGTGGCCCTGAAAGTGATGAGCGGGACGCCTGCCGGAAAAGGCCACTTCACCACCTCATGGCCGAACAAAGTGCTGAAAGGCGATCTTTCCCCGGCCTTCATGATCGACTTAGCCCACAAGGATCTTGGCATCGCCCTGGATGTGGCGAATCAACTGCACGTGCCGATGCCGCTTGGTGCGGCCTCCCGCGAAGTCTATAACCAGGCTCGCGCCGCTGGCCGTGGTCGGGAAGACTGGACGGCCATTCTTGAACAGGTTCGCGCATCCGCCGGGCTAAATAAACACACAGATAAGTAAGGACTGAACAATGACGAAGTACACCCTGAAAGACATCACCCGAGCTTCCGGCGGTTTTGCCATGCTGGCAGTCGATCAGCGCGAAGCCATGCGCTTAATGTTTGCCGCTGCGGGTGCGAAATTCCCGGTGAGCGACAGCGTGCTGACTGATTTCAAAGTGAATGCAGCGAAGATCCTTTCTCCCTATGCCTCTGCGATCCTGGTCGATCAGCAGTTCTGCTACCGCCAGGTTGTGGAACAACATGCCATCGCGAAAAGCTGCGGCATGATTGTGGCCGCGGATGAGTTCATTCCGGGTAATGGTATTCCGGTCGATAGCGTGGTGATTGATAAAAAAATCGACCCGCAGGCCGTGAAACAGGACGGCGCGAAGGCGCTGAAGCTGCTGGTACTGTGGCGCAGCGACGAAGATGCCCAACAGCGTCTTGATATGGTGAAAGAATTCAATGAGCTATGCCACGCCAACGGCCTGCTGAGCATTATCGAACCGGTTGTGCGTCCACCGCGCCGTGGCGATAAGTTCGATCGTGAGCAGGCCATAATCGAGGCCGCAAAAGAGCTGGGTGACAGCGGCGCCGATCTCTACAAGGTCGAAATGCCGCTGTACGGCAAAGGTACCCAACAAGAACTGCTTAGCGCCTCCCAGCGCCTGAATGAAAACATCAACATGCCGTGGGTCATTCTCTCCTCTGGTGTGGATGAAAAACTGTTCCCGCGCGCGGTCAGCGTGGCCATGACGGCAGGTGCATCCGGCTTTCTCGCCGGACGTGCGGTCTGGTCATCCGTGGTTGGCCTGCCGGATACCGAACTGATGCTGCGTGATGTTTCCGCACCTAAATTGCAACGTTTAGGTGAAATTGTCGATGAAATGATGGCCCGCCGCTAATTCGAGGATGAATAAATGAAATGGTTTAACACCCTGAGCCACAACCGCTGGCTGGAGCAGGAAACCGACCGCATCTTTAACTTTGGTAAAAACGCGGCGGTACCCACCGGGTTTGGCTGGCTGGGTAACAATGGTCAGGTCAGAGCGGAGATGGGGACACATTTATGGATCACCGCTCGTATGCTGCACGTTTATTCCGTGGCCGCATCAATGGGCCGCCCCGGCGCATATCAGCTCGTCGATCACGGAATTAAGGCGCTGAATGGCGCATTGCGTGACACGCGCTACGGCGGTTGGTACGCCTGCGTGAATGATGAAGGGGTCATGGATGCCTCCAAGCAGGGTTATCAGCATTTCTTCGTGTTGCTCGGGGCGGCAAGCGCTGTAACAACCGGTCATCCACAGGCGCGACCGTTGCTTGACGATGCCATCGAAGTGATTGAGAAGTACTTCTGGAGTGAAGATGAGCAGATGTGCCTTGAGTCCTGGGATGAAGCCTTCAGCCAGACGGAAGATTATCGTGGCGGCAATGCCAACATGCACGCAGTCGAAGCCTTCCTGATTGTCTATGACGTTACCCACGACCGTAAGTGGCTCGATCGCGCACTGCGTATCGCTTCAGTGATTATTCACGATGTTGCCCGCAGCGGTGAGTATCGCGTCAACGAGCACTTCGATTCGCAGTGGAACCCGATCCGCGATTACAACAAAGATAACCCTGCGCACCGCTTCCGCGCCTACGGTGGCACGCCAGGTCACTGGATCGAGTGGGGCCGTCTGATGCTACATCTGCACGCCGCACTGGAAGCGCGCTTCGAAACCCCTCCCGCCTGGCTGCTGGAAGATGCCAAAGGCTTGTTCCACGCCACCATTCGTGATGCCTGGGCACCGGACGGCGCGGATGGATTTGTCTACTCGGTGGACTGGGACGGTAAACCCATCGTTCGCGAAAGAGTACGCTGGCCGATAGTCGAAGCGATGGGTACCGCCTATGCCTTGTATACCCTCACCGGCGAGAGCCAGTACGAAGCCTGGTACCAGAAGTGGTGGGATTACTGCATCACTTATCTGATGGACTACGAGACGGGTTCATGGTGGCAGGAGCTGGACACCGACAACAAGGTGACCACCAAAGTCTGGGACGGTAAGCAGGATATTTACCACCTGTTGCACTGCCTGGTGATCCCACGTCTACCGCTGGCGCCGGGGTTGGCTCCGGCCGTTGCCGCCGGCCTGCTGGATATCAACGCTAAATAAGCCAGGAGATAAGCAGCCATGCATAGCGGTGGAAAAACCCTTCATCTTCAGGCTGGGCACTACCAGGCAAAAATTGTCACGGTTGGCGCGGGGCTGGCGGAACTGACGCATCGTGAGCGTCACGTCGTTATTCCGCACAAGCCTGAAGAAATGCCGTTGGCACATCTGGGGAAAGTACTCATTCCCTGGCCAAATCGCGTGGCAGACGGCTGCTATCAGCATAACGGCAAAGCCTTCCAGCTTGCCGTTAATGACCCGGTTTCTCATACCGCCATTCATGGATTGCTGGCCTGGCGAGACTGGCAGATTGACCAACAGTCGGCATCGGAAGTGGTGCTGACTATTTTTCTGCCGCCCTCGTATGGCTATCCCTTTGCGCTGATTTCAAAGGTGATTTACCGGCTGGAAGCCACCAGCGGGCTGCATGTCTTTATTCATACACAAAATGTGGGTGACGAAACGGCACCGTATGGCGCGGGCGCACACCCCTATTTGACCTGCAACCTGCACAGTATTGATGACTGTGAATTAGCACTGCCGTCGGGCGAATCCACACTGGGAGAGCGGGATTTCACAACGCCACAGGTCATCGCGAAAACCTCGCTTGATCATACGTTCAAAGTCTGGCCATCCGGGAATGAGTGGGAAGTCAGAATGACCAGCCCGACACAAAACATGTCCACATACCTGCGTAGCCACCAACCCTGGCTGCAGGTTTATACCGGTGAAAAATTAGCACGCCGTGGCCTGGCAATTGAGCCGATGACCTGCCCGCCCGACGCCTTTAATTCCGGGGTTAGCCTGATTCATCTCGCGCCCGGAGAAGCACACCAGATGCATTTTTTAATCGGCTGTGAATAACAGATTACCGAATTACCCTACATTTACGGAGACTATAATGAATTCGTTACTACAACGGTCAGCCGCCTTAGAGCTCAAAACATTACAGGACGGATTTACCTTAACGTATCAACAGCGTCTGATTTTACGCCATAGTGCCGAAAACCCCTGCCTGTGGATCGGCGCTGGCGTTGCCGATATTGATATGTTCCGCGGTAACTTCAGTATTAAAGACAAGCTCAATGAGAAAATTGCCCTAACCGACGCCACGGTCAGCGAGTCGCCTGACGGTTGGCGGGTAGATTTCAGCCGCGGTAATACCATCACTGCCACGCTACACATTTCCACCGATGAACAGGGTCGTCTGAAGCTGGATCTGCATAACGACGATCCCAGTCATAATCGCATTTGGTTGCGTCTGGCCGCCAGAGCGGACGACCACATCTACGGTTGCGGTGAACAGTTCTCTTACTTCGACTTACGCGGCAAGCCCTTCCCATTGTGGACCAGCGAACAAGGCGTGGGTCGGAATAAGAATAGCTATGTCACCTGGCAGGCGGATTGCAAAGAAAATGCCGGCGGTGACTACTACTGGACTTTCTTCCCGCAACCGACCTTTGTCAGCACGCAAAAGTACTACTGCCACGTTGATAACAGCTGCTACATGAATTTCGACTTCAGCGCGCCGGAGTATCACGAGCTGGCGTTGTGGGAAGACAAAACCACCCTGCGCGTTGAGTGCGCCGAGACTTACATTTCGCTGCTGGAGAAATTGACCGCATTGTTAGGTCGCCAGCCAGAACTGCCGGACTGGATTTACGATGGTGTGACACTCGGTATCCAGGGCGGTACTGAGGTTTGCCAGAACAAACTGGACACCATGCGTAATGCGGGCGTGAAGGTAAACGGCATCTGGGCGCAGGACTGGTCCGGGATCCGCATGACTTCCTTTGGCAAGCGCGTGATGTGGAACTGGAAGTGGAACAGCGACAACTATCCGCAACTGGATAGCCGTATTAAGCAGTGGAAAGAAGAAGGCGTGCAGTTCCTCTCCTATATCAACCCCTATGTTGCCAGCGATAAAGACCTGTGCGCAGAAGCCGCAGCGCGTGGTTATCTGGCGAAAGATGCTTCCGGCGATGACTATCTGGTTGAGTTTGGCGAGTTTTACGGTGGCGTGGTCGACCTGACCAACCCGGAAGCCTACGACTGGTTCAAAGAGGTCATCAAAAAGAACATGATCGCGCTGGGCTGCGGCGGCTGGATGGCGGACTTCGGTGAATATCTGCCGACCGACACATATCTGCATAACGGCGTCAGCGCCGAGATCATGCATAACGCCTGGCCCGCGCTGTGGGCGAAATGTAACTACGAAGCGTTACAGGAAACCGGCAAGCTTGGTGAAATCCTGTTCTTTATGCGCGCGGGTTACACCGGTAGTCAAAAGTATTCCACCATGATGTGGGCTGGCGATCAGAACGTTGACTGGAGCCTCGACGATGGCCTGGCTTCCGTCGTTCCTGCGGCGCTGTCGCTGGCGATGACCGGCCACGGCTTGCACCACAGCGATATTGGCGGTTACACCACGCTGTTTGACATGAAACGCAGCAAAGAGCTGCTGCTGCGCTGGTGTGATTTTAGCGCCTTCACCCCGATGATGCGTACCCACGAAGGCAACCGCCCCGGCGATAACTGGCAGTTTGATGGCGACAGCGAAACTATCGCCCACTTTGCCCGCATGACCACCGTGTTCACCACCCTGAAACCGTACCTCAAACAGGCCGTCGCACAAAACAGCGCCACCGGGCTACCGGTTATGCGCCCGTTGTTCCTGCACTACGAAAACGATGCGCAAACCTACACCCTGAAATATCAGTACCTGCTGGGACAGGATCTATTGGTCACGCCGGTTCATGAGCAGGGTAAGCACGACTGGACGCTGTATCTACCAGAGGATAACTGGGTCAACGTCTGGACTGGGGAAACTTATCAGGGCGGTGAAATTACCGTGGATGCGCCTATTGGCAAGCCTCCGGTGTTTTATCGCGCGAAGAGTGAGTGGGCGTCACTGTTTGCCACGTTACGCAATATCTAATACGGCTCGCCCGTGGGGAAACTCACGGGCAAATGGAGAATAACAATGAGTCAAAATACAGCCAATCCGGCAACCCTACGCTTGCCGTTTAAAGAAAAACTTGCCTATGGGATGGGTGATTTGGGCTCCAATATCCTGCTGGACATTGGTACGCTCTATTTACTCAAGTTTTATACTGATGTCCTTGGCTTGCCGGGGACTTACGGCGGTATCATTTTCCTTATCGCCAAGTTTTTTACCGCGTTTACCGATATGGGCACTGGGATTATGCTCGATTCGCGACACAAAATTGGTCCGAAGGGTAAATTCCGCCCATTCGTGCTCTACGCGGCCTTCCCCGTCACCTTGCTGGCGATTGCTAACTTTGTCGGCACACCGTTTGAAATAACCGGCAAAACGGTGATGGCAACGGTGCTGTTTATGCTGTACGGACTGTTCTTCAGCATGATGAACTGCTCTTATGGCGCGATGGTTCCTGCCATTACTAAAAACCCGGATGAACGCGCTTCGCTGGCCGCCTGGCGGCAAGGTGGCGCAACCCTGGGGTTGTTACTGTGCACAGTCGGCTTTGTTCCAGTGATGAATCTGATCGAAGGTAACTCGCAGTTGGGTTATATCTTCGCCGCCACATTATTTTCCCTGTTCGGCCTGCTGTTTATGTGGCTGTGCTATGCCGGTGTGAAAGAACGTTATGTAGAAGTGAAATCCGGGGATGCAGCAGCGCAAAAACCGGGATTACTGCAATCCTTCCGCGCTATCGCCGGTAACCGACCGCTGTTTATTCTGTGCGTTGCCAACCTTTGTACGCTTGGCGCGTTTAACGTCAAGCTGGCGATTCAGGTCTATTACACTCAGTACGTACTGAACGACCCTATCCTGCTTTCCTGGATGGGCTTTTTCAGCATGGGCTGCATCTTCATCGGCGTCTTTTTAATGCCGGGAATGGTCAGACGCTTTGGTAAGAAGAAGGTCTATATCGGCGGCCTGCTAATTTGGGTAGCGGGCGATCTGCTTAACTACTTTTTTGGCGGCGGCTCCGTCAGTTTTGTTGCCTTTTCCTGCCTGGCGTTCTTCGGCTCAGCATTCGTTAACAGCCTGAACTGGGCGCTGGTCTCCGACACGGTGGAATATGGTGAATGGCGTACCGGCGTGCGTTCTGAAGGGACGGTGTACACCGGATTTACCTTCTTCCGTAAAGTGTCGCAGGCGCTGGCGGGATTCTTCCCTGGCTGGATGCTGACGCAAATTGGTTACGTCCCGAACGTGGTGCAATCGGCAAATACAGTCGAAGGCTTGCGTCAGCTGATCTTTATTTATCCCTGCGCATTAGCAGTGATCACCATTGTGGCCATGGGCTGTTTCTACAACCTTAACGAGAAGATGTATGTCCGTATCGTTGAAGAGATAGAAGCGCGTAAACAACCTGTTTGATAATAATAATGAATAGCGCCTTACGGGGCGCTATTAAGGAGCGATTATGTCTGACCATGATCCGCTAACGCTAAAACTGAGCCTGCGTGAAAAATTCGCCTACGGAGTGGGTGACTTCGGCTCAAATTTGATGCTGTGTATCGGCACGCTGTATCTGCTTAAATTTTATACCGATGAACTAGGGATGCCGGCCTGGTACGGCGGGATAATCTTTCTGGTGGCGAAATTCTTCACTGCCTTCACCGATATGCTGACCGGTGTATTGCTGGACTCACGACGCAATATTGGTGCCAAGGGGAAATTCAGACCCTTTATTTTGTATGCGTCGTTTCCCGTCGCATTGGTTGCCAGCGCGCAGTTTTTAGCCACAGATTTTACCTTGACGGTGAAAACAGGTCTGGCGACGGTGTTGTTTATGCTGTTCGGTTTGTTCTATAGCCTGATGAACTGCTCCTACGGCGCAATGGTTCCTGCGATCACGAAGAATCCGCATGAGCGCGCTCACCTCGCGGCCTGGCGCCAGGGCGGCGCGACTGTGGGGCTATTACTATGTACCGTTGGTTTTATGCCCATTCAGGCGTTATTTATCCATTCGCCTTCGCTTGGCTACCTGATTGCCGCGCTGCTCTTCTCTGTTTGTGGGCTGTTCAGCATGTGGTGGTGCTTTAGCGGTGTGAAGGAGCGCTATATCGAAATCGTGCCGGATCACCATAAACCCAGCATGCTCAAATCGTTCTGTGCAATTTTCCGTAACCCCCCCCTGTTGGTGCTATGCCTTGCCAACCTGTGTACGTTGGCAGCATTCAATATCAAGCTGGCGATTCAGGTTTATTACACTCAGTACGTGCTCAATGATATCCACTTGCTCTCCTGGATGGGGTTTTTCAGCATGGGGTGCATTCTGGTTGGCGTACTGCTGGTGCCCACAGCCGTCAAACGTTTCGGTAAAAAGCAGGTTTATCTTGGTGGCCTGGCGCTATGGGCTCTCGGTGACATCCTGAATTTTCTCTGGGGCAGCACATCACTTCTCTTTGTCACTTTCTCGTGCATGGCCTTCTTTGGGACGGCATTCGTAAACAGCCTGAACTGGGCACTGGTCCCGGATACGGTGGATTATGGGGAGTGGAAAACGGGGATCCGCGCTGAAGGTTCTGTCTATACGGGTTACACCTTTTCACGCAAAATTTCTGCGGCGCTGGCCGGTTTCCTGCCAGGGATTATGCTGACACAAATCGGTTATATCCCCAATATCGCCCAGAGTGATGCAACCTTGCTTGGCTTGCGCCAGCTTATTTTCCTGTGGCCCTGCGGGCTGGCAATTATTGCGGCCATCACGATGGGGTTCTTTTATAAACTCAGCGAAGCCCGTTTTGCTTTTATCATTGAGGAAATCAGTCAACGGAAGAAAAATAACATTCAACCAGAACGCATTAGCCATAAAAAGAAAACCTCTGCTGTAAACATATAAAAATAATTGCCGCCTATTCCATCTTAATGGATGGCGGCCTCCCTACGCTTAAAAAATGGATTTATTATGAAAAAATTAAATACAATAATTCTCTTATCCTCTGTGGTATCCACCTCTGTTTTCGCCGGCGCTTATGTAGAGAACCGTGAAGCTTACAATCTGGCCTCCGATCAGATGGAGGTCATGCTGCGCGTCGGCTATAACTCCGATATGGGCGCGGGTATCATGCTCACCAACACCTATACCATGCAACGCAAGGATGAGTTAAAACACGGCTATAACGAAATAGAGGGCTGGTATCCGTTATTTAAACCGACAGATAAATTAACCATCCAGCCCGGCGGACTGATAAACGATAAGAGTATTGGTTCGGGTGGTGCCGTTTACCTGGATGTTAACTATAAATTCACCCCGTGGTTTAATCTGACTGTACGTAACCGATATAATCATAATAACTACAGTTCCACTGATTTAAACGGAGATCAGGATAACAATGACACCTATGAGATAGGTAACTACTGGAACTTCACTATTACCGATAAGTTTTCCTACACTTTTGAGCCACACTATTTTATTCGGGTAAATGACTTCAATAGTAGTAACGGTAAAGATCATCACTGGGAAATTACCAATACGTTTAAATACCGCATCAACGAGCGCTGGTTGCCCTATTTTGAGTTACGCTGGTTAGATCGCAATGTCGAGCCGTATCACCGCGAACAAAACCAGATTCGTATTGGTGTGAAGTATTTCTTCTGACGTTATTTATGTAGCCTTCTGTATGAAGGCTACATTTCATAGATTTATAGCTTTCATCCATGTCATTCCTATTTTTTTATTTTTATTAACTCCAACTGACTAAAAAAATGCAATAACTATTATCCATCTAAAAATAAATGATTTATTAACATATCATGGAATAAATATTCCGCAGTAACGTATGCGCGCCAACATGCCCAACAACAAAGCACGGGGTTTTGCGCACGAGTAGTTGCCGCTGCTAATGAAGTGCGATTTACTTTTATTATTGCGGAGATTGGACAAAGGAAGAGAAAGACAAGGCCAGCCTGGCGCTCCGGCTGACCTGTAGTGGCTGATCTGTGGTAAATGGCTTATTCTTGCGGTTGAACAGGCCAGTTAACGTCAGGTGCCGTCGCAACATCAACGGCTTCCACCGCCTTCTTGTATTTCATCCACGCTGACAATTTTTCTTTGTCTTCAATGCTGATATCGCCAAGCACTAATTCCACTCGCCAGTCAGAGGTTATGGCAGCTGCCTGAGACATTATGCGGCCCTCACGATGTAGCTAAATGCAACGTTACAGGGAGCCGTTCCGTTGTCCCTCTATTCACTTATATAAATCCCACTACTGCCAGACACAACGAAATAGACTGATGAAGCACTTTTGCGGAAACTCTCAGTTCGATGGGGATGATGAGTGAATGGTTATAACTGCGAACTTATATTATTTATTATGATTCATTACAAAAATAATAATTCCGGTCTATTTTTGTTAATATCATGAAAAGTTTTTTAAATTTAGTTTATTTGTAATAATATGCAATAAAGATTTTATCGAAACAAGCGATAAAGGAGTTATTAGTGTGTCATGGAATAAACACTCCGCAGTAACATATGCGCGCCAACATGCCCAACAACAAAGCACTGGGTTTTGCGCACGAGCAGTTGCTGCCGCTATTGAGGCTGGCGGAGTCCGGATAACTGGAGCAAATGCCGTGGATTTTGATCGTTCACTTGAGCGTGCCGGATTCAGGCAAGTTTATGGTGAACCGATGGAAGGGGATGTCGCAGTGATAAGCGCATTACCTGGCCCACATCAATATGGTCATGCCTGTATTTACGACGGGATGGGAACATGGTATTCCGATTTCGTTCAACGCAGTATGTACCCCGGCCCACGTTACAGGGAAATACATCCTGCTTTTAAACTTTACAGGCACAACTAATATGAAAAAATTATTGATATTAATTTTCATCAGTTTTGCAACATTCGCCGCAGTTGATGACAAAACCCCCATAGCCCGAGCATTTGAATTCAACAAATGGTATATAAATCAAATAAATAAAGATATTTACCCCATCAGTTCTGGTCATGAAATTGATAGTTTTGTTACGTCAGACACGATGAAAAAGTTGCGTCATGCGCAAGATCCTAAATACGCGGACGATGAATTTTATGACGCTGATTTCTTTATTAAGGCGCAATACATCGGCGATGACTGGCCGACCAACGTAACCGTAGTTTCATCCGATTACGATCCAGTTTGTGTGAATGTGTATGTATCATTTGGCAAAAAGCAGGATCACACCGTCGTTGATTGTATGGTTCAGGAAAATGGCATCTGGAAAGTTCAGTCAGTCGTCGGATATGAGATTTATCACAATGGCAGCTTGCAGTAATAAATATCTGTCCGTATACCAGAGCCATAAAAAAGCCGCTGACATTCAGCGGCTTTTTACTGTGCCGGGCGACTCTAATGCTTACCCGGCTCACAATTACTCGTATTACTCTTCTTTCGCGCCACGCATTGCACGGCGACGATCGTTTTCAGTCAGGTGACGTTTACGAATACGGATAGAAGTTGGTGTTACTTCTACCAGTTCGTCGTCATCGATGAATTCCAGAGCCTGCTCCAGAGTCATCTTAACCGGCGGAACCAGAACCGTTGCTTCGTCAGTACCGGACGCACGCATGTTGGTCAGTTTCTTACCGGTCAGGCAGTTTACAGTCAGGTCGTTAGAACGGCTGTGAATACCGATGATCTGGCCTTCGTAAACTTCAGCACCGTGACCCAGGAACAGCTTACCGCGGTCCTGCAGGCTGAACAGTGCGAACGCAACTGCTTTACCCTGGCCGTTGGAGATCAGTACGCCGTTCTGACGCTGACCCACATCACCCGCACGAACGTCGTCGTAGTGGCTGAAGGTGGAGTACAGCAGACCGGTACCGGAAGTCATGGTCATGAATTCTGAACGGAAGCCGATCAGACCACGGCTTGGGATCACGTAGTCAAGACGTACGCGGCCTTTGCCATCTGGATTCATGTTTTTCAGGTCGCCTTTACGCTCACCCAGAGCCTGCATCACAGAACCCTGGTGCTGCTCTTCGACGTCCAGCGTTACGTTCTCGAACGGCTCTTGTTTACGGCCATCGATTTCGCGGAAGATAACTTTCGGACGGGAAACCGCCATTTCGAAACCTTCACGGCGCATGTTTTCGATCAGAACTGACAGGTGCAGCTCACCACGACCGGATACACGGAACGCATCCGCATCTTCGGTTTCTTCAACGCGCAGCGCAACGTTGTGCACCAGCTCTTTGTTCAGGCGGTCAAGAATCTGACGAGAGGTAACATATTTACCTTCTTTACCGCAGAACGGAGAGGTGTTTACGCAGAAGAACATGGTTACGGTCGGTTCATCAACGGACAGAGCCGGCAGCGCTTCGACGTTCTGCGGGTCGCAGATGGTGTCGGAGATGTTCAGTTCGCCCAGACCGGTGATCGCGATGATATCGCCTGCTTCGGCAATATCACTCTCGATACGTTCCAGACCCAGGTGGGTCAGAACTTTACCGACTTTACCGTTACGGGTTTTGCCTTCGCTATCAATGATAGTGATCTGCTGGTTCGGTTTAACTTTACCACGTTTGATACGGCCGATACCGATTACGCCAACGTAGTTGTTGTAGTCCAGCTGGGAGATTTGCATCTGCAGCGGGCCGTCAAGGTCTACGTTCGGAGCCGGTACGCGATCAACGATGGTCTGATACAGTGGAGTCATGTCTTCAGCCATGTCTTCGTGATCCAGACCAGCGATACCGTTCAGCGCGGAAGCGTAAACGATCGGGAAGTCCAGCTGCTCGTCGGTAGCGTCGAGGTTAACGAACAGGTCAAATACCTGGTCAACAACCCAGTCAGGACGCGCGCCAGGACGGTCAACTTTGTTGATAACAACAATTGGCTTCAGGCCATGGGCAAAGGCTTTTTTGGTCACGAAGCGCGTCTGCGGCATCGGACCGTCCATTGCATCCACCACCAGCAGCACGGAGTCGACCATGGACATTACACGTTCAACTTCACCACCGAAGTCGGCGTGCCCTGGGGTATCAACGATGTTGATACGGTAGTCATTCCATTTGATAGCGGTGTTTTTAGCGAGGATGGTAATCCCACGCTCTTTCTCCAAATCGTTGGAGTCCATCACGCGCTCTTGGGTTTCAGCACGTGCATCGAACGTACCGGATTGTTGGAGCAGCTTGTCTACCAGGGTCGTTTTACCATGGTCTACGTGCGCGATGATGGCGATGTTACGCAAATTTTCGATCACAACTTTGCCTCAGGCATTTTAGAAATAGCGCGTTATTGTACACGGATTAATCGCAGTACAAAACAGGATCACAAACATCCTCCGCAAACAAGTATTGCAGAGTTTCTTTGTGATCACATTCACGGAGCGTTAAAAGGGGTAATCTGACATGCTTTGCACCAATATGGTGCTTAATGTTCACATTAAAGCACTATAATGGTGCAATACAACCTTCATGGTGCAGCCCCTTTGCACGATGGTGCGCATGATAACGCCTTTTAGGGGCAATTTAAAAGTTGGCACAGATTTCGCTTTATATTTTTTACGGCGACACGGCCAATTTTTGCAGAATTGAAGACTTCGTTACCACGACGACCATGACCAATCCGGGAGAGTAAGTATGTCCGCTGAACACGTTTTGACGATGCTGAACGAACACGAAGTGAAGTTTGTTGATTTGCGCTTCACCGATACCAAAGGCAAAGAACAGCACGTCACTATTCCTGCTCATCAGGTAAATGCCGAATTCTTTGAAGAAGGCAAAATGTTTGACGGCTCCTCAATCGGTGGCTGGAAAGGCATTAACGAATCAGACATGGTTCTGATGCCAGATGCGTCGACTGCACTCATCGACCCGTTCTTTGAAGAGTCTACCCTGATCATCCGTTGCGATATCCTGGAACCAGGTACGCTGCAGGGTTACGACCGCGATCCGCGTTCCATTGCGAAACGCGCTGAAGAGTATCTGCGTTCTACCGGCATCGCAGACACCGTTCTGTTCGGGCCAGAGCCAGAGTTCTTCCTGTTTGACGACATCCGTTTCGGCGCATCTATTTCCGGTTCCCACGTCGCTATCGATGACATCGAAGGCGCATGGAACTCCTCCACCAAATACGAAGGTGGTAACAAAGGTCACCGTCCAGGCGTCAAAGGCGGTTACTTCCCGGTTCCTCCGGTAGATTCTTCTCAGGACATCCGTTCTACCATGTGTCTGATCATGGAAGAGATGGGTCTGGTTGTTGAAGCCCACCACCACGAAGTGGCGACTGCGGGTCAGAACGAAATCGCGACCCGCTTTAACACCATGACCAAAAAAGCGGACGAAATTCAGATCTACAAATATGTCGTTCACAACGTCGCTCACCGTTTCGGTAAAACCGCGACCTTTATGCCAAAACCAATGTTTGGCGATAACGGTTCCGGCATGCACTGCCACATGTCCCTGTCCAAGAACGGCGTAAACCTGTTCTCTGGTGACAAATATGCGGGTCTGTCTGAGCAGGCGCTGTACTACATCGGCGGCGTTATCAAGCATGCTAAAGCGATCAACGCCCTGGCGAACCCGACCACCAACTCCTACAAGCGTCTGGTCCCAGGCTACGAAGCGCCGGTCATGCTGGCTTACTCTGCCCGTAACCGTTCTGCTTCTATCCGTATTCCGGTAGTTGCTTCTCCGAAAGCGCGTCGTATCGAAGTGCGTTTCCCGGACCCGGCGGCTAACCCGTACCTGTGCTTCGCTGCACTGCTGATGGCTGGCCTGGACGGTATTAAGAACAAGATCCACCCGGGCGAAGCGATGGACAAAAACCTGTACGACCTGCCGCCGGAAGAAGCGAAAGAGATCCCACAGGTTGCTGGCTCTCTGGAAGAAGCACTGAAAGAACTGGATCTGGACCGCGAGTTCCTGACCGCAGGCGGCGTGTTCACCAATGAAGCGATCGATGCGTACATTGCGCTGCGTCGCGAAGAAGATGACCGCGTGCGCATGACTCCGCACCCGGTAGAGTTTGAGCTGTACTATAGCGTTTAATCGTTTGAAGTTGCCGTGGAACTTTTAGCCTGCTCAGGCAGGCTTGAGATCGATGGCGAATGATAGGACGCCTGATGGCGCAAACTTATCAGGCCTGGAGGGTAACATTACCTTGTAGGCCGGATAAGGCGAAGCCGCCATCCGGCATCTATGTTTGCCAGTCATCTGTAGCCCATCTCTGGATGGGCTTTTTTCTCCACTAACAACCTGCTTTTTCGCGCTTTTTTGATGTAAAAAGCTATAATGCACTAAATTGGTGCAACACTTTTCAGGAGACTGCTGAATGGCAACCGGCACGCTGCCCGATGCTGGGCAGATCCTCAATTCTTTAATCAACAGCATCTTACTCGTCGACGATGAGCTGGCGGTACATTACGCCAACCCGGCGGCGCAACAGCTGCTGGCGCAAAGTTCCCGCAAACTGTTTGGCACACCGCTTCCCGATCTGTTGAGTTATTTCTCCTTAAACATCGGACTGATGCGAGAGAGCCTGGAAGCGGGTCAGGGCTTTACGGATAACGAAGTGACGCTGGTGATAGACAGCCACTCACATATCCTCTCTGTGACCGCGCAGAGGCTGCCTGATGGCCTTATCCTGCTGGAGATGGCGCCAATGGATAACCAGCGTCGTCTGAGTCAGGAACAACTGCAGCATGCCCAGCAAATCGCCGCGCGCGATCTGGTGCGTGGTCTGGCACACGAAATTAAAAATCCGTTGGGCGGCCTGCGCGGAGCGGCTCAGCTTCTTAGCAAAGCGCTTCCGGACCCGGCGCTGACCGAATATACCAAAGTCATTATTGAGCAGGCCGACCGCCTGCGTAATCTGGTTGATCGCCTGTTGGGGCCACAACAGCCGGGCATGCACGTCACGGAAAGCATTCACAAAGTGGCGGAGCGCGTGGTGGCGCTGGTGTCGATGGAGCTCCCCGAAAACGTCACGCTGATTCGTGATTACGACCCTAGCCTGCCAGAACTGCTGCACGATCCGGATCAGATAGAACAAGTTCTGCTGAATATCGTGCGTAATGCTCTACAGGCGCTGGGACCGGAAGGCGGAGAAATTATTCTACGTACCCGCACCGCGTTTCAGCTCACGCTGCACGGTATGCGCTACCGTCTGGCGGCACGTATTGATGTCGAGGACAACGGTCCGGGCATTCCTTCGCATTTGCAGGATACGCTGTTCTACCCAATGGTCAGCGGCCGCGAAGGCGGTACCGGACTTGGATTATCCATCGCCCGTAATTTGATCGATCAACATTCCGGCAAAATTGAATTTACCAGCTGGCCGGGTCATACCGAGTTCTCGGTTTATCTGCCTATCAGGAAATAAAGGTGACGTTTATGCAACGAGGAATAGTCTGGGTAGTTGATGACGATAGTTCCATCCGTTGGGTGCTTGAACGTGCGCTCGCAGGGGCAGGACTAAGCTGTACCACATTTGAAAGTGGTAAAGAGGTGCTGGACGCGCTGGCCAGCAAAACGCCGGATGTGCTGTTGTCGGATATCCGCATGCCGGGTATGGACGGTCTGACGCTGTTAAAACAGATTAAGCAGCGTCACCCGATGCTTCCGGTCATCATAATGACCGCCCATTCCGATCTGGATGCCGCCGTCAGCGCTTACCAGCAAGGGGCGTTCGACTATCTGCCCAAACCTTTTGATATTGACGAAGCGGTAGCGCTGGTCGAGCGCGCCATCAGCCATTACCAGGAACAGCAGCAGCCGCGTAATGTTCAGATCAACGGCCCGACCACCGATATCATCGGTGAAGCGCCTGCAATGCAGGATGTGTTCCGCATCATTGGCCGCCTCTCCCGCTCGTCAATCAGCGTGCTGATCAACGGAGAGTCCGGGACGGGTAAAGAGCTGGTCGCCCACGCCCTGCACCGCCACAGCCCGCGCGTCAAAGCACCGTTTATCGCGCTGAACATGGCAGCGATCCCGAAAGATTTGATCGAATCTGAGTTGTTTGGTCACGAGAAAGGGGCGTTTACCGGGGCGAATACCATTCGTCAGGGGCGCTTTGAACAGGCAGACGGCGGTACGCTGTTCCTTGATGAAATTGGTGATATGCCGCTGGACGTGCAGACGCGTTTATTGCGCGTATTATCCGATGGACAGTTTTACCGCGTGGGTGGTTACGCACCGGTGAAAGTGGATGTGCGCATTATCGCAGCCACCCACCAAAACCTGGAACTGCGCGTGCAGGAAGGCAAATTCCGTGAGGATTTATTCCACCGTCTGAACGTAATTCGCGTCCATTTGCCCCCGTTGCGTGAGCGTCGGGAAGATATCCCCCGCCTGGCACGTCATTTCCTGCAGGAAGCCGCCCGCGAGTTGGGTGTGGAAGCCAAGCAACTCCACCCTGAAACCGAAGCGGCACTTACGCGTCTGGCCTGGCCGGGTAACGTTCGTCAGCTTGAAAACACCTGTCGCTGGTTAACCGTCATGGCCGCCGGACAGGAAGTACTGATTCAGGACTTACCAACCGAGCTGTTTGAAACCACCGTGCCTGACACACCGTCACATATGCAACCAGACAGTTGGGCAACCCTGTTGGCACAGTGGGCGGATAGGGCATTACGCTCCGGTCATCAAAACTTGCTTTCTGAGGCCCAACCAAAGTTGGAGCGCACGCTGTTGACTACCGCGCTGCGTCATACCCAGGGACATAAACAGGAAGCGGCACGCTTGCTCGGCTGGGGGCGTAATACCCTGACACGTAAGTTAAAAGAACTCGGAATGGAGTGACGAAAAGTCACTGTGTAAAGATTGATAATTGAGCGCAAATTGCTGCTATTTTGCGCTTTACTGTTCCGATGAGTTAAGTATGATCGTGCCCGGCAAACGGGGGGAAGTCATCATGCTGGAATCAATCATTAATCTGCTATCGAGTGGCTCAGTCGACAGCCACACGCCACAAACCGCGGTTGCCGCAGTACTGTGCGCTGCGCTGGTTGGGCTGTTTAGCTGAAGGCGCGCCGGATGGCGCTAACGCTTATCCGGCCTACAGGTTATCGCAACGTGTAGGCCCGGTAAGCAAAGCGCCACCGGGCAACGTCATTAAATCACCCGAGAGAACTGCTGCATCCGCGCTTTCTGGCGTAGATAAGCATCAAAGCACATGCAAATATTACGGATCAACAGGCGACCCTTCGGCGTAACCTGAATTCCCTTCTCATTCACATCCACCAGCCCATCTTTCGCCAGTGGCGCCAACAGCTTCAGGTCTTCAGCAAAATAATCCGCAAAGTTCAAATCCCATTGCTGTTCCACAGCGGCGTAGTCGAGGCGGAAATTGCAGATCAGCAGCTTAATCACATCCCGACGAATACAGTCATCGCGGGTCAGCGCAATACCGCGCCACAGTGCATTCCCTTGTTCATCAACCTGCTGATAATAGTGCTTCAGCTCTTTTTGGTTCTGCGCGTAGTTGTCGCCAATCATACTGATGGCGGATACGCCCATCCCCAGCAAGTCGGTATCACCCTGGGTGGTATAGCCCTGGAAATTCCGATGCAGAACACCTTCACGCTGGGCAATGGCCAGCTCGTCGTCCGGACGAGCGAAGTGATCCATGCCAATGAACTGATAGCCGGTTTCGGTTAGTGAAGAGATGGTTTCCTGCAGGATATCCAGCTTTTGCTGTGCGCTGGGCAGGTCAGCATCTTTGATCTTACGCTGGGCTGCGAAAAGCGTTGGCAGGTGCGCATAGTTAAAGACGCTCAGACGATCTGGATTCAACTCCGCCACCCGCTTCAGGGTGAAAGCAAAGCTTTCCGGCGTCTGTTTTGGCAGACCGTAAATAAGGTCGATATTCGTCGAGGTGAAACCGATCTCACGCGCATGGTTAAGTAACGCAAAGATAAATTCCTCGTCCTGCTCACGGTTCACCAGGCGCTGAACTTCTTTGTTGAAGTCTTGCACCCCCATGCTCAGGCGATTAAATCCTTCAGCCCGTAAATGATCGAGAACATCCAGCTCGATTTCACGCGGATCCACTTCGATCGAGATTTCGGCATCCGCGTTAAACTGAAAGTTAGCCCGCAGCAGCGTCATTAAGCGGCTGATTTGCGCTTTATTTAAGTACGTTGGCGTACCGCCGCCCCAGTGCAGCTGGCTGACATGCCGTCCAGAAAACAACGGTGCGCGGTGAATAATTTCTTGTTCCAGGGCATCGAGGTATTGATCGGCTTTATGCTGCTGACGGGTCACAATCTTATTGCAGCCACAGAAGTAACACAGTTTATGGCAGAACGGGATGTGGACGTATAACGAAAGTGGGCGCTCAGGGTAACGCGCCACGGCGTGCAAAAACGCTTCTGCACCGTAGTCTTCAGAGAACTCCAGCGCGGTCGGGTACGAGGTATATCGTGGCCCGGAATAGTTATATTTCTGGATCAGGGCCAGGTCCCAGTCTATTAGCTGTTCAGACATGCTCACTCCTTCCGATGGCGTCTCTGGCGGGTACGGCGTACCGGCTTAACCCCAGTGCGGGTGATAAGCCGGTTGCGCAGCCACTTCTGTCGCCGCGACAACCGCTGTAGTTTAACGAATAACCACACCAGATAACATATAACCGGAAGGGTTATAAGCAGGACGGGAAGACCCACGGTGTAAAACCGTTAGTTGCCGCCTTTCAGCAGGCGCATCATATCTTCCTGCTTTTCTTCCTCATCCTCTTCTTCGTCATCCTCGTAAGAGAGACCCAGCTTTTGCATCAGCTCGTCGATGCGATCCAGTTTGGCATCTACCCAGGCCTGATCTTCTGCGCTCAGGTTTTCTCCGGCTTCAAGACGTTCCAGCAGCGCATCCAGGCGCTCATCCGTTTCCAGTAAATCCAACTCAGCCTGTGGTGAAAGCATAGGTTTCTCACTTTTCGGTTTGTGCTGTTTGGTGACTTTTTCGGTCACACCCAATGGAATGGGGGTTTTACTGCCAATACGAGGATCTTTTTGCTTGTTTTGGTTTCCGCCACCTGATGCGCCATCACTACCGGACGCACGGCTACCTGCCGCATGACCACGGTGTTTTTTCTGGCGCTTACGGTCGCGAGCTTCCTGGTTAATTTCTTCGCGTGTTTTACGACGCGCTTTTGCAGGACCTTTACCGCGTGGTGTAGAAGTTGGTTTCATCATGATTCGTCTTTGGCTGTTTTTATTCAGTATATAATTGCGCCGGAATCTAGCAGAAATAAAGAAAAAAGGCGACAGAGTAATCTGTCGCCTTTTTTCCTGACTCTCAACCCTTACGGGCTCTACAATCCATGTTGGCTATCAACACACCCTGTTTTTCCCTTAGCCTGTAACATTCCGTGTTGTTTCCATTTCCTTATACTAACGTCTCCGGACGTTTGTCTTCCTGACAATCCTGTGTCTTCGCCTCCTGGCGCTCCTGACCCTCATCCTGAGTCGTCTATCCTGTCAGCTTCCTCGCTATGGACACTACTTTACCTTTTTAAGGTAAACGCACAAGTAAGCCAGGTAACAGTTTCCATTAATCAGAACGCCAATAAAATATAATTATATGATTTATATGTATTATATTGTTTTTTGCTCTGTCATCTCGCATAGATACTATCGGCAATGTCTCACAAAGCACGAGGTTTTTACTTACACTGGCCACGCGTCGAAAAACCAGTCTTTTGCTGGTGTTCAGGTATAATCGCTGCAAAGCCTTGATTGATGGAGACGACCACGTTGACTAACTTGAATTATCAACAGACGCATTTTGTGATGAGTGCGCCTGATATTCGCCATTTACCTTCCGATACGGGAATCGAAGTGGCTTTTGCTGGCCGTTCCAACGCAGGCAAATCCAGTGCACTAAATACCCTGACCAATCAAAAGAGTCTGGCGCGTACCTCTAAAACACCAGGCCGTACTCAGCTCATCAACCTGTTTGAAGTTGTGGACGGTAAACGCCTGGTCGACCTGCCAGGTTATGGTTATGCCGAAGTCCCGGAAGAGATGAAGCGTAAATGGCAGCGCGCACTGGCTGAATACCTGGAAAAACGCCAGAGCCTGCAGGGTCTGGTGGTATTAATGGATATTCGCCACCCGCTAAAAGATCTCGACCAGCAGATGATCCTGTGGGCTGTTGAGAGCAACGTTCAGGTTCTGGTTCTACTGACTAAAGCAGATAAGCTGGCCAGTGGTGCCCGGAAAGCACAGCTGAACATGGTGCGTGAAGCGGTGCTGGCGTTTAATGGCGATGTGCAGGTTGAAGCATTTTCATCACTGAAGAAGCTGGGCGTGGACAAACTGCGTCAGAAGTTGGATAGCTGGTTTAGTGAGCTGGCACCGGTTGAAGAGATGCAGGACGGGGAATAATCCACGGATATGCCGGATGGCGCCGCTGCGCGTCTTATCCGGCCTACGAGCATGTGCAAAACTTTTCTTTCGCACAATAAAAAACGCCCCAGTCATTACTGACTGGGGCGGCTAAAATATTCAGCCAAATCCGATTACGTGAAGTAAAAGGTCTGAAAGATAGAACATCTTACCTCTGTACCCTACGTGAATAACTTTACTCTTTTTTGAGCAGCTCAGAAAGCACTTTTTGTAATTTTTTTTCATTCCCGACATAGGGATTTCTAATGGACATCACAAAAAGTTCTATCTTATGTTGCTTAGTTACGAAAAAAGCGCGTTATTCAGTAAACCCTTAGTGCGCCTGATCCCAGTTCTCACCACTACCGACTTCCACCAGCAATGGCACATCAATTTGCGTCTCGTTTTCCATCAGCTGATGGATCTTTTTCGACACGCTTTCCAGGTCATCTTTGTGCACTTCAAACACCAGTTCATCGTGTACCTGCATGATCATGCGCACGCGCGGCTGCTCTGTTTGCAGCCACCCATCCACGGCAATCATGGCCCGCTTAATAATATCTGCGGCAGTACCCTGCATCGGAGCGTTAATTGCAGCGCGTTCTGCACCGGCACGGCGAGCGCCATTACTGGATTTAATATCCGGTAAATAGAGGCGACGCCCTTCCAGCGTTTCAACGTAACCTTGCTCTTTTGCCTGTGCACGCGTCCGTTCCATATATTCCAGCACGCCAGGGTAGCGCTCGAAGTAGAGATCCATGTACTTCTGTGCTTCTTTACGCGGAATATTCAGCTGACGAGCAAGACCGAAAGCACTCATGCCATAGATCAGACCAAAGTTAATAGCTTTTGCGCTACGACGCTGTTCGCTGGTCACTGAATCGAGCGGTAAACCAAAAACTTCTGCCGCCGTTGCACGGTGAATATCTTTTCCTTCGGCAAACGCGGTAAGCAGGCCGTTATCACGCGAGAGATGCGCCATAATACGCAGCTCGATCTGCGAGTAGTCCGCAGAGACAATCACGTAGTCTTCTGGCGCGATAAATGCCTGGCGAATACGACGACCTTCATCGTTACGTACCGGGATGTTTTGCAGGTTAGGATCGGTTGAAGACAAACGTCCGGTCGCCGTGACAGCCTGGTGATATGAGGTATGCACACGCCCGGTTTTTGGGTTGATCATCAACGGAAGCTTATCCGTGTAGGTCGACTTCAGTTTTGCTAGCCCACGATATTCCAGGATAACTTTCGGCAACGGATAATCCAGCGCTAACTCTTCCAGTACCTCTTCCGACGTTGACGGCGCACCACCCGGTGTTTTCTTCAGCGGCTTGATACCCTGCTTTTCAAACAGAATCGTTTGCAGCTGCTTGGTTGAAGAGAGGTTAAACGCTTCTCCGGCAATCTCGTGCGCTTTTTGCTCCAGCGCATGCAAACGCAACGTCAGCTCTTCTGAGTGTTTGTGCAATACAGCAGGATCGATTTTCACACCGTTGCGCTCAACGCGGGACAGAACCGGGACCAACGGCATATCTATATTTTCGAAGACGTTTAGCGGCCCTTTGTGCTTCTGCAGTTCTGGCCACATCTTCAGATGCAACTGAAGCGTAACATCGGCATCCTCTGCGGCATAACGCCCGGCTTCTTCCAGTGCTATCTGGTTAAAGGTCAGCTGGTTTTTACCTTTCCCGGCAATCTCTTCAAAGGTGATCGTTTTATGTTTCAGCCAGCGATCTGACAGGCTGTCCATATCGTGTCGGCCTGCGACGCTGTTAAGAATGTAGGATTCGAGCATGGTATCAAAGACAATGCCGCGCAGTTCAATCCCGTAATTTGCCAGGATACCGCGATCGTACTTCAGGTTTTGCCCAACTTTATGCGCCTTTTCATCTTCCAACAGTGGCTTCAGTAACGCCAGCGCACGTTCACGAGAAATCTGATCGGGGGCATCCAGGTAATCATGGGCGACAGGAACATACGCAGCCACACCTGGCTCAATGGCAAAGGAGAGACCAACCAGATTCGCGGAGATGTTATCCAGGCTGTCAGTTTCTGTATCAAAGGCGAATACGGGAGCTTTCTTCAGCTTTGCAATCCACGCTTCCAGCGTTTCTTCGTCCAGAATCGTCACATAGTTATCGTACGAGAGAACCGTGGCAGGTTCCTCAGGCGTTTCATCGACGACGATGGTTTCCTGCGGTTTAGCTGCCGGTTTTGTCCCTTTCGCCTGTAGCCATTTACCGGCTTCAACGTCAGTAACCCAACGCTTGAATTCATACTGTTTAAACAGGCCCAGCAGTTCTTCTGCTGCTGGTTGGCGCACTTCCAGCTGCTCGCAGGTTAATTCCAGCTCAACATCCGTTTTGATGGTAGCCAGCTTATACGAGAGATACGCCACTTCTTTATTCTGCTCGAGTTTGCCTGCCATGGTTTTGGCACCACGGAAGGTCAGCCCTGCTATTTTGTCTGATTCCGCATAGAGAGTATCCAGCCCACCCAGGCCCTGAAGCAGCGCCTGAGCCGTTTTTTCACCCACGCCAGGTACGCCTGGAATGTTATCGGAGGAGTCACCCATCAGCGCCAGGAAATCAATGATCAGTTCAGGCGGAACACCGTACTTATTCACGACCTCATCCGGACCAAGGATCGTATTAGTCATAGTGTTGATGAGGGTGATGTTCGGCGTCACCAGTTGAGCCATATCTTTATCGCCGGTGCTAATCAGCACCGGACGCCCCACCTTCTCTGCCTCACGTGCCAGCGTACCGATGACATCGTCCGCTTCCACGCCTGAAACCGCCAGCAATGGCAGCCCCATCGCTTTTACCATCGCATGTAGAGGCTCAATCTGCGCACGTAAATCGTCCGGCATAGGCGGGCGGTGCGACTTGTAGTGTTCGAATAATTCATCACGGAAGGTTTTACCCTTAGCGTCGAATACCACCGCTGCATGCGTAGGCTGATATTGCAGAATCAAGCTACGCAGCATGTTGAGGACGCCGTACATCGCACCAGTAGGCTCTCCTGCGCTGTTCGTCAGCGGAGGAAACGCGTGGTATGCGCGATACAGGTAAGATGAACCGTCTACAAGGATAAGTGGGTTTTCTGGGATCTGAACCATAATGTCCGTGCCTGTTTATCAGATTATGGGTAAAGGATGCCACAGACGGGATGAAAACATGAGTTTTTCGCCGCATTTGTCGAAAAACTTTTGCAGATCTTCTGCGTTGCTCGCAAAGCGTGCTGTGGATAACTTTGTGAATAAATAATTTTCAGCCCTTTAGCTACAGCAACAGAATTTATAAATCATAATAATTTGTTATATTTTTCATTGCATTACGCTGATAAGTGGAATTTTATGCCATTTTTTCAGCTTATATCTGGATGTGGATAGATATTACCTTTTTTTCTATTCAGCGAAGATCCATCATTTGGTTCGTTTTCTGATAAAATCAGCCCCTTGCGCCTTATTTAGCGCACTATCTATGGCTAACCTTTTGAATAATTTAATTATGACGAGAATACTCGCTGCGATAACGCTGTTGCTGAGTATCGTATTGACCATATTGGTCACGATTTTTTGTTCTGTGCCGATCATCCTTGCAGGGGTTGTAAAACTCCTTTTGCCCATTCCTGTCGTCTGGCGCAAGGTTTCTGTCTTCTGTAATTTCATGATGTATTGCTGGTGTGAAGGCCTGGCTCTACTGCTGCACCTTAATCCACGATTAAAGTGGGATATCGAAGGGCTGGAAGGTCTTAGCAAGAAAAACTGGTACCTGCTCATTTGTAATCATTACAGTTGGGCCGACATCGTTGTACTTTGTGTTCTGTTCCGTAAACACATCCCGATGAATAAATACTTCCTCAAGCAGCAGTTGGCCTGGGTCCCTTTTATTGGTCTGGCGTGTTGGGCTTTGGATATGCCGTTTATGAAACGCTATTCGCGTGGCTATCTGCTCCGCCACCCGGAACGACGCGGTAAAGATGTGGAAACAACGCGCCGTTCCTGCGAGAAATTTCGCGTACATCCGACAACAATTGTGAATTTTGTCGAAGGCTCACGTTTTACGGACGAGAAGCGTCAGCAAACCCGTTCACCGTACAGCAATCTGCTTCCGCCCAAGGCGGCAGGCATTGCAATGGCGCTAAACGTTCTGGGGTCACAGTTCGATAAATTGCTGAACGTTACGCTGTGTTATCCAGAAAATAGCCTTCATCCTTTCTACGATATGCTCAGCGGCAAGCTGACACGTATTGTCGTGCGAGTGAATCTCGAGCCGATTAGCGAAGAATTGCACGGTGATTACGTTAACGATAAGGGATTTAAACGTCGGTTCCAGCAGTGGCTGAACATGCTCTGGAGCGAGAAAGATACACAATTAAATGCGATTAAAGCCTCACATAAAAAAGCCGGTCTGTGACCGGCTTTTTCTTTTACTTCTGACCTACCAGGAATTTCACAGTATCAGCATACTGCTGTACAAAGATATCCATGCTGCTGGTATCCATACCCTGCGGGTTCACCTGATATTTGCCATTAACAAACATCGCCGGCACGCCCTGCAGCTGCAAGTCAGCTGCCGCTTTTTCCTGCTGGGCAACAAGTGATTTCACCACGAAGCTATTCCATGCCGCATCATAGTCTTCACCTTTAATACCTGCGTCGACGAAGACCTTGCGGATATCAGCAACAGACTGAACAGTCTGCGTTTTCTGTACCCCTTCAAACAACGGCACAGTCACCTGATCTTCAACGCCCAGTGCCATAGCAACAGCCCATGCCTGCGTCAGATCTTTGCCCAAAGGCCCGAGAAACTCGACATGGTATTTGGTCATCTTGGTGCCTTCCGGCAGCTTTTTCTTCACATTATCAGAGACGTGAAGCACTTCTTCAAACTGATAGCAGTGCGGGCAGTAGAAGGAGAAGAACTCCAACACTTGCGGTTCACCCGCAACAGGCTTCTCCAGGGTGATGTATTGTTTACCATCCTGGAACTGCGCTGCCGATGCGCTAAAAGCTAAGACCATACCAGCCAGCGCCAGCCATATTTTTTTCATGTTCAAGTTTCTCCGATTAATACATTGGCGTTAATTGTAAGGGGGGCTCTTGCAGAATTTTTGCCTGCTCAATAAAGGTCGCGGTCTGACGATGCCAGTAATCTTCCCCGGTTAACCACGGAAAGTTTTTTGGGAACGCAGGGTCAGCCCAACGTCGAATTAGCCAAGCAAGATAATAAACTAAACGCATAGCGCGTAAAGGTTCTATCAGTCCGATTTCAGCGGTGTCGAACTCACTAAACTCTTCATAAGCCTCGATAATGGTTTCTAGCTGCATGCGTTGTTCAGCTTTATCACCATTGAGGAGCATCCATAAATCCTGAATAGCCGGACCATTGCGGGCATCATCTAAATCGACAAACATCGGGCCATCGCGCCACAGAATATTACCGGCATGACAATCACCGTGCAGGCGTAACGTGGTAAAACGCGTATGCCAGCGTTCGGTAACAATCGCGATAAGCGCATCCGTTGCCTTCAGGAAAGCCGCTTTTTGCCCTGATGGGATAAGCTGTGCGTGTTCAAAAACTTTACGCGGCTCAGTCAGGTACTCTTCAAGGCCAATCGTTGGGCGGAAGACAAAAGTACGCTTGCATCCGGTCTGGTGCATACGTCCGAGATAGCGCCCCACCGCCTCCATCTGATCGATGTTGTCGGCTTCAAACTGGCGTCCACCGACGCTTTGGAAGATCGCATAATGGAAACCCTGGTGGCTTAACAGCGTTTGGCCGTTCAGTACCAGAGGTGCAGCGACCGGGACTTCATCGCTTACCAGTTCCAGAGCAAACTGGTGCTCTTCCTGGATCTGATCGACAGACCAACGTTCAGGGCGATAAAACTTAACGACAAAGCGTCGACGGTCTTCGTCCTGGAATTGATAGACACGGTTTTCATAGCTGTTAAGTGGGGTAAGCCCGGAGTCCACCCGGATCCCCTGCTCAAACAGTGCATCCATGATGGTATCCGGGTGTAGCGTCTGGAAATTAAAAGCGTTGTCGTTCATCCCATCATCCGGAAAATACTACGAATGATTCAGGATATCATTTCGCAGCGCTTTCGGTGGCGGCGATTACAAGCTTTTACTCTTTAATTACGCCACGTGCGCGTAGAAGTGCCGTTTTAAAATCTTCTTCATAATCTTTCTGAATACCTGGGATGACTGCATCCTTCGCTGAGTCACGCATTTTCAGGTGATAGATCAGAATGTCATCAGTTAAATCCGCCAGTTCGCCGTCAAAACCTGACTCTTGCGCCAGTTTCTGTAAAAATTGCATCAGGTTAAGATCGGGTTCCTTCTGCCAGGCAGGCTGGAGGAGTTCAATAACTTCATTCAGACGTTTACATTTCATGGTTGTGCTCCTTAGGCTCAATACAGATACGTTAGCAGGGTCAATCCCACATTAAAAGAGGCGATATCAGTGATTCTGGATAGTGCAATAACAGGGGTTGTGCTGGCTGGCGGTAAGGCCAGACGGATGGGTGGAACCGATAAAGGTCTGCTTGAACTGGACGGTAAACCTCTTTGGCGGCATGTGGCCGACATTCTCGCTTTGCAGGTCGAAACCGTGGTGGTTAATGCCAATCGCCACCGGGATATATACCAGCAAAGCGGCCTGAAAGTTATTCCCGATTCCCTGGCCGATTTCCCTGGCCCACTGGCCGGGATGCTATCGGTATTCCTGCAGCAAACGGGGGAGTGGTTTCTGTTTTGCCCGTGCGATATGCCCTATATTCCTCACGATCTGGTCGCTCGTTTAAAAGAGCAGCGCAAAGCTGCACCGGTTGTCTGGGTGCATGATGGGGAAAGAGATCACCCAACCATCGCGCTAATGCACCGCTCTATGCAGCCTTTGCTGCAGGATTATCTTCAGTCTGGTGAACGACGCGTTATGGTCTTTATGCGTCTGGCTGGCGGCCATGCTGTCGATTTCAGCGATCATAAAGATGCGTTCGTAAACGTGAACACCCCCGAAGAGCTCGCAAAATGGCAGGAAAAATCATGATCCCATTACTCGCCATTGCGGCATGGAGCGGAACGGGAAAAACCACGCTGCTCAAAAAGTTGATCCCGGAACTACGTGCCAGAGGTATACGCCCCGGATTGATTAAGCATACTCATCACAATATGGATGTCGACAAGCCCGGTAAAGATAGCTATGAACTGCGCAAAGCCGGTGCAGCACAAACGCTGGTTGCCAGCCAACAGCGTTGGGCGCTAATGGTTGAAACACCTGAAGAGCCCGAACTGGACATGGCCTATCTGGTTAGCCGGATGGATGCATCGGCGTTAGATATGGTGCTTGTTGAAGGCTTTAAGCATGAACCTGTCGCGAAGATCCTGCTTTTTCGTGAAGGTTGCGGGCA
Organism: Citrobacter sp. RHBSTW-00671; assembly: GCF_014103415.1. Classification (NCBI taxonomy): domain Bacteria; kingdom Pseudomonadati; phylum Pseudomonadota; class Gammaproteobacteria; order Enterobacterales; family Enterobacteriaceae; genus Citrobacter; species Citrobacter sp. RHBSTW-00671. The sequence goes on from NZ_JABXPR010000001.1 coordinate 380,314, forward strand.
CAGTCCTGAGGAATTGGTGATGGACGAATATGTTATCGCAGTTGCCAGTGACGTTCCGCTGGCGGTGGATGTTCCATTGTTAGATATCAACGATATACAGCAACTTGCTGATTTTGTTACGCAATGGATAAGACAGTAACTGTGTATTGCCTGATGCGCTGCGCTTATCAGGCCTACTGAAACGCATGCACTGACGGGCTTTTGTAGGCCGGATAAGGCGGGACGCCGCATCCGGTGGTTTTCATCCCACGCAGACGCAAAAAAGCCCATCCGTCAGGATGGGCTTCTTCACTTATTTGATGCCTGGCAGTTTATGAATCACTTCGTGATTCACCCTTCGGGCCGTTGCTGCGCAACGTTCAAAAGCTTTCACTTTTGTCCTACTCTCTATCGAGTAGTGAACTGCCTCGAAAGTCAGTGCCATACTTCTAATTTGATGCCTGGCAGTTCCCTACTCTCGCATGGGGAGACCCCACACTACCATCGGCGCTACGGCGTTTCACTTCTGAGTTCGGCATGGGGTCAGGTGGGACCACCGCGCTACAGCCGCCAGGCAAATTCTGTTTATTAACCCGCCTTGGCCGGTTAATTTAATCTGTTATCAAGCTGAAACTGATGTCTGTCTTTCGCCAAAACATCTTCGGCGTTGTAAGGTTAAGCCTCACGGTTCATTAGTATCGGTTAGCTCAATGTATCGCTACACTTACACACCCGACCTATCAACGTCGTCGTCTTCAACGTTCCTTCAGGAGACTTATAGTCTCAGGGAGAACTCATCTCGGGGCAAGTTTCGTGCTTAGATGCTTTCAGCACTTATCTCTTCCGCATTTAGCTACCGGGCAATGCCATTGGCATGACAACCCGAACACCAGTGATGCGTCCACTCCGGTCCTCTCGTACTAGGAGCAGCCCCCCTCAATTCTCCAGCGCCCACGGCAGATAGGGACCGAACTGTCTCACGACGTTCTAAACCCAGCTCGCGTACCACTTTAAATGGCGAACAGCCATACCCTTGGGACCTACTTCAGCCCCAGGATGTGATGAGCCGACATCGAGGTGCCAAACACCGCCGTCGATATGAACTCTTGGGCGGTATCAGCCTGTTATCCCCGGAGTACCTTTTATCCGTTGAGCGATGGCCCTTCCATTCAGAACCACCGGATCACTAAGACCTGCTTTCGCACCTGCTCGAGCCGTCACTCTCGCAGTCAAGCTAGCTTATGCCTTTGCACTAACCTCCTGATGTCCGACCAGGATTAGCTAACCTTCGTGCTCCTCCGTTACTCTTTAGGAGGAGACCGCCCCAGTCAAACTACCCACCAGACACTGTCCGCAACCCGGATCACGGGTCTACGTTAGAACACCAGCCATTAAAGGGTGGTATTTCAAGGTCGGCTCCACGCAGACTGGCGTCCACGCTTCAAAGCCTCCCACCTATCCTACACATCAAGGACCAGTGTTCAGTGTCAAGCTATAGTAAAGGTTCACGGGGTCTTTCCGTCTTGCCGCGGGTACACTGCATCTTCACAGCGAGTTCAATTTCACTGAGTCTCGGGTGGAGACAGCCTGGCCATCATTACGCCATTCGTGCAGGTCGGAACTTACCCGACAAGGAATTTCGCTACCTTAGGACCGTTATAGTTACGGCCGCCGTTTACCGGGGCTTCGATCAAGAGCTTCTCCTTACGGATAACCCCATCAATTAACCTTCCGGCACCGGGCAGGCGTCACACCGTATACGTCCACTTTCGTGTTTGCACAGTGCTGTGTTTTTAATAAACAGTTGCAGCCAGCTGGTATCTTCGACTGATTTCAGCTCCATGAGTAAATCACTTCACCTACATATCAGCGTGCCTTCTCCCGAAGTTACGGCACCATTTTGCCTAGTTCCTTCACCCGAGTTCTCTCAAGCGCCTTGGTATTCTCTACCTGACCACCTGTGTCGGTTTGGGGTACGATTTGATGTTACCTGATGCTTAGAGGCTTTTCCTGGAAGCAGGGCATTTGTTACTTCAGCACCGTAGTGCCTCGTCATCACACCTCAGCGTTAAAAGAAGTCCGGATTTACCTAAACTTCCCGCCTACATGCTTAAACCGGGACAACCGTCGCCCGGCTAACATAGCCTTCTCCGTCCCCCCTTCGCAGTAACACCAAGTACAGGAATATTAACCTGTTTCCCATCGACTACGCCTTTCGGCCTCGCCTTAGGGGTCGACTCACCCTGCCCCGATTAACGTTGGACAGGAACCCTTGGTCTTCCGGCGTGCGGGTTTTTCACCCGCATTATCGTTACTTATGTCAGCATTCGCACTTCTGATACCTCCAGCACCCCTCACAGGACACCTTCAACGGCTTACAGAACGCTCCCCTACCCAACAACACATAGTGTCGCTGCCGCAGCTTCGGTGCACAGTTTAGCCCCGTTACATCTTCCGCGCAGGCCGACTCGACCAGTGAGCTATTACGCTTTCTTTAAATGATGGCTGCTTCTAAGCCAACATCCTGGCTGTCTGTGCCTTCCCACATCGTTTCCCACTTAACTGTGACTTTGGGACCTTAGCTGGCGGTCTGGGTTGTTTCCCTCTTCACGACGGACGTTAGCACCCGCCGTGTGTCTCCCGTGATAACATTCTTCGGTATTCGCAGTTTGCATCGGGTTGGTAAGTCGGGATGACCCCCTAGCCGAAACAGTGCTCTACCCCCGAAGATGAATTCACGAGGCGCTACCTAAATAGCTTTCGGGGAGAACCAGCTATCTCCCGGTTTGATTGGCCTTTCACCCCCAGCCACAAGTCATCCGCTAATTTTTCAACATTAGTCGGTTCGGTCCTCCAGTTAGTGTTACCCAACCTTCAACCTGCCCATGGCTAGATCACCGGGTTTCGGGTCTATACCCTGCAACTTAACGCCCAGTTAAGACTCGGTTTCCCTTCGGCTCCCCTATTCGGTTAACCTTGCTACAGAATATAAGTCGCTGACCCATTATACAAAAGGTACGCAGTCACCCCATAAAGAGGCTCCCACTGCTTGTACGTACACGGTTTCAGGTTCTTTTTCACTCCCCTCGCCGGGGTTCTTTTCGCCTTTCCCTCACGGTACTGGTTCACTATCGGTCAGTCAGGAGTATTTAGCCTTGGAGGATGGTCCCCCCATATTCAGACAGGATACCACGTGTCCCGCCCTACTCTTCGAGTTCACAACACATGCGATTTTGTGTACGGGACTATCACCCTGTACCGTCGGACTTTCCAGACCGTTCCACTACCACACATGCTGATTCAGACTCTGGGCTGCTCCCCGTTCGCTCGCCGCTACTGGGGGAATCTCGGTTGATTTCTTTTCCTCGGGGTACTTAGATGTTTCAGTTCCCCCGGTTCGCTTCATTACGCTATGTATTCACGTAATGATAGTGTGTCGAAACACACTGGGTTTCCCCATTCGGAAATCGCCGGCTATAACGGTTCATATCACCTTACCGACGCTTATCGCAGATTAGCACGTCCTTCATCGCCTCTGACTGCCAGGGCATCCACCGTGTACGCTTAGTCGCTTAACCTCACAACCCGAAGATGTTTCGTAAAACACCACCGTGTTGCGAAAATTTGAGAGACTCGAACACACCGCTTTTCATTTCTTATTACGGAGAAATGAAACAGTGTGTCGTTTCAATTTTCAGCTTGATCCAGATTTTTAAAGAGCAAAACTTCGCAGTGAACCTTTTCAGGTACACTCTGAAGTTTTCTTGGTTTTTTGCAGTAAAGATGGTGGAGCTATGCGGGATCGAACCGCAGACCTCCTGCGTGCAAAGCAGGCGCTCTCCCAGCTGAGCTATAGCCCCATCGTAGTTATCTCATTCACCTTAATTTTTGTTGAAGCAAGGCGTGGTGACACGAAGCATACTGAAGTATGTGAGTGTCGCCGCAACGCAGCATCAGCAAAAATTTGGTAGGCCTGAGTGGACTTGAACCACCGACCTCACCCTTATCAGGGGTGCGCTCTAACCACCTGAGCTACAAGCCTGCAGAGATTTTTACTGCTAATTTTCATCAGACAATCTGTGTGAGCACTACAAAGTACGTTTCTTTAAGGTAAGGAGGTGATCCAACCGCAGGTTCCCCTACGGTTACCTTGTTACGACTTCACCCCAGTCATGAATCACAAAGTGGTAAGCGCCCTCCCGAAGGTTAAGCTACCTACTTCTTTTGCAACCCACTCCCATGGTGTGACGGGCGGTGTGTACAAGGCCCGGGAACGTATTCACCGTGGCATTCTGATCCACGATTACTAGCGATTCCGACTTCATGGAGTCGAGTTGCAGACTCCAATCCGGACTACGACGCACTTTATGAGGTCCGCTTGCTCTCGCGAGGTCGCTTCTCTTTGTATGCGCCATTGTAGCACGTGTGTAGCCCTACTCGTAAGGGCCATGATGACTTGACGTCATCCCCACCTTCCTCCAGTTTATCACTGGCAGTCTCCTTTGAGTTCCCGGCCGGACCGCTGGCAACAAAGGATAAGGGTTGCGCTCGTTGCGGGACTTAACCCAACATTTCACAACACGAGCTGACGACAGCCATGCAGCACCTGTCTCACGGTTCCCGAAGGCACTAAAGCATCTCTGCTAAATTCCGTGGATGTCAAGAGTAGGTAAGGTTCTTCGCGTTGCATCGAATTAAACCACATGCTCCACCGCTTGTGCGGGCCCCCGTCAATTCATTTGAGTTTTAACCTTGCGGCCGTACTCCCCAGGCGGTCGACTTAACGCGTTAGCTCCGGAAGCCACGCCTCAAGGGCACAACCTCCAAGTCGACATCGTTTACGGCGTGGACTACCAGGGTATCTAATCCTGTTTGCTCCCCACGCTTTCGCACCTGAGCGTCAGTCTTTGTCCAGGGGGCCGCCTTCGCCACCGGTATTCCTCCAGATCTCTACGCATTTCACCGCTACACCTGGAATTCTACCCCCCTCTACAAGACTCTAGCCTGCCAGTTTCGGATGCAGTTCCCAGGTTGAGCCCGGGGATTTCACATCCGACTTGACAGACCGCCTGCGTGCGCTTTACGCCCAGTAATTCCGATTAACGCTTGCACCCTCCGTATTACCGCGGCTGCTGGCACGGAGTTAGCCGGTGCTTCTTCTGCGAGTAACGTCAATGAATGCGGTTATTAACCACATCCCCTTCCTCCTCGCTGAAAGTACTTTACAACCCGAAGGCCTTCTTCATACACGCGGCATGGCTGCATCAGGCTTGCGCCCATTGTGCAATATTCCCCACTGCTGCCTCCCGTAGGAGTCTGGACCGTGTCTCAGTTCCAGTGTGGCTGGTCATCCTCTCAGACCAGCTAGGGATCGTCGCCTAGGTGAGCCGTTACCCCACCTACTAGCTAATCCCATCTGGGCACATCCGATGGCAAGAGGCCCGAAGGTCCCCCTCTTTGGTCTTGCGACGTTATGCGGTATTAGCTACCGTTTCCAGTAGTTATCCCCCTCCATCGGGCAGTTTCCCAGACATTACTCACCCGTCCGCCACTCGTCACCCAAGAGCAAGCTCTCTGTGCTACCGTTCGACTTGCATGTGTTAGGCCTGCCGCCAGCGTTCAATCTGAGCCATGATCAAACTCTTCAATTTAAGTTTGATGCTCGTGAATTAAACTTCGTAATGAATTACGTATGTTCACTCAGAGACTTGGTATTCATTTTTCGTCTTGCGACGTTAAGAATCCGTATCTTCGAGTGCCCACACAGATTGTCTGATAAATTGTTAAAGAGCAGTGCCGCTTCGCTTTTTCTCAGCGGTGCGGGGTGTGCATATTACGCCATCCCGCTACGAAGTCAAGCATTTAATTTCGCTTTCTTCGCCGGAGTTCTCAGTGGAACCCCGCTGACCCGGCGGCTTGTAGTCCGTTGTTCCGTGTCAGTGGAGGCGCATTATAGGGAGTTATTTCAGGCTGACAAGGGGAAATTTGAAATTATTTACTGAGTGCGTATTTTTTATTCTTTCCGTTTATTTTGACAACGTTTTGTTGGTTAATTGGGCTATTTCCCGGGCAAATCCCGCCACCTGTTCCCAGTCGGTATAGATCACTTCTTTCTTCGTATCCGTTTCACCACCTGACATCTTCATAATCAGTTGGATCATGACGCGGTCATACCAGCGATAGCGGGGATACAACAAAGCACCCGCGATCACCGCGCTGCGATCGGGTCGCCACGGCGAGCTCATCAGAAACTTACGCGCATAGCTATTGGTTTGTGGTGTGCGTTTCTCCGGTTTGCGGGCAACCAGGTTTACAGAGTAAAACGCACTCGGCATCGTATTCAGCTGCGTGGCATGCTTTTTCACAAATTCCTGAAATGCAGAATGGTAATGGCCATAGCGAATTGATGCGCCAATCACCACGCTGTCATAATTTTTCCACTCAGGCTCTTCGGTACGATGCAAATTCATGACATCTGCCCAGACACCCAGCTCTTTCAGTTCAGAAGCCAGATACTCAGCGATTTCGCGCGTTTGTCCGTCCCGGGAAGAAAAAAGAATCAGTGTTTTCACGTGTTACTCCATTATTCACGCCAGAAAGTAGGGGTAAAGAGCACCAGCAGAGTAAAGACTTCCAGACGACCAAACAGCATGTTGGCAATCAGGATCCATTTCGCCACCGGGTTCATGCTGGCAAAATTGTCGGCAACAACCCCCAGCCCAGGCCCGAGGTTATTCAGCGTCGCCACAACCGAGGCAAACGCAGAGAAGTCATCCACACCGGTCGCAATAATTGCCAGCATACTGATAATAAAGACCAACGCATAGGCAGAAAAGAAGCCCCATACCGCTTCAAGGATTCGTTCCGGCAACGCACGGTTGCCCAACTTAATGCTATAGACCGCATTGGGGTGAACCAGTCGCTTCAGTTCGCGGTTACCCTGTTTGAACAGTAACAGGATACGAATCACCTTCAAACCACCGCCCGTTGACCCAGCACAACCACCAATAAACGCAGAACACAGTAGCAGGACCGGCAGGAACAACGGCCAGCGAGCAATACTGTCTGTGGTAAATCCGGCAGTGGTCGCCATCGATACAACCTGGAAAAATGCCTGATTGATTGTCGTAAGCGCCGAACCGTATGTATTGTGTATCCACAGCACCAGCGTACAAACGGCCACCAGCGTTAGCTGCACCCCGATAAACATGCGGAATTCAGGGTCGCGCCAGTAAACCTTCAGACTGCGTCCACTTAGTAAAGAGAAGTGCAAACCGTAGTTACAACCGGAGATCAGCAAGAAGATAGCGATAATAGTGTTGATGGTAGGGCTGTCGAAATAGCCCACACTGGCGTCGTGTGTTGAAAAGCCGCCGATAGCAATGGTGGCGAAGCTATGGCCGATAGCGTCAAAGGCCGGCATGCCGGCAAACCACAGCGCCAGCGCACACGCAACCGTCAATAGCACATAGATGAGCCACAAGGTTTTCGCCGTTTCGGCAATACGTGGGCGCATTTTGTTATCTTTCAGCGGCCCCGGCATTTCTGCACGATAGAGCTGCATCCCACCCACGCCAAGGATAGGCAGGATAGCCACCGCCAGCACGATGATCCCCATCCCGCCAAACCATTGCAGCATTTGACGATAAAAGAGAATTGCATGTGGCAATGAATCCAGTCCCACCAGCGTAGTCGCCCCCGTGGTGGTTAACCCGGAGAAGGATTCAAAAAAAGCGTCGGTTATCGTCAGGTTAGGGCTTTCCGCAAAGATGAACGGTAGCGCACCCACGCTGCCCAGCACGGTCCAGAACAAAACGACGATCAGAAACCCTTCACGTGATTTCAGTTCGCCCTTCTCCTTACGGTTCGGCCACCACAGCATGGAGCCGATCGCCAGAGCAACAAAGAAAGTTTGCGTAAATGCACGACCCGCACCATCACGGTAGATAAGTGCTACCAGTCCGGGGATGATCATCGTCCCCGAAAATAAGATGACCAGTAGTCCAACGATTCGGGTGATGGCGCGAAAATGCATCTCTGCCGCTTCCTTAGTTCTTTAAAATGAGGTGGGGATTATTCTGCAATCGATAACAATTGCAATGAACCACGACTAAAATCCGCCAGCTTTGCTGAAAATTCATCCACTTTCGCATAAGGAAGCGCTACCCGAAGCAGAACGAATGCCTGGTAATCACTGAAAACGATTTTACCGTCAAACTGCCCCAACAGTGTTTCAATGCCTGCCAGTTGGCCGTACTCACACTGCAAAGTATATTCGGTTAATGGCGTCTTGCGCTGTGTCGTCAACTGACGCAGCGCCTGATTTACACCGCCACCATAGGCTTTCACCAGTCCGCCGGTACCAAGAAGGATACCGCCGTAGTAGCGCACAACCACCGCGGTAATCTCACCAACGCCGCTCCCCATCAATTGTGCGAGCATCGGCTTGCCTGCCGTACCCGCCGGTTCACCATCGTCTGAAAACCCCAGCTGCTGCGAGTCATTCGGCGCACCCGCCACCCACGCCACACAATGATGACGGGCATCCGGGTGTTCCGCTCTGACTGACTCAACAAATGCTTTCGCCGCTTCTACACCGTCCGTATGGGCGAGCAATGTAATGAAGCGGCTTTTTTTGATTTCTTCAACGACGCTAACCGGCGCCGCAGGGATTAACCAACTGTCCATTACGCCAGTTTCAAATCCCGCGTCATGTTTTCAATATTGCTCTCGTGGACAACCACGTTGTCTTCAATACGAATCCCGCCGAACGGCTTCAGCGCTTCAATTTTCTGCCAGTTGAAGTGCTTGCTGAACTTCCCTTCACGCCACGGGGCGAGCAGAGATTCAATGAAGTAGATACCCGGCTCGATGGTCAGAACCATGCCCGGCTGCAGCACACGGGTGCAACGCAGGTAAGGGTACTTCGACGGTGCGACAAGGTGCGTGCCCGTGTCATCCTGCATGAAACCGGCAACATCATGCACCTGCAGACCCAGCGGGTGGCCGATACCGTGCGGCATAAACGGTCCGGTGAGATCATTTTCCACCATCGCCTCTTCACTCATGTCGGTGATGATTTGATGTTTACGCAGCAGCTTCGCAATACGCTGATGAAACTGAATGTGATAGTCCACATAGCTAACACCCGCTTTCATCGTCGCGATAAGCGCCAGCTCTTCGTCGTTAACGTCTTTCACCAGCTGTGCATAGTCGTTGTCGCTTTTCGCCGACCAGGTACGCGTCAGGTCTGCTGCATAACCGTTATATTCTGCTCCCGCATCCAGCAGGAAGCTGCGGATTTCGGACGGTGCCTGATGATCCAGTTTGGTATAATGCAGCACAGAGGCATGTTCATTGAGCGCGACGATATTGCTGTACGGCACGTCGGTATCGCGGTGACCGGTCGCGGTCAGGTAGGCGAGGTTGATATCAAACTCGCTCATCCCGGAACGGAACGCTTCTTCCGCGGCACGGTGCCCACTCACCGCCATTTTCTGCGCTTCACGCATACAGGCCAGTTCGTAATCTGTTTTATAGGCGCGGTAATAGTGCAGATAGTCGATCACCCCTTTCGGGTTGATGTTGCTGGCCGCGATGTCCAGTTGCAGCGCACGTTCCGGAACCGGACCGATATAACCGATATTGCCGCGTGCAGCAGGCAGTTGGCTACCAATACCCTCCGCTTTCGGCAGCGCAATGATCTCAATTTCTTCCGTCCAGAAGGAAGTCGGCAGCGGCTCGACGTTGTGCCAGTAATCAACCGGCAAATAGAACCACAGTTTTGGCTTATTCACGCCATCCACCAGCAACCAGCAGTTGGGAACCTGCGTTACGGGGACCCAGGCTTTAAACTGCGGGTTGACCTTAAACGGATACGGATGGTCGTCGAGAAAAACGTTAACAAGCTCGCCAGAATGAATAAGTAACGCATCCAGCTTGAAGCGCGCCAGTGCATCACGCGTACGCTCTTGTAAGGTAACAATATGATTTTTATAGAGTGCGGCCAGTGATTCCATTTTCTACCCTTCTGTTTTTTTGACCTCAAGTCTCCGCATCTTAGCACATCGCTTTATGACTGCGTGATTTCTGCCGAGCGTGATCGAATCGTCATTTCTTTAATCATTTATTTGCATTTTTTTAACATAAAACACACACTTCGATTCATCTGGTATGACCAGATCACCTTGCGGATTCAGGAGACTGACATGCTTTACAAAGGCGACACCCTGTACCTAGACTGGCTGGAAGATGGCATCGCCGAACTGGTGTTCGATGCCCCTGGTTCGGTCAATAAACTCGACACGGCCACCGTTGCCAGCCTGGGCCATGCGCTTGATGTGCTGGAAAAACAACCAAATTTAAAAGGGCTGCTCCTGCGCTCTAATAAAGCGGCTTTTATTGTCGGTGCCGATATCACCGAATTTCTTTCACTGTTCCTCGTTCCCGAAGAGCAGTTGAGCCAGTGGCTGCACTTTGCCAATAGCGTCTTTAATCGCCTGGAAGATCTGCCTGTTCCGACTATCTCTGCGGTAAACGGTTACGCGCTGGGCGGAGGCTGTGAGTGCGTGCTGGCAACTGATTATCGTCTGGCAACACCAGATCTGCGCATTGGTCTGCCGGAAACCAAACTGGGTATTATGCCGGGCTTTGGCGGTTCCGTGCGTATGCCACGTATGCTGGGTGCGGATAGCGCGCTGGAAATCATTGCTGCAGGTAAAGATGTTGGCGCTGAGCAAGCGCTGAAAATCGGCCTGGTTGATGGCGTGGTGAAACAAGACAAACTGCTTGATGGCGCGATCGCCGTATTACGTCAGGCAATCAACGGCGACCTCGACTGGAAAGCGAAACGCCAGCCGAAACTGGAACCTCTGAAACTCAGCAAAATTGAAGCAGCCATGAGCTTTACCATCGCCAAAGGCATGGTGGCACAGACGGCCGGTAAACATTATCCTGCACCGATTACCGCAGTGAAGACCATTGAAGCAGCAGCGCGATTCGGTCGTGAAGAAGCGCTGAATCTGGAAAATAAGAGCTTTGTTCCACTGGCGCACACCAGTGAAGCTCGCGCGTTGGTTGGTATCTTCCTCAACGATCAGTTCGTGAAAGCCAAAGCCAAAAAGCTCACCAAAAATATTGAGGCACCCAAGCAAGCGGCGGTACTGGGCGCTGGCATTATGGGCGGCGGTATTGCTTACCAGTCTGCCTGGAAAGGCGTGCCGGTAGTGATGAAAGACATCAACGACAAGTCATTAACGCTGGGCATGACCGAAGCGGCCAAGCTGCTTAACAAGCAGCTGGAGCGCGGCAAAATTGACGGTCTGAAAATGGCCGGCGTCATTTCCACTATTCAGCCAACTCTCGACTATAGCGGTTTTGAGCGCGTGGACGTGGTAGTTGAAGCGGTAGTCGAAAACCCGAAAGTGAAAAAAGCGGTTCTGGCGGAAACCGAAGATAAGGTGCGCCCGGACACCGTACTGGCGTCGAATACTTCTACTATCCCAATTAACGAGCTGGCCAGCGTTCTTAAACGCCCGGAAAACTTCTGCGGTATGCACTTCTTTAACCCGGTGCACCGTATGCCGCTGGTTGAGATCATTCGCGGAGAGAAAAGCTCGGATGAAACCATCGCCAAGGTTGTCGCGTGGGCAAGTCAGATGGGCAAAACGCCGATTGTGGTTAACGACTGCCCAGGCTTCTTTGTCAACCGCGTGCTGTTCCCTTACTTTGCCGGTTTCAGCCAGTTACTGCGCGACGGAGCGGATTTCCGCAAAGTCGACAAAGTGATGGAGAAACAGTTTGGCTGGCCAATGGGCCCGGCTTACCTGCTGGACGTGGTGGGTATTGATACCGCGCATCACGCTCAGGCTGTGATGTCCGCGGGCTTCCCGCAGCGTATGCAGAAAGATTATCGCGACGCGATTGATACGCTGTTTGATGCCAGCCGTTTCGGACAGAAAAACGGTCTCGGATTCTGGCGTTATAAAGAAGACAACAAGGGCAAGCCGAAGAAAGAAGAAGACGCCGCCGTTGATGGCTTACTGGCTGACGTCAGCCAGCCGAAGCGCGACTTCAGCGACGAAGAGATCATCGCTCGTATGATGATCCCAATGGTCAACGAAGTGGTGCGTTGCCTGGAAGAAGGCATCATTGCCAGCCCGGCAGAAGCCGATATGGCACTGGTTTATGGCCTGGGCTTCCCTCCGTTCCACGGTGGTGCGTTCCGCTGGCTGGATACACTTGGCAGTGCGAAGTATCTCGATATGGCGCAGCAGTATCAGCACCTGGGTCCGCTGTACGAAGTACCAGCCGGTCTGCGCAATAAAGCACGCCATAACGAACCGTATTATCCCCCGGTTGAGCCTGCCCGCCCGGTTGGCGACCTGAAAACGGCTTAAGGAGTCACAATGGAACAGGTTGTAATTGTTGATGCGATCCGTACCCCGATGGGCCGTTCGAAAGGGGGCGCGTTTCGCAACGTGCGGGCAGAAGATCTCTCCGCACACTTGATGCGTAGTCTGCTGGCGCGTAATCCCGCGCTGGAACCCACCGCGCTCGATGATATTTACTGGGGTTGTGTGCAGCAGACGCTGGAGCAGGGTTTCAATATCGCCCGTAACGCCGCGCTGCTGGCAGAAGTCCCACACTCCGTTCCTGCGGTTACGGTCAACCGTCTGTGTGGTTCGTCGATGCAGGCGCTGCACGATGCGGCACGCATGATTATGACTGGCGATGCGCAGGCGTGCCTGGTGGGCGGCGTGGAACATATGGGCCATGTGCCGATGAGCCACGGCGTTGATTTCCACCCGGGTATGAGCCGTAACGTAGCGAAAGCCGCGGGAATGATGGGGCTGACGGCAGAAATGCTCTCTCGTATGCACGGTATCAGCCGTGAAATGCAGGATGCCTTCGCTGCACGCTCACATGCTCGCGCCTGGGCTGCAACGCAGTCTGGCGCCTTTAAAAACGAGATCATCCCGACTGGCGGCCATGATGCCGACGGCGTGTTGAAACAGTTTAACTATGATGAGGTTATCCGTCCGGAAACCACTGTCGAAGCGCTGTCCACCCTACGCCCGGCATTCGATCCGGTCAGCGGTACCGTCACCGCGGGTACCTCTTCCGCGCTCTCCGATGGTGCTGCCGCGATGCTGGTCATGAGTGAGAGCCGTGCTCGTGAACTGGGTCTGACGCCGCGTGCACGTATTCGCTCGATGGCCGTAGTCGGCTGTGACCCCTCAATCATGGGTTATGGTCCGGTTCCTGCCTCAAAGCTGGCGCTGCAAAAAGCGGGACTCTCCACCAGCGACATCGGCTTGTTTGAGATGAATGAAGCCTTTGCCGCCCAGATCCTGCCGTGCATTAAAGATCTGGGGCTGATGGAGCAGATCGACGAGAAGATCAACCTCAATGGCGGGGCGATCGCACTGGGTCACCCACTGGGATGCTCTGGTGCGCGTATCAGTACCACCCTGCTCAACCTGATGGAACGCAAAGACGTGCAGTTTGGTCTGGCGACGATGTGTATCGGGTTAGGTCAGGGTATCGCGACAGTATTTGAGCGAGTGTAATCAAAGCATGCCGGGGGCGCTTCGCTTGCCCGGCCTACGAAATGTTATCTCAAAGCCATTGGTGCCAGAACAAGGCGGCAAGTGAATGAATCCCGATGAGCTTACGTGTAGTAAGTGATTCGGGTGAGTGAGCGCAGCCAACACAGTTATGGTGCCAATGGCGAAGAGAGAAAGTTTAGTTGCCGTTCTTCCCGCCTGTCAGGGGCGGGTTTTTTATTTCCCTGAACTACCACGTACCACCAACTGCACCGGCAGCAACAGATTCTCTTCCGGTTTGCCTGCCAGCAGTAAACGCAGTGCTTCGCGCCCCAGTTGCTGCTTATCAACCGCAATCGTAGTCAGCGGCGGATGTGACCAGGCCGCAGCATCAATATCATCAAATCCTACCAACGCAAGATCTTCCGGAATACGAATCCCCTGCTGCGCACACACCCGCTGAACAACCATCGCCGCCGCATCGTTATAAGCAAAAATGGCATCGGGCGGTTCCGGCAGTCTGAGCAGTTCATTAACCGCCTCGACCAACGATTGTTCGGTATCCAGCAGCGGCGGTGCGATGGCTTCGTACTCTGGAGGCATCAGCAGACGGGCTTCATACAGTGCCTGGCGATAACCCTTTTCACGTTGACGAATACTGTAGTGAGAGAGAGTACTGGCAAGAAAAGCGATATGGCTACGCCCCTGTTCGATCAAGTGTTTTGTCGCCAGATAGCCGCCCTGGGTATTGTCCGGATTGACGCAGGGCAAACCTGGAGCCCACAGATCCACCAGCACCAGCGGCAATTTCATCTGTTGCAGCAACCCAAGCAATTCAGGCTCAAAAAATCCGGCGCAGATCAGCGCATCCGGCTGGTGCAGCATCACCTGCTCACTTACCGCATCGCCCGGACCGATAGAGAGAAAGCTCAGCGCAATACCCTGATCACGGCAGGCATCATCAATACCCAGTAACAGCTGCGAGTAAAACGGCAATGCCCGGCTAATATTGTGTTGTCGATGCAACAAAAACAGGACTCGCTTGAGCTTGTCACTGCGCAGGCGGGAAAAATCATAACCTTGCTGTTGCGCCACAGAAATAATGCGCAATCGGGTATCTTCACGCAATCCGGGTTGACCTTTTAGTGCGCGGGATACAGCGCCAACTGAGACGCCGCAGGCTTCGGCAATATCTCTGATACGTACAGGTTTCGTCATTTCACTCTCATTGATTTTCGCTGGCTTGTTGTGCTCCCAGCCAGGCCGCGCCGCGTACGCCGCTGCTGTCACCGTGTCGGGCCTGAATAATCGGTGTGCGGCACTGTTTACCAAATACGTACTGTGCCACTCGCGCCTGCAAGCCTGAATACAGTATATCGATATTAGATACCCCGCCTCCCAGCACAATAACATCGGGGTCGAGTGTATTCACAATGCTCGCCAACGCGCGCGCCAGTTGATCACAGTAACGCTCCCATAACAGGCAAGCGTCTGCATCACCCAATGCTACCTGCTGCATGATGTGAGGAACGCTGACATGTTGATGAGTGTGATTGATGTACTGGCGTTCCAGACCACTGCCAGAGATAAAACTTTCAATACAGTTCTGTTGCCCGCAATAGCAGGTAACCACGTTACCATCCCGGGACTCATGGTAACGTGGCAATGCATTATGCCCCCACTCCCCTGCGCAGGCATTAGGCCCGGAGATCAAACGGTTATCAACACACAATCCGCCTCCGCAGCCAGTACCGAGAATTACGCCAAATACCACACTGTGTCCGCGTCCACTGCCGTCCATAGCCTCTGACAGTGTAAAGCAGTTAGCATCGTTAGTGACGGGCACAGGCATCCCTAATGCGTGTTCAAGGTCACGGGTAAAAGCCTGCTGATTTAGCACCAGAATGTTGGAATTTTTAATTAATCCCTTGCTGTCTACGGCTCCAGGGACCCCGATACCAACCGACAAAGGTTGGTTAAAGGTCTGCATAGCCTTAGCAATCATATCCGTCACGGCCTGGAAAAAATCGCCGTAGCTTTGCCTGGGTGTAGCGCATCGTTCGCGGTAAATAATCTCACCCGCTTTATCAATTACCACCGCTTCAATTTTAGTCCCGCCTATATCCAGTCCGAGCCTCATGGTGACCTCTCCTCTCATTGGCATCTCGCAGTTATGATGCTGCATAGAGTGCCTAATTTGTTTACTAAACAAATAGTGAGATGTCACAAAATGCTGTGATGTCTGCAGATAAACAGGAAAATAGTTTTGTTTACTAAAAATAATACGGTTTTGTAAAGCAGGAGATATGCAAAGATGCTGGGCCAGCAACCGTTATGTGGAAGGTGGGGAATTTATCAATGCGCCGGCGGGGTTCCGGCGCATATCGCTTAAATAAACGCGAACGCGTCGCCAAACAGACGATCTTCACGTGCCTGACGTTCATTGCAGAACAGGTCGCGCGCGATTTTAGCCATCTCGAAACGCCCGGCGATATAAATATCATGTTCCGCCAGAGTGCCGTAATCCTGTAACACCGCCGTTAATACGGTTCCCGTACGACCACGCCAGCCCGTTTCAGGCTGTTCCACTACCGGCTCAACACGCAGGTTCGGATGATTAACTGACAGTGCCTCCAGTTCAGAGAGATCGTAGAGATGTTTCTCTTCTCGTCCACCCCAGTAAATAGTGATATCCCGGTTTGGATTGCGCGCCAGTGCTGTCAGCAAAATCGAGCGTACGTATGAGAACCCTGTGCCGCCAGCAATCAGGATCAGCGGACGATTCTCATCATCACGCAGCCAGGCTTCACCGTGCGGGATATCGACCTTAATTTCCCGATCTTTCAGAATTCGGTCCATAACAGCCATGGCATAAAGATTTAGCTCAGAAGCACCCACGTGCAGCTCAATGAACCCGTGCTCATCCGGCGTAGATGCCATGGAGAACGGGCGTTTATCACGTTCGTCCATCACGACCATTAAATACTGACCAGCACGAAAGGAAAACGCCGCGTCCGGCACTAAACGTACGCGATATACGGTGTCAGTGATAGCTTCTACCGAGGTCACTTTACAGCTTAAGGTTGTCATGCGCTCTCTCTGTCGGATCAATAGGCAAAACGATCGCGCCTCAGGCGCTTTTGCCGTCATTAAAGATGGCTAATTCATCCCAAATTGCGTCAATACGCGCAGTCACTTCAGGATCTTTTTTAATCGGGCGTCCCCACTCTCGTTGGGTTTCACCCGGCCATTTATTTGTGGCATCCAGGCCCATTTTTGAACCAAGGCCGGAAACCGGCGAGGCAAAGTCCAGGTAATCAATCGGCGTATTCTCTACCAGTACCGTATCCCTGGCCGGGTCCATACGGGTAGTAATTGCCCAAATCACATCGTTCCAGTCACGTGCGTTGACATCATCATCGCAGACAATAACAAATTTGGTGTACATAAACTGACGCAAAAATGACCAAACGCCCATCATGACGCGTTTGGCATGGCCTGCGTACTGTTTTTTCATCGTCACCACGGCCAGTCGATAAGAACAACCTTCCGGCGGCAGATAAAAGTCGACGATTTCCGGGAACTGCTTTTGCAGAATAGGGACAAAGACTTCATTCAGCGCCACACCGAGCACCGCTGGTTCATCAGGTGGACGTCCGGTGTAGGTGGAGTGATAAATCGCATCTTCACGCTGGGTAATGTGGGTGACGGTGAAAACCGGGAAGCTATCCACTTCATTGTAATAACCCGTATGATCGCCATACGGTCCTTCCGGTGCCAGTTCACCCGGCTCGATATAGCCTTCCAGAACAATTTCAGCGCTGGCGGGTACTTCGAGATCGTTGGAGATACATTTGACAACTTCAGTCTTAGTGCCACGCAGAAGCCCAGCGAAGGCGTACTCTGATAATGTATCAGGCACAGGGGTCACAGCGCCCAGGATGGTCGCCGGGTCTGCCCCTAACGCAACGGAGACAGGGAAACGCTCACCAGGGTGTGCAGCGCACCACTCCTGATAATCCAGCGCGCCGCCACGATGTGAAAGCCAACGCATAATGAGCTTATTTTTGCCAATCAACTGTTGGCGATAAATACCCAAATTCTGTCGCTCTTTATGCGGACCACGCGTGACGGTGAGTCCCCATGTAATTAGCGGCGCAGCATCTTCCGGCCAGCAGGTCATGATCGGTATACGGTTTAAATCAACGTCATCGCCTGAAGAAATTTTTTGCTGGCAAGGCGCACCGCGTAGCCGTTTGGTCGGCATGTTCAGCACCTGCTTGAACTGCGGCAGCTTATCAAACAGATCGCGGAATCCTTTCGGCGGCTCCGGCTCTTTCAAAAACGCCAACAGCTTACCAACTTCCCGTAGTGCTGAGACATCTTCTTGCCCCATCCCCATGGCGACACGCTTCGGAGTGCCAAACAGATTGCACAGTACCGGCATTGAATAGCCTTTTGGATTCTCAAACAGCAGCGCAGGTCCACCAGCACGCAAGGTGCGATCGGCAATTTCAGTGATCTCCAGATGGGGATCCACTGGAAGCGAAATGCGTTTGAGCTCGCCCTGCTGTTCAAGCTGCGTCAGGAAGTCGCGTAAATCGTGATATTTCATGGCGTCCATTATGGCCTCTGTGTAAGCGCCTCATTATACGGCGTTCATCATTGTGATGCTGTATTTTTGTTAAATTAGCGTGAACTCTGGCAACCAACACCGATGAGGCTTGAAAGATGAAGTGTATAATGACTTTTGCTATGCTTGCGCTCAGAACAAGCGGATAAGAGTTATTATGCAAGCCTGGTATTTACTGTACTGCAAACGCGGGCAACTTCAGCGTGCCCAGGAACACCTGGAAAGACAAGCAGTAAACTGTCTGACGCCAATGATCACCCTGGAAAAAATGGTGCGTGGTAAACGTACCACAGTCAGTGAGCCACTTTTCCCTAATTACATGTTTGTCGAATTCGATCCGGAAGTGATCCACACCACGACCATCAATGCGACACGTGGCGTCAGCCATTTTGTACGTTTTGGGGCAACACCAGCCACCGTCCCCTCTCCCGTCATTCACCAGCTTTCTATCTACAAGCCCGAGGGGATTGTAGACCCGGAAACGCCACATCCTGGCGACAGCGTAATTATCACTGAAGGGGCATTTGAAGGGTTGAAGGCGATTTTCACCGAACCCGACGGCGAAGCGCGTTCCATGCTCCTGCTTAACCTGTTGAATAAAGAGGTTAAGCAGAGCGTGAAAAACACCGGCTTTCGAAAGATATAAACAGACTCAGAAGGTCACTTCGAATAACGTTCTGACGTTGGCATCAATTGCCGTTGATAGCCACTGAGGGTCTTCCCCGCGCCAGTGCGCAATACGCTCAAGAATATGCGGCAGGTGTGCAGGTTCATTACGTCGGGAAGTCGGCTTCGGGGCCAGATCGCGTGGGAGTAAATAGGGCGCGTCTGTTTCTATCAGTAGCCTTTCCACCGGGATAAAAGGCAGTAGCTCCCGTAGTTCCATACCCCGACGCTCATCGCAGACCCATCCGGTAATCCCGATATAAAGCCCTCTGTCCACGCAGTCCTGCATCTCCTGGCGCGAGCCAGTGAAACAGTGCAGCACTGCGCCGGGAAGGCTGTCCAGCCAAGGTTCCAGCAGCGTCAGAAAACGTTCGTGGGCATCCCGACAATGCATGAAAACAGGCATCTGCAATTCAGCGGCAATACGCAATTGCGCCTCAAAAGCCCGTTCCTGTTCCTGTGGAGTGGAGTAATTACGATTGAAATCCAGGCCGCATTCACCAATGGCGACCACTTCGGACTGGTTCGCCAGTGCAATAATTTCCGCCTCTGTTGAGGATTGCCATTGGCTACTGTCATGCGGATGGACGCCTGCAGTGGACCAGCAATGTGGATAATGCTGTGCCAGCTTTAGCGCCTGCTGGCTTTCATGCAGGTTTGTTCCGGTCAGAAGCATGCCGTTTACACCGGCAGCAAAAGCGCGTGCTACAACCTCATCCCTGTCTTTCGCAAATTGTGAACTGGTTAGATTAACGCCAATATCAAACATGCTTCCTCCCATATGACAACCGCCCTGACGGGCGGCTGAATTTACTCTTCGGTTTTCTCGGTGGCGTCGGCTTCTTTTGCTTCTTCAGCCTCGTTGTCCTCATCTCGCGTACGTCGCTTACCGACATAGAAACGAGAGAAGAACACACCCACCTCGAACAGGCAGTACATCGGTATCGCCAACAGCGTTTGCGAGAAGACATCTGGTGGAGTCAGTAACATCCCTACGACAAATGCCCCGACAACTACGTAAGGACGTTTCTTACGTAAATCATCTGGCGTCGTAATACCCATCCAGCATAGCAGCACGATGGCGACAGGAACCTCAAAAGAGACACCAAACGCCATAAACAGCGCCATGACAAAGCTGAGATAACTGGCAATGTCTGTCGAAACCTGCACGCCTTGCGGAGCTGTGTTGGCAAGGAAGCCAAACGCCAGCGGGAAGACGACAAAATAGGCGAATGCCATCCCGATATAGAACAACAGCGAACTTGAGACCAGCAGCGGCACAACAAGGCGGCGTTCATGCTTATACAAAGCAGGCGCAATGAATGCCCATACCTGGTACAGGATCACAGGTGCCGACAGGATCAGCGACACCATAAAGGTTAGCTTTATCGGGGTAAAGAACGGTGAAGCCACATCGGTGGCGATCATCGTTGCACCCTGAGGCATCTGCTTAATCAGCGGTGCCGCAACCATATGGTAAATGTCGTTGGCAAAATAAACCAACGCCAGAAAGATCACCATAACCGCAATAATGCAGTTCAGGAGTCGCTTACGCAGCTCAATAAGATGCGTGATGAGCGGTTGAGTATCTTCTACAGACATGTTTACGGTTTATCACTCGACGAGGGTGAGGATTCGACAGCAGGTGCAGCAGGTTTCTTTTCCGCGTCCATCGACGTAACGGAAGCAGTTTCCTTCAACTCCGGCGTGTCAGCACCCGTGGATTCCGGTTTTTGCTCCGGCGAACTGGCCTGTCCTTCAGCAGTAGCAGGGGTAACCCCCTCGTGCTGCGCTTCACTTCCTTTCACCACAGGGTTATGGATAGTGTGCGCTTCATCGCTCGCTTTCTCAGGATCGTGCACACTGTAAGAACGCTTCATCGACTCCGCCGCTTCGCGCAGCTCATCCATCGATGCTTTCAGCTCCGGCGTTAAATTTGTCAGGCTCGCTTTCTCTACTTTCTTCAGGCTGTCCTGAAACTCCTGAAGCTTAAGCTCCTGGGTCAGTTCATTCTGCACGGTAGTTGCAAGAGAGCGCAGCGCACGAACCCAGCCCGCGACCGTTTTTACTGCCACTGGCAAACGTTGTGGCCCCAGTACGATGAGGCCGATAACGAACACCAATAACAGTTCGCTAAAACCGATATCAAACACGGATTATACCTGCTCTTTATCTTGGCTTTTGGCGTCTTCTTTCTTCACTTCACCCTGCTTATCGGTGATGGATTTAGCGGTAAAATCAGCGTCCTGGCTGGTTTTATCCTGCTTAGGTTCATCATCACCCATCGCTTTCTTGAAGCCTTTAATCGACGCGCCAAGGTCGGAACCGATGGAGCCGAGTTTCTTGGTGCCAAATAGCAGTACAACGATGACGGCAATGATCAACAACTGCCAAATACTGATACCACCCATACATGTTCCTCTGTCATAGATGATGAATTAATAAGGCCGTAGTATACGTTACACGACCTGCCTTGGGCGATGAAAAAATCAGCGCATTTTGCGCCAGCCGATCAGCCAGGCGATAACACCACCCGCGATTAACCAGCCAGGCATAAGCCCCCACTCAGGACGGCTTACCAGCAGGAATGTCCCACTTAACAGCAACGTTGCGCCAATACCCAATAAATAACGGGATTGTCCCTGACGTACGTGATTCGCATGAAGCTCGCGCGCAATCTTATCAACACTGTGCTGTAAATATTTGCCCTGGCGCAAACTGTCATACACCAGTTCAGGTATTTCTGGCATTTTTTCGACCCAGAACGGTGCTTTTTCTTTAAATGCCCTGACAAGCGCCGGAATACCTACCTGATCTTTGATCCAGGATTCAAGGAAAGGCTTGGCCGTTTTCCACAAATCCAACTGAGGATAGAGCTGTCGGCCAACACCCTCAACATACAGCAGCGTCTTCTGTAACAACACCAGTTGAGGCTGGACTTCCATATTAAATCGACGCGCCGTATTGAACAGATTCAACAACACGTGACCAAAGGAGATCTCTGCCAGCGGCTTTTCGAAGATCGGCTCACACACGGTACGAATGGCAAATTCAAATTCTTCAACATTGGTATCGGGAGGAACCCAACCAGAATCGACATGTAGCTCGGCAACCTTACGGTAATCGCGATTAAAAAACGCAATAAAGTTTTCAGCCAGATAGCGCTTATCTTCTTTATTTAATGAGCCCACGATCCCGCAATCAATACCGATGTATTTCGGGTTTTCAGGGTGCTCATAGCTGACGAAAATGTTACCAGGGTGCATATCGGCATGGAAAAAACTGTCGCGGAATACCTGGGTAAAGAAGACCTGAACACCACGCTCGGCCAACAGCTTCATGTTGGTGCCGTTCTTCTCTAGCGTTGCAACATCCGAAACAGGGATACCGTAAATACGCTCCATCACCATCATGTTCTGACTGCAATAGTCGGAATACACTTCCGGGATGTACAGCATCGGGCTGTCTTCAAAATTGCGTCGCAGTTGAATGGCGTTTGCCGACTCACGCAGCAGGTTCAGCTCGTCGATCAATGTTTTTTCATATTCACGGACCACTTCTGTTGGCCGCAGACGACGACCGTCCGGCAACAGGCGAGGAACCCAGCGAGCAAGGCGATAGATCAGTTTTAAATCGGCTTTGATTACCGGCAGAATATCCGGACGAATAACCTTGATCACCACCTCTTTGCCATTCGACTTCAGTCGCGCGGTATGCACCTGAGCAATAGACGCAGATGCCAGTGGTGTGATCTCAAAATCATCAAACCACTCTTCAACAGGTAGCCCACCCATTGCTTCTTCAATTTGTTCTTTTGCTCGTTGCCCATCGAATGGAGCAACCCGATCCTGCAACAGGGCCAACTGATCGGCGATATGCGGCGGAAACAGATCACGACGGGTGGAAAGCATTTGACCAAATTTGATCCACACCGGCCCCAATTCCTGCAAAGCCAGTCTCAGCCTTTCACCCAGCGGCTTATCTTTATGTCGGTTTGGCATCCAAAACAATGTGTGACGCCACAAACGGAGCGGCAGCGTAATACGCATTTTGGGGATGAGTTCATCAAGACCGTAGCTTAAAAAAGTGCGAATGATGAAATAAAGGCGCCGTACTTCTCCTGGCGTCATTTGGCCTCCAGTTTTTCCAGCCGTCTGGCCAGAGATTCGACCGCGCGCTCAACCGCTGCCGTTTCTTCCGCAAACCATGCAACTTCAAGCGGGCCAGGGGCCATACGCCACTCTTCAGTGATCGCTTCGGCAACATAACGTTGCTGACGTTGAATGCCACGACGCAGGAACTTCGCGCCACCACGCAGGACTTTGCTAACGCCTTCCGCGACGATATCACCGGTATAAGGAGCTAATAGCTCTGCAGGGTCAAATTCCGCCAGGTCAGCCAGAGCCACAAAGTTCTGCACCACCTGAATATCGCCCTGCACTTCCAGTTCGCCGCTACGAATAAGCGTGGTGAGCTGCTGCCGGTCGCGTAATTTCGGTAACACGCTGGCATGTGTGATCACGGTGCAATCTGCTTCGCCTTCCCATGCCCCCAGCACATCGACCTGGCGCTCACTAAACACCAGGACTAACGGCGTAGAAAATCCTTTGAGATCAACACGCAGTACCTTGCTCTGCAAACGCGTTCGGGCTGATTTTAGCGCAGGTGAACGATACAGAAAGGTGTTGAGCAGATTTTCAACGCCAGCGGTCACTAAGGGTTTTAAAGGCATCCCCGGTCCTCCTGTCAGAACTTGTAACCACGATGCAGCGCAACAACACCTGCCGTTAGGTTGTAGTAATCAACACTTTCAAACCCGGCATCTTGCATCATTGCTTTTAACGTGTCCTGATCGGGATGCATACGGATGGACTCAGCCAAATAGCGGTAACTATCTGCGTCGCTCGCAACCATCGAACCAATACGTGGCAGAATATGGAAAGAGTACGCATCATACGCTTTGCTCAGCGGTTCGATGATCGGTTTAGAGAATTCCAGCACCAGTAAGCGCCCACCAGGTTTCAACACACGATACATCGAGCGTAGCGCTTTCTCTTTATCCGTAACGTTACGCAGGCCGAAAGAAATGGTGATGCAATCAAAGGTATTGTCAGGGAACGGCAGTGCCTCAGCATTTGCCTGGACATATTCAACGTTACCAATCACGCCAATATTGCGCAGCTTTTCGCGGCCCATTTTGAGCATTGAGTCATTGATATCTGCCAGAATAACCTTACCGGTTTCACCAACCATGCGAGAAAATTTCGCCGTCAGATCGCCCGTGCCGCCCGCTAAATCCAGAACGGTTTGTCCACGACGCACGCCACTACAGTCAATGGTGAAGCGCTTCCACAAACGATGAATGCCAAATGACATTAAGTCATTCATAACGTCATATTTAGACGCCACAGAATGAAAAACGTGGGCCACCATGTCAGCTTTCTGCTCTTTAGCGACGGTCTGAAAGCCAAAGTGCGTCGTTTCTTGTGAATTATCCACCATCTCAGTGCCTGCTCATCCAAAAAATGTTCGAGAAGTGTAACAGATTGGGCCCATTTGCCCTACCCTTCTGCCGGGTTCCACTACCCCAAACGGGCTAGTTTGATTGCTGATTTACCGCCTCTTCATCGGGGTAAGTCACGTCTTGCTGCGCTCCCGGGACCGAGCGTAAGCGGAACTCTTCATCCTGGGTCGTGGCTTGTTCAGCCAGTTCAGGATTTATCTCGCGCTTAATTTCCACGCCTAAGCCGCGGAAGGCTTCCGCCTGCGATAAGACATTTCCACGCCCCGAAGAGAGCTTCTTCATTGCCTGTCGGTAGTTATCCTGGGCTTTATCCAGGCTTTGGCCGATTGCCGACATATCATCCACAAACAGGCGCATCTTGTCATAAAGTTTACTGGCCCGATCCGCAATTTGTTGCGCATTGCGGCTTTGATGCTCATAGCGCCACAGGTTAGCGATCGTACGTAATGCCACCAACAACGTCGTCGGGCTGACCAGCATAATGTTATTTTTAAGCGCTTCGGTAATCAGTTCGGGCTGCCTGTCCAGCGCCAGCAGAAAAGCGGGCTCAACCGGGATAAACATCAGCACATAGTCCAGCGTACGTAACCCCGGCAACTGCTGGTAGTCTTTGCGGCCCAGCAGACGAATATGGTTACGCACGGAGGCAATATGCTCCTGTAACGCACTTTCTCGGGTGTAGTCATCTTCTGCGTTAAAGTAGCGTTCATAGGCCACCAGCGTCATTTTCGCGTCGATCACCACGTCTTTGCCCTGCGGCAATCGGACAATAACATCCGGTTGCATCCGCGATCGTGCGTCATTCTCAATGCTGACCTGAGTTTCATATTCATAGCCTTCACGCAGACCGGACGCCTCCAGTACCCGCGTAAGTACCACCTCTCCCCAGTTGCCCTGTGTTTTGTTATCACCTTTTAATGCCCGCGTCAGGTTAACGGCTTCCTGCGCCATCTGCGCGTTCAGTTGCTGGAGATTACGAATTTCGTGTGCCAGGGTATGGCGCTCCTGAGCCTCTTTACCAAAGCTATCCTGAACCTGGCGGCGAAAACCGTCCAGCTGTTCGCGTAATGGTGTAAGCAGGCTGTTCAGGCTTTGGCGGTTTTGCTCATCGACGCGGCGATTACTGTGCTCGAAAATGCGGTTCGCCAGATTCTCAAACTGTTCGCTCAGGCGCTGTTCGCTGTTGATCATCTGGCGAATTTTATCTTCCGCATGCTGTTGCGTTGCTTCCAGACGGGTGGTGACTTCCCGGAGATCGGCCTCCAGTGAGGTATTGATACTTTGCAGGCTGCGAAGTTCGTTATTCAGCAGCTCGCATTCGTCGCGCCAGTGGGCTTCTTGCGAGAGCTGTTGCCGAGCTGCACTGAGGGCAATATCCAGTTCTCGTCGTTCTTCGATGAGGTCTGCGCGGATCTGATCGGCGCGCGCTTTTGTCGCCAGCCAGCCCACCAGCAGCCCTGCGGCTAATGCCAGCACGGCACTCATCATAATTGAAATATCCACAACGCCCCCTTACAGCAACGACTTACCCGCACAAAATAGAATTGTGCTGTATAAACGTCCAGTTTAAAAGGAATTTCCTGCGAGGTACTACGCAAAATAAAAAGGCCGAACGCGTCGGCCTTTTTGAATAGAAGGGAGAATTACAGTAAACGACGCGCGGCCTCTACCACGATTTTCACCGCGTGGCTTTCCGTTTGCTTCATCGTTTCTGCATTCGGGATCTCTTGCTGAGTACGGTTTACGATAACACCCGCGACCATACCGGCACGCAGACCCTGGCTTGCGCACATGGTCAGCAGCGTAGCAGATTCCATTTCATAGTTCATGACGCCCATCGACTGCCACTCTTCCATAGAGCCTTTGAAACGGCTCACGACGCGACCAGAGAAGGTGTCATAACGCTCCTGGCCCGGGTAGAAGGTGTCTGAAGACGCGGTAACACCTACGTGGGTAGTCGCACCGATAGATTTCGCCGCTTCCACCAGCGCGGTGGTGCACTCGAAGTCCGCAACGGCCGGGAATTCCATTGGTGCGAAGTGCAGGCTCGCACCATCCAGACGGACAGATGCGGTAGTCACCAGTACATCACCCACGTTGATATGCGGCTGAATAGCGCCAGTCGTACCGATACGCAGGAAGGTACGGATGCCCAGTTGCGCCAGTTCTTCCACGGCGATGGAGGTGGACGGGCCGCCGATACCGGTAGAGCAAACGATCACGGCTTTACCATCCAGCTCAGCACGCCAGGTAGTGAACTCGCGATGAGATGCCAGCTTGACCGGCTTATCCATCAGCGCGGCGATCTTTTCCACACGCTCCGGGTCGCCAGGGACGATAGCGAGCTGGGCCCCTTGTAAATCGTTCTTAGTGAGGCCGAGATGAAAAACATCAGACTTAGACATAAAAACTCCTCTGTGAATCGGTTTTGTCAGAAGAAGCAAAAACACACTTTACCGAAGGCATAAACATCTTTTCGTGACAGTCATCACTATGACGGAAATCAATTGCATTGATTTACCGTGAAATAGTGATAGTCATCACATTAATGGCGCAATGTAAGGAAGCCTTGCACAAAAGATAGACCGTTTGAGGCAATGTGGTTCGTTGCATGTGTCTATAGTTAACAATGCGCTATTTTGCACAATATTTAAGGGTACGGAGAATACCATGACAACACGACAATCTGGTTTTGCACCTGCTGTATCCCCACCGTCGTCCACGACGGTTCACACCCCGGATAACGCGATTATCGCCGGAGTGACATCAATTCCATCACAAGGCGATGATATGCCTGCGTATCACGCACGACCGCAACAGACCGATGGTCCGCTGCCCATCGTCATTGTTGTGCAGGAAATTTTTGGTATTCATGAGCACATTCGTGATGTTTGCCGTCGACTGGCGCTGGAAGGTTATCTGGCTATTGCACCCGAACTCTATTTTCGCGAGGGCGATCCCAGTGACTTTGCCGATATCCCGACGCTTCTAAGCGGCCTGGTGGCGAAAG
The DNA here is from genome assembly GCF_014103415.1 of Citrobacter sp. RHBSTW-00671. Classification (NCBI taxonomy): domain Bacteria; kingdom Pseudomonadati; phylum Pseudomonadota; class Gammaproteobacteria; order Enterobacterales; family Enterobacteriaceae; genus Citrobacter; species Citrobacter sp. RHBSTW-00671. Next base: position 407,673 of record NZ_JABXPR010000001.1, read on the forward strand.
TTCCCGACTCACAGGTTTTGGCGGATCTGGACCATGTTGCCAGTTGGGCCTCCCGCAACGGCGGCGATGTGCATCAATTAATGATGACGGGTTTTTGCTGGGGTGGGCGTATTACCTGGCTGTATGCCGCACACAATCCACAGCTAAAAGCGGCGGTGGCGTGGTATGGCAAATTGGTTGGCGATAAAACGCTGAACTCCCCCAAACACCCTGTCGATATTGCCACCGATCTGAACGCTCCCGTTTTGGGACTGTATGGCGGTCAGGATACCAGTATTCCACAGGACAGCGTGGAAACCATGCGTCAGGCATTACGAGCCGCCAATGCTAAAGCGGAAATCGTCGTCTATCCCGATGCTGGCCATGCGTTTAATGCCGATTATCGCCCGAGCTATCACGAAGAGTCCGCGAAAGATGGCTGGCAGAGAATGCTGGAGTGGTTTGCGCAATACGGTGAGAAGAGATAATCGAGTCGGTCGGGTAAGGCAAAACCGCTACCCGACCTATTGCCCGGAGCGGCTTCGCTTACCGGGCCTACGTTTCGTTAAGCCTGACGCAGATTCTGCGCAGCTTTGACCATATTAGCCAGCGCAGCCCGAGTTTCCGGCCAGCCGCGCGTTTTCAGGCCACAGTCCGGGTTCACCCACAGACGCTCAGCCGGAATACGCTGTTGCGCTTTCTTCAGCAGGGCTTCAATCCACTCCACGCTCGGGACGTTCGGTGAGTGAATATCATAGACGCCCGGCCCGATTTCGTTCGGGTAATCGAACTCTTCAAACGACTCGAGCAGTTCCATATCAGAGCGTGAGGTTTCGATGGTGATCACGTCCGCATCCAGCGCGGCAATGGAATCCATGATGTCGTTAAACTCGCAGTAACACATATGGGTGTGGATCTGAGTTTCATCCCTCGCCACCGCTGCGTTGATGCGGAAGGCTTCAACGCCCCATTCCAGATATGCCGCCCAGTCACTGCGACGCAGCGGCAGGCCTTCACGCAGTGCAGGTTCATCAATCTGAATAATACCGATACCCGCCGCTTCCAGATCTGCCACTTCATCACGCAACGCCAACGCAATCTGTTTCGCGATCGTTTCACGGGTCACATCTTCACGCGGGAACGACCAGCAAAGAATGGTCACCGGTCCGGTCAGCATGCCTTTAACCGGTTTGTCAGTCAGCGACTGCGCGTATTTAGCCCACTCAACGGTAATCGCTTCCGGGCGGCTGACGTCGCCAATCACCACCGGCGGTTTCACGCAGCGTGAGCCGTAGCTCTGCACCCAACCATTCTGGGTAAAGACGAAGCCGTCCAGATGTTCGCCAAAGTATTCGACCATGTCGTTACGTTCAGCTTCACCGTGTACCAGTACGTCGAGGCCCAGACGTTCCTGCTCAACAATCGCCTGTTTGATATGTTCTGCGATCCCTGTACGGTAGTTGCCGGCATCCAGGTTGCCCTTTTTGAAGTCCAGGCGCAGACCGCGAATTTCGGTGGTTTGCGGGAATGAGCCGATCGTGGTGGTCGGCCATGCCGGCAGATTAAAGCGGGCACGTTGCGCCTCGGCGCGAACCGGGTAAGCGTTGGCGCGCTGGCTGTCTTGGGCGGTGATCGCCGCCAGACGTTTTTCCACTGCGGCGTTGTGTACACGGGTGGAGTGGCGACGCGCCTGAATCGGTGTGCTCCATTCAACCAGCGCCGTGGTATCGCCGCTGTTCAGCGCATCACGTAGTAGCGCCAGCTCACCGCATTTTTGCAGCGCGAAGGCAAACCAACTCTTCACTTCGGCATCCAGGCGGGTTTCAACGCTCAGGTCAATTGGGCTGTGCAGCAGGGAGCAGGAAGAGGCTACCCACAGCGAACGTTTCCCGACGATATCTTTAATTTGTGCGTATTTTTCGCTGAGATCGGCGCGCCAGACGTTACGACCATTTACCAGACCCGCAGACAGCAGCCAGTTGGCAGGCAGGCGCTTATGCAACTCGGCGACATCATCCTTACCATGGACCAGGTCAACATGCAGACCCTGCACCGGCAGCGCGGTGATGGTGTCCAGATTCGGGGTCACGCCCTCAAAATAAGTGGTCAGCAGTAGCTTCACCTGGCCGGTCAGCGCATCGTATGCCGGTTTGAAGGCATTCAGCCACGCCTGCGGCAGTTCCAGCACCAGCGCTGGCTCATCAATTTGCACCCACTCAATACCGCGTTTCGCCAGCTCAGCCAGCACCTGCTGGTAAACCGGTAGAATGTCGTTCAGCAGGCTCAGGCGATCGAACTGCTCACCCTTCACTTTACCCAGCCAGAGGTAAGTTACCGGGCCAAGCAGTACGGGTTTTACCTTGTGGCCGAGTGCCAGCGCTTCGTCCACTTCATCCAGCAGTTGGGTCCAGGTCAGTTTGAACTGCTGACCTTTGGTGAACTCCGGCACCATGTAGTGGTAGTTGGTATTAAACCATTTGGTCATTTCTGCCGCCGCCGCCGGTTCACCCGTCGGTGCGCGGCCACGGCCAATACGGAATAAGGTGTCAATATCAACGGAGCCATCTTTATTTTGATGACGAGCCGGAACGTTACCCAACAGCAGGCTGGTGGTCAACACGTGATCGTACCAGGCAAAATCACCCACCGGCAGCAGGTCAACGCCCGCCTGCTTCTGCTGATCCCAGTGGCGGGCACGCAGCTCGCGGCCAACGGTCAGCAACTCTTCACGGGAAGAATTACCCGCCCAGTAACTTTCTTGCGCTTTTTTCAACTCGCGACGCAGGCCAACGCGAGGGAAACCGAGGGTGTGATTCAATATTGTCATTTTTCTTCCTCTAATTATATGTAAATCCTATTGATTTTGAATTTAGGGAAGGCGGCAAGTTTGCTCATCCCCAAGAGCTTACTGAAGTAAGAGACCGGGGTGGAGAAACGCAGCCAACGCACCATAAATTTAAAAGACGAAGGATTTTAGCCGTCCAGATGTTTACACATCCATATTTGCCAGTTACTGTATATTCCTCAAGCGCAATTTGTTCATGCCGAAGTGAAGGACTTTCATGATCGAGATTAAACACCTGAAAACGCTCCAGGCGTTGCGGAACAGTGGCTCTCTGGCTGCAGCAGCGGCCACGTTGCATCAGACGCAATCCGCCCTTTCTCACCAGTTCAGCGATCTGGAGCAGCGCCTTGGCTTTCGGCTTTTTGTCCGCAAGAGCCAACCTTTGCGTTTTACGCCACAGGGTGAAATTCTGCTCCAGTTGGCAAACCAGGTATTGCCGCAAATAGGTCGCGCGCTACAGGCATGCAACGAACCGCAGCAAACCCGATTACGTATCGCGATTGAATGCCACAGTTGCATTCAGTGGCTGACGCCCGCGTTGGAGAATTTTCGTGCCAACTGGCCGCAGGTGGAGATGGATTTTAAATCCGGCGTGACCTTCGATCCGCAACCGGCGTTACAGCAGGATGAGCTGGATCTGGTGATGACATCCGATATTCTGCCGCGCAGCGGATTGCACTATTCACCGATGTTCGATTTTGAAGTACGCCTGATCCTGGCCCCCGACCATCCGCTGGCCAGCAAAACGCAAATCACACCGGAAGATTTGGCCAGCGAAACCCTGCTTATTTATCCGGTGCAGCGTAGTCGGTTGGATGTCTGGCGGCATTTCCTGCAGCCCGCAGGCGTTAGCCCATCGCTGAAGAGCGTGGATAACACACTGCTGCTGATTCAGATGGTTGCCGCAAAAATGGGTATCGCGGCTTTGCCGCACTGGGTAGTAGAGAGTTTTGAACGCCAGGGTCTGGTCGTAACCAAAACCCTGGGCGATGGGCTGTGGAGCCGACTGTACGCCGCCGTGCGCGACGGAGAACAGCGCCAGCCGGTAACAGAAGCGTTTATTCGTTCAGCGCGGAATCACGCCTGTGACCACCTGCCGTTTGTGCGGAGTGCGGAACGACCCACTTACGATGTACCCACAGTGAAGCCACTATCACAGCCGCGCCAATGATAAAGCTTGGCCAGTGCGGTTGTTGGTGCCAGATAGCCAGGTTGACCAGCAGCCCCGCCGGCACATGCATATTGTTCATAATACCCAACGTACCGGCATCCACCTGCGTCGCGCCGTAGTTCCACATAAAGTAACCAATGCCGGACGCCGCCACGCCAAGAAACACCAGAATTACCCACTGTAGCGTAGTTGCAGGCATTTTCTGCGCATTGCCCAGCATGAACCAGGCCACGACCGCCACCATAAAGGCGCCCATATAAAACCAGGCAAAGGCGTTGTGTTGTGGCATCGGGCGCGTTTCCATCAGGCGTTTGTAACCCACCATACCGATGGCAAAGCTAATGTTAGAAAGCTGTACCAGCAGCAGGCCGGTCCAGAAGTGGCTGGTCACCTGATCGTAACGGATAATCCCTGCACCAATTACCGCCAGTAGTGCGCTGAACGCATAGCTCCAACGTAAACGGCGCCCGCTCATCAGGTCATAAATTAGCGTAATGTACAACGGTGTCAGAACGGTAAAGAGCAGCAACTCTGAAACCGTCAGATACAGATAGGCGTGGAAACTCAGCATATACATGATGCCAAGCTGCATGGCGCCCACCAGCATATACAGCGCGATTGTTTTTACGCTGTGCCCACGGGTACGCAAAAACGGTAAAAACACCAACGCCGCCAGCCCAACGCGCACCAGCACCGCAAAATAGCTATCGACATGACCGGCAAGGTACTCGCCAAACAGGCTAAAGGAGAAGGCCCACAGAATTGTGGTAATGATGAGTAACGCCACAATGGATGTCTCTTAACAAAAGGTCACCCATTGTAGCGAAGAACACGGTTGACAACTGGTCAACTAACGAACAACAACGTTACTGCAGAAAAAGCTCACGCAGATAATGCGGCACGGCATCGTCGGCATTGAGGCCAATCACGTCCAGTTCCGGATGCAGATCCTTCAGGCGTTGATGCGCGTTGCCCATGATACAGCCTTTGCCTGCCATGGAGAGCATCTCCGCGTCGTTCATACCGTCGCCGAAGGCAATACAGTCCTTCAGGCTATAGCCCATCGCTTTCGCCACAGCTTCCAGCGCATGGCCTTTCGACACGCCACCTGCCATCACTTCCAGGCACGTCAGTGTGGAGAAACTGACGTTCACACGATCGCCCCAGCGGGCGTTAATCGCCTGTTCCAGCGGCAGCAATCTTTCGTGAGAATCGGTGGTGAAGAACACTTTGCTGACGCCTTCCGGCTCCAGCAGCGCAGGTTCAAACAGTGAATAATTGAATACCGCCTCTTTAAAGAAACGCATTTCTTCCGGGCGGTGGCGGTTCATGAACCACTCATCATCGCGGTAAACGTTCGTCACGATATCCGGGTTGGCGTTCACAACACCAAACAGATCGCTGGCAATGTCGCGATCCAGGTTGTGGGAAAACACCAGATTTCCGTCAGGATCGTGCACGCGGGCACCGTTGGACGTGATCATGTAGGTTTTAATGCCGAGGTTATCGCGAATTTGCCCCACATCAACATGATGACGACCAGTGGCAAACACGAAGTGAACACCGCGAGCCGTCAGAAGTTTCAGCGTCTCTTTGGCATAAGGGGACAAAGTATGGTCGGGAGAAAGCAGCGTACCGTCTAAATCAGACGCAACAACCTGATACATAAGAAAATTAAACCTCTAGGAAAAGCGAGTTCCGCTGGATGAGTTATGCCTGTTGAAAAAATCAACAATGGCGTTAAGCGCGACTGAGCGCATGGCGTCCTTTTCGAAAAGGATCTCATGGTACGCGCCTTTTATGACAAGCGGCTGACCTCCTTCTACCGGATGGCCTGCTGCAGCGCGGAGTTCACAAAAACGATCGTGCATGCGGTTATCCACCACACGCTCTTCTTCGGCCTGAATAAGCAGCGCTGGCGTTGCGTCATCACCCGCTCCGGCCAGAACCTGTTCGCCCGCCTGAATGCCTTCACGCACCCAGTGATAGGTAGGGCCACCCACACGTAACCGTGGATCATCTGCGTAGAAGCGTAGGTTACGCCGATAGCGCTGTCGACTATGGGTAAGCGCATTCATACCGAATGGCAGCGCCCGCCAGCGGCCGGTCCCCATCGCATAGCCTTCACGGATGCGCGGATGCCCTTCGGCCCAGTCAAGAATGTGGCGCACCATCCAGTCGGGAAAACGCATCACGATACCAAACATGGGCGCACAAAGCGCAATGGCATCACATTGATTTGGATGGCGCTGCAGGAACAGCGTGGCAATCGCGCCGCCCATGGAATGCGCCAGTATATAGCGTTTTCGCCACGGGCCAGGTTGTACTTCCTGCTGCCAGAAGGCGGCTAAATCATCGACGTAGTCATTAAAGTTATCGACATGACCACGATGTGGGTCCGATAGCATCCGCCCGGAACGCCCCTGACCACGGTGATCGATAATGAGTACGTCAAAACCAGAATGAAACAGGTCATACGCCAGCTCAGCGTATTTCACATAGCTTTCAATGCGCCCAGGACAGACAACGATGACGCGATCGTTTTTTTCGGCACGAAAGCGAACAAAATGTACGGGAACATCATCTACACCCGTAAACTCCGCTTCCTCCCGCTGGTGCCAGAAATCTGTCAGTGGCCCCATGGAAAAAGCGGCAAACGCGTTTTCTCTTGTTTCCCAGTCTTTTTGCTGCTGAAACATCGGGTATCCAGCCTCGCTGACCAAGTAAAATCGTTTTTTTCGCCGAGCCTGATACAACGCAACGGCAGTAGCGTATTGTGGCATAAAAATAGACAATCCGGGAGTTTCTCATGACCTTTGAATGGTGGTTCGCCTACCTGCTGACCTCTATTATTTTGAGCTTGTCTCCGGGCTCTGGCGCAATCAATACCATGACAACCGCCATCAGCCATGGCTATCGTGGCGCCAGCGCGTCGATTGCCGGTTTGCAGACCGGGCTTGCCATTCATATCGTACTGGTTGGCGTTGGGCTGGGGACACTGTTCTCACGCTCAGTCATCGCGTTTGAAGTGCTGAAGTGGGCGGGAGCGGCCTATTTGATTTGGTTAGGCATTCAGCAATGGCGGGCAGCGGGCGCTATCGATCTGAACACCATGGCAAACACGCAAACACGCAGCCGCCTGTTCAAAAGGGCGGTTTTCGTTAACCTGACCAACCCTAAAAGCATTGTGTTTCTCGCCGCCCTGTTCCCACAGTTCATCATGCCGCAAGAACCTCAGGTCATGCAGTATGTGGTGCTTGGTATCACCACCATCGTGGTCGATATCATTGTGATGATCGGTTACGCGACGCTGGCCACCCGCATTGCGGGCTGGATTAAGGGGCCAAAGCAAATGAAGGCGCTGAACAAGGTGTTTGGTTCACTGTTTATGCTGATAGGTGCCCTGCTGGCGTCGGCAAGGCATGCGTGATGTGAGTGCCGGATGGCGCTAACGCTTATCCGGCCTGCTGGTAAATTAGCGCGAAATAATCAGGTGAATACCGAAGCCCGCGAACAGCGCACCGGCAAAACCATCGATCCACTTCGCCAGACGCTGATAACCACGACGCATTTTCGGCAGTGCAAACAGGCTGGCGACCACGGTAAACCACGCCAGCGTTTCCACGATAATGAGGGCAAAGATCCCCCAACGTGCGCCCGTTCCTACGTTATCGCCAACGAACAATGAGAACACGGAGCCAAAGTAGATAATGGCTTTAGGGTTCGCCAGATTGGTGAGCAGACCTTTTAAAAAGCTGCGTCCGCTCTGCGCCAGCTCAACCTGTGGAGTGGGAGCAGCAACGTCCTGTTTTTTAAACGCGCCGCGCAGCATCTGGTAGCCCATCCAACACAGATACAGCCCCCCGCCGACCATAATAATGGTATGCAGCCAGGCCATTTTTTCGATGATCAGGTGTAAACCGAGCAGTGCCACGCCAGCCCATACCATGACGCCACAGGTAATACCCAGCACACCCATCATCGCTTCTTTACGCGAACGGCTCACAGCCGTTTGAGAGACAAAGAAAAAATCGGGACCGGGACTCATCAGTGCAACGATATGCACCAACGCAACGGTGAAAAATAGCGTTAACATAAAAATGACTCGCGGGGGAAATAGTTCAGTGAGTCACCATCCTGGCACTTTTTTGCCCGGCTGACTACTCTTCGTCGTCGCCATCAACGTGTGCACGAATAAGCGCCATAAACTCTTTGCCGAAACGCTCAAGTTTACGCATGCCCACGCCGTTGACGCTTAACATTTCGCTCGGAGAAACCGGCATCTGCTCGGCCATTTCTATCAGCGTCGCATCATTGAAAACCACGTACGGCGGGATATTTTCTTCATCGGCAATCGCTTTACGCAGCTTACGCAATTTGGCGAAGAGCTTGCGGTCGTAGTTGCCGCCAAAGGATTTCTGCATCGCACGCGGTTTCAGCGCCACGATACGCGGCACGGCCAGCTGTAACGCAACATCACCGCGCAACACCGGACGCGCGGCTTCGGTTAACTGTAACGCGGAGTGGTGGGCAATATTCTGCGTCACCAGCCCAAGATGAATAAGCTGGCGAATAACGCTCACCCAATGTTCATGGCTCTGTTCACGACCAATGCCATAGACCGGCAGCTTGTCATGGGCCAGCTCGCGAATACGTTGGTTATTGGCTCCGCGTAAGACTTCCACGACATACCCCATACCAAAGCGTTGGTTGACGCGATAGATTGTCGACAGCGCCTTACGCGCATCCATTAAGCCATCGTACTGTTTTGGCGGATCGAGGCAAATATCGCAGTTGCCGCACGGCTCCTGACGCCCTTCACCAAAATAATTCAGCAATACCAGACGACGACAGGTTTGCGCCTCGGCAAACGCTCCCATCGCATTGAGTTTATGCCGTTCAATATCCAGTAACTGCCCGGCTGGTTTTTCTTCCAGGCAACGGCGCAGCCATGCCATATCAGCCGGATCGTAAAACAGCATCGCTTCCGCAGGCAGGCCGTCACGCCCGGCGCGGCCGGTTTCCTGGTAATAGGATTCGATGTTACGCGGGATATCAAAATGCACCACAAAGCGTACGTTAGGTTTGTTGATTCCCATCCCGAACGCTACAGTCGCCACCACGATTTGCAGGTCATCGCGCTGGAATTTCTCCTGCACTTCAGCACGTACACTGTTTTCCAGCCCGGCATGATAGGCCCCCGCGCTGATGCCGCGGCTTTGCAGACGCGCAGCGGTGTCTTCTACTTTAGCGCGGCTGTTGCAATAGATAATGCCGGACTTACCGCGCTGCTCTTGCACGTAGCGCATCAGCTGATCGAGCGGCTTAAACTTCTCCATCAGCATGTAGCGAATATTTGGCCGGTCAAAACTGCTGATCTGAATGAGCGGATCGTTCAACCCCAGCAGACGCACAATATCCAGGCGGGTGGTGTCATCCGCGGTCGCGGTCAGCGCTACAAACGGCAGGGTTGGGAAACGCTGACGTAACTGGCCCAGCGCAGCGTACTCGGGGCGGAAATCGTGCCCCCATTGCGAGATGCAGTGCGCTTCATCAACGGCCAGCAACACCGGATTCCAGTGCGCCAGATGTTCGAGGAAGTTATCCAGCATCAAACGTTCGGGCGCAATGTACAGCAAACGAATTTGCCCGCTGCGACAGCCAGCCATGACCTCAAGCTGCTGTTCACGACTTTGGGTAGAGTTCAGACATGCCGCCGCCACGCCGTTTGCTAATAATTGGTCGACCTGATCTTTCATCAGGGAAATAAGCGGCGAGACAACAACGGTGAGTCCGTTCAGCAATAATGCGGGGATTTGATAGCACAGGGATTTACCACCACCGGTCGGCATGACGACCAGGCAGTCGCGACCAGAAAGCACAGTATCGATGATTTCTTCCTGCCCAGGGCGAAACTGTTGGTAGCCAAAGGTTTCCTGCAAAACCTGTTTAGCGCCCATTTCCAGATTCAACACTTCCGCCTGCGCCACATTAACCCCATTAGCCTTAAAGAAAAACAGGCGCTATTTTCAGCGCCTGAGAGAGAAACTGCAATGATTAAAATGCTATCAAACCTATCAGAAGATATCGTTGAGCATCACACCCACACCCACACGCGTCTGATTGAAATTGTAGTCGATCAGCGATTCGCCGTAGCCGCTATAGACCTGGGTGTAGAAGCGAACATGCTTAGTGATCGGGTAGCTCGCGCCGATTTCAGCACCACCGTAACCGGTATTCCAGTTGTACTGGCCTTTCACGCTGATGACGGCATCACCGAGGTGATAGCCCATTTTCAGCTGGTAGTAGCCCATGTATTTGGTGATGTCGGGGTTATCGTCAGTGCTGCCGATGACGTACCACGGTTTAACCTCCACCAGCCAGTTGCCATTTTCAGCCATCAGACGAGTGTACAGGCGGTTCCAGCTGCGCGAGGTGGGATCGGATCGGCCATTTGAATCATGGTTATAGCCCATTTCGACATCACGTAGCGTCCAGCCAGCAAAGCGATAATCCGTGGCGAAACCCAGAAACAGCTGTGGCTCGTAGTTAGTTTCACGAAACGGTGAAGACTCTTCACTATTAGAAAGCTGCCACCAGGATTTCTGAGTATATGAACCACCGAGCACTGAATTCGGGCCCAAAATCCCGCGCCAAAGCGGAAATGCCAGGCTTAGTTGAAACTTAACCTCATCTTTGCGCGCATTATCCGACCAGTTATAGCTGCTGATCGCCTCTTTGTTCATGTCGCTGGTATTGGTGTAGATGAGATAGTTGGTGTCATAGGGGTACAGCGTGAAAGGATTATCGTGTTCTTGCAGCATATTGGCGATAATACTGCCTCTCACTGCTGGTGCATCATGAATCTCTTTCACTGTCGCTTCCTGCGCATACGCGGTCAACGGCAGCATGACTGCTGGTAGTAACCAACCCAGAATCGCCCGCATCGGTAGTGTTCTCCTGAACCAAAATATTGATGAATTGTATAATTATCTGCCAAGTATTCTACATACTTAGCTAGTTCCTCGTTAGTTATCCCGTCCTAAAGTAGAAAACAACAAATAATAAGCATAATATCAACATTTCATTAACCAATAAGGTATCGGGATCGTATGTCTGCTGTTCTTACTGCTGAGCAAGCCCTTAAATTAGTGGGTGAAATGTTTGTCTATCATATGCCGTTTAATCGGGCATTGGGGCTGGAACTGGAACGTTATGAAAAAGAATTTGCGCAATTAGCGTTTAATAACCAACCGATGATGGTCGGCAACTGGGCACAAAGCATCCTGCACGGCGGGGTGATCGCCTCAGCGCTGGACGTTGCCGCCGGGCTGGTGTGCGTTGGCAGTACGCTAACCCGCCACGAGACCATCAGCGAGGACGAGTTACGCCAGCGCATGTCACGAATGGGCACCATCGATCTGCGCGTTGATTACCTGCGACCAGGCAGAGGGAATCGCTTTACGGCCACCAGCAGTCTGCTGCGAGCAGGCAATAAAGTGGCAGTCGCACGGGTGGAACTGCATAACGAAGAACAGCTTTATATCGCCAGTGCAACTGCCACTTATATGGTGGGGTAAGCGCCTGAAAAAAGGTAAACTACGGTTACTTTTCTGCAATGAGTTCTCCCAATGGATGCTAAACAAACGCGGCAGGGCGTGTTACTCGCTCTTGCTGCCTATTTTATTTGGGGTATCGCTCCCGCCTACTTCAAACTGATTTACTACGTCCCGGCGGATGAGATCCTGACGCACCGCGTTATCTGGTCATTTTTCTTTATGGTGGCGCTGATGAGCGTTAGTCGCCAATGGTCAGGTGTCAAAACGCTGCTGCAAACGCCAAAGAAGATTTTTCTGCTGGCGCTCTCGGCGGTCCTAATCGGCGGAAACTGGCTGCTCTTTATCTGGGCGGTCAATAACCACCATATGCTGGAAGCCAGCCTCGGTTACTTTATTAACCCGCTGGTGAATATCGTGTTGGGGATGATTTTCCTCGGAGAACGCTTCCGTCGTATGCAGTGGCTTGCGGTCTTATTAGCCGCTTGTGGCGTGCTGGTGCAGCTATGGACCTTTGGCTCCCTGCCAATAATTGCGCTGGGGCTGGCATTCAGCTTTGCTTTTTATGGTTTGGTACGCAAGAAAATCGCTGTCGAAGCGCAAACCGGCATGCTGATCGAAACCCTGTGGCTCTTGCCCGTTGCGGCCATCTATCTGTTTGGTATCGCAGACAGCCCGACCAGCCATATGGGTCAGAACCCCATGTCGCTTAATCTGCTGCTGATTGCTGCGGGTGTCGTGACCACAATCCCGCTGCTGTGCTTTACCGGTGCGGCAACCCGTCTACGTCTGTCCACGCTGGGCTTTTTCCAGTATATAGGGCCAACGCTGATGTTCCTGCTGGCGGTAACGTTCTACGGTGAAGTGCCGGGAGCGGATAAAATGGTCACCTTCGCCTTTATCTGGGTGGCGCTGGCAATTTTCGTGATGGATGCGATTTATACGCAACGACGGATTCGTCGGAGCTAGGGGAGTGCCGGATGGCGCTTCGCTTATCCGGCCTACAAAAGCACATCGCCGTAGGCCGGATAAAGCACAGTTATTACAGCCAGTTCTTGCGCTTAAAGTACAGATACGGCGCCAGACCCGCGAGCATCATAAAGACAATCGCGCCAGGATAACCGAAGCTCCAGTGCAGCTCTGGCATAAACTCAAAGTTCATCCCGTAGCTGGAAGCGACCAGCGTCGGCGGCAGGAACACGACAGAAACCACCGAGAAGATCTTGATGATGCGGTTCTGCTCGATGTTGATAAAGCCCATCGCCGCCTGCATCAGGAAGTTAACCTTCTGGAACAGTGATTCGTTGTGCGGCAACAGGGACTCGATATCGCGCAGGATCTCACGCGCCTGCTCCAGCTGACTGCCCGGCAGACGCGCTTTACGCACCAGAAAGTTCAGTGCGCGCTGGGTATCCATCAGACACAGGCGTACCTTCCAGCCGATATCTTCCAGCTCCGCAAGCGTCGATAGCGCTTCGTCGTACTCATCACCCTGACGCCCTTCCATAATCACGCGACTGAGTTTTTCCAGATCGCTGTAGATGTTTTCTATTTCATCCGCCAGCTGTTCGATTTTGGTTTCGAACAGGTCGAGCAGCAGCTCGTAGGCGTTGCCATCCACCATCGCCTGATTGCGCGCACGCATGCGGTACAGGCGGAAAGCCGGCAGTTCGCGCTCGCGCAGGGTAAACAAGCGACCTTCGCGAATGGTAAATGCGACGGTTGAGTTGCCCGCGTGATCGTCGGCGTCTTCATAAAAGAAGAAGGAGTGGATGTGCAAACCGTCTTCGTCTTCAAAAAAACGTGCGGATGCTTCGATGTCTTCCAGTTCAGGGCGCGTAGCCAGATTCTGGCCCAAGTCCTTTTGCACACGGTTTCGTTCTTCGTCATCCGGCTCGACTAAATCGACCCAAACCGAACTGGCCAGGTGCTCGATCTCATCCGCCTCAAGGCGAGTTAAACGATTGTTTTCCAGTTGAAATGCGCTCAGCATGACCGGGACTCCCAATGCAAAAAATTATCGGACAGTTCGGAGGGCACACAGAAACAAATTGGGTTTCAGACCATTAAACAGCCTGACTCAGCGCGACGGGAAAAAACAGAAGGTCGCTGACAACCGCGAAGGCTATCAGCAAAAAGGGATAGCCTTAGGAGTTGATCCTGGATGACAGGATAATGAGCCAGTATCTACTGGGTGTGTCCAAGGCGAATGTCCTCTTAGCGTAATCGTGCGCGCATGTTACGCCAGCAAAATTTTGACGTCAACACGCAACGGATGGCGAAAAAGTAATAATTTCCCCTTATACAGAAAGGTTAGCAGAGGGGAATTATTTATCTATGATTTCAGAATATTAACCGACAGGTTGCCGGATGTCGGCTTCGCCTTATCCGGCCTACAAATCAAAATATTACGTTCTGCGTAGGCCTGATAAGCGCAGCGACATCAGGCGATCATACCGTTTCCAGTCTGGCGTAGGCGGCAACCAGCCATTTGATCCCCTGCCCCTGGAATGCGACCTGCAAACGACTGTGTTCGCCGCTTCCTTCCAGATTAACGATGGTGCCCTCGCCAAACTTAGCGTGGCGCACGCGCTGGCCGAGCTTGTAGCCGGTATCATTTTCCGCCATTGGCGTGCCCATCCGCTGATGACTCACCGGGCGGCTAACCGTGGCACGCAGGCGAACCTCTTCAACGCACGCTTCCGGCAGTTCGCCGATAAAGCGCGACGGACGATGGTAAACCTCTTTGCCGTACAGACGACGCGTCTCGGCATAGGTCAGCGTCAGCTTCTGCATCGCGCGGGTTACACCGACGTAAGCCAGGCGGCGCTCTTCTTCGAGGCGACCACCTTCGTCCAGCGACATCTGGCTGGGGAACATGCCTTCTTCCATTCCCACGATAAACACCTGCGGGAACTCCAGACCTTTCGCCGAGTGCAGCGTCATCAGCTGTACCGCGTCCTGCCAGGTATCCGCCTGCCCTTCGCCCGCTTCCAGCGCGGCGTGAGACAGGAACGCCTGCAGCGGCATTAAGTCTTCGTCTTCTTCGTTGTAGCTGAACTGGCGCGTTGCCGTCACCAGTTCGTCTAAGTTTTCGATACGCGTCTGGCCTTTCTCGCCTTTTTCCTGCTCGTACATCATGCGCAAGCCGGAGTCTTTAATCACCCGGTCAGTCTGCACGTGCAGAGGCATATCGGCGGTCTCCTGCGCCAGTGCCTCAATCAGCTCCATAAAGCGCTGTAGAGCGCTGGCAGCGCGACCCGCAAGGGCTTTTTCCTGCAACAGCTCACGACAGGCCTGCCACAGCGTTAGCTGGCGGTCACGGGAGGTCTGGCGCACCACATCCAGCGTACGATCGCCAATCCCGCGCGTCGGTGTATTCACCACGCGTTCAAACGCAGCATCATCGTTGCGGTTAGCGATCAGACGCAGGTAAGAGAGCGCATCTTTGATTTCCTGGCGTTCAAAGAAGCGCATTCCACCGTAGATACGGTACGGCATGCTAGCCTGTAACAGCGCCTCTTCCAGTACGCGCGACTGGGCGTTGCTGCGATACAGAATGGCGCATTGTTCCAGCGCGCCGCCGTTGTCCTGCCAGGTTTTGATGCGGTTAACCACAAAGCGCGCTTCATCGAGTTCGTTGAATGCGCAATACAGAGAGATCGGTTCGCCGTCGACGCCGTCGGTCCACAGCTTTTTACCCAGACGCCCGTTGTTGTTTTCAATCAGGGCGTTGGCCGAGCTGAGGATGTTGTTGGTCGAACGGTAGTTCTGCTCCAGACGAATGGTTTCTGCGCCGGGGAAGTCAGTGAGGAAGCGCTGGATGTTTTCAACCTGCGCGCCGCGCCAGCCGTAAATTGACTGGTCGTCATCACCCACGATCATCACTTTGCCGCTGTCGCCCGCCAGCAGGCGGATCCACGCGTACTGAATGTTGTTGGTATCCTGGAATTCGTCCACCAGGATATTGGTAAAGCGTTCGCGGTAGTGCTGCAGGATATGCGGCTTGTTGAGCCACAGTTCATGGGCACGCAGCAGCAGCTCGGCGAAATCCACCAGCCCCGCACGGTCGCACGCTTCCTGGTAGGCCTGATAGACTTTCTGCCAGGTTTGCTCAACTGGATTTCCGTAGCTCTGTAAATGGTGCGGGCGCAGCCCTTCGTCTTTCTGGCTGTTGATGAACCACATCGCCTGACGCGGCGGCCACTGCTTCTCATCCAGATTCATTGCTTTGATCAGGCGCTTAAGCAGACGCAACTGGTCTTCGCTGTCGAGGATCTGGAAATCCTGCGGCAGGTTGGCATCCATATGGTGCGCACGCAGCAGACGGTGCGCCAGACCGTGGAAGGTCCCCACCCACATACCGCCCTGGCTGGTGCCCATGATCTGACCAATACGGTGACGCATTTCCGCCGCCGCTTTGTTGGTAAACGTCACCGCCATAATGGAGTACGGCGAGTTGTTCTCAACCGTCAGTAACCAGGCGATACGGTGCACCAGCACACGCGTTTTACCACTCCCCGCGCCCGCCAGAACCAGCATGTTGCTGCGTGGCGCGGCCACAGCCTGGCGCTGTTCGTCATTGAGGCTATCGAGCAGGTAAGAAACGTCCATTGGCACCGCCGGAATCAACAGGGCCCCACCGGACCCCTGGGAATTTATACAGAGTTGTTGGTGATTATATCAGCGAGGTCAGAGATGCCAACTGTGAAATTTCAATATGCGGAAGTAAACGGCTGTCAGCGGTTTGCATCAGGTCGGCATTTTCCGGTTTGATCCAGCAAGCCTGCATGCCGCAACGAATGGCACCGGCAACGTCTGTCGTCAGGTCATCACCCACATGCAGGATTTCCCCCACAGGTAGATTCAGTTTTTCCGCGGCCAGCGAGTACATGTCGCTGAACGGTTTTGATCGCCCATCCGGGCCCGCACGAAGTACAAACTCAAAATAATCGCCCAGGCCAAACAGCTCTGGTTGCGCATTACCGTTGGTGATCGCCACCAGCGGCCATTTGCGAGCCAGTGCCTTTAACGTGTCATGCGTTGTCTGCGGGACGTCGATACGGCTACGCCATTTGGCGAAATTCATCATCGCTGCATTCGCCCCCATTCTGGCTTCTGCCTCTGACAGCCCCGCCTCCAGCATAGCGCGCTCGACGGCTCGGTGACGCCATTGGGTAACATCGTGGTAGATTTCCGGCTCAGCGTCGCGCACAACCTGGCGTAAGCGCTGGAGGTCACTATTTTGCAACGTGCGCAGCGCGGGATGGTAATTTTGGACAAAAGCGAGCGCTTCCTGCTCGGTGCGTGTGATAACGGGACGGTTATCGTAAAGGGTGTCATCAAGGTCAAAGGTGAGCGCAGAAATGTGCCCCAAAGGCCGGTAAAAACGCATTATTTCCCCCGTTTGGCGCGTGGATGCGCCGCATCGTACACTGAAGCCAGGTGTTGAAAGTCAAGATGGGTATAGATTTGGGTCGTTGAGAGGTTGGCATGCCCCAATAACTCCTGCACACCGCGCAGATCGCCGCTCGACTCCAGCATATGTGTCGCAAAAGAGTGGCGCAATTTGTGGGGATGCACGTGACTGTTAAGCCCCTGTTTAATCCCCCACTCGGCAAAGCGTTTCTGCACGTTACGCGCAGAGATGCGTTTGCCCAGTTTTGACAGGAACAGCGCATCGTCATCGCTGCCAAACAGTCCGCGCAGATCCAACCAGTGCTCAATCCACGCCACCGCATTGCGGCCAATCGGCAGACGGCGTTCTTTACTGCCCTTGCCCATCACCCATACTTCGCCAGTATCAAGATCGAGATGTTTAATATCCAGCCCCACCAGTTCAGACAGACGCAGCCCTGCGCCGTACATCACTTCCAACATCGCCCGGTCGCGCACGGCGAGGGGATCGTTGAGATCGATATCCAGCAGGCGATTAACATCATCAACGTCGATATTTTTGGGCAAATGGCGCGGCGCTTTCGGCGCGGAAACACTTTTTGCCGGATTAGCGTTCAGCTCGCCCTGATTAACCATCCAGTCGAAGAAACTGCGCAGTGCAGACAGGCGCAAAGCCAGACTGGCTGGCCCCAGTCCTTTACGGCGACTACGCACGGCAAAACTACGAACCATCGAAGCGTCACACTGCTGCCAGCTTTGCAGACCGGTTTCTCCGGCTAACGCAATGATGGCATCAAGCTGACGCTGATAATTTAGCAATGTGATCGGGCTAAGCTGGCGCTCAACGCCCAGATAGCGCAAAAAGCGCGCCACATCCTGAGAAAGGGGTGAATCGGTCATACGCGTTCAATCCAACGCTCCAGCAGTTCCGGCAACATCAGCGAGATTTCCTGCAATAACTGCGTGCCCTGCCCCTGCTGGTAATGATTGGCATCACGGCTACTGAACAACATGACACCAAGAGAGCCATCTGGCCCCAACATCGACATTGCCACCGAGCCGATGGCTTTCGCTTCCGGCATCATGACTAACAATTCCGGGCCGTGGAGTGGTCCAAGGTAGTGCTGTGACTGGCCCAGACGCTGAATGCGCAGCGGTTCGAAAGCCTGGCGGCTTAATGCCAGATGGGTGAATTTCGAGGGCGCGCCAAGTCGCCAGCGATCCGGAAACAGACGAACCGTCGCTCCCGCCAGCCCTAACTCACGCGCCCAGCGATGAAGTCGCATCAGCATGTCGTCGAGACTGTTCGCGGACACCAGTCGTCCTTGCAGATTTAACAGTCGATAGAACAAGCTTTCGTTGGCATTCGCTTGTTCCATCAACAACGCCATGTTCTCTTCCAGCACGTTGATATGATTGCGTGCCCGCGCCATATGCCATTCAACTAAAGAGACCGTGCCCCGCACCGGATGCGGGACGCGCATCGCTTCAACCGCTTGAGCATTACGGATAAAAAACTCAGGATTACGTTGCAGATAATCGACGACCGCCCGGTCGTCCAGTTCCATGAGCGTTTCCTGTAGTTCTTCCCCTGGTTGCTTCATAAGTGAATAAATCCGTCGTAGACATGTGCCGCCGGGCCAGTCATATATAACGGATGACCCGGACCTTTCCAGGCGATATCAAGTCGACCGCCCGGTAATTCCACCCTCACTTCATCTGCCAGCAGGCCCTGCTGAATACCGACAGCGACAGCCGCACACGCGCCGCTGCCGCAAGCCTGCGTTTCACCCGCGCCACGCTCATAAACACGCAGTCGGATATGCTCACGCTTGACCACTTGCATAAAGCCGATATTGGCGCGTTCAGGGAAGCGTTCATGGCTTTCCAGAACCGGTCCCAGTGTTTCCACCGTGGCCGTATCAACATCATCAACCTGAATCACGCAATGCGGATTCCCCATTGAAACCACGCCGCACAATACTGTCTGCTCGGCCACTCGCATAATATAGGTCTTCTCTGCTTTATTGGCACGAAAAGGGACCTGCGAGGGTTCAAAGTTGGGTTCGCCCATATTCACCCGCACCAGCTCGTCGTCCGTTACGCTTAATACCATGCGGCCATTCGCGGTACTGACTCGAATATCACGCTTATTCGTCAGCCCTTTCAGGCGCACAAAACGGGCAAAGCAACGAGCGCCATTGCCACACTGCGAGACTTCGCTGCCATCAGCATTAAAAATGCGGTAATGGAAATCCAGCTCCGGATCGTACGGCGGCTCGACGACCAGCAGTTGATCGAACCCAACACCCAGATGCCTGTCAGACAAGCGACGGATCAGCTCGGGTGAAAAAAAGACATTCTGCGTTACCGCGTCGACGACCATAAAATCGTTGCCAAGGCCATGCATTTTAGAGAATTGCATTGTTTACTCCGTTCACGCGGGTACAGAAACTTACCGTCAGTAATTCACCTGAGAAGGCCCATCACTGATTCCACGATCGTTTTTATCCGGCGTCGTAGATTGTGCTGGCGACTGAATGCTCTTCGTCGGAGGCGGCGCGTTTTTGTCTGCTGGCGGGAAATAGAGAGGTCCCTTCAGACCACAGCCCGTCAGGCTGAACAGTGTAAAAAGTACAGCGAGTGCCTGAAACACGTTTTTCATTATGTATTGCCTGTAAGTTCATGCTTTCTGTTTTCTATCATCGCAGGAGAAGGCGTAAAAGCAAGAGTTTGGCTAAAAACTGCAACGTGATTTATTCCGCGTTATACTGCGACCATCACGAAAAACAGGATAAAAAAATGAACGACAGTGAATTTCATCGCCTTGCCGACACCCTGTGGATGACCATTGAAGAGCGTCTGGACGACTGGGACGGCGACAGCGATATCGATTGTGAGATCAACGGTGGCGTACTGACCATCAGCTTCGAAAATGGCAGCAAAATTATCATTAACCGTCAGGAGCCGCTGCACCAGGTATGGTTGGCCACTAAACAGGGCGGTTACCATTTTGACCTGAAAGGCGACGAGTGGATTTGCGACCGCAGCGGTGAAACCTTCTGGGATCTGCTGGAACAGGCGGCAACGCAGCAAGCGGGTGAAGAGGTGAGCTTCCGTTAAGTTGTAGTGCCGGATGCGCTTCGCTTATCCGGCCTACGGTAGACCCGGTAAGCGTAGCGCCACCGGGAAAGTTAACTCACGAGAAATACTGCTGCAACAGCGGCGTGTCGTTATCCTGACTGGTTTGCGGGACCGGACTAATCGGCTGAGTGCGGAACGGGATCACCTGTGCGCGCCCGTCAGTTTTCACAATCTGATAAAACTGCGGCAGGTTAAAGTTGATAAAACTGGAGCCGTAAGTGAAGCGATCGTGCGACGATGAATAGAAGCGGCTGACATCCCGCACCAGCTCTTCTTTACTGCCTTCACAGTGGTGATACACCTCGACACGGTTACTCTCGTCAAGAATGTAGATGTTAAAGCCCTGCTCATCACCCGTCTCTTCAAAAAAGAACTGAATGATCCCTTCGCTGGCAAAACCGTCCACCACCGACGGCAATTTCACATGGTTGGTCTCAACCTGGACGGAAAGACCGTGCAATTTGTTGTGCGAAATCGCGCCATAGAATTCAATGGCGTTTTCCAGTTTCTGCACCGAGACGTTCAGGCGTTCGAAGAACAGGCCCCACGTCTGACCGGAAACGCGCAGCGCTTTGAAGCGTCCGGTTTCCTGGCGCGTACTGGACAGGCGCAGTTCGATGCACTCAGACACCAGTTGCTGGACACGCGTGCGGATCAAACCACGCAAATGCTGGCTGTAACAGAACACGTCAACGCTATCCGGCGGCGCGGCATCCTGATGCATTTTGCCCAGAATCGTTTTTAACGCTTCAATCATCGCCTGCTCGCCGTTGAAGTGCAGGGTTCGCACTTCATTCCACGAGTTGCGATACAGCAGGTCTACGCTACCCACCAGGCAATTTTGCTCTTCGCCAAAGCTGAAGACATCCAGCTTACGGAAATCAAAATGCACGACCTGATTGCGAAACGCCGCCGTCGGGTCATATTCGAGGTTGACGATAATCGCCAGATGGCGAATTTCGCACGGACTGTACAGCGCTTTCGGCGTTGGTGCCGGCAGACGCAGCGGGAAGTGGTGCGAGACATCGGCGACCATCTCCTGCAGCTTCGGCAAGTCGACAATACCGTTACCCTTAATAAACAAATGCGTACGCGATGTCAGCAGACCGTTAAACCACGCCCACGCCACCAGCTTATTGAGGTAGCGGTTATATTCCAGCGGCTGATGGCTGATGATCGAATCCATGTTAGGCGCACGGTTGTAGAGATACCAACCCGAACGGTTGGCGCGACCTGGCGGCACGTGGATAAAGGTCAGATTGGGTTCTGAGAGATCCGGTGAGATCTGCGGGTTCACCAGCGTCACTTTGCCGGGCAAGGCTTCAAAAGCGGCATACAGCTTACGGGTCAGCACGCCAATATCCTGCGGACTAGCGCTGACGCTAAGATTGTTGCGGCGCGCAAAACGGATCAAATTACGATAGCTCTGCATCATTGCGTCGAGCAGTTCGTTGTGCGCTTCGCGTACCTGGTCAATTTTCCAGTTGGCGCGGTTATCCAGCATCGTCAGGCGGGCTTCATCCCAACCCCACTCTTGTACTAACTGACTTAACACTTCACGACGCCAGCCCACGCAGGCGCGTTCACGGCTCAGTTTCTCACAGACTTTTAAGTAGAAACATCGACGTACTAAATCCAGGCGCGTCGGATCTTCGATCGCCGTGAGGTACTCGGTAACGCGCTCCAGCATCATGCAGTATGGGTCGAGACCAAAAGAGACAATCTCGCCGTCGTGCAGGCGCTGTTTAATGTCTTTCGCCAACAGGCGTGGATTGGGGTATTCCCAGGAATAGGCTTCCAGCAGCAGCGTTTTCAGCACCGCTTTGTACGGGGAATCGATACTCTTGTACAACTGCCAGAGGCTGGCACCAAAGTACTCTTCGGCGGAAAGCGAACTGAGTCCCCCCAGATCCAGCCATTCGTTTGGCGTTAACACCCCCTGCGCGTAGAGCGTCATGACGTAATCGTCGTAATGCTCTTCTTCATCGCCAGGCACCATATTCCACAAAATACGTTTACCTGCGAGGCGCACAGCGGTGCGATAGAATTCATCAAGCAGCAGAATATGCTGCGTCGAGCCACAGTCCTCACCACCCAGACTGCCGCTTTCATTATGGCGGAAACGGTTTTCATCAATCAGGAAGAAACTGACTTCCACGCCCAGCGAGGCGGCCCAACTTTCCAGCAGGCTGCATTTACGTTGCAGCAGCTGCCGCTCTTCGCTATCCAGCCAGGATTGATGGCAGACCCAGATATCGAGGTCTGAGGAACAGCTTTGCCCTACGGAAGAGGTGCTGCCCATAGAGTAAACGCCGGTGATCGGCAGTTCGCCCTTTGGAGGGTCCTGCGGTGACATACCGCGGTACAGTTCCAGCTCATTCAGGTAGTGGCGTTGGGTTTCATCAGGCGTGTAAAAGCATATGCCTTTGGGAACGTTACCATCGAGGTAACCCGGCATCAGTGGGTGGTGGTAGTGCAATAATGTCGGCAGCAGACTGTATACCTGCTGGAAGGCAGGTCCCATGGCAGCAAGCGCGCGATCCACACGCAGTTGATTTATGGCATCCAGTCTCTGTTTCAGAGTCTCAATATAGAGGTACAAGACGTATCGCCTGATGTTGCTATCCATCATGTTGTCGATTGCTGCGGCGCAAGCGCTCATCAACAATCTTCAGCAATTCGGATAAACCGTATGTCAAAAATAACCGTTACCGTTTTTTCACCCCCATTTTTTTAGGGAGTACAGCCGAAAAAATGGTCTAAAACGTGATCAATTTAACACCTTGCTCATTGACCGTAAAGAAAGATGCGCTACATACAAGTGTAGCACCGTTCGTTACGTGTAAATTCCTTCATACGGTCGGGAGGTTTCTCGTCATTAATCACTGCCAGTGATGATGCAGCGCCTTTTCCTCTCACTTACGTTTGAGCGTAACGCTGACATCCCTTTGATAAGGATGTTAGGATGGTCAATGATTGATAATGACGGTAACAAGCATGTTAGACAATGTTTTGAGAATTGCCACACGCCAAAGCCCCCTTGCGCTCTGGCAGGCACATTATGTCAAAGACGCCTTAATGGCAAACCACCCCGGTCTGGTCGTTGAACTGGTTCCCATGGTGACCCGTGGCGACGTGATTCTGGATACCCCACTGGCAAAAGTCGGGGGTAAAGGTTTGTTTGTTAAAGAGCTGGAAGTCGCACTGCTGGAAAAACGCGCAGATATCGCCGTGCATTCCATGAAGGATGTGCCGGTCGAATTTCCTGAGGGTCTTGGGCTGGTTACTATTTGCGAGCGTGAAGATCCGCGTGATGCTTTCGTCTCAAATAAATACAACACGCTGGATGAGCTGCCAGCAGGTAGCATCGTTGGCACGTCCAGCTTACGTCGCCAGTGCCAGTTGGCAAAACAGCGCCCGGATCTCATCATCCGCTCGCTGCGCGGCAACGTAGGTACTCGCCTCGGTAAACTGGACAACGGCGACTACGACGCCATTATTCTGGCCGTCGCTGGATTAAAACGCTTAGGGCTGGAGTCGCGAATCCGCGCAGCACTGGCACCAGAAGTGTCTCTGCCTGCGGTCGGACAAGGCGCTGTGGGTATCGAATGTCGACTCGACGATCAGCGCACTCAGGCACTGTTAGCGCCACTCAACCATGAAGAAACCGCCCTGCGCGTAAAAGCAGAACGTGCCATGAACACCCGCCTGGAAGGGGGATGCCAGGTTCCTATCGGCAGCTATGCGGAACTCATCAACGGTGAGATTTGGCTACGCGCGTTAGTCGGTGCGCCAGATGGTTCACAGATGGTATGTGGAGAACGTCGTGGCGCAGCGCAGGATGCGGAAAAAATGGGTATATCTCTGGCAGAAGAGCTGCTGGAAAACGGTGCACGCGCCATTCTGGCGGAAGTTTATAACGGAGATGCCCCCGCATGAGTATTCTGGTCACCCGCCCATCTCCCGCTGGGGAAGAGTTAGTGAGCCGTCTGCGCACACTGGGGCAGGTGGCCTGGAGCTTTCCGCTTATTGAGTTCGCGCCGGGCCGGGAACTGCCAACGCTTGCCTCCCGGCTTTCGGCGCTCACCGAAAACGATCTGGTTTTTGCCCTCTCACAGCACGCCGTGACCTTTGCCGATGCTCAACTTCAGCGGCAAGGGGTAAGTTGGTCCACTCTCCCGCGCTATTTTGCCATCGGCCGTACAACGGCGCTGGTGTTGCACACCGTGAGCGGGTGCAATATTCACTATCCGTTGGATCGGGAAATTAGCGAAGTCTTGCTACAATTACCTGAATTACAAAATATTGCGGGAAAACGCGCGCTGATATTACGCGGCAACGGTGGCCGCGAGCTGATAGGTGAAACCCTGACTGCACGCGGAGCTGATGTCGATTTTTGTGAATGTTATCAACGCAGTGCAAAACATTACGATGGCGCGGAGGAAGCGATGCGCTGGCAATCACGCGGGGTGAAGACGGTGGTTGTCACCAGCGGAGAGATGCTACAGCAGCTCTGGGCGCTTATTCCGCAGTGGTATCGTGAGCACTGGTTACTACGCTGTCGGCTGCTGGTCGTCAGTGAGCGTCTGGCGAACCTCGCCCGGGAACTGGGCTGGCAAGATATTAAGGTCGCTGATAACGCCGACAACGATGCGATACTACGCGCATTACAATAACTCTCATAATGGGATGCCATAATGACGGAACAAGAAAAAACCTCCGCCGTGGTTGAAGAGACCAGGGAGGCCGTGGACACCACATCACAGCCAGTCAACAACACTGAAAAAAAGAGTAAGAACAGTACCGCACTGATTCTAAGCGCTGTGGCGATTGCTATTGCGCTGGCGGCAGGCGTGGGGCTGTATGGCTGGGGGAAACAGCAGGCCACTACGCAGACTGCAACCAGTGATGCGCTGGCAAACCAGCTCATGGCGCTGCAAAAAGCGCAAGAAACCCAAAAGACCGAGCTGGAAGGCATTATTAAGCAGCAGGCAACACAGCTGGATGAAGCCAATCGCCAGCGGACTGCGCTGGCCAAACAGCTTGATGAGGTTCAGCAAAAAATCGCCACTATCTCCGGAAGCGATGCCAAAACCTGGCTGCTGGCGCAGGCCGATTTTCTGGTGAAACTGGCGGGGCGTAAATTATGGAGCGATCAGGACGTTACCACCGCCGCAGCGTTGCTGAAAAGCGCCGACGCCAGCCTGGCTGACATGAATGACCCTAGTTTAATTGCCGCTCGTCGCGCGATTACCGACGATATCGCCAGCCTCTCTGCGGTAACTCAGGTCGACTATGACGGTATTATCCTCAAGGTAAACCAGCTCGCTAACCAAATTGATAACCTGCGTCTGGCTGATAACGATACCGATGATTCACCGATGGATTCTGACAGCAGCGAGCTTTCCAGCTCCATTAGCGAATGGCGCGTCAATCTACAAAAAAGCTGGCAGAACTTTATGGACAGCTTTATCACCATTCGCCGTCGTGATGAAACTGCCGTCCCGCTACTGGCGCCAAACCAGGATGTTTACTTACGTGAGAACATCCGTTCACGCCTGCTAGTGGCGGCGCAAGCCGTTCCTCGCCATCAGGAAGAAACATACCGCCAGGCGCTGGAAAATGTCTCCACGTGGGTTCGCGCCTATTACGACACTGACGATGCGGCGACAAAAGCGTTCCTTGAAGAGGTCGATCAACTGAGCCAGCAAAGCATCAGCATGGACGTACCGGAAACCCTTCAGAGCCAGGTTATTCTTGAGAAGCTAATGCAGACTCGCGTGCGTAATTTACTGGCCCAGCCATCCACATCACCGGCTGAAGCCGCACCTGCACCAGTACCTCAGGCAGATGCTCCGGCAACCGCGCCGCAGGGAGAATAATGATGCTAAAAGTATTATTACTCTTTGTACTGTTGATCGCCGGGATCGTCGTTGGTCCGATGATTGCTGGTCATCAGGGTTATGTTCTGATCCAGACGGATAACTACAACATCGAAACCAGCGTGACGGGTCTGGTGATCATTCTGATCGTCGCGATGGTCATTCTTTTTGCGATTGAGTGGCTGCTGCGCCGTATATTCCGTACTGGTGCGCATACTCGCGGCTGGTTTGTGGGGCGTAAACGCCGTCGTGCGCGTAAGCAGACCGAGCAGGCGCTGCTTAAACTGGCAGAAGGCGACTATCAGCAGGTTGAAAAGCTGATGTCAAAAAATGCCGATCACGCAGAACAACCGGTGGTGAATTACCTTCTGGCGGCAGAAGCGGCTCAGCAGCGTGGTGATGAGGCTCGCGCTAATCAACACCTTGAACGCGCAGCCGAACTCGCCGGAAATGATACGATCCCGGTCGAAATCGCCCGTGTTCGTTTGCAGCTGGCGCGTAATGAAAACCATGCCGCACGCCACAGCGTAGACAAACTGCTGGAAGTGACACCACGCCATCCGGAAGTCTTGCGCCTGGCGGAACAGGCTTACATTCGCACCGGTGCGTGGAGTTCTTTGCTGGATATCATTCCATCAATGGCGAAAGCGCATGTGGGTGATGAAGAACACCGTGCGATGCTGGAACAGCAGGCATGGGTGGGTCTGATGGATCAGGTTCGCGCCGATCAGGGCAGCGAGGGACTACGCGCATGGTGGAAAAACCAGAGCCGTAAGACTCGTCATCAGGTTGCCCTGCAGGTGGCGATGGCAGAACATCTGATTGAGTGTGACGATCACGATACGGCACAGCAAATCATCATCGATGGTCTGAAACGTCAGTATGACGACCGCCTGGTGCTGCCGATCCCTCGTCTGAAAACCAACAACCCGGAACAGATTGAAAAAGTACTGCGCCAGCAAATTAAAGTGGTGGGCGACCGCCCACTGCTGTGGAGTACGCTTGGTCAGTCATTGATGAAGCACGGTGAATGGCAGGAAGCTACGCTCGCCTTCCGTGCCGCGCTTAAACAACGCCCGGATGCATATGACTACGCCTGGCTGGCCGACGCGCTGGACAGACTGCATCAGCCGGAAGAGGCTGCAACAATGCGTCGTGATGGCCTGATGTTGACCTTGCAGAACAACAACCCTCCGCAGTAATTCCCCCTTGCCCGGTGGCGCTTCGCCTGCCGGGCCTACCGCATACACAAAATCATTCCGGACGGATATGCATAAAAAAACGCCCGCTCTTTTGGAGCAGGCGCTAAACAGGTCTGTATGACAACATAAATGGGTGCTTCACTCAACGTTATGTCCATGGTGTTTGATGAAGCTAAAGCGACATCTGTCAGTGGACGATAAGCACCGTAAACGGCTCTGCATCATTCCTGAGTTTATGAGGCCTGATGGCGAACATAAGAGATGGAATGAGCATCTACCCTCATATTATTACACAGCGTATGCGGTGATTGCACTGTAAAAACCAGGGATTGCGGCTTTTTAGGACTTCATGACATTAGGGGGAGAAGAGGTACAAAAGTGAGGAACAGAAAACAAAAAACCCCGCCGAAGCGGGGTTCAAAATTGGTCGGCGAGAGAGGATTCGAACCTCCGACCCACTGGTCCCAAACCAGTTGCGCTACCAAGCTGCGCTACTCGCCGTTTTACTGCTTTTTGAATTTTTAGTTCAATTCTTTAAGTCGTGGTGCGAGGGGGGGGACTCGAACCCCCACATCCTAAGGACACTAACACCTGAAGCTAGCGCGTCTACCAATTCCGCCACCTTCGCATTTCACAACTTTAAATTAATGGGGTGGCTAATGGGATTCGAACCCACGACAACTGGAATCACAATCCAGGGCTCTACCAACTGAGCTATAGCCACCACTGCAAATCTTTTACGCGGTATTAAAACCACCGCAGCTCCGGCACCTAACTTAATGGTGCGCCCGACAGGATTCGAACCTGAGACCTCTGCCTCCGGAGGGCAGCGCTCTATCCAGCTGAGCTACGGGCGCTTAGCGCCGTTGCGGGGCTGGATATTACGGAGGTCTCGGTCTGCTGTCTAGTGCTTTTTTAAAATAAATTATCGTTTGGTCACGCTTTGTGCGTTTTGTCGCTTATTCCTCCAGTTTTTGGGCTACACCATGGCGATTCAGGCCAAAAACCTTATAAATGAGCGTTACTGCCAGCAAGAAACCAATGCCAACAAAAAGCGACATCCGGGTATCTTCATTAAAGTACATCCCAATTAATACGCAAATCAGGAATGCCATCGTCAAATAATTCGCCCACGGGAACAAAATGGAACGGAACGGATGGCTGGCTATCGCTTCCTTATGAGCCTGACGGAAACGCAACTGGCTAATCAGGATAACAAACCACGGAACCATGCCCGGCAGCACGCTGGCGCTATAGACATAAACGAACACCCGCTGCGGATTAGGAATGATGTAGTTCAGGCACGAGCCAATCAGCAAGATGGCAATAGAAATCGCCACGCCAGCGACCGGCACACCGTGACGAGAGACTTTTCCGACGGCGGCAGGCAACTGGCGATTCTTTGCCAGCGCATAGAGCATACGACCACAGCTGTACATCCCGCTGTTACAGCCAGACAGCGCGGCCGTCAGGACCACAAAGTTGATAATCCCAGCGGCTGCCGTAATACCAATCCTGGCAAAAGTGAGAACGAACGGACTGCCGTTACTACCAATCTCATTCCACGGGAAGATAGTGACAATAACAAAAATCGCCCCCACGTAGAAAATCAGAATACGCCACAGGACCTTACCCACGGCGCTACGTAGCGTGACCTGCGGGTTTTTAGCCTCACCTGCCGTGATGCCGATCAGCTCCACGCCCTGGTAAGACGCCACAACAATACACAATGCTGTCAGGAACCCTTTCCAGCCACCCGCGAAGAAGCCGCCATGCTCGGTCAAATTGCCAAAGCCAATCGCCTGACCGCCGTTACCAAAGCCGAAGAAAATAACCCCTACGCCAATGACAATCATCACAATGATGGTGGTCACTTTAATCATGGCAAACCAGAATTCGATTTCACCATACAAGCGAACTGCTGCGAGGTTTGCCAACGCAACCAATCCGACCGCAATCAGTGCGGGTATCCATTGCGCCATTTCCGGGAACCAGAACTGCACGTAGACCCCAATGGCGGTAATCTCCGAGATCCCCACCGCCATCCACATAAACCAATATGACCATGCGGTAAGATAGCCAAAGAAGGGGCTCATATAGCGGTGAGCGTAAACGGCGAATGAGCCGGTGACCGGCTCCAGGAACAACATCTCCCCCATGGAACGCATGATGAAGAAGACGAACAGCCCAGCGACGATATACGCCAGCAGAACCGACGGTCCAGCCCATTTCAGGGTACTGGCAGCCCCCATAAACAGTCCGACACCAATGGTCCCCCCAAGGGCTATCAATTCGATATGACGAGCCTCCAGCCCACGCTGTAGCTCAGATTTATTCTCTGCCATAGATCCTCTTGTCGTGTTTGCATTGTTTCCGGTATTACCGGTTATCGTTATGGGTACATCGTTTTTTTGCCATAACAGGCCATTCAGCACCGACCGCTTTACGGTTGGCGCCAAAAACACCACGGCACTGTAATGATTGTTGCGAATGGTTTCTTAAAATCGCCTAAATGGCAATTAAAGCATTCAAAAAATGAATAGATTGTGCGAGAAAGCAGCGATTATGTTGTGAATAAGTAGCGCGTTTAGCATAACGCGCTACTGAACAACGCAGAGGTGATGTCAGAGATTGCCGGTATAGTGCCAGCGGAGATAACGTAATAAACGAAGTTGGCGGGTGATACGACTCGGTTGCAGCAGCAAGCGATACAGCCACTCCAATCCCAGGCTCTGCCAGAATTTGGGCGCACGCTTTACATGCCCGGTAAACACATCGTAGGTGCCGCCCACGCCCATATACAGCGCATGCGGATGGACCTGGCGACAATCGCGCATAAAAATTTCTTGTTTCGGCGAACCCATCGCCACGGTAACAAGCTGTGCGCCGCTGGCATGAATACGCTCAAACAGCGCCTGACGCTGATCGGCGGTAAAATAGCCGTCCTGACTGCCAACAATATTGACGTGCCATTGTGCGCGCAGTTTTGCCTCTGTTTGTGTCAGAACATCAGGCTTACCGCCAACCAGGAATACGGGCGTTTCTTCCTTCCCGGCGCGTGCCATCAGCGCTTCCCAGAGATCGGCCCCGGCCACACGTGATACCTGCGCCTGTGGGAATTTTTTGCACACGGAACGCACCACGCTGATCCCATCCGCATATTTAAACTCAGCGGCCTCGATCAACGTCCGAACCTCTGGGTTATCCTCCGCTGTCAGCATTTTCTCGGCGTTAATTGCTACCAGCGTCCCCTGCCTGAGGCGTCCCTCAGCAAACAGGTAATTCAGCGCATGTTGCATATCGCGCCAGCCAATCAGTTCTAATCCGCGCAGTGAATACAGCGGCGCAGTTGTGTTATCTGTCATTACGATCCTTCAACCTGTGTCCGGGGCACCGACTTTATTCGTTTATGGATGAGTCCCGCACTATCAAACAGCCAGTACAACAATTTTGCCACCAACAGACAGACACCGAAAATCACGAGGAAAAAAACAACTCGCGAGACAAACGAATCTAACCCTTCACGTGCCAAAACGATCATATTAAAAATGGCGCCGAAACAGAAACTATGCAAAATCGCTGACTTATAGCGATTAGTTTCCCGGTTACCTAATTCATACAACCAGTCGAACCATTTAATAATTAGGCCGACCACAATCGCACCTAACGGTATAAACAAGGCACCGCCCATCACCACCAGCGAACCAATCAGCGTCGGGGAGATAGCCAGGCCCGAGTGGTTGTTCAGCACTTCCCAGGTAAAATAGTTCGCGGAATTGAGCACAATGCTCGGTCGGCCCGGCCACAGCCAGGACGGTATAAAGACGTAGAAATCACGGACGATCGGCGCCAGCCCCTGAAACTCAATATTGTGGTAATTTTGCAGCAATAGCGCCAAATTCTCCCACGGCGAAAAGGTATCGCGCGTGAGGTACAGGAAAGTATAGAACGCCTCATCACCGCTGACGTTCATCCCGTAGCGCTTCAGCGCCAGCCAGAACATCCCGACAATACCCAGTACCCCCGCGGCAGCCAGCATCCACAGCGAAATCCAGCCGCGAATAATGCCGATAAACAGGAAAATGGCAAACGCGATAATAATATTGGCGCGGGTTCCGCCAACAATCATGTACGTCAGCAACCCAAATGCAACGGTACTCACCAGGAAGAACAGCCACGCTTTGCTGTCCTGACGCAGGAAGTAGACCACCAGCATCGCCGGAATGAAGAAGTAGAAGAAGCGTTTCAGAGCCACCCCGGAGACTTCACTGGAGAAAATCTGGCTATAGGATTGCAGCCTGAATAGCAGGAAACCGTTGTGCATAAAGAAAATGCCCACGCTCACCAGCGCAATCGCCATCAGGATAATCCAGGTCAAATGGGCTTCAACGCGATTGATGGTAAACAGCGGTTTGCGCGTTCTCTCCGGGCTCCGTTTCCGCAGACGTGTTTTATAGGTCACATAATACACTGCGTAGAAACAGGCAGCAGACAGCAACGCCTGCAGCAGAATTTCCGGCGGGGCCACCGCCACATCAAAGCGAAAGACCAGCACGCTGGTCAACGGAAAACCAAAGAAAAACGTCAATAAAAACAGCAATGAGAAGAAGACATTGAAGTTAAACCGTACGCGTCGGAATTCAAACCAGGTCAGCGTGGCGATAAACAAAGTAGAGAGTAGCCACACCACCAGCAGACCGCTGAATTGCATCAGACTCATACGGTTTCTCCTGAGGCAATGCGCAGCGCGTTATGCCACGGTTGCAGATAATTCGGACTAAAGAAAGTAATTGCACTTTTATCAACCGATGCCAGCTGGCGCTGCGCCTCGCGTACAATACCTTCATTAAGTACATCTGTCGTAAACAGAACCGGGATATTTTGCTCTGCCATATCCTGCCAGAATGGGTTTTCACGGTTGAGCACACACGGAATCCCCGCCTGAATCAGCAGACACAATGTACCAATCCCCTGTTGACGGGCAAAAATAAAGTAACCCAGATCGCACTGACGGAGTAGCGCCAGATAGTCATCAAACTCCAGCTTTTCACTGAGAATTTGCAGATTATTGGCGCTAAATAACGCCAGACCCGCCTGGCGCACTTCATCAATATAGCCTGCATTATTTGCCGGGTAACCCATTGGCACAATCACGTTCACCGTATCACCAAACTGCTGATGAACAGCGCGTAGCGCGGCTAGATGCTCATTACTGCGATCGCCAGAGTTTCCGACCAGGATCGTCATTTTCCCGCGCCGCTGGCGCTCATTGCTCATATTGTTCAGCGACGGATCCATACGGGTTGGGAAATAGAGCAATTCCCCGCGTACACGCGGATGCAGCTCAGCGAAATAGCTCAGATCGCCTCGTGTGGCAAAGACACAACCCACGCGGTTTTGCGCCATTCGACGAATCGGGTAAAACAGACGGAATTTCAGCCCACTGGAGACTTCATACAGATCGGCCCCCCAAATATGCCAGTAAAACTGCTCAGGTTTAATCCCCCCGCTCAGCAATGCCAGCCACAGGCTAGTATTGAACTGCCCGTGAAAGAAGAAACGCTGCTGGCGATCCGTCTTAGCTTTGGCGATAACGGCTTCAGCCAGCGCCTTTTTTCCGCCGTAGAAACTCAGTGATAATGCCGGGCAGCTCTCGCTAAATCCCGTATCCTGACCGGCAACCATAAACACGCGCGCGTGCTCGCTTGTTGCAGCCAACGCGTCGTTGAAGAACCGCAGCACGGTTTGATTATGGTGAGGGATATCCGATCCCAGAACGTGAATCAGTACAGTCATACCCGCCTACGCCAGAGTAAAAACACGCCACAACAAAGAGAAAAATAGACGATGTACGTTGCCATATAAGCCTGTGCCGCGCCGAGAGCACCGTGCGCGGGGATCAACCAGTGGGCAAATGCCGTCAACAAAATGAACTGGCTAATTTCGGCCAGAATATAAAACCGCAGCGAGGCCTTCGCGATCACCAGATAGCCAAATACGTAGGCACCCACTTTCAGCACATCCCCCACCAGTTGCCAGGCAAACAAATCACGCATGGCGGTGAATTTAGCGGAGAAAAGCAGCCAGATAGCAAAATCACGTAACAGCCAGACGGTAAAACTCGCGGCGGCAACCGCCGGTAATACAAATTTCAGCGACTTGATAACTTCACGCGTGATGTCGCGCTTTTCAGTCAGGCGCGACAGTGTTGGCAGTAGATACACACTGAATGAAGCGGTAATAAATTGCAGGTACGCATCAGAGATACTGCTCACCCCCTGCCAGATCCCCACGTCATCCCAGCTGTATTGCGCCGCCAATAGGTTTCGCATCATCACATACGCCACGGGCAGCGTCACAGAGGTAATGAGCGCCATCAACGTAAACTTACTGAGTTTCCCTGCCAGGCCGTTATCCCAGCAAGGTTTCAGGTATTGCACAGGGAGGGTTCCACGCTTGATCAGCATAAGCATGGCGGGCACCACCACCAGCGCTGGCACCAGCGCCAGCCCCAACAAGGCACCTTCGTATCCGCCCAACCGATAGCAGCCGTAGTAGGCCACGACGCCGACCAGACTGCCAATAATCAGCGATAGCGCATTACCTGCGGCATCGCGGAACCCTTTCATCAACGCCAGTAACAGGTTTGCCCAGGCAATCCCCATCTGTACCAGCGCAACCAGGCGTACCAACCCCTGAAAATGCGTATGCCCAAACAATCCCTGACTGATAGGCGCGGCCGCCAGCAAGAAAATCGCCGCCATCAGCGTAGAGAATCCCAACACCATTGCGGATGATGTCCCTACCACCTGACGCAACCGCGCCGGGTCATCATGGTGCTGCGCAACGTATTTCGTGACGCCGTTGAAAATCCCAGCGCCCGCCAACACGCCAAGCACGGTGACCATCTGACGGAAGTTTCCCGCCTGGCCCACACCCGCAGGGCCGAAAGAGACCGCCAGCAGTTTTACCACCAACAAACCCGCACCAATTTTTACCAGCGTACTGGTAGCCGTCCACAAGGACGCTTTTGCCAGCGACATATCAGGAGAAGTAGTTGAGTAAGGTCGTAATCACTGTGCGCTGGTTAACCGGCGACAGGTTGTAAAACAGCGGCAGACGCAGCAGACGTTCACTCTCTTTAGTGGTGTAACGATCGACTCCGGAAAACACGCCAAATTTATCGCCAGCCGGACAATCATGCAGCGGAATATAATGGAATACCGCCATAATTTCGGCTTCTTTCAGGAAGTTAATCAACGCCGTGCGATCGTCAATATCACGCAGCTTGATATAAAACATATGGGCGTTCTGCGCACAACCTTCCGGGATGACGGGTAAATCAATACGCCCGGCGCGCGCCAGCGGTTCGAGGGCATCATAATAATTCTGCCACAGCACCAGGCGCTGATGATTAATACGCTCCGCCGCTTCCAGTTGCGCCCACAGATAGGCAGCCTGGAGATCGGACATCAAATAACTGGAGCCAATATCACGCCAGGTATATTTATCAACCTGACCGCGGAAAAATTGACTGCGATTCGTCCCCTTTTCACGGATGATTTCTGCACGTTCAACTAATTTACGGTCGTTGATCAGCGTCGCCCCGCCTTCACCGCCTGCGGTATAGTTTTTGGTCTCATGGAAGCTAAAGCAGCCAATATGCCCAATGGTTCCCAGCGCACGGCCTTTGTAGGTCGACATGACGCCCTGAGCGGC
This sequence comes from Citrobacter sp. RHBSTW-00671, assembly GCF_014103415.1. Lineage (NCBI taxonomy): Bacteria > Pseudomonadati > Pseudomonadota > Gammaproteobacteria > Enterobacterales > Enterobacteriaceae > Citrobacter > Citrobacter sp. RHBSTW-00671. The sequence goes on from NZ_JABXPR010000001.1 coordinate 442,568, forward strand.
ATCTTCCACCACGAACAGGTTGTACTGTGACGCCAACGCCATAATGGTATCCATTTCACAGGCAACTCCGGCGTAGTGCACCGGCACGATAGCACGGGTTTTCTCGGTGATCGCCGCTTCAATCAGCGTTTCATCAATGTTCATGGTATCCGGGTGGATATCGACAAAGACGATTTTTGCGCCACGCAGCACGAATGCGTTCGCGGTAGATACAAATGTGTAGCTGGGCATGATGACTTCATCGCCGGGCTGGATGTCCAGCAATAATGCCGCCATCTCCAGTGATGCGGTACAGGATGGCGTCAGCAGCACTTTCTCACTACCAAAATGCTGCTCCAGCCATTGCTGGCAACGACGGGTAAAACCACCATCGCCACACAGCTTGCCGCTGCTCATCGCTGACTGCATGTATTCAAGCTCGGTTCCCACCACCGGCGGTGCGTTAAATGGAATCATTTTGTCACCTGTATAACCAGTACGCGGTGCTTTCCACATTTGCACCGCTCTGTATATAACGTTTAAGCGCGGCGGTGTTGCCCATCTGGGTCGCCACCCGCAATGTTGTTTTACCGCGAGCCTGTGCCCAGCAAAGCGCAGCCTGCATGAGTTCGGCACCTGCACCACGACCAGCCAGCAGGCCAATACGTGCATCAGTATCATTAACGTCACGTAGCGAGACATAACCGCGAATCCCACCTGTCTGTGTGCGAAAAATGAGGCACTGATGATCGAACGTGCCCAGCACAGCGTTTTCTATCCACTGTGCATAAAAACGCGCACTGGCCTCCACGGGATACCATGGTGCGCGGAAACGACTTTGGGCGAACGCCACTCCAGCCAGTTGACGCAGCAGCGGAATATCCGCAGCTTGCGCCACCTGTGCACCGGGATTTTCACGGGCGCACGTAACCGGCAGAACAAAGTCCATCTCACCTTCGACCAGTGAAAAACCCAACTGCTGTAAAGCATCTAATTCATACGTATTTGCAGCAGGAATTTTTGCCTGCACCCGTTCCCAGCGCTGTAAAACGTCTGCTGTCAGGATTGGTGCGTGCGGGTCAAACCGTACGATGGCGCTATTCACGCCAAAGAACGTATTTTCCCAATCCAGAGACTCAATACTGGCGCGGACGGGCACGGAGAAGCTCCAGCAAATATTGGCCGTAGCCTGTTTTAGCCAGAGAGCTGGCGGCACGTCTTACACCTTCATCATCCAGCCAGCCATTGCGCCATGCTATTTCTTCCAGGCAGGCGATTTTAAAGCCCTGACGTTTCTCTACCGTCTGCACAAAAGTGCTCGCTTCAATCAGACTGTCATGCGTACCGGTATCCAGCCAGGCAAAGCCACGGCCAAGCAGTTCAACGGTCAGATTGCCATCGTCAAGGTACATCTGGTTAATGGAGGTAATTTCCAGTTCCCCACGCTCAGAAGGTTTCACGCGCTTTGCGTATTCCACGACCTTACTGTCGTAGAAATAGAGTCCTGTCACCGCCCAGTTTGATTTTGGTTCTTTCGGCTTCTCTTCCAGCGAGACTGCCCGAAAATTGTCATCGAACTCCACCACACCGAAACGCTCAGGATCCATCACCTGATAGCCAAATACCGTCGCACCTTGCGTTCTGGCAGCGACGTGGCGTAGTTTTGGACTAAATCCCTGACCAAAGAAGATATTGTCCCCAAGCACCAGACATGACGGTTCGCCGTTAAGGAACGCTTCACCAATAATGAACGCCTGTGCTAAACCATCCGGACTGGGCTGCTCTGCATAGTGCAAATCAATACCGAACTCAGAGCCATCTCCCAGCAAACGCTGGAAATACCCTTTATCTTCCGGTGTGGTAATAATCAGGATCTCGCGAATTCCCGCCAGCATCAGTACCGATAGCGGGTAATAGATCATGGGCTTATCGTAAATAGGCAATAGCTGCTTCGATACACCGCGCGTAATGGGGTACAGGCGAGTACCTGAGCCACCTGCCAGAATGATACCTTTCATATGATCCCTCCTCCGGGCGCCAAAACCAGGCTGTTAGCCCTTCAGACCCAAACGCTCACCCTGGTAGCTGCCATCCTGCACGGGTTTCCACCAGGCCTCATTTGCCAGATACCATTGCACGGTTTTACGCATCCCACTTTCAAACGTTTCCTGCGGCACCCAGCCAAGTTCACGCGCAATTTTCGACGCATCAATGGCATAGCGCAGATCATGGCCTGGGCGATCTTCAACATAGGTGATCAATTCACGATACCGCATAACACCTTGTGGTTTTTGCGGCGCCAGTTCTTCCAACAAGCTGCAAATCGTTTCGACCACGTCCAGGTTTTTACGCTCGTTATGACCACCAATATTATAGGTCTCGCCAACCGCACCGGTTGTCGCGACGCAATAGAGCGCCCGGGCATGATCTTCCACATACAGCCAGTCACGAATCTGCTGTCCGTTGCCGTACACCGGCAGAGGTTTTCCCGCCAGTGCATTGAGTATCATCAGCGGGATCAGTTTTTCCGGGAAATGGTAGGGACCATAGTTGTTGGAGCAGTTAGTCATTAACGTTGGCAACCCGTAGGTGCGCAACCAGGCACGTACCAGATGATCGCTGCTGGCCTTTGACGCGGAATAAGGACTACTCGGTGCATATGGCGTCGTTTCGGTAAAGAAATCATCCGTAGAATGCAGATCGCCATACACCTCATCGGTTGATATATGGTGGAAACGAAACGCCTGCTTTTTATCATCGGTTAACACATTCCAGTATGCGCGAGCGGCTTCCAGCAACGTGTAGGTCCCGACAATATTGGTTTCAATAAATGCGGCGGGGCCATCGATAGAACGATCGACATGACTTTCTGCCGCCAGGTGCATCACGCAATCCGGCTGATACTGTTGAAACACGTTGTCGAGCGCCAGGCGATCGCAGATATCCACGCGTTCAAAGGCAAAACGGGCATTCTGTGCAACCGGCGCCAGCGACATCAGGTTTCCGGCATAGGTTAGCTTATCAACCACGACCACGGCATCCCGAGTCTCATTAATGATGTGACGCACAACCGCTGAGCCAATAAATCCTGCACCACCGGTAACCAGAATTCGTTTCATTAGCGCCAGACTCCTTTGGTATCAACCACGTATTGCTGGTGAACCGCATCGCCTTTAATCGCTTTAAATTCATTATGGTCAACCAGCATCACCAGCACATCGGCACTTGCCAACGCAGCATCCAGTTTCGCCAGTTGGCACAGGCCATCCAGTTTTTTCGGCAGTTGATGAATATTCGGTTCAACCACCCACGTCTCGCCGCGGTGCCAGCGTGCGATACTTTGTGCCACCCCCATTGCCGGGCTTTCACGTAAATCATCAATATTCGGTTTGAATGCCAGACCAAAACAGGCAATTTTTACGTCGCTGGCACGTTTATTGGTCTCCGTCAGACAATCCGCTACAGCGGCTTTTACCCGATCGACAACCCAATGAGGCTTACTGTCATTTACCTCACGTGCGGTGCGGATCAATCTCGCCTGCTGCGGGTTCTGTGCCACAATAAACCACGGGTCGACCGCGATACAGTGTCCGCCAACGCCAGGTCCAGGCTGCAAAATATTAACCCGCGGGTGACGGTTCGCCAGACGGATCAGTTCCCAGACGTTAATCCCCTGATCGGCGCAAATCAGCGACAGTTCATTAGCAAAGGCAATGTTGACATCGCGGAAGCTGTTTTCGGTCAACTTGCACATTTCTGCGGTGCGGGCGTTAGTCACCACGCATTCACCTTCGAGGAAGATGTTGTACAGTTCGCTGGCACGCGTAGAGCAGACGGGGGTCATTCCGCCAATCACACGGTCATTTTTAATCAGTTCAACCATCACCTGGCCTGGCAGCACGCGCTCCGGACAATAAGCAATGTTCACATCAGCTTGTTCCCCCGCCTGCTGCGGGAAAGTCAGGTCAGGGCGCATTTCTGCAAGCCATGCTGCCATCTGTTCCGTTGCCCCGACGGGTGACGTCGATTCAAGGATCACCAACGCCCCTTTTTTCAGCACCGGCGCAAGCGACTTCGCTGCGGCTTCAACGTAGACCATATCGGGTTCATGCTCCCCCTTGAAGGGGGTTGGCACAGCAATCAGATAAGCGTCTGCTTCAACAGGTGTCGTAACCGCACGCAGAAAGCCATTTTCGACTGCTGTTTTCACCACCGCAGCCAAATCAGGTTCAACGATGTGGATTTCACCGCGGTTAATGGTATCCACCGCATGTTGATTTACATCTACGCCAATAACATGTTTTTGACGGGAAGCAAAAGCGGCCGCCGTTGGCAGTCCGATATAACCCAGCCCAATGACAGAAATGGTCGTAAAACTCATAGCGATATCCGATTATTTTTTAACGCGTGTAAAATGCGGCCACACGCCTGCCCATCTCCATACGGATTATGGGCGCGGCTCATGGTCTGATATTCATTTTCGTCATGCAGCAAGCGCGTGACTTCTGCCACAATACGCTGAGGGTCAGTCCCAACCAGACGAACTGTGCCTGCGGTAATAGCTTCTGGCCGTTCCGTTGTTTCGCGCATCACCAACACAGGTTTACCCAGAGAAGGCGCTTCCTCCTGAATCCCGCCAGAATCGGTAAGGATAAGCCAGGCATGATTCATCAGCCAGACGAATGGCAGATAGTCCTGCGGTTCAATGAGTATCACGTTCTCAACGTGACCCAGAATACGATTTACCGGCTCGCTAACGTTGGGGTTCAGGTGAACCGGATAGACAATCTGTACATTCTGATTAGCCGCGGCAATTTCCGCCAGTGCATGGCAGATTTGCTCAAAACCGCGACCAAAGCTTTCCCGACGATGACCGGTCACCAGGATCATCTTCTTATCCGCATCCAGGAAAGGGTAGCGCTCAGCCAGTTCAGCGCGCAGCGCTTCATTTCCGAGTACACGATCGCGAACCCAGATCAACGCATCAATGACCGTGTTCCCCGTGACAAAAATACGGTCATCCGGAATGGTTTCACGCAACAGGTTTTGGCGTGAATTTTCAGTGGGGGAAAAGTGATACATGGCCAGGCGTCCGGTCAGCGTACGGTTTGCCTCTTCCGGCCAGGGAGAATAGAGATCGCCCGTTCGCAACCCAGCCTCAACATGTCCCACCGGAATACGCTGATAAAACGCGGCCAGACTGGTAGCAAGGGTTGTTGTTGTGTCACCGTGGACTAACACCACATCAGGTTTGAACTCAGCGAGGATTGGCTTTAATCCTTCCAGAATTCGACAGGTAATTTCTGTCAGTCCCTGACCTGGCTGCATAATATTGAGATCGTAGTCAGGTACGATGGAAAAGAGATGTAATACCTGATCGAGCATCTCCCGATGCTGTGCAGTGACGCAAACTTTCGCGTCGAAATCAGGATCTTTAGCCAGCGCATGAACCAGAGGAGCCATCTTAATGGCCTCCGGTCGCGTACCAAATACAGTCAGTACTTTCACATCGATTCTCTTCGGATTGGCAGTGAGAGCCCAGCCCCTCACTGCAACGGTATTGCTAAATCGAACGGCGACGGGTTAATGCAACACCAGCACCGATCAGGGCCCCAACGATGCCCCACATAATCATCAGGAAGGCACGACGTGGGCTATCACGTTTTACCGGTTCTTCCGGCGTCCGCAAATAACGATAGGTCTGAAAACGTGGGTCCAGGGTCGGTCCTACGTTCAGCGTATTCAGCATGGCCCTGTTTTGAAAATAGTCCATATCAAAATCTGGGCCAACAGATTGCAGGTTTTCGAGTCGCGCCTGCAGCATAGGGCGTCCGAGTAAAAACAACTCAGAATCAGGCAACTCTTCAGCAGGGACGTCAGTAGAAGTACGCGAAATATTATGCTGCTCAGCAATTTTGAGCGCTTGTTCAATGTTATGAACACGGCGAGAGAAAATCGATTTTGCTACCTCTTCCTGCCGTTTGACCTGCGCTTTCATTTGCACCGTCCGCGCGGCCCATGCACCTTTCAGCTCATCGTTCAGATGACGTGCTGCGCGCTGGCTGGCAAAGGCCACGTACTGGCGCAGTAGATTGTTGGCATCAGGTGCCGTTTCCGCAATAAGCTTCACGCTATCATTGGTGTTCCGCAACGCATCACCAGGCATAAACTGAATGTTATTGATCAGTTCATCCAGCAGCGCGGCATCAGCTTTACTGTTTCCGACCATGCGCTGCTTGTAATAATCAGTCTGCTGCCAGAATTCACGACGCGTATCCCAGGAAGCAAGCTGCATGATAAATTCTTTATAGGCTTCATCCATCACCGACGGCTGGTCCGTTGACGCGAGGCTGGCCTTAATATCCAGGTTGCGCAGGAACTGTTGTTGAGAGTAATAGCCCCCCAACATATTCACCGTAGGCTTGTCTGAAATCGCCGTTGCGCTCCACTCCTGACGGGCGAAAAAAGTATAGGCGAGAGCAACAAGTGCAAATGCGAGCGCCATACCGACAATCCACACCTTCCCTGCCCATAAGGTACGAAACAACCCACGGATATCCAGTTCATTTTCAGCGCTCACGGCGTCTACCCCCGGTAATGGTTGTGTCATCGCATCCTCAATTCACTTGGTTAAGTTTGGTTTGCCTTCACGAATTCTTCGCAGTCTGCGCTTCACTCGCTTGATAAATCTCGCCACTTTCCAGGCACGCTTGATACAGTATCCGTAGAGGCCAAATGCCATTAAAAACAGCACCAGCATGGCCCATTCCGGAAGCAAACGGAAATATTCAGCCAGCACACCGATTGATGCCAGCACGGCCGCAGCCAGCGTAATCAGAACAAATGCCTGGCGGGAAGTAAACCCTGCCCGCATCACCAAATGATGAATGTGCTGGCGATCGGCTGAGAACGGGCTCATGCCCTTACGCAAACGCCGGTACATGATTGCCACCATATCCATCAACGGGATGGCGATAATCCACAGCGCGGTAACTGGGCTTATAGGATGTGTTTTGCCCTGCGTAGTTTCCAGCAGGATCCAGATGATGGTAAAACCAATCAGCGTACTGCCGGCATCACCCATGAAGACTTTATAACGGCGCCCAAGAACGCCCAGGTTCAGCAGAATATAAGGCAGAATGGCGGCGATCATCGCAAAACACCATACGGCCAGACTCGTCTGCCCATCGAACCACAGGATAAACCCCATCGCCGCGAATGAAACGCTGGACAGCCCACCTAACAGGCCGTCAATGCCGTCCACCATATTGAAAGCATTAATTGCCGCCCAGACGGCAAACAGCGTCAGTAAATAGCCAAACGGACCAAGAATCATCTCCCAGGGGCCAAAAATATACCCAAGGCTAAGCAGATAGAGTTTGCCAACCGACATCATGATGATGCCGATCGCGGCCTGGATAGTTGCGCGAATTTTTACACTGATATCAAAACGATCGTCCAGCGCGCCAACCAAAACCAGCACGCCGGCACAGGCCAGATAGAGAGAAGCATGCGGGATGTAATAATCAGCAATCACAAACGTAAAGCAAATACCTGCGTAAGCCGAAATCCCCCCAACCAGCGGGATCAATCCTTGATGCCGTTTGCGAAAGTTGGGTTTATCCACTAAACCAATCTTTTTTGCGACCTTACGCGCAAAGAAAAGAAACAGTGTTGTGAATAAAAAAATACTGATGAGATCAGTGCTTACTGTCAGTAAATTCACAATGCATGCTCTCAGAGAAAATTAATAGCAGAAGTATAACCACGAAGACCTTTATTCAGAAGGGAAACCCGTCTCCATATCCGATGGTTCTGTATAATTATCAACCACAAGATACAAATTACGAATCTTTTTCAACCTGGCGGTATGTCATACCGTATTATTGTTATTGTGTCGTTAAGATTACAGGCATAAAAGCAAAACGCCACGTAAAAACGTGGCGTTTTCGGATGATGCCTGAATTATGAGCGCTTCATCATATCGAAGAAGTCATCATTGGTCTTGGTCATCGCCAGCTTGTTAATGAGGAACTCCATTGCATCAATTTCACCCATCGGATGGATGATTTTGCGCAGGATCCACATTTTCTGCAGCTCTTCCTGGGTGGTAAGCAGCTCTTCTTTACGGGTACCGGAACGATTGTAGTCGATAGCCGGGAAGACGCGTTTTTCAGCAATCTTACGAGAGAGGTGCAGTTCCATGTTGCCGGTACCTTTAAACTCTTCGTAGATAACTTCATCCATTTTAGAGCCGGTATCGATAAGCGCAGTCGCGATGATGGTCAGGCTGCCGCCCTCTTCCACGTTACGTGCCGCACCGAAGAAACGCTTCGGACGGTGCAGGGCGTTAGCGTCCACACCACCGGTCAGGACTTTACCTGAAGCCGGAACCACGGTGTTGTAAGCACGCGCCAGACGCGTGATGGAGTCGAGCAGGATGATAACGTCTTTCTTATGTTCAACCAGACGTTTCGCCTTCTCGATTACCATTTCCGCAACCTGAACGTGGCGAGATGCGGGTTCGTCAAAGGTAGAAGCCACAACTTCACCTTTAACCAGACGCTGCATCTCGGTCACTTCTTCCGGACGTTCGTCAATCAGCAGAACCATCAGCACACAGTCCGGGTGGTTGTAGGCAATGCTCTGCGCAATGTTCTGCAGCAGCATGGTTTTACCCGCTTTCGGCGGTGCCACAATCAGACCACGTTGACCACGACCGATCGGCGATGCCAGGTCCAGTACACGCGCCGTTAAGTCCTCGGTAGAACCATTACCACGCTCCATACGCAGACGAGAGTTTGCGTGCAGCGGCGTTAAGTTTTCGAAGAGGATTTTGTTACGGGCGTTTTCCGGTTTGTCGTAGTTAACTTCGTTAACTTTCAACAGCGCAAAATAGCGTTCACCTTCTTTCGGCGGGCGAATCTTACCAGAAATGGTATCACCAGTGCGGAGGTTGAAACGGCGGATTTGGCTTGGAGAAACGTAGATGTCATCAGGACCGGCGAGGTAGGAGCTGTCTGCAGAGCGGAGGAAACCAAATCCATCCTGCAATATCTCCAGCACACCGTCACCAAAGATATCTTCGCCACTCTTTGCGTGCTGCTTCAGGATGGCAAAAATAATGTCCTGCTTGCGCATACGAGCCAGGTTTTCAAGGCCCATATTTTCGCCGAGAGTGATCAGCTCAGAAACCGGCGTATTCTTTAATTCGGTAAGATTCATAATGGTGTGAGTTCTTAAACTTGGGGTAAATCTCGAACTTAATGTTGTGAATGGTATGGCAGGGTCATCCATGCCTGTTTACGGCCATCGACTCATGTCTGTTCGCTGTCTGGTCACAGGAAAGTACGCAGAACTGAAACGACAAGACGGATTGAGTGGCAAGGCCCTGAATCTTTCTACTTCTCGCACGAGAAACAACGGGAAGTATTGGATAAAGCTAGATTCAAACTTAATAAGGTATGTTTAATACGAAGTCAACACTAACTTAGCACGACTCAAGTCGGGCGTCCAGTCATCCGAATCATTTCGAAGTATGGCCGCCCGATCATGATACTTCCTTACGCTAAGTTAGCGTCGAGGAACTCTTTCAACTGACCTTTGGACAGTGCACCAACTTTAGTCGCCGCAACTTCACCGTTTTTAAACAGCAGAAGGGTCGGGATGCCACGAATACCATACTTCGGCGCGGTGCCTGGGTTTTGGTCAATGTTCAGTTTAGCAACCGTCAATTTGCCCTGATATTCGTCAGCGATTTCATCCAGAATCGGAGCGATCATTTTGCACGGACCGCACCACTCTGCCCAGAAATCAACGAGGATAGCTCCGTCCGCTTTGAGTACATCCGTGTCAAAACTGTCGTCAGTCAGGTGAATAATTTTATCGCTCATAATAACTCCACAGGAATAAGCCTGGTGTGTTGGTGTTTACACATCATCCTTCAAGCCGCCTTTTGTTGGCTGTGCGCTGCGTCCTGGTCACGTACTCAATACGCTTCTTTGGACCCATTCACTTGCCATCTCGACGCATCATGAATGAATTGTGTACAGTATTAACCAACTAAAGGTTGACTTTATTTCACCGGATACGCTTTCGTAAAGCAATAGTAAGCTGATATTCTACCACACTATGAGCAAAACACATTTAACAGAACAGAAGTTTTCCGACTTCGCCCTGCACCCAAAGGTGATAGAAGCCCTTGAAAATAAAGGGTTTCATAACTGCACGCCCATTCAGGCCCTCGCGCTGCCGCTTACGCTGGCAGGCCGTGATGTTGCCGGGCAGGCGCAAACCGGTACCGGAAAAACGATGGCGTTCCTTACGTCAACGTTTCATTATCTTCTCTCTCATCCCGCGATTGCCGATCGCAAGGTGAATCAGCCGCGTGCGTTAATTATGGCGCCAACGCGTGAGTTAGCCGTGCAGATCCATGCCGATGCGGAACCGCTGGCGCAAACTACCGGTCTGAAATTAGGCCTGGCTTATGGCGGTGATGGCTATGACAAACAGCTGAAAGTGCTGGAAAGCGGCGTCGATATTCTTATCGGCACGACTGGTCGTCTCATTGACTACGCAAAACAGAACCATATCAACCTGGGCGCGATTCAGGTCGTGGTACTGGACGAAGCCGATCGTATGTACGATCTTGGCTTTATTAAAGACATTCGTTGGCTGTTCCGCCGTATGCCGCCAACCACTCAACGCCTGAACATGCTGTTTTCCGCAACGCTCTCTTACCGCGTTCGTGAACTGGCGTTTGAACAGATGAACAACGCCGAGTACGTTGAAGTCGAGCCGGAACAGAAGACGGGCCACCGTATCAAAGAAGAGCTCTTCTATCCTTCAAACGAAGAGAAAATGCGTTTACTGCAAACGCTAATCGAAGAAGAGTGGCCAGATCGCGCCATTGTTTTTGCGAACACCAAGCACCGTTGCGAAGATATCTGGGGCAGTCTTGCTGCTGACGGACATCGCGTAGGTCTGCTTACCGGTGACGTGGCGCAGAAAAAACGCCTGCGTATCCTAGATGAGTTCACCCGTGGCGATCTCGATATTCTCGTCGCAACCGATGTCGCGGCGCGTGGCCTGCACATCCCAGCCGTAACGCACGTGTTTAACTATGACCTGCCGGATGACTGTGAAGATTACGTCCACCGTATTGGCCGTACAGGTCGTGCTGGCGCAAGTGGTCATTCTATTAGCCTGGCTTGTGAAGAGTACGCGCTGAATTTACCTGCAATCGAGACCTACATTGGCCACTCGATTCCGGTCAGCAAGTACAACCCGGACGCGCTGATGACTGACCTGCCGAAGCCGCTGCGCCTGACGCGCCCACGCCCAGGCAATGGCCCGCGTCGTACCGGCGGTGCTCCGCGTAATCGTCGTCGTTCAGGTTAAGAAAAGTTATGCCATACACAAAATCATTCAGCCTGTATCAAGGCGGCAAGAAAACGACCCCCGATGAGCTTACTTTAGTCAGTGATTCGGGTGAGAGAACGCAGCCAACACAGATACAGGTTGAAGGATGAAGTGTATGAATTCTACTTCGCTATATGCGGCAATCGATCTCGGCTCTAATAGTTTTCATATGCTGGTCGTACGCGAGGTGGCGGGAAGCATCCAGACGCTCACGCGTATCAAACGCAAGGTGCGTCTGGCTGCCGGCCTGAACAACGACAACGTTCTCTCCGCTGAAGCCATGGAGCGCGGTTGGCAATGTCTGCGCCTGTTTGCAGAACGTCTGCAGGATATCCCACAACCGCAAATCCGCGTCGTCGCCACCGCAACACTACGTATTGCCGTAAACGCCAACGCGTTTATCGCTAAAGCGCAAGAGATCCTCGGCTGTCCTGTCCAGGTAATTAGCGGCGAAGAAGAAGCCCGACTGATTTATCAGGGTGTCGCCCATACGACCGGCGGAGCCGATCAGCGCCTGGTCGTTGATATTGGCGGCGCCAGTACGGAACTGGTCACCGGTTCCGGCGCACAAACAACCTCCTTGTTTAGTCTGTCAATGGGCTGCGTTACCTGGCTCGAACGGTACTTCACCGATCGTAATCTGGCGCAGGAAAATTTTGACGAAGCAGAGAAGGCGGCGCGTGAGGTTCTACGCCCGGTAGCAGATAAACTGCGCTTTCATGGCTGGAAAGTCTGTGTTGGTGCCTCTGGTACCGTACAGGCGCTACAGGAAATCATGATGGCGCAGGGCATGGATGAGCGCATTACGCTGGCCAAACTCCAGCAGTTAAAACAGCGCGCCATTCACTGTGGACGCCTGGAAGAGCTGGAAATAGAGGGCCTAACGCTGGAACGTGCGCTGGTGTTCCCCAGCGGACTGGCCATTCTGATTGCCATTTTCACCGAACTGAACATTCAGTGCATGACCCTCGCCGGCGGCGCATTACGCGAAGGTCTGGTCTACGGTATGTTACATCTGGCAGTGGATCAGGATATTCGCAGCCGTACGTTGCGTAATATTCAGCGTCGATTTATGGTCGATACCGATCAAGCGCATCGGGTCGCTAACCTGGCAAGTAAGTTCCTCGATCAGGTAGAGAAAAAGTGGCATCTTGAAGCGATAAGTCGTGAACTACTGATTAGCGCCTGCCAGTTACATGAAATTGGGCTGAGCGTCGATTTTAAGCAGGCACCACAGCATGCGGCGTATCTGGTACGCAACCTCGATCTCCCGGGATTTACCCCCGCGCAAAAAAAACTGTTAGCCACGCTGTTATTAAATCAGACTAACCCGGTCGTTCTCTCTTCGCTCCACCAGCAAAATGCCGTCCCCCCGCGTATCGCTGAGCATCTTTGTCGCTTGTTACGGCTTGCGATCATCTTCGCAAGCCGCCGCCGTGACGATTTAGTGCCGGAGGTTCATTTGGATGCAAGAGATGAACACCTTACGGTAACGCTACCTGCCGGATGGCTGGCGCATCACCCACTGGGTAAAGAGCTCATCGATCAAGAAAGCCAGTGGCAAAGCTATGTTCACTGGCCTTTAGAAGTGCACTAAACTTCAATTATTGCCGGATGGCGCTACGCTTATCCGGCCTACAAAAACCTACTTCTCTTTTGCTTTCGCCATCATGGCCCGAATATTCGCGATACTGGCTTGCCCCTTTTGCATCCGCTCCTCAGCGCTCACCACTTTACGCTCCTGTTCCCAGATTACGTCATCCTGTGGCAGCTCCAGCAGGAAGCGGCTCGGCTCCGGGCGCACCAGCTCCCCGTACTGACGGCGCTCTTTACACAACGTGAAGATAAGCTCTTTCTGTGCGCGGGTAATGCCGACGTAGGCCAGACGACGCTCTTCATCAATGTTGTCTTCATCAATGCTGCTCTGATGAGGTAAAAAGCCCTCTTCCATTCCCACCATAAACACATAGGGGAACTCCAGCCCTTTTGAAGCATGTAGCGTCATCAGCTGCACCTGATCCAACTCTTCTTCACTTTCACCACGCTCCATCATGTCGCGCAGGGTAAAACGGGTAACAACCTGAGTCAGGGTCATCGGCTCTTCCAGATCGCTGCCTTCCAGCATCTCTGTCATCCAACTGAACAGCGTGTTGACGTTCTTCATACGCATTTCCGCCGCTTTCGGGCTCGGCGAAGTCTCATACAGCCAGGATTCGTAATCAATGCCATGGATCAGGTCACGCACGGCGGCAATCGGTTCACGCTCCGCGAGGCGCTGGATTTCCCCCAGCCAGTGCGTAAAGCGGGTTAGAGAATCATAACCGCGACCGGTCAGCGTCTGGCTAAGCCCCATATCAAAGCTGGCGGTAAACAGGCTTTTATTGCGCGTCATCGCCCATTCCCCCAGCTTTTGCAGCGTGGCCGGACCGATTTCACGTTTTGGTGTGTTTACGATGCGCAAAAATGCGCTGTCATCATCCGGGTTGCTCAGTACGCGCAGGTAGGCGAGCAGATCTTTGATTTCCGGACGCGAGAAAAACGATGTCCCCCCGGAAATTTTGTACGGGATACGGTTCTGCATCAGGAATTTTTCGAACACCCGTGACTGGTGGTTGCCGCGATACAGGATCGCATAGTCCTTATACTGCGTCTTATTCACGAAGTGATGAGCAATCAACTCCCCAGTCACGCGTTCCGCTTCATGCTCTTCGTTGTTGGCACTCAGTACTTTCAACTCAGGTCCGTAGCCCAGCTCAGAGAACAACCGCTTTTCAAATACGTGCGGGTTATTGGCAATGAGGATGTTCGCGGCCTTCAGGATACGTCCGGAAGAACGGTAGTTCTGCTCCAGCTTAACCACCTGCAGCGCCGGAAAATCTTTGCTTAGCAGTACCAGGTTTTGCGGACGCGCACCACGCCACGAGTAAATAGACTGATCGTCATCACCCACGACGGTGAAGCGTGCACGGCTGCCCACCAATAACTTCACCAACTCGTACTGGCTGGTGTTGGTATCCTGATATTCATCCACCAGCAGGTAGCGAATCTTGTTTTGCCAGCGCTCACGTACCTCTTCATTACGTTGAAGCAGAAGCGTCGGGAGTAAGATCAGATCGTCAAAGTCGAGAACGTTACACGCCTTCATATGCGCGTCGTACAGACCATAGCAGTGCGCAAAAATACGATCGCGTTCGCCTTTAGCGCTGGCTGCTGCCTGCGTCGGGGTCATCAGATCGTTTTTCCAGTTGGAGATCGTGGAGATCAGCTGTTGGAGGATCAGTTTATCGTCTTCAATTAACCCTTCGGTCAGCTCCTTAAGCAGAGCGACCTGATCGGTATCGTCAAACAGCGAGAAGTTCGACTTCATCCCCAACGCCGCAAATTCACGCTTGATGATATCCAGCCCCAGGGTGTGAAAGGTGGAGATCATCAGTCCACGCGCCTCTTTACGTCCCAGCGTCTGCGCCACACGCTCTTTCATTTCACGTGCGGCCTTATTGGTAAACGTCACCGCCGCGATATGCCGCGCCTGATAACCGCAAACGCGAATCAGGTGCGCAATTTTATTGGTGATAACACGCGTCTTACCGGAACCCGCTCCCGCCAGCACCAGGCAAGGGCCAGTGACGAATTCGACGGCTTGTTGTTGTCCGGGGTTTAAACGCATAGGGGCATTGCTCAATCTGTAAACACGGGGGTGTGGATTGTAGCAGAAAGTCAGGCTGAGATTTACCCGCCGAATGGTAAAGTGTTGGGTAGCAAATCAACGATAAGAGTGACCTTATGGCAAAGAGCGCGGCAGCCCTGCACATCCTGGTAAAAGAAGAAAAACTGGCGCTGGAGATCCTCAGCAAACTGGGGCGAGGAATCAGCTTCGATCATCTGGCAAAACGCTATTCCCGTTGCCCTTCCGGGCGCAACGGTGGCGATCTTGGCGAATTTAAGCAGGGGATGATGGTGGGGCCATTCAACGCCGCCGTTTTTAGCTGTCCGCTACTTAAGCCTTTCGGGCCGGTCAAAACCAAATTTGGCTATCACATCATCAAGGTGCTGTATCGGCGATAAGCCATGCTAAAATCGCCAGCCTTACAGACTCGCTTATAGAAAGGCTCGATCATGGCAAAAACAGCAGCAGCAGTGCATATCCTGGTGAAAGAAGAGAAACTGGCACTGGATCTTCTGGAACAGATTAAAAACGGCGCCGATTTCGGCAAGCTGGCGAAGAAGCACTCCATCTGCCCATCGGGCAAACGCGGCGGTGACTTAGGTGAATTCCGCCAGGGCCAGATGGTTCCAGCGTTTGATAAAGTGGTCTTCTCCTGCCCAGTGCTGGAGCCAACCGGCCCGCTGCACACTCAGTTCGGTTACCACATCATTAAGGTGTTGTACCGTAACTAAGGTGTATCCCCGGCAACGCCGGATTTTTATTTCTGCGATTGCAGCGTCTGCTGGGCGTTATGCTTCATCACGTGGGTGCTAACCGCCTCCTGGAACACCTTAAACATCAGGCCATTAATCAGCGTGCTGATAGTAATCACGATAAACGCAGATAAAAAAACGGCCCGGTAGCGAGGCGCTGACCGGGCCGGATGATAACGAGGTTTTATTAGCCTGCGACTGCGATACGCTTCATATCGGTCATATAGCCGCGCAGTTTCTTACCAACCTGCTCGATAGCGTGGCCGCGAATAGCTTCGTTCACGTCGCGCAGCTGGGCGTTGTCTACCGCGCCTTCGGCAATTGCTTTGCCCAGATCGCCGGTCTGCAGGGTAGTCATAAACTCTTTCAGCAGCGGTACGCATGCGTAAGAGAACAGGTAGTTACCGTATTCTGCGGTATCGGAGATAACCACGTTCATTTCGTACAGACGCTTACGGGCGATGGTGTTGGCAATCAGCGGCAGTTCGTGCAGTGATTCGTAGTAAGCAGACTCTTCGATGATGCCGGAATCCACCATGGTTTCGAACGCCAGCTCAACGCCCGCTTTCACCATCGCAATCATCAGAACGCCTTTATCAAAGTACTCCTGCTCGCCAATTTTACCTTCGAACTGCGGTGCAGTTTCAAACGCGGTTTTACCGGTCTCTTCACGCCAGGTCAGCAGTTTCTTATCGTCGTTAGCCCAGTCAGCCATCATGCCGGAAGAGAATTCACCGGAGATGATGTCGTCCATGTGTTTCTGGAACAGCGGCGCCATGATCGCTTTCAGCTGTTCGGACAGCGCGTAAGCGCGCAGCTTAGCCGGGTTAGACAAACGGTCCATCATCAGGGTGATGCCGCCCTGCTTCAGCGCTTCGGTGATGGTTTCCCAGCCGAACTGAATCAGTTTTTCTGCGTAAGCCGGGTCGGTACCTTCTTCCACCAGCTTGTCGAAGCACAGCAGAGAACCCGCCTGCAGCATACCGCACAGGATAGTCTGCTCGCCCATCAGGTCAGATTTCACTTCCGCAACGAAAGAGGATTCCAGTACGCCCGCACGGTGACCGCCGGTTGCCGCAGCCCAGGCTTTAGCAATGGCCATACCTTCGCCTTTCGGATCGTTTTCCGGATGAACAGCGATCAGCGTCGGCACACCAAAACCACGTTTGTACTCTTCACGTACTTCGGTACCCGGGCACTTCGGCGCCACCATCACCACGGTGATGTCTTTACGGATCTGCTCGCCGACTTCGACGATGTTGAAACCGTGGGAGTAGCCCAGCGCCGCGCCGTCTTTCATCAGCGGCTGTACGGAACGTACAACGTCGGAGTGCTGTTTGTCTGGCGTCAGGTTAACCACCAGATCCGCCTGCGGGATCAGCTCTTCGTAGGTACCCACTTTGAAGCCGTTTTCGGTTGCTTTACGCCATGAAGCACGTTTCTCAGCAATCGCTTCTTTACGCAGGGCGTAGGAGATATCCAGACCGGAGTCACGCATGTTCAGGCCCTGGTTCAGACCCTGAGCGCCACAGCCGACGATGACCACTTTTTTACCCTGAAGGTAGCTTGCGCCGTCGGCGAATTCTTCGCGGCCCATGAAGCGACATTTGCCCAGCTGAGCCAGCTGCTGACGCAGATTCAGTGTATTAAAGTAGTTAGCCATGATGGTGTACTCCGTGATGTTGTGTTGTGGTGCTTATTATTCGGTTCGCAGATTTGTATGTGCGAGAATGAACCCACATTACAACAGGAAATTTATTGCGGAAATTGATATATTCACAACGTCACATTGCAATTTATGCAACGTAGAAAACCGGAGACTGGTCTGTGGATTTACGCGATCTGAAAACCTTCCTGCATCTGGCGGAAAGCCGCCACTTTGGCCGCAGCGCACGGGCCATGCACGTCAGTCCTTCTACGCTTTCCCGGCAGATTCAGCGCCTGGAAGAGGATCTTGGTCAGGCGCTATTTGTCCGTGATAACCGCACGGTCACACTCACCGAAGCGGGCGAAGAGCTGCGCGTTTTTGCCCAGCAGACGCTGCTGCAGTATCAGCAATTACGCCATACCATTGATCAGCAAGGGCCGTCGCTGTCAGGTGAGCTGCATATCTTTTGTTCGGTGACCGCCGCATATAGCCATCTGCCGCCAATTCTTGACCGCTTTCGCGCCGAACACCCGTCGGTGGAGATTAAGCTCACCACCGGCGATGCTGCCGATGCAATGGAAAAAGTGGTGACGGGAGAAGCGGATCTGGCTATCGCCGGGAAGCCCGAAACGCTGCCGGGCGCGGTGGCCTTTTCCATGCTGGAGAATCTGGCTGTGGTACTGATCGCCCCGGCGTTACCCTGCCCGGTGCGCAATCAGGTTTCCGTTGATGACCCCGACTGGTCAACGGTACCCTTTATCATGGCCGACCAGGGCCCGGTACGCCGCCGCATTGAGCTGTGGTTCCGCCGTCATAAAATCAGCAATCCCTCAATTTACGCCACGGTCGGCGGTCATGAAGCGATGGTCTCAATGGTGGCACTGGGCTGCGGTGTGGCGCTGCTGCCGGAAGTGGTGCTGGAAAATAGCCCTGAACCGGTGCGCAACCGCGTGATGATTTTAGAACGTAGCGACGAGAAAACGCCGTTTGAGCTGGGCGTTTGCGCACAAAAAAAGCGGCTGCATGAGCCGCTGATTGATGCGTTCTGGAGCTTGCTACCTGGGCACTAATGCCGGAAGCGCCTTATCCGGCCTACCCTGCCAGAAAGAACCTGAACGCAGGGTTATGACTCTCATCATGGCAGTCGTAGCCCAGCTCATTTAGTCGCGTTTCAAAATCCGGCTCGTGATTGCCCAATTCAAACGCCGCCAGAACACGGCCGTAGTCAGTTCCATGACTGCGATAGTGGAACAATGAAATATTCCAGTGGGTCCCCAGCGTATGCAGAAACTTCAGCAGCGCCCCCGGCGATTCCGGGAATTCGAAGCTGAACAGCCGCTCCTGCAAGGGTTTTGACGGACGTCCACCGACCATATAGCGCACGTGCAGTTTTGCCATTTCATCGTCGGAAAGGTCCACCACACTGTAGCCACCCTCGTTGAGCAACTGGAGGATTTCCTTACGCTCTTCCAGACCGCGACTCAGACGTACCCCGACAAAAATACAGGCGTCTTTGGCATCAGCAAAACGGTAGTTAAACTCGGTAACCGAGCGCCCACCCAGCAATTGGCAGAATTTCAGGAAGCTGCCCTTCTCTTCCGGGATGGTCACTGCCAGCAATGCTTCACGTTGTTCCCCCAACTCGCAGCGTTCAGAAACGTAGCGCAGGCCGTGGAAATTAACGTTGGCCCCAGAAAGCACATGCGCCAGCCGTTCACCGCGAATATTGTGCTGGGCGATGTATTTTTTCATTCCCGCCAGCGCCAGCGCGCCCGATGGCTCAGCCACGGCTCGCACATCTTCAAACAGGTCTTTCATCGCCGCGCAAATAGCATCGCTATCGACGGTGATAATGTCATCGAGATACTCCTGGCACAGACGGAAGGTTTCATCACCAATACGTTTGACCGCCACGCCTTCAGCAAAAAGACCGACACGCGGGAGATCCACCGGATGACCCGCATCCAGCGCCGCTTTCAGGCAGGCAGAATCTTCAGCTTCCACGGCAATCACTTTGATTTGTGGCATCAGCTGTTTGATCAGCACTGCGACACCGGCGGCCAGACCACCGCCGCCGACCGGTACAAAAACGCGATCAAGATGGGCATCCTGCTGCAGTAACTCCAGCGCCAGCGTACCTTGCCCGGCAATCACCATCGGGTGATCGAACGGCGGGACCCAGGTAAAGCCCTGCTGTTGCGACAGCTCAATTGCTTTGGCTTTGGCTTCATCAAAGTTCGCCCCGTGCAGCAATACTTCGCCACCGAAACCGCGCACGGCATCGACTTTGATATCAGCGGTAGCCGTCGGCATGACAATCAGCGCTTTCACCCCAAGACGCGCGGAGGAAAATGCTACACCCTGGGCATGATTCCCTGCCGACGCGGTGATCACACCCTGTGCTTTTTGCGCTTCGGTCAGACCCGCCATCATGGCATAGGCTCCGCGCAGCTTGAAACTGTGCACGGGCTGTCGGTCTTCGCGTTTCACCAGAATGACGTTATCGAGGCGCGAAGAGAGCTTGTCCATTTTTTGTAGCGGTGTGACCTGCGCCGCTTCGTACACCGGCGCACGCAGTACCGCTCTGAGATATTCAGCACCTTCCGGCGTGCCGGACAGGGGTTGTGAATCCGCCATCGTCTTAACCCCCCAGTTTCGATTTATCGCGCACCGCACCTTTGTCGGCGCTGGTTGCCAGGCTGGCATAGGCGCGCAGGGCAAAGGAGACCTGACGCTGACGATCTTTTGGTGTCCAGGCTTTGTCACCGCGTGCTTCCTGCGCTTCACGGCGCGCAGCGATTTCCGCATCACTCAGTTGCAGTTGAATGCCACGATTCGGGATATCTATGGCAATCATGTCGCCATCTTCGATAATCGCGATATTACCGCCGCTGGCCGCTTCCGGTGAAACGTGACCGATAGAGAGGCCCGAAGTACCGCCAGAGAAACGGCCATCTGTTATCAGCGCACAGGCCTTGCCCAGACCCATCGATTTCAGGAAGGTGGTTGGGTAAAGCATTTCCTGCATCCCTGGTCCGCCTTTCGGCCCTTCGTAGCGAATCACCACCACGTCGCCGGCAACCACTTTGCCGCCAAGAATAGCCTCAACCGCATCGTCCTGGCTTTCATACACTTTTGCCGGGCCGGTGAATTTCAGGATGCTGTCATCCACGCCTGCGGTTTTCACGATGCAGCCGTTTTCCGCGAAGTTACCGTACAACACAGCCAGACCGCCGTCTTTGCTGTAGGCGTGTTCCAGCGAGCGGATACAACCTTCGGCGCGATCGTCATCCAGCGTATCCCAACGGCAATCCTGCGAGAACGCCTGGGTGGTACGGATGCCGGCCGGGCCGGCGCGGAACATCTTTTTCACCGCGTCATCTTTGGTCAGCATCACGTCATACCGATCGAGCGTTTGCGGCAGCGTCAGACCCAACACGTTTTTCACGTCACGGTTCAGTAATTCGGCGCGATCCAGTTCGCCTAAAATGCCCAGCACGCCGCCCGCACGGTGGACATCTTCCATATGATATTTCTGGGTACTCGGCGCCACTTTACACAGTTGCGGCACTTTGCGGGACAGCTTGTCGATATCACTCATCGTGAAGTCGATTTCGGCTTCCTGCGCGGCCGCCAGCAGGTGCAGAACGGTATTGGTGGAACCGCCCATCGCGATATCCAGGGTCATGGCATTTTCAAACGCCGCCTTGTTGGCAATGTTGCGCGGCAGCGCGGAAGCGTCATCCTGCTCATAATAGCGTTTGGTCAGCTCGACGATCCGCGAACCGGCATTGAGAAACAGTTGCTTACGGTCGGCGTGGGTCGCCAGCAAAGAACCATTACCTGGCTGCGACAGACCCAGCGCTTCGGTCAGACAGTTCATCGAGTTCGCGGTGAACATCCCCGAACAGGAACCACAGGTCGGACAGGCGGAACGCTCAACCTGTTCGCTTTGTGAGTCGGAGACTTTCGGGTCCGCGCCCTGAATCATTGCATCAACCAGATCGAGCTTGATGATTTGGTCAGAGAGCTTGGTTTTTCCGGCTTCCATCGGGCCACCGGAAACAAAGATCACCGGAATGTTCAGACGCAGTGAGGCCATTAACATCCCGGGGGTGATTTTGTCGCAGTTGGAGATGCAGACCATCGCATCGGCACAGTGGGCGTTAACCATGTACTCGACCGAATCGGCAATCAGCTCGCGTGACGGCAGTGAATACAGCATGCCCCCGTGGCCCATGGCAATTCCGTCATCCACAGCAATGGTGTTGAACTCTTTTGCCACGCCGCCTGAAGCTTCAATTTGTTCGGCAACCAGCTTACCGAGATCGCGCAGATGCACGTGCCCCGGCACGAACTGGGTAAAGGAGTTCACCACAGCGATAATCGGTTTACCGAAGTCGTCATCGGTCATCCCGGTGGCGCGCCACAATGCGCGGGCACCCGCCATATTACGGCCATGGGTGGTGGTGGCAGAACGATACTTAGGCATGCTTGATTAACTCCCGTCTGTCTTTCCCCCGCATACTTCACGCCGCAGGTGCGTTGACTGCCTCGCTCCCCCCAGTCACTTACTACAGTAAGCTCCTGGGACTTGCTGCGTTGCCGTCTTCCTGCAACATGAATTATTTTGGGGAAATATTAATTTTGTTATTGGTTTACTGAATCCAACCAGCCGTATTTATCTTCTGTTTCACCGGTGAAGAGGCCAAAGAAGGCTTGCTGGATGCGTTTGGTGACTGGACCGCAGCGGCCTTCGCCCACCTGGATACCATCGACGCTGCGTACTGGGGTGATTTCGGCCGCGGTACCGGACATGAACACTTCGTCGGCCAGGTACAGCGATTCACGGGACAGCACCTGCTCACGCACCTCGATATCGAGATCTTTTGCCAGCTTGATGATCGCGTCACGGGTGATGCCTGGCAGCGCGGAAGAGGTAAACGGCGGGGTAAACAGAATGCCGTCTTTAACTTCAAACAGGTTTTCACCGGCACCTTCGGAGATGTAGCCATTCACGTCCAGCGCAATACCTTCCTGATAACCATGACGACGCGCTTCGCTACCCACCAGCAACGAAGACAGATAGTTACCGCCCGCTTTAGCCGCGGTAGGGATGGTGTTTGGTGCAACACGGTTCCAGGAAGAAACCATGGCATCAATCCCCTGATCCAGAGCATCTGCACCAAGGTAAGCCCCCCATGGGAACGCAGCGATAATCACGTCAGTGGTGTATCCCGCTGGCGGGTTAACGCCCATACCTACATCGCCAACAAACACCAGCGGACGGATATAGGCGCTGGTCAGATTGTTTTTGCGGATCACCGCACGGCACGCTTCCATCAGTTCATCAACGCTCTGAGAGACCGGAAAACGATAGATCTTGGCTGAATCACGCAGACGCTGCATGTGCTCGCGATGACGGAACACCACCGGCCCTTTGTGAGAGTCGTAGCAACGGATGCCTTCAAATACCGAAGTACCGTAATGCAGAGCGTGGGACATCACGTGAACCTTCGCGTCTTCCCAACGAATCATCTCGCCATTAGACCAAATGAAATCAGCTTTTTTCGTCGTCATTTCTCTTCCTTTTGCGCTCAGGCGCGAATTTGTTGTGATGTGGTTGTGCTCTGGCAGATAGCAACATGTGCAACATCTACCAGTTTACTTAACTGACTAAACAGTAAGTCGACCGACCGGGGGCTGGCAACGGTCAATTCGATATTTATATTCTGCGCATCGCTGGCGGCTTCCATATTCATGGAGCACACCTGAAAACCACGATGGCGTACCACGCGTAAAACACGTTCTAACGTTTCCGGATTGAAACGAGCCTCAACGGCGACCTGATGTTGCATCATGATAATTTCTCCAGCATTTCTGAGTTGCTGGCACCTGGCGGTACCAGAGGCCAGACATTCTCAAGTTCGTCGATTGAGACATGAAGCAGGTATGGCCCCTCACTGTTCAGCATCGTGTCGAGGGCCGCTTCAACCTGGTCTTTACGGGTGATGTGTTGACCTGGGATACCGAAGGCACTGGCCAACATGAGGAAATCGGGGTTATCGGTAAGGGTGGTTTCGCTATAACGTTCCTGGAAAAACAACTGCTGCCATTGTCGAACCATACCTAACCGTTGGTTGTCGAGTAAGACGATCTTCAACGGCAATTGCTTGCGTTTTACGGTGCCCAGCTCCTGTACATTCATCATGAAGGAACCGTCACCGGAGATACAGATTACCGTATCATTCGGGCGAGCTACCTGTGCGCCAACCGCGGCAGGTAAACCAAAGCCCATCGTTCCCAGCCCGCTGGAGGTGATGAAATTTTCCGGGCGGGTGTAGGTCATATGCTGTGCAGACCACATCTGATGCTGGCCAACATCCGTTGTAACAACGCTATCCGCAGGTTTACGGTCCGACAGTTGTTTTAACAACAACGGCGCATAGATGGCCTCACCCGGATGGTCATAGCGCCAGGTATGCTCTGCGCGCAGTTCTGCATTGTGCTGACGCCAGGCGTCAACGTTCAGAGGTTGCTGTAATGCCGGTAACAGCGTATTTAAATCGCCCTGTAACGCTACGTGCGCCTGACGCAGTTTGTTCATCTCAGCCGGATCGATATCCATGTGGATCACGCTGGCGTTCGGAGCGAAGGTGTTCAGCTTGCCAGTCACCCGGTCATCAAAACGTGCCCCGACAGCGATCAGTAAGTCGCATTCCTGCACCGCAAAATTCGCGGCCTTGGTTCCGTGCATCCCCAGCATTCCCAGGTAATACGGATAATCAGCGTCAACTGCGCCCAGACCTTTCAGCGTACAAGCGACCGGTAATTGGGTTAGCGCGATAAATTCACGCAGGGCAGGAACCGCCTGCGCCATACCAACGCCGCCACCTACGTACAGAATCGGTTTTTGCGCCTGCGCCAGCATGTTACGCGCCTGCTCAACGTCAGCATGAGGGAATGCGGCCGCATCTTCTACGGTCGTGAAATACGGTTCCAGCGTACCGCTGGCTAACTGGATATCTTTCGGGATATCAACCAGAACAGGCCCCGGACGACCGGAATTCGCCACGTTGAAAGCTTCCGCCATAATGCGCGGTAACTCTTCCAGTGACTGGACCAGGAAGCTATGTTTGGTGCAGGACAGCGACATACCCAGCACGTCCACTTCCTGAAACGCATCGGTTCCGATGAATGGTGCAGCAACCTGGCCGGTGATGGCCACAACAGGAACAGAATCTAACAGCGCATCAGCAAGACCCGTAATCAGGTTGGTAGCACCCGGACCGGAAGTGGCGATGCATACACCGGTTTTACCTGTAGAGCGGGCATAGCCAATTGCCGCCATCGCCGCGCCCTGCTCATGACGGCACAACAGGTGTTCTACGCCGCCGTCATACAACGCATCGTAAACCGGCATAATTGCGCCACCAGGATAACCGAAAACGGTTTTAACCCCTTGTGCACGCAACGCATGTACCACCCACTGAGCCCCATTCATAGTTACATCCCCGCCGTAAATCTTGAGAAACAGAATTTTATGCTACTGTTCACTTTCTGCTCCTCGTGTCTGTTTTTAAGGTCAAAAAAAACCCCCGGACCTTTCGGTGCGGGGGTCTTAGTTCGTTAAGGCTTGTTTTTTAAGCCTTTCCTCGTCCAAGTGCAGCCCCGCACGGTGGGATAATAATCACCACCACGCTAATCACGACCAGGCTAATCACTCGTAGAAGGGCTGTCATTTTTGTATTTTCTTGCATCTTGTTCGAAGGAATGCCTAAAGAGTTACCATAGAATTTGCGAATAGCACAAGATATTTTTGTTTTCATTTTTCTGACGCTGTTAACGGTTTAGATAAATACCGTTGTTTTTTATACAAAAAATATAAAATGAAAATATTTCACGTTTCAGCGCATCAGCACAACCTGCGATCCCTTTCCTCGGCACACTCATACGCATTTGCGAGCGAGATTCCAGACATGGCGCAAGCAATTCCTGATTACACAAAAACACAGGAATAAGCATCTAAAATCATCAATTATGCAGAATCTTGCCGATATCTATTGCGACATAATGTTCCCACCAGGAGGGGTTATGTCACTATCGATTGTTCACACACGCGCCGCACTCGGCGTGAATGCACCAGCCATTACCATCGAGGTACATATCAGCAATGGCCTGCCTGGTTTAACCATGGTGGGGTTACCTGAAACGACGGTGAAAGAGGCTCGCGATCGGGTACGCAGCGCAATTATTAATAGCGGGTATGAATTCCCGGCCAGGAAGATAACCATCAACCTGGCTCCGGCTGACCTCCCCAAAGAAGGGGGACGATATGATTTGCCTATCGCTGTTGCGCTTCTGGTCGCTTCTGAGCAGCTTACAACCCATAATCTCGATACCTATGAGCTGGTAGGCGAATTAGCGCTTACAGGCGCTTTACGCGGCGTTCCAGGCGCTATATCAAGCGCAACCGAAGCGATTCGAGCAGGCCGGCGCATCATTGTCGCTAAAGAGAATGCCGCAGAGGTTGGCCTAATACACGGTGAAGGGTGCCTGATTGCCGATCACCTGCAGGCGGTATGCGCATTCCTGGAAGGAAAACATGATTTAGACAAACCGCAATCTGCAGACTTTACCGCCGCACCTTCACCAGAGGATCTCAGTGATGTCATCGGTCAGGAACAGGGTAAACGAGGGCTGGAGATCACCGCCGCTGGTGGTCACAACCTCCTGTTTATCGGCCCACCTGGTACGGGCAAGACCATGCTGGCCAGCCGCCTGAGAGGATTGCTTCCTCCACTTAGCAACGATGAGGCGCTGGAAAGTGCAGCGATCCTCAGTCTGGTCAATTCCGATACGATACAAAAACAGTGGAAGCAACGCCCTTTTCGTTCTCCCCATCACAGTGCTTCACTAACCGCAATGGTGGGGGGGGGTTCTATTCCCGCACCGGGAGAGATCTCCCTGGCGCATAACGGTATATTATTTCTGGATGAATTACCTGAGTTTGAGCGACGCACGCTGGATGCACTACGTGAGCCTATTGAGTCCGGACAGATCCATTTGTCCCGCACGCGGGCTAAAATAACCTACCCAGCGCGTTTTCAACTGATTGCTGCTATGAATCCTAGCCCAACGGGCCATTACCAGGGAAACCATAACCGCTGCAGTTCAGAACAGACGCTGCGTTATCTTAATCGACTATCAGGACCTTTTCTTGACCGCTTTGATCTCTCCCTCGAAATCCCCTTGCCACCCCCCGGCATACTCAGCCAGAACGCGGTGAAAGGAGAAGACAGCGCTACGGTAAAACAACGCGTTCTGGCAGCTCGGGAACGTCAATACCAGCGGCAAAATAAGTTAAATGCGCATCTGGACAGTCAGGATATACATAAATTTTGCATGCTTCGCAGTGATGATGCGCACTGGCTTGAGGACACGTTAGCTCGTCTTGGATTGTCCATCCGCGCCTGGCTACGCCTGATAAAAGTCGCACGTACCATTGCGGATATTGAACAGTGCGACCATATCACCCGCCAGCACTTGCAGGAGGCCGTTGCTTATCGGGCGATAGACAGGTTATTAATCCACCTGCAGAAATTACAGGCATAAAAAAAGGGCTTACGCCCTTTTTTTATTAATCATCAGATTCGGTGTAATCTTCCGCACCTTCTACCTGAGGTTTCCCGCCAGACAGAGTGTGGAAACGTTTCGGACGTTTAATCCGCGTCATGTACTTGGACCACACACGTTCAGCTTCAGTAACCGGTTCGCGTTCACCACGGCACACCGCAACAAACAATTTTTCTTCTTCAGTTACTGGCTCACGTTTGCCCAGATCCAGCTCGTTGAAGGCATAGCCATGACGCTCAAGCAGCTGTGCCTCTTTAATGGTGAAATCACCATGACGGGAGAATCCGCGGGGGTAATATTTATTGTCGAAATATCGATTAGTCGTCGTAAAGCTTTCCGCCATCCTGCACGCTCCTAATTCTTTGGCCGAGCTATTTATGGCGCGGAGTATTAGTTACGCTTGACAGAGCGTCAAACAAAAGATTTAAATCATCACGACAAATAATTTTATGGAGCGCTTTGTGGATACGGAATTGTTAAAAACTTTCCTGGAAGTTAGCCGGACACGCCACTTTGGCAGGGCTGCTGAAGCGCTCTACCTGACCCAGTCGGCGGTGAGTTTTCGGATCAGACAACTGGAAAATCAACTGGGTGTGAACCTGTTCACCCGACACAGAAACAATATTCGTTTGACCGCTGCAGGTGAAAAATTATTGCCTTACGCAGAAACGCTGATGAATACGTGGCAAGCAGCACGTAAGGAGGTCGCGAATACCTCACGGCACAACGAGTTTTCGATCGGTGCCAGTGCATCCCTTTGGGAATGCATGCTCAATGACTGGTTGCGGCGTTTGTACCAATCTCAGGAGCCACAATCCAGCCTGCAGTTTGAAGCGCGAATCGCTCAGCGCCAGTCGCTGGTAAAGCAGCTCCATGAGCGACAGCTGGATCTGTTAATTACGACCGAAACCCCAAAAATGGACGAATTTAGCAGCCAACTGTTGGGATATTTCACGCTGGCGCTTTATTGCAGTACCCCTTCACAAACCAAAGATGAACTGAATTACCTACGTCTGGAATGGGGACCGGATTTTCAGCAGCATGAAGCGGGATTGATTGCAGGAGATGAAGTGCCGGTACTTACGACCAGTTCTGCAGAACTGGCAAGACAGCAACTTTCTGTAATTAAAGGATTTAGTTGGCTTCCCGTCAGCTGGGCCAGAACCAAAAGCGATCTTCACACGGTTACTGACAGTACGACGCTTTCACGTCCGTTATATGCGGTTTGGCTGCAAAATAGCGACAAACATGCACTTATTCGCGAACTGCTGAAAACAAATATTTTGGAAGATTAACAAAAACGCTGGCAAGGATGCCGGGAAACAATGAACTGGAGGATCTCGAACATAATGTTCAGGTAAAAAAAAATCCTTAGCAAAAATGCTAAGGATTGTTTCTGGCAGGGGCGGAGAGACTCGAACTCGCGACACCCGGTTTTGGAGACCGGTGCTCTACCAACTGAGCTACGCCCCTAAATTTTCTTATCATTAAGCCTGCTTAGTAGCAGGCTTAATTTTCTAATAAGTGGCGGAACGGACGGGACTCGAACCCGCGACCCCCTGCGTGACAGGCAGGTATTCTAACCAACTGAACTACCGCTCCACCGAATTTCTTTGTCACCACCCGGATTATTCATCCCGGTTTACTGCAATTTGATGCCTGGCAGTTCCCTACTCTCGCATGGGGAGACCCCACACTACCATCGGCGCTACGGCGTTTCACTTCTGAGTTCGGCATGGGGTCAGGTGGGACCACCGCGCTACAGCCGCCAGGCAAATTCTGTTTATTAACCCGCCTTGGCCGGTTAATTTAATCTGTTATCAAGCTGAAACTGATGTCTGTCTTTCGCCAAAACATCTTCGGCGTTGTAAGGTTAAGCCTCACGGTTCATTAGTATCGGTTAGCTCAATGTATCGCTACACTTACACACCCGACCTATCAACGTCGTCGTCTTCAACGTTCCTTCAGGAGACTTATAGTCTCAGGGAGAACTCATCTCGGGGCAAGTTTCGTGCTTAGATGCTTTCAGCACTTATCTCTTCCGCATTTAGCTACCGGGCAATGCCATTGGCATGACAACCCGAACACCAGTGATGCGTCCACTCCGGTCCTCTCGTACTAGGAGCAGCCCCCCTCAATTCTCCAGCGCCCACGGCAGATAGGGACCGAACTGTCTCACGACGTTCTAAACCCAGCTCGCGTACCACTTTAAATGGCGAACAGCCATACCCTTGGGACCTACTTCAGCCCCAGGATGTGATGAGCCGACATCGAGGTGCCAAACACCGCCGTCGATATGAACTCTTGGGCGGTATCAGCCTGTTATCCCCGGAGTACCTTTTATCCGTTGAGCGATGGCCCTTCCATTCAGAACCACCGGATCACTAAGACCTGCTTTCGCACCTGCTCGAGCCGTCACTCTCGCAGTCAAGCTAGCTTATGCCTTTGCACTAACCTCCTGATGTCCGACCAGGATTAGCTAACCTTCGTGCTCCTCCGTTACTCTTTAGGAGGAGACCGCCCCAGTCAAACTACCCACCAGACACTGTCCGCAACCCGGATCACGGGTCTACGTTAGAACACCAGCCATTAAAGGGTGGTATTTCAAGGTCGGCTCCACGCAGACTGGCGTCCACGCTTCAAAGCCTCCCACCTATCCTACACATCAAGGACCAGTGTTCAGTGTCAAGCTATAGTAAAGGTTCACGGGGTCTTTCCGTCTTGCCGCGGGTACACTGCATCTTCACAGCGAGTTCAATTTCACTGAGTCTCGGGTGGAGACAGCCTGGCCATCATTACGCCATTCGTGCAGGTCGGAACTTACCCGACAAGGAATTTCGCTACCTTAGGACCGTTATAGTTACGGCCGCCGTTTACCGGGGCTTCGATCAAGAGCTTCTCCTTACGGATAACCCCATCAATTAACCTTCCGGCACCGGGCAGGCGTCACACCGTATACGTCCACTTTCGTGTTTGCACAGTGCTGTGTTTTTAATAAACAGTTGCAGCCAGCTGGTATCTTCGACTGATTTCAGCTCCATGAGTAAATCACTTCACCTACATATCAGCGTGCCTTCTCCCGAAGTTACGGCACCATTTTGCCTAGTTCCTTCACCCGAGTTCTCTCAAGCGCCTTGGTATTCTCTACCTGACCACCTGTGTCGGTTTGGGGTACGATTTGATGTTACCTGATGCTTAGAGGCTTTTCCTGGAAGCAGGGCATTTGTTACTTCAGCACCGTAGTGCCTCGTCATCACACCTCAGCGTTAAAAGAAGTCCGGATTTACCTAAACTTCCCGCCTACATGCTTAAACCGGGACAACCGTCGCCCGGCTAACATAGCCTTCTCCGTCCCCCCTTCGCAGTAACACCAAGTACAGGAATATTAACCTGTTTCCCATCGACTACGCCTTTCGGCCTCGCCTTAGGGGTCGACTCACCCTGCCCCGATTAACGTTGGACAGGAACCCTTGGTCTTCCGGCGTGCGGGTTTTTCACCCGCATTATCGTTACTTATGTCAGCATTCGCACTTCTGATACCTCCAGCACCCCTCACAGGACACCTTCAACGGCTTACAGAACGCTCCCCTACCCAACAACACATAGTGTCGCTGCCGCAGCTTCGGTGCACAGTTTAGCCCCGTTACATCTTCCGCGCAGGCCGACTCGACCAGTGAGCTATTACGCTTTCTTTAAATGATGGCTGCTTCTAAGCCAACATCCTGGCTGTCTGTGCCTTCCCACATCGTTTCCCACTTAACTGTGACTTTGGGACCTTAGCTGGCGGTCTGGGTTGTTTCCCTCTTCACGACGGACGTTAGCACCCGCCGTGTGTCTCCCGTGATAACATTCTTCGGTATTCGCAGTTTGCATCGGGTTGGTAAGTCGGGATGACCCCCTAGCCGAAACAGTGCTCTACCCCCGAAGATGAATTCACGAGGCGCTACCTAAATAGCTTTCGGGGAGAAC
Organism: Citrobacter sp. RHBSTW-00671; assembly: GCF_014103415.1. Lineage (NCBI taxonomy): Bacteria > Pseudomonadati > Pseudomonadota > Gammaproteobacteria > Enterobacterales > Enterobacteriaceae > Citrobacter > Citrobacter sp. RHBSTW-00671. Next base: position 473,640 of record NZ_JABXPR010000001.1, read on the forward strand.
CAGCTATCTCCCGGTTTGATTGGCCTTTCACCCCCAGCCACAAGTCATCCGCTAATTTTTCAACATTAGTCGGTTCGGTCCTCCAGTTAGTGTTACCCAACCTTCAACCTGCCCATGGCTAGATCACCGGGTTTCGGGTCTATACCCTGCAACTTAACGCCCAGTTAAGACTCGGTTTCCCTTCGGCTCCCCTATTCGGTTAACCTTGCTACAGAATATAAGTCGCTGACCCATTATACAAAAGGTACGCAGTCACCCCATAAAGAGGCTCCCACTGCTTGTACGTACACGGTTTCAGGTTCTTTTTCACTCCCCTCGCCGGGGTTCTTTTCGCCTTTCCCTCACGGTACTGGTTCACTATCGGTCAGTCAGGAGTATTTAGCCTTGGAGGATGGTCCCCCCATATTCAGACAGGATACCACGTGTCCCGCCCTACTCTTCGAGTTCACAACACATGCGATTTTGTGTACGGGACTATCACCCTGTACCGTCGGACTTTCCAGACCGTTCCACTACCACACATGCTGATTCAGACTCTGGGCTGCTCCCCGTTCGCTCGCCGCTACTGGGGGAATCTCGGTTGATTTCTTTTCCTCGGGGTACTTAGATGTTTCAGTTCCCCCGGTTCGCTTCATTACGCTATGTATTCACGTAATGATAGTGTGTCGAAACACACTGGGTTTCCCCATTCGGAAATCGCCGGCTATAACGGTTCATATCACCTTACCGACGCTTATCGCAGATTAGCACGTCCTTCATCGCCTCTGACTGCCAGGGCATCCACCGTGTACGCTTAGTCGCTTAACCTCACAACCCGAAGATGTTTCGTAAAACACCATCGTGTTGCGAAAATTTGAGAGACTCGAACACACCATTTATCTGTTCTTATTACGGAGAACAGACACAGTGTGTCGTTTCAATTTTCAGCTTGATCCAGATTTTTAAAGAGCAAATATCTCAAACAAGACTCGGAAGTCTGTTTTGAGATACTTCGGCCGGCGACTTTCACTCACACAAACCAGCAAGTGGCGTCCCCTAGGGGATTCGAACCCCTGTTACCGCCGTGAAAGGGCGGTGTCCTGGGCCTCTAGACGAAGGGGACGTGTCAGTCTCAATCGCAAGACGCCTTGCTATTTACTTTTCATCAGACAATCTGTGTGAGCACTACAAAGTACGTTTCTTTAAGGTAAGGAGGTGATCCAACCGCAGGTTCCCCTACGGTTACCTTGTTACGACTTCACCCCAGTCATGAATCACAAAGTGGTAAGCGCCCTCCCGAAGGTTAAGCTACCTACTTCTTTTGCAACCCACTCCCATGGTGTGACGGGCGGTGTGTACAAGGCCCGGGAACGTATTCACCGTGGCATTCTGATCCACGATTACTAGCGATTCCGACTTCATGGAGTCGAGTTGCAGACTCCAATCCGGACTACGACGCACTTTATGAGGTCCGCTTGCTCTCGCGAGGTCGCTTCTCTTTGTATGCGCCATTGTAGCACGTGTGTAGCCCTACTCGTAAGGGCCATGATGACTTGACGTCATCCCCACCTTCCTCCAGTTTATCACTGGCAGTCTCCTTTGAGTTCCCGGCCGGACCGCTGGCAACAAAGGATAAGGGTTGCGCTCGTTGCGGGACTTAACCCAACATTTCACAACACGAGCTGACGACAGCCATGCAGCACCTGTCTCACGGTTCCCGAAGGCACTAAAGCATCTCTGCTAAATTCCGTGGATGTCAAGAGTAGGTAAGGTTCTTCGCGTTGCATCGAATTAAACCACATGCTCCACCGCTTGTGCGGGCCCCCGTCAATTCATTTGAGTTTTAACCTTGCGGCCGTACTCCCCAGGCGGTCGACTTAACGCGTTAGCTCCGGAAGCCACGCCTCAAGGGCACAACCTCCAAGTCGACATCGTTTACGGCGTGGACTACCAGGGTATCTAATCCTGTTTGCTCCCCACGCTTTCGCACCTGAGCGTCAGTCTTTGTCCAGGGGGCCGCCTTCGCCACCGGTATTCCTCCAGATCTCTACGCATTTCACCGCTACACCTGGAATTCTACCCCCCTCTACAAGACTCTAGCCTGCCAGTTTCGGATGCAGTTCCCAGGTTGAGCCCGGGGATTTCACATCCGACTTGACAGACCGCCTGCGTGCGCTTTACGCCCAGTAATTCCGATTAACGCTTGCACCCTCCGTATTACCGCGGCTGCTGGCACGGAGTTAGCCGGTGCTTCTTCTGCGAGTAACGTCAATGAATGCGGTTATTAACCACATCCCCTTCCTCCTCGCTGAAAGTACTTTACAACCCGAAGGCCTTCTTCATACACGCGGCATGGCTGCATCAGGCTTGCGCCCATTGTGCAATATTCCCCACTGCTGCCTCCCGTAGGAGTCTGGACCGTGTCTCAGTTCCAGTGTGGCTGGTCATCCTCTCAGACCAGCTAGGGATCGTCGCCTAGGTGAGCCGTTACCCCACCTACTAGCTAATCCCATCTGGGCACATCCGATGGCAAGAGGCCCGAAGGTCCCCCTCTTTGGTCTTGCGACGTTATGCGGTATTAGCTACCGTTTCCAGTAGTTATCCCCCTCCATCGGGCAGTTTCCCAGACATTACTCACCCGTCCGCCACTCGTCACCCAAGGAGCAAGCTCCTCTGTGCTACCGTTCGACTTGCATGTGTTAGGCCTGCCGCCAGCGTTCAATCTGAGCCATGATCAAACTCTTCAATTTAAGTTTGATGCTCGTGAATTAAACTTCGTAATGAATTACGTATGTTCACTCAAGAGACTTGGTATTCATTTTTCGTCTTGCGACGTTAAGAATCCGTATCTTCGAGTGCCCACACAGATTGTCTGATAAATTGTTAAAGAGCAGTGCCGCTTCGCTTTTTCTCAGCGGCGCGGGGTGTGCATATTAAGCCATCCCGCCACGAAGTCAAGCATTTAATTTCGCTTTCTTCGCCGGAGTTCTCAGTGGAACCCCGCTGACCCGGCGGCTTGTAGTCCGTTGTTCCGTGTCAGTGGAGGCGCATTATAGGGAGTTATTTCAGGCTGACAAGGGGAAATTTAAAATAACTTTCCGACTGCGTGTTTTTTCACCAAAACCACCATTAACATGCCATAAAATAAGCAATTTGCCGTTTTTGCAGCCGCAATCACACTCCCTGATGGCATACTAATGAATAAGAAAAAGCGTAAGGAAGAACATTCATGCCTTTAAATGCCCAACAGATAGCTGCCCAAAAGAATCTTTCCTATGTTCTGGCAGAAAAGCTGGCTCAGAGAATATTAAAAGGTGAATATGCACCCGGCGCCATCCTGCCTGGTGAAATTGAGCTGGGCGATCAGTTTGGCGTGAGCCGAACTGCGGTAAGGGAAGCAGTTAAGACATTAACGGCTAAAGGTATGGTATTACCGCGCCCACGCATTGGTACACGCGTTATGCCGCAGGCAAATTGGAACTTCCTCGATCAGGAGCTGCTCACCTGGTGGATGACGGAAGATAATTTCCCACAGGTCATTAAACACTTTCTGGTGATGCGTATTAGCCTGGAGCCTCAGGCGTGTTCGCTGGCGGCGACGATTGGTACGGCAGAGCAGAAAGCCCATCTCAATACATTAATGGAAGAGATGGTCGAGCTGAAAAGAAACTTCAGACGCGAACGTTGGATTGAAGTTGATATTGCCTGGCATGAGCACATTTATGAAATGAGCGCGAATCCATTCCTGATATCCTTCGCATCATTGTTCCATTCCGTTTATCAGACCTACTTTACGTCGATTACCTATAACGATGTGGTCAAGCTGGATTTGCACCAGGCCATTGTCGATGCAATAGAAGATAGCGATGGCGAACGCGCCTTTGCCGCTTGTCAGGCATTACTGATAGCCCCGAACGAGCTCCCGGATAAATAATCTATGTCAGAAAAGAAATCGCGCAGTATGGCTGGATTACCATGGATAGCCGCCATGGCCTTTTTTATGCAGGCATTAGATGCCACTATCCTCAACACGGCCTTACCCGCAATAGCACATAGTCTGAACCGCTCCCCGCTTGCCATGCAATCAGCCATTATCAGCTATACCCTGACCGTCGCTATGCTGATCCCAGTGAGTGGATGGTTGGCTGACAGATTCGGGACCCGGCGCGTATTTATGATTGCCGTTAGCCTGTTTACGTTGGGATCGTTGGCTTGTGCACTTTCCAGCTCATTAAGTGAACTGGTGGTTTTCCGTGTGATACAGGGTATCGGTGGCGCAATGATGATGCCTGTTGCCCGTCTGGCATTATTGCGTGCTTACCCGCGCAGCGAACTGCTCCCCGTACTTAATTTCGTGACCATGCCCGGTCTTGTTGGACCGATTTTAGGTCCGGTGCTGGGTGGCGTGCTGGTAACGTGGGCCAGTTGGCACTGGATCTTCCTGATTAATATTCCCATCGGCATTGCCGGTATCTTCTATGCCCGCAAATATATGCCGAACTTCACCACACCACGCCGCGGCTTCGATATGACCGGTTTCTTTCTCTTTGGTCTAAGCCTGGTGCTGTTTTCCAGCGGTGTTGAGTTGTTTGGCGAGAAACTTGTTGCCAGTTGGGTCGCACTTGGCATTATTCTCACCAGCATTGTGCTACTGCTCGCCTACATCCGTCATGCGCGTCGCCATCCGACACCGCTGATTGCGCTTCCTATCTTTAAAACGCGAACCTTTTCTGTTGGCATCGCCGGAAACCTTGCTACTCGCCTGGGAACGGGATGCGTACCGTTCTTAATGCCGCTAATGCTGCAGGTAGGATTTGGATACCCGGCACTCATTGCCGGTTGCATGATGGCTCCGACAGCGCTGGGCTCCATTCTGGCGAAATCGATGGTGACGCAGGTACTGCGCCGGCTCGGCTACCGGACCACACTGGTAGGTATTACGGTGTTCATCGGCCTGATGATTGCACAGTTCTCGTTGCAGTCTCCAGCCATGCCGGTCTGGATGCTAATCCTGCCACTGTTCATTTTAGGTATGGCGATGTCCACCCAGTTTACCTCGATGAATACCATTACCCTGGCAGATTTGACTGATGAGAACGCCAGCAGCGGCAACAGCGTTTTAGCCGTTACGCAGCAGCTGTCTATTAGTTTAGGGGTTGCCATCAGTGCCGCGGTTCTGCGTATCTACGAAGGTATGGAAGGAACCAATACGGTCGAACAGTTCCACTATACCTTTATTACAATGGGCGCGATCACCGTCGTATCGGCGCTGATGTTTATGCTGTTAAGAGCCAAAGATGGGCGCAATCTGATCAAAGAGCGGCATAAGCCTAAACCGACCCCCGCGCCACCAGAACGGGAGTAAGCTGCAAGCGCTGCTGCTGCAATGCGGGCTGTGCCATACGGTGGATTAACACATCAATGGCCAGTTCGCCCAACTCATCTTTCGGTTGGTGAATAGTTGTCAGCGGCGGCGTCATATAGCGCGCCAGTTCTATGTCATCATAACCGACTACCGCCATATCCTGCGGGATACGCAATCCAGACTGATATAAAGCCTGATATGCTCCAACCGCCATCGCATCATTGCCGGTAAAAACTGCCTGTGGGCGGTCTTTATGCGACAACAGCGTTTGCATAGCTTCAAACCCACCGCCAAACTCGAAGTCACCGGTGATCTCGTAACCGTCCGGGATAGCCAGCCCTGCACGCTTCATTGCCGCACGATACCCTTCCAGACGCAGACGCGCCGGTGTTTTATCCAGAGGGCCCGTGATGCAGGCAATGCGCGTAAACCCTTTTTCGATAAGATGCTGGGTGGCTAAATCCCCACCTAACAGGGAGTTATCCTGAATCAGATCGCTTTCACCATCGAAAGGCGACCAGTCCATCATCACGGTGGGTATAGAAGGGTAACGCTGCATGATTTCTTTGGAAGGCTGATGTGTTTCCGTGCAGAGCAGTAGCAAGCCGTCTACCCGCTTTTGCATCAACGTTTCCAGATTACGGTTCATACGCTGCTCATCACCTTCGGTGTTGCACAACACCAGGCTGTAACCGCGCTCAAAGCAGCTACGTTCAACACCACGAACCAGCTCAGAGTAAAAGGGATTGGTACTGGCTGTGATTAACATGCCAATAGTGCGGGTCTGATTCAGTTTGAGACTACGCGCCAACGCGGAAGGCGCATAGTTAAGCGCTTTGATCGCCGCATCAACTTTGTCAGTGATCGCTTCACTGACAAAGCGATCTTTATTAATGACGTGAGAAACCGTCGACGTGGAGACACCCGCCAGGCGGGCAACGTCCTTCATTGTAGCCAAGCGTTACCTCTGTTGACTTAAAAACGCTTCGATTTCTTCACGCCATGGAACGGAAGGCTGTGCACCTTTACGTGTGACCGCAATCGCCGCGGCAGCATGTGCAAAACGGATGGCTTCCGATAGCGGAGTCTCTTCCAGTAACGCTGTGATTAACGCGCCGTTAAAGGTATCTCCGGCAGCGATAGTATCAACAGCATCCACTTTAAACCCGGGCACACGACGACCTTCACCGTTTACGCTGGCCCAAACACCGCGACTTCCCAAGGTAATCAGTACAGTATGAATACCCTTCGCGTGCAATGCCTGCGCCGCTTTAGCTGCATCTTCATCGTTTTCTACCCGGATACCCGTCAGTTTTTCAGCTTCGGTTTCATTTGGGGTAATAATATCTACCAGCGCCAGCAGCTCGTCAGATAGTTCACGTGCCGGGGCCGGATTCAGGGCAACCGTAGTCTTGTTTTGCTGCGCTATCTTTGCCGCAGCCAACACGCTTTCGATCGGTGATTCTAATTGCATCAGTAACGCAGACGCCTGAGCAATACGGTCACGCTGTGCTTCGACTAACGCCGGAGAAAGAGCAGCATTCGCGCCGGCATGAATACCGATAACGTTCTCACCTTCGGCATTCACAAAAATCAACGCCACACCGGTCGATTCACCCGAAATAACGCTAATCGGGGCAATATCAATATTATCGCGGGCTAACTGTTTACGCACACTTTCGCCAATATCGTCATCACCCGTACAGGCAATGAACGCGATATTCGCGCCACTACGCCCTGCAGCAACCGCCTGATTCGCGCCTTTACCGCCAAACGCCACCTGATATTGACTACCGGTTACGGTTTCACCCGGTGTCGGGAAAGAGTTAAGGTTGAGGATGTGATCGGCATTAATGCTGCCAAGAACAACGAGGTTGCCTGCGGTTTTCATGTTAGGTATTCCAAGTCAAAGTGCGCCACCGGGTTAGGGTGGCGCGTGCCCTGCTTTTCTTTTTACGCTTTCATCTTCAGAACCAGGTCTAACGATGGCGTATTTATGTCTCCATCAGGCCACGAGCGACCTGAATCGGTATTACTGCTTGATGACCAGCTTCAGGTCAACCGGATATTTAGCCTGAACCTTCTCGCCTTTCAGGACTTTATCCGCAGTCTCAACGCCTTTCGCGCCAATCTGATCCGGCAACTGAGCAATAGTCGCAGCCAGTTTGCCATCATTTACTGCTTTTTCGCCATCAGGTGTGCCGTCAAATCCAACCACCATCACATCAGATTTACCCGCAGTTTGCAGTGCGCGCAATGCACCCAGCGCCATTTCATCGTTCTGGGCAAATACCGCCTGCACATCAGGATGTGCGGTCAGCAGGTTCTGCATGACGTTCAGGCCTTTGGTACGGTCGAAGTCTGCCGGCTGGCTGGCCAGTACGTTAAATTTGTGTGCCGCAACGGCCTGCTGGAAACCTTCGCCACGCTCACGCGCCGCGGACGTTCCGGCAATGCCCTGCAGTTCGATAACTTTCGCGCCTTCACCGGCTTTTTTCGCGATGTAATCACCCGCAATTTTGCCGCCCAGCACGTTATCAGACGCAATATGGCTTACCACTTCACCTTTAGACGCTACGCGGTCGAGAGTGATAACCGGAATCTTCGCCTGGTTAGCCATCTTCACAGCGTTACCCACGGCATCGGAGTCCGTCGGGTTAATCAGCAGTATTTTTGTTCCACGAACCGTGAGGTCCTGAACGTTTGCCAGTTCTTTCGCCGGGTTATTCTGTGAATCCAGAATAACCAGGTTGTAGCCCAGCTTATCCGCCTCTTTTTGCGCGCCATCTTTCAGGGAGACAAAGAACGGGTTATTAAGCGTGGAGACCACCAACGCAATGGTATCTTTCGCCATCGCATTCGCGCTCACGGTGGCGCTCAGCGCAACAGCAGAAACCAGGGTAGCCAGTTTTTTCATGTTCATATTTAAGATGTCCTGTAATCGTTGTTACTGCTTTTTGTTGTCTACCAGTACCGCCAGCAAAATCACCACCGCTTTGACGATCATCTGGTAATAGGAGGATACACCTAACAAATTCAAACCATTATTGAGGAAACCAAGAATCAATGCTCCGATCAGCGTCCCAACAATTCGTCCTTTACCGCCCGCAAGGCTTGTACCGCCTAACACCACCGCAGCGATAGCATCCAGCTCGTAACCGGTACCCGCCGTGGGTTGTGCAGAGGAAAGACGCGCCACTTCAATGATGCCCGCCAGCGAAGCCAGCAGCCCACAGAGTGAATAAACGATGATTTTGATTTTACTGACGCTGATACCAGACAGACGCGTTGCCGCTTCGTTACCGCCCAGCGCATAGATATATCGGCCCAGACGGGTGTGATGCAGCATGTACCACGCCGCCAGGAAGACAATCCCCATAATCCACACCGGCGTCGGGACGCCTAACGGACGACCAATACCAAACCAGCCAAACAGATCGGCATTGTCGGTAAAGCCGGTATTTACCGGACTCCCATTGGTGTACACCATCGTCACACCACGCAGCAGCAGCATCATCACCAGCGTGGCGATAAATGCCTGTACGCGACCTTTTGCGACAATCACCCCGGTTAACGCACCAACAGCAGCGCCCAGCGCCAATGCTGCCGCGACGGCGACCAGTGCGTTGACTTCAATTCCTACAATGGAAGCAGCAACCGCACCGGTGAGCGCCAGCAGGGAACCAACGGACAGATCGATACCCGACGTCAGGATGACCAGCGTCATGCCAACGGCCATAATGGCGTTTACCGACGTTTGCTGGAGAATGTTGAACAGGTTATTAACAGTAAAAAAGTTCGGGCTCATGGTGGAAACAATCGCAATCAGCACTAACAGAGCGATGAGCGACTTTTGCTCCAGAAGCCATGCTTTAGTGAAATAACGGCGACCAGAAACAGCCTGGGTTGTCATCTTTTTTACTCCTGATTCACGCGATTAAGCTTGCCCACAGCGGCAGCCATTAATACTTCCTGAGTGGCCTGCTCGCGAGTGAACTCACCGCCGAGATGCCCTTCATGCATAACGATAATTCGATCGCTCATGCCCAATACTTCTGGCATCTCAGAGGAGACCAGAATGATGCTCAGCCCATCGGCCTTAAACTGGTTGATAAGCTGATAGATTTCTTTCTTGGCGCCAACATCAACGCCGCGTGTTGGCTCATCGAGGATCAGCACTTTGGGTCGGGTCATCAAACCGCGTGCAATCGCCACTTTTTGCTGGTTACCACCAGAAAGCAGGCCGATAGCCTGTTCCATCGATGGCGTTTTCACATTGAACAGACGAATAAAATCACCTACCGCCTGCTGCTCATCTTTATGCTTCAGGCTTCCGCCGGCACGGCTGAAATAGCGCAGTGCAGTTAACGACATGTTCTCTTTCACCGACATGCCCAGCACTAAACCATCACGTTTGCGGTCTTCAGAAATATAGACGATACCGTTAGCCAGGCCATCCTGCGGCGAACGGGTAACCACTTCATGGCCATCCAGTGTGACGTAACCGCTGGTACGCGGCAGTGCACCGTACAGGACTTTCATCAATTCGGTTCGCCCGGCCCCCATCAGGCCCGATACCCCAAGGATCTCACCTTTGCGCAGCGTGAATGAAACACTGTTCACCCCTGGGCCGCACAGGTTATCGACTTTCAGGCGTACATCACCCGGCGCTTTATCCAGACGCGGGTACTGATCTTCCAGCTTACGTCCCACCATCATTTCAATCAGCGAATCTTCGGTTAACGAGGCAACTTCACGCTCGGCAATAAACTGCCCGTCGCGGAAAACGGTCACGTCATCGCAAATCTCGAAGATCTCTTTCATACGGTGGGAGATATAGACGATGCCACGCCCCTGCGATTTAAGTTCGCGGATCACGCGGAACAGAGATTCGGTTTCGGTATCGGTAAGGGCGTCGGTCGGTTCATCCATCACGATGACCTTCGATTCAAAGCTCAGCACTTTGGCAATTTCAACCATCTGCTGATCGCCAATCGACAACTCACCCACCAGCCTGTCGCTTTTAAAGCGCAGATTGAGTTTGGCGAGCAGCAGATCGGCTTCGGCATACATCTTCTTCCAGTCTATTTTGCCAAAGCGATTTACAAACTCACGGCCAAGAAAAATGTTCTCAGCGATGGTGAGTTGCGGGATCAGGTTCAGCTCCTGGTGAATAATGCCAATCCCGGCTTCCTGGGAGGATTTTGGGCCGTTGAAGGTGGTTTCTTTCCCCAGCCATAATAAAGAACCGGCATCGCGGGTATAGATACCGGTCAGGACTTTCATCATGGTGGATTTGCCCGCGCCGTTTTCGCCTACCAGCGCCATTACGCGACCAGGATAGACATTCAATGCGGCGCCAGATAGCGCTTTTACGCCGGGGAACGCTTTGTCGATCCCTTTGAGTTGCAGTAATGCGTTCATGATGGCCTCAGAACGTGACGCCAGCACAAAGAATAATATTCGCATACGGAGAACACTCTCCGCTGCGAATTACCGCCTGACTGTCTGCGGTTTGTTTTTTGAAATGTTCATGCGTGGTGTAACGAATTTCTATGGTGTTTCCCTGGTGTTGTTGCAGTTGCTCAATGTGGTTGAGCAACGTTTCGTGGAGTTGCGGATTATGTTGTTTAATTTCCGTCGCGAGAATGGCCGCTTCGACCTGCATTTCACGTGTGACCACATCCAGCACCTGCATAAAAGAAGGTACGCCCTGGGTTAATGCCATATCGATACGGGCTGTGCTATTCGGGATAGGTAAACCCGCATCACATACCACCAGCGTATCGGTATGCCCCAGACGGGAGATCACCGATGAAATTTCAGAGTTGAGTACCGTGCCTTTCTTCATTTTCTTTCCCCACTAGCGAAACGTTTCGCTGACGATAAGTTTAGTCTGAAAGGTGCACAGAAAACCACCGCGAGGTTACGAAAATGTGATCGCCATCGAAACGTTTCGCAAGGATTATCATGAGATGAAAAGAAAACTGAGAGGGGTCAAACAAAACGCCCCCTTTCACGGTGAAAGAGGGCGTTCGCAACATTAAATCTCGACCTGAGTACCGAGTTCAATCACCCGATTAGGCGGAATTTCAAACTGGTCCGGCGCACGTAGCGCGTTACGCTGCAACAGCAGATACAGCTTACCGCGCAGGCGCAGATACCATGGCCGTTTGCCAACAATCAGCGACTCATGCGACATAAAGAAGGAGGTTTCCATCATCCGGCAACTTAAGCCTTCCAGGCCACAGCGGTGGAACACTTCCTCAACGTTTGGCGTTTCACGCCAACCATAACTGGCCACCACGCGCCAGAAGGTAGGCGACAATTGCTCAATCTGCACTCTACGTACATTGTGTACATAGGGTGCGTCTTCCGTGCGCAGCGTCAGCAGAATAACGCGTTCATGCAACACTTTGTTGTGTTTGAGATTATGCAGCAGCGCAAACGGGATGACGTTCAACGCACGGGACATATACACCGCCGTTCCTGGCACGCGCACCGGTGGGGATTTCTCCAGCGAGGCAATCATCGCCTCCAGAGAGTTACCGTGCTCATGCATACGACGCAGCAGACGGAAGCGTTCACTTTTCCAGGTCGTCATAATCGTGAACATCACCAGACCCAGCGAGAGCGGCAACCAGCCGCCTGAAACGAGCTTATCGAGGTTTGCAGAGAACAACGGAACATCGATGCACAGGAACGCAACCAGGATCAGGAAGACGAAGTATTTATTCCAGTGCCAGTTTTGCCGCGCCACGGTCGTCGACAGAATGGACGTCAGTACCATCGTTCCCGTTACCGCAATACCGTACGCAGCAGCCAGATTACTGGAGTGCTCAAAGCTCACGATCACGATAACCACGGCGAAATAAAGCATCCAGTTTACGAAAGGAATATAGATCTGACCCGATTCCATTTCTGAAGTATGGATAATCCGCATCGGCGATAAATACCCCAGACGCACAGCCTGGCGCGTCAGTGAGAATACGCCGGAGATCACCGCCTGAGAGGCGATAACCGTTGCCAGCGCGGCAAGGATCAGCAGCGGAATCAGCGCCCAGTCCGGTGCCAGCAGGAAGAACGGGTTTTTGATCGCTTCGGGATGCTTTAACAGCAACGCACCCTGACCAAAATAATTCAACACCAGCGAAGGCAATACGACGGAGAACCATGCCAGGCGAATCGGTAACTTACCGAAGTGGCCCATATCCGCATACAACGCTTCAACACCGGTAATCGACAGCACCACCGCGCCCAGCGCAATAAAGGACAGCGTTTTGAATTCCAGGAAGAAATGAACAGCCCAATACGGATTTAGGGCATGCAACACTTCCGGATTCGCAATAATGCTGCGTACACCCAGCACGGCAAGTACCAGGAACCATATCAGCATAATCGGCGCAAACAGCTTACCGACCATGCCGGTACCGTGTTTTTGAATCAAAAACAGCAGGGTAAGTACGATAATAGAGAGAGGAACAATCCAGGTATCCAGCTGTGGAGCAATAATCTCCAGACCTTCAATCGCCGACATCACCGAAATGGCTGGCGTAATAACCACCTCGCCATAGAAAAAGCTGCCGCCAATCAATCCCATAATCACCAGCATCGAGGTCGTTCGCGCCGACGTATTACGCCCGGCCAACGACATCAGCGTCAGGATCCCGCCTTCCCCGGCGTTATCAGCACGCATAACAAATGACAGATATTTAACGGAAACAACCAGGATTAGCAGCCAGAAAATCAGCGAGAGAAAACCAAACACGGCATCACGTTCAACGCCAAAACCAAACTGCCCGGACAAACATTCACGAAGCGTATAAAGTGGGCTGGTACCAATATCACCGTAGACAACCCCAATGGCCGCGAGGGTAATCGCAGACAATGATTGCTTATTATCAGTGCTCATAGACTCGTCTTTCGTTTATACACATCATCGTTCAAGCTACCTCCGCGTTGGCTGCATTCGTTATTCCCCCCATCCCCGGAGAAAACTCCATTGCCGCCTTGGTGCAGCTTGATTGATTTGGTGTATATATAAGAAATGTGTGCGTCGTCCCTTGGCCCACAAAAAGGCGCACAGTATGCACGATTAATCGCAAAATCGTACCCCTAAATGAGACCAGATTAATCTGGCTCAAAGAAAAATAAACGCGCCTTCAGTCTATTACAGCCCAGGGGCTAAACATCTATACTCGCTGTTTAACGCGGTACATTTGGCGAAAGGACGCCACTTCATTATGGCTCACCCACATTTATTAGCGGAAAGAATTTCCCGTCTGAGCAATGCGCTGGAAAAGGGACTTTATGAACGTAGTCACGCCATTCGCCTTTGTCTGTTGGCCGCGCTCAGCGGCGAGAGCGTCTTCTTACTAGGCCCTCCAGGGATCGCGAAAAGCTTAATCGCTCGCCGGCTGAAGTTTGCCTTTAAAAATGCCCGTGCTTTCGAATATCTGATGACGCGCTTCTCGACACCTGAAGAGGTCTTTGGCCCGCTATCCATTCAGGCGCTTAAAGATGAAGGTCGTTACGAGCGCTTAACAGCAGGCTATCTTCCTGAAGCCGAAATTGTTTTTCTTGATGAAATCTGGAAAGCAGGCCCGGCCATTCTCAACACCCTGCTGACCGCCATTAACGAACGCCACTTCCGCAACGGCGCACACGAGGAGAAAATCCCGATGCGCCTGCTGGTCGCGGCCTCCAACGAACTACCTGAAGCGGACAGCAGCCTGGAAGCATTGTACGACCGTATGCTGATTCGCCTGTGGCTGGATAAAGTCCAGGACAAGGCCAACTTCCGCTCCATGCTGTTAAGCCAGCAGGATGAAAGTGACAACCCCGTTCCAACAACGTTACAAGTGACGGATGAAGAGTACTACCAGTGGCAAAAAGACATTGGCAAAATCACGCTCCCCGATCGTGTATTTGAATTGATTTTCACCCTGCGCCAGCAACTGGATGCGCTACCGAACGCCCCTTACGTCTCTGACCGTCGCTGGAAAAAGGCAATCCGCCTGTTGCAGGCCAGCGCCTTCTTTAGCGGACGCGATGCCGTTGCACCAATCGATCTTATTCTGCTGAAAGATTGCCTGTGGTACGACGCGCAAAGCCTGAATCTGATGCAGCAACAAATCGAAATATTGATGACCGGGCACGCCTGGCAGCAGCAGACAATGTTGACGCGCCTTGGGGCAATAATGCAGCGCCGCATCCAGCTACAGCAACAGCAAAGTGATAAAACGGCCTTCACGGTAATTCGTCAGGGCGGCATGTTCAGCCGCCGTCCTCATTATGATTTACCACCGGAAGCCACATCTTCAGTCGTGACATTACTGCTGCAAAAGCCCTTAAAGCTGCATGATATGGACGTTATCCATATTGCCTTTGAACGCGGCGCTCTGGAGCTATGGCTGACTAAAGGCGGCGAGATCCGCGGAAAATTAAACGGTATCGGATTTGCCCAGACGCTGAATATGGAAGTCGACAGCGCTCAGCACCTGGTCGTACGCGACGTCAGCTTACAGGGTTCTCGACTGGCGTTACCTGGTGCATCAGAAGAAGGCATGCCCAGTGAGATAAAACAGCAGCTTGAAGCGCTCGACAACGAATGGCACCAGCAGCACAGCGAATTTAGTGAACAGCAAAAATGTCTGTTTATCCATAGTGACTGGTTAGGCCGCATTGAGGCCAGCCTGCAGGACGTCGGTACGCAGATCCGACAGGCACAACAATGCTGACCCTTGATACGCTGAATATCATGCTGGCGGTCGGCGAAGAGGGGATGATCGAAGAGATGATCATCGCACTGCTGGCTTCCCCGCAGATGGCGGTCTTTTTCAAAAAATTTCCCCGGCTAAAAAAAGCAATTACTGACGATGTCCCCCGCTGGCGTGAAGCGTTACGTAGCCGCCTCAAAGATACCCACGTACCGCCGGAGCTCACAGAAGAGGTTATGTGCTATCAGCAAAGTCAGCTCCTCTCCACTCCGCAGTTTATCGTCCAGCTGCCGCAAATCTTAGCGCTCCTGCACCGACTCCACTCACCATGGGCCGGGCAAGCGCAGCAACTGGTCGATGACAACAGTACGTTTACGCCCGCACTGCATACACTATTTCTCCAGCGCTGGCGCCTGAGCCTGGTGGTGCAAACCACCACGCTTAATCAGCAGCTACTGGAAGAAGAACGCGAACAGTTGCTCAGTGAAGTGCAGGAACGGATGACGCTCAGTGGCCAACTGGAACCTGTGCTGGCGGAAAATGACAACGCAGCGGGTCGTTTGTGGGACATGAGCGCAGGTCAAATCAAGCGCGGTGATTATCAGCTGATGGTGAAATACGGTGAGTTCCTGACGCAACAACCCGAACTTCAGCGACTGGCCGAACAGTTGGGGCGCTCCAGAGAAGCGAAATCCGTGCCGCGTAAAGACGCGCCAATGGAAACATTCCGTACGCTGGTGCGTGAACCGGCTACCGTCCCGGAGCAGGTGGATGGCATTCAACAAAGTGATGATATCCTGCGTTTACTCCCCCCCGAACTGGCCACATTAGGTATTACCGAACTGGAATATGAGTTCTATCGGCGGCTGGTGGAAAAACAGCTCCTGACATACCGCCTGCATGGAGAAGCCTGGCGCGAGAAAGTCACGGAGCGGCCGGTTATCCACCAGGATTTTGACGAGCAGCCTCGTGGACCGTTTATTGTCTGTGTCGATACCTCGGGATCGATGGGCGGATTTAACGAACAGTGTGCGAAAGCCTTTTGCCTCGCACTGATGCGCGTGGCTCTCGCCGATAACCGCCGCTGTTTCATCATGTTATTTTCGACAGAAGTCGTGCGCTATGAGCTATCCGGTCCGGAAGGCATTGAGCAGGCAATCCGTTTTTTAAGCCAGCGTTTTCGCGGCGGTACGGACATTGCCAGCTGTTTTCGCGCCATTATTGAACGTATGCAAGGTCGGGAATGGTTTGATGCCGATGCGGTGGTGATTTCGGATTTTATCGCCCAGCGATTACCCGATGAGGTTGTCAACAAAGTGGGGGAATTACAGCGGGTACATCAGCACCGTTTTCATGCGGTCGCGATGTCAGCACACGGCAAACCCGGCATCATGCGCATTTTCGATCATATCTGGCGCTTTGATACCGGGATGCGAAGCCGCCTGCTCAGACGCTGGCGGCGTTAATTTTTTACAGCAGAGAAGCGACGCTTTCACGGACCTGTGCAGGCCACACACCGCACTGAACCTGGCCAATGTGCGGCAACTGCAGCAGCAGCATCGTCAGGCGTGACTGCCCAATACCGCCACCAATGGTCTGCGGCATTTCGCCACGCAACAGCGCCTGGTGCCACTCCAGACTCAGGCGATCTTCATCACCGGTCAGAGCAAGCTGGTGTTTCAGCGCATCGGCATCCACGCGGATCCCCATCGAAGACAGTTCAAACGCATCTTCCAGAACAGGGTTCCACACCAGGATATCACCGTTCAGACCAGCATGGCCCAGCTCGGAAGCGGAACTCCAGTCATCATAATCCGGAGCACGAACGTCATGACGGTGACCGTCGCTAAGTTTGCCGCCGATCCCGACCAGGAACACCGCGCCCAGCTCTTTTGCGATCGCACGTTCACGACCTTTAGCATCAAGATCCGGGTAGCGAGATAACAGCTCCTGGCTATGCACAAAGTGGATCTGCTCTGGCAGGAACGGTGCCAGACCAAATTCTTTGCTTACCGCAGCTTCGGTTGCCTTAATTCCCGCCCAGATAGCCTCTACTGTGCTTTTCAGAGTGGAGAATTGACGCTCACCGTCACCCATCACGCGCTCCCAGTCCCACTGGTCAACATAGACCGAGTGAAGCGGAGAGAGACGGTCCTCATCCGGACGCAGGGCTTTCATATGCGTGTACAGCCCCTCGCCCGCGCTGAAGTCGTGTTGTCCCAGCGTTTGACGCTTCCACTTCGCCAGTGAATGAACCACTTCGAACTGAGCGTCGGGTAATGCTTTCACTTTCACCTGCACCGCTTTTTCACAGCCAGACAAGTTATCCTGCGTGCCATCTCCTACGCGGCTGAGGATCGGAGCCTGAACTTCGATCAGACCTAAACGCTCCTCCAGTTGACGAGAGAAATGAGATTTCACGAAGCTAATTTGACGTTGTTTGGCAATGTAAGCGGTTTTCATTATGTTTACTCCTGTGTCCTGTTGCCTATGATTAAGCAACAGAATGAGGGTAATATTCAATAATCAACAAACAAAAAGCCGACTTCGATTTTGATTCGTTAAAATTAACGTCTAAAATAGAGTGAATCATTAATCTACATAAGAAAAACCTATGGAAAATTATCAGATCGACAATCTGGACCGCGGCATTCTTGACGCCCTGATGGAAAATGCCCGTACCGCCTACGCAGAATTAGCCAAACAGTTCGGCGTCAGCCCAGGGACAATCCACGTGCGCGTTGAAAAGATGAAGCAGGCTGGGATTATTACCGGCGCACGTATTGATGTCAGTCCAAAACAACTGGGTTATGACGTCGGCTGCTTTATCGGCATTATCCTGAAAAGTGCGAAAGACTATCCGTCAGCGCTGGCCAGGCTGGAAAGTCTCGATGAAGTGACCGAGGCGTATTACACCACCGGGCACTACAGCATCTTTATTAAGGTGATGTGTAAATCAATCGATGCCCTGCAACAGGTACTTATCAACAAGATCCAAACAATTGATGAAATTCAGTCCACTGAAACCTTGATCGTCTTGCAGAATCCGATCATGCGTACCATCAAGCCCTGAGCGCTTTTTTTAATCCCCTGGTTTTCCACAGGTAGATCCCAACTCGCTCACAGCGTACAATGCTGCCTCTTCATCGAGGTAGCGATCAATGGCAGATATCACTCTTATCAGCGGCAGCACGCTTGGCAGTGCGGAATATGTAGCAGAACATCTGGCGGAAAAGCTGGATGACGCCGGTTTTTCCAGCGAAATACTGCATGGACCGATGCTCGACGAGGTTCCAACTCAAGGGATTTGGCTGGTAATCAGCTCAACGCACGGTGCAGGAGACATTCCTGATAACCTGCAACCTTTATATGACACATTGCGCGAACAGAAACCGGATCTTTCGCAGGTACGCTTTGGTGCCATCGGCATTGGTAGCCGCGAATATGACACGTTCTGCGGTGCGATTGACAAGCTGGAAGCTGAACTGAAGGCCTGCGGGGCGAAACAGATCGGTGAAACGCTCAGGATCAACGTACTGGAACATGAGATTCCGGAAGATCCGGCTGAAATTTGGTTGAGATCCTGGCATCCATTGCTCAGAGATTTGTAAAGATCGTACTTTTTTATGTGGATAACTCTGGTTAAAAGCTTGGATCAACCGGTAGTTATCCAAAGAATAACTGTTGTTCAGTTTTTGAGTTGTGTATAACCCTTCATTCTGATCCCAGCTTATACGGACCAGGATCACCGATCATTCACAGCTAATGATCCTCTACAACCCGTTGATCTTATTCAAACGATCGCCCTTATCCACAGATAGTTGCGATCCTAATAAGAGATCACAATAAAACAGATCTCTAAATAAAAAGATCTTCTTTTTAATACCCAGGATCCGAGGTCTTTCTCCATCGACTAAAGTTGAGTAGAATCCACGGCCCGGGCTTCAATCCATTTTCACACCGCGTTATGCGAGGCAATTACCATGTTTTATCAGGATCCTTTTGACGTCATCATCATTGGCGGGGGTCATGCAGGCACCGAGGCCGCAATGGCCGCGGCGCGAATGGGTCAGCAGACCCTGCTGTTGACACACAATATCGACACTCTGGGACAGATGAGCTGCAACCCGGCGATTGGCGGCATTGGGAAGGGACACCTGGTAAAAGAAGTGGATGCGCTTGGCGGCCTGATGGCAACCGCAATTGACCATGCCGGTATCCAGTTTAGGATACTAAACGCCAGCAAAGGCCCGGCCGTTCGCGCCACCCGTGCTCAGGCGGATCGCGTGCTCTATCGTCAGGCGGTACGTACTGCACTGGAGAACCAGCCAAATCTGATGATCTTCCAGCAAGCGGTTGAAGATCTGATTGTTGAAAACGATCGTGTTGTTGGTGCGGTGACTCAGATGGGTCTGAAGTTCCGTGCCAAAGCGGTCGTATTAACCGTGGGGACCTTCCTCGACGGGAAAATTCACATTGGTCTGGATAACTACAGCGGTGGCCGTGCTGGCGATCCGCCGTCTATCCCACTGTCACGTCGCCTGCGTGAGCTACCGCTGCGCGTTAGCCGTCTGAAAACCGGTACACCGCCGCGTATCGATGCGCGTACCATCGATTTCAGCGTACTTGGCCAGCAAAACAGCGATAACCCAATGCCGGTCTTTTCGTTCCTTGGCGATGTTTCTCAACATCCACGCCAGATGCCGTGCTACATCACGCATACTAACGAGAAAACCCATGACGTGATCCGTAATAACCTCGATCGTAGCCCGATGTATGCTGGCGTGATCGAAGGTATCGGCCCACGTTACTGCCCGTCGATCGAAGACAAAGTGATGCGCTTTGCCGACCGGAACCAGCACCAGATCTTCCTTGAACCGGAAGGACTGACGTCTAACGAAATTTACCCGAACGGTATTTCCACCAGCCTGCCGTTTGACGTGCAGATGCAAATTGTCCGCTCTATGCAGGGAATGGAAAATGCCAAAATTGTCCGTCCTGGCTATGCTATTGAGTATGATTTCTTCGATCCACGCGATCTGAAGCCAACTCTGGAAAGCAAATTCATTCAGGGTCTGTTCTTTGCCGGCCAGATTAACGGTACAACCGGTTACGAAGAAGCCGCCGCACAAGGCTTGCTGGCGGGTCTGAACGCCGCACGCTTGTCCGCTGACAAAGAGGGGTGGGCACCTGCGCGTTCTCAGGCCTATCTTGGTGTGCTGGTGGATGACCTGTGTACGCTGGGTACCAAAGAACCGTACCGCATGTTTACTTCGCGCGCAGAATACCGTTTGATGCTGCGCGAAGATAACGCCGATCTCCGTCTGACCGAAATTGGTCGTGAACTGGGTCTGGTAGGGGATGAACGTTGGGCGCGCTTCAATGAAAAACTGGAACGCATCGAACAAGAACGCCAGCGTCTGAAATCGACCTGGGTGAACCCGCTTGCTGAATCTGCCGCGGAAGTGAACGCGCACCTGGCAACGCCTCTGTCACGCGAGGCCAGTGGTGAAGATCTGCTACGTCGTCCGGACATGACCTATGCACAGCTGACGTCATTGTCTGTATTTGCACCAGCGCTTGATGATCCTCAGGCGGCTGAGCAGGTTGAGATCCAGGTTAAGTACGAAGGTTATATCGCCCGTCAGCAGGATGAAATCGAAAGACAACAACGTAACGAGAACACGTTGCTGCCTGCGACTCTGGATTATCGTCAGGTTTCCGGTTTGTCGAATGAAGTTATTGCCAAGTTGAACGATCACAAACCGGTGTCAATCGGTCAAGCATCGCGCATTTCTGGTGTCACGCCTGCCGCCATCTCCATTCTGCTGGTTTGGCTGAAAAAACAAGGTATGCTGCGCCGTAGCGCTTAGTCACTCTATTTGGGCGGGGCTTCACTTACCCGCCCTGCAAATTTGTCGACCCGATACGCGGTAGCGTAGCGTGTAATTGATTATTAACAGGTAACGACCGTGCTCAACAAACTCTCTCGTCTGCTGGCTGATGCTGGTATTTCTCTTACCGATCACCAGAAAAATCAGCTGATTGCGTATGTCGATATGCTGCACAAATGGAATAAAGCGTACAACCTGACATCGGTGCGGGATCCCAACGAAATGCTGGTGCGCCATATTCTGGACAGCATTGTTGTCGCCCCCCATCTGCAGGGCGAGCGTTTTATTGATGTCGGCACGGGACCGGGCTTACCAGGAATTCCTCTTTCTATCGTGCGTCCTGAGGCGCACTTTACTCTGCTGGATAGCCTGGGAAAACGCGTACGCTTTCTGCGTCAGGTACAACATGAACTTAAACTGGATAACGTCACTCCAGTGCAAAGCAGGGTAGAAGAATTCCCTTCCGAGCCTCCTTTTGATGGCGTGATAAGTCGTGCTTTTGCCTCTCTTAACGACATGTTGAGCTGGTGCCACCATTTACCTGGTCAAAACGGGCGTTTTTATGCTTTAAAAGGGCAATTACCGGAAGATGAGATCGCCACACTGCCTGCGGCGTTCAGCGTAGAATCAGTTGTAAAATTACGGGTTCCACAACTGGATGGTGAGCGTCATTTGGTGGTTATTAAGCCAAACAAAATTTAATATTTATCAAAAAAAACAGAAAAAAAGTGGGCCTTCAGGTGTTAAATACCGAAGGTTATAGGGGGGGGAAGTGGTGTTACATTTCACCTCTGCCTTACTGTTTTGCATCATAACTATAACGTACCGTTTTTTGTTAAAAGCGAAACAAGTCAACAGTGAAAATATCAGTCTGCTAAAAATAGAATCTAAGAATCACCGTTTTGTGTTAATTATTTATTATAAATGTCAATGAGCGGTTTTTTTGTTGTTAGGGTCTATTTCTAAAATAGTGACGGTTTTTACGCTTAAATATCAAAAAGATGAAAAGGCATCATTTGCCACGTAAATTAATTGTGCGAAGGTGAATATGTTCAATATGTGATCTGGTGCACGCTTTATCGCCAGTGTTTACGCGGTATTTGCAGTTTTGCATGATCGTTCACAGTTTGCCGAAAAGTAATAAATGTGGCCTGGAGAAAAATATTTAAACATTTATTCACTTTTTAGCTACTTATTGTTTGAAATCACGAAGCCGCACCGTATAATTTGACCGCTTTTTGATGCTTGACTCTAAGCCATAAAGAACGTTTTATACGACACGCGGCATACCTCGAAGGGAGCAGGAGTAAAAACGTGATGTCTATGTCGCTCTTGAGTCGAAACGTTGCTCGTAAGCTTTTGCTCACACAGCTTCTGGCGGTAATAGCAAGTGGATTGCTGTTTAGCCTCAAAGACCCTTTCTGGGGCATCTCCGCATTGTGCGGGGGATTGGCAGTGTTACTGCCTAATATGTTGTTTATGATATTTGCCTGGCGTCACCAGGCACATACACCAGCAAAGGGCCGAGTGGCCTGGTCGTTCGCTTTCGGCGAAGCCTTCAAGGTGTTAGCGATGCTGGTTTTGCTTGTGGTGGCGTTGGCGGTTTTGAAGGCGGTGTTCTTACCGCTGATCGTTACGTGGGTTTTGGTGCTGGTGGTTCAGATACTGGCACCGGCTGTAATTAACAACAAAGGGTAAAAGGCATCATGGCTTCTGAAAATATGACGCCGCAGGAATACATAGGGCACCATCTGAATAACCTTCAGTTGGACCTGCGTACTTTCTCGCTGGTAGATCCGCATAACCCCCCAGCCACCTTCTGGACGCTCAATATTGACTCCATGTTCTTCTCGGTGGTGCTGGGTCTGTTGTTCCTGCTTATGTTCCGTAGCGTGGCCAAAAAGGCAACCAGCGGCGTACCAGGGAAATTTCAGACCGCGATTGAGCTGGTAATCGGCTTTGTTCATGGCAGTGTCAAAGACATGTACCATGGCAAGAGCAAGGTTATCGCACCGCTTGCCCTGACGATCTTCGTCTGGGTCTTCCTGATGAACCTGATGGATTTACTGCCAATCGACCTGCTGCCGTATATTGCTGAGCATATACTGGGCCTGCCGGCACTGCGCGTAGTTCCGTCTGCGGACGTAAACATCACCCTGTCGATGGCACTGGGCGTGTTTATCCTGATTCTGTTCTACAGCATCAAAATGAAAGGCATCGGCGGCTTCGCGAAAGAGTTGACGCTGCAGCCGTTCAATCACTGGGCGTTCATTCCTGTCAACTTAATCCTTGAAGGGGTAAGCCTGCTGTCCAAACCAGTTTCTCTTGGTCTGCGACTGTTCGGCAACATGTACGCTGGTGAGCTGATTTTCATTCTGATTGCTGGTCTGTTGCCGTGGTGGTCACAGTGGATTCTGAATGTGCCGTGGGCCATTTTCCACATACTGATTATCACGCTGCAAGCCTTCATCTTCATGGTTCTGACGATTGTCTATCTGTCGATGGCGTCTGAAGAGCATTAATTTACCAACACTACTACGTTTTAACTGA
Source organism: Citrobacter sp. RHBSTW-00671 (assembly GCF_014103415.1). NCBI lineage: Bacteria > Pseudomonadati > Pseudomonadota > Gammaproteobacteria > Enterobacterales > Enterobacteriaceae > Citrobacter > Citrobacter sp. RHBSTW-00671. The sequence goes on from NZ_JABXPR010000001.1 coordinate 497,147, forward strand.
AACAAACTGGAGACTGTCATGGAAAACCTGAATATGGATCTGCTGTACATGGCTGCCGCTGTGATGATGGGTCTGGCGGCAATCGGTGCTGCGATCGGTATCGGCATCCTCGGGGGTAAATTCCTGGAAGGCGCAGCGCGTCAACCTGATCTGATTCCTCTGCTGCGTACTCAGTTCTTTATCGTTATGGGTCTGGTGGATGCTATCCCGATGATCGCTGTAGGTCTGGGTCTGTACGTGATGTTCGCTGTCGCGTAGTAAGCGTTGCTTGAATTAAGAGCAATATCAGAACGTTAACTAGATAGAGGCATTGTGCTGTGAATCTTAACGCAACAATCCTCGGCCAGGCCATCGCGTTTGTCCTGTTCGTTCTGTTCTGCATGAAGTACGTATGGCCGCCATTAATGGCAGCCATCGAAAAACGTCAAAAAGAAATTGCTGACGGTCTTGCTTCTGCTGAACGAGCACATAAGGATCTTGACCTTGCAAAGGCCAGCGCGACTGACCAGCTGAAAAAAGCGAAGGCGGAAGCTCAGGTAATTATCGAGCAGGCAAACAAACGCCGCGCTCAGATCCTGGACGAAGCTAAAACTGAAGCAGAGCAGGAACGTACTAAAATCGTGGCACAAGCGCAGGCGGAAATTGACGCCGAGCGTAAACGTGCTCGCGAAGAGCTGCGTAAGCAAGTTGCTGTCCTGGCTGTTGCTGGCGCCGAGAAGATCATCGAACGTTCCGTGGATGAAGCTGCTAACAGCGACATCGTGGACAAACTTGTCGCTGAACTGTAAGGAGGGAGGGGCTGATGTCTGAATTTATTACGGTAGCTCGCCCCTACGCCAAAGCAGCTTTTGACTTTGCCGTTGAGCACCAAAGCGTTGACCGTTGGCAGGATATGCTGACGTTTGCCGCTGAGGTGACGAAGAACGAACAAATGGCAGAGCTTCTCTCTGGCGCGCTGGCGCCGGAAACGCTCGCTGAGTCGTTTGTCGCAATCTGCGGTGAGCAGTTAGACGAAAGCGGTCAAAACCTGATTAAGGTAATGGCTGAAAATAACCGTCTTAATGCGCTCCCGGATGTTCTTGAGCAGTTTATTCACCTGCGTGCAGCCAGTGAGGCTATCTCTGAGGTAGAAGTCACTTCTGCCAATGCACTGAGTGATGAACAGCTTACGAAGATTAGTGCAGCGATGGAAAAACGTCTGTCACGCAAAGTTAAGCTGAATTGCAAAATCGATAAGTCTGTAATGGCAGGCGTAATCATCCGTGCGGGTGATATGGTCATTGATGGCAGCGTACGCGGCCGTCTTGAGCGCCTTGCAGACGTCTTGCAGTCTTAAGGGGACTGGAGCATGCAACTGAATTCCACCGAAATCAGCGAACTGATCAAGCAGCGCATTGCTCAGTTCAGTGTTGTGAGTGAAGCTCACAACGAAGGTACTATTGTTTCTGTAAGTGACGGTGTTATCCGCATCCACGGTCTTGCTGACTGTATGCAGGGGGAAATGATCTCTCTGCCGGGTAACCGTTACGCTATCGCACTGAACCTGGAGCGCGACTCCGTAGGTGCAGTTGTGATGGGTCCATACGCTGACCTCGCCGAAGGTATGAAGGTTAAGTGTACGGGTCGTATCCTTGAAGTTCCGGTAGGCCGTGGCCTGCTGGGTCGTGTGGTGAACACGCTGGGTTCCCCAATTGACGGTAAAGGTCCGGTTGATAACGATGGCTTCTCGCCAATCGAAGTTATCGCACCAGGCGTAATCGAACGTCAGTCCGTAGATCAGCCGGTACAGACCGGTTATAAATCCGTTGATGCCATGATCCCAATCGGTCGTGGCCAGCGTGAGTTGATCATCGGTGACCGTCAGACCGGTAAAACCGCGATGGCAATCGATGCCATCATCAACCAGCGTGACTCCGGCATCAAATGCGTGTACGTGGCTATCGGCCAGAAAGCGTCCACCATTTCTAACGTGGTTCGTAAACTGGAAGAACACGGCGCACTGTCCAACACCATCGTTGTTGTGGCTACCGCGTCTGAATCTGCTGCACTGCAATACCTGGCACCGTATGCGGGTTGCGCAATGGGCGAATACTTCCGTGACCGCGGTGAAGATGCACTGATTGTTTATGATGACCTGTCCAAACAGGCTGTTGCTTACCGTCAGGTTTCCCTGCTGCTGCGTCGTCCACCAGGACGTGAAGCATTCCCAGGCGACGTATTTTACCTCCACTCCCGTCTGCTGGAACGCGCATCCCGCGTTAACGCGGAATACGTTGAGAAATTCACCAATGGTGAAGTTAAAGGTAAAACTGGCTCCCTGACCGCTCTGCCGATTATCGAAACCCAGGCGGGTGACGTTTCTGCGTTCGTTCCGACCAACGTAATTTCCATTACCGATGGTCAGATCTTCCTGGAAACCAACCTGTTCAACTCCGGTATTCGTCCGGCAGTTAACCCGGGTATCTCCGTATCCCGTGTAGGTGGTGCAGCGCAGACCAAGATCATCAAGAAACTGTCCGGTGGTATCCGTACCGCGCTGGCACAGTATCGTGAACTGGCAGCGTTTTCTCAGTTCGCTTCCGACCTTGACGAAGCTACGCGTAAGCAGCTGAGCCACGGTCAGAAAGTAACTGAACTGCTGAAGCAGAAACAGTATGCCCCAATGTCTGTTGCACAGCAGGGTGTGGTGCTGTTTGCGGCTGAACGCGGTTACCTCGAAGATGTGGAACTGGCGAAAATCGGTAGCTTCGAAGCCGCTCTGCTGGCTTACGTTGACCGTGATCACGCTCCGCTGATGCAAGAGATTAACCAGTCCGGTGGCTATAACGATGAAATCGAAGGCAAGCTGAAAGCTATCCTCGATTCCTTCAAAGCAACCCAGTCCTGGTAACGTCTGGCGGTCTGTCTTAGGACGGACCGCAAGGCATTGAGGAGAAGCTCATGGCCGGCGCAAAAGAGATACGTAGTAAGATCGCAAGCGTCCAGAACACGCAGAAGATCACTAAAGCGATGGAGATGGTCGCCGCTTCCAAAATGCGTAAATCGCAGGATCGCATGGCGGCCAGCCGTCCTTATGCAGAGACCATGCGCAAAGTGATTGGTCACCTTGCGAATGGCAATCTGGAATATAAGCACCCTTACCTGGAAGAACGCGACGTTAAGCGCGTGGGCTACCTGGTGGTGTCGACCGACCGTGGTCTGTGCGGTGGCTTGAACATTAACCTGTTTAAAAAGCTGCTGGCGGATATGAAAACATGGTCCGATAAAGGCGTTCAGTGCGACATCGCAATGATCGGCTCTAAGGGCGTGTCTTTCTTTAATTCCGTAGGCGGTAACGTGGTTGCTCAGGTAACCGGTATGGGGGATAACCCTTCCCTGTCCGAACTGATCGGCCCGGTTAAAGTGATGCTGCAGGCCTACGATGAAGGTCGTCTGGACAGACTGTACGTTGTCAGCAACAAATTTATTAACACCATGTCTCAGGTTCCGACTCTCACTCAGCTGCTGCCTTTACCGGCTTCAGAAGATGAAGAGTTAAAACAAAAAGCCTGGGATTACCTGTATGAACCAGACCCGAAACCGCTGCTGGATACCCTGCTGCGTCGTTACGTTGAATCTCAGGTTTATCAGGGCGTGGTAGAAAACCTGGCCAGCGAGCAGGCCGCACGTATGGTGGCGATGAAAGCCGCGACCGACAATGGCGGCAGCCTGATTAAAGAGCTGCAGTTGGTATACAACAAAGCTCGTCAGGCCAGCATTACTCAGGAACTCACCGAAATCGTCGGTGGTGCATCCGCGGTATAACCAGGTTAATTCGTAGAGGATTCAAGATGGCTACTGGAAAAATTGTCCAGGTAATCGGCGCCGTGGTTGACGTCGAATTCCCTCAGGATGCCGTACCGCGCGTGTACGATGCTCTTGAGGTTATGAATGGTAAAGAGAGCCTGGTGCTGGAAGTTCAGCAGCAGCTCGGCGGCGGTATCGTACGTACCATCGCCATGGGTTCTTCCGACGGTCTGCGTCGTGGTCTGGAAGTGAAAGACCTCGAGCACCCGATCGAAGTCCCGGTAGGTAAAGCAACTCTGGGTCGTATCATGAACGTCCTGGGTCACCCGATCGACATGAAAGGCGATATCGGTGAAGAAGAGCGTTGGGCTATCCACCGCGCAGCACCTTCCTACGAAGAGCTGTCCAGCTCTCAGGAACTGCTGGAAACCGGCATCAAAGTTATCGACCTGATGTGTCCGTTCGCTAAGGGCGGTAAAGTTGGTCTGTTCGGTGGTGCGGGTGTAGGTAAAACCGTAAACATGATGGAGCTTATTCGTAACATCGCGATTGAGCACTCCGGTTACTCTGTGTTTGCGGGCGTAGGTGAACGTACTCGTGAGGGTAACGACTTCTACCACGAAATGACCGACTCCAACGTTCTGGATAAAGTATCCCTGGTTTATGGCCAGATGAACGAGCCGCCGGGAAACCGTCTGCGCGTTGCGCTGACCGGTCTGACCATGGCTGAGAAATTCCGTGACGAAGGTCGTGACGTACTGCTGTTCGTCGATAACATCTATCGTTACACCCTGGCCGGTACGGAAGTATCCGCACTGCTGGGTCGTATGCCATCAGCGGTAGGTTACCAGCCGACCCTGGCGGAAGAGATGGGTGTTCTGCAGGAACGTATCACCTCCACCAAAACTGGTTCTATCACCTCCGTTCAGGCGGTATACGTACCTGCGGATGACTTGACTGACCCATCACCAGCAACCACCTTTGCTCACCTGGATGCAACCGTGGTACTGAGCCGTCAGATCGCTTCTCTGGGTATTTACCCGGCCGTTGATCCGCTGGACTCCACCAGCCGTCAGCTGGATCCGCTGGTTGTTGGTCAGGAACACTATGACACTGCGCGTGGCGTACAGTCCCTGCTGCAGCGTTATCAGGAACTGAAAGATATCATCGCCATCCTGGGTATGGATGAACTGTCTGAAGAAGATAAACTGGTGGTAGCTCGTGCGCGTAAGATCCAGCGCTTCCTGTCCCAGCCGTTCTTCGTTGCGGAAGTATTCACCGGTTCTCCGGGTAAATACGTTTCCCTGAAAGACACCATCCGTGGCTTTAAAGGTATCATGGAAGGCGAATACGACCACCTGCCAGAGCAGGCGTTCTACATGGTTGGTTCTATCGACGAAGCCGTAGAAAAAGCCAAAAAACTTTAACGCCTTAATCGGAGGGTGATATGGCAATGACTTACCACCTGGACGTCGTCAGCGCAGAGCAACAAATGTTCTCTGGTCTGGTCGAAAAAATCCAGGTAACGGGTAGTGAAGGTGAACTGGGTATTTTCCCGGGCCACGCACCGCTGCTCACCGCCATTAAGCCTGGTATGATCCGCATCGTTAAACAGTTCGGTCATGAAGAGTTTATCTATCTGTCCGGCGGCATTCTTGAAGTGCAGCCTGGCAACGTGACCGTACTGGCTGATACCGCGATTCGCGGTCAGGATCTCGATGAAGCGAGAGCCCTGGAAGCGAAACGCAAGGCTGAAGAGCATATTAAGAGCTCTCATGGTGACGTGGATTACGCTCAGGCATCTGCGGAACTGGCCAAAGCGATCGCAAAACTGCGCGTTATCGAGTTGACCAAAAAAGCGATGTAACACCGGCTTGAAAATACGAAAACCAGTCTGCTAGCAGGCTGGTTTTTTTTTGCCTGTGTTTTAGATATTTTGAAACTGAAAAGGTGTTTTGATTTTATGTGATCTGCATCACATAACTATTGATCGATTAAAAAATGAAGCGTAGACTTGTTTTTGTGATGTAAGTCACATAATTAACTCAGATAAAAACAGGATACCAACATGAAATTGTTCAACAAAATCATCGCCCTTTTCAGCAGCATGGCCGTTTAGTCATACCTGTTGTTATGTGGCGCGATGCTTCACATCGTTGAGAGCAAGCGCCATTTATTTAGCTCCTTACCCTCTTGCTTGTGCACTCTTCCTCTCCCCCCCAATTCTTGTCTTCTCCATTTTTCTGCTTGTCACTGAATCATATATAAAAATCGTGCGTTGCTTACCCAATTCTTTATTCATGGGGCAAAAAAATAGCAAAAACATTAACCTAAGGCTTTAATAAGAGCATGCTCCTGGGTTTTTGGAGACAAAAGACGCCGATATCGTCGAAAATAGTGAGTTAATAGTTAGGGATTTTCCCCTATTGAACGTTTTATCTTCGGCCCATTTTATGATGAAAAAAATGTAGTATTTTCAATGTGAAAGGGTATAAATTCGTTCTCAAATGACAGTCAGGATGTGTATGTTGAATAATGCTATGAGCGTCGTGATCCTTGCCGCAGGCAAAGGTACACGTATGTATTCCGATCTTCCTAAAGTGCTGCACACTCTCGCAGGAAAAACGATGGTGCAGCATGTTATTGATGCCGCTAATGAATTAGGCGCAACTCATGTACACCTGGTCTACGGGCATGGTGGTGATTTGCTTCAGCAGACGTTGAAAGATGGCAATCTGAACTGGGTTTTGCAGGCAGAACAACTGGGAACCGGTCATGCAATGCAGCAGGCTGCACCGTTCTTTGGTGATGACGAAGACATTTTAATGCTTTATGGCGATGTGCCGTTAATCTCCACCGAAACGTTACGCCGCCTGCGCGATGCTAAACCTCAGGGTGGTATTGGCTTATTAACCGTAAAACTGGACGACCCAACCGGCTATGGGCGCATTACGCGTGATAACGGCAAAGTTACTGGTATCGTTGAGCACAAAGATGCGACCGACGAGCAACGCCAGATCCAGGAAATTAACACCGGCATCCTGATTGCCAATGGCGCTGATATGAAGCGCTGGTTGTCTAAACTGACCAACAACAACGTGCAGGGTGAATATTACATCACCGATATCATTGCGATGGCGTACCAGGAAGGGCGTGAAATTGCTGCGGTACATCCGGCACGTATTAGCGAAACCGAAGGGGTGAATAACCGTCTTCAGTTATCCCGTCTTGAACGTGTCTATCAGTCCGAACAAGCAGAGAAACTGCTGTTAGCAGGCGTTATGCTGCGCGATCCAGCACGTTTTGATCTTCGCGGTTCGCTTATTCACGGGCGCGATGTTGAAATTGATACTAACGTTATCATTGAAGGCAACGTAACCCTTGGCGATCGCGTCAAGATTGGTACTGGCTGCATTATCAAAAACAGCGTAATTGGCGACGGCTGTGAGCTTAGCCCGTACAGCGTGGTGGAAGATGCCCATTTGGAAGCGGCCTGTACTATCGGGCCTTTTGCGCGTCTGCGCCCTGGCGCTGAGCTGCTGGAAGGTGCGCACGTGGGTAACTTCGTCGAAATGAAAAAAGCGCGTCTGGGTAAAGGTTCTAAAGCGGGTCATCTGACGTATCTCGGCGACGCTGAAATTGGTGATAACGTGAATATTGGCGCGGGTACGATTACCTGTAACTATGATGGCGCTAATAAGTTTAAAACCATTATTGGCGATGATGTTTTTGTCGGTTCTGATACTCAGCTGGTGGCTCCCGTCACCGTGGGTAAAGGCGCAACGATCGCCGCCGGAACCACAGTGACGCGTAATATCGCTGATAACGAACTGGTATTAAGCCGTGTACCTCAGGTCCATAAACAGGGCTGGCAGCGTCCGGTGAAGAAGAAGTCATAATTTTTGCCGGATGGCGGCCTACGTGCGGTGACGTTCTGTAGGCCTTATAAGCGTGAGCGCCATCAGGCAGACAAGAGATGAGGGGATAATATAATCCTCCGCTCAACAAGCAGTACCTATAAAAATAACCCCACTCTCTACAAGGCTCGGGGCGCCCGGAATACGGGTATCAGGTTGACCGACAACGACAGGCATAATGCCTAAATTCGGAATCAAAAAATATGTGTGGAATTGTTGGCGCTATCGCGCAGCGTGATGTAGCTGAAATCCTTCTCGAAGGTTTACGTCGTCTGGAATATCGTGGTTATGACTCAGCCGGCCTGGCTGTTGTTGATGCTGAAGGTAACATGACCCGTCTGCGTCGTCTGGGTAAAGTGCAGATGCTGACTGCTGCAGCGGAAGAACATCCGTTACACGGTGGTACGGGTATCGCCCACACCCGCTGGGCAACACATGGCGAACCTTCAGAAGCGAACGCGCATCCGCATGTTTCTGAGCACATTGTGGTGGTGCATAACGGCATCATCGAAAACCATGAACCGCTGCGTGAAATGTTGAAAGCGCGTGGTTACACCTTCGTATCTGAAACGGATACCGAAGTGATTGCTCACCTGGTGCACTGGGAGCTGGAACAGGGCGGTACACTGCGTGAAGCGGTACTGCGTACTATTCCGCAACTCCGTGGTGCATACGGTACGGTGATCATGGATACCCGTAATCCTGAAACACTGCTGGCGGCGCGTTCTGGTAGCCCACTGGTTATCGGTCTGGGCATGGGTGAAAACTTTATCGCTTCCGACCAGCTGGCGCTGCTGCCGGTAACCCGTCGCTTTATCTTCCTGGAAGAGGGCGACATCGCGGAAGTAACGCGTCGTTCAGTCTCTATTTTTGATAAGACTGGCGCGGAAGTAAAACGTCAGGATATTGAATCTAATCTGCAATACGACGCGGGCGAAAAAGGTATTTATCGCCACTACATGCAGAAAGAGATCTATGAGCAACCGAACGCGATTAAAAATACGCTGACCGGGCGTATCAGTCATGGCGAAGTGGACTTAAGTGAGCTTGGCCCTAATGCCAACGCGTTGCTGTCTCAGGTTGAGCATATCCAGATTATTGCCTGCGGTACGTCATACAACTCAGGCATGGTGTCCCGTTACTGGTTTGAGTCGCTGGCCGGCATTCCCTGTGATGTGGAAATTGCTTCTGAGTTCCGTTATCGCAAATCTGCTGTGCGTCGTAACAGTCTGATGATTACCCTGTCTCAGTCCGGTGAAACGGCGGATACCCTGGCGGGTCTGCGCTTATCTAAAGAGCTGGGCTATCTGGGGTCGCTGGCAATCTGTAACGTTCCAGGCTCTTCTCTGGTACGTGAATCTGACCTGGCGATGATGACTAATGCCGGGACCGAAATCGGCGTGGCCTCCACGAAAGCATTTACCACTCAGCTGACAGTTCTGTTGATGCTGGTGGCGAAACTGTCTCGTCTGAAAGGTCTGGATGCGTCTATTGAACAAGAGATTGTTCACGGGTTACAGGCGCTGCCGAGCCGTATTGAGCAGATGCTGTCACAGGACAAACGTATTGCTGCACTGGCGGAAGACTTCTCTGACAAACACCATGCGCTGTTCCTGGGCCGTGGCGATCAGTACCCCATTGCGCTGGAAGGCGCGCTGAAGCTGAAAGAGATCTCTTATATTCACGCTGAAGCATATGCCGCAGGCGAACTGAAACACGGTCCGCTGGCGCTGATTGATGCCGATATGCCGGTTATCGTGGTTGCGCCGAACAACGAACTGCTGGAAAAACTGAAATCCAACATTGAAGAAGTTCGCGCCCGTGGCGGTCAGCTGTACGTCTTTGCTGATCAGGATGCAGGATTTATCAGTAATGAAAATATGCACATCATTGAGATGCCGCATGTGGAAGAGGTGATTGCGCCGATCTTCTATACTGTTCCGCTGCAATTGCTGGCGTATCACGTCGCGCTGATTAAAGGGACTGACGTGGATCAGCCGCGTAACCTGGCGAAGTCGGTTACCGTGGAATAAGCGATACCTTGCTGAATTGAAAATGCCCTGCTCAAAGCGGGGCATTTTTTTAAACGTGTTCTGTTTTTAATCAATTATCCCGCCTGTTTTATGTGACAAACCGTCATCTTCAGCTACTGTTTTCAGTGTCATAAAAAGAAAATTTTGCCGAAATATGATTGTCATATAATCTATTAACTTGCTGTTTTTATACTGTTTTTAATTGTTCCTGGCGCATTATTTTTCATTGTCATAAAACTGTCATATTTCGTACATTTAACTGTCACCTGTTTGTCCTATTTTGCTCACAGTAGCAACTCAAACAACAATTTACGAAAACCGTGCAGGAGACATTATGAAAGTTATGCGTACCACTGTCGCAACTGTTGTCGCCGCGACCTTATCTATGAGCGCGTTCTCTGCCTTTGCTGCAGCGAGCCTGACAGGTGCTGGTGCAACTTTTCCTGCGCCAGTGTATGCCAAATGGGCTGATACTTATCAGAAAGAGACCGGTAGCAAAGTAAACTACCAGGGTATCGGCTCCTCCGGTGGTGTAAAACAAATTACCGCAAATACCGTTGATTTCGGTGCATCTGATGCACCGTTGTCTGACGAGAAGCTGGCTCAGGAAGGCCTGTTCCAGTTCCCGACAGTGATCGGCGGTGTGGTGCTGGCGGTGAATATCCCTGGCCTGAAGTCCGGTGAGCTGGTGCTTGACGGTAAAACCCTGGGCGATATCTACCTCGGCAAAATTAAGAAGTGGGATGATGAAGCCATCACCAAACTGAACCCAGGTCTGAAGCTGCCTTCTCAGAACATTGCCGTTGTGCGTCGTGCAGATGGTTCCGGTACCTCCTTCGTCTTCACCAGCTACCTGGCGAAAGTGAACGAAGAGTGGAAATCTAAAATTGGTTCCGGCTCTACCGTGAACTGGCCGACCGGTCTGGGTGGTAAAGGTAACGACGGTATCGCTGCGTTCGTACAGCGTCTGCCAGGCTCTATCGGCTACGTTGAGTACGCTTATGCTAAGCAGAACAACCTGGCATACACCAAACTGGTTTCTGCTGATGGCAAACCGGTAAGCCCGACAGAAGAAAACTTTGCCAATGCAGCGAAAGGTGCTGACTGGAGCAAAACCTTCGCTCAGGATCTGACTAACCAGAAAGGTGACAATGCGTGGCCAATCACTTCCACCACCTTCATCCTGGTGCACAAAGAGCAGAAGAAACCAGAGCAAGGCGTTGAAGTGCTGAAGTTCTTTGACTGGGCGTACAAAAATGGCGGCAAACAGGCCAATGACCTGGATTATGCCAGCCTGCCGGACAGCGTGGTTGAGCAGATTCGTGCTGCATGGAAGACCAACGTGAAAGACAGCAGCGGTAAAGCGCTGTATTAAATACCCGTCATACTTCGAGCCGCAGCTGTGTTGGCTGTGCTTGTTCACCCCAGTCACATAGTGAATCTATGCTCCTGGGGATTCACAAGCTTGCCGTCTTGCTGCAACTCGAATTATTTAGGGTATGGCATTACGTTAGCCGGGAAGCACGATAAAATGCGAGCTTCCTGGCCCAAACTTAAAGAGTGATTTATGGCTGCAACCAAGCCTGCTTTTAACCCACCGGGTAAAAAGGGTGACATGATCTTCAGCGCGCTGGTAAAACTGGCTGCGCTGATTGTGCTATTGATGTTGGGTGGCATTATTGTCTCTCTGATCATCTCCTCCTGGCCAAGCATCCAGAAATTTGGTTTCTCATTCCTTTGGACCAAAGACTGGGATGCGCCAAATGATATCTACGGCGCACTGGTACCGATTTACGGTACGCTGGTCACCTCACTTATCGCACTGCTGATCGCCGTTCCGGTGAGTTTCGGCATTGCCTTGTTCCTGACGGAACTTGCACCTGGCTGGCTGAGACGCCCGCTGGGTATCGCTATTGAACTGCTGGCGGCGATCCCGAGTATCGTTTACGGCATGTGGGGCCTGTTTATCTTTGCCCCGCTGTTTGCGACGTATTTCCAGGAGCCGGTCGGTAATATCCTTTCCAACATTCCGTTTGTTGGCGCACTGTTTGCTGGCCCGGCATTTGGTATTGGTATTCTGGCTGCTGGCGTGATCCTCGCCATCATGATCATCCCGTACATTGCGGCGGTTATGCGTGATGTATTCGAGCAAACGCCGGTACTGATGAAAGAGTCAGCTTACGGTATTGGCTGTACTACCTGGGAAGTTATCTGGCGTATCGTTCTGCCGTTCACCAAAAATGGTGTGATCGGCGGTGTGATGCTGGGGCTGGGCCGTGCGCTGGGTGAAACCATGGCGGTGACCTTTATCATTGGTAACACCTACCAGCTCGATAGCGCCTCGCTGTACATGCCGGGCAACAGTATTACCTCTGCGCTGGCGAATGAATTTGCCGAAGCGGAATCGGGGCTGCACGTTGCTGCGTTGATGGAACTGGGTCTGATCCTGTTTGTGATCACCTTCATCGTGCTGGCAGCGTCTAAGTTCATGATCATGCGCCTTGCGAAAAACGAGGGGGCACGCTAATGGCTACGCTGGAAATGCAAAACACCACCGCACTGGCAGAATCACGCCGTAAAATGCAGGCGCGTCGTCGTCTGAAGAACCGTATCGCGCTGACGCTCTCGATGGCGACGATGGCATTTGGTCTGTTCTGGCTTGTCTGGATCCTGATGTCCACGATTACCCGGGGCATTGATGGTATGTCGCTGGCACTGTTTACTGAAATGACCCCACCGCCGAATACCGCGGGTGGTGGTCTGGCGAACGCGCTTGCCGGTAGCGGGCTGTTAATTCTGTGGGCGACCGTGTTTGGTACACCGCTTGGTATTATGGCGGGCATTTACCTGGCTGAGTACGGACGTAAGTCCTGGCTGGCTGAGGTCATCCGCTTTATCAACGACATCCTGCTGTCTGCGCCATCAATCGTGGTTGGTCTGTTCGTTTACACCATCGTGGTGGCAAAAATGGAACACTTCTCCGGCTGGGCGGGTGTTATCGCGCTGGCGCTGCTGCAGGTACCTATCGTTATTCGTACCACTGAGAACATGCTCAAACTGGTGCCGGATAGTCTGCGAGAAGCCGCCTATGCGTTGGGTACACCAAAGTGGAAGATGATTTCCGCGATCACCCTGAAGGCGTCTGTGTCGGGCATTATTACCGGCATTCTGCTGGCTATTGCCCGTATCGCGGGTGAAACGGCTCCGCTGCTGTTTACGTCGCTCTCCAACCAGTTCTGGAGCACTGACATGATGCAGCCAATCGCCAACCTACCGGTCACTATCTTTAAGTTTGCGATGAGCCCGTTTGCTGAGTGGCAGCAACTGGCCTGGGCCGGGGTGCTGATTATTACCCTGTGCGTACTGCTGCTGAACATTCTGGCGCGCGTCATTTTCGCGAAGAAGAAACACGGTTAATTTTTACGGCGTGGCTGATGCGGCGCCGAATGAGGAAGAGATTGAAATGAGTATGGTTGATACTGCCCCAGGTAAGATTCAGGTTCGTGATTTGAACTTCTACTATGGCAAATTCCATGCCCTGAAGAACATCAACCTGGATATTGCGAAGAACCAGGTAACGGCGTTTATCGGGCCGTCAGGCTGTGGTAAATCAACGCTGCTGCGTACCTTCAACAAAATGTTTGAACTGTACCCGGAGCAGCGTGCGGAAGGTGAAATCCTGCTGGATGGTGACAATATTCTCACCAATACCCAGGATATCGCGCTGCTGCGTGCCAAAGTCGGCATGGTTTTCCAGAAACCAACACCGTTTCCGATGTCTATCTACGACAATATCGCGTTTGGCGTGCGTCTGTTTGAGAAGCTTTCCCGTGCCGATATGGACGAGCGCGTGCAGTGGGCGTTGACCAAAGCCGCATTGTGGAATGAAACCAAAGATAAATTACACCAGAGCGGATACTCTCTCTCCGGTGGTCAGCAGCAGCGTTTGTGCATTGCGCGTGGTATCGCCATTCGCCCGGAAGTGCTTCTGCTTGATGAACCGTGTTCAGCGCTTGACCCGATCTCAACCGGGCGTATTGAAGAGCTGATCACTGAGCTGAAAGAGGATTACACCGTTGTTATCGTGACCCACAACATGCAGCAGGCTGCACGTTGTTCCGATCACACGGCATTTATGTACCTGGGCGAGTTGATTGAGTTCAGCAACACGGACGATCTGTTCACCAAGCCCGCGAAGAAACAAACTGAAGACTACATCACCGGTCGTTACGGCTGATTCAGGAGCTTGTTGTGGATAACCTTAACCTAAATAAACATATTTCCGGCCAGTTCAACGCCGAACTGGAAAGTATCCGTACCCAGGTGATGACCATGGGCGGCATGGTTGAACAGCAGCTTTCTGATGCGATTACTGCCATGCACAATCAGGACAGCGATCTGGCGAAGCGCGTCATTGAAGGCGATAAAAACGTCAACATGATGGAAGTGGCGATTGATGAAGCCTGCGTGCGTATCATCGCCAAACGTCAGCCGACGGCGAGCGACCTGCGCCTGGTGATGGCGATTATCAAAACCATCGCTGAGCTGGAGCGTATTGGTGACGTCGCGGATAAAATCTGCCGCACCGCGCTGGAGAAATTCTCCCAGCAGCATCAGCCGCTGTTGGTCAGTCTGGAGTCGCTGGGCCGTCACACCGTGCAGATGCTGCACGACGTGTTGGATGCCTTTGCGCGTATGGATCTGGATGAAGCGGTACGTATCTACCGTGAAGATAAGAAAGTCGACCAGGAATATGAAGGCATTGTGCGCCAGCTGATGACCTACATGATGGAAGATCCGCGCACCATTCCAAGCGTGCTGACCGCGCTGTTTTGCGCGCGTTCTATCGAGCGTATCGGTGACCGTTGCCAGAATATCTGCGAATACATCTTCTACTTCGTGAAGGGGCAAGATTTCCGTCACGTGGGCGGGGATGAGCTGGATAAGCTGCTGGCGGGCAAAGATCCGAAGGAATAAGCGGCTTGTTGCGTTCGCCGGGATCCCCGGTGTCGCTATTGTAGGCCGGATAAGGCGTTACGCCGCATCCGGCATTCTGCGCCATTCGCCTGATGGCGCTTTGCTTATCAGGCCGACTGTTTAATCGACGATATTCCAACCCCGCGCCTTCCACAATTCCGGCAACTGTGCCAGATCGGTAAACGTCGTCACTTTAGGATGATCGATCGGTTTGTTGTGCGGATCGGCGCAGAAGTAAAAAACCTCCATTCCCGCCGCAATCCCCGCCTGCGCGCCTGCGCTGGAATCATCAACCAGGATACAGTTCTCAACGTTGACGTTCATCGCTTTCGCCGCATGGAACATCAGTGCCGGGTCGGGCTTCCAGCGCTGAATATCATAACCACTGAACAGTAAATCAGGAAAATGATGCAACATGCCCAGCTTACCCAATGAATGCTGCATTTTGCTGACCGGACCGTTAGACACCACGCACATTGGCACAGCCATGCTGTCCAACAGCGTGTTCGCACCAGCAATGACTTCCAGCTCGGTATCGAACAGACGTGCGACCTCAGCGCGGTAAACCGGTTCTAACTCGGCTTTTGCCAGTTCGACACCGTGTTCTTCGTTAATAATGTCGATGATTTCGTAGAGCTTTACCCCCTTGAAGCGTTTAAACGTCTCTTCAAGATCGAGCGTAATGCCGAACGCCTGGAACATGCTGACATACGCGCGAGAACAAATTACTTCACTGTCGACAAGGGTACCGTCACAGTCAAAAAATACGGCTTCTATCTGGGACATGTCATTTCCATTTTAACAAGTTTAACGTTTTCGTAATGCATAATGGGGGGACGCAATCGTTGCCGTATAAGCAAAATCAATGAAAAAAGTTGCTCATAACCCAACCCTATTGTCGCATTTTGGTATAGGATAGCGACGAATTTTCCCTCCTTGTTCGGAAATTGATTATGAGTCAACAACACACAACCCAGGCTTCTGGCCAGGGGATGCTGGAACGCGTGTTCAAACTGCGCGAGCATGGCACGACGGCACGGACCGAAGTGATCGCCGGTTTAACCACCTTCCTGACGATGGTGTATATCGTTTTTGTTAACCCGCAAATTCTTGGCGTAGCTGGCATGGATACCAGCGCCGTCTTTGTTACCACCTGTCTTATTGCTGCATTTGGTAGCATCCTGATGGGGCTGTTTGCCAACCTGCCGGTTGCGCTGGCACCTGCTATGGGTCTGAACGCATTCTTTGCCTTCGTGGTGGTCGGTGCGATGGGGCTATCATGGCAGATTGGTATGGGCGCTATTTTCTGGGGCGCAATTGGTCTGCTGCTGCTGACGATTTTCCGCGTACGTTACTGGATGATTGCGAATATCCCGGTCAGTCTGCGCGTGGGCATCACCAGTGGTATCGGCCTGTTCATCGGCATGATGGGGCTGAAAAATGCCGGTGTTATTGTTGCGAACAAAGACACGCTGGTTTCCATTGGTAACCTGACGTCCCATAGCGTGCTGCTGGGGATTCTGGGTTTCTTTATCATCGCGATTCTGGCATCACGCAACATTCACGCGGCAGTGCTGATCTCCATCATTGTGACCACGCTGTTGGGCTGGATGTTGGGCGATGTTCATTACAGCGGTATCGTTTCTGCGCCGCCGAGCGTCACATCTGTTATTGGGCATGTTGATCTGGCGGGTTCATTTAACATTGGCCTGGCGGGCGTTATTTTCTCGTTCATGCTGGTGAACCTGTTTGACTCTTCCGGTACGTTGATTGGCGTCACGGATAAAGCGGGTCTGGCGGATGCCAAGGGCAAGTTCCCGCGCATGAAGCAGGCTCTGTTTGTCGATAGCGTGTCGTCTGTTACCGGTGCGTTTATCGGTACTTCTTCCGTTACCGCATATATTGAATCCTCTTCCGGGGTTTCTGTTGGTGGACGTACAGGTCTGACAGCCGTGGTTGTCGGTCTGCTGTTCCTGCTGGTTATCTTCCTGTCACCGTTGGCGGGAATGGTGCCGGGCTATGCCGCAGCGGGTGCGCTGATTTACGTGGGCGTATTGATGACGTCCAGCCTGTCGCGCGTGAAGTGGGATGATCTGACTGAAGCGGTTCCGGCGTTTATTACCGCAGTGATGATGCCGTTTAGCTTCTCCATCACTGAAGGTATCGCGCTGGGCTTTATTTCCTACTGCGTGATGAAAATTGGTACCGGACGTTTCCGCGATCTCAGCCCGTGCGTCATCGTTGTTGCGCTGCTGTTTGTGTTGAAGATTGTGTTCATCGACGCGCACTAAAATATCGGTATTGTCTATAGCCCGCCCGGCATTACTGCTGGCGGGCTTTTTCTTTTACGCTTTTACGCGCTGAATATAATCCCCGAACGCGGTCAGCTGGCCGGTCAGATGGTCCAGCGTGCTTTGGTCGATCACTTCGCCGGTCTGCGGGTCTACTTTATTCTGAATTACGCCGCCCATAAACTCTGGCTTGTTCATCACCATCGCATCGAGGAACACCAGAATTTGGCGCAGATGATACTGACAGCGTGCGCCACCAATAGCGCCCATTGAGCTGGTCTGGATTAGCACCGGTTTGCCTGATAATGGTTGATCGGGCAGACGAGACAACCAGTCGATGGCGTTTTTCAGCCCACCAGGAACAGAATAGTTGTATTCCGGCGTGACGATAACGACGCCGTCAGCCTTCCTGATTTGTTCTGCCAGCGCTTCTACACTTGCCGGAAAACCCTCTTCCTGCTGGAGGTCGGCATCGTACAGAGGAATATCCCCAATCGACGGTAACGCATTCACTTCCATCCCCGCGGGGGCAATTTTTGGCAGCGTGCGGGCAACCATTCCATTAAACGAACCCTTGCGCAGGCTCCCCAGTAACGTAACAACATTCAATGTTTCAGACATGGTTACTCCTGTTTCATCATGAAGGTTAAATCAAAGCGTATGGCTCTTCGCTGCGGATAATTGTGAAAACCGGATCAGGCGACCCGTTGGCTCATTCGCGCGGGTCTGGATATCAGGCAAACTTTTCCAGTCTTGTTTACCATCAAACTCCCAAACCTTGAGTTTTTCAATGGTTGGCGTGACTGCGACCGACCACACCAGCACATCTTCGGCATCGCAAATGGCTTCTATCTGCGTAACGTGAGCACATCTCAGACGGCCCGCACCCGGTAATAGCTGGAGTTCACGTGGATCGTCATTGCACACGTCGCCAGTGAGCTTGAGAACGCTCTGGCGTAACGTAATGAGCTGGGCACGCGCTTCATTGGGGTCGTTTTGATTATTGATCCACAGGTTTTCGTTACTGGAAAAGCGGTAGGTTTCTGTGGCACTCGGGGTATGAAACCCGCGGGTCGCTCGCTGAAGCTCCATATCCAGGCCGCATGAACCTTCTGTGGTAAGCGCGACGCCGACGATATTCCCGGCATAGGAAATCGAAAATTCTGGCAGGCTTTTATCGCGAAAGACGGGCTTACCTTTCGCCTCGGTAACAATCTCAGGCAATGTGCTGGTGCCGTAAAGCATAAACATCAGTTCAGCGAGAAGGCTTCGGGAGGCCAAAAAGCGTGTTCGGCGGTGAGTGGGTAGATTTCTTGCTTCAAAATGACATGGAGTAGGGAGACGAACTGAAACCAGGTGTCCCTCCGTAAGAATCCCTCTGGCAAAATGTGTCGCCATTTTTCGCTCCGTGATTAATGGTCCGTGATTATTATCAGAGTAACATTTACGCGGCTTCCAGGCAGGCTTTACTGCCCAAAAAGTAAACGGAATCGGGATACATTACGCGACATTTACATTTCCACCGCCAGGGAGGTCAATAAAACAACAATATAGCAAAGGATCTTCATGACATCTCGCGGTAGAGTGCCTTGATCGTCTCTTTCAGCCAAACGATCTTAGGATTGTGGCTGTTGCGTTTATGCCAAAGGAGGGTGAACGGTACGCGCATTTTTTCCAGTTGCGCAGCATCAAAAGGCATTGGACGTGCCACGAGCGGAAGCTGGTGGAGTTGATTGTAACGCTGACAATAGACCGGGGCGGTGGCTATCAATGCGTGATCGGGCTGCGCGGCCATAAACAGCGACTGTTCAAAGCCTGGCAGACACAATGCGATGTTACGCGCACGCCCCATCTCCTGAAGCACATCGTCCAGCGCCCAGGTGTCGCTCTGCTCCCAGCTAATGCTGATATGGGGATAGCGCAGGAATGTTTCCAGATTCCACTCTTCCTGCAATGCCGGATGGTCTTCACGTAACCAGACGCAGGGGAGATCGGAAAACAGGACTTCGTGGTCGATCGATAACGGTAGCAGGCTCAGCAATTCACGCGAGCGCGGGTGACTTTCACGCCCGGTAAAGCCGATATCGACCTCGCCACGGATAATGGCATCCAGCGAATCGTAATCCCAGTTGCGCACTTTGATCGTGGCCTGTGGATAACGCTGGTAGATCTGTTGGGAGAGCGCGTTAAACATGATCATCACCAGCGGCGTTTCAGCCACCAAATCAAATTTCAGCCCACGTGGTGCTTCATGGTGTGGCTTATCGAGCAATTGATTGCCCATCTGCATCCACTCCGCCAGGCTCTGTTCCATGTTGAGCATCAGCGGCGTTGGCGTTAGCCCCAGCGGGGTGTTAACAAACAACGGATCGTCAAACCAGGCTCTCAGCTTCGACAGCGATTTGCTGACCGCCGACGGCGTGACGTTCATCCGTTTGGCGGTTTTAGTGACGCTGCGTTCCTGCATCAACAACTGCAGGCAGAGCAGCAAATTAAGATCGAGACTGCTGAGGGATTTCTTCATGAGTTGGTGTGGACCGGTTTGGTGCAACAGTGATAATCAGCATGATGCTCACTATGCTACAGCCAATCAGAATCCCGATCAGCATATTCAGCGCATCGAGCCCAAGGATGGCGGCCAACCAAATCCATAACGATGAGCCGCAAACCTGGGCAATGCCTAATGCTGAGCTGGCGACACCTGCGCGCAGCGAGAATGGCCCCAGCGCCTGGCTCATGGCAACGCCGAAACCGACCGAGAATCCGGCGCAGATTAAGGTTAACCCGAACAACGTTACCGCGTGCGTACTGGCAAGGATTAACACGATGCCCGCAGCCAGGAACAATACCTGTGAAGTCAGCATCAGGATGCGGGGCTTAAAAATGCTCAGTGCGAATGGCGTAGAGAAAGAGACCGCCATACTGATGCCTGCGGTCATCGCCATCGTGGTGGCGTATTCACCGCGGTCAAAACCCATCACCTCCATCAGCAGCACCGGAGAGGTATTCACAAAGGTCAGGATTACCGACACGCTGAGGGTGGTAATGGCCAGACGGCTTAAGAAAAAACGGTTTACCAGCGACTCTGCGCGATGATCGCTCTGCGTAGAGGTCGAGAGCATCGCTGGGCGCGATTCTCGCAGGATAAACACCGACAGCAGGCAAACGACCACGCCCATGCCCATCATCGTGTAGAACAGGCTCTGCCAGGGGTATTTGAGCATAATCAGATGCCCCATCACTGGAGCCAGCACCGGTACGATACAAGTGATACCGTTTAGCAGCGACAGCACCTTCGCACGGCGGCGATCGTCGAGAGTATCGCGCAGGATGGCGAAGGCCACCACGTAGCAGCAACCTGCACCGACGCCCTGAATAAAACGACCGACCAGGAACGGCGTGCCGCTCTCGGCGAATGAACATAAGGCCGAGGCGATAATAAAGATCACCGCACCGACAATGGCGACCGGTTTACGACCCGACTGGTCAGCAATTTTACCGGCGAACAACATTGCCGTCGCCATCCCTGCCAGGTAGACCGAAAACGCGATATGCAACTGAGCCTCGCTGGCTTGTAAATCGGCAGCAATACGGGGCAATCCCACCAGATACATATCAATACCGGCGGGATAAAGGAGAACCAGAGCAAAACTGCAGATTAGAAAGCGTGTCATAGCGACCTCATGAGGAAAGTGGCGCTAAGAATACGGGGAGAGGATTGTCTGTGCGAGTTGCCATTTGGACAACAGTGATTTCCTTATGGGAAATCACTGTTGTCGTATCCGACCAACGGGGCCTGTAGGCCCGGTAAGCATCGCGCCACCGGGCAATACATCGTTACTTACCAATACAGAAGCTGGAGAAAATCCGTCCCAGCAGATCGTCGGAAGTAAACTCTCCGGTGATTTCACTGAGGTTTTGCTGTGCAAGGCGCAGCTCTTCCGCCAGCAATTCTCCGGCCCATGCTCCGAGTAGTTGGGCTTTGCCCTGTTCAAGATGCTCCGCCGCTTCTACCAGTGCCTGCAAATGACGACGACGCGCCAGGAAGCCGCCTTCCATATTGGTTTCAAAGCCCATGCTCTGTTTGAGATGGTTGCGCAGTACGTCAACGCCTTCGCCGGTACGCGCAGAGAGGCGAACCAGTGAGTGGCCATTTACTTCGCTGAGACCCAGCGTTTCACCCGTGATATCCGCTTTGTTTCGCACGACGGTGATCGGCAGTTTTGCCGGTAAACGCGCAATAAAGTCTGGCCAGATGTCTGCCGGGTCAACTGCGTCGGTGGTGGTGCCATCAACCATAAACAGTACACGGTCGGCCTGTTCGATCTCCTGCCAGGCGCGTTCGATACCGATGCGTTCAACTTCATCGCTGGCGTCGCGCAGACCGGCGGTATCGATAATGTGCAGTGGCATACCGTCGATATGGATATGCTCACGCAGTACGTCGCGGGTAGTCCCGGCAATGTCGGTGACAATGGCCGCCTCACGGCCTGCCAGCGCGTTCAGCAGGCTTGATTTCCCGGCGTTAGGACGCCCGGCAATCACCACCTTCATCCCTTCGCGCAGCAGGCTGCCCTGACGTGCTTCGGCACGCACGGCATCAAGATCAGCCATCACGCTATTGAGCTGGGCTTCAATCTTGCCGTCAGACAGGAAGTCGATTTCTTCATCCGGGAAATCAATCGCCGCCTCCACATAGATGCGCAGGTGAGTGAGTGCTTCCACAAGATGATTGACTCGCGCAGAAAATGCGCCCTGTAAGGAATTTAGCGCCGAGCGTGCCGCCTGTTCAGAGCTGGCGTCGATCAGGTCAGCAATTGCCTCTGCCTGAGCTAAATCGAGCTTATCGTTAAGAAATGCGCGCTCGGAGAATTCCCCCGGTCTGGCAATGCGCAGCCCGGGAATGGTCAGAATACGTTTGAGCAGCAGGTCAAGAATCACCGGACCGCCATGGCCCTGAAGCTCTAAGACGTCTTCACCGGTAAAGGAGTTCGGACCGGGGAACCACAGCGCAATTCCCTGATCCAGCACGCTGCCATCCGCGTCTTTAAACGGCAGGTAGTCGGCATAGCGCGGTTTTGGCAGTTTCCCCAGTACGGTTTCTGCGACCTCACGCGCCTTCAGGCCGGAGATGCGCAGGATACCCACGCCACCACGTCCCGGTGGGGTGGCCTGAGCGACGATGGTGTCGTTATGGCTCATGATATGTCTCTTTGTCATGCAATAAAAAAGGCGGTCTAATGACCGCCCTTTAATTTATGTTCCGTTTGCCGGATGGCGGCTTCGCCTAATCCGGCCTACACCGAATCAGGAGTTTTTCTTCTCGCGGCTATGCAGGCCACGCTTCTCCAGACCACGGTAAATCAGCTGCTGCTGAATAATGGTTACCAGGTTGCTGACGATATAGTACAGCACCAGACCTGACGGGAACCACAGGAAGAACACGGTGAAGATGACCGGCATAAAGGTCATGATCTTCTGCTGCATCGGGTCGGTCACGGTGGTCGGAGACATCTTCTGGATGAAGAACATCGTCACGCCCATCAGGATCGGCAGGATGTAGTACGGGTCCTGTGCAGACAGGTCATGGATCCACAGTGCGAACGGCGCATGACGCAGTTCAATGGAGCCCATCAGCATGTAGTACAACGCCAGGAAGATTGGCATCTGGATGATCAGCGGGAAGCAGCCGCCCAGCGGGTTAACCTTCTCAGCTTTGTACAGGGCCATCATTTCCTGGCTCTGACGCTGTTTGTCATCGCCCAGACGCTCACGCATAGCCTGAATCTTCGGCTGCAGCATACGCATCTTCGCCATGGAGGTGTACTGCGCTTTGGTCAGCGGGTACATGATGCCACGAACGATAAAGGTGATAACGATGATGGAGAAGCCCCAGTTACCCAGGAAGCTATGAATCCATTTCAGCAGTTTAAACAGCGGCTGAGAGATGAACCACAACCAGCCGTAATCCACGGTCAGATCCAGGTGCGGTGCAACGGCCGCCATTTTATCCTGAATTTCCGGGCCGACCCACAGGGTGCTGGTCATCGCGCCAGTCTGGCCAGGCTGAACCAGTACCGGCTGTGATTTATAGCCGATAGCGGCAATGCCGTTACCCAGGTTAGCGGTATAGAAGTTGTTGGTGCCGTCGTTACGCGGAACCCATGCCGTTGCGAAATACTGTTGCAGCATTGCAACCCAGCCGTCTTTAGCATTGACGTTCAGGTTTTCGTTTTCAGCAATGGTGTCGAATTTGTATTTCTCATACTTCTCATCCGGCGTGGAGTACGCCGCGCCACGGAAGGTGTGCAGCGCAAAGTTGCTGCTACCGGTGTCGCGATGAGAAGGCAGGTTGATGGATTGCTTCAGCTGACCAAAGGTGGAGACTTCCAGCGGTTTCTCGCCGGCGTTCTGCACGCTGTAGTTAACGTTGACAGCATATTCACCACGTTTGAGAACAAACGTCTTCGTGAATGTGTTACCCGCTGCGTCAGTATAGGTCATCGGGATCTGCAGTTCGTTCTGACCGTCTGCCAGTACAAAGGCGTCTTTTTCGACGTTGTACAGCGGACGCGGGCCGTTAGCCGGGTTATCCGGGCCGTCACGACCTGTCAGGCCACTTTGTGCCTGGTAGATGAACTGTGGCGTAGTTTCCAGTAACTGGAACGGTTCGGTAGAACCCAGTTCTTTCGGGTAAGCTGGCAGTGAAGCCTGTTCCACATCACCACCACGGGTGTTGATGGTCAGATCAAGCACGTCAGTTTTAACCGTAATCAGTTTCCCCTGGCCACTGGCCGGTACGCCCTGGTCGGCGGCGCTACCCGCTGCGGTGGTCGTTGTCTGCGTGGTCTGTTGGGCCTGAGGTTGCGGATTTTTATCCTGCTCCCAGGCTTGCCAGATCATGAAAGACACGAACAGCAAAGCGATGACTAAAAGATTGCGTTGCGAATCCATCGTTAGTGTTCTCTGGTATCAAATGGTCCGGGCGGGACGGGATCGTCACCACCAGGGTGTAAAGGGTGGCATTTTAATACGCGTTTCACCGTCAACCAACTGCCTTTTATCACTCCAAACCTGCGCAATGCCTCAATTCCGTAGCTCGAACAGGTTGGAGTGAAACGGCAATGCGGCCCAAGCAGCGGACTGATCAGGCGTTGATAGACCCGAATGAGGGCTATCAGGACCCGCGAGCCAGGCGACAATGGCGACGCCATAATTTTTCCAACGCTTCCGAGAGAGCACGGTTATCGAGGTCGGCAACCCCTTTTTTCGCCACCACCACGAAATCCATTGCTGGAAGCTCGTGCTGACGTAAACGAAAGCTTTCACGCGTCAGACGTTTAATCCGATTACGTTCATGCGCACGTTTAACATTTTTCTTGGCGACTGTAAGACCGATACGGGGATGCCCCAGCGAATTCAGGCGGCCGAGGATGGTGATTTGCGGCGTGCCAGCCCGTTGTGGCTGCTGGAAGACGAATGTGAAATGAGTGGGAGTTAACAAACGTAACTCCCTGGGAAATGCGAGCTTAACCACTCAGGGGCTAGCTTTTATTACTTAGAAACGGTCAGACGAGAACGGCCTTTAGCACGACGACGTGCCAGAACCTGACGACCATTTTTATTTGCCATACGAGCACGGAAGCCGTGAGAACGGTTGCGCTTCAGTACAGACGGTTGAAAAGTGCGTTTCATGGCGATTTCTACCTAAACTTGAATAAATTCACTGACTTTTGCGTATACCCGAACGAATTTCGAACGACTTACGCCACAGTGTGGGTGATTAAAGAGGCCGGATTGTAATAATTGTACACTCCGGAGTCAATTCTCTTTCCTTATATCCCGTTTTTTTTCACGTGGTTTTGTGTAAAAAACAGGCAGCGTTGACGCCGTAAGGCGACCGTTACTCGCTGGGGGTAAGAATTATACGGGCTGGTGGATAAAGCGCAAGGATCGCTCGGGATCTTTATTAGATCGTTTAAGCAGTAAAGCATCTTTACTCATTAATTTTTTCAATATGCGCGCGAAAACCTGCAGCACTTCTCCAGGATCGTTTACACTTAGCCGATTCTGGATCATCCTGTGGATAAATCGGGAAGAATCTGTGAGAAACAGAAGATCTCTTTCTCAGTTTACGCTATGATCCGCGGTCCTGATCGTTTCGATGGATCCTGATCGGGTAAAAATTGCAGATAGCAATTCGCACGTCACCCTTTGCATAGGGTCTTGTCGATGTGCGTCAACAATCATGAATGTTTCAGCCTTTGTCATTTATCGACTTTTGTTCGAGTGGAGTCCGCCGTGTCACTTTCGCTTTGGCAGCAGTGTCTTGCCCGATTGCAGGATGAGTTACCAGCCACAGAATTCAGTATGTGGATACGCCCGTTGCAGGCGGAACTGAGCGATAACACGCTGGCTTTGTATGCGCCAAACCGTTTTGTGCTCGATTGGGTAAGGGATAAATACCTCAATAATATTAATGGATTGCTGAATAATTTCTGCGGAGCGGATGCCCCACAGCTGCGTTTTGAGGTCGGCACTAAACCTGTCACGCAAACGCTGAAGACGCCGATGAATAACATCGTTACGCCTGCGCATGTGGCTCAACAAGTGCAACCGCAACGAGTCGCTCCGGCGGCGCGTCCCGGCTGGGATAACGTACCGGCCCCGGCAGAGCCTACCTATCGCTCTAACGTCAACGTCAAACATACGTTTGATAACTTCGTTGAAGGTAAATCTAACCAACTGGCGCGCGCGGCGGCACGTCAGGTGGCGGACAATCCTGGCGGCGCCTACAATCCGTTATTCCTTTATGGCGGTACAGGTCTGGGTAAAACCCACCTGCTGCACGCTGTAGGTAACGGCATTATGGCGCGTAAGCCGAACGCAAAAGTGGTGTATATGCACTCCGAGCGTTTTGTGCAGGACATGGTTAAAGCCCTGCAAAACAATGCGATCGAAGAGTTTAAACGCTATTACCGTTCCGTTGATGCGTTGCTGATTGACGATATTCAATTCTTTGCTAATAAAGAACGATCGCAGGAAGAATTTTTCCACACGTTTAATGCCCTGCTGGAAGGAAATCAGCAGATCATCCTGACCTCGGATCGCTATCCGAAGGAGATCAATGGCGTTGAAGATCGTCTGAAATCCCGCTTCGGCTGGGGGCTGACCGTCGCGATCGAACCGCCTGAACTGGAGACGCGTGTCGCGATCCTGATGAAAAAAGCAGATGAGAACGACATTCGTCTGCCGGGTGAGGTGGCGTTCTTTATTGCCAAGCGTCTACGCTCTAACGTGCGTGAGCTGGAAGGCGCACTGAACCGCGTGATCGCCAACGCCAATTTTACCGGCCGGGCGATTACTATCGATTTCGTGCGCGAAGCGCTGCGCGATCTGCTGGCTTTGCAGGAAAAACTGGTCACCATCGACAATATTCAAAAGACGGTGGCGGAGTATTACAAAATCAAAATTGCGGATCTGCTTTCTAAGCGTCGATCTCGCTCGGTAGCTCGTCCGCGCCAGATGGCGATGGCGCTGGCAAAAGAGCTCACTAACCACAGTCTGCCGGAAATTGGCGACGCGTTTGGTGGGCGTGACCATACTACCGTGCTTCATGCCTGTCGCAAGATTGAGCAGTTGCGTGAAGAAAGCCATGATATTAAAGAAGATTTCTCCAATTTAATCAGAACATTATCTTCGTGACGCTATGAAATTTACCGTTGAACGTGAACATTTATTAAAACCGCTTCAGCAGGTCAGCGGCCCGCTGGGTGGACGTCCTACACTGCCGATCCTTGGAAACCTGCTGCTGCAGGTTGCTGACGGCACGCTTTCGCTGACCGGTACCGATCTCGAGATGGAGATGGTGGCACGCGTTGCGCTGATCCAGCCGCATGAGCCTGGTGCAACCACCGTTCCGGCGCGTAAATTCTTCGACATTTGTCGTGGGTTGCCGGAAGGTGCAGAAATTGCCGTTCAACTGGAAGGCGACCGTATGCTGGTGCGTTCTGGCCGCAGCCGTTTCTCGCTGTCCACATTACCTGCTGCTGACTTTCCGAATCTGGATGACTGGCAGAGCGAAGTCGAATTCACCTTGCCGCAGGCAACGATGAAGCGTCTGATTGAAGCCACGCAGTTCTCAATGGCGCATCAGGACGTGCGTTATTACTTAAACGGTATGTTGTTTGAAACCGAAGGCGAAGAGCTGCGCACCGTGGCGACCGATGGTCACCGTCTGGCCGTTTGTTCTATGCCGGTTGGTCAGTCCCTGCCTAACCATTCGGTGATCGTACCGCGTAAAGGCGTGATTGAACTGATGCGTATGCTCGACGGCGGCGACAATCCGCTGCGCGTGCAGATCGGCAGCAACAACATTCGGGCACACGTGGGTGATTTCATCTTTACCTCCAAACTGGTGGATGGCCGCTTCCCGGATTACCGTCGTGTATTGCCGAAGAACCCGGACAAACATCTGGAGGCGGGCTGCGATATTCTCAAACAGGCGTTTGCCCGAGCGGCAATTCTTTCTAATGAGAAATTCCGCGGCGTGCGTCTGTATGTCAGTGAAAATCAGCTCAAAATCACGGCCAACAACCCGGAACAGGAAGAGGCGGAAGAGATCCTCGACGTCACCTATCCGGGCACTGAACTGGAAATCGGTTTTAACGTCAGCTACGTGCTGGACGTACTTAATGCGCTGAAGTGCGAAAATGTGCGCATTATGCTGACCGATTCCGTATCGAGCGTACAGATTGAAGATGCAGCGTCACAATCCGCAGCCTACGTCGTCATGCCTATGAGATTGTAGAATCTGCAAAGGGGCTGGTTTACTTGCCATTTCGCCTTCCGGCAGTGTTCGACAAAACGCTATGCGTTTTGGACGTCTGTAAGACGGTCCGAAGGACGAGCGGAGCGAGCAAATGCTCACGTACTTCGTGTACGCTCCGCTTTCTGCGCGCTGGCGGTAGACGAACTGGCTGCAACACCCACGCCCCTTGAATGATGACGAGTTGATATGTCGCTATCCCGACTACTAATCAAAGACTTCCGCAATATCGAAAATGCGGATCTCGCTTTATCTCCCGGCTTTAACTTTCTGGTTGGCGCTAACGGCAGTGGCAAAACCAGCGTGCTGGAAGCAATTTATACGCTTGGCCATGGTCGGGCGTTTCGTAGTTTGCAAATTGGCCGCGTGATTCGCCACGAGCAGGAATCGTTTGTCCTCCACGGGCGTTTACAAGGTGAAGAACGTGAGACCTCGATTGGCCTGACGAAAGACAAACAGGGCGACAGTAAAGTACGCATTGATGGCACTGACGGGCATAAGGTCGCGGAACTGGCGCACCTGATGCCGATGCAGCTGATAACGCCTGAAGGGTTTACTTTACTCAACGGCGGCCCCAAATACAGAAGAGCGTTCCTTGACTGGGGATGCTTTCACAATGAAGCTGGATTTTTCACCGCCTGGAGCAACCTGAAGCGTCTGCTCAAGCAACGCAACGCGGCGCTGCGCCAGGTGAGTCGTTATGAACAACTGCGTCCGTGGGATAAAGAACTGATCCCGCTGGCGGAACAAATCAGCACCTGGCGCGCGGAGTACAGCGCCGGTATCGCGCAGGATATGGCGGATACCTGCCAGCAGTTTCTTCCTGAGTTTTCCCTTTCTTTCTCTTTCCAGCGCGGTTGGGAGAAAGAGAGCGACTACGCTGAAGTGCTGGAACGTAGTTTTGAACGCGATCGCATGTTGACCTACACCGCGCACGGTCCGCACAAGGCGGATTTCCGCATTCGTGCCGACGGTGCGCCGGTGGAGGACACCTTATCGCGTGGGCAGCTAAAGCTGCTGATGTGCGCCTTACGTCTGGCGCAAGGGGAGTACCTGACCCGTGAAAGCGGGCGGCGCTGCCTGTACCTGATAGATGATTTTGCCTCTGAACTGGATGATGCGCGTCGCGGACTGCTGGCCAGCCGCTTAAAAGCCACGCAATCTCAGGTCTTTGTCAGCGCAATCAGCGCTGAACACGTTCTGGACATGTCGGACAAAAATTCGAAGATGTTCACCGTGGAAAAGGGTAAAATAACGGATTAACCCAAGATAAAATGAGCGAGAAACGTTGATGTCGAATTCTTATGACTCCTCCAGTATCAAAGTCCTGAAAGGGCTGGATGCGGTGCGTAAGCGCCCGGGTATGTATATCGGCGACACGGATGACGGCACCGGTCTACACCACATGGTATTCGAGGTGGTAGATAACGCTATCGACGAAGCGCTCGCGGGTCACTGTAAAGATATCGTGGTGACGATTCACGCTGACAACTCCGTGTCCGTTACCGATGATGGCCGTGGTATCCCAACCGGTATCCACCCGGAAGAGGGCGTTTCGGCGGCGGAAGTTATCATGACCGTGCTGCACGCAGGCGGTAAATTCGATGATAACTCTTATAAAGTGTCCGGCGGTCTGCACGGCGTAGGTGTCTCCGTGGTTAACGCCTTGTCGCAGAAGCTGGAGCTGGTGATTCGCCGCGAAGGCAAAGTGCATCAGCAAACTTACGTGCACGGTGTGCCGCAGGCACCGCTGGCGGTAACCGGCGAAACAGAATTGACCGGTACCCAGGTCCGTTTCTGGCCAAGCCACGAAACCTTCACCAATGTCGTTGAGTTCGAATACGACATTCTGGCGAAGCGTCTGCGCGAGCTGTCCTTCCTGAACTCCGGCGTCTCTATTCGTCTGCGCGACAAGCGCGACGGTAAAGAAGACCATTTCCACTACGAAGGCGGCATCAAGGCGTTTGTTGAATACCTCAACAAGAACAAAACGCCAATTCACCCAAATATCTTCTATTTCTCCACCGAAAAAGACGGTATCGGTGTGGAAGTCGCGCTGCAGTGGAACGACGGCTTCCAGGAAAATATCTACTGCTTCACCAACAACATTCCGCAGCGTGACGGCGGTACTCACCTTGCAGGCTTCCGTGCGGCGATGACCCGTACCCTGAACGCCTACATGGACAAAGAAGGCTACAGCAAAAAAGCGAAAGTTAGCGCCACCGGTGACGATGCCCGTGAAGGCCTGATTGCTGTCGTATCGGTAAAAGTACCGGATCCGAAATTCTCCTCTCAGACCAAAGACAAACTGGTTTCTTCAGAGGTGAAATCGGCGGTAGAACAGCAGATGAACGAACTGCTGAGCGAATACCTGCTTGAGAACCCGTCTGACGCTAAAATCGTCGTCGGTAAAATTATTGATGCGGCACGTGCCCGTGAAGCGGCACGCCGTGCGCGTGAAATGACCCGCCGTAAAGGCGCGCTGGACTTAGCGGGCCTGCCGGGCAAACTGGCAGACTGTCAGGAACGCGACCCGGCCCACTCTGAACTGTACCTGGTGGAAGGGGACTCAGCGGGCGGCTCTGCGAAGCAGGGACGTAACCGTAAGAACCAGGCCATTCTGCCGCTGAAGGGTAAAATCCTTAACGTTGAGAAAGCGCGCTTCGACAAGATGCTCTCTTCTCAGGAAGTGGCGACGCTGATCACCGCACTGGGCTGCGGCATTGGTCGCGACGAATACAACCCGGATAAACTGCGCTATCACAGCATCATCATCATGACCGATGCGGACGTCGACGGCTCGCACATCCGTACGCTGCTGTTGACCTTCTTCTATCGTCAGATGCCGGAAATCGTGGAACGCGGTCACGTCTACATTGCGCAGCCGCCGCTGTACAAAGTGAAGAAGGGCAAGCAGGAACAGTACATCAAAGATGATGAAGCGATGGATCAGTACCAGATTTCTATCGCCCTTGATGGTGCCACGCTGCACACCAACGCCCACGCGCCGGCTCTGGCGGGTGAGGCGCTGGAAAAACTGGTTTCTGAGTACAACGCCACGCAGAAGATGATTGGCCGTATGGAGCGCCGCTTCCCGCGCTCACTGCTGAAGGAACTGGTTTACCAACCGACGCTGGCTGAAGCCGATCTTGCTGATGAAGCGAAAGTGACAGCCTGGGTTTCCCAGTTGGTTAACGTGCTGAATGAAAACGAAATGCACGGCAGCACCTGGAACAGCTTTGTGCGTAAAGACGCTGAACTGAACCTGTTCGAACCGGTGATCCGCGTGCGTACGCACGGCGTTGATACCGACTATCCGCTGGACCACGAGTTTGTGACCGGCGGCGAATACCGTCGTATCTGCACGCTGGGTGAGAAACTGCGTGGCCTGATCGAAGACGATGCGTTTATCGAACGTGGCGAGCGTCGTCAGCCGGTTACCAGCTTCGAGCAGGCGCTGGACTGGCTGGTGAAAGAGTCCCGTCGTGGCCTCGCGATTCAGCGCTATAAAGGTCTGGGCGAGATGAACCCGGAACAGCTGTGGGAAACCACGATGGACCCGGAAAGCCGCCGTATGCTGCGCGTTACGGTGAAGGATGCGATTGCCGCTGACCAGCTTTTCACCACCCTGATGGGTGATGCTGTTGAACCGCGTCGTGCATTTATCGAAGAAAACGCCCTGAAAGCGGCGAATATCGATATTTAAGCCAATCTGTAGGCCGGAAAAGGCGGTTTATGCCGCCATCCGGCAAGACGTTGTATTGTGCCCGATGGCGCGTTGCTTATCAGGCCTGCAAACGACAACCAATCTACAAAAGGGGAATCCCAATTCCCCTTTCTATCCCCCTTTTCGTAGCTGTTTTTTGAGCGGAATCGCGTTAGCATGAGGGCGGACTCATTTAATCCGGGGAACTCATGGCTATCAAACTTATTGCTATCGACATGGATGGCACACTTCTGCTGCCCGATCACACCATTTCACCTGCGGTCAAAACGGCGATTGCCGCGGCACGCGCGCGAGGTGTGAATGTGGTACTGACCACGGGGCGCCCGTATGCTGGCGTTCACAGCTATCTGAAAGAACTGCATATGGAACAACCCGGTGATTACTGCATTACCTACAACGGTGCACTGGTGCAGAAAGCCGGAGACGGGAGTACCGTCGCGCAAACCGCGCTGAGCTATGATGATTACCGTTTCCTGGAGCAACTCTCCAGGGAGGTCGGCTCGCATTTCCACGCACTCGATCGCAATACGCTGTATACCGCCAACCGTGATATCAGTTACTACACGGTGCATGAGTCTTTTGTCGCGACCATCCCACT
This sequence comes from Citrobacter sp. RHBSTW-00671, assembly GCF_014103415.1. Classification (NCBI taxonomy): domain Bacteria; kingdom Pseudomonadati; phylum Pseudomonadota; class Gammaproteobacteria; order Enterobacterales; family Enterobacteriaceae; genus Citrobacter; species Citrobacter sp. RHBSTW-00671. Next base: position 529,304 of record NZ_JABXPR010000001.1, read on the forward strand.
GGTGTTCTGTGAAGCAGAGAACATGGACCCGGCGACCCAGTTCCTGAAAGTGATGATGATTGATGAACCAGAGATCCTCGATAAAGCCATCTCGCGTATTCCAGCAGAGGTAAAAGAGAAGTACACCGTGCTGAAAAGTGCGCCGTATTTCCTCGAAATCCTGGATAAACGTGTCAATAAAGGGACTGGTGTAAAATCGCTGGCCGATGCGTTGGGCATTAAAGCGGAAGAGATTATGGCGATTGGCGATCAGGAAAATGATATCGCGATGATCGAATACGCAGGCGTAGGCGTTGCAATGGATAATGCTATTTCGTCGGTGAAAGAAGTGGCTAACTTCGTGACGAAATCCAATCTTGAAGACGGCGTAGCCTGGGCGATTGAGAAGTACGTCCTCTCCTGATACTCGTTATGCCTGGCTTCGGCCAGGCATAAAACATTAAGAATGTTATAAAAATCATGTTTGTATTATCAGATGTGAAATCGCACATTAATCCCCCCACTTAGCATGTAACTTCTATACTCTCCCCCCTTCTTTTATATTCTGGCGATTCCTGCCTGCAACTATGTTTCCTTATGACTAACACACGCATCCGCCTGGTGTTGATGACGTCTTCCTGTTTGGCTTTTCACGCCTGGGCTGCGACGGATTCTGGCTCAACATTGACACCGCTGTATGACTATCAGGACGATGGTCAGGCTACTTCTTTGCCGACAACACCCGCGGCTAAACCAACAACAAGCCACGCTGTTTTGCCGTTTTTAGGTGAGGAGGCACGTAAACGTGGCTACGACCTGCCTGAGCCGTTTGGCGTGAATATTAACTACATGAATATCAGGCAAAATATTAATGTAGACAGTATTAATTTCAACGGTCTTTCCCTGCGCGGTCACTCGTTGGATAACGCGTTTAAAATCAACGTCGGCAATACCCGGGAGAGAAGCAAAACCGAAACCTTAAAACTGGATGCCTGGCTACTGCCCTTTATGAACGTCTATGGTCTGATTGGCTATACCGACGGACACTCTGTTTCGCAGATAGGTGTAGGAATCAAAGGACCACGTAAATACCGCACACCAGCCAATTTGCAGAATCTGGCATTTCAGCTCGACTTTAAAGGCACAACCTACGGTGTAGGAACAACTTTGGTTGGCGGAGTGGGCAACTGGTTTACGGCTTTTGATGCCAACTATACGCAAACGCAGTTCGATATCCTTGATGGCAGTATTAATGCCTTTACCGTCTCCCCGCGCGTAGGTTATCGCTTTACCACTCCCGGCGTGGAGGCCCTGCACATGCCATCCGGCAAGTTAAATCTGTGGGTGGGCAGTATGTATCAGGATGTGCAGCAAGAATTTAGCGGCAGCCTGAACGATCTCACTATGCCTTCTGCGGCGCTGCAAAAAATGGTGGATATTGCGAACAAGGATGGCAATGGTCGCTTCGATGTCAAACAACACCTGCAATCCCCCTGGAACGTGCTGGTAGGCGCGCAATATGAGTTGACCCGCAACGTTAATATCACCACCGAAATTGGCTTCGCCGATCGTAATAGCTTCTTTGCTGCGGGAGAGTATCGTTTTTGACGCGCATCGGCCTGCTTCTGTTTTTCTGCCTGTTTGCCGGATACGTTCAGTCGGCGCTGCCGACCCGCAACGAGGTTGACGGCTGGCTGAATAAACTGGGTGCCAGCGATAACTTTAACGCCAGTAAAGGTATCGACTGGGGAGTGATGCCTGGGCCGTTTTATACCCCGGAACTGGGGCTGGGGATCGGGACGGCGGTGGTGGGGATGTATCGACCCGATCCGAACGATATGGTGAGTCAAAACTCGACGCTGACGCTGAGCGGTTACTTTAGCTCAACGGGGGCTTTTGGCATCACAATGCAAAATTATGCTTTTTTCGCCGACGATCGCTGGCGTTTCTTTCTTAATGGCGCATTAACAGATACCCCAACCTGGTACTGGGGACAGGGTTTTAGTGCCGGAGATAAAGACAGCCAAAAACAGCAATATACCGCTCAGGTCCTGGATTTGCGTCCAACGCTATACCGGCGGTTAGCACCTAACATCTATCTGGGGCTCGGCTGGGCGCTAAATACCCTGCATGCTGCGCAAATGGACGACAACGATCCGCCGAAAATTGACAATACGCCGCAGGGGGCATCGGTTCTCAGTTCCGGTAGTCGCGTGGAACTGAGCTGGGACGATCGTGATTTCGTCCCTAATCCGCGTAAAGGGCAGTATGCCGACGTGCGCTACACCCGCTTTACTCCGGAGGTGGGGAGTGATACCCGGTTTGATGAATACCAGTTGCATTACAGTCGTTACCACTCGCTGGACGATAAAAACGTGCTGGCATGGGAGGCGGATGGCACGTTTACCCAGGGAGCAGTGCCGTGGAACATGATGCCGCTGCTCGGTAGCAATCAACGCATGCGCGGTTATTACGAAGGGCGCTATCGGGATAAGAATGTCGTCAGCGGACAACTTGAGTATCGCCGCAAGCTCGATTGGCGGCACGGCGTGGTCGGTTGGCTGGGCGCGGGTACCATGGGGCCATCATTTAGTGCGCTGGACGACGGACGCTGGCTGCCCTCGGCAGGAGTCGGTTATCGCTTTGAATTCAAGCCGCGCGTCAACATACGCCTGGATTACGGCATCGGTAAAGGCAGCAGCGGTTTCTATTTTCAGGTCGGAGAGGCATTTTGAGTAGGTTGCTGAAAATCATGTCGTTACTGGCATTACTTCTCGCAGGCCGCGCTGGGGCGGTACTACCGCTGGCATTAGATCTGGCTCCGCAGGCAACAGCGAGGGCGACCACCGCGTGGCCTGCTATGCCGCCACAGCCACTGCCTAAAGGGTTACGTCCTTGCTGTGCATTTGGCTACAACCTGCATGCACAATTGCTGGGCATGCAGGTACCGTTTTATCAGCTGGATAACGTGGTCCAGGTGGGCCACCTTGGATTGCATCAGTACAACGATAGCATGCTGGCCGGGCTGGAAAACCTGACCGGCTTAAGCCGTGAAAATAACGGCATTCTCTACACCGCGCACGGTGGCTTTATTGATACCGCCCACGTGCGTGATACCGCTGATATGACGGTCTATATCTTTAGTCAGATCCTGCCGAAACTGGGGCTGGCGTTTACGCTCGATCTGGATAGCGAACTGGCTCAGCGTCGGTTAGTGTTTAATGCCTTTACACCACCAACCGATCCTGTCGCGCGTTACACGCTGACAGCCTGGCTGGCCGCTCATCTGGCGTTTCAGGTCGCGGAGTGGCATGAAATTGCGCAATGGTACGGTTTTGAGTCTGTTCCCGGATTTTCTGAAGGTGTTTCTGCTTTTTCGCCAGAAGATCTTTACTCTAACCTGCTTGGTGCCCGCCTGGCGGTGTCACTGATTCTGGAGGGACAAACAGTTTCTCAGGGGGTATACGAGGTGGCGATGGGAACGGCACTTCGCCAGGCACTGGTCCATCTTGGCGCTCAGTCGCCGGAACTCACCCGTTTCCATTTCGATATGCTGGACGGCCGCTGGTGGAACAGCCGGCGTCGGGTGCCGGAAAAGTATCTGGTGCTGCGGCGTAACTATCAGGTGGGGGATAATCGTTTGCCGACACGCGTGCCCGGCGAGCAGGCTGTTCTGCAGCGACTGGCGCTGCCGCACCACTGGCAGGGCGTTGATCTCAATGCTGTCGGAGAGTTGCAACTGTGGCCGGGTACCGCAATGGAGCGGTTACCGTCGCCCATTCGTTACTATACGTTCGAGGACTTCCCCGCTTTGGCGGTGAACGCTCAGCAAGCTGATGCGCTTGCGGCCCGCTAAAGGCTTATGGGATACGCGCTGTGCGTGGTAAAAAGGAGCGGTATTTTTTGTCCGGGACACCGCCATGAAACAAATCACTTTTGCAGCGCGTAATCATCAGCTTACCAATATCAACACCTGGACACCGGACAGCCAGTGGCTGGTCTATGACGTGCGCCCTTCCGGTGCGTCATTTACGGGTGAAACTATTGAGCGAGTGAATGTGCAGGACGGCGAGGTTGACGTCATTTACCGTGCTACACAAGGCGCACATGTCGGCGTGGTGACCGTTCATCCTAAGTCTGAGCAGTATATCTTTATTCATGGGCCAGAAAACCCTGATGAAACATGGCATTACGATTTTCATCATCGCCGTGGTGTGATTGCGACCCAGACCGCAGTGGCGAATCTGGATGCGATGGATATTACCGCGCCGTATACCCCAGGCGCGCTGCGTGGCGGTAGTCATGTGCATGTCTTTAGTCCGAACGGTGAGTTTGTGAGCTTCACCTACAACGACCATGTGCTGCATGAGCGTTCTCCGGCACTGGATTTACGTAACGTTGGCGTGGCGGTTCCCTATGGCCCGGTGACTGTGTCAGCAGATCACCCGCGTGAGTACAGCGGTAGCCACTGGTGTGTGCTGGTCAGTCAGACTACGCCGGAACCCAAACCGGGCAGCGATGAGATTAACCGTGCTTATGAAGAAGGTTGGGTAGGAAATCATACGCTGGCCTTTATCGGCGATACGTTGTCTGCCAGTGGCGAAAAAGTACCGGAACTGTTTATCGTTGATTTGCCACGCCATGAAAGCGGCTGGAAACAGCCTGGCGATGCGCCTCTGGAGGGAACGGAAGCAACAATGCCTGCGCCACCAGCCGGCATCGTTCAGCGCCGCCTGACGTTTACTCACGATCGCGCCTTCCCGGGGCTGGTGAATCAACCGCGCCACTGGGTACGCAGCAATCCACAGGCAGCCGAAATTGCGTTTCTGATGCGTGATGACAACGGTATCGTGCAGTTATGGCTCATTACCGTGCAAGGGGGGGAGCCGCGTCAACTAACCCGGAGCGCCACGGATATTCAGTCGGCATTTAACTGGCATCCGTCGGGGCGATGGCTGGGATTTGTGCTGGAAAACCGAATTGCCTGCTGCGATGCGCAGACGGGAGAGATTGAATTTTTAACGACCAGCCATGGCAACCCACCTTCAGCAGACGCGATTGTCTTTTCTCCTGATGGCCGACAGGTTGCATGGATGGAAGACGTCGACGGTTTCCGCCAGCTATGGGTGACAGAAACCGGACGTTAACTTAAGGCGCAGGCATTTGAGCTGGGGGGATAACGGCGTTGGTGGCTTGCGTTTTCTCCTCGCTCTTTTCTACGCGAGATCGGACCGAGTTATCTTTGCGAAAGAGATCCCACGGGAGCAGTACCGTATCCAGAACCGCAGTAAAAGGCATATCCAGAATAGCCAACGACTTTGTTCCCCAGTTCGTATCGCTATCGCCAATCATTGTGGCGCTGGCACGGGTGCCTGGATAGGTCCCTTCTTTCCCTCCGGTATGTGACATCACGCTGGAGCAGCCGCTGATAAAAACCATCCCGCTGCACATCATCAGTGTTAACACCATTTTTTTTATCATCATTATTTCATCTGCTAATCATCGTGTTTGCATGGTGAGTTAAAGCGATCCGTTGCGAAAATAACATCACCATCTTGTCGCACTGTGGCGGCAATCGCGATTTAACGATAACGACTGCTCCCCCCAGTGTATGCAATAGACAACAAACTGCAAAAAAAGTCAGAGGAGTACGCTTGAAAAGTTTGTATTAAGACCCACTTTTAGGATGTAGACAAATGAAGGGCATGCCTGATGGGTGTCCTGGCTACCTGACCTGTCCAAGATGGAAGGTCCAACATTCTCGCTGATTTCAGGAGCTATTGATTATGCGTAACTTTGATTTATCCCCGCTATACCGTTCTGCTATTGGATTTGATCGTCTGTTTAACCTGTTGGAAAACAACCAGGGCCAAAGCAATGGTGGCTACCCTCCGTACAACGTTGAGCTGGTAGACGAAAACCACTACCGCATTGCAATTGCCGTTGCGGGCTTTGCTGAAAGCGAGCTGGAAATTACCGCGCAGGATAATTTGCTGGTGGTGAAAGGCGCGCATGCGGACGAGCAAAAAGAACGTACTTACCTGTATCAGGGTATTGCCGAACGCAACTTCGAACGCAAGTTCCAGTTAGCGGAGAACATCCACGTTCGCGGCGCAAACCTGGTAAACGGTCTGCTGTATATCGAGCTTGAGCGCGTGATCCCTGAAGCGAACAAACCGCGCCGCATCGAAATCAACTAATTTATCTGTCGGGCCGCTTGCGCGGCCCTGCTAAGCACAGGCTTGCCGTCAGGGAGCCGAAAGGTACTTACTCGCTTCTTAGAAGGAGAATATTATGCGTAACTACGATTTATCCCCACTGCTGCGTCAATGGATCGGTTTTGACAAACTGGCCAATGCATTACAAAACGCCGGTGAAAGCCAAAGCTTCCCACCCTATAACATCGAAAAGAGCGATGATAACCACTACCGCATTACCCTTGCGTTAGCCGGTTTCCGCCAGGAAGATTTGGATATTCAACTGGAAGGCACGCGTCTGACCGTAAAAGGTACGCCGCAGCAGCCGGAAAAAGAGACCAAATGGTTGCATCAGGGGCTGGTCACTCAATCATTCAGCCTGAGCTTTACGCTGGCTGAAAATATGGAAGTCTCCGGCGCAAGCTTCACCAATGGCTTGCTGCATATTGATTTGACCCGTAATGAGCCTGAAACCATTGCTCCACAACGTATCGCCATCAGCGAACGTCCCGCATTAAATAGCTAAATAGCTCCAAGCCTTTGCCCCGCCAGAAATGACGGGGCTTTTTTGTGCTTTACCACCCATACATTGCGCCTGTACTCTGCGAGAATCCATTTACTTAATGATGTTATTCACAGGGAACAGAAGAATGAGTGATATAGCATTGACGGTCAGCGTTCTGGCATTGGTGGCGGTTGTCGGGTTATGGATCGGCAACATTAAAGTACGGGGCGTTGGTTTTGGCATCGGAGGCGTGCTGTTCGGCGGTATCATCGTCGGACACTTTGTCGATCAGGCAGGGATGACCCTGAGCGGCGATATGCTGCATTTTATTCAGGAATTTGGCCTGATACTCTTCGTCTACACCATCGGCATCCAGGTCGGGCCGGGTTTCTTTGCCTCACTGCGTGTTTCGGGACTGCGTCTGAACCTGTTTGCAGTGCTGATCGTGATTATCGGGGGACTGGTCACCGCGCTTTTGCATAAGATCTTCGCGATTCCGCTGCCCGTGGTGCTGGGGATCTTCTCCGGCGCGGTCACCAATACGCCCGCACTGGGTGCCGGGCAGCAAATTCTGCGCGATCTGGGTACGCCGGGAGATGTGGTCGATCAGATGGGGATGAGCTATGCCATGGCTTATCCTTTCGGTATTTGCGGTATTTTGCTCACCATGTGGCTGATGCGCCTCATTTTCCGCGTGAACGTTGAGTCCGAAGCTCAGCAGCATGAATCAACGCTGACCAACGGTCATACGCTGATTCAGACGATGAACATTCGTGTGGAAAACCCGAACCTCAACAATATGGCGATTCAGGATGTCCCCATTCTGAATAGCGACAAAATCATCTGTTCACGCCTGAAGCGAGATGAAACGTTAATGGTGCCGTCGCCGGGGACGATTATCCAGATGGGCGATCTGCTCCATCTGGTCGGACAGCCTGGCGATCTGCATAATGCGAAGGTGGTGATTGGGCAGGAAGTGGACACTTCACTGTCAACGCGGGGCACGGATTTGCGCGTTGAACGTGTCGTTGTGACCAACGAACAGGTGCTTGGCAAGCGGATCCGTGATCTGCACTTTAAAGAACGTTACGACGTGGTGATTTCCCGTCTGAACCGCGCGGGCGTTGAGCTGGTCGCCAGCAGCGATGCCAGCCTGCAATTTGGCGATATCCTGAATCTGGTGGGGCGACCTTCGTCGATTGATGCTGTTGCCAATGTTGTGGGTAACGCACAGCAAAAACTGCAGCAGGTGCAGATGTTGCCGGTGTTTATCGGGATCGGGCTGGGGGTGTTGTTGGGTTCAATCCCGCTGTTTATCCCCGGTTTCCCGGTGGCATTAAAACTGGGGTTGGCCGGTGGACCACTGATTATGGCGCTGATTTTGGGGCGTATTGGCAGTATCGGTAAGCTGTACTGGTTTATGCCTCCCAGCGCGAACCTGGCGTTGCGTGAGCTAGGTATTGTGCTCTTTCTCGCGGTGGTTGGTCTGAAATCCGGCGGCGATTTTGTGAATACGCTGACGCAGGGCGATGGTTTGAGCTGGGTGGGCTACGGTATTTTCATTACCGCCATTCCGCTGATTACTGTCGGTTTGCTGGCACGTATCTTTGCCAAAATGAATTATCTTACGCTGTGCGGCATGCTGGCAGGGTCGATGACGGACCCTCCTGCGCTGGCATTTGCTAACAACCTGCATGCCACCAGTGGCGCAGCAGCGCTCTCCTACGCCACCGTTTATCCGTTGGTGATGTTCCTGCGCATTATTACCCCGCAACTGCTGGCGGTGCTCTTCTGGGGATTAGGTTAAAACTGACCTGTCCAGCCAGCATATCCAGGAGTGCCTGATGCGCTGCGCTTATCCGACCTACATCGTTCACTGTAGGCCGGATAAGACGCCAGTCGCCATTACCAAGCACATCTCTCTTTTCCATTGCCTCATCACATTACGCTCCTTTTCGTTGGCGAATCAGGTTCATACTTCTTCACTGTTCCGGTATAACGACCAGACGACAATATTGAAGGAGTCGTCATGAAGATTTCCCGCCTTGGGGAAGCGCCGGATTACCGCTTCTCGCTGGCAAATGAGCGTACGTTTCTGGCGTGGATCCGCACTGCGCTGGGTTTTCTGGCGGCAGGCGTTGGTCTTGATCAACTGGCCCCGGACTTTGCTACGCCGGTCATCCGTGAGGCACTTGCTTTGTTGCTGTGTCTGTTTGCGGGTGGTCTGGCGATTTACGGTTATCTGCGCTGGTTGCGAAATGAAAAGGCGATGCGTCTGAAAGAGGACATGCCGTACACCAACAGCCTGCTGATTATCAGCGTCATGCTGACGCTTGTGGCGGTGATTGTTATGGCGCTGGTGCTGTATGCCGGATAGTCGTAAGGCTCGTCGCCAGTCCGACCCTGGTCTACAACCGGAACGGACATCGCTGGCCTGGTTTCGTACGTTGCTAGGCTATGGCGCACTGATGGCGCTGGCGATTAAGCATAACTGGCATCAGGCGGGAGCGTTATTCTGGGTTTCGATAGCTGTGCTGGCAATTGTGGCGATTATTCTCTGGCGCTACACCCGCAGCCGTAACCTGATGGATGTTACGCATAGCGATTTTTCTGAATCTCGTGCGGTGCGTGACAAATTTATGATCTCCCTCGCGGTGTTATCCCTTGCAATACTGTTTGCTGTAACACACGTTCGCCAACTTATCGTATATATCGGGAATTTTGCATGACAGTATGTGAGGACATGGATGTTAGTGAGGGGGTTTTAAAGGTGGTGATTGATCACCAGAAGAGTTTACAACCTATTGGATTGTACCGTGATTTACGACAGGGCGATGTTCGTCTCGTCCAGTTTATCCCCCTGATTAAGCGCGATGAAGCAGGCAACCTGACGGCTGAATCTGTCACACCAGAAGGGTGGGGACAGTTTTTAAATACGATATTTGATATCTGGGTTCGTGAAGATATTAATCGGGTATCTATTCAGCTTTTTGATAAAACGCTGCGTCGATGGTGCGGTCTGGCGGTGCAAATTGAACGGCAATTGACCTCACCGCAGAGCGTGCGTTGCCGGTCATGTTCCTTATCGCAATTTTACCGTGGTGATTGTCCGGTGCATGGGGATACTCACGGGGAAAATGTGCTGTGTGCGGGATATCAGGCCTTCTTTGAACACTCATCACCCCATATGCGCGTCATGCGCGATCTGATTAAACAGCATCGCTCACCGATGGAGCTGATGGCGATGCTGCGTTGAGATCAGCGGGGGTTAGCGTCCTTTTGCCAGGTATTGCGCCATTTCGGTCTCCGGCACCATACCGCCGCCGGTTGCCCATACCAGATGAGTGGCGTTATTGAGCTGTTCTGCGCTGAATCCATGCATCTGCTGGTAATCAGCGGAGGCACAAATGTGCTGCGGGCCAGCCATGCCAGCCAGTGCTGACGGCTCAAGACGAATACCTTCCTCCTGCGCCAGCCAGCCCAGCATGTCATACATGGTCTGGTCTTCCAGCGTGTACAGACCGTCGAGCAGACGTTCCATCGCCCGGCCTACAAAGCCCGATGCGCGACCGACTGCCAGCCCATCTGCCGCCGTCAGGTTGTCGATGCCGATATCCTGCACGGAAATGGTATCGTGCAGTCCGGTGTAAATTCCCAACAGCATGCACGGTGAATGAGTCGGTTCTGCGAAGAAGCAGTGAACGTTATCGCCAAACGCCAGCTTCAGGCCAAACGCCACCCCGCCAGGGCCGCCGCCGACGCCGCAAGGCAGGTAAACAAACAGCGGATGATCGGCATCCACCACGCGACCCTGCTGGGCAAACTGCGCCTTCAGGCGCTGTCCGGCCACCGCATAGCCTAAGAACAGCGTGCGGGAGTTTTCATCATCGATAAAGAAACAGTTCGGATCGGACTCTGCCGCCTTACGTCCTTGTTCAACTGCCACACCGTAATCTTCTTCATACTCGACAACCGTCACGCCGTGGCTGCGTAGTTTGGCTTTTTTCCATGCGCGCGCGTCGGCAGACATGTGTACCGTCACCTTAAAGCCGATGCGGGCGCTCATGATGCCGATAGACATCCCCAGGTTGCCGGTGGAACCTACCGCGATGCTGTACTGGCTAAAGAACTGTTTGAATTCAGGTGAAAGCAGCACGCTGTAATCATCTTTCGTGGTCAGCAGACCCGCTTCCAGCGCCAGTTTTTCGGCGTGGGTCAGCACTTCATAAATACCGCCACGGGCTTTAATCGAGCCAGAAATCGGCAGGTGGCTGTCTTTCTTCAGCAGAATTTCGCCGTTGATAGGCTGTCCGTACTCTTTTTCCAGCCGCTTCTGCATGGCGGGAATGGCGGCCAGCTCAGACTCGATAATGCCGCCGGTCGCCGCCGTTTCCGGGAAGGCTTTCGCCAGGTACGGCGCAAAGCGCGCCAGACGGGCGTGAGCATCCTGAACGTCATCTTCCGTCAGGCCAACATAAGGTAAACCTTCCGCAAGAGAGGTGGTGCCCGGGTTAAACCAGGTCGTTTCTTTCAGTGCGACCAGATCCTCCACTAACGGGTACTGGGCGATAAGTTTTTGCATGTTTTCCATAGGACGTCTCTTTGCGCTTAGATGATAAAGGAAAGCAGGAATGTGCACGCCAGTGCAATCACCGACGCGATAAATGTCGCGGTCGTATAGTATTTAAACGTCTCATTCAGGGTAGCGCCGCAGTATTGCTTCACCAGCCAGAAGAGGGAATCGGTGACGATTGTGCAGCCAATGGCGCCGGAACCGATGGCAATAGCGATGATCTCCGGGCTGACGTTCGGGTAGAGCGGTAGCATCGGTGCCACGATTGCCGTCGCGCCCATCATTGCCACCGTAGCGGAACCGACAGCGGCGTGCAGGATTAACGCCACCAGCCAGGCCAGCAGAATCGGGTGCATATGCATGTTCGAGAGGATCTGCGCGAGAGTATCCGCCAGCCCACTGCTTTTCAGGATAGCGTTGAATGCGCCGCCTGCGCCGATAATCAGCAGAATGTTGGCAATCGAGCCAAAGCCATTTTCAGTATGGGTCAACAGTGCACCCATGCCGATATGCTGGCGTAGACCGAGAATGTAATAGGCCACGAAAACGGCGATAAACATCGCGGTGATTGGGTTACCAATAAACTCCAGCAGCGTATAAACCGCGCTGCCTTTCGCCATATTCAGCTCAGCGACGGTCTTCATCAGCATCAGGCCAATCGGCAGCAGCACGGTAAACAGCGTTGCGCCGAGCGATGGCTGTGTACTTTCGTCGCGAACCTTCAGGTCGGAAAACTCAGCCGGAACCGGTTTAAACGGCAGACGGTTGCCGAGGAATTTCAGGTACAGCGGTCCGCCGATTAGCGAGGCCATCAAGCCAACCAGTAAACCGTAAACGATCACTGTACCAATATCGGCACCCAGCTTGTTGGCCACGAACAGGGCCGCCGGATGCGGTGGGACGACGCAGTGCACCGCCATCAGCGCTGTACACAGCGGGATCGCCAGCTTCAGCAGTGAGGTATTGGTTTTTTTAGCGATAGAGAATGCCAGCGGAATCAATAACACCACGCCCACTTCAACGAACAGCGTGATCCCGCAAATCAGCCCGACCAGCACCATAATGACGTCGGCAGAAAGCCAGCGGCAGCGCTGCAGCGTCAGGCCAATGCGTTCAGCTGCGCCGGACACTTCCATCATTTTGCCGAGAATGGTACCAAGACCGATAACGGCAGCGAGAAATCCCAGCGTACCGCCGATGCCACTCTCAATGGCGTTGACCATATCCAGCGGTCCCATGCCCATCATCGTACCCACGAAGAAGCTGGCTAACAGCAGTGCCAGAAACGGGTGGAATTTGAACTTCACGATGGTCAAAACGATTAATACGATGCTTATCAGCAGCGTACTCACAACCCAGATTTGAGAGTGCATAACTCACCTTGCCCTGTGATTAACCTGGGGTTATTGGACAAAAATAGGGCAGGGTCTGACAAACGATATAAATCCCCACTCACATGAGCCAGATTGAATCAAATAGGTGATTTGCGTCTAATTACGCTGCTTTTATGCGACATGATTCACTCTGTATCACCTTTGTGCTGATTTTTAGCGCTGGTTTTTTTACACTCCGGCGAAGAACAATCAGGATGAAAGAGGTGAGTATGGATCCCCTGCGCGAGGTCAGAAATCGGCTGCTTAACGGCTGGCAGCTGTCGAAGCTGTATACCTTTGAAGTGGCGGCCAGGCATCAGTCATTTGCGCTGGCAGCAGACGAACTGTCGTTAAGTCCCAGCGCCGTCAGCCACCGCATTAATCAACTGGAAGAGGAACTGGGCATCCAGCTGTTTGTGCGCTCGCACCGCAAAGTGGAGCTTACCCACGAAGGAAAACGGGTGTTCTGGGCGCTGAAATCGTCGCTGGATACGCTGAATCAGGAAATCCTCGATATCAAAAACCAGGAGCTGTCCGGGACGCTCACTGTGTACTCACGCCCCTCCATCGCCCAGTGCTGGCTGGTTCCGGCGCTTGGTGACTTTACCCGCCGTTACCCGTCGATTTCCCTGACCATCCTGACCGGGAACGACAACGTCAATTTGCAACGTGCCGGGGTTGATCTGGCCATTTATTTTGACGATGCCCCCTCTGCACAGCTCACGCACCATTTCCTGATGGATGAAGAGATCCTGCCGGTATGCAGCCCGGACTATGCCCGTCGTTATGATCTTACGGGGTCGTTAGTGAATCTGCCGCACTGCACGTTGCTGCACGATAGACAGGCATGGAGCAACGACTCCGGGACCGATGAATGGCACAGTTGGGCGCAACATTATGAAGTGAATTTGCCGACATCGTCGGGTATTGGCTTCGATCGTTCAGATTTAGCGGTGATTGCGGCAATGAACCATATCGGCGTAGCGATGGGACGAAAGAGACTGGTACAAAAGCGCCTCGACAGCGGGGAACTGGTCGCGCCTTTCGGTGATATGGCGCTGAAATGCCATCAACACTATTACATCACCACGTTACCCGGCAGGCAGTGGCCAAAAATCGAGGCATTTATTGGCTGGCTGCAGGAGCAGGTTAAATAAGCGGGCCGCGAATATTTTTTACGCTTTCTCTCTACACCAGGTATCAAAAATCATGCTAAATACGTGATATCACACCTGATGATTTGCGTAAGGACGACCGTGTTAAAGCCGATTGTTTCCCTCTTACTGTTAGCCAGTGCCACCGTGTATGCCGCGCCCCCTGCGCTGACGGCGGCGCTGTATGCGCAGCAGCTTGGGGTTGGAATGGACGTAGACTGGGCGCGCACCGATCGCGGTATCCGCGAGTTCGATCCGCTGGTGGTACGGGATTTCAAGGCGAAGGGGATCTCTCATGTGCGTATTCGTGTGGCGGGTGAGCCAACAGAAGCCAGGCTTATCCATTTGCGCAAGCTGGTAGAGGCTTGCGAGCAATACGGCGTGATCCCGATTATTGCTTATCAGGCCGATGAATATAAAAAAGACCCCAATAGCGGTAACGAAAAAGAGGTGGTTAACTGGTGGGTCGCAGTGGCGCATTATTTTGGGCAAAGCTCGCCGTTGCTGGGGTTTGACCTGATTTATGAGCCTGCCGATAAGCTTAATCACAATCAGACTTCGCTCAATCGGGTGTACGACAAAACCATTCGCACCATCCATGCCATCGACCCGCAGCGGATGATTTTCATTGCGCCGCGACTGCGGGCGGCACCGGAAGATTTGCCTAATCTGAAATTACCGCCGCAAAGCCAGAATACCGTTCTGGCCGAATGGCATATCTTCCCGTGGGGGCCGCTAAAAAATAACGGTAAGTACCCCTGGACGTCGGGGACTGCGGCAGAAAAAGCCGCCATTCGCGCCCGTATTAATACGGCCATTCACTGGCAACAGAAAACGGGGCACGTCAGTTGGGTGGGGGGCTGGTCACCGGGAGAAACCATCAAAAACACGCCTTCTGCCGCGCAAACAGCGTTTGCACGGTTTATGGCATGTGAACTGCGCAAGGCTAAAATCCCCTATGCAATCAATGCTGATACGCAGTTTTATGATGGTGAAGAAGGCGCCTGGCGTCCGGCACTGGAGCCGTTGATTAATACGATGATTGCGCCTGAATGTGAAAAGCCCGGCGATAAGCCGGGCCATCATGCGCTTAAACCGCCTGTCCCTGATGCGACATACGTGACGCCAGCGGCAGCCAACACACAAAAATCAGCAGCCCCATAAGGGTCATCAGCAGCCCGAGGCTGGCTTGTCCGGTCTGCGGTAGCATCGCGGAGAGCCACGCCAGCACGCCAGAGCCAATGTTCTGTAAGCCACCAACCAGCGCGCCGGCAGTACCTGCCAGGAACGGGAAAGGTTCCATTGCGCCACTGGTTGCCAGTGGGAACAACATCCCCGCACCGAAGAAGAACAACGCGGCAGGAACCAGCAGCGTCCAGACGTTCATCACGTCGAACAGCCCCGGGATCCACATCATCAACCCGGCAACCAGGCAGCAGGTAACCGACTGCCACATTAGCGTTGAAAATCGCTTGTTAGGGCGACCGGCGAACCAGGCGCCGAAAAACGCCGCCGGGATGGGCAGAATAAACAGGATACTGACCACCATGCTGCTTAAACCGAGCCGTGCGCCCAACAATACCCCGGAGCAGGCTTCGAAGACGGCAACGCCTGCCAGGCCGCCGATTAGCATCAGCACGTAACAGGTGAATGCACCGTTGCCAAACAGGGTTTTGTAGCTGGCAATCAGCCGTGGACGTGGCGCGCCAGCAGGCCGTGTTTCCGGCATCCAGCGCGCCATGCTAAACGTGACACCCGCGCACAGAATCAACAGGAAAATATAGCAGGCGCGCCAGTTCCACAGCGTATCCAGCATACCGCCAATCAGCGGTGCCAGCAGCGGACTGACCAGGATACCCATGTTTAACAAACTATTCGCGTGGCGCAGCTGAGTACCCTCATACAGGTCTCGCGGTAGGGTTCGCGCCATCACACCGCCGACGCCTGTCCCCATACCCTGAATGGCACTGGCGATAATCAATACCGTCAGACTATGGGTAGTAATGGCGACCAGCGTAGCCAGCATAAAAATAGACATCCCGGCGAGGATCACCGGGCGACGACCTACGCGGTCGGAAAGCGGGCCGTAAAACAGTTGTGACACGCCGTAGGTCAGCAGGTAGGCAGCCATTACGCTTTGCACCGCGCCTTCGCGAACGTTCAGTTCACGCGCCATATCAGCAATCGCGGGGATATAAATGGTTTGCGCCATCTGACCCACCGCCACCAGTAATACCAACATCAACAACAAATTGACGCTTCTATGCCTTTTCATTTCGCTGATTACTTTTCAAATGAAGAAAAAATAAGAATAAGGTGCTGCACTTTCCCATAAATGCGCGTGGAATCTACCACAACAGAAAAAGAAGGCCAGATAGTGGACTGGAATGTTTAAACGATGAACGGCAGGAAATGTAAACAAATAGCGGCAACAAATGTTGCCGGATTGCATCGGGTTAAAGCGCGATTATGACAAACGTAGCAATACTGCGCCGGCGGCAATGCCTGCGGCCGCGATAAGGCGGACTCCGGCGACTTTCTCTTTTAGCAGCAACCAGGCGAGCAGTGCGCCAAACAGAATGGATGTTTCACGCAGTGCGGCTACCACCGCCAGCGGGGCCTGAGTCATCGCCCACAGTGCCAGCCCGTAAGAGCCCATGGTGCCAATACCGCCAAGAATACCTTTCTTCCACTGGTGCGCCAGATAGCGGGAGGCTTCGCGGCGTCGGGCAATCATCGCCCAGCTCAACAAGCAGGAGCCGTTCAGGAAGAAGGTCCACAGCGTGTAGCCCAGAGCAGTCTCTGAAAGCCGAACACCGGTGCCATCAACCAGCGTATAGCCGGCAATAAAGCAGGCATTAATGAGCGCCAGAACGATCCCTCGTTGCGAGCTACTGCGACCGTTAAATGCCATGCCGAGGATTGCCAGGCAGATTGTGGCAATCCCCACCCAGGCCAGCATTGACAGACTATCGCCGAGAAACAGGACGCTGATGATAGCGACCAACAATGGGGCGGTGCCGCGCATGATGGGATAGGTCTGACTCATGTCTGAAACCTGATAGGTTTTGGCAACCAGTACGGTGTACACCACCTGTAATGCGGTTGAAATCGCCAAAAACGGCAGGCTGGCGGCAGAGGGTTGGGGGGCGAAGGGCAAGAGAATCAGCGCCATCATCGCGGCCGAGCCACTCACGCTGATAGCAGAGTACAGCTTGTCATTTCCTGCTTTAACAATGGCGTTCCAGCTGGCATGAAGCAGCGCGGCGAACAGTAAAATGCAGAAAACAGAAAGGGTCATAGCGGTATTCTTCCCTGAGAATGTCATAAAAACGTAACATATTGGCGCGACACAAGCACCTGGGAGAAGGTGAAAGGGGAGCAGGCGATAACCCGCTCCCCTTAAGTGCGACTTGAATCTGAACTATTTAATATACTTCAGAACAGCATCAAGCAGTTGCAGTGCTGCAACGATGAGTTTGAGGATAAGAATAGCGATATCCACGAGGCTCATACGCTCTCCTTTTGGTACAAGGAGCACGGTGCTGGCGTACCTCGCCGCTGCCTGTTGCCAGCACCATTGTTGACGTAACACAGTGTGCTCACTTCGGGGGTTAAGGCGCTGACGGCACCACCCGTTTCAGCCAGGACTTTGATGCGCCGGTAAAACAGCGGCCCCCTCGCGCACTGCGAACATTCACAGTATAGATAAATACTGTATGTATGAACAGTATTTTGTAGACGAAATCCGCAAAGCGATCCATACTCAGAAACGTCAAAATCCGTGCCTTAAATTGCGCGTTCGTTGCCGATCGCGTATACTTCTTGCGTTGACGTAACACAGTGCGTTCTGCGGTTACCAGCCGCAAACCCTGAAAAAAAACCTCGCCCCGGCGGGGTTTTTTGTTTTTACATTGCGTACAGCTAAACGTGATCTTTGACGCATTTTTGCGCAGATGAAAAATTTTCCATTGTCACGCTGAAAAACCTGTGTTTGTATAAATCCTGTTAACCAACAAACAGACAAGGTCCCTAATGAACCCTTCCATGCTGACTGCGACCCTACTAAAAACTGCGCCATCTCGCGCAGCGGTCGTCGTGCGTGTGGTGGTGGTCGTCGGCAATGCGCCGTAGGGTCCGGAACAACACACGATTCCAAAACCCCGCCGGCGCAAACCGGGCGGGGTTTTTCGTATAAGAGACCTGCCCGGAGCAAAGGCCCAGAATAAAAGGACTGGAGCATGGCAAGTTCGGGCATCACATCCAAGCGTACGCGCTTTACGGGCGCTGAATTCATCGTTCATTTCCTGGAACGTCAGGGAATTAAAGTAGTCACCGGTATTCCTGGCGGCTCAATTCTCCCCGTCTACGACGCCTTGAGCCAAAGCACGCAAATCCGTCATATCCTGGCGCGCCACGAGCAGGGTGCGGGGTTTATCGCCCAGGGGATGGCACGAACTGAAGGTAAACCGGCGGTGTGTATGGCCTGTAGCGGGCCGGGGGCAACTAACCTGGTTACTGCTATCGCCGATGCGCGCCTGGACTCTATTCCGTTGGTGTGTATCACCGGGCAGGTTCCGGCCTCTATGATCGGCACCGACGCCTTCCAGGAAGTTGACACCTACGGCATCTCTATCCCCATCACCAAACACAATTATCTGGTTCGCCATATCAATGAATTACCGCAGGTCATGAGCGATGCCTTCCGCATTGCGCAGTCAGGACGCCCTGGCCCGGTGTGGATAGACATACCTAAGGACATTCAAACAGCCGTATTTGACATTGAAGAGATGCCGGAGCCTGCAGAAAAAGCCCCTGCGCCAACTTTTAGCGCGGACAGCGTTCGCGATGCTGCCGCTATGATTAATGCGGCACAACGTCCGGTGTTGTACCTCGGCGGCGGCGTGATTAACGCACCTGAACGCGTACGTGAGCTGGCGGAAAAAGCAATGCTGCCCACCACCATGACCTTAATGGCGCTGGGTATGTTGCCAAAAGCGCATCCGCTGTCGTTAGGTATGCTGGGCATGCACGGCGCACGCAGCACCAACTTTATACTGCAAGAGGCTGATTTATTAATTGTTCTTGGCGCACGTTTTGATGACCGGGCGATTGGTAAAACCGAGCAGTTCTGCCCGAATGCAAAGATTATTCATGTGGATATCGATCGTGCCGAGCTGGGTAAAATCAAACAGCCGCACGTGGCCATTCAGGCGGATGTGAATGAGGTGCTGGAACAGCTGATCCCATTGATTGAGGCGCAGTCGCGCGACGCATGGCATCACATGGTGGCGGATTTGCAGCGTGAATTCCCGTGTACCATTCCACAGGAAAGCGATCCGCTCAGCCATTATGGGCTGATTAACGCCGTTGCGGCTTGCGTGGATGACAGCGCCATCATCACTACCGACGTGGGTCAGCATCAGATGTGGGCGGCGCAGGCCTACCCGCTGAATCGCCCACGTCAGTGGCTGACGTCTGGTGGTCTGGGGACCATGGGCTTCGGTCTGCCTGCAGCGATTGGCGCGGCGCTGGCGAACCCGGACAAGAAAGTGCTGTGCTTCTCCGGCGACGGCAGCCTGATGATGAATATTCAGGAGATGGCGACTGCCAGCGAAAATCAGCTGGATATTAAAATCATCCTGATGAATAACGAAGCGCTGGGTCTGGTGTATCAGCAGCAGAGCCTGTTCTATAAACAAGGCGTATTTGCTGCGACCTATCCGGGGATGATTAACTTTATGCAGATTGCCGCCGGTTTTGGTCTCGAAACCTGCGATTTAAATCATGAAGCGGATCCACAGGCGGCGCTGCAGGAGATAATTAATCGTCCAGGACCTGCGCTGATCCACGTACGTATTGATGCAGAAGAAAAAGTGTACCCGATGGTACCGCCGGGTGCGGCAAACACTGAAATGGTGGGGGAATAAGCCATGCAACAGCAGACTCATGACAACGTAATCCTGGAACTCACCGTACGCAATCACCCGGGTGTAATGACCCACGTTTGTGGACTGTTTGCCCGCCGTGCGTTCAACGTGGAAGGTATCCTCTGTCTACCGATTCAGGACAGTGATAAGAGTCGTATCTGGCTATTGGTGAATGACGACCAGCGTCTGGAGCAGATGATAAGCCAGATCGACAAACTGGAAGATGTGGTGAAAGTGGCGCGCAACCAGTCTGATCCCTCGATGTTTAACAAAATTACCGTCTTTTTCGAGTAATCCGCTCAAGGCAGAGGCCGCTTGAAGGATGACGTGTATATCGTTAAGGTAATCTCCTTTGCCGGATGGCGGCATTCATGCCTTATCCGACCTACCTTCTTGTAGGCCTGATAAGCGCAGCGCCATCAGGTGTTTTCCAGCACCAGGACATAACCTATGATTACCGTTGCCCTTATCGACGACCACCTTATCGTCCGTTCCGGGTTTGCCCAACTGTTGGGGCTGGAACCCGATTTGCGGGTTGTGGCTGAGTTTGGCTCAGGTAGCGAGGCGCTGGCAGGATTGCCGGGGCGCGGCGTGCAGGTCTGTATCTGCGACATCTCCATGCCTGACATTTCTGGCCTCGAACTGTTAAGCCAGTTGCCAAAAGGCATGGCGATTATCATGCTCTCCGTCCACGACAGCCCGGCGCTGGTGGAGCAGGCGTTGAACGCAGGGGCGCGAGGCTTTCTCTCAAAACGCTGTAGCCCCGATGAACTGATAGCCGCGGTGCGTACCGTGGCGACCGGCGGCTGCTATTTAACGCCGGATATCGCCGTCAAACTGGCGGCCGGGCGTCAGG
This sequence comes from Citrobacter sp. RHBSTW-00671, assembly GCF_014103415.1. NCBI lineage: Bacteria > Pseudomonadati > Pseudomonadota > Gammaproteobacteria > Enterobacterales > Enterobacteriaceae > Citrobacter > Citrobacter sp. RHBSTW-00671. The sequence goes on from NZ_JABXPR010000001.1 coordinate 549,871, forward strand.
ACCCGCTCACCAAACGCGAACGTCAGGTGGCAGAAAAACTGGCACAAGGGATGGCAGTCAAAGAGATTGCGGCTGAACTGGGCTTGTCACCAAAAACGGTACACGTGCACCGCGCCAACCTGATGGAAAAGCTGGGCGTAAGCAACGATGTTGAGTTGGCACGGCGGATGTTTGACGGCTGGCAATGAACACGTTCTTTTCCCGGTTGGTCACTATCGTTGCCTGCTTTTTTATCTTCTCTGCCGCATGGTTTTGCCTGTGGAGCATCAGTCTGCATCTGGTTGAACGCCCGGAGCTGGCAGTGCTGCTGTTTCCATTCGGCCTGCGCCTGGGCTTGATGCTGCAATGCCCGCGCGGCTACTGGCCGGTACTGTTGGGTGCGGAATGGCTGCTTCTGTTTTGGCTGGCGCAGGAAGTGGCGCTGGCCCATCTGCCACTTTTGATGATCGGAAGCGCCCTCACGCTATTCCCGGTGATGCTGATTTCGCGATACCGCCATCAGCGCGACTGGCGCACGTTGCTGTTGCAGGGCGCGGCACTGACCGCGGCGGCACTGCTGCAATCGTTGCCCTGGATTGGGCAAGGTGAAGCGGCGTGGACCGTGCTGCTGCTGACACTCACCGGTGGGCTGACGCTGGCGCCGATCTGCCTGGTATTCTGGCACTATCTGACCAGCACCACCTGGCTGCCGCTGGGACCGGCGGTGGTTTCTCAACCTGTGAACTGGCGCGGACGACATCTGGTCTGGTATCTGCTGTTGTTCAGTGTCAGCCTGTGGTTGCAGTTGGGTCTGCCGAATGAGCTGTCACGTTTTACGCCGTTTTGCCTGGCGCTGCCGATTATTGCACTTGCCTGGCACTATGGCTGGCAGGGGGCGCTGATCGCCACGCTAATGAATGCCATTGCGCTGATTGCCAGCCAGACCTGGCACGACCATCCCGTCGACTTGCTGCTCTCCTTGCTGGCGCAGAGCCTGACCGGACTGCTGCTCGGCGCGGGTATTCAGCGCCTGCGTGAACTCAACCAGTCGCTGCAAAACGAGCTGGCGCGTAATCATCGTTTGGCGGAACGTTTGTTGGAAACCGAGGAAAGCGTGCGCCGCGACGTGGCGCGTGAGCTGCATGATGATATTGGGCAGACCATCACCGCGATTCGTACTCAGGCCGGTATCGTTCAGCGGCTGGCTCCGGAGAACGTGGGCGTGAAGCGCAGTGGGGCGCATATCGAGCAGCTTTCACTCGGGGTATACGATTCGGTACGCCGCCTGTTGGGGCGTTTACGCCCGCGCCAGTTAGATGATTTAACGCTGGAGCAGGCTATCCGTTCGTTGATGCGGGAAATGGAGCTGGAAAGTCGCGGTATCGTCAGCCATCTCGACTGGCATATTGATGAATCAGAACTCAGCGAAAGTCAGCGGGTGACGCTGTTTCGCGTCTGCCAGGAAGGACTGAACAATATTGTTAAGCATGCCAATGCCAGCGCGGTGACGTTGCAGGGCTGGCTACAGGATGAGCGGTTGATGCTGGTGATTGAGGACGATGGCAGTGGCCTGCCGCCGGGTTCGAATCAGCAAGGATTTGGCCTCACCGGGATGCGTGAGCGCATTACGGCCCTCGGCGGTAAGCTTTCGATATCCTGTACGCACGGTACGCGGGTCAGCGTCTCTTTGCCTCAGCGTTATGTGTAAGGAATGGCAATGTTTCAGTTTCTAAAAGCCCCGGCTAATGCGCCACTCATTACTAATAAAAGTGAAGTAGATGCCCGTTATCGCTACTGGCGACGGCATATTCTGACCACCATCTGGCTTGGCTACGCGCTGTTTTATTTTACGCGCAAAAGCTTCAACGCGGCGGTGCCGGATATCCTGACCAGCGGTGTACTGACCCGCAGCGATATTGGCCTGCTGGCTACGCTGTTTTACATCACTTACGGCCTGTCGAAGTTTGTCTCCGGTATCGTCAGCGATCGTTCCAACGCTCGCTATTTTATGGGCATTGGTTTGATTGCAACCGGTGTGGTAAACATCCTGTTCGGTTTCTCGACCTCGCTTTGGGCCTTTGCGTTATTGTGGGCACTGAATGCGTTCTTCCAGGGCTGGGGATCGCCGGTATGCGCCCGTTTGCTGACAGCCTGGTATTCGCGTACCGAGCGCGGTGGCTGGTGGGCGCTATGGAACACCGCGCATAACGTCGGCGGGGCGCTGATCCCGATGGTGATGGCGGCGACGGCGCTGCATTATGGCTGGCGTGCAGGAATGATGATTGCCGGAATACTGGCGATTGTGGTGGGATTTTTCCTGTGCTGGCGGTTGCGCGACAGGCCGCAGGCGATTGGCTTACCCCCGGTTGGCGACTGGCGACACGATGAGTTAGAAATTGCCCAGCAGCAGGAGGGCGCAGGCTTAACCCGCAAAGAAATTCTCACCCGCTATGTGTTGCTGAATCCCTACATCTGGCTGCTGTCGTTGTGTTATGTGCTGGTGTACGTGGTACGTGCGGCGATCAACGACTGGGGTAATCTGTACATGTCAGAAACGCTGGGGGTTGATCTGGTGACCGCCAACACCGCGGTGACCATGTTTGAACTGGGCGGGTTTATTGGGGCTCTGGTGGCGGGGTGGGGATCAGATAAGCTGTTCAACGGCAATCGTGGGCCAATGAACCTGATTTTTGCCGCTGGGATTTTGCTCTCCGTCGGTTCGCTGTGGCTGATGCCGTTCGCCAGCTACATGATGCAGGCGGCGTGCTTTTTCACCACCGGATTCTTCGTCTTTGGCCCACAAATGCTGATTGGTATGGCGGCGGCGGAGTGCTCGCACAAAGAGGCGGCAGGGGCGGCGACCGGGTTTGTCGGGCTGTTCGCTTATCTGGGGGCCTCGCTCTCCGGCTGGCCGCTGGCGAAGGTGATGGAGGTGTGGCACTGGACCGGATTCTTTGTGGTTATCGCCATCGCCGCGGGGATCTCCGCGCTGCTGCTGCTGCCGTTTTTGAATGCCCAGGCGCCGCGTGAGCCTGGCGAAGCGTGATGTATCTCACCTTTTTGCCCCGAGTGGGGTAAAACTAAGAAATTTTCCCGGTTGCACCTGGACGCTATCTCAGGCGTGATCCCGGGCTGATTTTTACAATGCCTGCTATTCGCAGGTATAAAAATCAGGAGATACCTATGCTGGCCTTCTTAAACCAGGTGCGCAAGCCAACCCTGGATCTGCCGCTCGATGTGCGGCGTAAAATGTGGTTCAAACCGTTCATGCAGTCCTATCTGGTGGTCTTTATTGGCTACCTGACCATGTATCTGATCCGCAAAAACTTCAACATCGCGCAGAACGACATGATCTCCACCTACGGTCTGAGCATGACGCAGTTGGGGATGATTGGCCTGGGCTTCTCCATCACCTACGGTGTGGGTAAAACGCTGGTTTCTTATTACGCGGATGGTAAAAACACCAAGCAGTTCCTGCCGTTTATGTTGATCCTCTCTGCTATCTGTATGCTCGGCTTCAGTGCCAGCATGGGCGCAGGCTCAACCAGTCTGTTCCTGATGATTACCTTCTACGCGCTGAGCGGTTTCTTCCAGAGTACCGGCGGTTCGTGTAGTTATTCCACCATCACCAAATGGACACCTCGCCGTAAACGTGGTTCTTACCTCGGTATGTGGAACATTTCCCACAACCTCGGTGGTGCCGGTGCGGCTGGTGTGGCGTTGTTTGGTGCCAATTACCTGTTCGACGGCCACGTCATTGGTATGTTTATCTTCCCATCGATTATCGCCCTGATTGTTGGCTTTATCGGCCTGCGTTATGGCAGCGACTCCCCGGAATCTTATGGCCTGGGGAAAGCTGAAGAGCTGTTCGGTGAAGAGATCAGCGAAGAAGACAAAGAGACCGAAGAAAATGACATGACCAAGTGGCAGATCTTTGTTGAGTATGTGCTGAAAAACAAAGTGATCTGGCTGCTGTGTTTCTCCAACATCTTCCTGTACGTGGTGCGTATTGGTATCGACCAGTGGTCTACCGTGTATGCGTTCCAGGAACTGAAGCTCTCCAAAGAAGTGGCGATTCAGGGCTTTACCCTGTTTGAAGTGGGGGCGCTGGTCGGTACGTTGCTGTGGGGCTGGCTCTCTGACCTGGCAAACGGTCGCCGGGCGCTGGTGGCCTGTGTGGCACTGGCATTAATCATTGCGACACTGGGTGTTTACCAGCATGCCAGCAACCAGTATGTCTATCTGGCTTCGCTGTTTGCCCTCGGCTTCCTGGTGTTTGGTCCGCAGCTGTTAATCGGTGTCGCAGCCGTTGGTTTCGTACCGAAAAAAGCGATCGGCGCTGCCGATGGGATTAAAGGGACATTCGCCTATCTGATAGGTGACAGCTTCGCCAAGCTGGGTCTGGGGATGATTGCTGATGGTACACCGGTATTCGGTCTGACTGGCTGGGCAGGTACCTTCGCCGCGCTGGATGCTGCCGCTATCGGTTGTATCTGCCTGATGGCTATCGTGGCCGTGTTTGAAGAACGTAAAATTCGCCGCGAGAAAAAGATCCAGCAATTGAAAGTCGCTTAAGTGTGTAGTGGTAACTTTTACCCGCCTTTATGGCGGGTTTTTTTATGGTTTAGACTGACTGGTTTCATGCACCAGATTGCGTAGCCACTGATGCGCCGCATCGCGGTGCGTGCGTTCGTGCCAGGCCATACTTTTAGTAAAACCAGTAATGGGCAGCGGCGGCGACACAACGTGCATCCGGGGATCGGTATAGGCCAGCCGGGCAGGGACGACGGCAATCATCTCGCTAATCGCGAGGATATCCGGCAGAACCAGAAAACTGCTGACTGACAAACCAATCTGTCGTTTTCGTCCAACCTCTGCCAGCGCATCATCGGTGACCCCCCAGAAACTTTCTCCCTTATAAGAAACCAGCACATGCTCCAGCGCGCAGAAGCGATCGAGTGTTAGCGCCTGGTGGGCATCGGGATGATCATGACGCATGAGACAGACATACTCTTCGTTATATAACGAGCGGTTGTGCAGATTATCCGGTGTTGAATCCGGCGTCAGCAGCGCCAGGTCAATTTTACCCTGCTCAAACTGTGTTGTTAGCTGCTCTGGCTCAACGGGAACGACCCGCACACGAATACCTGGCGCACGTGCGCGAAGCGCGGCGATAAACGGCACGATCACCGCTTTAAGGGCGTAATCGGTAGCGGCGACGGTAAAGGTGAGCGTTTCGGTGAGTGGGTCGAACTGCGCGGGCTTAAGCAGGATATCAATGTCGCTGAGGATCTGTTTGATGGGCGCCGCCATTTCGCGAGCCCGGAGCGTCGGGACAATACCGTGCGGCGTGCGGACAAACAGCGGATCGTCAAAATAATCACGCAGACGGTTTAGCATGCCGCTGACCGCTGGTTGGGTGAGCGACAGCCGCTGCGCCGCCCGGGTGACGTTGCGTTCATCCAGCAGGGCATCCAGCGTTTTCAACAGATTAAGATCGAGGGTTCTGATATCAGATTTCATGATGTCTGCTCATGGGTTCGATAAGTCACATTATGACACGTTCAGTCGTCGACACAGGTGAATTTGCCGCTATGATGGGCGTCCTGTCGGGTAATGGATGTGCGCATGATTTGGATAATGCTGGCCACGCTGGCCGTTGTTTTTGTTGTGGGTTTTCGGGTACTGACGTCCGGGTCACGGCGCGCGATTCGCCGTCTGAGCGAGCGTCTGAGTATTGATGTCGTGCCGGTAGAATCGATGATCGATCAGATGGGGAAAGCGCAGGGAGAGGCGTTTTTACAGTACCTCCATCGACCTGATGAATCGCATCTGCAAAATGCTGCCCAGGTGCTGCTAATCTGGCAAATCGTCATTGTTGACGGTAATGAACAGAATCTGCTGCAGTGGCACAGGGTGTTGCAAAAAGCCCGGCTGGCCGCGCCGATTACCGACGCACAGGTACGCCTGGCGCTGGGTTTCCTGCGCGAAATGGAGCCGGATATGCAGGAGATAAATGCGTTTCAAATGCGCTATAACGCCTTTTTTCAACCTGAAGATGGGGTGCACTGGTTGCACTGATATCAAAATATGTGATGACGGTTATTTTTAATCGTCATTATGTTTATATCTCTCTCCCGCGCATGATGATCCTCGTTAACTTACACGATGAGGAACATCATGAAACAAGCGACTCAACAAAGTGCGATTATCTGGCCGCAAGCGTATTTGCCAGGGACGACCGATAACTTTGCCTCCAATGAAATCATTGTTGCCGGACTGAGCGCCCGCGCTGTTTGGGCGCAGCTCAACGACACAACGCGCTGGCCGACTTATTACAGCAATGTGGCGGATATCCGGTTTCACGATGGCTCCGGACCGTTACTGAGCATGAACGCTCGTTTCCGTTTCACAACCTTTGGCTTCCCGATTGAAGCGCAAATCATCGAATATGCGCCACCGGTCGATGGTCAGGCTGCACGTATTGCCTGGCACGGCTGGGCGGAAGGGGATGCTGATTCGCGTCTGGATGTTGTCCATGCCTGGCTGTTTGAAGATTTACCCGGCGGGCGCGTACGTATTCTGACCCAGGAGTCGCAGCGTGGTGTTCCGGCACAGGAGCTGGCGCGTACTCTACCCAATCCGATGATTAACGGTCACCAGGAGTGGATAACCGGGCTGGCAAGGGCTGCGTCAATTAGCGAATAATGAGTGCGTGATAAGCATTGATTTAATAGCTAATAGGCTATAATTTACCTATAGCTTATTAGCTATGAGGGATCGCTGATGTGGGATGTGGAAACAACGGATGCTTTCGACAAGTGGTTTGATGTACAAACCGAAGCGCTCAAGGAGGATATGCTCGCAGCGATGATGATTTTGTCCGAATATGGACCCCAGTTAGGCAGGCCGTTTGCAGATACGGTGAATGATTCTGCTTTTTCAAATATGAAAGAGTTACGGGTACAACATCAGGGCAATCCCATTCGGGCGTTCTTTGCGTTTGATCCTTCCCGTCATGGCATCGTGTTATGTGCCGGGGATAAAACAGGGATAAACGAGAAGAAATTCTATAAAGATATGATCAAGTTTGCAGATATTGAGTACCGAAAGCACCTTAATAAGTAAGGAAAAATTATGGCTACCCTTAAAGAATTGATGGCTAAACAAAGCCCCGAAAGCCAGGAGCGCATTGCTGAAAAAGTAGAAGTGCTACGTCAGGCGGTTGCGTTAAATATGTTAAGGGAAGAACTGAATCTCTCTCAGGCTGAACTTGCCTCAGCAATGGGCGTCAAGCAGCCAACAATTGCAAAAATGGAACAGGCTGATAACGATCCACGCCTGTCGACTCTAAAGCGTTATGTCGCTGCGCTGGGTGGTGAGTTGAGCATTGATGTTAAGCTGCCAACAGGTAAAAGAGTCGCGTTCCATCTTTAGGAATCCGATAGCCTGGCGTTTGCAGTAAATGAAAAACAGTTGCTGAAACGTTAAATGCGTCACAAATTTAATGTTACACTGCGTAACTTTTCTACAATAACCCCACGCAGGTAACAAAATGAGTGACGCTATTGAACAAAAATCCCGCGCTGGGGCAAATGCCCGACCGAACTGGTCGGCGGTATTCGCCGTGGCGTTCTGTGTTGCCTGCCTGATAACCGTTGAATTTCTGCCCGTCAGTTTGTTGACGCCAATGGCGCAGGATCTCGGTATTTCGGAAGGTGTTGCCGGACAATCGGTGACCGTAACGGCGTTTGTCGCCATGTTTGCCAGCCTGTTCGTGACGCAAATTATTCAGGCAACCGATCGTCGCTACGTCGTGATCCTCTTTTCGGTGCTGCTGACGATCTCCTGCCTGCTGGTTTCCTTTGCCAATTCTTTTTCGCTGCTGCTCGTTGGCCGCGCCTGCCTCGGTCTGGCTCTTGGCGGCTTCTGGGCGATGTCGGCGTCGCTGACCATGCGTCTGGTCCCTGCACGTACGGTGCCGAAAGCGCTGTCGGTGATCTTTGGCGCAGTCTCTATCGCACTGGTCATTGCCGCCCCGCTGGGGAGTTTCTTAGGCGGCATCATTGGCTGGCGCAACGTCTTTAATGCCGCGGCGGTGATGGGCGTGCTGTGTACCATCTGGGTGGTGAGATCGCTGCCTTCGCTGCCCGGTGAGCCATCACATCAGAAACAGAACATGTTTAGCCTGCTGCAACGGCCGGGGGTCATGGCTGGCATGATTGCTATCTTCATGTCCTTTGCCGGGCAGTTCGCCTTCTTTACCTATATTCGTCCGATCTATATGAATCTGGCGGGATTTGATGTGGATGGCCTGACGCTGGTGCTGCTGAGCTTCGGTATTGCCAGCTTTGTTGGTACGTCGTTCTCATCGATGATTTTGAAGCGTTCGGTCAAACTGGCGTTAGCCGGTGCGCCACTGGTGCTGGCGCTCAGTGCGCTGGTCCTGATCCTGTGGGGCAGCGACAAAGTGGTGGCGGCGGGTATTGCGATTATCTGGGGACTGTTGTTTGCGCTGGTACCGGTGGGCTGGTCGACGTGGATCACCCGTTCTTTGGCCGATCAGGCAGAGAAAGCCGGGTCTGTTCAGGTCGCCGTGATCCAGCTGGCTAACACCTGTGGCGCTGCGATTGGCGGGTATGCGCTCGATACCCTCGGACTGCTGTCACCCCTGATGATTTCCGGCAGCCTGATGCTGCTGACGGCGCTTCTGGTGGCAGCAAAAGTTCGCATAAAAGATATGCAATAAACTAAAACACGGTATGCCGGATTGCTATCCGGCATCCTGGTTGGTTTTAATTAAAACCATTGTGCTCGGCGGTATGAGCAAACCATTCGCCACTCTTTTTCACCGTGCGTTTTTGCGTTTCCAGATCGAGCTGGACAAAACCGTAGCGGTTTTTATATCCGTTGAGCCATGACCAGTTATCAATAAAGGTCCACATATGGTAGCCAAGACAATTACAGCCTTCGCTAATTCCTTTATGTAGCCATTTAAGATGTTCAGAAACAAATTCAATACGGTAGCTGTCGTTGATTTGCTCTTGCTGAATAAAACGCTGCTCATTCTCGACACCCATACCATTTTCAGAAATAAAACAGCGCGGGTTGCCATAATTATCACGCAGGTTGGTAATAATATCGTAAATACCCGGCTCATAAATTTCCCAGCCACGGTAGGGGTTCATTTTACGCCCCGGCATTTCGTAATAATCAAACAGCCACTCCGGCATAAACGGAGCATCCGGGTTGACGGCGCTATCGCGACATTTAACGCGACGCGGCTGATAGTAGTTGATGCCAAGCAGGTCGATTTTACCCTCGGCGATCAACTGCGCGTCGTCGGGCTGGCAGGCCGGTAGCTGATCGTATTCTTTCAGCAATGCCACCAGATCCGCCGGGTATTCACCCTTCAGCACCGGGTCGAGGAAACTACGGTTAAAGAGCAGGTCTGCGTAGTGTGCGGCTTTCACATCGGCCGGGTTTTGCGAGCGCGGGTAGGAAGGCGTTAAATTCAGCACCACGCCGATTTCACCGTCAAGGTTTGCAGCGCGATACGCCCGAACCGCCATCGAATGTGCCAGAATAGTGTGGTACGCCACCGTCGCGGCGCGTTTGAAATCCACCACGTTAGGATAGTGGAAATCATACAGATAACCGCCTTCTACCGGGACAATCGGTTCGTTAAAGGTGAACCAGTGCTTCACCCGGTTGCCGAACAAGTTAAAGCAGGTCTGTGCATAGTGGCCAAATGCCTCGACCACTTCACGGTTTTCCCAGCCGCCTTTCTCCTGCATCACCATCGGCATGTCAAAATGGAACAGGGTGATAAAGGGCGTAATACCTTGAGCCAGTAACTCGTCGATAACGTTGTTATAAAAATCAACGGCCTCTGGATTCACCTCACCCGTGCCATTTGGGATCAGGCGTGACCAGCTCAGCGATGTACGAAAGCTGTTATGTTTCAGCTGGTTGAGTAGGGTGATGTCCTGTTTCCAGTGCTGATAAAACGTGGATGTGTTCGCTGGGCCAATTCCCTGATGGAATCGACCCGGTTGGCGGTCGAACCACACATCCCATGTGGTCTGGCTTTTGCCGCCATTGAGGCTATCACCTTCCGTTTGCAGCGCGGAACAGGCACTGCCCCACCAGAAGTTCGCAGGAAAACGGTATCGCATTATTGTTGCTCCCTTACTCTTTATTCGTTGTGGCAACAATACGTGTTTTTGCGATACAGAAACCGGTTACAGTGCTCATTTTCCAACATAATGGCTATAAATCAGGGCACTCAACTTTGCCAAGCGCTTCCCAGTAGTTGTTCTGATTATTTCTTTCTATTGCCACAATGGCTTCGCGAATATGCTGCTGATTGCGCGTATCAGACATAATTGTTTTTTCCCACACTTCATCCGATGGCGACCCCTGTGGGGTGCAAAGTTTGCGCAAATCCTTGAGTACGGTGTTCTTTTCGTGAACCGACTGTAACCCGCCGTAAGCCGAGTCAGCCTGCGCCAGGCCCGGTAGCGTGAAAAGGACGGCAATAATCGGAAAAACGGCTAATTTCATGATAATAATCCTTGTTGTTGATGCGCATCATCTCAAGGGTAAGTGTAGACGGCATACGGCTCACTCATCAGCCTGTGTTAACGTTTAAAAATAAATCAGCCAGAAGTTGTAGTGTTTCAGGAGGATAGGATACAGATTACTGATACCGTTACAGAAGACGATCAAAATGCCCTGCTTGCCGGATTGCGCGCTTACAATCGCCAGTTCCTGAGAACCACCAATTTTGGTGACCTGGCGGTGTATTGGCGTGATGATCGCAATGAAATTCTGGGCGGGCTGATCGGCAAAATCAAAGGTGAATGGCTGTGTATCGATTTTCTGTGGATGCATGACTCGCTGCGTAAAGGCGGTTATGGCTCACAATTGATGCAGGCCGCCGAACAGACGGCGCGTGAGCGAGGATGTCTGCATGCGCTGGTGGATACCATGAGTTTCCAGGCGCTGCCGTTTTATCAGAAAAACGGCTATCAGCTGCAAATGACCCTCGATAACTTCCCGGAAACCGGTTCCGCACGCCATTATTTGTCGAAAACGTTTTGATGACCGGAAGGTCTGGATGCCGCCTCACTTTCTTGCGTAGCAGAATAGTGTATGTTCTGAACAATCATTTATTTCTTAAGCGGTAAAGAGATGAGACGGATTGAGATAATACTGGGAGAGCTGGAACGGCTGACGCGAGGAGTGAATCTTGCCCATCTGGCGCAGGAAACGGCGTTCACAGCGGAGGCCATCGGCTTTAACCTCGGGCTGGCGCGCAACTCAGTCAGTAAAGATCTCAATCAGCTCTGGAACGACGGCCTGGCGATTAAAAGCCGCGGGCGTCCGGTATTCTTTCTGCATCGTCAGGCAATTGAAACGCTGTTGGGGCGCAAACTGGATGAGTCCGAGCGTGAAGTGCAAACCGTTGCTGACCTGTTGCCTGTTCAGGAAAACCAGGCAACAGACGATCCCTTTTCCAGCCTGATTGGTTACGATCGCAGCCTGCGTGATGCGGTGGAAAAAGGCCGCGCGGCGGTGCTGTATCCCCACGGACTGCATGTTCTGCTGACCGGTCCCTCCGGCGTGGGTAAAACCTTTTTTGCCGAACTGATGCACCGTTTCGCCTGTGAACGTGCAGCGGGAACGCCCCCGCCGCTGGTTTATTTCAACTGCGCGGAATACGCCCATAACCCGGAGCTGCTCTCTTCGCACCTGTTTGGTCATCGGCAGGGGGCGTTTACCGGCGCAAACGAAAATAAGCCCGGTCTGGTCGAGCAGGCCGACGGCGGTTATCTGCTGCTCGATGAAGTGCATCGTCTGCCGTATGAAGGCCAGGAAAAGTTGTTTTCTATTCTCGACAAAGGTGAATACCGGCCGCTGGGTTCAAGCGCCGTGGCGCGGTCTATTTCAGTTCGCCTGATATGTGCCACCACCGAACCTGTCAGCTCAGCGTTGCTGCGCACCTTCCAGCGACGTATTCAGGTATGTATTGATCTCCCCGGCATCCGCCAGCGTTCGGTGGAAGAACAGGTTGAACTGATTGTCGGCTTCTTACAGCGTGAGAGCCGTAAAATCGAGCGTACCGTAAGCATCGACCGCACTTTGCTGCTCTGGCTACTGAACAAACCGCTGGAAGGCAATATTGGTCAGCTCAAGAGCGACATTCAGTTTCTCTGCGCCCAGGCCTGGGCCTCGGGAATGACGGAGCACAGCGATACGCTACAGCTGGATAAACGTCTGACCGAGATCCCCTTTAACGCCACGCCGGAACAACGTCTGCTGGTTGGGGCGCTGTTCGAAGGCAAAGAACACCTGAGCATTGATGCCCGCACGTTGCCGGCACTGAAAAATTCGCTGGCCACCGGGGCTGAAATTGAAGAGAGCGATCTCTTTTACAGCTTCCTGACCCGGGAATATATCAACCTGCGTAACAGCAACGTACCGCCAGCTGAAACGCTGGCAATCCTCAAAAACAAGCTCAGCTCGATTTTTGAATATGGTCTCTATAGCCGCGACAGCGTGGCGCATCCCCCGCGCTATGGCGATCAGATTGAAGAGCGAGTCACGCTGCTGATCGGCTGCGTTGAGCAGGTGCTTGGCTTCACGCTGCCGGAAAATCTGGTTAACCCGCTGCGCAAACACTTCCTGGCGCTGATTGGCTACGTGCAGCGCGGGCTTATTCCACAACTTTATTCTTCCAGCCTGATCCTCGACCGCTGTAAAGATGAATACGAAAACGCCACGCTGTTATGCCGAAAAATCAATGAACTGCTGCATATTCAATGCCCGGCGACGGAAGTGGTCTGGCTGTGCCTGTTCCTCAAAGAGTGCCGTCATTACCGCCAACGGATTGACGCCAGTCCGGACTGCGGGGTGATTTTGATTGCCCACGGCGCGACGACCGCCACAAGCCAGGCGCAGTACGTGAATCGCGTGCTGGAGCGCGAGGTGTTCAGCGCTATTGATATGCCTTTCGAGCAGTCGGTGCATGACACGCTGGAAGCCCTGACGCAGATGATCCAGACCCGGCAATATCGCCGATTGATCCTGATGGTGGATATTGGCTCGCTGGTCCATTTTGGCAGTACGATCAGCAAATTATTCCAGATAGACGTTCTGCTGATGCCCAACATTACTCTCACCAGCCTGCTGGAGATAGGGCTGGATTTAAGCTATGAAACCAGTGAGTTACCGCAGCTGGCGGCACTGATGCAGAGTAAAAATATACCCTGCCAGCTCTGTACGCCACAGCAAGAAAATAACGGCAAAGTGCTGGTTATCTCCTGCATCACCGGAATGGGCACGGCGGAAAAAATCAAAAAGGTGCTGGAAGAGAGTTTTGGTGAGCTGATGTCGCAGGATACGCGGATGGTGATCCTCGATTACAACGAAGTCCGCAGCCTGGAGCGCGTTCAACAGGCGATTAACGCCAGTGAACGTCTGGCAGGCATCGTGGGTACTTTCCAGCCGGGACTGCCGGATATCCCGTTTATCTCGCTTGAAGAGTTGTTCTCCGAGCAGGGGCCTGAACTGGTGCTCAGTCTGTTGACGCCGGATCTTTCAAGCAGTGAACGTCGTCTGGAGATGGAGCGCAGCGCGATGCGTTTTATCAGTGCGTTGACCATGGAAAGTATCATTAACCATATTTCAGTGCTTAACCCACAGCGGATTCTGAAGGAAATGGAAGGTGTACTTAACCATCTGACCACCACGCTTTCGCTAAAACCGAGTCGCCAGGTGACACTGCGCTTCCTGATCCACTGCTGTTGTATGGTCGAGCGTATCGTGATTAACCGCAAACCGTTACAGATGGCGCTGGAGAACAAGCCGGATCTGGATGTTCGTGCGTTTAGTGTCATTAAATCCGCGTTCCTGCCGATTGAAGAGGCCTATGCCATTCGCTTATCGGACGCGGAATATTTTTATATCTACGAATTGCTGTATAGCTAATCCCTTGCCCGGTGGGGCTTTGCGCCCCGCCTGCACCCACAACTCCCCCGCGTGACACAAATTCTGGCACAGCCTTTGCTCTGTTTACCTATGTCTATGTAATCGAGCCAGGAGGCCATTTTGACTACCACTGAATCCTTGCCCCAGATCCTGCTGCTGACCCATGGCGGCTGGGGGCAACAGCTTTGCAACAGCCTGCGCATGGTGATGGGTGAAATCAAAGGCGTGACGGAAATTGCGCTGATGCCTGTTGATACGCTTGGCGAGTTTTATCAGCGCGTCGAAGCCGTAGTGAAAGCTATGCCGGAAGGCTCACTGATCCTGACCGATTTTATTGGCGGCACCACGTCTAACGTGGCGGCACGGCTGAGCGCCGATTACCCGGTGGCTGTCATTTCCGGGCTCAACGCCTCTTTGTTACTGGAGGCGCTCGACAAACGCGAGCATGGCCAACTGACCGCCTGCGTGGCCGAACTGGTCGAGGCCGGGCGTAGCAGCTGCCTGGACGTTGTTGCCCACGTACGTCAATTACAACAATCACAATAAGGAATAAATATCATGGCAAACATCGTCTTATGTCGTATCGATAGCCGTCTGATTCATGGACAAGTGGTGACCAAATGGGTTGGGCAATCTCAGGCAAACCGGATTGCGGTGGTCAGCGATGAGCTGGATGCCGATCCATTTATGAAAAATATCTACCTGATGGCCGCGCCGCCGAACATCAAAGTGGATTGTTTCGGTAACCAAAGTTTTGCCGCTGCCTGGAAAGAGAATCAACTGGGTGACGGCAAGGTTCTGGTGCTGTTCCCCTCCCTGGCGGCGGTTCAGGAAGCGGTTCAGTTGGGATTTGATGTCACCACCATTCAGGTCGGTGGGCTGGGCGGTGGGCCAAACCGCAAAGCAGTATTCCAGAACATTACGCTGGATGAAAAAGACGTCGGCATCCTGAGCGACCTGAAAAATCATGGGATTCAGGTGTTCTTCCAGACTATCCCGGAAGATAAGCCGCAGTCGCTGGACGATATCCTGAAAAAATTCTAATTCTTTGATAACAGGGTACTTAATTATGGATACTTTAGTCTTCGCAAGCCTGATGGGGTTGTATTACTGGTTTGCCCGATTACGCCTTGGCTACACCTTCTCCGCCATGCTGCTACAGCCGGTCGTGATTGCCGTATTCGTTGGCCTGCTGTTAGGCAACATGGAAACGGCGATGATCATCGGCGCAGGTATGCAGCTGGTTTATCTCGGCGTGACCTCCACGCCAGGCGGCAACGTCCCGTCGGATCCGGCGCTGGCTGCCTGCATTTCAATTCCTATCGCCGTGAAGGCCGGAATGGACCCGAACCTGGCTATCGCACTGGCGATCCCGTTTGGCGTCATCGGCGTGTTCCTCGACCAGTTGCGCCGTACGTTAAACGCGGCGTGGGTACATATGGCCGACAAGCATGCGGAAACGGCAAACATGGCAGGCATTATGCGCTGTGCGTTCCTCTACCCGGCGCTGCTTGGGCTGGTACTGCGTTTCCCGGTGGTGTTTGCCGCCAACTATTTTGGTCAGGACGTTGTGGAAAGCTTCCTGAAGCTGATGCCGCACTGGCTGACGCACTCCTTTGAAATTATGGGCGGCATTCTGCCGGCGCTGGGCTTCGCCATCACCATTATGGTGATCGGTAAAAAGAGCCTGCTGCCGTGGTTTATCGGCGGTTTCTTTGCGGTGCTGTACCTGAAGGTAGACATCATGGCGATGGCAATCTTTGGTACCTGCGTGGCCTTCCTGATTAAAGGTCTGGCAAAAAATGAAGGAGCAGCATGATGAGCAGCGACGTAATGCAGCATGAACTGGTAGAGCGCGCGCGTGAAAGCGGCACGCTGACTAAAGCCGACATCACCAAAGCCTGGTTTATTTATTGGCTGGGTGCGGAAGTGTCCAGCTCCTATGAGCGTTTGCAAAGCCTGATTTTCTGCGCCTCGATGACGCCGATCATCAAAAAGCTCTACCCGCAAAAAGAGGAGCAGGTGGAAGCGCTGAAACGCCATTTGAACTTCTTCAACTCAGAGCAGACGTTCGGGGCGGTGATTCAGGGGATCTCCATTGCGATGGAGGAACAGAAAACCCGCGGTGAGCCGATCAGCGATGCCTCAATTACCGGCATTAAAACGGGTTTAATGGGACCGCTGGCCGGGATGGGGGACTCCATCATCTGGGCCGCCGTAATGCCGCTGTTAATTGCTATTTTTATCCCGTTCGCTGCCAATGGCAGTGCGATGGGCGGTATTGTGCCGCTCATTCTCTATCCCGCTATCACGTTGGCAATCAGCTACGGCATGGTTCACAAAGGCTATACGCTGGGACGTGATTCGATTATCGGTCTGCTGCAAGGGGGGCGAATTAAAGAACTGATCTACGGCGCAAACGTGCTGGGTCTGATCATGATGGGGGCGCTTTCTGCAAGCTACGTCAAGATCACCACTCCGCTAAAACTCAGTGCCCTGAAAGGCTCTGAAGTGGTGGTTCAACAGATCCTCGACTCTATTGCCCCCGGCCTGTTACCGCTGGCGGCGGTGTTCGCCATTTATTTCTATCTGGTGAAGAAAGGACCGCGTTACACCACCATTTTGCTGTCAATTGTCGCGCTCAGCGTGGTCTGTTCGCTGCTGGGAGTGCTGTAAACCATGACACAGAATATCTATCAACAACTGGGGCTAAAACAGGTCATTAATGCCTGCGGCAAGATGACGATTCTGGGTGTTTCCAGCGTGGCGCCGGAAGTGATGCAAGCCACCGCACGAGCGGCCTCAGCCTTTGTTGAAATTGATCGGCTGGTGGACCGTACCGGCGAGCTGGTTTCCCGCTACACCGGCGCTGAAGACAGCTATGTCACCTCCTGTGCGTCGGCGGGTATTGCTATCGCCGTTGCGGCAGCCATTACCCGTGGTGACCAGGCGCGAGTCACGCTGATGCCGGACAGCGCAGGTATGGCCAATGAAGTGGTCATGCTGCGCGGGCATAACGTTGACTACGGTGCGCCCATCACCAGCGCCATCCGCTTAGGCGGCGGACGGGTGGTGGAAGTCGGTTCAAGTAATCTGGCGGCCCGCTGGCAGCTGGAGAGCGCGATTAACGACAATACCGCCGCGCTGCTGTACGTGAAATCGCACCACTGCGTGCAGAAAGGGATGTTGAGCATCGCCGATTTTGTGCAGGTTGCGCAGGTTCACAACCTGCCGCTGATTGTCGATGCCGCCGCCGAGGAAGATTTACACGCCTGGGTAGCAAGCGGGGCGGATATGGTGGTCTACAGCGGGGCAAAAGCCTTTAACGCGCCGACGTCCGGGTTTATCACCGGGAAGAAACAGTGGATTGCGGCCTGTAAGGCTCAGCATCACGGAATTGCCCGGGCGATGAAAATCGGCAAAGAGAATATGGTTGGGCTGGTGTATGCCCTGGAAAACTACCATCAGGGACAAACCGTGGTCACCGCCGAAGAGCTCCGCCCCGTGGCGCAGGCGATTTCAGAGATTCGTGGGCTGGATGCGGATATCGAGCAGGATGAGGCTGGACGCGCCATCTGGCGGATTCGTATTCGGGTGAATGCGCAGGTGCTGGGGATGGATGCTTACGCCGTAGAAGCGCAACTGCGAGAGGGTGAAATCGCGATTTACGCTCGCCGTTACAACCTTCATCAGGGTGTTTTTAGCCTTGACCCGCGTACGGTCGCCGAAGGGGAAATGGCGCTGATCGTGGCCCGATTAAAGGAGATTGCAGAGCATGCAGCAGATTAATTTTTATCGTAATAAAGTGGCCATTAACGTACTGGCGAAGGATATCGCCAATGCGCGGGAAATCTATGATGCCGCTGAAGGCCATGCGGTGATCGGCATTCTTTCGGCGCAGTTTTCTTCGGTTGAGGAAGGCGTTCGGGAAGTTAAACGCTGGATGACGGATGTGCCGTCAATCTCCGTCGGATTGGGGGCTGGCGACCCGGCACAGTATTACAAAGCGGCGATGATTGCCTCACAGGTCTATCCGGCGCACGTCAACCAGACCTTTACCGGCTGCGGGTTTGCGGCAGGCGCCCTGGCGGCAACGGGCGGTGAACAAACCCATATCAATGCGCTAGTCAGCCCGACGGGCACACCCGGGGAAGTGCTGATCTCGACGGGTGTCAGCAGCAGTCAGGGCACGCCAGCCCGCGTTTCCTGCGATGCAGCGGTCCGTATGATGTTGGATTCAGGAGCCCATGCGGCGAAGTTCTTCCCGATGGGCGGTGAGCAGTCGCTGCCTGAGCTGTACGCGCTGGCGACGACCGCGGCGCGAAACGGCATGACGTTGATTGAGCCGACCGGCGGTATCGATCTCGATAACTTCGGCGTTATCCTGCAATCCTGTCTGGAGGCGGGAGTACCGCGCGTGATGCCGCATGTTTACAGCTCGATTATCGATCCACATAGCGGTAATACCCGGCCTGAAGATGTCGTCAGGCTGATGGAGATAGTCAAAGCTCTGGTGTGATGTCGCCATTGCTGGATGGCTCATAAAAATGCCCGGAGGTGATCACGCTTACCGGGCATTTTTGCGAACGCTATTCCCTGAAAATGAATACATTGCAAAAGCATGTATTTATCCGCCAGGCCGCCTCGCAGATAGAAAAGTTCCCAGATGTTGTGTGTGCGAGTGGCGCTCCTGGAACTTGTCCAGAAGCATATACGTGAGCGCGATTTGATGGTGCTGGTCGAGAAACTGGTTGCTCTGCTGATTAAGGGACACGCTAATGACAGTCAGGTAGAAACGCTATTTAATTATCTGGTGCAGTCTGGTAGCGCACCGCGTTTTGAGGTGTTTATTCGAGAAGTTGCCCTGCGCGTTCCCCAACACAAGGAGATTAATGACGATTGCAGAATGCTTACGTGAGTCGGGGCGAAGCGTTGCGCATAGCCCATGCCATGCTTGAGAAGGGGATCGATCGTGAACTGGTGCTAATTATTACCGGGCTTTCAAGTGATGAACTAACGGTATCTTCCGACTAATTTATCTTTTTCCCGTTATGCTTTTTTCTTCTTGCTGATGCTTTTTCGTTTTTTAAACCGCAGCGGCCTTCCCGTTATAGTCATTTCATTACTCATCAGGCGGTTATTGCAAAAGGATAAAACGTGAAGCTGAAGATACCTTATTTCGGGGCCGGGGCGGCAGTATTGCTGGCGGGATTATTGCTGGCTGGTTGTGATCAGCAGAGCAGTGATGCAAAGCATATCAAAGTGGGTGTGATTAACGGCGCAGAGCAGGATGTGGCGGAGGTCGCGAAGAAAGTCGCTAAAGAAAAATATGGCCTTGAGGTGGAGTTGGTGGGTTTTAGCGGTTCTCTGCTGCCCAACGATGCCACCAATCACGGGGAACTGGACGCCAACGTCTTCCAGCATCGTCCGTTCCTTGAACAAGATAATAAAGCGCACGGCTATAAGCTGGTGGCGGTGGGCAATACCTTCGTTTTCCCAATGGCCGGCTATTCGAAAAAAATCAAAACCCTTGCTGAGCTGAAAGACGGTGCGACGATTGCCATTCCTAATGATCCGACTAACCTCGGACGGGCGCTGTTACTGCTGCAAAAAGAGAAATTAATCACTCTGAAAGCGGATACGGGTCTGTTGCCAACGGCGCTGGATATTACCGATAACCCGCGGCATCTGAATATTATGGAGCTGGAAGGTGCGCAGTTACCGCGTGTGCTGGACGATCAGAAAGTGGATGTGGCGATTATCAGTACCACTTATATTCAACAAACCGGGCTTTCCCCGGTACATGACAGCGTATTTATCGAAGATAAAAATTCACCGTACGTGAACATTCTGGTAGCGCGAGAAGACAATAAAGATGCCGAGAATGTGAAAGAATTCCTGCAATCTTATCAGTCACCTGAAGTGGCGAAGGCGGCGGAAACCATCTTTAACGGCGGCGCGGTTCCGGGCTGGTAATCGTAGCCCGTTGCCGCGCCGGTGGGTATTAAACCGCTTTGGCGCGGCGGCGGGAGTCCATTGAGATCAGCACCACGGAAGAGAGGATCAGCAGTGTGCCCAGCCAGTCAGGTAGGGTGAATGTAATGCCCAGCAACAACAGAGACAGCAACGCGCTACTCAGCGGTTCCGCGCAGCTCAAAATGCTCGCTTTCGGTCCGCCAATCATCTGCGCACCTTTCAGGTACAGGCTGAACGTCAGCGACGTGCCGATAACTACCAGATAGAAAAACGCCAGAATCAAACTGCCATTTACCACAAAGTTTGTTCCTTGCCCGGCATAGAACGGGAGCAGGATCAGACCGCCGATTAACATGCTCCAGCCGACGATCGGCAGCGTACCGTACCGTGCAATTAGTGTGGAAGGATAGGTGGTATAAAAAGCCGCGGCGAATGCAGAAGCGATACCCCAGAACAGTGCGGCAGGTGAAATGGACAGCGACGTCGGGTTACCGTGGGTGACCAGCAAGAAGGTGCCGATAAGCGAGGTGAAGATAGCGGTCAGCACTAGAATCCCCGGTCGCGCTTTGCGCACCACAGAAAACCATGCCACGATAATGGTTGGTGACAAAAACTGCAGTACTGTCGCGGTCGCGGCATTGGATTTTTCAATGGTTAGCAGGAAGGTTAGCTGTACAGTGAGTGCGCCAACCACGGAAAAAATCACCAGGCTGATGGCATCTTTGCGGTTTTTGATAATGGAGAAGACTTTGTCGCCGTGCACAAAAGAGAGCATCAGCAGAATGAGTCCGGCGAAAATCAGGCGCGTCATGGTCAGAAACTGTGACGACATCTGGCTTTGCTCCATGATGTACTGTGCACAAACGCCTGAACTTCCCCACAATACGGCGGCAATCAGGACGTTCATCATCCCTCTTCTGGTGGAACTCATCTTTTCCTCTACATGTTGTTTTGTCTTATTTGTGTGCAGGCATCATAGCAGAGAAGGGATTGATCTCCGCCAGCACATCCGCAATCAGCCAGTCATTAAATACTTTCACCTCCGGGCGCATGGTTGTGTGCTGTGGAGTGACGATGTAGTAAGACCACGCCAGGGGCCAGCGGGTGTTGGGGTGAAGCTGAACCAGTTGCCCGTCTGTCAGTAGCTGCTGCACCAATGCCCTGCGCACAATGGCGACACCTTGACCACTGAGCGCCGCCAGAATCACCGCAGAGGTAGAGTTGATGTGCAATCCACTGTCGCGAACGACAGGTGCCTGGGTGGCGGTCAGGACATCATTCCAGTCCGGGAAATTGGCACCGGGATGGGGAGTATCATCATGGATCAGCTTTTGTGTGGCCAACCATTCACCACAGGATATTTTGTCTACTGGCACAATACGTGGGCTACAGACCAGAACCGCTTCTTCATCCATCAGCCAGGTTTTATTTACCCCAGGCCAGTCGCCTTTGCCGCAACGCACGCCCAAATCCGCTTCGCCATGAGCAACATCCATCAGCTTTTCCGTCACGTTCAGGCGTAATTCTATGTTTTCATGCGCTTGTGAGAAACGGTTGAGGCGGCTCATCAGCCAGTTCATCACTAGTACCTGAGAGGCCGTGATGATCACCACCGAGCGCGCCCGCCGACCGCGTAACTTGTTCAGCCCGGATTCCAGACTATCCAATCCCTGGGTTATCTCACGCAACGCGTCCTGTGCTTCGCTGACCAGCGTGAGACGCTCTTTGCCTGAACGGGTACGATGCAGCAGCGGGTGGCCAACCCAATCTTCCAGCGCACGAACCAGTTGTCCAACGGCAGCCGGGGTGACCCCCAACTCCTGTGCCGCCCCGGTAAAACTGCCGTGGCGGGCAGTGGCCTCAAAAGCGTGTAACCATTTAAGCCGATTCAGCGATCGCATCAGATCATTTCCCGTTTTGTGAATATCCTCAGTATATGTCATCGAGATAGATTTTCTTTCTCGGATCGCTATTTCTTCTCATTCGTCAGCGCCTCAGGGGAGTGGCATTGTTAGCGCATTAACGAATACGTGAAACGAGGCTAGCGATGAACACATTATTTGTCGGCAAAAAACTGTTAGTGGTAGGCGGCACCAGTGGTATCGGATTTGAAACTGCAAAACTGATCCTCCAGGGTGGTGGTCGAGTGGTGTTGGTTGGCAATCGTGCCGAGAAAGCGGAACGGGCCCGTCAGGCTCTGGCGGCGCTGGGTGATGTGGCGGTCATTGTGGCGGATCTGATGTCAGACGCCGGAATGAAGCAGGTGATGGCAACGGTGAACGCCGGGCACAAAGATATAAACCTGCTGGTGAATGCGGCCGGGGTCTTCTTCCCAAAACCTTTCACTGATCATGAAGTTGAAGATTATGAACTGTATATGAGCCTCAACCGCGCGACGTTTTTTATCACCCGCGATGTCGTGCGAAATATGGTAGCGGCTAACATCCCGGGGGCTATTGTGAATATTGGTTCGATGTGGGCACAACAGGCGATTGGCGCAACGCCTTCTTCAGCGTACTCAATGGCAAAAGCGGGCCTGCATGCCATGACCAAAAATCTGGCTATCGAACTGGGCTCTCACGGTATTCGCGTCAACGCCGTTTCGCCAGCCGTCGTGCATACACCTATCTACGAAGGATTTATCCCGAAAGAAGACGTACAAGGTGTGATGAGCAGCTTTGACAGCTTCCATCCGATTGGGCGGGTCGGTACGCCGCGTGATGTGGCTGAATCCGTCGCGTTCCTGTTGTCAGACAAAGCGCAATGGGTGACTGGCGCCATCTGGGATGTCGATGGGGGAGTTATGGCTGGACGTAATGGCTGACAGGGGCTGATGCCGCGTATGACAAAACGCCTGCTTATACTAAACAGGCGTTTGTGAAAGAAGGAAAAAGTTAAGCGCGCTGAGAGTCCAGCAGTTCGTTATTTTTCACGACATCCTGGGCTTTGGTATAGCTTTCAATCAGCAACTGATAAGCCGGGAAGATTTTGGTATAGACTTCAGCCCATTCCGCTGCGTCTTCCCGATTCCAGGTTTTCTGCAGTTCGGACGCAACCGCGGCAGTATCCATCGGCACGACGCCAGCCTGTACGACGCGGGCCATGGTGATCTCCTGCGCCATTTTGCTGTAAGTACCGGAAGCATCGATGACCGCAAAGACTTTAAAGCCTTCAGCTACCGCGCTAATGGCCGGGAATGCCATGCATACGCTGGTGATGGTACCAGCAATAATCAGCGTCTTACGCCCTGTCGCTTTTACCGCCGCAACAAACTCTTTGTTATCCCAGGCGTTAATTTCACCTTTGCGTGCGACATAATGTGCATGAGGTGCGTTTTCATGAATTTCCGGGATAAGTGGACCGTTTGGCCCCTGCGGTACAGAAGCGGTGGTGATCACCGGCATTTTGCACAAGGTGGCAATTTTTGCCAGAGCCGTTGCTCTTGCACGCAGTTCAGTCATTGGCATATCGCCAACGGTCTGGAACAGGCCGCTTTGATGATCGATAAGCAACATCACTGCGTCATTGACATCAATCACTGGGCGTTGGCCATTAAAATTAGCAGGTGTAGACATGATCCATTCCTTGTTGTTGCTTTTTGCGGGTTATCTAACCCGCAGTAAAGTCTATAATCGCCTGGGCGATATCCATTTTTGCTCTACAGCTAATTAACCATTATTGACATCATCATGGTTAATTTCAGAGGGGCTAAAGTTATCTTTATCAGAATTTCCTTAGTGAACTTAATTTCCTCCCACCCCATTAAAATAACAATGCCTGTTATTATGAAATTATATTTCTGTATTCATCCTATTTTATGGTGTGCACTGGAAGTAAAGGGTGAAGATTTGGTGGATGTTTCTGATGGATATATCTTTATATGGTTACTATTATTGTGAAACAGAATGAATATTAACGATATATATTCAATGTTAACTTTGTGACGAAAGCCACTGTTTTTTAGAGGCTAATGAGCATATCTATTTTTTGTCCAGTTATTCTTGAGCTAAGCAAATCCTCCAGCTGATATTTATTATGCTCCCCGAACAACAGGGGAGCACGGTATCAATATTACGGCTCAATCGGGGTCAGATAATCCAGCCGTAACGGCTCAGCCAGAAGGTCATTCATTTGCAGAATGAATGATTGAAAATGTGGCAGAGCGATATGCTCGTCCAGGCCGGCCTGACCGCGCCAGGATTCGCGCACGTAGAATACATCTGGCGTGTCGCGCAACTGGAACAGGTCATACTCAATATTTCCCGGCTCCCGACGAGTGGGGAGTAACAGCGCTTTTAACGCCTGTTTTAGTGCGTTGGTTTTCCCTGGTTTGGCTTTCAGTACCGCAATAATGGAAATAATTTCATCATCTGACATGCTAAAACCCCTCCAACACGATCTTGCCAACTGAACGACCCGTTTCAATTTGCGCATGCGCTTTTTGCACATTTTCCGCTGTGATAGCGCCAAAATGTTTGCCCAGTGTCGTGCGGATCACGTTGCTGTCGATAAGCTTTGCTACACGCGTTAATAACTGGTGCTGCGCAATGATGTCGTGAGTGGTGAACATCGAACGGGTAAACATAAATTCCCAGTGCAGTGAAATACTTTTGGCTTTTAGCGGACGTGCATCCAGCGTTTGCGGATCATCGATCAGCGCCAGTTTTCCCTGCGGAGCCAGTGCTGCAATGATTTGCTGGTAGTGCTGCTCGGTATTGTTCAGGCTGGCAACGTGTGTTACTTCCTTGATTCCTATCCGCGCCAGCTCATCCGTTAATGGTTTGCTGTGATCAATCACATGGTGCGCACCCGATTCACGGACCCATTTCTGACTTTCCGCGCGTGATGCTGTGCCGATCACGGTCATTTTCGTCAGTTTACTGGCCAGTTGAGTCAGAATGGAGCCGACGCCTCCAGCAGCGCCAACAATCAATAACACATCATCTTCATTGCCACCTTCCTCAACGCCGAGGCGATCGAACAGCATTTCCCATGCGGTAATCGCGGTCAGCGGCAGGGCTGCAGCAGATGCGTTATCCAGTGATTGCGGCTTCAGCGCGGTAATGCGCTCATCAACCAGTTGAAATTCGCTGTTGCTCCCGGCGCGACCCAGCGCACCGGCATACCAGACTTCATCACCGGGTGAGAACAATGTCACCGCTTCACCGATGGATTTCACGACACCCACAGCGTCCCAGCCCAGCACGCGCGGCACGTCTGCATTGAAACCTTCGCGAACTTTGGTATCGACTGGATTGACGGAAATCGCTTTCACTTCAACCAGCAGGTCATGCCCAGTGGCGACCGGAACAGGCAGATCTATCTCGTGTAAAAACTCAATGTTGTTGCCGTGGGTTGCGGCGCGGGTAATGGCGATGGCTTTCATGGTCTCTCCGGTTACAGGAATCAGTTGAATAATTCGATGGTAAACCGGCAACAGAACGGGAAAAATAGCCCTACGGCGACAGGACTTATACTCGGGGAGTGAAAATGTTCCGGCTTGAAGATCTCACGTTGTTTGTCCGCGCCGCGGCGCTGAATAGTTTTAGCGATGCCGCACGCGAAGCTGGCGTCCAGCCCGCTCAGGTCAGTTCTGCCATCAAGCGTCTGGAATCCACGCTGACCATCCGCTTGTTTGCCCGTTCCACACGCAGTCTGCGGCTGACGCCGGAAGGCGAGGTTTGGTTGCCCTATGCCCGCCAGATGTTGGATGTGATGCATGCCGGGTTACAAAAAATCCAGACGCCGGAAGATGAAATTTCAGGCACGCTGCAAATTGCCGTTCCTTCCGATCTCGGGCGGAATTTGTTGCTGCCGGTTTTTCAGTCGTTTCGACGCCGTTATCCTGCGCTGCGTCTGCGGATCTTTTTCTCCGATCAGGTCACGGATGTCTTTAAAGACCCCGTCGATGTCGCGTTTCGCTACGGCAATACAGAAGATGCGTCTTATATCGCGCTACCCGTTGCATCGGGTAACCGACGTGTGCTGGTGGCTTCTCCGGAGTGGGTTTTGCAAAACGGTGAGCCACAATGTCCGGATGATTTAGCACAGCTGAATGCCATGACTTTTGTATTGCGTGGGCGCCTGCACGATCGCTGGACGTTTACGCGTAACGGCGAGGTCAGCAGTGTGCAAGTCAACAGCACCATTATGAGCGACGATGCGGAAGTGATCCGCCGACTGGCGATTGCCGGTGAGGGGATAGCGTACAAGTCGTGGCTGGATGTCAGTGAAGATGTGCGTGACGGTCGATTACAACTGCTGATGACGGATTATCAGGGAGAGAAAGTCCCGCTGAATATGATTTGCCCGCATCGGAAACAGCTTTCAACGGCGGTACGCCTGCTGCACGAGGCGGTGAAGGTGCGGTGTGAAATGCTGGCGCAAAGCTAATACGCGCTTTACGCCAGAATATTATCGCGTCGTTACTCAGTCTTTCTTCGCGGCGTTAGCAAAGAAGATATCAGACTGAATGTCTTTGGTGCGGAGGGTGAACAGCTGATTGGTCAGGTCTTCCGTCAGCTTCTCAGCATCGGCCATGATGCGCAAGTTGAAGTCATTCAGCATCTTATCCGCGGCGGGTTTATCAGTTTTCGCCATCTTCAAATATTCTGCTTCGACCTCTTTTTGCTCCTTCGCAACTTTATCTTCCCACGCTTTGTAGGCTTTTTTAACGATTGGGGCGAGTTTCGGATAATCGGTCATCGTCAGCGTCTGCAATTTGCGATATTTCCAGTAGATAGACTGATCGTCCGCCTTATCTGTACCCATCGTATAGTTGGCCGGGTAGGCTTTCAGGCCGCTGTAGTACGGAACGAAAGCGGTGAGATCGGCCATACCCAAACCGATATAAGTCGTTTCACCAATCTCTTTTGGCAACCACGGACGGACCTGCATGACGTGTGCCTCGTAGGTACGGAACACGCTGACAGGACGCCACGGCTCTTTACCGTTCAGACCGTTGGTGTAGGGGTCATGGCTGGTACCTTCATAGTGATTGCGCAGTACCGCCTTCACATCATCCAGCGTCATTTTCTTCTCTGGCGTCATGAAGACCGGGAATTCACGACCGTTAGCCATATCCTGTTTTACAGAAGGATTGAACTCTTTCTGGATGGTCCATACCCGAGGGTCGTTATACGTGCGGTCGCGTTCATCATCACGGGTATAGACTTTGGAGAAGTTGAATTTGCCATCTTTTGCCTGATCGTAAAGACCTTTTTCAGTGGCGAACTCAACCAGATTTTTCGATGCCATCATGTTCGGGTTTTTAGGATCGTAATCCTGTAAACGCCCCTGATTGCCGGTAGCAAAGTACTGATTGTTGGGCAGACGCTGCGCCATCCACTGGTGGCCGCTACCGGTCTCCAGATACCAGATTTCGTTATCATCCACGACGGCGACCCCAAAGCCTTCACCTGCACCGGCGGTTTCAACGATATGGCCGAGCAGTGCTACGGCTTCCCGCGCGGTTTTACTCTGTGACAGCAGAATGTCCGGGATATCGTCTTCGGTGATCCCTTTATCCTCAACGTACGGATCGACTGCCAGTGCTTTTGGCGAGGCAAAAATAGATTCTGTACCGCTTACGCCAACACCCAGTTCGTTAAACCCGGTTGCGCCGTGCAGTTGGGTTTTCCAGTTAGGAACGGTGGTATAACGCAGGGAGTTTTTCGGCAGAGGCCAGGTAAAATCATTTGCGCCATTATGCGCTTTGGTGCTGTAAACACCGGTCTGATTCTGTTTTGCCGGATGAATGACAAAATGTTGCGCTTTCAGGGCATCGCTGTCGGCACTACGGGCGACCAACATCGATCCGTCCGCTGATGCTTCATTGCCTACCAGCAGGGTTGTACAGGCAAAACCCGATGAAACGACGGCCAGGTTAATAGAAAGTGCAATCAGGCACTTTTTAAACGTAAACATTAAATATCCCTCAATAAGTACGCCATTAAATACATCGGAAACACATTGTTTCCTGAAATGCGAAAACGTCTGACTGGTCAGACATTGCTCGCCGGAGAGATAAACGTCCCTGCCCACGTTTTCTCCAAATATCCATTGGTCTGTTGAAGTCTTCGGGACGAAATAACGCGTCCATTTCGCTTAATTATTACGCAATGAATATCAAGGTATTCAGGAGGTTTCCTGATTCGGGGGAAAGAATAGCAATGGGTTATTGGTGTATTCAGTGACACATGTCTCGTAAGTCAATGATGACAAATATGCATCTCCACGGAAGAACGGTATTTTTTGTATCTGAATCTGATGTTACTTTTTACGGCAGTACAGTGAGGGAACACTTGAACTCGCAAAAATCCATGCGCCTTTATACTCCTCCATCACCAGGCTCAGACTCCGTCCGGTCTGGCGATAAAACCCTGGCAGAGTCGTGTTGATATCGGCCTCATCTGCTGTGTCAGCGAAGGTTTTTACGACCTGCATCGCCTGCAGTAATCGTGCATCGTGCTGCCGGGTATAGCTAAAATAAACGTTTCTGCTGATATCCGTGGTGTTATGTCCATATAACTTTCCGGTGATGGTCGCCAGCCCTTCATCATTGCGCATGCGAAACGATACTGTGCCGGTAAAACGCTTGTTGCCAATATTCCATTCAACGTTTCCCACACAATTCAGTGGCTGGTCAGCATACCGCGAATGCCATAACCAGGCACCTGAACCGAACATCACGACCAGCACGGCTACGAGCAGGGTCCGATTACGTGTTTTTTTCATTTCTTGTCTCGTGCATCCAGTAGTAATGGGTGGTACAAAATGCGCGAGCATCTACCCGCGCATCTTTATCGCATACAAATGCCACTACTCTTTCTGTTTTACGGTAACCGGTAAGAAACACATGTTTGTTTTTTTCACAGAGCTCGGGATGTAACTGCATCAGGCTGAAATAGCCCTCGTGATCTTGCTCATTTGGTGAATAATAAATTTTGCAGTTCTGACGCGATGGAATCTGCATAGAGATGGACACAAAATTGTTAAACGGCATGGTCGGGCGCGTCTGATACCACACCAGCCAGATAATCAGGATGACGATAACCGCGCTGGCGGTAAGTAAAAGGTTCCACCACGCGAGCTGCGTTGCCTGTGCCGGGGGGAGTATTACCTCATGGTCGTCATGAACTGGAATACTGGCTGACAAAGAAACATCATCATGAGAAAGCGTAATTGTCTCTACCAGCGTATTTTCATTCAATGTAAGTCCGCGGCGGGAAATAGTTTTCACCGTGTCACGGGGCAACCCGACATCCGCCAGTGCATTACGTAGCGTCAGAATAGCCTGGTAGAGGGTATTGGTCGTCGTGACATTATTTCTCTCTCCCCAGCCTACTTTTATCAGCGTGTTCTGAGAAACAATGTCACTTGCGTGAGTAATTAAATAGAGAAAACACAGTGAGGCAGGAAGTTGCAGTTGAATTGATCGCCCGGTCTGCCGGTTGACCAGGCTTTTGTTATCAGGATTGAATTCGACCAACTGATTGATAAGGTACAATTCCCGGTCCTCTGTAACGTAACGTACCATGGGGTACTGTAGTGCACCTTTTAATACTACATGCAAATTGATAGCGCGCCTCTATCTTTGTACATGTTTGAGGATAAGGATTTTTTGTCAATCATAAAACGTTTTTAAATACAATGAGTTATGCGCACTATTTCTTAGGTGAGAATTAGCTAAGGTGAAATAATAAGAATTCATTACAGTTTTATCTGAATGGCAATTATATTTATCCCCAGCAGCACAAGGGTGATTGAGTTATCAAAATTGTGTTATTAATAAGTATCGTTCATTAAGGTTATATTTTAGCAAATAGTGCTATATTCAGATTTATCCTATGGTCCGTATTTATGCATAAAAATCCTAATGAACTGGCAAATAATCCGATATAAAACGTCGAAATACTACGCTGTATCATGTTATTTATAGCTAATGTTAATTTACTTCTCAGGAGTTTATAACATTTCTAATGACTCACTGTTATTAACTGACATGGAACTCACAATGTGTTGGATTGACACATTTATTTACCAATGAAATATTTAGGGAAAAATAGCAGGGGTCATCGTTGATGAAGATAAAGCCGCTACAGAGTGTTCGTTGCATAAGCTGTGAATTATCCTGTCAATTATTTCCGGATGCTGCGGTACGAGCACAGTACTGTCACCGTGCCGCCTTTGCAATCTGGCCAGAGGGAAATCGTTTTCTGAAAACAGGAATTATCGAAAAACTCCTGCTTAATAATCAGAACTATTTATCCCATGGGTTTATTTTTATTGACTTTTCATTCCCGAATTTGCGCCTGTTTGCCGATCCGCACTGGGTGGATCGCCTGACGCAAAGTGGTATGCATATCGTTCTGATATCTGACAGGATCCTGACGCCGCTAGCCAATTACTGGCTTGCAAAAAGTAATAAAATACAAGGTGTTATTTATTCTGACGATGATGAGGATGTCCAACATCAGAAAATCCGCCGCCTGTTTACTGGCCATCTCGCCAATAGCAAACGCGGACGCTCATTAAACTACACGGAAATGATATTACTGAAGCGATTTGTTTCAGGAATTAGTATTCAGCAAATAACCAAGATAGACAATATAGATGTTAAGAGAATATATGTATATAAACTTCGGCTTGAAGATAAGCTGGGTCTAAGTATTCATAAAATTCTCTCTAATATTTTATAAAGCTATTTTCATTTTATTATTTTCACATCATGACGATGTGACGGACGCTCTACGCCCAAAAGCAGGAGGCTATTATGCCAAACCCCAGGGATTACTCACGTCTTGCCATATCGGTATCAGCCGCGTTGGCCTCAATGATATTTTCAACCCATGCCGCTTGGGTTGACGTTGATAGTCTTCCTTCCAGCGGGCTGGTGAGCAGTCTACCCCCGGAATTGCAGGCTATAATACCCGCACAGGCAGGTGCGAATTTCGCAAAAACCAGCGCCATGCCGAATTATGTTTATCAATGGAGTGCGGGCACTATTCCCGTTTATGGCAATGGATTAACGATTAATGGACCCGGTGCTGAAGCTTTTGAGCACTCTATTACCGTTATTCAGAACAGTGCTACGGGTAGCCCTGGCGTTATTTTCGGTGACGACCTGACGATCCGCACGCAGTCAAAGAATGCTGCCAATAATGGTAAAGATGTTGACGGTATCCGCACACACGGTGCCAATATGCCGGATAACCCGGTCTTTATTATCACCGGCGACCGTACATCCATCTATGTGGATGGTCAGGATGGTGATGGTATTAACGCCGGTTATAACGCGGTAGGCCAGGGTGGGAGAGGCTCGGCAAACATCTACGTCGGTGACGATCTGTATATTCAAACGACTGGCCCTCAGGGGCGTGGTATCACCGCAAATGCGTTAAGGGATGCCACGCTTGCCAAAAATACGATTGTCGTCGGCGATCGCGCGCACATTGTGACAACCGGTGACAGCTCAGAAGGTCTTCGCACCGGGCAGAGCGGCTCTTCGATCCGCCTTGGCAATGACGCCATCATTGAGACCACGGGGACCTCCTCAACGGGGATTTATGCCGCCTCATCGTCGAAGACAGAACTGGGCAACAACGCGACGATTACGGTTAACGGCATAAGCGCACATGCGGTCTATTCCACTAATGCGACCGTGAATCTGGGTGATAATGCAGCGATAAGGGTTAACAGCTTCGATAAAAGTTACTCATTTAGCAAAGCCCCGCGTGGCCTGTATGCAGCTTCACGCGGCGCGATAAACCTCGCAGGCGGTGCAGCCATTACCATGGCGGGCGACCACAGCAATGAAAGCTATGCCATCAGCACCGAAACGGGTGGCATTGTGGATGGTTCTGCTGGCGGGCGCTTCCTCATCAACGGCGATCTTCACGCCGCCAGTGCGACTGCTGCAACGAGCAGCCTGCCACAGCAAAACAGCACCATTACGCTCAATATGACCGATAACTCGCTGTGGAGCGGGGCGTCATACATCACCAGCGCCACTGCCGGGACGGGCGTCATCTCGCTGCAAATGAGCGACGCGACCTGGAACATGACCAACAGCTCAACGCTCACCGACCTGACGCTGAACGGCGGGTCAGTGGTGAACTTTGGCCATGCTGATGGCGAACCGTGGCAGACGCTTACCATCAATGAAGATTTCACAGGGAACGGCGGCAAACTGGTTTTCAATACCGTCCTGAATGACGATACCTCCGAAACCGACAAGCTGAAAGTGCTCGGCAACACCGCGGGTAATGCGTTCGTGGCGGTGAATAACATTGGCGGAACCGGGGCGCAGACCATTGAAGGTATTGAGATCATCGAAGTGGCTGGTAATTCTGACGGTACTTTTGAGAAAGCGGGCCGTATTGTTGCCGGGGCGTACGACTATAACGTGGTGCAGAAGGGTAACAACTGGTATCTGACCAGTTTTATTCAGCCGGAAGACCCGGACCCCGTCGATCCGCATGACCCTGATCCGGTTAGTCCAGACCCGGTCGATCCTGTGGACCCGATTATTCCTGAACCGGAAGAACCTGTTTCACCTCCCGTTACAGAGCAGCAGTACCGCCCGGAAGCGGGTAGCTATCTGGCGAACAACTATGCCGCTAACACGCTGTTTATGACCCGACTGCACGATCGCCTGGGCGAAACACAGTACACCGACATGCTGACGGGCGAGAAAAAAGTCACCAGTTTGTGGCTGCGTAACGTTGGTGCCCATACCCGTTTCAAAGACGGTAGCGGGCAGTTGAAAACCCAAAGCAACAGCTATGTGATGCAGCTAGGTGGCGACCTGGCGCAGTGGAGTAGCGACGGTCTCGACCGCTGGCACCTCGGCGCGATGGCCGGTTATGCCAACAGCCAGAGCCGCACGCAGTCCAGCCTGACCGGCTACTATTCGCGTGGTCAGGTTACTGGCTACAGTGTGGGACTGTACGGTACCTGGTATGCCAATGAGGCTGACAAGTCAGGTACCTATGTGGATACCTGGGCGCTGTACAACTGGTTTGATAACAAAGTGATGGGCCAGGAGCAGGCGACGGAGAAATATAAATCCAGCGGGATAACCGCTTCGGTCGAAGCCGGTTATAGCTTCAAGCTGGGTGAAAGTGAGCGCAACAGCTACTGGCTGCAACCAAAAGCGCAGGTGGTGTGGATGGACGTGCAATCCGACAACCACCGTGAAGCGAACGGTACCCGCGTGAAGGACAACACCGATGGCAACCTGATGACCCGTCTGGGTGTGAAGGCCTACATCAACGGTCACAACGCCATCGACGACGGTAAATCTCGCGAGTTTCAGCCGTTTGTCGAAGCCAACTGGATCCACAACACGCAGACGACCAGCGTGAAGATGGACGATGTGAGCAACGACATGCGCGGCACCAGGAACATTGGTGAGTTGAAAGTAGGTGTTGAAGGCCAAATCACCCCGCGCCTCAACGTGTGGAGCAACGTGGCTCAACAGGTTGGTGACAAAGGTTACAGCGATACCCGCGGTATGCTGGGTGTGAAATATAACTTCTGACGTCATTGCTGATAAAAGAAAAAGCCGCTGATTAACCGATCGGCGGCTTTATTTTTTTGTGGAAATTGCAGGCCGGATAAGCGCAAGCGTCATCCGCCGACAGGAGCAATAAACTCCAGGATAGATTAGAAGTGGTAGCTGATACCGGCCTGAACGCTGGCATCGTTATCTACATCACCCGTACCGAAGTACACCCCGGTGTTGAGTGAGAAATCTTTACCGATGGTGGTGTTGATACCAGCACCGAAGATCCCCATCGACATGTTGTTACCGTCGCTGTTGTGATAATCCGCTGCAGTAATATCGGTATTATCGCTGAACTCAGTCTGGTAGCGGGCATCCACCCATGGGTACAGCTCGACGTTTTTGTTGAGGTCGGCCAGTTTTGTCGTAACGCGCATACCGACGCTGGTATTCCATTCGGAAACCTGGTTGTCGCCGAAGGTGACTTCCTGATTGGAGAAGCTGTTTTCATCGGCCTTATCCCAGCCCAGGGTAGCATATGGCTGAAGGACGGTATCGCCCGGTAGCAGTACGTTCACACCAGTACGAACCTGAGTGGTGTACAGGTTGCCGTCAGAAGAGCCGCTCAGCGCTTCGGTCATGCCGCTGGTGTTATCTTTGACGTTGCTGGCAGACATGTTGTAGCGCATATCGCCGTAGCTGAAGCTACCATCAACGAACATGCTCCACAGGTTGTCGTGCAACGCCTGCTGCCAGCCGCCGTACACGCTGTAGTAGTTGCCGTACACGGTATTGTTAAAGCTGTTTGAGCTGCCGTTGTTATTCTGGTCGCGACTGCGGGTCCAGGCCAGCGCGATACCTCCGGTCAAGCTGTCACCGTTTGCCATTCGAGACGTCCAGTCAACACCGCCCTGTACGCCCTGGGTGATGTCTTTGTAGTCGACGTCATCGCTGTAATCGCCATTCTGGTACAGGAAGTCGCCCCAGATCTGCGCGCCGTCTGCAACGTGGCCGTACAGGCTTTGCAGGTGTACCTGATCCAGGCGGTTAGCCAGGTCGTCGGTCACCATGCGGCCCGCTTGTTTAGCAGCATCCAGACCGGCAATCGCGCCCTGTACGTCGCTGGCCAGTTCGCCACGAGAGCTGTCGAGCTGGACGTTATAGGCCGTTCCGGCAGGCGCGGTAAGACGGGCGCTCTTCAGCTGTGCTGCTTGCTCAATAGTCAGAGAGTTGTCGTAGTTGTACGCACCGCTACGGCTTTCGACCTGCTGTTTACCATTGCTGAACTGGGCGTCAACGGCACTGTCAGGATTGTCAGCGTTGCCAGAGGTGGTCGTGAAGGTTGCAATCGCCTCATCTTGCTGGCTTGCGCTGGACGGAGCAATACTGGTCACCGTCAGGTTGTCGTTGGTGCCGTCAACTTCACCAAAATCAACATGGCTGTCAGAAGTCATATTGACCTGGACATTGCTGCCCGTGGTGTCTGACTGTAATGTAGAACCATTCTGAATATTCCAGGTGGTGCTATCGGTGCTAGTAATATCGATATTGTTGTTGTCTGTCGTATTGATGGTTTCGAAATTGCTAATTGTCCCGTTAATAGAACTGTCAGCATCCATAGAAAGAGTATCGGTACCTGCGCCACCGTCAACATCACCCGTCACTGTCGATTTATTGGTTAATGTCACCGTATCATCACCCGCGCCGGTAGTGATGTTGCCGTTTACCGTGGAAGCGTTCAGTTGAACGGTAGTGCTGTTTTCATCTGCGGAATTGATACTGCCATTCAGGATGCTACCATCCAGAGAGATCTGGGCTGTGGAGGCTGTGGAGTAATTATCACCAATAACAGCAATAGAACCGGTTACGGTACTATTATTTAGAGCAATATTGGAGGCCTGTGTCCCATAGACACCCATTGCAATGGTCTGTCCTTGAAGGGACGCATTAATCTCTGCTGCGTCTTTATTTCCTGCATAAACGCTGTCGGCATAGTTATTCTCTGCAGTACCTTCGAAGTAGCCCTGCAATGTACTATTGTTTGCATCAACAGTAACAGTACTGCCATCTAGCGTAATGTTGTTGCGACCAGCCGTAGTATTATTGAACGCATAAATTGCACCGTTTACGGTACTGCCACCAGAGACATCAATAGTATTGTCCCCCCCGGTTACGCTATAAATTGCACCACCCAGCTGGC
The DNA here is from genome assembly GCF_014103415.1 of Citrobacter sp. RHBSTW-00671. Classification (NCBI taxonomy): domain Bacteria; kingdom Pseudomonadati; phylum Pseudomonadota; class Gammaproteobacteria; order Enterobacterales; family Enterobacteriaceae; genus Citrobacter; species Citrobacter sp. RHBSTW-00671. Next base: position 585,528 of record NZ_JABXPR010000001.1, read on the forward strand.
TACCGTTTTCTACCGCGATATCGTTTGAGCCTTCAGTTGAACCAGAGTCAGCGAAAATGGATGCGCCACCCATGTAGCTTTTATCGTTTTTAATGTAATTAGCATCGTCGGCGTTGTTTTCACCCGCTAATGTTGAGTTATCAACGGTAATATTAACGTTTGTACTGACGTCGTGGCCTCCTGCCTCAATCATATCGGCAGTCGTACCATTTTCTAGAGTAATATTTGCTGTTCCACCATCATATGCCTGAATGTAATAGCCGTCCATATTCGTACCATTGACTGTCAATGATTGAGTATCATTGTCACCCCGGTGGCCGTTGCTATTTCTGGAGTTATCAGTCAGGTAAATATTAGTCTTACTTTGCCCTCCGGTCATGACTGCATCAGTGGTATCGCTGTTATAGTGATAACCCGATGTTGAATATTGAGTCAAACCACTAACCACAGGATCACTACCACTGCTGGCCATTGACGAATCAGCTAACGCATAACCAGAAATAGAGGTCAGGGATAAAATGATACATTGTGATAGTAAGGTACGACGAGACTTATGGCGCATTTGAAGCTCTCCAGGATAATTATTCTGATGAATAAATTGATAAAGGAGATAGTCTCGTAGTGGGTATGAATTGAGAATAGTCTTAACGATGCGATTTGAAACATTGTATTAACCCTTAATTAATTGATGTTCATCATAAAACAAACAAATTAAAGTTAATTCTCAGCCATATACATTGATGTAGTAAATTAATGTGGCTGTTTTTTGAACAGCAATGGAATTATTCATCATGCAAATAAATTAAAACTATCTGTAACTATAAAATGTATTGTAAATAACTCTTTTGATCAAAAAACATACTATTTATATTATTAATATTTTGTATTAGTTAGTATAAAAATATTATTTATTATCACGGTTACTGAAATACTCAGGATTGAACCTCAATAAACATCCCTGCCGATCATGGAAATGGTGCCATAATCCCCCCCTCTGTTATTCACTGATTTTATTAATAAATAAATTCTTCAAATCTCAAATGCAATTTCCTGCATCTTTTTCTTTTATCCTGATCTGGCCTGTTCGCAACATATAGCAGCGATATTGCGCTCGAAAGCCTCCCGTTTCAGGATGAGCCGTGATCTGAAAGAAGCGCTGATTAACCGATCGGTGGTTTTTTACGTATTGAATATGGGGGTTATGGCAGTTGTTCGGTAAAACCGAATAACTGAAAATGAAAGGCCGCCATGTTGTCTCTTATTGCATGCAGTCCGTAGGCCGGATAAGCGTTAGCGCCATCCGGCACCAGGTTAACATGTAAGCGCCACTTACATGCTAACTCGCAATTCACTGGAGAGTCGCCAGCGTGCTCTCAATTCTGTTCAACTTCTGATGTGCCTCTTTCAACTCATCCTGCAGCCGTTGTTCCTGCTCGCCATAGACCATCAGGACAATACAGCCGTTCATCACTTTTACAGTAATCTGTTGCCCGGTATCAAACCCCGCTTCGCGTAGCCACTTGCCGGAAAGAATAATTTTGGGTGTGGATTTGTCGAAAACATTCGGGCGATATCCCACAATTACCGAACGTTCGGTTCCGGATTGGTCGGTGTCTGGGGTAGAATGCGAATCAGCCATAATCAACTCCTTGATAGTTGGTGAGGTTAGTTCTCGTCGGGTACTGCGAATACCAGGCGAGGGCGTTTATAAGTCAGGTCGCCAGATACAAAGGTACGTACATGTCAACAGCTAAACGCGACCCAAATCAGTCTAAATCTGGGAAAGCACCAACTTTCCAGATTCGTATCACACCCGAGTTAAAGGCGCAGTTTGAGGCTGCGGCAAAAGCAGAAGGGATGAGTTTGGGGAATTGGCTCAAAACCTTGGGGAGAAAGGAACTTAAGAGGTTAGGTATTGAGCCTCAAGATAAGTAGTGACTCGATTAACTGTCCTGTCTTGCTGGAATATTTATAATTTCCATTTTTAAAGCATCTTCTCCTGAAAATATTGCAGCTAAACCTTTTCTTATTTTTATCTGATCGCTCTCGATTGCTCCATGGGCAACCGGAGAATATGTGGCTGTTTGTAATTGGACTCGCTCAAAATCATAGCCAATATCTTTTGCAATATCTGATAATAAATCCAGGAACAAATTATTACTTGTTTGATTCCATATAGCGCCTTGGGCATTATCGTTACCAGGGTATGAAGTATTCAAGTGTGCAAAATAAAGCTTCCATGAAGATAATACTCTACCCTCAGAAGCGCTCCTCTTTGTCTTTCCTTTTTTTAATTTACCATAAAATGCTAAGTCTATCATATTTAGCGCGCGAACATGCTCATTGGATAATCTGGAATTCTGAGAGCGTGTCGCCATGAGTTGTTTGAATATGTCAATTTTCAATGATTTTTTTTGTGAATATTTTTCAATGAATTTCTGAGTTTGAACCGCTAATAATGGACTAATTACAGTAGCTGTAATGGCTATAATAGTAAGCGCTGTGCTCATATAAGATTACTCATAGTAAATAGATGTATTTAGAATTTTGAGCTGAGAATCATATAGGAATTTGTGAATGGAGAAGATATGGCAAATGGCGGATATAAGATAAGCAAATTGGCGGAAGATCACAGGAGTCGAACCTGCCCGGGACCGCTGGCGGCCCCAACTGGATTTGAAGTCCAGCCACCTCACCGGAGATGACGATCTTCCGCGCCTCGATTGCTACATGGAGGCGGGGCGCATTATAGCTACTTCCTACGGTTTCCACACCCCCTCACTCACTTTTTTAACTTCCCTTTCTCCTTACCATGACCCGTTTCAAATAAATCCCTACAAAATCCATCGCTTACACTTCGACATATTTTTCGACGCTACCCCGATCACAGAAAAAAGAATCGTAATTTGAGAACCAAATAGCGGAATACCCGCGCTCATGTTGAAGGTTTACAAGGGCTGTAACCGGTATCAGTGCGAATGAAAGAGCAAAAGGATGCGCGATGAAAAATGAGATTCTGTCCGTGAAAGAGATGATTGGCTACGGTATGGGTGATGCCGCCAGCCACATCATCTTTGATAAAGTTATGTTATATATGGTGTTATTCTATACCGGTGTCTTCGGTAGACCTGCTGGTTTTGTCGGTACCATGTTTTTGTTGGCGCGGGCGCTGGATGCCATCCCCGACCCCTGTATGGGCCTGCTGGCTGACCGTACCCGGTCGCGCTGGGGGGAAATTCCGCCCGTGGGTGCTATTTGGCGCGCTGCCGTTTGGTGATCTGTGTGCAGGGCGTGGGGAACGGTGGTTACGCCAGGTGAGGAAGATAGGCTGACGATAACCCTATAAGCGCATGTGAACGTGGTGCCGGATGGCGACGCATTGCGTCTTATCTGGCCTACGATGCGTACAGCGTTCCAGATCTGAAAAGAAAAAATATTCTGACTTAAATTTTTACCTATCCATATTTGCGAGCGCTGTCACTCTAATACATGAAAAAAATGTGATCTGCGCCGTAAATATCTCACTATTTCCTCTTTTTGTCTTATTTCTGTCCGGATTACAGGACACGATTTAGTATTGTTGACGCATCGTAGTCCTCTTATATTTATCATCACGGATTACACGTGGAGCATAAATGCTTCTTTAGATATTTAATCTGGTGTGTGATAAGGGTAAATAATGCAAATGATTACCTCGCGACAAAACAGATTATTAAAATTCCTTCTGTCCCGGAAGGAATATGTCACACTGCTGAAAATTGCTGAGCATTTATCTGTTTCGGAAAAGACCGTACAACGCGACCTGCGTTTACTGGAACAGTGGTTGTCGGAATGGAAAATAGCTATTGATAAGCGTGCTGGCGCAGGTGTGATATTAAGTGCCGATAATATTACCGATCTTTTATATTTAGACCAGTTATTAGGGACGGAGGGTGATGATGCTGACGGCATGATGAATAACTCACGGCGTGTCAAGATAGCGTCACAACTATTAAGCGAAACACCGCATGAAACCTCGATCAGTAAATTGTCCGAACGTTATTTCATTAGTAGCACATCGATTGTTAACGATCTAAAAGTAATTGAATCCTGGATTACCCCACTGGGCCTGTCGTTGATTCGCAGTCAGAGCGGTACGCACATCGAAGGTAGCGAGAGCGGCGTGCGCCAGGCGATGGCGTCACTGATCAACGGTGTGATTAACCATAATGAACCCGGTAGTGTGGTTTATTCACGTCTTGACCCGGGGAGCTATAAAGCGCTAGTCCATTATTTTGGTGAGGAAGACGTTTTATTTGTCCAGACGCTGTTGCAGGAAATGGAGAATGATCTGTGCTGGTCGTTAGGCGAACCGTATTACGTCAATATTTTTACCCATATTCTGATCATGATGTATCGCATCACGCGCGGAAATGCCTTACCGCGAAAAGATGAAAATATCACTTCATATGATGAGAGCATTTTCTCGATTGCCAGCCGCATGATTCAACGTATCGAAAAACGTATAGCCCATTCGCTGCCGGAAGACGAAGTCTGGTTTATTTATCAATATATTATCTCGTCTGGCGTTGTGATTGAAGAGCATAACGATGTAAGTGCCATTGGTCATATGCACTCCAGCGATGAAGCGCGGTTGATTACCCATCGACTGATTGCCACCTTCGCCGAGATGGTCGACAGCGATCTCAGCCAGGATAGTGCGCTATATGACGGATTGCTGATTCATATTAAGCCACTGATTAACCGGCTTAACTACCAGATCCGCATTCGCAATCCGCTGCTGGAGGACATCAAAGGCGAGCTGCAGGACGTCTGGCTGTTGACCCAGTGCGCGGTGAATCGGGTGTTTAGCGGTTGGGGCAAGCGGGCGGTATCGGAAGATGAGGTGGGATATCTCACCGTGCATTTTCAGGCGGCAATGGAGCGCCAGATAGCGCGAAAGCGCGTGCTGCTGGTCTGCTCAACCGGTATCGGCACCTCTCACTTACTCAAAAGCCGCATTCTGCGCGCCTTTCCGGACTGGACCATTGTTGGTGTGGTGTCGGCAGGCAGCCTGTCCTCTGTACTGACGGACGATATTGAACTGGTGGTCTCGACGATAAATTTACCTGCCGTTGCTATGCCGGTCGTGTATGTCACCGCCTTTTTCAATGATGCAGATATTAAGCGGGTAACAGAAACGGTTATTACTGAAAAATTACATCGGGCGACGTCACTGGTCGTTGAAAATTAATGTCTGAACTCCATGAGGTATGATTGATGGACATAACGAAAATACTCAATACGAATCGCGTTATTTTGGACATGAAGGCGACAAACAAAACGGAGGTGATTGAGGAACTGACGGATATTCTGCAAAAAGATGGTGCTATTAGCTGTCGGGAAACGTTTATTCAGGATGTCTGGCAGCGTGAATCTGAGGGATCGACCGGCTTCGAAAATCATATTGCGATCCCGCACGGAAAATCATCAGCGGTGATCAATACGACGCTGGCTATTGGGCGTACCCGGCAGGATATTCCCTGGGAAACGCTGGATGGCAGCAATGTGCGGTGCATTATTTTGTTTGCCGTCCGTCTTGAAGATCAGAACACCACGCATATTCGTCTGCTCTCGCAGGTTGCCGGAGCACTGGCTGACGAAGACATTATTGAACAATTACTGGTCGAAAACAGTCCACAAAAAATTATTGAGCTATTTAGCCAATATGCTGAATCCAATGTCTGCTAAATAAAAAGTGGAGCATGTTATGAATATTGTTTGTGTTGCCGCCTGTACGGCGGGTATTGCGCACACCTATATTGCCCGTGAGAAGTTAATTAAAGGTGCCAAAGCGCTTGGTCATAATATAAGAGTTGAAACCCAAGGGACTATCGGCACGGAGAACGAACTGCTGACAGAAGATATTTCTGCGGCTGATGTCGTGATTCTTGCCGTCGATGTAAAAATAAAAGGGGAGGAACGATTTTTAAATAAACGTATTGTGCGAGTGAAAACCGAGATCGTCATAAAATCACCGATTCAGTTTCTTGAAAAGGTCGAAAAATCATTAGTTAACACAAACCAGTAGCGATCCTCATTCTGGAGGGATTTCACATGAGTGAAAATAAAATTCCGCTATCTCAGGAAATTAAAAAGCATTTGTTAACGGGGATTTCGTGGATGATCCCGTTAATTGTTGCCGCTGGGATCTGTATTGCCCTGGGGCAAATACTTGGCGGCACTAACGTGGGTGAAAAAACAGGGACAATACCCTGGATGCTCAACCAGATAGGCGGTTGGGGGATGGGGCTGATTGTACCGCTGATTAGCGCGGCGATTGCCTACTCCATTGCCGATCGCCCCGGATTTGCGCCGGGTCTGATTGTCGGTTTTGTCTGTGGCGAAATTCATACCGGTTTTATTGGCGGAATGCTTGGCGGGTTTCTGGTTGGCTACACCGTTCTGCTGTTGAAACGTTATATCCGTTTACCACAGTCAATGCAGGGCCTGATGCCCATCATGGTGCTACCGGTGTTGAGTACCGTGATTGGCGGCCTGTTGATGATGACGCTGATCGGCAAGCCGATTGCCTGGCTGCAGGATGCGTTGATTCATCTGTTGGAGTCCATGCAGGGAGGGTCCCGTTTTCTGATGGGGGCGATCCTCGGCGCAATGGCGACATTCGACTTCGGCGGACCGGTAAATAAAACCATGTCGCTGTTTGCGGATGGCATGCTGGTTAGCGGCGTGTATGGTCCTGAAGCGGTCAAGTTTGTCGGGTCAATGATTCCACCGTTCGGCATTACGCTCTCCTTCCTGCTGACGCGCCACAAGTACACCCGTGCGGAGCGTGAGGCGCTGAAGGCGGCATTCCCGATGGGGATCTGCATGATTACCGAAGGCGTTATACCGATTGCGGCGCGTGACCTGTTGCGCGTGGTCGGGTCCTGTGTGGTGGCATCAGCGGTGGCGGGCGGCTTGATTATGGTATGGGGTGTCGAAAGTCCGGTTCCGCACGGCGGCATGTTCGTGGTCCCACTCTTCACGCACCCGCTGCTGTTTTGTCTGGCATTGGGGATCGGTACGGTGATTTGCGGTGTGATGCTCTCACTGTGGAAGAAACCGGTGACTGAGCGTGACGAGGAGTTTGACGAACTCAGCGATCAGAAGCTGAAAGACGAAGAAATCACCTTCACCCTGGAATAACCGGAGGCTGTATGTTTGCCGATATGAAAAGCATGGTGACGAAAGCCTGGCGCGAGAAGTATGCGCTGCTGGCCATCAACTGTATGAACCTGGAAAGCGCCCGTGCGGCGGTACGGGTGGCTGAGAAACACCGTGCGCCCATTATTCTGAATCTGTATCAGGGGCATCTGGACCATTTTCCGGCCCTGATAGCCGCTGCGGTCGTCAAAACGCTGGCGGATGAAGCCTCGGTGCCGGTCGTGCTGGCACTGGACCACGGCAAAGATCCTGTACGCATTCGCCAGGCTTTTCGCGCCGGGTTGAGTGGCTTGATGATCGACGCTTCGGCGTTTGCGCTGGAAGAAAACATTCGTCAGACCCGTGCGGTTGTGGATCTGGCTGCCAGCGTCTCGCTGTGTGTGGAAGGTGAGTTGGGCCATCTTGCCGATGCTCCACGCTACGACCACGCGACGAACGTTGATTTGATGACCCAGACTGCTGACGTTGGGCCGTTTATCCAGCAGACCGGGATCGACGTGCTGGCGGTGTCGGTCGGTACGGCGCACGGTATGTACGCGCCGGGTGTGACACCGGCGATTGATTTCCAGCGCCTTGAAGAGATTGCCCGTTTATCGACGGTGCCACTGGCGCTACATGGCGGCAGCGGTACGCCGTTTGACCAGCTACAGCGTTGTCCGATGTTTGGCGTCGCCAAAATTAACGTTGGCGCGGCGGTTTTTGAAGCTGGAAAAGCCGCATTGCTACATACCCTGTGTCGCGACAAATCCTGTGAACTTGTTGATGCCCTGGCCCTGATGGAACAGGCCTGCGAAGAAGCCATTATTCCGTATCTGCAGGCCAGCGGCGCTATCGGCAAAGCCTGATTCATTTTCTGTAACGCCTTCTATGCCTCTGCGATGACGCACTGGCAGGGCTTTCTACACCCTGAAACTGGAGAATTAACATGTTAGTTTCGATGAAAGAATTACTGCAACCTACCCGTCAGCACGGTTTTGCTATTGGCGCCTTCAACGTGGCGGATAGCTGCTTTGTGCGTGCAGTGGTCGAAGAGGCGGAAGCAACCAACACGCCGGCGATTATCTCGATTCACCCCAGCGAGCATGATTTTGTCGGTGATGCGTTTTTTAGTTATGTCCGCGATATCACGATGCGCAGCCCTGTACCCTTTACTCTGCATCTGGACCATGGGGCATCGGTGGAACATGTCCTGCGGGCGATTCAGTGTGGGTTTACCTCGGTGATGATCGACGGTTCGCTGCTACCCTATGAGGAAAACGTGGCCCTGACCCGCGAAGTAGTCAAACTGGCGCATGCGGTAGGGGTCTCGGTTGAGGGGGAGTTGGGGACGATCGGCCAGACCGGAACGTCAGTGGAAGGCGGCGTATCAAAAGTCACCTACACCGATCCTGCTCAGGCGCAGGACTTTATCGCCCGTACCGGAGCCGACACGCTGGCGGTAGCGATTGGTACCGCCCACGGGATCTACCCGAAAGGAATGCAGCCAGAGCTGCAAATGAACATTCTGCGTGATATCGCCGGGCGGCTGGATATTCCGCTGGTGCTGCACGGCGGCTCGGCGAACCCGGATGCGGAGATTGCCGAATCCGTCACGCTGGGTGTGGGCAAAATCAATATTTCCAGCGATATGAAGTATGCCTACTTCCAGAAGGTGCGTGAAATTCTGGCGAAAGAAACCTGGTGGGACCCGAACGTGATTTACCCGGAAGCGATTAGCGCCGCACGGGATGTGATCCGCCATAAAATGAAGCTGTTTGGATCTACTGGCAAAGCATCACTTTACTAACGGCATGCAGGCGGGGAAACCCGCCTCTTTCGCGACAAGGAAAAGTGGAATGAAGCGTTCACAAATTAATTATGCCGTTGATAAAGCGCATGCCATCGCCGAGACTTTTCGAATCTGTCTGCCTGACTTTGCGTATTTTACCGTCGACGCCTGGCGGCAACAGGATCAAACTTTGTGGCATGAAGTGCTCGATCTCCAGCTGGGCTGGGATGTCACCAATTTTGGTCGTGGTGATTTTGCACAAAGCGGGCTCACGCTGCTGACGTTGCGCAATGGCGTGTTGGGTTCGGCAAACTACCCCAAACCGTATGCCGAAAAGATGCTGCAAATTCAGCAGGATCAACAAACGCCATGGCATTTTCACACCCATAAAATGGAAGATATTGTCAATCGCGGCGGCGGTGATTTATGTATGCAGCTGGCATGGGCCACGCCCGATGCGCAGTATGACGCGCAGCGTATTGTTGAGGTAAGTGTGGATGGTCAGCGGCGAACCGTTAAGCCCGGCGAAACGCTGGTGTTGAAACCAGGGCAAGGCATCTGCCTGCCACCCCGTCTGTATCATCGTTTCTGGGCCGAGAAAGCATTTGTATTGGGCTGGGAAATCTCAATGGTGAATGACGACCAGCACGATAACCACTTTCTTGAGCCTGGGGGACGCTTCCCGGCGATAGAAGAGGACGAGCCGCTGAAATGGTTGTTGTGCAGTGAATATAGTCGTTTATGAGCGTGAGCAGGCCCGGTAAGCGAAGCGCCACCGGGCAATAAATCATTGTGCAGGTGGTGGTGCAGTGACTTCACTCCCCGAAACCACGCCCGCCTGCATGGTTTGCGTTACCTGCTGTTTCTCCACGTTTACCGCATGCAACTGACCGTTGACCGTTGGCTTGAGCGGCGCATCGGCCTGAATATTGCCGCTGGCGGTAAGCTGGATGTTGCCATCGCCGGAAAGCGGCAGTGCGGGCCAGCCCCACTGCTGCAGGATCGTCATTGGCACGCCGCGCCCGTTCAGGCTGACCTGCGTCTGGCGCTGAGGCAGTTGCGAAATGCTGGCGGTGGCCTCCAGCAGTCCTTTTTCCGTATAGGCGCTCAGTTCGCTGATATTGATGGTGCTGCTGTTTGCCGTCAGCGCCAGTGAAGGACGACGCACATCAGTGCGGTTAAAGGTGGCTGCGGCAGCGTTGAGGGTGGCACTCCCGCTCCAGATCCCCCACTGATTGTTCTGTACCAGCCCGAGGTTAGCGCCGTAGCCGTCCAGCGCGGTGAGCTGCCACGGGAAACTCGGGTCGATATCAATCACCAGATTGCGGCTGGCGCTGAATTTCTTCAGCGTCAGGCTGCTTAGCCACGCTGGCAGGGGTTTCATCCACAGCTGCTTCCAGTTTTCCGGCAGCGTGTATTCCAGACCGGCAATGGCAGCATCATCGAGGACCAGCGCTTTGTTGCTGCGCATCCAGTTTCCGGATGTTCTGACCATACCGCCTTCCCAGCGGGTGGTGAACTGGCGCAGCGCAATGCCCTGCGGTGAGAACTCGGCGTTCAGAATCGGATCGAAGAAGTGCAGAGAGCCGTAGATAAACTCGCTGGCGTTCATCGACAGCTTCCCTTCCTGAGTTTGCCAGTCGTCCTTGCTGAAGGTCATATTGCGCAAACTCAGATCGAGGTCTGTTACTGCCCAGTCAGGACCTTGCAGACGGGCATCAGTCACCTCAAGACGACCAATTTGTAGGGACGGAATCGTGGTTAGCGGTGCGAAAAAATCGACCAGTGATTTATCACTTTGTAGCCGGATATCATTTAACCGCAGATTCTCCACGACCCAACTGCCATCAGCATTGCGCTGCGCCACGCCGGTTAATGCCCCACGCGCCACGTCTGCGCCAATATTGCTAAGCGTCACTCGGTCATGGTCGATGCTGCCTTCAATTAGCACGTTAGTGGTGGGAACGTCGTTAAGCGTTAATGAACTGGCGCTGAGCTGAATTTGCGCTTTGTTGCCGAGAATTTTACCCGCCTCAGGGTTCCAGGGAATAACACCGCCGTTCACGCGTTGCGCGCTCAGGTTCCACTCACTGCCGGGGCTGTTTAGTGCCATATCCTGTAACTGCAGGCGATCGGCCTGGAACGGAAGCGGCGCAGTGTGTTGAGAAAGATTGAGCGTACCGTTTTGCAACAAAATGGTGTCTACGTGCAGCGGATCGGTGATTTGGCGGCTGCTCAGGCCAATATCAACCGTTTTAGCGACCAGCGTTGCGGGCTGACCATCCCGGCCAAAGGTGACGTTTTTCAACAGAATATGGGAAGGGGAGGAAAACCGGTGATCGATGGTATCAAACGCCAGATGGTAGCTGCTGTTCTCCGAGACCCAGGTACTGACATGCTCTGCGCCCCAGCGGGTTTGCAGTAGAAAATAAAGGCCGAGGATCGCCACTGCAAGGGCGATCAGCACATAAAGAAGCAGCTTTCCAATAAATTTCATGGTCTTCCATCCCGCGAAGTGCACATAGTCAAGTTATGCACGATTTAGGCGCAATGCTCAAGGCGGGAATGGTGAAAGAGCGTTACAGCGGCGTTGATTCAGAACCAACGCCGCATTTTGCTTATTGCTTTTCTGGCGGGAATACCAGATTCAGAACGATTGCGGTAATACCGCCGGCGGCGATACCGGAAGAGAGCAGGTTTTTCACCCAGTCCGGGGCGAACTGGAGAATCAGCGGCTGCTGGGAAACACCCAGACCAACGGCCAGCGACAGCGCGATAATCAGAATCGCGCGGCGGTTCAGCGGCTCGCGGGACACGATACGCACGCCGGATGCTGCGATAGTACCGAACATCACCAGCGTTGCGCCACCCAGTACCGGCTCAGGAATATGCTGTACAAAACCGCTGACTGCCGGGAACAGGCCCAGCGCGATCAACATCAGCGCCACCACAAAACCAACGTAGCGGCTGGCAACGCCCGTTAACTGAATAACCCCGTTGTTCTGGCCAAAACAGGAGTTCGGGAAGGTGTTGAACACGGCGGAAACAAACGAGTTCAGACCGTTCGCCAGCACGCCGCCTTTCAGGCGTTTCATATACAGCGGACCAGAAACCGGCTGTTCGGAGACATCGGAGGTAGCCGTAATATCGCCGATGGTTTCCAGTGAAGTGATCATAAAGACCAGCATCAGCGGCAGCAGTAAACTCCAGTCGATACCCAGGCCATAATACAGTGGCGTTGGCACCATCAGCAGGTCCTGGCTTACCGGTGCGGTATTTTGCGGCAGCATGTCCATAAACCAGGCCAGCAGGTAGCCCGCAGCCATGGCAATCACCAGTGACGCAACGCGCAGGTATGGGTTGCGCTGGCGATTAAGAATGATAATCAGCGCCAGCACGACACCAGCTAGCATCAAATTCTTCGGTGCGCCAAAGGTGTTGTCGCTCATTGCCGCGTAACCGCCGCCAATCGATGTCAGACCTACCTGAATCAGCGACAGGCCGATGATCATCACTACTACCCCTGAGACCAGCGGAGTAATAATACGACGCGCCAGGTGCAGGACACGCGAGATAACCATCTCGGTGCAGCTTGCCAGCATTAGCGTACCGAACAGCGCCGCCATCATGGTTGGGACATCTGCGCCACCGGTTTTTAGCGCCGTACCGCCCATAATCAGCGGCGCAACAAAGTTAAAGCTGGTGCCCTGAATGGATAACAGCCCTGAACCTACCGGTCCCCAGGCTTTGATCTGAATGATAGAAGCCACGCCGGAGGCGAACAGCGACATACTGATAATGTGTTGAGTATCCTGAGCCGGTAAACCAAGCGCCTGGCAAATTAACAGAGCAGGGGTGATCACCGCGACGAACATGGCCAGCAGATGCTGACAGGCGGCAAACAGGGTCTGGGCTAACGGGGGGCGATCTTCAAGACGGTAAATCAGTTCACTGTTGTGAGTCTGCGCAACCGGTTGCGCATTTGTCGACTCTACGGCGTTAACGGACATCAGAGGCAATCCCATGGTGGAAAAGCGGTGATTTTATCTGACCAGGACAGAAAAGCAAACGTTTGCGAGTAACTATTCTTAATATTTAAAACGGATAAACAAACATTTTTATATAACTTTTCATCATTTTCTGCTTAAAATCCACCCCGATAACTCATTAAGAGCTAAAAATCGACCTGGAATGAATCGTGCGTAGCAGAACTGCAAAGCGCACTAATGGAGCTGTATATGTTTTACCTCGATACATTATCAACACTGGTTGCTGCAACCCTGGTGTTGCTGCTGGGGCGTAAGCTCGTCCAGTCAGTCTCTTTCCTGAAAAAATATACCATTCCCGAACCTGTAGCAGGTGGATTGCTGGTGGCGATCGCGTTGCTGGTGCTGAAAAAAAGCATGGGCTGGGAGGTCAATTTTGATATGACGTTGCGCGATCCGCTGATGCTGGCGTTCTTCGCAACTATCGGCCTGAACGCCAATATTGCCAGCCTGCGCGCGGGTGGCCGCGTGGTGGGCATCTTTCTGATTGTGGTTGTTGGGCTGCTATTAATGCAGAACGCTATTGGTATCGGTATGGCGAGCCTGCTGGGTCTCGACCCGCTGATGGGCCTGATTGCCGGTTCGATAACGCTCTCTGGTGGGCACGGAACTGGAGCGGCGTGGAGCAAGCTGTTTATTGAACGCTATGGTTTCGCTAATGCAACTGAAGTGGCAATGGCATGCGCAACGTTCGGCCTGGTGCTGGGCGGCTTGATCGGTGGGCCTGTTGCGCGCTATCTGGTAAAACACTCCACGACTCCGGATGGTATGCCGGACGATCAGGCAGTACCGACTGCGTTTGAAAAGCCGGATGTTGGGCGCATCATCACTTCGCTGGTGCTGATTGAAACCATCGCGCTGATTGCTATCTGCCTGACGGTGGGCAAAATCGTTGCGCAAATGTTGGTGGGAACGGTGCTGGAACTGCCGACCTTCGTCTGCGTACTGTTTGTCGGTGTGATCCTGAGTAATGGTCTGGCGCTACTGGGCTTTTATCGGGTGTTTGAGCGTGCGGTTTCGGTACTTGGTAACGTCAGCCTGTCGCTGTTCCTGGCAATGGCGTTAATGAGCCTCAAGCTGTGGGAACTGGCCTCGCTGGCGCTGCCAATGTTGGCAATCCTTGTCGTACAGACCGTTTTCATGGCGCTGTATGCGATTTTTGTCACCTGGCGCCTGATGGGTAAGAACTACGATGCGGCGGTGCTGGCTGCCGGGCACTGTGGCTTTGGCCTTGGCGCAACGCCGACAGCGATTGCTAACATGCAGGCGATTACCGAACGTTTTGGTCCATCACATATGGCGTTTCTGGTGGTGCCGATGGTGGGGGCGTTCTTTATCGATATCGTCAATGCACTGGTGATTAAGCTGTATCTGCTGTTGCCGATTTTTGCGCAATAAAGGCCGTGCGGCGGTGTGATAACCGCCGCGATGAAGAGGGTTATGCGTTGGAGTAGCGTTCAGTTTCTGGCATCCAGCGCTCTATCAGCGCCACTGCCTGCTGTGGATAACGTTCGTGAATATGGCGGGCAATGCGCTGAACTTCCGGAATAATTGCCTGATCGCGCAGTAAATCCGCCACCTTAAATTCCGCCGTTCCGGTCTGGCGTGTACCCAGCAGCTCACCGGGGCCGCGGATCTCCAGATCTTTTTGCGCAATAACGAATCCGTCGTTGCTGTCTCGCAGCACCTGCAGACGCTTTTGCGCTGTTTTTGACAGCGGTGATTTGTACAGCAGGACGCAGTGAGAAGCGACTGCACCGCGACCGACGCGGCCGCGCAGCTGGTGTAACTGCGCTAAACCCAGACGCTCCGGGTTTTCAATAATCATCAGGCTGGCGTTAGGTACGTCTACGCCAACTTCAATCACTGTAGTGGCGACCAGCAGATGCATTTCGCCCTGTTTAAACGCAGCCATGACAGACAGCTTCTCTGCAGGTTTCATGCGCCCGTGCACCAGACCAATATTAAGCTCCGGCAGAGCGAGTTTAAGTTCTTCCCACGTGGCCTCTGCTGCCTGGGCCTCCAGTAAATCAGACTCTTCGATCAACGTGCAGACCCAGTACGCCTGACGTCCTTCGTGCGTGCAGGCGTTACGCACACGGTCAATGATGTCGCTGCGGCGGGTATCCGGAATCGCGACGGTGGTGACCGGTGTACGTCCCGGAGGCAGTTCATCAATCACTGACGTGTCGAGATCGGCATAGGCGGTCATCGCCAGCGTGCGTGGGATTGGCGTGGCGGTCATGATCAATTGATGCGGGTGGAAACCCTGCTGCTGACCTTTTTCCCATAGTGCCAGGCGTTGATGCACGCCGAAGCGGTGTTGTTCGTCGATGATAACCAGAGCCAGACCATTGAACTGAACCTGTTCCTGGAAAATAGCGTGAGTGCCGACAATCATCTGTACCTGGCCGCTGGCAATAGCTTCCTGCTGTGCCTGACGTGCTTTACCCTTTTGCTTGCCGGCCAGCCAGCCCACTTCAACTCCCAGCGGTGCAAACCAGTTGCGGAAGTTATTTGCGTGCTGCTCAGCCAGGAGTTCGGTGGGGGCCATCAGCGCAACTTGCTTGCCATGTGCAATTGCCCGTAGAGCAGCAAGTGCCGCAACCAGCGTTTTTCCGGAACCAACATCACCCTGTACCAGTCGCATCATCGGGACATCCAGCGCCATGTCGCGTTCAATCTCGGCGGTTACCCGCGCCTGCGCGCCGGTTGGCTTAAAGGGGAGGGCTGCCAGTAGCTTATTTTTCAGCGTATCGTTCGCGCTCAGCGGCTGGGCGTGAAAACGCTGGGCTCCGGCGCGTAACGCCAACATGCTGAGGTTGTGGGCCAGCAGTTCTTCCAGAATCAAACGTCGCTGTGCCGGATGTTGTCCGGTTTCCAGATCGCTTAGCTGGAGTGACGGCGGTGGACGGTGCAGCGTGCGCAGAGCTTCTGGCAGGCTCATCATCCCTTGTAGTAATTCCGGTGGTAGCAGTTCGGCAATGGCGCAGGTATCAAGCAAATCCAGTGCCTGATCGGTCAGCTTGCGCAGCGTGGCCTGCTTCACACCTTCGGTTGTCGGGTAAACCGGCGTGAGCGTTTCCTGGAGTTCCGGCGTGCTGAGATCGCCCTGTACGCGATATTCCGGATGGATCATCTCGGCGCCATATTTCCCACGTTTAGCTTCGCCATAGGCCAGCACCCGTCTTCCGGTCGCGAGGCTATTTTTCATCGCGGCGCTGAAATTGAAGAAGCGCATCGTCAGAATACCCGAGCCATCGCTTATCTGGCAGGTCATCATCCGGCGGCCACCGAAGGTGATATTGCAGTTCAGCACTTCGCCTTCAACGGTGGCATAGACACCTGGCAGCAGTTCGCCAATTGGGTAAAGATGAGTACGATCTTCGTAGCGCAGAGGGAGGTGGAGCAGGAGGTCCTGCACGGTGTGCAGGCCAATTTTCGCCAGTTTACTGCTTTGCGCTGCGCCAACGCCGGTCAGAGAGTTGAGTGGGATGGCATCCAGTAAACGGCCTTTCATCGCGTTTATCTCGCAGATTGCATAGTGGCCCACCACGTTGCATCGGCTTCAATTTCGCCCTGCGTGTTTACGTGAGGGTAGGGAAGACCTTTGCGCTTAGCGACATTCGCCAGCACCGGATAACCGCCTTCAAACAGTAAACGCTGCTGCTCATCTTGTGGCAGCATGCTGTTTTCTCGTCGGTACATCCCCGCGTTTTGCCGCTGGCGCTGTGCTTCGTACAGAATCAGCGCGGAGGCGACAGAAACGTTCAGCGACTGCACCATGCCAGTCATGGGAATGATGATGTCCTGATCAGCCAGATCCAACGCTTCCTGAGTGATGCCGGTTTTCTCCTGGCCCATCAGGATGCAGGTGGGGCGTGTGTAATCAATCTCGCGAAAATCCACGGCGTTATCTGACAGATGGGTTGCCAGAACCTGCATACCCTGGCTTTTTAAATGTGTGACAGCATCGCCAATAGTCGGGTGGGTCTTGACTTGCACCCAACTGTTACTGCCTGCGGCAGAAGAGAGCATAGTGCGCATGCGGCTACCCGGCCAGACGGCGTGGACTTCGTGCACGCCGACCGCATCTGCAGTACGAATAATCGCAGAAACGTTATGAGGTTTGTGAACCTGCTCCATGCAGACGGTCAGATCGGGCTGACGACGTGCGAGCATCTCGCGGATACGTGCATAGCGCTGTTCATTCATAAGACTAGTTTCGGTTACGGGTGACTTTTATCACGTCCGGCATGACGCGGATTTTGCGCATGATATTCGCCAGGTGCACACGATCTCGTGCTGTCAGGCGAATAAAGGCACTATACACGCGGCCATCTTTCTCTTCCGTATTCAGACTCTGAATATTGGAGGTGGTCGTGTTGATTGCCGCCGTCAGGTTCGCCAGAGCACCCTGGTGGTTAAACATATCCACCTTAATCTCGGTGATGAATTCCTGCTCTGTTTCTTTATCCCATTCCACTGCCATAAACTTCTCTGGCTCTTTCTGGTAGCCACGAATATTACGGCAGGACTCATGGTGGATCACCAGACCTTTACCCGGACTGACGTGGGCAATGATTGGATCGCCTGGAATTGGGCGACAGCATTTCGCGAAGGTAATCAGCACACCGTCTGCACCTTTGATCGGCAGATGACCGTGACCAGATTGTGCTGGTACGTTCGCTGTTGCTTCGCCCTGCTGGAGGTTTTTCGCTACCACCACGCTCATGGCGTTACCCAGACCGATTTCCGCGAGCAGATCGTCAAGCGTGGCGAGCTTCATGCGCTCAAGCTCGCGCTGGATGCTCTCTGGAGGGATCTCAGCCAGTTTACGGCTACCGCCCAGGGCATGGTTGAGCAGTCGACGCCCCAGACTGACGGAATCATCGCGCTTGAGGTTTTTCAACAGTTGGCGAATCTTGGCGCGCGCTTTCGAACTGACGACGAAGTTGAGCCACGCTGCGTTCGGACGTGCGCCCGGCGCGGTAATAATCTCAACGGTCTGGCCGCTAAAGAGCGGTTGTGAAAGCGGGTAAGGCTGTCTGTCAACGCGGGCGCCAACGCAGGCGTGACCGATATCGGTATGCACAGCATAGGCGAAGTCGACAGGTGTTGCACCGGCAGGCAATTCGACAATTCGCCCTTCCGGTGTGAAAACATAAATCTCATCCGGGAAGAGATCAGATTTGACGCTTTCAATAAATTCAAACGAGCTACCGGCGCTCTGCTGCAGTTCCAGCAGACTTTGCATCCAGCGCTGAGCGCGGATTTGCGCAGTGGTGCTGCTTTCGCCGCCGTGCTCTTTGTAAGCCCAGTGCGCTGCAACACCCATCTCCGCCATCTGGTCCATGTCTTCAGTACGAATCTGTACTTCAACCGGGACGCCATGAGGGCCGATCATTGAGGTGTGCAAAGACTGATATCCGTTCGCTTTCGGAATGGCGATATAGTCTTTCACGCGACCAGGACGTGGTTTGTACAGGCTGTGCATCTGGCCGAGTACGCGATAGCAGGTATCGGAATCATGAACGATGACGCGAAATGCGTAGATATCCATGATCGAGTGAAAACGCTGCTCTTTGAGCACCATTTTGCAGTAAATCGAGTACAGATGCTTCTCACGCCCGCTTACGCGACACGGAATGCCTGCCTCTTGCAAACGCCCTTCGATTTCCGAGAGGATTTTTTGGATCATCTCTTTGCGGTTGCCGCGAGCGGCTTTAACCACTTCTTTAATCACGCGATAGCGGTTTGGGTACAGCGCTTCAAAACCCAACTCTTCCAGCTCGGTTTTAATGTGGTGGATACCTAAACGGTGTGCCAGCGGACTGTAGATTTCGAGGGTTTCACGAGCGATGCGGCGACGCTTATCCGGGCGTAATGAGCCCAGCGTGCGCATGTTGTGGGTTCGGTCGGCAAGTTTGATGAGAATGACGCGGATATCCTGCACCATCGCCATAATCATCTTGCGAAAGTTTTCGGCCTGCGCCTCTTTCTTATCGCGAAACTTAAGCTTATCAAGCTTTGATACCCCTTCTACCAGTTCAGCAACGCTTTTACCAAAAAGCTGTTCCATATCCTGGTAGGTGGCAGGGGTATCTTCAATCACGTCATGCAGCAGCGCAGCCATTAGCGTTTCATAGTCGAGTTTCATCTCGGCCAGAATGCAGGCTACCGCTACCGGGTGCGTGATATAGGGTTCACCGCTTGAACGTGTTTGGCCCTCGTGAGCGTCACGTGCAACGAGATACGCCTGCCGAAGACGCTTAATCTGGTCTTCCGGCAGGTAGTTTTGAATCAGTTGATTCAGGCTTTCAAACAGATACAAGGGCGACCCGCTTTGTGATTAACGACGACCTTCAGCAATAGCGGTAACGGCTTGTAATTCAGCGGCTTCCTGCTCTTGCTGTTCCTGGCGCTCACGTACGTCGAGGATCTGGTTGTTGATCAGACCTTCTTCGATTTCGCGCAGCGCGATAACGGTAGTTTTATCGTTTTCTTCCGGTACGAGCGGATCCTTTCCGCCTACCTGCATCTGACGAGCGCGACGCGCGGCGACCAGTACCAGGTCAAAACGGTTACCAATTTTCTCTACAGCGTCCTGAACAGTTACGCGTGCCATACTTAAAATGCTCCACAGGTGAAGAAATGACTGGGCATGATACTGAATGTGGGTTCAGTCTGCCAACAGTTTGCTGATTAAAGCGTCATGACGCTGCTTTTGGCGGCTCATGCGCAGACGTTCGGCGCGAATGATGGTTTTCAAATCGCCCAGGGCGGTATCGAAATCATCATTCACAATAAGATAATCATATTCGGCGTAATGGCTCATTTCTGCAACAGCTTGCGCCATACGTTTTGCGATCACTTCTTCGCTATCCTGCCCGCGGCCGCGGAGACGGCGGTCCAGTTCAATCTTAGAAGGTGGCAAAATAAAAATGCTGCGTGCATGCGGCATTTTTTCACGAATTTGCTGTGCACCTTGCCAGTCGATATCTAAAAAGACATCTACGCCGGATGCTAATACTTGCTCAATCGTCTCACGCGAAGTGCCGTAATAATTGCCGAATACCTCAGCGTGTTCCAGGAACGCATCTCTGCCAATCATGGTTCTGAATTCGTCATGGTTCACAAAGAAATAGTGTTCACCATGCACTTCCCCCGGGCGCGGTGCGCGCGTGGTGTGTGAAACAGAAACCTGGGTGTCATACAACGGTTGGGTCTTTAATAAAGCCTGAATCAGGCTGGATTTACCCGCGCCACTGGGGGCAGAAACAATATAAAGCGTGCCTTGAGCCATGAGTATCTTAATGTATGTGATTGTCGAAAGAGAGCCTACATACGGGCTTATTATACACGTAGCCGCTATGTGACGTAGCCCTTGTCACACTTTTTGCGCATGTTTATTGCGTTTTGCGTACCAGTTTCCTGTTTTACTGGAGGTTTGCTGCAAAAAGTGAAAATGCCAGGAAAGCTGTTCGCATGATGAATTTTTGCCGCTCTGTTTCGATGAGGCTTTGCGCTATACCTGCCGGGAAACGCATTTTCAGGCGGAGGCGGTATGGGGTTATGGAAAAGCATTGTGCTGGCGTTGCTGTTCTGCCATTTGCGGGCTGGGGCCGCGTGTCCCGCCTGGTCTGCGGATCGGGCAAACGAGGAAATGTCGCGACTACAACAGCAGATAACGCAATGGAATGATAGTTATTGGCAGCAGGGTGTGAGTGTCGTAGATGACGGTATTTATGATCAGTTGAATGCGCAACTACGCCAATGGCAGCGCTGTTTCGGAGGTGATTCACAGACAGACCTGTCTGCGCCACCGATAAGCGGCTCAATATTGCACCCTGTTCCTCATACGGGGGTTCGTAAGCTGGCGGATAAGCAAGCGGTGCAGCAATGGATGCAGACGCGTAGCGATCTCTGGGTGCAACCAAAGGTAGACGGTGTTGCGGTAACGCTGGTTTATCGGGATGGCAATCTGATTAAGGCGATTAGCCGTGGTAACGGCCTCAAAGGTGAGGACTGGACGCAAAAGGTTCTCCAGATGCCTTCAATACCGCGGACCGTCAGAGGACTGCTTGCTAACAGCACGCTGCAGGGGGAGATTTTTTTGCAGCAGGATGGGCATATCCAGCAAAAGAAAGGCGGTATAAATGCCCGTTCTAAGGTTGCCGGAATGATGATGCGGCAGCACACGCCGGAGTTATTACGCTCTCTGAACATATTTATCTGGGCCTGGCCTGATGGTCCGGCGGTCATGTCGGAAAGGCTGGAGCAACTCACCGCTGCCGGGTTCAGTTTTGCACAGCGCTATACTCAGGCTGTGAAGAATGCGGACGATGTAGAACATACCCGCGTCAGGTGGTGGACTTCGGCGCTCCCTTTTGTGACGGATGGTGTCGTGGTGCGATCGGGGAAAGAACCGCAGGCGCGATACTGGGTACCCGGGCAGGGCGACTGGCTGGCTGCGTGGAAATATCCCCCGGTGGCTCAGGTATCAGAGGTTACAGATATTCAGTTTTCAGTTGGTAAAAGTGGGAAAATTGCCGTTGTTGCTATGTTGGAGCCCATCATGCTGGACGATAAACGAGTGCAACGCGTCAATATTGGCTCTGTACGTCGCTGGAATGAATGGGATATCGCACCTGGAGATCATATTCTGATAAGTCTGGCAGGTCAGGGGATCCCCCGAATCGACGAAGTGGTCTGGCGTAGCACTCAACGCACTAAGCCAAAGCCGCCTGAGGGTCGCTTCAATTCAATGACCTGTTTTTATGCCACGCCGGGGTGTTACGAGCAGTTTATTGCCAGACTGGTTTGGCTGGGCGCAAAAGAGGTGCTGGAATTAGAAGGTATTGGCGAAGCGGGGTGGCGGGAACTGCATCAGGCGTATCGTTTTGAGCATATCTTTTCCTGGCTCGGATTAACTCAGGAGCAGATCCAGTCCACATTAGGCGTGAGCAAAGGGGAGAAGATATGGCATCAGTTTAATCTGTCGCGCCATCTCCCGTTCACGCGCTGGGTTATCGCCATGGGAATACCGTTAACACAGGCAACGCTGAATGCCAGTCGGGATGATTCGTGGCAACAATTGCAGGACCGCGATGAACAAAGCTGGCGGCAGCTTCCTTCCATGGGGGGGCAGAGGACACGACGGGTTATTCAGTGGCTGGAGGATCGAGAAATCACTGCGCTGAGCAACTGGTTAGCTGCTCAGCGTATCGCGGGTTTTATGCCTTAATGGCCTTCATGGCGATAATAAAATACCGGTAGTCCCAACTTCAGGCGCAGTGCCAGTAAACGTGCTGTAAAGCCGAACAGTAGGGTAGATATCACCACCACATCGTGGCTGGAGACATAATGTTGCAGCACGATGTACAGCACGGCAGCGGCAAATGACACGCCGGCATAAAGTTCTTTCTGAAATACGAGCGGGATGCGTTTGCAGAACATGTCGCGTAACACGCCACCGAAGACGCCGGTGGTAACCGCAGCGACCACGGCGATAATCGGCCCGTGACCCATATCCAGCGCCACCTGTGCGCCAATAATAGAGAAGACCACCAGGCCCAGCGCATCCAGTACGAGGAATATTTTACGCAGGTAGGGCATCACGGGAGCAATAATCGTTGTCAGTACCGCAGCGGCTGCCACGATAATGACGTATTCAGGATGCTTTACCCAGCCAAGCGGATAGTGGCCGAGAAGAATGTCGCGTACCGAACCACCGCCAATGGCGGTCGCAGTGGCAATAATAATGACGCCAAATGTATCCATACGACGACGACCTGCCGCAAGCGCCCCCGTCATGGCTTCAGCTGTGATACCAATTAAATATAAAACGTGTAACAGCATGTCTTCCCCCTGATTTGCTGGGGGCTAAGGTTAACGATTTGTGCGCACTGTCACGATTGAGATTTTCTAAGGTGAAACGATTTTAATAACTACAGCTAATGCTGATTTGATGAAAATGCCATATGGCATGCGCTTCATGATATTGGCGATACTGATAAATGATGAGAAAATATAATGCGTAGTGAGAGGTTATAAACATGCTCATCGAAAAAAACACGTAGCGCCGCCGTTTACTGGCGGGCTACGTATGATATTTCATCAAGCTATCACTCCCCGACCATAGAACAAGTTGACACGCCAGAAGCCATTAGGGAAGTCATCATGAGTAAACTCTGATATTCAGCGGCCTCTATTCTGAAAAATGGTCCCCTCAGCTATCGCTTCTATGTGTGTAGGGGCATTTACAGCAAAATCTTCAGCATTTAGTCAGTCGGAGTGATAGACATGAGCGTAAGAGAAGAAATTCAGGATGGCAGAGAGGCTGGAATTTTAAGAAGTGAGATAATCTACACCGAAGTTTTGGGCTGGATAGATATGGGACATGCTCGAGGAGATGATGTCAGAAAGTTACTCTCGGATATACACCAGGGTGAGCATTAGCTCATCGTTTTGAAGGTTTACAGTCAAATTTCCCCTTTTATCTTTACACCGACAGCGGTTTCAGTGGTGAGGATTTAGTATCCGATTTGCTGGGGTTCTACCGCGTAGTCTCATATAGTAACCCATTCCCGCTATTGCAGCCCGTCAGCAAAGATGAAGCCCTCAGACGTTGGGATTATTATGGTCCAATCGGCTCTTTTAAAAACACCTCATTCCAACCGATTTTATTTCCCGATCCGATGAAATCAGCTTTAGCTCTTCCTGTAAAAGGTGTTTTACCCTCATTCATGAGAACAGTGATACCTTACAGCGATTTTAGGTCTGGTAACGTTAAAATAGTTTCCAGAGATGGAACGGTCGTTAACTGGTAAAAAAGGGAAACATATGAAACAGGCAGCCATAATAGTTCTGATGGTAATAGTTATATGCGGCTCTTATTTCTGGCCCTAAGGCTGATGTATGGAGTGTGACGTTCCATGATACCAGGGATACGGGGAAGATTAGTGAATATCTCTCAATGGTGGGCTATGAAAAACAGGAAAAATGCGATATAGAGGCAGAATGCTGGCGCCTCAGGGGGTCTGATGAAGTACTGACAGTAGTGAAGATGAACAGCAGCAAAGCTGTTCGGGTTGATATTCTGAAGAGTCTTTATAACGACAAATATATGCCAGATAAATAATTACTCCAATTTTATATCAATCAGCACTTATTGACGGTAGGGATAGCCCGCATTTAGCAGGCTATCCTGTGCTTTACGATAGCATAGGCATGGTACGCAAAATTACTCGATATTCTGAATCTGCTCGCGCATTTGCTCGATCAATACCTTCAGCTCAATCGCAGAATTCGTCACCTCGGCATTGATGGACTTGGATGCCAGAGTGTTCGACTCACGGTTGAATTCCTGCATCATGAAGTCCAGACGACGGCCAACGGCCTCTTTTTTCTTCAGAATGTTGTAGGTTTCTTTGACGTGGGCTTCCAGACGATCTAACTCTTCTGCCACATCGATGCGCTGCGCCATCAGCACCAATTCTTGCTCAAGACGGTTATTTTCCAGTTGCACCTGCGCGTCTTCCAGTTTGGCGACCAGACGCTCACGCTGCCATTGCAGAATCTCCGGCATATGCGCACGTACCTTCGCCACTTCAGCGCTGACGCCTTCCAGGCGTTGCTCGATCAGCGCCTTCAGCGCCTGACCTTCAGTTTCACGTGCGACAATGAAATCATCCAGTGTACCGTCAAGCGTGGCGAGGATTTCAGCGGCAATAGCATCCAGGTCTTGCTCCTGAGCGGCCATTACACCCGGCCAGCGCAGGATATCGACCGGATTAATTTCGCCTTCATCGCTCTGCATCTTGACCCAGTTAGCAGCGCTAACGAGCTGTTTAGCGAGCTTTTCATTCAGAATAAGCTCGCCTTGTGCGCTGGCATCAGGTTCAAAACGCAGCGTGCATTCGATTTTACCGCGTGTCAGACGTGTGCGGATGCGCTCACGCACAACAGGTTCAAGACTACGGAACTGCTCCGGCAGACGAAAATAGGTTTCCAGATAACGCTGGTTTACCGAGCGCATTTCCCAGGTAGCGCTACCCCATTCACCCTTGATTTCACGCCGGGCGTAGGCGGTCATGCTGCGGATCATAGACGTTCCTGTTTTTGACGATGAGATGAGAGGATTATAGCCATCCACGTCTTGTCAGGATAGGAATAACCGTCGGAAGTCCGTATAATGCGCAGCCACATTCGTTTCAAGCCGGAGATTTTATCATGCGTCCAGCAGGTCGTAGTGCCAATCAGGTGCGTCCCGTCACCCTGACCCGTAATTATACAAAACACGCTGAAGGCTCCGTGCTGGTCGAATTTGGTGATACCAAAGTGTTGTGCACCGCGTCTATTGATGAAGGTGTTCCGCGTTTCCTGAAAGGCCAGGGCCAGGGATGGATCACCGCAGAATATGGCATGCTGCCGCGTGCCACGCATACCCGTAACGCGCGCGAAGCGGCGAAAGGTAAGCAGGGTGGCCGCACCATGGAGATTCAGCGTCTTATTGCGCGTGCGCTGCGTGCCGCAGTTGACCTGAAAACCCTTGGCGAGTTCACCATTACGCTGGACTGCGATGTTATCCAGGCTGATGGTGGTACGCGTACCGCATCCATTACCGGTGCTTGTGTCGCTTTGGCTGACGCGCTGAACAAACTGGTAGCAAGCGGTAAGCTGAAAACCAACCCAATGAAAGGGATGGTCGCGGCGGTCTCCGTAGGTATTGTGAATGGCGAAGCACTCTGCGACCTGGAATACGTTGAAGATTCTGCCGCAGAGACCGACATGAACGTAGTGATGACCGAAGACGGTCGCATTATTGAGGTGCAAGGTACGGCAGAAGGCGAGCCCTTCAGCCACGAAGAGCTACTCACCCTGCTGGCATTGGCCCGAGGGGGAATCGAGTCCATTGTAGCGACGCAGAAGGCGGCGTTAGAAAATTGATTTTAAAGGCGACTGATTAGTCGCCTTTTTTTTGTCTGTAATAAAGTGAGATGAGGAGCGAATCCATGAAACCGTATCAGCGCCAGTTTATTGAGTTTGCGCTTAGCAAGCAGGTACTAAAGTTTGGCGAATTTACGCTGAAATCCGGGCGCAAAAGCCCCTATTTCTTCAACGCCGGGCTGTTTAATACCGGGCGCGATCTGGCACTGCTAGGCCGTTTTTATGCCGAGGCGCTGGTGGATTCCGGTATTGATTTTGATCTGCTGTTTGGCCCGGCGTACAAAGGTATTCCTATCGCTACCACAACAGCTGTTGCACTGGCGGAGCATCATGACAAAGATTTACCGTACTGCTTTAACCGTAAAGAGGCGAAGACCCACGGCGAAGGCGGTAACCTGGTAGGGAGTGCGCTACAAGGTCGTGTGATGTTGGTTGATGATGTGATCACCGCCGGGACAGCGATTCGTGAGTCAATGGAGATTATCCAGGCGAATGGCGCACGGCTTGCTGGCGTATTGATTTCTCTCGATCGTCAGGAACGTGGACGTGGCGAGATTTCAGCTATCCAGGAAGTAGAGCGAGACTATGGTTGCAAGGTGATTTCTATTGTTACCCTGAAAGACTTGATTGCCTATCTGGAAGAGAAGCCTGAAATGGCAGAGCATCTGGCAGCCGTGCGAGCATATCGCGAAGAGTTCGGCGTATAAGAACTGCCGGATGGCGTTGCGCTTATCCGGCCTACGCACTTACCGGGCCTACGGTTTACGTAGGCCGGACAAAACGAAGTCGTTACTGCAACTGTGCGGCAACTAACGGCCAGCGGGTGTCAAAGTCATCCGTTGGACGGTATTTAAATTCGCTGCGCACGAAACGAGATAACATACCTTCACAGAAAGCCAGTAACTGACTGGCCAGCAGCGTTTCATCTACGGTGTAACCTTCGCCTTCACGCATTCTTTTTTCTCGCAGAACCTGGCGCAACTGTGCCTCAATGCGTTCAAAAAGCTGGTTAATACGGCCTTGCAGACGATCCTGTTCAAACATGAGCGCATGCCCGGTCAGAATGCGCGTCAGACCGGGGTTACGTTCACCGAACCCTAAAATCAGCAGAACGATCAGGCGCAGACGTGCGTTGGTGTCCTTTTCATCTTTTAAGATCAGATTGATACGGGTAATCAGACTATCTTCGATAAACTCAATCAGGCTATCGAACATGCGGGTCTTGCTGGGAAAATGGCGATACAATGCCGCTTCGGAAACGCCCACAGAGGCTGCCAGTTTTGCTGTCGTGATGCGCTGGCTTCCATCACTGGATTCCAGCATCAGCGCCAGAGACTGAAGTATTTCTTCGCGACGATTCCTTTTCGCAGTTTGCTTTTCTACCATGTTACAAAATACCCCTGAAAATAAGCACTTGCCAGGCAGGCATCCACACAGCGACCGCAAACGACTGTTTGCGGTATGTTATTGCGTTATTACGCTGCGGGATGCTTCTTTACGGGTTACTTGCGCCCGGAATGGCCGAAGCCGCCTTCGCCACGATCGGTGGCTTCAAACTCTTCCACCAGATTAAATTCAGCCTGCACAACCGGTACAAAGACCATCTGTGCAATACGTTCACCAGGTTCAATGGTGAAGCTATCCTGGCCACGGTTCCAGATGGATACCATCAGCTGACCCTGATAGTCGGAATCAATCAAACCGACCAGGTTACCCAATACGATACCGTGCTTATGACCCAGACCAGAGCGTGGCAACATCACCGCGGCCAGTGAGGGATCGGCGATATGGATGGCTAACCCGGTTGGCACCAGCGTCGTTGCGCCAGGCGCTAATTCTACGGCGTCATCAAGACAGGCACGCAGGTCAAGTCCGGCAGAACCAGAGGTGGCGTACGTCGGGAGCGGAAATTGTTTCCCTACGCGCGGGTCCAGAATTTTAACGTCGATTTTTTTCATCATAACGGGTCACGATCTCGTCGAGTAATAATTGGCCCAGGAGTTCTTTGCGCTCAAGCGGTAAGACTTTATCTCCATCCTGCCAAAAAAGGTGTAATGCGTTGCTGTCGCTGTTAAATCCTTGAGTAGAAAGCGAAACATCGTTCGCGCAGATCACATCAAGGTTTTTGCGGAGGCGTTTTTGCCGGGCATATTCTTCCACATTATTTGTTTCGGCGGCAAACCCAACGACAAAAGGACGGTTAGCATCCAGTGCGGCAACGCCGGCAATAATATCCGGGTTCTTGATCATTTTTACTGTTAATTCATCGCCCTGCGTCGCCTGCTTTTTGATTTTTTCGTGGGCGACGGTCTCCGCGCGATAATCAGCAACTGCGGCGCAGCCAATAAAAATATGCTGCTGCTGCACTGAAGATTGCACGGCTGCTTCCATTTCCAGCGCGGTCATTACATCAATGCGCTGCACAAATGGCGGTGTGGGTAACGAAACAGGACCCGACACTAGCGTGACGTTTGCCCCGCGTTTTGCGGCAGCGGCGGCGATAGCAAATCCCATTTTCCCGGAGCTGTGATTGGAAATGTAACGCACGGGATCCAGCGGTTCACGCGTCGGGCCCGCCGTAATCATGATATTGAGATGTTGCAGATCGTTTACAGACGAAAAATGTTCTGCCGCTATATCCACAATTGTTAAGGGATCCAGCATACGGCCAGGCCCGATATCGCCACATGCCTGACTACCACTGTCGGGTCCCCAGATAAGCAAACCGCGGGAGGCGAGGACGTCAAGATTATGTTGAGTGGCGGCGGCGCGGTACATTTGCTGGTTCATGGCCGGCAGTACTGCAACAGGAGCAGGAGTCGCCAGACAGATTGTTGAAACCAGATCGTTGGCCATACCTGCTGCGACGCGAGCAATCAGATCTGCCGTGGCGGGGGCCAGAATAACCAAATCGGCCCATTTACCCAGTTCAATATGACCCATTGCGGCTTCGGCTGCGGGGTCAAGCAGGCTGTCGGAAACGGGATAACCCGAAACCGCTTGTAAGCTCAGGGGAGTAATAAACGCTTTTGCCGCTTCGGTCATCGCCACGCGGACGTCAGCGCCGCGTTCCCGTAAACGACGCACCAGTTCAGGGGTTTTGTAGGCAGCTATGCCGCCACTGACGCCAAGTACGATTTTTTTACCGGCCAGGCTCATCATGATCTTTCCTGTTGGGTTTCACCAGAAGGCGGATATTTTATCACAATCCGCAATGAGTCGTGCTTTTGCCCGCGCTTCAGTTTGCGAGCCGCTACGAAGAAGCGATAACAGAGCGTCGATTCGCGACAGGCGTTATGCCACTATGCGGACGCGAAAGGAGGGGGAAGCATGGAAAATACAGGACGTATGATGCCCCGGGAAAAACTGTTAGCGCAGGGGGCTGGTTCACTTAGCGATGTTGAGCTGCTGGCGCTTTTTTTACGCACCGGGATTCTGAGTAAAGATGTGCTGACGCTGGCAAAAGAATTGATTCAGCATTTTGGTTCGCTGTATGGCCTGTTATCAGCAGACTATATGGCGTTTAGCCACGTTCACGGCATTGGCCTTGCGAAGTATGCACAGCTTAAAGGGATTGCCGAACTGGCAAGGCGCTACCATAACGTGCGAGTGATGGAGGAGCGCGCGTTACTTAGCCCGGAAATGGCGCGAGAATTTCTGCAAAGCCAGCTCGCGCAAGAGGAACGCGAGATCTTTCTGGTGATCTTTATGGATTCTCAACATCGCGTGATTAAACACAGCAAACTTTTTTCCGGCACGCTTAGCCATGTTGAGGTGCATCCGCGAGAAATTGTCCGTGAAGCGATAAAAATGAATGCGTCAGCGGTGATCCTTGCACATAATCACCCTTCGGGTTGTGCAGAGCCGAGTAAAGCAGATAAACTCATCACCGAGCGTGTTGTGAAATGCTGTCAGTTCATGGATATCCGGGTGCTTGATCATCTGGTCATTGGGCGCGGAGAGTACGTTTCTTTTGCGGAACGCGGTTGGATTTAACGCACTTTACGCGATCCATCGGGATCTTTGTCTGTTCGGGACTTGAGCATAACGCCGGGTCAGCGTATACTACGCCACCTTTGAGAATCTCGGGTTTGGCATTTGGGCCTGGCAATCGAGAGTTCACTTAGAACTATGCGATGACCGGGCTGTAAAGCCTGACGAGGCGCCGATACCCCATACGAAGCTCGAGCTAATTTGATTTTTGGAGAATAGACATGTCCCGAGTCTGCCAAGTTACTGGCAAGCGTCCGGTGACCGGTAACAACCGTTCCCACGCACTGAACGCGACTAAACGCCGTTTCCTGCCTAACCTGCACTCTCACCGTTTTTGGGTTGAGAGCGAGAAGCGTTTTGTCACCCTGCGTGTATCTGCTAAAGGTATGCGTGTAATTGATAAGAAAGGCATCGAAACAGTTCTGTCCGAACTGCGTGCCCGTGGCGAAAAGTACTAAGTACTTAACGAGGAAATAAATCATGGCTAAAGGTATTCGTGAGAAAATCAAGCTGGTTTCTTCTGCTGGTACAGGTCACTTCTACACCACCACGAAGAACAAACGTACTAAACCGGAAAAACTGGAACTGAAAAAATTCGATCCAGTTGTCCGTCAGCACGTTCTGTACAAAGAAGCGAAAATCAAATAATTCTCGTTTTGATGTAAAGAAAAACCCTGCCTCGGCGGGGTTTTTTGTTTTCTGGCCGTCCCCATATTAATGAGACCTGTTACAGCGCCGGAGATGCTATGCCTGAATTACCTGAAGTCGAAACCAGTCGCCGTGGTATTGAGCCGCATCTGGTAGGGGCGACGATTCTACACGCCACTGTGCGTAATGGTCGTTTGCGCTGGCCGGTATCTGAGGAAATCTATCGCCTGAGCGATAAACCTGTACTGAGCGTACAGCGCCGCGCGAAATACCTGCTGCTGGAACTGGCGGATGGCTGGATTATCATTCATCTGGGGATGTCGGGTAGTCTGCGTATTCTTCCTGAAGAACTTCCCGCAGAAAAGCATGATCACGTCGACTTAGTGATGAGTAATGGCAAAGTCCTACGGTATACCGATCCTCGACGTTTTGGCGCCTGGCTGTGGACGAAAGAACTGGATGGACATAATGTCCTCGCTCATCTTGGCCCAGAGCCGCTGAGCGACGATTTCAACGCCGTTTATCTCCAGCAGAAATGCGCAAAGAAGAAAATGGCGATAAAACCCTGGCTGATGGATAACAAGCTGGTGGTGGGGGTGGGAAATATCTACGCCAGTGAGTCTCTCTTTGCGGCTGGTATTCACCCTGACCGCCTGGCATCATCGCTGTCGAAAGATGAGTGTGAGCTGCTGGTGCGCGTGATTAAGGCTGTATTGCTGCGCTCTATCGAGCAGGGTGGAACGACGCTGAAAGATTTTCTGCAAAGTGACGGTAAGCCAGGCTATTTTGCTCAGGAATTACAGGTTTATGGACGTGAAGGTGAGCCTTGCCGCGTATGCGGAGCGCCAATTGTTGCGACTAAGCACGCTCAGCGAACGACGTTCTACTGCCGTCGCTGTCAGAAATAACATTCATTGCAGGCCGGATAAACCTTGTCGGCTTACCCGGCTAAATGCGCTACTTCAGCTTATCCATTAGCGCCTGATGAACATTCTTGGGCAGGAAGTGGGTCACGTCACCCTGGTGGCGGGCGACTTCTTTAACCAGCGATGATGAAATAAACGACCACTCTTTAGAAGGCATCAGAAAGACGCTTTCCAATTGCGGCATTAGGTGGCGGTTCATGTGCGCCAGCTGCATTTCATACTCAAAATCTGCTACCGCGCGCAGGCCACGAATCAGAATATTAGCCTGATTATCGCGGGCAAAGTTTGCCATTAAATCGCTAAATCCCATGACGTCTACATTACCCAGATGCGCCGTTGCCTGCTGTGCCAGTTGAACGCGTTCTTCCAGCGTGAACATCGGTTTTTTACTGGGGCTTGCGGCAATTGCCAGGATCACGTGATCAAACATGCTTGTCGCACGTGTCACGATATCAAGATGGCCGTTAGTTATGGGATCGAAGGTTCCTGGATAAATCGCCCGTTTTTGCATGACAGCCCTCAATGCGTTTTGGGTGGCAGGTAAGGTTCCAGCAGCTGCAGCAGACGCTGTAGCGCGCCCTGATTTTGATACAGTACTTCAACAGCATGGCGACCATAAAAATTACGATAATCTTCATCGGTCAGTAGGGACGAAATCTCTTTCACCAGCGTGGTGACGTCGGTGACGGTAATCAACCCACTTGCCTGTTCCAGTCGGGCGCAAATGTCTTTGAAGTTAAAGGTATGTGGGCCCATCAATACAGGAATGGCATGTGCCGCTGCTTCCAGTGGGTTGTGCCCACCACGCTCAACCAGAGAGCCGCCGACAAAAGCAAGATCGGCAATGCCGTACAGCAGCATCAACTCACCCATCGTGTCGCCAATAACCACCTGGGTACTTGAGGACGGAACTTCGCCAGAAGAGCGTGTGGTAAAGCTTAGACCAGCCTGGCGCACGAGGTTAATGGCATCCGGGAAGCGCTCAGGGTGTCTGGGTACCAGAATCAATAAAAGATTCGGGAACTGGTGTAACAGCGCCTGATGAGCTGCGATGATGATGCTTTCTTCCCCGTCATGCGTACTGGTCGCAATCCATACCGGGCGATGAGGTGCCCACTGGCGTCGTAACGTAACCGCTTTAGCGGCCAGCTGTGGGGTGACGGAAATATCAAACTTCAGGCTACCGGTGACGGTGACCTGATTGCTTCTGGCTCCCAATGTAATGAAGCGAGCGCCATCTTCTTCGTTTTGTGCAGCAATCAGCGTAATGCGGCGTAATAGCCTGCTAACAAATTTCCCTAATTTAGCGTAGCCAGCGGCTGAACGAGCGGAAAGGCGTGCGTTGGCGATGACCAGCGGAATATGGCGCTTATGCAGAGCGGCGATCAGATTTGGCCAGAGCTCGGTTTCCATAATTAGCACCAGTTTGGGGTCAACTTTATTCAGGAAACGGTTCAGTGCATCCGGTAAATCATAGGGAAGATAGATATGTTGAACGTCTGTGCCAAAAGCAGATTGCACGCGCTCAGAACCGGTTGGCGTCATGGTTGTTACCGTGATCGGCAAATCCGGGTAACGATGTCGCAGAGCGCGGACTAATGGGATTGCTGCCAGCGTTTCACCCACGGAAACTGAATGGAGCATGATGCCGCCTGGTTTCAGTGGGCGGCGATAAAAACCGTAGCGTTCACCCCAGCGTTTACGGTACGCCGGAGCTTTACGTCCGCGCACCCAAAGCCGTATCCAGATCAAAGGCTGAATAAGGTAGAAAAGAGCGGTGTAAAGCAATTCTAGCATAATAGTAGCTGGCTTATGGATGTGCTGGGGATTCTATGTATTTAACTATGGCTTTACCATCATTTTTGCTGATTTTTTGAGGAAACTGTACGGATCACGAGAAAGGGGGCCTGAGTTGTGTTGTCCCGCTTGGTAATCTCTGCAGTGGAAGGCTAAAAACGGAATGGTTATGGTCATAAAAACCGAACACTTTATAGAATATGCCAGAAACATAACCATTCCTGAAAATACAATAATATCAATGCATTAGCGTTTTTTCTGTGTTTGGTACTTGTTAACTAAATACTTAACATAGAAAATAAAAGCACCGAGGAGTTGGCCATTGTGTTTTAAATGTGTGCTTTTTCGCGATAGCTGTTTATACGTAGTGGGTGCCAATAAAGGAATATCTTTCCACGGTGAATTCGCTCTGGCTATTTTGAAGTATTCTACTTCAGCATAATATTGCGCCCAGTCATGCCAGGGTTTAGTGACGCCGACATAATGAATGAATACCGTTTGTGATGTGATTTTAAAGGCATCCCCCCCTTTCTTGGCTAACGTATCGATGTTAAAGAATGAATTGAATTTATGGTCCAAAATTTTTACGCGATCATTAAAGAGAACATTCAACGCATCCTGATCGGGATGTGAGAAACGGTTTTCATTGACCTTTGAAATGACCTGTAGAGTCAAATTAGTATCTTTTAATTCTGGAAGATTAAAATACATAAAGCCTGAGTTGAAGTACAGGCCTGGATTGATACCGGCAACAGCAGATGTATCGACAAAGCTATCATGAACAGCCATTAATACATTGCCATTAAATTCTTCCGTGAGTAACGAGGCAAGGCTTCCTTTACATATAATATCAGAGTCTAGATATATAATGCTGCTGAGTTTATCGGCAAAGTAATCGATTGCAATAAGTCGGAAATAGATTGAGTAATTCCATGCCTTAGATGCAGTAGGTAGATTTTTTAATTCATTATCATCCAGTACATAAAACGTAATGCGGGTATTGTATTGACTTGCCAGGACAGAAAAAAGACGAAGTTGATGTTCATCAAGATAATTAGTGAAAATATGGAAATGGAAGTTCAGATCACGATTATTTAAAAGTACCGATGTTATTGAAACGCCCGTACCGTAAAGAAAGGGTCTGTCAGCGCCATAGGTAATATTGACACATGTACTTTTTTTATCGTCATTTTCAATATGTGCATTCTTAATATATTTTATTATATTTTCTTTCACATCTTTTTCCTTTTGATTCTTTCAGAGTGCACGCGTGTTTATGTAAGACAAAATGGCTCTCCTGTCGGCATAGAATAGAACAAACTGTAAAGGAAGGAAAGAGATACTTGGAGGCTAAATTTCTTTTATTAATCATTATGTTATGTGAAAATCTTTTTGTGACCAGAATGAAGGTACACGGTGAGAGGAAGAGACTAAAATTAATGGGGGATTTTTACGATGTTATATAATAAGATATGCCCCATAAATCGTGCGAGCGAGTGTTTGTCGTTGATTAACAAGGCAATTTGAAGAAGTGAGATTTGAATTTTATGAATCAAGTAAGATACAGTCAAAATGGTAATATCTTGATTTTAAGCAAAGTTGTATTGATTTTAATGATTTTTGGGTTATTTACGATAGATAATCAAGGGGTGCTAAATATGACCTCTGTGCTCGCTGTAGTTTTATCTATTTACTATATTAAAGCCAATAAAATAGATATTAAAAACATTGTGCTCGATCTCATGCAGAAGAGAAAATTATTGTTACTCTTCACGTTATGGTGTGTTTTCTGTATAGTATTTTTCACCTATGAAGATAAGTCTCTTGATGCTTTTATCATATTGATAAAAGACTGGCGTTACCCGTTAGTGATGATGTTGTTTTTTGGCGCATTCAGTAAACATATCACCTCACTGAGACAGTTTTTTGTCATTGGTGCGATACTTACTCTATCCTATATTGTCTTAGTGGTGCCAATTTTAAGAATTATAAAAAATAACCCGCAGGAACTGTATCTACAGCTTCGCTATGGTTTCGCTTTCTATGTTGTTATGCTATTTCCGTTTGTATTAACAGGGGCGATCTTATTCAAGAATCACTTCCTGAAAACAGTATTATATATCATCTCTGCGCTTGCATTTGTCTTTTTATCATACACCGGGAGCCGGGCAGGGATCTTAGCAGTTGTTGTTGAGATTTTCCTGATTTCATTTCTGGTGGGTAAAACCATCAAGAGATTTATGGCTGCCGCCTGTGGCTTGCTAGTTATAATGGTTGTTTTGCTTATCGGGGCCTACAACACAGTGGGTCAGGTAAAAATGAAAGTCGATCAAACGCTGCAAATGAATAACGTCACATCCAGTCGTGATGAAATTATCTTAGACCGTTTCCCATTAGTAATGGAAAATATCAACAATGCCGTCTTTGGTATTGGATATGGAAATTCTACATACAATCAGTATTTAGAGGACCATAATGCGCCGAAAAATGGCGGGGTATATTCTGAGCGGAACAATGGCTATAATATAGATGAACCATTCTTTATTATAATTCTTTATAATGTTGGGGTAATTGGTCTCTTCTTATTTACTGCGGCCTTTTTCATTACATTTAAAGATATATATATCCGAGCCAGAAGCCAAAAGGATATTTTTAGCATTTCATTACTGTGCTCTCTTGTTGGCTATATTCTGGTATATTGTTTATTTGAAAAGATGTTCATAAATGTCTTTTTATTATACAGCGTAGCTATCCTGATGTTGTATGACAAAAATGAGTCAGGAAAAATAACGAATTAAAATTAAGATGAGCCTATGTGACGTAGTTGAGAATATAGGCTCAATTATTCATAATATGATAGATAGTCTCATATATTGTAAATATTCATTTTTTTCTAATTCACATAGAAAATTTCTATAGATATCGAATTGTCAAGTGATTAGTGGTATAATATAAGCGATAAAATAAGATGGTGTGATCTGCAGTACACAGGTAGCTGTTGAGCCTGGGGCGGTAGCGTGATTTGAAAATTAACAATAACCTGAAAGGGTAGAGTGTGAAAAAGATCCTGGTAATAAAAATGCGCTTTCACGGCGATATGTTGCTAACCACACCGGTCATCAGCACGCTTAAAAAAAATTATCCTGATGCTGATATTGATGTTTTACTCTACGAAGATACCATTCCTATTTTATCTGAAAATCCCGATATCCATGCTTTATATGGGATAAAAAATAAAAAGAGCTCTGCTTTTGAGAAAGCAAAAAATTTCTTAGCGCTGATCAAGGTACTACGTGGTAATCATTATGATTTAGTGGTCAACCTTACCGATCAGTGGATAGTTGCTTTACTGTGTCGTTGTTTGGATTGCCCAATAAAGTTGACACATGATTTCTCGCACAGAAATAAGAAATTCTGGCGCGACAGTTTTACTCATCACGTTCCTCTAAGTGGCGATCATTGGGTTGAACGTAATTTGTCTGTGCTGACGCCATTAAATCTAAAAGAATCAGTCCCGGTACTGAAAATGGTTTATGGTGAGCAAGTCTGGCAATCTGTTCGGAAAAAACTTCCTCAAGTTGATACCCAGAAGTATGTTGTTATACAGCCTACGGCGAGACAAGAATTCAAGTCGTGGGAGAATGATAGATTCTCCCTGGTGATTGATGCGATACATCATTTGGGGTATCAGGTTGTACTGACTTCTGGACCCGGTGCCAGCGATATTGCCTGCGTCGATGAGATTGCCAGGGCATGTGAAACCAAGCCGTTAACTGAAATTGCCGGGAAGACAACATTCCCTGAGCTTGCTGCATTAATTGATCATGCTGTGCTTTTTATTGGTGTCGACTCTGCCCCGATGCATATTGCCGCAGCTGTTAAAACCCCCATCATTTGTCTTTTCGGCGCCACCGATCATATCGCCTGGCGACCATGGTCTGATGATGTGGTTCAATTTTGGGCTGGTGATTACCAACCAATGCCTGTGCGTGAAAAACTTGATCGAAGTAAGAAATATTTATCAGCTATACCTGCGGAAGACGTGATTGCAGCCATAGCGTTACGGTTACCTAAACTCGATTAATAAAGCATCCGGATATATAAAATGGTTATTGCTTTCTGTTTGTATAAATATTTCCCTTTTGGTGGGTTACAGCGTGATTTTTTGCGTATAGCGTCGACAGTCGCATCACGTGGACATCATGTTCGGGTTTACACACAATCATGGCAAGGAAATATTCCAGACAGCCTGGAGATCATCATTGTTCCTGTGAGGTCATGCTCCAACAACGGGAAAAATGCTGAGTATCATCGGTGGGTAAGTAAACATCTTGAGTGTAATCCAGCAGACCGGATCGTTGGGTTCAATAAAATGCCTGGGTTAGATGTTTATTATGCTGCTGATGTCTGCTACGCAGAAAAAGTCGCGCAAGAAAAAGGTTTGCTCTATCGTCTGACACCGCGATACCGGCATTATGCCGCCTTTGAAAAAGCTACATTTGCTGAGGGAAAATCAACACAGCTGTTAATGCTAACCGATAAGCAAATTGCGGATTTTCAGAAGCACTATCATACTGAGCCCGCGCGTTTTCATATCCTTCCGCCGGGGATTTATCCTGACAGAAAATACAGCTCTCAGCCAACAAATTGTAGAGCTAGCTTCAGGAAAGAAAATGATATCAGTGATTCCCAGTATTTAATTATACAAATCGGTTCTGATTTTACCCGTAAGGGTGTCGACAGAACTATCAAGGCGATCGCTTCCTTACCGGAAGCTGTCCGTAAACAAACGATTCTTTTTGTTGTGGGTCAGGATAAGCCTGATCGCTATATAAAGCTGGCAACAGAGTATGATGTTGCTGACAATATCAAGTTCTTCCCTGGCCGTAATGATGTCTCAGAGTTAATGGCAGCAGCCGATCTATTGATTCATCCGGCATACCAGGAAGCCGCAGGGATCGTGCTGGTTGAAGCAATTGCAGCAGGTTTACCTGTCATAACAACGGCAGTATGCGGATATGCTCATTATGTTAGAGATGCTGAGTGCGGGATTGTTATTGATGAACCGTTTGAACAAAAATTATTAAATGAAGCTGTTTATTTATCTTTAACTGACTCAGGGCAGAGAAAAGCATGGAAAGAGAATGCACAACACTTTGCTGATACTCAAGACCTTTATAGTCTACCTGAGAAAGCAGCTGATATTATTATAGGTGGTGCCCATGGTTGAGTTAAAAGAACCATTTTTATCCTTGTGGAAAGGGAAAGATGCTTTTTCTGAAGTGCAGAAGCTGCAGGGAGAAACATTTAGGCAGCTCGAAACGCGTAGAACGATTAGGTTTGAGATTGCAGGTAAAAGCTATTTCCTGAAATGGCACCAGGGAACTAAACTGAAGGAAGTTATCAAAAACTTATTCTCTTTACGTTTGCCGGTACTCGGAGCTGATAGAGAATGGAATGCTATACACCGTTTGCAGGAACTGGACGTTGATACAATGCACGGTGTTGGTTTCGGGCAACAAGGTATAAATCCGCTCAACCGTATCTCATTTATTATAACTGAAGATCTGAGTCCGGCGGTTAGCCTGGAAGACTATTGCGCAGATTGGTTGGTGAATCCACCTGCGCGAAAAATTAAAATGGCATTAATTGAGCGTCTTGCCATTATGGTCAGAAGGATGCATCAGGGAGGCGTTAATCACCGTGATTGCTATCTCTGTCACTTCTTATTGCATCAACCGGCCAATTTTGAGGATAATACGTTCAAACTGTCGGTTATTGATCTGCACCGAGCTCAGATAAGAAATGCGGTTCCTATTCGTTGGCGCAATAAAGATCTGATTGGTTTGTACTTCTCCTCGTTAAACATTGGGTTAACGCAAAGAGACTACTTCAGATTTCTGAAGATATACTTTAAAAAAGACATTAATCAAATTATTCGTGATGAGTCTGATCTCTTTGCAACTTATGCAAGAAAAACTGATAAGATTATTAATCATACATCAAAAAATAAACTATAAATATGAAATAATAGACTTTGTATAGCTACATAGAATAGTTAGTTAAGTTTATTCAGCTGGCCAGTAATTGTTAACCTTTATTTCATGATGACTGTGCTGGCTTAATTATATTAGAGGGTTTGAACTCATGCACGTGCTGGTCATTTCGCTTCCTTTTGACGATGCCCGACGAAAACGCGTATCAGATATAATGAATGAATTAAATATCGAGTATTCGTTTGTTGATGCTATCTATGGGAAAAATTTGTCTGCCGAAGAAAAGCGCAAGATACCGTTAACTGACTTTCAGCACAGGGAAAACCATACGCCTACTGATGGTGAACTGGGTTGCTCACTAAGCCATATGAAGGCATTTAAACAGTTTGGGCAGAGTGGGCAAGATTGGGTTTGTATTCTTGAAGATGACGCAATTATCGATCAGGATTTTAAGGAATTTATATCGACTGTCGATGAAAGTGTTCTCAATAAAGACGCGTTATACCTACTTGGTGGGCAGGATGGTTTAAGGTATAAGAATAAAGTTGTCTTAAATTTGCTTAAACTCAAGAAAATTGGTGGACAGACCTTCGGCAAAGTCATATTTGGTCATGGATATGTTTTGCGAGCCTGCGGTTATTTAATGAATTCTGTAACAGCTCAAAAACTTGTTTCCCGTTTTGAAAATAACTTCTTCATCATAGACGAATGGGCATATCTGATGCGCCAGGGGTATTTTTCTGATATATACCTGGCAAACTTTGTCCATCACCCTGAAGAGTTGTCCGGGAGCTGGTTAGAGAAAGAACGTAAAGAGATAAAGAGTCACAAGAAGAAGCAAAAATCACTTTTCAGACGTAAAATTTCCTCCTCATACTGGCATGCCCGACGAATTATTCTTGGTTTATGTTGGTGGAAGTAGATGAATGCAACAATGCTTAATCGTGGATGAAATACGATATAGTGCATAGTTTTAGTCAGCTGCAGATATGTTAAATAGCAAAGCGATTGTATAAGAACGAATTTAACATATCTGCGAAACCTGAATAATTACAGCAGCGCTATGTGAGAATAAACCTGAGTGGGTTCAAGCAAAGCAAGCTTTCCTTCCGGGGCACGACATGTGACCTGATTCTTCCCGTATCCCCCAATCAACCCCGGGTCCGTAGGGCCATATAGCGTAACATTCGGCCGATCCAGCGCGGCGGTCAAGTGGCTTAATCCGGTATCAACGGATACCACAAACTTAGCGCCGGCTAATATCCGGGCGACATCCCCAAGACTCATGCGCGGTAAAACGTCTACGTAATCAAATCCTTCTGCCAGTCGTCTGGCTCGCGCTTCTTCATGCGGAGCACCCCAGGGGAGCTTAATACGTATTCCTGCGTGATTGAATAAGCCAATGAGCTCCCGCCACTTCGCTTCCGGCCAGTGCTTGTCATCACGAGTAGTGGCGTGCAGGAAGACGGCATACTGCCCTGCATCGGCATTGCGTTCATTCAGAAAATGCTGTGCAATCGCGTAATCACCCTGCGACTGGGGTTTGGCATACCCCAGACTTTTCGCGAACAGCTCACGAGTACGTTCAACAGCATGCTGTTGTTTGGCGATATGATGCTTACGGTTATAAAACAGACTCGCCAGCGGTTCGCGCGCAGTACTCCAGTCCATACCATGCTTAATGCCATGCGCCAGACGTGTGACCAGCGCGGCGCTTTTTACCAGCCCCTGCGCATCGATAACCACGTCATAGTTCTGTAAACGCACCGCATCGCGAAAAGCTTTGCGCTCCGCTTTAATGGGGGCGGAAAACCAGGCTTTACGCCAGCGGCGAATCGCCACCGGGATCACACGGTCAACGGCCGGATGCCAGGAGGGGATTTGAGCAAACCCTTCTTCCACTACCCAATCAAACTGAATATCCGCAATGGCCTGCTGCGCATCTGTTAGTGCGGGCAACGTATGCAGCACATCGCCCATGGACGATGTTTTAACGATCAGAACCCGCATCCGTCAGACTTCCTCTTGTAACAACAGGTTATTCAGTTCTTCCAGTACGCGCTGAGGCGTGATGTCAATCAGGCTCTGGTGATACCCTTGTGCAGCATCCCCCTTACGCACCTTGTGATACCCCGTAATCAGGCGAATCACGCGAGCTTTGTGGGAGAGTGGTGGAGTGAAATCCGGGCTGCTGGGGCCATACAGAGCGACCAGCGGACGATTTAGTGCGGCAGCCACGTGCATCAAACCGGAGTCATTGGTGACCACGGCTTTACAGGCGGCGAGAAGAATAACGGCCTGCTCCAACTGCGTTTCACCAGCCAGGTTCCGACACCATGCCTGCTGTTCAACGCTCAGTGCAGCCAGAATCTCATTGCCAGCTTCATGATCCTTAGCCGAGCCAAACAGGACAATCTGATGACCTTCGTCGATCAACTGCTTTGCCAGTTCAGCATAGTGGTAATGTGGCCAACGTTTCGCTGGACCAAATTCTGCACCAGGGCAGAAGCCGATGATTGGACGTTCAGCCGAGAGGGAAAATTGGCTACAGGTAAGTGATTTTTCGCCTTCACTGACCTGCAATTGCGGCCACAGCAGCGGCTGTGGTAAATCTTTGGCTGTGAGCATCACGCCTTTATCGTACGCTAACGCGACATAGCGCTCGACCATCAGCGGCCAGGCTTCCTTATCCAGTACACGTGCGTCGTTCAGCAGACCATAGCGCATCTCGCCACGCCAGCCGGTACGATGAGGAATACCCGCGAAGAAGGGTACCAGTGCGGATTTAAATGAGTTCGGCAGGACGTACGCGCGATCGTAGCGTTTATCACGCAAACTGTGGCCCAGTTTGCGGCGCTCGCCAATCTCCAGTGCGCCGTGTCCAAGCGGCATGGCGATAGCATCGTTGACTTCAGGCATGCGCGATAATAACGGACGGCACCATGCAGGTGCCATCACGTCGATTATTGCCTGGGGATAGCGCGCCTTGAGCGTGCGATAGAGACTTTGCGACATCATCATGTCGCCCACCCATGACGGGCCTACCACCAAAATCTTCATTCACTTCATCCTTCAAGCTGTCTCTGCGTTGGCTGCCTGCGTTCACTCCGGTCACTTACTCTTGTAAGCTCCCGGAGATTCACTTAGTTGCCGCCTTGATACCGCTCGAATGATTTTGTGAATTTGTAGCGTTGTCGCGGTTCAGCCAGGCCATATATTCCGTCACGCCTTCGGCAACGGTTTTGAACGGTTTGTCATAGCCCGCAGCGCGCAGGTTAGTCAGATCCGCCTGAGTAAATGCCTGATAGCGGCCCTTCAGTTTTTCCGGGAACGGAATGTACTCAATGCTGCCTTTTTTGTGGTATGCCAGCGTGGCATCCGCGACGGCCTGGAAAGACTCTGCGCGACCAGTACCGAGGTTAAAGATGCCGGAAACGCCGTTTTCCAGGAACCACAGGTTTACTGCCGCAACATCGCCGACATAGACGAAATCACGTTTGAAGTTTTCACTGCCTTCGAACAGCTTGGGTGTTTCGCCGTTGTTGAGCTGAGTATTGAGATGGAAAGCTACGCTCGCCATGCTGCCTTTGTGACCTTCACGTGGCCCGTAGACGTTGAAATAACGGAAGCCAACGATCTGAGAATTTGCTTCTGGCAGGATCTGGCGTACATATTCGTCGAACAGGAATTTTGAGTAGCCATAGACGTTCAGCGGCTTCTCATATTCACGAGATTCGATGAAGTCAGAGGTACGACCGCCGTACGTTGCTGCAGAAGAGGCATACAGGAAAGGAATTTCACGCTCCAGACAGTAGTGCAGCAGCTCTTTGGAGTATTGATAGTTGTTGTCCATCATATACTTGCCATCCCACTCGGTCGTGGAAGAACACGCGCCTTCGTGGAAAATTGCCTCAATATCGCCGAAATCTTCTCCAGCCATAATCTGGATCAGGAAGTCTTCCTTATCCATATAGTCAGCAATATTCAGATCCACCAGATTCACAAACTTGGTGCCGTCTTTTAGGTTGTCCACCACCAGAATATCGGTGATGCCTTTGTCATTCAGGGACTTAACGATGTTGCTGCCGATAAAGCCCGCGCCGCCGGTAACGATGATCATATATGTAACCTTCGAATTATGGAGTCAGAGACAATCTCAGACACGAATACCTCTAATCATATCACTACATGGCGTCGG
This sequence comes from Citrobacter sp. RHBSTW-00671, assembly GCF_014103415.1. Lineage (NCBI taxonomy): Bacteria > Pseudomonadati > Pseudomonadota > Gammaproteobacteria > Enterobacterales > Enterobacteriaceae > Citrobacter > Citrobacter sp. RHBSTW-00671. The sequence goes on from NZ_JABXPR010000001.1 coordinate 629,057, forward strand.
CTTCAGCAGTACGTCACGACGTGTGGCGTGTGACCTGTGTACTGATTATTGCTTCAGTCATTCTTAATTGAAATAGTTAGGGCCTGGTGGTGTATGATTCACGTAGTTGTAGTGGTCAACAAAAACTGGCCACAGCTTTAGAGTTTTTCCAGAACAATCGTTCTGATTCATTCGGCGTCAAACCACCATTATATTGATGAGGTCTGAGCTGGCTGTAATATCCTGTGATGTAATTCGTTATTGCCGTGCTGGCTTGGCTAAAATTCGCGTAGCCATTATCCGGTACCCACTCTGTTTTCAGGCTTCTGAAGAACCGTTCCATTGGGCTGTTATCCCAGCAATTTCCCCGGCGACTCAGGCTTTGCTTTATCTGATATCTCCACAGTAACTGTCTGAAATTCCTGCTGGTATAGTGACTGCCTTGATCCGAGTGATACAGTAAATTAGCCGGTTTTCCCCGTGCTTCCCAGGCCATCGACAGGGCTTTACCTGTCAGTGCGGAATCAGGGAAAAATGACATCGCCCAGCCAACCGGTTTACGGGAAAACAAATCGAGTACAACAGCCAGATAAGCCCAGCGTTTTCCCGTCCAGATATAAGTCACATCACCACACCAGGCCTGATTAGGCTCGGTAACAGCAAACTGGCGATCCAGATAATTAGGGATCTCAATGTGTTCCTTAGACGCCTTCTTATAACGATGGCCAGGTTGCTGACAGCTGATAATATTGAGCGCTTTCATCAGCTTTGTTGCCCGCCAGCGGCTCAGTTTTATACCTTTGGTGGTGACCATTGCGGCAATGCTTCGCGCTCCTGCTGAACCGTTACTTTCGCGATAAACTTCACGCACAAGGCTCAGTAATGCCACTCTCGTGGCGTCAGGCTTCCTGGGCTGCCGCCAGTATTTATAACTGCTGCGATGAACCCCAAACACGTTGCACACAACGGCAACAGGAAACCGCGCCCTGAGTTTCTCAACTAATGAGAATTGTTCAGGGAGTCTGACATCAAGAGCGCGGTAGCCTTTTTTAATATATCCCGTTCCATTTCAACGCGTTGAAGTCTTTTCTTCAACTCACGTATCTCAATCTGCTCAGGTGTCATGGGTGAAGCTATGGGTGATTTTCCCGCTCGCTCTTCTTTCAGTTGTCGAACCCATTTATCCATCGTGGATTTGCCGACATTCATCGCAGTGGCAGCGGCGGCAACGGTGTAATGCTGATCGAGTACAAGCTGGGCAGCCTCGAGGCGAAACTCGGGGCTAAAATTGCGTCTGTTACGTCCGGTCATAATGTCACCTGTTTTGACTATGAGGTGATGATATCACCTCTATTCAGGTGGCCAAATTCACTATGCCACTACAAGTGAATGTGTATTCAGGCGCGCGGTGCCGGCTTTTTCGGAGCCATCAACGAATCAATAAGCAAGGTAAAGCACTGTGTTGGGGCTGACAATAGTCGTTGGAATGAAAATAACATATGCAACTTAAGAAGATAATTATTACAGGTTATGAAACAAGTGGCCTCGGCGGTATGGAGACAGTATGTATTAATCTGGTGAAGCTGCTGCGGATGCAAGACCCTGATATTGATGTCTCCTTTGTTTTCTTTAAGAAAAATAATAATAGCAATGTCAATATTGGCTGGCTTACGGGGCAGCGCTATTGTCATCTTTCTTCTAATATAAAAATAACTAAATTAAGAAGATTAAGTTTTGCTTATGGTTTGCGAAAAATTATACATCAGGAAAGTCCTGATGTAATTATATCCCTGGATACGCTTTCATGTTATATCAGTCACGTTGCAAGAAAATATACAAGCAAGCAGGTTAAAATATTTTCATGGTTTCACTTCTCTATTTTTAACTTCTACAAAAATAATTACAAGAAAAAAATCAAGTACATTAATAAAGCTGACTATCATCTTTCAATTAGCTCTGGGATAACTCAGCAACTCATTGAGATGGGAATAGAAAAAAGCACTATTGCAACGATTTACAATCCCGTTGCGCGATGCGATATCCGTATCCCTACCCCTGAGAAGCATGCCCGGTTTGTGTATGTAGGCAGGGTTGTAGCAGATGGACAGAAAAATGTACGTAGTCTTTTCAACGGGTTGGCTAAACTAAAAGGGAAGTGGTCCTTAGATATTGTCGGCACTGGCCCGGATGTTGATACCTTAACGGCATTAGCTGAAACGTTGGGGATTAGCGAAAACATTCACTGGCATGGTTGGCAGAAATCACCGTGGGAATATATTCAAAATACGCTGAAAAATATCACCTGCCTGCTGCTAACTTCCCATTTTGAAGGTTTCGTTATGGTTCTGGTTGAAGCCAGCGCTCACGGTGTTTATGCCATTAGCTCTGATTGTGAAACGGGGCCAGCAGACATTATCAAAGAAGGGATAAACGGTAATTTATACCCGACTGATGAACCAGAAAAATTTGTTTCCTTGCTGCAGGAAATCGTTGATGGCAAAGCGTTGCCTGCCGGCGAGCAGATTCAGCAGGCGATTGAGGAATTCTACGAAGACAACTATATCATTAAGGTTAATAAGGCCTTTGCTATGGCAGGATTTACTCTGGCACCGTCATCAGCGTCTCAGGTCATTGATGACGCGACAACGTAAGTCAGGTTGTGATGCCAGGTCTGTCATTCCTGAAAGGTTATGTGGGTACACGTGATTTATGCTGCATTTTAGACAAGTCATGATGAGTCATCTCGTACAAACCAATAGCATTGGGTAATATGTGCTGAAATTTGCCCAGTCTGGAGAATTGCAATGCGTGGGAATTTTTATAAGCAGTTAACGAACGATCTGGAAACCGCACGCGCGGAAGGGTTGTTTAAAGAAGAGCGCATTATTACGTCTGCTCAGCAGGCTGATATCACCGTGGCTGACGGAAGCCATGTTATTAACTTTTGTGCGAACAACTACTTAGGGCTGGCTAACCACCCGGAACTGATTGCAGCGGCAAAAGCGGGTATGGATTCTCACGGATTTGGTATGGCCTCGGTGCGCTTTATTTGTGGCACTCAGGACACCCATAAGCAACTGGAGCAAAAACTGGCTGCGTTCCTGGGTATGGAAGATGCCATTCTTTACTCTTCTTGCTTTGACGCCAACGGCGGCCTGTTCGAAACGCTGCTGGGAGCAGAGGATGCCATTATCTCTGACGCCCTGAACCACGCCTCTATTATCGATGGTGTGCGCCTGTGCAAAGCGAAGCGTTTCCGCTACGCCAACAACGATATGCAGGAACTGGAAGCGCGTCTGAAAGAAGCGCGTGAAGCAGGTGCCCGCCACGTATTGATCGCCACCGATGGCGTGTTCTCAATGGATGGCGTTATCGCTAACCTGAAAGGTGTATGCGATCTGGCAGACAAATATGATGCGCTGGTGATGGTAGATGATTCTCACGCGGTAGGCTTTGTGGGTGAGAACGGCCGTGGCTCTCATGAGTATTGCGACGTGATGGGTCGTGTGGACATCATCACCGGCACGCTGGGCAAAGCACTCGGCGGCGCATCGGGTGGTTACACTGCGGCACGTAAAGAAGTTGTTGAGTGGCTGCGTCAACGTTCTCGTCCGTATCTGTTCTCTAACTCACTGGCTCCGGCAATTGTTGCCGCTTCCATTAAGGTGCTGGAGATGGTTGAGGCGGGTAGCGACCTGCGCGACCGTCTGTGGGCGAATGCGCGTCAATTCCGTGAACAAATGTCCGCAGCAGGCTTCACGCTGGCAGGGGCCGATCACGCGATTATTCCGGTAATGCTCGGTGATGCGGTTGTTGCACAGGCGTTTGCCCGCGAACTGCAAAAAGAGGGGATTTACGTTACTGGATTCTTTTATCCAGTGGTTCCAAAAGGCCAGGCGCGTATTCGTACCCAGATGTCTGCGGCACATACCCCTGAGCAGATTACGCGTGCAGTCGACGCGTTCACACGCATTGGTAAACAACTGGGCGTAATTGCCTGAGGATGTGAAATGAAAGCGTTATCCAAACTGAAAGCGGAAGAAGGCATTTGGATGACCGACGTTCCTGAACCGGAAGTCGGCCATAACGATTTGCTGATTAAAATCCGTAAAACAGCCATCTGCGGGACTGACGTTCACATTTATAACTGGGATGAATGGTCGCAAAAAACCATCCCGGTTCCAATGGTTGTAGGGCATGAATATGTCGGTGAAGTTGTTGGCATCGGCCAGGAAGTTAAAGGCTTCAAAATCGGCGATCGCGTTTCTGGTGAAGGCCACATTACCTGCGGACATTGCCGTAACTGCCGCGGTGGCCGTACTCACCTGTGCCGCAATACGACCGGTGTCGGCGTAAACCGTCCAGGCTGTTTTGCACAATATCTGGTGATCCCGGCGTTTAACGCCTTTAAAATCCCGGACAATATCTCCGATGATTTAGCTTCCATCTTTGATCCATTCGGTAACGCGGTACACACGGCGCTGTCGTTTGATTTGGTTGGCGAAGATGTGCTGGTTTCCGGTGCGGGTCCGATTGGCATTATGGCTGCTGCGGTAGCGAAGCACGTTGGTGCACGCCACGTAGTGATTACCGATGTTAATGAGTACCGTCTGGAGCTGGCGCGTAAAATGGGTATTACCCGCGCAGTCAACGTCTCGAAAGAGAACCTGACCGACGTGATGGCCGAACTGGGGATGACCGAAGGGTTCGATGTGGGTCTGGAAATGTCTGGTGCACCGCCAGCGTTCCGCACCATGCTGGACACCATGAACCACGGTGGCCGTATTGCCATGTTGGGGATCCCGCCATCAGACATGTCGATAGACTGGACGAAAGTTATCTTTAAAGGTCTGTTTATTAAAGGTATCTATGGTCGCGAAATGTTTGAAACCTGGTACAAGATGGCGGCACTGATCCAGTCCGGTCTTGATCTGTCGCCGATCATCACCCATCGATTCTCGATTGATGAGTTTCAGCAGGGCTTTGATGCCATGCGTTCAGGCCAGTCCGGGAAAGTGATCCTGAGCTGGGATTGAGTGCGCAGCGTGCATTCAATGTTAATTACGGCCAGATATCGCTATCTGGCCGTATAAACCATAGATTTTATTTTCCGCGGATCTTTCTGGATAACGATCTTATATTTTCTTTAAGCAGGATGAGTTTATAAATTAACCCTCTGCCTTTAACGTTAATATTGTATTTTCGTTGTAATGCCAGAATGTCATTTGCCTGACAGACCTTCATATTTCCCTTGCAGGACAGGTCAATAATCCTTAACTCACCCGTTGGTGTGCGAATGAAATTCCCCGGGTGAATATCATTTGATGCCAGTCCGGCCTTGTGAAGACGCAGCACGCATTGTTTTACCTCGTCAGCATTCTGCTGGTTAATTTCCCTTAAAGGAACACCTTCAATATATTCATGAATGGTATAAACATCATGACACTGGCGAAAACGTGTTTTCTCAGCAGCATAATAGAGATCGGCAGTACAGATGCGCATTTCCGGCGGGAGCTTGTCCAGCTTCCTGATCAGCCGGGAATAGAAAGGACCGGAGGTAAAGTTCTGTAATTTTTTCTCAAATCGAGGATCAACTTCACGGTCATTTTTGATGATAAATTTTTGTGAGTTGTACTCGACCAACTCCACGCTGCGCAATGCGTTACCACTGCTCAGCGGTTTGCCACTGATTTCTTTCTTTATATACTTATTCATCAGTAGCTTAAGGTCTTTTTTAGTCTCTTTGCAATAGACCGTATAACCTTTTTCGTGTGTCTTACTGATGGCCATCTTTTCCCTCAATATCAGTCTATAGAGTACGTTAATTCATAGGGATAGAGTATACAGGTTGTGCACCCCGATATGTAGACGATCTGAGCTATCATCAACCTGCTGAACGCAGGCGTGGCGGGGTATCTTTCTCAAATCGGACGCTTTCGCTGCAGCGTTTCTGCCCATAAATACGTTCTAACCTTAATAATTCCTTAATGAAACTGTAGTAAAAGTCATCAGCGTAATGACAAACCTGGGTTAGCTGATGAGAAACCGCGCAAGTATGTTGAGTGTTATTATTCCGTTGTATAACGTGGGTGATAGTTTTCGGGATTGCATGGAATCTTTGATCGCACAGACATGGACTGCGCTAGAGATCATCATTGTGAATGATGGTTCAACGGATAACTCTGTTGATATTGCACAACATTATGCGGATAACTATTCCCACGTGCGGTTGTTGCATCAGGCTAACGCAGGGGCATCTGTAGCGCGTAACCGTGGCCTGGAAGCGGCCAAAGGGGATTATGTTGCATTTGTCGATGCCGATGACCTGGTTTATCCCAATATGTACGAAACCCTGATGACCATGGCAATTCAGGATGACCTGGATTTAGCCCAGTGTAATTCCGACTGGTGCATTCTCGAAACGGGACACACCTGGCAATCAATACCGACGGATCGTCTTCGGTCTACGGGGGTGTTGACCGGCCCTGACTGGTTACGTATGGCGTTGGCTTCACGCCGCTGGACACATGTGGTGTGGATGGGAATTTATCGCCGGGATGTTATTGAGAAAAATAAAATAACGTTTATTCCGGGGTTACATCACCAGGATATTGTCTGGACGACGGAGTTTATGTTTAACGCTGTACGCGTGCGATATACCGAACAATCTTTATATAAATACTTCTTACATGATAAATCAATCAGCCGTCTTAAACGACAAGGTTTAAAAAATCTCAACTACCAGCGGCACTATATTAAAATTACGCGGTTATTGGATAGGCTGAATCGTGAATATGCCGATCGGATTACTATTTATCCGGAATTTCATCAGCAAGTCACCTATGAAGCATTACGCGTATGCCATGCGGTCCGTAAAGAACAGGATGTGCATATTCGTCAGCGTATGATCGCAGAGATTTTTGTCTCGGGTATGTATAAACGCATGATAACTAACGTACGCAGTGCCAAAGTATTGTATCAGGCACTGCTATGGTCATTCCGTTTATGGAAATGGCGCGATAAAACATCAACGCCTTCGCGTATTGCCCGAAAAGCGCTTAATCTACGTTAGCGTTCATGGTGCTGGGTGAAGATGTGTTCCCCCAGCCCTGCCACTGCAGTCTCATATACTGCACCAGCGTGCTTTGTGTGATGCTTTCCCCTAGCACGCTAAAGAATCGGTTGGCGTAAACCGGCTCCAAAGGTTGTTTCGGTTTGCACAATTTTACCCCACGGAAAGGATTACGGGGTGCATCTGGCGTACCGTTTCTCGGTGGAGTGAGGTTAGGCCTGGAGGTATCGACCTGCGGCTCATTAAGCAGGCTGCTCGGACGAACCAGCGTAATATCAGCTGGCAGGCTATACAGCATCTGCTGCAGTACGCGTACCGTAGAAGGGTGAGGGTGCCCGATGGCAATCGCTGATCCGTTACGGCGAGCAAGATCGACTGCACGATTAAACTGACGGCGAATATCCGCTTCGTTTTGTGTATCGTCGAGGAAGACTTTGCGTTTGATGACCTTCACCCCGGTTCCTGCCGCTGCGCGCATGGCCTGGCTGTTGCCGATGGTCATACTGTCGAGGAAGTAGAGGTCGTAGCGTTCCAGAGCTTGCATCACTTTCTGCATGCCGAACAGGCTGGACGTCATCGCACTCCCCATGTGGTTGTTCAGTCCCACTGCATACGGCACTTTGCTTACCGCGTCGCGAATAATCCGTTCAATTTCTTCGCTGCTCATCTCCGGGCGTAACGTGTCTTTCTCCAGCGGTTGCTTGCTCAGTGGAGCCATCGGCAGATGGATCAACACTTCATGTCCACTGTTATGCGCTTTAGTCGCCATTTCACGTGCATGTGGCGCGTTTGGCAGAACGGCAACGGAGACAGTGGAAGGCATTGCCAGCACCTGGTTTTCCGTTTGCGGACGATAACCGAAATCATCAATGACGATAGCAAGTTTGCCGGCGAAAACAGGTGTTGCGAATGCCAGCAGGCTGGCGAGTGAGAGCAAAGTACGACGAAACTGAGGCAAAAGTTATCTTCCCAACCACGGCTGTGGATTGACCGCCTGACCCTGGCGACGAATTTCGAAATAGAGTGCTGGCCTGCCCTGACCACCGCTGCTACCCACAAGTGCAATAGGCTGCCCGGCGCGAACCTGCGTACCCACGCTGACCAATGCGCTTTGGTTGTAACCGTACAGGCTCATATCGCCTTTACCGTGTTCAACCACGACGACCAGTCCATAGCCCTGCAACCAGTCTGCCAGAATGACGCGACCATCGGCGATGGCTTTGACTTCGGTACCTTCGGAGGCACCAATAACCATCCCTTTCCAACGTAGCTCACCTTGCAGCTGTTCGCCATAGCGATGCAGCGTTGGACCACGAACGGGCCAGAACGCCTGACCGCGTGGTGAGCCCAACCCGCCGGTACGAGACATCAGTGATTTCTCGCTTTCGGTTGGCTTATAGGTTGAGCCTTTGCGTGATGCTTCCTGCTGCTTATCACGTACAGCCTGCGCCTCACGCGCTTCACGCTCTGCGCGGGCTTTCGCGGCGGCTTCGGCTCGCGCAATACTGTTGCGCAGACGGGATTCGTTGGCTCGCATCTCGCCTAACTGCTGCTGGCCCTGCTGAATGGATGATTCCAGGCCCGCGAGTGTTTTTTGACGTTCATTACGCGCCTGCTCCAGTTTTGCCTGCTGAGCACGCTGTTCGTACAGCAGCGTCTGCTGTTCGCTTTGCTTATCTTCCAGCTCAGCTTTCTGCGAATCGACCTCTTCGCGGGTTTGCTTCAGCTGTGCGATAGTCTCCTGGCGCGCCTGGTTCAGATAGCCGAAATAGGCCTGCAGGCGTTGTCCGCGCTGAGTCTCTTCACCACTGAGGATCAACTGAATACCAGTATGTTCACCCTGGCGAAACGCCGCATCTAACTGGGCTGCCAGACTGCGCTCTTGCGCTGCCCGCTGCTTTTCCAGCTTCGCGATAGACGCGTTCATCTCGGCGATTTGTGCATTCAGCTGTGCCAGGGAGTTTTGCGTTTCGCGTAGCTGTCGTGCCGCTGCGGCGATGGCTTGTTCCTGAGCTTTAAGCTGAGCAAGGAGGGTGGCGCGTTGTTGCTGCTGCTGGCGTACCGCGCGTTCTTTTGCCGCGATATCGGCCTGAATGGATTTGAGCTGATCGCGCTCGTCCGCTTGGGCGGAAAAGGCGCACAGCAATACGCCAGCGCTAAGCGCGCTGGCGTAGAACAAGGGCCTGACTGAAAACTTCGGTAGTTTCACGGCCCATGTGATGGTATTAATCGCCTTTCCCCTCATGGGGAGGGATTATTCCACGATGAACAGCGGCTTACCAGTCATCTCTTGCGGGATTTCCATACCCATCAGCGTCAGCATTGTCGGGGCGATATCAGAAAGTTTACCGCCTTCAACTGCTTTGACGTTTTTGCCACCAACATAAATCAGCGGAACCGGCAGGTTGGTATGCGCGGTATGTGCCTGACCGGTAGACGGATCGCGCATCTGCTCTGCGTTCCCGTGGTCTGCGGTGATCAGCAGTTGGCCGCCAACGGATTCAACGGCTTTAGTCACTTGCTCCACGCAGTGATCCAGCGCTTCAACCGCTTTAACCGCCGCTTCCATCACCCCAGTATGGCCAACCATGTCGCCGTTCGGGTAGTTACAGATGATGGTATCGTATTTACCGCTCTCAATCGCAGCAACCAGCTTCTCAGTCAGTTCTGCAGAGCTCATTTCTGGCTGCAGGTCGTAGGTAGCGACTTTTGGCGAGTTGATCAGGATGCGGTCTTCGCCTTTGAACGGTTCTTCTACACCGCCGTTAAAGAAGAAGGTCACGTGCGCGTATTTTTCTGTTTCAGAAATACGCAGCTGGGTTTTGTCATTCTTCGCCATCCACTCACCAAGGGTGTTGGCCAGAGACGCTGGTGGGTAAGCCACCGCGGTTTTGATGTCGGCAGCGTATTCAGTCAGCATCACAAAGTTGAGGTTAACGACTTTTTTACGTGCGAAGCCATCAAAATCAGCGTTTACAAACGCACGGGTAATTTCACGCGCACGGTCAGCACGGAAGTTCATGAAAATCAGCGTATCGCCATCTTCCATTGCGGCATCAGCCTGGCCTTCAGCGCGGATCACGGTCGCTTTTACGAATTCGTCGTTCTCGTCGCGAGCATAGGCAGCCTGCAGACCCGCTACTGCGGTATCGGCCTGGAATTCACCTTTTGCCAGCGTCATCAGGTCATAAGCCTGTTCAACGCGATCCCAACGGTTGTCGCGGTCCATAGCGTAGTAACGACCGATGATGGACGCTACGCGGCCTTTGCCCAGCGCGGCAAATTTCTCTTCGAATTTCTGCAGTGAATGTTCAGCGCTGCGCGGCGGGGTATCACGGCCATCAAGGAAAGCGTGCAGATAGATTTTCTCAGCGCCACGTTCAGCGGCCATTTCTACCATCGCCATTATGTGATCTTCGTGGCTGTGTACGCCACCGGCAGACAGCAGGCCCATGATGTGTACCGCTTTGCCGCTATTTTTGGCCTGGTCGACTGCGTTGGTCAGCACCGGGTTAGCGAAGAAAGTCCGTTCTTTAATTTCCACATCCAGACGGGTCAGATCCTGATACACGATACGGCCCGCGCCAAGGTTAACGTGACCCACTTCAGAGTTACCCATCTGGCGATCGGGCAGGCCGACTTCCAGGCCAGACGCATCAATCAGGGTATGCGGACGTTTTGCCCACAGGGCATCCATTACCGGGGTTTTGGCATTAAAAATAGCGTTATCCTGGCTGTCTTCACGATAGCCGTAGCCATCCAGAATCACCAGTACCATAGGCTTTTTAGAAACCGACATTGCGACAACCTCACACTTAATAGATAAAAAATAATTGCGTAATTTTACTACAGCTGAATCGATAAAGTAGCCCCAGAAGATCAAATAATCGACCAGAGCGGTTCGGGTAGGGGGGCGATTTGTGTTTTTTTTTCCGTAGCGCCCCGCAAAAATGCAATCCAATGCATGCTCTGGCTGTATTTGCGCCAACGCGCAGGTATACTCCTTTCCTGGTTTTTTTAATCACTGAGTCGGGAGTTGTTACCCCCCATGCAAGAAATTATGCAATTTGTTAGCCGCCACCCTGTCTTGAGTATCGCCTGGATTGCGTTACTGGCGGCGGTATTGTTTACCACGTTTAAGAGCCTGACCTCAAAAGTGAAGGTAATTACACGCGGCGAAGCGACACGTCTAATCAATAAAGAAGATGCGGTGATTGTGGATTTACGTCAGCGCGACGACTTCCGCAAAGGTCATATCGCAGGCTCCACGAACCTGCTGCCGAGCGAAATCAAAGCCAATAATTTTGGCGAGCTGGAAAAACACAAAAACAAACCTGTTATTGTGGTTGATGGCTCAGGCATGCAGTGCCAGGATTCCGCAACTGCGCTGATTAAAGCCGGTTTTGAACAGGTATCTGTACTGAAAGACGGCGTAGCGGGCTGGAGTGGCGAGAATCTGCCACTGGTTCGCGGCAAGTAATTTACCCGTCTTCTTTCGTACCGCAGGGTAAAAAGAACACTGGAGATAAGTCATGGCCAATATTGAGATCTATACCAAAGCAACCTGCCCGTTTTGCCATCGCGCAAAGGCGCTGTTGAACAGTAAGGGTGTGAGTTTCCAGGAACTTCCGATTGACGGTGATGCCGTGAAGCGTGAAGAGATGATCAAGCGCAGTGGCCGTACGACGGTTCCGCAGATTTTTATTGATGCACAGCACATTGGCGGTTGTGACGACTTGTATGCGTTGGATGCGCGTGGTGGACTGGATCCCCTGCTGCGTTAAGGCGTACCGAAGTATTTAAAGGACAACACTAAGGGTTTTCTAAACATGTCAGAACAAAATAACACTGAAATGGCTTTCCAGATCCAACGTATTTATACCAAGGATGTGTCTTTCGAAGCGCCAAATGCACCGCATGTTTTCCAGAAAGATTGGCAGCCAGAGGTTAAACTGGATCTTGATACCGCATCTACCCAACTGGCAGATGATGTGTATGAAGTAGTGCTGCGTGTCACCGTTACGGCTTCTCTGGGCGAAGAAACTGCGTTCCTGTGCGAAGTTCAGCAGGGCGGTATTTTCTCCATCAGTGGTATTGAAGGGACTCAGATGGCGCATTGCCTGGGTGCATACTGCCCGAACATCCTGTTCCCGTATGCCCGCGAATGCATCACCAGCCTGGTTTCACGCGGTACGTTCCCGCAACTGAACCTTGCGCCGGTCAACTTTGATGCGCTGTTCATGAACTATTTACAGCAGCAGGCTGGCGAAGGTACTGAAGAACATCAGGATGCCTGATGAACCAAAGTAATGCTTCAATGACTGTGATTGGTGCCGGCTCGTACGGCACCGCTCTTGCTATCACCCTGGCAAGAAACGGCCACCAGGTTGTCCTGTGGGGCCATGATCCCAAACATATCGCGACCCTTGAGCACGATCGCTGCAACGTCGCGTTCCTCCCTGATGTGCCTTTTCCCGAAACGCTGCGCCTGGAAAGTGATTTAGCTACTGCGCTGGCCGCCAGCCGTAATATTCTGGTGGTGGTGCCGAGCCATGTCTTTGGTGAAGTGCTGCGCAAGATTAAACCGTTGATGCGTGCTGACGCGCGACTGGTTTGGGCGACAAAAGGACTGGAAGCAGAAACGGGACGTTTGTTACAGGATGTCGCGCGTGAAGCGCTGGGGGATGAAATTCCGCTGGCCGTTATCTCCGGTCCTACATTTGCCAAAGAACTGGCGGCGGGCATGCCGACGGCGATTTCTCTGGCCTCAACGGACGAGACGTTTGCTGACGATCTCCAGCAGTTACTGCACTGTGGCAAAAGCTTCCGCGTCTACAGCAACCCGGATTTCATTGGCGTGCAGCTTGGTGGCGCGGTGAAAAACGTGATTGCGATTGGCGCGGGGATGTCTGACGGCATCGGCTTTGGTGCTAATGCCCGTACGGCATTGATAACCCGTGGGCTTACCGAAATGTCGCGGCTTGGTGCGGCATTGGGCGCTGATCCTGCCACCTTCATGGGGATGGCTGGTTTAGGCGATCTGGTGCTGACCTGTACCGACAACCAGTCGCGTAACCGCCGCTTTGGCATGATGCTCGGACAGGGCATGGATGTGCAGGGCGCGCAGGACAAGATTGGTCAAGTGGTTGAAGGCTATCGCAATACAAAAGAAGTTCGTGAGTTGGCGCACCGTTTTGGTGTCGAAATGCCAATAACCGAGGAAATTTATCAAGTATTGTATTGCGGAAAAAACGCGCGCGAGGCAGCATTGACGTTACTAGGTCGTGCACGCAAGGACGAGCTGAGTCGCCACTAGCTGCAAGGAAACTGTTGAATATAACGACCCGACCCGCGAAGAACGGGTCGGTCGTTTTGCTACCTTCTGGAGTACGCAATGCCGTGTGAAGAACTGGATATTGTCTGGAAAAATATTAAAGCGGAAGCCCGGGCACTGGCGGAATGTGAGCCAATGCTGGCCAGTTTTTACCACGCAACGCTGCTCAAGCATGAGAATCTCGGCAGTGCGCTGAGCTATATGCTGGCGAACAAACTTGCTTCTCCGATCATGCCCGCCATTGCGATTCGCGAAGTTGTGGAAGAGGCTTATGCGGCCGATCCTGAAATGATTGCCTCGGCGGCCTGCGATATCCAGGCTGTGCGCACGCGTGACCCGGCAGTCGATAAATATTCCACCCCACTTCTGTACCTGAAAGGCTTCCATGCGCTGCAGGCCTACCGCATCGGCCACTGGCTATGGCATCAGGGGCGTCAGGCATTGGCGATCTTCCTGCAAAATCAGGTCTCCGTTACCTTCCAGGTGGATATCCACCCGGCGGCAAAAATTGGTCGCGGAATTATGCTCGACCACGCTACAGGCATTGTGGTGGGTGAAACGGCGGTCATTGAAAACGACGTATCTATTCTGCAATCCGTCACGCTTGGCGGGACCGGTAAAGCAGGCGGCGACCGTCACCCGAAAATTCGTGAAGGCGTGATGATTGGCGCTGGCGCGAAAATCCTTGGCAATATCGAGGTTGGACGCGGCGCGAAGATTGGCGCAGGCTCTGTCGTTCTCCAGCCTGTACCGCCGCACACTACCGCCGCAGGCGTTCCGGCGCGTATTGTCGGCAAGCCCGACAGCGATAAACCGTCCATGGATATGGATCAGCATTTCAATGGGATACATCACACGTTCGAATACGGCGATGGCATCTGATTTCGCGCTATGCCCGGTGGTGCAGTGCTTACCGGGCCGACAAACCTCGTAGGTCGGATAAGGCGCTAGCCGCATCCGACTAAAATCAACTACGTAATACTGCGCCGGGATATCCCAACTGGCGCCAGGCCTCATACACCACCACCGACACTGCATTTGACAGGTTCATGCTGCGGCTGTCCGGCATCATCGGAATACGAATTTTTTGTTCGGCAGGCAAGGCATCAAGAATGCTGGCTGGCAGGCCGCGTGTTTCCGGGCCAAACATCAGGTAATCCCCATCCTGATAGCTTACCGCACTGTGTGCAGGCGTACCTTTGGTCGTCAGGGCGAACAGACGTTGCGGATGTTCTGCGGCGACGAAGGCGGCGTAATCAGGGTGGCGTAGCACGGCGGTAAATTCGTGGTAGTCCAGCCCCGCGCGACGCAGCCGCTTGTCGTCCCAGGCAAAGCCCATTGGCTCAATGATATGCAGACGAAAACCGGTATTGGCGCAAAGGCGAATGATATTACCGGTGTTTGGCGGGATTTCTGGTTCAAATAATACGATGTTAAGCATACTGCCCCCTTAATAGCGGGGGGCAGAATAGCAGAAATAAGGGGGACTATGCGACGGTCAGAGACTGCGGTTTATAGCGTTGCAGCTTATAAACCGTCGCGGCAGCGGCGACCAGCGCTGGAAGGCTGAGGAACATCAGGATGCTGTCGGCCTGCCATTGCAGGGAGAGCAGTTGGGCGCTCATCATGGTGCCGGCCACGCCACCAAAGCGGCCCACACCTTGCATCCAGGCAATGCCGGTTGCGCGGCAATGAGTGGGATAAAACGTTGCAGCCAGCGTCTGTAGCCCGGACTGCGCGCCGTTCATGGTAATCCCCATCAGGAAGATCAGTGCGCCGAACAGAACGATGTGGTTATGCTCAAAGCCGAGTGCGAGGGCAAACAGCATCGTCAGCATAAAGCCAAGTGAAACCACTTTGTGTGCTTCCCAGCGATCCATCAACCAGCCGGCCAGCAGGATCCCTGCCGTGCCACCGAAGGTGAATAGCGATGTCAGCCAGGCGGACTCTGCCAGCGGGTAGCCCATTCCCAGCATCAGCGTTGGCATCCAACTGAGCAGTACGTAATAGATCACCAGCCCCATAAAGTAGGTCATCCACAGCATCAGCGTGCCCGGTAACCAGGGCATACTGAATAGCTGCGCTACGCTGCCTTTTTTGACCGCCACCCGATCTTCTTCCAGGTAAAACTGGGTGACCTGCTCCAGGCTCCCCGACATAAAGCGTTGGGCAATGCGTTTGATTTGTGCGATCTCTTTGCCACGGTGAACCAAATACTTCACCGATTCTGGCAGGAACAGTACCAATAACACGGTGAGCGCCAGCGGGGCGATTGCGCCAGCCAGCAGTACGCTGTGCCAGCCGTGACTGGGAATGAGCCAGGAGGAGATAACCCCGCCACCCGCAGCACCAAGGGGGAAGCCGCAGTACATGGTGTTAATGGCCATTGAACGGCAGCGTTTAGGGGCAAATTCTGAGACCAGCGTGATGGCATTGGGCATTGCGGCACCGAGCCCAAGGCCGGTGAGGAACCGCCAGAACGTTAACATATTTAGCGTCTCGGCATACGCTGTACCCAGGCTGGCGAGCCCAAAGAACAGGCAGGAAAAGACCAGTACGCGCTTACGTCCCATACGATCGGAAATTGGCCCGGCCAGCAGTGCGCCAAATGAGAGTCCCAATAGCGCGGCACTCAATACCGGTCCCAGATCTTGTTTCTTGATGCCCCAGTCAGCAGAGAGCGTGGGGGCAATGTAGCCCATTGCCGCCGTATCGAATCCATCAATGGCTAAAACCAGAAAGCCCAGGACAATAATGACCCAGTGAAACCGTGAAAAAGGAGTGTCATCTATCGCCTGCTGGATATTCACTTTTCCGGAATAAGCCATGTTACCCTCGCCCGTTATGATGGTTGTGATCTACCCGTCATACTTCAAGCTGCATGTGCGTTGGCTTTACTGGCTCACCCCAGTCACGTACTTATGTACGCTTCTGAGATTCGCTGCGTTGCCGCCTTCCTGCAGCTCGAATTATTTAGGGTACATGTATAAAATGCTGTTGTATTAGCTTGTATATACATTTGGCAGGCGGATAAAAAGTTGTCAAATATATTGGTTATAAATGTTAAGCAGTCGTTACTTTTGCATAAAAAATGGTCGGACCGAAAAACAGGCCGACCATTAAGAGAAGAGGCTGTATGAGGGTGTGATTATGCAGCATCACCCCGAGCGAGCGGAGGCAGGGTTTTGCCCAGTTCCTGAACCAGCGAGTCGTGGCTGATTTCGCTAATGGATTTCGCGCCAGTCAGGGTCATGGCCACTTTCATCTCTTTTTCGATCAGGTTCAGCAGATTCGCCACACCAGCCTGTCCGTGTGTCGCCAACGCGTACAGGTAAGCGCGACCCAACAGGACGCTATCAGCACCCAGCGCAATCATACGCACGACGTCCAGACCGTTACGTATCCCGCTGTCGGCCAGGATAGCGATATCCCCTTTGACCGCATCGGCAATGGCGGGCAGCGCACGAGCAGAAGACAGTACACCATCCAACTGGCGACCACCGTGGTTAGAAACAACAATGCCATCTGCGCCAAAGCGTACCGCATCGCGGGCATCTTCCGGATCGAGGATCCCTTTGATCACCATCGGACCCTCCCAGAATTCGCGGATCCACTCGAGGTCTTTCCAGGAAATAGACGGATCGAAGTTATTTGCCAGCCAGCCGATGTAATCCTCAAGGCCGGTAGGTTTGCCAAGATACGTCGAAATATTGCCTAAATCATGCGGACGACCATTCAGACCAACGTCCCATGCCCACTGGGGATGGGTGACCGCCTGCCAGTAACGGCGCAGCGCCGCATTCGGGCCGCTCATACCGGAATGGGCATCACGGTAGCGGGCGCCAGGCGTGGGCATATCGACAGTAAAGACCAGCGTGGAGCAGCCTGCCGCTTTGGCGCGCTCCAGGGCATTACGCATAAAGCCGCGATCGCGCAGGACGTACAGCTGGAACCACATTGGGCGTTTGATGGTCGGGGCGACTTCTTCAATCGGGCAGACGGAAACCGTAGAAAGCGTAAATGGAATACCTTTGGCGTCAGCGGCGGCGGCGGCCTGAACTTCACCCCTACGCGCATACATGCCACACAAACCGACCGGGGCTAATGCCACCGGCATCGACAATTTTTCGTTGAACAGAGTGGTTTCCAGACTCAGGTCGGACATGTTCTTCAGCACGCGCTGGCGCAGCGCCACTTCCGACAGGTCTGCCACGTTACGGCGCAAGGTGTGTTCTGCGTACGCTCCACCGTCAATATAGTGGAACAAGAAAGGGGGTAGGATGCGCTGGGCTGCGGCGCGATAGTCGCTGGCTGCTGAAATAATCATGTGTTGTTCTCCCTGCTATTCTCACCAGGATCACCGGGCAGGCGGGTGATACGCGCCTGGCGGGCCTGATCTTCATCAAATCGTTTAATTGTGGTGTGGACGAAACTAAGGTGCGCCATCATGGACTTCCGGGCGCCGTCGGCATCCCCGGCAACGATGGCGTCCAGCACCGCCTGATGTTGCTCCGTCAACTGTGAAAAAACGGGCGGTACCAGATACATACGTTGGCGGCTCTGTTTAACCGAAGATTGCAGGACGTCGAAGAAACCGCGCATAGTTTGTAGCAGCACCACGTTGTGCGACGCTTCGGCAATGGCGAGGTGAAAACGCACGTCTGCCTGCGAGGCGAGATCGGGGTCTTCGCTTTGCGTGGCGTCGAAACAGAGCCGGATTTTCTCTTTATCGGCGGCAGTGGCACGCATGGCGGCATGCCAGGCGGTGCTGGCTTCGATGGCGTGACGGGCTTCCAGAATATCGAAACTGTAATCGGGATCGTCTGCCATCAGCGTTTTCAGCGGCTGAACGATGTTTTGTTCAGACCACGCCTCATGCTGCCAGCGGACAAACGTCCCACCGCCGCGGCGGCTGATCAACACCCCTTCGCTCACCAGCTTGGCTAACGCCTCACGCAGCGAGTTGCGTGATACGCCCAGTTGTACGGCCAGTTGGCGCTCCGCGGGCAACTTCATGCCCGCTTCCAGCTGTTGTTCTTCAATCAGCGCCCGCACACGAGATGCAACCTCGTCTGACAGGCGTCTGGGCATCACAATCATGGAATCATCCAGGTTAAGACATAGGCCTGCAGTGTGGTGATAACACCCACCATGCAGGTGAAAATCAGGCTGTGTTTGACGGTGAAGCGGAACAGGTCAGACTCTTTACCCACCAGTCCCACTGCCGCACAAGCGATGGCGATAGACTGCGGAGAGATCATCTTGCCGGTTACGCCGCCGGTGGTATTTGCCGCTACCATCAGTACGTCAGAAACACCGATTTGCTGCGCCGCCGTTGCCTGTAGCGCTGCGAACAGGGCGTTTGACGAGGTATCAGAGCCCGTCAGGAACACCCCCAGCCAGCCGAGGAACGGCGAGAAGAAAGTGAACGCGCTGCCCGTGTGCGCCAGAGCCAATGCCAGGGTTGATGAAAGCCCGGAGTAGTTAGAGATAAATGCGAATGCCAGTACCATCCCGATGGAGTAAATAGGCAGCGCCAGATCTTTCAGCGTGCTGCCAAAGGTCTGCAGTGCGGCAGAGGGTTTCATCTTCAGCCAAACGATAGACAGCAGGGCGGCAAACAGGATGGCGGTGCCGGTCGCTGAGAACCAGTCAAATTTGTACACTGCGGCATACGCTGTGGCTTCGTGTACCACCGGCGGCATACGGGCAACCAGCTTGTCGAGGAACGGAACCGGAATATTGACCACCCAGTGGTACATCGCGCCGCCGGGTGCAAACAGCGCTTTAAACGGCGGTACGCTCCACAGTGTGACGGTGGCGGTCAGGAACAGGAACGGTGACCAGGCGCGTACCACCTGGCCAGCGGTGTAACGGGTGCGCGACAGGTCCATATCGACCTGTGAAGCGCCCATATCGCCAAAGCGGAAGATGCGTACCGGTTGCCAGCGCTTCAGGAACAGCGTCAGACAGACCAGCGAAACCAGAGAAGAGATAATGTCCGGCAGTTCCGGCCCGATAAAGTTAGAGCTGAGGTACTGCGCGATAGCAAATGAGCCGCCAGCGACCATCACCGCAGGCCAGGTTTCTTTGACACCACGCCAGCCATCCATAATCGCCATAATCCAGAACAGTACGATAATCGTCAGGAACGGCAGCTGGCGGCCAACCATCTGGCCAATCTCAAAGCTGTCCAGCCCGGTGACCTGACCGGCAACCAGAATAGGGATGCCCATCGCACCAAACGCCACCGGCGCGGTGTTGACGATCAGGCACAAGCCTGCTGCATACAGTGGGTTAAAACCAAGACCAACCAGCAGTGCGGCGGTTATCGCCACCGGTGCACCGAAGCCCGCGGCCCCTTCGAGGAACGCCCCAAAGGAGAAACCGACAATCAGCATTTGCAGGCGCTGGTCAGGGGTAATTGAGAGAATGGATGAGCGGATGATGTCGAACTGCCCGGTTTTCACCGAGATTTTATAGACAAACACCGCTGCAATGATGATCCAGGCTATCGGCCACAGACCATAGAAGAAGCCGTATACCACGGAGGCCAGGGCGTGATCGACCGGCATCTTATAGAACAACAGGGCAACCGACAGGGCAATCACGACCGTCCATGACGCCGCAACATAACCTTTCAGCTTGAGCTTAATCAGCGCGAAGAAAAAGAACAGGATCGGTAGCGATGCTATCAGGCTGGAAAGCCAAATGTTACCCGCCGGGTCGTAGTTTTGTTGCCAGAGATTCATTGCAGGTCTCCTGAGGGCCTTCAACATAATGGAATGAGTCTTTGCTCATCTCTTCGTCACATTATGTGTAAAAGTGGCCCTGCCAATATTGTTGTGTAGGGATAATGACAACGAATGGTTAACCAGATGTTATTTATTGGCAACGGTATTGTAGGGTAATTTTAACGAAATGTGAGGGGGTATTCGGATCTGGTGATAATTGGTAGGGCCAATTGACGGGGAAGCAGGAGGCCGGGCAAACGGACGTTGCCCGGAGGGTAATCAAAACTCAGTCTTTGAAAAGCCGGTCATCTCTTTCAGGCCCATTTCACGACCCAGTTCGGTCATCGGGTGTACGACTACCAGGCCGCGCACGCTTTTCTTCAGCTTACCCATGTCTGCTTGTTCTTTTTTGGTGATGGCGCGGCGGAAGGGGAGCTTAGAGAGCTTTTGCGCTTCTTTGCTCAGCTTCTGACCATGCACTTCACGCAGACGCGCAATCTCGGTTTCCAGCGTTTCTTTCTCTTGCTCCAGCTCGGCATATTTGTCGGCGGCTTCAACCAGCGAGAGGTCAGCCTGCTGGTGGCGGATGGCGTCCAGACGATCGCTCAGGCGTTTAATTTCGTTTTTTTCGACTTCTTTCATAGGATAGCTTCTGATAAAAATAGGATGAATATCCTATAGTATGCGCGCAGAGCGGGATTATTCACAACTAATCGAAGATAAATAATCAAATACCGCAAGTATTACTCCGCTAATGATAATGCTAGTGTTTTGATTAATATTGAATTTTAAGCGATAAGATCGGCGATGGTGCTTTTTATTTGCAGGTTCATAGTGAAGCACGTTTTCCTCAATGTAATTGCTCAACCGATCCTAAACTTAAATCATCGACCGCGTAGGCCGTACGCGGAGAATACATGGAGGATTGGTCATCATGGCGAAAATAGGTGAGAACGTTTCTATTCTTATTGATAAAACTATCGATTTTATGGCTTCAAGCCAGGCTTTCCGCGAGTATTTGAATAAAACGCCGCCGCGCAACGTTGTCCCTTCTGAAGTGCCGCAAGAGAATGCCGAGCTGTATCTGCAACGCCTGGCGTACTATCGACAGCTGTACCGGCCACAGCAGGAAGAGAAGTAAAGCGCACCGCTTTATTTTTGAAAGGCTTTTTTTAAGCTGATTTTAGAAATCAGCTCGGTCAGGGAAAGCACCATCGTGGAGCGTACCATTTGCTGGTAGCGCTGGATTTGCATGGCGTGCAGACCCGAGTCTGAGGTATCAAACTGCGGGGGGGGCGGGAGCGCCGTCACGCAGTGCAGCTCACCAAATGGCCCGAGAATTTCGTCATCGGTGAACGCATATTCATTGCCGTCGTGATTTAACTCTTCACGCAGTGCCATCAACAGTTCCGCATCTTCATACTCCGGACGACTGAGTACGCCCAGGCCGTAGATGAGCTTCAGACGCACTGAAAGATCGCCCAATGGGCCATCGCCGTCGAGTAACGGTTCTACGGCATATTTCACCGCATAGTCGTCTTTGCGAAATACCTGAAGCACCAGGATATTCACCGCCTCGGTGAGTAATTCTACGGCGGTGATGAGGAAGCTGCGTACGGTTTTGCCAGCATTCAGACGCTCAAGCACACGATTTTCAAAGGCCTGTGTTTGTTCCATTATTGCCTGCATATCTGACAATCTGTCATGTCGGCGCAGGATGGCCTGCGCCGTATTCTGTATCATTTGGTTGCGTTATATGCGTTAACCGCCTCCGCCACCACGTCGCTGTTGGCATCCAGTCCGGACACCTGTGCCAGCGCGGCCTGTGGGCCTTTTTCGTCAATCAGTGCAGCCAGTTCCTGCGCCTGCGGGTCTTCTGCACTGCGGTAATGCATCGCTGCAGCAATACCCTGCACCAGATTAACGTGCGGCAGACCATATTCCAGCGTGCCCAGCAGGGGTTTAATCAGACGGTCGCCTGCGCTCAGTTTACGCAGCGGCTGACGGCCAACGCGCTCAACGTCATCTTTCAGGTACGGGTTTTCAAAACGACCGAGGATTTTCTGAATGTATGCCGCATGTTTTGCTGCATCAAAGCCATAGCGTTTGATCAGTACCGCGCCGCTCTCTTCCATTGCACCTTTTACCACTGTGCGGATTTTCTCGTCGAGAATCGCGTCACGGATGGTCTGATGACCGGTCAATTTTCCGAGGTACGCGGTTATAGCATGCCCGGTGTTCAGCGTGAAGAGTTTACGTTCGACAAATGCCATCAGGTTATCAGTTAATTCCATTCCCGGGATGTTCGGCAGCACGCCTTTGAACTGCGTTTTGTCGACAATCCACTCACTGAAGGTTTCGACGGTGACTTCCAGCGGATCGTGGGTCGCAGAAGCAGATGGCGGAACAATGCGGTCCACGGCAGAATCGACAAAGCCAACATGTTCTTCAACCCAGGCTTTGTCTTCATCTGCCAGCGCGTTCATTACGTGGCCTTTCAGCTGCGTGGTTCCGCGCACCATGTTTTCACAGGCGATGATATTCAGCGGAGTGGTGATGCCCTGAGTTTTGCGTTTGACCAGCCCTTTGGCGATGGCCGGTGCGATACGCTCAAGTACAACCGGACCCACAGCCGTGGTGATTAAATCAACGTGGGCAATCAGGTCGACGACATCATCGCCGATGCTGCTAACGGCGTTAACGCCAGAAACGGTATCGACCTGCTCATTTTCACCGACAACATGAACCTGATAGCTATGACGGGCATTCAGGGCATCGAGCACGACCTGGTTTACATCCGCGAACGTCAGCTGTATCCCCGCGTCCGCCAGCAGTTTGCCGATAAAGCCACGACCGATATTACCTGCGCCAAAATGTAATGCTTTCATAGTATTAACCTTCATTAATGTTTTTACCCAAGAGGGCTGGGGTGAGGCTTTTCCCTCAACCTAACCCTCTCCTTTGCGGAGAGGATTTTGTAGGCCCGGTAAGCGTGAGCGCCACCGGGCAATAACGCTTACTTACGACCTGCCAGCAGTTCCAGAACTTCATCGACGCTGGTGGTATGGGCCAGCCGTTCGATGACAGATTCATCATCCAGCGCGTTGGTCAGGCTGGTAATCACCTGGATGTGCTCGTTGTTACGCGCGGCGATACCAATCACCAGACGGGCAATATCATCTTCTTCTTCACCGAAGCGCACACCTTCCGGGTACTGGCAGAATACGATGCCGGTTTTCAGCACGCGATCTTTCGCTTCGATGGTGCCGTGCGGTACCGCAATGGACTCACCCAGGTAGGTAGAGGTCAGTTTTTCGCGGTCCAGCATTGCCTGGACGTATTCCGGCTCAACGTAGCCGCCTTTCACCAGTTGCTCACCGGCAAACAGAATGGCTTCTTCTTTGTTGGTGGCTTTACGGCCAAGGAAGATATTCTCCGCACCCAGTTTGAACAGGTTGTTATCACCTTCATCAAAGCTGTCTTTCAGGTGATCGCGTACTTTTTCTTCGTTGACGTTGTGGCGTTGCGCCGCAACCAGACGCTCAGTCAGGCTGGTGTAAAGGCCGCTGTCGAGGAAGTTGGTCAGCGAAATGTGCTGAGCCTGCGGAACCTGGCGCATCGCACGTTCGGTCAGATCACGGTGAGTAATGACCAGATCCACATCCGGCGGCAGATTGTTAATTGCGCTGTTGGTAACGGAAATCTGCGACAGACCAGCATCCTGTACTTTCTTACGCAGTACGCCTGCACCCATGGCACTGGAACCCATACCAGCATCACAGGCGACGATGATTTTACGCACGTGGCTCAGGTCGTTGGTGACATCGCCAGCAGACAGCGGAGAAGCGCCTTTAGATTCTGCTTTCATGTCCTGCATACGACGGGTTGCCGCATCAATATCATCTTCTTCTTTCACTTTGCTGGTTTTCAGCAGAATCGCCGAGACCACAAAAGAGACCGCCATTGCCGCACAGATTGCCGCGATGTTAGCAAAGTAAGCCCCTTTCGGCGTCATTGCCAGCACGGCCAGGATAGAACCCGGAGAAGCCGGAGACACCAGACCACCGTTCAGAATAGTCAGGGTAAATACGCCAGTCATACCGCCGAGGATAACGGCCAGGATCAGGCGTGGGTTCATCAGCACGTATGGGAAGTAAATTTCGTGAATACCCCCCAGGAAGTGGATGATAGCCGCACCGCCCGCAGACTGTTTAGCGCTACCGCGACCGAAGAACATGTACGCCAGCAGAACACCCATACCCGGGCCTGGGTTTGCTTCAATCAGGAAGAAGATGGATTTACCCATCTCATGCGACTGCTGAATGCCCAGCGGTGAGAAAATACCGTGGTTGATGGCGTTGTTGAGGAACAGGATTTTCGCCGGTTCAACGAAGATAGACGCCAGCGGCAGCATGTCATGGACAACCATGAAGTTAACGCCGGCCGCCAGAATCTTAGACAGGGCTTCAACCAATGGGCCAATGCCGAGGAAGGCCAGAATGGCGAGGATCATACCGATGATGCCAGCGGAGAAGTTATTCACCAGCATCTCAAAACCGGATTTGATCTTACCGTCTACCCAACCGTCGAAATGTTTGATTGCCCAACCGCCCAGCGGGCCTGCAATCATCGCACCGAGGAACATCGGCATATCAGCACCGACGATCACGCCCATGGTGGTAATCGCACCCACTACGCCGCCGCGTTCGCCGCCTACCAGCTTACCACCGGTATAACCGATCAGCAGCGGCAGCAGATAGGTGATCATCGGGCCGACCAGCTTCGCCAGCGTTTCGTTCGGCAACCACCCTGTCGGAATGAATAATGCGGTGATAATACCCCACGCGATAAACGCGCCGATATTTGGCATCACCATGTTGCTGAGGAATCGACCAAAGCTTTGCACCTTGATCTTAATATCGGATGACATAAAAACACCCCTTCTTATGTTTGCTATCGCGCAGGCTGAAAGCCCGAGGTTTGTTAATGTAGCGGCAGGAGGTAGCCGGACCCTGTAGATACTGCGAAATCTGGCACTGAATCGTTCAACTGTCCAGTCGATGGCCTTTTGTGTGACTTGCGTCACGTAAATATAGGGTGTGTGGCGTTAGTTAATGTGATTTTCATCACAAAATACCGGTACAAAAAAACATCGACAGCCAGGGATTTGCTAAAAATGGCGATTAAATGTGAATTAGTTCACGTTTTGCAATTCACTGTTTGTTGGATTTTTGTGAAGTAGATCGCAAAGTATTTTCACTGGGGATTCCCAGGATGTGATCTTCAGCAGCTTCTACCCTGGCATTTTTTTTCGCACAAGAGAGCAATTTCTCACCAGAAAAAATATTTATTTTATGGTATGGCGAAAACCCCGATCTCCGGTTATGTTCAAAATATCAGCCAGGATGCATACGGCTGCCGGCACAAAAAAACTCTAATTAGCGTGAATTCGAGGCAGGTATGTTTCTAAATTATTTCGCATTAGGCGTGCTGATCTTCGTTTTTCTGGTTCTGTTTTACGGAATCATTGCCATTCATGACATTCCCTACAACATGGCTAAAAAGCGTAACCACCCGCATGCGGAAGCCATTCATACCGCTGGGTGGGTAAGCCTGTTTACGCTGCATGTTATCTGGCCGTTTCTGTGGATCTGGGCCACGCTCTACCAGCCTGAAAAGGGCTGGGGGATGCAGTCGCATGTCGCGCCGACCGGAAGGGAACAAGACCCTGAAATTGCCGCGCTGGCCGCGCGCATTACCCAGTTAGAAAAAAGGCTGGCTGGGGAGAAAAAAACTGATGACTCCACTTTCCCGGAGATTTAATCATGGATTTGTTGATTGTTCTGACCTACGTGGCGTTTGCCTGGGCCATCTTCAAGATATTCCGTATTCCGGTAAACCAATGGACACTGGCGACTGCCGCATTAGGCGGGGTGTTTATTGTGGCGGGACTCATCTTATTAATGAACTATAACCACCCTTATACGTTTACCGCGCAAAAAGCCGTTATTTCAATTCCTATTACCCCGCAGGTCACGGGTATTGTGAGCGAGGTAACCGATAAAAATAACCAACTGATTAAAAAAGGCGAAGTGCTTTTTAAGCTCGATCCGGTGCGTTATCAGGCGCGGGTCGACAGGCTACAGGCCGATCTGGTGACGGCCACGCATAATATTGAGACCTTAAAAGCGCAATTGTCAGAGGCGCAGGCCAATACCACGCGTGTTTCAGCCGAACGTGACCGTCTGTACAAAGATTATCAGCGCTACCTGAAAGGCAGCCAGGCGCGAGTCAATCCATTCTCTGAAAGCGATATTGATAATGCACGCCAGAACTACCTGGCACAAGATGCGCTGGTGAAAGGTTCCGTTGCGGAACAAACTCAGATCCAAAGTCAGCTGGACAGTATGGTTAACGGCGAGCAATCGCAGGTTGCTTCGCTGCGTGCTCAACTTGCCGAAGCCAAATACAATCTGGATCAGACCGTGGTACGTGCGCCAAGTAATGGCTACATCACGCAGGTGCTGATCCGTCCGGGAACCTATGCTGCGGCATTGCCTTTGCGTCCGGTGATGGTCTTTATTCCGGAACAGAAACGCCAGATTGTGGCCCAGTTCCGCCAGAACTCTCTGCTCCGTCTGGAGCCGGGTGATGAGGCTGAAGTGGTGTTTAACGCGCTGCCGGGTCAGGTATTCACCGGTAAGCTGACCAGCATCCTGCCGGTTGTGCCGGGAGGGTCTTATCAGGCGCAGGGGGCATTGCAGTCCTTAACCGTTGTTCCGGGAACGGATGGTGTACTGGCAACGATTGAACTGGAACCGAATGCTGATGTAGATGCTTTACCTGATGGGATCTACGCACAGGTGGCGGTCTATTCCGACCATTTCGCCCACGTTTCGGTGATGCGTAAAGTGCTGCTGCGTATGACCAGCTGGATGCATTATCTTTATTTAGATCATTGAGACCAGCATCACCTGCCATTTGTCGTGGCCTGAGCCATACTAAGCGGTGTCCAGATAGTCGTTGGACATCGCTTTTTTGTTGGCAAAAAGGACACGGCATGAAACTCATTGGCAGCTATACCAGCCCTTTTGTGCGTAAAATTTCTATTCTGTTGCTGGAAAAGGGCATCACCTTCGAATTCGTTAATGAACTCCCCTATAACGCGGAAAACGGCGTGGCGCGATATAACCCGTTAGGCAAAGTGCCCGCGCTGGTCACCGATGAGGGAGAGTACTGGTTTGATTCCCCGATCATTGCTGAATATATAGAGCTGTTGGATATTGCACCCGCTATGCTCCCGCGTGAGCCGCTGGCGGCGCTGAAAGTACGGCAACTGGAAGCACTGGCGGACGGTATTATGGATGCGGGGTTGGTGTCGGTACGTGAGCAGGCGCGCCCCGCTGCGCAGCAGTCAGAAACTGAATTGCTACGCCAGCGTGAGAAAATTACCCGCGGCCTGGATGTGCTGGAAGGTTATCTGGCGGACGGTACGCTGAAAACGGATACGGTTAATCTGGCAACGATTGCGATTGCCTGTGCCGTGGGCTATCTCAATTTTCGTCGGGTTGCACCTGGCTGGTGTGTTGACCGACCACGTCTGGTCAAACTGGTGGAAACACTCTTTCAACGAGAAAGCTTCGCCCGCACGGAACCGCCAAAGGCTTGATGCGTATTATGTCCGCCTGAGTAAAGTCACGGTACAATCCTCTGCATATCGATATCCCTCTCCACGGTGGAGAGGGCCACCAACAGCCAGGCCCTTTCATGACAACCGACATGCGTTCACTCTACAGCCAGCTTCCTGCTATCGATCGTTTACTGCGCGATAGCGCCTTCCAGGTCTTACGTGAGTCCCACGGTCATACCCGCGTGGTGGACCTGCTGCGTCATATGCTCGATGAAGCCAGAGAGGCGATTCGCGATACGCAGGCGCTTCCAGCATGGGGGGAAGACTGGGCGCAAGAAGCCAGCTCCCGGCTGGAACGAGAATCGCAAAGTGCACTGCGCCCGGTGATTAATCTGACGGGGACTGTGCTGCACACCAACCTTGGTCGTGCGTTGCAGGCCGAAGAAGCGATTGCTGCGGTGGTGCAGGCGATGCGTACGCCGGTGACGCTGGAATACAGCCTGACTGACGCCGGGCGTGGACATCGTGACCGGGCGCTGGCGGATTTACTCTGTCGTCTTACGGGGGCGGAAGACGCCTGTATCGTCAATAATAATGCCGCTGCGGTTCTGCTGATGCTGGCGGCCACCGCGGCGGGCAAAGAGGTGGTTGTGTCTCGCGGCGAACTGGTGGAAATTGGCGGCGCGTTTCGTATTCCGGACGTCATGTGTCAGGCCGGATGTATGCTGCGCGAAGTGGGCACCACCAACCGCACCCATGCGAAAGATTACCGTCAGGCGGTGAATGAAAACACTGGTTTGCTGATGAAAGTGCATACCAGTAATTACAGCATCGAAGGCTTTACGAAGTCGGTGGATGAAGCTGAGCTGGCCGCCATTGGTCAGGAGCTGGATGTGCCGGTAGTGGCGGATCTGGGTAGCGGCTCGTTGGTCGATCTCAGTCAGTATGGTTTGCCGCAGGAACCGATGCCGCAGCAGCTCATTGCCGCAGGTGTGAGCCTGGTGAGTTTCTCTGGTGACAAGCTGTTGGGCGGGCCACAGGCTGGCATTATTGTGGGTAAAAAAGAGATGATCGCCCGCTTACAACGACACCCACTGAAACGAGCGTTACGGGCTGATAAAATGACGCTGGCAGCGCTGGAAGCAACGCTGCGGCTCTATCTGCACCCGGAAGCGCTGGCGGAGAAATTGCCAACGCTACGCCAACTCACCCGCACGAAAGAGGCGATCCACGAGCAGGCGCTACGATTACAGGCACAACTGACAGAACATTATGGTGCCGAGTTTGCGTTGAATATCATGCCTTGCCTGTCGCAGATTGGCAGCGGCTCGTTACCGGTTGATAGGCTGCCGAGCGTGGCATTAACCTTTACCCCGCATGACGGGCGTGGAAGCCGCCTCGAAGCGCTGGCCGCCCGCTGGCGTCAGCTGCCCGTGCCGGTCATTGGGCGAATTTATGATGGTCGCTTGTGGCTGGATCTGCGCTGTCTTGAAGACGAGACCCGGTTTATGGAGATGATGCTGAAATGATTATTGCAACCGCCGGACACGTTGACCACGGAAAAACAACGTTATTACAGGCGATTACCGGCGTGAATGCCGACCGACTGCCGGAAGAAAAAAAGCGTGGCATGACTATCGACCTCGGCTATGCCTACTGGCCGCAGCCGGATGGGCGGGTACTGGGATTTATCGATGTCCCTGGACACGAAAAGTTTCTGTCCAACATGCTGGCGGGTGTCGGTGGTATCGACCACGCGCTGCTGGTGGTGGCCTGTGATGATGGCGTGATGGCGCAAACGCGTGAACACTTGCAAATCCTGCAACTGACGGGCAACCCACAGCTTACCGTGGCGCTCACAAAAGCCGATCGCGTCGATGACGCACGCATTGACGAAGTACGTGCCGAGGTGCAAACCACGCTGGGTAACTATGGTTTTGCCGATGCGATACTGTTCGTGACTGCCGCCAGTGAAGGCCGTGGTATCGAAGCGCTGCGTGATCACTTGCTGCAGTTGACGCCGCGTGAGCTGGCCCGCGATCACACCTTCCGCCTGGCAATTGACCGCGCTTTCACGGTAAAAGGCGCAGGTCTGGTCGTAACGGGAACAGCACTCAGCGGAGAAGTGAACGTCGGGGACGCGTTGTGGCTGACCGGGGTTAACAAACCGATGCGCGTACGTAGCCTGCATGCGCAAAATCAGCCGACCGAATACGCTCACGCCGGACAGCGAATTGCGCTGAACATTGCCGGTGATGCGCAAAAAGAAGAGATTAACCGTGGTGACTGGCTGCTGGCTGATGCGCCGCCGGAGGCCTTCTCACGCGTCATTGTCTCTTTAGAACACTCGGCTCCGCTGATGCAGTGGCAGCCGCTGCATATCCACCACGCAGCCAGCCATGTGACCGGACGTATCTCACTGCTTGAAGGGACGCTGGCGGAACTGGTGTTTGATACTCCGCTGTGGCTGGCCGATAACGACAGGCTGGTGCTGCGTGATATTTCTGCCCGTACGACGCTGGCAGGCGCACGTGTCGTGACGCTGAATCCGCCGCGCCGTGGGAAGCGTAAGCCGGAGTATTTACAGTGGCTGTCGGCGCTGGAAAGTGCGCAGAATGACGGCGAAGCGCTGGCATTGCATCTGACGCGCGGCGCGGTGAACATTCCCGATTTCGCGTGGGCACGCCAGCTCAATGGCGACGGCATGCGTCCGTTGATTGAGCAACATGGATTTATTCGCGCCGGGTATAGTCTGTTGAATGCGCCCGTTGCTGCACGCTGGCAACGTAAGATTCTGGATACGCTGGCGACCTACCATGAGCAACATCGTGATGAGCCAGGACCTGGACGTGAACGCCTGCGTCGTATGGCCCTGCCGATGGAAGATGAAGCGCTGGTCCTGCTGCTGATTGAAAAGATGCGCGATAGCGGCGCTATTCATAGTCATCATGGCTGGCTGCATTTGCCGGATCATAAGGCCGGTTTCAGCGATGAGCAGCAGGCTATCTGGCAAAAAGTAGAACCGCTTTTTGGCGATGAGCCGTGGTGGGTGCGCGATCTGGCGAAAACCACGGCTACGGACGAGCAGGTGATGCGTCAGGCGCTACGGCTGGCGGCGCAGCAGGGCATCATTACGGCGATCGTCAAAGATCGTTATTACCGTAACGATCGGATTGTGGCCTTTGCCAATCTGATCCGCGAACTGGATCAGGAGAGAGGGTCGACCTGTGCTGCCGATTTCCGCGACAGGCTCAATGTCGGACGTAAACTGGCTATCCAGATTCTGGAATATTTTGACCGTATCGGCTTTACTCGTCGTCGGGGAAATGATCATTTATTACGCGATGCATTACTGTTTCCTGAAAAGGAATGAAACAATTAATTCAGGAATAGAATGAATTAATACAAAATAAATATTGATTAAAATAAGCACATTAGATTATGAACCTAATGTGCTTTTTAATTTCTGATGTTATTAAAATAACAACCACGATCATATTTTGTTGGGATTATCACTCGTATGCTCCCTGCCTCTTTTGAGTAATTAAGGATCGTACAATGGCTGCTTCAACATTTTTATTCCTTCCGTGAATGTAATTGGCGCTGGTTCATTAAAAGATGCAATGAATACAATGGAGGAATATGGATTTCGTCGTACGTTAATTGTCACGGATGCCATGCTGGCGAAATTAGGTATGGCGAGTGAAATTCAAAAAGCGCTGCAGGAACGTGATATTTTCAGCATAATTTATGATGGTACGCATCCTAATCCGACAACCAGCAACGTTGCCGCAGGCCTGCAAATGCTGAAAGAAAATGCCTGTGATAGCGTCATTTCCCTCGGCGGCGGTTCCCCACACGATTGTGCGAAGGGGATTGCGCTGGTGGCGGCTAACGGCGGCGATATTAGTGATTACGAAGGCGTCGACCGTTCTGCAAAACCGCAGTTGCCGATGATTGCCATTAACACGACGGCGGGAACGGCATCTGAAATGACCCGTTTTTGCATCATTACCAACGAAGTACGCCACATCAAAATGGCGATTGTAGATAAGCACGTTACGCCGCTGCTGTCCGTCAATGATTCTTCGCTGATGGTCGGTATGCCGAAGTCCCTGACTGCAGCAACCGGTATGGATGCGCTGACTCACGCGATTGAAGCGTATGTCTCCATTGCGGCAACGCCGATCACCGATGCATGTGCGCTTAAAGCCGTGACGATGATTGCCGAGAACCTGACGATCGCCGTGGAAGATGGCGCCAATGCTCAGGCGCGTGAAGCGATGGCTTATGCGCAGTTCCTCGCGGGTATGGCATTCAACAACGCTTCTCTTGGTTACGTTCACGCGATGGCGCATCAGTTGGGTGGTTTCTACGACCTGCCACACGGTGTCTGCAACGCGGTACTGCTGCCGCACGTTCAGGTGTTCAATAGTAAGGTGGCCGCAGCGCGTCTGCGCGATTGCGCTGCGGCAATGGGCGTCGACGTGGCTGGATTGAACGAAGCGCAAGGCGCCGAAGCCTGTATCACGGCAATCCGTGAACTGGCCGAGAAAGTGAATATTCCGGTAGGTTTGCGTGAGCTGAACGTGAAGGAAGAAGACTTTGCTGTTCTGGCGACCAACGCCCTGAAAGATGCCTGTGGTTTTACTAACCCGATCCAGGCGACTCATGAGGAAATCATGGCGATCTACCGCGCGGCAATGTAATTCGTGATATCTGTCGTAAAGCAGTAAAAGGCTGGCGAATAATTCGCCAGTCCCGTCTACCTTTGTAATACCCCTACAGCAAGGAGACGGTCATGACCAATAACCCCCCTTCAACGCGTATCTATCCCGGCGAGTATGGTTACCCTCTGAAGTTAAAGGCCCGATACGATAACTTTATCGGCGGCGACTGGGTCGCCCCGGTGGACGGTGAGTATTACCAGAACCTGACGCCGGTAACCGGGCAATTACTGTGCGAAGTGGCCTCTTCCGGCAAAAAGGATATCGATCTGGCACTGGATGCCGCGCACAAAGTAAAAGACAAGTGGGCGCAGACATCTGTGCAGGACAGAGCGGCGATTCTGTTCAAAATTGCCGACCGTATGGAGCAAAACCTGGAGCTGTTGGCCACCGCAGAAACCTGGGATAACGGTAAACCCATCCGCGAAACCAGCGCGGCAGACGTGCCGCTGGCCATTGACCATTTCCGCTACTTCGCCTCCTGTATCCGCGCACAGGAAGGGGGAATCAGTGAAGTTGATAGCGACACTGTGGCGTATCACTTCCACGAACCTCTTGGCGTGGTGGGACAAATTATTCCGTGGAACTTCCCACTGCTGATGGCGAGCTGGAAGATGGCGCCTGCGCTGGCGGCGGGGAACTGCGTAGTGCTCAAACCTGCGCGTCTGACACCGCTTTCCGTGCTGCTGCTGATGGAAGTGGTGGGTGACCTGCTACCGCCGGGCGTGGTGAACGTGGTGAACGGAGCGGGTGGGGAAATCGGGGAGTATCTGGCGACGTCAAAACGCATTGCGAAAGTGGCGTTTACCGGTTCGACGGAGGTCGGGCAGCAGATCATGCAGTACGCCACACAGAATATTATTCCCGTCACGCTGGAGCTGGGCGGCAAGTCGCCAAATATCTTCTTCGCTGATGTGATGGATGAAGAAGATGCGTTCTTCGACAAGGCGCTGGAAGGCTTCGCGTTATTTGCATTTAACCAGGGTGAGGTATGTACCTGCCCAAGCCGCGCACTGGTACAGGAATCCATTTACGAACGTTTCATGGAAAGAGCGATTCGTCGCGTAGAGAGTATCCGCAGCGGCAACCCGCTGGACAGTATCACACAAATGGGGGCGCAGGTTTCCCATGGTCAACTGGAAACTATTCTGAATTACATCGATATTGGTAAGAAAGAAGGGGCGGATGTGCTGACCGGTGGGCGGCGCAAGCAGCTGGAGGGTGAGCTAAAAGAAGGCTACTACCTCGAACCGACCATTCTGTTCGGTAAGAACAACATGCGTGTTTTCCAGGAGGAGATCTTTGGTCCGGTATTGGCGGTCACTACCTTTAAAACCATGGATGAGGCGCTGGAAATCGCCAATGACACGCAATATGGGCTAGGCGCCGGCGTCTGGAGTCGCAACGGTAATCTGGCATACAAGATGGGACGCGGTATTCAGGCGGGGCGTGTCTGGACCAACTGTTACCACGCTTACCCGGCCCACGCCGCGTTCGGCGGCTATAAGCAGTCGGGCATCGGGCGCGAGACGCACAAAATGATGCTCGAGCATTATCAGCAAACCAAATGCCTGTTGGTGAGCTACTCGGATAAACCGCTAGGACTGTTCTAATATCCCGTCACTTACTGCCCGGGCGCGTTTAGCGTACCGGGCATCCCCAGGCGCTTACTCAAGTAACTGACTGGGGTGAATGAACGCAGCCAACAAAGAAGCAGCTCGAAAGACGACGGGTATATATAGAAACCCATATATCGTTATATAAATAACACCATTGCATCCAATCTGGTCATTCCACTACTATTATCAACGCTATTGTTTAAATCAAACAGCAGCCGATTATTTAATTTAAATCCCTGAGGCAAATATGTTCCTTGATTATTTTGCATTAGGAGTGCTTATTTTTGTATTCCTGGTCATTTTTTACGGGATTATTATTCTGCATGATATTCCCTATCTAATTGCAAAGAAACGTAACCATCCACATGCTGACGCAATACACGTCGCGGGCTGGGTTAGTTTGTTTACCTTACATGTTATTTGGCCCTTTTTATGGATCTGGGCAACGCTTTATCGTCCGGAGCGCGGGTGGGGCATGCAGAGCGCGGATTCTTCCCTGATCCAGCTTCAGGCAAGGGTTGCCGATCTGGAAAAGAAACTGGGTGAGGCGAAGACCTCTCCGGCGGAGTAATATCGATGGATTTACTGATTGTTCTAACCTATGTCGCGTGCGCATGGTCAATATTTAAAATTTTTAAAATCCCTGTAAATAAATGGACAGTACCCACCGCCGCATTGGGCGGTATATTTATTGTGTGCGGTCTTATATTACTGATGAATTATAACCACCCGTATACATTTAAAGCACAAAAGGCGGTAATTTCTATTCCCGTCGTGCCGCAAGTGACGGGAGTGGTAACGGAAGTCACGGATAAGAAGAACACGCTGATCAAAAAAGGCGAAGTTCTGTTTAAACTGAATCCGGGGCGTTATCAGGCGCGGGTTGACCGCCTGAAAGCCGATATTGTCACGGCCCAGCATAAAGAGCAGGCTCTTGCTGCGCAGCTGGATGAAATGGCTGCAAATACGCAGCGGGCAAAAGCCACACGTGACAAGCTGGCGAAAGATTACCAACGCTATGCGCAGGGGAGTCAGGCGAAGGTGAATCCTTTCTCTGAACGCGATATTGATGCGGCGCGACAAAACTATCTGGCGCAGGAAGCCGCGGTGAAATCCTCCGTTGCAGAACAACAGCAAATCCAGAGTCAGTTAGACAGCCTGGTGCAGGGTGAGCATTCGCAAATTGCCAGCCTGAAAGCACAGTTGGCCGAAGCGGAGTTTAACCTGGATCAGACCGTGGTTCGTGCGCCCAGCGATGGTTACGTTACGCAGGTGCTGATGCGCCCCGGAACCTATGCCGCTGCGCTGCCGATGCGCCCGGTAATGGTGTTTATTCCGGATCAAAAACGGCAAATTATCGCTCAGTTCCGCCAAAATTCGCTGCTGCGACTGGAACCCGGCGATGAAGCCGAAGTGGTGTTTAATGCACTGCCGGGTAAAGTGTTTAGCGGAAAACTGGCAGCTATCAGCCCGGCCGTTCCGGGAGGGACGTATCAGTCGAATGGGGCGCTGCAATCGTTGAATTCTACGCCTGGTTCAGAAGGGGTGATTGCCACAATCGAATTGAATGAAAATGCGGAGGTGAGCGCGTTACCTGATGGGATTTACGCCCAGGTCGCCGTTTACTCTGACCACTTCGAACATGTGTCGGTCATGCGCAAGGTCTTGCTGAGGATGACCAGCTGGGTGCACTACCTGTATCTCGACCACTAAACGCAGGTTATTTGCCTACTCAGGCTGTCGTAGCGCCTGAGTAAGCTGCAGACGTATCTCGGTTAACATTGCGTCGAGAATATACTGCACTCGCCACGGCTGGTATTCACGCTTGCGGAAAATCGCCACCAAATCCAGCCACCATTCATGTTGTTCAGAGAAACACGGAACCAGCATCTCGGAGCGACAATCTCGTTGTACACTCTCATTCGGTGCAAAAACAATACCCAAATGGTTACGTGCCAGCGCCAGCGCGGACTGGGTATTGTCACAGACGTAATTGCCCGTGACGCGATAGTCACGCATCTTTTTGTCTTCCGCTGAATTGAACCGCCAAATATTGGCATCATCAATCATCATGGAATCAATCAAAATACAGGAGTGATGTTCTAATTCCTCAGGACCGCTAATAGGATGTTTATTGAGATACTCCTGGCTGGCAAAAGCAATCACCGCATATTTAGTAATAAAACTGGCAACCAGTGATTCATCTTTCGGATGAGCATAGGACAGTAAAATATCACAGTCGTCAGGAAAGTCGACGCCTTCGTAAAATGCCTTGCGATCCAGATTATAGGTTTTCAACACCAGACTGATATCGCCGATATCCATAATTTTGGCAATAACATGTTGCGACAGGTAAGCAATAATCCCCGTTGGCGCATATACCGTTACTTTGCCACGTTTTTCATGCTTATAATCAGCAATGAAATTATTCAACTGATCGTTTCGGTCTAACATGTCATTGATGTAAGGGAGCAGCGCAGTACCAAACGGCGTGAGGGTCAGCTGCCGGGTGGTGCGGTCAAACACCTTTAGCCCCACTTTTGATTCAAAATCAGCAAGATATTTGCTGACGTTGGCCTGTGCAATGCCGAGAACTGTGGCTGCGTGACTGATGTTTTCACTGGCAGCAATGACCGAAATAATCTTCAGTTCCCGGTGTTTGAGTTGTAATTTATTCATCGCCAAGCCCGATATATATAATTTTATATATATTACTATATAAATATGGATGTTGCACCGATGAAATTGTAAGCATTATTATGCACCCGCTTTGTAGCTTATTTTAAAATGGAATGTTGGCATGTTAATTAAACGCAATATTGTGGCGCTGTTCGCCTTTTCTTTTATGGCGAGTGCGACAGCCGCAGAATTTTCTATTGGCGGTGGCGCTGTATATAATGAATCTCCTTATCGTGGATATAATGATAATGTTCACGCAGTACCGCTTGTCAGTTATGAAAGTGAATCATTTTATTTTAGGCAAACAACGTTAGGTTATATTCTTTCAAAAAACGAAAGTAATGAATTTAGCATTACTGCCTCATACATGCCGCTTGAGTTTGATCCAGGTGATAACGACGATCATGCGATGAAAAAACTGGATAAGCGCGATGCGACCGCCATGGCAGGCGCCGCGTGGTATCACCATGAGAAATGGGGCAGCGTGAAAGTCTCCGCGGCGGCAGATGTTCTGGACAACAGCAATGGTTGGGTCGGGGAAGTGTCGCTGTTCCGCCAAATGCCAATGGGCAAGCTGACGCTGACGCCTGCGATTGGTGTGCTCTACTATGACGAAAACTTTAACGAATATTACTACGGCATTTCCGGCAATGAATCCCGCCGCAGCGGGTTATCAAGCTACTCCCCAGGGGACAGCTGGACACCGTATGTTGGCCTGTCCGCTAAATACGCGTTGACCAGTAACCTGACGCTGCTCGCCAGCGCCAACTATAGCGTGCTACCGGATGATATTAAGAATAGCCCGATGGTCGATCGCGACGACAGCTTCACTTTCCTGTCAGGGGTGAGCTGGCGCTTCTGATTCTCACCCGTTTGTCCTCAGGGAGGAGGGCAATCTTTTCGCTGTGGTAGGCCGGATAAGACGCGAAGCGTCGCCATCCGGCATGTTTTCACTTACCGCTCATTTACCCAGATACGCATTTCACCTTCACCACGGTTTGCCCAGCTAAACCACGGAATGAACGTCAGCGTATGCACCTGACGAGAAGCTGGTGAGACATCGTAGTGCCACAAGGACTGTTGCGTCGCGTCGTTTGCGCTGTGTTTCACGCCTTCAGCTTGAATCAGCATTTTATGGCTGAATAACCCCTTACCCTCAAATACCCTGAATTCACTCTCTTTCGGCAGCCACAGGTTATGTAACTCTTCACCATTGTCGGCTTGCTCCAGGCAATACACCAGCGGTCCACGTTGAACGGCAACTTTACCCGCAACATGACGAACAAGTGGGTTCCCGTACACCCGACGCACCGTCATCGGCAGCGTCAGACTCAGCGTATCGCCTTCCTGCCAGGTGCGACTGATGTGCAAATACCCTTTGCGAATATCCTGTTCAATCGGCAGGCCATTCAGCGTGACCTGTGGCGCGGAGCACCAGTCTGGCAGGCGTAACGCCAGAGTGTGATACACCGGCTCGGCTGAGTCGATGGTGATTTTGACTTGCTCATGCCATGGATAATCGCCGCTGATGCGCAGTTTGAGCGTCCCGTTCTCAACGGGAACCTCCATGCTATTGCCCACGTACATATTGATATACAGCGCGTCCTGACGTGGTGTGTAGAGGTAATGGCCAATTGAAGTTAAGACGCGGGCAATATTCGGTGGACAACAGGCGCAGCCAAACCAGCGCTGACGAACGGGTTTCACATGATCATAAATATGATTGAATTTTAATGATTTAGGATGCACTTCCAGCGGGTTGACGTAGAAGAAGTGTTTGCCATCCAGCGCCATACCGCCCAGTACGGTGTTATACAGCGCGCGTTCCATCACGTCGGCATACTGACTGTCGGCCTCCATTTCCAGCATCCGGCGGGCGAACATCATTAGACCGATTGAGGCGCAGCTTTCCGCATACACGGAGTCGTTAGGCAGATCGTAATCGCTGCTAAATGCCTCGCCGCTGCTTTGTGAACCGATCCCGCCGGTAATGTACAACTGACGCTGGGCCATGTTTTTCCACAGACGCAGGCAATCCTGACGTTTGCCTTCGTCCTGACTCAAGCGTGCCAGATGCGCCACGCCGGTCATCAGATAAACAAAACGTACTGCATGACCGATCGCCGTTTGCTGTTCTGAAATGGGCTGATGAGCCTGGCTGTAGGGTTTATCCTTCACCATCCACGCCGGGCCGTAGGTGTGCCAGTAAGAGGTTTTTCCGCGTTTTTCGTACTCTTCGTCGTAGAAATGGGGCTGTGCGCCGCGCTGCTCAACAAAGTAGTTTACCAACGTCATATAGCGTGGTTGCTGGGTCACTTCGTACAATCGCATGAGCGCCAGTTCAATTTCCGGATGTCCCGGGTAGCCGTGAAGCTGGTTTTCACCTGGCCCAAACACGCTGTCGATATGATCTGCCAGGCGGCAAACGACGTCTAACAGGCGACGTTTGCCCGTGGCCTGGAAGAAGGCGACGCCCGCTTCAACTAAATGACCGGCGCAGTACAGCTCATGGCATTCGGCGAGGTTGGTCCAGCGTTCATCCGGGGCTTTTACCGTAAAGTAAGTATTGAGATAGCCATCTTCACACTGTGCCGCCGCCACCAGTTCAATGACCTCATCTGCGGTTTTCTCAAGTTCCGCATCAGGTTTCTGGCACAGGGACCAGGCGACGGCCTCCAGCCATTTCGCGACGTCGCTATCCTGAAAAACCATGCCGTAAAATTCACCATCCTGCAGTCCTGCGGCGATACGAAAGTTCTCTATTGCATGACTTGGTTCCGCCTCTGCAATGCGGTCATTGAGCGCATCCCACTGGTAGGGGATCACTACGTCACGCACCAATTGCTGATATTGTCCGAGGAACGGATCGCTGACCGTGAGCTTATGCAGGTCGACTTCCAGTACGTTCATTTCGTGCTCCTTAAGGCTGTACATGACGCTGACGCAGATCGGTGGCAATACGCGACATCATCGGGTTATTAAGTTTGCAGATGCGAATAGAGAGTGCCAGCAGCAGGTGGAACAGTGCAGGCAGCAGCGTCTCCATGGCAGTAATGCCTTGCAATGAACTGGCAGTTTGGTTGCCAGCGCCTGGCTGGTAAGCGACAAAAATAAACAACAGGCTGATGATCCCCGCGCTGGAAGCCCAGGCCAGTTTGATGAAAAACAGGTTGAAGGCGAAGTTCATGCCGGAGGAACGCACACCGGTTTTCCACTCGCCGTAATCGTCGGCAAAAGCCATCAGTGAGAAGTGCAACGGCAGCGTGAAGCCCAGAATAATGCCGTTACCGAGGATCACCGCCAGCCACAGCGTCTGATAAGCCGGGCCGGTTGGCAGGAACCACATCATTACCGCCAGCGCGGCCAGTACCAGGTTGGTGTAGTAATAGAGTTTGACGGTATCGATGCGACGGGTTAGCGGACTGACAATCACCGAGCCAATGATGGACGCGAAGGTGACCATGGTGAAAAACAGCGACGTGTAAGCGGTGCCGCCCTCCAGCACGTAGGTAATGAAGTACATGTACCCGCCGCCGCGAATATTGAAAACGTTGATCAGCAGGAATGACATCACCAGCATCAGCAACAGCTGGTCATTTTTACGCAGCCCGCCGATATGCTCACGCAGGGTAAATTTCCCCATCATCGCCAGCGGTACGCGCTCGCGCACCCAGAAGAAACAGCACAGGAACATCACCACCGCGATAGCACACAGTATGCCAACGCCGAACTGATAACCCTGCGCGGCATTGCCCTGACCGAGAGCATCGACCATCCACGGCAGACCGACGGAGACAAGGAATCCCGCTACACCGCACAGCACAAAGCGCCAGGACTGGCAGGCGATCACTTCATTGTGACGAGTGGTCATGGTGTTGATCAGCGCACAATACGGCACGTTGATGGCGGTGTAGCCGACGGAAAGCAGCAGATAGGTGCCAAACGCCCACGCGATTTTTACGCCCATACTGGCGTCCGGGACGGTAAAGGTCAGTACGCCAATGATACCAATGGGAACTGCGACCCACAGTTGCCACGGACGAAAGCGCCCCCAGCGGCTTTGTGTGCGGTCGGCGAGTATGCCCATAATGGGGTCGGAAATGGCATCAAATACACGCAAAGCAATAAACAGTGTACCGACCAGTGCGGGCGTTAAACCGAACACGTCGGTGTAGAAAAAGGTGAGAAAGTTCATGATCAGGCAGGTAATTACCGTTCCACCCGCATCGCCTAATCCATAACCTATCTTTTCACGCAGGGATAATTTGTCGTCTTGCGCACGTTGCGCTAAATCGCTTGTCGTAATCGGAGCCGAAGTCATAAATAACTCCTGGAGATGATGTTCAGAAAGTATCCCGCTACATTGCGGGTTTTTTAGTGGTAATTTGCAAAGTACGTTATTTATTTTGCACGAAATGTTTGGGTCAACAAGGGAAGAGAAAAGTATAAAAAGATGACAATTCCGACGTCATTATAAAAATGTGATTTTGATCCGGCAGAACATTATTTTATCGTGAATAATCAAAGGTAAAGAGTACGTTAGATAATGTAAAAAGCAGAGGTTTGAATAGTTATGCTCGAATTATCCATGTCTCTTCCGATTAAAGTGCAAAATGGTGGCTTATTTATTTCCCGTGGTGTCGGTAGTCATCCGGCACGGCAATTACAATCCTGGGAAATAATTTTTGTTGAAAAAGGGACATTAACGATTCGCGAAGGCCAGACCGTTTTTTGCGTGAATGCCGGAGAAAGTTTGCTGCTGTGGCCGCAGCGCTCGCATATTGGCGTTGGGCGATTTCCGGCTGATTTGAAATTTTACTGGCTGCACTTTGAGGTAACGGCAGAAGCCGGTACAGCTATACCTGAACTGCTACTCGCAGTTCCTCAGCATACCCGGGTGAGTGAGCCGCAGTATATTATTTCGCTATTTCGCCAGTTCTTACGTGAGCAAGAAAATATACATCGCAGTATCGCGTTGGAGCTGCTCTTGCTGTTGATTCTGCAGCAAATATCCGCGGCTGCCAGCGAACAGCCCGCTGATAGCCCAGGTAATGCGCTGGCATGGAAGGCCCAACAAATTATACATACTCAGTTTCACCTGCCGATTTCGGCTTCCACGCTGGCAAAAGAGCTGCATTGTAATGCGGACTATCTGGGGCGCGTTTTCCGTGGTGCTTTCCGGCTGACGCTAACCGAAGCGTTGCACCGTCAGCGTGTAAGGGCGGCAGAAAAGTTGTTAATCAGCGATTCACTGGCGTTAACTGAAGTGGCGATGAAATGTGGATTTAATGACGTGGGTTATTTTCGCAAAATCTTTCGTAAGCACACCAGCCTGACGCCCGCGGCGTGGAAACGGCGCTATTGCAAAGAACATATTAATAGCGCCTGACCCATTATTGCCCGTAATACGCATTCACACCGTGTTTGCGCAGATAGTGTTTATCCAGCAACTCCGGCTGCATATCCGGCAACTGCGGGGCTAACTGGCGCGAGAACAGCCCCATGTAGGCACACTCTTCGAGCACCACGGCGTTATGTACGGCGTCTGCGGCGTCTTTACCCCAGGCAAACGGACCGTGCGAATGCACTAATACCGCCGGAACCTGCAGCGGATTAAGAGAGCGTTGCTCAAAGGTTTGAATGATCACCTCACCGGTTTGATGTTCATATTCACCGTTGATCTCCTCAACGGTCATCAGACGGGTACACGGAATAGAACCATAGAAATAATCGGCATGCGTGGTGCCCCATGCCGGGAGATCAAGACCCGCCTGCGACCAGATTGTCGCGTGGCGCGAATGGGTATGGACGATCCCACCGATCTCAGGATAGCGGCGATACAGCGCCAGATGGGTTGGCGTGTCAGATGAGGGTTTTTTACTGCCTTCAACCACGTCGCCGCTGGCGATATCCACTACCACCATATCGTCGGCGGTCATCACGTCATATTCCACGCCGGATGGCTTAATCACCATCAGTTTACGCGTTTCATCTACCGCGCTGACGTTACCCCAGGTAAAGGTGACTAACCCATGAGCCGGGAGCGCCAGATTGGCCGTCAGCACATCGGCTTTCAGTTGTTCTAACATAGAAATCCTCCTTCCTGCATACGTGCTTCTATCCAGCGTCGCGCCTGGATAATTTCCAGTACCGGCTCATTCGCTTTTTCAGTCCACATTTCAATCAGAAACGATCCGCGATAGTTCAGCTCATGCAGCGTTTTGAAGATACTCACAAAGTCGACGCATCCTTCGCCAAAGGGCACATCGCGAAACTGGCCCGGATGGGTTTCGGTTACTGGCAGCGTGTCTTTCAGGTGGATAGCGGCGATACGGTCGATGCCCAGCCGCAGTTCGGCGGTGACGTCGTTCCCCCAGGCGCTGAGGTTGCCGACATCCGGGTAGACGGTGAACCACGGCGACGACAGCATTTCGTCCCACTTTTTCCACTTGCTGATCGAGTTCATAAATGCGGTATCCATGATTTCTACCGCCAGCATGACCTGCGCGGCGGCGGCTTGCTCGACTGCCCATGCCAACCCTTCGGCAAAGCGCTGCTGCGTACCTTCATCATGTTCTTCGTAATAGACGTCGTAACCCGCCAGTTGAATAGTGCGAATACCGAGATCGCGCGCCAGACGAATGGCTTTGGTCATGATGTCGCGCGCCCGGGCGCGTACAGATTCATCGCGGCTGCCAAAGGGAAAACGGCGGTGGGCGGACAGGCACATTGAGGGGATTGCCACGCCGGTTTCCAGCATCGCGCTCACCAGCGATGCGCGCTGAGCAGGACTCCAGTCGAGACGCGACAGACGTTCATCGGTTTCATCCACTGACATCTCGACGAAATCAAAACCGCAGCTTTTCGCCAGCACCAGACGCTCCGGCCAGGAGAGGTCTTTCGCCAGCGCTTTTTCATAGATACCTAACGGATGATTACGCATACTGTGCTCCCCAGATGGCATCGATTTGCGCATGGAATTCGCCAGCAACCTGCGCCGGGTTTTGCGCCCCCGCCAGCGCACGCCCGGCGATAAAGGCTTTGACGTTAATATCGCGAAACAGCGCCAGGTCGGTGGGCGTAATCCCACCGGTAATCGACAGCTCCAGACCGATATCGGAAAGCGCCTTCATCCGCGCCAGATCCGCTTCTCCCCACTGTTGCCCGCTGGCCTGGGCATCGCGTCCGCGATGGTAAATCGCCTGACGAACCCCAACGCGATACCAGTCACGGGCATCATCCAGCGTCCAGTTGCCGAACAGTTCCATCTGAATTTCACCGCCGCAGGACTGCGCGACGCCATGACCTTTCTCTACCGTTGCCAGCGGCGCGGCGCAGATGATGGTCATCCAGTTTGCGCCAGCGTCAAACGCTTGCTGTGCGAGGGTTTCGCCCGCATCGGCCACTTTCCAGTCGGCGACGATGATTTTATTTGGGCACTGGGCTCGCAGCGCTTTCACGGCAGCCAGGCCTTCGGTTAAGCAGAGAATCGTCCCCGCCTCAACGATATCAACACTCTCTTGTAGCAGGGCGACATCGCGCTGGGCCGCCTGCAGGTTGGTGTGGTCGAGCGCCAGTTGCAGTAATGGTCGACTCATCATTCGTACTCCTTAATGCGGGCGTGATAGCCCTGTAGTGCGGTAATTAAATTCTGGTATTGGCGGTATTTACGCTGGTAGCTCGCATGCGCCGCGGCGTCCGGCAGCAGCGTGCGTACCGGGTGCTGTAAGCTGCGCTGGGCGTCGCTGAAATTGTGATAAACGCCGGTGCCTACGCGGGCGGCAAGCGCTGCGCCAAAGCAACCTGTCTCTTCAATCTGTGGCAATTCGATACGTAAGCCGCTGACGTCTGCCAGCATTTGCATCCAGATGTCGGAGTGCGCCGGACCTCCGGTGACGCGCAGGGTATGCGCCTGCGTAAAACGTTCACGCATGCGGTTGAGGTGGGTCATGTGGCTGAAAACCACGCCTTCGTAGATGGCCTGTAATAAGTGGGCGCGAGTGTGTATAGCCTGCATGCCATAAAAGCCGCTGGTCATCTCCAGCCCGGCGTTGCTGCCGTACAAAAAGGGCAGAAAGAACAGCGCGCTACCGGCTTTCGGCAAGCTGGCGACGGCCTGATTGATCTCATCAAAAGAGAGTTCACCCCAT
The DNA here is from genome assembly GCF_014103415.1 of Citrobacter sp. RHBSTW-00671. NCBI lineage: Bacteria > Pseudomonadati > Pseudomonadota > Gammaproteobacteria > Enterobacterales > Enterobacteriaceae > Citrobacter > Citrobacter sp. RHBSTW-00671. The sequence continues at coordinate 673,981 of NZ_JABXPR010000001.1, forward strand.
TGGGCGGTAAACCATTCCAGATTGCCGGAGGAGGTCGGACTGGCTTCGTGAACGATGTACTGCCCGTCATTCACATAGCGGCCATAGACATAGGGATGAGCCTCGTGGTCGCGCAGGCCGTGAGCGATCCCGCTGGTGACGGCCCAGGTTCCCATTACCGCGTTGAGGGTGTGCTCATCTTCAATACCGGCACAGAGTGCGGTGGAAACCACATCAAACAGACCGCCGACGACGGGCGTACCCGCCGCCAGACCGGTGATGGCGGCTGTCTGAGCGGTGATTTCCCCGCATATTTCTGCTGAGCCCACGACAGGTGGCAGGGCAGTGTCGATTTCACTGATGCCCAGCCACTGGGTCAGTCGCGGGTCGTACTGGCCCGTGGTCATGTTGTAGAGGTTCGACTCGGAGATATTGCTCTCTTCGCAGCCTTTGACACCGGTTAAGCACCAGCGCAGGTAATCATGGCCCATCATGACGCTGCCAATTTGCGCGTAGCGCTGAGGGGTGTTCTCCTTTACCCAACGCAGGAGCGATGCCGGATGCCCGGTCCACAATGTCTGGCGGGTGACCGGGTAGAGCTGCTCAGGTATCCCATCCTGCTGCCAGCGCTGAACGATGCCCATCGCGCGTCGATCGGAAGAGAGAATGGCATTGCCCAGCGGTTTATCCTGCTTATCAAGAAGGAACAGGCCTTTGCCCTGAGCGGAAATACCGATGCCTTTAATTTGATCGCCGCAGACGCCAGTGCGTTTTAACAGACCGGCAATGGTCGCGACGCACTGTTGCCACAGTTGGTGCATGTCGCGTTCGGCGTAACCTGGCAATGGCGATATTGTCTGCAACGATTGCCGGTTAATTCCCTGCTCATGACCTTTGGCATCATACAAACCCGCTTTCAGATATGTACCGCCACAATCAATACCCAGCCAGAAGGTCGCTTTCTCACTCATCTTTATCATCTCATTTTGGCCGGATGACGCTGCGCTTATCCGGCCTACGACGGTTGTCACCTGTAGGCCCGGTAAGCGAAGCGCCACCGGGCATTGTTTCAGGCTGTGCGTTTATGTGGATTCAGTGTCTTTAGCGGAGCTGCGCCCGCATCGCATTTCGCTGGCAGCAGCAGCGCCATCAGCGCGGCCAGCGCCAGTGAGATAGCCAGGCAGTAAACGCCCGCATCTTTGCTGTACAGGGTGATGAGTACGCCGACCGCGTAAGGACCGCAGAAGCCACCGAGATTGCCGAGGGCGTTGATGACCCCACGAGCGCCACCGGCCATTTCTGCACTGAACAAACGCGCCGGAATGGTCCAGAACACGCCCGCAGCCGATTGCAGGAAGAAGCCGCAGCCGACCAGCGCGGCATAAGCCAGCCAGACGTTATTTTTCAGCGCCACGGAGAGGAACATGCACAGGGCAAAGCCGATCAGCGGCAGGCAGACGAACAGCTTGCGTTTACCGGTGCGGTCAGAGAGAGAAGAGAACAGGAACATCCCGGCAATCGCGCCGACGTACGGCAGAATGGCGAGCATGCCGACCTGTCCCATGCTGCTGTGCGTCAACTCTTTGAGGATGGTCGGCAGCCACAAGGTGTAACCGTAAATCCCGGTCTGGTAGAAGAAATTCAGCGCGATCAGCTGCCACATGGTTTTATCGGACAGCACCGCGCTCAGAGAGGCATTTTTGACTTCGGTTCCGGCAATAGCTTTTTGCTCAGCGGCCAGCGTTTCAACGAGGTAATTTTTCTCGGCGTCAGAGATCCAGCGCGCTTCCTGCGGACGGTCGTAAACGGTATACGCCCACAACACCAGGACGACGACAGACAGTAAACCTTCAATGATAAACAGCCAACGCCAGTCGAGCACGGTGATGATCCAACCCGAGAGCGGGGCGGTAATGATCCCGGCAATCGGCACAAACATAATCACAATCGCATTGGCGCGACCGCGCTCGGCGTCGGGGAACCAGTTACTGATCATCGTCAGCACAACCGGCAGCATGCCGCCTTCGGCAACGCCGAGTAAGAAACGCAAAACCAGCAGTTGATACTGATTGGTGATCAACCCCGTCAAAACGGAAATAACCGCCCAGGCAACCAACGACCAGCCGATAAATTTCTTACCGCTGCCGTGTACAGCAATTTTTCCGCCGGGAACCTGTAAAAACAGATAGCCGATAAAGAAAATACCACCGGCCAGACCCGCCATGGTGGCAGAAATACCTAATTCTTCATCCATTCCGCCCGGCATCGCAAATGCGATATTGACACGGTCCATATAAGAAATAATACAGGCGATCAGAATCGGTGGAATAATTCGTAGCCAGCGCTGACGGGGTATATCTTTGAGTGTAGGGAGAGAGGTCATGTTCATATTAATATTCTCGTAGAGTAGTATGTTATTTTTATAGTTTTGCTTTATTTAATGCGGTGATGCCGTCGCGTAATATCGCTAGGCGATGATCCACATCTGCATTGGCGTTTATTTCCAGCAATTTAATACCGGCGAATTGCAATGGATCGGTACCTGCGCAGGTGAATAATTCGCTGGCATGATCGGTGGTCATCAGGCTTTGCGGGCAGAAAGGAGCAAACGGGGCGTGTAAGTCCTGCCACTCGCCATATTCCCCCGCAAGCGTGGTGCCGGAGAACATCAGTGCACCCAATTTTCCAGCCCGTTTGGCCTGCTGGGTGTGGGTCAGCGGTAGGGCGAGACTCTGCCCTTCAATGGCCGATCGCGCCCAGTTAATGCATACGCTGATGTCATATCCGGTTATCGCATCCAGCACGTTGTCTAACGGCAAAAAACCTTTGCGTGGCGCGGGGCCCGTCATGGCATCGCAATGCTCCAGCACCAGATCGCAGGACCAGTCCCAGCGGGTAATTTCTTTCAGTGAACGGGCGAACGCGTCGGTGGCCTGAGCGACGTTTGGATTGCCTGCCAGCGGGGCGGCATGCAGTTCAAGGGCGATAATTTTCCCGGCGTTGGTTGCATTGATATGGTTGATTTTCTGCAGTAGATGGCGGTAATACGCCACACAGGCCTGACGCTGCTCTTCGTCGCTGGAGGCCAGCCCAAAACCGCTATTGTTACCGCGGCGGCGCATGGTCTCCATAATGGCCGTGACCACGATTTGCCAGTCGCCCGGCGTATGGCGCAATAACCATTCGTCGCCTAACGGATGCAGATTTTCAAGGCAGGGCTGTTCCAGTCCACGAATATCCGGGGTATCGGCGAGCTGTCGCCAGAATTCCTTCTCTTCCTCTTCACTCTTTTGGTGAAATGAGGGTGCACAGGGGTACGCACCGATAATATAACCGGCATTATCCAAATTCATATTGTGCTCCTTTTTATAAAACTGAAATAGCAACCTTTACGACTATTTTGCGGATCGGTGTGGCGACAGTTTTATGACATCCTGGGCGATGAACATCCTGCGGGAAAAATATGGCGTAACTTCCCGGAATCATTTCAATAAAAGATTCATGTTCGCTGGCGTGATAAAAAATAATATCGCGCTGTGCTAATAACGATTCGCTGATTTGGTTATTCCCGGTATCAATGGCGATACCGATTTTCTCTTCACCCCAGGCCAGAAACTGAATATCCAGATAACGGCGATGCACTTCCGGGCGATTTTCGGCTGCGTCACGGGTGGTTAAATCGATAATCTGCGCGAAGATATTTTTACCGTCGATCTCCACCACGCCCGGCTCCAGTTTGCTGAAATCGGTGGCGCGCAAAAAGTCGAGCGCCCTTTCAATCGCTGCGGGTAAACGGCATGGATTAGACTGAGCAATATGTCCAAAGATCATGGTGTTGCTCCTTACAGCGCCTGAATTTTTGCCCAAACGCTGTCATCAATGGTGATGCCGTTTTGGCGATTTTCTGCCAGTAGCTTTGTAAACTCGTGGCCCGGCAGGCGAACAGGCGTATTTTCATCAGCGCGTTCGGCGGTGGTGATGAAATCCATAATCCGCTGTAGCTTGGCATCGCGGGTGGCGCCATCGATCAGCTTATCCACTTCAATGGCGATGAAAATCTGTGAAACGCCATATTCATCGCTGTTATCCTGGGTGACTTCCGCCACGGAAGAGCCGTCAGAAAGTAGGGTGGCAATCATATCCAGCACAATCGACAGACCTGAACCTTTCCAGTAACCCATTGGCAAAATGCGGCGGTTTTTTTCGATAACGCCCGGCTCTTTGGTGAGATTGCCTTCATCGTCAAAGCCGCCATCTACCGGCAGTTCACGACCGGCCAGGCGATTCACTTCCAGCATGCCGTAGGAGAACATCGACATCGACATATCAACCATGGTGATTGGCGTGGAGGGGATCGCGACAATCAGCGGGTTGGTACCAATGCGGCACTCTTTCGAACCCCACGGCGGCATGACGGCAATCGAGTTGGTCCAGCAGATACCAATGTACCCTTTCTCTGCCGCCTGCCAGCCATAGCTGCCGCCGCGCATCCAGTGGTTAGCGTTACGCAGCGCGACCAGGCCAATACCGTGATCGGAAGCCAACTCAATGGCTCTGTCCATCATCTTTTTCGCCGTCAGGTTGCCGATCGAACGCTGAGCATCCCATTGTTCAATCGCCCCCAGGCTGGTAATGCGCTGCGGTTTGGCCTCAGGAATGATGTCGCCGTTATCCAGTTGTTGAATGAAACGGGGGAAGCGATTCACGCCGTGCGAATAAACGCCGGACTCGGTGGTGCGCGCAAACATTTCGGCACAAGCATCGGCGGTTTCAACGGCGATACCGCGTGCCAGCAGTACCCGATTGAACGCATCTTTCAACTGCTCAAAAGTGACTTTCATTCCTGTTTCCTTGTTTAAATTTGATCGCTTTTTTATCTCTAAATTTCACTATGCGAAATCTGATTTCAAATATAGCGATCAAATTTTGACAGATCAACGGGGTGGTCTATTTTTTAAAATCATCAAAATCAAATAGTTGTGTTTTTTCGGTTCAGATCGTGAACTGAAACACACTTTGCGCTACCATCAGAGCGCGACGAAAAGGGGAGCGGAAGCGATGGGCACAAAAGAGAGTGAAATGACGCAAGATAAAGAGAGGCCTGCCGGAAGTCAGAGCCTGTTCCGTGGTTTGATGTTGATTGAGATCCTGAGCAACTATCCGAATGGGTGCCCACTGGCCCATTTGTCTGAACTGGCCGGGCTGAACAAAAGTACCGTGCATCGACTCCTGCAAGGGCTGCAGTCCTGCGGATACGTCACGCCCGCACCCGCTGCGGGCAGTTATCGGTTGACCACTAAATTTATCGCCGTGGGCCAGAAGGCGCTGTCGTCACTGAATATTATCCATGTTGCCGCGCCGCACCTCGAAGCGTTGAATATTGCCACCGGAGAAACGATCAACTTCTCCAGTCGTGAAGACGACCACGCTATTTTGATTTATAAGCTAGAGCCGACAACGGGCATGCTGCGTACCCGCGCCTATATCGGTCAGCATATGCCGCTGTATTGCTCCGCGATGGGCAAAATATATATGGCGTTTGGGCATGCGGATTACGTGGAGTCCTACTGGGAGAGTCATCAGGATCTGATTCAGCCACTGACACGCAATACTATTACCGGTCTACCGGCGATGTACGATGAGCTGGCGCAGATCCGCGAAAGCAGTATGGCGATGGATCGGGAAGAGAACGAGCTGGGGGTATCCTGTATTGCCGTGCCGGTGTTTGATATTCATGGCCGGGTACCGTACGCGGTGTCAATTTCACTCTCGACCTCGCGGCTTAAGCAGGTAGGGGAAAAGAATCTACTCAAGCCGCTGCGGGAAACCGCACAGGCTATTTCAAATGAGCTGGGCTTTACCGTTCGCGATTAGGCGCATGCCAGGGGTCGTTCAGACACCTGACACTATTTAACCGTTTCCCCTGTTCGATCAAAGCGACAGGGGCCGTCTCTCTGGCAATCTGTGGTTTTCACGCAGACGGAGGGGGCAATGAACGCGTTTATTATGGCGGATGCGGCAAAATGTATTGGGTGTCGTACCTGCGAAGTTGCCTGTGTCGTCGCGCATCAGCAAAACCAGGACTGCGCGTCGGTCTCTTCCACTGCGTTTCTCCCGCGGATTCGGGTAATCAAAGACGACGCCTTTACGACGGCGGTCGCTTGCCATCAATGCGAAGACGCTCCCTGTGCGAATGTGTGTCCAACTCACGCCATTCGTCGTGAACATGGGCATATCTTCGTTGAACAAGCGCGTTGCATTGGTTGTAAAAGCTGTATGCTGGCCTGCCCGTTTGGGGCAATGAATGTCGTCGCCCGTTCGTCGCGGGTGCAGGCGATAAAATGCGATTTGTGCTGGCATCGCGAGACGGGGCCGGCGTGTGTCGAAGCCTGCCCAACCAGCGCGCTGCAGTGTATTGATGCCGTCAGTATTCAGCGCCAGCGCCTGCGGTCGCAACCGCTGTAACGCGAGTCCCGACCAGCACAGAGGTCGGGGTTTTCGTCAGCCTTCAAGCCAGGCGCGTTCTATCTCTTCGGCCAGAATCTTCACGCCAGTCTCGATTTTCTCCGGTTCCGGTACGTAATTCATCCGCATGCACTGATGCGTATGCGGCCAGGGTTTATCCAGCCCTGGGAAGAAATAGTCGCCAGGCACCATCAGGACACCGCGCGCTTTCAGACGCTGATACAACAGCTCGGTGGAAATCGGTAAATCCTTGAACCATAACCACAGAAAAATCGCCCCTTCTGGTTTATGAATCAGGCAGCGATCTTCAGATAAATAGCGGCGAATAATCGCAATCGTCTGCTGAACGCGCTGATAATAAAACGGTTTGATAACCGTCTCAGACAGACGCAGAAGGTCGTTGCGCTTAATCATTTCGCACATGATTGCCGGACCCATTCCGCCAGGCGCAAGGCTGATAATGCCGTTCATATTGGTGATGGCGGTGATGATTTTTTCATTAGCAATAATGATACCGCAGCGAGAACCCGGCAGCCCCAGCTTGGAAAGGCTCATGCACAGTACAATGTTTGGGTTCCACAGCGGACGCGCTTCGCTAGAAATGATGCCCGGGAATGGGACACCATAGGCGTTATCGATAACCAGCGGAATTCCATGCTGATTGGCCAGCCGGTCCAGCTTCATCAACTCTTCATCGGTGATCACATTGCCGGTTGGGTTCGTCGGACGTGACACGCAAATCATGCCCGTCTCTTCGCCGATATGCAGGTGTTCAAAGTCAACGTGATACTTAAACTGGCCTTCCGGTAACAGTTCGATGTTTGGGCGTGCTGAAACGAAAAGGTCTTCTTCGAGCCCTGAATCGGCATAACCAATGTATTCCGGTGCCAACGGGAACAACACTTTTCGGGTGGTTCCATCGGCGCGACGTCCGGCGAAGAGGTTGAATAAGTAGAAAAACGCGCTCTGACTGCCATTTGTCAGTGCAATATTTTGTGGTTCGATATCCCAGCCCAGCTTCTCACGTAGTAGTTTCGCCAGCTCAGACAGTAGCTCGGTTTTACCTTGTGGACCGTCATAATTACAAAGCGCATCAGTGGCTTTGCCGTTTTCCAGCATTTCTGCCAGCAGAGACTGAAAGTAATTTTGCATCTCTGGAATTTGTGCCGGATTACCGCCGCCGAGCATGATAGCGCCTGGGGTGCGTAAGCCGTCGTTGAGGTCCTCCATCAGGCGTGTGATGCCTGAATGGCGGGTAAATTTGTCGCCAAAAAGTGAGAATGTCATAGCAGGTGATCTGTCGAACTCAGTATTAAAGTGGCTAACCATAGCGCTACCTATGGCGGGGTGCAAATCAGGCCTACAGAGCCGAATTGATGTTTTGTGCTGCAGATTTTTTGCTGGATAGTTTTTTATATTGAATCTGGCTTCCCGCGCCGTTAAGCACGAGAAGCCTGCAGAGCTCAGGGTTTACCGGCCCACACGACCATGACTTTATCGTCGCCGTGTTCGCGGATAAATCCGTATCCCTGCTTTAGTGAAAGCGTGGTTTGTTTACCTGCTCCGATTGCGGGATGTCGGGCCCTGAACTGGCTAATGCGTTGCCAGTGCGCGACGCTGGCGGCAGATTTCCCGCTAACGTCCTGCCAGTTCATTTGCGAGCGTGTGCCCTGTAACGGGTCTGAGCCGGTTGGGCCGAAAGGTCGAGCCGACTCGTCACCGTAAAAAAGTTGTACCGCGCCAGGCGTCAGCAATAACAGCTCGGCGGCTTTGTCTCCACCTTCACGGAACAGCCGAGTATCGTGTGATGAGAGGTAGCTTAGCACGTTGAAATCCTGCAATTTATCGGCCATCTGCTGCCAGGTGAGATCGATATTCGCCAGACAATCGACGGCCCTGGCCGCCTGCTCCTGATAGTCAAAATTGATCATCGCATCGAAACCGTGGCGGTAATAATCGCTTTGCATGACGCCATGTCCCCAGGCCTCACCGGTCATCCAGAAGGGTTTATCATCCAGCGCTTTGTCTGGATTAGCTTTCTTCCATTCGGCCAACGCTGAGCTGGCCTGCGCTTTTAGCTGTTGCCAGGCCGGAAGCTCGACATGTTTAGCGGTATCGACCCGAAACCCGTCAATGCCGTAGTCACGCACCCACTGGCTGAGCCAGTGAGTCAGATAATCTCGTGGCGTATAACCAGGGATAGCTTTGGCGCGGGTATCCGGCTTGTGTTGATAAAAATTCGGCAAACCCGAAGGCGTAGTGGACTCCGTTTTCAGATCGGGCAGGAAAGCCAGCGACATGGTCAGGTCGTCAAAACCCGGATTGTCGTAGTCGCCAATGTCAGTGCGGAGCCACTTTTTCCCCCACCATTTTTCCCACGCGGCTTTATCACTGAAGTTGATGTAATCATTAAAGCTGTGCCAGCTCTGCCCGGACACGGGTTTCCAGTCCGTCCAGCGTTCACCGAGCGTTTTTTCCAGTTCCTCACCTGACAAGTACAACGCCCCAAACTGGTACTCCTGCATATCAGCCAGCGTGGCGTAACCGGTATGGTTCATGACAATATCGAACAGAATGCGGATGCCGCGTTGATGCGCGCCGTCAACCAGCGCGCGCAGGTCGGCCTCGTTACCCATATTGGCGTCGAGCGTGGTCCAGTCCTGGGTGTAGTAACCGTGATAGGCATAGTGGGGAAAATCGCCTTTAGTACCACCGCCAACCCAGCCGTGGATTTGTTCAAACGGCGCGCTGATCCACAAGGCGTTGATGCCCAGACGTTGCAGGTAGCCGAGTTTGTTGGTCAGCCCGCGTAAATCTCCTCCGTGAAAGGTACCAATTTCCTGCATACCATCATTGCGACGGCCATAGCTGTGATCATTAGTCGGATCGCCGTTTTCAAAGCGATCTGTCAGTACGAAGTACACCGTGGCGTTGTGCCAGTCGAAAGCGGCGGGGGCATCTGTTTCCGCCCGTTCTAACAGTAAAAGTCCATTGCTGGCCGCGTCGGGTTGCAGGGTAATGGTTCCGTTTTTCACCGTTGCCGTTTGCTGGCTGTAGAAATCACGTACCACGGCGCCTTCCGGGAAGGTCTGGCTCACGTCCAGCGTCAGCGGCGAGCCATCCCATTTTGGACACTGGCGGATCGGGGCGGTGACGGGATCAGCAACGTTTTTTACTGACAGCATTAGCGTCGGTGTACCGGAGCGGGTATCGACTTCCAATGTGTAATCGCCGTCTTTAAATAAACGCCACTGTGGCGGTGTGCCTTCACAGGGTTTTAGCGACAGCATCTGATTGAGTTTAATGGCATCTGTAGGCTGCCAGCACTGTTGGTCAAAATTCAGGGTCAAAGGGCGAGTACCCTTCGTCAACGCTGCATGGCTGACAAATTTACCCGTACCTTCCGCTTCGAAGGTAGGGAATCCCTGAGAAGTCCATGATGAGGCGATGGCAATGCCGGGCAGTAATACCAGCGCAACGGCGGCAAGTTTCATAATGCTGTCCTTGGTGCTGCGATTTACGCCAGTTTGCCAGTGAAATCAGAGCGGAAACTCATCCTTAGCGTCGATTCTGCCCGGATGAGAGATGAGGGTGAGCGATCGCGCGCAAAAAACGACCTAATTTTGCGATAACCTCCACATTTTCTTCGAATTAACCGCACCCGGAACGGTTTGTACGTGACATAGTTTCAGAATTGGACTATTCCTTTGGGTGCTCTTGACGGCTATTTTTGATATGATTTGAGATTCATCTCTCATTTTTGTGAAAAATATAAGGTGTTGGAATGTTTAAATCCGACCAGGAGACCTAATGATATTGACTCCCATTCGACGATATGGGGCAATGATTCTTATGTTACTCACCATTGCATTTTCGGGTGAGGTGCTGGCAAAGACACACACGGCGACAACGAGTCATAAGCCCCAGGTAATCAAGGCAAGTAATACACAGGTAAGCAGTAAACAAGAGTATTCTCGCAATAGTGCAAAGAGTAGTTCACTTCCTGATTTGCGAAAATACCCTTCCGGAACACCAAGGAAAAAAGCGTTTCTCCGGACGGTTATGCCTTATATTACCAGTCAAAATGCTGCCATTACGGCGGACCGTAACTGGCTGATCTCAAAGCAGTACCAGAATCGCTGGTCACCGACTGAGCGTACGCGTATGAAAGACATCGCGAAACGCTACAAGGTGAGCTGGTCTGGTAACACGCGTAAAATTCCATGGAATACGCTGCTTGAGCGCGTAGACATCATTCCTACCAGTATGGTGGCGACTATGGCTGCGGCTGAAAGCGGTTGGGGCACATCGAAACTGGCGCGTAGCAATAACAACCTGTTTGGCATGAAATGTGTCAAAGGCCGCTGCAACAATGCACCCGGTAAGGTGAAAGGCTACTCACAGTTTGAATCGGTAAAAGAGTCGGTGAATGCCTATGTCATTAACCTGAACACGCACCCGGCATACTCTTCCTTCCGTAAATCGCGCGCGCAGTTGCGTAAAGCCGATCAGGAAGTGACAGCGACCGCGATGATCCATAAGCTGAAGGGGTACTCCACCAAAGGACAGAGTTACAATAACTATCTGTTCGCGATGTACCAGGATAACCAGCGTTTAATCGCCGCGCATATGTAATTCCACAGGCCTGATGGCGCGACGCTTATCAGGCCTGTGAGTCGCTCTGTAGGCCGGATAAGGCGAAACCGCTATCCGGCACAATTCCCCTTACAGTAACACCTCACTGTTCATGTCACGGTACTCTTTTGGCGTCGTATCGTATTCTTTCTTGAACACGGAATAGAAATACTGCAACGACGGGTAGCCGCACATTTGTGAAATTTCGTTTATCGCGAGCGTCGTGGAGATCAACAGGCTACGCGCTTTTTCCAGTTTTTCGGCATGAATCACGGCGTGGATGGTCTCCCCGACCTCGTCTTTAAAGCGCTTCTCGAGATTCGAACGTGAAATCCCAACTGCATCCAGCACTTGTTCGACTTTGATGCCTTTGCAGGCATGGTTGCGGATAAAGTGCATTGCCTGAATGACGGCGGGATCGGTCAGTGAGCGATAGTCGGTTGAACGACGATTCACGACGCGCACCGGAGGCACCAGAATGCGCTGCAGCGGCAGTTCTTCATTCGCCAGTAAGCGGTGCAGAAGTTTTGCAGCCTGATAGCCCATCTGTCGCGCGCCCTGAGCAACGGATGACAGCGCGACGCGGGACAGGTAACGGGTGAGTTCTTCGTTATCGATCCCAATGACACACAGTTTTTCCGGCACCGGGATATGCAAATGCTCGCAAGCCTGCAGAACATGCCGCGCACGTGCGTCGGTCACGGCGATAATACCGGTTTGCGTGGGTAAAGTTTGCAGCCAGTCCGCCAGACGATTTTGAGCGTGTTGCCAGTTTTCTGGTGCGGTTTCCAGCCCCTGATAGACAACACCACGGTACTTCTCTTTGGCGACCAACTGACAAAAGGCATATTCACGCTCGGCAGCCCAGCGCTTGCCGCTGGAAGAGGGCAGACCATAAAATGCGAATCGGTTGACCCCTTTTTCTTTCAGATGCAAAAAAGCGCTTTCCACCAGTGCATGGTTATCGGTCGCAATGTAATGGACGGGTGGATAATCGCTTTCAAGATGGTAGGAACCACCGACACCGATGATGGGAACATCGACATCAGCAAGTAATTGCGCAATGTCATCATCGTCATAATCAGCAATAACACCGTCGCCTAACCAGTCTTTGATATTATCAATACGGGCACGGAAATCTTCCTCAATGAATATATCCCACTCGGATTGCGATGCCTGTAAATATTCACCTACGCCCTCTACCACCTGGCGGTCATAGGCTTTATTAGCATTAAATAATAGGGTGATACGGTGTCGTTTATCAAACATAAGAGCCTATCCTGAAAGGTTAACGTGGCCTGTCGATACTACCAAAACCGCAGGTGCGACTACTTGATGAAGCGTGATAAATTTCTTATTTGCGTAACGCTACGCAAAATTCACACACCCCGACCAGGAAGACAATTGTCATTTCTTATCTGCGTATTACGGTTTTTTGTTTATTGATGAAGAGCCGATCGCGATCGCTTTTTTAATTGCTTATTCAGTGTGCATTTTTGGGAGCCAGCGCACATTTGGGTATTCTCTTAATGGCGGTGTGAAATAACGTAATTGAGCAATAAATCAGGAAATTCCAGTATGACTGTATCGCAGTTTACTTGCCGTATTACCTGATTATGGAGCTTATTATGCAGGCTTATTTTGACCAACTCGATCGCGTTCGTTTTGAAGGTACAAAATCCACTAACCCACTCGCATTTCGCCATTACAACCCTGATGAAATTGTGCTGGGCAAGCGCATGGAAGATCATCTGCGCTTTGCTGCCTGCTACTGGCACACTTTCTGCTGGAACGGCGCGGATATGTTCGGTATGGGGGCCTTCGACCGTCCGTGGCAACAGCCGGGTGAGGCATTGGCGCTGGCAAAACGTAAAGCGGATGTGGCCTTTGAGTTCTTTCACAAGTTGAACGTCCCTTACTACTGCTTCCATGATGTTGACGTCTCGCCTGAAGGCGCGTCTTTGAAAGAGTATAAAAATAACTTTGCCCAGATGGTGGATGTGCTGGCGGCAAAACAGGAACAGAGCGGCGTGAAACTGCTGTGGGGTACGGCAAACTGCTTTACTAACCCACGTTATGGCGCAGGCGCGGCGACTAACCCGGACCCGGAAGTCTTCAGCTGGGCGGCTACGCAGGTCGTGACTGCCATGGATGCCACACATAAATTAGGTGGCGAGAACTACGTTCTGTGGGGCGGCCGTGAAGGTTATGAAACGCTGCTTAATACCGACCTGCGTCAGGAACGTGAGCAGATTGGCCGCTTTATGCAACTGGTGGTCGAGCATAAACACAAAACCGGTTTCCAGGGCACCTTACTGATCGAACCGAAGCCGCAAGAACCCACTAAACACCAGTATGACTACGATGCCGCGACCGTTTACGGATTCCTGAAGCAGTTCGGTCTGGAAAAAGAGATCAAACTGAATATTGAAGCGAACCATGCCACGCTGGCAGGCCATTCGTTCCACCACGAAATCGCTACGGCGATTGCTCTGGGGCTATTTGGTTCCGTCGATGCGAACCGTGGCGACGCACAACTGGGCTGGGATACCGACCAATTCCCGAACAGCGTAGAAGAGAATGCGCTGGTCATGTACGAAATCCTGAAAGCGGGCGGTTTTACCACTGGTGGCCTGAACTTTGATGCCAAAGTCCGTCGTCAGAGTACTGATAAATACGATCTGTTCTATGGTCATATTGGTGCGATGGATACCATGGCGCTGTCGCTGAAAATTGCGGCCCGTATGATTGAAGACGGTGGCCTGGATCAGCGCGTGGCAAAACGCTATGCCGGTTGGAATGGTGAGCTGGGCCAGCAAATTCTGAAAGGTCAGATGACGCTGACGGAAATTGCGCAGTACGCTGAACAACATAACCTGGCACCGGTGCATCAGAGCGGCCATCAGGAACAGTTGGAAAATCTGGTAAACCATTATTTGTTCGACAAATAATGGACTGCTGAGTACGTCCGTAAGCCCGGATAGCGATTCGCTACCGGGCCTTTCTTTAAGGAACGATACCCTATGTATATCGGGATAGATCTTGGTACATCAGGCGTAAAGGCCATTCTGCTGAATGAGCAGGGCGATGTGGTGGCCTCGCACACGGAGAAACTGACCGTCTCCCGGCCTCATCCGTTATGGTCGGAGCAGGATCCTGAACAGTGGTGGCTGGCGACGGATCGTGCTGTAAAAGCGTTGGGTCAGCAACATTCTCTCAGTGAGGTGAAGGCGTTAGGTCTCGCCGGGCAGATGCACGGCGCGACGCTGCTTGATAAGCAACAGAAGGTTCTGCGTCCGGCAATCCTGTGGAATGACGGTCGTTGCGCCGAAGAATGCGTGATGCTGGAAAATCAGGTGCCGCAATCTCGTATAATTACCGGCAATCTGATGATGCCTGGCTTTACTGCCCCTAAATTGCTGTGGGTTCAGCGCCATGAACCGGACATTTTCAGCCAGGTTGATAAAGTCCTGCTACCGAAAGATTACCTGCGTCTGCGTATGACCGGCGAGTTTGCCAGCGATATGTCGGATGCCGCAGGTACGATGTGGCTGGATGTCGCGAAACGTGACTGGAGTGACGTCATGTTGGCGGCGTGTCAGCTGACTCGCGCGCATATGCCGGCCTTGTACGAGGGCAGTGCGATTACCGGAACGCTGTTGCCTGGTATCGCGCAATCCTGGGGCATGTCAGAGGTTGCGGTCGTTGCGGGTGGTGGCGATAACGCGGCGGGTGCGGTTGGCGTAGGCATGATGAATGCAGGCCAGGCAATGCTGTCATTGGGTACGTCCGGCGTCTACTTTGCAGTAAGCGACGGCTTTCTCAGTAAACCAGAAAGTGCGGTACACAGCTTCTGCCACGCGCTGCCTGACCGGTGGCATCTGATGTCAGTGATGCTGAGCGCCGCATCCTGCCTCGACTGGGCGGCAAAATTAACCGGGCTGGCAAGCGTACCTGCGCTGATTGATGCCGCACAGCAGGAAAATGAGCAGGCTGAACCGGTCTGGTTCTTACCCTATCTGTCAGGTGAACGTACGCCGCACAATAACCCGCAGGCGAAAGGCGTCTTTTTTGGCCTGACGCATCAGCATGGTCCGGCAGAGCTGGCGCGAGCGGTACTTGAAGGTGTGGGGTTTGCCTTAGCTGACGGTATGGATGTGGTACATGCCTGTGGCGTTACACCGGCCAGCATTACGCTCATCGGTGGTGGGGCGCGTAGCGAATACTGGCGGCAGATGTTGTCCGATATCAGCGGATTGCAGCTGGATTACCGTACCGGCGGAGATGTCGGTCCTGCCCTGGGCGCAGCACGGCTGGCGCAAATTGCGATGAATCCACAACAACCACTCTCTGACTTACTGCCTCAACTGGTGCTGGAGCAGGCGCATTACCCTGATGCAGAGCAACATGCACGTTATCAACAACGTCGGGAAACCTTCCGGCGTATCTATCAGCAATTGCTGCCCTTAATGTCCTGATCGTGTTCCCCTCTGAAAAGCAGAGGGGATTTCCATCATATATATCTTCGTTTAATCAATAACTTATGTGTATGAATGTATTCTGAAATTTCAGTGAGATAGCGTTTTTCTGTGTTGTCTTGAGTGGGTTATTCATATTGTATCCGTGGTAGAGGATAAGGAGATCCCAATGAAGACGACAAGGCTATTGCCATGGCTATTGTTTCTTTCCGGCGCACTCATTTACTGCACAGGCCTATGGTGGTCATGCCCCTTACTCAGCGAAAAAGGTTACTTTTTAGGTGTTCTGATGACGGGAATGTTTGTGACGTACGCTTATCAGCGTGCTGTAAATCTCAATCAGAACGACGAACGTTTCGCTTCCGTGTGTCAGATGGTCGCGCTCATAACAATCGGGTTACTGCTGGTGGGGGTGCGGAATGCCCCATTATCACCCCTCGAAATGGGGCTGTACCCGGCGGCATTCTTTGTGTGTATATCAGGGCTGATTTTGCTGATGTGCCCAACGGAAGAGGCACATTCTGATGAATTCTAACTCACCAGTCTGCGTGTATCGATGCGTTGTAGCAGCATGGAAAGTAATAGGCTGCCCGCCAGCGTGGCGCTAAAAATCCATAGCATATCCAGCGGTGGCCAGTTTTTGAGTTCAATACCGCGGGTACGTAGCGCATGAATGATCAGCGCGTGGAAACCGTAAATACCTAACGAGTGACGGGAAATAAGCCCCAGTATGGGCAGTGTGTGTGTACTGAGCGTGTTTTTGACCAGCGTCAGGAGCGATGCAGCAAAGATAAATACCGCCGGGCCACAATAGAGATACCAGGTATCGGCAAAATTGCCTCGCCACCGGAGCTCATGCAGCGTCCCGCGTGAAATAACAAACACGGCGACGAGACACAACGCTGCGCAGAGCCAGGAGAGTGAGCGCTTTTGTGTCTCCATCATGCCAATTGCCCGGCCCAGCATGCCGTACAGAATGTAGTAGAACGTATCGCCACTGATGTACAGGTTGATGGGTAGCCACTCAAAGCCGCCAATTTTTTGCGATACGGTGTTGGGATTGGCAATAACGCCAATCACGATCATCAATGCCAGCAGCATTTTTCCGCTGACATTTTTCACCTGAATCAGCGGGGATACCAGGTAGATAACGGCAATAGCGAAGAAAAACCACAGGTGGTAGAACACCGGTTTTTGCAGCAGGTTTTTCAACGATAGCTCAGCGTTGATCGAGGTGAACAACAGGATGTAGGCCAGTGCCACGGCGCTGTAAAACAGAATGCACAACGCGATGCGGATGAAATGCCGCGGTCTGGCGCTGCGTTCGCCGAAAAAGAGATAACCCGAGATCATAAAAAACAGCGGGACGCTAACGCGAGAAGCTGAATTTAGCACATTGGCAAGATCCCAATTTACCGGGCTGACGCTTTGCGCATTGGTGATGTACCAGGTCGTGGTGTGAATCATCACAACCATTAAACAGGCTATCCCGCGTAAGTTATCAATCCAGAAAATTTTGGGCTGCATCAGTTCCTCTGTTTTCATTAAAAAAGTCTGAGCGGTATTTGCGAACATCGCTCACTGGATAAATCCGAGTTATTACGCTAAAGCTTGTGATGGCCTGGGGAGATTCTCACAATAGGATCTGTTTCCAGACACTAATAATAAGACTGACCAGCAAACCAGGCGGTAATAAAATGATGATGAAGTATTTCTTTCCAGCCATCCTCACGCTGCTACTGGCGGGGTGCGCCGATCCACAATCGTCAGCACCCGTGCAGAAAGCGCAAAAGGGCAAAATTACTGCCACGCGTTCGCTGGATATGGAGTCATTGTGCAAAAGTGAAGCATCGGAGCGTTATAATACGGGTGCCCAGAAAATTGCGATCACCGGTCTTGAGCAATTCCAGGGTAGCTACGAGATGCGCGGTTCTACCTTCCGTAAAGAGAGTTTTGTCTGCTCATTTGACGCAGACGGGCAGTTTTTGCACCTTTCCATGCGCTAAGTTCCCCCTTTTTCCCGTTTCGTACTGTATATCTTGCAGCTAGCGGGTATACTGATCGCTTCCTTTAAATCCACACGTATCCAGCACGAAATAATATGCAAAAGTTTGATACCAGGACCTTCCAGGGCTTGATCCTGACCTTACAGGATTACTGGGCTCGCCAGGGCTGCACCATCGTTCAACCATTGGACATGGAAGTCGGCGCGGGAACATCTCACCCAATGACCTGCCTGCGTGCACTGGGGCCGGAACCGATGGCGACTGCTTATGTGCAGCCTTCTCGTCGTCCGACCGACGGGCGCTATGGCGAAAACCCGAACCGCTTACAGCACTACTATCAGTTCCAGGTAGTGATTAAGCCGTCACCGGACAATATTCAGGAACTGTACCTGGGTTCTCTGAAAGAGCTGGGTATGGACCCGACCATTCACGATATCCGTTTCGTGGAAGATAACTGGGAAAACCCGACGTTGGGTGCCTGGGGTCTCGGTTGGGAAGTGTGGCTGAACGGCATGGAAGTCACGCAGTTTACCTACTTCCAGCAGGTTGGTGGCCTGGAATGTAAGCCAGTTACCGGGGAAATCACCTACGGTCTGGAACGTCTGGCCATGTACATTCAGGGCGTAGACAGCGTTTACGACCTGGTCTGGAGCGACGGTCCGCTGGGCAAAACAACCTACGGTGACGTGTTCCATCAGAACGAAGTGGAGCAATCCACTTACAACTTCGAATACGCCGATGTGGACTTCCTGTTCACCTGCTTCGAGCAGTACGAGAAAGAAGCACAGCAGCTGCTGGCGCTGGAAAACCCGCTGCCGCTGCCTGCGTATGAACGTATTCTGAAAGCCGCCCATAGCTTCAACCTGCTGGATGCGCGTAAAGCCATCTCCGTCACCGAGCGCCAGCGCTATATCCTGCGCATTCGCACGCTGACCAAAGCAGTGGCAGAAGCTTACTACGCTTCCCGTGAAGCCCTTGGCTTCCCGATGTGCAACAAAGACAAATAAGAGGCGGCCATGTCTGAGAAAACTTTTCTGGTGGAAATCGGCACTGAAGAGCTGCCACCAAAAGCACTGCGCAGCCTGGCTGAGTCCTTTGCTGCGAACTTCACCGCGGAGCTGGATAACGCTGGCCTCGCGCACGGCAATGTTGAGTGGTTTGCTGCTCCGCGTCGTCTGGCGCTGAAAGTCGCTGCCCTGGCGGAATCTCAACCCGATCGTGAAGTTGAGAAGCGCGGACCGGCCATTGCCCAGGCGTTTGATGCTGAAGGTAAACCGAGTAAAGCGGCAGAAGGTTGGGCGCGTGGTTGTGGTATCACCGTTGATCAGGCTGAACGTCTGACGACTGATAAAGGTGAGTGGCTGCTGTACCGTGCGCACGTGAAAGGCGAAAGCGCAGAAACGCTGCTGCCGAACATGATTGCGACTTCGCTGGCGAAGCTGCCGATCCCGAAACTGATGCGCTGGGGCGCGTCTGACGTCCACTTCGTGCGTCCGGTTCACACTGTGACTCTGCTGCTGGGCGACAAAGTGATCCCGGCAACGATTCTGGGTATTCAGTCCGATCGCGTGATCCGCGGTCATCGCTTTATGGGCGAGCCGGAATTCACCATCGATTCTGCCGACCAGTACCCAGAAATCCTGCGCCAGCGCGGCAAAGTGATCGCGGATTACGCTGAGCGTAAAGCGAAAATCAAAGCCGATGCTGAAGAAGCGGCGCGTAAGATTGGCGGTAATGCTGACCTGAGTGAAAGCCTGCTGGAAGAAGTCACCTCGCTGGTGGAATGGCCGGTAGTGTTGACTGCGAAGTTCGAAGAGAAATTCCTCGCGGTGCCGTCTGAAGCGCTGGTACACACCATGAAAGGTGACCAGAAGTACTTCCCGGTTTATGCGAACGACGGCAAACTGCTGCCGAACTTTATCTTCGTTGCCAACATCGAATCGAAAGATCCGAGCCAGATTATCTCCGGTAACGAGAAGGTGGTTCGTCCGCGTCTGGCGGATGCCGAGTTCTTCTTCAATACTGACCGTAAAAAACGTCTGGAAGACCATCTGCCGCGTCTGCAAACCGTGCTGTTCCAACAGCAACTGGGTACGCTGCGTGACAAGACTGATCGTATTCAGGTGCTGGCGGGTTGGATTGCCGAACAGATTGGCGCTGATGTCAACCATGCCACCCGCGCGGGCCTGCTGTCCAAGTGCGACCTGATGACCAACATGGTCTTCGAGTTCACCGACACCCAGGGCGTAATGGGCATGCACTACGCACGTCATGATGGCGAAGCGGAAGATGTGGCCGTTGCGTTGAACGAGCAGTATCAGCCGCGCTTCGCCGGTGATGACCTGCCGTCTAACCCGGTTGCCTGTGCGGTGGCGATTGCCGATAAGATGGACACCCTGGCGGGTATCTTCGGCATCGGTCAGCATCCGAAAGGCGATAAAGACCCGTTTGCATTGCGTCGTGCCGCGCTCGGCGTGCTGCGTATCATCGTTGAGAAGAACCTGAATCTGGATCTGCAAACGCTGACGGAAGAAGCGGTACGTCTGTATGGCGACAAGCTGACCAACGCCAACGTGGTGGATGACGTTATCGACTTCATGCTGGGACGCTTCCGCGCCTGGTATCAGGACGAAGGCTATACCGTAGATACCATTCAGGCCGTGCTGGCGCGTCGTCCGACTCGTCCGGCTGATTTCGATGCGCGTATGAAGGCGGTTTCGCACTTCCGTACGCTGGAAGCCGCTTCTGCACTGGCTGCCGCGAACAAGCGTGTATCGAATATTCTGGCGAAATCCGAAGAAACGCTGAATGAGCGTGTTAATGCGGCAACGCTGAAAGAGCCGGAAGAAATTGCGCTGGCGATGCAGGTTGTGGTGTTGCGCGATAAGCTGGAGCCTGTCTTCGCTGCGGGGAACTATCAGGAAGCGCTGGTTGAATTAGCTGAGCTGCGTGCGCCGGTCGATGCGTTCTTCGAGAAAGTGATGGTGAACGTAGAGGATAAAGACCTGCGTATTAACCGTCTTTCTATGCTCGAAAAACTGCGCGAGCTGTTCCTGCGCGTGGCGGATATTTCGCTGCTGCAGTAACGGTTCTGAGTTGACTTAGAAAATGCCGGATGGTGGCTGTGCCTTATCCGGCCTACGAGAAAGACACCTGTAGGCCGGATAAGCATTGCGCTATCCGGCATTTTTTTATGCGTTTAGCGCAACTGCAACTCAGTCAGGCAGGTCTGGCTGTCATTCATGGTCTTAATTGTATGCGCTGCACTTTTTCCGTTGTAACTCACTTCAATCGTGCCTTCCATATTGCGCGGTAACCAAACCCCGACGAAGCCATTTCGCCCACTTTTCATCTCTTTTTGTACCACCACATCCCCTTTGCTATCTGTCACTTTGACGTTGAATTTTTTCCCTGGCATTTCGCCCTGACAACCGGAAAGGCTGTGGTTGAAACAAGGGTGTGTTTGCCACTCATAAGGGGCAAATGACAGATAGAACTTATCCCCGAGCGGCATCGTATACACCTGGTCGCCCGAAGAGAGCTTCAGCGCGGTGCTGGTGATGGACGCTGAGTACGGCAGCGGGCGGCTCTGCGGTGATTGGTCAATGGTCTCGACTATTTGCTCGACGGATTTCCCGCTGAGTCCGTGTTCAGCCAGGAAGTTGGCTTCCGGCGTTACCGCGAAGGCGGTACCGGTTGTGAGCAAACCTAAAAATAACAGCAGTGAGGATTTCGACATAGCTTCAATTCCTTGTGAAAATTGTGGAATATAAACTCGCTCACTATAAAGCTTGCCCTTAGGGAAAGGTCAAAGGTGTGATGGGTAAAGTAATGCAAAGACGCGTTCGGGAGAGGGGGCGCGGAGAACAAATAAAAAAAAATCCCCGCCGTTTGGCAGGGATTCAGAATCTTGAGCTTTTTAAGCTTACAGGCTGGTTACGTTGCCAGCTGCCGGGCCTTTAGCGCCGCTTTCGATGGTGAAGGAAACTTTCTGACCTTCGTCCAGGGATTTGTAGCCATCGTTCTGGATAGCAGAGAAGTGTACGAACACGTCTTTAGAGCCATCGTCAGGAGTGATGAAGCCGAAACCTTTGTCAGCGTTGAACCATTTTACGATACCAGTCATTTTACCGGACATAGTGTATTACCTTTTAAAAAATAAGTGTGCCTTTCGGCGATATGGCGTGCTTTACAGATTTTTTAACAGTAAAGGAAATGCTCACTACGAAGGGTATCAACGATAACTCTTGAAGGGACTTGCCTTACTAAACTGCTGTAATGGTCTGTACGTCAAACCGTTGAGCGCATTAACTCATTTTACGCCGGTGGATGCAACTACTATTTTCTTTTTTGTGGATATTGGCAGTGGAGGAACGGCCCTTCTGTAGGACCGCTCTTAGGATAAATTTGAAAATAACTCAATCCATCAACTGCTTACTTAATCGTGGGTCTGCCTGAATCAGGCGCATCAACTTCAATTCGGTACTGGATGGCTTCACGCGTTTAGACTCCCATTCATGAACCATCGCGACCGTCACGCCCATCACCCGGGCGAAATCATCTGTTTTTAAACCTGTCCCTCGTCGTAGTTGTTCAAATTCAGCGAAAGGGTTGGTTTTTTGCGTCTGAGTAACCGTCTGCGATACATCTTTAAAAACAATCTGCTCCAGACTGCTTAGCAGTTCAAACATAGGATCTTTGTATTCCATTGAGAACTCCTATAAATCACACAGCGGGATCGTGAATTTCATCGAAGCTCATTAAGCGTAGTCGGAAAAAATGAAGGCGAATTTAAGGTATACGTTGTGGATTCGTTTCAGCGAATCGCGGGTGACAACCTTTAGTTGGCTAACGAACTGATAAAGGTCGGGATCTCCGATCGAACCCTTCCAATTGTAAAGATGACTAAAATTGAGTGCCGTTATGTGAATGGAGCATTGTTGAGCAAAACACCGGGCGGCGGAAACCGTTATTTTCCCCGACAAGATTACGCGGAAAGGGTATCTTGCGGGGCTGACCTGGACTATCCTTGTCAACGTCAGGCACGCGGGTGTCGTTGTGCGCATTTTTGGGTGAAAGGAGTATTAAAATGGCGACAGGTAAGTCCTGCTCTCGCTGGTTTGCGCCTGTTTTGGCGCTCTTAATGGTAGTTGGCCTGAGTGGGTGTTTTGATAAAGAAGGCGATCAACGCAAAGCGTTTATCGATTTTCTGCAGAATACTGCAATGCGTAGCGGAGAGCGTTTACCGACGCTGACTGCCGATCAGAAAAAACAGTTTGGCCCGTTTGTGTCCGATTACGCGATTCTTTATGGCTATTCACAGCAGGTAAATCAGGCAATGGACTCCGGTCTGCGCCCGGTTGTTGATAGCGTAAACGCAATCCGTGTTCCTCAGGATTATATGACTCAGCGTGAACCGCTGCGTCAGGCAAATGGCGCGCTGGGCGTGTTAGGACAACAGTTGCAGAATGCGAAGCTACAGGCAGATGCTGCCCATGGCGCGCTGAAGCAGGGTGATGACCTGAAACCTGTCTTTGATCAGGTTTACAGCAAAGTCGTGACCGCACCGGCAGAGGCGTTACAGCCGCTGATCCCAGCCGCGCAAGTTTTCACGCAGCAGTTGGTGCAGGTAGGCGATTTTATCGCGCAGCAGGATACGCAGGTGAGCTTTGTTGCGAACGGCATCCAGTTCCCAACCTCACAACAGGCCAGTCAGTACAATACGCTGATTGGCCCGCTGGCGGCGCAGCATCAGGCATTTAATCAGGCATGGACTGCTGCGGTGAATGCCGCGCAGTAATCGTCGTACGGTAAGACACATTAAAGGCCGGGTGAGCATCAATGCTACCCGGCCTTTTGTGTTATTTGGCCACTTGCGGATTCACACAGTTCTTCTCAACTTTCCCCTGCAGCGCGTCAATTAAGTTATCCACAGCACAAGCCGCCATGTTATAGCGCGTTTCATGCGTAGCTGAACCAATATGCGGTACCGCCACCACATTTGGCAGCGACAGCAGCGGTGAGTCTGACGGCAACGGCTCTTGTTCAAACACATCCAGGCCCGCGGCATGAATCTCCCCGCTTTGCAGTGCGGCGATCAGTGCATTTTCATCCACCACTGGGCCACGCCCGGCGTTAATGAAAATGGCAGAAGACTTCATTTTGGCAAACTGTTCGGTACTGAACAGATGGTGGGTTTCGTCCGTTAACGGCAGAATCAGGCAAACAAAATCCGATTCCTGCAGCAGCGTATCCAGGTCGCAGTAGCGTGCGTTGAAACGTTCTTCCGCTTCCTGATGGTGACGGCGTGCGTTGTAGAGAATCGGCATGCTAAAGCCGAAATGCGCACGTTGCGCCAGCGCCAGCCCAATGCGTCCCATGCCGACAATGCCCAGCGTCTTGTGGTGAACATCGGTACCAAACCAGTCGGCCCCGATGCTTTTTGTCCATTCGCCTGCCTTCACGCGTTCTGCGACTTCCACCACGCGTCGCGCCGTACTTAACACCAGCGCCATTACCGTGTCCGCCACGGTTTCTGTCAGCACCGTTGGCGTGTGCATCAGCAGCACCTTACGTGCGTTTAAGGCCTCAACGTCGAAATTGTCATAGCCTACGGAGATGGTGGAGGTCGCACGCAGTTTCGGCATTTTCTCCAGCAGGGCGGTATTGACGGCTTCACTGGAGCCCAGCAGGCCTTCCGCGCTGGCAAAGGCTGCAGCGTGCTGTGCTACGGTTTCCGCACGCAGGTTAGGCACCTGAGTGACAGTAAAATGCTCTTCCAGGCGATGCAGTAAATCGTCAGGTAACGCTTTATAGAGAATAATGGACGGCTTCATGCGAATCTCCGTAAGTTAAAATTTAAGCGTGGCGTGCGCCAACCGGAATTTGAGAATTATTAGCAGGCTTAACAATTAAAGTTAGCCACACTGAGACAAAAAGCGCTACCCCCATAAAAATGTATGAGGCGGACGGGCTGCCGGTGGTGCCATTGAGGTAGCCGACAAACCAGGAACCAAAGAATGAGCCTAATGCACCCATGCTGTTGATCAATGCCATGGCTCCCCCAGCGACGTTGCGCGGCAACATCTCAGGAATGATGGCGAAGAAGGGACCATACGGGGCGTACATGGCCGCACCGGCTATCACCAGCAGTGTGTAAGAAATCCAGAAGTGGTCTGCGCCAACGGCCCAGGAACCAATAAAAGCGAAAGCGGCAATTAGCAGCAGTGGCCAGACAAACAGCTTACGGTTTTGCAGTTTATCGGAAGCCCATGAAACCAGGATCATCGCCGCCGTTGCGGCCAGATACGGAACGGACGAAAGCCAACCGACCTCTACCATACCCAGGTTGGCACCGCCGCTGCGGATAATTGACGGCAACCACAGAACAAAACCGTAGACGCCAATACTCCAGGCAAAGTACTGCATGCACAGCAGAATAACGTTACGTGAACGGAACGCTTCGCCGTAGTTACGCACGGCTTTGATACCCTGCTGTTCTTTTTCTAACTGGGCCTGCAGCGCGGCTTTTTCGGATTCTGACAACCAGCCCACCTGCGACGGTTTATCTTTTACCAGTACCCACCAGCAGAACGCCCAGATGATGGCCGGAAAACCTTCAATGATGAACATTTCACGCCAGCCCAGCGCCTGAATCAGGTATCCGGACACGACGGACATCCACAGGACGGTGACTGGGTTACCGAGGATCAGGAAGGTATTGGCACGCGAACGCTCGGACTTCGTAAACCAGTTACTGATATAAATCAGCATGGCCGGCATGACCGCGGCTTCAACGACGCCAAGAATGAAGCGAATGGCGGCAAGCATTGGAATATTGCTGACCATCCCGGTCAGTGACGCGCAGGCGCCCCACAGAATCAGACAGACAAAAATCAGTTTACGTACGCTGCGGCGTTCGGCGTAAATTGCGCCTGGGATCTGAAAGAAGAAATAGCCGAGAAAAAACAGTGCCCCCAGCAGAGAGGAGATCCCTTTGGTAATGCCGAGGTCCTCGTTGATACCGGCGGCGGAGGCGAAGCTGAAGTTCGCGCGGTCAAGGTACGCCAGGCTGTACGTGATAAACACGATTGGCATGATGTACCACCAGCGTTTTGCTGCATTAGTTGAGCTATTCATAGACTGCCCTCTGGTTATGCTGATACGCCGCCTCTGTATGTAGGGTACAGAGTTGGCCGGGAATTTATTCCCCTAATTGTTCACGTGTGGGTAATCCTTCGCTGTCGCCCTGGACCTGAATGGCCAGAGCGCCAATTTTATTGCCCCGGGTCACTGCCTGATGCAGCGTTCGGCCTTCCAGCAGCGCGCTGATAACGCCGACGGCAAAGCCATCACCCGCACCGACGGTATCGACCACATTGTCGACTTTCACCGGCGCGACGCTGCCTTGCTCGCCGCTAGCTGCTTTGTACCAGGCCCCATCAGCCCCGGTCTTCACGATGACGGCCTTCACGCCATGACGCAGATAAAAGTCTGCAATGGCTTCGGGTGTCTGTTGTCCGGTTAAAATCATGCCCTCTTTTAACCCCGGTAGTACCCAGTCCGCCTGGAATGCCAGTCGGTTGAGTTTTTCCACCATCTCGCCTTCGCTTTTCCACAATACCGGGCGCAAATTCGGGTCGAACGAGATGGTCTTCCCCTGGGCTTTCATGGTGCGGGCGGTGTGCGCCAGTAGTTCATAGGAGCTGGCAGACAGCGCGGCCGCAACGCCGCTCAGGTGCAGGTGGCGTGCGCTGGAGAAATACCCATCGTGATAATCCTCAACGCTGAGATGGCTGGCTGCAGAGCCTTTGCGGAAATATTCCACAATGGGATCGGTTCCATTTTCAACTTTAGATTTAAGCTGAAAGCCGGTAGCGTAGCGTCCGTCCAGAGTGACTCCCTGCGCATCAATCCCTTCTTTCTCCAGCGACTTAATAATAAAACGGCCAAAACTGTCGTTACCCACGCGGCTGACCCAGCCTACGTTCAGACCCAGACGAGCAAGGCCGGTCGCCACGTTAAGTTCAGCGCCTGCAACGCGTTTAATAAACTGCTCCACGTCCGCCAAATCACCGGTTTGCGTGGCGACAAACATCGCCATCGCTTCACCAATGGTGACAACGTCCAGTGAATTTTTCATGTGTTACTCCTTGCGTAACAGAGCGACGTAATGACGGGTAACCGCCGTCAAGTCTTGCCCTTCCAGGGGGAATTCAATGCCGCGCGGAACATCTGCGGGCAACGTGTCCAGCAGCGCCAGCCAGCGTGGTTCTGCGCGATCGGGCGGCACGGCACGGTAACTGTCACGATGTGGTGTGGCGGCTTTCACATGGATATATCCAACGCTTGAGGCCAATTGCTGTGCAGCCTCTTCCGGAGAATCACCTACCCACAACCAGTTACCCATATCGAAGGTCAGAGAAATGGGCAGATTGAATGCCTGACAGGCATCGTTAAAGCGCTTCATCGGTTGCAGGCGTCCACAGGATGTTTGATCGTTTTCGACAACCAGCTCCATCCCGCTGTTGTCCAGCCATTCGCGCAACACGTCGAACTGTCCGTCATGGGCAAAATGGCCGAGGGAAACTTTTAACCACAGTGCTTGCAGGGCTTGCGCTTCCTGGAGTAGTTCCGGAAGGCGAGGATTAAGATTTCCGCCTTCGGTGAACAGCGGTTCGGGGGCGGAGTAGCATGCCAGCAGGCCGAAAATTTCAATAGCAGAGGCCATTGTCGGCAGTGTTTTTAGCTCGGCGTCGGTCAGCATCTCGCGGCGGATTTCAACCCCGTCAGCACCGGCTTCGGCAATGATGGGCAGCAGGGCCGTTTGCCCACCTGCGGCGCGTACCTGGTCGTAGCCGTAAGCGGCAGTGACCACCATAATTTTTCTTTTCATGGAAACTCCAAAACTAGCGTTCTTGCTATAACGCTAGATGGAACCGGTTCCAAAGAAAAGCCTGTGATGTTGAATTTATGATCACCATCACGAAGGAAATTTAGCGGGCGGTGGAGCCACGAACGATCAGTTCGCCGGAAAAAAACTGTTCCTGGATTGCGTCTGAGTCGCCATCGATCCGGCGTACTACCTGCTCGACGGCGGTGTAGCCAATCTGCCAGGTGGGCTGTTTTAGCGTGGTGATACCGACGCCAGCCAGCTCGGCCCATTCCAGCTCGTCAAACCCGAGCAGACCGATGTCGCTGCCCCAGTTGAGGCCAATACGCTTTAACGCGCGGGCAACCTGCAACGTCAGGGCGCCATTGGCAGAGATAACGGCTTTGCGCATCCCGCGATGCTGCTGGTGAAACTGGCGCAGCGTGTCATCGAGTTGCGTATTGTCCGTTAGCGGGACTTCCGCATTTTGTGCGATGACACCAGGGGATTGTGCGAGCGTGGCGCGAAAGGCGCTCAGGCGCTCGCGGCGAGTATTCACCATCCCCAGCGGCTCGCTAAGGAACAGAATGGCTTCAAAACCTTGTTCAAGCAGGTGTTCGGTAGCGACGGTCGCTGCCTGGGTGTTATCCAGCCCGACCATATCGCAGGCGAAATCCGGGATCTTACGGTCAATCAGTACCATTGGCAGCGCAGACTGTTGCAGACGGTTCAGTCCTTCTTCACGCATCCCGACGGCGTTCACCACGATCCCTTCGACCTGGTAGCTGCGCAGCAGGTCGAGATAATGCAGCTCCTGATCCACTTCGTTGTTGGTGTTACAGACCAGCGGGGTAAAACCTTTGTCACGGCAGGCGGCTTCAATACCGCTTAACACGTTGACGGAGTAGGGGTTGGTTATATCGGCGATAATCAGGCCAATCAGACGGGTACGCCCATGCTTCAGGCCTCTGGCCATCAGGCTGGGACGGTAGTCGAGTTCGGCAATGGCTTTTTCAATGCGGGCTAACAGCGCGTCGGATAGCAGATGCTTTTCACCGTTGAGGTAGCGTGAAATGCTGGTCTTGCCGGTTTTTGCGGCCTTTGCCACATCGCTGATGGTTGCCCGTGTTGATTTGCTCATCGCTGATTTCCCTGGATTTAGTGAGAATACCTTAGCGGGAAAATCTGACGAAGCAAGTAATTTGCCCGGTGGCGCTGTGCTTACCGGGCCTACATGTCGAACGTAGGCCGGGTAGGACGAAGCCGTCACCCGGCTCAACGATTACTGCACAGGGCTCAAGGTAATCTCTACGCGACGGTTCTGCGCTTTACCTTCCGCCGTGCTGTTGCTGGCGATGGGGTTCGCCGGGCCCATACCCTGAGTGCGAATGCGGTTCGCTGCCACGCCCTGGGTAATCAATGCACTGGCGACGGAGTCGGCACGCTGCTGTGACAGACGCATGTTCAAATCCTGGCTGCCTGTGCTGTCGGTGAAGCCCAACACGTTGACGGCGGTTTTATTGTACTCTTTCAGTACCATTGCCACACCGGTCAGCGTGTTTGCGCCCGCCGGTTTCAGGTTGGCGCTGCTGCTGTCGAAGGTGACATTGTTTGGCATGTTCAGAATGATGTTATCGCCACTACGCGTCACGCTGACGCCTGTTCCCTGCATTTTCTCGCGCAGTTTTGCTTCCTGCACATCCATGTAATAACCGATACCGCCACCCACAGCCGCACCTGCCGCTGCACCAATCAGCGCGCCTTTGCCGCGATCTTTCTTCGAAGACGAGAGGGCGCCAATACCTGCACCCACCAGGGAACCGATACCCGCGCCGATGCCGGATTTTCCTGCTTCTCGCTCGCCGGTGTAAGGGTTTGTTGTGCAGCCAGATACCGCCAGGGCGCCGCTCACGATGGCAGCAATAACAAATACACGTTTCTTCATCTTAATTCCTTAATGACTTTTTTCTTCTTTACCACAGCGACCGTGGCGGTTGATTATGACGTCTGAACATGAAGAAAATTCCAGGGAAGACTCTGAAATTTGTAAGTAACATTGAACGGCATAACCATAAGCCGTCACATCGCATTCAGGAGCGCCATCTTGGCTAATTCACCTGCACATTACCCGGTGTTAACTGCCGCACACTGGGGGCCCATTGTTGTCGAAACCGATGGCGAGACTGTTTTTTCATCCCGGGGGGCATTACCCACCTCTCATCCCAACTCGCTGCAAACCGTGGTTCGCGATCAGGTACACAGTAAAACGCGGGTACGTTTTCCCATGGTGCGTAAAGGATTCCTTGCCTCGCCGGATAATCCGCAAGGCGTGCGCGGGCAGGATGAGTTTGTTCGTGTAAGCTGGGACGATGCGCTGAATCTTATCGATGCGCAGCATAAGCGCATCCGTGGCAGTTACGGCCCAGCCTCGATTTTTGCCGGCTCGTACGGCTGGCGGTCGAACGGTGTATTACACAAAGCGGCGACCTTGCTACAGCGCTATATGGCGCTGGCGGGGGGATATACCGGGCACCTGGGGGATTATTCTACGGGGGCGGCGCAGGCCATCATGCCGTATGTGGTAGGTGGCAACGAAGTTTACCAGCAGCAGACCAGCTGGCCGATGGTGCTGGAGCATAGCGATGTGGTGGTGCTGTGGAGCGCTAACCCGCTGAATACGCTGAAAATTGCCTGGAATGCTTCTGACGAACAGGGTATTGCTTACTTTGAAGCGCTGCGCGATAGCGGTAAGCGATTGATCTGCATCGATCCAATGCGATCGGAAAGCGTGGCGTTCTTTGGCGACAAAATGGAATGGATCGCCCCGCATATGGGGACCGACGTAGCGTTGATGCTGGGTATCGCGCATACGCTGGTGGAAAACGACTGGCATGACGAGGATTTCCTCGCCCGTTGTACAACCGGATATGATTCGTTCGCCGACTACCTGCTGGGTAAATCCGATGGGATAGCGAAAACGGCAGAATGGGCGGCTGAAATTTGTGGTATTCCGGCGGCGAAGATACGCGAACTTGCGGAGATATTTCACCAAAACACCACCATGCTGATGGCGGGATGGGGCATGCAACGCCAGCAGTATGGCGAGCAGAAACACTGGATGATCGTCACCCTGGCCGCCATGCTCGGTCAAATTGGCACGCCCGGCGGCGGATTTGGACTGTCGTATCATTTTGCCAACGGTGGGAACCCGACGCGTCGTGCAGCGGTACTGGCTTCGATGCAAGGGAGCCTCAAAGGCGGCACCGACGCGGTGGATAAAATCCCGGTGGCGCGTATCGTTGAGGCGCTGGAAAACCCCGGCGGTTTCTATCAACACAACGGTATGGATCGCCATTTCCCGGACATCCGCATGCTCTGGTGGGCCGGTGGCGCAAACTTCACGCATCACCAGGATACCAACCGTCTGATCCGCGCCTGGCAAAAGCCGGAGCTGGTGGTTATTTCGGAGTGTTTCTGGACCGCTGCGGCGAAGCATGCCGATATCGTGTTACCCGCGACAACCTCTTTTGAACGTAACGATTTGACCATGACCGGAGACTACAGCAACCAGCATCTGGTGCCGATGAAGCAGGTCGTGCCGCCACAGGCTGAAGCGCGCAACGATTTTGATGTTTTTGCCGAGCTTAGCGAGCGCTGGGAACAGGGCGGTTATACCCGATTCACTGAGGGGAAAAGCGAACTGGCGTGGCTGGACACTTTTTACGACATTGCAGCGCAGCGTGGCGCCAGCCAGCAGGTTACACTGCCGCCCTTCGCTGAATTCTGGCAAAAGAATGCACTGATCGAAATGCCGGAAAACGCCGCAAATACGCAGTTCATCCGTTTTGCTGATTTTCGCCGCGATCCACAGGCGCATCCGCTGAAAACGGACAGTGGAAAAATTGAAATCTATTCTGCAAAAATTGCAGGTTACGGCTATGCAGATTGTGCAGGACACCCGATGTGGCTGGAGCCCGATGAGTGGTTCGGCAATGCCGAACCCGACCAACTGCAGGTGCTCTCCGCCCATCCGGCTCACCGTTTGCACAGCCAGCTCAACTACAGTGCGTTACGCGAACAGTATGCGGTGGCGGATCGGGAGCCGGTGACGATTCACCCGCAGGATGCGCAAGCGCGGGGGATCGCAGATGGCGATATGGTCAGGGTGTGGAACCACCGCGGGCACATCCTGGCGGGTGCTGTTGTGACGACAGGGATCAAACCCGGCGTCATCTGTATTCACGAGGGGGCCTGGCCTGATTTGGACCCGGCCGCCGACGGTATTTGTAAAAATGGCGCTGTCAACGTGCTGACCAAAGATCTCCCCAGCTCGAAGCTGGGGAACGGCTGTGCGGGCAATACCGCGCTGGCGTGGCTGGAGAAGTACAGTGGGCCGAACCTGGCGCTTACGGCGTTTGATCCACCTGCCAGCCCATAATCCAGGTTGGATGGTGAGTCTCTTCCTGCCATGCGCTGTCTTCAATGCGAAAGCCCAGTGCGTGGTAGAAGTTTACCGCTGATTGATTCTTTTGGTAGACCTCCAGGCTGAGCCACGAAAAGCGCTGCTGCACATGTTGCACCAGCGCTTTGCCGATGCCGCTTCTGATGGCGGCGGGCTCTACAAACAGCGCGCCTAAAAAGCGCTCTTCCATCACGCTGGCAAAACCTTTGACCACACCGTTTTCATCCCACACCCAGGTTTGCGCAGCGGGCAGGTAGACATCACGTACGATAGGCTCACTCTCGCGCCAGTAGCGTTCTTCAATAAAAGGATGGGCAAAAATGGTGCTTTCCATCCACAGTGCCAGAATGGGTGCCAGATCGTCAGCGTTGGATTCACGAATCATGTTGTTCTCCTGGGTAGCACATGCAGCCGATGACATGGTCGTTGACCAGACCGCATGCCTGCATAAAGGAGTAACAGATGGTGGTGCCAACAAACTTAAATCCCCGTTTTTTTAACGCTTTAGAAAGCGCGTCAGAAGCGGGCGTTGAAGTGGGGATATCGCTCAGACTGGCGGCACGGGTTAACTGCGGTTGGTTATCGACGAATGACCAGACGAACTCGCTAAACGGCTCACCGTTTTGCTCCATTGCCAAAAAGGCGCGGGCGTTGCCGATAATGGCCTGAATCTTTCCCCGATGACGAATAATACCGGCATCCAGTACCAGCCTTTCTACATCCTCTTCGGTCATCGCCGCAACGGTTGCAGGATCGAAGTGGTGGAATGCCTGGCGATAGTTTTCCCGTTTCTTCAGCACCGTTATCCACGACAGCCCAGCCTGCTGGCCCTCAAGGCAGATCATTTCGAACAGTTTTTTACCATCGGTTTCCGGGACGCCCCATTCCTTGTCATGATAGGCAATGTATAGTGGATCCTGACTGACCCAGCCGCAACGTTGCATACTCTTCCTCGCTGTTTTTACTGGCGTAAAAATTTCATTCGGCCCGCCTTGACGCGCCCGCTAAAAAGACAATATTTAATACAGGGCCTCATGTGCCCGATATCCTTTAAACAATGACAATAATATCGCCGAATTCGGCTCTTTTCTGGAGTCGCGTTGATGATTATAAGAAACAGTAGTGGTCGTCAGAGGTTAATCCTGGCGAACGTCATCGTCTGTGCGCTGTTTGCCAATACGGCATATGGCTGGCAACAAGAATATATCGTTGATGCGCTGTCCGGTCATACGTCGGAACGCTATACATGGGACAGCGATCACCAACCACGTTATAACGACATCCTGGAAGAGCGCATTCGCTCCACCCAGAACGTGGCGGGGCCGGTGGTGAATCTGGCGGACCAAACGGCTCTGGATGCGACCAGCGGTATGAGCGTGGGCTGGAATTTTCCCCTTTCCCGTAAGGTGACGACGGGGCCCGTCGCAGCCCTGCATTATGATGGTTCAACCACCTCTACCTACAACGAATTTGGCGACAGTGTGACTTCGCTAACACTGACCGATCCGATGTGGCATGCCAGCGTGAGTACCCTGGGTTGGCGGGTCGACTCGCAGTTTGGTGATGTGCGGCCATGGGCGCAAATCAGTTATAACCAGCAATTTGGCGAGAATATCTGGAAGGCGCAATCGGGTCTCAATCGTATGGCGGCGACGAGTCAGGAGGGTAACTGGGTCGATGTCACTGTCGGTGCAGATATGCTGCTGAATCAGCATATGGCTGCCTATGCGGCACTTTCTCAGGCAGAAAACAGTACGAATAACAGCGACTACCTGTACACCATGGGAGTGAGCGCCAAATTTTAACAAAAAAAGCCTGGATAAAACACATTTGTAACATATTGGGATCAGGGATCACACGCATTCCAGCGATAGCGTGCACTAACTCCGGCAATAAAATTCAGTAACCCGACTTTTTGTCTCGTCATTCATTCCGCAATCCAGGCATTTCATTCCGTCCTGATGGCATTTCATGCCGTTTTCTCCTGGTCATAAAAGCACTTCGGTATGGTTGTCGGCAGAGAATTTCCCATTTTGTTTATGCAGGAAGACTGCCATGAAAACTTCTGATTATCAGCGTACCCGGTGGCTGACACTGATCGGCACCATCATTACCCAATTTGCATTAGGTTCTGTTTATACCTGGAGCCTGTTCAATGGCGCACTCTCTTCAAAGCTCGATGCACCGGTTAGTCAGGTCGCATTTTCCTTTGGTTTGCTGAGTCTGGGTCTGGCAATCTCTTCTTCCGTCGCCGGGAAGCTTCAGGAACGTTTCGGCGTGAAACGCGTCACCATGGCATCCGGTATCTTACTGGGTGTGGGCTTCTTCTTAACCGCGCATTCCGACAGCCTGATTATGCTGTGGCTGAGTGCCGGTGTACTGGTTGGCCTGGCTGACGGTGCAGGATACCTGTTAACCCTGTCTAACTGCGTGAAATGGTTCCCTGAGCGTAAAGGGCTGATTTCCGCCTTTGCAATCGGTTCTTACGGCCTGGGTAGCCTCGGTTTTAAATTTATCGACAGCCAGCTGCTGAGCTCCGTGGGTCTGGAAAAGACCTTTATGATTTGGGGCGCGATTGTACTGGTGATGATTGTCTTTGGCTCCACGCTGATGAAAGATGCGCCAAACCAGGAAGTTAAAGCCGTGAATGGCGTGGTAGAGAACGACTACACGCTGGCGCAATCCATGCGTAAACCACAGTACTGGATGCTGGCAGTGATGTTCCTGACTGCGTGCATGAGCGGGCTTTACGTGATTGGTGTCGCGAAAGATATCGCCCAAAGCCTGGCAAAAATGGATGTGGCAACAGCGGCGAATGCGGTAACCGTTATTTCTATCGCGAACCTGTCAGGTCGTT
The DNA here is from genome assembly GCF_014103415.1 of Citrobacter sp. RHBSTW-00671. Taxonomy (NCBI): domain Bacteria; kingdom Pseudomonadati; phylum Pseudomonadota; class Gammaproteobacteria; order Enterobacterales; family Enterobacteriaceae; genus Citrobacter; species Citrobacter sp. RHBSTW-00671. Next base: position 708,734 of record NZ_JABXPR010000001.1, read on the forward strand.
TGGTTCTGGGGATTCTGTCCGACAAAATTTCCCGTATTCGCGTTATCACCATTGGTCAGGTTGTTTCGCTGGTGGGTATGGCGGCGCTGCTTTTTGCTCCGCTGAATGAAGTGACATTCTTCGCAGCCATTGCCTGTGTCGCCTTCAACTTCGGTGGCACCATTACGGTCTTCCCGTCACTGGTGAGTGAGTTCTTCGGCCTGAACAACCTGGCGAAAAACTATGGGGTCATCTACCTGGGCTTCGGGATTGGCAGCATCTGCGGGTCAATTATCGCCTCGCTGTTCGGCGGTTTCTATGTGACCTTCTGCGTTATCTTTGCGCTGTTAATCATCTCGCTGGCGCTGTCCACGACCATTCGCCAGCCGCAGCGTAGCGTATTTACTGAGGCACACGCCTGATTTTACACTTCGTCTGATTTATACACGGCGCATATATTTACAAAAATATATGCGCCGTTTGCATTCATCATAAGCACTTTTCACTCCTCCTGTGGTCTACTTAGCCGCGCCCGTAGACATTTCATCTCTGCTGTTGTCGCATTTTCCCCTGTTTGGTCGATTGACCTCTTCACAGGGTGTTTTTATCCCGATTCCCAGGGTTTTTTTGCATGAGATACATTAAATCGATGACGCAGCAAAAGCTTAGTTTCTTGCTTGCGATCTATATCGGTCTGTTTATGAACTGCGCAGTTTTTTATCGCCGCTTCGGCAGCTATGTGCAGGAATTTACCGCGTTGAAAGGAATCTCTGCGGTTGTTGAATTGGCCGGCACCGTGCTGGTTACCTTCTTTTTACTTCGTCTTCTGTCTCTGTTTGGTCGGCGGGCCTGGCGCGTACTGGCTACCTTTGTGGTGCTGTGTTCCGCTGGTGCCAGCTATTACATGACCTTCCTGAATGTGGTAATTGGCTACGGCATTATTGCCTCGGTCATGACAACCGATATTGATTTATCAAAAGAAGTTGTGGGCTGGCATTTTATCGTGTGGCTGGTGTCGGTCAGCATTTTGCCGCTGCTGCTTATCTGGAGTAACCGCTGCCGCTATACCCTGCTAAAACAAATACGTACGCCAGGAATGAGATGGCGTAGCGTGGCCGTTGTTCTGTTGGCTGGCTTGATGGTGTGGGCGCCGATTCGTTTACTTGGAATGCAGCAGAAATCAGTTGAACGGGAAACGGGTATTGATTTGCCCAGCTACGGTGGCGTAGTGGCAAATTCATATTTGCCTTCAAACTGGCTGTCCGCGCTGGGGCTGTATGCCTGGGCGCAGGTTGATGAGTCTTCCGATAACAAGTCGCTGATGAATCCGGCGAAGAAATTTACCTACGTTGCCCCCAAGAATATTGATGATACCTACGTCGTGTTTATTATCGGCGAAACAACCCGCTGGGATCATATGGGTATTTTTGGCTACGAGAGAAATACCACGCCAAAGCTGGCTCAGGAAAAAAACCTGGCCGCTTTCCGCGGATATTCGTGTGATACGGCAACCAAACTTTCGCTACGCTGTATGTTTGTTCGTGAAGGCGGAGCAGAGGAAAACCCGCAGCGTACGCTGAAAGAACAAAACGTCTTTTCCGTACTCAGCCAGCTAGGTTTTAATACCGATCTCTACGCGATGCAAAGTGAGATGTGGTTTTACAGCAACACGATGGCGGAGAACATCGCATATCGTGAGCAGATTGGTGCTGAGCCGCGTAACCGTGGCAAAACGGTTGACGATATGCTGCTGATCTCTGAGATGCAGCAATCAATTAAACCGAACGATAATGGTAAGCACCTGATTATCCTGCATACCAAAGGCTCGCACTTTAACTACACGCAGCGCTATACCCGTGAGTACGCCCAGTGGAAGCCGGAGTGTGTCAATGTTGATAGCGGTTGTTCGAAAGCGCAGATGATTAACTCATTTGATAACTCGGTAACCTATGTTGACCACTTTATCACCAAGGTGTTTGACCAGCTGCGCGATAAGAAAGCGATTGTGTTCTATGCTGCCGATCACGGTGAGTCGATCAACGAGCGTGAGCACCTGCACGGTACGCCACGTAAAATGGCACCGCCAGAGCAGTTCCGCGTTCCTATGTTGGTGTGGATGTCGGATAAGTATCTGGAAGACCCCGATCATGCGAAAGCCTTCGCCCACCTTAAGCAGGAGGCTGATATGAAGGTTCCGCGTCGCCATGTTGAACTGTACGACACCATTCTCGGCTGCCTTGGATATACCTCGCCAAACGGCGGTATAAATGAGAATAACAACTGGTGTCATGTCCCGGACGACAAGAAGGTTGTAGCCCAGTAATGGGCTGCTGACTTTCTCGCCGATCGAATGGCATTTTGATACTAAGGGATTGACGGGCGTGCAGCTGAGCAGTAAGATGCGCCCCGCATTCGGTGATTGGCGCAGCCTGGTAGCGCACTTCGTTCGGGACGAAGGGGTCGGAGGTTCGAATCCTCTATCACCGACCAAATTTAAAACCCTGCTCAACGAGCAGGGTTTTTTGCATTTGTGGCTTTTGTAGGCCTGATAAGCGAAGCGCCATCAGGCAAAACATCATGCTATAACAGACATCGCCGGATGCGGCGCAAGCGCCTTATCCGGCCTACAGGCGAAGCGCCATCAGGCAAAACATCACGCTATAACAGACATCGCCGGATGCGGCGCAAGCGCCTTATCCGGCCTACAGGCGAAGTGCCATCAGGCAAAACATCACGCTATAACAGACATCGCCGGATGCGGCGCAAGCGCCTTATCCGGCCTACAGGCGAAGCGCCATCAGGCAAAACATCATGCTATAACAGACATCGCCGGATGCGGCGCAAGCGCCTTATCCGGCCTACAGGCGAAGCGCTGGCAGGACGTATTTTGCGTTTTTCCACCCCTATTTTGACCTTCATTTTATCTGCAAAAATTGTGCACCACTTCCCACTGACTGTTAACGATTCTGTGACATATTCCATTGCCTTTTTTTATATTTGCTTGAATCTTTTTTTGCGTTACTTATGGCTGAACCCAGCATTTTCCGCTGTGCGTTTTAACGTTCATGGTATTAATCGCTCAGATATGCAGCATGTGTTGAGAAAATTTTCATAATTTGCATAAATGTTAATCACCAAATGTTTCTGAATATGAAGATATTTATTCTGGCATAGTGCGCGTAGCACAAATTTCCCTGCTGAAAATACCCGTCTGCACTTTTTTTAATCTTTGTTTGCCAATTCTCACCGTTGGTGTAAATCACGGTTACCTGTATTGACGTTTTCACATTCTGTTGACAGATTGTAGGGCATGAGGGGCATTTCATGGAGAATCCGCACTGCAACTCAGTCGCTTATGTGAACGGAATCCCCATCCTCTTAACGCCGACCCGGCCGGGTAAAAAACAAAAAAGGCCAGGCGGTGCAAACCCACTGCAAAGGGTAAAACAACAAACATCACATTTGGAGCAGAAGAATGAGTATTTCCTTGAAGAAGTCAGGGATGCTGAAGCTTGGTCTGAGCCTGGTGGCTATGACCTGCGCCGCAAGCGTACAGGCTAAAACTCTGGTTTATTGTTCAGAAGGATCTCCTGAAGGCTTTAACCCACAGCTTTTCACCTCTGGTACTACCTATGATGCCAGCTCCGTACCGATCTATAACCGCCTGGTTGAATTCAAAACCGGTACCACCGAAGTGATCCCCGGCCTTGCTGAGAAGTGGGAAATCAGCGAAGACGGTAAAACCTATACCTTCCACCTGCGCCCTGGCGTGAAGTGGCAGGACAACAAAGATTTCAAACCGACGCGCGATTTTAACGCCGATGACGTGGTGTTCTCTTTCGATCGTCAGAAAAATGCCCAGAACCCGTACCATAAAGTCTCTGGCGGCAGCTATGAATACTTCGAAGGGATGGGTCTGCCGGATCTGATCTCCGAAGTGAAAAAAGTGGACGATAAAACCGTCCAGTTCGTGCTGACCCGTCCGGAAGCACCGTTCCTGGCTGACCTGGCGATGGACTTCGCTTCTATTCTTTCTAAAGAATATGCGGACAACATGCTGAAAGCCGGTTCGCCGGAGAAAGTGGACCTGAACCCAATCGGTACCGGTCCGTTCCAGCTGCAACAGTACCAGAAAGATTCTCGTATTCTGTATAAAGCGTTCGACGGCTTCTGGGGCACCAAGCCGCAGATTGACCGTCTGGTCTTCTCCATTACGCCTGACGCTTCCGTGCGTTATGCCAAACTGCAGAAGAACGAGTGCCAGGTGATGCCGTACCCGAACCCGGCAGACATCGCGCGCATGAAGCAGGATAAAAACATCAATCTGATGGAGCAGGCCGGTCTGAACGTTGGCTACCTCTCTTTCAACACCGAGAAGAAACCGTTTGATGACGTGAAAGTCCGTCAGGCGTTGACCTACGCGGTAAACAAAGAAGCCATCATTAAGGCGGTTTATCAGGGCGCTGGCGTTGCCGCGAAAAACCTGATCCCACCGACCATGTGGGGCTATAACGACGATATTAAAGACTACACCTACGATCCTGAGAAGGCCAAAGCGCTGCTGAAGGAAGCCGGTCAGGAGAAAGGCTTTACCGTTGAGCTGTGGGCGATGCCGGTACAGCGTCCGTACAACCCGAACGCACGCCGTATGGCGGAAATGGTTCAGGCTGACTGGGCGAAAATTGGCGTTCAGGCCAAGATTGTGACCTACGAGTGGGGCGAGTATCTGAAACGCGCCAAAGCGGGTGAGCATCAGGCGGTGATGATGGGCTGGACCGGTGATAACGGGGATCCGGACAACTTCTTCGCTACCCTGTTCAGCTGTGCGGCAGCGAAAGACGGTTCCAACTACTCTCGCTGGTGCTACAAGCCGTTTGAAGACCTGATCCAGCCGGCGCGTGCGACCGACGACCACAACAAACGTATTGAACTGTACAAGCAAGCGCAGGTTGTTATGCACGATCAGGCTCCGGCTCTGATTGTTGCTCACTCCACCGTGTACGAACCAGTGCGTAAAGAAGTGAAAGGCTATGTGGTTGATCCATTAGGCAAACACCACTTCGAAAACGTTTCTGTCGAATAATTAAAAGCAATCAAGGAAGCGCTGCGCCCCGGTATTGTGTAGGCCGGATAAGCGCAGCGCCCTCCGGCGTAATGCTTTACCCGCGATGCAGTTTGCGTGGGATAAGATTTGTGAGCAATACAGACTCACGGTTCCAGGCCGTGCGTCATTAGAGAGAATCCGGGTTATGTTGCAGTTCATTCTCCGACGTTTGGGACTCGTCATCCCCACGTTTATCGGTATCACTCTTCTCACCTTTGCCTTCGTCCATATGATCCCCGGTGATCCGGTCATGATCATGGCGGGTGAACGTGGGATCTCCCCTGAGCGTCATGCTCAACTGTTGGCTGAACTCGGTCTGGATAAGCCGATGTGGCAGCAGTACCTCCACTATATCTGGGGGGTTATGCATGGTGATTTAGGTATCTCACTGAAAAGCCGCTTACCGGTGTGGGAAGAGTTCGTACCTCGCTTCAAAGCAACGCTGGAACTCGGCGTCTGCGCGATGATTTTCGCCGTCGCAGTGGGTATCCCGGTGGGTGTACTTGCTGCCGTTAAGCGCGGCTCCATTTTCGATCATACCGCAGTTGGCCTGGCGCTGACCGGTTACTCCATGCCGATTTTCTGGTGGGGCATGATGCTGATCATGCTGGTTTCCGTGCAGTGGAACCTGACGCCGGTTTCCGGGCGCGTGAGCGACATGGTGTTTCTTGATGATTCCAATCCACTGACCGGATTTATGCTGATCGACACCGCCATCTGGGGTGAAGAGGGCAATTTCATTGATGCGCTGGCGCATATGATCCTGCCGGCGATGGTGCTTGGCACCATTCCTCTGGCGGTGATTGTGCGTATGACCCGTTCATCGATGCTGGAAGTGCTGGGCGAAGACTACATTCGTACCGCGCGCGCCAAAGGGTTGACCCGTATGCGCGTCATCATCATTCATGCTCTGCGTAACGCCATGCTGCCTGTTGTGACCGTTATTGGTCTTCAGGTCGGTACGCTGTTGGCGGGGGCGATCCTGACCGAAACCATCTTCTCGTGGCCGGGGCTGGGGCGCTGGCTGATTGATGCGCTGCAACGCCGTGATTATCCGGTAGTGCAGGGCGGGGTATTACTGGTGGCGACGATGATTATTCTCGTCAACCTGCTGGTAGACCTACTGTACGGCGTGGTGAACCCGCGTATTCGGCATAAGAAGTAAGGGGCCATCATGTCACAGGTTACTGAAAATAAAGTTATTGCTGCACCGGTGCCGATGACCCCGTTGCAGGAGTTCTGGCACTATTTTAAACGCAACAAAGGTGCGGTTGTCGGGCTGGTGTATGTGGTGGTGATGATCCTGATTGCGGTCTTTGCCAACGTTCTCGCCCCGTACAATCCCGCCGATCAGTTCCGAGATACGCTGTTGGCTCCACCTGCGTGGCAGGAAGGCGGCACCATGGCGCATCTGTTCGGTACTGACGATGTCGGCCGCGATGTGCTGTCGCGTCTGATGTACGGTGCGCGTCTGTCGCTGCTGGTTGGCTGCCTGGTGGTGGTACTGTCCCTGCTGATGGGCGTGGTGCTCGGTCTGGTTGCCGGTTACTTTGGCGGTATCGTCGATAACGTCATCATGCGTGTGGTCGATATTATGCTGGCGCTGCCGAGCCTGTTGCTGGCGCTGGTGCTGGTTGCCGTATTTGGTCCTTCTATTGGTAACGCCGCGCTGGCGCTGACGTTCGTGGCATTGCCGCACTATGTCCGTCTGACGCGTGCCGCAGTCCTGGTGGAAGTTAACCGTGATTACGTTACCGCTTCCCGCGTAGCGGGTGCAGGTGCGATGCGTCAGATGTTCGTTAATATTCTTCCTAACTGTCTTGCGCCGCTGATTGTTCAGGCGTCGCTTGGCTTCTCTAACGCTATTCTCGATATGGCCGCGCTTGGCTTCCTGGGTATGGGTGCGCAACCACCCACACCGGAATGGGGAACCATGCTCTCCGACGTGTTGCAGTTTGCGCAGAGTGCCTGGTGGGTCGTGACCTTCCCGGGTCTGGCGATCCTGCTGACGGTGCTGGCATTTAACCTGATGGGTGACGGTCTGCGTGACGCGCTCGATCCCAAACTGAAGCAGTAAGAGGTTCGAGATGGCGTTATTAAATGTAGATAAATTATCGGTGCATTTCGGCGATGTTGGGTCCGAATTCCGCGCTGTAGACCGTATTAGTTACAGTGTGAACCAGGGTGAAGTGGTTGGTATTGTGGGCGAATCCGGCTCCGGTAAATCGGTTAGTTCGCTGGCGATTATGGGGCTGATTGACTACCCCGGCCGCGTGATGGCCGAAAATCTGGAGTTTAACGGTCGCGATCTGAAGTGTATCTCTGAGAAAGAGCGCCGTCAGTTGGTGGGCGCGGAAGTGGCGATGATCTTCCAGGACCCGATGACCAGCCTTAACCCGTGCTATACCGTGGGTTACCAGATCATGGAAGCCATTAAGGTACACCAGGGCGGAAATAAAAAAACGCGTGTTCAGCGGGCAATTGACCTGCTAACGCTGGTGGGTATCCCTGACCCGGCCTCGCGTCTGGATGTGTATCCACACCAGCTGTCCGGTGGGATGAGCCAGCGTGTGATGATCGCGATGGCGATCGCCTGTCGTCCGAAGCTGCTTATTGCCGACGAACCGACAACGGCGCTGGACGTGACCATTCAGGCACAGATCATTGAGCTGCTGTTGGAACTGCAACAGAAAGAGAATATGGCGCTGGTTCTGATCACTCATGACCTGGCGCTGGTGGCGGAGGCTGCGCATAAAATTATCGTGATGTATGCCGGTCAGGTGGTGGAAACCGGAGCCGCACACGACATTTTCCGCGCGCCACGTCATCCGTATACCCAGGCGTTGTTGCGTGCGCTGCCGGAGTTTGCTCAGGATAAAGCGCGTCTGGCCTCGTTGCCGGGTGTGGTGCCAGGGAAATATGACCGCCCGAACGGTTGTCTGTTGAATCCTCGCTGCCCCTATGCAACCGACAAATGCCGCGCTGAAGAACCTGAACTGAACCTGCTGGAAGGCGGTCGTCAGTCGAAATGCCACTACCCACTTGATGATGCCGGGAGGCCTGGGCTATGAGTACGCAAAAGGCCGCTTTGCCACAGCCGCTGTTGCAGGCTATTGATCTGAAAAAACACTACCCGGTGAAAAAGGGGATGTTTGCCCCGGAGCGCCTGGTGAAAGCGCTGGACGGCGTTTCGTTTACCTTAGAGCGCGGTAAAACACTGGCGGTAGTCGGTGAGTCGGGCTGTGGGAAATCCACCCTTGGACGCCTGCTGACGATGATTGAAGTCCCGACCGGCGGTGAACTGTATTACCAGGGACAGGATCTGCTGAAGCACGACCCGCAGGCGCAGAAATTGCGTCGGCAGAAAATCCAGATTGTGTTCCAGAACCCGTACGGTTCTCTGAACCCGCGTAAGAAAGTGGGGCAGATTCTGGAAGAGCCGTTGCTGATCAACTCAACGCTCAGTAAAGGGCAGCGCCGTGAAAAAGCGCTGGCGATGATGGCGAAAGTGGGGCTGAAAACCGAGCACTACGACCGCTATCCGCATATGTTCTCCGGCGGTCAGCGTCAGCGTATTGCGATTGCCCGTGGCCTGATGCTTGACCCGGACGTAGTGATTGCCGACGAGCCCGTGTCCGCGCTGGATGTATCCGTGCGTGCGCAGGTGTTGAACCTGATGATGGATCTGCAGCAGGAGCTGGGGCTGTCCTACGTCTTTATCTCGCACGACCTGTCGGTAGTGGAACATATTGCGGATGAAGTGATGGTGATGTATCTGGGCCGTTGTGTGGAGAAGGGCACCAAAGATCAGATCTTCAATAATCCGCGCCATCCGTATACGCAGGCGCTGCTTTCTGCGACACCACGCCTGAACCCGGATGACCGCCGCGAGCGCATTAAGCTGACCGGCGAGCTGCCAAGCCCGTTGAATCCGCCACCGGGCTGTGCGTTCAATGCCCGTTGCCGTCGTCGCTTTGGTCCGTGTACCCAACTACAGCCACAGCTGAAAGACTACGGCGGCCAACTGGTTGCGTGCTTTGCCGTTGACCAGGATGAAAATCCGCAGCAATAAACGTGGGTTATGACCCAATAACCGGAGCCTTGTGCTCCGGTTTTTTTATAATTCGTTTTTACTCCCACAATGTGAGTCCATTGGCAGAACATTATTCCATAGTGTCTAGAATGTAGTCAGGTTGGCTTTCGTCACAGAAATATCTACTTCGCAGTTGCTAACTACCAGGAGCAAATGTGGTCACGATACGCTGGGATATTAAAACAATTGATCGTCTGTCGATGGTTGAGGATGTCCTGAAGGAATTTTCCTGCTGTGATATCAATATCATCTCCATGAAAGTTACGCCTGGACGTATTCTGATTAAATCCTGGTGTCGCCAGTTGCAGGATATTTCCTGCGTACAATCCTGCTTAAGCCAGCGCGCTGATATTATTAACGTTGCTTATCTGTGCGAAGAGATAAGCGAACTGTCGATGTCTGAACCGGAACGTCCGCGCTATTTTTCTGACATTATTTGCAGCAGCCAGAGCATGCAACTGCTGATAGAAAAAGCGATCAGAATCGCGGATAGCAAATATACCGTTTTGGTTCGTGGTGAGACCGGAACTGGTAAGGAACTACTTGCCCGGGCCATCCATAATTCCGGGTCACGGCGTTTTTATCCGTTTATTCCGGTTAACTGTTCAGCGCTTCCCGAATCGCTGATGGAAAGTGAATTTTTTGGCTATGAGAAAGGGGCCTTCAGTGGCGCGGACTGTAAAGGCAAAAAAGGGCTGTTTGAAATGGCTGATAAAGGCACCCTTTTTCTGGATGAGTTTGGTGAAATGTCGCTGAGCTTACAGGCCAAATTGTTGCGTGTCCTTCAGGATGGGGGGATTCGTCGCGTTGGCGGGGCGCAAACTATTCCGGTTAATGCGCGTATTATTGTGGCGACTAACGCGAATCTGGAAGAGATGGTGGAGCAACGTCTGCTGCGCGCCGATCTCTATTACCGCATCAACGTACTTTCACTCACCATTCCACCGTTACGCGAGCGCCCGCAGGATATCAGTCTGCTGATCCGTCACTTTGTGCAGAAATACGCGAAGGAGTTCCAACGGCGCATTATTCTGGATAAAGCCTGTTTTGACGCTTTGCATCAGCACAGCTGGCCGGGTAACGTACGTGAGCTGGAAAACACGATTATTCGTCTGATGCTGATGGCCGAATCTGATGTTATTACCCGGGAAGACCTGGGGATGGCGAATCTGTCGGCAGGCGAATTGCGCCACACCCAACGTCCGTTTAAAGAACAGGTCCAGTGCGCCGAGCGTCAGTTAATTGAGCAGATGGTGGAAGAGAATGTGTCGTCGCGGCATATTGCTAAGGCGCTGGGCGTATCGCATACCACGGTATTGAACAAAATTCGTAGCTACCAGCTTGAGAGCGTGAGTTAAGCGCCGTCAGGGCTGACGGCGCTGTCATCGGATTATTCAATCAACTTCAACAGTGGTGACAGGCACAGTAAAACTCCGTAGATCAGGATTAGCCAGGTTTTTAGCCCGCGCAGTTTTTCCAGTTGCGCCACTTTATAGATCAAGAAAAACGGAATAATACACGACACAATTCCATACAGCGGACTGCCTAACTGGAAGAATACCAGTACTGAGACGCGGAACGAAACCCAAATAACCAGCGTAATAACGATAAATGTGCAAATACCCAATGTAAGTACTAGTGGGTTTATTTTCTCAACATTAATTACACGGCTAAGTACGTTAAGGATAATCCCTTTAATCGCTTCATGGAAGCCCAGGTAAATACCGAAGAATGCGGTCAGAACAGCAAAGATATTCAATATCGTGGAGGTGATGTGAATAATCTGACCAGGAATGACCTGCGCCGCCAGGGCCAGTGCAGAAATATTCTGTTCGAAGGCTGAAACCGCCTCTTCGTGGCTAATCGAAAAGGTAAATGAGAAGGAGAAAAACAGGATGACTGCAATCAACGTAATGTAGCTGATGCGGTGGGTACGAATGGCCATGCGCGTCGCCAGCACCCGGTCAGCCACCCGCTTGCGGTAGGCTATATTCATGGGGTTCAGCACCTGAATAAACACCGCCGAGAAGAAGCAGAATGGGATGGTCAACAGTACGTCACGAAAGAAGACCGATGCTTCAGGAAAGGCGCTGATATTGCTGAAGTTCCAGTGTGGGACCATCGCAAAGCCGAAGATGATGATAATGCCGACTTTTACCACCACCATTGGACCGGAGATTTTGAACAGCAGCTTTTCTCCACCGGAAGCAATGGCGACCAGTACCGCAAAAATAGCGACTTTATAGATGATTGATTGCGAAAGGTCGGTATCGGTTAGCCCGAAGGTTTTTATATATGAGGCACTGTCAAAAACAACCGATAATGAATAGATGAATATTCCATGAATAATCATCAGAAAATAGATGACGCCAAGAAATACGCCCCAGTTTTTTCCCAGATAATGACTTATAATATCGGTGTAGTCATTGCAGGTTTCACTTTCGGATAGTGTTTTTAAATAAATGTCCTGCACAATATACGTTGCCGGGTAAGCGATAATAAAGGCGACAATAAAAACCCAAATGCCGGTTAAGCCAATTTGTACTGGCATCAGAACTGTACCCGCACCAATTGCCATGCCGATGCAGAGTAATACCCAGCCAAAATCGTATTTTGTAAACGGTATTTTCTTTGAGAATGGTACGGCGGTTGCTGTATTGTTGCTTAATTGTAATGTGTTGTCCTGCATAGAACCCCCTGCCCAAAATACCCGTTCTCCCCAAAAAAGGAGTGCGCGTATAGCCAGACTGTTGTGCCTTGATGCTCAACGACCTGAACCGATCGTCGTCGGTTCAGGTCGTAATGGTCAGAATGTTGCCTTTCTGATGGCGTGTTCAAGGTCGTTAATAATATCTTCTGGATCTTCAAGACCGACAGAAAGACGGATAAGTCCGTCGGTAATACCTGCTTTAAGCCGTTCCTCTGGCGCAACGGGCGAATGTGTCATAGACGCTGGGTGCTGAATGAGGGTTTCGGTATCACCGAGACTGACCGCGAGGAGGCACAATTCTACAGAATTGATCATCCGTCTACCAGCATCGAGGCCGCCGGCAATTTCAAAGCTGATAATTCCTCCAGGCAGGCTCATCTGCCGTTGGCCCAGCTCATACTGTGGGTGCGAGGTCAGACCGGGATAATACACACGGGTGATGGACGGGTGCCCTTCGAGGAAACGGGCAATTTTCAGCGCGTTTTCACAGTGACGTTCCATACGAATGCCCAATGTTTTAACGCCGCGTAGGGTTAGCCAGGCGTTGAAAGGGCTCATACAGCCGCCGGTAATATCTTTCAGGCCTACAAACCGCGCCTGATCGATAAACTCCTGCTTCCCGACAATGATGCCGCCAATCACATCACCGTGTCCGTTAATGTACTTGGTTACACTGTGGACCACGATGTCTGCGCCCAATTGCAGAGGCTGCTGACAATATGGCGACATAAAGGTGTTATCCACGACCAGCAAAGCGCCCTGCTGGTGGGCAATGCCCGCCACTGTTTCGATATCGACCAATGAGAGCGTCGGGTTGGCGGGCGTTTCGATATACACAACTTTAGTTTCCGGCCGCATCGCGGCGCGGATTTCTTCCGGTTTTGCGGCGTCGACAAAACTCACGTTAATGCCGAACTTCGGCATGCTGTGCGACAGAAATGCGTGAGTACAACCGTAAATTGCGCTGGCAGAAACGATATGGTCACCTTGTTGACACAGCGTCAGCAGAGTCGTGGTGATGGCGGAAATGCCGGATGCTGTTGCCAGCGCGGCTTCACCCTTTTCCAGAACTGCCAGCTTTTTCTCCAGCGCATCGGTGGTGGGGTTACCCAAACGGGTATAAATGTACCCGGACTCTTCGAGCGCAAAGCGGGCGGCACCCTGTTCGGCGCTGTCAAAAACAAACGTTGAAGTCTGGAAGATAGGCGTACTGAGCGCGCCGGTTGAAGGGTCGGGTTGTTGCCCCGCGTGAACGATCTGGGTATTGAATCCGTAAGTACGACAGTCAGACATGATATCTCCTTTAATTCGGAACAGAACAGCTCACATTCAAATAGCAATTGCTGTGCCAGAAAATTAAGATTTAAATATCAATGAATTAGATAATTTTTGTTTCAGGGGCGCGTCAGGAAAGTTGCCAACTGGCAACAATCTTTCCAGCCATATCGGATTTGTAGCGCCGTAATTGCGAGGCTTCACGCAGAGTGGATGGCGCCGGGGTGCCAGGGCGAAAGGGTTACCGTAGAATCAGCGGCAAGCCGGGATATCCCGGTGAGGCGCAATGTTGCGGGGGCTTGATCCCCGGCGGCATAGGTTGCTGGAAAGAGAAAACCCCCGCACGTTGTTCGGTAAAAACCTGGCAACAAAACGGGGGCTAACTTGAACCTGAACAACTCAAGAATAGCCGTGAATAGTTGCCATTGCAACGCAGGCGGCTATATGACGCTCATGCAACTGGGTAGTGCTTTCTGGCACGATCTGGCAGCGCCGATCATCGCTGGTATTATTGCCAGCCTGATTGTGAACTGGCTACGTAACAGTAAGTAATGCTCCTTATGGGTGTCTGGCTGCCGTAATGGCAATATGCGCCCGAACCGGGCCGCAGAGGCAACTTTGCGGCCTTTTTCGCCTTAATTGCAGGTAAATCCCAGCGTCATGTGTCTAACCTGCGGCGATAATGCACACAGGGAAGTTTTCAGATACCGCCTCTCTTAATACCGCTACGATGGGGTATACTCTGACGGCAGTTTTTGTCTATCCGTGGAGAGTCAGTTTGCGTGTCAGTCGCTCGTTAACAATTAAGCAGATGGCGATGGTTGCGGCCGTTGTCATGGTGTTTGTTTTTATTTTTTGCACCGTTTTGTTGTTCCATTTGGTCCAGCAGAACCGCTATAACACGGCTACGCAACTGGAAAGCATCGCTCGCTCCGTCCGTGAACCTCTGTCGGCCGCCATCCTGAAGGGGGATATCCCCGAAGCAGAATTGATTTTAAGCCGTATCCAGCCCGCTGGCGTGGTCAGTCGCGCGGATGTGGTACTGCCCAACCAGTTTCAGGCATTGCGGATGAGCTTTATCCCTGAACGCCCCGTTCCGGTGACGGTGACTCGACTGTTTGAACTGCCGGTGCAGATTTCGCTCCCGGTCTATTCTCTTGAGCGTTCCGCCAACCCACAGCCGCTGGCGTATCTGGTGTTACAGGCGGATTCATACCGCATGTACAAATTCGTGACGAGCACGCTTTCAACGTTAGTGACCATTTACTTACTTTTGTCGTTAATCCTGTCGGTCGCCATCTCCTGGTGTATTAACCGCCTGATTGTGCACCCGTTACGCAAAATTGCTCGCGAACTGAACGATATTCCGCAGCAGGAGCTGATCGGCTATCAACTGGCATTACCGCCTATGCATCAGGATGATGAGATTGGGATGCTGGTGCGTAGCTACAACCTGAATCAGCAGCTAGTCCTGCGCCACAGTGAAGAGCAGAACGACAATTCGATGCGCTTTCCGGTCTCTGAACTGCCAAATAAGACGTTCTTAATGGGGCTACTGGAGCAGATTGTTACTGGCCCGCAAACAACTGCGCTGATGATTGTCACCTGTGAAACCCTGCGTGATACCGCCGGTGTATTGACCGAGACCCAGCGGGAAATCCTGCTGTTAACGCTGGTTGAGAAACTGAGATCGGTGCTGGCGCCCAGAATGGTGCTTACTCAGGTGAGCGGCTATGACTTCGCGATTATCGCGCACGGTGTGAAGGAACCCTGGCATGCAATTACATTAGGTCAGCAAGTACTCACTATCATGAATGAACGGTTGCCGATTCAGGGTATCCAGCTACGCCCGAGCTGTAATATTGGGGTGGCGATGTACTACGGCGATTTGACGGCGGAACAGCTATACAGCCGTGCGCTATCGGCAGTGCTAACCTCGCGTCGTAAGGGTAAAAACCAGATCCAATTCTTTGATCCGCAGCAAATGGAAGAAGCACAGCAGCGTTTGACCGAAGAGAACGACATTCTGACCGCGCTTGATCACCAGCAATTTGCGTTGTGGATGCAGCCGCAGGTAGAGATCGCCAGCGGCAAGATGTTGAGTGCTGAAGCTTTATTGCGGATGCAGCAGGCAGACGGAAGCTGGGAATTACCGGAAGGGTTAATCGACAGGATTGAATCCTGTGGTCTGATGGTGACGGTTGGATATTGGGTGCTGGAGGAGTCTTGTCGCCAGCTCGCGGCCTGGCAGGAACGAGGTCTGATGTTACCGCTGTCGGTGAATCTGTCTGCGCTACAGCTGATGCACCCCAGTATGGTGTCGGATCTGCTGGAGTTGTTAAACCGTTATCGCATTAAGCCCGGAACCTTGATTCTGGAAGTTACCGAAAGCCGGCATATAGATGATCCAAACGCCGCTGTCGCTATCCTGCGCCCGCTGCGCAATGCGGGGGTACGCATTGCGTTGGATGACTTTGGTATGGGCTATGCGGGTCTGCGACAGTTGCAGCACATGAAGTCACTGCCAGTTGATGTGCTCAAAATCGACAAGATGTTTGTTGAAGGCCTGCCAGAGGATAGCAGTATGATTTCTGCCATTATTCAGCTGGCTCATAGTCTCAATTTGCAAATGATTGCGGAAGGCGTTGAAACCGAAGCGCAACGCGACTGGTTATCACAGGCAGGGGTGGAAGTCGCGCAAGGATTCCTGTTTGCCCGTCCGGTTCCGGCAGATATCTTCGAAGAACGCTATTTAGCGAAGGAATCAGCTGATTACAAAAGTTAAAAAAGGTAGCGCTTGTGCGAGCCAGTTCAAAATTTTTAACAAATTTGTATCAATTATGATCCAGGTGCATTTCTGTCATGTTGTGTGGGTGTTACTTTAAGGCCGCAGGTTAAACAAAACCTTACAAGACCTGTGGTTTTTACTTTAAGGACACCCTATGAAAACCTCTATCTTCAAAAGCCTTTACTTTCAGGTCCTGACAGCAATTGCCATTGGTATCCTCCTTGGCCATTACTACCCTGAATTAGGCGCCCAAATGAAACCGCTTGGCGACGCGTTCGTTAAGCTCATTAAGATGGTCATCGCACCTGTTATCTTCTGTACTGTCGTTACCGGCATTGCAGGTATGGAAAGTATGAAAGCAGTCGGCCGCACCGGTGCGGTTGCACTGCTTTATTTTGAAGTGGTTAGTACGATTGCGCTGATCATTGGTCTTATCATCGTCAACGTGGTGCAACCCGGTGCCGGGATGAACGTCGATCCGGCAACGCTGGATGCCAAAGCGGTAGCGATTTACGCCGAGCAGGCAAAAGACCAGGGGATCGTGGGCTTCCTGATGGATATTATCCCGGGTAGCGTCATCGGCGCGTTCGCCAGCGGCAACATTCTGCAGGTATTGTTGTTCGCGGTGATGTTTGGTTTTGCTCTGCACCGTCTGGGCAGCAAAGGCCAGATGATTTTCAACGTAATTGA
Organism: Citrobacter sp. RHBSTW-00671; assembly: GCF_014103415.1. NCBI lineage: Bacteria > Pseudomonadati > Pseudomonadota > Gammaproteobacteria > Enterobacterales > Enterobacteriaceae > Citrobacter > Citrobacter sp. RHBSTW-00671. The sequence goes on from NZ_JABXPR010000001.1 coordinate 725,373, forward strand.
AAGTTTCTCGCAGGTTATTTTCGGCATTATCAACATGATCATGCGCCTTGCTCCGATCGGTGCTTTCGGTGCCATGGCCTTTACCATCGGTAAGTATGGCGTCGGAACGCTGGTGCAACTGGGTCAGTTGATTATCTGCTTCTACATCACCTGTATCCTGTTTGTGGTCGTGGTGCTGGGCTCGATTGCCCGCGCAACCGGCTTCAGCATCTTTAAGTTCATTCGCTATATCCGTGAAGAACTGCTGATCGTTCTCGGGACCTCTTCTTCCGAGTCAGCGCTGCCGCGTATGCTTGATAAGATGGAAAAGCTGGGCTGCCGGAAGTCCGTCGTTGGTCTGGTTATTCCCACTGGCTACTCGTTTAACCTTGATGGAACATCGATATACCTGACGATGGCGGCGGTGTTTATCGCGCAGGCCACCAATAGCCATATGGATATCTTCCATCAGATAACCCTGTTGGTGGTGCTGCTGCTCTCCTCGAAAGGTGCAGCGGGCGTAACCGGAAGCGGCTTTATCGTGCTGGCAGCGACGATTTCCGCAGTAGGGCATCTGCCGGTAGCGGGTCTGGCGCTCATCCTGGGTATTGACCGCTTTATGTCTGAAGCGCGTGCGCTGACTAACCTGGTCGGTAACGGTGTGGCAACGGTCGTTGTGGCTAAGTGGGTGAAAGAACTGGACCACAAAAAGCTTGATGATGTGCTGAATAATCGTGCGCCGGATGGCAAAACGCACGATTTATCCTCTTAATCTCGTCACTTATGCCCGTAGTCCCTTCCAGGACTGCGGGCGTTTGCGCATAATTACCCCCTGTGCCTGAAACTGTCTGTGCGACGGTTTCGGGATTTTTTCACTTCTTCCGTGACATTTTTATGTTCTTGCGGTCTAACACGAAGTGTTTTTAACGTCATATTCAGAGGGTCCTTCTCAGGGCTGTCTTTTTATTTCCAGGATAGTTGATCAGGGGTTCACATGCAGGGCACAAAAATTCGACTTTTAGCGGGCGGCTTGCTGATGATGGCCTCTGCCGGCTATGTGCAGGCAGATGCGCTCCAGCCTGACCCGGCGTGGCAACAGGGCACGCTGGCGAATGGTCTCCAGTGGCAAGTGTTAGCCACCCCCCAGCGCCCCAGCGACCGTATTGAGGTTCGCCTGCTGGTAAATACCGGTTCACTCACCGAAAGTACGCAACAGAGTGGTTTTAGCCATGCGATCCCGCGTATCGCGCTGACGCAAAGCGGTGGCCTTGATGCCACGCAGGCCCGTTCTCTGTGGCAGCAGGGGTTTGATCCTAAACGCCCCATGCCGCCCGTTATCGTTTCCTATGATTCCACGCTGTATAACCTCAGCCTACCCAATAGCCGTAATGACCTGCTGAAAGAGTCGCTCTCATACCTGGCGAATATTTCCGGCAAGCTGACCATTACGCCAGAGACGGTTAACCATGCGCTGAGCAGCGAAGATATGGTGGCAACATGGCCGACGGATACCAAAGAAGGGTGGTGGCGCTATCGTCTGAAAGGCTCCACTCTGTTAGGGCACGATCCCGCCGATCCGCTGAAAAAGCCGATTGATGCAGCAAAAATTCAGTCGTTCTACCAGAAATGGTATACCCCGGACGCAATGACGCTCATTGTCGTCGGTAACGTTGACGCGCGCAGCGTGGCTGAGCAAATCAATAAAACCTTCGGTGAGTTAAACGGAAAACGTGAAACGCCGGCACCGGTGCCTACGCTCTCTCCACTGCGTGCGGAAGCGGTAAGCATTATGACCGAGGCGGTACGCCAGGATCGCCTTTCCATTATGTGGGACACGCCGTGGCAACCTATCCGTGAATCCGCCGCGTTGTTACGCTACTGGCGTGCTGATTTAGCCCGTGAAGCGCTGTTCTGGCATATCCAGCAGACGTTATCCAGGAACAACGCGAAAGACATCGGCCTCGGTTTTGACTGTCGGGTGCTGTTCCTGCGTGCACAGTGCGCCATTAACGTTGAATCGCCGAACGATAAGCTGAATGCGAACCTGGGCACGGTGGCTCGCGAACTGGCGAAAGTGCGGGACAAGGGCCTGCCGGAAGAAGAGTTCAATGCGCTGGTGGCGCAAAAAAATCTGGAATTGCAGAAACTGTTTGCTACCTACGGCCGCACTGATACCGATATTTTGATCAGCCAGCGTTTGCGCTCGTTGCAAAACCAGGTGGTGGATATCGCGCCAGAACAGTATCAGCGTTTACGGCAGAACTTCCTTAATGGCCTGACCGTTGAGATGCTGAATCAGGATTTGCGTCAGCAGCTATCGCAGGATATGGCTCTCATTCTGCTTCAGCCGAAAGGGGAACCTGAGTTCAACATGAAGGATCTGCAGGCGACATGGGATAGCATTATGGTGCCAGCGACTACGGCGGCAACGCCGGTTGAAACGGATGAATCTCACCCAGAAGTGACGGATATTCCGGCGGTACAGTAAAGGTATCGTAACGTGTAGGCCGGGCAAGCGAAGCGCCTCCGGCCTACAAGGATAATAGTTACTGCGGCATGGCGTCGCGTGGGATAATCGCCCCGCGATGCTGAATAACTGTGCTTGCCGTCAGGTGGCCGCGTTTAGCGGCTTCTGCGGCATCGCCACCGGTTAAGCGTACTGCCAGATACCCGGCACTGAAGGAGTCTCCTGCCGCCGTGGTATCGATCACTTTCTCTTTCGGTAATTTTACAGCCGGTACATCGATAAGTCCTTCACCCTCGATGGACACCAGGCAAGAGTCTGCGCCGCGCTTCACAACCACTTCCTGTACGCCAGCTGCGTGAGTCCGGGCAATCACGTCCTCTACGGGTTTTTCACCCCACAGCGCGTCTTCATCGTCCAGCGTCAGGAACGCAATATTGGTGCACTCCAGCATCTGCTGATACACCTGCTGAGTTTCTTCTTTGCTGCTCCACAGACGCGGGCGGTAGTTGTTGTCAAAAATGACCTTGCCGCCGTTGGCGCGGCACTCGCGCAGCAGCGACAGCAGTTTGTCACGGCTGGCCGGACTTAAAATTGCCAGGCTGATTCCGCTCAGGTACAGGTAGTCAAATGTCGCCAGTGTTTTGCAAATGGCGTCGGATTGTTCGCTCTCCAGCCAGAATTTCGCCGCCGCTTCATTACGCCAGTAATAGAAGGTGCGCTCGCCAGTACTGTCAGTTTCGATGTAATAGAGACCCGGCAGACGGTTTTCCATACGCTGGGTTAATGACGTATCGACGTTTTCGCCCTGCCAGGATTCCAGCATTTGCTGGCTAAAACTGTCAGTGCCCAGCGCCGTGACGTAATGTACGGAAAGGGCCGCAGAATCGACCTGACGGGCAATATAAACGGATGTATTCAACGTGTCGCCACCGAATCCGCGCTGAACGTCAGCGCCTTTCTGTGACAGCTCAATCATGCATTCGCCAATCACGGCAATCTTCCTGGACATAGTCGTAACCTGCTCTGAAAAAAATTAGCGTTAGTGTGCGCTGTGGGTGTTAAGTGGTCAACTATATTAAAACAACGTTCCATTATTTTTTTGAGCCAGAACGTGTTCTGTGTCGTTTTTGCCGCTGTTTTTATTTTGCGTACTGCTGAACGTAAAGTTCTGCGCCTGAGCGCCGATAACCTTTGACGAGTCCGGTCAGTCACACTCTTATTTACAGGACACCTCAGATGATAAAGCAGGTCACCCAGCAGCTAATTACGCCAGATGCGAGTATCGAATGCTTGCAGGAGCGACGCTATTGGCTGCAGTGCGAGCGTGCTTACACTTATCAGCCCATTTACCAGACCAATGGTCGGCTGATGGCCGTCGAGCTGCTAACCGTCGTGAGCCATCCTGATAACCCTTCTCAACGCATTGCGCCAGACCGTTATTTTGCCGAAGTTGCTGTTCGGCATCGCGTTGAGGTAGTGAAAGAGCAGCTTGAACAACTTGAACTGAAAAGTGATTTTTTCAGAGCCCACGATCTGCTGGCCTCCGTCAATGTCGATGGCCCGACGCTCATTGCGATGCGCCAGGACCCCGAGATCCTGAAAATCATTGAATGCCTGCCCTGGTTACGCTTTGAGTTGGTCGAGCATATCCGCTTACCGAAGGGATCGTCGTTTGCCTCGATGTGCGAGTTCGGCCCGCTCTGGCTGGATGATTTTGGTACCGGGATGGCCAATTTCTCGGCTCTTAGCGAAGTGAGCTACGACTACATCAAAGTGGCGCGGGATCTGTTTGTGATGCTGCGTCAGACGCCGGAAGGCCGTAACCTCTTCACTTTGCTGCTCCAGCTTATGAACCGCTATTGCCGTGGCGTGATTGTCGAAGGTGTTGAAACCCTGGAGGAATGGCGCGATGTGCAAAACTCACCGGCTTTTGCTGCCCAGGGCTATTTCCTTTCTCGTCCGGTGCCGCTGAGTACCCTTGAAGAGGTGATTCTGTCGCTTTGATGCGGATGTAGCGTGCCTCCTTTTCGCCCTGCTGGACTATCTTTAGGACAGGCAAGGGAGGAAGTCAGGAGGAAAACGTGACGAAAACAAGCAAAATAGCCACATCTGTAGCAGGGGTTTTCTTGTTGCTGATCGTCGTGCTCATCATTGTGATTGCGACATTTGACTGGAACCGGCTCAAACCGACCATCAACCAGAAAGTCTCTACTGAACTCAACCGTCCATTCGCCATACGCGGCGATCTGGGCGTCGTCTGGGAACGCCAGAAGCAGGAAACCGGCTGGCGCAGTTGGATTCCGTGGCCGCATGTTCATGCTGACGATATTATCCTCGGCAACCCGCCAGATATTCCCGACGTCACAATGGTACATCTCCCCCGCGTTGAAGCGACGCTTGCCCCGTTGGCGCTGCTGACAAAAACCATCTGGTTACCATGGGTCAAGCTGGTGAAACCCGATGCGCGCCTCATTCGGCTGTCGGAGGAAAACAACAACTGGACCTTTACGCTCGCTGGGGATAAAAACCGCGATCCGAATGCCACTCCCTCTGCCTGGTCATTTCGCCTGGACAACATTCTGTTCGATCAAGGGCGTATCGCTGTGAACGATAAGGTGACGCAATCGGAGCTGGAGATCCAGGTCGATCCATTAGGCAAGCCGCTACCGTTTAGCGAAGTGACAGGTACCAGCAGCAAAGAAGGGAGCGCCAGCGTTGAGGATTACGTTTTTGGTCTGAAAGCCCAGGGCCGCTACAACGGTGAACCGCTAACCGGAACGGGAAAAATAGGCGGGATGCTGGCGTTACGCGGCGAAGGTACCCCTTTTCCGATACAGGCTGACTTTCGCTCGGGCAACACGCGCGTGGTATTTAGCGGCACGATAAATGACCCGATGAATATGGGCGGTGTCGATCTACGGCTTAAATTCTCTGGGGATTCACTCGGGGATTTATACGATTTGACCGGTGTGCTGTTACCGGATACGCCACCGTTTGAAACGGACGGGCGTCTGGTGGCGAAAATCGACCCGGAAAAGTCCTCTCTTTTTGAATACCGTCATTTTAATGGTCGCATTGGCGATAGCGATATTCACGGAACGCTTACCTATACCACCGGCAAGCCGCGCCCGATGCTAAAAGGCGACGTTGAATCACGCCAGCTGAGGCTGGCCGATTTAGGGCCGCTGATCGGGGTGGATTCAGGCAAAGGGGCGGAACGGGCAAAACAATCTGAACAGCGCAAAGGTGAGAAGAGCGTTCAGCCTGCGGACAAGGTCTTGCCGTATGACCGTTTTGAAACCGATAAATGGAACGTGATGGATGCCGACGTGCGTTTCAAAGGGCAACGGATTGAGCACGGTAGCCGCTTGCCGGTAAGCGATCTCTCCACCCATATCCTCCTGAAAAATGCTGACCTGCGCTTGCAGCCACTGAAATTTGGCCTCGCGGGGGGCAGTATTGTTTCCAGCATCCATCTGGAAGGGAATAAAAAGCCGATGCGCGGGCAGGCGGATATTCAGGCGCGGCGGCTTAAGCTAAAAGCGTTGATGCCGGATGTAGCGCTGATGCAGAAAACGCTTGGTGAGATGAACGGTGACGCCAGGCTGAGCGGTAGCGGAAATTCAGTGGCTGCGTTGCTGGGTAACAGCAACGGTAACCTGAAGCTGTTGATGAATGATGGATTGGTCAGTCGCAATCTGATGGAGATCGTTGGGCTGAATCTGGGTAACTATATCGTCGGACAAATATTCGGTGATGACGAAGTACGGGTGAACTGCGCGGCGGCGAGTCTGGATATTGTTAACGGTGTGGCGCGTCCGCAGATATTTGCCTTTGACACGGAAAACGCAGTTATTAACGTGACCGGGACTGCAAGCTTTGCATCGGAGCAACTGGATTTAACCATCGACCCGGAGAGCAAAGGTATTCGTATTATTACCCTGCGTTCGCCGCTGTATGTTCGCGGGACATTTAAGAACCCACAGGCCGGGGTAAAAGCTGGGCCGTTGATTGCGCGCGGTGCGGTGGCTGCCGCGCTGGCAACGCTGGTTACGCCAGCGGCGGCGCTGCTGGCGCTAATTTCTCCGTCGGAAAACGAAACGAATCAGTGCCGGACGATTTTGTCGCAGATGAAGAAGTGATGTCTGGCCGGATGTTTATCCGGCCTGGGTTTCATGCTCAACCCAGGACGGATAAGGCGGTTACGCCGCATCCGGCAAAAGCATCACAACGACTTATGCCGTGTCTCATGGGTTAACAACAGGGCGACCAGGGTTAACGCCGCCATTGATGCCAGATAGGTTCCTACCGCTGCCAGACCGTAGTTCCCCTGCAGCCATGCGGCAATATAGGGGGCAACAGAGGCACCGAGAATCGACGAGACGTTATACGAGAATGATGCGCCCGTGTAGCGGACTTCGGTCGGGAACAACTCCGGCAGCAGTGCTCCCATCGGGCCGAATGTCAGCCCCATCAGGCTCAAGCCCAACAACAGGAAGGCAAACACCAGCACCGGGTTACCGGAACCCAGCAACGGCTTAAAGGCAAACAGTGCAAACAGAATAATAAGCGTGGTGATGATGAGCATGCTTTTGCGACGACCAAACGCATCGGCCAGCAGACCTGCCACCGGTACCATCACGCCGAAGCCAATCACCGCCATCATCAGCATCCACAATACGTCATTACGCGGTAAGCCAAGACCCACAGGTGCTGCGGCGGTACTGAACGTCATCGAGTAGACGGTCATGATATAGAACAACGTATAGGTCGCCAGCATGATGAACGTGCCAAGGATGGTCACGCGAACATGCTTTGTCAGCAGAGTGCCCAGCGGGATTTTTACCTGCTTTTTCGCTGCGGCGACTTTGGCAAATACTGGCGATTCGTGGAGCGAAACACGGACGTACAGACCGATAATGACCAGTACGGCAGAGAAGATGAATGGTACGCGCCATCCCCAGCTCATAAATTGCTCATCGGTCAACAGCCAGGAGAGCAACAGGAACGTGCCGTTAGCGAAAAAGAAACCAATAGGCGCACCCAACTGCGGGAATGAACCGTACAGCGCGCGTTTACGCGGTGGTGCGTTTTCCGTCGCCAGCAGTGCAGCACCGCCCCATTCACCTCCCAGTCCTAAACCCTGACCAAAACGCGCCAGCGCCAGCAGCAACGGGGCGAAAATGCCGATGGTTTCATAACCCGGCAGCAGACCGATGACGACCGTTGAAATCCCCATGGTGAGCAGTGAAGCAACCAGCGTGACTTTACGTCCAACACGATCGCCGAAATGGCCGAATACGGCAGAGCCGATCGGGCGGGCCACGAAGGCGATAGCAAAGGTAGCCAGCGACTGTAGCGTTGCCGCCGCGGGGTCGCCCTGCGGGAAGAAGATGTGGGGGAACACGATCACCGCTGCGGTCGCGTAAATATAGAAGTCGAAGAACTCAATGGCAGTGCCGATGAGCGAGGCGACGACGACTTTATTGCGCGAGTTGACCGGGGCGTGTTCCTGTTCGTTATCGAGTGTTGTGGCGGTTGCTTGCATAATATTTTCTTATTTTGGGTCGAACGAAAGGTCATATTACGCACAGCAAAAGAAACATTTCAATCTGTAACAAACGCTGAGCCTGGTCAAAATAAAGTCAAAAAGGGGATAATTTTTAGGCTGGCGTTTTCACTTCTATGAAATGCTTCACATAATTTAAAACTTAGTTGATAAAACTGGTTTTTGGTTAAATAAAAGTTACGGGTTGGATTTATTCACTAAATCGGTGAGAACAGGCGGCATTATAATTGCCGGGTGGCGCTGTGCTTATCCGGCCTACAAGACTCACCCGTAGGCCGGATAAGACGCGTGCGTCGCCATCCGGCAATTCACCACTCATCCGGCTTTGGCTATTGCGTTTTCCCCGGCATGCGCGGGTCATCTTTGTATTCTGCGGTGGCAATCCAGGCCGCACAGAACAAGGTCAGACGGGCGAAGAAATAGAAAAATGCCATCAGTCCAAGTACAGAGCCAAATGCTGCGCCCGACGGTGATTGCACCAACGATGGTAGCGTATACGTCATAATCATTTTGATCGCTTCAAAGCCCAGCGCGGCGATAAATGTGCCACGAATCAGCGCTCTCTTGCGCGGACGATGGCGCGGCAGACGCCAGAAAATCCAGAAGAACAGCAAATAGTTGGCGAAAATGGAGATCGCCAGGCCAATCAACCGCCATGCGGGTTTCAGCCATTCAATACCGTCGAGATACAGTGCCGAGATGATCATTTGCTGGGCAGAACCGGCAATGGAGGTAATCGATAGCGTAACGATCAGCGCAATCAGCAACCCAATCAATGAGACAAAATCACGCAGGTATTTAACCCATATTTTTTCCTGATCCTGCGGTGTGCGTTCCCAGACGTCCCGCGACTGCGCGCGAATCGCTTCACGCAGGTTTCCCATCCAGTTGATACCAGAGTAGAGGGCGATGCCAAGCCCCACCAGACCCACGGTGGTACGTTGCTGAACGGCAGTATTGATGGTGTTTTTCAGCGTAGAGGCCAGCGTCGGATCGCTAACGTTGAGCAATATTTTGCTGAAGATATCCTGTAATAACGTGGGGTGCGAGGCGAGAATAAAACCGGCCGCCGCAAACGACACCATCAGGATAGGGATCATCGACAGGAACGAGAAATACGTGATGGCTGCGCCAAACTGATTCCCCATTCGGTCATTAAAACGCTCTGCAGCGCGGATCAGGTGGGCGATAACAGGTTGACGTTGAATTTTATCTGCGAAGGTTATGGCTGTTTTCAGCGCCTGGTTCGCTTTGGCGTTTTTTACCGGCGTTGTGGTGGTTTGCTGTTGTTCAGGCGTAGGGTGCTTTGCGTCGTGTTCCTGCGTCATCCGATCGGTAGTCCTTATTTTGTTTACTCATGACATTATAGCCGCTCAGACCCACTTCCCGAAAAATGGGCTAATCCACGTAGTCTTTCATCACAGCAGTCAACCATTCCATGAACAGATGTACCCGGCGGGAAAGGTTACGGCGATGTGGATACAGCAAAGAAACGGGCATGGGTTCGGCCCGATATTGCGGCAACACTTCAACCAGCGTACCGGTGCGAAGGGCTTCACGCACCCCGACGCGTGGTACCTGAATAATACCCAGCCCGGCAAGGCATGCGGCATGATAGGTTTCGGTGCTGTTCACCGTCAGCATGCCGCCGGTTTTTACCCATGCAGTCCCATTGTCTGAAGCCACCTCGAAACCCTGTGCGCGTGTCCCCAAATTCACCGAGTAATGCACCACGGCATGTGAGGCCAAATCCTCCAGGCTTTCCGGATAACCAAAGCGGGCCAGATACTGTGGACTGGCACAGTTAATCTGCGTGAGTTTCCCCAGCGGTCGGGCAATCAGCCCCGAATCTTTCAATGTGCCAACGCGAACGACGCAGTCGAAACCCTCGCGAATTAAGTCCACCAGGCGGTCACTGCTGCTGAGTTCAAGCTCCAGCCCCGGATACTGATGCAAAAAGGTGGGCAGGCGGGGCATGACCAGATTTCTCGCCACGCCAACCGGCATATCGACGCGCAGCTTACCGCTGATACTGGCTGGATCGTGATGGAACAACCCATCCAGTTCATCCAGATTACTCAACAGATCTTTTGCGCGCTCGTAATAGATCATGCCGTCCTGCGTCAGCTGAACGCGCCGGGTGGTGCGGTGCAGAAGCTGCGTGCCCAGGTGATTTTCCAGGGCCTGAATTTGGCGCGATACGCTACCTTTAGGAAGTCCAAGGGTGTCTGCCGCACGCGAAAAACTCTCCAGTTCTGCGACGCGGATGAATAACTGCATTGCGTGAATTTTATCCATTCCCATGCCCTATTGTTGTTCTGAATGAAACAGTAATGCGCAATTGGCGATATTTATTGTTCTTCTACCACCTAATAAGCTTTGTCTCAATCATCACAACACCTGAAATGAGGTTTCTTATGACGCAACGTATCGCATTAGTGACCGGTGGCGGTCGCGGGCTCGGTAAAAACGCGGCACTTAAGCTGGCGAACAAAGGAATAGGTATCGTCCTGACGTGGAACAGCAATGAAAAAGAGGCGCAACAGGTTGTGGATGAAATTCGGCAATCTGGTGGAAAAGCAGCGGCATTACCGTTAAATGTCAGCGATACTTCAACTTTCCCATCCTTCGTTGAACAGATGAAGCACACCGTAAAGACACAGTGGCAAAGTGAAGGGTTTGATTATTTATTGAACAATGCCGGGATCGGCATAACAGCGCCGTACTCTGCATTCACCGAAGCGCAATTTGACCAATTGTTGAACATCCAGTTTAAGGGGCCATTTTTCCTGACGCAGAGTCTTCTTCCGCTGATGAACAAGGGGGGAAGGATCCTCAATGTCTCGACCGGTCTGGCGCGTTTTGCCCTACCGGGCTACAGCGCCTATGCCGCCATGAAAGGGGCGATGGAAGTGCTCACCCGCTATCAGGCTAAAGAGTTGGGGGAACGCGGTATTACGGCAAATATTATTGCGCCGGGCGCGATTGAAACTGATTTCGGCGGTGGGAATGTGCGTGATAATGCGCAACTGAATGCGTATATTGCCTCGCAAACGGCGCTGGGACGCGTCGGGCTACCGGATGATATCGGTGATGCCATCGCCGCGTTGCTCAGCGATGAGCTCGCCTGGATGACTGCACAACGTATTGAGGTATCTGGCGGGATGTTCCTGTAACGTGGCAACGTGCTTATTCAATAGGCTGCGGTAGCTGTTGAATGAGCACTTAATGCGATATTGTAGTTTGTAACATATTTATCATTTGTTCAGGATGTCTTATTTTCAGCTAAAAATGTATTCTCTGAAAATTAATATTAATAAGGAATTCTGACCCTCAATAAATGAGGAATGTCTTAGAAATCTATCCTGTTCTGCCCGCTTTGTGTAATCCTTTTTCTTGAGCTGTAACTATTCATAATTCTTGCTTCTTTATTCTTCGCTTATCGGTAGAATGACCCCCGCCAAATGGTGAGTTCTTATTTTTCCTCGTGAAGAATACCCTTTCGCGTCTCAAGGCTACTATTTTTTTAGACGGAGAGTTAATAATGCAGGTAATAATGTTTGACAGGCAGTCAATATTTATTCATGGAATGAATGTAAGTTTACAGCAACGAATTCCAGGAGTGAATGTTCAGGGTGTCAGTCAGGCAGATGACCTTTGGCAAAAACTGGAAAACACCCCGGATGCGCTCCTGATGCTGGACGGTGATCTCGACGGTGAGTTTTGCTGCAGCTTGCTGCATCAGGTTGCACACTCTTTTTCAACGGTGAAGGTGCTGATCTCAGCCACTGATTGCAGTAAGAAATGGCTGCAGGATGTGACGCAATTAAACGTGCTGGCCATTGTGCCACGTGACTCTGATGCTGAAACCTTTACTCTGGCGCTTAACAGCGTTGCGATGGGCATGATGTTTCTTCCCAGGGATCACTTAGCGACAAACGATAGCAGCAGGCAAAATATAAAAACATTAAGCGCCCGCCAGCGAGAGATCCTGACCATGCTGGCGGCTGGTGAGTCAAATAAGCAAATTGGCCGGCTGTTAAATATCAGTACCGGAACGGTAAAAGCCCACCTTGAGTCACTTTATCAGCGGCTGGAAGTTAAAAACCGTACTCAGGCGGCAATGATGTTAAATGAATTTCTATAATTGATATTTATTTCACGGTCAGACGCTATCTGGCTGTGAAATATTAATCGGCCACATTTCTGCGTGACAAAAGCGCGTTATCCCAACACTTAGCATCCACGCAATAAAGACTTCTTGTTGAAACGGGTCGTTAAGCTGAGGTTTATTTGTGCGTATTAATGCTTTGCAGATATCCAGATCCGCGAGCAGCAGAGCCTCTGCCTGCGCCATTGAAATGGGGGTAACAAAGGTTTCATCGGGTGTCATTTCATGCCCGTAGCCAATGACCCATACACCATTTTTATCCTGATACTTTTCCAGCGACAGGCCCTGCCATTGCTTGATAAATGCAATACCGGCGGGGGTAAAATGAGCGGCGCAATGCGGCATAATGATTTCTCTTAAAAGAAAAACAGTATAAAGATAATTATCAGCAGACGTAGTTGCCATATGGCCATTTTTGGCCATAAACGCCTTACGACTTAAGGGGTGGCATTCACGTTTTTACCGGCTGAACATCCTGTCATCTCAGGCACTTTTCCCGATATGCTATTGCGTATCACCAGACATAGCCAGTCACTCTCCGTCATTGTGAGGCGGTCGCGCTGTTTTCAACACAGACACGGGTTTATCTCCAGAATAAATTTCAATGATTTTGCCGTTGTCACTGCAAAACACATTTATTTGTTATATGAATGTGTTCTAGTGTGCTGCGGCACTATTCTGCGCAGTACCACGTTTATAAAAAGATAACGTAATACATCGTGAGGCCGCACCTTTCTGGGCTCTTTTAGGGAAGATAATGACCAATAGCGCGTTACAGGCGACATGTGCGCCATTTGAACACTGTTTGGGGATCATCCGTCAGGCGTCGGTGGAAATTTTGCTGCTGTTAGGCGTACATGTGGCAGAGGGCAAAGATCCGCGTTGGTTTCTGGAGCAACTCGATCAGGCCCGACTGAATCTGGGCGGTTGGGGGGCAGTCGCCAGACGCTTGCAGATGAATGATGCGCAACTCAGCCAGTTCACGTTGCGTTTACGCCATCTTCAACAGAGTGTGCCTCAGTATGAAAGCGGTCAGGATGTCAGTGAAAACCAGCTGATTTCCGCGCTGCGTTTTGTGGCCGCACTGGAGCAATTACGCCAACAACAGCCGCTCCTGAACTATCAAACCGATATCGAAATCGGAGGGCCGGATGCGCAGATGCGGGCGCAGCGTCAGCTTCGCGCAATAGAGTTAACGCTCAAAGCCCTCATCGCTCGGGTATGGCCAGATCAGCATCCGCTAAACAGTTTCCTGAAGCAGCACTTTGGCGCCGAACGCTTGCGTCGCTGGTTAAAGCTGGGCGAAGGGCGTGATGCGCTGGACGGCATGTTGTTTAGCGAACTGGCGTTGATGGTGGTCGATAAGAAGCTATTTGTTCGCCACTTTACGCAGATTTTTAATGATACGTCAGTGTTGATGCTGTTTGTCGAACCGCGCTTAACGCTGCGAATGTTTCTGGATGATTGCCGACTGGCGCGAAACGCTGTCATTGCTCAGCAACCGCTGACGTCAGTACAGCTGATGCTGTTAAATTACCAGTACCAACAAATTACGCACTCTGTACAGCGGGCGTTTGAAGAGCGCCGAACGCGCATCAATCCTGCATCGTATCTGGACTCTGATGAGTCGACGGTGCGTCAATTCTGGGAAACGGCAAGGCAAAAAGACGAGCAGGCTGGGGGTGATAAAAAGGAAATTGCCGACAGTATTGATCCTCCTGAAAAGCGAGCGCAGCGCACGGCTGAAGAGCGCGAACAGCTGATTTCCGGCATGCTGTGGGTGGCGGTCGGTGTCATGGTTCTGGCAGTCTCACTGGGCGCTTTCTGGCTATTCAATGCACCCGCACCGCAAGCATCTTCAGGGCAAGCTGTTGAGATAGTACAGGAGGAGCCGCGGCGTGATGCACCTTCCGCGCGAGAATCGGTGACCCGAATGGGCATTACATGGGATACCTTTAATATGCGGGCGGCTATCGATCGCAACGATACCCGCGTCACGTCGCTGTTCCTGCAAGGCGGTATGGACTGGAAGCTGGCGTGGACGGAGCAGGCATTTTCCGCGGGGAACACTGCAGTTCTGAAGCTGCTGCTGCGCTATCCCTCACAGATGGATGAGGCTAAACCCTGCCAGCAGTTTATGAGTACGCTCAGTCATGCCATGTCGAATGGCGCATCGCTGACGTCACTGCATAAAAGCTACCTACATAGTTTCTGCTCGACACCGGAGGTCGTTGCTCGTCAGCAGTATGATGTGGAACAGGCCCAACTGCGTGTGCGTGCAGATCCCAATGCAGAGAACAAGAAATGGCAGAAAATCCACACCGCGCTGTACGATGCCATTAACTAACGGCCCGATGCATTTCGTGGCATCAGGCCGTCAGACATTTACGGTTCACCGTACAAACCGATTAATCGGCGCACCACGCCATTCGTCCAGCCAAATCCGTCCTGCAACGGATATTCCCCACCGCCGCCCTCGCGCGGCGTGCCGTCAGCGATATGGTATTTTTCGATTAGCTTGTGGTGTTCCTGATAAAAAATATTAACCGTTTTCAGCCAGTTACGAGCGATTTCATCGCCGAGATGGTCATCGCCATACAGTTTAAATCCCTGAATCGCCATCCACTGCAGTGGTGCCCAACCGTTGGGTTTATCCCACTGCTCGCCGGTTTCATACTCGGTCGCTAAAATGCCGCCTGGGGTGAGTAAGCGACTGCGTACCGCGTTGGCGAGTCGGTCAGCTTGTTCGTGGGTCGCCATGCCGACGTACAACGGAACGATGCTGGCAGCAGAGAAGAGAGCCATCTGCTCACGTCGCCAGTCGTAATCGCGATAGCAGCCATTTTCGTCGTCCCACAAATAGTGGTTCACGGCGGCACGGCGGTCGCTGGCTTTCTGGCGAAACCGCGCTTCGGTATCTCGCTCTCCTTTTAATGCAGAAATGTTCGCAATCGTACTTTCCAGTTTGTAGAGGAACGCGTTCAGGTCAATCGGGATGAACTGGGTGGTGCGGATGCTGGCGAGGCGACCGGCATCGCGCAACCAACGTGATGAATAATCCCAGCCGGAGGCCGCACCCGCACGCAGATCCCGATAAACCTCATTAGGCGGTCGGCCTGAATGCTTAGCCGTTTCTACGTCTTCAAGCCAGGACTCATCGCGCGGGGTATCACGATCGTCCCAATAGCGGTTGAGCAGAGAACCGTCCGGCATTCTGATCACGTGACGGTATGCCTGATTAAGCACCAGCGAGTCAGCGCCATCCATCCAGAACGCGTACTCCATTTTGAGATGATCAAGATAACGACGCGCACCGCGTACGCCATCCTCTTCGAACAGTTCTACCATGAGCGCAAAGACCGGTGGCTGGGAGCGGCTCAGGTAGTAGGTGCGGTTGCCGTTCGGGATGTGACCATAGTTTTCGATCATCCAGGCAAAGTTATCGGCCATACATTTCAGTAAGTCTTCCCGGCCACTCTCCGCAAGACCCAGCATGGTGAAGTAGGAATCCCAATAGTAGGTTTCGCTAAAGCGCCCGCCCGGCACGATGTATGACTGCGGTAGCGCCAGCAGCGAGGACCAGGGAATGTGATCCTGCGGCTCGCGAGTCAGCACTGGCCACAGTTGATCAATATGCTCTTTCAGCGAGCTTTCAGGGTCGGAAACATATTCGCTGGTGGGGGTTTCCGGCAGCCAGAAATGGCTCGCGACAAAGCGTTGCAGGTCAAAGTCCCGGTGTCGTTTGACTTTACGATAACGAATCAAAATATCCAGCGGGTCCATTTTGGGTGCGCAGTCGGGAAAGGTTTTGCTATCAGCAAACAGTTTGGATGACTGGACGTGCTCGAACAGTTCGAGGTAACGATCGGCGGGGGTTAACGCGTCCGAGGCGGGAAGCCCCTCAATCATTTCCGGTTCAGGCTCCGCCTCAATCATGTCATCCAGCTTTAACTCGCACGGATCCATTTCATAAAGTAGATCGACGTCGATCGTCAGTTCTTCTGAAGGGGCGTGGGGTAGTTTCTGGTTGAGCATAATGAGAAAGACCTCCGGTAACGGTTGAAATGCTAAGGCTATTGCCTGATCGTCTGTTAAGCGTAGACATTCGCTTCGGTGCCGGGTGAGTAAAGCGTGCGGTCGATCACGTTTTTATGCTTATCAATAATAAAGAAATAAAACTATCCCAATGATAACAATGAGAAATTTATAATTATTCACAATCTAAAACTATTTCATTTTCAGAACATTCGATTGCAACGAGGTGTGAATAGAACCTGGTAACGGTTCATTCTTATAATAGGCGCAGGCTATTCTATCGATAGTTCCCGCCCATGTAATTGATTGATACTTATCAAAAAAGTAATCCCCCCATTTCCTATGATGGTCAGGTCTGACAAAGACTATGCATTAATTATTCTAATTTTCTGGGTCACAATAACTCACAACGGTGAGGGTAAAATAATGAAAATCATTACCCGTCTTACCGCGATTGCTATAGCAGGCATCGTGATTTGTTATTTTGGATTATCCGGTTATGTGTGGTATCACGATAATCAACGTAGTAAACAAGCTGATGTTCAGGCTTCTACGCTGGAAGAAAATAATAAAGTATTAGGGTTTTTACGCGAAAAAGGATGCGATTATTGTCATACCCCTTCAGCGGAATTACCTTTCTATTCTTCTTTTCCTGTCGCTAAACAGTTGATGAATTACGATATTCAACTGGGATATAAATCCTTCAATCTTGAAGCCGTGCGTGCGGCACTGGTCGCGGATAAACCCGTTTCGCAAAGCGATCTGAATAAAATTGAATGGGTGATGCAGTACGATACTATGCCGCCAACGCGTTATACCGCGCTGCACTGGGCCGGTAAGGTTAGTGATGCTGAGCGCAAAGAGATTCTTGGCTGGATTGCAAAACAACGCGAGCAGTACTACGCCAGCAGTGATACGGCAGCTCAACATCGCAACGAACCGGTACAACCGATACCGGAAAGTATCCCGACAGATGCCCGTAAAGTGGCGCTCGGTTTCTCGCTCTATCATGATCCACGGATTTCCGGCGATAGCACGATTTCTTGTGCGCACTGCCATGCCCTGAATGCGGGCGGCGTGGATGGCAGAAAAACGTCAATCGGCGTGGGGGGCGCCGTTGGACCGATCAATGCGCCGACGGTCTTTAACTCGGTGTTTAACGTGGAGCAATTCTGGGATGGGCGTGCGCCGACGCTGCAGGCGCAGGCCGGTGGCCCGCCGTTAAATCCGATTGAAATGGCCTCGAAATCCTGGGATGAAATTATCCAGAAACTGGATAAAGATCCGCTTCTGAAGCAACAATTTATCGCGGTTTATCCGCAGGGATTCAGTGGTGACAATATTACTGACGCGATTGCTGAGTTTGAGAAAACGCTCATTACGCCAAATTCGCCATTTGATAAGTGGTTACGTGGCGATGAAACGGCGTTAACTGCCCAGCAAAAACAGGGCTATCAGTTGTTTAAAGATAATAAGTGCGCGACCTGTCATGGCGGTATTATTTTAGGCGGACGCTCATTTGAACCCCTGGGGCTGAAAAAGGACTTTAATTTTGGCGAAGTCACCGCGGCAGATATTGGCCGGATGAACGTGACGAATGAATTACGAGATAAGCTGCGCCAGAAAGTCCCTGGATTGCGTAACGTTGCACTGACTGCACCTTATTTCCACCGGGGAGATGTGCCAACCCTCGACGGCGCGGTAAAACTGATGCTGCGTTATCAGGTAGGCAAAGAACTGCCGCAAAAAGATATCGACGATATCGTGGCGTTCCTTGAAAGCCTCAACGGGGTCTATACGCCGTATATGCAGGCTCACCAGTAATTTCAATATGATAAATCGGCCACAATATTGATTTTGTAGCCGATTTTCTTTTTTATGTCAGCAAATATCGGGTAAATAGTTATAATACATGTTATGGTATTTCGATAATACAAATGGATACAAATTATGGAGCAACCTGACAGCAATAGCGCAAAACCTCTCTATAAACAGCTTGAGGCATCCCTGAAAGAGGCGATTTTGCGCGGTGAATACAAGCCCGGTCAGCAGATCCCCACAGAGAATGAACTCAGTAGCCAGTGGCAGGTTAGTCGTGTAACAGTGCGTAAAGCTCTGGATGCTCTAACGCGTGAAAATCTTCTGACGCGTGTTTCTGGCAAGGGAACGTTTGTCAGTAATGAAAAGTTTCAGCGCAGCATGACCGGGATTATGAGCTTTAGCGAGTTGTGTCAGTCCCAGGGGAGGCGGCCCGGCTCCCGGACTATTAAATCGGTTTTTGAATCGGTGGATAACGAGACCAGCGCCTCGCTGGGAATGGCTGAAAAAGAGAAAGCGGTAGTCATTGAACGTATTCGTTATGCTGACAATATTCCCGTTTCGCTAGAAACCATCCAGTTACCTCCTCGTTTTGCCTTTCTGCTGCAAGAGGACCTCAATAATCATTCGTTATACGCTTGCTTACGTGAAAAATATGGGCTGTGGTTTACCCATTCGCGCAAAATGATTGAGCTAGTGTATGCCAGCTTTGAGGTTGCTCACTATCTTGGGGTGAGTGAAAATTATCCTTTGATTTTAATTAAGAGTGAAATGATTGATAACAAAGGAGAATTGTCTTGTGTTTCCCGTCAGTTGATTGTCGGAGACAAGATTCGATTCACCGTATAGCTCCTCCTGTTACATCTTTGATGTTGGTTAAAATCGGGATCCGTGTCGCGGATCCCGATTTTTTATGGTTCTTTTGTTGATTGAATGTCTTTAAATGTATTATAAAAATACAAATACATTAAGAGTCATTCTGTAGGCGATATCCGCCTGTATCATTGATTGAACCAGAGGGAACCATAATGAGCATTAAAGAAATTGTGAACGATATTGTGGCCAGCCAGGCGGAAAAAGGGGGGACTCAACATGTTTACTATGTTGCCTGTGGTGGGTCTTATGCCGCGTTCTACCCGGCAAAAGCATTCTTAGAAAAAGAGTCAAAAACGCTGAGCGTGGGCCTTTATAACAGTGGGGAATTTATCAGTAACCCGCCTGTTGCGCTGGGTGAAAATGCCGTTGTTGTTGTCGCTTCACATAAAGGCAATACCCCAGAAACCACGAAGGCGGCAGAAATTGCACGCCTGCATGGCGCAACCGTTATTGGGCTGACCTGGGTTATGGATTCACCTTTGGTTGCGCATTGTGATTATGTTGAGACTTATACCTTTGGCGACGGAAAAGATGTCGCTGGAGAGAAGACGATCCAATGTTTGCTCACTGCGGTAGAGCTTCTTCAGCAAACAGAAGGCTATGTTCACTATGACGATTTCCTGGATGGCGTCAGTAAAATTAACCGTATTGTATATCGTGCTTGCGAGCATGTGGCTGAACGGGCACAAGCATTCGCTCAAGAATATAAAGACGATAAAGTTATTTATACTGTTGCCAGTGGGGCGGGCTATGGCGCGTCATATTTACAAAGTATCTGCATATTTATGGAAATGCAGTGGATTCATTCAGCCTGTATTCACAGCGGTGAATTCTTTCATGGACCGTTCGAAATTACGGATGCTAATACACCATTTTTCGTACAGATTTCTGAAGGTAGCACCCGCCCGGTCGATGAGCGTGCATTAGATTTTCTGAAAAAATATGGTCAGCGAATTGAAGTGATAGATGCAAAAGAGTTAGGGTTGTCGTCTATCAAAACTACGGTTATTGATTACTTTAACCATTCTCTCTTCAATAATGTTTATCCTGTCTACAACCGTGCGCTTGCTGAAGCTCGCCAGCACCCGCTCACTACACGTCGCTATATGTGGAAAGTAGCATACTGATTACTAAAGGATTAAGGTAAAAGCAGGGACGCTTTTTAATATTTTATAGAGCAGGGTATTATTATGAGTATTCGCGTAATAGGTATAGGTGACAATGTCGTCGATAAATACCTTCATTCTGGAATGATGTATCCAGGTGGCAATGCCTTAAATTTTTCCGTATACGCAAAGCAAGCAGGGTCTTTAAGCGCCTTCATGGGGGCGTTTGGGAATGATGACGCGGCAAAACATATACAAGATGTCTTGCATAAGTTACAGATAGATATTACCCATAGTCGGCATTATGAGGGGGAGAACGGTTACGCCTGTATTCGCCTCAATAATGGCGATCGTGAGTTTGTCACCAGTAATAAAAATGGTGTTTTACGTGAGCATCCTTTCACACTGACGGCGGATGATCTGCGCTACATTGCCAGTTTTGACTTAGTCCACACCAGTATTAATGGTTACCTGGAAACTGAACTGGAAAAAATAAAACAGAAAAATAGCATGATATCATTCGATTTTTCTGGACGTGGCACCGATGATTATTTCGCAAGAGTATGCCCATGGGTAGATTATGGCTTTATTTCCTGTAGTGGTATCTCACCAGATGAAACAAAAGAAAAAATAAATAAGCTTTATCAATACGGTTGTCGACATATTATTGCAACCTGCGGGCATGAGCGTGTTTATTATTTTTCTGCCGATGGTTTTCTTGACTGGACGCCGCAATATATTGAGCCAGTAGATACCCTGGGGGCAGGTGATGCGTTTTTAACCGGATTTATGCTCTCCATTATCCAATCAGGTATGGCTGAGCCCGACCGAGAAAGGGTACTGTGTGCCATGCAGGCTGGTGGTAAATCTGCAGCGAATGTTTTGTCTGATGACGGTGCTTTCGGTTTTGGTAAACCGTATTAAACCAGTTAACGCTGTTCCACTCATGTAACCCAACATTCACTCCAGATAAGCCAGGAGGAAGTATGTTTTGGACGGAATTGTGTTTTATTCTTTTAGCCTTAATGATTGGCGCCAGGATTGGCGGTGTGTTTTTAGGCATGGTCGGTGGGCTCGGTGTTGGCGTCATGGTATTTATTTTTGGCCTAACCCCATCAACACCACCGATTGACGTTATTCTTATTATTCTTTCAGTTGTTTTAGCTGCTTCATCATTACAAGCCGCCGGTGGTCTAGATTTACTGGTTAAACTGGCAGAGAAAATTCTTCGCCGTCATCCTCGTTATATTACGCTGCTGGCGCCTTTTATTTGCTATATCTTCACCTTTATGTCCGGAACAGGGCATGTTGTTTACAGTTTATTGCCGGTTATTTCTGAAGTCGCTCGTGATTCGGGGATCCGTCCTGAGCGGCCATTATCCATTTCTGTTATTGCATCGCAGCAGGCTATCACGGCCAGCCCAATATCGGCGGCGATGGCGGCAATGATTGGTTTAATGGCCCCATTAGGGATATCCATTTCTACAATTATGATGATCTGTGTTCCCGCTACGTTAGTGGGTGTCGCGATGGGGGCCATAGCGACCTTTAATAAAGGCAAAGAGCTAAAAGATGACCCTGAGTATCAACGCAGGCTTGCGGAGGGCTTAATAAAGTCTGCTCAGAAACAAAGCGATAAAATGGAAGTTACCTTGCACGCTAAGCTCTCTGTCGTACTGTTTTTGATGAGTGCCGTGGTGATTGTGCTGTTAGGGATCATTCCTGAATTACGACCGATGGTGGAAACGGCGAAAGGACTGCAACCGTTATCGATGTCGGCGGCGATCCAGATAACAATGCTCTCTTTTGCCTGTCTGATAGTCTTGATATGCCGACCTCCGGTGGATCAAATTATCAGCGGTACTGTATTTCGCGCGGGGGCACTGGCGATTGTCTGCGCCTTTGGCCTTGCCTGGATGAGCGAAACCTTCGTCAATGGGCATATTGATCTGATTAAGGAAGAAGTTCAGACGCTATTACAGCAACATACCTGGTTAATTGCCATCATGATGTTTTTTGTCTCTGCAATGGTTAGTAGTCAGGCGGCAACGACGCTTATTCTTCTACCATTGGGGCTGGCATTAGGCTTACCTGCTTATGCGCTGATTGGTGCATGGCCTGCGGTGAATGGGTATTTCTTCATTCCCGTGGCGGGTCAATGTCTGGCTGCGCTCGCTTTTGATGACACGGGAACCACGCGCATAGGCAAATATGTATTTAACCATAGTTTTATGCGACCGGGTTTAGTCAATGTTATTGTTGCTGTCGTCGTTGGCCTTATTCTCGGGAAAATAATCCTGGCTTGATTTTGTTGAAACATTTCCTGTATCTCTAATTATTTAAATTCAGAGGATTAGAATGAGTATAAAAATATTCATCGCAGTGGCGATGTTATTTATCAGTTCAACCGTTTTTAGTGCAACAACACAACCTCACATAATGATCCTGGCGACGGGAGGAACCATTGCTGGCACCGCTGAAAGTAATACGCAAACATCGGGATATAAATCTGGTGAGATAGGTGTTCAGACATTAATTAAAGCGGTGCCTGAAATTAATAATATTGCCAGTGTTGATGGTCAGCAAATATCTAATATCGGCAGTGAAAACATGACCAGTGAGATTATTTTAAAGCTATCTCAGCAGGTGAACGCGTTGCTCGCGCGTGATGACGTTGACGGTATCGTTATTACCCACGGAACCGACACGCTTGATGAAACGGCCTACTTTCTCAATCTGACGGTTAAGAGCGATAAACCCGTGGTGTTCACTGCGGCGATGAGGCCCGCGACGGCCATTAGCGCCGACGGTGCAATGAATCTGCTAGAAGCGGTCACGGTGGCCGCCGATCCGAATGCAAGGGGTCGGGGGGTTATGGTGGTTTTAAATGATCGCATTGGTTCTGCAAGGTTTGTAACTAAGACAAATGCGAACACGCTGGATACTTTCAAAGCCCCGGAGCAGGGGTATTTAGGGGTTATCGTCAATGGCAAACCACAGTTTGAAACTCGCGTTGAAAAGACGCATACCCTGCGTTCCGTTTTTGATGTAAGAAGCCTTAAAAAGCTGCCGCAGGTAGCGATAATTTATGGTTATCAGGATGATCCTGAATATATGTATGATGCTGCTATTGCGCATCATGTAGACGGGATAATCTATGCAGGAACCGGTGCCGGGTCGGTCTCTGTCAGAAGTGAAGCTGGAATTAAAAAAGCAGAGAAAGCGGGAATCATTGTGGTGCGTGCATCCCGAACGGGTAACGGCATTGTTCCGCAGGATAAAGGGCAGCCGGGATTGGTGTCTGATTCATTAAATCCTGCGAAAGCCCGGGTTTTGCTGATGACCGCCCTGACGAAAACGAAAAATCCTGAGCTTATTCAGCAATATTTTAATACCTACTAAGGTCGGTTGTTTAACGCGCTCATTTTTATGCAAAATGGGCACGTTCCCTCCCATCCGGATATTCTGTTACCTCTGCTCAGCCACGAATATTTCCCACAATTCTTCCACTGCCCTGGACATCCTGGCCGCAGGTCGAAACAGTCTGATATCAATGGGTACCCACAATCCACTCTGTTGCGGGGCGGCTGCGGAGATTGTCCCGGCCTCAACGTCCGGAGCTGCCAGGCTTTCCGGCAGCCAGGCAATGCCGTCTCCAGCTTTGACCATTGCCAGCAGCGTGGCCGCCAGATCGGCGGTGAAGGCGATGTCCATACCGCGTCGGGCATGATTCACCGGAGACGTGTTTGAGAGGATCCTCCCCAGACCGGATTCTGCAGAGAAGGAGAGAAACGGAAATTTTTTGCCCCCCGTTGCCTGCCAGAGCGGCTGAGGAGAGCCGGGAGCGCATTTTGAGTAAGGCAATAATGTTTCTCGTCCAAGGCGGACGCTGAGATATTTCGTCTGATCAAGGTTGATGTGCATGTGAGGGTGGTAATAACACAGCAGAAACTGAGCATCCCCTTTTTCAATCATCCGTTCACAGGCGCTGAGCGTATCTGAAAGCAGGCGAAATGAGCCGAAACGGGCGATTTTTTCGTTATTACGCATTAGCGCCGGAAAAAATGAGAACGACAGGGAGTGTGTTGCAGAGAAAATAACATCCGGTCGGGCATTTCCTGCTGCTTCAATGGTTTCATTTCTCAGGGTGTAAAGCGCCCGGATCAGTTCGGGCACCTGAGCGACGAACACTTCCCCTGCACGAGTCAGGCTGACGCCACGGCGGTTGCGTTCAAAAATCGGCGTTCCAAGCCACTCTTCCAGCGAGACAATGCGCCGACTGAATGCGGGCTGCGTCACATATCGGGAAGCGGCTGCCCGGGAGAAATTGAGTGACTGCGCCAGCGCAATGCAGTCTTCAAGCCAGGTGAGTTCCAGGTGATGCCGATTTTGCATTACAGCCAGCCTCTTTGGCATTAGATCAGCAGATGAGCACTGCTTAAGATGGAAAAAGACAGGACGATGGCGTCCTTAAATACTGCCTGCGTGCATTATGCCAATAATAAACCGGCATGAGTTATCACTTTTTACAGGCGCGTAAGTGTGAGCACAACTGACTAAGAACCCGCCGGAGAAAACATGCGTATCCTCGATGTTGTAGAAATAACTAAACCCATCGCTTCCCCTATTCGTAACGCCTATATCGATTTTAGCAAGATGACAACCAGCCTGGTGGCTGTTGTGACTGATGTTGAAATAGCGGGACGCCGGGTTGTGGGATACGGATTTAACTCTAATGGTCGTTATGGTCAGGGGGGATTGATCCGCGAGCGCTTCCGTAACCGCATTCTGGACGCAGACCCGGAAAGCCTGCTGAATGCCAAAGGTGATAACCTGGATCCGCATAAAATCTGGGACGTCATGATGAGTAACGAGAAGCCGGGGGGACATGGCGAACGTTCGGTCGCCGTCGGCACACTGGATATGGCTATTTGGGATGCCGTCGCCAAAATTGCTAACCAGCCGTTGTTCCGCCTGCTGGCTGAGATGAAGGGCGTTGAGGCCAACCCGCGCGTCTTTGTTTACGCGGCGGGCGGTTATTATTATCCGGGTAAAGACCTGAGCGCGTTGCGTCAGGAAATGCGAGGCTACCTGAATCGCGGCTATAACGTGGTTAAAATGAAAATCGGCGGGGCATCGCTTGATGAAGACCGCCGCCGAATTGACGCGGTCCTCGCGGAAATTGGCGATGAAGCACGGCTGGCCGTCGACGCCAATGGTCGCTTTGATCTGGAAACCAGTATTGCCTACGCCAAAATGCTGCGTGAATACCCGTTGTTCTGGTATGAAGAGGCGGGCGACCCGCTGGATTATTCCTTGCAGGCTGCGCTGTCAGAGTTTTACCCAGGCTCAATGGCGACCGGTGAAAACCTCTTTTCTCATCAGGATGCGCGTAACCTGCTGCGTTATGGCGGCATGCGCCCGGATCGCGATTACCTGCAATTTGACTGCGCGCTTTCCTACGGTCTGGTCGAATACCTGCGCACGCTGGATGTCCTTGCGCAGTTCGGCTGGTCACCATCACGCTGCATACCGCATGGCGGCCACCAGATGTCGTTGAACATTGCGGCGGGTCTTGGCCTGGGCGGCAATGAAAGTTACCCGGACCTGTTCCAGCCGTACGGCGGTTTCCCGGATTCTGTGACGGTGGAGGACGGTCATATCGTCATGCCTGAACTGCCGGGCATTGGTTTTGAGGGGAAATCAGACCTGATTAAAGAGATGCGTGCGTTGGCTGAATAGCGCTGGCTGAGATGATGTAACGCCCCTCTGGTTGGCGGAGGGGCGTTGTTTGAGCGTGTAGTGAATCGCGATCGCAATCTTTCTACACGTGTGCGCTTAACGCATGGTGACGAATTCTTCAGCCGCAGTTGGGTGGATCGCTACGGTATTGTCGAAATCTTTCTTGGTTGCGCCCATTTTCAGTGCTACCGCGAAGCCTTGCAGCATTTCGTCCATGCCAAAGCCGATGCCGTGAATACCGACAATCTTCTCTTCTGGTCCAACGCAGACCAGCTTCATGCGGCACGGTTGGCGGTGAGAGGTAACGGCGGTATACATCGCGGTAAACGATGATTTATACACTTTTACCTGATCATCACCGTGCTGTTCGCGTGCCTGCTGCTCGGTTAACCCTACAGTACCAATTGGCGGATGGCTGAAGACCACGGTTGGAATGTTGCTGTAGTCCAGATGCTCGTCCGGCTTGTTATTAAACAGACGTTCGGACAGACGACGGCCTGCGGCAACTGCCACCGGCGTCAGTTCAACGGCACCGGTATTATCGCCGACCGCATAAATACCCGGCACGCTGGTATTCTGGTATTTATCAACAACGATGTAGCCTTTTTCGTTGGTTTTCACACCCGTAGCCGCCAGGTTGAAGTTGTCGGTTGCCGGTTCACGACCAATCGCCCAGATCAGGCAATCTACCGTTTCGCTACGACCATCTTCCAGTTGCAGAGTCAGGCTACCGTCTGCATTTTTAACCACGGCTTTTGGAATCGCGTGAGTATGCAGGGTCGGGCCTTCAGTGTTCATCACTTCAACCAGGGTTTCGACAATCATCGGGTCAAAGCTACGCAGCGGCGCGTGTTTACGCACAAAGAGATGCGTTTGGGCACCCAGGCCGTTAATGACACCCGCCAGTTCAACGGCGATGTAGCCTGCGCCAACGACCGCCACGCGTTTCGGCAGTGCTGGCAGCTCAAAGAAACCGTCGGAGTCGATGCCGTATTCCACACCCGGAATGTTCGGATGGCTTGGGCGGCCGCCGGTGGCAATTAAAATATGATCGGCAGTGATCGTTTCACCGTTCACTTCTATGGTTTTAGCATCAACGAAGCGGGCAAAGCCTTTAATAACATCGACGTTATTTTTACCCAACACGTTATCGTACGAGGTATGGATGCGATCGATGTAGGCGGTACGGCTGGCGATCAGTTTATCCCAGTCGAACTTATTGATAGTGGTGTCGAAACCATAATCCGGGCCATACATATGAATAGCTTCGCGGATCTGCGCGGCATGCCACATCACTTTCTTCGGTACGCAGCCAACGTTGACGCAGGTGCCGCCCAGCTCTTTGGCTTCAATCAGTGCGCATTTCTGGCCGTACATTGCCGCACGGTTAATGGAGGCAATACCGCCGCTGCCGCCGCCGATAGCGATGTAATCATAGTGCTTGGTCATGACCGCTCCTTCATGTTCATTGTAGGGCGGAGAAGCGTTATGCCATCCGCCAAAATATTCGCGATTGTATACCTGAAATTAAAAGGTTCCACCGATGGCTGCGATTACTCCGGCACGATCCAGCTGACGGAAGTGTGCCCGGTTCCTGCCGGAACCAGTTTGCTGTGTAGCCATGGCAGGACGTTGTTCATCTGCTGTTCCAGCTTCCACGGCGGGTTAATCACAATCATGCCGGACGCCGTCATACCGCGCTGATCGCTGTCCGGGCGTACCGCCAGCTCAATTTGCAGGATGCGACGAATGCCGGTGTCTTCCAGATCATGAATCATACGTTTGATTTGCTGACGCAGGACTACCGGATACCACAGTGCATAGGTACCGGTCGCGAAACGTTTGTAACCTTCGCTGATGCCGGTGACGACGGCCTGATAGTCGGATTTAATTTCGTACGGGGGATCGATAAGGATCAATCCGCGACGGGAAACCGGCGGTAATTTTGCTTTTAACTGCTGGTAGCCGTCGGCTTTAGCGACGCGCGCACGTTCGTCTTTCTGGAACTCGGAACGCAGTAGCGGAAAATCGCTCGGGTGCAGTTCTGTCAATTGCAGGCTGTCCTGCTCACGCAATAACTGGCGGGCAATCAGCGGAGAACCCGGGTAGTAGCGCAGCTGACTACTCCGGTTGAAATGCTGCACGACAGAAATATAGGGTTCCAGTTCGGCAGGCAAATCGTCCTGCTGCCAGATACGGGCGATGCCTTCCAGATATTCACCGGTACGTTCGGCATGCTCACTGCTCAGCTGATAACGGCCAGCGCCAGCATGGGTGTCCAGATAGAGAAACGGTTTTTCTTTCTCTTTGAGCGATTCAATGATCAGGCTCTGAACGGTGTGTTTAAGGACGTCGGCGTGGTTGCCTGCGTGATAACTGTGGCGATAACTGAGCATGGGTAATGAAATTCCGCTGAAATGACGATTTGCCACAGTTTACAGCAGATCGGCACAGATTACCCGTAGGCCCGGTAAGCGCAGCGCCACCGGGCGTCTTTCCATCACGGTTAGCATTGAAATCCTCTACACTTAACCCCATTCTACAAATAATATGCACAGCGCCGGATACGCGCTTCATTCACTCTTTTCAACAGGACCGCGCTAATGACCAATCCATTGCTGACTCCCTTCGAACTGCCGCCGTTTTCTAAAATTCAGCCTGAGCACGTCGTGCCCGCTGTGACTAAGGCGCTAAACGATTGCCGCGAAAACGTTGAACGCGTGGTTGCGCAGGGCGCGCCGTATACCTGGGAAAATCTCTGCCAGCCATTGGCGGAAGTGGACGATGTCCTGGGGCGTATTTTCTCTCCGGTCAGTCACCTGAATTCGGTGAAAAACAGCCCGGAGCTGCGCGAAGCCTACGAACAAACGCTGCCGCTGCTGTCGGAATACAGCACCTGGGTTGGGCAACATGAGGGGCTGTACAAAGCCTACCGCGATCTGCGCGATGGCGATCATTACGCCACCCTGAATACCGCACAGAAAAAAGCGGTCGATAACGCACTGCGTGATTTTGAGCTGTCTGGCATTGGTTTGCCGAAAGAAAAACAACAGCGCTATGGCGAAATCGCGACCCGTCTGTCTGAACTGGGTAACCTGTACAGCAACAACGTGCTGGATGCGACTATGGGCTGGACCAAACTCGTCACCGACGAATCTGCGCTTGCCGGGATGCCGGAAAGTGCGCTGGCCGCCGCTAAAGCCCAGGCTGAAGCCAAAGAGCAGGAAGGTTATCTGCTGACGCTGGACATCCCGAGCTACCTGCCGGTAATGACCTACTGTGACAACCAGGCTCTGCGTGAAGAGATGTACCGCGCTTATTCCACCCGCGCATCTGACCAGGGGCCAAACGCGGGCAAATGGGATAACAGCCCGATAATGGAAGAGATCCTCGCGTTGCGCCACGAACTGGCTCAACTGCTGGGCTTCGAAAGCTACGCCTTTAAATCTCTCGCCACGAAAATGGCGGAAAACCCGCAGCAGGTGCTCGACTTCCTGACAGATCTGGCCAAACGCGCCCGTCCGCAGGGTGAAAAAGAGCTGGCCCAACTGCGCGCCTTCGCGAAAGCGGAATTTGGCGTTGATGAGCTGCAGCCGTGGGACATCGCGTACTACAGCGAGAAGCAAAAACAGCACCTTTACAGCATCAGCGACGAGCAGTTGCGTCCTTACTTCCCGGAAAACAAAGCGGTTAACGGCCTGTTTGAAGTGGTTAAGCGCATTTACGGCATTACCGCGAAAGAGCGTACTGACGTAGACGTCTGGCATCCGGAAGTTCGCTTCTTTGAACTGTACGATGAAAACAACGAGCTGCGTGGCAGCTTCTATCTGGACCTGTACGCGCGTGAACACAAACGCGGCGGGGCGTGGATGGACGACTGCGTCGGCCAGATGCGTAAAACCGACGGTACGTTGCAAAAACCGGTCGCTTATCTGACCTGTAACTTCAACCGTCCGGTGAACGGTAAACCGGCGCTGTTTACTCACGATGAAGTGATCACGCTGTTCCATGAGTTTGGTCACGGCCTGCACCACATGCTGACCCGCATCGAAACGGCCGGCGTTTCCGGTATCAACGGTGTGCCATGGGATGCCGTCGAACTGCCGAGCCAGTTTATGGAGAACTGGTGCTGGGAGCCACAAGCGCTGGCGTTTATCTCCGGTCACTATGAAACCGGTGAACCGCTGCCGAAAGAATTGCTGGATAAAATGCTGGCGGCGAAAAACTACCAGGCGGCGCTGTTTATTCTGCGTCAGCTGGAATTCGGCCTGTTTGATTTCCGTCTGCACGCGGAGTTTAACCCGCAGCAGGGGGCGAAAATCCTTGAAACCCTGGCAGAGATTAAAAAGCAGGTTGCTGTGGTGCCAGGGCCGACATGGGGCCGTTTCCCGCACGCTTTCAGCCATATTTTTGCCGGCGGCTACGCAGCGGGTTACTACAGCTATCTGTGGGCTGATGTCCTGGCGGCTGACGCGTTCTCTCGCTTTGAAGAAGAGGGGATTTTCAACCGCCAAACCGGACAGTCTTTCCTGGATAGCATCCTGACTCGAGGGGGGTCTGAGGAGCCAATGACGCTGTTCAAACGCTTCCGTGGCCGTGAGCCGCAACTGGATGCGATGCTGGAGCATTACGGGATTAAAGGCTGATTTTCCCGTCATACTTCAAGCTGCCTCTTCGGCAACTGCGCTCACTCACCCTGGTCACGTACTATTTGTACGTTCCCAGGGATTCCTTCACTTGTTGTCTTGATGCAACTCGAATTATTTAGGGTAAAGCGGAATTGAAAATCTGCTTAATTGATGAAACAGGCGCCGGAGACGGCGCCTTATCTGTTCTTGCCGCCCGCTGGGGGTTAGAACACGATGAAGATAACCTGATGGCGCTGGTGATGACAGCGGAGCATCTGGAACTGCGTAAACGTGATGAACCCAAACTCGGCGGTATCTTCGTTGATTTTGTCGGCGGGACGATGGCCCATCGGCGTAAGTTTGGCGGTGGACGAGGCGAAGCGGTAGCGAAGGCGGTCGGCATTAAAGGCGATTATCTGCCAGACGTGGTCGATGCTACCGCGGGACTGGGGCGCGATGCGTTTGTGCTGGCCTCCGTTGGCTGCCATGTACGGATGCTGGAACGTAATCCGGTGGTGGCGGCGCTGCTCGACGATGGCCTGGCCCGTGGTTATGCAGACCCGGAAATCGGTCCGTGGCTGCAGGAACGTTTACAGCTGATCCACGCGTCGAGCCTGACGGCGTTAACCGATATCACGCCGCGCCCGCAGGTGGTGTATCTCGACCCGATGTTCCCACATAAGCAGAAAAGCGCGCTGGTGAAAAAAGAGATGCGCGTGTTTCAGTCGCTGGTGGGGCCGGACCTGGATGCGGATGGCCTGCTGGAGCCTGCGCGTCAGTTAGCCACCAAACGTGTGGTGGTGAAGCGCCCGGATTACGCGCCGCCGCTCGCGGATGTGGCGACACCTAATGCGGTAGTCACCAAAGGGCATCGGTTCGATATTTACGCCGGGACGGCGTAGCGTGTTGGCCGCATCCGGCTTGATGCGCTGAATCGCCTGATGCGCTACGCTTATCAGGCCTACGGCCGGGTGTAGTTTGTAAGCCGGATAAGGTGTTAGCCGCGGTGGTGTCGATAATTGCCTGGTAATTTGTAGGCCGGATAAGGCGTTAGCCGCATCCGGCGATTCGACTACACGAATGGAGCCAGCGGATCGGCAATCTCAAACGCCACGGCCTTGTCAGCCTTCGGTGGATATATCAACTCACTGACAATTGATACCTTCAGTTTTTTCGCCTCTGCACGCGTCAGTTTCACCTGCTGATCCCACCCTTCGGTATACACCGCGCCCCATGCGCCCAGATCCAGACAGGTGACGTAGTTTTCCTGACGGTATGGCAGTGGCGCAACGTTTAACAAGCTGGCTGCCGCGTTATTTCCGGCAAATTTGCCCAGTAAAATAGCGTGCTGGCAGGTCATTAGCGCGTGATTACCTTTATCATCGGTGGCGGCATAAGCCACATCGCCGGTGGCATAGATATCATCATGGCCGATGACCTGAAGGTTAGCGTCCACATGCAGGCGACCCTGGCGATCGCGCGGTGCGTCAATTTGCGCCGTTAACTCGTTTGCCTGGACGCCAACCGTCCAGATAACGGTCTGTGAGGCGATGGTCTGCCCATCTTTCAGCGTGACGCCGCAGGCATCCACGCACTCCACTTCCGCATTGACCAGCCATTCGACGCCCAGTTCAGCGGAGGCTTCGATAATGACATCACGTAATTCCTGGCTCCAGCGCCCGCCTGGTTGAGCGCCGCGTTCAACTACGACAACTCTGGTCTTAGCATCAGCACCTAATATTTCGCGCAAACGCCCCGGCAATTCCAGCGCCATTTCAATCCCGGTAAAGCCGCCGCCACAGACCACGACCGTATTGCGAGCCTCACATTCCGGTTGTAACGCCAGATCCTTAATGTGCTGCTCCAGTACGGCGGCGCTCTCGAGTTGGTCGAGGTCAAACGCGTGCTCGGCGGCGCCGGCGACAATGTCGCGGTTTACGTGGCTGCCGCTGGCGAGCACCAGGCGGTCGTAGCGGCGCAGATGAATTTCACCGTTGGCATCTTTCCAGCTTACCTCTTTAGAGGCCGGGAGGATCTGCTCAACGTGACCTTGCAGGAAGTTAACGCCGGTGGCGTCGAATAACGGTTGCAGTGGGGCGACCAGCGTGTGGACCGCGCTTTCATAAAAACGCGGGCGTACACGCAGCTCTGGCTGTGGCGCAATCACCGTAATATCAATGGTCTGCTGGTTTTTATCCGCCAGGCGTGCGGCGCTCAATGCTGCCCACATACCGGCAAAACCGGCGCCCACGATCAGAATTTGTTTGTGCATTGGTTTTATCTCACTGGTGACTACGAATTATTTACTCGGATTTTATTGGTCGTAGTTTTGGATTGCAATGCGATCCTGATCCTTTTTTCCGTATTGCATCGGGATGCTTTACTATCTGTTTGATAAATATCTATTTATATTTTTATGCTCATGCGGGAACACTCTGTTCTCTGGAATGCCTTAGATGAAAAAGCTACAATAAACTCAGATTTATTTTGGCTGAGATAAAAAATGGCATTTTACAGTTCCGGGGTTGAGTACGGCATCCATAGCCTGATGTGTATGGTCGATAGCAAAGGCGACGCGCGGGATATGAGCGTGCGAGAAATTGCCGAACTACAAAGCGTGCCGTATGACTATCTGGCAAAAATATTCACTCGTCTGTC
Organism: Citrobacter sp. RHBSTW-00671; assembly: GCF_014103415.1. NCBI lineage: Bacteria > Pseudomonadati > Pseudomonadota > Gammaproteobacteria > Enterobacterales > Enterobacteriaceae > Citrobacter > Citrobacter sp. RHBSTW-00671. The sequence goes on from NZ_JABXPR010000001.1 coordinate 758,422, forward strand.
GAAAGCAGGTCTGGTGCGCAGTATCGAGGGTAAGGGCGGCGGGTTCCAGTTGGCCAAACCCGCGGAAGACATCACCGTGCTGGATGTGGTCAATGCCATCGATGGCGATAAGCGTATTTTTGAGTGTCGTGAAATTCGCCAGCGTTTGGCCGTTTTTGAGGAGCATCCGCCACAGTGGGCTTGTGAAGGCATTTGCGGCGTGCGTTCGGTAATGGACATGGCGCAACAGCGCATGGAAGAAGCGCTTGGCCAGCATACCATTCTGGATTTGGCACGTAAGATGTACCGCAAAGCGCCGGACACCTTCGTAGTGGAAGTACAGGAGTGGATTGCCGCGCGCAAAGGGTAACGGTTGGAAATGCCCGATAGCGCAAGGCGTACCGGGCGGTATCTCAGGCAATCTTGAAGAGATTGACCATCTCCGGGTTGCGCTCTATAACGCGGAGAACCTTAAGATAGGTTCCTGTAGGAATACGTCTTTTTTGTTCCCAGGCCTGGATTAAAGAGGATGAAACACCTATCGCCTGTGCAAATTCATCCTGCTTCATTTTAGCTTGTTTACGAATGGCTTTTACGTCCGGAAGTTCATACCGGGTTACCTGGGCGGCAGGTTTACGGCCCAGGCTAATTTCAACGGCCTCGCTTGCCGAATCCATCAGTTCTTTAAAGAAATCATTCATAAAGAGCTCTCTTTCAATTGGTGAATGATGGCCTTGAGTGCGTTTTTTTCCTCGCCGCTCAGGTTGTCTTTCCTGCTTTTAGGATAAGCCATGAAAAGCCAGATACGCCCTTCGCCATTTTGAAAATAGTAAATACTTCGAATCCCGCCACTTTTGCCTTTGTTGTTGCTTTCAGGTGCGAAACGGACCTTCCTGCAACCGCCTGTACCCTGAATTAAATCTCCCGCCAACGGATTTAAAATGAGCATTTCCTGAAATGCCCGGTACTCATCCTCGGTGAGCAACGCTTCCCGTTGGCGTGAGAAGACTGAAGTCTCAATAAACTCAATATAGTTCATGGTCATGTCCGTCCATGATGACCTGGGTGTGCAAATTATACTCTTACGGTGTAGGACTTGAAAGGCAAAAAAAACCGCGATGTGACTCGCGGTTAATGTTAAAAATAAGCTTATTTGTTGCTATCTGGCGTATTAATCATGCGGTTCAGCCATGGCACCATAATCGCCATCACAACCGTTACCGCCAGGGTGACCAGGCCAATCTTACTGAAGACGTTGGTGTAGATAGGCAGCGTCTGGAGTGGATCGGTAATGTTTTCCGGTACAGCTGTAAACGTTGCGACGTAACCCCCCATCAGGAAGGCTGCTGCCTGCGTCAGGAACCACATCCCAAGAATAAAGCCCATCAGGTGTTGTGGCACCAGCGCGGCGACCATGGCCAGTCCCAGGGCGCTAATCAGCAGCTCACCCAGGCTCTGGAACAGATAAACCAGCACGATAAACCACGGAGACGTCAGCCCTTGCGCATCGGCAAACCACATCCCGGCTGCGGCGGCAGTCAGGAAGCCTAGTGAGCACAGGAACATGCCAAGCGTAAACTTCATCGGCATGGTCAGGTCTTTGCCCTTGTTGCCCAGACGGGTATAAATCACCGCCAGTACCGGGCTGGCAAGCACGACCCAGAACGGGTTCAATGCCTGGAAGCTCACCGGGTTGATGGCGAAGCCGAGAATTTCATGGTGGACGTTATTGATGGCAAAGAAGTTCAGCGACGTTGGCATCTGTGCGTACAGCACGTAGAACACCACCGCTTCCAGCATCAGGATAAAGGCCACGAACATCTTATTGCGCCCGGTTTTATCCAGTTTGAATGCCTGACGGAAGAAGATGATGGTGACGATAATCGACAGGACGATCAGCACCAGGTTGGCAACTTTAACGTTGTGCATCAACCAGGCACACACGAAAATCATCACCACGGTACCGGCCAGAACACACAGCAGGTTACGGAAGCTCAACGGCTTATGGTCCGGCTCGGAACCGATATCCTTCACCATTCCACGGCAGGCAAAGTAGACCAGCAGCGCAACGATAAGCCCGGCACCGCACAGGTTATAGGTAACGGCGTAGCCAAACTTATCGGCAATCACCGGCGCCAGCGACAGTGACAACAGCGAACCGATGTTGATCGACATATAAAACAGGGTAAAAGCACCGTCCAGACGGGCGTCTTTCGGGGGATAGCATTTTGACAGCAGGCTTGCCGGGTTGGCTTTAAACAGCCCGTTACCCACGGCAATGGTACCCAGTGCGACAAAAATCAGGTCGGGCTTGAGCAGTGACATCCCGGTCATGAAGTAACCAAGTGCCAGTACGATAGCGCCGAGCACCAGCGTGCGTTTGGTCCCTAAAAGATGGTCGCCGACATAGCCGCCGATGGAGATCAGGCCGTATACCAATGCCGCAAACGCGCCAAAGGTGATAAAAGCCTGTTCCTGAGAAAATCCGAGTTGCTTAACAAAAAATACCGCCAGGATGCCCTGAACGCCGTAATAGCCAAATCGTTCCCATAATTCTACAAAGAAGATCATGAAGAACGGACGAGGTTGCTGCAGCAAGCCCGTAGGTGCAGTAGTATTCATATTCCTTCGCCTTTCAAAGCCATCCCGAAAAGTATGAACGCGTATTCTTAAACGCGCCGAAAAAGTCTTATTTTGTTATAGACTGCGGCGATTAGCCGTAAGGGTAGATTATTATAGAGATAATTTTCGATCCAATTAGTTGATCACACTAATTATGATTTATTTGTTGGATTGATGTACTAATTGTATCCAAATAACAAAAACAAAAACGCCCGCACAGGCGGGCGTTTACAGGCTTTAATGCTTGCAGCGGGCCGGGTTATTCCCCGGCAGCAAGTATTTTATGCTTCTTCTTCGTCACGCAGCGGAACAATCAACATGTCGACGTGCACGGTGTTGATCAGTTGACGCGCGGAGGACATCAGTTTGCTCCAGAAATCCTGGTGGTGGCCACAAACGACGAGATCCATGTCGTATTTTTTGATGGCATCGACCAGGACCTGGCCCAGGTCGCCGCTACCGCTCAGGGTTTCGGTGATTGGGTAGCCTGCATTGGTGGACAGCTCGGTTAACGCGTGGTGGGTTTCTTCAGAAATGCGTTTCTGCATGTCGCCCAGATTCACGTCGATTAGCCCGGTGTACAGGTCGGAATAGTTTACGTCAACGTGGATAAGGGAGACTTTCGCATTGTAAGGCCGCGCCATAGAGACCGCTTTTTCAACCAGAACTTTGCTTTCTGGAGAAAGATCAACCGCGATAAGAATGTGTTTATAAGCCATAGTGTTACTCCTTCCATAAGTTGTCGATGACTAGCCTGCTGGCGTTCATTTGCCGCCGCGTCATCCGCGTCCTGCGAACGTTGTGCGCGGGGCTAGCCCAGTCGTAAAAACGTACCTTTTAAGGACTATCCTTACATTATAGCGACCGGGATAATCCGTCAATCCGCCTTGCTTGCCAAGTAGTTAAACAAATTTTTTAGTTAATTGCATTGATAGTGCTTAACCTTCTGGCAAAAAAATTAACTGATCTCCTACACTATTTAGAGAGGCGCTCGGATGCGTGACACTAACACGAGCGGTTTCAGTTGTACTCTTCACTGAATGGTTTGGCAGGGTATCGGGGAGCGGTAGTCCCGGAAAGGAGTTCCGTGGGCGGGTCGCCGGGGAGGAGATATGATAAGCACCATTGCGTTATTCTGGGCTTTATGTGTCGTTTGCATTGTTAATATGGCGCGTTATTTTTCTTCGCTACGCGCACTGTTAGTGGTACTTCGTGGTTGCGATCCATTACTTTACCAGTATGTCGATGGGGGCGGCTTTTTTACCTCGCATGGGCAACCTAACAAGCAGATGCGTCTGGTGTGGTATATCTACGCTCAGCGTTACCGTGATCATCATGACGATGAGTTTATTCGCCGCTGTGAGCGGGTTCGCGGTCAGTTCATCCTTACCAGTGCGTTATGTGGGCTGGTGTTAATCAGTATGGTCGCGCTGATTATCTGGCACTGATTTCTACGACAGATATAAAAAAAAGCGGGTCAGTTTCCTGACCCGCTTTTTTACTGTGCATGCGCTTAGATTAGCTTCAGGGAGAGCCAGTACAGCACCCCGGAAAGGATAATCGCTGCTGGCAGGGTGAAGACCCAGGCCATCAGAATGCTGGTTACCGTTTTACGCTGCAAACCGCCACCGTCAACAACCATCGTCCCTGCAACAGAAGAGGAGAGAACGTGAGTGGTGGAAACAGGCATACCGGTGTAACTGGCGAGACCGATAGAGACTGCGGCAGTCATCTGTGCCGACATCCCCTGAGCATAGGTCATGCCTTTTTTACCGATTTTCTCACCGATAGTGGTCGCCACGCGACGCCAGCCAATCATCGTACCGCAGCCCAGAGCCAGAGCAACAGCCATGATAATCCACACCGGTGCGTACTCAATGGTGCTCAGCATGTCGGTTTTCAGTTTCTTCAGCAGACGCTGATCGTCGCTGCTTACGCCAGGCAGTTTCACGACTTTATCGGTCGTATCAGAAATGCACAGCATAATGCGACGCAGCTGGCTACGCTGCTCAACGCTTAACTTGTCGTAGGTTTCCAGGTTCGCCAGCATACCTTTCGCACGCTCAAGCGCGTTGATGGTATTTGCCGGGTGACAATGGAACTCTGCCGGTGTCGTTGTCGCCGTTTCCGTCGGAGACGGAATCAACTGATCAACGCCGGTCGCCTGTTTGAGCAGGTCAGGGCGCTGCTGGAAGTAGGTTTCGACGTTATTGATAGCATCACGGGTACGCGTAATTTCGTAACCAGAAGCATTCATATTCACCACGAAGCCTGCAGGCGCTACGCCAATCAGTACCAGCATTACCAGACCAATACCTTTCTGCCCATCGTTAGCGCCATGAGAGAACGCCACACCGATAGCGGAGAGGATCAGCGCGATACGCGTCCAGAACGGCGGCTTTTTCTTACCGTCTTTCTTTTCACGCTCTGCTGGCGTCAGGTGAATACGCGCGCGCTTCTTGGTGCCATTCCAGTAACGACGCAGCAAGAAGATCAGACCGCCAGCGAACACCAGACCGACAATAGGGGAAACGATCAGCGAACCGAAAATATTGAGCACTTTCGGGATGTTAAGTGCATCCACCACTGAAGTCCCGTTCATCAACGCATTGGTTAAACCAATACCGATGATCGCGCCAATCAGCGTGTGGGAGCTGGATGCAGGCAGACCAAAGTACCAGGTACCGAGGTTCCAGATAATTGCCGCCAGCAGCATGGAGAACACCATGGCGAGGCCATGTGAAGAACCCATGTTGAGCAGCAGATCCGTTGGTAGCATATGCACGATGGCATACGCTACGCTGAGACCACCCAGCAAAACACCAAAGAAGTTGAACAACGCAGCCATGACCACCGCCAATTGCGAACGCATTGCACGGGTATAGATCACGGTTGCGACAGCATTGGCTGTATCGTGGAAGCCGTTAATTGCTTCGTAGAACAGCACAAAAGCCAGAGCAAGCAATAATAAAAGCCCGGTATGTAAATCCAGGCCAGCAAACAAATGTAGCATAGGACGTTACGCCATTTTGAGGACATGAACGCGGCGCATTATCAGTGACTTTGGCGGCGCGGGCAAAGTGAAATATAGAGTTTTTTTGATTTGTCTCCTGCTTTGTTTTACACCACTAAAGAATTATCCTATAGAATTCATATAAATACCTATTATTGATAGTTTGGTGCTGGTGCGACCACTGAGGAATCTTTACAATTCACGCCCGCTTTTTAGAGAGGATCGCAACGTGGAAAGGTTTGATACCGTTATTATAGGCGCTGGCGCAGCGGGTATGTTCTGTGCCGCGCAGGCAGGGCAAGCAGGCAGTCAAGTACTGCTGATTGATAATGGTAAAAAGCCGGGACGTAAGATCCTCATGTCCGGCGGAGGGCGTTGTAACTTTACCAATCTTTATGTGGAACCGGCTGCATATTTGAGTCAAAACCCGCATTTTTGCAAATCGGCTCTGGCTCGCTATACGCAGTGGGACTTTATCGATCTGGTGGGTAAACACGGCATTGCCTGGCACGAAAAAACGCTTGGTCAGCTGTTCTGCGATGATTCGGCCCAACAAATCGTCGATATGCTGGTTGCTGAGTGCGAAAAAGGTAACGTTACGATGCGGTTACGTAGCGAAGTCCTGAGCGTCGCACGAGATGATGACGGCTTCATTCTGGAACTGAACGGGATGACGGTCGGTGCGAAGAAATTGGTGATTGCCTCCGGTGGGCTTTCCATGCCGGGTCTGGGGGCAACGCCGTTTGGTTATAAAATTGCCGAACAGTTTGGACTGAAGGTGTTGCCGACGCGCGCAGGCCTGGTGCCCTTTACGTTGCATAAGCCACTGCTGGAGCAACTTCAGGTGCTCTCAGGCGTGTCTGTTCCTTCCGTAATCACCGCTGAAGACGGCACCGTATTTCGTGAAAACCTGCTCTTTACGCACCGTGGGCTTTCAGGCCCGGCCGTTTTGCAGATTTCCAGTTTTTGGCAGCCCGGCGAATTTGTCAGCATTAATTTGTTGCCGGATGTTGACCTTGCGAGCTTTCTCGACGAACAACGAAGCGCACATCCCAATCAGAGCTTAAAGAACACCTTAGCGATGCAGTTGCCGAAACGTCTGGTGGAATGCCTGCAGCAATTAGGGCAAATCCCGGATGTAACGCTGAAACAACTTAACGTGCGCGATCAGCAAACGCTGGTGGAGACGTTAACTGAATGGCGGGTGCAGCCGAACGGTACGGAAGGGTATCGCACTGCGGAGGTCACGCTGGGTGGCGTGGATACCAACGAACTGTCTTCGCGCACGATGGAAGCCCGCAAAGTGCCTGGGCTGTACTTTATTGGTGAAGTGATGGATGTCACCGGCTGGTTGGGTGGGTATAACTTCCAGTGGGCGTGGTCGAGCGCCTGGGCATGTGCACAGGATTTGGTGTCTGAATAAGTGAAAGACTCTGTCTGCACACAATAAGAAAAAATATCATCGTGATGTGTGATACATGAACTGACTCTGACGTGCGTTTCTTAACTCCAGGAATGATATGATAAATCAGTTAAAAATCGCACAGATAAGAGAACGGGAGGCACATGGTTATTCCTGAGGTAAAACAGGAGCGGCTCTATCAAAAGATAGCCAATCTCATCATTAAGCTCATCAATGATAGTATTTTTCCGCCGGGAAGCTTCTTACCACCCGAACGTGAGCTGGCGAAGCAACTTGGCGTAAGTCGCGCATCGCTCAGAGAAGCGCTGATTGTGCTGGAGATTTCCGGATGGATCACCATCCAGTCAGGTAATGGTGTGATTGTTGCTGATAAAAAGCATTCCACCAGTGATTATACGATTGAAGAAATCCTCTATTCGCGTGAGTTGGTCGACAGCCATTGTGCGCGTCTTGCTGCTCAGGCCGGGCAAGATGATCTCATTAGCCAGCTTGAAGCACTGCATCTCAGCATGGAAAAGGCCATTAGCGAAAACAATGTGCATGGTTTTTATTCCCTCGATAAGCAATTTCATTTAACAGTATCAGAAGCCAGCCAGAACCGCGTACTGCTTGATATGTCGCGAATGCTGTGGGAACAGCGCGTTAACATCCCGTATGCCGGGCTGGACAAACGTTCCGGCAATCGGGATGTATTAACCAGCATGAATACACAGCATAAAGCGATTGTGGATGCGATCCGCCAGGCTGATGCTGACGGTGCTTACCAAAAATCGCTGGAACATCTGGCCTATGTCAGACAGATCGTGGGTCTTTAATCACACCACGCTATTGGCGTAGAGCGGCTACCGCTGCACGTGCGCCTACGCTGTGCAATTGCTGACAGGCAGCGGTTACGCGTTCGATAAAGTCTGTGTTCTCGCAAAGGTCTCGCCCAAAGATAGTGTCAATGGCTAACAGCGCCCGGACACGTTCTTCTATTGATGGATACTGTTGATAAATAGCCTGATACTGTGCTGACAGCGGATCTATCACCTCAATCGGATGACCTTGTTCATCCACACCGCTGATGTAGCGCATCCAACCGGCGACTCCCAACGTCAGATGGCGAGCGTCTTCGCCTTTTTTCAGATGAAGTCGAATGGGGTCCAGCAAGCGTTGCGGTAATTTCTGGCTGCCATCCATCGCAATTTGCCAGGTTCGGTGCTTCAGTGATGGATTAGTAAAGCGCGCGATCAGCAGCTCTGCATAAGCCGCAAGGTCTGTTCCTTCCGGCATCGACAGCGTCGGCGCTTGTTCATTGAGCATCAAAGCCAGCGCAGCGTTGCGATACGCCGGGTTGGTCATCGTATCGGCAATCGTTTCATACCCGCCCAGATAACCAAGGTACGCCAGGAAAGAGTGGCTGCCGTTGAGCATGCGTAACTTCATCATCTCAAAAGGCACCACATCTGCTACAAACTGTGCGCCCACGCGATCCCAGTCCGGACGCCCATTGACAAAATTATCTTCAATCACCCACTGACGGAACGGCTCACAGGCAATGGCACAGGGATCATCCACCCCAAGCTGTTCAGCGATTTGCGCTAACGTCTCTTCTGTTGCTGCCGGAACGATGCGGTCTACCATCGTGCATGGGAACGTTGCCTGTTCGGCAATCCACTCAGCCAACTGCGGATCGCGCTCGGCGGCTAAACCCAGGACCGCGGTTTTTGCGACGCGGCCATTTTCTCGTACGTTGTCGCAGGACAGCACAGTAAAAGCCTTCAATCCCTGCTGGCGGCGTAGCGCGAGGGCTTCGACGATATAACCCATTGCGGATTTGGGGGACTGTGGGTGAGCAATGTCGTGCTGGATAAACGGATGATTCAGATCCAGCTCGCCGCTGGCGGCATCTGTGCAATATCCTTTTTCGGTGATGGTCAGTGAAACGATGGCCGTTTCTGGACGGGCCATTGCGTGGATAATGGCTTCACAGCCGTCAAACTCAGGATGCAGTGCTTCTTTCATCGCGCCAATGATTTTAAGCTCTGTCGTTTGTGCTCCACGCTCGGCAACGGTGTACAGCAGATCCTGCGCTTTCAGGTTTTGAATCAGTGTGGCATCGTTTCCGGGCATCAGGTTGACCTCACAGATACCCCAGTCGCTGTCACTGCTTTCCAGCAAATGATGTGTATAGAGTGCCTGATGAGCGCGGTGAAAAGCGCCGCAACCAAGATGTACGATACGCGAAACAAGGCGTGAACGATCCCAGCGCGGGCGTGGGGTGGAAATCTGGGCGGTGGCGAGATTCTTGTCCATGACAAACTCCTGTCATTGATGATCTTCTTTGATAATGCGCTATCAAAGACCGGTCCTGACTGAAAGTGAAAAACCGCATGGCGGGGATACCATGCGGCAATGTGGTTACTGATTGAAGAAGGCGCGTTGGATAGCCAGTTCAACGCCGCGTACTTCAGCCAGGCCTTTAAGGCGACCAATAGCGGAATACCCTGGGTTGGTTTTCTTTTTCAGGTCATCAAGCATTTGATGACCGTGGTCTGGTCGCATGGGGATAAGTAAGGCGTTGCCTTCAGCTTTACGTCGCTGTTCTTCTTCGACTATCGCTTTCACGACGTTGTACATATCGACATCCCCGGAAAGATGCGCCGCCTCATGGAAGGTTTTGGGATTCTCTTCGCGTTGTGTGGAACGCAGGTGCGTAAAGTAAATCCGCGGGCCGAACTGTTTGATCATATCAACCAGATCGTTGTCGGCGCGTACGCCGTAAGATCCTGTACACATCGTAAAACCGTTGGCGGTACTGTTTACGGTATCCACCATCCACTGCATATCTTCTACAGTAGAAACGATGCGCGGCAGGCCAAGAATTGGGCGCGGCGGATCGTCCGGATGAACCGCCATACGTACACCCACTTCTTCCGCTACCGGGATAATGGCTTTCAGGAACCAGGCAAAATTTTCCCGTAAGGCCGCTTTGTCGATATCTTTATAGGTTGCAAGGTGGCTACGGAATTGGTCCAGCGTATAGCCTTCCTCGGCGCCAGGCAGACCGGCAATGATATTTCGCGTCAGCCGGGCTTTGTCCTCTTCGCTCATATCCGCAAAACGCTGGTGAGCCTGGGCAATTTCCTCCGCGCTGTAGTCCGCTTCCGCACCGGGACGCTTGAGGATATGCAGCTCAAAGGCGGCAAACTCAATCTGGTCAAAACGCAGAGCCTTTGAACCGTCGGGTAGCACATACTCCAGGTCGGTACGGGTCCAGTCCAGAACCGGCATGAAGTTGTAGCACACGGTAAAGATGCCGCATTGGGCGAGATTGCGCAGCGTCTGCTGGTAATTCTTGATCCACAGATCGTACTGGCCCGTGTGGGTCTTGATGTCTTCATGGATCGGCACGCTTTCCACGACCGACCAGACCAGACCCGCTTTTTCCACGATCGCTTTGCGTTTGAGAATTTCTTCTACGGACCAGACTTCACCGTTTGGAATATGGTGCAGTGCAGTGACCACACCCGTTGCACCGGCTTGACGAACATCGGACAACGACACGGGATCGTTCGGGCCATACCAACGCCAGGTTTGTTCCATCGCTTTATCTCCTGGAAAAATTAATGAAAGGTCGCATTGATCTTCAGATAGCGTTCCGGGTATTGATCGAGTTCCTTCACGGCGTCAGGCACATCATCAATATTCACCACCTTGCTGACGACATCCGCAGGATTAATGTTCAGCGTAGCCAGCATCTGTAACGCTTCTTCGAATTCGCCAGCACTGGTACGTGATCCGCGCAGATCCAACTCTTTAAACGTGATCAGGTTAGTGGGTAACGATGTCTCCTGTTTTGGCCAGCCGGTGAAAGCAATACGACCCGCAAACGAAGCAAGATCCAGCGTTTCGCGAATTGCACTGTTGGCACCAGATGCTTCGACGACAACCTGTGCCATCGTCCCCTGCGTGATATCTTTAATCGCCTCAACAACCTGGGTGTTCGACGGATTGATGACGTAAGGCACGCCCAGCGATTTTGCGTATTGAAGTCGTTCGTCCACGATATCGATCAGAATTGGCGTCGCACCGTAGCGCAATGCGCTCAATGCAGCCATCAGACCAATCGCACCGGCTCCAATAATGGCGATATGCTCCCCGGCCGTCAGTTTGGCGCGGTGTAGCGCATGCAGTGCGATCGTCAGTGGTTCAGCCAACGGAGCCATCTCAGTAGCGACGTCATCCGGGATTTTGTGAATCAAATGCGCGGGGTGAGCAACCACCTCCTGCATCGCGCCATCAATATGTACGCCAATGACCTTCAGGTTTTCACAGCAATTTGTTCTCCCCACTGAACAGGGGTAGCAATGACCACAATAAATATAAGGATCAACAATAACGCGGTCACCTTCCTTAATATTTGCTGGCATGCCCTTGCCTTGTTTAATAACAATACCCGTGACTTCATGTCCAATAATCCGTGGATAGGTCACCAGGGGGTTAGTACCGCGAAATGCACCTATATCAGAGCCACATATTCCAGCAGCATCAACTTTTATTAATACTTCATTATCTTTCTTTTCTGGGTAATCAACCCAACGGGTTTCAATTTCACCAGGTTTATTGATGTAGACAGCTTTGACTTTCATTTGTTTTTAATCCTTTATTTTTGACAAATACGAATACCAGGCAGCTGGAAACAATCGCAATAGCACCAGCCAGATAGAATGCGTAATCATATTTACCGCTGAACTGAACAATAAATCCGGTGACCAGAGGGCCAATAATTCCGGATATATTTGCCAGCCCATGCATGGCGCCACCGACGCTACCCACTTTATCTTTGTGCACGACGTCCTGAATAACTGCCCAATAAATAGGTCCAGTTAAATACAGCAGGAATAACGAGACTGACATCAATCCAACGGCACTGCCGATAGTGGTAACCGTTCCAGAAACCGCCACACAGATTGCCGCTCCAGCCAGGCAAACACCGAGAATGAGACGGCGAGAAAGCAGGGCGTTGCCCGTTACCCGATAGATAAAGTCAGAGCATACGCCACCCAATACCATGCCGATTGCACCAATTACCCAGGGGATCACCGTTGCAATACTGATTTCTTTAATATCAAGGTGTAGAGAGTGGTTCAGATAGCTTGGGAACCAGGTCAGGAAGAAAAAGAGTATGTAGTTATAGCTGAAGAAGGCCAGCGTCGTTGCCCACACCATCGGCTGCTTCATGTAGTAGCCGAGAGAAGGCATCGCTTTACCGTCATCCGCTAAAATGATGTCATCATGGTTTTCAAAATCGACACGTTCTTCCGGGGCGAGGTGTTTACTTTTTGAGGGTTTATCACTGGCAATGAAATACCAAAGTAATACCCAGGCTAAACCAAACAGGAAAATAATACCGAATGCCGGACGCCAGCCTAATGAAAGAGCCAGCAGACCAACCACCGGACCGGAAATTGCGCCGCCCAACGGCGATCCTGCGCTGAAAATGCCGATGGCAGTGGCCGATTCTTTACGCGAAATCCAGTTATTGATTATTTTATTACCTGCAGCACTGACCGGCCCTTCAGCCATGCCGAATAATACGCGAACAGCTAGCATAGTCCATAAGCCAGTAACCAGACTGGTCATCCCACAAAATACTGACCAGAGTAATGCGGCGACCAGAAATACTGTCTTGGGGCCAAATCGGTCACTGGCCCAGCCACCGATAAAGTTAAACAGTGCATAACCAACAAAGAATGCGCTGAAAATCATACCCATTTCAGCGGCATTAAATCCTAATTCCTTTTCGATGAGTGGAGCGGTGATCGACAATGCTGAACGATCCATATAGTTAAGCATGTAAACTATAAATAGAAGAAAAACGATAAGCCATCCCATTGTTTTTCTTTTCATGATATATCCTCTTATTGTGGTCTAGCGGCCTGACCACAATATTTAAAAGCTATTTTAAGATCACCATTCTTTTGATACGAATGTGATCAACATAACGAAAAATTAGCGCGTTAAATAATCACGAACAAATGCGTGTTGACATATCTTTATGAATTTTAAGGTTTTTGATGTTAGTGGTGAAATTTAGGATAAAAACGAGCTTCGTATTCAACACCTATTTTGGGTGGATATTGCAATGGCGTCGTACAGGGAAAACGGCGAACGTTCAACGCAAATCAGTCAACCAGTGCAGCGGCTACGTACAGTCACAGTGGTATCCCACCCGCTGAGAGCGGAAAAATGGCTCATAACGATCTCGCTTTGTAATGTTTCATTAACATTTGAGCTACATGTCACAGAATCAACGATGGGGATAAAAGTCGCTTTGACACGCTTTGGGTTACCTTCTAGAGTGGAAAAATACAGATTTTAGATAAGAGACTATCTGTGAAATTAAGATGGTCTCTTATTGCATTTTTTTAGCTAATGGCGACCTTCTTCCGAATATTATGAAGGGGAAAGCCATGTCCGCATGCTCATTCTCGAATCCGATAAAAATCCGTGGTGTTGATGATGTTATTCATTGCATCGACTCACGCGGAAAAATCAATGGCAGAGCCGGTGTTATTTGGTGGTTAGCACTAGGCGGCCTGTTTCTTGACGCTTTTTCAAATTCAGCCCTCAGTGCTGGATTAAACCCAATGACCCGCAATTTAAATCTTACTGCGACCGAAGTTGCACTACTCACCTCATTTTCATCGTGGGTTGCCATATTATTTAACCCGATTGGCGGCTGGATTGCCGATCGCTGGGGGCGTGTGCCACCGCTGATTATTGCCAAAATAATGGCGGTAATCGGTGCGTTGCTGGTGATGTCGTCCTCCAGTTTCAGCACCATTATCATAGGCCGCTTCTTCGTTGGTGTCTCTTACGGGATGGACTTTGCTGTGGCAATGGCCATGCTGGCAGAGTTCACGCCTGTGAAACTCAAAAGCCGTTTAAATACCTGGCAGGGTGTCTGGTATGTGGCCGTTTGTTTAAATTTGGTATTAGCGCTGATGTTTTACTCATGGGATGTAGGTGATGCCATCTGGCGTTATTCCATTGCTGTAACGGCGTTATGTGGACTGATCGTTCTGTTTTTCCAGTTCCGTTATTTAGTGGAAAGCCCGGTCTGGCTGGCAAGGAAATCTCGATTACCTGACGCTATCGTTGCCATGAATAAAATATACGGTGACCAATTTATTCTGGCGCCGAAAGCAGAACAGAAACCCGTTATTGGGCAGGCTGAAAAAGGCGCAAGAAATGTGCTGTTAATATTCCGTGGTGTCTATTTACCACGCACGATTCTGGCTTCGACCGTTCAAATCTGTCAGTCGATCCAATATTTTGGTGTGGGCTGGTATTTGCCGGTTATTAGCGCTGCGATGTTTGGTAAAAACTTTGTTTACGCAACCTTATGTTCACTATTTTTTAACGTTTTCGGCATCGTCGGCGGTTTCTTATCTCCCGCGATTGGCCGCCGTCTGGGGTTGCGCCGCTCCTCGGCGATCGGTTTTGCCGTAGCCTTCCTCGTGCTACTCACGCTGGGTCTGTTCAGTGACACTATGCCACTTTGGGCCTCTTTGTTGGTCCCTGCACTGTTTATTCTTTGCCACTCAGGCGGACCTGGTGCAAACGGGAAAAGCCTGTCGTCACTCTCTTTTCGCAGTGAACTGCGGGCAGGTGCCAACGGCGTGGTCGGTGCGCTTGGCGCAATCGGTGCGGCGCTTGGGCTGTTTATTTTCCCGGTCTTCCGTGATTTGTATGGCCTGCAAACGACCTTCCTGATCATGTCTGCCGTGCCGCTGTTTGCGAGCATTATCTGTTTTGTTATTCCGTGGGACCCCACCCGCACCACTATTCAGCCGGATAACGAGCCTGGTGCGCCGCAGTTCGAATCGCCCCCTTCACCTTATCCAGAGTCGATGGCCCCAGAATCAAACAGGAGTACGAAATGAGTGAATACGAAGATGTCATTCTGGCTATCGATGAAGGTACATCGGGGACCCGTGCGGCAGTTGTTGCACATAATAGCCAGGTTCACTGCCTGGAATACCAGCCGCTTCAGGTCAGTAGCCTGCGTCATGGTGTGGTGGAACAAGATGCTGACGAGGTCTTGCAGGCCACTATTGAGGTTTGTCGCAAAGCGATAGCTAACGCGCAATGCAACAAGATGCGCATTGTGGCGCTGGCGATTGCGACCCAACGCTCAACGGCAGTGCTGTGGGATGCGCAAACGGGCAAGGCATTAACTCCGGCGATGGTCTGGCAGGATGCGCGTTTCACGGATGAACTGGCCCAGCTAGCCCCTGAATGGGATGCAAAACTGCTGCCGCTGATTGGGCGACCGGTTGGGATACGTTCTCCTTATCTTTGGGCGTCGCACCATCTTGCCAATACGCCTGCGGTGGCGAAGGCGTATCAGGCTGGAACACTGGTCTTTGGTACCGTTGATAGCTGGTTGCTTTGGCATTTGGCGCAGGAGAAAAAAAGTGTCACCACACCGACAAATGCCACCTCTGCTGGCGCGTATTGCCTCAAAGAGCATCACTATCATTTGCCATGGCTACAGACTCTGGGCTTCCCGGCGTCATTGTTGCCTGAATTACATGATGATGCCGATGACTTCGGCACCACGCGTGAAGATATTCTGGGGATAAGCGTGCCGATCCTGGCCTGCGCAGGGGATCAGTTTGCAGGGGCGATTGGGTTGGGGTGTACCGAGCGAGGGCAGGCTTTTTGTATGCATGGCACTGGCAGCTTTGTTGATTTAATGATGGGGCCAACGGTACCAACATTACAAAAGGGTTGTGAAAGTACGCTCACCATGACGGCGCGCCGCCAAAAAGGGCTTTCGCATTTCTCTGTCGAAACCTTTGTCCCCACTACCGGTTCGGCGCTCAACTGGGTGTGCGAAAAGCTGCATTGGTTTGACTCCCCAGAACAGATCAGCGAGCTGGCCGCGCAGGCCAGCGACGCGGGTGGCGTAAGTTTTATTCCGGCGCTAACGGGGCTACGCGTACCCCATCTCCAGCCTCATGCCCGAGCGTCCCTGAACGGTATCTCAATCTCGACCACGCGTTCGCAGGTGGCCTACGCGATTCTGGAAGGGATTGCGCATTCGGTCGCGGCCTGTATTCGCGCAAATGAAGCGGCAACCGGTATCCCCACAAAAGAGTTGGTGGTCGGGGGAGGGTTATCAAATAGCGATACGTTATTGCAAATCCAGGCCGATCTTAGCGGTATTCCCGTGCGGCGAATGGCCGAAACGGCGCGGGCAAGCTTACGTGGCGTTGCGTTTTTGGCCGGTGCCAATGGGCTGCTGTGGGACTCGCTGTCGGATGCCTGCGCCATGCTAAAAACCGCGCGGCTATTTGAGCCGAAAATCAGTCATGACCTTCGCGAACAAAAAATTAACCGCTGGGCGATGCGTATTGCACTCGAAATGGAAGCCGCCGACAGCCTCACCTCAGCTAATCAGGAGCACACTTACTCATGAAGTTTTTCCCTTCGCGAAAGCCCAACAAAACCTGCAGTGAGATGTACGGTGCAGAGCCATTACGTCTCCAGCGCGCTGAACAACTGGATCGGCTGGAAAGCGACACCTACGACATGCTGATTGTCGGTGGTGGCGTAACCGGAGCCTATGCGGCGTTGGATGCCAGCCTGCGTGGCTACCGGGTGGCGCTGATTGAGAAAAGTGACTTTGCCTCAGGCACCTCATCAAAGTCATCGAAAATGGTACACGGCGGTCTGCGCTATATCGAACAAGGAAATCTGGGACTGGTGCGTCACTCTTTGCTCGAACGCCAGCGCATGCGGAGAAATGCCCGTCACCTGGTGCAACGGTTACCCTTTTTATTCCCGGTGCTCGATAAAAATGGCGTATTCGACAAGCGGATGTCCGCTGCATTTGAAAGCCTGCTCTGGACCTACGACCTTGCGGGAGGATGGCGGGAAGGCATCCTTCACCAAAAATTGACCCCTGCGGAAGTGCTGTCGCATTGCCCGACGCTCAAAGAAGAACAGCTATCCGGTGGTTTTATGTATTTCGATGCCCGCGTCGACGATGCCCGACTGACGTTGGCATTGGTGCGCACGGCGGCGTTTCATGGCGCGGTGGTGACCAACCACGCGGAAGTCATCGAAACCACGCGCGACCAGCACGGCAAAGTGAATGGAGCCATCGCCTATGCCGATGGCAGAGAAATTCAGGTCAACGCACGGGTTGTCATCATGGCGACGGGCGTCTGGCTGCGTGACTGGAATGGGCTGAAAAAAGGTGACGCATCGCCGCTGAATATCCGTCCTGCCAAAGGGGTACATGTTGCTATTCCGTGGATGAAGATCCGCAATGATTGCACGGTGACGATCCCGGTTGCCGGGCGTAGTCGCCGCGCAACGATCACCCGTTGGGGCAACGTTTCCTATTTGGGTACCACGGATGAGGATTATCAGGGCGATCTCAATGATGTTCACTGCAATCGCGCTGAACTGGACTTTCTACTGGAAGGGGCGAATTCGGCATTGAAAACCGATCTCCGCCCGGAAGACGTGGTGGGAAGTATCGCCGGTTGCCGCCCTCTGGTGGGGACGGCGGGAGGCAAGACCGTTGAGATGAAACGTAATCATGAAATCACGATTGCGGCAGATGGTCTGATTACGATTGTCGGCGGCAAACTGACGACATCACGTCATATGGCAGAAGAGACCATCGATGCCGCCAGCAAAATACTCGGCCGTAAAAAGGCCTGCTCAACCAAAACCGCCTGGTTGCTGGGGGCGGCGGGCTATGACCCGCAGGCAATTCTGGCATCGGGCGGTTTGTCTGCGCACCTGGGGGAGCGCTACGGGACGGAAGCGCATTTTGTCAGTGACCTTATCCAGTCCAATCCCTTACTGGCAAAGCCAATTGTGGAAGGGCTTCCCTATACCGAAGCGGAGGTGGTGTATGCCGTGCGCCATGAACTCGCCAGCACCATTGATGATGTGTTATCGCGCCGAATTCGTGCCCGTCTGATGGCTCGTGATGCGTCAGCGAATGCTGCGGAACGCGTGGGGGAAATTCTGCAACAAGAGCTCAAGCTTCAGCCTGAACAGGTGGCCCGGCAGGTAGCCAGCTATCGGGCGGCAATTAAACATGAAAAATCAACTCTTATGGGGACATCCGAATGATCAGTAAAGAAGCGATTAAACGCGGTTACAACCGTGGAAATTATACGGTAGGTGCACACACGCGCCCGGCATGGGCGACGGATATCAAAAGCAGCGGTGGCGCGAAAGGGATGCAGATTGATCCGGTGGCGATGAGCGAGGCAACGTTTGACCGGCTGCGGGTCATTGCTGATGAGGTGCTGACGTCGGAGTCTGATGTGATTACCTGGACCCGCGACTGGTGGGCCGGATCGATGATTGCGGAAACCCAGGGCGCACCGGCCACGTCAAAAGGGGCGATTGTACGTGTCTCTACGGTAGAACAAATTCAGGATGTGATGCGTCTGGCGAATGCGTTGGCAATCCCGGTCACGGTTTCCGCCGGGCGCAGTAACGTCACTGGCGCCGCATTGCCGTTGCGGGGGGGCATTGTGCTGGATGTTTGCGAACTCAACAAACTTATCGACTTCGATCCACAAAGTCAGATTGTTGACGTTGAAGCCGGCATGTTCGGCGATATTTTTGAACAAACTATCCAAAAAGAGTACGGCATGACGATGGGCCACTGGCCGTCATCGTTTGGTATCAGTACCGTGGGCGGTTGGGTGGCCTGCCGTGGCGCGGGACAGTTGTCGACCCG
This sequence comes from Citrobacter sp. RHBSTW-00671, assembly GCF_014103415.1. Lineage (NCBI taxonomy): Bacteria > Pseudomonadati > Pseudomonadota > Gammaproteobacteria > Enterobacterales > Enterobacteriaceae > Citrobacter > Citrobacter sp. RHBSTW-00671. The sequence continues at coordinate 777,229 of NZ_JABXPR010000001.1, forward strand.
CTACGGCAAAATTGAAGATATGGTTTTTGGGATGGATGTTGTCCTTGCCGATGGCCGCTTAATCACCGTGGGTGGCTATGCGCGTAGCGCAACGGGGCCTGATCTACAGCAGATGTTTATTGGTTCTGAAGGCACATTGGGGGTGATTGTCCGTGTGCGTCTGAAACTGCATCGTTTACCTGACTATGGGCGTGCCATCGCCTGGGGTTTTTCCAGCTTCGCCAGTGGACTGGAGGCATGCCGTGAAATTTTACAGCATGGCGCGAACCCCGCAGCGTTGCGCCTGTACGATAACCTGGAAAGCGGCGTGCAGTTTGGTTTACCAGATACCAATGTCCTGTTGATTGCGGATGAGGGGGAGCCAGAGATTGTCGATGCGGTGCTGGCTATCAGCGAACGTGTGTGCCAACGCAGCGGACAACAACTCGACGGCGAGGCTATTTTTGAACGCTGGCTGGACACCCGATATCTGACCGGAAAAAGTGCTGAAGGCTTTAAAAAGAGCCCGGGTCTGGTGGCGGATACGCTGGAAATGGTGGGACGTTGGCGCGATCTTAGCGACGTGTATGATGATGTGGTGGCTGCGATTAATGCCGTACCCGGCACGCTGGCCGGTTCGGCGCATCAGTCTCACGCCTACATCGACGGCGCATGCCTCTATTTCTCATTGCGCGGTGATGTGGCGATTGAGCAACGTGCGGCCTGGTATCGTGCGGCATGGGATGCAGCGAATGCGGTGCTAATTAAGCACAATACCTCCCTTAGCCACCATCATGGTGTTGGTCTCCTGCGTTCGCCCTATATGCAGGCTTCTTTAGGCGAATCGCTTTCCGTTCTGGCGGATATCAAATATGCGCTGGATCCGAAAAACATTCTTAACCCAGGCAAGCTGGGGTTAAGCGTCGATCTTCCTTCGCATCAGGCAGGTCAATAATGATCAAAAATCTTGGCGTGCTCCTGGCACGCCAGCCCGTCATCATGGCGATTTACGGCATTGAGCAATTGAAAACCGCGCTGTCCAGCAAGGCGGAAGTCTGCATTATTGCCAACATTGACCTGATTAAGCTCCATCCGGTGATAGAACTGCTGTCGAAGGCGGGGAAGTACGTTATCGTGAATATCGACAGCTGCAATGGGCTGTCCCAGGATAAGGGCGGCATTGATTATGTGGCCGAAACGGGAGCGATGGGGTTGCTCTCGACGCGTTTACAAACCGTACAGCGTGCGAAAAAGTGTGGACTGGTGACGATGCAGAAAATCTTTGTCACCGACCGTTCCACCTGGTTACGTAGCCTGAAAGCCGTAGAACAAAGCGAACCCGATTACGTGCAACTGATGCCCGCGCAGATGTTGCCGCTACTCTCACAGGCTGACCGTAATGTGTTGCCGCCGATAGTGGCATCAGGCTTCGTCTGTAACGAGGAACATGCTCAAACGGCGCTGTTACACGGCGCGATAGCCGTTTCGAGCAGTGATAGCGCGTTATGGGATATAGACCTTCGCCGTTAGAACACCGGGAGCCGACTATGGAAAATACACAACTTCTTGTTATTGCACATTACTATTCTCGTCAGGGAATGGGGGACAAGGTCAATGAAGAGCTCAGACTGCTTGCCCAGGCCTCGCGTCAGGAGCCTGAAAACATCTCCTATGAGTTTTTCCGTTCCACGGAAGACGGCGATCGCTTTGTGATTATTGAGACTTATCGTTGCGCACAAGGTCTCGAAATTCATCGACAAACGGAGCATTTTCAACGTATTGGCGTTGGGATTATCAACCCGTTGCTTGAGCGTAAAGAGGTGAAAAGCTTTCTCACTCATGCCGATGCACCGCGTAGTTAAAAGCTGGCTATTTTTACGACCAGGAGTACATCAATGAACACTGTCATGAAGGATTTTACGTTTTCAACTGTACCGGAAATTATCGTCGAATGGGCGGGAGCATCACGAGCAGGGGAGATTATTCAGCCGCGATTTAGCGCACGTCGCGTGTTGTTGGTGACCGACCCCGGACTGGTCAAAGCAGGGATTCTGCCGCCTGTTTTGCATAGCCTGCAAGAAGCAGGGTTTCAGGTGACGGTCTATGATCGGGTCCAACCCGATCCGCAGGAACGTCTGGTCCGGGAAGCCTTACAGGTTGCTCGCGATGAGCATTGCGACATGGTCATTGGTCTGGGCGGCGGCTCCTCGCTGGATGTCGCGAAGCTGGTGGCCGTGTTAATCAACTCTGAGCAAGATCTGCAGGCGCTTTACGGTATTGGCAAAGTGTCCGGGCAGCGTCTGCCGCTGATTAACATCCCTACCACGGCAGGGACGGGGTCAGAAGTCACTAATATTTCGATTTTGACGACCAATGATGACAGCAAAATGGGGATTGTCGCACCACAGCTATATGGCGATTTGGTGCTGCTGGATGCACAATTGACGCTTGGACTTCCTCCGGTTCATACGGCGGCGGCCGGCATCGACGCGATGGTTCATGCCATTGAGGCTTATACCGGTAAACATAAGAAGAACCCCATTTCGGATGCGCTGGCACGGGAAGCATTACGCTTAATTAGTCGCCATCTGGTGACGGCCTGCCATGATGGCCACAATCGGGAAGCCAGAGAGAGTGTGTTGTTGGGGGCAATGCTGGCAGGTCAGGCTTTCGCCAACTCTCCCGTGGGGGCGGTGCATGCGTTGGCTTATCCATTGGGGGCTCGCCATCATATTCCACATGGTTTGTCGAATGCGCTGATGCTGATTCCGGTGCTGCAGTTTAATGCGCCAGTCGCTGCGCCATACTATGCCGAGCTGGCGGCTGTCATTGGCGAGGAGGTGTCGGGGAATATAGAGAAAGATGCCGCGATATTTATTGCTGCGATGGCACGCATTATTGCTGAATCTGGTGCACCGAAAAGGCTGCGCGATGTCGATATCCCTGCTGAAACGCTGGCGATATTGGCTCAGGATGCCATGCAGCAGACCCGTCTTCTGGATAACAATCCCGTTCCGCTCACGGCAGACGATGCGTTGCGGCTATACCAACACGCGTTTTAAACAGAACACTCGCCAGAAGCTTGTCCGGCGAGCGGATTGCCGGACACTGTTTTGGCCGATGACATCACGAGAACAACCGAATAGACATATCGAATCCAGGTGTTAGTATTCAATAGATAGCAGTTATGAGTATGCGTGTTTCATTTCCGGCCAGGAACGCTGATGATGACAACATTACTACCCGATTTCACAGCATTTTCGTCATTCACTTCCTTCGCGGTAAGCGTTGCCTTAACGCCTGTCCGCTCTTTGGCCATCGTTTTTCATTCCTTCTCATCCCGGATGGAATCTCTCACTGAATAGCGGTTCAGTGGGTTTTGTGACACGCATCGTTTGATAACAGGGATTACGGCGGGTCGAATATGGATAAGTTTAAGCGTCATTTGGTGTGGTGGGGGGCGGGCATCCTGGTGGTGGTGGCCGCGATAGCATGGTGGATGCTACGCCCTGCGGGGATACCTGAAGGGTTTGCAGCCAGCAATGGCCGAATTGAAGCCACTGAAGTGGATATCGCCACCAAAATTGCCGGACGTATTGATACGATCCTCGTGTCGGAAGGGCAGTTTGTCCGTCAGGGCGAGGTGCTGGCGAAAATGGATACCCGCGTGCTGCACGAGCAGCGACTGGAAGCGGTCGCGCAAATCAAAGAAGCGGAAAGTGCGGTGGCGGCGGCACGAGCGCTGCTGGAACAACGGCAAAGTGAAATGCGGGCTGCGCAGTCGGTAGTCAAACAGCGTGAAGCAGAGCTGCAGTCGGTTTCTAAACGCCACGTGCGCTCTCGTTCACTGTCCCAGCGTGGTGCGGTGTCTGAGCAACAACTGGATGACGACCGCGCCGCCGCTGAAAGTGCGCGTGCGGCGCTGGAATCGGCAAAGGCGCAGGTCTCTGCCGCGAAAGCGGCGATTGAAGCCGCCCGCACCAGTATCATCCAGGCGCAAACCCGCGTAGAGGCCGCGCAGGCTACCGAACGTCGTATTGCGGCTGATATTGATGACAGCGAGCTGAAAGCCCCGCGTGATGGTCGCGTACAGTATCGCGTAGCCGAACCGGGCGAAGTGCTGTCCGCTGGCGGTCGGGTGCTGAATATGGTCGATCTCAGCGATGTCTACATGACATTCTTCTTGCCGACCGAACAGGCTGGCCTGCTGAAGATTGGCGGTGAAGCGCGACTGGTGCTGGATGCCGCGCCGGATCTGCGTATTCCGGCGACCATCAGCTTTGTCGCCAGCGTCGCGCAGTTTACGCCGAAAACAGTTGAAACCAGTGATGAGCGGCTAAAACTGATGTTCCGCGTGAAAGCGCGTATCCCGCCGGAGCTGTTACAGCAGCACCTGGAGTACGTGAAAACCGGTCTGCCGGGCATGGCCTGGGTGCGCCTGGATGAAAGTCGCGCCTGGCCTGACTCCCTGGTGGTGAGGTTGCCGCAATGACGCATCTGGCGCTGGTTCCCGTTCCTCCCGTGGTGCACCTTGACGGCGTGAGTCAGCATTACGGGACAACGGTCGCGCTGAACAATATCACGCTGGATATCCCCGCCCGCTGTATGGTGGGCCTGATTGGCCCGGATGGCGTCGGAAAATCGAGCCTGCTGTCGCTTATTTCCGGTGCGCGGGTGATTGAACAGGGTAACGTGATGGTGCTGGGTGGCGACATGCGCGATCCGAAGCATCGTCGTGATGTCTGCCCGCGTATTGCCTGGATGCCGCAAGGACTGGGTAAAAACCTGTACCACACGCTGTCGGTGTATGAGAACGTCGATTTCTTTGCCCGCCTGTTTGGGCATGACAAAGCGGAGCGTGAGGCGCGGATTACCGAGCTGCTGAATAGCACCGGACTGGCACCGTTTCGCGACCGTCCTGCTGGGAAACTCTCGGGCGGGATGAAGCAAAAACTGGGGCTGTGCTGTGCGTTGATCCACGACCCGGAATTGCTCATTCTTGATGAACCCACCACGGGGGTCGACCCGCTGTCACGCGCCCAGTTCTGGGATCTGATTAACAGCATTCGCCAGCGGCAGACCAATATGAGCGTGCTGATCGCCACCGCCTATATGGAAGAAGCAGAGCGCTTTGACTGGCTGGTGGCGATGAACGCGGGTGAGGTATTAGCTACCGGCAGCGCGCAGCAGCTACGCGAAAAAACCAACAGCAACACGCTGGAGCAGGCGTTTATCGCGCTGTTACCTGAAGCCCAGCGCCAGGCGCATAAACCGGTGGTGATCCCGCCGTATCACGCTGAACAGGAAGAGATTGCCATCGAGGCGAAAGACCTGACCATGCGCTTCGGCAAGTTTGTCGCCGTTGACCACGTTAACTTTCGCATTCCCCGCGGGGAGATCTTCGGCTTTCTCGGCTCCAACGGCTGCGGTAAATCCACTACCATGAAAATGCTCACCGGGCTGCTGCCCGCAAGCGAGGGCGAGGCGTGGCTGTTTGGGCAAGCGGTTGACCCGAAAAATATCGATACCCGCCGTCGGGTGGGCTATATGTCGCAGGCATTTTCGCTCTACAGCGAACTGACCGTGCGGCAAAACCTTGAGCTTCATGCACGGTTGTTCCATATCCCCGAAGCGGAAATCTCAGGGCGCGTGCAAGAGATGAGCGAACGCTTTTCGCTGACCGATGTTGAAGACGTGCTGCCTGGCGCCTTACCGCTGGGGATTCGTCAACGCCTGTCGCTGGCCGTGGCGGTGATTCATCGCCCGGAAATGTTGATTCTCGACGAACCGACCTCCGGGGTCGATCCGGTGGCGAGGGACATGTTCTGGCAACTGATGGTCGATCTGTCGCGCCAGGATAAAGTCACCATTTTTATCTCTACCCACTTTATGAATGAGGCGGAGCGCTGCGACCGGATGTCGCTGATGCACGCCGGAAAAGTGCTCGCCAGCGGTACGCCGCAGGAGCTGGTGAAACAACGCGGCGCAGCCAACCTGGAAGAGGCGTTTATCTCCTGGCTACAGGAAGCCGCAGGCCCGGCACCGGAAGCTCAGTTACCGCCAGCCAATGTTCCGGTAGTGCATGAAAACAGTCAGCCGCCACGCCAGGGCTTTAGCCTGCGGCGCTTGTTCAGCTACAGCCGGCGTGAAGCGCTGGAGCTGCGGCGGGACCCGGTGCGTTCAACGCTGGCGCTGATGGGGACGGTGATTCTGATGCTGATCATGGGCTACGGCATCAGCATGGACGTGGAAAATCTGCGTTTCTCCGTACTCGACCGTGACCAGACCGTCAGCAGCCAGGCGTGGGCGCTGAATCTGGCGGGATCGCGCTATTTTATTGAGCAACCGCCGCTCACCAGTTATGACGAGCTGGACAAACGGATGCGTTCGGGCGAAGTCGCAGTAGCAATTGAAATTCCGCCAAATTTTGGTCGCGACATCGCGCGTGGAACGCCGGTGAAGATCGGCGTCTGGGTTGATGGCGCGATGCCGAGCCGGGCCGAAACGGTAAGGGGTTACGTACAGGCTATGCACCAGACCTGGCTGCAGGATGTAATGGCGCATCAGCCCAATGCCAGTGGTCAGAACGGGCTGATGACCATTGAGACGCGTTATCGCTACAACCCGGATGTGAAGAGCCTGCCGGCGATTGTTCCGGCGGTGATCCCACTGCTGTTGATGATGATCCCTTCCATGCTCAGCGCCCTCAGCGTAGTGCGTGAGAAAGAGCTGGGGTCGATTATCAACCTGTACGTTACGCCCACGACCCGCAGCGAGTTTTTACTCGGCAAACAGTTGCCGTACATCGTGCTGGGCATGCTGAACTTCCTGCTGCTGTGCGCGTTGTCGGTGTTTGTGTTCGGTGTGCCGCATAAGGGGAGTTTTTTAACCCTGACGCTGGCGGCGCTGCTGTACGTCACCATTGCTACCGGACTGGGGCTGTTAATCTCCACGTTTATGAAAAGCCAGATCGCCGCCATTTTTGGTACCGCGATTATCACGCTGATCCCGGCGACGCAGTTTTCCGGGATGATCGATCCGGTGGCTTCGCTGGAAGGGCCGGGCCGGTGGATTGGCGAAATCTACCCGACCAGTCATTTTCTGACCATTGCGCGTGGAACGTTCTCGAAAGCGTTGGATCTGATGGATCTGTGGCAGCTGTTTATCCCGCTGGCAATCGCCATTCCGGTGGTGATCGGTCTGAGCGTATTACTGCTGAAAAAACAGGAGGGGTGATGCGCCGATTACGCAATATTTATAATCTTGGTATCAAAGAGTTGCGCAGCCTGCTGGGTGACAAAGCGATGCTGACGCTGATTGTCTTCGCCTTCACGGTATCGGTTTACTCTTCTGCGACGGTGCTGCCTGGGTCGCTGCATCTGGCGCCGATTGCTATCGCGGATATGGACCAGTCGCAGTTGTCGAACCGCATTGTGAACAGCTTTTATCGCCCGTGGTTTTTACCGCCGGAGATGATCACCGCCGATGAAATGGATGCTGGTCTGGATGCCGGACGCTATACCTTTGCTGTGAATATTCCACCTGATTTTCAGCGCGATGTGCTGGCAGGACGACAGCCGGATATTCAGGTTAACGTGGATGCCACGCGAATGAGCCAGGCGTTTACCGGCAACAGTTATATCCAGAATATCATCAGTGGCGAAGTGAACAGCTTTGTGGCGCGTTACCGCGACAACACTGAGCCGCCGGTGGCGCTGGAAATGCGCATGCGCTTTAACCCTAATCTGGAACCTGCCCGTTTTGGCGCGGTGATGGCAATTATCAACAACATTACCATGCTGGCGATTGTGCTTACCGGATCGGCGCTGATCCGCGAACGTGAGCACGGGACGATAGAGCACCTGCTGGTGATGCCGGTGACACCGTTTGAAATTATGATGGCAAAAATCTGGTCGATGGGACTGGTGGTACTGGTCGTTTCCGGGTTGTCGCTGATGCTGATGGTGAAAGGGGTACTCGGCGTGCCGATTGAAGGCTCGATACCGCTATTTATGCTGGGTGTGGCGCTGAGCCTGTTTGCCACTACCTCGATCGGTATTTTTATGGGGACGCTGGCACGGTCGATGCCGCAACTGGGATTGCTGATGATTCTGGTGCTGTTGCCGTTACAGATGCTCTCAGGGGGCTCTACGCCGCGTGAAAGTATGCCGCAGGCCGTGCAGGACATCATGCTAACCATGCCGACCACCCACTTTGTCAGCCTGGCGCAGGCGATTCTTTATCGTGGGGCTGGGTTCAGTATCGTCTGGCCGCAGTTCCTGACGCTGCTGGCGATTGGCAGCGCGTTTTTCCTGATAGCGCTACTACGCTTTCGCAAGACGATTGGCACGATGGCGTAATCATCATTGCCGGGGGCGCTTCGCTTATCCGGCCTACGTAGGCCGGATAAGGCGCAGCCGCCATCCGGCAACGAAACGGGCAATTACTCTTCTTTCGGCAGGCACTGCAAATGGCCATGACGTACGCCGCGCTGGGAAATTACATCATCGGCAAAATGCTGCACATCGCCCATATCGCCTTTCAGCACGGCGATTTCCAGGCAGTCGTCATGGTTGATGTGAACGTGTAGCGTAGCGACCGACAAATCATGGTGATGGTGCTGCGTCGAAACAATGCGGCTGGCCAAATCACGCTTCTCATGTTCATAAACATACGAGAGTACCGCGAAACCCTGAGTGCCATGCTCCTGGGTCGTTTCCTGCGCCAGCGCACCGCGCAAAATATCGCGAATCGCTTCAGAGCGGTTGTTGTAACCACGGCGCTGGCTCAGGCTATCCAGCGTTTCCAGTAAATCGTCATCGAGAGTAATGGTGACTCGTTGCATCTGCAGTTAACCTTTCATGTCGCGCATCGGCGCACAGGGAATGCGGGAGTTACAGCCTCTGCACGGCGTCAGCTGTCAGGGTAAATGGCGTTGGCGTGCACACGGCCAGACTCAGGGTGTCGAGCTGGCACTGGCTAACGGAGAGCGAGGATGTCAGCGTAGTGCTATCGACGCTGACAATTTGCCAGGCGCTGCCGCCACGCTGCTTAACGATGGCTTCTTTGCGCGTCCAGATGCGCCAGAAAGCCGCCAGTTGGTGGTCCGGATGTTCCGCTTCGATTTCGGCATGTTCCCCAAGACTGAACACCGTATTCGCCAGCGTCTTCCAGTTTTCGCGCGGGCGCACGACTTCAATATCGCAGCCCACTTCCCCTTCGTCGCTAAGCAGCAGAGCAATGTCATCACCGCTGTGGCTAAGATTGAACCACAGCGGCGTGTCGGCCGAAAAGGCCGGTTTTCCTTGCTCGCCGTAGACGATATCAGGCAATGGCGAAAGGGCATGGGAAAGCAGCACGCGGCCCGCCAGCCAGCGTGCGCGGCGAGCACCCTGCGGTGCCAGCTCATAGAGCGCATGAGGCAGTACGCCGGTGCTTAAATCAGAAACTTTCCCTAGAACGATCCGGTACATATCACGGCCAACGTTTGATGATGATAGAAGTATTGATGCCGCCAAACGCAAAGTTATTGCTCTGCAAAAACTCGCAATCAATCTTGCGGGCTTCACCCATAATGTAATCCAGCGCGCCACAATTGGCATCTGGCTGACTCAAATTCAGCGTAGGCGCAAACCAGCCTTCACGCATCATTTGCAGACTCATCCAGGCCTCCAGTGCGCCACAAGCGCCAAGGGTATGCCCAAAATAGCTTTTAAGCGAGGATAGCGGCACATTATCACCATAAATTGCGGCAGTCGCCTGACTTTCTGCAATATCGCCACGATCGGTTGCGGTACCGTGCGCTGAAATATAGCCGATATCCCGGGCGCTAATACCGGCCATGCTCAGCGATTTTTCCATGCAAATCTGCATTGTTTCACGCTGTGGCTGGGTGATATGGGCAGCATCGCAGTTAGTGGCAAAGCCGACGATTTCACCGTAAATCGTTGCTCCGCGTGCTTTAGCGTGTTCCAACTCTTCCAGCACCAGCGTACCTGCGCCTTCCCCGATGACCAGGCCATCGCGTTTTTCATCGAATGGGGAGGGGGTGGTTTTCGGTTCGTCGTTGCGCTGGCTGGTGGCGAACAGCGTATCAAATACGGCGGCTTCGGAAGGGCACAGTTCTTCTGCACCGCCGGCAACCATCACCGTTTGATAGCCGTGACGGATGGCTTCCCATGCGTAACCAATGGCCTGGCTACCGGAGGTGCAGGCGCTGGATGTTGGGATGACTCGCCCACGCAGGCCGAAAAACAACCCGGTGTTAACAGCCGTGGTGTGCGGCATCATTTGCACGTAGGTCGTGCCGGTGATGTTATTGGTGTGCTTCTCGGTCAGCATGGTCGCGAATTCACTCACCGGCCCGGTGCTGCCAGTGGAGGAACCGTATGCTATTCCGGTTTCACCGTTGGTCAGTACCCGATCGCCAATCAGTCCGGCCTGTTCTAACGCCAGTTCTGAGGCGCGAGTGGACATCAGCGACACGCGACCCATGGCGCGAATGCGCTTGCGGGTATAGTGTTCCGGCAGCGTGAAGTTGTCGATTGGCGCGCCCAACAGCGTGTGCAGCCCGTCATAAACCTGCCACTCCGGCATTTTGCGTACCGCATTTTCATAGGCCAACAGCCTGGCGGAGACATCCTGCCAGTTTTCCCCAAAGGCGGTGACGCCGCCCATGCCTGTAATCACGACACGACGTGTCATAACATCCCTCCATTGATGGAAATCACCTGGCGAGTGACATAGCCCGCCACATCCGACATTAAATAGCTGGCAAGCCCGGCCACTTCTTCAGCCTGACCTATCCGTTTCATGGGGATCATCGACATTGCCTCTTTCAAGGCGGCTTCTTCCATCTCGATCATCCCGGTATCAATCAGTCCCGGTGCAATGCAGTTTACGGTAATTTTGCGTTTTGCCAGTTCGATGGCCAGCGCTTTGGTGGCGCCAATAATACCGGCTTTTGCTGCACTGTAATTAACCTGACCGCGGTTGCCCATCACGCCGGATACTGAAGACAATGTGATGATACGACCACCCTGGCGTGCGCTAATCATTGGCATCATGCACGGATGAATGACGTTGTAAAAGCTGTCGAGGTTGGTGTGGATCACCGCATCCCAGTCGTTATCGCTGAGCGCAGGGAAGGCGGCATCACGCGTCACACCAGCGTTGCTGACAATGCCGTACCATGCGCCGTTAACCTCAATATCGTGCTCCAGTACTTCACGGCACTGCTCGCGATTGGCAACGTCAAACGTCAACAGACGCCCTGCGCCGCCCGCGGCGAGGATAGCCTCCAGCGTGTCTTGTGCACCTTGCGCATCGCGATGGTAGTGCACGCCGACCACAAAGCCGTCTGCCGCCAGTTGTCTGGCGATGGCGCGACCGATACCTTTGCTGGCACCCGTAACTAAAACTGAACGACTCATGTGGACGCTCCTTGTTGAAATAGCGTGTTAATTTCTTCTGCTGTCGGCTGGAAGGTGTTGACGCGACCGGTTGCCAGCGTCTTGTTGTCTGCCTGAATGACGCATTCAAAGCTACCGAATCGTGCATCCTGCATCAGCAATTTGACATGGATGCTCAGCTTTTTCCCGGCAGGCAGAACACCCGCAGCACAGACTAACTCGCGTGCGCCCAGCACCATGCCTAACGCAATACTCGCCTGACCTTGCTGCTGGCGGTGCCAGCCAGACCAGACGCCAATGGTCTGTGCCATTAATTCCAGTGCGAACCAGCCGGGCAGATTGCCATCGGGGTCGAGGAACGGGGCCAGTACGCTGTTTGCCGATACCGTCACGTGGCAGGTGGCGGTTTCGTCCGCCACACTGACGACCTCTTCAAGGAGCAGCATCGGCGCATCATGCGGTAAATAATCGCCCGGTGATAAATAGTGGCTCATGAGATTCTCCCGAGCAGGATACTGGCATTATTACCGCCGAAGGCGAACGAGTTAGATAAGATTACCGGACGAGTCAGCGGCTGCGGCTGTTCAATGATGCCGCAGGGGGGCAATGTTTCATCGCGCGGTGACTGGCTAAAATCCTGCGCTGGCAGTGGCAGGTTGCGTTGCAGAATCAGCATACCGATCGCGGCTTCGGTGATCCCCGCAGCGCCCAGCGTGTGCCCGGTCAGGTGTTTGGTTGAACTGCATGGGACCGTGTCGCCAAATAGTGTGCTCACGACGTTGGACTCAATCTGATCGTTTAGCGGAGTGGCCGTTCCGTGCAGATTGATATAGCCCACGTGTTCCGGTGTCATTCCTGCGTCGTTAAGCGCCTGGCCTATGGCGCGAATGGCGCCTTCTCCCTGCGGGTGGGGAGCCGAAATATGGTAGGCATCGCTGGATTCGCCGACGCCCAGGAGCGCAATGGGCTGTGGCTCGCGGGTTAATATCATCAATGCGGCGCCTTCGCCGATGGTGATCCCATTGCGGTCGCGGCCAAACGGCTGACATCGCGTTGGGGAGAGTGATTCCAGACTGTGGAAACCGTTGATAGGCATCCGACTTAGCGTATCGGCACCGCCGACAATGGCAATATCCACCAAACCAGATTCGATTAAGCGGCGCCCGCTCATGATAGCCCGCGCACTGGACGAGCAGGCGGTTGAGAGCGTAAAGGCCGGGCCATCCAGCGCCAGCCAGTGGCTAAGAAAACGCGATGGATCGCCCAGTTCCTGCTGCGGGTAGCGCCAGTCGGTGCTCTCTTGGTCATTGAGCATCAGATCAACGTGAACGTCACCTTCATCCAGACCGGAGGTGCTGGTGCCGAGAACGACAGCAATACGATCGCGGCCAAACCGGGCGATAGCGTCGTCCACCTGCGGCTGGATTTGCGCCAGTGCGGCCAGCAGTAGCTGGTTATTGCGCGAACGATGAGCGCTAAATTGCTGAGGGATCGCGGGCAGTTCACCGTCTACGCCTGCTAATACGGCGGGTGGGTGTCCCTGCAGCCAGTTCGCGCGCGGACGCATTCCCGGCGCTATGCCACGCGTGAGATTGGCGGCGATTTCATCGGTGTTATTACCCAACGCGTTAATCATGCCAACGGCAGAAATGTAGATCATCTCAGTCACCCAGGTATTGAATGGTGATGTGGTATTTAAAAACGTGCTGCTCAATGCTGATCGGTTCGCGTTTTCCTTTTCGATTCAGATACGTGATTTCCGTGACCAGTTTGCCGCGGGCGTTGCGCAGCTCGCGCTTGTCGCCGATATCGGTGAGCGTCCAGCCCTCAGGCAGCTGCGGCTGCCAGGCGCTAATCGGCCAGTGGCTGAGCATCACGTCGGCGAGCACCTGGCTGGCTGGCGGCAGCTGCGGCACCACGATTGATTGTTCGGCATGCAGCCCTTTTTCATCGTAAGTGACGAGGAACAGGCGGATACCGACAGAAGAGAGGCCTGCCAGGGTGAGTTTTTTATCATCGGCGTTAAGCATCACCAGCAGCGACTGGGTTTTACCGTTAAAACTGCCGGTGAGGAGCTGCTGGGAACTGACCGCCGGAGAGATCCCCGGCGCGGGTAGCGTCACGCGTGCGCCCGGCTCCAGCCACGCCTGTGGTCGGCCTTCTTGTTCGGGCTGTGAGTGGCTGCATCCGGCCAGCATCAGCGTGGCGACCAGCGCAGCGGTGCGCCAGAATATCTGTTTAATCATCTTCTTTTTTTCTCTTTTTTCCCTGGCATCGCCAGCGGTGACAGCAGGAAGGCGGTGAAAATGCCGCTTACCAGCACAATGCCAAAACTGCTGATTGCCTGAGTGGCGCTAAAGACCAGCATGCCGAGCGTCAGGAGCGTGGTCATCATCGCCAGCGTGATAGCCAGTAGCGACGTCAGCGGCGTGCCGCGTGGATTACTGAAAAACAGCGTGTAGTTAATGCCAATTCCCAGTACCAACACCAATGCCAGCAGTGAGAACAAGTTGAGCGCATGACCACTCAGGGCCAGTACCGCCAGACCACAACCTAAAGACAACACGGAGGGGACCAGGCTAATTAAGCCCTTACGCCAGCCAAGTCGAATCACGGCGCCACAGGCAATTACCGCCAGCGCAACGCACAGCAAGCCGGTCAGAATATGGCGATAAAGGGCAAACAGATTGTCAAAGCTGCTCTTACGATCCACCCACGCCACGCCGGAATATTTCGTGCTGAGTGTGTTTAAAGCATCACTGTGTTTCACGCCTTCAACGGGAACCAGCACGCTGCTTTCGCCGTCCGCCAGCGACAGCCACAGCAAGCGCCAGCCTTCACTGGCCGGGCTGGAAAGCCAGGCATCGACGGTGACCGGCATAGCGCTAAGATCGGGTTTCACCGTTGCCAGTCCGGCGCTGTTTAAGGCCTTTGTGACGGCGGGTGCGGCATCTTTTAACAGGGTGAGATCCTGCTGCTGCCGGGTGAGCGAATTTAACGGAATGGTGCGATATCCGCTGAGTAATCCGTCTTTTTTTGCCTCTTCCAGCGCGGGAGTAAAGGCTTCCAGTCGCTCCAGCGTTTGCTGAGCGGATTTGCCGTACACGACAAACCACTTCTGGTCGACGCTTTGCCCGGTCAGGGCGGTAATCGCTTTTTCCTGAGCGAGAATGCCCTGCGGCAGTGCCTGTAACTGGGAGATATCATCGTCTACACGTAGCGTCGCCATACCTGCCAACGAGAACAATGCCAGCGCCACCGGCAGGCCAACGGATAATGTCTTATTCCGCCGCCAGGCGGCAAGCCAGCGTAGCATGAGTACCATTGCCGGAACCGGGCGCACCGGCAAGCGACGACACAACCATGGGTGCCAGAAAATGACCGTCAGGCACGAGGCACTCAGACCCACCGCCGCGAATACCGCCATCTGGCGAATACCGGGGAAGGGGGCCAGCATCATAATCAGATAAGCCGCCACGGTAGTGAGCAGTGCCAGCAGCAGGGCATTGCGTACTTTGGCAAGGCTTTGCCATGGCGATGTTTCTGCACCGTGCACCATTCGCTCGGTCAAATAGTAGAGCGTATAGTCGGCGGAAATACCGATGATGCTCATGCTCATCACCAGCGTCATCAGATGGAGCTCGCCAAAAATCAGCAGCGTGACGACGGTTCCCGCCAGCGCGCCAATACCAATTGAAATCAGGCACAGCAGCAGCGGGCGTAGCGAACGAAACACGGCCACGATGAGCAGGATCACCCCGATCACGGTCGCTATACCGAGGGTCGAGATATCCTGTTTCGCTTGCTGGCTGGCGTAATCGCTGTAGAACAGCGTCCCGCGAGACAGCAGTTGTGCCTGCGGATAGTGGGTTTTGAACTCACCTTCCTGCGTATTCAGCGTGGTGACCAATTGGTGCGTCTGTTGCATATCAAACGATGAGCCGGTCAGCTCACCATGCAACAGATACCAGTAGTTGCCTTGTTCGTCCTGCGTGACCAGCCAACCGTCCATCAGGCGTAAACGCTGCCCATTTTTAGCCATGGCCAACTGCGAGCCGCGCATCAGCATGAGAGGGTCGTTTTGTAGCTCTTTGCCGCTGACGCCGGAGAACGCCGAGTAAAGCTGGGACAGAATCCACTGGGCCTGCGCTTCGCCGCCGTTTTGCAGACGGGCGCGGGTGTCGTTATCTATCAGGCCGTTACGATGTTGCCAGAAGAAAGCCCCCCAGGCCTGCTGGCTGTTGGCATCCATCGGGCCTTTCACCTGGGCCAGCGCGTGCGATTTTTGCAGTAGCGCCAGCCAGTCGCGCGCCGCCGCCGGGTCCGGTTGTTTACCGGGGCTCACCAGCCAGACCAATTGCCGGTCAAGGCGCTGCATAAACCCCTCGTTCAGACTCGGCGGGATGGCCCCCAGCGTCTGCTTTGGCAACATGGCCAGCACGCTGCTGTTAAGCCGGGCCTGAGGTAGCAGCGTCAGCAGGACGCCAAGCAGAATCAGGCAGGCGGCCCCCCATAGCAGCGCGGGGCGTTTACTGGGCGGCAAAGCGTTGGCGTTCGTCATCGGTCAGTTGCGCTGGCGTGAGTTGGTGTTGGGAAAGCGCGATATCGGTACGATCGCCCTGCTTATCATTGAGCTGAATACTCTCCAGATAGGTCTTGCCGGCTAAATCAATCGTCGCAAAAATCTTATCCAGCGGGGTGGTGATTGGCGTCAGGCGCAGCGTCCAGCGACCGTCCCCTAAGTCTGCAAACGCCACGCGGAAGTTTTGTTCCAGCACCTTACGATCCGCCTGGAATAGCGCCCGTAGCAGATGGTTAAACTGGAACATTTGCGGGTTATTCTCCGCGGTGATGGTCTGCGGCGGTTGACCGTTAATCGCCTGAACCATCCGTTTGTCATCCAGTAGCAACTGCATCGGGAACGGCGCGGTTTGGTCCCATAACAGACCCTGGTCGCGGGCGATCAACATGTTGCCCTGAGATCGCAGCGGCTGCGGCAGATCCTTTATCGTCCGGGTTTGATCGAAGTGGGCGCGAACCACCGGTTGTTCGGTAAAACGCTGTTGCAGGGCGTCAAGCGTCAGAGCACTGACGAAAGGGCTGACGAGCAGCAGAAGCAATGGCCATAATTTCATGGTGTCACTCCCATCCGTTCAAACAGAATATCGGGGCTGACAAAGCACAGTTCACGGCTTTTTTCGTCGACGGCGACCTGGATGGTGTAGCCTGTTGTGGCGCGTTTCCCTGTTTCAGCATCAAAAATTTCGTAGCCGATACGCAGGCGATTTTCGAACTCTTTAATTTGAGCGCGTACACGGATACGCTGCTCGAAAGTCAGGGCATTGCGATACTTTACCCGCGTATCGACCACGGGCCACAGATAGCCAGATTCTTTCATCTGCCGATAACCGTAATCGAATTGGTTCAGCAGTGCCTCACGGGCAATCTCGAAATAGCGGAAGTAGTTGCCATGCCACGCTACACCCATCATATCGACGTCGTGAAACGGAATGGTCAGCTCGACTTCAGCCGTAAAGCGGGGATCGTTAAGCACCCTTTACTCCTTGTCTTTGGTGTCCGGCAGTTGCCAGAAATCGAAAAAGTTAAACCAGTCGAGTGGCGACTGAAGTGCATAGTGCTCAAGGCGTTCGGCGTAGCGATCGACGGTATGTTGTAATGCCTGTTGTCGGGTAGCGCGTGGCAAGAGCAGCGGGTCAGCAAACGGTTCGCAGTGGATATGTAGCTTCTCCTGCTGGCGCAGGGCGAAAATCAGATCCACCGGGCAGCGTAAAATAGACGCAAGAATGAACGGGCCCTGTGGGAATGGCGCAACGTGTCCCATAAAGCGGCTCCAGCAGACACGCCATTCGCCGCCACGTTGGGTCGTGACGGCGATGCGATCGCCGACGATGGCTATCCATTCGCCACGATCCAGTTTCTCTTTGAGCAGAATGGCGGTATCCGGGCCGATATCGTTCACCGGCAGCAGGTTTAACCCAGCCTGCGGGGCCATTTCTTCCATAATTTGTTTAAAGCGTTGGGCGTTATCGCTAAATACCAACGCATTGATTGTTTTACTGCCCTGCAGCTGGGCCAGTGCCCGACAGGCTTCGACATCGCCCAGATGCGAAGCCAGCAGCAGTTTTCCTCGCGGGTCGCTGACATTTAGCGTCTCTTCAGCGCCTGGTGCAAAAACAACATCGCGGCCGATGTGCAGCTCACCGCGCCAGCTGGCAATCTTATCCAGCATCGCGCCGCCAAAACGCAGGAAATGCTGATAACTGGTCAGGTTTGACGGTACTGGCATCCGGCGTGCGATCAGTTGCGCCCGTACGCGGCTAATCCAGCTCTGAGAAGCTTTTCGGGCAGTTGATGCGGTGAGCCAGTAAACGCCGACTACCGGATACAGTAGCAGGGAGAAGGCTTTGCGACCGAGTAAACGCCAGACCAGCAGCATCAGACGCATTCCCCACAGCCCTTTGACTTCCTGCTGTTGCGCCCAGTGTGTTGATGAACGACGAAAAAGCAGGGAGGGGATGCGCGGCAACATGCCAAAAAACAGGCGAGTGTGCATTAATGAAATGCGCAGATTGTCTTTGAGCGCGTCGAAATGGGATAGCCCGTCCTGCGGATAGGTGACTCGCGTTGGGATAAAATAGCTGGTGTTGCCTTGCCAGTAGAGGCGCACCATCACTTCGGTATCAAAATCCATCCGTTTGCCGAGCGTCACGCGCTGTGCCAGTTGCAGTGTAGGTGCCACCGGATACACCCGGAAGCCGCACATACTGTCTTTTAGCTGCAACGAGAGCGTTTCTATCCACACCCAGATGTGGGTTACCCAGCGTCCGTACAGGCGTGAGCGAGGAACAGAATCATCGTAAATCGGTTGCCCGGAAATGAGCGCTGTCGGATGTTCTTTTGCTAATGCAAGCAGCCTGGGAATATCTTCAATGGCATGCTGCCCGTCGGCATCGACCTGCACGGCATGACTGAACCCGGCATCTGCCGCCGCCTGTATTCCGCTAATCACCGCCGCGCCTTTGCCTGCGTTGACCGGCAGGCGAATTAACGTCAGATTGCGGTATTCTGCCGCCAGGCGTGCCAGTTCGTCTTGTGTGGTCTTGTCGCTGCCATCGTCCACCACAATGCAGGGGAGATTGAACGGCTGAAGACGATCCAATACGCCCGACATCATCGCGCCGTGGTTATAGCAGGGGATCAACACGCACGGGGAAAACGTCAGCGGCATAACCGAATCTTCCCGCTGCTGGCGGTATGGCGCGCTTCACCGTCGTGGCGCTGGTAACTAAAAGAGAGCATCTGACGTTCTTCCTGCCAGCTCAGGCTCAGGGTGACGGTGGTTTCAGGCAATAGCGGTGACTGGAACTTCACGTTCTGAATACTGTGAAAACGCCAGCCAGGGACCAGCAACGTGGTGGCGTAATGCATCGCCCAATCCAGCTGTGCAACGCCTGGCAGCAGTGGCTGCACGGCAAAATGTCCGCTGAACCAAAACAGCGAAGGGTCGAGATGTAAAACAATCTCAGCCTGTTGAGGCTGTGCCTGATGGCGCTCGATTTCATGGGGTTTCATGAAATAACTCCTGTAATTGCGCATAGACACGCTTGTTCATACTGTTGACCGGAATCTCATCAATCACCCGCCAGTAGCGGGGAACGGCGACCGGCTCCAGCCAGGGCAACAGCGAACGTCGCCAGGTCAGTTCTTGCGGTTTTCCTCCGCACGCGAGCCAGTGTTGATGGGCTTTGTCATCCAGTACCAGCAGGACGCCAACGCCCTGGCGCCCCCCGCGTGAGACCGGCAATGCCGCGACGTCACGGATACCGTCCAGCGCCAGCAAGCGTTGCTCCACTTCGCTGAGTGAAATGCGTTTCTCTTCAATTTTGACAACTCGCCCGCGCCTGCCCATCAGGCGAAACTGACCGTTTTCAGTAAATTGCAGAATATCATCCAGCAACAGGCCATCATCAGCGGCAATTAGCGGTGAAAATACGCGAAACGCGTCATTTTCTGGCTGGAATCTGACGCCGGGAAAAGGCAGCCATGCCACATCATCTTGATGGCGATAACGCCACGCAAGGACTCCGGTTTCAGTGCTGCCGTAGATCTCATCGGGCCAGACATTCAGCCAGTCAGCAGCCTGCGCGACGTCCTGCCAGGGCAGCATACCGCCCGCAGACAGAATCAGTTCGACCGGCGGCGGCGCCAGGTGATGGTCGAGGCGTTTCAGAAACGCCGGACTGCTGATAAACGCATACCGATGATCAGAGCTCAACGCCGCCAGTTGTTCGGCATACCACAGCATTGCCGCGTGCAGCGGCAGACCTAAGGCCATTGGCAAGAAGATACGAAACGTCAGACCATACAGATGTTGCGGAACCACAGACGCGACCACCCGGCAACCTGCCAGACGATCGGCAAAGCGCGTCGCGAGCAATGCCGCTTCGCTATCCAGACGCGCGATCGGTTTGATCACGCGTTTCGGCTGGCCGGTCGAACCGGAAGTGAACAGCTCCACAAAGGCGTCGCTGCGTATTGCCGGAAAGGTGATGTCGTGGGTCACGGATGTCATGGCAGAACTGACCACCCGCAGCGTTCCCTGCCACTCCAGCGCTTTATCGCTCAGTACGCCGTCAAACAACCTGTGCTGCTCGTTTAACAACGAAACGCGACAATGCCCTGGGATCACCGGCGTTTTGCCAGCATGTAGCGTGGCCAGCAGCGCGACGATAAATAAATAGCTGTTCTCGAAGCACAATGCCCAGCGTTCACCTTCCTGCCGCTGCAGGTACGTTATCAACTGGGCCACATCGTGGCGCAGATGACCCAGCGTCCAGGTATGCTCTTCCTGCCACGCAACAGGAACGTCGTTCGGGCGTGGGTCACAGAGCCATTGAGCAAGTGTGAGGGGCTGCTTCATTGGGTATCTCGTTTTATCACCAGTTGGCGAACTAACCACTCGCCGACCATCAATGTTCCCATCAGCAGATAGGAAACCATACCGTTCCAGGTCGTCCACAGAGTCATATCGCCATTCAGTGCGGTAAAGAGCGCAACGCTGCCGTTGATGATGAAAAAGGCGCACCAGATTTGCGTCACACGGCGAGTGTAGCGTACTCCTGCCTCGGGCAGATTTGGGTCGCGCAGCCGCGCCAGGCGTTCAACAATGGGCATTGCGGACCACAGAGAGCCACCAAATACCGACAGCATGACGCCGTTTACCACTACCGGGTAAAACAGCAGCAACTGATGCGTCTTGAGCAGATAACTGGCAATGCACAAGGTGATACCCGCGACCGCCACGACCTGTGTCACGACGCGCAACGGCCCCGCCTGTCGCCGGGTCTGGCGAAAGCGTAAAAAAAGGAGTAGCGCCATCAACGGTAGCAACCAGTGCAGACTGTTATGCGCAAGGCCAAACCAGATCAAAAACGGCCAGGCCAACAACAGTAGGCCTGTTAGCAGTTGTACGACTGGCAGCGAGCGAGTGCCCGACACGGTGAATTACGCTTCTTTGAGAAGGCGTTCTACCGCGTCGACGACATCTTGTACGGTGCGTACTGCTTTGAACTCTTCCGGCTTGATTTTCTTACCGGTTTTCTTTTGCAGATGCACGATCATGTCGACGGCGTCGATGCTGTCGAGCTCCAGATCTTCGTACAGGCGCGCCTCAGGCTTAATGTCCTGCGGGTCGACTTCAAACAGCTTGACCAGCAGTGAGGAGACTTCTTCGTAAATGGCTTTTTGTTCGGTCATAACGGACTATCCTCAGGCACGTTGCGCGTGAATGAACGATGCCAGCGTGGCGACGGAGAAGA
The DNA here is from genome assembly GCF_014103415.1 of Citrobacter sp. RHBSTW-00671. NCBI lineage: Bacteria > Pseudomonadati > Pseudomonadota > Gammaproteobacteria > Enterobacterales > Enterobacteriaceae > Citrobacter > Citrobacter sp. RHBSTW-00671. The sequence continues at coordinate 798,458 of NZ_JABXPR010000001.1, forward strand.
AGTGCTGACGCATTTCTTCGCTCTCTGCTGAGAGGACCACGCCATACTCGTTTTTCACCGCCAGCCCCAGCTCCAGGGCGTCGATTGAGTCCAGACCTAATCCATCGCCAAAGAGTGCCGCTTCGGTATCAATATCGTCAGCTGTCAGTTCGTCGAGATTCAATGTCGTTATAATGAGATTTTTGATTTCAAGATAAAGCGCTTGCATCATTAATTCCTGAAAGAGGTAAAGTACCTGGTTGTAATTGAAGCAAAAGATGCCGGTTCAACTGCCTTGCGGCCAGCGCCGGTTCTTGTGAATTTGCGTCGTAAAATTGGTCGATCTTAACCCGTTCGTGTACTGAAATGGTGAACATGGGCTTTATCGATGGGACGTCGTACCATTTGCTTTCTTTATCCAGCATTTGTTCGCTGCAGTTAATGGTGACGATGCGTAAATCGCTGCTGCAGCGTACGGCGATATTCGCCGCACCACGCTGTAACGTCATTTCCTCTCCGGGGCGTGTACGGGTTCCCTCGGGGAAAATTAAAATGGTATCGCCTTGTTCCAGACGTTGCTGGCACGCAGGTAACAGCGCATCAGCCTGACTGTTAATCAGATAATCTGCTGCCCGGACCACGCCGCCGAGAAACGGGTTTTTTAGTAATGCGCTTTTCACCAGACAGTCGGTTTCTGGCATGACCGAGGCCAGTAGCACGTAGTCGATGAGCGTCGGATGATTGGCGACGACCAGGCACCCTTGTTCGTTGCGTAAAATGTCTCGTCCTGCAATCTGGTAATCCAGCACGCCAAGTCGCTTTACCACCGTTAAAAAGAGGCGAAAACTGGCAGCAATGCTGCGTCTGGCGATACGCCGACGTCGGGCTTTATCCCATACCGCGATGAGCAATACGTTAAACCAGACGGTAGAAAGGAGCAGTCCGCCGAGGCCAAACAGGGCAAAGCAAAAACCGGTCATCACCAGTCGCCATACCCAATTAAGCCGCAGGAAAATCGTGTTCATCCCTGACTCCACTGCCACTGTACGCGCTCGCCTGGCAGGGTAAACGCCGCGGTATCTTGCAAATAATGCTGTAAAAACAACAGGCTTTGTGGCAATGGCGTCTCACCTTGCGCGTGGTGTGGACGGGTTTCGCATTGCCAGCGATCACCGGATTCAATAACCAGTGCGACGGCAAACGGCCATGTTGGCATATCAGGCGGCAACTGTGGATGATAAAACTCGGGCAGAAAACCGTCGAAATCGACCATCAATACGCGCTGATATCCCGCCTGCAACAGCCCGATGACTTCGCACAGCCCCTGCTGGAACGTATCCCTGCCTGCAGAAAGCGAGGAGGAGACAATCGGTTTTTTCGCGGCGATGGTCAGGTTTCCCACCGCAGAATTATGCACAGAGAGGGCAAAATCGGTCGGTGAGAGTGCCTGCTCAGTCGCCAGGGCGTGCAGGATCCTGTAATTACGCTCCAGTTCACCATGGCGGCTGGTGTACAACACGGCATCAATATCATGACGGCGTAGCATCGCCAGCCCGCAATCAACGGCCAGTTTGCTACCGGAGCTGAGGCGGCGAGCCGTCATCATCGGTAACTCGCTGAGTTTAGCCAATGGCGCGGTGGGATCGATGGCGTGCGAAAACCGTGACCATTCCTGCCACTGTTCTGTTTCGCTTAATCCTGGCGCCTTGGCCTGCCAGTCGATAATGTTGAAAGCAAATTTCATCAACGCGTATCCGCGGTAAATCGGTTGTTCCGATTGTTTCTTATTTTTTCTTCTGACATATCAATAAAGTATGCCCAACACCTAAGTTGTCGTGGCGTTCATCTACCTGAAAACCTGCCTGATTCAGATAGTGATAAAACTTCTCTACGCTGTAGAAACGGCTGTTGCCATTCGCCATACAGGTAAAATAAAGCGAAGACGCATTCAGGCTAAATGAGGCCGCTTCAAATTTTTGGGCATCCCAAAACAGTTCCATAATGCACAGCTTCGCGCCCGGTTTCATCACCCGAGCAATGTTGCTCAGTATGGCGATAATTTGTTCCGGGGAAAAACAGTCCAGAAATTGGCTCATCCACCAGATATCTGCCTCTGCGGGTAAAGGCGAGTCGCTAAGCATATCCACAGCATGGAAATTTATGCGATGGGATAATCCCGCATTTTCGATATTTTCGCGGGCAAGTGCAATTTGTTGCGGCAAATCTAATAGAGTGACTGCAATATTGTCATCATGTTGACAACAACGTAATGCCCATTTCCCGGTATTTCCGCCGACATCGTACAGGGTTGCAGGGGCGCTGGCGAATACATATGGCAATGCGGCATCAAATGCGCCATCTGAATAGTAATGATCGAAAGCGAACCAACTTTCACGCGCAGCCAGGGGTAATTGCGACAGTGCAGGATAGATTGTTGGCCAGTCGCCAAAAATTTTTAATCCCGCGGGTTTCCCTTCTTTCAGCGCATTCTCCAGATAGAACAGTCCCTGATAACAAACATCCTGGGTGAAATCCATATTCACACGCGTCATTGTGTCATGTAAAAGGAAGTGGCCGACTTTTGCGAGGTAATAATATCCTTCTTTGTGGGTAATGATTCGCCCACTTAACCCCATATCCAACAGGATGCTGGCGGCATATTCGTTGATGGTGCTGTTCTCGGTAATTTCGTCGAGCGTGGCGCCGCGTTTACCTTGCTTGTCCAGCCAGGTGAGTACTCCCGCATTTCGCAGACACAACGCGGTTTGAAAAAGCATAGGGGCAAAGGCGATACGTTGTGCTTCAGTAATGGCATCCAGTGCGCTAAGCGAATCCTGTTCGTACATGTGGGGACAACCTGTTAAATGGCAGAGAGTAAGAGTATCGGGCCTTTTCGGCCCGACTTTAGGCGTAATTACAGATTGGCACCGGCTGACAGATTGAGCTGGATGTCTTTATCCAGATTGCGTACCCAGCGGTTGTAGTTTTTATGGATTTTTCCACCAGAAGCCTGCAGGTTAAGGCTGCTGTCGTATTTAATGTCATAGCTGGTGGCGGTATAAGTGATACGGACTTCAGCCACATGATCGCGAGTTTGTTGGCGTGCTTTAATGACACCAGGACCGGCTTCAGACATGACCCATTGGCGTTGAATGCCCGCTTTCAGAATCGCGGTTTTAACCTGATCCTGAGTGTGCCCCGCGCTTACGCTGGTGTGAACTTGATCGATCGGCGCAGTACGCGCACATCCCGCCAGCGCACCGACAACGGCAATGGCCGCAAACCACTTAATATACTGTTTCATTAAAACTCCCTATCAAAGTACTGTTTATACGTGTTTAATAATAAGCTTCGAAATAATGATCACCCTGCAGCACCTGTGATTTTATTTAAGCTAAATCAGCATTTTATTTCACGTGTCCGATAGCAAGGCGATGAGGTTGCCGGATGGTAATATTCGGTGACTTTCTTCAACGGAAATTTTTCAGCATCATCATTGGCGAGAAGTATAGATTTTTAGATAAAACGTATCAAATAAAATAACCTTTAAATATAGGCAGATAGTTTGAGTTAAATGCTGTGGGGGGATTCATTATTTTTATGCGTTTTGGCAAAGAAACCATCACCTTGACTTATGTATTTTCTTTATTAAAAAATGAAATCCTTTTCACTCTTTATTTAAGATAAATTGCGATATATACCTGTATGGATATCAGTTTAACGGGCATATCAAAAGATAAAAACTACCTCGGTTGGTAGTTTTTCAGGGTAGCCGACTTTTGGGTCTGCCGGGACCAAGCAAAATGGCCAGTTTGCTGCCGCCGGTGGTGGTTTCCATCCAGATTTTACACACGCTGGTTAACGGAACGGAGAGCAACATGCCCACGGGACCGAGCAGCCATCCCCATACCAACAGGGACAGGAAAACGATCAGCGTCGACAATCCCAGGCGATGCCCCATCATACGCGGCTCAAGGATATTGCCAATCACCATATGCACCACCAGAAACAGCGCGCCGACCAACACGCACTCGTAAAGGCCATTGAACAGCAACGCCTGAATCATAGGCGGCACGGCGGAAATAACCGAGCCTATATTGGGCACATAATTGAGCAGGAAGGCCAGCACGCCCCACATCAGAGCGAACTGAATGCCCATTAGCGCCAACCCCAGCCAGACGATGGCGCCAGTCCATAAGCTGAGCAACGTTTTCAGTGCCAGATAGTGGGATACGCCCTTTAATGCCCGATGCAGCCCCGCAATATGGATCTGCGGATTGTTCAGCGCAAAGCGCATTTTATAGGGGACGTGGCGTACCTCAAACAGCATAAAGACCACCGTCATCACCAGCAGAACGACGCTGGCCATCGCACCGGAAAGGCTGGTCATCAGCGTGGTTGTGAAGGTCATGAGCTTGTCGGAATCGATACGTTGCAGGATGCGCTCTGGCGACATATGCAAATTCAGAAAGGGCACCATCTCTTGCAGATACAGGACTTTGCGCGTCAGCTCCTTATTGTACTTGGGCAGCATGGCCATGAATTCTGTGATCGACGACGCCAGGACACCAACCAGCGCGGTAAGGACGATGAGCATCACGACGACCACCAGCGTAATGGCAACCGGGCGACGGATCCCCCGACGAATAAACCAGGTTACCAGGGGATTCAACACAATGGCGAAAAACAGGGCCAGCAGTAGCTGTACAAGAATATCGGCTGCGGCGTGTATACCCGCGAGGATCACCACCAGCGCGGCCAGTTTAAGCAAAATGTGCAAACCTGTTTTGTCAGGCTGGATGGTTGTCATGTCTTCTTCCTGTGTGCATTTTTGCATTAAGTGTAGCGGCTGGCTTGCTGCCGATATTCCTAATCTGGTTACTGATTTCTGGGCTGCAACATGGTAGAAATGAAACACTGTTGTGAATATGTGGTGACCCCCCATGCCCGAACCCGTCGCTGAACCGACGCTGAGCGGTTTACGCCTCAATCTGCGCATTGTCTCCGTGGTGATGTTTAACTTCGCCAGCTATCTGACCATCGGCTTGCCGCTCGCGGTTTTGCCTGGTTATGTCCATGATGTGATGGGGTTTAGTGCCTTCTGGGCCGGGCTGGTTATCAGTCTGCAATACTTCGCGACGTTGTTGAGCCGCCCTCATGCCGGTCGCTATGCCGATTTGCTGGGGCCGAAAAAAATTGTGGTATTTGGGCTGTGCGGCTGTTTTTTAAGTGGTCTGGGCTATTTGCTGGCAGGGAGCGCTCATGGCTGGCCGCTGGCCAGTTTATTACTGCTGTGCCTCGGGCGCGTGATTCTGGGTATCGGGCAAAGCTTTGCCGGGACCGGCTCTACATTATGGGGCGTTGGGGTGGTTGGCTCAATGCACATTGGACGGGTGATTTCATGGAACGGGATTGTCACCTACGGGGCGATGGCGATAGGTGCGCCGCTGGGTGTGCTGTGCTACGCCTGGGGTGGCTTACAGGGGCTGGCGCTGACCGTGATGGGCGTGGCGTTGTTGGCAATATTGCTGGCGCTGCCGCGTCCGGCAGTGAAGGCCAGCAAGGGCAAACCGATGCCGTTTCGCGCGGTGCTTGGGCGCGTCTGGCCGTACGGCATGGCACTGGCGTTGGCCTCTGCCGGCTTTGGGGTGATCGCCACGTTTATTACCCTGTTTTACGACGCAAAAGGCTGGGACGGCGCGGCATTCGCGCTGACGCTATTTAGCTGCACGTTTGTTGGTACTCGTCTGCTATTCCCAAATGGCATCAACCGGTTAGGCGGGCTGAATGTCGCGATGATCTGCTTTAGCGTCGAAATTGTTGGGCTGTTGCTGGTCGGGATGGCTTCCATGCCGTGGATGGCGAAAATCGGCGTGCTACTGGCCGGCGCAGGGTTCTCGTTAGTCTTCCCGGCGCTGGGTGTGGTCGCGGTAAAAGCGGTCCCGCAGCAGAACCAGGGCGCGGCACTGGCGACCTATACGGTATTTATGGATTTGTCGCTGGGCGTCACCGGGCCTTTGGCGGGGCTGGTGATGACATGGGCGGGGGTACCGGTTATCTATCTGGCGGCCGCAGGGCTGGTGGCGGTGGCGTTATTGCTGACATGGCGGCTAAAAAAACGGCCTCAGGTGGCGTCACCGGAGGCCGCATCATCGTCTTAACGATTACTGGATAACCAGCGTGTTAATGATGTTTTCTGCGGTCGTTTGCGCTTTCTGTTGATCGTCAGCAGGCAGCGTGATTTGCAGGGTCAGCAGTTGGTTGTCCACTTTACCCAGCACCACGGAGGAGTAGGCAGTCTGGCCTTTCGCTGAAATGATGCTGTCTAACTGCTGCAGCGTGTGGCCTTTCAGCTCAATTGACTTGTTAGTGACCACCTGCAGCTGCGGGTCACGGCTACGCTGCTGGTCTTCCAGACGTTTTGCCAGTACAGGCAGTGCTTCACTGGTATCGTCACCGACAATCACAATCACCGCTTTCTGGCCGGTTGCGTCAGAATAAACGTGCATGTTGTTGGCCTGAGTGCCCAGCTTGCCGCTCTGATCGGTCATGTCTGCCGGCAGGGAAAAACTGAGTTTGCCGTCGAGCAGGTTAACCGGTTGTCCGGCGGCGCTGCTTTGTGCGGCAGCACCCTCTGCTGGCGCTTTTGTATCGCTATTATCACAGGCCGCAAGCCCCATAACCAGCAGGCCAATACCGACATATTTAACCAGATTGCGCATTGACTTCTTCCTTTCGATAAACGGCCATAACGGCTCATTCGTCCATCTTATCACAACTCGGAAAATGAACCTTTAACTCGTCTGCAATGCAGAGATTTCAGATTTATCTGCCAGCCTTTTCAGCAACATATTCAGCAACACGCCATACATCGGCAGGAAGAAAATAATGCTGATCAGCACTTTGAAGCAGTAATCGACAAGCGCGATTTCCATCCAGTGCTCGGCCATAAAGGCATCCGGGCTGCGCCAGAAGGCGATAAAGAAGAACGCCAGCGTATCGCTGATGTTGCCAAACAGCGTTGAGGCCGTAGGCGCGAGCCACCAGCGACGGTTCTGACGCAGGCGGTTAAAGACGTGCACATCCAGAATTTGTCCCAGCGCGTAAGCCATAAAACTGGCGGCCGCGATACGGGCGACAAACAGGTTAAAGTGCAGCAGCGCATCAAAACCTTGCCAGGAGCCCATATAGAACAGTGAAGACACGCCATATGAGATCAGCAACGCAGGAACCATCACGGCAAAGATGATGCGTCTTGCCAGCGGTGCGCCAAAAATACGCACGGTCAGATCGGTCGCGAGGAAAATAAACGGAAAGCTAAACGCGCCCCAGGTAGTATGAAAACCAAAGATGGAGATCGGAAGCTGCACCAGATAGTTGCTGGAGGTGATCACCAGCAGATGAAATAGCGATAGCCAGAACAACGCTTTTACGCGCTGATTTTGTGTAAACGGAGTCATATTGTGACCTTTTTGTTGGATGGGGTGAGGGAACCCAATAAAAAACCGTCGCATGATACTGCTTTAAAAACACATTGCAATGGTTGTTTTTCACGCAATCGTTAACCTGATTGGCTTACGCCACAACAGAGCGTAAAATAACGCCGTTTTTGTATAAATGAGACTACGATGAGCGATCTGTTTACTTCTCCCGACCATACTCTTGATGCGCAGGGGCTGCGCTGCCCGGAACCGGTCATGATGGTGCGTAAAACCGTGCGTGGCATGCAGGCCGGTGAGACGCTGCTGATTGTTGCAGACGATCCGGCGACAACCCGCGATATTCCCGGCTTCTGTACTTTTATGGAACATGAGCTGGTGGCAAAAGAGACCGACTCGCTGCCGTACCGTTATTTAGTGCGCAAAGGCCAGTAATCTGGTTTGCCGGATGGCGGCGCAAGCGCCTAATCCGGCCTACGAATGACGAACAGCCTGTAGGCCTGATAAGCGAAGCGCCATCAGGCGAGAAACAGGCACTATCCTTTACGCAACAACCGCAGCGCGTTGGCGGTCACCAGTACCGTCGCCCCCGTATCTGCCAGTACTGCCAGCCACAGTCCGGTTATCCCCAGCAGCGTGGTAACAAGGAAAATCCCTTTCAGACCCAACGCAATCGTAATGTTTTGTCGAATATTGGCGTGGGTTGCGCGCGCCAGCTGGATCATTTGCACCAGGCCACGCAGACGGTTATGCGTCAGGGCCGCATCGGCAGTTTCCAGCGCAACATCGGTTCCGCTACCCATGGCAATGCCGATGGTGGCGGCTTTCATTGCCGGAGCGTCGTTGATCCCATCGCCGACCATCGCCAGCGGTGACAGTTGGTTGAGCTGGGTAACGGCCCGCACTTTATCTTCCGGTAACAGCCCCGCTTTGAATTCAAGCCCCAGTTCAGCGGCAATAGCGGCTGCCGCACGCGGATTGTCGCCGGTCAGGATTACCCCTTTCACACCGAGTTGATTCAGCTCGCTGATGGCGGTGCGGGCATCGTCGCGCAGCGTGTCCTGCAAGGCCAGTACGCCGAGAACGGCATCGTTACGCACGACCAGCGCGACGGTTTGGCCTGCGCTTTCCCGTTCGCTTATCTGCCCGGCAAAGGCATCAGCAGGATGTTTGCCTGCCGCGCAAATCAGTACGCGCTCGCCGTTTACCTGTGCTTCAATCCCTGAGCCAACCAGCGCACGCTGTTCTGTCGCCAGCGGAATACTCAGTTCACGCGTTTGTGCTTCACGGACAATGGCCTGGGCCAGCGGATGCGTTGCGCCTTGTTCAACGGCCGCTGCCAACGCCAGCAGTGCGGCTTCGTCTATCCCGCTTGCCGGATGAATCGCCGTGACGCGCGGTTTACCGACGGTCAGTGTGCCGGTTTTATCAAACGCCACCTGCGTGACTCTGCCCAACTGTTCCAGGGCGGCACCGCCTTTGATTAACGCTCCGCGACGCGCCGCTGCGGCTAATCCGGAAGTGATTGCGGCAGGGGTTGAAATAACCAGTGCGCACGGGCAACCGATTAGCAGCAGCGTTAGCCCTTTATAAATCCATTCCTGCCAGGAAGCGGCAAACAGCAGCGGCGGAACCAGCGTAACCAGCAAGGCAATCGCCATGATGGCCGGTGTATAAATCCGGCTGAAGCGATCAATAAAACGCTCAATAGGGGCGCGACGCTCATCGGCCTCTTCAATCAGTTTCAAAATACGGTCAATCGCGCTGGCACCGGGCTCAGAGAGAACTTCGAGGGTGACCAGACGGTCTACGCTGGTGGCGCCTGCCGGGACTTTTTCGCCCAAAGTCCGCTCAACCGGAATAGATTCACCCGTCAATGCACTTTCATCAAAGCTGGCAAAACCCGAAACCAGTTTAGCGTCGGCGGGTAAACGTCCTCCGGCGGCAACTTCAATGATGTCGCCTGGCTGGAGGGTGTTAATGGCCACCTCTTCGCGCTCGCCGTTACGCAGACGCGTGGCGGTTTCCGGCTTCAGCGCCATTAGCGCGCTGACCCCTTTACGGGCGCGGCTGGCAGCCCATCCTTCCAGGCGCTCACCAATTAAAAACAACAGCAGTACCATGGCCGCTTCCGCCGTTGCACCGATAAACAATGCCCCGATGGCGGCGACGCTCATCAGCGTTTCAATGGCAAAGTAGCTACCGGTCTTCATCAGGCGCAGCGCCTGACGTGCAATGGGGTACAGACCCACCAGTGTGGTGGCGATAAAGGCTATCTGGCCGAAGGGGTGATTGAACTGCTCCAGTCCCCAACTGATGGCCATCATGATAATCAATGAAATCAGCGGCAGATTTTCTTTAAAACGTGACTCGGAGGCGGCGTCCGTCGCGTGCTCATCGCGCAGGGTATAGCCTGCTTTTTGCACCGCGTTTTCAACTTGCTGGCGGATATCGGAACCGGCATCGACCACCAGTTTTTCAGTGGCGAACAGAACCTGGACCTGGTTAACGCCGCTGACCTGGCGGACCGCATTCTCTACTTTTCGGGCGCAGGCCGCACAGTCCATGCCCGCCACTTTCCAGGAATAGCGGGTACCTTGTACGGTATCGGATACGGGCGGTGGGGTTGAGCAACTGCCTTCACAGCAGCAGTCATCAGCTTTCTGCGGCGCAGGCGCGAGCTTGAATGAAGAAAACTGTGGGGCTTTTTTGCCATTGGCCTCTGGTGTCGACATGGCATCCTCCGATTGATAATCATTTCGTATTAACCGGAGGATACACTCTGGAGTCGACTCCAGAGTCAAGGATTTTTAAAGATACAGCGAACGAACAATCAGGAAATGCCCGGCGAAGTAGCAGGCGGCGGCAATTGCGTTATCGGCGCGGAAGCGGCGACGATAATGGCTCCCCAGCCAGACAATGTTGCCGATGAACAGGAGAGAGGCCCCCAAAAATGCTGACAGCGCCGGAGCCGTCGGGCGGAAGAACCACAGTTCGCCTGCCATCCAGACCATCATCAGAGTAATACCGACAAAGGTACAAATGGCGATACGCAGTTCTTCCAGACGAGTCCAGATCACAGCGATCAGCAACGCACCTAACACCAGCAGCACCAGCGGTAAAGGCCAGAAGAACGACAGCGTCATTTGGCTGGCAAAGTAAATGGTATACAGCAGGTGTGACAGGAAAAACGCGCCAATGGCGTACAACAGACGTTGACGTGGCAATAGCGTCAACGCATCACCCAGCAGCGAGGCAAGCAGGCCAGCCAGCACCAGATAGCTGATAGCGTTAAACATTGGCGCCTGCCAGGCCAGCAGCAGCAGGAGCAATAACGTCAGGGGTTTAAAGACCCAGCGTTGCCAGGCGGGCCCACGATAGGAAGCATCCACGAACAACCATGCGGAAAGACAAACAGCGATAAACGACCAAAGCATCTTAGTTCCTTGAATTCGTTATTTTTTCGTAAGCGGGGTGCTTACGGCTCTATTGACCAGTGTAGAGTCCGATACCGCCAGATGACAACACCATAACAGGCAAGGTATGCTTATTCCCGCATTTTCTGATGGGTTAATAATATGAGTAAGCCACCCCTTTTTTTTATTGTGATCATTGTCTTAATCGTTATTGCCGCGTCGTTTCGCTTTGTCCAGCAGCGGCGGGAAAAAGCGGAAAATGATGCTGCACCGTTGGTGCAAAAGAGGGTGGTGGTGAGTAATAAGCGAGAGAAGCCGCTAAATGACCGGCGTTCACGTCAACAGGAAGTGACGCCAGCGGGCACCAGCATGCGCTATGAAGCCAGCTTCAAACCGCAAAGCGGCGGCCTGGAGCAGACCTTTCGTCTTGATGCCCAGCAGTATCATGCGCTAACGGTTGGCGACAAAGGCACGCTGAGCTACAAGGGTTCGCGTTTTGTTGATTTTACCCAACGAATGCCGGATGGCGGCTGATGCCTTATCCGGCCTACAAGTCCGTAGGCCCGGTAAACAGAGCGCCACCGGGCGAAGGGATCTCAATTTATTTCTTCAACTGGCTCTTAATCTTCTTCTGCCACACCAGCAACTCAAATACGCCAAACAGAAAAATACGGATTTTCTCGCCGCGGGTCATTTGTGGGCCATCTTTCGGCATGGTGGATTTCAGCAGCGCCAACTGCATGCCGTGCATCAGCACCATAAACACCAGCGCCACATTCACGAAGATATTGAGCGGACGTGGGAACGGTTGAAAAATATTCAGGAGCAGGAATGCCCAGACACACAGCATTAACAGACGTCCCAGATTAATCAGCATGTTGCTCTCCTTGTGCTTCACGTTGATACAGGCGATAAGCAACCTGCCCAGCCACTTTTTCGCGATACAATGACCAGTTAACCGGAACCGCAGGCAGGCCGTTTTCGACTTCGCTTTCAACGTAAATATACGCTTCGTTTGCCAGCCAGCCGTGAGTTTCCAGAAGTGTTAATGTTTCTTCCAGTAATCCTTTGCGAAACGGTGGATCAACAAACACCACGTTATGCGGTGTACCCGTCTGGGCTAAAAACGTCAGGGTGTTGGCGTTGATGACGCGGGCATGTGTTGCCTTCAGCGTGGCGAGATTTTTTTGTAACTGCTGCGAAACTGCGCGATCCATCTCCAGAAGCGTGGCATCTGCCGCATAGCGGGAGAGTGCTTCCAGAGCCAATGCGCCGCTGCCAGCAAAGCAATCAAGGCAACGAGCATCGACCATCACCGGGGCCAGCCAGTTAAACAGCGTTTCGCGTACACGGTCGGTCGTTGGGCGTAGACCCGGACTGTCCGGAACCGGGAGTTTACGGCCTCGCCATTGCCCGCCAATAATGCGGATCTGACCGCTGCCTGAGTGATTCGGTTTTTTCATTTCTATTATTGCTCAATCCGCCTATAGCATGTCATTCCAGGCGGTGATGTGAGTTAAGTTAAGTGATAGACTATTTCATCATTTTTTTAGCTGCTATGTACATAGCGTTGACGCTGTGCCATGAAGCAACAGCGGGGGAGTGTAGTCGCAAATGGCGAAAGAGAAAAAACGTGGCTTTTTTTCCTGGCTGGGCTTTGGTCAAAAAGAGCAGGCACCGGAAAACGAGACAGAACTAAAAAACGAAGAGCAACAACCGGTTACTGAAGAAGCTACCGTCGTTGATGAGCCGTCACGCGCGCAGGAAACGCATAGTGAGGCGGAAACAGAAGCCTTTGCCGCTGAAGTTGTTGACGTCACTGAACAGGTTGCGGAAATTGAAAAACTGCAGCCGGAAGAAGAACCTGTTGTTCAACAACAGCAACCGCACGTTGAACCGGTCGTTGAATCCATAGTGGAAACTCCGGCACCCGCGGCAGTGACCGAACACGAAGAATTACCGCTGCCGGAAGAGGTTAAAGCCGAAGACGTTTCACCAGAAGAGTGGCAGGCTGAAGCGGAAACCGTTGAAATTGTTGAAGCCGTTGAAGAAGAAGCTGAAAACGAGCCACAGCTAACTGATGAAGAGCTGGAATCACAGGCGTTGGCAGCTGAAGCGGTGGAAGAAATTGCTGAAGATGCTGCGATTGTTGAGCCTGTTGAAGACACGCCAGCAGCAGAAGAGGCGGTGGTAGAAGACGCTGTGCAGGAGCAGGAAAAACCGACGAAAGAAGGTTTCTTTGCGCGCCTGAAGCGTAGCCTCCTGAAAACAAAAGAAAACCTCGGTTCCGGATTTATCAGTCTGTTCCGTGGTAAAAAGATCGACGATGATCTGTTTGAAGAGTTGGAAGAGCAACTGCTGATCGCCGATGTGGGCGTAGAAACAACCCGCAAGATCATTGCAAATCTGACGGAAGGCGCCAGCCGCAAGCAGCTCAAAGATGCAGAAGCGTTGTACGGCCTGTTGAAAGATGAGATGGGCGAGATTCTGGCTAAAGTTGATGAACCGCTGAATGTTGAGGGTAAAACGCCATTTGTTATCTTAATGGTTGGTGTTAACGGCGTGGGTAAAACCACCACCATTGGCAAGCTGGCGCGTCAGTTTGAGCAGCAGGGTAAATCAGTGATGTTGGCGGCGGGCGATACTTTCCGTGCCGCGGCGGTAGAGCAGTTGCAGGTCTGGGGTCAGCGTAACAATATTCCGGTGATTGCTCAGCATACCGGTGCGGATTCCGCGTCCGTTATCTTTGACGCCATTCAGGCGGCGAAGGCGCGAAACGTAGATGTGCTGATCGCTGATACCGCAGGGCGTTTGCAGAACAAATCGCACCTGATGGAAGAATTGAAAAAAATCGTTCGCGTGATGAAGAAGCTGGACGTTGATGCGCCGCATGAAGTTATGCTGACTATCGATGCCAGTACCGGGCAGAATGCGATAAGCCAGGCCAAACTGTTCCATGAAGCGGTGGGTTTAACCGGTATCACCCTGACCAAGCTGGACGGAACGGCGAAAGGTGGGGTCATTTTCTCGGTTGCCGATCAGTTTGGCATCCCTATCCGCTATATCGGAGTGGGCGAACGTATCGAGGATTTACGTCCGTTTAAAGCGGGCGATTTTATAGAGGCACTTTTTGCCCGAGAGGATTAACAATGATTCGCTTTGAACATGTCAGCAAGGCCTATCTCGGTGGGAGACAAGCGCTGCAGGGAGTCACATTCCATATGCAGCCTGGCGAGATGGCGTTTCTGACCGGCCACTCCGGCGCGGGTAAAAGTACCCTGCTGAAGCTGATCTGTGGAATTGAACGGCCCAGTGCCGGGAAGATCTACTTCAGCGGGCACGACATCAGCCGTTTGAAAAACCGTGAAGTGCCGTTTCTGCGTCGTCAGATCGGCATGATTTTTCAGGATCACCACCTGTTGATGGACAGAACCGTCTTCGACAACGTGGCAATCCCACTGATCATTGCGGGTGCCAGCGGGGACGATATTCGTCGTCGCGTGTCGGCGGCGCTGGATAAAGTCGGGCTGTTGGACAAAGCGAAGAACTTCCCGATTCAACTCTCCGGCGGTGAACAGCAGCGTGTGGGCATCGCCCGTGCGGTGGTGAACAAGCCTGCGGTACTGCTGGCGGATGAACCGACGGGGAACCTTGATGATGCGCTGTCAGAAGGGATCCTGCGTCTGTTCGAAGAGTTTAATCGCGTCGGGGTAACGGTATTAATGGCGACGCACGATATTGGGCTGATCTCCCGTCGTTCTTATCGCCAGCTTGTCCTGAGTGACGGACACCTGCACGGAGGCCTGGTGAATGAATAGACGCGACGCTATCAATCAAATCAAACAGTTCGGTGGACGACTGGATCGTTTCCGTAAATCGGGCGGTGCGCCAGGAGAGGGCGGTCGCAACGCGCCAAAACGTGCGAAAGCGTCGCCAAAACCGAACTCGCGTAAAACCAACGTCTTTAACGAGCAAGTGCGCTATGCGTTCCAGGGGGCGTTGCAGGATCTGAAAAGCAAGCCGCTGGCGACGTTCCTGACGGTGATGGTTATCGCGATCTCACTGACGTTGCCAAGTGTTTGTTACATGGTCTACAAGAACGTGAACCAGGCGGCAAGCCAGTATTACCCGTCCCCGCAGATCACCGTATATCTGCAAAAAACGCTGGATGATGATGCGGCGGCACGTGTGGTGGGGCAGTTACAGGCCGAGCAGGGCGTGGAGAAAGTGAATTACCTCTCCCGTGACGATGCGCTGGGCGAATTCCGTAACTGGTCCGGCTTTGGCGGCGCGCTGGATATGCTGGAAGAAAACCCACTTCCGGCCGTGGCGGTGGTGATTCCGAAACTGGATTTCCAGGGCACGGAATCACTGAACACGCTGCGTGATCGCATTGCGCAAATCAACGGTATCGATGAAGTACGCATGGATGACAGCTGGTTTGCGCGACTGGCGGCGTTAACGGGCCTGGTCGGTCGTGTGTCCGCGATGATTGGCGTGCTGATGGTTGCGGCAGTCTTCCTGGTCATCGGTAACAGTGTGCGTCTGAGCATTTTTGCGCGTCGCGATACCATTAACGTGCAGAAACTGATTGGTGCAACGGATGGATTTATCCTACGTCCGTTCCTCTACGGCGGCGCGCTGCTCGGTTTTTCTGGCGCATTTCTTTCACTGATTTTGTCAGAAATTTTGGTGATGCGACTGTCGTCAGCAGTCACGGAAGTGGCGCAAATTTTCGGAACGAAGTTTGATATCAACGGCTTATCATTCGATGAGTGCCTGCTACTCCTGCTGGTATGCTCAATGATTGGCTGGGTGGCAGCCTGGCTTGCCACGGTTCAACATTTACGCCACTTTACCCCCGATTAAAAAATCTCTGGTATAATCTTTCCCTGCACTGAGTAGTTCGCTCTGCAGGGAAAGAGCCCTGTTTTCTCTTCCCGGCGCATTCATCGTGATGTCACATTTTGTGCGTAATTTATACACATTACGACATGGAACTTGTGGATAAAATCACTGTCTGATAAAAGATTGAATGATATTCTCGTTGCTCATAAGCTCTGGCATGGTTGTTGCTATTGGTTTTTACCAACGCCAGATGACAAAGATTGAGAGGATTTGAATGACCAAAGAAATGCAAAATTTAGCTTTAGCCCCTGTTGGTAACCTGGAGTCTTACATCCGGGCTGCGAACGCGTGGCCGATGTTGTCGGCTGACGAGGAGCGGGCGCTGGCTGAAAAGCTGCATTACCAGGGCGATCTGGAAGCAGCTAAAACGCTGATCCTGTCTCACCTGCGCTTTGTTGTTCATGTTGCTCGTAACTACGCGGGCTATGGCCTGCCGCAGGCGGATCTGATTCAGGAAGGTAATATCGGCCTGATGAAAGCCGTGCGTCGATTCAACCCGGAAGTGGGTGTGCGCCTGGTTTCCTTCGCCGTGCACTGGATCAAAGCTGAGATCCACGAATATGTTCTGCGTAACTGGCGTATCGTGAAAGTCGCGACCACCAAAGCACAGCGTAAGCTGTTCTTTAACCTGCGTAAAACCAAGCAGCGTCTGGGCTGGTTTAATCAGGATGAAGTGGAAATGGTTGCCCGCGAGCTGGGCGTTTCCAGCAAAGATGTGCGCGAAATGGAATCCCGTATGGCGGCGCAGGACATGACGTTCGACATGTCTTCGGACGACGAGTCCGACAGCCAGCCGATGGCTCCGGTTCTGTATCTGCAGGATAAATCCTCCAACTTTGCTGATGGCATTGAAGAGGATAACTGGGAAGATCAGGCCGCGAACAAGCTGACTCATGCAATGGAAGGTCTGGACGAGCGTAGCCAGGATATTATCCGCGCCCGCTGGCTGGACGAAGACAACAAGTCTACGTTGCAGGAACTGGCCGATCGCTACGGCGTTTCCGCTGAACGTGTTCGTCAGCTTGAAAAGAACGCCATGAAAAAACTGCGCGCCGCAATCGAAGCGTAATTTTCACGAATGGCCAATCAACCCTCGAATGTGAATTCGGGGGTTTTTTTTAGGCCGGATAAGGCGTTTACGTCGCCATCCGGCAAAATGTTTGCCCGATGGCGCTTTGCTTATCGGGCTTACGTCCTTTCCTTTCCTCCTCTCCCCCAATACGAATTTGTTATCTGGATGTAAATTTAGCTATTCCAAAATAATAAAAATCGGGTATGTTTTAGCAGAGTATGCTGCTAAAGCACGGGTAGCTATCCAATAATCGATATAAAGTGCTGAATAACAACATCACAACACACGTAATAACCACAATAATGGGGATTGTCAGGATGAATATGAAGGGTAAAGCGTTATTGGCAGGATGTATCGCCCTGTCTTTGAGCAATATGGCCTTTGCTAAGGATATTAAAGTTGCCGTCGTCGGCGCGATGTCCGGCCCGGTGGCGCAGTATGGCGATCAGGAATTTACCGGCGCAGAACAGGCCATTGCAGATATCAACGCCAAGGGCGGCGTGAAGGGCGACAAACTGGTCATGGTGAAATATGACGATGCCTGTGACCCGAAACAAGCGGTAGCGGTTGCTAACAAAGTGGTCAACGACGGGATTAAATACGTTATCGGCCACCTGTGCTCATCGTCCACTCAACCTGCGTCAGATATCTATGAAGACGAAGGTATTCTGATGATCACCCCTGCGGCAACGGCACCGGAACTCACCGCACGCGGCTATAAACTGGTGATGCGTACCACCGGCCTGGATTCCGATCAGGGCCCAACGGCCGCCAAATATATCGTTGAAAAAGTGAAACCGAAGCGCATTGCTATCGTTCACGACAAACAGCAGTACGGCGAAGGCCTGGCGCGCTCCGTGCAGGACAACCTCAAGAAAGCCAACGCTGACGTGGTGTTCTTCGACGGGATCACCGCCGGTGAGAAAGACTTCTCTACGCTGGTGGCGCGTCTGAAGAAAGAGAACATCGATTTCGTTTACTACGGCGGTTATCACCCGGAAATGGGCCAGATCCTGCGCCAGGCACGCGCCGCGGGTCTGAAAACCCAGTTTATGGGGCCTGAAGGGGTGGCGAACGTGTCGCTGTCTAACATTGCGGGTGAATCGGCAGAAGGTTTGCTGGTGACTAAGCCGAAGAACTACGACCAGGTACCGGCGAACAAACCGATTGTGGATGCGATCAAAGCCAAGAAACAGGACCCAAGCGGTGCATTTGTGTGGACGACCTACGCCGCACTGCAGTCTTTGCAGGCCGGTCTGAACCAGTCTGACGATCCGGCTGAAATTGCCAAATACCTGAAAGCAAACTCAGTGGAAACCGTGATGGGGCCGCTGTCATGGGATGCGAAAGGCGATCTGAAAGGCTTCGAATTTGGCGTGTTTGACTGGCATGCTAATGGTACGGCGACCGACGCTAAATAATTGAGTGCCGGGTGGCGGCTTCGCCTTACCCGGCCTACAACGAGCACTTCGTAGGCCGGGTAAGCAAAGCGCCACCCGGCTTTCTTTTACCGTTTCTCCCAGCCATCCGCCTGTGCTGTAAAGCCTAACGCCTGCATAAACGCTGCCATCACGCTGCGGTCTTCAACGCCAACATCCGCCATCCACCATGAACTCACGTCCGGGTTTTCGCGGAGAGTTTCTTCAACCAAATACTGCCCAACGCCACGACGACGGGTGATATCGCGTACGCGCAATGAATCCAGCGCGCCTTGTGTGCCGCTCAGGGTTACGCGAACTGCGCCAAGCAGGCGCTCGTTAAAGCGTGCGGCATAGATCCGGTGCGTTTCATCTACGCTTAATGATGAGGCGGAATATTCCGGCCAGATTTTGCCAAGATCGATAAGATCCTGAGCACTGAAGTTTTCTAAACGAACGATGGTCAGCTTCATTAACAGCATGTCCAAATCACAAAAGATGGAATCAGTGTACCGAAATAATTTACTCGGATGCTTTCTCTTTTTTATGCGATTAACCAGGTTAATCGTTTTGTGACAACAGTAATGGCAGTTTGAAACAGTAAAGATTGAAAAACAGGCAGAATAATACCCTGGAATGCAGCATTTTATTCGGCTCTTTGTGCCGTTATTTTATGCTGACAAACGCACTTTTTTTTGTTTATCTATAGTGAAAAGCAGAATATTATCTTTTCTTAATCGACT
The DNA here is from genome assembly GCF_014103415.1 of Citrobacter sp. RHBSTW-00671. Classification (NCBI taxonomy): domain Bacteria; kingdom Pseudomonadati; phylum Pseudomonadota; class Gammaproteobacteria; order Enterobacterales; family Enterobacteriaceae; genus Citrobacter; species Citrobacter sp. RHBSTW-00671. Next base: position 817,433 of record NZ_JABXPR010000001.1, read on the forward strand.
GAAATATAGAGATTTTAGCCTTATTTTGCTTAAAAAACTGTGCTAACCCATTAATGAGACTGGTAAAAATAGTACAGTTCAAAAAAAGCACAGTCTGCTTTTTAACCATATAAATACAAAATATTAATTACGTCACGAATGGGGATTCAGGTAATGAAACGGAATGCGAAAACAATCATCGCAGGGGTGATAGCACTGGCAATGTCGCACGCTGTCATGGCGGAGGATATCAAGGTCGCTGTTGTTGGCGCGATGTCAGGTCCGGTCGCGCAGTGGGGCGATATGGAATTTAATGGCGCACGCCAGGCGATTAAAGATATCAATGCCAAAGGCGGGATCAAAGGCGATAAGCTGGTTGCCGTGGAATATGACGATGCCTGCGATCCGAAACAGGCCGTTGCCGTCGCGAACAAAATCGTCAATGACGGCATTCAGTACGTAATTGGTCACCTGTGTTCTTCATCGACTCAACCGGCATCAGATATTTACGAAGATGAAGGCATTCTGATGATTTCTCCGGGAGCGACTAACCCGGAACTGACGCAGCGTGGTTACGCGCACATCATGCGCACCGCGGGTCTGGACTCCTCTCAGGGGCCGACTGCTGCGAAATACATCCTGGAGAAGGTGAAGCCACAGCGTATCGCCATCATTCATGACAAACAGCAGTACGGTGAAGGCCTGGCGCGTTCGGTGCAGGACAGCCTGAAAGCAGGAAAAGCCAACATCGTCTTCTTTGATGGGATCACCGCTGGGGAGAAAGATTTTTCTGCGCTGATCGCCCGCCTGAAAAAAGAAAATATCGACTTCGTTTATTACGGTGGCTACTACCCGGAAATGGGGCAAATGCTGCGTCAGGCGCGTTCAGTTGGCCTGAAGACGCAGTTTATGGGACCAGAAGGTGTAGGCAATGCCTCACTGTCTAACATTGCCGGTGATGCCGCGGAAGGCATGTTGGTTACTATGCCAAAACGCTATGACCAGGACCCGGCGAATAAAGCTATCGTCGATGCGCTCAACGCTGACAAGAAAGATCCAACCGGACCTTACGTATGGATCACCTACGCAGCCGTTCAGTCACTGGCGACAGCGATGGATCGTAGCGGTAGCAAAGAGCCGTTAGACCTGGTGAAAGATCTGAAAGCACACGGGGCTGATACCGTGATTGGGCCGCTGAAATGGGATGAAAAAGGCGATTTGAAGGGATTTGAGTTTGGTGTCTTCCAGTGGCACGCGGATGGTTCATCGACCGTCGCGAAGTAATACCTGAAGACGCGTTATCCCACCGCCCGTGCAAAACGGGCGGGTTTAAAAAGGTTACCTTATGTCCGAGCAGTTCCTCTATTTCTTGCAGCAGATGTTTAACGGCGTCACGCTGGGAAGCACCTACGCGCTGATCGCCATCGGTTACACGATGGTGTACGGCATTATCGGCATGATCAACTTCGCCCACGGCGAGGTGTATATGATCGGCAGTTATGTCTCCTTCATGATCATCGCAGCGCTAATGATGATGGGCATTGATTCCAGTTGGCTGCTGGTTGCCGCGGGCTTCGTCGGTGCCATCGTGATTGCCAGCGCCTACGGCTGGAGCATTGAACGCGTGGCGTATCGGCCCGTGCGCAGCTCCAAGCGCCTGATCGCGCTGATTTCCGCTATCGGGATGTCTATCTTCCTGCAAAACTACGTCAGCCTGACTGAAGGTTCGCGCGATGTGGCGCTGCCCAGCCTGTTTAACGGTCAGTGGACTGTCGGCAGCAGTGAAAACTTCTCTGCGTCCATCACCACCATGCAGCTGGTTATTTGGATTGTGACCTTCCTTGCGATGCTGGCGCTGACGCTGTTTATCCGCTATTCGCGTATGGGACGCGCCTGTCGTGCCTGCGCGGAAGACCTGAAAATGGCCAGCCTGCTCGGCATTAACACTGACCGCGTGATCGCGCTGACTTTTGTGATTGGCGCAGCAATGGCGGCGGTAGCAGGTGTGTTGCTTGGACAGTTCTACGGTGTCATTAACCCCTATATTGGCTTTATGGCCGGGATGAAAGCCTTTACCGCGGCGGTTCTTGGCGGTATCGGTAGCATTCCTGGGGCGATGATCGGCGGCCTGATTCTGGGCGTGGCGGAAGCGCTCTCCTCTGCTTATCTGAGTACGGAATACAAAGATGTGGTGTCATTCGCACTGCTGATTCTGGTGCTGCTGGTAATGCCGACCGGTATTCTGGGTCGCCCGGAGGTAGAGAAAGTATGAAACCGATGCATTTTGCAATGGCGCTGCTTTCAGCGGTCATGTTTTTCATCCTGGCGGGCGTCTTCATGGGCGTTCAACTTGAACTGGATGGCACGAAGCTGGTGGTGGATACCGCTGCGGATATCCGCTGGCAGTGGGTGTTTATCGGTACCGGCGTGGTCTTTCTTTTCCAACTGCTGCGTCCCGTTTTCCAGAAGAGACTGAAGAGCGTCTCCGGACCGAAGTTCATTCTGCCGGCGATTGATGGCTCAACCGTCAAACAGAAGCTGTTCCTGGTGGCGCTGCTGGTGATTGCTGTCGCATGGCCGTTTATGGTGTCGCGCGGCACGGTGGATATCGCTACGCTGACGATGATTTATATCATCCTCGGCCTCGGCTTAAACGTGGTGGTCGGCCTTTCCGGCTTGCTGGTGCTGGGTTACGGCGGATTCTATGCCATTGGTGCGTATACCTTTGCGCTGCTGAATCACTATTACGGTCTTGGTTTCTGGACCTGTTTGCCGTTGGCGGGACTGGTATCGGCGGCGGCAGGATTCCTGCTTGGCTTCCCGGTTCTGCGTCTGCGCGGCGACTACCTGGCGATAGTGACCTTAGGCTTTGGCGAAATCGTGCGTATCCTGTTGCTCAATAATACCGAAGTCACCGGTGGCCCGAACGGTATCAGCCAGATCCCTAAACCCACCTTTTTCGGTCTGGAATTCAGCCGTAGCGCCCGTGAAGGCGGCTGGGATACCTTCAGCAACTTCTTTGGCGTGAAGTATGACCCGTCTGACCGTGTGATTTTCCTCTACCTGGTGGCGCTGCTGCTGGTGGTCTTCTCGCTGTTTGTCATCAACCGCCTGTTGCGTATGCCGCTGGGCCGTGCATGGGAAGCGCTGCGTGAAGATGAAATCGCCTGCCGTTCACTGGGCTTAAACCCTACGCGCATCAAGCTAACCGCCTTTACCATCAGCGCTGCGTTTGCCGGTTTTGCCGGAACGCTGTTTGCCGCGCGCCAGGGTTTCGTCAGTCCGGAATCGTTCACCTTTGCCGAGTCGGCCTTTGTGCTGGCGATTGTCGTGCTGGGGGGGATGGGATCGCAGTTTGCGGTGATCCTGGCGGCCATCCTGCTGGTGGTCTCACGTGAACTGATGCGTGATTTCAATGAATACAGCATGTTAATGCTGGGTGGTTTGATGGTACTGATGATGATCTGGCGTCCGCAGGGCTTGCTGCCGATGACCCGTCCACAGTTGAAGCTGAAAAACGGGGAAGCCAAAGGAGAGCAGGCATGAGTCAGCCATTATTATCGGTTAGCGGCCTGATGATGCGTTTTGGCGGCCTGCTGGCGGTCAACAATGTGTCTTTGGATTTGCATAAAAAAGAGATTGTCTCTCTGATTGGCCCGAACGGCGCGGGGAAAACCACGGTCTTCAACTGCCTGACCGGGTTCTATAAGCCGACCGGCGGGACAATTAAGCTGCGCGACCAGCACCTTGAAGGGCTGCCGGGCCAGCAAATTGCGCGTATGGGCGTGGTGCGTACCTTCCAGCATGTGCGTCTGTTTCGCGAAATGACGGTGATTGAAAACCTACTGGTGGCGCAACATCAGCAACTGAAAGCTGGGGTTTTCTCCGGGCTGTTAAAAACTCCGGCTTTTCGCCGCGCGCAGGATGAAGCGCTGGACCGCGCCGCCACCTGGCTTGATCGTATCGGCCTGCTGCAGCATGCTAACCGGCAGGCGAGCAACCTGGCCTATGGCGACCAGCGCCGCCTTGAGATTATCCGTTGTATGGTCACTCAGCCGGAAATTCTGATGCTCGATGAACCTGCTGCGGGCCTCAACCCGAAAGAAACCAAAGAGCTGGACGAGCTGATTGCTGAACTGCGCGATCATCACGACACCACCATTTTGCTGATTGAGCACGACATGAAGCTGGTGATGGGCATTTCAGACCGTATTTACGTGGTGAACCAGGGGACGCCGCTGGCGAACGGGACACCGGAGCAGATTCGTAACAACCCGGACGTGATCCGCGCCTATTTAGGTGAAGCATAATGGTGGTGAGGCATAAGATGGAAAAAGTCATGTTGTCTTTTGACAACGTCAACGCCCACTACGGCAAGATCCAGGCACTGCACGATGTCAGCTTGTACATCAATCAGGGTGAAATCGTGACGCTTATCGGTGCCAACGGTGCGGGGAAAACCACGCTGCTCGGAACGCTGTGCGGCGATCCTCGGGCAACAAGTGGGCGTATTGTCTTTGATGGTAAAGATATTACCGACTGGCAGACGGCAAAAATCATGCGTGAAGCGGTGGCGATTGTCCCGGAAGGGCGTCGCGTGTTTTCCCGTATGACGGTAGAAGAGAACCTGGCGATGGGGGGCTTTTTTGCCGAGCGCGACCAGTTCCAGGAGCGTATCAAGTGGGTATACGACCTGTTTCCACGTCTGCATGAGCGTCGTATTCAGCGTGCGGGAACCATGTCTGGTGGTGAGCAGCAGATGCTGGCGATTGGCCGGGCTTTGATGAGCCAGCCGCGTTTGTTGCTCCTCGATGAGCCGTCTCTGGGGTTGGCACCGATCATCATCCAGCAGATCTTTAACACCATTGAGCAATTGCGCGAGCAGGGGATGACAATTTTCCTCGTCGAACAAAACGCCAACCAGGCACTGAAACTCGCTGACCGTGGGTACGTGCTGGAAAACGGTCACGTGGTGCTGGAAGATACCGGTGATGCATTGCTGGCGAACGAAGCGGTGCGTAGCGCTTATCTGGGCGGTTAACCGTTATCTAAATAGACAAGGGGCTCAGCAGGCCCCTTTTTTATTGCGCTATGTTATTATTGATAATGATTATCAATAATAAAAATGAACACGGAGAAAGGATGACACGTTCAGGTGCCTGTATGGCGATTGGAAGTCTGCTAGTGGCCTGCTCATTCAGTGCGCAGGCAGTGAAAGAGCAAACTTTCGATCCGCGCGATCCTGCGATCTGGCAAGAAAAGCCGGTCAACCCGTCAGCACAATCCAACTCACCCTGCGAGGTATTCAGCAGTTCAGTGTGTCCGGGCTGGGAAGATGAAAAATCGGATATCCAGCGTGACCGTGAGCGGCGGGAGCAGCAGCGTTTACAGAACGAATATGAACGCCGCTGGCGAAGAGAGTAAGACTGGCAACGCAATCATTCATACCTTCAGGGATTGCGAGTTCTGTCCCAGCATTTGTACGCTATATTCAGTATAATCAATAGCTTGATTTATATTTTATATCAATGGTAATTGCATGAATGATTCACCGCGTCAAACTAATGTGCAGCCCATGCCCGCAATTGATGGCGTCACGGTTTCGTTTAATGGGCTGAACTATCTGCGTCCAGAACTTCTGCTGGATTTTGTCAGTATTAGTCCCTCACCGTTGCTCGCCGTAACGCCTGTAGCGCTGCTGTATTCCTCTGTGGGCGTACTTCAGCAAGTCGATTTGCGCAGGCTGCCGGTGGAAGTCTGTGGGCGCGTGGTTTATCCCATCTCTTCGCTGAAGCTTCCTGCATTACGGGGAAAACTCATCATTAACGCCCAGTCACGGCGACTCAAGTTTCTGGAAAGCCTGGTAGCGATATCTCCGGAAGATAACATTCATGGTATGCAGATCCTGGGCCTGGCGCTGGAGTTTACGTTCGCACAACCTGAGTGATCTCATCTGTACGGCAAATCTTTTTATGGGCCGGGTAAGGCACCTCCCCGGCTTTGTTGTGCTCCACCCCGCATTTTCCTGTCACTCCGCTTTCACCGCCTTGCCATCTGTTTGTCGTCTTACTATCTTTTTTTTGTAATAAAAAAGTTATTTTTCTGTCATTCGAGCATGTCATGTTACCCCCGCGAGCATAAAACGCGTGATATCGCGCATACGGCACAACAAGAGAGATAACCGATGATATCGTTACGACATACAGCTTTAGGACTGGCACTTAGCCTGGCATTTGCAGGTCAGGCACTGGCCGTTACCACCATCCCGTTCTGGCATTCAATGGAAGGCGAACTGGGTAAAGAAGTTGATTCACTGGCGCAACGTTTTAATGAGGCTCATCCGGACTACAAAATTGTTCCGCAGTACAAAGGCAACTATGAGCAGAGTCTGAGCGCGGGTATTGCCGCCTTCCGTACCGGAAACGCACCTGCACTGCTGCAGGTTTATGAAGTCGGTACCGCCACGATGATGGCCTCCAAAGCCATTAAACCGGTCTACGAAGTGTTTAAAGAGGCCGGGATTAACTTCGACGAATCTCAGTTCGTGCCGACGGTTTCAGGTTATTACACCGACTCTAAAACCGGACACTTGCTCTCTCAGCCGTTTAACAGTTCCACTCCGGTGCTGTACTACAACAAAGACGCCTTCAAAAAAGCCGGTTTAGATCCTGAGCAACCGCCGAAAACCTGGCAGGATCTGGCGGAATACACCGCGAAGCTGAAAGCCGCGGGTATGAAGTGCGGGTATGCCAGCGGCTGGCAGGGCTGGATCCAGATTGAAAACTTCAGCGCCTGGAACGGATTACCGGTCGCGACTAAAAATAACGGTTTTGACGGTACTGATGCCGTACTGGAGTTCAACAAGCCGGAGCAGGTGAAACATATCGCGCTGCTGGAAGAGCTGAATAAAAAGGGCGATTTCAGCTACTTCGGGCGTAAAGATGAATCCACCGAGAAGTTCTACAACGGTGATTGTGCGATTACCACCGCGTCGTCCGGCTCTCTGGCGGATATCCGCCACTACGCTAAATTCAACTATGGCGTTGGTATGATGCCGTACGATGCTGATGTGAAAGGTGCACCACAGAACGCCATTATTGGGGGGGCCAGTCTGTGGGTGATGCAGGGTAAAGACAAAGCAACCTACCAGGGCGTCGCGGAATTCCTCAACTTCCTGGCGAAACCTGAAATTGCTGCTGAATGGCATCAGAAGACAGGTTATCTGCCTATCACCACCGCCGCCTACGATCTGACCCGCGAGCAGGGTTTCTATGATAAGAACCCCGGCGCGGATATCGCCACTCGTCAGATGCTGAACAAGCCGCCGTTGCCGTTCACCAAAGGGCTGCGTCTGGGCAATATGCCGCAGATCCGTACCATCGTGGATGAAGAGCTGGAAAGTGTCTGGACCGGGAAGAAAACCCCGCAGCAGGCGCTGGATGCCGCCGTTGAACGTGGCAACCAGTTACTGCGCCGCTTTGAGCAATCGACGAAATCGTAATGTGAAATGCCGGGTGGCGGCTCTGCCTTACCCGGCCTACAAATACGCGTAGTTTGTAGGCCGGATAAGGTGCTTGCACCGCCATCCGGCACCTTCCAGGAAAAAAACCTACATGTCCTCATCCCGTCCGGTGTTCCGCTCGCGTTGGCTTCCCTATCTACTGGTTGCCCCGCAGTTGGTCATCACCGTTATTTTCTTTATCTGGCCTGCCGGTGAAGCGCTGTGGTACTCACTGCAAAGCGTTGATCCTTTTGGTCTTTCCAGCCAGTTTGTCGGACTGGAAAACTTTGTCGCACTGTTTCATGACCCGTACTACCTTGATTCGTTCTGGACCACTATCAAGTTCAGCTCGTTGGTTACGGTAAGCGGCCTGTTGGTGTCGCTATTTTTTGCCGCGTTGGTGAATTACGTGGTACGCGGAAGCCGTTTTTATCAAACGCTGATGCTGTTGCCCTATGCCGTTGCGCCCGCGGTCGCCGCCGTATTGTGGATCTTCCTGTTTAACCCAGGACGCGGACTGATTACCCATTTTCTCGGTGAATTTGGCTATGACTGGAACCATGCGCAAAACAGCGGTCAGGCGATGTTTCTGGTGGTGTTTGCATCGGTCTGGAAGCAGATTAGTTACAACTTCCTGTTTTTCTTTGCCGCACTGCAGTCGATCCCGCGTTCACTGATCGAAGCGGCTGCAATTGATGGCGCAGGGCCGGTTCGCCGCTTCTTTAAGCTGGCGCTGCCGCTGATTGCGCCGGTTAGCTTTTTTCTGCTGGTGGTGAACCTGGTTTACGCCTTCTTTGACACCTTCCCGGTGATCGATGCTGCGACAGCGGGCGGGCCGGTGCAGGCTACCACCACGCTAATTTATAAAATCTATCGTGAAGGTTTTGTCGGACTGGATCTCTCCGCATCAGCCGCGCAGTCGGTCGTGCTGATGTTCCTCGTCATTATTTTGACGGTGGTGCAGTTCCGCTATGTGGAAAGTAAGGTGCGTTACCAATGATTGAGAATCGTCGCGGGCTGACAATATTCAGCCATACCATGTTGATTCTGGGGATCATGGTGATCTTGTTTCCGCTGTACGTCGCGTTTGTTGCGGCGACGCTGGATAACAAAGCGGTGTTTGAAACGCCGATGACGCTGGTGCCCGGCACACAACTGCTGGAAAACATGAAATACATCTGGGTCAACGGTGTGGGGGTGAATAGCGCACCGTTCTGGCTGATGATGCTCAACAGTTTTATCATGGCATTCAGTATTACGGTGGGAAAAATCACCGTCTCGATGCTGTCCGCGTTTGCCATTGTCTGGTTTCGCTTTCCTCTGCGTAACCTGTTCTTCTGGATGATTTTTATCACCCTGATGCTGCCGGTGGAGGTGCGTATCTTCCCGACGGTGGAGGTGATCGCCAATCTGAAGATGCTCGACAGTTATGCGGGTCTGACGTTGCCGCTGATGGCATCGGCTACCGCCACCTTCCTGTTCCGTCAGTTCTTTATGACGCTACCAGATGAACTGGTTGAAGCGGCGCGAATTGATGGTGCGTCGCCGATGCGTTTTTTCCGCGATATCGTGCTGCCGCTGTCGAAAACCAATCTGGCGGCGCTGTTCGTCATCACCTTCATCTACGGCTGGAACCAGTATCTGTGGCCGTTGTTAATTATTACCGACGTTAACCTGGGCACCGCCGTAGCAGGCATCAAAGGCATGATTGCTACCGGTGAAGGCACTACCCAATGGAACCAGGTGATGGCAGCCATGCTGCTGACGCTCATCCCTCCGGTAATCATCGTGTTAGCCATGCAGCGTGCCTTCGTACGCGGCCTGGTCGATAGTGAGAAATAAAAATGGCTGGTTTAAAACTACAGGCAGTAACCAAAAGCTGGGACGGCAAAACCCAGGTAATTAAACCGCTGACGCTGGACGTCGCGGACGGGGAATTCATTGTGATGGTAGGCCCATCCGGTTGCGGAAAGTCTACGCTACTGCGGATGGTTGCCGGTCTGGAGCGGGTGAGCGGCGGCGATATCTGGATTGATAATAAGCGCGTCACCGAAATGGAACCGAAAGATCGTGGTATTGCTATGGTGTTCCAGAACTATGCACTCTACCCGCACATGAGCGTGGAAGAAAACATGGCCTGGGGACTAAAGATTCGTGGAATGGGCAAGGAGCATATTGCCGAGCGGGTGAAAGAGGCGGCGCGTATTCTTGAGCTGGGTGAACTGCTCAAACGCCGTCCGCGTGAACTTTCTGGCGGCCAACGTCAGCGCGTGGCGATGGGGCGGGCGATTGTCCGCGACCCGGCGGTATTCCTGTTCGATGAACCGCTTTCAAATCTTGATGCAAAGCTGCGTGTGCAGATGCGTCTTGAGTTACAACATCTGCATCGCCGACTGAAAACCACCTCGTTGTACGTCACACACGATCAGGTTGAGGCGATGACGCTGGCCCAGCGTGTGCTGGTGATGAACAAGGGCATTGCTGAACAGATTGGCACGCCAGTGGAAGTCTACGAAAAACCCGCCAGTCGCTTTGTGGCGAGCTTTATCGGTAGCCCGGCGATGAACCTGCTGGATGGGTACGTTAGCGCTTCTGGCACCCATTTTGAGCTGGAGGGCGGTATGACGTTGCCCATCGGCAGAAGCGCCAGGGAGTCTGGTGGGCGTAATATGACGCTGGGTATCCGCCCGGAGCATATTGCGCTAAGCTCGCAGGCCGAAGGCGGCGTGCCGTTGGTTGTTGATACGCTGGAAATGCTGGGCGCAGATAACCTGGCACACGGACGCTGGGGTGAGCAAAAGCTGGTGGTGCGACTGGCGCATCAGCATCGCCCGACGGCAGGCAGCACGCTGTGGCTGCATCTGCCGGAAAATCATCTGCATCTTTTTGATGGCGAAACAGGACAACGCGTATGAGTAACTGGCCTTATCCCCATATTGTCGCCCATCGTGGCGGCGGTAAGCTGGCACCGGAAAATACCCTGGCGGCGATTGACGTGGGGGCGCGATACGGTCACACCATGATTGAATTCGATGCCAAATTGTCGAAAGACGGTGAGATCTTTCTGCTGCATGACGACAATCTGGAACGTACCAGCAACGGCTGGGGCGTTGCGGGTGAATTGAACTGGCAGGATCTTCTGCGTGTTGATGCCGGCGGCTGGTTTAGCGGTGAGTTTAAAGGCGAGCCATTGCCGCTGCTCTCCCAGGTGGCGGAGCGCTGCCGCCAGCATGGCATGATGGCGAATATTGAAATTAAACCGACCACGGGAACCGGGACGCTGACCGGCAAAGCCGTGGCACTGGCCGCGCGTGAACTGTGGGCGGGGATGACGCCGCCGCTGCTGTCATCTTTTGAAATTGATGCACTTGAAGCGGCGCAACTGGCGGTGCCTGAGCTGCCGCGTGGTTTGCTGCTTGATGAGTGGCGTGATGACTGGCGAGAGCTCACCACCCGGTTGGGCTGTGTCTCTATTCATCTTAATCATAAGCTGCTGGATGAGGCGCGTGTGGATGCGTTGCGCGATGCGGGGCTGCGGATTCTGGTGTATACCGTCAACCGACCCCAGCGCGCGGCAGAACTGCTACGCTGGGGAGTAGACTGCATCTGTACTGATGCGATTGAGGTTATCGGGCCGGATTTCCAGCCCTGTTAAGGTCCAAGCGTTTTTAACGGAACGTTAGGTTGCGGCGTGCTGGACGGTTTTAGCATGTCGCCATTCTTTTTTTCCGGCAGCATCTGTTGCTGTTTATTCAGCGAGTTGTCCGGGTTATGCGTTCCGCTTAACATCCCGCCATTGCTGTTGGGCAGCATTTGCTGCTGACCGGAATTCAACTCACCTGGCTGAGACTGACGTACTCGCTGGGAGTTGGTGTTGATTTGGTTTTCCATATGCTGTTGCTGCATGCGTGTCTGCGTTTGCAACTGCTGGTTGAGCATCCCTTTCTGCTGAATTTGCTGCGTTTGCATTTGTGTTTGCATACGCTGTTGACTCGGGATCTGATAACCGGGTTGATTCGGGTTATTCATGGTGTTGATTGGCTGTGCAAAGCCTGCAAACGGCAATAGCATGGCTAAAAGTAAGAGTCGTTTCATCGCTTTTCTCCTCTCGGGGATCTCTTAAGTTTACTCCTTTCTCGCTGTTACGATGATTATTTCAGAGTTATGCACCAGGCTTAGTGGGGGCCGACCCCATAAATCTGGAGAATAACGATGATAAAACCGACGTTTTTACGCCGGGTAGCCATTGCTGCTCTGCTCTCAGGAAGTTGTTTTAGCGTTGCGGCTGCACCGGCTGCACCGGCTGCGCCGCCACCGGTATCCTACGGTGTTGAAGAAGATGTGTTCCATCCTGTGCGTGCGCAGCAGGGGATGGTGGCGTCCGTGGATGCGCTGGCCACGCAGGTTGGGGTCGATATTCTCAGACAGGGCGGTAATGCTGTCGATGCGGCCGTCGCCGTTGGTTATGCGCTGGCGGTGACGCATCCACAGGCGGGTAACCTGGGTGGTGGCGGCTTTATGATGCTGCGCACCAAAGACGGGAAGACGACAGCAATTGATTTCCGTGAAATGGCGCCAGCTGGCGCGACTCGCGATATGTTCCTTGATGAACAGGGTAACGCCGATGCGAAAAAGTCACTGACGTCGCATCTGGCTTCCGGTACGCCGGGTACCGTGGCGGGTTTCTCGCTGGCGCTGGAGAAATACGGCACGATGCCGCTGAACAAAGTGGTGCGCCCGGCGATGAAGCTAGCGGAAGAGGGATTTGTGGTTAATGACGCGCTGGCCGACGATCTGAAAACCTATGGCAGCGAAGTGCTCCCTAATCACGAGAACAGCAAAGCCATTTTCTGGAAGGACGGCGAGCCGCTGAAAAAGGGCGACAAGCTGGTGCAAAAGAATCTGGCGAAAAGCCTGGAAATGATTGCCGAGAATGGCCCTGATGCGTTTTATAAAGGGGCGATTGCCGATCAGATAGCCGAGGAGATGAAGAAGAATGGCGGGCTTATCACCAAAGCGGACTTAGCTGACTACAAAGCCGTAGAGCGTGCGCCAATCAGCGGTGACTACCGTGGTTATCAGGTCTTCTCGATGCCGCCGCCGTCCTCTGGCGGTATTCACATCGTGCAGATCCTCAATATTCTCGAAAACTTCGATATGAAGAAGTACGGGTTTGGCAGCGCCGATGCCATGCAGGTTATGGCTGAAGCGGAGAAATATGCTTACGCCGACCGTTCCGAATATCTGGGCGACCCGGATTTTGTGAAAGTGCCGTGGCAGGCGCTGACCAACAAAGCCTATGCTAAAACGCTTGCCGATCAGATTGATATCAACAAAGCGAAGCCTTCCAGCCAAATCAAGCCTGGCAAACTTGCTCCCTATGAAAGTAACCAGACTACGCACTTCTCGGTGGTGGATAAAGACGGCAATGCCGTGGCGGTGACCTATACCCTGAATACCACCTTCGGAACCGGTATTGTGGCGGGTAACACCGGTATTCTGCTCAATAATGAGATGGACGACTTCTCAGCTAAGGCGGGCGTGCCGAACGTTTATGGACTGGTGGGCGGTGATGCCAACGCCGTCGGGCCGAAGAAGCGTCCGCTGTCGTCGATGTCGCCGACTATCGTGGTAAAAGACGGGAAAACCTGGCTGGTGACCGGCAGCCCAGGCGGAAGCCGAATTATCACTACCGTGCTGCAAATGGTGGTCAACAGCATTGATTTCGGGATGAACGTCGCTGAAGCGACCAACGCGCCGCGCTTCCACCATCAGTGGTTGCCGGATGAACTGCGCATCGAGAAGGGCTTCAGCCCGGATACCATCAAACTGCTGGAGCAGAAAGGACAGAAAGTGGTGCTGAAAGAAGCAATGGGCAGCACGCAGAGCATTATGGTTGGACCGGATGGTGCACTGTACGGTGCGTCCGACCCGCGTTCCGTGGATGATTTAACGGCAGGATATTGATGGTATTGCCGGGTCTGCCGTTAAGGCAGGCCCGGCGAGTACTTCCTGGCGGTTTCTTACCCGTTAGTTCACGCGCGCCATAAAGTACGCATCAACGTACTCACCGTTGCGCAGGCCATATTTCTTGCCGGTGCCTTCGATTTCAAAGCCGTATTTCTTATAGACTGCGACCGCAGGCTCATTATCAACAAACACCGTTAGCTCAATACGATCGACGCGCAGCCAGTTGTCACACATGTCGATCATTGTGCGAATCAGGGCGCTGGCAACGCCGCGGTTCTGCCAACGAGCATCAACACAAATACCAAAATCAGCGACGTGGCTGCGGCGCGGGCGTTGGGCGACGGCAATGGAAAGATGTCCCACGACGATATCATCAATGCAGGCAACCAGTTGTTTGACGCCGGGCTGCTCGGCGAGTCGCACTTGCCACATCTCCATGGAAGGATGAGGAACCTGTAGCGTGTTGTGGTACACCTCCGGCTGCGCATGGATCTGACGAATAGCGTCGTAATCTTTTGGTTCAGCGTGGCGTATCACTATCTCACTCATTCCTTATCTCCTGCAGGGGTAATTGTGTATTTACACTCGCTGAGAAAGAAAATTCCGTCAACTGCATTTTTTTGCAAAAATAAGTAGACAAGTGCGAATGAGAATGATTATTATTGCTCTGCGTTCAGGGGAACCCCTACGGAGAACCTGAAAGCACGACATTGCTCACATTGCTTCCAGTATTACTTTAGCCAGCTTTTGCTGGCTTTTTTTTTGGCTGGGTTTCGGGCTAGTTTGCTTGCCAGCTTAATCCCGGGCTGTGCTCGCAACCCTCACGTACTCTGTGTACGCTCCGGTTGCTGCGCGCAGGCCGTGAATAATCTGCCTACGCCACTTACGCCCGATCTTTTGGCTGTATAATGCGGTAGGCCGGATAAGGCAACGCCGCTTCCGGCATGATGACAGGATGGATTCAGTTTTGTAGGCCGGATAAGGCAACGCCGCATCCGGCACGATGATAGTATGATTCAGTCTCCAGCCGCTTTGCGCTATGGTGTAGACAATCACCTTCAAAAGGATCGTCTCATGGCCTTACATTGCGCATTTATTGGTTTTGGTAAAAGCACCACTCGCTACCATTTACCTTATGTCCTGAACCGCAAAGACAGCTGGCATGTCGCACATATTTTTCGCCGCAACGCGAAACCGGAAGAGCAGGCGCCGCAGTATTCACATATCCACTTTACCAGCGACCTCGACGAGATCTTAAACGATCCGCAGGTGAAACTGGTGATCGTCTGTACGCATGCTGACAGCCATTTCGAATACGCCAAACGTGCGCTGGAAGCGGGTAAAAATGTGCTGGTTGAGAAACCCTTCACCCCGACGCTTGCGCAAGCCAAAGAGCTGTTTGAGCTAGCGCGAAGCAAAGGACTGACCGTTACCCCGTACCAGAATCGTCGTTTTGACTCCTGTTTCCTCACCGCGAAAAAGGCGATTGAGAGCGGCAAGTTGGGCGAAATTGTTGAAGTGGAGAGCCATTTTGACTATTACCGACCGGTCGCTGAAACCAAACCAGGTCTGCCTCAGGACGGCGCATTTTATGGTCTGGGCGTACACACCATGGATCAAATTATCTCCCTGTTCGGCCGCCCCGATCATGTGGCCTACGACATCCGTAGCCTGCGTAACAAAGCGAACCCGGACGATACTTTTGAAGCGCAGCTGTTTTACGGCGACCTGAAAGCCATTGTTAAAACCAGTCATCTGGTGAAAATCGACTATCCGAAGTTTATCGTGCATGGCACCAAAGGTTCGTTTGTGAAATACGGCATCGACCAGCAGGAAACCAGCCTGAAGGCGAATATCATGCCGGGAGAACCCGGTTTTGCCGCTGACGATTCCATTGGGCTGCTGGAGTACATCAATGATGAAGGCGTCTCAGTGAAAGAAGAGGTGAAACCGGAAGTCGGCGATTATGGCCGCGTCTATGATGCGCTGTATCAGACGCTGACAGTGGGTACGCCTAATTACGTCAAGGAATCTGAAGTTCTTACCAACCTGGAGATCCTCGAACGCGCCTTTGAACAGGCAACGCCTGCCACGATTACCCTCGCCAAATAGCCTGCACAGACTCCTCTGGGTTTGTTCATATTTTTTGAACAGAGGAGTCAATTTTCACCCTCTATGATCCTGACCGGATTGAGTCCACACTTACTCCATCGAAAACATCTGGGGGTGAACACAATGATCTATTTACGCAAAGCTAACGACCGTGGTCATGCTAATCATGGCTGGCTCGATTCCTGGCATACCTTCTCTTTTGCCAACTACTATGACCCGAATTTTATGGGGTTCTCGGCACTGCGCGTGATCAACGATGACGTGATCGATGCAGGTCAGGGCTTTGGTACTCATCCCCATAAAGACATGGAAATTCTGACCTACGTGCTGGAAGGCGCAGTAGAACATCAGGACAGCATGGGCAATAAGGAGCAGGTTCCGGCAGGTGAATTCCAGATTATGAGCGCCGGGACGGGGATCCGTCACTCGGAGTACAACCCGAGCAATACTGAGAAGCTGCATCTGTATCAGATCTGGATCATGCCGCAGGAAAACGGTATTACGCCGCGCTATGAACAGCGTCGTTTCGATGCTGTGCAGGGCAAACAGTTGGTGCTGTCACCGGATGCGCGAGATGGTTCGCTGAAAGTTTACCAGGATATGGAGCTGTACCGTTGGGCGCTGCTTAAAGATGAACAGTCAGTGCATCAGATTGCCGCTGAACGCCGCGTCTGGATCCAGGTCGTAAAAGGTAACGTGACGATTAACGGGACCAAAGCGACCACCAGCGACGGTCTGGCAATCTGGGATGAACAGGCAATTTCGATTCATGCCGACAGCGACAGCGAAGTGTTACTGTTTGACCTGCCGCCAGTCTAAAAATACACGTCATCCTTCAAGCCGCATCTGTGTTGGCTTTCCTCGCTCACCCCGGTCGCGTACTTAATGTACACTTCCGGGGATTTACTGCGTCGCCGCCTTGATGCAACTCGAATGATTTTGTGTATTTCTCACAATAAAAAACTCCTTTTTTTCTCTGCGAAGGTTCACGCACGTCCGTGGTAAACTGGGGATATCTATCCCTTTTTAACGCTTCAGGACGATGAAAAAGAAAAGACCCGTACTTCAGGATGTAGCCGACCGCGTGGGCGTGACCAAAATGACGGTCAGTCGCTTTTTGCGTAACCCGGAGCAGGTCTCCGTGGCGCTGCGGGGCAAAATTGCCGCTGCACTTGATGAGCTGGGTTATATTCCCAATCGCGCTCCTGATATCCTTTCTAACGCCACCAGCCGCGCTATCGGCGTGCTGTTACCGTCTCTTACTAACCAGGTTTTTGCTGAAGTGCTACGCGGCATTGAGGCCGTGACTGACCGCCACGGTTATCAGACCATGCTGGCGCACTACGGCTATAAGCCCGAGATGGAGCAGGAACGCCTGGAATCGATGCTGTCATGGAATATCGACGGTCTGATCCTCACCGAACGTAGCCATACGCCCCGGACGTTGAAAATGATTGAGGTTGCGGGTATCCCGGTGGTTGAACTGATGGACAGCCAGTCACCGTGTCTGGATATTGCCGTCGGCTTTGACAACTTCGAGGCCGCCCGGCAGATGACCGCCGCCATTATCGCGCGTGGTCATCGCCATATTGCCTATCTGGGTGCGCGTCTTGATGAACGTACTATCATCAAACAGAAGGGCTACGAGCAGGCCATGCGCGACGCCGGCCTGGTGCCGTATAGTGTGATGGTGGAGCAGTCTTCTTCCTACTCCTCCGGTATCGAGCTTATCCGTCAGGCGCGGCGTGAATATCCACAGCTGGACGGTGTTTTTTGTACCAACGATGACTTAGCGGTAGGCGCAGCGTTTGAATGTCAGCGTTTAGGGCTGAAAATCCCTGATGACATGGCGATTGCCGGTTTCCACGGTCACGATATCGGCCAGGTGATGGAACCGCGTCTGGCGAGCGTACTCACGCCGCGTGAACGGATGGGCAGCATTGGCGCAGAACGTCTGCTGGCGCGCATCCGTGGTGAGGTAGTTACACCTAAAATGTTAGATTTAGGTTTCACCTTGTCACCGGGCGGATCTATTTAACCCAACAAGTTTGAAGTAGCTCACACTTATACACTTCGGGCACGAATGGATATTGCTTCTCTATTTATCCGGCTGGACAATGTTACCGATAACAGTTACCCGTAACAATTTCCTGATTCTTGTACCAGTGGGGGCAACGCTTTGAGCACGACTAATCATGATCACCACGTTTACGTTCTGATGGGCGTATCGGGCAGCGGTAAATCTGCTGTCGCCAGCGAAGTGGCGCATCAACTGCAGGCCGCGTTTCTTGATGGCGATTTTCTCCATCCGCGCAGCAACATCATGAAAATGGCTTCCGGTGAGCCGTTAAACGATGACGACCGTAAACCGTGGTTACAGGCGCTGAATGACGCCGCCTTCGCGATGCAGCGCACCAACAAGGTTTCGCTGATCGTCTGCTCTGCCTTGAAAAAAGACTATCGTGACCAGTTGCGTGACGGTAACCCGAATCTCTCTTTCATCTACCTGAAAGGGGATTTTGACGTTATTGAAAGCCGTCTGAAGGCGCGTAAAGGCCACTTCTTCAAAACGCAGATGCTGGTAACTCAGTTTGAAGCGCTGGAAGAACCGGGTGCGAATGAAAACGATGTTCTGGTGGTGGATATCGATCAGCCGCTGGACGGTGTGGTAGCTAGCACCATTGAGGTTATTAACCAGGGCAGTAAGTAGTGACTACATTAACGCTTGTTTTAACAGCAGTAGGGTCCGTTTTATTACTGCTGTTTTTAGTAATGAAGGCGCGTATGCACGCCTTCGTTGCTTTGATGGTGGTATCCATTGGTGCAGGTCTCTTTTCCGGTATGCCGCTCGATAAAATCGCGGCAACGATGGAAAAAGGGATGGGAGGCACGCTCGGCTTTCTGGCGATTGTGGTGGCGCTGGGCGCGATGTTTGGCAAGATTTTGCATGAAACCGGCGCAGTCGATCAGATTGCCGTCAAGATGCTGAAATCCTTCGGTCACAGCCGTGCGCATTATGCGATCGGTCTGGCCGGTCTGATTTGCGCACTGCCGTTGTTCTTTGAAGTGGCGATTGTGCTGCTGATAAGTGTCGCATTCTCGATGGCGCGCCACACCGGTACCAACCTGGTGAAGCTGGTTATTCCACTGTTTGCGGGCGTGGCTGCTGCTGCCGCGTTCCTGCTGCCGGGGCCGGCGCCAATGCTGCTGGCTTCTCAGATGCACGCCGACTTTGGCTGGATGATCCTGATTGGCCTGTGTGCGGCGATCCCGGGCATGATTATCGCCGGGCCGCTGTGGGGCAACTTTATCAGCCGTTACGTTGAACTGCATGTACCGGAAGACATTACCGAGCCGCATCTGGGCGAAGGCAAAATGCCGTCCTTTGGCTTCAGCCTGTCGCTGATCCTGCTGCCGCTGGTGCTGGTTGGTTTGAAAACCATCGCCGCACGCTTTGTGCCGGTCGGTTCTACTGCGTATGAATGGTTCGAATTTATTGGTCATCCGTTCACTGCGATTCTGGTCGCCTGTCTGGTTGCTATTTATGGTCTGGCCATTCGTCAGGGTATGGCGAAAGACCGGGTGATGGAGATCTGCGGCCACGCGCTGCAACCGGCGGGGATTATTCTGCTGGTGATCGGTGCTGGTGGCGTGTTCAAACAGGTGCTGGTGGATTCCGGCGTCGGTCCGGCGCTGGGCGAAGCGTTAACCGGTATGGGCTTACCGATTGCCATTACCTGCTTTGTGCTGGCGGCGGCGGTACGTATTATTCAGGGTTCCGCAACCGTAGCCTGCTTAACGGCTGTGGGTCTGGTGATGCCAGTGATTGAGCAACTGAACTTCTCCGGTGCGCAGATGGCGGCACTGTCTATCTGTATCGCGGGCGGTTCTATCGTGGTTAGCCACGTGAACGATGCCGGTTTCTGGCTGTTCGGTAAATTTACCGGTGCAACGGAAGCACAAACGCTGAAGACCTGGACGATGATGGAAACCATCCTCGGTACGGTCGGCGCGATTGTCGGTATGATTGCTTTCCAGCTGCTGAGCTGAGTCTTGTTGCCCGGTGGCGCTTATGCTTACCGGGCCTACAAAATCAAAGAAAATACTGTCACCCCTTCATCCACATCCGCACGCCGTCGAGGAACATCTGGGTGGCCATCATCACCAGAATCAGCCCCATCAGGCGCTCCAGCGCGTTAACCCCTTTCTCCCCCAGCAGACGTAAAAACAGCGAAGACTGCAGCAAAATCACAAAGGTACCGCCCCAGGCGATCAGTAGCGCAATCACCAGATGCCCCATCTGATTCGGGTACTGATGCGAGAGCAGCATTAACGATGCCAGGATTGTTGGACCGGCAACCAGTGGAATCGCCAGCGGCACGATAAAGGGTTCTTCGCCCGCCGGCAGTCCGGTGCTGTTGCCGGTGGCGCTGGGGAAAATCATCTTGATGGCAATCAGGAACAAAATGATGCCTCCGGAGATGGAGACGGTTTCCGCGCGCAGGTTAAGAAATGCCAGAATTTTCTCGCCCGCAAACAGGAATATCAGCATCACCAACAGAGCAATGAACAGCTCGCGAATCATAATTGCGCGACGGCGTTTCGGTTCAGTATGTTTCAATACGGACATGAAAATGGGTAGATTTCCGAGCGGATCCATGATCATGATCAATAAAACTGCTGCTGAAATGATTTCATTCATAACTCAAATTCCCTGATAATCAACGTGGACTTTCTGCTTGCTTGCGCAGCGGGATAAGTCGCATTACTGATGGCTTCGCTATCATTGATTAATTTCACTTGCGACTTTGGCTGCTTTTTGTATGGTGAAGGATAGGCCAGTAGGATACTGGTTAGCATACACAGCACACATCTCTGCAGGAAAAAACGCTATGAAAAATGTTGGTTTTATCGGCTGGCGCGGTATGGTCGGCTCTGTTCTCATGCAACGCATGGTTGAAGAGCGCGACTTTGACGCCATTCGCCCTGTTTTCTTTTCTACTTCCCAGCTCGGGCAGGCGGCACCGACCTTTGGTGGAACCGCGACCGGCACACTTCAGGACGCTTTTGATCTGGACGCGCTGAAGGCGCTGGACATTATCGTGACCTGTCAGGGCGGCGATTATACCAACGAAATCTATCCAAAGCTTCGTGAAAGCGGTTGGCAGGGTTACTGGATTGACGCGGCTTCTTCATTGCGCATGAAAGACGATGCCATCATCATTCTCGATCCGGTTAACCAGGATGTCATTACCGACGGTCTGAACAAAGGCATTAAGACTTTTGTCGGCGGTAACTGCACCGTTAGCCTGATGCTGATGTCGCTTGGTGGCCTGTTTGCCAATGATTTGGTTGACTGGGTATCCGTGGCAACTTACCAGGCGGCCTCCGGCGGCGGCGCACGTCATATGCGTGAACTGCTGTCGCAGATGGGGCATCTGTATAGCCATGTGGCCGATGAACTGGCGACGCCTTCCTCTGCTATTCTCGATATCGAACGTAAAGTCACGACCCTGTCCCGTAGCGGTGAACTGCCGGTTGATAACTTTGGCGTACCGCTGGCCGGTAGCCTGATTCCGTGGATCGACAAACAGCTCGATAACGGCCAGAGCCGCGAAGAGTGGAAAGGGCAGGCGGAAACCAACAAAATTCTCAATACGTCTTCCGTGATCCCGGTGGATGGTCTGTGCGTACGCGTCGGTGCGCTGCGCTGCCACAGCCAGGCGTTCACCATTAAACTGAAAAAAGATGTGTCTATTCCGACCGTGGAAGAACTGCTGGCCGCGCACAATCCGTGGGCGAAAGTGGTGCCAAACGATCGGGATATCACCATGCGAGAGTTAACCCCAGCGGCCGTTACCGGTATGTTGACCACGCCAGTCGGCCGTCTGCGTAAGC
This sequence comes from Citrobacter sp. RHBSTW-00671, assembly GCF_014103415.1. Classification (NCBI taxonomy): domain Bacteria; kingdom Pseudomonadati; phylum Pseudomonadota; class Gammaproteobacteria; order Enterobacterales; family Enterobacteriaceae; genus Citrobacter; species Citrobacter sp. RHBSTW-00671. Next base: position 838,893 of record NZ_JABXPR010000001.1, read on the forward strand.
TGAATATGGGACCGGAGTTCCTGTCAGCCTTTACCGTAGGCGACCAGCTGCTCTGGGGGGCAGCGGAGCCATTGCGCCGTATGCTGCGTCAGCTGGCGTAATAATTTGTTAACGATCAAGGGTGAGGAATCACCCTTTTTTTTGCGTAATACAGGAGTAAGCGCAGATGTTTCATTTTTTACCGGGAGTAAGATAAAGCATTGGCTATTCTTTAAGGGTGACTTAGTACCGGAGGTATTAAGTTGTTGCCTGAAGGTGGGACGACGCAGAGAGGATGCACAATTGTGCTGCGCCGTTCAGGTCAAAGAAGTGTCGCACCTGATGTCGAAAATCAGTTGGAAGGGGTGACACCATAAAACAGGAAGACAACCATGTCCGTTCGTATCGATAGAGACGTGATTAATGCGCTAATTGCAGGCCATTTTGCGGATCCTTTTTCCGTACTGGGTATGCACCAAACTGAAGCCGGACTTGAAGTCCGCGCCCTATTACCCGATGCCACCGAAGTGTGGGTGATCGAACCAAAAACCGGACGCAAAGTGGGCAAGCTGGATTGCCTCGACTCTCGCGGTTTTTTTTGTGCTGTACTTCCCCGCCGTAAAAATTTCTTTCGCTATCAGTTGGCCGTTGTCTGGCATGGACAGCAGAATCTGATCGATGACCCTTATCGTTTTGGCCCGCTAATCCAGGATATGGATGCCTGGCTGTTATCTGAAGGTACGCACCTGCGACCTTACGAGACGCTGGGCGCGCATGCGGACACCATGGATGGTGTTACCGGCACGCGTTTCTCCGTCTGGGCGCCGAATGCACAGCGTGTTTCAGTCGTGGGACAGTTCAACTACTGGGATGGTCGACGCCACCCCATGCGCCTGCGTAAAGAGAGTGGTATCTGGGAGCTGTTTATCCCCGGTGCCCAGCAGGGTCAGCTGTATAAATACGAGATGATCGATGCCAACGGTCATTTGCGTGTCAAAGCCGACCCGTATGCCTTTGAAGCGCAAATGCGCCCGGAAACCGCATCGCTTATCTGCGGTTTGCCGGAAAAAGTGGTGCAAACCGAGGAGCGCAAAAAAGCCAACCAGTTTGATGCGCCAATCTCTATCTATGAAGTGCATCTGGGGTCATGGCGTCGTCATACCGATAACAACTTCTGGCTGAGCTATCGTGAGCTGGCGGATCAGCTGATCCCTTACGTGAAGTGGATGGGCTTTACCCATCTCGAGCTGTTGCCGATTAACGAGCACCCGTTTGACGGCAGCTGGGGCTACCAGCCGACTGGCATGTATGCGCCGACCCGCCGCTTCGGCACGCGCGATGACTTCCGCTATTTTGTCAATGCCGCCCATCAGGCGGGGCTGAACGTGATCCTCGACTGGGTTCCGGGTCATTTCCCGTCGGACGACTTTGGTCTGGCTCAGTTTGATGGCACCAGTTTGTATGAACACAGCGACCCGCGTGAAGGCTATCACCAGGACTGGAATACGCTGATCTACAACTACGGCCGCCGTGAAGTCAGCAACTATCTGGTGGGCAACGCCCTGTACTGGATTGAGCGCTTTGGTATCGATGCGCTGCGCGTGGATGCCGTGGCATCCATGATTTATCGCGACTACAGCCGTAAAGAAGGGGAATGGATCCCGAATGAATTTGGTGGTCGCGAAAACCTTGAAGCCATTGAGTTCTTGCGCAATACCAACCGTATTCTTGGCGAACAGGTTCCAGGTGCCGTGAGCATGGCGGAAGAGTCTACCGATTTTGCCGGTGTCTCCAGACCGCAGGATATGGGCGGTTTAGGTTTCTGGTACAAGTGGAACCTGGGCTGGATGCACGACACGCTGGATTACATGAAGCTGGACCCGGTTCATCGTCAGTATCACCACGATAAGCTGACCTTCGGCATGCTGTACAACTACACCGAAAACTTTGTTCTGCCACTGTCACATGATGAAGTCGTACACGGTAAGAAATCGATTCTCGACCGCATGCCGGGAGACGCATGGCAGAAATTTGCCAACCTGCGTGCCTATTACGGCTGGATGTGGGCCTTCCCCGGTAAGAAACTGCTGTTTATGGGCAACGAATTTGCTCAGGGACGCGAGTGGAACCACGACGCCAGCCTTGACTGGCATTTGCTGGAAGGGGGCGACAACTGGCACCACGGTGTACAGCGACTGGTACGCGACCTGAACCACACCTATCGTCATCATAAAGCGCTGCATGAGCTTGATTTTGATGCCTATGGCTTTGAGTGGCTGGTGGTGGATGACAACGAACGGTCGGTGCTGATTTTTGTCCGCCGAGACAAGGTCGGTAATGAAATTATCGTCGCCAGTAACTTCACGCCTGTGCCGCGCCATGGCTACCGTTTCGGCATCAATCAACCGGGCAAATGGCGTGAGATCCTCAATACCGACTCGATGCATTACCACGGCAGCAATACCGGTAATGGTGGGGCCGTGCACAGTGATGACATCGCCAGCCATGGGCGTCAACACTCACTGAGCCTCACGTTGCCGCCGCTGGCAACGATTTGGCTGGTTCGGGAGGGGTAATGACGCAACTGGCAACCGGCAACGCCACCCCCCATGGTGCAACGTATGACGGCCATGGCGTCAATTTTACCCTTTTCTCGGCCCATGCCGAACGCGTTGAGTTATGCGTATTCGATGAGCAAGGCTGCGAACACCGCTATGACCTGCCGGGGCGTAGCGGGGATATCTGGCACGGCTATTTGGCCGATGCCAGACCAGGTCTGCGCTACGGTTATCGCGTACATGGGCCGTGGCAGCCCGGGCAGGGCCACCGCTTCAATCCGGCGAAGCTGCTTCTCGACCCTTGCGCGCGTCGGGTTGAAGGTGAGTTAAAAGATAACCCTCTGCTGCACGGGGGGATCGATGAACCGGATCATCACGATAATGCCGCCATCGCCCTGAAAAGCGTGGTGGTGTCAGATCGGTATGACTGGGAAGACGATACCCCGCCACGCACGCCGTGGGGCAATACCGTGATTTACGAAGCGCATGTTAAAGGGCTGACGTATCTGCATCCTGATATCCCCGAAGAGATGCGCGGTACCTACAAAGCGCTCGGTCATCCGGTGATGCTCGACTATTTCAAGCGTCTTGGCATTACCGCGCTGGAGCTGTTGCCCGTCGCGCATTTTGCCAATGAACCGCGCCTTCAGCGGTTGGGGTTGTCGAACTACTGGGGGTACAACCCGGTGGCGATGTTTGCATTGCATCCTGCCTATGCCTGCTCGCCAGAGAGCGCGCTGGATGAGTTTCGTGATGCGGTAAAAGCGCTACATAAAGCGGGTATTGAAGTCATTCTCGATATCGTGTTGAACCACAGCGCCGAACTGGATCTTGAGGGACCGGTCTTCTCGCTGCGCGGAATTGATAACCGTAGCTATTATTGGATCAGGGACGATGGTGATTACTACAACTGGACCGGTTGTGGGAACACCCTCAATCTGAGCCATCCTGGTGTCGTGGAGTATGCCTGTGAATGCCTGCGTTACTGGGTTGAGACCTGCCACGTCGATGGTTTTCGTTTTGATTTAGCTGCCGTCATGGGGCGTACGCCTGCGTTTCGTCAGGATGCTCCCCTGTTTACCGCGATCCAAAACTGTCCGCTGCTCTCTCGCGTCAAACTGATTGCGGAACCGTGGGATATTGGTGAGGGCGGATATCAGGTGGGTAATTTCCCACCGCTGTTTGCCGAGTGGAATGACCATTTTCGCGATGCAAGTCGACGCTTCTGGCTTCAGCGTAATCTGTCTTTGGGCGAGTTTGCCGGACGTTTCGCCGCATCCAGCGATGTGTTTAAACGCAATGGCCGCAAACCCAGCGCTACCGTCAATCTGGTGACCGCGCATGACGGTTTTACGCTGCGCGACTGTGTGTGCTTCACAAATAAGCACAATGAAGCGAATGGTGAGGAAAATCGGGACGGCACTAGCAATAACTACAGCGACAATCATGGTAAAGAAGGATTAGGCGGCTCGCTGGACCTGATTGAACGGCGGCGTGACAACATTCACGCGCTGTTAACCACGCTGTTGCTCTCCCAGGGGACGCCGATGTTGCTGGCAGGCGATGAGCATGGTCATAGCCAGCACGGTAACAATAACGCTTACTGCCAGGATAACGCGTTAACCTGGCTGGACTGGCAGCAGGCAAACAATGGGCTAACGACATTTACCGCAGCCCTGATTCATCTCCGCCAGCAAATCCCGGCCCTCACAGGAGATTGCTGGTGGGAAGAAGGCGACGGCAATGTCCGCTGGCTGAATAAGTACGCACAACCCTTAAGTGCGGATGAGTGGCAAAACGGCCCGAAACAGATGCAAATCCTGCTTTCGGATCGTTTCCTGATTGCAATAAACGCCACGCTTGAGGTGACAGATATCGTTTTACCTGAAGGGGAATGGCATGCCATTCCCCCATTTGCCGGAGAGGACAATCCGGTGCTTACGGCTGTCTGGCAGGGACCTGCGCACGGACTGTGTGTGTTCCAGAGAAGATAAAAAAGGAGTTAGTCATGGTGAGTTTAGAGAAGAACGATCGTGTAATGTTGGCGCGCCAGCTGCCATTAAAATCTGTTGCCCTGATCCTGGCCGGTGGCCGTGGTACCCGCCTGAAAGATTTAACCAACAAACGTGCCAAGCCTGCCGTGCACTTTGGCGGTAAATTCCGCATTATTGATTTTGCCTTATCCAACTGCATTAACTCCGGAATCCGCCGTATTGGCGTGATCACGCAGTACCAGTCACATACCCTGGTACAGCATATTCAGCGCGGCTGGTCATTCTTTAGCGAAGAGATGAACGAGTTTGTCGATTTGCTGCCCGCCCAGCAAAGGATGCAGGGTGAAAATTGGTATCGCGGCACGGCGGATGCGGTGACCCAAAACCTTGACATCATTCGACGCTACAAAGCGGAATATGTGGTGATCCTCGCAGGCGATCATATTTATAAGCAAGACTACTCGCGCATGCTGATCGACCACGTTGAGAAAGGCGCACGTTGCACCGTCGCCTGTATGCCAGTGCCTATCGAAGAAGCCAGTGCGTTTGGCGTGATGGACGTGGACGACACCGATAAAATTATCGAGTTCGTTGAAAAACCCGCGAATCCTCCTGCTATGCCAGGTGACCCTACTAAATCTCTCGCCAGTATGGGGATCTACGTTTTCAACGCCGATTATCTGTATGAATTGCTGGCGGAAGATGACCTCGATGAAAACTCCAGTCACGATTTCGGTAAAGACATTATCCCGAAAATCACCGAAGCTGGCATGGCGTATGCACATCCCTTCCCGTTGTCCTGCGTGCAGTCTGATCCGGAATCCGAGCCGTACTGGCGTGACGTGGGAACGCTGGAAGCCTACTGGAAGGCGAACCTCGATCTGGCCTCGGTGACGCCTGAACTGGACATGTACGACCAGAACTGGCCAATCCGTACGCATATGGAATCACTGCCGCCAGCGAAATTCGTGCAGGACCGTTCCGGTAGCCACGGAATGACGCTGAACTCGCTGGTTTCCGGTGGCTGTATTATTTCCGGTTCGGTGGTGGTGCAGTCCGTACTGTTCCCGCGAGTGCGAGTGAATTCTTTCTGTAACATTGATTCGGCAGTGTTGTTACCTGAAGTGTGGGTGGGACGTTCGTGCCGCTTACGTCGTTGCATTATCGATCGCGCCTGCATCATTCCTGAGGGCATGGTGATTGGCGAAAATGCGGAAGAAGATGCTCGTCGCTTCTACCGCTCAGAGGAAGGCATTGTGCTGGTCACGCGTGAAATGCTACGCAAACTGCAAATCAAACAGGAGCGATAATGCAGGTTTTACACGTTTGTTCAGAGATGTTCCCCCTGTTAAAAACCGGGGGACTGGCGGATGTTATCGGGGCGTTACCTGCGGCACAAATTGCGGACGGCGTGGATGCCCGCGTGTTGCTTCCGGCGTTTCCTGATATTCGTCGCGGCATTCCTGATGCGCAGGTCGTGACGCGTCGCGATACCTTCGCCGGACGGATAACGCTGTTGTTCGGCCATTACAACGGCGTCGGTATTTACCTGATTGATGCGCCGCACCTCTATGACCGTCCCGGGAGCCCGTATCACGATACGAACCTGTTTGCTTACTCCGATAACGTACAACGTTTTGCGCTGCTCGGCTGGGTCGGATGCGAAATGGCCTGCGGCCTTGATCCATTCTGGCGCCCGGATGTGGTGCATGCGCATGACTGGCATGCTGGCCTGGCGCCGGCGTATCTGGCGGCGCGCGGCCATCCGGCGAAATCGGTGTTCACCGTACACAACCTGGCGTATCAAGGCATGTTTTATGCAAAGCATATGGATGACATCCAATTGCCATGGTCGTTCTTTAACGTGCACGGACTGGAGTTTAACGGGCAGATTTCATTCCTGAAGGCCGGTCTGTACTACGCCGACCATATTACGGCGGTCAGTCCGACCTACGCGCGGGAAATTACCGAGCCGCAGTTTGCCTACGGCATGGAAGGGTTGTTGCAGCAGCGTCATCGTGAGGGGCGTCTTTCCGGCGTGCTGAACGGTGTTGATGAAAAAATCTGGAGTCCGGAAACCGATCTGTTATTGGCATCGCGGTATACCCGTGACTCGCTGGAAGACAAGGCCGAGAACAAACGGCAACTACAGATTGCGATGGGACTTAAGGTTAACGATAAAGTGCCGCTTTTTGCTGTTGTGAGCCGTCTGACCAGTCAAAAAGGGTTGGATCTGGTGCTGGAAGCGCTGCCTGGGTTGTTAGAGCAGGGTGGACAACTGGCGTTGCTCGGCGCGGGCGATCCGGTATTGCAGGAAGGGTTCTTAGCTGCGGCTGCGGAACATCCAGGCCAGGTTGGCGTGCAGATTGGTTATCACGAGGCCTTCTCGCACCGCATCATGGGCGGGGCCGATGTGATATTGGTGCCCAGCCGTTTTGAGCCGTGCGGATTAACGCAATTGTATGGACTGAAGTACGGTACGTTGCCGCTGGTGCGGCGTACCGGTGGGCTGGCTGATACGGTGTCTGATAGTTCGCTGGAGAACCTGGCGGACGGTATCGCCAGTGGGTTTGTATTTGAAGATAGTAATGCCTGGTCGCTGCTACGGGCGATCCGGCGTGCTTTCGTATTGTGGTCCCGGCCTTCGCTTTGGCGGTTCGTACAACGTCAGGCCATGACCATGGATTTTAGCTGGCAAGTCGCGGCGAAGTCTTACCGTGAGCTTTACTATCGCTTGAAATAGATATCCAGGAATCACCTATATGAATGCTCCATTTACTTATGCATCGCCCACACTCAGCGTAGAGGCACTTAAGCATTCTATTGCCTACAAGCTGATGTTCACGATTGGTAAAGACCCGGTCATTGCCAATAAACATGAGTGGCTGAACGCCACATTGTTCGCGGTGCGCGATCGTCTCGTGGAGCGCTGGCTGCGTTCTAATCGTGCGCAATTATCCCAGGAAACCCGCCAGGTCTATTACCTGTCTATGGAGTTCCTGATTGGCCGCACGCTTTCCAATGCACTGTTATCATTGGGTATTTATGATGATGTCAAAAATGCGCTGGAAGGCATGGGACTGGATCTTGAAGATCTGATCGACGAAGAGAACGATCCTGGTCTTGGTAACGGTGGCCTTGGTCGTCTGGCGGCCTGCTTCCTTGACTCGCTGGCCACGCTGGGCCTGCCGGGGCGCGGTTACGGTATTCGCTATGACTACGGGATGTTCAAACAGAACATTGTCGATGGCCGACAGAAAGAGTCGCCGGACTACTGGCTGGAATACGGTAACCCGTGGGAATTTAAACGCCACAATACACGCTACAAAGTGCGTTTTGGTGGGCGTATTCAGCAGGAAGGCAAGAAAACGCGCTGGATTGAGACTGAAGAGATCCTCGCGGTGGCGTATGACCAGATTATCCCGGGTTACGACACCGACGCCACCAACACGCTGCGTCTGTGGAATGCGCAGGCCAGTAGCGAAATCAACCTCGGTAAATTCAATCAGGGCGACTACTTTGCGGCGGTGGAAGATAAAAACCACTCCGAGAACGTTTCCCGCGTGCTGTATCCGGATGACTCCACCTATTCGGGACGCGAGCTGCGTTTACGCCAGGAGTATTTCCTGGTCTCCGCCACGGTGCAGGACATTTTGAGTCGTCATTACCAGCTGCACAAAACCTACGACAACCTGGCGGATAAAATCGCCATTCACCTCAACGACACCCATCCGGTGCTGTCGATTCCAGAGCTGATGCGCCTGCTGATTGATGAGCACAAGTTTAGCTGGGACGATGCCTTTGAGGTGTGCTGTCAGGTCTTCTCGTATACCAACCACACGCTAATGAGCGAGGCGCTGGAAACCTGGCCGGTGGATATGTTGGGTAAAATTCTGCCGCGCCACCTGCAAATCATCTTTGAGATTAACGATTACTTCCTGAAAACCCTGCAGGAGCAGTATCCGAACGATACGGGTCTGTTGGGGCGCACTTCGATCATTGATGAGTCGAACGGCCGTCGCGTGCGTATGGCGTGGCTGGCCGTCGTAGTGAGCCACAAGGTTAACGGCGTGTCGGAGTTGCACTCTAACCTGATGGTGCAGTCGCTGTTTGCTGATTTTGCCAAAATCTTCCCAACCCGTTTTTGCAACGTTACCAACGGCGTGACGCCGCGTCGTTGGCTGGCGCTGGCGAACCCGGCGCTTTCCAATGTGCTGGATGAGAACATTGGCCGTACCTGGCGCACCGATCTCAGTCAGCTCAGCGAGCTTGAGCAGCACTGCGATTACCCGCTGGTGAACCAGGCGGTGCGTCATGCAAAGCTGGAGAACAAAAAACGCCTGGCGACGCTCATCGCGCAGCAGTTGAATGTGGTGGTGAATCCGAAATCGCTGTTTGATGTGCAGATCAAGCGTATTCACGAGTACAAGCGTCAGTTGATGAACGTGCTGCATGTGATTACCCGCTACAACCGCATTAAGGCCGATCCTGATGCTGAGTGGGTGCCGCGTGTGAATATTTTTGCCGGTAAAGCGGCTTCGGCCTATTACATGGCGAAGCACATCATTCACCTGATCAACGACGTCGCGAAGGTGATCAACAACGATCCGCAAATTGGCGATAAGCTGAAGGTGGTGTTTATTCCTAACTACAGCGTCAGCCTGGCGCAGGTGATTATTCCTGCCGCCGACCTGTCTGAGCAAATCTCACTGGCCGGGACCGAAGCCTCCGGGACCAGTAATATGAAATTTGCTCTCAACGGTGCGCTGACCATCGGAACGCTGGACGGCGCTAACGTTGAGATGCTGGAGCATGTGGGCGCAGAAAATATCTTTATCTTCGGGAATACGGCGGAAGAGGTCGAGGCGCTGCGTAGTCAGGGCTACAAGCCGCGTGAGTATTACGAGAAAGATGAAGAGCTGCACCAGGTGCTGACGCAAATTGGCAGTGGCGTATTCAGCCCCGAGGAGCCGGGACGCTACCGTGACCTGGTGGACTCACTGATCAACTTTGGTGACCACTATCAGGTGCTGGCGGACTATCGCAGCTACGTTGATTGCCAGGACAAAGTTGACGAACTGTATCGCCATCCGGAAGAGTGGACTACCAAGTCGATGATAAATATCGCCAATATGGGCTACTTCTCATCGGACAGGACGATCAAAGAATACGCCGAGAACATCTGGCATATTGATTCGGTGCGGTTGTAACACTCGATGCCGGGGGCGCTTCGCTTGCCCGGCCTACGTTTATCTACTCTTGTAGGCCGGATAAGGCGTTAGCCGCTATCCGGCAAAATGCCCGGGGGCGCTTCGTTTGCCCGGCCTACGTTTATCTACTCTTGTAGGCCGGATAAGGCGTTAGCTGCCATCCGGCATTTTTATCAGGAGGCCAGAGACAGCTGGTGTTTCTCAACGTACTCTGCCAGCCACTGTGTCATGCGGGACTGCTGTTCGGCATTCAGCCACATCCCTTCTTTCGTACGACGCCACAATGCATCTTCTGCACGGCGAACCCACTCGTGCTCAACCAGGTACTTCAGCTCGGCTTCATAGAATTCATGGCCAAAATCTTCACCCAACTCGGCAACCGAAATTGCTTCGCCGATGATCCATTCCGTGTTGCTGCCATAGGTACGTGAATAATGGCGCGCCAGCGACTCGGTCAGGAACGGATAGCGACGGCGCAGTTTTGCCGCGTAATCCTCACGGTCGCCACCAATATCGCCGCCTGGCAGGATGCACTCTTTGGTCCATGCTGGCCCAATGCCCTGATAGTAAGACGACAGTTTTTCCATCGCGTGTTCAGCCAGCTTACGGTAGGTCGTCAGCTTGCCGCCGAAGACGGACAGTAGCGGCGCTTTGCCGTTTTCATCATGGATATCCAACGTGTAATCACGGGTGATAGCCTGTGGTGAGTCTGATTCGTCATCGCACAGCGGACGCACACCTGAATAGGTCCAGACGATATCGTCACGGCCCAGCTGTTTCTTAAAGTGCGCGTTGTAGACTTTCAGCAGGTAATTGATTTCGCTTTCATCAATTTTCACCGCTTTGGGATCGCCTTTGTACTCCACGTCGGTCGTCCCGATAATCGAGAACTCATCCATCCATGGGATAACAAATACAATACGTTTATCTTCGTTTTGCAGGATGTAAGCCTGCTTCTGGGTATGCACGCGCGGCACCACAATGTGGCTGCCTTTAATCAGGCGGATACCGTATGGTGATGGCAGATGCATGCCGTCGTCGAAGAACTCTTTTACCCACGGGCCGGTGGCGTTGACCAGACCGCGCGCCTGCCAGGTGTGTTTTTTACCGGTATCGATATCTTCAGCTTCAACAACCCACAGACCGTTTTCACGACGAGCGGAGGTGGCGCGGGTACGGGTTAATACTTCCCCACCTTTACGCACCACCATTTGGGCGTTTGCCAAAACCAGACGTGCATCGTCTACCCAGCAGTCAGAATATTCGAAACCGCGCACAATCTCGGGTTTCATTACGGAATCCGCGCCAAAACGCAAACCGGTCGAACCCGGCAAACTGGTGCGTTTGCCCAGATGATCGTACATAAACAGACCAATACGGATCATCCATGCCGGACGCAGGTGCGGGCGATGAGGCAGGCGAAAGCGCATTGGGAAAGCGATATGCGGTGCCATTTTCAACAGCACTTCACGTTCGGCCAGCGCTTCGCTAACCAGACGGAATTCGTAGTGTTCCAGGTAGCGCAGGCCACCGTGGATGAGTTTGGAACTGGCGGAGGAGGTCGCACAGGCTAAATCCTGCGCTTCCAGCATCAGCACGGATAAACCGCGTCCAGCGGCATCTGCCGCGATACCGGCACCGTTGATGCCTCCACCTATCACAATCAGATCTTTGGTTTCCATGCTGGCCTCTCGCACTTTCGTTATAGCTCATTAATGTTCGTTATCGAGCATAATAGCAAAGAATCGCGCCATTGGTAACATCGGATAAACAATTTACAGTGATACATATAACATTATGGCGTTTACCTGCTCAGGCAACGTACACTGGAGGGTAATATTGGTTACCTGCCAGAACATAAGTAGAACTTAAAAAGAGAACACCATGGATCAGTTTGAATGTATCAATGTCGAAGAAGCCCATCAGAAACTACTGCACGGAATGGCGGTGCTGGTGGATATTCGCGATCCGCAAAGTTATGCGATGGGTCACGCGCCCCAGGCGTTTCATCTGACGAACGACACGCTGGGGACGTTTATGCGTGACCACGATTTCGATACTGCCGTGATGGTGATGTGCTACCACGGCAACAGCAGTAAAGGTGCGGCGCAGTATCTGCTTCAGCAAGGTTATGATGCGGTTTACAGCGTCGACGGCGGCTTTGACGCCTGGCATCGACATTTTCCGGCAGAAGTGACGTTTGGTTCGTAAGCTATACCCAAATTAATTCGAGTTGCATCGCGACGGCGACGCAGCGAATCTCCGGGAGCGTACGAACAGTACGTGACCGGAGTGAGCGAGGAAAGCCAACAAAGATGCAGCTTGAAGTAAGAAGGGTATATATACTGTCCTCTTTTGTGTGGATGAAGCGACAGCAACAATGTTGATGATTACCTCTTTTGCTAACCCCCGCGTGGCGCAGGCGTTTGTTGATTACATGGCGACACAGGGCGTTATCCTGACGATTCAACAACATCAGCAAACGGATGTCTGGCTGGCGGATGAGTCCCAGGCCGAGCGCGTACGGGCTGAACTGGCGCGTTTTCTGGAGAATCCGGGCGATCCGCGTTATCTGGCGGCAAGCTGGCAGTCGGGGCAGACCGACAGCGGTTTGCGCTATCAACGCTATCCGTTTCTTGCCACGTTGCGCGAACGTGCGGGTCCGGTGACCTGGGCGGTGATGGCCGCGTGTGTGCTGGTGTTTATCGCGATGAACGTGCTGGGCGATCAGGCGGTGATGCTCTGGCTGGCATGGCCGTTTGATCCTACGCTGAAATTTGAATTCTGGCGTTATTTCACCCACGCGTTTATGCACTTCTCACTGATGCACATTCTCTTCAACCTGCTGTGGTGGTGGTATCTCGGCGGCGCGGTGGAAAAACGACTCGGCAGCGGAAAACTGATCGTCATTACCGTGATTAGCGCGCTGTTGAGCGGCTATGTGCAGCAAAAATTTAGCGGCCCGTGGTTCGGTGGACTTTCCGGCGTAGTGTACGCCCTGATGGGCTACGTGTGGTTGCGCGGCGAGCGCGATCCGCAAAGCGGCATTTTCCTGCAGCGTGGTTTGATTATCTTTGCGTTGATGTGGATTGTTGCCGGCTGGTTTGATTTGTTCGGCATGTCGATGGCGAACGGCGCGCATATCGCCGGGTTGGCCGTCGGTCTGGCAATGGCGTTTGCCGATACTATTCATGTGCGAAAACGAACGTAATTTCAGGGAACAATAATGAAGCAAACACAACGACATGACGCGATCATCGAGCTGGTAAAAAAACAGGGATATGTCAGCACCGAAGAGCTGGTGGAGCATTTCTCCGTCAGCCCACAAACGATTCGCCGGGATCTCAACGATCTGGCCGATCAGAACATGATTCTGCGCCATCATGGCGGCGCAGCGTTGCCGTCCAGCTCTGTGAATACCCCGTGGCATGACCGTAAGGCGACACAGACGGCGGAAAAAGAGCGTATTGCCCGTAAAGTTGCCACGCAGATCCCGAACGGCTCCACGCTGTTTATCGACATTGGCACCACGCCGGAAGCGGTCGCTCATGCGCTGCTTAATCACAGCAACCTGCGCATTGTGACCAACAACCTCAATGTGGCGAATACGCTGATGGCAAAAGAGGACTTCCGCATTATTCTGGCCGGTGGCGAACTGCGAAGCCGCGATGGTGGGATTATGGGCGAAGCGACCCTCGACTTTATTTCACAGTTCCGTCTGGACTTTGGCATCTTAGGGATAAGCGGTATCGACAGCGATGGTTCGCTGCTGGAGTTTGATTATCACGAAGTTCGCACCAAACGCGCCATTATTGAGAATTCACGTCATGTGATGCTGGTGGTGGATCATTCGAAGTTTGGTCGTAATGCGATGGTGAACATGGGCAGTATCAGCATGGTCGATGCGGTATATACCGACACGCTGCCGCCTGCTGGCGTGATGCAGGTCATTGCTGACCATCATATCCAGTTAGAGCTGTGTTAAGCGAATTCCAGGCCTGATACGCGTAGCGCATCAGGCGTTAACTAAACGCCATACCCCATCATTTTCAGCAGCTTCTGCGCATGTTGCACCGCATCCTGGCGGTGCGCCACGCCAAGCTTTTGGTACAAGTTGCGGATATGCGTCTTAATGGTCGTCGCGGCAACAGCCAGCTCACCGGCAATCTGCTCGTTGCTGTAGCCAGAATAAATCAGACCGAGAACCTGCCATTCACGCTGGGTCAGCGGGCTGGTACGGATCAGCTCCGGGACGTCCGGGTGGGTGAGCAGGCGTTCAACGAACCCTTCATCAAAGTGGGCGAATTTGTGGCGGTGATGCTGGTTAATCTCGCGCAAAATACGCTGCGCACGATGCTGCTCAAGTTCCGGTAATGTGTTGAGCTGAATCAGCTGGCGTAACTGCTGCGCCATGGCCTCGCCTTCGATCACAAAGTGGCTGATGAACCCGGTGCGGTTCGCCAGTTGCAGGGCGTCGAGCAACACCCGCTGTGCGTCATTTTTACGCCCCGCCTGCCAGTACAACTGGTTAAGCAGCAGCAGGTTACGGTTAAGATCGCTCATCAGGCGCAGGTTGCGCGCATTTTCGTTTAGTTCTTCCAGCACAATCTCTGCCGGTTCAAACTCACCCAGCAGGATCTGCGCGCGGGCGATGTTACGCCACTGGCTTTGCAGGAAGTGGTTATTAGCGAATTCTGGTTTCGGCGTGTGGCGCAGCCAGTTGGCGGCGGAGTTTTTGTCACCGACCATTTGCCAGTAAATGACGCGCACTTTATCGGCGTTGGAGATCCAGTCGCTGTGATAGTGGCCGTTGCCCAGCAGGTTTTCCAGACGGTTAAGCAGGCTGCGAGCGTTATCCAGATCGCCCCGCGCCAGCGAACACTGAACCAGCAGCGCCAGGCACTGAAGCTGTTGCTGCGGCTGGAAGGTTGCAAGCAGTTCAATGCCGCTACGGGCAGAGGCTTCTGATTCATCCAGACGCGCCCATGCCCACAGGAGTTGCGCGCGGATGCGCACCAGAAATTCGTGCATCGGCAGCTGTTCCAGATGCTGCTCTTTAATCAGCTGGAACGCTTTTTCCTGCGTCTCCCAGGCAGCCTGTAAAAAGCCCTGGGCAAATAAAATTTCGCTTTGTTGGATCAGACTCCACAGCGCGTAATGCCAGACGTCATGATGACGCGCCATTTGCTCTGTTTGCTGCATCAACGCCAGAGAACGCGTGAGATCGCCTTTACAGTGCAGGACTTCACCGTGCACTGACGTGGCAACGATACGACTATAAAACCAGGCAATCGGTAATTCATCCAGCGCCAGTTTTGCCAGACGCTCTGCCTCGTCCGGGTTGCCGTCGTTAATCGCTACCTGCGCACGCAAAGCGTTAAATTCGGCATGTAGCGTCTGTTCCATATCGCCTTTCATTTCCTGCTCTGCGCGAGCCAGCAGGGTGTTAACTTCGCTGTAGCGGTGTTGGCTTTGCATCAGCCAGGCCTGTAGCAGCACCAGGCGTGGATTTTCCAGCAGGCTTTCCCACGGCAGAGCTTTCAATGACTCTTCAAGTAATGCCAGTTCGCTGTGGTTAAACAGTCCCCACGCATGGTTCAGCAGAATGTCGCGCAGCATATGGGCGTCACCTGCCGCCAGCGCGTGGTGGATGGCTTCGGTCGGAAAACCTTGCGCCATCCAGCTTTCAGCGGCGGCGCGGTGTATTTCGGGAAGTTCGGTAGCTAACTCCCACTGGCAACGCTGGCGTAAAAAGCTGCCAAATAGCGGGTGATAGCTAAACCATTCGCCGACATCATCCATCCGCTGCAGGAATAATCCCTGGCGCTCAATTTCCTCCAGCCGCATTTGGCCGTTTTCTTCGCCCGTGACCCGAACAATCAACGCATCGTTCATCGAGCGCAGGATGGCGCTTTTTAGCAGGAAATGACGGGTTCCGATATCGACGCTGTCCAGGACTTCATCGACCAGATAATCGGATAAATGGCTGGCGTTGATACCGGCCAGACGTCGTGCCGACTGGTGGGCGGAATGGTTGTTCTGACGGGCAGATAGGGCGATCAGCTGTAACGCTGTGGCCCAGCCTGCAACGTCATCGCACATGCGGCTACTTTCCGCAGCCTCAATCGGGGAGGACAGGCGGCGGTCAAAAAATTGTTTGGCTTCCTGGTGGTTAAAGGCCAGCTGCTGGCTGCCGATTTCCAGCAGTTGATCGCGTACGCGCAGGTTGGCAATGCCCAGTTGCGGTAGATTACGCGACAGCACGACTAACGTCAGATTCTCCGGCTGATGGCGCAGGAAAAAACGCATCGCTTCGTGGATGGCTGGATTGGAGATCAGATGATAATCATCCACGACCAGATAGAGTGGACGATGCCACTCCGCCAGTTCAATGAACAACTGGGCAAACAGTGAAGTCAGGCTGGCATACTGGCGTTTTTGCACCATGGCTTCGCTGGTGGTGCAGTGCCCGCCGGTCGCCTGTTGGATTGCCGCAATCAAATAGCTGGCGAAGCGCTCTTGCTGGTTATCGCCTTCATCCAGGGAGTACCAGCCTAATTCGTTCTTCCCCGCCGCCCATTGTGAAACAAGCGTTGTTTTTCCATAACCAGCAGGACTTGTTATCAGGGCAAGCCTGAAATTGTTCGCGCCGGAAAGTTTAGCCAGCAGGCGCTCACGAACCACCGTATGGTCGAGTCGAACCGGACGACTTAATTTAGACGGAATCAACATAAGTTAGTCACTTCACTGTGTGAAAATAGGGAAAAATGATTTTTTTTGCGCTTCGTAATTAATAGATATAAGGTCGGTCAGAACGGGATTTATTGCAAGCTAAGCGGGCTTTTTGTGTGTCTGATTTTGCACTATGTCACAAATCTATACATCTATTGCAATAATTGTTTTAAAGAGTCGCAACAGGCATGGTGACTGGTTCCAGCGTTATTTTTACGGGGTGGAATAACTCCTCTTTTTTTATGTGGTTACTGTAACGATGAATAAAAGTCGATGAATTTTGTGCTCGACTTAAAACTTTCATGTGAAATATATCAAGCAGAATGTGTATTTCAGGTTAGAAACTATTTCTCCGTTTACATATTTTTTCTAAATGTCATCTTCCTGTTTGATATTGTCTGGATAATCTCTTTTGATTAATGCGAAAACCGCGATGCATTTCAGAGGGTATGCGGATAACCTGCGTATTTATCGGCCATAACACCCCCTCTTAAAGTGGCGGCGATCACATTTTAACGCTCATCCCCGCTCCTCCTCCCTGCCTAATCCCTGCCAGGATGAGGAAGGTCAACAACGAGCCTGGCAAACTAGCGATAACGTTGTTTATTACCTAAGGACCTGGAATCCCTATGTCACAGCCTACTTTCAACAAAGATCAATTTCAGGCTGCCCTGACACGTCAGTGGCAGCGCTTCGGTTTATCGTCGGCTCACGAAATGACGTCGCGCCAGTGGTGGCAGGCCGTGAGTGGGGCATTGGCTGAGTTACTCAGCGCCCAGCCTGCGGTGAAACCGGCAAAAAATCAGCGTCACGTTAACTACATCTCGATGGAGTTTTTGATTGGACGTCTGACGGGGAACAACTTGCTCAACCTGGGCTGGTATCAGGCGGTGAGCGACGAGCTGAAAGCACACGACATCAACCTGACCGACTTACTGGAAGAAGAAACCGATCCGGCGTTGGGGAACGGAGGGCTGGGTCGTCTGGCCGCGTGTTTCCTCGACTCGATGGCAACGGTTGGCCAGTCGGCGACGGGTTACGGCCTCAACTATCAGTACGGTTTGTTCCGTCAGTCATTTGCTGATGGTCAACAGATGGAAGCGCCGGATGACTGGCATCGCGGCAGCTACCCGTGGTTCCGCCACAATGAAGCACTGGATGTGCAAGTCGGCATTGGCGGTAAAGTTACCAAAGAGGGTCACTGGGAGCCGGGATTCACCATCACCGGTCAGGCCTGGGACCTGCCAGTACTGGGCTACCGCAACGGCGTGGCACAACCGCTCCGCCTGTGGCAGGCCACTCATGCGCACCCGTTTAACCTGACCAAATTTAATGACGGTGATTTCCTGCGTGCGGAACAGCAGGGGATCGACGCCGAAAAACTGACGAAAGTGTTGTACCCGAACGATAACCATACGGCAGGTAAAAAGCTGCGCCTGATGCAGCAGTACTTCCAGTGTGCCTGCTCCGTGGCAGACATTCTGCGCCGTCATCATCTGGCGGGACGTAAGCTGCACGAACTGGCCGACTACGAAGTTATTCAACTGAACGACACCCACCCGACTATTGCGATCCCTGAACTGCTGCGCGTGCTGATTGATGAGCACCAGATGAGCTGGGACGATGCGTGGGCGATTACCAGCAAGACCTTCGCTTACACCAACCATACTCTGATGCCCGAAGCGCTTGAGTGCTGGGATGAGAAGCTGGTGAAAGCGCTGCTGCCGCGTCATATGCAAATCATCAAAGAGATTAATGACCGCTTCAAGAAACTGGTCGATAAAACCTGGCCAGGCGATGCCGAAGTCTGGGCGAAACTGGCGGTGGTGCACAATAAACAAGTACGCATGGCGAATATGTGCGTAGTCAGCGGCTTTGCGGTTAATGGTGTGGCGGCGCTGCACTCTGATCTGGTGGTGAAAGATCTGTTCCCGGAATACCACCAGCTGTGGCCGAACAAATTCCATAACGTGACTAACGGGATTACCCCGCGTCGTTGGATTAAGCAGTGCAACCCAGCGCTGGCCGCGCTGCTGGATAAGTCGCTGAAAAAAGAGTGGGCCAACGATTTAGACCAACTGATTAACCTGGAAAAATACGCCGACGATGCGAAATTCCGTCAGCAGTACCGCGACATCAAGCTGGCGAACAAAGCGCGACTGGTGAAGTTTATTAAAGCGCGTACCGGTATCGAGATAACGACTAACGCTATCTTTGATATTCAGATCAAGCGCCTGCATGAGTACAAACGCCAGCACCTGAACCTGCTGCACATTCTGGCATTGTACAAAGAAATCCGTGAAAACCCGCAGGCGGATCGTGTACCGCGCGTATTCCTGTTTGGCGCAAAAGCGGCACCGGGTTACTACCTGGCGAAGAACATCATTTTCGCCATTAACAAGGTAGCGGAAACCATCAATAACGACCCGAAAGTTGGCGATAAGTTGAAGGTTGTGTTCCTGCCGGATTACTGCGTCTCGGCGGCGGAAATGCTGATCCCGGCGGCGGATATCTCCGAGCAGATCTCGACTGCGGGCAAAGAGGCCTCCGGCACCGGTAACATGAAACTGGCGCTGAACGGCGCGTTAACAGTGGGTACGCTGGATGGCGCTAACGTCGAAATCGCTGAGAAGGTGGGCGATGAGAATATCTTTATCTTTGGCCACACGGTGGAAGAGGTGAAGGCGCTGAAAGCGAAAGGCTATGATCCGGTGAAATGGCGTAAGAAAGATAAAGTGCTGGATGCGATTCTGAAGGAACTTGAAAGCGGGAAATACAGCGACGGCGACAAGCATGCTTTTGACCAGATGCTGCACAGTATCGGCAAGCAGGGCGGTGACCCGTATCTGGTGATGGCAGACTTTGCAGCCTACGTTGAAGCGCAGAAGCAGGTTGACGTGTTGTATCGTGACCAGGACGCCTGGACACGGGCGGCGATCCTGAATACCGCGCGCTGCGGCATGTTCAGTTCAGACCGCTCAATCCGCGATTATCAGGCTCGTATCTGGCAGGCGAAACGCTAAGGAATCGCGATGGAAAGCAAACGTCTGGATAATGCCGCGCTGGCGGCGGGGATCAGCCCCAATTACATTAACGCTCACGGTAAACCGCAGTCTATTGGCGCCGAAACCAAGCGGCGTTTGCTTGACGCCATGCATCGCACCACCGCCGCCACGCAGGTGGCGGTGACGCCAGTGCCCAATGTCATGGTGTATACCGCGGGTAAGAAAATGCCGCTGGCGGTTGAAGGTAGCGGGGAGTTTAGCTGGCTGCTGACCACTGAAGATGGTGTACAGCACAAAGGGCATGCCACCGGCGGCAAATCTTTTCACCTTCCGACGAAACTGCCGGAGGGCTATCACACGCTGACATTGACGCAGGGCGAACTGCGCACCCACTGTCGCGTCATTGTGGCGCCAAAACGCTGTTATGAACCGCAGGCGCTGCTGGAGGGGCAAAAGCTGTGGGGCGCGTGCGTTCAGCTCTACACCCTGCGTTCAGAGAAAAACTGGGGGATTGGCGACTTTGGCGATCTCCGTACCATGCTGGTGGACGTGGCGAAACGCGGTGGGGCGTTTATCGGTCTTAATCCGATTCATGCGTTGTATCCGGCGAACCCGGAGAGCGCCAGCCCGTATAGCCCGTCTTCGCGCCGTTGGTTGAACGTCATTTATATCGACGTCAACGCAGTGGAAGATTTTCAGCTGAGCAAAGAGGCGCAAAGCTGGTGGCGGAAGCCCACAACGCAGCAAACCCTGCAACGTGCGCGGGATGCCGAATGGGTTGATTATTCTGCCGTTACCGCACTGAAGATGACCGCGCTGCGCATGGCGTGGAAAGGTTTCTCCGCCCGTGACGATGAGCAGATGGCAGCATTTCGCCAGTTTGTGACTCAGGAAGGCGACAGCCTGTACTGGCAGGCAGCCTTTGATGCGCTGCATGCGCATCAGGTGAAAGAGGATGCGTTGCGCTGGGGATGGCCGGTATGGCCGGAAGCTTTCCAGTCGGTAGATTCGCCGGAGGTCAAACAGTTCTGCGCAGAGCATCGTGATGAGGTGGATTTCTACCTGTGGCTGCAGTGGCTGGCGTATACCCAATTTGCGGATTGCTGGGAAACCAGTCAGGGCTTTGCCATGCCGATTGGGTTGTATCGCGATCTGGCGGTTGGTGTGGCAGAAGGTGGGTCAGAGACCTGGTGTGACCGTGAATTGTATTGTCTGAAAGCCTCCGTTGGCGCACCGCCGGATATTCTTGGGCCGCTTGGGCAAAACTGGGGGCTGCCGCCGATGGATCCGCACATCATCACGGCACGGGCCTACGAACCGTTTATCGAACTGCTGCGTGCCAATATGCAGAACTGCGGCGCGTTACGCATCGATCATGTGATGTCGATGCTGCGCCTGTGGTGGATCCCCTACGGAGAGACTGCCGATCACGGCGCCTACGTCCATTATCCGGTTGATGACCTGCTCTCCATTCTGGCGCTGGAAAGTCAACGCCATCACTGTATGGTGATTGGTGAAGATCTGGGTACTGTGCCGGTAGAGATTGTCAGCAAGCTGCGTGATAGCGGTGTCTATTCCTACAAAGTACTTTATTTTGAGAACGACCATGAGAAGAATTTCCGCGCGCCAAAAGCGTACCCGGAACAATCAATGGCAGTCGCGGCGACGCATGACCTTCCTACGCTTAAAGGCTATTGGGACAGCGGCGACCTGACGTTGGGTAAAGCGCTGGGGCTGTATCCGGATGAAGTTGTGCTGCGAGGGTTGTATCAGGACCGGGAACTGGCCAAGCAGGGGTTGCTGGATGCGCTGCACAAGTACGGTTGTCTGCCAAAACGTGCCGGGCATAAGGCATCGCTGATGTCGATGACGCCGATCCTCAATCGCGGGATGCAGCGTTATATCGCCGACAGCAACAGTGCACTCCTGGGTCTACAGCCGGAAGACTGGTTGGATATGGCGGAACCGGTCAATATTCCGGGCACCAGCGATCAGTACAAAAACTGGCGACGTAAACTCACCGCCACGCTGGAGCAGATGTTTGCCGATGAGGGCGTGAACAAGCTGATTAAGGATTTGGATAAGCGCCGAAAAGCAGCCGCGAAGAAGAAGTAAAAATGCCGGGGATTTCCCCGGCTTTTTTATGGTGATAGCTCGTAGTACGTAGGCCTGATAAGCGTAGCGCCATCAGGCTGCCGGATGCCGGCTTTGCCTTATCCGGCCTACCAGCCGTCTCGATTAAACCACCATACCCAGCAGCAGACACCCTACCAGACCGCAGACGGAGATAATGGTTTCCAGCATTGACCATGACTTGATGGTTTCACCGATGGTCAGGTTGAAGTACTCCTTGAACAGCCAGAAGCCAGGATCGTTCACGTGGGAGAAAATGACGGAACCGGAACCCACTGCAATAACCATCAGCTCCGGGCTTACGCCGGTGGTCGCAATCAGCGGCGCCACAATCCCGCCAGCAGTAATTGCTGCAACGGTTGCAGAACCCAGTGCGATACGCAGTACCGCAGCAATAGACCATGCCATCAGCAGCGGAGAAACGTTAGAGCCGTGCATCATTGAAGCGATATATTTGTCGACGCCGCTATCCACCAGGACCTGTTTGAAGGCACCGCCACCACCGATGATCAACAGCATCATCGCGATGATTTTGATTGAGGACACCAGCGTATCGTTTATCTGATCCATTGAGCGTCCACGGTTCAGACCAAACGTGAACATCGCAATCAGCACCGCGATAAGCGTCGCCATGACCGGGTCGCCGAGGAATTCTGCAACCGTCAGGAAAGCATGGCCTTTTGGCAGGATCATCTCTGCGACGGCGCGCATGGCCATCAGAATGACCGGTACCAGAGAGGTCCAGACGCTGACGCCAAAGCCTGGCATTTCTTCTTCAGTGAAGGTTTTCGCGCTGTACAGGCCTTCCGGGATCGGCTTATCGATGCCTTTCAGGAAACGTGCGTAGACCGGACCTGCGAGAATGACGGTCGGGATTGCCAGAATCGTACCAAACAGCAGGGTTTTACCCATATCGGCGTGGAAAATGGTCGCGATAGCGGTCGGGCCCGGGTGCGGCGGCAGGAAGCCGTGAGTTACGGACAGCGCAGCGGCCATCGGCACACCCACGTACAGCAGCGGAATATTCGCAGCAGCAGCGATGGTGAATACCAGCGGCAGCATCAGCACGAAGCCGACTTCGTAGAACAGGGCAAAACCAACGGTGAAGCCGGTTAAGACCACCGCCCATTGAATGTGTTTTTTGCCGAATTTAGCAATCAGCGTGGTCGCAATGCGCTGCGCACCGCCGCAGTCCGCCAACATTTTGCCCAGCATGGCGCCAAAACCCATAATCAGGGCGAGGCTGCCAAGGGTTCCGCCGACACCGGCTTTAATAGAACCAATGACTTTATCCAGTGGCATCCCTTGCATCAATCCGACAGCAAGCGCCACCAGGACGAGAGCGATGAAACCGTTCATTTTGAAACGGATCATCAGGAGGAGTAACAAGATTACACCGATAGCAACGATGACTAATGGCATGATTTACCTGGCCTTTACTTTGTTATGGGTAACGTCAGTGTTTAGATGACAAATTCTGCTTGTCCCGACCGGGAACAGAGTTATTACGGCACCAATGCTGATTGCCTTCAAAACTACGTAGTTTAGCTGGCTGTTATGAGTGTTCCTGGTGCGCACAATAATGATACGGGTAACATGCAGTGATTGAAAATCACCTGAGCAGGCAAAATTTAAATTATGAGAGGCAGGTCAAATTATAGGGGGATTGTTGCAGGAAACAGGCGGAGAAATGCAGGGTTGTAGGCCGGATAACGCGTTTACGCTGCCATCCGGCATCAATGCCCGATGGCGACGCTGATACGTCTTATCGGGCCTACGGGCATTCTACAGGTTCGGGGCTAGTAGTAAGAGTGCTCGCCACGCTGGTGTTCGGTTAAATCACGAACGCCTTTCAGTTCGGGGAATTCAGCCAATAGCTGTTTCTCGATACCTTCTTTCAGCGTAACGTCGACCATTGAACAGCCGTTACAGCCGCCGCCAAACTGCAGAATGGCGAAGCCTTCATCGGTAATTTCCATCAGAGAGACACGACCACCGTGGCCAGCCAGCTGTGGGTTGATCTGCGATTGCAGCATGTACTCCACGCGTTCCATCAGCGGCGCATCATCGGCAACTTTGCGCATTTTTGCGTTCGGTGCTTTCAGGGTCAGCTGAGAACCTAATTGGTCAGTGACGAAATCGATTTCTGCATCTTCCAGATACGGTGCGCTCAGTTCATCAACATATGCGGTCAGCAGGTCAAATTTAATGGCGGTGTCGGTTGCTTCCACGGCGTCCGGCGGACAATAAGAAACGCCACATTCAGCGTTAGGCGTGCCGGGATTGATCACAAATACGCGGATTTGTGTCCCTTCTTCCTGATTTGCCAACAGTTTGGCAAAGTGCGCTTGTGCAGCATCGGAAATATGGATCATAGTAATGGCCTAATAGTTGACTATTTTACTTGGTTATAATACGCCCATCATCGAGGCTCTACAAGGTTCGACACAGGCACCATACCTGGACAGTCGCCGCGCCGTTGCGTAAAAGCAGCTGCGCGATTTCCGCGACGGTACTTCCGGTAGTGACGACATCATCCACAATAACCATATGGAGTCCCTGCACCGGCAATTCAAGGCGAAAGGCGTTTTTCAGGTTACGTTTGCGTAACCGGGCGCTGAGATGGTGTTGTGTGGCGGTCGCCCGCACCCGTGTTATGGCCAGGCTGTTCCAGTCACAGCCTAGCCAGCGTGCTAAAGGACGGCATAGCAAGTCGCTTTGATTGAATCCCCTGCGCCAATGACGACGTTGCCAGAGCGGTACGCTGATGAGCCTGTCTGGCAGAGGAAGACCGCTGACGCGACGGGCCTGCAATACCTCCAGTAACAGCAGACGTGACAGCGCAGGGGCTATTTCGCTGTGTCGTGAAAATTTAAGCTGGTGGATAAGCCCGCTTACTGGCGGAATATAATCGCTGACTGAAACCAGGCGCTGCCACGGCGGTGGTTTTTGTAGGCAACGACCACAGGGAACCGAGGTGTGAATGGCCGGTAGCCCGCACTGCGGGCACAGGCTGTCATGCTGGCGTATAGCTTGTGTGCACACAGAGCAAATCCCCCAGTGCCCCAACCTCAGCGGCATTCGGCATAGCCAGCATAATCCGGGTACTGTTAGCATAGAGACATCCTTGTTAGCTAAAAGAGAACAGTAACTGATGAATGACATCTGGTGGCAGACCCAGGGTTCGGGAAATTGCCATCTTGTGCTGCTGCACGGATGGGGACTGAATGCAGAGGTGTGGAATTGCATAAGCGAGGAACTGAGCTCGCATTTTACGCTGCATCTTGTCGACTTACCGGGATTTGGCCGTAGTCAGGGTTTTGGCGCGATGTCGCTGGAAGAGATGACCGAACGGGTATTAAGACAGGCTCCGGGGAAAGCCGTCTGGCTCGGCTGGAGTCTGGGCGGTCTGGTGGCGAGCCAGGTCGCATTGACCCATCCTGAGCGCGTTCAGGCGCTGGTGACCGTTGCCTCTTCTCCCTGCTTTAGCGCGCACGAAACGTGGCCGGGCATTAAACCGGAGGTACTGGCTGGCTTCCAGCAGCAGCTAAGCGCAGACTTCCAGAAAACGGTAGAGCGTTTTCTGGCATTGCAGACGATGGGCACGGAAACCGCGCGTCAGGATGCTCGGGCGTTGAAAAAAACGGTACTGGCGCTCCCCATGCCGGATGTCGAGGTGCTCAATGGCGGGCTGGAGATCCTGAAAACGGTCGATCTGCGTGAACCGTTGTGTGCGTTGAACCTGCCGTTCCTGCGTTTATACGGTTATCTTGATGGCCTGGTCCCGCGTAAAGTGGTGCCAATGCTGGATGCTCTGTGGCCGCAGAGTGAGTCACTGGTGTTTGCGAAAGCCGCTCATGCGCCGTTTATCTCACATCCTGCCGAGTTCTGCGCAGCGCTGGTGGCGTTAAAACAGCGGTTATAAATCCGTTGCGTTGCCCGGCACAGCCACGCTTGCCGGGCCTGAGATTAATGGCTACGCGTAGCCAGATCCTCAGCGGTCAGACCGGTAATTCTGAAGATGGTCAGCGGGTCTATACCATCAGCCTGCATGGTTGATGCAATACGTAAAGCTTCCTCTCGTTTACCTTGTTGCAGACCTGTTTGTAACCCCTCTTGTAACCCTTTTCTATGACCTTCCTGAAGACCATTAAGGTGCCCTTCCTGACGTAATCTTTCGGCGATAGTCATCAACTTTTCCTTATGTTGGGGTAAACGTTCGGCGACTTCATGAAGAAATTCGCCAAAATGTGTGGTGTTCCCGGCCTGCATTAAATAATTAAACAAGGCTTTCAACTGGTTGTCATTAGCGTGTCCTTTAACAAGCAGGATGGCCAGTTTTTCTACCAGCCCCATCAAATCGCGTTTACGAATATGTTTTTGGATAAGTTCCAGCAGCGCCATCCGGCGATGCTGCATGATCTCGTCATCGGGCACGACGGTGATATCGATCAGTGAAAACGCGGTGCTATAAAGTTGTCTGGCGGATTTTGGGTCATCAAACTCGTCCAGCCAACAAAGTGAGTAGGGGTATGGGCTTGCTGAGCCATGATAAAAAAGCATAGGTATCACCAGCGGGAGTTTCTTGTGGCCTGCAGCCAAATGACGATGCATTACCGCAATGGCATAACGCATTAGCCGAAACGCCATATGGGCATCGGCGGTACTCTGATGCTCAATGATGGTGTAAATATAGCCATCGCCTTCGCATGTTTTTAACGACCACAGCACATCAGAGTAGTATGCGCGCAAATCGTCCTCAATAAAGCTGCCCGATTCCAGTTGTAGCGTTTTCAGATCGCACAGTTTTTGCAAAGAGGCTGGAAGATGGAGCTGAAGAAAGTCACGTGCGGTCGCTGGGTGGTTTAAGAACGTTTTGAAAATCGCGTCATGTGGCGTAGTAGAAGTGTCAGTATTCATGGCGATCCGTCACCTGAGAAACAAGATGACGAGACTCTACTTTCCTGGTCGCCAGTAAGCATCCACGAATTAATAATGGTGCGCGGTAGGCTGAAAGATAGATCTGTTTTGCTGAAACAGAGATCTCTTCGTGGAATCCATTACGCAAAAAGCCGGATATCAGCGTAAACGCTTTATCCGGCCTGGACGTTTGCATCATTTGTAGGCCGGATAAGCGTCGCGCCATCCGGCATCGAACTAGCGTAAAGCCCACCACTCGCGCAGGCAGGCTTTGCCTTCCGGGCAGCTTTTGCAGCTTCCGGACAGACACCCATCGGCATCCTCCTGAATCCGCACCGCTTTGCCCATCTTTTCTAACTGATTCAGCATGGCGTCAATCATTGGCTGTGGGGTATGCAGCGTGTGGCTAATTTGCTTCGCCTCCATGCGCCCCCGCAGAGCCAGTAAATCACGAACCTGAATAAGCGATGCCATCGTCTATAACCTTAGTGGCAATCGCCAGTGGTGCTGGAACAGCAAGAACTCGCCGTCCTGTTGGTCGCCAGCAGCGCGAGATCCACCCGACTACGGGCACGACGCAGCAGGCCCAGCAACACGATGTTAAACAAGATGGCCGCTAAAATGCACACCAGACTGTAGGTCGGGTGCTCTTTGTAGCTGACCGTCTGATAAAACAACGTCGACAGAGAGTAGGCAATGTTCAGACCCCACAGAATCGAGAAGCTCATCCAGCCGCGGCTGGACTCACGTGCGATGGCGCCCATCACAGAAATGCACGGTACATACAGCAGCACGAAAATCAGGTAGCTGTATGCCGCAGCAGCGCTGCCGAATTTCTCGCCCATCACGCCCATCGCGCCAGTTGCCATCTCACCGTCACCTTTACTGGCTTCGATAGGGTTGGCCAGCACGCTCAAACTGAAGGTGTCTTTCAGGCTTTGCCAGGTTTCATCCACCGCACCGAGCAGCTCGTCACCGAGGTGGAAATCTGCCGGATTGAACTCTTCTTCCTGAATATTTTCTGCGGTATAGAGCGTGTTAAGTGTCCCAACAACCACTTCTTTTGCCATCGCACCGGTGAACAGACCGACGGTTGCCTGCCAGTTATCTTCGTGAACGCCAATCGGCTTGAAGACTGGGGTAATGACGCGGCTGACGGAGGCCAGAGCAGAATCGTTAATGTTGTCGACGATTTTCCCGCTCAGCGAGAAGCTGTTGAATGCGCTGAGGAAAATGCTGACGATGATAATGACTTTACCGGCACGCAGGACAAAGCCTTTCAGACGCTGCCAGGTCTGAATGATCAGACTCTTAATGTGCGGTACGTGGTACACCGGCAGCTCCATCACGAACGGCGTGGCTTCGCCGCGCATGATGGTGTGCTTGAGCATCAGGCCGGTCAGTACCGCCATAACGATACCCAGTACGTACAGCGAGAAGACCGCCAGTGCGCCGTTCTGACCAAAGAAAGCCGCGGCAAAGACGGCGAAAATCGCCAGGCGTGCGCCGCAGGACATAAACGGCGCCATCATAATGGTCATCAGACGCTCACGCGGGGCGTCCAGCGTACGTGCGCCCATTACTGACGGTACGTTACAGCCGAAGCCGACAATTAGCGGGACAAACGATTTACCTGGTAATCCCAGCGCCTGCATCAAACGGTCCATCACAAACGCAGCACGCGCCATATAGCCGGAGTCTTCGAGGAACGAGAGGAACAGATACATCATGCCGATTTGCGGTACCAGCGGCAGGACGGTGTTAATCCCGCCGCCAAGACCCTGTGCGAGGAAGATGGTCAGCCAGTCCGGGAAGTGCAGGGTGTAGCCAATCCACTGAATACCATGGATAAAGAGCGCCACGGAGCCGACGTCAAACAGCGGCTGCAGTGCGCCACCAATGTTGATGGCGAGCAGGAACATCAGGTACATCACGAACAGGAAAATCGGCAACCCGAGGAAGCGGTTGAGGATGATTTTGTCAACCGCGGTGGTGAAGCGGCTGGGTTCTGCGGTCAGGGTGTTGCTGACGGTATCGCAGATAGCGGCAATGCACTGGTAACGGGCATCGGCAATATGCAGCGCCGGATCGTCCATCGTTTCGCTCAGACGAGCAACGGCAGCATCCAGGTTTTGCGCGGCATCACCGGCGTAAGCGCGGCTGTAAATATCGCCTTCCAGCATCTGCAGGCCGAGCCAGCGACGCTGTTGCAGCGGCATCTCTTTGGCCATCGCGTCTGCCAGAGCGTCGGCTTCACGCAGCAGCGGTTGGGCATAATGCACCAGCTCGACGGTGTCGTTTTCCTTGTAGCGATCAATCGCCAGCTTCAGCGCTTCAATACCACGCGCACGGGTGGAAACCAGTGGCACCACCGGGCAGCCAAGACGGGCAGAAAGGGCGTCGATATCGATACGGATTTGCTGCTTCTCAGCAATATCCAGCATGTTCAGCGCGACGATGCAGGGGATGCCCAGCTCAAGCAGTTGCAACGTCAGGTAGAGGTTGCGCTCAAGGTTTGACGCATCGACCACGTTGATCAAGAGATCCGCATCACCGCTTAAAATGTAGTGGCAGGCAATCTGCTCATCGAGAGAGGTCTGCGATGAGATGGTCGTCAAAGAATAGGTGCCGGGTAAATCGACCAGCGTGACCTGATGGTCTGTGGTCGCGAAATGACCTTCTTTACGCTCGACGGTCACACCAGCCCAGTTACCCACACGCTGGCGTGCACCGGTGAGCTGGTTGAATAAGGTTGTCTTGCCGGAATTAGGATTACCAATTAAACCAATGGTTAGTTTTTTCATTTTTATAGACTCACTGTATTAACAGGAAACCGCTTCCACTTCTAATAACGCCAGATCTTTTTTCCGCAACACCAGGCTGACTCGGCGTGTTTCAATATGGATAGGATCGCCGAGCGGGGCGACGCGAACCACATTGAACGATGAGCCTGGCAGCATGCCGAGCGACAACAGCTTCTGCCGGTACGCCGGACTGATATCACGAGAAAAACCGGTAATTTTCCACGCAGTGTCTGGAGTGAATTGCATAGGGACCTACTTATATCTCGCTAACTGGATGATTACCTCATGGGGCGAAAGGCGGCATGAGACCAGATGATTAGCCAACGAAGGAAAGAGTAAATAATCAACAAAACAATGATAATGAGAATGGTTTCTATCATCAATAGAATAAATGTGACGGGATGTTGGATTGAAGGATAATTTGAGTCAATTTTGATATGGCTCAATATTTATTCTGGTCTGACACGAATGATTCGCGGGAGAAATTATTGGATTTTCTTAATGTTTAATTAAGGTTTCAGCTGTTAATAAAGTGATAAATATATTGTAAGAAAAAGCGGGAAATAGAGTAAATATGCCGGATGGCGATGTTTAAGCGCCTTATCCGACATACACATTAATTACGGCAACCTGGCCGGATAAGGTGTTTATACCGTTATCCGGCACAAGATTAAAACTTAACGTTTTTTACCCATTGCCGCCGCCAGCGCATCCATCATCGCGCTGTTGCCAGTAGGCTGCGCGTCACGACCGCGTGGTTTTGCGGCTTTCGGTACCGGGCGGTTGCCCTGATTGCGATCGTTGCCGCCACCGCGACGCGCATTGGTTTCGCCCGGCTGCTCGTCCAGACGCATGGTCAGGGCGATACGCTTACGCGGTAGATCAACCTCCAGCACTTTCACCTTCACAATGTCGCCGGCTTTCACCACGGTGTGCGGGTCTTCAACGAATTTGTTCGATAACGAGGAGATATGCACCAGACCGTCCTGATGAACGCCGATATCGACAAACGCACCAAAGTTGGTGACGTTGGTAACTGCGCCTTCCAAAATCATGCCTGGCAGCAGATCGTTCATGGTTTCTACGCCGTCAGCAAACTGTGCGGTTTTGAATTCAGGACGTGGGTCACGACCTGGTTTTTCCAGCTCTTTGATGATGTCGGTGACGGTTGGTACCCCGAAGCGATCGTCGGTAAAGTCGGATGCTTTGAGATGACGCAGCGCGTCGCTGTTGCCCATCAGGTCACGCAGCGATTGCTCGGTTGCTGCCAGAATGCGTTCCACTATCGGGTAGGCTTCCGGGTGAACGGTAGAGGCATCCAGCGGGTTATCGCCGTGGTTGATACGCAGGAAGCCCGCGCACTGTTCAAAGGCTTTTGGCCCCAGACGACTGACTTTTAGCAACTGCTGGCGGTTCTGGAACTGACCGTTCTCATCGCGCCAGGCGACGATGTTTTGCGCCATCATCCGCGTCAGGCCGGCAACGCGGGTCAGCAGCGGTACGGAGGCGGTGTTCAGATCGACGCCGACGGCGTTCACACAGTCTTCCACTACCGCATCCAGCTTACGCGCCAGCTGGGTCTGGCTAACGTCGTGCTGATACTGGCCCACACCGATAGATTTCGGATCGATTTTCACCAGTTCAGCCAGTGGGTCCTGCAGACGGCGAGCAATAGATACTGCGCCACGCAGCGACACATCGAGGTCCGGGAACTCCAGCGCCGCCAGTTCAGAGGCAGAGTAAACCGATGCCCCGGCTTCACTGACGATCACTTTCTGTGCGCTCACTTGCGGGAATTGCTTCTGTACGTCGAGGAAGAAACGCTCGGTTTCGCGCGACGCCGTACCGTTACCAATTGCCACCAGCTCAACGTTGTATTTCTCACATAACGCCGCAACGGCAACGGCGGCTTTGGCAGCCTGTCCGGTATGCGGATAAATGGTGTCGGTGGCGACCAGCTTGCCTGTCCCGTCAACAACCGCCACTTTTACACCGGTACGCAGGCCCGGATCGAGACCCATGGTGGCGCGCAGCCCGGCGGGCGCCGCCATCAGCAGGTCGTGCAGGTTGCGGGCAAAGACGTTGATTGCTTCATCTTCTGCGCGTTCGCGCACGGTGCCCATCAGTTCGGTTTCGAGGTGCATCAGCACCTTAATGCGCCATGTCCAGCTGACAACGCCTTTACGCCAGCTGTCTGCCGGTGCGTTGTTCAGTCGCAGGCCAAGGTGATCCTGAATGATTTGCTCGCCGTGGCTCTCTTTCGGCGGCTCATCGAACTGCGGATCGGCATTCAGGGACAGCTGTAAAATGCCTTCGTTACGGCCGCGGAACATGGCCAGCGCACGGTGAGACGGCACGGTAGAAATCGGTTCGTGGTGATCGAAGTAGTCGCGGAATTTCGCGCCTTCCTCTTCTTTACCGCTTACCACGGTGGAAACCAGATGCGCGTTCTTCCACAGGTAGTCACGCACTTTCGCCAGCAGCGCGGCATCTTCAGCGAAGCGTTCCATCAGGATGTAACGTGCGCCGTCGAGGGCGGCTTTGGTATCCGCCACGCCGTTGTCGGCGTTGAGATATTTAGCGGCTTCCGTTTCCGGGTGGTGAGACGGCTCGTTCCACAACAGGTCTGCCAGCGGCTCCAGTCCGGCCTCAATAGCGATCTGCCCACGGGTGCGGCGTTTAGGTTTGTACGGCAGATAGAGATCTTCGAGTTCGGTCTTACTTAATGTGCCGTTGATCGCGTTCGCCAGGTCGTCGGTCAGTTTGCCTTGCTCGCCGATAGATTTCAGGATCGCCTGACGGCGGTCTTCCAGTTCACGCAGATACCCCAGACGGGTCTCCAGATTACGCAGTTGCGTATCATCCAGACCGCCGGTGATTTCCTTACGATAACGTGCGATAAACGGCACGGTGTTCCCTTCGTCAAGCAGGCGAACGGCAGCTTCTACCTGTTCAGCACGAGCCTGAATTTCACCTGCGATAATGCGGCAGAAAGAATCATTCATCATGGATAGCTTCGTCTATAGGATAAAAAATCAGGGGATAGTTATACGGATTGACTGGCAAAAATGCCAGTCATCTACAGGGGCTTCGGATTGTTCCGGTCTCACTTCACGTATTCGATCTCATTGACGTACCAGCTGGCTTCCCCGGCAGGGGTGTTCACCACCGCGAGATCGCCGACCTCTTTTTTCAGCAGGGCACGCGCCATGGGGGAATCGATAGAGATGTAATCTTTACGACCGAAGATCTCATCATAACCAACAATACGGAATTTGCGGATGTCGCCATTGTCGTTTTCAATCTCGACCCACGCGCCAAAGAAGACTTTGCCTTCCTGTTGCGGGGAGTAGTCGACGATTTTCAGATTCTCCATGCACTTGGTCAAATAACGGACGCGGCGGTCGATCTCACGTAGGCGCTTTTTATTATACTGGTAGTCGGCATTTTCGCTGCGGTCGCCCAGGCTTGCGGCCCAGGTCACTTTTTTGGTGACTTCCGGGCGCTCTTCACGCCAGAGATAATTGAGCTCTTGTTTAAGTTTTTCATACCCTTCACGGGTTATCAGGGGCGTTTTCATCTTATTGTTTTACCTTCGACTCTGTGATGATGCGCACAATTAGTATTACGTGAGCATATCAACAGAATAAATAATGTATTGCGAGAAACATTGTATACTTAAGCTGCTGTTTAATATGCTTTGTAACAATTTAGCCTGGAATTCATACCAGAATTCGCTGGTGACTCACGCGAGCTTTCTTAAGAATATACACTTAATTGTTGCGAACCTTTGGGAGTAATAACAATGCAAGAGAACTATAAGATTCTGGTGGTCGATGACGACATGCGCTTGCGTGCGCTTCTGGAACGTTATCTGACCGAGCAGGGCTTCCAGGTTCGAAGCGTCGCAAACGCTGAGCAGATGGATCGTCTGCTGACCCGTGAGTCCTTCCACCTGATGGTGCTGGATTTAATGCTGCCGGGAGAAGATGGCCTGTCAATTTGCCGCCGCCTGCGCAGTCAAAGCAACCCGATGCCGATCATTATGGTCACAGCGAAGGGCGAAGAGGTTGACCGTATCGTTGGGCTGGAAATCGGTGCTGACGATTACATCCCGAAACCTTTTAACCCGCGTGAACTGCTGGCGCGTATTCGCGCGGTGTTGCGTCGTCAGGCGAACGAACTGCCGGGCGCGCCTTCTCAGGAAGAAGCGGTTATCGCTTTCGGTAAGTTTAAGCTGAACCTGGGGACGCGTGAAATGTTCCGCGAAGATGAGCCTATGCCGCTCACCAGCGGTGAATTTGCGGTGCTGAAAGCGTTGGTAAGCCACCCACGTGAACCGCTATCCCGCGATAAACTGATGAATCTGGCCCGTGGGCGTGAGTATTCTGCGATGGAACGTTCCATCGACGTGCAGATTTCTCGTCTGCGTCGTATGGTGGAAGAAGACCCGGCTCATCCTCGTTATATTCAGACCGTATGGGGTCTGGGCTACGTTTTTGTTCCGGACGGTTCTAAAGCATGAGGCGAATGCGCTTCTCGCCACGAAGTTCGTTTGCTCGCACGTTATTGCTTATCGTCACCTTGCTGTTTGCAAGCCTGGTGACGACCTACCTTGTGGTGCTGAACTTCGCGATTCTGCCGAGCCTCCAGCAGTTTAATAAGGTCCTGGCCTACGAAGTCCGTATGCTGATGACTGATAAACTGCAGCTGGAGGACGGTACGCAACTGGTAGTGCCACCTGCATTTCGTCGGGAAATTTACCGTGAGCTCGGTATTTCCCTCTACTCCAACGAAGCCGCTGAAGAAGCAGGTCTGCGTTGGGCGCAACACTATGAATTCTTAAGCCATCAGATGGCGCAGCAGTTGGGTGGCCCAACGGAAGTACGTGTTGAGGTCAACAAGAGCTCGCCTGTCGTCTGGCTGAAAACCTGGCTGTCGCCCAACATCTGGGTACGCGTGCCGCTCACTGAAATCCATCAGGGTGACTTCTCACCGCTGTTCCGCTATACGCTGGCGATCATGCTGCTGGCTATTGGTGGCGCGTGGCTATTTATCCGTATTCAGAACCGGCCGTTGGTGGATCTTGAACATGCGGCGTTACAGGTGGGGAAAGGTATTATTCCGCCGCCGCTGCGCGAGTATGGCGCCTCTGAGGTGCGCTCGGTGACCCGAGCCTTCAACCATATGGCCGCCGGCGTAAAACAGCTGGCCGATGACCGTACGCTGTTAATGGCGGGCGTGAGCCATGATTTACGCACCCCGCTTACGCGTATCCGTCTGGCGACGGAAATGATGGGCGAAGAAGACGGCTACCTCGCGGAGTCCATCAACAAGGACATCGAAGAGTGTAATGCCATTATCGAACAGTTCATCGATTATCTGCGAACGGGTCAGGAGATGCCGATGGAGATGGCCGATCTGAACTCGGTATTAGGAGAAGTCGTTGCCGCAGAAAGCGGTTACGAACGTGAGATTGATACCGCGCTGCAGCCTGGCTTTATTCAGGTGAAGATGCATCCGCTGTCGATCAAACGCGCGGTCGCCAATATGGTGGTGAACGCTGCCCGTTACGGTAACGGCTGGATCAAGGTTAGCAGTGGCACAGAGCCGCATCGCGCCTGGTTCCAGGTCGAGGATGATGGTCCGGGCATCAAACCGGAGCAGCGTAAGCATCTGTTCCAGCCGTTTGTACGCGGCGACAGTGCCCGCAGTACCAGCGGTACCGGTCTGGGCCTGGCGATCGTGCAGCGCATCATCGATAACCATAACGGGATGCTGGAAATTGGCACCAGTGAACGCGGTGGGCTGTCGATCCGCGCCTGGCTACCGGTTCCTGTTTCCCGTATACCGGGAACAACCAAAGACGCATAAAAAAGGGAGGCTTTCGCCTCCCTTTTCATCTCTTTAACAGCCTGATGACGCTACGCTTATCAGACCTACGAGTCTACTTATTACAGCTTCGGACCGGCGCTGACTAATGCAGCACCTGCAGGGGTGTCGGTATACTTTTCGAAGTTCTCGATAAACAGTTTTGCCAGCGCATTGGCTTTTTCCTGCCATTGTTCTGGTGACGCGTAGGTATTACGCGGATCGAGAATGCGCGTGTCTACTCCCGGTAGTTCGGTTGGGATTGCCAGGTCAAACATTGGCAGACGGAACGTTTCTGCGTTATCCAGAGAACCGTTCAGGATGGCATCAATAATGGCGCGGGTATCTTTAATAGAGATACGTTTGCCAGTACCGTTCCAGCCCGTGTTGACCAGATAGGCCTGCGCACCGGCAGCCTGCATGCGTTTCACCAGAACTTCTGCATACTGCGTCGGGTGCAGTGACAGGAATGCTGCGCCGAAACAGGCAGAGAAGGTTGGCGTTGGCTCAGTAACGCCACGCTCGGTGCCAGCCAGTTTGGCGGTAAAGCCAGACAGGAAGTGATACTGCGTTTGATCGGCCGTCAGGCGAGAAACCGGTGGCAGTACGCCAAATGCGTCGGCGGTCAGGAAGATGACTTTGGTTGCATGACCCGCTTTTGACACCGGCTTAACGATATTGTCGATGTGATAAATCGGGTAGGAAACGCGGGTGTTCTCGGTTTTGGAACCATCATCGAAATCGATGGAGCCATCTGCGCGCACGGTGACGTTTTCCAGCAGGGCATCACGGCGGATCGCGTTGTAGATTTCCGGCTCAGCATCTTTAGACAGTTTGATGGTCTTCGCGTAGCAACCGCCTTCAAAGTTAAACACGCCGTCGTCATCCCAGCCATGCTCATCATCGCCAATCAGGCGGCGTTTCGGGTCGGTGGACAGCGTGGTTTTACCGGTACCGGACAGGCCAAAGAAGACCGCTACATCACCTTTTTCACCGACGTTTGCTGAGCAGTGCATCGATGCAATGCCTTTCAGCGGCAGCAGGTAGTTCATGACGGAGAACATACCTTTCTTCATCTCGCCGCCGTACCAGGTGCCACCAATTAACTGAATGCGTTCAGTCAGGTTGAACGCCACGAAGTTTTCGGAGTTCAGACCCTGTTCTTTCCACTGTGGGTTAGTGCATTTTGCACCGTTCATCACGATAAAATCAGGTTTGAAATCAACCAGTTCTTCGTCGCTCGGGCGGATGAACATGTTTTTGACAAAATGTGCCTGCCAGGCGACTTCGGTAATGAAGCGCACGGAAAGACGGGTATCCGCATTAGCACCGCAGAAAGCATCAATGATAAACAGACGTTTGCCGGAGAGTTGATGGGTAACTAACCCTTTCAAATGCTGCCAGGTTTCCTGGGAAAGCGGTTTGTTGTCGTTCTTACCTTTACCTTTGTCGGACCACCAGAGCGTGTCTCGTGTGGTGTCGTCACGGACAATGTACTTATCCTTTGGCGAACGTCCGGTAAAGATACCGGTATCAACTGCAACGGCGCCCAGATTCGTTAACACGCCACGCTCGTAGCCTTCCAGGTTTGGATCAAGTTCTTCCTGATAAAGCGTGTCGTAGTCTGGGTTGTAAACGATATCCTGAACGTCATTGATACCATAAGCCTTGAGATCTTGCGGGGTTAAACTGTTGTTCACACGCATTTCACTGCTCCTTAGCCAATATGTATTACCTGGAATAGTAAGGTTTTTTAGGGATTGCTAACCGCGACAAGGCTCATAGATTTACGCATCCGGTAATTCCACGAATAACCGAATACGCTGCGACTCCTGTCACAAAGAGGCGGATATTATGGCAGGAAACCCTTTTTTGTTGTGGAAAATGTTCTTAAAACGTTAATGGAGAGTGTTTTTGGCGGGAATCTTGTGAGTGTAATCGCATTCATGTAAGAAAGAAACGTAACTCAAACATAAACAATATCGATTCACCTCGCGCAGTTGGGGTCCGAAATGGACCGACAAATACTCATATTTGTGAAGTTGATGCGATAATTAGATTTTATCTTCTTTCTGGAAAACGACATGGACAGTGTTGAGCTTTCACCAACGACCCGCTGGGGTATGGTCTTTATCGGACTGCTACAAGGGGGTGTGTGCTACCTGCTGATGGCGTATCTCGCGCCGCAGAACAGTGACTGGCTGTTCTACGGGATGCCCGTAACGATTGCACTCTCCTCTGCGCTTTTGCTGACTGTCGTCTCATTTAAGCAACGTGCGCTATGGTGCTGGATGGCGCTGATCTGCGTGGTTGTGCTGGCGATGAGTGTGTGGCTGAAGTGGAGTGTGGCGGGTAGTGACAGATGGCGACAGGATGACATTTTTTTTGCCTACGGTTGGCGCTTACTGTTGATGGCGATGCTGGCTTTGCCGTGGATTCAATATCAACTTCACTCCCGTCGTGAACAGGCTCGCTATCCGCAGTTTTATACCTACCTGTGGCTTAACTCACTGACGTTGCTGATCGCTGTTGTGGCCAACGGCCTGTTCTGGCTGGTGCTTCTGCTGTGGAGTGAAATGTTTCAACTGGTCGGAATCACTTTCTTCAACAGGCTTTTCTTTGAGACTGACTGGTTTGTCTATTTGGCTCTGGGCCTGATCACCGCACTGGCTGTGGTGCTGGCGCGTACGCAGTCACGTCTGGTTGCTGCGGTGCAAAAGTTGCTGACGTTCCTCGCCACAGGTTTACTCCCGCTGGTTGCACTGTTAGCGCTGATGTTTATGCTGACCCTGCCTTTCACCGGACTGGATGCCATCTCACAGCGCGTGTCAGCGGCTGGCCTGATGTCCACGTTGACGCTGATCTTCCTGTTGCTGATGGCCATCGTGCGCGAGCCGCACAAAGAGGCGTTACCTTATCCTGGTGCATTACGTTATTTGATTAACGCTTCACTGGTTGTTGCTCCTCTCTATATGCTGATTGCCGGTTGGGCAATGTGGCTGAGAATTCATCAGTATGGCTGGACGCCTGAGCGGTTGTATGGCGCATTGGTGGTCTTTGTATTACTGGTGTGGTCCCTCGGCTACCTGGTCAGTATTTTGCGCGCGGGAGGCAACCCGCTCGATATTCAGGGAAAAGTCATTCTTGGCGTTTCGCTCCTGACATTGGGCCTGTTGATTCTGCTGACGTCGCCGGTCATTGATGTCTGGCGTATTAGCGTCAACAGCCATATGGGGCGCTACTACAGCGGGAAAATTACGGCTGACCAGGTCAGCCTGTATATGCTGGATCACAGCGGAAAACCCGGTCACGCCGCACTGGAAGCATTACAAAAAGATGATGCGTTCAACAAAGACAGCAAACGCAGGCGTGATTTAAATGCCATTCTGCGAGGGCATCGCGATCCGGTAAATGAGCTGACGGCAACGCAGTTAGCGCCGAAGGTGATGATTGCGCCGGGAAGCAAGAAGCCCGATGACGCGTTTTGGACGTTTTTAAAGGGGCAGCGCTACCGGATCGCCTCCTGTATTGAGCAGGAGGCGTGTGTGTTGGTGGATCAGGATCTCAACGCGGATGGGCAGCCCGAGCACGTATTGTATGCTTTTGGTGATGGGGAGAGTCTGGTCTTTGGCGTTAAGGAGAACAAATGGGTGTTGATTGCGACAGCCCGGCTACCGGAGGGATTCAATAAAGAGCAACTGCTGCAGGCGCTGGCGAATCATCAACTGGATTCGGCTCCCAGAGTCTGGCGGGATATCACCATTAATGGCAAACGACTGCCGATGACTTATCACAATGAGTAAATCTGTTGCCGGATGGCGGCGCGAGCGCCGTATCCGGCCGACAACAGTTTTACCGTAGGCCTTAAAGCTGCGCGCCACCGGGCAAAACGGGGATTAATGCACCTGTGGATCAGCAGGGGAGGCGTTGCTGCGGATCTCTGCAATATCCATGGCGTTAAACAGATAGTGGCTACCGCAATAATCGCAGTGCATATCGATCTCACCTTCTTCTGCCAGAATGCTGTCAACTTCTTCATCCGGCAGCGTTTTCAGAGCGCCTGCGCAGCGTTCGCGTGAACAGGTACATTTGAACTCAACATCCTGCGGATCGTAGAGGGTGACTTCTTCTTCGTGGTACAAACGCCACAGAACTTCGTTGGCTGGCAGCGTCAGCAACTCTTCGGCTTTGATGGTTTCTGTCAGTGCTGCAAGGTGATCGAAATCATCTGCCTGTGCGTTTTGCGCTGGCATGACCTGTAACAGCATACCGCCAGCAGCAGGTTTGCCGTCGACGTCGCCAGTACGGATAAACAGACGCGTCGGCAGCTGTTCTGAACGCATGAAGTAATCTTCCAGGCAGGCCGCCAGCGTGTCACCTTCCAGACCGACCACGCCCTGATAGCGTTCGCCTTCTTCCGGTGTAATGGTGATCACCAGGTAGCCGTTGCCAACCAGTGTTTTCAGATCGGCATCTTCAGGGATATCGCCCTGTATACGAGCCACTCCGCGCATTTGCTGGTTGTTGTTGCCGTTAATTACCGCCAGGCTCAACGGGCCGTCGCCTTGCAATTGAACGGTGATATCACCGGCAAACTTCAGCGTCGCGGTCAGCAGGCTGGTGGCAACCAGCAGCTCCGCCAGCACGGTTTTGACCGGCTGTGGGTAAGTATGATTTTCGAGGATCTGTTGCAGGGTTTGTGAAACGGTTACCAGTTCGCCGCGCACGGCAAAGTTTTCAAACAGATAACGATGTAATTGGTCATGTTGCGGCATAATCATCTCTCTTGCAGGTGACAGTCATTCGCTGTCGCCGTGTTTAAATCGTAACAGGTCGCGGCGCTCTTTTTTGTCCGGTCGCCTGTCCGGGTGCGGCATGGTTAACGCGTTAAGTTTACGCGCTAGCGCCATTTTTTCGCGTTTTTCCACGCTTTCCGCGGTTTCTTCATACAGCATAACGGCTTCAGTTGCCGGGCGACGCTGCTCGCTAATGGCTTTAATAATGACCGTTCGTTCGTCATTTCCCTGGCGCAGGGTGAGGGTGGCATTTAGCTCGACAATCTTACTCGGCTTGCTGCGCTGCCCGTTGTAATGCACCTTACCGCCTTCAACCATTTCGCGGGCGACTGCGCGCGTTTTATAAAAGCGTGCTGCCCACAGCCATTTATCCAGCCTGACTTCGACAGGGGGCTTCTCTTTCATGGCGTCTCCTTCACATCAGTGAGGGGATCAGTCGGCGGTAGTCATTCAATGACGGATGACGTGCATACTGTTTTTCCGCTGTACCGGAGTCGGGATTGGTTACGCCGAGGCAGTAACGAATGCCGAATTGAGCAGCGGCGTCGAGAATGGGTTCGCTGTCGTCAATAAACAACGTCTTCTCTGCACTCATTCCCGTTTCTTCAGCGACAGCGTGCCATAACCGCTGATCCTCTTTGGGATAACCAAATGTGTGGGTGGAAAGTAATAAATCAAGGTGTGAGGCCAGACCGGTATGCTGAAGCTTCACCGCCAGGTTATGCGGATGCGCATTGGTGAGCAAAATACGACGTTTGCCGCTGGCTTTCAGGGCATCAAGGAACGGTACCGTATCTTCACGCAGTACGGCGCGCGGTCCCTGTGCGGTTGTCATGGCGCATATATCCAGACCCAGGCGTTCGCTCCAGTAATCCAGGCAGTACCAGTTTAGCGTATGCTGTACGGCATGATACTGCTGACGAATAAATTCCTGGGCTTCCTGGGGAGAGATACCCTGTTGCGCGCCGTAGGTCTCCGGCACCAGTTTTTGCCAGAAATAGTTATCGAATGCCAGATCGAGCAGCGTACCGTCCATATCCAGCAGAACGGTGTCGACGTCCTGCCAGGCAATATCTATGTGCATGGAAACTCCCCAGAGGAAAACAAGATGCGCGACAGGGTAGCATATTCCGTCGCGCGGGCGTGTTATCGAATCAGGCTTTCTGGGGTCTCAATCAGCGTTGGATTCAGGCAACTCTCGTAATATTCCTGAATTTCCGTGATGCGCGAACGATGACGCTGGTAACGTCTGAATGCCTGAACGCTGTTGTAGATAGCACATCCCAACATGGAGAGCATCAGCAGCGTGGTGCCAAGGTAGCGCCATAAACCAGAACGATCCGGGATTCGGTGCAGGCCAATGTGCTGGGTACCGTTGGCGTCGGTCGAGATGTTGGTGACAATCCCTTCAGCGCGAAATGGCGTTTGCATAAGCATCTGGGCAAGGCGCTGGAAGGCGTTCCATTGTTCTTGCGGCGGATAGTCGTACAACGAGGTCGCCGGCCAGGGCTGATCAACCAGGTCGCTGCCTTCGTCACTGATAATCAGGAAACCACCGGGGGCAGGGCTATTCAGTGCCTGAGCCGCCCGGGCGGTCTCGCGTGAAATGAATGGTGCCGTAGAGGTATTCACCAGGTTATCCAGTGATTCGGCGCTTACCGGGCGCAACAGCACATTTACACCATCCAGTTTCCCGGCGTTTGCTCGCTTAACCAGAGCGTTCCAGTCCTTACTGTTACCCAGGTTAACCAGGGCATTTTTCAGGCGTACGCATTCATCTTCGGCGGCACACAGATCGGCGGTTTTCAGGACAATATCGCCAAAATCATCCAGCAACACCATGCCGGACTTCTGAATAGCTGAGCGTAACGATGAGCTGACGCGAGAGTCATCGTCGGGTTTGGGGTGCAGTTGGCGGTTAACACTTTGGGTCAGCGCGGTTGCCTTATTGACCAGGTCGGACTCGGGCAGCGGCAGGGCGCGCGCGTCATTCCAGATAATCTGCGAACAATCAAATGGTATAAAAGGTGTCGCAGGTTGTGCGTTCCAGCTCCCCTGAGTGTGGATGTTACACATCCCCGTGCCACTCAGATGCAGCGTATCGCCCACGCGTACGCCTGCCTTTTCCAGTTGCTTAACGCTGGTGGCCTCAATAGTTTGCGCCCCTTTCATCCAGGAAAGCGTAAGTTTAATCGGCATATCCAACGGGACCCAAAACAGCAGCATTAGCAATACCAGCAACGAACCGCTGGCAATGACGGCGCTGCGTAGCCAGTGCTGCAACGGGAAGTTTTTCACCTCGTCATGCAACGATAAAAAACGCCCCTGGCGGACAACATGGCGATCCAGATAGATATCAATATCCGTTTGCTGGCCAAGGTCCTGTGCAATGTAAGGCTGCCAGTGTGGTGGATAAATCAGGTCAATAATACCCAGGGAGATATTATTAATTTGCTCCTGATCGTTTTCACCAAACAACCCCCAGCGGCGTGGAGTGCCACGCAGACAGTGGATTTCTCGTAGGGCCGTTTTAGACGGTGGTGCAAACAGGCCCCACAGACCCGCAGCCAGCAGCAATACTGCGCCACCGGCGGTCCACGGTACGAACGTGTCTGGCATGATTAAACAGAAAAAGAACAGCAGGAATGATGCGGCAATCAGTAACGCTTCGCGCAGTCCCGACGGGCGGCTGAGCGCATATTCTTCATGTGTTTCCTGGCGAATATTCAGCAGTTCAATCTGCTCGCTTTCTTCACCGCGTATGGACGCCTGGGTAGACGCGGTATGCTGTAGCGCATAGCCACGCGCTTCCTGCATATACTCTTTCAGCGTGTGGCCGTTCAACGAGATAACCAGCGGCAGCGTATTGGTGTGGATCAGCTCAACGCTGTTTTCATCATTGATGTATTGTTCCCAGAAGGGAGGCAAATGGACTTCGACGGAGTCGAGATAGT
Source organism: Citrobacter sp. RHBSTW-00671 (assembly GCF_014103415.1). Lineage (NCBI taxonomy): Bacteria > Pseudomonadati > Pseudomonadota > Gammaproteobacteria > Enterobacterales > Enterobacteriaceae > Citrobacter > Citrobacter sp. RHBSTW-00671. The sequence goes on from NZ_JABXPR010000001.1 coordinate 881,849, forward strand.
AGCGCCATTTGTTCGGATCGTCGGTGGTGATGCCATAGCGCGTAATGGAATGCGTCAGTATGATGACGCTATTACTTTGGGCATTCAGGGTTAACGATACCGGTGCCGAACTGGCACCTGTTGGGCCAGGCACCTGCTGAATTTGACTGAGGTTTTCGAGATAGTTTTCGACCGCACCACGTTCTTCGGGTGTTAGTTTACGCTTAGAGGCGTCAGAGAAGACGTTGCTCAACGGTAATTTTTGTTGTCTGAATTTTGATCTGAATCGCCACCCTGCAAGCAATGAGCAGGCCAGCAAAGCAGCTAAAAAAATCAGAATGGTGCTCATGCTTTCCCCATCTTACTTAGTCTGTCAGGCGTGGTCAGTCGCACCCTGTTCAATATTCGTGATTCTGTGGTTGGCTATCGGCAAGTGTGGAGTTGAACTTGAGCATCTTTAAGTACAGCCCAATAAATGCGAATAATAGCAAAATCACCAAAAATGGAATATCAGCAAATTCCTGGAGTTATTTCAACCTATTGACTTTTAATTTGAAATAGGGATTAACTTTTAGTACGTTACATAAATGTAAATAAACGGCAATTCACATTGCCGAAACCGTGCTGTATATCGCACAATAACCCCAGATTTCACAGCAAAGATCCTCATGATGAGCAAATCATTACAAAAACCCACGATTTTGAAAGTGGAAACCGTCGCACAATCCCGGCTATTTAAAGTCGAAAGCGTGGACCTTGAGTTCAGCAACGGCGTACGTCGTGTTTATGAGCGTATGCGCCCATCCACGCGCGAAGCGGTAATGATTGTGCCGATTGTGGATGACCACCTGATCCTCATTCGCGAATATGCGGTCGGAACCGAATCCTACGAACTTGGTTTTTCCAAAGGGTTAATCGATCCCGGTGAAAGCGTGTTTGAAGCGGCTAACCGGGAATTGAAAGAAGAAGTGGGCTACGGTGCGAAGGACCTGACGTTTTTGAAAAAACTCAGCATGGCGCCTTCCTATTTCTCCAGCAAGATGAATATTGTGGTCGCAGAGGATCTTTATCCTGAGTCGCTGGAAGGTGATGAGCCCGAGCCATTGCCACAGGTGCGCTGGCCGCTGGCGCATTTGATGGATCTGTTAGAAGACCCTGACTTCCACGAAGCGCGTAATGTCAGCGCGCTGTTCCTGGTTCGTGAATGGCTGAAAGGGCAAGGGCGATTGTAGTTTATGTTGCCGAATGTCGGCTGACGCCTTATCCGACCTACAACATCCAGCAATATCAAATGATTGCGCCGAAAATGTAGGCCGGATAAGCGAAGCGTCATCCGGCAAAAGATTAGAACAACTCGTGCGTCTCACCATTATCGATAATGGTTGTCCCCACCTCATGTACCGCCTGTTGCGTTGGCTGAGTACCTTCAATGAAATACTCCGCACGGCTGTTACCACCGTTCGCCAGTTGGCCGGTGCTACGATCGATATTGACGGTAACGATACCCGGTGGTGGCGTCAGCGGCTGCTCAGGGACACCTTCTAATACACTCTTCATGTAGGCATCCCACGCAGGTTGTGCACTCTTCGCACCGCCCTCGTAGCCGGAGATTTGGTCCTTGATCGCGCCGGATGCCGTCGTATGTCCGAGATCGCGACGATGATCATCAAACCCGATCCATACCGAGGTCACAACCCCTGGGCCATAGCCGGAGAACCAGGCATCTTTCGAGCTGTTGGTGGTCCCGGTTTTTCCGCCGATGTCATGACGCTGTAAATCACGTCCGGCACGCCAGCCGGTTCCCATCCAGCCTGGCTCACCAAAGATATTGGTGTTCAACGCGCTCTTGATCAGGAAGGCCAGCGGCGTGTTGATGACGTGTGGTGCGTATTCTTGTGTTCCGCTTTGTGCGACCAGCGCCTGGTTAGCTTGTTCCAGCTGTGGCATTGGCACGGCGGCGTTTTGTTGTTCCTGAGATACCGCAACATCTTCAACGTTACTGTTTTCCAGCACGTTAGACTTCTGCGTATCGCCATAAATTACCGGGATATCACATTCCGGGCAGGCAATTTTTGGCTTCGCCTCAAAGATAACGCCACCCATATCGCTTTCAATCTTACTGATGAAATACGGGTCGACCAGGAATCCGCCGTTTGCCATTACCGCGTAACCGCGAGCAACCTGCAGCGGAGTGAACGAGGCTGAACCTAGCGCCAGTGATTCAGTATGCACAATGTTCTGTGCCGGGAAGCCGAAACGTTGCAGATACTCTGCCGCGTAATCCACACCCATTGCGCGCATGGCACGAACCATCACCACGTTTTTCGACTGACCCAGCCCCTGACGTAGGCGGATAGGGCCAGCATATTGCGGCGGTGAGTTTTTCGGCTGCCAGTCAGAACCTGCACCGGCATCCCAACGGGAAATTGGTACGTCATTCAGCATACTTGCCAGCGTCAGGCCTTTATCCATCGCGGCGGTATAGAGGAAGGGTTTGATGTTCGAACCTACCTGGCGTAATGCCTGGGTCGCACGGTTAAATTTGCTCTGGTTGAAATCAAAACCACCCACCAGTGCCAGCACTGCGCCGTTTTGCGGGTTAATCGAAACCAGTGCGGAGTTAACGTCCGGCACTTGCGCCAGCCACCAGGCGTCGCCAACCTGGCGTACCCAGATTTGCTGACCGGCCTGAACCACATCGGTTACTTTACGCGGCGTCGGGCCTTGCTGTGTATCCGAACGATAAGGACGTGCCCAGCGCATGCCTTCCATACGTAATGAGACCGAGGTTCCATCCGCCAACGCTGCGGTCGCTTCCTGTGGGTTAGCGCTGGTAACAACCGCCGGCAGTAGCGGACCATAAGTCGGCAGCGCTTTCAGCGTATCGGTGATTTTTTTGCTGTCCCAACTGCTTTCACCCACTTTCCACAACACGTTAGATGGGCCGCGGTAGCCGTGGCGCATGTCGTAATCCATCACGTTGTTACGTACCGCCTGCTGGGCGGCCTGCTGGACTTTACGCGTAATGGTGGTGGTGATGCGATACCCGTCTTCATAGGCTTTTTCACCATAACGGTTATACATCTCCTGGCGCACCATCTCAGACAGATAAGGGGCTGAGAAAGCGATTTCCGGCGCGTGATAGTTGGCATCGATCGCTTCACTACGCGCCTGATCGTATTGGGCCTGAGTGATGTAGTTTTCGCTCAACATACGCGACAGTACAACGTTACGGCGCGCAGTTGCCCGGTCCATCGAATAGAGCGGGTTGAAGGTTGACGGCGCTTTTGGCAGACCGGCGATCACTGCGATTTCACTTAAGCTGAGTTGATCAACGGTCTTGCCGAAATAGACCTGCGCGGCAGCACCCACGCCATAGGCGCGATACCCCAGATAGATCTTGTTCAGATAAAGCTCGAGGATCTCGTCTTTACTCAGCAATTGCTCAATACGGATAGCCAGGAACACTTCTTTAATCTTACGCATCAGCGTACGTTCCGGACTCAGGAAGAAGTTTCTCGCCAACTGCTGGGTAATGGTACTTGCCCCTTGTGAGGCGTGGCCGGAGAACAACGCGACGCTGGCCGCACGGAAGATCCCCACCGGGTCCACCCCGTGGTGCTCATAGAAGCGGCTGTCTTCTGTAGCGATAAAGGCTTTAACCATTACCGGCGGCATTTGATCCAGCGTAACCGGAATTCGACGTTTCTCGCCATATTGCGCGATGAGTTCGCCATCAGCACTGTAAACCTGCATTGGGATCTGCAGACGCACATCTTTTAGCGTCGCGACGTCAGGTAATTGTGGCTCGATATAGCGATAGAGGCCATAGATCGAGCCTGCTCCCAGCAGGATGCAACATACTGCAAGGATTAATAAATACTTTACGAACTTCACTGGAGATTTCCCATTTAGTGGCATTTGGGCAGTTTATAAACAAACGCGCGGTAGTATAAAGGCAAGCCAGACGCATTGATATACCCGTTGAAGGAACGGGTGATAAGGAGATCATCAGCAATGGCTTTTCGTATATGGAAAATTGGCCTGCATATTCAGCAACATGACGTGCTGGCTGTCGCTATCGTTCGTGACGCGTCCGGTTGGGTGCTACAACGCTGGTGGCGTATGCCGCTGGCACATCAGGTTATCGTCGATGGCCACATTCGTGAGCCGGAACAGCTTACTGCGGTGCTCCTGCCGTGGAGCCGTGAGCTACCGCACAGGCACCATATTCACCTTTCTTTTCCTGCCAACAGGACGTTACAAAAAAAGTTACCCCGTCCAGCAATGACCCTGCGCGAACCAGAGCAAACGGCATGGTTGTCTGGGGCAATGGCTCGCGAACTGGATATGGAGCAGGATGCGCTGCAGTTTGATTATAGCGAAGACACGCTAAGCCCGGCGTTCAACGTGACGGCGGCACAAAGCAAAGAAATATCGGCACTCCTGACGCTGATGCATCCCCTGAAGGTACAAGTTACGGCCATTACGCCGGATGCCAGCGCCTTGCAGCGATTAATTCCTTATTTACCCAAGCATCAATCATGTCTGGCATGGCGTGACGATACCCAATGGCTCTGGGCGAGCCGCACGGCATGGGGACGTAAATCGACGGGGGAAATTGACGATATCGGTGCGCTTGCCGCGGCATTATCTCTTTACCCTGCGGATATTGCGCTATGTGACGCCGGTGGCTTTGATCCCTTAAATGCGGTGTCCGTCCGCCAGCCACCGATTCCTACGGAAAGCCACAACTTTGCTGTTGCGCTTGGGCTGGCGATGGGAGGTGTGTACTGATGACGGCGACCATCAATCTTTTGCCCTGGCGTCAGTCGCGGCGGTATGCCTGTCTGCAATGGTGGGGAGCGTTATTGAGTGGATCTTTACTGGTTATTGTGGGCATCGCATTGGGTTATTACGCGCTTTCTCGCGTAGATAATAGGGTCGAATTACTGTTGGCTGATGCCGAAAAAATACGGGCTGAAACCCTGATAGCACTCAAGCCGCGCCTGCAACAGCGTCAACAACAATGGCAGCAGGCGCAACAAAGAGAAAAACGGCGTGAACAGATGCGAAGCTGGCAGTCTGTTTTACAAGGGATGGCCGCGTTACTGCCAGAACAGGCGTGGTTAACAGGAATGACCTGGCAGCAGGATACGCTGGAGCTGACGGGGCTGACGCTGAACGTTGCTGCGCTTCATCGACTGGAGACGCAATTACGTAAACACCCTGGGTTTCAGTTGGGAAGCTCAGGGGAAACGCGCCAAGATGCGCAGGGACGCTGGCAGTTTCACTATTGTCTGATACGGAGCGTTATGCATGCAGACGCTTTGTGATGGCTGGTTAGCGCAGACGCCGCGGTTTCGACTTTTGTGCTGGGGCGGCTGGATATTGGTCCTGATCGCGGCTGCGCTGTTGTGCCTTTATCCTGTAGAGCAGCAACGGAAAGCGCAGCAGGCAGCATTAGTCCGCCAACGCGTGGCGATTCAGGATCAATGGCGCAATCTGTATCTGTTGGCGTCATCGGTTGGGAAACCCTTTTCTCCCACTGAAGCGAGGCCGGTTCCTTTTTCCCCATTGGTCTATCAAAGCTCTCTTACACGTCTGATCCACTGGCAGCCCTCCGTACGGGGAGGCGAACTGGCGCTGAAAACTGCGTGGGATGCGGTCCCACAGATGTTTACCCAACTGGCGGAACAGGGGATGAGTACGAGCCAGTTTTCGCTTAGTACAGAAGATGCTGATGTGTTGTTGACGATACAGCTGGAGCGTCTGAATGATGACTAAGCGCTTGCTGTTCGCGTGTTTTAGCGTGCTGCTGCTGACCGGCATGCGCAATCCCTTTCAGCCGCCAGAGGATCACTGCCGGATGACTGAGTTGTCGGCATGGCGTTATCAGGGGGCGGTGATCCAGGGGGGACGCTCAATTGGTTTTATGCAGGATGGTCAACACAAATGGCGGAGGGTCGAGCAGCGAGATGTACTGAATAGCATCTGGAGGGTATCTCAGGTGACAGCCCAAAGCGTAACTATCGATACAGGGAACGATTGCGAGCCATCACGGTGGCAGTGGCAACGACAAGGAGAGGCGAATGAAGCGGTGGATAGTCATCGTGCTGATGACCGTAATACCCAGCGTGCTGGCCGGGAAGGCACAAAACGTGACGCTGGTGGTGGATGATGTTCCCGTTGTCCAGGTGCTGCAGGCGCTGGCGGTGCAGGAGAAGAAAAATCTGGTGGTGTCACCGGATGTCAGTGGCGTGCTGTCATTGCATCTGACGGATGTGCCGTGGAAACAGGCATTGCAGACGGTGGTCAAAAGCGCCGGACTGGTGTTACGCCAGGAGGGAAACATCCTGCATGTGCATACTGTACGCTGGCAAAACGAAAATACAGCCCGCCAGGAGAGTGAACAAGCGCGGATTCAGGCCGGCTTGCCGCTGGAACATCGCAGCATAATTTTGCAATACGCAGATGCTACGGAGCTGGCAAAAGCCGGTGAAAAACTGCTGAGTGCTAAAGGAAGTATAACGGTCGATAAACGTACCAACCGCCTACTGCTGCGAGACAACCCTGTTGCGCTAAACATACTGGAACAGTGGGTGGCGCAAATGGACTTGCCCGTTGAACAGGTCGAGCTGGCGGCGCATATCGTCACGATTAATGAAAAAAGTTTGCGTGAGCTGGGGGTGAAGTGGTCGCTGGCAGATGCGCAGCAGCCAGGGGCGGTGGGGAATGTCACCACGCTTGCCAGCGATCTTTCCGTGTCTACTGCAACATCGCGGGTGGGATTTAATATTGGCCGCATTAATGGTCGTTTGCTGGAGCTTGAGTTGTCCGCACTGGAGCAAAAACAGCAGCTCGATATTATTGCCAGTCCTCGATTACTGGCTTCTCATCTGCAACCTGCCAGTATTAAGCAGGGCAGTGAAATCCCGTATCAGGTCTCCAGCGGTGAAAGCGGCGCGACTTCCGTCGAATTTAAAGAAGCGGTGCTGGGGATGGAGGTAACGCCGACCGTGCTGCAGAAAGGGCGGATCAGACTGAAACTGCATATTAGCCAGAATGTCCCCGGGCAGGTGCTACAGCAAGCGGATGGCGAAGTGTTGGCCATCGATAAGCAGGAAATTGAAACCCTGGTGGAGGTTAAGAGCGGTGAAACGATCGCGTTGGGCGGGATTTTTTCACATAAAAATAAATCAGCAGCTGACAGTGTGCCGTTACTCGGCGACATTCCGTTGCTCGGCCATTTCTTTCGTCATGATGGTAAAGAAGATGAGCGGCGTGAGTTAGTGGTTTTTATCACGCCCAGACTGGTCCCAACAGAATAACTTATGCATGAAAACCCGTTGTTTTTGCGCTGAACACGTTTCAGGGATTTGACGTGCGGGTGTATTTAGCATACAAGGAGTACCGATTTGAGTGTCGGGACTTTTCTTTACTTATGCAGCAGTGAATACGCTTCGCCTTTCCGGTGGTGTGTCATAGGCTTATTTGGCGTCATTTGGCTACACGACACGTCGTCAGGTCAGATGTTTGCAGGGTAGCATGCCTGCCACGACCAGAAATGCGTAAGGTTTGGTGATTTATTCAGTTGCCAAACCCGCTTGAGTATTGAGATAATTTTCAGTCTGACTCTCGCAATATCTTATGAGGTTTCAGTTCATGTCCTGCTGCGCTGGGTGTCTGCGAAGCGGGTTTACCATTAACGAATAGTCTTAGTAGTACCGAAAAAATGGCAGAGAAACGCAATATCTTTCTGGTTGGGCCTATGGGTGCCGGAAAAAGCACTATTGGGCGCCAGTTAGCTCAACAACTCAATATGGAATTTTACGATTCTGATCAAGAGATTGAGAAACGAACCGGAGCTGATGTGGGCTGGGTCTTCGATGTAGAAGGTGAAGACGGCTTCCGTGATCGCGAAGAAAAAGTCATCAACGAGTTGACGGAAAAACAGGGTATTGTGCTGGCAACTGGCGGTGGCTCTGTAAAATCACGTGAAACACGTAACCGTCTTTCCGCGCGTGGCGTCGTGGTCTATCTTGAAACGACAATTGAAAAACAACTTGCACGTACTCAACGTGACAAGAAACGCCCGCTGCTGCAGGTAGAATCGCCGCCGCGTGAAGTTCTGGAAGCATTGGCTGACGAACGCAATCCTCTGTATGAAGAGATTGCCGACGTGACCATTCGCACCGACGATCAGAGCGCGAAAGTCGTAGCAAACCAGATTATTCATATGTTGGAAAGCAACTAATTCTGGCTGAATACACACTCGTCTGCGGGTACAAGTAACTAAGGTGGATGTCGCGTAATGGAGAGGATTACAGTCACTCTAGGGGAACGTAGTTACCCTATCACCATCGCGGCTGGTTTGTTTAATGAGCCAGCTTCATTCTTACCGCTGAAATCGGGCGATCAGGTTATGTTGGTGACCAACGAAACCCTGGCTCCCCTTTATCTCGATAAGGTTCGCGGCGTACTTGAACAGGCGGGTGTTAACGTTGATAGCGTAATCCTTCCCGATGGCGAGCAGTATAAAAGTCTGACGGTGCTGGATACGGTCTTCACTGCGTTACTGCAAAAACCGCATGGTCGCGATACCACGCTGGTCGCACTTGGCGGCGGCGTGATTGGCGATCTTACCGGTTTTGCAGCAGCCAGCTATCAGCGTGGTGTTCGTTTTATTCAAGTCCCGACAACGCTGTTGTCGCAGGTTGACTCCTCCGTCGGCGGTAAAACCGCTGTAAACCATCCCCTCGGTAAAAACATGATTGGCGCGTTTTACCAACCGGCTTCCGTGGTGGTGGATCTCGACTGTCTGAAAACGCTTCCTGCGCGTGAATTGGCATCGGGCCTGGCGGAGGTTATCAAATACGGCATCATCCTTGACGGTGAATTTTTCAGCTGGCTGGAAGAAAATCTGGACGCATTATTACGTCTGGATGGTCTGGCAATGGCGTACTGTATTCGCCGTTGTTGTGAGCTGAAAGCAGAAGTCGTCGCAGCGGACGAGCGCGAAATGGGCTTACGTGCTTTACTGAATCTGGGACACACGTTTGGCCATGCTATCGAAGCTGAAATGGGTTATGGCAATTGGTTACATGGTGAAGCCGTCGCAGCAGGTATGGTAATGGCTGCCCGCACGTCAGAACGTTTGGGCCAGTTTACCTCCGCTGAAACGCAGCGCATTATTACGCTGTTGCAGCGCGCAGGTTTACCGGTGAATGGGCCGCGTGAAATGTCTACACAGGCTTATTTGCCGCACATGCTGCGAGATAAAAAAGTGTTGGCGGGAGAGATTCGTTTAGTGCTTCCGCAGGCAATAGGGAAGAGTGAAGTCCGCGGCGGAGTGTCGCACGAGGTGGTTCTTAACGCGATTGCTGATTGCCAGCAGGCGTAACAACAAGAAAGGTCAGGCTTGCGTTGTAAAGCGTAAGTCTTTTAGCTTCAGGTTATGTGCAAAGTCGTAAGCATTAACCTTTGAGTGGGGTGTTAAATGGATGAATTCAAACCAGAAGACGAGCTGAAACCCGATCCCAGCGATCGTCGTACTGGTCGTTCTCGTCAATCGTCTGAACGCGATAATGAGCCGCAAATCAATTTTGATGATGTTGATCTGGATGCCGACGATCGCCGTCCTGCGCGCGCACGTAAAGAGCGTGATGAAGAGCAGGACATTGAAGAAGACTATGAATCTGATGACGATGTTGTGGATGAAGAACGTGTAGAACGTCGCCCACGCAAGCGTAAAAAAGCGGTCAGTAAACCAGCCTCCCGTCAGTACATTATGATGGGTGTGGGTGTTCTGGTACTGCTGCTGCTGATTGTCGGTATCGGTTCCGCACTGAAGGCCCCCTCATCTTCCTCTTCCAGCGAGCAGGCTGCGTCTGGTGAGAAGAGCATCGATCTTTCTGGCAGCAATGCGACGGATCAGGCGAACACCACAATGCCTGCGACGGGGGCTGAGCAGACCGCTGGCAATACGCAGCAGGATGTTTCTCTGCCGCCGATTTCCTCTACCCCGACTCAAGGCCAGGCACCTGCCACAGCAGAAGGTCAGCAGCGCGTTGAAGTTCAGGGCGATCTGAACAATGCGCTAACACAGCCGCAAGGTCAGGCACAGGTTAACAACGTCGTCGTCAACTCTACGCTGCCAACTGAACCTGCTACCGTAGCACCAGTTCGCAATGGCAATGCAGGGCGTCAGACTGCGAAGACTGAGCCAGCAGAACGTACCGCAGCTGCACATCAGGAACGCAAACAGGCTGTTATTGAGCCGAAGAGCAAGCCGCAGACCACGGTAAAAGCGACGCCGGCAGAGCCGAAACCTGTCGCTCAGGCGAAACCGACTGTGACTGCGACCGCGCCGACGACAACAACGAAAGCACCAGTGGTAACCGCTACACCTAAAGCGTCAACTGAGCCAAAAGCAACGGCAAGCACCGCGCCAGCTCAGCAGACTGCAACACCTGCACCAACGACAGCAACACCGGTTGCGGGTGGTGCGAAAAGTGCAGGGAACGTTGGTGCGTTAAAATCAGCGCCATCCAGTCACTACACGCTGCAGCTCAGCAGTTCCTCTAACTACGACAACCTGAATGGTTGGGCGAAGAAAGAGAACCTGAAGAACTACGTGGTGTACCAGACGACGCGTAACGGTCAACCGTGGTATGTTCTGGTGACGGGTGTGTATGCGTCTAAAGAAGATGCGAAACGTGCAGTGTCTACGTTACCCGCCGACATTCAGGCGAAAAACCCGTGGGCAAAACCGCTGCACCAGGTTCAGGCCGATTTGAAGTAAGATAGGATATGTTCTGCAATGGTTTGCTGTTTCGCCCAATTGCGGGACAAAGACTAAAGCGCAGGATGCTGTCGGAGCTTTCTCCACAGCCGGAGAAGGTGTAATTAGTTAGTCAGCATGAAAAAAAATCGCGCTTTTTTGAAATGGGCAGGGGGGAAATACCCCCTGCTTGATGATATCAAACGGCATTTACCTCAGGGTGAGTGCCTGATTGAACCCTTCGTGGGTGCCGGGTCGGTGTTTCTCAACACCGACTTTTCTCGTTATATTCTTGCCGATATCAACAGCGACCTTATCAGTCTCTATAACATCGTGAAGACGCGTACCGATGAGTATGTGCAGGCTTCACGTGAGCTGTTTATGCCTGAAACGAATCAGGCTGAGGTGTACTACCAGTTCCGGGAAGAATTTAATGCCTGCCAGGACCCGTTCCGACGTGCAGTGCTGTTCTTATATCTCAACCGTTTTGGCTATAACGGGTTATGCCGTTATAACCTGCGCGGTGAGTTTAACGTCCCCTTTGGTCGTTATAAAAAACCCTACTTCCCGGAAGCCGAGTTGTACCATTTTGCCGAAAAAGCGCAAAATGCAGAGTTCCATTGCCTCTCCTATGAAGAGTGCATGGATCGCGCGGATACCAACTCTGTGGTCTACTGTGACCCGCCATATGCACCGCTCTCGGCGACGGCAAATTTCACCGCGTATCATACCAACAGCTTTAGCCCGAAAGAGCAGGCGCATCTGGCCGAGATGGCTGAAAAGCTGGTCAGTAAGCAGATCCCGGTGTTAATTTCGAATCATGACACGCCGGATACCCGTGAATGGTATCGAGCGGCAAAACATTTTCAGGTCAAAGTGCGGCGCAGTATAAGCAGCAACGGCGGCACACGTAAAAAGGTGAACGAACTGCTGGCGCTATACAAACCAGGAGTCGCAACGCCTGCGAAAAAATAATTCTCAAGGAGAAGCGGATGAAACAGTATTTGATTGCCCCCTCAATTCTGTCGGCTGATTTTGCCCGCCTGGGTGAGGACACCGCGAAAGCGCTGACCGCAGGTGCTGATGTCGTTCACTTCGACGTCATGGACAACCACTACGTGCCAAACCTGACCATCGGCCCGATGGTACTGAAATCGCTGCGTAAATATGGTATCACCGCTCCGATTGATGTTCATCTGATGGTGAAGCCGGTCGATCGTATTGTCCCTGACTTCGCAGCGGCCGGTGCCAGCATCATTACTTTTCACCCGGAAGCCTCCGAACACGTCGATCGTACTTTGCAGCTGATCAAAGAGCATGGCTGTAAAGCGGGGCTGGTGTTCAACCCGGCCACTCCGCTGAGCTATCTGGACTATGTCATGGATAAGCTGGATGTGATCCTGCTGATGTCTGTTAACCCAGGTTTTGGTGGACAGTCCTTTATCCCGCAAACGCTGGATAAGCTGCGCGAAGTACGTCGTCGTATTGATGAGTCTGGCTATGACATTCGTCTGGAAGTGGATGGCGGCGTCAAGGTGAACAACATTGGTGAAATTGCGGCTGCCGGTGCGGATATGTTTGTCGCAGGCTCTGCTATTTTCGACCAACCAGACTACAAAAAAGTCATTGATGAAATGCGCAATGAGCTGGCGAAGGTAAGTCATGGATAACTTTCAGGACATTCGGGGCGTAGCATTTGACCTCGACGGCACGCTGGTCGACAGCGCGCCGGGATTAGCCGCTGCGGTGGATATGGCGCTGTATGCGCTGGAACTGCCGGTTGCCGGTGAAGAACGCGTTATCACCTGGATTGGCAACGGTGCCGATGTGTTGATGGAGCGTGCGCTTGCCTGGTCTCGTCAGGAGCGTGCGACCTTACGTAAAACGATGGGTAAACCGCCCGTTGATGATGATATTCCCGCCGAGGAACAGGTGCGAATTCTGCGCAAGCTGTTCGACAGATATTACGGCGATGTCGCCGAAGAGGGGACGTTCCTGTTCCCTGATGTCGCCGACACGTTGGGCGCACTGCATGCCAACGGATTGCCGCTGGGTCTGGTGACCAACAAACCGACCCCGTTTGTCGCGCCGTTACTTGATGCGCTGGATATTGCCAAATACTTTAGCGTGGTCATCGGTGGTGATGACGTACAGAACAAAAAACCGCATCCGGACCCGCTGCTGCTGGTGGCAAGCAAGCTTGGCATCAAGTCTGAGCAAATGCTCTTCGTAGGGGATTCACGCAATGATATTCAGGCGGCAAAAGCTGCTGGCTGCCCGTCGGTTGGCCTGACCTATGGCTACAACTACGGTGAGTCGATCGCGCTGAGCCAGCCCGACGTTATTTACGACCGTATTAATGAACTACTGCCCGCTCTCGGGCTTCCGCATAGCGAAAATCAGGAATCAAAAAATGACTAAGCCCATCGTTTTTAGTGGCGCACAGCCCTCAGGTGAATTGACCATTGGCAACTATATGGGTGCGCTGCGTCAGTGGGTAAGCATGCAGGATGACTACCATTGCATTTATTGCATCGTTGACCAACATGCTATCACCGTTCGTCAGGATGCCCAGCAACTGCGTAAAGCCACGTTGGATACGCTGGCGCTGTACCTGGCGTGTGGTATCGATCCTGAAAAAAGCACCATCTTCGTCCAGTCGCACGTGCCGGAACATGCACAGTTAGGCTGGGCGCTGAACTGCTACACCTATTTCGGTGAACTGAGCCGTATGACCCAGTTCAAAGACAAATCCGCACGTTATGCAGAGAACATCAACGCTGGGTTGTTTGATTACCCGGTGCTGATGGCGGCGGATATTCTGTTGTATCAGACCAACCAGGTACCGGTTGGTGAAGATCAGAAACAGCATCTGGAACTGAGCCGCGATATCGCCCAGCGCTTCAACGCCCTGTATGGCGACATCTTCAAAGTGCCTGAGCCGTTCATTCCGAAATCCGGCGCACGCGTGATGTCGTTGCTGGAGCCGACGAAGAAAATGTCCAAGTCGGATGATAACCGCAACAACGTGATCGGCCTGCTGGAAGATCCGAAATCTGTGGTTAAGAAAATCAAACGTGCAATGACCGACTCTGAAGAGCCGCCGGTTGTACGCTACGACGTGCAGAACAAAGCGGGTGTTTCCAACCTGCTGGATATCCTCTCTGCGGTCACCGGTAAAAGCATTCCGGAGCTGGAGCAGCACTTTGAAGGCAAAATGTATGGTCATCTGAAAGGTGAAGTCGCAGAGGCCGTTTCCGGCATGCTGACCGAGCTTCAGGAGCGCTATCACCGTTTCCGTAACGATGAAGCTTTCCTACAGAAAGTGATGAAAGACGGTGCGGAAAAAGCCAGCGCGCGTGCCTCTGTTACGCTGAAAGCCGTTTACGAAGCGATTGGCTTTGTTGCCAAGCCGTAATACTTTCTGCGTTGCTGAAAAAACCGGGAATTTCCCGGTTTTTTTGTATCTGCGCAAAGAGATTTATTGATTATTCAGCCGCTGGGCCGCAACCGCCAATCATTTTAGAAATCGAAATTGCCGGGTGCAGCAGGTAATCGTACGAGCAGGTTTTATTACGGTTTTCAATATGACCCGTACAAGCGGTCAGCGTCGCCAGAATTCCTGCCACAGCGGTAATTTTTGCAATCTTAAACATAACGAAATCCTTGTAGATATAACTATTTATATATATGAAAAAAATGGAAAAAATCCATTTCCCGCCGGTGAAAGTATCAAGTAATGGAGCAGGGAGGTAGTCCAGATAAGGACTACCCAAAGGCAAGGGCATATGCTTTTAAAAAAACAGGTGGGAAATAAAAACGGCAGTCAGGAAAGAGATTCCAGGACTGCCGTTTGCGTTAATTAGCGGAACGATTTCAGAACGGTATACGGTTGGTTATTTCGCGGAGTATGTTGTGAATCAATGGTTAGAGAACCAGTTCAGCTTATCGCGTAATGCCACAACACGACCCACGATAATCAGCGCCGGGCTTTCAACCTGTTTTGCCAGTTCACCGAGCTGTGTCAGCACACCGCTGACGACGCGCTGTGTTACGGCAGTACCATTCTCGACCAGGGCAACCGGCATATCAGCTTGCATACCAAACTCGATGAGTTTTTCCTGAATCGTTGCCGCCTGATTCAGTCCCATGTAGAACACCAACGTTTGTTTCTCTGCCGCCAGGTTCTCCCAGTCCAGCTCACCGCCTGTTTTCAGGTGCCCAGTGACCAGGCGTACGCTCTGCGCATAATCGCGATGGGTCAGTGGGATACCGGAATAAGCAGAACAGCCAGAAGCCGCGGTAATGCCTGGCACGACAGAGAATGGAATACCCGCATGGCACAGGGTTTCCAGCTCTTCGCCCCCGCGGCCAAAGATGAACGGATCACCGCCTTTCAGTCGTACTACGCGTTTACCTTGTTGCGCTTCACGCAGCAGGATCTGGTTGATCTCTTCCTGCGGTACGCAGTGATAACCCGCACGTTTACCGACGAACACACGATCTGCGTCGCGACGCACGAGGTTCATGATATCGTCGGAAACCAGACGGTCATACACCACAACATCAGCTTGCTGGATCTGCTGTAACCCTTTCAGCGTCAGCAGTCCGGCATCGCCTGGACCGGCACCAACCAGTACCACTTCACCGCGATGATCCAGCGGTTCGCTGAGCAACTGCTCGGTGGTTTCCTCTACGGCTTGCTGGTCGTTGTTCGCCAGTGACTGCGCCAGGCGGTCATTAACAAACAATTTTTCCCAGAAGCGGCGACGTTCACCCATGCTGGCGAACTGTTTTTTCACGCGGGAGCGCAGTTGCCCGGCATATTGTGCGACCTGGCCCAGATGCTGCGGCAGCACGGATTCGAGTCTTTCACGCAGCAGGCGGGCAAGAACAGGGGATGTACCGCCTGAGGAGACCGCCACCATCAGCGGAGAGCGATCAATAATGGAGGGCATGATAAAACTGGCCGCTTTTGGCGCATCGACCACGTTACAGAAAATACGGCGTGTCTCTGCGGCATTGCTGACGCTAAGGTTAACGGCATCGTCATCAGTAGCGGCGATAGCCAGCCAGCAAGAGTCGAGCAGGGCTTCATCGAATGGCCCCTCAACCAGCGTCAGCATGCCTTCATTTGCCCATACGGTGAACTGCGGAATAAACGCCAGCGCATTGACCGTTAAACGGGCGCCCGCTTCCAGCAGTAACCGCGCTTTGCGTTCTGCGACATCACCACCGCCGACGATCAAGCAGTCGCGGTCACGTAGTTGACAAAATATAGGCAAATGATCCACGACATTACCCCTTAATTATTTGGCTGTTATGCCAGATTCTCAGCTTGGTTGATTTTTGCCGGAACAGGACGCTCCGATTTTGGCGTAGCATACCAATAACCTAATCCCATGAATACGACACCGGACAAAGTATTACCGAGTGTCACCCACAGAAGGTTATGACCAATTCCGGACAGGGTATAGGCCTCGCTGTGATGGCCGAACCAGGAAAGGGCAAACAGCGTCATATTGGCCACGGAGTGTTCATAGCCGGACGCGATAAACGCCAGCAGACACCACCAGATTGCAAGGAACTTCGCCGCGCCTTCGGTGCGGATTGCCATCCAGATTGCCAGGCAAACCAACCAGTTACACAACGCGCCTTTAAAGAACAGTACGCTGGCAGGGGCTGTAGTTTTCGCCAGGGCAACGCTATGTACGATGCTGGTATCGACCGGTAGCAGACTACCACCGCCCCAACTATACAGCAGAGCGACAAACACAGAGCCCACGAGGTTGCCAAGCCAGGTTTGCGGCAGAATCGCCCACATTTGACCGTGGCTGATGGTGCCCGCTTTAACCCCGAGCGTCAGGAACATGGTGTGACCGGTGAACAGTTCAGAACCGGCGATAATCACCAGCGTTAAGGCAATACCAAAGGTTGCACCCATTACCAGAGGACGTACGGATGGATCGAGTAAATTACCGAGAGTGAAAATAAGAATGATGCCGAGCCCAACGTAGGCCCCTGCCATTGCTGAACTGACCCAGAATCCGAGCGGATTATTTGCCGACAGGCGTGCGATGCGCGCAGCGTTAGCCGCACACTTATTGATAGTGTCTGTGAACATGTGTTGATTATCCTTGAAGTACAAAAATAAAAAGAAATCGTAACCGTAGGCCGGATAAGGCATTTATGCCGCCATCCGGCAATTGCCTGATGGCGCTACGCTTATCAGGCCTACCAATAAAAGACCTACAAATACGTCAAAAAAGGGAGGCGTTGCGCCTCCCAAAAATAAGTTAACCGCGCAGTTGCACCATGCCGTCTTTCACTCGGGCTTCGTAATGCTTCACGGAAAACTGTTCGTCTTCCATGCACAGACCGTCGCTTAAGCGAAAACGCTGTTTTTTCAGCGGACTGGCGACCCACAGCTCACCCTGATGCTCAGCAATCAACCCACGCGACAGTACGCTGGACTCAAAGAATGGGTCGATATTGCTGATCGCAAACACCTGATCGCTGTGATACGGGCGGAAAATAGCAACCTGCTCAGTTCCTAACAGGGCGCAGACGCCTGTCGCAGGCAGAATGTCATCGATTTTGCAGATGTTTTTCCACTGGCTCATGCGTTTTCCTCCACCAGAGTCACCGGAATACGCTCATAAGGCGTCGCCGGACGATGTTGTTCGCGCTCAGGTACCACCTGAACATTCGGATCGCGTTTATCGCTGTTGATAAAGTGTTTGAAACGAACCTGCGCGGACGGCGTGTTGACCGTTTCTGTCCACTCACACACTACCGCTTCACGCAGACGGGCCATCTCTTCTTCCAGATGCTGGTTCAGGCCCAGTTTGTCGTCGATGATGACTGATTTCAGATAGTCGATGCCGCCTTCCAGGTTATCTAACCACGGTGCAGTACGGGTCAGTTTGTCCGCAGTACGGATGTAGAACATCATAAAGCGGTCAAGGTACTTGAGCAGCGTTTCACGATCGACATCGGCCGCCAGCAGGTCTGCATGGCGAGGTTTCATCCCGCCGTTACCACAAACGTACAGGTTCCAGCCTTTCTCGGTGGCGATGATACCGACGTCTTTACCCTGGGCTTCCGCACATTCACGGGTACAGCCGGAGACACCAAACTTCATCTTGTGCGGTGTACGAATGCCTTTGTAGCGGTTTTCCAGCTCGACGCCGAAGCCAACGCTATCGCCGACGCCGTAACGGCACCAGGTGCTGCCTACGCAGGTTTTCGCCATACGCAGCGCTTTGGCATACGCGTGACCGGTTTCAAAACCGGCTTCAATCAGCTGACGCCAGATTTCCGGCAGGTCATCTTTCTGCGCGCCGAACAGACCGATACGCTGAGAACCGGTAATTTTGGTGTACAGGTTAAATTCACGCGCGATACGGCCCACAGCCACCAGGCCTTCAGGGGTAATTTCCCCCCCCGCAGAGCGCGGGATCACGGAGTAAGTACCATCTTTCTGGATATTGGCGAGGAAGTTGTCGTTGGTGTCCTGCAGCGGCGTATGCTGTGGTTTGAGGATGTACTCATTCCAGCAGGAGGCCAGCAGGGAACCTACGGTCGGTTTACACACTTCACAGCCGTAACCTTTCCCGTGTTTAGCCAGCAACTCTTCGAAAGTTTTAATGCCTTCTACGCGGATCAGGTGGAACAGTTCCTGACGTGAATACGGGAAGTGTTCACACAGGTTGTTATTCACTTCGATACCCTGTTTCGCCAGTTCGGCGTTCAGGACCTGGGTCACCAGCGGGATACACCCGCCGCAGCCGGTACCGGCTTTGGTCTCGGCTTTCAGCGCCGCAACGGTGTGGCAACCTTTGTTGATCGCGGCAATCAGCATGCCTTTAGTGACGTCGAAGCAGGAACAAATCTGCGCGCTGTCCGGGAGTTTATCCACGCCGATTGATGGTTTACCGCTGCCTGCGTGCGCTGGCAGAATCAGCGAGTCCGGGTTTTCCGGCAGTTCGATGGCGTTCAGCACCAGCTGTAGCAGGTTGCCGTAATCGCTGGTATCACCGACCAGAACCGCACCCAGCAGGGTTTTGTTATCTTCACTTACGATGAGGCGTTTGTAGACTTCTTTGCTTTCATCAAGGTAGACATAGCTGCGGGCACCCGGCGTGCGCGCATGCGCGTCGCCAATCCCGCCAACATCTACGCCGAGCAACTTCAGTTTGGCGCTCAGATCCGCACCTTCGAAAGCGTTTTCAGTTTCGAGGATATGATCCACGGCGACCTGGGCCATTTTGTAACCCGGCGCGACCAGACCATATACGCGGTTGTTCCAGCTGGCGCATTCGCCAATCGCATAGATATCCGGGTCAGATGTCTGGCAGCTGTCGTTAATGACAATGCCGCCGCGCGGAGCGACGTCCAGACCGCACTGGGTGGCCAGTTTGTCGCGTGGGCGAATACCGGTGGAGAAGACGATGAAATCAACTTCCAGCTCGCTGCCGTCGGCAAAACGCATGGTTTTGCGCGCTTCACTGCCTTCCTGGACGATCTCTTTGGTGTTCTTGCTGGTGTGCACACGCACGCCCATGCTTTCAATTTTGCGACGTAACTGCTCGCCACCCATATGATCCAGCTGTTCAGCCATCAGCATGGGGGCGAATTCAATCACGTGGGTTTCCACGCCGAGGCTTTTCAGCGCTCCGGCGGCTTCCAGACCTAACAGGCCACCACCGACGACGGCACCGCGTTTGCTACGGCGGGCGCAAGCCTCAATGGCGTTGAGATCTTCGATGGTACGGTAAACGAAGCAATCCTGGGTTTCGGAACCTTTAATCGGTGGGATCCACGGATAGGAACCGGTCGCCATGATCAGCTTGTCGTAATAGACCGTACGGCCCGCGCTGGAGTGGATTACCTTCTCCTGGCGGTTGATGGTAATTGCACGTTCACCGACTAACACCTTAACGCCGTGCTTCTCATAGAACCCTTCACGCACCAGAGAAAGCTCTTCAGCGGTGTGGTGAGAGAAGTAAGATGACAGGTGTACGCGGTCGTACGCTTTGCGGGGTTCTTCACAGAAGACGGTAATATCAAAATTGGCAGCGTCGGATTTATCAAGAAGATCCTCAATAAAGCGATGGCCGACCATACCATTACCGATAATAGCGAGTCTGACTTTGCTCATTTTTGCCTCGATTTCTTTTCTATTACTGCCTACCTTAACGATTCAGCAACCGCGCTTATTGATACAAATCAAATTCGGCCTTATATACTCCTTAAGGGGTATATAACTGATTTGTCAGCATTTTTATAAGTGACGGAATTGACAGGCTTTTCATATTTGTACAATTAGCATACAAATTGAGGGGTTTTAGTGTGTTTGGGCCGACATCGCCAGCGAAAGAAGAGGGTATGAGAATAGGCCGGATGGCGCAGACACCATCCGGCAGTGTGCAGGCCGGGCAAGCGAAGCGCCCTCCGGCACTGGGATTAATGCGTTGCTGGCGCGTTATGCAGACGATGACGCGTGACGAACCCAAGGATAAAGCACATCACGAACACCACGGCATACAGTCCGTTCGCAGTCTGTAATGCGGCTAATGGACCACTGTGCGCTACGATAGGACCGGTGACGACGAAGGTGAGCATGGTACCAATGGTGCCGCAGGTCAGCACAAAGTTAACCAGTTTAGGTGAGGCAACTTTGGTCTGCTGAGAACCAAGGGTAATAATGGTGGTATAAATCGCGCTGGAGAAGAAGCCCAGCGTCAGAATGAACCACGGCATATGCTCTGGCGTACCGGTGATGAACAGATACATCAGCACGGTGGCCAGTCCCGCCAGTACGGTCAGAATACGCTGCAAATCGAAGAAACGCAGAATAAAGCTAAACGCCCACATGCCGACCATGTAAGACATCCAGAAGTCGCTAACCAGTTTACCGGCATCGTTCAGGCTCATGCCCAGGCTCTTGGCGTATTCCGGAACCCAGGAGATAAAACCAAGCTGACCGAGGATGTAACACAGTGCCGCAATCGCCAGGAACAGTACGCCAATGCCCCATTTTTCTTTAACGACCGGCGCATCTGGCTGCTGCGCATGTTTGCCCAGCGCCGGGAATTCGCAGCCGAAGGTCAGCAGGAAAATGGCGACATACACCAGGCCGATACAAGCATAGACCCAGTACCATTCAATGCTGCGCGCGAGCAGGAAGGCCGCAACCATGGGGAAAATCATGCCCGCCATGCTGAAGAAGGAGTCGGTAAACAGCAGGCGGGAGCCACGCTGGCGACCTTCATACATCTGAGTCACCAGGAACGTACCAATCGACATGGTGATACCACTCACCAGGCCCAGCACAAACATTGCCGCAGAGAACAACGCCAGGCTATGGCTGAGCATCAGTCCGGCGATTGCCAATACCATCAGGATGAAGCCAAAACGCAATTGCGTTTTCAGCGGCACGATTTCCATCAGCCAGGCATTCAGAAAAATAGAGATCAGGATACCTGCATTCAGGAAGGTGAAGGTGTTACTCATACTGGAAACGGGCAAATGGAAATAATCTGCGATGTTTCCCATCACCATCCCGGTGACAATTACCAACGCACCTGTCAGGGCGTAGGAGAGAAAGCTAATCCATGTGAGCTTAATGCGATTGCTGTTAGTCATGACTGGCCTGTATAGAAGTGTAAGGCGCATTAACGGCGCCGTGAGCGGGCAGATTTTAGGCGTTTTAGTGATGTATTTAAATATTTTTTGGTAATTACTGAGTCCGTTACATTTTTGTATGTGATCGTGATCACATAGATATTTACAGCTATGAGGTTACATTTGTTTCAAGTACGTAAAATTAGGTAAAGGGATGGCCTTGTTCATGAAGGCTCTTTAGAATCAATCCACTTGCTTTAGTTTCTGCTCTCGTTTAAGGAAATCTCATGCTCAAATCGACTCTGGCGGCTGTTGCAGCTGTTTTCGCTCTTTCTGCTATCTCTCCCGCAGCGCTGGCAGCGAAAGGGGATCCGCACGTTCTGCTGACAACCTCTGCCGGTAACATTGAACTGGAACTGAACAGCCAGAAAGCCCCGGTTTCAGTGCAAAACTTTGTCGATTATGTCAACAGCGGTTTCTATAACAACACCACGTTCCACCGTGTGATCCCGGGATTTATGGTGCAGGGTGGTGGGTTTAACGAGCAGATGCAGCAGAAAAAACCTAACCCGCCAATCAAGAATGAAGCGGATAACGGGCTGCGTAACACCCGAGGCACGATTGCTATGGCGCGTACTGCGGATAAAGACAGTGCGACCAGCCAGTTCTTTATCAACATTGCGGACAATGCATTCCTCGATCATGGTCAGCGTGACTTTGGTTACGCCGTGTTCGGTAAAGTTGTGAAAGGTATGGATGTTGCGGACAAGATTGCGCAGGTACAGACCCACGATGTCGGTCCTTACCAGAATGTTCCATCAAAACCGATTGTTATCCTTTCCGCTAAAGTCCTGCCGTAAGCCTGTTTTGCGCGGGTAGTTCCTGCCCGCGTTCTCCCCCTTCTCTGCGTAACCCGAAATTGCTGCTTATACTTGTGGCAAGTGTCGGCTCATTCAGGGAGGTCACGTGAAAAAACTCACCGATAAACAAAAGTCCAGGCTCTGGGCGCAGCTGCGAAATGCCAATTTCCAGGCAAGCCGGCGACTGGAAGGCGTGGATATTCCACGGGTTACTCTGAGCGCTGAAGACGCCCTGGCGCGGCTTGAAGAATTGCGGAGGCACTATGAGCGATAAATTCGGTGATGGACGTGACCCCTATTTGTATCCTGGGCTGAACGTTATGCGTAACCGGCTGGGGGTTCATCAGGCGCAGCGTCTGGCGCAGGCAGCTTATGAATTGACGGCGCTGCGTGCTGCCACGATTGAACTGGGGCCGTTAGTTCGTGGTTTACCCTACCTGTGCGCTATTCATCGCCAGCTTTATCAGGATATTTTCGACTGGGCTGGCAAGCTACGCGAAGTGGATATTTATCAGGGCGACACACCTTTCTGCCATTTTGCCTGGATAGAGAAAGAGGGCAACGTGTTGATGCAGGACCTGGAAGACGAGTCCTGGCTGGTGGGATTGCCGCAAGAAAAGTTTGTGGACCGCCTCGCACACTACTACTGTGAAATTAACGTGCTGCACCCGTTTCGCATTGGCAGTGGTCTGGCGCAGCGTATTTTCTTCGAACAGTTGGCGATTCATGCCGGGTATATACTCAACTGGGAGGGCATTCAGGTTGAGGAGTGGAACCAGGCAAATCAAAGTGGCGCCATGGGGGACCTGTCCGCACTGCAAGCGATATTTCGTAAAGTGGTAAGCGAAGCCCTGGAAACTGAGTAGAATAGCGCGGTTCTTCTGTACCGGAGCCGCCATGATCCTGCTTATCGATAACTACGATTCTTTTACCTGGAACCTGTATCAATACTTCTGCGAACTGGGCGCAGATGTCCTTGTCAGACGCAACGACGCGCTGACGCTGGCGCAAATTGATGCGCTGAATCCGCAGAAAATCGTCATTTCCCCGGGGCCATGCACGCCGGATGATGCGGGCATCTCGCTGGATGTCATTCGCCATTATGCGGGTAAGATCCCTGTGCTGGGCGTTTGTCTGGGCCATCAGGCAATGGCACAAGCCTTTGGCGCGACCGTTGTGCGGGCGGCGAAAGTGATGCACGGTAAGACTTCACCCATTACGCATACCGGGCAAGGTGTTTTTCAGGGATTGGCAAACCCGCTAACGGTGACGCGCTACCATTCGTTGGTGGTCGCGCCTGAGACGTTGCCTGAGTGCTTTGAAGTGACGGCGTGGAGTGAAACGCAGGAGATTATGGGCATTCGTCACCGGGAGTGGGATATGGAAGGGGTGCAATTTCACCCGGAGAGCATCCTAAGCGAACAGGGACATCAGCTGCTGGCTAATTTCCTTAACCGGTGATTTAGGGTTGCTATTCAGTGATTTTTTATTCATATTTTGTGATTATAATTTCACTAGCATTTCTGCTTAACAGGGTGGTAATGACATGGCAACTGAACAAACTGCAATTACGCGCGCAACATTCGATGAAGTGATTCTGCCGATTTATGCACCGGCAGAGTTTATCCCGGTAAAGGGGAAAGGAAGTCGAGTCTGGGATCAGCAGGGTAAAGAGTACGTTGATTTCGCGGGCGGCATTGCAGTGACCGCGTTAGGGCATTGCCATCCGGCACTGGTCGAGGCATTAAAAACCCAGGGTGAAACTCTGTGGCATACCAGTAACGTGTTCACCAATGAGCCAGCGTTGCGTTTAGGTCGCAAAATCATTGATGCCACTTTCGCCGAACGCGTGTTGTTCATGAACTCTGGTACCGAAGCTAACGAAACCGCCTTTAAGCTGGCGCGGCACTATGCCTGCGTGCGTCATAGCCCGTTCAAAACCAAGATTATTGCCTTCCATAATGCGTTTCACGGTCGTTCACTGTTTACCGTTTCTGTCGGCGGGCAGCCGAAATACTCTGATGGCTTTGGACCAAAGCCCGCGGATATCATCCATGTACCGTTTAACGATCTGCATGCGGTCAAAGCGGTGATGGATGATCATACCTGTGCGGTGGTGGTTGAGCCTATTCAGGGTGAGGGAGGGGTTACCGCTGCCACGTCAGAATTCCTGCAGGGGCTGCGCGAACTGTGCGATCAACATCAGGCGCTGCTGGTGTTTGATGAAGTGCAGTGTGGGATGGGGCGTACCGGTGACCTGTTTGCGTATATGCACTACGGCGTGACGCCGGATATCCTCACCAGCGCGAAGGCGCTCGGTGGCGGTTTCCCGGTGAGCGCGGTACTGACGACGCAGGAGATAGCCTCCGCGTTCCATGTTGGCTCACACGGTTCGACCTACGGCGGTAACCCGCTGGCCTGCGCGGTTGCAGGAGCGGCGTTCGATATCATTAACACCCCGGAAGTGCTGGAAGGTATTCAGGCCAAACGTCATGCCTTTGTGCAGCATTTGCAGAAAATTGATCAGCAGTTTGATATTTTCAGCGATATTCGCGGCATGGGGCTGTTGATTGGCGCTGAGTTGAAGCCGCAGTTTAAAGGCCGGGCGCGTGATTTCCTCTACGCTGCTGCGCACGAAGGGGTGATGGTGCTGAATGCCGGACCGGACGTGATGCGTTTTGCGCCGTCGCTGGTGGTAGAACAGGCTGATATCGACGAAGGGATGCAGCGTTTTGCCCAAGCGGTAGCGAAGGTGGTGGGCTGATTGCCGGATGGCGGCGCGAGCGCCTTATCCGGCCTACAGGGTAGGGTGTGATTCGTAGGCCGGATAAGCGTAGCGCATCCGGCAAATCTCTTAACCCTTCATGTCCCGCAGTCGGCGGCTCAGCCAGATCCCGTGGTGCGGTCGCTGGCGCCAGGCAACAGAAGAGATGGTGTGCATGGTGTTAAGATGCCCCAGTATTCGTTGTAGATGCTGCTCAAGCGTACTTAATGGGCCGTGTGAGAGCATCTCTGGTGATTCGAGAATATTCACATCACCAGAACTTCCCGGTCCGTCATATTCCAGCCGCTGTTGACAGCGCTGGAGCGCAATTTCGCAGGATTCCAGATACCGCTGCGCTAGATCCGGCGTCAACATCGTGTGCTCCCTTGCCAGGGTCGTCATTGCATTGATGTGCTCGACGATGAACTGGCTGTGCGTAACCCACAGTTTCATATCTGCCAGATAGTGCGAGTTAAACCCGGGTTCCTGCATGGCCTGGTTTAAGGAGTTAAACAGCGTGTTTTGCGCCTGATTGACCCGCATGCGCTGATACGCCAACGGCGTGGCCTGCGGATCGTTGCTGAGGATTAGGCGGATGGCTTCTTGATCTGCTCCTAGCGCATCGTGAGCGTTCTTACGTAGTAAACCACTCTGCCATTGCGGCCACAGCCAGAGCGTACCGCCAAAGGCGATCAAACAGCCGATTACGGTGTCGACAAACCGGGGCACGATAAACTGTTCCCCATTCAACGTGAGTAACTGTAGGGTATATACCGCTGTGACCGTAAAGCCCACGGTAGCCCAGCCGTAGTTTTTACGGATGATCAGATAGCTCACCAGGGTTATCAGCAGCATAGCCGCCAGCGTGAAGCCCTCAGGAATATGAAAGTGCAACGTGACGCCGGCAATGACCAGTCCGACAAGCGTGCCCACCGAGCGGTGTAAAATACGCACCCGGGTTGCGCCGTAGCCATTTTGCGTGACGAACAGGATCGTCATCAGGATCCAGTAAGGTTTTGGCAGGTGCAAAGCGCTACCCATCAGGCTTGCGATACTCAACATGACGCTGATGCGTCCGGCGTTACGCAGCGCCGGTGATTTCAACGACAGGTAGTTTTTCAGTGCAGGAATTAACGGTAATCGACGCTGTTTATCAGCCATCAAATCCCGGGCATACAGTGGGCGTTGGGTACGCAGTACACGGGCAATGCGGCTGAAATGCCAGTAGCAAAATTGTCCCACCGGATTGTCCGGATGTTGCCTGGCGATTTTCTCCAGCGTGCCAATCTGCTTTTCCATCGAGAAACGGGTTGGCAAGCGGTGATATAAAATATCATCGGCCAGTACGCGCAGACGTTCCGCAACGGTGCGAGCATTCCAGCGAATCACCTGTTCGGCGTGGCTACGCTCAACCAGTTTTTGCACTTCTTCTGGCTGGTGGAGGCTAACGGAAATATGTTCCTGTAAATCGAGCGCCTCCTGAAAGGCACGCAGCAGGCGTTTGTATTCGTTGTTGTGATGCGCCGACAACATATGCATTTGCTGGTAGCACTGGGTAATCAGATCCACGGCTTTTTGTTGACGGACCAGCAGGGGCGGTAGCGCTTTTTCGGGATCGGCATGCTGGGTCAACATGCTGTATTTGGCCTCACAGTAATCGGCTAATTCGCGGTACAACAAACTGAGTGATTCGCGCAGCGGTTGTTCACGCCACATCCAGAACCAGAACCAGTTAAACAGGCCGTACCATACTGTCCCCAGCGCGTAGATCAGCAGCGGTTCCCAGACCGGCATGTTGCCGGCCAGACTCAGTGTGAAAATCGCCGCGATCAGCGAGGCGGGCAGAAGTCGCGCATGCAACGGGCTTAGCTCGGCGGTCACACCGAGAATCAGCGTCAGGCCGGTGAGGATCAGCGGCAGGGGTATAGTCTGTGCCAGCAGTAACTGCATTATCAGGCTGCAGCCGGCAAACAGCGACGCGCCAATCACTAAGCGTTTGAAAAAGCGCTTATGTGGGGTATCAAGACCCGCAATATTGCAGCAGGCAGGGACGAGGGAAAATAAGAGCCCCAGATGAAGCTGACCAATGATAAGACCGACAGCCACAGGTAAACATAGCACCAGCGTCTGTCGTAGTGCGTAGTTGATCTCGGGGTGATAAATCAGTCTTCGCCACATCGGAGCAAACAAAAATGGCGCATTACGACGTAACACGCCATGTCGATGGGATTAACGCGTGCCGTAGACGACGATGGTCTTACCATGCGCGGAGATCAGGTTCTGATCTTCCAGCATTTTCAGGATACGACCAACGGTTTCACGGGAACAGCCAACGATCTGGCCAATTTCCTGACGGGTGATTTTAATCTGCATGCCGTCCGGGTGGGTCATTGCGTCAGGCTGTTTCGCCAGATTCAGCAGAGTCTGGGCGATACGACCAGTTACGTCGAGGAAGGCAAGGTTGCCTACTTTTTCAGACGTTACCTGCAGACGACGAGCCATCTGAGAAGACAGGCGCATCAGAATATCTGGGTTGACCTGGATTAATTGGCGAAATTTTTTGTATGAAATTTCAGCGACTTCACATGCGGTTTTGGCACGTACCCAGGCGCTACGTTCCTGGCCTTCTTCAAACAGGCCTAATTCACCAATGAAATCGCCCTGATTCAGATAAGAGAGGATCATTTCTTTCCCTTCTTCATCTTTGATCAGCACTGCCACTGAGCCTTTAACGATGTAATACAACGTTTCCGCTTTTTCACCCTGGTGAATCAGCGTGCTCTTCGATGGGTACTTATGAATATGGCAATGAGACAAGAACCATTCGAGAGTCGGGTCTGTTTGCGGTTTGCCAAGCACCATGCGCGGTTATCCTCTGTTATAAGCTGTCTCCAGAGCCAGAACACGACGCTGTCTCTGGGGTTGCAAAAATGTGCTTCCCGCTACCTGGGAAGGGGGCTGCTAAAAATAGATTGCAGCCTGTAATGTGATGTCCTCTGCATACATGCAGTACGTCAATGTATTACTGTAGCATCCTGACTGTTTTAGCATAGCTTTCGCCGTGTGTCTCCTGGTGTCTCGCTTCAGCATGACGCAGGTCGCCTTCCATTGCGAGAATTGTTATGTACGCGTAATCTGTCAGGAAAATTGAAACATTGGAGTTACGAAATATGCAAGCGCGTGTAAAGTGGGTTGAGGGGTTAACCTTCCTCGGTGAGTCCGCCTCTGGCCACCAAATCTTGATGGACGGTAACTCCGGTGATAAAGCGCCGAGCCCGATGGAAATGGTGTTAATGGCGGCAGGGGGGTGTAGCGCCATCGATGTCGTGTCCATTCTGCAAAAGGGACGCCAGGATGTCACCAACTGCGAAGTGAAGCTCACCTCTGAGCGCCGTGAAGAAGCACCGCGTCTGTTTACCCACATCAATCTGCATTTCATCGTGACGGGTCGCGACCTGAAAGATGCGTCTGTGTCTCGGGCGGTTGATCTTTCTGCTGAGAAATATTGCTCCGTGGCGTTGATGCTGGAAAAAGCGGTGAATATCACCCATTCCTATGAAGTGATTGCTGCTTAACACATGATGCCGGATGGTGGCGTAGCCTTATCCGGCCTACATAACGATACCGACTCGCAGGCCCGATAAGCGTAGCGCCATCGGGCACATCCCATACATCACTCTATCTTTTTACCTTCCATCAATCGCTGGACCAATGGCAGCATGATCAATTCCATCGCCAGCCCCATTTTGCCGCCCGGTACGACTAACGTATTGATATGGGAAATGAATGAACCCTGCAGCATCGCCAGCAGCCAGGGATAATCGATGCCTTCCAGATTGCGAAAATGAATCACGACAAAGCTCTCATCCAGTGACGGAATACTCTTTGCCGCAAAGGGGTTGGAAGTGTCGACGGTGGGCACACGCTGGAAGTTAATATGCGTGCGGGAAAACTGCGGCGTAATGTAATTGATGTAATCGTCCATGGAGCGCACCACCGAGTCCATTACCGCTTCACGGGAATGTCCACGCTCGCTGGTATCGCGGGTGAGTTTCTGGATCCACTCGAGGTTGACGATCGGCACCACGCCGACCAGCAGATCAACATGCCGTGCCACGTTTTGCTGCGGCGTCACCACGCCGCCGTGCAGGCCTTCATAGAATAAGACGTCCGTCGGTTCAGGCAGCGGCTGCCACGGAGTAAACGTCCCCGGAACCTGATTCCACGGCACGGCTTCATCGTAGGTGTGCAGATATTTTCGTGACTGGCCTTTGCCGGTCTGGCCGTACTCGCTGAAGGTGTGTTCCAGCAGGCCGAAGTCGTTGGCTTCGGGGCCAAAATAGCTGATGTGCCGCCCGGCATCCCGCGCTTTACGGATCGCCATGTCCATTTCCGGACGGGTATAGCGGTGAAAACTGTCGCCTTCCACCTCGGCAGCGCGCAGATTTAACTGAGCGAAAATTTTACGAAACGCGAGGCTGGTGGTGGTGGTCCCCGCGCCGCTGGATCCTGTTACCGCAATCACCGGATGTTTGGCAGACATAACAACTCCATAAATAGGTTGGGTTTTTATTATAGTCGGCCAACGGCAGCAGGTTACTCGTGAAGCTGTTTCCTCGGCATTATGTTGACCGTTTCATGCAGTTCGGACCACACCAGCACAGCTTCACCTGATTGTAGTTGGCGTTTGACGTCGGCGACTTTTTGTTCGAGCGAGCGTTCATGTTCACCATAATCGGTGCCTTCGCGCAAGACAAAGCTTTCAATCAGGTTATCCAGCGCGTCCGGGGAGATGTCTTGCCAGGGAATCATCATGATGATGCCTCCAGATATGTTGTCAGCCAGTCTGGAATACGCGATTCCAGCCACATCTCAGGGCGACGTAACGTGCCGCCAATAAATCCGACGTGTCCACCGTGCTCGGTGAGTTGATACTCCACCTGCGGGGGCAGATTCTCGGGTTGCGGGATGACATGACTGTCCATAAACGGATCGTCTTTGGCGTGGATAATCAGCGTCGGTTTGGCTATCTGATTGAGCAGCGGCATGGCGCTACACTGACGATAGTAATCTATAGCATCAGCAAAACCGTGGATTTTAGCCGTGATCAAATCGTCGAAATCGCGAATACGACGCAGGGACTTCAACTGGGCCAGACTCACCGGCAGCGAACCCGGATAGGCCTCGAGCTTACGTGAGGCATTGGCTTTTAACAGATTGAGCAGGTAGCGCTGATAGACGCGGGAGAAACCGGTCTCCATATGATAACTACAGGCTTCCAGCACGAATGGCGCAGAGACGATAACCGCCGCATCTATCGGAATATCGTTGCCTTCTTTGGCCAGCAGGCAAGCCAGCATGTTTCCACCGAGTGAATAGCCTACCGCTGCGGTCGGTACGCGACCGAACTCACGCTCCAGCCAGTGTAAAAACCAGGTGCCGTCTTCTGTTTCACCAGAGTGATAAATGCGGTTCAGGCGATTGGGTTCGCCGCTGCAACCGCGAAAATGCATTACCACGCCCAGCCAGCCGCGCTTTTGTGCTGCTTCAATCAGGCCATGTGCGTAGGGGCTGTTCAGACTGCCTTCCAGACCGTGAAAAACCACCAGGCGCGGTTTGTGTTTCGCCTGTTGCGGATCTTCACTCCACGCCAGATCGACGAAATCACCGTCAGGCAATTCCAGACGCTGCCAGTGGGCGTCGAACTTCACCTTGCGGCGAATTAAACGCGGCAGCATCGTCTGCAGATGGCGGTTACTGATACCGCGCATCGGGCGGAATTCTCGCGAATCGTCGGTAGGTGGGGTCATTTCTGTGGACGTGATTTCAACCATAACACCGGAGCAATTAATAATCGGAAAGAATAACTATACCGCGCACAGCGCGTGCGGGTTAGCCAATATGTGATTTTGTCGCCAGTCAGTTAGCCGGTTACGCGAGCCTGGACCGAAACGTAGGCCTGATAAGACGCACGAACGTCGCCATCAGGCATTTTCGGCTCCGGTGCCGGATGGCAGCTTCGCCTTATCCGGCAATCAGGGCTACTCAGCCAGCATCTGCTCAAGCTGTTCCTGCGCATCCAGCCAGGCCATTTCACACTCTTCCAGCCCGGACTTCGCGCTTGCCTGTTGTTGCAGACATGCCGTGAGCTCAGCTTTGCGGCTTTGGTCGTACAGTTCGCTGTCGCCGAGTTTCTCTTCTGCCTGCGCCAACTGCGCGTGCAGTTTCTCCATCTCTTTTTCCAGACGGGTAATCTCTTTACGCAAGGGTTGTGTCAGGGTGCGCAGTTCCGCTTCACGACGCTTCTGGTCTTTACGTGCCTGGGCACTGTTAACGCTCTCTTTCGCTGGTTCGTCGCCCTGATTTTCCTGTTTCTGGACATCACTCAGCCACTGCTGATAATCCTCCAGATCGCCGTCAAACGGCTCGACTTTCTTGTCGTGTACCAGATAGAGGTCGTCTGTGGTGGAGCGGATCAGGTGACGGTCGTGCGAGACGACAACCAGCGCGCCTTCAAAATCGATCAGCGCCTCGGTCAGCGCCTGGCGCATATCCAAATCCAGGTGGTTAGTCGGTTCATCGAGCAGCAGCAGATTCGGGCGCTGCCAGACGATCAACGCCAGCACCAGACGCGCTTTTTCGCCACCGGAGAAGCGGCGTGTCTCTTCGCTGACTTTATCGCCCTGGAAGCCGAATCCACCCAGGTAGTCACGCAGTTTCTGCTCCAGCTCTTGCGGCGCCATGCGTGCCAGATGCTGAATGGGTGATTCATCGGCGCGTAAAAACTCCAGCTGGTGCTGTGCGAAGTAGCCCAGTTTGATGCCTTTCGCTAGGCCAATCTCGCCGCTGATGGGGGCCAGTTCGCCTGCCAGCAGCTTGATCAGCGTGGATTTACCCGCACCGTTGCGCCCTAACAGGCCGATGCGAGAACCCGGCACCAGATTCAGTTTGATGGAGTCGAGGATTGTGCGATCGCCGTAGCCAGCACTCACTTTTTCCATTTTCAGCAGCGGGTTAGGCAGGCTTTCCGGTTCACGGAAGCTGAAATGGAACGGGTTATCGACATGGGCTGGCGCGATAAGCTCCATGCGCTCCAGCATTTTGATACGGCTCTGCGCCTGTTTTGCCTTGGTTGCTTTCGCGCGGAAACGATCGATATAGCTTTGCAGATGCGCCACGCGCTCCTGCTGGCTCTCGTACATTGCCTGTTGCTGCGCGAGGCGGGTCGCACGCTGGATTTCAAACGCGCTGTAGTTGCCGGTGTACTCGAACATGGTTTGCTGTTCGATATGAATAATTTTATCCACCACCGGATCGAGGAAGTCCCGGTCGTGGGAAATCAAAATCAGTGTGCCCTGATAGCTTTTCAACCATCTTTCCAGCCAGATTACCGCGTCAAGATCGAGGTGGTTGGTGGGTTCATCGAGCAGCAGCAGGTCTGAACGGCAAATCAGCGCCTGGGCCAGGTTGAGACGCATACGCCAGCCACCGGAGAAATCGCTGACCGGGCGGTCGAGCTGCTCGTTAGAGAAACCGAGACCGTGCAGCAGGCTGGCCGCGCGTGAGCGAATGGTCCAGGCGTCTATGGCGTCCAGCTTTCCGTGTACGGTGGCAATGGCGTGTCCATCGTTACGTTCGTTGGCATCGTTTAACTGGGCTTCCAGTTGACGATATTCGCGGTCGCCATCAATCACGTATTCCAGCGCTGGCTGTGGTAACGCAGGCGTTTCCTGATTCACCCATGCGAGTTGCCAGTTTCCCGGAAACGTAAATCCGCCGGCGTCAGCGCTGATTTCATTTTTCAGCAATGCCAGCAGGGTAGATTTACCGCAGCCATTTTTACCCACCAGGCCAACCTTCTGCCCAGGATTAATGGTGGCCGTGGCATTGTCCAGCAAGACGCGCACGCCGCGACGAATTTGTAACGATGAGAAAACAATCATAAGGCGCCGTATGTTCAGACTATGTTAATTTATCATTATGATAATGTAATGTGTGGGCCGTTTGCCGCACCGAGGCGCAATGGTAGCCCAAAACGCTGAAAATAGACAAAAGACAAAACCGGGAGGGGGATGATGTCCCAGCCAGCGAAAGTGTTGCTGCTGTATGCCCATCCGGAATCTCAGGACTCGGTCGCGAACCGGGTTCTGCTTAAACCGGCCATGCAGCTCAGTAATGTTACCGTGCACGATCTTTACGCGCACTATCCCGATTTTTTTATCGATATTTCGCACGAACAGGAACTGTTGCGTGAGCATGACGTGATTGTTTTTCAGCATCCGCTCTATACCTATAGCTGCCCGGCCCTGCTAAAGGAGTGGCTTGACCGCGTACTGAGCCGTGGGTTTGCCAGTGGCCCCGGGGGGAACCAACTGGCGGGAAAGTACTGGCGGAGTGTGATCACCACTGGTGAGCCAGAAAGTGCGTATCGGTATGACGCGCTGAACCGCTATCCGATGAGTGATGTGTTACGTCCTTTTGAGCTGACGGCAGGAATGTGTCGGATGCACTGGATGAGTCCCATCATCGTTTACTGGGCCAGACGGCAAACGAAGCAGGAGCTGGACAGCCATGCTAAAGCGTATGGTGACTGGCTGGCGAATCCGATTCCTGTGGGAGGCCGCTGATGGAAGGTTCTGATTTATTGACCGCGGGAGTGCTGTTCCTCTTCGCGGCGGTGGCTGCGGTGCCGTTGGCATCGCGGCTGGGTATTGGGCCGGTACTGGGTTACTTGCTGGCGGGAATTGCTATCGGCCCATGGGGACTTGGCTTCATCAGCGACGTGGATGAAATTCTGCACTTCTCCGAGCTGGGCGTGGTCTTCCTGATGTTCATCATCGGGCTGGAACTTAACCCGGCCAAACTATGGCAATTGCGGCGTTCAATTTTTGGTGTCGGTGCCGCGCAGGTGTTACTTAGCGCGCTTGTCCTGGCAGGGTTATTGATGCTCACTGACTTTTCCTGGCAGGCGGCGGTAGTCGGTGGGATTGGTTTGGCGATGTCATCGACGGCAATGGCGTTACAGCTGATGCGGGAAAAAGGGATGAACCGCAGTGAATCCGGACAACTGGGCTTTTCGGTGCTGTTGTTCCAGGATTTGGCGGTGATCCCCGCGTTGGCGCTGGTTCCGCTGTTAGCAGGATCAGCCGATGAGCATTTTGACTGGATCAAAGTGGGCATGAAAGTGTTGGCTTTTGCTGGCATGTTGATTGGCGGACGCTATCTGCTGCGTCCTGTATTTCGCTATATTGCGGGGTCCGGCGTGCGGGAAGTGTTTACCGCAGCCACGCTGCTACTGGTATTGGGTTCTGCGTTATTTATGGATGCGCTGGGCCTGTCGATGGCGCTGGGAACGTTTATCGCTGGCGTGCTGTTGGCGGAAAGCGAATATCGACATGAACTGGAAACGGCGATTGATCCCTTTAAAGGGCTTTTGCTCGGGTTATTTTTCATCTCGGTGGGGATGTCACTTAACCTTGGCGTGCTTTACACCCATATTTTGTGGGTAACGGCGAGCGTGATAGTACTGGTCATCGTGAAGACGCTGGTGCTCTATGTGTTGGCGCGGCTGAACGGCATGAGAAGCTCGGAGCGGATGCAATTTGCGGGGGTGCTAAGCCAGGGCGGAGAATTTGCCTTTGTGCTTTTTTCAACAGCATCTTCCCAGCGGCTGTTTCAGGGCGATCAGATGGCGTTTTTGCTGGTAACGGTCACGCTGTCGATGATGACCACGCCACTGTTGATGAAGTTGATTGATAAATGGCTCTCTCGCCAGTTCAACGGCCCGGATGAAGAAGATGAAAAACCCTGGGTGGAAGACGATAAGCCGCAGGTTATCGTGGTGGGGTTTGGGCGTTTTGGCCAGGTGATCGGCCGTTTGCTGATGGCGAACAAAATGCGTATTACCGTCCTGGAGCGGGATATCAGTGCGGTGAATCTGATGCGTAAATATGGCTATAAGGTTTATTACGGTGACGCCACGCAGGTGGAGCTTTTACGTTCCGCTGGCGCAGAGGCGGCGCAGTCTATTGTGATCACCTGCAATGAACCTGAAGACACGATGAAGCTGGTGGAACTGTGCCAACAGCATTTTCCGCATTTGCATATTCTTGCGCGAGCGCGCGGACGTGTAGAGGCGCATGAGTTATTACAGGCGGGTGTCACGCAGTTTTCCCGAGAAACCTTCTCGAGCGCACTGGAACTGGGTCGCAAAGCGCTGGTGTCATTGGGGATGCATCCGCATCAGGCGCAGCGCGCCCAGTGGCATTTTCGTCGACTCGATATGCGCATGCTACGGGAATTGATCCCGATGCACACCGATACGGTGCAAATCTCTCGTGCCAGAGAGGCCCGGCGTGAGCTGGAGGAGATTTTTCAGCGGGAGATGCAGAAAGAACGGCGCCAGCTGGATGGCTGGGATGAATTTGAGTAGAGGATAACCATGGCAATTCGTAAACGTTTTATTGCAGGCGCAAAATGTCCGTCCTGCCAGGCGCAGGATTCACTGGCGATGTGGCGCGAAAATAATATCGATATTGTTGAGTGTGTTAAGTGCGGTCATCAGATGCGCGAGGCCGATAAAGAGGCCCGCGAGCACGTTCGCAAAGAAGAGCAAGTGATCGGGATTTTTCATCCGGACTAGCGATATGCCGCAGCTTTTTTTAAGCTAGAGGGTACACGGGTGCAGAATTCCGCTACAATCTGCGCCACTATTCTTTCCATGCTCAGGAGATATCATGAAAGTAGCAAAGGACCTGGTGGTCAGCCTGGCCTATCAGGTACGTACAGAAGACGGTGTGTTGGTTGATGAGTCTCCGGTGAGTGCACCGCTGGACTACCTGCATGGTCACGGTTCCCTGATTTCTGGCCTGGAAACAGCGCTGGACGGTCATGAAGTTGGCGATAAATTCGACGTTGCTGTAGGCGCAAACGACGCTTACGGTCAGTATGATGAAAACCTGGTGCAGCGCGTGCCTAAAGACGTCTTCATGGGCGTTGACGAACTGCAGGTTGGCATGCGTTTCCTGGCTGAAACTGACCAGGGTCCGGTACCGGTAGAAATTACCGAAGTGGAAGACGACCACGTTGTGGTTGACGGTAACCACATGCTGGCTGGCCAGAATCTGAAATTCAACGTAGAAGTTGTTGCTATCCGTGAAGCGACCGAAGAAGAGCTGGCCCACGGCCACGTTCACGGTGCGCACGGTCACGACCACGATCATGACCACGGTCACGATGGTTGCTGCGGCGGTCACGGCCACGACCATGGTCACGAGCACGGCGGCGAAGGCTGCTGCGGCGGTGGCGGTAAAGGTAACGGCGGCGGCTGCGGTTGCCACTAATACCCTTCGTCTTTCAACCCACAGCGGTGTTGGCTGCGCTTTCGAATCCCGGTCACATAGTTATCTATGCTCCCGGGACTTCCTCAAGCTTGCCGCCTTGCTGTGATTTGAAATCCTTTGGGTATATGTGAGTAGATCCGATAAGCGTTAGCGCCTTCGGACACAAAAAAGCGGGGAAACCCCGCTTTTTTTACGTCTCAATAATGTGGCGGCGGGGTCTCTTCAGACTGCGACGCGATATGAGACGGCTGAGTGGCTTTGAGCTTTTCTGTCAGCAGACGCAGATGGTCGCGCAGTTTGGCCATTTCCAGTTCATGTGCGGTCACGGTTACGTTCAGCTCTTCAATGGTTATTTCCTGAAACGCCAGGCGACTCTCCAGCTCAGCCAGGCGAGTTTCCATCGTTGTATCCTGCATGATTCACCTCTTCTGTTTTCTCCGGCAGATCGCGGACTGCGGCGAATTCTACTTAACTTTGCCTGTTTGCACAGCACTCATTCCTCAGCAACGAAACTAATTTAAACAAAAAGTGTCTGAAAAGTGGTGATAATAGGGCGTGCCTGTATGTTGATTTGTTCTACAACGCTTTATAGTACGTTTTTATGTTAGCTAACCCTGGGGTGAGATGCCCCGGCCCTGGAGAGATGGATGAAATCACTGTTTAAAGTAACGCTGCTGGCGACCACAATGGCCGTTGCACTGCATGCCCCGATCACCTTCGCTGCTGATGCTGCGAAACCAGCCGCTACCGCTGACAGCAAAGCAGCATTCAAAAATGACGACCAAAAAGCCGCTTACGCGCTGGGCGCGTCCTTGGGTCGTTACATGGAAAACTCCCTGAAAGAACAGGAAAAACTGGGCATCAAACTGGATAAAGATCAGTTGATCGCGGGTGTTCAGGATGCGTTTGCAGATAAGAGCAAACTGTCTGACCAGGAAATCGAACAAACTCTGCAGGGGTTTGAAGCTCGCGTGAAGAGCTCCGCTCAGGCGAAAATGGAAAAAGACGCGGCTGACAACGAAGCCAAAGGTAAAGTTTACCGCGAGAAATTTGCTAAAGAGAAAGGCGTTAAAACCTCTGCTACTGGCCTGGTCTACAAAGTAGAGAAAGAAGGTACCGGTGAAGCACCGAAAGACAGCGATACGGTGGTTGTGAACTACAAAGGTACGCTGATCGATGGTAAAGAGTTTGATAACTCTTACACCCGTGGTGAGCCGCTCTCTTTCCGTCTTGACGGCGTTATTCCAGGCTGGACTGAAGGCCTGAAAAACATCAAGAAAGGCGGCAAAATCCAGCTGGTTATCCCACCGGATCTGGCATACGGTAAAACGGGCGTTCCGGGCATTCCGGCAAACTCCACGCTGGTCTTTGATGTTGAGCTGTTAGATATCAAACCGGCACCGAAAGCAGATGCGAAGCCAGATGCTGCACCGGCTGATAAAGCTGCAGACAGCAGCAAAAAGTAAATGATTAGAAACCGCCGCCCACAGGGCGGCGGTTTTTTATTATCGGCAGGATATAATTAATACTGGAAAGCGCCTTGTGCGCTGTATTACTTTAGATGCCCCTATAATAGTGATGAGCCTGCCCTGACAACATAACGACAGGCTCCTGAAAAGGAGTGCTTTTTTTCATGTCCAGGTCGCTTTTAACCAACGAAACCAGTGAGCTAGATTTACTGGATCAACGTCCTTTCGATCAAACCGACTTCGATATCCTTAAATCCTATGAAGCGGTAGTGGACGGGTTGGCGATGCTCATTGGTTCCCATTGTGAAATCGTATTGCACTCTTTGCAGGATTTGAAATGCTCGGCCATTCGCATCGCTAACGGTGAACACACGGGCCGTAAAATTGGCTCGCCGATTACCGACCTTGCGTTGCGTATGCTGCATGATATGACGGGTGCGGATAGCAGCGTGTCGAAGTGTTATTTCACACGCGCGAAAAGCGGTGTCTTGATGAAGTCGGTGACGATTGCCATTCGCAACCGTGAGCATCGCGTGATTGGTCTGCTGTGCATCAACATGAACCTTGATGTCCCTTTCTCGCAGATAATGAATACCTTTATCCCGCCGGAGACCCCGGAAGTGGGATCAGCCGTGAACTTCGCGTCCTCAGTCGAAGATCTGGTGACCCAGACGCTGGAGTTCACCATTGAAGAAGTGAACGCCGATCGTAACGTCTCCAACAATGCCAAGAATCGTCAGATCGTCCTGAACCTGTATGAGAAAGGGATCTTCGATATTAAAGATGCGATCAATCAGGTTGCCGATCGTCTGAACATCTCCAAGCACACGGTCTACCTCTATATTCGCCAGTTCAAAAGCGGTGATTTCCAGGGGCAAGATAAGTAATGCGTTTTGCCATCATGGTAACCGGGCCCGCCTACGGCACACAGCAATCGAGTAGCGCATTGCAATTTGCGCATGCGCTACTCGAAGAAGGACACGAATTGTGTAGCGTCTTCTTTTATCGTGAGGGCGTGTATAACGCGAACGTTCTGACATCGCCCGCCAGTGATGAATTTGATTTAGTGCGAGCCTGGCAAAAGCTTCACCAGCAGCATGGTGTGGCGCTGAATATCTGTGTTGCGGCAGCCTTGCGGCGTGGTGTTGTTGATGAGACTGAGGCAACACGGCTAGGGTTGTCTGGTGCTAATTTACAGTCGGGATTTACTCTCAGCGGTCTTGGATCGCTGGCTGAAGCATCCCTGACGTGCGATCGCGTGGTGCAGTTTTAATGAAACGTGTTGCCTTTGTTTTTTCTACTGTGCCGCACGGCAGCGCATCCGGTCGCGAAGGACTGGATGCTTTACTGGCGACATCTGCATTAACGGAAGATCTCGGCGTGTTCTTTATCGGTGATGGTGTCTTCCAGATCCTCCAGGGGCAACAACCGGATGTCGTTCTGGCGCGAGACTATATCGCGACTTTTAAACTGTTAGGATTGTACGATATAGAACAATGCTGGCTTTGTGCGGCCTCATTGCGTGAGCGAGGCCTGGCAGAGGGGGCGAGTTTTGTGGTTGATGCGACGGCGCTTGAACCGGAAGATTTGCGTCGTGAGCTTGGCAACTATGACGTCATTTTGAGGTTTTGAGGCTCTCATGCTGCATATTTTACATCGCTCTGCGTGGCTAACCGACTTCTCCTCCCTCCTGCGTCTGATTGCTGAAGATGACGAGCTTTTACTGCTTCAGGATGGCGTCACTGCAGCAATAGAAGGCAGTCGTTTCCTTGAAAGTCTGCAAAATGCCTCCATTAAGGTCTATGTACTGGAAGAAGACATTAAAGCTCGCGGGTTGGGTGGTCAAATTTCAGACAGTGTCGTCAGGGTTGGCTATACTGACTTCGTCAGACTTACGGTGAAGCATCCCAGCCAGATGTCCTGGTAATTGTGGGATCGTTGTATATTTCTTGACACCTTTTCGACACCGACCTAAAATTCTGCGTCCTCATATTGTATGAGGTCGTTTTATTACGTGTTTACGAAGCGAAAGCTACAACCAGGAGCTATTTAATGGCAACAGTTAACCAGCTGGTACGCAAACCACGCGCACGCAAAGTTGCAAAGAGCAACGTGCCTGCACTGGAAGCATGCCCGCAGAAACGTGGCGTATGTACTCGTGTATATACTACCACTCCTAAAAAACCAAACTCCGCACTGCGTAAAGTATGCCGTGTGCGTTTGACTAACGGTTTTGAAGTGACTTCCTACATCGGTGGTGAAGGTCACAACCTGCAGGAGCACTCCGTGATCCTGATCCGTGGCGGTCGTGTAAAAGACCTCCCGGGTGTTCGTTACCACACCGTTCGCGGTGCGCTTGACTGCTCCGGCGTTAAAGACCGTAAGCAATCACGCTCCAAGTATGGCGTGAAACGTCCTAAGGCTTAATGGTTCTCCGTTAAGTAAGGCCAAACGTTTTATATTAATGTCAAACTAAACTCGTAGAGTTTTGGACAATCCTGAATTAACAACGGAGTATTCCCATGCCACGTCGTCGCGTCATTGGTCAGCGTAAAATTCTGCCGGATCCTAAGTTCGGATCAGAGCTGCTGGCTAAATTTGTAAATATCCTGATGGTAGATGGTAAAAAATCTACTGCAGAAACCATCGTATACAGCGCGCTGGAGACCCTGGCTCAGCGTTCTGGTAAAGATGGTCTGGAAGCTTTTGAAGTAGCCCTTGAAAACGTGCGTCCGACTGTCGAAGTTAAGTCTCGCCGCGTTGGTGGTTCTACTTATCAGGTTCCAGTTGAAGTCCGTCCGGTTCGTCGTAATGCCCTGGCAATGCGTTGGATCGTTGAAGCTGCTCGTAAACGCGGTGATAAATCCATGGCTCTGCGCCTGGCGAACGAACTTTCTGATGCTGCAGAAAACAAAGGTACTGCAGTTAAGAAACGTGAAGACGTTCACCGTATGGCAGAAGCCAACAAGGCGTTCGCACACTACCGTTGGTAATCCCTTCGGAGTTTTAGTCACCAGGCGGGCGCTTCCAGTAAGCAGCCCGCTTTGGGCTACTTAAATTGAACGCCTAAAAGATAAACGAGGAATCAAATGGCTCGTACAACACCCATCGCGCGCTACCGTAACATCGGTATCAGTGCGCACATCGACGCCGGTAAAACCACTACTACCGAACGTATTCTGTTCTACACCGGTGTAAACCACAAAATCGGTGAAGTTCATGACGGCGCAGCCACCATGGACTGGATGGAACAGGAGCAGGAGCGTGGTATTACTATCACCTCCGCAGCGACTACTGCATTCTGGTCTGGTATGGCTAAGCAGTACGAACCGCATCGCGTAAACATCATTGACACCCCGGGGCACGTTGACTTCACAATCGAAGTAGAACGTTCCATGCGTGTGCTTGATGGTGCAGTAATGGTTTACTGCGCAGTTGGTGGTGTTCAGCCTCAGTCTGAAACCGTATGGCGTCAGGCAAACAAATATAAAGTTCCGCGCATTGCGTTCGTTAACAAAATGGACCGTATGGGTGCGAACTTCCTGAAAGTTGTTGGTCAGATCAAAACCCGTCTGGGCGCGAACCCTGTTCCGCTGCAGCTGGCAATTGGCGCTGAAGAAGCGTTCACCGGTGTTGTTGACCTGGTGAAAATGAAAGCCATCAACTGGAACGAAGAAGATGCAGGCGTAACCTTCACTTACGAAGATATCCCGGCTGACATGCAGGAACTGGCTGAAGAATGGCACCAGAACCTGATCGAGTCCGCTGCGGAAGCTTCAGAAGAGCTGATGGAGAAATACCTGGGTGGTGAAGAACTGACTGAAGAAGAGATCAAAAAAGCTCTGCGTCAGCGTGTTCTGAACAACGAAATCATCCTGGTAACCTGTGGTTCTGCGTTCAAGAACAAAGGTGTTCAGGCGATGCTGGATGCGGTAATTGATTACCTGCCATCCCCAGTCGACGTACCTGCGATCAACGGTATTCTGGACGACGGTAAAGATACTCCTGCTGAGCGTCATGCTAGCGATGACGAGCCGTTTGCTGCTCTGGCATTCAAAATCGCTACCGACCCGTTCGTGGGTAACCTGACCTTCTTCCGCGTGTACTCTGGTGTGGTTAACTCCGGTGACACCATCCTGAACTCCGTGAAAACTGCACGTGAGCGTTTTGGCCGTATCGTTCAGATGCACGCCAACAAACGTGAAGAGATCAAAGAAGTTCGCGCGGGCGATATCGCGGCTGCAATCGGTCTG
This sequence comes from Citrobacter sp. RHBSTW-00671, assembly GCF_014103415.1. Lineage (NCBI taxonomy): Bacteria > Pseudomonadati > Pseudomonadota > Gammaproteobacteria > Enterobacterales > Enterobacteriaceae > Citrobacter > Citrobacter sp. RHBSTW-00671. Next base: position 923,928 of record NZ_JABXPR010000001.1, read on the forward strand.
AAAGACGTGACCACTGGTGACACCCTGTGTGACCCGGATCACCCGATCATTCTGGAACGTATGGAATTCCCTGAGCCGGTAATCTCCATCGCAGTTGAACCGAAAACCAAAGCTGACCAGGAAAAAATGGGTCTGGCTCTGGGCCGTCTGGCTAAAGAAGACCCGTCTTTCCGTGTATGGACTGATGAAGAATCTAACCAGACTATTATCGCCGGTATGGGTGAGCTGCACCTCGACATCATCGTTGACCGTATGAAGCGTGAATTCAACGTTGAAGCGAACGTCGGTAAACCTCAGGTTGCTTACCGCGAAGCGATTCGTGCGAAAGTTACCGATATCGAAGGTAAACACGCTAAGCAGTCTGGTGGTCGCGGTCAGTACGGTCATGTTGTTATTGACATGTACCCGCTGGAGCCGGGTTCAAACCCGAAAGGCTACGAGTTCATCAACGACATCAAAGGTGGTGTAATTCCTGGCGAATACATCCCGGCCGTTGATAAAGGCATCCAGGAACAGCTGAAATCTGGCCCGCTGGCTGGTTACCCGGTTGTTGATCTGGGCGTGCGTCTGCACTTCGGTTCTTACCATGACGTTGACTCCTCTGAGCTGGCGTTTAAACTGGCCGCTTCTATCGCCTTCAAAGATGGCTTTAAGAAAGCGAAACCAGTTCTGCTTGAGCCTATCATGAAGGTTGAAGTAGAGACTCCGGAAGAGAACACCGGTGACGTTATCGGTGACTTGAGCCGCCGTCGTGGTATGCTTCGTGGTCAGGAATCCAACGTCACTGGCGTTGTTATCCATGCTGAAGTTCCGCTGTCTGAAATGTTCGGATATGCAACCCAGCTGCGTTCTCTGACCAAAGGCCGTGCTTCTTACTCCATGGAGTTCCTGAAGTACGACGATGCGCCGAACAACGTTGCTCAGGCCGTTATTGAAGCCCGTGGTAAATAAGCCACAGGATTAAAACCTAAGTCCCGTGCTCTCTCCAAAGGGGAGAGCACTATAGTAAGGAATATAGCCGTGTCTAAAGAAAAATTTGAACGTACAAAACCGCACGTTAACGTCGGCACCATCGGCCACGTTGACCACGGTAAAACTACCCTGACCGCTGCAATCACCACCGTACTGGCTAAAACCTACGGCGGTGCTGCTCGTGCTTTCGACCAGATCGATAACGCTCCGGAAGAAAAAGCTCGTGGTATCACCATCAACACTTCTCACGTTGAATATGACACCCCGACTCGCCACTACGCGCACGTAGACTGCCCGGGCCACGCCGACTATGTTAAAAACATGATCACCGGTGCTGCGCAGATGGACGGCGCGATCCTGGTTGTTGCTGCGACTGACGGCCCGATGCCGCAGACTCGTGAGCACATCCTGCTGGGTCGTCAGGTAGGCGTTCCGTACATCATCGTGTTCCTGAACAAATGCGACATGGTTGATGACGAAGAGCTGCTGGAACTGGTAGAAATGGAAGTTCGTGAACTTCTGTCTCAGTACGATTTCCCGGGCGACGACACTCCGATCGTTCGTGGTTCTGCTCTGAAAGCGCTGGAAGGCGAAGCAGAGTGGGAAGCGAAAATCATCGAACTGGCTGGCTTCCTGGATTCTTACATCCCAGAACCAGAGCGTGCGATTGACAAGCCGTTCCTGCTGCCTATCGAAGACGTATTCTCCATCTCCGGTCGTGGTACCGTTGTTACCGGTCGTGTAGAGCGCGGTATCATCAAAGTTGGTGAAGAAGTTGAAATCGTTGGTATCAAAGAGACTGCTAAGTCTACCTGTACTGGCGTTGAAATGTTCCGCAAACTGCTGGACGAAGGCCGTGCTGGTGAGAACGTTGGTGTTCTGCTGCGTGGTATCAAACGTGAAGAAATCGAACGTGGTCAGGTACTGGCTAAGCCAGGCTCTATCAAGCCGCACACCAAGTTCGAATCTGAAGTTTATATCCTGTCCAAAGACGAAGGCGGCCGTCATACTCCGTTCTTCAAAGGCTACCGTCCGCAGTTCTACTTCCGTACTACTGACGTGACTGGTACCATCGAACTGCCAGAAGGCGTAGAGATGGTAATGCCGGGCGACAACATCAAAATGGTTGTTACCCTGATCCACCCAATCGCGATGGATGACGGTCTGCGTTTCGCAATCCGTGAAGGCGGCCGTACTGTAGGTGCGGGCGTTGTTGCTAAAGTAATGAGCTAATTATTTATTAATTAGCTTTGAACTTAAAAAGGGCGCTAAGGCGCCCTTTTTGCTACTTGTGATTTAACCGTTGTCATATTTGTTCGCATTTTTTGTTCATTCTTCCATCGCGTAAATAGCGTTGTGCTATTGTAATCATAACTATTCTCATTTACACTTTGCGCAGAAATTGAACGGGAGCGATCATGTACGTTTGTTTGTGTAATGCGATAAGTGATAAAAAAATTCGTCAGGCTGTTCGCCAGTTTCATCCTCAGTCTTTTCAGCAATTACGTAAGTTTATTCCTGTTGGAAATCAGTGCGGTAAGTGCATTCGTGCTGCGCGTGAAGTCATGCAGGATGAATTAACGCAAATGCCAGAATTTAAAGAGATCGCCTAAGTCACACTCTTTTTTTTGACATCCCTGTAGCCCCATCTACGCTCTAAGAGTGGAAGCGGAGGGACTATAAAATGAAAGGTGATGTTAAAATCATAAATTATCTCAATAAACTATTGGGAAATGAGCTTGTCGCAATCAACCAGTATTTTCTCCATGCCCGTATGTTTAAAAACTGGGGACTGACTCGCCTCAATGATGTTGAGTACCATGAATCAATCGATGAGATGAAACACGCTGATAAATACATTGAGCGTATTTTATTCTTAGAAGGTCTCCCAAACTTACAAGATCTCGGTAAGTTAGGGATTGGTGAAGATGTTGAAGAGATGCTGCAATCAGATCTTCGACTCGAGCTTGATGGTGCGAAAGATTTACGCGAAGCCATTGCTTATGCCGATAGCGTTCATGACTATGTTAGTCGGGACATGATGATTGAGATCCTGACCGAAGAAGAAGGACATATCGATTGGCTCGAAACGGAGTTGGATCTGATTGGAAAACTTGGATTGCAAAACTATCTGCAATCGCAAATTAAGGTCAGCGACTAACCGCCCTGTATCAGATTTAGCCAGCCAACAACAAAACCCGCAGCCGCCAGATATGGCCCAAAAGGCAGCGGGTTTTTTAGTTTCCTTTTTCCATGCGTTATAAATGCTACGCCTGTCATGCAGCAAGCCAGCCCGGCGGCAAGTAAGATCAACAGGGGTAATGAGTCCCACCGATGCCACGCGCCAAGTGCGGCGAGGAATTTTACGTCCCCATAACCTAATCCTTCCTGGTGCCATGTCAGGCGGTATCCCCAATAGAACAAAGAAAATACACCGTACCCTGCAATGGCACCCCAAAGTGCATCGGACAACTGTGTGGGGTTGCAACATTGATGAAAAAGAAGACCACTCCAGAGAAGGGGGCAGGTGAATTTGTCGGGCAATAGGCCAGTACGCAAATCCTGAACCCCAAGCAGTCCGGATAGAGAGATATAAATCAGCAAAAAGGGAAGTTCAGTATTCATGTCCTAATCCGGTGCGAGAAAGAGGTGACTCTCAGGCAAGTAGCGCTAACTGCACAATGCCCGAATATCCATTTTGCTGACGTCTTTCCAGGGAATTTACGCCGCGTGAAAGTGCAGACAATCAGAGTGGAACAGCACTCGCATCTGCGTAAGAGTGATTAATATCTACACGGCACTTGCTTAAAACTGAGATTTACGTATAATGCGCGGGCTTGTCTAATATTGACAGCGGTTCGATATGAGCCACCGGTACTGCGAAAGCAATACCAGACAATGTTCCCAATTGGGGAACTCTGTAAGAACGGTTACACTCTCCCATCAATCGTAATGGGTTTGAGGAGTAACTATTTCGTCTATAAAATAATTGGAGCTCTGGTCTCATGCAGAACCAAAGAATCCGTATCCGTTTGAAAGCGTTTGATCATCGTCTGATCGATCAATCAACCGCGGAAATCGTCGAGACTGCCAAGCGCACTGGTGCGCAGGTTCGTGGTCCGATCCCGCTGCCGACCCGCAAAGAGCGTTTCACCGTTCTGATCTCCCCGCACGTCAACAAAGACGCGCGTGATCAGTACGAGATCCGTACTCACAAGCGTCTGGTTGACATCGTTGAGCCAACTGAAAAAACCGTTGATGCTCTGATGCGTCTGGACCTGGCTGCCGGTGTAGACGTGCAGATCAGCCTGGGTTAATCAGGTCATCGAGCGATTGAGAGGTTGATACAATGATTGGTTTAGTCGGTAAAAAAGTGGGTATGACCCGCATCTTCACTGAAGATGGCGTATCTATCCCAGTAACCGTTATCGAAGTTGAAGCAAACCGCGTTACTCAGGTTAAAGATCTGGCTAACGATGGCTATCGCGCTGTTCAGGTTACCACCGGTGCTAAAAAAGCTAACCGCGTAACTAAGCCGGAAGCTGGCCACTTTGCTAAAGCTGGCGTAGAAGCTGGCCGCGGCCTGTGGGAGTTCCGTCTGGCAGATGGTGAAGAATACACCGTTGGTCAGAACATTAGCGTTGAACTGTTTGCTGACGTTAAAAAAGTTGACGTAACCGGTACCTCTAAAGGTAAAGGTTTCGCTGGTACCGTTAAGCGCTGGAACTTCCGTACCCAGGACGCGACTCACGGTAACTCCTTGTCTCACCGCGTTCCGGGTTCTATCGGTCAGAACCAGACTCCGGGCAAAGTGTTCAAAGGCAAGAAAATGGCAGGTCAGCTGGGCAACGAACGTGTCACTGTTCAGAGCCTGGACGTAGTACGTGTTGACGCTGAGCGCAACCTGCTGCTGGTTAAAGGTGGTGTTCCGGGTGCGACCGGTTGCGACCTGATCGTTAAACCAGCTGTGAAGGCGTAAGGGGATAGCAATGGAATTAGTATTGAAAGACGCGCAGAGCGCGCTGACTGTTTCCGAAACTACCTTCGGTCGTGATTTCAACGAAGCGCTGGTTCACCAGGTTGTTGTTGCTTATGCAGCTGGTGCTCGTCAGGGTACTCGTGCTCAGAAGACTCGTGCTGAAGTAACTGGTTCAGGCAAAAAGCCGTGGCGCCAGAAAGGTACCGGCCGTGCGCGTTCAGGTTCTATCAAGAGCCCGATCTGGCGTTCAGGTGGCGTGACCTTCGCTGCTCGCCCGCAGGACCACAGTCAAAAAGTTAACAAAAAGATGTACCGCGGCGCGCTGAAAAGCATTCTGTCCGAACTGGTACGTCAGGATCGTCTGATCGTTGTCGAATCATTCTCTGTAGAAGCGCCTAAAACTAAGCTGCTGGCACAGAAACTGAAAGACATGGCTCTGGAAGATGTGCTGATCATCACCGGTGAGCTGGACGAAAACCTGTTCCTGGCTGCGCGCAACCTGCACAAGGTTGACGTACGCGATGCAACTGGTATCGACCCGGTTAGCCTGATCGCCTTCGACAAAGTCGTAATGACTGCTGATGCTGTTAAGCAAGTTGAGGAGATGCTGGCATGATTCGTGAAGAACGTCTGCTGAAAGTGCTGCGCGCACCGCACGTTTCTGAAAAAGCGTCTACTGCGATGGAAAAAACTAACACCATCGTTCTCAAAGTTGCTAAAGACGCGACCAAAGCAGAAATCAAAGCTGCTGTGCAGAAACTGTTTGAAGTCGAAGTCGAAGTCGTTAACACCCTGGTAGTTAAAGGGAAAGTTAAACGTCACGGACAGCGTATCGGTCGTCGTAGCGACTGGAAAAAAGCTTACGTCACCCTGAAGGAAGGCCAGAATCTGGACTTCGTCGGCGGCGCTGAGTAAGTCGGAGGAGTAATACAATGGCAGTTGTTAAATGTAAACCGACATCTCCGGGTCGTCGCCACGTTGTTAAAGTGGTCAACCCAGAGCTGCACAAGGGCAAACCTTTTGCTCCGCTGGTTGAAAAAAACAGCAAATCCGGTGGTCGTAACAACAATGGCCGCATCACCACTCGTCACATCGGTGGTGGTCACAAGCAGGCTTATCGTATTGTTGACTTCAAACGCAACAAAGACGGTATCCCGGCAGTTGTTGAACGTCTTGAGTACGATCCGAACCGTTCCGCGAACATCGCGCTGGTTCTGTACAAAGACGGTGAACGCCGTTACATTCTGGCCCCTAAAGGCCTGAAAGCTGGCGACCAGGTTCAATCTGGCGTTGATGCTGCAATCAAAGCAGGTAACACCCTGCCGATGCGCAATATCCCGGTTGGTTCTACCGTTCATAACGTAGAAATGAAACCAGGTAAAGGCGGTCAGCTGGCACGTTCCGCTGGTACTTACGTTCAGATCGTTGCTCGTGATGGTGCTTATGTCACCCTGCGTCTGCGTTCTGGTGAAATGCGTAAAGTCGAAGCAGACTGCCGTGCAACTCTGGGCGAAGTTGGCAATGCTGAGCATATGCTGCGCGTTCTGGGTAAAGCAGGTGCTGCACGCTGGCGTGGTGTTCGTCCTACCGTTCGCGGTACTGCGATGAACCCAGTCGACCACCCACATGGTGGTGGTGAAGGTCGTAACTTTGGTAAGCACCCGGTAACTCCGTGGGGCGTTCAGACCAAAGGTAAGAAGACCCGCAGCAACAAGCGTACTGATAAATTCATCGTACGTCGCCGTAGCAAATAATTTTAGAGGATAAGCCATGCCACGTTCTCTCAAGAAAGGTCCTTTTATTGACCTGCACTTGCTGAAGAAGGTAGAGAAAGCGGTGGAAAGCGGAGACAAGAAGCCCCTGCGCACTTGGTCCCGTCGTTCAACGATCTTTCCTAACATGATCGGTTTGACCATCGCTGTCCATAATGGTCGTCAGCACGTTCCGGTATTTGTTTCCGACGAAATGGTCGGTCACAAACTGGGTGAATTCGCACCGACTCGTACTTATCGCGGCCACGCTGCTGATAAAAAAGCGAAGAAGAAATAAGGTAGGAGGAAGAGATGGAAACTTTAGCTCAACATCGCCATGCTCGTTCTTCTGCTCAGAAGGTTCGCCTTGTTGCAGACCTGATTCGCGGTAAGAAAGTGTCGCAGGCCCTTGATATTCTGACCTACACCAATAAGAAAGCGGCTGTACTGGTTAAGAAAGTCCTGGAATCTGCCATTGCTAACGCTGAACACAACGATGGCGCTGACATTGACGATCTGAAAGTTACGAAAATTTTCGTAGACGAAGGCCCGAGCATGAAGCGCATTATGCCGCGTGCAAAAGGTCGTGCAGATCGCATCCTGAAGCGCACCAGCCACATTACTGTGGTTGTGTCCGATCGCTGAGACTCTGGAGACTAGCAATGGGTCAGAAAGTACATCCTAATGGTATTCGCCTGGGTATTGTAAAACCATGGAACTCAACCTGGTTTGCGAACACCAAAGAATTCGCTGACAACCTGGACAGCGATTTTAAAGTACGTCAGTACCTGACTAAGGAACTGGCGAAAGCGTCTGTATCTCGTATCGTTATCGAGCGTCCGGCTAAGAGCATCCGTGTGACCATTCACACTGCTCGCCCGGGTATCGTTATCGGTAAGAAAGGCGAAGACGTAGAAAAACTGCGCAAAGTCGTAGCCGATATTGCTGGCGTTCCTGCTCAGATCAATATCGCCGAAGTGCGTAAGCCTGAACTGGACGCAAAATTGGTTGCTGACAGCATCACTTCTCAGCTGGAACGTCGCGTTATGTTCCGTCGTGCTATGAAGCGTGCTGTACAGAACGCAATGCGTCTGGGCGCTAAAGGTATTAAAGTTGAAGTTAGCGGCCGTCTGGGCGGCGCGGAAATCGCTCGTACCGAATGGTACCGTGAAGGTCGCGTTCCTCTGCACACTCTGCGTGCTGACATCGACTACAACACCTCTGAAGCGCACACCACTTACGGTGTAATCGGCGTTAAAGTGTGGATCTTCAAAGGCGAGATCCTGGGTGGTATGGCTGCTGTTGAACAACCGGAAAAACCGGCTGCGCAACCTAAAAAGCAGCAGCGTAAAGGCCGTAAATAAGGAGCGTCGCTGATGTTACAACCAAAGCGTACAAAATTCCGTAAAATGCACAAAGGCCGCAACCGCGGTCTGGCGCAGGGTACGGATGTTAGCTTCGGCAGCTTCGGTCTGAAAGCTGTTGGCCGTGGTCGTCTGACTGCCCGTCAGATCGAAGCAGCACGTCGTGCTATGACCCGTGCAGTTAAGCGTCAAGGTAAGATCTGGATCCGTGTATTCCCGGACAAACCGATCACTGAAAAGCCGCTGGCAGTGCGTATGGGTAAAGGTAAAGGTAACGTGGAGTATTGGGTTGCCTTGATTCAGCCGGGTAAAGTCCTGTATGAAATGGACGGCGTACCGGAAGAGCTGGCCCGTGAAGCATTCAAGCTGGCAGCAGCGAAACTGCCGATTAAAACCACCTTTGTAACTAAGACGGTGATGTAATGAAAGCAAAAGAGCTGCGTGAGAAGAGTGTTGAAGAGCTGAACACCGAGCTGCTGAATCTGCTGCGTGAGCAGTTCAACCTGCGTATGCAGGCTGCAAGTGGCCAGCTGCAACAGTCTCACCTGTTGAAGCAAGTGCGTCGTGATGTCGCACGCGTTAAGACTTTACTGACTGAGAAGGCGGGTGCGTAATGACCGATAAAATCCGTACTCTGCAAGGTCGCGTTGTTAGCGATAAAATGGAGAAATCCATCGTTGTTGCTATCGAACGTTTTGTGAAACACCCGATCTACGGTAAATTCATTAAGCGTACGACCAAACTGCACGTACATGACGAGAACAACGAATGCGGTACTGGTGACGTGGTTGAAATCCGCGAATGCCGTCCGCTGTCCAAGACTAAGTCCTGGACGCTGGTTCGCGTTGTAGAGAAAGCTGTTCTGTAATACAGTAGGCATTCTCAACGAATAAACGGCTCAGCGATGAGCCGTTTATTTTTTCTACCCATATCGTTTAAGCGGTGTTATAATGCCGCGCCCCCGATATGGGGCTTTTTAACGGCCTGATTTTCGGGTCTCAGTAGTAGTTGACATTAGCGGAGCACTAAAATGATCCAAGAACAGACTATGCTGAACGTCGCCGACAACTCCGGTGCACGTCGCGTAATGTGTATCAAGGTTCTGGGTGGCTCGCACCGTCGCTACGCAGGCGTCGGCGATATCATCAAGATCACCATCAAGGAAGCAATTCCGCGTGGTAAGGTCAAAAAAGGTGATGTGCTGAAGGCGGTAGTGGTGCGCACCAAGAAGGGTGTTCGTCGCCCGGACGGTTCTGTCATTCGCTTCGATGGTAATGCATGCGTTATTTTAAACAATAACAGCGAGCAACCTATCGGTACGCGTATTTTTGGGCCGGTAACTCGTGAACTTCGTAACGAGAAGTTCATGAAAATTATCTCTCTGGCACCAGAAGTACTCTAAGGAGCGAATCATGGCAGCGAAGATCCGTCGTGATGACGAAGTTATCGTGTTAACCGGTAAAGATAAAGGTAAACGCGGTAAAGTAAAAAATGTCCTGTCTTCCGGCAAGGTCATTGTTGAAGGTATCAACCTGGTTAAGAAACATCAGAAGCCGGTCCCGGCCCTGAACCAACCAGGCGGCATCGTAGAGAAAGAAGCAGCTATTCAGATCTCTAACCTTGCTATCTTCAACGCGGCAACCGGCAAGGCTGACCGTGTAGGCTTTAGATTCGAAGACGGCAAAAAAGTCCGTTTCTTCAAGTCTAACAGCGAAACTATCAAGTAATTTGGAGTAGTACGATGGCGAAACTGCATGATTACTACAAAGACGAAGTAGTCGCTAAACTCATGACTGAGTTTAACTACAATTCTGTCATGCAAGTCCCTCGGGTCGAGAAGATCACCCTGAACATGGGTGTTGGTGAAGCGATCGCTGACAAGAAACTGCTGGATAACGCAGCAGCTGACCTGACAGCAATCTCCGGTCAAAAACCGCTGATCACCAAAGCACGCAAATCAGTTGCAGGCTTCAAAATCCGTCAGGGCTATCCGATCGGCTGTAAAGTAACTCTGCGTGGCGAACGCATGTGGGAGTTCTTTGAGCGCCTGATCACTATTGCTGTTCCACGTATCCGTGACTTCCGTGGCTTGTCCGCTAAGTCTTTCGACGGTCGTGGTAACTACAGCATGGGTGTCCGTGAGCAGATCATCTTCCCAGAAATCGACTACGATAAAGTCGACCGCGTGCGTGGTTTGGATATTACCATTACCACTACTGCGAAATCTGACGAAGAAGGCCGTGCTCTGCTGGCTGCCTTTGACTTCCCGTTCCGCAAGTAAGGTAGGGTTACTGAATGGCTAAGCAATCAATGAAAGCACGCGAAGTAAAGCGCGTAGCTTTAGCTGATAAGTACTTCGCAAAACGCGCTGAACTGAAAGCTATTATCTCTGATGTGAACGCGACCGACGAAGATCGTTGGAACGCAGTTCTCAAGCTGCAGTCTCTGCCGCGTGATTCCAGCCCGTCCCGTCAGCGTAACCGCTGCCGTCAAACAGGTCGTCCGCATGGCTATGTGGGCAAGTTCGGGTTGAGCCGTATCAAACTGCGTGAAGCCGCCATGCGCGGTGAAGTACCAGGCTTGAAAAAGGCTAGCTGGTAATTACCAATTGAATCACGGGAGTAAAGACAGATGAGCATGCAAGATCCGATCGCGGATATGCTGACCCGTATCCGTAACGGTCAGGCCGCGAATAAAGCTGCGGTCACCATGCCTTCCTCCAAGCTGAAAGTGGCAATTGCCAACGTGCTGAAGGAAGAAGGTTTTATTGAAGATTTTAAAGTTGAAGGCGACACCAAGCCGGAACTGGAACTTACTCTTAAGTATTTCCAGGGTAAAGCTGTTGTAGAAAGCATTCAGCGTGTCAGTCGCCCAGGTCTGCGCATTTATAAGCGTAAAGACGAGCTGCCGAAAGTTATGGCTGGCATGGGTATCGCAGTTGTTTCTACCTCTAAAGGTGTTATGACTGATCGTGCAGCGCGCCAGGCTGGTCTTGGTGGCGAAATTATCTGCTACGTAGCCTAATCGGAGGAAAAAATGTCTCGTGTTGCTAAAGCACCGGTCGTTATTCCTGCCGGCGTTGATGTAAAAATCAACGGTCAGGTTATTACGATCAAAGGTAAAAACGGCGAGCTGACTCGTACTCTCAACGATGCTGTTGCAGTAAATCATGCAGATAATGCACTGACCTTCGGTCCGCGTGATGGTTACGCAGATGGATGGGCTCAGGCTGGTACCGCGCGTGCCCTGCTGAATGCAATGGTTGTCGGTGTTACCGAAGGCTTCACTAAGAAGCTTCAGCTGGTTGGTGTAGGTTATCGTGCAGCGGTTAAAGGGAATGTAGTAAACCTGGCTTTAGGTTTCTCTCACCCAGTTGACCATCAGCTGCCTGCGGGAATCACTGCAGAATGTCCGTCTCAGACTGAAATCGTGCTGAAAGGCGCTGATAAACAGCTGATCGGTCAGGTTGCAGCAGATCTGCGCGCCTACCGTCGTCCTGAGCCTTATAAAGGCAAGGGTGTTCGTTACGCCGACGAAGTCGTGCGTACCAAAGAGGCTAAGAAGAAGTAAGGTAACACTATGGATAAGAAATCTGCTCGTATCCGTCGTGCGACCCGCGCACGCCGCAAGCTCCAGGAGCTGGGTGCAACTCGCCTGGTGGTACATCGTACCCCGCGTCATATTTACGCACAGGTAATTGCACCGAACGGTTCTGAAGTTCTGGTAGCTGCTTCTACTGTAGAAAAAGCTATCGCTGAACAATTGAAGTACACCGGTAACAAAGACGCTGCTGCAGCTGTAGGTAAAGCTGTTGCTGAACGCGCTCTGGAAAAAGGCATCAAAGATGTTTCTTTTGACCGTTCCGGGTTCCAATATCATGGTCGTGTCCAGGCACTGGCAGATGCTGCCCGTGAAGCTGGCCTTCAGTTCTAAGGTAGAGGTGTAAGATGGCTCACATCGAAAAACAAGCTGGCGAACTGCAGGAAAAGCTGATCGCGGTTAACCGCGTATCTAAAACCGTTAAAGGTGGTCGTATTTTCTCCTTCACAGCTCTGACTGTAGTTGGTGATGGTAACGGTCGCGTTGGTTTTGGTTACGGTAAAGCGCGTGAAGTTCCAGCAGCGATCCAGAAAGCGATGGAAAAAGCCCGTCGCAATATGATTAACGTCGCGCTGAACCACGGCACCCTGCAGCACCCGGTTAAGGGTACTCACACGGGTTCTCGTGTATTCATGCAGCCGGCTTCCGAAGGTACCGGTATCATCGCCGGTGGTGCAATGCGCGCCGTTCTGGAAGTCGCTGGAGTTCGTAACGTTCTGGCTAAAGCGTATGGTTCCACTAACCCGATTAACGTGGTTCGTGCAACTATCGATGGCCTGGAAAATATGAAATCTCCGGAAATGGTCGCTGCCAAGCGTGGTAAATCCGTTGAAGAAATTCTGGGGAAATAAACCATGGCAAAGACTATTAAAATTACTCAAACCCGCAGTGCAATCGGTCGTCTGCCGAAACACAAGGCAACGCTGCTTGGCCTGGGTCTGCGTCGTATTGGTCACACCGTAGAGCGCGAGGATACTCCTGCTGTTCGTGGTATGGTCAACGCGGTTTCCTTCATGGTTAAAGTTGAGGAGTAAGAGATGCGTTTAAATACTCTGTCTCCGGCCGAAGGCTCTAAAAAAGCGGCTCGCCGCCTGGGTCGTGGTATCGGTTCTGGCCTCGGTAAAACCGGTGGTCGTGGTCACAAAGGTCAGAAGTCTCGTTCTGGCGGTGGCGTACGTCGCGGTTTCGAGGGTGGTCAGATGCCTCTGTACCGTCGTCTGCCGAAATTCGGCTTCACTTCACGTAAAGCAGCAATTACAGCCGAAGTTCGTCTGTCTGACCTGGCTAAAGTTGAAGGCGGTGTTGTAGACCTGAACACGCTGAAAGCGGCTAACATTATCGGTATCCAGATCGAGTTTGCGAAAGTGATCCTGGCTGGTGAAGTAACGACTCCGGTAACTGTTCGTGGCCTGCGTGTTACTAAAGGCGCTCGTGCTGCTATCGAAGCTGCTGGCGGTAAAATCGAGGAATAAGTAGCAGATGGCTAAACAACCGGGATTAGATTTTCAAAGTGCCAAAGGTGGCTTAGGCGAGCTGAAACGCAGACTGCTGTTTGTAATCGGCGCGCTGATTGTGTTCCGTATTGGCTCTTTCATTCCGATCCCTGGTATTGATGCCGCTGTACTTGCCAAACTGCTTGAGCAACAGCGAGGCACCATCATTGAAATGTTTAACATGTTCTCTGGTGGTGCTCTCAGCCGTGCTTCTATCTTTGCTCTGGGGATCATGCCGTATATTTCGGCGTCGATCATTATCCAGCTGCTGACGGTGGTTCATCCAACGCTGGCAGAAATTAAGAAAGAAGGGGAGTCTGGTCGTCGTAAGATCAGCCAGTACACCCGCTACGGTACTCTGGTGCTGGCAATATTCCAGTCGATCGGTATTGCTACCGGTCTGCCGAATATGCCTGGTATGCAGGGCCTGGTGATGAATCCAGGCTTTGCATTCTATTTCACCGCTGTTGTAAGTCTGGTTACAGGGACGATGTTCCTGATGTGGTTGGGTGAACAGATTACTGAACGTGGTATCGGCAACGGTATCTCAATCATTATCTTCGCCGGTATTGTCGCGGGACTCCCGCCAGCCATTGCCCATACTATCGAGCAAGCGCGTCAAGGCGACCTGCACTTCCTCGTGTTGCTGTTGGTTGCAGTATTAGTATTTGCAGTGACGTTCTTTGTTGTATTTGTTGAGCGTGGTCAACGCCGTATTGTGGTAAACTACGCGAAACGTCAGCAGGGTCGTCGTGTCTATGCTGCACAGAGCACACATTTACCGCTGAAAGTGAATATGGCGGGGGTAATCCCGGCAATCTTCGCTTCCAGTATTATTCTGTTCCCGGCAACCATCGCGTCATGGTTCGGGGGCGGGACTGGTTGGAACTGGCTGACAACAATTTCGCTGTATTTGCAGCCTGGGCAACCGCTTTATGTGTTACTCTATGCGTCTGCAATCATCTTCTTCTGTTTCTTCTACACGGCGTTGGTTTTCAACCCACGTGAAACAGCAGATAACCTGAAGAAGTCCGGTGCATTTGTACCAGGAATTCGTCCGGGAGAGCAAACGGCGAAGTATATCGATAAAGTAATGACCCGCCTGACTCTGGTTGGTGCGCTCTACATTACCTTTATCTGCCTGATCCCGGAGTTCATGCGTGATGCAATGAAAGTACCGTTCTACTTCGGTGGGACCTCACTGCTTATCGTTGTTGTCGTGATTATGGACTTTATGGCTCAAGTGCAAACTCTGATGATGTCTAGTCAGTACGAGTCTGCATTGAAGAAGGCGAATCTGAAAGGCTACGGCCGTTAACAGTCGCCCGAGAAGTTACGGAGAGTAAAAATGAAAGTTCGTGCTTCCGTCAAGAAATTATGCCGTAACTGCAAAATCGTTAAGCGTGATGGTGTCATCCGTGTGATTTGCAGTGCCGAGCCGAAGCATAAACAGCGCCAAGGCTGATTTATTCGCATATTTTTCTTGCAAAGTTGGGTTGAGCTGGCTAGATTAGCCAGCCAATCTTTTGTATGTCTGTGCGTTTCCATTTGAGTATCCTGAAAACGGGCTTTTCAGCATGGTGCGTACATATTAAATAGTAGGAGTGCATAGTGGCCCGTATAGCAGGCATTAACATTCCTGATCAGAAACATGCTGTGATCGCATTAACTTCGATCTACGGCGTCGGCAAGACCCGTTCTAAAGCCATTCTGGCTGCCGCGGGTATCGCTGAAGATGTTAAGATCAGTGAGCTGTCTGAAGAACAAATCGACACGCTGCGTGACGAAGTTGCCAAATTTGTCGTTGAAGGTGATCTGCGCCGTGAAGTTAGCATGAGCATCAAGCGCCTTATGGACCTTGGTTGCTATCGCGGTTTGCGTCATCGTCGTGGTCTCCCGGTTCGCGGTCAGCGTACCAAGACCAACGCACGTACCCGTAAGGGTCCGCGCAAACCGATCAAGAAATAATCGGGGTGATTGAATAATGGCAAAGGCACCAATTCGTGCACGTAAACGTGTAAGAAAACAAGTCTCTGACGGCGTGGCTCATATCCATGCTTCTTTTAACAACACCATCGTTACCATTACTGATCGTCAGGGTAACGCACTGGGTTGGGCAACAGCCGGTGGTTCCGGTTTCCGTGGTTCTCGCAAATCCACTCCGTTTGCAGCTCAGGTTGCAGCAGAGCGTTGCGCTGAAGCCGTAAAAGAATACGGTATCAAGAATCTGGAAGTTATGGTCAAAGGACCGGGTCCAGGTCGCGAATCTACTGTTCGTGCTCTGAACGCCGCTGGTTTCCGCATCACTAATATTACTGATGTGACTCCGATCCCTCATAACGGTTGTCGTCCGCCGAAAAAACGTCGCGTATAACGCTGTCGTTTCTAGGATTGTTGGAGAAAGAAAATGGCAAGATATTTGGGTCCTAAGCTCAAGCTGAGCCGTCGTGAGGGCACTGACTTATTCCTTAAGTCTGGCGTTCGCGCGATCGATACCAAGTGTAAAATTGAACAAGCTCCTGGCCAGCACGGTGCGCGTAAACCGCGTCTGTCTGACTATGGTGTGCAGTTGCGTGAAAAGCAAAAAGTTCGCCGTATCTACGGTGTGCTGGAGCGTCAGTTCCGTAACTACTACAAAGAAGCAGCACGTCTGAAAGGCAACACCGGTGAAAACCTGTTGGGTCTGCTGGAAGGTCGTCTGGACAACGTTGTATACCGTATGGGCTTCGGTGCCACTCGTGCAGAAGCACGTCAGCTGGTCAGCCATAAAGCAATTATGGTAAACGGTCGTGTTGTTAACATCGCTTCTTATCAGGTTAGTCCGAATGACGTTGTTAGCATTCGTGAGAAAGCGAAGAAGCAGTCTCGCGTGAAAGCCGCTCTGGAGCTGGCTGAGCAGCGTGAAAAGCCAACCTGGCTGGAAGTTGATGCTGGCAAGATGGAAGGCACGTTCAAGCGTAAGCCGGAGCGTTCTGATCTGTCTGCGGACATTAACGAACACCTGATCGTCGAGCTTTACTCCAAGTAAAGCTTAGTACCAAAGAGAGGACACAATGCAGGGTTCTGTGACAGAGTTTCTAAAACCGCGCCTGGTAGATATCGAGCAAGTGAGTTCGACGCACGCCAAGGTGACCCTTGAGCCTTTAGAGCGTGGCTTTGGCCATACTTTGGGTAACGCACTGCGCCGTATTCTGCTCTCATCGATGCCGGGTTGCGCGGTGACCGAGGTTGAGATTGATGGTGTACTACATGAGTACAGCACCAAAGAAGGCGTTCAGGAAGATATCCTGGAAATCCTGCTCAACCTGAAAGGGCTGGCGGTGAGAGTTCAGGGTAAAGATGACGTTATTCTTACCTTGAATAAATCTGGCATTGGCCCTGTGACTGCAGCCGACATTACCCATGATGGGGATGTCGAAATCGTCAAGCCACAGCACGTGATCTGCCACCTGACCGATGAGAATGCATCTATTAGCATGCGTATCAAAGTTCAGCGCGGTCGTGGTTATGTGCCGGCTTCTACCCGAATTCATTCGGAAGAAGATGAGCGCCCAATCGGCCGTCTGCTGGTCGACGCATGCTACAGCCCTGTAGAGCGTATTGCCTACAATGTTGAAGCAGCGCGTGTAGAACAGCGTACCGACCTGGACAAGCTGGTCATCGAAATGGAAACCAACGGCACAATCGATCCTGAAGAGGCGATTCGTCGTGCGGCAACCATTCTGGCTGAACAACTTGAAGCTTTCGTTGACTTACGTGATGTACGTCAGCCGGAAGTTAAAGAAGAGAAACCAGAATTCGATCCGATCCTGCTGCGCCCTGTTGAC
Source organism: Citrobacter sp. RHBSTW-00671 (assembly GCF_014103415.1). Lineage (NCBI taxonomy): Bacteria > Pseudomonadati > Pseudomonadota > Gammaproteobacteria > Enterobacterales > Enterobacteriaceae > Citrobacter > Citrobacter sp. RHBSTW-00671. The sequence goes on from NZ_JABXPR010000001.1 coordinate 940,914, forward strand.
GATCTGGAATTGACTGTCCGCTCTGCTAACTGCCTCAAAGCAGAAGCTATCCACTATATCGGTGATCTGGTACAGCGTACTGAGGTTGAGCTTCTTAAGACGCCTAACCTTGGTAAAAAATCTCTTACAGAGATTAAAGACGTGCTGGCTTCCCGTGGACTGTCTCTGGGCATGCGCCTGGAAAACTGGCCACCGGCAAGCATCGCTGACGAGTAACCGGATCACAGGTTAAGGTTTTACTGAGAAGGATAAGGTCATGCGCCATCGTAAGAGTGGTCGTCAACTGAACCGCAACAGCAGCCATCGCCAGGCTATGTTCCGCAATATGGCAGGTTCACTGGTTCGTCATGAAATCATCAAGACGACTCTGCCGAAAGCGAAAGAGCTGCGTCGCGTAGTTGAGCCGCTGATTACTCTTGCCAAGACTGATAGCGTAGCTAATCGTCGTCTGGCATTCGCCCGTACTCGTGATAACGAGATCGTGGCAAAACTGTTTAACGAACTGGGCCCGCGTTTTGCGAGCCGCGCCGGTGGTTACACTCGTATTCTGAAGTGTGGCTTCCGTGCAGGCGACAACGCGCCGATGGCATACATCGAGCTGGTTGATCGTTCAGAGAAAACAGAAGCTGCTGCAGAGTAATCTGTAGTAACGTAAAAAAACCCGCCTCGGCGGGTTTTTTTATATCCGTCATATCCCCACTTATCTACAATATCTGTACTCTTTTTGTTCATCCCCTGGGGTGTTGTATGTGGTTACTGGACCAGTGGGCAGAGCGCCATATTATTGATGCACAATCTAAAGGTGAGTTTGATGATTTACCTGGAACGGGTGAACCGCTGACTCTTGACGATGACTCCCATGTTCCGCCGGAGCTTCGGGCCGGGTACCGTTTATTAAAAAACTCTGGGTGCCTTCCTCCTGAGCTTGAACAACGCAGAGAGGCGATGCAGTTGCTTGATATACTTGCAGGTATTCGCCAGGATGACCCTCGTTATCAGGATGTGAGTCGACGCCTGTCGCTACTTGAACTCAAACTTCGGCAGGCTGGACTCAGCACCGAGTTTCTACGTGGTGAATACGCAGATAAACTACTGCATAAAATTAATGATGAATAGCGGAGGACGTATGTACCGGATTGGTGAATTAGCGAAGCTGGCCGACGTGACGCCGGATACTATCCGCTACTATGAAAAGCAGCAGATGATGGAGCATGAAGTTCGTACTGAAGGCGGATTTCGGCTCTATACAGAAAGCGATCTGCAACGGCTGAAGTTTATTCGTTACGCGCGACAGCTAGGTTTCACGTTGGAGTCTATCCGTGAATTGCTTTCGATCCGTGTCGATCCGGAACACCATACCTGTCAGGAATCAAAAGGGATCGTCCAGGAACGATTGCAGGAAGTCGAAGCCCGTATAGCCGAACTTCAAACGATGCAACGATCGCTGCAGCGATTGAATGATGCATGCTGCGGCAAGGCACACAGCAGCGTCTACTGTTCTATTCTGGAGGCGCTTGAACAAGGTGCCAGTGGCACGACAACAGGTTGTTGATTTATTGAACGGGCGGGTCTACACTCGCGGCGTAAATTATTACCACAAACTGGAGATATTATGAGCCGTTATCAGCATACCAAAGGGCAGATAAAGGACAACGCCATTGAGGCGCTACTGCATGATCCACTTTTCAGGCAGCGTGTTGAGAAGAATAAAAAAGGGAAAGGGAGTTATCTGCGTAAAGGTAAACATGGCAATCGGGGTAACTGGGAGGCCAGTGGCAAGAAAGTGAATCACTTTTTTACCACTGGCCTTCTTGTTTCAGTGAGCGCTTAAGAACGATTATTCTGTTCTTTCAGTAGGTCACGAATTTCACTTAACAATACTTCTTCTTTAGAGGGAGCCGGTGGTGCTGCAGGTTCTTCCTCTTTTTTACGATTCAGTTTGTTGATCAGTTTGATCGCCATAAAGATAGCAAACGCCACAATAATGAAATCAAAGACGTTCTGAATAAATACACCGTAATGCATAACGACAGCCGGGATGTCTCCCTGCGCATCGCGCAATGTCAAAGCAAACTGTTTAAAATCGATCCCACCAATTAACAACCCCAGCGGCGGCATGATGATATCGGCAACCAGCGATGAAACAATCTTACCGAATGCCGCACCAATAATGACACCCACTGCCAAATCGACAACATTCCCGCGCATCGCGAATTCGCGAAACTCTTTAATAATGCTCATTTTATTCTCCCTATGCAGCTGACGTTTATAAGTTTAACAAATGTTAAGACATTTTCCATTTATGTAATGCTGAAAGGAAAATTTATTAGACCATGAAAAATAAAGGGAAATAAAATGGGCGCTATATAAGCGCCCAAATATTTACAGGAAGAAGGGGCTTGGCTGGAATAGGCGTTCGACGTCAGTAATAAACTTTTTGTCTGTCAGGAACATGATAACGTGATCACCCTGCTCAATACGCAGGTTGTCATTGGCTATCATCACGTCGTTACCTCGCACTACCGCACCAATAATGGTACCGGGTGGAAGTTTAATTTCGTCTATTGCGCGACCGACAACTCGTGATGTCGTTTCATCCCCGTGCGCGACAGCTTCAATCGCTTCCGCAACACCGCGCCGCAGCGAAGAAACGCCGACAATATCAGCTTTGCGCACATGGCTCAGTAGTGCAGATATGGTGGCCTGTTGCGGTGAAATTGCAATATCAATCACGCTACCCTGGACCAGATCAACATATGCCTTACGCTGGATAAGCACCATGACTTTCTTGGCGCCCATGCGTTTGGCTAGCATGGCCGACATAATGTTAGCTTCATCGTCGTTGGTTACCGCGATAAAAAGATCAACTTGATCAATATGTTCCTCAGCCAGCAGCTCTTGATCCGAGGCATCGCCGAAAAAGACGATCGTATTTTGCAATTTCTCCGCAAGCTCGGATGCCCGTTGTTGATTGCGCTCGATCAGTTTGACGCTGTAATCTTTTTCCAGACGCCGGGCCAGACCAGCACCGATATTACCGCCACCCACTAACATAATACGCTTGTAGGGTTTTTCCAGACGCTGAAGTTCACTCATTACGGCACGAATGTGCTGTGAAGCTGCAATAAAGAACACTTCATCACCCGCTTCAACAATGGTGGAGCCCTGCGGACGGATTGGCCTGTCATGACGGAATATTGCCGCAACGCGGGTATCGATGTGTGGCATATGCTCGCGCATTGTCGACAGTGCATTGCCGATCAATGGTCCGCCGTAATAGGCTTTGACCACCGCCAGACTGACCTTACCTTCGGCAAAATTTACCACCTGCAACGCACCTGGGTACTCAATTAGTCGGTAAATGCTATCGATGACCAGCTGCTCTGGCGCAATCAGATGGTCGATAGGCACTGCGTCAGACTGGAACAGTTTATCTGCATCGCGGACATAATCCGGCGAGCGAATTCGGGCGATACGATTGGGGGTATTAAAAAGTGAGTATGCGACCTGGCAAGCAACCATATTGGTTTCATCTGAGCTGGTCACTGCAACCAGCATATCGGCGTCGTCAGCTCCGGCCTCACGCAGTACACGGGGATGGGAACCATGGCCTTGCACAACGCGGAGATCAAACTTGTCCTGCAGGCTGCGCAGACGCTCACCATTGGTATCGACTACGGTGATATCGTTGTTCTCTCCGACCAGGTTCTCAGCCAACGTACCGCCAACTTGCCCTGCGCCCAGAATGATAATTTTCATCAGTTGCGACCCGTTATTTCATCACTTCTTGATTAGCTTAGCGTAAAAGAAACCGTCACCTTCTTCTGCACCCGGTAAATTCTGACGCCCTGGCTGTTCCGGCGTACCCGTTTCACTTAATAGAGCGTCTGGCGTTCGTGCCAGGAAGGCAGAGATTTGCTGTTGGTTCTCTTCAGGTAAAATAGAACAGGTTGCATACACCAGCGTGCCACCCGGTTTCAGATGTGCCCATGTCGCATTAAGTATTTCTGCCTGCAACTGCGCAAGTTCGGCAATATCCCGGTCGCGACGCAACCACTTTATATCGGGATGGCGGCGGATGACCCCAGTGGCAGAGCACGGAGCATCTAACAAAATGCGATCGAACAACTGCTCGCCGCACCATTGCTCAGGGAAACGACCATCGCCCTGTTTAACGGTTGCCTTCATGCCGAGGCGTTTCAGGTTGTCATAGACACGCGACAGACGTTTTTCATCGACATCAACAGCCATCACATGAGCTTGCGGGGCAACTTCCAGAATATGAGTGGTTTTGCCCCCAGGCGCGCAGCATAAGTCGAGGATCTGTTCACCGTTCTCCGGTTGCAGATAGCTGACGCAGCCCTGGGCTGAAGCATCCTGAACGGTAACCCAACCCTGCTCAAAACCCGGTAGCGCCATAACTGAGGTAGGCGTTTCCAGCCGTACGGCATCCGGATAGTCCGGGTGCGGGAAACCGGTCAAGCCGGCTTCGGTTAATAACGCTAACCACTCATCACGAGAGTGGTGGTTGCGGTTTACACGCAGCCACATCGGTGGGCGTTGGTTATTGGCCTCAAGAATGGCTTCCCACTGCTGCGGATAGGCATTCTTGATGCGTTTGACCAGCCATGAAGGGTGTAAAAAACGCAGTTCGCTTTGTGCAAATTCGGTGAGCAACTCTTCCTGGCGGCGCTGAAACTGGCGTAATACGCCGTTAATTAGCCCTTTTAGCTGAGGTCGTTTGATAACGACTGCACCTTCGACGGTTTCAGCAAGTGCAGCATGTGGCGGAATACGAGTATGCAAAAGCTGGTAGAAGCCAACCATAATCAGATAGTGGACCGTGCGCTGTTTGCCTGTCATCGGGCGTTCCATCAACTGTTGAATCATCCACTCCAGTTGGGAGAGCGTACGTAAGACGCCGAAGCAAAGCTCCTGCAACAGCGCCTTATCTTTGTCGGCGACTTTTTGCTGCATGGCGGGCAGCACGTTACTCAACGATTGGCCCTTTTCGACAACCTGTTCGACAGCCTGGGCCGCCATACTGCGTAAATTAAGATGTTTTTTCATAAGCGCAAAAATAAAAATGCCCGGAGGCTCCGGGCTTTAAAAGAGATGAACCATCAGATCAGACGATTCCCGGGCACAAACCACTCCCGACGCGAATTGAGTAGATCCTGTGCGCTCATCGCTTTCTTGCCAGCAGGCTGTAAAGCGATGAGATTCAGGATGCCGTCGCCTGTTGCGACCTGGATACCCTGCTTTGTCGCCTCAAGAATGGTGCCTGGCTCGGCCTGGGTGTTTACAGCAATAACCGAAGCTTGCCAGACTTTCACTGGCTGACCGTCGATTTCAAGCCAGCTCATTGGCCACGGGTTAAAGGCGCGGATGCAGCGTTCCAATTGAATAGCCGAAAGCGACCAGTCGATACGGGCCTCTTCTTTGCTGAGTTTTTCTGCATGCGTAACCAGAGATTCATCCTGAACAACTGGTTTTAGTGTGCCGGCAGCCAGCTGTTTTAGCGTTTCAATCAGCCCCTGAGGCCCTAAATTTGCAAGCTTGTCGTATAACGAACCGCTGGTATCTTCTGCCGTAATTGGGCAGGACAGTTTATGCAGCATATCGCCAGTGTCCAGACCGACATCCATCTGCATGATGGTTACACCGGTTTCGGTGTCGCCTGCCCACAATGAACGCTGGATCGGCGCGGCTCCACGCCAACGTGGAAGCAGTGAACCGTGAACGTTGATACAACCCAGACGCGGCATATCCAGTACGGCTTTTGGCAGAATCAGGCCATATGCCACCACCACCATTACATCTGCGTGCAGATCAGAAACCAGTTGTTGGTTTTCCTGGGGACGAAGAGATACAGGCTGGAAAACGGGTATCCCTTTTTCTTCCGCCAGTACTTTCACCGGGCTGGGCATCAGCTTTTTACCACGTCCCGCAGGGCGGTCCGGTTGGGTAAACACCCCAACGACGTTATGTCCAGAAGACAACAGCGCGTCGAGATGACGCGCTGCAAAGTCAGGTGTACCCGCAAAAATAATACGTAGTGAGTCTGACACGTTGATTCTTGTCCTTAAGCTCGGGCGTTCAGGCGGTCGAGTTTTTCAACTTTCTGACGAATACGTTGTTGCTTCAACGGAGACAGATAATCGATAAACAGTTTACCGACCAGGTGATCCATTTCATGTTGGATGCAGATAGCCAACAGGCCATCGGCCTCCAGTTCAAAAGGCTTGCCGTCGCGATCGAGCGCACGAATTTTTACTTTTTCAGCGCGCGGTACTAATGCACGTTGTTCAGGAATCGACAGGCAGCCTTCTTCAATGCCCGTTTCGCCGTCTTTCTCCAGCAGCTCTGGGTTAATGAGTACCAGACGCTCGTCACGGTTTTCAGAGACATCAATAACAATGATGCGCTGATGAATATCGACCTGTGTTGCGGCCAGACCGATACCTTCTTCGGCGTACATCGTTTCGAACATATCATCAACGATACGCTGAATTTCTGCATTCACTTCTTCAACCGGCTTTGCGACTTTGCGAAGACGCTCGTCCGGAATATGTAACACTTGCAAAACTGACATAGTTATCCAGAGTTGTGTTCAGGAATTGGAAAGATTATTACCTCTATTCTAGACAAAACCCGCTCTGATTGACAGCATCAGTGACCAATCGCAAAGATTGCCAGGACTGCTTGTGGCAGGGGAACAGGGATGACCCATATTGAGATTTGGTTGCGTTTAGCACAAGTGAATGAACTGTATGGTGATGAGATGGTGCGCACTGCTCACTGGCTTATTGCTCAACCAAGTATTAACAATACGATACTTCGGCATGCAGGGCTCACTCCTCGCCAGATCGAACGTTTTCTGGCTTTTTCTGAGCCGTCACTGGAAAAAACGCTGCGTTGGCTTGAGTTACCCCATCATCATCTGGTTTTTGCCGACAGCAAGTATTTTCCGCCACAGCTGCGTGCTATTGAGGATTACCCTGGCGTACTTTTCATTGCCGGTCGCCCTGAGTGTCTTCACTCATTTCAAGTTGCTGTTGTCGGCAGTCGGCAGTACTCCTGGTATGGCGAACGATGGGCGCGGTTGTTCTGTGAAAAGCTTGCAGCATGTGGTGTGACGATCACTAGCGGACTGGCTAAAGGGATTGACGGTGTGGCGCATACTGCAGCGATAAATACACACGGGGCCAGTATTGCGGTACTGGGAAATGGTCTGGAAACCATATATCCACGGCGACATGTTCGTCTTGCTGAAAGCTTGATAGAGGCCGGGGGCGCGCTGGTGTCCGAGTTTCCTTTGGATATGCTCCCTTTACCGCGTAATTTTCCCCGACGAAATCGTATTATTAGTGGTCTAAGTAAGGGAGTACTGGTTGTTGAAGCGGCACAGCGTAGTGGCTCATTAGTCACTGCACGCTGTGCGCTGGAACAAGGACGGGAGGTTTTTGCTTTGCCTGGACCGATAGGGAGCCCGGGAAGTGAAGGCCCCCATTGGCTCATTCAGCAGGGAGCCATGCTTGTGACGGCACCAGAGGAAATACTGGAAAGTTTGCAATATGGGCTGCAATGGCTGCCAGATGAGCCTGAAAAATCAATTTATTCGCCGGATCACGAAGAGGTGGCATTGCCATTTTCAGAGCTCCTGGCTAACGTAGGAGATGAGGTAACACCTGTTGACGTCGTCGCTGAACGTGCCGGCCAACCTGTGCCAGAGGTAGTGGCTCAACTGCTCGAACTGGAGTTAGCAGGATGGATCGCAGCTGTACCCGGCGGCTATGTCCGATTGAGGAGGGCAAGCCATGTTCGACGTACTAATGTATTTGTTTGAGACATATATCCATAACGAAGCTGAGCTGCGTGTGGATCAGGACAAACTGGAACGGGATCTTACCGACGCTGGTTTTGATCGTGAAGACATCTACAACGCGTTACTGTGGCTGGAAAAGCTTGCTGATTATCAGGACGGCCTTGCCGAACCTATGCAGCTTGCATCAGATCCTCTCTCTGTACGTATTTATACTGCAGAAGAGTGCGATCGGCTGGATGCGAGCTGTCGGGGGTTCCTGCTATTCCTGGAGCAGATTCAGGTGCTAAACCTCGAAACGCGAGAAATGGTAATAGAGCGCGTACTTGCGCTGGATACGGCTGAGTTTGATCTGGAAGACCTGAAGTGGGTGATCCTGATGGTTCTGTTCAACATTCCAGGCTGCGAAAATGCCTATCAGCAAATGGAAGAATTACTCTTTGAAGTGAATGAAGGTATGCTGCATTAATCAATCTTCATTTAGTATGAGTTGTTATGGCTAAATCAGCACTGTTTACGGTGCGTAAAAACGAGCCCTGCCCACAATGTGGGGCTGAACTGGTTATTCGTTCCGGGAAACACGGCCCGTTTCTCGGTTGCTCACACTATCCAGAATGCGATTATGTCCGTCCGCTGAAATCATCTGCGGACGGACATATAGTCAAAGTTCTGGAGGGTAAATTCTGCCCTGCATGTGGCGCTGAACTGGTGCTGAGGCAGGGACGATTCGGTATGTTTATTGGGTGCAGTGATTACCCTGCCTGCGATCACACTGAGCTTATCGATAAGCCTGATGAAACCGCAATAGTATGCCCCCAATGCCAGACGGGCCATTTGGTTCAGCGGCGTTCACGTTATGGCAAAACCTTCTACTCCTGCGATCGCTATCCGGAATGTCAGTTTGTCATTAACTTCAAACCGTTAGCCGGAGAGTGTCCAGAGTGCCACTATCCGCTACTCATCGAAAAGAAAACCGCGCAGGGTGTGAAGCATTTCTGTGCCAGTAAACAATGTGGAAAGCCGATCCCGGCGGAATAAAAAAGTGAATAAAAACCTGCCCATGGACCCCATCGCTGCCGCGATAGAGGTTCTGCAACAAGAAAATGTCATCGCTTATCCAACAGAAGCTGTTTTTGGTGTCGGGTGTGATCCTGACAGTGAAACGGCGGTAACGCGTCTGTTGGAACTCAAACAACGTCCAATAGATAAAGGTTTGATTTTGATTGCGGCAAACTTTGATCAACTCAAACCGTATATTGATGACAGCATGCTCACCGATGCTCAACGTGAAGCTGTTTTCGCGCGCTGGCCTGGCCCTGTCACCTTCGTTTTCCCGGCACCTGTGACAACGCCGCGTTGGCTGACCGGTCGTTTTGATTCGCTCGCCGTGCGCGTCACGGATCACCCGCTGGTGGTTGCATTGTGCCAGGCTTATGGCAAGCCATTAGTTTCTACTAGTGCCAATCTGAGTGGACTGCCACCCTGCAGAACGGTAGAGGAAGTCCGAGCGCAGTTCGGGGAAGATTTTCCAGTGATTGAAGGTAATACCGGCGGGCGTTTGAATCCCTCGGAAATCAGAGATGCTTTGACGGGTGAACAGTTTCGACAGGGGTAATATGAAAGAAGCCTATGCTGTTTTTGGTAATCCGGTAGCGCACAGCAAGTCGCCTTTTATTCATCAGCAATTTGCCCGGCAGCTGAAGATTGATCACTCTTATGGTCGGGTGCTGGCGCCCATCAATAACTTTGTGAATACGCTCAATGCCTTTTTTGCTGATGGGGGGAAAGGGGCTAATGTTACCGTTCCCTTTAAAGAAGAGGCGTTTGCGCGTGCTGATGAACTCACAGAACGGGCATCGCTGGCTGGGGCGGTCAATACCCTAAAACGGCTGGAGGATGGGCGTTTACTGGGTGATAACACCGATGGCATCGGCCTGCTTAGCGATCTTGAGCGTTTGTCTTTCATTCATCCCGGGTCTCGCATACTGCTGATTGGGGCTGGTGGAGCGTCCCGTGGCGTGTTGCTGCCTCTCCTGTCTATGGATTGCGCGGTGACTATTGTTAATCGTACAGCCTCACGTGCTGAAGAGTTGGCGCAGCTCTTCTCCCACACCGGCAGCGTTCAGGCGGTGGGAATGGATGAGCTGGATAATTACACCTTCGATCTGATCATCAACGCAACGTCCAGTGGTATTAGCGGTGATGTTCCAGCCATTCCGGCATCGCTTATTCATTCTTCGGTCTATTGTTACGACATGTTCTACCAAAAGGGGAATACCCCGTTCCTTTCCTGGTGCGTATCACATGGCGCAAAACATTGTGCCGATGGTTTGGGAATGCTGGTGGGGCAAGCGGCACATGCTGTTTTGCTCTGGCATGGTGTACTGCCGGAGATTGAGCCTGTGATTAAAACACTGCAACAGGAACTTTCTGCATGAATCAGGCGATTCAATTCCCTGATAGGGAAGAGTGGGTGGTGGAGATTAGTTCCGTCGTCTTCCCGGCGATGGTTCATGGTATGCAGCTAAAATGCGCCATAAAAGGAGAGACACTGGCGCATCGTTTTGGCGGCGACACGCCTGAACAGTGGCTTGAGACTTTTCGCGAATATCGCTGGGATCTGGAAGAAGAGGCTGAAGCATTGATCCAGGCCCAGCAGGAAGATGATCAAGGTTGGGTGTGGTTATCCTGACCTAAATACTCATCTTTCCACTTCACGTAGTTGTTAGCAGAGTACTGTAGACCTGCTTTCTCTTCATCAGTTAGTGGGCGGATTTGTTTAACCGGGCTTCCCAGATACAGATATCCGCTCTCCAGGCGCTTGTTTTGCGGTACCAGACTTCCCGCTCCGATCATGACGTCATCTTCTACTACTACGCCGTCCAGCAAAATCGATCCCATACCGACTAAAACGCGGTTGCCAATGATGCAGCCGTGCAGCATGACTTTATGACCTACAGTCACATCCTCGCCAACGATCAGAGGGTTGCCTTGCGGATTAGATGTGGATTTATGTGTGACATGCAGCACGCTGCCATCCTGAATGTTTGTACGGGCGCCAATCTGTACGTAGTTCACGTCACCACGAATCGCAACCAGTGGCCAAATCCCGACATCATCAGCCAGACGGGCATCGCCAATGACAACACTACTACTATCGATCATGACGCGTTTGCCGATCTGTGGGAAAAGATCCTTATAAGGACGCAGTACATCAGACATGTTTACCTCAATGAAAATAGGGCGGTAATGAAGACTTTGGTTGGATTATTGAGACTGTGCAAGTGATTTAGTTATCAAAAATCAGCCAAATTGCACAGGAATGTAGCGAAAGGAGTGAAAAACAAGCATTCGGCAAAAAAGATCCAAAAAACACTTGTGCTTAAGAATGGGATCCCTATAATGCGCCTCCATCGACACGGCGGATGTGAATCACTTCACACAAACAGCCAGTTCGGTTGAAGAGAAAAACCTGAAAATAAGAGGTTGACTCTGAAAGAGGAAAGCGTAATATACGCCACCTCGCGACAGAGCGCTAAAGCGCGTCGCAACTGCTCTTTAACAATTTATCAGACAATCTGTGTGGGCACTCGAAGATACGGATTCTTAACGTCGCAAGACGAAAAATGAATACCAAGTCTCTGAGTGAACATACGTAATTCATTACGAAGTTTAATTCACGAGCATCAAACTTAAATTGAAGAGTTTGATCATGGCTCAGATTGAACGCTGGCGGCAGGCCTAACACATGCAAGTCGAACGGTAGCACAGAGAGCTTGCTCTTGGGTGACGAGTGGCGGACGGGTGAGTAATGTCTGGGAAACTGCCCGATGGAGGGGGATAACTACTGGAAACGGTAGCTAATACCGCATAACGTCGCAAGACCAAAGAGGGGGACCTTCGGGCCTCTTGCCATCGGATGTGCCCAGATGGGATTAGCTAGTAGGTGGGGTAACGGCTCACCTAGGCGACGATCCCTAGCTGGTCTGAGAGGATGACCAGCCACACTGGAACTGAGACACGGTCCAGACTCCTACGGGAGGCAGCAGTGGGGAATATTGCACAATGGGCGCAAGCCTGATGCAGCCATGCCGCGTGTATGAAGAAGGCCTTCGGGTTGTAAAGTACTTTCAGCGAGGAGGAAGGTGTTGAGGTTAATAACCTTAGCAATTGACGTTACTCGCAGAAGAAGCACCGGCTAACTCCGTGCCAGCAGCCGCGGTAATACGGAGGGTGCAAGCGTTAATCGGAATTACTGGGCGTAAAGCGCACGCAGGCGGTCTGTCAAGTCGGATGTGAAATCCCCGGGCTCAACCTGGGAACTGCATCCGAAACTGGCAGGCTAGAGTCTTGTAGAGGGGGGTAGAATTCCAGGTGTAGCGGTGAAATGCGTAGAGATCTGGAGGAATACCGGTGGCGAAGGCGGCCCCCTGGACAAAGACTGACGCTCAGGTGCGAAAGCGTGGGGAGCAAACAGGATTAGATACCCTGGTAGTCCACGCCGTAAACGATGTCGACTTGGAGGTTGTGCCCTTGAGGCGTGGCTTCCGGAGCTAACGCGTTAAGTCGACCGCCTGGGGAGTACGGCCGCAAGGTTAAAACTCAAATGAATTGACGGGGGCCCGCACAAGCGGTGGAGCATGTGGTTTAATTCGATGCAACGCGAAGAACCTTACCTACTCTTGACATCCACGGAATTTAGCAGAGATGCTTTAGTGCCTTCGGGAACCGTGAGACAGGTGCTGCATGGCTGTCGTCAGCTCGTGTTGTGAAATGTTGGGTTAAGTCCCGCAACGAGCGCAACCCTTATCCTTTGTTGCCAGCGGTCCGGCCGGGAACTCAAAGGAGACTGCCAGTGATAAACTGGAGGAAGGTGGGGATGACGTCAAGTCATCATGGCCCTTACGAGTAGGGCTACACACGTGCTACAATGGCGCATACAAAGAGAAGCGACCTCGCGAGAGCAAGCGGACCTCATAAAGTGCGTCGTAGTCCGGATTGGAGTCTGCAACTCGACTCCATGAAGTCGGAATCGCTAGTAATCGTGGATCAGAATGCCACGGTGAATACGTTCCCGGGCCTTGTACACACCGCCCGTCACACCATGGGAGTGGGTTGCAAAAGAAGTAGGTAGCTTAACCTTCGGGAGGGCGCTTACCACTTTGTGATTCATGACTGGGGTGAAGTCGTAACAAGGTAACCGTAGGGGAACCTGCGGTTGGATCACCTCCTTACCTTAAAGAAACGTTCTTTGTAGTGCTCACACAGATTGTCTGATGAATGATGAACTTCTGAATGTACTTTCGAGTGCATTAAGAAGTTTTGCTCTTTAAAAATCTGGATCAAGCTGAAAATTGAAACGACACACTGTTTCATTTCTCCGTAATAAGAAATGAAAAGCGGTGTGTTCGAGTCTCTCAAATTTTCGCAACACGGTGGTGTTTTACGAAACATCTTCGGGTTGTGAGGTTAAGCGACTAAGCGTACACGGTGGATGCCCTGGCAGTCAGAGGCGATGAAGGACGTGCTAATCTGCGATAAGCGTCGGTAAGGTGATATGAACCGTTATAACCGGCGATTTCCGAATGGGGAAACCCAGTGTGATTCGTCACACTATCATTACGTGAATACATAGCGTAATGAAGCGAACCGGGGGAACTGAAACATCTAAGTACCCCGAGGAAAAGAAATCAACCGAGATTCCCCCAGTAGCGGCGAGCGAACGGGGAGCAGCCCAGAGTCTGAATCAGCATGTGTGGTAGTGGAACGGTCTGGAAAGTCCGACGGTACAGGGTGATAGTCCCGTACACAAAATCGCATGTGTTGTGAACTCGAAGAGTAGGGCGGGACACGTGGTATCCTGTCTGAATATGGGGGGACCATCCTCCAAGGCTAAATACTCCTGACTGACCGATAGTGAACCAGTACCGTGAGGGAAAGGCGAAAAGAACCCCGGCGAGGGGAGTGAAAAAGAACCTGAAACCGTGTACGTACAAGCAGTGGGAGCCTCTTTATGGGGTGACTGCGTACCTTTTGTATAATGGGTCAGCGACTTATATTCTGTAGCAAGGTTAACCGAATAGGGGAGCCGAAGGGAAACCGAGTCTTAACTGGGCGTTAAGTTGCAGGGTATAGACCCGAAACCCGGTGATCTAGCCATGGGCAGGTTGAAGGTTGGGTAACACTAACTGGAGGACCGAACCGACTAATGTTGAAAAATTAGCGGATGACTTGTGGCTGGGGGTGAAAGGCCAATCAAACCGGGAGATAGCTGGTTCTCCCCGAAAGCTATTTAGGTAGCGCCTCGTGAATTCATCTTCGGGGGTAGAGCACTGTTTCGGCTAGGGGGTCATCCCGACTTACCAACCCGATGCAAACTGCGAATACCGAAGAATGTTATCACGGGAGACACACGGCGGGTGCTAACGTCCGTCGTGAAGAGGGAAACAACCCAGACCGCCAGCTAAGGTCCCAAAGTCACAGTTAAGTGGGAAACGATGTGGGAAGGCACAGACAGCCAGGATGTTGGCTTAGAAGCAGCCATCATTTAAAGAAAGCGTAATAGCTCACTGGTCGAGTCGGCCTGCGCGGAAGATGTAACGGGGCTAAACTGTGCACCGAAGCTGCGGCAGCGACACTATGTGTTGTTGGGTAGGGGAGCGTTCTGTAAGCCGTTGAAGGTGTCCTGTGAGGGGTGCTGGAGGTATCAGAAGTGCGAATGCTGACATAAGTAACGATAATGCGGGTGAAAAACCCGCACGCCGGAAGACCAAGGGTTCCTGTCCAACGTTAATCGGGGCAGGGTGAGTCGACCCCTAAGGCGAGGCCGAAAGGCGTAGTCGATGGGAAACAGGTTAATATTCCTGTACTTGGTGTTACTGCGAAGGGGGGACGGAGAAGGCTATGTTAGCCGGGCGACGGTTGTCCCGGTTTAAGCATGTAGGCGGGAAGTTTAGGTAAATCCGGACTTCTTTTAACGCTGAGGTGTGATGACGAGGCACTACGGTGCTGAAGTAACAAATGCCCTGCTTCCAGGAAAAGCCTCTAAGCATCAGGTAACATCAAATCGTACCCCAAACCGACACAGGTGGTCAGGTAGAGAATACCAAGGCGCTTGAGAGAACTCGGGTGAAGGAACTAGGCAAAATGGTGCCGTAACTTCGGGAGAAGGCACGCTGATATGTAGGTGAAGTGATTTACTCATGGAGCTGAAATCAGTCGAAGATACCAGCTGGCTGCAACTGTTTATTAAAAACACAGCACTGTGCAAACACGAAAGTGGACGTATACGGTGTGACGCCTGCCCGGTGCCGGAAGGTTAATTGATGGGGTTATCCGTAAGGAGAAGCTCTTGATCGAAGCCCCGGTAAACGGCGGCCGTAACTATAACGGTCCTAAGGTAGCGAAATTCCTTGTCGGGTAAGTTCCGACCTGCACGAATGGCGTAATGATGGCCAGGCTGTCTCCACCCGAGACTCAGTGAAATTGAACTCGCTGTGAAGATGCAGTGTACCCGCGGCAAGACGGAAAGACCCCGTGAACCTTTACTATAGCTTGACACTGAACACTGGTCCTTGATGTGTAGGATAGGTGGGAGGCTTTGAAGCGTGGACGCCAGTCTGCGTGGAGCCGACCTTGAAATACCACCCTTTAATGGCTGGTGTTCTAACGTAGACCCGTGATCCGGGTTGCGGACAGTGTCTGGTGGGTAGTTTGACTGGGGCGGTCTCCTCCTAAAGAGTAACGGAGGAGCACGAAGGTTAGCTAATCCTGGTCGGACATCAGGAGGTTAGTGCAAAGGCATAAGCTAGCTTGACTGCGAGAGTGACGGCTCGAGCAGGTGCGAAAGCAGGTCTTAGTGATCCGGTGGTTCTGAATGGAAGGGCCATCGCTCAACGGATAAAAGGTACTCCGGGGATAACAGGCTGATACCGCCCAAGAGTTCATATCGACGGCGGTGTTTGGCACCTCGATGTCGGCTCATCACATCCTGGGGCTGAAGTAGGTCCCAAGGGTATGGCTGTTCGCCATTTAAAGTGGTACGCGAGCTGGGTTTAGAACGTCGTGAGACAGTTCGGTCCCTATCTGCCGTGGGCGCTGGAGAATTGAGGGGGGCTGCTCCTAGTACGAGAGGACCGGAGTGGACGCATCACTGGTGTTCGGGTTGTCATGCCAATGGCATTGCCCGGTAGCTAAATGCGGAAGAGATAAGTGCTGAAAGCATCTAAGCACGAAACTTGCCCCGAGATGAGTTCTCCCTGAGACTATAAGTCTCCTGAAGGAACGTTGAAGACGACGACGTTGATAGGTCGGGTGTGTAAGTGTAGCGATACATTGAGCTAACCGATACTAATGAACCGTGAGGCTTAACCTTACAACGCCGAAGGTGTTTTGGCGAAAGACAGACATCGAAATTCAGCTTGATTACAGATTACATCAGAACGCAAAAAGCGGTCTGATAAACAGAATTTGCCTGGCGGCTGTAGCGCGGTGGTCCCACCTGACCCCATGCCGAACTCAGAAGTGAAACGCCGTAGCGCCGATGGTAGTGTGGGGTCTCCCCATGCGAGAGTAGGGAACTGCCAGGCATCAAATTTAGTGTGCTGATATGGCTCAGTTGGTAGAGCGCACCCTTGGTAAGGGTGAGGTCCCCAGTTCGACTCTGGGTATCAGCACCAGTTTTTCGGGTTAAAGTTTGGCACTTAGTAAAGAATTTGTCTGGCGGCTGTAGCGCGGTGGTCCCACCTGACCCCATGCCGAACTCAGAAGTGAAACGCCGTAGCGCCGATGGTAGTGTGGGGTCTCCCCATGCGAGAGTAGGGAACTGCCAGACATCAAATAAAAGCGAAAGGCCCAGTCGAAAGACTGGGCCTTTTTGCGTTTTTAACGTATCAGGGAAAATAGGCCGGATACGCGCAAACGCTTTACCCGGCCCACGAGGTCGGCCTGATACGTGCAGGCAATTGGGGCATTAATGTATAACCTGCGACAAAAAGGCACGAGTTCGTTCGGATTTAGGGTGGGCAAAAAATTCATCTGGAGGCGCCTGTTCGACAATCTCACCAAGATCCATAAAGATCACCCGATCCGCTACCGTGCGGGCGAACCCCATTTCATGTGTTACACACAGCATTGTCATTCCCGATTGCGCCAGGCCAATCATCGTATCCAGTACTTCCTTTACCATTTCGGGATCTAACGCTGACGTGGGCTCGTCAAACAGCATGATTTTGGGTTTCATGCACAGCGAGCGCGCAATAGCGACACGCTGTTGCTGACCACCGGAAATTTGCCCGGGATACTTATGTGCATGTTCAGCAATGCGGACCCGCTCAAGGTAGTGCATTGCCAGCACTTCGGCTTCTTTCTTCGGCATCTTTTGCACCCAAATAGGGGCCAGTGTGCAGTTTTGCAGAACCGTTAAATGAGGGAAGAGATTAAAGTGCTGGAAGACCATGCCAACTTCCTGTCTGACACGTTCGATATTGCGGATATCTTTGTTGAGTTCGATTCCATCCACGACAATACGCCCTTGCTGATGTTCTTCCAGATGGTTAATACAGCGGATAGTCGTCGATTTTCCGGAACCAGAAGGTCCGCACAATACGATACGCTCTCCCTGTTTTACCTGCAGGTTGATATTCTTCAGGACATGAAACTGCCCATACCATTTGTTGACGTTTTCCAGCGTAATCATCGCGTCAGTGGACGGTATTACTATTTGGCTCATAAATTCCTCAGTGCGGTGTACGCCCGGTGTTAAAACGTTTTTCCAGATGCTGGCTATAGCGCGACATGCTGAAACAGAAAACCCAGTAAATCAGTGCAGCGAAAACATATCCTTCTGTCGACATCCCCAACCAGGCCGGGTCGACAGTTGCTTGCTGGACGCTGCTAAAGAGGTCGAACAGGCCGATGATGATGACCAGACTGGTATCCTTGAATAGCGCGATGATGGTATTGACCAAACCGGGAATGACCAGCTTCAGTGCCTGGGGAAGAATAACCAGCCCCTGCGTTTTCCAGTACCCGAGCGCCAGTGATTCAGCGGCTTCGTACTGCCCTTTTGGTAAGGCCTGTAATCCCCCGCGTACCACTTCAGCAACATAGGCTGACTGGAAAAGAATGACGCCAACCAGTGCCCGAATAAGTTTGTCGATAGTTGTACCTTCCGACATAAATAGCGGGAGCATGACTGAGGACATAAACAGGACGGTTATAAGCGGTACACCACGCCAGAACTCAATGAAAATGACCGATAAAACACGCACGATCGGCATATGAGAACGGCGGCCTAACGCCAGTAAAATTCCCCATGGAAGCGCGCCCGCGATACCCACGGAGGCGATAATCAGAGTCAGTGTTAATCCCCCCCACTGCCGGGTTTCTACTCGCTCAATCCCGAGAAAACCACCGTACATCAGCCACCAGACGGTAAGGGGATACACCACCGCCCAGATGGCGATATAGCGGCCACGATGGGGGATGGTTTTCAAGAACATCGGGATGATGGAAAGCAGACCAATAATCAGGGCCAGATTGACGCGCCAGCGTTGATCGTGTGGATACAGTCCATACATGAATTGCCCAAAGCGTTCATGGATGAACACCCAACAAGCCCCTGCTTTGGTACAGTCGGCCCGGGTAGAACCGACCCAGTTGGCCTGCAGGAATGCCCAGTTCAACAGCGGGGGAAGGAACGACCAAATAAGCCATACGCATAGCAATGTGAGTAGGCTGTTTGACCAACCAGAGAACAGGTTTTTACGTACCCAAAATAGAATGCGACTTACCGGGTTACTGCTCGGGCGCGCGGGGTGAGACAGCAGTGCTTTTGTCATCATGGCTCCTTAGCGCTCAATCAGTGCGATGCGGCGGTTATAAATATTCATCAACAGAGAAATACTCAGGCTGATGATCAAGTAAACCGACATGGTGATGGCGATAGTTTCGATGGCCTGCCCTGTTTGATTGAGCACGGTTCCGGCAAACAATGACACCATATCCGGGTAGCCAATGGCGGCTGCGAGAGAGGAGTTCTTGACGATATTCAGATACTGACTCGTCAGTGGGGGAATAATGACACGCAACGCCTGTGGGATGATGACCTGCCGCAGGGTTACCCGGTTTGGTAGGCCCAGAGAACGTGCCGCTTCATGCTGCCCATAAGGGACTGCCTGTATCCCCGCCCGGATAATTTCAGCAATAAATGCAGAGGTGTATACAGAAAGCGCCAGTGTCAGGGCGGCCAATTCTGGAATAAGCACCATACCGCCACGGAAGTTAAACCCGCGCAGTTCAGGGATATCCCAGTGCAGCGCCGCACCGAAAATCCAATGTGAAATCATCGGTAGGAACACGATTAGCACCAGGGCTGTTGGCCATGTTCGGCGTAACTGGCCTGTTTTGGTCTGGTGCATTTTGTTGAAGCGAAATAATCCAATGGTGATGATGACGGCAATCACGATTGCGGCACAGAAGGTAATCAGTCCTTCTCCCATCTGTGGTGCCGGAATGTAGAGCCCACGATTGCTCAGAAAGACCAGATCCAGGGTACTAACAGCCTGCCGCGGTCCGGGCAAATTCCGTAATACGGCAAAATACCAAAAGAAGATCTGCAGCAATGGCGGGATATTGCGGAACGTTTCGATATAAATCGTAGAGAGCTTTCGCAGTAACCAGTTATCCGACAGCCGTGCCAGTCCGAGAAAAAAGCCGAGAAATGATGCGAAAACAATGCACAATGCGGAGACTAACAGTGTATTAAGCAGACCGACGATAAAGACGCGGCCATATGTATCGCCTTGCTCGTAATCAATCAGATGCTGAACGATACCAAATCCGGCACTGCGTTCGAGAAAAGAAAAGCCCGAGGTAATACCGCGACTGCTCAGGTTATTAATAGTGTTATGAATGAGATAGACCGCAATGCTAACGACTGCAATCACAGCGAGTATTTGAAATAACCAGGCGCGGACCGCAGGGTTAGAAAAGGATAACGATCCTTTTACGTTTGAGCGGCGATGGGACATAAGAAAACCTCGGTAACTATGACTCTGGGCTGAGCGCCGCAGTTGCGGCGCTCGTTGCATCACTGCGCATTAGCGCACGGGTGGTGCATACTGAATGCCACCGTTATTCCAGAGGTTGTTCTGTCCACGCTTGATCTTCAGCGGGCTTTCCGATCCAACGTTACGTTCAAAGATCTCCGAGTAGTTACCTACCTGCTTGATAATGTTGTAAGCCCATTTGTTATCAAGTTTCAGATCCTTGCCATAGTCCCCCTCTTTACCTAACAGGTGCGCCATATCCGGTGTTGCCGGATTTGCCGCTTTTTCGTCAACATTTTTCGAGTTAACACCCATCTCTTCGGCGTTCAGCATAGCGAACAACGTCCAGCGAACAATTGAGAACCACTCGTCGTCACCACGACGCACGACTGGCCCCAGTGGTTCTTTAGAAATAACTTCTGGCAGTACAATCCATTCTGCGGGGTTGCTCAGTTTGATCCGCAGGGCGTACAACTGAGACTGGTCGGAAGCAAGCGTATCGCAGCGCCCTGATTCCAGCGCTTTAGCGGACTCATCAGAACGGTCAAAGGTGACAGGGGTATACTTCATGTTATTGGCTTTAAAGTAGTCGGCCACATTCAGTTCAGTATCTGTTCCTGCCTGAATACAAACCGTAGCGCCATCCAGTTCTTTAGCGCTCTTCAGACCCGCTTTATTATGGGTGAGAAAACCAATGCCGTCGTAATAGGTTACGCCAGTAAAAGACATGCCCATCCCCGCATCACGAGAGGAAGTCCATGTGGTATTACGGGAAAGCATATCGACCTCACCAGACTGTAATGCGGTGAAGCGCTCTTTGGCGGTGAGTGGGGTATATTTTACTTTGCTGTCATCACCAAATACGGCAGCGGCAACGCCACGACATACATCGACATCAATACCAGAGAATTTACCGCTTGCATCAGCGTAAGAAAAACCAGGCAGGCCATCACTGATACCACATTGCACAAAACCCTTTTTCTTTACGGCATCGAGAGTTGCGCCGGCATGTGCCTGATTTGCAACCGCAAGCAGCACGCCGGCCGCAGCCAGGCTGGCTATTATCATCTTTTTCATAGAGCATCCTGTGTGGAGGAATTATTGTTATGGAAACGTTCTACAAACGTCTTTTACCTGTCTGTGGCTTTGGCCATACTCTTCTAAGCAAAGGTAGTGCCAGGTTTTTGCGCACGATTATTCGACGCAATATGCAGAGTGTAGACAGGAAAAAATAAATGCAGCGCCCCGAAGTGGTGCAAAATTGAAACGTAAGCCACATTTCAGCGCAAAATATTTAAATTTCAGACAGGACGCAAGATAACAATTTCGGGCGTGAATATCCGCAGCGTGAGAATAATGAAAGGGATGTGCGTTATAACGAAGAATAGAGAAAATGCTAATTTTAGGTCATGGATATGTGAAGCGAATCTATAATAATTTTATTTTATGAGCGATGCTATGAACCAACGTTTTGTCTTATATAAAGATTTAATCATTATGGCTAAAAGCGCGGCAACGGCCGCGCTTTTATGATTATTTATTTCGTCAAGGCAACTATCCCAAGCGTCAAGCCGGCAACTGCAGCTGCACCACCGGCTATCGCGCCTGCAGTTTCCCAGTTATCCTGTGTGGTGCCTTTCATACAGGTGTTGGTATGAACCAGACGCCCTTGATCGTCATAGACAGGCACGCAAGGGGAATCGTGTGCACAGCCAGCCAGTAATGCGGTAAGCAGTGCAACGGGTATTAATCTTTTCATGGTGTTACCTCAAAAATAAGCGTTTCGCTAATTGAGCAAAGACAAACGCTCAGCCATCTGCGAACTCGACCGCTATTTTACCACTGCTTAAAAAAAGACTGACATGAGGAATAATCTCAATTCATGTGGATTGTAAAAATAATGGATAAAATGGGCGCGCCTGAAAGTTTTTTCTGCAATGTTTTAGCAGAATTAAATGTCTATCTTATTAATAAATAAAGAACTCATCATCATGTAAAAAGGCGTCCATGGACGCCTTTTTTTTACAAATTAATCGTGGTGCCGGCTAAAACGCCGTTTAACGACAACGAAGAAGACGGGAACGAAGAAGATCGCTAACAATGTTGCGGTGAGCATCCCCCCCATAACACCAGTACCAACAGCATTCTGCGCACCGCTACCTGCACCGTGGCTGATAACCAGAGGCATAACCCCGAGAATAAACGCCAGGGATGTCATCAGGATAGGGCGAAGACGCATGCGGGAAGCCTCGAGAGTGGCTTCGATCAACCCTTTGCCTTCTTTGTCCATCAGGTCTTTGGCAAATTCGACGATCAGGATGGCGTTTTTGGCAGAGAGTCCGATGGTCGTTAGCAGTCCCACCTGGAAGTACACGTCGTTATTCATCCCGCGAAGTGACGCTGCCAGCAATGCTCCAACAACACCGAGCGGTACAACAAGCATGACAGAGAATGGAATCGACCAGCTCTCATACAATGCCGCAAGGCAAAGGAAGACGACGATCAGCGAGATGGCATACAGCGCCGGAGCTTGGTTGCCTGACAGTCGTTCCTGATAGGACATTCCCGTCCAGTCATGACCGATACCATTTGGTAGTTTTTCCGCAAGGCTTTCCATCAAGGCCATTGCCTCACCGGTACTCCTGCCTGGCGCAGCTTCTCCCAGCAATTCCATTGATGGCATACCATTGTAACGTTCCAATCGTGGCGAGCCGTAAATCCAATGTGCTGAACTGAATGTAGAAAATGGCACCATTTCGCCATTGGCGCTGCGGACATACAGATTATTGATGTCCTCCGGCAACATACGGAATTTAGCATCTGCCTGGACGTACACTTTTTTCACGCGGCCACGGTCAATGAAGTCATTGACGTAATAGCCCCCCAAGGCGGCAGAGATGGTTTCGTTGATATCAGATAATGAAACACCCAGTGCTTGTGCTTTTTCCTGATCGACATCCAGCTTGAATTGCGCGGTATCCTCAAGACCGTTAGGGCGTACGCGCACCAGCAGGTCAGGGTGTTTTGCCACCATGCCCAGCAGCTGGTTACGTGCTTGGGTTAGTGCGGCATGTCCCAGCCCGCCCTGGTCAATCAGTTCAAAGTCAAAACCGGTTGCCGTACCCAGCTCAACAATGGCTGGCATGTTGAACGGGAACACTAAACCATCGCGAATCTGACTAAATGCCCGGGTTGCGCGGGCAATAACGGATTCAACGTTATTTTCGCTACCGCTACGTTCTTCCCAGGGTTTGAGGCTGACGAACGCCATCCCTGAGTTTTGTCCCTGACCGCTGAAGCTAAAGCCGTTAACCGTAAAGACGCTCTCGACATTCGCTTTTTCATTGTTCAGATAGTAGTGAGTGACCTGATCCAGCACTTTCTGAGTACGCTCTTGAGTTGCCCCTGCCGGGAGCTGAATCATTGTCAGGAATACGCCCTGATCTTCCTCTGGTAAGAAAGAGGTTGGAAGGCGCATGAAGAGTACAGCCATCCCAATCACAATGACCAGATACACCACCAGGTAACGCCCCGTTTTGCGAATGATCCCACTGACGCTATTGGTGTAATGGTTGACGCTGTGGTCAAATTTGGCGTTAAACCAGCCAAAGAAGCCGCTTTTTTTCTCGTGATGATCGGCAGAAACGGGCTTCAGTAATGTTGCACACAGTGCCGGCGTCAGAATCAAGGCGACCAGCACGGAAAGCGCCATTGCAGAAACAATCGTGATTGAGAACTGTCGGTAAATTGCCCCAGTGGAACCGCCAAAGAAGGCCATTGGGATAAATACCGCAGACAGCACCATGGCGATACCGACCAGAGCACCCTGAATTTGTGACATGGATTTCTCTGTCGCCTCTTTCGGCGGTAGATTATCTTCCATCATCACGCGTTCAACGTTTTCCACCACGACTATCGCGTCATCAACCAACAAGCCGATGGCGAGCACCATCCCGAACATCGTTAGGGTATTTATCGAGTAGCCAAACGCAGCAAGGACGGCGAATGTGCCCAACAATACGACGGGGACAGCGATGGTCGGAATGAGCGTCGCCCGGATGTTTTGCAGGAACAAATACATGACCAGGAAGACCAGAACGATCGCCTCAAACAGCGTTTTAACCACTTCGTGAATAGAGATCGTAACAAACGGCGTCGTGTCGTACGGATAGACGACCTTCATTCCCTGCGGGAAGAACGGTTGCAGTTCAACCAACTTGGCTTTGATGGCGTTAGCGGTATCCAGCGCGTTTGCCCCGGTGGCCAGTTTAATACCGAGACCGGATGCTGGTTTACCGTTAATGCGAGCAACAACATTATAGTTTTCACCGCCCAGCTCAATACGTGCGACATCTTTCAGATGAACAACAGAGCCATCACTGTTCACCCGTAAGGTGACTTTGCCGAACTCTTCTGGATCTTTAAGGCGTGTTTGCGCAATGATCGAGGCATTAAGCTGCTGATTAGGCAATGCCGGCGTACCACCTAACTGACCTGCGGCTATCTGATCGTTCTGTACTTTTAACTGATTAATGACATCGACTGGTGTGAGTTTGTACTTGTTCAGCAAGTTTGCATCCAGCCAGATGCGCATGGCGTACTGAGCACCAAACAGCTGCACGTCGCCAACGCCGTTCAGACGACTGATGGTGTCTTTAACGTTAGAGGCAACGTAATCGGAGATGTCATCCTGTGTAGTTTGCGGATTGTCAGAAACAAAACCCGCAACCATCAAAAAGCTGCTACTCGATTTCTCAACACTGATACCTTGCTGCTGGACTTCCTGCGGCAGAAGCGGTGTGGCGAGCTGCAACTTATTTTGCACCTGGACCTGCGCGATATCGGGGTCGGTCCCAGACTGGAACGTCAGTGTGATGGTCACACTCCCGGCTGAATCGCTGGTGGAGGACATATACATCAGGTTATCGATACCGTTCATGTTCTGTTCGATAACCTGCGTTACTGTGTCCTGAACCGTCTGTGCATCCGCACCAGGGTAGGTTGCGGAAATCGCTACGGCAGGGGGCGCGATGGTAGGGTACTGCGCCACGGGCAGTTGCATGATCGCCAAAGCACCCGCCATCATTAGAATGATGGCCAGCACCCAGGCAAAGATAGGTCGCCTAATAAAAAAGTTTGCCATGTCCGCTTACCTTATTGCGCCGCAGCTGCTGCCGGGGCATCGGTAGTGGCTTTAACCTGCACGCCAGGGCGTGCTTTCTGTAAGCCGCTCACGATGACTTTATCGCCGGGTTTTAAACCGTCGCTAATCAGCCATTTGTCGCCAATAGCTTGCGCGGCGACAACGGCACGAGGCTCAACCTGGCTCTTGTCGTTAACGACCATCACTGTGGCATCACCACGCGGAGTACGCGTTACACCCTGTTGTGGAACGAGAATGGCATTGGGCTGTACACCTTCATCGATACGCGCGCGAACAAACATGCCTGGTAACAGGGTGTGCTGCGGGTTAGGGAACACGGCTCTGAGGGTGATGGAGCCGGTGCTTTCATCAACCGTAACGTCAGAAAATTGCAAAGAGCCTTTCAGCGGGTAGGCCTGGCCATTTTCCATCACCAGTTCAACAGCGCTGCTGGTGCTGTCTTTATGCAGGCTACCTTGTTCAATGGATTGCTTGAGGCGCATAAAGTCGTTGCTGGACTGCGTGACATCGACATAAATAGGATCAAGTTGCTGAACGGTAGCTAACTCTGTTGCCTGACCATTGGTGACCAGCGCCCCTTCAGTGACGTTGGATTTACCGATACGCCCGCTAATTGGCGATGTGACTTTGGTGTAGGCAAGATTAATGCGAGCGCTTTCAACGGCTGCTTTTGCTGCAGTAACAGAAGCATCTGCCTGACGCGCATCAGCAATGGCCTGATCGTACTCTTGTTGGCTGATGTACTTTGTGCCGACCAGCGGGATGTAGCGTTTCACGGTTAAATGCGCAATTGCAGCAGCCGCTTCACTCTTCGCCAGCTCACCTTTGGCGCTGTCATAGTCTGCCTGGTAGGTTGCGGGGTCGATCTGATAGAGCGATTGACCTGCTTCAACATCACTCCCTTCGGTGAAATTCCGTTTAAGTACAATCCCGCTGACCTGAGGGCGGACTTCCGCAATACGGAATGAGGTCGTTCGTCCCGGTAATTCAGTCGTCACGGCTAAAGGAGCCGACTCAACGACATGAACAGTAACCTGTGGCTCGGCAGGATGAGCTTGTGTATCTCCCTGATCGTTACAACCGGCGAGTAATGCAGCGGAGATGATGATGAATGAGGGCAGGAGTGAGAACCTGGCATTTTTCGTCATTACTATTCCTTAAAAAACCGAAAGCTCGTTATTTACCGGGTGAGGCGAGGGAGATAACGTGCACAAAAAATAATAGTTGGCTATCCTACAAATTATTAGCTTGCGATGTAAGCAATACTTATTTATGGGGGCGATGTACGGCACGTAAAAACAAAAAAAGAGTAATCGGCTACTGACTTATTATGTCGTTAATCGCAATGTTATGATGCGTATAAATACATATTGAAATGATTATCTGATTGGTGAATGTGTTGGCGTTGTTTATTTGTTTTGATTATTTGTGTGTAATCAGCAAAATGAAATAGTTTAGAACTCGTTTAAACAATCGCCAGGTGATACATTTATTCCGTATAGTAAATATTAAATAAGAAAGTTAATCATTCTCTACTCTGTCTTAGGCATTCGGAACTATGGCCAGAAAAACGAAAGCTGATGCCCTCAAAACGCGCCAGCTCCTGATTGAAACAGCGATAGCGCAGTTTGCCGTGCGAGGCGTAGGCAATACAACGCTAAACGACATTGCGGACGCCGCCAACGTGACACGGGGGGCACTTTACTGGCATTTTGAAAATAAGACCCAGCTGTTTAATGAGCTATGGTTACAACAACCTCCTCTCCGCAACCTTATTCAGGAAAAACTCATTGGTCGTTGGGGGGATAATCCTTTACAGCGGTTGCGTGAGAAATTAGTTGTCGGTTTGCAATATATTGCTGAGAATCCCCGTCAGCAGGCATTAATGCAAATTTTATATCATAAATGTGAATTTCATAACGATATGATATCAGAGCAGGAGATTCGCGATAAAATAGGACTGAGTCACCAAAGTATTCGTGAGTCTTTGCAGCAGTGTGCGGTTAACAATTTGATCGCTACCAGCCTTGATTTAGACGTTATCATCATTATTTTGCATGGCAGTTTTAGCGGAATAATAAAAAACTGGTTAATGAATCCAGCGAGTTATGATCTCTACCAACAAGCACCTGTATTAGTCGATAATGTATTAAAAATGTTAAGCCCTGATGGTTGCATGCTGCAATTGATTCAGGGTGAGGATCAGGCTGGCTAGTTTCTGCCGCCATGGACTGACGGCAGTTACAGAACGGTAAGCACCGGGCGCACTATTCGAGGTCGACGCAATTGACCAGCTTGAGGGGATTCACTGAGTTCATATTTCGGCACTTGTCGTGCTCTGTTGTCATCAACTCTATCCACTGAATGAGTAGTGCATCAAAAAGAAAAACAAAGACAGCAAAAACAACCAGCCACCAATACTTGCGAATCATTACCAAATCCTGTGTATTCATGCCCAAGCGTGCAGGGAATATACACGAAATCTAAAAGCTGAAAAGCAGACTTACAATGCTTTTACTTTGCTGAAATCCCACCGCTCTTTTCCGGTAATCGATTCTTTTTAGACAGGTTTTTCGTCTTGCGCTTTTTCACCTTTGCAAGCTCATTCTCTGAAAAATGGGAGCTAATACGCAGTCTTCGCAGTCCCATTTTTACGTATTCATCATTGATTTCAATACCAATAAACTGGCGCCCTAAATCCACTGCCGTTGCCCCGGTAGTGAAGCTACCCGCGAACGGATCTAACACCCAGTCGTTTGGGTTCGAGGAGGCCAAAATGATGCGTTCCAGCAGGGCTTTAGGTTTTTGGGTCGGGTGGTTTTCGTATTCATCCATCAGGTAGCGAACGCGTGGAAACTCCCAGACATTACCGGGTACTTTTTTCTGGTTGTAGGGCTGAGGTGGGTTCTTTCTGTAATCGATCAGCGCGCGTTTCGCCCCGGTTTTCGCTTCAACCAAAATATCATCACGGTTAAATGTATAGCTTTTGGGGTCTTTGACCATCATCAGGATCGGTTCATACATGGAGCCAAAGTACTTTTTGGCCTGTACTCCTGAGCTATCATAGGCCCACACAATACGGCTTTTGATGGTAAAAAGCTGTCGGCATTTGAGATCGATGTACGGCATGTTCTCCGTACTGTTCATGATGTACATGGTGCCTTGTGGCTTTAATATTCGATGGCATTCATCAATGCACTCGAACAGCGAGGCCAGAAAGCTCTCTTCGTCCCAGGATTCTACTAACCCGTCAAAGTCTTTCCCGATGTTATAAGGTGGGTCGGCAAAGATCAGATCGATGCTTTCAGACGGCAGTTTTTTCAGTTCAGTCAGCGCATCACCCTGGATTATCTTTTTGGATTCATCACCAAAGTAAACAGGTTCACATCTTGCTTTCATCACCAAAGCCCCCGTGTGACGCGAATAAAAAAGGCGCTTCCCCATGCCGAGTAGCGCCTTTTAAAACAAACATTTCGCTGATTAGTATCAGTTCATGCCGTACTGTCAGATTAGCTGTTTTCATGCTTTGCGGTGGTTTTTATATTTTATTTAAAATCAATCAGTTAAATGAAAATGTAACTGTATATTGTTCCAGTGCTTTTTGTTGTTTATGCTATTATGCAAGCAATTCTGTATAAACATTTGTATAAACACTTTGGGCTGGGTGATGGTCTATGGCTGGCGAACTTAACAAACTGAGCGACAGGAAGTTAAAGGGATTACATGGCATCCCGGCCAGTAAGATTGAGTTTTATGCTGATGGTGCCGGGTTGAGCGCTAAGGTAACGAAAGCTGGTGGCATTAGCTGGGTGTTTACTTACCGACTCGACGGGCAGAAGCTGCATCGGCTGACTCTGGGGCGCTACCCTGATATGAGTCTCAAAGAGGCCCGTTCCTCGCGTGATAAATGTCGTCAGTGGCTGGCCTCTGGTAAAGACCCAAAGCACCAGTTGGCGCTAACTACTCAGGAAACGCTTAAACCGGTCACGGTGCAGGAAGCTATCGAATACTGGATACGCGAATATGCGGAAGAAAACCGTGCGAACGTTGAGCGGCATAAAGCGGAGCTGCGCAAACACATTTACCCTTATATTGGGAAAATGGCGCTCGCTGACTGCGAAACCCGTTACTGGCTTGACTGCTTTGACAGGATGAAAAAGAAAACGCCGGTTGCTGCTGGTTATGTATTCCAGATGTGTAAGCAGGCTCTGAAATTCTGCCGCGTTCGCCGTTACGCCGTCAGTACCGCCCTTGAAGATTTGAGTATTCCCGATGTTGGTAAAAAGCAGGCGAAAAAAGATCGTGTACTGAAAGATAAAGAGGTTGGGGGATTGTGGGCTGCTATATCGTCCGGCGATGTTTTTCTGCCTTACTACACAAACTTGCTCAGGATCACTACTTTGTTTGGTTGCCGCACCCAGGAGGCCAGATTGTCAGAGTGGGCCGAATGGGATATGGAGGCGTGGGTGTGGACAGTACCAAAAGCGCATAGTAAAGGTGGTGAAAAGATTGTGCGTCCAGTTCCTGAGGCGATGCGTTCATTTATTGAAATGCTCCACGATGAAACAAAATCATCCGGTTACCTTCTTGGGGTTGTGAAGAATAGCGAAGCGGTTAGCCAGTGGGGCCGTAGTGTTTATAAAAAACTGGGGCATTCTGAACCCTGGACATTGCATGATCTACGGCGAACGCTTGCAACGCATATGAATAATATGGGTATCGCTCCGCACGTTGTTGAACAGTTGCTGGGCCATTCAATGCCGGGAGTTATGGCGATTTATAACCGTAGTCTGTACTTGCCAGAGAAGCTGGACGCGCTGAACAAGTGGTATGACCGCTTAGAACTTCTTGCGGGTAATCATCAAAATGTGGTTCTGTTACCTGTAGCTAATAGAGATTAGACTGGTCTTGCGAGTCTAGGTCGGCCAACCGAAAAGCGGGGAACCCTACCCGCCTGGCTCGCAAGTTAATTAGGGGCGTTGAGGGTAACGTTATGGCAGAAAAAGAAGTAAAAATTCCATTTTCATATTGTAGATTGTCCAGAGGTGCATCATTTCTGGGGGTTGAACCGTCAGATTTGATCAACCTTGCTATTGAAAATAAAATAGAAATAAGCATGATGCTGAAAAGGTTTCACTGCCGAATTCTTCTTCGAGAAGATTTTAGCGATGTAAAGGATTGGTATTCATCACTATATTTTCCTCGTACTTTTAATGCTATGTCAGGGCAAACCCGCGCGATAACGAATCACTCTTTTATTGAATTTACTAATGGCCGTTATTTTGAACCGGATAAACTATTATCTGGTTCAGACATCTTTACGGAACAAGAAAGTAAAGGGTTCCTTGTCGGATATGGCTTTGCATTAGGTCTGTGGCGGGTAATGCCCGATCAGTTTGAGTCATCTTTATCTGTGAAGAATTTTTTCCCCGGATTTTTCCCGTGCCTCACGGGCGGTGAAACTCCAGTAATTCAGATTCTGCCAGCCCAGCCTTTTATCGATCAGGCTAATGGCAAGAGGTTTAATTTTGACCCTTATGAGTTTGAAGCCGGGTATGATGATTTATGGGTTACTAATTATGATATTAAACGGCTTATGGAAAGCGGCCTTGATTTCGATAAGCTGCCAATGCTCAATGATATTGAACGACCTGATTTAGACCCTGATTCAAAAAATAGTATTAATAAACGCTCAGAAAGTGCAAAAGAAAAACATGCACGAAATGAACTATTGATTTTAAGTGCTGCAATAAAATTCAAAGAAACAAGTGCTGATATTTTCAATGAAAAATGCTTGAAAAAAGATGGGAGCTACAATTTCTCAGCATGGGCCAGAGAGCTTTCCGACAGAGTGCACTTATTCCCTGACGGACAATGCCCGGTCAGGAGCGTTGACACAATTACGTCATACATTAGTAGGCACTTTAAGTTTTAATTGTAGTAGCTTCTAAACGTTAGAAAGGGTGTTCTAATCATTAGATTACCCTTTTTAAAATTAAACACACCTTTTTAAATTTTAGAAGCCATTTTTATTAATTCACTTTAGACAAATACTTCCCCCACAACGCAAGAACAGACAGGAAAGGCTCCTTCTGATTGCGTAAAGTGGAGGAAGCATGTCAAATATTCGTTTTACCCCGCCAACACCTGAACAACGCCGCACCATTCTCGCAGAATATGGCATTAAGTTTGATCGCCGTATTCGTGAAAGTGAATGCTTCGAAATAACCAGCCTTTCCCGTTCCACCCGCTGGTATATGGAGAATGAAGGTAAATTCCCGCCACGCTGCCACTTTGGCCGTAATAGTTGCGCATGGCTTTTGTCAGATGTTCTTTGGTGGGTTCGCAATCCACCTGCTGTTGAGAACGTCAACACCCCTTACAACCGTAAATCCGCGTAGGGGGCGCTATGCAAAAATTAAATGAGCTGGTTCCGGTTAACCCCGGAAATATTGGCGGCGTGGCGGTATCGCTGGTCAGTGCTAAAAAACTCCATGCGTTTCTCGGCGTTGGGCGTGATTTCACCAACTGGATTAAAGGGCGTATTAGCCAGTACAGCTTCACTACTGGAGTCGATTACATCATTGTTGAAAGTTTGAGCACGCCAAAACGGGCGAGCGCAAAATCTCGGCAGCAGATGGAACATGACTACCTGATCACTATTAATATGGGTAAAGAGCTGGCAATGGTTGAGCGCAACGAAAAAGGGCGGGAGGTGCGCCGCTACTTCATCAGCTGCGAACGCCAGGCAAAAGCCGCCGCTAATATCCCCCAGACGTTGCCGGAAGCCCTGCGCCTTGCTGCTGATCTGGCCGAAAAGGCAAGCGAACTTGAAAACCGGCTGGTGGCCGCTGCGCCAAAGGTTGATTTCGCTGATCGCGTGGCGGAGATCAGCAAGGGTATTTCCATTCCCAACTATGCCAAAGCCGTAGGGCTTGGCCCCATCAAATTATTCGGCTGGATGAGGCAACAGGGGATTCTCATCAACGGCGGCCAGCGCCACAACCTGCCTATGCAGCGTTATATCGATAGCGGTTATTTTGCCGTTCGCCAGGGAACGTATGAAACGAATGGCGAGGTAAGAGCCTCATTCACAACGATGCTGACGGGGAAGGGTGAGCAGTGGTTAACGAAGAAACTGATCGCTGGTGGCGTATTGCCGGAGGTGCCGAATGCTGACGCTGAATAAAACAAAGGCAGCTTTGCAGAGCTGCCAATGTCACTACGAAAAACCGAAACAGATTAAGCATACCAGGGTTAATGCTGGTGGTCAAAGAATGAGCCAGCGCACTTCTGCGCCCGCTGATTATATTCAGTTTTTTTCTTCGTCTTTGGCTTTTTTACGTTGGCGGCGTTTGATCTCACCTTTGATTGAGGCAACAACAAAACCGGCCGTGCTTTCGCCTTCTTCTTTCACTTTTTCAAGTTCACCAATCAACTCTAATGGCACCCTTGAGACGATTTGTTGTGATTTGTTATTTCTTGAACCTGTTGCCATGTCTGTGTTTCCTTCTGATTGGTGGCATTCAGTATATGCAAAAAGAAAACACAATCAATACTTGAAAGTGGCATTCACTTTGTTCTATGGTAAGTGCATGCCACCTGTTATGGTGAAGCATAAATGGCAACGCCCCGGAGTGCTTGGAACCACTACCGAGGCGTCTAACCAAAAACGTTATCAGAGGTAACGATTATGGCTGAATTACAGCATACCCAAACTCGCCCGGAATTTACATGGTTATTCCTGGCAACCCCCGATCACACTCCTGAATGCACACCAGTAGTGCTTCGCTTTGATGCTGATACGGAAGATAAAGCCCGCGCTGCTTTTCCCGGCTGGGATTTAGTTTTTGCCGCCAAAATCCGTGCTCAGGCTCCTTGCCGCGTTGCCTTCTTCGATTACACCACCCGCCGTGGCTGGGAGTTCGACAGTGCCGCGATTCAGGAGGTGCGCCATGCGTAAGGTCAAATGGTCGGAAATTGACATTGAAGATGAACTGCGCCGCCTGGAAGCGTTGCTCTCAACATCGCTGTATATGAATTTTAATGATGAAACCGAGTACAGCGTTGCGATGGATCTGATCAGTATGTCGTTGTCCCGCATTCGTGAACTAAAAGCGGCAAGTGAGGTGACCCATGCGTGATATTTACCATCAGCTTGTTAAGAGCACTCCTGATTTTAAAAACTTCACTGATGAGGCTTTGGCTGAATCCAGCGATTTATATTCTGCTGGCGCATTTGCCATCAATAGTGCGCTCACACTGATCGGCAATCTGGCGTTTGATGCAATCAATGCAGAGGATTATTCCGATGAAGATGCCCGGCGTGATTTGATCCTTGTAAGCCATGCATTGCGTCACCTTCCCAGAATGGCGCAAGCACTCAATCAGAGTAGTGATGCTGCGGATTATGTGCGTACCCAGCGTAATAAAGCAGGGGAGCAATCATGATCAGTCACTTGAAATTTAACGAGCTTGAAAACCGAGTCGATTTGCTGGTTAACCGCGTTCTGGAGTTAGAGCAGCAGGTGCGCACACTCACCGAAAGCCAGGGGGGAGATATTCCTCCCGGTATGGCTCCGGTCGCCACGCTGGCGGCTGAGTTCGGCATATCGACGAAAAAAGCCGAAGAGCTGGCAAAAAACACGGGCGTGATGCTGGTCAGAATGAAAGCTGGTGGCTTTATCGCGCCGGATAACAAGTTCAGAGAGGTGGCGAGGCAGGTTCTGCGCAGCGCGAAGCGCAAATATGGATCGGCGTACTGGTATCACCCATTACTTGGCAAATTTCAGATGAGCGGAGGTATCCCGCAATGACCGATATTTTTGAAGTGATAGGCCCATTGTTCCGCAAACTGACCGAAACCTGTATTGCTCACCAGATAGCGGAAACCGGTTCGGCAACCTTGCTGGTGGAAAGCGATAAGTATATGGCCCGCTATCGCTTCACGCTGGAGCCGCGCGTAACTGAAAACGTATTGATGAAATATATGATTTTTGGCTGCTTTGAAGAATTCGGGCGCGATGAGGGGTTAAGGCGTTTGCGGGATATTCTGCTGACCTGCTTTACCGACGATGGCGATATTAACGAAATGGGGTTGCAGATAGTGAAAAGCTGCCACCTTGAGTACCTGCATGAAGACCTGGGCGCGGATATGTCCAATAAGGTGTTGCACTGATGAAGATGAAGAATGCCCCGAATATCAAATTTCTGCCGAAAGATAAATTTACTGAGGCGATTATCTTTGCGGGTGAAGATGCCTATTCACATGTGCAGCACTGGATCGAGAGCGAAGGTAAAAGGGCGTGGGATGATGTGCCGCCTGTTTATCTGGGCAAAAGGCAACTGGCAGAACTGGAACGATTAAACATCGTTGATAACGGCCGTCGCAGTGTTCGTGTGATCCGCGCTGGCGAGCTTTCCGAAATGCAGATAAGCACTATCGCAACCAAACTGGCGCTGGCGGATGTGAAAGAGGCCCGGCTGTTTAATGGCATGTTTGAGCCTCAGCCGAAGGAGGACTGGACGGGCAGGCTTCCACTTCTCAAAGAAGAGGCCGAACGCGGGGAAAGTATTGTGGTGAACTTGCCTGTGAAAAAACGGGAGCCAAAGCCTGAACCGGGCGATGAACTCAAACCCCGCGTGGAAAGCCGCAGCGATGGTCTGTACTGGATCACGCCAAAGGTGGACAAGGATAGTGGCGAGATCATCAATAACGAAACGTGGCTGTGCTCGCCTCTTGAGGTAGTCGGTTCCGGTAGTGACGGGGCAGAGCGCTATCTTGTTTTGCGCTGGCGTTCGCCGCGTGGCCACGAAGATATTACCAGGGCGATCCCCTGTGCTGATATCGGTGAGCGCGACGGCTGGCGCTCACTTAAAGCTGGTGGGGTGAATGTGACCACTAAAAGCACCTTCCGGGCGATTCTGGCCGACTGGTTGCAGCAAAGCGGCACTGATCGGGAATGGATTATCACCCATACCACTGGCTGGCATCATGGCGCATATATCATGCCTGATGGTGAAGTGATTGGCGATCCAGAGACGCCCATTCTCTTTAACGGTCGCAGCGCTGCATCTTCCGGGTATGCCATTGCTGGTACTGCTGCCACCTGGCGGGATTCCGTCGCCCGTCTGGCCGGGGGCAATCCGTCCATGATGCTGGGCGTGGCAGCGGCATTATCCGCGCCGCTTATTGGCCTGGTGGGTGCTGATGGTTTCGGCGTCCATTTGTTCGAGCAGTCGAGCGCCGGTAAGACCACTACCGCCAATATTGCGAGCAGCCTGTGGGGTGAGCCTGATGCGTTGCGGCTTACCTGGTACGGTACTGCGCTTGGCATAGCAAACGAAGCGGAGGCGCATAACGACAGCCTGTTACCGCTTGATGAGGTAGGACAGGGCAGCAGTGCCAAAGATGTTGCCACGTCTGCTTACACCCTGTTTAACGGTGCCGGAAAGTTGCAGGGAGCCAAAGAGGGCGGCAATCGGGAGCTTAAACGCTGGCGCACTGTGGCGATCAGCACCGGGGAAATGGATATTGAAACCTTCCTGGCTGCTGGTGGGCTGAAAGTGAAAGCGGGCCAACTGGTGCGCTTGCTCAACATCCCTATGGAGAAATCGACGGCCTTTAACGGTCTGCCAAACGGCAAGGCTCATGCTGACGCACTGAAAGAAGCCTGGATTGATAACCACGGGGCGGCGGGGCGTGAGTGGGTTAAATGGCTGGCGGCTAACCAGCAGGAGGCTAAACAGGCGGTGCGTGACGCGCAAACGCGCTGGCGCGGCCTCATCCCGGCGGATTACGGTGAGCAGGTACACCGCGTGGCCGAACGCTTTGCAATCCTCGAAGCCGCGCTGGTAACTGGTGCATCAATCACCGGATGGAGTGAACAGGCCAGCCGTGACGCTATCCAGCATAGCTTTAACGCCTGGGTGAAAGAGTTCGGCACGGGTAACAAAGAGCACCAGCAGATCATCGAGCAGTGCGAGGCGTTCCTGAATGCCTACGGTTTAAGCCGCTTTGCACCGTTGCCCTATGATCCGTCCAGTATGCCGATTCGCGATCTGGCCGGGTATCGAAAGCGCAAAAGCAGCCATGATGATTCGCCGCTGGTGTTCTATACGTTCCCCGCAACGTTTGAGAAGGAGATAGCTCAGGGCTTTAACGCCAGGCAGTTTGCCCGCGTGCTTGCCGCTGCTGGCTTGCTTTCTGAGCCGTCCAGCGGGCGTGGATACCAGCAGAAATCCCCGCGTATTGATGGGCGTCAAATCAACGTTTATGTGCTTCACCAGGTTGCGGAAGATGGAGAAGAATAAATTACACATGTGAGGGTTATTAATGTTGGTTCAGTTGGTTCAGTGTCTATGGGTTATGTTCATGTGGCTGTTTTATATTGGTTTAATGTCAAAAAATGAACCAACACTGAACCAACAAATAGCAGTTTTGAACCAACAAACGGGCAGTTTGAACCAACATTTTAGAACCTCATGGACTGAACCAACATGAAAATACCCAATGTTGGTTCAAATCGGGGCTTTGTTGGTTCACTCAACGGGAAATAATCCTTATAAAACAATCATCTTTACAAATTGAACCAACTGAACTAACTGAACCAACATAGTTCTGTATATATACGTGAAAAATAAAGAGGTCATTAATGAAACTGATTGGCAAAGATAACGGGCATATGAGCGATCTTAAGTTTCTCTACAGCGCCGTTGATGAGCTTTCAAATAAAGATGAGATTACAGTGACGGATTTTCTGGCTCTGAGTGCGTTTGTCACTTCTGAAAAGCTTGATCTGGAATCGTACCAGTCTGGGCTGGAAGAAGGGGGGCAAGAGTTGTCGAAAGACGCCAGCGCTTACCTCGATCTTCTACAGAGGATGGCGGCTGATTTGTCGTACCCAACCTCTGGCCTTGAGAACGCTATCCATAGCGCACAATCAACGGCAAGCTGGGCTTTCTATCAGTGGGGGCTGGATAAAGAATAATCATCCAGCCATATAAGCTAAAGGCCTGGTTTTTCCCAGGCCATATTTTAAAGCAGACCTAATAGCGCAGAAGCGCCAGCGCCAACGATACTGGCAACGGTGCTATTTTCCAGTAACTGTTTCAACATTGATTTAGCCTGTGGATCGCCAGAGTTAGCCACTTTCTCGACAAGTTCAGTAATACTGATATTCACCAGCATATGATTACTTTCACCTATTTGAACTTGCTCACCACTGACGGAGCCAATATTAAAAGTATTCATACTCTTTGCTGTCCTGTGTGCGTTGGAAGAAAGATTCTCTACGGATAACGTAAGTAAGTGAGGATGCGTTGTACCCACGTTCAGCGTTCCATTCTTTGATATTGAAAGATCGACAACTTTAAGGCTTAACTCACGGCTTCCAATCTTCTGAATCAGAATATCGCCCAATTCAATTTGCGGTTCGTCAGTAAACGGGATATCTACCTGATTTTTTCCTGTGTTCCGGCTTCCTTTAAACTCCTCGCCGGAAATTAAAAAAATATCCGGGTATGCCATATCATCAAAATCGAAGTCCATAAAATCCCCCAGAAGTGGTTTTTTTCCCGTTCATATTATCAAACTTTGTAAATTATTTGTTCTCCTGTTTTCGCTGCTGTTTGCGACAACATAGAGCTGTTTACTCATTGATTATTATGTATATCTTGAAGAGTGG
The DNA here is from genome assembly GCF_014103415.1 of Citrobacter sp. RHBSTW-00671. Taxonomy (NCBI): domain Bacteria; kingdom Pseudomonadati; phylum Pseudomonadota; class Gammaproteobacteria; order Enterobacterales; family Enterobacteriaceae; genus Citrobacter; species Citrobacter sp. RHBSTW-00671. Next base: position 978,639 of record NZ_JABXPR010000001.1, read on the forward strand.
CACTCAGACGTGAGCCGCCACTGTCCACCTGGTTTTTTCCCGTTCTGCGACGGTTTCCTTTCCAGGTGGACATCCCTCCAAGCGCAGGTTTCACGTCTCAACATTAATTGTTACGGAAACCACTCCATGAAGAAATTACTTGAATTACGCCAGCAGAAAACCGCACTCAAAACCCAGATGCGTTCCATGCTGGAAAAAGCTGACAGCGAAAAGCGAAGCCTGAACGATGAAGAGGGAAAGCAGTTCGACGAACTCCGCGCCCGGGCTGATGCGCTTGAAGTTGAAATTACCCGCCTTGAGGCCGTCGCCGACGATCAGCGCAATTTGCCTGGTACTTCTGTTGAAGGTAAAGGTGTAAGCAACGATGAGCTGCGCCACTACATCATGACCGGCGATACCCGCTCTATCTCCACGTTAGTGCAGGCTGACGGCGGCTATACCGTTATCCCTGAACTGGACAAAGAGATCATGCGCCAGTTGCAGGATGACAGCGTGATGCGTTCCATCGCCACGGTGAAGACCACTAAAACCAACGAATACCGGAAACTGGTATCTGTGGGAGGTACTACCGTTAACCGTGGCAAAGAAGGTGAAGCGCGTACCGAAACCACGACGCCGAAGATGGAGCGCGTTGATATTAAACTCAACCCGATCTACGCCTACCCGAAAACCACTCAGGAGATTCTCGACTTCTCCGAGGTGGATATTCTGGGCTGGCTGTCTTCTGAAATTGCCGACACCTTCAGCGCGACCGAAGAAAATGATTTTGTTAACGGCGATGGTACAGATAAATCTAAAGGCTTCCTTGTTTATGCCCGCGCGGCCACCAGCGACAAAACCCGTCCATTCGGTACGCTGGAGAAAATGGAAACAGCCGCTGTCACCTCTGATGGTCTGATCGATCTGCTGTACAAGCTGAAAGCCAAATACCGCAAAAATGCCGTATGGGTGATGAACTCCAACACCGCCGCCACGCTGCAAAAGCTGAAAAACGGTAACGGGGATTACATCTGGCGCGATCGTCTGGTTGCCGGTTCTCCCGATACGCTGCTGGGCCGTCCGGTTCAGTATCTGGAAACCATGCCGGATGCGACTGCGGGTAAAGCATTCCTTGCTGTGGGCGACTTCAAGCGCGGTTACTTCATCGTGGATCACACCACTGGCGTGCGTACCCGTCCTGACAACATCACCGAACCGGGTTTCTACAAGGTGCATACCGATAAATACCTGGGCGGCGGTGTAGTGGATTCCAACGCCATTAAGGTGCTTGAGCTTTCCGGCTCCGGTTCCTGATTTGACGTTTAAGGGGCTTCGGCCCCTTTTTGCCCTCTGTGGAGTCCAGTAATGAAAACAATAGATTTTGAAATACGCACCTCCGATCTGAGCGCCAGCAATAAAAAGCTGGTGGGCTATGCCGTGCGATGGAACAGCCTGTCAGAAATTATCTGGGATGAATTTCGTGAGCAGTTCGCGCCGGGGGCGTTTAAAGACAGCCTGGCATCCGGTAGCGATGTGCGTGCGCTGTACGAGCATAACTATACCCAGCTGCTGGGGCGTACCAAATCCGGCACGCTGGTGCTGTCAGAAGATGATACCGGGCTTCGCTTCGAGCTGACCCCGCCGAACACCCAGCTTGGGAATGATGTGCTGGAGCTGGTGGAACGCGGGGATATTTCCGGTATGAGTTTTGGTTTCCGTGCGCTGAAAGAGGCGTGGGATATCGACCAGACTCCATACCTGCGCACTGTTACCGCTGCCGAACTGCGGGAAATCACCGTTACCTCTATGCCTGCTTATCCTGAGTCCGGCGTGGAAATCGCGCACCGTTCTCTGTTCTCCCAACATCCTGAACTGCGCCGCGCTGGCGATAACCGCCGCCGCTGGGCTGAATTAGCGGGGCTGTGATATGTGGAAAATCTGGCCTCGTAGCCGTAAGTCTGAACAACGCAGCATGACCATTGATGAGTTAATGGCGTGGGCAGGGATTTCAAATACCGGATCAGGCGAATATGTGTCTGCGGGTACTGCGGAATCTCTGCCTGCGGTGATGAACGCCGTGTCAGTTATCAGTGAGGCCGTGGCAACAATGCCCTGCTACCTTTACCGCGTCCGTAATGATAACGGGCGAGAGGCGCGGGAATGGCTGAGCAATCACCCGGTAGATTTTCTCCTGAACGAGCAGCCGAACGACTGCCAGACGCCTTACCAGTTTAAACGCACAATGATGCGTCACTGTCTGCTGAACGGTAACGCCTATGCGGTGATCCAGTGGGGCCGAGACGGGCAACCGCAATCTCTGCACCCGTATGCGCCTGGGAGCGTTGTTCCTGAGCGTATCGGCCAGCATAAATATAAATACACCGTTACTGAGCCGTTTACCGGGGCTGTGCGCACCTACCTGCAGGAAGAGATTCTGCACCTGCGTTACTCCACCGATGATGGTTTTCTGGGGCGTTCGCCGATCACCATCTGCCGTGAGGCGCTGGGGTTAGGTCTGGCCCAACAGCGCCACGGTGCCAGCATTATGAAAGATGGAATGATGGCTTCGGGGGTAGTGGTAACTAAAGAATGGCTCGACAGCGTGAAGGGCAAACAGGCAATGGATGCGCTGGAACGTTACAAAGGTGCCAGAAATGCCGGGAAAACGCCGATCCTTGAAGGTGGCATGGACTATAAGCAGCTAGGCATGAGCAATCAGGATGCTGAGTGGCTGGCTTCTCGCCGCTTCTCCATTGAAGATATTGCCCGCATGTTCAACGTATCGCCGATATTTCTCCAGGAATACAGCAACAGCACCTACAGCAACTTTAGTGAGGCGAGCCGCGCATTTCTCACCATGACGATGCGTCCGTGGCTGGCGAACTTCGAGCAACAAATTAAATCCGCGCTGCTGGTGGCCTCTCCCGTTCCGGGAACCCGCTATCAGGTGGAGTTTGACTCCGCTGATCTTCTCCGCGCCACACCTACCGAACGTTACGCCACTTATGAGCGCGGTATCAAGAACGGGATTATGAACCCGAATGAAGCCCGTGAGCGCGAGGGTATGCCGCCGCGTGAGGGTGGTGACGAGTTCAGTCAGGCATGGAAGCAGGAAGTGAAGATCAGCAAAGACAGCAAGGACGGTGACTTATGAGAGCCGGAGGACTGAGAAGCCGCGTCACTATCCGGGTATTCACTACCGACCGTGATTCAACTGGTCAGGTTATTCAGGTGTGGGAAGACGGGGAAACCATCTGGGCTGAGGTTAAGGGGATCAGTGGTCGTGAACTGGTGGCGGCTGGTGCTGAGGTTGCCGAAGTAACGATCCGCGTCTGGGTGCGATTCCGCCGCGATATTACTGCCGCCAACCGCCTGAAAGTGCTGACTGGTCCGTTTGCCGGGGCAACGCTCAACATCATCGGGCCACCGATACCGGACTCAGGCATGACGCATCTTGAAATTCTCTGCAAACAGGGGACCGAGAAATGACAACTGAAATCACCCTGGATGAAGCAAAGCTGCATTGTCGTATTGATGGCAATGATGAAGACATGCTGATTCAGGCGTACATCGATGCGGCGCTGGAGGTCTGCCAGAAGCATATCGGTAAGCGATTTGATAACGGTCTGGAGTTTACCCCCGCTATCAAGATCGGCTGTCTGATGTACGTTTCTCAGCTTTATGAGTACCGCACGATGATTGGCGACACTGAAGCGAAAGAGGTTCCGCTGGCTATATCTGCATTGTGGTCTGTCTATCGTGATGTGGGGGTGTACTGATGCCGTGGCAACCAATGCGCCGGTGCACCGAGCCGGGATGCAATAAGCGGGTGAGGTCCGGCAAGTGTGATGAACACAGGCGGGAAGCATGGCGGGAACAGGATGCCAGACGCGGACACCGCCGCGCCCGTGGTTACTCAGTCTCATGGGAGAAGTACCGCGCTCACTATCTGAAACGTCACCCCCTGTGTGTTGAGTGCCAGAAGCTGGGCCTCTACGTTCCTGCGAAGATTGTCGATCACATCATCCCTATCAATGGTGGTGATGATGTTCTGTTCTGGCCTGAGTGGAATCACCAGCCGTTATGCCAGACGCATCATAACCAGAAGACCACGCAACAGGACCCCATCACCAAAGCGAACCGCAAAGTAGGGCTCTACATCGAGCAGGAAGAACGGGCAGCACAGCGTAATAACTGGATGTATGAGGCCAGCGATGAATGAGAAAGACGTGGTGAATCTGTATCAGTCGCTGGCCCGATGCCGTGATGGCTTTATGCAGACCAGCACCAGACGCAATGAGCGCCAGCCAGTGAAGCGCATGAGCGAACGTGAGCGGGAGGTGATGGAATGCTTCCGCAACCGCTGACAGGCCGCAAGGACGGGGTGGGGGAGGTTTTCAGGACAAAACCCCAGCCGCAAGGCACCACCCGCCCCCTCAAATTTTTACGCACGGTGATTTTTTTGAAAATAAAACGCGATGGAAACGAGAAATTTTTATGGCAAGACCACCAAAACCGCCAGCTTACCTTGATGAGTTAGCCGCGCAGCAGTGGAAAGCGAAAGCGAAGCAACTGGCCGAGCGTGGCGATCTGACACCCGCCGACTGGAACAACCTTGAGCTTTTTTGCGTCAACTATTCGATGTACCGCAAAGCAGTGGAAGACCTTGCCAGCCGTGGGTTCAGTATTGTTAACAGCCAGGGGGGCGAGAGCCGAAATCCTGCACTGAGTGCAAAGGCTGATGCTGAAAAAATCATGATTAAAATGTCGTCGCTGCTGGGCTTTGATCCGGTAAGCCGCCGCCGTAACCCGGTAGAAACGGAAGAGGAGGACGAGCTTGACCGTCTGGAATGAGTACGCAAATGCGATAAAAACGGGCGAAATTCCGGCCTGTAAGCGCGTAAAACAGGCCGTGGAAAGGTACTTTTCAGACCTGAATGACCCCCGATATGAGTTCGATACGGCGACCGTAGAGCGGTTTATTGCGTTCTCGCGGCTCTGTCCTCACGTCAAAGGCCCGCTTCGGGGCCAGCCAATCGATCTGGAACCGTGGCAGCAGTTCGCCTTTGCTAACCTGCTGGGCTTTAAAGTTAGAGAGACAGGCCGCCGTAAGTACAGCAGCGCCTTTATTGAGGTGCCGCGCAAGAATGCCAAATCAACCGTGGCCGCCATGCTGGCTAACTGGTTTCTGGTAATGGAGAAGGGCCAGCAGGATATCTACACGGCGGCGGTGAGCCGGGATCAGGCCCGAATCGTGTTCGACGATGCCCGCCAGATGTGCCTGCTGTCAAAACCGCTGAAAAAGCGCGTAAATATTCAGGCGCATAAAGTCATTTTCCCGAAGAGCAACAGCCTGCTAAAGCCGCTGGCGGCGAAAGCGGCCACCATTGAAGGGACTAACCCCAGCCTGGCGATTGTCGATGAGTACCACCTTCACCCGGATAACGGCGTTTATTCCGCCCTTGAGCTGGGTATGGGCGCACGTCCTGAGGCTATTTTGTTCGCCATAACGACCGCCGGGAGTAACGTTGTCTCAGCCTGTAAACAGCATTACGACTACTGCTGTCAGATTCTGGCCGGGGAAGAGAGCAACGATTCGCTGTTTATCCTGATCTACGAACTGGACGACGAAAGCGAGGTTGAGCAGCCTGAAATGTGGATCAAGGCCAACCCTAACCTGCATGTGTCCGTTGACGCGGCGAAGCTGGAATCCACCATCCAAAAAGCGCGGGGTATACCGTCACAATGGGTGGAGATGCTGACCAAGCGTTTCAATATCTGGTGTCAGGGTTCCACTCCGTGGATGGGTGCCGGGGCATGGGATGCCTGTGCACTCGATTATGCCGAAGAAGATCTGTCCGGGATGGAGTGTTACGCCGGATTTGACCTGTCCTCAACCAGCGATATTACCAGTGTGAGTTACGCTTTCCCGTTTGAACGCGAGATTAGGCTTCTTACCCGGCACTATCTGCCCGAAGCACAACTACTTAACGTTGCTAACAAAAACCGCGCCATCTATCGGCAGTGGGTAAAAGCGGGCTGGATACGCACCACCCCCGGCGACTGTATCGACTATGATCGCATCCGTGACGATATCCTGCGCGACGCTGAAATATTCAATATCCGGCTGGTGGGCTTTGATACGTGGAACGCGACACACTTGCGAACCCAGTTACAGGGGGCTGGCCTCGATGTGGAGCCGTTCCCGCAAACCTATCTGAAATTCAGTCCGGTAGCGAAATCTTTTGAGGTTTTTGTTAACCGCAAGGTGGTGCGCCATTGTGGCGATCCGGTTCTGGCCTGGGCGATTGGTAACGTGGTGATGGAGTCCGATGCCAACGCCAATATCAAACCTAACAAAAAGAAATCCTCCAACAAGATAGACCCGGCGGTTTCTGCACTCATGGCGTTCGGCACATTCCAGGCAGAACACGAAGATTTTGCTTTCGATATGAGCGACAGTCACAAAGAGCGACTGGCTTTATTTAATGGGATTTGAGCATAAAGCGTAAAGGCAGAATTATCTTGAGGTTATCAGGAATATAAAATTGCTCTAGATCACTACATTGCTGTCGTGGAATAGGAAGAGTCTGTTTTGTTGTTTATAAATGTATTGCAGGGCTTTTCCTGTTCAAACTTCTGGTGAAATATGACTGATAAATGGGCTGATTACCTTATTTCTAAAGTCCGATATAACGATAAACACACTCACATTACCCATGTGTATGTGCATGTCGATAATGGCGATACTGTTGGAGAAGGGACATCAGAAACACGGCAGTGGGTAGTGAATAAAATCGATAGCGGCTATACCTTTTACACCATTTTCAAAGGTGATGACGGTAAGTGGAAGAAAGGTCAAAAAGTGGTTAAGGACCGTGTCAACGGTACTGATTACATTACTACTAGACCTAATGGTACATCCAAGGATAACTTAGAAAACCTTCCTGAGTACTAAACACTTTGGTTACTAAAGGCATAAAGCATCAGAATTGTTCTGGTGCTTTTTTGTTTGTTCAGCCAAAGCTGTATAAACATCTGTATAAACAATAATAAAAAAGGCGCATCCCCATGCCGAGTAGCGCCTTTTTATTCAATAACATAGCTGAAATGTATCAGTTCATGCCGTATTTTTTCAGTTTTTTACGCAGCGTACCACGGTTGATGCCCATCATCAGGGCAGCACGGGTCTGGTTACCGCGGGTGTATTGCATCACCATGTCCAACAGGGGCTGTTCTACTTCAGCCAGTACCAGCTCATAGAGATCGTTAACATCCTGACCATTCAATTGAGCAAAATAGTTCTTCAGTGCCTGTTTAACCGAGTCACGCAGGGGTTTTTGAGTTACCTGATCCTGAGAGTTAACGGTAGAAACGGTCAGTACGTCAGAATTTACGCGTTGTTCGAACATAGTTCTGTCAGCTCTTTATTTCTGTTTACGCAAAATTTTCGAAGTATGCCTCCAACGCCGCCAGCTGTTCGCTGGAATCTTCAATGGCGTTGAATGTGCGCCGAAACTGGTCATCCGGAGCGTGTTCCTGGAGATACCAGGATACGTGTTTACGCGCAATTCGGTACCCTTTTGCCTGACCATAAAAGTCGTGCAATTCCCGAACATGCGCACAAAGCAAGCGCTTCACCTCTGCCAGAGGCAGCGGGGGCAGCAGCTCCCCAGTGTCCAGATAATGCTGGATTTCCCGAAAGATCCAGGGTCTTCCCTGAGCTGCACGTCCTATCATCAGGGCATCCGCCCCCGTATAGTCGAGTACAGCTCTGGCTTTATGCGGGTCAGTAATGTCGCCATTCGCGATAATCGGAATGGAAACTTTCTGCTTAACTGCCCGAATACTGTCGTACTCAGCATCTCCATTGAACAAACAGGCGCGGGTGCGTCCATGAATGGTCAGAGCCTGAATGCCACAGTCTTCAGCCAGTTGGGCAATCTCTACGCAGTTACGGTGTTCCGGAGCCCAGCCGGTGCGAATCTTGAGTGTGACAGGAACGTCCACTGCATTGACGACCTCGGTTAGTATCGATTTCACTAAATCCGGGTACTGCAAGAGGGCTGAACCTGCGAGCTTGCGATTCACTTTTTTAGCCGGACACCCCATATTGATATCAATAATCTGGGCGCCGCTTTCCACGTTAATACGTGCGGCATCAGCCATCTCAACAGGGTCGCTACCGGCAATTTGCACCGTGCGAATTCCTGGCTCATCAACGTGCACCATACGTAAACGAGATTTGTCGCTTTCCCAAACCTGCGGGTTAGAAGACATCATCTCGGATACCGTCAATCCTGCTCCCATCTCATAGCACAGCGTCCTGAATGGTCTGTCAGTGATGCCAGCCATAGGTGCTGCGATCAGGCGATTTCTGAGCTGGTATTGTCCGATGCGCATGAGTTAAGAAATGACCATACTGTGACTGCAAGGCGGCGTATATTACGCATTTTTTGCATGAGATGAAAGGCCAAACTTTGACCAATCCACTGAGGTGGATCAATGAATTGCCGTAAATCTGAGCGGGTGAAAATAATTAATCATATAAATCATTGCATTATAAAAATGTGTCGATTTTATATACGCATATAATTTTGCGTAACTTCTCATTTTTTCTTCGAGCTCAGGCGATCTGACAAGATAATCTGCTGAATTAATCAGCAGATTATTGTGACATAGTGTGACTATGCTCGCATTTCAGAACATGATCGTAGCGTTTTCTGAGGATCGCTCAACAATGTTGCGTTGATATTCTGCTCAGCTTTTGCGGGGGAGGTACAAAAAAAGGAAAACGTGGCCTACAGAGAGGCCACGAGAAAGGACTATTTTTTCTTGCCGGTAATACGGCACCACTCTTCTTTCTCGATAACCGGATCGAGCGTAAAGAGATCGGCATAGGCTTCGCAAACGCTTTCCGCCTGGCTGGCCAGAATCCCGGAAAGCCCCAGCAAACCGCCTTCAACGGGCAGGACGCTGATTAATGGCGCCAGTTCACGTAATGGGCCTGCCAGGATGTTAGCGACCACGACGTCGGCCTTCATCGCTTCTGGCTGGTCTTTCGGCAGGTACAGTTCCAGGCGGTCAGATACGCCATTACGCTGGGCGTTATCGCGGCTTGCCTGAATGGCCTGCGGATCGATATCGACACCAATCGCTTTTGCTGCGCCGAGTTTCAGCGCTGCAATTGCCAGGATGCCGGAGCCGCAGCCAAAGTCGATAACCGTTTTACCGTTAAGGTCGAGACCATCGAGCCATTGCAGGCACAGAGAGGTCGTTGGGTGAGTGCCTGTGCCAAACGCCAGACCAGGGTCCAGCATCACGTTGACGGCGTTCTCATCCGGGACATCACGCCAGCTCGGGCAAATCCACAGACGTTCACCAAAGCGCATCGGGTGGAAGTTGTCCATCCATTCGCGTTCCCAGTCTTTATCTTCAAGCTGTTCGATTTTATGCACGAAGCCTTCGCCCAGCAGCGGATGCTGTTCCAGAATCGCAACCACTTCTTTCATGTCGGTTTCGGCATCGAACAGACCAATGACATCGGTATCGCCCCACAGGCGAGTTTCGCCCGGCAGAGGCTCGAACACCGGCGTATCATGCGTATCCTGGAAAGTGATGGAAACAGCGCCTGCTTCCATCAGTGCATCGCTTAACTCTTCTGCGTTCGCACCCGTTGTGTTCAGTTTCAGTTGGATCCATGGCATGGCAAAACTCTTTATTTATCAGTAGTCAATATGGCAGCTTGCGGGACGGTAGAACCGAAACGGTTTCCGACCAGGAAAGCCAGCAAACTTATCAGCAACGAGGGCACGATTGGATGGAAGCCCAGGTACTGAACGTTAAAGGTAGCAAGTACGGCATACAACACGCCGCCGACAATCATGGCGCTCAATGCGCCTGCGGCGTTCGCCCGCTCCCAGTACAGGCCCAGCACCAGCGGCCACAGGAAGACCGCTTCCAGCCCGCCAAACGCCAGCAGGTTGAGCCAGATAATCATCTCTGGCGGTTTCCAGGCGGCCAGCAGCAGTAACGCGCCGAGCAGCAAGGTGATCACAGCGGACATGCGCTTCAGACGCGTTTCATTTTTTAGTTGTTCCGGGCGCATGTTCAGATAAAGATCTTTAATGATCGTAGCGGAACTTTGCAGCAATTGGGCATTGATCGTTGACATGATCGCGGCCATCGGCGCGGCCAGGAAGATCCCGGCGGCAAACGGCGGTAACACTTTTACCATCAGAGTCGGGATCACCAGATCCGGTACCGTCAGGTCAGGGATCACCGCACGTCCCAACGCGCCCGCCAGATGCATGCCAAACATCAGGATTGCCACCACGATAGTGCCGATGATAATCCCACGGTGTACCGCTTTACTGTCTTTATAGGAGATGCAGCGTACCGCCGTATGCGGCAGCCCAATCACGCCAAAGCACACCAGCACCCAGAACGATGTCATAAATGTGGGTGACAAAATGTCATCTGCGCCTTGTGGTGATACCAGTTTAGGATCGATGGTTTGCAGGGTTTCAACCGCATGGCTAAGGCCACCGGCAGCATGGACGACGCCTACCAGCAGGACTATCGTGCCAATCAGCATCACCATGCCCTGCATCGTGTCGTTCAGTACGCTGGCGCGGAATCCGCCAAACGCCGTGTAGAGCGCAATACTGACGCCAAAGATCAGCAGGCCAGTTTCGTAAGGAATACCCGCAGCCGTTTCCAGCAAACGTGCGCCGCCGATGAACTGTACCGTCATCGCCCCAACGAAGGCGACCAGCAGGCTAAGGCTCGCCAGCCAGACCAGTAACCGGCTTTGATAGCGGGCAAACAGCATATCGTTGAGGGTTACGGCATTATAGCGTCGCGCCAGAATAGCGAATTTCTTACCGAGAATACCCAGCGAAAGCCAGACGGCGGGTAGCTGGATCATCGCCAGCAGCACCCAGCCCAGCCCGTATTTGTATGCCGCACCGGGACCACCAATAAAGGAGCTTGCGCTAATGTAGGTTGCGGTTAGCGTCATGGCCAATACGACCCCGCCCATCGAGCGGCTGCCGAGGAAATATTCATTCAGGAAAGTGCCGGTCGTGCGCTTTCTCATGGCGTAAACCGAGAGACCGAACACCACCAGAAGATAGGCAACCAGCGGCAAAATCACTTCAAGCTGCATCGTCATCCTCCAGCGGAATGTCGCGATAGATAAACTTCACCATCGCCCAGCACAGTACTATGAAAACCAGCGGCGTAAGCAGGCAGGCCATTTCGAACCAGTGCGGTAAGCCGGTAAAACCCAGCGTTGAATCTGGTAAGTAAGCGGCCACCAACCATGTGGCAAGATATAAAAGGGTCAGCCACAGCGCCCAGCGCGCCTCTTTATGGGCCTGAACAAAACGAGCGTCCATTTTTTGTCCCTTGTGGATAAAGAAAGCGGGGATTGTACCCTATGGCACGTATGGGAGGGGAGAAAAACAAAAGGCCGGAATTTCCGGCCTTTTCGGTTAACGCGTGCTTACTTTTCCTGAAGTCCGAGCTTTTTCTCCAGATAGTGGATGTTGGTTCCACCGTGCTGGAAGTGCTCGTCATTCATGATGCGGATCTGCAGATCAACGTTGGTTTTGATGCCGTCGATGATCAGTTCCTGCAATGCGTTTTTCATACGGGCGATTGCCACATCACGGTTTTCACCGTAGCAAATCAGCTTACCGATCATTGAGTCATAGTACGGAGGTACAGTGTAGCCTGCGTAAATATGAGACTCCCAACGCACACCAAAGCCGCCCGGCGCGTGGAAACGCGTGATTTTGCCCGGGCTTGGCAGGAAGGTGTTCGGGTCTTCGGCGTTGATACGGCATTCTACCGCATGGCCTTTAACCACAACTTCGTCCTGCTTGATGGACAGCGGCTGTCCAGCAGCGATACGCAGCTGTTCTTTGATCAGGTCAACGCCAGTGATCATCTCAGTGACCGGGTGTTCAACCTGAATACGGGTGTTCATCTCAATGAAGTAGAACTCGCCGTTTTCGAACAGGAACTCGAAAGTACCCGCCCCGCGATAGCCGATATCAACACACGCTTTGGCGCAACGCTCGCCGATATAGCGACGCAGTTCCGGGGTGATACCCGGCGCAGGTGCTTCTTCGACGACTTTCTGGTGACGACGCTGCATGGAGCAGTCACGTTCAGCCAGATAAATCGCGTTACCCTGACCGTCTGCCAGCACCTGAATTTCGATGTGGCGTGGGTTTTCCAGGTATTTCTCCATGTAGACCATGTCGTTGCTGAAAGCGGCTTTCGCTTCCGCTTTGGTCATGGAGATGGATTGCGCCAGTTCAGCATCGCTGCGCACGACGCGCATACCGCGACCGCCGCCGCCGCCGGAGGCTTTGATGATTACCGGATAGCCGATGCGTTTGGCATGCGCGCGGTTAGCGTCCATGTCGTCGCCCAGCGGGCCGTCAGAGCCTGGAACGGTCGGTACGCCAGCTTTCTTCATCGCAGTAATCGCGGACACTTTGTCACCCATCAGACGGATAGTGTCGGCTTTCGGGCCGATGAAGATAAAACCAGAGCGTTCTACCTGTTCAGCAAAGTTGGCGTTCTCAGAGAGGAAGCCATAACCCGGGTGGATTGCCACTGCGCCGGTGATTTCAGCGGCGCTAATGATAGCCGGGATGTTCAGATAGCTTTTAACGGACGGAGCCGGGCCAATACAGACCGTCTCATCCGCCAGCAATACGTGTTTTAAATCGCGATCCGCGCTTGAGTGCACCGCGACAGTCTTGATGCCCAGTTCTTTACAGGCACGAAGAATACGCAGGGCAATCTCACCACGGTTAGCGATGACAATTTTATCCAACATGTTCGCCTCGTTATTCGATGACGACCAGCGGCTCGTCAAATTCTACCGGTTGACCGCTTTCTACCAGAATCGCTTTCACTACACCGGATTTGTCGGCTTCGATCTGGTTCATCATTTTCATGGCTTCAACGATGCACAGGGTATCGCCCGCATTCACTTTCTGGCCGATTTCGATGAACGCTTTCGCATCCGGGCTCGGGGTGCGGTAGAACGTACCAACCATTGGGGAGCGTACGATGTGACCACTGATTTCCGCTGCTGCCGGCGCTTCCATACTTGGAGTAGCAGTCTGTGCAACAGCGTTAGACAGAGCTGGCTGCTGCATCACTGGTGCAGCATAAGCCTGTTGCATCATTGGAAAACTTGCAGCTGGCGCTGCACGGCTGATGCGTACAGACTCTTCGCCTTCAGAAATTTCCAGTTCGGAGATGCCTGATTCTTCAACCAGCTCGATCAGTTTTTTAATCTTACGAATATCCATGAGTGGGTTCCGTACTCTTTGTTTAGTGAGATTGTGACAAGCGTTTTACCGCCGTCTGTATAGCATTTTTATAACAGTGAGTGACAAGATGCCACGCATCTCAGGCGTTGCACTGGGTGCGGTTGCCATTAAATGAGATTGCCAGACTTGTTAGTCATTGTGCGGCTATCTTCTGCCATTTTCGGGTAAAAGACAAAATATACCTTCAACATGCGAATGTCACCCTTTCAGCGCTGTAAAAACGCTACCGGGGATAGCAAGGTCGCACATTATAACGATTTCGTAGCAATTGGCAGCTAAATACTGGTCTTATCAGGGAAGATAATCAACCGCTGGCATGTAAAGAACATGGGTTCATCCGTGTTTTGCAACGTACTGCACATATCGTGAAACTACCGCCACCACTGGCGAAACTTCTTGTAGCGGCAGGCTAACAGCAGCGCTGCAAGTGCGGCATAAATAATCGGTTGCGGGGAGATAATTTTTACCGACCACAGATAATGTATGGGTGCCAGGATCGCCACAAGATAGACGAAGTTGTGCAGATACTGCCAGTTTTTACCCAGCTTTCGCTGCGCCGACTGCGTGGATGTTAATGTGAGGGCGAATAATATGACCCAGCTGACAATGCCCTGCATCAAATAAGGTCGCGTGATTAATTCCCGTCCTAACAGCGCCAGATTATTAATACCCAACTCGAGGAGTGCGTAGCTGGTTAAATGCAGCGTCGCCCAGGCGAAACACCATAGCCCTAACAGGCGGCGGGTGCGTATCAATAATGGTTGTTTAGCGTAGCGCGCCAACGGCGCGACCAGCAAGGTAGCCAGTAAGAATTTCAGCGCTGTCCGACCGGTAAAGTGCTGAATGTCTTTGACCGGATTGGCGCTCAGTCCCCCATGATTTACCGCCCAAAATAGCCAGAGAAACGGTAAAAGTCCGGCAAGATGCAGGCAAACTTTCAGCCAGGTGATCTGTTTTGCAGTCAGGCGCACTTAAAAATTCTCCCGCAGATCGAGACCCCGGTACAGGGAAGCAACTTCCTTTGCATAACCGTTAAACAGCAACGTGGGCTGGCGCTGTACATCCAGTATGCCGCCCGCGCCGATGAAGCGTTCAGTCGCTTGTGACCAGCGGGGATGATCGACATGAGGATTCACATTGGCATAAAAACCGTATTCATCGGACGCAGCCATATTCCAGGTGGTTGGCGGGCGTTCACGCGTCAGTTTAATACTGACGATCGACTTAATACCTTTAAACCCGTATTTCCATGGCACCGTTAAGCGGATAGGGGCACCATTTTGTGGCGGAAGTGCCTTGCCATACACGCCCACGGTAAGCAGCGTGAGCGGATGCATGGCCTCATCCAGACGCAGCCCTTCAACATAAGGATATTTTAACCCGCCGCCAATAAAGCGATCTTTCTGCCCCGGCATCTCTTCGGGGGCGTAGCGTGTTTCGAACGCGACATATTTTGCATTGCTGGTGGGTTCAACCAGCGCTAACAGCTTATGTAAAGGAAAACCAATCCACGGCACCACCATCGACCAGGCTTCCACGCAGCGCATTCGATATATACGTTCTTCCAGTGGGAAGCGGGTGGTTAAGTCATCATGATCGAGCGTCAACGGTTTAGCGACTTCGCCGCTGATTTTCAGCGTCCAGGGATCGGTTTTCAGACTGCCGGCATTGGCTGCCGGATCGGCTTTGTCGAGGCCGAACTCGTAGAAGTTGTTATAGCCAGAAACCTTATCTTCTGGTGTTAAAGGAAGCGTATTTTGCCAGGCTGCCGGCTTGGTGAATTCAAGGGGTTTACCGGCAGGCGCGGGCGGACGGTCATTGCCTTTAAACCAGCTCAGAAGATCGGCCTCGGCAGAAAAGGGCAAAGACAACGCGGCGGCGCTGATACCCAGCGCTTTCAACACCTGGCGGCGCTGCATAAAAAAAGCCGACTCGGCTGTTACATCGGCTTCAGTGAATGGACGTATTTTCTTCATAACGGACTCCCGACATACGCGCAAAGGCTCATACTGGCGCGTAGTTACTATGGCAGGGAGTCCGTCAATGTGCAGATAAATTTAGTTAATTAAATGTAAATTTGTATCTGCGAATTGTTTTATTTCACCTTCACCAGCGTGCGACCCTGCACCTGGTTATTGATGATGGCATCGGCGAACTTCGGTGCATCGGCAAGCGTGATTTCTGTCGCTGCCTGGGTATAGAACGACTCTGGCAGGTCGTTAACCAGACGTTGCCAGGCTTGTGCACGACGAGCTGGAGGCGTCATCACGGAGTCGACGCCCTGTAAGCGCACGTTGCGCAGAATAAACGGCATTACCGTAGTGGGTAGCGCAAAACCGCCAGCCAGGCCACAGGCGGCAACACAACCGCCATAGTTCATCTGCGCCAGTACTTTTGCCAGCACTTTGTCGCCAACGGTATCAATGGCACCCGCCCACAGTTGCTTTTCCAGCGGACGAGATTCAGCAAACTCATCACGACCCAGAATGCGGTTGGCTCCCAGGCTTTTCAGGTAGTCGTGGGTGCTTTCGCGGCCCGATACTGCCGCAACCTGGTAACCCAGTTTGTGCAGCAGCGCAACGGCAGTACTGCCTACACCGCCGCTGGCACCGGTGACGACGATTTCGCCGTCTTCCGGGCGAATACCGGCATCTTCAAGCGCCATGACGCACAGCATCGCGGTAAAACCAGCGGTGCCAATGACCATGGCTTTGCGACCGTCCAGTCCTTTTGGCAGCGCAACCAGCCAATCGCCTTTCACTCGTGCGCGTTCGGCCAGTCCACCCCAATGATTCTCACCCACGCCCCATCCGGTCAGTAAGACTTCCTGACCTGCATGAAAACGAGGATCTTCACTTGTGCGTACGGTACCGGCGAAATCGATACCAGGAATCATCGGAAAATTGCGGATAATTTTACCCTTGCCGGTGATGGCGAGGGCATCTTTATAGTTCAGGCTCGACCAGTGAACATCCACCGTCACATCGCCTTCAGGTAGCTGATTTTCGTCGAGGGGTTGAACGGATGCGAGGGTTTTTCCGTCCTGCTGTTCTAAGATCAAAGCCTGCATAACCTGTCCTCAATTCATATAGTGGATTGGAAAATTATCTGTGAAGACTATACTCGCTAATTAAAACATGATGCCGATTCTGCGCAATAAATTGCCAGATATACCTGATTTGGTAGTATGCCCACATTGTTTGTGTAAATTGACGGATTTCGCGTTCAGATTTGCATTTTCGTGTCGCTTTTTCACTTTCACACCGGATTCATCACTGTCGGAGTTAACACAAGGATGCGATTAACGACGAAATTTTCAGCCTTTGTCACGCTGCTTACCGGGTTAACGATTTTCGTGACGCTGATAGGCTGCTCGCTGAGTTTCTATAACGCTATTCAATATAAGTTCACCACCCGCGTCCATGCCGTCGCGACGGCGATCGATACCCATCTGGTCACCCGGGATGTCGTGTCCTTAACGCCGCAAATTGATGAATTGATGATTTCGGTTGATATCGTCCGTATTGAATTGCTTCAGGGTGACAGCGTTGTTTATAGCCATTCCCGAACCAGCAGCTACCGACCGGCGGGGACAAATAACCTTTATCGCGATCTCACCGTGCCATTGATCAAGCATCCGGGGATGTCGCTGCGCATGGTTTACCAGGATCCGATGGGCAACTATTTCCATTCGTTGATGACCACGGCACCGCTCACGCTATCGATAGGCTTTATCATCCTGATGCTGTTTTTGTCGGTGCGCTGGCTTCAGCGTCAACTTTCCGGACAGGAATTACTGGAGATTCGTTCAACGCGGATCCTCAACGGTGAACGCGGGCCAAACGTGCGGGGAACGGTCTATGAGTGGCCAGCGCGTACCAGTAGTGCGCTCGACATGCTACTGACCGAAATTCAAAATGCTCGTGAGCAGCGCAGCAGGCTGGATACGCTAATTCGCTCCTATGTCGCGCAGGATACAAAAACGGGGCTGAGCAACCGCTTGTTCTTTGATAACCAACTGGCGACGCTGCTGGAAGATCAGGAAAAAGTCGGCTCGCATGGTGTGGTGATGATGGTTCGTCTGCCGGACTTTACGCTGCTACGCGAGAGCTGGGGCATTACCCAGGCGGAAGAACAAATCTCAACGCTTATCAATTTGTTGTCTACCTTTATGATGCGCTATCCGGGCGCACTGTTAGCGCGTTACCACCGAAGCGATTTTGCCATCCTGCTGCCACACCGCACGTTAAAAGAAGCGGAAAGCATTGCCGGGCAACTCTTAAAGGCGGTGGATGCACTTCCGGCTAACAAAATGATCGATCGTGCCGATATGGTTCATATCGGCATTTGTGTCTGTCGCAGCGGTCAGTCGACTGAACAAGTTATGGATCACGCCGAAGCGGCCACCCGGAATTCAGTATTACAAGGCGGGAACAGTTGGTCGGTGTATGACGACTCTCTGCCGGAAAAAGGCCGGGGCAATGTGCGCTGGCGAACGCTGATTGAGCAGATGCTCAGTCGGGGCGGACCGCGAATTTATCAAAAACCTGCCGTAACGCGTGAAGGGCGGGTGCACCATCGCGAGCTTATGTGCCGTATTTTCGATGGCAATGAAGAGGTCATCTCGGCGGAATATATGCCGATGGTGCTGCAGTTTGGTCTGGCGGAAGAGTATGACCGTCTGCAGTTAAGCCGTCTCATCCTGCTGTTGGGTTACTGGCCGCAGGAAAATCTGGCGATGCAGACGACGGTTGAATCGCTCATTCGCCCACGTTTTCAGCGTTGGCTGCGAGATACGCTGATGCAGTGCGAAAAATCGCTACGTAAACGCATAATTATTGAACTTGCTGAGGCAGATGTTTGTCAACACATCAGCCGGTTACAACCGGTTATCCGATTGATGGATGCGCTTGGCGTACGTATCGCCGTTACGCAGGCCGGTTTAACGTTGGTGAGTACCAGCTGGATCAAAGAGCTGAATGTCGAATTGTTGAAGCTTCATCCCAGTCTGGTGAGAAACATTGATAAGCGAACGGAAAATCAGTTGCTGGTTCAGAGCCTGGTAGAGACGTGTACCGGAACGCCAACACAGGTTTATGCCACGGGCGTTCGTTCGCGCAGCGAGTGGCATACCCTGACAGAACGTGGAGTCGCGGGTGGGCAGGGTGATTTTTTTGCCGCATCACAGCCACTTGACACAAACGTGAAAAAATATTCGCAAAGATACTCGGTTTAACCTGCCGTTTAATTTGTTTTCACGTAGAATAACGCGCGCTGTGCCTTCTGGGGGTGTGCTTGTCTGCTCGCCAGGTTGTAACAGCAAACATGCAGGTGAATGACCTTTGACAGGTTGCAAACAAAAGCGAGGACTGCTGCTGAGTTTTTCAGCCCTGATGGACTCAGGCCGGTTTTGTAACAAAGGAAACGAACTGCACTAATTTTCACCGTAGCAGATGATTTTTGCGCCTTGTCGCTGCTGCGTGTGGTTGGTAAAGTAAGCGGATTTTGTTTTCCGCCCCAGCTTTCAGGATTATCCCTTAGTATGTTGAAAAAATTTCGTGGCATGTTTTCCAATGACCTGTCCATTGACCTGGGTACCGCGAATACCCTTATTTATGTAAAAGGACAAGGCATCGTATTGAATGAGCCTTCCGTTGTGGCCATTCGTCAGGATCGTGCCGGTTCGCCGAAAAGCGTGGCTGCAGTAGGTCATGATGCGAAGCAGATGCTGGGTCGTACGCCGGGCAATATCGCTGCGATTCGCCCAATGAAAGATGGCGTTATCGCTGACTTCTTCGTGACTGAAAAAATGCTCCAGCACTTTATCAAACAAGTGCACAGCAACAGCTTTATGCGCCCAAGCCCGCGTGTACTGGTGTGTGTACCGGTTGGAGCAACTCAGGTTGAACGCCGTGCCATCCGTGAATCCGCTCAGGGTGCAGGTGCACGTGAAGTGTTCCTGATCGAAGAGCCGATGGCGGCAGCGATCGGTGCGGGCCTGCCAGTTTCTGAAGCAACCGGCTCAATGGTTGTCGATATCGGTGGTGGTACCACTGAAGTCGCCGTTATCTCTCTGAACGGCGTAGTTTACTCCTCCTCTGTACGTATTGGTGGTGACCGCTTCGACGAAGCCATCATTAATTATGTTCGCCGTAACTACGGCTCTCTGATCGGTGAAGCTACCGCTGAACGTATTAAGCACGAAATCGGCTCTGCTTATCCTGGTGACGAAGTACGCGAGATCGAAGTTCGCGGTCGTAACCTGGCAGAAGGTGTTCCACGTGGCTTTACCCTGAACTCTAACGAGATCCTGGAAGCGCTGCAGGAACCCCTGACCGGTATCGTAAGCGCGGTGATGGTTGCACTGGAACAGTGCCCGCCAGAACTGGCGTCTGACATCTCAGAACGCGGTATGGTCCTGACCGGCGGCGGTGCGCTGCTGCGTAACCTTGACCGTCTGTTAATGGAAGAGACCGGTATTCCAGTTGTTGTTGCCGAAGATCCGCTGACCTGTGTGGCTCGCGGTGGCGGTAAAGCACTGGAAATGATCGATATGCACGGCGGCGACTTGTTCAGCGAAGAGTAATCGGATGCAGGAAGGGTAGCCATAGGTTGCTCTTCCGCTCTGATGCGAGAATACGCATAGACTATGAAGCCAATTTTTAGCCGTGGCCCGTCGCTACAGATTCGCCTTATTCTGGCGGTGCTGGTGGCGCTCGGCGTTATTATTGCCGACAGCCGCCTGGGTACGTTTAGTCAAATCCGAACGTACATGGATACCGCCGTCAGTCCTTTCTACTTTATCTCTAATGGTCCCCGTGAATTACTCGACGGCGTGTCGCAAACGCTGGCTTCTCGTGACCAACTCGAACTTGAAAACCGGGCGTTGCGTCAGGAACTGCTGCTGAAAAACAGTGAACTGCTGATGCTGGGGCAATATAAACAGGAGAACGCGCGTTTGCGTGAGCTGCTGGGATCGCCGCTGCGCCAGGACGAACAAAAAATGGTGACGCAGGTCATCTCAACGGTTAACGATCCTTACAGCGATCAGGTTGTGATCGACAAAGGGAGTGTTAACGGCGTTTATGAGGGGCAGCCGGTCATCAGCGACAAAGGCGTTGTGGGCCAGGTCGTTGCGGTGGCAAAACTGACCAGCCGCGTACTGCTGATTTGTGACGCGACGCATGCATTGCCAATCCAGGTATTGCGTAACGATATCCGCGTGATTGCTGCCGGTAACGGCTGCACGGACGATCTGCAGCTCGAACACCTGCCGGCTAATACTGACATTCGCGTTGGCGATGTGCTGGTTACCTCCGGTCTGGGTGGGCGTTTCCCTGAAGGCTATCCAGTCGGTGTCGTTTCCTCTGTGAAGCTGGATACCCAGCGCGCATACACCGTGATTCAGGCGCGTCCGACGGCGGGTTTACAGCGTTTACGTTATCTGCTGCTGCTGTGGGGAGCCGATCGCAATGGCGCTAACCCGATGACGCCAGAAGAAGTGCACCGTGTTGCTAATGAACGTCTGATGCAAATGATGCCGCAAGTCCTGCCGGCACCGGATGCCATGGGGCCGCCTGCGCCAGTTCCTGCTCCGGCGACAGGTGTCACGCCGGTTCCTGCAACAACCACGCCGTCACAACCTGCTCCGCGTAAGCCGGGGGGGCAGTAAGTGGCAAGCATCCGTCACCAGGGACGTTGGGTCATTTGGCTCTCGTTCCTTATTGCATTTCTGCTGCAAGTCATGCCCTGGCCGGACGAGATCCTCGTTTTCCGGCCAAACTGGGTGTTGCTCATTCTGCTGTACTGGATCCTGGCGCTGCCGCATCGCGTAAATGTGGGCACAGGATTTGTCGTGGGTGCCATACTGGATCTCATTAGCGGCTCTACGCTTGGTGTACGGGCATTGTCGATGAGTATCATTGCTTATCTGGTCGCCCTGAAATTTCAGCTCTTCCGTAACCTCGCCCTCTGGCAGCAGGCGCTGGTAGTTATGTTGTTATCACTGGTCGTGGATATTATTGTTTTCTGGGCCGAGTTTTTAGTGATCAACGTCTCTTTCAGACCTGAAGTGTTCTGGAGTAGTGTAGTCAATGGTGTGCTTTGGCCATGGCTATTCTTACTGATGCGTAAAGTCCGCCAGCAGTTTGCGGTGCAATAAGGTTGATATGAATACTCTGTATCTTGCTTCAGGTTCCCCACGTCGTCAGGAACTGTTGGCCCAGCTTGGCGTAACATTTGAACGACTGGTTCCTGGAATTGAGGAACAGCGGCACCCGCAGGAAAGCGCCCAGCAGTATGTTGTTCGTCTGGCGCGTGAAAAAGCGCAAGCGGGTGTAGCACTGGCTGAGCGCGATTTACCTGTGCTGGGGGCGGATACCATTGTTATCCTTAATGGCGAAGTGCTGGAAAAACCACATGATGCCGACCATGCAGCCGCGATGCTGCACAAACTGTCAGGCAAAACGCATCAGGTCATGACGGCTGTCGCATTAGCCGATCGCCAGCACAGCCTGGACTGTCTGGTGGTGACGGAAGTGACATTCAGAGCACTAACAGATGAGGACATCGCCGGCTATGTTGCCAGCGGTGAGCCTATGGATAAAGCAGGTGCATACGGTATTCAAGGGTTGGGTGGCTGTTTTGTCAGGAAGATCAATGGCAGCTATCACGCCGTAGTCGGCTTACCGCTGGTAGAAACGTATGAGTTGCTGAGCAATTTTAACGCACTGCGTGAGAAAAGGGATAAACATGACGGCTGAATTGTTGGTAAACGTAACGCCATCGGAAACGCGGGTGGCGTACATTGATGGCGGTATTCTGCAGGAAATTCATATTGAACGTGAGGCGCGACGCGGAATCGTAGGCAATATCTACAAAGGTCGTGTAAGTCGTGTACTTCCGGGTATGCAGGCGGCTTTTGTAGATATTGGGCTGGATAAAGCCGCATTTCTTCACGCATCAGACATCATGCCGCATACCGAATGCGTAGCGGGTGAAGAACAAAAACAGTTCACTGTGCGCGATATCTCCGAACTGGTGCGTCAGGGGCAAGACCTGATGGTACAGGTGGTGAAAGATCCTCTGGGCACGAAGGGCGCACGCCTGACGACGGATATCACGCTTCCTTCTCGTTATCTTGTCTTTATGCCTGGCGCCTCGCACGTGGGGGTTTCTCAGCGAATCGAGAGCGAAACCGAACGCGAACGCCTGAAAAAGGTGGTGGCGGATTACTGCGACGAGCAGGGCGGATTCATCATTCGCACGGCGGCTGAAGGCGTATGTGAAGAAGACCTTGCCTCTGATGCCGCTTACCTTAAGCGCGTCTGGACGAAGGTCATGGAGCGTAAGAAGCGCCCACAAACGCGCTACCAGATGTATGGTGAATTGGCGCTGGCACAGCGCGTTCTGCGTGATTTTGCCGATGCTCAGTTAGACCGAATTCGCGTCGATTCCCGTCTGACTTATGAAGCATTGTTGGAATTTACTGCGGAATATATCCCGGAGATGACCAGCAAGCTGGAACACTATAGTGGACGCCAACCGATTTTCGATCTCTTCGACGTTGAGAATGAAATCCAACGTGCGCTGGAGCGCAAGGTTGAGCTGAAATCCGGTGGTTATTTGATTATCGATCAAACTGAAGCCATGACCACCGTAGATATCAACACGGGTGCATTTGTCGGGCATCGTAATCTC
This sequence comes from Citrobacter sp. RHBSTW-00671, assembly GCF_014103415.1. Classification (NCBI taxonomy): domain Bacteria; kingdom Pseudomonadati; phylum Pseudomonadota; class Gammaproteobacteria; order Enterobacterales; family Enterobacteriaceae; genus Citrobacter; species Citrobacter sp. RHBSTW-00671. The sequence goes on from NZ_JABXPR010000001.1 coordinate 1,001,678, forward strand.
GATGACACTATCTTTAATACTAATATTGAAGCAACGCAGGCCATCGCACGTCAGCTGCGTCTGCGTAATCTGGGCGGCATAATCATTATCGATTTTATCGACATGAATAATGAAGATCACCGCCGCCGGGTGCTGCACTCTCTGGAACAGGCGCTGAGTAAGGATCGCGTAAAAACCAGCATTAACGGTTTTTCACAGCTGGGCCTGGTGGAGATGACGCGTAAGCGCACGCGTGAAAGCGTGGAGCATGTGCTGTGTAACGAGTGCCCAACCTGCCACGGACGTGGCACGGTGAAAACGGTCGAAACCGTCTGCTATGAAATCATGCGTGAAATCGTCCGCGTGCACCATGCTTACGACTCCGATCGTTTCCTGGTGTACGCATCTCCGGCAGTGGCTGAAACCCTGAAAGGGGAAGAGTCGCATGCGCTGGCGGAAGTGGAAATCTTTGTCGGCAAACAGGTCAAAGTACAAGTCGAACCGCTCTATAACCAGGAGCAGTTTGACGTGGTAATGATGTAAATCGTGTAGTGGCACCCGCGCATGTAGGCCGGATAAGGCACAAGCGCCGCCATCCGGCAATATTCACTCAAGGGGTGTGAGTCACATTTTTTGGCAGACAAGGAGAGGCGCGTGAGGCGATTGCCGGGGATTTTACTGCTCACTGGAGCCGCATTCGTTGTCATCGCAGCGCTGCTGGTCAGTGGGCTGCGCCTTGCTCTACCACATCTCGATAGCTGGCGTCCGACCATTCTGGGTAAGATTGAATCTGCCACCGGTATGCCTGTTTCCGCCAGCCAGCTTTCTGCCAGCTGGCAAAATTTTGGCCCTACGCTTGAAGCGCGTGATATCCATGCCCAGCTGAAAGACGGTGGCGAATTCTCGGTAAAGCGTGTCACGCTGGCGCTGGATGTCTGGCAAAGCTTGCTGCACATGCGCTGGCAGTTTCGCGATCTCACCTTCTGGCAACTGCAGCTGCGCACCAATACACCGATCCAACGCGGCGATAGCGGCGACGGAATTGAAACCAGCCATGTCAGCGATCTATTCCTGCGCCAGTTTGATCATTTCGATCTACGCGACAGCCAGGTCAGTTTTTTGACCCTGTCAGGCCAGCGTGCAGAACTGGCGATCCCTCAGTTAACCTGGTTGAACGGTAAAAACCGGCATCGTGCTGAAGGCCAGGTCAGTCTCTCCAGCCTGACCGGCCAGCACGGTGTTATGCAGGTGCGTATGGATCTGCGTGATGATGACGGACTGCTGAATAATGGTCGAGTCTGGCTGCAGGCTGACGACATCGACGTTAAGCCGTGGTTGGGGAAATGGATGCAGGACAATGTTGCGCTGCAAACCGCACGCTTTAGCCTGGAAGGCTGGATGACGCTCAACAAAGGCGAAGTCTCTGGCGGCGATGTCTGGTTGAAAAAGGGCGGCGCAAGCTGGAAGGGGGAGAACAACATCCACACGTTGTCCGTCGATAACCTGACTGCGCATATCAGCCGTGAGCACTCCGGTTGGTTGTTCGCTATCCCGGATACGCGCATCACGATGGATGACAAACCCTGGCCGAGCGGGGCATTAACGCTGGCCTGGTTCCCCGAGCAGGAAGTGGGGGGCGCCAATAATAAGCGCAGCGACGAATTACGTATTCGCGCCAGTAACCTGGAGTTAGCCGGGTTAGAGGGGCTACGCCCGATGGCCGCTAAGTTATCTCCGGCATTGGGAGATATCTGGCGGGCCACGCAACCGAGCGGCAAGATCAATGTGCTGGCGTTGGATATCCCGTTACAGGCGACCGAAAAAACCCGTTTCCAGTCCTCGTGGACCGATCTGGCCTGGAAACAGTGGAAGCTGCTGCCGGGAGCAGAACATTTCTCCGGTACATTGTCTGGCAGCGTGGAAAATGGCGCATTAATGGCCTCCATGAAGCAGGCAAAAATGCCGTATGAAACCGTCTTTCGTGCCCCGCTGGAGATAGAAGATGGCGTGGCCACGCTCAGTTGGCTGAAGAATGAAAATGGCTTTCAGCTAGACGGACGCAATATTGACGTTAAAGCGAAAGCGGTACATGCGCGTGGCGGTTTTCGTTATCTGCAACCAGCAGGTGATGAGCCGTGGCTGGGGATTCTGGCGGGGATTAGCACTCACGATGGCTCCCAGGCCTGGCGCTATTTCCCGGAAAACCTGATGGGAAAAGAGCTGGTTGATTACCTCAGTGGGGCAATTCAGGGCGGTGAGGCGGATAACGCCACGCTGGTTTATGGCGGTAACCCACATCTGTTCCCGTATTTGCATAACGAAGGTCAGTTCCAGGTGCTGGTGCCGCTGCGTAATGCAAAATTTGCCTTCCAGCCGGACTGGCCCGCGCTGACTGACCTCAATATTGAACTGAACTTCATTAACGATGGCCTGTGGATGAAGACGGATAGCGTCAATCTGGGGGGGGTAAAAGCCACTAACCTGACGGCAAATATCCCTGACTACGCAAAAGAAAAACTGCTGATTGATGCCGACATCAACGGACCGGGCAAAGCGGTTGGGCCTTATTTCGACGAAACACCGCTGAAAGAGTCGCTGGGTGCCACGCTGGAACAGCTGCAAATTGACGGCGATGTGAGTGCTCGCTTACATCTTGATATCCCGTTAGATGGTTCGCTGGTTACGGCCAAAGGCGATGTGAATCTGCGAAATAACAGTCTGTTTATCAAGCCGCTCGACAGCACGCTGAAGAATTTGAACGGTAAATTTAGCTTTATCAACGGCGATCTCAAGAGTGAGCCGATGACGGCGAACTGGTTTAATCAGCCTCTGAATGTCGACTTTTCCACTACCGAGGGTACAAAAGCTTACCAGGTTGCTGTGAATCTGAACGGCGACTGGCAGCCAACCCGCATGGGGATACTCCCCGCACAGGTGAATGATGCCTTAAGAGGCAGTATGGCGTGGAACGGTAAGGTTGGCATTGACCTGCCATATCATGCCGGAGCGACCTACAACATTGAGCTGAAAGGCGACCTGAAGAATGTAAGCAGTCACTTACCTGCTCCGTTAAACAAAGTAGCCGGAGAGTCTCTGCCAGTTAATGTGAAGGCAGAGGGTAACCTGCGCAGCTTCGATCTGACCGGTAACGCCGGAAGCAAGAACCACTTTAACAGCCGCTGGTTGCTGAATCAGAAACTGACGCTTGATCGCGCTATCTGGACTTCGGAAAGCCGTACCGTGCCAGCGCTTCCTGACCAGCAGGGCATCGAACTTAATCTTCCGCCCATGGACGGTGCGCAATGGCTGGCATTGTTCCAGAAAGGCGCGGCGGATAACGTCGGAAGTAATGCGAACTTCCCGCAGCGTATTGCGGTGCGCACGCCTTCTTTATCATTGGGCGGCCAGCAGTGGAATAACCTGAGCATTGTGTCTGAACCCGGACTTAATGGTACCAGCGTACGGGCGCAGGGCCGTGAGATTAACGCCACATTGGCTATGCGCAATAATGCTCCGTGGCTTGCCAATATCAAATACCTGTATTACAACCCGAGTGCGGCAACGTCATCGCCCAATACAACGCCGGCCTCGCCGTTTTCTGCCATCAATAACGTCAGCTTCCGTGGCTGGCCGGATGCGCAGATACGCTGCGAAGAGTGCTGGATGTGGGGGCAAAAATATGGGCGCATTGATGCCGATGTCGCGATAAAAGGTGACACATTAACGTTGAGCAACGGTCTACTGGATACCGGGTTTGCCCGACTGACCGCCGATGGCGAATGGGTCAATGTGCCGGGCAAGGAGCGTACGTCACTGAAAGGAAAGCTGAATGGCAACAAGATTGATGCAGCCGCGGGTTTCTTTGGCGTATCTACCCCGATTCGTAACTCTTCCTTTAACGTCGAGTACGATCTGCACTGGCGTAATCCGCCCTGGGACCCGGATGAAGCTTCACTGAATGGCATTTTGCGCACCCGTTTAGGCAAAGGTGAATTGACTGAACTTAGCACCGGACATGCGGGACAACTGTTACGTCTGCTGAGCTTTGATGCGCTATTGCGTAAACTGCGTTTTGATTTTAGCGATACGTTCAGTGAAGGTTTTTACTTTGACTCTATCCGCAGTACGGCGTGGATCAAAGATGGTGTGATGCACACTGATGATACGCTGGTGGATGGCCTGGAAGCGGATATCGCCATGAAAGGTTCGGTGAATCTGGTGCGTCGCGAACTGGATATGGAAGCCGTCGTCGCACCAGAAATTTCTGCCACCGTCGGGGTGGCCGCGGCGTTTGCCGTCAACCCGATTGTCGGCGCGGCGGTATTTGCCGCCAGTAAAGTTCTGGGGCCGCTGTGGAGCAAAGTTTCAATTCTGCGCTATCGCATCACAGGTCCGGTCGATAAGCCACAGATTAACGAAGTTCTGCGCCAGCCGCGCAAAGAAAGCCAGCAATGATTTGACGGGGGCGAGTAATTGCCCCAATCTCAACAGAGAACTTCTACCGCAGTCCGTAGGCCGGATAAGGCGTTTACGCCGCCATCCGGGCATTGAAGCGCCTGATGGCGACGCTGGCGCGTCTTATCAGGCCTACAACAGTAACTAATGAGTAGCAAAACGATGAGTCTGAACCTGGTAAGTGAACAATTGCTAGCGGCGAATGGCCTGAAACATCAGGATCTGTTCGCCATCCTGGGCCAACTGGCCGAACGCCGTCTTGATTACGGCGATCTGTATTTTCAGTCGAGCTACCACGAATCCTGGGTTTTAGAAGACCGCATCATTAAAGATGGTTCTTACAATATTGATCAGGGCGTTGGCGTGCGTGCCATCAGCGGCGAAAAAACCGGGTTTGCCTACGCAGACCAGATAAGCCTGCTGGCGCTGGAGCAAAGCGCTCATGCCGCGCGTACTATCGTGCGTGATAGCGGCGATGGCAAAGTAAAAACGCTGGGTGCGGTAGAGCATCAGGCACTCTACACCTCGGTTGATCCATTACAGAGCATGAGCCGGGAAGAGAAACTGGATATTCTGCGTCGTGTTGACCGCGTTGCGCGTGCCGCCGACAAGCGTGTGCAGGAAGTGACGGCGAGCCTGACCGGTGTGTATGAATTGATTCTGGTTGCGGCGACAGATGGAACACTGGCGGCAGATGTTCGTCCCCTGGTACGACTGTCCGTCAGCGTGCAGGTAGAAGAAGACGGCAAACGCGAGCGTGGTGCCAGCGGTGGCGGTGGTCGCTTCGGTTATGACTACTTCCTTGGCGATCTTGATGGTGACGTTCGTGCCGACGCGTGGGCGAAAGAAGCCGTACGTATGGCGCTGGTCAATCTCTCGGCGGTAGCAGCGCCAGCGGGAACGCTGCCGGTGGTACTCGGCGCAGGCTGGCCTGGCGTTCTGCTGCATGAAGCGGTCGGTCATGGTCTGGAAGGTGACTTTAACCGCCGTGGCACCTCGGTATTCAGCGGTCACATGGGTGAGCTGGTGGCGTCAGAACTGTGCACCGTCGTTGATGATGGCACGATGGCGGATCGTCGTGGTTCGGTCGCCATTGATGACGAAGGAACGCCGGGTCAGTACAACGTGCTGATCGAAAACGGTATTCTGAAAGGCTACATGCAGGACAAACTGAATGCGCGCCTGATGGGTGTGGCGCCAACGGGTAACGGTCGCCGTGAATCTTACGCGCACCTGCCGATGCCGCGTATGACCAACACCTACATGCTGCCGGGGAAATCCACGCCGCAGGAAATCATCGAGTCTGTCGAATACGGTATTTATGCGCCTAACTTTGGCGGCGGCCAGGTGGATATCACTTCCGGAAAATTCGTGTTCTCTACCTCCGAAGCGTATCTGATTGAAAACGGTAAAGTGACCAAACCGGTGAAAGGCGCGACGCTGATTGGCTCCGGTATTGAAGCGATGCAGCAGATTTCGATGGTGGGCAACGACCTGAAACTGGATAACGGAGTGGGTGTTTGCGGTAAAGAAGGACAGAGTCTGCCGGTTGGCGTGGGCCAGCCGACGCTGAAGGTCGATAGCCTTACCGTAGGTGGTACCGCGTAACATCATGATGTAAGCCCGATAAGCACCCGTGCTATCGGGCATCTTGCCGGATGTGGCGCCAACGCCTTATCCGGCCTGGACTCTTTTTACTTCTCTTTTCCCCGGCCGTACATTCCCTGAAACAGTTGTGCCACATCGACAAAATAATCGGTCAGATAGTTAATCACCACCTGCACTTTGAGCGGCAGCTTATCCTTTTCAGTATACAACGCATACACCGGACGTGGATCTGACTGGTAGCGGGGGAGCAGGATCTCCACTTCGCCGCGGTTGATCTCGTTGATCACCCACATCAGCGGCACATAGGCAATGCCCGCGCCTGCCGCCAGCCAGTGCACCAGCGTCATCGGATCGTTGGTCACAAAGCGTCCCTCTGGGATCAGACGGGTAGAAATCCCCTCCGGGGCAATTAATTCGAACTCATTATCCGGGCGAACACTGTATTCCAACCACGAATGATTGCTGAGATCGGCGGGTTTCTCCGGGATACCAAACTGGGCGAGATAACTTTTTGCCGCGCAAACCACCATCGGCATAGCCCCCAGACGACGCGAAAAAAGGCTGGAGTCCTGCAGGGCGCCCACGCGGATAACCACGTCCAGACCGTCGGCAATCAGGTCGGGTGCCGGTATTCCCGTCACCAGATTTACCGTCAGCCCAGGATACTCTTTGAGCATTTTTGCGGTCAATCCGGCGAGGACATTTTGTGCCATGGTTGAAGAACAACCAATGCGCAGCGTGCCGATAGGCGTGTTGTTAAACGCATACAGTTGCTCGTGAACATCCTGCGCTTCGTGCAGCATTCGACGGCAACCCTGATAATAAATTTTACCCGCCTCGGTAAGCCCAATGCTGCGCGTGCTGCGGTTTAGCAGCTTAACCTGCAACTCATCTTCCAGTTTGGATACCGTCTGGCTTATCGATGAAACGCTCATTTGCAACTGTCTTGCGGCGGCGGTGAAAGAGCCCAGTTCGACAACTTTGGCGAACACCGACATTCGTTTTAATCGTTCCATTGTTCACTCTGGCTTAAAAGTGATTTAGATCACATAATATAGATAACAGCATAACAGTTACGCTAATATATTATTATTCAAATAACAGCTATGTCGCTCTCGCCTGGCTCATCCTTGCCCTTCTCTGCGGTGACATACGCTAAATAATCGATCGCCTGCACTCTCTTAAGCTACCAAGGTCAACATGAGTCTGTTTCCCGTTATCGTGGTGTTTGGTCTGTCCTTCCCACCGATTTTTTTCGAATTGCTTTTGTCACTGGCGATTTTCTGGCTGGTGCGCCGGGTGTTAGTTCCGACTGGCATCTATGATTTTGTCTGGCATCCGGCTCTGTTTAACACCGCGCTGTATTGCTGCCTGTTCTATTTAATATCGCGCCTGTTCGTTTGAGGTTGAAGTGAAAACACTAACAAAAAAACTCTCCCGTACGGCTATCACTCTCGTACTGGTCATGCTGGCCTTTATCGCTATTTTCCGCGCATGGGTCTATTACACCGAGTCACCGTGGACGCGTGATGCACGTTTTAGCGCTGATGTCGTCGCCATTGCACCGGATGTCGCGGGTCTGATCACCAATGTTAACGTCCATGATAACCAACTGGTGAAAAAGGATCAGGTCCTGTTCACTATCGATCAGCCACGCTATAAAAAAGCCCTCGAACAGGCTGAAGCGGACGTCGCTTATTATCAGGTGCTGGCACAGGAAAAACGCCAGGAAGCCGGTCGTCGTAACCGACTGGGCGTGCAGGCTATGTCTCGTGAAGAGATTGACCAATCAAACAACGTACTGCAAACCGTATTACACCAGTTGGCGAAAGCTCAGGCGACCCGCGATCTGGCAACATTAGATCTCGAACGAACCGTTATTCGCGCGCCGGCAGATGGCTGGGTGACTAACCTGAACGTCTATACCGGTGAATTTATTACCCGCGGATCGACAGCGGTAGCTCTGGTAAAACAGCACTCATTCTATGTACTGGCCTATATGGAAGAGACCAAGCTGGAAGGCGTACGCCCTGGGTATCGCGCTGAGATTACCCCGCTTGGCAGTAATAATGTGTTGAAAGGCACCGTCGATAGCGTGGCGGCAGGCGTGACAAATGCCAGCAGCACGCGGGATGCGAAAGGTATGGCAACCATTGATTCCAATCTTGAATGGGTACGTCTGGCGCAGCGCGTGCCGGTGCGTATTCGTCTTGACGATCAACAGGGAATGATGTGGCCGGCCGGTACTACGGCTACCGTCGTGATTACCGGTAAGCAGGATCGCGATGCCAGCCAGGAGTCGTTCTTCCGTAAAATGGCGCACCGCCTGCGCGAGTTTGGTTAATTGTGATGGGCATTTTCTCCATTGCCAATCAGCATATCCGCTTTGCGGTAAAGCTGGCATGCGCCATTGTACTGGCGTTATTTGTTGGCTTTCATTTCCAGCTTGAGACCCCTCGCTGGGCGGTCCTGACCGCTGCAATTGTGGCGGCAGGTCCAGCCTTTGCCGCCGGTGGAGAACCTTATTCTGGCGCTATCCGCTACCGCGGTATGCTGCGTATTGTCGGGACATTTATTGGTTGTATTGCCGCGCTGATTATTATTATCAGTATGATCCGTGCGCCGCTATTGATGATCCTGGTGTGCTGTATCTGGGCCGGTTTTTGTACCTGGATCTCTTCACTGGTAAAGATCGAAAACTCCTATGCCTGGGGGCTTTCGGGTTACACGGCGCTGATTATCGTCATTACCATTCAGGCGGAGCCTCTGCTGACGCCACAATTTGCGCTCGAACGCTGCAGCGAGATTGTGATGGGGATTGTCTGCGCTATCATCGCCGATCTGCTCTTTTCGCCCCGTTCAGTGAAACAGGAGATAGATGTCGAGTTAGACAGTCTTCTGGTAGCGCAATATCAGCTTATGCAATTGTGTATAAAGCATGGTGATAGCGAAGAGGTGGACAAGGCCTGGGGCGCTTTAGTTCGTCGTACGGCAGCGCTGGAAGGTATGCGCAGCAACCTGAACATGGAATCCTCACGCTGGGTACGCGCCAATCGTAGACTCAAAGCGTTGAACACGCTGTCACTGACGCTGATTACTCAGTCCTGTGAAACCTATCTTATCCAGAATACGCGACCAGAACTGATTACCGATACCTTCCGCGAGTTGTTTGATACGCCGGTCGAAACGGTGCAGGATGTCCATAAACAACTGAAGCGGATGCGCCGTGTGATTGTCTGGACCGGTGAGCGTGATACGCCAGTGACGATCTATAGCTGGGCCGGCGCGGCGACGCGCTACCTGCTGCTGAAACGCGGCGTGGTCAGCAATACCAAAATCAGTGCAATAGAAGAAGAGATCCTGCAGGGCGAGCCGGTGGTGAAGGTGGAATCCGCTGAACGTCACCATGCGATGGTCAACTTCTGGCGTACTACGCTGTCCTGTGTGCTGGGAACTTTATTCTGGTTGTGGACCGGCTGGACATCAGGTAGCGGTGCGATGGTCATGATAGCGGTCGTCACCTCGCTGGCTATGCGTTTGCCTAACCCCCGCATGGTGGCCATCGACTTTATCTATGGCACGCTGGCAGCATTACCGTTGGGGGCGCTCTATTTTCTGGTGATTATCCCCAATACCCAGCAAAGCATGTTGTTGCTGTGCCTGAGTCTGGCAGTGCTGGGATTCTTTCTGGGTATCGAGGTGCAGAAGCGGCGTCTGGGCTCAATGGGGGCGCTGGCGAGCACCATTAATATCATCGTGCTTGATAACCCGATGACGTTCCACTTTAGTCAGTTCCTCGACAGTGCACTGGGGCAGATTGTCGGCTGTGTATTGGCGTTTATCGTGATTCTGCTGGTGCGGGATAACTCGCGTGACAGAACCGGTCGTGTGTTGCTTAACCAGTTTGTGTCGGCAGCGGTCTCTGCAATGACCACCAATGCTGTGCGCCGTAAAGAAAATCACCTTCCGGCGCTGTATCAGCAGCTGTTTTTACTGATGAACAAATTCCCCGGCGATCTGGCAAAGTTCCGCCTGGCACTGACGATGATTATTGCTCACCAGCGTTTACGTGATGCGCCTGTACCGGTAAACGACGATTTATCGGCGTTTCATCGCCAGCTTCGCCGTACCGCCGATCATGTTATTTCTGCAGTCAATGATGACAAACGCCGACGCTACTTTAGTCAGTTGCTGGAGGAGCTTGATATCTACCAGGAAAAATTAACGCTCTGGGAAGCCCCGGCTCAGGTAACGGAACCAGTGAAACGACTCACGGGAATGTTGCACAAATACCAGCATGCGCTGACCAGCAATTCATAAATCATCTAGCCGGAAGAGGATATCTCTTCCGGTTTCAGTTTTACCGCCCCTGTAATGTCATGATAAACGCGTTCATTAATGTGGAAAGCGGTTCGTCGTACCAGTAGGCATAAAGATCGGCTGGAATAGGGTCATTCAACGGTAAGAAACGAACGCCTGGCCAGTGGATCAATCCGCAGGTTTCTGGCAGCAAAGAGAGACCCATCCCTGCGCTAACCAGCGCCAGCGCGGTTTGCGGTTCGTTAACCTGGTGGGTAATCAGAGGATAAAATCCTACCTCAACACAGCGGTCATGTACCTGACGGGCGAAAGTGCTTTGATTAAATGAAAGCGAAATGATGGGGCGTTCAGCGAGCATCGCCAGTGAGACGCTTTGGTGTTGGCAGAGAGGATCGTGTTCAGGTACGGCGAGAGCAACCGCTTCGCGGGAAATCAACTGGCTACGGGTATTCGTCTCGGATTGGGGCAGTACGTTCCGGCTAATCGCAATATCAATCGTCCGGGCATGCAAGGCTTCAATTTGCTGATGTTGGGAAAGCTCCTGCAAGCTCCAGTTTACGTACGGCTGTTGCTTCTTAAAGTCCTTTAGACGCGTAAGCAGCGTCCCCCACAGTGCGCTACCGACTATTCCAATATTGAAATGTTGATGTTCGCTGCGGCCAATCTGTCGCACATAATTGAGGGATTGATCGGTGGTACTCAGGATACGATCGACTTCCGTTTTCAATACCTGCCCGGCTCGCGTGAGAACCACTTTACGGCTGGTACGTTCAAATAGCGTCGTTTCAAGGATCTCTTCCAGTTCTTTAATCTGCATACTCAACGGTGGTTGAGAGATGTTTAACCGGGCCGCGGCCCGGCCAAAGTGCAGCTCGTCAGCGAGAACCTGAAAATAACGCAATGTTCGAAGACGAATTCGGCTATTAGCCTGGAGATCAATCATGCTGGTTACGCGTAAAAGAGGGAGAGAAACGGCATCATGCCGTCCTCCCCAAAGCTTGTCAAACCGCAGTGGATGCCGAGCGGGCGAGACGCTCGGCCTGGCTGAAGGCGACAGCGGCAACCAGCGTCAGCAGTAACACACAATAGGCGACAGTAGACGTATTCACCGCCCCCTGCAGACCAAAGTGGCTGCTTACCATGGAGGATACGCTGGCAAACAGTAGTGTGCCCACAGTGCCGCACGTCAACAAGGCGGAGATCAAGGTTGGTGAACTGCGACTCACCTGCAGTGAACCATAGCTCATCAGACCGGAGAATAAACCGGAGTTAAAGAAACCAAACACGCCGCACGCTACCAGAATCAGCGTGGTACTGTTGCTGTTGGCAATCAGCGCAATGGAGACCAGACCAATGCTGGCGCAGATCAGCAGGAAAGTGCGCAGTTTCATCCATTTCACGGTGAACTGATTCAGGAACAGGCCAATGGCTTTCGTCACCCAATACACCGTAGTGAACAGCGCGGCATCCTGCGCCTGAAGTGTAAAACGCGATTGCAGGTAGCCCGGTGTCCACATGGTAAAAATGGGTTCAGCCAGCAGGAAAGCAAAGAGAGTAAAACAGATTAAATAGACGGAGATCCCCCAGGGTTCTGACTCTTCCGTTTTCTCGTGTTGCTGCGGCTGCGCAGCCTCTGTCGATGGGAAGCGACAACGCAGGGTAAGTGCTAACATCAGCGCGCCCAGACCGCCCATAATCCCATACATCGCAATCCAACTGGCACCCAGTTTAAACATCCAGGCTAACAGTAAAGACAGGGTTGCTCCGGCAAAGCTGAAAAAGAAATCGGTAAAAATCAGGCTGGAAGAGCGGCTCTTTTCATCGGGATTAATACGAACCACCAGATAACTGCCGATGGTCATAAACACGCCACCGCAGGCACCAATTCCGGCCACTGCAACGCTAAACAGCGTTAAGGTTGGTTGGATAAAAAGTACGGCGCTGATAATCACGGTGAGCGTTGCAGCAATAACTAATGGTTTTTTCAGCCCCCATTTTTTCATCAGAATGCCGCCAAGCATAATAGGCACAAACATGCCGATGTTCATCAGGGTAAAGACCTGCCCGATAAAGCTGGGGTCTTTATGAAAAGCGGCACAAAGTGGCCCGAGCACAATCCCCAGCGTCGACACCAGTGCGCCAACGAAGTAATAGCTCAGGTACGAAACGGCATTGAGATTTGCGCGAGAAAACTGATTGTCTGGCATAACTTTTCTCCAGACGGAGCAGAGCGACCTGTCCGTCTACGGAACCACGATCAAGCATACTGTTTGAGGAACTGGCTGATCAAACGAATAAAATCTTCGGTCACCATGGCAGCGCATTTCAGCGTTTGTTCATGGGAAAGCTCGACATCACTGAGGCCTTCAGCCATATTCGTGATGGCTGAAACGGCCAGTACTTTCAGGCCACAGTGGCGTGCGGCTATCACTTCCGGTACCACCGACATACCGACGACATCGCCGCCCATACGCTGCATCATGCGAATCTCCGCAGCCGTCTCAAAATTAGGGCCAGGATAAGAGACAAAAACCCCTTCATGAAGCGTGATACCCAACTGTTCTGCGGCACCGTGAAGCTGCTGGCGTAGTTCGCGATCGTATGCGTTAGCGAGGCTAAAGAAGCGAGGACCAAAGCGTTCATCGTTCGGCCCGACAAGGGGGGTAGATGGCATGGTGTTGATGTGATCGTTGAGGGCGACCAGACTCCCTGCCGGAATATCTACGTTCAGCGAACCCGCGGCGTTGGTACAGAATAAAAATTCGCAGCCCAACAGTTTAAAGGTACGCACGGCATGGGTCATGATGCCCATTCCCAGCCCTTCATAAAAATGCCCACGTCCCTTCATGCAGATGAGGTCGATACCATAAAGCGTCCCCATCACCACTTCCCCGGCATGGCCGATTACGGTGCTGACCGGGAACCCGGGTAATTGTTGATATGAAAGCGTGGTTTTATTTTCCATGCGATCGGCAAGTGCCCCCAGACCTGACCCAAGTATCAGAGCGATACGTGGATGAAAATTGGGTTTTGCTGCACGCAGAATTTCAGCCGCTTCATACGGGGTATCGTTGACAACAGACATGGACATATCGACTCCAGAGACTATTCAGTTGCAGGCATTTTGTGGAGGCTTCAATTACAAATCCAATATGATAAATGCGGTTATTGATATGGTTTTCATATTGAAAAGATCAGATAAATATTGGATCTATTATTTTTCAGAAAGTTATGGTCAACGTGTTTCATACTGTTTCTGAAACGTAGTCATAATCTTGCATAAAAATGTGATGAATCTCTCTTTGTCTAAATGATGAACAGTTCATTCCTGACACATTACGCATACCGAGGCAGGGCTATACTTAAGACGAGCATTTAGCTGGGGTGATAAACGATGTCTGGACCGCAGGAACATAAAATTTTGCCGGCGGGATACAGGGGAAACAGGTTGAGGAAGACCCTGCATATCGGTGGTCTGTAGAGTAACTGGCGTCGGGGTGGTGGCTATAGATGAATATCTATACGTTTGATTTTGACGAGATTGAAAATCAGAGTGATTTCTATCGTGAGTTTGCGCGTACATTCGGTCTGGCCCGGGAAAAGGTGGTTGATTTAGATTCTTTGTGGGAGGTTGTGGTTGGGGAAATCTTGCCGTTACCTCTGGAAATCGAATTTGTCCATTTACCGGATAAGTTACGCAGGCGATATGGCGCGCTGATTTTACTGTTCGATGAAGCAGAAGAAGAGCTCGAAGGACAGTTACGCTTTAACGTTCGCCACTCAAAACAGGCATAAAAAAGCCCCCGGCAGGCGGGGGCAAGTCGTCGGACTAGACGACGAGGGTTTATTTGTACAATTCTGCGGTTGCATGCCAGTGAGCACCTTCACGGAGTTCAGTGACACGATAGCTGCTGGCGCCCGCTTTTTCTGCTTTAGCGGCGATTGCCTGACGCATATCCATTGGCGAGCTACCGATCTGAGATACAGAGATAGTACCCATGGATTGCAGATTCTGTGCTTCTTGCGAGTTCACCTGATTAACAGCGGCGCTTGCACCGAAAGAGAGAACGGAGAGAAGGCTTAACGTTGCAACAGTGGTTTTGATTTTCATGATATTTACCTCGTCGAATTCTTTTATAAGGGGTCTTCGTTTCGTGACCCTCATCACAAAATCAAGTATACACTAATCACGCGATAAATTAATACCACGCTAATTGTTTCATGGGCAATCAGGTGTTAAAAAAAGTATTTTTTATAACCATATAGAATTAAAAATACAGGTTAGAGCTTATTATCTAAAATAAAATCAATAAATTCATGTGGATACACAATTTTGCAAATTGTGCGTTTTTGATGAGTGACATTCACTGTATGAATGTGTTTTGGTGGTGAAACGCACTATTTGTTAAATGTCCGGCAGTGGAAAGCCGAGGAGGGGAGCAGAAAAAAGAGATTTTTCCCCCGCCACAGGGCGTGACGGGGAAGGGGATTACAGCTCTTGTTCAAACAGTTCCAGAATGGCTTCGTACAGGTCTTTTACCGTAAAGCCTTTGGCCGGTGTGGTGAAGATGGTATCGTCACCCGCAATCGTACCGAGAATACCTTCTGCTTTACCCAGTGAATCCAGCAGGCGGGCAATCAACTGCGCAGCGCCTGGGCTGGTATGAATAACGACAACGGCATCGTTGTAGTCGATATCCAGCACCAGATTTTTCAACGGGCTTGATGTTGTCGGGACTCCCAGCTCTGCAGGCAGACAGTACACCATTTCCATTTTCGCATTGCGGGTACGCACGGCACCAAACTTGGTCAGCATGCGTGAAACCTTGGACTGGTTGATATTATCAAAGCCCTGATCCTGCAACGCGAGGACGATTTCGCCCTGAGAGCTGAATTTTTCTTCTTTAAGTAGCGCTTTAAACGCCTTAACTAATTCTTCTTGTTTAGCCGAGCTTCGCATAAGTCACCCGTAATATGGCGGTAGAAACAACATTATTGTGCATACAGATGAATTTTTATGCAAACGGTCTGCCTCGTTCAAGGCTGAAATAATGTTATGAAAGAGCGGGATTTTATCAAATTTCGTTATCAAGAAACATGCCTGTGTCACGGCTCGCAAATAAGATTAAAAGTAAATTAAATGTTATCAAATTGATGTTGTTTTGAGAGGGCTGTAGGGTATATTGTCAGCACCTGTTGGAAAGTTGCTCTACTGTGCGAGTGGTTTTGAATTACGTAACTTAGGTTTTATTTTACGTAAGTTAAATGCATAAAAGCCAAATTTGCGTGACTACGCATTCTTGAAGCGTGGTTATTGAATTCGTTGGATTTGTGAATTAAGGTCGCCGCCGCGGAGCAATAGACATTTTGCTTATCAATATAATAAGGAGTTTAGGATGAAAGTTGCAGTCCTCGGCGCTGCTGGTGGTATCGGTCAGGCGCTAGCATTACTGTTAAAAACCCAACTGCCTTCAGGTTCAGAACTCTCCCTGTACGACATCGCTCCAGTAACCCCTGGTGTGGCCGTTGATTTGAGCCATATCCCTACTGCTGTGAAAATCAAAGGCTTCAGCGGTGAAGATGCGACCCCTGCACTGGAAGGTGCTGACGTGGTGCTGATTTCTGCGGGTGTTGCACGTAAACCAGGTATGGACCGTTCTGACCTGTTTAACGTGAACGCTGGCATCGTGAAGAATCTGGTGCAGCAGGTTGCGACAACCTGTCCGAAAGCGTGTATCGGTATCATCACTAACCCAGTGAACACGACCGTTGCTATCGCTGCTGAAGTGCTGAAAAAAGCAGGCGTATACGATAAGAACAAACTGTTTGGCGTGACTACGCTGGACATCATCCGCTCCAACACCTTTGTGGCGGAACTGAAAGGCAAACAGCCTGGCGACGTTGAAGTCCCGGTTATTGGCGGCCACTCTGGCGTGACCATTCTGCCGCTGCTGTCACAAATCCCTGGCGTTAGCTTCACTGAACAAGAAGCGGCTGATCTGACCAAACGTATCCAGAACGCGGGTACTGAAGTTGTGGAAGCAAAAGCCGGTGGCGGGTCTGCAACCCTGTCTATGGGTCAGGCTGCAGCACGTTTCGGTCTGTCACTGGTTCGTGCGCTGAGCGGCGAAAAAGGTGTGGTGGAATGTGCTTACGTTGAAGGCGACGGCCAATATGCTCGCTTCTTCTCTCAGCCGCTGCTGCTGGGCAAAAATGGCGTAGAAGAACGTCAGTCCATCGGTAAACTGAGCGCGTTCGAACAAAGCTCGCTGGAAGGCATGCTGGACACGCTGAAGAAAGATATCACGCTGGGCGAAGAGTTCGTTAAGTAACGCCAGGAGAGGCCAGCGTGTATTTGTAGGCCTGATAAGCGTAGCGCCATCAGGCATTACATGCTAACTCCCTATGATATCGCCTGATAGAAACCGGAGCATATATTGTGCTCCGGTTTTTTTATGGCAAGTGAGAGGTAGACGTAGCGTTAATTGGTGGCAGGGTATTCCTGAATCGTTACCTGCAGCGTCAATTGCTTATCATCGCGCATCACAACCACTGAGATAACCGAACCGGGGCGAATCTCAGCGACCTGATCCATGGTCTCCAGTGCTGATACTGCCGGTTTATTATTTACCGAAATGATGAGGTCGTTGACCTGAATTCCGGCCTGGGCCGCCGGACCATCCGGGGCCACCTCGTTCACGACAATCCCCTGAATTTGATCCATGCCGCTACCTTGTGCGTGCAGCGGTGCAATTTCACGCCCGCTGATGCCGATGTAGCCACGAATAACGCGCCCGTCGCGAATCAGCTTATCCATGATTTTCGTCGCCAGTTGAAACGGAATGGCAAAACCAATCCCTTCCGGCGTTTCACCATCATTGCTCTTATCAAACGACAGTGTGTTAATCCCCATCAACTCACCCAGCGAGTTAACCAGCGCACCGCCGGAGTTACCGTGGTTAATGGAGGCATCCGTCTGCAGGAAGTTTTGTCGGCCCGTTGGGTTCAGGCCAATACGACCCGTGGCGCTGATGATCCCCTGAGTGATGGTTTGCCCAAGGTTGTACGGGTTACCGATGGCAAGTACGACATCGCCAATATGCGGTACACGTTTGTTATTAATCGGGATCGTCGGCAGGCCGCCTGCTGCGTTGATTTTCAGCACGGCAAGGTCGGTTAAGGTATCGGAGCCCACAAGCAGCGCTTCAAAGACACGTCCATCCTGCAATGCAACGATGATTTGGTCGGCATCATTAATGACGTGCTTGTTGGTGATGATATAGCCGCGCTGATCCATGATAACGCCTGAACCGAGCGTGCGGATCTCAAGCTGGTTATGCGTCGTGCTGTTCATACTGCGGTTGTACACGTTGACCACGGCAGGCGCAGCACGGCGAACTGCCGGGTTATAACTGGCAGGAGTTTCATCTGTGCTGTCGAACTGTGGTGCGGTAAGCGTATTAATTTTTCGCAGAGAGGGCATCGCGGCCAGCAGAATGGCGCCGACGATTAAACCAATCGCGACCGAACGTAAAAGCTTCACAAACATGATGGCGGCGTCATTAAAAAAGGGAACGGCAGCAGCATATCACGAGTTTACCGGACATCACACGGGGGGCTGATGTCCGGTTGTCCTGGTTAACGCAAAAGCAGGTAAATACTCTCGTTTCCACGAACGACCTGCAGAGCAATGATTGACGGTTTTGTTTCCAGCACTTTGCGCATTTCGGCAATCGAGTTCACCCGATCGCGGTTAACGGCGATGATGACGTCATCTTTATGCAGGCCGGCCTGTGCGGCTGGGCTACTTTTCTCAACGTTATCAATTCGAATGCCTTTGGCACCGTCTTTTAGCTGCCCGTCGCTGAGCGTGGCCCCTTGCAACGCCGGTGCAATCATTTCCGCACTGGCGGAAGATGATGTACTGGTATCCAGCGTCACTTCAACTTCCAGTGGTTTACCGTTACGCAGCAGGCCCAGTTTGACTTTGGTCCCCGGTTCGGTTGTCGCAATACGCGAACGCAGTTCGGCAAAACTACTGAGCGGTTTGCCGTTAAGACTGGTAATAACGTCACCGGATTTCACGCCCGCTTTGGCGGAACCAGAGTTCGGCAGAACTTCGCTGACAAACGCGCCACGTTGTACATCCAGTTTGAATGCTTTAGCGATGTCAGCGGTCATTTCAGTACCTTTAATACCTAACAGACCGCGTTTGATTTCGCCAAACTGCATTAACTGCTGCGCCAGCGTACGTGCCATGTTGCTGGGGATAGCAAAACCGATCCCAATGCTGCCGCCGCCAGGCGCCAGAATGGCGGTATTGATACCAATCAGCTCACCATTCAGGTTGAGCAACGCACCGCCGGAGTTACCGCGGTTAATCGACGCATCGGTCTGAATAAAGTTTTCCAGACCTTCCAGGTTCAGACCACTGCGACCCAATGCGGAGACGATCCCTGAGGTTGCCGTTTGTCCCAACCCGAACGGGTTGCCGACGGCGACAGCAAAATCACCCACGCGCAGTTTGTCGGAATCAGCGATAGCGATTTGTGTCAGGTTGCTGGGATGCTGTATCTGCAGCAGGGCGATATCGCTCTGATCGTCGCTACCGATGAGTTTGGCATCGAACTCGCGCCCATCGTTCAGCTGAACGCTAATTTTCTGTGCCTGATTAATAACGTGGTTGTTGGTCAGAACATAGCCTTTGGCTGCGTCAATGATGACGCCTGAGCCCAGTCCCTCAAATGGCTGCGAGGGCTGGTCGGGCAGTTCATCGCCAAAAAATTTTTTGAACTCTTCCGGGACTTTTTGCCCTTGAACGGCGGTGCCTTCGACTCTCACGCTAACCACGGCGGGTAACACTTTTTCCAGCATGGGGGCGAGGCTGGGGAGCGCTGCCTGACCGGGTACCTGGCCGGGAATCGACGCAATGGCCTGGAATGGCGCCGAGAGAGTTAACCCGACACTTAACGCTAATGCACTCAACAGCTGGGTTTGTTTTTTCATGGATCCTGCTCTCGTACCTTGAGTAAACGGAAGATGATTCAAAACAGTTTGATGTTATTGAATTTTCGGTTTGGTCACAATGAGGCTAACGACTAAATAATAGCTGGGACGGGAAGAGAAGCGGAGGGCGCAATTGCTGCGCCCCATAAATTTCTTAACGATGTGCAGTTAGTCGCGCTTTGCGCCACTACGCAGCAGGCCGGAAGCCCCTTCGGAATAGTCACGCGGCATCTGAACCGGCGCCTGATCGTTACCCGCTTCAGACTCAGCCAGACGATTGCGAAATGGGTTGTTTTCCGCTGACATGCCCGGCAGCAGGCTGCTGGAGCTTTTCGCCATATGCTGATAGATCTGACGATAATCGTCAGCCATGTTATCCAGTAGCTCAGCGCTGCGGGCAAAATGACTCACCAGCTCTTCGCGGTACTCTTCCAGTTCAGCTTTGTTCTTTTCCAGTTCGTACTGTAATGCCTGCTGTTGGCGTAATTTACGATTACCAAAACGCATGGCTACAGCACCAATAATGATACCGACGACTAACCCAATTAGCGCATATTCCCAGGTCATGAACATCTCCCGTTGTCTTTTGTTTCCGTAGGGTGTTGGCTTTAGGCTCCATGCCTGCGCCTGATTATGCCACTATAACCGCTAATCCCGTAGAAGTGGAATCCCGTGTTTATATCACGTAATGTAGAACGGCCTTTTTTTCGTCAACCGTGAGCGACGGCACATCGATTCTCAAGGAATAACAATAACATCATGCAAAGCCTTTCCCCGACATCGCGATACCTGCAGGCCCTTAACGACGGCAGCCATCAACCCGACAACGTACAAAAAGAAGCGGTGAATCGACTGGAAACGATTTACCAGGAGCTCACCACGATTGCACCTCCAGCGGCGCAGGAGAGTGGACTGATGGCCCGCTTTGGTAAATTGCTGGGTAAACGAGAGTCGAAGGAAAACACGCCGGTGCGCGGTCTGTATATGTGGGGGGGCGTCGGGCGCGGAAAAACCTGGTTGATGGATTTGTTCTACCATAGCCTGCCTGGCACACGTAAACAGCGTTTGCACTTTCACCGCTTCATGCTGCGCGTGCATGAAGAACTGACGGCTCTGCAAGGCCAGAGCGACCCGTTGGAAGTGATTGCTGATCGCTTCAAAGCCGAAACCGATGTGCTGTGCTTTGATGAATTTTTTGTCTCGGATATTACAGACGCCATGCTGCTCGGTGGCTTAATGAAGGCGCTATTTGCTCGCGGCATTACGCTGGTGGCAACGTCCAATATTCCGCCTGATGAACTGTATCGTAACGGCTTGCAACGTGCGCGCTTCCTTCCCGCTATCGACGCCATTAAACAGTATTGCGACATCATGAACGTGGATGCCGGCGTTGACTACCGGTTGCGTACGTTAACCCAGGCACACTTATGGCTGTCCCCGCTGAATGCTGAAACGCAGCGGCAGATGGATAAGCTCTGGCTGGCCTTAGCGGGAGCGAAAGGTGATCATGCGCCGACGCTGGAGATTAACCACCGCCCGATGCAGACGCTGGCCGTTGAGAACCAAACGCTGGCGGTCTCGTTCACTACACTGTGCGTCGATGCCCGCAGCCAGCACGATTACATCGCCTTGTCGCGCTTGTTCCACACGGTGCTGCTGTCTGATGTACCCGTAATGACGACGCTGATGGAAAGTGAAGCACGACGCTTTATCGCGCTGGTTGATGAGTTCTACGAACGCCACGTTAAGCTGGTGGTCAGCGCCGCAGCGCCTTTATATGAAATCTACCAGGGCGAGCGCCTGAAGTTTGAATTCCAGCGTTGTTTGTCGCGTTTGCAGGAGATGCAAAGCGAGGAGTATCTGAAGCGGGAACATTTAGCCGGTTAAACCTGTCGCAAATCACATAAAGGGGTCGATCTTTGACCCTGACTTCTCTATAATCTTGCGACCCCACGTTACGAGAGAGTTTTTTTCCCAAAACTTTCTATGCGCCGGCATAGGCTATTCGAAGGGGTAGGTTTGCTGGACAATGTCGTGTGAACCTCAACTGACAAAACGTTTGGGTGTTCACCAACGTGTAACTTATTTATTTGGGTAAGCTTTTAATGAAAACTTTTACAGCTAAACCAGAAACCGTAAAACGCGACTGGTATGTTGTTGACGCGACCGGTAAAACTCTGGGCCGTCTGGCTTCCGAACTGGCTCTGCGCCTGCGCGGTAAGCACAAAGCGGAATACACTCCGCACGTAGATACTGGTGATTACATCATCGTTCTGAACGCTGACAAAGTTGCTGTAACCGGCAACAAGCGTACTGACAAAGTGTACTATCACCACACCGGCCACATCGGTGGTATCAAACAAGCGACCTTTGAAGAGATGATTGCTCGCCGTCCTGAGCGTGTGCTTGAAATCGCGGTTAAAGGCATGCTGCCAAAAGGCCCGCTGGGTCGTGCTATGTTCCGTAAACTGAAAGTTTACGCTGGCAACGAGCACAACCACGCGGCACAGCAACCGCAAGTTCTTGACATCTAATCGGGATTATAGGCAATGGCTGAAAATCAATACTACGGCACTGGTCGCCGCAAAAGTTCCGCAGCTCGCGTTTTCATCAAACCGGGCAGTGGTAAAATCGTAATCAACCAACGTTCTCTGGAACAGTACTTCGGTCGTGAAACTGCCCGCATGGTAGTTCGTCAGCCGCTGGAACTGGTCGACATGGTTGAGAAACTGGATCTGTACATCACTGTTAAAGGTGGTGGTATCTCTGGTCAGGCTGGTGCGATCCGTCACGGTATCACCCGCGCTCTGATGGAGTACGACGAATCCCTGCGTGGCGAACTGCGTAAAGCTGGCTTCGTTACTCGTGATGCTCGTCAGGTTGAACGTAAGAAAGTCGGCCTGCGTAAAGCACGTCGTCGTCCGCAGTTCTCCAAACGTTAATTGCTTTCTGCTTCGGCAGATTACAATTTGCGAAAAAACCCGCCTCGGCGGGTTTTTTTATGATTTTCATCCGCCAAAGATCACGGTAATACGCTGATTGCCACCTCTTTTTCCCCATTTCCAGAATCGACTCACCACAAAGGTCACAAAATCTGGTAAACTATCATCCAATTTTCTGCCCAAATATCCGGTATTGTTCATTTTTTGTTTGTATTTTGAACAGCAATGACTTTCCCGAATCTGGGTGACATCACTTCTGGCTGGCCACAACGTGGCTGGTAGCAGTAAAAATTCTGAATATACCTGGAGGTTTTCATGGCTGTCGCTGCCAACAAACGTTCGGTAATGACGCTGTTTTCTGGTCCTACTGACATCTATAGCCATCAGGTCCGCATCGTGCTGGCTGAAAAAGGTGTTAGTTTCGAGATTGAGCACGTGGAAAAGGACAATCCACCGCAGGATCTGATCGACCTCAACCCGAATCAGAGCGTCCCGACACTGGTGGATCGTGAGCTGACCCTGTGGGAATCTCGCATCATTATGGAATACCTGGATGAGCGTTTCCCGCATCCGCCGCTGATGCCGGTTTACCCGGTTGCGCGTGGTGAGAGCCGCCTGTACATGCAGCGTATTGAAAAAGACTGGTACACGCTGATGAACGTCATCGTGAACGGTTCCGCATCTGAAGCCGATGTTGCACGTAAACGTCTGCGTGAAGAGCTGCTGGCAATTGCCCCAGTCTTTGGTCAAAAACCGTATTTCCTGAGCGATGAGTTCAGCCTGGTAGATTGCTACCTGGCGCCGCTGCTGTGGCGTTTACCGCAGCTGGGTATTGAATTCAACGGTGCAGGTTCGAAAGAACTGAAAGGGTATATGACCCGCGTCTTCGAACGTGACTCTTTCCTGGCTTCTCTGACTGAGCCTGAACGTGAAATGCGTCTGGGCCGGGGTTAACCTGTATGGATTTGCCACAGTTAACGCCACGCCGTCCGTATCTGCTGCGCGCATTCTATGAGTGGTTGCTGGACAACCAGCTCACGCCGCACCTGGTGGTGGATGTGACGCTCCAGGACGTGCAGGTTCCGATGGAATATGCACGTGACGGGCAAATTGTTTTGAATATTGCGCCGCGTGCCGTGGGCAATCTGGAACTGGCGAACGACGAAGTGCGCTTTAACGCGCGCTTTGGCGGCGTGCCGCGCAATGTTTCCGTACCACTGGCGGCGGTACTCGCGATCTATGCCCGTGAAAACGGCGCAGGAACGATGTTTGAACCTGAGGCGGCCTATGACGAAGATGTCGACAGCCTCAATGATGACGATGTCGCGCCTGAGAGCGAAAACGAAACGGTGATGTCGGTGATTGATGGCGATAAACCGGATAATCAGGATGACGATCCTGACGACACACCACCACCTCCTCGCGGTGGGCGTCCGGCGCTACGCGTAGTGAAATAATCAAACAGGCCCTTGCGGGCCTGTTTTGCATTCTGCGTCAGATATCAATAAAACAGCGCGATAGTGGCAATCATATTGACCACAAATCCTATCGCCATTGGGATGGCGGTCCGTTTTACGACCTCAAAAGGCGACACGCCAGCAATACCGGATGTCACGACAATCACAGCGGTAATCGGTGAAACCGCACGTGCCAGCGTGGTGGCGAAGTGCATCGGCATAATCATCACAACCGCAGGAATATGCAGCCCCGCAGCAATATCCGGGATCAGGCTGGCGAATGACATAAACGGTGCATTCCCGGATCCCATTACAATTGCACAGGCGGCGATAACCACGGCCATGATAATCATCACACCGATACCGCCAAGGCCGGAATGTTCTGCGCCTTTAATCACCGCATCGACGGTGCCGATAGTGGTTAAGCCCTTGGCAAAGATCTCACCGGCGACCACCAGCGTGACAACGTTGGCAAACTGTGTTCCCATGCCGTCAAAAAACGCCTGCACATCATCCATAGTCTCACGCAGGTTATGTTTATGAAGAAACTCCACAAACATGGTCAGCGTCAAGCTCATTAGCATCACCACAACCAGATTCAACTCTGTCTGCATTAATCCCATATGCGCCAGCAACAGCGAACCCAACATCAGGAGCAGCGGCATCACCGGTAAAATGGCGTAATAGAGTGGCGGTACATCGTCCAGCGTCTTTTGTTCATTGAAGCCTGCGCTGTCTGGCTGTGTTTTTTTATCAAACCGGCGTTGAACGAAAAAGTGTGCGATGGCGACGGCGATGATGACGCAGGACGCGACAGGAAGTTGGTAGTGGAAGAAATAAGTGGCTATTTTCATCCCTGCAACCTGTGCGGCGAAAATTGAGTTGGTTTCCAGAATGCCCCATTCAATCGACATCGAGGTGGCAATGACCGCTACCGCGGATAAACGGCTCACGCCCAGGCTGACCAGCGTTGGGAAGAGCGTAACCATCAGCAGCATGCCCAATCCGGAAGCACTGGTGATGAACTGTGCCATGATTTGACCAATGACATACGTCGCGGCAAGTACAATATACGGTGAACGGATGTGCTTGAGTGGGCGGCTCAACAGGCTGACCATTGCCCGGCTGGCTCCCATTCTGTCCATATAGCGGGCATAACCGCCCACTGCCATGATGGACAGCCCAAGACCTGCCGCCCGGTTGGAAAGCATACGTAGAATTTCATTATAAATATCGACCAGCAGATAACCGCTGCTTTTGTCGCTGGCGACCAGTGCGCCGTACCCCAACCAGACGCCGCAGATCATCAGGAAGATCCCGGCTGCTGCCAGTACTACCTGTGGTTTGTAGTTTTTGAGGATCAGGTAACCCATCGTTAATAAAACGATGACAGAGATAATAATGCCGAACATTTTTTCACTCCATGCCAGAGAAGAAGATAAATCCGGTAATAACGCTGTTTTAAATGCGGATGTTATATTTTTTCTAGCATGTGTTTTGGAGTGGACATCGTGTTTTTATAATTGGTGGGTGGTTATTTATCGTTTTAAAATAGTAGGTTATGATTTATTTTAAAGATCATATTCGCAGATTTCACAAAGTTAGTTTTATCCCATGGTAATAAATAACTATCCGCTCAATAATTCATATTTAAATATATGTATTGTATATATCCTCTGTATGAGCATATCCATTACGCAGCCGCCCGCTGGCGCGTAAAAAACTGTCGGAAATGGTTGAAGGAGAACTTGAGCAGATGTGTTGCAGATTAGCAGTCTGACAGAAAATATTTCGCCATACGTTTTTGCCGCAGGCTGTAAGTCTGCGGCCATGTCCGAAAAGAAAATCTAGCGCTTAAACGTCACCGCTTCTGGCTGGGTCAGATGCAGCGTAGTCCGGGCTGGCACCGTCTCGGCAATAACCCGCCCATGGCGGATGGAATAACGTGCAGGTGTCTGGCGACGAACCGCATCAAACCCATTTTCAGCAGGTAAAATCACCAGGTTGGCGGCGTTCCCAATACTTAAACCGTAGTCCTGTAAGTGCAGGGTTTTCGCGCTGTGGGTGGTGATGAGATTTAGCCCATCATTGATTTGTCCGTACCCCATCAACTGACACACGTGTAATCCCATATGCAGAACTTGCAGCATATTCGCGGTTCCCAACGGGTACCACGGGTCAAAAACGTCATCATGCCCAAAGCAAACATTGATGTCCGCTTCCAGCATCTCTTTGACGCGGGTGATGCCACGGCGCTTAGGATAGGTGTCAAATCGTCCCTGCAGGTGAATATTCACCAGCGGATTCGCAACGAAGTTAATACCTGACATTTTCAACAGACGGAAAAGGCGGGAAGCATATGCGCCGTTATAGGAATGCATCGCCGTGGTGTGGCTGGCTGTCACGCGTGCTCCCATGCCATCGCGATGCGCCAGCGCCGCGACGGTTTCAACAAAGCGCGATTGCTCATCATCAATCTCGTCACAGTGCACATCGATAAGTCGGTCATACTTCTGCGCCAGGGCGAAAGTTTTGTGCAGCGACTCAACGCCATATTCACGCGTGAATTCAAAGTGAGGAATTGCGCCAATGACGTCGGCACCCAAACGCACGGCTTCTTCTAACAGCGCTTCGCCGTTAGGATAAGAAAGAATACCTTCCTGTGGGAACGCCACAATCTGCAGCTCCACCCACGGTGCCACTTCCTGCTTCACCTCCAGCATGGCTTTCAGCGCCGTCAGCGTAGGATCGGAAACGTCTACGTGAGTTCGGACATACTGGATGCCGTTGGCCATCTGCCACTTGAGGGTCTGCATGGCGCGGGTCTTCACGTCTTCGTGGGTGAGCATCGCCTTGCGTTCGGCCCAGCGCTCAATACCTTCAAACAGCGTACCCGACTGGTTCCAGCTGGGCTCCCCTGCAGTTTGCGTTGTGTCCAGGTGGATGTGTGGTTCAACGAAAGGGGGAATGGCCAGCCCGCCTTCAGCATCAAGCACCTCGCCCTGTGGCACAGCTGCTGTTTCCTGGGGATCAATACGGTTAAAACGCCCGTTTTCAATCGTGATTTGCCACAATCCTTCACGCCCCTGCAGACGGGTTCGAGTTAGGGTGATGGTGTTATTCTGCATGACTGACCTCCGGGGATTTTGCAAGGCTACGATTGAAAAGGGGATTCAGCAGGATATAGCTGAATACGCCGCCAAGTACGGCGTTGACCGGCACAATACCTGGGATGTAGTGTCCGGCGGTGATTCCCAGCGCGACGGACAGAATAGCTATCCAGTTGACCGGAATAAACTGTGCTGTGTTGAAGTTGGTGTACCGGCGGTGGTTTAACAGATAATCGGCAATAATCACTCCGCCAATAGGAGGGATCGCCGCCGACAGGAATGTCAGCCAGCCGACAAAGTTATTGTAAAGCCATAATGCGCACAGTGTTCCAATAATGCCGTTGGCCACGGACAATGTGCGGCTGGAAAGGCCGGTAATGTTAGCAAACCCCAAACCGGAGGCGTACAGCGCGTTGTCGTTGGTGGTCCAGATATTCAGGCCGAGTACGATAATTGCGGGCAGCAGCAGCCCCTGCGCGATCATCACATCTGAGATATCTGCCTGTCCTACCGCGGCGGCTCCGGCGGCGCCGAAGATAAACATCAACGAGTTGCCAAGGAAAAATGCCACCATGGCAATCAACACTGCGCCTTTGGCATTTCGCCCGAAGCGGACGAAGTCGGCGGTTAAGGTGCCTGCGCTGACAAACGATCCGACGACCAACGCCAGTGCTGTGGAGAAATTCAGCGGTGTCTGCGGCACAATTGCTTTTAAATGATCCAACCCTCCCACATCGCTCACTGCCAGCCAGACAGAGTAGCTGCCAAGAATGACGATAGCGGGAACGGCGATGATGGACAAAATGGTGAGTGCCGAGATACCAAAGAAGATGGTCATGGTCATCAGTAGACCAGAAACTGCAATCAGGATATTGACGTCAATACCCGTCGCTTTACCCACCGGGATGGCGAACATTGCCACACCGACGCCAAACCAGCCCACCTGTGTGCCACCTAGTAGCATTGAGGGAAGCCATGAACCTTTTATGCCAAATGAGTAACGTGCGAGGAGGTGGGTAGAGAGACCTGTTTTTGCGCCAATATAACCGAGAAATGCAGTGTAAATACCGAGGAGGAGATTACCGAAGAGAACTGCCAGGAAAAAATCATTATAGGAAAGACCGGTACCGAGTGTGCCTCCGGTCCACATACTGGCTGAAAAGAATGTTAACCCCAACATCACAAACGTCAGTGGTATCACGCCTTTCCGCGCTGCCAGAGGGACGGGGCCCTGGCTATAATTGTTGTCCTGCGACACAAAGCCTCCTTGAATTTTGCCCAAAAAATCCGCCGCATCATAAACACTTCTCAGAATAAAGCAAACGTTTACGTCTGATTTTTACATGGTTATTATTCATGATATTTATGTGTTTCGGGTGTTAAGGCTATTTGCCTTGTTTACAAAACGTGTTGTCAGGCTGGCTTATTCGGCAGGTTTGGCGGTATTGCGGCAGGAATTTGGCATCTCATCCACCAGGGCAGATGAGATGCCTGAAGAGGCTGACTTACACTTCCAGGTAATTCATAATTCCGTCAGCCGCTTTACGGCCTTCGGCAATTGCCGTTACTACCAGATCCGAACCACGCACGATGTCGCCACCGGCAAAGATTTTCGGGTTGCTGGTCTGGAAGGCGTTGTCGCTGCGTTCCGGAGCAATAATACGCCCCTGCGAATCCAACTCGACGCTATGTTTTGCCAGCCATTCCATGCTGTGTGGACGGAAACCAAACGCCAGTACGACGGCATCAGCCGGTACTATATGCTCGGAACCGGCGACGATCTCCGCGCGACGGCGACCTTTCGCATCCGGCTCACCCATCTCAGTGCGCGCCATTTTCACGCCACACACTTTGCCGTTAGCATTCACCTCAACACCTAAAGGCTGGACGTTGAACTGGAATTCGACGCCTTCTTCACGCGCGTTTTTCACTTCGCGTTTCGAACCCGGCATATTCTCTTCATCGCGGCGGTAGGCGCAGATAACGTGTGACGCACCCTGACGAACGGAGGTCCGCACGCAGTCCATCGCGGTGTCACCACCGCCCAGCACGACAACGCGTTTACCTTCCATGCTGATGTATGGCTCGTCGCTGCTTTCGCCAAAGCCCATCAACTGTTTGGTATTGGCGATCAGGAACGGCAGGGCATCAAAGACGCCATCAGCATCTTCGTTTTCCAGCCCACCGCGCATCGACTGATAGGTGCCGACGCCAAGGAACACGGCGTCGTAATCCTTCAGTAACGCTTCGAGCTGCACGTCACGGCCCACTTCGACGTTGAGTTTGAACTCGATGCCCATGCCGGTGAAAATTTCACGACGGCGGGTCATCACCTCTTTTTCCAGTTTGAAGGCCGGGATACCGAAGGTCAGCAGACCACCGATTTCCGGATGGCGGTCAAAGACCACGGCCTTCACGCCGTTACGGGTCAGCACATCCGCACATGCCAGGCCTGCCGGACCCGCACCGATAATGGCGACACGCTTGTCCGTCTGACGAACGCCGGTCATATCCGGGCGCCAACCCATTTCGAAGGCTTTATCGTTAATATAGCGCTCGATGTTGCCGATGGTCACTGCGCCGAATTCGTCATTCAGCGTACAGGAACCTTCGCACAACCTGTCCTGCGGACAGACACGGCCGCAAACTTCCGGCAGCGTGTTGGTCTGGTGAGACAGCTCTGCGGCTTCAAAAATACGCCCTTCGTTAGCCAGCTTCAGCCAGTTCGGGATGTAGTTATGTACCGGGCATTTCCACTCGCAGTACGGGTTACCGCAGGACAGGCAGCGGTCTGCCTGTGCCTTAGCCTGACCTTCGGAAAACGGCTCGTAAATTTCGATAAACTCGATCTTACGGATCTTCAGCGGTTTCTTTGGCGGATCAACGCGCTGCAGGTCGATAAATTGGTATACGTTCTGACTCATTGCTGCTACCCCTTACTGCGCCTGCACACGCAGCTCAGCTGCGCTACGACTACGGTGACCCAACAGTGCTTTCACATCACTGGATTTTGGTTTTACCAGCGCGAATTTCGCTGAGAACGCTGGCCAGTTCGCCAGGATCTCTTCGCCGTGCGAAGAACCGGTATGCTGCACGTGTTCGGTAATTAAACCGCGCAGATGCTCTTCGTGGATCGCCAAAGAGTCCACGTTCAATACTTCAACCAGTTCCGGGTTCACGCGTTTGCGGAATTCACCGTCTTCGTCCAGTACGTAGGCAAAGCCGCCTGTCATACCCGCTCCGAAGTTAACGCCAGTTTTCCCAAGAATACAGACGATGCCGCCGGTCATATATTCACAGCCGTTATCGCCAATGCCTTCTACCACGGTGATGGCCCCGGAGTTACGTACCGCAAAGCGCTCACCCGCACGGCCTGCGGCAAACAGACGACCACCGGTGGCACCATACAGGCAGGTGTTACCGATGATGCTCGCCTCATGGCTACGGAAAGCAGAGCCAACCGGAGGGCGCACCGCCAGCAGGCCGCCCGCCATACCTTTACCGACATAGTCGTTGGCATCGCCGGTCAGATACAGTTCTACGCCGCCCGCGTTCCATACGCCGAAGCTCTGGCCTGCGGTACCGCTGAAGTGCGCTTTGATCGGGTCCGACGCCAGCCCCTGATCGCCGTGAGTCTGAGCGATATAGCCCGACAGCGACGCACCAACGGAACGGTCGGTGTTGCGGATATCGAACCAGAAGGTTTTGCTCTGGCGCTCATCGACAAACGGTTTTGCCTGTTGCAGTAACTGCGCGTTCAGTACACCGTTATCAAACGGCGGGTTGTTCTCGGTGCAATGCAGCGCTTTACCCGGATGCGGTTCGGCGGTTTCCAGCAGACGAGACAGCTCCAGTTTCTGTTGCTTAGCGGTAAACCCTTCCAGCTCTTTGAGCAGGTCGGTACGACCAATCAGATCCACCAGACGCTTCACGCCCAGTTGTGCCATCAGCTCACGGACTTCGCGGGCGATAAATTCAAAGTAGTTAGTCACTTTGAACGGCAGGCCGTGATAGTGGTTCTTACGCAGTTTGTCGTCCTGAGTTGCCACGCCGGTTGCGCAGTTGTTCAGGTGGCAAATACGCAGGTATTTACAGCCCAGCGCGACCATTGGGCCGGTGCCGAAGCCAAAACTTTCTGCGCCGAGGATGGCCGCTTTGATGATGTCGACACCGGTTTTCAGACCGCCATCGACCTGCAGACGGATCTTATGGCGCAGGCCATTAGCGACCAGTGCCTGTTGAGTTTCCACCAGCCCCAGCTCCCACGGACAACCCGCGTATTTCACTGATGACAGCGGGCTTGCGCCGGTGCCGCCATCGTAACCCGCGATGGTTATTAGATCCGCATAGGCTTTCGCCACGCCAGTGGCGATAGTGCCGACACCCGGTTCGGAAACCAGCTTCACGGAGATCATCGCTTTCGGGTTGACCTGTTTGAGGTCGAAAATCAGCTGCGCTAAGTCCTCGATAGAGTAGATATCGTGGTGCGGCGGCGGGGAGATCAACGTCACGCCCGGTACCGAATAGCGCAGTTTAGCGATGTACGGGGTGACTTTATCACCCGGTAACTGACCGCCTTCGCCAGGCTTCGCGCCCTGAGCGACTTTAATCTGAATGACATCGGCATTGACCAGGTACGCCGGGGTTACGCCAAAGCGACCGGAGGCAACCTGCTTAATGCGCGACACCTTGTTAGTGCCGTAGCGCGCAGGGTCTTCGCCGCCTTCACCGGAGTTCGAATTGCCGCCGATGCTGTTCATGGCTTCGGCCAGCGCTTCGTGTGCTTCGGGGCTTAATGCGCCGATGGACATGGCCGCGGTATCAAAGCGTTTAAACAGTTCGGTTGCGGGTTCTACTTCATCAATGCTTACGGCTTCGTCGCCAGGCGTGATCGCCAGCAGATCGCGCAGCGTGGCCGCCGGACGCTCATTCACCAGCCTGGCATATTCCTGATAGTCGCTGTACTCGCCACTTTGTACCGCCTGTTGCAGCGTGCGTACCACGTCCGGGTTGTAGGCGTGGTATTCGCCGCCGTGAACGTACTTCAGCAGCCCGCCCTGGCTAATGGGTTTGCGTGCCAGCCAGGCGTGTTTGGAGAGGTTCAGCAGATCCTGCTGGAAGTCGCTAAACCCTGCACCGCTAATACGGCTGACCACGCCCTGGAAGCACAGCGCCACGACATCATCATGCAGACCAACGGCTTCGAACAGCTTGGAGCAACGGTAAGAGGCGATGGTCGAAATGCCCATTTTGGACATGATTTTGTACAGACCTTTGTTGATGCCGTTACGGTAGTTCTGCATCACGGTCCGGTAATCTTTGGCGATCGCCTGGGTATCGATCAGACGTCCCAACGTTTCATAGGCGAGATACGGATAAATAGCCGTCGCGCCAAAGCCCAGCAGCACAGCAAAATGGTGGGGATCGCGGGCGCTTGCGGTTTCGACGATGATGTTGGCATCGCAACGCAGGTTTTGTTCTACCAGACGGGTTTGTACCGCCCCGACAGCCATGGGGGCAGGAACCGGTAAGCGGTTCTTCGCGATATTACGGTCAGAAAGCACCAACAGTACCGTACCGTTACGTACCATCTGTTCGGCTTTATCGCACAGGGCTTTGACCGTTTCTTCCAGCGTGGTTTCCGTCACGTCGAAGGTGATATCCAGCCGGTCGGCGCGATAGTGCTCTTCTTTCATGGTGGTGAGCTGGGTGAAATCGGAGTACAGCAGAATCGGTGATTTGAAGCTCAGGCGGTGTGCCTGGCCTTCTGCCTCGCAAAAGACGTTCATCTCACGACCGATGCTGGTGGCCAGCGACATCACGTGCGCTTCACGCAGCGGGTCGATCGGCGGGTTGGTGACCTGCGCGAACTGCTGACGGAAGTAGTCATAAATAATGCGCGGCTGGCTGGAGAGCACGGCAAACGGGGTATCATCACCCATTGAACCGACCGCTTCCTGGCCATTTTCGCCGAGCACGCGGATTACGGAGTCCAGCTCTTCCGCGCTGTAGTTAAACTGTTTCTGGTAGCTGGCGAGGGTATCATCGTCCAGTTCGCGGCTGCCGACCTGATCGTCTGGCAGATCTTCAAACGGCACCAGTCGGCGGACGTTCTTCTCCATCCACTCTTTATATGGGTGGCGGCTTTTCAGATCGTCATCAGTTTCGGCGGAATGCAGAATGCGCCCGCTGCGGGTATCAATAACCATCAATTCGCCCGGGCCGACGCGACCTTTCTCGACCACTTCATCCGGCTGATAATCCCAGATCCCAACTTCAGAAGCGCAGGTGATGAGTTTGTCTTTGGTGATGACATAGCGCGCCGGGCGCAGGCCGTTACGGTCAAGGTTACAGGCGGCAAAACGACCGTCTGACATGACAATACCTGCCGGGCCGTCCCATGGTTCCATGTGCATGGAGTTAAAATCGAAGAACGCGCGCAGCTCCGGGTCCATATCCGGGTTGTTCTGCCAGGCAGGCGGTACCAGCAGGCGCATAGCACGGATGATGTCCATCCCGCCTGCCAGCAGCAGTTCCAGCATGTTATCCATAGAACTGGAGTCGGAACCGGTTTCGTTGACGAACGGCGCGGCATCGTGCAGGTCAGGGATCAGCGGTGTCTGGAATTTATAGGTACGCGCACGCGCCCACTGGCGGTTGCCGGTGATGGTGTTGATTTCACCGTTGTGCGCCAGGTAGCGGAACGGCTGTGCCAGCGGCCAGCGCGGCACGGTGTTGGTGGAGAAGCGTTGGTGGAACAGGCAGATGGCCGACTCCAGGCGCAGGTCCGCGAGGTCCAGGTAAAAGCGCGGCAAATCTGCCGGCATACACAGACCTTTATAGATATTAACCAGATTAGACAAGCTACAGACGTAGAAATCTTTATCGTCCTGGAGGCGTTTTTCGATACGACGGCGTGCGATGAACAGGCGGCGCTCCATATCGCGTGGACGCCAGCCAGCAGGGGCGTTGACAAAAATTTGCTCAATACGAGGCAGGGAGGAAAGGGCGATTTCACCGAGAACACCTTCGTTGGTTGGCACGTCGCGCCAGCCTACGATCGACAGGGTCTCCTGCTGTAATTCTTCTTCAACAATGCGACGAGATGCCGCCGCCAGTTCAGGGTCTTTATTTAAAAAGATCATGCCAACGGCGTAGTTTTTAGCTAAACGCCAGCCGCGCTCTTGCGCAACAATGCGGAAAAAGCGGTCAGGTTTTTGTAACAGCAAACCGCAACCATCGCCGGTTTTGCCATCGGCAAGAATTGCGCCACGGTGCTGCATACGGGCCAGTGCGTGTATGGCGGTACGCACTACCTTGTGGCTAGGTTCGCCTTCTATGTGGGCGATCAGGCCGAAACCACAGTTATCCTTCTCAAGGGATTTATCGTACAACATATTAGTGAACCTCCCCAGGCTCTGCGGGACACCTCTCCGATACCGTTTGCGCACGGGCACACCAAGAGCATGGCGACGGGGTTGGCGTTTCATACGCTCACCTCGCATTCGCCCTCTTTATCCTTTTCGCATAGGTCAAACAAGTTTGAGGACTTGCTTCAGAGGGAATCTCAATTACTGCATAAATATGATGAGCAGACTGCTCATCCAGAAAGCTTCCAGCGGATTTCCAAGTTATCGGGAATCCACACACAGGTCAAATGGCAATCTTATTTATGCAAAAATGTGCTATAGGGCGATTAACTTTATGAAAGTATTGAAAATAAAGGTGTTTTTACATTGATTTAACCTGAGTGTGATTGCTGGTGAAGTGTGATCTGTCTCACTGTCAGAAAGGCCGGTTATCTCCCGTCCTCCCTTTGTTTATCTCAATGTTTGGTATTTTATGCTGGTTTGTAGGCTTTCGGCGTCTTAAAGATACTGTTTTTATATGAGAGCCATCAGAAGATAAAAAAAATAGCGAGATATAAGGAAAAATAATGACTTTTTGATTGAATGAAATTTCGATTATTTTGAATGATTATTCAATAAATAAAGGCTCACCAGGGCGATTGATCCAGGTCATCGCCGACTGGGGCTAAAAATGGCAGGCTTTGGCCTCTTTTCAAGGCGCGGTCTATCAGATTATGCAGTTACAGAAATTAGTCAATATGTTTGGTGGGGATCTTTCTCGCCGTTATGGGCAAAAGGTTCATAAACTCACGCTGCACGGCGGGTTTAGCTGCCCAAATCGCGATGGCACCATTGGACGTGGCGGATGTACCTTCTGTAATGTCGCCTCCTTTGCTGACGAAGCGCAGCAGCATCATTCTATCGCTGAACAGCTTGAGCATCAGGCGCAGTTAGTGAATCGCGCGAAGCGCTATCTGGCCTATTTTCAGGCTTATACCAGTACCTTTGCGGAAGTACAGGTGCTGCGTTCGATGTACCAACAGGCGGTCAGTCAGGCCAGCATCGTCGGGCTGTGTGTTGGCACGCGCCCTGACTGTGTGCCGGATGCCGTGCTCGATCTGCTATGCGAGTACAAGGATCAGGGCTACGAAGTGTGGCTGGAACTGGGTTTGCAAACGGCCCATGACAAGACGCTGCACCGCATTAATCGTGGGCATGATTTTGCCTGCTATCAGCGTACCACCCAACTGGCACGGGAGCGTGGACTGAAGGTGTGTTCACACCTTATTGTCGGCCTGCCTGGTGAAGGGCAAGCGGAATGCCTGCAAACGATGGAACGTGTGGTCGAGACAGGCGTCGACGGTATTAAGCTGCATCCGCTGCATATCGTGAAGGGCAGTACGATGGCGAAAGCCTGGGAGGCTGGACGGTTGCACGGCATCGAACTGGATGAGTACACGGTCACCGCCGGGGAGATGATTCGCCATACGCCACCCGAGGTGATTTATCACCGTATTTCCGCCAGCGCGCGCCGTCCTACGCTACTAGCCCCGCTATGGTGTGAAAACCGCTGGACGGGAATGGTCGAACTGGATAAGTACCTTAACAAGCACGGCGTGCAGGGTTCCGCCCTGGGTACGCCGTGGATTCAGCCGGGGAGCTAACCTTCTGTAGGCTGTAGGCCGGATTAGCGAAGCGCCATCCGGCAATCTGCGCCTGCTTGCCTGATGACGCCTGGCTTATCAGGCTGCAATGAACCACTCCTCGGTCATTTCACCGATAACCCCCGCATTTCTTGCACAATCTTCAACGTCACGCTGAGAATTGAGTATTATTGTGCCAAGTTGTCGTGAAGGAACCCTCTATGAAGCAAATTCGTATGCTGGCGCAATACTATGTCGACCTGATGATGAAGTTAGGTCTGGTGCGTTTTTCGCTGCTGTTGGCGCTGGCTTTGGTTGTGTTGGCAATTGTGGTGCAGATGGCTGTCACCATGGTGCTGCATGGCCAGGTAGAAAGTATTGATGTCATCCGTTCTATCTTTTTTGGCCTGTTAATTACCCCCTGGGCCGTCTACTTCCTGTCGGTGGTGGTTGAACAACTGGAGGAGTCCCGGCAACGTCTGTCACGACTGGTACAGAAGCTGGAAGAGATGCGCGAGCGCGATCTCAAACTTAACGTGCAGTTGAAGGACAATATTGCGCAGCTTAACCAGGAGATTGTCGAACGTGAAAAGGCGGAAGCGGAGCGGCAGGAGACGTTTGAGCAACTAAAGGTTGAAATCAAAGAGCGTGAAGAAGCGCAGATCCAGCTTGAGCAGCAGTCTTCATTTTTACGTTCTTTCCTTGATGCTTCGCCGGATCTGGTTTTTTATCGTAATGAAGATAAAGAGTTTTCCGGCTGTAACCGTGCCATGGAGCTGCTGACCGGTAAGAGCGAAAAGCAGCTGGTGAATCTAAAGCCGGCTGATGTGTATTCGCCAGAGGCGGCGGAAAAAGTTATTGAAACCGACGAGAAGGTCTTCCGCCATAACGTTTCACTGACCTATGAGCAATGGCTCGACTATCCGGACGGGCGCAAAGCCTGCTTTGAGATCCGTAAAGTGCCTTACTACGACCGCGTCGGGAAGCGACACGGTCTGATGGGCTTTGGTCGTGATATTACCGAGCGTAAGCGCTATCAGGACGCCCTTGAGCGCGCCAGCCGTGACAAGACTACCTTTATCTCTACGATCAGCCATGAACTGCGTACGCCGCTTAACGGTATCGTCGGTTTAAGTCGGATCCTGTTGGATACAGATTTAACCGCGGAGCAGGAAAAATATCTCAAAACTATCCATGTTTCCGCCGTGACGCTGGGGAATATTTTCAACGATATTATCGACATGGATAAGATGGAGCGACGTAAAGTCCAGCTCGATAACCAGCCTGTTGATTTCACCAGCTTTATGGCGGATCTGGAAAACCTCTCTGGCCTACAGGCGCAGCAAAAAGGGTTGCGTTTTGTGCTTGAGCCAACGCTACCGCTGCCACATAAGGTCATCACCGACGGAACGCGTCTGCGTCAAATTCTGTGGAATCTGATCAGCAATGCCGTGAAATTCACCCAACAAGGGCAGGTGACCGTGCGGGCGCGCTATGACGAGGGAGACATACTGCATTTTGAAGTGGAGGATTCCGGGATCGGTATTCCACAGGATGAGCAGGATAAAATCTTCGCCATGTACTATCAGGTGAAGGACAGCCATGGTGGTAAACCGGCAACGGGAACCGGGATTGGACTGGCCGTATCGAAGCGTCTGGCGAAAAACATGGGCGGTGATATTACGGTTTCCAGCCAGGCTGGAAAAGGCTCTATCTTTACGCTAACCGTGCATGCTCCTGCCGTGGCGGAAGAGATTGAAGATGCTTTTGAAGACGATGAAATGCCGTTACCCGCCCTGAATGTGCTGCTGGTGGAAGACATTGAACTGAACGTTATTGTTGCGCGTTCGGTGCTGGAAAAGCTGGGCAATAGCGTGGATGTCGCGATGACCGGGCAGGCCGCGCTGGACATGTTCAAACCGGGTGAATATGACCTGGTGCTGCTGGATATTCAGCTACCGGATATGACTGGGCTCGATATCTCCCGCGAGCTGACGCAAAAATATGCGCGCGAGGATCTCCCACCGCTGGTGGCTCTCACCGCCAACGTACTGAAAGATAAAAAAGAATATCTGGATGCAGGAATGGACGACGTGCTGAGTAAGCCGCTGTCAGTTCCGGCGTTAACCGCCATGATCAAAAAATACTGGGATACCCGAAACGAAGAGGAGAGCACTGTGACGTCTGAAGAAAGCAGTAAATCGCAAGCGCTGTTAGATATTCCCATGTTGGAACAATACCTCGAACTGGTCGGGCCGAAGTTGATCACCGACGGTCTGGCGGTGTTTGAGAAAATGATGCCGGGATATTTGAGCGTGCTGGAGTCTAATCTGACTGCCCGTGATAAAAAAGGCGTGGTTGAGGAAGGCCATAAAATTAAAGGTGCAGCCGGATCTGTCGGTCTGCGCCACCTGCAACAGTTGGGTCAGCAAATTCAATCACCCGACCTTCCTGCCTGGGAAGATAACGTGGCTGAATGGATTGAAGAGATGAAGCAGGAGTGGCAGCACGACGTGGCGGTATTAAGAGCCTGGGTTGCGAGCGTGGAAAAAAAATGACCCCGGCTTGACCGGGGTGCGCGAATACTGCGCCAACACCAGGGAAATCGTGGCTGCGCCGTAAATTATTATCATTGTTTACAAGGGCGCAGCCCTAATTTTCAGGCCGCACGCAGTTAAGATAGCAAATCTTAAATAATTTGTTACATGAATCAGTTAAATGTGTGAAGCGTGGCATTCTAATCAGAATTATTAATATGCTTCAGTCAGTTGCGAAAGGAGTATCACGATGAAAAAAGTTGGCGTAGTGCTCAGCGGATGTGGCGTGTATGACGGTGCAGAAATCCACGAAGCCGTACTCACGCTGCTGGCTATTGCCCGCAATGGCGCTCAGGCTATCTGCTTTGCGCCAGATAAACAGCAGGCGGATGTGATTAATCATCTGACGGGCGAGCCGATGCCGGAAACGCGCAATGTCCTGATTGAAGCTGCGCGTATTACGCGTGGTGATATTCGCCCCCTGGCCCAGGCGGTTGCAACGGAGCTGGATGCGCTAATTGTGCCTGGCGGGTTTGGCGCAGCAAAAAATCTGAGCAATTTTGCCAGCCAGGGTAGTGAATGTCGGGTTGATAGCGACTTAGCCGCGCTGGCGAAGGCGCTGCATCAGGCCGGTAAACCCCTGGGATTCATGTGTATTGCTCCTGCTATGTTACCCAAGATTTTTGACTTCCCGCTGCGTCTGACCATTGGCACTGACATCGATACAGCGGAAGTGCTGGAAGAGATGGGCGCTGAACATGTGCCTTGCCCGGTCGATGATATTGTGGTTGATGAAGATAATAAAGTTGTCACCACGCCTGCTTACATGCTGGCGCAGGATATCGCCCAGGCGGCGAGTGGGATCGACAAACTGGTCTCACGTGTTTTGGTACTGGCTGAATGAGAAAAGGGGCTGCCGCCTTTCTGCGACGTCTATTTCTGCGGGTAGTTATTGTCCTCGCCGTGTTTTGGGGTGGAGGGATAGCGCTCTTCAGCGTGATGCCCGTTCCTTTCTCGGCGGTCATGATTGAGCGGCAGCTTGGTGCCTGGATACAGGGTGATTTCGGCTATGTGGCGCATTCTGACTGGGTCAGTATGGATGAAATATCACCATGGATGGGGCTGGCGGTCATTGCCGCTGAGGACCAGAAATTTCCCGACCACTGGGGATTTGATGTCTCTGCGATTGAGAAAGCGCTGGCGCATAACGAACGTAATGAAAACCGTATTCGGGGCGCCTCGACGTTATCGCAACAAACGGCAAAAAACCTCTTTTTGTGGGATGGGCGTAGCTGGGTGCGCAAAGGGCTCGAGGCCGGGTTAACGCTGGGGATAGAAACAGTCTGGAGCAAGAAGCGCATCCTGACGGTTTATTTGAATATTGCGGAGTTTGGCGATGGAGTATTCGGTGTAGAGGCTGCATCACAGCGCTATTTCCATAAACCCGCCAGCCGTCTTAGCCCGTCTGAAGCGGCATTGCTGGCGGCGGTTCTGCCCAATCCGTTACGTTTTAAGGCGAGTGCGCCTTCCGGCTATGTGCGCAGTCGTCAGGCGTGGATCATGCGCCAAATGCGCCAGCTGGGCGGTGAGTCGTTTATGCGTGAAAATAAGTTGTATTAGCGTAGTTATTGCCGGATGCGGCGTAAACGCCTTATCCGGCCTACGGGAGTAGGTCATTGCCGTGTAGGCCTGATAAGCGTAGCGCATCAGGCACTTCACTAATCTTCGTCAAACCCCGAGTTAAACAGGGCAATTACCGCAGCCAGGGCCTCAACTTCTTGCGGACCCGAGGCTTCAACTTCTATCTGGCGTCCTTTGGCGGAATCCAGCATCAGCAGAGCAATTACGCTGTTTGCCTCGGCTTCCGTCCCTTCATCATTACGCAGCAGAACTTCTGCTTCAAAACCCTGCATTAGCTCAAACAGTTTCATTGCCGGCCGGGCATGCATGCCCAGCTTATTCGTGATTTCAACAGTTTGCTTCACGGTCATGATTTGCGTTTTTCCAGCGTACGATGGCGTGACTGCACGTTTTTACCGCGTGAGCGGAAGTAGTCTGCCAGTTGCTCTGCAATATACACCGAACGGTGTTTCCCGCCGGTACAGCCGATGGCTACAGTGAGGTAGCTGCGGTTGTTGGTCTCCAGCATGGGTAACCATAGCTCAAGATAGCTGCGAGTCTGGTAGATAAAATTGTGTACTTCTGTGTGTCTGTCGAGGAAGGCCGCGACGGGCCTGTCCAGACCGGTCATCGGACGTAGCTTTGGATCCCAGTGCGGGTTAGGCAGGAAGCGGACATCAAAGACGTAATCCGCATCAATAGGGATTCCGTGTTTAAAGCCAAAGGACTCAAATACCATCGTTAATTCACGTTCACGTTTGCCCAGCAGTCGGGTACGTAACATTTCCGCCAGCTCGTGCACAGACATTTCAGAGGTGTCTACGATCAGGTCAGCGCGCGAACGCAACGGCTCCAGTAAATCGCTTTCTTTATCGATAGCGCTTTCCAGAGACAAGTTCTTGCTGGACAGCGGGTGTAAACGGCGCGTATCGCTGTAGCGGCGAATCAGCGTGTTACGGTCGGCATCAAGGAACAGCAGTTGCGGTGAGAAGCCTTCGGGCAGGTTACTCATGGCCTGCTCAAAAATCTCCGGGGACTCGGGCATGTTGCGCACATCAATGCTGACAGCCGCAGATATCTGGCGATCGGCGAGGGTTCGAGCCAGTTCGGGCAACAACACGACGGGAA
This sequence comes from Citrobacter sp. RHBSTW-00671, assembly GCF_014103415.1. NCBI lineage: Bacteria > Pseudomonadati > Pseudomonadota > Gammaproteobacteria > Enterobacterales > Enterobacteriaceae > Citrobacter > Citrobacter sp. RHBSTW-00671. The sequence continues at coordinate 1,042,832 of NZ_JABXPR010000001.1, forward strand.
GGTTATCCACGCAGTAAAAACCCATATCTTCCAGCGCACGCAGGGCGACAGACTTACCTGACCCTGAACGACCGCTGACGATCATCAGTACCATGTACTGTTTCTCCTCACAACGACAGAAAAGGATGCCATTGGGTTGTTATGCTTCATCCTGCCCACCTTCGGTGTCAGTGATGATTTGATACAACTCCTGGTCACTCTGCGCGGCGCGCAGGCGACGACAGATAGTTTTATCTGCCAGACGTTTTGCGACCAGTGACAACGTATGCAAATGCGTCTTGGTTTGGTCCGCCGGAACCAGCAGGGCGAAAAGCAGATCGACTGGCTGATTATCAATGGCATCGAACGCGATTGGCGTTTCAAGTTGAACAAATACCCCAACCGCACGCAGGGTGTCTTCTTCCAGCTTTCCATGCGGAATGGCAATACCATTGCCAATACCGGTACTGCCCATTTTTTCACGCGTCAGAATGGCTTCAAATACCACCTGAGGAGGCAAGCTGAGTTGTTTTGCCGCCAGTTCACTGATGATTTCCAGTGCGCGTTTCTTGCTTTGGCAGTGAACGGCCGCGCGCGTACATTCCTGGTTAAGAACATTGCTCAGTTGTAGAGTCGTATCGTTATTTGTCATAATTTCACCTAAGCGCTAACTGTACAAATGGCCCGTTGTGCTGCACAACAGGCCGTCCTGCACCCGCTAACTGCCCGGACAAGTTAGTGCTGTTTCAGTTTATCTTTATGTTTTGTTAACTGGCGAGCCAGTTTATCAATTAAACCGTCAATGGCGGCGTACATATCCTGACCTTCCGCGCTGGCATGAATTTCGCCACCGTTCACATGCAGTGTTGCATCCGAGATGTGTGTGACCTTCTCCACTTTCAACACAATATAGACCTGATTAATCCGGTCGAAATATTGTTCAAGCTTGGCGAACTTTGTGGTGACAAAGTCGCGCAGGGCCTCAGTGATTTCGACGTTATTTCCAGTGATGTTGAGCTGCATAGTGTCTTCCTTATCGGTTGGGTCAAACCAGCTGTTTGCGCTGGTTAGACGGCGGAATGGATAAAGACTCTCGGTACTTCGCAACGGTGCGGCGCGCCACCATGATACCTTGTTCTGACAGCATAGAGGTTAACTTGCTGTCACTCAGCGGTTTCGCAGGGTTCTCGGCCGCAATTAATTTCTTCACCAGTGCGCGGATAGCTGTAGAAGAGGCTTCGCCTCCGCCTTCAGTGTTGACGTGACTGGAGAAGAAATACTTCAATTCAAAAATGCCGCGCGGACTGTGCAGATACTTTTGCGTGGTCACTCGGGAAATGGTCGATTCATGCATCTCGACGGCCTGGGCGATATCCGCCAGCACCATCGGTTTCATATACTCTTCGCCTTGTTCAAAGAAGGCTTGCTGTTGCTCAACGATACAGCGGCTAACGCGCAATAGCGTGTCATTGCGGCTTTCCAGACTTTTAATCAGCCATTTCGCATCCTGCAGGTTGCTACGAATAAACTGGCTGTCAGCATCATTGCGCGCGTTATTGCACAGGGCGGCGTAGTGTTGGTTGATCTGTAAACGCGGAATGCTGTCACTGTTGAGTTCGACTACCCAGCGATCGTTATGCTTACGCACCAGCACATCCGGGATCACGTACTCTGGTTCACCGGTCTGGATAGATTGTCCAGGTCTTGGGTCAAGCGACTGGATAAGATTGACGGCTTCTTTCAGCACATCTTCTTTCAGTCGGGTTACGCGCATCAGCGTACGGAAGTCATGGTTGGCGAGCAGATCAAGGTGATCGCTGATGATAAGCCTGGCTTCTTCCAACCACGGTGTGGCTTTGTCAAACTGCGAAAGCTGGATCAGTAAGCAGTCGCGGAGATCTTTTGCCGCCACGCCAACGGGATCAAAACGCTGAACGCGTTTAAGCACGGCTTCGATTTCATCGATACCGACCTCGTCATCGCCCATGCTGTCGAGAATGTCGTCCAGCGTGACGGTGAGATAGCCCGTTTCGTCGACTGCATCCACAATGGATGTGGCAATAGCACGATCGGTATCTGAGAATGGCGTCAGCTCCACCTGCCACATCAGGTAATCTTGCAGCGATTGCGTGGTTTCACCCTGATACACAGGCAGTTCGTCGTCGATGTAATCCCCGCTGGTGCCAGACGGCGTCCCTGCGGTGTAAATCTCATCCCAACTGGCATCCAGCGGTAGCTCTTCCGGCATCTCTTTTTGTTCGAGTGCATCAGCCGTATCGAGGGATTCGCTATCCTGCTTTTCCTGGGTATCAATTTCGTCGTGAAGATCGGTTTGCTCGAGCAGTGGGTTACTTTCCAGCGCTTGCTGAAGTTCTTGCTGAAGTTCCAGCGTGGACAACTGCAACAGACGGATAGCCTGTTGTAGCTGAGGCGTCATCGCCAGTTGTTGGCTAAGCCTGAGTTGCAAACCTTGCTTCATGTTCAGAGTTGTTGTCTCCTGCGGTGACGTGAAGTCTACTACCCTATCAGAGTCTGAAGTCTTCCCCAAGGTATACGCGTTTAACGTGCTCGTCCTGCAGGATTTCTGTCGGCGTACCGTGTGCGATCAGGTGTCCCTGGCTCACAATGTAGGCGCGCTCACAGACAGCCAGCGTTTCGCGCACGTTATGGTCGGTAATCAGCACGCCAAGCCCGCTGTCGCGCAGGTGTTCAATAATACGTTTGATATCAATGACGGAAATCGGGTCAACACCGGCAAAGGGTTCATCCAACAGGATAAATTTTGGATTAGCGGCCAGCGCACGGGCGATCTCCACACGGCGACGTTCCCCACCGGAGAGTGCCTGTCCAAGGCTGTCACGCAGATGTTCGATATGGAATTCTTCCATCAGCTCATTGGCGCGATCTTCACGCTGCTCGCTGGAAAGATCGTCACGAATTTGCAGTACCGCCATCAGGTTATCAAATACGCTCAGGCGACGAAAAATAGAGGCTTCCTGCGGTAAGTAGCCGATACCGCGACGGGCACGTGCATGCAGGGGTAACAGACTGATATCTTCGTCATCAATGATAATGTTGCCAGCATCGCGCGGCACAATGCCGACCACCATGTAAAAGGTTGTTGTTTTGCCCGCACCGTTAGGACCGAGCAGACCGACGATCTCCCCGGAGTTGACGGTCAGGCTGACATCTTCCACCACACGACGGCCTTTGTAGGCTTTTGCAAGATTCTTTGCAGTTAATGTTGCCATAACGAATCAGTTACCTTTTTTCTCTGCCGGAGCCTTGGTCTTGTTTTTGTCCTGCAATTGCGACGGAACCAGAACGGTGGTGACGCGTTTGCCTTTCTCACTGAAGGCCTGCATTTTCTGTTCTTTTACCAGATAGGTGATCTTATCGCCCGTGATGTTGCTATCGAGCTGTTCCAGATACGCCTTACCGGTAAGGATGACGAAATCTTTTGCCAGCTCATAGTGCATCTGTGAGGCGTGGCCTTTAACCGGTTTACCATTGTCCTGCATCTGGTAAAAGGTTGCCGGATTGCCATAACCGTCAATCACTTCTTTACCGTCTTCACCGCCCGGACGCGTGACGACGACTTTATCGGCATTAATTTTGATCGTGCCCTGAGTCACGATGACATTGCCGGTAAACGTCACCACGTTGCCCTGCATATCCAGAGACTGCTGGTCCGATTCAATGTGGATCGGCTGCTCGGTATCGCCAGTGACGGCGAATGCCGGAATGCTGGCGGCCAGAAGTGAGCTGGCAAGCACAAGATTAAGGCTGAGTTTGTTTGTTTTGGATTTCATATGAGGTTCTAACCTTTTCAATCAGCTCGGCGTTCTTGCTGCGTAAGTTGCCGCGCATCTTCAGTCCGCTGGAGTTAAATGTTGTTCCATACAACGTGACCAGATCATCGGAAGTGACATCTTGCGTCACAAGGTTGATCTGCGCGTTATCGGTAGTAATTCTGCGTAGTTGAGAGTCAGGCACCAGCGCGTTAACCTCAACATGGCCATACAGGTACAGCATCCGATCGTTGGTCAACTTGGCCTTATCGGCCTTGATCGACCAGGTCGGTACTTTGTCCTTATCAAACGTGGTTAACACCGGTTGGGTGAACCACGAAACTGCTTGATCTGAATAATATTCAACGTGTTGCGCGATCAAATGATAGCTCAGCGCGCCCTCAGGGCTGTACACGACGGTGTCGGTATGCTCGCTCTTATAGGTTGGCTCGTTGTTATTAACGACAACCTGGGCTGTGTCGTCTTTGTCTGTCAGGTTAATACCAATCATCACAAGGACAGCCAGCGACAGTAGAATGATAACCCAACGTCTGGTTTTGCTCATATCGATTGCCCTTTGGCCTCATCCAGTTTGCCCTGCGCCAGGAGTAATAAGTCGCAGACTTCGCGCACTGCGCCGCGTCCCCCGTCAATGCGGGTGACGTAATCGGCCCGCGGGATCAGCAACGGATGAGCATCCGCTACCGCTACGCTTAATCCCACTTTTGCCATCACCGGCCAGTCGATCAGATCATCGCCAACATACGCCACATTCTCAGGCGCGATCGCCAGTTTGCTAAGCAGATCGCCAAAGGCAACCAGTTTGTCCGACTGCCCCTGATACAGATGTGTGATCCCTAATGTGGCACAGCGATCTTCTACAAGTTTAGCCTTTCGTCCGGTAATAATGGCAACCTCAATACCGGAAGTGAGCGCGCAGCGGATTCCGTAGCCATCGCGGACGTTAAACGCCTTCAGCTCTTCACCGTTGTTGCCCATATAAATCAGACCATCAGACAGTACGCCATCCACATCAAGGATCAGCAGACGGATGTTTTCTGCCCTGGTGATGACATCAGTACTGACGGGTCCATAACAGGTCGCAAGCGACGCACCTGCTTTACTCATTTTCTTTATCCTTGAGTTTCTTACACTACACCTGCACGCAGCAGATCATGCATATGTAACACACCCAGTAATTGGTCGCCATCAGCAACCATTACCGAGGTGATATGGCGGGACTGCATTAAGTTCAGGGCATCAACGGCAAGAATCCCTGGACGCACGCGAATGCCTCCAGGGGTCATCACATCGGCAATGCCTAACTGGCGTACATCAACGCCCATATCGAAGACACGACGTAAATCGCCATCCGTAAAGATGCCGTCAATCTTCATCGCGTCATCGCAAATGACGGTCATGCCGAGGTTTTTCCGCGTGATCTCCAGTAAGGCGTCACGCAGGCTGGCGCTTTTAGTCACATGCGGGATTTCGTCTCCCGTATGCATAATATCGTTAACGCGCAACAAAAGCTTACGCCCCAGTGCGCCACCTGGATGCGATAACGCAAAATCTTCTGCAGTGAAGCCGCGTGCTTTTAGTAACGCAACGGCAAGCGCATCACCCATGACCAGCGTTGCGGTCGTGCTGCTGGTCGGTGCCAGACCTAATGGGCAGGCTTCTTTGGGCACTTTAACACACAGATGGACATCTGCTGCACGCGCCATACTGCTTTCCGGACGACCCGTCATGCAAATAAGGGGGACATGCAGGCGTTTTAACACCGGAATTAACGCTGCAATCTCATTAGATTCACCGGAGTTAGAGATGGCAATGACCACATCCTGCGGCGAGACCATACCCAGATCGCCGTGTGCGGCTTCGCCAGGATGCACAAAAAATGAGGGCGTGCCGGTACTGGCAAACGTGGCGGCCATTTTGCGCCCGATATGCCCTGATTTTCCCATTCCCATCACCACGACTTTGCCCGGGCAACTGAAAATCTTTTCACAGGCGAGGGTAAAGTTCTGGTTGATGTACTGATCAAGCTCCGCCAGGCCTTCACGTTCAATTGTCAGGACTTCCTTGCCTGCTTGCTGAAAGTCAAAACCCGGTTGCAACTCTAAGTGCGACATAATGCGTTTCCAGTTATCCAACGAGAAGTGGCGATAACCAATACAGCATCGCCAGCCATATGATAAAACCGCTGGTCAGAAGCGCCCCCGCGCCACGACCAATCTGGCGCGGACGTCGCCAGCAGAGTAATGCAAAAATAACGCTCACCAGCAGCATGACGCTATAGTCACGGATGAAGGCCATCGGGTTGACCTCGCCCGGTGTAATCAGTGCAGGTAACCCAAGAACGATAACAATATTAAAAATGTTCGCGCCGATGATGTTACCGACGGCAATATCGTTTTCACCTTTACGTAAGCCTGCAATGGCGGTTGCCAGTTCAGGCAGGCTGGTACCAATGGCGACCACCGTCAAACCGATAGTAAGCTCGCTCATGGCAAAGTAATTTGCCAGTACAGTGGCGTTATCAACCACCATACGCGTTGCCATTGGCATAATGATCAGCGCTACCCCCAACCATAAAAATGCGACAGGCAATCCGCCTTCGCGAGGCAGTTCCGCAACTTGCTCCCGGGTCAGGCTGTCATTGCCCTGGCGTTCTGCCAGACGGGCGATTTTAACAATGAATAGCAGCCATAGCACGGCCAGAAGCAGAAGAAACAGGCCATCACTGCGGCTTAACTGACCGTCATACAGTACGGACGCGGCCAAAATGCTGACCAGCAACATTAACGGTAATTCACGACGCAGAACATCGGAATGCACGGTAAAAGGATGAATGAGTGCTGACAGGCCTAAAATAAGCAGAATATTGGTGATGTTGGAGCCGATGGCGGTACCGACGGCTAAATCGAGCTGCCCATTCATTGATGCCGCAACAGAGACAATAATCTCAGGTAGGGATGTGCCGATGCTAACGACCGTCATTCCAATAATGATGGGGGGGATACCGAAGGTGCGGCATAAAATGGATGCAGCAAATACCAGACGGTCGGCACCGTAGACCACCAGAAGTAAACCAATTATTAACAGTGCCGTCGCTAAAAGCATCTAAAGTCCTTTCTTCAGGTATACTCGCCGGTCCACGTGAAGGATCTTCTGGAAGCCGTAACGAATTCTTAATTTTGACTTTATGCGGCTAAAAAGTAAAACAAATGCCAGCTTTCGCTAACCAGGACAGGCAATAATCTGTAAATATGTCGAGTTCAGGGCTAAATTGAGCGCCAACTCTTCGATCAACGGGGCAATAGTAAAGGATGAATCAATGGGTCAGTCTGTGGCGAATCTAGTCGATATGCGCGATGTCAGCTTTTCCCGAGGTGACCGCTGCATCTTTGATAATATTTCCCTGACGGTGCCGCGCGGTAAAGTGACGGCGATCATGGGGCCATCAGGCATTGGCAAAACGACGCTGTTACGTCTGATTGGCGGGCAGATCCCGCCAGATAAGGGTGAAATCCTGTTTGACGGCGAAAACGTCCCAGCCATGTCTCGTTCGCGTTTGTACACCGTGCGTAAGCGCATGAGTATGCTGTTTCAGTCCGGGGCGCTGTTTACCGACATGAACGTGTTTGACAACGTCGCTTATCCACTGCGTGAGCATACGACGCTGCCCAAGGCGTTGCTCAAGAGCACGGTGATGATGAAACTGGAAGCTGTCGGCCTGCGCGGTGCGGCAAAACTCATGCCTTCTGAATTATCCGGTGGGATGGCGCGACGTGCGGCATTAGCACGCGCCATTGCGCTGGAGCCAGATCTCATTATGTTTGATGAACCGTTCGTCGGTCAGGACCCCATCACCATGGGCGTGCTGGTGAAGCTGATTTCAGAGCTGAACAACGCGCTGGGCGTCACCTGCGTGGTGGTCTCTCACGATGTGCCAGAGGTACTGAGTATTGCGGATTACGCCTATATTATGGCGGACAAAAAGATAGTGGCCTACGGTAGTGCTCAGGCACTACAAGAAAATGCCGATCCGCGCGTGCGTCAGTTCCTCGATGGTATTGCCGATGGGCCGGTTCCGTTCCGCTACCCGGCGGGCGATTACTACACCGATTTACTCAAAACAGGGAGTTAAGCCACCCATGTTGTTAAATGCGCTGGCATCACTCGGACATCGAGGGATAAAAACCCTCAGGACGTTCGGGCGAGCCGGATTAATGTTGTTCAATGCGGTAGTCGGCAAGCCGGAGTTTCGCAAACATGCGCCGCTGCTGATCCGCCAGCTCTATAATGTCGGTGTCCTGTCGATGCTGATCATTATCGTTTCTGGCGTGTTCATCGGGATGGTGCTGGGATTGCAGGGATACCTGGTCCTGACAACCTACAGCGCAGAAACCAGTCTCGGTATGCTGGTGGCGCTGTCTTTGCTGCGAGAACTGGGGCCGGTTGTTGCGGCGCTGCTGTTCGCCGGACGAGCCGGATCGGCGTTAACCGCGGAAATCGGCCTGATGCGGGCAACCGAGCAGCTTTCCAGCCTGGAAATGATGGCGGTTGATCCTCTGCGTCGCGTGGTCTCTCCGCGTTTTTGGGCGGGTGTCATTTCATTGCCGCTGCTGACGATTATTTTTGTCGCGGTTGGGATTTGGGGTGGTTCGCTGGTCGGCGTTAGCTGGAAGGGGATTGATGCCGGCTTTTTCTGGTCGGCTATGCAAAATGCCGTCGACTGGCGTCTGGATCTGGTCAACTGTTTGATTAAGAGCGTGGTGTTCGCCATTACGGTCACATGGATTGCATTGTTCAATGGCTATGATGCGATTCCGACCTCCGCCGGAATTAGCCGGGCTACAACACGCACCGTTGTGCACGCATCTCTTGCCGTTCTGGGGCTGGATTTTGTGCTGACCGCACTGATGTTTGGGAATTGAGTTCATGCAAACGAAAAAAAATGAAATTTGGGTTGGGGTATTCCTGCTGGTTGCGCTGCTGGCGGCGCTATTTGTCTGCCTGAAAGCGGCTAATGTGACCTCCATGCGTACTGAACCAACCTACACGGTTTATGCGACCTTTGATAATATCGGCGGTCTGAGAGAGCGCTCTCCCGTGCGGATTGGTGGGGTTGTTGTGGGGCGAGTTTCGGATATCTCGTTAGATCCCAAAACGTACCTGCCACGCGTAACGCTGGACATCGAATCGCGCTTTAACCATATCCCGGACACCAGCTCGCTGAGCATCCGTACCTCTGGTCTGCTGGGTGAGCAGTATCTGGCATTAAACGTGGGGTTTGAAGATCCTGAGCTGGGAACGTCTATCCTCAAAGATGGTAGTACGATTCAGGACACGAAATCCGCGATGGTGCTGGAAGATATGATTGGTCAATTCCTCTACAACAGTAACAGTAAAGGTGATGACAATAAGAATTCTGGCGATGCGCCAGCCGCAACTGAAGGCAATAATGAAGCCACTACGCCTGCGGGCGCAACGAAATAATCTCAGGAGAATCGACGTATGTTTAAACGATTGATGATGGTGGCTATGCTGGTCATTGCCCCACTTAGCGTGGCAACCGCAGCGGACCAGACGAACCCGTATAAACTGATGAATGAGGCGGCGCAGAAAACGTTCGATCGTCTGAAAAACGAACAGCCGAAGATCCGTTCTAACCCGGATTATCTGCGTCAGGTGGTTGATCAGGAACTGCTGCCATATGTGCAGGTTAAGTATGCCGGTGCGCTGGTGCTGGGCCGTTACTACAAAGATGCGACACCGGCCCAGCGTGACGCCTATTTTGCCGCATTCCGCGAATATCTGAAGCAGGCTTACGGTCAGGCGCTGGCGATGTACCACGGTCAGACCTATCAGATTGCCCCTGAACAGCCGCTGGGTGATGCGACCATCGTTCCTATCCGCGTAACCATTATCGATCCAAACGGCCGTCCGCCAGTACGTCTGGATTTCCAGTGGCGTAAAAACTCCCAGACCGGTAACTGGCAGGCATATGACATGATTGCCGAAGGCGTAAGTATGATCACCACCAAACAGAATGAGTGGAGCGACCTGCTGCGCACGAAAGGTATCGATGGTCTGACGGCACAGCTGAAATCTATCTCTCAGCAGAAAATCACCCTGGAAGAGAAGAAATAATGACGCAGTCACTCACCTGGACGCGTGAAGGTGACAAGCTGATGCTCGCGGGAGAGCTGGATCAGGACGTGTTAAATCCGTTATGGGATGCACGCGTTGAGGCGATGAAAGGGGTAACCTGCATCGATCTGAGCCAGGTTTCCCGGGTTGATACCGGTGGTCTGGCATTGTTGTTGCATCTGGTTGACCAGGGCAAGCAACAGGGGAATCGCGTTTCGCTTACCGGTGTTAACGATAAGGTTTATACCCTGGCACAGCTTTACAATTTGCCTGACGACGTCCTTCCGCGTTAATTTTTCCAGGCCGGATAAGGCTTTGTGCCGCCATCCGGCAAAACCCCTGCGGGGGATCTGCCGCCAAAGCCTTGTCTGATTTATCAGCGAGGCTTTTTGCTTATTTATGACAGCGCCACTTTGCTCTAAGATGTTGGGCTGTTTTCACTATCTGACAAATGAAGAGCCCATGGAAAATAATGAAATTCAGAGCGTGCTGATGAACGCACTCTCCCTCCAGGAAGTCCACGTTTCTGGTGACGGCAGTCACTTTCAGGTTATTGCCGTGGGTGAGATGTTTGACGGCATGAGCCGGGTCAAGAAGCAGCAATCGGTCTATGGCCCATTGATGGAGTATATTGCGGATAACCGCATTCATGCTGTGTCGATTAAAGCGTTTACCCCAGCGGAATGGGCGCGCGATCGCAAACTTAACGGTTTTTGAGCTACGGGTGATATGCCGGTAGCGAAGATGAATTCTTAACAGAGAACAGAATAATGGATAAATTCCGTGTTCAGGGGCCAACCAAGCTCCAGGGCGAAGTCACTATTTCAGGCGCTAAAAACGCCGCACTGCCGATCCTTTTTGCGGCGCTGCTGGCTGAAGAACCTGTAGAAATTCAAAACGTCCCAAAACTGAAGGACGTAGATACTTCCATGAAACTGCTGAGCCAGTTGGGGGCGAAAGTAGAGCGTAATGGGTCTGTGCACATTGATGCGCGTGACGTTAACGTCTTCTGTGCGCCGTACGATCTGGTGAAAACCATGCGTGCGTCTATCTGGGCATTGGGGCCACTGGTCGCTCGTTTTGGTCAGGGTCAGGTTTCTCTGCCGGGCGGCTGTACTATCGGCGCGCGCCCGGTTGACCTGCATATTACCGGTCTGGAGCAGTTAGGTGCCACCATCAAGCTGGAAGAAGGCTATGTGAAGGCGTCCGTTGAAGGACGTCTGAAAGGCGCGCACATTGTCATGGACAAAGTGAGTGTCGGTGCAACGGTAACCATTATGTGCGCGGCAACGCTTGCAGAAGGTACCACCATCATCGAAAACGCCGCCCGTGAACCGGAAATTGTGGATACCGCGAACTTCCTGATTGCGCTGGGCGCAAAAATCACGGGGCAGGGTACCGATCGTATTACCATCGAAGGCGTTGAGCGCCTCGGCGGCGGTGTCTATCGTGTTCTGCCAGACCGTATCGAAACCGGGACGTTCCTGGTGGCGGCGGCGATTTCTCGCGGCAAAATTATCTGCCGTAATGCGCAACCAGACACACTGGATGCTGTTCTGGCGAAGCTGCGTGATGCCGGTGCGGATATCGAAGTCGGTGAAGACTGGATTAGCCTCGACATGCACGGCAAACGTCCGAAAGCGGTCAATGTTCGCACTGCGCCGCACCCGGCGTTCCCGACCGATATGCAGGCCCAGTTCACGCTGCTGAACCTAGTGGCAGAAGGGACGGGCTTCATCACGGAAACCGTGTTTGAGAACCGCTTTATGCACGTGCCTGAGCTGAGCCGTATGGGGGCTCACGCAGAAATCGAAAGCAATACCGTGATTTGTCACGGTGTGGAAACGCTCTCTGGCGCACAGGTTATGGCGACCGATCTGCGTGCATCCGCAAGTTTGGTGTTAGCGGGATGTATCGCTGAAGGCACAACGGTCGTTGACCGTATTTATCACATCGATCGCGGCTATGAGCGCATCGAGGATAAATTGCGTGCGCTGGGCGCAAACATTGAGCGCATTAAAGGCGAGTAATCGCCAACGCGTGTTGTAACCCCCAGGATCGTTGATCCGGGGGTTGCTGTTTTACCGCTACTCAAGACTCTTTTTTTCTTTCCGTACTCTCATCATCCGCGTTCTGTCGATGAATTCATGCGTCCTGGCGTCATGGTAGCGTGACGGCCAAATTACCCACGGGTCTGTTCCCAGTGCTTTCGCGATAATCAATTCACCTTTCGGCCACGGTCGGGTTAACGCATTTGCCAGCGTTGATGAACTCAAGCCATTCTTACGTGACTCTGCGGCCATTGACGTGCCTTTCTTACGTAGCCCCGCGATGATGTCAGCCGGATGCCAGTCAATGAATTTGCTTTCCATAGTTCCACATCTCCTTTGGTTAACCAGTTACGGTTTCACAATCAGCCTGTGGAGTTACTATACGCCTCGAGAACGAATGTTCTAAAATGTTCTCGTAAAGAGCTTGTATATTCAGAATATGCCAAGGTTATACAAGTGATTTGATTGTTTTTGTGGCTTTTTGGGAGCTTATAAGAACACCCCGTGTGCTACACGGGATGCTGGGAAGCGAGACGAGGGAAATTAACGGTCGCGCTGTACGGCGATATGCGCCAGGCCAATCAGGGCTTCTTTCCACGGAGTATCTGGAAGCACCTGAAGCGCCGCGATGGCTTTATCAGCTTCTTCTTCGGCGCGTTGACGGGTCCATTCCAGTGACCCGCAAGCGTTCATCGCTTCCAGAACCGGCTCCAGAAGGTGGCGGCCATTACCTTGCTCAATCGCCTGGCGAATCATTTGCGCCTGCTCAGGAGTGCCGTGGCGCATCGCATGCAGCAACGGTAGCGTAGGTTTACCTTCGTTGAGGTCATCACCCACGTTTTTACCCAACTGCTCGCCATCTGCGCTGTAATCCAGTAAATCGTCGATAAGCTGGAAAGCCGTTCCGAGGTAGCGGCCATAATCCTGCAGGCCTTTCTCTTGCTCATCGCTACAACCTGCAAGGATACCTGAACATTGGGCCGCGGCTTCAAACAGACGAGCCGTCTTGCTGTAGATAACACGCATATAGTTTTCTTCGGTGATATCCGGGTCGTTGACGTTCATTAACTGCAGGACTTCGCCTTCAGCAATAACGTTGACCGCTTTAGACATCACTTCCAGCACTTTCAGGGAGCCGAGGCTGGTCATCATCTGAAAGGCGCGGGTATAGATAAAATCGCCGACCAGAACGCTGGCAGCATTACCAAACGCTGCGTTTGCTGTGGCTTTCCCACGGCGCATATCGGATTCATCCACTACATCGTCATGAAGCAGGGTTGCGGTGTGGATAAACTCGATTAAGGCAGCGATCGTGACGTGGGCATTTTCCTGATAACCAACGGCGCGCGCCGCGAGTACAGCGATCATTGGGCGAATGCGTTTTCCGCCGCCGCTCACGATGTAGTACCCCAGTTGATTGATCAACTGGACGTCGGAATTGAGCTGTTCAAGGATTGTCGCATTGACCCCCGCCATATCTTGCGCGGTTAACTCATTGATTTTTTCTAAATTCATCGCAAAAGCCGGGCTTCTCGCCCCGATTACCTTACTGTATGAGAAGGTAACGTCGGGTTTAGGGTTAGAAATATATGCTGATTGTACTGAAAAAACGCCGCAGATAAACGTTACCGTACATGTTGTGTTTTTTTTCTTCATGTATTGACGGTAGCACTTGTCAAAGGCTCGCGTTTTGCGTAATATTCGCGCCCTATTGTGAATATTTATAGCGCACTCTGAATCATCAAAAAGGTGTGCGCGGAAGCGGAGTTTTTTATGTACGCGGTTTTCCAAAGTGGTGGTAAACAACACCGAGTAAGCGAAGGTCAGACCGTTCGCCTGGAAAAGCTGGACATCGCAACTGGCGAATCTATTGAGTTCGCTGAAGTTCTGATGATCGCAAACGGTGAAGAAGTCAAAATCGGCGTTCCTTTCGTTGATGGCGGCGTTATCAAAGCTGAAGTCGTTGCTCACGGTCGTGGCGAGAAAGTTAAAATTGTTAAGTTTCGTCGTCGTAAACACTACCGTAAGCAGCAGGGCCATCGTCAGTGGTTCACTGATGTGAAAATCACTGGCATCAGCGCTTAAGTTAAGGGGAGCAGATTAAATGGCACATAAAAAGGCTGGCGGCTCGACTCGTAACGGTCGCGATTCAGAAGCTAAACGTCTGGGCGTAAAACGCTTCGGCGGTGAAACAGTTCTGGCTGGTAGCATCATCGTTCGTCAACGTGGTACTAAATTCCACGCTGGCTCCAACGTTGGTTGCGGCAAAGACCACACTCTGTTTGCTAAAGCAGACGGTAAAGTGAAATTTGAAGTGAAAGGCCCGAAAAACCGTAAATTCATCAGCATTGTTGCTGAATAAGTTTTTCGCGTCCCGGTAACGGATAAAAGCCCCGCAACACGTTGCGGGGCTTTTTACATTCGACGACCGGTAAATACGCTCGTCGCGCCGTGATAACCCGGAAACGAGCCCTTGCAGGGAATACGGCATGAAGCAGCAGGCAGGTATTGGTATTCTTTTAGCGCTCACGACAGCTGTCTGTTGGGGGGCTTTACCAATAGCGATGAAGCAAGTGCTGGAGGTGATGGAACCTCCTACCGTCGTGTTCTACCGTTTTTTAATGGCAAGCGTTGGCCTTGGCGCTATTCTTGCGGTTAAAAAAAAGCTCCCTCCATTGCGTATTTTTCGCAAAGCGCGTTGGCTGGTGCTGTTGGTTATTGCCACGGGTGGACTGTTCGGTAACTTCATTCTGTTTAGTTCGTCTTTACAATATTTGAGCCCAACGGCTTCGCAGGTTATCGGTCAACTGTCACCGGTTGGCATGATGATCGCCAGCGTCTTTATCCTGAAGGAGAAGATGCGCGGCACGCAGATTATTGGCGCTATTATGCTTCTGAGCGGCCTGGTGTTGTTTTTTAATACCAGTCTGATCGAAATTTTTACCCGGCTGACCGATTACACCTGGGGCGTTATCTTTGGTGTCGGTGCCGCGACGGTTTGGGTGTGTTATGGGGTCGCGCAAAAGGTGTTATTGCGCCGCCTGGCATCACCGCAGATCCTGTTTTTACTGTACACTTTATGTACGATAGCGTTGTTGCCGCTGGCTAAACCCGGTGTAATAGCGCAACTCAGCGACTGGCAGCTTGCCTGCCTCGTGTTCTGCGGCCTGAATACGCTGGTAGGATACGGTGCCCTTGCGGAAGCAATGGCTCGCTGGCAGGCGGCACAGGTGAGCGCCATAATTACGCTCACACCGCTGTTTACGTTGTTATTTTCAGATTTATTATCACTGGCCTGGCCCGATTTCTTCGCCAGACCGATGCTAAACCTTTTAGGTTATCTCGGTGCGTTTATCGTGGTTGCGGGCGCGATGTATTCCGCCATTGGTCATCGAATTTGGGGCGGTTTACGTAAGCATGAAACGGTGGTTTCGCAACCCCGCTCAGGCGAATGATTTACGGAGAGTAAAATGAAGTTTGTTGATGAAGCATCGATTCTGGTCGTTGCAGGCGATGGCGGTAACGGTTGTGTCAGCTTCCGCCGCGAAAAATACATCCCAAAAGGCGGTCCGGACGGTGGTGACGGTGGTGATGGCGGTGACGTCTGGCTGGAAGCCGACGAAAACCTGAACACGCTGATCGATTACCGTTTTGAAAAATCATTCCGTGCGGAACGTGGTCAGAATGGCGCAAGCCGTGATTGCACCGGCAAGCGTGGTAAAGACGTTACCATCAAAGTGCCAGTAGGGACACGCGTTATCGACCAGGGTACGGGCGAAACGATGGGCGACATGACCAAACACGGTCAGCGTCTGATGGTCGCTAAAGGCGGCTGGCACGGTCTGGGCAACACCCGTTTCAAATCCTCGGTTAACCGTACTCCGCGTCAGAAAACGATGGGTACGCCGGGTGATAAGCGTGACCTGATGCTGGAGCTGATGCTGCTGGCGGACGTGGGTATGCTGGGCATGCCAAACGCCGGTAAATCGACGTTTATCCGCGCGGTATCTGCGGCAAAACCAAAAGTGGCGGATTATCCGTTCACCACGCTGGTACCGAGCCTCGGCGTTGTGCGTATGGACAACGAGAAGAGCTTCGTGGTTGCCGATATCCCGGGTCTGATTGAAGGCGCGGCTGAAGGCGCAGGTCTTGGTATCCGCTTCCTGAAGCACCTGGAACGTTGCCGTGTGCTGCTGCATCTCATTGATATCGATCCGATTGACGGTTCCGATCCAGTAGAAAACGCCCGTATCATTATTGGCGAACTGGAAAAATACAGTCAGGATCTGGCGTCTAAACCGCGCTGGTTAGTGTTCAACAAAATTGATTTGATGGACAAAGCTGAAGCGGAAGAAAAAGCGAAAGCTATCGCTGAAGCGCTGGGCTGGGAAGGTAAATATTACCTGATCTCTGCCGCCAGCCAGCTGGGTGTGAAGGATCTTTGCTGGGATGTGATGACCTTTATCATTGAGAACCCAATCGTTCAGGCTGAAGAAGCGAAACAGCCGGAGAAAGTTGAGTTCATGTGGGATGATTATCACCGTCAGCAGCTCGCTGAAGTCGAAGACGAAGCGGAAGATGACTGGGATGACGATTGGGACGAAGACGACGAAGAAGGCGTTGAGTTCATCTACAAGCGTTAATCTCGTAGCCGGATAAGCGTAAGCGCCATCCGGCAATAATGCACTCAGTTATTCTGATAAATATCCTTGTACAACCGACTCTCGAAGCGTACCAGTGGAATACGGCGGTTGCGCTGGTCTGCAGGCTCTACCGCATAGCCAGACAGATACTGCACGAAGGCCATGCGTTGCCCACTGGCGGTGGTGATGAACCCCGCGAGGTTGTACACCCCTTGCAGTGAGCCTGTTTTCGCGGAAACCTTGCCATCAACACCAGCCTGATGCAGGCCCGCACGGTATTGCAGGGAGCCATCGTGGCCCGCCAGCGGCAGCATGGTGATAAAGTTCAGCTCATTGTCATGCTGCGCAATGTATTGCAGCACCTGCATCATGGTGGCGGGAGCAATCAGGTTATGGCGAGAGAGGCCAGAGCCATCGGCAATAATCGTGTTGCCGATATCGACGCCTGCCTGCTGACGCAGGATCTGACGTACGGCATCTGAACCTGCCCGCCAGGTGCCCGGTACGTTAAATCGCGCATGGCCAATCATGCGAAAAACGGTGTCGGCAATCATGTTGTCTGATTTTTTCAGCATAATCTTAAGCAGATCATGCAGCGGTGCTGATTGTTTGCTGGCGACTACGGTACCCGGCTCGTTGACCTGAGTTTGACGCAGCAGCGTGCCGCTGTAGGTAATACCCGCTTGCTTTAGCTCATCTTTAAGAATGGCTCCGGCATAGCTGGCACCGTCCTGGATAGCAAACGCCAGTGGCAGCGGTTCGGCGCGCTGCGGCAGACACCCGGTCAGCGTGAAGCGGTTCAAATCGCCGGGTACTACGTCCAGTTCACAATATTGCGCTTCCGCAGAACCACGTGCGAGGGTGCGAACCTGGCTGAACATGGTCACCGGGTAGTAAGACGCTACGCGAATATACGCCAAATCGTTGGCTTTTTGTGCGCTGTAGAGCGATACAGAGAAGCAATTTCGGTCGACAATCGCCGCTGCTGGCGGCGCACTAAAACACTGTGTCATGTCGTTCCAGGGCCAGCCGGGCGCCTTATCATGGCTGGCAAAAATGGAGGTGTCGATCAGGACATTTCCGGCAATTTGCGTCACCCCTGATTTTTTCAGAGTTGCTACCATATTGCGAATATCCTGACGTTTTAACGTCGGATCGGCACCAAATCTCGCAACTAAGTCACCTTTCAATATCCCATTTTCTACGTTGCCTTTTGTCTCAAGCGTCGTGGTGAAACGGAAATCAGGTCCGAGTTGAATCAATGCCGCCAGAGCGGTGATCACTTTCTGGGTACTGGCCGGGAGCGCCATCTGCTGGCTATGGTAATCAATCGCGGGCGCAGGCGCGCCAACCTTCTGTACCATAAGGGCGAGGTTGGCCCCGGCAGGAAGCTGGTTGATGTACTCGTCGACATTCGCAGCCTGAACGCTGAACGCTATACTGGCAGTTAATCCAATGGCAAATCTGGGAAATCGCATAATCTCGCGCTAACAACCTGGAATCAGGCCGTCATACTACGGCGCAACGCCCTAAAAAGTAAACGATGACCCATAGGGAACTCCAGGGTAAAATGAACATCAAATAGAGAATTGTAGCTGACCTGGGACCTCGTGCCCCGGGTCGGTATTTTTTTGCTTCTGACTCTGGCATGGCGTATGCCAGAGTGGGCTTAGCAGCCGGGGTGAGGACAACCACCCCCTACAGGAATGTTCAAGAGGTATAACAAATGCAAGCTATCCCGATGACCTTACGTGGTGCTGAAAAACTGCGCGAAGAACTGGATTTTCTCAAATCTGTGCGTCGCCCTGAAATTATTGCCGCGATCGCGGAAGCGCGTGAACACGGTGACCTGAAAGAGAACGCGGAGTATCACGCGGCTCGTGAACAGCAGGGATTCTGCGAAGGTCGCATTAAAGATATTGAAGCCAAACTGTCTAACGCGCAGGTTATTGACGTCACTAAAATGCCAAATAACGGCCGCGTTGTGTTCGGTGCGACGGTTACCGTTCTGAATCTTGATAACGATGAAGAGCAGACCTGGCGCATTGTGGGTGATGATGAGGCCGATTTTAAACAAAACCTGATTTCGGTGAACTCACCTATTGCTCGCGGCCTGATTGGTAAAGAGCAGGATGACGTGGTGGTTATCAAAACGCCGGGCGGTGAAGTTGAGTATGAAGTGACGAAGGTCGAATACCTGTAAGAATTTCCCAATACACGCATCATACGTCACGCTGCATACGCGTTGGCTGTGCTCGAATTATTTAGTGTATCTGTAAGATGTTGATGTATTGTAAAGAAAGGAAAAAGGCCGCATAGCGGCCTTTTATCAACGAAGAGAGCGTGGCATTTTGCTCTCCTGCTAGCGGAAATTCCCGCGTTTTACACAAACTTCGTGTTCAACTTTGGGATATTCTTAGCGTGGCAGCGAGATTTTACGTTCTTTAGTCGGGCGATACAGTACCAGCGTTTTGCCGATGACCTGTACATTGCAGGCGCCGGTTTCGCGTACGATAGCTTCCACGATCAAGGTTTTAGTATCGCGATCTTCCGAGGCGATTTTCACCTTGATAAGCTCATGGTGCTCTAACGCTTGTTCAATCTCGGCCAGTACCCCTTCGGTCAAACCATTATTGCCAAGCATAACTACAGGCTTGAGCGGATGTGCCAGACCTTTCAGGTGCTGTTTTTGTTTAGTACTCAGATTCATCGTATATTTTTGCTTACGTTGGGATTGAAAACGGGTCATTCTACCGCCATCTCCCATATATCGCCAAATAGCTGTGTAGATATTTACACCATTGGTTACGATGAACTGCCCGATGGGAAAGTGAAATGACAGGTAAAAAGCGTTCTGCCAGCTCGAGTCGTTGGCTTCAGGAACACTTTAGCGATAAATATGTTCAACAGGCACAGAAAAAGGGGTTACGTTCCCGTGCCTGGTTTAAACTTGATGAAATACAGCAAAGTGACAAAATTTTTAAACCGGGGATGACGATTGTTGACCTCGGCGCTGCACCCGGTGGCTGGTCGCAATATGCGGTTACGCAGATCGGAAACAGCGGCCGCATTATCGCTTGCGATCTTTTACCTATGGATCCAATCGTTGGTGTGGACTTCCTTCAGGGCGACTTTCGTGATGAATTAGTCCTGAAAGCGTTACTTGAGCGTGTAGGTGACAGTAAAGTACAAGTTGTCATGTCTGATATGGCGCCAAATATGTGTGGAACACCGGCGGTGGATATTCCCCGGGCCATGTATCTGGTTGAACTGGCACTTGGAATGGCTCGTGATGTATTAGCGCCAGGTGGTAGTTTTGTAGTTAAGGTGTTCCAGGGCGAAGGCTTCGATGAGTATCTAAGAGACATTCGCTCCCTGTTTACGAAGGTCAAAGTTCGTAAGCCGGACTCTTCTCGCGCCCGTTCGCGTGAAGTGTACATTGTAGCGACCGGGCGTAAACCATAACCGGTAGATTTCAAACGAAAGTTTGAAAGACACTGGATATAGAGTATCCTGACGCTGTTTTTAACACAGTTGTAATATGAGGTTAATCCCTTGAGTGACATGGCGAAAAACCTAATACTCTGGCTGGTCATTGCCGTTGTGCTGATGTCAGTATTCCAGAGCTTTGGGCCCAGCGAGTCTAATGGCCGTAAGGTTGATTACTCTACCTTCCTGCAAGAGGTCAATCAGGACCAGGTTCGTGAA
This sequence comes from Citrobacter sp. RHBSTW-00671, assembly GCF_014103415.1. NCBI lineage: Bacteria > Pseudomonadati > Pseudomonadota > Gammaproteobacteria > Enterobacterales > Enterobacteriaceae > Citrobacter > Citrobacter sp. RHBSTW-00671. The sequence continues at coordinate 1,063,163 of NZ_JABXPR010000001.1, forward strand.
GCGCGTATCAACGGACGTGAGATTAACGTTACCAAGAAAGATAGTAACCGTTACACGACCTACATTCCGGTTAACGATCCGAAGCTGCTTGATAACCTGCTGACCAAAAACGTCAAGGTTGTTGGCGAGCCGCCTGAAGAGCCGAGCCTGCTGGCTTCTATCTTCATTTCCTGGTTCCCAATGCTGCTGCTGATTGGTGTCTGGATCTTCTTTATGCGTCAAATGCAGGGCGGTGGTGGCAAAGGCGCCATGTCGTTCGGTAAGAGCAAAGCGCGCATGTTGACCGAAGATCAGATCAAAACCACTTTTGCTGATGTCGCGGGTTGTGACGAAGCGAAAGAAGAGGTCGCTGAACTGGTTGAATACCTGCGCGAGCCGAGCCGTTTCCAGAAACTGGGCGGTAAGATCCCGAAAGGCGTCCTGATGGTCGGTCCTCCGGGTACAGGTAAAACCCTGCTGGCAAAAGCCATCGCGGGTGAAGCGAAGGTTCCATTCTTCACAATTTCCGGTTCTGATTTCGTGGAAATGTTCGTCGGTGTGGGCGCATCTCGTGTGCGTGACATGTTCGAACAAGCCAAGAAAGCGGCACCGTGCATCATCTTCATCGATGAAATCGACGCCGTAGGTCGCCAGCGTGGCGCTGGTCTGGGTGGCGGTCACGATGAACGTGAGCAGACGTTGAACCAGATGCTGGTTGAGATGGACGGCTTCGAAGGTAACGAAGGTATTATCGTTATCGCGGCAACTAACCGTCCGGACGTTCTTGACCCTGCGCTGCTGCGTCCAGGCCGCTTTGACCGTCAGGTTGTTGTTGGTCTGCCGGATGTTCGCGGTCGTGAACAGATTCTGAAAGTGCATATGCGTCGCGTACCGCTGTCTCCGGATATCGATGCGGCAATCATTGCTCGTGGTACGCCTGGTTTCTCCGGTGCGGATCTCGCGAACCTGGTGAACGAAGCGGCACTGTTTGCAGCGCGTGGCAACAAGCGTGTTGTATCGATGGTTGAGTTCGAGAAAGCGAAAGACAAAATCATGATGGGTGCGGAACGTCGCTCCATGGTGATGACGGAAGCGCAGAAAGAATCTACCGCGTATCACGAAGCTGGCCACGCGATTATCGGTCGCCTGGTGCCGGAGCACGATCCGGTGCACAAAGTGACGATTATTCCGCGCGGTCGTGCGCTGGGTGTCACCTTCTTCCTGCCTGAAGGCGACGCAATTAGCGCCAGCCGTCAGAAACTGGAAAGTCAGATCTCCACGCTGTACGGCGGTCGTCTGGCGGAAGAGATCATCTACGGTGCTGAACATGTTTCTACCGGTGCGTCCAACGACATTAAAGTCGCGACGAACCTGGCGCGTAACATGGTCACTCAGTGGGGCTTCTCTGACAAACTGGGGCCGTTGCTGTATGCGGAAGAAGAAGGCGAAGTGTTCCTCGGCCGTTCTGTTGCGAAAGCAAAACATATGTCCGATGAAACCGCGCGTATTATCGATCAGGAAGTGAAATTGCTGATTGAACGCAACTATGACCGTGCTCGCCGTCTGCTGAACGATAACCTGGACATTCTGCACTCGATGAAAGATGCGCTCATGAAATATGAGACCATCGATGCACCGCAGATTGATGATCTGATGGCTCGCCGCGATGTGCGCCCGCCAGCGGGTTGGGAAGAGTCTGCTTCATCTAACAACTCTGGCAACAATGGCACCCCGAGTGCTCCACGTCCGGCTGAAGAGCCGCGTACGCCGAACCCGGGCAACATGTCAGAGCAATTAGGCGACAAATAAGTTATCGTCATCTGATGACCATGTTTTAATTGAAAACCCTGGGGCTTGCTCCGGGGTTTTTTTATTTATCAACTTATACCCAGTGAATTTCGAGTTGCATCAAGGCGGCGACGCAGGGAATCCCCAGGAGCGTACATCAGTACGTGACTGGGGTGAGCGAGGAAAGCTAACGCAGATGCAGCTTGAAAGACGAGGGGTATATACCAGGGATAACACTATGAAACTCTTTGCTCAGGGATCTTCGCTGGATCTCAGCCATCCCCACGTCATGGGGATTTTAAACGTCACACCAGACTCTTTTTCTGATGGTGGAGCGCACAACTCCCTGGTTGAGGCGGTAAAACACGCAAATCTGATGATTAACGCAGGGGCGACTATCATTGATGTGGGCGGTGAGTCTACGCGACCGGGCGCGGCGGATGTTAGCGTGGAAGAAGAACTGCAGCGTGTGATCCCGGTTGTTGAGGCAATTGCTCAACGTTTTGAAGTGTGGATTTCGGTCGATACCTCAAAACCAGAGGTCATTCGTGAGTGCGCCAGAGTGGGTGCGCATATCATTAACGATATACGTTCGCTCTCTGAGCCGGGCGCGCTGGAAGCTGCGGCAGAAACTGGGTTGCCGGTTTGCCTGATGCATATGCAGGGACAGCCGAAAACGATGCAGGAAGCGCCGAAGTATGAGGATGTATTTGCCGAGGTAAATCGTTACTTTGTTGAGCAAATAGCACGTTGTGAACGGGCCGGAATCACAAAAAATAAATTGCTACTCGACCCAGGATTCGGATTCGGTAAAAATCTTACCCACAACTACACATTGCTGGCACGTCTGGCGGAATTTCATCATTTTAATCTGCCGCTGCTGGTAGGGATGTCACGAAAATCAATGGTTGGCCAATTGCTCAATGTGGGTCCATCTGAGCGTTTGAGCGGCAGCCTTGCATGCGCGGTCATTGCCGCAATGCAGGGAGCGCAGATTATTCGTGTCCATGACGTCAAAGAAACCGTAGAAGCGATGCGTGTGGTGGAAGCCACATTGTCTGCAAAGGAAAACAAACGCTATGAGTAATCGTAAATATTTTGGCACCGATGGGATTCGTGGTCGTGTAGGCGACGCTCCAATCACCCCTGACTTTGTGCTCAAGCTGGGTTGGGCGGCAGGAAAAGTGCTGGCACGTCATGGTTCACGCAAAATCATTATCGGTAAAGATACGCGTATTTCCGGCTATATGCTGGAATCTGCGCTGGAAGCGGGCCTGGCTGCCGCAGGGTTGTCAGCTTCTTTCACCGGCCCCATGCCAACACCTGCCGTCGCTTATCTGACGCGTGCTTTCCGTGCTGAAGCCGGGATTGTTATCTCCGCTTCGCACAACCCATTTTATGACAACGGGATTAAATTCTTCTCCATCGACGGGACCAAACTGCCGGATGCCGTTGAAGAAGCAATTGAAGCGGAGATGGAAAAAGCAATCACCTGCGTGGATTCGGCCGAGCTGGGTAAAGCCAGTCGTATTGTCGATGCTGCAGGTCGCTATATTGAGTTCTGCAAAGGCACCTTCCCGAATGAACTGAGCCTGAACGAGCTTAAAATTGTGGTGGACTGCGCTAACGGCGCAACGTACCACATTGCGCCAAATGTACTGCGCGAACTGGGTGCTAACGTCATTGCGATTGGCTGTGAACCGAACGGCGTGAACATCAATGAAGAAGTCGGCGCGACCGATGTTCGTGCGCTGCAGGCGCGCGTCATCGCGGAAAAAGCCGATCTGGGTATTGCTCTCGACGGTGACGGCGACCGCGTCATTATGGTTGATCATGAAGGTAATAAAGTCGACGGCGACCAGATCATGTACATCATCGCTCGTGAAGCGCTGCGCCAGGGGCAACTGCGCGGTGGCGCGGTGGGTACTCTGATGAGCAACATGGGGCTGGAGCTGGCGCTGAAACAACTGGGCATTCCGTTTGCCCGTGCGAAAGTGGGCGACCGTTATGTGCTGGAAAAAATGCAGGAAAAAGGCTGGCGTATCGGTGCGGAAAACTCAGGTCATGTGATCCTGCTGGATAAAACCACCACGGGCGACGGTATTGTGGCGGGTCTGCAGGTACTGGCAGCGATGGTACGTAACCATATGAGTCTGTACGATCTGTGCAGCGGCATGAAAATGTTCCCGCAACTGCTGGTTAACGTACGTTACACCGCAGGTAGCGGCGATCCGCTGGAACATGAAAGCGTGAAAGCGGTGATGGCAGAGGTTGAAGCGGCACTGGGTAACCGTGGACGCGTACTGCTGCGTAAGTCGGGCACTGAGCCATTAATCCGTGTGATGGTTGAAGGTGAAGACGAAGCGCAGGTTACGGAGTTTGCGCACCGCATTGCGGATGCAGTGAAAGCCGTTTAACCCTTTCCGTAAAGCGTAAGAGCCGGAGTCTGAGAGACTCCGGCTTTTTTTTACTGTACTGCCAGCGGCTGTTTACGTCGGCGCTGCCAGAAGTAGCCACCGACCATCAATAGCACGAGGGTGGCCAGCCACGGGAGAACCGCCAACAAGTGCCCGGATCGGGCGAATGTCAGCGCAATCATCAGCAGCCATCCTCCCAGCATCGGAATTGCGGTGCGTTTAACGATATCCACCGGTGATACACCTGCGATCCCGGCGATGGCGATAATCACGCCGGCAATAGGCGACAACGTCCGTCCAATGCCCGCTGAGATCTGAATCGGCAGCATCATAACCGCCACGTCGCTGCCGATATGGCGGCTGATATCCGGCACCATCGGGGCGAAGGAGAAAAATGCTGCATTCCCGGAGCCCATCAACGCTGAAATCGCAAAGGTGATGAGCGTCATCAGCAAGATTATGGACGCTGCGCTGAGGCCAAATTCTCCTGAGAGCGACAGCAGCGCATCAACCGCGCCAATCGCTTTCAGACCGGCGGAAAAGACTTCACCGGCGATAATCAGCGTGACTACCGTGGCAAACACACTGCCCATACTGTCGAAAACTTTTTGTACGCCAGCCATCACTTCGCGAGCTTTACGATGGCGGCAATATTCACAAATCAGAGTAATGGCCAGGCTTATCAGTACGGCGGTATCCAGCGTAATTTTGAGTGAGCTGAATACTAAATCACTGCACACCAGCATCAATACCAGCGGTAACATCGGCAGGAATAGCCAGGCAACCGGCGCTTCGGCTTCTTCGGTTGCGGTTAATGTCTGCATTTGCTGCGCGGCATTGTCACCACTCTCCCGGCGATCGAAAAAGCGTTGTACAACGATATGAAGCAGAGCGATGAAAAGAATAACCGGAACGACAACCGGTAACTGATCCTGAACAAAATAGTTAACTACCTCGATACCTGCCGTTTTGGCGGCGAGAACCGAGTTCCCGGAGCCTGGGCCAAATTCAACGGCACAGGTACTGGCGATAACCGCAGCGACGGCGGCGCGGCTGCAGCCAAGGCGGGTCAGCAGGGGGTAAAGCGTTGCCATCAATAGCAGACCCAGTCCGGTAGCGCTACTGATAAACAGCGACAGAAATTGGCCCAGCAGCAGGGCCAGCCCGAGCAGTAGATAAGGGGAGTTCAGACGTTGCAAGGGACGGGAGGTGACGCGCACCAGCACCTGACTTGCGCCAATGGCCGACATATAGGTGGCAAAGCCACCTATCAGCATGATTTGTAGCCCGAGACCGCCGAGACGCACGCTCAGGGTATCGCGAATAAACTCAAAGGCGTCAAAGGGGCCAAATCCGGTGCTCTTTTTTACCAGGCTACTGAGCGTAGTCATCCCGCTAAAATGCGCGATAAGCAGTAGTACGATCCCGGTTAAGAGCAGCACCGACTGAGGGTGATACTTTTTCAGGATCAGACGCCCGGCAAAAATAATGGCGACCAGCGCCAGTAATAATGACATTCTCAACTCCTCACTCAAAGTTGCCGGTGACCAGACACTCACCATCACGCAGTAACGGCTTTCCGGCGGCAAACAGGTGGGCCAGTGAGAGGTCGTCATTGAGCACGCAAATATCAGCACGTTCTCCTGCACAAAGTACGCCGCCGGAAATACCCAGTGAGCGTGCGACGTTCGCCGTCAACATCGCGATCGCCTGAGACACCGGAATACCAACATCAATCAGGCGAGGCAACAGGTTGAGGTTGCCGGCTACCGGCGCGGCGCTTAATCCTTCCACGATGCCTTGCGCATTAAAGCGCGGCACGCTGCCATTGCCATCAGAGCTAATGGTGATGCGATCGGCCGGAACCTGTGATTCCAGCGCGTGGAGAATCGCTTGCTCCTGGGGCATAAATCGACTGCCGCCAGACGTCACGTCGATATGGCCGCCGCGATGTGCGAAAGCGATAGCCTGTTCGAACAATGCTTCTGTCCTCGCGACATGCGTCGGCGAAATGTGGTGAATCGGAATACCGGCATCACACAGTTCCATCAGCTGTGACATCCCTTCCGGCAGATTGCCCAGGTGTACGTGCAGCAGCCCTTTTTTTCCGGCCAGAAGTGAGGATACGCGGATATCACTGATTATTCTTAATAACTCCTGGAAAGAGGGGTAGGAGCCTCGGTGATCGGCGAGTGCGATTTTGACACCGAGGATTGCCGGGATAAATGCCATATCATCGCGAATGGATCGCGTAATTGTCGGGCTGGGTACCGCGTAGGCTCCGGTATGCATATACGCACGCAGGCCCTCCAGATTGAGAGACTGCATTTTGGCGTAAAGATCTTTCGGGGAGCGGGATATCGCATCAGTGCCCAGCACGCCGACGACCGTCGTAATACCGGCCTGAATCAGATCGCGCAGCTTGACGGCGGGCGTCCGGCTGGCAAAGCCGGCTTCACCGCCGCCGCCGGTAAGATGGACATGCTGATCGATAATTCCGGGAATTACCCACTTACCGCGGCAATCGATGACCTCTTTGACGCCATCAAAGAGTGCAATATCTTTTTCAACAGCCACAATGCGATCGGCATGTATGAGCAGGGAACAGAGGCCTAAATCCTCTGGGGAAAATACGCGGGCATTGGTCAGTAAAGTAAACATATCGGTCCTGTCAAATGTCGAGGGTGAGAGTCGGCAGGTGAAACGGAATATTGTTGTTATGATGTCCACATTAAAGCCATTACTATAACTGTGACTATTGCCGATTTGTTATCGGTGGATACGGTTATGGCATGATGGGGAATGAGACGTGGATTCGAAGTGGTTAGAGGATTTTCTGGCGTTGAGTCAGTATGGGAATTACTCCCAGGCAGCGATACAGCGGCATATCACCCAGCCCGCGCTAAGCCGACGTATAAAGGCGCTGGAGGAGATGTTGGGGGTCCCGCTGTTTGACCGCACCACGACGCCCGTTACGCTAACCTGTTATGGCGAACGTTTTGAACCTTATGCCCGCCAGGTCCTCAGTACTCTCACGGAGGCGCGCCATGACCTGTGTGCGATGATGCCAGCGACGGATAATACGTTGGTGATGGTGAGTCTGCATACGCTGTCAGTCAATATCCTGCCTGATATGATCAGCTATCTGCGCCAAAGTGAACCGCAATTAAACTTCACGGTAAATGCCAGCATTCAGGGGATTGATAATCACTTTAATGCCCTGATAAACCGGCAAATTGATATGCTGGTGACGTACGATTTACCCTCTTCACAACCGGGGCTGGAGATTGCCGGAGGGCTGAAACGTTCTTTATGGCGATATGAGCGTTTTATCCCGGTGATTTCTGCGCAACTCGCGGACAGGCTGGATGATCCGCATACCCCGATCCCCTGGCTATGCTACAGCGACTATACCTTTGTCAAACGTATTATTGATCCGGCAGAACAACGAGTGCGCCCACGGTTGAAAAAAGTGTTTGAGACTGGGCTAAGCGAAACAATACGAGAAATGGTACTGCGCCATATGGGAATGGCGTGGTTACCTGAATCAATGGTGGCTGAGGAGTTAGTGAATCAGGCGATCATTCACTGTTGGCCAGAAAATTCGGATCTGGTTTGTGAGATCCCAATTGTTGTTTGGGCAAATCTTGACGATCAGCGGTCAGTAATGCAGCGATGCTGGGATAAGTTGCTGCGTTTTTGATTGATGTGGCGATTTTTTCCGCAGTTGATACAATGCTAACAAATTGCCCTTGCGAAGGTTATTCGCTTTGGTTAGTATTCACACCCGCTTCAGTGGGAAACAGTTGAAATTCCCGCTTTATTGGTCGAAGCATTGGTACGCGGCAACTCCGCAAGGAACAGGTTGATTATGCACGAAGCTCTTTTGGTAGTTTTCCTTATTGTAGCAATTGGCCTTGTTGGCTTGATCATGCTGCAGCAAGGTAAAGGCGCTGATATGGGAGCCTCTTTTGGCGCAGGCGCTTCTGGTACACTGTTTGGTTCAAGTGGTTCTGGTAACTTCATGACCCGTATGACAGCTGTGTTAGGAACTCTGTTCTTCATTATCAGTCTGGTGCTGGGTAACATGAACAGCAATAAGACCAATAAAGGAAGTGAGTGGGAAAATCTGAGTGCACCGGCGAAAACCGAGCAAACTCAGCCAGCTGCTCCGGCTCAGCCGACCAGCGATATCCCACGCTAAGTATTCTGTACCGAGGTGGTGGAATTGGTAGACACGCTACCTTGAGGTGGTAGTGCCCTAACGGGCTTGTGGGTTCGAGTCCCATCCTCGGTACCAAATTCCAAAAAAAAGACGCTGCAAGCGTCTTTTTTTTCGTCTGTAACCCGTCCTGAATAGCGTTGACACGTTCCTGACTTAAGTCCGGAGAACGTGATGATGACTGAGTTCAATCGCACCCAACGTGATTATCCTCTATCCTCTATCCTTTAAATTAGCCGTTGTCGGGCAGGTCGAAAAAGGCGAGATGACTTACAAGCAGGCCCAGCAGCGGTATGGCATTCAAGGGCGCTCCACCGTTCTTGTCTGGCTGCGTAAATATGGCCGGCTTGACTGGAGCCCCGCACTTCCTGACCTGGTGAAGAGGAAACTGCCTGTGGCTCAGACGACTGCCCCGCCTACACCCGAGCAAAGAATCAGGGAACTTGAAGAACAGCTTAAGCTGGCAAACCAGAAAGCTGAGTTTTTTGAATCGGTTATCAATGTTCTGAAAAATGATTGCGGGGTGAGTGTTGCAAAAAAACGGCCCGGCAAGTCCTCACGCAAAGTCAGGCCCTCACAATAGCAGTTACGCGTGCATGTTAGTTCCTGGGGCACAGCAGATAGGCGTGGTACCAGTACAACACAAGATATAATAAAAGGCAGGAGCATCATGCTAAGGTTCCGGATTTTGTTGCCCGTACCCGGCACTGCACTACCTGCTGAATGTTCAGGACGGTAAAGCACTGGCTATCGGGCGGGACCGCCTGTTTAACCTGCTGGATGAATATCGGCTCCTGGTACCCGTGAAGCGGGCATATCACAAAACTACTAACAGCCATCATCACTCTTACCTGCATCCAGGCCTGCTAAAGCCTGGCCCTGAACAGGTTACCGCCCCTGAACCAGAGCAGTTCCGGGGCGCCGATATTACATACCGCCCTCTGCGCAGCGTACTGAGAAATAGGGGCAGGTTGCACCTGCACAATCGGAACAAGATTTTTATACTGGCCTCAACGGCCGTATAGTTGTTGAGGCGATTGTGTGCTGATTACCCATTTAGGCACAGATTTTCCTGATGCCGGATAGATGCAAGCAACAACCCAAACCAGATTCAGTACCTGCAAAACGGAGGTAGTTCATAGAGTTAAAAAGTTGCCTCAGAAATGCCCATCCTCTTGCACATTTCTTCCACTTGGATGCTGGTTTTGGCTTGCTTCAGCGCAAACGCGATCTGTTTTTCAGCATAGTGGGTCTTTTTCATGACGGAATGATCTTTTTGTTTAATGAAAGAAAGACCGTAGACTTCAGTTTGGATGGGGACTGTTTACCGGGGAGAGATCATCCGCAAGGCCATTCTACACCACACACGCAATCGAATCGTTGAATAGCGTGATCCGGGTGGCGATTAAGAAACACATAGTGTTCCCGACGGATGACTAGGTACGAAAGGTTGTTTATCAGGCGATCAAGGATGCGTTGAAAAAATGGAGTATGCCAATCCAGAACTTGCGGCTGGCAATGAGCCATTTTATTATCGAGATTGGTGACCGTCTGAGCGATCACCTTTAATACATCGGCAGTTTCACAGAATTACTGACAAGCCCATCATGCACCGTTCACTTAAAATATCTTAAGTGAACGGCACTATCCAAAAATAGTCAATAGTTACTGACCTGAATAATTAGCCCTTATTTCAGTGCTTTCTATCATTACACTCATATCTTGCTGCAGCACCAACAGCAGGATAGTCGTAATATAGGCTGTATATATTTTTGGCATCAACGTTTTCTTGATAAAGCGTAATTTCCTTAATAGTTAGTGATGTCAAATTAAGGAAGTTAGATAAGGTTCGTGGGGTAATCGTTGGATTAAATCCCTCCCTATAAAAAATCGGGAAAGAGAAAGTGTGTTCACTCCATGGTAAACTAACTGGCATATTTGATGGCAGGCCAGTATTCTCAATTTCTATCAGGTATCGTGTCAATTTTCCAATAAGCGGCAGAGATGATATCGGGTTTTTAATATCATATTTTACTACTGCGGTCATTAATTTTATATCACATGACTGTGTTTTTGATTTGCTGATATCAAGGTCAATGGGCTTATTAACAGAGAAGTCACCCTGCAGTTTTAATTGTTCCGGACCGAAGTCATCCCATTTATTATTATTGTTTAGATGCCACAATGAAAACTCACTCTTATCTACGGCTAAATCATAGTTGTTGATCATATTCCTAAAGAATGGCCAATGCCAGTTAAGCAACCAGGGAGTAAATCGCTCAGGCTTCGCAAATGAAATATACTCAGGTTTGATTTTTACGAAAGAGGAATAGTATTTATCCCTCGCCTCTCGACCAAGTACGTGTATTAGCATTTCTGTCGGTGCAGGGTTGTGGGTTCCATAAAATATATTTAGCAATGAACCTGGGTATATCTCCCAAATTAAACCATTGAGTGATTTTTGTGGCGGCTTGTTTGCAATGGTATTTTCATTTTTTGAGTTTGCTGCAGGAGTATCTGTGCGCTTAACAATATTTGTGGCATATTGAATATTCAGAGCGCCACCTTTGTTCCACATTTCCCATGGGCCAAAGCCATCAAAAATCTTATCATTTGCAAGATTTTCTTTTGCCCGCTTTACATTAGGATACTCAAATTTAGATAGGTCGATGTTATAAAGGCAACTGTCATAGCTTTGTTTGGATTTTGTATTTAAGCATTCCTTGATAACTGCGCTTTTAAATAAATCTATAGTAATGACGTTGCTATCTTTAGCTACCATCGATACATACAGTGGGACGTTGTTTCCTTCTGCAACCACTACACTACCTGGCGCTATATCATTAATTGCAGAAACTACAAAACTAATGTTGCGCTTTTTACCAAGAAAGAATTTCTCATTTATTTCGTCTGTATCGACGTTGAGTAGCATTTCTTGTTTATCAAAGTCGTCTTTATTTCGGGTAACAGTTATAATGTTTTTTCTGAAGTCGAAATATGGTGGAAGTTTCTTATCTAGCTTAACAATATATGTATTGTTAAAGCCGTACACAGACTCAATACGTGTTGATGTAGGTCCATTTATCCCATCCCAGGATAACGTATCTCCATCTTCTAAAGTGGTTTTGGACAAACTGAGAGAAGGTACCGGGCGGATGACATACGTATATCCGGTTGGGTCCAGTGTAAATCGTCCACCACGTATCCAGCCCATAGTGTCACTTTCAAACATCATATGCTTGTTCTTTTTCTTTCCCGAAGGGATAAGAATTGACTTGGGAAAAAAGTCGAAGGGAATATAACCCTGGACGGTTATGTTACCGGAATCATCTATGTCTGTAATAGTAGTATAAAAATCAGCATAATCATTTTTCAGAATGGCAGTTTTACCCACGAATACATTTTTTAGAGGCTTTCCTGGTTGAAATAGAATGTTTTTCTCTAAAATCTTGAAAGTAGATTTATTACTGAAACCCAAAATGAAATCCTGATTCCATATGGGGACTAAAGGCACTGTAGATAATGATGTCTTATCATTGTTGACATATCTCAACCACGTCGGAAAGGAGATATCATCTGGTAAATAACGTTGCCCAGTCTCTCTGGAAATATAATAACTGGCTTCGGATAAGTATTCGCCATATTGATGTCTCTGATTAAGTGAACCAATTACTCCACGGAGATCCTGGTGCTTTGATAATCTTACTCCCTCGACGTGAGATAGATTATATTGGTTTTTTGGAATGCTTCTCTTTGACAGGTTCATATATCCATACCAATAGGCAAGAGATATAAGAGAGAGAATTATAATAAGGGTGCGAGTGAAAACTTTATTTCTCAGAATATTAATCATTTTTTAGTTTCGCATTTTCAGTGAAAATAAAGAACAGAATAGGGAAGAACGACAATGTCATATATCTAATTTCAAGAGGTGCCTGATGTGCACCAATATAACCTAAATTAGATGCCCATGATAATATTCCGCCCCAAAACATTACCAAACAGGCATAGTAAAATTTTGAGTTTAAATTATATTTGCGGTATACAAATGTAATTATTAACGTGTAAATTATGGCAATCAAAGTGACAATCTGAGTAACTACAGCACTTATATTATCGAGTCTGAATAACTCGGTGAATGAATCAAAAAATGAATTTGGGAACACGCCGAAAACCCAGGTTTGGTCATTCGAGATTGTTATTATGGCTCTGATTGACTCCAGGCTTTGAAAGAGGATAAGAAGGATGGCCACATGCGCTAAAATGGATAGAATAAATAAAGATGCAGAATAGACTAAAGCTGCGACACGCTTTTTTTCATGGATGAAAAAATAAATGAACACAGTTAAACAAAATGCCGCAATTGCGTAAAACCCCTGTTCTGCACCAAGCAAAGGGGAAATGGCTGCAACAAAGAGAGTTACTATAACTGTTTTTAATGTTTTCTTTTTATCAGCAATTTCATAATAAGTTATAAGATTATAGAAACATATTGCTAATAGAATATGAGGAGAAAATCTTACTGCCATTGGTGCACCTAAAAATAAAGGTGAAAAATAAGCGCCAATGTAAGGTATAAAATCAAACAACATGGAAATGAACAACGTAAAGATAAGTGATGTAGAGAAATTACTTATTTTCCGCAATATAAAATAAATAGGTAAGTATAAGAATGCACAATTTACTATAAATGTGCTATTCAATGCGGACACAATGATACCAAAGCCAAGTATGTGTGAAAATAAGTAATAAAGAGGATATATTAAATATGGGATACCATTTCCATGGAAGTAAGAGAAATCGATGGCTGGGTAAGAACCAATATCTATTGATCTAAGGGGAAATAGCGTCTGAAAAGACCCATCCCAAGGTTCACGGTTAAAATATAATACGGAATTATAATATATTATGCTTACGCATATTAATGAAAGCAATGATATACCAATAGCATACAGATTTAGCCATTTATCGGAAAGGAATAGTTTTTTTATAGACGACTGAAGTGATTTCATTTGTTATGCTTTCCCCATAATAACTACGCCAAGTATAATGACCAATGTTCCAATTACCTTCATCGGTGTTAAGGATTCATTAAATATCAGATAACCCATAAGCATGACAAAAACAAAACCTAATGAAATGAAAGGGTAGGCGAAGCTCACATCAACCTTTTTTAATACATAAACCCAGCTTAACAATGCAACAACTTGAAATAAGATACCAGAAACAAGATAAAAATTAAAAATCAGCTCACTGAAAAGTTTGGTCAGATTTATTAAATCAATTTGAGAAGGAATAGATATTTGCGCGGCTCCTTTCTTTAACAAAAGCTGAGATGATGAAGAGAAGAATACGCTGAAAATAATAACAAAGATTAGCATAATATTGGCCCGTAAATTTCTTTTACCAACGAGATACTTGCATCAATATCTACCAATGGCATTTCTGATCTTTTCATCTCTATTGATAACCAACCATGGTATGCTATGTGTTCCAAACCTTTACATGCCAGGTTGTGGGCTTCAATATCTAAACCAATTGGTGCTAAATCTTTCTCACTTATATGAAAGTGTGCGATTTTTTCATTTAATATTGCAATTCTATTATAGACGTCTTCCTTAGATAACCTTAGCCCTGCAAGATCTAAATGAACACCAAATCCTGGATGATCAATTGCACATGCAAGCTCAACAGCTTCTTTTGAGTCTGTAATAAAGTCACATCCATAGTATTCTGGATTCGGCTCGATACAAATCATGGTACCAACATCCTTTGCTTTAATTGCCAAAGGTTGAAAGAACTTCGCTGCAATCTCTATTGCATTAGCAAATGAAATATCATTTCTTAATCTATTTTTAGGCGAACCAAAAACTAATTTTTCAGCACCAAGAAGGCCTGCCATGTGGATGATTTTGCTTAAATGATTCTGGATTGCATTACTTTCAATTTGATTGCCAAAAATATTTCCGGAGGGACCTCCGAACAATAATGCCTGCATCGAGCTGATAACGATTCCGGCATCATTCATTTTTTCTTTATATAAAAGAACTTCATCATCAGAGAAATTCTGAACATTGCTAACAACTTTTGCTGGCGCGACTTCGATAGCACCAATACTATGTTTTTTAAGGATGCCGAGCACAGCATCGTTTTCATCGCTATTCCATGCAATGTTTGAAATGGATAGACCTTTATTTTTCACGACGGTATTCCTCAATGAATTTTTCTAACTCAACAAGGCAGTCTTGCCTATTATAAAGGTAACCATTTTCTCGCCCCCAAAGCGTTGAATACTTTGATTTGATGTCATAGCGAGATGGATGTGAACTCGTTATATTTTTATATGGATAACCAAGTATCATTTTTGCAATGTCGGCCGTTGGGATTGGCTCTACAGATGTGTTGAGGAGGCGAATGTTATTCTCAATCATTCTATCAATATCAATTTTAAGAAAATTGAGGCAGTAGAATTGGAATGAGCTGCGAGTATCAATTTTTTCAATCTGATTATTATTCAAGAAATCGTAAATAATATTCTTTTTTAAACCCTCGCCGAAGAGGCCTGGAAGACGGAGAGTATAAGCATTGGTAAAATGCTGAGTAACAAAATCTTCGAATTTTAAACGATGTAATCCATAGGGCTGTCCAGTGTCTCGGGATAACTGACTATCTTCATCAAAATCGATTGGATTAGGGTATACATCAACCGTAGAAATTAAAACAACTTCTTCGGCAGTTACGGTTTTTAGAATGTCAATGAGGCCGCTAATATTTTCCCAGTCTTCAACAGGATGCTGATTTGCCCACCATTTTACAGCCGGAACTCCGCAGATAAACAATCTATTATAATGCTTGCCTCGAATGTCATTTATATTCTTTGAATTATATAAATCGTCGAAATCGTATTGCTTAAGCAAATTTCCGCCAACAAAGCCAGTATAACCAATTAGAGCATTCATTGTGATAACCCATAATTATATAAAAATCAAGCTAGATAGTCTCTATCTAGCTTCTTGAAAAGAAAATAGCAGGTGACTTTACCTACTTTTTGTCATACTTTCCTAAGCAAACTTGTAGTAACCTGGCAATAACCTGTAGGTTACCTCTGATAGGACTAATTTTTGTCGGTGTCTTGCCATGTTTAGGATAAGTTCTCATTACAGGTATTTCAATGCATTTAAAACCTAACTTAGCCGCTTGTATCGCCAGGTAATAATGAAGTTCGTAGCCAGTAAAAATATTACGGAATACAGCTACTTTCTCATCTGATAAGAATTTGGCGCTGTAAGCGCGAAAGCCATTTGTGGTATCAGTATATTTGAAACCGGAGAAGAATCTCATTAGGGGAACATGAATTACCTTTAATCCGATGAGTCGTGACATAGGAGTATTTACATGTTTGCCACCGGGAATAAAACGAGATCCTTGGATATGATCCATCCCATTTTCTAATTGGCGAACGAAGTTTGGAATATCATCAACGCTATCTTTGTTATTGCCATCGACAACAATAACGCCTTTATAACCTTCCAGAAGTGCCCATGCGAAACCCATACGCATTTGGCTGCCAAGCTTTCCTGCACCGGTTTTAACCAAAAGGCTTGTCACACCATACTTTTCCAAGTTTTCAGTAGAGGTTGACCCATCAGTGCTGCCACCATCGGCAATTATTATATCTGTACAACTTCTTGCAGCATCCATACGTGCCAGTTGCTTTATTAGTTTATCACCTTCATTAATCACGAAAATTAATGTGCAATAATCATTCTGTTTAGGTCTTACTCTTGTCTCAGTATATGCAGGTACTTCCCAGGTATAATTTTTTTCCATTACTTGTTACGCCCTGTTTGAACCAGATTGATTACATCAGAAGTTGACTCTGTTAATACGTTTACGCGGTGTGAGTCAATCATTACTGAACTGTTTTTCTCATATACTATATTGTAATCAGTATGTTCCGAACGGTCATCAAGCAATCGACCTAAATATTCCCCAAAGAACGCCAGCATAGTAAAGATAAGCATAAATAAGATTGACATAAATATAATTTGTGTTGTCCATCCCTCAATGACATGATTATTAATTATTCTAACAATAAGGCTGTATAGGCTGAAAATAAATGCTAAAAAACTACCGAATACTCCTAATAAACTCATCCAGCGCAGTGGTTTTGTTGAGTTAAATATCATTATTTTAATCGTGTCACGAATTCCTGAAAGAAGAATTTTTTTCTCATTAACCTGGGCAAGTTCGTAGGTCTCCGTAGTAGATGTGAATCCTGTATTAGATATTCTCATCATCATTTTGTGATGGAAGCGACCGTTTGCCGTTACTGCATTGACAGCTCTTCTACTTAAACAACGGAGGTTTGTGGCATTTCTTGGCAACTTATAACCAATCCGACTTAAGAAATGATTCATAATAGGTCGAACTATTGCGTACGCAAGAGATGAGTTCTGTTTAGCAACACCAATAACTACATCACTGCCTGCAAGGGATTTTTCGACTACATTTGCAATGACATAAACTGGGTCCGTACTAATATCAAATAATACGACAAAATCACCTATTGCATTTTCTAATCCGGCTGATAGAGATACATCAGCAGATACTTCTGATGAAAGTCTAATATATCGTATAGACTCTAATTCAGTAAGAAGAGAAGTGATGTAGGTTTCAGTGTCATCAAAAGAATGGTTGTCAATAATTACGATTTCAAAATCGACATAGTTTTTTGACAAAAGATCGTTAATAGGTCTAATTTTATTTTTTAGATCTTCTGCTTGATCTTTGCAGGATAGTACAACTGATACAAAAATATCCTTCTTTGTAGCACTAGGGAAGGTGCGAACAAGTTCCTGATATGAGATCATCATATTCATCCGGAGCGCATCCCAGAGGGACATCATGAGCCATCAACTCACCTTCGCCGATAGTGAATTCAGCACTAAGCGCCGTCAGACCCGAAAAGAGATTTTCCTCTCCCGCATGGAGCAGATTCTGCCATGGCAGAATATGACCGCTGTCATCGAGCCGTTTTATCCCAAGGCGGGCAATGGCCGACGGCCCTATCCGCTGGAGACCATGCTGCGTATTCACTGCATGCAGCATTGGTACAACCTGAGCGACGGTGCCATGGAAGATGCCCTGTACGAAATCGCCTCCATGCGCCTGTTTGCCCGATTATCCCTGGATAGCGCCCTGCCGGATCGCACCACCATCATGAATTTCCGCCACCTGCTCGAGCAGCATCAACTGGCCCGTCAATTGTTCAAGACCATCAATCGCTGGCTGGCCGAAGCAGGCGTCATGATGACCCAAGGCACTTTGGTGGATGCCACCATCATTGAGGCACCCAGCTCGACCAAGAACAATGAGCAGCAACGCGATCCGGAGATGCATCAGACCAAGAAAGGCAATCAGTGGCACTTTGGCATGAAGGCCCACATTGGTGTCGATGCCAAGAGTGGCCTGACCCACAGCCTGGTCACCACCGCGGCCAACGAGCATGACCTCAATCAGCTGGGTAATCTGCTTCATGGAGAGGAGCAATTTGTCTCAGCCGATGCCGGCTACCAAGGAGCGCCACAGCGCGAGGAGCTGGCCGAGGTGGATGTGGACTGGCTGATCGCCGAGCGTCCCGGCAGGGTAAAAACCTTGAAGCAGCATCCGCGCAAGAACAAAACGGCCATCAACATCGAATACATGAAAGCCAGCATCCGTGCCAGGGTGGAGCACCCGTTTCGCATCATCAAGCGGCAGTTCGGCTTCGTGAAAGCCAGATACAAGGGGCTGCTGAAAAACGATAACCAACTGGCGATGTTATTCACCCTGGCCAACCTGTTTCGGGTGGACCAAATGATACGTCAGTGGGAGAGATCTCAGTAAAAACCGGAAATAACGCCAGAAATGGTGGAAAAAATAGCCTAAATAGGCTGATTCGATGTGTTTGCGGGAAAAAAATCGGCCCAGATCCGCGAAATTTTAATCAGCGAGTCAGCTTGGGAAGAAATGACCTGCTTATTCGCACCTTCCCTAGTTAAATTCATTTGTTCAATCCTAACTCATTAATTACTGTGATAACATCATAAACATTGTCAATTTTCCCACCCATAATGCAATGCAAGCCTTTCATACCGTGATTGGCTTTGAAAAGAATAGGGCGAGAATCATCGGTTTCACTTCTTGGCAGAAGTGTTTTAACTTCCCAAATCGATTCTTTGTATTCGCATTCAGACAAAACAGGTATATACCGACTAGCATCGGATATAGTTTTGCGCCAAAGAGTATTCTTCTGTACTTCATTAAAATATTGATGTGACGGGAAATAACTTTCGTTGCTTTCATTCCATTCATGATGGGGAGTATAGCGTACATGACTAAATGAGTGCAGACCTTTGGAAGGGAAAGGCATGACAGAAAAGAATGGTCCGCACATCACTGTAATCCCCGTTTTCTCAAAAATATCAGGAACTTTTACGATACACATTTCTGTCAATTCCTGCTTGAGAGGAATTAAATCTATTTTTGATTCATGCAAGACGAAATTCGTCATCGAATAAGTACAGTTAAAAACTTGTTTTGTTTTGTAATATTCGATTGATGCGCCATCAGGATCATTGACATTTTGAGTTTTGACCGTCAGGCCTGAGCTATCTTCCTGTACACCTGTAACAACCGTTTCATATTTAATAGTTACGCCGCTATCTGCCAGACGGGACAGCATAATAGAACGTAGTTTTCGGGAGTCAAAGGCATACTCTTTAGTGGTAAAAACCTCTTCAATTAAGTTTTTATTCGTTAGATCTCTGATCCAATGTGGGGCGATATCACAAGGCGCTCCTATCCTTTGGCAAAATAACTGAAACTGGCGTGCTGTTACTTTTCCAAGAATGCGCCCGACCATATAAAATTTTGAGAATTCATCATCAATACATTCTTTAAAATCATTACAGAAAATTGGGAATGATGCCCTGGATCTTAATGCTGTGAGATGGCTGCGTGGATAATGATAACCATTGTGTACGCGAGACTGGTTTACATACGAGGCGCGCTCCATTAAAGACGATTCTTTTTCAAACAGAGTGACCTTATGTCCTTGGGAAGCTAAATAGTTAGCGATATAAACACCAAAAAAGCCTCCGCCAATAATGATAGAATCATTTGCTATGTTCATCAATTCTCCTATTTTTTATTATTGAATGGATAAAGTTAAGTAGATTGGCCTTATCCATTATTTTATCCCAGTTATATTCTTTAATGTGCGCCCAATACTCGCCATTTGATAAATAGTCCTCAGGTCTAAAATCAATTAGGCTTTCATTGAAAAATTGGATGTTATCAATTTTTTTATTTTTAGCAAAAGACTCAACCCATTCAATTCGAGTTGAGCATACGTTTAGTCCCATCGCTAAATACTCTAGTACCTTTGTTGATGTCTGATATTTATAAGGGTAAATATTAGGGGTGTAATTTATCCCACACTTTGCTTTACAGGCTAATGCTGGTATATCCTTGTAATTTAGCCGACCAGAAAATATTATATTAGGAAAGGATTTAAAATCATTATATAAGTCATTAGGGCATTCACCAATCACAAGTAATGTGTAGTGAAAATATTTTTCACTAAAACACTGTAGTAGTTTTCTTATGTTTCTTTTTGCTGAGAGACTCCCAATGTACACGAAATCATATTCTTTTGTTATATTATTATTTTTCCTAAAGAAGTGTTCGCTAACCCCCATATCTCTATATGTAAATGGGACATGGTCGTTAAAGAATGTCTTTTGTTTTATTGTTTCATTTAAAAACACTCTTCCATCTGGAACGATGTTTATTAATCGTTTTATTTTGTCTTTTACAATTCCGTAGGGCGGAGTGGAAAGTGAAGCATATTCATGAATATGCAGTCCTGATACTTTCTTTTTATGTTCCACTCCCATAAAAAACCAATATATATCTGCATTTAATATATCTTCGGGATGTTCTACGATAGATACTTGTAACCCAAGGTTGGAGAAATAATCTTTGTAAATTTCGATCTCAGGTAGATACTCTAAACTATTTTTGATAAAAGCTATTCGAGACATCCTTCCACCTTAAAGATAAAAATATAAAGACTATTATTGCCAGTATGTACATGCTGATAGATGTCAAAGCTACAATGTTATGTAGCTTTATACCTATTACTGAGAGTGTTATATAGAAAATAGGTTTCAATCCATATCTCAATAAATCGATAAAGAAAATTTCCTTTGTAGCAGTAAAAAAAATAGCGCGATTATAACTGGGGGATAGAATTAATATTGCCGCAAGCCAGAAGGATAAACTCTGCAAGTATATAATACTACCACTCCATTTATTGCCAATTAGATAAACAACTGCAGGTAATATAAAATACGATGATATTATATATATAACGCCTAATATGATGCCGATAATACCATATTTAAATAATATTCTTTTTTCTTTATTTGAGAGGCTATAAAGTACTGCGCGACTCATTGCTGAGTTCATTAGCGTGACAAAGACCGTGGTTATTTTTTCTGCGATTGCATACAGTGCTGAGGAATGATAGCCAAAGAAACTGGAAATAAATATTATTGGTAAATGAGTTCCTATAGATGGAATCATCGATGATGTTGTATGGATAGTCATATATTTAGTATTTTTCCTGACAATACTTATTGACGCGCCTAACCATTTCTCTTTGTTATTATCAAACTTGATTCTACTAATAATCAATACAATCGTTGAGCCAATGATTGTCCCGATAATAAGCCCATACTGAAACTTCATTAGTGCTAATTGTGATAAACCAACTAATATAACTCTATTTAGTTGCATTATATTTAGTTTTCGATGGTTACCGGTTGATGTGTGGTAATCATAGAGAATCTCAAATGAGTTGAAGCAAAAAATAAGGATTGGTATAGAAATATAAATAATTGATAAGTTGAAAAATAGAATACTGATAACCACTAATAGCGATGATACTATCGTTGTACTCAACGATAGTATCTGGCAAGCACGAAAGAGCAACCGCTTTTCATAAATATCGCTGGTGATTAGCAAAAGATTCAGTCGTAATGCACCGACGTAGGATATCAGGCCTGACCATGCCATAATTGTTGCATAAAGGCCGAAGGCTTCTACTGAATAAAATTTCACAAGAGCCAGCATGATGCCTATTCCAAGCACTTGTGATAACAAACTGCCACTAAAAATTGATATGAAAAATTTCATTTTTTGATAATATGCAATTTACTATTGCATTGAATAGTCGATAAGTCTGTTAATATTGAATTCTTACTGTAAATGGCATCAATATTATAGTCGTGAATAAAACTATTGATATTATTTTTGTCAATATTAGTCGGAGACAAAAAATACAATGCTGTACCAGTTATAGCGTCTTCGGATACAGATACTTGTTCAAAGCCATTTTCTGTAATAAACAAAATCCTCTCCAAATTATGCTTTTCAACACATTGCCGTATGTTATCTTTATCTATCAGTGTTATATATTCTTGTGAGCTGTCAATTGATATGCTTTTTTTTACCGTTCTCCCGATAGTCCAGGCTGAACTAATTATAATTGTATAGATCAAACACAGTGTCGTTATCTTATGTTTACTGTAAATTGCAGGCGTTGTATAAAGTAAGAAAAGCGTTATTAATAAGTATAGGTTAAAGAAATATCTACCATCAGTATATCCTGTGAGTCCTACAATAGGCACTACTGAACTAATAGTAACGATCAGGAAAATTAGTTTAGTACCTATATATCCCTTTAACGTGATAAGCCTATTTTTCTTATGGGAAACATACTTATAAATTAGATGTGCTAATATTATAAATGTAGGTGTTAATGCCCCCCATAGTATAAATGAAGTAAATGTTTTTATTTCTTTTATTATGATATTTGTTATTAAGCTTAAAAAACTATTATTTTCAATTGATGGTACATAATCTAGAGCCCCAAACTGGGGTGGCATCAACACTAATTTAGAACTTTCAGTTATCCATAACGTATTGAAATATTGCTCAGAATACGTTACCCATATTACAATAGATATTAGTGGTGGGGCTAAGAATAAAATTTTCCCAATTAACTTTTTCTCTTTAAATAACACCCATAATGTGAAAATTATAAATGAGATGAGAAATTCAAAACGTGTCAGTATGGATACTGAAAAAATTAAGCCAATAGTAAATAATTGCTTGGCGCTAAGATATTGCTGCGAGATGAAAATATAGCTAATTAATAATATTTCTAGCGTCGCCAGCGGTATTGATCTTCCATAAGCCACCTCCTGAAAAAAAGGTGGATATAATAATATAAATGAGATTATTATTAGTCGTTCTTGATTTAAATTTAATTTTTTTAGTATTGCTCCTGAAACAATACAGCAGGCTATTAATATTAAAATATTTAATACCAGTGAAGAGTAAATGCCGATATTTAAAATGCTGTCTATGAAGTGTATCAGTAAAGGATAGAAAAAAGGAAAAGAAGGGCTATGTAACGAATTATATTGATACTGTCTGATGAAAGATGGCTCATATCCAGAAAATATTTGTTTTGATAAGTCGTAATATGTCCAGCTATCAACCGTAAACCCTTTAAATAAAATAGCATCCAAAAAAATCTTACCAATAAATATCGCCAAACATAAATAAATGTTTATTTTGAGATTCAAATTTATTACCTCTGGTGTTAAAGGTATTTAATTCAATGTATATCTAATATGGGCTAAAACGAGATAATTCCTATTTGAAAAATTCTCTTTGTATGATGTATAGATTGTAGCAGTAAGAATTTTTGTTAAATTACAAATGAAGCATCAGGAGGTTATTTCTTAGTCTAAATTACAATATATGTGCTAAAAACGAGTTGAGGATGTATGTTCTGCCATCACCGAATGACCAGTATCTGGCATCATTCTGTTGCCTTCATGCTTTTTTTAGGAACGCTACCGCCCTAGCCATGCTTGTACAAGCAATGAAGGCTATAAGATTTTGAACTAAAAGTTAAGTGATGTTTAAACTTAACTTCACAACCGCTATTTTTTTTAATATGCAGATAGCTTCAGTATTTTAGACCTGTAATGGTCGAAAATCAGCATTTTCTTGCGGATCTTTTCTGTTGTGACTATTGCCATTCAAAGTGTTGATTACACACATTTTTTCATGTAGATCTGGATGGCTATATTTTCAGTCAGTTAGGTGAAGTACCGCAGGAAAACCAGGCTGTGGGTTGCTTCAGCATAGTACTACAACCAAAATCAACTCGGGAGTTCTTCAGGAATGATGCCTTCAGATATGTTTTGTGAGTCACCATTTCATTACCTGAGTACGGCAAAATATCAAGTTTTTATATCATTCAACAGGTTACAAAACATGAAATTATACGGGTTTATCACCAAAGCATACCTGTTGTCTGGTAAGATTTTGCTTATTAAAGCAAATGATAAAGGCTGGAGCATTTTGCCGTTTGGCGGAGATGTTGTCAATACTGCGGCATTTAACCGGTTTGGCTACGTTATTTCACTCTTGATGAGTAAGTTCTTCCTTAGCGCGCAGAGGGGAATGGGGAGATACTATTAATCCTGGCGGTTTTATTAGCGGTTAATACGTGGTAAGTGAGATGTGTATTTTTACAGTTGAGTGAACAATCGGTTAACTAACTTTGAGCAATGTTAATACGCTTTAGCGAAAGGCTGAGGTATAAAACTGCATTAATACAAATCATCAATAGGTTGATTACTTTTATGCATTTACATATAGCTGCTGCGTTCATAAATTTTAAATGACAAAAGCCGCGCAAGCGGCTTTTGTCATTTATGTAAGGGGATTACTTCGCCTTGTTTTCCAGATTCTCAACCTGTGGCAGACCGGTTGCGGAAGAGGCGGTCAACAGGCCAGACTGCGCATAGCCGAACAGCTTCTCACGAGTATCGGTAATATCCAGGTTACGCATGGTCAGCTGACCGATACGATCGTCTGGCGAGAATACGGAATCACCTTTCTCCATGGTCAAACGTTCTGGCTTGTAGGTCAGGTTGTCAGACACGGTGTTAAGGATTGAATAATCGTTACCGCGACGCAGTTCCAGCGTGACTTCGCCGGTTATCTGGCTGGCTACCCAACGTTGCAGACCATCACGCAGCATCAGCGCCTGTGAGTCGAACCAGCGCCCCTGATACAACAGACGACCGAGCTGGCGACCGTGCGCGTGATACTGCTCGATGGTGTCTTCGTTATGAATCCCGGTCAGCAGACGCTCGTAGGCGATGTGCAGCAGCGCCATCCCCGGGGCTTCATAGATACCGCGGCTTTTTGCTTCAATAATACGGTTTTCAATCTGGTCGCTCATACCCAGGCCATGACGACCGCCGATACGGTTGGCTTCCAGCATCATCTCAACGTCGTCACTGAAGGTCTTACCGTTCAGCGCAACCGGATGGCCTTGTTCAAAGCGTACGGTCACTTCTTCAGCCGGGATCTTCACGCTCTCATCCCAGAACTTAACGCCCATAATCGGGTTGACGATTTTGACGCTGGAGTTCAGGAATTCCAGATCTTTTGCTTCGTGAGTCGCGCCGAGCATATTGGAGTCGGTGGAATACGCTTTCTCAACGGACATCTTGTAGTCGAAACCACAGGCAATCATAAATTCGGACATCTCATGGCGACCACCGAGTTCGTCGATAAAATCGGTATCCAGCCACGGTTTATAAATCTGCAGTTCGGCGTTGGTTAACAGACCATAACGATAGAAACGTTCAATATCGTTGCCTTTATAGGTACTACCGTCACCCCAAATGTTCACGCCATCTTCTTTCATGGCGGCAACCAACATAGTGCCTGTCACTGCGCGGCCCAGTGGGGTGGTATTGAAATAGGTCAGTCCGCCGGTGGTGTTATGGAACGCACCACACTGAATGGCAGCGATCCCTTCGGCTACCAACTGCTTGCGGCAATCAACCAGGCGAGCATTCTCAGCACCATATTCCATTGCACGGCGAGGAATGGCGTCATAGTCATCCTCATCCGGCTGGCCCAAATTCGCAGTATATGCATATGGGACAGCCCCTTTTTGTCGCATCCACAGCAGTGCTGCACTGGTGTCCAGGCCGCCGGAAAAAGCGATACCAATACGTTGACCTACCGGGAGATGCTTGAGAATCGTCGTCATAAAATAAAACCCTGCTTGATAGACTGGTGAAGAGGTCGGCTTTTTATGCTAATTGCATTTTTATGCAAAATAAATGAGTTTTCATTTAATCATCTTTTAACGATGACAGGAAGAGTTTAGTGATAATTTCGTTAAATAACGGCGTGGGTGGCACCTTTATCTTGCTGAACAAGCGCTGGTCAGCATTCATTCATTTGCATAGTCGTAACAAGGTTGACATAACGTATAGAGGATCAATATACTGTGCGCAGATTTTACGTCCCGTCCTCGGTACCAAATCCCAGCAGTATTTGCATTTTTTACCCAAAACAAGTAAAATTTGCCACGTTTCAGGCGCGGGGTGGAGCAGCCTGGTAGCTCGTCGGGCTCATAACCCGAAGGTCGTCGGTTCAAATCCGGCCCCCGCAACCACTTTCCCTTAGAGTTCTTTTTCAAATATACTGTGAAGACTTAGGCCTTCTTAGCTGGATTTGAAAAAAATTCTTTCGGAAGGTTCTCCGAACCGCAGGTGCGGTTATAGGGTTCAGTTATCTAAAGCCCCGATTTATCGGGGTTTTTTGTTATCTGACTACAGAATAACTGGGCTTTAGGCCCTTTTTTTATGTCTTGGGGGTGGCCTTGTCCACATTAGAGCAAAAATTAACAGAGATGATTACAGCGCCAGTTGAAGCCCTGGGCTACGAACTGGTCGGCATCGAATTTATTCGTGGTCGCACATCCACACTGCGCATCTATATTGATAGTGAAGATGGCATCAATGTTGATGATTGTGCTGATGTGAGCCATCAGGTAAGTGCGGTGATGGATGTCGAAGACCCAATCACTGTTGCCTACAACCTGGAAGTCTCCTCTCCGGGTCTCGACCGTCCTCTGTTCACGGCTGAACACTACGTGCGTTTCCTGGGTGAAGAAGTCACGCTGGTTCTTCGTATGGCGGTACAAAACCGTCGTAAATGGCAGGGCGTTATCAAAGCGGTGGATGGTGAGATGATCACGGTCACAGTCGAAGGTAAAGATGAAGTGTTCGCGCTGAGTAATATCCAGAAGGCGAACCTGGTTCCCCACTTTTAACAGTCTGGATTGAGGTGAAAAGCCCGCGATGAACAAAGAAATTTTGGCTGTTGTTGAAGCCGTATCCAACGAGAAAGCGCTGCCACGCGAGAAAATTTTTGAAGCGCTGGAAAGTGCGCTAGCTACAGCAACAAAGAAAAAATATGAACAAGAGATCGATGTCCGCGTAGAGATCGATCGTAAAAGCGGTGATTTCGATACCTTCCGTCGTTGGGTTATCGTAGAAGAAGTCACTCAGCCAACTAAAGAAATTACGCTGGAAGCAGCGCGCTTTGAAGACGAAAGTCTGAACGTGGGTGAATACGTTGAAGATCAGATTGAATCTGTCACCTTTGACCGTATCACGACTCAGACCGCGAAACAGGTTATCGTACAGAAAGTACGTGAAGCTGAACGTGCGATGGTTGTCGATCAATTCCGTGAACATGAAGGCGAAATCGTCACTGGTGTGGTGAAGAAAGTAAACCGCGACAACATTTCTCTGGATCTGGGCAGCAATGCTGAAGCTGTGATCCTGCGTGAAGACATGCTGCCGCGTGAAAACTTCCGCCCGGGTGACCGTATTCGTGGCGTTCTGTACTCAGTTCGTCCGGAAGCGCGCGGTGCACAGCTGTTCGTAACCCGTTCCAAACCGGAAATGCTGATTGAGCTGTTCCGCATTGAAGTGCCGGAAATTGGCGAAGAAGTGATTGAAATTAAAGCGGCGGCCCGCGATCCGGGATCGCGTGCGAAAATCGCCGTTAAGACCAACGACAAGCGTATTGATCCGGTCGGTGCCTGTGTTGGTATGCGTGGTGCGCGCGTTCAGGCGGTTTCTACCGAACTGGGCGGCGAGCGTATCGATATCGTCCTGTGGGATGATAACCCGGCGCAGTTCGTGATTAACGCAATGGCGCCAGCAGACGTCGCTTCTATCGTGGTGGATGAAGACAAACACACCATGGATATCGCGGTTGAAGCCGGTAACCTGGCTCAGGCGATTGGACGTAATGGTCAGAACGTCCGCCTGGCTTCACAACTGAGCGGTTGGGAACTCAACGTGATGACCGTTGATGACCTGCAAGCGAAGCATCAGGCTGAAGCACATGCAGCCATCGATACCTTCACCAAATATCTCGATATCGATGAAGATTTCGCGACTGTTCTGGTAGAAGAAGGTTTTGCGACGCTGGAAGAACTGGCCTACGTGCCAATGAAAGAACTGCTGGAAATTGACGGCCTGGATGAAGCAACCGTTGAAGCGCTGCGCGAGCGTGCTAAAAACGCACTGACCACTCTGGCACTGGCCCAGGAAGAAAGCCTCGGTGATAACAAACCGGCTGACGATCTGCTGAATCTGGAAGGATTGGATCGTGAGATGGCCTTCAAACTGGCGGCCCGTGGTGTTTGTACGCTGGAAGATCTCGCTGAACAGGGCATTGATGATCTGGCTGATATCGAAGGGTTGACCGACGAAAAAGCCGGTGAGCTGATTATGGCTGCCCGTAATATTTGCTGGTTCGGCGACGAAGCGTAATAAACTGTAGCAGGAAGGAACAGTATGACAGATGTAACCGTAAAAACGCTGGCTGCAGAGATACAGACCTCCGTGGATCGCCTGGTACAGCAATTTGCTGATGCAGGTATCCCGAAGTCTGCTGACGACTCTGTGTCCGCACAAGAGAAACAAACCTTACTGGCGCATCTGAACCGTGAGAACGGCTCAGCGCCGGATAAGTTGACATTGCAGCGTAAAACGCGCAGTACTCTCAATATTCCAGGTACCGGTGGAAAAAGCAAATCGGTACAAATCGAAGTCCGCAAGACACGCACCTTTGTGAAACGCGATCCGCAAGAGGCTGAACGCCTTGCCGCGGAAGAGCAGGCGCAGCGTGAAGCGGAAGAGCAAGCCCGTCGTGAGGCAGAAGAAGCTGCCAAACGCGAGGCGCAACAAAAAGCCGAACGTGAGGCCGCAGAACAAGCTAAACGTGAAGCCGCTGATAAAGCGAAACGTGAAGCTGCGGAAAAAGACAAAGTGAGCAATCAACAGACCGACGATATGACTAAAACCGCCCAGGCCGAAAAAGCCCGCCGTGAAAATGAAGCCGCAGAACTGAAGCGTAAAGCGGAAGAAGAAGCACGTCGCAAGCTTGAAGAAGAAGCGCGCCGCGTAGCGGAAGAAGCTCGCCGTATGGCGGAAGAAAACGAGAAAAATGGCGTGAATAACGCTGAACCAGTTGAAGACACCAGCGATTATCACGTCACCACTTCTCAGCATGCTCGCCAGGCTGAAGACGAGAACGATCGTGAAGTTGAAGGCGGTCGTGGTCGTACTCGCAGCACCAAAGCAGCGCGTCCGGCGAAGAAAGGCAACAAACACGCTGAATCTAAAGCTGACCGTGAAGAAGCACGTGCAGCGGTTCGCGGCGGTAAAGGCGGTAAGCAGCGTAAAGGTTCCGCTCTGCAGCAGGGCTTCCAGAAGCCGGCTCAGGCCGTTAACCGTGACGTTGTGATCGGCGAAACCATCACCGTTGGCGATCTGGCGAACAAGATGGCGGTCAAAGGCTCTCAGGTCATCAAAGCGATGATGAAACTGGGCGCAATGGCGACTATCAACCAGGTCATCGACCAGGAAACCGCACAGCTGGTTGCCGAAGAGATGGGCCACAAAGTTATCCTGCGTCGTGAAAACGAGCTGGAAGAAGCAGTAATGAGCGACCGTGACACCGGCGCTGCGGCTGAACCGCGTGCACCGGTAGTGACCATCATGGGTCACGTTGACCACGGTAAAACGTCTCTGCTGGACTACATTCGTTCCACGAAAGTGGCCTCTGGCGAAGCGGGCGGCATTACTCAGCACATCGGTGCGTACCATGTTGAAACTGACAACGGTATGATCACCTTCCTGGATACCCCGGGTCACGCCGCGTTTACCTCCATGCGTGCTCGTGGTGCTCAGGCAACGGATATCGTTGTTCTGGTTGTTGCAGCAGACGACGGCGTGATGCCGCAGACTATCGAAGCTATCCAGCACGCGAAAGCGGCAGGTGTGCCGGTCGTTGTTGCAGTCAACAAAATCGATAAACCGGAAGCGGATCCCGATCGCGTTAAAAACGAACTGTCCCAGTACGGCATCATGCCGGAAGAGTGGGGCGGCGAGAGCCAGTTCGTTCACGTTTCTGCGAAAGCGGGTACCGGTATCGACGAACTGCTGGACGCTATCCTGCTGCAAGCCGAAGTACTGGAACTGAAAGCTGTGCGTAAAGGTATGGCGAGCGGTGCGGTTATCGAATCCTTCCTGGATAAAGGTCGTGGCCCGGTTGCTACCGTCCTGGTTCGTGAAGGTACCCTGAACAAGGGCGATATCGTTCTGTGTGGTTTCGAATACGGCCGCGTTCGTGCGATGCGTAACGAACTGGGTCAGGAAGTACTGGAAGCGGGTCCGTCCATTCCGGTGGAAATCCTCGGTCTGTCCGGTGTTCCGGCTGCGGGTGACGAAGTTACCGTTGTTCGTGACGAGAAGAAAGCCCGTGAAGTTGCACTGTACCGTCAGGGCAAATTCCGTGAAGTTAAACTGGCTCGTCAGCAGAAATCTAAACTCGAGAACATGTTCGCTAACATGACCGAAGGCGAAGTTCACGAAGTGAACATCGTACTGAAGGCCGACGTTCAGGGTTCTGTAGAAGCGATTTCCGACTCTTTACTGAAGCTGTCTACCGACGAAGTAAAAGTGAAGATCATCGGTTCTGGCGTAGGTGGTATCACCGAAACCGACGCAACCCTGGCTGCGGCATCCAACGCGATTCTGGTTGGCTTCAACGTCCGTGCTGATGCCTCTGCACGAAAAGTTATCGAATCAGAAAGCCTGGATCTGCGTTACTACTCCGTCATCTATCATCTGATCGATGAAGTGAAAGCAGCGATGAGCGGCATGCTGTCTCCGGAACTGAAACAGCAGATCATTGGTCTGGCTGAAGTTCGTGATGTGTTCAAATCACCGAAATTCGGCGCTATCGCAGGCTGTATGGTTACCGAAGGCACGATTAAACGTCACAACCCAATCCGCGTACTGCGCGACAACGTGGTTATCTATGAAGGCGAGCTGGAATCCCTGCGCCGCTTCAAAGATGACGTCAACGAAGTCCGTAACGGTATGGAATGTGGTATCGGCGTTAAGAACTACAACGACGTTCGCGTTGGCGATATGATCGAAGTGTTCGAGATCATCGAGATCAAACGTACCATCGCATAATCTTCGTAATGCCCGGTGGCACTTCGTTTACCGGGCCTACGCTAGGATTGTTAGCCGGGTTGTAGGCCTGATAAGCGTAGCGCCATCAGGCTTTAAAGCGCCACCCGGCAAGAAATTTAAAAAGGGGCTTATGGCCCCTTTTTTGTCTTTATTCTGGAGAATTTATTATGGCGAAAGAATTTGGTCGCCCGCAGCGTGTCGCGCAGGAGATGCAGAAAGAGATCGCACTGATCCTGCAACGCGAAATCAAAGACCCGCGTGTTGGTATGATGACCACCGTATCGGGCGTTGAGATGTCCCGTGACCTGGCCTATGCCAAAGTATTCGTGACGTTCCTGAACGACCAGGACGAAGCGGCCGTGAAAAACGGCATTAAGGCACTGCAGGAGGCTTCTGGCTTCATCCGCTCTCTGTTGGGGAAAGCGATGCGCCTGCGTATCGTGCCTGAGCTGACCTTCTTCTACGACAACTCACTGGTCGAAGGGATGCGCATGTCCAACCTGGTGACCAGCGTGGTGAAACATGACGATGAGCGTCGTGTGAACCCAGCGGACGACAGCAAGGAGGACTGATGAGTCGTCCTCGTCGTCGTGGTCGCGATATTCACGGTGTCCTGCTGCTGGATAAGCCGCAGGGCATGTCCAGCAATGACGTGCTGCAAAAAGTAAAGCGCATCTACAATGCCAACCGCGCGGGACATACCGGCGCGTTGGATCCGCTGGCGACAGGCATGCTGCCTATCTGCCTCGGTGAAGCAACGAAATTTTCACAGTACCTGCTGGACTCTGACAAACGTTATCGTGTGATTGCCCGCCTGGGTCAGCGTACGGATACCTCTGATGCTGATGGACAAATCGTGCAGGAACGTCCGGTGACTTTTACTGAGGAACAGCTTGCGAGTGCGCTGGAGACTTTCCGCGGCGATATCGAGCAAATTCCATCGATGTACTCGGCGCTGAAATATCAGGGCAAGAAGCTGTACGAATATGCGCGTCAAGGCATCGAGGTGCCGCGTGAAGCGCGCCCAATTACCGTTTATGAACTGCTGTTTATTCGCCACGAAGGGAATGAACTGGAGCTGGAAGTTCACTGCTCCAAAGGCACCTATATTCGTACTATTATTGACGATCTGGGTGAGAAGCTGGGATGCGGTGCACACGTAACGTATCTGCGCCGTCTGACGGTCAGCAAATATCCGGTAGATCGTATGGTGACGCTGGAACATTTGCGTGAGCTGGTAGAACAAGCTGAACAACAGAACATTCCGTCCGCACAGTTGCTTGATCCATTGCTGATGCCAATGGACAGTCCGGCATCGGATTATCCGGTGGTTAATCTGCCTTTAACATCGTCGGTTTACTTTAAAAATGGTAACCCGGTACGGACGTCAGGCGCGCCGCTGGAAGGGCTGGTGCGCGTGACGGAAGGCGATGACGGCAAGTTTATCGGCATGGGGGAAATGGACGATGAAGGTCGTGTTGCCCCCCGTCGACTGGTGGTTGAATATCCTGCATAGCGCTCTCTGTCTTGCGATAAGAAGGCGCTGCGAGTAGAATACTGCCGCTTAACGTCGCGTTAATTATTTAACAGTTCGCGCGGCGTGTACACAATATCATTCGAGCTGCATCAAGGCGGCAAGGAAGAGACAAATTCGTCTGGAACGAATTTGAACAGCCGAAGGCTGCCTCTGGTGAGGGACAAGGATGTCCCTCATTACATCCTCAGGAGCTTACTGAAGTAAGTGACTGGGGAGAGCGGACGCAGCCAACGCAGAGTCAGTTTGAAGGATAAAGTGTATACACTGGGATCGCTGAATTAGAGATCGGCATCCTTTCATTCTTAATACTTTGGAGTTTTAAAATGTCTCTAAGTACTGAAGCTACAGCTAAAATCGTTTCTGAGTTCGGTCGTGATGCAAATGACACCGGTTCTACCGATGTTCAGGTTGCTCTGTTGACTGCACAGATTAACCACCTGCAGGGCCACTTTGCAGAGCACAAAAAAGATCACCACAGCCGTCGTGGTCTGCTGCGCATGGTTTCTCAGCGTCGTAAACTGCTCGACTACCTGAAACGTAAAGATGTTGCACGCTACACCGCGCTGATCGAGCGTCTGGGTCTGCGTCGCTAATTCTTTCGAGTTTCAGAAAGAGGGGGCCTTCATGGCCCCTTTTTTCCAGCAGATGGCAGCAATTCGCTGGAAACTAATGTATTGTTGCTATGAATGATCTTCCGTTGCAGAGGTTCGCGCGGCTAATGAGAGGCTTTACCCAATACGCATGGGTTAGGGTTGTCATTAGTCGCGAGGATGCGCAGAAGATCGGGTATTAACGATGGCGCATAAATGTGCCGTCAAAAAAATAGAGAAAGGATATTATTTTGCTTAATCCGATCGTTCGTAAATTCCAGTACGGTCAGCATACCGTTACGCTGGAAACCGGCATGATGGCGCGTCAGGCGACTGCCGCTGTTATGGTTAGCATGGATGACACTGCGGTATTCGTTACCGTTGTTGGCCAGAAAAAAGCGAAACCAGGCCAGGACTTTTTCCCGCTGACCGTTAACTATCAGGAGCGTACCTACGCTGCTGGTCGTATCCCAGGTAGCTTCTTCCGTCGTGAAGGCCGTCCGAGCGAAGGCGAAACCCTGATCGCGCGTCTGATTGACCGCCCGGTTCGCCCGCTGTTCCCGGAAGGCTTCGTTAACGAAGTTCAGGTTATCGCGACCGTTGTTTCCGTTAACCCGCAGGTTAACCCGGACATCGTGGCAATGATTGGCGCATCTGCTGCGCTGACTCTGTCTGGCATCCCATTCAACGGCCCGATCGGTGCTGCACGTGTTGGTTACATCAATGACCAGTACGTACTGAACCCGACTCAGGACGAACTGAAAGAAAGCAAGCTGGACCTGGTTGTTGCCGGTACCGAAGCTGCCGTACTGATGGTTGAATCCGAAGCTGAACTGCTGAGCGAAGACCAGATGCTGGGTGCTGTGGTATTCGGTCACGAACAGCAGCAGGTTGTTATCCAGGCCATCAACGAGCTGGCGAAAGAAGCAGGCAAACCGCGTTGGGACTGGCAGCCAGAAGCGGTTAACGAAGCGCTGAACGCGCGCGTTGCTGCACTGGCAGAAGCGCGTCTGAGCGATGCTTACCGTATCACTGACAAACAAGAGCGTTATGCTCAGGTTGACGTGATCAAATCTGAAACCATCGCGCAGCTTACTGCAGAAGATGAAACCCTGGACGCTAACGAACTGGGTGAAATCCTGCACGCTATCGAGAAAAACGTTGTTCGTAGCCGCGTACTGGCAGGCGAGCCACGCATCGATGGCCGTGAAAAAGACATGATCCGTGGCCTGGACGTGCGTACTGGCGTTCTGCCGCGTACCCACGGTTCCGCACTGTTCACCCGTGGCGAAACTCAGGCGCTGGTTACTGCGACCCTGGGCACCACGCGTGATGCGCAGAACCTCGACGAACTGATGGGCGAGCGTACTGACAACTTCCTGTTCCACTACAACTTCCCTCCGTACTGCGTAGGTGAAACCGGTATGGTCGGTTCTCCGAAGCGTCGTGAGATTGGTCACGGTCGTCTGGCGAAGCGTGGCGTGCTGGCAGTGATGCCGGAACTGGATAAATTCCCGTACACCGTGCGTGTGGTTTCTGAAATCACCGAATCTAACGGTTCTTCTTCCATGGCTTCCGTATGTGGTGCTTCTCTGGCGCTGATGGACGCAGGCGTGCCAATCAAAGCCGCCGTTGCGGGTATCGCGATGGGTCTGGTGAAAGAAGGCGACAACTTTGTTGTTCTGTCTGACATCCTGGGCGACGAAGACCACCTGGGCGATATGGACTTCAAGGTAGCGGGTTCCCGCGACGGTATCTCTGCACTGCAGATGGATATCAAAATTGAAGGTATCACCAAAGAGATCATGCAGGTTGCTCTGAACCAGGCTAAAGGTGCGCGTCTGCACATCCTGGGTGTGATGGAACAAGCGATCAACGCTCCGCGTGGCGATATTTCTCAGTTCGCTCCGCGTATTCACACCATCAAGATCAGCCCGGACAAGATCAAAGACGTTATCGGTAAAGGCGGTTCTGTTATCCGTGCTCTGACCGAAGAAACTGGCACCACCATTGAAATCGAAGATGATGGTACCGTTAAGATTGCTGCGACCGACGGTGAGAAAGCGAAATATGCTATCCGTCGTATCGAAGAGATCACCGCAGAGATCGAAGTAGGCCGTATCTACAATGGTAAAGTGACCCGTATCGTTGACTTTGGCGCATTCGTTGCCATCGGTGGCGGTAAAGAAGGTCTGGTACACATCTCTCAGATCGCTGACAAGCGCGTTGAGAAAGTGACCGACTACCTGCAGATGGGCCAGGAAGTACCGGTCAAAGTTCTGGAAGTTGATCGCCAGGGCCGTGTACGTCTGAGCATTAAAGAAGCAACTGAGCAGTCTCAGCCTGCAGGCGAACCGGAAGCTCCGGCAAGCCAGGGCGAGTAAGGTTGCCATTGCCCTCCGTGAGAGCGGAGGGCCTTTAACCCGGCAGGATGCCTTGTTAGCAACCGGGGAACCTGGACGTTCATTCAATCGTTGTCTTCGGGAGTGGGAAATGAAGCCTTTTTTGCGCTGGTGTTTCGTTGCGACAGCACTCACGCTGGCTGGATGCAGTAATTCCGCCTGGCGAAAGAGTGAAGTCCTCGCAGTACCATTGCAACCGACTTTGCAGCAGGAAGTGATTCTGGCACGTATGGAACAAATTCTTGCCAGTCGGGCTTTAACCGATGACGAACGCGCACAGCTTTTATATGAGCGCGGAGTGTTGTATGATAGTCTCGGTCTGAGGGCACTGGCGCGAAATGATTTTTCACAAGCGCTGGCAATCCGACCAGATATGCCTGAAGTATTCAATTACTTAGGTATATATTTAACGCAGGCAGGCAATTTTGATGCTGCCTATGAAGCGTTTGATTCTGTACTTGAGCTTGATCCAACTTACAACTACGCGCACTTAAATCGCGGTATCGCATTGTATTACGGCGGTCGCGACAAGTTAGCGCAAGATGATCTGCTGGCGTTTTATCAAGACGATCCCAATGATCCTTTCCGCAGTCTGTGGCTTTATCTTGCCGAGCAGAAGCTCGATGAGAAGCAGGCTAAAGAAGCGTTAAAGCAACGTTTCGAAAAATCGGATAAAGAGCAATGGGGATGGAACATTGTCGAGTTCTACCTGGGCAACATTAGCGAAGCAACGCTGATGGAACGCCTGAAGGCGGACGCAACGGATAACACCTCGCTCGCTGAGCATCTCAGTGAAACCAACTTCTATTTAGGTAAGTACTACCTAAGTCTGGGGGATTTGGACAACGCTACGGCATTGTTCAAACTGGCGGTGGCTAACAACGTTCATAACTTTGTTGAGCACCGATACGCATTGTTGGAATTATCGCTCCTGGGCCAGGACCAAGATGACCTGGCAGAATCGGACCAGCAATAGCTGACGTACACATCAGCCCGTAATCTTTTTTGATTGCCATCACCTTCACGGGTGAGGGCGTTGTTGTTCGTTAATACACCTACTTTGAGCCGGTTCACACTTTTCAATGAAAATTGCAGATCAATTTCATGATGAGTTATGTAGACTGGCCGCCATTAATTTTGAGGCACACGTACTACATGGCTGAATTCGAAACCACTTTTGCAGATCTGGGCCTGAAGGCTCCTATCCTTGAAGCCCTTAACGATCTGGGTTACGAAAAACCATCTCCAATCCAGGCAGAGTGCATTCCGCATCTGCTGGGCGGCCGCGATGTTCTGGGTATGGCCCAGACGGGTAGCGGCAAAACTGCAGCGTTCTCTTTACCGCTGCTCAACAATCTTGATCCTGAGCTGAAGGCACCTCAGATTCTGGTGCTGGCACCGACCCGCGAACTGGCGGTTCAGGTTGCAGAAGCCATGACGGATTTCTCTAAACACATGCGCGGCG
Organism: Citrobacter sp. RHBSTW-00671; assembly: GCF_014103415.1. Taxonomy (NCBI): domain Bacteria; kingdom Pseudomonadati; phylum Pseudomonadota; class Gammaproteobacteria; order Enterobacterales; family Enterobacteriaceae; genus Citrobacter; species Citrobacter sp. RHBSTW-00671. The sequence goes on from NZ_JABXPR010000001.1 coordinate 1,100,065, forward strand.
TGAACGTGGTTGCCCTGTACGGCGGCCAGCGTTATGACGTGCAATTACGTGCCCTGCGTCAGGGACCACAGATCGTCGTCGGTACGCCGGGCCGTCTGCTGGATCACCTGAAGCGCGGTACTCTGGACCTCTCCAAACTGAGCGGTCTGGTACTGGACGAAGCTGACGAAATGCTGCGTATGGGCTTCATCGAAGACGTTGAAACCATCATGGCACAGATCCCGGAAGGTCATCAGACCGCTCTGTTCTCTGCAACCATGCCGGAAGCGATTCGTCGTATTACCCGCCGCTTTATGAAAGAGCCGCAGGAAGTACGCATTCAGTCCAGCGTGACTACCCGTCCTGACATCAGCCAGAGCTACTGGACTGTATGGGGCATGCGTAAAAATGAAGCGCTGGTGCGTTTCCTGGAAGCAGAAGACTTTGATGCGGCGATTATCTTCGTTCGTACCAAAAATGCGACCCTGGAAGTGGCAGAAGCGCTGGAACGTAGCGGTTATAGCAGCGCGGCACTGAACGGCGACATGAACCAGTCCCTGCGTGAGCAGACTCTGGAACGTCTGAAAGATGGCCGTCTGGATATTCTGATTGCAACCGACGTTGCGGCCCGTGGCCTGGACGTTGAGCGTATCAGCCTGGTTGTTAACTACGACATCCCGATGGATTCCGAGTCTTACGTTCACCGTATCGGCCGTACCGGTCGTGCGGGTCGTGCGGGTCGTGCGCTGCTGTTCGTTGAGAACCGCGAGCGTCGTCTGCTGCGTAACATCGAACGCACCATGAAGCTGACTATTCCGGAAGTCGAACTGCCGAACGCAGACCTGCTGGGCAAACGCCGTCTGGAAAAATTCGCCGCGAAAGTACAGCAGCAGCTGGAAAGCAGCGATCTGGATCAGTACCGTGCTCTGCTGGCGAAAATGCAGCCGGAAGAAGAGCTGGATATCGAAACGCTGGCAGCAGCATTGCTGAAAATGGCTCAGGGCGAACGTCCGCTGATCCTGCCGCCAGATGCGCCGATGCGTCCGAAACGCGAATTCCGCGACCGTGATGACCGTGGTCCGCGTGACCGCAACGATCGTGGCCCGCGTGACCGCAATGACCGTGGTGGTGAAGACCGTCCGCGTCGTGAACGTCGTGACGTTGGCGATATGCAGCTGTATCGTATTGAAGTGGGTCGTGATGACGGTGTTGAAGTACGTCATATCGTTGGCGCGATTGCTAACGAAGGTGATATCAGCAGCCGTTATATCGGTAACATCAAGCTGTTTGCTTCCCACTCCACCATCGAACTGCCGAAAGGTATGCCGGGCGACGTGCTGCAGCACTTTACCCGTACCCGCATCCTGAACAAGCCGATGAACATGCAGCTGGTTGGCGATGCAGTACCGCACACCGGTGGTGAGCGTCGTGGCGGTGGCCGTTTCAGCGGTGAGCGTCGTGAAGGCGGTCGTGGTGAAGGTCGTGGCTTTAGCGGCGAACGTCGTGAAGGCGGTCGTGGCGATGGTCGTCGTTTCAGCGGCGAACGTCGTGAAGGCAACCGTGGTCCACGTCGTGACGATTCTTCTGCTCCGCGTCGTGATGACTCCGCTGGTCGTCGTCGTTTCGGCGGTGACGCATAAGCCTCACGGTTTAACAGCGTAAAGTAATATATACAGCCCCGATCGAAATGATTGGGGCTTTTTTTATTTCATTTGTACTCGTGTACTGGTACAGTGCAGCACATTAAGATGTAGTCACAATACAAATGACTGGAGAGATGGCTGAATGGCAACACTAACCACCACCCAAACATCACCTTCGCTGCTTGGCGGCGTGGTGATCATCGGCGGCACCATTATTGGCGCGGGGATGTTTTCTCTGCCTGTGGTCATGTCCGGGGCGTGGTTCTTCTGGTCAATGGCGGCACTGATCTTCACCTGGTTCTGCATGCTGCACTCCGGGCTGATGATCCTTGAAGCTAACCTCAATTACCGTATTGGCTCTAGCTTTGACACCATCACGAAAGATCTGCTGGGCAAAAGCTGGAACGTGGTGAACGGCATCTCGATTGCTTTCGTTCTCTATATTCTGACCTACGCGTATATCTCGGCGAGCGGGTCAATCCTGCATCACACCTTCTCGGAGATGTCGTTGAACGTTCCGGCGCGTGCGGCAGGTCTTGGCTTTGCGCTGCTGGTGGCGTTTGTGGTGTGGTTAAGTACCAAAGCGGTTAGCCGCATGACGGCGATTGTGCTGGGCGCGAAGGTGATTACCTTTTTCCTGACCTTCGGCAGTTTACTGGGACACGTTCAGCCCACAACGTTGTTTAACGTGGCGGAAAGCAACGCCTCGTATACGCCGTACCTGCTGATGACGCTGCCGTTCTGTCTGGCCTCATTCGGCTATCATGGCAACGTTCCGAGCCTGATGAAGTACTACGGCAAAGATCCGAAAACCATCGTTAAGTGCCTGGTCTACGGCACGCTGCTGGCGCTGGTGCTGTATACCGTATGGTTGCTGGGGACGATGGGAAACATTCCGCGTCCTGAGTTTATCGGTATTGCGCAGCAGGGCGGTAACATTGATGTGCTGGTACAGGCGCTGAGCGGTGTATTGAACAGCCGCAGTCTGGATCTGCTGCTGGTGGTGTTCTCCAACTTCGCAGTGGCGAGTTCATTCCTCGGTGTTACGCTCGGTCTGTTTGACTATCTGGCGGATCTGTTTGGCTTTGATGACTCGGCAATGGGACGTTTCAAAACGGCATTGCTGACGTTTGTCCCGCCAATTATTGGTGGACTGCTGTGGCCGAACGGTTTCCTGTACGCCATTGGCTATGCAGGACTCGCGGCAACCATCTGGGCCGCCATTGTTCCGGCGCTGCTGGCACGTAAATCCCGTGAGCGTTTCGGTAGCCCGAAATTCCGCGTCTGGGGCGGCAAGCCGATGATTGCGCTGATTCTGGTATTCGGTATCGGCAACGCAGTTATCCATATTCTGTCGAGTGTGAATCTGTTACCGGTTTATCAGTAAAACCGTTGCCCGGTGGCGCTATGCTTACCGGGCCTACATCACCGTGTAGGCCGGATAAGGCGTAGCCGCCATCCGGCACAAACCGCACTATCCCAATAGTTCCTGCTTCACATCCATCGCCAAATCAAACGAATGTAGACGTGCCTGATGATCAAAAATCTGGCCGTTAACCATAATTTCATCGGCCTGGGTTTCACGCAAAATGGCATCAAGACCGTGACGCACTTTTGCCTTATCACCAACCAGCGACATGCTCAGCGCCTGTTGCACGCCGTACTGTTCGGAAGCAGACCATAGCTGATGCATATTCTCTACCGGCGGCGGTAGCTGCCCGGTTTCGCCACGACGCAGTTTCACGAATGCCTGCTGCATCGAGGTAAAAAGAAATTCGGCATCGCGATTGCTGTCGGCGGCAATGATGTTGATGCACACCATCGCATACGGTTTTGCCAGCCGCGCTGAGGGTTTGAACTGGGTGCGATACAGATGCAGCGCCTGATGCAGCATATCCGGGGCAAAGTGCGAGGCGAAGGCAAACGGCAGACCAAGCTGGGCCGCCAGCTGTGCGCTGTACAGGCTGGAGCCTAATAACCAGACAGGGATCTGCTCGCCGTAGCCGGGAACCGGACGTACATGGGGATTAGGATCGCGGGCGTCAAACCAGTCCACCAGTTCAGAGACGTCGCGTGGGAAGTTATCGATATCACCGCTCATATGGCGGCGCAGTGCGCGCATGGTTGGCTGATCGCTGCCCGGTGCGCGACCAAGCCCGAGATCGATTCGTCCCGGATACAGCGTATTCAGGGTACCAAACTGCTCGGCGATCACCAGCGGCGAATGGTTGGGCAACATCACGCCGCCAGACCCGAGATGCAGCGTGGTGGTATTGGCAGCCAGATAACCAATCAGTACGGAGGTCGCTGCGCTGGCGATGCCGGTCATGTTGTGATGTTCCGCCAGCCAGTAGCGGTGGTAGCCGCACTTTTCAGCCAGTCGTGCGAGATCAAGCGAGTGCGTGAAGGCCTCTTTTGCCGAAGAACCTTCAGGGATTGGCGCCAGATCCAGCACCGAGAACGGAATAGTTTTGTCAGTCATAACGGCTCACTTTGTTACCGGTTAATCTTTTAATACTGCATTAAAGATTAGCGAATGTTGTTAACAAAGTGAGCTTTATAGCGTGCAGGATGAATCTAATATGCATGATGGCGCTGCGCTTATCGGGCCTACGGGATCGCTATTTGTAGACCGGATAAGGCGCTTTTGCCGCCATCCGGCTAGGCCTGCAGCTCCAGACCTGCCAGTCGCTTCCAGTAGCCGTTACAGTCACTGTGGGCGGCAAGCGGTAATGGAGCACTGCCATTTTCATTGGCACGGAAGGCGTCGAGCATGGCGAATGTTTCAGTGCCTGAAGGGGACAGACGCACAATATCAACCAGCCCCTGCATCGATGTCAGCTCGTTGCCGAGATTGTAAACATAGCCGCTCATGGTCTGGATCCCGTTGAGAACAAAGACCTGCTGATTCTCCTGCGACAGCACATCGCGCCCATTCGGGTATTTGATGCAACAGGTTTCACACTCATCTTTTGGACGGTCTTCGGAGCGTGCGGTAAAGCAGCGGGCAGAGTACGCCAGCGGCAGATGCCCGTAGCTCAGCACCTCAACTTCAAACTGATTGCGAATACCCAGCTCATCACACTGGTTGAGCAAGTTTGCCAGCCAGTCGCGGGAAAGCTCTACCGGCATACACCAGCGCACCATGCCTTGTTTGAGCAGCAAACGCAGGGTAACCGCGTTGTAGCAGTTGAGCGCATGTCCGGCGACAAACGGCAGCTTACGCTCGGCGCACATGTTTACCACGCCGAGATCGCTGGCTTCAACAAGGAAGTCGCCGTTTTCGACATAGCGCTTCAGTTCTCCCAGTTCAGAAGAGGCCTGTACCAGAGCCAGTGTTGACAGCACAACCTGTTTACCGCTGCCAGCGAGCGATTTCGCCATATCGAGCCAGTCGCCCACTTTGGTGGCGCGGCGTTTACTGCATACCGCTTCGCCAAGATAGATAACGTCGGCCTGGCTTACGGCAGCCTGCTGATAAAAATCTTCCAGCGTTTCTTTCGGCCAGTACCACAGCACCGGCCCTAAGGAATATTTCATTGCTTTTCTCACTGCCATTTACGGTGATACGCACCAAGCGTGGTCTGCGTGCCTTCGGACATGGAGCCCAGCGTTTCCATCCATTCAGGCTGTGGAACGAAGTTCTGCGGGGAGGCTTTGCAGCGGTCGATCGCCTGACGCCATACTTTTGCTACCTGGCTGACATAGGCCGGGCTGCGTTGACGGCCCTCTATTTTGACCGACGCAATATTGGCGGCCAGCAAGTCGGGCAGCAGCTCCAGCGTGTTCAGACTGGTTGGCTCTTCCAGCGCATGGTAGCGTTCACCATCGACCAGATAGCGGCCTTTACACAGCGTTGGGTAACCTGCGTTTTCGCCGTCCTGATAGCGGTCAATCAGCACTTCATTAAGACGGGATTCCAGCCCCTGTGGGGTCTGTTGCCAGCGGACGAAACGGGCAGGCGAGCAGGCACCCACCGTGTTAGGCGATTCGCCCGTCAGATAGGACGAAAGATAGCAACGGCCTTCAGCCATAATGCACAGGCTACCGAAGGCGAACACTTCCAGGGGAACTGGCGTGACACGAGCGAGCTGCTTCACCTGATGAATCGACAGCACGCGCGGCAGCACCACACGGGCAACGTCAAAGTTGCGATGGTAGAAATTAATTGCCTCTTCGTTAGTCGCAGATGCCTGAACGGAGACATGGCGCTCAATATGGGGATAGCGCTCTGCGGCATACTCAAGCATGGCGAGATCGGCAAGGATCAGGGCATCCGCACCCAGTTGTGCCGCCATATCCACGGCACGTTGCCAGCGTACATACCCATCCGGATGGGCAAAGGTGTTAATCGCAATGTGCAGCTTACGGCGATGTTGATGAACGAAACTCACCGCTTCCTGCAATTTTTTCTCGGTAAAATTAAGGCCGGCGAAATGACGGGCGTTGGTATCATCTTTCAGCCCGATGTAGACAGCATCAGCGCCGTTCTCGATGGCCGCCTTAAGCGCCGGGAGATTTCCGGCAGGGCAGAGCAGCTCCATAATTTATCCTGAAAGTTGCGCCTGAGGACGCAAAAATGTTAACGAAGAGGGATTTTAGTTAACCTTGCTGAGACAATTTTTGATTTGAGGCAGTTAAAGTCGTATTGGTGACACCAATAAAGAGGTAACAATTTCGCATCGAATTGTTGATTTATGCCGCTATGTCGTTTATTTGATATGGCAAAATAGCAGGACTATTGAAACAGGGAGTAAAGCTCGTGTTGGATAAACTGCGTTCACGCTTAGTACATTTAGGTCCTTCTCTGATGAGTGTACCGGTTAAACTGACGCCCTTTGCGCTGAAGCGCCAGGTTCTGGAGCAGGTCCTGAGCTGGCAGTTTAGTCAGGCGCTGGCCGATGGGGAGCTGGAGTTTCTCGACGGCCGCTGGCTGAGCATTCATGTGCGCGATATTGGCCTCAGATGGTATACCTCAGTAGAGAACGGCAAGCTTATCGTCAGTGAGAGCGCAGATGCTGATGTGAGTTTTAGCGCCGATGCCAGCGATCTCCTGATGATCGCGGCGCGCAAGCAGGATCCAGATACGCTTTTCTTCCAGCGTCGCCTGGTGATCGAAGGTGATACAGAGTTAGGGCTGTATGTTAAAAATCTGATGGACGCCATCGAACTGGAGCAGATGCCGAAAGCGTTACGTGTCATGCTGTTGCAGTTGGCGGATTTTGTTGAGGCGGGGATGAAAACGTCGCCAGAAACCAAACAGACCTCGGTAGGTGAAGCATGCTGATTCGAGTTGAAATTCCCATTGATGCCCCTGGTATTGATGCGCTGCTGCGCCGTTCATTTGAGAGCGATGCGGAAGCGAAATTAGTGCACGACCTGCGTGAAGATGGTTTCTTAACGCTGGGTCTGGTTGCTACCGATGACGAAGGTCAGGTAGTGGGTTACGTCGCGTTCAGCCCAGTCGATGTTCAGGGTGAAGATCTACAATGGGTCGGCATGGCGCCGTTAGCGGTAGATGAAAATTACCGTGGGCAAGGCCTGGCGCGTCAGCTGGTTTATGAAGGGCTGGATTCTCTTAACGAGTTTGGCTACGCCGCGGTGGTCACTCTGGGTGACCCGGCATTGTACAGTCGCTTTGGCTTTGAGCTGGCGGCCCATCACGACCTGCGTTGCCGCTGGCCGGGGACAGAAAGCGCATTCCAGGTGCATCGCCTGGCGGAAGATGCGCTGGAGGGCGTCTCTGGCCTGGTGGAATATCACGACCATTTCAATCGCTTTTAAGCTCCGGGGTTTGCAGGCCGCTTAATAGCGCCTCAAACCCTTCGCCTTCGACAAGGCGCTCTTTCTGCCGCTTGGTGAGTTGTTTAACGCGATACTCTATGCGCAGGGCCAGTGAACGGTCGCCGACCTGCGCCGCAAATGCCAACGTGAGTTCCCCCTTTCCGCGTAGCGCCTTCGCGCCTTTCCCACTTTGATGCTGCTTATAGCGGCGCTGCACATCGGTGGTTATTCCGGTGTATAAGGCGTTGTCAGCGGTACGGATCAGGTACAGATACCAGGGTGTCATTGTCACCATCGACGTGATAATTTTCAGGCCTACAGTATAAAAGAGAACAGAAATGGAAACACTGACTGCGGTGACTCGCTGGCTGGCAAAGCAGCACGTCGTGACCTGGTGCGTACACCATGAAGGTGAATTGTGGTGTGCCAATGCGTTTTACCTGTTTGATGCGCAGAAGATGGCGTTCTATGTGCTGACCGAAGAGAAAACGCGTCATGCGCAGATGTCCGGACCGCGCGCACCGATTGCCGGTACGGTAAATGGTCAGCCTAAAACCGTCGCTCTGATTCGTGGCGTACAGTTTAAAGGAGAAATTCGCCGCCTCGAAGGACAGGAGAGTGAGGTCGCGCGTAAAGCCTACAACCGTCGTTTCCCCGTCGCCAGAATGCTGCCAGCACCCGTATGGGAGATTCGACTGGATGAAGTCAAATTCACGGACAACACGCTGGGCTTCGGTAAAAAGATGCACTGGCTGCGTGATCTATAGTTAGAACAGTGATTAAAGACCCTGGGGAAGATAAACGATGAGTCAGGTGTTAATAACAGGTGCCACGGGGCTGGTGGGCGGAAATTTGCTGCGTATGCTGCTCAATGAACCCCGGGTCAATGCCATCACGGCGCCGACGCGTCGACCGCTGGCAGATACGGTTGGTGTCTATAACCCCCATGATCCGCAGCTAACCGATGCTCTGGCCCAGGTTACCGATCCGGTCGATATTGTCTTTTGTTGTTTGGGGACTACCCGGCGTGAAGCGGGCAGCAAAGAGGCATTTATCCATGCTGACTATACGCTGGTGGTGGATACGGCCCTGACGGGACGCCGGTTAGGCGCCCAGCATATGCTGGTGGTGAGTTCGATGGGCGCCAATGCGAATTCACCGTTTTTTTATAATCGGGTGAAAGGTGAAATGGAGCAGGCGCTGATCGCGCAGAATTGGCCGCGGCTGACGATTGTCCGGCCTTCAATGCTACTGGGTGATAGGGACAAACAGCGGACGAATGAGATGTTTTTAGCGCCGTTGTTCAGGCTGCTGCCGGGTAACTGGAAGTCGATTGAAGCGCGCGATGTTGCGCGGGCAATGCTGGCGGAAGCGCTGGCGCCTGGGCATGAAGGGGTTTCGATCCTGACCTCTTCCGAGCTACGCGAAAGGGCGAAATAACATGCCGGATGTCGGCTGAGCTTATCCGACCTACAAACGATTACGTCCTGTAGGCCGGATAAGACGCCTATGCGTCGCTATCCGGCATCTGTATTACTTAATAAAGGTAAAGGCGGTAGTAACGCGTTTCACGCCGCTTACCCGGCTGGCGATATCCGCAGCCGCCTTCGCTTCGCGTTCAGTGACCAGGCCCAGCAGGAATACTTCCCCATTTTCGGTGGTGACTTTCACGTTGGAGGATTTCACCTGATCGCTGGTCAGGAGCTGAGAGCGTACTTTGGTGGTGATCCAGGTATCGTTGGACGCATCGCCCAGGCCGATTGGCTGGCCCTGACGGATCTCATTAAAGACCTCAGTCGTACCTTCTACGCCCATCGCAATTTGTTTTGCTCGTGCAGAGAGTTCGCTATTCGGCGACTGGCCTACCAGCAGAACTTTACCCTGATAGGCGCTCACGTTGATGCGCGCTTCTTTCTTGATCTGGGCATCTTTCGACAACGCCGTATTGACGCGTAATTCCAGGGTCCCATCATCTACCTGGGTGCCGACACTGCGAGGATCCGTTGCTGCCTTCGTCCCGACAGCTGCTGTTCCGACAACGGCGGCAGCGATACAGCCTTGCAACAGCAACGCTGAGAGAACGACGGCGAGCGGCGAAAATGCCTTCATGTGTACTCCTTAATCATCCTGGTGAGGGAAAAGCGTGTTATCAATGAGATCGCAAAGGCAATTGACCGTCAGCATATGCATTTCCTGAATGCGGGCGCTGTGGTGTGACGGGATGCGGATTTCAACGTCCTGTGGCCCCAACAATCCGGCCAGTTCCCCTCCGTCATAACCGGTCAACGCAACGATCGTCATGTCGCGCGTAACGGCTGCTTCAACGGCTTTTACGATATCGCGGCTATTACCACGCGTAGAAATTGCCAATAGAACATCACCTGCATGTCCCAGCGCACGGACTTGTTTTGCATAAACTTCGTCGTGCAGGCGATCGTTGGCAATCGCAGTTAAGACCACATTATCAGTATTTAGTGCAATCGCAGGTAAACTGGGTCGCTCTGTTTCAAAACGGTTGATCATGCTGGCAGCAAAATGCTGTGCGTTGGCAGCGGATGTCCCATTACCACAACAGAGAATTTTGTTGCCATTGAGCAGGGACTGAACCAGCGTCATGGCTGCACGGGAGATCGCATCCGGGAGTGCTTCAGCCGCAGCTATCTGAGTTTGAATGCTTTCTGTAAAGCAGACCTTGATTCTGTCTAACACGCTAATCCTTAAGTACCAGGCACGTCAGGTTAATTTATTTGCCTGATGGGCAGGTTCTGATTCAACTATATGAGCGGTCGTTGAACGCGTTCTTAAACCACTCAACATCATTTCCGGTGAAGGCTAACACATCGAACCGGCAATCCACAGTATCAAAGCTCCCATTGTGGCGCGCAAGCCACAAGCGGGCGGTCTGTAATAATTTGTGTTGTTTGCTCCGGGTCACACTCGCCGCCGCGCCGCCAAATTGAGCGGACCGCCGGTAGCGGACCTCAACAAAGACGGTGGTCCTGCCTTCACGCATTATCAGGTCGATTTCGCCGCCACGTTCACGTACGTTGGCGGCGATAAAACGCAGTCCTTTGCTTTCCAGCCAGTGGCGCGCAGTCGTTTCCCACGTATCACCGGTCTGTTTACTCGTTAACTGGCGGGGACGACCTGTCCTTGCTGGTATTTGAGCCATGATAACTTCCTGTTAATCACGCAATCCTGCGTTGCGGTCAACGCGCCGGTGTTGCCGTTAATTTCGAAGCCCTGCACCTGACGCATTTGCGAGAAATGATTAGCGAGCGACCAGGCATCGACACCCATTGCATACATGCGCGCAAGCGAGTAGTCATTGCGTACTGCACTCAGCGCTTGCTGCATGAGCGGCTCGTTGCCGCCAGCCAGCATGGGAATTTCGCTGTACTGCAGGCCTTCCATCTCCAGACGGAAATCAGGACCAGCGGTACCCTGCGCGCTGCGGGAGCTGGCGTACAGCGTCGCACCGCTCTGGCTGCCGTTACGCATGGCGATCATCGGTTTAATAAACGCAATTTCCTCCGGCGTTGCCAGAATATACACGGCATCAACACGACCGCTGCCGCCAGTGATTTGGGCATCGGAAGGCGCAGCCGGTATCGTCAGACCGCCAATCGTCACGCCAGGTTGCGCAGGCACAGAGGATGCCACCGGGCTGCCCGTCAGGGAAATCCCCGAGCCGCCGTTGACACCCATTTTCAGCTCAGCCGTGGAGCCGAACTTCTGCTGCAGCACTACGCCGCCGCCCAGTTTTTGCCACTCCTGCGCAAAAGCATTAGCCACGCGATCGCCTAACGCGCTACGCGGGATTAACAGCAGTGGTGCTTGTTTTCCTTGTTCGCGGATGTGGCGTGCGGCATCGCGCGCTTCATCTTCTGGTGATAGTGCGAAGTAGCAAACATTCGCCAGATTCTGCACCGACTCTGGCTGGTTTAGCGCCAGAACGTTGAGCGGTGTATTGCTTTTCATCAGCTCTTCGACATTGTTCTTCAACAGCGGGCCGACAACAATGCTGGCTCCATCCTGCTGTACCTGAGCCAGGATCTGATTCAGCGGCTGTGATGAGGTGTCGTAAATTTTCAGCTCTGCGGACGGATTCGCCGGCGCGCTAGCGGTCGCTGGCTGTGCAGGCGCTGTTGGCTGCACAGCTGCAGCTTCTGGTTGTGCTGGCGTATCGTTGGTCAGATCGCTGACAGAAGCCTGAGAAGGGCTGGCAACACCGTCAGTCGTTTGCTGCTGTTCCGTGGTCGTCGCGGCAGCGGTATCCACAGCAGGCGCGGCAACAGCAGGGGCTGCTACGGGTTGAGTGCCCATGTTTTTTGCCGCTTCAAAGCCTTGCTGAATAGTCCGGCCAAATACAGCGGCCTGGCCATTCAGAGGCAGCAGCAGCGCAATTTTACTGGTGGAGGCGGGCTTAAAGCTCTGGACGTTGACCAGTTGCGTTGGCAACAGTTTCGCCCCAGGATTTTGCGGGTAACGTTTTTGCCAGTCAGCAATACCCGCTTTCATCATGTCCGGATCGTTACGGTTATCGAACCAGACGCGCTGGAGATCCAGCCAGCCTTGCAGCACGTTTTCATCGGCATTAATGACCAGCGCCTGCGCTTGCTCTGGCGTCATTGACGACAGGGCCTGCCAGGTGGCATCAATATTTTTCTGCTTATCGTTGGCGGCCAATAGCGGTTCCTGAGCGATCAGTGCGCGTAGCAGCGTGAGCGACGGACGCCCCTGATTGGCGTCAATTTGCGCCTGCCAGTAACGTGCCTGCTGTTTTTGCGAGAAACCGGCTGGTTTTAACTGGCCCAGTAGAGCCTGTGCGCCAGCGATATCTTTCTGCGCAAGTTTGATTTCGACAGCCAGCAGTGACTGTTCAAGACGCTGGGTATCGTTCAGTTGCTGCGGCAACTGGTTGAACAACTCGACCGCCTGCTGGCTCTTGCCTTCTTTCAGCAGTGCACGAATGGCGAGTAATTGCCAGTTGGTCTTGCTATCATCTGAGCTTTGCTGCATTTGCTGCAGATAAAAGCCGGAATCAGCCTGTGCTGTGCCCTGCATATGGGCAGCACTCTGGTCTGGCGCCTGGGTGCCACAGCCTGCGAAAATCAGTGCTGCCAGAATGACAGGCAGCGTGCGTGCAGCTTTCAAACGAGAAAATGTTGAGGGTACCATACTGTATCCAGTGATATTTTTTACGCAATGCTCAATATTAAATCGGCAATACGGACGACACAATGAAACAACACGAATCGGCGGATAATTCTCAAGGCCAACTCTTTATTGTACCTACTCCTATCGGAAATTTGGCTGATATTACCCAACGAGCGCTCGAAGTTTTACAAGCCGTTGATTTAATTGCCGCTGAAGATACCCGCCATACAGGATTGTTGTTGCAACACTTCGCGATAAACGCACGTTTGTTTGCGTTGCATGACCATAATGAGCAGCAAAAAGCCGAAACGCTGGTATTGAAACTGAAAGAAGGGCAAAACATTGCGCTGGTTTCCGATGCCGGAACACCGTTGATTAACGATCCTGGTTATCATCTGGTGCGCACCTGTCGCGAAGCGGGGATCCGCGTGGTACCTCTGCCAGGCCCTTGTGCGGCGATTGCCGCGCTGAGTGCTGCAGGTCTGCCATCAGATCGTTTTTGCTATGAGGGTTTCCTGCCAGCCAAATCGAAAGGGCGTCGTGATGCGATGAAAGCCATCGAAGCAGAACCACGTACGCTTATTTTTTATGAATCCACTCACCGCTTGCTGGACAGTCTGGAAGATATGGTTGCCGTCTGGGGCGAATCCCGCTACGTGGTGTTGGCGCGTGAACTGACCAAAACCTGGGAAACCATTCACGGTGCACCGGTTGGTGAGTTGCTGGCGTGGGTCAAAGAAGACGAAAATCGCCGTAAAGGTGAAATGGTGCTGATTGTTGAAGGACATAAAGCGCAAGAAGACGATCTTCCTGCCGATGCGCTGCGTACGTTGGCCTTATTGCAGGCAGAACTGCCGCTGAAAAAGGCTGCTGCGCTGGCCGCAGAAATCCACGGCGTGAAAAAGAATGCGCTGTATAAGTATGCGCTGGACCAGCAGGGAGAGTAAAAGTGGGTGGATATCAGCCTCCATTCGTTGTCACCCCATTGATACTCAATCAAGTGATTGAGATTGGTGAGCTTATGGGACATTGGGCGGCGATGGCGGGTAGAACATCCCCTCTTTTACGCAAAGAGAATCGCATTCGTACAATCCAGGCTTCTTTGGCGATTGAACATAATTCGTTGACGACAGAGCAGGTCACCGCTCTGATGGAAGGTAAGCGAATTCTGGCGCCAGCTAAAGATATACAGGAAGTCAGAAATGCCATTCTGGCCTATGAAAAAATGTCGGAGTGGAAAAGTGAACGGTTATCCGATCTCCTTCAGGCCCATCAGGTCCTGATGTTCGGGCTGGTCGATAATCCTGGCCAATTGCGTTCTGGGAATGTCGGTGTCTACAGGGAAAAACAACTTATCCATATGGCCCCTCCTGCCTCACAAGTTCCGCGCTTGGTTAATGACTTGCTGGGTTGGTTAAAAACGACAGAACACCACCCGCTTATTGCTGGGGCTGTTTTCCACTATGAATTTGAATGTATTCATCCTTTTTCTGATGGTAATGGGCGAATGGGGCGGTTGTGGCAAACATTAATTCTGCGGGAGTGGCGCACCGAATTGGCCTGGCTGCCGGTAGAAACGCTGATCCATTACCAGCAGGATCGGTATTATCAGGTATTAGGGCAATGCGATCGGCAAAGTAGTTGTACGCCATTCATAGAATTTATTTTGGGAAATATCATCTCTGCTTTGAAAGAGGGATTAGGGCAAGCACCGACGATGTCGGAAGAAATGTCGGAAGAAATGTCGGAAGAAATGTCGGAAGAAATGTCGGAAGAAATGTCGCCTGATTTACTGGATATAGGAAAACGTATTCTACAAATCTTGTCGAATCAGCCGGGCAGATCTGCCAAAAGTATCGCTGATGAGTGTGAAATCTCAGCCCGTACCGTAGAGCGCTATCTGAAAGCGTTGCAGCAAAAAGGAAAGTTGCAACGCGTTGGCGCGAAGAAAGGCGGGATGTGGCGGGTAAAAAACTAAACGATCAGTAATTCAACGCCTGTTTTAGCGAGCGCTGATTTGTCCTGCTTGCTGATGCTATCGTCGGTTATCACGCAATTAATCTTCTCCATTGGCAGTACCTGATTAAAGCCGCGGCGATTGAACTTTGTCGCGTCCAGCACAGCGATGACCTTATGTGCGGCAGCTGCCATGACGCTGCTAATGGAGTAGCCTTCGTTAAATGTCGTAATACCATTTGTGGCATCAATCCCATCGGCACCAACGAACATCAGGTCAGCGCTGATCCCTTGTAGAGAACGTTCGGCGATGGTGCCATGCATCGAGTGGGTTTTATGGCGCACGGTTCCACCGCAGACGACCAGCGTAATGTCTTTGTTTTCCGACAACGTGAATGCGGCGGGTAGGCTATTGGTAATAACGGTGATATTACTTTTTCGGTTTAACGCCTCCGCGATAAGCAAGGTGGTGCTTCCGCTATCCAGAATGACGGTCATGCCTTCTTCGACCATTGCGGTCGCTGCCTGGGCGATCCTTTTTTTCGGATCGCTGGCAAGTTGATACCGCTCTTCCAATATCACTTCCTGATTGTCGCCTTCAGCCAGGTGGCTTCCAGGTTTTGCCGCTCCGCCGTGAAAACGGGTGACAAGACCTTTCTCCTCTAATAACCGCAGGTCGGCGCGAATAGTCACTTCAGAAATACCAAAGGTATTCGAAAGGTCCATTACCAGCACGCTGCCTTGCGTATTAATCAGGTCGACAATTTTGTTCCTTCTCTCAAATGAGTTCATATTGATTTACCTGATAATTTAACTATCACTAGTTTAATCGAAGGATTGCGAAAGGTGAACGCTAAATTTCGAAAGTAAATGTGAGCCAGCGCAGGTTGCTGGCTCGTGAGGTCAGGCAAGTTTGAGCAGAATTTTTCCCTGCATCGGTGCGCCATTGAGTGATGCTACCGCTTTGGCAAAACTGTCCGCGTCGCCGCTATGGGCAATTAACGGCTCCAGTTGCAAACGTTTTTCGGTCAGCAAACGTGCAGCGGTTTCCCACTCCTCTCCTGGCCATGGGCTGGAGTAGTTCATCCAACTGCCGAGAATCGTTAATTCCTTACGCAGTATTTGGCCAAATACACTGGAAGTCAGCGTCAGGTCCTGGTGCAATGTACCCACTAACGCCACCTGTGCGCGAGGGCCTGCAATTTCTACAGACAGGGCTACGGTTTGTGGTGTTCCTGCTGTCTCCAGTACCAACTGATCGAACTGCATATCGGCCAGTGCGGAATAGATTTCCGCCGCACTCATCTCCCGGCTATTGAATACGTGAGTAGCTCCCAACTCTTTCGCTAACGTCAATTTTTGTGGGTTGATATCAATTGCCGTGACACTTTTTGCACCGAGTTCGCGGGCACATTGCATCGCCAGCAAACCGATAGTGCCTGCGCCAACGATAATCACGTTTTTACCTTCGCAGCCCTGGGCCAGATGGAAGGCATGCAAACCGACGGTAATCGGTTCGATGAATGCCCCGTCATCAATCGGCATATCTGAAGGCAGGCGGAACAGGTTGGCACGTTTTACGACCACATATTCCGCGTTGCCCCCTTCGCTACGCGAACCGACAAACTGATATTGCTTACATAACGAAAAGTAACCACGCTCACACTGAGGACAGTGGAAGCAGGGGAGTAGCGGCACACAGGCAACGGCGTCGCCAGGTTGCATATCAGTCACACCGGTGCCGTAGGATTCAACATAACCGCTAAATTCATGACCCAGAGTTATTGGGTAGTAATGCGCACCATGAGAGAAAATACGCGGGATATCAGAACCGCAAAGCCCTGAACTAACCACCCTGACCAATACATCGTTATCGGCTTGCAGTTGGGGCATGGGACGTTCTTCAACGCGTACGTCTCCCTCAGCGTGAATAACCACTGATTTCATAAGATTCTCCAGAAATGTGAAGGGGAGCAAATGCTCCCCAGAAATTAAGATGTGGGCTGGCTTTCTGAGATAGCGGCTGCTTTTTCGGCGGCGACGAAATTACGTGCCCGGCGCCAGGTCAATAGCACACCGGCGAAGTAAATGACGGCAATCACGGCAAACGCCACGACGTTTTGCCAGGTAAAGAGCTGAATCAGTAACCAGGTGATCGGCGAGCCCCCCTGGTCCAGAGAGGCGACCATTCCACCGGCTTTCAGTGCCCCGGCGTTGGCGGCAAGCTGGGTGTGTAAGCCGATAGTCTGGGTGGCGATCCACAAGGTGATGCCCATGATGATGACACCAGAGATCAGCGTGCGGAACAGGTTCCCCTGATGAACGGCTACCGCCATTGCTACGAAGAACCCAATAGTAGCAAGATCACCGAAGGGCAGAACCTGATTGCCTGGAACCAGGACGGCAATCAGAATGGTCAACGGAATAAAGATCAGGCTGGCGGAAACCACCGACGTATGGCCGAGCAGCAATGCGGGATCAAGACCAATTAAGAACTCCTGACCGCCAAATTTCGCCTGCAGACGTTTGCGTGCATGCTTTGCAATAGGTGTTAAGCCATCCATAATCGGTTTAATGACGCGTGGCATGAGCAGCATAACGGCAGCCGTTTTTACCGCCAGTTGCAATACTGCTTTGATGTCATACCCGGCTAACAAGCCGATCACTAAGCCCATAACAAAACCGACGGTGACTGGCTCACCAAAAGGACCGAAGCGTTTCTGTACATCATCTGCACTGAAATGAATGCGATTCAGGCCTGGGATTTTTTCAATGATCGTATCAACCAATACCGCTATTGGCCCCAGATAGGCTGATGAGCCGTGTGGGATGGCAATACCTTCGAGACCGAAAAAGTCGCGCGTGTCTTTCGCAAACCAGTCGCCAAGTTTGTAGACAAATGCGGCGTGAACGACAACGCCCAGGATGCCCAACCAGTATGAGCCCGTCGCCAGATGTAACATTGCGCCAGTGAACGTCATATGCCAGATGTTCCAGATATCGACATTGACGACCCGGGTCATTCGGGTGACCAGCATCAGGATATTGACCCCAATGGCGACAGGGATAGCAATCAAGGCGATCTGTGATGCCCATGTCATCGGTGATGAACCCGGCCAGCCAACATCAATGACATGCAGATTGATTTGAAACTGCTCCGCCATTGCTTTTGCGGCAGGCCCGATAGAATCCAGCATCAGGCCAATAACCAGGCCGATACCGACGAAGCCAATCCCAATATGCAGACCGGATTTAAAACAATCCCCGAGCTTCATCCCCAATAGTTTTGAGAAGATGATGATCACGAGCGGCAGCATGACCGTCGGACCTAAGTCGAGGATATAACGCATTATTTCGCTAAACATGGCGTCACCCCACGAGGATAGTCAGTATTTTTTGCTGCAACGCTTCGATACCCACGCCTGAAACAAAAGGCATGCCGTGGACCACAGGGATATCGCCAAAAGTACGGTCAACACGGGCGGTGGTACAGATAAGATCGGCTCCATCCATATAGGTTTCGATTTCTGTTACCCGGCACTGAACCAGGTCGAGTTGGATATTGTTGGCTTCACACAGTTCTTTAATTTCTTCTGCTGCCATTGTTGAAGTTGCTACCGCACCGCCACACGCCACAATTACTTTACGTTTCATAGGGTATTCCTTTTATTATCAGTTTGTTATCAAGCCTGCGCGCAAGGCTCAGACTCAAGGATTTTTTCCCGAAAGAGCATTGCCAGTTCAGCATCTGGCGCATTCAATAATGCTTCAATGGTGTTCGGGTTTTGCAGCTCACTAAACAGGCGACGTAACAGCTTTAGCTGAGCCGTCGGGTTCTCAACGATTAAGGCAATAATTAAAGAGACCGCTATCTCTTCATCATCATCTGCCTGCTGAAAGTTGACAGGCGTCTCTGGGCGAATCAGATAGATAGCTGGCGATTTCGCATGAACGGCTTCACAGTGCGGGATCGCAACGGCGTGACGTTCCAGCGCAATCCCGGTTGGGAACATGGCTTCACGTTCCATTAAGGCCTGCGGGTAGCTTTCATGCACGACCCCTTTGGCCAGCATCTCTTCCCCAATGTGCGCCAGCGCATGCTGACACGAGCTAAAGTTAATTCCGGTTCGGACAAAGAGTTGGCTCATATATTCTCCAGATTTCAGGCGATAACTGGCGCGCAGCCAAAGCGATAGGCACGCAGAACGTCCTGGATTTTGTCGATAATCAGATTATGGGGTGTAGCTGTGAGCGTTCCTTCTGACAGGCGTTCAAACTGCACGGGCATAAACTGGCTAATTAGCCCCAGCGGTAATGCCACACCGTTCAGGTTGGTAATTAACTTTTCCACGCTTTGACGAATACGCGGATGAGGCCAGTAGTAGCGAATACGGTCAGACAAGCTGAAGTGAATATCGACCATCGCCTGGCTCCAGGTTGGACGATAGTATTTTTTCCAGTAGTCCGGCTCATTCAGCATGACTTCATCAATCACCTCCAGCACCCGGCTCCGTTGTTCCGGAGAGATCAGCTCATTTTCCATTTGCGCCAGCGCAAAAATAGCTTCGCGAAGGGCGAAAGTCAGCGCGGGACCTACTTTCAGAATCGCATAGTGGTCACGTACCAGGTCACGATAGGCCTGACGGGTTTGATAATCGGTGGAGTGCGCCTCGTAGACCATCGGCGTCTCTTTGATCCAGGCGGAAAGCGCTTCTGCGGCTTGTGGTTGATAGTGAATGATCTGTGTGTGATCAAACTCCACGCCTGGCTGGACGACAATGGCGATCACACGGGTTAATGCGTCTTCAAGCCCTAATGCGCGAAAAGCGACCTGGTGTGTTTCCAGGGTACGGGCAGCATCTTCTTCGCGGGTCACATGTACGGTACCAATCGTACTGGCTTCTCCGCCAGGTACAGGAACTTCTGTCCCTATAACGTAAGTTAGTTGGCGTTTCTGTTCTTCAGTGGCTGTTGCTTCTGCGGCCTGGCACAGTACAGCGGCGCGCTCGGCGACAATCATCGGATCCAGCGGCGTGGGATCGTCAGCACAAGACATAGAGGCATCAAGATGGATTTTACTGAATCCAGCAGCGACATAAGCTTTAATTAAATCTACGGATTTCGCCATCGCCTCTGCTGCCGGTTCATTTTGCCAGCAGTTAGGACCGAGGTGATCGCCCCCGAGAATCAGTCTTTCACGAGGGAAACCGACTTGTTCTGCAATGTTATACACAAAGTCACGGAAATCGGCAGGCCTCATCCCGGTATAGCCGCCAAACTGATTTACCTGATTTGATGTCGCTTCGATCAGCACTTTACTGTCTGTATTGAGATCAAAACGTAATGCGGATTCAATCACCAGCGGATGGGCTGAACAAACAGAACAAATTCCCAAATGTTCACCCGCTTTATGACGAGAGATTATTTCTTTCACTTCTATCTCCGATATCTTTTGTTTATCTTCATAATATTTTTGGATTGAAGGCAAAGGGTAAAAGCATCTTTCGTGATCCAGCTTTAAAAACAAACCTTTGTCAGCACCCGTGCAATTCAAATTAATGAAGGACTTACAGCTTTCCTTCGCAGCCGCAGTCGGCGATGACTTTACGTACCACCTCTTTCATCGCCGCTTTTGCTGGCACCATGTAGTGCCGTGGATCGTTCGCATCGGTGTGGGCGCTCAAGTAGTTTTTGAGTGCGTCAGCAAAGGCGATTTTGAGTTCGGTAGCGACGTTGACTTTGCAGATCCCGAGGGCGATTGCGCGTTTAATATCCTGAGGGGGCAGGCCGGAAGCGCCATGTAAAACCAAAGGAATATCAACATATTGACGAATCTCTGCTAACCGTTCAAAGTCCAGTTTTGGCTCTGCGGTGTACAAGCCGTGGGCAGTGCCAATGGCGACGGCCAGTGAGTCGATACCTGTTTTTTCTACGAACTCTCGAGCCTGCTCAGGGTGGGTATAAAGTGCATCCTTGCCATCAACGATCAGGTCATCTTCTTGCCCACCCAGGCGTCCCAGTTCTGCTTCAACGCTGGCGTCATAGCGGTGGCAGTAATCCGTCACGCGTTTGACTAACGCGATGTTATCGGCAAACGGTAAATGGGAGCCGTCGATCATGACAGAGCGAATCCCTGAGGAGACTTTTGCTTCAATATCGCTGACGCTTTCATGGTGATCGAGATGAATTGCCAGGGGGAGGTTCCAGCTTCTGGCCAGCTCGCTGGCGATAGCGACTATATTGCCGACACCAGCGTAGCTAAAAGTACCAGGCGTTCCGGCGACGATCAACGGAGAACGTAGCTCGGCAGCCGTTTCCACGACAACCTGTAAGGTTTCGAGATTGTGGATGTTAAACGCGGGGACGGCGTAACCTTCTTGTTGAGCTTTCTTCAGCATCGTTTTGCTTGAAATGATAAACATACTTCCTCCGAAGTCTTTCGATTTCTTTCTTCGAAATAAAGTATAGGGTTTCGTAATGTTTTTTTGTGATTTTGATCTGAAAAATGAAAGTTTCGAAAGTAATGGGAGGGTTGCGAAAGTTTATGACAAAAAAAAAGAGCATGCCCGTAGACATGCTCCTGAAGAAAAAACAGTGAAAAATCAGGTTACCGGTGCCGGGTTAAATACCGCCAGCTGGTTATGTAATCCCCACTGATCCGAGAAGGTTTTCTTACGCCCGCTGGCCACATCGAGAATGAACTCGAATAGCTTCAACCCTACTTCTTCGATGGTTTCTTCTCCGGTCGCGATGGTACCTGCGTTGATGTCCATCAGGTCAAACCAACGATTAGCCAGTTCGGTACGCGTCGCCATTTTTATCACCGGCACGGCCATCAGACCGTACGGCGTACCGCGACCGGTGGTGAACACCTGCACGGTGATGCCGGAAGCAACCTGCTGCGTACCGCAAACAAAATCACTGGCGGGAGTTGCGGCGTAAATCAGGCCACGCCTGGTTGGACGCTGACCCGGCGACAATACTTCGACAATCGCGCTCTTGCCAGACTTGGCAATGGAGCCCAGCGCTTTTTCCACCACGTTTGCCAGACCGCCTTTCTTGTTGCCCGGAGAGGGGTTAGCGCTGCGGTCAGTTTTCCCCATATCGAGATAGTTGTCGTACCAGGCCATCTCTTCGAGCAGGCGTTTGCCCACCTCTTCGTTAATTGCCCGCGGGGTCAGAAGGTGGATCGCATCGCGCACTTCGGTCACTTCCGAGAACATCACGGTTGCCCCGCAACGTACCAGAAGATCGGATGCATAACCGACTGCCGGGTTGGCCGTTACGCCAGAAAACGCATCGCTACCGCCGCATTGCATGCCGACAACCAGTTCTGATGCCGGACAGGTTTCGCGCTGGCGCTGATTGAGCTTTGCCAGGTGGCGCTCAGCGACCTGCAAAATGTCTTCTACCATGGATTTAAAACCAACGTGTTTTTCATCCTGCAGGCTGACGATACTGGCGCTGTCTACCGGAATACTTTTCACATCGTGCGTCCCTTCCAGCAGGCGCTCAGGCTGGAGTTTTTCGCAGCCAAGGCCGATGACCATGACTTCACCGCCGAAGTTCGGGTTCAGCGCAATATTGTGG
The DNA here is from genome assembly GCF_014103415.1 of Citrobacter sp. RHBSTW-00671. Taxonomy (NCBI): domain Bacteria; kingdom Pseudomonadati; phylum Pseudomonadota; class Gammaproteobacteria; order Enterobacterales; family Enterobacteriaceae; genus Citrobacter; species Citrobacter sp. RHBSTW-00671. Next base: position 1,122,177 of record NZ_JABXPR010000001.1, read on the forward strand.
ATTGTACGAATCGGCACGATGGCGGCTGGGGCATTGATCGCCACGCCGCAGCCGTACAAGTGATTGAGCCCCACCACGCCGTCGACGTTCGGATAGTTGGGCAGCAGATCGCGCTCAATGATTTTCACGACATAATCCACCACGCCCGCCACGCAGTGCACGCTGGTGGAGATGCCGAGCAGATTCTTGGTGCCGACGCTGCCGTCAGCATTGCGGTATCCTTCGAAGGTATACCCCTCCAGCGGCGGCAGCGGTTCCGGAACTTTGGTGGCCAGCGGTAATGTTTCCAGCGGCGGGGCTTTTGGCAGTTCAACCATAGATTCATCGATCCAGCTGCCGCGTGGGATATCGCGAACGGCGAAACCTATCACTTCACCATAGCGGACAATTTCGCCGTGAACAGGAATATCTGTTAGCGCCACTTTATGGCCCTGGGGGATATGCTCTATCAGCGTCAGTCCATCCGGAAAACGTGTCCCGGCTTTCAGACCATTGTCATTGACAATAATCGCCACATTATCTGTGTCGTGTACTTTAATATAAAACGCCGTTGGCGATTCTTGTCTAATTTCGATGTCGGCCATTGTCCAGTATTCTCCAGCCAGGTGGTGATAATAATTGTATGGGTGTTGATATGTTTAATCTAATTAAAAGCAATAAAGACTTGGTATTGTGAAATAAGAATGTCAGGAGATTAAAACTGAGAATGTGACCATGATCACTTAAACTCAGGTACACCATGCTGCCAGCGGTGGCAATACGTAAATGTGTGCATTAGCGCCCATGCTTATGTGCATCCGCCCAGGAGAATATTCTAACGACTTTTCTTTAGTGAGCATTTGCACAATGATTAACCGTGTCGTGCTGATTATACTAAATCTCGGTTTCATAGCGCCTGATAAATTATTGCGTATTTTTATTGGCGGTAATTAATTATTAAAAATACCTGTCAAATAATAATAAAAGACATGTGCCCGAGGTAGCCCGAGGTAAATAGTATGATACTGGATACGGTAGTAGAGAAAAAGAAAGGCACGCACACTCGTTATTTAATATTGCTGGTAATCTTTATTGTTACAGCCGTTAACTATGCGGACCGTGCGACGTTGTCTATTGCCGGTACGGAAGTGGCGAAAGAGCTACAGCTTAGCGCCATATCAATGGGTTACATTTTTTCGGCTTTTGGCTGGGCTTATTTGCTGATGCAAATCCCCGGCGGATGGCTGCTCGACAAGTTCGGTTCGAAGAAAGTCTACACTTACAGCCTGTTTTTCTGGTCGCTGTTTACCTTCCTGCAGGGATTCGTGGATATGTTTCCGCTGGCCTGGGCGGGTATTTCAATGTTCATCATGCGTTTCATGTTGGGCTTCTCTGAAGCGCCGTCTTTCCCGGCTAACGCACGTATTGTGGCCGCCTGGTTCCCCACGAAAGAGCGCGGCACGGCATCGGCAATTTTTAACTCCGCGCAGTACTTCTCCCTGGCGTTATTTTCCCCGCTGTTGGGGTGGTTAACTTTTGCCTGGGGCTGGGAACATGTCTTTACCGTGATGGGGGCGATCGGCTTTGTGCTGACCGGGCTGTGGGTGAAATTGATCCATAACCCGACCGAGCATCCGCGTATGTCGCAAGAAGAACTGAAGTTTATCTCTGACAACGGCGCGGTGGTCGATATGGATCACAAGAAGCCGGGCAATGCGGCATCTGGCGGGCCTAAGCTGCATTATATCAAGCAGTTGCTGACTAATCGCATGATGCTGGGGGTGTTCTTCGGACAGTATTTTATCAATACCATCACCTGGTTCTTTCTGACCTGGTTCCCGATCTACCTGGTGCAAGAAAAAGGCATGTCGATCCTGAAGGTTGGTCTGGTGGCTTCTATTCCTGCGCTGTGCGGATTTGCCGGAGGCGTGTTGGGCGGGGTGTTCTCCGATTATCTGATTAAACGCGGCTCCAGTATTACTCTGGCGCGTAAGCTGCCAATTGTGCTCGGGATGCTGCTCGCGTCGACCATCATTCTGTGTAACTACACCGATAATACCACTCTGGTGGTGGCGTTGATGGCGCTGGCGTTTTTCGGAAAAGGCTTCGGCGCGCTGGGCTGGCCGGTGATTTCCGATACCGCACCGAAAGAAATAGTCGGTCTGTGTGGTGGTGTATTTAACGTATTTGGCAACGTGGCTTCCATCGTCACCCCGCTGGTGATTGGTTACCTGGTGAGCGAGCTGCATTCATTTAATGCTGCGCTGATGTTTGTAGGATGCTCGGCGCTGATGGCGATGGTTTGCTACCTGTTTATTGTCGGTGACATTAAACGTATGGAATTGCAGAAATAAACAAAGGTATAGGCGATGAATAACACGATATTCCCGAACAAATTTAAAGCGGCCCTCGCGGCGCATCAGGTGCAGATTGGCTGCTGGTCCGCGCTGGCCAATCCAATCAGTACCGAGGTATTAGGCCTGGCAGGCTTTGACTGGCTGGTGCTGGATGGTGAGCATGCACCGAACGATATCTCGACGTTTATCCCGCAACTGATGGCACTGAAAGGTAGCATCAGCGCACCGGTTGTGCGTGTTCCGACTAATGAGCCGGTCATTATCAAGCGTCTGTTGGATATTGGGTTTTATAACTTCCTGATCCCGTTTGTTGAGACCGAAGAAGAGGCGGTAAACGCCGTAGCATCTACCCGTTATCCGCCAGAAGGGATTCGCGGCGTGTCCGTTTCCCACCGCGCCAATATGTTCGGCACGGTGCCGGACTACTTTGCTCAGTCGAATAAGAACATCACCATCATCGTGCAGATCGAAAGCCAGCAGGGTGTTGATAACGTTGATGCCATCGCGGCGACCGACGGCGTAGACGGTATTTTTGTTGGCCCGAGCGATCTGGCTGCGGCATTAGGTCATCTCGGCAATGCTTCCCACCCTGACGTACAGAACGCAATCCAGCACATCTTTGCCCGCGCAAAGGCGCACGGCAAACCCAGCGGCATTCTGGCCCCGGTAGAGGCGGATGCCCGTCGTTATCTGGAATGGGGCGCAACGTTTGTTGCTGTGGGCAGCGATCTTGGCGTATTCCGCTCGGCCACACAGAAGCTGGCTGACTCCTTTAAAAAATAACCACCATCGACAGTAGAGAGAGATAGAGATATGACAATGAAAGTTGGTTTTATTGGCCTCGGTATTATGGGTAAACCAATGAGTAAAAACCTCCTCAAGGCAGGTTACTCGCTGGTGGTTGCTGACCGTAACCCACAAGCGATTGCGGAAGTCATCGCCGCAGGCGCAGAAACCGCGACGACGGCGAAAGCCATTGCTGAACAGTGCGACGTGATTATTACCATGCTGCCGAACTCCCCGCATGTGAAAGAGGTCGCGCTGGGTGAAGGTGGCATCATTGAAGGGGCGAAACCGGGCACCGTACTGATCGATATGAGTTCCATCGCACCATTAGCCAGCCGAGAAATCAGCGACGCTCTGAAAGCGAAAGGCGTGGATATGTTGGATGCACCGGTCAGTGGCGGCGAACCGAAAGCCATTGATGGCACGTTGTCGGTGATGGTTGGCGGCGATAAAGCGATTTTCGACAAGTACTACGATCTGCTGAAGGCGATGGCGGGCTCCGTCGTGCATACCGGCGAAATTGGCGCGGGTAACGTCACCAAGCTGGCGAACCAGGTTATTGTGGCGTTGAACATTGCGGCAATGTCTGAAGCACTGACGCTGGCGACCAAAGCGGGCGTGAACCCGGATCTGGTGTATCAGGCTATTCGCGGCGGACTGGCTGGTAGCACCGTGCTGGATGCCAAAGCGCCGATGGTGATGGATCGTAACTTTAAACCCGGTTTTCGTATCGACCTGCACATCAAAGATCTGGCGAATGCGCTGGATACTTCACACGGCGTGGGGGCACAGCTGCCGCTGACCGCAGCGGTAATGGAGATGATGCAGGCACTGCGCGCTGACGGGCTGGGAACGGCTGACCACAGTGCGTTGGCATGCTACTACGAAAAACTGGCGAAAGTGGAAGTCACTCGCTAACAAGAAGGGCGCGGATGCGCGCCCTGTATTTCTTGCCTTGCGCGGCACAGTCAGGCTACATAACTATGAAAATCGTAATTGCCCCAGACTCTTATAAAGAAAGTCTGTCTGCCTCCGAGGTAGCTCAGGCAATAGAAAAAGGATTTCGGGAAGTTTTCCCCTATGCGCAATATGTTTCTGTTCCGGTTGCCGATGGCGGTGAAGGAACGGTCGAAGCCATGATTGCCGCGACGCAAGGGAGTGAACATTCAGCGTGGGTGACGGGGCCGCTGGGTGAAAAAGTGAATGCCTGCTGGGGCATGTCCGGAGAGGGTAAAACCGCGTTTATCGAAATGGCGGCAGCCAGCGGTCTGGCGCTGGTTCCTCCTGAAAAGCGTAATCCGTTAGTCACCACGTCGCGTGGCACCGGGGAGTTGATTTTGCAGGCGCTGGATAGCGGTGCGCAGAGCATTATTATTGGCATTGGCGGCAGTGCGACCAACGACGGCGGCGCGGGTATGGTGCAGGCGCTGGGGGCAAAACTCTGTGATGCTAACGGTACTGAAATCGGTTACGGCGGCGGTAGCCTGGTTTGCCTCAATACCATCGATGTTTCGGGGCTGGATCCGCGCTTAAAGACCTGTTCAATCCGCGTTGCCTGTGATGTGACAAATCCTCTGACGGGCGATACTGGCGCATCCCGCATCTTTGGCCCGCAGAAAGGGGCGACTGAGGAACACATTGTCGAGCTGGACCGCAACCTTTCCCACTATGCCGATATCATTAAAAAATCGCTCAGGGTGGATGTGAAAGACGTGCCTGGCGCAGGAGCTGCTGGTGGTATGGGGGCCGCGTTAATGGCTTTTTTAGGCGCGGAGCTACGCAGTGGTATCGAGATTGTGACTCAGGCGCTCAATCTGGAAGAACATATTCACGATTGTACGCTGGTGGTCACCGGTGAGGGACGCATCGACAGCCAGAGTGTGCATGGCAAAGTGCCGATTGGTGTGGCAAATGTGGCGAAGAAGTACCATAAACCCGTAATTGGTATTGCCGGTAGCCTGACACGCGATGTGGACGTGGTACATCAATATGGCATTGATGCGGTGTTTAGCGTATTAACCCGGATTGGCACGCTGGAGGACGCTTTCCGCGGGGCATCGGATAATATTTACCGCGCTTCAAGGAATATCGCTGCCACGCTGGCAATCGGAATGCGTAGTGCAGGGTGACAAAGGCGCACGAACCCTCTATACTGCGCGCCGAAGCTGACCAGACAGTCGCCGCTTCGTCGTCGTCCTCTTCGGGGGAGACGGGCGGAGGGGAGGAAAGTCCGGGCTCCATAGGGCAGGGTGCCAGGTAACGCCTGGGGGGGAAACCCACGACCAGTGCAACAGAGAGCAAACCGCCGATGGCCCACGCAAGTGGGATCAGGTAAGGGTGAAAGGGTGCGGTAAGAGCGCACCGCGCGGCTGGTAACAGTCCGTGGCACGGTAAACTCCACCCGGAGCAAGGCCAAATAGGGGTTCACAAGGTACGGCCCGTACTGAACCCGGGTAGGCTGCTTGAGCCAGTGAGCGATTGCTGGCCTAGATGAATGACTGTCCACGACAGAACCCGGCTTATCGGTCAGCTTCACTCTTTATAAAACCCCGCTTCGGCGGGGTTTTTGCTTTCTGGGCAGGCTAAATGAATGACTGTCCACGACGCTATGCTCAAAATAACGCGGCTTATCGGTCAGCTTCACTCTTTATAAAACCCCGCTTCGGCGGGGTTTTTGCTTTCTGGGCAGGCTAAATGAATGACTGTCCACGACGCTATGCTCAAAATAACGGGGCTTATCGGTCAGCTTCACTCTTTATAAAACCCCGCTTCGGCGGGGTTTTTGCTTTTTGGGCAGGCTAAATGAATGACTGTCCACGACGCTATGCTTAAAATAACGCGGCTTATCGGTCAGCTTCACTCTTTATAGAACCCCGCTTCGGCGGGGTTTTTGCTTTTTGGGCAGGCTAAATGAATGACTGTCCACGACGCTATACTCAAAATAACGCGGCTTATCGGTCAGCTTCGCTCTTTACAGAACCCCGCTTCGGCGGGGTTTTTGCTTTTTGGGCAGGCTAAATGAATGACTGTCCACGACGCTATGCTCAAAATAACGCGGCTTATCGGTCAGCTTCACTCTTTACAGAACCCCGCTTCGGCGGGGTTTTTGCTTTCTGGGCAGGCTAAATGAATGACTGTCCACGACGCTATACTCAAAATAACGCGCCTTATCGGTCAGCTTCGCTCTTTATAAAACCCCGCTTCGGCGGGGTTTTTGCTTTGTGAGGCGTAGCCCGCAGGAAGTCATCGTTCTATCTGTTGTAACATAAATTATGTTCCCTCTTTTGAATCACACCCTTCTACTTTATCCATATCAGAAATGCCCGTTTTTGGCGTGATAACTAGGTGTCTTTAAATTACTCATAATTGTTAACATTGAAACAACACCATCAACAAAAAAGTACATTATTAATAAACGATCGTCGTGATTTTTTTCCTGATTATTTTAGTGTCGCCTTTGTTTTATTCAGGTCGAATAAAAGGGGACAGAGTCAATTACCGATAAAATGGTTAAAAAGTGAGCAAAAAAACCGCTCAAAAAAAATTGATTAATTATTATTTTTGATTGTTGTCACAATAATGGACATTTCTATTCATAACAATGGCCCACGAATTCAGTACGAATTTCCACTTATTGCAAAATTTTAAATTAATAGGAAACCATTATGGGAACAGTAAGCTCAGGCTCTGCTCATAAAATGGGAGTCATTGCCCTAACGTTAGTGACCGCATCAAATATGATGGGGTCTGGCGTATTTATGTTGCCAACTAATCTCGCAGGAATAGGCTCCATCTCAATATGGGGATGGGTATTTACCATCATCGGCGTTATTGCACTTGCATTAGTTTTCGCTAAAACCAGTTTAATTACACCTCGTACCGGCGGTATCGTGGCTTATGCCAGTGATGCCTTTGGCCCATTCATTGGGTTTCAGACAACAATGTGCTATTGGATCAGCGCATGGGTAGGTAACGTTGCACTATTGGTCGCAGGTGTCGGCTATCTCAGTTTCTTTTTCCCAGAGCTTAAAAATCCAACTTACGGTTGTATTGCCGCAATTATTATTCTGTGGGCATTTGTTTTCCTTGCTAGTTTTGGTGCCAAAGTTGCGGGGCGGGCACAATCCTTTACCGCAACCTGCGGGTTAATCGTAATATTAGGCGTAGGATTTATTGGGTGGTTCTGGTTTAACCCATCGCTCTATACTGAAGTTTATAATGGAACGGGTCATAGTGATTCCTCAGCAATAATTTCTGCTGCGTCGATTGCGCTATGGGGCTTCCTTGGTATTGAATCTGCAGTCGTTTCTACCGGTCAGGTCGAAGATCCTGAACGTACGGTTCCTCGGGCTACCGTTATGGGGTTATTAATCGCTTCCGTATGCTATGTCGGTAGCTGCACCGTTATTATGGGGTTAGTACCACATAACGTTCTGGTCGATTCAGCAGCACCTTTTGCTGATGCCGCACGCTATATGTTCGGTAATACGGCAGGGAACATTGCTTCCGCACTGAGCATCATTGCCTGCTTTGGTTCCATTTCAGGTTGGCTGATACTTCAGTCAGAAGGCCCGCGCGCAGGTGCTCAACAAGGACTTTTCCCGAAATTCTTTGAAGAAACCAACAAGCAAGATGTCCCGATGAAAAGCCTCATTTTTACCGGTGTATTAATGAGTATTGTCTTGCTTCTGACGGCCTCTCCGAATCTGGCGAAACAATTCCAGGCTGTAATCTTAATGTCGGTATTTGCTTCACTTCTGCCATATATGTACGCCCTGATTTCGCTTCCAATTATCCTTGTTTCAAAGAAAGCCAATCGTGGAAGAACGTTTATGTTTTACTGCACGTTGGTTGTTATTGGCATGATTTACTGCATTTTTGCTTTGCTTGGTTCTGGCAGCGACTCCATATTCTGGGGCATCTTGATGATGATGGTAACCATTCCATTATTCTCTTTTGTTGCTGCCGGGCGCAGCAAGAAAGGTCAGGATATTCTTTATTTAGATAAACGTATCTAAACGTATCCAACTGTATTAGTTTCATCCATGGGAGTTTAAAATGACATTATCTATTGTCGATCAGAATAAGCTCGATGCTTTTTGGTCATATTGCGTAAAAAATCAGTATTTTAATATAGGTTACCCGGAGTCAGCCGACTTCGATTACACGATACTGGAACGGTTTATGCGTTTCTCTATAAACAATTGTGGCGACTGGGGAGAGTATTGTAATTATTTGCTGAACTCGTTTGATTTTGAAAAAGAGGTAATGGAGTATTTCGCCAGTATTTTTAAAATCCCATTTGAGGAAAGCTGGGGCTACGTTACCAATGGGGGAACGGAAGGTAATATGTTTGGCTGCTATTTGGGGCGTGAACTGTTTCCAGAAGGTACGCTTTATTACTCGAAAGATACTCATTATTCCGTTGCGAAAATTGTTAAGTTGTTGCGCATTAAATCAAGTCTGGTGGAATCACAACCGAATGGCGAGATGGACTATGATGACTTGATTCGTAAAATTCAACGCGACAACGAAGAACATCCGATTATTTTTGCAAATATCGGCACAACCGTTCGTGGCGCTATTGATAATATTGCTGAGATCCAACAACGGATTGGTCAATTGGGTATCAAACGTGACGATTATTATCTACACGCTGATGCTGCGCTGAGCGGTATGATTTTGCCGTTTGTGAACGATCCGCAACCTTTTAACTTCGCTGATGGTATTGATTCTATTGGCGTTTCCGGCCACAAAATGATTGGCTCGCCTATTCCCTGCGGCATTGTGGTAGCGAAAAGGAAAAACGTTGACCGGATTTCTGTCGAAATTGATTACATCTCTGCACACGATAAAACCATTTCTGGTTCTCGTAACGGCCACACACCGCTAATGATGTGGGAAGCGATTCGCAGCCATTCCTGGAGCGACTGGCAACGCCGCATTGAACATAGCCTGAATATGGCGCAGTACGCAGTCGATCGCTTACAGGCTGCGGGTATTGATGCCTGGCGCAATAAAAACTCAATTACCGTGGTTTTCCCTTGCCCGTCAGAAGCCGTCTGGAAGAAGCACTGTTTGGCCACCTCCGGTGACATCGCTCACCTGATTACCACTGCCCACCACCTTGACTCCAGCAAGATTGATGAGCTGATTGACGATGTCATTGCCGACCTGAACCAACAGGCGGCATGAAGAAAGGGCAGTGATAATCATCACTGCCCTCAGGAGCGCCGCAACCGATGCCGAGACCAATCATTATCGGTTGCGTCTGTCAGGCTCTGTTCTTACAGAGCCTGCAACGAGATTACCGCTTTACCGATGGGTTGTAACGACAAACTTTGGCCCTGAACATGCGCGGGAGAAGTCCCGTTCATCTCACCATGATCTATTAAATGAGGACTGGCATGGATAAATGTTGCGCGAAGACAAACCAAATGGGCCTGCTTGCGCTGACCATGATGACAGCATCAAATATGATGGGTAGCGGTGTGTTTATGCTGCCTGCCACGCTTGCGAGAATAGGTTCAATCTCTGTCTGGGGATGGGGACTCGCGTTTTTAGCGATTGCTGCCCTGGCACTCATTTTCTGCAAAATGAGTGAGTTATTTCCGCGCAATGGCGGCATCATAGCCAGTATTACTGCCAGTTTTGGCCCCTTTATCGGCCTACAAATGACATTGTTCTATTGGTTGTCAACGTGGATTGGCAACTGCGCGCTGCTGTTAGCCGGCGTGGGATATCTCTCTTTCTTCTTCCCGGTATTACACAACCCACTTTATGGCACGACGGCATGCATTGTGCTGCTTTGGTGCTCTGTTCTTTGGGGATTACGTGGCGCAAAACGGGTTGGCTATATGCAAATGTTCACGGGCAGTTGCATGGTGCTGGTGATCCTCAGCATCGGCGTCATGGGCTGGGGGCATTTTGACGTTGCTCGTTATCAGGCTGCCTGGAATCTGAGTGGCGTCAGTGATCATCAGGCAATCATTAACGCGGCAACCATTTCATTATGGGGTTTTCTGGGGATTGAGTCTGCATCTGTCTCGTTTAGCCAAGTGAAAAACCCACGCCGCACTATACCTCTGGCCACCTTGTTAGGTTTGGGGATCGCTGGGTTATGTTATGCCAGTTCAACCAATGTCATGATGGGGCTGCTCCCCCATGATGTGCTGATGAACTCTTCCTCACCTTTTGCCGACAGTGCAAAAGCAATGTGGGGCAGTACGGCTGGGGCGATTATTTCAGCCATGGTTGTTATCGCTTGCCTCGGTGCGATGCCTGGTTGGCAAATCCTGCAAACGGAAGTCCCCAGGGCTGCGGCGGAAGATAATTTGCTCCCTGCTTTTTTTGCCCGTACTAACCGCCATGGTGTTCCCTGGTGTGGGTTGGTTTTTACTGCAGCGCTGATGACTGCACTCCTGCTATTCACATTGTCGCCAAATCTGCAGAACCAGTTCCAGAGCGTGATTACATTGGCCATCTCTGCCAGCTTACTCCCCTATGCATTTGCTGCAGTCTCACTGCCGGTCATGATGGTTGTTCATCGCCGGGGAGGTGATGCCAGTTTCTGGACTTATTGCTGCCTCAGTCTGGTTGCGTTGAGCTTTATTGCGCTGGCGTTAATGACAGAGAGTGCCTCCACCGTGGTATGGGGAATTATTTTACAGATGATCACCATCCCTCTTTACCTTCTTTATGTTGCCCGGCGCCATCGTCTGAACAAGAGTGTCCCGCAGCACAATTTAACTGAACAATCTTTTTCTTTATTAAGCAAGGAGTTGTCATGAGCAAAATTCAGGCCATACGAGGTATGCGCGATGTGCTGCCTGACGAAACACCAATGTGGCAGTGGCTGGAGCGTAAATTTCATCAAATGGCGTTTCGTTATGGATACCAGGAAATGCGTCTGCCGCTCCTGGAACCCGTTGCGCTCTTTGAACGTGCGGTGGGTGAAGCGACCGATATCGTCTCAAAAGAAATGTACGACTTTACCGATAAAAGCGGCGAGCATATTACCTTGCGTCCGGAAGGAACCAGCGGATGTATGCGGGCGGTCCTGGAAAATAACATGTGTTACAACAAGTCACAGCGTTTGTGGTATCAGGGGCCGATGTTTCGTTACGAGCGTCCGCAAAAAGGGCGGTTACGCCAGTTCACGCAGTTTGGCGTCGAAGCCTTCGGAATGTCCGGTGCCGATGTTGATGCTGAACTGATCTTTATGGTGCGCGATCTATTTGAAGATTTAGGCATATCACAGAACGTCCGGCTGGAAATTAACTCATTAGGGACGCCGGAAGAACGCCAGGCACATCGTAGGGAACTGGTGAGTTGGTTTACTCAGCATAGAGACGTGTTGGACGAAGACAGCATCAAGCGCCTGGACGTAAACCCTCTGCGAATCCTCGATAGTAAAAACCCTGAAATGCAAGAAATGATAGAAAATGCACCACGTTTACTGGATTTTTTGGGGGATGATTCACAGCGGCATTTCAATACGTTGCGGACTCTGCTCGACAATGCCGATATAACCTATCACATTAACCCACGACTGGTGCGCGGGTTGGATTACTATTCACGCACTGTTTTTGAATGGATTACCGATGACTTAGGTTCTCAGGGGACAGTCTGCGGTGGTGGTCGTTATGATGGTCTGGCTGAGTTATTTAATGGTAAGAAATTGCCTGCCTGTGGGTTCGCCATAGGTATCGAACGATTGTTGCTTCTGCTGCAGACCGTTTATGACGGCCTGAATCCTCAGTGGCAATTCCATCCTGATGTTGTGATTACCAGTGAGCTGGAGGATGGGGGTATACAGGTGCAAGTGCTGGCTTGCGCGCTTCGTCGAGACTTGCCTGGTTTACGTGTCCTCACTGATTGTAGCGGTACCAAACTTAAACGACAGCATCAAAATGCCCTTAAGAGTGGTTGTCGTTTTATTCTGACCATTAATGCTGATCAACAAATTCGTCTTTGGGATTTACAAAATAACCAGCAAAATTTACTAGCGATTCAAGATATTGCATTACGACTTGATGAGCTTAACCAGAAATAAATGAACTGGGCTATCAAAAGGGTATCTTGTTGTCTTTTGGTAGCTCCTGTAAGATTCTTTAGAAATCGTAATATATTAACAGACGTGGCTTATGCACTAATAAAAAACACTATTTAGCCAACTTAAATATTATTTACACATTATTCCTATGCCACGAAAAAACCGATTATTTATCGATGGAATTCCTCACCTCGTGCAATTGTGCGGGCATAATGATGAAACTATTTTTAAAGGTGAAGAGGATTACCAGTATTTTTATCAATGCGTCGATACCGCAATGAGTATCTATGCAGTAAAATTACATGCGTATTCACTTTCATCAAAGAAAATATTTTTATTTCTGTCCGCTCCTGATAAAGAATGCCTCGGGCGTTTTATGCAATATATCGCCAAAGGTTACACCCACTACTTCAACCACCGTCACCAACGCCACGGAACGCTTTGGGATAGTCGATACAACTGCTGCCCCGTCGAACCCAACGCCTATTTCTTACTGACAAAAAAATACGTTGAATGCCATTGCGTGGATGAAACACCTCATCATAGCTTTGCTGATTCCCCCGAAGTGCGGATCACTCCCCATGAAGAGTACCTGCGTCTCGGAGAAAATGCGGCGCAGCGTTCAGGTGCCTACCAGCGATTTTGCCTGGGGATGATTGTTCCAGCAGTCATTACGCGTATTGAGTCATCACTGGTGCAAAACTGCCTACTGGCAACGACGCCTTACTCTCAGTCGCTGGAAGAAAAATATCAGCGAAATCTGCGGCCACGAAAAAGTGGTCGTCCACGTAAGCATTACCAGAACCCCGCCGCGGACTGGGAGTGGCTGGAAAAAAAAGCGGAGTATTTATTGCAGCAGTATTGCTACAAGGAGATCCGCATGCCACTTCTTGAAAGGCTGGAAGAAAACGCGACGAGGTCTTTTTCCGGTGAAAGTGATGAGCTAATGCTTAATCATCAGGCGTTATTTCGTGGTGATGGAACGATGGGCTGTCTACGGCTTCTATCGCAATATCAGAATTTACAAATCGGCACACGATTATGGTATCTGGGGGCAATGTTCCGCCGTCAGAACCAGCAGAACATCAGCCAATTTCACCAATTAGGCGTGGAAGCGTTTGGCTATCCAGATATTGGCATTGAGATTGAACTCATTTCCTTACAGTACGATTTTTTCAAATCACTACAGCTGTTGCCGTTTGTCGAACTCAAAATCAATGCATTAGGCAATGTCGAGGAGTTCACTCAATTTCGCCGTCACTTGCAGCAATACTATCAGCCGCTGGCATCACTGCTTAATGCCCGGCAGTTAGCTTGCCTGGAGCAACATCCAGAGCGTTTACTGAGTGATAAAGATAATTTGATGCTGCGGCTGGCAGAAAAAGCGCCGCAACTTGAAGCATGCCTGTCATTACAATCCCGTCAGCGTTTTACGCATCTTTGCGACTCACTGACTTCACTGAATATTCCTTTTACCCACGATAAAAATCTCTTCCCCGTAAATGACTATAACGACCAGCTTTTCGAATGGTATGCGGATTCGTTGCATCACAATAAATTACTGTGTCGGGGCGGGCGTTACGACAATAGCGCCAGCCGGCTGATTGGGCATCCTGTCTCTGCATGTGGCTTCGCTTTTATGCTGGAACCGATTATGCAGTTGCTCACCGCGACGAAAAAAAGCAGCGATTACGCTAAGCATGTCGATGTTGTCATCATACCCAGCCAGGAACGGGCACGGGATCAGGCAATACTGCTTGGCCGCCGGCTCAGGCGTAATTTCCCGCATTTGAGCATTGTCAATGATTGCTCCACGCTACGCTTATCGACCCGGCAGAAGAACGCGCAACGCCAGGGGGCACGTTTTATTTTGCTTATCGACGGTAGCGACAATGAGGTCACTTTTTGTGATGAAGAAAACCATTGCTGGGTGCAAATCCCCCTTCATGAAGTGACAGCGCATTTAAGTATGGCGTTAATGATGTAACCCGGCGGCTCGCAATGAGAAGTGGCTTTCCCTTTATTGAAGGGGATAACTTTCTTTTTCTGGCAAAAGGTACTGGTGGATATTTCCCGTTTTGTGACAAGCAACACAAAACGCTGTGCGATACGTTTTTCTCGAGAATAAATGAACGCAATCGATCGCCATCACAAAATTACTTGCTGATAAATCGTACAAAATCAGTGTTAATGTAATGTTGCATATGATAATTTTATGTATTGTTTAATTTAAATATTAATAAATGCAATGTTTCTTTACAAACAAATAAGGCGAAAAAATGTGATGCATGGCGTTATTTATTCATGGTTACAATTAAAATATAATTAAATTTGATAAGTTGCTTATTAAATTTAAGCATCATTTTGCCGGATAATTGCTCTGTAATTGATTGAAATATAGCCTTTCACGATTTTTGGAAATAGCGAAAAAAACAGGTGTGTTATTGCCATAAAATTCCGTTATCCCCCCATCTTTTTTTGATTAAAGTCAGGTTAAAGTGAGATCATGTTTTTGTAATTCATTGATTACAAAGTGTTTTATTGTTTCATAATAATCTTACAAAATGTAAGTGAAGGGGATTTGTGAGTGGTCGCACATATCCTCGATTGCTTAATTTGGTACACTTCCTGCCGTCAACAAAGTAATTAACGCAGGTCGATATGAATACTATTACTCTCCCTAAAACACAGCATTTAGTGGTCTTTCAGGAAGTCATTAGAAGTGGTTCTATCGGCTCGGCTGCAAAAGAATTAGGTTTAACTCAACCCGCTGTCAGCAAAATCATTAACGATGTTGAGGCTTATTTTGGCATTGAGTTAGTCGTACGTAAAAATACCGGTGTGACGCTGACCCAGGCAGGTCAGGTGATGCTTTCATGGTCTGAATCCATTACCCGCGAAATGAAAAACATGGTTGATGAGATGAACAGCATGACCAGCAACGCGGTCGTTGATGTGTCGTTTGGCTTTCCTTCACTGATTGCCTTTACCATCATGTCCGGCATGATTAAAAAATTCAAAGAAGTGTTCCCGAAAGCGCAGGTTTCTATGTATGAAGCTCAGCTCTCCTCCTTCTTACCGGCGATTCGTGACGGGCGTCTGGACTTCGCCATCGGTACGCTAAGTGATGAGATGAAACTGCACGATCTGCACGTCGAGCCGCTCTTTGAGTCAGACTTCATCCTGGTTGCCAGCAAGTCCCGAACATGCACCGGCATCACCTCGCTGAGCGCGTTGAAAAACGAACAGTGGGTGTTGCCACAAACGAATATGGGGTACTACAGCGAACTTCTCACCACGTTACAAAATAATGGCATCAGCAGTGAAAACATCGTTAAAACAGACTCTGTCGTTACGATTTATAATCTTGTTCTCAATGCTGATTTCTTAACAGTAATTCCCTGCGATATGACCACACCGTTTGGCTCAAACCAGTTTATTACTATCCCGGTAGAAGAAACCTTACCCGTCGCGCGTTATGCCGCCGTATGGTCGAAAAATTATCGAATTAAAAAAGCAGCATCTATTTTGGTGGAATTAGCCAAAGAGTATTCATCATATAATTGTCGGAGACGAAGGCAATTAATTGAAATTGATTAAAGATTGAATTTGTTTTAACACAAAATAAACGCCATCTGTCTATATCTGACAATGGTCACGGCTATCTATTTACTTTAATACCCTAGTAAGAGGTTCTAATGCACATTACATACGATCTCCCAGTTGCAATTGAAGATATCCTCGAAGCGAAAAAAAGACTGGCGGGGAAAATTTATAAAACGGGAATGCCTCGCTCTAACTATTTTAGTGAACGTTGCAAAGGGGAGATTTTCCTCAAATTCGAGAACATGCAGCGTACGGGCTCATTTAAAATCCGTGGTGCTTTTAATAAGCTCAGTTCATTAACCGAAGCCGAAAGACGCAAAGGTGTGGTGGCGTGTTCTGCGGGTAACCATGCACAGGGCGTTTCTCTCTCCTGCGCTATGCTCGGTATCGACGGCAAAGTGGTGATGCCAAAAGGCGCGCCGAAATCTAAAGTGGCGGCAACTTGCGATTACTCCGCAGAAGTTGTGCTGCACGGCGACAACTTCAACGACACCATCGCGAAGGTCAGCGAGATTGTGGAAACTGAAGGCCGTATCTTTATTCCGCCATATGATGACCCGAAAGTTATTGCTGGTCAGGGCACTATTGGTCTGGAAATTCTGGAAGATCTGTACGATGTCGATAACGTGATTGTGCCAATTGGCGGTGGCGGACTGATTGCGGGTGTTGCCGTAGCAATTAAATCTATCAACCCAACAATTAGAATTATTGGTGTGCAGTCTGAAAACGTTCACGGCATGGCGGCATCTTTCCACGCTGGAGAAATAACCACGCACCGAACGACCGGCACCCTGGCGGATGGCTGTGACGTCTCTCGCCCGGGTACTTTAACGTATGAAATCGTTCGTGAGTTGGTAGATGACATTGTCCTGGTCAGCGAAGATGAAATTCGCAACAGCATGGTGGCATTAATTCAGCGAAATAAAGTTGTGACTGAAGGTGCCGGCGCGCTGGCATGCGCAGCATTATTAAGCGGGAAATTAGATAGCTATATCCAGAACAGAAAAACAGTCAGCATTATTTCTGGCGGTAATATCGATCTTTCTCGTGTATCCCAAATTACTGGTTTAGTTGACGCTTAATATACTTCGTTGAGGATAGGATATGAGTACTACTGATAGCATTGTATCCAGCCAGACAAAACAATCGTCCTGGCGCAAATCAGACACCACCTGGACACTGGGTTTATTTGGTACAGCCATCGGCGCCGGGGTGTTGTTCTTCCCTATCCGCGCAGGTTTTGGCGGCTTGATCCCCATTCTGTTGATGCTGGTGTTAGCATACCCCATCGCTTTCTACTGCCACCGTGCGCTGGCACGCCTGTGTCTTTCCGGTTCTAATCCTTCCGGCAACATCACAGAAACGGTTGAAGAGCACTTTGGTAAAACGGGCGGCGTGGTTATCACGTTCCTCTACTTCTTTGCGATTTGTCCGCTGCTGTGGATTTACGGCGTCACCATTACCAACACCTTTATGACCTTCTGGGAAAACCAGTTACAGATGCCTGCGCTGAACCGTGGCTTTGTCGCCCTGTTCCTGCTGCTGCTGATGGCATTCGTCATCTGGTTTGGTAAGGATCTGATGGTTAAAGTGATGAGCTACCTGGTATGGCCGTTTATTACCAGCCTGGTGCTTATCTCTCTGTCATTGATTCCTTACTGGAACTCTGCGGTTATCCAGCAGGTTGATCTCAGCAATATCGCGCTGACGGGTCATGACGGTATTCTGGTCACTGTGTGGCTGGGTATTTCCATCATGGTGTTCTCTTTCAACTTCTCGCCGATTGTTTCTTCCTTCGTGGTCTCTAAACGTGAAGAGTATGAGAAAGATTTTGGTCGTGAATTTACCGAGCAGAAATGTTCTAAAATCATCTCCCGCGCCAGTATGCTGATGGTTGCGGTGGTAATGTTCTTCGCCTTTAGCTGCCTGTTCACACTCTCTCCGGCCAACATGGCTGAAGCGAAAGCGCAGAACATTCCAGTACTGTCTTACCTGGCGAACCACTTCGCGTCACTGTCCGGTACGAAGTCCACCTTCGCCACCGTTCTGGAATACGGTGCTTCTATCATTGCGCTGGTTGCTATCTTCAAATCTTTCTTCGGTCACTATCTGGGCACGCTGGAAGGTCTGAACGGTCTGGTGCTGAAGTTTGGTTACAAAGGCGATAAAACCAAAGTTTCCGCCGGCAAACTCAACACTATCAGCATGATCTTCATCATGGGTTCCACCTGGGTTGTAGCTTACGCCAACCCGAACATCCTGGACCTGATTGAAGCGATGGGTGCGCCAATTATCGCCTCACTGCTCTGCCTGCTGCCGATGTATGCCATCCGTAAAGCGCCGTCACTGGCGAAATACCGTGGCCGTCTGGATAACGTGTTTGTTACCGTGATTGGTTTGCTGACCATCCTGAACATCGTTTACAAACTGTTTTAATCCATAAGCTCAGGATGAGCGGAGTAGTGAAATGAATGAGTTTCCGGTAGTACTGGTTATTAACTGCGGTTCATCTTCCATTAAATTCTCAGTGCTGGATGCAGCAAACTGTGAAGTTTTAATGGCGGGAATTGCAGACGGTATTAACTCTGAAAATGCGTTCATAGCCATTAATGGAGGTGAGCCAGCTAAGCTGGCTCACCACAGCTACGAAGATGCATTAAAGGCTATTGCCGTTGAACTGGAGAACCGTAATTTAATGGACAGCGTGGCCCTAATTGGCCACCGTATTGCCCACGGCGGAAATATCTTTACCGAATCAGCAATTATTACTGACGAAGTTATCGAGAATATTCGCCGGGTCTCTCCTTTAGCACCGTTACATAATTATGCGAACCTGAGTGGGATCGAGTCCGCTCAGCACCTTTTCCCAGGCGTGCAGCAGGTCGCGGTATTTGATACCAGCTTCCACCAGACAATGGCGCCTGAAGCGTATATGTACGGTTTACCGTGGAAATATTTTGAGGAGCTGGGTGTTCGTCGTTATGGCTTCCACGGCACGTCGCACCGTTATGTTTCTCAACGTGCGCATGAGCTGCTTGAGCTACCGCATGACGATTCTGGCCTGGTTGTGGCTCACCTCGGGAACGGCGCGTCTATCTGTGCGGTACGTAATGGACAGAGCGTTGATACCTCAATGGGTATGACGCCGCTGGAAGGGCTGATGATGGGCACACGCAGTGGCGACGTCGATTTTGGCGCGATGGCGTGGATTGCCAGCGAAACCAACCAGACGCTGAGCGACCTTGAGCGCGTAGTGAATAAGGAATCTGGCCTGTTGGGTATTTCCGGTTTGTCGTCCGACTTACGTACGCTGGAAAAAGCCTGGCACGAAGGACACGAACGCGCACAACTGGCGATTAAAACGTTTGTGCATCGTATTGCACGCCATATCGCCGGACATGCCGCATCACTGCATCGTCTTGATGGGATTATTTTCACCGGTGGAATAGGTGAGAACTCGGTATTAATTCGTCGTCTGGTGATTGAGCATCTTGCCGTTTTAGGTGTGAATATCGACAGCGAGATGAATAGTCTGCCAAATTCTCACGGCGAAAGAATTATCTCTAATAAAGATTCTCGTGTTATTTGTGCGGTAATTCCCACAAATGAAGAGAAAATGATTGCGCGTGATGCCATTGCGTTAGGCAAAATTAATACACCAGTAGAATTTGCATAATTAAATTTCAGCAGAGAGATTATTTTTCATGAAGGTAAATATCGATACCAGCGATATGCTGTATGCCGAAGCCTGGAATGGCTTTAAAGGTACGGACTGGAAAGAAGAAATTAATGTCCGTGATTTTATTCAGCACAACTACACGCCTTATGAAGGGGATGAATCTTTCCTCGCCGAAGCAACTCCAGCAACCACTGCGCTGTGGGAAAAGGTTATGGCGGGTATTCGTATTGAAAACTCAACGCATGCGCCGGTTGATTTCGATACCAATATTGCAACGACAATTACCGCACACGATGCGGGTTATATTGAACAGGAACTGGAAAAGATTGTCGGTCTGCAAACGGATAAGCCGCTCAAGCGCGCTCTGCATCCGTTTGGCGGCATCAATATGATCAAAAGCTCTTTTGATGCTTATGGTCGTGAGATGGACGCTGATTTTGAATATCAGTTTACAGAACTGCGTAAAACCCATAACCAGGGTGTGTTCGATGCCTACTCTCCGGATATGCTGCGCTGTCGTAAATCCGGCGTACTGACGGGCCTGCCGGATGGTTATGGTCGTGGCCGCATTATCGGCGACTACCGCCGCGTGGCGCTGTACGGTATTCGCTACCTGGTGCGTGAACGTGAACTGCAATTTGCCGATCTCCAGTCGAATCTGGAGTGGGGCCAGAATCTTGAAGCCACGATTCGCCTGCGTGAAGAACTGTCTGAACACCGTCGCGCCCTGCTGCAAATGCAGGAAATGGCGGCGAAGTATGGTTGCGATATCTCCCGCCCGGCGCGTAATGCGCAGGAAGCGGTACAGTGGGTGTACTTTGCTTACCTGGCTGCGGTGAAATCCCAGAACGGCGGCGCGATGTCGCTGGGCCGTACCGCATCGTTCCTCGATATCTACATTGAGCGTGACTTTAAAGCAGGTACCTTAACCGAGCAGCAGGCGCAGGAACTGATCGACCACTTCATCATGAAGATCCGTATGGTGCGCTTCCTGCGTACGCCGGAATTCGACACCCTGTTCTCCGGTGACCCTATTTGGGCGACCGAAGTTATCGGTGGGATGGGGCTGGATGGCCGCACGCTGGTGACGAAAAACTCGTTCCGCTACCTGCATACGCTGCACACCATGGGACCGGCACCTGAGCCGAACCTGACGGTGCTGTGGTCTGAGCAGCTACCGATTGCTTTCAAAAAATATGCCGCCCAGGTATCTATCGTCACATCGTCTTTGCAGTATGAAAACGACGACCTGATGCGTGCAGACTTTGACAGCGATGACTATGCCATTGCCTGCTGCGTTAGCCCGATGGTTATCGGCAAACAAATGCAGTTCTTCGGTGCACGTGCCAACCTCGCCAAAACGTTGCTGTACGCAATCAACGGCGGTGTGGATGAGAAACTGAAAATCCAGGTCGGACCGAAAACCGCACCGTTGATGGATGATGTGCTGGATTACGACACGGTGATGGAGAGCCTGGACCACTTTATGGACTGGCTGGCCGTGCAGTACATCAGCGCTCTGAATATCATCCACTACATGCACGACAAGTACAGCTACGAAGCGTCGCTGATGGCGCTGCACGATCGTGACGTCTATCGCACGATGGCGTGTGGTATGGCGGGCCTCTCCGTAGCGGCGGATTCTCTGTCAGCGATTAAGTACGCGCGAGTGAAACCAATTCGTGATGAAAATGGTCTGGCTGTCGATTTCGAAATCGAAGGCGACTATCCGCAATACGGTAACAACGACGAGCGCGTAGACAGCATTGCCTGCGACCTGGTTGAACGCTTTATGAAGAAAATTAAAGTGTTGCCAACCTATCGTAACGCGGTGCCGACGCAGTCCATTCTGACCATCACCTCCAACGTGGTGTATGGACAGAAAACCGGTAATACGCCGGATGGACGTCGCGCGGGCACGCCATTCGCGCCAGGGGCGAACCCGATGCACGGCCGCGATCGTAAAGGGGCTGTCGCGTCATTAACGTCTGTTGCCAAACTGCCATTTACCTATGCCAAAGATGGTATCTCGTACACCTTCTCCATTGTGCCGGCTGCGCTGGGCAAAGAGGACAGCGTACGTAAAACCAACCTGGTCGGTCTGCTGGACGGATATTTCCATCACGAAGCGCATGTGGAAGGCGGGCAGCATCTGAACGTTAACGTCATGAACCGTGAAATGTTGATGGATGCTATTGAACACCCGGAAAACTATCCGAACCTGACGATCCGCGTGTCTGGCTATGCGGTGCGCTTTAACGCGCTGACCCGCGAACAGCAGCAGGATGTTATTTCACGTACTTTCACCCAGGCGCTCTGACGCCGGAGGGGCTATGAGAAAAGTTATTGCAACCGAATGCGCGCCAGGGGCGATTGGGCCTTACGTACAAGGTGTGGATCTGGGCAGCATGGTGTTGACGTCAGGTCAAATCCCGGTGTGTCCGCAGACCGGTGAAGTGGCTGACAACGTGGTCGATCAGGCACGTCAGAGTCTGGAAAACGTGAAAGCGATTGTCGAGTCCGCCGGTTTGAAAGTAAGCGATATCGTAAAGACGACCGTTTTCGTTTCTGACCTGAACGACTTCGCCACGATTAACCAGGTGTACCAGCAGTTCTTTGATGAGCACAAGGCAATCTACCCCACGCGCAGCTGCGTGCAGGTCGCCCGCTTACCGAAGGATGTAAAGCTGGAGATTGAAGCCATCGCCGTACGTGGCGACACGGTGTAATCCCCTGCGGGGCGATCGTGCGGATCGCCCCGATCCTTTAATGAGTGTGAAACCTGGTCTTCACTGAACGGCAATCCGAGGGTGTGGATATGATTAGCGCATTCGATATTTTTAAGATTGGCATTGGACCTTCCAGCTCCCATACCGTGGGGCCAATGAACGCAGGTAAAAGCTTTATCGATCTGTTGGTCAGCAGCGGGGAACTCTCCAAGGCTACGCATATTGTGGTCGATCTTTATGGATCACTTTCCCTGACCGGAAAAGGTCATGCGACAGATGTCGCCATCATGATGGGGTTGGCCGGTAACAGTCCGCAAAACGTTAATATAGATTCAATCGCTGGTTTTACTCAGGAAGTGGCCCGTACCGGACGTTTACCGGTTGCTGAGGGTACACATGTTGTCGATTTCTCTCCAGATGAAAATATTCTCTTCCATAGCGAAACGCTGCCGCGCCATGAAAATGGCATGCGTATCACCGCGTGGAACGGCACCGAAACGCTATTAAGCAAAACCTATTACTCTGTCGGCGGTGGTTTTATCGTTGAAGAGGAGCAGTTTGGTCAGGCACATGACGTTGAAGCACACGTGCCCTACAACTTTCATTCCGCTGGCGAACTGCTGAAACTGTGCGAGCGAAACGGACTTTCCGTTTCCGGTCTGATGATGCAAAACGAGCTGGCGATGCGCAGCAAAGAAGAGATTGATGCTGGCTTCGCCGCGATCTGGGATGTCATGCACGCTGGTATTGAACGCGGCATGAACACCGAAGGCGTTCTGCCTGGTCCACTCAATGTTCCGCGTCGCGCCGTGGCACTGCGTCGGCTGCTGGTCTCCAGTGATAACTTGTCCAGCGATCCGATGAACGTCATTGACTGGATCAACATGTTCGCGCTGGCCGTGAGCGAAGAAAACGCCGCCGGGTGTCGGGTTGTGACCGCACCGACCAATGGCGCATGCGGGATTATCCCTGCCGTGCTGGCTTATTACGACAAGTTCCGCCGTCCGGTGAATGCCAACTCCATCGCCCGTTATTTGCTGGCTGCCGGGGCGATAGGCGCGCTGTATAAGATGAACGCCTCGATTTCTGGTGCCGAAGTCGGCTGCCAGGGTGAAATTGGCGTAGCCTGTTCCATGGCGGCAGCCGGGCTGACAGAACTGCTTGGCGGTAGCCCGTCACAGGTTTGTATTGCGGCGGAAATTGCGATGGAGCATAACCTGGGGCTGACCTGCGATCCGGTCGCCGGACAGGTGCAGATTCCGTGTATTGAACGTAATGCGATCAATGCAGTGAAAGCCGTCAACGCCGCGCGAATGGCGTTACGCCGGACGTCCGAGCCACGCGTGTCACTCGATAAAGTGATCGAGACCATGTACGAGACGGGCAAAGACATGAACGACAAATACCGTGAAACCTCACGTGGAGGCCTGGCAATTAAAGTGGTTTGTACCTGAGGTTAATGGCCGTGATTACGATTTGCACGCTTTTGTAGGCCGGATAAGGCGCAAGCGCCGCCATCCGGCAATGAATCAATTAACATAGCAGAATAAAAAAGGTGCACTTTAGTGCACATTTTTTGTTGTGATCGGCTTCAAAATTAGAAATTACATTCTTTATGTGAGTTTAAAAGAGAAAATATTTCTTAACTATCAGCAATTACAGGGGATTGTTTGTGAAGTTTTTCTCTAACCCTGCGCGTATGATTTCTTCATTACTCCAATAGCTTGCCTGCATCTCACGTACTGCGTATCGCCTTGAAGCAGTGCGATAAAATAAAAAAAACCTCTACCTACACATTAAGCGGGAAATTATGGAAACGGCAACGAATAGTAGCGTAATACTCGACGCATCAGCGCCTGCGCGTCGGGCGGGAATGACCGAAAGTGAATGGCGGGAAGCCATTAAGTTCGACAGCACGGACACGGGCTGGGTCATTATGAGTATTGGTATGGCAATTGGTGCGGGGATTGTTTTCCTTCCCGTCCAGGTAGGGCTGATGGGGCTGTGGGTTTTCTTGCTCTCCTCGATTATCGGCTATCCTGCGATGTATTTATTCCAGCGCCTGTTTATCAACACGCTGGCGGAATCCCCGGAATGCAAAGACTACCCGAGCGTAATCAGCGGCTATTTGGGTAAAAACTGGGGCATCCTGTTAGGCGCATTATATTTTGTGATGCTGGTTATCTGGATGTTCGTGTACTCCACGGCTATCACTAACGATAGCGCCTCTTATCTGCACACGTTTGGCGTCACTGAAGGGTTGCTGTCTGACAGCCCGTTCTATGGCCTGGTGCTGATTTGCATCCTCGTTGCCATCTCGTCACGCGGAGAAAAACTGCTGTTTAAAATCTCTACCGGTATGGTACTGACCAAGCTGCTGGTGGTCGCGGCGCTCGGTGTATCGATGGTCGGGATGTGGCATTTATATAACGCAGGTTCGCTGCCGCCGATGGCGCTGCTGATCAAAAATGCAATTATCACGCTGCCGTTTACCCTGACTTCAATTCTGTTTATTCAGACGCTAAGCCCGATGGTTATTTCGTACCGCTCTCGTGAGAAATCGATTGAAGTGGCACGCCATAAAGCTCTGCGTGCCATGAACATCGCGTTCGGTATTCTGTTTGTCACCGTCTTTTTCTACGCCGTGTCCTTCACGCTGGCGATGGGCCACGACGAAGCGGTTAAAGCCTATGAGCAGAATATTTCCGCTCTGGCGATTGCCGCGCAGTTTATCAGTGGTGATGGTGCAGGGTGGGTGAAAATCGTCAGCGTTATCCTGAACATTTTCGCCGTGATGACCGCCTTCTTCGGTGTTTACTTAGGCTTTCGTGAGGCCACTCAGGGGATCGTGATGAATGTGCTGCGCCGCAAAATGCCAGCCGAGAAGATCAACGAAACTCTGGTTCAACGCGGCATTATGGTCTTCGCTATCTTACTGGCCTGGAGTGCAATTGTGCTCAATGCGCCGGTACTGAGCTTCACCTCTATTTGTAGCCCAATCTTCGGCATGGTGGGCTGCTTGATCCCGGCCTGGCTGGTCTACAAAGTTCCTGCATTGCACAAATACAAAGGCGCCTCTCTGTACCTGATTATCGTTACCGGCCTGTTGTTGTGCGTTTCTCCGTTCCTGGCATTTTCCTGAGTTATCTGAGCAAGGGTTGTTGTTATGTTTGAGACTACATTGAATCCATTATGGGATAGTTTTATTCGCGCGGTGCAGGAAGAAGTGAAACCTGCGCTGGGTTGTACTGAACCTATCTCTCTGGCTCTGGCGGCGGCCGCCGCTTCTGCTGAGCTGGACGGCGCGGTGGAACGCATTGATGCGTGGGTCTCACCAAACCTGATGAAAAACGGCATGGGCGTTACCGTACCGGGTACCGGAATGGTCGGGTTACCTGTCGCGGCGGCGCTGGGTGCGCTGGGGGGAAATGCCCAAGCCGGTTTGGAGGTACTGAAAGACGCGTCGCCACAAGCGATTGCCGATGCCAAAGCGATGCTGACCGCCGGGAAGGTGGCGGTGATGCTGCAGGAGCCTTGCGAGGATATCCTCTTTTCCCGCGCTAAGGTATACAGCTCGGAAGGTTGGGCGTGCGTGACGATTGTCGGCGGTCATACCAACATTGTGCATATCGAGACCAACAAAGGCGTGGTGTTTACTCAGCCTGAGCAGGTTCAGGCTGATGAGCAGGAATCCCCGCTGGCAGTGCTATCCCACACGTCGCTGGAAGAGATTGTGGCATTTGTGAATGCTGTGCCGTTTGACGCTATTCGCTTTATTCTTGATGCGGCAAAACTGAACGGCGCGTTGTCTCAGGAAGGATTAAGCGGTAGCTGGGGCTTGCATATCGGCACCACGCTTGAGAAACAGTGCGCACGTGGTCTGCTGGCTAACGATCTCTCAACCGCCATTCTTATTCGTACCAGCGCGGCATCGGATGCGCGAATGGGCGGGGCGACGTTGCCCGCAATGAGTAATTCCGGTTCCGGCAATCAGGGTATTACTGCCACTGTTCCGGTGATGGTGGTGGCTGAACACTTTGGGGCCGATGAAGAGAAACTGGCTCGTGCGCTGATGTTATCTCACCTGAGTGCTATCTACATCCATCATCAGCTTCCGCGTTTGTCTGCGCTGTGTGCGGCAACGACCGCAGCAATGGGCGCCGCGGCAGGTATGGCATGGGTGGTGGATGGTCGTTACGGCACTATCGCTATGGCTATTAGCAGCATGATTGGCGATGTGAGTGGGATGATTTGCGATGGCGCCTCGAACAGCTGTGCAATGAAAGTCTCTACCAGTGCGTCAGCAGCCTGGAAAGCGGTACTTATGGCGCTGGATGATACCGCAGTGACGGGGAATGAAGGCATTGTGGCGCATAACGTGGAACAATCTATCGCTAACTTGTGTGCGCTGGCGTGTCGTTCAATGCAGGAAACCGACAAGCAGATCATTGAGATTATGGCCAGCAAGGCACATTAATCTGGCGACTGACTGCCTGATGGCGCGCAGATTTCCGGCCTGCGGGGGCGCATCGTTACAAAACCGTAGGCCGGATAAGACGCATTAGCGTCGCCATCCGGCATAACGCTAAGCCGCCTTTTCAGGCGGCTTCTTCTTCTTCCAGACGCAGCTCGGCATCTGCAACGATTGCTTCCAGTTCCGTTAGCATCTCCTCGTAGCCAAAGACGACGCTTTCCTGTTTTTTGGCCTCAACTCGCGGCTGGCGTTTTTTTGATGACTTCTTGCTCAATAGTCGTACTCCCTTGATTCCAATGACTATACGGGCAAATCTATCAGCAAAGCGCGCAATGGGGTATCGGCAACTAACGTTATGTTAGTTTCATCACGAATAAATGCGCCATCACCGCAGGTAAGCGCTTCTTTTTCGGCACCTGAAGTGACCGCGTGGAACGTGCCATGGATCGACTGCAAATATGCGCGAGGTCCATGCAATTGAAAACTCAGTGATTCACCTTTTTGCAGCTCAACATGATGTACCCACACCTGCTGGCGAAGATGCAGACTGCCCTGTTCACCGTCAGGTGAAGCAAGCAGTTGATGCTTGCCGGCATTCAGCGTCGCTTTTTGCACGCAGGTGTTTTCTCGCTGCGGGCAGGCGTCCAGCCATAGCTGCATTCTGGTCAGGGGCTTGTCTTTGCTGATATTGTGCTCGCTGTAGCTGATCCCAGGTTGCGTAGCGAGCAGTAACACCTCTCCGGCTTTGGCCTGAATATGGTTACCTTCGCTGTCGCGATACTCTGCTTCCCCTTCGAGGATCAGATTGACGATATCAACCTTTGGATAGGTACGTGGCTGGAAAGAGGCCCCCGGTGCCAGAACTTCCTGGTTCAGAACACGCAGCGAGGCATAACCCAGCAATTTAGGATCAAAATAGTGTCCAAAGGAGAAGGTATAACGGGCCTGCAGCCAGCCGTAGTCTGCTTGCCCGCATTGTTTGGCTGTACGGGTAGTAATCATAGTTCTTGACCTCTCTTTACTTCCTTTTATGTTAAATGGCTAGACGCTGCATTGTTAGCCAGATATTCTGCCCGGTATGTTCAAATTTCCTGAATGAGAACGAGATGGCCAAAGAACGGGCTTTAACGCTTGAAGCGTTACGCGTCATGGACGCAATAGACAGGCGCGGCAGCTTTGCCGCGGCGGCGGATGAACTGGGACGCGTACCTTCCGCCCTCAGCTACACCATGCAGAAACTGGAAGAAGAGCTGGATGTTGTGCTGTTTGACCGCTCAGGTCACCGCACAAAATTTACCAACGTCGGGCGTATGCTGCTTGAACGCGGCCGCGTGTTGCTGGAGGCTGCCGATAAGCTGACGACCGATGCTGAAGCGCTGGCCCGTGGTTGGGAAACGCATCTGACGATTGTCACCGAAGCATTGGTGCCAACGGCGGCATTCTTCCCGCTTATTGACCGCCTCGCTGGAAAGGCAAACACGCAGCTTTCCGTTATCACTGAAGTGCTGGCCGGGGCGTGGGAGCGTCTGGAGCAGGGCAGAGCGGATATCGTGATCGCGCCGGATATGCATTTCCGCTCGTCATCAGAAATTAACTCGCGCAAGCTGTAC
This sequence comes from Citrobacter sp. RHBSTW-00671, assembly GCF_014103415.1. Taxonomy (NCBI): domain Bacteria; kingdom Pseudomonadati; phylum Pseudomonadota; class Gammaproteobacteria; order Enterobacterales; family Enterobacteriaceae; genus Citrobacter; species Citrobacter sp. RHBSTW-00671. Next base: position 1,150,452 of record NZ_JABXPR010000001.1, read on the forward strand.
TCGCTGATGAACGTTTATGTGGCGGCACCGAATCACCCGATCCACCAGGAGCCGGAACCGTTGTCAGAAGTCACTCGTGTGAAATACCGGGGCATAGCGGTGGCGGATACGGCCCGTGAACGCCCGGTGCTGACCGTTCAGCTTCTCGATAAACAACCGCGTCTGACGGTCAGCACTATTGAAGATAAGCGTCAGGCGCTGTTAGCCGGGTTGGGTGTAGCGACCATGCCGTATCCGTTGGTCGAAGAGGATATTGCCGCAGGTCGGCTGCGTGTGGTTAGCCCGGAATCGACAAATGAAATAGATATCATCATGGCCTGGCGTCGGGACAGTATGGGCGAAGCGAAGTCCTGGTGTTTGCGGGAAATCCCGAAACTGTTTGCGGGTAAATAGCCTGACTGTTACGCCGGATGCGGTGCAATTGCACCTTATCCGGCCTACAAAAGGGTGTATGACGTCAGGACAGTTGTTTAGGGTCAGCGCCGAAGCGGTTGCTACCCGGCGTGCCGTTTTGACAGTTGAAAAGGATGATGACCAACCAGCCAATGATGGGGATCAGCAATACTAACAGCCACCATGCTGAACGGTCGGTGTCATGCAAACGCCGAAACTGAACAGCCCACCACGGTATAAAAACCAGAATTGCATAAATCGTTGTTAATACGCCTTCTCCCCCGGCGCGTTGCCAGCCAAACATCCTGTCTAACGCGCTCAGCACGAACGTAAAGATGATGTTGACCAAAATAAACATCCAGTACTCTTTGCGCCGTGCACGACCACCAAAACCAAAGTAGTTCTTTAATACGTTTAAATACCAATCCATTTTCGCCTCGTTCTGCGTTCAATTACTTGTTTTTAAAGCAATCAAAATAAGAATAGCTGCGAATATAATGATGGTAAATATTTATGGTGTGAATTATTTGAGCAGAAAATGTGTAATGCTGTTCAGTTAACGCCTCAGTTTCAGAAAGTGTCACCTGAGCGGGTAGAAATTATGAATATGCGCTCTCAGAGAAAGGGTTCCGTTCACTTCATGTTCATCCTTTCTCTGAAACATCGATTCCTGTGAACGTGTAAAGGGCGTTCTCCGCCACGCCCTTTACAATCCCGGCGGGAGCCTGGGATGCAAGGGAGGCGGCGGTGAGCCTCCCTTGCACGTTCACGGGTAACGGCGTTTCAGAGAAATGACACCGCTGAGGTGAACGGAACCCTGAGCAAGAATCACATGTTCACCATAAATGCTTAGCTGAACGGCATTGCCCAAAAGGGGACCCGTGTAAATCACGCGAAACGCTCGTTACGCCCGTGGGGTTCGTTGAGATCCTGCCACGGGCCGATAGAAATAATACCGGTCGGGTTGATGGTCTTGTGACTGCGGAAATAGTGATTGCGGATGTGATCGAAATTGACGGTGTCTGCAATGCCTGGCATCTGGTAGATATCACGCAGAAAACCGTACAGATTCAGATAGTCGCTGATCCGATGCTTGTCGCATTTGAAGTGGGTGACATATACCGGATCAAAACGTACCAGCGTAGTCCATAGGCGAATGTCAGCTTCTGTTAACTGGTCGCCAGTCAGGTAGCGATGCTGACCGAGAATCTGCTCCAGTCGCGCCAGTGATTCAAAGACTTTTTCTACTGCGCTGTCATACGCTTCCTGGCTGGTAGCAAAACCGGCTTTATAAACGCCATTATTGACGTTGTCATAAATCCAACTGTTCAGATCGTCAATTTTGCTTTGCAGGGCTGGTGGATAGTAATCCCCGGCTTTTGCGCCCAGCGCATCAAACGCGGTGTTAAACATGCGGATGATTTCTGCCGATTCGTTGCTGACGATGGTGTGATTTTTTTTATCCCACAGCACCGGAACCGTTACCCGGCCGCTGTAGTGCGGATCGGCGTGTAAATACAGTTGATAGAGAAACTCGTGCTGATAAAGCGTATCACCGGTTGCTGCCGGGAAGTTGTTATCAAACGTCCAGCCGTTTTCCAGCATCAGCGGATGCACTACGGAAACGGAAATGAAGGGTTCCAGACCTTTGAGTTTACGCATAATCAGCGTGCGATGTGCCCACGGGCAGGCCAGAGAAACGTACAGATGATAGCGGTCTTTTTCGGCGGCAAAGCCACCTTCGCCAGTTGGGCCTGGCGCGCCATCCGCGGTAAGCCAGTTACGGAAAGCCGATGCAGAACGTTGAAATTTTCCACCGGTTGATTTGGTATCGTACCAGGTGTCATGCCAGACGCCGTCAATCAGTTGTCCCATTATCTCTCTCCCGGATAGCAAAACGAGGAGTTAATCCCCTCGTCTTTTAATAAGTATATACCCTAAATAATTCGAGTTGCAGGAAGGCGGCAAGGGAAAGACAAATTCGTCTGGAACGAATTTGAACAGCCAAAGGTTGCCTTCGGTGAGGGACATGGATGTCCCTCATTAAACGCCCAGGAGCATAGATAACTATGTGACTGGGGTTTCTGAGTGAAGCCAACACACCTGCAACTTGAAGAATGACGGGTATAGTTTGATTACCACTTTTTATTCAGTACACGGTCGATACTGAATGCGCCCGGACCAGTGATAGCCAGCAGCAGGAAGCCGCCTGCGATGGTCAGGTTTTTCATGAACATCAGAGAGTTCATCCCTTCCGCAAAGTTGCTGTGGAAGAGGAACGCCGTCAGCAGGGTGAAGCCTGCGGTGAACAGCGCGGTAGTACGGGTCAGGAAACCAAACAGGATTGCCAGGCCGCCGCCGAACTCAAGCAGAATAACCAGCGGCAACATAAAACCAGGGACGCCCATGGCTTCCATATACTGTTGGGTACCCGCATATCCGGTGATCTTTCCCCAACCTGCAGTAATAAACAGGATTGGCATCAGAATGCGCGCTACCAGTACACCAACATCTTCTAATTTTTTCATCGTACTCTCCAGGAAACCACTCAGGCGGATTATTTTGTTTTTTGTGCATCAACGCTGCAGAGCGCGTCGTTGCTGTCGATGGAGAGAATCATAGACGTACAGAATGACAATTGTTAGCAAGGAAAACTGTCAGTAATTTTCAAAAAATTTGAGGAACCCGCAAAATAGGGGATACGGCAGGGGTTAACCGCGCAATTGTTGCTGTCTGATTGTCGATTTAATCAAACGCCATGCGCTCCAGACGCTAAAGCCGCGTTTAGCCCAGCGGACCAGCAGATTAGGATTACGAATGGTCCGTACAGCCATAATACTGCTGCCGACCAGCACCCAGGCGCGCAGGTTCAGCAGCGTTTTCCAGCCACGATCGTATACGTCAGTCGCCTCCAGCCAGTCGCGGCGGGTGGCAGACAGATCCAGCCGTTGCTGCTGGATCTGACCAAGCAGTCGTGCCTTACGTTTTTGGCGCTCGACGTTACTGCTCATTAGACATCATCCTCCAGGGCCTGCCTGTCATTAGCGAGTTCGTGGCGTGTATGGCGTAACAGTGTTGATTTACGGGCTTTACGTAATGTCCATATCCCGCCAACGAGCGCCAAAAGCAACAGCACAACGGTGGTGGCAATCATCGCGTTCAGGCGGTACTGAGGGTCAATGGCCCAGATGATAAGCACCATCAGACTCATCAGCCCAAATGCCGCAAAGAGCATAGTCAGTCCCAGCATCAGCACGATCTGGACAAGGTTAGCTTTTTCCTCTTCCAGTTCAACGACGGCCAGCCGTAGTCGGGTCTCTACGATCTCAACGAGAATCGTGAGGACCCGTTGTCCAATCCCCAGGACGCTTTTGCCTGGACCTTGTGCCTGTTGAGAGTCAGCCATTGTTAGCGGCGCGACAGCAGTACACCAAGCACCACACCGACCGCAGCGCCAATACCAACGCCTGTCCATGGGTTTTCGCGCACATAGTTATCGGCTTTGGCGGCCGCTTCACGGGTTTGCTTAGCAATCACATCGCTGGTCTCGCTCAGACGATGGCGGCTCTCGCGCAGCGCATGTTCGGCTTTGCTGCGAATTTTACTCATCTCTTCCTTCGACTTATCGCCAGAGGAGCTCAGTACTTCTTCGAGCGTATCCGCAAGGGATTTCAGCTCAGCGCGCAGATTTTCCGTAGCGTTATCTTTCGACATAGTTTTCTCCAGGTGAGTGGGTAGTTACCGTACTTAGTAATCGCGGGTCTCAAGTTCCTTCAGCTCTTTCTGAGCCTCTGCAAGCTTACGTTCGCGTTTTGCGATTTTATCCGCATCGCCTTTTTGCTTCGCTTCGGCTAAATCACGCTGACGTTCGGCTATCTCATTTTTCTGCTCTGCGATTTTTTTCTGGTGACTCGCGCGCAGTTTGCTGTCAGTACAGTTTGCCCGAACTTCACTAAGCGCTTTGTTTAACCCATTGATGCGGCTCTGATTATTGTGTTTTTCGGCATAGCTAATTTCCCGCTGAATATCTTGTTCTTTTTCCTGACAGAGGGAGTTAGCGTAGCTGCCGGCACTGAGAGCGAAAAGACTCATTGCCAAAGCGATGCGGTATTTCATTCTTGAACCTTCCATTGTGATGCGACCCGATGTTTTGTAGTCGATGCTCCAGAATAATAAAGCTGTAGGTCATAACTTCAGTTTATTAATCATAGGCACTAAACGGTGAAATCACCAAAGTGAGTGATCTAATTCAGATTCCTGGAGATTAACCAAAGCGGTGCGGCGTATCCCGTAAACGAGATAACCACTGCACTGCCTGATTGTCATCATCCTGTTGAGCAATAACGAAGCCGTGTGGCAATGTTCTGTCCAGTACAGCTTTTGCGGCTGCGCTCTGCGCGCTGGAATCAAAGGTGATCAGCAGCGCGTCATTTTGCGGAGTAATACTTTTAAAACGAATGCCGTTGGCATCCAGATGATGCCAGATAGAGAAGCCGTCTGGCATGCTGGCACCCTGGTTTATGGCGCGAATGGCAAGCGTCGATTCCTGCTGGCGAATGACCGACCAGGTCAGGATTAACGCGCCCAAAAACAGCATAAAGGAGGTGGTCCAGGCCAGTCGTCGGAGCGTTATGCGTGATTTCAGCATAATTTACCCTCGGTTCCCGTATTTCTTTTTCCAGAGTACAACCAGTGAGCCGGCCAGGCCAACCACCAGTAATACGACAGGCAGCAGCATCAGGCAGGACATGAGTTGATCTTCATACTTTAGAAAAACAGGTGTTTTGCCCAGTAGATAGCCCAGCGTGGTCAGAATCAGTACCCACAATAGCCCGCTCATCCAGTTGAAGAACTGAAAACGCGCATTATTCAGGCCTGACAGCCCGGCAATGGTCGGCAGTAATGTTCTGACGAACGCAATGAAGCGACCGACCAACAGCGCGGATAAGCCATGCTTGTGGAAAAGATGATGCGCGCGTTGGTGATAATGAGCCGGAAGATGTGAAAGCCAGTTCTGCACGGTGCGGGTATTACCCAACCATCGGCCCTGAATATAGCTGAGCCAACAACCGAGGCTGGCTGCGGTGGTGAGTAGCAGTACCGTTTGCGGAAAACCCATTGCGCCTTTGGCAATAAGTACGCCGACCAGTACCAGCAAGCTGTCGCCAGGTAAAAAGGCCGCGGGTAGCAACCCATTTTCCAGGAACAAAATTGTAAACAGTACAAAATACAGCATACCAATCATGGAAGGATTGGCCAGAGTTTCAAAATCCTGAGCCCATAAAGCATTCAGTAATTGAGTCAGTAGTTCCATTCAGTATTCCTGGAGAATCGGTTATGGTCACGCCGTTGTTCATGAGTTTGTAATGCCACGATTTTATTGGTGTTTTTTGCATGGATCGCGGTCTGCACAAATTCACGGCCTGAACTGTTCCCTGTTAAGTTGTGAAGTAAGCAAGCACTAACACATAAAAAATTCAAAACGCTTTTAATTGTAACAAAGGTCAACGTAGTCCGTTATATAAATTACGGTGGTTGAGCTCTGATTTTGCTTATCGCAAGGGAGTGAGGCGAGAGGATTTACACAGGCTGACACTTTATACCTAATGCTTACCGAGCGTCAGAAACAGGCGCGGTTATCGCGCCTGTGAAAGTCAGAACGTTTATTTTGTGCTGTTTGCCGCGGTATCCAGATGAACGACCGGATTTTCCGTGAAAAGGTAACGATCCGCGTTGAACTCAAAATCATCGCTGGTTTCGTTAAACAGCATCTGTTTCGTGTTCTCAAGGTGCTGCCACATCGCCAGTTTGGCTGCATGCGGATCTTTGCGAATTAATGCCCGCAGGATCTGGTCATGGTCATCACACCAGTTGTCTACCGTGCGCAGATCAATGTGATCGTGCAATTTCTTCCAGTAGGGGTTGTGAACACGCTGAGTCCACATTTTTTCAACAATGGCGGCCAGAGCTGAGTTTTGTGTCGCCAGCGCAACCTGAACATGGAACTGCAGGTCCCATTCGGAGTCACGAAAGCTTTTTTCGTTGCGCGATTTCTCCTGGATTTCCATCAGTTTCATGATGTCCTGCTTGGTCACCTGGGTGGCGGCAAACTCGGCGATGTTGCTCTCAATAAGCTGACGCGCTTGCAGCAATTCAAAAGGACCGTAGCTGGCGAATTCCAGACCTTCGTCGGGAGCAACATAATGTTTAGGTTGGTTAGAGATGACGTGGATACCCGATCCTTTACGCACCTCAACGTAGCCTTCAACCTCGAGCATGATAATCGCTTCACGAACCACGGTACGGCTGACGTTCTTTTCATCGGCAATAAAGCGCTCGGCGGGAAGTTTATCGCCCACCAGATAGACGCCTTGCTCGATGCGTTCTTTTAGATCGGCAGCAAGTTGTTGGTACAAACGTCGTGGTTCAGTGATTTCCATATGCACTCCAGGCATGATACGGCAGACTATATTTGTTATACCACTTTTGCGATGGCGGCTCTACTCGCACCGACAAAAAAGCCGCCAGTCAACTGGCGGCTCTGCATTATATACCTATGACGACTCGCGTCAGGTTAATTTTGCGTAGCGGGAGAGCCGGTTTGCGGGCCCGAATCAATCTCGCTTGCCGACTTGTTCTGCAGTACCGTCCAGATGACTAACGCACCAAGCAGGTCGAATACTGCCAGTACGGCGAACAGTGGGCTAAAGCCGATGGTGTCAGCCAGGGCGCCAACGACCAGGGCAAACAGAGTACTCGCCAGCCAGGCTGACATCCCCGTCAGGCCGTTAGCGGTCGCGACTTCATTGCGGCCAAATACGTCAGAAGAGAGCGTAATCAGCGCGCCAGACAGTGCCTGGTGAGCAAAACCACCGACGCACAGCAGGGCGATAGCAATATACGGGCTGGTGAACAGACCAATCATCCCTGGGCCAATCATCAGCAGTGCGCCCATGGTGACGACCATTTTACGGGACACGATCAGGTTTACGCCGAACCAGCGCTGGAACAGTGGCGGTAAGTAACCCCCGATGATACAGCCGAGGTCAGCGAACAGCATTGGCATCCATGCGAACATCGCAATCTCTTTCAGGTTAAAGCCGTAGACTTTAAACATGAACAGCGGGATCCAGGCGTTGAATGTACCCCAGGCCGGCTCTGCCAGGAAACGCGGCAGCGCGATGCCCCAGAACTGGCGGTTACGCAGGATCTGGCCAAGCGACATTTTCTTCGCGGTACTGTTTTTATGCTGTGATTCCTGACCGTTAAGGATGTAATCACGTTCTTCGTCAGACAGTTTTTTCTGGTCGCGTGGGTGTTTATAGAAAACAAGCCAGGACATCGCCCAGATGAAGCTCAGGGCACCAGAAATAATGAACGCCATCTGCCAGCTGTGCATGACGATAGCCCACACGACCAGCGGCGGAGCAATCATCGCGCCGATAGAAGAACCAACGTTAAAGTAACCGACAGCAATAGAACGCTCTTTTGCCGGGAACCATTCAGAACTGGCTTTCAGACCCGCTGGGATCATCGCGGCTTCTGCGGCACCGACTGCACCTCGTGCCAGTGCCAGTCCACCCCAGCTACCAGCCAGCGCCGTGGCACCACAGAAGACGGCCCACAGAACGGCGAACATCGCGTAACCTACTTTGGTGCCGAGCACATCCAGCACGTAGCCAGCAACGGGTTGCATTACGGTGTAAGCAGCAGAATACGCTGCGATGATATAGGAGTACTGTTGAGTGGAGATGTGTAACTCTTCCATCAGCGTTGGCGCAGCTGCCGCCACAGTGTTACGTGTCAGGTAACCCAGCACGGTGCCAAGCGTCACCAGTGCGATCATGTACCAACGTAACCCTTTAATTTTACGCATGTAAAACCTCATCGTTTTGTTATGTCCGCTAACGAGCGGTCATCTTCCAGTCCAGGGCGGAGGATGTTCTTTTACGAAGGGCGTGACCGAAAAAAAACCGGCACTGCCCCGAACTTTGCCATGTCAATGATTGTGCTAATTCGGTTTCCGTACCGGTCAATCCGATGGTGGACCATCGGTAATTTGCATTCCGTCGGCTTATGTATCGCGACGGCAAAAAGATAACTTGTCATACAGCTTTAAAAGGTGAGTGCCATCACAAAAGTGTGAATCTTCGTGTGGTCATTAATTCGATTCAGCAAAGCCAGTGCTGGCGCGGCTTGCCATGAGTTTTACCTCTTTGAGAGTAATTTTTTTGTCATCATTTGTTGATCTAACTCACGAAAATATCTTCAGTGTATGGAAATTGGTGTGATAACTTTGACAACATCAAAACATAAGCAATCTGACGCACTCGCTGAGAGGAAGACGATAATGACCCCGTTTATGACTGAAGATTTCCTGCTGGATACCGAATTTGCCCGCCGTCTGTATCATGATTACGCCAAAGACCAGCCAATCTTCGACTACCACTGCCATTTGCCGCCGCAACAAATCGCTGATAACTACCGTTTTAACAACCTGTATGACATCTGGCTGAAGGGTGATCACTACAAGTGGCGCGCCATGCGCACTAACGGTGTCGCTGAACGCCTGTGTACAGGTGATGCGTCCGATCGCGAGAAGTTTGACGCATGGGCAGCCACGGTCCCGCACACCATCGGTAACCCGCTCTATCACTGGACGCATCTTGAACTGCGTCGCCCATTTGGTATTACAGGTAAGCTGTTGTCTCCTGCAACTGCCGATGAAATCTGGAACCAGTGCAACGAATTGCTGGCGCAGGATCAGTTTTCCGCGCGTGGAATCATGCAGCAGATGAATGTAAAAATGGTCGGTACCACCGATGATCCGATCGACTCTCTGGAGCATCACGCTGCGGTCGCGAAAGACAGCACCTTTGCTATCAAAGTGCTGCCAAGCTGGCGTCCGGATAAAGCCTTTAACATTGAACTGGCGACCTTTAACGATTACATGGCGAAGCTGGGGGAAGTTTCTGACACCGAGATCCGCCGCTTTACCGACCTGCAAACCGCGCTAACTAAACGTCTTGATCACTTTGCGGCTCACGGCTGTAAAGTCTCCGACCATGCGCTGGATGTGGTGTTATTTGCTGAGTCTAACGAAGCTGAACTGGATAGCATCCTGGCGCGTCGTCTGGCGGGTGAAACCCTGAGCGAGCACGAAGTTGCCCAGTTCAAAACTGCCGTACTGGTGTTCCTTGGCGCTGAATACGCACGTCGCGAATGGGTGCAGCAGTACCACATTGGCGCATTGCGTAATAACAACCTGCGTCAGTTCAAACTGCTGGGCGCGGATGTCGGTTTCGACTCCATTAACGACCGTCCGATGGCTGAAGAACTGTCCAAACTGCTAAGCAAGCAGAATGAACAGAACCTGCTGCCGAAAACCATTCTCTACTGCCTGAACCCGCGTGATAACGAAGTGCTGGGCACCATGATCGGTAACTTCCAGGGCGAAGGTATGCCGGGCAAGATGCAGTTCGGTTCCGGCTGGTGGTTTAACGACCAGAAAGATGGGATGGAACGTCAGATGACGCAGCTGGCCCAGCTCGGTTTGCTGAGCCGCTTCGTCGGCATGCTGACCGATAGCCGTAGCTTCCTGTCATACACGCGCCATGAATATTTCCGTCGCATCCTGTGCCAGATGATTGGCCGTTGGGTTGCTGCAGGTGAAGCACCGGCAGATATCCAGTTGCTGGGTGAAATGGTCAGAAATATTTGCTTTAACAATGCGCGTGATTACTTCGCCATTGAACTGAACTAAGGCCCGGGTGAAGGTATGCAATACATCAAGATCCATGCGCTGGATAACGTCGCGGTTGCGCTTGCTGATTTGGCTGAAGGAACCGAAGTCACCGTTGATGGGCAGGCGATTACCCTGCGCCAGGCGGTAACACGTGGCCATAAATTTGCTTTACGCGATATTGCGCAAGGCGAAAACGTCGTTAAATATGGTTTGCCAATTGGCCATACGCTGGTTGATGTCGCTGCGGGTGAGCACATTCATTCTCACAACACGCGCACGAATCTGAGCGATCTGGACACGTATAGCTACCAACCGGATTTTCAGGCGGAAGTTGCTCAGGCAGCCGATCGCGACGTGCAGATTTATCGCCGCGCGAACGGCGATGTTGGGGTACGTAACGAGTTGTGGATACTGCCGACCGTCGGCTGCGTCAATGCGATGGCACGTCAGATGCAAACCCGTTTTCTGAAAGAGACCCACGACGCCGAAGGTATCGACGGCGTTCATCTCTTCAGCCACACCTACGGTTGCTCGCAACTGGGTGACGACCACATCAACACCCGCACCATGCTGCAAAACATGGTGCGCCACCCGAACGCGGGGGCGGTGCTGGTGGTGGGGCTTGGTTGTGAAAACAACCAGGTGGATGCCTTCCGCGAAACCTTAGGCGAGTATGATCCTGAACGCGTGCACTTCATGGTCTGCCAACATCAGGAAGACGAAGTGGAGGCGGGGATCGAGCATCTCCACCAGCTGTACAGCGTGATGCGTAACGATAAGCGTGAGCCGGGTAAACTCGGCGAGCTGAAGTTCGGTCTGGAATGTGGCGGATCTGACGGCTTGTCTGGGATCACCGCTAACCCGATGCTGGGGCGTTTTTCTGACTACGTGATCGCGAACGGCGGGACTACCGTGCTGACTGAAGTCCCGGAGATGTTCGGTGCCGAGCAGCTATTAATGGACCACTGCCGCGACGAAGAAACTTTCGGTAAGCTGGTGACCATGGTCAATGACTTCAAACAATACTTCATTGCTCACGACCAGCCGATCTACGAGAATCCATCGCCGGGGAACAAAGCGGGTGGCATCACCACGCTGGAAGATAAATCGCTGGGATGTACACAGAAAGCGGGTTCCAGCAAAGTTGTCGATGTACTGCGCTACGGCGAACGCCTGAAAACGCCAGGTCTGAATCTGTTAAGTGCTCCGGGCAATGACGCCGTTGCGACCAGTGCGCTGGCGGGGGCCGGCTGTCATATGGTGTTGTTCAGTACCGGGCGCGGTACACCGTACGGCGGTTTTGTACCGACGGTGAAAATCGCCACCAACAGCGAGCTGGCCGCGAAGAAAAAGCATTGGATCGACTTTGATGCCGGGCAGCTAATCCACGGTAAAGCGATGCCGCAACTGCTGAACGAGTTTGTCGATACCATCGTTGAGTTTGCCAACGGTAAACCGACCTGTAACGAACGCAATGATTTCCGGGAACTGGCTATTTTCAAAAGTGGCGTAACGTTGTAATTACCCTTCATCTTTTGCACCACAGCGGTGTTGGCTGCGTTCGCCCACCCCGGTCACTTACTCATGTAAGCTCCCGGGGATGTGCGAACTTGCCGCCTTGCTGTGGCACAAAATCTTTTGGGTAAGATTGTTTATGGTGGAATCTAAAAACGGCGTTTCATAATATGGAGCGCCGTTTGTTTTCGCATTACCTGACAAGGATCATTCATGACCGCGTATTGGCTGGCCCAGGGTGTAGGTGTCATCGCCTTTCTGATCGGGATTACCACTTTTTTTAATCGTGACGAGCGTCGGTTCCGGCTACAGCTCGCCGTCTATAGCGCCACCATTGGCGTGCATTTTTTCCTGATGGGCGCCTGGCCTGCAGGAATGAGTGCCGAGCTCAACACTATCCGCACAATCGTTTCGATGCATACCCGCAAGATGTGGGTAATGATGGTTTTTATTGTCCTCACGCTGGTTCTTGGCTTGGCAAAATTACAGCATGCGATGGAACTGTTGCCGATAATCGGTACGCTGGCCAGCACCTGGGCGCTGTTTCGTTGCAAAGGGTTAACCGTGCGCTGTGTGATGTGGTGCGCAACCGCCTGCTGGGTTATCCATAATTTTTGGTTAGGATCGATTGGCGGGACGATGATCGAAGGTAGTTTTCTGGTGATGAACGGCCTGAACATTATTCGCTTCCGGCGCATGCAAAAACGCGGCATTGATCCGTTCAAGATTGAAAAAAGCGTACAAGAAGAGAACCCCTCCGCCCGATGACGGAGGGGCGCAGAGATTAGCCGCGCAGGGCGTTATTTGCCAGACGCTCGTCTTCTGCCTGGCAGGCTGCAGCGGTAAACAGGACGTCTGTCGAAGAGTTCAGCGCCGTTTCACAGGAATCCTGCAATACGCCGATGATAAAGCCAACGGCGACCACCTGCATGGCGATGTCATTCGGGATACCGAACATGTTGCACGCCAGTGGGATCAGTAGCAGAGAGCCCCCCGCGACGCCCGATGCGCCGCAAGCACACAGCGAAGCCACCACACTCAGCAACAGTGCCGTCGGTAAATCGACCGGAATACCCAGCGTATTCACCGCCGCCAGCGTCAGAACCGTGATGGTAATCGCCGCGCCTGCCATATTGATGGTGGCGCCCAGCGGGATAGATACCGAATAGGTATCACGATCCAGGTTCAGCTTCTCACACAGCGCCATATTCACCGGAATATTGGCTGCAGAGCTGCGGGTAAAGAAGGCGTACACGCCGCTTTCACGCAGGCATGCCAATACCAGTGGGTACGGGTTACGGCGAATTTTCCAGAACACCAGCAGCGGGTTGACCACCAGCGCAACCAGCAGCATACAGCCAACCAGTACGGCCAGCAGCTGCGCGTAGCCCCAGAGGGTGGCAAAACCCGTGGTTGCCAGTGTGGAAGAGACCAGACCGAAGATACCTATCGGTGCAAAGCGGATAACCAGTCTCACCATAAACGTGACGGCATCGGACATATCATTGACCAGATTCTTGGTCGTCTCATTACCATGGCGTAGCGCAAAGCCAAGGCCGACTGCCCATACCAGAATACCGATATAGTTAGCATTCAGCAGCGCATCAATGGGGTTAGAAACCATGCTCATCAGCAGGCTGCGCATCACCTCAATAATGCCGGATGGCGGCACGATATCGCTGGCGCTGCTGGAAAGATGCAGCGTCGAAGGGAAGGCAAAGCTGAACACCACGGCGGCTAATGCCGCTGAAAATGTTCCCAGCAGGTAAAGGAACAGAATGGGGCGGATATTGGTTTTTTGCCCGTGCTGGTGGTTGGCGATAGAGGCCATTACCAGCATCAGCACGAGGATTGGGGCGACGGCTTTTAATGCGCCGACGAACAGTGTCCCCAGCAGGCCGACGGCTTCTGCCGCAGGTTTTGAAACCAGTGCCAGCAAAATCCCCAGTACCAAACCGACCAAAATTTGTTTAACCAGGCTCCCCTGCGCCAAACGCGAGATCAGCCCCGATGAACGTAGCATAGTCATGTAGTCATCCTTTGAATTGTGTTGTTGCTCACCCGTTGTGCGTTCTCATGACGCATCTTTCTGGATGTAACAAAGTGTTTGCATGGCTGAGTATAAGGAAAGATGCCGGTTCTGGAAGATAAATATCCTGGTTTCCGCGCTCAGATCATATTTTATAACTTTAAATTAACATTGTTTTGACATGTCCAGCAAAAAGCCCGACGCACGCAATGTGCGGTCGGGCTTTATCAACTAGCTAAGTAAAAGTTACTGTATTTGCTGCTTTTTATCGTGCTGGTGGTTGACCCACGCATTCACAACCAGCGTCACAAACAGAATACCGAAGACCACACCTAACGAGATAGCGATCGGGATATGGTAGAAATCGACGATCAGCATCTTGATACCGATAAACACCAGGATTATCGACAAACCATATTTCAGCATCGAGAAACGCTCCGCCACACCTGCCAACAGGAAGTACATCGCACGCAGACCCAGGATAGCGAACAGGTTAGAGGTCAGTACGATGAACGGGTCGGTGGTGACGGCAAAGATTGCCGGAATACTGTCGACGGCAAAAATCACATCGCTCAGTTCAACCAGGATCAATACCAGCATCAGTGGCGTTGCAAACAGCAGACCGTTTTTACGCACGAAGAATTTTTCGTCTTCAATGGTATCGGTCATACGTAAATGGCCGCGCAGCCAACGCACTAACGGTTTGTCGCCAATACCGGAAGCGTCTTCTTTCGCCAGCGCCATCTTCACGCCGGTAAACAGCAGGAATGCGCCGAACACGTACAGCAGCCATTCGAACTGGGCGATAAGCCAACTGCCCGTGAAGATCATGATCGTACGTAATACAATCGCGCCCAGTACGCCATACACCAGTACCCGACGTTGCAGTGCCGCAGGTACGGAGAAGTAACTGAACAGCATCAACCAGACAAAGACGTTATCTACCGCCAGCGATTTCTCGATCAGATAGCCGGTCAGGAACGCCAGCGCCTGCGGGTCGGCAACGGCACGGCCCTGAGTCTCAGCCAGGTACCACCAGAATGCCGCGTTAAACAGCAACGACAACGTTACCCAGACGATTGACCAGGCCGCGGCCTGCTTCATCGACATCGTATGTGCGCCACGACGACCCTGTAGCAGCAGATCGATGGCCAGCATAATGACCACCACGACAGCGAAGCCACCCCATAACAACGGTGTGCCAACAGTATTCATTTTATTTCCCCATGCATAAAAAAAACGGCCAACGCCGAATGACGTTAGCCGCTGCTTTTTATGCATAGACCTTGCCATTCGGCAAGGTCTCACTTACAACAACAAAGGAATACGACAGCGTATTCCTTTGTTATCGCCCGGTGACCGGATGTGGTTTTTCACACATCGTAATGACGATCAACCGACAACGAAGTTACTCCCCTTTGCGGGTTACAAAATATTACAGGCCATGCCTGCAGTCAATGGCCTGCAACATTCGTTTTACACACTTTTACGCAGTCAGCGGTATCTCAGCATCATCTGCGGGGAAAATAACGCCGGTCTGGCGGCGAATCTCCGTTTGCAGTTTGGCGGTAATACGACTGACGGCCAGTGCCGGATGATCCACTTCGCCGGATTCAACCAGATGAGCAAAAGCCTCTGCCTCATAAAGCATAGTATTGATGTGCTGAGGCACCGTAAGATCCTGCGTTTTGCCACCGCGTGGAATAAAGCACACTTTCTGACACTCGGAAATCTTCTCGACAACCAGCGACCCTGATTCGCCCTGAATTTCGCTGGCCAGCACGGAATCACTGACTTTCGAGTGCTGCAACGTGACGCTAAAATCGCCGTAATTGAGTACGACCACACCGTGGGCATCAACGCCGCTTTCCAGCAGGCTGGCACTTGCCTGAACGCTCAGTGGTTCACCCCACAGCGCAACCGCAGCGGCCAGACAGTAAAAGCCGATATCCATAATCGAACCGTTAGAAAACGCCGGATTAAACGTATTGGGATTTTCACCGTCCAGATAACGCTGATAACGTGAAGAATACTGGCAGTAATTGATCAGCGCTTTCCTGACTCGCCCAATTTTGGGTAGTGATTGCTGTAATAGCAGGAAATTAGGCAGGCTGGCGGTCTTAAACGCTTCAAACAGCACGACCTGATTTTCGTGCGCGCAGGCGATAGCGGCTTCGGCTTGTGCCAGGTTTGAGGCCAGCGGTTTCTCGCAAATGACATGCTTTTTGTGTTGTAGAAACAGCGTTGTCTGCGGGAAGTGCAGAGAGTTCGGGCTGGCAATGTAAACGGCATCAATGGCGTCGCTTTGCGCCATTGCCTCCAGCGAGGTAAACAGATGCTCGACGGGATAATCATTGGCGAAGGTCTGTGCCTGTTCAAGGCTACGGGAATACACTGCGGTTAACTTATATTTGCCGGTTTCATGGGCGGCATCCACAAACTGGCGGGTGATCCAGTTTGTGCCAATCACTGCGAAACGTATCATAAATGCCTTCAGGCTGCGAAAAGGGATCCTTGCGTCAATTTAGCATGCCCTGAAGACAAAGCCAGTGCGCGACTACGCAGTTTGCTTCAGCGATTGTTGCGTGAGCCACAGGCGGGTATCAAACTCCAACTGGTGGTACTGCGGTTCCATATGGCAGCACAACTGATAAAACGCTTTGTCGTGCTCTTTTTCTTTCAGGTGCGCCAGTTCATGCACCACGATCATGCGTAAAAAGGGCTCCGGGGCGTTACGAAATACGGTGGCGACGCGGATCTCCGCTTTGGCTTTGAGCTTGCCGCCCTGCACGCGGGAGACGGCAGTATGCAGCCCCAGCGCATTTTTCAGCACGTGTATCTTACTGTCATACATGACCTTATTCAGCGGCGGGGCGTTGCGCAGGAACTGATTTTTCAGATCCTGGGTATATTGCCAGAGCGCTTTGTCAGTTGCGAAGTCATGTGTACCTGGATAGCGCTTCCCCAGCACTGCGCCCAGGCGCTGCTCAGCAATCAGCGTTCTCACTTGAGAAAGCAAATGTTCCGGGTAGCCCTGGAGGTAAGTTAGTTGGTTCATTCATGTCCACGCAAATCATAAAAGTGTATACTCACGCACCCTTTTCAGGGATACGCCGAAATTTTACCATTCAGGAGGGCCGATGAGCCACATAGACAACGGTTTCCGTTCGCTGTCACTTAAACGTTTCCCGGAAACGGATGACGTTAACCCGCTGCTGGCGTGGGAAGCTGCAGATGAATATCTGTTGCAACAGCTGGACGATACCGAGATTAGCGGCCCGGTGCTTCTCCTGAATGATACTTTCGGCGCGCTGGGTAGTGCACTGGCGGAACATACACCATACAGCATTGGCGACTCTTATTTAAGCGAGCTGGGGACGCGCGAAAACCTGCGCCATAACGATATCGCGGAATCCAGCGTCAAGTTTCTCGACAGCACCGCGGAATACCCGCAGGCGCCGGGCGTGGTGCTGATTAAGCTGCCAAAAACCATGGCGCTGCTGGAGCAGCAACTGCGTGCGCTGCGTGACGTGGTGACGCCAGAAACGCGTATCATCGCCGGGGCAAAAGCGCGTGACATTCATACCTCAACGCTTGAGTTGTTTGAAAAGGTTCTAGGCCCAACCACCACCACGCTGGCGTGGAAAAAAGCCCGTCTGATTAACTGCACTTTCAGTAATCCAGAATTGGCTGATGCCTCGCAGACGCTGAGCTGGAAACTGGAAGGCACCGACTGGACTATCCATAACCATGCCAACGTCTTCTCCCGTACCGGGCTGGATATCGGCGCACGTTTCTTTATTGAGCACCTGCCGGAAAATCTGGAAGGGGAGATTGTCGATCTCGGTTGTGGCAATGGTGTGATTGGCCTGACGTTGCTGGAGAAGAACCCGCAAGCGAGCGTGGTGTTTGTGGATGAATCACCGATGGCGGTTGCATCAAGCCGCCTGAACGTCGAAAGCAACATGCCTGAAGCGTTGGATCGCTGTGAATTTATGATCAACAACGCGCTGTCTGGCGTGGAGCCTTTTCGCTTTAACGCTGTGCTGTGTAACCCGCCGTTTCATCAGAAACATGCGCTGACCGATAACATCGCCTGGGAGATGTTCCACCATGCGCGTCGCTGCCTGAAAATCAATGGTGAACTGTACATCGTGGCCAACCGTCACCTCGACTACTTCCACAAGCTGAAGAAGATTTTCGGCAACTGCGAGACCATCGCCACCAACAATAAGTTTGTGGTGTTGAAAGCGGTCAAAACCGGTCGTCGCCGCTAATAGCGTGTGCCGGATGGCGGCTAACGCCTTATCCGGCCTACAACGAGCTACCCCGTAGGCCTGATAAGCGTAGCGCCATCAGGCAATGATGTGGGCAATTACCTTATCCGGCCTACGAAAGACGTGACGTTAAATTTCCAGTGCCAGTCGGGTGCCTTGCGCAATTGCGCGTCGGGCATCCAGCTCCATCGCCACATCACATCCCCCGATCAGATGTACTGTTTTACCCGCAGCATGCAGCGGATCAAGCAGCTCCCGGCGTGGTTCCTGGCCGGCGCAAATCACCACGTGATCCACATTCAGGATCTGCAGCGCGCCGTCGATCATCACGTGTAGCCCGTCATCATCGATCTTCTGATAGCTCACCGCCGGGATCATTTTTACGCCGCGTGAAAGCAGGGTGGCGCGGTGGATCCATCCCGTTGTTTTACCTAAACCTTGCCCTGGTTTGCTGGCTTTACGCTGCAACATCACTATCTGGCGTGGGCTGCGGGGTAGATGTGGGCCTTCCGGGCGTAAACCGCCGGGCTGCTGCAGGCTGGTGTCGATACCCCATTCCACGCAGAACTCGGCAATATTCTGGCTGGTGGGATCGCCGGGCTGACTCAGATACATGGCGGTATCGAAACCGATCCCTCCGCAGCCAACGATCGCCACGCGTTTCCCTACCGGCGTTTTATCACGCAGGACATCGAGATAGCTCAGCACTTTAGGGTGTTCAATACCGTCGATCGGCGGCATGCGCGGTTCGATCCCGCTGGCGAGGATCACTTCATCAAAGGCTTGCAGTTCGTGGGCGTTAACAAACTGATTGAGTTTCAGCGTGACACCCGTTACGTCGATCATCCGACGGTAGTAGCGCAGTGTTTCATAGAATTCTTCTTTGCCGGGGATCTGCTTGGCGATATTAAACTGCCCGCCAATCTCACCATGCGCGTCAAATAACGTCACGTGGTGACCACGTGCGGCGGCGTTAATGGCAAAAGCGAGACCCGCAGGACCCGCACCCACAACGGCCAGATTCTTCAGGTGAGTGGCTGCAACAATGGGCATTTTGGTTTCATGACAAGCGCGTGGGTTCACCAGACAGGAGGTAACTTTTCCCACGAAAATCTGATCCAGGCAAGCCTGGTTGCAGCCGATACAGGTGTTGATCTCATCGGATCGTCCGCTTTGTGCTTTTGACAGCAGCTCAGCATCGGCAAGGAACGGTCGGGCCATCGATACCATATCGGCATCGCCGCGTGCCAGAATGTCATCCGCAACGGTCGGATCGTTAATACGGTTAGTGGTGACCAGTGGGATCGTCACATGACCTTTCAGCTTGCGTGTTACCCAGCTAAACGCACCCCGGGGGACCGGTGTGGCGATGGTGGGGATACGCGCCTCATGCCAGCCAATACCGGTATTAATTATTGTGGCACCTGCGGCTTCTATCGCCTGTGCTAACTGGACGGTTTCGTCAAAGGTTCCGCCTTGCTCCACCAGGTCGAGCATCGACAGGCGGAAGATAATAATAAAGTCACTGCCGGCACGCTGGCGCACCGCCCGTACGACTTCCACGGCAAAACGCATACGGTTGGCATAGTCACCACCCCAGTCATCATTACGCTGGTTGGTGCGCAGGGTCAGGAATTCGTTGATCAGATAGCCTTCCGAGCCCATCACTTCCACGCCATCGTAACCTGCCTCCCGCGCCAGCTGTGCACAATGGGCGAAATCTTCAATCAGTTGCAGCACTTCATCGTGCGTCAGTTCATGCGGCGTAAAGCGGTTAATAGGGGCCTGAATGGCTGAAGGCGCAACCAGATGCGGCTGGTAGCTGTAACGCCCGGTGTGCAGGATTTGCAGGGCGATTTTTCCGCCTTCGTCGTGAACCGCATCGGTAATGATACGGTGGTGCGCCAGCTGGCTGGTGTCGTTCAGCATCGCGCCGCCTTCCATCCCCACGCCCGATAGCGCGGGCGCAATTCCTCCGGTCACAATCAGGGCTACGCCGTGACGAGCGCGTTCGGCGTAGAACGCAGCCAGCCGTTCTGCACCATCGGGATACTCTTCCAGACCGGTATGCATTGAACCCATCAGCACGCGGTTTTTAAGCGTGGTGAATCCCAAATCGAGCGGGGCGAACAGCGACGGATAGCTCATAAAGGTGTCCAGTATGTAAAATTATTGTTATGTGGTCGGATGAGTTACTAATTTAGCCGTCGCCGCGCAAAAGGGAAAAGGGGAATGCCGTGATTGTGATGGGATTCAAAAAAGGAGCGGGGCCAGAGAACGAATTTGCCGGATGTCGGTGCCAGCACCTTATCCGGCCTGTGAAAATGTGGCTTTGTCGGCCGGATAAGCGAAGCGTCATCCGGCAAAATGCCACCGATTACTGTTTTTTAAGAAAATCGTTATACAGCATGTAAAGATGCGCAGCGCTCCAGGAGAAGTTAGGTGCGCCCTGCTGTGCGCCGGTTAGCGGGTTATAGTTTTCCTGAATGGGGCCTTCTGCCGTCAGCCCTTTGGCATGCTGGAAGAAAGTATCGGCCAGTTTTAGCGCTTCATCGCGATAGCCATAACGCTCCATCCCTTTTAGCCCGAACCAGAACTGATCCACCCACACGCGCCCGCGCCAGTATATGTCCGCGCCGAAGGCCGGATTGGTCAGTGCTGCGGTGCCAAGTGGAACATATGTGTTGAACTCTTTCGGATCGAGCATCACGCTAACTACCGCATCCGCGTGGGATTGTGTGGCCGCACCGTTAAACAGCGGTGACCAGCCTTCCGGGCCTTTGCCACGCTCAACAATCGGTTTTCCTGCGCAGCCGTTTGCCAACGGCTGGTCTTCGATCCTGATGTCGTAGAAGAATCGTGTGGTTGAATCAAACATGCAGGTATTGATGTAATCCGCCAGCTTCTTCGCTAACGTTTGATAGTGCTTCGCGTCTGCTGGTTTACCGAGGATCGTTGCCATCTCTGCCAGATAATGGTTATCACTGTACATGTAGCTGGTCTGATCGACAGACTCCTGAAGCAATGAGTAACCGACCAGATTGCCATTTTTATCCCGGTTTTCAGCAAAATTGACCGTCCAGTCACTGCGTTTACCCCCGTTGGCAATGTACTTATCCAGCTGATCTTTATCGATAAAACCAAATACGGCGGCATCATCACGCCCGGATTCCCAGCCAGCGGCTTCCTGTGCCGGGATCGTCAGGCTGTCATACTGCCCCTTACTGATGACAGCTGCGTAGTGACTCAACCCGGAGAGGGTCTCTTCCTTGTCGCCCTGTTTCACCGTGAATAGCATTTCGCCGCTGTCGGTGTTGTGAGCCTTATCCCGTGTGGCGCCGTACTCAGGGACACCATTTCCATTGTGATCGCGGTTACGTAACCACCAGTCGTGGTACGCGACCAGCTTCGGGTACATCTCTTCGAGCCAGGCCTTATCTTTGGTGACGTTGTAGACTTCCATCACCGACCATGCCGCCAGGCTGGGCTTGGTGTTGCGCTCGTTCCAGTTTCCGCCGTCACCACCACGCTCTGGGATCGTGTTCCAGGTCACTAAGTCGAGGATCATCCCGGCATCTTGCGGGCGTATCGGATCGTTGAGCTGGATTTGCCAGTCAAAGAGCGCACGAATGCTGTCTTTGGCAATCTCTGGGTTGAAGTGCACCATTGCCGAGGCAATTTTCCAGCTATCCCAGGCATAGGTCTGGTTGCCGGAGAACCAACGGGCCGTCACCGACGGCGTTACGGTATTGTGTTTTACTGCGCCTTCCGGGACACGCCAGTTACCGGTTAAGGTTTCAATCGCTTTTACTGCGACGCGAGTTTGCTCGGCTGTCGCATCCGGATTGTTCAACCCTTTTTTGAGGTACTCTTCCCAGCGCTGTTGGGAAGCGAGCATGTAAGACGTCGGGCGCGCCAGAATATCGCGGATTTGCGCCTGTTCTTTACTGACTTCCAGTGAAGTCAGCAGATGTGAATAAGTGGTATAGAACGTGGTGGAACCTTTGATATGCGCCCTGCTGGTGAAGCGATGACCACTGATCTTCGTCTTCATCGGCAGCGATTTATGCACCTGATATTCTGACTCGCCAGAGGTAAGCAGATCCCAGGTCGAACGCACTTTGCCGAAGGTGACTTTCAGGCCATCGCGGGTGGTGACGATTTTGCGCTGATAATCTGGATACTCTTCATCGACGGTTTTGGTCGATGTCGGCTTTCCGTCTTTTGCCTCCACTTTTTCCAGCAGCTCGCCATCCCACACCAGATCCAGTGGAGTATCACTCGTTATTCTGGTTTCAAGCAGCGAGGTGTGTGAATCCGCAAAACGCAGGGTCAGGTTAATTTCGATGCCGGGGGCCGTCAGTTTTTGTATCAGTGCGCCCGGAATGCTGTACGCCTGCATCGTGAAGGCCACTTTTTTACCGCTCTGGTACACCGTCAGGCGATCAAAGTTAGTCGCCATAAAATTAATGTACTCTTCAGTTAGCAGAGCGACGCCGGGGAAGCCCCCCATGGTATTTGGGCCGTCTGGCAGCAGGTGCCCATGCCATGAACCCAGATCGAAGAAAGGATTAAAGCGCTGATGGCTGTCGTTATTGGTATCACGCATATATTCAGGTGCGCCGTGGCGATCGATAACATCTTTAAAATCGAATGCGGTTGCTGCATGCGCTGACATGCTAAATAGTAACGCGCAGGCTAGCGGGGTTAACGAATATATTTTTTTCATAATGACGAAGCTCCTTTTCACATTTAGCGAAATAAACAGAGAAATTAATGACCCCAGTAGTAATACTGCATCAGGAATATTTTGTTATCTGAATCGTCAGTACTGTTACCCAGGTTGAATCGGCTATCAAAAGCCGTGGCGAATTTACCGCCGCCATATTCGTACCAGATGCCGAATTGCGCATAGGATGTGGTTGTGTCGGGATCGTTATCCAGGTTGTGTTGCGCGTAGCTGTAGGCTGTAGAGAGATAAAAGCCTTTAAACGCCTCATACATGGCGCTGACCATTGTGCCGGTTTCCGTTCCCGGATTACCCAGCCCTTCGCCACGTCCGGTATGGTGCCAGACACGTGCGCCGAAGTTCGGCGTCAGAATACCGGTGACAAAAAGCTGGCCGGTGCCATCGGTAATTTCTGTTCCGCCCATCCAGGTGACATCTTTCATAAAGTCATACTGGATATAGCCGTTTGCCATTGCAGGGTAGATATATTTATCGGAGTAGCGATCGTATTTACCAAAATGCAGCCACGCTTTATCTTCATCGGTATGACCAGCCGGTGTCGCGATGATGCTATAACGGAAATCACCGCTAAGGTTTTGTACTTTGACTGCTGTGGCAATATCGCGGGTATTGGGAAGTTCATAACCAAACTCTGGTGTGAAATCTGCCCAATATTGCAGATCGTCCAGGGAAGAGTCGTTATGCAGGCTCAGGATAATTTCGGTTTTATCATCGGTACGATACCCCCCCCAAAAGCGGTTTATCCCTCCTTCAAAACCACCCCAGCCATGATCGGGCACCCAGGCATTACCATCGTGGTCTGCCTGTACTGTCCACCCTTCACCATATATAAGCCCGAACCAGTGGTCATATTGACCTTCCACGCCACCTTCAATATAAGTGCCGTCTTCGTATTTTCCTTTATAATCCCCCTCCAGCGCCGTATAACCTCCCACCCCTATCTCGCCATAAAAACGATATGAAGGTTCGGTATTCGTGATTTCTGGCGTTTTGGTGTCGTCATGTTCGGCAGGAATGCTTTCTGCTGCGACAACCAGAGGCAAGTAACAACAAAAGGAAAGGGCGATCAGTACCCTGGAGGTATTAAGATTAAATGTCATTTTTCTATTCCATCAGAAGAAATTATTATATTTTTATATTACTCATGCCGTTATATCATTCATAAGCCCACCGCGCTGTCGTGTTATTGACGGCGAGGCGGGCTTTAAACAATAAATCTATAACGGAAATTAAAGTTAAACTTTATTAAAGAGTGAGTTATCGTGAGGGTTTTTGATCCTCCAGCGGTTATACATAATACTGCAATAATAGAACACGGCAATAATACTAACCGGTCCAAGAATGACCTGAATTAATGCGCCCATAAAGTTTGCACTCCAGTCTTCTGGTCCTGGAATTAATGCCGCAACCGTCGAGGCAGTAAAAATAATAACTATTGGTGCAACGGATAACAGTGCCCAAAAACGCCCTTTTCCCAGGAAGTGGAAATCACGGACGTAGTCATGGTGGTTGGGCTTCATACGTAGCTTGATATAGCCTGCAACCATAAACAGCACAGGAATTGTTGCCGCCCCGCCATCAAGATTTTTAACGGCCACGAGGATGGTATTCATTTCAGAGTTAAACTGACCCAGCATAAACAGGATAATGATAATTGTGACCACGACACCCTGCATCTTCAGGGCATTGACTGGCGTACCCTCACTGTTTACCTCAGAGAGTTTATGGCCAAAGATACCTTTGGGCGCATCAACAAACAGCATTTTAACCGGTGCGGCGGTCCATAACATCAGCGAGCCGCACAGGGTGGTGATCATCAGGAATAAGGCGATGACGTTGGTCCACCAGTCGGGGAAGCCTAACTGTTGGAAGGCCACGTAAATAGCGGATAACAAGCCAAGGTTGGCGGCCTGATCTGCAGGTAAAATAAAATTCATCAGGATAGACGAAATAACAATGATACCTGAGAAGATAAATACGTTAAGAATTAACCCAGTTCTGAAGTTACGATCGCCACCCCGAATGTTACGTTTGTATGCCGCTAATGCTTCCAGCCCACCTAACGATTGCAAGGCCCATGACATTGAGGCTATTTTTGACCAGGATAAATCAATGTGCTGTAAATACTCTGGCGCAATCGGCGTTCCGTTAAATGTGACCGTACCGGAAGATAGCTTCCAGGTTGCCGCGATGATGAACAACATCGTCAGTGCAAATCCGGCGTATCCAGAGAACGACAGCGCACGCGATAGCCATTTTGGCCCCTTCATCGATACCCATGTTGCCAGCCAGAACAGCGCGATTGAAGTGATACTGATCACCGGCTTAAACCAGGTTTGATTGGTTAATGCGGTAACAAAGGCAACATCGCTGGTACAGGTGTAGATAAAATAGGTAATGATGTTAGGTAACAGGTCAACGAAATAAAAAATGTTAACGTAGAAATAGAAAAAACCGGCAATAAATCCCAGTTTTCGACCCAAAATCAGGTTCAACCATGTCTGATATCCACTCTCAGATTCACGTAGCTTTTTAATCGATGACAGCTCAATGATCATGAAGGTGTAAGGAATTGCATAAAATAATGAAGCGAAAGCATATAATAACCAGGAGTTATACCCCCAGTCAGTGTATTGGCTTACAACGCCTTTAAGAACAAATCCTCCTCCGGCAATGGAGAAAAACAGGAATGTTATTAATGACATCTGATATCTTGCATCGGATTTTTCAGACATACCATTTCCCTTTACTTATGTATCAATATAGTTCTATTTAGAAGCGCATTTCGAATGCCCGGTAGCGGACATTCGAAAAGGGGAGAAATAAAAATCACCTTACGTATTGCGACGTACCGGGCGTAAATAAAAATCATAGTGATAAGGTTGGGCCGGTAGTTGATAATCCTTGGGGGGCAAAGAACCCCATGAATTTTGACCACCTGTGCCCATCTGCGCTAAATCGATGTTCCATGTGGTGATATCTCCTGGCTGAACATCAACGCCATGTTTGCGTGATAATGGTGTTAACCCGGATGCGCTACTGCCGTTATTGTCTGCGACAAAATCGAGCTCACTGGCGGCGAAAGGCCAGGCACTGGTATTTAATAATTGCGAGTCGGCAATGGCCTCCAGACCAAGCCCGTCGTGATTGACAATACGCACCCAGCGAACATCCGTTTTATTGCCGCTTTCCTGTGGTCGCGGGTAAGCATGAAATTGCGCCCAGGTCGTTCCGCCGTAGATACCCGCTTTGGCGCCTTTTCTGTCCGCATAGGTTTCCACCGGACCACGGCCAAACCACTGGATATAGTTAAATTCGCTGGACAATGTCAGCTGAGTACCCATACGCAGTAAAAGAGGAAGCTCACGAGTGCCCGGTATAAAATCAACGCTGACACGCATCTCACCGGTCGAATAGATGGTGTAGGTCAGCACATATTTGCAGTCCACGGTGGGGAGCGAGAATTCACTGGTCACGATCGCTTCGTGGCTGGCGGTCTGCGATACGTTGAGGTCGGATAATACGCGCTGCTTAGCGGCATCTTTCCAGACTGCAGACTTTTCGAAAAGTCTGGCGCCCAGATCGTTATCCGTGAGCCCACGCCAGAAATTTGGTTCGATACCGGTAAGGAGAAGATCTTTTCCGCTAACGGTAAAGCGATCCATACGACCACTGAGGCGATCAAACGCAAGAGAGAAATAAGATCCAGTGATCTCAATAGCAGAAGACGTTTCTTGTACCGAGAGAGCAAGAGAATAGGCCTCAGGGGAGATATGAAACGTAGCGGGAGGCGTGATGCTGAACTGCTCCCAGGCAATTTCATAGCCACTGCCAATAAGCGGTGCTTCGTTTTTAGTGACGGCACTGAGTGTCACCAGGTACTCTTTATTCTCCTGAAGCGCCAGGTTTGCTACGGGAACATTAACTGAAAGGCGCAGGCCAGGGGCAAGGGAAAGGGAACCCAGACTGCCGTTGGCGATTTGCTGCCCGTCTTCAGAGAGGCTGTACTGAATATCGAGGTGGCGCAGGTCGATAAAATCGTATCGGTTTTCTATTTCAAACAGGCCTGATGCCGGATTTATTGCATGGAAATAGACAGGCTGATAGACCTTTTTCACTTCCGCCATATGAGGATGCGGAACCCGGTCAGCGGCGACCAGACCATCGTTCAAAAAATTGCCGTCACTGGGTTTATCCGGGTGATAATCTTTACCGTATCCCCAATATTTTTGGCCACGCTCGTTGGTTAATGCCAGCGCGTGATCCATCCACTCCCAAATAAAGCCCCCCTGCAGATTGTCGTGGCTGTCGATTATGTTCCAGTAATCGCGCAGAATTCCGACGGAATTACCCATGGCGTGGGCATACTCAATCATAATCATTGGACGATCGTTACCTTGCCGGGCAAACTGTTCCAGGCGTTCAAGGGTCGGGTACATCGGGCACACAATGTCGCTATAGTGTGCTTCACCGGCAGGTTCGTACTGGACTGGGCGGCTATCGTCCTTTTCTTTTATCCATTGATAAAGCGTTTCAAAGACACGTCCGGTTCCGGCCTCGTTGCCCATCGACCAAACGATAACGCAGGCATGGTTTTTGTCGCGTTCAACCATAGCCTGTACGCGATCTAAGTGTGCGGGTATCCAGGATTCGGTATCGCCAATTTGCGTTTCTGGCTTTAGCGCCAACGGGTGCGATTCGATATTCGCTTCATCAACAATGTAGATGCCATATTCATCACATAACTGATACCAGCGTGAATGGCAGGGGAAATGGCTGGTGCGTACCGCATTGATATTGTGCTCTTTCATGAGCCGAATATCGGTCAGCATGTTTTCTTCCGTAGGCACATGCCCTAGCGTCGGGTGCAGTTCGTGGCGGTTAACCCCTTTTATTTTGATCGCTTTACCGTTTACCGTAAGCTGGCTGTTGATGATTTGTACTTTGCGAAAACCTATTTTATGGCTGGTCGCTTCGATGGTTTCACCGTGCTGATCGGTGAGTGTCAGTAATAATGTATAGAGGTTAGGTGTTTCTGCGCTCCACAAACGAGGGTTCTGCAGGCGATCGCTAAAGCTAAACTGTTGTGTTGTTCCGCTACGCGTAAATGGTTGATTGTACTCTATTAATACAGACAGATTATTTGCGTCGTCCAGCAGTTTGATATTCAGTGACAGATTATCTGGATGGCTATCGTAGTGAGTTAGGCTCACGCTAACGCTTAATATTCCCTGGGTAAAATCATCGTTCAACTCTGGCTTGCAATACACATCATAAATACGTGTTTTCGCTGTCGAATAGATAAAAACTTCCCGTTCAAGGCCAGACATATCCAGCATGTCTTGTTTTTCTACATAACTGGCGTTAGACCAACGATAAATTTGCAGCGAAATCGTGTTTTCCCCTTCCCGAATATAGGGGGTGATATTAAATTCAGCTGGGTTCTTCGCATTCTGGGTATAGCCTACGCGCTGGCCGTTAATCCAGATAAACGATGCGGTTCTGGCTCCGGCCAGTTGCAGGAAAATTTCACGTCCAGACCAGCGTTGGTCGAGGTAAAATGTACGGCGGTAAGACCCCACCGGGTTATAGTCGCGCGGTATCTCTGGCCAGTTGGTGGTGAATGGAAAACGCTCGTCAATATAAATCGCTTTATCAAACCCTTGTGCTTCCCAATTGCCTGGAACCTGAATGGTATCCCAGGTCGAAACATCATAATCTTCTTCATAAAACGTTTTGGGTCTGGACCGTGGGTTGCTCGCGCAGTTAAATTTCCAGATCCCATTCAGAGACAGAAAATTACTGGCCTCGGCGGGAATATTCTTGATTGCCAGATATTGGCTGGTAAAGGGGAACAGGTATGGTCGTGGCAGCTCTTTGTTAATTCCATTGATACGATGGTCTTCCAATACAGCAGGAACATGATCGTGTTCTGTATATAAAGAAATAATCTGTTGCTTGTCAGAGACAACGACGCTCATAATACATCTCCAGATATTATTTATGGCATTTGTAATTTAAAACTATCAATGATATGAATTAGTTATGCGATTTGTTTATATAATTCAGATAAAATATAAATAAATGCGTTTACCATGCACTGGCGCAATAGTCTGTTTATACCAGCCTGGTGTTCTCTTCCGTGATGATTTTAATAACCAATTTTTTCACGATAGCGTGGGTAATGAATCGATATGCCTCGTCAGTATCACAGATGAATACTTGTCCAGCGTTGACCTGTACGGTTTGTCCCAAACCTTTCAGGTATTCACGGTCGGTGTCTGTCCGGTAGCAGTCAATTTCCTGTAGCTGGGTTTTCGGCGCGTATTCGATTTTTTGTGTGCCCTGTAAAAAGTAATGCACCTCAATGCAGCGGCGATGGCCGATAAACAGGGCATCCGTTGTGCTGTCGATTCTGACGTCGTAGTTCAGCGTCTCTCCCTGCGAGTAAACCACACCGGGAGAGAGGCTATCGAGCTTTCCTATCACCTCTGCGCAACGCTGCCAGTGATTTTTCGTATGCGTATGTTGTTGCAACTGTTCTACGTTATCGATAATCCTCATTTTCTTTCCTTACGCATGAATCGACCGTTAACAGCCTGTGCTCAACGACACCATAGGTAATTATTTTAGTAAACTTTTTACTAAATAAAATAGAGGAATTCGATTTACTTTAACTCGATCACGAAATAGAGAAAATTGACGGGCTGTGAGGAAGGGAGGATTTGCCCGACGACACTATCGGGCAAAGCGAACGCTAGCGGGTTGTACCGCGCAGTTTCAGCTGGCTGGGGACATAGACCTGAAGCGGCAACACGCGGCCATCGCGCGCTTTTTCAATCAGCAGGTTAACACCCTGAATGCCCATCATCTCAGAGTGGATACGCACGGTGGAGAGTGGGGGAAAGGTAAAACGCGCGGTAGGGATATCATTGACGCTGATGAGCGAAATTTGCTCCGGAATCCGGACCCCATTTTCATGAATTGCCCGTAATACGCCGATAGCGATAGAGTCAGAAGCAACAAACAAGGCTGACGGATAATCTTGTTTTTCCAGCATTTTTTTGGCTAGTTCATAGCCAGATGCGCTGGAGAAACCGCCCCGGTAGATATCCATTTCTGAAACGACACCTTTCTGCTGCCCGTATTTCACAAAGGCAACTTCGCGGATATCCGCTTCTCCTGGCACGTCCTGACCACCAATAAAACCGATGCGTGTCGCCCCCTGTTTGATGAAAAAGTCGATGATCTCCTGGCTAATGCGTACCAGATCGGTATCAACGAAATCGTAACCGCCGCCCGGCGGTTGATAATCAATAAAACAGATATTGTCCGTTAGCGCTGTGGCGGTCTGGCGTATTGCATCGCTGGCCTTCCCAACCACAAGGACACCCGTCAGCTTTTTGATACTGGGTGGCACATGATGTTCATAGCAGTTGGTGAGCTCAATACCCAGCTTTTCACACTGCGTTTCAATACCGTGGCGGATAGACAGATAGTAGGGATCGTTGATCTCCAGCTTCTGCTGGTAACTGTAAAGTGCGAGGATGTGGTGCTGACTGGCAACACTCACCTGCATTTTGTGGGAAGAACTGCTCCTGTACTCCAGCTTTTCTGCAATCTCCAGAATACGATGCCGGGTTTCCTCTTTCACATTCAGGTTTGGATCGTCATTCAGAACGCGGGAAACCGTTGCCAGAGAAACGCCTGCTTCCGCAGCTATATCTTTAAGTGTTGCCATATTTGCCTTTCATTCCACCATTCGACCGCATGGGCTGTTTATTGTAAATGAAGCCCCATGAGATGCATCTGTTTTTAGTAAATTCTTCGCGCTTTATCTTCCACGAAAAATCGACTATTTTTTAGTAAAAATTTACTAAGGAGAGAGATATGGATACCGTAGCCTTTGCCGATTTTGCCCGGATGGAAATACGTGTTGGAAAAGTAGCGCAAGTGAAGCGCCACGCGAATGCCGATAAGCTCTATATCGTGCAGGTTGATGTCGGCGATAGAACGCTGCAAACGGTAACCAGTCTGGTGCCGTATTATCGCGAAGAGGAGCTAATGGGGAAAACGGTAGTGGTGCTGTGTAACCTGCAAAAGGCCAAAATGCGCGGTGAAACCTCTGAATGCATGTTGCTGTGCGCCGAAACTGATGATGGCAGTGAAAGCGTGCTGTTGACGCCTGAACGCATCATGCCGGCGGGGGTACGGATTGTTTAAGTTTAGGCTAATTGCCGGATGGCGGCTACGCCTTATCCGGCCTACAAAAGGGTGTCTTTTATAGGCCGGGTAAGGTTGTTACACCTGCTCCACGCTCACCCGTAATGCGGCCAGGGCTTTGCGGGTTGATCGCAATACCAGTTCGCATTGCTCGATCGTTAATGTTAACGGCGGTTCGATACGGATCGTCTTCGCGTTATTCAGCGTTCCGGCGACCAGCACTCGTTGACGGAACATTTCACTGGCAAAGCTGTAGCCAATCTCATTATCGACAAACTCAATCGCCATCAGCATGCCTTTACCGCGAACGTCGTGTACCAGATCCGGATATTCACGCGCCAGATGACGGAAACCATCCAGCAACATATCGCCTTTCTGCTCTGCCTGAGCGGGTAAATTTTGCTCCAGCAGGACGTTAATGGTTGCCAGCGCCGCCGCGCATGAGAGCGGGTTGCCACCGAACGTGGTGGTATGCAGGAAAGGATTGTCGAACAGGACGGAGAACACTTCTTCGGTGGCAATGGTCGCGCCAATTGGCATCACGCCACCCCCAAGCGCCTTGGCCAGACACAGAATGTCAGGTTGCACGTTTTCATGTTCGCAGGCGAACATCTTGCCGGTGCGCCCCATGCCGGTTTGCACTTCGTCGAGGATCATCAGCGCGCCAAACTCATCGCAAAGTTTACGTACCGCGGTTAAATACCCTTGCGGCGGCAGGATCACGCCTCCTTCCCCCTGGATTGGCTCCAGAATCACGGCGGCAACATCGTCGCCGGTCTTTTTGCATTCGCTCAGGACGGTGCGCATGGCATCAATATCGCCAAAAGGAACATGGCGGAAGCCCGGCAGCAGCGGCATAAACGGTTTGCGGAAGGTTGATTTAGCGGTGGCGGATAGCGACCCCAGCGATTTACCGTGGAAGGCTCCGCTGGTGGCAATAAATGTGAATTTACCGCGCGGCGATTGATACGCTTTCGCCAGTTTTAGCGCCGCTTCGACTGACTCGGTCCCGCTGTTACTGAAGAAACTGTATTTCAGTTTTCCGGGAGCCAGTGCAGCAAGCGTTTTTGCCAGCATGGCCCGTAATGGGTCAAGTAATTCCTGGCTGTGCAGAGGTTGTTTCGCGAGTTGATTCTGTACGGCGGAGACCACTACTGGATTACGGTGCCCCACGTTGAAAATTCCAAAACCTCCCAGGCAATCGACAAACTCCTGTCCCTGGGTGTCGACAAGCGTATTCAGGCTTCCCGCTTGCCACTCTACGGCTCCGTAATCCCCGCCGGCAGTTACAGATTTTCGATACTCTAAAAACCCCGGATTGACATGCTCTTTGAAGTAATCAATCACCTCTCGGTTTAGTGCTTTCATTTCCTCATGATCAAGCGTTCGCTTCTCGATGAGATTCAGTGCGTGTGCGCTGCAGGCCAGAGCCGATGCGCTGGAAGGTAACCTGTTCAAAATATGCTCCCGGAGCTCGCGTATCACATGATACTGAATTAAGTATTGCAGGGATTGCGCCATCCCGACGCGCTTAACGAAAATCGGGATAAACACCAGGGAAGATCTTGCTTGTGCAACATTTAATCTCAAACATTAACATTTGCTGGCATTTTGCCCAGGTTTACGTGCGTAAAACCGACGGGAAAAACGCGTTATTGCGCTAAAAGTGGGCGAAAATTGCACTATTGCGGTGCGCAGAGTGAAGGTGTGTTGAATAGTTACGTAATGAAAGTATTTTAAATCAATGAATTAGAAAACATACAAATTTTGAGGTTTAATCGCAAATTGCGATCTAAATCAAATTTAACAACTAAAGTTAAAAAGATTAGCGCCGAAATAACATAAGCCGAAAGAGTTAACAACCAGATAACCTGCACAGGACGCAACCATGTCTTCTCATCCCTACGTTAGTCAGCAAAATACACCGCTGGATGATGATATCACCCTCATGTCGACCACCGATTTACAAAGCTATATCACCCATGCGAACGATACCTTTGTCCAGGTCAGCGGCTATCCGCTGAATGAATTGCTTGCTCAGCCGCACAACCTGGTTCGTCACCCGGACATGCCGAAAGCGGCGTTTGCGGATATGTGGTACACCCTGAAACAGGGGGAACCGTGGAGCGGTATTGTGAAAAACCGGCGGAAGAATGGCGATCACTACTGGGTGAGGGCCAATGCGGTGCCGATGGTGCGGGAAGGGCGCGTAACCGGGTATATGTCGATCCGTACCCGGGCGACGGAAGCGGAAATTGCGGCGGTCGAACCTTTATATAAAGCACTCAATGAAGGCCGCTGTCATCGGCGCGTCCATAAGGGGCTGGTGGTACGTAAAGGCTGGTTGGGTAAACTCCCGTCGCTTCCGGTTCGCTGGCGGGTGCGCAGTGTCATGGCTTTCATGTTTGTCATCCTGGCAACTGCGCTACAGCAGATGGGGGCTGAATGGCCGCAACTGTTGGTGAGCGCGCTGGTGATGATGCTGGCGACGGTTATTTTCGAATGGCAGATTGTGCGTCCAATCGAGAATGTTGCCCAGCAGGCACTGAAAGTAGCGACTGGCGAGCGCAACAGCGTGACCCATCTTAACCGTAGCGATGAACTGGGTCTGATGCTACGGGCGGTGGGGCAGTTAGGGTTAATGTGCCGCTGGCTTATTCATGACGTGTCGAGTCAGGTCAGCTGTGTGCGTAACGACAGTGAAACGCTGGCGAAAGGCAGTGATGATTTAAACAAGCATACGCAGCAGACGGTAGAGAATGTGCAGGAAACGGTCACCACCATGAATCAGATGGCGGCATCGGTGAAGCAAAACTCTGCGACGGCAGCGGCGGCTGACAAGCTGTCTATTGCCGCCAGCAGCGCGGCGACACAGGGCGGTGAGGCGATGGATACGGTCATTAAAACAATGGACGATATTGCCAACAGCACCCAACGGATCGGCACTATCACGACCCTGATTAACGATATCGCCTTCCAGACAAATATTCTGGCGCTGAATGCGGCGGTTGAAGCGGCCAGGGCTGGCGAACAAGGAAAAGGATTTGCGGTAGTGGCCGGAGAGGTACGCCATCTTGCCAGTCGTAGTGCAAGCGCAGCAAATGACATCCGTAAACTGATTGATGCCAGCGCCGACAAGGTGCAGTCCGGCTCCGATCAGGTTCATGCCGCAGGGCGGACAATGGATGATATTGTGGCGCAGGTCCAGAACGTGACGCAGTTGATTGCTCAAATTAGCCATTCAACGCTGGAGCAGTCAGATGGACTTTCCAGCCTGACCCGTGCCGTAAATGAGTTGAGCAATATTACGCAGAAAAATGCCGAACTGGTCGAAGAGAGCGCGCAGATTTCAGCAATGGTAAAACATCGTGCCGGTCGCCTGGAAGATGCGGTGACTGTGCTGCATTAATTCTCACCCCATCCCATTTTCCCGCCAAACGCTTATCGTCCCCGGTAGGCGTTTTTGTAATAATTTTGTTAATTATATATTAAATAATACCACTTTGGTATTACGGTTCTATTTTCATTATTCCATTTTGACGGCGAGCGCCCTGTTTTTAAATATTGTTAAATATCGCTTATATAACGATCGGTCTTGCTTGATTCATCGTCAAAAGCTATTTGGTAACATTGATGTAAATTAAAAAACGATCAATATCATAAAGTTAGGTTAATGCTGACCGATAAGGATATCTGTCTGAAGAAAACTGTCTCCAGGGAGAAAATATGTTCTTGCATAACGTAAAGATTCGCTCGAAATTATTTATCGCGTTTGGTTTGTTTATTGTACTGATGATGGTGAGTTCGGGCCTTTCGCTGTTGAGTCTGGATCGTAGTAACAGTGGGATGCAGAACATCATTACCAATGACTATCCGATTACGGTAAAAGCCAATCTGCTCATTGATAATTTTCAGGAGTTTGTCAGTACTCAACAATTGATGTTATTGGATGAGGAAGGCAAATGGACCCAGGCGTCCCAGAAAAAGCTCGATACCATCAGCCAGCAAATTTCTGCTCTGCTGGATGGGCTGAGTGCTGCGCCGCTCAATGATGCCTCCAAAAAAATTGTTGCGGATATCCGCGATGTGCGTGAGCAGTATCTGGCTTCCCGATTCCGCATTCTGCAGGCGCTGCAGAATCACGATCGCTCCGGTGCGATGCACGAGATGATGACCCGCACGGTGAATGTGCAGCAGGCGTATAAAGCAAAAGTGCAGGAATTGATCGCCATTGAAGATGCCCAGATGCAGAAGGCGGGCGCTCAGGTGGAATATGATTTCCACACCAATCGTGCGCTGTTGATTACTCTGGCGCTGATTAGCATTGCCGCTGGTTGTGTGATGGGTTGGTATATTGTGCGCTCAATTACCCGACCCCTTAATGAAGCCGTGCAGTTTGCCGAGGCGATTGCGCAGGGCGACCTTACTCGCAGCATCAGTATGGAACAGAAGGATGAGACCGGTGTGCTGCTGCAAGCGCTGATGGCAATGAAAACCCGACTGTTAGAGATTGTCGAGGAAGTGCAAAACGGCTCCGAGAATATCTCTGCGGCGGCGGCACAGATTGTCGCGGGTAATCAGGATTTGGCTGCGCGTACCGAAGAACAGGCAAGCTCGGTAGAACAGACCGCGGCGTCGATGGAACAAATTACCGCGACGGTCAAAACGACGGCAGACCATACCCATGAAGCGACGAAGCTGTCTACGGGAGCGGCGACGGTCGTGAAAAACAACGGTGAGATGATGAATCAGGTGACGCAGAAAATACGCGTGATTAATGAAACCTCTAACCGTATGTCAGAAATTATCAACCTGATCGATTCGATTGCTTTTCAAACCAATATTTTGGCGCTGAATGCGGCTGTCGAAGCGGCGCGCGCCGGTGAGCACGGGCGTGGTTTCGCGGTAGTTGCCGGAGAAGTGCGTCAACTGGCGCAAAAAAGCGCATCGTCTGCCAGTGAGATCCGCAATCTGATTGAAGACTCCACCAGTCAAACCCGGGAAGGACTGGCGCTGGTTGAAAAAGCCAACGCGTTGATCACTGGAATGGTCACTAACGTTGAAGAAATGGATGTGATATTGCGGGAAATCGGTCAGGCCAGCCGCGAGCAGACGGACGGTATTTCGCAGATTAACAGTGCGATTGGCCTGATCGACACCACTACGCAACAGAACTCCTGTCTGGTAGAGGAGTCCGTTGCGGCAGCGGCGTCATTAAACGAACAGGCATTACACTTAAAAGAGATGATTAAAGTGTTCCGCTTGCGTAAAGAGGACGCGCAGCCTGCTTAATCAAGCTGGGTGATGTCCAGCGATGCGCGATCGATAATACCGATGATCTTCTTGATTTGCGCTTCGCTGGTGTCACCGTGATTGACCCGCAGATCCAGCACGGCTTTAAAATTCTCCAGTGCTCTTTTCATCTGTGGATTCTTGCGTAATTCAAAGCCGACACAGCGTGCTTTAATACGTTCGTGGATATGTTCCAGATGTTCCTGGTTCTCTTCCAGCCATTGCAGGCCTTGCTCCGTGATTGTAATTTGCTTACGTCCACCTTCCTCGTCACGGATGGCGATAAGCGACTGATCCTGCAAGAAATCCAGTGTCGGGTAAATCACGCCCGGGCTTGGGGTGTAATTACCCTGAGTCAATGTTTCAATGGCTTTGATTAGCTCATAACCGTGACTGGCATCGCGGGTCAAAATGTCGAGAATCACCAGACGTAATTCGCCGTGGCCGAAGAAACGCTGACGTCGACCGCCACCACCGCCGCGCCCGTGGCGGTGTCCGCAGCCATGCTCATGGTGGTGTTCTTTGTTACAGCCTTCCTGATGACGTTCTTCACCTTTACAGCAACCTTCGTGGTGTTCACTGTGATGACCTTCGTGGCGATGCCCTTCACCCTTACAGCAGCCTTCGTGCTGGTGTTCTGCATGTTTGCAGCACCCTTCATGATGATCTTGCATCATTCATCTCCTGATGTTGTTTAGATATATCTAATTTATATCTAAACTTTTTCTATTTGCAAGCTTATGTGGAAATATTAATTTAATTTCTTGATTTATATGTATTTATTTTTATTGCGGCGTTTTGGAGGCTCTGTCCAGACCCTATCAAAAAAGTTCTTGCAATATTCTCAATTAGCAATCATTATCATTTGTAATTCATTTAGATATATCTAATCTCTGTCACTAAGGCGAAAAAATGATAAATAACACTTCACGCTATCCACAGCGCGTTCGCAATGAGCTGCGCTTCCGTGAACTGACCGTCCTGCGGGTTGAACGTATCAGCGCGGGTTTCCAGCGCATTGTACTGGGCGGTGACGCTCTGGATGGTTTTAGCTCACAGGGTTTTGACGACCACACCAAGGTCTTTTTCCCTGAGCCGGGCAGTCACTTTGTGCCACCCGTGGTGACGGATGA
The DNA here is from genome assembly GCF_014103415.1 of Citrobacter sp. RHBSTW-00671. Lineage (NCBI taxonomy): Bacteria > Pseudomonadati > Pseudomonadota > Gammaproteobacteria > Enterobacterales > Enterobacteriaceae > Citrobacter > Citrobacter sp. RHBSTW-00671. Next base: position 1,187,809 of record NZ_JABXPR010000001.1, read on the forward strand.
GGGGATTGTCTGGCCAGAGGGTGTACGCCCGGTATCCCGTGATTACACGCCGTTGTATGACCCGGCACGCCATGAACTGGCGCTGGATTTTTATATCCACGACGGCGGCGTGGCGAGTACGTGGGCGATGAATGCGCGTGAAGGTGACAAATTGACGATTGGCGGACCGCGTGGCTCGCTGGTGGTACCAGAAGACTATGCGTACCAGGTTTACGTGTGTGATGAATCTGGAATGCCAGCGCTACGTCGTCGGCTGGAGGCGATCGGTCGTTTAGCGGTACGTCCAAACGTGACGGCGCTGGTCAGCGTACGCGATGCAGCGTATCAGGATTATTTCGCTCATCTCGACGGTTTTACGATTCAGTGGTTTGTCGGCCATGACGAACAGGCGGTGAATGAGCAGCTTTCACAGCTGACCGTGCCTGCACAGGATTATTTCATCTGGATAACTGGCGAAGGAAAAGTGGTGAAAAACCTGAGCGCCCGCTTTGTTACTGAGGCTTTCGATCAGCAGTTGGTGCGTGCCGCGGCTTACTGGCATCAACGGTCGGAACGTTAATTAATAATGTGACGGTGAAACGCCAAACGCCTGGCGGAATGCATAACTAAACGCTGCGGTGCTTGAATATCCTACATCGAGCGCCACGGCGGTTACGCTTTTATTTTTCTTCAGCATGAGTACAGACTCCAGAATTCGCATTTTTTGCTTCCAGACGCTGAAGGGTAATCCGGTTTCTTTTTTGAAATGACGCGAAAAGGTGCGGGCAGACATACCCAAATGTTGTGCCCAATACTCTACTGAATGTTCCAGCGCCGGAGACGCTTGTATTGTTCGGCATACATTGGTTAATTCGCGATCCTGCGGCCAGGGTAATACAAAGGCGACCTCTGGTAATTGCAGAATAATGTCCACCAGCACACTGACCAGTTTGCCTTCTTTTGACTGGCTATCATAATGGCCTGAAATTGAATTCGTGGCGTAATGAATAAACTCTCTGGCGAAATCACTGATCGCCACGACTTTACACTCATGGATACTTTCTTCGAGAAAGCCCGGTTTAATATCCAGATTCTCTAAATGCACATCATCCAGCGCCCAAACTGCGTGCTCAGTATTATTGGGGATCCAGATGCCGTAATGCGCGGGGATTATCCAGCACTTGCCGGCGACATCAATGCGCATACTGCCTTTGCGGGCAAAATGAAACTGCATAAAAGCGTGCGAGTGCTGCGGAACATGGTGGTTGGCTTCAAGGACATAAGAGCGAAAGCAAACGTCCTGCGGCAGTTCTGCCATGGAGTCGTCCGGGAAGGAATTCCAATGTTTATGTATGAGCGTTTCCATATTGAATTCGATTCTGCTTGCGGTGAGGTGGCCGCTGCTCGATAGATCTTGTCCGCAAATCATAATACATACATTCTTTTTTCCATAATAATCTTGCGTAATAATTAATAGCCCACTTTTGGTAAATACCATGAACACGCTTTGTTCAGACGCTGTCATCGTCAATGAAACAAATGATAACTGGACCCGAATGGGAAAAGAGCTGCTCCAGCAAGCAGATATTCAGATCAATGGTTCCCGCCCCTGGGACATTCAACTTCATCATGCCGGTTTCTTTAAACGGGTGCTGCAACAAGGCTCCCTGGGGCTTGGCGAAAGCTATATGGAAGGCTGGTGGGACTGCGAACGTCTCGATGTTCTGTTCTGCAAAATCCTGAAAGCAAAACTCGACCAGCAAATGCCGGGAAATCTGAAGGATATATTGCGTATTGCCAGTGCCCGCCTGTTTAATTTGCAGTCCCGCAGTCGTGCGTGGATTGTCGGTAAAGAACACTACGATATTGGCAACGATCTCTTTGCGCTGATGCTGGATCCCCACATGCAATATTCCTGTGGTTACTGGAAAGAGGCTACCACCTTAGAAGACGCGCAAAACGCCAAATTAAAAATGATTTGCGAGAAGCTGCAACTGAAACCGGGTATGCGTTTACTGGATATTGGTTGCGGTTGGGGTGGACTGGCCGAATATGCGGCGCGCCATTATGGCGTGGCGGTAGAAGGCGTCACTATCTCGAAAGAGCAGCAAAAAATGGCGCAGCAGCGCTGTGAAGGCCTGGATGTGACCATCCTGCTTCAGGATTATCGTGACCTCGACAAGCACTACGATCGTATTGTCTCCGTGGGGATGTTTGAGCATGTAGGGCCAAAAAATTACGATACCTATTTCAGTATTGCTGACCGCTGTTTGAAATCGGACGGATTGTTCCTGCTGCATACCATCGGTAGCAATAAAAAAGGGATGAGCGTTGATCCGTGGATCAATAAATATATTTTCCCGAATGGCTGCTTACCGGCGATTTCTCATATTGCTGAAGCCAGCGAGTCGCGATTCGTGATGGAAGACTGGCATAACTTTGGCAGTGACTATGATAAAACGCTGATGGCCTGGCATGCGCGGTTTAATCAGGCGTGGCCGGAGCTGTCATCGCGTTATTCCGCAACCTTCAGAAGAATGTTCAATTATTACCTGTGCGCTTGTGCCGGAGCGTTCCGCGCCAGAGATATTGAGCTGTGGCAAGTCTTGTTTAGCCGGGGCGTAGAAGGCGGTATTCGCGTTTATCGTTAATATTCAGCCAGAAGGCGGCGCAAACGCCTTATCCGGCCTACAACCGCGTGCAAACGGTAGGCCTGATAAGCGTAGTGCATCAGGCATTTCTTTGCCGGATGGCGGCGCAAGCGCCTTATCTGGTCTACAAAGGTTTGCACTCGTAGGCCTGATAAGCGTAGTGCATCAGGCATTTCTTTGCCGGATGGCGGCGTAAACGCCTTATCCGGCCTACAAAGGTTTGCACTCGTAGGCCTAGTGCATCAGGCATTTCTTTGCCGGATGGCGGCGCAAGCGCCTTATCTGGTCTACAAAGGTTTGCACTCGTAGGCCTGATAAGCGTAGTGCATCAGGCATTTCTTTGCCGGATGGCGGCGCAAGCGCCTTATCTGGTCTACAAAGGTTTGCACTCGTAGGCCTGATAAGCGTAGTGCATCAGGCATTTCTTTGCCGGATGGCGGCGTAAACGCCTTATCTGGCCTACAAAGGTTTGCACTCGTAGGCCTGATAAGCGCAGCGCATCAGGCATTTCTTTGCCGGATGGCGGCGCAAACGCCTTATCCGGCCTACAAAGGTTTGCACTCGTAGGCCTGATAAGCGCAGCGCATCAGGCACTTATGGCTTAACCCAACTCACTCTCTGCCAGTGCTTTAAATACCATGGCGACGGCGTGTGCGCCGGGGTCCATATTGCCCAGCAGGCTTTCACCGCTGAGATACGATGCGCGACCCGCGTTGGCTTTGCTCGACAGACAGGTACGCTCTGCGCCTGCCTGTGCGGCGTCAAAAGCGGCTTGCAGGTTTTGTGGTTGTGCCAGCAGAGACGTCAGCGCGGGTTGCAGCGCATCAATCATCGTACGGTCACCCTCGTCTGCACCACCGTAGAACTTCATCTGCGCCAGCCCTGTGTTCAGGGCTTCGGCAATATCAGCCCCTTGCTCCAGCTTCTGCCCGGCGGCGGTAAAGAAGATTGACATCAGTACGCCGCTGGACCCGCCCATCACCACGGTCAGGCGTTCGCCGATCAGGGCGAACAGCGTGGCGAGGTTATCCAGTGGAAGCTGCTGGCGATGCAGCAGGTCAGCGATTTCACGTGCACCAGCGGCAAAAGTTGAACCTGTATCACCATCGCCGACTTTGGCATCCAGCGCGTTGAGGTGTGTTTCCAGATCGGAAAGCGTTCCGGTGACCTGCTCAATAATCCCGGCGACCAGCGTGTTGGCTGAAGGCTGGAATTCGACGCGCGCGCTGCGCTGCGATGATGGCACACAGTTGATTTCGCGTGGTGGGACAGGCGTCGGCCAGCTGCTGGTTTCGACTTCGGTTAACAGCGCTTTTTCGATGCTCTCTTCCAGTACGATGGCGGTCAGCGAGAAACCTTTCATATCCAGGGCGGTGACCAGTGAGGCCGGGCCAATCAGCCAGTCGATACGCGGATGCAGTGGGCTGTTTGCCAGTTCCCGAGTGATGATAGCCATTTCAGCAACGGACACGCCGCCCAGATTATTAATCATCACCGCCAGACGGCCGGTTTCCGGCAGTGCCGCCATCAGTTTATCGACCATCAGAGTCACCACCTGCGCACTGTTTTGGGTAGCGATAACCGAGGCGCCAGGCTCGCCGTGAATGCCCATGCCCAGTTCGGCATGGCCTGCATGATGACGCGGTGCGGCGTCGGTTTCCTGCGGCAAATGGCAACTGGAAATGGCGACGCCCAGGCTGAAGGTGTTACTTGCTGCATACTGCGCTTCACGCAGGACGGTTGCGAGGTTGTAGCCGCGTTCAGCGAAATAGCCTGCCACTTTATGAACCAGGATAGTGCCCGCAATCCCGCGAGGGTGCTTGTTATCCGGCAGGGAGATATCGTCGCCAACAATCAGCATTTCGACGTTATAGCCAAGGCGGCGTGCTTTTTCGGCGGCGAGGCCGAAGTTAAGACGATCGCCGGTGTAATTTTTAACGATCAACAGACAGCCTGCCTCGCCTGTTACCGCCTGGATTGCGGTCAGCACTGCATCTACGCTCGGGGACGCAAACACATCGCCACAGACTGCCGCGGTCAACATCCCTTTGCCGATAAAGCCAACGTGGGCGGGTTCGTGTCCTGAGCCACCACCGGAGATCACCGCCACGTTATCTTTGTTGAGATCGCGACGAACCACGATGCGAATAGCCGGATCGCTTTCCAGACGTGCCAGATTGTTCCACGGACTGGTGATAATCGTACCGTCGATGACGTCGTTAACGAGTTGGGTACGCTGATTAAAAAAGAATTGAGACATAACGGCTCCTCGAGGTTGAGTGTAAGACAAACCCCCGAATGCATTGTCATGGTGCGGAGGCGATGGGGAGATTCTGGCGGAGTCAGCGTGGAAAAAAACAGCGGCAAAATGAGTTTCATTACGGAACGTAATTGTTATTTTTTGTTCCGTAATGGAACGTATTTGTGCGAGGAACGATCACAATGCGAGCCCGCTCGACTTTTTTATCGCCTTTTCAGTGTTGGCCACACTGCACAGTAAACGTTTTGTTACTGCTTTTAACGGCGTCAGAGAGGGGCAAAGGGAATTTGATTTTCGCGTTCTGTAAGGATTTGTCGGTAAATGAACGGATCGGGATCGCAAACCTTAGTATTTTTATGGTTAATCGTTTCAATATGGAACGTATGTCATTTTTATCTGTTTCATATCAGAACAAAAAGACGAATGATTTTTTTGTTCCCGCCTCGCCATACAGTTATTGCATCGCTCCGGTACCTCCCGTTTTCGCCGTTCGCAACAGGCTAAACAGGTTAACGCCAGGGCTCACCATGTAAAAACATGTACTTATTTGAGGATGAAAGGAATGCTAAAAGTTATTCAATCTCCAGCCAAATATCTCCAGGGTCCTGACGCTTCTACCTTATTTGGTCAATACGCTAAAAATCTGGCAGACAGCTTTTTCGTGATTGCAGATGACTTCGTCATGAAACTGGCGGGAGACAAAGTACTCAATGGCCTGCACAGCCACGGTATTAGCTGCCACGCGGAACGCTTCAATGGCGAATGCAGCCATGTCGAAATTAATCGCCTGATTGCCATTCTGAAGCAGCACGGTTGCCGTGGTGTGGTTGGGATTGGCGGTGGGAAAACGCTGGATACCGCCAAAGCGATTGGCTACTACCAGAAACTGCCGGTAGTGGTGATTCCAACTATCGCCTCAACGGATGCGCCAACCAGTGCGCTGTCTGTTATCTATACCGAAGCCGGTGAGTTCGAAGAATATCTGATCTACCCGAAAAACCCGGATATGGTTGTCATGGATACGGCAATTATCGCCAAAGCGCCGGTACGTCTGCTGGTGGCCGGGATGGGCGATGCGCTCTCGACCTGGTTTGAAGCAAAAGCGTGTTTTGATGCCAGAGCGACCAGCATGGCGGGGGGGCAGTCCACGGCGGCGGCCCTGAGCCTGGCGCGCTTGTGCTATGATACGCTGCTGGCAGAAGGTGAAAAGGCGCGTCTGGCGGCACAGGCTGGCGTGGTGACCGATGCCCTGGAACGTATCGTGGAAGCGAACACCTATCTCAGCGGCATTGGCTTTGAAAGCAGTGGTCTTGCGGGGGCACACGCCATCCATAATGGTTTCACCATTCTGGAAGAGTGTCACCATTTGTACCACGGTGAAAAAGTGGCGTTTGGTACGCTGGCGCAACTGGTGCTGCAGAACAGCCCGATGGAAGAGATCGAAACGGTGCTGAATTTCTGCCAGAAAGTGGATCTGCCGGTAACGCTGGCGCAAATGGGCGTGAAAGACGGCATCGACGCTAAGATTATGGCCGTTGCGAAAGCCACCTGCGCGGAAGGTGAAACCATTCACAATATGCCGTTCCCGGTGACGCCTGAAAGCGTCCATGCCGCTATTCTGACGGCAGACCTGTTGGGACAGCAGTGGCTGGCGCGTTAATCAGACGTCGGTAAGCCTTTTATTCGGCATCTTCTCCCCCTCTGACAGTCTCTGCCGGAGGGGTTGTCTATGGTAAAACAGCGGAAATGGATATGACGGCGCACACTCATGGCATCGGGAAGGAAGTCTCTTCGGTCATTGCTCAGTCATGGCATCGTTGCAGCAAGTTTATGCAGCGGGAAACCTGGCAGGCACCGCATCAGGCGCAGGGTCTGACTTTTGCGTCGATTTGCCGCCGTAAGACTGCGCTGCTGACGATTGGACAGGCCGCGCTGGAAGATGCCTGGGAGTTTATGGATGGACGTCCGTGCGCGCTGCTGATTCTGGACGAATCGGCTTGTATTCTCAGCCGGTGCGGCGATCCGCAGACGGTGGAACAGCTGGCGGAGCTTGGCTTTCGTGACGGTAGCTACTGTGCGGAAAGCATTATCGGCAGTTGTGCGCTATCGCTGGCAACGATGCCTGGGCAGCCGACAAAAACCTCTGGCGATCAGCATTTTAAGCAGGCGCTGCATCCGTGGTCGTTCTGCTCTACCCCGGTCTTTGATAACCATGGGCGGCTGTTTGGCTCCATCTCCCTGTGCTGCCTGGTGGAGCATGAGTGCGTTTCCGATCTCTCCCTGACGCTGGCGATTGCCAGAGAAGTCGGCAATTCTTTGCTGACCGACAGCCTGTTGGCCGAATCTAACCGCCATCTGAATCAGATGTATGGGCTGTTAGAGAGCATGGATGATGGCGTAATGGCATGGAACGAGCAGGGCGTTCTGCAGTTTCTTAATGCCCGTGCCGCTTTGCTTTTACATCTGGATGCACAGGCCAGCCAGGGTAAAAACATTAATGACCTGGTTAATCTGCCCACCTTGCTGCGCCGGGCGATCAAGCATGCTCGCGGCCTGAATCACGTCGAAGTGACTTTCGAAAGCCAGCACCAGTTTGTTGATGCTGTTATTACTCTGAAACCCATTGTTGAAGAACAGGGCAACAGCTTTATTCTGCTGCTTCATCCCGTTGAACAAATGCGTCAGTTGATGACCAGCCAGCTCGGGAAAGTCAGCCACACCTTTGAACAGATGTCGACGGATGACCCGGAAACCCGTCGGTTGATCCATTTTGGTCGCCAGGCGGCACGAGGGAGTTTCCCTATTCTGTTGTGCGGTGAAGAAGGAGTGGGTAAAGAGCTATTGAGCCAGGCTATTCACAATGAAAGTGAACGCGCCAGCGGGCCTTATATCGCCGTTAACTGCCAACTGTATGCCAACAGCGTGCTGGGGCAGGATTTTATGGGCAGTGCGCCAACCGATGATGAAAACGGTCGGCTGAGCCGCCTTGAGCTGGCGAACGGCGGTACGCTGTTTCTGGAAAAAATTGAGTATCTGGCACCCGAGTTGCAATCCGCGTTGTTGCAGGTTATCAAGCAGGGGGTATTGACCCGCCTTGATGCCCGCCGCCTGATCCCGGTCGATGTGAAAGTGATTGCCACTACCACGGTTGATCTCGCCAACCTGGTGGAGCAAAACCGCTTTAGCCGCCAGCTGTATTATGCGCTGCACTCTTTTGAGATAGTGATCCCACCACTGCGGGCACGGCGTAACAGCATTCCGGCGCTGATTCATACCCGCTTAAATAGCCTGAAAAAACGCTTTTCATCCAGTCTGAAGCTGGACGATGACGCGCTAGCACAACTGGTGGCCTATTCGTGGCCGGGCAATGATTTTGAGCTCAACAGCATTATCGAAAATATCGCTATCAGTAGCGACAATGGCCATATTCGCCTGAGTAATCTGCCGGATTATCTGTTTGCCGAACGTCCAGGCCTGGAGACTGCATCATCGCTGCTGCCGGCCAGCCTGACGTTTACCGCCATCGAAAAAGAGGCGATTATCCATGCCGCCCGCGTCACCAGCGGACGTGTGCAGGAAATGTCGCAACTGTTGAATATTGGCCGCACCACCTTGTGGCGCAAGATGAAGCAGTACGACATCGATGCCAGCCAGTTTAAGCGCAAACATCTGGAGTAGTTTCTTCGATCCTCGCCATCGAGAAGAGGGTATCTGACAGACGATTGATGTAACGCTTAAGCTCATCACGCAGCGTCAACGTTCTGTCCATGGCGATGAGGAGTCGCTCCAGCCGACGCGCCAGCGTGCGCGCAACATGCAACTGTGCCGATGCGAGGTTTTTCCCCGGAATAACAAACTCTTTTAGCGGACCGCTTTGCGTCATATTGTGATCAATAAGCTGCTCCAACGCCTGAATATCCTCGGGGCTAATCGTCTGCGTTAAGCGAGTAAGGCCCTTCTCATCACTGGCAAGTTCCGCGCCGAGCACAAACAGCGTCTTCTGGATGGTATGTAAATCCTGGCGAAGCGCTGTCAGGTGCGTGCTGGCGTAGCAGACGCCAAGCTGGGAAATCAGTTCGTCCACGGTGCCATAGGCATTCACGCGGATATCGTCTTTGTCGATACGGCTGCCGCCAAACAGCGCGGTCGTGCCCTTATCACCCGTGCGGGTATAGATGCGGTACATTTATTTTATCTCGCTGAAAGGAAGCACTTTGACCAGTTGGCCGGCATTGGCGCCAAGCGTGCGGATCTGCGCCATTCCGGCGGTGATATGACCACGGACCAGCGCCCGACCCTCGGGCAACTGGGCGTGGGTTAACGCAATATCACCCGTGGAGTTGAGACCAAGACCGACACGCAGCGTTGAGCTTTTGGCCGCAAGTTTGCTCAACGCCAGCGCACAGTCATTCTCGTCGCAACAGACAGTCCGGCACGGGACGCCTTGCTCTTCCAGTCCCCAGCACAGCTCATCAAGCACGCGGGTATCCTGCCAGCGTGAGTGATAAAACAGATGTACGCCCGGTGATGAAAGTGACATTGCGCCCCCTGTACTATCAGAAAGCCTGACGGAAGATTTCAGCGATCTCTTTCTCGTTCCCTTTACGCGGGTTCGAGAACGCGTTGCCGTCTTTCAGCGCCATTTCTGCCATGTAAGGGAAATCGGCTTCTTTGACGCCCAGCTCCTGCAAATGCTGTGGAATACCAATATCAGCGGAAAGACGGGCGATGGCGTGAATGGCCAGCTCAGCGGCATCCATGATTGACAGCCCGTCGGTGTTCTCGCCCATAAACTCAGCGATATCGGCAAATTTCTCCGGGTTGGCGATCAGGTTATAACGGGCTACATGTGGCAGCAGTACCGCATTGGCCACGCCGTGCGGCATGTCGTACAGACCACCGAGCTGGTGTGCCATCGCATGAACATAGCCGAGGTTGGCGTTGTTGAAAGCCATACCGGCCAGCAGAGAGGCGTAGGCCATATTTTCACGGGCTTTCAGGTTGCTGCCCAGCGCGACGGCCTGGCGCAAGTTACGGGCGATCAGACGGATCGCCTGGATCGCGGCGGCATCGGTGACCGGGTTAGCATCTTTGGAAATGTAAGCTTCCACGGCGTGGGTCAGCGCGTCCATCCCGGTCGCGGCGGTAAGTGGTGCTGGTTTACCGAGCATCAGCAGCGGGTCATTAATGGAAACCGACGGCAGGTTACGCCAGCTGACAATCACAAACTTCACTTTGGTTTTGGTATTGGTCAGCACGCAGTGGCGGGTGACTTCGCTGGCGGTACCCGCGGTGGTATTGACCGCAACGATTGGCGGCAGCGGATTGGTCAGCGTTTCAATCCCGGCGTAGCTGTAGAGATCGCCTTCGTGCGTGGCTGCGATACCGATACCTTTACCGCAGTCATGCGGGCTACCGCCGCCGACGGTAACGATGATATCGCACTGCTCTTTACGAAATACCTCCAGACCGTCGCGCACGTTGGTGTCTTTAGGGTTCGGCTCTACGCCGTCAAAGATGACCACCTCAATCCCGGCTTCACGCAGATGCGCCAGCGTTTTATCTACCGCACCGTCTTTTATCGCCCGCAGACCTTTATCGGTGACCAGCAGCGCTTTTTTACCGCCTAACAGTTTGCAACGTTCGCCGACAACGGAAATAGCATTTGGGCCAAAAAAGTTAACATTCGGCACAAGGTAATCAAACATACGATAGCTCATAATATACCTTCTTAGATTTAAATTATAATTCAGAGAAACAATTCAGTGCGGTCTCAGCCAATAATCTATCTTGTTCCACAGTACCGCCACTAACGCCGACAGCACCGATTAATTGTCCGTTAAATATAACAGGTAAACCGCCGCCAAAAATAACAATCCGCTGTTGGTTGGTGAGCTGTAAACCATATAGAGAAGCACCGGGTTGTACTGCGTCGGTAATTTCATGGGTGCCCTGCCGCAGACAGCAGGCGGTCCAGGCTTTATTGAGAGAAATATCACAACTGGTGACAAACGCCTCGTCCATGCGCTGTATCAGTAGCGTGTTTCCGCCGCGGTCAACAACGGAAAAGACCACCGGAACGTTGATTTCAAGCGCTTTTGCCTCGACGACAGTCGCCATTTTCTTTGCGGCCGCCAGCGTAATGGTGGCGATTTGTTGGCTCTTATTCACAGTATCTCCTGACAAGGTTGTAGGGCTGAGGTCGCAGAAAATATCGCGCTACAGCTATTTTTTCTCATTGGGTTTTCTGTATTTTCTCGCGATGCGTTATTAAGTCAATAGTGTGTATTTTTCTAAAATATTAAATTTTTTCCTGCGTTCGGCATTTATTGATAATGATCATTTAAGCGTGTCACAATTCTTCGTGGATATTCCCGTGGACCGTTTCAATATGAAACGCTGACATTTAAATATGTATCAAATTGGAACGTAATTAATTTTATTTTTTTATCGGCCTGCTCATTTAAAGTTCGGCTATTGCTGATAAAGGCGATTGCTGGGGTGGTAGAGCACCAGCGATACAGCCTGGCGTCCCTATTCTTTATCTTTTGAGTCTATAAACTATGAGAAGATCAAAACGATTCGAAGTCCTTGCGAAGCGTCCTGTAAATCAGGATGGGCTTATTGGCGAATGGCCGGAAGAAGGGCTGATCGCCATGGAAAGTCCCTACGATCCGGCCTCTTCTGTGAAGGTGGAAAAGGGTCGTATTGTTGAGCTGGACGGCAAGAGCCGCGCACAGTTCGACATGATTGACCGCTTTATTGCCGACTACGCGATAAACGTCGCTGAAACCGAGCGCGCCATGCAGCTCGACGCACTGGAGATCGCCAGAATGCTGGTGGATATCCACGTCAGTCGCGAAGAGATCATTGCCATTACTACCGCTATTACCCCGGCGAAAGCGGTGGAGGTGATGGCAAAAATGAACGTGGTAGAGATGATGATGGCGCTGCAAAAAATGCGCGCCCGACGCACCCCTTCTAACCAGTGTCACGTGACCAACCTAAAAGATAATCCGGTGCAGATTGCCGCCGATGCCGCTGAAGCGGGGATTCGTGGTTTTTCCGAACAGGAAACCACGGTCGGGATTGCCCGCTATGCGCCGTTTAACGCCCTGGCGCTGTTGGTCGGTTCTCAGTGCGGTCGTCCGGGCGTACTGACACAATGTTCCGTTGAAGAGGCTACTGAGCTGGAGCTGGGAATGCGCGGGTTAACCAGCTACGCCGAAACGGTGTCGGTCTACGGAACGGAATCGGTATTCACTGACGGCGACGATACGCCGTGGTCAAAAGCGTTTCTCGCCTCGGCCTATGCATCCCGCGGGCTGAAGATGCGCTATACCTCCGGTACCGGTTCGGAAGCCTTGATGGGCTATTCCGAGAGTAAATCGATGTTGTACCTGGAATCCCGCTGCATTTTCATTACCAAGGGCGCGGGTGTGCAGGGGCTGCAAAACGGGGCGGTCAGTTGTATCGGGATGACGGGCGCAGTGCCGTCGGGTATTCGCGCAGTGCTGGCGGAAAACCTGATTGCGTCAATGCTCGACCTTGAAGTGGCCTCGGCCAATGACCAGACCTTCTCACACTCCGATATTCGCCGTACCGCCCGCACCCTGATGCAGATGCTGCCCGGCACCGACTTTATCTTCTCTGGCTATAGTGCCGTCCCCAACTACGACAACATGTTTGCCGGTTCTAACTTCGATGCTGAAGACTTCGATGATTACAACATACTGCAACGTGACCTGATGGTTGACGGCGGCCTGCGCCCGGTAACTGAAGAAGAAACCATCGCCATCCGTAACAAGGCGGCGCGGGCTATTCAGGCGGTATTCCGCGAACTGGGCCTGCCGACAATCAGTGATGAGGAAGTGGAGGCGGCCACCTATGCTCACGGCAGCAAAGACATGCCTGCGCGCAATGTGGTGGAAGATCTGGCGGCAGTGGAAGAGATGATGAAGCGCAACATTACCGGGCTGGATATCGTCGGGGCGCTAAGCGGTAGCGGATTTGAAGATATCGCCAGCAATATTCTCAATATGTTGAGACAGCGCGTGACCGGTGATTACCTGCAAACATCGGCCATTCTGGATCGTCAGTTCGATGTGGTCAGTGCCGTGAACGACATCAATGATTATCAGGGACCCGGCACCGGCTATCGCATCAGTGCCGAACGCTGGGCGGAAATTAAAAATATTGCGGGTGTGGTTCAGCCCAGCTCGATTGAATAAGGCGGTACACCGTGGAATGCACAACTGAACGTAAGCCCGTTTTTACCTTGCAGGTCAGTGAAGGCGAGGCGGCAAAAGCAGACGATCGCGCTGACGAAGTGGTGATTGGCGTCGGACCGGCCTTTGGCAAGCACCAGCACAAAACCCTGATTGATATGCCGCACAACGCGATTCTGAAAGAGCTGGTGGCGGGGATTGAAGAAGAGGGACTGCATGCGCGAGTGGTGAGAATTCTACGCACCTCGGATGTCTCTTTTATGGCGTGGGATGCGGCGAACCTCAGCGGCTCCGGCATCGGGATTGGTATTCAGTCAAAGGGAACCACAGTGATTCATCAGCGTGATTTGCTGCCCCTGAGTAATCTTGAACTCTTCTCTCAGGCCCCGCTGCTGACGCTGGAAACCTATCGTCAGATAGGAAAGAACGCTGCGCGCTATGCACGCAAAGAGTCGCCCTCGCCGGTTCCGGTGGTCAATGACCAGATGGTGCGCCCCAAATTTATGGCCAAAGCCGCGCTGTTTCACATTAAAGAAACCAAACATGTGGTGCAGGATGCTGCGCCTGTCACGCTGCATATTGCATTAGTAAGGGAATGACCATGAACGACAACATCATGACCGCGCAGGATTATCCTTTAGCTACCCGCTGCCCGGAGAAAATCCTGACCCCCACCGGGAAACCGTTAACCGATATCACCCTTGAGAATGTGCTGGCGGGGCATGTAGGGCCGCAGGATGTGCGTATTTCCCAGCAAACGCTGGAGTATCAGGCGCAGATTGCCGAACAGATGCACCGTCACGCCGTGGCGCGCAACTTCCGTCGGGCGGCGGAACTGATTGCCATCCCGGATACCCGCATTCTGGAAATCTACAACGCGCTACGCCCGTTTCGCTCTTCATTCGCGGAGCTACAGGCGATTGCTGATGAGCTGGAGCATACCTGGCACGCGACGGTGAACGCCGGATTTGTGCGTGAGTCGGCAGAGGTGTATCAGCAGAGAAACAAGCTGCGTAAAGGCAGCCAGTGACGGAGGGAATATGCCGTTAATTGCAGGGATTGATATCGGCAACGCCACCACGGAAGTGGCGTTGGCGCAGCATGGTCGGTTTATCGCCAGCGGGATTGTCGCGACCACGGGCATGAAGGGAACGCGGGATAATATTGCCGGGGTGGTCGCTTCCCTGCAGCAGGCACTGGAAAAAACGCCATGGTCGCTTAAAGATGTGGCGAAAATCTGTATCAATGAGGCCGCACCGGTCATTGGTGATGTGGCGATGGAAACGATCACGGAAACCATCATTACCGAATCAACGATGATTGGGCATAACCCACAAACGCCCGGTGGCGTTGGCGTGGGAATGGGAACCACCATTGCAGTGGAGAAGCTGGCGGCATTGAGTGAGGATCGGTTTGCCCAGGGCTGGATCCCATTGGTGGGTGAGGAAATGGATTTCCTCGAAGCCGTTTGGCTGATCAACGACGGGTTGGATCGCGGCGTAAACGTGGTGGCGGCGATCCTGAAAAAAGATGACGGCGTGCTGGTGAACAATCGTCTGCGGCGAACAATGCCGGTGGTTGATGAAGTCACGCTGCTGGAAAAAGTGCCGGAGGGGGTGTTGGCGGCGGTCGAAGTCGCGGCCGCGGGCCAGGTTGTTCGTGCGCTGTCTAACCCCTACGGCATCGCCACGTTCTTTGCCCTGACGCCGGAGGAAACGCAAACCATCGTCCCTATTGCCAGGGCGCTGATCGGTAACCGCTCCGCCGTGGTGCTGAAAACGCCGCAGGGTGATGTGCGCTCAAGGGTGATCCCGGCGGGTAAGATCTTTATCCGCGGAGAAAGGCGCGGCGGCGAAGCTGACGTGGCGCAAGGGGCGCAGGCTATTATGCAGGCGATGAGCGCCTGTGCGCCTGTGTGTGACATTCGCGGTGAAGCGGGAACGCACGCAGGCGGTATGCTGGAACGCGTGCGTAAGGTGATGGCGTCGCTGTCCGGGCATGATATGAACGCGGTGCATATTCAGGATTTGCTGGCAGTTGATACGTTTATTCCGCGTAAGGTGCAGGGCGGCATCGCCGGGGAATGTTCGATGGAAAATGCTGTCGGCATTGCGGCGATGGTGAAATCCGATCGTTTACAAATGCAGGCCATTGCCAGCGAGCTGAGCGCGCGATTAAACACCGCTGTTGAAGTGGGGGGTGTAGAGGCCAATATGGCCGTGACTGGCGCGTTAACGACGCCTGGATGTGCTGCGCCGCTGGCGATCCTCGATTTAGGCGCTGGTTCCACTGATGCAGCCATCATCAATAGCGAAGGTGCAGTAAAGGCGGTACATCTGGCCGGCGCGGGGAATATGGTCAGCCTGTTGATTCAGACGGAACTGGGTCTGAGCGATCCGTTTCTGGCCGAGGAAATAAAAAAATACCCGCTGGCGAAAGTAGAGAGCCTGTTCAGTATTCGTCATGAGAACGGTGCGGTGGAGTTTTTCCGCGAACCACTCAGCCCGTCGGTGTTTGCCAAAGTGGTGTATCTGAAAGACGGCGAGCTGATCCCCGTGGATAACCAGACTTCGCTGGAAAAAATCCGTCTGGTGCGACGTCAGGCTAAGGAGAAGGTCTTCGTGACCAACTGCCTACGTGCATTGCGCCAGGTGTCACCTGGCGGCTCCATTCGCGATATCACTTTTGTGGTGCTGGTGGGGGGCTCATCGCTGGATTTTGAGATTCCGCAGATGATCACCGACGCGTTGGCGCATTACGGTGTCGTCGCGGGACAGGGCAATATCCGGGGGACCGAAGGGCCGCGTAATGCGGTGGCTACTGGCCTGGTTTTAGCCGGGGAAGCAAAAAAATAGCGCAGAAAACAGCCGCCGCAAGCGTTTAGCTGCGGGGTAAATCAAATAAAGGCAACGTTCTCTTTGATATCCCGGCTGAGTTGGGTACATAGTATAAATGTGTCTCTCACGTGGTTAATTTTAAGGATAAGAGCATGCCGACAGCAATTGAGAAAGCATTGGATTTTATTGGTGGTATGAACACTTCAGTGTCAGTACCCCATTCAATGGACGAAAGTACCGCTAAGGGAATCTTAAAGTATTTGCATGACTTAGGTGTGCCAGCGAGTCCGGAAGTTGTGATGGCACGGGGTGAGCAGGAGGGATGGAATCCTGAGTTCACGAAAAAAGTGGCCGGATGGGCAGAAAAAGTTGCCTCCGGTAACCGTATCCTTATCAAGAATCCAGAGTATTTTTCGACCTATATGCAGGAGCAGCTCAAAGAACTCGTGTGAGCTGACTATCGAATAAAACGCTAACGGACGTTTCCATCTTCGGGATGGCAGCGTCCAAAAGCGCTGCCCCGACTCTGATTAATTCCGATAGCCAACCTGGTGCGTTTAAAACGCGTGGCTAACTCTATATCTTAAGAATAACCACGTTTTTATTATCTGGTTCACCTCTGACGATCTCCATTTCATTAAATACGCCATTTCGTTTTGTCCTTCTGGGTACAATAAAAATATGAACATAATCAGGTCAGCGGTGCCTGGGAAATCGTTGTGATCGCAGCGCAACCTACTCTGGGCGGCGTCTGCTCACCAACACGAAGTGTGTTTTTATACTTTCCCGACTGGAATCATCGTTTTTTTATGAATGTGTCACTATAGCTAAAAGCCTCAATGACGAATCTCTCATTATTCAGCCATTCGTTACCCCAGGAATATATCTATGTCTGCTAAAACGCTGTATGAAAAATTAGTTGAATCGCATACCGTTCGGGAACTTGATAACGAAGGGCATGTTTTACTTTATATCGATCGTTCGATACTCAATGAATATACCAGTCCACAAGCATTCAGCGGGTTAAGGGAACAGGGACGGCCGGTGCGGCATCCGGAAGCCTTTCTGCTGAATGTTGATCATGTTAATCCCACCCGACCTCAGCGCGATATGCTGATGACGGATCCCGGCGGTCAGTTACAGGTTGATTATTTTCGGGAAAATGCCGCTGATTTTGGTATCACGTTATTTGATGTGCTGGACCCACGGCAAGGGATAGAACATGTCGTTGCCCACGAGCAAGGGCTGGTCATGCCCGGAATGGTGATTGCGGCTGGCGACAGCCATACCACCACTTACGGTGCGTTCGGCGCTCTGGGATTTGGTATCGGTACGTCGGAAATCGAACACCTGCTGGCGACTCAGACGCTGGTGTATCGTAAGCTGAAAACCCTGCGAGTCAGCGTTAAGGGTGAATTACCTTTTGGTTGTTCTGCAAAAGATATCGTTCTTGAATTACTCGAACGTACTGGCGCAGATGGTGCGACAGGATATGCCATCGAATTCGACGGTGAAACAATCAGTGCCCTGAGTGTTGAGGGGCGAATGACGCTTTGCAATATGGCCGTGGAGGCAGGAGCTCGCGGTGCGATTATTGCGCCGGATGCAAAGGTTTTTGACTATATCTACGGGAAGCCGCAAATGCCCGCAGGTGAACTCTGGCAACAGGCATTGCAGGAGTGGTCGCAGTTGAGTAGTGATGCAGATGCGGTTTTTGATAAGACCGTGACGATCGACTGCCTCGATCTTGAACCTAAAGTGACCTGGGGGATCAGCCCGGATCAAACCTGTGCGATCACCGGCTATGTCCCATCCCCGGAACACGAAACGCATCCACTTAAACGCCTCGCGCTTGAGAAAGCTCTCCAGTATATGGATCTGCTGCCCGGTACGCCGGTGAGTGACATTCATATTTCGCACGCTTTTATTGGCTCATGCACGAATGGCCGTATTGAAGATCTGCGGGCCGTCGCGAAAGTCGTGGCAGGACGCAAAATTGCCAGCCATGTGCGCGGGATTATTGTGCCCGGTTCAACGCAGGTCCGGTGCCAGGCGGAAGACGAGGGGCTGGCGAAAATCTTCATTGACGCTGGTTTTGAATGGCGTCAGTCGGGTTGCTCAATGTGCCTTGCGATGAACGAGGATGTACTGGCAGCAGGCGATCGCTGTGCATCGGGTACGAACCGTAATTTCCCTGGGCGGCAGGGCGCAGGGGCAAAAACGCATTTAATGAGCCCGGCGATGGTCGCGGCAGCAGCGGTAGCAGGGCATCTGGTCGATGTTCGGACATTACTTCAGGCGGGGGAATGAGATGGATACGTTTAAGCAAGTTAGCGGGCGAATTGCGCCAATGCTGGAACCGAATATCGACACCGATGTGATTATGCCGAAGCAGTTCCTGAAAGGGATCGATCGTCAGGGGTTGAATAAAGGGGTGTTTTTCGATCGTCGTTTCCTGGGCAATGGTCAGCCTAATCCCGATTTTATTCTCAATATGCCGGGCTGGCAGGACGCGACGTTTTTGCTGGTCGGCCCCAACTTTGGCTGCGGATCGAGCCGCGAACATGCCGTTTGGGGATTAAAACAGTTGGGCATCCGGGCGCTGTTAGGTTCCACTTTCGCCGGGATTTTTGATGATAACTGCCAGCGCAACGGGATCCTGACAATCTCTTTGGATGACGCGTCTCTGGCTCGTCTGGCACGGTTAGCTGCGAAGGCTGACAGCAATCTGATCACGGTTTCTCTTGAACGCTGCGAGATTGTGACAGCAGATGAAACACTTCCTTTTGTCATTAGTGAACTCAAACGAGAGATGTTGGCCGCTGGCGAAGATGCGATTGCCTGGACACTGCAATATCTGCCAGAGATCGAAAATTTTGAGGCGCAGCATTATGCGCGGCGCCCATGGTTAAAGCGTCCGGTATCCGCACGTGGCTAAGAAAAGAGATGGCGATGAAACGGGGCAATGTCGGGCAAGCAAAGAACGCAGGAGACAGTGATGAGTACAGTTATTGAACGCGGCGCTTCTCCGTTCATTTCTGGGTTTGCATTAAAGGATGTACGGCTGCCAAATGGTTTAACAATCCGGGCCGCCACCGGAGGAAGCGGTTCACCGTTGGTGCTCTTACATGGCCATCCGCAGAACCACATCACATGGCGTAAAGTCGCGCCGGAATTGGCGAAAAGCCACACGGTGATTTTGCCGGATTTACGGGGCTATGGAGACAGCGACAAGCCGGCGAGTGACCCAGCGCATCGTACCTATTCAAAGCGTATGATGGCGCAGGATATTGTCATGCTGATGGAGATTCTGGGTTATCCGCGGTTCGCTTTTGTCGGGCATGACCGTGGAGGACGGGTAGGACATCGGCTGGTCCTTGATTATCCTGACAGTGTGACGTGTTGCACGTTCATCGACATAGCCCCGACAGCCACAATGTACGCGTTAACCAATAAGGCGTTTGCCACGCGCTATTTTTGGTGGTTTTTCCTGATCCAACCTTTTCCATTACCGGAAACAATGATCGCGCACGATCCGGCATTTTTTCTGCGCAAGCATATTGCCGGTCAGTTAAAAACTGCGGGGGCGACATCAGAAGATGCGTTCAATGAATACCTGCGCTGTTACCAGAATCCAGAGATGATCCATGCGGTCTGCGAAGATTATCGTGCCGCGGCATCGATTGATCTTGAAGACGATGCTGCGGATGCGTCTGCGCGTATTGAGTGTCCATTACTGTTGCTGTGGGGGGCCCAGGGCACGGTAGGGCAGTTGTATGATGTGGTGGATACCTGGAGAGAAAAAGCAACGCGCGTGCAGGGAGAAGCATTGCCTTGCGGGCATTCTCCGCAAGAGGAGATCCCAGAGATCTTCATGCAGAAACTGCAGTCATTTTTGCGATCGGTGTTATAACATTGTCATTTTCCGTCATCTCGCTGCGATGTTATGAAAACGACGCCTGTAGGTAAAAAGCATCGCCAGCCCCTTGAGGGCTGGCCTTCTGTTGAAGATCTTTTCGTTTTTGTCACCGTTGCCCGCAACGGTGGATTTGCCCGGGCAGCGCTGGAGCTGGGGCTATCCCCCTCCTATATCAGCAAACGTATCGCTATCCTTGAAAAATGCCTCAACGTCCGGCTTTTTTTCCGTAATAACAGAGTGATGCGTCTCACACCGGAAGGCGAAAATGCGCTGGATGGGGCGATGCAGGTCGTCAGTGAAATGGATGGCTTTGTCAGTCGTCTGGATAATCAACGTGGCGTGTTGGCGGGTCATATCACCATCAACTGCTCATTTGGTTTCGGGCATAAATATGTCGCAGAGGCGCTGTCGTCATTTATGATCGCCTACCCTGATATCACGGTAAAACTCACGCTAACGGATCGTGAAGTGGATCTTGTGGAGGAGGGCGTCGATATTGAGATTCGCGTTGGGGATGACATCAATGACTTGTATATCGCACGGCAGTTGGCCACTAATCGCCGGATCCTTTGTGCTTCCCCTGAGTACCTCGAACGCCACGGTAAACCAGAGTCTGTTAGTGCGCTTGTGCAACATGATTGCCTGATGATTCAGGAAAAAAACTCGGCATTTGGCAACTGGATATTAACGGATGGCAGGCAGCAGACACATTGCCGACTAAACGGTTTTCATTCTTCCAACAGCGGCAGCGTGGTGCTCATTTGGGCACTGAAAGGTCATGGCATTACATTGCGATCGGAATGGGATGTTGCGCAGTATATTGCACGCGGTGAGCTGGTTCACGTGTTGCCCCAGTGGTATCAGGAAGCGAATATCTGGGCCGTATATACCCGGCGTTCATCAAGCTCTGATCGTATCAAAACCTGCATCGATTTCCTCACTGAATATCTTGCACAATGCTTGCCAGGCGGCAAAGCACCGGACGTGTTGTGAGCAATAGGCGCCAACTGTAGTGGCGCCGGGTGCTCTTACTTACGTCTACTGTTGGGTGTTCTTTTTGCCAGCACCCAGTGGCTTTTAGGACTTTGCGTTGGCGGTGCGGTTTTGTTGTCTGCGATAGTGGCAAAGTTATCTTTTACCCCACCACGTGGCCCGACCTCCACATAGATACCTCCGTTGTTACCGGAGTTCTCACCTGGTTTTAGAGTCATATTTTACCTCCTGATTTTTGGGCGACGATTATCGGAGGTTGAGGGGAAGATTAACATCGGCCAGATGGCATTGGCTGAAATGCATAAACACTGGGGGTAACTTATGGGAGGTATAATCGGTACTAAAAAGGACCTGCGATTTCTCGCAAGCCCTTGAAATTTGGTGGCCCCTGCTGGACTTGAACCAGCGACCAAGCGATTATGAGTCATAAAACTGACATGTTTTTAATTGTTCGTCATTGTCTCTGTTTGTATTTTTAATTGTCTATAATCAATCAGTTATGAAGTTATTTTTGTTTCTGATTGGTTCTCTCATTTCCCCATTGTACTATCCTTACCTGACCCATTACCTGACCCAAAATGGGCATTGGGTCAGGTAACGCTTATCCTCAGAAAGGTAACCTCATGGCCGCTAATCTTACCGAGACTGCTATACGTGGATTGAAGACAAAAAGTACGTCGTACTACGTGTGGAGCAACAGTGCTCAACGTGGTACTGGCAGGCTTGGCGTTAAGGTTCAGCCTTCAGGCAGCAAAGTTTTTTATTTCCGTTATTACGTTGAGAAAGGGAAAAAAGAGAAGTTCATCCAGTTGGGCATCTGGCCTGAGATGAAACTCGTAACAGCCAATGAGCTGGCGAAAAAGTATGGTGCCTGGCTTGTTGAAGGAAAAGAACCCCAGCAAGAGCTTGAGCAACAGCGCCTGGCCGAACAGCACATTATACAGATCCATCGTTCTCAGGGCTCATTTGAAGA
Source organism: Citrobacter sp. RHBSTW-00671 (assembly GCF_014103415.1). Classification (NCBI taxonomy): domain Bacteria; kingdom Pseudomonadati; phylum Pseudomonadota; class Gammaproteobacteria; order Enterobacterales; family Enterobacteriaceae; genus Citrobacter; species Citrobacter sp. RHBSTW-00671. The sequence continues at coordinate 1,209,649 of NZ_JABXPR010000001.1, forward strand.
GCTGGTGCATGGCTACGTTAACAAGATGAAGCTCGACAATAAGCGGACCTGGGCTGATGTTCTGAAGCGCCTTGAAAAAGAGTGCTACACGGTTATCCCTCGCGAAACTAAAGCGAAAGATGTAACACCTCTTCAGGTCAAAACCATCCTCTCAGGCATTATCCAGCGTGATGCGGTAGTCCATGCAAACCGCATTCGTTCCTACCTGATGGCGGCATTTAACTACGGCCTGAAAGCCGATAACGATCCGATGAATACCAGCGTGGGTATTACGTTTGGTCTTGAAGTAAATCCGGTATCGGCCATACCGAAGCAGTCCTCGGCGGAGAAAGTGGGTGATACATGGTTAATGCTGGAAGAACTGCGTTTTGTCATGGAGCAGTTCGCACAGGCCACTAATGTTGGGCCGCTGATGCAGCATCTTATCCGCTTCTGTGTCTATGCTGGTGGACAGCGCCCGTTTGAAATGATTGCCAGCCAGTGGAGTGCTATTGATTGGCAACAGAAGACGTTGCTGGTCATAGCCGATGTATCGAAAAACAAGCGTGAGCACCTGATCCCGCTGACTGAATCGGCACTACAGGAATTAGCCTCAGTTAAAGAGCTGACTAAGGAAAGTAACAGTCCCTATATTTTTCCGTTATCAACGAACGGTGAGCGCCCAGTGCGCACGGATAGTCTGGCGCGTTCCATCATGTATTTTCGGGCCTTTAATCCTGAGTTTAAATTTTTCACGGCGCGAGATTTACGCCGTACCTGTAAAACGCTGATGGGGGAGGCGGGGATCAGCAAAGAGATCCGTGACCGTATTCAAAATCACGCTTTGAACGACGTTAGCTCGAAACACTATGATCGTTATGATTACCTGCCTGAAAAGCGTAGGGCGCTTGAGATCTGGGAAGACCGGGTTAATAACTATCAGCGGCAGCATGAAAACAACGTTGTGAACCTGTTTGGGCGGAAGTAGCATTTATCTGGACAAGGCTACCAGGTAAGAACGTTGTGTGGCTGGTGTTCTCTGCGGCATCAAAAAATTGCGATGCCGCCGAGATACTGGCGGAGGGCTATACGAGACTTTCTTCTTTATTTCGGTGACCGCCTGAGCGGTCACGTCTAATAAATGGCAGTATATTGAAGGCGGCACAGGCTCTCGCCTTTAGCACGTAGACACTCCGATTAATATCACGCTAGGTAATACTACTTTTCTGGCAACACGAACCGAACTTCAATGCGACGCTGACGAGCATCTTCCGGTGCAACACCGGGAATAGGCTGCGAGTCACCATATCCGGCAACAATCACTCGGCGTGCAAAAGCCTGAGCAAGATCGCCAACTATAAATTTACGCGCCTCTCTTGCACGCGCTGCCGATAAGGTAAAATTATCGTCATAGACAGTGCAGAAACTTTCAAAGTTAGTCACCGGACGGGTAACTGGAAGATTATCCGTATACCCTTCAATATAAACTTGTCCGCTTCTAAATTCGGTAAGAAATCTGACGACCTGCGTTTCAATCGTCGCCAATGCCTGGCTTGCCTGAGATGCAATGCAGGCGCTGCCGCGATTGAAAACTCCATCACGCAACGTAATTTTTTGCGAGTTGACATCCAGCGCAACTAAGCCTTCATTTGCCGTTCCATCAAGTGTGGTTTTAATACTTCCCAACATTTCCCCTACCCGGGCTCGCTGGGCATTGACTCCCTGTTCCATTTCCTGCTTATGCTTAATATCTGACCATGTTTTCTGTAGTACAGACATCACCAGCAGTAACATAACTACAGCCATTACTCCCGACATCAGGTCGGAGATCGAGACCCACTCATTAGGTTTATCTTTCATGAGTGAGCACCTCAGACTGCATCATTAACGATGTTCATGGTCGATAACGTTTGGTCGATATGTTGTAATGTATTGGCAAGTGGCGTCAGGCTTTTTTCAATTTGCTGAACCAGGTGGTTCCGTTCTGGCGGTGACAGCATTTTACGAATCCCTCCCAGCTCTTCCAGAGAACGGATCAATCTGTCATCGAGCGAAGAAAGTGCAGCAGAGGCATCAGTATTACTCAGCATTTCATCACGTAATGATTCAATGCTGTGCACCAGTTTACCGACACCTGCAGTGACCCTGTCCATTCCCGGCTGAAGAGGGCTCTCTTTCTGCATGAGCTGGAGTTGATTCACCAGCGTTTCAATCGCATCTGCATTTCTTTCACCTGATGTCGTCATCTCCGCATAACGGTTGTTCAGGCTGGCTACTTGCCGATTGCTGCTGGATACCGCTGTTAGTCCGTTAACTATTTGCTCACGCAAATCATCAACCAGTTTTGTCATAGCGATCACTTTTTCATTTAAAGTTTCACTGGTGATCATAAATTCACGCTGCGCATCACGCTGAGTTTTCATCGATTGATCGATGGAAATTCGAACTTCACTCATTGTGGTGCCAACGTTTTGAGAAAGGTCGGTAACTGCACTGGAAATGCCATCTGTTGCATTTGCCATACTGGTGGATATCGATTCCATATTCTGGCTAAAACTTTCGCCCATTTGGGAGATAGTGGAACCAAGATCGGTTTTAACCGTACCTAACATATCGGTAATGCCTGTACGGAAATCACCGATAACCTGTTGCAAATCACCGGCGGAATCCCCCATTTCTTGTGCTGCCGATGACATTTTTTCGGCTGAATGTTGAATGGCAGACAGGTTACTACTGTTGGTATTAATGAAGTGCTGTAACGATTCTCGGGTCGTCGTTAACTCTGTTATCTGTTGTTGCCCTTGCACAGACTGATCTTTGGTACCCTTAACGATATTGTTTTGAATTTCATGCAAGAGGTCTTGCAGTTTTACCAATTGCTCATTTTGGTTAATACGCTGTTGTTCAGCGTTATCACCCTGACCGGCGATCCTCATATATATCGCGGCTACCTCGGCATGGTGTGAATGGTTAACTTGCCGGGAATTTTCGCTTTCCTCGTGAATACTGTTGCATACGTGCTGCAATCCATCGATATGTTGCTGCTGAGTACTACGGGATATATCTGTCAATTGTTCCAGATATGTTTCCTGTATTTTGCGTTGTTGTGCGGCAGCATGGCCCTGCTCAATCAGGGGCTGTAAAAACGACTCCATACCTGAAGAGAACTTGCTCAGCAACTGCCGTGTGGCTTCGCTTTCCACCTGCATTCTGTCGTTCAAACCCTGTAATGCTGCCAGATACTGTAACTGGGTCTCTTTATGTTCAGCGCGCTTTTGCTCTCGTGACTGGTCGAACACTTGCTTCATCTGCTGTGCGCACCAGCGTAAACGCTTCTCGTCATATCCTAACCCAGCAGCACAGGCTTTAAGGATCAGATACGCCATGATCCCCCATGTCGACGTTTTAAATTTCGTCCCCAGCCCTTCCATCATCCCCATCAGATTCGACATGGCGTTATCCATGCCTGCGGAGTTAGCATCAATCAAAATATCCGATGCTTTATTAAGGGCAATTCCCAGACCGAGGAAAGTGCCTAGCAACCCTAAAATTAACAAAATGCCCGGCATGATATCGGCCATTTTTTCTGCTGGACTGGCAACTGCTGCGCTGATTTCGTTGACTGAACCATGATCAACATCGAGATGGTCTGCCCCATTATTCAGTGCATCACCTTGCCATTTTCTGTCCCAAAAGCGCTGATTTGCCTGCCAGAGCAATAAACCAATCGTCAGTAAAACTAAAAAAAGCATTGTGCCGCCAAACAGCATCTGAATGACGTCGAATTCCGGCAATATAAAGGCAAAAAATTCATGAAACGTCATGCTGCCACCTCGACAAGCTTGCTTGCACGTGCGCGGCTGGCTTTTTCAAAGATATTGGCAAAATCGATAATTAAGCTTTGTTGCTCGGTATTAAGTTCTTCCCAACGCTTACCAAACTGAGCACACTCAATAATAATCATCCCAACCGTGCTGCTGTCTTCCATCAAATATTCTTGGTCAGCAAATTCTTCAGGCTCTTTTTCTAGCATTTGCAGAAATCCTTCTGCTGCAAAAACATAATTACGCATTTCATTGGTTCGTTTGCGTTTTGTTTCCATCTCAGCCTGTTGCACTGGTAAACGAGCTTCCAGGTCGTTGAGCATTGGTACTTCATCTTCCTGAAGATCACCAAGGCGCTGGCCAATCTGTAGACGTCGCAGAAGTACTTGTTCTTTCGACAGACCGTCATTCAGCGATTTCCATTCATTTTCCATATCCTGCAGGTTATACCCCCAGGCCATTATCATTTCTTCGAACACGAAGGGGATAAGTTTCTTGCCAAAACGCGCCATCACAACACGATCCAGGCGTTGCGTTGCCTCATCGCTCAACTGAGGGTTAGGTTTTAGCAATTCGTTGCCAGTTTCAATAAGAAACAGGTCGTCATCGGTTATCGTATCAATGTCCTGCGCACGCGTAAGATGCTGCTCAGTATCTTTCAGTAACTTCTGCGAAGCGCGTAACCGCAGATAATGTTCGAAATCGTTGATCTGAATGTTATCCAGGACGTCCTTAATACGCGTTGAGAGTTGGGCATATAAGGTAATCAGGCTCGCCAGATCAACAGCACTCGCTGCTTCCCCGCGCATCTGGTTACGCGCTTCGCGTAAAGCTTGCTCATGCTCACTGGCCTCATCCATTTCTTCAGGTGTAAGAAACAAATCTTTAAGTTGTTTGGCTTTATTAATTGCCCACTCAATGGCCTTGCCAATACGTTTCGCCAGATCACTCTTATCCCATTCGACCAACAGCCCCAACGCTTTATCCAGCGCTTTCAAAGCGCCACCCACCCACGGGAATTGTGGCAACATCTTTTCAGCTAATTTTGCTGCGTTTTGCACGATAGGGCGAATCACATTACTGATAAATGGCTTCACCTTTTCCCAGATGCTCTTTACACTTCCCACAAAGGTCTCAGCTTTCTCTGCCATCCAGGAAACGGTTTTAGCTGCGGTTTCTTTAATACCATTCCATACCCGGCTGGCAGTGCTTGCCAATCCACTTGCTACGCTGCTGCAAAAACTGCCGACACTTGACCAGAAACCCATAATCTTCTCCTGTTGTTTTTATTGGATACCTAATAATTTTTTTGCTGTGTTGACTTCACTGGCTGTACGTCCCGAATGATTGGCTATCGCTTGGTGGGAGGCCAAAACTTGTTCTATCGCACTCCGTAAATGAGCGATGTTAAGTTGTGCAGTCTCTCCGGTGCGTTCTGCTTCCAGCAGCACTTTAGGCAGTGCCAGACGCATACAGGTACGGATCTCTCGTCCTGCCAGTCCTTCGGATAGTTCGCTTGCGGCGGTGAGAAGAGTTTCTCTTTCTTCTGCGAGTGGAATTTCAGCAACCACGAATTTGTTCCAGAGATGGTAACGGGCTGTAAGATCAGGAAGCGTAAATTCAACGTGATAGCCAATACGGCTGCGGAACGCCTCATCATAGTTACGTGCGAAATTAGTCGCGAAAACTACAATGCCGTCAAAACGCTCCAGCTCGATCAGTAACGTAGAGCGCATCGCATTAACTTCATTATCAACGCCTTGTGTGACAGAGGAGAGTCGTTTCCCCAGTAACGTGTCGGCTTCATCGAAAAAGAGCAGCGCTCCGGTTTCCTTAGCCTGCGCAAAAGCAGCCTGGATATTTTTAGCCGTTTCTCCCATAAACTTGCTTTCCAGTTCTGCAATACCAAGAGCAATAAAGGGCATTCGTAACTGTCCAGCCAGTGCCTCGGCGCAAAGCGTTTTCCCGGTGCCGGGAGGGCCATAAAAATTTAGTATCGCCGTCGACCCCATAGGATCAACGACTGAAAAATTCCATTCCTGGTAGATCGTTGTATGAAAACGCAGACGAGCCATGCATTCATCAAGAGAGGAGCGGGTGGTCTGGGATAAGATGACATCTTTATCGAGAGTAAATCTCGGGTCTGTCGGTATATTTTTTTTTCCATTTTCGTCGTCATCTTGTGGAGATAACGGCTGTCTAAACGGTGCTGAATTGTTACTGTGCGCTGACATAAGATCTTCATTCATAGAGAGATGTTTAAGTTCCGTTAAACCAGGGCTGTCTTGTCCCTGAAAAATTATCATATTGATAATCATGTGAAATATAACTTTAGGTGTTATCGGCCTGTGGCTTGGTCACTTGAGTAAAAAAATTTCGGAAAGTGTACTACCGCAGTCAGTGCACAGTCAGCGCTGCTTGTTGCGTTCTGCTGCTAACGAGTAGTTGGCTGTGAAAGTCATCCTTCAGTGGCGTTATTTTTTGAACATATGAGTGCATGAAATCGTCAACTGAATCGCCACAGGTTTAACAGACACCTCAGAGTCATTTAAGATGACTTAAAGAGAGGTGCCCATGAGCGGTAAGCGTTATCCCGAAGAGTTTAAAATTGAAGCGGTAAAACAGGTTGTTGATCGCGGCCATTCTGTTTCCAGCGTGGCAACACGTCTCGGTATCACCACCCATAGTCTTTATGCCTGGATAAAGGCATATGGCCCGGATTCCTCAACCAATAGAGTCCAGTCAGACGCTCAGGCCGAGATCCGACGCCTCCAGAAAGAGCTGAAGCGGGTTACCGACGAACGGGACATATTAAAAAAAGCCGCTGTAGATTCAATTGGTCAACGCAACAACCATGTGAAAACATGTGGTTGCGGAGGATCGTTTGATGAAACGTACATTTACAGCAAAAGAAAAATCGCTCGTTTTCGACTTGTGGAAGAGTGGGACAGGATTTAGTGAAATAGCTAAGATTCTGGATTCAAAACCCGGAACTATTTTCACCATGTTGAGGGACACCGGCGGCATAAAACCCAATGAGCGTAAGCGGGCCGTCGCACACCTGACCTTGTCTGAACGTGAGGAAATACGCGCTGGCCTGTCAGCCAAAATGAGTATTCGGGCGATTGCTACTGCATTAAGACGCTCTCCTTCGACGATCTCGCGAGAAGTCCAGCGTAATCGTGGCAGGCGCTATTACAAAGCTGTTGATGCTAATAATCGCGCCAACAGGATGGCTAAACGTCCCAAACCGTGTTTGCTGGATCAGAATGAGCCGCTGAGGGACCTTGTTCTGGAAAAGCTGGAATTAAAGTGGTCTCCGGAGCAAATTTCGGGATGGTTAAAACGAACGAAGCCGCGTCAGAAAACGATGCGAATATCAGCTGAGACAATTTATAAGACGCTGTACTTTCGTTGTCGTGAAGCTCTGCACCACCTGAATATTCAGCATCTGCGGCGTTCGCACAGCCTGAGGCATGGGCGACGCCACACCCGCAAAGGGGAAAGAGGAACAATCAATATCGTGAATGGCACGCCAATCCATGAGCGCGCGCGGCATATTGATAACAGGCGCTCTGTTGGACACTGGGAGGGGGATTTAGTCTCGGGCACAAAAAACTCGCATATTGCCACTCTGGTAGATCGTAAATCGCGCTATACGCTTATTCTCAGGTTAAAGGGGAAAGATGCTGTTTCAGTGAATCAGGCTCTTACTGAAAAATTCCTGAGCTTACCGCCCGAACTCAGGCAATCATTGACGTGGGACAGAGGAATGGAGCTGGCCAGGCATCTGGAATTTAGCAGCAGCACGGGAGTGAAAGTTTATTTTTGCGATCCTCAAAGTCCCTGGCAACGAGGCACCAACGAAAATACGAATGGACTAATACGACAGTTCTTCCCCAAAAAAACATGCCTTGCTCAATACACACAGCAGGAGCTGGATCAGGTTGCAGCGCAACTAAACACCAGGCCGAGAAAGACACTGAAGTTCAAAACACCGAAAGAGATAATTGAAAAGGGTGTTGCGTTGACAGGTTGAATCTACAGCGGCGTACTTCGCAAAGCTGTCCGACTGAGGTACGCCTTTATCCGTGACAACACCCATTGCTGGCCTGTCCGACTGCTTTGTCGGGTGCTGGATGTGCATCCGAGTGGTTTTTACGCCTGGCTTCAGCAGCCGGATTCACGGCGGCATCATGCTGACCTGAGGCTGACGGGGCTGATAAAGCAGTTCTGGCTCGAGTCGGGTTGCGTTTATGGTTATCGCAAGATCCACCTCGACCTGCGGGATACCGGACAACAGTGCGGAGTTAACCGTGTCTGGCGACTGATGAAGCGTGCCGGGATAAGGGCTCAGGTCGGGTACCGTAGCCCACGGGCACGTAAGGGTGAAACCAGCATCGTACGCCCAACAGGCTCCAGCGGCAGTTCAACCCGGAAGCACCGGATGAGCGTTGGGTAACGGACATCACCTACATCCGGACTCACGAAGGCTGGCTGTATCTGGCTGTGGTTGTTGACCTGTTCTCGCGCAAAGTTATTGGCTGGTCAATGCAGCCCCGGATGACAAAGGATATTGTCCTGAATGCACTTCAGATGGCCGTGTGGCGACGTAATCCTCAAAAGCAGATGCTGGTTCATTCTGATCAAGGCAGTCAGTACACAAGCTATGAGTAGCAGTCGTTCCTGAAATCACACGGGCTGGAGGGCAGTATGAGCCGTCGCGGTAACTGTCATGACAACGCAGTCGCAGAAAGTTTTTTCCAGCTACTGAAACGTGAACGGATAAAGAAAAAGATCTACGGAACGCGAGAAGAAGCTCGCGGTGATATTTTTGATTACATCGAAATGTTTTATAACAGTAAGCGTCGGCATGGTTCGAGTGATCATATGCCACCAACTGAATACGAAAACCAATATTATCAGCGGCTCGGAAGTGTCTAGATTATCTGTGGCGATTCACACGCTTTAAATGACGTCAGCTCGAAACACTATGACCACTATGATTATCTGACTGAAAAGCGCAGGGCGCTTGAGATCTGGGAAGATCGGGTTAATAACTATCAACGGCAGCAGGAAAACAACGTTGTTAACTTGTTTGGGCGGAGGTAAAAGCTTGTCAAAATATGAGCTTAATTCAGCGGAAGAACGGTATCAGCCGGGCTCTGGGGACTTGGTGCTGGCTAATAAGCTGGGAATCATTGATGAACAGGAAATGGATACGCTGGAGTCTGGCTTGCTGCTGATGCTGTATGAGCATCTATTTATTGAGAGCCAGCCGCCTGAGGCGCTGGTTTTTGAGCACATCAGCAGGTGGCATCGCCAATGGCTGGGGAATGTGTACGACTGGGCGGGGAGGCTGCGTAATGCCAACCTAACTAAGGATGGCTTTCAGTTTGCGGCTGCCGACAGGATTCCGCTGCTGCTTGATGGCTTCGAGAAGCAGTTTCTTTCTCGGTCTGGTGAACTCAAATCCCTGGCTCGTCTGGAGCTGGTAAGTTATCTGGCTGAATGCCATGTGGAGTTTATTTTGATCCACCCCTTCAGAGAAGGTAACGGGCGTCTGTCGCGGCTACTTTGTGATGTGCTGTCGGTTCTGGCAGGGAAGGGCTTACTTGATTACAGCCTGTGGGATGTGCACAAGGCGTTTTACTTTAAGGCAATACAGGCAGGTGTATCAGGGAACTACAGCCCTATGAAGCAACTAGTGAGCGACATCTTGCCAGATTAACGGGCGAGGCCAACGGCTTTCGCCTGTGCCTGATTTTGTTTGAGTTGCTGCTCAATTTTTTGCACAGAAACACCGGTTTCTATTGCGGTTGAGCTGGCAACAGAACGATAGATTTGAGTTTTAGTGATCTGGCTGTGTACTGTTTTTTTTGTCATTTTGAAGCCCTCGTTTTGCTGCACTGATTCTAGTTCGGAAGGGAACTGCCCGCAAGGCTGTTATCAGTTAGGAGAAAGTTGTGAATACCGGCACTACTCGTAGAGTAGTACCGTGCTTCTCTTAGCTTGAAATGATGAAAATTCTGTCCTTTCGTTAAATATTTTTTAAATTTATCGCTCCATTTTGATACAATGCCTTGTAAAATATAAGGTTAATGTATTGGTGGTGATAAATGCAAAACAATTCCAATTCCAATTCCAATTCCAATTCCAATTCCAATTCCAATTCCAATTCCAATTCCAATTCCAATTCCAATTCCAATTCCAATTTTTTCGATGCTACTGATCTTTTTAAAATTCCTGAGCAGCTGAATATCCCTGATGGTTTATGTAGTGCTGGTGACTTCTCTAAAAAATTTCATGTGAGACTAGAGGATATCATTTCCACATGGCTGGACAATAAAATTAACTTGTATGTTAATCTTCGTTCAGAATACTGTCGAATCAATCGTTATGCTAATAAAGAAGAACACCGCTACGATACTTTTGACATCAGTGTTGGTAGAGACTTCTATCAACATGAAAAAAGCCCACAGGCTGCCACAAGGAGTTTCATACCTTGCGCTCAATCTGAAATAAAAGAGGATACAAATTTCAATAGGAGTAGTTTTTATAAATATGTTTACAATGGATATGCTAGTGGCTTTTGGCGACTGCAGCCTACCAACACCACTCACTTGGTAAAAGATAATTACAATCTTAAAAATGCTAATGAATTGTGGGATGAAATTCCAGAAGAGGTTAAAGTTTTTGGTCGGGATGATAAGGATTATTTAATTTTTGATAAAAATATCTTTGTCTCTCATGAATGCTTGTATATTGATAACTTTGGGTGCCAAGAATTATCCCGATTTTTTACAATTAAAGAAAATGAAATTCATGAAGTGGAAGGTTATTATATACAAAGCTTTATTGTTTTAATGTTGCTTAAAATAAGTTTTTCAGAAAAAGATGGTAAAATTAATCGTTTAAACGCAGCTGATATATTGAATGTGGTGAGGAATGACTGTCATATATCCTTAAAGGATGTTAGCGATAAAAGTATATCTAGATGGGTTAACGACTCTTTAATAGAAGAGGGACAGTTATCTTTAGCTGTTGAGGATGGTCGCCTTTCTACAGTAAAGGATAATGTTATATATTTGCTTATTAAATACGGTCATGCAAATCGTACATCAAAAGAATTGGCTAATTTATTGAGCAAGGAGGGGGACGGCTATCAATTACAGCAGAGCATTACATCGTCGCAATTAGTGAACTATATTGATGCTCTTGTTCTCAAGTATGCATCACTTCATTTTAAATAAATATCTCAATAAGGTTCTCAATAGACATTAGCTTAATGGGGACCCATCTTCTTTAAATTTTGATTTGAATCGTACAAACTGCCTCTGTCGAAACGAAGGAGGCAGTATGAGTACAACATCTAACATTCCAACCCCTGAACAACGGCAGCAAATTCTGCATGTCTACGGTGAGAAAGGTGACCGTCTGGTCCGGGAAAAAGAGCGCCAGTATATCACTTCGATTTCTCGCTCGACAGCCTGGAAGCTCGAAAAGGCTGGCAAGTTTCCCCAACGTAAATCACTTGGGGCGAAGTCGTGTGGCTGGTTGCTTAGTGATCTTTTGTACTGGATAAATGAAAGATAGTCATCAAAAATTTATTAGAACAACATTAATTATTTCTAAAAGTGAGGCACGATGAATGTATGTCTAAGATAAATAGATCTAAACAAGATCAAGAGCTCTGTCTTGAATTTCAGATACTACCTACTTTTGTGCAACGGTTAATAAGCTACATACATTACAAAACAGGAGCTCGCGCTGAACTTATTTTAATCGTATTACTTGGGGTAATGGCATTTTCCTGCCAGGATAAATTTGATGTTCAGATTAAAAACGGGAGAACATTTACATCACTTTATCTCCTTTTATTAGCACGTTCAGGTAGCAGGAAATCAACAGTATTCAAAGCACTGATGGAAACAATCCATCAAATGGAAAAGGAACTGAAGAATATCTTTCTGGAAAAGGAAAAACTTTATGAACTGAAAAAATTATCTTGGGATACGGAATTAAAAGAACTTAAAAAGCAATTTAGCAAAGCTGTTCGCCAGAAGGTTAATGTAGCTGAAACACGCGAAGCACTGGAGGAATGTCAGAAAAGTGGACCGGTAGCACCCGTAAGAAAGTATCTGACTAAAAATGATTCGACAAGCGAGGGACTTAAAAAGACATTAGCTCTGGGATCTCCGTCATTAATGCTCGGTTCTGATGAAGCAGGAGGGGTGTTTGACAGTAGCCTTTTTCGAGATATATCAGTTCTAAACTCTCTTTGGGGAGAAGGGCGAATCTCAGACAGCAGAGCATCTCGCGACAGCTATGATGTTGATGATGTCCGGCTGACCATATTGCTTTTACTGCAACCTACATTATTTAACGACTTTATAAACAAGCAAGGAAAAAAGTTAAGAAATTCAGGATTCTTAGCCCGTTTATTATTAATCGATCTTGAGCAAATACCTGAACTGTGCGATATCCCTGATGCCTGTTCATGGTCTGATGAGCCAGGGCTTGATGGTTTTTTATCTATTCTCGTTAAGCATTTACAAGACGGGATAGAGCGTAGAGAAAAAAATGAAGAACGTATCTGTATTACTTTATCTGAAGAGGCGAAAGCGTTATGGGATACACACAACAAACGAATCAGAGAACTCATGCAACCAGGAGAGGAGTTGCATCACTATGATGATGTTGGTTCCAGAATTATGGAGCAAGTTACGAGAATTGCAGCAGTAATACAAATGTTTATTACACCCGAATCATCAATAATTACTAAGGATACTTTTCTATCAGCAGTTAAAATAAGCGAATGGTGTACTACTCATTTAATTTTAAAAGTAGACGCTAACAGAAAACCTAGCGAGAAAGAAAAATTGTTATTTTGGCTTGAGGAACATGTTATCACTAATAAGTCTTTCGACTTCAGGAGGCATAGCATTCGTAGAGATGGCCCAAATTCTCTTAGGAACATAGAGCGCCTGATACCCGTTTTAAAGGAACTTGAAAAAGATGGTAAGGTACAGTTATTTAAAGAGGATGGAATTGACTATGTTAAATTTACTGGTTCAGAAGCGAAATCTAGTGATTTGGCTAAAGCATTAAACATACCGTTAATTTCATCCGGATCTATTGGCTTTAATAAGTTGCCAAAGAATAAATAACTTCAGAGTAGCTAAAGTCTTTCTGGAAATTTTTTTTGTTCTAATGTTCAATAACCATGCGGCATCAACTTAAATTACTAGGGAGATCAATTCATGATTTTAAGGTGGTATATGTAATATACCTTAATTAAGGTGCCATACCTAATCAGTACTTATCAATAGTAACGCCCCTACAGAAATTATATCCAACATCACGTGGGTAGCGTGAGGGCTACCCATTATCCAAAGATTATTATTTACATACTTAAGGATTATTATGGAATCACAATATTCACTTACCAATGAAGAAATCCATGACTTGGTAGAAATAGCCTCCAGAAAGTATAGATCACCCATTGACCTAAATATTCTCAACCCACTGCTTAACATGGTCTACGGCACACTGATGAAGAATAACCGAATACTAGGTATTCGTACTGACTCGAGATTCGCTCAGTCCCATGTACCAGGAGAGCCTGATCTACCAATATGCTTCCAGCGGGATGATGAGCAGGCAATCACTCGCTTCTACGAGTCACTGAAAAGCCAGTTACGAGCAGATCATAACCGGTCCAGAAGACCGGGAGATCCGACATTACCATCTTATGGATGGTGCAGGGAACGCGATACAAGCGTACACCCACATTATCACCTTGTGTTGTTGTTCAATGCAGACGTCTATGGGTACCTGGGGAATTACCAGGACCCCGATGCTGACAATATGGCTACCCGAATACAGAAAGCCTGGTGCAGTGCTTTAGGGCTTGATTACCCAGATTACGCAGCATTAACTGAATTTCCACCAAATACTGTTTACAGGTTTAGCAGATTTGATGCACTGGATCGTAACCCAGTCTACTGGAATTTCCTGGTTCGACTGGCGTATTTGGCCAAAACCAGAACTAAGGATGTCCACAGCGGTTACCGCAACTTTGGCACAAGCCAATACTCAGGCTAATTATTCGTAAGGCATAGTGCTCAACCCAATAACCGTTGCGCCGGGAAAGATGTGATCTTACTCGCATAAAAAACACTCTCCCTAGCGAAGAAATTTTAAATCGTGAATCCAAACCCTGCTACAACCCGCTACATGTAGCAGCTGTAGCAGCCTTTCAGAAAACAAGACGTAAGCGATACGGCTTATAACAACCGGCTTGAACGTTCAAATATCAGCTATCAGCGTAAACAGGCAATGTACATGAGGATGGCAGCGCTCCCGGCGGTGAGGGCGTCCGAGGAGTACTACTTCGCCTTCGCCACCGGTGCCCCTCAAAAGCAAATCCAGTCGTTGCGATCCCTGAGCTTCATCGAGTGTAACGAAAACATCATGTTGCTGGGGCAATCAGGCGTGGGGAAAACGCATCTGGCGATAGCCATGGGCTACGAAGCAGTACGGGCGGGCATCAAGGTTCATTTCACAACAGCAGCGGACCTGCTGCTACAGCTGTCGACTTGACAGCGCCAGGGTCCCTACAAAATTACACTCAATCGCGGTGTCATGGCCCCAAAGCTGTTTATCATCGATGAAATAGGCTATTTTCCGTTCAGCCAGGAGGACGTCAAGATGTTCTTCTAGATATCGCCAAATGTTATGAGAAGAGCGCGATGATCCTGACATCCAACCTGCCGTTCGGGCAGTGGGGCCAGACGTTCGCATGTGACTCAGCTCTGCCCATTTCAAAAAGTAATCCTCCGGCTGAGAATTACCCTGAATAGCTTAAAGCAGAACAGGTTATAATATTTTCCCTCATAGGCTATCGCCCAAAGTTACTGGAAAGGATAAGTAAGGGATGCAATTCATCACTAATGGCCAATAACCGTGCCGTGTCTTTCCACTGATTTTTTTATTATTGCGACATAGTCTGTCGCATGCATCTAGCATACTCAGGTCGTTATCTGGTGGAGAATAAACCGGTTAAGTATTGACGGCTATTGCCGATAAATCTGATATATATAAGTGTGTTACACATTCAGCGTGCTGCTACAGGAACCGTAATGGCAAAGCGAACAAATAGCGTCGATACCACGTTTTTTTCTCTTGAGCTGTTGCGTCGTATTCCGCGCAGTCAGCGCATTACCGCCCAAGAGTTGCATCAGCAACTTACAGATGCGGGAATTGAGCGCAATGTGCGTACCATTCAGCGCCAGCTTGAACGCCTTAGCCAGCACTTCGATCTAGAGTGTGATGATCGCTGCCGCCCCTATGGCTGGCGATGGCGGGCAGGTTCGCGAGGCCTGAGCATGGCGCAGCTATCGCCAGCAGAATCGCTGCTGATGCAAATGGCGCAGGCGCATTTAAAGCATCTGCTACCCGCGCATCTGATGGCTTCATTTTCGCCGTTTTTTAGCCAAGCGGGACACACTCTTAGCCACAGCGAACAGGCGCAGCGAGAGCGGGAATGGTCGCAGAAGGTGCGGGTGGTCGCTGCCAGCCAGTCGCTCCTACCACCAGTGATTCAGGAAGGCGTGTTTGACGCGGTCAGTGAAGCGCTTTATCACAACCGTTGGCTGAATATTGATTACAGCAATGCTCACGGTACTCGCCGTCAGGCGGAGGTGATGCCCCTCGGGCTAGCGCAACAGGGCTCGCGGCTGTATCTGGTTTGCCGCTTTAAAGGCTACGATAACGAACGCAGTCTGGCCCTGAACCGCATTACCTCGGCGGTCTGCAGTACCTTTCACTTTGCACGCCCCGCAGATTTTAACCTCAAACGTTACGACGATGATGGACGCTTCGGATTCGGCGAGGGGAGAAGTATCCGCATTCATTTCACCCTCGAAACTGCGCGAGCGCGATTGTTGCTGGAGTCGCCACTGTCAGCGGATCAACAGGTCAGCGAGCTTGAAGACGGGCGGCTGCATTTTAGCGCCACGGTCATCGACAGCCCGATGCTTGATGGCTTTCTTGCCACCTTTGGCAACACCATTAGCAACATTAAACGCGAATCAAACAATGTCAGTACAGAACAGGAAAACAATGATGAGTAATGGTGATCGTCAACTGCTGCCAGTATTACGCGATGCATCGGATAGCGAATTGGCCCCGCTGGTGGAATACATTACGAAGGCGTTCAGCAACGGTATTGAGAGTAAAGCACGTTATAAATCCCATTATCCCGCACACAGTCAGTATGCCGATCTGATTGCCCATGAGCTGTGCGAGTTTGGTGGCAATACCGTCGTCAATCTGTTTCGCGGCGGCGGCCCGGAGTGGAAAACCGTGGTGATCGATGTGGCGGACAAGTTTGACGCGACCTACGAGACGGACTGGAGCGTTGATCGTATCGAACTAGCTGTGCTGGCGGCAATTACTCGCAAGGCTTGGTCGGATATGGACCAAGCTCAACGCAAAAATCTGCTTGAAAAAATGGATCTTACTCAGGGTAGTACGATGCTTTTCCCAGAAGCAAAATTAATGACGCAGTTGCAGTCTAGCCGCTTCTCAAGTTTGCTCTTGGCATCGTTAATTGCCAACGTCTTTGCCAGCCAACTGCTCGGACGGACGGTGGTGATGTCCGCAGCCTCGTTTGTGGCTGCGCGAGGGGCTGCTTCTTTCCTGGGGCCGATTGGCTGGGTGATTACTGGGCTTTGGACCGCCCTAGATCTGGCGGGACCAGCGTTTCGCGTTACGCTCCCTGCAGTCGTTCAGGTAGCACTACTTCGCCAACGGATTCATGCTACGCCGGAAGCCGATAAAGTTTGGTGGGAGTATCATCGCTGGCAGGATGAGAAAGATGCTGACAGCTGGGTGGCGAACATGTTTCGTATGGTAGGACTTTCTACTGCAGCCAGTGTAAGGCGTGAGCGCAATATGGCGTTTGAGCAGGGAGTAGTGGCCGGGCAACAGCAGACGACGGAAGAGTATGCAGATAAGGTCCTCAAACAAATGGATGAAGTTCAGCGTTTTGAAAAACGTTGTGAGGCAATGCTGGCTGTTGCCTTTGCTTGTGCTAAAGAGGAAGGTATCGCGTCGTCTGACGTGCGTAGCGATATCGAAACCTGCTGCTTGGGGATGATGAGCGGGCATCTTTCCTCGATATTACAAGCCACAATTAATCGTCTTATTGCCAATCCGCCTGATATCCACACTGCGCTTGAACAGGCGTTCGAGTTAGGTATTCAGGAAACTGAGGCTGCTGAGCTAATGGCGGTGCTTCGTGAGGCATTTAGCCAGCGTGCAGGTGTGTTTTAAGGGGAGATTATGGACAGAAAAACACTTTTATTGCGTCTGAACCAGCAGCGTCAACGACAGACAAGAGAGCTCATACCATCACCAACAAAAGAGGTCGTTACAGTATCCGATGTCAGTGTTTGGCAGGCACATCAGCAAGTTCGGCAGTATCAACAGAAGTGGCGCACGGAACAAACAACATTGATGCTGGCTGAGTGCCGACAGCGTCTTCTGCATAGCATTATTGGTCCGTTTGGGCTGGGGAGTATTGTCTCTGCATGGGACAAGGTGGGGGGGAATGTCGATACCATTCATAATGTTCGCTCCGGGGTGTATGCCACGGAAGAGGAGCAAGTGCGTTATGAAAGCCGCGGTAAGTACAACAGTGATCCATACCATAAGCACGACAACTACAAGAAGACCAACGCCGAAAACAGTAAAAAACAGGATGCAGGCGAAGCAGTGGATGCCTATACCGGACAGGCACTGAGCAGGAATACCGATGCGGAGCAGGATCACCTTATTTCTGCCGCCTCAATCCATAACGACCCTGCGGTTTGGCTGGCGGAAGCAAATGGAGCTGATCTGGCGAACCACAAAACCAATCTGCATCAGACGCACCACTCGATCAATGAATCGAAGTTGCAAAAGAGTGCAGAGGAGTACATCGCCTGGTTGAACAAAAACCGCGCCGATCGCGATTCCAAAATTGCCCGGTTGGAAGAGAAAGCCAAAAATGAGCCTCTGAGCAAAAAAGATCAGAACGCACTGGAGAAGTACAAACAGCAGAACGCCGTCGATCAGGAAAAATTGCGCGAGCTGGATGAAGTGGCGCGCAAGCAGTATGAAAGCAGTCTTCGTTGGGGCTACTACGGTAGTGCGAAATTCGGTGCATATTTACTGAAAACCAGTGCTGTCGAAGCGGGGAAAATGGGCCTACAGCAGGCGATTGGCTTGGTGTTGACGGATTTTGTTGACGGCCTGTTGTTGGAAGTTCACGACAGCTGGCATAACGGGTTTTGTGATGGGGTGGACCAGGAGTATGTTTGGGATGCGTTAAAAATCCGTGCTGGGCGGGTGGCAAAGAGCTGTCTCGATAACTGGCGCAACGTGCTAACGGCGTTCCGTTACGGGGCCATAAGCGGGATCATTAGTAACTTGATGACAACGCTGATAAATACTTTCTTCACCACCGCACGCAGCCTAGTGCGAATGATCCGTGAAGGGGTTTTTTCGCTGTTCCGCGCAGCCAAAACCGTACTGATGCGACCAGAGGGTACAAGCCGTGCTGAAGCACTAGATGCAGGGCTGAAGATTGCCGTCAGCGGCGCATTCGTCATTGGTGGCGTACTGCTTGAAGAGTACCTCAGCAAAACTCTCGGTGCGCTGCTTACCGTTCTGCCCGGTGGGCTAATCACTACTCTAGTGGCTGTGTTGACGGGGTGCGTCACCGGCCTTGGTACCGTATTAACGGTCTATATGCTCGATCGATTAGATCTGTTTGGTGCGCAGCACCAGCAGGAAGACAATGCAGTACTAACGATGTTACAGGACGGCAGGGCGCAGGCCGATGCGCGTCTGCAGGCTCTGTTGGGATCGGACCCGAAACCTGTCTAAATACATCAAAGGCACCGAGGAGATATACGCAGAGAATTGGTGTTTGAAACATACACTGCTAAAGAGTTTGATTTGTACCAGATTGAATTTTTTTTCAAAAATATGGCGGAATATTATATATGGACTTACATGGTCATTTGCTTTATGTGGATATCACCCAGATCTGCGGCATCGGCTGTGCGTTCTGCATGTATGCGGATAAGCACGTAACGGGTAAGAGTATGGTGCTGTCAACGCAGGCACGTGACAACCTGTCGGCGCTCATTAATGATCCATCCGTAAAGCGTATTTCCGTGAGTGGCGAAGGTGAACCGCTCAATAACATTCATACCTTTTATGAGTTACTGGCGTTGTCCCGAGGGGGCAACAGCTTTGAGTTTATCACCAGCGGTTTTTTTCGCCATGAGAAGATGGAAAAGATCTTTGATGAGATCAATCGTCTTGTCTCCGCCAATGGTGATACCTGTAATATTCGCCTGAGTTCAGATAGCCACCATATTGAAAAAGTAAAATGGCGTGCACATGGATTTAGCCTGGATTATGTTCAGCGCAAAAAACCGTCATCGCTCAGTTTTTCATTTCGCTCAATTGATATCGATCGGGCCTTCACTCGCGAATATCTGGTGAGTGAACTGGCCTCATGGGGAATTAACGCCAGCATAAAGCCAGTCAGCGTACTGGAAGACAAATTATTAATAGGTGCGGACACGTTTAACATCGACTACAAAAATCTGGTTCATCCGGCAAGAGATACGCCGGAGGGTTATCTGGACTTACAGGGATATATTGCCGCGATTGAGTCCAAAGTGGATAAACCTTTTACCTTTGGCAGCCTGAACCGTGCACCCCAGCCCAATGGCATGGACGTGACAATTAAACCCAACGGCGATGTGTTTATGTACGGTATTGAGACCGAGCGTGTTGCAAATATCCATTCTGATGCGATCGACTGGCATCATCTGGCGAGCCATGTGCGGGATAATCCCTTGTCGCGCGCGTTATATACCCAGCCGTTAACCGAACTGCTGGCGCGGCTGGAAGACACTCCGCAGCTTCGCGCGATCATCGCGACCGCCAATAATCCTTACTGGCTGGTCAAAGAGATGGGGAAGCATTCCGGGTTGCTTGAACAATGGAAGGCAGCATGATTGATTCGCACTGCCACTCGTTCTACTCGAAACATGCTGTAGGTACTATCGACGAACTTGTTTGTGCCTCGATTGCTGCGGGGGTGACGGTACTCACCATCACTGATCATGCTCCGTTCCCTGTGGATGCGCAGAACCGTTTGCTGGAATCGGAACTGGAGAGCTATTTCACCGATATTGATAAGGCGCAGCAGGCCTATAAAGGCGAGATCACGCTGCTACGCGGACTGGAACTCGATTATATGCCGGGTACTGAGCGTTATAACCGGCAATTACTTGCCCGCTATCCAATGGATTTTGTCATCGGTTCAATTCACTACGTCACTGTTGCCGATGAGCCGATGGTGAAGGTCTGGGAACTACCCCGGTTAGCGGCAGACTCCTTTCTGGACAAGTACTTTGCTCAGCTTGAAGCGTTGCTGGAAAGCCGGTTGTTTGATGCGGTTGGGCACGCTGACACGCTACTGCGCGCAATCCCAGAGGATGTGTTTTTGCGTCGCTTTGAACCGTTGATTGCGCCGCTCGTACGCAGCGGTATTGCATATGAACTGAATGCTTCGGGCCTGCGAAAATCCAGCCTTGATCCTACGACGGGTAAAGAAATTGCAGGAAGATGGTCCTATCCTTCCCGCGCTTTGCTGGAGAAATTACTGAGGAACAATGTTCCATTGACCATCGGATCCGATGCGCATGATCCTCGTGATGCCGGAACGGGGATCGCCGAGTTGATGGAGGCACTTAGGCCATTAGGGCTTCAATCCATCAGCTATTATCAGCAGCGTCAACGTATTGATGTTCTGTTGGATGACCTTCAATTTCACACTGTGCCAGTGTCTCGCTAAGGATCTTCACCATGAATGGACTAAAAACTCCGCATTCACTTGCGTGGAACACGTTGCACAACGAACCGCTCGCAACCCAGTTGGCAATGTTTCGCCAGGCCAGTGCACAGATCAATGCGCAGGATGTTAAATCCGGTTTTCGCGCGTTCGCGACCGATTTGCTGGCGCGCGGTTTGATCGACATGTCCGATTACGTCGCTATTTTTGGTGGTAAGGCGCTGCATTATCTGACGCCGAATGCGACTGGATCATTTTGCGATATGCGCACCGGTGCTGACGCTACAACATTGGCGGGCATTTATAGCCGTGCGAAATATGGCGGAGTGAGCGAGATACGCTATCTGGCACGGTGCGTTATCGACTATCTTGCCGCAGAACTGGATGACACCTCTTCTTCATGGTCAGGGTTGTTTTGCCAGGCCAAAGAGGAGGGAGAGAGTGTTGTTATGATGACTACGGGCTGGCGTAATGTGCCTTCCACGGCCAATGTGCTCTACGATATCGTGGTTGAGGAAATTAATCTCACGTTGGCGCATAAAGGATTGCCCACCATTATCAACGTTAAACTGCCCAGGATTGCGCCGCCGTGTGAAAATTACGCTAGCCTTAGTCAGGCCGAGCGCGATCGGGTCAATCTTGTGCAGGATCATGTGATTCCAGCGGAGAATTTTTACCGCTGGAGCGGCGTGCATGTCATTTTTGGAGATGACGTGCTGGTGACTGGGGCAACGGCGGACAAAGTGTTGTATGAATCGCTGTGTAACGGCGCCCGGTCATTTCGTGCCATTTACCCAGTGGCGCTAGATCCCCGGGTGGCATTAACTGATGCGTCGGTGGAGGATCGGCTGAACAGCGTGAGCGTAAAGCAGCATTTGGATGAAAACGTCGCGCAACTGCTCTCTGCTCCGGGCTATCAGCCCATTCTGCGTGCGTTGCGTCTGTTATTTGGCGAAGACAACCGGGATAGTTTACCGGCTTTCCTGCCAAATGTGCCGGTGCTGACCTGGCTTAATCTGTATAAGTCAGCGTTAAATAATGAGTTTTTGGCTCAACCTGCATGCGCGCCATCACTAGTGATGCTCAGAACATATCTGATGCAAAATGGGCTGTTGTGTGCGAAAGGTAAGGTGCTGGTGAAATGATGTCCGACACTACCCATTACGTTAGTTACTGGGAAAACGCACCGGGTCAGACCATGCCGGCTTATGTTGCCCTGGCACTGGTTTCTATGCGCAGAGCTCTGGGCGATCGTTTTCTTCTGCTTACGTCGCGATCGGTAAGCGAGCACATCGATGCTGACATCATGAATAAAGCTTGGGCTTTTGAACCGCTGAGCTTTACGCTGGCGAACGGCATTGAAGCTATTGTGGCGAAGAGCGATTTCATTCGCATGGCGTTTGTACATCGCTGGGGCGGGGCATGGTTGGATGCGGATACGTTGCTGTTTAGAGATCCGAGTGTTGAGTTATTTCCGACAGGGCTGAGCCATAAATTGCACTGGCATAGCGAGTGTATTTTCGCGTCCCTGCCGGGAAACCCCATACTTGCGCAAGCCTTAGCTATAGGGCTTGAGAGCGAGAATCACGCTTGGGGTAATCCTGGGAGAATCAAAAATAACATTGCCCAGGCTGCCGATGCTGTCATCCCGATTGGCGGGGAGGTCATCGATCCCGGATATCGTCCGCTTTACAACTTTGCTGGTTGCGAGGTGATGCGTCGCACCGATATTGCCGTCGGGGCATTTTTGATTAACGACGTGGCCATTCTCAAACTTTACAACACCTATTTCCGGCGTACCGAAGCCCGGAGAGAAACCGTGGCTGAATTTCTGGCGGGTGGCTCGCTGCTGGCAAAACTGTTTTTGCATATTGAGGCGAATACGGATTACTGGGTTGATGAAAGTGACAAATTGATAGCTTCCGTTGCCTGAGTACCGCGTTCGCCCAGTACGATAGCTTCAGCGGGTAAGTGGAGTCGACAGTGCGTGGCGCCATTGAGGTTAATGCGCGGCGCGATTACTTCGTGAATGGTCGGCGTCCGGCGGTGTGGCGAGCTGTGGGCAATATACAGCCATGCGGGGATGCGTTCAGTTAAATGGCTGAATTCAAGTTCAATGCGCAGTAGATCGAATATCTCGGTGGTGCGTCCACTGGGAGTCCAAGCCAGCGGTGCGGTACGGTGATCGGGCCGCACGACTGCGACAGGAACGCTGAATTCAAGGTTGATCGTCCCGGCATAACAGCCTGCAACTTCAGGAAATTTTTCACAGATTAAGGGCAGTTGTCGCGCCAGCGTGCCCGTCGCTACCCCTAGCCCAGGGATGATTCTGGCGTTAAGCGACATGCTGTTTTTCGCTTCTGCTGGCAGTGTTAAGAGAGTCTGCAATGCGTTCATTAATGACGTTAGCGAAAAAGTATCCATATTTTTTTTGCCCGTACGACGGAGTGTGTCTGGCTGTTGCTCGCTGTAGATCACTTGTGTAAAAGGTGAGCGAGGCGGCAACCATGGGTTGTGTTGACCTGCAATCAACGGGTAGATCGCCACCAGCTTCGCTTTCAGGCCAACAGCCATATGCACAATGGCTGTATCCACACTAACAACTGCCTGCGCGCGGCGAATATAGCCTGCAACCTTTTCGGGTGTTAGCCCGTCGTGCAAGACTGCCACATTATCGCGTGCAACTGCGTTTTCCAGATGCTGTGCACTGTGCAGCGTTGAAGGGCTGCAAAGAATTCCCACGGAATGGCCGGGAAACTCGTCGGTGATAGCTTGTAGAGCTGCGGTTGCACGGGAAGGGGATAGCCCCTTGTCTCTTCGGCTGGCATAAGGATTAAAAAGTATTTGGGGGGAAAGTGCCGCAGGCGGGAGCTCGGCAGGCAACGGAACAATGTACTGGGTGTCGATCACTTTCGCGCCCAGATCCTGCAGAATATATTTGTACTGCTCCACGATATTGAGTGTGTTTGCAGCAAAACCCATTTTACGATTCACACAGCGCAGTGAATCATCAAGGGAATAGATACTCGCCGGGCGGAGTAACCGCATAAAAACGATTTCGGCAGGTTGTAGTCGTCCAACCAGATGAACAACGGCATCGACATTACTTAGTTGGTTCACCAATCTGCGTAGTTCACCAAGCCCTGGATGCGGATTCGTAACGATGACGTCATCCACACCGAAGGTGTTGGTATGCATTTCAGCTAACTCGTTAACCGTAAGTACAGTCAATCGGGCATTGAGCTTACGTGATTCGCGAAAAAAGAAAGAAGATACGATGGAGTCGCCCAATTTTGCGTCCCAGCGAAGCAGAAGAATATGCAGTTTTTCGCCGGGGGTTTTCGTGGGCAGAGGTTTGTCCGCCAGCAGGCGAAATATCAACCTGGAAACCGCTTTGCGTAAAATCTGAAAACTTATCATATGCTCACTAGTCTTTTGCTCAGGGGGCCGATCCCGGCCACACGGTTTTTTCAGGGTGATGCGGCGTATTCTAATTAGCCTCAAACTCCATTTAGCTGCCAATTGGGAAGCGCAATAGCAAGCGAGGTGAGCTGAGATTCGGTCAAAGCCATTATTAACAGGGCGGAAAGCAACCAACGGTTTATACCGACTAAGGAACACAAACACACCTAAATCAATGTTGTTCAATACCGAGCGCGCGCCTGATGAACGTCTGATCCACAAACCCAATCGTTCGACTCCAAACGTCCTGAGTATCCCGAAGATACTGGCACAACCCATCCACATCAGCTTGGTCGGAAAATTCCAGCAAATCTACAAGCCGGTGTAACGTCTGAATGGGAATGCCAATCTCCTCCAAGGCACTTACACCTGGCGGAAGATGAAAATTCTCGAACGTCATTTTGACATGCGTGTAATCGACTTTGCTGCGGATACCTCGCTTCAATGCATGGTATTTGACTACATCCTCCATTAAGCTGAGCACCTTAGGTAGGGTGTAACCGAAAGTATTGGTGATGAGCTTCAAATCATTGTTAATGGCGATGGAAAGAGAGCGTTTTTCCTCTTCAGACACCCACTGCCGTGCGCGATCAATCTGGTTTTTCAGATATTCCGAATAGCTTGCAGCGTTTGAATAACAGGCAAGTTTGGCGACCATGACATCAGTAGGATTAACAGGGACTCCATTGCGACTGAACGTAGAGGGAACCAGTCTGGCAATTATCTTTGCAAAGGTCTTGAGGAAGTTTGTTGCAGGAGTCCAGTGAAACACCAGCGAGGCAAATTCGGTGTCGTCCATCATCTCGAACATGCTTTGCAGCACTTCGAGTTGCTCGACACGGAAGTATGAGTGCTTTTTCACAAGTTCGATAGAAACACGCTCGTTTATGAAGACTTCATCAAAGCGATCCTGTGAAAACTCGGACAAGTGGTCTGGTTGAACGCTGGCCAAGAGGCTAATTGGGGTATCAATATCTTGAATACCAAGCGGAATTTCCACCTCTTGATTGAGGCTGTCTTCCGGGATTTCCTCTAGGCAAAAGATTTTGCCGACGAAGTGAACGCCCATGCGCCCGGCGCGCCCTTTGATGTTCCCATGGGTGAATTTGTCAATGCTGCGAGGTCCATCGCGGTTATCGTAGATCACGACGTTTTTGGCGATAGTGTTGACGCCTTCAATGATCGTTGAGGTACAAAGTAAGAAGCGCAGTTTTCCTGCATTGAATTGGTCAGCGGTGTATTGCTGCAGCGCTCTCGGCAGCGCGCCAAAATGCAAGCCGATACCGTTTCTGAGTGCCACCGTGTAATCCCAGTCGGCATCGAACTCTTGGCTGACCCAGTCAATATGAGGACTCTCAGTCAGAGTGCCATGCCCGAGCCTGATCAGCTCGCGAGCCACTCGACCGGCAACAGTTGGTGACTTACAATAGATGATTGTTGCACCGACGCACGCGTGCGCGATTTTCGCCAGCGCTTTGAGCTTGGCTTCGTCGTCACTCGCTTTGATGCCGAACGTCTGAACATCTAGTGCCACCGTGTTGAAGTCGGTGGAAACAAAAGTATGCGGATACCCAAGTCTTTCGAGACCGCGAATGCTGTTAACGAATGGTCCAGTCAGATAAAACTGCCTGGAGACCTTGAGCAGTTTGCTCAACGCAATGTTAAGCTCGATAACTCGCTCGTCTTGATGATCAACTTTCCCGCTTTTGAGTTGCCGGAACGCCAACTTGTAAAACTCGTCAATGACGAAGAGGTCAATGTCGATATCGTCTGTGACCTCGCAGCGCACACTGCGGATAGTCTTGTCACGAAGCATTCGGGTGACATGGTAAGCGGCTACGCAGTCCTGAAATAAGAAACCGTGCTTGGCGGCTACTCCGCCTGAATCGTTCGACTCCATTTAGACATCCGTGACAATTTTGCGAAAATTAAGGAGATGTTTTGACACAGTCCAATCGGATCACTGCATCATCACCAGTGATCTAAATACTTCACAGCCATTCTCGGTCGCAGGTATCAAGCTTTTCAGGATTCCACAAATATTGGAACCCTGACGTCTAATTTGGTTATATAACATACAGTCCCAACTAACGTAAGGTGGGCGCAGCCTTAATCAAGGTTTTAGTTTTCAAATAGTTCAGAGCTGAGACTGCCAACGGCACTACGGCACTACGGCACTACGGCACTACGGCACTATGGCACCGCCAGCGATTGTAATCACACTTGATATTATAAAACACAGTTTCACGCATTATTTCCTGGTTGGTAAGGTCATATCACGATGCTCTTTGAGCAATGTCAACATTGCGTGTTCATGGCTTTCTATGTTGTTGATGCCTTGCCCATCCGGCCCCCACTCCTTATAGCTCATCATGATGGCTTGTTTTAGACTCTCTGCTCGTTCTGTTTCGATGTAGAATTTTTTCTTGTCTGCTGGTGAATAATTACTAAGTCTCGAGTTACTGCTTGGTGAGATCAGGCAGAGGTTACCGAAACGATGGACATCATCCCCCATTTTGTTTGCGCCAGAGGGATCTGTTTGAGGAAAGTAGTGCTCAACCGATGTTCGGCTCGGTGAAAACTGGAAACCGTCAAAATGCTTCTTAATCTCGGGATTATTAAGCCCTTTACCATCAAATGATTGGCCAGCATTAAGATCACGCCACAAACGATAATCGAGTAAATTGAACACAAAGTTCTGCACACTGGTACCACGATGCAGAGCTTCGACATTGAATTGTTCCGTTTCACCACAAATCTCTGACAGGAACTCGTGGCTGAGTTGTTCAAGTTCTCTGAGGTAAGCAGCTCCGTCAACATTAAGTTGGTCCGAAGTCAGGGTATTCAAAATGGCCAGCGAGCGATTGAGCCATCGCTTGTAAACATAGGCAGGGTGGGAGACATGGAACATCGACAAGATCATCGCTAGTTGTTTATTTACACCAGACAGTTCATCTTGATCGAAAGAGTTGTTATAGCTAAAGCTCGAATTCCTGTCTCTGGCATAGTATTCAAGCGTCAGCAGACTCCACTTCTCAGCTTGATCTCGCTTAATGATATAGCGGTCAAACAAGCCCCTAAACTTTAGTAAGTTAAAAGCAAACTGGGTGATTTTTTTTCGGTCATTTTTTATGATTTCAAATGCCTGAAGTAGCTTTTTATCGTCCAAAGACACGTCATTATCCACTGTCACTTTTAGCACATGCAGTAGGAAGTTGGAGAAATCGATAATCGAATCAAAACGCTGCTCTTTTGCTTTTTCATCGTTGTCATCAGTGTGATGAAAGCGTCGCCTTTCGATAATTTCCCGTAGCGTCGGCTTTTCGTGTGTATCAGGATTAGTTTCTATAGCACATTTGATCGCATCAAAATCGGCAGGGAATCCTAGCCACTGTTCACCAAATAATGCTTTGCGAGTCTCTGGGCTAAAGCCCAATTGCACATATCGGTTCATATCAGCGCAGGCATCCCATATGGCAGAAAAGCCGTTTCTTGCGGCAGTATCACCGTTGTAAACTGACATCAAATTCGCTTTCAACACTTCGTGTTTTTCTAGCTGTTCACCACGGTTATTCATGATCTCAAAGTAGTGGTTGAGATCAGTCTCTGTTGGCACCGGAACCCGCAAAATAGTGACGCGCTGGAGTAGATATCGGCAAAAGTTGTTGGTGTCGATATTCTCTTTCTCAAAGTAGCGTTCAATAATAGTAAACGCCGCTCGGATTGAGGGTTCTTCAGGATCATTGCTCTGAGCCTGTTGAAACAGGTTATTTAGCGTTCGGGCTGATTTAGGACGGCTGTCAAAGTCGAGATTAAGGTGAAGCGGGGATAAATCTTGTTCGCTGCAACAAGCAACTTTTTTTAAGTATGCGAGCAAAATCGACAGCGTTGTGTACCTTTGCTGTCCATCAATCGTTTCATAGACTATTACGCCTTGATGTGCGCTATCAGCACCATCTCTGACATATACCACCAAGCTGCCCAGATAGTATTTCGGGTCTTCCTGTTGCTCTGCATTTTTAAGGGCTTCAGCAGCATCTGCAATGTCCCGAATAAGCTGTTCAATCTCCGGCGCGCCCCAGGCGTAGTTACGCTGATAAATAGGGATAACATAATGGCTATTAGCGCTAAATAACTGTTCGATGGTCAGCAAGGCTAAATCATTACTCGTCGGCATCTACATCTCCCAGCATCTGAGCGATTGAATATTCTACGGGTTTGGCATTTTGAAAACGAATGTTTATACAACGCTTTGGCTGAAAGCGTAGGACTTGTTGTGGGTGGATCGCTTTATCGAGCAATCTCAATAGTCCTCGGGGCTCACGCGCATAACCATCAACACTGTCCATACCGATTTTTTGATATTGCAAGCGCAAGTAGTAACTCCAACAAAAACAGATTGTTGCGGCTTTAATTAATTCTTTGTCGCCAAACTTATCGTAATAGGCCATCACTGCACACATAAAGAGATTTTTAATATACATATCCCCTTTGCGTGAACTGCCAGCGTAACTGGTATGTTTTTTTAAGAAATTGCCAAGCAGCGCGTTGTCACCTTCAAATAGGGTGTGATGCAGGGATTTGTAGTGCTGGATATACTCAAAAAAGCGCTTTCCGTTAATTATTAACTGATTAACCTGGAACGGAAAAGGTTTATTCTGCTTGTCCCACTTCCTGATAGGGTCATTATTGTAGTGCTCAACCGCAAAATCCAGGGCGAGCAGAGACTGCAGATAGTGGTAATCAGAAGTGGAGAGGTTGACGCCTTTGAACACCTCAAGATTGTGGCGGCTGAACTGCACGCCATAATCGCCATCCAGCCATCGGCGCAGGCGGAACAAATACTCGCCCATAATGAGGTGAAGGTTAGCGGATTCATCATCCGGACTGACTCCTTGCTCCCACAGGCTAACGTGGTGTAGTCGTTCCGCTTGCTCTGTAGCATCCATCATTTCGCGCAAATGGTATGCCTTTAGTAAGTCATGGGGCGCGAGGGCCTTACCCCTGGCGTTTTGCGAGTCGAAAAACTGAAAGGCTTCGCTCAAATCATCGAGCGTCACTTCGATCAGTTCACACTTGTTACACACGAAGTGAAGTAGTGATTTGCGCTCGTTATCATTTAGTCCCACGAGGCGGTTCTCAATGACTTTGGCATTGTGCTCAAGGTTATTGATGCTAACCCTTGAAGCAAAAGATTGTTCCAACAGGGGCGTTGAAAACTCATCACTCTGATCGAGCACTGAGCAAAGCAAGGTTAAGGTCAGAAGGCGCTGCTGACCATCAACGATATCGAGTTCACCTTCATAAGCAGGTTTTAACTTATCCCGGTGCAACACCACAGTCCCAAGGCGGTAGCTCTGTTTATTTTGGTGGGTTAACACATCATCAATTAGTTGATTGACGTGTTTTTGTTGCCATTTGTAGGGGCGCTGGTATGACGGAATAGCGAGGCGCTGTTCTAGCAGCATCCTCGTTTTTTTTACCTGATAGGATACAGTTCCCATGGCTACATTGCCTGCTCAACAATCGCATCTGCCGGTTGGAGTTGGATATTCTGGCTGGTTCCCTGACGAGTTTTTCGCATATCCCTGAGTGTCATTAGCTCATTTCCTTTTTGTTGTAGTCGGATTCAAGTCCGAAGATAAACGTTAAGCCGCCCTTTATCGTCATGCGAATATTGCCGATGACTACATGTTCCTCAGACACTGATTCGGTCTGCTGCATCACGCGCACAGATAAGTTAATCGCAGCTAAAGTATCTTACCTCAAAGCATTACTCGGCCGTTCCCAGATGAGAAATAACGCCGTGATACAGACGCAAATAATAGATGCCGGACGAAAGCTCAGATGTGGCCATGTGCATAGGTGGCAATTTGTGTACACCATAAACTCACCACCACATGGCCAATCCTTAGTGTCTTACTTGACCACTTCCATCAGCTTACCGAAGCTATCCACTACGTCATACTTCACGTTTTCTGGATCAAACTTCTTGTTGATCTCATCGAAGAATTTACGGGCACATTTAATCTTGGTGGCTTCAATAGGCCGTAAATCCAGTGATGACATCGAGCCCTTGGTCTCAGCAACGAAATACACATGCTTGACCGAGCCTTCTTTAAAGGAAATGGCCCAGTCGGGGTTGTAATCGCCGACAGGGGTTGGGATCAGAAAACCACGTGGCAACTTGGCATATACCACCACATCCTTGCTAGTATCCAACTCTTCAACGAACTTGCGCTCAATCGCAGAGTCGGTAAGCACGTAATCATAGATGTGATTTTGCAATTTATTCCCAGCCTTACTGAGATCCTGTTTGCTCTGACCCGTGGTAAAGATGTCCAAATCAAACTTGTCTTCTAGCGTGTCATAGGCCAAATGCTCGATAATGACATTGGCCTTTTGTTCGTTGACCAAGCGAATGGCTTCGGCAATGAAGCTTTCTGGGTTACTCTTGAATTGTGCGAAGATATCAGCATTAAGGCCTTTAAGAATTTCGGCAACGGTGCGTCTTGTAAGCAAAGTCCCCTCTGCTAACTTGCCAATCAGATCGTACTGCACAGCGGAGTGGATGGAGACGTTGTGCGATTCTGTTTCGGTAACTTTCAACTCGAAGGCATTACCCTTTTTGAGGTCATCGTAAGTTGCCGTATCAGCCTGCTCGCCACGGTGAATGGTGTATTGCAACGGCGTCACTCGCAACCCAGCATTCTTGTCATTGAGCGCCTTGATCGCATTGTTCACTAGCTCAACATCATCAAACAACACGTTGTAAGTAGCCTTGCGATTGATTCGCCCCCACAGCGCCTTAAATTCCTGTTTTTCAAAGTTGGCGTTGGTCTGCAGTCTTTTGGGCTTGCGACCATCGTCTATCTGCATGAGTTGGCTTTCGCTGAATACGCTATCAATCAGCTGAAATATCTGCTCTGCATAGGGTTGCAGTTCATCCGGCAATGCCTCCAGCGTGCCGTCTTTCTTAGCTTGATGGTACTTCTCCGTGATATTGCGTTTCTTATCGACGTAGCCGTTCTGGATCAGATAAAACTCGATGTCCGTGGCCTGGTCCTCTGATACCGTAATTGAGCCTTCCTTCGTGTTCAGCATCTTGCCCGTGAAGTAGGCCTTGTCCGCCACACGAGGACGAGCTGACAAGGACTCGCTAATGTCCTTCTGCAAGGCTGTTACGAAGTCCTTGTAACTTTCGCTGGCCACAACTGTCAGTACGTTAATGTCATGAACAATGGACGGGTGATCCATGCGATCACCATTCTGATTAACGGACAAACGCAGGCCACGCCCGACCTCCTGGCGACGTGAAATGGTGTTATCACTATGCTTGAGCGTGCAGATAACAAACACGTTCGGGTTATCCCAACCCTCACGCAAGGCCGAGTGTGAGAATATAAAACGCACCGGCTCAGCGAGTGATAATAGCCGTTCCTTGTCTTTGAGGATCAGATCATAAGCATCTACGTCATCAGACAAGCCAGCATTTTCACCGCGCGCAGCGGTCTTGGGATCAGTGAGGCGCTTGCTCTTCTTGTCGATGGAAAAGTAGCCGCTGTGTGTCTTATCGGCCGCAATGCGGCGTAGATATTTAGCATAAGGGGCATCCCCCTCCATAAACCCATTATCAAAGGCTTCTTGAAGGTGCTTAGCGTACTCCTCTTCAAAGATTTTTGCGTACTCGCCTTTTTCATCGGCAGCAGAATAGTCCCGGTATCGGGCTACTTCGTCGATAAAGAACAACGAGAGGACCTTCACCCCTTTATCGAAGAGTTCCATCTCCTTGTCAAAGTGCGCCTTGATCGTCTCACGGATCTGAATACGGCGCAGCGCTATCTCGGAAATATCACCAGTCGCATCACCCACCGTCAGCTCTACGCCATTGGTAAAGCTCAAGGTGTCCGTATTGGCATTTATGTCCGATACCACAAACCCATCGCGGTATTGATCCAGCTCGTTCGATAGCACAAACAGATTGTCACCTTTGCCCAGCTTGCGGGTGACGCGCTTGATGTTGCCACCGCTGAGTTTCTGTTCGAACTCCACAACCGCGACTGGTGGTTTTTTATTTGAGATTTCGATGGCTTGTAAATAGAAATAGGCATTGGTTCCCGCCAGTCCCTTCACCGAGATCCCGCGCACCTCAATCTTCTTCACCAGCTTCTGGTTGTAGGCATCAAGCGCATCCAGGCGGTGGATCTTGTTGTGTGTGGTCTTGTGGGTAGCGGAATAGCGCAACACCATCAGCGGTTTGAAATTTGCGAGGGAATCCAGCGTCTTGCTCCCCTCCATCCGCTGTGGCTCATCGAGGATCAAGATGGGGCGGTTTGCGCTGATCACATCGATCGGGCGACGTGACTGAAAATCATCGAGCGCTTCGTAGATGCGGCGATTATCTTTGCCGGTGGCATTAAACGCTTGTACGTTGATCACCATGACATTGATACCAGCATCGGAAGAAAAACTCTCAAGATGGTGTAGCTGCTTAGAGTTGTAAATAAAGAAGCGCGCCTTCTTGTGGTAGGTCTCCTGAAAGTGCTCAGCCGTGATTTCCAACGACTTGACCACGCCTTCGCGGATAGCAATGCTCGGTACCACTATGACGAACTTGCTCCAGCCGTACTGTTTGTTCAGCTCGAAGATTGTTTTGATGTAGCAGTAGGTCTTGCCCGTACCTGTTTCCATCTCGATATCAAGATTTAACTTGGCGACCTTAGTCTTAACCAAGTCCTTCGACAACGGCAGGTTTTGCTGACGCTGGGCCAGTTGAATGTTCTCCCGTAAGGTATCCTCACTGAGGGTTAGCTCAGCATTTTTAAAACCGGTATCTAGCGCAAACAGATCACCCATGCCATTTTTGGTATTACCAGGGTCAAGGCGATAGCTCATGGCTGCATTAGTGGCCGGTGGCTGCCCCTGAAAAATATCTACGACCGCCTGCACGGCGGCAGCCTGATAGGGCTGATGTTTGAATTTAAGCTTCATCGCACGCCCCTCAGATACATTTCACTTCGGTGACGGGCGACAAGAGCTTGAAAATCTGCTCAACGTTGATCTTGACCGCGCTGTTCTTGTAGCCCGCGTCGCGGAACACCACACGCAGTGGCTGACGCTTGGCCAGTTCCTTCACAAAGGCTTCGTCAATGCTGCCACTGGCGTCGAAGCAGGCGGCAAGCACATTCCCATCGACAAAGAACACGTCCTTACCTTGAATGGACTGCTTGGCAATGGGCAACGCCAGATCGACACCCCAATCCAGCATTACCTGGAACAGCAGGTCCTCAGGTGTGCGGTCAGGCTTGATGTTGTCGACGAACAGATCAAACTTAGATTTGTCGAGAGAGTCAGGCGTGTAGTAAACATCGGCCATATTGGATGCGTCGATCTTAAGGACACGGAAGCCAACATCGTGGCGTTTGCCTTCATTGATTTGCCGGCCAGCACGGCGAATCCTCTCTTTGCTGATTTCGGCGATCGTCTTGTATCCAGCTTTGAATGCTTCTGAACTCTCGTCGCATGGTTCAGGTACCTGAACCATGATGAAATGACGATTGCCACCATCTTCTGCATTAAGCTTCATCACGGCATGAGCAGTCGTGGACGAACCAGCAAAAAAATCAAGAATCAGGTCGGATTTTCCAGTGGCTATTTTCAAGCAGCGTTCAATTAACTCTACCGGCTTAGGGGTATCGAATACTTTTTTTCCGAATAGCCCCTTAATGGTGAGACTTGCCTTTTTGTTGCCCTCAATTCCTTCCCAAAGATTAGACGGTTGCTTGAGCCGTCCCTCGAGATAGAACTTCTGATAGGGTTTCCAGCCTTCACTGCTTTGCTTCCACTCGATCCTGTTTTGCTTAACTAAGTCCCAGTATGAGTCTTCACCACAGCGCCACCTACTCTCATAACCAGTAGGCCCAATAGGAAAAACGACTGTCCCATCAGGAGCTTTGATTCCGAAGTGCATGGTTGGTCGATCTTCTCTGCGATCTTCACCACCGGTTTTTCGAAGAGTTCTGTTTAGGTATTTTCCACCGTCATCTTCTTGGTCATAAATTTTTTCATCTTCGCTTGAGAATGGGAGACCCAGAATCGCGCTCTCCGACGACTTCGCGTACACGAGGATATAGTCGATTTCGTTAACGAGTATGTTATATCCCTGTCCACTCGGAGTTCCTGTAGGACGAGAAACGACCCCTCTACAGTTTTCTGCACCAAATATTTCGTCACAAACCTCTTTCAGATTGGACAGCTCATTCTCATCAATGCTGATAAAAATTAGGCCGGTATCCGCAAGGAGATTGCGAGCAAGTCGCAAACGAGAGTACATCATGCTAAGCCAATCTGAATGGAATCGGCCATTGGATGCGGTGTTTGCTACCAATCGGTTTCCTGAGTCATCGACTTGATTAGACTGAAGCAAAAATTTCCCCGTATCCACGGCAAAATCATCGTCATAGATGAAATCATTACCCGTGTTGTACGGCGGGTCGATGTAAATCATCTTGACCTTGCCGAGGTAGGTCTCCTGCAGAAGCTTCAGCGCATCGAGGTTGTCGCCCTCGATGAACAGGTTCTTCGTCCTATCGAAGTCCACGCTTTCTTCGCAACTGGGGCGTAGCGTCTTGGCAATCGGCGCGTTAGCCGCAAGCAAGGCTTCGCGCTTACCCGGCCAGTTCAGGTGATAGCGTTCCTGTGGTCCCTCGACAATCGAATCGGCCAGTTCCTGCCGTAATTGGTCAAAATCTACCGCCAACTTCACGGTGCCGTCCTCGCCCTTGGCTTCGGTGACGCAGCCAGGAAACAGATCGTGA
The DNA here is from genome assembly GCF_014103415.1 of Citrobacter sp. RHBSTW-00671. Lineage (NCBI taxonomy): Bacteria > Pseudomonadati > Pseudomonadota > Gammaproteobacteria > Enterobacterales > Enterobacteriaceae > Citrobacter > Citrobacter sp. RHBSTW-00671. The sequence goes on from NZ_JABXPR010000001.1 coordinate 1,244,655, forward strand.
ATGCGGGCGATGTTGTCCTGCGTGAGATTTGGTGAATGCATTTTTAGCTTTTCCATGTTCTTTTCCTCTGGACGTCGCACTGTTGCGCGGCGTCCTAATTCTTTCTGGGCTGGTTTTATTCGGCGTCAGAATTGTTTTGGTGTTTGAGCTCGGCAAATTTGGCAGCCATCGTTGGGTTGCCGCGCGTGAGTCGCTTGACCGTCAGGTCTTCGGCTTTATCGTTGGCAAGCCGTAGATTGTTGGCGGACTTGTGCAGGGCTTCTTTGGTCTTTTCAAGGTCCTTGATGGCTTCGTCGATGCGCTTGACCGCTTCTTCAAACCCATCTGAAGCCAAACGCCAGTTGCGACCGAATGCGGTCTTGAAGTCATCGAGCTGGGTTTCAAATTGGGTGATGTCGATGTTCTGCGCCTTCACCAGCGCCAACTCGGACTTGTATTGAAGTGACTTCATCGCCGCATTGCGTAGCAGCGTGATGATGGGGATGAAGAACTGCGGCCGGACGACGTACATCTTCGGGTAGCGGTGAAACACGTCAACGATCCCAGCGTTGTAAAGCTCACTGTCGGGCTCCAGCAGGGATACTAGCACGGCGTATTCGCAACCTTTTTCGGTGCGGTCCTTGTCGAGCTCCTTGAAGAAGTCTTCGTTTTTCTTCTTGGTGGCTGTTTCGTCACCTTCGTTCTTCATCTCGAACATGATCGAGACGATCTCGGTGCCTGTATCATCCATGTCCCGGAAGATGTAGTCGCCCTTGCTGCCGGTGCGCACGTCGTTGTCTTTTTCGAAGTAGGCCTTTGGGAATGCGGTCGCCCGGAGACGGTTAAACTCAATCTCGCAATGCTGCTCCAGGGTTTCCCCAATCATCTTGGTCGACAGCCGTGCCTTCATGTCCCGCAGACGTACGATCTCACCATCGCGATCCTTGAGCTGTGTTTCGTATTTATCCTTGAGCGCAGTCTCGGCAAGTTGCTTTTCCAGCGCAGCTCGATCTAGTCCGCTCTTGAGTTCGTCACGCTCCTTCGCCACCACGCTCACCGCTTCGGTGAGCGCGAGCTTTTGCGCCACTTCGCCCGCTGCAAGCTTGGCCTGCAGACGCTGAATCTCCGCATCCTTGGTGGCCTCGGCTTGCTGTAGCTCACTTAATCGCTTCGCCTCGGCCAGTTGAGCTTTAGTTTCATTCTCTTGCTTTGCTTTTTCCAGCGCGTTCGCCAGCGCATCGCGATCTTTTTCTACCGCGCTCAGCGCCTCACTGACAGCAAGCTTTTGCGCCACCTCTCCTGCATCCAGCCTAGCCTTTAATGCCTGGATTTCGGCATCCTTTGCAGAAGCAGCCTTCTGCAATTCGCTGGTAACCTTGGCTTGAGCCAGCTCGACCGCGTTTTGCTTGTCCCTTTCGGCCAGCTCAAGGCGTTCATGTAGCTGCTTCTCAAAGTCAGCATCGCGAACCTGTTTAAGAATGTCTGCGTAACCAGCTTCATCAATCTTGAAAGCCTTGCCGCAATGGGGGCAGATGATTTCATGCATAGTCATTTTCCTTCAACCTTGGCCAAAATTTGCTGGAGCATCTCTGGCACCGCCCCTGCGGATTTGAGTGTCGCCGTGCGGTATGCGAGTTGATTCTTCGAGAGACGGATACCTGTGGCAACCTCGATTTCACTGCAGGCGGCTAGCCACTCAGGCCAGTTGGCTATGAGAAATGATTCCAGATGGTCTTCAAAAATGGCGACTGTGTCGCCGACGACAGCCTCCGGAAAATCCGCTTCAGCAATGCCGAAGTATTTCAGAGTTGTCCGGTTTTCTCGGGCGTTTTTTGCAAGTTCTTCATCGATCTTGTTTTGCTGTTTTCCTTTGGCTTTTGCTCGTGCCGCACATGCTCTGTCAGCATCGAAAAGCGCATAAACCGGGATACCGAGTGCGGACAGGATGGCATGGACAAGAGGGATCGACGTCTTGCCTCCGACTGGGACAATGGAAATGCCAGCGGCTTCAAGCGCACCAAGAGACATTTTGTCGCCTATACCGTGGAACACCGATGACTCGGTGGTACCCTCCACAAGAAAAGCGCGATGGGCAAAGAGGGCTACAGCCAGTTGATCTGAAACGATGCCATCTAACTGACGTTCGACAACATCAGCGTTCACTATCTGGTGCAGTCTGGTCTTCACATCATCAACGGAGGCAAAGTGGATAGCCACAGTCGGAGTCTCTCCAGATGATCGCGTCAATCTCCTGACTTGATCAAAATGGCGGGCCTCAAGGAAATAAGGGCTGTGCGTAGCATACGTCACCTGGATACACTTGTCGGGGTCTTCGACAAGTGAGCGGAGCACTTTTGCAAACGCCTGTGCCTGAATCGGGTGCTGAAAGAGTTCTGGCTCCTCGATTGCTAAGCAGATGACCCCGTCGGCTGATGCAGAGCCGGACTGTGCCAAGAGCTGGAGCGCCGAGATCAAAATCGTCCGCTGAAAACCATGCCCCTGTCGCTCTACCGCTGTTTCGGTTGTGCCATCGAGCACGGCTACTTCGAACGTGGTCTTGGGGGCTTTGAGCTCCACCTCTGCCGGAGAAACAGTGACTGCCCGACCCGGTGAATAGGATGCAACAACCGCGTTAAGCTGAGTCGTCATGACATCAAGTTGTGCTTTGAATTTCTCGTCGTACACCTTTTGCTGTTGTGTTCGTGATTCCTCGACGATCTTAGCAATCTCTTCATCAGCTGAAGCACGATCAACCGAACGCTCAAGAATGCGTCCAATGATACTCGACTTTCCGTCGATTGATTCTTCACTTGCGCGAAGGTCTGCAGTCACCAGCACGAAATCGAAAAGGCCGCTCATCTTGCCGCCACTGTTGAAACCGAAAAAGTTTGTCTGCAATGATTCGGGGGCGTCTACGAGTAGTTCTGTATGTGATGCTTCCCAAGTAGTCATTGCCTGCTCAATGGCTGTACCGGTAGTGGCTGTAGGAAGCTCCAGCTCTGGGCGACTAGTTCTGAGATTGGTATAAAGCTCCCTCTTCGCCGCTACGCCATTTGCAGTTTTGATTGCGTTGAACTCTGGGAATCCCTTTGCGTTTGCAGAGAGCACATCGGTGCCATCAGACGAAAGGCGCTTCCATGCCGTGAATGTGGCAGCGCCCTCTGGAGTGTACCTACCAAGTGCCTCCCGATCCTTTTCGGTGAGATCTGCGAACGTAACTTGCACCTCAATGTCTTCATTAGCCTCTCCAAAAGAGCAGTCTTTCTCTGTCAATGAGCCGGGCTTGCCGTTGAAGAACCAATCGAGTGCATGTAGCACAGTCGACTTGCCAGCGCCGTTCGGCCCTATGAATGTCGTAACGGAGTCGAAGGGAATCGTGACGTCTTTGAGTGCACGGAAGTTCTTGATGCGAACGGATTGAATTTTCATTTCAGTTTTATTCCCTTACACCTGTTGTGATCTATCAATGTTTGAGCTTTTCCAATTCAATTTTCAATATCCGCAGTTTGGCGTTGATCTCTACCTTGCGGTTGAATTGTTTTTCTTTGGCAAGTCTGCTGGCGGCTTTTTCAACCTCACGCTGCTTGGCTGCAATCAGTTCGACACGTGCGACCAAGTCCACGAGACTTTCTTGTGGGCGCGCAGGGGTGGGGATCAGGCGGTGAAGCATAAGCTCATACAAGCCGCCCAAGTCGAGAGCTAAGGGCATGGCGGCGCGCTCATAGTCACTCGGCAACCAGGCTGTCGTAAAGTAGTCACTCATGACCCAACGGCTGGCGTCTGACTCATTCGGTCGTTTGTATGCAGCGATCACCTTTGTTCGGCCATTAAAGCTCAGCTCGAAGATGATGGGAAACTGCACCGCGCCATCTATGCAACGCAAAACATCCAGATTCAGCTCCGATGTCTTGAGCTGGATTGAGAAAATCTGAAGCTCAGGCACTCCCGGCCTGGCGGGCAGATTGATCGTTTCCGGGGCCAACTTATATTGCCAGACGATCTGCTCTACTTGCTCGACGAACAAGTCCTTCAGCCTTGTATTGGCGCCGCTGTGTTCGTAGATCTTATTCTTTGGCAGGGTACGACCAAAGACAGCCTGCTTCGGATAGTAGATGAACGCGGTATTCGACCCAAATCGCGCAGACTGACTCATCCGGCCTCCTGAATCACGAGGAAGGTAATCAGTTCGAAGTCGTCTAGCCCGACGATAGTATTGACCAACGCGGTGGTCTTTCCGCCGCAGAAGAGGCTGTCCAGATCCTTCTCTTCCTTCACCTCGATCATTGAGCGGATGGCCTTGCCAAGCAGGTCCGAATACATCTGCATCTTGCGGCCATCGGCCGTTTCCTTATTGAACAGGAGACAGGCATCTGTAATAGGCTGGGCTTGTCCCTTGCAGCAGGAGCGAACCAGATCCAGCAAACGTTTGACTTCGGTGTAATCGTGAATGACTTCCCCCTCGCGATTAATGTAGACGAGGTAATAAGGGTGCAGGCGGTTGTGCTGACTGACGTTGACGCTTGGATTCCGGTTGCGTAGCGTGAAGATCACACCCGGGCGTAGGCCCATCTCCGGCTTGGCAGGCACTACGGCGTGCATCCCGCTTGGCACGTTGCTCAATTCGCCATTGACCTTCACATAGTTGAGCAAGTCCATTCGGAAGTCATTGAGCCCGAGATCAGTAATCGACACTCCGGTTTTCAGGTCTTCCAGCTCAATCACTTCCTCTTGCAAACGTCGCAATTGCTCTTTGCGATAAGACACATCGTTGGCTTGGGCGCTCAGCACATTGTCGTCACCGGTGGCTGTGACATCGGCAATCATCATTCGGCTCTCAACCCGTTCCTTCAGGTTGATGTATTCGTCGAGCGAGATGTCTGGCCAGTAGTTAACCAGTTGGATGCTGCTGTTGGGTGAGCCGATGCGATCCACACGGCCGAAGCGCTGGATGATGCGCACGGGATTCCAGTGGATGTCGTAGTTGATGAGGTAGTCGCAGTCCTGCAGGTTCTGACCTTCAGAGATACAATCGGTGCCGATCAACACATCTATCTCTGCCTCCTCATTTGGCAGCACGATGGCTTTCTCCTTCGAGTGCGGCGAGAAGAGGGTAAGCAGTTCCTGGAAGTCATAGCTCTTCTTGAGCGTGCTCTTCGGTGCCCCTTTGCCGGTGACTTTTGCACTGTGCAAGGTCTGTGTAGCCAGCAATTCCTGAGCCAAATTGGCATACAGATAGTCAGCGGTGTCGGCGAAGGCGGTGAAGATCAGCACCTTCTTGTTGCCGGGATTCAAAGGTGCTGCGATCTTCTCCAGAACCAGTGTCTTGAGATGCTGCAGTTTGGCATCATCGGCAGCCGTGATCTTGTTCATCGACGTCAGCAAAGCATCAATGATTTCCAGATCGACCTTCAGCTCGTGCTCCCAAGAAGGCAAGTCCATATCGGCGAGGCTGATTTTGACCTTGCCTCCGATCTCACTGTCGCCATTGATTGGCAGGTCGTCGTCCGCGTCGAGGTTTTCTAACTGGTCGGTGAGGTCATTGATTCTGCTGTCAATGCCACTGAGGCCGCCAGTCTCATTGAAAGTGCTGATCTTGCCTAGTGTATTCGTGTGGTTCGCACGCAGGGACTTGAGCGTCAAGCGGAAAGACTCAATCGAGCTTTCCAGGCGCTTGAGCAGGTTGGTCGTCATCAATGCCTGCAGGCTCTTTTCTCGGTCGACTTGTTTAAGCTTGCCTTTCCCTGCAACCTGAGTGTCATACATTTCCTCGTACTTCTTGAGCCGACTGGGCAGGATGTAGCTGATCGGCGCGTAAACAGCGAGCTTGAGTAACGACAGCTGCTCGAAAATTTCGTTGAAGCTCATCACATCCGTTCGCTGCGTGAGCGGGCTATGGAACGACAAGGGTTTGCGGCGCTCAGGGAATTGGCCGATTTCCTTGGTATCATAGAAGGTCTGAATATGCTTGCGCGAACGTGCGATGGTGACGCTGTCGAGCAATTCGAAGAAGTCGAAATCCAACGAATCCAGGATGGCCCGCGCTGTGCGCTCTTCCGATGGAAGCTTTGCCCACGCATTGAAGCTGGCCTGTGCACTACGGAAAATGTCCTCTACCGTCTTGCCGGTGAGCAGCTTCTTGCTGAGGTTTTCGGAGTCGCCTTCGTAGGCCAGTGCCAGTTGGTTGCGCAGGTCGTTGAAGCGGTTGTTCACCGGGGTGGCCGAAAGCATCAATACCTTGGTTTTCACTCCCTCCTTGATAACCTTGTTCATCAGCTTCTGGTAGCGGGTTTCCTTGTCCTTATAGGCGTCATTGTTGCGGAAGTTGTGCGACTCGTCGATGACGACAAGGTCGTAGTTGCCCCAGTTGATACGATTCAGCGGTGTGCCGAACGACTCACCGCTCGTACGGCTGAGGTCGGTATGACAAAGCACGTCGTAGTTGAACCGGTCGCGAGCAAATATGTTGGTCTTGAGGTTGCGGCTGTAGTTCAGCCAGTTGTCCGCCAGCTTCTTAGGGCATAAAACCAAAACTGACTTGTTGCGCAGTTCGTAATACTTTACCACGGCCAGCGCGGTAAAAGTCTTTCCCAAACCCACGCTGTCGGCCAAGATGCAGCCGCTGTAGCTTTCAAGTTTGTTGATGATCCCGGTAGCAGCATCTTTCTGGTAATTGAAGAGTTTGTTCCAGATGAGCGTGTCTTGATAGCCCGTGCGGTCGTTCGGCAGGACATCCTCGTTGATGTCGTCCAGAAACTCATTGAAGATATTGTAGAGCATCAGGAAGTAGATGCTCTCTGGCGAGTTTTCCTGGTAGACGGATGCAATTTGATCGCAGATCTGCGCCGTTACATCCTCCAGCTTCTCGGGGTCCTGCCAGATCTGGTTAAACAGACTGAGGTAGGTCGCCGTAAATGTCGGCTCGTCCATCTTGTTGACGAAGTTGGAGACAGCGTTGCCCTGCTGGTAGCCGAGATCGACGGCGGTAAAGCCGTGCAGTGGCATGTAGGCAGTATCTGCGGCAGCAGCCTGAATGCAAGTAAACTGCTGCATCGGTGCCTTGCTGCGATTGGACTTGAATGTTGCCTTGCGCCGCATCCAGTCCGCGCACTCTTTTGCAATTGCGCGCTGGGTCAGTTTGTTACGCAACTGAATTTCGAACTCACTCCCGTACAAGCTCCGTTCGCGGTCAGCCTTCGGTATGTGGAATTCTCTGCGTTCCTTGCGAATCTTGTCGGTAACCTCGTTAGCGGTAAACGTCGGCGAGGTAAAGATGAATTGCAGCTCGTCGATTTTTTCCAGCTCTGCTTTGAGCGCTTCGAACGCGTACATCGAAAAGCAGGAAGCGGCGATCTTCAGGCGAGCACCAGGTTTGAGCGTCTGCTTTAGGTCGTCTCCGAGCAGGCGGTTGATATTGTCGATCAGTTCCATTAATAGTCAGCCTTCTTAGTGGCGCTATAGCCTGGTGCCAGTAAGGCATTTTTTACGCCGTAAATTGCGAGATGATCTTTGAGCCATAACCGGTACTCCGGTCCACGAAGGCAATGATCGGGTGAGCAGTCTACCCGCCAGCGCTGCAACATATAGCCCACCACCGCAGCGCGAACGCGCATTCTGATCGAACCATCTGTCATCCCGTAGTCCATCTTGATAATATCGGGCCGCTCAACGCTCGGGTGCGGCACTAAATCGAGCTCGACGATGCGCGTCCACTGGATGTCGTTATCCTGCCGTTCGTTGTCCTGTGGCTCCTCGTCGAGCAATGTTGGTACTTCGATGCGGGTGACGACGAAATCCCGAAACTCTCTACTCTTGCGATCAAAGGCCCGGACGTGCCAGCGCAGGCCGGTATCAACCAAGGCAAAGGGCACAATTACCCGCTCGGACTCGCCGCCGCTCATCGAGTGGTAGCGGATGGCGACAGGTCGCTTGGCGTGGATGGCTCGGCAAATCGCTGCTAACACATCCATCTTGGGGATGCACAGGGCTGCGGGGGATTCACATGGTAGCAGCGCCTGCATTGAGCCGTTCACGCCATCGCCAAAGCCGAAAGCTAGCGCAGACAGAACACGCTGCGATACGTGTTTGAACAACGGGGAAAACGCCTGCCCGATGCGATAGATCTTGTTGCTACCATCGAAGGTGATGTTATGCGGCACGATTTCCCGGTACAAAGCCAAATCGCGTGTCGCCCCTGCTGGAGCCACGCCGAAGCGCTCAATCAGATCTGGGCGACCGATCTCACCGAAGAAGTAGAGCCGAAAATCGATGTAGGCCAGCCGCTCTCGCTGGGCCACACTCAAGTCCTCAAGCCGCTTAGAAGGGGAGCTAGGCATAAATCATCACTATAGGGAAAAAATGATATTTAATACGGTAATCCATAAAGTGCCAAGATTATAATCAAATTGATGACAATCAGCATTAATACTTATGTAACAGCAAGAATTTATGTCTTGAATGTAGGCAGTCATCGTATGGGTTGATGTTTCTATACCGTTAAATTGATGCCATCCAACTATAAAACCTTGCTGCCCAAGGCCCTATAGCCCCCTCAGGCAATTTGCCCTTATCCACTATTTTGGTATTGGGATGAGGGATACCAGAATAACCTAACGACTCAGGGACCGGGATCACAGGCGGCTGTGGCTCGTCGCTTACCTTAATTCAAATTATTTTCAGATAGATATCATTCTTCTGAACATACCCGATTAACGGCAGAATCTCACGATTCTGCCGTTTTTGTATTATTTTTCAGAGGAGTAGTAATGAACAATTCTGAAGGTTTGAAGTCGTTTCACCAATCGCTTTCTGGTCTGCCACAGTGGGCATCAGAGCGGATTCTGCAGCAAATAAACCAGTTAACCGACTACGAGCCAGTGATCGGCATTCTGGGTAAAACCGGCGCGGGAAAGAGTAGCCTTTGCAATGCCTTGTTTGTCGGCGAAGTATCGCCGGTCAGCGATGTGGCGGCCTGCACCCGTGAACCTTTACGCTTTCGTCTGCTGGTTGGCGACCGCCATATGACGCTGGTGGACCTGCCCGGTGTGGGCGAAAGTGGCGCTCGCGATAACGAATATGCTGCGCTGTATCGCGAACAGCTTCCCCGGCTTGACCTGGTGCTGTGGCTGATTAAGGCCGATGACCGGGCGCTGGCAGTGGATGAACACTTTTATCATCAAGTGATTGGGGAGGCATACCGGCATAAGGTGCTGTTTGTTATCAGCCAGTCGGATAAGGTCGAGCCCACCAGCGGTGGGGGGCCATTGTCCAAAGAGCAGAAGCAGAATATCAGCCGTAAAATCTGTCTGCTGCATGAGCTGTTCCAGCCCGTACATCCAGTGTGTGCCGTGTCGGTCCGTCTTCAGTGGGGGCTTAAGGTGATGGCCGAGCGAATGATTAAGTGCCTGCCACGTGAGGCCACCAGCCCGGTGGTGTCGCAACTCCAGCCTTCCTTTCGCACGACGGTAGTCCGGGAACAGGCGCGTAGCGATTTTGGTGAAACCGTCGGTGCTGTACTCGATAGCATCAGTGCCTTTCCCCTGATACCCGCCCCGGTGCGGGCCGTCATTCAGGCCGTGCGCACCACCGTGGTGTCAGTGGCCCGTGCCGTCTGGGATTTCTTCTTCTGAGTATTTAACCCATCCCTGTTATTTCCCTAACCCTGTCGCCGATGCGACGGGGATTTCTTTTATTTGTTTTCCCATTATGAGGAGTCTGCTTATGACCCGTCTGGCTTCGCGCTTTGGCGCAGCAAACCTTATCCGTCGCGACCGCCCGTTAACCCGTGAGGAGCTGTTTCGCGTGGTGCCCAGTGTGTTCAGCGAGGACAAACATGAATCCCGCAGTGAGCGTTATACCTATATACCTACCATCTCCCTGCTCGACAGCTTACAGCGAGAAGGCTTCCAGCCATTCTTTGCCTGTCAGACCCGGGTACGTGACCCGGGTCGTCGTGAACATACGAAACACATGCTGCGCCTTCGTCGGGAGGGGCAGATTACCGGTAAGCAGGTGCCGGAAATCATTTTGCTGAATTCACATGATGGCACCAGTTCGTACCAGATGTTGCCGGGACTATTTCGCGCAGTTTGTCAGAACGGGCTCGTCTGTGGTGAGTCGTTTGGCGAGGTGCGGGTGCCGCACAAGGGGGACGTGGTGAGTCAGGTAATTGAAGGCGCGTATGAGGTACTGGGCATTTTTGACCGTGTGGAGGAGAAGCGGGATGCGATGCAGTCGTTGCTGTTGCAGCCTCCTGCGCAACAGGCACTGGCACAGGCTGCACTGACGTACCGGTTCGGGGAGGACCACCAGCCGGTTGCGCCGTCACAGGTGCTCTCCCCGCGCCGCTGGCAGGATGAGAGTAACGACCTGTGGACCACGTACCAGCGTATTCAGGAGAACCTGATTAAGGGCGGTCTCAGTGGGCGTAACGCCAAAGGAGGACGGTCACATACCCGTGCCGTTCGTGGTATTGACGGGGACGTGAAACTTAACCGGGCACTATGGGTGATGGCGGAAGCCCTGCTCAGTGGTTTTCAGCCTGCGTGAGTTCACACTTTGCATCAAATAACATTACAGCAATGTTAATAAATGACACTTCCTGTCATTTCTGGCGGGGATTTTTGCTGGTTAATTCACCGGAAAATGGCGCAGGCCTGACAGATACAGGCTTCAGGCCTTCCTCAAAATAGCCGCTCCCGCAGACATATCCTGTCAACCCCCTCCTTTAAAATCGCATGCCTTTCAACCGGTTAACCTTCACGGAGAATACATCATGCCACTGGCAGAGCGCCGCTACGACAGACTGGCGGTCAGGCTGTCGCTGATTATCAGCCGCCTCGTGGCGGGTGAAACGCTGAACATGCAAAAGCTCGCGACCGAGTTTGATGTGTCAGTCCGCACCCTTTACAGGGATTTTCGTGAGCGGCTGATTTATCTGGACCTCGAATGTCATCAGGGCTGCTATCGCCTGCGGTCAGGGGCCGGGCCGCAGGGCGAGCTGGATGTCCTGACTTTTGCCCACCGTACCGGCATCGCCGGTCTCTTTCCGGGGCTGGACCGTCGGCTGGTGAACTTGCTGTTAAACTGCGAGGGTGCTCCCTGCCTGACCGGAGATGCTGTTTCTGCGGGCTCGCCCGCGACCCCGCTGTCCTTTTACCGGCTGGTACAGGCCATTACCACTTGCCAGCGTGTCACGCTGCTGGCTGACGGAAAACGATGCGAAAGATTGTCCCCTTATCGGCTGATTGCGCAGCAGGGCCACTGGTACCTGATTGCGGAGCACAACGACCATCCGGCGGTATTTGCGCTCGGTGATATTCACCTTGTGCAGCCCCTTACCGAGAGTTTCAGACGTAACGAGCGCCTTTACCGTCTGACGGAAGATTTAAGTTTTATCCGGGCACTGCCGCATTTTGGTGTTGTCCTGCAGTCGCTTAACAGCCTGTCTTCACCCTGAGTTTTACTGGTCTGCATCCGTCTGGCGGGTGCGGGCCTTTTTATTATTTACACACAACAAGGTACTAATGATGAAGCGAAACCTGAACACCAGCTACCGGCTGGTATGGAACGAGGTTCTGGGAGCATTTGTTGTTGTCTCAGAGCTGGCAAAAGCCAAAGGAAAGCGCAGTACTGCCGTTCTGGCGCTGGCGGTTGCCGGACTGGTGGCAAGTCCTGCCGCACTGGCTGACGATGCGCCGGGAAACACCCGTACGGTAGCGGCCGGTGAGGTAGTCAATGGTGCGGTGATCGGCAATCACGACTCACAGATCGTTTTCGGTAAGACAAACAACACAGTCATCAACACAGGCCTGGAGTTCGGTGCTGATAATGATGACAACAGCGGTGGTCAGTGGGTACAGACGGGGGGCGTGGCAAACCAGACCACCATTAATAATAGCGGGCTGCAGGGTGTACTGGCTGGCGGCAGCGCCACAGACACCACAGTCAACAGCGGTGGTGGTCAGAGCGTGCATGGTCAAGCTTCAGATACCACGCTTGACGGTGGTACACAGTGGGTACACAGCGGCGGTATTACCTCCGGCACGATCATTAATAAAGACGGGGCTCAGCTGGTAAAAGCTGGAGCGCAGGCTACCGGTAGTGTGGTGAATACCGGAGCACAGGGTGGTCCCGATGCAGAGAACAACGACGGGCAGTGGGTTGCCGGTACCGCAACTGATACCACCATTAATAACGATGGTCGGCAGACTATTGCGACAGGAGGCCTTGCCACCGGCACAGTGATTAAAGCGGGCGGCGACCAGAGTGTGCACGGTTCGGCAAATACGACCCGCCTGGATGGCGGTTATCAGTACGTGCATGCCGGTGCATCTGCAAGTGACACGGTAATCAATGCGGGCGGCTGGCAGGTGGTGAAAAGCGGTGCGACAGCCGACAACACCACAGTTAATGCGGACGGTAAACTGCAGGTGGGTGCCGGAGGCAACGCCACGAACGTTACCCAGAATGCCGGGGGCGCGCTGGTGACGAACACCAGTGCCACCGTCTCCGGGACCAACAGTCTGGGTAACTTCAGTGTTGATGCCGCGAATGCCAGTGCCACTAATGTGCTACTGGAAAATGGCGGGCGTCTTGATGTACTGGGCAACGGCAGCGCCGATACCACTACGGTCAATCAGGGCGGTATTCTGGCTGTAGCGACCGGTGGTAAGGCGCAGAACATCGTGATGCATGACGGCGGTGTGCTAATTGCCGATACCGGCGCAACGGTCAGTGGAACGAACACCTCCGGCGCATTCGGCATTGACGGTGCAACCGGTAAGGCCAGTAACCTGCGTCTTGATAACGGCAGTCAGTTCACTGTACTGGGTAATGGCAGTGCGGATAACACCACCGTCGGGGCTGGCAGTACGCTGAACGTGGCACAGGGTGGAACGCTCACCGGCACCACCTCATTTGGCGACGGTGCATCGCTGACGGGGAGCGCCACCAACAGCGGACAACTGCATTTCAGCACGGGTAACGGACAGGGTGCGGCCATCAGCGGTTCGGTAAGCGGTGAGGGGCAGCTACTCAAGGACGGTGACGGCACCCTGACGGTCAGCAACGGCACGCTGTCCCAGTCACAGGTAAACCTGAATCAGGGTACGCTGGCGCTGAACAATGCCATCATCAACAGCGACATCATTGCGCAGTCCGGTACGCAGGTCCGCCTGACCGGCAACTCGGTGCTGAACGGGGCGATTGACCCGACTGACGTCACCCTCGACAGCGGTGCCAGCTGGAATATTCAGCGTGGTGCAGCGGTGAAATCGGTGCTCGACAACCTGGACAATGCCGGAACCATCAGTTTTGCACCCGCACAGGCAAACAGTCCGTTTGTCCCTGAAACCCTGACGGTGACGAATCTCACGGGCCGTAGCGGCACCATGAATCTGTCCATTCGTCTTGATGACCCGACCTTCCCGACCGATATGCTGGTCATTGACGGCGGGCAGGCAACCGGTAAAACCTGGCTGAACTTCACCAATACCGGTGATGCAGGGCTGGGCCTGGCGACAACTGGCAACGGTATCAAAGTGGTGGATGCGATTAACGGGGCCACCACCGAAGCCGGAGCCTTTGCGCTGGGCCGCAAACTGCAGGCCGGGGCGTACAACTACACCCTGAGCCACGGTAGTGCCGATGAAAACTGGTATCTCTCCAGCGAAGCCGGCTACCGTGCCGAAGTGGCACTGTACTCATCTTTGTTTGCCCAGAGCATGGATTATGACCGTGCGCTGGCCGGGACATACAGCCAGCGCAGCAGTGCGGTGAATGACCAGGGATTCTGGGGGCGTATTCAGGGCGGGCATACCGGGCATGACGGTAACGGCGGCATTGCCCAGGGCGACACCCCGGAAAGCAGTGGCAGCTATGGCTTTATTCAGCTCGGCGGAGACCTGTTCAAACACGACACCGGTACGCTTTCGCTGACCAGTGGACTCTATGGCGCGGCAGGCCAGTCGTCGGTGGATGTGAAAAACGATGACCGCTCTGCGGCAGGCTCCGTGCGTGACACGGTGTACAGCCTCGGCGGGTATCTGACAGCCGTTCAGGATGCCAGCGGGCTGTGGGCCGATGTGGTGGCACAGGGCTCCCGTCACAGCCTGAAGGCAAGCTCAGCGGATAACCGTTTTGAAACTGACGGCACCGGCTGGCTGGCCTCTGTGGAAACCGGTCTGCCGTTTAACATCAGTCAGGGACTGGTGCTGGAGCCACAGCTGCAGTACGTCTGGCAGGGCCTGTCTCTGGATAACGGGCATGACAACGGCGGTTACGTGAACTTTGGTGACGGTAGTGCGCAGCATGTCCGCGCCGGGCTTCGTTTCGGCAGTTCGTCTGAAATGGACTTCGGTCAGGGTACCTCCACGGTTGCGGGTTTGACTGACAGCATGAAGCACAGCACAAGCGAAATGCCGATGAACTGGTGGGTGCGTCCGTCGGTTATCCGCACTTTCAGTTCAGACGGCGATATGAGCATGGGCACTGCGACTGCAGGCAGCAATGTCAGCTTCACCCCGTCTCAGGATGGTACCTCGCTTGACCTGCAGGCGGGTATTGAAGCGCGTGTCCGCCAGAACGTGACGCTGGGTGTACAGGGCGGTTATACCCGCAGCGTCAGCGGCAACAGTGCTGCTGGCTACAACGGTCAGGCAACGCTGAAAGTCGCTTTCTGATAACGCATCTGTCCCATTTACGGGGCATCACATAACCACTCTAGGCCCCTGTTGTTCTCGCAGCAGGGGCCTTTTGCATTCAATCGCAACACCGTTTTCTCTCTTTAGACTCACCCGCTTTATCCCGATTTTTATCAACTACATCACGCCAGCCCCTAGCGGCTGGCTTTTCTATTACGGAGCAACTCCATGACCACACAAACTGATACAGCCCACTCGCCGATGAGTGATTCACACATGTCTACCCTCATTACGGCCAGCCTGGTACCCGATGAACAGCGCCTGGGTTTCTGGCCGCTGCACTTCGGGCGTATCCCGCAGTGGATTTTTATCGAGACCCGTATCTTTGGCTGGATGGACCGCTTCTGTGAAGACTACAGCGGCGGTATCTGGCATTTCCACATACTCAGCAACGGTGGCGCGTTTATGGCCCCCGAAGCTGACATTGATGAGAAATGGAGGCTGCTCAACAACATGAATGGCAATGGCGCAGAAATGAGTGCGGAAGCCGCAGGCATTGCCGTGTGTCTGATTGAGTACAGCCATCACGCCTGTCGTACGGAGTGCGATGCCATGACAGAGCATTATTTCCGACTGCGTGATTACGCCCTACAGCACCCTGAATCCCATGCCATTTTTGCCATCATTGATTAAGGAGTTTTGCTATGGAGAAACAACTGACTCTCTTTACACCGGAACTGCCATTGACCTCGCTGCGCACCATCAAACGAGCCCTGAGTCTGCTTGACCAGCACCTGCGCGAACCGGGTGTGGCGTTTACTTCCACGCAGGCTGCTCGCGACTGGCTCAGGCTGAAGATGGGAACCCTTGAGCGCGAAGAGTTTGTCGTGCTGTACCTCAATAACCAGAACCAGCTGCTTGCCCACGAAATGCTTTTTACCGGCACCCTCAGTCACACTGAAGTTCATCCCCGCGAGGTGGTGAAACGCGCCCTGTACTTTAACGCGGCAGCAGTGATATTTGCCCATAACCACCCATCCGGGGAGGTGAATCCAAGTCAGGCAGACAAAGCCATTACCCAGCGACTGGTACAGGCGTTGATGCTGGTGGAGATCCGGGTGCCCGACCACCTGATTGTCGGCGGCAGGCAGATATTCTCCTTCGCCGAACATGGTCTGCTGTGAGGGGGAAGGGTCAGTGAAAATCATCAGCAAGCGTCAGGCGATGGCGATATACCGCCAGCATCCTCAGTCCAGGTTGTTTCGCTTCTGTACCGGCAAATATAAGTGGTCCGGCAGTATCTGCCACTATGCCGGTCGGGAGGTACAGGACATCAACGGTGTGCTGGCCGTATTTGCTGAACGCCGTCAGGACCGTAACGGTCCCTATGTCGTATTGCGCAGCGTTACCCTGAATTAATTCACATTTAAGGAAGGCTAAAATTGTCGAATAAAATACCGCCTGTAAACCACAATATCGCCGAACCCTGGTGGGGGCTTAAACGCGATATCACACCCTGTTTTGGCGCTCGCCTGGTGCAGGAGGGCAACCGGCTGCACTATCTCGCCGACCGCGCCAGTATCACCGGGCAGTTCAGCGACGCGGATTTACGCCATCTGGACCAGGCATTTCCGCTGCTGCTCAAACAGCTTGAACTGATGCTCACCAGCGGTGAACTCAATCCCCGCCATCAGCACGGCGTCACGCTCTACGCAAAAGGGCTGACCTGCAACGCGGATACACTCGGCAGTTGCGGATATGTCTATATAGCGATTTACCCGACACCTGCAACAACAGAATAAACCTCCCGGCATTTTTGCTTCATTTAACTAACCAATAAAGGTTTCCATTATGCAAACACAACCTGTTCCCCCGACACAGGAGGCTTCACCACGCCCGTCACCAGTGGAGATCTGGCTCCGCCTTTTGAGTCACCTGCTGGACCGTCACTACGGTCTGACGTTAAACGACACGCCATTTTGCAATGATGGTGTGATCCAGGAGCATATCGACGCCGGTATCTCACTGTGCGACGCGGTGAATTTTATCGTGGAGAAATACGCCCTGATACGCACCGATCGTCACGGTTTCAGCGCAGAAACACAGTCCCCACTCATCAGCAGTATTGATATCCTTCGCGCCCGTAAGGCCTGTGGACTGATGGCACGCAATGGCTACAGACTGGTGACCGATATCACCACCGGCAAATACAGCGAGGTGACTCGATGAAACTCTCCATGACCGTGGAAGCCGATGCCGTCACTATGCAGGCCCTCAACATGGGGCGGATCGCTGTTGATATCGACGGTATTGAACTGGCCGACCTGATTGATGTGGTCTGTGATAACGGTTATTCGCTTCGCGTTGCTGACGAACCTGGGAGGCTGGTTGTGGAAGATCCACTCCCGTCGGCCGCCCGGCTGAACGGCATTCAGTGCAGTACCGCCCATATCTCCGAAGCTGACAACAACCTGCTGTTCACTCTTTCGCATCAGCATGAAGACTTTGGCGAAAGCGAATGGATTACGTACACCGGCTCCGGCTATTTGTTGCGTCTGGATGCGTGGTCGTTTCCGGTATTACGGCTTAAACATCTCGGTCTGTCGAAAGCCTGTCGTCGCCTGGTGGTGACCCTTATGCGTCACTACTCTGTTGGTATTGTTCACCTTGATGCCTTTGGTGAGGTATTGCCGGGCTTTGACATTTTCGACTGGTAATCCAACCTCAATCACCACAAGGTTTCACATGCCGGAATTAACCACCGAAGCGGCTCTCAACATTCTGATTGGCTGGCTGCAGGACAACATCGATTGTGGCAGCGAAATTATCTTCGATAACGACGAAGACAATACCGATTCAGCAGTGCTGTTACCCTGGATTGAACGTACGCTTCAGGACGTTCGCGATCTCCACCATCTTCAGCTTTTGCAACAGGCCAGTACAGATTAACCACCGAACCGTACTCATCACTTACTCATAAGCGCCAGCCCTCACCGGCTGGCGTTTTGCTTTATATAAAGGAAATGACTGATGTCAGAACTTACTCTCACCGGACCCGAAGTGTTAACCGGCCACACCGACATAATTTGCTCCACCAGCATTGAGCGCATCATCACCGGACGTAATGCCGCACTGGCGCAGATTGAAGCGCTCATTCAGCAACTCGACGATATCTCAATACTGACCCGCAGTATCGGGGGAAAAACCGCTCTGGACTGGGCTATGAAGCAGGACTTCCGCTGTGGCTGCTGGTTGATAGAAAAAAGAGAAACGGCGATGAAAGCCATTACACGCAATCTTGATCGCGGTATATGGCGGGATTTAATGAAAAAGTCGGGCATGCTTTCCATCATGGACGCACAGGCCCGTGATCAGTGGTACAACAGCCTGGAAAAGGAGGATATTCCGGTGGTCAGCGAAGCGAATATCCTGAGCACGTTTGAGCAACTGCATCTCAACAAAATAGATGTCTTCGAACGTGGGGTCATCAACGTCTTCAAAGGGCTATCGTGGGATTACAAAACCAATAGTCCCTGCAGCTTTGGTAAAAAGATCATCGTCAACAATCTGGTGGCGCATAGCCGCTGGGGCTTTAGCTTAAACTGGGGCTGGCGGCGGGATCAATTAGCGGACCTGGAACGAATGCTGTTTCTGCTTGATGGTAAACCGATACCCGACAACCGTGGCGATGTTACTACTCGATTGATGGAGCATATTCGGGACAACCCTTCGAAGGATATTTACGAAGATGATTTCTTCAGTATCCGTTACTTTCAGAAGGGAACAGTACACATCACTTTTAAACGGATCGACCTGACAGAAAAGATGAATGATATCGTGGCGAAGCACTATCCGGGGATGCTGGCAGCGAGATGAAGAGGGCAGGGAGGTAATTCCTTACCTGACCCATTACCTGACCCGATTCGTATAAAACGAAAAAGGAGTCAGACGATTTCTCATCTAACTCCTTGTTTTATTTGGTGGCCCCTACTGGACTTGAACCAGTGACCAAGCGATTATGAGTCGCCTGCTCTAACCACTGAGCTAAGGGGCCGTGGCGGTGGATTATAAAGTAACTCCGCGTTGCAATCCAGACATAAGCGTACGGATGCTGTTTTTATAAACAATGTATTTTCAGTTCGTTATACTTGTCCCTTGATGTATTGTTCGGAGTAATTATGGTTAAGGACATACTGGCGTCGGGGTTGCGGGTGGTGTTTTGCGGCATCAATCCGGGGCTGTCTTCCGCAGGAACAGGATTCCCCTTTGCACACCCCGCTAATCGCTTCTGGAAGGTCATCCATCAGGCGGGATTTACCGAACGCCAGCTAAAGCCGGAAGAGGCGCAACACCTACTGGATTTCCGCTGCGGCGTCACCAAATTCGTCGACAGGCCAACGGTGCAAGCCAATGAAGTGAAGCTACAGGAGATGCGTAGCGGTGGCCGTAAGCTCATCGAGAAGATAGAAGAGTTCCAACCCGCAGCGCTCGCAATCCTCGGGAAACAGGCATTTGAGCAGGGGCTCAGTCAACGTGGCGCGCAGTGGGGGAAACAGACGCTGACGATTGGTGCGACGCAGATTTGGGTATTGCCGAACCCCAGTGGGTTAAGCCGGATCACGCTGGATAAACTGGTGGAGGCGTATCGGGAAGTGAATGTGGTGTTGAAGGCGCGTGGCCTGTAGCCCGGCCAAGCGTAGCGCCGCCGGGGAATGCTTCGATTAACAGGCGAAAAAAAAGCTCCCATCAGGGAGCTTTTTCACGTTTTAAACCTGAAGATTAATCGTCCAGGAAGCTACGCAGCACTTCAGAACGGCTCGGGTGGCGCAGTTTACGCAATGCCTTCGCTTCAATCTGACGGATACGTTCGCGGGTAACGTCGAACTGTTTACCGACTTCTTCCAGCGTGTGGTCGGTGTTCATATCGATACCGAAACGCATACGCAGGACTTTCGCTTCACGAGCGGTCAGGCCAGCCAGCACGTCGTGCGTTGCGGCACGCAGGCTCTCGGTAGTCGCAGAGTCCAGCGGCAGCTCGAGGGTGGTATCCTCGATGAAATCACCCAGATGCGAATCTTCATCATCGCCGATCGGCGTTTCCATGGAGATAGGCTCTTTCGCGATCTTCAGCACTTTACGGATCTTGTCTTCCGGCATCAGCATACGTTCAGCCAGTTCTTCTGGCGTCGGCTCGCGACCCATCTCTTGCAGCATCTGGCGGGAGATACGGTTGAGCTTGTTGATGGTCTCAATCATATGTACCGGGATACGGATGGTACGCGCCTGATCCGCGATCGAACGGGTGATCGCCTGACGGATCCACCAGGTTGCATAGGTGGAGAACTTGTAACCACGACGGTATTCAAACTTATCTACCGCTTTCATCAGACCGATGTTGCCTTCCTGAATCAGATCCAGGAACTGCAGGCCACGGTTGGTGTATTTCTTAGCGATAGAGATAACCAGACGTAAGTTCGCTTCAACCATCTCTTTTTTCGCACGGCGGGCTTTCGCTTCACCGATGGACATACGACGGTTGATGTCTTTAACCTGCTCGATGGTCAGGCCGGTTTCTTCTTCAATTTGACGCAGTTTCTGCAGGCCGCGGTGAACATCATCTGCCACATCGTGCAGTTTTTCAGACCACGGTTTGTTCATCGCGATTGCCGCGTTGAACCAGGTTTCGCTGGTTTCATTGCCGGTGAACAGAGTGATGAAGTTTTTCTTCGGCATTTTGCACTGCTCAACGCAGAGCTTCATGATCAGACGTTCCTGAGTACGCACGCGGTCCATCATGACGCGCATGCTGTTGACCAGGTAGTCGAACTGTTTTGGCACCAGGCGGAACTGCTTGAATACTTCAGACAGCTTCTGAATTTCTTCCTGCGCGGCTGCATGGCTGCGGCCTTTCGCTTTGATAGTGTCGCGGGTGATTTCGTACTGGGTACGCAGTTCACCGAATTTTTCACGCGCTAACTCAGGGTCGATGCTGTTGTCGTCGTCGCTGCTGTCGTCGTCGCCGTCTTCTTCATCTTCGTCTTCGTCATCATCCATCTCTTCCTGAGAAAGTTCAGATCCGACGTGGGTCGCGGTTGGCGCCATGTCTTCTTCTGCGTTCGGATCGACAAAGCCGGTGATCAGATCGGAAAGACGTGCTTCTTCAGCTTCTACACGATCGTACTGCTCAAGCAGGTAGGTGATGGCTTCCGGGTATTCGGCAACGGAGCATTGAACCTGGTTAATCCCGTCTTCGATGCGTTTAGCGATGTCGATTTCGCCTTCACGGGTTAACAGTTCAACGGTACCCATTTCACGCATGTACATGCGGACCGGGTCAGTTGTACGGCCGATTTCGGACTCAACGCTGGACAGAACCTGGGCAGCCGCTTCTTCCGCGTCTTCATCGGTGCTGTTGGAGGTTTCAGCAAGCAGCAGATCATCGGCATCCGGTGCTTCTTCCATCACCTGAATACCCATGTCATTGATCATTTGGATGATGTCTTCGATTTGATCTGAATCGACGATATCTTCCGGCAGATGGTCATTGACCTCGGCATAGGTCAGATAGCCTTGCTCCTTACCACGTTGGACAAGAAGCTTCAGCTGTGACTGCGGGTTTTGCTCCATAAGACGGTATCCACACTTAATTCGTTTGATTGGTGTTGGGCGGTAAAACCGCCAACGGCAAAACGAGGGCATACTTATATTTTGCCGCTGCCTCTCCGTGCGGCTGTCGGGGGCTTCCCGATCGATATTCGGCAGTTAAGCCGTTAAATACTTCATCCTTCACGTTGTCTCTGCGTTAGCTGCGTTCGTTACTCGGCTCATCCTGAGCCTCGCCCCTTACGGGGCCGCCGCAAGCAGCGTTCAAATCCGCTCCCGGTGGATTTGTCATCCTGGTCATGTACTGATGTACACTCCCAGGCGTTCGTTCACTTGCTGCCTTGATACAACGCGAATGATTTTGTCTTTGTTTTGTCTTTCTCTTATTTCTTGGCCAGTTCCTGGTTCAGCGTCCAGAGTTCCCGGCGTTCTTCGCTGCTTAAACCGTGTGTGCGCTCACGAGCTATCAACTCTTCCTGGCGCAGTTCAAGCATCGAGTCAAACATATGGTTGAGTGAGTCGGTGAAGGTTTTTTCTGCGATATCTTTATCTGCTATATCGTCCCACATCGACAGTTTTTCAAGGGTCGCAGCATCATTTGTACCGCGATAGTGTTCTAAAAGTTGTCCGGTGGTCAGACCTGGCTGAGACAGACAAGTGTTGACCAGTTCTCTGAATAAGCCAAGTCCAGGCAGCTTATTTTGATCCAGTGCGTCTAACGGCGGAACCAGCGGGGCCAAATCCGGGTTTTGCACCAGTAACCCTATAAGTATACGCATGGTCGTACGTTTTAGCTGTGGAACAGGGCGGGAAGCCCCATTTTCTGCCAGTTTTGGCATTAAACGTTCAAGCTGGCTGTCATCCAGAATGCCGAGCTTGTTTCCCAACTCCTGTCGCAGGTAAATGCGCAACGTTTCGCCTGGTACCTGAGTAATCAGCGGCAATGCCAGCGTGCTGAGCTGTGCGCGTCCGTCCGGAGTACTCAAATCGACCTGCGGCAACAGGCTGTTAAATAAAAACGCGGAGAGCGGCAGCGCCTGCTCCATCCGGGCTTCAAAGGCCTCTTTCCCTTCTTTACGCACCAGCGTATCGGGGTCTTCGCCGTCAGGTAAAAACATAAAGCGTAGCTGGCGGCCGTCTGTCATATAAGGCAGTGCGGTTTCCAGCGCGCGCCATGCTGCGTCGCGTCCGGCACGGTCGCCGTCGTAACAGCAAATTACGTTGTTCGTCGCACGGAACAACAGCTGGATGTGATCGGCGGTGGTTGACGTCCCAAGGGATGCCACGGCGTAGTTAATGCCGTATTGCGCCAGCGCTACCACATCCATATAGCCTTCGACCACTAACAGGCGCTGTGGATCGGCGTTATCCTGTTGGGCTTCATAAAGGCCATACAGCTGGCGACCTTTATGGAAAATATCGGTTTCAGGGGAGTTCAGATACTTCGGCAGGGCATCGCCCAGCACGCGTCCACCAAAACCAATGACCCGACCACGTTTGTCGCGGATGGGGAACATCACCCGTTCGCGGAAGCGATCGTAACTGCGTCCCTGATCGTTGGTGACCAACATCCCCGCATCGACCAGCGATTTGCGATTCTCAGCATTGCCGCCAAACCGTTTCAGGACGTTGTCCCAGCCGGGGGGCGCAAAACCAATAGCAAAACGGGTGATAACGTCGCTACTTAATCCTCGCTTTTCCAGGTACTGGCGCGCAGGGGTAGCGGCGGGCTGCATCAAAGACTGTTGATAAAAAGTATTCAGGCCGTCCATCAATTGATAAAGGCTTTGCCGTTGATGGCGCTCTATCTGACTGGGGCCACTGCCTGCTTCATAGGGCACTTCAAGGTTGTGCATTGCGGCCAGTTCTTCGACGGTTTCCACAAACTCGAGCTTGTCGTAGTTCATGAGAAAGTCGACGGCGTTGCCGTGTGCGCCGCACCCAAAGCAGTGATAAAACTGTTTTTCACCGTTTACGGTGAAAGAGGGGGTTTTTTCGTTATGGAACGGACAGCACGCGTGATAATTTTTGCCCTGCTTTTTCAGCTTTACCCGCGCGTCGATGAGATCGACGATGTCGGTTCTTGCCAGCAGGTCATTGATAAAAACGCGAGGAATTCGTCCAGCCATAAGCCCCTGTTTTTTGATGACTCATATACACAAAATCATTCAGGATGCATCAAGGCGGCAAGGAAGCGAATCCTCAGGAGCGTACAACAGTACGTGACTGGGGTGAGCGACTGCAGCCAACACTGAGGCAGCTTGAATGATGACGTGTATAAACGAAAATAAGCCGCGCATTCCTTCCGGAAGCACGGCCTTACAACTACAACTCAGTCTGAATTGAGAGCGTTGGCTCTCAATGGATTAGTACAGACGAGTACGGCGTGCGTTTTCGCGAGCCAGTTTCTTCGCGTGACGTTTCACAGCAGAAGCTTTAGCGCGCTTACGTTCGGTAGTCGGTTTTTCATAGAACTCACGACGACGAACTTCCGCCAGAACACCTGCTTTTTCGCATGAACGCTTGAAGCGACGCAGTGCTACGTCGAACGGCTCGTTTTCACGTACTTTAATTACCGGCATGTAACTCTCACCTTTAATAAATTCGGTTTGCCGCTGGCATCAACGCCAGCTTATTTCAAAATGGTGCGGAATTTTACTGCAATTGCTGCTGCTTTGTAAAGCACCGACGCGATTTTGAAAGGGACTTTTATAAGGACAAGGAGTATACACGAGCGAAACTCCTGGGGCGAACAAAGTTTTACATCAACCCGCATTGGTCCTACACTGCGCGGTAATAAAGCGAGGTAAAACAAGTCATGCGTGTACTGGGTATTGAAACATCCTGCGATGAAACCGGCATCGCCATTTACGACGATGAAAAAGGTCTTTTAGCCAACCAATTGTATAGTCAGGTGAAATTACACGCTGACTACGGCGGCGTAGTGCCAGAACTGGCCTCGCGCGATCACGTACGTAAAACCGTACCGCTGATCCAGGCCGCGCTGAAAGAAGCGGGATTGACGGCAAAAGAGATTGATGCGGTGGCGTATACCGCAGGTCCTGGTCTGGTTGGCGCGCTGCTGGTTGGCGCAACCGTGGGGCGTTCGCTGGCGTTCGCCTGGGGCGTTCCAGCAATTCCGGTACACCACATGGAAGGCCATCTGTTAGCCCCAATGCTGGAAGAAAATCCGCCTGCTTTCCCGTTTGTTGCGCTGCTGGTTTCCGGCGGTCACACGCAGCTGATTAGCGTCACCGGAATTGGTCAGTATGAACTGCTGGGCGAATCGATTGATGATGCCGCTGGCGAAGCGTTCGACAAAACCGCCAAGCTGCTGGGGCTGGATTATCCTGGCGGTCCAATGCTGTCAAAACTGGCATCACAGGGCGTTGAAAAACGTTTTGTCTTCCCGCGCCCGATGACCGACCGTCCAGGGCTGGATTTCAGCTTCTCCGGTCTGAAAACGTTTGCTGCGAATACCATTCGTAATAACGAAAATGACGATCAGACACGCGCAGATATCGCTCGTGCCTTTGAAGATGCGGTTGTCGATACGCTGATGATCAAGTGCAAGCGCGCACTGGATCAAACCGGTTTTAAACGTCTGGTGATGGCGGGAGGCGTCAGTGCGAACCGTACGCTGCGTGCAAAACTGGCCGAGATGATGCAAAAACGTCGTGGTGAAGTGTTCTATGCGCGTCCGGAATTTTGCACCGACAACGGGGCAATGATCGCCTATGCCGGCATGGTGCGTTTTAAAGCGGGCGCGACGGCGGATCTTGGCGTGACGGTACGTCCACGCTGGCCGCTGGCGGAATTACCGGCGGCATAAGCTCATAATATCGTAGGCCCGGGAAGCGCAGCGCCACCGGGCAATACGCTACATCCGCAGCATTCCCTTCTCTTCCAGAAACGCGATAATTGTTTCCAGACCCTCTCCGGATTTTAAATTACTGAACGTCCATGGCCGCTCGCCGCGCATGCGCAAGGTATCGCGCTCCATCACCTCCAGCGAGGCGCCGACGTAAGGAGCCAGATCGGTTTTATTGATCACCAGAAAATCAGACTTTGTGATCCCCGGACCACCTTTGCGCGGGATCTTTTCGCCCTCGGCAACGTCGATCACGTAGATCGTCAGATCGGCCAGTTCCGGACTAAAGGTAGCGCTCAGGTTATCGCCGCCGCTTTCCACAAAAATTAGATCCAGATTGCCGAATTTGTCACTCAGCGCTTCTACTGCCGCCAGGTTCATTGACGCATCTTCGCGGATGGCGGTATGCGGGCAGCCGCCGGTTTCCACACCGACGATCCTGTCTGGCTCCAGTGCGCCCGCCTCGGTGAGAATGCGCTGATCTTCTTTGGTGTAGATATCGTTGGTCACCACCGCCAACTGATAGCTGCTGCGCATGGCTTTGCATAACGCTTCCAGCAGCGCCGTTTTGCCGGAACCCACCGGGCCGCCAACGCCCACACGCAGGGGATGCTTGTTGTTACTCATTTTTTCTCCTCAGGAGCGGAATAGTCGGGAATATTGCGTTTCGTGGCGGGCAGAGGCGATGGCGGCCAGTGGCGTTGAGGAGCCGAGACTGGCGTCAGGGCAAGCCAGTGCCTGTGCCAGACCCTGCGCATAGCGATCGCAAAGCGAGATAATCAAGCGCTGCGCCGCCTGCTGACCAAAGGGGACCAGTTTGACGCCGGCCATCACCGCGCTTTCAATCCAGCTGTAGCCGAAGCTTAACGCCAGCTCTGTCAGCGGGATTTTCCAGCGTACGCCCAGCCAGGCCATGCCACAGAGCTGGCTTTCACTAAAGAGCGCGCGCCATTGTGGGGAACAATCGGGCTCCCAGTCGGTGACCAGGCGCGTAAAAGCGGCGCCCCGGCTGCGTTCTTCATCCCGCAGTTCACGGGTTTCCCGGCAGGCCAATAACCAGGCCGTCCAGCGGTGTGCCGCCGTAAGATCGTCCTGCTCGCAGGCACGATACAGCCTTGCCAGCAGCGGCAGGTCGACGGTAAAAAAGTTCTGTTCCATCTGCTGGATTTGCCAGCCAGAGAAGTCATCGACGCTTTTCACCCAGCCGATTTCCACCGCCCACTCCAGACCCTGGGACCAGGTAAACGACCCCACCGGGAGCGCACTGCTGGCGAGCTGCATCAGACGTAGCTGTTGGGTGTTATGCATCAGTGCGCATGACCGTGGTGATGGCCGTGTGACTCGCTGGCATAAGCGCCTGCTTCTGGTTCAAACGGCAACTGGGCGAACGTGACCTCGAGGTTGAATTGGCGCAGCATATCGTCCAGCACATGATCGTGGTGGTAGCGCAATTCAGCGGGCAGGATTTGCAGAGGAACGTGGCGGTTGCCGAGGTGATAACAGGCTTTAGCGAGCAGGAAAGGATCGGCGCAGCGCACGACAGAAACCGACTCCGGCGCGGCGATCACTTCGATGACTTCGCTGCCTTCGTCGTTGGTCAGCAGATCGCCGCCGCGCAACAGTAAACCTCGCGGTAGCATCAGCCCGGCTTCGCGGCCGTCGTTCAACGCGACTCTGGCGCGACTTTTTACCCGAATATCAATGGGCAGCGTGACGCTTGCGGTGACTGTGTGGGCGTGGTTAAGGCGTTGGGTCAGATAGATCATCATCACTCCTTAAAACAGGAAATAGCGTTGCGCCATCGGCAACACATCTGCCGGTTCGCTGGTGATAAGTTCGCCATCAATACGCACCTCGTAGGTTTGGGCATCGACGGTGATATTGGGCTGTAGGCTGTTGTGGATCATGTCGGCTTTTTTCACCGTCCGGCAGCCTTTAACAACAGCGATGGCACTTTGCAGATTGAGCTGTAGCGGGAGGTTTAGCGCATCAGCAGCCTGAGAGATAAATGTCAGACGACTGTGATGCCGCGCCGCGCCGAGCGCGCCAAACATCATGCGGTAATGCACTGGCTGCGGGGTCGGGATCGAGGCATTGATATCGCCCATCGGCGCGCAGGCAATCATCCCGCCCTTAACGATCGTTGCCGGTTTTACGCCAAAGAATGCCGGTGACCACAGCACCAGGTCAGCCAGTTTGCCAGGCTCAATGGAACCGACTTCGTGGGCGATACCGTGGGTCAGCGCCGGGTTGATGGTGTATTTGGCGATATAGCGTTTAACGCGTTGGTTATCGTTATCGCCGGTTTCTTCCGCCAGCGGACCGCGCTGGACCTTCATGCGGTGCGCCACTTGCCAGGTACGCAGGATCACTTCGCCCACACGCCCCATGGCTTGAGAATCAGATGAGGTCAGGGAAAATGCGCCAATATCGTGCAGCACATCTTCGGCGGCGATCGTTTCCCGACGAATTCGCGATTCGGCAAAAGCCACGTCCTCGGCGATATCCGGGTCGAGGTGGTGGCAGACCATTAACATATCGAGGTGCTCGTCGATGGTGTTGACGGTGTAAGGCAGCGTTGGGTTGGTAGAAGAGGGCAGGATATTCGCGTGTGCGCAGGCGGTGATGATGTCCGGCGCATGGCCGCCACCCGCCCCTTCGGTGTGGAAGGTATGAATCGTGCGATCGCCAATTGCCGCCAGCGTATCTTCGACGAAGCCAGACTCATTCAACGTGTCGCTGTGCAACGCGACCTGAATGTCCATTTCATCAGCGACGGTCAGTGCGCAGTCGATAGCCGCCGGGGTGGCACCCCAGTCTTCGTGGATCTTCAGGCCAATTGCCCCCGCAGCGACTTGTTCGCGTAGCGTGTCGGGATTCGAACCATTGCCCTTGCCCAACAGACCGATATTGACCGGCAGCGCATCAGCCGCCTGGAGCATACGGGCGATATACCATGGACCTGGCGTACAGGTGGTGGCATGGGTTCCTGCCGCCGGCCCCGTGCCGCCGCCGATCATTGTCGTCACGCCAGATACCAGTGCCTCTTGCGCCTGCTGCGGGCAGATCCAGTGAATATGGGTGTCCACTCCGCCAGCGGTGACGATCTTACCTTCTCCGGCGATCGCTTCTGTGCCAACGCCGACAGGGATCGTGACGTCAGGTTGAATATCCGGGTTACCTGCTTTGCCAATGGCGAAGATCCTGCCGTTTTTGATGCCAATATCTGCTTTAACGATCCCCCAGTGATCGACGATCAGCGCGTTGGTTATCACCAGATCCACACACGCTTGCGCGCGCATTTGACCCTGACCCATACCGTCGCGGATCACTTTTCCGCCGCCGAACTTGACCTCTTCGCCGTAGGTGGTGAAGTCTTTTTCTACTTCGATCCACAGTTCCGTATCTGCCAGCCGTACTTTATCGCCGGTTGTCGGGCCAAACATGTCAACGTAAGCCTGCCGGGACAGTTCATTCATTTTCTGCCTCCAGTGCACCCATGACTTCACCGCGAAAACCCACGATCCGCTGTGCACCGGCCACACGCACCAGTTCGACTTCCCGCTTTTGTCCGGGTTCGAAACGTACTGCGGTACCCGCAGCAATATTCAGGCGAAAACCGCGTGCGGACTGACGGTCAAAATGTAGCGCCGGATTGGCTTCGTAAAAGTGATAGTGCGATCCCACCTGGATGGGGCGGTCGCCATGATTTTCCACCACGATCGTGCGGGTTATCCGGCCCGAATTGATCGCGATAGTTCCCGTTGAGATCTGATATTCACCAGGGATCATTGCTGCTCCTTAAACGATCGGGGTATGGACGGTGACCAGCTTAGAACCGTCCGGAAACGTGGCTTCTACCTGAATATCCGGGATCATCTCCGGAACGCCTTCCATCACTTGATCGCGGGTGATAACGTGGCGACCGTCTTCCATCAGTGAGGCAACAGTTTTGCCATCACGCGCACCTTCCATAATAAAAGCGCTGATCAACGCTACTGATTCCGGGTAGTTCAGCTTTAGCCCGCGGGCCAGGCGGCGCTCTGCCACCAACGCAGCGGTAAACAGCAACAGCTTGTCTTTTTCTCGGGGGGTCAGTTCCATAATGGTTCTCTTAGGTTTGCCAGATTCGCGGGAGTACAGGAGATTTCTGCGTAAGCAGTGGGCGTACAAATTGCCAGATATCGCGCATCACGCGCTGAACGACCAGGTTGTCATCTGCCAGAAAACGTAGCGTAAGCAATGCGTCGTTAAGCGTGGCTCCGGCGTAATTTCCCAGTGGTGTGAGCCGTTCACGTACTCCTTCCAGCATATTTTCGTTCGCCGGGTAGCACAGCAGTGTGCCAACCCAGGGATGCCGGGCAATGCTGCTCAAGTCTCCATCCTGCAACTTCAGGCGTTCTATCAGGAGCGGTTGTCCATCCCGCCATACTTCCAGACGGTTCTGCAGCGTGCCGTGACTGAACGTTTCCTGCAGTACCGGTCGTCCGAGACACAAGAGATCCCAGGCAAACAGATGACTTTCATGTGTCAGGTGAAAGACTGACTGGAGAGTGGCATTGGCGCCGGGAAAGAGGATCGTGTCCTGCGGTAGCCATTCCAGCGTGGCGTGTGGGGCGAGGGTAAAATGCTGGCGTAGCTGCGCCTGCGGCCCACGGCTACGATAGAACTTGCCCGCACCGGGCATGGTTATTAAGGCATGGCTGTGTTCGCTGAGTGAAACGGAAATATGCAACTCGTCACCGCCGACAATGCCGCCGGGAGGATGCAGTAAATAGAGATGACAGACGTCGTTTTCCGGGTAAAACGGGCGCTGGACCGTTAACGGGCCGTGATGACGCGACGAGGCAAGCACCGTTTTGTGTGTGGTGCGGGTAAACTGCAGATCCAGTTCGGCCTGCCAGCCCCGTGTATGTGTCTCGTGCGCAACCGTATCCAGAGCGTTTCCCTTATCGGCATGAGGGTATTTGCATACAAAAAAGTATGCCTCAGCGCAGTGGGAAAAGGGTCATATGAGAAGCTTATGGGAAAAGGGGCGACAATACGCCGCCCCAATGGGGTTTACAGTAAAACGAGGGGCATCCAGACCAGGCCGGTTATCACCAGCAGCACGAGGAAGATCAGGCCGAAAATGGCACCTAATCGCCAGTAATCTACCGTCGGTAAATAGCCGCTACCGTAGTAGATAGGGCTTGGGCCGGTTGCATAGGGGGTCAGAATGCTGCCCAAACCAATCGCCGCACCCACCATCAGGCAGAAGACGGGTAGTGGGATAGCGGGCATCGCCAGCGCGGCGGCAATCATCATCGGCGCCAGTGCCGAGGTATAGGCCGTGGCGCTGGCAAAGAAGTAGCGCAGCAGATAAAACACCACGATCAGTGCCACCATCACCATCATTGGCGAATAGCCGCTCAGCCCGTTTGCCAGCAGCTTGCCGAACCAGGTAATAAAACCGGTGTTATTGAGCCCGGTGGCGAGCGTTATCAGCGAGGCCAGCCAGAAAAAGACGTTCCACGCGGCTTTATTACTGACGATGTCATCCCAACTGATGATGCGCAGCACCAGCATCAGTGCTACCACGCTGTAACCGACCATCGCGGCATCGATATAGTCACCGCCGAAGATCCACAGCACCAGCGCGCCGACCATCAGCACCAGCATCTTTTTCTCGCGCACACACAGCGGCCCCATTGCTTTTAGCTCGGTGTCTGCCCAGCGCGGTACCTGGTCGCCGGATTTTAGCACCGGCGGGTACAACACGTACGCCAGCCAGGGCACGATCAACACCAGCAAAATACTCAGCGGTAACATCCCTAAGAACCAGTCGCCCCAGCTTAGCGCCGTGTGAGATGCGCCTTTCATCAGACCGATTAGCAGCAAGTTTGGTGCCATCGCCGTTAAGAAAATAGCGCTGGTAACGCAATCAGCGACAATCCCCATCCACATAATGTAAGAGCCGATAGAGCGGGCGCTGGGATCATTGGGCTGTGAGTTATACAGCGGTGGCAGGTTGCGGATGATCGGATAGATAATCCCGGCACCACGCGCAGAGTTAGAGGGTGTGACAGGAGCAAGGATCAGCTCAGAGAACATCACCGCGTAGCCGAGAAACAACGTACGGTGCCCCATCTTTTTCACCAGCATCAGCGCAATACGTCGACCAAGTCCGGTTTTCTCATAGCCAGTGCCAAACATAAAGGCCGCGAAAATCAGCCAGATAACCGAGTTAGAAAAACCCGATACCGCCCATGACAGCGATTTGGCGGTAAATTTAAAACCGTCCTGCGCGAGTTGTTCAGGGCTGAACAGGATCCACGGCGACAGTACCGCGATAATCGAAATACCAATCATCGCGACTACCGCACCCGGTACAGGTTCCAGAATGAGCCCGACAATCACACCGGTAAAGACGGCAAAATAGAGCCAGGTGTGGCTCTCAAGACCGGTGGGAATGGGCAGAACAGCAATAATGGCGATGACCACCAGCGGAGCCAGGTATCGCCACCAACCAGCTAAAGGTGCCATTGTTGTATCCCTGCGAAAGGGGGAGGGGCGTAGCGCCCCTCCGGAAGGGTTATTTGATGTAGTGCACGTGCTCGCAGATTTCTTCCACGATCGGGTCGCGGCGTTCAGCGAACAACTTTTTGTTTTCAGCGATCAGGTTATTGCCGTGGGTGTCGATGGAAACAATCAGTGGGCCGAACTCTTTTACCCGGCATACCCACAGGGATTCCGGCATGCCCAACTCCGTCCAGTGCACTTCTTCGATCTCTTCAACCTGGGTTGCCGCAACGACTGCGCAGCCAGCTGGGAAGATCACGTGTAGCGCTTTGAACTGCTTGCAGCCTTCTTCCGTCAACGGTCCCATACCGCCCTTACCGACCACCAGTTTCACACCTGTTTGTTCAATGAACTCTTTCTCGAAGGCTTCCATACGCATGCTGGTGGTTGGGCCAACGGAAACCATCTCCCATTTTTCACCGTTCTTACGCACGATCGGTCCGGCGTGGAAAATTGCTTTACCGTTTAGATCGTACGGGATCGGGCGCTTAAGTTCGATCAGGCGGCGGTGGCACACGTCGCGACAAGTCACCAGCGTACCGGTCAGGTAAATGACATCGCCAACGCGGATGTCTGCCAGATCTTCGGCTTTGATCGGGGTTGTCAGGATCTTTTTCATAACGCGCTCCGGGTGTGAGACAGGTTTTCGAAGGAGAGGTCAGCATGAACCAGCAGCGTGCCGCGACGGTGCGCCCAGCAGCCAGTAGAGACGGCAACGCCGATAGTGGAGGGATGGCGTGCGGCAGATTCGATATGCACGCCCATGACGGAGCTATTCCCGGTCAACCCTTGTGGGCCAATGCCCAGGCGGTTAAGTCCCTCTTCCAGGCGCAGTTCCAGTTCAGCCGCTTTCGGGTTCGGGTGACGTGACCCGATAGGACGCAGTACCGCTTTTCGTGACAGCACGGCCGCGGTTTCTACAGAGGTCGCAATACCGACACCGACCAGCACCGGCGGGCAGGCGTTGACCGCCAGCGTGGAGATATTTTCGAAGACAAATTTCACTACGCCTTCGTAGCCTTCAGAAGGCATTAACACTTTGGAGCGTCCCGGCAACGTACAGCCACCGCCCGCCATGTAGACTTCGATTTCTGCATCGTCGCCGTCAGGGATGATATCCCAGGTGACCCACGGCACACCGGTACCGGTATTTTTACCGGTATTCACTTCGTCAAAAATCTCGACCGCGTTATGACGCAGCGGCGCTTTGACGGTCGCGTCTTCAACGGCTTGTTTCAAAATGCTTTGCAGTTCGCCCAGTAGCGGAAAGCGGGAGCCGACTTTTACAAAGAACATGATTTCGCCGGTGTCCTGACAGGCCGGGCGATTCAGGTCGATAGCCTTCTGCATGTTGTCAAACATGGTGTGGTAAATGATTTTACCCATCGGCGAGGTTTCGCCTTCGCGTAGCTGTTTTAATTTATCTACGACGTCGTCAGGCATGCGGGTAGAAATCATGGCGGTAAAGTCTGCGACAATGTTCGTCAGCGTATTTATCGCATTTTGGTTATTTTGCTTGCTCATCTTGTTAACTCCAGTTCTTTTATTTATCTGGAAATAAATTCTCCGGCACAAACTACCACTAAAAATGTGGTTTTATATTATTTGCCACTGTGAATATCCAATTAACAGTTCGTGAATGATGTCCGGATAAGGCAATAAAAATTGCGCGAGGGCAGGGTTTCATTCGCATCAGAGAATTACACTGCGGTTAACAACATCACGGATATACTGAACATGCTGAACACTTATCCCCTGGCGAAAGACCTGCAGGTGCTGGTTGAGATTGTTCATAGTGGCAGCTTTAGCGCAGCCGCCGCGACGCTTGGACAAACGCCTGCGTTTGTGACAAAACGCATTCAGATCCTCGAATCTACGCTGAGCACAACACTGCTTAGCCGCTCTGCGCGCGGCGTGGCACTCACGGAAAGCGGGCAACGCTGTTATGAACATGCGCTGGAGATCCTTGCCCGTTATCAGCATCTGGTGGATGACGTTACACAAATCAAAACGCGTCCGGAAGGGATGATTCGTATCGGCTGTAGTTTTGGATTTGGGCGTAGTTATATTGCCCCGGCAATTACCGAATTGATGCACAGCTATCCTGAATTACAGGTGCATTTTGAGCTTTACGATCGGCAAATTGATTTAGCTCAGGATAATATCGATCTGGATATTCGAATTAATGATGACATTCCTGATTATTATATTGCGCATTTGTTAACGAAAAATAAAAGAATATTGTGTGCCGCACCGATATATTTACAAAAATATGGCCAGCCGATGACGTTACAGGAATTAAGTCATCACGATTGCCTGGTAACGAAAGAGCGCGATATGACCCACGGGGTATGGGAGCTCGACAACGGTCAGGAGAAAAAAACGGTTAAGGTGGCAGGGCACCTTTCGTCCAACAGCGGTGAGATTGTGCTGCAATGGGCGCTGCAAGGAAAAGGGATTATGTTACGCTCCGAATGGGATGTGCAGCCGTTCCTGCGCAACGGCGAGTTGGTTCGTGTACTGCCAGGCTACGCGCAGAGCGCCAATATTTGGGCGGTTTATAAGGAGCCGCTGTATCGCAGCGTGAAGTTGCGTGTGTGCGTGGAGTTTCTGGCAACGTGGTGTCAGCACAGATTGGGTAAGCCTGTTGAGGGGTATCAGATCCCACAAGCCGGATAAGACGCGCTAGCGTCGCCATCCGGCAAGAAAATCATTCAGGGTCTTTTTCGCGCTTTTTCTTTAGCTTGGTCCAGATTTTTGTCTCCTGACGACGCCACAGACGCTGGATGTTGTCATGGTGACGCAGCAGAATTAAGCATGACAGCATGGAGACCGGAAAGGTGAACTGAGGGTTGAA
Organism: Citrobacter sp. RHBSTW-00671; assembly: GCF_014103415.1. Classification (NCBI taxonomy): domain Bacteria; kingdom Pseudomonadati; phylum Pseudomonadota; class Gammaproteobacteria; order Enterobacterales; family Enterobacteriaceae; genus Citrobacter; species Citrobacter sp. RHBSTW-00671. The sequence goes on from NZ_JABXPR010000001.1 coordinate 1,279,165, forward strand.
CCACCAGACGTAGAACGGCGCAATCAGTGCGCTGACGATAGCGCCTAATGATGAATAGCCGCTCAGCAGGACGGTGAGCAGCCAGGTACCGGCCATTACGCCAGTAAGATCCCAACCAATCGGCGCAATCGCGCCAAAGGCGGTGGCGACGCCTTTTCCACCTTTAAAGCCGAAAAATATCGGCCAAATATGTCCCAGGCAGGCCGCGATAGCGATCAATCCCAACCAGAAGGGGCTGACGCCTAGCGCGTATGCCCCCCAGACGGGTAACATACCTTTCAGGACGTCGAAAATCAGCACGGCGACGGCGGCTCCTTTGCCTCCAATTCGCAGCACGTTTGTCGCGCCCGGATTCCCTGAGCCGCTTGTACGCGGGTCCGGCAATCCAGCGAGGCGGCATACCAGAATGGCACTGGAAATTGAGCCGCAGAGGTACGCGAAGATAATCATTCCAGGCGCGATTGCACTCATAAGCTGTTCCGTTTTGAAAATGTCGTGTAAAACGCTACTTCTGTGGATAATACGCATATTTCGCCGGAAGTGGTATCCGGGTTAGCCAAAAAGCAGGCAGGTCGTGATGGATATTGTATTTATAGAGCAACTTTCAGTAATCACCACTATCGGTGTTTATGACTGGGAACAAACTATCGAACAAAAACTGGTGTTCGATATCGAAATGGCATGGGATAACCGTAAATCTGCCAAAAGTGATGATGTCGCTGATTGCCTGAGCTATGCTGATATTGCTCAAACAGTTGTTAATCATGTGGAAGGTGGGCGTTTTGCGCTGGTAGAACGTGTGGCGGAAGAGGTGGCGGATCTCTTGCTCAGCCGCTTTAATTCTCCATGGGTGCGCATCAAGCTGAGCAAACCTGGTGCGGTGGCCCGTGCGGCAAACGTCGGGGTTATCATCGAACGTAGCAATAATCTGAAAGAAAATAATTAACTTAATAATATCTAAACCAAACAGGTATAAAAGGGTCCTGACGTCGGCTCTTTTTTGCCGTGCTTTTTCTCTTTCGTTAGGGGTTTATTGATGAGTGATATGCACTCGCTGCTGGTAGCGGCAATTTTGGGTGTGGTCGAAGGGCTGACGGAGTTCCTACCCGTTTCCAGTACCGGCCATATGATAATTGTTGGCCACCTGCTAGGTTTTGAGGGCGATACCGCAAAAACGTTTGAAGTCGTGATCCAACTGGGTTCCATTCTGGCGGTAGTGGTGATGTTCTGGCGACGTCTGTTTGGTTTAATTGGCATTCACTTTGGCAAGACCCCGCATGAAGGCTCTGGTAAAGGGCGACTGACCCTCGGGCATATCTTGTTGGGGATGGTTCCTGCTGTGGTTCTGGGTCTGGTCTTCCACGACACCATCAAGTCACTGTTTAACCCAATCAACGTGATGTACGCGCTGGTGGTGGGGGGCGTGCTGCTGATTGTCGCAGAGTGCCTCAAACCAAAAGAGCCGCGCGCGCCGGGTCTGGACGATATGACTTACCGCCAGGCGTTTATGATTGGCTGTTTCCAGTGTCTGGCGCTATGGCCCGGTTTTTCCCGTTCCGGAGCGACGATTTCTGGCGGTATGCTGATGGGTGTGAGCCGTTATGCGGCATCTGAATTCTCATTCCTGCTGGCGGTCCCGATGATGATGGGCGCGACGGCGCTGGATCTCTACAAAAGCTGGTCGTTCCTGACTGCGTCAGACATTCCAATGTTTGCTGTCGGCTTCGTGACGGCGTTTATCGTGGCGCTGGTGGCGATCAAGACCTTCCTGCAACTGATTAAACGTATCTCGTTTATTCCGTTTGCGATTTATCGTTTTGTGGTCGCCGCCGCCGTTTACGTGGTGTTCTTCTGATGACTTTCCGTGGTGCCGGATGGCGGCGTTCCGCCTTATCCGGCCTACGGGTTATATCCGTTTCGAAGCTGTAGACCGGATAAGCGCAGCGCATCCGGCAATGCATTTCCTACGCTTTTGGGCAGCGCTGTTCCTTCCAGCTAGCCACCGCCGCAATGCGGCGTCGGGTTAGCTCCTCGCGAATTTCCGGCCCTTTGAATCCTGCCTCAACGACCTCTTTCGTTGGCACAGTCTGTGCAACCAGCCAGGCCTCGCGTAGCAATCTGCCCTGCGGATAATCTGCTGCTTCAAAACCGGTTCGGCCACGAACGTCGGCCTCGCTGGTCAGCGCGATTTGTTCCACACGTTGCGGTTTACGCCAGGCGTCAATGGAATCAAACAGTTTCACGATGGTTTTGGGCTGCAGGATCGGGAAGGTATGAATCAGATCGTGAAATTCGGCTACCAGTTTGGCTAAATCGCGGATGTCATTGGGCACGCGCATGCGTTGGCACAGTTGTTCTACCAACTTAACGCCTGCCGGGCCGTGACCATGGTGGCGCGGCCAGAGTGCTTTGGGTGTCAATGCTTTACCGAGATCGTGACACAGCGTGGCGAAACGCACGTCGACCTCCGGGCTTAACATGGCCGCCATCGATAGCGTCATCAGCGTGTGAATGCCGGTGTCGATTTCCGGATGCCATTGTGCGGGGGCCGGAACGCCAAACAGAGCATCTACTTCCGGGAACAGCACGCGCAGGGCATCGCAATCGCGCAGGACCTGGAAAAATACCTGCGGATTACGGGTGGTTAAGGCGCTTTCTGTCTCTTTCCACACGCGTTCTGGCGTCAGGTGTTCCAGCTCGCCAGCAGCGGCCATGTTGCGCATCAGCGTCATGGTTTCATCAGCAACACGAAAGCCGAGGTGTGCATAGCGGGCAGCAAAACGCGCCACGCGCAGAACGCGCAGCGGATCTTCACTAAAAGCAGGGGATACATGGCGCAACAAACGATTTTCCAGATCGCCACGGCCGTTATACGGATCGATAATCTCTCCGTCGTCGTCACGGGCCAACGCGTTGATCGTCAGATCGCGGCGCTGAAGATCGGCTTCCAGCGAAACGTCCGGCGCGGCATAACAGGTGAATCCGGTGTAGCCTGAGCCCGATTTTCGTTCGGTGCGCGCCAGCGCATACTCTTCCCGGGTGCGTGGGTGGAGAAACACAGGGAAATCGCGACCTACCTGCTGATAGCCCGCGTCAAGCATCTCCTGCGGCGTGGCGCCGACAACGACCCAATCTTTATCTTTAATCGGTAGCCCTAATAACGCATCCCGAACAGCACCACCGACCAGATAAATCTTCACACCACATTCCTTTTGAAAAACAGTATTCCTTAATAATATGTCAGTGTGGCGGAGAAGGCGATTCAGTTCATCCAGCGATCTTTGCGCTTCCGGCTCGGGATCATGTGTGGCAGAACCAGACCGAGAAGCAGGCCGAGTCCGAGCACGCCGCCGCCATACATAAACCATTGCATGATGATAGTACGTTGCTTGTCATCAAGCTGCAGGTTAGCGGCGCTGACTTTCTTTTGCGCCACAATAAGCTCGTTCTTCAGCTTCTGGTTTTCTTCCTTCAACCCGTCGATCACGCTGTCGCTTTGCGCTACTTTTTGCTGCATATCGGCGGTGCGTTGATTCCACGTGGTGTCGATATTATTGAGCTTATCGGTCAGTGTTTTAACCTGGTTTTCCAGATCGGGTACACGGGTACGCAGGCTTGGCGTACTGTTCAGCTCTTTAAGTGGGATCCACGCGGTACGTCCGGTGCTGTCTTTCACCTGGGCGTAGTTGGTGTTGGCGTCAGTCTGTAAAAGCGTGACTTCCTCGCCGGCGTTAACCGTGCCCACGAGGCGATAATTATCTCCCGGACCGCTGCGGACCCAGGTATTCAGTTCATCAGAGACATAGCGCTTCTCTTCGGCATGAGAGACTGCAGTGGCGCTAAGTGCGAGTAAAGTTAATCCAATCAGGCGTAATTTTGGCATCAGGCTGTCGTTATTGTCATAGAAAGTGGAACGATAGTAGTGGCATCAGTGTCTCTACGCAAAGCATTCGACATCAATCGGAATCATCTGTGTCCTTTTTGCCACCACCCGAAACTTTTACGCCCGTCAAATTGCACGTTGCATGGCAATTTGGCGCAAAATACTATCTACTGACAATAAAGAATGCACTTAGTTCGCAGTCTGTTTTCTCAACTGTGACATAACCCATAAGTACAAGACCATGGCCCAGGAAATCGAATTAAAGTTTATCGTCAATAGTGATGCTGTAGATGCGCTACGTGAACGTCTGAATACGTTGGGGGGAGAGCATCACGCCCCCAGTCAGTTGCTGAATATTTACTACGAAACCCCGGATGCCTGGTTGCGAGGCCATGATATGGGGTTGCGTATTCGCGGTGAGAACGGTCGTTATGAAATGACCATGAAAATTGCCGGACGGGTAACGGGCGGTCTGCATCAACGACCAGAATATAATGTCGCCTTGAGCGCGCCGGAACTGGATCTCACCCAGTTTCCTGCTGAGGTGTGGCCCAATGGTGAACTGCCCGCCGATCTTGCCTCTCAGGTGCAACCGTTGTTCAGCACCGACTTTTACCGCGAGAAATGGTTGGTTGATGTCGACGGCAGCCGGATTGAAATCGCTCTCGATCTGGGGGAAGTGAAGGCCGGCGAGTTTGCAGAACCCCTCTGCGAGCTTGAACTTGAGTTGTTGAGCGGCGATACCCGTGCGGTACTGAAGCTGGCAAGTCAGCTGGTGTCACAAACCGGTTTACGCCAGGGCAGTCTGAGCAAGGCGGCTCGTGGTTATCATCTGGCGCAGGGGAACGTGCCGCGTGAAATCAAACCGACGGGTATTCTGCAAGTCCCTGCGAAAGCGAACATTGAACAAGGGCTGGAAGCGGCGCTGGAGCAGGCATTGTCGCAATGGCAGTATCACGAAGAGTTGTGGGTGCGCGGCGTCAAAGGCGCGAAAGACGGCGTGTTGGCTGCAATAGGGTTGGTTCGCCACGTCCTGATGCTCTTTGGTGGTCATGTTCCGCGTAAAGCGAGCGCTCACTTACGTGATTTGCTGACCCAGTCGGAAGCGATCATTGCGTCGGACGTTTCTGCCGTTTCGGCGGTTTATAGTACGCAAACGGCAATGGCTAAACTGGCACTTACCGAATGGCTGGTAACCAAAGGGTGGCAAACGTTCCTTGATGCAAAAGCGCAGGCTAAAATTACCGACTCCTTTAAGCGTTTTTCTGACACCCATCTTTCACGTCATGCCGCTGAACTGAAAACGGCTTTTGCGCAACCGCTGGGCGATCAGTACGCCGATCAACTCCCTCGTCTGACGCGCAATATTGATAGCATGCTGATGCTGGCGGGTTACTACGATGAGAATGTCGCATCAGAATGGATTGCTAACTGGCAGGGGCTGCGTCATGCCATCGAAACCCGCCAACATATTGAAATTGAACACTTCCGCAACGAAGCGATCTCTCAGGAGCCGTTCTGGCTGCACAGCGGTAAACGATAACCAGGACCGAGGCCGGGATGCCTGATGGCGCTGCGCTTATCAGGCCTACGCGATGGATGTCAGTGTCATGTAGGCCGGATAAAGCGAAATGCCGCCATTCGGCACCATTCAAAGGATAACCCGTAAATGAAGCAGCTCTCTTCACCGTTACAGCAGTACTGGCCGACCGTTGTTGAGCGGCTGCCAGCAGCAATATCTGAGTCTTCACTGAGTGTACAGGCGAAGTCAGTGCTTACATTCAGTGATTTTGTTCGCGACAGTGTGATTGCCCATCCTGAGTGGCTGGTGGAGCTGGAAAGCGCCGCACCACAGGCTGATGAATGGCAACACTATGTCACCTGGTTACAGCAAGCGTTGCACGACGTCAGTGATGAAGCGACGTTGATGCGTGAACTGCGTCTGTTCCGCCGTCGCATCATGGTGCGCATTGCCTGGGCGCAGACGCTGTCGCTGGTGGCTGAAGAGAGTATTTTGCAACAGCTAAGTCACCTGGCGGAGACGCTGATCATTGCCGCACGTGATTGGCTGTATGACGCCTGTTGCCGTGAGTGGGGAACGCCCTGTAATCAGGAAGGCACCCCGCAACCGCTGCTGATTTTAGGGATGGGAAAACTCGGTGGCGGCGAGCTGAATTTTTCTTCTGATATCGATCTGATTTTCGCCTGGCCGGAACATGGCTCTACACAGGGTGGACGGCGTGAACTGGATAACGCGCAGTTCTTTACCCGTTTGGGGCAGCGACTCATCAAGGTGTTGGATCAGCCAACAATGGATGGGTTTGTTTATCGGGTAGACATGCGCTTACGTCCGTTTGGCGACAGCGGTCCGTTGGTGCTGAGCTTCTCCGCGCTGGAAGATTATTACCAGGAGCAAGGGCGCGACTGGGAACGCTATGCCATGGTGAAAGCACGTATCATGGGCGATGCCGACGGTACTTATGTCAGCGAGCTTCGCGCTATGCTACGACCGTTTGTCTTCCGTCGCTACATCGATTTCAGTGTGATCCAGTCGCTGCGTAACATGAAAGGAATGATTGCCCGTGAAGTTCGCCGTCGTGGCCTGAAGGACAACATCAAGCTCGGCGCGGGCGGTATTCGTGAAATCGAATTTATCGTTCAGGTATTCCAACTGATCCGCGGCGGGCGTGAGCCTTCCCTGCAATCCCGTTCGCTTTTACCCACACTGAGCGCCATCAATACGCTGCATTTGCTGTCCGATACCGATGCGGAACAACTGCGGACGGCCTATCTCTATTTACGCCGCCTGGAAAACCTGCTGCAGAGTATCAATGACGAACAGACCCAAACGCTGCCGAGCGATGAGCTGAACCGGGCAAGACTGGCGTGGGGGATGCATGTCGATGACTGGCAGCAACTGACCGATGTGCTGGCGGTACATATGAGTAATGTGCGCCGGGTGTTTAATGAGTTAATTGGCGATGACGAAGCCGAAACTCAGGAAGAGTCGCTGTCGGAACAGTGGCGCGAGCTGTGGCAGGATGCGTTGCAGGAAGATGATACGACGCCAGTGCTGATGCATCTGGCGGATGACGATCGCCGCCGTGTGCTGACGCTGATCGCTGATTTCCGTAAAGAGCTGGATAAGCGCACGATAGGCCCGCGGGGGCGTCAGGTGCTGGATCATTTGATGCCGCATCTGTTGAGCGATGTCTGTTCCCGCGATGATGCCTCCGTGCCGTTGTCGCGTATTACTCCGCTGCTGGTGGGCATTGTCACTCGCACGACTTATCTGGAACTGTTGAGCGAATTCCCAGGGGCGCTTAAACATCTGATTTCGCTGTGCGCTGCCTCACCCATGGTGGCCAGCCAACTGGCACGTTATCCGTTGTTGCTTGATGAGCTGCTGGACCCCAACACGCTGTATCAACCCACGGCGACTGACGCCTATCGTGATGAGCTACGTCAGTATTTACTGCGCGTACCGGAAGATGACGAAGAGCAGCAACTGGAAGCCCTGCGTCAGTTTAAGCAAACGCAGTTGCTGCGTATTGCGGCGGCTGATATCGCCGGGACGCTGCCGGTGATGAAGGTTAGCGATCATCTGACCTGGCTGGCGGAAGCCATTATTGATGCCGTAGTTCAGCAGGCGTGGACGCAAATGGTCGCCCGCTACGGGCAGCCAACGCATCTTGGCGATCGCGAAGGTCGCGGTTTTGCCGTTGTAGGCTACGGAAAACTGGGCGGTTGGGAGCTGGGCTATAGCTCCGATCTCGACTTGATCTTCCTGCATGACTGTCCGATGGATGTGATGACTGACGGCGAACGTGAGATTGACGGGCGGCAGTTCTACCTGCGCCTGTCGCAGCGCATTATGCATCTTTTCAGTACCCGCACCTCATCTGGCATTTTGTATGAAGTGGATGCACGCCTGCGTCCGTCAGGCGCCGCGGGGATGCTGGTGACCTCAACAGATGCTTTCGCTGACTACCAACGTAACGAAGCCTGGACGTGGGAGCATCAGGCGCTGGTGCGGGCTCGTGTGGTGTACGGCGACCCGCAACTAACCTCTCAGTTTGATGTGGTGCGGCGCGATATCATGACCCTCGCCCGTGATGGAAAAACATTGCAGACAGATGTGCGCGAAATGCGTGAGAAAATGCGTGCCCATTTGGGCAATAAGCATCGCGATCGTTTTGATATCAAAGCAGATGAAGGGGGTATCACCGACATTGAGTTTATTACGCAATATCTGGTGCTGCGCTATGCCCATGAAAAACCCAAGCTGACGCGCTGGTCGGATAACGTGCGCATTCTGGAATTACTGGCGCAAAACGACATTATGGACGAACAGGAAGCGCTGGCGCTTACCCGCGCTTACACAACGCTGCGCGATGAACTTCACCATCTTGCCCTGCAGGAACTTCCGGGCCATGTCGCACCGGAGAGCTTCAGTGCTGAACGTACGCTGGTGCGTGACAGCTGGCAGAAGTGGCTGGTTGCCGAGTGAAGTGTGCTATTATCGCGCGCAAATTTTAAGACCCTCAGAGAATCTCTCAGGAGACAGGAATGAAAGTAACGCTGCCAGAGTTTGAACGTGCAGGAGTCATGGTTGTCGGTGATGTGATGCTGGATCGCTACTGGTACGGCCCTACCAGCCGTATCTCCCCGGAAGCGCCGGTCCCGGTGGTCAAAGTGGATACCATTGAAGAACGTCCCGGTGGCGCAGCAAACGTGGCGATGAACATTGCCTCTCTGGGAGCGAATTCGCGTCTGGTGGGCCTGACCGGCATTGACGATGCGGCGCGTGCACTCAGTAAAACGCTGGCGGACGTAAACGTAAAATGTGACTTCGTTTCTGTACCAACGCATCCGACGATAACCAAGCTGCGCGTGCTTTCCCGCAACCAGCAGCTGATTCGCCTGGATTTTGAAGAAGGCTTTGAAGGTGTGGATCCGCAGCCACTGCATGAGCGTATCAATCAGGCACTGGGATCTATCGGCGCGCTGGTGCTGTCGGACTACGCCAAAGGTGCGCTGGCAAGCGTGCAGCAGATGATTGCGCTGGCGCGGAAGGCTGGGGTTCCGGTGCTTATCGATCCGAAAGGGACTGATTTTGAACGCTACCGCGGTGCAACGCTGCTGACGCCAAATCTGTCCGAATTTGAGGCGGTCGCGGGTAAGTGCAAGAGCGAAGATGAACTGGTTGAACGCGGCATGAAGGTGATTGCGGATTTCGGCCTTTCTGCACTGTTAATCACGCGCTCCGAACAGGGCATGACGCTGCTGCAACCGGGCAAAGCGCCATTGCACATGCCGACCCAGGCGCAGGAAGTGTATGACGTGACCGGGGCGGGCGATACGGTTATCGGCGTGCTGGCAGCGACGCTTGCCGCGGGTAATTCGCTGGAAGAGGCGTGCTATTTTGCTAACGCGGCAGCAGGTGTTGTTGTCGGTAAGCTGGGGACCTCTACGGTTTCACCGATCGAGCTGGAAAACGCCGTGCGTGGTCGCGCGGACACCGGTTTTGGCGTGATGAGTGAAGATGAGCTGAAGCAGGCTGTCGCCAGCGCCCGCAAACGTGGTGAGAAAGTGGTGATGACCAACGGTGTCTTTGACATCCTGCATGCGGGGCATGTCTCCTATCTGGCAAATGCGCGCAAGCTGGGTGACCGTCTGATCGTCGCGGTTAACAGCGATGCGTCCACCAAACGTCTGAAAGGTGAAACGCGCCCGGTTAACCCGCTTGAACAACGTATGATCGTGCTGGGTGCGCTGGAGTCTGTCGACTGGGTCGTCTCTTTTGAAGAGGATACGCCGCAGCGTCTGATTGCCGGTGTTCTGCCGGATCTGCTGGTCAAAGGCGGCGATTACAAGCCGGACGAGATTGCCGGCAGCAAAGAGGTGTGGGCCAACGGCGGAGAAGTGTTGGTACTCAACTTCGAAGATGGTTGTTCGACGACCAATATCATCAAAAAGATCCAGAAAGACAGCGATAAGTGAACGCTGACCTGATTGCCGGATGGCGCGTCGCCATCCGGCATTTTTACGCTTTATTTTTCCGTCACAGCGCTACTTTCCACTGCTTTCATCGGTTCGGCAAGTGCCGACAGCGAACCACCGGACAAGCCAATTTCATTTAACAGCGAGTCGATCAGCGGCGCTTGTGTACGATAGGTAAGGGCTGCGGATAATGCCTGCTCTGCGAGATTCCCACCGTTTACGTTACCTGCGGTCACTTCACCGACTGCGCCGCCGCGATTGAGACCATCAACCTGAATAATCTTGATCCCATCGATAGACTTCATTGGCTCAACGGATTTCTCAATAACCGCTGGCAGGGACTGCAGCAGCGCCAGCTTAAATTTCAGGCTGGTCTGTTCATCGGAAAGCACGTTGATGGCATCGTTAAGTGCGCGTTGTGCTTCTGCTTCCGCGAGGCCTTTTTTCCGCGTTGCTTCGGCGAGTTCAACAATCGCTGCCGCCTGCAATTCTGCCGCTTCTTTCTCCGCTTTCGCGCGTACGGTCAGCTCAACAGCCTGGGTTTCCGCATCTTGGGCTGCGGCAATCAATGCCACCTGTTTGGCACGATCCGCTTCTGCGGTCTGGCGGGTGGTTTCTACGTTCTGCTGGGCGCGAACCGCATCGGCCAGGGCATCGTTAGCGCGTGCTTCAGCCTGAGACTGCTGTTCGGACTTGGCGGCAATGGCGATGGACTTGGTCTGGTTAGCGATCTCTGTTGCCTGCTGCTGTTCGATCTCTTTGATGCGAACTTCACGCTCGGCCTCGACTTTTCTTGAACGCACCGCCTGTTCGCGATCGATTTCTGTTTCCTGAATTTGGCGTTCGGCAAGGATACGCGTCTGTTCAGCTTCGCGATGACGCTCGGCTTCAAAGGCGGCAATTTTGGCGTTTTGCTCAGCTGTGCGGGTTTTCACCTGCTGCTCCTGCTCGAGCGTCATGAAGGCTTCCTGCTGCTCGATCTCCAGCTTGCGCGACAGCGCATCACGATTTTTCTCACGAACGGCAACTTCTACGTCCTGCTCGACTTCGTTACGTTCGCGACGACGACGTTCCGTTTCCTGGGTCAGTTTGGTCAGACCCTCGGCATCAAAGGCGTTGTTGGGGTTGAAATGGACTTTTTCGGTCTGGTTAAAGTTGGTGAGTGAAACGCTCTCCAGCTCCAGGCCGTTTTTGGACAGGTCTTCCGCGACGGTGTTTTGTACGCCCTGAACGAAGTTTTCACGCGTATCCTGCAGCTCGTGCATGGTCATCTGCGACGCAGTGGCACGCAGGGCATCGACAAACTTATCTTCGATAAGCACACGTAAATCCTCTGGTGACAGCGTCCGCTGTCCCAGCGTCTGTGCGGCGGTTGCAATCCCTTCAACAGACGGTTTTACACGCACGAAAAAGGCGACGACGACATCTACGCGCATACGGTCTTTGGTGATGAGACTGTCGACAGTAGAACGGCTCACCTCAAGTTTGAGGGTGTTCATGTTGATAGGAATGATTTCGTGGAAGATAGGCATGACAATTGCGCCGCCGCTCATCACCACTTTTTGCCCGCCAAGGCCGGTACGCACAAACGCTTGTTCAGCAGACGCACGACGATACAGGCGGGCAAAAATAATCCCGATAATTACTAAGACGACCACCGCGACAATGGCGGTAAACATCCATGAAGGTAACATGCCAAAAACATCATCCATTTATGAGATCCCTCTGTGTAAAATTATAAAACAGTCGGCCAGGGGTTTAACTCGGCCAGGTAACGCGTTGCGGAGAGTCGGCAGATAATCAGTACCTTGTCTCCTTTTTTGAATTCTTTGCCTGCTTCAGGCTCCAGCAGCACATAGTGGATCTGCCCGAACTTGTCGGTAAATTTGCCTTCGCAGGGCGTTCCGGCACTTGCAGAATGTCCGGTAATGATTGCCATGCTGCCGATAAATTCATCTTCAGCGAGGGCGGTGGTTTCATCCCGCGGTAGCCACGGGGCGATGATTTTTCCGCTGTAATGCACGGCAAAGACCGCAAGAATGAAGCTCACCGGCGCGAGCAGCAGGTTGCTGAGCGGAGCCTGCCACAGCGTGACCCAACCATGCTGAAGAAGGATACCGAAGAGCCCAAAGAAACCTGCGAGTAAGCACAGCACGATCAGCGCGGGGATTCGCCCAATATTGAGATAGTGAAGCGCCTGGCCGATATTGCCGGAGGTCAGGGCATCGTAGTGTTCAAGGTGAGCATCAAGCGCGCCTGAAAGGAAATGGCCGCAAATAAGAGAGATGATTTCCAGTAGGCCAATCAGCAGTACAAATGAAATAGCAAACAGGTAGGGGTCGTTATAATCCGCAAATAGAACCAAGTATTTTCCTCCTGTTACTGCGTTCCCTGTCCGTGTCAAAAGTAATAGTTTTACCTCTTACTTTTACATGACGTTACAATAACATGCGTTACCCTGGTCTTAAATCCGAAAAGGGGCTCATCTCCCTCTTAGATTTCGTAGGAAACTGTGAAGCAGGCGGTTTTTTTGCGCACAATATGTACAGAATAACTTCGTATCCAGGGAAATACTGAAATCAGAAAAAGCATATGGCCTTAACAGATATTCAATAACTGGAGGGTATGCTCATGAACAGCAATATGTATTCACTGAACAATTTCGATTTCCTGGCCCGGAGTTTTGCCAGAATGCAGGCTGAGGGCCGACCCGTTGATATCCAGGCTGTCACTGGAAATATGGATGAGGAACATCGCAGCTGGTTTTGCAAACGCTATGCACTTTACTGCCAGCAGGCAACAGAGGCGAAAAAATTAGAACTGGAACACTGACATATTAACGGGCCTTACGGCCCGTTGTCGTTTTTATACTTGTGGATCGACTGGCGGGATTGCGGGCGCCGGCTTAACTTCAGCCGTTTTTTCACGCGCTTCAAGCTCCGTCAGGCGTTGCTCAAGCAGCGCCAGTTTTTCACGGGTACGCAGTAAAACCTGGGTTTGTACGTCAAACTCTTCGCGGCTTACCAGATCCAGACGTGTCAGCTGCGACTGCAGCGTTTGGCGAATTTTCTTCTCAACGTCTTCGCCAAACTCCCGGATCCCTTTCGGCATCGACTCGTGAACCTGACGAGCAATCTGCTCAATTTTTTTCGGGTCAATCATTATGGTTTCCCTGAACTGGTACGTGTTGCTGCCTATTGTAGTGCGAACTGCCCCAGGCATAAACCAGAATTGTGTGAAGCTAAGTCGAGTAAAGGCGTTGATGAAGGTAATCAATAGCGTTATAGTTAACCCGCTTATTCTCAGGGCGGGGCGAAATTCCCCACCGGCGGTAAATCAACGAATGTTGAAAGCCCGCGAGCGCTTTTTGTTACGGCAAAAAGGTCAGCAGATCCGGTGTAATTCCGGGGCCGACGGTTAGAGTCCGGATGGGAGAGAGTAACGATCCAGTCGGGCATGGACCCGCTCACGTTATTTTTTTGCCGCTTTGACGGCACTCCTAAGACTGCCCTGATTCTGGTAACCATAATTTTAGTGAGGTTTTTTTACCATGAATCAGACGCTACTTTCCTCTTTTGGTACGCCTTTCGAACGTGTTGAACATGCGCTTGCTGCGCTGCGTGAAGGACGCGGTGTGATGGTGCTTGACGATGAAGACCGTGAAAACGAAGGTGATATGATTTTCCCGGCAGAAACCATGACTGTTGAACAGATGGCGCTGACCATCCGTCACGGTAGCGGTATTGTTTGCCTGTGCATCACTGAAGACCGACGCAAACAGCTCGATCTGCCGATGATGGTGGAAAATAACACCAGCGCTTACGGTACGGGTTTTACCGTGACCATTGAAGCGGCAGAAGGTGTGACTACCGGTGTTTCCGCTGCAGACCGTGTTACAACGGTGCGTGCGGCAATTAAGGATGGCGCTAAACCTTCCGATCTGAACCGCCCGGGTCACGTTTTCCCGCTGCGTGCTCAGGCTGGTGGTGTGTTAACTCGCGGCGGCCACACCGAAGCCACCATCGATCTGGTGACGCTGGCTGGTTTTAAACCGGCTGGTGTGCTGTGCGAATTGACTAATGATGATGGCACCATGGCGCGCGCGCCGGAGTGCATTGCGTTTGCCGGCAAGCACAATATGGCTGTAGTCACTATCGAAGATTTAGTGGCTTACCGTCAGGCGCACGAGCGCAAAGCCAGCTAATTGCTGACTACCGCGACAACCGCGGTAGGGATAAAAAAACCGAAGTCAGTTTTCTGGCTTCGGTTTTTTGTTGTTATAGCCGGATAATTTAGCTTTAGTTAGATGGGATGCTCTGGTACTACGTATCAACACTAAATAATAGTTATTAATATATTTTTCTTATGCTGATGCGTTGTCATAATTTAATAGTATAGCCCGTAAATGTTTAAATAAATATCCCGCTCCGCGAGAAAATTATTAATTATCAGTGGGTAACATTTTTATTATTCTTTGAATGACAATGAGGGACGTTGTTCTGGATAATGAATTTTTATTTAGTCGTGTAAATGTGATGATATTGTTTCCTTTTTAATGCAGGTTTTTCGATTAGCGTTATCCGTTACGTTATATGATCAAAATCATATATTTGTTTTCATGTTATGCCACTATAGAGGTAGGTCAGAATATAGTTATGTAAAATTTTAACGTTAAATGTTTAATGATGTTAAATTTTAAGGGTAAAAGAATGTTTATTGCCTGGTATTGGATTGTATTAATTGCACTCGTTGCTGTCGGTTATTATTGCCATATGAAACGTTATTGCAGAGCGTTCCGGCAAGACAGAGATGCATTACTCGAGGCGCGCAACAAACTGTTTCGCCATACGGGCGAAGGTGGTACCACCGCCAAGGACCACGAATAGCGGCCCTGCCACCATGAATGAGGCGGATGTTCTGAATCACAGAGCCGCATCCGCCATCGGCTTCACCCGATGCCCATAGATTGCAGGATAACCAGGCTGAGGCCCATTACCGACATTCCACACAGTACCCCATAGCTGGGATTATTATTGGGGTCGATCTCTTTTGCCAGCGGCATCAGCTCATCAACGGATAATGCGACCATAATTCCGGCGACCGCGGCCATAATTGCCGCCATCACCACGGGCGAAATCAAACTACCCAGAATTAACCATGCCAGTACCCCACCTAATATTTCCGCCATGCCCGAGATCCCTGCCCAGAATATAGCGGTACGTTTGGAGCCTGTGGCAGCATAAACGGGCCCGGCAACGGCTAAACCTTCAGGAATATTGTGCAATGCGACGGCCAGTGCAATACCAAAACCCAGCTCCAGGTTGCTGCTGGCAGTAACAAAAGTCGCGATCCCTTCCGGAAAGTTGTGCAGGCTGATACCCAGAGTTAATAAAATCGCGGTACGCTTAATGGAACCGGGCAACGGCTGTGTGGTTTTTTGGACTAAATCCTGAGGGTGAGCGTGCGGCAGTAAACGATCCAGGCCAAAGTAGCCCAGCAAACCAACGATAAACATCCCGTAACCCAGCACCGGCGACATTCCCTCTGCTGCCAGTGCCGCTGGCAACATTTCCATCAGGGAGATCAGCAACATGATGCCTGCGGCAAAACCCAGAGAAAACGCGAGAACGCGGTTAGAGGGTTTTTGTCCCAGCACGCCAAGAAATGCACCGATAAATGTGGCGGCGCCTGCCAGTAAGGTCAGAAGTAAAGGTACTGACATCGACAAATAAAACTCCTTATCAATCTGCTGTTCGGGGCGGATCGTCAAAATAACTGATGATCTTCATCATGGTTATCTGAGTTCTTCATCAACCGAAAAAGCGTATTGTGGTGATATCAAAATGACTCCCTCAGTAAGGATATCATCATGTCTTCAACTCGTATGCCAGCATTGTTTTTGGGACACGGTAGCCCAATGAATGTTCTGGAAGATAACGTTTATACCCGCGCCTGGCAGCAACTGGGGGAAGCGTTGCCGCGCCCGAAAGCGATTGTTGTGGTCTCGGCACACTGGTTCACTCGTGGGACAGGTGTGACCGCGATGGAAGCACCAAAAACGATCCACGATTTTGGTGGTTTCCCGCAAGCACTGTATGACACGCATTATCCGGCCCCGGGATCTCCTGAACTGGCCCAGCATCTGGTGGATCTGCTTTCTCCAGTGCCAGTCACGTTAGATAAAGAGGCGTGGGGATTTGACCACGGCTCATGGGGTGTGCTGATCAAAATGTACCCGAACGCAGATATCCCGATGGTGCAGTTGAGTGTCGATAGCACCAAACCTGCGGCCTGGCACTTTGAAATCGGCCGTAAGCTGGCAGCGTTGCGCGATGAAGGCATTATGCTGGTGGCCAGTGGCAACGTGGTACATAACCTGCGTACAGCACGCTGGCGCGGTGAGAATACACCATACCCGTGGGCGACTTCATTCAATGAGTATGTGAAAGCCAACCTGACCTGGCAGGGACCGGTTGAACAGCATCCGCTGGTGAATTATCTCGAGCATGAAGGCGGATCGTTGTCGAACCCGACGCCGGATCACTTCCTGCCGCTGCTGTATGTTTTAGGCGCATGGGATGGTAAAGAGTCTGTCACGATCCCGGTCGATGGCATTGAGATGGGTAGCCTGAGTATGTTGTCGGTGCAGGTCGGATGATGAATGCCCGATGGCGCTGCGCTTATCGGGCATTAAATTCGTGTCGTAGGCCGGGAAAGGCGAAGCCGCCACCCGGCACTCTCAATTATTCGACAAAAATATGCGGATAGAAACGTGACAGATCCTGGGTGATCAACGCACGGTCTTCACGAATGCCGATCCCGGCAGGTTGATCGTTAATCAGCCAGCTGCCGATCAGCATATAGCTGTCGCCAAACTTTGGTAGCTGATGGAACTGCTGCACGATCATGCCTTCTTCACCGTATGGCCCTTCCACGGCTTCGATGGTTTTACCGTTTTCGATAATGGAAACGTTAGCCCCTTCACGCGAGAAGATCGGTTTCACGACAAACTTATCCATCTGCGGATAGTCGTCTTCGGCGAAATATGCCGGTAGCAGATTCGGATGATCCGGGAACATTTCCCACAGCAGCGGCAACAGTGCTTTGTTGGAGATAATGCTCTTCCATGCCGGTTCCAGCCAGCGAACGCCAGCGTCTTCCAGCTTGGTGGAGAACATTTCACGCAGCATAAACTCCCACGGATATAGCTTGAACAGGTTAGCTATCACCTGATCCTGCATGTCCGTGAACTGACCTTTTTCACCGAGCCCGATATCTTCGACATAGAGAAATTCAGTGGCAATTTCAGCCTCAGCCGCGCAATCCTGCAAATACTGGATCGTTCCACGATCTTCGACCGTATCGCGACAGCAGGTCAGGTGCAGCAACTGAAAACCGTACTGCTCGCGCAGCTCAGTGAAACGTTCGATCAGTTTTTCCTGCAGGCTGTTGAACTGATCGCTGCCTTCCGGTAGGTTGCCCGCATTAAGCTGATCTTCCAGCCAGATCCACTGGAAAAAAGCAGCTTCATACAATGAGGTTGGCGTATCTGCGTTGTTTTCCAGCAGCTTGGGCTCACCCGTGCCATCCCACGCCAGATCGAGACGGGAATAGAGCGACGGCTGCTGTGTCAGCCAGGACTGGCGAACAAAGCCCCAGGTATGTTTTGGAATGCGAAACTTGGTCATCAGCTCATCGCTGTTGATGACTCTTTCCACCACTTTGAGGCACATCTGATGCAGCTCTGCGGTGACCTCTTCCAGTTTTTCAACCTGGGCCAGCGTGAGCTTGTAGTAGGCATCTTCACACCAGTACGGCTCGCCGTACATGGTGTGAAAGTTGAAACCGTATTCGGTAGCTTTGTCGCGCCAGTCCGGGCGCTCAACAATACTGACTCTTTCCATAGGGATCAGCCACCCATCGAACGTGTCGTGGTGCCGCTGGCGCTACGTTGCATGGTGCTCTGTTTTGCCACCGACTCACCAAATCCGCCGCGCGTAACGGTAGACGTGGTGGCAGGTTTTGGTGCCATCGCGGTTTTCGGCACGGTCATGGTGCGGCCCGGTGTGGCGGCACCGTAGTTTTTACCGCCGGCATCGGTGTATTTGCCATATGCTGGGCTGGCCGGATTTTTCGAGCTGAACAGCGGTTGTTGCGCGCCCATGCCGCCGCCCATCATCCGACCCATCATGTAACCCGCCATCAGCGGCATCCAGAAGCTGCCACTGCTTTGATTCTGCGCCTGAGCCTGGCCTTCGCCCGTAGGCGCCATTCCTGCCTGGGCAGGTGCCTGCTGGCACTGACCTTCACCGAACTCGGCAATACAGTCTTCGCGCGTAGCGTATTTTGGCGCCGTGCGTTCAGCTTCTTTCAGTGCGTTGTTGAATGCGGTAGTACATTCAGCGCTTTTACCCGGATTCGCCGCAGAGCAGTCGTCCGCATTCTGATAAAGCGAAACCGTTTCGTCACTCTTTTCACAGCCTGCCAGCATAAAAACAGCGGTCACAGCCAGAGCGACAGGAGTCAGATGGCGTGCGCTCCAGCTTTTGCGGAACGACGCGTGATGTATAGATTTTGTCCGTTTCATTTATGTCTTCCAGGACCCAGTGGTAAATACTGCTCAGAATAGAGGATGGCTGGTCGAAATTGAAGCGGGAAGAGGCGAGAATGCGGGAGAAGGGGCGGATCTTTACGTTGTCTTACGTTCAGACGGGGCCGAAGCCCCGTCATCAACATCAATTACGGAACGGGTTGTTGCCGTTACTGCTGCTGGTTGTCCGTGCTGCTGCCGGTTTGACCGCCGGTGCCGCACTGTTTGCGGTATAACCATCTGCTGCGGCGTCTTGCTGGGTGTTTTCCGGCGCAACGGCGTCAGGCGCGGTGGAAATAGGTTTGCCCAGCGTATTGTTCAGCGCCACCAGATCCTGCTCGTTAAGCGTACCGAGCGCAGACTTGATGTTTAACTGATTGATAAGATAAGTATAACGCGCATTTGCCAACTGCTGCTTAGCGTTGTACAGCGTGGTGGTGGCATCCAACACGTCCACGATGGTACGTGTACCGACAGAATAACCCGCTTCCATCGCATCCAGGGAGCTTTGCGCAGAGACAACGGCTTGTTTGTACGCATTAATGCTACTGATAGACGCATTAATGTTGTTGAATGATGAACGAACGGTCTGTACTACGCTGCGGTGCGCGCTTTCCAGTTGCTCGCTGGCGCCAACAAAGTTGTACTGCGCTTGTTTAACCTGCGAGTTAACCATCCCGCCCTGGTACAGCGGCAGCGAGAAGTTCAGACCAATTTTGTTCTGGCCCTGGTTGCTGTCGTCATACTGAGAGGTGTTAGTTTTAGAACCACTGTAAGAGGTATCAGAAACACCAGTCGAGGCGGTTAAACCCAGTGTCGGCAGATGACCGTCCTGCGCCAGACGAATTTGCTCACGCGCCAGATCCTGGCTTAAACGTGCCTGCAATAACGTCAGGTTGCGGTTTTCTGCTTCTTTCAGCAGCGAATTCACCGCCTGCGGTTTGTTGGTTTTAAAACCATCAACATTCAGCGAGGCCAGTTCCGGGTAGTAATTGCCGGTAACCTGACGCAGCTGCTCAACGGCGTTGTCCAGGTTGTTACGCGCGGTAACTTCGTTCGCCAACACGGTATCGTACTGTGAACGGGCGTTCTGTACGTCAGTGATGGCAACCAGGCCAACGTTAAAACGCTGGGTCGTCTGATCTAACTGACGATAAACGGCGTCTTTTTGTGCCTGGGTATAAGAGAGCACGTCAATCGCGTTCAATACGTTAAAATAGGCCGTGGCGGTATTCAGGATCAGCGTTTGCTGATCGGTCTGATAGGTCACGTCCTGGATGCCCGCTGATTTTTCTTGCAGCGTCAGGGCACGCCATTTTGACATATCGAACAGAGTCTGAGTCAGGCTTAACGAAGCACTGGTCGCGTTGGAGTTGACGCCATTGGCATCACGAAAGCCATTGCTGTAGGTGTAATCGGCACCTAAGCCCAGTTGCGGCAGTAAAGGACTACGCGCTTCGTTAATTTTTTCGAATGCAGCATCGCGATCGGCGGCGGATTTACGTAATTCCGGGTTGC
The DNA here is from genome assembly GCF_014103415.1 of Citrobacter sp. RHBSTW-00671. Classification (NCBI taxonomy): domain Bacteria; kingdom Pseudomonadati; phylum Pseudomonadota; class Gammaproteobacteria; order Enterobacterales; family Enterobacteriaceae; genus Citrobacter; species Citrobacter sp. RHBSTW-00671. The sequence goes on from NZ_JABXPR010000001.1 coordinate 1,299,159, forward strand.
TCAGGCGTGCTTGCTGATAAACCTGCATCAGGTTTTCTGCCTGGCTCAGAGTACTGAACCCCGACAGGCTCAGGCCGATAAGGATGGGGAGCAATTTCTTCATTTGCATTCCTTGTTGTGAAGCAGTATTTAGCGCTGATCAAATTGTAAAAATATTTGCTGATTCTAGCAGAATCCGCCACTTCAAAAAGTTGGCGTTACGTGCCATACGGCGTTAATTTGCATCAATTTAACACAAGGGCGCTCAAACAGCAGTCAAACGACCTTGAAATTCACACTTTAATCACTATTGGTACCAGGACAGCACAATGCGTAAACCAGACAACTTGCCAATGACATTCACTAAAAATGATGTAGAAATTATTGCACGAGAAACACTATACCGCGGTTTTTTTTCACTGGATCTTTATCGCTTCCGTCATCGCCTGTTTAACGGTGGTATGAGCGGTGAAGTGAAGCGTGAAATTTTTGAGCGCGGACACGCGGCAGTCTTGCTACCCTTTGACCCTGAGCGGGATGAAGTTGTGCTGGTTGAACAGATCCGTATCGCGGCCTATGACACCAGCGAAACGCCGTATCTGTTGGAAATGGTAGCCGGAATGATTGAAGAAGGTGAAACCGTTGAAGATGTGGCTCGCCGTGAAGCAATGGAAGAAGCCGGACTGGATGTGAAGCGGACTAAGCCCGTGCTGAGCTATCTGGCAAGCCCGGGCGGCACCAGTGAGCGCCTGTCGATTTTGGTAGGTGAAGTGGACGCTTCGACCGCAAATGGTATCCATGGTCTGGCGGATGAAAACGAAGATATTCGTGTTCATGTGGTGAGTCGGGAGCAGGCTTACCAATGGGTAGAAGAGGGGATAATCGACAACGCGGCTTCTGTCATCGCCTTGCAATGGTTACAGCTGCACTATCAAGAGTTAAAAACTGAGTGGAAAAAATGAAGCGTTACACACCTGACTTCCCTGAAATGATGCGCCTGTGCGAAACCAATTTTTCGCAGTTGCGCCGCCTGTTGCCACGCAATGATGCAGCCGGTGAAACAGTGAGCTATCAGGTTGCAAACGCACAATATCGATTAACGATTGTTGAATCGACCCGATACACTACGCTTGTCGCGATTGAACAAACGGCACCAGCGGTTACCTACTGGAGCCTGCCGTCGCTGACTGTGCGCCTGTATCATGATGCGAGGGTGGCTGAAGTGTGTTCAAGTCAGCAGATCTTTCGCTTCAAAGCGCGGTATGATTATCCAAATAAAAAGTTGCATCAACGCGACGAAAAGCATCAAATTAATCAGTTTTTGGCCGACTGGTTACGGTACTGTTTAGCACATGGAGCGATGGCGATTCCGGTTTATTAGCGTCGTGAAACCTAAGGACACCATTTGGAAAGCCTGTTAACCCTTCCTTTGGCTGGTGAGGCCAGAGTCAGGATCTTACAAATTACAGACACTCACCTGTTTGCCGAAAAGCATGAAACCTTACTGGGTGTGAACACCTGGGATAGCTACCAGTGCGTACTGGATGCAATACATGCAGAGTCGCCAGAGTACGATCTCATCGTCGCGACTGGGGATTTGGCGCAGGATCAATCCGCTGCGGCTTATCAGCATTTTGCTGAGGGCATCGCAAGTTTTCGTGCGCCCTGCGTTTGGTTACCCGGTAATCACGATTTTCAGCCAGCGATGTACAGCGCGCTTCAGGATGCGGGTATTTCCCCCGCCAAACGCATCTTCATCGGTGAACAGTGGCAAATCTTGTTGCTGGACAGCCAGGTTTTCGGCGTCCCTCACGGTGAGTTAAGCGAATTTCAGCTTGAGTGGCTGGAGCGTAAACTTGCCGATGCGCCTGAACGTAATACGTTGCTGCTTCTGCATCATCATCCTTTGCCTGCGGGCTGCAGTTGGCTCGATCAACACAGTCTGCGTAATGCGGCGGAGCTCGACAACGTGCTGGCGAACTATCCGCGCGTGAAGTATCTGCTCTGCGGGCATATTCATCAGGAGCTGGATCTCGACTGGAACGGCCGCCGACTGCTGGCGACACCGTCGACCTGCGTGCAGTTTAAACCGCACTGTTCCAACTTCACATTGGATACCATCAGCCCCGGCTGGCGGACGCTGGAACTCTTTGCCGACGGTACGTTGCAGACCCAGGTGTGTCGTCTACAGGGAAATCGGTTCCACCCTGATACCGCTTCAGAAGGCTACTGATGTCTACGCTTCTCTATCTTCATGGATTCAATAGTTCTCCTCGTTCGGCGAAGGCGTGTCTGCTAAAAAACTGGCTGGCGGAGCACCATCCGCACGTTGAGATGATTGTACCGCAGTTACCTCCATATCCAGCCCAGGCGGCAGAGATGCTGGAGTCAATTATCCTTGAACATGGCGGCGAGTCGCTGGGGATTGTCGGCTCTTCCTTAGGAGGCTATTACGCCACCTGGCTGTCGCAATGTTTTATGCTGCCAGCGGTGGTCGTGAATCCTGCTGTACGGCCTTACGAACTGCTGGTCGACTATCTCGGTCAAAACGAGAACCCCTACACGGGGCAGCAATATGTGCTAGAGTCACGCCATATTTACGATCTTAAAGTCATGCAGATTGACCCGCTGGAAGCGCCTGATTTGATCTGGCTGCTTCAACAAACGGGCGATGAAGTGCTGGACTACCGCCAGGCGGTGGCGTATTACGCCTCCTGCCGTCAGACAGTTATTGAGGGCGGAAACCACGCATTCACGGGCTTCGAAGATTATTTCAACCCGATTGTCGATTTCCTTGGACTGCACAGTTTCTGACGATCAATTCGAATTGCTAATTTAAACCATGACGCAAACTTATAACGCTGATGCCATTGAGGTACTCACTGGGCTTGAGCCGGTACGCCGTCGCCCTGGGATGTACACTGACACGACCCGTCCTAACCATCTTGGGCAGGAAGTGATTGATAACAGTGTGGATGAAGCACTGGCTGGCCACGCGAAACGCGTGGATGTGATCTTACATGCCGATCAATCGCTGGAAGTCATTGACGACGGACGCGGCATGCCGGTGGATATTCACCCAGAAGAAGGCGTTCCTGCGGTCGAGCTGATCCTCTGTCGCCTGCATGCAGGCGGTAAGTTTTCCAATAAGAACTACCAGTTTTCAGGCGGTTTACACGGGGTGGGTATCTCCGTGGTCAACGCGCTTTCAAAACGTGTAGAAGTGAACGTGCGTCGCGATGGTCAGGTCTACAACATCGCGTTTGAAAACGGTGACAAAGTGCAGGATCTGCAGGTGGTCGGTACTTGCGGTAAACGCAATACCGGTACCAGCGTGCACTTCTGGCCGGATGAAACCTTCTTTGACAGCCCACGTTTCTCTGTTTCTCGCTTAACGCACGTACTGAAAGCCAAAGCGGTACTGTGCCCGGGCGTAGAAATTACCTTTAAAGATGAAGTTAACAACAGCGAGCAGCGCTGGTGCTACCAGGACGGTCTGAATGACTACCTGAGCGAAGCCGTAAACGGCCTGCCAACGCTGCCGGAAAAACCGTTTATCGGTAACTTCAGTGGTGAAACTGAGACTGTAGACTGGGCGTTGCTGTGGCTGCCTGAAGGCGGTGAATTACTGACTGAAAGTTATGTCAACCTGATCCCTACTATGCAGGGCGGTACGCATGTTAACGGTCTGCGCCAGGGACTGCTGGATGCGATGCGCGAATTCTGCGAGTACCGTAATATTCTGCCGCGCGGCGTGAAGCTGTCAGCAGAAGATATCTGGGATCGTTGCGCCTATGTGCTGTCGGTAAAAATGCAGGATCCACAGTTTGCCGGACAGACCAAAGAGCGTCTTTCTTCACGTCAGTGTGCGGCATTCGTTTCTGGCGTGGTGAAAGATGCCTTTAGCCTGTGGCTGAACCAGAACGTGCAGTCAGCCGAACTGCTGGCGGAAATGGCGATTTCCAGCGCGCAGCGTCGTTTGCGTGCGGCGAAAAAAGTGGTACGCAAAAAGCTGACCAGCGGTCCGGCGCTACCGGGGAAACTGGCGGACTGTACCGCACAGGATCTCAATCGCACCGAACTGTTTCTCGTCGAAGGTGACTCAGCGGGCGGATCGGCCAAGCAGGCGCGCGATCGTGAATTCCAGGCGATCATGCCGCTGAAAGGTAAGATCCTCAATACCTGGGAAGTCTCTTCTGATGAAGTGCTGGCCTCGCAGGAAGTTCACGATATTTCGGTAGCGATCGGTATCGATCCAGACAGCGATGATCTGAGCCAGCTGCGCTATGGCAAGATCTGTATTCTGGCGGATGCGGACTCCGATGGTCTGCACATCGCGACGCTGTTGTGTGCGCTGTTTGTGAAACACTTCCGAACGCTGGTGAAACACGGTCACGTCTATGTGGCGCTGCCGCCGTTGTACCGTATCGATCTCGGCAAAGAAGTGTATTACGCGCTGACAGAAGAAGAAAAAGCGGGCGTGCTGGAGCAGTTAAAGCGCAAGAAAGGGAAACCGAACGTACAACGCTTTAAAGGTCTGGGTGAAATGAACCCGATGCAGCTACGTGAAACGACGCTGGACCCCAATACGCGTCGCCTGGTGCAGCTCATCATTGATGATGAGGACGATCAGCGTACGAATGCGGTGATGGATATGCTGCTGGCCAAGAAACGTTCAGAGGATCGTCGCAACTGGTTGCAGGAGAAAGGTGACCTGGCGGATCTCGAAGGGTAATTGCATGTAGAAAAGCCGGAAAGGGGCGTAAAATGCCTTATCCGGCTCTCATCTGACGAAGCGATTATATGCCGGATAGCAAAGCGTCACCCGGCAAATCGACAATCTTAAATGCCCGACTCCAGAATACGAATATTCATGTCCAGCACGTCGCCTTTCACGGCTTCGCTGTAGGCTTTCATATGCGGGGTCTGCAAATGCGCTTCAAGATGCGCGATGCTTTCCCACTGTTCAACCATCACGATTGAATCTGGTGCTGTGGTCTGAAAACTCACACCCGCAGCATGATCCACCATCGGCGCATAGCCGTGGCAGCCTTCTTCCTTCAGTACGGTCGGAACGATTTTAGCAAACTGATCCAGTACCGCCTGGCGGTGATGTTGACCTGGACGTGTACGGATTTCTGCAATAACGGTAAGCATGGTTAACTCCTTCTAATTCCAGGTGACTAGTTAACCAAAAATCTCGGTCAGATGCTTGCGATATTCTGCGATATAACGCGGAACATCTGGCATTTTAATCACGTCATTGGTGATAAACGTCGGCAGTGCTTCCATTCCCAGGAACTGATTTGCTTTATGGAACGGCAGATACACGCCATCAACGCCAACACCATGGAAGAATTGGTCTTTTTCAGTGAAGGCTTCCATTGGTGCGTTCCAGGTCAGGGAAAGCATGTATTTTTTGCCCTGAATCAGCCCGCCGGAACCGTATTTTTTAGAGGCATCTGAACGTGTACGACCATCGCTGGCGTACAGCGTACCGTGACCTTCGGTAAACACATCATCGATGTATTTTTTCACCGTCCACGGTGCACCCATCCACCAGCCCGGCATTTGCCAGATAACCACATCGGCCCAGACGAAGTTCTGCACTTGCGTTTTAATGTCGTAATCGCCATCTGCACGCACGATTTTAACATCATGCCCGAGGTCGCGCAGGAGGCCATCCGCGACCTCGGTCAGGGTGTCGTTTAACTGACCGTTAGAGTGAGCGAATTTTTTCGCACCATTGATAATCAGAATGTTGCTCATTTTGTGTCCTCAAGGAAATACGTTTGAGGACGATTTTACCCCCACGGGCGGTGCGGTGAAATTAGCAAAATGTGCAAAGTCTTTTGCATTATTAGCAATAATGCGGTCTTTACCAGCTGATTTTGGCCTCAAACCCGCCTTCCGGGGCATTACCAAACGAGGCAGACATCCCGTGTAAGGTCGCGATACGACGAACGATCGACAGGCCCAAACCACTGCCGGTAACGCTTTGTCCCGGCGGACGATAAAAGCGTTCACCAATGTGTGTCAGGACTTCCGGTGCCACGCCCGGGCCGTTATCTTTGACGCTAAAATAGCGGGCGTTGAGCGTCACTTCCACAATGCTACCCTGCGGGCTGTAGCGAATCGCATTATCCAGCAGATTCCGCACCATCAGGCTGAGTAACAAGGGTTGTCCCATACGCTTGATATCGTGGGCGTTAATCTGCAAACGCACATCAATATGCGCCTGCCGGGCCGAATGGTAGATATCCATCACTGAAGATTGCAGCAACTCCTCCAGCGAGATTTCCGCTACATCCTGAAGGTTGTCGAGGGAGTCAAGGCGCGAAAGCGTCAGTAACTGATCGACCAGACGCGTGGCGCGATCGATCCCGGCCTGCATCTGCATTAAGGCTTTTTGCCTTGCCTGAGGATCATCGTCAGACAGTTGCGCCACTTCGGTTTGCACTTTCAACGCCGTCAGCGGACTACGCAGCTCGTGAGCAGCATCTGAAGTAAAGCGCCGTTCACGCACCATGGTGGTATGAATACGAGTGAAAAGTTGATTGAGTGATTCAACCAACGGGCGGACCTCGCCAGGAATGCCTTTCAAACTGAGCGGTTCTTCTGATTCCGGGTCGCGTAAACGTAGCGCCTGCGCCAGTTTTTTCAGTGGTTTAAGTTCAAGACTTAACAACACAATCAGGATTAACAGCATCAGCGGCAAAGCGACCAACCACGGCACCAATTGTGCTGTCACAATCGCTAAAGCCATATCTTCACGATATTCCCATTCCTGGCCGACAACGATTCGATACTTTTTATCTGCGGAAGTCAGCCAGACAAAACGCCATTTATCGTTGTCGCCATTCAGATAGCCATCGTCAAAACCTTCCCGGCGATAGCTATAGGGAATGTACTGGCCATTGTCGCCATCGTGAAGAACCATTTTCCCTTCTGGCGTGTAGGCCGCAAAGGTCAGAACATCGTCGTCAATATGACCATGTTTGAATTTTTTCGGGGTATGCGCTATGCGTTCAGAGGCTTTTAGTTCATCGAGATCCAGCGTGATAAGGCGTTTGGCGAACAGCATCTGTTGCGTGTCGAACATCTCATTCACGTTATCGGTCGTTTGCTTCCAGGCGACAAAGCTGGAAATCAGCCAGGTCACTAAAACCAAAATCATGAATATAAGCGTTAGCCTGACGCGCAGGCTGAGGCGTTGTGTGAGTTTCATGCGTCACCCAAGGTGTAGCCAATACCATGTACAGTGCGGATAAAGTCGCTGCCGAGCTTACGGCGTAAGTGGTGGACGTGCACTTCAACGGCGTTGCTGGAGACGTTTTCATCCCAGGTATACAGTTTTTCTTCGATCAGTTTGCGGGGCAGCACGCGGCCTTTATTACGCATCAGTAGTTCCAGTAGGGCGAACTCTTTGGGTTTGAGTGACAAAGGTTCACCTGCGACTGTCGCGACCAGCGCGCCGGGATCAAGCGAGACCTGACCATGGCTCAGAGTGTTGCTGGCCTGGCCGCTGGCGCGGCGTACCAATGCTTCCAGTCTGGCGGCAACCTCGATGAGTGCAAAGGGTTTGCACAGATAGTCATCCGCGCCCAGGCGCAGGCCTTCAACGCGTTCTGTCAGCGCATCCCGAGCCGTCAGAATCAGCACAGGCTCTTGCTTACCTTTTGCCCGCCATTCGCGCAGGATATCGCGCCCGTCGATACCAGGCAGCGTCAGGTCAAGGATCACCGCATCATAAGGGGCGCTGTACAGCGCTTCTTTTCCCTGACGACCTTCGGTAAACCAGTCGATGCTGAAACCCATTTTACTCAGACCTGTTTTAAGGCCATCGCCAATCAACGTGTCATCTTCGATCAGTAAAATACGCATATGTTCTTCCCTGCGATAACGCTCTTTGCCGACAGTAAACCTTGTGATAACGGTCTCTGTACAGCAAAAAAAGTATCTTTTTTTGCCTTAAGAACTTGTTAAGGATTAACTTATTAAATAGTCGTAAACCAACATGAAAGGGAGACATGAAGATGAAAAAATTAGCTGCAATGGTTGCTGTGATGGCATTGTGTTCCGCACCTGTTTTTGCCGCACAGCAGGGCGGTTTCTCTGGACCTACGACGACGCAAAGTCAAAATGGCGGGTTTACTGGCCCGAACGGCAGCAGCACCACTGTTGAAAGTGCAAAATCACTGCGTGATGACACCTGGGTCACGCTACGCGGGAACATCGTTGAACGTATTTCCGACGATCTGTACCTGTTTAAGGATGCCACTGGCACGGTTAATGTGGATATCGACCATAAACGCTGGAACGGCGTAACCGTCGGCCCGCAGGATACGGTTGAAATTCAGGGTGAAGTGGATAAAGACTGGAACTCCGTTGAAATCGACGTGAAACAAATCCGCAAAGTAAATCCGTAATCCTACGAAGAGTGCGCAAGATCGGTCAGGATTCAATGCGGCCAGGTGGACAGAATAAGCCACAAGGAGGCAGTGATGAATGACCGATTCAGCGCGGCTTATGCCAGACGATTGCGGTGTGTTTGTGAACACATTGAGCGTCATCTGGATGAGCCCCTTACACTTGAGGCGTTAAGCCGAATGGCGCACAGTTCGCCATTTCATTTTCATCGGCAGTTTACTGCCTGGAGTGGTCAACCGCTTTATCGCTATATCCAGTGGCTTCGTCTGCGCCGTGCTTCATGGCGACTGGCGTTTAACCCGCAGGATAAAGTCATTGATATTGCGCTGGATGCCGGGTTTCAGAATCCGGAGTCGTTCACACGTGCTTTCAAAACTGCGTTTGGTAAAAGCCCTCGCCAGTTCCGGCAAACCCCGGACTGGCTGGACTGGCACCAGCGTATTCCTAAGCAGGTATTTCAGGAGCAGCACGTAATGGACGTAAAAATTGTCGATGTCCCTCGTATTCAGGTGGCGATGTTAACGCATCGGGGCCATCCGGATTTGGTTAACGCCAGCGCCGCAAAGTTTATCGAATGGCGACGCACGACGGGCTTGTCACCGGTTGCTGGCAGCCAGACATTTGGCATTGCCTGGCATGACCCACAGAGCACGCCGCCGGCAGAGTTTCGTTTTGATATTTGCGGTAGCGTCAGCCAGGCGGTCCCCGAAAATGCGTTTGGCGTCGTGAACAGTGAGATTCCCGCCGGACGCTGTGCAGTAGTGCGCCACGAGGGGGCGTTGGATACGCTTTCTGACAGCGTGTGGTTTCTTTTCCGGGAATGGTTACCGGGTAGCGGTGAAACATTGCGTGATTTCCCGGTCTATTTCCAGTATCTCAATTTCGTGCATGAGGTTGCCGAACACGAGTTACTCACGGATATTTATTTGCCGTTGGTATAGCGTTGTTCACAATCAATTCCTGGCGATGCATTGTTATTTCTGCGTCGCCAAATCCACTGAACTTTGTGACTCAACACGCCAGATAGGGTAGTATCTGCGGCAATATTGCCCTTCAATAGACGGGTATAAGTTGAGGAACCACGATTAATGAGCGATATGGCAGAGCGCCTTGCGCTGCATGAATTCACGGAAAACGCCTATCTGAACTACTCCATGTACGTCATCATGGACAGGGCGTTACCGTTTATTGGTGATGGTCTGAAACCTGTTCAGCGTCGCATCGTTTACGCGATGTCCGAACTGGGGCTGAACGCCAGCGCCAAGTTTAAAAAATCCGCCCGTACCGTCGGTGACGTATTGGGTAAATACCATCCGCACGGCGACAGTGCCTGCTATGAAGCGATGGTGCTGATGGCCCAGCCGTTCTCTTACCGTTATCCGCTGGTTGACGGGCAGGGGAACTGGGGGGCGCCAGACGATCCGAAATCCTTCGCCGCGATGCGTTACACGGAATCCCGCCTGTCGAAATATGCAGAAGTCCTGCTGGGTGAACTCGGTCAGGGAACATCGGATTGGGTGCCAAACTTCGACGGCACCATGCAGGAGCCGAAAATGCTGCCTGCGCGTCTGCCGAATATCCTGCTGAACGGCACGACCGGGATTGCCGTGGGTATGGCGACGGATATTCCACCGCATAACCTGCGTGAAGTGGCCAAAGCGGCAATTACGCTGATTGAACAGCCGAAAACGACGCTGGATCAGCTGCTGGATATCGTACAGGGGCCGGATTATCCGACCGAAGCAGAGATCATTACCTCGCGTGCGGAGATTCGTAAGATTTACGAAAACGGACGCGGCTCTGTTCGCATGCGTGCGGTATGGACGAAAGAAGATGGCGCGGTAGTGATTTCCGCGCTGCCGCATCAGGTTTCTGGGGCAAAAGTACTGGAGCAGATCGCGGCTCAAATGCGCAATAAAAAGCTGCCAATGGTAGACGACCTGCGCGATGAATCGGATCACGAAAACCCGACTCGTCTGGTGATTGTCCCGCGGTCGAATCGCGTGGATATGGAACAGGTGATGAACCATCTGTTTGCCACTACCGATCTGGAAAAAAGCTATCGCATTAACCTGAACATGATTGGCCTCGACGGTCGTCCGGCAGTTAAAAACCTACTGGAGATCCTCACCGAGTGGCTGACGTTCCGTCGCGATACCGTGCGCCGCCGCCTGAACTATCGCCTGGAGAAAGTACTCAAACGCCTGCACATTCTTGAAGGTTTGCTGATAGCGTTCCTCAACATTGACGAAGTCATTGAAATTATTCGTCATGAAGATGAACCTAAACCCGAGCTGATGTCGCGGTTTGGTATTTCAGAAACTCAGGCGGAAGCCATTCTTGAGCTGAAATTACGTCACCTTGCCAAACTGGAAGAGATGAAAATCCGCGGTGAGCAGGATGAACTGGCTAAAGAGCGCGATCAACTGCAGGGCATTCTGGCCTCTGAACGCAAAATGAGTAACCTGCTGAAGAAAGAACTGCAGGCGGATGCGGATGCCTATGGTGACGATCGCCGTTCTCCATTGCGGGAGCGTGAAGAAGCGAAGGCGATGAGCGAGCACGACATGTTACCGTCTGAGCCGGTGACCATTGTGCTGTCCCAGAGTGGCTGGGTGCGAAGTGCGAAAGGCCACGATATCGATGCTCCTGGCTTAAGCTATAAAGCGGGTGATAGCTTTAAATCGGCGGTGAAAGGGAAGAGCAACCAGCCGGTCGTATTCGTTGACTCAACCGGGCGTAGCTATGCTATCGACCCAATTACGCTGCCGTCGGCACGGGGGCAGGGGGAACCGTTGACCGGTAAACTCACGCTGCCACCGGGCGCGACGGTTGAGCATATGCTGATGGAAGGCGACGATCAGAAACTGCTGATGGCATCTGATGCCGGTTACGGTTTTGTCTGCACCTTCAATGACCTCGTCGCGCGTAACCGTGCGGGCAAGGCATTGATTACGCTGCCGGAAAACGCGCATGTTATGCCGCCGGTGGTGATTGAAGATGAAACCGATATGCTGCTGGCTATTACCCATGCGGGCCGCATGTTGATGTTCCCGGTGAGCGATTTGCCGCAGTTGTCGAAAGGCAAAGGGAACAAGATAATCAATATTCCTTCTGCGGAAGCGGCGAAAGGCGAAGATGGTCTGGCACAACTCTACGTGCTGCCGCCGCAAAGCACGCTGACTATCCACGTCGGGAAACGCAAAATTAAACTGCGTCCTGAAGAGCTACAGAAGGTAACCGGCGAGCGTGGTCGTCGCGGTACGCTCATGCGCGGTCTGCAACGCATCGACCGTGTTGAGATTGACTCGCCTCGACGCGCCAGTCACGGCGACAGCGAAGAATAACGCCAGCGTCTGGCTCTCCCTGTTTTCGCACAGGGAGAGCTTGTTTTAAAAATTCCCGTGAAACCGTTGTTTATTCGTGCGTTGCGATTAACAATACGCTTTTCCAGAGAGCCGCTCTTAACAATGCCCTAACCTGATGCAGTATCCGGAATCAGGTGACGTAGAATGCCAGGCTCTTAGGCCTTTAGAGGTTGTTATGCTATATATTTTTCGTTTAATTATTACTGTTATTTACTGCATTTTGGTCTGTATTTTCGGTTGCATATACTGTCTGTTCAGCCCAAGAAATCCAAAACACGTTGCGACGTTCGGCCATATGTTTGGTCGCCTGGCTCCCCTGTATGGCCTGAAGGTCGAGTGCCGCATGCCGCCTGACGCCAAGAACTATGGTAATGCTATCTATATTTGTAACCACCAGAATAACTATGACATGGTTACCGCAGCGAATATCGTTCAGCCGCCGACGGTCACAGTAGGTAAAAAAAGCCTGTTGTGGATCCCTTTCTTCGGACTGCTGTACTGGCTCACCGGTAATCTGTTGATCGACAGAAATAACCGCGCCAAAGCGCACAGCACCATTGCGGCGGTTGTGAACCACTTTAAAAAGCGTCGTATCTCTATCTGGATGTTCCCTGAAGGAACGCGTAGCCGTGGCCGTGGTCTGCTGCCGTTTAAAACAGGTGCGTTCCATGCGGCAATTGCTGCAGGTGTCCCGGTTATCCCTGTTTGCGTTTCAACGACCTCTAATAAGATCAAATTGAACCGGCTGAATAATGGGCTGGCGATTGTAGAGATGCTGCCGCCAGTGGATATCAGTCATTTTGGTAAAGATCAGGTTCGTGAACTGGCAGCGCATTGCCGTACGCTGATGGAACAAAAAATCGCAGAACTCGATAAAGAAGTTGCTGAGCGGGAAGCCGCCGGTAAGGTTTAATTCGCTCATTTCGGGTTTGTTACAGGAAATGATTTCCTGCGTGTTAATCGCCAGTTTTTCATGGAGCTTATATGTCATTCAGTCGGCGTCAGTTCATTCAGGCATCGGGGATCGCATTGTGTGCAGGTGCTGTTCCGCTGAAGGCTAATGCTGCCGGTCAGCAACAACCGCTACCTGTTCCCCCCCTGCTGGAGTCCCGTCGGGGACAGCCGCTATTTATGACGCTGCAACGTGCGCACTGGTCGTTTACGCCTGGCACGCGCGCACCCGTCTGGGGTGTTAACGGGCGCTACCTGGGGCCGACAATCCGCGTCTGGAAAGGCGATGACGTCAAGCTTATCTACAGCAACCGTCTGACAGAAAATGTCTCAATGACCGTTGCCGGATTACAGGTTCCAGGTCCTCTTATGGGGGGGCCGGCGCGTATGATGTCGCCTAATGCGGACTGGGCGCCCGTGCTGCCGATCCGCCAGAGCGCTGCGACCTTGTGGTATCACGCCAATACGCCAAATCGCACTGCCCAGCAGGTCTATAACGGTCTTGCCGGGATGTGGCTGGTTGAAGATGAAGTGAGTAAATCACTGCCGATCCCTAACCACTATGGCGTGGATGATTTTCCAGTCATTATTCAGGATAAGCGCCTGGATAACTTCGGTACGCCAGAATATAGCGAGCCGGGCAGCGGGGGGTTTGTGGGGGATACTCTTCTGGTCAACGGGGCGCAAAGTCCGTATGTCGAAGTGTCCCGTGGCTGGGTGCGTTTACGTTTGCTGAATGCCTCAAACTCGCGTCGTTATCTGCTGAAAATGAGCGATGGTCGTGCGCTGCATGTTATCTCAGGCGATCAGGGGTTTTTACCCGCGCCGGTTTCGGTGAAGCAGCTTTCGCTGGCGCCAGGTGAGCGACGTGAGATTCTGGTCGATATGACCAACGGTGATGAGGTTTCGATTACCTGCGGCGAGGCGGCCAGTATTGTTGACAGGATCCGTGGTTTCTTTGAGCCTTCCAGTATCCTGATCTCCACGCTGGTACTGACTCTGCGACCAACCGGCCTTCTGCCGCTGGTAACGGATAGCCTGCCAATGCGTCTGTTACCCACCGAAATTTTGAGCGGTTCGCCGATTCGCAGCCGTGATATTAGCCTTGATGACGATCCCGGAATCAATGGCCAACTGTGGGATGTCAATCGCATGGATATCACGGCGCAGCAGGGCTCCTGGGAGCGCTGGACCGTGCGCGCAGATATGCCGCAGTCGTTCCATATTGAAGGCGTCTCTTTCCTGATCCGTAATGTGAATGGCGCGATGCCGTTCCCGGAAGACCGTGGCTGGAAAGATACCGTCTGGGTTGATGGGCAAGTGGAGTTGCTGGTCTATTATGGACAGCCTTCCTGGGCGCATTTCCCGTTCTACTTCAACAGCCAGACGCTGGAAATGGCAGACCGTGGTTCTATTGGCCAGATGCTGGTGAATCCGGCTCCGTAACGGATATTCCTGTGCCGGGTAGCGGTTTTGTCAACCCGGCATGGGCCGTGCGAAAGCACAGGCACGGTCAGCGTAGCACCAGCAGTGACGAAATTTAACATTCTTACAATACTCCTTCATTTCCCTTGTTGATCCAGCGTATAATCCCCGGCCTTTGATTATTTTTTTACCATTTTTTGGAAGCATTATGAGCGCAATATCCCTGATCCAACCGGACAGAGACCTTTTCTCCTGGCCGCAGTACTGGGCCGCCTGCTTTGGGCCGGCACCATTTTTGCCGATGTCACGCGACGAAATGGATCAACTTGGCTGGGATAGCTGCGACATCATTCTGGTTACCGGCGATGCGTACGTCGATCACCCGAGCTTCGGCATGGCTATTTGCGGTCGCATGCTGGAAGCGCAGGGCTTTCGCGTGGGGATCATCGCCCAGCCGGAGTGGAACAGCAAAGATGACTTTATGCGTCTGGGCAAACCGAATCTGTTCTTCGGCGTAACCGCCGGCAACATGGATTCGATGATCAATCGTTATACCGCCGATCGCCGACTGCGCCATGACGATGCCTATACGCCGGACAACGTGGCGGGTAAACGCCCGGACCGCGCGACGCTGGTTTATACCCAGCGCTGTAAAGAAGCCTGGAAAGATGTGCCGGTTATTCTCGGCGGTATTGAAGCCAGCCTGCGCCGTACTGCACATTACGATTACTGGTCAGATACCGTGCGTCGTTCCGTGCTGGTGGATTCAAAAGCGGACATGCTGATGTTTGGCAACGGCGAGCGCCCATTGGTGGAAGTCGCACACCGTCTGGCGATGGGTGAAACCATTGATCAGATCCGCGACGTGCGGAATACCGCGATTATGGTCAAAGAAGCGCTGCCGGGCTGGAGCGGGGTGGATTCCACGCGTCTGGATATGCCAGGAAAAATTGACCCCATCCCCCATCCGTATGGCGAAGACTTGCCGTGTGCCGACAACAAACCGGTGGCACCGAAAAAACAAGAAGCGAAAGCGGTAACCGTACAGCCGCCGCGTCCGAAGCCGTGGGAAAAAACCTACGTACTGCTGCCGTCTTTCGAGAAAGTGAAGAGCGACAAAGTACTGTACGCCCATGCGTCGCGTATTCTGCACCACGAAACGAACCCAGGCTGCGCACGAGCGCTGATGCAAAAGCATGGCGATCGCTATATTTGGGTTAACCCGCCAGCGATCCCGTTGTCGACTGAAGAAATGGACAGCGTCTTTGCACTGCCGTACAAGCGTGTACCGCATCCGGCATACGGTAGCAGCCGTATTCCCGCCTATGAGATGATCCGTTTTTCGATCAATATCATGCGTGGCTGTTTTGGTGGTTGTTCGTTCTGTTCGATCACCGAGCACGAAGGGCGCATTATCCAGAGCCGTTCTGAAGATTCGATCATCAATGAGATCGAAGCCATTCGCGATACCGTTCCGGGCTTTACCGGCGTGATTTCCGATCTCGGTGGTCCAACGGCAAACATGTATATGCTGCGCTGTAAGTCTCCGCGTGCAGAACAGACCTGTCGTCGTCTGTCATGCGTCTACCCGGATATCTGTCCGCACATGGACACCAACCACGAACCGACGATTAACCTCTATCGCCGTGCACGTGATTTGAAAGGCATTAAAAAGATCCTCATCGCTTCGGGCGTGCGTTATGACATCGCGGTTGAAGACCCACGCTATATCAAAGAGCTGGCGACCCACCACGTTGGCGGCTATCTGAAGATTGCGCCAGAGCATACCGAAGAAGGCCCATTGTCGAAGATGATGAAGCCGGGGATGGGCAGCTACGACCGCTTTAAAGAGTTGTTTGATACCTATTCTAAACAGGCCGGTAAAGAGCAGTACCTGATCCCCTATTTTATCTCTGCGCACCCGGGTACGCGTGATGAGGATATGGTGAATCTGGCTCTGTGGCTGAAACAGCGTCGTTTCCGTTTGGATCAAGTGCAGAACTTCTATCCATCACCGCTGGCAAACTCTACAACCATGTATTACACCGGGAAAAACCCGTTGGGCAAAATTGGTTATAAGAGTGAAGATGTGGTGGTGCCAAGAGGTGATAAACAGCGCCGTCTGCATAAAGCGCTGCTGCGTTACCATGATCCTGCTAACTGGCCGTTAATCCGTCAGGCGCTGGAAGATATGGGGAAAAAGCATCTGATTGGCGGTCGTCGCGAATGTCTGGTTCCGGCCCCGACGCTGGAAGAGATGCGTGAAGCACGTCGCCAGAACCGCCACACCCGCCCGGCTCTGACCAAGCATACGCCGGTCGCGCACCAGCGTCAGACACCTGCGGCGAATAAAAAACGCGGTAAGGTTGCGGGACGTTAAACGGTCTTACCTGGTGGTGAAGTGTGGACCAGGCCTACGAACTGCACAGTTTTGTAGGCCGGATAAGGTGCCTGCACCGCCATCCGGCAGACGTGCTCCGTATTTATGCTTCGCGAATTCTGGCCGCTAATGCGGCCAGTTTTTCATCGTCAGCCCGTTCGTGGTCATGTGACGACAGATACCCTTCATACTGCTCGAAAAATTTAGTCTGCCGGGACTCAATTGGTTTCCAGTGCGTCAAATCACCTGTGCCATGCATAGGGCTGAGCTTACTGTGCACATGATCCACGCCAAACCCTTCGAAAAACATCCCTGTACGGCTGACGTCCGGGAAAGCGTTATCCAGTTTTTTCGCCACCTTTTGGGTCGCCAGCATCAGGTCTGCCAGTGCCTGCGGCGGCATATCAAATGCATAGCTGGGGTAGTGCTTTTTCGGGATCACCACGGTAAAACCGTCGGTGTTCGGGAAAATCGACAGAAAGGCCAGGTGGTGCTCGTCTTCCCAGACTTTATGGCAGGGCGCTTTACCTTCAACAATTTGACAGAAAATACAGGTCATTCCTTTTCTCCGTAGATAAGACGTTTCGTCAGGACGCAGTCAGTTTAGTACAGACCCAGCATCTTCCACCACATCAGCCCTACGGTGATAAAGACGGCTTGATTAAACAGGCTGATGATGAATCCTGTGCGCCACCAGACGCCCGTTGGAACGTACCCGGCACCAAACAGAATCGGGCCGCGAGCGTGGGTGTACTGAGTGAGGGAACAGTACAGGCTACTGGTGAAGGCCAGCATCAACGCCGTAGGCGCTGCGGGGATATTCAGATGCAGACCGACGCCGAGGAAAACGGCGTACAGCGCCGCAATCTGCGCATTACCGCTGGCAAAAAAGTAGTGAGTATAAAAGTACGCGGCGTTGAGCAGCAGCAGGACAACCACCCAACTGGTCCCATGCATGGTACTGCTCAGGCTATCGCCAATCAGGTTGCCAAACCAGGTGGTAAAGCCCAGTTTTTTCAACTGGTTCGCCATCATCAATAGTGCGGCAAACCAGATCAACGTATCCCACGCACCTTTCTCGCTTTTGACATCTTCCCAGCTTAGAACGCCACTGAGCAGCAAGATGGATAAACCAACAAATGAGGCGGTGGTGGCGTCGACGCCCAGCGTATCACCAAAAATCCACAGCACCAGCAGGACACCGACGGTAGCCAGCATCAGCCATTCACCGCGTGACATACGGCCCATTTCCGCCAGCTCTTTACGCGCCAGATTCGGGGCATCCGGCGTGTGTTTAATTTCCGGGCGCACAATCCAGTAGACCAGTAATGGAACCAGCAGTAAGGAAACCAGGCAAGGCAGCAGCGCCGCCATAAACCAACTGCCCCAGGTGAGCGTGACCCCCGCGTTGGCTGCCAGTTTCACTGCCAACAGGTTGCCGGTATAGCCGGTCATAAAGAGCGCGGCGGTGACGTCGTTGACGTTGCCAATACAGGTGATAAGAAAGGTGCCGATCTTACTGCGGGATTCATCTTCCGGGTTCGAATGGAAACTGCGCGCCAGAGAGTCGGCAATCGGATAGATGACGCCGCCGCAGCGTGCCGTATTGCTTGGCATTGCGGGGGAAAGTATCAGGTCCGCAAACGCCAGTCCGTAGGCGAGTCCCAGCGTGCGCTTGCCGAGCAGGCGGATCATCTGCAGCGCAATACGTCGACCGAGGCCGGTTTTGATAAACCCGCGGGCAATCATAAAGGCGACGACAATCAGCCAGATCAGCGAACTGTTCAGTTCGCTCAGTGCGGTGGTAATGGCACCGCTGGCGGTTTTATCCCCGGCAGCATAAGCGAGGGCAAAAACGGTAATACCGATAATGCCGACTGCGCCAATAGGCAGAACTTTTGCCACGATAGAAGCAATGGTAGCAACGAAGATAATGGCTGAATGCCAGGCTGGCGCACTTAACCCACTGGGTGGGGTAAGCTGCCAGAGCCCGGCAGAAATAAATAGTATAAGAATCAATGGGAGCCATTTGACGCCTTGCTGTGTTTTTCCCGCCATGGTCACGCACCTATAGATATTTGTGATGTATTCATGAGAACAATATTATTACTGAATAATTAGTAAGTTATATTGCGTAATGCTGCACGTGGATGTGCCATAAATACATCTATAGTTGTGCGTTTATTGTTTCTTAATATTTCGGCAAGGGAAAAGCCCGACGGGAATGCCGGGCTGGAGAGGAGAGATTAACCGCCGAACTGATCCGGGTCAGGGCCCAGGCGTTTACCTTGATCGAGTTTTGCGATTTCACCGAGTTCATCTTTGTCCAGGCGGAAGTCCCAGACGTTGAAGTTCTCTGCAATGCGGGCAGGGGTGACGGATTTCGGGATCACCACCAGGCCGCTATCCAGATGCCAGCGAATGACGACCTGCGCCGGTGATTTGCCATATTTTTCAGCGAGGTCACGGATGATCTTTTGATCAAATACATCTTTACCGCCTTGCGCCAGCGGGCTCCAGGATTCGGTCTGGATTTTATGCGTTGCGTTCCAGGCGTGAAGCTGGCGTTGCTGCATAAGCGGATGAAGTTCGATCTGGTTAATCACCGGAGGGACGCCGGTTTCATCCATCAGGCGCTGGAGATGATTGATCTGAAAGTTGCACACGCCGATGCTCTTAATCAGCCCCTCTTTTTGCAGGTCGATCATGTTTTCCCACGCTTCAACGTAGTGATCGATCGCCGGGACAGGCCAGTGCATCAGGTAGAGATCGAGGTAATCGAGCTGGAGTTTCTCCATGCTTTCGAGCAACGCTTCCCGCGGGCGTTTCTGGTCATCATTCCACAACTTGGTGGTAATGAATAACTCTTCGCGCGGTACGCCAGCATCGCGTATTGCTTTGCCGACTCCTTCTTCGTTTTTGTACGCCGCAGCGGTATCAATTGAGCGATACCCTACTTCCAGCGCTTTATGAATGGCGGTGATGACTTCTTCGTTGCTTGCCTTCCAGACCCCCAGGCCCAGTTGCGGCATGACGTTACCATCCTGTAGCTTGATAATGGTTGGACCGGTCATAATTCCCCCCACACTTAATCCTTCAGGCTGCCTCTTGGTTGGCTGCTTGCGTTTACCCTGGTCACGGACTTATGTACGCTCCCGGGGATTCACTCAATTGCCGCCTCGATGCATCTGAATGATTGGGTGTAAATTGAGTACACCGGAGCAAGCCCCGGTGAGGTTTATGTGACTTAAGCCTGGTATAAATAGCCAAAAACGAAAGTCAGAGGTCAAAAAACCTTAGCGGGCAGCTTCGTAAATCCGGCGGCTGACGTCCAGCGTAATGTCCTGATGTTCGCCCAGTTTCGTACCGCCATGCGCTTCCAGTTTTTCCAGCAGTGCCGGGATGGAGCTGCCATCCAGACCGTAGTCAGACAGGCGAGTCGGTACACCCATTTGTTCGAAGAACTGACGGGTGGCGGCAATCGCGGCATCAATGCGCTGGTCTTCGGAGCCTTCGGTGATATTCCAGATGCGCTCTGCGTATTGCAGCAGTTTGGCACGCTTGGTATCGCGTTTTTCATTCCACAATGCAGGCAGGACGATTGCCAGCGTCTGAGCGTGGTCAAGTCCGTGCATTGCCGTCAGTTCGTGACCCAGCATATGGGTTGCCCAGTCCTGCGGTACGCCTGCGCCGATCAGACCGTTCAGTGCCTGAGTGGCTGCCCACATGACGTTCGCACGCACATTGTAGTTTTCCGGTTCCTGCAACGCTTTCGGACCGTCTTCTATCAGCGTCAGCAGAATGCCTTCGGCGAAGCGATCCTGAATTTTCCCGTCTACCGGATAAGTCACGTATTGTTCTACGGTATGAACAAAAGCATCTACCACGCCGTTGGCAACCTGACGCGGCGGCAGGGTATAGGTGTAAACCGGATCGAGTACAGCAAATACCGGCTGGACAAACGGGGTCATGAAGGCCAGTTTGTCGCCAGTCGTTTTACGCGAAATTACCGCACCAGAGTTAGATTCAGAGCCGGTTGCTGGCAGGGTCAGTACCGAGCCCATTGGGACGGCGCTTTGTACGTGGTTACCGCGTGTTTCCAGAATGCGCCACGGGTCAACGCCGTCAGCATAATGTGCCGCTGCGGCGATGAATTTTGTGCCATCCAGCACCGAACCGCCGCCTACCGCCAGCAGGAATGTCACCTTCTCATCACGCACGATTTTTACCGCGTTCATCAGCGTTTCATAGGATGGGTTCGGCTCAATACCGCCAAACTCGAGCACATCCAGACCTTTCAGTGCGTCCTGAACGTGTGCCAGAACGCCTGTTTTTTTCACGCTACCACCGCCGTAGGTAATCAGTACGCGAGCATCCTGCGGGATTTGGTCGCGCAGTTCTGCAATCGCGCCTTTACCAAACAGAATGCGGGTTGGGGTATGGAGATTAAAGTTGTTCATTGCTCGTTACCTTGTGTGGGTAAAAAAGAGGGTAGGCGAGTGTCTGCCTGATGGTGAACATTGTGGTCGTCAGACGCGTTCCTCTCAATGCTCATTTCTGCCGATGTCTTGCCCATTTCTACAGACTACTGGAGAAAATGGATAAAAGTGCGCACTATATCAAGGTTGCAAATCAATGATGAAGTGGTGCCCTATGAACCGTGATGAGATCTGTCTCCTGCTGACAGATAAAATTAAGCAGCTGAAAAATAATGAAAATAAATTGAATGATCTGCTGCCTGATATTCGCTTACTGTACGGCTCTGAACCCGGGGTGCGCACACCCGTGATGTATCAGCCTGGCATTATATTTCTCTTTTCAGGATATAAAATTGGTTATATCAACGAGCGTGTCTTTCGCTATGATGCCAACGAATACTTACTGCTCACAGTACCTTTACCCTTTGAATGTGAAACTTATGCGACACCGGACGTTCCGTTGGCTGGTATCCGCCTGAACGTCGATATCCTGCAGTTGCAGGAATTGCTGATGGATATTGGCGAGGATGAGTTGTTTCAACCCGCAATGGCGGCAAGCGGGATCAATTCGGCGACGCTATCCGATGAAATTCTCTGTGCTGCGGAACGCCTGCTGGATGTGATGGAGCGGCCATTGGATGCACGTATTTTGGGAAAACAGATTATTCGTGAGATCCTCTACCATGTGCTGACCGGGCCGCGTGGCGGAGCCTTGCTGGCGCTGGTCAGTCGCCAGACGCATTTCAGTTTGATAAGCCGTGTGCTGAAGCGAATTGAAACCAAGTACACCGAAAATCTTAATGTTGAGCAACTGGCGGCAGAGGCCAATATGAGCGTGTCGGCGTTCCATCATAATTTTAAATCGGTGACCAGTACTTCACCGTTGCAGTATCTGAAGAGCTATCGATTGCATAAAGCGCGGATGATGATGATTCATGACGGGATGAAAGCCAGTGCGGCGGCCATGCGTGTGGGTTATGAGAGCGCATCGCAGTTTAGTCGGGAGTTCAAACGTTACTTTGGCGTCACGCCAGGGGAAGATGCAGCCAGAATTCGGATGATGCAGGGGAGTTGATCTCTTGTCGGTCAGACTGGTTCACCGTAGGCCTTAAAGCCGTGCACTGTAAGGCGAAATGCCGGGGTTTACCCGGCCTACGGACGCAGCTCAGGCGCTACAGTATTTTTTTTTAATCACCACAAACAGCGTTCCCAGCAGACCTGCGGTTAGCAGGGCGATGGGCAGGATCATTAAAAAGGTCATTACCTGATCTTCGTGACGTTTAACAAACGGGATCATGCTGAGCGCATAGCCGAAACTGGTGACCACAGTGACCCACAGCAGACCGCTCAGCCAGTTAAAAAACTGGAAGCGACGGTTAGGCAGCCCTGAAATCCCCGCCATGGTTGGCAGCAGGGTGCGAACAAACGCCAGGAAACGTCCGGCGAGCAGCGCCATCAACCCGTGTTGGTCAAACATACAGGTCGCACGCTGATGATATTTTTCAGGTAATTGTGCCAGCCAGCCTTTCACTGTTCGCGTATTACCCAGCCAGCGCCCCTGAATGTAGCTCAGCCAGCAACCGAGGCTGGCAGCGGCAGTCAGAATCGCTATGGTAGGTAAAAAACTCATCACGTCCTGAGCGATCAGCGCTCCTGCCAGTAATAGCAGGCTGTCACCGGGCAAAAAGGAAGCGGGCAGTAGGCCATTTTCTAAAAACAGCGTGGCGAACATCACAAAGTACACCACGCTCACGACGTGTGGGTCCGCCAGCGCGGCAAAATCGTGTTGCCAGAGCGCGGAGATAATATCTTGAATGACTACCATGGACTTTCCTGTGGAACAGCGTTTATAGGTGGATTGTACTCCTGAATTGTCCGGGATGCCTTGATCCCGGACGCAACAATTGCAGACTTTTCCACCAGAAGTGTCTGCATATATGTCCATCTGCGGCAATGTTACTCGATTCGGGTAAATCCTGCGGCTAAATCGGCAATCAGATCGTCAACATTCTCTAAACCGATGTGTAAACGGATGAGCGTTCCGCTGAAGTCCACTTTGCCTTGTGGACGGATTGCTGCGATATGTTCCGGTTGGTTAGCCAGAATCAGTGATTCAAAACCGCCCCAGGAATAGGCCATGCTGAACAGGCTGAAGTGATCCAGATACGCAGACAGCTCTTCATTATTTAGCTTCTTATTCAGAACAAATGAGAACAGACCGCTGCTACCGGTAAAATCGCGTTTCCAGAACTCGTGTCCCTTGCTGCCGGGAAGCGCCGGGTGATTCACGCGGGCAACCTGCGGATGGTCAGCCAGCCATTCGGCGACTTTTAAACTGCTTTCATGGTGTTGGCGCAGGCGAACGCTTAACGTCCGCAATCCGCGGCTGGTCATATAGGCGGTATCAGCATCCAGCATTTGTCCCATCAGATAGGCGTTTTCACGCAGTTGATCCCAGCAACGGGCATTGGATACCGCTGTCCCAACCATGCCGTCAGAATGACCAATCAGATATTTCGTCCCTGCCTGAATTGAGATATCGATACCGAAATCCAGCGCGTTGAACAACACGCCCGCAGCCCAGGTGTTATCAATCATGATGATCGCGTCAGGCACTACGCTTCTGACTGCGGCAACAATGGCTGGAACATCATGAACTTCCATGGTGACAGAACCTGGAGATTCCAGAAAAACGACTTTAGTGTTCGGCTGTATATGCTTCACAATATCCGCGCCGACCAGCGGATCGAACCAGCCGGTTGTCACGCCAAGCTTGCCCAGCACCTTAGTGCAGAAATCCTGGCTGGGTTCATAGGCGGTGTTGGTCATCAGCACATGATCGCCTTGTTCAACAAAGGCAAGGATGGTGTTGGCAACGGCTGCTGCACCGCAGGGGAACAGGGCGCAGCCCGCGCCGCCTTCCAGTTCACACATCGCTTCCTGCAGTGAGAAATGCGTCAGCGTGCCGCGACGTCCATAGAAAAGGGCACCGTTTGCGCGGTTATGCGTCGCCTGTTTTTTCGCCTCAACGGTGTCGAATACCAGTGAAGACGCGCGCTGGATCACGCTATTTACCGAACCCAGCGTGTATTTTTTACTACGCCCGGCGTGAACGAGTTTGGTCTCAAGCTGCTTATCTGCCATGTTGTATTACCTGTTTTTATACGTCTGGATGTCTAAACTAGCATGAATCTCATCTGCCGCGTCCTGCAGAATAGCCATAAAGTACAAAATATTCTCAAATCGATTTCTGGTGACTTTTTTACTGCGTGAGCGCAAGGAAAAGAAACCAAAGGTGCGGCACTATGTAAATAGTAATGAGAACGACTATCAATTCGACGTCGTTTTGATATGATTACGCTCAGATTTTGTGATTTGCGTCCTGGAGATACAGAGTGGGTAATAATTTGATGCAGACGGACCTTTCCGTCTGGGGTATGTATCAGCACGCCGATATCGTGGTTAAGTGCGTGATGATTGGGCTGATTTTGGCGTCAGTGGTCACCTGGGCTATCTTCTTTAGTAAGAGCCTTGAGTTCTTTACGCAGAAGCGCCGTCTTAAGCGCGAACAGCAAATGCTGGCAGATGCCCGCTCTTTAGAAATGGCAAGTGAGATTGCCGCTGGATTCGATGCCAAAAGCCTGGGTTCTCTGCTGATTAATGAAGCGCAGAATGAACTGGAACTGTCAGCAGGCAGTGATGATAACGAAGGGATCAAAGAGCGTACCGGTTTCCGTCTGGAGCGTCGCGTTGCCGCCGTCGGCCGTCAGATGGGGCGGGGTAATGGATACCTGGCAACCATCGGGGCTATCTCTCCATTTGTCGGGTTGTTTGGTACAGTATGGGGCATCATGAATAGCTTCATCGGTATCGCACAAACCCAAACCACCAACCTGGCTGTTGTTGCTCCAGGTATTGCAGAAGCCTTGTTAGCGACCGCGATCGGTCTGGTCGCGGCAATCCCTGCTGTTGTTATCTACAACATTTTTGCTCGTCAGATTGGCAGCTATAAAGCGATGCTGGGCGATGTCGCGGCGCAGGTGCTGTTGCTGCAAAGTCGTGACCTGGACCTGAGTGCAAGCGCGTCTGCACACCCGGTACGTGCTGCGCAGAAATTACGTGTAGGATAATGTTCCATGGCAATGAGCTTTAATGAAAACCTGGACGATAACGGTGAAATGCATGACATCAACGTGACGCCGTTTATCGACGTCATGCTGGTATTGTTGATCATCTTTATGGTGGCAGCACCGCTGGCAACCGTGGATGTGAAGGTGAATCTCCCTGCATCCACCAGTACGCCGCAACCGCGTCCGGAAAAACCGGTTTACCTGTCAGTAAAAGCCGATAACACCATGTTTATTGGTAACGATCAGGTCACCGATGAGACGATGATTAACGAGCTAAACGCGTTAACGGAAGGCAAGAAAGACACCACTGTCTTCTTCCGGGCAGATAAAACCGTCGACTACGAAACCATGATGAAGGTTATGGATACGTTGCATCAGGCGGGCTACCTGAAGATTGGTTTGGTCGGTGAAGAGACGGTGAAAGCCAAATAATCCTTGTTGCCGGGTACAGGTTCGACCTTACCCGGCAAGCTTCTCCTGATATCACTCCCCTGCAAGTCTTTTGCCTTATCTGTTCTCGTCCAACGCCACCGTCGTGATTTTTGTGGGCTCGTAGTTCCCTTCGGATAGCTTACGGGTCAGGCGCAGTGTGGCGGTTTCACGCGCAAGCAGATGCTGGTAAGTGCTTTCCAGACGGGCCATGATTTTGTCCCGCAATTCTGGTTGCTGAGCGATGATGGCCTCGATAGTGGCACCGTAAATCTCTTCTTTGGCTTGCAGTGCGTAGATTTCATGACGATTTTGCCATTTCATTCGCACCAGCGCGGCGGGTATAGAAACCATCTCTTGAGCAAGGCTTTCCAGCGTCGCGTTTTTATTGGCTATCAACACAGACAGATTTTGTTTTAAGACAAACTCATCACTTTTATGGTTATCTAAAGCCAAATAAACATTATTATCTTCAACATCTTTCATTTTATTTCTCTTCCAGAGAATAAAAAATAGGATCGTTGGTTTCGCGAGTAATTAAATTAAGCCAAATTTTGTTGCCTTGTTCATTTATCATGGCTGTTTTTTTGGCCAAAATTTTACTTAATTCCTGGGCGTTAATGTCGCCTTCCGCCTGTAATGAATTGAGCAGGCGAGTAAATGACTCGATTTTTGCGGCGCGGAAAAGACGCTCTTTTAAATGACGATCGCACTCTTCAAATAACATATTCCGGGACTGGCCGGTAGCTGCAGAACTAATCAAAATTTCTGATTCGTAATCACTTAGCGTTATCTTTCCCTGAGTCAAATTTTCACTATTTTCTGTGGCGTTTGTATTGTTCGGGGTTGCGGATAAATGAAAACGAGAGGGAACAAGATGCTCGGGAAGCATGTTGAAATATCCTTTGCTGCCAATAATATGATGTTTTTAATAAGGTAGGCCGCGTTGACAATAGCATGGGGTAATTTTAAAATCAAAAAAAATGGAGCCTGCTATGAACAGTATATTTTATTCTGTTATTACCCTGCTATTGCTTACCTGCGGGGTACTTTTGCTAATGCGTAGTGCAAATAAAAACCGTTATGCCGAAGATGTTAACGCACAGCACCAGCCGGAACTGCTAAGTAAAGAAGAGGGAGAAGATCATTTTTCTGCCCTGATGAATTCGATTACTCCGGTATGGTATTGGCGAGTCAATCACGAATATATCGATTTTATCCACTCTACAGTCAAGCGGATGACGATGGTGGAGCTGAATGAAACGCCCGGGCTCTTTGACGCACAGCGGCGCTGTAGCGATCTTAACTCTGCGGTTTATAAGTATTACGACAATATCAAAAAGCGCTGCCTCAGCGGGGAGAAAGTCCCGCACGCCGATCTGGATGTGCTTAACTTGCGACAGTGCTTCAGGGAGTTCAGCCTGGAAGCATATCCTGCACTTGTCGCGCTGGTGTGGCCGGAATACCAGCGTCCGTTGATTAAAGAGGACGAGGTGTGAGGCGAGATTGACTTGCCCGCTCTCATCAGCGGGCCATTAAGGCCGGGTAGGACGACACCCGGCGTCATGGTCAGATCGTTACTTGTCTGATGAGGCTTGCCACAGATTGAGCTTGCCGTCCGCGACATGTTTATCGATCTGCGCCAGTTCTTCGGTGCTGAATGTCAGGTTTGCCAGTGCCTGAACGTTCTCTTCTAACTGCTCAGGTCGGCTGGCGCCAATTAATACCGATGTGACCCGGTTATCTTTTAGTAACCAGCTTAACGCCATTTGCGCCATCGACTGCCCACGCTGTTGAGCCATCTCATTGAGCAAACGCAGACTGTTAAGATTTGCTTCCGTCAGCATATTTTCCGTCAGTCCACGGACTTTTTTCCCTTCACGCTGCATGCGGGAACCATCAGGAATGCCGTTGAGGTATTTCCCTGTCAGCAACCCCTGCGCTAACGGGGTGAAAGCAATACAGCCCATCCCGTTGGATTCCAGCGTATCCAGCAAGCCGCTGCTGTCTACCCAGCGGTTAAGCAGGTTGTAGGATGGCTGGTGGATAAGCAGCGGAATTTTCCATTCCCGCAGCAGTTCGGCCATCTTCTGCGTGCGCTCTGGCGAATAAGATGAGATGCCGACATACAGCGCTTTGCCACTTTGCACGGCATGGGCCAGCGCGGAAGCGGTCTCTTCCATTGGGGTGTTTTCATCAACGCGGTGCGAATAGAAGATATCGACATAGTCGAGACCCATACGCTTAAGGCTCTGGTCGAGGCTGGCCAGCAGATACTTGCGTGAGCCGCCAGAACCGTACGGCCCCGGCCACATGTCGTAACCCGCTTTGGTCGAGATGATCAATTCATCACGATATTGTGCAAAATCCTCGCGCAGTAAGCGACCAAAATTCTCTTCAGCACTGCCCGGAGGCGGCCCGTAGTTATTGGCTAAATCAAAATGCGTGATCCCTAAATCAAATGCTTTTCGCAGCAGTGCTCGTTGTGAATCCAGAGCGTGAACGTGTCCAAAACTGTGCCATAAACCCAGCGACAGCGCGGGCAAGCGCAAACCGCTGCGACCACAGTAGCGATAGAGCATTTGCTCATAACGTTCAGGATTGGCAAACCAGGCCATGAGATCTCCTTAGTGCAGGTGAATTTCAAAACAACGTTTCTATTCTAGCGGGTTCGTGGTGAATATCCCGTTCACCAGGTCACATTGGGATGAAAAACTGGGCAAAAACAGACCACTGTGCTTTGCTTAAAAAAACATCATTCAGGAGTGCGACCATGCCGCGTTTGACTGCTAAAGACTTTCCGCAGGAGTTGCTCGATTACTATGACTATTACGCCCATGGCAAAATATCTAAACGAGAGTTTCTGAATCTGGCGGCGAAATATGCGGTAGGGGGCATGACGGCACTGGCGCTATTCAATTTGCTGAAACCGAATTATGCTCTGGCAACGCAGGTAGAATTTACCGATCCCGATATTCTGGCAGAATACATTACCTATCCATCGCCTGATGGGCATGGTGATGTGCGAGGTTATCTGGTGAAACCCGCGAAGGCGACGGGGAAGGTTCCGGCAGTGGTTGTGGTACATGAGAATCGCGGTTTGAATCCGTATATTGAGGATGTTGCACGGCGGGTGGCGAAGGCCGGTTATATTGCGCTGGCCCCCGATGGATTAAGTTCACTGGGCGGTTATCCCGGCAATGATGATAAAGGCCGGGAATTACAGCAGCAGGTTGATCCCGTTAAGCTGATGAATGATTTTTTTGCCGCTATTGAATTTATGCAGCGTTATTCGATGACGACGGGAAAGGTGGGGATCATCGGATTTTGCTACGGCGGCGGTGTGGCGAATGCCGCGGCTGTTGCTTTCCCTGAACTGGCATGTGCGGTGCACTTTTATGGGCGTCAGGTTCCGGCTTCCGATGTCCCTAAAATTAATGCGCCTTTATTATTACACTATGCAGAACTAGACACACGAATTAATGAAGGCTGGCCCGCTTATGAAGCTGCACTCAAAGCGAATAAGAAAATCTATCAAGCATATATCTATCCCGGTGTTAATCATGGTTTTCATAACGATTCGACACCCCGTTATGATAAAGCAGCTGCTGATTTAGCCTGGGAACGCACTCTTGCCTGGTTTGATAAATATTTGTTATGAAAAACAACGCATTATTTACAGCTTTAGGTTAATTATCTGAATAATAATGCTACCTAATTTCATTAACATTCATATTGATATGACCCGCAGGGATAATAGATAGACTTAAAAAAGTAAAAAAATAAAGAACGTATTATATCTTCTCCATTGCCTGCCGATAACAAGGGAAAGTATCGCCTGATGGCGAATTCCTCATCAATGGCAAGGAAATTATTATGTATTTGCTGAAAAACTTCACTATTCGTATTGTCATGCTGGCAATACTTGGACTTTTTTGCCTGCTCTGGTCGGGCGTGGGTTTATTCAGTCTTCATGCTTTATCAAAAATATCAGAAGGGAATGATATTGACCGCCATCTCGTCAAACAGATGACGGTGCTGAGCCAGGGGAACGATCAGTACTTTCGCTTTGTGACGCGCCTGAGCCGCGCAGTGGATGTCAAAATTGGTGGTGGAACGCCTGATTTCACACCTGCCCAGCAATCGCTGGATAATCTGAGCCAAAAGCTCCAGGAGATGAAAACATTGTCTCCCGGTCCGATGGACCCGGAAATTTCAGCAGCAGTGCTGGCCAAGTGGCAAGCTTTACTGGATAAAGGCGTGATACCGCAAATGCAGCTGGCGCAGCAGGGCTCGCTGACGGCGTTTTCGGAACATGCCAGCACGATTACGCCCGCACTGAGCCGTGAATTTGGTGCCAGCGCTGAACGGTTTAATGCCGCCGCCGGCATGCGACTGGACGCGACGCGTATTATGGTAGACGGTAAAACGTCGATCATTCGGACACTGATTATGACTGCCGTTATCCTCGGGATCGCCCTCCTTTTCTTCACCGATCGTTACCTCGTTACCATGATGGTGAAACCTCTCGGCCGTATTCGCCAGCAGTTCCGCCAGATTGCCCAGGGCGATCTCAGCCATCCGATTGAAGAATTCGGCCGGAACTGTGTCGGCCAACTGGTCCCTTTATTGTGCGCAATGCAGGACAGCCTGCGTGAAGCCGTAAGTACGATTCGTTCAGGCAGTGACAACATCTGGCGAGGCGCTACGGAAATTTCTACCGGCAACAACGATCTCTCTTCCCGTACTGAAGAGCAGGCGGCGGCGCTGGAAGAGACGGCTGCCAGCATGGAAGAGCTGACCGCAACGGTAAAACTTAACGCCGAAAATGCGCGTGAGGCCAGCCAGCTTGCCGATACCGCAACAGAAACGGCGGGTAAAGGAAGCAAGTTGGTTTCTGAAGTGGTCGACACCATGGATGGTATTGCAGCCAGTTCTAAACAGATCGCAGAAATTACCTCCGTCATTAATAGCATTGCTTTCCAGACCAACATTCTGGCGCTTAACGCCGCCGTTGAAGCGGCCAGGGCTGGTGAACAGGGACGTGGTTTTGCCGTGGTAGCGGGGGAAGTACGCAATCTCGCCAGCCGTAGCGCCGGCGCGGCAAAAGAGATTGAGACATTAATCGGTGAATCGTCGCGTCGTGTCGATCAGGGGGCGCGACTGGTCAAAGAGACCGGGTTAACGATGGAAGCGATTCTGCGCGGCGCGACCGAAGTGACCGTTATCATGAAACAAATTGCCTCTGCTTCTGAAGAGCAGAATAAAGGCATCTCGCAGGTCAGCGTTGCGATCACTCAGATGGACAGCGTGACGCAACAGAATGCCGCGTTAGTAGAACAAGTCTCCGCTGCGGCAGTAGCGCTGGAACGGCAAACGGAAGAGCTGCAACGCTCTGTACAGCAATTCCGGCTTTCAGCTAACGATGTGCAATATGCATCGACAAATACTGCTTCCCCTTCCGCAGAAAGCAGAACCTCTGCAGCGCTTAAAACGGACGAGTGGGTGTCCTTTTAATCTGGCACAAAAAAGTGCGTGATACCTCTGGCCTTTGCTTAAAAAATCGCTATATAATTTGTTATATAGCGATTGGAGGTTATGCATGGACAACCATTTTGGTAAGGGCCTGATGGCCGGATTGAACGCCTCAAGTGCGGACAGTGCTCGTTCAGTGGCGAATTTTTGTTCAGATTATAAACGCGGTTTTGTTCTGGGTTTTTCACATCGAATGTTTGAAAAAACGGGCGACCGACAGCTCAGCGCATGGGAAGCGGGGATCCTGACGCGCCGTTACGGGCTGGATAAAGAGATGGTGATGGATTTCTTCAAAGAGAACCAGTCGAGTACAACAATTCGGTTTTTCATGGCCGGCTATCGGCTCGAAGCTTGATCCAAAAGGGGTATTATCTTGCTTTAATTAATTACACTATTGACCTACGCCTTCGTTTTGTTGCTCCGCCGAAGTATTATAATGCACATAACCATATAAAAAGTGTGGTAATGGCGCGCCGATCGCAATAAGCAACATGCGAATGGTGCAAAATAAAAGCCAGGTCTTCGCAACGGAATAACAATAAAATGACTGGAGATAATTCTCTCATCAATTCGAACGGCATCAATCGCCGTGATTTCATGAAGCTTTGTGCAGCACTGGCCGCTACCATGGGGCTCAGTAGCAAAGCCGCCGCAGAAATGGCCGAATCAGTTTCTCGTCCTCAGCGCCCACCGGTTATCTGGATTGGTGCTCAGGAGTGTACGGGTTGTACTGAATCGCTGCTTCGTGCGACACACCCTACAGTGGAAAACCTCGTTCTGGAGACGATCTCTCTGGAATACCATGAGGTACTCTCTGCCGCCTTTGGCCACCAGGTCGAAGAGAACAAACATAACGCTCTGGAGAAGTACAAAGGGCAATATGTTCTGGTGGTAGATGGTTCTATACCACTAAAAGATAATGGTATTTACTGCATGGTTGCCGGTGAGCCAATTGTGGATCACATCCGCAGAGCGGCCGAAGGTGCAGCAGCTATCATCGCTATCGGCTCTTGTGCCGCATGGGGTGGTGTCGCTGCCGCTGGCGTGAACCCAACGGGCGCAGTCGGCTTGCAAGAAGTTATGCCAGGCAAAACCATCATCAACATCCCAGGCTGTCCGCCTAACCCGCATAACTTCCTCGCCACGGTCGCGCATATCATCACTTATGGTAAGCCGCCGAAGCTGGATACTAAAAACCGTCCGACATTTGCCTACGGTCGTTTGATTCACGAACACTGCGAACGTCGCCCGCACTTTGATGCCGGTCGTTTTGCTAAAGAGTTCGGCGATGAAGGCCACCGTGAAGGTTGGTGCCTCTATCATCTGGGCTGTAAAGGGCCAGAAACGTACGGCAACTGCTCAACATTGCAATTCTGCGACGTTGGCGGCGTGTGGCCGGTGGCGATCGGCCACCCTTGCTACGGCTGTAACGAAGAAGGCGTCGGTTTCCATAAAGGCATTCACCAACTCGCCCATGTGGAAAACCAAACCCCGCGTTCAGAGAAGCCTGATGTCAACATGAAAGAAGGCGGCAACATTTCAGCTGGGGCTATTGGGCTGCTTGGCGGCGTAGTAGGACTGGTTGCCGGCGTCAGCGTGATGGCGGTACGTGAACTGGGGCGTCAGCAGAAGAAAGATAACGCTGACTCACGGGGAGAATAACCGTGAACAGACGTAACTTTATTAAAGCAGCCTCCAGCGGGGCATTGCTGTTGGGCGCTGCGCCGTCCATCAGTCATGCGGCTGCAGAAAACCGTCCGCCGATCCCAGGTTCACTTGGGATGCTCTATGATTCGACGCTGTGCGTAGGCTGCCAGGCCTGCGTCACCAAGTGTCAGGATATCAACTTCCCGGCGCGTAACCCGGAAGGCGAGCAGACCTGGTCGAACAACGACAAACTGTCACCGTACACCAACAACATCATCCAGGTGTGGCGTAGCGGAACAGGTGTTAACAAAGACCAGGAAGAGAATGGCTACGCGTACATTAAGAAACAGTGTATGCACTGTGTCGATCCGAACTGCGTCTCCGTTTGCCCGGTTTCCGCGCTGAAGAAAGACCCGAAAACCGGCATCGTCCACTATGACAAAGATGTCTGTACTGGCTGCCGCTATTGCATGGTTGCCTGCCCGTACAACGTGCCTAAGTACGACTACAACAACCCGTTTGGTGCGCTTCACAAATGTGAACTGTGTAACCAGAAAGGCGTTGAACGTCTGGACAAAGGCGGTTTACCGGGGTGTGTTGAAGTGTGTCCTGCCGGTGCCGTGATTTTTGGTACGCGTGAAGAGCTGATGGCTGAGGCGAAAAAACGTCTCGCACTGAAGCCTGGTAGCGAATACCACTATCCGCGTCAGACAGTGAACGCTGGTGATACCTATTTGCATACGGTACCGAAGTACTATCCGCACCTGTACGGTGAAAAGGAAGGCGGTGGTACGCAGGTTATGGTGCTGACGGGTGTTCCTTACGAGGATTTGGATCTGCCAAAACTGGATGACCTTTCAACCGGTGCGCGTTCCGAACATGTTCAACATTCCCTGTATAAGGGCATGATTTTACCCCTGGCAGCGCTGGCGGGCTTAACCGTGCTGGTTCGTCGTAATACGAAAAACGACCATCACGATGGAGGAGACGATCATGAGTCATGATCCTAAACCGCTGGGCGGAAGAATAATCAGCAAACCGGTCATTATTTTTGGGCCGTTAATCGTCCTGTGTATGCTCCTGATCGTAAAACGTCTGGTCTTCGGATTGGGGTCAGTTTCCGATCTGAACGGCGGTTTCCCGTGGGGCGTATGGATCGCATTTGACCTGTTGATCGGTACCGGTTTCGCGTGTGGTGGTTGGGCGCTGGCGTGGGCGGTGTATGTTTTCAACAAAGGACAATACCATCCGCTGGTACGTCCGGCGCTGCTGGCGAGCCTGTTTGGTTACTCGCTGGGTGGTTTGTCGATCACCATTGACGTCGGTCGTTACTGGAACCTGCCGTATTTCTACATTCCTGGTCACTTCAACGTGAACTCGGTACTGTTTGAAACGGCGGTCTGTATGACCATCTATATCGGTATCATGGCGCTGGAATTTGCTCCGGCCTTGTTCGAACGTCTGGGCTGGAAAGTATCGCTCAAGCGTTTGAATAAAGTGATGTTCTTTATTATCGCTCTCGGCGCGCTGCTGCCGACCATGCACCAGTCTTCAATGGGTTCATTGATGATTTCTGCGGGCTATAAAGTACATCCGCTATGGCAAGCTTATGAAATGTTGCCACTTTTCTCTGTATTAACCGCCTTTATAATGGGTTTCTCGATCGTCATTTTTGAAGGCTCACTGGTACAAGCGGGTCTGAAAGGTAACGGTCCGGACGAGAAAAGTCTGTTCATCAAGCTGACGAATACCATCAGCATATTGCTGGCGATTTTCGTGGTCCTGCGCTTTGGCGAGTTGATCTACCGCGACAAGCTGTCGTATGCGTTTGCAGGCGATCTTTACTCCGTGATGTTCTGGATTGAAGTCGTGCTGATGGTCTTCCCGCTGGTGGTGCTGCGTGTCACGAAACTGCGCAATGACTCGCGTATGCTGTATCTGTCCGCGTTGAGCGCATTGCTGGGTTGTGCAACATGGCGTCTGTCCTATTCGCTGGTGGCATTCAATCCTGGTGGTGGCTACCACTACTTCCCGACATGGGAAGAACTGTTGATTTCTATTGGTTTTGTGGCTATTGAGATTTGTGCATACATCGTACTCATTCGTCTACTGCCGATACTTCCTCCTTTAAAACAAAACGATCAAAATCGTCATGAGGCGAGCAAAGCATGAGCCAGAGAATTACTATTGATCCGGTAACCCGTATTGAGGGTCATTTACGCATCGACTGCGAAATCGAAAATGGCGTGGTATCTAAAGCATGGGCTTCCGGTACCATGTGGCGCGGCATGGAAGAGATCGTGAAGAATCGCGATCCGCGCGATGCCTGGATGATTGTTCAGCGTATTTGTGGTGTTTGCACCACAACTCACGCTATCTCTTCTGTTCGTGCAGCTGAAAGCGCGCTGAATATTGATGTTCCGGTGAACGCACAGTACATCCGTAACATCATTCTGGCCGCGCATACCACGCATGACCATATCGTGCACTTCTACCAGCTCTCTGCGCTGGACTGGGTGGATATTACTTCCGCACTGAAAGCCGATCCGGCGAAAGCCTCGGCGATGCTGAACGGCGTGTCCTCCTGGCATCTGAACAGCGCTGAAGAGTTCACCAAGGTACAGAACAAGATCAAAGACCTTGTTGCCAGCGGTCAGTTAGGTATTTTTGCCAACGGCTGCTGGGGTCACCCGGCAATGCAGTTGCCGCCGGAAGTGAACCTGATTGCGGTTGCACACTACCTGCAGGCGCTGGAATGCCAGCGTGATGCTAACCGCGTTGTGGCGCTGTTGGGCGGTAAAACACCGCACATTCAGAACCTGGCCGTTGGTGGGGTTGCGAACCCCATTAACCTTGACGGCCTTGGTGTACTGAACCTTGAACGTCTGATGTACATCAAGTCCTTCATCGATAAGCTGAGCGACTTTGTTGAGCAGGTTTACAAGGTGGATACCGCAGTTATTGCTGCGTTCTATCCTGAGTGGCTGGAACGTGGTCAGGGTGCGGTTAACTACCTGAGCGCGCCGGAATTCCCGACTGACGGTAAAAACGGTAGCTTCCTGTTCCCAGGCGGTTATATCACCGATGCTGATCTGTCGACCTATCGTCCGATCACTTCTCATTCAGATGAGTACCTGATTAAAGGGATTCAGGAGAGTGCGAAACACGCGTGGTACAAAGACGAAGCGCCGCAGGCACCGTGGGAAGGCACAACGGTTCCTGATTACACCGGTTGGTCAGACGACGGCAAATACTCCTGGGTTAAAGCGCCGACCTTCTACGGTAAAACGGTTGAAGTGGGTCCGCTGGCCAACATGCTGTGTAAACTTGCAGCTAAACGCGAGTCAACTCATGCCAAGCTGAATGAAATCATCGCGATTTACACCAAGCTGACCGGTAAAACTATCGCAGTGTCGCAGCTGCACTCTACGCTGGGCCGTATCATTGGTCGTACCGTTCACTGCTGTGAACTGCAGAATGTTCTGCAGGATCAGTACAACGCGCTGATCGTGAACATCGGTAAAGGCGACCACACCACCTTCGTGAAACCGGATATCCCGGCAACAGGCGAATTCAAAGGTGTCGGTTTCCTTGAAGCGCCGCGCGGTATGCTTTCTCACTGGATGGTGATTAAAGACGGCATTATCAGCAACTACCAGGCGGTTGTTCCGTCAACCTGGAACTCCGGCCCACGTAACTTTAATGATGAAGTGGGTCCGTATGAGCGCTCGCTGGTCGGTACGCCGATTGCCGATCCAAACAAACCGCTGGAAGTGGTTCGTACCATTCACTCCTTCGACCCTTGTATGTCATGTGCGGTGCATGTGGTGGACGTTGACGGGAACGAAGTGGTCTCAGTTAAGGTTCTGTAATGCGGATATTAGTCTTAGGGGTCGGCAATATTTTGCTGACCGATGAAGCCATCGGGGTACGTATCGTTGAGGCATTAGAACAACGATACATCCTGCCAGACTATGTTGATGTTCTGGACGGTGGTACGGCTGGGATGGAGCTTCTCGGCGATATGGCGAACAGAGATCATCTGATTATCGCTGACGCCATTGTGTCGAGAAAAAACACGCCGGGAACGATGATGGTCCTGCGGGACGAAGAGATTCCGGCGTTGTTTACCAACAAAATCTCACCGCACCAGCTTGGCCTGGCCGACGTTTTGTCGGCCCTGCGTTTTACCGGCGAGTTTCCGAAAAAACTGACTTTGGTCGGCGTTATTCCGGAATCGCTGGAACCGCACATCGGGCTGACACCGACGGTTGAAGCGATGATTGAACCTGCGCTTGAGCAGGTTCTTGCTGCGCTGCGCGAGTCTGGCGTTGAAGCTATTCCACGGGAGAAGGCACATGTCTGAGGAGTTCTTAGGCTTTCAGACAGCCCCGAAGCAGCAAATTCAGGCCGCGTTTGAAGAGGTTGCCCGACGTTCGATGCACGATCTTTCTTTTCTGCATCCGAACATGCCGGTGTATGTCTCTGATTTTACGCTGTTTGAAGGGCAGTGGACGGGATGCGTTATCACGCCCTGGATGCTCAGTGCACTGATTTTCCCCGGGCCGGATCAGATCTGGCCCGTGCGTAAAGTCAGCGAAAAAATTGGGTTGCGTCTGCCGTATGGCGAGATGACCTTTACCGTGGGTGAACTGGATGGTGTATCGCAATACCTCTCCTGCTCGCTGATGTCGCCGCTTTCGCATAGTCTGTCGGCGCAGGAAGGCGTTCGCCTGACTGACGATTGCGCGCGGATGGTGTTATCGCTACCGGTAAGTGACCCGAATGCACCGCAGATGGGACGTCGTGCGCTGCTGTTGGGCCGGCGGAACTGCGAAAATGCATGAGCTGTCTCTTTGTCAGAGCGCGGTTGAGATTATTCAACAGCAGGCAGAGCAGCACGGTGTCAAACGCGTAACCGGCGTTTGGTTGGAAATTGGCGCACTCTCCTGCGTTGAGGAGAGTGCCGTCCGTTTCAGTTTCGACATCGTCTGTCAGGGTACGCTGGCGCAGGGTTGTGAACTGCATATTGATTACAAACCCGCCCAGGCGTGGTGCTGGGATTGCAGTCAGGTCGTAGAGATCACCCAGCATGATGCACAGTGTCCTCTCTGTCAGGGCGATCGTCTGCGGGTAGATGCTGGCGATTCACTGAAAGTGAAAAGTATTGAAGTCGAATAGCCCATAGGTTGCTATGGGGCGGAGTCAGATATGTGTATTGGAGTCCCTGGTCAGGTTCTGGCCGTTGGTGAAGATATTCACCAGCTTGCGCAGGTTGAAGTGTGCGGCATCAAGCGTGATGTTAATATTGCCCTGATATGTGAAGGCGAGCCTGCCGAACTGGTCGGGCAATGGGTGCTGGTGCACGTAGGGTTCGCCATGAGCATCATTGATGAAGATGAAGCTAAATTCACGTTGGATGCACTTCGCCGCATGGAGTATGACGTTACCAGCGCGTGATTTTATGCCGGATGGCGACGCCCCGGCGTCGCCATCCGGCATTTTGCGTTAACCCTGACGTTTATCTTCGGTATTGGTATCGAAGTCGCTGGCATCATGGCGTTCATGAAGCTGCTCATTCAACGGTCCGTTAGTGCGGTTTACAATGCGACCACGCTTAACTGCCGGACGTGCTGCAATCTCTTTTGCCCAGCGTTGAACGTGCTTGTAGCTACCCGCATCAAGGAATTCTGCCGCATCATAGACATTCCCCAATACCACATTGCCAAACCACGGCCAGACCGCCATATCGGCAATGGTGTACTCATCTCCCGCCACAAACTGATGATGTGCAAGTTGCTTATCCAGCACGTCGAGTAAACGCTTGGCTTCCATGGTGAAGCGATTGATTGCGTACTCAATTTTAACCGGCGCATAGTTGTAGAAGTGGCCAAAACCACCACCGAGGAAGGGAGCCGCACCCTGTAGCCAGAATAACCAGTTCAGCGTTTCGGTACGTTTCGCCAAATCCTGCGGCAGGAAGTAACCATATTTTTCCGCCAGATAGAGCAGGATCGAACCAGATTCAAATACACGTACCGGCGGGTTTTGTGAATGGTCGCGCAGCGCCGGGATCTTAGAGTTTGGATTCACTTCAACAAAGCCGCTGGAGAACTGATCGCCATCGCCAATGCGAATGATCCAGGCATCGTATTCCGCCCCCTTGACGCCCTGCGCCAGCAACTCTTCCAGCATAATCGTCACTTTCTGACCGTTTGGCGTACCCAGCGAGTACAGCTGCAACGGATGTTTGCCGACCGGTAGCGTTTTCTCGTGCGTTGCACCGGAAACCGGGCGGTTGATATTGGCGAATGCACCGCCGTTTGATTTTTCCCACGTCCAGACTTTCGCGGGCTGATAAGTGTTGTCTGACATGTTGACCTGCCTTCTGAGTGGTTGTGTTGAAGCAGTGTAGCAGCTAGGTAGAACTCAATTTAACAGATTGGGACTTTATGTCGCTTTATGCTGAAAGGGGAAGATAAAACTAATCCGTTCATTGTACCCAGGCTGTACTCCATGAAGAGGAAATCAATATTGGACGGAAATTGCTACCGTACTCACCATCAATAATTGGCGGTCAGTAAGCAGTAACAATGAAAAATGGTGTTCCAGGAGTTAGCGGTTATCAGGGCCCGGCAGGTGGGTGGGGCGCGGTAAAAGCCGTCACTGCTTCGGTGTTTTCGCAAAAAGCTGTTGCTCGCGACATTATCGCGATGTTCAAAATGAACCAGGTGAAAGGGTTCGATTGTCCGGGCTGCGCGTGGCCGGACCCCGGGCATCGTGCGCCAATGGAGCTGTGCGAAAACGGCGTTAAGGCGGTCTCCTGGGAGACAACCCGCAAGAAAGCGTCACCGGAATTTTTCAGCCGTCACCCGGTTTCCACGCTCTGGCACTACAGCGACTATGAGCTGGAAAATATCGGTCGTCTGACGCATCCAATGAAATACGATGCCGCATCAGACACCTGGCAGGCGGTGGATTGGGATATCGCGTTTCAGGAAATCGGCGAGCGCTTGCGCAGCTATGATTCCGCTGAACAGGTTGAGTTTTATACCTCAGGCAGAACGTCCAACGAGGCTGCGTTCCTGTACCAACTTTTTGCCCGTGAATACGGCAGCAGCAACTTCCCTGATTGCTCAAACATGTGCCACGGTCCTACCAGCGCAGGGTTAACACAGGCCATTGGCCTTGGGAAAGGAACCGTTGAGCTCAATGATTTTGACCATTGCGATCTGGTGATTTGTATTGGGCACAACCCTGGCACGAACCATCCGCGCATGCTCACCACGCTGCGCGATGTTGCCAGACGCGGGGCTAAGATTATCTCCATCAATCCGCTGACCGAACGAGGGCTTGAGCGCTTTAGCTTCCCGCAGAGTCCGAAAGAGATGTTCACCGGCCAGGCAACGGAACTCAGCAGCGACTACTACCAGGTCAAAATGGGCGGTGATGCCTCATTGCTTAAAGGCATCATGAAGGCGCTGATCGAAATGGATGAAGCGCGGATATTGTTGAACAGACAACCTTGTCTCGATCATGCCTTTATCGATGAGCATACCGAAGGCTATTCGGCGCTGTATGACGATCTACGCCAGTGTAGCTGGGCGGCGCTGGAAGTGGACTCCGGCCTGACGCGTAGCCAGATGGAAGACCTGGCGCACAGTTACAGCAAGTCCCGCGCAACTATCATCTGCTACGGTCTGGGGATCACCCAGCATAAAAACGGTACTGAGAACGTTCAGCAATTGATCAATCTGCTGTTGCTGAAAGGCAATATCGGCAAGCAGGGCGCAGGGATCTGCCCGCTGCGCGGTCATTCTAATGTGCAGGGCGATCGTTCGGTGGGGATCAACGAGGCGGCATCAGAAGACTTCCTGCAACGCCTGGAAGCGCATTTCTCTATCACCGTTTCGCGTAAGCATGGTCGCTCCAGCGTGGAGAGTATTCGGGCAATTGAGCGGGGAGAGGCGAAAGCGCTTATCTGCATGGGGGGAAACCTGGCGGTGGCTATGCCGCAACCACAGCGTACCTTCGCCGCGATGAAAAAGCTGGATCTGCAGGTCCATATCGCAACCAAGCTCAATCGATCGCATTTGCTGTTGGCTAAACATAACTATCTGCTACCCGCATTGGGTAGAACGGAACGCGATCTGCAAGCGACAGGCATTCAGTCGGTGACCGTCGAGGATTCAATGTCGATGGTCCACGCTTCCTGTGGTGGGCTGAAACCCGCTTCGCGATGGTTAAAGTCTGAACCGGCAATTGTGGCGGCAATGGCACGCGCCACGCTGCCGCTTTCGCCGGTAAACTGGGAAGCATTAACCGGGGACTACGCGTTGATCCGTGACGCCATTGAAGCCGTGATTCCGGCATTCCACAACTACAACGCGCGTATTACCGAGCCAGGCGGATTTCGTATGGATACACCAGCCTCACGCCGTGAATGGCGCACGGAGAATGGCAAAGCCAACTTTATCGTCAGCCGCCAACGGGCCGTGGTGCGGGAAAACCAACCTGCGGATGCGCTGGTTCTGGCGACGTTGCGCAGTCACGATCAATACAACACCACTATCTATGGCATGAACGACCGCTATCGTGGCATTACCGGTCGGCGCGACGTGGTGTTTTTGAGTGCCACTGAAGCAGCGGCTCGCGGCCTGAGTCAGGGGGATGTGGTCAACGTTCAGGCGCTGGACGATAACGGGCTGCCCTGTGCCGATCGCGTGATGTACGGGTTAACGGTGGTGATTTACAACATGGCCGCGGGCTCAATTGGTGCTTATCTGCCGGAAGCGAATGTGTTGTTGTCACTGGATGCGGTAGACACTGAAAGCTTAACTCCGGCGTATAAAAGCGTACCGGTGACGTTGAAGAAGGCGTAGTTCCTGCTGTGAATTTTTCGCCTCTGAGCGCCAGCCGCTGCGTTGAGGTGTATGATAGGTCGACCTCTGTCCGGTTAGTGTCGCAGAGCAGGCAATCAGAGCGAAAAATTCACGCCAACCTGCTCAGGCTGTATTGTTTTGAGGTAAGGTGCATGAGCAAAGGAACGACCAGTCAGGATGCCCCATTCGGGACATTATTGGGCTACGCCCCAGGCGGCGTAGCAATCTACTCTTCAGATTACAGCTCCCTCGACCCACGGGACTACGACGATGATGCTGCTTTTCGTAGCTATATCGACGACGAATATATGGGCCACAAATGGCAGTGCGTAGAATTTGCACGCCGTTTTCTCTTCCTCAACTATGGCATGGTCTTCACCGATGTGGGCATGGCCTGGGAGATCTTCTCCTTGCGCTTCCTGCGTGAAGTGGTGAATGACAACATCCTGCCGTTACAGGCATTCCCGAATGGTTCGCCTCGTGCGCCGGTTGCAGGTGCTCTGCTTATCTGGCAGAAAGGCGGCGAATTTAAAGACACCGGCCATGTGGCGGTCGTCACCCAATTGCTGGAAAACAAAATCCGTATTGCCGAGCAGAACGTGATCCATACGCCGCTGCCCCCAGGGCAGCAGTGGACACGCGAGCTGGAAATGGTAGTGGAAAATGGCTGTTACACGCTGCGTGACACTTTTGATGACACCACCATCCTTGGCTGGATGATCCAGACTGACGACACTCGCCACAGCCTGCCGCAGCCGGAGATCGCCAATGACTCCCTAAAAATTGGCGGCGCACGACTGGAAGATAACGGGCAGTTTGACGGTAAGTGGCTCGATGAGCAGGACCCGCTGCAAAAAGCTTACGTGCTGGCGAACGGTCATGTGATTAATCAGGATCCGCATCAGTACTTCACGATTACCGAAAGTGCAGAGCAGGAGCTGATTAAAGCGACCAACGAGCTGCACCTGATGTATCTGCACGCAACCGACAAAGTGCTAAAAGACGATAATCTGCTGGCGCTGTTTGATATCCCGAAAATCCTCTGGCCACGCCTGCGTCTTTCCTGGCAACGGCGTCGGCATCACATGATTACGGGGCGTATGGATTTCTGTATGGATGAGCGTGGGTTGAAAGTGTACGAGTACAACGCCGATTCCGCATCCTGCCATACCGAAGCCGGTCTGATCCTCGAAAGATGGGCCGAGCGTGGCTACACAGGGCAGGGACACAACCCGGCTGAAGGGTTGATCAACGAACTGGCGGGGGCCTGGAAGCACAGCCGCGCACGTCCGTTTGTCCACATCATGCAGGATAAGGATATCGAGGAAAACTATCACGCGCAGTTTATGCAGCAGGCGCTGCGTCAGGCCGGGTTTGACAGCAAAATTCTGCGTGGCCTCGATGAGCTACGTTGGGATGACGCCGGTCAGTTGATTGACGGTGATGGTCGTCTGGTGAACTGTGTCTGGAAAACCTGGGCATGGGAAACCGCGATTGAGCAGGTGCGAGAGGTCAGCGAAACGGAGTACGCCGCGGTGCCGATTCGTACCGGACATACCCAGCAGGAAGTGCGCTTGATAGACGTGTTGCTGCGCCCGGAAGTATTGGTATTTGAACCACTGTGGACAGTGATTCCTGGGAACAAAGCGATTCTACCGATTCTGTGGCAGCTATTCCCTCATCATCGCTATCTGCTTGATACGGATTTCACAGTGAATGATGAGCTGGCGAAAACGGGTTATGCGGTGAAACCTATTGCAGGACGTTGTGGCAGCAACATCGATCTGGTAAGTCATCAGGAAGAGTTGCTGGATAAAACCAGCGGTAAGTTTGCCGAGCAGAAGAACATTTATCAGCAACTTTGGTGTCTGCCAAAGGTTGCTGGTAAATATATTCAGGTCTGTACCTTCACCGTAGGTGGTAACTACGGCGGGACCTGCCTGCGCGGTGACGAGTCGCTGGTGATTAAAAAAGAGAGCGATATCGAGCCGTTGATTGTGGTGAAGGAAGCGTAATCTTTCTGCGTGATCCGGAATGAGGTGTGAAAAGCCGAAGTATATCTTCGGCTTTCTTTATTTATAGTTAAATTGATTTTGATTATGTTTTAATAAATGACGTGGCCTATACATATAATGGTAAGTATTCCCATTGGTAATATTTCAAAATAAAAATACATTTATTCAGTGAATGCATTTAACGTTAATTAATTCCTGTTGTTTGTATTAGATAAAGTGCTTCTTGATCTCTCTTTTAAATAAATAATACTGATGTATTATTTGATTGATTGGTGATATTGATCATGTTTTCTATTAGAGAATATATCGGATTACATCGTCACACTAATTATAATCATTAATTGTCATTAACAGTCGTTG
The DNA here is from genome assembly GCF_014103415.1 of Citrobacter sp. RHBSTW-00671. Lineage (NCBI taxonomy): Bacteria > Pseudomonadati > Pseudomonadota > Gammaproteobacteria > Enterobacterales > Enterobacteriaceae > Citrobacter > Citrobacter sp. RHBSTW-00671. The sequence continues at coordinate 1,343,168 of NZ_JABXPR010000001.1, forward strand.
TTGACTGCCCACAGAAATGACGTTGTATGAGACTCGTTGAGCGATTGGAAAATGCTCCGTTAGGAAACGCAAAATATCGGCAGGAATCGCCGGTCTGAGAGGGATGTATGGGTGACAGTTTTCAGAATGAAGTGCCGACGGCACGCGTTAATATCAAGTTAGATTTACATACCGGAGGCGTTCAGAAAAAGGTTGAATTGCCGTTAAAACTTTTGACCGTGGGTGATTTCAGTAATGGTAGAGAACAACGACCGCTATCGGAACGCGAAAAGGTTGATATTAATAAGAATAATTTCAACGATGTGTTAGCTAAGTTCTCACCAGTCGTTAATCTGAGTGTTAAAAATACGTTAGCTGGTGATGGTAGAAAAGACGATATTAATCTTACCTTTAAAAATATCCGCGATTTTGAGCCCGAGCAGGTAGCTAGAAATATCCCACAATTACGCGTTCTGTTGGCAATGCGTAACTTACTTCGTGACCTGAAATCTAACTTACTTGATAACGCTGCTTTTCGTCGCGAGCTGGAAACCATCCTTAAGGATCCAGCCCTGAGTCAGGAACTGCGTGATGAACTGGCAACCATGATGCCAGAAGAGATTTAACGCTATACAGGGTTTCCTCCGCTTAATTGGCAGGAATAGTAAAGGATCATAATAAGGAATATGTTGATGTCTGTTCAGGAACATACCTCTTCAGTCGCGGCCACTACGACCAGTGAACGTAGCGTTTATCAATCCCTCTTTGACAAAATTAATCTTTCCCCGGTTTCGGCATTAAAAAATGTAGATGCGTGGCAGAGCGATGAAGCGCTTTCTGATGCCGCTCCGGCTGAACGCGTGACCGCAGCTATTCAGGTTCTGGTTTCATGTCTGGCGGACGCCGCACAGCCTGTAGAGCGCCTGGATAAAACGCTGCTTGATGAACAAATTGCGCGCCTCGATAAGCAGATTAGCGATCAGGTAAATGAAGTCATGCATCATGCTGAGTTTCAGAAGCAAGAATCGCTCTGGCGCGGTTTACATTCGATGATCACCGGCATCGACTTTCGTCGAAATGTCCGGGTAGAAATGATGGATATCAGCAAGGATGCGTTACGTGATGATTTTGACGACGCGCCGGAGCTTATCCAGAGCGGGTTATACCGTCATGTTTATATTGAAGAATATGATCAGCCTGGCGGCGAACCCATTGCGGCAATGATTTCAGCGTACGAATTTGATAACAGCCCGCAGGATATTGCACTGCTGCGCAATATTTCTGGCGTGTCGGCAGCCTGTCATATGCCGTTCATTGGTTCCGTTGGCCCGACATTTTTCCTGAAGGAAAATATGGAAGAAGTCGCGGCCATAAAAGACATCAATGATTATTTCGAACGTGCTGAATACATTAAGTGGAAAGCATTTCGTGATAGCGACGATTCACGCTATATCGGGCTGACTATGCCGCGTGTACTGGGTCGTCTGCCGTATGGTCCTGATACCGTGCCGGTACGTAGCTTCAACTATGTTGAAGAGGTGAAGGGGCCGGATCACGAAAAATACCTGTGGACCAGCGCATCTTTCTCTTTCGCTGTGAACATGGTGAAAAGTTTTATCAAGAACGGCTGGTGCGTCCAGATCCGTGGGCCACAGGCGGGCGGCGCAGTTAAAGATTTGCCTATCCATTTGTACGATCTGGGTACGGGTAATCAGGTGAAGATTCCGTCTGAGGTGATGATTCCGGAAACCCGGGAGTTTGAATTCGCCAATCTTGGCTTTATTCCGCTTTCTTATTATAAGAATCGTGATTACGCCTGCTTCTTCTCTGCTAATTCGGCTCAGAAACCTGCGCAGTTTGATACCCCGGAAGCGACGGCTAACAGTCGGATTAACTCTCGTTTGCCGTATATCTTCCTGCTTTCTCGTATCGCTCATTACCTGAAAATACTGCAGCGAGAAAATATTGGGACGACCAAAGATCGCCGCTTGCTTGAGCTTGAACTTAATAACTGGTTGCGCAGTCTGGTAACCGAAATGACCGATCCTGGCGATGACTTGCAGGCATCACACCCGCTGCGTGATGGGCGTGTCGTGGTGGAGGATATTGAGGATAACCCCGGTTTCTTCCGTGTGCGCCTGTATGCCATTCCGCATTTCCAGGTTGAAGGTATGGACGTCAGCTTGTCGTTAGTTTCACAAATGCCTAAGTCGAAATCTTAACGACGCAGTGCACAGGAGGTGCGATGAAGATCTATCGTCCGTTATGGAGCGAGGGGGCCTTTCTGGCTCCCCAGCAGTTTCAGCAACAGGCACGTTGGGATGCCTATGTAGCTGACGTTGTTGCTCACATGTCACTTTCATCACCGTGGGGCGTCATCAGCGCGGAGTTTGATGAAAGTGCGCTAACGGTTTCCCGTTTGAACCCCGTTAATCTGGTTGTGCGCTTTCCTGACGGTACGTTAGTGGATACAGGAATTTCAGATAACCTGCCTCCGGCGTGTGATTTATCGCATCTTACTGGTTACAGCAGCGTTGATATCGTGCTGGCGTTACCGCTGCTTTCAGCTAATGGCGGCAATCTTTCATCAGGCAACGGCGTTAGCCGTCCGTGTCGCTGGCAGCAGGAATGGCTGCCAGTGCAGGATCTCGCAGGTCAGGAACGGACTGATATGGCAGTGCTGCGGCATGCTATCACCCTCCGCTATGCCCATGACGATAACAGCGCTTACCTGACTTGCCCGGTAGCTTGCCTTATTCGTAATGCTCAGGGGCAATGGGAGTTGGGACGCGATTTTTTACCCCCAGCGCTTTCACTCTCAGCCAGCCCCTCATTAATCAATTCGCTCAGTGATTTGGTGCATCGTATCCAGGCTCGTTGTCGCCGCCTGATGGCCTTGCGCCGAGAAAGTAACGAACGAATGGCGGATTTTGCGGTAGCAGATGTTTCGTTGTTTTGGCTGCTGAATGCGCTTAATAGCTCGGAGCCAGTTCTGAAAGAAATGCTGCAAAACCCAGGCCGTCACCCCGAACTTTTGTGGCGCGAGCTAGCGCGGCTAGCGGGTAGCCTGCTGACTTTTTCATTAGACAATGATGTCAGCGTTGTACCGCCATACCAGCACGCAAATCCGCAGCAGGTATTCCCACCACTGTTTGCACTGCTGGTGGAACTGCTGGAAGCCAGCCTGCCATCTCGCGTTGTCGCTATTGAACTGACGCAAGAGCGACAGTTCTGGTACGGCGCGTTGTCGGATGCCCGACTGCGTGAAGGCGCTGATTTTTACCTTTCCGTTCGTTCGGATCTTCCTGCGCATGTCCTCCTTACACAATTCCCACAGCTCTGTAAAGCAGGGAGCCGGGCAGATGTCTCTGATGTCGTCAATGTGGCACTGAGCGGTATTCCATTAAAACCGCTGACGCATGTACCCGCAGCCATCCCGTTACGACTGGAAAATCAATACTTTGCTCTTGAGATTAATCATCCAGCAGCCCAGGCCATGCTGGATGCCGGTAATTGCGCTTTCTATGTGCCGGGAACGCTGGGAGAGATTCAACTTGAGCTTTTCGCTGTATTAAGGGATTGAAATAAATGAATAGGGATATTGATCAGGTGTTCTGGCCAACCTGGCTTGCTGTCAGCCAGTTACGTGGCGGGGTGGAAGTCGATGATGGGGCGGCTTTCTATCGCCGGGCCTGCCAATGGGTTGATTCTGCGCGTGAGACATTGCGTGACATGGGGTACAGCGAACACAGCGTTGAACACATGCTCTACACGCAATGTGCGTTACTGGACGAAAGCGTGTTGAACCGCAACCGGCAGGATAGCGGTTACATTACCTGGCTTGCGACACCTTTACAGGCCCGCTTTTTCAACACCACCAATGCAGGAGAAGAGCTCTGGGAGCGCATCCGTACCGTACTACGTGAGCCCGTTCCTGATACCGCCGTATTAACCTGCTTTTATCGTGCAATCACGCTCGGTTTTGTTGGGCGCTATCGTGAGCAAGGTGACGAGCGTCGTGAAGATGTTCTTGAAGCGCTGGCGACTCAGGCGATGCCTTTTAAGTTAATGCACGATGCGCCAGTAATTATGCGGGCTTCCGGCTTTTCTGGCGGAAAGCGTCGCTGGTGGCTGGCATGGATTGTCGGCGCGGTGGCGTTGGGTGCTTTGTGGTTAATATTTTCTCATGTCTTACAAGGGCAGATTGCTCAGCTTATTGGGCAGGGTTAAGACATGGCTCAGTTGCGAGGGATCGTTAACTATGTGCTGGCAGCCGTGCTGGCTTTGTTGCTGGTCTGGGGATTTAGTCCGTTAAGTGCGGGTGTCCGGGGCGGCCTTACCGTCTTTATTTTACTGTTTTCCATTCCAGGGATCGTTTATGGCTGGCGTCAACACGGTCGGTTGAAGTCTGCTCATTCTGCTCATGAAGTTCCGCTCCCACCGGAGAGTTTCAGTGGGCCTGTTGTGCTGGTGTGTGGCGATAATGACCCCTTGTTTGCAGGACGCGGCGATTCTTGCGAGAGTTCGCAGGGCTGGTATTTATCTGTCCAGTCCCCGGAGCATTATATTGCTCTGGTTCGTCAGATAGCAGTGCAACGTCCAGGGCTTCTTATGCGCGTTTCCGTGATGTTGGCATTGACTCCGGAACGGCATAATGATGAAGACGCGCTTAAGCACATGCTGCTCAGTTGGCGGCGTGTAGTGGCTCAGAGCCGGCGTTGGTTATCAGGTATACCACCGTTTTGGCTGTGCTGTTGGCTGAATACTCCCCAATGCCATGAGAGTGTTCGTTGGTTTATCCGTACGCCTCAGGATGCGGAAGTGCAGTCGGCTACGGGATTAGACGACTTTGCGCCTTTCTCTTCGCAAGAGCGCCCGGCTCGCCATTCTCATCTTACACATGCAGTGTGGTTAGATAATTTACTGGGATGGCTGCAGAAGTTACAAGGCGACACCGAGCGCCATGCTCCGCCTCTTTTCTCTGCTTTACGGGTAGTGTGTTTCACCTCATTAGCGGTCTGCGAAAATAATCTGTGGCAACGGCATGTCACGGCGCAAACAACACTTTCCCCTGCGGCGTCTGCAGTGTCCGAGCTGCTGCCTTTTCCTGATTTAGCGCTGCCTTTTTTATCTCGCCGCCAGGCGCTGACAGCATTTCAGCGAACCGTGGGCGTAAGTGGTCTGTTATGCGGCATTTTTGTCGGACTGGCAATGACATGCAGCTTTATCAACAACCAACATCTCATCAGGATCACCAACGATCATTTGACGGTATACCGCCAGCTTAGCGGTAATCCTGCCGCGCCAAAGATTCAGGCTCAGGATCAACTTCGTCGGGATGCGCAGCGGCTAGATCGCTGGTATCAGCGCGGTGAACCCCTTTCTCTTTCAATGGGATTGTATCAGGGGATGAGATTGCTTCCGCCTCTGCTGGTCGCCCTCAGCGACTGGCTACCATCTGAAAAACCGAAAGTGACCTCCCCGCAAACCGTACGTCTGGACAGTATGTCGCTGTTTGATACGGGCAAATGGGCGTTAAAAGCAGGTTCAACAAAAGTACTCATTGGGGCTTTGGTCAATATCAAAGCTAAGCCCGGTTGGCTGATTGTCATCGCCGGGCATACCGATGATGTGGGTGACGATAAATCTAATCAGCAGCTTTCTCTCAAACGTGCGGAATCTGTTCGCGACTGGATGCGCGATACCGGTGATGTTGCGGAGAGCTGTTTTGCCGTTCAGGGCTATGGCGAATTACGTCCTTACAAAACCAACGATACGCCGGAGGGCCGGGCTGCCAACCGCCGTGTAGAGATCAGTCTGGTACCGCAGGCTGATGCCTGTCGGGTGCCGGGCATGAAGGAACCGTCACCGGAAGGCGGTGACGCATTAGCGAAGTAAAAATGGAGAAAGAGTTATGGCAATTCCAGTCTACCTTTGGCTGAAAGACGACGGCGGTGCGGATATTAAAGGCTCTGTTGATGTGAAAGACCGTGTGGGCAGTATCGAAGTCGTGGCCCAGGAACATAACCTGTACATCCCTACCGATAACAACACCGGTAAGTTGACCGGGACGCGCATCCATACCCCGTTCCTTTTCACTAAGGAAATCGATGCTTCCAGCCCGTATCTGTACAAGGCTGTAACCACTGGTCAGACCCTGCGTCAGGCAGAGTTCAAATGGTATCGCATCAATGATGCGGGTCAGGAAGTGGAATACTTCAATACCACTCTGCACAACGTGAAAGTGGTGAAAGTAAACCCTGTGATGTACGACATCAAAGAACAATCTAAAGAGAAGCATAACCACCTGGAACGGATTGAACTGCGCTACGAGAAGGTCGTCTGGACGTATAAGGATGGCAACATTATCCATTCTGACGCCTGGAACGAGCGTACCACCGCGTAATGCACTAACGGATGAGGATTTCCTCATCCGTTTTTTTATGCCCTCAGCTGATCATCCGGGACGGGGGTTTAGCAGAGAGTTTCAACGTCATTTATTACCTTATGGGCATTGGATTACGGCTACGGGCGGTAGCGTGCCTGAATACAGGGAGTCAGGAAGCAAATGGAACACCAGTCAGCAGTGTTATTACGACGTCTCAACCCCTATTGTGCTCAGGCGCTTGAAGCAGCGGCATCGTTATGCCAGACGCGCGCGCATGCAGAAATCACGCCCGAACACTGGTTACTCAAGCTGCTGGAGCAGGGAGAGGGCGATATTACTGTCATTGCTCGTCGTTATGAATGGGATATCGACAATCTCTGGCAGTCGCTGCTGACGCATCTGGATGTTCAGCCTCGTTCCGTGAAAAGCCGTCCACAGTTGTCTGATGTGCTCCTTTCATTAATGCAACAAGCGTGGCTGTGTGCCGCAACGGATGAAAATTCGCAGATACGTGGTGTACATCTGCTGATGGCGCTGGTAGGAAAGCCTTCACTATTGAAGTGTGACGGCCTGTGGCCTCTTTTGAGCGCCGGGCATACTCAACTGGAACGCCTCCTGCCGCTATTAAATGTCCAGTCGGATGAACGTCCTGAGAGACAGCAAGAAGCCGCTCTGGCGCAGATTTCTCCAGATGACGAAGTGCGTCCTGGCCTGGCTCAGTCGACGTTGTCGCCAGCGTTACAAGGTGTGCTCGATAAATTTACGCTGGACGTGACCGAGAAAGCGCGTGCTGGCGATATCGACCCGATATTTGGTCGCGATAATGAAATCCGGCAAATGGTGGACGTGCTGTCCCGTCGGCGAAAAAACAATCCCATTTTGGTCGGGGAACCTGGCGTCGGCAAGACCGCTCTGGTGGAGGGGCTGGCGCTGCGTATTGCTGAAGGTAACGTGCCTGATAGCCTGAAATCAGTAACACTACGCACGCTGGATCTTGGGTTGTTACAAGCCGGCGCTGGAGTGAAAGGTGAGTTTGAGCAGCGGTTAAAAAATATCATTGATGCCGTTCAGCAATCGGCAACGCCTGTTCTGCTCTTTATCGATGAAGCACATACCATCATCGGGGCCGGAAATCAGGCGGGGGGGGCGGACGCAGCCAACCTGCTAAAACCTGCCCTGGCCAGAGGTGAGCTACGAACCATCGCGGCGACCACATGGAGCGAATATAAACAGTATTTTGAGCGTGATGCTGCGCTGGAGCGACGTTTTCAGATGGTTAAAGTTGATGAGCCGGATGATGACACTGCCTGCTTGATGCTGCGTGGTCTGAAATCACGCTATGCAGAACATCATGGCGTTCACATCACCGACGAAGCGGTTAAAGCCGCCGTTACGCTCTCTCGCCGCTATCTTACCGGGCGGCAATTACCCGACAAAGCCGTCGACCTGTTGGATACCGCAGGTGCCAGAGTGCGGATGAGCCTTGATACCGTTCCGGAACCGCTGACGCGTTTGAAGTCGGAGATCACCGCGCTTGAAATTGAAAAGCAGGCATTGCTTGCAGACCTCGCGGTAGGAAATGGTCAGCATGGTGAAAGGCTGGCCAGCATTGAACAGCGGGAAAATCGTCTGCTTGTCGAACTGGATGAACGTGAAACCCAGTACGGCCAGGAATTAACGCTCACTGAGCAACTGCTGGCCAGCCGCCGTGATATTTCTCGTCAGGCGGAAACGGTTGAATTGCAGCAGCAGCTTAGTGTGCTTCAGCAGGGCCATCCGTTACTGTTTCCGGATGTAGACGCGCGCACCGTTGCTACGGTAATCGCCGACTGGACCGGCGTACCTTTGTCTTCATTAATGAAAGATTCCCAGGCGGATTTGCTGACGCTTGAAACCCAGATGGGAAACCGCGTTGTCGGGCAGGATTATGCGCTGAATACTATCGCACAGCGGCTGCGGGCATCAAAAACAGGGCTTACGCCGGAAAACGGCCCACAGGGTGTGTTTCTGCTTACCGGGCCAAGCGGAACCGGCAAAACAGAGACAGCGCTGGCTCTGGCTGACATTCTGTTTGGTGGCGAAAAATCGCTGATCACGATTAATTTGTCTGAGTATCAAGAGCCGCACACCGTGAGCCAGCTAAAGGGTTCACCGCCGGGATACGTGGGTTATGGTCAGGGAGGGATCCTGACCGAAGCTGTGCGAAAACGCCCCTATAGCGTGGTACTGCTGGATGAAGTAGAAAAAGCGCATCGCGACGTCATGAACCTGTTTTACCAGGTATTTGACCGTGGCTTCATGCGTGACGGCGAAGGTCGTGAAATTGATTTTCGCAATACTGTTATTTTGATGACTTCCAATCTTGGCGGCGATGCAGTGATGCAACGGCTGGAAGAACAGCCGGAAACCACAGAGTCTGAGTTGCACGAACTGCTGCGCCCACTTTTGCGCGACCATTTCCAGCCGGCGCTACTGGCCCGCTTCCAGACGATTATCTACCATCCGCTCAGTGAACCGGCGTTACGTACGATTGTACAAATGAAGCTGGATCAGGTTAGCCAGCGATTGCTGCGCCACTACGGCATCACCACGACGATATCCGAGAACCTTTTTGATGCCCTGACCGCCGCTTGCCTGCTACCGGATACGGGGGCGAGGAATATTGATAGTCTGCTGAATCAACAGATCTTACCGGTGCTCAGCCAGCAGTTGTTAACGTATCTTTCCCGGCAGCAAAAACCACACTCTCTGATCCTTAGCTGGGATGAGTTCAAGGGCATCATGATGGAGTTTGAGAGTGCCAAATAATATTAAGGAAGATGGTCTCAGAACACTTACATCTGGAGAGATTGAACTGGCAAAGTCTGTATTTGGTTCCACTCTCCAGTATCATAAAGTGTGGATCCACAGGGAAAGTTATTTGCCTTTTAATTTACAGGATTCGAATACGGCGATGACGCCTGACGGTGAGATTTACTTTCGCAATCTGTACCGGGACGATTTTTCTCAGACATTACCCTATTCGCAACATTTATTTATCCATGAAATGAGCCATGTCTGGCAGCGAGAAAAGGGCATGAATGTTATTTGTAGAGGCCTGGTGAGTTGGTTAGTCAGTTATCGATATGAACTGGATGGGCGACTTCTAAGTGAGTACCCTATGGAGCAGCAGGCTCAAATTATTGCGGATAGTTTTATTCTACAAAAGAGTGGATATAGAACGTGGCTGGATATGCGCTTCAATCATAATATAACTTTAGATGGGGATATTCATGAAAGTGTAATCCGAGAATCTTATAGGAATACTCTTCGAGGATTCCCCTGGTGATGAAAAGTAGATTGTTTTTTTGTTTCAGTCTGTTGAGTTACAGTCTGGTATTCCTCACCGGATGTCCAGGATATGGGGATGTGTTACTTCTTGATAAGGAAGCTGTGGTTAGCATGGTTGGGGAAAATGTCTGTTTCTGGGTTTATGATTCTGCGAAACATAAACCCAGTATCATTTCTATCACCCAACGAGGATCTGAATTCGGAAGGGAAAAATTCACTATAGATCCACCATTGATATTGATTGACGATAAATGGTGTATTACTCCAAATTTTTATATTTTTCCAGATAAGGGGCAGTTTATCGTTTCCTATAGTCTACCAAATGATAGTTTAGATGACCGACCGCAGCGCGTTGTTAGTGGTGTGGAAGTCTCTAATGGGAATGTCCACAATTTTCATCTTACCGATATGGAGATCATACGACCATATTCTGAGATGGATAGGTAAAACACATCAAGTATGTATAAATCATAATGACTTCACTATGGATTATTAAAGAGAATGAGTCCATATGGTTTTATATGGAGTTTGCTATAAAAATTCCATTAGATAAGCACGGTGAGAGCTTCTTTGGTAAAAATAGCTAAGAGGTTAATTAATGCAACTTTACTGAGTTACAGTCTGGTATTTCTCACCGGGTGTCCAGGATATGGTGACAGATCGTTTACTGATGAAGAAGCAGTGGTTAGCATGATTGGAAAAAATATCTGCTTCTGGGTGAAGGACTCTGAAGAATACAAACCAGGTATCATTACGATTACTCGTAGAGGTGCTGATTTTGGTAATGAAAAAATTCATGCCAAACCCACCGCTCATTCTTCTTGATAATAAATGGTGCATAACACCCAATTTTTATACTTTCCCAGATAGTGGCCAGTTTATAGTTACGTATACGTTAGGGGGCTTATTCAAATGATAGGCACGAAGTATTGTTAGTGGGGTGGAGGTCTCTAACGATCGTATTTATAACATCCATCTTACCGATATGGAAATAGCGAGGCCTGATTATGCGATGGATAAATTATTTTTTAATGGAAAATAAAGTGTGTTGAACGGAGTTAATCTTATGTATAAGTCACAGCAAACAATGGCAACTACGCTTAATCGATATTTTTTATCTATTCCTTCTTGTTCTTCTGTGTTGGATGTTGAGGATTTCAATGGTTCAGAAGGACTGAGCCGAAATTATTACTATGATATTTTATTTACCAGTGCGGATAAAGATATTCAGGCCAATCAATTCTTGCGTCAGGTGGCAACATTGACGATGGGTGGTGGCCAGCTGGGATTCATGACGACGCAAAAAATAGTCCATGGTGTGATAACTGATTTTCAGCGGTTATCTGGCTCTGCCGATGAATCAAGATATCATATTACGTTAACGCCTTATCTCTCTCTGCTGGATAAACAGTTCCGCACGCACCGCTTTTTCATTAATAAATCGGTCCCGGAAGTGGTGGGTGAAATCCTGCAGGAGCATGCCCTGCACGGCTGGGAGTATGAATTCACGCTGACGCAGAGTTATCCGAAGCGTGAACAGATAAATCAGTATCAGGAGAGCGACCTGGCGTTCATTGAGCGTCTGCTGGCGGAAGTGGGGATATTTTACTTCTTCACGCTGCAGCCGGACACGCGGACAGAAGTGGTGCATTTTGCAGACCAGCAGAGCGCCTATGAGTTTGATAAACGGCTGGCGCTGGACAGCCCGTCAGGGATGAGTGACAGCGGGGTGGACTCTGTCTGGGGACTGAACATTCTGCACCAGGTGGCACAGGCGGGAGTGACGACAAAAGACTATAACCACCGCGAAGCGCAGAAGGTGCTGCAGTCGGCGAGGGCGGATATCACCGGCGGTGAAGGCGGGGAAATGCGCTATGGCGAGGTGTATCACTACAAACCGCGTCATCTTGAAACCGGGGAGGTCTCTTCTCCTGCGCCGGAAACCGGGAACTTCTGGGCGCGACTGGACCATGAGCGTTTTCTGGCAGAGCAGACGCTGATAACGGGTTTCAGCACGGATGCGGGGTTGCGTCCGGGACAGGTGCTGACGATAACGGACAGCAGCGTGCCGTCGACGCTGCCGGGCGTGCTGCAGCAGCCTGTGGTGGTGGTCCGGACCGGGTTCAGCGGCAGCAGGAAGGATGCGCTGAAAGTGTCGCTGGCAGCGGTACCGTACAGTGAGACGCAGTGCTGGCGTCCGGCGCTGAAGGCGAGACCGAAGGTCAGCGGCACGCTGACGGCGCGGGTCAGCAGCCCGAAGAGCGGGGATATCTACGCGCATCAGACGGCGGAGGGGCTGTACCGGGTGAAGTTCGATGCAGACCAGGACAGCAAACAGCAGGGCTATGAGAGCATGCTGCTGCGCCTTGCCAAACCCTACGGCGGCGACACCTACGGTATTCACTTCCCGCTGATACAGGGCACAGAAGTGGCGGTGGCGTTCCATGAAGGTGACCCGGACCGACCCTATATCGCCCATGTGCTGCATGACTCCCGGCATCCTGACCACGTGACACAGGCAAACCATACTCGCAACGTCATCCGCACGCCCGCGAACAACAAGCTGCGCATGGAGGACAAACGGGGTGAGGAGCACGTCAAGCTCAGTACCGAGTACGGCGGGAAGACGCAACTTAATCTGGGGCATAACGTGGATGCCGGGCATGCGTTGCGGGGAGAGGGCTTTGAACTGCGTACAGACCAGTGGGGAGCTATTCGGGCTGGAAAGGGGATCTTTATCAGTGCCGATCGCCAGGAATTAGCTGGAGGTTTGCAGCTAGATATGCATGAAGCACTAGCTAACTTACAAGCTGCGCTTCAGGATGCGAAAGGTATTCGCTCTGCGGCAGAAAAAGCGAAAGCAGAACTGGCTGATATAGAGAGGCAAAAAGCATTGTTGATGGAGTCTATGACAGACCTCAAGAAACAGGCTTTACTTTTTTCTGCCCCTGCTGGTATAGCGCAGGTAACTCCCGCCAGTATCCAACTTTCATCAGGTGAGAATGTCATTGTGACCTCTGGAGCGGACACCGATGTCAGTGTCGCTAAAAAATTCCGCCTGGGTGTGAAAGAAACAATAAGTCTTTTCGCTCAGTGGATGGGGATTAAGATTTTCGCCAGCAAAGGAAAAGTGGAAATTCAGGCGCAGGGAGATGCAATGGATCTGCTGGCAAAGAAAACGTTGAGTATAGCCAGCAAGGATGAGCAGGTGATCATTACCGCAGCGACAGAGTTAGTGCTCAGTTGTGGTGGAGCATATATCAGGCTTAAAGATGGCGAAATAGAAGTCGGGGCGCCTGGCAACGTTCGCGTCAAGAGTATTGGAATTCAGAAAATGGCGCCTGCAATATTGAACGCCAGCATAGAGTTACCGGATCCTTGCGCCACTGCCATTGATGCTGCGGGTGGTACACAAAGTCCTACAGTGACGCTGGGCTGATGGAGGGCCAATAATGAAGGGATCTTTAATAACTTATGATTACTCCTTACAGGCAATGCAAAATCAGGGGGGGGATATTGGCGAGGAAATATTTAATCATTTCAGAACGATAAATAGAAATTGTATATTAATGATTGACGCTGCAATTATAAGATTAAGGAATCAAAGTTCATCATTCTACAACCAAATAATAGATAGAGGGGTTGTGAGGGTACCAGTTGCTAATCGTTACCTAACCTCAGAATTTGAGCCGTGTTTGGTTTCACTGGATTTATCTTTACCTGAGGATTGTAAAATACTACATGAAAGTATTATGCAAGCCTTGAAAGAGATCGAACCTAATGAAATACTGCTGGGTAAGGGCAGGATGATTTGTGGTTGGCTCACTTGTGAAGAAGATATTATCAATCTCGCTGCTTACCTGGGAAAAGTTGCTATCCAACAACGTGATGGTAAAGATGTTTTGCTTCGGTATTATGACCCTGCAATTATGATCTCTCTTTTATCCATCCTGGATGATTGGCAACAACAACGTTTGTTAGGACCAGTCGAAGTGTGGAGTTTTATTGATGGCGATGGGCAGCTTATCAATAAAATAAATCAGTCTGATAATCAACTGCGACTTTCATATACGTTATCGCTTAGCGCTGGCAACTGGCGTGATATAGATTTCATCGGGATAAAAAATAGGATTATCTGTAATTATCGCTTAGCGCATTTGAGTAGTGAACGTTTTTCGGAGTCATCGGTATTTAATCTATTACAGCAGTCACTTAAAATAGCCGGGATGTGTGCTTTTGATGATGAAGAAGATCTTATTAAGTGGGGGGAGTGTTCAATTAATATTGCTCCAGAGTTTTATAACCATGGGACTATTAAAAGGTTGCTTGAAATAAATAGCCTAAGTGGGAAGAAAAAATTCATTCAAATAATATCTCATGTCACAGAACAGCAATGGAATGAAATTCGCACAGATCATTAATTAAGCGATTTACAGTTCGAATATGCAGGAGAACAGGGATGAAAAATCATAAATGTGACTGTATGTCACAGGGACCGGCATTAATACCCGTACGCTATGCGGTGGTTCCTGAATATATTCAGGAAGCACTGCCGGCGTGGGCAAAACCAGGAGCGTCGTCTTATCCGGCAGAAAGTGAAAATTATCACTATGCGCTGCGTGCGATGCGCAGGGGATATATCTATATCTACTATCCGTACCTGACGGACTGGGAAGCATGGTCAGTGTGTGATGATGGCAGTTTGTGGAAGCAACTGTCGGCGAAAAATGTTCTGGAGAAGTCAGAGCCTGACTGTCGGCAGGGAACCTACAGTAACGGCGGAAAGGATTTTCTGACACTGCCATATGAAGTCCTGGAGAATGATATCTGGGTAGCATTCACACAGTGTCCCTGGACGGAAAAGACGCTGGAGCGTTACGCGGGCGATGACGGGCAACGGCAGAGCAGAATGCAGCGCCTGAGTGCATCAAACTGGACGTCACCGCAGACTTCAGAGCAAACGGCAGAAGCAACGACAGGCAATCTTACAGGGGTTCTGGACTACATCTCCCCGCTGGGAAGTCAGCTGAGTCCGGCAATGCAGTTACCTTATGGTACCCATACTAAAATCCGCGTCAGCCAGTGTGTGAGTGAACGCTATGCAATAGTCAAAGAGCCGGGGCCACAGGAGACATTGTACCCGTGGAAGAGCGGGGTGGCCGGAAACACAATCCGGCAGATGAAGGAACGGGGAGTGAAGCCAGACGGTTCTCCCGTCACGCCGTTGCTGATGGCGCTGCATGATGCAACAGGGATAACGCATGAGCTGACGGGATGGACGAATGATGTCCTGGCGATGGCGAAGATATATGGTGAAGAACGCGCCCTGGAGTTCTGCACCCAGAGTCTGATTAACGGTGTTGAGAATATTATAAAAAAGAGTGCTGAGCAGAATGTGGAACAGCAGCTCGCGGCAATGGGTGGCTCACTTTCAACATCTCGTGATATGGATTACGCATATGGAATGTATGTCTGGAACGAGGGGCGGAAAGGCAATACGAATATTATAAGCCGGGAAGAATTCGAGCGTCAGGCGAAGAAAAGACAGGAGCAGAGCCTGAAAAGTTCGCGAGTGGCAAATAGCCAGCGCAGATATAAAAGAAAGATAAAGCAAGAACGTCTGGATTCGTTTATTAAATGTGGTGAAGACCTGACGCACAAAATCGATAAACAACTCGAAGTACTAATTGGTTTCCGCTGCCAATGGCTTAAATTTTCAGGTTTTATTCGTACACTGCAGGATTTTTATTCTGACCTTCCACTGGATAATTTGCATTTTCGTGAGATAGCAGCCTTTGCAATGTCTGGGTTAGGTGCGGCGAAATCTGGTGTGGGTTTACTGGATGACTGGATAAAAGATTATTCTACTACTGATGAAAACAACCTCGTCTGGCGTACTCATTTTTACAATGCACCTGAGTTAATAACTGTTGCTGAGCCTTTGCTTGCCAGTGTGCGCAAAGGAGTGAGTCAGCCGGTTACAGAACAAAGTTTGTTGGCATTTTTTGAGTCAAAATCCGGCGACCTGGTTAAATTATTTGAAGGGTTTAGTAAAGCAACAGCTGCGCTGGATGAGCCACCTGGAAATGATGCAGTCTGGTCAAAGCGGGTGCTGTATCAAGTTGATCAGCATATGGCAACCCTGGGTTCCCGTTTATTCTCCGTTTCGGGTGTGGGACCGAAACTGGACACTATAAACGATCTTGTCGTTAAAACGCTCTGTTCTCTTTCGGCAGGTAAAACAGTAGCGGAGATAAAGTCTTTCTCGAGTAAATATTTTGGCTGGGCGACCGAGCGTAGTTACTATATAAACGACATGCTTTTTATTAATCCTCAGAAAGACAGAGTGTCAGGGCGTTTAAAGGTTGCTCAGGTGCGGTTTTCCGAACTGGAAAAGGCGACTGCGGACTTCAGTATCACGGGCGCGAAAAAAAATGCTTATCGTGCGACAAGTATTAATTTTCTGGTGCTGTTTTTTAATATGACGGAGCTATATAACCAGGCAGATCATTTTAAACGTGATGACTTTTCCAGTTATGCCAAACTGGTCTCTGCGGGATTTGCCACCACGGGAGGCGCGATTGATATTGTCAGTAAAATGATGGATGTCATAAAAAAGGATGATAAATCATTTCCGAAACTGAAATGGGTAGGTGCCAGTTGTGCGATGCTCAATGCTATTGCATCGTTGGGGGCTGATTTTTCAGATTTATATCTATTAAAAGATGAGAAAGCAGGAAGTAAAAAAAATGCATATAGATTGTTGTATTTTGGAAAGGTTCTTAATGATGTTACAACCATTATTTCAGTCAGCGGCAAAGTCTTGCCTGCTTTAATCTCAAAATTTGGCTGGAGTACGGCTGTCGGCAGTATGGAGGTGTGGCTGGGGCGTGCGGCGACACCTACGGTGTATGCGCTGGGAATTGAGTGGATTGGCGCCCTCTCGTCCTGGCAGTTCGCTTTGCTTCTGGTGGTCGCAGAGTATGCTCTGAAAGAGTATTTTTTTGAAGATGAAATTCAAATCTGGTTGCAGAACACGCTGTTTGGTGAAAAATTTTCGATAGATATTGATAGCTGTTCTGAAGAAAAAAAAGCAGAACTTATAGTGAAATGCGGAAAATCACTGACGGAATGCTTACGTAAAATAGAATCTTCCAGCAAATAAGAGTGATTTATATTTTCCAGTAAAGATATTTAAGAAATATCAACATGGTTGTATTCACATATTGTAAGAATAAATTATGAAAAAAGAACTGAAATTTTCTGACGGGTTGCGAAGAAGCCTCGAAGGCAGCAATAAAAAATATCCGCTTCATAACTATCTGCAGCAAAAAAGTGAGCTGGCGCGAACGCAGGAAATTCTGCGCAATATTGAGGCCAGAAATGAAAAAGGAAAATGGCTGGCACATTTTCGCCTGAAAGAGAAAGAGCTGCTGGACGTGCTGAATAACGCCCCGCCGGACCCGGTGCTGCCACCTCCGGCGCCGCTGATTAAGGTTCGGGGCGTTATTGAAAAACTGACGCAGCGGCGAGTAGTGCAGCATTTCGACGTTCTGTCCTATCCGGAAGGAAGCGCCTACTACGCCCGGTATAAAAAGAAGATGGCGGCATCGGCGGTGGTCTGGGCGGCCAGCGGCTCGGGAGGGACGGCCTCGGCCCTGCTGCAGGACTATGACAGGCCGTTGTGCGGGGCCTGGTATCTGACCGGACGTATTAACGGCAGGCGTTTTTCGGGCTGGCTGGGATGTCACTGGTGCTATGAAGGGGAGGAGGTGGAACTGCTGGCGGCCCCGGTTGGCGAGGAGTATCTGGTGTATGCCATCCACAAGCCGGAGGAGCAGTCCCTGTGTATGACGCCGGGGTGTTACCGGGGGAAGAAGCAGGCGCGCCGGGCGGCAGTGCGTATCCCGCTACGGGTTTGTTACTTATGTTTTGCCATTTCCATCGCTGCTCTGCTATGTGGTGATGGTTTAGCATCATTTTATGATCCTATGTTCTATTTATTTATAGTTGAAGCAATAATTTTTCTGCTGGTGATGTGTCTGCTTCCTGCGGCGTGGTCAATTTACAAACACAAGCCGTTACCGGAAGAAACACTGTCAGAGGAGATATTCACCCTGCTGGGCTGGGAAAACGTGGCGGATATTAACCTGGAAACGCTCCATAAACGGCGAAAAAAAGAGTGGAAGCGAACGGGGAGCCCGCCAAACCCTCTGCGCAAAGGTACCCCCTTTGATTATTCAGGGGGGACACATTGTTTTTTTTATTATTAATACGGATGTTGAATGGTTCTTAACGGCATGGATAAAATATGAAAAAAGAACTGAAATTTTCGGACGGGTTGCGAAGAAGCCTCGAAGGCAGCAATAAAAAATATCCGCTACATAACTATCTGCAGCAAAAAAGTGAGCTGGCGCGAACGCAGGAAATTCTGCGCAATATTGAGGCCAGAAATGAAAAAGGAAAATGGCTGGCACATTTTCGCCTGAAAGAGAAAGAGCTGCTGGACGTGCTGAATAACGCCCCGCCGGACCCGGTGCTGCCGCCTCCGGCGCCGCTGATTAAGGTTCGGGGCGTTATTGAAAAACTGACGCAGCGGCGAGTAGTGCAGCATTTCGACGTTCTGTCCTATCCGGAAGGAAGCGCCTACTACGCCCGGTATAAAAAGAAGATGGCGGCATCGGCGGTGGTCTGGGCGGCCAGCGGCTCGGGAGGGACGGCCTCGGCCCTGCTGCAGGACTATGACAGGCCGTTGTGCGGGGCCTGGTATCTGACCGGACGTATTAACGGCAGGCGTTTTTCGGGCTGGCTGGGATGTCACTGGTGCTATGAAGGGGAGGAGGTGGAACTGCTGGCGGCCCCGGTTGGCGAGGAGTATCTGGTGTATGCCATCCACAAGCCGGAGGAGCAATCCCTGTGTATGACGCCGGGGTGTTACCGGGGGAAGAAGCAGGCGCGCCGGGCGGCAGTACGTATTCCGTTGCGGGTTTGTTATCTGTGCCTGGCTCTTATTATCCCATTATATATACATGTATATAATGGATGGGAGGCATTCTCAAATCCATATTTTTATTCACTTATGGCAGTAGCTTTTCTGGCCTTACTGGGGTTGTGTCTGCTTCCTGCGGCCTGGTCAATTTACAAACACAAGCCGTTACCGGAAGAAACGCTGTCAGAGGAGATATTCACCCTGCTGGGCTGGGAAAACGTGGCGGATATTAACCTGGAAACGCTCCATAAACGGCGAAAAAAAGAGTGGAAGCGAACAGGGAGTCCGCCAAACCCTCTGCGCAAAGGTACCCCCTTTGATTATTCAGGGGGGACACATTGTTTTTTTTATTATTAATACGGATGTTGAATGGTTCTTAACGGCATGGATAACTTATGAAAAAAGAACTGAAATTTTCGGACGGGTTGCGAAGAAGCCTCGAAGGCAGCAATAAAAAATATCCGCTTCATAACTATCTGCAGCAAAAAAGTGAGCTGGCGCGAACGCAGGAAATTCTGCGCAATATATCGGGCTGGCTGAAATGAAAAATCATAAATGTGACTGTATGTCACAGGGACCGGCATTACTGCCTGTACGCTATGCGGTGGTTCCTGAATATATTCAGGAAGCACTTCCAGCGTGGGCAAAACCAGGTGCGTCGTCTTATCCGGCAGAAAGTGAAAATTATCACTATGCGCTGCGTGCGATGCGCAGGGGTTATATCTATATCTACTATCCGTACCTGACGGACTGGGAAGCGTGGTCAGTGTGTGATGACGGCAGTTTGTGGAAACAGCTATCGGCGAAAAATGTTCTGGAGAAGTCAGAGCCTGACTGTCGGCAGGGAACCTACAGTAACGGCGGAAAGGATTTTCTGACGCTGCCATATGAAGTCCTGGAGAATGATATCTGGATAGCATTCACACAGTGTCCCTGGACGAAAAAAACGATGGAGCGTTACGCGGGCGATGACGGGCAACGGCAGAGCAGAATGCAGCGCCTGAGTGCATCAAACTGGACGTCACCGCAGACTTCAGAACAAACGGCAGAAGCAACGACAGGCAATCTTACAGGGGTTCTGGATTACATCGCGCCGCAGGGAAGCCAGCTGAGTCCGGCAATGTTGTTACCGTATGGCACCCATACAAAAATCCGCGTCAGCCAGTGTGTGAGTGAACGCTATGCCATAGTCAAAGAGCCGGGGCCGCAGGAGACATTGTACCCGTGGAAGAGCGGAGTGACAGGAAACACAATCCGGCAGATGAAGGAACGGGGGGTGAAGCCAGACGGTTCCCCCGTCACGCCGTTGCTGATGGCGCTGCATGATGCAGCAGGGATAACGCATGAGCTGACGGGATGGACGAATGATGTCCTGGCGATGGCGAAGATATATGGTGAAGAACGCGCTCTGGAGTTCTGCACACAGAGTTTGATTAACGGAGTTAAGGAGATTGTTAACAAAAGCTCGGAACAGAATGTTGAAGCCCAACTTTCTGTATTACCCCAGGAAACATATATCTCTCCTCCTGCAATGGATTATTCTTATGATATGTATGCCCAGAATGAGAAATCTAAAGGTACAGACCCGAAGGATATACTAACCCGCGAAGAATTCGAAAAGCAGGTACTGGGAAAACAACACGAAGTTTATAAAAAACACCAGGTAGCTAATGATTGGTCGAAATATTCTCGAATGATCAAGCAGACTAAATGGGAGTCTTTTAATAAATGTTGTGCTGATCTAACACAAAAAATTGATGAACAACTCGCTAAGCTGATTAGCTATCGTTGTGAATGGTTACAGGCTTCTTTATTTATAACAATGTTACAGGATTTTTTCTCTAACGATCCTGTTGATAATGCGAACTATCGTGAAATTGCTGCCTTTGCGATGACTGGTCTTGGTGAGTCGCAATCAGGTGTAAAATTGCTGGATGACTGGATAGACGCATACACTACGACAAATGAAGCTAATCTCGTCTGGAGAACACATTTTTATAATAATCCAGAGATCATGGCAGATGCGGAGTCATTATTGACTAGCTTGCACCAGTGTAACATCGCTCCGGTTTCTGAAAATGATGTACTCTACTTTTTTGAGAAGAATGGCGCTAAACTTAATAAAATATTTAAAGGTTTTGAAAAAGCAACGAGTGAAATTTCAAAACCACTGGCTGGCAATGTCGTATTCTCGAAAAGAGTGCTGTATCAAATGGACCAGCACATGGCAACCGTAGGGGCCAGGTTTTTTTCCGTGTCACGGATTGGACCTGTTCTCAATACCATGAATGACCTCATTGTTCGAACCCTTTTCTCACTATCTTCTGGAAAGTCAGAGTTAGAAACCAAAATATTGTTCAGTAAATATTATGGTTGGGCTACGGAACGCAGGGCTTACATTACCGGCACTGTTTTTTACAGCCCGCAAAGAGCCATTCGGGCTGATCTTCTCCGGGGGGCGAGTAAGAAATATGCCGCACTTGAAAAAGCGTATGCCAATTACCTTAGCCAGCCTGTGGGAACTTCTGGTTATGCGGTGACCAGCATTAGAATTTTTGTTTTATTTTTCAATGTTGCTGAGTTGTATAACCAACTCGATAATTTTAAAAATGAACCTGCTAACTACGCGAAGGTAGTCAGCGCAATATCGGCAACGGCGAGCGGGATGATTGATATTGCAACCCCTGCAATGGAGGTCATTCTTAAAGAGAAAAATAGTCTCCACTACATGAAAATGTTTGGCGCAGGATGCTCGCTGATAAGTGCAGGTATTTCGCTGGGGTTAGATATTTCCACATTATTGAACAAAGTTAGTTTACCGAATTCCAGTAAAAAATGGGCATTTACGGGTTTATATTCAATCAAGACACTTAGCGATGTTGCCATTATTGCTAAAGCGGAAGGGAAATTGATGTCGGTGCTGATTGAACGCTTTGGCTGGAAGACTGCTAAAGGGGAATTAGCCGTATGGTTGGGGAGGGCAGCTGCGCCACAATTCACAAAGTTAGGCGTCGAATGGGTGGGGCTGTTGGCTTCCTGGGAGGTAGCCCTGTTATTGATGGTCGCTGAATATATTCTGACGGAATATTATTCACGTGATGCCTTACAGTCGTGGATTGAGAATGGCTTGTTTGGTGATAATTGTTCGATTGATATCGATAGTTGTACTTCGGAAAAAATCAATATATTTATTGATGAAACCAGGAATTCACTGCAAGAAAGCTTACGTCAATTATCTTCAGCTAAAAAACAACAACGTGGAAAACCAATAATTTACTGGCCATTTATTATCTATGATGCGCCGGAAGTCCCTGCTGTGGTTTAATTTTGGAACAACGAAATACTATGACAGAAGATGACGAACTGTTCGCCGATATGCCCCGGGCCTATATCCGGGGTCTGGAGAAGGGTAAAGGATATGTGAAAGAGAACTTTCTCCGGGAGCGCAGGGAATGGATGAAATTAAGACAAACCATTGCGCACTATGAATCAGACGGCAAGAAAAAACACAAAAAACGGCTGGCAGAATTGTACCGTGAAGAAAAGCCGCTGGCAGAAGCGCTGGCTGATATGCCACCGGACCCGGTACTGCCCCCGCCAGCCCCGCTGATAAAGGTCAGGGGAGTGGTGACAAACTACCACCAGCGCTGCCTGACGCACTATTTTGACACCAAAGCCTATCCGCAAACGTGGGAATATTTCAGCAGGCAGGATGAGAACATGGCGTCTGCCGCAATGGTACTGGCCTCGACGGGGTCAGCGGCAACGGCACAGGGCATGGTGGAGAGCAATGAAGACAGGGTTCCTGCTGCAGCGTGGTACGTTACGGGCGAAATCAATGGCCGGCAGTTTTCAGGGTGGCTGGGCGCCCCCTATTGCCGGGAAGGTGAGGAAGTGGAGTTGATTGCTGCCCCGGTGGGAGATAAGTACCTGGTATATGCCCTTGTCCGGCCACATGCGCGCTCGCTGACCATGCCGCCGTGGTGTTACCAGGGAATACGACGGGCACGAATAGACGCGATGAAAGTCCCCATTTCGATCGTTATTTTGTTAATTATTACGATGTTGGTAGTGTTTATTTACCAGGACGGCTGGGTTGTTACTGAAAAAATAGTGAGTGGGGTAACGATGTTCCTGACCATGGGGACCTTTCTGTATATCCTGCCCGCAATATGGACGATCTGGCGACGACATCCCTTCCCGAAAGAACAGCTGACGGAAGAGATATTGACTGTTGCTGGCTGGGATAATGTGACCAATATTGACCTTCTGAAACACGACAAGAAAAAAATAAAAGAATTTAAGAAGCAAGGGCGATCTATTCGATTACTTAAATCAGGATGGTGGTTTTATTACTATTAGCTGGAATTAAAAGATTAAATACTATGACAGAAGATGACGAACTGTTCGCCGATATGCCCCGGGCCTATATCCGGGGGCTGGAGAAGGGTAAGGGGTATATTGAAGAAAACTATCTCCGGGAGCGCAGGGAATGGATGAAATTAAGACAAACCATTGCGCACTACGAATCGGATGGCAAGAAGAAGCATAAAAAGCGGCTGGCAGAACTGTACCGTGAAGAAAAGCCGCTGGCAGAAGCGCTGGCTGATATGCCACCGGACCCGGTACTGCCCCCGCCAGCCCCGCTGATAAAGGTCAGGGGAGTGGTGACAAACTACCACCAGCGCTGCCTGACGCACTATTTTGACACCAAAGCCTATCCGCAGACGTGGGAATATTTCAGCAGGCAGGATGAGAACATGGCGTCTGCCGCAATGGTGCTGGCCTCGACGGGGTCAGCGGCAACGGCACAGGGCATGGTGGAGAGCAATGAAGACAGGGTTCCTGCTGCAGCGTGGTACGTTACTGGCGAAATCAATGGCCGGCAGTTTTCAGGGTGGCTGGGCGCGCCCTATTGCCGGGAAGGTGAGGAAGTGGAGCTGATTGCTGCCCCGGTGGGAGAGGAGTACCTGGTATATGCCCTTGTCCGGCCACATGCGCGCTCGCTGACAATGCCGCCGTGGTGTTACCAGGGAATACGACGGGCACGAATAGACGCGATGAAAGTCCCCATTTCGGTCGTTATTATTCTGGCTATTCTGCTGCTGATAGTGGGTTTGTATAAAGAAGATTGGGTCCTTAGTGAAGGATTGATGCAAGTGATAACGATATTTTTGGTTACGGGGACCTTTCTGTATATCCTGCCCGCAATATGGACGATCTGGCGGCGACATCCTTTTCCGAAAGAACAGCTGACGGAAGAGATATTGATTGTTGCTGGCTGGGATAATGTGACCAATATTGACCTTCTTAAACACGACAAGAAAAAAATAAAAGAATTTAAGAAGCAAGGGCGATCTATTCGATTACTTAAATCAGGATGGTGGTTTTATTACTATTAGCTGGAATTAAAAGATTAAATACTATGACAGAAGATGACGAACTGTTCGCCGATATGCCCCGGGCCTATATCCGGGGTCTGGAGAAGGGTAAAGGGTATGTGAAAGAGAACTTTCTCCGGGAGCGCAGGGAATGGATAAAATTAAGACAAACCATTGCGCACTATGAATCGGAAGGCAAGAAGGAGCATAAAAAACGGCTGGCGGAACTGTATCATGAAGAAAAGCAGCTGGCAGAAGCGCTGGCTGATATGCCACCAGACCCGGTACTGCCCCCGCCAGCCCCGCTGATAAAGGTCAGTGGCGTGGTGACAAACTACCACCAGCGCTGCCTGACGCACTATTTTGACACCAAAGCCTATCCGCAAACGTGGGAATATTTCAGCAGGCAGGATGAGAACATGGCGTCTGCCGCAATGGTGCTGGCCTCGACGGGGTCAGCGGCAACGGCACAGGGCATGGTGGAGAGCAATGAAGACAGGGTTCCTGCTGCAGCGTGGTACGTTACTGGCGAAATCAATGGCCGGCAGTTTTCAGGGTGGCTGGGCGCGCCCTATTGCCGGGAAGGTGAGGAAGTGGAACTGATTGCCGCGCCGGTGGGAGATGAGTACCTGGTATATGCCCTTATCCGGGCACATGCGCGCTCGCTGACCATGCCGCCGTGGTGTTACCAGGGAATACGACGGGCACGAATAGACGCGATGAAAGTCCCCATTTCGGTCGTTATTATTCTGGCTATTCTGTTGCTGATAGTGGGTTTGTATAAAGAAGATTGGGTCCTTAGTGAAGGATTACTGCAAGTGATAATGATCTTTTTGGTTACGGGAACCTTTCTGTATATCCTGCCCGCAATATGGACAATCTGGCGACGACATCCTTTTCCGAAAGAACAGCTGACGGAAGAGATATTGACTGTTGCTGGCTGGGATAATGTGACTAATATTGATTTGCGCAGATTAAAACGCAGAAGAATAAAAGAATTCAAAAAAAATGGAAAATCTGTGCGGGTAATGACATCGGGATGATGGTTTTTTTATTATTAGACGAATTTTATTTTTGGGTTTAATTTTAAAGCTAATATTTATTACCAGGTAAGATGTTATTATCTGATCTTTATCTGATTATATAGATGTGTTGGATAATCTTTTGTTTTTTCAAAGTGTTATGTCTTAATGGTTATATTTTTTATAGTGAGGATTTATGTTGCTAGGCTTGGTCAGACTCAATGATCCATTAAGTAGTGGTGGTAAAGTAATTTCAGTTTCGTCAACGATAACTATCGATGGTTTAGGTGTCGCATTACTTGATGATACTGTTATATGCCCTATTCCATTTCATGGAGTAAATAAGATAATCCAGGGTTCTACAGAGTGGATCTCAGATGGAAAACCAGTAGTTGTGCATAAATGTATGTGTCAATGTGGCTGTTATGTTATTTCAACCCTTCCCTGTAGCGGGATTTGGTAAATTAAAATGAGTTGGAATATCCCAAGTAAAAAGAAAATACAACCTGTACCTTCTATAAGGTGGGGGCGTGATAGTGGTGTTTTTTTCTCATTGTTAATAACTATTGTTCTGTTATTCACTCTGTTTTATTATATTACTCATAATAGTGATTTTTTTTATTATGCTTTTGCAGTATCGATAAGTGTTTTTTTAATGTTTATCATATACATAGGGCTTAGGTTATTTCAACTGGGTGTGTCTCTTGAAAAAAATGAAATGATATTAACGGAAGGTTCTAATATTGATTGTGAGTGGTCTGAATGGGCATCTGATTATATAAGTATTGTAGATTATAGTTATCTCTTTCCCGAAGAATCACGGATATCCAGTTTACTTGAAATAAACGAATTCAATGCCATTGGAACCAGAGTGTTACATTTTCCAGAATCGGTAGATTATACTGTTTTATTCCATGAGTTATTGGCTCCCATGAGAGCCAGATTAATTGAGGTTACTTCTGAAAAATGTTTGGTTATTAACTTTATTATTGGTCAGATGTCAGGGGTTTCAGCATGGCAGCCTTTTTTATTGGCCTGGGAGCGACTTGGGCTCTCTGAAGATATAATTAAAAACAGTGAATTTATCTTGCACGATTATGTATTAAATATTAATGAATGGCTAAGCGTTACGGAGGATAAATTCAGGTTAATTATTGTAGGGGAAAAATCAACGGATATCAAAGATAATCACCATGGTACGGGGGATGGGATGTGTGCTTTTCTTTTCGCTCCGCCGATGTTAGTTAATCATAATAATAGTGTCGAGAAAGCAAGGTTGTATAGGTCTATCGCTACGAATGAAGGTGAACTACTCAAAGACCTTAGCGATCTTGTTTTTTATCAGGCCAGGGTTGGGATAGTTGACAACTTATTGATAGGCAAACATAGCGATAAACAAGATGTGGCTAAGGTGGCAGTTCTTCTTAATGAACATAATAAAAATCTTGAGCAATATTATGCAGAGTTATATATCGGCATTCACGGAGAGTTTGATATCTGGATGATGTTGATGTTCTCTTTATTAAATGGGAAAAACGTGAGTGCTGTGGATCTAATATTCTCAGAATCGAATGGGAAGATTATATTGTCGAGGGTTAAAAAAATTAGAAATCAGGAATAGATATATGAACAAGTCCACCTTGTTGCGGCTATTTGGTTGGCTATGTATTTTGGTTGTCGTTGGTTTGATATGTTATGTAGTGCTTTTTTATTACGGAGAGTATTTGGGGGTGGAGACCCAAACAACAAGGATAATCGTCGTTACAACTGTTTTATTAGCGCTGTGTTATATTTTTAAATTATGGCAGATGAATGCGCTGAAATCAGTGCTGATATCGTATGTTCCATTGTTAAAATATAAATCAATTATTTATTTTTTTATGCCATGGAAATCATCTGATAAGGCAAATGTGGGAAATAATACGACCGCCACATTAGATAGTAATATATTCATTAACATCCATTCTACACTTAAAGAGAATTACGGCCGCCGCTGGCGCGCCAAAACGCGTGTCCTGCTGGTGATGGGAGATGCCACTCAGGTTGAGCAACTGGTGCCTAAACTCACTACTCAGCGCTGGGTTGAAGGGGATGGCGTGGTGTTAATCTGGGGAGGTAGGCTCACTGAAACGCCAGATGCCTCGTTGTTTGATGCGATACGCAAGCTGCATCGGCGCCCGCTGGATGGGATTGTATGGGTAACCCCCACTTTTCAGCACCAGCAGGCATTGGTTCAATCGACACCCGTTGTCTCTTTAACCGCAGAACAAATAGATAATGCCGCCCGCCATCTTCAGGCTGTTTTTACCTCGCTTCGCTGGCGAGTGCCGTTATACCTTTGGTCGCTGCATGGCGCTCAATTCGTCCGGGATGACGTAACCCTGCACTCTGCGACGTGTTTGTTCCCTGCTGGATGCACCACGGCGTTATGTCGTTCGCAGTTGACCTCGCTGGCAATGCAGGTGGCGGAGCAAGGCACGCAGCAGGTTACGTGCAATATCCGCGATAACTTCTTACTGAAAATGGCTAATTTGCTGATACCTGGAGCAGAAGCCATCAGCGAATCGTTGTCCACTTTTTTCAGCCCGCACCGGCCTCTGCCGCTGGCGGCGGTCATCCTGAGCCAGTATGCGGAAAATACCTCATCGCGCGTTGCGCATGCCTGGATGCGTGATGATCGCTGGCGTGCGTTGCTTGATTCACTCCCTGCGTTACCAGCTGAACTTAAGGCACAGCGTACAGGCCGTTCAGGGATGCGCGTGTTGGCCGTCTGTACAGCCAGTTTGATGCTGCTATGGGGGGCAGGAATGGTGGTGTCTTTCCTGGCGAATCGCAATCTGATCGGCGAAAGTCTGGATCAGGCGAGACTGGCTGGCGGCCCGGATGCACCGCTCGCTGAGCGTTTTACGGCGCTATCTGCTCTTCAGCAAACGCCAGGCATGCTTCGCTGGCGTCAGCAGAATGGGGTGCCGTGGTACTACCGCTTCGGCTTAAGCCAAAATGATGCTCTGCTGGATGCGCTATGGCCGCGTTATACGCGTATCGCTATTCCGCTCCTGCGTGATGAAGCCGCTCAACATCTCACTCAGGAATTAACGGCTTTAACCCGACTGGCTCCAGACAGCCCACAGTTTGCCGCTCGGGCAAAAATTGCCTACAACCAACTGAAAATGTATCTGATGCTCTCCCGGCCTGAACAGATGGAGGCGTCATTTTTTAGTCAGACGTTGATGCAAGACTGGCCGGAGCGAGTAGGTATTTCGCGCGCATCATGGCAGGGCGTTGGGCCTGGACTTTGGCAATTCTGGGGAGAACACCTTCAGGCGCACCCTGAATGGAAAATAGCAGCCGATAAAAATCTGATTAGCCAGGTGCGAACGCTGTTAATTCGTCAGATGGGGATCCGCAATGGCGAAGCCGCCCTGTATCAGAAAATTATTGAACAGGTAACGCCGCATTACACCGATCTTCGTCTGGAAGACATGACCGGTGATACCCGGGCAGAGCACGTATTTTATACCCGGAATTCGGTTGCTGGCGTGTATACCCGCAAAGCCTGGGAAGAAGAGGTTTTGCCCGCCATAGAAAAAATCGTCAACAACCGCCGGGAAGAAATGGATCAGGTGCTGGGGGATGATACGCATTCTGCAAGCGATCCTCTCTCTCCACAGGCGTTAAAGGCGCGTCTTAGCGAGCGTTACTTCACGGATTTTGCCGACAACTGGCTCGATTTTCTCAACAGTATTCGCTGGAAGCGCACCCAGACGCTAAGCGATGCCATCGATCAACTCACGTTGATTGCAGATATCCGTCAGTCTCCTCTGGTTGCGTTAATGAATACCCTCGCCGTTCAGGGACGCACAGGGTTAACCGGTGAAGCGCTGTCGGACTCACTGGTGAAGTCGGCAAAGGATCTGTTTAACACGAAAGAAAAGCAAACCATTGACCAGCATGCGCGGGAAGAAGGCCCTATGGCGAGTACCTTCTCGCCAATTCTGGCATTGATGGATGAACAATCGGCTGGGCAGGATATTAGCCACCTGAGTCTGCAAACCTACCTGACCCGGGTAACGCAGGTCAGACTGAAACTCCAGCAGATTACTAACGCTGCCGATCCGCAGGGAATGAGTCAGGCTCTGGCGCAAACGGTGTTTCAGGGCAAAACCATCGATCTCACCACCACGCGTGACTATGGCAATCTGGTGGCGGCCAGTCTGGGGCAAGCATGGAGTGGATTCGGTCAAACGATGTTTGTTCAGCCGCTGGAGCAGTCATGGCAGCAGGTGTTGCAACCGACCGCGGCGGGCCTGAATGCGCAATGGAAGGCGCTGATTGTGAATGACTGGAACAGCGCATTCGGCGGACGTTATCCGTTTCGCGATGTTGGCAGTGAGGCTTCTCTGCCGCTGCTGGCGCAATATCTGCGAAGCGATAATGGTCGGATCCCGCATTTTCTCGAAAGCCATTTAAGCGGTGTGCTGCATAAACAGGGTAGCCACTGGGTTGCCGACACGGTGAATGCTCAGGGACTGGTGTTTAATCCGGTGTTCCTCGAGGCGATGGACCAGCTCAGTCAAATTGCGGATGTCGCATTTATTCGTGGAGAAGCCGGGATGCGTTTTGAACTGCGTCCTGGAACGGCGCGGGATGTGATGCAGACTGACCTCGTGCTGGATGGGCAGAAACTCACCTACGTTAACCAGATGCCAGCGTGGAAAAACGTTGTCTGGCCTGCCGATACGCAAGCGTCAGGGGCAACCCTAAGCTGGGTGAGCACCAATACGGGAACCCGAATCTACTCAGATTACCCCGGTACCTGGGGATGGATAAGACTGCTTGAGAAAGCGGAGATAACCGACAACGCTGGCGTGAGCAGCGGTTTTAATCTGCGCTGGACTGCGCAGAATGGATTGCCGCTGAACTACACCCTGAGAACGGAAGCGGGTGAAGGCCCGCTCGCATTACTCAAACTCCGCGACTTTGAACTACCAGAAGCAATTTTTATTGTTAGCAGCAAGATTTCCTCAGAGGAAGAAGAATGAGCGCTCTGAAACGCCTACTGGCTGCCAGCACGGCTTCGCCAGATGAGCAACCGCAACTAATGGAACAGGCGCAAACGCAGACTGCGCTATGGAAAAACTGGCTATTGCCCATTTCAGCAGCCAATCCCGGTGGTGAAGATCCAGGCTATGACGATGATTTTCAGCGTATGCGAGAGGAGGTGAATAAACTTTCTGGCGCGCAAACGGATCTCATCATTGAGCTCGCGGAAAAAATTCTGACCCATACCTGTAAAGATGTCCGTGTTGTCACCTACTACACATGGGCGCGTTTGCATCAGGATGGTGAGTCCGGCCTGGCGGATGGTCTGATTTTGCTGGCTGGCCTGATGCAGCAATATGGCGATTCTCTCCATCCCTTAAAAGCCAACAGCCATAAGGCCGCCCTTGAATGGCTGGCAGGCGGACGGATGCTGGATAGCCTGGCGCGTTTTCCCGAGGTTTCACGACCTGACACGCAACGGATTGCCGGTGCGCTGATGTTGCTGGAGCAGCAGTTTAGTCAGCGAGAGGAGAGCATTCGTCCAGGGCTTGGGGCGTTGTATAGCGCGCTGGAAAATCGGCTGGCACAGTCTGGCGGCGCTCAGGCATTGGTACCGCAGAATATCAGTGCTCAACCCAGCCGGCACAGCGCAGAAACCCTTGTCCTCAAAAGTATTGCTTCTGGCCGTGAGCTGCTGGAACAGGCACGGTTGTTGGCGAAATACTTAAGCGATCAGCCGGATGGCTGGCTGGCGGCGCATCATTTGATGAAGAGTGTGCGGCTCGATACGGTCAGCCAGCTTCCTCCGCCAGATGGCACCGGACGTACACGCCTGGAATCGCCCAAGAGTGATTACCGTGCGCAGCTCAAGCGTCTGTATTTACAGCAAAACTGGACTGAACTGATTGAGTTAACTGACAGCTTATTTGTTGAGGGAGTGAATCATTTTTGGCTGGACGTGCAGTGGTACCTTCATCAGGCGTTAACCAGGGCGGGTTCGCCATGGGATAAAAATGCCACGATTATCATCAGTGATCTGAAAATGCTGCTACATCGGATGCCGGGTCTGGAAACGCTGGCCTTTAACGACGGAACTCCCTTTGCTGATGACGTCACCCGCGAGTGGATAGCCCGTGACGTGCTGCAGGAAAGCGACTGGCAGACGGAAAAAGTCGCTGCGACTACCGCAGGGGCGGACGACGATATTCTGTTACTTGAAAGCGAGGCGCTGGCGCTGGCGGATAGCGAAGGCGTTGAAGCCGCGCTTGCCTGGCTTCAGACTCGCCCCGGCATTATTTCACGTCGACAGCGTTGGTTACGCCAACTGTTGATGGCCCGTCTGACCGAACAATGTGGGCGCAACGATCTCGCGTTGCATTTGCTTGGCGAATTGAATACGACAGCACACTCTCTCACCCTCAAACAATGGGAGCCTGAACTGCTGTTTGAAGTCAAAGCGCGACGGCTGAAACTTCTGCGTTTAAAAGCCAACCGCAGTGAAAGTGACAAAGCGCGTCTGGCGTCAGAGATGGACTCCCTGTTGTCCGGTTTGGTCGCCATTGATCCCGCCAGAGCTGCCGTCTTGTGTGGCTAAAACTAAATAAGCGAACTGTAAAATGGAAGATTTAACTCTGCGTTATTATGACGCGGAAATGCGTTATTTAAGGGAAGCGGCAAAAGAGTTTGCACAGGCGCATCCGGATCGTGCAGCGATGCTGGATCTGGATAAAGCCGGCATTCCCGATCCGTATGTGGAGCGATTATTTGAAGGTTTTGCATTTTCGATGGGGCGCTTGCGCGCCAAAATAGATGATCATCTTCCTGAATTTACCGAAGGCTTGATGAGCCTGCTGTGGCCACATTATTTACGTACCATTCCCTCCTTAAGTATTGTCGAGCTTTTACCTGATATTGATGTACTGAAAATGAGCGAACGGATTAATGCGGGGTTTGGCGTATTGTCCCAGCCCGTTGGCCCGAAAAAAACGGTATGTCAGTATCGTACTACTCAGCCCGTCACGCTCAATCCGTTGTCTGTCACGGCGGTGAATATGGATGCCGAACCTGACGGACGCTCGGTTATCCGTATGCGAATAAAGTGCAATCCACAGATGGACTGGTCGCAAACCGATCTGACACGCCTCAGCCTTTACCTGAGCGGCGACGCGCCGGTGACCCACGCGCTGCACCTTGCTTTGACAAAGCGTCTGGCCTCTCTTTATTTGAGACTCCCCAACAGCGTAGAACGTATTCGACTGGAGGGGTACTTTTCCCCGGGCGGATTTGCCGGTGAAGACAGTTTATGGCCAAAAGGCGATGCGGCGTTTGGCGGCTGGCAATTATTGCTTGAATATTTTACGTTCCGCGAAAAATTTATGTTTGTCCATCTTAACGGTCTGGAAAAGGTAACGTTTCCTGCCGGTATAGATTGTTTTGAAATAGAAGCTGTACTGACTCAACAGTGGCGTTCTGAGCTTCCTCTGGGGAGTGAAAATATCCGTCTTCATTGCGTTCCGGTTATTAATCTCTTCACTCTGGAAGCCGATCCGCTGGTGGTTAATGGGCTTGAAAGCGAATATTTGCTGCGTCCGCGCAGATTACAGGATGGTCACACGGAAATTTATTCGGTGGATGCGGTTTCTGGTTCGCAGCGAACGCGTAATGCCGTCTATGCCCCATTCACCAGCTTTCGCCACAAGGGCGGAATGATGCGCCGTAATGCGCCCGAACGTTACTACCATACTCGCGTCAGACGCGGCGTATCCGGATTATATGATACCTGGCTGATACTCGGAGGCGATGCCTGGGAGCGGGATCGTCTTGCTGAGTATGAAACTGTGTCATTGAAAGTGACCGGCACAAACGGTCAGCTACCCAGACGAGCT
Source organism: Citrobacter sp. RHBSTW-00671 (assembly GCF_014103415.1). Classification (NCBI taxonomy): domain Bacteria; kingdom Pseudomonadati; phylum Pseudomonadota; class Gammaproteobacteria; order Enterobacterales; family Enterobacteriaceae; genus Citrobacter; species Citrobacter sp. RHBSTW-00671. The sequence goes on from NZ_JABXPR010000001.1 coordinate 1,376,185, forward strand.
TTGCAGAGTTCATTGCTTAATCGTTGTGAGCAGATCCTCCAGACGCCGCTTGCCGTGCGTAATCTGTGTAAGCCGACTCTCCCCGCTTACCCTCCCGCAGAGGATCGTTTTCACTGGCGCGTGTTGAGCCACCTGGGATCCAGCTTTCTAAATATGATGGCCAGCGCTGAAGTGCTCAAAGGAACGTTGTCTCTCTATAACTGGCAGGATGATGAGCTTAATTATCGTCGCCTGGATGCGATCATGGATGTTCAACAACATGAAATACAGCGCTTTGAAAAAGGATTTCTACTCCGTGGTGTGGACATCGAAATAACGCTTGATGAGAGCGGATTTACCGGTGAGGGCGATATTCATCTGTTTGGAGAAATGCTTAACCGCTTTTTTGCATTATATGCGGATATTCATTTGTTTAATCAGCTTACTTTAATCATACAGCCGGCAGGGAAAAGCTTGCGATGGACAGAGAATCACAATCAGCGGCTACCCGGCTGCTAAATAGCCTTGGCGAAAATCTGCCACGTACCAATTTTTATCGTTTCTGCCAGTTGCTGGAACAGGGGAACCCGCAAGCGCCAGCTCCTGGGAGCCAACAAAGTCCGCGCTTCGATGCCATTCGTTTTCGCCCTCATCCGGGGATGGGGTTTCCGGCGGGTGAGCTAAAAAGTGCAGAATATGATCCGCAGCAACCCACACTGCCACCAACGGTTCGGGTCACTTTTATGGGGTTGTATGGCGTGGAATCGCCGTTGCCGACAACCTATCAGGATGATATCGCCCAGCGTCAGGAAGGTTCGGACGTTGCCGCTGAGTTTCTGGATATTTTTAATCACCGCTTAATTACGCAGTTTTATCGAATCTGGCGTAAATACAGTTATCCAGCGACCTTTCGCCCCGGCGGTACAGATGAAACATCGCAATATTTACTGGGGCTAACCGGGTTGGGGATTCCCGGATGCGCCACACAAACGGAAGCCCCGCTATCACGTTTTTTAGCGCTGTTAGGAATAATGAGAATGCCAACGCGTACGGCGGAAGGAATATCCGCGCTGGTTTCTTTATTATCACCAACAACAAATATCACCGTGACCCCTCATGATAAACGTTCAATCCTGCTGGATAAGGCGTTAAAAATGAGTGCGCGGCAACCCGTTAGCCTCCATTCTCGTCCGGTGATGGGGCATAGCGCCGTAGATATTAACAGTCAGGTGCTAATTACTCTGACAACGGATGTTCCCGATGAAGTTCGCGACTGGTTACCCGGTGGTCAGCTTTACCATGATTTTCTCGCGCTGATGCACGTTTATTTAGGTGCCAGAGTGAATGCGAGGCTGCAATTACGTATTCCTCGTTCGGCGCTTCCGGATGCTCAACTTACCAGTCATAACAGCGAACGCGCGGTACAGCTCGGCCGCACGGCTGTAATGCGTCTGGATAATCCGGAAATTAAGAATCAACTCATAACGATTAAGCTTGGGCTCTGGCAGAGCCTTAGTCAACATGATCAGCGGAGGGAAGCCGATGAGACTGGCGATTATCGCTATTAATTTTGCCGTAATAACCGCAATGACCAGCCAAATCACCGGATGTGGTCTGACACAAAAAGTATCTGAAGGCGCGGTATCATTAACGAAGTCAATTTTTTATAAGGAAATTAAAACATTGCATTTGGATCTTTCCGCCAGAGAAGCCGCTAATAAAAATGCGCAGGGCATTGCGCTTTCAACAGTTGTACGTATTTACCAGCTCAAAGATCGTAAAGCATTTGATTCGGCAAACTATCAGTCTTTATTTGCGCAAGACAGCACGGTGGTGAAAGCAGATTTATTGGCTCAGAAAGATATTCGGGTACGTCCTGGTGAAAGCGTAACTGTCGATATTCCACTCGAAAAGGAAGCGCAATATGTTGGCGTGGCGGGAATGTTCATTTCTCCCGATCAGTCTGAGGATTCATGGCGTGTCGTATTAGGTCGTGAAGATCTCGATTCTGATAAAGCGCGAGTGATTGAATTAAATTCTCAGGCTCTGGTTCTTCAGATGCAGGAGGACGAGTCATGATTAAACGGCCTTCTCTTTATGACATCTTGTTGGGTAATTTTTCCGGTGGTTTTCCTTTGCACGGAGTCAGTGAAAACACGCAGGTCATCTTGTCCGTTCTGGATAATATGCAGCGCATTTTGAATACCCGCGCCGGTAGCCTCAAACATTTACCCGACTACGGTCTGCCGGATATGACCAAAATCCTCCAGGGTATGCCAGGAACGGCGCATCAGCTTATCAGCACGCTTTCTCAGGTTTTGTTGAAGTATGAACCGCGACTAAAAGGTATTCAGGTAACGATGCAGAAGCAGGAAACGCCGGGGCATTTGCGTTATGCAATCGATGCTGAACTGCAGGACCTTGGTATTGTTCGCTATGGCACTGACTTTACCCCTGAGGGGCGGGTCCTTATTCGTCATCTTAAGAAGCAGGGCTGGCTTGAGACGAGGGTGTACTGATATGGAAAAGAATCGCATCACCACCGGTGGCTACCCGCGTGCTTTTACGGAGTTCGGGCTGTTACGCGATGAAATCAGCAAACTGACTCACCCCGCACGCCCGGATGTTGACTGGCACAACGTTGAACAGTTAAGCCTGACATTGTTTCGTCATAACGGCGTCGAACTGCAAACCCTGGCCTGGTATACCGTCGGCAGAATACGTAATGCGGGCCTGATGGGGCTTGCCGAAGGCGCGGAACTCATGGAAGCCTTATTGACGCACCACTGGAGTGCTATATGGCCGCAGCAGACGCATGCCCGCGTTGAGATTCTGGCATGGCTGTCTGCCCGTTTACAGCAAGAATTGCGTACGTTGACGCTGTCATATGCTGATTTATCAATGGTGTATCGGGTTGAACAGAGTTTAAAACATGTCTGCGAAGTGCTGCAACGGCTTGAGTTGAAAGCGCTGAGTAAACTGGAGGCTGTTGTTACCTGGATGCGCAATGCTGCTTTGCGCCTGGAGAAGGCTGAAGCGGATTCGGGAGCGGCCGCTGTGATGATACCGGCTTCAGGTGCGACCATTAACGTTGATACGTCTTTGCCACAGTTGGTCTTTGTGGTTAATAAACCCGTGTCACCAGAGCAATCGGGCGCAACGGTTTTTGCTACTCAAAACGAACAGGGAACCCGACGGATGTGGTTAGGGTTTGCTGTCGGTGTCATGGTGACTGCGGTCGTAAGTACAGGTGCTTTTCTTGGTATCACTCATATGCGCACCGACGGATATGAACTGGTGAAGCCATTGCCGCAGAGGCTGACGCCAGAGCAATTGTCCACGTTGAGGCAATCTTCAGATTTGCAGGAGCAGAAGCAGGAAATAATTACCGCAACGCAAGGGCAATTGGACGTTTTACATGACCTGTCACCTCTATGGTCGAGGGAGTATGCCGCATCATTAGCGCAGCAGTTAGTCACCCTGTGGCCGGAGGAATCGCAGACGACGACATTCGTTAGTGGGTTACAGAAAGCGTTAACCACGGAAGCATTGCCGGAAAGCGCTCTGCAAAACTGGCATGATGCCCAGCAGGGTCTGGAAGCGTTAACCGCCAGGCTAAATACGCTTGATGAACGCAAAGGTAAATATCTGACGGGGTCGGAGCTGAAATCAGCCATTTTCACTATTCGCCACCAGCTTGACCAAACGCCGCCGACAGAAGAGTTATTGCGTCAAATAGATGACGAATTAAAAAAGCAGGGGAGTGTATCACCCGCTTTGTATCAGCAGCTTGATATGCGGATTAATCAGCTTCTTAATCGTTATGCGCTATTGAAACAAAGCGCTACGGGGAGGGAGTAAATTATATCAAACAAAAGCAAAAACCCGCCTTGTGGGCGGGTTCTTTAAATAGTGGTGCCCGGACTCGGGAGCATTCAGCTATCTATTAAATTGAATTTCATCGTAGTGCAGAACAAACATTGCCTTGCTGTAAAACCGGAGAGCCAGGCTCCCCGGTTTATCCCACGATTACCAGCTGTAACGCAGATTCAGACTGCCGTTAAGGTCGCCGTAATCATTGCTGCCTTTCTGGCCTGCCACCTGCCCGGTGACACTCCACCGGCTGTTCAGGTTAGCCTGTATCCCCACTTTCAGCTCTGCGCGGCTGGACGGTAAATCCTGCGTCACTTCCGTGTCGCCAAACGTGGCCGATGCAGTATCGCTGGTGTACAGCCAGTTAGCTTCCATAAATGGCTGGATAACCGCGTTCCCGCTCTTGTGCAGCTTACCGTCCACGCGCAGGCCGAGCCGCGATGTCCAGCTGTCGCCATCCTGGCCACTGATGCGGGTACCGCCGTCGTCGGTAACGCTGTCTGCATCGTAACGCTGCCAGGTGAGCTGCGCCTGCGGCGTCAGGCTGACGGTGTTACCGTTGCTGAGTGCAATATCATAACGATAGCCCGTCTCCAGCGAGGCGGCGCTGGCCGTGGAGTCGTAATGGACGGAACTGAGCCCGTCGTTATCCACGTTGTTATTGTAGGTGCCGTACTGGTACCAGCTGTCCACATACAGACCCCGGTGGTTTTGCTCATCGGCAAACCAGGTGGCGTAGAGGCCAATGTTATAGCCGTCCACGTTGCCGGAGGCAGAGAACCGGCTGCCGTCGGCACCTCGGTTACCGGTGCTGTCGGTGTCCGCATTGATATAGCTGCCCATCAGGCCAGCGGTGAAGCTCTGTTCGCCGTTATTCCAGGCCAGAACATCGCCGCCGAGCTGGAACTGTGAGTAGTTGTTGTCGATATCCACATTGCCACCGGCTGCCTGTGATTCAGCCGACCCGGCCTTAAAGCGCATCCAGACGCTGCCATCATCAGAGCGGTACTGGCTGCCCTCGCGGTCGTAAAGCGTCTGCATCTGCAGGTTACGCGCCATCCACTGGTTACCAAGGTAAGCGCCGATATCGGCACGGTACTGTGGGGTGGCAGGGGTGACGTTGCCGCCATCATCCGTTGGGGTGTCAGGGGTGACGTTGCCGCCATCGTCCGGTGGGGTGACGTTGCCGCCATCATCCGGTGGGGTTGTCTGTGCTTCGGAATTCAGATACCAGTCGCCGTTCTTCTCCGACAGGGTATAAGTCCAGGCATTAATATCAACGTGACCCTTATAGAGGGCAAAATCACCGTCCGACTGGCCGCCGACATCAATCAGCTCAATGCCGTTGGCAGTTTGCGTCCCCACGCCGCCGACGTTGGTGACGTACAGGGTGGTGCTGCCGGAAGTGTCGCCGGTAATAACCAGCCTGTCTGTCGCGGAACTGTCATCGTCCAGTTGAGTATTGAGGTACAGATTACCGTTGTTACCGGTGTAGTTGCCGTTAATGGTCAGAGTGTTGCCGGTTTCGTTACCCCGGCTGACGGTCACATTGCCGGTGTTATTAACGTCACCGTTCACTACACCTGTACCGCCAAACGAGGCGCCGGCGGCGACATTAACATCCTGGGTGCTGCCTGAGTTGCCAATCACACCGGTATCCGTCAGCAACAGCGTCCCGTCATTAACCAGGGTGTCACCACTGTAGGTACTGACCCCGGAGAGAACCAGTTCACCGGCCCCCGTTTTGGTAAGGGATCCGGTGCCGTCGAAGACCATGTCCTCTGTGCGGCTCACATTAGCGTCCACATCAAAAAGAAGCTCGCCGTTACTGGTAACCACTCCCGTATTGGATATAAGCGCACCGCCGGTATAAATGCGCGTGGTGCCTTCCAGCGTGGCCTGTTCAGACTCCAGCGAGAGTATCCCTCCGTTCACCGTGGTGTCCGTGGCAAGGTTACCGTTATATACATCCAGCTCTGACCCTTTATCCAGCCAGACATTGCTGGCGGTGCCGCCTGTAATGCTGAAACTGCCCCCTTTTTCGTGGGTGCCCGTCACTTCAGCGCCGGTTCCTGTCACTATCTTGGCCCCCGAAGCCAGCATCACATCCGTGGCGGTGCCGCCAGACTGAATGATGATTTTCCCACCCTGGTTCACCGTGGTGTCCGTGGCGGAGCCGCCATTATAAATGTTGATTTCCCCACCCTGGTTCACCTTGGTGTTTATGAGCGAGCCAAAATCCCTGAGCACGTCTCCAGAGTTCGCCACCCAGCCAGAGTACTCGCTACCGGCATTTATGTATATGATGGTTGTTGCCTGCGCAGGCACGGCGCACAGCGTCAGCAGCATGACGGCCGTGGCGCAGGCCGTGCGGTGGAAGGAGTGTGTGTTCAGGAGGTGGAGAGCGGCAAAGGTGCCAGAGGAGGACGGGTCGGGCACCGGCTTCATGATTAATGCGAAACAGCTTCCCGCCTGTGAAACGGCGCCGGCGGCTCTTGCCTGCGCCTTAATCCGGCTGTCACCCCGTGCAAACTCAGACGCTACCGTCCAGATATTACAGGCGGCATTCCAAACAATGTTATATGTTCTGTTCATAAATTATCACTTCCTTGTATTAAAGCGTTGCGTAAAAAATCCTGAATGGCGGGGAATAAACAACCGGGTATCAGATTACCCCGTCAGGTTATTTTATTGGTCATGCTGAAAATGTATGGCCCTCCAGGTGGTGGGTATTTACCTGATTAGTTAATATTTAATGTGTAAATATGATTTGTCTTGAATATAAACACCATGAATTAAAAATAAATATTAAATCACGGTGCTGGAAATAATAGCACCCTCTGTCAGGCAAACCAGAAGAACTTTGTGTAGTTAAGATTAAATATTAGTTAAGCATTTCTAATGCATGGAGGAACTGGTGACGCGTTCCTGTGAGGAGAGTGGGCGTGGTGATTTTTTGTCTTTTAATTCAATGGGTAACGATGTTTCCGTGGGTGGGGTTAACAAAATTAAAATAACTATGACGTTAATTATTATATCAGTGATGAGTCAGTTTATATTAATTCAAAAATAAAATCCATGCTAATGGCGCTCCTGTTTTTATAAATAATATTCAGTATTTATATTATAAGAAGCTGTAACATAAAACTGTGTTATTTAAGCGTCGCCATTCTGACTGCCGGACCGAATTTTCAGGTTCAGGCTGCGGATTCTGCAAACATCAATTTTGCAGGCAACATAACAACCGCAACCTGCGAAGTCAGCGTTGATAATAAAGGGACCTCTGCTGAGGTTAAACTTGCTGATATTACTGTTCCGTCAATGCAGGCTGCCATCAGCACTCCGGCAATGATAACCCCCTTTCAAATCACCGTTAAAAACTGTGCAACACCGCCGGCAAGTGGCAATGTCAAAGGCCAGTTTTCAACAGCGGGCTATTTCAACAGCACGACGAATGCATTGCTGAACACGGCATCAGGGGGAGATAAAGCTGCGGGGTTCCAGGTAGAAGAAACCCGGACCGTCATCGATTTCAAATCCGCCACACCGCAGTCTGAAGAACCTTATGACACCACGGCCGGTGCGACATTTAACTACACCGTGGGTTATCTCTATATTCAGGCCCGTGTATCCCGACAATTGGCCCGGTTAAAGCATTTACCACGTTCACCACAATTATCCTTAACTAATCGTGTGTATTTATAAATAGTTACTTAATAGTGGTGGACATGGTCATTCAGGGCAGCCGGAACATCACAGAAATAATATGAAGATGAGAAACATATACAGAGTCATTCTGTTTTACGGCGCTGTTTCATTCAGCCACGCGTCTGTCGCCAGCCTGGTTATTAACGTCACCCCGGTTAGTTATCCTTCTGATGCCCGGGAAGTATTAATTAAAATGGTTAACCAGGGCCAGCAGCCTTTATTAATACAGTCATGGTTAGATGATGGTCACGAAGATGTTGACCCACAAGCCTTAAATGTGCCGTTTATTGCCTCCCCGTCGATTATCGACACCTTTTATCTGCCCTGTTTTTGAGTGCAATCGTTATCCACAGGAGAATATTTGGGGCAAATATGGGCAGGCGATTAGCTTTTAATTCCTGGCATTACAACCGGAGATTGTTGTTTGAAAGGTATTCACGCTGTTAGAACCCGTCCCGCCCCATCTTGTTGAAAGCCTGGCCGTTGATACCCTCCCGGCGAATTCCCCTCAGTTTGGGCCCGAATGCACAGAGCTTTGTAATTATTGCCTTGCCCTGACGCAAACGCTGGCGGGGCAGGGGTTTTCTTCAGAAACGGAGAAATTCCTTAGCTGGTTGCGGTATGACCTGATCAACTATTTTGCGGCAGAAATGAAAGCCCCGCGCTTGCTGCGAACCGCCGACGGCGTGAAGTTTATTGACGGGGTGGCGGCATGATACAACCGGACTGGCATTCTGCTGACATCATCGCGGCGCTGAAAAAACAGGGGACGTCGCTGTCCGCCGTTTCCCGCAAATCAGGGCTGGCGTCCTCCACGCTGGCAAATGCGTTGATAAAGCACTGGCCCAAGGGGGAAAGGCTGATCGCTGAAGCGTTGGGTGTGGCGCCAGAGTATATCTGGCCTTCGCGATATAGATAGCCGGGGCTGGGATGGGGCTCAGAATTTCTGTCCCCAGAAAGCAAAAAAACCGCCATAGGCGGGTTCTTCTAAATAGTGGTGCCCGGACTCGGAATCGAACATTTGTGCAATCCTATGTTTTATTGAATAAAAAATAATGTATATAGTTTTTTACCAACGAATATTTACCAACAAATCATAGGTGTTGTCAATTTAAATCAATAAGTTAAGTTATTGTTCGTTAGTAGACATCAGTAAACATGGGTTCATGCATAATGTAAATATCGTGTTGTCAAATAAAAAAGCACTTTTTGCTAAAGTCTATAACTAATTGTTTTTAATTAAGTTATCTTCTTTTGTTCTCGTTTTCTCTCTAAAAGCTGTGAAAACTCTAAAAATAGGTGTTGATCGTCATAAGCGATATTCGAATAATACATTACATCAAATAACACAAGGAAAAATATATGAAAGAAAAAACAAAACTTATCCGTATTTCTGAAGTAATCGATCGTACTGGATTCTGTAGAGCTTGGATTTATCGACTGATTAAAAATAATAGTTTTCCATCACCTGTAAAAACAGGTGAACGGTCTATCGCATTCATTGAAAGTGAAGTTGATCAGTGGATTGATGAAAAGATTTTTTATTCACGTAATCAGGCTGCGTAAAAACACTCTCACTTACTATTTGTTATCTTGAATATTGATTACACTATTTATAGTGTAAAACGTCTAAAATCGCATACAGAGCGTTTTAAGGCTATATATGGAAAATATTAGATACTTCGAGTAAAGGCCGGATAAAATCCAGCCTTTTTTTATTTTCTTTTATCTAATTGATCATGGTGTTTAAAATATTTTTCATTCTATATTGACAGGTAATATATAGAGATCTATAAAGAATAAAGATACAAAAAAAGCCAGATATTAAATCTGACTTTTTAAGGACTAAAAAAGTTTTCGCTGACTTTTTTAAGTCTTGTAATCAGTTATACGAGAACGTGATTACAAATATAAATAAAGTATTATCTAATCAACTTATATTTGTCAAATCTAAATCCCAACTTTTTACAAGTCTTTTAAATACCATTTCCAGAACCCTTTTTAATCCTCAAAAGCAATAACGTTAAAACCTGCTGTATCAGGTATAAGAATGAAGGTTCCTCAAGTGATTGGCGGTTCTTATGTTATTGTGGCAGTGCCGGGTGATACGTAGCTGCCAACCTGAATCGCAATACCTAAAGTTTTTTTGAACATTAGTATAGCTTCTTTAGTAAAACGAGAAGTGTTTTAAAATAGCAATGGTATTGTTTGCGTGGGTCGTGGGGGAAGTATCAGAATGGAAACGTTCTGAATATTTTCAAGACGCAATGAGCATCTTCTATCTTTCCATTTTTGGCGTGGGGGGTAGGGGGGGAATGCTTAAAGAAAAACTAAGTTTTCCTGACGGAAAACTACTACGACTGAAAGTCGCCATCTAAAACCCCAGAACCTAAGCTGATAAAATTCTAGTACTACTAGTACAAAAAATAAAAAATAAGAGTAAAACTAGATCAAAAAATATTAAAATATTTCCCACGCCAGATATCCCACTATAGAGCTTTGCCCGCTGGTCTCCCTTCAAGATCCGAATCCTAAATAGGCAATATCGGTATAAAAGATCGATAATTAAGTATTGATAGGTTTTGTCAATCAAAGGCTGTTGGATCGATCGGCGTTTAATTGGTATAAACGATCGATTAATTACTTATAATAGTTTATATCTATCGTGATGTGATTTTCGATCGGTACAAACGATATGACGAACTATGAAAATAATTGAATTCTAAGACGTTTGCAGGTCGATCGTAGATCTGTGCCATTGGTGAGGAAAAAATATGCGCAAGTTGATGTTAGCAGCAGGTCTTGCCGTCCTGCTTTCGGGTTGTGGTGATGATGGGATTTATGGCAACTATATAAATCAACAGTATGGCGTCAGACTTGATATTCAGAAAGACGTGATCAAGTTTCGTGATGGTGTTTTTACCGTTAAAAGCTGGGATGAAAGTAAGAAACCCGTCTATATCGCTAGAACTCAAAACAAAGATCTCGGTTCTTGGACTTTTAAAATAGAAAAAGTCAAAGATGGTGTTGTTTACCAAGGTGCAGTTTTTAAGAAAGATTAGAGGATTAGAAAATGGAAAACAATACTATTCAATGCCCCTACTGTCTAAAAGAAAGCCAGAAAGGGGTTCACGTATGCACTGGATGTCAAGCAGCTGTATTATACGGTGCTCCTCCGGGTTGGTGTGTATTTTTAGTTATACTTGGCTCTTTTATAATATCTATTTTGATCGGGCTGAGTGCAGGGATAGTTGCATTTAATATAAGTTTGTTTGTCATTGCGATTGTTGGGTTTATTATTAGCAAGTTGGCTTTCTCTGACAGGATTTCTTTCAGGCGAAGAATGTAAAATACGTCTTCCAAGGTGATGGCTCCCTACGTGAACCATCACCCATAACAAGTTTATTTATTCATTGCGTCATCAAGCACTAAATCGGAACCCGCTTGCGGGACCCCACGATTTAGCACTTGACGATTTTACCCCGCTGCAAAATTTACGCAAAGCTACCAGAACGACAATATATTATTTACTCTATCTTTTATTTGCATTTTATTTTTCGTGCAGTGTATTTATTTATGTAGCCGCTATATTGACAAACTTTTTATATCGGTTATTTATTTAAATGTAGATTGAGTTCAGCTTTATTTTTGTTTTTCGGAAACTGAGGCAAGGTGTAATCCCGTAGCCGGTATTATACCCCAATCTTCGATTGGCCCCCTCTCACTTCGTTCGGAGGGTTGAAAAACAAAAAGCTCTACCTTCCGCTTATCACCTATCAAGGTGAGCGGTAAACAATAGTTAGTTTTACATTTTAATCATTAACCAAGGAGTTATATATGGCATTACCTAAAAGCATTAAAGAGTTTTATAGTTATGATGAGTATTATTTTATTAAAGAATGTTCACGTTGTGCTTGTAGAAGAAAGCATATGTTATATACAGATTTAGTAGATATTGAAAGATCAGTTCCATATTCAGAAAATGTCTCAGATGCTCAACAAATGTTCGAGTGGGCATGTGAAGAGACAGAAATAGTTCAAGCTGAAGTTGCTTTTGTTTCCTGCTGTAAATGTCATAAGCGAGATATGATCAGCTTTCTTGATTGTTTTACTGATGATGTTTTGAAAAAATATAAAAAAACATTAAGCAAGGATAAATAAATATGATTATTGTATCTGTGGGAATGATGCTTCTTTGTATTATGCTTGGCGGTTTTATGATTAGAAGCTGTATGGGAAAAACAAACTCTTCAAGCGAAGCAAAACAAGCAATATCAGATGTTAGAAAAATAATAGATAAAAAAGAACTTATAAAATACAAAAGGAGACATCAACAATGATTATGGAATATGAAATGAAACTTAATATATTAGCGCGTTTTTTTTACTATATTGAGCAGGATAAAGACACACCTTTTGATTACTCTAGCTATGACGAACAATGTTTATGTTATTTTGTCGCTAATAGATATATTAACGAAAATAAAGCTGGTGATCTTATACAGGCATTAATAGATACTAATGACGATGATTATATAAAAGCTATAAGAGATTATGTTCAGTATACAGCTTTAAATGAAGTGAGAAAGAAATATGAAGACAGATAGAAAAAGAGGACGTATAGAGTTAAATCACGAAGAACGCAGAGATATATCTATACAGTTTAGAGTAAACAAAGCAGAGTTTGAATATTTAAGATCATTAGTTGAAGCATCCGGCCTTGAGAGAGGCCATTACATCCGAAGAGAAATATTAAAATCTGAACCTGTTGTAAGAAGAAAGATGCCAGAAGTTAACCAGAAAACATATATACAGCTTTCAGCTATTGGTAATAATATAAATCAATCAATAAAAAAACTAAATAACAATGAATATTTTGATAAAAATGAAGTTGATAAGCTTATGTTTAATATAAAGCAAGTTAGCAGAAGGATATTAGAAATAAACAAGGATCTAAATTATGAAGGGATACGTAGCTAAATCAGGTAAATCATTTAAAAATAGAGTTGATTATATATTAAAAGATGATCACAGTTTTATTTGTAGCAATATGTCAGCAGATAAAAATAACGTTAGTGATTTAACTGATGAGTTTAAAACTGTAAGCAGCTTTAGACAAGATATAAAAAAACCAGTCTTTCATGCGTTTTTATCTCTTCCCAAGAATGAACATTTAACAGATGAGAAATGGGAAGAGATAGCAAAAGACTATTTGAAAGAAATGAATATCGATATAGAAAAACATCAATATATTTGTGTGCGCCATAAAGATACGGAGCAAGATCACATTCATATAGTAGCCAATCGCATCGGTTTGGACGGTTCCGTATGGCATGGTAAGCACTCAGCATTTAACACAATAGCAGCTTGTGAACGTCTTGAGATAAAGCACGACTTAACCATAACTAAGAGCTTGCAGGGGCAAAAATCAGACGTATTAACACCAACCAAGAATGAGATCGAGCAAGCCCTACGTACAGGTGAGAAACCAGCTCGTATCGTGCTACAGAACGCATTACAGGCGGCTATGTTGGGTAAACCAGATCTACAGACGTTCATAGACAGACTACAGGCTGTAGGCATCGATCCGGCCTTCAACGTTGCAAGCACTGGCAACGTCGCCGGGGTGTCATTTGGTATCAAAAATAATGAAAAAAATATTTTCTTCAAGGGTTCATCTCTTGGCAAAAAATTTAGTTGGAACACTATAAAAAGTAAGGTGAAATATGACAAAAATAGAGATGATGAACTCATTAGGAGCTTCTCAGCAAGAAAAGATGATGAACCAAATAGTGTTGGACGATCATTTGTTGAACCAAATATCAATGACAGTAGAACCTCTGACAGAATCAATGATGATATTATCGGAGTCGGTCAGTACGGCATTAAATCAGACGCAACAGACACTAACCAGAGTGAACAACTCATTAGAAGCAACAACAACTGCTTTAAACTCAGCGAAAAATATAATAGACCAGCAAGCCATAAAGTTAGAAGAACAACACAAAAAGCTGCACAAATACTCAACAGAGTTAAAAAACAATACCATAAAGAATCAATCAAAACTTATAATAAAAGTCGCTTCAATAGTAGGCGTGATACATTTAGTGGCGGTTCTATCAGTAGGATACTTGATCATGCAGAAACAGCCACAACAGCCACGAATAAATTTAGACTCAAAAGCGGTAGCAGTTTCAATAGTAGAGCAGCTAAGATCGAAGAAATGAGAGAGCGATTAGGGATACAGAAACCAATAATAGTGCCTAAGAGTAGAGAAAAAATCATTCATGATAAAATAAAGAAAAACTCATATAATATAGCAGTAGGAAAAGATGACTTCAGAAAAAGATTAAAGTCAAAATTAAAAAAAGATACATTAAATATGGATGAGTGTATTAAGAACTCAGTATATAAAATGTTTTGATTGTATACATTTTAAATTTCACCTTAATCAAATAAAAAATGATACCTATTGTGTTCAAAAATATACTTTATTAAAAAGATATGATATCAATAGGTGGGCTAATGAAAGCCCGTATTTTATATTGAGTTGGATTTATTGCTTTAACGATTTTGGAGATGATCCAATCTGTAAAATTATGTCAAAGACACTATCCTGAACTTTAATTAATTCCTCATTCGTGATCTCTATTTCATCATATCTCAATGAAGCATCACCAATTATTGTAGGAATCTTGTATTCATCTATCTTATTTTGATAATTTTTGTTAAACATACTAACTAAATGATTCAATTGGTGGCCCTTTCCTTTAAGCTCTGGTCGTGTTGCTCCAGTCTTCAATAGCCATGATTTTAGTATTTTTTCCAAAAATTGATTATAGGCCCATTTAGAATTTGCCAGATGGGGTTGATTTAGAATGAAGTTATTCTTTATTCCTTCCAGATCGTTTGTTGCGGCTCTTATCATTTCTAAATTACTCAGTCTCCAGTCTGAGATAATAATTGCCGCATTTAATCCTTTTTGAAAGGATGAAAATATATAAGACTGTTCTTTGTCAGATAAAGATTTTGAAAAATCTTGTGTAATACCATCTATCATTTCAAGAATGTTTGTTTCGTTCCCATTTTTTTTGACATTTAAATCTTGGTCAATAAAAAAATTGCATTCACCATAAAAGTTAGGAACTCTACAAGTTAATATTTGACCTCGTAAGAGCAACAATAAAAAGCCAATATCATAGTTGGTGTGCAGCCTGTTTCCATATCTTTCTTTATACCACTCTTGCACAATATAAGTTACTCTGTAAGACTCATTCAATGACTTTTTTTCTATTGGGCAAAAGATAGGTAAACTAATATCGTATTTTTTGCTAACCTCTGATAGGCATCGCCCTATGCGGTGAGGTATAGGTGTTTTATCTGCGTCAAAACCGTGGTCGACCTTTCCGATAAAACTTTTTAACTCTGATTCATTAATCATAAATCAAATCCTATTCATAAAGTTTTTTGCAAAGTCAAAAGGCATAATATGCTTTTCTTTGTTCATATCCAAATAATCGGACCACCACTGCAGCATTAACCGTCTTTGGGTAATATGTTTAGCTTTGTGAATATAAGCCGCACGAACATTATTTTGTTCCTTGTGGCTCATTTGCCGTTCTATGGCGTCTTCAGTCCAGATACCTGATTCAACCAGACTACTACAAGCCATCGTGCGGAAACCGTGGCCGCATATATCTTTTTGTGTGTCATAGCCCATAAGCCGCAATGCTTTATTAACTGTATTCTCGCTCATAGGTTTACGATAATCATGACAACCGATAAATATCAAGCCCTCACCATTGCTAATATCATAACTAATATCTTTTAGCTCTTTTAGTATTTCAATGGCCTGATGACTTAACGGCACATAATGCGGTATCCGCATTTTAGATCCTCTCTCAGAAAATCTAACGTTCTCGATCTCGTCTCTTTCTGGCGGAATAACCCATAAAGCATTTTTAAAATCTATTTCAGGCCAACGAGCAAACCGCAATTCACTTGAGCGGATGAATACAAGCATAGTGAGCTTTAAAGCTAATATCGTTAATCTACGCCCATTATAAGCATCAATACGAGCAAGTAGATCGGGTATTTGCTCAAGTTCAAGCGCTGGGTAATGCGTTCTTTTAGGTGTGATTAACGTGCCGCCGAGTTCATTAGCGGGATTATGGTTAATCATATCTTCTTGAACAGCATAACGCATGATAGCTGTAATACGTTGTTTCAGGCGTGAAGCCGTTTCGTGCTGGCCTTTACCCTCAATTTTACGAAGCGGAAGCAACAGATCGCGCGTAGTCAACTTGGTAATATCTTTTGAGCCGATAGCAGGGAAAAGATGATTGATGAGGCTGTTTAAAATCCGTTCACTATGCTGAGGTATCCAGCGCTCACTGACAGACATTTTTTTGTGCCAGTCCCGCGCCACTGCCTCAAACGTAAAATCTCCGCGCTCCTCAGCTTTTACAGCCTTTTTTTGCTGCAACGGGTCAACTCCATTAGCTAACAGAGATTTCATCTCTAAGAGGCTTGTACGAGCTTCTGAGATCGATACAGAAGGGTAGGTGCCAATTGAGAAGACCTTTTGCTTACCATCGAAGCGATAAGCCGCTTGCCAATATTTGGAACCGTTGGGATGCACCAGCAGATAAAGCCCCTTACCATCTGATAGCTTGATCTGCTTGTCGGAAGGCTTGGCGTTTTTTACAGCAATATCAGTTAAGCGCATGATAAGCCCCCATGTGCAAATGTTGGTAAAAATCTCATCGAACTGAGATTACCAACATTTTTACCAACAAATAAGGGGCGCTGCCAGTAGATTTTAACGGACAGTAGTAGACAGCTAGAAGGGGATAACTTGTTGACTTTATAAAGCAAAACGGACGTCAGTAGACGTCCGTTTCTAAATGAGTGGTGCCCGGACTCGGAATCGAACCAAGGACACGGGGATTTTCAATCCCCTGCTCTACCGACTGAGCTATCCGGGCAACGAGGCGCATTAAACCCGATTCACTTCGTTTCGTCAACGAAATTTCTTCAAATCAATGCAGACTGCACAATCTATCACCACATTGCTGGTATTGCACGCATTCTCAGGCAAAAAATGCCGTCCATGCTGCGGAAAGCGGCATTGCCAGTAGCAGGGCGGGAAGCATATTCACCACCGCAAACATTTTGATTCCGCAAATACGTAGACCCGTCGCCAGCAACAGCAGTCCGCCTACCGCGCTGAAATCGGCCATCATGGCTGGGGTCGTCAGCGGTAAAATCAGAGCTGCGCAGGTGGCGAGCGTCAACTGGATTGCCAGCATCGGTATGAAAATGGCAGACACGGCGATCCCTAGCGAGCAGGCGAAGATAATAGCGGTGAAGAAATCGAGAAATGACTTCGCGATTAAAATATTCGGATCGCCGGTCATCCCTTCATGAATTGCCCCGAAGATCCCGGTCCCACTGGCGCAAAATAGCACGATGATGGCCACATAGCTCTGGATGAAAGATTCGTGCGTGGTGTTGGCATCCGACCGGGTGAAAAGCTGCTGCGCTTTGGCGACCGCGGTATTGATCCCTTTTTCCAGATAACAGAACTCGCCAATTAATGCACCGACCAACGTAGCCAGAACCATCACCGGTAGGTTAGCGCATTTGATAACCAGCAAAATACCAATCCCCAAAGAGCACAGTCCGAATATGGAGGTCATGGAGGCACGAATGCGTTCTGGTAAATGTTGGCTGAGTAGTGCGCCGAGAACACCACCAAATAAAATGGCGCCAGCATTAATAAAGGGTCCAATTACCACGTTTGCTCCTGCATACCCATTATCGTCTTGATGCTAAAGGCAATTCGCTGGGTAAATTATGTTTTCAGATTGCATTATTATGCCGCGAATGGCAGACGAAATGCTTGTTTATCTGTGAGGTCTATGCACTGGATTTTATCTTGCGCCTGATAGTGAAAGCTGCCATGATTGCGCGAATTTTCTCCTGTCTGAATGGGGCTGCCTGGGATGTTATTATTACCCTTACATCACCTTTCTGCGCGACGTTTGCCCCTTCCTGCGACATCTCTTTATTCTCTCACCATGCGGTGACGGCAGCGCACGCTCACTGCAGGATAACAGTAAAATCAGAGGCTATCTGCTTTTACTGATGTCTGGCGGTCGGGGCTGGTGACCAGTTTGACCTGTCATTTCGTGGGGCTTAGCAATGCGGCTTTGCCCGGGACTTTTGATTCTCCCGATACGGGTTTTTGCGCTTATGAAATCAATGAATATTGCCGCCAGTGGTGAACTGGTTTCTCGTCTGTCTACTCATCGCAAGGTGGTGACGCTGGACAGTACCGATTTTACTGACGTCGCGGCAGTCGTCATTACCGTTGCGGACAGCCGCAGCGGGATCCTGGCTTTGTTGAAACGCACCGGGTTTTACATTCCGGTGTTTATCTTTTCAGAGACCAACGTGGATGTACCCGCCGACGTTGAGGCGGTTATCTGCGGCAATGCGCAGGACTGGCTGGAGCTGGAGTCCGCCGCCTGTCGCTATGAGGAAGATCTGCTGCCGCCATTCTATGACACGCTGACACAATATGTTGAAATGGGGAACAGCACCTTTGCCTGTCCGGGACACCAGCATGGCGAGTTTTTTAAGAAGCACCCTGCGGGTCGTCATTTCTATGAATTCTTTGGCGAGAACCTGTTTCGCGCGGACATGTGCAACGCTGACGTTAAGCTTGGCGATCTGCTGATTCATGAAGGGTCCGCGAAACATGCACAAAAGTTTGCGGCTAAAGTCTTCCACGCCGATAAAACCTACTTTGTGCTGAACGGGACCTCTGCTGCAAATAAAGTGGTGACCAATGCGCTGCTGACGCGTGGTGATCTGGTGCTTTTTGACCGTAACAACCATAAGTCGAACCACCACGGCGCGCTGATCCAGGCAGGCGCTACGCCGGTCTATCTGGAAGCGGCGCGTAATCCGTTTGGCTTTATTGGCGGCATTGATGAACACTGCTTTGATGAGGCGTATCTGCGCCAGCAGATCCGTGAAGTCGCACCGCAAAAGGCTGACCAGCCGCGTCCGTTCCGTCTGGCGATCATTCAACTCGGCACTTATGACGGCACGATCTACAACGCCCGGCAGGTGATCGACAAGATCGGTAGCCTGTGTGATTACATCCTGTTTGATTCCGCATGGGTTGGTTACGAACAGTTTATCCCGATGATGGCCGATGGCTCGCCGCTGCTGCTGGAGCTGAATGCTAACGATCCGGGGATCTTTGTCACCCAGTCGGTGCATAAACAGCAGGCCGGATTCTCGCAAACCTCGCAGATCCACAAAAAGGATAACCATATTCGTGGTCAGGCGCGTTTCTGCCCGCATAAGCGCCTGAACAACGCGTTTATGCTGCATGCTTCCACCAGCCCGTTTTATCCACTGTTTGCGGCGCTGGATGTTAATGCCAAAATCCATGAAGGCGAGAGCGGTCGTCGGCTATGGGCGGAGTGCGTGGCGCTGGGCATTGAGGCCCGTAAAGCGATACTTACCCGCTGTAAGATGATTCAGCCGTTTATTCCCCCGTTGGTTGATGGTAAACCGTGGGAAACCTATCCAACGGCGGTGATTGCCAGTGAGCGTCGCTTCTTTAGCTTTGAACCTGGCGAAAAATGGCATGGCTTTTCCGGTTATGCGCGTGACCAGTATTTTGTCGATCCCTGCAAGTTGCTGCTAACCACCCCCGGCATTGATGCGCAAACCGGGAAATACACGGCGTTCGGTATCCCGGCAACGATTCTGGCGCACTACCTGCGTGAAAATGGCATCGTGCCGGAGAAATGCGATCTGAACTCGATTCTGTTCCTGCTCACTCCGGCAGAAAGCGCAGAAAAAATGGCACAACTGGTGGCGATGCTGGCGCAGTTTGAACAGCATATTGAAGATGACACGCCGCTGGCTGACGTGTTGCCGACAATCTTCAATAAGTATCCGGTACGCTACCGGGACTACACGTTGCGTGAACTGTGTCAGGAGATGCATTCACTGTACGTCAGCTTTGATGTGAAGGATCTGCAAAAGGCCATGTTCCGTCAGGCGAGCCTGCCTGCCGTGGCGATGAACCCGCAGGATGCCAACAGCGCTTTTATTCGTGGTGATGTTGAACTGGTTCGCATTTGCGATGCGGAAGGCCGTATAGCCGCTGAGGGAGCGCTGCCTTATCCTCCAGGTGTGCTGTGCGTGGTGCCAGGTGAAGTATGGGGCGGGGCGGTACAGCGTTATTTTCTGGCGCTGGAAGAGGGCGTAAACCTGCTGCCGGGCTTTTCGCCGGAGCTGCAGGGCGTTTACAGCGAGACTGATGCGGACGGTATTAAGCGTCTGTATGGTTATGTTGTGAAGTAAGCGCCGTCTGGCCAAAAAGAAGGTCACCATTAGGTGACCTTCTTTCATCAATAAAGATTAATGTGCGATAGTCTGCGTGCCAGTCGGAACGCGTACGTGTTTGTATTTAAACAGTGCCACGAAAGCGAAGGCCAGAACCAGTGAGTAGCCAGCGAAGATCAGCCACACCGTCTGCCAGTCAGTGATACCATTCAGCGTGTAGTACTCAACCACTTTACCGCTCACCAGACCGCCCAGAATACAACCGAAGCCGTTGGTCATCATCAGGAACATACCCTGTGCACTGGCGCGGATTTCAGGACGTACCTCTTTCTCTACAAACACGGAGCCCGAGATGTTGAAGAAGTCGAAGGCGCAGCCGTAAACAATCATCGACAGAACCAGCAGCACGGTACCGAACGGAGTCGGATCGCCGTAGGCAAACAGACCGAAGCGCAGCATCCACGCCACAATACTGATAAGCATCACGTTCTTGATACCGTAACGGCTTAAGAAGAACGGAATGGTCAGGATAAACAGGGTTTCAGAGATCTGGGAAATCGACATCATCACCGACGCGTGCTCAACGATAAAGCTACCAGAGAACAGCGGGTTGTTATCGAAGCTGTGCAGGAAGGTATTACCGAACATATTGGTAATCTGCAATTCTGCGCCCAGCATCATTGAGAAGATGAAGAAAATGGCCATACGCTTGTTTTTAAACAGCGCGAAAGCATCCAGGCCAAGCATTGATGTCCAGCTCTGGTTTTTCTGCTGATTGGCAACCGGAATATGTGGCAGCGTCAGGGTGAACAGCGCCAGCACCACGGACAGGGTTGCGCCGATATACAGTTGCAT
The DNA here is from genome assembly GCF_014103415.1 of Citrobacter sp. RHBSTW-00671. NCBI lineage: Bacteria > Pseudomonadati > Pseudomonadota > Gammaproteobacteria > Enterobacterales > Enterobacteriaceae > Citrobacter > Citrobacter sp. RHBSTW-00671. The sequence continues at coordinate 1,396,974 of NZ_JABXPR010000001.1, forward strand.
ATGGCTCAGTTCAAAGCCAGAGAAGCTAACCGCCCACATCGCCAGAATAAAGCCGATGGTGCCCCAGATACGGATTGGCGGGAAGTCGGTGACAATATCCATCCCGGCAGACTGCAGGCGATAGTAAGAGATGGTGTTGATTAACCCGAGCGTTGGCATATAGGCCAGCGAGTTAAGCAAAATCACAAAGAACATTGCTCCAGGCGTGGTCACTTCGGCTGCGGCGAACAGCGTTCCTGCGCCGACCAGGTGACAAAGCGCATAAACCCATTTCGCACTGATCCATTTATCTGCCACGATCCCTAACAGGGTCGGCATAAACACGGCGGCAATCCCCAGCGAGCTATACACTGCGCCGATGGATGCACCGTCGAATTTAAGGGTGACAAACATATAGGAGCCGAGGGTTGTCAGCCAACTCCCCCACAGGCAGAACTGCAGAAACGAGAGAACTTTCAGCTGCAGCTTAAGATTCATGTTAATTTCCTCACACCGTAATGCGGATGGATGTTTTAAAAGGCACATTTGCCGTTGCAATATGATGTGATTCTATCAATGAGAGACACTCTTTTTTTGTTAGCTGTGACAAATATTTGCAAACAATTTCTAATTGCAAAGCAAAATAGTGACGGAGTTAACACTTTTCCCTCCTCTGCCGCAGGAATGAGCGGGCAGAGGAGGAGGGGATTATCGACGTCGATAGGTTTTCTGCGCGGAATTGACCTTGTAAAGATAGCGACGTGATTCTGCAGAGGGATGTCGTGTGGTCAGAGTTTGGTAAACGTCCCCTGGTGACATGCTATTGATAATATTCGCGGCCTGAATTTTATCGTTAGAGAAAACGCGCAGCACGCTTCCCGCGCCGCCGTTATAGGCGGTGATGACCGCATAGCGACGCGAGGTTGGATTATCAATACCGCCCAGATAGACGTTGTTGAGCATCGCCAGATAGGCCGTCCCCGTATCAATGTTGCTGGCCGGGTCGAACAGGAAGCTGCGGCTTGGGGTACCTGAGCGCCCCTGAGAACGGAACACATCTTTCCCGGCGCTATGTTGTACTACCTGCATGAGTCCCAGTGCATCGGCATGGCTGACCGCATAGGGGTTAAAAGAGGATTCGGTCTGCATGATAGCCAGAATCAGCGACTCATCAACGCCATACTTCCGTGATGCCTGACGCACCATACCAACGTACTTATGCGCACGTTTATCAAGGTGGTTTGGCACCAGATTAATGGTCACGCTATAGATGATACGCAGGCCGTTGCTGCGGCTTTTCAGTCGCGTTTGCAGCAGGTAGTTGGCGAAATTTGTCGCACGCCCCTCCCAGCGAATCGGTTGACCAGTATTATCAACGACCTGCCCGTAGAGGAACGGTTCTTTGGAAATTTTGATGTCATCGACATCGGAATAGAGATCGATAGATCCCGGATCATCGCCCATCAGCAATGTCTTGATGATCGCCCGACGCAGGTGTCCGGCGGGATCTGTCCCGGCAATGGTCTCGACGGTGATTGTACCGTCATCGAAGTTGATATGGCTGCGGGTTTGATACTGATCGGTATACTTCACGTAGTCCTTCGGACCCGCAATCAGCACTTCCTTAAATCCCCACAGATTCTCAATGTTATGGGCAAACTGCCCCATCAGAATATCAAAACCGTTGGTATCCTTGACCCAGGCTTCATTATAGGAATCGCCTTTTTTGGTCGAACTGGAACAGGAGATGAGCAACGGCGCAATAACGGCAAGCGCGAGAAATTTTTTCATCATTCCGGGAGTGCGTGTTGTGTTTGTTATTTGCAAGGACCAGATTAAATCGTAGGCCGGATAAGCGCAGCGCCATCCGGCAACGGTTCTTATGACTCTGGCGTATAGCCTTCAATATGCACATCCTTACCTTCAAACAGGAAGTTAATCATTTCCTGCTCCAGCAGTTTGCGGTGCTCGACGTTCATCATATTGAGTTTTTTCTCGTTAATCAGCATGGTTTGTTTATGCTGCCACTGCGCCCACGCTTCTTTAGAAATCTCGTTATAAATGCGTTTTCCCAGGTCGCCCGGGTACAGCTGAAAATCCTGGCCTTCGGCTTCGCGTTGCAGGAAAGTGCAAAAAATTGTTCTGCTCATTAAAAAATCCTCTCTATCGACCGATACGTTAAATCTGCGTACCGGCGCGTAATTGCTGTAACAAACGCTCCACGGGAGCCGCCAGGCCGACTGACGGCGGTTGCGCTAAGTTATACCAGAGCGCGTTGCCTTCATCCATGCATGCGGTGAATGAGGACACGCGAAGCCACATAGGCACAATATCTAAATGGAAATGGCTAAAGGTATGGCGAAACGCATTAAGTTGGGTCAGATTATCTGCGTTAATTTGTCGTTGCGCCAGCCACTGACGAAGCCCATCTTCATCGTCAAACTGCGGAAAACAGTATAATCCCCCCCATAAGCCGCTGGGTGGGCGCTGCGCGAGCAGCACCTCATCATCATGTTGCATCAGTAAAAAATAGCCCGTCCGTTCGGGTAACGTCTGTTTGGGCTTTTTACCGGGGTATTGTGCCCAGCTTGCATTGGCGGTCGCCACACAGCCATTTTCTAACGGGCACAGCGAGCACTTAGGTTTTGAGCGCGTGCAGACCATTGCCCCTAAATCCATCATTGCCTGGTTGAAACGCTCAACGCCGTGGGCGGGCGTGACCTGCTCGCTCAGTTCCCACAGTTTCTTCTCGACCTCTTTCTTACCCGGCCAGCCGCTGACAGCATAACAGCGAGCCAGCACGCGTTTAACGTTGCCGTCGAGAATCGGAAAATGCTGACCCAGAGAAAGCGAAAGGATCGCGCCTGCGGTTGAACGTCCGACGCCAGGCAGGGCGGCCACCTCATCAAAGGTCTGTGGAAATATTCCGCCATGCAGCGTCACAACCTGCTGCGCGGCTTTATGCAGATTCCGGGCTCGGGCGTAATAGCCAAGGCCGGTCCATAAATGCAACACTTCATCCAGCGGCGCATGGGCTAAATCCGTAACCGTTGGGAAGCGCGCCATAAAACGCTCATAATAAGGGATGACGGTCGCAACCTGGGTTTGTTGCAGCATGACTTCTGAGAGCCATACTTTGTAAGGCGTCTTGTCAATTTGCCAGGGCAGCGTTTTCCGCCCGTATTTGTCGTACCAGCTCAAAACCTGAGCCGAAAATTGAGACGCTTGCATGATTACCGTTTCATTATTGCCGGGGGCAAGATTGCAGCACAGAGGCAACGGGGTGTAAACCGGAACTTTCCGCTGCTCACTTTCTTCCTTTACTTGCATCCGGCAACTAACTTTGGATAATGCCCGTTTTCGGAACTCAAACACAGCAGACTAAACTTTTATGAAGAACGACGTCATTTCACCGGAATTTGATGAAAACGGCCGCCCTTTGCGCCGGATTCGTAGTTTTGTTCGTCGCCAGGGGCGACTGACGAAAGGGCAGGAACACGCGCTGGAAAACTACTGGCCGGTGATGGGCGTTGAGTTCAGCGAAGAGCCCTTGGATTTCACAACGCTGTTTGGTCGCGATGCGCCAGTGACGCTGGAAATTGGTTTTGGTATGGGCGCTTCGCTGGTAGCGATGGCGAAAGCGTGCCCGGAACAAAATTTCCTCGGCATTGAGGTTCACTCGCCGGGCGTTGGCGCGTGTCTGGCTTCAGCCCATGAAGAGGGCGTCGAGAACCTGCGCGTCATGTGCCATGATGCCGTTGAAGTCCTGCATAAAATGATTCCTGACAATTCTTTATCTATGGTTCAGCTGTTTTTCCCTGACCCGTGGCATAAAGCACGTCATAATAAACGCCGTATCGTTCAGGTACCGTTTGCTGAGCATATCTTAAGCAAGCTGAAGCTGGGCGGCGTGTTCCATATGGCGACCGACTGGGAAGCCTATGCGGAGCACATGCTGGAAGTGATGTCCTCCATTGACGGGTATAAAAACCAGTCAGAGAGTAACGATTATGTACCGCGCCCACAATCGCGCCCGGTAACCAAATTTGAACAACGTGGTCATCGTCTTGGCCACGGCGTATGGGACTTAATGTTCGAGAGGGTGAAATAATGGCAAAGAACCGTAGCCGTCGTTTGCGTAAAAAAATGCACATCGACGAATTCCAGGAAGTCGGATTTTCGGTTGCATGGCGTTTCCCGGAAGGTACATCGGGCGAGCAGGTCGATAAAATCGTTGATGACTTTATTGAGGAAGTGATTGAGCCGAACAAGCTGGCTTTTGACGGCAGCGGCTATCTGGCCTGGGAAGGTCTGATCTGCCTGCAGGAAATCGGCAAATGCACCGAAGAGCATCAGGCGATTGTCCGTAAGTGGCTGGAAGAGCACAAACTTGAAGAAGTGCGCACCAGCGAACTTTTCGATGTTTGGTGGGACTAAGTAGCACAGGGTCGGCAAATGCCGGCCCGATTTGTATTGAGGGATAGATATGATGCGCAAAACGCTGCTGGCGGCAGTCCTCACGTTCACGGCGATGGCCGCACATGCAGATTACCAGTGCAGCGTCACCCCGCGTGACGATGTGATTTTGAGCCCGCAAACGGTGCAGGTGAAAGGCGAAAACGGCGATCTGGTTATCACGCCGGCTGGCAACGTCACCTTCAACGGCAAACAGTACACCCTGAATGCTGCACAGCGTGAGCAGGCAAAAGATTATCAGGCGGCATTGCGAAGCAGTCTGCCATGGATTGATGAGGGAGCCAGAGCGCGCGTGGAAAAAGGACGCGTGGCGCTGGATAAAATCATCGCCAAAGAAGTGGGTGAAAGCAGCAATATGCGCGGCCGCTTAACCAAGCTTGATGCGCAATTGAAAGAGCAGATGAATCGTATCATCGAGCACCGTACAGACGGCCTGACCTTCCATTATAAGGCAATCGATCAGGTGCGTGCTGATGGCCAACAGCTGGTCAATCAGGCGATGGGCGGCATTTTGCAGGATAGCATTAACGAAATGGGCGCTAAAGCCGTGCTCAAAGGCGGCGGCAATCCGCTGCAGGGTGTGCTTGGTAGTCTGGGCGGTTTGCAAACGTCAATTCAGAATGAGTGGAAGAATCAGGAACAAGACTTCCAGCAGTTTGGCAAAGATGTTTGCGCCCGCGTCGTGACGCTGGAAAACGATCGTAAAACGCTGGTTAGCACTCTGAAATAATCTTCACCTCTTTTTAACGGCACAGAAACATTTCTGTGCCATTTTATTTTGTGTTTATCTTCTTTTTTGATATCCATCTCTAAGAATGACAATTTGATGGAGATATAAATCTGGTTAATTGGATTGCGTCACATTATTCATCTGTGGGATGGACATAATGCAGCAAATTCAAGTAACTGGAGAAATAACATGGAGTTTTTCAGAAAAACGGCACTGGCAGCACTGGTTATGGGTTTCAGCGGTGCAGCGCTGGCATTACCCAATATCACCATTTTAGCGACTGGTGGGACGATTGCTGGTGGCGGTGATTCCGCGACAAAATCTAACTACACGGCGGGTAAAGTTGGTGTAGAAAACCTGGTAGATGCAGTGCCTCAGCTGAAAGACATTGCGGTCGTGAAAGGTGAGCAGGTAGTGAATATCGGCTCCCAGGATATGAATGACGAAGTCTGGTTAACGCTGGCGAAAAAGATTAATACCGAGTGTGATAAAACCGACGGCTTCGTGGTAACGCATGGTACGGATACCATGGAAGAAACCGCCTATTTCCTCGACCTGACCGTCAAGTGCAACAAGCCGGTGGTACTGGTCGGCGCAATGCGTCCGTCTACGGGTATGAGCGCCGATGGCCCGTTCAACCTGTATAACGCAGTGGTAACCGCCGCAGATAAAGCCTCTGCTAACCGCGGTGTGCTGGTGGTGATGAACGACACCGTTATGGATGGTCGCGACGTGACCAAAACCAATACCACCGATGTCGCTACCTTCAAATCCGTTAACTATGGCCCGCTGGGTTATATCCATAACGGAAAAATCGACTACCAGCGTACGCCTGCGCGTAAGCACACCACATCGACTCCGTTTGATGTTTCTAAGCTGACCGAGCTGCCGAAAGTGGGGATTGTTTACAACTACGCGAATGCTTCTGACCTGCCGGCAAAAGCGCTGGTTGATGCCGGTTACGCCGGGATCGTCAGTGCGGGTGTCGGTAACGGCAACCTGTATAAAACCATTTTTGATACGCTGGCAACTGCCGCGCATAAAGGTACGGTAGTCGTACGTTCATCCCGTGTACCGACGGGGGCAACTACCCAGGATGCGGAAGTGGATGATGCGAAATACGGGTTTGTGGCTTCAGGCTCGCTGAACCCGCAAAAAGCGCGTGTTCTGCTGCAGCTGGCGCTGACCGAAACCAAAGATCCTAAGCAGATTCAGGAAATGTTTAATCAGTATTAATGGCTGAAGATGGCTGCGCTTATCGCCCTAACCCTGTAGGCCTGATAAGCGTAGCGTCATCAGGCAATTTGCCGGATACGGCTCAAGGCCTTATCCGGCTACATCGTAAGCGTATTACTCCGCCAGAAACAGCTCCAGCAGTGAGTTTAAAAACAGCTTACCGTGCTGGGTAATCTGCCAGTACTCATCGCACTCGCTCAAATAGCCCTGCGCAATAGCCTCTTCAATCTGTTGACGAATAACCTCTTCGCGAAGCCCGGTGTACTGCGTGAATTCAGCGCGTGGCGCGGCTTCCAGCAGCCGGAAACGATTCATAAAGAATTCGAACGGCTTATCGGCTTCAGCAACATCACGCTGGCTTTCGAGATAACGCCCTTGCATATAGCCGCGTGGATGCCGCGTTTTGGTGGTGCGCAGGATGCGCCCGTCCGGGAAGGTGACTTTACCGTGTGCGCCGCAGCCAATGCCAAGATAGTCACCAAAGCGCCAGTAGTTCAGGTTGTGCTGACATTGATAGCCCGGTTTTGCATAAGCTGAGGTCTCATACTGTTGATATCCGGCAGCGGTCAGCAACTGGTGGCCTTGTTCAAAAATATCCCACAGCGCGTCATCGTCTGGTAATACGGGAGGACGAGATCCGAACAGCGTGTTGGGTTCAATCGTCAGTTGATACCAGGAGAGATGCGGCGGATTCAGCGCGATAGCTTGCTGTAAATCGCCCAGCGCCTCTTCCAGCGTTTGATCCGGCAGACCGTGCATCAGATCAAGGTTAAAGCTGCGTAGCCCCAGACCACTCGCCAGGTGTGCTGCTCGTTTGGCTTCTTCCGGTCCGTGGATACGTCCCAGACGTTCGAGCTTGGCGGAGCTAAAGCTCTGTACGCCAATAGATATCCGGTTGACCCCGGCGCGTTGATAATCGACGAAGCGATCGGCTTCCACCGTCCCGGGGTTCGCTTCCATCGTGATTTCTGCATCTGCCGCCAGATTCAGGCGCGCACGCACGCCGTCGAGCAGCGTTTGCATCGCCGGGCCAGAGAGCAGGCTCGGCGTACCGCCACCAATAAAGATCGTCTTTATTTCACGTCCCTGAGCGTGGGCTACCTCGGTATCCAGATCGCTCAGCAGATGTTGCACATAGTAGTCATGTGGGACTTCGCCCTTCAACGCATGCGAGTTGAAATCACAGTAGGGGCATTTCTGCACGCACCACGGGATGTGAATATACAGACTTAGCGGTGGAAGCTTAACCATTACGCAGGGCATCCAGCAGCAGCTTCAGCGCCTGTCCGCGGTGAGAAATCGCACTTTTTTCTTCACGGGTCAGTTCTGCCGCGGTTTTTCCTTCAGACGGCACAAAGAAGATAGGATCGTAGCCAAAACCACCGCTACCGGCAGGTTCGCGGGTGATTACACCCGGCCAGCTTCCGTGGCAAACAATGGGGGTCGGATCATCTGCGTGGCGCAGATAAACCAGTACGCAGTGGAATTGCGCCTGGCGCTTCTCGTCGGGCACATCCTGCAAAGTATGCAGCAACTTTTCCAGGTTCTGCCTGTCAGTCGCATCTTCACCAGAATAGCGTGCTGAATAGATACCTGGTGCGCCGCCCAGCACGTCTACTGCCAGGCCGGAATCATCAGCAATAGCAGGAAGCCCGGTAATTTGCGCGGCATGGCGCGCTTTCAGAATGGCATTTTCAATAAACGTCAGGCCGGTTTCTTCAGCGGAATCAACGCCCAGATCCGTTTGGGCAACGACATCAAGGCCGAAATCGCTCAGAAGAGAGGCGAGTTCACGCACTTTACCGGCATTGCCGGTCGCGAGGACAACTTTTTGCATGGGATACCTAATCAGTTAGCGCCGCTATTGCTGGCGGGATCTGTTGCGGATGAATGATTTTAACCTGTTTATGACGGCCAAGCTCGCCCTTCTCAATGACGATCTGGCTTTTCGCTACGCGGAACTGTTTACCGAGAAACTTCACCAGATGGCTGTTCGCTTGCCCGTCGACCGGCGGGGCAGTAATGGCGACTTTTAGCTCGTCGCCATGTAAGCCCACAATACTGTCACGGCTGGCTTTCGGCTGAATGTAGAGCCGTAAAACCAGACCGTCATCGCAGGGTGTCACGGCACTCATAGCGCCATCCACAGCCCCGGCAGCAACATATTGCCTGTCGCCTGTAATACCTCTGCGATCCCCATGTTAATGACATAGAGCAGCAGCACCAGAATCATTGGGGAGAAGTCAATTCCGCCCATGCCTGGAAGTATGCGACGGATAGGGCGCAGCAGCGGGTCTGCCAGTTGAATCAGCACGTATTCCACAGGGCTGCGGCCCTGACTGACCCAGCTCATGATTGCCATCACTAAAAGCACCCAGAAAATCAGCAATCCAATGGTTTTCAGGACGATCAGCACGGCGGCGATCCAGATGATCGGCTGGAACGTCACCACCTTAAACAGCACGATGGCTTTGATAAAGCTGAGAACCAGCGCAACCAATGCCGATGCGCTGTCGATCGGCCCCATCGGGGGAATGATGCGGCGTAATGGCCCAATAATGGGCTGGGTGATTTTCACAATAAACTGTGAGAACGGGTTGTAAAAATCGCAGCGAGACCACTGCATCCACACACGCAATAGCAGCGCCATGGTATACAGCTCAATTACCGTTGAGAGCAGGAAGGTCAACGTATTCATGGTGTTCCTTAGTTTTCCTTAATTTTTTGTGTAATCACGAGCACCAAAAATGGCAGTGCCAATGCGCACCATCGTGCTACCCGCCGCGATGGCGGCATCCATATCATCAGACATCCCCAGTGAGAGGGTGTCGATATCTGGGTAGCGTGTTTTCAACCCGGCAAATGCTACAGCCATTTGCTGGGCAACTTCAAACTGCCTTACATAATCTGACTCTGGCGCCGGGATCGCCATCAGCCCACGTAGGGTTATACGTGGTAGTGCGGCGACGTCGGCGGCCAGCGCATCAAGCTCAGCCAGCGGAATACCTGACTTGCTGTTCTCATCGCTGATATTTATCTGAATCAGTACATTCAGCGGTGGCAGATCGGCCGGGCGTTGTTCGCTCAGGCGAGCCGCGATACGCAGACGGTCGATTGTATGACACCAGTCAAAATGTTCAGCCACCAGACGGCTTTTGTTGGACTGTAGCGGGCCGATAAAGTGCCACTGCAGACCTTCAATACCGCTTTCTTTGAAGTAGCGGATCTTATCCACGCCTTCCTGAACATAGTTTTCGCCAAAGGCGCGCTGCCCTGCAACGATGGCTTCTTCGATGGCGCTCGCAGGTTTGGTTTTACTGACTGCAAGCAACGTAACTTCTTCTGAAGACCGCCCGCAACGCGTCGCGGCGGCTGAGATTTTGTCCCGGACATGTGCCAGGTTATGCGCGATATCGTTCATTTTCCGAGGATGTTCATATGAATATGGAAGAAATAGTGGCCCTTAGTGTAAAGCATAACGTGTCGGATCTACACCTGTGCAATGCATGGCCTGCGCGTTGGCGCATACGCGGAAAGGTCGAAATCGCGCCATTTGCTACGCCGGACGTAGAGACACTGCTGATGTACTGGCTCAATGATCAACAGCAGGTACAGTGGCGTGAGCAGGGGCAAATTGATTTTGCTGTTGCGCTGGCAGATTCCCGGCGTTTACGCGCCAGCGCATTCACTCACCAGCAGGGCGTTTCGCTGGCACTGAGATTGTTGCCGCTTGCCTGCCCTCAGTTAGACGAACTCCAGACACCCGCGCTCATTCCTGACCTGCTGCGCAGTGAAAATGGGTTAATTCTGGTTACGGGAGCCACGGGTAGCGGCAAGTCGACCACATTGGCTGCGATGGTGGAGCACCTTAATCAACATGTTGGGGGGCATATACTGACGTTGGAAGATCCCATTGAGTACCGTTATACCAGCCAGCGCAGTCTGATCCAGCAGAGAGAGGTCGGCGTACACTGCACTTCTTTTGCCGCCGGTTTACGCGGCGCGCTACGTGAAGATCCCGACGTCATTTTGCTGGGCGAGCTGCGCGACGTAGAAACCATCCGGCTGGCGTTAACGGCGGCGGAGACGGGGCATCTGGTGCTGGCAACGCTACACACGCGTGGGGCTGCACAAGCCATTGTGCGGCTGGTAGACACTTTTGCGGCATCAGAGAAAGATCCCGTGCGTAATCAACTGGCGGATAGCCTGCGGGCAGTGCTTTCACAGAAACTGGAAGAAGATAAGCAGGGCGGACGGGTGGCGTTATTTGAACTGCTCGTTAATACACCCGCCGTTGGCAACCTGATCCGCGAAGGGAAGAACCACCAGCTACCCGGCGTGATACAAACCGGGCAGCAATCAGGTATGCAGACATTTGCTCAAAGCTATCAACAGCGACAGGCGCAGGGACGGCTTTAGTAGCCCTGTTCGAAATAGCTTTCGAGGATCACAACGGCTGACGCGGAGTCTACTTTGCCTTTATTCAGCGCACGGTATCCACCCTGTTCAAACAGGCCGGAGCGGGCTTCGACGGTACTTAGCCGTTCGTCATGCAATGTCACGGTGACACCGAAACGACCATGAATGCGGTTGGCAAATTTGCGTGCGCGTGCGGTCAGGGGTTGCTCAGTACCATCCATATTGAGTGGCAGGCCGACGATGATTTCATCTGGTTGCCACTCTTTTAGCAGGCGTTCAATCAAATTCCAGTCCGGCGTACCGTCCTGCGCTTTGATTGCAGGCAGGGGTCTGGCTGTGCCGGTAATTCGTTGACCAATCGCCACACCAATGCTTTTGGTTCCAAAATCAAATGAGAGTAACGTTTCGCTCATTATGCATGTCCCGCCACGCCAGGCATGGTCAAAATATCTATGCCGATAAGTTTTGCAGCGTCGCGCCAGCGATCGGCGATCGGTGTTTTAAACAAAATATTGAGATCGGCGGGGGCGGTGAGCCAGGCGTTATCCAACAGTTCTTGTTCAAGCTGGCCCTTTTCCCAGGATGAATAACCTAATGCGACCAGCACTTCGGACGGTTGTTCCTGGGTGCCTAAGGTTTCTAAAACATCGCGGGATGTCGTGATGATAGTGTTATCGGAAATTAAGATACTGGATGCAAAACGGGCGGGCGGGGTATGCAGAATAAATCCGCGGTCTTCCGCCAACGGGCCGCCAAGCATCACTGCTTTATCCAGACGGATGGACGGATCGCGTCCTTCAGGCGTGATCTTCAGTTTTTCCAGAATCCCTTCAATCTGTAGGTTTTCCAGGGGTTTATTGACGATAATCCCCATCGCACCGTTCTCATTATGTTCACAGATGTACACCACGGCGCGGCGGAAAATAGGATCCTGGAGAGCAGGCATGGCAATCAGAAAGTGATGCTGTAAATTCATTGTCAGAGGTTCTGTTTCCTGGTTCAAAAAAGCAACAGCGCCCAGTATGTGGGCAAAGCGAGAAGATGTCACCCTCTGAAAATAGCGTTGCCGGATGACGGTTGCGCTTTATCCGGCCTACGGGGTGCAATTCCAGGCCGGATAAGACGCGAAGGCGCCGCTATCCGGCAACGTATTTACTTCTGGAGACGCGCCTCGATGGCATCCATCAGCATTCCGGTAATAGAGACCGGGAATTCCGCTTCGATTTCACGAATACAGGTTGGGCTGGTGACGTTAATTTCCGTCAGGCGATCGCCAATGATATCCAGACCGACAAAGATCAGACCTTTGGCTTTCAGCGTTGGTCCAATGCGACGGGCAATTTCCCAGTCGCTGTCGGTTAATGGACGCGGTTCGCCACGACCACCGGCAGCCAGGTTGCCTCGGGTTTCTCCACCCTGCGGAATGCGCGCCAGGCAATACGGTACAGGTTCGCCATCGACGACCAGGACACGCTTGTCGCCGTCTTTAATTGCGGGCAGATAGTTCTGCGCCATGCAGTAGCGGGTGCCGTGCTCGGTCAACGTTTCGGCAATCACGCCGAGGTTCGGATCGCCTTCCTTCACGCGGAAGATAGATGCGCCGCCCATACCGTCCAGCGGTTTGAGAATAATGTCGTTGTGCTTTTGCCAGAAGGCTTTCAGCTGTGCCTTGTTACGCGTGACCAGCGTTTCCGGTGTCAGGTCGGCGAACCAGGCGGTGAACAGCTTTTCGTTACAATCGCGCAGACTCTGCGGCTTGTTAACGATCAGCGTCCCTTGTTCTTCTGCACGTTCCAGAATGTAGGTTGCGTAGATGAACTCAGTATCAAACGGGGGGTCCTTACGCATCAGGATGACGTCCAGGTCTGCCAGCGGGAGATCCTGTTCGTTGTTGAACTCATACCATTTGTCGTAGTTCTGCTCGACGCTCAGAGTACGCGTACGGGCGCGGGCTTCCCCGTTTTCCAGATAAAGATCGGCCATCTCCATATAGTGAAGTTCATAACCACGACGTTGTGCTTCCAGCAGCATAGCAAAGCTGGAATCTTTCTTGATGTTGATGCTTGCGATGGGGTCCATCACGATGCCGAGCTTAATCATGTTCTTCTCCGTTTATGCCTTAGCCCAGATCGCCAAAACGCACCTGAAGCGCGGTAATGGCGGTGAGCGCAGTTGTCTCTGTACGCAGAACGCGAGGTCCTAACAGGATATCAGTAAACTGATAACGTGCGGTCATGGCAATTTCATCTGCCGACAGCCCACCTTCCGGGCCAATCAGCAAGCGGATACGCTCTACGGGTAGCGGCAGTGTGTTAATGCTGGCGCTGGCGCGCGGGTGCAGGTTCAGCTTCAACCCTTCGTCTTGTTCGGCGCACCATGTTTCCAGATCCATTGCCGGGCGAATTTCAGGTACCCGGTTACGACCGCACTGTTCGCAGGCGGCAATGGCGATCTTCTGCCACTGCTGGAGCTTCTTGTTCAGGCGTTCACTGTCCAGTTTAACGCCGCAGCGCTCAGAAAAAAGTGGCGTAATGAGGCTTACACCCAGTTCGATCGATTTTTGGATAGTGAATTCCATTTTTTCGCCACGTGACATGACTTGTCCAAGATGGATATGCAACGGTGATTCACGATCGTCGAGCTCGGCGTTAAGTACCTTCACGTCCACGCTTTTCTTACTGGCATGGGTGATTTCGGCGTCAAATACCTGATTGCTGCCGTCAAATAGCTGTAGCGCCTGGCCGGGTCCCATACGCAGTACGCGACCAATATGATTGGCGGCATCCTCACACAGTGAAATTTGGCTACCGGAAGTGATTGGTTCAGGGTGATAAATGCGGGGAATGCGCATAGTTAAACATCCGCGTCATGGCCCTGAGCTATTAAAGGCCAGGGCATGGTTAAAAATATTGACGCTAGTGTAGGTTAGCTCTTTTGCGCCTGGCAAGCGCGTTGCACATATGGGTTATGGTTACCCTGTATCTTTGCAATACGTTCATCACGTTCACACTCCCAGTCGGTCACCGGATACTGCTTATTCCAGGCGTTAAAAAGCTGGGTTTGTTGGCGGGAGAGCGTCAGGTCGTACTGGTCACGCATGTAAAAGTAGGTGCGTGCAATAGCGCCACGGGCGCGGGCTGGCGGCTCGGCAACTTTCTCTTTGAAGTCGACTTTCATGGCGCACTGTCCATATTGGCCTTCGCCGCCGTTCCACTGGCTGTACATGAAGTTTGCGCGATCGCCATTGACTTCACCTACTGCCGGCTGCAGGTTATGCATATCGCTTTCCATCTTGCGATAGACCGGATCTTTGGCGCAGTTTTTACGCCCTCCGTCCTGCCAGCACTGGCGCTGATGGCCAAATTGCCATGCCGGAACCACGTGTTCCCACTCAATTCGGCTGGCGCGGTTTTCATTTTTTCGTACTTTATAGCCGCAGGACTCGAGGTCCACGACCCCTTTTTTGCCTTGCCAGTTAATTTTACAGCCACAATAGAAATCGCCCGGCGCATCGGCGTTAACTTTGACGCCTGCCGCTTTTGCCTGAGAAAAACTGTTGATGCCTTCGGCTAAAACCGGACCTGAAAACGCAGCGGCTAACAGGGCCGCTGCAAAAGAAAGATTACGGTACATCACGAACTCCGTGTCAAAACGAGCCCGCAACGTAGCGAAAGTTGTTCCTGTATGCAATCAGTTAGATCAGAAAAGTTCCTGATAATTCTGAAGATTATTCTGCAATCAGCGGCTCACCGCAGTGGACGCAGCGGTAGGTGGCCTCACCGCGTACAACACGGTTATGTCGACGGACGGTCAGTTGGTGCTCCTGACACTTACAGCGGTAGGTAAAGGTTTTGCGCTGCACCGATTGCAGTTCAAACTGATGCGTGCGTCGGGCCGGGACGCCCAGCACGCTTTCCATCATCCATTTCCACTCTTTGCCATGCGGTGGCACGCGGCCAAAGTGCTTCCACACCAGCAAGTGTGCCAGTTCATGTGGAACCACCTCATTCACGAATGCGTCGACATTCTCCGTCAACAGTACCGGATTGAGGCGGATTTCGTAGGTTTGTAACCACGCGGTGCCTGCAGCGGTGCCGCGCTGTTGGTACACCAGCTTAGGTTCCGGATAATTACGCTCGAGCTTGAGATTGGCCTGTGCGAGTTTTTCCCGCAGGCTGCGCATAACGGCTTGCTGGATAGCGATGGGAAGACGGGAGGTTTTCATAACGCCAGAGGATAGTGCGACAGGGAAGGGACTGCAAGAGGAAGGCTTCCTCCGCTGGGGAGGAAGCCTTTGGTGATTAGTCGTGTGCGCCAATTTCGCGCAGTTTACGACCTTTCATCAGGTTACGTTCGATGTGTTCCAAAGAGACGTTTTTGGTTTCCGGAATCAGCCACAGGGTCAGGAAGATGAACAGTACGTTCAGGCCACCGTAGACCCAGAAGGTGTTGGCGCTGCCCAGCGAGTTCAGCATCGTCAGGAAGGTTGCGCCGACAATCATGTTGGCTATCCAGTTGGTTGCGGTAGAGCAGGTGATACCGAAATCGCGGCCTTTCAGCGGCTGAATTTCAGAGCACAGTACCCAAATCAGCGGACCGGCGCTCATGGCGAAACCAACAATAAACATCAGCAGCATCAGCACCGCGAAGTATTGAGCGGCTGCCGAGTGAATACCCACGTGCATCATTGTCCCCAGTACGCCCATACCGACGGCCATCACGATAAAGCCGAGGATCAGCGTAGGTTTACGTCCCCAACGGTCAACCAGGCCAATGGCGATAAAGGTTGCCAGCACGTTAGTCAGACCGACAATAACGGTCCCCCACATCTGTTCAGTGGTATTGGTATAACCCGCCAGTTCAAAGATTTTTGGCGCGTAGTACATGATGACGTTCATCCCAGTGAACTGCTGCATCACCTGTAACAGTACGCCCAGGAACACCGCGCGACGGAAGTTGCTGTTTTCTTTAAACAGCGCCCAGCCACTCTGTTTTACCTGCAGGCTTTCACGAATCTCATCCAGCTCGCGCTTAGCTTCTGCACTGGTATCACGCAGACGCAACAGGACGCGCTCGGCATCGACAAAGCGACGTTTAGCCGCGAACCAGCGCGGGCTGTCTGGCAGGAAGATAACGCCAACCAGCAGTAACAACGCCGGGATGATGATCACGCCCAGCATCCAGCGCCATGCGCCGCTGTAGCTAAACGCGGTATCGGACAGATAGGCACCAAGGATCCCGATGGTGATCATTAGCTGATACATGGAGATCATGCTGCCGCGAATTTTTTCCGGCGCGATTTCAGACAGGTACAACGGCGCGGTGTAAGACGCAACGCCGACAGCCAGACCCAGCAGTACGCGAGAAACCAGCAGTACTTCCACGTTTGGCGCCGCGGCGGAGAACAGCGAACCGGCAACAAACAGGATGGCGCCGATCATCAGGCTTTTTTTACGACCCAGTTTGAAGGAGAGCCAGCCGCTACCGACAGCGCCGACAGCTGCACCAAACATCATGGAGCTTACCACCCATTCCTGAGTGTGTGCAGTAATTTGGAACTCATCGGTGATGAAAGGTAAAGCACCCGCAATAACACCGATATCCAGGCCAAAAAGTAATCCTGCCAGGGCGGCAAGGAAGCAGACAAAGAATGTCATGGCTTTGTTGGAACGCCCCGCTTTTTTATAGTCAGGCATGATGCCCTCCGGTTGGGTAACTAGTTTTGTTGATGTTAAGGGTAGGTGAGTACGGGGTAAAAAAATGCGAATCACATCACATTAGTGTAATCGGTTACACTAGCATTCATAACGGTTATTGGTTAACTATTTGAAAGTTAACATTTTATAATGCGATTAAATATAGCTGATTGCCTGGAATTAAGACAATCCTGAAAAGTAATGTAACAGTGATGCAGGCGCGACGGAAAAGAGATGTTAACTCGTTGTGGATAGAAAAGCGGTGATGTGTAATCGCTTTCATTTTTATTGAAAGAGATGATTCACTGTATTGTTCAGGTGACGAGGCGTTGGGGGAAAATTGGGGAATAAAAAAAGACCAGCGCGAGGGCTGGTCTTACTAAGCGGACAGTCTTCAGAAAATTACTTCAGACCGGCAGCGTCACGCAGCAGTTGCGCTTTGTCGGTTTTTTCCCATGGGAAATGTTCACGACCAAAGTGACCGTAAGCTGCGGTTTCTTTGTAGATCGGGTGCAGTAGATCCAGCATCTGAATCAGACCGTATGGACGCAGATCGAAGAACTCGCGCACCAGCAGAGTCAGCTGTTCTGAAGGTACTTTTTCGGTACCAAAGGTTTCAACCATGATAGAGGTCGGTTCGGCTACACCAATAGCGTAGGAAACCTGAATCTCACAACGGTCTGCCAGGCCTGCAGCGACGATATTTTTCGCCACATAACGTGCAGCGTAGGCCGCAGAACGGTCAACTTTAGACGGATCTTTACCGGAGAATGCACCGCCGCCGTGACGCGCCATGCCGCCGTAGGTATCAACGATGATTTTACGACCGGTCAGACCGCAGTCGCCCATCGGGCCGCCGATCACAAAACGACCCGTTGGGTTGATGAAGAATTTGGTCGCAGCGGTCAGCCATTCGGTCGGCAGTACCGGCTTGATGATCTCTTCCATAACGGCTTCTTGCAGCGATTTCTGGTCGATATCTTCAGAGTGCTGAGTAGACAGAACCACGGCATCAATACCGACGATTTTGCCGTCGTCATACTGGAAGGTTACCTGGCTTTTTGCATCCGGACGCAGCCAGGATAAGGTGCCGTTTTTACGCACTTCAGCCTGACGCTGCACCAGACGGTGAGCATAGGTAATAGGTGCTGGCATCAGCACGTCGGTTTCGTTGGTTGCATAACCAAACATCAGGCCCTGGTCGCCTGCGCCCTGTTCCAGCGGATCTGCACGGTCAACGCCCTGGTTGATGTCCGGAGACTGTTTACCAATCGCGCTCAGTACCGCACAAGAGTTGGCGTCAAAGCCCATGTCGGAATGCACATAGCCAATTTCGCGAACCGTGTTACGGGTGATCTCTTCGATATCAACCCATGCGCTGGTGGTGATCTCACCGCCAACTAAAACCATTCCGGTCTTGACGTAGGTTTCGCAGGCAACGCGTGCTTTCGGATCCTGCTCAAGGATTGCATCCAGCACGGCATCAGAGATTTGGTCAGCGATTTTGTCAGGATGCCCTTCTGATACGGACTCGGACGTAAAAAGGTGTTTTGCCATATTTAATTTCACCTAAGGAGAATTTGGTTAGCTCAAACTGTCGAGTGGAATAGCCATGTGTAGAAGATTCTACCATGAGTCTGCAGATGACGGACACTGGCAGTCTGAGTGTTAATCGGTATAGATGGATTAACATCTGGACGGCTATTTTAGGACAGTTCTTCGCCTGATTTCCAGCTTTTTTTGATTGAGGTCGCATTGTACTGAAAATGTAACTGGAAATTTTTCCTGACGGTGCTGGCAATGTGCATATTTATCTTTTGCATTTTGATCTTCTTATCGGTATAAAACGCGGCGCGCGGCTCATATCCGTCATACTTCAAGTTGCATGTGCGTTGGCAGTACTCGCTCGCCCCAGTCACTTACTCATGTAAGCTCCCGGGGACTCCCTGCGTTGCCGCCTTCCAGCAACTCGAATTATTTAGGATAGACAAAAGCACACGACGTTTTCATCGTGTTGCCACTTCCAGCCGGGTTAAAACTTTAGCTTTGGCTTGTGGGTTCGTTCCGCCAGGAGCGACCGTGGAGGTGATACGAGATAATGAACCGTTGTATTCTGCTGAATCTGCCACACCATTCTGGTGTACATATGTCCCCCGCAATCTGCATCTTGCATACCTGCCGATGTTATACCCATCTCGGCGCTTCTCAGGACTCCAGGGCCGGCTACGGTCACTAAGGACTGAACAAGGGCGCTCTTGGTAAACAAGAGTTTTCTCGTGGTTTCGCCGAACCGTCAGCATTAAGTTCGGTTACGTGTTTACAATGATATGAAAAAGAAACCGGTCGCACAGTCGGAGCGTCAGCACTATCTGCTGGAAAATCTGCCTGTTTATGGGTTGTTATCGCTTCTTCGGATTGCGATAGTAGTCAACTGTTTTACACTTGTTAATAAAATCTGAGGTTCGCTATGTCTGACGACATTTTCATGGGTTCGCCTTCGTCAGCGGGCGGACAGGGTGTACTACGCTCCATGCAGGAGGTTGCAATGAGTTCCCAGGAAGCCAGCAAGATGCTGCGTACATACAATATTGCCTGGTGGGGTAATAATTATTACGACGTCAATGAATTAGGCCACATTAGCGTGTGCCCGGACCCTGACGTCCCAGAAGCGCGTGTCGATCTCGCTGAACTGGTAAAAGCCCGTGAAGCACAGGGGCAACGTCTGCCTGCGCTGTTTTGCTTCCCGCAGATCCTGCAGCATCGTCTGCGCTCGATTAACGCGGCGTTCAAACGTGCACGTGAATCATACGGCTACAACGGCGACTACTTCCTGGTTTACCCGATCAAAGTAAACCAGCATCGTCGTGTTATTGAATCGCTGATCCACTCTGGCGAACCGTTAGGTCTGGAAGCGGGTTCGAAAGCGGAACTGATGGCGGTGCTGGCGCACGCGGGAATGACCCGTAGCGTGATCGTATGTAACGGTTATAAAGACCGCGAATACATTCGCCTGGCGCTGGTCGGCGAGAAGATGGGCCACAAGGTCTATCTGGTTATCGAGAAGATGTCTGAAATCGCCATCGTGCTGGAAGAAGCCGAGCGCCTGAACGTCGTGCCACGCCTCGGTGTTCGTGCGCGTCTGGCCTCCCAGGGGTCCGGTAAATGGCAGTCTTCCGGCGGCGAGAAATCCAAGTTTGGCCTGGCGGCAAACCAGGTGCTGCAACTGGTGGAAATTCTGCGCGAGCGCGGTCGTCTGGACAGCATTCAACTGCTGCACTTCCACCTTGGTTCGCAGATGGCGAACATTCGCGATATCGCTACCGGCGTACGTGAATCAGCCCGTTTCTACGTTGAACTGCATAAACTGGGCGTAAATATCCAGTGCTTCGATGTGGGTGGTGGTCTGGGCGTGGACTATGAAGGTACCCGCTCGCAGTCCGACTGCTCTGTGAACTACGGCCTGAACGAATACGCCAACAATATTATCTGGGCGATTGGCGATGCCTGTGAAGAACATGGCTTGCCGCACCCGACGGTGATCACCGAATCTGGACGTGCTGTTACTGCACACCATACCGTACTGGTGTCGAACATTATCGGCGTTGAGCGTAGCGAACACACCGAAGCCACACCGCCGGCTGAAGATGCTCCGCGCGCCTTGCAAAGTATGTGGGAAACGTGGCAGGAGATGCACGAGCCGGGAACCCGTCGCTCGTTACGTGAATGGTTGCACGATAGCCAGATGGATTTGCACGATATTCACGTCGGCTACTCTTCAGGCACTTTTAGCCTGCAGGAACGCGCATGGGCTGAACAGCTCTATCTGAATATGTGCCACGAAGTGCAGAAACAGCTCGACCCGAGCAACCGCGCGCATCGTCCGATTATCGACGAGTTGCAGGAGCGTATGGCGGATAAGATTTACGTCAACTTCTCTCTGTTCCAGTCGATGCCGGATGCGTGGGGTATCGATCAACTGTTCCCGGTGATGCCGCTGGAAGGGCTGAACCAGGCGCCGGAGCGCCGGGCGGTGCTGCTGGATATCACCTGTGACTCCGACGGTGCTATCGACCACTACGTCGACGGCGACGGAATTGCCACCACCATGCCGATGCCGGAATACGATCCGGAGAATCCGCCGATGCTGGGCTTCTTTATGGTGGGGGCGTATCAGGAGATCCTCGGTAACATGCACAACCTGTTCGGTGATACCGAAGCGGTTGACGTGTTCGTCTTCCCTGATGGCAGTGTCGAAGTTGAGTTGTCTGACGAGGGCGATACCGTGGCAGACATGCTGCAGTACGTGCAGCTTGATCCGAATACCCTGTTGACACAGTTCCGTGATCAGGTGAAAAACACCGATCTGGACGCGGAGTTGCAGCAGCAGTTCCTCGAAGAGTTCGAAGCAGGGCTGTACGGATATACCTATCTCGAAGACGAGTAACGGTAAATGTTCAGTGGTGTTGCGCTTACCGGAGCTACGAAAGTAGGCGGATAAGGCGCAACCGCCATCCGGCAGTCAGATGCAGAGAGGGCGGCATTTACGGCGCTCACTTGAATCCGTACAAATTAACGGCGATAATTCGCCCATACAAGTAGTCACGTAAATCAATCCCTTCCTCGTCGGGCTTAACGACGCGGAGGGGATTTTTTTTCACCGATTTTATAAGAGGTCAGTACATGAGCACCTTAGGTCATCAATACGACAACTCCCTGGTTTCTAACGCCTTTGGTTTTTTGCGTCTGCCGATGAACTTCATGCCGTACGACAGCGATGCCGACTGGGTAATCACCGGCGTACCGTTTGATATGGCAACATCTGGTCGTGCGGGCGGGCGTCATGGTCCGGCGGCGATCCGTCAGGTTTCCACTAACCTGGCCTGGGAACACAACCGTTTCCCGTGGAATTTCGATATGCGCGAACGTTTGAACGTCGTGGACTGCGGCGATCTGGTTTATGCGTTTGGCGATGCCCGTGAAATGAGCGAAAAGCTGCAGGCGCATGCTGAGAAGCTGCTTGCTGCTGGTAAGCGTATGCTCTCTTTCGGTGGTGACCACTTTGTCACGCTGCCGCTGCTGCGCGCTCACGCGAAGCACTTTGGCAAAATGGCGCTGGTGCACTTTGATGCGCATACCGACACCTACGCTAACGGCTGTGAATTTGACCACGGCACCATGTTCTATACCGCGCCGAACGAAGGTCTGATCGATCCGAATCACTCTGTGCAGATTGGTATTCGTACTGAATTCGATAAAGACAACGGCTTTACCGTACTGGATGCCTGCCAGGTGAACGATCGCAGTGTGGATGACATCATTGCGCAGGTTAAGCAGGTAGTCGGTGATATGCCAGTATACCTGACCTTTGATATCGACTGTCTGGATCCTGCGTTTGCCCCAGGTACCGGTACGCCGGTGATCGGCGGCCTGACTTCCGATCGTGCAATCAAACTGGTACGTGGTATGAAAGATCTGAACATCGTCGGTATGGACGTTGTAGAAGTCGCGCCTGCTTACGATCAGTCAGAGATCACCGCGCTGGCTGCGGCAACGTTAGCGCTGGAGATGCTGTATATCCAGGCGGCCAAAAAAGGCGAATAAGTTGTTTTTGCCGGATGGCGCTGCGCTTATCCGGCCTACAAGTATCAACCCGCTGTAGGCCGGAAAGGCAACGCCGCATCCGGCACGATTAACGGTTATTTGATCCCGTCCGCGCTCATGCGATCGCGAATATGTTGCGCACGTTCTGCGGATGCCGGGTGATCGTCAAACATTGAGCTTTGACGTCCTGCCTCCAGTTTTGCCAGTTTCTCAAAGCTGGTGGCTAAACCCGCCGGGTTAATGCCGCGCTTGCGCAACAAATCATACGAGTAATCATCCGCTTCGGATTCCTGGCGTTGAGAGAACTGTGAATTCACCAGTTTCTCGCCAAGATCGCCCAGTTGTGACTGCGACAGGCTGCCGACGATGCCGCCCGCAGATGCCGCTGCAGCACGCACGGCGTTGGTGCCTAGCGCAACCTGCATACCTTTTTTCACGTGACCCAGCGCAACGTGGCCCATTTCGTGGCCGATGACTGCTTCAACTTCGTTATCCGTCATCATATCCATCAGGCCGCTGTACACGCGGATACAGCCGTTTGCCATGGCAAAGGCATTCACATCTTTCGCCATATAGACTTTGTAGTTCACTGGCTGACCGTTAATGTTGTCGCCAAGCGCAGTGGCGATTTTGCTAAGACGCGTCGCATATTCGCTGCCAGCCGGGGCGATGGTAGCTTTGCTGTCCATATCCTTACAGGCCTGATCGCTGAGCGCTTTCACCTGAGCATCGCTCAGGCTGTAGGCCTGAAACGCCTCTGCGCCAGAAGAAAGCAGTCCATTGGAGTCCATATTCTGGCAACCGGTCAATGCCGTCGCCATGCTCATAGCAAGCAGTAAAGCGCGAATTTTCATGTTTTCTCTTCCGCACAAAGTCAGGATTATTCTAAAAATTGCGTCGTTTGCAGGTAAACCGACGCTCAGCCTAAGTATAAAGAAAAGAACAATAAGCGGGCGAGTAGATTGCGCAACATGCGCGCATGATCCAGAGATTTCTGAAACAGTAAAAGGATGCTCCATGTACATGACACGCGGCTTGGGTTACATTGTTGGCACTTTTTTCCGGCGTAGCCCAAAACGCTCTGTCGTCAAGTCGTTAAGGGCACGGCCTTCATTATCCGATCTGGAGTCAAAATGTCCTCACGTAAAGAGCTTGCCAATGCTATTCGTGCGCTGAGCATGGACGCAGTACAGAAAGCCAAATCCGGTCACCCGGGTGCCCCGATGGGTATGGCTGACATTGCCGAAGTCCTGTGGCGTGATTTCCTGAACCACAACCCGACTAACCCGTCCTGGGCTGACCGTGACCGCTTCGTGCTGTCCAACGGCCACGGCTCCATGCTGATTTATAGTCTGCTGCACCTCACCGGCTACGATCTGCCGATGTCCGAGCTGCAGAACTTCCGTCAGCTGCACTCTAAAACCCCGGGACACCCGGAAGTCGGTTACACCGCAGGTGTGGAAACCACGACGGGTCCTCTGGGTCAGGGTATTGCGAATGCAGTGGGTATGGCTATTGCTGAAAAAACACTGGCGGCGCAGTTTAACCGTCCGGGCCACGACATTGTTAACCACTTCACCTATGCGTTCATGGGCGACGGCTGCATGATGGAAGGTATCTCTCACGAGGTATGCTCCCTGGCCGGTACGCTGAAGCTGGGCAAACTGGTGGCGTTCTACGATGACAACGGTATCTCTATCGATGGTCACGTTGAAGGCTGGTTCACCGATGACACCGCCAAACGCTTTGAAGCTTACGGCTGGCACGTGGTGCGTGGCGTTGATGGTCACGATGCTGACGCGATTAAGCGCGCCGTTGAAGAAGCCCGTGCGGTCACCGATAAACCGTCCCTGCTGATGTGCAAAACCATCATCGGTTTCGGTTCCCCGAACAAAGCCGGCACCCATGACTCTCACGGTGCGCCGCTGGGCGATGCTGAGATCGCACTGACCCGCGAACAGCTTGGCTGGAAATACGCGCCGTTTGAAATCCCGTCTGATATCTACGCGCAGTGGGATGCGAAAGAAGCAGGCCAGGCGAAAGAAGCGGCATGGAACGAGAAGTTCGCTGCTTATGCCAAAGCCTTCCCGCAGGAAGCCGCTGAATTCACCCGTCGTATGAAAGGTGAAATGCCGTCTGATTTCGACGCGAAAGCGAATGAATTCATTGCTAAACTGCAGGCGAACCCGTCCAAAATCGCCAGCCGTAAAGCATCCCAGAACGCGATTGAAGCGTTTGGTCCGTTGCTGCCAGAATTCCTTGGTGGCTCTGCCGACCTGGCACCATCAAACCTGACCATCTGGTCTGGCTCTAAAGCGATTAACGAAGATGCTGCCGGTAACTACATCCATTACGGTGTACGTGAATTCGGTATGACCGCTATCGCCAACGGTATCTCTCTGCACGGTGGTTTCCTGCCGTACACCTCCACCTTCCTGATGTTCGTGGAATATGCCCGTAACGCGGTGCGTATGGCGGCCCTCATGAAACAGCGCCAGGTGATGGTCTACACCCATGACTCCATCGGTCTGGGCGAAGATGGCCCGACTCACCAGCCGGTAGA
Organism: Citrobacter sp. RHBSTW-00671; assembly: GCF_014103415.1. Taxonomy (NCBI): domain Bacteria; kingdom Pseudomonadati; phylum Pseudomonadota; class Gammaproteobacteria; order Enterobacterales; family Enterobacteriaceae; genus Citrobacter; species Citrobacter sp. RHBSTW-00671. The sequence goes on from NZ_JABXPR010000001.1 coordinate 1,421,674, forward strand.
GCAGGTCGCTTCTCTGCGCGTGACCCCGAACATGAGCACATGGCGTCCGTGTGACCAGGTTGAATCCGCTGTGGCGTGGAAATACGGTGTTGAGCGTCAGGACGGCCCGACCGCGCTGATCCTCTCCCGTCAGAACCTGGCGCAGCAGGAACGTACTGCAGAGCAACTGGCGAACATCGCTCGCGGTGGCTACGTGCTGAAAGACTGTGCCGGTCAACCGGAACTGATCTTCATCGCGACCGGCTCTGAAGTTGAGCTGGCGGTGGCGGCATGGGACAAACTGACCGCTGAAGGCGTTAAAGCGCGCGTGGTCTCCATGCCGTCTACCGATGCTTTCGATAAGCAGGATGCGGCTTACCGCGAATCCGTACTGCCGAAAGCTGTCTCTGCTCGCGTGGCCATCGAAGCGGGTATCGCGGACTACTGGTTCAAATACGTGGGCCTGAACGGCGCAATCGTCGGGATGACCACCTTCGGTGAGTCTGCACCGGCAGAGCTGCTGTTTGAAGAGTTCGGCTTTACCGTCGACAACGTCGTCGCGAAAGCAAAAGAACTGCTGTAATTACGGTTACAGATGAAAACGGGTCGCTCAGGCGGCCCGTTTTTTTTGCTTATCAGAGCCGTTCAGGGTGTAATTTCCCGGACTCAAGCCGCACCACGCGGGAAAAGTGGCGCTGTGTAAACGCCGGATCATGACTTATCGCGACTACGCTGGTTCCTCGTGCGCGACACACCGCAAGCCAATTTTCGAATACGCCCAGCCAGTGTGTGTCAAAATCCCGGCTGGGTTCATCAAGCAGCAAAATGGCGGGTGCAATAGCCTCCAGACTGGCAACAGCGACCATGCGGCGCTGCGCGGTATGCAAATCCAGTGGATGGGCATCGGCAACCTCTTCTAACTGGCAGAGTTGCAGTGCGGCTGCAGTGCGTTGCGCAACTTCTGTTGCAGGGCGTTTCTGCAATCGCAATCCAAAAGCCACTTCCTCTGCCACCTTGCTGTGAAAGAGTTGATTTTCAGCTTCCTGAAACAGGACGCCGAGCGATTGAGCACGCTCCCGGTTTTTCAGTTGCGCAATTGGACGGCTCTGCAGGGTGATTGTGCCGGACGACGGGGACAGTAGTCCGGCCATGACGCGCAGCAATGTGGATTTTCCGGCACCATTATCGCCCGTTAAGGCCAGCCATTCCCCTTCTCTGAGTTCAAGCGAGATAGTGCGCAAGCAGTCATCGGCGGCGTTCGGCCAGCGATAGCTGACCTGGTTGAGCGTTAGCATAATGGCGAGAGTGCTCCGTCGTGCAGTCGCCACGCCTGCTGGCAGTAGCTAAGGAAAGGGGAATGATTGCGCTCGAACAACACAATCAATGCTTGATGTTCTTGTGCCCATTGCTGCAGTCGCTCCAGTAGCATCGTAGTTGCCTGTGCCGTCAGGCGGCTGAACGCTTCATCGAGAATCAATATCTTCGGCTGCATGGCGAGTGCACTGGCAATCACCACCCGCTGGGTTTCGCCGCCGGAAAGCGATCCGGGATGGCGATGACGTAGTGGCTGACATGCTGTCAGTGTGAGGGCTGCGTCAATTCGACGCATAATTTCAGCCTCGTCCAGACAGAGGTTTTCCGGGCCAAATGCCACTTCCTCCTCAACGCTAAAAGTACAACCGGACAGTTGCAGGTAAGGTGATTGTTGTACGAGTTGGATGGTGCATGATTGTTCGACGAGTGATAGTTGTCCTACAGGATTTCCCAGCAGCTTCCCTTTCCCTTCGATCTTCCCGGGAAGAAAATCGGGGTACCAGCCTGCTATCAGTTGCGCCAGCGTACTTTTCCCGCTGCCATTATCGCCAAAGATAGCCACCATACCGGGGTCAGCGTAGTGGAAATTGAAGAGGGCGGGTGGACGTGTGGCATGCGCCGGAAGATAGCAAAACTGTTCTAACGTAACCATATCCAGACTCCTGTTTCGACCACCATCAGTACGACCATGGCGTAGCGTGCCAGGCGCTGGACGGTGCTGTCTGGCGGTGCCCACAGCGTGGTACGTGTACGATGCAGGCGAAACCCCCGCATATCCAACGCCGCACCGCGTACAACCAGATCGTTGAGCGCATTATGCGTGAGTGGCACGATAAGCGCTGGCATCGCGCGTAGCCGTTGATACCAGCCTTCGTCCAGTGGCACGCCGCGTGCGCGCTGGGCTTCATGAATAATCGCTAACTGATGTTTTAGCTGTTCGACGACCAGTAATGGCCCTGCAAACAGGTAGGCCACACCAGGCGGCAGACGGGAAGCAAACAGGGCGCGCATAAATCGTGAGACCGGAACGTACTGCATCCACAGTTGTGACGTGGATACGATGGCCAGGATCCGTAGCCAGAGCGTAATGGCATTTGCCCAACGCTCGGGTTCGCGCGGTTGCCCACCGATCCATTCGGTAAGCCATCCGCCATGTACCAGCCACAGCCCCAGGCCGAAGGGGATCACCAGCCAGACGACATACTTCGCCCGCGGTCGTGTCGCCTTCATACACAGCAAGCAGAGAAAGGTTGCTGTGCTGTACAGGCTAAGTGGTACTCCTGCTGGTAACAGGAGTGTGGTGCAGGCGGCGAGCGCCCACAGCGCTAACGACGTAAACGGATGCATTTAGCGCACAGCAGACATCGTTGGGAAATGGCGAGTCGTGCGTAGCGGAAGCTGACGCAGCAGTACCCAGACGATCACCGCCGTCAGAATTTTATCGACCAGATTCGCGCCGAGAACCGTGATAGCAACAGATTCAACCAGGTTCTGGCCGACAGAATGCATCCAGGCGACAAATAAATCAGCACCGCTGCCGGTGACGCCACCAAACAACGTGGTGCGGATAGGCACGGCAACAAGCGTGACGGCCAGGGTGATGATCACTCCGCTGACGACCACTTTGGGTAAGGTGCGAAACCAGCCAGCCCGCGCCAGCCAACCAGCAACCAGGCCGATAACCATCGCTACGGGAGCGAAGGCGGCTGCAATTGGATCGGTCAGCAGTCCCCACAGCAGATTCGTGAGCAAGCCAGTCAACATCCCCACAACCGGGCCTAACAGTACCGCGCTAATTAAGGTGCCAATGGAGTCGAGAAAAATGGGCAATTTCAACATACTGATAAGCTGCCCCCCGACCATGTTGATAGCTATAGCAATGACAATCAGTACCAGAGACTGGCTGGAAAATTGGCGACGCGCCATAGATGACCTCTTTTAAGTGAAGCGTTAGCGGGATGAAATAACCAGTTCGTCATAACCGGAAACGGCGCAGGGTTGACGACTAAATGCCAGACTTGTTAGTTCGCCAATGACCAGTTCCAGTGTGGTTCGCACAGTACAGCCTGCCATCATGTGGCCCCCCAGCATGGCGCCTTGTGGATCGGACACCGCAAGATGGAGGTGTTCGCCAGTAAGTTCCAGCGTGCCGTTCAGGGAGATGACTTCCCAGGTACCGGTGAGTAATGTGGTTTCTTCACGCCCGGCGTAGCGTAACGCGACGTTGGTCAGGCTTCCGGTACAACCTGCTATCCATGCCGCCTGCAACTGGTGTTGTTGGATAAAGGCATGTAGCTGTGAAAAGACTTCCTGACCGGGTAACAAACGCAGCGCATGAAAGCGAGCTTCAGATGATTGAGGATTGAATGTAGCCATTATTGAGGGACTCCGAGACTCGGACGTAGCGCTGATAATATAGACGCAGGTTAGGGAGCTTTCTGATATAAATCAGGATTTGTGACACGGCAACGAAATAATCTTGCTACGCTTATTCGCAATTCTGGAATATGGAATAAATTTAGCCGTGAAGGGCTTTAAAATGTGACGTAAGTCAGATAACTGTGTTCTGTTGCTGGACAATCATTCCTTTTATTCCGCGTTTCGCTTATTCTAGCTGAAGCGTTTCAGTCGATTAAATGTTCGACAATTAATCAATTAGTCGCAGTTTGCGACAGGTAAGGTTTCCCTGAGCGGTTTGCTGCATTACTCTGTCAGCCACATCGTTTCTGAGAAATCCTTGCAGGAGACCTATGACCGTACGCGTAGCGATTAATGGTTTCGGTCGCATCGGACGTAACGTGGTTCGTGCTTTGTATGAATCCGGGCGTCGGGCGGAAATCACCGTGGTGGCTATCAACGAACTGGCGGATGCCGCAGGCATGGCGCATTTGTTGAAATATGACACCAGCCATGGGCGTTTTGCCTGGGATGTTCGTCAGGAACGTGACCAGCTCATCGTTGGCGATGACGCGATTCGCATTCTGCATGAGCGAACCCTTGATGCGCTTCCGTGGCGTGAATTGGGCGTCGACGTTGTGCTGGACTGCACCGGTGTCTTCGGCAACCGCGAACACGGCGAGGCGCACATTGCTGCTGGTGCTAAAAAAGTGCTCTTTTCACATCCTGGTAGTCCCGACATCGACGCAACGGTTGTATTTGGCGTAAATCAGGATCAGCTGCGCGCTGAGCACCGGATCGTCTCCAACGCCTCCTGCACCACGAATTGTATAATTCCCGTCATTAAATTGCTGGATGATGCTTACGGCATCGAGTCTGGTACCGTCACGACGATCCACTCCGCGATGCACGATCAGCAGGTTATTGATGCCTATCATCCCGACCTGCGTCGCACGCGAGCGGCTAGCCAGTCGATCATCCCGGTTGATACCAAACTGGCGGCAGGTATCACACGAATTTTTCCGCAATTTAACGATCGTTTTGAAGCGATTGCGGTACGTGTACCGACCATTAATGTGACGGCGATCGACTTAAGCGTGACGGTGAAAAAACCGGTAAAAGCCAGTGAAGTCAACCAGTTGCTGCAAAAAGCAGCACAAGGTGCATTTCATGGTATAGTTGACTATACGGAATTACCGTTGGTCTCTGTAGATTTTAACCACGACCCGCACAGCGCCATCGTTGATGGTACGCAAACGCGCGTGAGTGGCGCTCACCTGATCAAGACCCTGGTCTGGTGCGATAATGAATGGGGCTTTGCTAACCGTATGCTCGACACAACGTTAGCGATGGCTGCTATTGGTTTCAGGTAAGGCGCGTGAGCGCTTGCAAAACTTTAAGAATCAACGAGAGGATTCACCATGTCTGTAATTAAGATGACCGATCTGGATCTTGCTGGTAAACGTGTTTTTATCCGTGCGGATCTGAACGTACCAGTTAAAGAAGGGAAAGTAACCAGCGATGCGCGTATCCGTGCTTCCCTGCCAACCATCGAACTGGCCCTGAAACAGGGTGCTAAAGTGATGGTAACTTCCCACCTGGGTCGTCCTACCGAAGGCGAGTACAACGAAGAATTCTCTCTGCTGCCGGTTGTTAACTACCTGAAAGACAAACTGTCTGCTCCGGTTCGCCTGGTAAAAGATTACCTGGACGGCGTTGAAGTCGCTGCCGGTGAACTGGTTGTTCTGGAAAACGTTCGCTTCAACAAAGGCGAGAAGAAAGACGACGAAGCGCTGTCCAAAAAATATGCCGCACTGTGTGACGTATTCGTGATGGACGCATTCGGTACTGCACACCGTGCACAGGCTTCCACTCACGGTATCGGTAAATTCGCTGATGTAGCGTGTGCGGGTCCGCTGCTGGCTGAAGAGCTGGATGCACTGGGTAAAGCGCTGAAAGAACCAGCTCGCCCAATGGTCGCTATCGTTGGTGGTTCTAAAGTTTCTACCAAACTGACTGTTCTGGACTCCCTGTCTAAGATCGCTGACCAGCTGATCGTTGGCGGTGGTATTGCGAATACCTTTGTTGCCGCTCAAGGCCACAACGTCGGTAAATCCCTGTACGAAGCTGACCTGGTTGACGAAGCTAAGCGTCTGCTGACCACTTGCGACATCCCGGTACCGACCGACGTCCGCGTAGCGACTGAGTTCTCTGAAACTGCACCGGCTACGCTGAAATCCGTTAGCGATGTGAAAGAAGACGAGCAGATTCTGGATATCGGCGACGCTTCTGCACAGCAACTGGCTGACATCCTGAAAAATGCGAAAACCATTCTGTGGAACGGCCCGGTTGGCGTGTTCGAATTCCCGAACTTCCGCAAAGGTACTGAAATTGTTGCTAACGCTATTGCAGACAGCGAAGCGTTCTCTATCGCAGGCGGCGGTGACACCCTGGCAGCAATCGACCTGTTCGGTATTGCTGACAAAATCTCCTACATCTCTACTGGCGGCGGCGCATTCCTCGAATTCGTGGAAGGCAAAGTCCTGCCAGCAGTAGCGATGCTCGAAGAGCGCGCTAAGAAGTAATTCAGTTCAGGCGGGGTGACCCGCCTGTTTTTCAGCGCGCTTAAACGCTCGCGAACCTTCTTCAACGGTCGAAGATACAGATACAGGACTACGTAACATGTCTAAAATTTTTGATTTCGTAAAACCGGGCGTCATCACTGGCGACGACGTTCAGAAAGTTTTCCAGGTAGCTAAAGAAAACAATTTTGCTCTGCCAGCTGTTAACTGCGTTGGTACCGACTCCATCAACGCCGTTCTGGAAACCGCTGCAAAAGTTAAAGCGCCGGTAATCGTACAGTTCTCCAACGGTGGTGCTTCTTTCATCGCGGGTAAAGGCGTGAAGTCCGACGTTCCTCAGGGCGCTGCAATCCTGGGTGCTATCTCTGGCGCACATCACGTTCACCAGATGGCTGAACACTACGGTGTTCCGGTTATCCTGCACACTGACCACTGCGCGAAGAAACTGCTGCCGTGGATCGACGGTCTGCTGGACGCGGGTGAAAAACACTTTGCAGCAACGGGCAAACCGCTGTTCTCTTCTCACATGATCGACCTGTCTGAAGAGTCTCTGGAAGAGAACATCGAAATCTGCTCCAAATATCTGGCGCGTATGTCCAAAATGGGCATGACTCTGGAAATCGAACTGGGTTGCACCGGTGGTGAAGAAGACGGCGTGGACAACAGCCACATGGACGCTTCTGCCCTGTACACCCAACCAGAAGACGTTGATTACGCGTTCACTGAGCTGAGCAAAATCAGCCCGCGTTTCACCATCGCAGCTTCCTTCGGCAACGTACACGGCGTGTACAAGCCAGGCAACGTGGTTCTGACCCCGACCATCCTGCGCGATTCTCAGGACTATGTTTCTAAGAAACATAACCTGCCGCACAACAGCCTGAACTTCGTGTTCCACGGCGGTTCCGGTTCTACTGCTCAGGAAATCAAAGACTCCGTAAGCTACGGCGTAGTGAAAATGAACATCGATACCGATACCCAATGGGCTACCTGGGAAGGCGTTCTGAACTACTACAAAGCCAACGAAGCTTACCTGCAGGGTCAGCTGGGCAACCCGAAAGGCGAAGATCAGCCGAACAAGAAATACTACGATCCGCGCGTATGGCTGCGTGCTGGTCAGGCAACCATGATCACCCGTCTGGAACAGGCTTTCAAAGAACTGAACGCGGTTGACGTTCTGTAATTTACGTCGTTCTACGTGACATGAGGCCCGCAAATGCGGGCCTTTTTTATTGCCATGACAATGTGCTGCTGACAGAGAATTCTGTGATCTGTTTGGCAAAATTCGGGTTTATTGTTTACCCTTGTCAGGTTGCCCGCCCCGGTGGGGTGGCTTTATTTCTCCCGTTTGGGTAAGCAAAAAAGGAATAGTAAATGGAAGATTTGAATGTTGTCGACAGCATAAATGGTGCGGGCACCTGGCTGGTCCGCAACCAGGAACTGCTGTTGAGCTATGCCGTCAACATCGTTGCGGCCATCGCCATTGTTATTATCGGTATGATTGTGGCGCGTATCGTATCGAACACGGTTAACCGTCTGATGGTGGCGCGTAAGATTGATGCGACCGTAGCCGACTTCCTCTCTGCGCTGGTGCGCTACGGGATAATTGCGTTCACGCTGATTGCCGCCCTCGGGCGCGTTGGGGTGCAGACGGCTTCGGTGATTGCCGTTCTCGGTGCGGCAGGTTTAGCCGTTGGTCTGGCATTACAAGGTTCGTTGTCTAACCTTGCCGCAGGTGTGCTGCTGGTGATGTTCCGCCCGTTCCGTGCGAGTGAGTATGTTGACCTCGGCGGCGTAGCCGGAACCGTACTTAACGTGCAGATTTTCTCCACGACCATGCGTACCGTAGATGGCAAGATTGTGGTGATCCCCAACGGCAAAATCATCGCCGGGAATATCATCAACTTCTCTCGTGAACCGGTTCGCCGTAACGAATTTATTATCGGTGTAGCTTACGATTCCGATATCGATCAGGTGAAGAAAATCCTTACCGATATCATCCAGTCTGACGAGCGTATCCTGAAAGATCGAGAAATGACGGTGCGTCTGAATGAGCTGGGGGCTTCCTCCATTAACTTTGTGGTACGTGTCTGGAGTAACAGCGGCGACCTGCAAAGTGTCTACTGGGATGTGCTGGAGCGTATTAAACGTGAGTTCGACGCCAACGGTATCAGCTTCCCATATCCGCAGATGGATGTGAATTTCAAGCGCGTGAAAGAGCGCGCTGCAGAGTAATCTTTTCCGTACCACGGTGCCGGATGGCGCTTCGCTTATCCGGCCTACTCAGATTTCTATACTGTAGGCCGGATCAGGCACAAGCCGCCATCCGGCATTTTCCCTCCAGCTATTAATTCCTCTTATCCCTGATTAATATTATAAATTTCCGCTAATGATTTTCCCGCGCTATAGTCTGCGCTTAAGAGAAATAGCTCGGGATAAATAACGTGATATCTTATTATTTTCAAGGTCTTGCGCTTGGTGCAGCCATGATCCTTCCACTTGGACCGCAGAACGCTTTTGTGATGAATCAGGGTATTCGTCGCCAGTATCACATCATGATTGCCTTACTTTGCGCTATCAGCGACTTAGTGCTGATCTGTGCCGGTATCTTTGGGGGGAGTGCCTTGTTGATGCAGTCGCCGTGGTTGATGGCGCTGGTGACCTGGGGCGGGGTGGCGTTTTTGCTCTGGTATGGCTTTGGAGCGTTAAAAACGGCGCTGAGCAGTAACCTGGAGCTGGCCAGTGCCGAGGTGATGAAGCAGGGCCGCTGGAAAATCATCGCCACCATGCTGGCGGTGACCTGGCTAAACCCACATGTCTATTTGGATACTTTTGTGGTACTGGGCAGCCTCGGCGGCCAACTGGACGTGGAACCTAAGCGCTGGTTTGCACTGGGAACCGTCAGCGCATCGTTCCTGTGGTTCTTTGGTCTGGCACTGCTGGCGGCCTGGCTGGCCCCGCGTCTGCGTACTGCTAAAGCCCAGCGCATTATCAATACGCTGGTGGGATTAGTGATGTGGTTTATCGCTTTTCAGTTGGCAAAAGAAGGTGTTGCGCACGTTCATGCGCTGTTCAACTAAGTGTTGTCTGATGGACAATGCGGCGAGATCGGCTAAGCTTGCCTGCATGCGCCCTGAGTTTAGGGGTATATGTAACATGGAGGAACGACAGTGAAGTTCAAAGTCATCGCCCTGGCGGCATTAGTCGGATTCAGCGCACTATCGGTACAGGCAAACGAATTGCCCAATGGACCACACATCGTGACTTCCGGAACGGCAAGCGTCGATGCGACACCCGATATTGCCACTCTGGCAATTGAAGTGAACGTAGCGGCGAAGGATGCAGCATCTGCGAAAAAGCAAGCCGACGAGCGTGTGGCGCAGTATCTTTCCTTCCTTGAGCAAAACCAGATAGCGAAGAAGGATATTAGCTCCGCCAATCTGCGTACGCAGCCGGACTACGACTACCAGAATGGTAAAAGCGTACTGAAAGGCTATCGTGCGGTACGTACTGTTGAGGTTACGTTGCGTCAGCTGGATAAGCTGAACGCCCTGCTGGATGGTGCGCTGAAAGCGGGTCTGAATGAGATCCGCTCGGTATCGCTGGGTGTGGCTCAGCCAGATGCCTACAAAGACAAGGCACGTAAAGCCGCAATTGATGATGCCATTCATCAGGCTGAACAGCTGGCGGCGGGCTTTAATAGCAAACTTGGCCCGGTGTACAGTGTGCGCTACCACGTTTCCAATTATCAGCCGAGCCCAATGGTACGGATGATGAAGGCAGACGCGGCACCTGCTGCATCGGCTCAGGAAACCTACGAACAGCCGGTTATTCAGTTTGACGATCAGGTTGATGTGGTTTTCCAGATCGAACCCGCGGCGGGTCAGCCAGCAGCAGCGCCTGCCAAAACGCAGTAATCTTTTCAGACCCGGCTTATCCGCCGGGTTTTTTCTGTGAACAACTGTAAAAATGCGACCGCATCGCGAGTCTTTTTTTTGTCTTGATGAGGATATGCCGTAGTGATTTTATGAGGTGACTATGGATATTTTTATCTCGAAAAAGATGCGTAATTTCATTCTGCTGGCGCAAACGAATAACATCGCCAGAGCGGCAGAAAAAATACACATGACCGCATCGCCGTTTGGCAAAAGCATTGCTGCACTGGAAGATCAAATCGGCTATACGCTGTTTACCCGTAAAGATAACAACATCAGTCTGAACAAAGCCGGTCAGGAGCTGTATCAGAAATTATTTCCCGTCTATCAGCGGCTATCTGCTATTGATAACGAAATCCATAATGCCTCTCGTCGCTCGCGGGAAATCGTCATCGGCATCGACAATACCTATCCAACCATTATTTTTGACCAGCTGATTAGCCTTGGCGATAAGTACGATGGTATCAGCGCCCAGGCCGTCGAGTTCAGTGAAAATGGGGTGATTGATAATCTGTTCGACCGACAGCTTGATTTTATTATCTCGCCGCAGCGTGTGTCTCCCCGGGTGCAGGAGCTGGATAATCTGGCAGTAAGTGAATTACCGCCGTTACGCCTGGGGTTTCTGGTATCCCGGCGTTACGAAGAAAAACAGCCACAGGATTTGCTGCGTGAGCTGCCCTGGTTGCAGATGCGCTTCCAGAATCGCGCCAACTTTGAGGCGATGCTGGATGCTTACATGCGTCCCTGTGGGATCAATCCGACGATTATCTATCGCCCGTACAGCTTTATGGCCAAGATCAGCGCCGTGGAGCGGGGCCAGTTTCTGACGGTCATCCCGCATTTTGCCTGGCGACTGGTGAATCCTTCAACGTTGAAATATTTCGATGCCCCCGGCAGTCCAATGTACATGCAGGAGTTTCTCTATTCGCTGAAAAATCATCGCTATACCGCCACGATGCTCCAGCATATTGCTGAGGATCGTGACGGTACGGCAACTTAACCCAGCATGGAACCGGTCTCGAGAAGGTTGCGATGCAGATCGAAGGCATGACTGAGATCGTGATGAATATGCCCACCGGGCGCCTTTTCCAGATAGTGGTGCAGGTAGTCCCGGTACAGCGGATGAGCACAGTTGTCGATGATGGTATGTGCCCGTTGCAGAGGAGATAGCCCGCGCAGATCGGCAATGCCCTGTTCAGTGACGATCACTTTCACACTATGCTCGCTGTGATCGACATGGCTGCACATCGGCACAATAGTGGATATTTTCCCGCCTTTGGCGATTGACGGGGCCATAAAAATCGACAGATAGGCGTTACGTTCGAAATCGCCGCTACCGCCAATACCGTTCATCAGATTGACCCCCGCGACATGCGTGGAGTTAGCATGGCCATAAATATCAAACTCCAGGCCGACATTAAGCGCAATCACCCCCAGACGACGGATAATCTCCGGATTGTTGGAGATCTCCTGCGGGCGCAACACAATCCGGCTGCTGAAGAAATCCATGTTGTTGTAGATCTTTTGCAGCGATGGGGCGGAAATGGTCAGGCTGGAGGCGCTGGCGCCGGTTACTTTCCCTGTTTCCAGCAGATGCACCACCGATTCCTGCAGCACCTCCGAATACATCATAAAGGGCGGAATATCCGGGTTTTCCCCCAGTCGTGCCATCACTGCGTTATTGATATTGCCCACGCCGCTCTGCAGGGGCAAAAACTCAGGTGGAATACGTTTGTGCGCCATTTCTGCCAGCAGAAAGGTGACTACGTTATCGGCAATTTGCTGGCTGACCGGATTGGTTTTATCTGACGCATCACCGGCATCTGGCAGCTCGGTATCCACTATCGCAACGACCTTTTTCGGGTCTACCTGCACGCACTGTGTCCCTACACGATCCATGGTATGAAAGATGGGTACGCTGTTCCGCCGCGGTGGCGCGCCTGGAATAACAATGTCGGCAAGCTCTGCCACACGCGGGTTATGATAGTGGTTCAGTTCGATTACCACTTTTTTTGCCCGCAGCAGCCAGGTTGGCGCATTGCCGATCCCGCTGGTGAGCCAAATCCGTCCATCTGGCGCGACGGCTGAAGCTTCAATAACGGCAATATCAATCTCGCCAAAAAAGCCGTAATTGACCATCTGCGCAACCTCACTCAGATGGAGATCGACAAATCTCACCTGGCCCTGGTTAATTTTCTCGCGCAGGCCGGAGGAGGTTTGATAAGGCGCACGCCATGAAACGGCATCTGCCTCTGATAATGCATCGTCAGCAGCAGCGCCAATTGACGCCCCAGTCAGTAACCGAATCTGAAAGGGCTGCCCGGCCTGATGCTGTTCGCAGGCGCGTCGGGCAAGCGCTGTCGGCAATGCTTTTGGTGAGCCTGCTGGTGTGAATCCGCTAAATGCCACCATATCATCGTGTTGGATAATTTCTGCCGCTTCTTCAGCGCTCATCCGTTTCATGGCTCTCTCCTTTCTCTGACCGCAATTAGTGGCCGATAAAATTCGGTTTACGTTTTTCCATAAACGCATTCATCCCTTCCTGATAGTCCTCGCTGTCGTACACCGCGCGACGCATACCCTGGATACGTTCGAACTCGTCGGAATTCATAGTGTGTGCTTCACCCAGCACGCGCAGCTCTTCTTTGATAACGGCGATCGCCAGCGGCGCTTTTTCTGAGATGTGGTGCGCCATTTGCAAGGTGAAATCTTCCAGTTCGTCGACAGGGACGACATGGTTAAGTATCCCGACGGCCATGGCGCGTTGTGCTGTAATGGGCGAGGCGGTAAAAATCAGCTCTTTCACGATATGAAAGCCAGCGTCACGGGTCAGGTTGTGGATGCCCACCAGGTTATAGGGCACACCAAGGTTGACTGGCGTCATCGAAAAGGTGGACGTTTCAGCGGAGATAATCAGATCGGAACTCATGATCATCTCAAATGCCCCTCCCCAGACGCTGCCTTCAACCATGGAGATCACGGGTTTCGGATATTTTTGGATCATGCGGGTTATCTGACGCAGCGGATCGTCATAGGAGAGGGGATCGCGACGTCCGGTTGGGAGTTCATGAATGTCATGCCCGGCAGAGAACACTTTTGCCCCGCTTGGTGCGCGCAGAATAATGCAGCGAATTTCCGGGCGATTGAGATCGCTCAGCGCCTGTATCAGATCGTCGATAAATACTTTACTCAGGGCATTGAGCTTGCGGGCATAGTTGAATTCAATGACCGCGACTTTCTGGATGATGACAACGTTGACGTATTGATAAGACATAATGTTCTCTTTATTCAAAGTAATGATGCTGGATAAATTCGCTGATGTGCCGCAGCCCGGTGCGCGGCGAAAGATCATTGTTTTTCACGGACTGTAGCGTTTGCTGGAAATAGCGGTCGAAATCCGTACAGGCAAACAGCAGATGCAGCGCCTCTTCTTCAGCCTGTTTCTGTATCCACTCAACCGCCTGTTGTTGACGCACTTTTTCCAGCCGACCGCTGGTGGTAAGACGCGTTCTGAAGTCGGTTATCGTCTGCCAGATTTCCTCGATGCCACGCTTTTCGAGCGCACTACAGGTCAGAACCTGCGGCTGCCACTCGTCATACTTGCGGCGCAGAATGTGCAGGGCGGATTGATACATGTGGCGGGTAATGGCGACGTTGCTGCGGTTATCACCGTCATCTTTGTTGACAACGATCAGGTCAGCCATCTCCATCATCCCTTTCTTGATGCCCTGTAGCTCGTCACCGCCGCCGGCTATCTGCAACGAGATAAAACAATCTACCATCCGGGCCACTTCGGTTTCGGACTGCCCGACGCCGACGGTTTCCACAATCACCACGTCAAATCCCGCCGCTTCGCACAGCAGCATTAACTCACGCGCACGCTGGCTGGCGCCGCCTAAATGCCCGCCGGAAGGCACCGGGCGAATAAACGCAGATTCTGCGCGGGCAAGCTCCGTCATCCTGGTTTTATCACCCAGAATGCTGCCGCCGCTAACCGGGCTGCTGGGATCGACTGCAATAACTGCTACCCGCAATCCGTGGCGGATCAACAGCATACCGAACGCTTCCAGGAACGTGCTTTTGCCCGCGCCCGGCGTACCGGTGATCCCCAAACGCAGGGCGTTACCGGTGAACGGCATAATTGCGTCCAGCAACTGCGTACTCAGCGGCTGGTGGCGCGGATGGCTACTTTCGACCAGCGTCATCGCCTGCGCGAGCGTGGCGCGCTCACCCAGGCGCAGGCGCCGGACGGTATCCTCAAGCGTGGCGCGCTCACCCAGGCGCAGGCGCCGGACGGTATCCTCAAGCGTGGCGGCGTTAATCATGATGTTGGTTAATGCGGGTTAACACATCGCGGACGCTGTCGAGCATTGGCGTACCAGGGCCATAAATGGCAGCGACACCACGTTCGTGCAGGAAGGCGTAATCCTGCGGCGGGATAACCCCTCCTGCGACCACGCAGATATCTTCGCGCCCCCAGTTTTTGAGCGCGGTGACCAGTTCCGGGATTAGCGTTTTATGACCTGCTGCCAGTGATGATGCGCCAATCACATGCACATCGTTTTCTACTGCCAGGCGGGCAATCTCTTCCGGTGTGGAGAACATCGGACTGAGATCAACATCGAATCCGAGGTCGGAGTAGGCGCTGGCGATCACCTTCGCGCCGCGATCGTGGCCGTCCTGGCCCATCTTGGCGATTAGAATGCGCGGGCGACGGCCATGCTCAGCCAGAAATTGCTCTGTTTGCGCAACGATAGCGTCAAACTCATCGGCGGATTTATCAGACTGGTGATAGCTTTGCGCAATGACCCCGGTAACGCACTGGCTGGGAACCAGATAGCGGTCAAAGGCAACCTCCAGCGCGTCGGAGATTTCACCCAGCGTGGCGCGAACACGGGCGGCGCTAATCGCCGCGGCCAACAAGTTTTCATTGTGCTGTGCGGCGTGGGTCAGCGCTGACAGTGCAGTTTTGACGGCATCATTGTCACGTGTAGCGCGGATATGCTGCAACGAAGCAATCTGCTCGTTACGCACCTTCACGTTGTCGATCTCCAGCACAGACGTCTCGTCTTCTTTATCCAGTTTGTACTTGTTCACGCCAACGATGACGCGCTTGCCCTGGTCGATCAGCGATTGCTCACGTGCCGAGGCTTCTTCGATCATCCGTTTCGGCAACCCGGCTTCGATCGCTTTCGCCATGCCGCCGACTTCATCGATCTGTTTGATGATCGTGCGTGCCTGCTTAACGATGTGATCGGTGAGCGACTCGACGTAATACGATCCGGCCAGCGGATCGACGGTGCGGCAGATCTCCGATTCTTCCTGAATGATGATCTGCGTATTGCGCGCAATGCGCGCGGAGAAATCCGTCGGCAGACCGAGCGCTTCATCAAAGGCGTTGGTATGCAAAGACTGCGTACCGCCGAGTGTGGCACCGAGTGCTTCGATGGTGGTGCGAATGACGTTGTTGTACGGGTCCTGCTCGGTCAGGCTCCAGCCGGATGTCTGACAGTGGGTTCGCAGAGCGAGAGATTTTGGGTTGGTTGCGCCAAAACTGCTGACCGCTTCGCTCCACAAATAACGCGCTGCGCGCAACATGGCGACATTCATGAACAGATCCATGCCGATACCGAAGAAAAATGACAGGCGCGGGGCAAAGTCATCAATTTTCAATCCTGCAGAGAGTGCGGCTTTGATGTACTCAATACCGTCAGCCAGCGTAAATGCCACCTGCTGCACGCAGTTCGCGCCGGCTTCGCCCATGTGGTAGCCGCTGATGCTGATGGTATTAAAGCGCGGCATGTTGCCAGAACACCAGGCGATGATGTCGGCGATAATGCGCATTGAGGGCTTCGGTGGGTAAATGTAGGTGTTACGACACAGATATTCTTTCAGTATGTCGTTCTGAATCGTGCCGGTGAGTTGTTCCGGCGTCACGCCTTGCTCCTGCGCCGCCACAATATAAAACGCCAACACGGGCAGGACTGCACCATTCATTGTCATTGAGACGGACATTTTATCCAGCGGGATCTGGTCGAACAGTATCTTCATATCTTCGACGGTATCGATCGCCACGCCGGCTTTGCCGACGTCACCCGCCACACGAGGATTATCAGAGTCATAGCCACGGTGAGTGGCAAGATCAAAGGCGACGGAAAGCCCTTTTTGCCCGGCGGCGAGGTTGCGGCGGTAAAAGGCGTTGGACTCTTTGGCTGTTGAGAAACCGGCGTACTGGCGAATGGTCCACGGCTGCGCGGTATACATGGTGGCACGCGGACCGCGCACATACGGCGGCAGGCCGGGGAGAGTACCGGTTACTTCCAGATTATCGAGATCGGCCTCGGTATACAGCGGCTTGATGGCAATCCCTTCCGCCGTCTGTCTTTCCAGCGATTCGACGGTTTTTTCCCGGCGACTGAGTTCTTTATTGGCGAGTGTTTGCCACTCCTGTACGTTTGCCATTTTTTGCTCCGTATTACGCAATAAGTTGAATCTTTACGAATACGGTGAGCTTTTTCAGTCAGCTTGTCGCCAGCAAAAAATAGCCAACAGGGCGTCGTTTTTTGCCGCATGGTGTGTTTGATTTTGTGATGTCTTTCAAAGACGTGGAGGGAATAACATGAAAAAGCGGTAAGAGGGGGGGGGAGGCCGGATAAGGCGTTACGCCGCCATCCGGCACTCAGAGGCAATAAATAGTTTAATCCTGGCGCAGTACGTTGTGACCGTAAGCCAGCAGAGCGTCGGTGACGTTACGCATCATGCGGCTTTCCGGCGCAAAGCGATGCCAGTACAGCATCCGGCGCTGGAACAGGCCCGGCGTTAAGTCGATAAGCTCGCCGCTTGCCAGTTCTTTCTCAATCTGTAAGTGTGGGATCATGCAGCAGGTGGTGCCCTGACGCGCCAACTGGACGAAGGCTTCAGACGAGTTAACGATATGGCACGGTACGCTGCCCGGCGGCAAATCGAAGTTCTGCTGCAGGAAGGCCTGATGCATATCGTCGAGGTGGTCAAAAGCCACCGCTGGTGCTTTCAGCAGGGCGGAGCGGGTAACGCCATTAGGGAAGTAGCGTTCGGCAAAGGCTTTAGAGCCAACAAAAAGATAGTCGAGCGCGCCGAGCTTATCCACCAGGCAGCTTGGCAGTGCCTGATGCTGAATACTCACCGCACCCACTACTTCACCCCGGCGCAGACGTTCCTGGGTCCGGGTTTCATCTTCAACCTGCAGGTTCAGACGAATCGGTGAATTGGCCAGTACCGGCGCCAGCGCCGGAAGCAACCAGGTCGCCAGGCTGTCGGCGTTCACCGCCAGCGAGAGCAGCAGCGGCGTGGATCCGGTTTGTTCATCACCCAGCCACTCATCTTCCAGCAGTTCAACCTGGCGCAACAGGGCCAGAAGCTTTTGTCCTTGTTCGGTAGGGCGCGGGGGGACGGTACGCACCAGCAACGGTTGTCCGAACATATTCTCAAGCTGTTTTATGCGCTGTGAAACCGCGGATTGCGTGATGCACAGCTTTTGCGCCGCGCGCTCAAATCCTCGTTCACGAATAACCGCATCCAGTGCTTGTAGTGTTCTGTAGTCCGGACGTTTCATTGCTTTGGCGCACTCCTGAAATTTTTGCTTGTTCTGCACTATGACACAATTTTAGGTTGGGTAAAGACGAAATCCGCCGCCAGCTTGCGGGTGTGGGAACATTTTTCTGCACAATGTTCTATAATGCGCGTGAATTTTCCCACCATATTCACACCACAGGCGAAACGATCATGACGCAGGATGAACTGAAAAAAGCAGTAGGATGGGCGGCACTTCAGTATGTACAGCCCGGCACCATTGTGGGCGTAGGTACCGGTTCAACAGCCGCACACTTTATTGATGCGCTGGGCACAATGAAAGGTCAGATTGAAGGCGCAGTGTCCAGCTCGGACGCCTCGACTGAAAAGCTGAAAAGCCTTGGCATCCACGTGTTCGATCTTAACGAAGTGGACAGCCTCGGCGTATACGTTGATGGCGCGGATGAAATCAACGGCCATATGCAGATGATCAAAGGCGGCGGCGCTGCGCTGACGCGCGAAAAAATCATTGCTTCCGTGGCGAAGAAATTTATCTGCATCGCGGACGCGTCCAAGGAAGTCGATATTCTTGGCAACTTCCCGCTGCCGGTGGAAGTGATCCCAATGGCGCGTAGCGCAGTTGCGCGTCAACTGGTGAAGTTGGGCGGTCGTCCTGAATATCGTCAGGGCGTGGTCACTGACAATGGTAACGTGATCCTTGATGTACACGGCCTGGAGATCCTCGACGCCGTGGCGATGGAAAACGCCATCAATGCGATTCCGGGCGTAGTAACCGTGGGTCTGTTCGCCAACCGTGGTGCGGATGTGGCGCTGATTGGCACACCGGACGGCGTGAAAACTATCGTAAAATGATCTGACGGGAGCGTCTTCTCCCGTTAAAAAAATTTTAGCAGGGCAAATTTGGTGACTTGTGTCACGTTTATAATATTGTCCTGCCGATCCCTCCAAAGAAAAAGTTATCGCCAGTATTTTCCTCTGACAATTCCCGCTGAATGACATTTCCTCAGCATGACGACGCAAACGTTCATATTGCCGCAATATTATTTTTTGATATGTTGAAGAGGAGGATGAAAATCCCACACACAACACATCAGTTTGAACAAAAAAAGACAGGGTCGGGAAATGGCAAAGGTATCACTGGAGAAAGATAAGATTAAATTTCTGCTGGTTGAAGGTGTGCACCAAAAAGCACTCGAAAACCTTCGTGCAGCAGGTTATACCAACATTGAGTTTCACAAAGGCGCTCTGGACACCGAACAGCTGAAAGAGTCCATCCGTGATGCCCACTTCATTGGCCTGCGATCCCGAACCCATCTGACTGAAGATGTGATTGACGCCGCAGAGAAACTGGTCGCGATTGGCTGCTTCTGCATTGGTACCAATCAGGTTGATCTGAGCGCGGCGGCAAAGCGCGGGATCCCCGTGTTTAACGCGCCATTCTCTAACACGCGTTCCGTTGCCGAACTGGTGATTGGCGAACTGCTGCTACTGCTACGCGGCGTGCCGGAAGCGAACGCCAAAGCGCACCGCGGCGTGTGGAATAAACTGGCTACCGGCTCTTTTGAAGCGCGTGGCAAAAAACTGGGGATCATCGGCTACGGCCACATTGGTACTCAGTTGGGTATTCTGGCTGAATCGCTGGGGATGCACGTTTATTTCTATGATATTGAAAATAAACTGCCGCTGGGCAACGCCACGCAGGTACAGCATCTTTCCGACCTGCTGAATATGAGCGATGTGGTCAGCCTCCACGTGCCGGAAAACGCCTCCACCAAAAATCTGATGGGCGCGCATGAGATTGCGCTGATGAAACCAGGCGCACTGCTGATCAACGCTGCACGCGGAACGGTTGTCGATATCCCTGCGCTGTGTGATGCGCTGGCAACGAAACATCTGGCAGGAGCGGCCATCGATGTCTTCCCAACGGAGCCTGCATCTAACAGCGATCCGTTCACCTCGCCGCTGTGTGATTTTGATAACGTGATCCTGACGCCGCATATCGGTGGTTCCACGCTGGAAGCGCAGGAAAACATCGGCCTGGAAGTTGCGGGTAAACTGACGAAGTATTCCGACAATGGCTCTACGCTGTCTGCCGTTAACTTCCCGGAAGTTTCGCTGCCGCTGCACGGCGGTCGTCGTCTGATGCACATTCACGAAAACCGCCCAGGCGTACTGACCGCGCTGAACCAGATTTTTGCCGAGCAGGGCGTCAACATTGCCGCGCAGTATCTGCAGACTTCCGCGCAGGTCGGTTACGTGGTTATCGATATTGAAGCGGATGAAGATGTGGCGGAGAAAGCTCTGCTGGCGATGAAAGCCCTGCCGGGAACCATTCGCGCTCGTCTGCTGTACTGACTTCCTCTATATGGGCAGGCGGTTGACCTGCCCATCTTTCCTTTGCTTTCCCTGCCTCAGCCTCTCTTCCTGTAACGCATACATTCTGTTTTCGAGCCTTGCCGCAATGGGTAATTAAAGGCAG
This sequence comes from Citrobacter sp. RHBSTW-00671, assembly GCF_014103415.1. Classification (NCBI taxonomy): domain Bacteria; kingdom Pseudomonadati; phylum Pseudomonadota; class Gammaproteobacteria; order Enterobacterales; family Enterobacteriaceae; genus Citrobacter; species Citrobacter sp. RHBSTW-00671. The sequence goes on from NZ_JABXPR010000001.1 coordinate 1,441,926, forward strand.
CGTTGCGTGTTGTACAGCACTAAAAGGAATTTACGATAGAGGCTCAGCATCGCGCTGAAACGGGAAAGCCCCTACCGAAGCAGGGGCTTTAAAAAGGAAAGGGACGATGATGAGAGTCGTCATCATGCTGCTGATCCTGTTAATCATCGCTTGGCCAGCATATTAACAGAGAGTACGCAGGAGGGAGGTTCGCCTCCCTCACCCTTCACCGAGGAATTTAGGTCAAAAAAACGGCGCTGTCAATCGGCAAAAAACGGCTACCACTCCCAAATTTTGGATGGCGTCACCACCGCAGGCAGCGGGATATCCCACTCTTCGACAGGCAATTTTTCCACTCGCTGACAATCGTGCGCGTAGCCTACGGGCTGGATCTGATGCTGCTGCCAGTTTTGCAACGTACGGTCATAAAATCCACCTCCCATACCCAGGCGTTGCCCGACCTCATCAAACGCCACTAACGGCGTAATCAGCACATCCAGCTGTGACAGCGGCAATACGTCGCGTACATCAAGCCGTGGCTCCTGGATTTTTAAGCGATTGGTGACTAGCTCGCTGTGCGGATGATAGTGCAGGAACAGTAAATTACCGGCGCTGAAGGGATGAAGAACCGGAAGATAGACGCGCTTGCCCGCTCGCCAAAGCTGATCTATTAGCGGCTGGGTATCGAGTTCGCCATCGAACGAGAGGAATACCGCCACGGTATGAGCGAGTACAACAGGGGGATAGCTGAGCATTCGGGTCGCGGCTTGCTGGCCGAAATGTTCTTGTTGATCGGGCGTTAATGCACGACGGCGTTGCCGAATGAGTTGACGTATTTCTTGCCGGGATAAAGGAAGTTCAGAAAGTAGTGTCATGGCTGTTGCCAGGTAGAAGGGAATCTCCGAGATGCCGCCGCAGGCTGTAACCCTTGAACCCTTGGTTCAAGGTGAATGCGTCGTCACAGTTTTAAGGCTTCTCGGACGAGCCGAGCATGCTCACCAACCGTGGAGCGCCACATTCTTGTGGTATGAAATATCGGCTCAGGGGACTGGCCCGCTTGCAAACATCTCAGAGAAATTTTGTCTTCACGGTCACTCTACCACAGTAAACCGAAAAGTGTTATTCAAAGTTTTGGCCCGTTTTTTCGGTTATGCGACCCTGATCAAGCAACGCTTGTTCGATGGTCTGTTGTAGCATCCGAATACGTTGTTCCATGCTCGCCGCGTAATCACGCGTCTTCGCTTTTTCCTGAGTTAATTCATAGCTGATGTTCAACGCGGCGATGAAAACCAGCTGCTCAGTATTTGTGACTCTAGTGCGAACTTTCAGATCTTGCAATCGCTGATTCAGATCGTCCGCAGCCTGATTCAACGCATCCCTTTGTTCAGGCGGGCAATTCACTCGCAGTGAACGGCCAAATATTTGGATATCGACGGGTTGTGCAGACATGCCACCTTCCTGCTGATTGACTGCGCTGCCTTCGTCTCCAGACCGTGGGTCCGCGAAGGGGCGACACTATAGCTACCCTGGTATCAAGATACAAGCCCTTTTCTGGTCCACCAGGGTCCAAAGTGGTAGCATATCATGAATATCCTCCCTTTGATGACGAATGCTTATGTCTATACAGAACGAAATGCCTGGTTACAACGAAGTTAGCCAGTTTTTGAACCAACAAGGGGCCGGATTGACCCCCGCTGAAATGCACGGTTTGATCAGCGGGATGATTTGCGGTGGCAACAACGACAGCTCATGGCAGCCGCTGTTGCACGACCTGACGAACGAAGGTCTGGCTTTCGGTCACGAGCTGGCTCAGGCTCTGCTGAAAATGCACTCTGCCACCAGCGATGCGCTGGAAGATGATGGCTTCCTTTTTCAGCTTTATCTGCCTGAAGGCGATGACGTTAGCGTGTTCGATCGCGCCGATGCGTTGGCTGGCTGGGTAAACCACTTTTTGCTGGGCCTCGGTGTGACACAACCGAAGCTCGACAAAGTGACCGGTGAAACCGGCGAAGCGATCGATGATCTGCGTAATATCGCCCAGTTGGGCTATGACGAAGACGAAGATCAGGAAGAGCTGGAAATGTCGCTCGAAGAGATCATCGAATACGTGCGTGTTGCCGCGTTGCTGTGCCATGACACATTCACGCGTCAGCAACCGACCGCACCGGAAGTCCGTAAACCGACTCTGCACTAAGAACGAAACGCAAAGGAGAGTGTGATGAGCGAGATATCTCAGCAAGAATTCCAGCGTCGTCGCCAGGCATTATTGGCGCAAATGCAGCCCGGGAGCGCCGCGCTAATTTTCGCGGCACCCGAAGCGACACGCAGCGCGGACAGTGAATATCCGTACCGCCAAAGCAGTGATTTCTGGTACTTCACCGGTTTTAACGAACCTGAAGCCGTGCTGGTGCTGATTAAAAGTGATGACACTCATAACCACAGCGTTTTGTTCAACCGGGTTCGCGACCTGACTGCAGAGATCTGGTTTGGCCGCCGTCTGGGCCAGGATGCTGCCCCGGCAAAACTTGGCGTTGACCGGGCGCTGGCCTTCAGCGAAATCAACCAACAGCTGCACCTGTTGCTCAATGGCCTGGACGCGGTGTATCACGCGCAGGGTGAATATGCCTGGGCCGACGAGATAGTCAGTACGGCGCTGGATAAGCTGCGTAAAGGTTCCCGGCAAAATCTGCACGCGCCTGCCGCAATTATCGACTGGCGTCCGATGGTGCATGAGATGCGCCTGTTTAAATCGCCAGAAGAGATTGCTGTTATGCGCCGGGCTGGGGAAATTACCGCCCTGGCGCATACCCGCGCGATGGAAAAATGTCGCCCGGGGATGTTTGAATACCACCTGGAAGGGGAGATTCACCACGAATTCACCCGTCATGGTGCGCGTTACCCATCCTATAACACCATCGTTGGCAGCGGTGCAAACGGCTGTATCCTGCATTACACCGAAAACGAAAGTGAAATGCGTGATGGCGACCTGGTGCTGATTGACGCTGGATGCGAATACAAAGGCTACGCGGGCGATATCACGCGTACCTTCCCGGTTAACGGCAAATTTACGCCAGCCCAGCGTGAAGTCTACGACATTGTGCTGGAGTCGTTAGAGACCAGCCTGCGTTTGTATCGCCCGGGAACCTCCATTCAGGAGGTGACTGGCGAAGTGGTGCGCATCATGATTACCGGCCTGGTGAAGCTTGGTATCCTGCACGGTGAAGTCGATCAGTTGATTACCGAGAATGCGCACCGCCCTTTCTTTATGCATGGTCTCAGCCACTGGCTGGGTCTGGATGTTCATGACGTCGGTGTTTATGGTCAGGATCGTTCGCGTATTCTGGAGCCGGGAATGGTGCTCACGGTTGAGCCTGGGTTGTATATCGCTCCGGATGCTGATGTCCCTCCTGCTTACCGCGGTATCGGCATTCGTATTGAAGATGACATCCTTATTACCGAAGATGGTAACGAAAACCTGACCGCTGGTGTGGTCAAGAAGGCGGAAGACATTGAAGCCCTGATGGCTGCGGCGCGACTGCAATGAGCGTGATTATCGTCGGTGGCGGCATGGTCGGCGCGACGCTGGCGCTGGCCATTTCAGCGCTGAGCCATGGGACGCTGCCTGTTCATCTGATAGAAGCGAGCGAACCTGAAACCGATCGCCACCCGGGATTTGATGCCCGGGCAATTGCGCTGGCGGCAGGAACCTGCCAACAGCTGGCGCGAATCGGCGTGTGGCAGGCGATTGCCGATTGCGCAACGGCAATCAAAACGGTACACGTCAGTGACCGTGGGCATGCCGGATTCGTCACGCTGGATGCGCAGGAATACTCTATTTCAGCGCTCGGTCAGGTGGTAGAACTGCACGATGTGGGGCTACGTCTTTTTGCGCTGCTGCGTAAAGCGCCGGGTGTCACATTGCACTGTCCCGCTCGTGTCGCCAGCGTGTCGCGCACGCAAGAACGTGTTGATGTTACACTGGAAAATGGCGAAACGATTACGGGGCATCTGTTGGTAGCAGCAGACGGCACGCGCTCTGCGTTGGCGACAGCCTGTGGGGTTGACTGGCTGCAACAGCCGTATGAACAACTGGCCGTCATTGCTAACGTCACGACTTCCGTTCCTCACGACGGGCGTGCCTATGAGCGTTTCACACCGCATGGTCCGCTGGCTATGTTGCCAATGGCGGAGGGGCGATGCTCGCTGGTGTGGTGTCATCCGCTGGAGAAGCGTGAAGAGATCATGTCCTGGTCAGATGAACAGTTTTGCCGCGAACTGCAACGCGCATTTGGCTGGCGATTGGGTCGCATTACACAAGCGGGCAAACGCAGCGCTTACCCGCTGTCTTTAACAACCGCGCTGAAAGCGATTACCCATCGTACGGTGCTGGTAGGTAATGCGGCGCAGACGCTGCATCCGATTGCCGGACAAGGTTTTAACCTTGGGCTTCGTGATGTCATGAGTCTTGCCGAAACGCTGACTCAGGCCCGGGATGATGCCGAAGATGTGGGCGATTATGCGGTGCTTTCGCGTTATCAACAGCGTCGTCAGCGCGATCGCGAGGCGACGATTGGTGTCACCAACAGTCTGGTGTATCTGTTCGCCAATCGCTGGGCTCCGCTGGTCGTTGGGCGTAACGCCGGACTGATGGCGATGGAATTATTCACACCCACGCGCGATGCGTTGGCGGAGCGGACCCTGGGTTGGGTTGCGCGATAAATATGACCTGTAGGCCGAATTAAAGAAGTAGGCCTGATAAGCGCAGCGCCATCAGGCAATGTAGCGGAATGGATGACGGATGGCGGCTTTGCCTTATCCGGCCTACGGTTTTTGATTGTCCTATTTTCAGGAGCAAACAGTGCAAAGTGTTGATGTAGCAATTGTTGGTGGCGGCATGGTGGGACTGGCGGTTGCCTGCGGTCTACAGGGCAGCGGATTACGCGTTGCTGTGTTAGAACAACATGTTCCGCAGCCTCTGGCGGCGGATGCACCTCCTCAGCTTCGCGTGTCGGCCATTAACGCCGCCAGTGAAAAACTACTGACCCGCCTTGGCGTATGGTCAGACATTGTTGCCCGCCGTGCTTGTTGCTACCACGGGATGGAAGTCTGGGATAAAGACAGCTTTGGGCGTATCGAATTTGATGACCAGAGTATGGGTTACAGCCATTTGGGGCATATCGTCGAAAACGCGGTGATTCACTACGCATTGTGGCAAAAAGCGCAGCGTTCAGCGGATATCGCGCTGATGGCCCCGGCTGAGTTACAGCAGGTGGCCTGGGGAGAAAACGAGGCGTTCCTGACGCTGAAAGATGGCTCCATGCTGACCGCCCGTCTGGTGATTGGTGCTGACGGTGCAAACTCGTGGCTGCGCAACAAAGCGGATATTCCGCTGACGTTCTGGGATTACCGTCATCATGCGCTGGTGGCGACGATCCGTACGCAAGAAGCCCACGGCGCGGTTGCGCGTCAGGCGTTTCATGGCGAAGGTATCCTGGCGTTCCTGCCGCTTAGCGACCCCCATCTGTGCTCTATTGTCTGGTCACTCTCGCCACAGGATGCTGAACGTATGCAGCAGGCAAGCGCAGAGGATTTCAATCAGGCGCTGAATATCGCTTTTGATAATCGCCTGGGGTTATGCCAGCTTGAAAGCGAACGCCAGACGTTTCCGCTGACGGGACGCTATGCCCGTCAGTTTGCCGCCCATCGCATGGCGCTGGTGGGTGATGCGGCGCATACCATTCATCCGCTGGCAGGACAGGGCGTGAACCTCGGTTTTATGGATGCGGCGGAGTTGATTGATGAGCTTAAGCGCCTGCAACGCCAGGGGAAGGACATCGGTCAGTACCTCTATCTGCGTCGCTATGAGCGTAGCCGTAAGCACAGTGCTGCGCTGATGCTGGCTGGTATGCAGGGATTCCGCGAGCTGTTTGCCGGCGCGAACCCGGCGAAGAAACTGCTGCGTGATATAGGTCTGAAACTGGCCGATACCCTCCCAGGCGTAAAACCACAACTCATCCGTCAGGCGATGGGGTTAAACGATCTCCCTGAGTGGTTGCGCTAACGTCCGCCAGGACAATTTTAAGAGTTTGAGACCCGTCACACTTTCCTCTCCCGGCGTGCGCGCCGGGATGCTTCTCTCATTTGAAATAATCTAATTCCACGCCTTTTTTCGCATTAGTTTTTTTAATATTACTATTTTTTCATAACGCCATTTTTCACATTTTTTCCACATTTAATATGGATTGCTGGCGGTGTGTTTAGTTTTGTTTGTCGGTTGTTCTGATTTCATGGTTGTTTCTTGGTTTTTTATTCTGTGGATGAGATTGCCATTTTTTGCCATAAGCTAATGTGATGGCTAATTTTGTCTTATGGTTTAGCGTCTGTTTCAGTGGTAAGTTCAAGCCAAAGAGAACGTTTGCGTCGCAGCCCCCGGAGCGGCTGTGGTGCTGGGTTTCGTGGCGAAGATTTCACCACGAAAGAGTTGATAGCCCCGCTTATTCAACGAGGAAAAGATGGCTCAACAGACTCCTTTGTACGAACAACACACGCTATGTGGCGCGCGCATGGTTGATTTCCATGGCTGGATGATGCCACTGCATTACGGTTCTCAGCTCGATGAGCACCATGCTGTCCGCACCGATGCCGGTATGTTTGATGTGTCGCATATGACCATCGTCGACCTGCGCGGCAGCCGCACCCGGGAGTTCTTGCGTTATCTGCTGGCAAACGACGTCGCGAAGCTAACGAAGACAGGTAAAGCCCTTTACTCCGGTATGCTCAATGCGTCGGGGGGCGTGATAGATGACCTGATTGTCTACTACTTCACTGAAGATTTCTTCCGCCTCGTTGTAAACTCCGCCACCCGCGAAAAAGACCTCTCCTGGATTACCCAACACGCAGAACCTTACGCCATCGACATCACTGTTCGTGATGACCTGTCGCTGATCGCGGTGCAGGGACCAAACGCGCAGGCAAAAGCTGCCACGCTGTTTACTGACGAACAACGCCATGCTGTTGAAGGTATGAAACCGTTCTTCGGCGTTCAGGCGGGTGATTTGTTTATCGCGACCACGGGTTATACCGGCGAAGCGGGATATGAAATTGCCATGCCGAATGAAAAAGCCGCGGATTTCTGGCGTGCGCTGGTCGAAGCCGGTGTTCAGCCTTGCGGTCTGGGCGCGCGTGATACGCTGCGTTTAGAAGCCGGTATGAACCTGTATGGTCAGGAGATGGATGAAGGTATCTCCCCGCTGGCGGCCAATATGGGCTGGACTATCGCGTGGGAACCGACCGATCGCGACTTTATTGGTCGTGAAGCGCTGGAAATGCAGCGCGAAAAAGGCCACGAGAAACTGGTCGGCCTGGTCATGACGGAGAAAGGTGTGCTGCGTAATGAACTGCCAGTTCGTTTTACTGATGCGTCGGGCAACCAGCATGAAGGCATCATCACCAGCGGAACCTTCTCCCCAACGTTGGGCTACAGCATCGCGCTGGCACGCGTTCCTGCGGGTATCGGCGAAACGGCGATTGTGCAAATTCGTAACCGCGAAATGCCAGTTAAAGTCACTAAACCTATTTTTGTGCGTAACGGCAAAGCCGTCGCGTAATTCATCCTTTTTTGGAGATTGATTGATGAGCAACGTACCTGCAGAACTGAAATACAGCAAAGAACACGAATGGCTGCGCAAAGAAGCTGACGGTTCTTACACCGTTGGTATCACCGAACACGCTCAGGAGCTGCTGGGCGACATGGTTTTCGTTGATCTGCCCGACGTTGGCACGACCGTTAGCGCGGGTGATGACTGCGCCGTTGCGGAATCCGTAAAAGCGGCATCTGATATTTATGCGCCAGTCGGCGGTGAGATTGTTGCAGTGAATGATGCACTCAGCGACTCTCCGGAGCTGGTTAACAGCGAGCCGTATGCCGGTGGCTGGATCTTCAAAATTAAAGCCAGCGATGAAAGTGAGATTGAATCGCTGCTGGATGCGACTGCATATGAAGCTTTGTTAGAAGACGAGTAAATACGCTTTTGCCGGATGGCACTGCGCTTATCCGGCCTACAAAGCATGCGTAGGCCCGGTAAGCGCTAGCGCCACCGGGCACGTAGACAGAGACAATCACGATTCACTGCACGTTTCAGGAACCATCGCCCATGACACAGACGTTAAGCCAGCTTGAAAACAGCGGCGCTTTCATTGAACGCCACATCGGACCGGACGCCGCGCAGCAGCAAGAGATGCTGAATGCGGTTGGCGCCGAGTCGTTAAACGCGCTGATCGGCCAGATTGTGCCGAAAGACATTCAGCTCGCAACCCCGCCGCAGGTGGGCGAGGCGGCGACCGAATACGCTGCGCTGGCTGAATTAAAAGCCATCGCCGGGCGTAACAAGCGCTTCACGTCCTACATTGGCATGGGCTACACCGCCGTGCAGTTGCCACCGGTTATCCTGCGTAACATGCTGGAAAACCCAGGTTGGTACACCGCGTACACGCCGTATCAGCCAGAAGTTTCTCAGGGCCGTCTGGAAGCGCTGCTGAACTTCCAGCAAGTGACGCTGGACCTGACGGGTCTGGATATGGCCTCCGCCTCTCTGCTGGATGAAGCCACTGCGGCCGCTGAAGCTATGGCGATGGCCAAACGCGTCAGTAAACTGAAAAACGCCAACCGTTTCTTTGTGGCGGCTGATGTTCATCCGCAAACCCTGGATGTCGTGCGTACTCGTGCAGAAACCTTTGGCTTTGACGTTATCGTCGATGACGCGGAAAAAGCACTGGATCACCAGGATGTGTTCGGCGTGCTGTTACAGCAGGTTGGAACTACTGGTGAAGTGCACGACTACAGCACACTGATTGCTGAACTGAAATCCCGTAAAGTCGTGGTCAGCGTCGCTGCCGATTTTATGGCGCTGGTTCTGCTGACCGCGCCGGGTAAACAGGGCGCAGACATTGTGTTCGGCTCTGCGCAGCGTTTCGGCGTACCGATGGGCTACGGCGGCCCGCACGCGGCGTTCTTTGCTGCTAAAGATGAATTCAAACGCTCTATGCCTGGCCGTATTATCGGCGTATCGAAAGATGCGGCAGGCAATACCGCACTGCGTATGGCGATGCAGACTCGTGAGCAGCATATCCGTCGCGAGAAAGCGAACTCCAACATTTGTACCTCGCAGGTCCTGCTGGCCAACATCGCCAGCCTGTATGCCGTTTATCATGGTCCGGTAGGCCTGAAACGTATTGCTAACCGCATCCACCGCCTGGCCGATATTCTGGCGGCGGGTCTGCAACAGAAAGGGCTGAAGCTGCGACATGCGCATTACTTCGACACCTTGTGTGTAGAAGTGGCCGATAAAGCGGCGGTACTGGCGCGTGCTGAAGCGGCTGAAATCAACCTGCGCAGCGATATTCATAACGCAGTAGGTATCACGCTCGATGAAACCACCACTCGCGAAAATGTTGTGCAATTGTTTAACGTCCTGCTGGGCGACAGCCACGGCCTGAATATCGATACGCTGGATAAAGACGTGGCGCTCGACAGCCGTTCTATTCAGGACAGCATGCTGCGTGATGACGCAATCCTCAGCCATCCGGTATTTAATCGCTACCATAGCGAAACTGAAATGATGCGCTACATGCACTCGCTGGAGCGTAAAGATCTGGCGCTGAACCAGGCGATGATCCCGCTGGGCTCCTGCACCATGAAGCTTAATGCGGCAGCTGAGATGATTCCAATCACCTGGCCGGAATTTGCCGAACTGCACCCGTTCTGCCCGCCAGAGCAGGCGGAAGGGTATCACCAGATGATAGGTCAACTGTCTGACTGGCTGGTTAAACTGACCGGTTATGACGCCGTTTGCATGCAGCCGAACTCCGGTGCACAGGGCGAATATGCTGGCCTGCTGGCAATTCGTCATTATCACGAAAGCCGTAATGAAGGTCATCGTGATATCTGCCTGATCCCGGCTTCTGCACATGGTACCAACCCGGCCTCTGCTCAAATGGCAGGTATGCAGGTCGTTGTTGTTGCGTGTGATAAGAACGGCAATATCGACCTTGCCTGTCTGCGTGAAAAAGCAGAACAACATGCTGCAAATCTTTCCTGCATCATGGTCACCTATCCGTCTACGCACGGCGTCTATGAAGAAACCATCCGTGAAGTATGCGAAATTGTGCACCAGTTTGGCGGTCAGGTTTACCTTGATGGCGCGAACATGAACGCCCAGGTTGGTATCACTTCGCCAGGCTTTATTGGCGCAGATGTCTCACACCTCAACCTGCATAAAACGTTCTGCATTCCGCACGGCGGCGGCGGCCCAGGTATGGGACCGATTGGCGTTAAATCGCATCTGGCACCGTTCGTGCCGGGCCACAGTGTGGTACAGATTGAAGGGATGCTCACCCGTCAGGGCGCAGTTTCTGCGGCCCCGTTCGGTAGCGCATCTATTCTGCCAATCAGTTGGATGTACATCCGCATGATGGGGGCAGAAGGCCTGAAGCAGGCAAGCCAGGTGGCTATTCTAAATGCCAACTACATTGCCAGCCGTCTGAAGGATGCATATCCGGTGCTGTATACCGGTCGTGATGGCCGTGTGGCACATGAATGTATTCTCGACATTCGCCCTCTGAAAGAAGAGACCGGCATCAGCGAACTGGATGTTGCCAAGCGTCTGATCGATTACGGTTTCCATGCGCCGACCATGTCATTCCCGGTTGCGGGTACGCTGATGGTCGAACCAACGGAATCCGAAGGCAAAGTGGAACTGGATCGCTTTATCAATGCGATGCTGGCTATCCGCGCTGAGATCGAGCGCGTGAAAGCCGGTGAGTGGCCGCTGGAAGATAACCCGCTGGTTAACGCACCGCACACCCAGAACGAGCTGGTGGCGGAGTGGACCCACGGTTATAGCCGCGAAATCGCCGTCTTCCCGGCAGGTGTGGCAAACAAATACTGGCCGACCGTGAAACGCCTTGATGACGTTTACGGCGACCGTAACCTGTTCTGCTCCTGCGTGCCGATGAGCGAATATCAGTAACTTTTTCGCGTAGTAAAGCCGTTTCCAGGCCGGGTAAGGCGAAGCCGCCTCCCGGCTTTTTCATATCTGGAGGAAAGCATGGGTATCGCACTGGTTACTGGCGGCAGTCGTGGTATTGGGCGGGCAACCGCGTTGCAGCTGGCAGAAGCGGGGTACACGGTTGCGGTTAACTTTCATCATAATATTCGCGCCGCAACAGAGGTGGTCAATCGCATCATCGCTGCTGGAGGGAACGCGTTCATTCTGCGTGCGGATATCAGCGATGAGAGTCAGGTGGCGGCGATGTTTGACGCGATTGACCGCGAAAGCGAACCATTGGCTGCACTGGTCAATAATGCCGGGATTTTGTTTGAGCAGAGCACGGTGGAGAACCTAACGGCTGAGCGAATCAACCGTGTCCTGGCAACCAATGTGACCGGCTATTTTCTGTGTTGTCGGGAAGCGGTGAAACGGATGTCGTTCAAGCACGGGGGGCAAGGCGGGGCGATTGTGAATGTTTCTTCAGCGGCATCACGACTTGGCGCGCCTTTCGAATACGTTGATTATGCCGCATCGAAAGGCGCGGTGGATTCGCTAACGACCGGACTGGCGCTGGAAGTGGCGGCGCAGGGGATTCGTGTAAACTGCGTACGGCCAGGCCTGATCTACACTGAGATGCATGCGTCAGGTGGGGAACCAGGAAGGGTTGATCGCGTGAAATCCATGTTGCCAATGCAGCGAGGCGGACAGCCGGAAGAGGTCGCGCAGGCGATAGTGTGGCTGCTGAGTGAAAAGGCGTCCTACGTAACGGGCAGTTTTCTGGAGCTGGCCGGCGGGAAGTAGGATTTAATCGCCGGATGGCGCTGCGCTTATCCGGCCTACGGGAGCATAACCTGTAGGCTGGATAAGATGTTTACGCCATCCGGCAAAAATCAAAGTTTCTCGCCGTTGCTGGAAATTACCTCTTTGTACCAGTTAAAACTTTTCTTGCGCGAACGCGACATATCGCCGGTGCCGTCGTCGTGTTTGTTCACGTAGATAAAGCCGTAACGTTTGCTGTACTGACCGGTGGTGAACGAGACGCAGTCGATGCACCCCCACGGCGTGTAGCCCATCAGATCCACGCCATCATACGTTACCGCTTTCATCATCTCTTCGACATGAGCACGCAGATAGTCGATACGATAGTCATCGTTGATGCTACCGTCTGGTTCCACTTTGTCGTAGGCACCAAAACCGTTTTCGACGATAAACAGCGGTTTCTGATAGCGCTCGTACAGTTCGCATAACGCATAGCGCAGCCCAACGGGATCTACCTGCCAGCCCCAGTCGGAGGCCTTGACGTGTGGGTTTGGCACACTGCCTTCAAAACCCGAGATTGCATCGCCGCTGCCGCCTTCTGCTTTTACTGCGTTAGTCATGTAATAGCTGAAGCCGAGATAGTCGCAGGTGCCTTCGCGCAGAATTTGTTTATCACCCTCTTCCATCGTGATGTTGAATTCGCGGCGTTCCCATTCGTTCAGCACATAAGACGGGTAGTAACCGCGCAGTTGAACGTCGGTGAAAACGTAGCGTTCACGCATTGATTCCTGCGCGAACATCACATCCTCAGGCTTACAGGAAAACGGATACAGCGGCACCATCGCCAGCATGCAGCCCACTTTCATTTCCGGGTTGATGCGACGTGCCGCCTTTACCGCCAGCGCACTGGCAATAAACTGGTGATGCAGCACCTGATACATGGTTTCTTCTGGATTTTCATGTTCGGTATACACCACGCCGGAGCAGCAATAGCCAAACAGTGGTGCGCGCCAGTTACGCTGGTTGTTGATTTCATTGAAGGTCATCCAGTATTTGACCTTGTGCTTGTAGCGCTCAAAGACCACTTCAGCAAAACGAACAAAGAAATCGACGACTTTACGATTGGTCCAGCTACCGTACTGTTGAACCAGATGCAGCGGCATTTCGAAGTGGGAAAGGGTGATAACCGGCTCGATGTTGTATTTGAGCAATTCATCGAACATCTCATCGTAAAACTTCAGACCTTCTTCGTTCGGTTGTAATTCGTCACCTTGCGGGAAGATACGGGTCCATGCGATAGAGGTACGGAAGCACTTGAAACCCATTTCGGCAAACAGTTTAATGTCTTCTTTGTAATGACCGTAAAAATCGACAGCTTCATGGTTGGGGTAGTATTTACCGGGCACGACTTCCTGGGTGATTTCTCGTGGAACGCCGTGTGCCCCGCCGGTCAGTACATCGCAAATGCTGGGGCCTTTGCCACCTTTGTTCCAGCCGCCTTCAACCTGATGCGCCGCTACTGCGCCGCCCCATAAAAAATCTTTTGGTAAGGTAAGTTCTTCCATCTGCGCTCAGTCTCAAATTAATACAATCTGATTTTGAGTCTAACAAAGGAAAGATAAATGTCACGATATAACAAAATAGCGAAAATGTGATTTGTTACATCAAAAAAACATATTGTTTTTTTACGCTAACCTTTTCGCCAGCTTGCGGCCGAGTGATTCCAGAATATAAATAACAGGGATTTGCGTGGTAATATCATAGACCCCAGCAATGCGGGTTTGCGGTACGTGCCAGGAGAGGTTAAAGTCGGCGAGTTTCGCCAGTCGCGAGTGCTCATGGCAGGTAATCGACAGGACTTTACAGTTATGCAGGCTGAACTGGCTGGCGAAACGCAGGATTTCCTCTGTTTCGCCAGAGACGGACAGGACAATCGCCAGCGCGTTTCTGGCCATATCATTGGTTACCGGAAAATAAGGATCGTCGATATGGTTACTGAATTTACCTACATTTGAGAAAAAACGTGCGCCATATTTTGCAAGCGCTCCTGATGTGCCTGCACCGACGAATATGATGCGCTCGGAGGATAATATAATATCAACAGCCTGATCCAGCAGTTTATCAAACTCGTCATTGTTCACGCCTTTAAAAAAGCTGATTATCTCGCTGGCGCCAAAATTAGCCTGTTGCGGTTCATTCTGCGCTAAATATAATTTAAAGCGTACGCGAAATTCTGAGTAGCCCTCACACTTAAGCTTGCGGCAAAAGCGCAACACGGTAGTTGTGGATACGCCCACGGCATCGGCCAGTTCGCGAATGGTCATGTACATGACTTTGTCACGGTTTTTGATGACATAGTTATAGACCAGCATCTCAAGATTGTTGAGACTGGCGATGGCAGCGTGGGAGAACATACTCACAATGGCAAAACTCACTCATCAGACTTCATCTACAGGGAATAATAACATGCAGCCAAATGACATCACTTTTTTTCAACGCTTCCAGGATGACATTCTGGCCGGACGTAAGACCATCACCATTCGCGATGAGTCTGAATCACACTTCAAAGCCGGCGATATTCTGCGCGTTGGGCGCTTCGAGGATGATGGCTACTTCTGCACGATTGAAGTCGTCGGCACCTCAACCGTTACACTGGATACGCTAACGGAAAAACATGCCCAGCAGGAAAACATGACGCTTGAAGAACTTAAACAGGTGATTGCCGAGATTTACCCGGATCAAACGCAATTTTATGTGATTGATTTTAAATGCCTTTAACTTTTTAGGTGCAGTTGTTAGCTGAAATATAAAATGTAATCATATGATTTTTATTGATTATTTATTATTTGATAAATATTTTAGCTAACAGGTGTTCACTGGAACCATTCTCAGTTACGCTAGAGGCGCAATCACGAAAGTGTTCGTTTTACCGGAGTAACATATGGTTCAGAAGCCATTAATCGCGCAGGGATATTCGCTGGCTGAGGAGATAGCCAATAGCATCAGTCACGGTATCGGGCTGGTGTTTGGGATTGTCGGACTGGTGCTGTTGCTGGTTCAGGCAGTGGATACCAATGCCAGTGCTATGGCGATTACCAGCTATAGCCTGTATGGCGGCAGCATGATCCTGCTGTTCCTTGCTTCAACCTTGTATCACGCCATCCCTCATCAGAAAGCGAAAATCTGGCTGAAAAAATTCGACCATTGCGCTATTTATCTGCTGATTGCCGGGACTTATACGCCGTTTCTGCTGGTGGGACTGGATTCGCCGCTGGCGCGTGGATTGATGATCGTTATCTGGACTCTGGCGCTGCTTGGTATTTTATTCAAACTGACTATTGCTCACCGCTTTAAGGTTTTGTCGCTGGTGACCTATCTGACGATGGGGTGGTTATCGCTGATTGTGGTGTATCAACTGGCGGTTAAGCTGGCGGCAGGCGGTGTGACGTTGTTGGCTGTGGGGGGCGTGGTCTATTCGCTGGGCGTGATTTTCTACGTCTGCAAACGTATTCCTTACAACCATGCTATCTGGCATGGGTTTGTGCTGGGTGGCAGTGTTTGTCACTTTCTGGCGATTTATTTGTACGTTGGGTAACACGCATAGATCCAGTGCAACCCCAGGGTCGGCGTACACGCCTCGCCCTGGATATGTTTTGTAGGCCGGATAAGGCAACGCCGCTATCCGGCGGCATGCACTGAATTGCCTGATGGCGCTGCGCTTATCAGGCCTACTAATTACTCTTCGTTTAACGAATACGGCAGCGGCACAATGTGCAGCGTTTTCGCATCATCACGAACGCGGAACACGCTGTCTGCTTCCATATCGTTATTCATCACGACCTGTACTAACACCTGACCATCGGCCAGTTGCACGGCAGCAAGCACGGTACCGGTACGACGCCAGTTCTCACCCATTTTTAGTTCCAGATCTTCACCCGCTTCCGGTACCCGGCTGGCAGTACCCGCCAGGGTCCACATTGCGCGTTTATTAGCGCCGCGGAATTTTGCGCGGGCAACCATTTCCTGGCCGGTGTAACAGCCTTTTTTGAAGCTAATACCACCCAGAGCCTGAAGGTTCGTGGCCTGCGGAATAAACTGACCGCTGTTGGCGGTGTCGATCACCGGGATACCCGCTTCGATATCCAGCGCCAGCCATTGCTGGCTGTT
Organism: Citrobacter sp. RHBSTW-00671; assembly: GCF_014103415.1. Lineage (NCBI taxonomy): Bacteria > Pseudomonadati > Pseudomonadota > Gammaproteobacteria > Enterobacterales > Enterobacteriaceae > Citrobacter > Citrobacter sp. RHBSTW-00671. The sequence continues at coordinate 1,457,879 of NZ_JABXPR010000001.1, forward strand.
ATTCAATTCTGCTTCGCCACGCAGTTTCTCCGCAATCATCTCAGCGGTTGCGACATCAACGATCAGCAGGAAGCGTTCAGACGGATGCTCGAACCACAGCAGGGTGGAAGCGCCGTAGGTAACGACCTGCTTATCGCTGGTTGGCAGTTCGCTAAAGAGATTGGCTAGCGCCGCACGCGCCTGGAAGCCTGCCACGCCCAGCAGGACGCGTTCATCATCCGGGGCAATCACGACCTTCGAGAAGACGGCGTATTTTTTCAGTTCGGTTAATTGGGCTTCACGCAGGCTACGGCGTTCAAGCCAGGCAAAACCATCAGCCTGACGGAAGAGACGCAGGTTGCTCCACATTTTACCTTTGGCGTCGCAATGAGCTGCCAGCAGGTGTTGTTGTTCGGTCATCTGGCTGACATCAGCGGTGACCTGGCCCTGGATGTATTTTTCACTGTCGACACCGGTAATGGTGGCGAGAGCCCAGTCGTCGAGCGTCATTAGCGTCAGAGGCAAACGTGCCGACGCAAACGGCTGGCGAGGAGGAAACGATGTAAAAGCCATAATAATGTCCTGATTTGCTTAACGCGGTAATAATGACTAATGGTAAAAGAGCTATGGGCTATTGCAAGCGGTTTAAACGTCCTGTTTGTGCCTTATATTAAGCTTTGCGAGGAGATATCCAAAAAAGTGAACCCTTTGACTTAATGTGGTTTTATTTAGCGATCGCGCTTCCGTTTACTGATATTCCCGTAAAAGAGCGTGAAAAACACGTTACAATAGCCGGATACTTCGTTTTCGCGAGACAGGGAAAAGAACATGGATATTAACAACAAAGCACGTATTCATTGGGCATGCCGCCGCGGTATGCGGGAACTGGACATCTCTATCATGCCGTTTTTCGAACATGAGTATGACAACTTAAGTGACGAAGAAAAACGCATCTTTATCCGTCTGCTGGAATGCGATGATCCAGACTTATTTAACTGGTTGATGAATCATGGGAAACCGGCTGATGAGCAGCTGGAGCAGATGGTGCGACTCATCCAGACACGGAATCGGGAACGTGGTCCAGTGGCAATCTGATTTACGCGTTTCATGGCGCGCACAGTGGCTCTCTCTGCTCATTCATGGGCTGGTTGCGGTATTCATTTTATTGATGCCCTGGCCATTGAGCTACACCCCATTATGGCTGGTGCTGCTCTCTCTGGTGGTGTTTGATAGCGTACGCAGTCAGCGTCGCATTAACGCTTGTCAGGGAGAGATTAGACTGTTAATGGACGGTCGCCTGCGCTGGCAGGGGCAGGAGTGGTCTATCGTTTGTGCACCCTGGATGATTAAAACGGGCATGATGCTGCGTTTGCGTTCAGATGCGGGAAAACGTCAGCATTTGTGGCTGGCAGCGGACAGCATGGATGACGCTGAGTGGCGGGATTTGCGGCGGTTAATGCTGCAACAGGCGAAGCAGGGTTAACGCCGGCGAATGACTGATGGCGAGCAGCTACGGTTTAGTGCGCTATGTAGGCCGGAGAAGGCATTCACGCCGTCATCCGGCAACACGGTTATCAGGACCAGTGTTCGGCCATTTCACCGAGAATTTGCTCACACCAGACCTGAATACGTTCATCGCTGAGGTCGTATTGGTTAGTTTCATCCAGAGCTAAACCGACAAACAGCTGCCCATCGGCAATCACGGGTTTATCGCTGGTGAATTCATAACCTTCTGTTGGCCAGTAACCGACAAATTTTACGCCTTTGGTGACCAGTTTATCGTGCAGCATACCCAGCGCATCCAGGAACCATTCGCCGTATCCTAACTGATCGCCCATACCGTAAAGCGCAACAATTTTGCCTTCCAGGTTGAGGTCGTCCAGTTGTTCCCAGACCGCTTCCCAGTCCTCCTGAATTTCACCGAAATCCCAGGTCGGGATGCCCAAAATGAGCACGTCATACTGCTCCATTAGGGCCGGGGAATCATCCTTGAGATTGTGCAGTGTCACCAGTTCGGGACCAAGGATATCGCGGATTTTTTCTGCTGCCATTTCGGTGTAGCACGTGCTGGAACCGTAAAAAAGACCCATGTTCATGACGTAAACATCTCAATTCTGTTGTAGCGTTGCGGCTAGTGTAACAGAATCGCCGCAATCTCGGCACAATGAGGCATAATGCATCAAAAATGAGAGTGAATTAAGGGGCGCGAGTGGAACAAGATCTGGCACGCATCGAGCAATTTCTTGATGCCCTGTGGCTGGAGCGAAATCTGGCGGAGAACACGTTAAGTGCGTATCGTCGCGATCTGACAATGCTTGTTGAATGGTTGCACCATCGTGGCGTTTCACTGGCGACGGCGCAGAGCGATGATTTGCAGGCATTGCTGGCTGAGCGGATGGATGGCGGGTATAAAGCCACCAGTTCAGCACGTTTGCTCAGTGCCATGCGGCGTTTTTTTCAGCATCTTTACGGCGAAAAATATCGCGAAGACGATCCAAGCGCCTCGCTTGCTTCACCTAAACTTCCGCAGCGTTTGCCAAAAGATCTTAGCGAAGCGCAGGTAGAACGGCTGCTGCAGGCCCCGCTTATTGACCAACCGCTTGAGCTACGCGACAAAGCGATGCTGGAGGTTTTGTACGCCACGGGGTTGCGCGTATCAGAGTTGGTGGGGCTGACGATGAGTGATATTAGTCTGCGCCAGGGCGTTGTGCGGGTGATTGGTAAAGGCAACAAAGAGCGACTTGTGCCGTTGGGCGAAGAAGCTGTGTACTGGCTGGAAACATACCTGGAACACGGTCGTCCATGGTTGCTCAACGGCGTATCGATTGACGTACTGTTTCCCAGCCAGCGTGCGCAGCAGATGACCCGTCAGACTTTCTGGCATCGTATTAAGCACTATGCTGTGTTAGCAGGGATCGACAGCGAGAAACTGTCGCCGCACGTATTGCGGCACGCTTTTGCCACACATTTGCTCAATCACGGCGCTGACCTGCGCGTGGTGCAGATGCTGCTGGGACATAGCGATCTCTCGACTACGCAGATTTATACACATGTCGCAACGGAGCGCTTGCGTCAACTACATCAACAGCATCACCCACGAGCGTGAGTGCTGACAGTAAAGGATAGGTTATGAAGAAACGTTTTATGATGCTCACCCTGCTGGCTACTGCGTTTTCAGGAATGGTGCATGCAGACGATGCGGCTATTCGCCAGTCATTAGCGAAGCTGGGTGTGCAGAGCACCGAAATTCAACCTGCTCCGGTTGCGGGCATGAAAACCGTACTGACCAATAGCGGTGTGCTGTACGTGACTGAAGACGGCAAGCATATTATTCAGGGGCCGATGTATGACGTCAGTGGCGCAAGCCCGGTAAATGTCACTAACCAACTGCTGATGAAACATCTGAATGCGCTGGAAAAAGAGATGATTGTCTACAAAGCGCCGCAAGAAAAACACGTCATCACCATTTTCACCGACATCACCTGTGGTTACTGCCACAAGCTGCATGAAGAGATGAAAGACTACAACGCGCTGGGCATCACCGTCCGTTATCTGGCCTTCCCTCGCCAGGGACTGGAAAGCCAGGCCGAGCAGGACATGAAGTCAATCTGGTGTGCAAAAGATAAAAACAAAGCCTTTGACGATGCGATGGCGGGTAAGGGCGTGAAAGCGGCGACCTGTGATGTAGATATTGCGAATCATTACGCACTGGGCGTGCAGTTTGGCGTGAGTGGCACACCGGCGATTGTCCTGAGCAACGGCTATGTTGTTCCGGGCTATCAGGGGCCGAAAGAGATGAAAGAATTTCTCGACGCACACGAAAAACAGACCAGCGGTAAATAATTCGCGTGAAACAACAGATACAACTCCGTCGGCGTGAGGCCGACGAGACAGCCGAACTGCCTGCGGATTTGCCTCCCTTGTTGCGTCGTTTGTACGCCAGTCGTGGCGTGCGTAGTGCGCAGGAGCTTGAGCGTAGCGTGAAAGGGATGTTGCCGTGGCAGCATTTGAACGGCGTCGAAAAAGCGGTTGAGATCCTCTATAACGCCTTTCGCGAAGGAACCCGCATCATTGTGGTGGGGGATTTCGATGCCGATGGTGCGACCAGCACGGCGCTGAGCATCCTGGCGATGCGTGCGTTGGGCTGTAGTAATGTTGACTACCTGGTGCCCAACCGTTTTGAAGACGGATATGGCTTAAGCCCGGAAGTCGTGGATCAGGCGCATGCCCGTGGCGCTCAGTTGATCGTTACTGTGGACAACGGCATCTCTTCTCATGCGGGTGTTGAGCATGCCAGAGCGCTGAAGATTCCGGTGGTGGTGACCGATCACCACCTACCAGGCGATACGCTGCCGGGCGCGGAAGCAATCATCAATCCTAACCTGCACGACTGTGAATTTCCGTCGAAATCGCTGGCAGGCGTGGGGGTAGCCTTCTACCTGATGTTGGCGCTGCGCACCTTCCTGCGCGACAAAGGCTGGTTTGATGAACGCGGAATTGCACCGCCGAACCTGGCCGATTTGCTCGATCTGGTTGCTTTGGGCACGGTAGCAGACGTGGTGCCGCTGGATGCCAATAACCGTATCCTGACGTGGCAAGGCTTAAGCCGTATCCGTGCTGGAAAGTGCCGCCCTGGCATTAAGGCGCTACTGGAGATTTCCAATCGTGACCCGCTTAAACTGGCCGCCAGTGATTTAGGTTTTGCCCTCGGGCCACGCTTGAATGCGGCAGGTCGTCTGGATGATATGTCCGTCGGCGTAGCGCTGTTGCTGTGCGACAACATTGGCGAAGCGCGCGTGTTGGCCAATGAGCTGGACGCACTCAACCAGACGCGCAAAGAGATTGAACAGGGGATGCAGGCAGAAGCCCTAACCCTGTGTGAAAAGCTGGAGCGCAGTAGTGACACTCTCCCGGGTGGCCTGGCGATGTATCATCCCGAATGGCACCAGGGGGTGGTCGGCATTCTGGCATCGCGTATTAAAGAGCGTTTCCATCGTCCGGTAATCGCTTTTGCTCCTGCGGGTGATGGCACCTTAAAAGGTTCCGGACGTTCGATCCAGGGACTGCATATGCGTGATGTACTGGAACGTTTGGATACGCTTTATCCCGGCATGATCATTAAGTTTGGTGGACATGCGATGGCAGCAGGTCTGTCGCTGGAAGAAGCGCAGTTCGAGCATTTCCAGCAGCGTTTTGGCGAACTGGTAACGGAATGGCTTGACCCCGCTTTATTACAGGGTGAGGTAGTCTCTGATGGTCCGCTGAGTGTGGCAGAGATGACCATGGAGGTCGCGCAAATGCTGCGTGATGCCGGTCCGTGGGGGCAGATGTTCCCGGAGCCGCTGTTTGATGGACATTTTCGCCTGCTCCAGCAACGTCTGGTTGGTGAGCGTCACCTGAAAGTGATGGTTGAGCCGGTTGGCGGCGGGCCGCTGCTGGACGGCATTGCGTTTAATGTCGATACTGCCTGCTGGCCGGATAACGGCGTACGTGAAGTTCAGCTTGCCTACAAACTGGATATTAATGAGTTTCGCGGCAACCGCTCATTGCAAATCATTATCGATAATATCTGGCCACTTTAGCGTCACTATATCTATAAAAAAGAGCGTGAATTGGTTACAATCCCGCTCTTATAACCGCATTTTGACTCGTTCAATAAAAGAAATCAGACCATGTTTGAAATTAATCCGGTAAATAACCGCATTCAGGACCTCACGGAACGCTCAGACGTTCTTAGGGGGTATCTTTGACTATGATGCAAAGAAAGAGCGTCTGGAAGAAGTAAACGCCGAGCTGGAACAGCCGGACGTCTGGAACGAACCCGAACGCGCACAGGCGCTGGGTAAAGAACGTTCTTCCCTTGAGGCCATTGTCGACACGCTCGACCAGATGAGCCAGGGCCTGGAAGATGTCTCCGGCCTGCTGGAACTGGCTGTAGAAGCCGACGACGAAGAAACCTTTAACGAAGCCGTAGCAGAACTCGATACGCTGGAAGATAAACTGGCACAGCTGGAATTCCGTCGTATGTTCTCCGGTGAATATGACAGCGCAGATTGCTATCTTGATATTCAGGCTGGCTCCGGCGGTACCGAAGCGCAGGATTGGGCCAGCATGCTGATGCGTATGTATCTGCGTTGGGCTGAAGCTCGCGGCTTTAAGACGGAAATTATTGAAGAGTCTGAAGGTGAAGTGGCGGGTATTAAATCCGTGACCATCAGAATCGCCGGAGAATATGCTTACGGTTGGTTGCGCACGGAAACCGGTGTACATCGTCTGGTACGTAAGAGCCCGTTCGATTCCGGCGGCCGTCGCCATACGTCGTTTAGTTCTGCGTTTGTTTATCCGGAAGTTGACGATGATATCGATATCGATATCAACCCAGCGGATCTGCGTATCGACGTTTACCGCGCCTCGGGTGCGGGCGGTCAGCACGTTAACCGTACGGAATCTGCGGTACGTATCACTCACATCCCGACCGGGATTGTAACGCAGTGCCAGAACGACCGTTCCCAGCACAAGAATAAAGACCAGGCCATGAAGCAGATGAAAGCGAAGCTTTATGAACTGGAAATGCAGAAGAAGAATGCCGAGAAACAGGCGATGGAAGACACCAAGTCCGACATCGGCTGGGGTAGCCAGATTCGTTCTTATGTCCTTGATGACTCCCGCATTAAAGATCTGCGTACCGGGGTTGAAACCCGCAACACGCAGGCCGTGCTGGATGGCAGCCTGGATCAATTTATCGAAGCAAGTTTGAAAGCAGGGTTATGAGGAACCAACATGTCTGAACAACACGCACAGGGCGCTGACGCGGTAGCCGACCTTAACAATGAACTGAAAACGCGTCGTGAGAAGCTGGCTAGCCTGCGCGAGCAGGGTATCCCGTTCCCGAACGATTTCCGTCGCGATCATACCTCAGACCAACTGCACGCTGACTTCGACGCGAAAGAAAACGAAGAGCTGGAAGCGCTGAACATTGAGGTATCCGTTGCTGGCCGCATGATGACCCGTCGTATTATGGGTAAAGCATCATTCGTTACGCTGCAGGATGTTGGCGGCCGTATTCAGCTGTACGTTGCGCGCGACGATCTGCCGGAAGGCGTCTACAACGAGCAGTTCAAAAAATGGGATCTGGGCGATATCCTCGGCGCGAAAGGTAAGTTGTTTAAGACCAAAACCGGCGAACTGTCCATCCACTGCACCGAGCTGCGTCTGCTGACCAAAGCCCTGCGTCCGCTGCCGGATAAATTCCATGGTCTGCAGGATCAGGAAGCGCGCTACCGCCAGCGTTACCTGGATCTCATCTCTAACGATGAATCCCGCAACACCTTTAAAGTGCGTTCACAGATCATGGCGGGTATCCGTCAGTTTATGGTGGGCCGCGGCTTTATGGAAGTTGAAACACCGATGATGCAGGTGATCCCCGGCGGTGCGGCAGCCCGTCCGTTTATCACCCACCATAACGCGCTGGATCTGGACATGTACCTGCGTATTGCGCCGGAACTGTACCTCAAGCGTCTGGTAGTGGGCGGTTTCGAACGCGTATTCGAAATTAACCGTAACTTCCGTAACGAAGGCATCTCCGTTCGTCATAACCCAGAGTTCACCATGATGGAACTCTATATGGCTTATGCAGACTACAAAGACCTGATCGAGCTGACCGAATCCCTGTTCCGTACGCTGGCGCAGAACGTTCTCGGAACGACCGAAGTGCCTTACGGTGAAGAAGTCTTCGACTTCGGTAAGCCGTTCGAAAAACTGACCATGCGCGAAGCGATTCAGAAATACCGTCCGGAAACCAATATGGCCGATCTGGATAACTTCGACTCTGCAAAAGCGATTGCTGAATCTATCGGCATCAAGGTTGAGAAGAGCTGGGGTCTGGGCCGCATCGTGACGGAGATCTTTGAAGAAGTTGCTGAAGCGCACCTGATTCAGCCGACCTTCATTACCGAGTACCCGGCAGAAGTTTCTCCGCTGGCGCGTCGTAATGATGAAAACCCGGAAATCACCGATCGCTTTGAATTCTTCATTGGTGGTCGCGAAATCGGTAACGGTTTCAGCGAGCTGAACGATGCAGAAGATCAGGCGCAGCGTTTCCAGGATCAGGTTAATGCTAAAGATGCAGGCGATGACGAAGCGATGTTCTACGACGAAGACTACGTGACCGCTCTGGAACACGGTCTGCCGCCGACTGCAGGTCTGGGTATTGGTATCGACCGTATGGTGATGCTGTTCACTAACAGCCACACCATCCGCGACGTGATACTGTTCCCGGCAATGCGCCCGGTTAAGTAAGATGTGAACTGCCGGATGGCGGCTGATGCCTTATCCGGCCTACGCGGAGACGATTCGTAGGCCGGATAAAACGCGTTTGCGTTGCCATCCGGCAATCAATTACGGTTAGCAAACTCGCGCAATAATTCTCGTGCTTTATCATTCGATGCCTGCATTACCATCCACGGGCTGAAGGCCCACGGCGTGGCATCCAGAGCACGCAAGATATCCTCAAGTTCACTCCACTGCTCATCCATTACTTCATCCGCGTTTGACCGTATCGCACTGATAACTCGTGCGGCATATACCGGACAAACTTCATTTTCCACAATTCCACTGGGATCTGCGGCGCAATAGCGAAAATCAGCGTAGACGGGCGTGAGTGCGCGAATGTCAGCTCCCAACTCGAAGCGAGCGCGACGGATAATGGCGTCTTCAGTTGTTTCCCCTGATTGTGGATGACCGCACACCGAGTTTGTCCAGACACCTGGCCAGGCTTTTTTGTGCAGTGAACGACGGGTAACTAACAGCTGGCCCTGGTCGTTAAAAATCCAACAGGAAAACGCGAGATGTAGAGGGGTATTGTGTGTGTGAGCGGCATACTTCTCGAGTATACCTGAAGGTATATCTTGCTCATCCAGCAAAACGACATGTTCCCCGGCCATGACAACTCCTGAAAAGAAAAAATAACCCGGCACAAACCCGCCGGGTCATGTACTCAGGCCACTAGGGTAGCCCATAAATGGGACAAAGGCATTACCAAAACAAGCCCTGGCAGCATGTTGGCGACCGAACGTAGTTTAATGTTGCAGATGCGCAATCCGGTCGCGACCATGAGCAATCCGCCATCATGTCGGGGGTGGTCCTCGACTGGCTGGAGTCCGGCCTGGAAGCCGCGATATTGCTACCTTCTTCAGAAGTCGGCGCGGATAAACTCAGCCAGTGCTATGTGGTGGATGTATTCCCCTCGCCACAAATATTTTATCCGGTGCTGGCGAAATTACCGCCCATGCTTTATTTACCCGCGCTGATGGATATTATTACGCAGGGATATCCGTTTAATACACCAGGTGGAGCCGAAGCGATTGGGGATCCTCCAGCTGGCTGGTATGATAATTGCCTCTGGTTTGGAGGTGAACGTTCGTGTTTAGTGCAGAATGCCTGATGAGTAAACGCTTTTATATCTTGATAATGTTGGTGGGCAGCCTGATCGTTGCAGGATGTTCCAGTTCATCTGATTCCGGCTCTACGTATACCGTGAAGCGTGGCGATACGCTGTACGCGATTTCGCGCTCTACCGGTACCAGCGTCAGGGATCTCGCCCGTCTCAACAACATATCTCCTCCCTATACCATCGAAGTAGGGCAAAGGCTGAAGCTTAGCGGTAGCACGAAAACCAGCCCGACTTCCGGCAAGACCACCACCAAATCGTCCACAAAAACAGCGGCAGTCAGACCGTCGTCCTCCGTACCGCAGTCATCCTGGCCGCCGGTGGGACAACGCTGCTGGCAGTGGCCAGCCAGCGGAAAAGTGATCCTGCCTTATTCAACGGCGGATGGCGGCAACAAGGGTATTGATATCTCAGCTGCGCGCGGCACGCCGGTTTATGCGGCGGGAGCAGGGAAGGTGGTTTATGTCGGCAACCAGCTGCGGGGATATGGCAACCTCATCATGATTAAGCACAGTGAGGATTACATTACCGCTTATGCGCATAATGATACGCTACTGGTGAATAACGGGCAGAGCGTGAAGGCCGGGCAGAAAATTGCCACCATGGGTAGCACTGATGCGGCGTCTGTACGCTTGCACTTCCAGATTCGCTATCGCGCAACGGCGATTGATCCGCTGCGTTATTTACCGCCGCAGGGGAGTAAACCTAAGTGCTAAAAGGCTATTTTATCAGCAGTTAGCATCGTTTGGGCTTGTCAGAGGATGCGTAAGGTCTATAATGGCCCACGCACCTCTTCGCGGGCGTAGTTCAATGGTAGAACGAGAGCTTCCCAAGCTCTATACGAGGGTTCGATTCCCTTCGCCCGCTCCATGACACTTCTTAAAGTATTCTAACCTACTGAATCCCTTGGGATATGGCCTAAAGCCTTCCGATAGTTTTACTCACTGCAACTAACACTGTGACTAACTTTGTTGAAGTAGTGAGCAAACCTAAGGTCTCAGTACATGCTCAACTCAAGAACCTACCTTTATCAGCGTAACGGTGTCTTCTACATCCGTCTCAGGATGAAGACCACTAGTCGCCTGACCTCTTCGCTTCCTTCTCACAACCGTTATAAACTAGCGTCAGTATCATTACGTACCAAGGATAGACGTACCGCTATGGCTCACTCAAGGCACATCAAGGCAGCACTCAAGGCAATACACGCAGACAGACCCAACGCTACCTATGAGGAGATGAGGGAGCATCTTAAGGACATCGCTGAGTGGGAACTATCGACGGGCCGCTCTGACCTCTTCGAGCCTGACATGAGGGAAACATATAGCGGGCTTTATACAGAACTCGGTGGGAACCTTGTTGATGCACTAGCCTGTGAACCCCTTAGCATTGACCAGCATCGTTACATTCACGAGGCTTTGGGTGTGCTTAAGGCCTGTATGAAGCGTATCGATGCGGGAGACAGTAAGCCACTCATAGATTATATCGATGGTTTTAGTGGTATTGAGCGGCAAGATGACCAAGCCTCTGTGTCCTTATCTGTTGGTGCTCCAGAAGTAAAACCAGAAGTCACGCCCAGCGTCACCGTATCAAGTCTCTTTGAGCAATACGAAGCGGAGAACGCTCAGAACTGGAAGCCAGCCACCTTAAGAGAAAACAAAGCGTCCCACGCAGCGTTAATCGAAATATTCGACTATCTGGGTCTCAATGCTGAAGCCAGTAGAGCAGACATGCTCAGAGTCCGTGATGTGCTCCAGCAGTTACCCAAGAACCGTAAGCAGCGCTTCAAGGATTCCACACTGGCTGACCTGCTGAACCGTGGGGATAAGACCGATTGTCTGGATGTCGTTACCATCAACAATAAGTATCTCATCAAAATGGCGGCTGTCTTTAAGTGGGCTGTCCGTAATGACCTGATTAAAAAGAATATGACTGAGGGGCTGGAGCTAAAGGTTCCCCAGCGTAAAGCCTCTGAGGCCCGTAACGCCTTTTCTACGGAGCAGGTAGGGCAACTACTGGTCGCCGCTAAGTCATACTCTCAGAAGGCTTCAGGTAAACCTTATCACTACTACGTTACCGCTTTGGCTGCCATCACTGGGGCAAGGCTTAACGAGGTGGCTCAGCTTCAGGTTAAAGACGTTAGGGCCACTGAGGCTGGGGTGTAGTGGTCAACAAAAACTGGCCACAGCTTTAGAGTTTTTCCAGAACAATCGTTCTGATTCATTCGGCGTCAAACCACCATTATATTGATGAGGTCTGAGCTGGCTGTAATATCCTGTGATGTAATTCGTTATTGCCGTGCTGGCTTGGCTAAAATTCGCGTAGCCATTATCCGGTACCCACTCTGTTTTCAGGCTTCTGAAGAACCGTTCCATTGGGCTGTTATCCCAGCAATTTCCCCGGCGACTCAGGCTTTGCTTTATCTGATATCTCCACAGTAACTGTCTGAAATTCCTGCTGGTATAGTGACTGCCTTGATCCGAGTGATACAGTAAATTAGCCGGTTTTCCCCGTGCTTCCCAGGCCATCGACAGGGCTTTACCTGTCAGTGCGGAATCAGGGAAAAATGACATCGCCCAGCCAACCGGTTTACGGGAAAACAAATCGAGTACAACAGCCAGATAAGCCCAGCGTTTTCCCGTCCAGATATAAGTCACATCACCACACCAGGCCTGATTAGGCTCGGTAACAGCAAACTGGCGATCCAGATAATTAGGGATCTCAATGTGTTCCTTAGACGCCTTCTTATAACGATGGCCAGGTTGCTGACAGCTGATAATATTGAGCGCTTTCATCAGCTTTGTTGCCCGCCAGCGGCTCAGTTTTATACCTTTGGTGGTGACCATTGCGGCAATGCTTCGCGCTCCTGCTGAACCGTTACTTTCGCGATAAACTTCACGCACAAGGCTCAGTAATGCCACTCTCGTGGCGTCAGGCTTCCTGGGCTGCCGCCAGTATTTATAACTGCTGCGATGAACCCCAAACACGTTGCACACAACGGCAACAGGAAACCGCGCCCTGAGTTTCTCAACTAATGAGAATTGTTCAGGGAGTCTGACATCAAGAGCGCGGTAGCCTTTTTTAATATATCCCGTTCCATTTCAACGCGTTGAAGTCTTTTCTTCAACTCACGTATCTCAATCTGCTCAGGTGTCATGGGTGAAGCTATGGGTGATTTTCCCGCTCGCTCTTCTTTCAGTTGTCGAACCCATTTATCCATCGTGGATTTGCCGACATTCATCGCAGTGGCAGCGGCGGCAACGGTGTAATGCTGATCGAGTACAAGCTGGGCAGCCTCGAGGCGAAACTCGGGGCTAAAATTGCGTCTGTTACGTCCGGTCATAATGTCACCTGTTTTGACTATGAGGTGATGATATCACCTCTATTCAGGTGGCCAAATTCACTATGCCACTACACTATTGCTTGGGGACTTTGAGTAGGTCAGTAGGGTGCGGCTTAGGGTGCATATTTAAAATGAGGTAATCAAGCAATGAGTAATCGACATAAACATGCAGGCCATATTATCACTATTGAAAGTCACAGCTTCAAGGCCAATGAGTCAGGTATGTGGAATCTTACCGAAATATGGAAGGTCCTCAGCTTGCCTAACAATAAGTTACCTTCTCAGTGGCGCGGTAAGGTAACCAAAAGACTCACCGACATGCAAAAAATGCACGTCGAGAAGATTGGCATTGAAAGCATAACCTTCGCAGACAAGCAGGCGACATTGAAGTACGCCGGGTGGGTCTCCGATGATTTTGAAGACATGGTCTATGCGGCCTTTGAATCCATCCTTGAGATGCCAGAGATTGCAGAGGCAGTCGCCAATAAGATGGTCGAGCTTGGCTATCACGCTGAAGCTGAGCTATTGGAACGACATAAGGATGACTACAGGGAAGCTATGCAGAACCTTAACAAGATTAGTAAACGTGTTGACGGCAGGAAGCCTGAGCGCATCTACAAGGCCGTGATTAACGGTTATCTGACGAAATACCAAGGGTTATCCATGATCTCTCGCAGCAGCGTCTGGTACACCCGAACAGTGAATCTATGATGGCTATCGATCACGATAGATGCCAGCGATCAATTTCAAGTTACCGATCGAGATAAACGATCAGCGCGATGGCAGCAATCAGGCTATCCTACCGTCAGTCACTGAATGGATTATTTTAGGAAAATCATTATGGTAAGAGGTGTAGGGTCGTTGATTGCTATGGCTGCGCTACTGTTGGTTGCGGGATGTATGGCTGGTTACATTTACGGTGGTATCCCGTGGTCTACCTATTACGCAGTTGGTCGGGCTGTTAAGGCGTTTTGGTGGGCCGCCGGGTTGTTATTCATTGCTGGCATATTGTATCGCATTGTTTTCAATAGGTTGTCAGGTATATGCGGTATCCTTTTATGTGTAGCTATTGGGGTAGCTCTGGTGCTGACAGGTTTTCATTATGCGGTTGGCGGCAGCGCTTGGTGGCGGTGAGGGATGCTTACAGCCTTCTTTTTCTAAAATCTCCCACAAAAATCTGAGCGCCTATCTGATAGTTCATCCTCTCGCGTTGTCCCCGTAGCCCTCCTTGAGTTTGCCCTGAACCGAGGGAGGCTACCCCTTGAAGTTGAAACATTGGGAGCCTTACCATATGTTCTGGCCTTTGTTCTATTCCGTTTGTGGGAATATTAAAGGTATCCGACCTTGACCAGAGATCACTCAATGTGTAACCATAGCTGTAACCAAATGGATTCATCATCTCTTTAAGAAACAAATGGTTAGTGAATGATTGTCTTCGATGCTTCGATTCCCTTCGCCCGCTCCAAACTTAAGTTTCCTGAAGTCTGCCCCGCTCAATTACCCCTTGATAAATCAGTAGCTATAGCATTCTTTTCATCAATTGAACTCAATGTACTCCTTCATGGTGAGTACATAAAATACCGGCCATAGTGACCGGTATTCAGCATTATTACCTATTCTTTAATAATGTCTCTGGTGAGAGGAGTAGAGGGGGTTAATATTCCACGCCGTTAACCCAAAGCATGCTCTTATTCTTCCAGATCACGTAAGGTCAGCAATTTGGTTTTTTTCACCTGCTCGATGTCTTTGGTTCCACCGAGCATCATATTGATGACTAATTCCTTGTTGAGTTGCTCGACAACAGAAGCAACACCTTGAGCCCCGCCAAGGTTTAGACCGTACAGGACAGGACGTCCGATAGCCACGATATCAGCGCCGCTAGCGATAGCTTTAAATACATGTGAACCACGACGTACACCACTATCAAAAATAATGGGCACGCGTTTATTTACAACTTTTGCGATAGAGGGCAATACATCAAATGAGGATGGCCCACTATCGAGTTGCCTTCCCCCGTGGTTAGAAACCCAGATAGCTGCAGCCCCGGCCTTAATAGCAACCTCTGCATCTTCCGGCGACTGAATTCCTTTCACAATGACCGGCAAACCGGAGATTTGGTGGACGTATTTAATATCTTCCGGTGTGAAAGCTTGCTTGGCTTGTGCGTAAATTTCGCTGATACCAGAACCTTTGCCTGTTTTTGAATCATCATCACTCTGCTTCGCAAACATCTCAAGATTTGCAAAGCCGAGAGGGAACTGGAAATTATTCTTTATATCGTCTTCGCGATATCCACCAACGGGTGAATCGACAGTCAGAATGATCGCTTTTGCACCATGTTTAACCGCTTCATTCAATATAAATTCGTTAAATTTATTATTTTTACTCATATAGAGCTGGAAGAAGAAAGGGTTTCCCTCTGATGCCCTGGAAACGTCTTCAATGGTTTTATTTCCGTAGGTGCTTAAAGAGAAAATTGAACCTACCTGGGCCATTCCTCGGGCTGTGGCGAGTTCACCGGCTTCGTGCGCCAGACCCTGGGCTGCCATTGGCGCCTGGATTATGGGGGTTTTTAGCGGAATGCCCAGCAAACTGGTTGAAAGATTGATATTTTTTAATTCAATACCTTGCAATACTCGTGGAACGATGAATTTCTTATCAAAGCTCTCGGTATTGCTGCGCAGATTATTTTCATCTTCCGCGCCTCCACGAATATAACCAAATGCTCCCTTTTCCATTCTGGCTTTTACTTGATCTTCAAGAGAGTCAATGTTGACCATTTTAATGGGGTGCTCTTCGGTGCTGGCTTTATATGCTTCGGCTTGCGCCAGACCTGATGAAATCATCATCGCGACAGAGGCTATGGCCAGAGTTTTTTTATTCACTTTCATTCTTACTTCCTTGTTATTGGCGTATTGCTTCAGCCTGAATATTAATATCAACTGTTTTGCTCATTCCTATGTTGACGAGATAATCAACCCCCCATTGGGTACGATCAATTTTTGCAGAGAAATCGCCACCGCAGACCTGAGCGTTGAAAACCGGACTCATATAGCAGCCGAATTTGGTCGTCGTTAACGTGACAGGTTTAGTAACACCTTTCATCGTCAACATCCCTTCAATGGAGGCGGGCTTGCCCTCAGAGAAGTTCCATTTTGTTGATTTGAATACAATATCCGGATATTTTTCTGCATCAAGTATATCGCTGCTACGGATATGTTTATCAAATGCTTCCAGACCGGTATTGAGAGACTTAACAGGAATGGTTACCTGCAGTTCACCTTGCTGTTTCTCTGGAAGATATTTTACTTCTCCGCTGATGGAGTAAAAGCCACCATGGTTGGTTGATGTCTGAAAATGGTCGATATTAAATGTCGAATTCGTATGCGTACTATCTAATTTATATACTTCGGCATGTGCAATATTCAAAAAACCTAATGCGCATACTGCGATTAATATGTTCTTGTTCATGGTGTAACCTCAGAGATAGAAAACAGATGCATTTATAATTTATGTGTTATAACCCGTCCAGAGTGAAAAGTGGGAAGCAGTGTCCCATTTATAGAACGATAGGGAGATACAGGGAGATTATTCGCTATTGAATAATCTCCCTGCTTCACTTTGGAATTATAAGGATATACTGGATTTAATATTACCCGCTCAATCTCTGATCACGCTTATAAAAATAAATTTTCCTGCGATAACAGGTTATCCTTGCATGAGATATTCTTTATGTTCCAAAACGCCTCGCAGATGCGGTGAGCCTGATGAGGTGCTGGAAATCCTCCTGAATGCGCAAAAAGGCGCTTTCGTAAAGGAAGATGGCGAGTAGCTGGTAGATAAAGCAGGCAAACGACTGGAATAGGTATTAAGGGGGTCAGCCCCCCTCCGTTTTCCCTCAGAGTATCACGCCAGCATCGGGCGGTAGTGTGCTGTTACCTTCACCCAGATTACGTTGTAGCAATACGGTATCGAGCCAGCGACCATGCTTGAAGCTAATATTCTTTAGCGTGCCGACCTCGGTAAATCCGACCTGCTGGTGGACTTTCAGCGATCCCTGATTATTGCTGTCGCCGACGATGGCAATCATCTGTCGATAGCCGTGTGTTTCTGCCCATGAAATGACATGGTGTAGTAGCGCTTTGCCCGCGCCCTGACGTTGTGCTGCCGGATCGATATAAATCGAATCTTCGAGCGTATAGCGGTAGGCATAGCGCTCACGGTAGCGGGTGAGATAACAATAACCGATGACTTTTTCGTCCTGCAGGGCCACAACCCACGGCAACCCCAGCTCGCGGATCTTAGTCAGGCGAACAAGCATTTCGCGGGTATCTGGCGGATCAGTCTCAAAGCTGGCAGTCCCGTGAAGAACATGATGTGCGTAGATAGTATGGATAGCGGGGATGTGCTTTTCTTCTGCGTTAACGATTTTCATTGACCAGCTCCCGTTGGCGTCTTTTGCCAGATTACCTGAAAGAATGCGCAAAGGGTAAGCGCAAAAGCTTATGGTTCAATGGACATCATTCAATAGCATTAGGCTTGTATTTTGTAAGGATAAAAATTGATTGTCGTTGATATCGTCAATAATTTAACAAATAGATAAGTACAGTTTTGCGGAATGATAAATACACCTGGGCGTAGTAGAATTAACAATTACCTGCGGTGGTTCATTGGGGGATTTCACAATGCCATTTTTGGTAGGGGATAAATTTAATGTTCATAAAACCCTTTAATTTCATTTTGTTATATCTTTATCTAATTCTTTTTACCTGGTTTTGTGTTGCGCATTTCATCCTGAAACTTAGCCGTTTACAATTAACTGATGTTATTTATAGTGTTATCAGTTACTGTTAATTATCAGGTTTTTCCTGTCAATTCTCAAAATGCTTATCAGGCAAACAGTTACCTGGTGTTTCTATATTTGCTGATAATAGTTATCATCGTTACGTGGTTTCGTCACGGAAACTTAATCTAAATCCAGTATTCGATCCCAAGAGTATTAGGATAATTTGGTTTAAAATACTTTTTTTGCCTAAGAGTTTTCTTATAACATAGCAAGACCCCACACTGAGTGATAAAATTCCTGAGCTTTCGCCAGCCTCTTAACGACGAGTGGAAGAGTCATACGGAGTCAATAAGACGAAAGAATTAAATGATTTTTAGCCATATTACGAAATAAGCGGCAGTGCACTTTACATGGTCGGCAACCGTCAGGGAATGACTATAACTTATTGAAAACGCTTATTTTTACTATGATGTAAGATATAAGGGCAGATATGTTCAGTATGCGTCGACATGCCAACTTTATTAAATGCTTCAAGTCAGTAACCTGTTTATTTACAGCAAGCGTTCTTTTCCCAATGCAAGCCTCTGCAGCAGTATCAGATTATGATGCGTTGATTATTGAAGCGCGAGGTGGTAATAGCACACCGTTATTGCGCTACCTTGAGGAGCAGGGAAAGAAAAGTGCGTTAACGCCAAATCAGGTGGCTGACTGGCTGCAGGTATCCAGTTGGGTTGATAACAACGATAAAGCAACCATTGATATCTGGCAGCGGTATCGTGGGCAGATGGATGTGCCTGCACGCGGCAAAGTGGCCGCTGCGCGTGCGTATCGCAATCAGAAGAGCTGGAATGAATCATTAGCGCTCTGGGAGAGCGTTGTACAGGAAGAGCCTGAGAACGCCGATGTACGTACCGGCTGGATCATGACGCTGGCGGATGCACGTTACAATCAGCAGGCCCTGACTGAAGCGAATAAATGGGCACGCGCGCATCCGGGGGCTGACTCTGATGCACTGCTTGCCTATGTGTATCATTCACAGGGAAAAAACTGGGATGCGCTGTTAGTCGCCAGCCAGGCGGATGAAGTCGATCCGGGTAACAAAAATGCGAAATCCACGCTGTTGTCAGCGCTGTCAGCCAACCGTGTCGCTGAACCTGCGTTGGAACTGACGGAAGAGGTTCCGACATCTGACCCCGTTAAGCGGCGTCTGGCGCTTGATGCTGCAGCCGAAAAGGTGCGCGCTTCTTATACCTCTGCACGAAATGAAGATGAGCGTTTTCTCGTGGCGGATAAAGCGCTTGCCCGCTATGACCAGTTGCTGGCAGCCTGGAAAGATGATCCCGCAGCCCAGGGCGATGTGCGCCGGGCGAGAATTGACCGCATGGGCGCCCTGCTGGTGCGTAAGCGTACTGCCGACGTGATTCAGGAATACGAATCTCTCTCCGCGGACGGTGAAGTGCCCAACTATGCCAAACGTTGGGTGGCTTCGGCGTGGCTTAGCGAACGTCAGCCGGAAAAGACCGAAGCAATGCTGGCGAGCATCTATTATCCGAACGGACCTATCCCTGTGACGCCGCTCACTCCTGAAGATCAACAGGATCTGTTCTATGCGCATATTGATAATGAAAACTTTGCTGCCGCTAAAAAACAAGTCGATGACTTGATCAAAGAGAGCCCGTATCTGCGTCGTATCTATGGCTCGCCAACGCCACAGCCTAAGGATAACTGGCTGCTCGGGCAGACGCTGCTGACGCAATATCATCTTGCTGCCAATGAACTGCCAGAAGCAGAAAAACTCTCAGAACATCTGGCACGAACGGGTTCTGGTAACCAGGGGCTGCGCATAACCTATGCCTCCGTTTTAGAAGCCCGTGGATTGCCACATGCGGCGGAAAAAGAACTTAAGCTTGCGGAAGTGATCGAGCCCAGCAACCTGGAGCTGGAACGTCAGCAGGCCTATGTGGCGCTGGATCTTCAGGAGTGGAAACAGGCCGACGAGCTGACCGATGATGTCATCGCCCGAAGCCCGGATGACGAAGCGACGCTGCGCCTGGCACGAATCCGTGATGTGCACAAAATGTCGGAAGTGCGTGTCAGCGGTACGCAGGGTATCTCCTCCGATAGTCCGGTCAGCGGTAAGAATGACTTCAACATCAATACTGCGATTTACAGTCCGCCGATTAATGACAACTGGCGACTGTTTACCGGTTTCAACTTTGCCACCGGCGAGTTTGAAGAAGGAAAAGGCATCAGCCGCGATCTGGCGGCCGGTGCTGAATGGACTTCACGTGATTACTGGGCCGAAATGGAACTGTCTGGCCGTAATTATGGCGACGGGCAGAAAATGGGGGGCCGTCTTTCAGCCTGGCATGACTTCAATGATAACTGGCGCGTGGGTGGGTCAGCAGAGCGTCTCTCCCGCAATACGCCACTGCGTGCGCTGCGTAGCGGCGTATATGCCAACGGCGGCGATATGTATGTCCGCTGGTACCAAAATGAACGGCGAGAGTATCAATTGTCGTTTGCTGCCTCACACTTCTCGGATGGTAACGATCGTATCGAATACGGGCTTAGCGGAAAGGAGCGTATGTGGACAACACCGCGTTTCACGCTGGACTTTACTCCGGGTATCGGCGGTAGCACCAACACCAAAGAGAATGTGCCGTATTACAACCCCAAAAGTGATTTCTCTGTGGTACCCGGCTTGACCGCGGAGCAGGTACTTTACCGACACTATGACACCGTGTGGACACAGCAGGGAGTGGCTGGCGTGGGCGGCTACTGGCAACAAGGTGAAGACGCGGGGGCTATCGTCCAGTTGGGTTACGGTCAACGGCTTAAATGGAACAACGTCGTAGATGGCGGGGTGATGCTGGTGTGGGATAAACGCCCCTACGACGGTAAACGTGAGCGGAATATCTCCCTCGCTTTCGATTTGAATGTCAGGTTTTAAGGATAGTTCATGCTGAAAAGATGCCTATGGCTTAGCGCACTCATCGCTGGCTGGTTGATGATTACCGCGTGCAGTAGTGCGCACAATACGACGCCTCGCTACGTTCCTCCTGATGAGAGAACGCCGCTGACGGCCGATCACCCGTGGCCGAAAAATAGTTTTTTGGTTCTCGGCTATCACGATGTAGAGGATGATGCAGCCGATCAGCGTTACCTCTCTGTGCGTACCAGCGCGCTGAGCGATCAAATCGCCTGGCTGCGTGATAATGGCTATAACCCGATCAGCGTCCAGCAAATTCTGGATGCTCATGACGGTAAAATCGTGCTGCCGGAAAAAGCAGTTCTGCTCACCTTTGATGACGGGTATAGCAGTTTCTATACCCGCGTCTGGCCGCTGCTGAAAGCTTACAACTGGCCAGCTCTTTGGGCACCGGTTGGAAGCTGGGTGGATGCCCCTGCGGACAAAAAAGTCGATTTTGGTGGACTGATGACGGCGCGCGATAAATTCGCCACCTGGAAGATGGTTGAAGAAATGGGTAAATCGCCGTTGGTGGAAATCGGCGCGCATACCTGGAATTCGCACTTCGGTGCAGAGGCGAACCCGCAGGGAAGTAAAGAACCCGCGGTGGCAAACCGTCTCTACGATAAGAAAACCGGCACTTACGAAACGGACGAGCAATACTATCGCCGTATTAATACCGATATCTCTTTGATCACCAATAAAATTAAAGCGGTAACGGGGAAATCGCCACGTGCCTGGGTCTGGCCATACGGTGCCGCCAGTGGGACGACCTTAAACCTGGCCAAAGAGCAAGGTTATAAGATGGCGTTTACGCTCAATGAAGGGCTGGCGAATGCGGCATTCCTTGATGATATCCCGCGTGTACTGATCTCCGATAACCCATCGCTCAAGCGTTTTGCCAGCCAGGTTGCTCAGGTGCGCGAACCGCAGACGATGCGCGTGATGCATGTTGACCTGGATTACGTCTATGACAAAGATCCCGCCCAGCAGAAGAGAAACATCGATAAGCTGATTCAGCGTGTCTATGACATGCGTATCTCTCATGTCTTCCTGCAGGCATATGCCGATCCGCAGGGCGACGGGAATATTCGCGAGGTCTATTTCCCTAACCGCTGGCTGCCGATGCGCGCCGATCTGTTTAACTATATTTCCTGGCAGTTACAAACCCGTGCAGGGGTTACCGTGTACGCCTGGATGCCGGTGCTGGCTTTCGATCTGGATGCCTCAATTCCGCGTGTAACGGCATGGGATCCAAAAACCGGACGTACGGCTATCGATCGTGAACAGTATGTGCGTCTTTCTCCGTGGGATAGCGAAGCGCGTAAACGCATTACCGAGATCTACGAAGACCTGGCGAAGCACGCCAGCTTCAAAGGTATCTTGTTCCATGACGATGCCTTCCTGACGGATTTTGAAGATGCGTCGCCGGAGGCGTTAGCCGCTTACCGTGCCGCAGGACTTCCGGGGAGCATCGAGCAAATCCGTAATAACCCTCAGGCGTTTGAGCGCTGGACTCGCCTGAAAAGTAAGATGCTGATCGACTTCACTAAGCAGTTGACGCAATCGGTACGCAATATTCGCGGTCCGCAGGTGCAAACCGCCCGTAATATCTATGCTATGCCGGTACTGGAACCTGAAAGTGAAGCCTGGTTTGCGCAAAACCTGAATGATTTCCTGAATACCTATGACTGGACAGCGCCCATGGCGATGCCATTCATGGAGAAAATCCCGGCCAATGATGCTAACGCCTGGCTCGACCGACTGGTGAATGCTGTTGCACAGACGCCCGGCGCGCTGGATAAAACCGTGTTTGAACTGCAGGCACGCGACTGGCGTAAATCCGGGGAACAGGCCGAAATCAGTGGTAAACAACTCGCCGAATGGATGCGTCAGCTTAAGTTAAGCGGCGCAGGTAACTACGGCTATTACCCGGATGATTTCATCAGCGATAAACCTGAGATGTCAGAGATTCGTTCGACGTTCTCCTCATACTGGTACCCGCAAAAATGACCGATCGCATAATTGCTTTCCTGATACTTTGCCTGATGTTCAGCCTGCCGTTTGGCGTGGCTGTCGTCTTCACGGGTGAAGTGATGTTGAACTTTGTCTTCTTCTGGCCCTTGTTCATGTCTGCATTGTGGATAAGCGGCGGGGTCTATTTCTGGTTTTACCGCGAGCGTCACTGGAAGTGGGGAGATGAAACGCCGCCGCCGACTCTGGAGGGAAATCCGCTGGTCTCGATTTTGATCCCGTGTTTTAACGAAGGGATCAACGCGCGCGAAACGATCGAGGCCGCACTGGCTCAGCGATATAAGAATATTGAAGTTATTGCCATCAATGATGGTTCGACAGATGACACGCACGATGTTCTGGAACAGCTGGCAACAGAGTACCCCAGCCTGCGAGTGATTCACTTAGCGGAAAACCAGGGCAAAGCCTTGGCGCTTAAGACCGGTGCTGCGGCAGCGCGCAGTGATTATCTGGTTTGCATCGATGGGGATGCGTTACTGGATCGTGATGCTGTCGCCTATATCGTGGCGCCGCTTATCCAGTTCCCGCGCGTTGGTGCGGTGACCGGTAACCCGCGTATTCGTACCCGTTCGACGTTAATTGGCCGCGTACAGGTCGGCGAGTTCTCGTCGATTATCGGCTTAATCAAGCGTACCCAGCGAGTCTACGGGCAGATATTTACCGTTTCAGGTGTCGTTGCCGCGTTTCGTCGCCGGGCGTTGGCTGAAGTTGGTTACTGGAGCCCGGACATGATAACCGAAGATATCGACATCAGTTGGAAGCTGCAATTGCGCCACTGGTCGGTATTCTTTGAGCCGCGTGCGCTGTGCTGGATCCTGATGCCTGAAACGTTGAAAGGACTGTGGAAGCAGCGTCTGCGCTGGGCACAAGGTGGGGCGGAGGTGTTTATCGTTAACATGCGCCGCCTGTGGTCGTGGGAATTCCGCCGTATGTGGCCGCTGTTCCTTGAGTTCTGTTTCTCTACCGCTTGGGCATTTGCTTATGCGGTTAGTATCGTGCTGTTCCTGTTAGGGCTGCTATTCCCGATGCCAGACACGCTGTATGTCCAGCATCTGTTCCCGCCAGCCTTCACTGGACTTATCCTCGGCGTGGTCTGCCTGTTGCAGTTTGCGGTGAGCCTGATGATTGAACGGCGCTATGAAAAAGGGATTGGGGCCTCGTTGTTCTGGATCATCTGGTTCCCGGTGGTGTACTGGATGCTGAGTCTGTTCACCACGCTGGTGGCGTTCCCGAAAGTGATGCTCAAACGCAAACGCGGCAGGGCGCGCTGGGTCAGTCCTGACCGCGGTATCGGGAGGATTGAATCATGAACCAACCGCTGATTTTTACCGAACGGCGCCTGCTGCCGCGCCTCATCGACGTCGTGTTGACGCTTATTGCCTGGATTGGGTTCTTATACCTGATTTATAAAGGGCTGATCGTCGCACTGGCGCATTCACCGTATATGGGGGTTCGCCCCTTTTTCACGACCCTGGATACGGTGACGTTTTACATCCTTATCGCCCTGGTCAATGGTCTGGTGCTTATTGGTTGGGCGAAGTACAACCAGTATCGTTTTCGGGTAGAACGCCGCAGCCGCAGGCCGGGTCTGGAAGACCATGAGCTGGCCGAAAGTTTACGCATTACCCGCGAACTGGTTACAGAACTGAACAAAGCGAGGGTGCTGACGGTTCACCATCATGAGAATGGCGAGATCAGCCATATCGATGTGGACAGAGATATTGCCGATAATCGCCTGCCGCCGCCAACGCCGGCGATGCTGGAGTATTTGCCGACGGAGCCGCAGCCGTCGTTGCACACAAGGGCCGAGTGATATTTCTGCTTTCAGCCGCTTCCTTCAGCCTCGCATGGGTCTATGATTAGACCCAGACAATAAAAAAATGCGAGGCAATGTCGTGGATAAGGAACTACTGGATGCAGGTTACCGGGCCTATACCGGCGAGAAGATTGATGTCTATTTCAACACGGGGATGTGCCAACATTCGGGCAATTGCGTGCGGGGAAGCGCAAAACTTTTCAACCTGAAGCGTAAACCGTGGATCATCCCGGATGAAGTCGATGTTGCGACGGTTATCAGGGTTATTGATACCTGTCCGAGTGGTGCGCTGAAATATCGCCAGAAATAAGTGAGGGAACCATGGAAATTCTTGCAGGCCATAACAAGTTTTATGTTAACGATGCTGAAGGCAAGCAGGTCGCCGAGATTGTTTTTGTGCCGACGGGCGAGCATCTAAGCATCATTGAGCATACCGATGTTGACCCCAGTCTGAAAGGTCAGGGCGTGGGTAAACTGCTGGTGGCGAAGGTGGTGGAGAAAATGCGCGCCGAAAACCGCAAAGTGATCCCGCTGTGTCCGTTTGCCAAACATGAGTTTGATAAAACGCGCGAGTATGATGATATTCGTGCCTGAAGACTGATTTCCGCCGGATAGTCTTATCCGGCACATCACTGCCGATGCAGCAGATCCTGATAAATCCCCGTCAGTACCCCTTGTGGGCCAAACTCTTTTTTAATCCACTGCGTTACGCGACCGGTTGCCGCGTGCTGGGTTGCCAACAGCATGCGTGAATCCTGACGAGGGTTATGGATCTGTCGCGTGACCAGCAGCGACTTTTCCATCGCTTCGCGCACCATATAGTCCGGCAGAAAACCGATGCCTTCACCCAGAATCTGGCACTGACATTTGGTATTAAAATCAGGAACCAGAATCGACTCCTGCCCGTGCAGCAACCAGCCGACCTTCTTGTTGATGGTGTGCGCAGTGTCCTCCACCATAATGTTTGGGTACAGGCGCAACTGACTCTCTGAAATCGGCTCGGGCATAAAGGCCAGTGGGTGATCCGGTGCGATAGCGAACGACCAGCGGATCGCGCCGATTTCGGTGTAATCAATCCCGCCGCCGTCCAGCAGGGTATCGGGCGCGCCAATAGCGATATTGGCCAGGTTATTGATGATCGAGTCCCAGACGCCGTTATAGACCTCGGTGGTCACGGTTATCTGGCAGGTCGGAAACTGCTTTTTGAGCACCTGTAGCAGCCGGGCAGTGTGCTGTGGGGTATACAACAGCTGGTTAATGCAAATGCGTACCCTGGCTTCAATCCCCTGGGCGATGGTATCGATGCTGCGCTTGATGGCGTGGAAGTCATTCAGCAGATCGGTTGCTTTGCGAAAGAAGTAGCGACCGGACTCAGTGAGCTCAATGCTGCGGGTACTGCGGGTAAACAGCACCACATCGAGTCCCATCTCCATGCGTTTGATGGTGTAGCTGATGGCCGACGTTGTTAAGCCAAGCTCCTCAGCGGCCTTACTGAAACTGCTATAGCGCGCTGCCATCGTAAAGGCCAGCAGGTTTTCCTCGGTAAAAATTGAATTCATCCGTTCTCCCCTCAGGCCATGCGGCGATGTCCACGATACGATGATTGTTGAATGTATTTGTAATCCTTATCGAGAGCAATCAGTTTTGAACAGAATTTAACACTAGGGTTACATTTGATTTGAAGGCAATCACACTTCTGTATTTTAGTTGCGACCCGCTATTCGTGCTGCATACCGCCTGATTTCCCCAGGCTCTGATTCGCCGCTAAAACGGCTTCAGTCATAAGGGAAAGATTGCACTACAGCACGTTTTACTCTCATTGTTAAATTTGATTCAACAATCGACACGCTTACGATGAATGAAATTTAAGCGGATGTTATTCTCTAAACTCTGTTGCTATTCTCAGGTTATCGGAAATATGAAGAGTCTAAAAAACTGCAGGAGAGTGATTATGTCAGAGAAAGAACTTATTACTGAATTTCTGCTGGCGGCAGAACAGGGTAACGCCGAAGGATTAAAATCCTGTCTGGAAAAAAATGTGGATATTAATGCCACCAACCGCCAGGGCCGTACTGCCATTATTATTGCCAGCCTGAATAAACATTATGACTGCGTTTCTTTATTGATTGCTGCCGGTGCTGATATTAATAAACAAGATCAAACCTGTTTTAATCCATTTCTGATTAGCTGCCTGACAAATGATTTAACACTGCTGCGCACGGTATTACCGGCTAACCCGGATCTTGAGCGCCTGAGCCGTTTTGGCGGTGTCGGCATTACGCCTGCCAGTGAGAAAGGTCATGTTGAGATCGTGCGTGAGCTGCTGCTGCGTACCGATATTAACGTCAACCACACCAATTTCGTTGGCTGGACGCCGCTGCTGGAAGCTATCGTACTCAATGACGGTGGCGCGAAGCAGCAGGAAATCGTCAAGCTGCTGCTCGACCATGGCGCGAACCCGCATATGACGGATAAATACGGTAAAACCCCGCTAGAGCTGGCGAAGGAAAAGGGGTATCACGAAATTGCCGAGCTGCTGATTGCCGCCGGAGCCTGACAGAGGAGCGCCGCTATCGCCACGCCATCACGGCGATGCGTTCGGGCGCTAACCGCTGACGGCGCGTTTCTTTCATTCCGGGGAACCGGGCGAGTCGAACAGGTTTTTTCCCGCGCGGTGAATCTGTTCATACCCGAGCAGCAGCGATTATTGACGTTACTGAGTGAAGGCTGTGATAACGCGCCCAATAGCTGTCGGCTGGCGCTGACGCATTGTGAAGACCTGTTTCATCCCGGTGAGCCGGTCAGTTTTACCGAATCAGGGATTGTCGTTGGTAAGGATAAGTGGATAGAGACTTCCGGGTGCCTGCCGTGGCGAATGCCACAGTGGACGCCAGATGCAACCGCGTTCTCAGCTATTCGGTGGCCGCGCTGGGAAGAGGATATCCGCCAACAGCTTAAAAACGACGACACCTTATTTCTGTACCAGGGTGACAACCCGTTTTATCAGGAAATCACCCGTGAACTACTCCAGCGTCGCCAGACATTAATGACGGCGCTGAAAACAGGAGAAAATATCTCTGCTGCCGTCAGCCGTTTAATTGGTCTGGGCATTGGGCTGACGCCATCATCCGATGATTATTTAGTGGGTCTAAGTACCATTTTATTTATTCCAGGACACCCGCTGGGAAAATATCGGGGAGCGTTTTTAGCCGCCTTGCAGCGTGACGGAAATAATACGACATTGCTCAGTAAAATTACGCTGGAGGAGGCTTTTCATCAGCGCTATCGGGAAAGTGTCGCACGACTGCTGAACCATATTATTAATGAGCAACAACACGTTTCTACGCAATATATAACTGATATTAAAAATATCGGCTCAAGTTCTGGCTGCGACATGCTATACGGCATGGCGGATGCCTGCGCCCTGAGCCACAGGTCCGGAGGGAATTATGTCGATCAGGATAGTTGTTAAAAAGAATACGTATTTTGATTCTGTCTCACTGATGTCTATTTCAACACGCGCAAATAAGCTCGATGGTGTGGAGCAGGCGTTCGTGGCAATGGCGACAGAAATGAACAAGGGTGTGTTGAAGAATCTTGGCTTGCTTACGCCTGAGCTGGAAGACGCGAAGAGTGGCGATCTGATGATTGTCATTAAAGGCGCGAGTGAAGCGGCGAACGAGCAGACGCTGGTAGCGATTGAAGATCTGTTCACGCATAAAGAGCAGGGCGGCCAGCATGAAGCGCGCTACGCCACGCTTGCCAGTGCTAAAAAGCACGTACCTGACAGTAACCTGGCGGTTATCTCGGTTAACGGTCTGTTTGCCGCACGTGAGGCACGTCAGGCACTGCAAAATAACCTCAATGTGATGCTGTTCTCGGACAACGTTTCTCTTGAGGACGAACTGGCGCTTAAGCAGCTGGCACACGAAAAAGGACTGTTGATGATGGGGCCAGACTGCGGGACCGCCATTATTAACGGCGCGGCGCTGTGTTTTGGTAATGCAGTACGTCGCGGCAACATTGGTATTGTGGGGGCATCCGGTACCGGTAGCCAGGAACTGAGCGTGCGTATTCATGAGTTTGGCGGCGGTATTTCCCAACTGATCGGCACGGGTGGACGCGATCTAAGCGAGAAAATTGGTGGTCTGATGATGCTTGACGCGATTGGCATGTTGGAAGCCGATCCGCAAACCGAAATCATTGCACTGATCTCCAAACCGCCTGCGCCTGCGGTGGCCCGTAAGGTACTGGAACGCGCACGCGCCTGCCGCAAACCGGTCGTGGTCTGTTTCCTCGGACGTGATGCCGCTCCTGCGGATGAAGCGGGGCTGCAGTTCGCACGTGGCACAAAAGAAGCTGCGCTGAAAGCGGTACTGCTGACGGGTGTGAAAAAAGAGAGTCTGGACCTGCATCCGCTGAACTGGCCGCTGATTGAAGAGGTTCGTGCCCGTCTGACGCCACAGCAAAAGTACATTCGTGGGCTGTTCTGCGGCGGCACGCTGTGCGATGAAGCGATGTTTGCCGCAATGGAAAAACATGCCGAAGTGTACAGCAACATTCATCCGGACCCGGCATTCCGTCTACAGGATCTCAACCGCAGTATTGCACATACCTTCCTCGATTTCGGTGATGACGATTTTACCAACGGCAAACCGCACCCGATGATCGATCCGACCAACCGCATTAGTCGTCTGTTGCAGGAAGCGCGCGATCCTGAAGTGGGCGTGATCGTGATGGATTTCGTCCTCGGCTTTGGATCGCATGAAGATCCGGTTGGCGTGATGCTTGAGGCGATCGTTGAAGCCAAAGCGATCGCTGCTGCAGAGGGGCGTCCGCTTGAAATTCTTGGCTATGTGCTGGGAACCGATCAGGATACGCCGTCACTGGAAAAACAGTGCCAGATGCTGACCGATGCCGGGGTTATCTGGGCGAGCAGTAGCAGCAACACCGGATTGCTGGCGCGTGAATTTATCTGTAAAGGGGAGGAAGCCTGATGAGCCAGACACTGTTTAACCAGCCGCTGAACGTGATTAACGTCGGCATCGCGATGTTCAGCGATGACCTGAAAAAGCAGAACGTACCTGTGACCCAACTCGACTGGACTCCGCCAGGGCAGGGCAACATGCAGGTGGTCGCGGCGCTGGATCAGATTGCCGATTCTCCGCTGGCAGACAAAATTACTGCCGCTAATCAGCTGGCGCTGGAACGCATTATCCAGTCACATCCGGTGCTGGTGGGGTATGACCAGGCCATTAACGTGGTGCCGGGTATGACCCGTAACACCATCCTGCACGCCGGGCCGCCAATCCGTTGGGAAAAAATGTGCGGTGCGATGAAAGGGGCGGTCACCGGGGCGCTGGTATTTGAAGGGCTGGCAAAAGATCTGGATGCAGCCGCAGAACTGGCGGCTTCTGGCGAAATTATCTTCTCCCCATGCCACGAACATGACTGTGTGGGATCGATGGCGGGCGTCACCTCTGCCTCAATGTTCATGCACATCGTTGAGAACAAAACCTACGGCAACCGCGCATATACCAATATGAGCGAGCAGATGGCGAAGATCCTGCGTATGGGGGCGAACGATCAGAGCGTTATCGATCGTCTGAACTGGATGCGCGATGTGATGGGCCCAATGCTGCGTGATGCCATGAAGCTGGCGGGCGAAATCGATCTGCGTCTGATGTTGGCGCAGGCGCTGCACATGGGGGATGAATGCCATAACCGCAACAATGCCGGGACTGCGCTACTGATTCAGGCGCTGACGCCGTGGATCATTCAGACCGGTTATCCGGTTGAGCAACAGCGGGAAGTGTTTGAGTTTGTCCTCAGCAGTGATTACTTCTCCGGCCCGACCTGGATGGCGATGTGTAAAGCGGCGATGGACGCTGCACACGGTATCGAATACAGCACCGTAGTGACGACGATGGCGCGTAACGGTGTTGAATTCGGTCTGCGCATCAGTGGTTTACCGGGTCAATGGTTTACCGGTCCGGCGCAGCAGGTGATTGGCCCGATGTTTGCGGGCTATAAGCCGGAAGACTCCGGACGCGATATCGGCGATAGCGCGATTACCGAAACCTACGGTATTGGCGGTTTCGCGATGGCGACGGCACCGGCCATTGTGGCGCTGGTGGGCGGTACGGTTGAAGAAGCTGTCGACTTCTCTCGCCAGATGCGTGAAATCACGTTGGGCGAAAACCCGAACGTCACCATTCCGTTGCTCGGTTTTATGGGTGTACCAACGGCTATCGATATTACGCGCGTGGGCAGCACCGGCATTCTGCCGGTGATCAATACCGCGATTGCGCATAAAGATGCAGGGATCGGCATGATCGGCGCCGGAATTGTACACCCGCCGTTCGCCTGTTTCGAAAAGGCGATCCTCAACTGGCGTGACCGCTACTGCTCATAACAATAACCGGGGCTAACGCCGTTAGCCCCACGGTAGCGAAGCGAAAAACGTTGCTTACCTGCAGGGCTGGGCGATCTCCGCGATCGCAAACGATGCTTAACCTGTTAAGGATATTCCATGAACAGCATAAAACTAGAATGGAAACGTGGTGACTGGGCGGCTTACTTCGGGCTGATGACCAACAACCTGACTAACCTGCTGACAATGATGGGCCTGCTCATTTTTGTTGTCGGCATCCCGACTGAAATAGTTTACGGCCGCATTGCGCCAGCCTTTGGTCTGGCGGTGCTGGTGGCCAGTATCTGTTACGCCTGGTTTGGTTTGCAGATGGCAAAACACACCGGCCGTAATGATGTGACGGCGCTGCCGTCCGGGCCCAGCGCACCGTCAATCTTTACCGTGACGTTCCTGGTGCTGATGCCGGTTTATCAGCAAACCAAAGATGCCAACTTCGCCATCCAGATAGCACTGGTATGGTGCTTTGTGGAAGCGTTGATCCTGGTGGGCGGCTCCTTCCTGGGCGAGACCATCCGCAAGATGATCCCGCGTACGGTACTGCTCTCCTGTTTATCCGGTCTGGGTCTGCTGCTGTTGGCGATGAACCCCATGCTGCAGGCGTTTGAAGCGCCGACCGTTTCTTTCATCGTCCTGTTGCTGATTTTCATCAACTGGTTCGGTAAGAAACCGATTTTTGCCCGCATTCCGACCGGTTTGCTGCTGCTGATTGCCGGTACGGCCCTGGCATGGATCTCCGGTCTGCAAAGCCCGGAAGCGATTAAAGCCTCGATGTCGTCTTTTGGCTTTAACCCGCCAGAAATCCATGTCGACAGCTTCCTGCAAGGTTTGCCGCATGCGCTACCGTATCTGGCTTCTGCAGTTCCGCTGGGTCTGGCGAACTATATTTTTGACCTCGAGAACATTGAAAGTGCGCACGCCGCGGGCGATGAGTACAACACCCGTAAAGTTATGATGGCGAACGGTTTTGCCTCCATGCTTGGCTGCATGCTGGGTAACCCGTTCCCGGTGACTGTGTATGTCGGACATGCGGGCTGGAAAGCAATGGGCGCCAGCATCGGTTATACCCTGGCATCTGGTATCACCATGTTCCTGGTGCCGCTGTTTGGGCTGGGCGCGTTTATGCTCGCCATTATTCCGATGACTGCGATAGTGCCGATTCTGGTGTTTATCGGCGTGGTGACCGCCAACCAGGTGGTGCGAGAAACGCCCAAAGTCGAGGTTCCCGTCATTTTCATCTGTCTGTTCCCGTGGATCGCCAACTGGGCATTGACCATCGTCAACAGCGTGATGGGCGCTGCCGGAACCTCTGCGGGGAAACTGGGCAGTGACCTGCTGCACAGTAAAGGCGTGTACTACGACGGGCTGGTGCATCTGGGAAGCGGCGCGCCGCTGGCCAGTATGCTGTGGGGCTGTGTCGCTATCTTCGCCATCATGAACAAGCCGTTACGTGGGGCGATTGCCGCCGCCTTCGGTGCACTGTTGTCGTTGTTTGGTGTGATTCACTCCCCGGCAGTGGGTTTTGCCGAAGGCAGCTCGATGATGTTTGTTGTGGCCTACCTGATGATGAGCGGCATGTTCGTCGTCAAACATATTCTCGACAGTCGTGAAGCGGCTACTGCGCCTGAGCAGGAACCGACGAAAACAACCTGAATCGCCTGCAAGCGGAAGAAAATACGATGAAAGAACTTGTGGTCGTTGCCATTGGCGGCAACAGCATTATCAAAGATAACGCCAGCCAGTCGATTGAGCACCAGGCTGAAGCGGTAAAAGCGGTGGCGGACACGGTGCTGGAGATGTTGGCATCGGACTACAACATTGTGCTGACACACGGTAACGGACCGCAGGTGGGGCTGGATCTACGGCGGGCTGAAATCGCGCACGAACGCGAAGGTTTGCCGCTGACGCCGCTGGCAAACTGCGTCGCTGATACTCAGGGCGGTATTGGCTACCTGATCCAACAGGCGCTGAATAACCGTCTGGCGCGACGCGGTGAGCAGAAAGCGGTGACGGTAGTCACGCAGGTAGAGGTCGATAAGAACGATCCCGGGTTTGCGAATCCAACCAAGCCTATCGGCGCATTCTTTAGTGAAGCTCAGCGTGACGAGCTGCAGCGGATTAATCCAGGCTGGCGTTTTGTTGAGGATTCCGGGCGCGGTTACCGGCGGGTTGTGGCTTCCCCTGAACCCAAACGTATTGTTGAAGCAGAGGCTATCAAAACGCTGACTCAGCAAGGTTTTGTGGTGATTGGCGCAGGCGGCGGCGGGATCCCGGTAGTCCGTAGCGAGCACGGGGATTATCACAGCGTGGACGCAGTGATTGATAAAGATCTCTCTACTGCGCTGCTGGCGCAGGAGATCCGCGCCGACATTCTGGTGATCACTACTGGCGTAGAGAAAGTGTGTATTCACTTCGGCAAGCCCAACCAGCAGGCGCTGGATACGGTGGATATTGCGACAATGACCCGCTACATGCAGGAAGGTCACTTCCCGCCAGGCAGCATGTTACCCAAAATTATCGCCAGCCTGACGTTCCTCGCACGTGGCGGTAAGCGGGTGATCATCACCACGCCGGAATGCCTGCCTGCCGCACTGCGCGGTGAAACGGGTACCCATATTGTCCATTCCTGAGAGGAGATGCGAATGAAGGAAAATAACAGCCGCCGCGAATTTTTAAGTCAGAGCGGAAAAATGGTCACTGCTGCTGCGCTGTTTGGCGCAGTGGCGCCAGTCGCGTATGCTGCTAATCCTGTCGGGACAGCCTGCGGGGCGAAGAACACCATGACGATTAACGATAAACACTACTACCTCGATAACGTTCTGCTGGAAGCGGGATTTGATTACGAAAATGCCGTGGTGGTACATACCCGTACTGCACTGCAAACCGTTGAAATTCAGGACGGGAAGATTGTTGCGCTACGCGAGAATAAGCAGCATCCGGATGCGGCGCTGCCGCATTACGATGCCGGCGGAAAGCTCATGCTACCCGCGATGCGCGATATGCATATTCATCTGGATAAAACCTTTTACGGTGGCCCGTGGCGCTCATTGAACCGTCCGGCGGGCACCACTATTCAGGATATGATCCGCCTGGAACAAAAGCTGCTACCCGAACTGCAGCCTTATACTCAGGAGCGGGCGGAAAAGCTTATCGATCTGCTGCAATCAAAAGGGACATCGATTGCCCGCAGCCACTGCAATATTGAGCCAGTTTCCGGGTTGAAAAATCTGGAGAACCTGCAGGCGGTACTGGCGCGTCGTCAGCCCGGTTTCGCTTGTGAAATCGTGGCGTTCCCCCAGCATGGTCTGCTGTTATCGAAGTCTGAACCGCTGATGCGTGAAGCAATGCAGGCGGGGGCACAGTACGTGGGCGGTCTGGACCCGACCAGCGTCGATGGGGCCATGGAAAAATCCCTCGACACCATGTTCCAGATTGCGCTCGATTACAATAAAGGTGTGGATATCCATTTGCATGAAACCAGCCCGGCAGGTGTGGCGGCGGTAAATTACATGGTGGAGACGGTGGAGAAAACGCCACAGCTGAAGGGCAAACTGACCATCAGCCATGCTTTCGCATTGGCAACGCTGAACGAACAGCAGGTTGATGCGTTGGCAACCCGTATGGCGGCGCAGCAGATTACCATTGCCTCGACGGTACCTATCGGCACCTTGCACATGCCGCTGAAACAGCTGCGTGATAAAGGCGTGGAGGTGATTACCGGCACCGACAGCGTGATTGACCACTGGTCGCCGTATGGGCTGGGGGATATGCTGGAGAAAGCCAATCTGTATGCTCAGCTGTATATTCGCCCGAACGAACTCAACCTGTCGCGGGCGCTGTTCCTCGCCACCGGCGATGTGCTGCCGCTGAACGATAAAGGCGAACGTGTGTGGCCGAAAGCACAGGATGATGCAAGTTTTGTGCTGGTCGATGCGTCCTGCTCTGCGGAAGCGGTCGCGAGGATTTCCCCTCGCACCGCGACCTTCCACAAAGGGCAGTTAGTGTGGGGAAGCGTCGCCAGCTAGTCCTGCTACACGCGCAGCGGCACAGGTTGCTGCGCGTTTCCCTCTGTTGGCTGTTAACCGACGATCCCCAGATAGCCGTGAATCCCCATGTAGAGTCCGACCATGCCGATGAGTGCGCTGGAAAAATAGGGTGCTTTACGCGCCAGTGTGTTAAATCCGCTCCAGCGTTTCGCCGCCTGTTGTACGCTGATAGCCGCGCCAACCCCTACCGTTACCAGCGTTATCGCCAGTCCGAGGCTAAAGCACAGCACCATCGTTGCCCCCAGCGTAAAGGCTTTGAGCTGGATACAAATCAGTAAGACGGTAATAGCCGCAGGGCACGGGATCAGGCCACCGGTCAGACCAAACAGTAAAATTTGCCCGTTGGTCACCTCTTTACCCTGAAAACGGCGCTGGATATCGTTGGCATGTGCGCGTTCGTGCGCGTCCTGATACTCTTTCGAACCCTCGCTCAGCCCTGCCAACGCGGCATGGTTATGGTTATGGTCATGTTCGTGATCATGGTCATGTTCGTGATGATGGTGGCCATGGTCATGATGATGGTGGCCATGGTCATGATGATGGTGGTCATGGTCATGGTCATGGTCATGGTCATGGTCGTGATCATGATGATGGTCGTGATGTGTCTGAGTCAGCCAGTTCTGCTCGCCTTGCCATGTCCGCCAGAACATCCAGAATGCAGTGCCCAAAATAATGATCGCCGAGACAAACTGTAGCCAGGGTTCGACGGCCTGGGCCGTGAACGCTTTGCTGATATACATTCCGCCGAGTGCAATCAACCATACTATGGCCGTATGCGACAGGGTAGCCGCCAGCCCCAGCATCACTGCCTGCTTGATAGTCCCCTTTATGGCAATAATAAACGCCGCCATCATTGTTTTTGAATGACCCGGTTCCAGGCCGTGTAACACCCCCAATAAAATTGCACTGGGAATGAAGAACCAGGCGTTGCCTTGCTGAAGAAGCGTAGAAAATTCACCCATGAGAATGATTCTTAGTTGTCTAATTTTTCCTGATTCTACTCCCCCCCAGTATCAAATACTACCCCCCAGTAGAATGTCGATGGTATTGTCGCTACGGATTTACGTTAATTAAGGTAATGCTATGTCACATACGATCCGCGACAAACAGAAGCTCAAAGCCCGTGCCAGTAAGATTCAGGGCCAGGTAGTGGCGCTGAAAACCATGCTTGATGAACCGCATGAATGCGCGGCTGTGTTGCAGCAGATTGCGGCGATCCGCGGCGCGGTAAACGGATTAATGCGTGAGGTGATTAAAGGTCATCTGACCGAGCATATTGTGCATCAGGGCGATGAAATAAAACGTGAAGAGGATTTGGACGTGGTCCTGAAGGTATTGGATTCTTACATCAAATAAGGCGGAGTGCGGCTCATCCACGTTCAATACCGTCCAGCTAAGCATGTCGGGTGAACATGTGATTCTTGTTCAGGGTTCCGTTCACCTCAGCAGTGTCATTTATCTGAAGCACCGATACCCGTGAACGTGTAAAGGGCGTTTTCCGCCACGCCCTTTACAATCCCGGCTCCCGGCGGGAAAATTGTTGCTGCGCAATACCCTCCGCTTATTCCTCCAGGCTATCGGGCCGGGCGCGAGGTAGCGTCCCTGCAAAGCGCGCCCTGAGCCAGCATCCATGCTGGCTCTCCCGGCCTTACGGAAACACGTCGGCAATTTTCAGCCGGACCAGCCATGCCTGACCATCTGTATTTTTATTTGAATATATCTGAACAGCAAAACAGATTTAACTGAAAATCAGAGAGTTGAAGCGATGGCCCATATCCGGCTGAAAATCGATAAGGCGTTGACGGCTGACCGGGGCTGCCCGCAGGGATGCGGGCAGAGGGGACGGCCTGCAGGGACGCAGGCTCGGCCCCGACCCGACAGGCAGACGGCATAAGACGAATGAATCGCGCAGCGACGATTTTCCGTGCCGGGAGCCAGGGATGCAAGGGAGGCGGCGGTGAGCCTCCCTTGCACGTTCACATGAATCGGTGCTTCAGAGACGCGATGAACATGAGTGAACGGAACCTTTTCTCTGAGATAGCATGTTCATTACTTCCGCCAACACAGGTTGATACTTTCTGAAACTGGGTCGTTAGCTGAACGACATTGCCCCCCGTTCAGGAGAATGAGCCGTTGATAACGTCATTTAGCCAAAAAACATCACCGATACGCACAACAGACCGACAATCAGGGTGATCAGATTACCCACTGAACGGTACGGCTTCAGCGCCGGGATCAGATAGGTCGATAAAGTCGGCATGATAAACAAAATCATGGCGATGAGCGGACCACTGATCGCGTAAATCATTGAAATGGCATTAGGGTTAATGCAGCAGATGATAAACGTAATAGCCGAAACCAACATAATGGACAGAGCGCGGTTAAAGGCCCGGCTTTTCTTCACGCCTACCTGATGCAGCGACGTTTTTACGACTTCTGTCGCCCCTTCAATCACGCCAAAGTAGGTGCCGAGGAACGATTTTGACATCGCCACCACGGCAACGATAATCCCGGAAATCGACAACCACGCCGGAGCGTTGGGCATCATCGACAGCGCCGACAGGATGGTTACACCTTCATGTTTGGCATCTTCAATGTAGTTTGCCGGAATAGAAAGCAGACAGCTAAAGACGAAAAACAGTACGCTCAGGCAGATGATGACGTAGGCGACCTTCATGATTTTTTTGCATTTACCCATGGCCTGCTCGCCGTATTTCTCGCGTCTGTCGATGGCAAACGTGGAGATAATGGGCGTATGGCTAAAAGCGAAAACCATCACGGGGATAGAGATCCATACCTGATGCAGCGTGTGCTGATCGAAAGACATCTGGCCGGTGAGTAGCGTCGGCTGCCAGCTTCCGGTCAGGTACAGCGAGAGAAACAAAAAGTATGCGATCAGTGGGAATACCAGAAAGCCCATCACCCGGATGGTAGCCTGGCGACCCATCAGGAAAATTAAATTCAGCACCAGCACCACGCCGAAACTGACCAGCATGCGCACGCGTAGATCGATCGTGATATGTTTTGCCAACTGTTCGGTGAGTGAGTTGGTGATCGCGACAGCGTAGATCAGCACCACCACAAAGAAGGCAATAAAATAAAGCGTCGTGATCAGGCTGCCTATCTTCTTGCCATAGTAGTGGGTGACTGCACCGGTGATCCCTTCACCTGCAGAGGTTTTTGATGACAGGATAAACTGGCATAGCGCCTTGTGCGGCCAGTAGGTTAAAGGCCAGGCGACGAGTGCGGTGATAAAAAGTACCACCGCGCCTGCAGAACCCAGCTGTATGGGAAGGAAGAGGGTTCCTGCGCCGACGGCAGTCCCATATAGTGCGAAGCTCCAGAGAGTCTCTTCTTTTGACCAAAATTTCGACATTATTTGAACGTATCAACTATAAAATAAACAAAAAGAAGCGCAATTTACCACAAATGAGAGGGGCTGGGGGAGGTGTGAACAAGTGGGCTGGTGAATGGATGAATAGCCGGAATTGAGAAAATTCCGACTATTCTTTGAATTATCAGGCAGTAACGCGCTGCTGACGACGCTTCATTACGCGCTCGCGCAATGTGTCATAAGCCCAGTTATAGAACATGGTGTATGGCAGGAAGAACAGGAAGAAACCTATTTCCAGCGTGAATGCCTGAAGCAGGCTAACGTTTAGCACATACGCCACGATGCTGACCCCGATGACGATAAAACCACTCTCGAAACCTAAGGCGTGAAATGCGCGGACTTTCGCCGTACGTTTTACCAGGTGTGATGGCCACAGCCGGTCAAACAGGGCGTTATAAATGATATTCCAAATCATTGCTGTCGTTGCCAGCAGAATGGTCAGCCCGCCCATTTCCAGTACCGAGCGCTGCATCAACCATGCGGTGGTTGGTGCGAGAATCGCGGTCGCAATGCCCTCAAAACAGACAGCATGAAAAATGCGCTCCACTAACGAGCGACGTTGGACAGTATCGTGTTGCATAACCTACAAACCTTCTTTGATGCCCGGATAACGGAATGGTGGTAATTTTATCGTTTTATGTGATATCTAAAAGATAGTATCCATCGATAAAGTAGATAGTTCATGCGTTACTCTCCTGAAGCATTAACGGCATTTGTTGAGACGGTGTCCTGCGGTTCATTTTCTGCGGCGGCCCGGCGGCTACGTAAAAGCCAGTCCACCATCAGCACGGCGATTGCACATCTGGAGGCCGATCTTGGCTTTGCGCTGTTTGACCGTTCGTCACGTCAGCCAACGCTTACCGAGCAAGGCAAGCGGGTGCTTGGTTACGTACAGGCGATTTTGTCAGCCAGCGAGCGCCTGGATGAAGCGGCGATTTCGCTGTCGGGTAATACGGAAGCGCGTCTGACTTTTGTTCTTTCTGACACGCTGCATCCGGATGTACTGGAAGAATTGATGGTGCAGTTTGACCGCAAGTTCCCCCACACTGAATTTGAATGTCTGATTGGTGAAGATGAAGATGTGATTGATTTGCTGCAAAAAGGACGCGCGCAGGTTGGGCTGATCGAAGCGCGAGAAAATTATCCGACAGATATGGGCGTCACGCGTTTGCCGATGCAAAGCTGGATGGGACTGTACGTTGCGGCCACGCATCCGCTGGCGACGCAAAAAAAACTGCAATGGGAGCAGCTCCACACCTGGCGCGAACTGCGTCTGAACACTTATCTGGAAAGTGGGACCAACGTCGCACGTGGTCCTGTCTGGTCTGCTCCCAACTACCTGTTGTTGCTGAGTATGGCGGTACAGGGATTTGGCTGGTGCGCACTACCTTGCGCGCTGGTGGAAGAGTTTGCGGCAGAAAAACCACTGGTTCAGTTGAAGATACCTGGCTGGCCAAAAGCTATCTCAATCGATCTGTTATGGAATAAGAAATCTCCTCCCGGGGTGGCGGGAAGTTGGTTACGCGACCATTTACAGCAAAGTGGCGTCGCGATGACGAATAAATGATACCTATTTCCTTTGTGATAAAAATCACCGTTTTTAAACAACCTTGATAACTATTTTTAACAATCATCTACTATTGCGATGTTATTTTGCGCTGAGGTGGTGATGAAAGAGGTTGTGATAGTCGGGGCGTTACGGACACCGATTGGCTGCTTCCAGGGGACGCTGGCGCGCCACTCTGCCGTTGAACTCGGCAGCATGGTGGTCAGGGCATTACTGGAACGCACTGGCGTGGATGTTCACGCTGTTGATGAAGTTATCCTTGGCCAGGTCCTCACTGCGGGGGCCGGACAGAACCCGGCCCGTCAGTCTGCTATCAATGGTGGATTACCCAATACCGTTTCCGCTATTACCATTAATGATGTGTGTGGTTCAGGTTTGAAAGCGCTGCACCTGGCGACTCAGGCTATCCAGTGTGGTGAAGCTGATATCGTGATAGCAGGTGGGCAAGAGAATATGAGCCGCGCCCCGCATGTCCTCACCGACAGCCGCACCGGGGCGCAACTGGGTAATAGTCAACTGGTTGACAGCCTGGTGCACGACGGTCTGTGGGATGCTTTCAACGACTACCATATGGGCGTTACCGCGGAAAACCTGGCGCGGGAATACGGTATCAGCCGCGAATTACAGGACGCCTACGCGCTGCACTCGCAGCACAAAGCGCGGATGGCAATCGACGCTGGACGCTTTAAAGATGAAATCGTGCCGGTGGTGACCCAACGAAACGGGCAATCCTTTGTGGTGGATACCGATGAGCAACCGCGCACCGATGCCAGTGCAGAGGGGCTGGCGCGTCTGGACCCTACTTTTGACAGGCTCGGTTCGGTAACGGCGGGTAATGCGTCATCGATAAACGATGGTGCTGCCGCCGTGATGATGATGAGCGAGTCCAAAGCGCAGGCGTTGAATTTGCCGGTACTGGCCCGTATTCGCGCTTTTGCCAGCGTCGGCGTTGACCCCGCACTGATGGGGATTGCGCCAGTGTACGCGACGCGTCGCTGCCTTGAGCGCGTCGGCTGGCAACTGGCGGATGTCGATTTGATTGAAGCCAATTAAGCATTCGCCGCGCAGGCATTATCCGTTGGGAAAATGCTGGAATGGGACGAGCGGCGGGTGAATGTGAACGGTGGGGCCATTGCGCTCGGCCACCCAATTGGTGCCTCTGGTTGCCGTATTCTGGTGTCGTTGGTCCACGAGATGGTTAAACGCCGGGCGCATAAAGGGCTGGCAACGTTATGTATTGGTGGTGGCCAGGGCGTCGCACTGGCCATCGAACGTGATTAAGTCTTTAAAATCCCCCGTCAGATACACCACCACCGCGCAGTCCCGCTTCATGTAAAAAAGCCCTCCACAAGGAGGGCAAGGCCAGTTACAGAAACATCCACTCTAAAACAACGTCAACTTATCAAAACATCGTTTCATTTCGTGTGATTCACAACGCACTTTGTAAGAAAAGGTGTGTGAATTCCTCTTCAGCAGGGCTGTTTTTTCACCGCGCTACTTTTACCTCTTATTAGCTATGCTCTAGTGATTTTTCATAACAAACTGTTTTATTTGTGGTTTATTTATTTTCTTTGGTGCGGGTTTGGTCGCTTATCCAGGCTAGCGTGATCGCAATTACACTTTTGATAATAAGATGCGGAAAAAGTAAAACATCGTTTTAGTTATAATTGAAAACCCGTTCCGGGAGAGATATCATGAACGCATTAGGTAAAACGGAACGGCGTTTTGCTATCGCTCAAGAATTCACGGTCAATTTATCACTGGAGGTAAATGTGGACGTAAGACAAAGCATCCATAGTGCGCATGCTAAAACCCTGGATACCCAGGCGCTGCGTAATGAGTTTTTGGTAGAAGAAGTGTTTGTTGCTGACGAATACACCATGGTCTACAGCCACATTGACCGCATTATTGTTGGCGGCATTATGCCAGTGGGCAAAACCGTATCTGTGGGTGGCGAAGTGGGTAAGCAACTGGGCGTAACCTACTTCCTGGAGCGCCGTGAGTTAGGCGTGATCAACATCGGTGGACCGGGCACGATTACCGTTGACGGCCAGTGCTATGAAATTGGTCATCGCGATGCGCTGTATGTCGGTAAAGGGGCAAAAGAAGTTGTTTTTGCCAGCATTGACCCTGCAAAACCCGCCAAGTTCTATTATAACTGCGCGCCGGCACACATGACTTATCCAACCAAAAAAGTGACCCCAGCCGACGTTGCGCCAGTGACGTTGGGTGATGATCTCACGAGTAACCGCCGTACCATCAACAAGTATTTTGTGCCGGACGTACTGGAAACTTGCCAACTGAGCATGGGCCTGACCGAACTGGCGCCTGGCAACCTGTGGAACACCATGCCGTGCCATACCCATGAACGCCGTATGGAAGTCTATTTCTACTTCAATATGGAAGAAGACACCTGTGTCTTCCACATGATGGGGCAGCCTCAGGAAACGCGTCATATCGTGATGCACAATGAGCAGGCGGTCATTTCCCCTAGCTGGTCTATCCATTCTGGCGTGGGTACGAAAGCCTATACCTTCATCTGGGGTATGGTTGGCGAAAATCAGGTCTTTGATGATATGGACCACGTTGCAGTCAAAGATCTGCGCTAGTCGCGGGCGGCTACTCAGCCTGTCTGTGACGGGCATTATAAAAAATAAGGATTTACAATGATTTTGAATGCATTCTCTCTTGAAGGTAAAGTCGCCGTTGTGACGGGTTGTGACACCGGTTTGGGTCAGGGGATGGCGCTGGGTCTGGCGGAAGCAGGTTGTGATATCGTGGGTATCAACATTGTTGAGCCGACGGAAACCATCGAACGTGTTACCGCACTGGGCCGCCGTTTTTTAAGCCTGACCGCCGATCTGCGTCAGATTGATGGTATTCCGGCACTGCTGGAGCGTGCGGTCGCAGAATTCGGTCATATCGACATTCTGGTGAACAACGCCGGTCTTATCCGTCGTGAAGATGCTATCGACTTCAGTGAAAAAGACTGGGACGACGTGATGAACCTGAACATTAAGAGCGTGTTCTTCATGTCTCAGGCGGCGGCGAAGCACTTCATTGCCCAGGGTAACGGCGGTAAAATTATTAATATCGCCTCTATGCTCTCCTTCCAGGGCGGCATTCGCGTTCCGTCTTACACCGCGTCTAAAAGCGGCGTAATGGGCGTGACGCGTCTGATGGCCAACGAGTGGGCAAAACATAACATCAACGTGAATGCGATCGCACCGGGTTACATGGCGACCAACAACACGCAGCAGCTGCGTGCCGATGAGCAGCGTAGCGCCGAAATTCTCGATCGTATCCCGGCGGGTCGTTGGGGTCTGCCAAGCGATCTGATGGGGCCAGTAGTGTTCCTGGCCTCCAGCGCATCTGACTACATTAACGGTTATACCGTTGCGGTCGACGGTGGCTGGCTGGCACGTTAATTTATCGTCCAGCATCAACAAACCCTGCCAATGGCAGGGTTTTTTTTGGTTTTAAGTTATTTTAATCCATATTCTGTTTATAAATTAATCCATACATAATTATATATGTATGGATTGGTAATAATTAA
Organism: Citrobacter sp. RHBSTW-00671; assembly: GCF_014103415.1. Taxonomy (NCBI): domain Bacteria; kingdom Pseudomonadati; phylum Pseudomonadota; class Gammaproteobacteria; order Enterobacterales; family Enterobacteriaceae; genus Citrobacter; species Citrobacter sp. RHBSTW-00671. Next base: position 1,501,246 of record NZ_JABXPR010000001.1, read on the forward strand.
TACTCTTTAATATCAGTGTATTAAATTTAATTGAGTGATTAGCGGTAAATTTTAAAATTGGAATATCCATCACATAACGATGTGGTGCAGCAATTTCATCCATGTTTTTGCCGTTTCCCGCCTGACGCTTCCTGCAAGGGATCCCTTACTTTCATCGACATGGCTTACTCTGTATCTGGCAGGAAAAAATGGTCTCAATTAATCATGAAGCTGCTTTAACACCGCGTACGCAGCGCGATACGCGACGTATGAATTTGTTTGTCTCTATTTCTGCGGCTGTCGCAGGGTTGTTATTTGGTCTCGATATCGGCGTAATTGCCGGCGCGTTGCCTTTTATCACCGATCACTTTGTATTGACCAGCCGTCTGCAGGAGTGGGTGGTGAGCAGTATGATGCTGGGTGCGGCAATTGGTGCGCTGTTTAACGGCTGGTTGTCATTCCGACTGGGGCGCAAATACAGCCTGATGGCCGGGGCGATCCTGTTTGTCGTTGGTTCCCTGGGGTCGGCATTGGCTTCCAGCGTGGAAATGCTCATTGTTGCCCGCGTGGTACTGGGCGTTGCCGTAGGTATCGCCTCCTACACTGCGCCACTCTACTTGTCTGAAATGGCCAGTGAGAATGTGCGTGGCAAGATGATCAGTATGTATCAACTGATGGTTACGTTGGGCATTGTGCTGGCCTTTTTATCCGATACCGCGTTTAGCTACAGCGGTAACTGGCGCGCTATGCTGGGCGTATTGGCGCTCCCGGCAGTATTGCTGATTGTTCTGGTCGTTTTCCTGCCTAACAGCCCGCGCTGGCTGGCAGAGAAAGGTCGCCATATTGAAGCAGAAGAAGTATTACGCATGTTGCGTGATACGTCAGAAAAGGCCCGTGATGAGCTGAACGAAATTCGTGAAAGTCTGAAGCTGAAGCAGGGCGGTTGGGCACTGTTTAAAATTAACCGAAACGTACGGCGTGCGGTTTTCCTCGGGATGTTGTTGCAGGCAATGCAGCAGTTTACCGGGATGAACATCATTATGTACTACGCGCCGCGCATTTTTAAAATGGCCGGTTTTACCACCACTGAACAGCAGATGATTGCGACGTTGGTTGTAGGCTTAACTTTTATGTTCGCGACTTTTATTGCTGTTTTTACAGTAGATAAAGCCGGACGCAAACCGGCGCTGAAAATTGGTTTCAGCGTGATGGCCATTGGGACCCTGGTCCTCGGCTATTGCCTGATGCAGTTTGATAACGGCACCGCATCCAGTGGGCTTTCCTGGTTGTCAGTCGGCATGACCATGATGTGTATCGCCGGTTATGCAATGAGCGCCGCACCGGTGGTGTGGATCCTGTGTTCTGAGATTCAGCCGCTGAAATGTCGCGATTTTGGCATCACCTGTTCCACTACCACGAACTGGGTGTCGAACATGATTATCGGCGCAACCTTCCTGACGTTGCTCGACAGTATTGGCGCCGCGGGTACGTTCTGGCTTTATACCGCACTGAACGTCGTCTTTATCGGTATTACATTCTGGCTCATTCCAGAAACCAAAAACGTCACGCTGGAACACATCGAGCGCAAGCTGATGGCTGGCGAGAAGCTAAGAGATATTGGGGTGTAAATAGTGAGACGCAGTGTCGGATGACGTCTCGTGCAGAGGCCGGGTAAGCGTAAGCGATACCCGGCATTTTTGTATAACAAGGTTTGAGAATAGAGAGATTACGCCTGCAGGAAGTCTTCGCGCACCGGCGTGAAGGTATCGAGCAATGTTCCCGGCTGTAAGCAGACGCAGCCATGCATAATGTTAGGCTTTTTATACAGGGTGTCTCCTGCACTGACGACATGCTTTTCTTCCCCAATCGTAAATTCAAACTCACCCGATAAAACGTAGGTGAGTTGTTCATGCGGATGGTTGTGCATCGGGCCAACTGCGCCCTGCTCGAAATTAACTTCCACGGCCATCATTTTTCCATCGTGAGCCAGAATACGCCGGGTAACGCCGTTACCCAGATCTTCAAGCGTGGTTTCTTTATGAAAAATAAACATTCGATATTCCTGCAATAAAATGAAACATTATTTCATTAAATTTATATCAGAAAATTAAAAAAGGAAATGCGGGCCGACAGATGTGGAAAGTTGATCACATCTTTGGTTCACTGGGAGGACCACCACGAATAAGGGCAAATGATGAAAACGATCGGTCTGTTAGGCGGAATGAGCTGGGAATCCACTATTCCCTATTATCGTCTGATTAATGAAGGGGTTAAGCAGAATCTGGGCGGTCTGCATTCTGCGAAAATTCTGCTGCACAGCGTCGATTTCCATGAGATTGAAGCCTGTCAGTCGAACGGTGACTGGCAGCGGGCAGGGGAGATCCTGGCGCAGGCTGCGCTGGGGTTACAGCAAGCGGGTGCTGAAGGGATTGTGCTGTGTACCAACACCATGCATAAAGTGGCCGAGGCCATTGAAACGGCCTGCGATGCCCCGTTTTTGCACATTGCCGATGCAACGGGGCGGGCCATACAACAGCAGAAGATGAGTAACGTCGCGCTGTTGGGCACGCGTTACACCATGGAACAGGATTTCTATCGTGGGCGTTTACAGACGGAATTTGGCATTAGCACGCTAATCCCTGACGCTAGCGACCGACAGAAAATAAACCAGATTATTTTCGAGGAGCTTTGCCTTGGTGAATTTAGCGAAACGTCCCGCGACTATTACCTGAGCGTGATTGAGCAACTGGCTCGTCAGGGGGCACAAGGGGTGATCTTCGGCTGCACCGAAATTGGCCTGCTGGTACCCACTGAAATGAGCCCGTTGCCGGTCTTCGATACCGCGGCGATCCATGCGCAGGATGCCGTGACGTTTATGCTTTCACCTGAGACTGCAAAATAGCCTCCAGCGGGTCGGTAATCCGGTGGAGATGGGCCTGTAGATGTGCCGTAAAAGCATCAACCAGCGCGGATGCCGGGCGATGCAGTGGATGAATCAGGCTGACGGTAAAAGGTACTGAAACACTAAAACGCCGGATGGCAATCCCGCTGCCTGCGTAGTCCAGGGCGGTCAGCGGGTTTACTACCGAGATCCCCACGCCGGCACGTACCATCGCACAAATTGATGCGGCACTGTGCGTTTCTATGACCATTCGGCGCTTGACCTGATGATCATTAAACAGGGTATCCAGCAACTGGCGATAGCTGTCGGTGCGCGACAGGCTGATATAGTTTTCCCCCTGAAAATCTTGCGGTGTTAATACCGCTTTCCCGGTCAGCGGATGTCCCTGCGGCAGCACGCAAACTTCATCCAGCGACAGTAATTCAGTGCGTTTAGTCCCGGCGGGGGTATGCAGGGTCTCAGTAAACCCGAGATCGTGACGTTGTGCTGATAGCCACTCTTCCAGCAGCGGCGACTCCTGCGGCACAATCTGAATGTTAACCTGCGGGTAGCGGGTGAGGAAGGGTTGCAGCAACGGCGGTAAAAAGGACTGCGAGAACACGGGCAGGCAGACAATCGACAGCTCGCCCTGACGAAATTCACGCAGGCTTTCGGCGGCGCTGACAATCCGCTCCAGGCCATACCAGGATCGCTGCACCTCTTCAAACAGGCGTAGCCCTTGTACTGTAGGATGCAGCCGGCCTCGCGTACGTTCGAACAGTGTTAACCCCAGAACTTTTTCAAATCTTGCCAGCTCGCGACTGACGGTAGGCTGCGAGGTGTGCAGCATCCGTGCGGCTTCCGTCAGGTTACCTGCTGTCATAACGGCGTGAAAAATTTCAATGTGGCGCAAGTTAACGGCGGGCATTGGCGATCCTCAAATAAACATCCCATATCATTTTTGCATAGACTTGCGATAAAACGATATTTTTTATTCTCTTCATGCTGTGGCGTAATCATAAAAAAGCCAATACCGGAGCACAGCATGCCACGTCCACTCAACAGCACTGATACTGACCTGACCGCAGATAACCTACTGCGTCTGCCCGCCGAATTCGGCTGTCCGGTATGGGTTTACGATGCGCAGATTATCCGCGCGCAGATAGCCAAACTGAGTCAGTTTGACGTGGTGCGTTTTGCCCAAAAGGCCTGCTCGAATATTCATATTTTGCGTCTGATGCGTGAGCAGGGCGTGAAGGTGGACTCAGTCTCGTTGGGCGAGATTGAACGTGCGCTGGCGGCAGGTTTTGTGCCGGAGAATGATGAAATCGTCTTTACCGCCGATATGATTGACCAGGCGACGCTGGCCCGGGTGCATGAGCTACGTATTCCTGTAAACGCCGGGTCGGTTGATATGCTGGAACAGCTGGGCCAGGTTTCGCCAGGGCATCGTGTATGGCTGCGCGTCAACCCAGGTTTTGGTCACGGGCATAGCCAGAAAACCAATACCGGCGGCGAGAACAGCAAGCACGGTATCTGGTACAGCGATCTACCGGCGGCGCTGGAAGTTATTCAACGTTACCAGCTGAAACTGGTGGGCATTCACATGCATATCGGCTCCGGTGTGGACTACGGCCATCTGGAGCAAGTGTGTGGCGCGATGGTGCGTCAGGTTGTTGAATTCGGTCAGGATCTGGACGCTATATCTGCGGGCGGAGGTTTGTCGATCCCATATCGCGAAGGAGAAGAGGCGATCAACACCGATCACTACGTTGGTTTGTGGAGCGCGGCACGCGATCAAATAGCCAAACATCTGGGGCATCCGGTGAAACTTGAGATCGAGCCAGGTCGTTTTCTGGTGGCGGAAGCGGGTGTGCTGGTGGCGCAAGTGCGCAGTGTGAAAGAGATGGGCAGTCGTCACTTCGTGTTGATCGACGCGGGCTTTAACGATCTGATGCGACCGGCAATGTACGGCAGCTATCACCATATCTCCGCATTGGCCGGGGATGGCCGCTCGCTGGATAATGCGGAGCAGATTGAGACGGTGGTTGCCGGTCCACTGTGCGAATCGGGCGATGTTTTTACCCAACAGGAAGGCGGCAAAGTCGAAACCCGTCTATTACCTGCGGTAGTGCCGGGAGATTACCTGGTATTGCATGATACCGGTGCATATGGCGCGTCGATGTCGTCGAACTACAATAGCCGCCCGCTGCTACCGGAAGTGCTGTTTGATAACGGCGTGGCGCGACTGATTCGCCGTCGTCAGACCATTGAAGAGCTGTTAGCGCTGGAGATTATCTGATTGCATGCCGGATGGCGCTACGCTTATCCGGCCTACGAAGTTAACGGTGGGGCCTGCAGGCCGGATAAGGCGAAACCGCCATCCGGCATCTGATTACTTAAAGTACGGTCCGAGCGTTACGGAGTCACGCAACACCAGGGTACCCGTAAACGGTGGAATGGGTTCTACGTCTTCGTTATTAGCCAGACGAATAGCCTGATCGATTGCCGTGGTTATCATGGTATCAATCGGCAGATAGACGGTGGAGAGTCCTGGCTCCAGCCACTTCGCGCTGGGCGCATCATCAAAACCAAACAACGAAACATCCTCGGGGATCTTTAGTCCAGCCTGATGTAATGCTTTCGATGCACCTAACGCCATGTCATCGTTACAGGCGAACAGTGCGCTGAATTTCACCCCTTCATCTAACAGTTCACGACAGGCTTCATAGCCCCTGGTCATCGTTGAATCGCCGTATTTGACCCTGGCAGGTTCCCAGGGAATACCGTTTTTTTCCAGCGCCTTACGATATCCCATCAACCGGGATTTACCGGTTGGCGTATGGCCGGGGACGGTGATGCAGGCAATATCACGATGTCCTTGCGAGATGAGGTAATCGACGGCCTGAAACGCCGCGTCTTCCTGTTCAAAGAAAATCGCGCGGTCGCGGGCCTGGCTGACGTCGCGGTTAATGACCAGCAATGGCATATCAATGCGGGTCATCAGCGACAGAATCGCCTTTTCGCTCATGTAGCGGGTGTAGAGAATAATGGCGTCGCACTGTCGGTCGGCCAGCATTTGAACGGCTTCCTGCTCACGCTCTGGTGTGTCATGGCCGTCGGTGACAATCAGCTGTTTGCCGTGAGACTCCGTCTGGCGCGATGCCTGTTGCAGCAAACGACCAAAGTAGAATCCATCAAATGTAGACACCACCAAACCAATGCTGTTGCTGGTGCGGTTTGCCAGTGAACGCGCTAAAAAATTAGGCCGATAATCTAATGCCTGCATGGCGTTGAAGACTTTCTGGCGCGTGCTTTCTTTAACCTGCCCCGTACCATTAAGTACGCGTGAAACGGTCGCTTTCGATACGCCAGCATGTCGTGAAACGTCTAACATCGTTGTCATGACGCAATCCTGATTAATCGTTTGACGAAGAATTTCCCGGCTCAGTCAGCGCCGAAACGGAATGCCGACGTACCAGCGTTGGGTTAAAGACGTGAGTGATTTCCGGGACCGGGCGTTTTTCGGCCAGCGCCAGCGCCAGTTCGGCGGCCTGGGTTGCCATCGTCACGATAGGGTAACGTACCGTCGTCAGCCGCGGACGCACGTAGCGTGAAACCAGTACATCATCAAAGCCAATCAGCGAGATTTCGCCTGGTACATCAATGCCATTATCGTTTAACACACCCATAGCGCCCGCCGCCATTGAGTCGTTATAGCAGGCGATAGCCGTGAAGTTTTTGCCGCGACCAAGCAGCTCAGTCATTGCCTGCTCGCCGCCGCTTTCATCGGGCTCGCCAAACGTGACCAGTCGATCGTTTACCGGAATATTGCTTTCTGCCAGCGCGTCGTAATAGCCTTGCAAACGATCTTCCGCATCTGAAATGCTGTGGTTGGAACACAGATAACCGATGCGCGTATGGCCCTGCTGAATAAGATGACGGGTTGCCAGCCAGGCACCGTAACGATCGTCCAGCGCAACGCAGCGTTGTTCGAATCCCGGTAAGATTCGGTTGATCAGTACCATACCGGGGATCTGTTTCATCAATGATGCCAGTTCGGCATCCGGGATAATTTTAGCGTGGACCACGAGGGCTGCGCAGCGGTGGCGAATAAGTTGCTCAATCGCCTGACGTTCCTTTTGCTCGTTATGGTAGCCGTTGCCAATCAGTAAAAAATTACCGGTGTTATAGGCCACCTGCTCGACAGCTTTAACCATTGCCCCAAAGAATGGATCGGACACATCACCTACTACCAGACCGACGGTTTCAGTAGATTGTTGCGCCAGCGCACGCGCGTTGGCGTTGGGGTGGTAGCTGAGTGATTCCATTGCACTCATTACAGCCAGACGCGATGCTTCGCTGGCTTTGGGGGAGTCATTGATCACTCGAGAAACGGTGGCGACTGATACACCAGCTAGTCGGGCTACATCCTTTATGGTCGCCATGATAGTACCTGTTGTGGGTAAACGCTTACATCCCGCCAGTGTTACGGAAAACGGCTGTCTGTTCAAGCAGATTGCCCGTCAGGACGTCGCAAATGTGAGCGGACACGAGCGAAGTAAGACAGAAAATAGAAAATGAAAACCTTTGCTTACACTTTGCGATGTGCTGTTGCGATTGTTCGCTGGTGAGGGGAGAGAGCGGATTGATAGAGTTGAGATCCCAGAGGTATTGATAGGTGAAATCAACTTTCGGGTTGATCACAAAATTTACACCAGCCTGCGCAGATGCGCAGGTTTTTTTTTGCGTCCAGCGTACCTGTAACAGTAACCGATAATTTACACAACTCGTTGCACTTGGGTTCATTCCTTTGCGTTTTCCAACTGGCGGAACGGCGCAGTGACGGCCACAATCAAGATCCCAGAGGTATTGATTGGTGAGATTATTCGGTACGCACTTCGTACCTGTCTCTTGCACCGACCTGCGCGGATGCGCAGGTTTTTTTTCGGACTCTATTTACCCGTTATCTGTCGCGCCCATTCCCCAACTCGTATAATCTCCCATCATTGATGTTCATATAATTAATGGTACAGGGAGTTGAGATGCTATTTGGCTTTTTTCGTAACCTGTTTCGCGTGCTTTTTCGTGTTCGCGTCACGGGCGATGTCAGCGTGCTACGGGGAGAACGCGTCTTAATTACGCCTAACCATGTCTCATTTATCGATGGTATCCTGCTGGCGCTCTTTTTACCGATTCGCCCTGTGTTTGCCGTTTACACCTCTATTAGTCAGCAATGGTATATGCGCTGGCTCACTCCACTGATTGATTTCGTACCGCTAGACCCAACCAAACCGATGTCGATTAAACATCTGGTACGTCTGGTCGAGCAGGGCCGTCCGGTGGTTATCTTCCCGGAAGGGCGTATTTCGACCACCGGTTCACTGATGAAAATCTACGACGGCGCCGGGTTCGTTGCCGCAAAATCAAAGGCGACGGTGGTGCCTGTGCGTATTGAAGGCGCGGAACTGACCCATTTCAGCCGTCTGAAAGGTCTGGTTAAACAGCGATTCTTCCCGCAAATCAGCATCCATATCCTACCGCCAACGGCATTGCCGATGCCGGAAGCGCCGCGCGCACGCGATCGTCGCAAAATTGCCGGTGAAATGCTGCACCAGATTATGATGGAAGCGCGTATGGCCGTCCGCCCGCGTGAAACGTTATACGAGTCTCTGCTGGCGGCAAAATACCGGTTTGGCGCAGGCAAAAACTGCATTGAAGATATTAAGTTCACGCCGGACAGCTATCGCAAACTGCTGACGAAAACGCTGTTTGTCGCACGTATTCTGGAAAAATACAGCACCGAGGGTGAAAGAATCGGCCTGATGCTGCCAAATGCGGGTATCAGCGCGGCGGTTATTTTTGGCGCCATTGCGCGTCGACGTATCCCGGCCATGATGAACTATACGGCGGGTGTGAAGGGGTTAACCAGCGCCATTACCGCGTCAGAAATCAAAACCATTTTTACCTCCCGGCAGTTTCTCGATAAGGGCAAGCTCTGGCATTTACCGGAACAACTCACGCAAGTGCGCTGGGTGTATCTGGAAGACTTGAAGGCCGATGTGACGTTTAGCGATAAGCTGTGGATTTTCTCACACCTGCTGGCGCCGCATCTGGCACAGGTGAAACAGCAGCCGGAAGAGGCCGCGGTGATCCTCTTTACCTCGGGATCAGAAGGCCATCCGAAAGGTGTCGTTCACAGCCATAAGAGCATTCTGGCGAACGTCGAGCAGATTAAGACGATTGCCGATTTCACCGCCGACGATCGCTTTATGTCAGCATTGCCGCTATTTCACTCGTTTGGCCTGACGGTAGGGTTATTCACGCCGTTGCTAACCGGCGCTGAAGTGTTTTTGTACCCCAGTCCGCTGCATTACCGCGTCGTTCCTGAGCTGGTATATGACCGTAACTGCACCGTGTTGTTTGGTACCTCAACGTTCCTCGGCAATTATGCGCGGTTTGCTCACCCGTACGATTTCCACCGTCTGCGCTATGTTGTTGCCGGAGCCGAAAAGCTGCAAGACAGCACGAAACAGTTGTGGCAGGAGAAATTTGGTCTGCGCGTCCTTGAAGGTTATGGCGTGACGGAGTGTGCGCCGGTGGTGTCGATTAACGTACCGATGGCGGCGAAATCGGGAACGGTAGGGCGCATTCTGCCTGGTATGGATGCCCGACTGTTGGCCGTTCCTGGTATTGAGGATGGCGGGCGTTTACAGCTGAAAGGCCCTAATATAATGAGCGGCTATCTGCGCGTCGAAAAGCCGGGTGTACTGGAAGTCCCGACCGCAGAAAATGCCCAGGGTCAGATAGAACACGGCTGGTACGACACCGGTGATGTCGTGCGCTTTGATGAAAATGGCTTTGTACAGATTCAGGGGCGTGCCAAGCGCTTTGCTAAAATCGCCGGTGAGATGGTGTCACTGGAGATGGTTGAACAGCTGGCGCTGGCGGTATCTGCTGACAAAATGCATGCCACGGCTATCAAGAGCGATGCCAATAAAGGGGAAGCGCTGGTGCTGTTTACTACCGACGGCGAGCTGACCCGTGAAAAATTACTCCAGTATGCGCGCATCCACGGCATTCCAGAGCTTGCCGTACCGCGTGATATCCGCCACCTGAAACAACTCCCTCTGCTCGGCAGCGGTAAGCCAGATTTTGTCACACTGAAAAGCTGGGTCGATGAACCGGAAAAACAACATGCGTGAGTCAGTACACACTAGCACTTCAATCTGGTCCAAAGGGATGATGTCCGTTATCGCCGCGCAGTTTTTGTCAGCGTTTGGCGATAACGCGTTGTTGTTTGCTACCCTGGCTTTGCTCAAGGCGCAGTTCTACCCGGACTGGAGTCAGCCAATCCTGCAAATGGTGTTTGTGGGCGCTTACATTCTGTTTGCTCCTTTTGTCGGGCAGGTCGCGGATAGCTTTGCGAAAGGCAGAGTGATGATGTTCGCCAACGGTCTCAAGCTGCTGGGGGCGGCGAGTATCTGTTTCGGCGTTAACCCATTTCTCGGGTATACGCTGGTGGGTATTGGCGCGGCGGCGTATTCTCCGGCCAAGTATGGCATCCTGGGTGAGCTGACGACTGGCGACAAACTGGTGAAAGCCAACGGTCTGATGGAAGCTTCCACCATTGCCGCTATCTTGCTGGGTTCTGTTGCTGGCGGTGTGCTGGCCGACTGGCATGTCATTGCTGCGCTTTCCGCCTGCGCCCTGGCCTATGCTGGTGCCGTGGTGGCTAACCTGTATATCCCGAAACTGGCCGCGGCTCGCCCCGGTCAGTCGTGGCATCTGGGGAAAATGACGCGCAGTTTCTTCTGTGCCGCCTCTTCGCTGTGGCGCGACGGTGAAACACGTTTCTCGTTGGTCGGAACCAGCCTGTTTTGGGGCGCGGGCGTCACGCTGCGTTTTCTGCTGGTGCTGTGGGTGCCAGTGGCGCTGGGTATTACCGATAACGCCACGCCGACCTATCTCAACGCTATGGTGGCTATCGGGATTGTTGTGGGAGCCGGCGCGGCAGCAAAACTGGTGACGCTGGAAACGGTGTCGCGCTGTATGCCTGCGGGGATACTGATAGGCGTAGTCGTCCTGATCTTCTCGCTCCAGCATGCGCTGTTGCCAGCCTATGCCTTACTGATGCTTATCGGCGTGTTAGGCGGTTTTTTTGTCGTGCCGTTGAATGCGTTGCTGCAGGAGCGGGGCAAGAAAAGCGTCGGTGCGGGTAATGCGATAGCGGTGCAAAACCTGGGTGAAAACAGCGCGATGTTGCTGATGCTCGGTATCTACTCACTGGCGGTGTTGGTGGGTATTCCTGCGGTAGCCATTGGCGTTGGATTTGGTGCGCTGTTTGCCCTGGCGATTACGGCGCTGTGGATCTGGCAGCGCCGCCGGTAACATTGCTGGATGGTGACGCAGCGTCTTATCCGGCCTACAGGAAGAACAATTTGTAGGTCTGATAAACGCAGCGTCATCAGGCACTAAAAATTACGGTGCAGGATAGGTATACACCTGATGCACCGCTTCAATCTCCGCCAGTACTTCTTCACTCAACTCCAGATACAGGCTTTCAACGTTGGTTTTTAGCTGCTCCATTGTCGTTGCGCCCAGCAGTGTGCTGGCGACAAACGGCTGACGACGAACAAAGGCCAGCGCCATCTGCGCAGGATCGAGGTTATGGCGTTTGGCGATATCCACATAGGCAGCTACCGCTTTTTGCGTTTGCTCGCTGCTGTAGCGCGTAAAACGGCTAAACAGCGTATTGCGTGCGCCGGCAGGTTTCGCGCCGTTTAGGTATTTGCCGGTTAAGGTGCCAAAACCAAGGCACGAGTAGGCCAGTAGCTCAACGCCTTCATACTGGCTCACTTCGGCCAGTCCAACTTCAAAGCTGCGGTTTAGCAGGCTGTACGGGTTCTGGATAGTGGCGATACGCGGCAGGTCATGCTTGTCTGCCAGGTGCAGGTAACGCATTACGCCAAACGCCGTTTCGTTGGAAACACCGATGTAACGAATCTTGCCCGCACGCTGAAACTCAGCCAGCGCGTCCAGCGTATCCAGCAGGGAAACAACTGGCGCGGAGTCCGTCCAGCTATACCCTAGCTTACCAAAGCAGTTTGTCGGACGCTGGGGCCAGTGGACCTGATAGAGATCGAGATAATCGGTCTGCAGTCTTTTCAGACTGTCGTGCAGTGCCTCACGGATGTTTTTACGATCCAGCGCCTGATTCGGTCGAATACCGCTGTCATTGTTACGCGCCGGGCCGCTGACTTTAGAGGCAACGATCAGTTTTTCGCGGCTGCCGTGCTTGGCGAGCCAGTTGCCCACGTAAGTTTCGGTGAGTCCCTGGGTTTCTGGGCGAGGCGGTACCGGATACATCTCGGCAACGTCGATTAAATTTATGCCTTGTGCAACGGCATAGTCGAGCTGTGCATGTGCGTCGGCTTCGCTGTTTTGTTCACCAAACGTCATTGTGCCCAGCCCCAGTGTACTGACTTCCAGCGAGCTGTGGGGTATACGGTGATATTGCATAGCCGTTTCCTTTTTATAATCACGACATAAGGATTATAAAAATGGCTGAGGGAAGGGAAAAAGGGAAGCAAAATCGTTAAGGCCAGCAGCGCGGCTGACCTTAACCATCAACGCTCAATGATTTGAGAGACTTCGTCGCGGTTAATTTGCATCGCATTGCCTTGCTGATCGTGGTAACTCACCAGACCGGTATCATCGTCAATTTCTGGTTTACCATCGGTCAGGATCATTCGACCATCTTTTGTTGCCATCACATAATCACTGCTGCATCCGGAAACGGCAAAAGCCAGCCCGACGGCGGAAATTAAAACTGCCCATTTTTTCATCTGCTTATCCTCACATGGCCTGCGTCTGACACTAGTTTAGTAATAACGCGAAGTTGTGCAGGGCGAAAGCAGTAAAATCTTAATCTGTGAGAGAGGGAAGGTGCGCAGGGAGTATTCGCTCCCCATGCGGGGAGCGAAAGCGTCTGTCAGAGCGGATTTTTTTTATTGCGCCACAGGTTCAGGGTCTCTACAGCGATAGAGAAGAACATCGCGAAGTAAATGTATCCTTTCGGCACATGGACATCGAAGCTTTCCAGAATTAGCGTGAAGCCAACCAGTATCAGGAAAGAGAGTGCCAGCATTTTTACCGAAGGGTGACGATCAACAAACTCACCAATTGGGCGGGCTGCAAACATCATTACACCCACGGCAATCACGACGGCTGCCATCATAATAAACAGATGATCGGACAAGCCTACTGCGGTGATTACTGAGTCCAGACTGAAGATAATATCCAACAGCATGATCTGCACAATCGCGCCGAGGAAAGAAGAGACGCGGGTTTTCAGCCCTTCCTCTTCGCCCTCAATGGACTCGTGGATCTCTTTACTCGCTTTCCAGATCAGGAACAATCCGCCGAGCAGAAGGATCAGATCGCGCGCTGAAATCGCCTCGCCAAACAGCTCGAATAACGGGTTAGTGAGCCGCGTTACCCATGCGATGGATGCCAGCAGCGCCAGACGCATCACCATCGCTGCCGCCAGCCCGATTCGTCGGGCATGATTGCGTTGTGCTGTTGGGAGTTTTGCTACAACCAGAGAAAGGAAAATAATATTGTCGATCCCGAGAACGATCTCCAGCAGCGTCAGCGTACCGAGCGCGAGCCAGGCGTTAGGATCGGTTATCCATGCAAATAACATCGAACAAAGTCCTGCCAAAAAAAAGAAGCGGTAATTATAGGCGCGTAACGCGACGGGCGAAAGGTCAGGGTGTGTTATTGAGCCTGGAATAGAAAATGCCGTTCCAGCAGTGCGCGGGTGAAGTTCTTTTTCAGATAAAACCCGCGTGGCAGAGTCAGGATCGGTTCACCATGGGCACCGATTGCCTCGGTAAGCGCCCGGGCGTTGGCGGCTTTTGGGCGTAGTTGTAAAACTTCACCATGACGGGCGGTGATACGTTCGACGTGCCCTAACACAATCATGTCCATTAACTCTTCCCAGTCCAGACGCAACTGTCGATCTTCCTCTTCATTCGGACTCCACAACAGCGGAGAGCCAACGCGACGTTCAGCCACAGGGATGCTGCGTGCACCTTCTACGGGTATCCACAATACGCGTTTAAGCTTGTGTCGAACATGGCTGGTTTCCCAGGTCACGCCGGTATTGCCGGTTAACGGTGCCACGCAGACAAAGGTCGTTTCCAACGGTCTGCCAAGGCTATCCACAGGGATCGTTTTTAACTCCACGCCCAGCGCGGCGAAATCCTGCTCCGGTTTACTGCCCGCACTGGCCCCAAGCCAGATTTCCAGCAGTACGCCAATCCAGCCTTTGTCCCGCTTCAGATCCTTTGGCGCAACGAGTCCTGCCATCGCCGCCAGTTCTCCCAACGTGTAGCCCGAAAGTTGCCGTGCCTGGTGCAGCAACTGGGCTTCGGATTCAGGAGGAGAAAGCAATGGATGGAGTTCTGGCATCAGGTTTACCCTTGGGTTAAAAAATGAGCAATGATTTTATACCGTGTGGACAGAGTTTATCTTTTTCCACATGCTTTATCCAATTGCATGATTTATAGTGGTTTTTATATTTTTATGTAGAGTGTTGCGCAACAGAAAACGGGGTTTTCCAATTCTGGTCACTGACAATGAACAGGATCTTACACCATGTTATCCACAGAAAGATGGGATAACTGTGAAAAACCCCCACTACTGTTTCAATTTACAGCCTTGACGTGCGACGAAAATCGAATTTTCACACAAATTGTGCCTAACTTATTGGCATAATCTGTGGATAAAACCAACGCTGGTCGATCTTTCATCAGCTCGAAGATTGTATGCGTGATGCACATCACATTTCTGCATGTTTAGCTACAGTTGTTGCTTTTAACTTAATGAATATATAAGACTATTTTTGGAGTGTGACGGATGTCCTGTTCAGACTGTTCCGGGTTTTCCCATAGTAATTCCGTACTTCTTCACAACTATATCCACAGAAAAGGTGAATAAAATCGCCTATGTAGCGTATCTTCTGTTTATAACTCGGCCATTTGCTGTGAGTTATTCAATTGTTATTAGAATATCGCCCCCTTAACAGAGTGGTTTACCGCCCCTCTGGAGTGTGAAACAATCGTTTGTATATAAGGTTTATGTTGAGGTAGTCCGGTGATTGATGACGATGGCTACCGCCCGAATGTAGGGATAGTAATTTGTAACCGCCAGGGGCAGGTCATGTGGGCCCGGCGATTTGGTCAGCACTCCTGGCAATTCCCGCAAGGCGGGATAAATGCAGGAGAGACAGCAGAGCAGGCGATGTACCGGGAACTCTTTGAAGAAGTCGGTCTGAGTCGTAAAGATGTGCGGATCCTTGCTTCTACTCGTAACTGGTTGCGTTACAAGTTACCGAAACGTTTGGTGCGTTGGGACACAAAGCCGGTTTGTATCGGCCAGAAACAAAAATGGTTTCTTCTGCAGTTGGTCAGCAGTGATGCTGAAATCAATATGCAAACCAGCAGTACACCTGAGTTCGACGGCTGGCGCTGGGTGAGTTACTGGTATCCGGTTCGACAGGTGGTGTCATTTAAACGCGATGTCTATCGCAGGGTGATGAAAGAATTCGCAAGTGTTGTGATGGCGCTTCAGGAGAGCACTCCTAAGCCGCAAAGCGCACCTGCGTACAGACGTAAAAGAGGTTAAGCTACGCAAATTATGCTCACCCGCCTGCGCGAAATAGTCGAAAAGGTGGCCAGTGCCCCACGTCTCAATGAGGCGTTGAATATTCTGGTTACTGACATCTGTCTTGCGATGGATACAGAGGTCTGCTCGGTCTACCTGGCCGATCACGACCGGCGCTGCTATTACCTGATGGCGACCCGAGGGCTTAAAAAACCACGCGGTCGCACTGTTGCACTGGCGTTTGATGAAGGGATCGTTGGCCTGGTTGGCAGGCTGGCGGAACCTATCAACCTCGCCGATGCGCAAAAACACCCCAGCTTTAAATATATTCCTTCGGTGAAAGAAGAACGTTTTCGTGCGTTCTTAGGCGTACCGATCATCCAGCGACGCCAGTTATTAGGCGTCCTGGTGGTACAGCAACGTGAGTTGCGCCAGTACGACGAAAGCGAAGAATCTTTTCTGGTCACGCTTGCCACACAAATGGCCGCTATTCTGTCTCAGTCGCAGTTAACCGCGCTATTTGGGCAATACCGGCAAACGCGTATCCGTGCGTTGCCTGCCGCTCCCGGTGTGGCAATCGCTGAAGGCTGGCAGGATGCCACGCTGCCGCTGATGGAGCAGGTGTATCAGGCTTCAACGTTGGATCCGGTGCTTGAGCGTGAACGCCTGACTGGCGCACTGGAAGAAGCCGCGAATGAATTTCGCCGCTACAGTAAGCGTTTTGCTGCCGGGGCACAGAAAGAGACGGCGGCAATTTTTGATCTCTATTCGCACCTGCTCTCCGATACCCGTCTGCGCCGCGAGTTGTTCGCGGAAGTGGATAACGGCTCGGTGGCCGAGTGGGCGGTTAAAACGATCATTGAGAAGTTTGCCGAACAGTTTGCCGCGCTAAGCGATAACTATCTTAAAGAACGCGCCGGGGATTTGCGCGCGTTGGGGCAGCGTTTGCTGTTCCATCTTGATGACTCAGTTCAGGGACCGAATGCCTGGCCGGAACGTTTCGTGCTGGTGGCGGATGAGCTGTCTGCCACTACGCTGGCGGAACTTCCCCAGGACCGGTTGGTAGGGGTTGTCGTCAGGGATGGTGCCGCCAACTCTCACGCGGCGATTATGGTCCGTGCGCTGGGGATCCCGACCGTAATGGGGGCTGATATCCAGCCGTCTGTGTTGCACCGCCGCACGTTGGTGGTGGATGGCTATCGTGGCGAACTGTTGGTTGATCCGGAGCCGGTATTAATCCAGGAATACCAGCGTCTCATTAGTGAAGAGATCGAACTGAGCCGTCTGGCGGAAGATGATGTTAATCAACCGGCACAGTTGAAAAGCGGCGAGCGCGTGAAGGTGATGCTCAACGCGGGGCTAAGTCCGGAACATGAAGAGAAGCTGGGTAGCCGAATTGACGGTATCGGGCTGTATCGTACTGAAATTCCGTTCATGCTGCAAAGCGGCTTTCCATCTGAAGAAGAGCAGGTCGCGCAGTATCAGGGCATGCTGCAGATGTTTAACGATAAGCCCGTAACTCTGCGTACGCTGGATGTCGGGGCCGATAAACAACTGCCGTACATGCCCATCAGCGAAGAGAATCCATGCCTTGGCTGGCGAGGGATCCGCATAACGCTCGATCAACCGGAGATCTTTTTGATCCAGGTTCGCGCCATGCTGCGTGCGAATGCGGCAACCGGAAACCTGAGCATTTTACTGCCGATGGTGACCAGTATTGATGAAGTGGATGAAGCGCGACGCCTGATAGAACGTGCCGGACGCGAAGTGGAAGAGATGATCGGCTACGAGATCCCAAAACCACGTATTGGCATCATGCTGGAAGTCCCGTCGATGGTGTTTATGCTGCCGCATTTGGCAAACAGGATCGATTTTATCTCGGTTGGGACCAACGATCTGACCCAGTATATTTTGGCTGTCGACCGGAACAACACACGCGTTGCCAGTATTTATGACAGCCTGCATCCGGGGATGTTACGTGCGCTGGCCATGATTGCGCAGGAGGCGGAGAAAAGCGGCATCGATTTGCGCTTGTGTGGTGAAATGGCGGGTGACCCGATGTGCGTCACCATCCTTATTGGGCTTGGTTTCCGTCATTTATCGATGAACGGGCGTTCTGTAGCACGTGTGAAATACCTGCTGCGCCATATCGATTTTGACGAAGCGCAAACGCTGGCGCAGCGCAGCCTGGAAGCGCAACTGGCGACGGAAGTGCGTCATCAGGTGGCGGCATTTATGGAACGCCGCGGTATGGGGGGGTTGATTCGCGGAGGATTGTAGGCCTGATAAGCGTAGCGCCATCAGGCAATACGGGGGTAAAGATTAGCTATACAGATCTTTTACATCTTCCCGGCATCCGCTGCGATCCCCTTGTGCTATCATTCGCACCTTTGGAGCGCCTGCATTATGCAGGCGCGCTTATCAATTGCTGTCTGACTTCAGCGAAATAACAAGAACTTGTGGTGACAGATGACCAGTAGCTATCTGCATTTTCCGGATTTCGATCCGGTCATTTTCTCAATTGGACCCGTCGCGCTTCACTGGTACGGCATGATGTATCTGGTGGGGTTTATTTTCGCGATGTGGCTGGCAACGCGCCGGGCTAATCGCCCGGGCAGTGGCTGGACCAAAAACGAAGTAGAAAACTTACTTTATGCAGGCTTCCTCGGGGTCTTCCTCGGCGGGCGTATTGGCTACGTGCTGTTCTATAACTTCCCGCTGTTCCTTGATAACCCGTTGTATCTGTTCCGCGTCTGGGATGGGGGCATGTCCTTCCATGGCGGGCTTATCGGGGTGATCCTGGTGATGATTATCTTCGCCAAACGCACCAAGCGTACATTCTTCCAGGTCTCTGATTTTATTGCTCCACTGATTCCGTTTGGTTTGGGCGCAGGCCGTCTGGGTAACTTTATTAACGGTGAACTGTGGGGGCGCGTCGACCCGAACTTCAAGTATGCCATGTTGTTCCCAGGCTCCCGCACTGAAGATATTTTATTGCTGCAAACCAACCCGCAGTGGCAGTCTATTTTTGACACATACGGCTCTTTGCCTCGCCATGCCTCACAGCTTTATGAGATGGCGCTGGAAGGGGTTGTGCTGTTTATCATTCTTAACCTGTTTATTCGCAAACCTCGTCCGATGGGCTCGGTTTCCGGTCTGTTCCTGATTGGCTATGGCGCGTTTCGTATTATCGTCGAATTCTTCCGCCAGCCGGATGCGCAGTTTACCGGCACATGGGTTCAGTACATCAGCATGGGGCAGATCCTGTCTATCCCGATGATTGTCGCAGGTATTATTATGATGGTTTGGGCGTATCGTCGCAGCCCGCAGCAACACGTTTCCTGAGGAACCATGAAACAGTATTTAGAACTGATGCAAAAAGTGCTGGATGAAGGCACACAGAAAAACGACCGTACCGGAACCGGAACGCTTTCCATTTTTGGCCATCAGATGCGTTTTAATCTGCAGGAAGGGTTTCCGCTGGTTACGACTAAACGCTGCCATTTACGCTCGATCATCCATGAGCTGTTGTGGTTTTTGCAGGGCGACACCAACGTTGCCTACCTGCATGAAAACAACGTCTCAATCTGGGATGAATGGGCAGATGAGAACGGTAATTTAGGTCCGGTGTACGGCAAACAGTGGCGTGCATGGCCAACACCGGATGGCCGTCATATTGACCAGATCACGACGGTGCTGAACCAGTTGAAAAACGACCCGGATTCCCGTCGTATTATCGTTTCCGCGTGGAACGTAGGCGAACTGGATAAGATGGCGTTGGCGCCGTGTCATGCGTTTTTCCAGTTCTACGTGGCGGATGGTAAACTCTCTTGCCAACTGTATCAGCGTTCATGCGATGTGTTCCTCGGTCTGCCGTTCAACATCGCCAGCTACGCCTTACTGGTTCACATGATGGCGCAGCAGTGCGATCTTGAAGTCGGTGATTTTGTCTGGACAGGCGGCGACACGCACCTGTACAGCAACCATATGGATCAAACACATCTGCAGCTTAGCCGTGAGCCACGCGCGCTGCCGAAGCTGGTTATCAAACGTAAACCCGATTCAATTTTCGACTATCGTTTCGACGATTTCGACATTGAGGGTTACGATCCGCACCCAGGCATTAAAGCACCGGTCGCTATCTGATCGGGGCTAATCCTGTCACAACCGGCGCCTTACGCGTCGGTTTTTTTTTGCCTTACATTCCATTCTGCGGCGCTGATTCCTGAAATTTTGTAACGTGATGCAATGCGATAAATATTCTCCGTAGCTTGCCGAAGAAGCTGAATTTCCCCCTCGTTATTAATTTCTCTCACGCCATACTGACGGCATGAAAAAACAACAAGGCTACACGCTTCTCGAAACCCTGATTGCAATGCTGATTGTCGCGGCGCTTGGCGCATCGGGGTTGTACGGTTGGCAGCGCTGGCAACAGCAGCAGCGGTTATGGCAAACAGCCAGCCAGGTGCGGGATTACCTGCTGCAATTGCGTGAAGATGCTAACTGGCGCAATCGTGATCACGTCATCAACGTGCTCCGCGAAGGGGGAACATGGTGTCTGGCAAGCTCAGCGACGTCACAAACTTCATGTCAGCCTGCTTCACCGTTGATATTTACGCCACTCTGGGCTGATGTCGAGATGGTAGAGATAACACCGTCACTGGCTTTTTTCGGCCTACGTAATACCGCATGGGCCGGGCATATCTACCTGAAGAATGCTGCAGGTGAATGGCGTGTGGTGGTGTCTGGTTGGGGACGAATCAGGCTTTGCGAACGCGGTGAGGCGGATCAATGTCGGTAAGTGAACGTGGCTTTTCACTGTTTGAGGTGCTTATCGCTATGGTGATAAGCAGTATTTTACTCCTCAGCGCTGCGCGATTTTTACCTGCGCTGCAGCGCGAGATTTTGCATAACACTCGTCAGCTGGTGCTTGAAGATGAGCTCTGGCAGCGGATCTATACCGTGGCGAAGCATCTCCAGCGGGCTGGCTATTGTCGGGGAAACTGTATCGGAGAAGGGCTGATGATATCAGCCGCGGGAGACTGTGTCATTGCACGCTGGGATGCCAACAGCAACGGTGTCTGGGAAGATATTCCGGCAAAGGAGGCCGATGCCGTTGGGTTTCGTGTTCAAGATAAGGTGCTGGAAACCTTGCGTGGCGCGACAACCTGCGTGGGAAAAGGTTGGGATAAAATGACCGATCCGGATTCTATTCAGATTGAGGTATTTCAGGTGGAACGCCTGAATATCAGCGGATTTGCGCCAGTGCTTTCGTTGCACCTGCGCGGGAGAAGCAACGCCGATCCTCAAAAGGTCATTGAGGCATTCTATGACGTCACAGGGTTCAATCTGTGAACCGCGAGCGAGGTGTTTCATCGCTTGCAATGGTACTTTTACTCCTGGTACTCGGCAGTCTGTTGCTGCAAGGTGTGAGCCGACAGGAGGCGAGTTTTGCGTCGCGGGTGGCAACGGAAAGCCAGTCGCTACAACATCAGGCAGTGGTGCAATCCGCCATGGAATGGGCACGTATGCAGCCCTGGAGCTTGCAGGTGGCAACCCAGTGTCGACGCTATTCCACGCAGGGGGCGACAGTCTGTCTGCGTGTGCTCGACGACGATCTTGTGCTGCTTATTGCGCAATATGAAGGTATATCGTTATGGCGTCAGGGGATGATTATCGAGGGTACTATCGAATTCTCAGCGCATGGCTGGAGCGATTTCTGTCCGTTAAAGGAGCTGGCGCTATGTCTGATACCCTGAACAGACAGCGTGGTTTTAGCCTGCCGGAAGTGATGTTGGCAATGGTGCTGATGGTAATGATCGTGACCGCCCTATCTGGGTATCAGCGGGCGCTAATGAAGAGTTTTTTAGTCAGAAGCCAGTACCAACAACTGTGGCATCACGCCTGGCAGCAAACGCAGTTGCATGTGTTTTCACCACCTTTAAACTGGCAAATTAACCGAATGCAGACAACGGTAGCGGGATGTGTCAGCATCAATGTTAAAATTACTTCCCCTCTGGGCAGGCAGGGTCAGATGATACGACTGCACTGCCCAAATCGTCAGTAGTCAGGAGTCGCTATGTTAAGGGTCTACCACTCCAATCGTCTGGATGTGCTGGAAGCGTTGATGGAATATATCGTTGAGCGCGAGCGGCTGGACGACCCCTTTGAGCCCGAGATGATCCTGGTTCAAAGCACCGGTATGGCGCAGTGGTTGCAAATGACTCTGGCACAGAAGTTTGGTATTGCCGCTAACATTGATTTCCCGCTGCCAGCGAGTTTTATCTGGGATATGTTTGTGCGCGTATTGCCGGATATCCCAAAAGAGAGCGCATTCAGCAAACAGAGCATGAGCTGGAAGCTGATGACGCTGCTACCCCAATTGCTGGATAACGATGATTTCGCACTGCTACGCCACTATCTCACCGACGACACAGACAAACGTAAGCTGTTTCAGCTTTCATCACGCGCCGCGGATTTGTTCGACCAGTATTTAGTCTACCGTCCTGAATGGCTGACGCAGTGGGAGGCGGGGCAGCAGGTGGAAGGATTAGGAGACGCTCAGGCCTGGCAAGCGCCATTGTGGAAAGCGCTGGTGGAATACACGGCTGAACTGGGACAGCCACGCTGGCACCGTGCCAATTTATACCAGCGATTTATTCAGACTCTGGAAAGTACGTCTGACTGCCCGCAAGGCTTGCCCTCGCGCGTCTTTATCTGTGGTATCTCCGCGCTACCGCCCGTGTATCTGCAGGCATTACAAGCGCTGGGTAAGCACATTGATATTCATCTGCTTTTTACCAATCCATGTCGTTACTACTGGGGAGATATTAAAGACCCCGCTTATCTGGCTAAACTGTTGGCGCGTCAGCGTCGGCATAGCTTTGAAGAACGACATTTACCGCTGTTTCGCGATAGTCAGAATGCAGAAGGACTGTTTAACAGCGATGGCGAGCAGGATGTGGGGAATCCGATGTTGGCCTCATGGGGAAAACTCGGACGTGACTACATATATCTGCTTTCGGAACTGGAAAACAGCCAGGAGCTGGATGCGTTTGTCGATATCACCCCTGATAACCTTTTGCATAATATTCAGTCAGATATTCTTGAGCTGGACAGTCGGGCTGTGGCGGGAGTCAGTCTGGAGGAGTATTCACGTAGCGACAATAAACGGTTGCTTGAGCCAAATGATACCAGTGTGACGTTCCATGTCTGTCATAGCCCACAACGCGAAGTGGAAATACTCCACGACCGATTGCTGGCAATGCTGGAAGCGGACCCAACGCTGACGCCGCGCGACATCATCGTGATGGTGGCGGATATCGACAGCTACAGCCCATTTATTCAGGCTGTCTTTGGCAGTGCCCCGGCCGATCGTTACCTGCCGTATGCTATTTCCGATCGTCGGGCGCGTCAGTCTCATCCTGTCTTACAGGCGTTTATTAGCCTGCTTTCGCTACCGGACAGCCGCTTTGTCTCGGAGGATGTGCTGGCATTACTGGATGTGCCTGTGCTGGCTGCGCGTTTCAACGTCAATGAAGAAGGGTTGCGCTATCTTCGTTTGTGGGTCAATGAGTCTGGAATTCGCTGGGGCATTGACGACGACAACGTGCGCGAACTCGCGCTTCCTCCAACTGGCCAGCATACCTGGCAATTTGGTTTAACACGTATGCTGCTGGGCTATGCGATGGAAAGCGCACAGGGTGAGTGGCAGTCGGTATTGCCCTATGATGAGTCCAGTGGTTTGATTGCCGAGTTAGTCGGGCATTTGGCCTCGCTGCTGATGCAGCTTAATCTCTGGCGCCGGGAGCTGGCAGTAGAGCGTCCGTTGGAGGTGTGGCTACCTGTTTGTCGCGAAATGCTGAATGATTTCTTCCTGCCGGATGCTGATACCGAAGCCGCGATGACGCTGATTGAACAGCAGTGGCAGGCCATTATTGGCGAAGGGTTGGGAGCCGAGTATGACGGTGCCATACCGCTTTCGTTGTTGCGTGATGAGCTGGCACAGCGACTCGATCAGGAACGAATCAGCCAGCGTTTCCTGGCAGGGCCTGTCAATATCTGTACGCTGATGCCGATGCGCTCCATTCCTTTCAAGGTGGTGTGTCTGCTTGGGATGAACGATGGCGTTTATCCACGCCAGCTTGCACCGCTGGGCTTTGATCTGATGAGCCAAAAACCGAGGCGTGGTGACCGAAGCCGCCGTGATGATGACCGCTATCTGTTCCTGGAAGCGCTGATTTCGGCGCAGCAAACGCTCTATATCAGCTACATCGGCCGCTCAATTCAGGATAACAGTGAGCGCTTCCCGTCGGTGCTGGTGCAGGAACTTATGGATTACATTGGGCAAAGCCACTATTTGCCGGGCGATGAATTACTCACAAGCGATCAAAGTGAAGCGAAAGTAAAAGCGCACATTACCCGTTTACATACACGTATGCCCTTTGATGCACAAAACTATCTGCCAGGTGAGCAGCAAAGTTATGCCCGCGAGTGGTTGCCAGCGGCAAGCCTGTCAGGCAAAGCGCACACGGATTTTGTCCAGCCGCTTCCCTTTGAAATGCCTGAAACCCTGACGCTGGAAACGCTGCAACGCTTTTGGGCTCATCCGGTACGGGCGTTTTTCCAGATGCGCCTGAGGGTAAATTTCCGCTCTGAAGAGAGCGAGATCCCGGAAACTGAACCCTTTATCCTTGAAGGGCTTAGCCGCTATCAGCTTAATCAGCAGTTGCTTAATACGCTGGTCGAAGAACACGATGCAGAACGTTTGTTCCGCCGCTTCCGTGCGGCGGGGTCGCTTCCCTATGGTGCATTTGGTGAAATTCTCTGGGATACACAACACCAGGAGATGCAGTCGTTGGCTGAGCGCATTATTGCCTGTCGTCAGCCTGGCCAAAGCATGGAAATCGACCTGACCTGTAATGGCGTACAAATTACGGGTTGGCTCCCGCAGGTACAGGAAGACGGATTGTTGCGCTGGCGCCCATCTCTGATAAGCGTTTCGCAGGGAGTGCAACTTTGGCTGGAACATCTTGTCTATTGTGCCAGTGGCGGCGCGGGAGAAAGCCGGTTGTTCTTACGCAAAGACGGCGAGTGGCGTTTCCCTCCACTGGAGGCCGAACAGGCATTACAGTATCTGTCGCAACTTATTGAGGGATATCGGGAAGGCATGTCGTCACCGCTACTGGTATTACCGGAAAGTGGTGGGGCGTGGATAAAAACCTGTTATGACGCCGTAAATGATGCCATGTTAGATGACGATGATACGTTGCAAAAAGCGCGCAGTAAGTTTTTGCAAGCCTATGAAGGCAATATGATGGTACGCGGTGAAGGTGATGATATTTGGTATCAACGCCTGTGGCGTCAACTGGAGCCTGAAACTCTGGAGACTATTGTTTTACAGTCTCAGCGTTATCTGTTACCGATTTTTCGATTTAATCAGTCGTGACGATTGTATAAAAATTGCGCAATTTGATGGCTTCCACTATGATGCGCTTTCTGTCACGGACTGATTCTTACAAAGAGAAGAGGCTGACGCGTTCAGCACAGAGTCTTGCCCTGTTCAGACCACGCTAAATGCGTTGTTTGCAGTGAACAGGTGAATACGTTAATGATGAGGTTTGTGAATGCCCCGCAGCACCTGGTTCAGCGCATTACTGTTGTTCGTCGCCTTTTGGGCGCCCGTAAGTCAGGCAGATACTGGTTGGCAGCCTTTAGCTGAAACCATCCGTAAAAGCGATAAAGATACCCGCCAGTATCAGGCCGTGCGCCTTGATAATGGTATGGTCGTGTTGCTGGTATCCGATCCTCAGGCCGTGAAATCTCTCTCTGCACTGGTGGTGCCAGTCGGCTCGCTGGAAGATCCGGACGATCACCAGGGGCTGGCGCATTACCTTGAACACATGTGTCTGATGGGGTCGAAAAAATATCCACAGCCGGACAGCCTGGCCGAGTTCCTGAAAATGCACGGTGGTAGCCACAATGCCAGCACTGCGCCTTACCGCACCGCTTTCTATCTTGAAGTTGAAAATGACGCGCTGGTCGGGGCGGTGGATCGCCTGGCCGATGCGATTGCCGATCCGTTGCTGGATAAAAAATATGCCGATCGCGAGCGAAATGCCGTTAATTCTGAGCTGACGCTGGCGCGTACCCGCGACGGTATGCGTATGGCGCAGGTGAGCGCGGAGACGATCAACCCGGCGCACCCTGGTTCGCGCTTCTCCGGCGGAAATCTGGAAACGTTGAGCGATAAGCCGGGCAACCCGGTGGAGCAAGCTTTACAAAAATTTCATGAAAAGTACTACTCAGCTAACCTGATGAAGGCGGTGATTTACAGCAATAAACCGTTGCCAGAGTTGGCGAAGATAGCTGCTGACACCTTTGGCCGCGTGCCAAACAGAAATATCGAAAAACCGGAGATAACCGTCCCGGTTGTCACCGACGCGCAAAAGGGCGTCATCATCCACTATGTTCCCGCGATGCCGCGTAAAGTGCTGCGCGTTGAGTTTCGTATCGATAACAACAGCGCGCAGTTTCGCAGCAAAACCGATGAGCTGGTGACCTACCTGATTGGTAATCGCAGCCCGGGAACGTTGTCAGACTGGTTGCAAAAGCAGGGATTAGTTGAGGGCATTCGTGCAGACTCCGATCCTGTCGTTAATGGCAACAGCGGTGTATTAGCGATTTCCGCGACGTTAACCGACAAAGGGCTGGCAAATCGAGATGAGGTTGTCGCCGAAATATTTAGTTATATCAATCTGTTACGTGAAAAAGGTATCGATAAACGCTATTTTGACGAGCTGGCGCACGTGCTGGATCTCGACTTCCGTTACCCCTCCATCACTCGTGATATGGACTACGTGGAATGGCTGGCGGATACCATGATCCGCGTTCCTATCGAACATACGCTCGATGCGGTAAACATTGCCGACCAGTACGATGCCAAAGCCGTTGAGCAACGGTTAGCGATGATGACGCCGCAAAATGCGCGCATCTGGTATATCAGTGAGAAAGAGCCACACAATAAAACCGCTTATTTTGTCAATGCGCCTTATCAGGTAGATAAAATCAGCGAGAAAACATTCGCCGACTGGCAGCAAAAAGCGCAGGGCATTGCGCTGTCGTTGCCGGAGCTGAACCCGTATATTCCAGATGATTTCACGCTGATTAAGACGGATAAAAAATATGCTCATCCGGAGCTGATCGTTGATGAGCCTGATTTACGCGTGGTGTATGCCCCGAGTCAATATTTTGCCAGCGAGCCAAAGGTTGATGTCAGCGTGATACTGCGTAACCCGAAAGCGATGGACAGTGCCAGAAACCAGGTCTTATTTGCCCTGAACGATTATCTGGCGGGTATTGCACTCGACCAGTTAAGTAACCAGGCCGCGGTGGGGGGTATTGGTTTTTCTACTAACGCTAATAACGGCCTGATGCTCAATGCCAACGGCTATACTCAGCGTTTGCCGCAGCTTTTCCAGGCGTTGCTGAGCGGTTATTTCAGTTACACCTCAACAGATGAACAGCTGGAACAGGCGAAATCCTGGTACGCCCAGATGATGGACTCTGCGGAGAAAGGCAAAGCCTACGATCAGGCGATCATGCCGGTTCAGATGCTGTCTCAGGTACCGTACTTCTCACGTGATGAACGTCGTGAGCTGTTGCCATCTATTACGTTGAAAGACGTGATGGCCTACCGTGACACCTTAAAAGCCGGTGCGCGTCCCGAATTCCTGGTGATCGGCAATATGAGTGAAACTCAGGCGAAAACCATGGCTCGGGATATCCAGAAGCAGCTTGGCGCGAACGGCTCACAGTGGTGCCGAAACAAAGATGTTGTGGTAGACAAGCGGCAGTCTGTCATCTTTGAAAAAGCGGGCAGTAGTACGGATTCAGCGCTGGCGGCGGTGTTTGTACCCACCGGCTATGACGAGTACACCAGCTCGGCTTACAGCGCGATGCTAGGACAGATTGTTCAACCGTGGTTCTACAATCAACTGCGTACTGAAGAGCAATTAGGTTATGCCGTCTTTGCTTTCCCAATGAGCGTTGGCCGTCAGTGGGGAATGGGCTTCCTGTTGCAAAGCAGCGACAAGCAACCGTCCTATCTCTGGGAACGTTATAAGGCATTTTTCCCGACGGCGGAAGCGAAGCTGCGGGCGATGAATGCTGATGAGTTCGCACAAATTCAGCAGGCGATCATCGCGCAAATGCTGCAGGCTCCGCAAACTTTGGGGGCCGAAGCCTCTCAGTTAAGCAAAGATTTCGATCGCGGCAATATGCGCTTCGATTCACGTGATAAAATCGTGGCTCAGATTAAACTGCTGACGCCGCAAAAGCTTGCCGACTTCTTCCATCAGGCGGTGGTTGAGCCGCAAGGCATGGCGATACTGTCACAGGTTTCCGGTAGCCAGAATGGGAAAGCAGAATATGTGCACCCGGAAGGCTGGAAAGTGTGGCAGACCGTCAGCGCGTTGCAGCAAACCTTACCCCTGATGAGTGATAAGAATGAATGATGCCGCTGAGCCCCTTGATCCCCTACGCTTGCCCCTGACGGGTGAGCGTCTGATTGAAGCCTCTGCAGGCACCGGTAAGACCTTTACCATCGCCGCCCTGTATTTACGTTTACTGCTTGGACTGGGCGGCTCTGCCGCCTTTCCTCGTCCTCTGACTGTTGAAGAGCTGCTCGTGGTTACTTTCACTGAAGCTGCGACAGAAGAGCTGCGAGGTCGAATTCGTAGCAACATTCATGAACTACGCATCGCCTGCCTGCGTGAAACCACGGATAACCCGCTCTACGCCCGTTTGTTGGAAGAAATCGCCGATAAAAAGCAGGCCGCACGGTGGTTGTTATTGGCTGAAAGACAGATGGATGAAGCCGCGGTGTTTACCATCCACGGCTTTTGTCAGCGCATGCTCAGTCTGAATGCCTTTGAGTCAGGCATGTTGTTTGAACAGCAGTTGATTGAGGATGAATCGCTGTTGCGCTATCAGGCCTGCGCAGACTTCTGGCGTCGACATTGTTACCCGCTGTCTCGCGACATTGCACAGGTTGTTTTTGAAACGTGGAAAGGTCCACAGGCGCTGCTAAGGGATATCGATCGCTACCTGCAGGGTGAATCCCCGGTGATTAAAGCACCACCGCCAGCTGATGAAACGCTGGCCGCCCGGCACGAAAAAATTCTGACGCGTATCGACCAGATTAAGCAACAATGGCGTGATTCCGTCGCTGAACTGGACGGTCTACTGGAAGCATCCGGGATCGACCGGCGTAAATTTAATCGTGGTAATCAGGGAAAGTGGATCGAAAAGATCAGCGCCTGGGCACAGGAAGAAACCCGGAGCTACCAGCTTCCTGACGCACTGGAGAAATTCTCTCAGCGTTTTCTGGAAGACCGCACCAAAGCTGGTGGTGTAACCCCTCAACATCCGCTGTTTGTCGCGATTGATGAACTGCTGAGTGAACCGCTGACAATCCGCGATCTGGTGATCACCCGGGCATTGTCGGAAATCCGCGAGGCGGTCGCCCAGGAAAAACGCCGACGCGGTGAGCTGGGTTTTGACGATATGCTCAGTCGCCTGGATGCGGCGCTGCGTAGCGAAAGCGGCGATGCGCTGGCGGCGGCTATTCGTACCCGTTTTCCGGTGGCGATGATCGATGAATTCCAGGATACCGACCCGCAGCAATACCGTATTTTCCGCCGTATCTGGCAGCATCAACCGGATACAGCGTTGTTGCTGATAGGCGATCCTAAACAGGCTATTTACGCCTTTCGTGGCGCGGATATTTTTACCTACATGAAGGCGCGTAGCGAAGTCAGCGCGCACTATACGCTTGATACTAACTGGCGTTCGGCCCCAGGCATGGTCAACAGTGTCAATACGTTGTTCAGCCAGATGAGCGACGCTTTTATGTTCCGCGAAATCCCCTTTAGCCCGGTGAGATCCGCAGAGAAAAATCAGTCGCTACGGTTTGTGCTGGAAGGGGAAACGCAGCCGGCGATGAGTATGTGGCTGATGGAAGGGGACAGCTGTGGCGTGGGGGATTATCAGAGCTTTATGGCCCAGGTGTGTGCGACACAAATTCGCGATTGGCTTAAAGCCGGGCACTCTGGCGAAGCGTTGCTGGTCAGCGGTAAAACGTCCAGGCCGGTACGCGCATCTGATATCAGCGTACTGGTGCGCAGCCGCCAGGAGGCGGCGCTGGTACGCGATGCGTTGACGCAACTGGCCATCCCATCGGTATATCTTTCAAACCGTGACAGCGTCTTTGATACGCTGGAAGCGCAGGAACTGTTGTGGGTTCTGCAGGCAGTGATGACGCCGGAGCGTGAAAATACGCTGCGTAGTGCGCTGGCAACCTCAATGATGGGATTGAATGCGCAGGATATTGAAGCGCTGAATACTGACGAAAAAGCCTGGGATGCGGTTGTTGAGGAATTTGATAGCTACCGACAGATCTGGAATCGACGCGGTGTGATGCCGATGCTGCGCGCGTTGATGTCCGCTCGCCATATTGCGGAAAACCTGCTGGCAACGGCAGGGGGCGAACGCCGTCTGACCGACATTTTGCATATCAGCGAACTGCTCCAGGAAGCGGGATCGCAACTGGAAAGCGAGCATGCGCTGGTACGCTGGCTATCGCAACATATTCTGGAGCCTGACAGTAATGCGTCCAGCCAGCAGCTCAGGCTGGAAAGTGATAAGCATCTGGTCAAAATCGTCACTATCCATAAATCAAAAGGGCTGGAATATCCGCTGGTCTGGCTGCCATTTATCACCAATTTCCGCGTCCAGGATCAGGCGTTCTATCACGATCGCAGTTCGTTTGAAGCCGTGCTGGATCTCAGCGAAGCGGACGAAAGCGTCGAGCTGGCAGAGGCGGAACGCCTGGCAGAAGACTTGCGTTTGCTTTACGTCGCGCTTACCCGCTCGGTCTGGCACTGCAGCCTTGGCGTGGCGCCGTTGGTCCGCCGTCGGAGCGATAAAAAAGGGGATACCGATGTGCATCAAAGTGCTCTTGGTCGCCTGTTGCAACGGGGTGAACCAATGGATGCCGCAGGTCTGCGTAGCGCTATTGAGGCGCTGTGCGGTGAGGATATCGCCTGCCTGACGCCGAATGAACCGGATGGTGAGCGCTGGCAGGTTGTACAGCCCGCCAGTTCTACGTTGAATGCAAAAATGCTGCAACGAACGCCTGGTGACAGTTGGCGTGTTACCAGCTATTCCGGTCTGCAACAGCGTGGGCATGGTATCGCACAAGATCTGATTCCACGTCTGGATATCGACGCGGCAGGCGTCGGTGAAGCCATTGAGGAATCAGGCCTTACGCCACACCAGTTTCCTCGCGGTGCGTCACCAGGAACATTTTTGCATAGCTTGTTTGAAGATCTGGATTTCACCCAGCCGGTTGAGCCAGTGTGGGTACAAGAAAAGCTCGCGCTTGGCGGATATGACGCGCACTGGGAGCCCGTTCTGACGCAGTGGCTGAATACTATTTTGCATGCGCCGCTCAATGAAACCGGCGTGAGTTTGAGCGATCTTTCTGCGCGTGAAAAACAGGTGGAGATGGAGTTTTACCTGCCGATTTCGCAACCGCTGGTAGCCGACCAGCTCGATGCAGTGATCCGTAAATACGATCCTCTTTCGGCCGGCTGCCCGCCGCTGGACTTTATGCAGGTACGCGGCATGCTGAAAGGGTTTATTGACCTGGTGTTCCGCCACCAGGGGCGCTATTACCTGCTCGACTACAAGTCAAACTGGCTGGGTGAAGACAGTTCTGCGTATACCCAACAGGCAATGGCCTCAGCCATGCAGGCGCACCGCTACGATCTGCAGTATCAGTTGTATACCCTGGCGCTGCACCGTTATCTGCGCCATCGCATCGCTGATTATGACTATGAACGCCATTTTGGCGGCGTTATCTATCTTTTCCTGCGCGGCGTTGACGGCGACGATCCGCAGCAGGGAATTTACGCTACCCGACCAGACGGAGAATTGATCGCGTTGATGGACGAGATGTTTGCCGGTGCGGTACTGGAGGAGAGGCAATGACAATCCAGAAACGATTGCTGGAGGCCGTAGAGCAAAAACAGCTCCGTCCTCTGGATGCACAGTTTGCGCTGGCGGTTGCCGGAAACGACAGCCCAGCCGTTACGCTGGCGGCGGCTCTGCTTAGCCGTGAAGCGGGCGAGGGGCACGTTTGTTTACCGCTTTCCCGGCTATCTTTACGCGAAGATGCCCATCCGCTGTTGAGCGCCTGGCTGTGCGAGGCCGGTGAACCGGAAGACTGGGCGGAATGTCTGCTGGCCTCCGCTGCGGTAAGTCACGGCGAACAGCCAACGCCGCTGGTGTTATATGACAATCGCCTGTATTTGAACCGTATGTGGCATAACGAACGCGCGGTGGCGCACTTTTTCAGCGAGGTTAACCAGGCCATTGAAGTGGACGAGCCACGGTTGACCCGCACGCTGGAAGCGCTCTTCCCACCATCGGAGGGAGTGAACTGGCAAAAAGTGGCGGCTGCTGTGGCGTTGACCCGCCGTATATCGGTGATCTCCGGGGGACCAGGCACCGGTAAAACGACAACGGTAGCCAGGCTGCTGGCAGCATTGATTCAGATGGCGGAGGGGGAGCGTTGTCGTATCCGTCTGGCGGCGCCGACGGGAAAAGCGGCAGCGCGTCTGACGGCATCGCTGGGGGCTGCACTGCGTGAGTTACCGCTGACCGATGAGCAAAAGAAACGTATTCCCGATGATGCCAGTACGCTGCACCGATTGTTAGGTGCACAGCCAGGCAGCCAGCGTCTGCGCCACCATGCGGGTAATCCACTGCATCTGGACGTGCTGGTGGTGGATGAAGCTTCGATGATTGACTTGCCGATGATGTCGCGCCTTATTGAAGCGCTACCGCCGCACGGACGGGTGATTTTTCTTGGCGATCGTGACCAGCTTGCCTCCGTTGAGGCGGGGGCGGTGCTGGGAGACATTTGTGCATTTGTGAATGACGGATTTACCGCGGAACGTGCCAAACAACTTAGTCGGCTGACCGGTAGTCCCATTCCAGCGGGAGCCGGAACCCAGGCCGCGTCTTTACGTGACAGTTTATGCTTGCTGCAAAAGAGTTACCGTTTTGGCAGTGATTCTGGCATCGGTCAACTGGCTGCGGCCATTAATCGGGGTGACAAGACCGCGGTTAAAACCGTTTTCCAGCAGGGATTTAGCGATATCGAAAAACGCACGTTACGCAGCAGTGAAGATTATGCCGCGATGCTGGATGAAGCGCTGGCGGGGTATGATCGCTACCTGGATTTACTGCGTGAAGGGGCTGCGCCGGACACCATTATTCAGGCCTTCAATGATTATCAGTTGCTGTGCGCACTGCGCGAAGGTCCATTTGGCGTTAGCGGATTGAATGAGCGCATTGAGCAGACGATGGTGCAAAAACGTAAAATTCCCCGTTCGACGCACAGTCGTTGGTATGAGGGAAGGCCGGTGATGATTTCGCGCAATGACAGTTCGCTGGGGTTATTTAACGGTGATATCGGCATTGCGCTCGATCGTGGACAAGGGCTGAGGGTGTGGTTTGCGCTGCCGGACGGTTCGATTAAGTCGGTGCAACCCAGCCGCTTGCCGGAGCATGAAACGACCTGGGCGATGACGGTACACAAATCTCAGGGTTCTGAGTTCGACCATGCGGCGTTGATTTTACCCAGCCAGCATTCCCCCGTGGTTACCCGCGAGCTGGTTTATACCGCTGTGACCCGTGCCCGCCGCCGCTTGTCGCTGTATGCCGATGAGCGGATTCTGAGTAGCGCCATTGCCACGCGCACTGAACGCCGCAGCGGATTGTCAGCATTATTTAATGACGGCCTGCAGCGTGCCTGATGGCGACGCTAACGCCTCTTATCAGGCCTACGGTGCCAGCGAGGTAGGCCGGATAAGGCATTTATGCCGCATCCGGCAATGACCACTATCCCAGATCCGCCATCAATACTTTTGACCGCCGCTGATAGTTGTACATCTCTTTTTTGCTTTCCGGCAGCAGATCGATATCGACCGGCGTGAAGCCGCGCTCCTGGAACCAGTGAATGCTGCGCGTCGTCAGCACGAACAGCTTGCTGAGCCCCATCTGTCTGGCCTGCACAGCGATCCGCTCCAGCAAAACTTCACCGCGGGATGAGCTACGGTAGTCCGGATGTACTGCCACGCACGCCATTTCACCAATCTTCTCCTCCGGAAAAGGGTACAGGGCTGCACAGGCAATGGTCAGATTATCGCGCTGAATTATGGTGAACTTGTCGATCTCCATTTCCAGTTGTTCACGGGAGCGACGCACCAGAATACCTTGCTGCTCCAAAGGACGAATCAATTCCAGAATGCCGCCAATATCGTTAATGGTGGCGCGACGGATCTGCTCGGCGCTTTCCATCACGATTTGCGTACCGATCCCATCTCGGGAGAACAGTTCTTGTAACAACGCGCCATCTTCCTGATAGCTAATCAGGTGACAACGGCGCACGCCGCTACGGCAGGCTTTAACGGCACCGCGCAGGAAACGCACCGTACCGGAGCTGTAATCACCTTTCTCTTCCTGTGACTCAACACGCGCTTGCGCTTCGTTGGGAAAGAGTTCGGAAACAATATCGCCATGATCGTTAGTCACCCCTTGAGAGGAGCAAAAACCGATCATTTTCTCTGCTTTCAGTTTGATCGCCAACTGGGTGGCAACCTCTTCGGAGGTCAGATTAAAGCTCTCACCGGTCACGGAAACAGCGACCGGGCCCAGCAGAACAATAGCGCCGCTGTCCAGTTGACGGTGAATCGCTTCTTCATCAATTCGACGAATACGTCCGCTATGGCAGTAATCCACACCGTCATCCACACCCAACGGTTGCGAGATAATAAAATTACCGCTGACCACATTGATGTGTGCGCCCTGCAAAGGCGTATTGTTCAGGCTCATCGACAGGCGGGCGGTAATATCAAGCTGGAGCAAACCCGCAGCCTGCTTGACCAGCTCCAGGGTTTTGGCGTCGGTAACGCGCGTATTTTTGTGATACACCGGTTCATGGTGATGCGCGGCCAGATTGGCATCAATCTGCGGCCGTGCGCCATAGACTACGACAAGGCGAATGCCGAGGCTATGAAGGAGACCAATGTCATTGACGATACTGGAAAAGTTTTCATGCTCGATGGCTTCGCCGCCCAGCATAATGACAAACGTTTTTCCCCGATGGGTATTAATATAGGGAACAGAATGGCGGAATCCCTGTACCAGTTCGGTTCTGCGCTCCTTCACCACGGCACACCCTCATTGCATGATTATTCGTAATTTGTGTATTTTTATTCTGTTTTAGCACTATGCGCAAGCGTAATTTTTACCCCTGCCGAAGATTTTTCTCAGTAATGCCGTGAATATAAAAACAATGTTTACCCTTTTATAGATGACAGATTATGCGTCATTCGCTAAAGTTTCCGGTCAATTCGGACGTTTTACGTATTACCTCAATATAGATTTCTTTTGCTCGGGAGAAGCATGTCGGGATCCAACTCAGCAATCAGTCGCCGCCGTTTACTGCAAGGTGCGGGTGCTATGTGGCTTTTAAGCGTCAGCCAGGTCGGTTTGGCTGCCGTGAGTCAGGTCGTTGCCGTACGTATCTGGCCTGCGTCCAGTTATACCCGCGTTACGGTGGAATCCAACCGTCTGCTGAAATACAAACAGTTTGCCCTGAGTAATCCTGAGCGTGTGGTTGTCGATATTGAAGGCGTCAATTTGAACTCGGTGCTCAAGGGCATAGGGACGCAGATCCGCCCGGACGATCCCTACATTAAGTCCGCACGCGTCGGGCAGTTTGACCCGCAGACCGTGCGGATGGTGTTTGAACTGAAACAAAATGTGAAACCGCAACTCTTTGCTCTGGCTCCCGTAGCCGGTTTTAAAGAGCGTCTGGTGATGGATCTCTATCCTGCCAATGCGCAGGATGTCCAGGACCCTCTGCTGGCGTTGCTGGAAGATTACAACAAAGGCGATCTGGATAAACAGGTGCCACCTGCGCAAAGCGGCCCACAGCCGGGTAAAGCGGGGCGCGATCGTCCGATTGTTATTATGCTTGACCCAGGCCACGGCGGAGAAGACTCCGGTGCCGTGGGGAAATACAAGACACGTGAAAAAGATGTGGTATTGCAGATAGCCCGTCGCCTGCGAGCGCTTATCGAGAAAGAAGGCAACATGAAGGTCTATATGACGCGTAATGAAGATATCTTCATTCCGTTAAAAGTGCGCGTGGCGAAAGCCCAGAAACAGCGTGCTGACCTGTTTGTTTCTATTCATGCCGATGCGTTTACCAGTCGCCAACCCAGTGGTTCGTCGGTGTTTGCACTCTCAACCAAAGGCGCGACCAGTACAGCGGCAAAATATCTGGCACAAACCCAGAACGCCTCGGATCTCATCGGTGGCGTCAGCAAAAGCGGTGATCGCTACGTTGACCACACCATGTTTGATATGGTGCAATCGCTGACCATCGCCGACAGCCTGAAATTTGGTAAAGCAGTGCTGAATAAGCTGGGTAAAATTAACAACCTGCATAAGAATCAGGTTGAGCAAGCTGGATTCGCGGTGCTGAAAGCGCCGGATATTCCCTCTATCCTCGTAGAAACGGCATTTATCAGTAACGTTGAAGAAGAGCGCAAGCTCAAAACGGCGACCTTCCAGCAGGAAGTGGCGGAGTCGATTCTGGCCGGGATTAAAGCTTATTTTGCTGATGGCGCGACGCTGGCGAGAAGGGGATAAATACACGCCCTGGGCATTCTGACGCAATAAAATGTACGAATGTCCAGGGGGGGGATATTATAGTTGAATTATTTACAGGTCTCGTTAATATCGTCAAATGGGTGTCAATATAATTTTATATTTAGAGGGTATTAAATTATTTGTTTGATTAATGTTTGATCTTGTCTTATTCATGTTAAATATATAATTTATTTTTATATCCATCCTTAATAGATGGATTTTTTGCATTTATTTTTTCCTAAAATAAACTTAATGCTTTATTCTCGCTAGATAGTCTGCCTTTCCCTGAAATACAATCTTAATGCATAACCTCTGGCAGGAATGCAATCATCGCAAACTGCGGTTTTTGGATATATATTAATAAGGGAAACGATGAAAAAATTAACTATTGCGGCTATCGCTATGGCATTTGCAGGTAGTGCTTTTGCTGGCGATCAGGACACAGCAGATATTCATTTTGCTGGTGAAGTGCAGACTAACATCTGTACAGCGTCGCTTGTGGGGGGCGGGACTTCAGTGCAACTGGATCCAACGGATGTTAAGACTGTCTCGGCAGCGACTACCGACTCGGTAATGAAGAAAGATTTCGCCGTCTCTCTGGATTGCACCGCTCAGGGCTCCAAAGATAGCATTAGCGGTGCGGGCTATAACACCGTAACAGGGTATCTGTCACCGGGAAACGGGACATCAATAAACTCCAGTACTCCTGCGCTGGATAACACCAACGTTACGGTGGCGGGTGCGCAAGGGGTTGGTTTCCAGGTCCAGAATAAAGATGACGGCAATGCAGTCCAGACTTTTACTTCTGCGGATGGATTTTCGAAAGCGATTGATACAGATGCGCCAATGCTGTTCAGTTATAACGTGGGCTACCTGAAAACGGGTACCGTCAGCGGTGGTCTGGTTGCGGCTGATGCCATGTTTATCGCAACCTATCAGTAATAAAAATAATATCAGGCAGGGCTGGTCGAGTCCTGCTTTTTGTTCTGCAAGGAGAGAACATGCGTAAAGGAATACCGTTATTGTTGCTCCTGATGATATTTGGCCAAAAGTCCCTGGCGGCTGACTTTAGTGTATCGGGGAACATTT
This sequence comes from Citrobacter sp. RHBSTW-00671, assembly GCF_014103415.1. NCBI lineage: Bacteria > Pseudomonadati > Pseudomonadota > Gammaproteobacteria > Enterobacterales > Enterobacteriaceae > Citrobacter > Citrobacter sp. RHBSTW-00671. The sequence goes on from NZ_JABXPR010000001.1 coordinate 1,538,657, forward strand.
TTAAAAAAACCTGTACCCTACAAACGGGAGACGGTACTTCAATCGCCCTAACAGAGGTGAGTACGCAGACATTAAGCGACTCGACGACCCTCGTTTCCGCGAAAGAATTTATTATTAACGTCGATTGTAGTAGCCCAATGTCAGGCTGGCCGATCTGGGATGAAGTGACGGGGAAGTTTACTACCAATGGTGAGGTCGATAACAACGTAAAAGCGTTAAAAAATACGATTGTCGATGCCAGCGGCGCAAAAAATGTCGGGTTACAGATTAAAGATAAAACGACTGGGGCCATTGTTGATTTCAGTACAACGCAGCAGTTCACACTGTCTTTGGGCGATAACGATAGCGCCTTATTTCGCTTTGAAGTTGGTTATATCAGCCTCGGTGAACCTGGGAAAGGCGATGTGCATGCGGCGGCGACCTTTACCCTGACCTACGCCTGACGGAGTGCCGGTGAATAAATTAATTGCTCTACTGCTATCTGGGCTTGTGTGGGGGAACTCAGCGTGTGCTGCCGATACGCTGGAATATGATTTTACCGGTCGGGTAACGGAGACAACCTGTAAGGTTGAGCTTTACAATATGAATGGCTCATCGGCTACCAGTATTTTCGGTGAATTTAAAAGAGATGCAATGCCAGCCATCGGCGACATTGTGTGGACGTATGCGGGGGGGAAGTATGGCAACGCCTTCTATTTCCGCGTCACTTGCCCGTCCGGGAATGCGGCGACAGAGGTGACCGGCAAAATCAGTACATCGCAGGAAGTTGATGCTGCCACCATGGCACTGAAAAATATGAATGACAGCACCAATCAGTTCGGCATTGTACTTAAAGATACCGATCAAAATAAGATGATCGATTTCAGCACGGTCGAGAATACCCAATCTTTTACTCAGCAGGGGGATACTCGGGTGGCGGATTTTAATTTCGACGTGGGGATAGTGCGTTACGGCGAGAGTGTTGATTATGGTAGTGTGGCGTCGTCCATTGTATTTTCTGCGACCTTTCAGTAAGGAGAATACATGAACTATTTCCCGTTTTTTTTATTCCTGATGGTTTTTTCTGTCTATAGTGCAGATAGCCTACAGACACCGGAAATCCCCATCGAAGTGAAAATTTCCCCTTACCCCGTGGAATGTAATATTTGGATGGAGGTTAATGGTGTGAAAACCACGGTAATTACCCTGGATACCGTCTCTTTACAGGATATTCAGCAGGCCACCACTACCGCAAAACCATTTACTGTCCGTATTGTGTGTACTGAACTCTCTGAAGGTTTCCCGTTCCATCTTCGCTGGTCGACCACGGGAGAGGTGGATTCAACAACCCAGGCTCTGAAAAATACCACTTTTTCAGGGGCGAACAATGTTGGTTTTGTGGTGAGCGATCAATCGATATCCCCTGCTTCCGTGGTGAATTTTGAGTCGGGGAGCAGTAAAAGTTACTCCATTATAAGCGCTGATTTAATCGCTGGTAATAGCGATTGTTATGATTTGGGGGGAAGTTATTGTAAGAACTGGGCAACTGAATATTCGGTTGGCTATATAACCTATGGCACGGCTGGGGCGGGTATGGTTACCGCCGAGGCAACAGTGACTATCAATTTTGATTAAATAAGTTGGGTGTGTTTTTATTTGATTTAGATATTTCCAGAGTCTGAAAATTCATATTATTGTAAAAATGAAAGGGATTTTATATGAAAAAATGTTTATATTCGACTTTGATGGCGTTCTCATTGGCCTTGAGTAGCACGGCGTCATGGGCCAGCGTAGTGATTCAGGGGACGCGGGTTATTTATCCTGAAGCGGCGAAAGAAGTCACGGTAAAAATGGTCAATGAAGGCACATCGCCTTTATTAGTACAGTCGTGGCTGGATGATGGTAATGAAAATGGCGATCCGGCCAAAATGAAGTTACCGTTTATTGTTACGCCACCGGTCTCGCGTCTTGATCCGCAAAAAGGTCAGAGTGTGCGTATTAACTGGACCGGTCAGGCATTGCCACAGGATAAAGAGAGTATTTTTTGGTTTAACGTGCTGGAAATTCCGCCTAAAGATAAGAGTGTAGAAGGCAAAAGTAAGCTCAATCTGGCGCTGCGTTCACGCATTAAATTCTTTTATCGCCCGACGTCACTGCAGGGCAGTTTTATTGATGGTTTGAATAACGTTAAGTGGTCGCTGGTCAACGATGCGGGTAACGTGGCGATCGTCCTGAAAAATGACTCACCCTATTATCTCTCACTGATAGGCGGCTCGGTATGGGCTGGGGCGAAAAAATACGATTATAAGCCGAAAATGTTGAGCCCTCTTAGCGAAGAGCGCTTTGTTGTGCCACAGCTCACGACGACGTCCGTTAATAAAGTGTCATGGGTTGCGTTGAATGACTACGGTGCAGATTCGGAAGTTGTCAAAACGGTTAAATAAAACCAGCACGCGTTGTTTTACAGGATTATTAATATAAGGGAAGGATGGTGCGCCGATTATCTCGAGCTGTTTATTTATCAACGTTGCTGTCCGGTTTTTTTTCTCTGGCATCCGCACAGGCGGATGAAAGTATTCCTGAAGAAAGCGCCAGCCCTGAGCCTGAGATTGTGGAGTTTAGTGACGCCTTTTTAATGGGGGAGGCGAGCAGTCAACTTGACCTGAAGCGTTTTTCACGCGGAAATCCCGTTCTCCCTGGTACATACAACGTTAAAGTTTTCCTTAATGGCAAGGAAATGTTCAAGACGCAGTTGACCTTTAACGAAAATAATACCGATTATGCGTCGGCATGCTTTACCCATGCGCTGCTGGAGCAGCTTAATGTGAACCCCGAGTCATTGCATCAGGAGGATGAGGACGCCTGCTACGATCTGGTCGCCACGCTACCAAAGTCATCTAGCCGCTACGACCCGTTGACTCAGGAGCTGGATGTGACGATCCCGCAGCTTTATCTGGTCAGCCACCCGGCGGGATATATATCGCCCTCGCGTTGGGACGCCGGGATCCCGATGGCGCTGCTTTCTTATAACGCCAACGCCTGGCATAGCAAAAGTGACAATACCACGCAGGACACCTTTTACAGTGGGGTGATGTTGGGGGTTAACCTTGGTGCATGGCGTTTACGTTCGAATGGCGCGTACAACTGGGATAACGACGACGGCGGAAGGTACAGCAGCTACGATCTGTTTGTTGCACGCGATATTGTGCCGTTACGCGCAAAACTGGAAGCGGGAGACGTACGTACCAACGCTAACATGATGGATTCCGTCGCGCTGGATGGCGTGCACCTTTACAACGATGCGCAGATGGACCCATCGGCCAATAGCTATGTGCCGGTTATTCGTGGCGTAGCGAATAGCAATGCTAAAGTGACCGTACGCCAGGAAGGGCGTATTGTCACGCAGGTTACTGTCCCGCCTGGGCCGTTTGCCATCAGTGATTATTATGCCGCGCAGAACGGCAGCGATCTGGATGTTACCGTCGAGGAGTCTGACGGTAGTACTCGCGTATTTTCTATGCCCTATGCCTCTATTGCCCATTTGCTGCGTCCTGGCGAAGTGGATTGGGATATCGGTATCGGCACGGTGGATAAAGACACGGTTGATGAAACGCTGTGGGCAGGTGTCGCCACCGGCTCTTATGGCCTGAGCAATATGTTTACCGCCTACGGCGGTGTGCAAATGGTAGAAAATTTATACACCGCCGGCATGCTCGGTGTGGCAATGAATACCAGCATCGGGGCATTTTCATTCGACGTGACGCATTCACAAACTACTGCTGATGACGTTGGCACCTTAAAAGGGCAGAGCTACAGCCTTAACTACAGCAAAAATTTCACGGCGACGGGCACCACCTTCAGCGTGGTCGGCTACCGTTTTTCCTCAGAAAACTACTTTTCGATGAGCGATGCGCTGTCGCTCAAAAATACGCTGGATAATTATGCTTCTGATAACAACACCTCCACCCAGGAGGCGTATCACGCGTATACGCATACGCGCAATGAGATACAGGCCAACATCTATCAGGACGTCACTATCGATGATGAAAGTTTTGGCTCGTTTTATCTGAACGGGACCTGGCGTAGCTATTGGGGCGATGATGGCAATACGTCGCAGTATTCCGTGGGGTATAGCAATTCTGTGGGGAGTGTGAGTTACAGCATTTCCGTCCAACGCAGCTATGACGAGTTTGGCGAAGCAGACGACAGCATCAACCTTGGTTTCTCTATCCCGTTGGGATCGGGCTCCAGCTCGGACTATCGCCCGTTCTCCAGTATGAGCATCAACAGCAGTAGCGATTTTAAAGGTAACGACAGTATCAGCGCGATGGCGACAGGGAACTCGCGAGACAATATGTATAACTACTCTCTGAACACCACCAGCAGTCGTAACAAAGACAGCGAAGATCTCACCACCATCGGCAGTTGGGTGACGCGCAACGGCGCCTACAGCACAACCTCATTGTCAGCGACGCAAGGGCTTAACGGCGATCAACAGTACTCGCTGAGCACAACCGGCGGGCTGGTGCTGCACAGTGGCGGGCTGACGCTGGCTTCCGGCTATTTAACGCCAGACTCGGCGATGGCGCTGGTGCACGCCAGCGGTGCCAAAGGCGCGTCCGCCTCGACGGGCAATGGGCAGGTAGATGGTTTTGGCAATATGATCGTTACCAGCCTGAGTCCCTACCGGGAAAACACTGTTGGTCTGAATATTGACACCATGGAAAACGATGTTGCGATCGATAACACCACTGGCGTCGTGGTACCGACCAGTGGAGCGCTGGTGCGCGTGAATATCGAAACCGATGCCCGTAAGGCATTTATGCTGGAGCTGACGCGCGATGATGGCGGGTTTATTCCGCTGGCGGCGGATGTGCAGGATGGCGCTGGCAACTCGGTCGGCACCGTCGGCCAGGCGGGGATCGCCTTTGTGCGCGGCGCGGAGGACAGCGGCACGCTTTCCGTTATTTGGGGTAATGGCGCTGAAGGGCGCTGCCAGGTGAGCTATCAGTTGGATGATCATGCCAGCATGATCGGTAAAACGCCGCTTATTTCCGGCCTGCGCTGCCGGATCGCTTCAGCCAGCATAAAGGTGACGCCATGATACATAACCAAATTTTTCGTCATTTAGCATTTGGCCTGTTTTCATTTTGCTTTAGCGCCGCGGCTTTTGCCGCTTGTGAGTCTACCAATGTGTCCCAATGTATAGGGAGTAGCAAGAATGTTCGTGTAACGCTTACTGCAACGCTTGCAACCCCTTCATGTAATGTCTCTTTGGGCGGGGAGAGTAATCTGGGAGGCAAATCTATGACCGTGGATTTCGGTCAGATTATCGCTACCGATCTGGGGATTTCTTCGAGTGGGGAGTCGCGCTATGTTCGCCCTTTAGGCATATTTTTAACGGGTTGCGATAATATTCTTCATAAAGTGTTGGTAACGTTTTCAGCGCCTGTCCCCTCCGGTAATGAGGAGCGTATAGTTGATGAGACTTTATATGTGACTATTGGAATAAAGGACCGGGTCAGCGCTTCTTTCGTCACATTTAATAAAGAGAGAGACATAATTTTAAAGAGTAGCGATGAGGGATATGTTGCTATGTACGATATATATCTTTTTAAACAATACGTAAATAACCTCAAAATTGGTAATTTGGATAAGTCATTTCAGATTATTGTTCGTTATAACTAAACGGGATTATTATGCGCTATTATATTGCTTATTTATTCACGGCGATCTTGTCTTCTCCGACTTTAACGATGGCGGCAGAGACGTTTATTACCGCGCCAATGATGGATGTTACCGTAAAGGCAGCGATCACATTACCCGTATGCAATATTAATGTTATACAGAATGTTGTCCTTCCTTATGCCTATCCTGAACAGTTTGCTGCTGGCGGCATATTTAGCTCTTTAGGACCCACTGATTACAGTGGGGGCGACATCTATACGCCGTTTAATATTACGCTTACTAACTGCGGTAGCGAGACGGCGCCAATACCCAGGACACTACGTTTAACAGTGAGTGGTTATTCAGAAGTGGATGGTGTATTTAAAGCAATTTATTCAAATGCAACTGATGTTTATTATAGTACAAACCTCGGAGTTGTTATCTTTAATACGGATGGCGCCAGCGCGAGAAATGTCCTGTTGAATGAAATTATCTTAACCAATCAAACAGCGACGGATAGTGAACAAGTTTTCCATTTCGCGGCGCGTTTTCAGAAAGTGGACACGGGTGAAGAGGTTGTGGCCGGGTCTTATGTGGCGAATGTTTCCGTGACTGCAGCTTATGAATAAAAAGGATATTTGATGCTGAAAAAATATGGTGTTATCACGCTGCTACTGTTGGGGTTATGTGGCGTTCGCAGCGTATTGGCGAGTTGTTCATTTACCACTCCGGCGGAACAATATATTAATCAAACAATGACATCATCGCCCATAACGGCCGTCACGCTGAGCGGCAAGGGGATGGCCCTGAGTATGCAGCAGTTATTCCAGAGTTCGGTACTGTCCGGTGGGCCGGTAATTTCCACCTGTAATCCGACCACGGGGGGCTCTATCCCTGTTTCAGGGCGTAGTTGGTCTGTTATTGCACTATCTAAAACGATGCCTGATGGAGGATTTTTGATAATGGCAGGTGGATCATCTGCATCTGACTTTGGTTATGGATTCTGGTATACCGTAACGTATGGTGATGGTAGCGGGAGCTTCTCGGGGCATCTTAAGAAAGGAACGATGTTCTATGCGACACCTGCTCAGCTTAATGGCGCTAAGTGGGAGATTCAGGCCGAATTATGGTATTTGGGCGGAAATTATGGCGATCAGATCAAAGATAAGCAGATTAGAGCCTTTGACACGACGACTTTTGGAATAGGTTTTGCTGGTGTCGATAAAGGGTTCTATTTTTATTCCCCTGCCATTCCGATTACGCCAACCACATGTAACTTGTCCGTTGACAGGACAAGCGTTGATTTTGGTGCGTTTAACTTTCTACAATATGGAGGCGGTGGCGCTAAAAATGGGCCGACGCAATCAATTTCAGTGCGCAACAATAATTGCACGATGCTAACTAAAATAGAGTATCGCATACTGAGCAATGGCAATCCGGTGAGTTCTGACCAGCATTTGTTACTCAACAAACTGACTGGCGATGATGCTGCCAGTGGTTTTGGTGTCGCGTTCTATTCCTATGTCACATTTATTATTGATGCTCCTCCGGGGACCAACTTCGAGCCAGTCCAGTTCAATACAATGGACCCTGATAACTTCGGCCAGTCGATTTACCTTTATCTTGAGCCCGACGGAACGCCGTTAAGGAATGGAAAATTCGAGGCTACCGCTACCATTAACGTTAATTACTATTAATCCCGGCGACTACCGCCTGTATCAGATGCAGGCGGACGGCAGATACAAAAAAACCGCATCAAGCTCAACGCTTTTGCGGTTTTATTTTTAAGGCCTTATTAAGCGACCTTAACAGATTGTGTTGGTTGCGGGGGCCGGATTTGAACCGACGACCTTCGGGTTATGAGCCCGACGAGCTACCAGGCTGCTCCACCCCGCGTCCGTCTTTTTGCTTTGTATTTCAAATTACTTTGCAAAAACTTTACATCAAATTTTAATTGGTTGCGGGGGCCGGATTTGAACCGACGACCTTCGGGTTATGAGCCCGACGAGCTACCAGGCTGCTCCACCCCGCGTCCGTCTTTTTGCTTTGTATTTCAAATTACTTCGCAAAAATCTTACATCAAATTTTAATTGGTTGCGGGGGCCAGATTTGAACTGACGACCTTCGGGTTATGAGCCCGACGAGCTACCAGGCTGCTCCACCCCGCGTCCGTGGATGCGCACTATACTCTGCTAATGATTTCATGCAACCTTTTTTTACGTGGATCACTGTTTTCGGTTGAAAATGAACAAAAACAACGCATTCTGGTTTATTTTTTGCGCAAAATTTGTGTTGGGGTATGTATTCGCATTTCATTAGGTTCGGGGGTTTGTTATCTTCGTCTCGCATTCAGGCAACATAAGACGAGAACAATGAAAGGACGTTGGGCAAAATATCTTCTGGCGGGAGCGGTTGTCGCAATGCTCGCCGCGTGTTCCTCAAAACCCACCGATCGTGGGCAGCAGTATAAAGACGGGAAATTTACCCAGCCTTTCTCACTGGTGAACCAGCCTGATGCGGTTGGCGCGCCAATCAATGCCGGTGATTTCGCCGAGCAGGTTAATCAGATCCGTAGCGCATCGCCTCGTTTATATGGCAATCAGAGCAATGTCTACGATGCTATCCAACAGTGGTTACGGGCGGGCGGTGATACGCGCAGTATGCGCCAGTTTGGTATTGATGCCTGGCAAATGGAAGGGGCGGACAATTACGGTAACGTCCAGTTTACCGGTTACTACACGCCGGTTATTCAGGCGCGCCACACGCGTCAGGGTGAGTTCCAGTATCCTATCTATCGCATGCCGCCAAAACGTGGGCGCTTACCCTCTCGGGCCGAGATCTACGCAGGCGCGCTAAGCGACAATTACATTCTGGCGTACAGCAACTCCCTGATGGACAACTTTATTATGGATGTTCAGGGCAGTGGTTATATCGATTTTGGCGACGGCAGCCCGCTTAACTTCTTTAGCTATGCCGGGAAAAACGGCCACGCCTATCGCAGTATTGGTAAAGTGCTGATCGATCGCGGTGAAGTGAAGAAAGAAGATATGTCGATGCAGGCCATTCGCCATTGGGGTGAAACGCACAGCGAGGCCGAAGTGCGTGAGCTGCTGGAGCAGAACCCATCGTTTGTCTTCTTTAAGCCGCAATCTTTTGCGCCGGTGAAAGGGGCCAGTGCGGTACCGCTGATTGGTCGTGCATCCGTGGCGTCTGACCGCAGTATTATCCCGGCAGGTACGACGTTACTGGCGGAAGTTCCGCTGCTGGACAATAACGGGAAATTCACCGGTCAGTATGAATTACGTCTGATGGTCGCGTTAGATGTCGGTGGGGCGATCAAAGGCCAGCACTTCGACATCTATCAGGGTATTGGTGCAGACGCCGGACACCGTGCCGGGTGGTATAATCACTACGGACGCGTGTGGGTGCTGAAAACAGCGGCCAACGCGGGTAACGTATTTAGCGGTTAATTGCCTGATGACGGCTGCGCTTTATCAGGCCTGCTCAATAATGTAGGCCGGATAAGCGAAGCGCCATCCGGCAGTCATACTGCTCGGTATTAATGAATTTGAGGTTCTATGTCTGTGGTTATCAGTGACGCCTGGCGTCAGCGTTTTGGCGGCACGGCACGCCTGTATGGCGAAAATGCGCTGCAGCTGTTTGCCCAATCGCACGTTTGTGTCGTAGGAATTGGCGGTGTGGGATCGTGGGCGGCGGAAGCGCTGGCGCGTACCGGTATTGGCGCGATTACTCTCATCGATATGGATGATGTGTGCGTCACTAATACTAACCGTCAAATCCATGCCTTGCGTGATAACGTCGGCCTGGCGAAAGCCGAGGTGATGGCCGAACGTATCCGCCAGATTAACCCGGAGTGCCGGGTGACCGTGGTTGATGATTTTGTCACACCGGATAACGTTGCCGACTATATGAGCGCAGGATTCTCGTATGTTATTGATGCAATTGATAGTGTGCGCCCAAAAGCGGCGCTGATCGCATATTGCCGACGTAATAAAGTTCCGCTGGTGACCACCGGCGGTGCGGGGGGACAGATTGATCCCACGCAGATTCAGGTGGTTGATTTGGCAAAAACCATCCAGGACCCACTGGCGGCGAAGCTACGTGAGCGGCTGAAAAGTGATTTTGGGGTGGTGAAAAACAGCAAAGGCAAGTTGGGCGTGGATTGCGTGTTTTCGACGGAGGCGTTAGTTTACCCGCAGGCAGATGGCTCGGTGTGTGCAATGAAGGCCACGGCGGAAGGGCCGAAGCGTATGGATTGTGCATCCGGGTTTGGCGCTGCCACCATGGTGACGGCGACTTTTGGTTTTGTGGCCGTGTCCCACGCGCTGAAGAAGATGATGGCGAAGGCGGCGCGCCAACCCTGATTGTGTCGGATGGCGCTGCGCTATCCGACCTACTGTTCACGCCGTGTTATAGGCCGGATAAGACGCATCAACGTTGCCATCCGGCATCCTGAGCTGCCTCAACGAGCGCATTCAGCCCCTGGCTACGTGACGCGCTCAGTTGTGCGCTTAAGCCCAACTCATCAAATAACGCCATCGGCGAACGCGCCTGTAACTCCGCGGTAGTTTTACCTTCGATAGCAGTGAGTAGTACCGCCAGCAGGCCGCGTACAATTCGGCCTTCACTATCACCGAAGAAGTGAAGTGTGCCATTCTCATGCAGACTGTATCCCAGCCAAACGCGGTTTTCACATCCGGCAATCTCTTTTGCCTGCGCCTTCAAATCATCCGAAAGGGCCGGAAGTTGCTTACCCAGTAGAATAAGTTGACGATATTTATCTTCCCACTGGGTGAGCGGGATAAAAATATTGCGTAACGTCTCTTCGGTTACGGTTGTGCCAAACGGGTGTCCGGCGAGCAGAGGAGTTGTCATTAATCCACCAATATTTCCAGTGCGCGGTCAACGGCAGTGACCAACGTATCGACATCACTTTGGCTATTATAAGGTGCAAATGAGGCGCGCAGCGTCCCGGAGACGCCCAGCTCGGCCAGTAACGGTTGCGCACAGTGCTGTCCGGCGCGCAACGCAATGCCATACTCAGCCAGCAGCGTCACCATATCGCTGTGGTGCACACCTATAAAATCAAAGGCTAACAGACTGGAGTCCTGGCAGCGGAAGGAGCGAAATCCCGGCCGTTTCGCCAGTGCATCTTCTGCCAGCGTTGCCAGACTGCGGCTCCAGTTTTCGGCTTGCACGATATCAATATCCGCAAGCCATTCAAGCGCCGCACTTAATCCAATGACGCCCGCAACGTTCGGCGTACCTGCCTCAAGCTTCCACGGTGCTGCCTGTGTGGTGAAACCGTCAAAGCTGACTTCGCTAATCATTTTACCGCCGCCGAGCCACGGTGACATGGCCTCCAACAGTTCGGGTTTACCATACAATACGCCAATGCCCGTCGGACCATATAATTTGTGGCCAGAAAAGGCATAGAAATCAATATCTAACTGCTGGACGTCAGCGGGGAAATGTACAACTCCCTGAGCGCCATCCACCATCACCACCATGCCTGCTGCATGAGCAAGCGTAATCGCGCGGGCTAAGTCAGGGCAGCCGCCGGTGACGTTCGACATCTGACCGAGAGCCAGAATGCGGCTGCGCGGAGTGATGAGGTCAACCAGACGCTCGACGTCCGGTAGCAAATGGGCATTGAGTGGAAGCTTGACGACTTTAGCCCCCGTTTGCTCCGCCACCATCAGCCAGGGAACCAGGTTGGCATGATGCTCCGCCACGCTGACGATAATCTCGTCGCCCGGTTGTAAGCGCGGACGCGCATAGCTTTGGGCAACCATGTTGATAGCCTCCGTCGTACCGCGGGTCCAGACCACCGTCTTGTCATCGGGAGCATTGATGAGACGTGCGACTTTTTCCCGTGCGGCCTCATAGCGTGCGGTCAGACGCTGGGCTTCAGCAAACTGGCTGCGATGGACGTTCCCGGCGCTCAGGCTATAAAACTGATGGGTCGCCTCAATCACCGACTGCGGCTTCAATGCCGTCGCGGCGCTGTCGAGATAGACGCCTGCATCGTTGAGTGCGGGAAATTGTGCGCGAAACTGCGTGGGGTTAAAAGCGTTCATGGTATTCCTCAGTTCAGTAAACGGATCGTGGCGCAAAAAGGGCGCAGACACAAGGGTTGCGCTAACCATCGGAATCCTCTGGATATCCCGGCGAAGTCTGTGCAGTGTCTTATGCTAAATAGTGTTAGGCGAATGATTTTGCCTGTTATGGAATTCGTTTTATCTGGCATAAATTGCTGTGAGGAGAAGAATATGAAAAAGACTGCCGCCATAATCTCTGCCTGTATGCTGACTTTTGCCCTGAGCGCCTGTTCCGGTCCGAATTACGTGATGCACACCAACGATGGCCGGACAATCGTGTCTGACGGTAAGCCAAAGACCGATAATGAGACAGGAATGATTTCGTATAAAGACGCTAACGGCAACAAACAGCAGATTAACCGTACCGATGTGAAAGAGATGGTAGAACTGGAGAAATAGCCGGTCGTCATTGGCAGACACACGGACAAAAAAAAGCACCGCAATTTGGCGGTGCTACATTAATCACTATGGACAGACAGGGTAAATGTACAGGAAGTGAAAAAGGGTAGCTTGGCTACCATGGTCTGAATCGCAGACCAATTGCAAACACAACAACACAACATCACAACCGTAAGCCAAAAGCCCACCAGAACACGCATTCCGATAAAACTTTTCGTTCCGGCTTCAGGAAGTGCCGCCACTATAGGTATTTGCTGGTAGAACCTCAACGGACAATTTATAATGGCTCAGATTAAAAAAACTAATAGGTTACAGCCTGTTAGATAATTGTTAAATTCATTTAACATCAAAGCCTAAAAGTCATGTCAAAACGATTACCACCCTTAAATGCGTTACGTGTTTTTGATGCTGCCGCACGCCATTTAAGCTTTACGCGCGCAGCAGAAGAACTTTTTGTGACGCAGGCCGCAGTAAGTCACCAAATCAAGTCACTTGAGGATTTTTTGGGGCTGAAGCTGTTCCGTCGGCGCAATCGATCGCTGTTGTTGACGGAAGAAGGTCAAAGCTATTTCCTCGACATCAAAGAGATTTTTTCGCAATTAACCGATGCGACGCGTAAACTTCAGGCACGCAGTGCAAAAGGCGCGCTTACCGTCAGTTTATTGCCCAGTTTTGCCATTCAATGGCTGGTGCCCAGACTCTCTAGCTTTAACTCAGCTTATCCGGGAATCGATGTCAGGATCCAGGCCGTGGACCGTCAGGAAGATAAACTGGCCGACGACGTCGATGTGGCTATTTTCTACGGACGCGGCAACTGGCCTGGCTTACGCGTAGAGAAATTGTACGCAGAATACTTGCTACCCGTTTGCTCTCCTTTGTTGCTGACCGGCGATAAACCGCTGAAGACGCCTGAGGATCTGGCAAAACATACGTTATTGCACGATGCATCACGGCGTGACTGGCAAGCTTATACGCGCCAGCTGGGTCTGAATCATATCAACGTACAGCAGGGACCTATCTTCAGCCATAGCGCCATGGTGCTACAGGCCGCTATCCATGGACAGGGCGTAGCGTTGGCCAATAACGTTATGGCGCAGTCCGAAATTGAAGCCGGACGTCTGGTTTGTCCTTTTAATGATGTTCTGGTCAGCAAAAACGCATTTTATCTTGTTTGTCATGACAGTCAGGCAGAACTGGGTAAAATAGCCGCCTTCCGTCAGTGGATACTGGCGAAAGCGGCCACGGAACAAGAAAAATTCCGCTTTCGTTATGAACAATAATTTACGTAGGGTATTAACATGACCAGCCGTTTTATGCTGATTTTTGCCGCCATCAGTGGCTTTATCTTTGTAGCTCTGGGAGCCTTTGGGGCACATGTTCTGAGTAAAACCCTCGGCGTTGTTGAAATGGGGTGGATTCAGACTGGCCTTGAGTATCAGGCATTTCATACGCTGGCTATTTTTGGTCTGGCCGTCGCCATGCAGCGACGTATTAGCATTTGGTTTTACTGGAGTAGCGTGTTTCTGGCATTAGGGACCGTGCTGTTTAGCGGCAGTCTGTATTGCCTCGCGCTTTCTCATTTACGCCTGTGGGCGTTTGTTACCCCTGTCGGTGGCTTTAGCTTCCTTGTAGGCTGGGCACTGATGTTAGTGGGCGCTATTCGATTGAAACGTAAGGGCGTAAGCCATGAATAAGGTTGTATTGTTGTGTCGCCCGGGTTTTGAAAAAGAGTGCGCCGCAGAAATTACGGATAAAGCAGGGCGTCGCGAAATCTTTGGTTTCGCCCGCGTCAAAGAAAATGCGGGTTATGTCATCTTTGAATGCTATCAGCAGGAAGATGCGGAAAAGCTCGTTAAAGAGTTACCGTTTAGCTCGCTGATTTTTGCCCGCCAAATGTTTGTTGTCGGCGAGCTGTTGCAATATTTGCCGCCGGAAGACCGCATCACACCGATCGTCGGTATGCTGCAGGGCGTGGTGGAGAAAGGCGGCGATTTGCGTGTTGAAGTTGCCGACACCAATGAAAGCAAAGAGCTGGTTAAATTTTGCCGCAAATTTACCGTACCGCTGCGCGCCGCGCTGCGTGAAGCGGGTGTGCTGGCAAAGCATGAAACGCCAAAACGTCCGGTAGTGCACGTCTTCTTTATTGCGCCTGGCTGTTGCTACACCGGCTACTCCTGGCCTGATAATAACTCGCCGTTCTACATGGGCATTCCGCGGCTGAAATTCCCGGCTGATGCGCCGAGCCGTTCAACGCTGAAGCTGGAAGAGGCGCTGCATGTGTTTATTCCTGCCGATGAGTGGGATGAGCGTCTGGCCAATGGAATGTATGCCGTTGATTTAGGAGCATGTCCTGGCGGTTGGACCTACCAACTGGTTAAACGCAATATGTGGGTGTACTCGGTGGATAATGGTCCGATGGCGCAAAGCCTGATGGATACCGGGCAGGTCACCTGGCTGCGCGAAGATGGATTTAAGTATCGCCCGAATCGTAACAACATCTCGTGGATGGTCTGCGATATGGTGGAGAAACCGGCCAAAGTTGCTGCGCTGATGGCGCAATGGCTGGTGAACGGCTGGTGCCGCGAGACGATTTTTAACCTTAAGCTGCCGATGAAAAAGCGCTACGAGGAAGTGTCGCAAAACCTGGCTTATATTCAGGCACAGCTCGATGAGCATGGCGTGAATGCGCAGATTCAGGCGCGTCAGCTTTATCACGACCGTGAAGAAGTCACCGTGCACGTGCGTCGTCTGTGGGCTGCCGTCGGTGGTCGCCGCGACGAACGATAATCGTTATTTGCCGGATGGCGGCGTGAACGCCTCATCCGGCCTGGATTGTTTCAATCATTTCTGTATCTGAAATAATATGCGTCACATGTTCCAGATGCCCAATCTGCGCCTCACCCGAGCGATTAAATTTACTCTTATCAATCAATAATAATGACTGCGCCGCACGCTTAAGCAGGATGGATTTAAAATCGGCGTTGGTAGCATTTGAATCCCAGAGTGTACCGTCGCGGTCGATCCCCTCGCAGGAAAAGATGAACAGGTCGATATCAAGCGGCTTTAGCTGCGAGATGAGCGATGGATTAACGTAGCAACCGTATTTGCGCTCAAGTCGACCACCGGAACTGATCAGCTGAATATTTTCGCGTTTTCCCAATTCGAGGCAAATCGGTTGGCTATTCGTAAATACGTGAATGTTAATGTCTGGCAACAGGCGAGCCAGGTACCAGCAAGTAGAGCTGGCATCCAGCGCGATCACCATACCTTCCTCTATCCACGTTAACGCGTCTCTGGCGATATCTGCTTTGTGGGAATAATGGCTTTTCAGTCTGATATGAAACGGCTCGCCGCAGTCCTGGTTTACCCGATGTATCACTTTGGCGCGCCCGTGATGACGCAGTACCTTACCCTGCGCCTGCAGTTGCGTAAGATCGCGACGGATAGTTTCTTTACTGACATTGAGCAGTGAGGATAAGGTTTCAGTCGTCAGACTTTTATGGTTGCTCAACAGATCCAGGATTGCTTGCAGGCGTGCTGCTTTCATGTTTTCTCACCCCATCATGCGATGAATGCCCGTACCTGCCGGGCATTCAGGTAAGAGATTATGGCGTTACCCCTTTTTTTAACAGGATATTTCCGTACTTTGCCCGCTCCCCTGTAATAACGATTGCGAATACTTTTTGTGCGCGTTCATAAAATGCATAACGGTCAATGCGCGTGATGTCCGGGCAAGGTGTTTGTAATGACAGTGCCTGCCGATATCGAGCTTCTACGTCGGGGTCGAGCGAGTCTCCTTCGACGGCGGCCATCATCACCAGTGGTGGGGCGTAACTGTCCAGTTCAAACAGCGGAATAATCGCCCGCAGCAGGTCGCTGACCTGCAGACCATCGGCCCGGATAACCTGTGGCCCCATACTGTGGGCCGGAAAGTGGGCGTCGGAAAAGATAATCTCATCACCGTGACCCATTTCAGCCAGCACCTTTAACAGAGCTGGGGAAATTAAGGGGGAAATCGTTTTGAGCATGTTACTCGACTCCTGTGAATACGGGTTCTGTTTGTGGATAGAAGTAACGATATTGATAATCCACCTGCGCACGAGCCTGCTCCGGAGAGGCAAATTCGCCGATACCGGACCAGGCAAACATCGCTGCACCGGCAACCGTCGTTTCGGCATCATCCAGCACTTTGATGGGAATACCCAAAACGTTCGCTTTTATCTGATTCCATAGAGCATTACGACTTCCTCCACCAACCAGAAGTAGCTCTGTCGCGTTGAAATGACCGATGGTTTCCAGTGTGTGTAGATTGTGCTGCAACTGGGCCGTCAATCCTTCCAGCGCAGCGCGGTAGAAGTGTCCGCGGGTACTGTTGAGCGTGACGCCCTGCCAGCCGGCACGCGGACTGGCAAGCAGGTCGCAGTGCATGGTTATCCCTTCAGCGCCCGCCGGGACGGCCTGCGCTTCATCAATGAGCGTTTGCCAGGGGGTGTCGGGTGTCCACAGCAACTTACGTACCCACTCAAGCACGCCGGATGCCAGCCACTGCATACCGGGGTTATAGAGTCCCGGCCGGCTGTCCAGTTCACAGGTAGACCCCACATAGTCGCTGAGTAAGGCAGTATTCACCTGGGCGCTGCGTACCATCAGTATTTCCCATGTACCGGAGGAGAGCACGGGTTCATCTGGCTGCGCGCCTGCGCCAAAGAGCGCAAACTGCGTGTCGTGGCCGGCAGAGATAACCGGAATGCCCGCGGTGAGCCCAAGTTGCTTTGCCGCGTCATTTTTCAACGTTCCGATCTGCTCTCCCGCTTCAACTAAACGTGGAAACAGTCGGCGTGGTATCCCGGTAGCCTGCAAAATATCAACACTGAAATCGCGCTGATGAATATCCAGCATCTGACTGGTACCGGCCATGGTGATATCTGTGGTGAACTCACCGGTGAGGCGATGGTTGAGCAGTGATGAAATAAATAACCAGGCGTGTGCCTGTTCCAGCAATTGCGGGTGATTCTCTTTAAGCCATACCAGCTTGTACAGCGTGTTGAAACTGAACGCGCCAACGCCGGATATATCCTGTAATTTCTGAGGGGATATCCGTTGGCTGATAGAAGCCATGACGGCGGCGGTACGTGGACATTTCCAACTGATAACCGGATAAAGCAGTTTGCCATACGCATCAACCAGCGCGCCATCAACGCCAAATGTGGTGACCGTTATCCCTCGAATGTTACAGGCGGTCAGTTCCGTGGTGAGTTGTTGGCAGCAATCGGCAAAGCGCTGCACAATGGCGTCGAGGGACCACTGATGCCAGCCAGCGTTCTCGACGGCGGTATCACTGGCGTTCGGGGTTGAGGCGCGGGCGACAATTTTTCCCTGGCGGTTAACCGCAATGGCTCGCACGTTGGTCGCGCCGCAGTCGAGAACCAGGATGACGTCATTCTTCATAATCACTCCCGAGACGGTGCCGGATGGCGGCGTAAACGCCTTATCCGGCCTACACGTTGTGCAACCGTAGGCCCGGTAAGCTAGCGCCACCGGGCTGAGTCGCATTAACGTTTATACAGCGGGCCGTAGTTTTGGCAGGCGCGATAATCCTGGCCTTCGCTGTCCATGCCGTGGGCTGCCCATGCGGAAGGGCGATAGATCTTCTCTTCTTCCACGTTGTGCATACACACCGGGATACGCAGCATGGCGGCGAGCGTAATAAAGTCCGCACCAACGTGACCAATCGTCAGCACACCGTGGTTGGCACCCCAGTTAGCCATGACGGAATAGACATCGCTGAACGGACCTTTGCCGGTTAAGCGCGGCGCAAACCAGGTTGTTGGCCAGGTAGAATTGGTGCGAGCATCAAGCTGAGCATGCACCTCCTTCGGTAATTCCACACTCCAGCCTTCCGCAATTTGTAGCACCGGGCCCAGGCCTTTGATGATATTGATGCGGGTCATGGTGAACGGTACGCCACCTTCGGTAAGAAAACGGGAAGAGTAACCGCCGCCGCGGAAATACTCGTGGATCGCCGGACACCATTCGGTCGCCGCCAGGCAATCATCGGCTTCCTGCTGTGAGATCTCCCAATGTGGTTTCATGGTGGGCTGGCCTTCGCTGTCACGCTGTTTGCAGGAACCATCCAGTGCCGCAGAGCCGGAGTTAATCAGGTGAATAATGCCGTGCTCAGCAAGACCGGTCAGCGGTTTACCTGTGACACGTTCTACGGCTTCCGGTGACCAGTAGGTCCGTACATCAGCAAAGACCTGCGCCGTGCCGGTGAGCTGGTGGCCGAACAACATTGCGACACCGTTCAGGCTGTCGTTCTCGGTGGCGACGACATAGGGTTCGCGCACGCCATTCCAGTCAAATGAGCTATTCAGCAACGCTTCGGCGGTGTCGCCGTTTGGATATTGATCCGTCCAGTGGCGCTGGCCCTGGAAACCGGCGGCAATCGCGTTGTACCCCATCGACTCTTCAACCCGGCCTTTCTCTGCCAGTTTCTGGTTACCCTGCATCATGTCGCGGATGCACATTGCCATCAGCAGGCTCTCTTTCAGCACTGCACGGCTCTGTTCTTCAGTTCGCTTATACTGTTGCGCGTTCTGATCCTCGCCATAACGGAAATGTTTATCCGCCCACGCCAGGGCAATTTCCAGCTCCGCTTCGTCGTAGATTTTCTGGTCAATACGACGACGCAATTCGGTCATATCAACAGGTTGAACCTTCATTCCCAGCCAGGATTCAAAGAAGTTATGGTCGACAATAGAGCCTGCAATGCCCATTGAAACGCCGCCGACGGACAGGTAGCTTTTGCCTTTCATGCTGGCAACGGCTAAACCTGCCCGAGTGAAACGCAGCAGTTTTTCTTCAACATCGGCAGGGATAGTGGTATCACCTGCATCCTGCACGTCATGACCGTAAATAGAGAAGGCGGGAAGCCCTTTTTGATTATGTGCAGCCAGGGCTGCAGCCAAATACACGGCACCTGGACGCTCCGTCCCGTTGAAACCCCAGATAGCTTTCGGACGCATGGGGTCCATATCGATAGTTTCGCTGCCGTAGCACCAGCACGGCGTGACGGTAATTGTCACGCCGACGTTCAGGCTACTGAATTTTTCTTCACAGGCGGCAGATTCAGCCAATCCGGCAATACAGGTGTCTGCGACAACGCACTCGATCTGTGCCCCGCAGGCATGACGAAGTTTCTCGGAAATCAATGCGGCAGTGGCTTTGGCCATGTTCATGGTTTGTTCTTCGAGCGACTCGCGTACACCCATACGACGCCCATCAATCACCGGACGAATACCGATTTTCGGTAAACTATTTTTTTTCATTCGAGGTTCCTCATCTCACTTTATGCCGTGCTGCAAAAGCGGATGTTGGACACCACTGTCGCAGATGGCTGAATTACCCATTTTTGCTAACTCGAGTTAGCTTAGGTATTAGAGAGTTTTTTACACAACTTTTTTGTTATGGAACTGTGAGAAACCTCACGAGAAGTGGTTAAAATTCGATCTGCGTCAAATAAACAAATACGGACTTTTCCATTAAATTCTTTTTGAATTAATAAGATAAAATAAATTGTCTGTTCAGTGTCACAGTTTTAAACCAAATGATTTGGCTATTTTTGGCAGCTAAAATAGCTTTAAAAGGCAATCGCTAACTCGAGTTAGCATCGTTGATAAAACGCATATGATCTTGTAGGCACATTCGCATTAACGGTGACGATGGCTTCCTGGCAACGCTGTTTTTCGCCTGATTCACTGATTACAGTTTCTGTATATTGAGGAAAGCAGCAATGTCTGAAACATTTTTACAGATGAGTCATATTACGAAACGCTTTCCCGGCGTATTAGCGTTGAGTAATGTGGATTTTACTTTACGCAAAGGTGAGGTTCATGCGCTGTTGGGGGAGAATGGCGCGGGAAAGTCTACCCTGATGAAAATCTTATCCGGTGTATATCAACCTGATGAAGGGGATATTATTTTTGAGGACCAACCCGTTTCGTTTGCAAGCCCATTGAGCGCACAAAACGTAGGTATCACCATTATTCATCAGGAGTTTAACCTTTTTCCTGAGCTGACGGTCGAAGACAATATTTTTATTGGCAGGGAGTTTTGCAAAAATAATCGCTGGCGTCTGGATGAGAAACAACAGCGACAGGCTGCTATCGATATTTTGCAAAAATTAAACCTGAATATCTCCCCAGACACGCTGGTTGCCGATCTCACTGTTGCTCAGCAACAAATGGTTGAGATTGCGAAAGCGATATCGGTGAATGCCAAGATTCTTATTATGGATGAACCAACGGCGGCGTTGACGGAAACCGAAATTGACAGCTTATTCCGGGTTACACGCTTACTTAAAGAACAGGGAACGGGCATCGTGTATATCTCGCACCGACTGGAGGAGTTGGCGTTGATCGCCGATCGCGCTACCGTCATGCGGGATGGACAGTTTATTGCCACAGTGGATTATGACTCGGTCAAAATCAGCGACCTGATTGCCATGATGGTTGGGCGTGACCTTGGCAATATCTATCCCCGCCGCGAGCCGCACCCCCAGCGTAAACCGGTGCTTGAAGTCAGTGGCCTGACGCGCAAAGGCGTACTGAACAATATCGATTTTACCTTACATCAAGGGGAAATCTTGGGTTTTGCCGGGCTGATGGGGGCCGGGCGTACAGAGCTTGCACGGGCGATCTTTGGTGCCGATCCCATCGACAGCGGAACCATCAAGCTGAACGGTAAAGAGACGGTAATCAAGGATATTCCTGATGCCATCCAGCAGGGTATTAGCTACTTAACCGAGGACAGAAAAAAGGAAGGCCTGGCATTAGGATTGTCCGTTGAACGCAATATTATGCTAGGAAATTACCCCGAGTATTCCAACCGATATGGCAACGTGGATAGCAAGCGCTGTCAGCAAACCAGCGAAGAGCAGGTGAAAGCACTGCGTATTAAGACGCCGCATCTTGAACAGGCTGCGTTGAATTTAAGTGGCGGTAATCAGCAAAAAATTATTATTGCCAGATGGGTATGCAAGGACACCGACATTCTCATCTTTGATGAACCCACTCGCGGTATTGATGTGGGGGCCAAGCTTGAAATTTATGAATTAATGAATCGACTGGTGGCAAAAGGGAAATCAATTATCATGATTTCCTCTGAATTACCGGAAGTGCTGGGTATGTGCGATCGCATTTTAGTTATGCGTAATGGGCGTATTACCGGAGAGTTAGCTTCTGATGACGCCACACAAGAAAAAATCATGCAATATGCGACGTTAGAGGACTAATTTATGACTATCTCTGTAACCTCTTCAGACAGCAATAATAAGAAAATAAAAATTAACAAAGAACTTTTAATGCGCCTGGCACCGCTTTTGAGTCTGATTATTTTAGTAATATTTTTTAGCTTCGGTTCGCCATTTTTCTTTAACACAGAAAACATTATGACAATTGCCCTGCAAACTTCGGTGATTGGCATCATGGCGATTGGCGTTACCTTCGTCATTATCACTTCAGGAATCGACCTTTCTCTCGGTTCGGTAGTGGCCTTTTCTGGTGTTGCGGTGGGTATCAGCGCCACCCTGGGTTTGCCTTTGCCGGTATGTATTCTGGCCGGCGTACTCGCTGGTGGATTATGCGGCTATATCAATGGCTTGCTGGTCACTAAAATGACCATTCCGCCCTTTATTGCCACGCTGGGCCTGATGATGTCCGTCAGAGGCATCAATATGGTGATGACTGACGGCCGGGCAATTTACTTTGCTGATTATCCCACCTTCAAGATGCTGGCGCAGGGACGCTTGTTCGATGTGCTGCCTTATCCCGTTTTTTACCTCGTGGTCGTCGCCCTGATTGCCGCCTATATCCTCAAGAAAACGGTGATTGGCCGTTATGTCTATGCCGTGGGGAGTAATGAGGTTGCTGCGCATCTTTCCGGGATTAAAGTCCAGCGCGTGAAAATTTTCGTCTACGCCTTTTGTGGTCTGCTGACCGGGATTGCCGGGGTCATTCTGGCTTCTCGTTTGAACTCGGG
Source organism: Citrobacter sp. RHBSTW-00671 (assembly GCF_014103415.1). NCBI lineage: Bacteria > Pseudomonadati > Pseudomonadota > Gammaproteobacteria > Enterobacterales > Enterobacteriaceae > Citrobacter > Citrobacter sp. RHBSTW-00671. The sequence goes on from NZ_JABXPR010000001.1 coordinate 1,560,862, forward strand.
CCAGCCGACCGTCGGCGTGGGCTATGAACTGGAAGCCATTGCTGCGGTGGTCATTGGCGGCACGAGCCTGATGGGGGGGATTGGCACTATTGGCGGCACCATTATCGGCGCATTCATTATGAGCGTGTTGAAAAATGGTCTGAACCTGATGGGCGTCTCGCAGTTCTGGCAAATGGTGGCCATGGGCGTCGTCGTTATCGCCGCGGTTTATCTCGACACGTTACGCAAAAAAATTCGTTGATTTACGCACCCGGTAGTCACGGGACAACATAACCCTGACGTTTAGGGTGACTCACTCAGAACGGAGTAAAACAATGAGAACCAGGAATTTTGTCTATGCGTTATCCCTGCTGGCCTGTATGACATCCAGCGCACTGGCTAAAGATATGAACCTTCCTGTGGTCAGTAAAGGTTTCCAGCATGAATTCTGGCAGACCGTAAAAATGGGTACCGAAGCGGCGGCGAAAGAGTTGGGCGATAAGACCAGCTATGTTGGGCCTGCCGATGAAACTCAGATTGCTGAGCAGATTCAGTTGGTTGAAAACGCAATGGCGCAAAAACCTAATGGGTTGCTGTTGGCGGCATTAGACGCCAATGCGCTGGCTCCATTAGTGGAAACAGCGAATTCACGCGGCATCAAGGTGGTGACGTTTGACTCAGGCGTAAATTCTGACATTCCGGTCAGCTTTGTGGCAACGAATAACCGTAAAGCAGGGGCTGAAGCGGCAGATGCTCTCGCTGCACAAGTGGGTAGCAAAGGGAAAGTCGGCATTATTGCGCACGTGGCTGGAACCTCTTCCGCAATCGAACGTTCGGAAGGTTTTGTGGCCAGAATGAAGGAAAAATATCCGGATATCAACGTGCTGCCGGTTCAGTACAGCGATGGTGATCCGCAAAAAGCGATGGATAAAACCATCGATATGATCCAGGCAAACCCCGATATTGCCGGGATCTACGGCACCAATGAAGGCTCAACGCTGGGTGTGGCGAACGCCATTGATAGTCAAAACCTGAAAGGCAAAGTGAAGGTGATTGGTTTTGATAGCACCGAAGCAATCATTGCCTTCCTGAAATCTGGCGTGATCCAGGGCTTTGTTGTACAGGATGCGTACCAGATTGGCTATCAGGGTATTAAGACGCTGAATGCGGCCGTGTCAGGTCAGTCAGTACCGAAAGAAATTGATATTCCGGTGAAATTTGTTAATGCGCAGAACATTGATACACCGGAAATCGACAAGCTGTTGCACCCATTCGGTAAAAAATAAGACCGCGGGGGCGGTTACATTCGCCCCATTCTTAGCCAGCGTCAGGGAGCTACTATGAGCAGTGGATATTTCCTCGGAGTGGATGTCGGTTCTGCCAGTGTCAGGGCGGGTGTTTTTGATGCCAGTGGCAAACGGCTGGCTTTTGCGACATTCCCTATCTCGCAGTTTCGACCTGGCCCTGAGCGGGTAGAGCAGTCATCTGCCGAAATCTGGCAGCAGGTTTGCCATGCCGTGAAGGAGGCTGTGTCGTCAGCCGGGGTTTGCGTTGAGGAGATCCGCTCGCTGGGGTTTGATGCCACCTGTTCGTTAGTGGCTCTGGATGAACAGGGGCAGGGGCTGGCGGTTTCACCTGGGGAACCGTCAGACCACAACATCATCATGTGGATGGATCATCGTGCGGTGCAGGAGACACAGCGGATCAACGCTACACAGGACCCGGCGTTGCGCTATGTCGGTGGTGAAGTCAGTGTCGAAATGGAACTACCCAAAGTGTTGTGGCTAAAAAACCATTTCCCTGCGACCTGGCAGAGTGCACACCGCTTCTACGATCTGGCAGATTTTTTGGTCTGGCAAGCCACCGCTTGTGATGTTGCAGGTCTGTGTACTTTAACCTGTAAATGGAACTATCTGGCACATGAACAACGCTTTTGCCACTCCCTGCTGGATGCGGTTGAATTAACGGATTTGTTGAGCAAAATTCCGTTGCGGGTCCTGCCCCCTGGCGCGGCCGTTGGGACGCTCAGCCCCGATGCGGCACAGGCGCTGGGACTGACGACAGCGGTGGTTGTTGCCAGTGGCATGATTGATGCGCATGCGGGGGGCGTGGCGCTTGCCGGTGTCGAGCCTGCGGGAACATTGGCGCTGATCAGCGGAACATCAAACTGCCATATGTTGTGCAGCGAGCAGGAGATTCATACACCGGGCGTATGGGGCCCGTACTGGTCCGCCATGCTGCCGGGTTACTGGCTGACGGAAGGGGGGCAAAGCGCGGCTGGGGCGCTGGTTGACTGGACGCTTCAGGAGTCAGGTGCCAGCGCTGAGTTGTATCACAAGGCTGAGGCACGGGGTTGTCATCCGATAGTGTTAGTTAATGAGTGGGTGGCTGCATTGGAAGCGCAGGAGTCAGAGCCTGGTCGTTATCTGCATGTACTGGCCGATCATCACGGTAACCGTTCCCCGCGTGCGCGACCTGATGCCCGGGGCAGCGTGTGCGGTTTGACGCTTGAACGAGGCGAGATGCAGGTTGCTCGTCTGTATCTGGCGACATTACAGGCGATTGCCTGCGGCACCCGACACATTATGCAAGTGATGCGCGACAACGGTCATAGCATTTCTCGACTGACGTTGTGTGGCGGTGCAACACATAATCCACTGTGGTTGCGAGAGTATGCCGACGCCACCGGATGCGATATTCATCTTTTGCAGGAAGAAGATGCCGTGACGTTAGGCGCGGCTATCACCGGTGCGGTAGCCTGCGGGATGTGGGCAGATGTTCCCGCCGCCTGCCGGGCGATGGTTTGCCCAGGCGAGGTGATTAAAGCGAATCCTGCACGGCAGGACTTCTATGACCGTAAATACCAGGCATATCTGATGATGTGGGATCAACAGCAGGCGCTTAACCAGGTTATGCAGTAAGACAAAAGTTTAAAATACTTTTATGATTGTGAATTGACGTTTTTGGATGTGAACTGGGACATATAAATGGCTAAAACAGTAGAACAGATAGCCAGCGATCTGAATTTATCGGTGACGACCGTGCGACTGGTGCTGAACGGGAAGGCTGAGCAATATCGTATCAGTGTCAAAACCCAAACGCGTATTAATGAATACGTTGAACGGTATGGTTATGTCATAAACCATTCAGCCCGCAGCCTGAAACTGAATAAAACAGATACGTTGGGGCTGATTGTGCCCAATATATCTAACGTCTTTTTTGCCACACTGGCCGAAAAACTTGAACAACGTTGTCGTCGTTCTGGATATCAATTAACGATTAGTTGTACCTACGATGATGTTGATTACGAAAACAAATTAACGAAAGCGTTAATCGCTCGTAATGTTGATGGCCTTTTTATTGTTCCCTCAACATTAGAGAATCAGCAACACCATTTGCGTCAGGTCAGAAAACCGATGGTGCTACTCGACAGGGATTTTAAGTATACCGATAACGCACTGGTTGAAAGTCATAACATTTTAGGCGGTGAAAAGCTGACGCAAAGTTTGTTTGATGCAGGCAAATCTCCGATCTGGTTTTTAGTCGGGGATACCGGATTGCCCAGTATTGGCGATCGTTTAAAAGGTTATCTTAACGCATTGAGTAATAATGGGATTTCTCATCGCGACTGGGTGCGAGAAGGTCCGGATAATACGCCGGATGGCGGCTACCGGTTGATGGAGAAACTGATCAACGAACAGGGCTGTCCGCAGGCGTTTATTGCCTCATCATTACCTGTGCTGGAAGGTGCCGTCATTGCTATTCGCAATCGTTTCGGTGTGATTCCACCGGATATTAATATCGGAACATTTGATGAACATCCGATGCTGGGATTCCTTGCGAATAATGTTTGGTCAATGCAGCAGGATGAAAATGTCTGGGCGGAAAAAGCGTTCGCTATGATGATGAGTGCTATTGATGATCAGCCAATTAAAGAAACTGTAAAAGTTGAGATGAAACTAATTAAGCGTGTAAGACAACAATAATTCGTCACACTAACTAAATCGGCCAACTGAATCTGAATAAATATGTTCAGTGGCTGCTCATATCTGAAACCTGACCCGTCTTACTCTGCGGCGCATTTTTTCGCAATAAAGACGAGGGGCAACTGTACCCGGAGAATCATTATGGAAAGAATGCGTTTATCACGTGAAATCATCGAAACCTGCCTGGAAATGACCCGCCTTGGGTTGAATCAGGGTACCGCCGGAAATGTAAGTGCGCGCTATGAAAATGGAATGCTGATCACACCCAGCGGTATCCCTTACGAAAGACTCACTGAAAACATGATCGTGTTCGTAGATAACGACGGCAAATATGATAAAGGACAATTACCTTCCAGTGAATGGCGTTTTCACCTGGCGGCTTATCAGACGCGTCCGGATGCCAATGCGGTCGTTCATAACCATGCGATTCATTGCACCGCCGTATCGATTCTGAACCGTCCTATTCCGGCAATCCATTACATGATTGCCGCGGCTGGGGGGAACTCTATCCCGTGTGCGCCGTATGCGACGTTTGGTACACGAGAGCTGTCAGAGCATGTGAGCGTCGCGTTGAGAAGCCGTAAGGCAACGCTGTTGCAGCACCACGGGTTGATTGCCTGTGAAGCAAATCTGGAAAAAGCACTATGGCTGGCGCATGAAGTCGAAGTCCTGGCCCGCCTGTATCTGAGCACCCTGGCGATTGTCGACCCGGTGCCGGTGCTGGATGACGAAGAGATCGCCATTGTGCTGGAGAAATTCAAATCTTACGGATTACGAATTGAAGAGTAATTTCGCATAGCGAAAAGGAGAAATACGATGGCGAACAGAATGATTCTGAATGAAACGGCATGGTTTGGCCGGGGAGCTGTTGGGGCATTAACGGACGAGGTCATCCGTCGGGGTTATCGCAAGGCTTTGATTGTCACCGATGCAAACCTGGTACAGTGCGGCGTTGTCGATAAGGTGACATCCCGTATGGATGCCGCCGGTTTGCCGTGGGAAATCTATTCCGGCGTGATCCCGAATCCTACAATTGCAGTGGTGAAGGAGGGATTAGGAGTCTTTCAGCAAAGTGGCGCTGATTATCTGATAGCGATAGGCGGCGGCTCCCCGCAGGATACCTGTAAAGCGATTGGCATTATCCACAATAACCCTGAGTTTGCCGATGTCCGCAGCCTTGAAGGGTTATCGCCAACACGTGCTGCGAGCGTACCGGTTATGGCAATCCCTACGACGGCAGGGACGGCGGCGGAAGTGACCATTAACTACGTGATCACGGATGAAGAAAATCGGCGTAAATTTGTCTGTGTCGATCCGCATGATATCCCGCAGGTGGCGTTTATTGATGCCGATATGATGGACGGTATGCCTGCCGCGTTAAAAGCGGCGACCGGGGTCGATGCGTTGACCCATGCTATCGAAGGTTATATTACGCGGGCGGCGTGGGCACTCACTGACGCGTTGCACATCAAAGCCATTGAGATCATTGCCGGGGCGTTGCGTGGTTCTGTTAATGGTGACAGCCAGTCCGGTGAGGCAATGGCGCTGGGTCAGTACGTTGCCGGGATGGGATTTTCAAACGTCGGTCTGGGACTCGTGCATGGCATGGCGCATCCGCTGGGGGCCTTTTATAACACACCGCACGGCGTCGCCAATGCCATTTTGTTACCGCACGTGATGCACTACAACGCCGAATACACCGGAGAGAAATTCCGCGATATCGCCCGGGTGATGGGGGTGAAAGTGGAAGGTTTGACGCTGGAAGAAGCGCGTAAGGCTGCGGTGGATGCTGTGTTTGCGCTTAACCGCGATGTCGGTATCCCGCCACACTTACGTGATGTGGGGGTACGTAAGGAAGATATCCCGGCGCTGGCGCAGGCGGCATTTGACGATGTTTGCACGGGCGGTAATCCGCGTGAAGCAAGCATTGCCGATATCGTCGAGCTGTACCACACCGCCTGGTAATTGCGTTATCCGGTCTACAGGATTGCACGAAATGTAGGCCGGATAAGCGTAGCGCCATCCGGCAATAAGACTACCGTGCCAGGCGTAGCTGCTGGAGATTTCCGTCGATATGTAAGTCCGTTTGCAGCCGCGCGATATCACGGCACAGAAACGCCATCTCTTTATGTATTTCGAGTTTCTTACGCCACTTTTCCGGCACGTCTTCCAGATGTGCGTAAATCCCTTCCAGATGCTGAAACTGCACGAGTAGCTGTGTTGCGCTCTTGGGACCAATACCTGCAACGCCCGGCACTTTTGAGCTGCTGATCCCGGCCAGTCCCCAATAATCTGGCAATTGCTGAGGCATTACGCCAAATTCTTTCTCAATGAATGGCGCGTCCAGCCAGCGCTTCTGGAAATAGTCCCGAATACGCAGCGTTGGGGAGAGTAGCTGACAATAGCCTTTATCGGTTGAGACGATGGTTGCCTGATGTCCCGCTTGGGTGACTTTCACCGCCAGCGTTGCGGCTAAATCATCGGCTTCATTCCCGCTAGAGACCCAACAACAGACGCCGCGCTGTTCAAAAGCGGCGCGTAGGGCGGGCATTTCCTGGTGTAAATCGTCAGGCATCGGTGGGCGACCTGCTTTGTAGTCAGGCAGCCGTTGGTGACGCCAACCGCTGTTACGCGCCTCATCATCAAATACTGCCACGGCGTGCGTGGGTTGGCTGTGCACAATCAGCTGATCGAGTGCGTGCTGGCATGTCTCCACACAAGGCGACCCTTGGACGGCGTGAATGCGACGAATGAGATTGAGTGCATCGACAATGAGCAGATGGACGGCCACGGTGTTCTCCCTAACAAATTAGTCTGTAGGGTAACATTCACGACGAGTGGAGACGAGCATTGTGAAATAGTGCTATCCGTAGGCCTGATAAGCGCAGCGCCATCAGGCAATAAAAGCCGGATGCGGCGAGCGCCTTATCCGGCCTACAGATACGAAAATGTGCTGAGAATTAATCGCAGGTAACGATCTTCATCGCCAGACCGCCACGCGAGGTTTCGCGGTATTTGGCGTTCATATCTTTACCTGTCTCGTACATGGTCTCGATAACTTTATCGAGGCAGACACGAGGCTCGCTGGTACGGCGCAGCGCCATACGAGCCGCGTTCACCGCTTTCACCGATGCAATGGCGTTACGCTCAATGCACGGAACCTGAACTTGTCCGGCAACCGGGTCACAGGTCAGACCCAGGTTGTGTTCCATACCGATTTCTGCGGCGATACATACCTGCGTCGGGCTACCGCCCAGCAGTTCTGCCAGACCCGCTGCCGCCATAGAGCACGCCACGCCGACTTCACCCTGACAGCCGACTTCAGCACCCGAAATTGAGGCATTCATCTTGTACAGGGAACCGATGGCGCTCGCGACCAGCATATAGCGTGCCAGTGAGTTAGCGTTCACTTCGCGGATAAACTTGTCATAGTACGCCAGCACCGCAGGAACAATCCCGCATGCGCCGTTCGTCGGGGCGGTAACGACACGTCCACCGGCAGCGTTCTCTTCGTTTACGGCCAGCGCAAACATGTTGATCCAGTCTACAACTGCCATCGGGTCAGTTGTGGTTTTGTCACTGCTAACCAGCATACGACGCAGCGCTGCCGCACGACGCGGAACGCGCAGTTTGCCCGGCAATACACCTTCGGTAGTGATACCGCGTTCAATTCCACTACGCATCACTTCCCAGACGTTTGCAAAGTGCTGTTCCAGCTCTTCTTTGCTGTGCAGGGCTAGCTCGTTCTGCATCATCAGGCCGGAAAGTGACAGGCCGGTTTCCTGACAGTGTCGTTGCAAATCGGCTGCGGATTTATACGGATACGGCACGCTTACCGGATTGTTATTCGGCAAACCAAAGTGTTCTTCATCAACGATAAATCCGCCGCCGATGGAATAGTACGTCTGGCTGTAAATGGCTTTTTCGCCCGCCAGTGCGGTAATACGCATCCCGTTTTCATGCAGTGACAGATTATCCGTATGGAAATTCATGCACTTATCAACCGGGAATTCGACCTCATGTTGACCGTCTGCCAGCAGCAAACGTCCATGGGTATTCACATCCTGGATAAAGGCCGGGATAGCATCAATGTCTACGGTATCCGGCAGATTACCCGCCAGGCCCATAATAATCGCGATGTCGGTATGGTGACCTTTCCCGGTCAGGGACAGAGAGCCATAGACATCAACCACTACGCGGGTTACGTCAGTGAGAATTCCGCGTGCAATCAGGTCATCCGTGAATTGTTTGCCTGCTTTCATCGGGCCAACAGTATGGGAGCTGGAAGGGCCAATGCCGATTTTGAAAATATCGAATACGCTAATCATGAGGCGTCCATTGTGTATCGAGGTGCGCCGCCCCGAAGAGCGGCGCAGGGGAATTAACTGAACAGAGAGTAGAAAATAGCGGAGATAGCGATCAGGCCCATAATCACAACGAACACGTTGCTGATATGGCCGCTGTATTTACGCATTGCCGGTACTTTCTGAATCGCATACATCGGCATCAGGAACAGAATCATCGCGATGATCGGGCCACCCAGGGTTTCAATCATACCGAGGATGCTCGGGTTCAGCGTCGCCACAATCCAGGTGGTTACCAGCATGAACAGTGCAGTGATTTTGTTCAGTTTATTGATTTCGATGGACTTGCCTTTGCCACGCAGAGACTTAATTACCATACCGTTGAAACCTTCACGCGCGCCCAGGTAGTGGCCGAGGAAGGATTTGGTGATAGCAATAATCGCGATGATCGGCGCCATCCAGGCAATAATCGGTGCGTTAAAGTGGTTGGCCAGGTAAGACAGGATAGAGATGTTCTGCTCTTTCGCTGCAGCCAGATCCGCCGGAGTCAGGCTGAATACGCAGCTGAAGACGAAGAACATAACGGTCAGTACCATCATGATGTGAGCGAATGCCAGAATCTTGGAGCATTTCTTCTCTGCTTCATCACCGTACTCTTCACGCTTCGCCACGGCGAAGGAGGAGATGATCGGGGAGTGGTTGAAGGAGAACACCATTACCGGAATTGCCAGCCACAGAGTCAGCAGCAGGCCGTTGCCGGTGGTTGCCGCAGAATCAAAGGACAGGGTTTCCAGAATCGCACCGCTCCACTGAGGGATCAGGTACAGTGCCAGCAGCATCAGTGCCGCAACAAACGGGAATACCAGGATGCTCATTGCCTTCACGATCATCTGCTCACCGAAGCGCACGATGGTCATCATGCCGACAATCAGAATCAGAGAGAGGATTGCACGCGGCGGCGGCGTAATCGCCAACTGGTGAGTCAGGAAGCTTTCAACGGTGTTGGTGATTGCAACGCTGTAAACCAGCAGAATAGGGTAGATAGCGAAGAAGTAGAGCAGAGTAATCAGTTTACCTGCGCCAACGCCAAAGTGCTCTTCGACAACTTCAGTGATGTCTTCACCCGGATTTTTACCGGACAACACGAAGCGGGTCAGACCACGGTGAGCAAAGAAGGTCATTGGGAAGGCAAGAATGGCCATGATGATCAGCGGGATCATACCGCCAACGCCTGCGTTAATTGGCAGGAATAATACACCCGCGCCAATCGCCGTGCCGTAAAGGCCCAGCATCCACATGGTGTCTGTCTTGCGCCATGCGCTGCGGGTCTGGCCCGTAACGATAGTGCTGGTTTGCGTGTTTTCCATCTGTTTCTCCTGGAGGAAGCTTAAAAAGTCGGGTTTGGGTTCAATCCAATGAAAAAATACCCGACTGTAAAACGAAATTCGTTTAGCGATTTTTATATAATTTTTCGCCGTAATAATTTTCGGGCGGAAAGATACATTTAAGTAATGAATGTATCAGTGATCGCGATCTCAAATGCAATAATCCACCTTTTATGTGGATAAATTTGGACCATTAATCTGTTAAAAAATAGTCAAAGCGAATTTACGGGCGTGAAGGCTAACATTAACGACATATGGCATGAAAGGCAGGGCGCGAAGATACGAGGGTTGCGCTATAAAAACTGTTGTTTTTAGTGGATTCTGATGACTAATTATAATTTGCGGTGATAAATCACGGTTTCCTTTGGAAGGTAATCGTTTGCGTTTCGGGGGGCGTCAGACGAAAGATAATTGATATTTATGTTATTGCGTGAGCTATGTGACTGGTATCACTAAAAAAGCCGGTTGGCTGATGCGCCAAATCCGGCTTTGATATGGACAAAACTGTCACCGAGGTAGCATCAGCTACCCGGTGTTGAAGGTTATGCGCAGATCTCGTAACACGGGATATACGCAGTGCCCGGCAACTTCATACGATGTTGTGCAACAAAGCCCTGCAGGAGATCGTCCATGCGGCGCATCATCTCAGGGTCGCCGTGGATTTTGTACGGGCCAAACTCTTCAATGGCGCGAATGCCGACTTCTTTCACGTTCCCCGCGACAATACCGGAGAATGCGCGACGCAGGTCTGCAGCCAGCACTTCAACAGGCTGGTCTGGATACAGTTTCAGATTCGCCATGTTTTCGTGGGACGGTTCGAACGGCATCTGCAAATCAGGCGCGATACGAATTGACCAGTTAAAGCTGTAGGCATCACCGGTGTCCCGGCGGTTCTCTTTCACCAGCGGCATTGCTTTTTTCATCAGGCGAGCGACTTCCGCTGCATCGTCAATGATAATGCGATAGTGACGGCGCGCCTCTTCTCCCAGCGTGTGCACGATAAACTCGTCCAGTACGCGGAAGTAATCTGCGCTCTCTTTTGGTCCGGTCAGGATCAATGGCAGAACCTGATCTTTGTTCGCCGGATTCATCAGGATCCCCAGCAGGTACAGCAGCTCTTCTGCAGTCCCTACGCCGCCAGGGAAGATGATAATGCCGTGAGCGATACGGACGAACGCTTCCAGACGTTTTTCAATGTCCGGCATGATGATGAGTTCGTTCACCAGCGGGTTTGGTGGTTCCGCCGCGATAATTGACGGCTCGGTCATACCGATAAAGCGGCTGTCTTTGTAGCGCTGCTGAGCGTGGCCGACCGCGGCGCCTTTCATTGGTGCTTCCATCGCGCCCGGACCACACCCGGTGCAGATGTTCAGTTCACGCAAGCCTAACTGAGTGCCCACGCGACGCGCATACAAGTACTCGTTCTCGTTGATGGAGTGACCGCCCCAGCAGACGACCATGTTCGGCGCTTCACCGACGTGAAGTGCCCGGGCGTTACGCAGAATGGAGAAGACCAGGTTGGTGATGTGAACCGAGCTTTCGAGATCCAGATGCTGAAAACGACCCGCGTTATGGATCTGGCCATTGACGAAAAGAATGTCGCGCAGGACGGCAAACAGGTTGGCCTGCAGCGCGCGAATGATGCGCCCATCGACAAACGCGTCTTCAGGTGGGTTGATCAGTTCCAGCTTCACACCGCGTTCACGGCGCAGCACGTTAATGTCGAAACTTTCAAAACGAGACAGCAGCTCTTTGCTATTGTCTGTCAAACTGCCGGAGTTCAGAACGGCAAGCGAACAGTTACGAAACAGTTGATACAGGTCGCTGCTGGCCGTGCGTTTAAGCATATCGACTTCCAGCTGCGACAACATGTCCATTGAGCCAAGCGGGCTAATATGTGTAATCAAGTAAACTCCTTACGGGACGAGAGATATCATCCTCTACTGATTACAATAGCCCTGGCTTATGACCTTTCACAACCTTGCGTGCGGAATCCGGCACGCAAAATTGAGAAAAAAGATTACTGACGCACCAGTCTGCCTGTTGCGGGGGTGAAATCTGTGTTGGTGCGCCATGGGTTGATGTCGAGGCCGCCGCGTCGCGTGTAGCGTGCGTATACGCTCAGTTTCTCCGGCTGACAGAAACGCAGCAGGTCATTGAAAATGCGTTCCACACACTGTTCGTGAAATTCATTGTGGTGGCGGAAGGAGACCAGATAGCGCAGCAACTTTTCCCTGTCGATTTTGCGACCACGATACTGAATTTGTATGGAACCCCAGTCAGGCTGGTGGGTGATCAGGCAATTGGATTTCAGCAGATGACTGACCAGCGTCTCTTCTACTACCTTGTCGCCGCTCACGGCGTTTTCCAGATAGTCGGTGCTGAACTGGTAGTTATCAATGACGATATCCTGATTGTCGATGCAGGTGCCATTGAAGTGGGCTATCGGCTGCCCTTCCTGTTCGTCAAGACGATAGAGCGCCACGCTGACATCACCCTGCGCGCAGGCGCGCAGATCGTGTTCCAGCGTCTGACGGACGTGTTCCCATGAGTCAAAACGCGTCTGATTAAAACTGTTCAGATACAGCTTAAAACTTTTTGATTCAATCAGATTAACGCTGATGTAATCCAGCTCCACATGGCCGACCGCAACCTGCGGTAAACCGTTGGCATTCAGCCATGACAGTTCATACAGCGTCCAGATATCCGCGCCGTGAAAAGGCAGATTATCGGCCTTGAGATCCAGCGGGTCGCGGTTCAGGCTGCGCGGAACACCCTGCAGCAGGCTGGCGTCGTAAATATCCCGGTAATCCGTTGATTTTCCGAGAGTCAGGCCGTCAAGCGCCCGATGATTTTCATAAGAAGACATGTTTCACCGTCATAAACCAGATACACTATGCGACAAGTGTATCCTGGCTTTTGTGAAGAGAGAAATCAGTGGACGAATTGACCGCACAGGCGTTGACAGCCTTTACGACGCGTTATTGCGACGCATGGCATGAAAAAAACAACAGCTGGCCGCTGAGTGAAGAGCTGTATGGCGTACCGTCCCCGTGCATCATCTCCTCCACGAACGATGCGGTGTACTGGCAACCGCAGCCTTTTGTGGGCGAGCAGAATGTAAACGCTGTTGAACGCGCCTTTGAAATTGTGGTACAACCCGCTGTTCATGCGTTTTATACCACCCAGTTTGCCGGGGACATGCACGCACAATTTGCGGATGAGAAACTGACTCTTCTGCAAACCTGGTCTGAAGATGACTTCAGACGCGTACAGGAAAACCTGATCGGCCACCTGGTTACGCAAAAACGCCTTAAGCTCTCTCCTACGCTTTTTATTGCCACACTGGACAATGAACTTGATGTTATTTCAGTGTGCAACTTGTCTGGGGAAGTCTGCAAGGAAACGCTGGGAACCCGTAAACGCACGGTTCTGGCGGCCTCACTTGCGGAATTTCTTACTCAACTTAAGCCTGTTCTGTAATCCAGTTTGCCCTAAGGCGTGTGAGAGATCTCTTACAAACCCTGTAGGAGATTGCCAGGTGATCAGTACAGACTTCATCGACCGATATAATATTAACTATTTATAATTCAATTGGTTAATGTTTTATTGTCAACTTTCATACGAAAATAATCATTAGGGTATGTCTGTAAGTGTCTTGTAAGACAATGCGAAACAGGCGATTCTATCTCTGTCGACAAGGAGTCGCACAACGAAGTGAACATCAGGATGATGACGCTTCGGCAGGACACACCAGGACGGTGCTGCAAGGACAGGTTTCAGGATGAAGCAAAGAGGAAAACGCAGGAAGCGTTAAAGGACACCTCCAGGATGGAGAACGAGAGCCGGTCAGGATGTTCGGCGGGTCAGGATGGCCAGGGACACTTCAGGATGAAGTTTTCACATCGGGGGCGGTGTGAGCAGGATGCAAATGTTCAGGATGAACGAGGTCGCAAGACCACAGGAAAAGTTGTCACGGATGAGCAGGGAGCACCAAAAGTAGCTGGAATGCTGCGAAACGAACCGGGAGCACTGTTTTTACAGTGCTCCCTTTTTTTATTTCCTTTCTACTAGTGCTATTCTTCGCGCCAGATTTTTCATCATTGAGGTTAATTTCATGACGACTCATGACCGTGTGCGCGAGCAGTTGCATGCGCTTGAAGCACTGCTGCGTGAACATAATCACTGGCGGATGGATGAGCCAGAAGCGCATCTGTTTTCCAGCACGCAGCCTTTTTGTATGGATACCATGGAGCCGGTTGAATGGCTGCAGTGGGTGTTGATTCCCCGCATGCATGCGCTGCTTGATAATGCGCAGCCACTTCCGGAAGCGTTCGCTATTGCGCCATATTATGAAATGGCGCTGGCAGCCGATCATCCGCAGCGCGATGTGATCCTGATTGCATTGCAGGATCTGGATGCGCTATTTACCCGTGATGACGCCTGATGCTGGAAATTCTCTATCAAGACCAATGGCTGGTTGCAGTCAACAAACCTTCGGGCTGGCTGGTTCATCGTAGCTGGCTCGACCGCGATGAGAAAGTGGTGGTAATGCAAACAGTGCGTGACCAGATTGGTCAGCACGTTTTTACCGCCCACCGACTCGACAGACCGACATCCGGTGTGCTGTTGATGGGGCTGTCCAGCGAGGCCGGAAGACGGCTGGCACAGCAGTTTGAGCAGCATCAAATCCAAAAACGCTACCATGCGATTGTGCGCGGCTGGCTGATGGATGATGCCGTGCTGGATTATCCGTTGGTGGAAGAGCTGGACAAGATTGCTGATAAATTTGCCCGTGACGACAAAGGCCCACAGCCTGCGGTAACCCACTATCGTGGGCTGGCGACGGTAGAAATGCCCGTGGCAACCGGTCGCTATCCAACCACCCGTTACGGGCTGGTGGAGCTGGAGCCTAAAACCGGTCGTAAACATCAGCTCAGACGTCACCTGGCGCATTTGCGTCATCCGATTATTGGCGATAGTAAGCACGGTGATTTGCGACAAAACCGCAGCGCCGCGGAACATTTTGGCTGCCAGCGCTTAATGCTGCATGCCAGCCAGCTTGAACTTACGCACCCCTTCACCGGTGAACCACTGGTTATTCGTGCCGGGTTAGATAACGTCTGGATGCAGGCGCTATCACAGTTTGGCTGGCGCGGGCTTCTCCCTGAGAATGAAAGGGTTGAGTTCAGCGGGCTGTCAGGTCAGGATGAGCAGACAGATTCTTAAGTCCCTGGAGATAAAGGTTATGGCGGAAATTGGTATTTTTGTCGGCACAATGTATGGAAACGCGCTGCTGGTTGCCGAAGAGGCCGAAGCTATCCTCGCGAATCAAGGGCATAAAGCCACGGTTTATGAAGATCCGGAACTGGCGGACTGGGAAAAATACAAAGACAAGTACATCCTGGTCGTAACCTCGACGACGGGACAAGGCGATCTGCCGGACAGCATCGTGCCGCTATTTCAGAGAATTAAAGACCTGCTGGGTTATCAGCCCGACGTTCACTACGGCATTATTGCGCTCGGGGATAGTTCATATGCCAATTTCTGCGGCGGCGGTAAGCAGTTTGATGCGCTGTTGCAGGAACAGAGCGCCCAGCGTGTGGGTGAGATGCTGCTGATTGATGCCGGTGAACATCCGGAACCGGAAAGCGAATCCAATCCCTGGGTGGAAAACTGGGGAACCTTGCTTAAATAACCTCTCGCCCGCACGGGCATGCAACCCTCATTTGAACCCTAGGCCGGGTCAGGCGAAGCCGCCACCCGGCAATAAAACCCCAATTACGTGAACTAACTTCCATTGCTTTGGGCTTATGCCCCAAACAACTTCTCACTGCCTCTCTAATGTTGTGTTCCTGCACGGTGAGGGAAAGAGGCACTCCTTCATATACTTTTCCCGTCAGTTCCCGGAAAGGCAGCGAGTCAGAATAAAACGGCCCCGAGCTGTACCAAAACTGCCCCACACTAACCTCTCATTCTGATCACCCTACAGGTGCTGTACAGAATGAACTGGCGAAAGCCAAGATTCAGGAGTGCAACAATGAGTTCATTAAGTCAGGCGGCGAGCAGCGCGGAAAAACGCACTAACGCTCGCTACTGGATAGTGGTGATGTTGTTTATCGTCACATCCTTCAACTACGGCGACCGCGCCACGTTATCCATTGCCGGTTCAGAAATGGCCAAAGATATTGGTCTGGATGCGGTCGGGATGGGCTATGTATTTTCCGCTTTTTCATGGGCCTATGTTATCGGCCAGATCCCCGGCGGCTGGCTGCTTGACCGCTTTGGTTCAAAGCGCGTTTATTTCTGGTCCATCTTTATCTGGTCCATGTTTACCTTGCTGCAAGGCTTCGTCGATATCTTTAGCGGCTTCGGAATCATCATTGCGCTGTTTACCCTGCGCTTCCTCGTGGGGCTAGCTGAAGCTCCCTCCTTCCCCGGCAACAGTCGCATTGTGGCGGCGTGGTTCCCGGCGCAGGAAAGGGGCACGGCGGTCGCTATCTTTAACTCTGCGCAATACTTTGCCACCGTTATCTTCGCGCCAATCATGGGCTGGCTGACCCACGAAGTGGGCTGGTCTCACGTGTTCTTCTTTATGGGTGGACTCGGGATCATCATCAGCTTTGTCTGGCTGAAAGTGATTCACGAACCGAACCAGCATCCGGGTGTAAACCAAAAAGAGCTGGAGTACATTGCCGAAGGTGGGGCGCTGATCAATATGGATCAGGCGGCAGCCAAAGCTAAAGTTCCGTTCAGCGTGAAATGGGGGCAAATCAAACAGTTGTTGGGTTCCCGCATGATGATCGGTATCTATATCGGCCAGTACTGTATTAACGCGCTGACCTACTTCTTTATCACCTGGTTCCCGGTTTATCTGGTACAGGCGCGCGGTATGTCGATCCTGAAAGCGGGATTTGTCGCGTCGGTCCCGGCCATTTGCGGATTCGCCGGCGGCGTGCTCGGCGGCATTATTTCCGACTGGCTGATGCGCCGCACCGGTTCGCTGAATATCGCCCGTAAAACGCCAATCGTGTTGGGTATGTTGCTGTCAATGGTGATGGTGTTCTGTAACTACGTCAACGTTGAATGGATGATTATCGGCTTTATGGCGCTGGCCTTCTTCGGTAAAGGTATTGGTGCGCTGGGCTGGGCGGTAATGGCAGACACGGCCCCCAAAGAGATTAGCGGCCTGAGCGGCGGTCTGTTCAACATGTTCGGTAATATCTCCGGCATCGTGACACCGATTGCTATCGGCTACATTGTGGGCACGACGGGGGTCGTTTAATGGTGCCTTGATTTACGTTGGAGTGCATGCGCTGATCGCCGTGGTGAGCTATCTGGTGCTGGTCGGCGATATTAAACGTATCGAACTGAAACCTGTCGCAGGACAATGATGATGACAACACAATCGAGTCCCGTTATTACCGACATGAAGGTCATCCCGGTGGCCGGTCATGACAGCATGCTGCTCAATATTGGTGGCGCGCATAACGCCTGGTTTACCCGCAATATCGTGGTCCTTACCGATAACGCCGGACACACCGGTGTGGGTGAAGCGCCGGGCGGTGAAGTGATCTATCAAACGCTGGTGGACGCTATTCCACAGGTGTTAGGCCAGGAAGTAGCCCGCCTGAATAAGGTGGTCCAGCAGGTGCATAAAGGCAATCAGGCTGCTGACTTTGATACCTTCGGCAATGGCGCCTGGACATTTGAGCTGCGCGTAAATGCGGTGGCGGCGCTGGAAGCCGCGCTGCTGGATCTGCTGGGCAAAGCGCTGAATGTACCGGTTTGCGAGCTGTTAGGTCCGGGTAAGCAGCGTGATGCAGTGACTGTGCTCGGTTATCTGTTCTATGTCGGCGATCGCACCAAAACCGATCTGCCGTATCTGGAAAGTACGCCGGGAAAACATGAGTGGTATCACTTACGTCACCAGCAAGCAATGACCAGCGACGCGGTGGTGCGTCTGGCGCAGGCGTCACAGGATCGTTATGGCTTTAAAGATTTCAAACTGAAGGGCGGTGTGCTGCCGGGTGAGCAAGAAATTGAAACCGCCCGTGCGCTGAAAGCATGCTTCCCGGAGGCACGTATTACGGTGGACCCTAACGGTGCCTGGCTGTTGGATGAAGCGATCGCCTTGTGCAAAGGGCTAAATGATGTTCTGACCTACGCCGAAGATCCGTGCGGCGCTGAACAGGGATTTTCCGGGCGTGAAGTGATGGCCGAGTTCCGTCGCGCGACCGGTTTGCCGGTAGCAACCAACATGATTGCCACCAACTGGCGCGAAATGGGCCACGCGGTAATGCTGAATGCAGTCGATATTCCGCTGGCCGATCCGCACTTCTGGACGCTTTCCGGCGCGGTGCGCGTGGCACAGTTGTGCGATGACTGGGGCCTGACCTGGGGATGCCATTCCAATAACCACTTTGATATTTCGCTGGCCATGTTTACTCATGTCGGTGCGGCAGCGCCGGGCAATCCGACAGCCATCGACACGCACTGGATTTGGCAGGAGGGCGATTGCCGTCTGACGAAGAATCCGCTGGAAATAAAGAACGGAAAAATTGCGGTTCCAGATGCACCCGGTCTGGGTGTGGAACTGGACTGGGATCAGGTGCAGAAAGCGCATGAAGCCTATAAGGCATTGCCCGGCGGTGCGCGTAATGACGCAGCACCGATGCAGTATCTGATCCCCGGATGGACTTTTGACCGTAAACGTCCCGTTTTCGGCCGTCACTGATTTTGAATAAGGACACGATAATGAGCGCACAATTTTCTACCCCAGTAGTGACCGCTATGCAGGTGATCCCGGTTGCGGGCCACGACAGCATGCTGATGAACCTGAGCGGCGCACATGCCCCGTTCTTCACGCGTAATATTGTGATTATCAAAGATAATTCTGGTCATACCGGGGTGGGTGAAATTCCCGGTGGCGAGAAAATTCGTCAGACTCTGGAAGATGCGATTCCGCTGGTGGTGGGCAAAACCTTAGGTGAATACAAAAACGTACTGAATACGGTACGCAATACCTTTGCCGATCGGGATGCCGGTGGGCGTGGTTTGCAGACCTTCGATTTACGTACCACTATTCATGTGGTTACCGGGATCGAAGCGGCAATGTTGGATCTGTTAGGCCAGCACCTGGGGGTGAATGTCGCGTCTTTGCTGGGTGATGGTCAGCAGCGTAGCGAAGTGGAAATGTTGGGGTATCTGTTCTTTGTCGGTAACCGTAAAGCGACGCCGCTGCCGTACCAGAGCCAGCCGGATGAGAAGTGCGACTGGTATCGTCTGCGCCATGAAGAGGCCATGACCCCGGATGCGGTAGTGCGCCTGGCCGAAGCCGCATATGAGAAATATGGTTTTAACGACTTTAAACTGAAAGGTGGCGTGCTGGCAGGGGAAGAGGAAGCGGAATCTATCGTCGCGTTGGCGAAGCGTTTCCCGCAGGCCCGCGTAACGCTCGATCCCAACGGCGCCTGGTCGTTGAATGAAGCGATCAAGATCGGTAAGTATCTGAAAGGATCGCTGGCTTATGCTGAAGATCCCTGTGGCGCGGAGCAGGGGTTCTCTGGGCGCGAAGTGATGGCGGAATTCCGCCGCGCTACGGGCCTGCCGACGGCGACTAATATGATCGCTACCGACTGGCGTCAGATGGGGCACACGCTGTCGTTGCAATCTGTAGATATTCCGCTGGCTGACCCGCATTTCTGGACTATGCAGGGGTCTGTTCGCGTGGCGCAGATGTGTCATGAGTTTGGCCTCACCTGGGGTTCACACTCTAACAACCACTTTGATATTTCGCTGGCGATGTTCACTCATGTCGCGGCAGCAGCGCCGGGTAAAATTACGGCCATTGATACCCACTGGATCTGGCAGGAAGGTAACCAACGCCTGACCAAAGAACCGTTCGACATTAAAGGCGGCATGGTACAGGTACCAGCGAAGCCGGGTCTGGGTGTAGAACTGGATATGGACCAGGTGATGAAAGCGCACGAGCTGTACCAGCAACACGGCCTGGGAGCGCGTGATGACGCAATGGGAATGCAGTACCTGATCCCGAATTGGACCTTTGATAATAAACGCCCATGCATGGTGCGCTAAGCGTTATGCCGGTTCTGACAGGAACCGGCACATCTCCAGGTGTATGATTAACAGAATCAACATGCGTAAGGACGGCTTATGAAAATAGTAATTGCACCGGATTCTTATAAAGAGAGTTTGAGTGCGCTTGAGGTGGCAACTGCCATTGAACAGGGTTTTCGTGAGATCTGGCCTGATGCGGATTACGTAAAGATACCGGTCGCTGATGGTGGTGAAGGAACGGTCGAGGCGATGGTTGCCGCTACGGCGGGCCACCTTGTGCATGTTGATGTTACGGGTCCCCTGGGAAGTAAGGTACGGGCATTTTATGGGTTATCGGGAGATGAGCGCTCAGCGTTTATCGAGATGGCGGCAGCCAGTGGGTTAGAGCGGGTTCCGGCAGGGTTACGCGACCCGCTGAAAACCACCTCATGGGGGACCGGAGAGTTGATTCGCCATGCGCTGGATGCGGGGGTGGAGCATATCATCATCGGGATTGGCGGTAGCGCGACTAATGATGGTGGTGCCGGTATGGTGCAGGCTCTGGGCGCCAAATTGCTGGATGCGCAGAATAACCAGATTGCGCAAGGCGGGATCGGTCTGGAAGCGCTCACCAGGATAGATATTTCAGCGTTAGATAAGCGCCTTGCTACCTGTCGTATTGAAGTGGCCTGCGATGTCACGAATCCGCTGACCGGTAAAGAGGGCGCTTCTGCAGTATTTGGTCCGCAAAAAGGGGCAACGCCAGAGATGATTACCCGTCTGGATAATGCGCTGACGCACTATGCGCAACTGATTGCCCGCGATCTGGACGTTAACGTGCTGGATCTGGCCGGTGGAGGCGCGGCTGGCGGCATGGGGGCTGCACTGTATGCGTTTTGCGGCGCGCAGCTACGCCGTGGTATCGAGATCGTGACGGACGCGTTACACCTTGATGACTGCGTTGCGGATGCAGATTTAGTTGTGACCGGGGAAGGGCGTATTGACAGTCAGACGATCCATGGCAAAGTTCCGGTTGGCGTAGCGAACGTTGCAAAGCGATACAACAAGCCCGTCATTGGTATTGCAGGCAGCCTGACGCCAGATGTTGGCGTGGTGCATGAGCATGGAATTGACGCCGTGTTTAGCGTGATTTATACCATTTGCTCGCTGGATGAGGCACTGGATAATGCGAGTGAAAATGTGCGGATGACGGCACGAAACGTGGCCGCAACGCTTAAAGCAGGGCAGCAATTACGCTGAGGTGTAGGCCGGATAAGGCGTTTACGCCGCATCCGGCGAATATCACCCCAATATCCGTTTTGCTTCCCGCGCGACGTTGTCCATCTCATCAAGAAGCTCTAAAAACTCTGGTTCAAGCTCTTCTTCTTTGGTCCCGCTACGTAACTGCTGCTCAATAAGCTGGCACAGGTTTTTCATGCGGGGAACCCCGCTGTAACCGCAGCTGCCGTGTAGTTTATGAATCAAATCCACCAACCCTTCAGGGTTTTCACCCACCAGTTGCTCTTCAATTCTGTTACGGACTTCAGGCAAGAAATCGATCAGCATTTGCAGCATATCCCGCGCCAGATCGTTTTTACCGGCAGCCTGTCTCAACGCCAGTTGCCAGTCGAGGGTCGTATTCGGGTTGACCACGGGTTCAGGGGGTTCCGCCACGATAGTCCGGGCTGATGTGCCGGCACCGGGCTTATAGCGCAACAGCAAACTGTGCAATTTATCTTCTTCTATCGGCTTAGCCAGGTAGTCGTTCATTCCGGCGCTGAGTAATTTCTCTTTTTGCCCTGCCATGGCATGTGCCGTTACCGCAATAACCGGTGTCTGCTGCTGGTGGGGAAGCTGATGGATCAGTTCGCAGGCACGAATACCGTCCATGTCCGGCATCTGAATATCCATCAGGATCAGATCAAACTGCATTTGTTTGGCTCTGTCCACCGCCTGATGCCCGCTGTCGCACAGCTCGACGTGCTGCACCTTATCTTCAAGCAATGCGCCGATGAGCTTCAGGTTCGCCGGGTTGTCGTCCACCGCCATCACGGTCATCGCAATCTTGCTTTCATCTAACAACTGGAGTTCTGACCCTTGGTTCAGGTGGCAATATTCGGTTAACGCAGGCAGCAATCGGGTTGAGGTGAGCGGTTTTAACAGACATGCAGCCGCGCCGCCTTGCTTTAATTTTTCAGCGTTTATCTGCGCATGGCAAGGCAGCGCCAGCAACAGAAAATCGGTCATCGCGGCTGCGCTTGCCAGCCGTTCATGCTGCATGGTGAGCGGCTCGCGTAAAGTGACAGGTACACCAAGTAGCAGGATATCGTAGTGTTCTGCCGGTAATGCAGAGAACGAAGGGCTGTAAATCACCTCCAGTTGCGTTTCACTCAAGATATCCAACGTGCATTGCGCAGCGGTAGCATTTGGTTCAACGTAAGCCAGTCGTTTACCGGCCAGACAGCGGGGGGTTGAACGATCGCTGAGAACATTAGGATTGAGATCAAGACTGATATGGAACCAGAAGGTGGAACCGCGATTTGGTTGGCTATGGAACGAGATATCCCCGCCCATTTCATTGACCAGTTTTTGCGTGATCACAAGGCCAAGTCCGGTACCGCCGTGACGGCGCGAAATGCTGGCATCAGCCTGACGGAAAGCCTGGAACAGACGTGACTGATCGCGCTCCGGGATACCAATACCGGTATCGCGGATTTGAACTTCAATCTGGACTTTGGTGTTACTGAGCGCGCGTTTTTCAACCAGAATGTCGATATTACCGCTCTCGGTAAATTTGATGGCATTGCCGACCAGGTTGGTAATGACCTGTTGCAAGCGCAGCGGGTCGCCAATCACATTGTCCGGAACGTCATTTTTAATATTCAGTGTTAGCTCAAGCCCTTTATCATGGGAGGAGTGCGCTAACAGCGTTACGACGTCATCCAGTGTGCTGCGCAGCGGGAACGGTATGCTTTCCAGAATCAGTTTACCCGCTTCCAGTTTAGAGAAGTCGAGCACATCATTGATGATAGCGAGCAGGTTGTTGGCAGAGCGTTCAATCGTATTCAGGTGATCGCGCTGAGTGGTATTTAACTCGGTTTTCAGTGTCAGGCGTGTAAAGCCAATGACACCGTTTAGCGGTGTACGTAGCTCGTGAGACATGTTCGCCAGGAACTCTGATTTAATACGTGCAGCTTCCTGAGCGCGTTTCTTTGCCAGATCCAGCTCAACGTTCTGGATCTCCATCTGCTCCAGCGTTTCGCGCAGATCTGACGTCGCCTGATCGATATTGTGCTGCATCTCTTCATGGTAGGCGGCGAGAGACATCGCCATCGAGTTGATGCCATTCTTCAGCATATCCAGTTCGCCCAACATGAAACCTTCCACGCGGCTATCGAGCTGACCTCTACGTATTCGGTCTACGGTATTCACCATGTTGCGAATTGGTCCGGTCACGTCACGCATCAGACGCCAGCCGAAAATTAACGCAATACCAATACAAAACAGCATCATGACGCTGGAGATAAAGATCTCTTTGTACTGCTGTAAACGCACGGACTTGAGGTCCAGCTCAAGCGCCACATACCCCAACATATTTTTGGTGTTCTTCGCATCGCTTACGGCAGACTCATCCGGTGAATAGCTTTCCGATATAATAGGGGTACGCAGGATCATGATATCCCCGTGCCGGGTTACGCTCAGCTTTCGCGGAAACGGCGATCCGGTAGCCAATTGCATCTCTGACGGATCAAGATGAAAGTTGGAGGTGACGAACAGTCGGTTATTTTCGTCATAGACGGAAATTGCCCGCACAATATCGGAATGGCGACGATGCAACACGCTGATAAGCTGGCCGATGGATTCCCGGTTTTGCAAGTTCATGCCGTATTCGCTGGATACCGCGAGTGGCTCAATGATGCTGGCACCAGCATCTTCCAGTTGACGCTGCAAGTCGTTATAGCGATGCACAACAAAAAAGATACTGAGCAGCAAACCTATCAGGACGGTCGGGGCCAGGATCAGAATCATCATGCGTGCGCGCAGGCTGTAGTTGGTCATGGAGTTCCGTTATGGGACAATTAGGGTCACACTGTTAAATAGAGAAAATTCTCGTCGATGGCGCAATTCTACTCTGCAAAACGACGCGTGACGACGCGTCAGATCATAACCGTTACCGTCAATGACCTTGATTCTTTTGGTCAGGGCGTTGCTCGTCATAATGGGAAAGCCCTGTTTATACCGGAATTGCTGCCTCAGGAAAGCGCAGAAGTGGTGATTACTGAAGATAAAAAACAGTTTGCCCGTGCGCAAGTCAAACGTCGTTTAAACGACAGTTCGGAACGTGAAGTGCCACGTTGTCCACATTTTGGGGTCTGTGGTGGCTGTCAACAGCAGCACGCCAGCATCTCGTTGCAGCAGCGTAGCAAAAGTGCGGCGTTATCGCGTTTAATGAAATGTGAGGTGACGGAAGTTATCGCCGATACCCCGTGGGGTTATCGACGCCGCGCGCGTTTAAGTCTGAACTATCGCGCGAAAGAGCAGCAATTGCAGATGGGATTTCGCAAGTCCGGCTCCAGCGACATTATCGATGTGCAGCAATGCCCTATTTTAGTGCCCCAACTTGAGGCGCTGCTGCCTGAAATTCGGGCATGCCTGCAGAGTCTGCAGGGGCTGCGTCACTTGGGGCATGTCGAATTGGTGCAGGCTGGAAGTGGAACCCTGATGATTTTGCGCCACACTGCGCCACTGAATACTGCGGATAAAGAAAAACTGGAACGCTTTTCGCATTCTCAGGGACTGTCTTTGTTTCTGGCTCCGCAAAGCGAGATACTGGAATCAAATTCAGAAGAATCGCCCTGGTATGATTCAAATGGACTACGTTTAACCTTCAGCCCGCGTGATTTTATCCAGGTCAATGAAGGGGTAAACCAGAAAATGGTTTCCTGTGCGCTGGAATGGCTGGATGTGCAGCCAGAGGACCGAGTGCTCGATTTGTTCTGTGGTATGGGGAACTTTACGTTGCCGTTGGCCGTACGAGCAGCGAGCGTTGTGGGTGTTGAAGGTGTCCCTGCGCTGGTGGAAAAAGGCTGGGAAAATGCGCGGAATAACGGACTACACAATGTGACATTCTTTCATGAAAACCTTGAAGAAGATGTCACCAAACAACCATGGGCAAAAAACGGATTTGACAAAGTATTGCTCGATCCTGCGCGTGCGGGGGCTGCCGGTGTGATGCAACATATTATAAAATTAAACCCTGGCCGCGTTGTTTATGTATCCTGTAATCCTGCTACGCTGGCTCGTGACAGCGAAGCGTTACTCAATGCTGGATATACCGTTCGGCGACTGGCGATGCTCGATATGTTCCCGCACACTGGACATCTGGAATCGATGGTCCTGTTTGAGCGTTTGTAATGAATTTTATACCCATTGGATTTCGGGTTGTCACGCAGCGTGAAAGACAATGGGTACGGCTTGTCGACTTCGACAGGCCAGGCCCCTTAAGGAGAGGACGATGGTTGCGGTAAGAAGTGCACATATAAATAAAGCTGGTGAGTTTGATCCCAAGAAATGGATCGCGAGTCTGGGGATCTCCAGCCAGCAGTCGTGTGAACGCTTAGCCGAAACCTGGGCGTATTGCCTGCAGCAGACACAGGGGCATCCGGATGCGGATCTGCTGCTGTGGCGTGGCGTCGAAATGGTGGAAATACTCTCCATGCTGAGTATGGATATCGACACGCTGCGAGCGGCGATGCTGTTCCCTCTGGCAGATGCCAATGTGGTGAGTGAAGACATCCTGCGCGAGAGCGTAGGCTCGTCAATCGTTAACCTTATCCATGGTGTGCGTGATATGGCGGCAATACGCCAGCTAAAAGCCACGCATACCGACTCCGTCTCTTCCGAGCAGGTTGATAACGTTCGTCGCATGCTGCTGGCAATGGTCGACGACTTCCGCTGTGTGGTCATCAAGCTGGCGGAACGTATTGCTCATCTGCGAGAAGTGAAAGACGCGCCGGAAGATGAACGCGTGCTGGCGGCAAAAGAGTGCACCAATATCTATGCCCCGCTGGCTAACCGATTAGGCATCGGGCAATTAAAATGGGAGTTGGAAGATTACTGCTTCCGCTACCTGCACCCAGCCGAATACAAACGCATTGCTAAACTGCTGCATGAACGTCGTATCGACAGAGAACACTATATCGACGAGTTTGTGGGGCATCTGCGTTCAGAGATGAAAACCGAAGGTGTAAAAGCCGAGGTGTACGGGCGTCCGAAGCATATTTACAGTATCTGGCGCAAAATGCAGAAGAAGCAGTTGGCTTTTGACGAACTGTTCGATGTGCGCGCGGTGCGTATCGTGGCTGAGCGTTTACAGGATTGCTATGCCGCGCTGGGGATCGTGCACACTCACTATCGCCATCTGCCTGATGAGTTCGATGACTACGTTGCCAATCCAAAGCCTAACGGTTACCAGTCAATCCATACGGTTGTACTGGGGCCAGGCGGTAAAACCATTGAAATCCAGATTCGTACCAAACAGATGCACGAAGATGCCGAGCTGGGCGTTGCCGCGCACTGGAAGTACAAAGAAGGTACCGCTTCAGGCGCTGCGCGTTCTGGTCATGAAGATCGCATTGCGTGGCTGCGTAAGCTGATCGCCTGGCAGGAAGAGATGGCGGACTCCGGTGAAATGCTGGATGAAGTGCGGAGCCAGGTCTTTGATGACCGCGTGTACGTCTTTACGCCAAAAGGCGATGTCGTGGACTTACCGGCGGGCTCCACGCCGCTCGATTTTGCTTACCACATTCATAGCGATGTGGGACATCGTTGCATTGGCGCGAAAATTGGTGGGCGTATCGTACCATTTACCTACCAGCTGCAGATGGGCGATCAAATTGAAATTATCACCCAGAAACAGCCAAACCCAAGCCGCGACTGGTTGAACCCTAACCTTGGCTACGTGACGACCAGCCGGGGGCGCTCGAAGATCCACGCCTGGTTCCGTAAACAGGACCGGGACAAGAATATTCTGGCTGGTCGTCAGATCCTCGATGATGAACTGGCGCACCTGGGTATTAGCCTGAAAGAGGCTGAAAAACACCTGCTTCCGCGTTACAGCTTTAATGAGCTGGAAGAGCTGCTGGCGGCGATCGGCGGCGGTGACATTCGCCTCAACCAGATGGTCAACTTCCTGCAAGCGCAGTTTAATAAACCCAGCGCTGCTGAACAGGATGCCGCTGCGCTGAAACAACTTCAGCAGAAAACGCAGGCCCCGCAGACTCGCCGAAAAGACGATGGTCGTGTGGTGGTCGAAGGGGTTGGAAACCTGATGCACCATATCGCGCGCTGCTGCCAGCCTATCCCTGGCGATGAGATTGTCGGGTTTATCACCCAGGGACGCGGTATTTCCGTGCACCGGGCTGATTGTGAACAACTGACAGAACTGCGCTCACATGCGCCAGAACGTATCGTTGATGCGGTTTGGGGTGAAAGCTACTCGGCAGGGTACTCGCTGGTCGTCCGTGTGCAGGCAAACGATCGGAGCGGCTTATTACGTGATATCACGACGATTCTTGCTAACGAGAAAGTAAACGTGCTGGGGGTTGCCAGCCGTAGCGATACCAAACAACAGTTGGCTACTATTGATATGACCATTGAAATCTACAACCTGCAGGTGCTCGGACGCGTGCTCGGCAAACTGAACCAGGTGCCGGATGTGATCGACGCACGTCGCTTGCACGGTAATTAATTATTTTGTAGGCCGGATGATCTTGTAGGCCTGATAAAACGCGTTAGCGTTGCTATCAGGCGTTGCTATGTTGCCGGATGTCGGCTGTCGCCTTGTCCGGCCTACAGTTATTCTAATCTCCAGGATTTTCACATGAATCAAATCGACCGGCTGCTCGGTATTATGCAGCGCCTGCGCGACCCGGAAAACGGCTGTCCGTGGGATAAAGAGCAGACTTTCGCCACCATCGCCCCCTATACCCTCGAAGAAACCTATGAAGTGCTCGATGCCATCGCGCGTGAAGACTTCGACGATCTACGCGGAGAACTGGGGGATTTACTGTTCCAGGTGGTGTTTTACGCACAGATGGCGCAGGAAGAAGGGCGCTTTAATTTTAATGATATCTGTGCGGCCATCAGCGATAAACTCGAGCGCCGTCATCCACATGTTTTTGCTGATGTCTCCGCCAGCAATAGCATCGAGGTGTTAACCCGCTGGGAGCAAATCAAAAGCGAAGAACGCGCCGAGAAGGCACAGCATTCCGCGTTGGACGATATTCCCCGCAGTTTACCGGCGCTGATGCGCGCTCAAAAAATCCAGAAACGCTGCTCAAATGTTGGTTTTGACTGGAAGACGTTAGGACCGGTGGTCGACAAGGTTTACGAAGAGATCGACGAAGTCATGTTCGAGGCGAAGCAGGCTGTCGTTGACCAGGCTAAACTGGAGGAGGAAATGGGCGACCTGCTGTTTGCCACGGTCAATATGGCCCGTCATTTAGGGACAAAAGCAGAGACGGCATTACAGAAAGCGAACGAAAAATTTGAGCGACGTTTCCGTGAAGTCGAACGGATTGTTGCTGAACGCGGTCTGGAAATGACTGGTGTTGATCTGGAAACTATGGAAGAAGTCTGGCAACAGGTAAAACGGCAGGAAATTGATCTCTAAGGGATTTCGTCGGTCAAGGGCGATTTGTGTGATTTTTTAAATAACAAGCGCTTGATTTACGTCAAAAACATTTACCCAAAAGAGGCTATTTTCTCTTCCCGTTATGTTGATGAAACACCTTGTATACTGCCTCTTCGAGTTATTCGAGTCGCAACAAGGCGGCGACTGAAAGAATCCCCGGAACATAGAAATGCTATGTGACTGGGGTGAGTGAAGGAAGCCAACACCGGTGCGGCTTGAAGAACGAAGGAGAGGGAATAATGAAAGTTTGTGGCGCTCGTCATGTTCGGGTATACTACTTTCCCGTCTTGGTAATTCCATCGTTTCACCCTAACTTCTCAGGTCCAGCATGACAACGAACTATATTTTTGTGACCGGCGGGGTCGTATCCTCTCTGGGAAAAGGCATTGCCGCAGCCTCCCTGGCAGCCATTCTTGAAGCCCGTGGCCTCAATGTAACCATGATGAAACTGGATCCGTACATCAACGTCGATCCAGGTACTATGAGCCCAATCCAACACGGGGAAGTGTTCGTTACCGAAGACGGCGCTGAAACCGACCTGGACCTGGGTCACTATGAGCGTTTCATCCGCACCAAAATGAGCCGTCGTAACAACTTCACCACCGGTCGTATCTACTCCGACGTTCTGCGTAAAGAACGCCGTGGTGACTATCTGGGGGCGACCGTTCAGGTCATTCCGCACATCACGAATGCCATTAAAGAGCGCGTTCTGGAAGGCGGTGAAGGCCATGATGTTGTGCTGGTCGAAATCGGCGGAACCGTTGGGGATATCGAATCTCTGCCGTTCCTTGAAGCGATTCGCCAGATGGCTGTAGAAATTGGCCGTGAGCACACGCTGTTTATGCATCTGACGCTGGTTCCGTATATGGCGGCGGCAGGTGAAGTCAAAACCAAACCGACTCAGCACTCTGTAAAAGAGCTGCTTTCTATCGGTATTCAGCCAGATATCCTGATTTGCCGCTCCGATCGCGCAGTTCCGGCTAATGAACGTGCAAAAATTGCATTGTTCTGTAACGTCCCGGAAAAAGCGGTGATTTCTCTGAAAGATGTCGATTCCATCTATAAAATTCCGGGCCTGTTGAAATCTCAGGGCCTTGACGATTATATTTGTAAACGATTCAGCTTGAACTGTCCGGAAGCTAATCTGTCAGAATGGGAACAGGTTATCTACGAAGAAGCCAATCCGGCAGGCGAAGTGACTATCGGTATGGTCGGCAAGTACATTGAGCTGCCGGATGCCTATAAGTCAGTTATCGAAGCGCTGAAGCACGGTGGCTTGAAGAATCGTGTCACCGTCAACATCAAGCTGATTGATTCGCAGGATGTTGAAACGCGTGGTGTTGAGATCCTGAAAGGTCTTGATGCCATCCTAATCCCAGGCGGCTTCGGCTACCGTGGTGTTGAAGGGAAAATCGCGACAGCGCGCTTTGCGCGTGAAAACAATATTCCTTATCTGGGCATTTGCCTGGGTATGCAGGTTGCGTTGATTGAGTTTGCTCGTAACGTCGTGGGAATGGACAACGCCAACTCCACAGAATTTGTGCCAGACTGTAAGTACCCAGTAGTGGCCCTGATTACTGAATGGCGTGATGAAGACGGCAACGTCGAAGTCCGTACCGAGAAGAGCGATCTGGGTGGCACAATGCGTCTTGGTGCGCAACAGTGTCAGCTGAGCGATGAGAGTCTGGTTCGTCAACTGTACGGTACGCCGACAATTGTTGAACGCCATCGCCACCGCTACGAAGTCAACAATATGCTGTTGAAACAGATTGAAGCTGCGGGTCTGCGTGTTGCAGGCCGTTCCGGTGATGATCAGTTGGTCGAGATCATTGAGGTACCGAATCATCCGTGGTTCGTGGCCTGTCAGTTCCACCCGGAATTTACTTCCACGCCACGTGATGGGCACCCGCTGTTCGCCGGCTTTGTGAAAGCCGCCAGTGAACATCAGAAGCGTCAGGCGAAGTAAGAAGTAAAAAGTTAGAACGGCAATGCACCCATCAGGGTGCATTGTTTGTCTGGAGTTTTAGTTTAACTTGTACTGAGGAAAACCTAATGTCCAAAATCGTTAAAATCATCGGTCGTGAAATCATCGACTCCCGTGGTAACCCGACTGTTGAAGCCGAAGTACACCTGGAAGGTGGTTTCGTTGGTATGGCAGCAGCTCCGTCAGGTGCTTCTACTGGTTCCCGCGAAGCACTGGAACTGCGCGATGGCGACAAATCCCGTTTCATGGGTAAAGGCGTACTGAAAGCTGTTGCAGCTGTAAACGGCCCGATTGCTCAGGCTCTGCTGGGTAAAGATGCTAAAGATCAGGCTGGCATCGACAAGATAATGATCGATCTGGACGGTACTGAAAACAAATCCAACTTCGGTGCAAACGCCATCCTGGCTGTGTCCCTGGCGAACGCCAAAGCAGCAGCTGCTGCTAAAGGCCTGCCGCTGTATGCACACATCGCTGAACTGAACGGTACTCCGGGCAAATACTCCATGCCGGTTCCGATGATGAACATCATCAACGGTGGTGAGCACGCTGACAACAACGTCGACATCCAGGAATTTATGATTCAGCCGGTTGGCGCTAAATCCCTGAAAGAAGCCGTTCGTATGGGTTCCGAAGTGTTCCACAACCTGGCTAAAGTTCTGAAAGCTAAAGGTATGAACACTGCAGTGGGTGACGAAGGTGGCTACGCGCCGAACCTGGGTTCCAACGCTGAAGCTCTGGCTGTAATCGCTGAAGCGGTTAAAGCAGCAGGCTACGAGCTGGGCAAAGACATCACTCTGGCGATGGACTGTGCAGCGTCTGAATTCTACAAAGACGGTAAATACGTTCTGGCTGGCGAAGGCAACAAAGCGTTCACCTCCGAAGAATTCACTCACTTCCTGGAAGAACTGACCAAACAGTACCCGATCGTGTCCATCGAAGATGGTCTGGACGAGTCTGACTGGGACGGTTTCGCATACCAGACAAAAGTACTGGGCGACAAAATCCAGCTGGTTGGTGACGATCTGTTCGTAACCAACACCAAGATCCTGAAAGAAGGCATCGAAAAAGGCATCGTTAACTCCATCCTGATCAAATTCAACCAGATCGGTTCTCTGACCGAAACTCTGGCTGCGATCAAAATGGCGAAAGACGCTGGCTACACTGCTGTCATCTCTCACCGTTCTGGCGAAACTGAAGATGCTACCATCGCTGACCTGGCTGTTGGTACCGCTGCAGGCCAGATCAAAACGGGTTCTATGAGCCGTTCTGACCGTGTTGCTAAGTACAACCAGCTGATTCGTATCGAAGAAGCTCTGGGTGAACACGCTCCGTACAACGGTCGTAAAGAGATCAAAGGTCAGGCGTAATCCTGTTCTTTCTCTGATTTAAAAATGCCAGCCTTCGGGCTGGCATTTTTTTGCCTGCACAGTAGCAACCTATTTAAAGTCCACCGCCATTTGCTGTGGAATAGTCAGCCCACGTGTCGTCTGCACACAGCGCTCAATGTAATCGGTAAAACGCGGCGGCTTCGGCATCCCCATGCTGAGCAGCTTATCATTACTGAATCGCACGTTCAGCGTTGCGAACGCGCCGTACAGACGCATGGCTTTCAGCATCAGTCGTTCGTTGCAGGGGCCAAAAATATTCTTCAGTTCACGGCGCATTTGGACCAGCGTTTCATAGCTGACCTGTGCGTATTTATTGCCGACGGGAGCTTGTTCCAGCGCAGATGCCATCGCGCTATCAATATCTGCAAACCTCACGCTATTTTCTTCTCCTGCTGAAATGTGCACCACTTCACCGCGAGCGAGCGGACTGCTCAGTAACATCAGCAATGCATCG
This sequence comes from Citrobacter sp. RHBSTW-00671, assembly GCF_014103415.1. NCBI lineage: Bacteria > Pseudomonadati > Pseudomonadota > Gammaproteobacteria > Enterobacterales > Enterobacteriaceae > Citrobacter > Citrobacter sp. RHBSTW-00671. Next base: position 1,593,096 of record NZ_JABXPR010000001.1, read on the forward strand.
GCGCAGTAATCAACCGGGATCACGTCAATACGGTCTTCCATCGAACACATAAATTTTTGTAGCATCAGGCCCATGCTGAATACCCAAAAAATACTGCTGGAGGGTTGGCAGCCATGATGAGTATGGCCAACAACGATAGAAGGCCGTGCGATAACCAGTGGTAATGTTGGGCATTCCTGTTGCATCAGACGCTCTATCGTGGATTTAGAGTGCGTATACTCAACCAGATGCTCAGCACGCTCGCGAAATTCTGCACTTTCTGCCACCAGTGAATCGGGTTCTGGGGAGCATGACATCGCTGTACCAACGTGAAGAAAACGCTGCAGGCTGCCGACACAGGCCATTTTCCGGGCGAACTTCAGCGTTCCTTCGACATTTACTTTCCAGATAAGCGGGTTGTTGCCAAAAGAGGCGACGGCGGCGCAGTTGATGACATGAGTAACCTGGTCCAGACGCGGGTCGTTAAGAAACGCTCTGGGTTCTACCAAATCACCCAACAGGATATTCTGTGGGCTAAGTGCGGCCAGCTTTTCTTCTGCAATATTGAATTTGCGCAGATTTTCCTTTATCCGTTCCAGTGCAGATACATCATTATCGGCACGAACTAAAAGCAGCAGATTAAATCCATTTGTCTGATTCAGAATGTTTTCTAAAACGGCTCCGCCCAAAAAACCGGTTGCGCCAGTAATTAATAGTGTATTCATGAATGCAGTCTCATTAGGAGGGGTGACTGGATTCTAGGCGCAGATAATTAAACGGAGATTAAATGGAAAATTAGCGTAAGTTTAAGTTTCTTAAGCCTATTTTAATATAAAAAATACCGCGGATCGAATTTGACTATGTGTGATGATAATAAATTCATAATTTCATGTATCCGTTTGTACATGCTTGAAATATTTTACTTTTAAAATATTTATACTATTTTTATAAGGTTATTATCAAAAATATTTTGTTACATCAAAACGCTGCCTGAACAGCGATGAAATTAAATCACAGTGATTCGAACATTGCAGACGCAAACACGAGATCATGTTTCATGATTTTTTAACTCAGGGGACAGCGCAGCCGGGGGCAAGACCTGAGCGTGCAAATCTGCAATAATACGCGTTCATAACCCTAAACAGAGAAGACTATGCAGTACCCGATTAACGAGATGTTCCAGACCCTGCAAGGTGAGGGTTACTTTACCGGCGTCCCCGCCATTTTTATTCGTTTACAGGGATGCCCGGTTGGCTGTGCCTGGTGCGATACCAAACACACCTGGGATAAGCTTGAGGATCGGGAAGTCTCCTTATATAGCATCCTGGCCAAGACGAAAGAGAGTGATAAATGGGGCGCGGCGAGCAGTGAAGATCTGCTGGCTGTTATTCAGCGTCAGGGCTATACCGCCCGACACGTGGTGATCACCGGTGGTGAACCCTGCATTCACGATCTGATGCCACTGACCGACTTGCTGGAAAAAAACGGCTTTAGCTGCCAGATTGAGACCAGCGGGACACACGAAGTTCACTGTACGCCGAATACCTGGGTGACGGTATCGCCGAAGGTGAATATGCGTGGCGGCTATGACGTACTGTCACAGGCGCTGGAACGAGCCAATGAAATCAAGCATCCGGTGGGTCGCGTTCGCGATATTGAAGCGCTGGATGAACTGCTGGCCACGTTAAGCGATGATAAACCACGCATTATTGCGCTGCAGCCAATCAGTCAGAAAGAAGATGCTACGCGTTTGTGTATTGATACCTGTATTGCGCGTAACTGGCGTTTGTCGATGCAAACGCATAAATACCTGAATATTGCCTGATGAGTTTTGCCGGGGGCGCTTCGCTTGCCCGGCCTACGCGTGTTAATAAGGTAGGCCGGGATCAGACGCGAGGCGTCGCCATCCGGCAAGGTCGGGATCACTCTCCGCGATAAACGCAACCTGCTGTGCAGGTCTCTTTTACCATCACTGCGCTCAGCAGAGGAACAACCGGTTTTACCTGTTCCCAAATCCAGCGAGACAAGACTTCGCTGGTTGGGTTTTCAAGACCTGGGATATCGTTCAGGTAGTAGTGATCAAGCCTGTCGTACGTCGGCTTGAACGCCGCTTTTAACTCGGCGAAATCCATGATCCAACCGGTATGTGGATCGACTTCACCGGTAATTTCAAGACGCACCATAAATGAGTGACCATGCAGACGGCCACACTTGTGTCCTTCCGGTACGTGCGGCAGGCGGTGAGCGGCTTCGAAGGTGAAATCTTTAAACAAGGTGGTGGACATTTTTTACTCTCAAGAATGCGAAAAACCGGCGTAGGGTACCGGAAAGCACATTTTTGCGCATTAACTAAAACGGCCCTGACCAGTAAATGGATATATTCATTTGATCTATTGTAATTAACTCATTACATATCATGCAGTTATTTAATCGCTTTTGTTGTTAATAACTATAGCTAAAACAGGTTAGTCCATTTGGTTATTTGTTATTTCCATCCCTTCTTTAATTGTTACTATCCCCGCCGTTAACCTTATCTTCAGTTTGGGTTTTATTGCTGAAATCCGCTTTGCTTACTGGAACATGACAACGCATGACGACACAGGCCCCACCTTCCGCTTTGCTCCCGCTAAACCCGGAGCAACTGGCACGCCTTCAGGCGGCCACGACCGATCTTACTCCCACACAGCTTGCGTGGGTGTCTGGCTATTTCTGGGGCGTGCTGAATCAGCAGCCGGGAACGAATGCTGCAGCGCCTGCTGCTGAAATGCCAGGAATTACACTCATCTCGGCTTCGCAAACCGGTAATGCGCGTCGCGTGGCGGAAGCCTTACGCGACGATCTGATCGCTGCGAAGCTCAATGTCACCCTGATCAATGCTGGCGATTATAAATTCAAACAAATTGCCAATGAAAAATTGCTGGTCGTGGTGGCATCGACTCAGGGAGAAGGTGAACCGGCGGAAGAAGCCGTGGCGTTGCATAAATACTTGTTCTCTAAAAAAGCGCCGAAGCTTGAAAACACGGCCTTCGCCGTATTTGGCCTTGGCGATACGTCTTACGAATTTTTCTGCCAGTCAGGTAAAGACTTTGATGCGAAACTGGCAGAGTTGGGTGGTGAACGCCTGCTGGACCGCGTTGACGCTGATGTCGAGTATCAATCGGCGGCGGCAGAATGGCGTGCCCGTCTGGTTGATGTACTAAAGGCGCGTGCGCCTGTTGCGTCGTCTGTACAGGCCGCAGCGAGCGGTGCGGTTAACGAGGTGCACACCAGTCCTTACACCAAAGAAGCACCGCTGAGAGCAACACTTGCGGTGAATCAGAAAATTACCGGTCGCGACTCTGAAAAAGATGTACGCCATATCGAAATTGATCTGGGTGATTCTGGCCTGCGCTATCAGCCTGGCGACGCACTGGGTGTCTGGTATCAGAACGATCCGGCCCTGGTCAAAGAAATTGTGGAACTGCTGTGGCTGAAAGGTACTGAGCCGGTCACCGTTGAGGGCAAAACGCTGCCGCTCGCTGACGCGCTGGAGTGGCATTTCGAATTGACCGTCAACACGGCCAATATCGTGGAAAACTATGCCACCCTGACGCGCAGCGAAACGCTGTTGCCATTGGTCGGCGATAAAGCGCAATTACAGCATTACGCCACAACCACCCCCATCGTTGATATGTTGCGTTTCTCCCCGGCACAACTCGATGCCGACGCGTTAATTGGCTTACTGCGTCCGCTGACGCCACGCTTGTACTCCATTGCCTCATCCCAGGCTGAAGTGGAAAGCGAAGTACATATCACCGTGGGTGCCGTGCGTTTTGAGGTTGAAGGGCGTGCGCGTGCCGGCGGAGCTTCTGGCTTCCTTGCCGATCGCGTTGAGGAAGAGGGCGAAGTGCGTGTGTTTATTGAGCATAACGACAACTTCCGCCTGCCGGAAAATTCGCAAACACCGGTCATTATGATCGGGCCTGGAACAGGGATTGCGCCGTTCCGCGCCTTTATGCAGCAACGTGCGGCAGACGGTGCCGAAGGGAAAAACTGGCTGTTCTTTGGCAACCCACACTTTACCGAAGATTTCCTGTATCAGGTGGAATGGCAGCGCTACGTCAAAGAAGGCGTACTCAGCCGTATCGACCTTGCCTGGTCCCGTGATCAAAAAGATAAAGTCTACGTACAAGATAAACTGTGCCAACAGGGTGCAGAACTGTGGCGCTGGATTAATGACGGTGCGCACATTTATGTCTGCGGCGACGCCAATCGCATGGCGAAAGACGTTGAGCAGGCTTTGCTGGAAGTGATTGCCGAATTCGGTGCTATGGATATCGAAGCGGCGGATGAATTTTTAAGTGAGCTGCGCGTTGAGCGCCGTTATCAGCGAGATGTCTACTAATGAGCGAAAAACATCCAGGACCACTGGTGGTCGAAGGTAAGCTGTCCGACGCTGAACGTATGAAGCTGGAAAGCAATTATCTGCGCGGCACCATTGCCGAAGATTTAAATGACGGCCTCACCGGCGGATTCAAAGGTGATAACTTTCTGCTGATCCGTTTTCACGGTATGTATCAGCAGGATGACCGCGATATTCGCGCCGAACGTGCCGAACAGAAGCTGGAGCCGCGCCACGCGATGCTGCTGCGCTGCCGTCTGCCGGGTGGGGTGATCACCACCAAACAGTGGCAGGCGATCGATAAGTTCGCCCATGACAACACGATTTACGGCAGCATCCGCCTGACCAACCGCCAGACGTTTCAGTTTCACGGTATTCTGAAGAAGAACGTTAAACCGGTGCACCAGATGCTGCACTCCGTCGGGCTGGACGCGCTGGCGACCGCCAACGATATGAACCGTAACGTGCTGTGTACTTCCAACCCGTATGAATCTGAGCTGCATGCTGAAGCGTACGAGTGGGCGAAAAAGATCTCCGAACACTTGCTGCCCCGTACTCGCGCTTATGCGGAGATCTGGCTGGATCAGGAAAAAGTCGCGACGACGGATGAAGAGCCGATCCTCGGCCAGACCTATCTGCCGCGTAAGTTTAAAACGACGGTGGTGATCCCGCCGCAGAACGACATCGATCTGCACGCTAACGATATGAACTTCGTGGCGATTGCCGAAAACGGCAAGCTGGTGGGCTTTAACCTGCTGGTTGGCGGTGGACTGTCTATTGAACACGGTAACAAGAAAACCTACGCACGCACCGCAAGTGAGTTTGGTTATCTGTCGCTGGAACACACCTTAGCGGTGGCAGAAGCGGTGGTGACCACGCAGCGTGATTGGGGCAACCGTACCGATCGTAAAAACGCCAAAACCAAATACACGCTGGAGCGGGTAGGTGTCGAGACGTTTAAAGAGGAAGTTGAACGTCGTGCTGGGATCAAATTCGAGCCGATCCGCCCTTACGAGTTTACCGGTCGTGGCGACCGAATTGGTTGGGTGAAGGGGATCGACAATAAATGGCACCTGACGCTGTTTATTGAAAACGGCCGTATTCTGGATTATCCGGGGCGCCCGCTGAAAACCGGCTTGCTGGAGATCGCGAAGATCCACAAAGGCGAGTTCCGTATCACGGCCAACCAGAACCTGATCATTGCCGGTGTTCCGGAGAGTGATAAGGCGAAGATCGAAAAGATTGCGCAGAAGAGTGGCTTAATGAACGCGGTAACTCCGCAGCGTGAAAACTCGATGGCCTGCGTCTCGTTCCCGACCTGTCCGTTGGCGATGGCGGAAGCCGAGCGTTTCCTGCCGTCGTTCACTGACAAAGTGGAAGATATTCTGGAAAAACACGGCATTCCTGAAGAGCACATTGTGATGCGCGTGACCGGCTGCCCGAACGGCTGTGGTCGTGCGATGCTGGCCGAACTGGGGCTGGTGGGTAAAGCGCCGGGGCGCTATAACCTGCATCTGGGCGGTAACCGCATGGGGACGCGCATCCCGCGTATGTATCGCGAAAACATTACGGAAACTGAGATTCTCGCTTCCGTAGACGAACTGGTTGGGCGCTGGGTGAAAGAGCGCGAAGCGGGTGAAGGCTTCGGCGACTTTACGGTGCGTGCGGGCATCATTCGCCCGGTGCTCGATCCAGCACGTGATTTCTGGGAATAACCCGCATTGCCGGATGGCGGCATAAATGCCTTATCCGGCCTACAGTCTACGTAGGCCTGATAAGCGAAGCGCCATCAGGCAAGGCATACAGCGAGGAACTTATGTCCAGACTCGATCTAAACGCGCTGAATGAACTGCCAAAAGTGGAACGCGTGCTGGCACTGGCAGAAACCAACAGCCAACTGGAAAAGCTGAGCGCGGAAGAACGCGTGGCGTGGGCGCTGGAAAATCTGCCCGGCGAATATGTCCTTTCATCAAGTTTTGGTATTCAGGCGGCGGTCAGCCTGCATCTGGTGAACCAGATTCGCCCGGATATCCCGGTGATCCTCACCGATACTGGCTATTTATTCCCGGAAACCTACCAGTTTATCGATGCGTTAACGGACAAACTCAAACTCAACCTGCAGGTCTACCGGGCGAAAGAGAGCGCGGCCTGGCAGGAAGCGCGCTACGGCAAGTTGTGGGAACAGGGTGTTGAAGGTATTGAGAAATACAATGACATCAACAAAGTTGAACCCATGAACCGGGCGCTGCAGGAGCTGAACGCACAAACCTGGTTTGCGGGTCTGCGCCGCGAGCAGTCCGGTAGCCGTGCACATTTACCGGTATTGGCTATTCAGCGCGGCGTATTTAAAGTGCTGCCGATTATCGACTGGGACAACCGTACGGTATACCAGTATCTGCAAAAACACGGTCTGAAATATCATCCGCTGTGGGATCAAGGCTACCTGTCAGTGGGTGATACCCACACGACGCGTAAATGGGAGCCAGGCATGGCAGAAGAAGAGACGCGCTTCTTCGGGCTGAAACGCGAATGTGGGCTGCACGAAGGATAACAGGAAAGTGGTCCGGTAAGATTTACATCCTACCGGACCACTTCTTCAGGATTTACCCGCTTTTGCCAGTTCTTTCACCAGCGGCAGCATGATGCGTACGACGTCGCGGCTGCGATGTTCAATCCGCCCTGGAAGTGCTTTATCGATATGTTGCTGGTTGTCCAGACGCACGTCGTGCCAGCTGTTACCGGCGGGGAAAGAGGCCGTTTTGGCGCGTTGCTGATAACCGTCTTTTTTACCCAGGCTCCAGTTGGTTGCTTCTACCGAGAGCACGGCGATCCCCGCGTTGTCGAAGACCTCGGCATCGTTACAACATCCGGTTCCTTTCGGATAGTCTTTGTTCAGTCCCGGGTTGGTACTGGCGGCAATACCGCGACTGCGTGCAATTGCCAGCGCCCGGTCGCGCGTCAGTTTTCGTACGGCTTCCGGGGTTCTTTTCCCACTATTGAAGTAGAGCTTATCCCCGACGATCAGGTTATCGAGGTTGATAACCAGCAGCGTATTTTTTTTCTCTGCCGCACTCATGCGCTTGAGGATATTTTCTGCACCCAGTTTGCCTTCTTCCTCGCCGCTGGTGGCGATAAACCGAATGCCGTACTGTGTTGGCACATTTTTGAGTTTGTCAGCCAACTCCAGCATGACGCCCAAACCTGCGGCGTTATCGTCGATGCCCTGCAAGGTTAATCCGCCCAGATTAGCATCGGAATCGGCATCGCTCTGCGCGGCGTAAGTGTCGAGATGCGCCATGATAATAATCTGCTGCGGCGCTTTGCCTTCATGCGCTGCAATGACGGTGCTGCCCGTCACGTTATGCCAGTTTTTACGGTTATCTTTGGCGGTATAAATATAACGGCTATTAAACGTCCGAATATCACTGCGATAGCCCATCTGCTGAAATTGCTGACGCAAATAATCAGCAGAGAGCATTTCTGCCGGAGAGCCCGTCACGCGGCCAGGGAAGAATGTTGCGATATATCGAGCCTGAGTATTTGCCATATCTCCGGGCTTCGAAGAGGTTGCCTGTGCGGGAAGGATAAAGCACGCGCCGAGCGCCAGGGCGGTAGTCAGGTGGCGCAATGCGGAAAACATAGTGAGTCCTTAAATACCAAGCAGAAATTTTCAGCCGCTAGTATGAAACCGTGATCGAGGTAAAACAATTTCATTTGCTCCTAAATGCCCGAAATCTGGCGGCTTAAGCACTTTTTGAACTTTGCTTTTCCAAATCGTTATTCCTTTGAGGAACTACTCATTCCAATTCGTAATTTCATTCGCTCTCTTGCCCTCCCTATAGTCAGGTTATCTGAACTTCGTTAGCAAAATAACGGCAATACATAGGAACGGTTATGGATCAAAAACGACTTACCCACCTGCGGCAACTGGAAGCGGAAAGCATCCATATCATTCGTGAGGTGGCCGCCGAGTTTTCGAATCCGGTGATGATGTATTCCATCGGCAAGGATTCCAGCGTAATGCTGCATCTGGCGCGCAAAGCGTTTTATCCTGGTTCACTGCCGTTTCCTCTGCTGCACGTTGATACCGGCTGGAAATTCAGCGAGATGTATGAGTTTCGTGACCGCACGGCAAAAGCCTACGGCTGCGAACTGCTGGTGCATAAAAACCCGGAAGGGGTGGCGATGGGCATCAACCCGTTTGTCCACGGTAGCGCCAAGCATACCGATATTATGAAAACCGAGGGGTTGAAGCAGGCGCTGAATAAATACGGTTTTGACGCAGCATTCGGCGGCGCCCGCCGTGATGAAGAGAAATCGCGCGCCAAAGAGCGTATTTACTCCTTCCGCGACCGCTTCCACCGCTGGGACCCGAAAAACCAGCGCCCGGAGCTGTGGCATAACTACAACGGCCAGATTAACAAAGGCGAAAGCATTCGCGTATTCCCCCTCTCTAACTGGACGGAACAGGATATCTGGCAGTACATCTGGCTGGAAAATATCGACATCGTGCCGCTGTACCTCGCGGCGGAGCGTCCGGTGCTTGAGCGCGACGGCATGTTGATGATGATTGACGACGACAGAATCGATCTGCAGCCTGGTGAGGTTATCAAAAAACGGATGGTGCGTTTCCGTACACTCGGCTGCTGGCCGCTCACTGGCGCAGTGGAGTCTAACGCACAGACGCTACCGGAAATCATCGAAGAGATGCTGGTCTCAACCACCAGTGAACGTCAGGGCCGCGTGATTGACCGCGACCAGGCGGGCTCCATGGAGCTGAAGAAACGTCAGGGGTATTTCTAAGGAGCCGCCATGAACACGACACTTGCACAACAAATTGCTAATGAAGGCGGCGTTGAAGCCTGGATGATTGCCCAACAACACAAAAGCCTGCTGCGCTTTTTAACCTGCGGTAGCGTGGATGATGGGAAAAGTACCCTGATTGGCCGCCTGCTGCACGACACGCGTCAGATTTATGAAGATCAGCTTTCATCGCTGCACAACGATAGTAAACGTCATGGCACGCAGGGCGAGAAGCTCGATCTGGCGCTGCTGGTTGACGGTTTGCAGGCCGAGCGCGAACAGGGCATCACTATTGACGTGGCCTACCGTTATTTTTCCACCGAAAAACGCAAATTTATCATTGCGGATACTCCCGGTCATGAGCAGTACACCCGCAATATGGCAACCGGCGCGTCGACCTGCGATCTGGCGATCCTGCTGATCGATGCGCGTAAAGGCGTGTTGGATCAGACCCGCCGTCACAGCTTTATTTCTACGCTGTTGGGAATAAAACATCTGATCGTCGCGATCAACAAAATGGATCTGGTGGATTTCAGCGAAGAGACATTTAACCGCATTCGTGAAGATTATCTGACCTTTGCAGAGCAGCTGCCGGGCAACCTGGATATCCGTTTTGTACCGCTTTCAGCACTGGAAGGTGACAATGTGGCGTCGCAAAGTTTCAGCATGCCGTGGTACAGCGGTCCGACGCTGCTGGAAGTGCTTGAAACCGTTGAAATCCAGCGCGTAGTCGATACGCAGCCGATGCGCTTCCCGGTGCAGTATGTGAACCGCCCAAATCTTGATTTTCGTGGTTATGCCGGAACGCTGGCCTCCGGTAGTGTGAAGGTGGGACAACGCGTCAAAGTGTTGCCGTCTGGCGTTGAGTCGAGCGTCGCCCGGATTGTCACGTTTGATGGCGACTTGCAGGAAGCGCATGCAGGTGAAGCCATTACCCTTGTGCTAAAAGATGAGATCGATATCAGTCGTGGTGACCTGCTGCTTGATGCCCTAGAAACGCTGCCGGCGGTGCAAAGCGCTGCCGTTGATGTGGTGTGGATGGCGGAGCAGGCACTGTCGCCAGGGCAGAGCTATGACATCAAAGTGGCGGGCAAGAAGACGCGTGCGCGTGTTGATAGCGTGGAGTATCAGGTTGATATCAATAACCTGACCCAGCGTGAAGTCGAAGCCTTACCGCTGAACGGTATCGGCCTGGTGAGATTGACGTTTGATGAACCGCTGGTGCTGGATACCTATCAGCATAATCCGGTCACGGGCGGCCTGATTATCATTGACCGTCTGACCAACGTCACCGTTGGGGCAGGACTGGTACGCGAGCCGATCGTCCAGGAGCAGGCCACGGCATCCCAGTTCAGCGCGTTTGAACTGGAGCTCAATGCGCTGGTGCGTCGTCACTTCCCACACTGGGGTGCGCGCGATCTGCTGGGAGGAAAATAATGGCGCTGCATGACGAAAACGTCGTCTGGCATGCCCATCCTGTTACGCCGCAACAGCGGGAGCAACACCACGGCCATCGTGGTGTTGTGCTGTGGTTTACCGGACTCTCTGGCTCCGGTAAATCCACGGTAGCGGGAGCGCTGGAAGAAGCGCTGCACAAGCAGGGGGTTAGCACCTATCTGCTGGATGGCGATAACGTGCGCCACGGCCTGTGCAGCGATCTTGGATTTAGCGATGCCGATCGTAAGGAGAATATTCGTCGGGTTGGCGAAGTGGCTAACCTGATGGTGGATGCGGGGCTGGTGGTACTGACGGCCTTTATTTCCCCTCATCGTGCTGAACGACAGATGGTTCGCGAACGTGTGGGTCATGGGCGTTTTATAGAGGTGTTTGTCGATACGCCATTAGCAACGTGTGAAGCACGCGATCCAAAAGGGCTGTATAAAAAAGCGCGGGCGGGGGAGTTGCGCAATTTCACCGGAATCGACTCGGTATACGAAGCGCCTGAATCGCCAGAGATTCATCTTGATGGTGAACAATTGGTAACAAATTTGGTACCCCAATTATTAGACCTGCTGAGGCAGGAAGATATTATCAGATCCTGAGACACCCGAGCTTGTATGCCCGGTCAGTCACGGTCACAGGATTAGATATGCGTAACAGCCATAACATTACTCTCACAGAGTCAGAGACCTTCGCCGCCGACGACGAAACCACCTGGACACTTCCAGGGGCCGTGGTCGGTTTTTTAGCGTGGTTGCTGGCGCTGGGATTCCCGTGTCTGATGTATGGCCCTAACACGCTGTTTTTCTTTCTTTATACCTGGCCTTTTTTCCTCGCGTTGCTGCCCGTCGCCATTGTGGCGGGTATTGCCCTGCATTCGCTTATGCAGGGACGGTTGCTGCTAAGCGTTACGTTTACCCTGCTGGTGGTTGGGTCGATGTTTGGCGCCTTGTTCCTGTGGCTGCTGGGCTAGGTCTCTTCCCTTTTGTCATGGCGAGTGGTGCTGCATACCGGCAGCTCTAATTCAAACCGTAACCAACAATGAGATTATGTTCTCCTTACACGGGGTATACGTAACAACGGGCAAATGTGGTACATTTGCCCGCGTTGTCGCGGCATTCCCGCCCGCAGACGTAAAATCGTCGACGGAAGTTATGGGATGTTAATGCCGTTTTTCAGGGGGCAGGATGGGTAAACTAACGCTGCTGTTGCTGGCTTTATTGGTCTGGCTACAGTATTCGCTGTGGTTCGGTAAGAACGGCATACATGACTATAGTCGCGTCAACGATGATGTTGCTGCGCAGCAAGCTACAAACGCGAAACTTAAAGCGCGTAACGATCAGCTCTTTGCTGAAATTGACGATCTCAATGGCGGCCAGGAAGCTATCGAGGAACGTGCACGCAACGAACTCAGCATGACGAAGCCGGGCGAAACGTTTTATCGCCTGGTCCCTGACGCGTCTAAGCGCGCACAGACCGCAGGGCAAAACAATCGATAAACCAGCCAAGGATTTAACATGGCAGCCACTTTATTGGACGTTTGCGCCGTGGTGCCGGCTGCCGGATTTGGCCGCCGAATGCAAACAGAGTGTCCTAAGCAGTACCTCTCAATTGGCAATAAAACCATTCTTGAACACTCGGTTGATGCGCTACTGGCGCATCCCCGGGTGACGCGTGTCGTCATCGCTATCAGCCCAGGCGACAGCCGCTTTGCCCAACTTCCACTTGCTGCACATCCGCAAATTACCGTAGTGGATGGCGGCGATGAGCGTGCCGATTCTGTTCTTGCCGGTTTGCGAGCCGCTGGGGACGCTCAGTGGGTACTGGTGCATGATGCCGCGCGGCCATGTCTGCATCAGGATGATTTAGCCCGCTTACTGGCAATAAGTGAAACCAGCCGTATCGGCGGTATTCTGGCGGCTCCCGTACGCGACACCATGAAACGTGCGGAGCCTGGTAAGACCGAGATTGCTCATACGGTCGAACGCACCAATTTATGGCATGCGTTGACACCGCAGTATTTCCCACGCGAGCTGTTACACGATTGCCTGACCCGAGCGCTAAACGAAGGCGCAACCATTACGGATGAGGCCTCGGCGCTGGAATATTGCGGCTTTCATCCGCTGCTGGTTGAAGGACGCGCTGACAACATTAAAGTCACCCGTCCGGAAGATCTGGCACTGGCGGAATTTTATCTGACCCGAACAACCCCTACACAGCATCATTCATGATGTACCGAGGCGGCCAATACAAAGGCGGCTTGAAGGATGATGTGTCTATCAGGAGAATGCATAATGCGAATTGGACACGGTTTTGACGTACACGCCTTTGGCGGTGTTGGCCCAATTATCATTGGTGGTGTGCGCATCCCGTATGAAAAAGGATTGCTGGCGCATTCTGATGGCGATGTGGCATTACATGCGCTAACCGATGCCCTGCTGGGTGCGGCGGCGTTGGGCGATATTGGTAAACTCTTCCCGGATACCGACCCGGCCTTTAAAGGTGCAGATAGCCGTGAATTATTGCGTGAGGCCTGGCGGCGTATTCAGGCTAAAGGCTATACGCTTGGTAATGTGGATGTCACTATTATTGCTCAGGCGCCGAAGATGCTGCCGCACATTCCACAAATGCGGGTGTTTATTGCCGAAGATCTCGGCTGCCATATGGATGATGTTAACGTGAAAGCGACCACCACGGAAAAACTCGGTTTCACCGGGCGTGGGGAAGGGATTGCCTGTGAAGCGGTGGCGTTACTCATTAAGGCAACGAAATGACAGCGTTTGAAGATTTGACGTATCTCCATGGCAAACCACTGGGCCATGGCGTTCTGAAAGCGAATCCGGAAGACTTTGTCGTCGTCGAAGATTTAGGCTTCGAACCGGATGGCGAAGGCGAGCACGTTCTGGTGCGTATTCTGAAAAACGGTTGTAACACCCGTTTTGTGGCTGACGCGCTGGCTAAATTCCTTAAAATCCATGCCCGTGAAGTGAGCTTTGCCGGGCAAAAAGATAAGCATGCTGTCACCGAGCAGTGGCTGTGCGCGCGCGTGCCGGGCAATGCAATGCCCGATTTAAGCAAATTTGAGCTTGAAGGCTGTAAAGTGCTGGAGTACGCCCGCCACAAGCGTAAGCTGCGTTTAGGCGCACTAAAAGGCAACGCGTTTACGCTGGTGTTGCGTGAAGTGAGCGAGCGTGATGATGTTGAAGCGCGTTTACAGGCGATTAGCGAGCGCGGCGTCCCGAACTATTTCGGCGCCCAACGTTTTGGTATCGGCGGCAGCAACCTGCAAGGTGCGCTGCGCTGGGCACAAAGCGATGCGCCGGTGCGCGATCGCAATAAACGCAGTTTTTGGTTGTCGGCAGCCCGTAGCGCGTTGTTTAATCAGATAGTCAGTGAACGCTTGAAAAAAACAGACTTTAATCAAGTTGTTGACGGCGATGCGCTACAATTGTCGGGACGCGGAAGCTGGTTTGTTGCCACACGGGAAGAACAGACCGAATTACAGCGTCGTGTTGATGAAAAAGAATTGATGGTAACAGCGGCACTACCGGGCAGCGGTGAGTGGGGAACTCAGCGCGATGCTCTGGCGTTTGAAGAGGCGGCTATTGCTGATGAAACCGCACTACAGTCTCTGTTATTGCGCGAGAAAGTTGAGGCATCGCGCCGCGCTATGTTGCTGTATCCACAACAATTAAGCTGGAACTGGTGGGATGACGTAACCGTTGAGTTGCGCTTCTGGCTACCGGCAGGTAGCTTCGCCACCAGTGTTGTAAGGGAACTTATTAACACAATGGGTGATTATGCGTATATTGCTGAGTAACGATGATGGGGTCCACGCGCCCGGTATACAAACGCTGGCGAAAGCGCTGCGTGAGTTTGCTGACGTACAGGTGGTTGCCCCGGATCGTAACCGCAGTGGCGCGTCTAACTCGCTGACGCTGGAATCCTCGCTTCGCACTTTCACCTTTGATAATGGCGATATCGCCGTGCAAATGGGGACGCCCACCGATTGCGTCTACCTGGGCGTGAACGCGTTAATGCGTCCGCGTCCGGACATTGTCGTTTCCGGGATTAATGCGGGTCCAAACCTGGGAGATGATGTCATCTACTCCGGTACCGTGGCGGCAGCAATGGAAGGTCGTCATCTCGGATTCCCTGCGCTGGCGGTCTCACTCGATGGGCATAAACACTACGATACCGCTGCAGCGATAACCTGCCGGATTTTACGTGCGTTGAGCCGCGAACCGCTGCGCACCGGTCGCATTTTGAATATCAACGTTCCAGATTTACCCCTGGATCAGATCAAAGGTATGCGGGTCACCCGCTGCGGCAGCCGTCATCCGGCAGATCAGGTGATCCCACAGCAGGACCCGCGTGGTAATACGCTGTATTGGATCGGGCCGCCGGGCGAAAAGTGCGATGCCGGTCCGGATACGGATTTTGCTGCCGTTGATGAAGGTTATGTTTCAATCACGCCACTGCATGTTGATTTAACCGCATACGGTGCGCATGAGGTTGTTTCTGACTGGTTAGACAGCGTGGGAGTCGACACGCAATGGTAAGCAGACGCGTACACACTCTCCTTGAACAATTACGTGCGCAGGGCATCAGAGATGAGCATGTCCTGGATGCGCTCGCCGCCGTGCCGCGTGAAAAGTTCGTTGATGAGGCGTTTGAACATAAGGCCTGGGATAATATCGCCCTGCCGATTGGCCAGGGGCAGACCATCTCACAGCCCTATATGGTGGCTCGTATGACCGAGCTGCTGGAGCTAACGCCGCAATCGCGGGTACTGGAAATTGGTACCGGCTCTGGCTACCAGACGGCGATCCTGGCGCATCTGGTGCATCACGTGTGCTCTGTTGAGCGCATTAAAGGTTTGCAATGGCAGGCGCGTCGTCGCCTGAAGCAGCTTGATTTACATAATGTTTCGACCCGTCATGGTGATGGATGGCAAGGTTGGCAGGCTCGAGCGCCGTTTGACGCTATCATTGTGACGGCTGCACCGCCTGAGATCCCAACGGCATTGATGATGCAGTTGGATGAAGGCGGCATTCTCGTCTTGCCCGTGGGCGATGAGCACCAGTTTTTGAAACGGGTTCGTCGTCGGGGAGGCGAATTTATTATCGACACCGTGGAGGCCGTACGCTTTGTTCCCTTAGTCAAAGGGGAGCTAGCGTAGCTAACGCTGCTGAATACCTGGAGTTTTCCTGGATATTCTGGAATTAGTAAGCGTATCGTGGTCACGTTTTCCAGTGTCCAGTCCGATGCTTTGCACGGTGATTACGTCACTGGGTATTAACCAAATTTTCCTGGGGGATAAATGAGCGCGGGAAGCCACAAATTTACCGTTCGCCGTATTGCGGCATTGTCACTGGTTTCATTATGGCTGGCAGGTTGTTCAAACACCTCGAATCCACCAGCGCCGGTCAGCTCTGTTGGCGGCAACTCATCGTCGAACACCAGCTCCGGTATGCTGATCACGCCCCCACCAAAAATGGGATCAACGGCGACAGTACAACAAACGCCACAGATCCAACCGGTGCAACGCCCGGCGACTCAGCCAACACAGGTTCAGCCGGTTGCAGAGCAGCCTGTCCAGATGGAAAACGGGCGGATTGTGTACAATCGTCAGTATGGGAACATTCCGAAAGGTAGCTATACGGGTGGCAGTACCTATACTGTTAAGAAAGGCGATACGCTTTTCTATATTGCCTGGATTACCGGGAACGATTTCCGTGACCTCGCACAACGCAATAACGTTCCGGCCCCGTATGGCCTGAATGTCGGACAAACTCTGCAAGTGGGCAACGCGTCGGGTGCACCGATTACCGGTGGTAATGCCATCACCCAGGCGGATGCAGCACAGCAAGGAGTTGTGACCAACCCTGCACAAAATTCCACCGTTGCTGTTGCTTCGAAACCAACAATTACGTATTCTGAGGATTCAGGTGAACAAAGTGCTAACAAAATGTTGCCGAACAACAAGCCTGCTGGGACCGTCGTCACAGCGCCTGTAACGGCTCCGGCAGTTAGTGCAACCGAATCGACTGCAAGCTCAACTTCTACCAGTTCGCCGATTTCTACCTGGCGCTGGCCGACTGACGGCAAAGTGATCGAAAACTTCGCAGCTACCGAAGGTGGCAATAAAGGGATCGACATTGCAGGCAGCAAAGGACAGGCTATTGTCGCGACCGCAGATGGACGCGTCGTGTATGCCGGTAACGCGCTGCGTGGTTACGGTAATCTTATTATCATCAAACACAACGATGATTACCTGAGTGCCTACGCCCATAACGATACAATGCTGGTCCGGGAACAACAAGAAATCAAGGCGGGGCAGAAGATAGCTACCATGGGTAGCACCGGAACCAGTTCTACACGCTTGCATTTTGAAATTCGTTACAAGGGGAAATCCGTAAACCCGCTGCGCTATTTACCGCAGCGATAATTCGGCGGAACCAGGCTTTCACGTGCTAGTTCCGTTAGGGATCACGGGTAGGAGCCACCTTATGAGTCAGAATACGCTGAAAGTTCATGATTTAAATGAAGATGCGGAATTTGATGAGAACGGAGTAGAGGCTTTTGATGAGAAAGCCTTGAGTGAAGAGGAACCCAGTGATAACGACCTGGCTGAAGAAGAGCTGTTATCGCAGGGGGCCACACAGCGTGTGTTGGACGCGACTCAGCTTTACCTTGGTGAGATTGGTTATTCGCCACTGTTAACAGCCGAAGAAGAAGTTTATTTTGCGCGTCGCGCACTGCGTGGAGATGTCGCTTCTCGCCGCCGCATGATTGAAAGTAACCTGCGTCTGGTGGTGAAAATTGCTCGTCGTTATGGCAATCGTGGTCTGGCGTTGCTGGACCTGATTGAAGAGGGCAATCTGGGGCTTATCCGTGCCGTCGAGAAGTTTGACCCTGAGCGCGGGTTCCGCTTCTCAACATACGCGACCTGGTGGATCCGCCAGACGATCGAACGGGCGATTATGAATCAAACCCGAACGATCCGACTGCCGATTCACATTGTAAAAGAGCTGAACGTCTATCTGCGTACCGCGCGTGAGTTGTCGCATAAACTGGACCACGAACCGAGCGCAGAAGAGATTGCGGAACAACTGGATAAACCGGTTGATGACGTCAGCCGTATGCTCCGACTCAACGAGCGCATTACCTCGGTAGACACCCCGCTGGGTGGCGATTCCGAAAAAGCGTTGCTGGATATTCTGGCCGACGAAAAGGAAAACGGTCCGGAAGACACCACGCAAGACGATGATATGAAACAGAGCATCGTCAAATGGCTGTTCGAACTGAACGCCAAACAGCGTGAGGTGCTGGCACGTCGTTTTGGTCTGCTGGGGTACGAAGCTGCGACACTGGAAGACGTGGGCCGTGAAATTGGCCTGACCCGTGAACGTGTTCGCCAGATTCAGGTTGAAGGTCTGCGTCGTCTGCGTGAAATCCTGCAGACGCAGGGGCTGAATATCGAAGCGCTGTTCCGCGAGTAAGCACAAGTTCTATCAAGAAAGGCCAGTTCTATTGGGACTGGCCTTTTTCTTTAGTGGATATGCAGACCGGGTAAGGCGGAGCCGTCATCCGGGACATTACCCCATCATCTTACGCACCAGATACGTAAACTGTTCGCGTTCTTGCGCGCTAAGCCGCCCGAGAAACTCATTATCTATACTGTCTCCCAGCTGTGTCACGTGGGTAAGCAATGCATCACCCTCAGGCGTCAGATAGACAAATCGCCTGCGCTTATCTGCCGGATCGTGCTCGCGTTTTACCAGCCCCCGACTCTCCATCCGGCTCAGCATTTCCGCCAGTGTTGCTTTCGTACTCACCGCGGCCTCTGTTAAGTCAACTTGCTCGATACCAGGACGTTCAGCAATGGCCCGCATCACTGCGTACTGAGGTTTAGTCAGTTCCGGTAATGCCTGCTGCCAGCGAGCCGTATGCTTTTGAAAAAGCTGGCGTAGTAAGTGAAACGCGGTATTTCGTAACTCCATGGGAACTCCGGGCAAACGATCGGCCTCTATCATAGCGGGTAACGCGTGATTTTTTAACAAGCGCGACTTTAGCTATCTGTGCCAGGTGTCCTTGCCCGGAGTCGGTTGTGGGAGTATGTTAAGCAAAATGTTCGTACACGAACAATATTGAGAGGTTGAATGAGACTCATCGTAGGAATGACCGGGGCAACAGGAGCGCCGCTTGGTGTGGCGCTGCTACAGGCGCTGCGGCAAATGCCGGAAGTGGAAACGCATCTGGTGTTATCGAAGTGGGCGAAAACGACCATTGAGCTGGAAACGCCGTACAGCGTTCACGATGTGTCTGCGCTGGCGGACTACTGCCACCATCCGGCGGATCAGGCGGCGAGTATCTCCTCCGGATCGTTTCGGACCGACGGCATGGTTGTTATCCCCTGTAGCATGAAAACGCTGGCCGGTATTCGGGCTGGGTATGCGGAAGGGCTGGTGGGGCGGGCTGCTGATGTGGTGCTAAAAGAAGGGCGCAAGCTGGTGCTGGTTCCGCGTGAAATGCCGCTGAGCACCATTCATCTGGAAAATATGCTCGCACTTTCCCGTATGGGTGTCGCAATGGTTCCGCCGATGCCCGCGTTTTATAACCATCCGCAAACGGTCGATGACATTACGCAGCATATTGTTGCTCGCGTTCTCGATCAGTTTGGTCTGGAACACCCAAGCGCCCGTCGCTGGCAGGGATTACGCCAGGCGCAGAATTTTTCACAGGAGAATGAGTAATGGCATTTGATGATTTGCGCAGCTTTTTGCAAGCGCTGGACGACCAGGGACAATTGCTGAAAATCAGTGAAGAAGTGAATGCCGAGCCGGACTTAGCGGCGGCTGCCAATGCCACCGGGCGTATTGGTGACGGCGCGCCTGCGCTGTGGTTTGACAACGTTCGTGGATTTACCGATGCCCGTGTGGCAATGAACACTATCGGCTCCTGGCAGAACCACGCTATCTCGTTGGGTTTACCACCGAATACGCCGGTGAAAAAACAGATCGATGAATTTATTCGCCGCTGGGATAAATTTCCGGTTGCGCCAGAACGTCGTGCCAATCCGGCGTGGGCGGAAAACAGCGTCGACGGCGACGATATTAACCTGTTTGATATTCTGCCGTTGTTTCGTCTGAACGATGGCGACGGTGGTTTCTACCTTGATAAAGCCTGCGTGGTTTCACGCGATCCGCTGGATGTCGACAATTTCGGTAAACAGAACGTCGGTATTTACCGTATGGAAGTAAAAGGCAAGCGTAAGCTGGGCCTGCAACCGGTGCCGATGCACGATATCGCGCTGCACCTGCATAAGGCGGAAGAGCGCGGCGAAGATCTGCCAATTGCGATCACCCTTGGCAACGACCCGATCATCACGCTGATGGGGGCGACGCCGCTGAAGTACGATCAGTCTGAATACGAAATGGCGGGGGCGCTGCGTGAAAGCCCGTACCCGATCGCCACCGCGCCGTTGACCGGTTTTGACGTACCGTGGGGCTCTGAAGTGATCCTTGAAGGGGTCATCGAAAGTCGCAAGCGTGAAATAGAGGGGCCATTTGGTGAATTTACCGGTCACTACTCTGGCGGGCGCAACATGACCGTGGTGCGCATTGATAAAGTGTCTTACCGTACGAAGCCGATTTTTGAATCACTCTATCTCGGCATGCCGTGGACGGAGATCGATTACCTGATGGGCCCGGCGACTTGTGTGCCGTTATACCAGCAACTGAAAGCAGAATTCCCTGAAGTGCAGGCGGTTAACGCCATGTATACCCACGGTTTGCTGGCGATTATCTCCACCAAAAAACGCTACGGCGGCTTTGCCCGTGCGGTGGGGCTGCGGGCGATGACGACGCCGCATGGTCTGGGCTATGTGAAGATGGTGATTATGGTTGATGAGGATGTTGATCCGTTCAACTTACCGCAGGTGATGTGGGCGCTGTCGTCGAAGGTTAACCCGGCGGGCGATCTGGTGCAGTTGCCGAATATGTCGGTACTGGAACTGGACCCAGGCTCCAGCCCGGCAGGTATCACGGACAAGCTGATTATTGATGCCACTACCCCGGTTGCCCCGGATAACCGTGGCCATTACAGCCAGCCGGTATGTGATTTACCTGAGACTCACGCCTGGGCTGAAAAGCTGACCGCCATGTTGGCCAACCGTAAATAAGGAGATGCAGATGATTTGTCCACGTTGTGCTGATGAACACATAGAATTGATGGCGGTCTCGCCGGTGAAAGGTGTCTGGACGGTATATCAGTGTCAGCATTGTCTGTACACCTGGCGTGATACCGAACCGCTACGGCGTACCAGCCGCGAGCACTACCCGCAGGCGTTTCGCATGACGCAGAAGGATATTGATGACGCACCGATGGTGCCAAGTATTCCGCCGCTGCTGGCAGAAGATAAGCGCTAATCAACATTGCCGGGTGCGGCTTCGCCTTACCCGGCCTACACATAGCGGTATTTTGTAGGCCCGACAAGCAAAGCGTCATCGGGCAGAACATACCAATATTAAGCCTCGGAATATCCGGGGCTTGTTATTTTGCGAGCAGGCTCGTAGCAAATGGCTTAATTTGTTCGAGGAGATGACGCCTGGAATAGAATAGCTACGGGTGCTTGAGGCTTTCTGAGCTTTGAGCATTTGCAAGGTCCCGGAAAGACAAAAGCCCCAGGAGATAGTTCTATCAACCTGAGGCTAGCGTACAAACCTGAACAATTTGGATGTTAGTCTCTTCTTTGCAGGGAGGCAAGACATGCTGACAAAATATGCCCTGGTGGCGATTGTAGTGCTGTGTTTCACGGTGCTGGGATTTACGTTAATGGTACGAGATTCGCTGTGCGAGTTAAGTATCAAAGAGCGTAATATGGAGTTTAAAGCTGTTCTCGCTTACGAACCGAAGAAGTAGCAACAACGCGGGGGAAACCCCGCGTCTTGATGGTCTGGTTTCGGCCTCTCGCACCCATTTCAGAAGTACTCGCTTGTTGCCGTAGGCCCGATAAGCAAAGCGCCATCGGGCATTACAACGTTACACCAGACTCTTCAACCGGTAGATCCACTCCAGCGCCTGGCGCGGCGTCAGCGAATCCGGGTCGAGATTTTCCAGAGCTTCAACGGCAGGTGATGTCTCTTCCGGGGCACTGAGCAGTGACATCTGCGTACCATCAACCTGCGTTGCCGCGGCGTTTGGCGTGATACTTTCCAGCTCGCGCAGTTTTTGCCGTGCGCGTTTGATAACCTCTTTCGGCACGCCAGCCAGTGCCGCGACCGCCAGACCATAGCTCTTACTTGCCGCGCCATCCTGTACGCTGTGCATAAAGGCGATGGTATCGCCATGCTCTAACGCATCCAGATGTACGTTCGCTACGCCTTCCATTTTTTCCGGTAACTGAGTCAGCTCGAAGTAGTGGGTAGCAAACAGCGTGAGTGCTTTGATTTTATTCGCCAGATTTTCAGCACAAGCCCAGGCCAGAGATAAACCGTCATAGGTAGAGGTCCCGCGTCCAATCTCATCCATTAGCACCAGGCTGTTCTCAGTGGCGTTATGCAGAATATTGGCCGTTTCGGTCATTTCTACCATGAAGGTTGAACGACCGGATGCGAGGTCATCCGCCGCGCCCACACGGGTAAAGATACGGTCGATTGGACCTATTTCTACCTTTTGTGCCGGCACATAGCTGCCGATGTAGGCCAGCAACGCAATCAGCGCGGTCTGGCGCATATAGGTGCTTTTACCGCCCATATTTGGCCCGGTAATAATCAGCATCCGCCGCTGCGGGGAAAGGCTAAGTGGGTTGGCGATAAACGGCTCACTCAGCACCTGCTCCACCACCGGGTGGCGACCCTCTGTAATACGGATACCGGGCTTATCGCTGAATGTCGGGCAGGTATAGTTCAGGGTATAAGCGCGTTCGGCCAGGTTGACCAGCACGTCCAGCTCTGCCAGTGCGCTGGCGCTCTGCTGTAAATCCGCCAGATGCGGCAACAGCATGTCGAACAGCTCGTCATACAGCTGTTTTTCCAGAGCCAGCGCTTTACCTTTTGAGGTCAGAACTTTGTCTTCGTACTCTTTCAGCTCAGGAATGATGTAGCGCTCGGCATTTTTCAGCGTCTGACGGCGCACATAGTTAATCGGCGCCAGGTGGCTCTGTCCACGGCTGATCTGAATGTAGTAACCGTGGACGGCGTTAAACCCAACTTTCAATGTGTCCAGGCCGGTGCGCTCGCGTTCGCGGATCTCCAGTCTGTCCAGATAATCAGTTGCGCCATCAGCCAGCGCCCGCCATTCGTCCAGCTCTTCGTTATAGCCCGGTGCGATAACGCCACCATCGCGTACCAGCACTGGCGGGGCATCAACCACGGCACGCTCCAGCAGTTCACGCAGTTCTGTGAACTCGCCCATTTTTTCGCGCAGCATCTGCACGGGAGCGCTGTTTACGTTTTCCAGTTGAGCGCGCAGTTCCGGTAATTGCTGGAAGGCGTGACGCATACGCGCCAGATCGCGTGGACGCGCGGTACGCAGTGCCAGACGCGCCAGAATACGTTCCAGATCGCCCACCTGACGCAGCACGGGTTGTAATTCGCTGGTGGCATCCTGTAGCGCGCCGATGGTCTGCTGGCGCTCGATCAGTATCTGCGTATCGCGCACCGGCATATGCAGCCAGCGTTTGAGCATACGGCTACCCATTGGCGTCACGGTACAATCGAGCACTGATGCCAGCGTGTTTTCTACGCCACCGGCCAGGTTCTGGGTAATTTCCAGATTGCGGCGCGTGGCGGCATCCATAATGATGCTGTCCTGCTGGCGTTCCATGGTGATGGAGCGAATATGTGGCAGTGAGGTGCGCTGGGTATCTTTTACATATTGCAGCAGGCAGCCGGCAGCGCATAACCCACGCGGCGCGTTTTCCACACCAAAGCCGATCAGATCCCGAGTGCCAAACTGCAGGTTTAACTGCTGGCGGGCGGTATCAATTTCAAACTCCCACAGCGGACGACGACGCAGGCCGCGACGGCCCTCGATCAGCGATGTTTCTGAGAAATCTTCGGCATACAGCAACTCGGCAGGGTTGGTGCGCTGCAGTTCCGCAGCCATTGTCTCGCGGTCTGCGGGTTCACTGACGCGAAAACGCCCGGAGCTGATGTCCAGTGTGGCGTAGCCAAAACCTTTACTGTCCTGCCAGACGGCGGCCAGCAGGTTGTCCTGACGTTCCTGTAACAGCGCTTCATCACTGATGGTACCCGGCGTGACGATGCGTACCACTTTGCGTTCAACCGGCCCTTTGCTGGTCGCCGGATCGCCAATCTGCTCACAAATAGCGACAGATTCCCCCTGATTGACCAGCTTAGCGAGGTAGTTTTCCACCGCATGGTGGGGAATGCCCGCCATCGGGATGGGCTCGCCTGCCGATGCGCCACGTTTGGTTAGCGAGATATCGAGTAGCTGCGACGCACGTTTCGCGTCGTCATAAAACAGTTCGTAAAAGTCGCCCATGCGGTAAAACAGCAGGATCTCCGGGTGCTGAGCCTTCAGCTTGAGATACTGCTGCATCATGGGGGTATGGTTGGTGAAGTCCGTATCAAGTGACTCTTTCATATCGCCTTTGCTCTTTTTTTTAATCTTTTTGGGTACCGGGGAAGTCTCATGTGAGCCCCTGGAAACTCACATAAACTCACAAATTTGTCATTCGAAAGCCGCCTAAAAGACAGTAACGGTGAGCGTTGGCTCAGACTGAATGCTGTATCTTATCACTGACAACCACTGAGATTCATCCGTCGGTTGTACCGGCAGAATGCCTGGCGATTACTCATTTTCCGGCAGCGCATAATTCTGACAGTACAGATAGGGGATCCCTTCTTTGGTAATCAGATAGGTATCTCTGTTCAGTGCGAAAAGATCGACATTAGAGACGCTGGTGTTGGTCAGGAAGAAATCGGGCAGGATCTGCTGGATTAAACTGGCGGGAGCCGTTTCACGATTTGATACATGAATTTTCTGTGAGACCCATACCGGGCTGGTGCCGTAACTGGAGTGCGTAAAGAGCACCATGCGTTGTACAGTCTGTTCATTATTAGTGGTGTCACTAATAATGCCATCAATATTCACAATACCTTTAGTATCACCGCTTTTGATATCAATGATCCCCTTAAACGAGGCGGTATTACGCACGATATCAATGGCTGCCCGACAGGAAAGATTATGCAGGTGATTATGATTATTGCCGAGCCGCCAGATGCTGGCAATTGCAATTACGCAAAGGCAAAGCATCAGGATAATACCCGTCTGGGTACGGAAGCGGGGAGTGCGAGGAAGTAAATTCATTAGCTATCATACCGTGGGTAATAGACTGACTGACACGCGTTTTCTTGTTCGCCTTTCATTGGCGAGCGGCACAACAGCACCGACAATTTTTTTGATTCCGGATAGGTCGTGATATAGATAAATTTATTGGCCTGACACAACGCAGGATTTTTGTCGATAAACGCAGTATGCCGGGAAAAATTACTGGCATCGTTATTAAAATAATACTGACAGTCAGTTGATACTTGTGGCGCAGCAATATAACCGGAAAAATAATCATCACTGCTTTTCCACGGGAATACGATCAGCACGCAGATTATCAGTGTCAGTGCCATCATTATCGTTTCAGTGGGGGTTACCCGTGGTTTACGTGGTGTCTCTGCCAACAACGCCTCTATACCCGCTCCTGGTGTTAAGCCAGATTCGGGTGCTACCGGTATGTCAATGGCTAAAGGGATACTCTCCGGTGTTGTAATCTCCAGGATTTCAAACTCTTCATTAATAATCAGTCCCTTGCGAGGTATCGTTGTGATGAACGTTTGCTCCAGCTCCAGTTGCAGCAGGCTTTTGCGTAAAGACAGGATGCTCTGATAAAAGGCATTGAAGCTGACCTGGCGATGATTGCTACCCCAGCCAAACTCCAGCAATTCGTTCTGTGAGACGACCTTTCCGCGATGTTGAATAAGTAATAAAAGACATAGTGATGCCGAGTGTTTAAGTTTTATCTGCAGCTCGGGATGGTCTACCCGCGTCAGACACTGTGTGCCTGGCGTGAAGATTATTTTATTTTCAATTAGATAACTGACATTGCCAGTCTCGGACATAATGCCTCAGCTCTTGATGATGCACCCAGTGGTCAGTGGCTCATGATAACACTTTGTCCAAAAAAGACGCCAGAACTGCGCAGTGTTGCAATTTGATAGCATAATATAACAACAATAGTAACTTTTTAATGAAAATAAAGACAATATAAATCAATGAATTGTGTCTTTTTGGCTATTATACAAAGAGCAAAAAGACGAAATTGTGATGACAAAGGTGATAAGCATTAATTCTTTGTGGACAGCGCAATATACTGCTCGACGCCACCACGCGAGAACAACGTCAGTGCCGTTAGCGCGTCAAAAGCACCAGGGAATGCTGGTGGTAGAGGTAGATAGGGATAAATGCCAGCTTGTATTAAAGCTGACATTTATTTTATCCGTTAACTAAATTCCACCATTATTTTGATGAAGCAATTATTTGCGTTAGAGAGTCCCATGTTCCAGAACGAAATAGACAAATCTGTAGTGCTGATTGGTGATGAAATAAAGAAATCGGATAACGCCTGGCTGTCCTTGCGTAAAAAACGTCAGCGCATAGATCTGAAAGTCGATGGAAATATCTTGTTTCTGGAGAAAGGGACGGTCTCTGTATATCGTGTAGAAAATGACTTAGTGACGGTAAGTATTTCTGCGCCGGCGATCCTTGGACTACCGCAAATGCGCACGGAGGTCGCTGGACACTATTTACGCTGCGACACCGATTGTGAAATGTGGGCCATGAGTGTACAGAACGCCGATCTTTTATTTTCCGCTAAAAATCTCTGGAAGCAGGCATTTGATATCCTGGCGCACCATCTGCAACGCTATTTCCAGCGTGAAACATTGCAATCGCACAGAACCATTCGAGAGCTGATTATTGAACACGTTAAATATATTTGGGGGATGGAGCCCGCGGTACGTGAGAAAACATCCGTATATACCTTCATTTTGACCCGCAATCATATCTCGCGCAGTGCTATTCATAAGGTATTACAGGAGCTGGTGAATGACGGAAAAATCACGCTCAATCGGGGGAAACTGTCTGCTTATTCCGCGGCATAAACAGAGGTTGTAATCTACGGCTAATATAGCCTCCTGCAGGAGGCTATATTAATGTCATGGCTATTTATCAACGTCAGAAATATTAGTCAACATGCCATTAAATGTTATTTATACATCATGCGACTGAAGCCGACTCTCTGAATGACGATCGCGCAGCGTTGAATAAATAAAGGTGATGACAAACAGCAGGGAAAATAAAACGACAATCGTCGGCGCGGGGGCACTGTCGATGAAAAATGACAGGTATACACCCATAAATGACGTTGCAACCGATATGGCGGTAGCCAGTAACAATGCCTGGGCGAACCTGCGTGTCATTAAAATCGCAATCGCACCGGGGGCAATCAACAAGGAGATCGACAAAATAATACCTACCGACTTTAGCGTCGCGACGATAGTCAGGGCTATCATACACAGCAGACCATAATGCAGCAGTGTGGTGTTAAGACCGCTGGCCTTTGCCTGGTGCGGATCGAACGCATGCAGTAGCAGATCTTTCCATTTGAGCCCGATGATAAGCGCTATCCCTAAAGCGATAACCGCAGTTTGCGCAATATCGCCCAGCGAAACGCCCAGCATGTCACCGAACAAAATATGGTCCAGATGAATTTCAGACTGGATTGACACATACAGCACCAGTCCGGCGCCAAACATACCGGAAAAGACGATCCCCATCAGGGTATCGCGCTTGATACGGCTGTTATCGTCAAGATACCCGGTGGCGACCGCGCAGAACAGTCCGGCGACAAAAGCGCCAATCGCCAGCGGAATACCCGTAATCCAGGCCAGTACAATCCCCGGAAAGACCGCATGGCTCATGGCATCACCCATCAGCGCCCAACCTTTCAACACCAAAAAGACCGACAGCAGCGCGCAGGGTATGGCGACGATAACGGAGATGGTCAGCGCGTTGACCATAAAGCTGAACTGAAAGGGTTCCAGTAATGTGGTTAAGAACATGAGGACTCCTTGTTCACCCGTCGGGCGCGGCGGCGGTTTGCCAGCAGACCGTGTTTGGGCGCAAACACGAACGCCAGCAGGAATAACAGCGTTTGCAGAACCACAATAATTCCTCCGGTTGCGCCGTCCAGCCAGTAGCTTAGCCAGGCACCAAAAAAGCTGGTCAGGCTACCGATAGCGACTGCAATAGTGAGCAGGCGTGGAAAACGATCCGTCAGCAACCAGGCGGTCGCGCCAGGCGTGACTACCAGGCAAATGACCAGAAACGCGCCGACGGTTTGCAGTGCGGCAACGGTGGAAACGGAGAGCAGCGTAAAAAATAGCAGCTTCAGCCGACCAGGATTCAGGCCGATAGAGCGTGCATGGTTTTCATCGAAAAAGACCACCATCAGGTCTTTCCACTTCAGCAGCAGGATGGTCAGTGAGATAACGCCGATGATCGCCAGTTGCAAAATATCTTCCGGCGCAATAGCCAGCACGTTGCCGAGAATAATGGTCTGGATGTTCACCGACATCGGATTGAGCGACACCATAAACAGCCCGATACCGAAGAAAGAGGAAAATATCAGCCCGATGATGGCATCTTCTTTCAGGCGTGAGCGCTGGTTGAGAAACAGCATACTGCCCGCAGCCAGTCCCCCGGAAAGAAATGCCCCCAGCGCGAAGGGAAGCCCTAACATATAGGCTCCGGCAACACCGGGTACGATGGAATGCGATAGCGCATCGCCAATCAGCGACCAGCCTTTGAGCATCAGGTAGCACGAGAGGAACGCGCACAGGCCGCCGACCATCGCCGAAACCCACATGGCGTTGAGCATGTACTGGTAACCAAAGGGTTCTGTCAGCCAGTTCATGACTATTCCCCCTCGCGTGCCGCGCGACGCGAAATAAACGGGCGCTCATCATCGGTAATCACGTGCTGTTCACCGCCGCTCAGCGCAACATGACGCAGAACGCCGCTAAATGCTAGTTCAAGGTTCTCGGTGGTAAAGGTGGTGTCAGTTGGGCCGCTTGCCAGCACGGTGCCTTTAATCATTACCGTGTAATCACAAAACTCGGTGACCGAGCCCAGGTTATGGGTGGAAACCAGCATGGTTCGACCCTCATCACGCAGTTCACGCAGCAGACCGATGATACGTGCCTCGGTTTTTACATCTACGCCGGTGAAGGGTTCATCCAGCAAAATGACCTGCCCATCTTGTGCAATGGCCCTTGCGAGGAAAACGCGTTTTTTCTGCCCACCGGACAGTTCACCTATCTGACGATGGCGATAGTCCAGCATATCAACCCGCGCCAGTGCCGCATCCACGCAGGCGCGATCGTGCGCCTTTGGTCGGCGCAGCCAGCCCATATGGCCAAAACGTCCCATCATGACCACATCTTCGACCAGCACCGGAAATGACCAGTCCACCTCTTCAGACTGGGGCACATACGCAATCAGATTCTGTTTTAGCGCCTTGCTGACCGGCTGTTGCAGGATAGAGATTTCCCCCTGCGCCAGCCGGACAAACCCCATCAGCGCTTTAAAAAGCGTTGATTTTCCCGAACCGTTTACGCCGACCAGCGCGGCAATTGAGCCGCCCGGAACCTGAAAAGTGGCGTCCCGCAGTGCGGTATGACCGTTGCGATACGTCACCGTAACCTGATTTACGGTAATCGCAGAGTGACTCATGGTTGGCTCTCCAGACCCTTGTTGATGCCGTTAACAATGGTTTGCGTGGTGACGCGCAGTAAATCCAGATAGGTCGGTACCGGACCATCGGCAGCGCTGAGTGAATCGACGTACAGCACGCCGCCGTAATGTGCGCCAGACTCCCGGGCTACCTGACGTGCGGGTTTGTCGGACACGGTACTTTCGCTAAATACCGTGGGGATCTGATGCGCTCGTAGGGTATCGATCACCTTGCGTACCTGTTTCGGCGTACCTTGTTGATCGGCGTTGATCGGCCATAAATACAGTTCTTTCAGATCGTTATCGCGTGCCAGATAGGAGAACGCCCCTTCGCTAGTGACCAGCCAGCGTTTATCGGCAGGAATTTTTGCAAGTTCGGCCTGGAGCGGCGCGAGCGTTTGCTTAATTTCCGCTTTATAGCGCTCGGCATTCTTCTGGTAGGTCGCTGCGTTTTCCGGGTCATATTTCATTAACGCATCGCGAATGTTATCCACGTAAATCAGTGCGTTGTCCGCTGACATCCAGGCATGCGGGTTGGGTTTTCCGTTGTACGGCCCTTCGCTGATGCCCATCGGTTGTACGCCGTTTGAAACCATCACTTCCGGTACGCCGGACAGATGCTGGTAGAAGCGGGCGAACCAGAGTTCCAGATTGAGACCATTAGAGAGAATTAACTGCGCGCCCTGCGCCCGCTTAATGTCGCCTGGCGTGGGCTGGTATTCGTGAATCTCTGCCCCAGGTTTGGTAATTGAACTGACGTCTGCCGCATCGCCTGCCACATTGCTAGCCATATCAGCAATAATCGTAAACGTCGTGATGACCTTGAACTTTTCTTTCGCCCAGGCAGGCGACAGCGTAAGTGCCGACAACAGACTGGCAAGGAGAACAGACTTCAGACGAGGCAGATGCGGCATAGTATCCCTCACAACAAAGTGGTTAATTAATCATCTAACATAGCCTTTGCTATGTTATATAGCACATGGCATAAACAAATGAAAATAATTCTTATTTGCGTAGGGTGCTAAGGAATAGACGGGGGATAATACGTTTCACACCGGCACGATTGCCGGCGTGAAGGGGACGAAAAAAACGGAGATTATGACTTCTGGAATTCAGTGACGGTTTCCCATGCTACCTGTTGTAACGCTTTGGCGGTGGCAGGGGTCATGTCTGTATCAACAGGAAGCGCGCCGCCGACCGGAGACTGGTTATACAGGGTGGCGAAGAATACGCAGGCGGCGAGATACGTACCAGAAATAGAAGGGTGTACACCATCATGATAATACAGGTTGATTTCCGGATGGGTCTTGCGCGCTTTCTCGAAAGCGAGACCTACCGGAGCGACATATCCCCCCGTTTTCTGCGCAATCGAGATATAAGCGTCCGCCAGTTTTTGGCTGTCTTCGGGTTTGTCTTTTTTCGGCCAGGTCATGAAATAGACAACTTTTGCACCCGCTTTATGTGCCATGTCGGCCATTTGGGTGGCAGAGTCAACGAAGTTTTGTCGGGTGCTTTCTTTCTTTGAAATCGTTTCTGTGGAGTTTCCCTGTAGCACCACCACATCCCATTTCTGTAATGTGTTCTGGTAGCGCATATTCTCAATCTGCCAGCCTAAATGCCCGCTGGAAATCGTGATACCCCGATACTTATAGCCTTTGGCATGATCAGGCAGTAAAGACTGCGTCAAATCTCGTAATCGGGTATTGATATTGTTGTTATAGAACGTGAACGAGTTGCCATACAGCGCGACGATTTTATTCTCGCCATCCATTTTCGCATGTGCGGAAGGCGCCAATAACGTATCTGCGTGAGCACAGATACTGCTCAGTGCCAGGGCCGTTGCTGCAGTAAGTAAAGTTATCTTTTTCATCAGTTATCTCTTAGAAATCATAACGAAGTCCAACGATGAGCGCATCATCATTGGTTTTTTTGTTCTTACTGGCGAATTCTTTATCGTAAGTAAATGATAACCACGTATCCTCAGCTAATGTTAATTGCGCTTCAGCACGCCAGTCTTCTTTTTCCGCAATATCTTTACCATCTTCATTTAGAAAACTATATCCGGTGAGAACCTTGACGGTGCCAAAGTTGTAGGAAATAAGTGAATCCATCCCTTTATAATTATTATCGCTTTTGTTATCGCGAGAAATAGAAGTACGCAATGCGGTTACCGCGACTTCATAGGCTTTATAGCTGAATTGTAACCCTCCCATAATTTGATCGTTTTGATTACGCCCATCGGTGGTCACTACGCCATCCTGTCGTTTGTAACGACTGGCCGCGAGTGCTGGTGCAATTCTAAAATCACCAAATTTGAAAGACTTGCGATAGCTGACCATCGCGCCGTAATCCAGGGCTTCGTTATCGCTGTTGCCATTACCGGAGACCCATGCCAGTTGAATTTCGTTACCGGCAAATTTGGCGTTCCACTGTACGGTGCCGTCCTGTCGGTTGAACTGGTACGAATCATCAATGGTTGTAATGCCATAGCTGTAGATATTAGGGGTGAAGTTTTTGTACTTATCGGTCATTTTCATGACCTGATACAACGGGTTTTTGGTTCTCCCGGTGATCAGTTCACCCCATGTTTTATTTGACAGACCGACATAGGAATAGCGGGCTTCCATATCGCTTTCACCGGTATTGTTATCATTTTTTTCGGTACGCACCTGCCATTCCAGACGACCCACGATTTTGGTATCAGGCAGAAGATCCAGATCTCGGGTGAGGTAAATACCTACACGGCCACCCAGATCGCTTCGGCTTTCACTGCCAGCAAATGAATTCTGGCCACTCGCAATTTTACCCTCAACGCGGCCATAGATATCCAGAGTATTTCCATCCTTATTATAGACGTTTAAGGCGAACGCCGAGGAACTCATACCCATTAGTAATATTAGTGAATAGTTTTTTAGCTTCATGTCATCCCTCAAACCAGCATTAGTTTCCTGACCATAAAATAAAGTTCACAGCGGGATAATTGTTTGTGGGAAAGGAGTGTTAGCGGTATGGGAATTATTTTTTCTCGTAATTAAATGTGATTATTCACGCATAAATATCACTAATTTTACTATTGTATTAATGGTTCTTATATTTAATACGCGTTTTTTCTGAAATATTACGTCTACTTAAAATATAATTCACAAATTACTGTGAAGTACATCGCATTTCTACTTGGTGGAAAAACTGAAAATGGGAATATTGTATTCTCATGGCCGTTTTTTTGGTGGGAATACTATTTTCCCCTATAATCTGGAAAACAGATCCTGCAAAATTGATTAATCACATTTTCGATTATGACGCATTCATTGGCCGGAGAGGCGCTGTATGTTCGGTAAGCAAACAACGGTATTTGATTCTGATCTTTATTCTTCATTGTTCACCCAAGGTCGGATGCGGGAAATATGGTCTGACGATAATCTGCTGCGGTGTTGGTTGCGATTTGAGGCAACCGTCGCTCGCGTGCAAGGTGAGCTAGGGATTATCCCTGAGCAAGCCGCCGTCGAAATTGAAAAAACGTGCAGGGAAATACGGATAGATTGGCCAGCCCTTGCACAGGAAACACAGACGGTTGGTATGGCGATAAAACCGCTGATCGATCAGATCTCTGCTTGCGGTACACCGTTAGTAAGTCAGTTTCTGCACTGGGGATGTACTACCCAGGATCTGCTGGACTCTGGCATGGCGATGAGACTGCAACAAACGTTGCAGCTGCTGCGCGAGCAATTGCTCGATGTTGGCGAAGTGATGAAAGCGATGGCAATACGTCATACCCGAACGGTGATGGTTGCGCGCACCAATTCAGTGGATGCTTCTGCGACAACGTGGGGGCTGCATGTTTGCAGTTATCTGGCAGAGATTAACCGCCATCTGATAAGACTTCAGCAGCTGTACCCGCGAGCTGTAACCGGGCTCTTTGGCGGCGCGGTAGGTAATTTGGCCTCCGTAGGCGAGCAGGGAATGGAAACGCGTGAACGACTGATGTTGGCACTGGGTCTGAACGTACCCTGCGGCATTAATAATGCCAGCCAGGATGCGGTTGTTGAAGTTGTGCAGTTTTTTGCCCTTGTTCACGGCACGCTATGTCGTCTGGCCAACGATGTCGAAACAATGGGACGCACGCCGATTGCTGAAGTGCTTGAGGGAGAAGGTGGTGGAGGGTCGAGCACGATGCCGCACAAAGTTAATCCACGCGCCAGTAACATGATGCAAACATTGGCAAGGATGGGATGGATGTATGCATCTGGCGCTCCGGCCATGCTGGATCAACAGGATGTACGCGCCGCCTCAATGAGGGTATTAAACTGGACAATCCTCCCGGAGGCCTCTAATGCTTTATCGACCAGCCTGACACGCGCAAAGAATCTGCTTTCGCATCTCATTATTAATGAAGAGAAGATGCGTGCTAATTTCGATTGCTCGAAGCACTTTATTATGTCGGAATCACTGACGATGAAACTTGCCGCTAAAATCGGCAGAGAGTCCGCCTATAACTTAGTGAAAAACCTGCTAAAGCATGCAACTGGAGAGCACAGCTTCATGGAGATCGTGCAGGCTAGCCCGGAAATCCGCGCATCATTGTCTGTAGAGGAAATTACCGCCGCCTGCGAGCCGCTGTCATATATCGGGGCTAACGACGCGCTAATCGCTGAAACTTTAGCTGAGTTCGATCGCGTGAAAACGGTAGAGATTGCCTGATTCGTCTTGCTGCCGGGAGGGATAACTCTCCTGGCGGCTGGCGGTGCTAAGTGTTGTGTGCTGATGCAGAAAACGTTTCGAAAAAGACAAATAATTCCTCCAGTTGGGCAAAATTCCCCTCGTTATCTCCTTTCTCATAAGCCAAATGCAATATGAGTTCGATAAAAAAGAAGCCGAGTATACGGCTTTGAAAAATGGACTGTACGTCGCTGGGAAGAACAAACTGCAGATCGCAGAATTTACCGTAAGGGTTCGCTTCTGAATTGGTAACCAGTACCACGACGGCATTCTTTTTTCTGAACCACTTCGCAATATTGAGGGCAACCCGATTAAATCGATAGTAGGAGAACACAATCAGGACATCCTCTTCCTCAATATTGATGAGACATTTGGGGAGTTCGCTGATGTCCGTAGGTAACAGAGTGATGTCACTGCGAAAGTACTTTAACAGTGTACAAAAATGCGTCGCCATTGCATGAGATGATGAAGGGCCGACGACATAAATATGACGTTGATTATTCAGTACCAGATCGATAAACGCATTAAGACTTTCAATATCGATGTTATTTTTAAATTGATTAAATAATTCTGATACTTTGTTGGTGAAATCAGTAACGATACTTTCGGTTGTGATGCTGGGATTGTTACGTAGTTTGATATTTTTCTCAAAAGGTGCAGATATTTTATTCTTAGACAGCGTAATGTCTAATGCTTTGCGGAAAGCAGCATAACCCGTAAACCCAATTTTATTTAAAAATCGGCCAATGGTTGCTTTGCTGACCATCGCATTTTGCGAGAGATCAACAATGCCATGATAGGGAAGTTCATTGAAGTGTTTATTAATATACTCATTAAGTCGACACTCAGATTCAGTCAGATCACCCATATTAAGAGTAAGTGAGTTATACTCATCCAGACTTAATGTGTTTTTTTTGTACATGGATAACACCCGATGGCTGTTGTATATCAACGTTGTTATAGGGTAATACGCTTTCGACGTCAATCATAGAATGAATATGTTGGAAACCCGTATCCAGCCTTCTTTGGACGGTGCGACCATATTCAGATGAGTTGCGATCTTACTCACAAAAAGGGGTGGGAAAACACCTTTCCCGTATTTTACAACCACACAACCCATTACAATTAAATCTCAATATTTGAGTGTGTAATACGATAAAGTTACAGACATGTTATTGCTGCTTATATATGGGTGTGGTTTTTTACAATCCTACATAAGCTATGATGAGATGACGGGTAACCCTACCAAATTTGTATGGCATAGGAATTGTTATTATGACGGCGTTTATTATAGCAATAGTGATAACAGTTATTGCAGCATGGTTAATTGTGAAAAATTATCAGCCGCAAACTGTTTTATTACTCGCTGGACTGGCATTATTGACCATTACTGTACTTTTTTACCCTGAAAACAGCATTCTCTATGATAAAGCAAAATCTACGGGGTCAACCTGGCTGGATATCTTTAGCTTTGCAAAAGAATCGCTTACCACACAAATTGCAGGTATTGGTCTTATCATCATGGCTGCGGGTGGATTTGCCAGCTATATGGATCACATTAAAGCGTCGAATGCGATGGTCAATATGTGCATTCGTCCGCTGCAGGTAATTAAAGCGCCTTATCTGATCCTCGCGCTGGGGTATATCTGTGCACAGCTTCTGCATGTGGCAATTTCAAGTGCGGCGGGACTGGCGATGTTGCTGCTGGTGACATTCTTTCCGGTTCTGGTTCGTCTGGGGGTCAGTAAAGCCTCTGCGGCTGCGATGATTGGTCTGTGCGCGTTTATGGATCTAGGGCCCGCGGTAGGTACGGCGAATCTGGCGGCTAAACATGCTGGCATGGAAAGCGCGATCTACTTTGCGCATTACCAGATGCCGGTGGCGGTGGTGGTGATGCTGGCCGTGGCGGTGGTGATTTACTTTACCGCGAAGTATTTCGACAAAAAAGATGGCTTCGTACTGGGGGCGCAAAGCGTGGCGCAAGCGGAAGAAGAAGGCCGAAAGGTACCCGCTATTTACGCGCTGTTACCCGTCCTGCCTGTCGTACTGGTGCTGGTCTTTAGCCCTTTGGTTATCAAGTCCATCAAAATAGACGTGGTCACGGCGATGATCCTTGGCGCTGTCGTTGCATTTTTCTTTGAACTGGTGGCTACCCGAGATTTCAAAAGCTGCTGCAAAGGGATACAGGTCTTTTTCAAAGGGATGGGCAGCATGTTTACCAGCATCGTTTCCTTGCTGGTGTGTGCGGATATCTATGCCCAGGGGCTGCAGAAAATTGGCGCGGTGGACTACCTGTTACAGTCAGTGCAAAACGCAGGACTGGGCTTTACCAGCATGACCCTGGTGATGACCGCGCTGGTGGGCGTAACCGCCGTCCTGACAGGCTCTGGCGTTGCCGCCTTTTTCTCCTTCTCCGGCCTGGCACCCTCCATTGCGGCAAAATTTGGTGAGAGCGCCGTCAATATGATCCTGCCTATGCAGTTAATGGCGGGAATGGGGCGCTCAATGTCCCCAGTGGCTGGAATCATTATTGCGGTGAGTAAAGCAGGAGAATGTTCACCGTTTATGATCGTCAGAAGAACGCTGCTTCCAGCGTTGGCCGGTATCGCGGCGATGCTGGTTGCCAACTATGCCCTGATTTGAATCCCGAGAGCCTGCAAATGCAGGCTCTTATTTTTTTATCTGGTTGTAATTTATGGATGGCAACGTGACAAACGATGTTTTATACGTCCCGTTTACGGGGAAGTTACTGCTTGAGTCGCCGTTATTAAACAAGGGAAGCAGCTTCACGCAGCAAGAAAGGCATGACTTTAACCTGAGTGGGCTACTGCCTTGCGCCATTGAGAATATTGATGAACAAGCCGAACGGGCGTATCAACAATATCTTGAGGCAGAATCCCATAACGCTCGACATATTTATCTGCGTAATATTCAGGATACCAACGAAACGTTATTTTATTACCTGCTGAAAAAGCATCTGCCAGAGATGCTACCCATCGTTTATACCCCGGTAGTCGGAGCCGCCTGCGAAAAATTCTCGTGGATATATCGTCGTGCTCGCGGTGTCTTTATCTCCTGGCCCGATCGCGATCGTATTGACGATATTTTGCATGATATTCCGCGGCACGATATCAAGGTCATCGTCGTCACCGATGGTGAGCGCATTCTGGGGCTAGGTGACCAGGGCGTTGGCGGTATGGGGATTCCTATCGGGAAACTATCGCTCTATACCGTCTGTGGCGGGGTAAATCCGGCGAATACGCTACCTATTTTGCTGGATGTCGGTACGAACAATACGCGGCTGCTGGACGATCCGCGCTATATCGGCTGGCGTCATCCGCGCATAACTGGTGAAGACTATTTCGCATTTATTGGAATGTTTATTGCTGCCGTAAAACGGCGCTGGCCTAACGTTCTGCTGCAATTTGAAGATTTTGCCCAGCATACCGCCGTGCCGCTGCTGGACCGTTATCGCGATGAGCTGTGCTGTTTTAATGATGATATTCAGGGCACGGCGTCGGTGGCTCTGGCGACTCTGGTTGCTGCCTGCCGAGGCAGCGGTCGTGACTTCCGTCAGCAATCAATCGTAATTGTCGGGGCGGGTGCTGCAGGATGTGGGATCGCCCGGCATATTATTGCCTGCCGTATCAGTGAAGGAATGAGCCAGACCGAAGCCAGACGGACCATTTTTATGGTGGATCGCGACGGTCTGGTGATGACCACCAATAATACCTTAGCTGATTTCCAGCAACCGCTGGCGCAGCCTCCCGAGGCTGTATCTGACTGGCAGTATGAGGGGCAGACACCGTCGTTACTGGAGGTGATCCACAATGCTAAACCGGCGGTTATGCTGGGTGTGTCAGGTCAGGCTGGATTGTTCTCGCAGGAGGTCATTAGCACGATGTACCAATACTGCGACCGTCCGATCGTTATGCCGTTGTCGAATCCCACTTCGAGAATGGAAGCGCGACCAGAAGATATCATTCGCTGGACCGAGGGACAGGCCATCATCGCGACCGGCAGTCCCTGCGGTGTGATTGAATTTAATGGACGCTCCATTCCGGTGGCGCAGTGCAATAATGTGTATGTTTTCCCGGCCATCGGTCTGGGGGCTATTGCCAGCGGCGCGACACGCGTAACAGAGGC
This sequence comes from Citrobacter sp. RHBSTW-00671, assembly GCF_014103415.1. Taxonomy (NCBI): domain Bacteria; kingdom Pseudomonadati; phylum Pseudomonadota; class Gammaproteobacteria; order Enterobacterales; family Enterobacteriaceae; genus Citrobacter; species Citrobacter sp. RHBSTW-00671. Next base: position 1,631,377 of record NZ_JABXPR010000001.1, read on the forward strand.
TATGCTGATGGCGGCAAGTCGTGCGCTGGCTGATGCTTCCCCGTTGGTGCGTAACGGGGAAGGCGCTCTGTTGCCGGAGATTGGGACAATCTGCGAGGTGACCCGTAGCATTGCCTTTGAGGTCGGTAAGGCGGCACAGCAGTCGGGTGTAGCAGGTAATATGAGCGACGACGCGCTGTTGCAAAGCATAAAAGATAACTTTTGGTTACCGCACTACCGTCCTTATAAACGCAGGGCAATTTAGCCGTTGTGACGAGTAAGCGGTACTCGGGTCTTGGTTGCCTTCACGATTAAGGTGTATTATTTATGCAACTTAATTGTGGAGGCCTCATGTCCGGCAAACGTATTGCTCGTGAAAAAATGACGATCCAAAAGATGATCTCGCTGTACGAAAGCCAGTGTCCGGAAGCTTCAGATGAGCAGGGGCATTACGATGCGTTGTTTGCTTATGCGCAAAAACGCCTGGATAAGTGCGTGTTTGGCGAGGAAAAACCGGCCTGCAAACAGTGCCCGGTACACTGCTATCAGCCAGCCAAACGGGAAGAGATGAAGCAAATTATGCGTTGGGCCGGGCCGAGAATGCTCTGGCGTCACCCGATTCTGACCGTTCGCCATCTGATTGATGACAAGCGTCCTGTCCCGGAATTACCTGAGAAATATCAGCGCAAGAAGTAATCTGGTTATTTTGTGCCGGATGGCGGCGATGCCTTATCCGGCCTACAAGAGCAAGTGCATCGTCGCGTAGGCCCGATAAGCGTAGCGCCATCGGGCATTAACTATCCGGTACCAGATGGCGGTTACGCTTTGGTGGCAATAAGAATGGCCGAGGCTTTGATCAGCGCGATGACCCGGCTTCCCTGGCTCAGTTTCATCTCTTGCTGACTTTCGTTCGTCACGACCGCGACAATGTCAAAACCGGCATCAGTTTTGATGTGTACGGTGGCGTTAACGGCGCCTTCGGTGACCTGTGAAACGCTACCGGCAAACTGGTTGCGGGCAGAGAACTTCAGACCGCAGTCTTCAGTCGCCAGCGTCACCCACGGCGCTTTGATCAGCGCAATGGCTTCTTTTCCTTTCGCCAGACCCAGTGCCTGCTGACTGCTATGGGTCACAATCGCGACCAGTTTTGCGCCGCCAGCCAGCGTCAGTTCAACTTCATCATTCACTGCGCCAGTGGCAACTGCACTGACTGTACCGGTTAATTGATTACGTGCTGATACCGCCATACTGCCTCCTTTCGTTGAGTTATCACCCAGTATAGCCACAATGGCTAAACCAGCGCATCCTTATCAATACCTAATCGCTTCATACGCGACAACAACGTGGTTCGTTTTAGCCCCAGCCGCTGCGCAGCACCTTTAGGGCCGGCGACAACGCCATTGGTCTCTTTCAGTACCCGCATAATCAGCTGGTATTCATCTTCGCCATCTTGTGCGACTTCAGTTGCGACCGGAGGCGGGGGCGTCTGCGTGGTGATATCCGGTAGGGATAATTGCAGCACGTTGCCTCGGGTCAGCAGAACGGCGCGTTCCACCACGTTTTCCAGCTCGCGGACGTTACCCGGCCACTCCATGCTGCTCAAGGTACGAAGCGCTTCGGCAGGAATACTGTCGATATTGCGCCCCATCCGGCGAGCGATTTTAAAGGTGAAGGCTTTCACCAGCAGTGGGATATCTTCCGGGCGCTCGCGCAGCGGAGGTAAATGGATCGGGAAAACGTTCAGCCGGTAATACAGATCGTTACGGAATTCCCGATCGGCAACCATCTTTTTCAGATCGCGGTTGGTGGCGGCGATCAACCGAACGTCGGTTTGGATCAGCTTGTTGCTGCCCAGGCGTTCAAATTCCTGCTCCTGAAGTACACGCAGTAACTTCGGCTGGAGTTCCAGCGGCATGTCACCGACTTCGTCGAGGAACAGTGAGCTTTTATCCGCCAGTTCGAAACGGCCAATTCGCTGTGTGCTGGCCCCGGTAAACGCGCCGCGCTCGTGACCAAACAGGTCGCTTTCCAGTAATCCGGCAGGCATTGCTGCGCAGTTCATCTTCACCATCCGGCGGGCATTACGTCCACTCAGATTATGAATCGCTCTGGCGATCAGCTCTTTACCCGTACCTGTCTCACCCAGAATTAAGACGGTGCTGTCGCTTTGCGCCACCATTTCGACCTGTTTGAGTACGCTGTACATGGCTTCGCTGCGACCGATGATTTCGCCGAACTCACTGTCCACATTGTTCAGTTGCTCGGTCAGCGCCAGGTTTTCATCGACCAGACGTTCTTTCAGGCGATGTATCTCCTGATAGGCAAGCGCGTTATCTACCGCAATGGCTACGCGTTCGGCAATCTGGCGCAACAGTTTCAGGTTGGCGGTGGTGAAAACTTTTTCTTCACACTGCGCCAGTTTGAGCACGCCAAGCATCGTATTGCCGGACATCAGCGGCAGCAGGCACAGCGTTTGTAACTGGTTACCCCAGGTTTCGAACAGCATGCGTTCATAAGGCGCCAGGGTATCGCGTTCGCTCAGGTTAATCAGCAGCATCTCTTTGCTGCGGAATACTCGCTCGGAAAGCGTGCCCGCTTCGTCCACTTCACTTTGTTCGTGAGCCGGATGATTCTCATCCAGATAGTGGGTGGAGTAGATGCTCAGCTTATTTTTGCGATCGCTGCGTAATACGATGCTGATGGCATCAATGTCGAAATAGTGGTGGATCTCTTTGGCGACTTCGCTGACCAGTTCGTCAATATCCAGTCGGGAGAGTACTGCATTGGTGATGGCGACCAGGATACGAAAGTTGTCACGTTCGCGACACAGCAAATCGTAATCGACGTTGTTGCTGACCCTGCTCTGAATTTGTTCCGCAACGACGCCGACTATCTGGGTGAAGGTCTGTAGCCGGTTGTACTCTTTTTCACTCCACGGGCGATCCTCGTTGCGGATAAATTCGCAGCCGCCAAAGATGCGTCCGTCCGCCGCCAGCGGCAGCAAACAGTAGTGACCAAATTCAGAATACAACCCGCCAGAGGCCAGCTGTGGCCAGGTTTCCGAAAACTCATGATAGTTACAGTGCAGCGCATCGGGGCGAGACAGAATACGACGAACCGGACCGTGTGCCAGTACCGTTTCGTCTTCATAGTCGATGGGTTTACCATTTTCACGCGTCGCAAAATAACGCGCACGCTGCGTCTGTGCCTGCCATAACACAATAGCCGCGCAGTCGGCCAGCGCTGAACGCTTGACCAGCTGCGAAAGCGCCTCACTAAGAGACTGAAGATCGGGCTGCTGTAATAATGTACGAGTAATATCGAACAGGCCTTGCTGTCCGAGGTCACTCATCGGTGTATACGACATATTGCTTTTCCAGGGAAAACACCGCAGAACGGTGCGAAAACGGTAAATGAATTATAGGTATAAGTCGTAAATTATTGCCGGATGGGTCGGGTATTCAAACCGTAGGCCTGATAAGCAAAGCGCCATCAGGCAGTAATACGGTGTTAATGCCGGATAACGACCCAAACGCGGTTTATCCGGCCAGGAACAGATTGCCAACCGGCTGCTAGCATATACGAGGTAATGGTTCGGCGTGTGGTAAATCGAGGGTCCGTTTCACGCCGTACAGTCCGGCAAGGCGTACGCCTTTACGTTCAACCACTTCACCGATTAGCGCAGCATCGCGTCCTAAAGGATGGGCGTGGAGTGCGGCGAGCACGGCTTCAGCAGCCTGACGTTCAACGGCAATCACCAGCTTGCCTTCGTTGGCAAAGTTGAGCGCGTCCAGACCCAGCAGTTCGCAAACGCCACGCACGGCAGGTTTCACCGGCAGTGCCGCTTCAGACAACTCAATGCCAAATCCGCAAGAGGCCGCAAACTCATGTGTTACCGCATTCACGCCGCCACGGGTGGCATCACGCAGCGCTTTCACGCCAGGAATATCGCGTAGCGTCTGGATAAGCGGCGTTAACACCGCACAGTCGCTGACCAGTTCGCCATCAAGCCCCAGCTGTTCGCGCAGGTTGAGGATAGTCGCACCGTGATCGCCAAGCGTACCACTCACCAGCAGCACATCACCCACGCTCAGGGTTTGCGCACCCCAGTGAATATTGGCGGGGATCGCGCCCATACCGGCGGTGTTGATGAACAGTTTGTCCGCGGCACCGCGCTGCACAACTTTGGTATCGCCGGTTACGATAGCAATCCCCGCTTCACGGGCGGTTGCTGCCATGCTGTTCACGACGGTTTTCAGCGTGTCCATTGGCAGACCCTCTTCGAGGATAAAACCGCAGGAGAGGTAGCGCGGTATCGCGCCGCTGACCGCGACATCGTTAGCCGTACCGCAGATTGCCAGCTTGCCAATGTTGCCGCCGGGGAAGAACAGTGGGTCGATAACGTAGCTGTCCGTTGAAAACGCCAGACGATCGCCTTCTGCGACCAGCTGCGCCAGTTCCAGGCGCGCCTGATCTTCCTGTTCTGCCAGCCACGGGTTAGCAAAAGCTTCCATAAACAGACTGTTGATCAACTGCTGCATAGCCTGACCGCCGCTACCGTGGGCGAGTTGTACGCTGTTCATGCTTCACACTCCTGCTGACGATACTGATACCAGGCGGCACATGCGCCTTCGGAGGAGACCATCAGGGCACCAAATGCGGTCTCCGGGTTACAGGTTTTACCAAATAATGGGCACTGATGCGGTTTGCATCGGCCAGTCAGCACCTCTCCGCAACGTGCGCGCGGATCGTCATAGACCTGCTGCGGCGCTGGCTGGAAATGTGCTTCGGCGTCAAAACGCTGATAATCAGGCGTCAGGTGAACGCCGGAAGATTCGATCACGCCCAGACCCCGCCATTCGCTGTCACCGTTGACACTGAACACGTCGGCGATAGCCTGCTGGGCTAAGGCGTTACCGGCATCCGGTACCACGCGGCGGTACTGGTTTTCAACCTGGCTTTGGGCCGCTATTTTCTGCTCGATCAGCATCACCACGCCTTGCAGCAGATCAAGCGGCTCGAAGCCGGCGACCACCAGCGGGCGATGGAAATCTGAAGCAATGAAGTTATAGGCGTCGGTGCCAATTACCATGCTGACGTGGCCCGGCGCTAAAAAGGCGTCGATACCGTTGTCCGGCTGTTCCAGCAGGCTGCGCAGCGTAGGGATAAGCGTGATGTGCTGGCAGAAAAAGTAAAAGTTCTGCACGTCACGCTGCTTTGCCTGTTGCAGGGTGATGGCGGTTGTCGGCATGGTGGTTTCAAAACCCAGGCCAAAGAACACCACTTTGCGCGTTGGGTTTTCCTCGGCCAGCTTCAGCGCATCCATCGGGGAATAGACGATACGGACATCCGCGCCGCGTGCTTTGGCCTGTAGCAGTGAGCCCTGTTTTCCTGGGACACGCATCGCGTCGCCAAAGGTGCAGAAAATCACTTCCGGGTGGCTGGCGATTTCGACACAGCTGTCAATTCTGCCCATCGGCAGGACGCACACCGGGCAGCCTGGACCGTGAATAAACTCCACGTTTGCGGGCAGGAGCTGATCGAGGCCGAATTTAAAGATAGCGTGGGTATGACCACCACAAACTTCCATAATGCGCAGCGGGCGTTCAGCGGTGTAGGAGAGGTGAGCGGCACGCTCGCACAGGTGCTCTATCAACTGCATCACCTGTTCTGGTGCGCGATATTCGTCAACAAAACGCATTTATTTTTCCTCGCCATACAGCAACGCGCCGACATCCGGCTCAACGTCAAACATGTTTTGCAGCGCGTCGAGCGTGTCGCGCGCTTCTGCTTCATTAATGATGCTCATGGCGAAACCGACGTGAACCAGTACCCACTGGCCCAGACGTGGCTCACCCTTTTCATCACAGCTCCCGACCAGCGTCAGATCGACGTCGCGCTGAATACCGCAAACATCGACCTTAGCCTGGTTGCCATCGATGGTGCGGATTTGACCCGGAACACCTATGCACATCGCTGATTCTCCAGCCATGCCAGCCATTGATCCATCCCTTCACCGCTGGTGGCGGAAATCAGGATGATTTCAATGTCCGGGTTCACTTCCCGGGCGCTGGCGATGCACTTCTCAACATCAAAATTAAGGTAAGGCAGCAGATCCACTTTGTTGAGCAGCATCAGTGATGCAGCAGCAAACATATGCGGGTATTTCAGCGGCTTATCTTCGCCTTCGGTAACAGAGAGCACGGCGACTTTATGACGCTCGCCGAGGTCAAAGCTGGCCGGGCAGACCAGGTTACCAACGTTCTCAATGAACAGAATGCCGTTGTCATCAAGCGGCAGGCGCGGCGCGGCATCGGCAATCATTTGCGCATCAAGGTGGCAACCTTTACCGGTGTTGACCTGGATTGCGGGGGTGCCGGTAGCGCGAATACGGGCGGCATCGTTAACCGTCTGCTGGTCGCCTTCAATGACGGCACATGGCACGCTATCTTTCAGCTTCATCAGCGTTTCGGTCAGTAGCGTCGTTTTACCGGAGCCTGGGCTTGAGACAAGGTTCAGTACCAGATGCTGACGGGCAGCAAATCGGGCGCGGTTGCGCTCGGCCAGACGATTGTTTTTGTCCAGCACGTCTATTTCGACTTCCAGCATGCGGCGCTGGCTCATACCTGGCGCGTGAGTGCCTGCTTCTCCGTGACCGTAGTGCAGATCGCCTTCAGCGGTCTGGCTCGGTGCGAAACTGGAGGTTTTCACACCGGTAATATTCAGTGCCGGGCGAGCCGCCGGGGCAAATGGCGCGCTGCGGAACGCCGAGTGGGGGTTATGTTCATCACCCTCTATATATAGGTTGCCTTCAGCGCAACCACATGTCGTACACATCGCTCACTCCTGATCTATATCTTGCGGTATATCTGTTGCCGGATGGCGGCTTTGCCTTATCCGGCCTGGCAGGTGTCACCGGAATTAGTCTTCGGCGTCGCCTATTTCAATTCTTCGAATCTGTAAGCCATCGTCGGCCACAATTCTCAGCATATCGCTATTGCATTGCGGACACCGACGTACGCGCTGCGTCAGCAACGTAACGTATTGCTGACAAGATTCGCACCAACATTCGGCTTCTTGTTCTTCGAGGTGGAGTTTACAACCTTCTGCAAGGGTGCCACGGCATACCAGATCAAAACAAAAGGCGAGAGCGCTGGTTTCTACGCAAGAAAATGCGCCAATTTTGAGCCAAACCCCAGTTACCCGCTTTGCGCCGTGTTGGGTGGCCTGTTGTTCAATCAATTCCAGTGCCCGTTGGCAGAGGGTTATTTCGTGCATATCGCCTCCTAAGATGTTGCCGTTTTAAAAGCAATAAACATGCCAGGTTGAATTTTCACGTTCGTGACAATGTCGACGATGACGAAATGACATGTCGTCACCGCACCATAAATTCATAACAATATGAAAATAAACAAAATTAATTTTGGCATGAAATGTGCTTAAGGCTGTTCATCTCTGCTAAACGGGTAACCTGACATGACTATTTGGGAAATAAGCGAAAAAGCCGATTACATCGCTGAACGGCATCGTCGCCTACAGGACCAGTGGCGTATCTACTGCAACTCGCTGGTTCAGGGGATCACCCTGTCAAAAGCGCGTTTGCATCATGCGATGAGCTGCGCGCCGGACAAGGATTTGTGCTTTGTCCTTTTTGAACACTTCACTATCTACGTCACGCTGGCGGACGGCTTTAACAGCCACACCATCGAGTACTACGTTGAAACGAAAGACGGTGATGATAAGCAACTGATTGCACAGGCAGAGTTGACCCTCGACGGTAAAGTCGATGAGCGCATCAGCAACCGCGATCGCGAGCAGGTGCTGGAGCACTATCTCGAAAAAATCGCCAGCGTCTACGACAGCCTGTACACCGCGGTTGAAAACAATATGCCGGTGAATTTAAGCCAGCTGGTTGAAGGACATAACCCGGCTTAAGCCTCGGGTGTTGCCCACTTGAGTCATGATGCGGTTTGCTCTGCATCACGACGGTTTAGGGAATGGGCATGTCGAAAAATGTCGAAATGACATTTCACAGACATGTTTTCGTCAAAAATGACTATCACCTGAGGAATGCCTGGTGAATCGTTTTGTAATTGCTGACTCCACTCTTTGCATTGGCTGCCACACCTGTGAGGCCGCCTGCTCAGAGACACATCGCCAGCATGGCCTGCAGTCAATGCCGCGCCTGAAAGTGATGTTAAATGAAAAAGAATCTGCACCGCAGCTTTGCCACCAGTGTGAAGATGCGCCTTGTGCCACAGTTTGTCCGGTTAATGCGATTAACCGTGTCGATGGCGCCGTACAGCTGAATGAAAGCCTGTGCGTCAGCTGCAAATTGTGCGGGATCGCCTGTCCGTTCGGCGCGATTGAGTTTTCCGGCAGCCGTCCACTGCACATCCCGGCGAACGCCAATACGCCAAAAGCGCCTCCGGCTCCGCCGGCTCCTGCGCGTGTGAGCACACTGCTGGACTGGGTTCCGGGCGTTCGCGCTATCGCGGTGAAATGCGATCTGTGTAGTTTTGACGAGCTTGGTCCGGCCTGCGTGCGCATGTGCCCGACCAAAGCCCTGCACCTGGTGAGCAACATGGATATCGCCCGCGCCAGCAAACGTAAGCGTGAGCTGACTTTCAATACCGATTTCGGCGATCTCTCCTTGTTTCAGCAGGCTCAGAGTGGGGATGCAAAATGAGCGCAATTTCACTGATTAACAGCGGCGTAGCCTGGTTTACGGCGGCTGCGGTTTTGGCATTTCTGTTTTCATTTCATAAATCGCTGAGCGGCTGGATTGCTGGGGTTGGCGGTGCGGTCGGCAGCCTGTGTACCGCAGCCGCCGGTTTTACCGTTCTGACTAATGCGCTGGCGGTGAGCGGCGTGATGCCGTTTATTGGTCACAGTCTGCAAATTACTCCGCTGAATGCTATCTGGCTGATTACGCTGGGCCTGTGCGGCCTGTTTGTCAGCCTGTACAACATTGACTGGCATCGTCATCCGCAGGTGAAAGCTAACGGCCTGTTGGTGAATCTGCTGATGGCCGCGGCGGTATGTGCGGTGGTCGCCAGCAACCTCGGTACGTTGGTGGTGATGGCGGAAATCATGGCGCTATGTGCCGTGTTCCTCACCGGATGCAGTAAAGAAGGCAAACTGTGGTTTGCGCTGGGGCGTATCGGTACGCTGCTGTTGGCTATTGCCTGCTACCTGGTATGGCAACGCTACGGCACCCTGGAGCTGCGTCTGCTTGACCTGCGCACCCAGGAGCTGCCGCTCGGGTCTGACATCTGGCTGTTGGGCGTGGCGGGTTTTGGCCTGCTGGCCGGGATCATTCCGCTGCACGGTTGGGTGCCACAGGCACACGCCAATGCCAGCGCACCGGCTGCGGCGCTGTTCTCTACCGTGGTCATGAAGGTGGGTCTGCTGGGTATTCTCTCCCTGTCGCTGCTGGGCGGTAACGCGCCGCTGTGGTGGGGCGTTACGCTGCTGGTGCTGGGCATGATCACCGCGTTTGTTGGCGGTCTGTATGCGCTGATGGAACACAATATCCAGCGCCTGCTGGCGTACCACACGCTGGAAAACATCGGCATTATTCTGCTGGGGCTGGGCGCTGGCGTGACCGGTATTTCGCTGAATCAACCGGTGCTGATTGCGCTGGGTTTGACCGGCGGTCTGTATCATCTGGTTAACCACAGTTTGTTCAAAAGTGTCCTGTTCCTGGGTGCAGGCAGCATCTGGTTCCGTACCGGTCATCGTGATATCGAAAAACTGGGCGGGATCGGTAAACGCATGCCGGTGATTTCTCTGGCGATGCTGGTTGGCCTGATGGCGATGGCCGCGCTGCCGCCGCTGAACGGTTTTGCCGGTGAGTGGGTTATCTATCAATCCTTCTTCAAGCTGGGTAACAGCGGTGCGTTTGTCGGTCGTCTGTTAGGACCATTGTTGGCTGTCGGCCTGGCAATTACCGGCGCACTGGCGGTGATGTGTATGGCGAAAGTCTACGGTGTGACGTTCCTTGGCGCACCGCGCACGAAGGAAGCTGAAAATGCCTGCTGCGCGCCCATCCTGATGGGCGTGAGCGTCGTCGCGTTGGCTATCTGCTGCGTGATTGGCGGCGTGGCTGCGCCGTGGCTGCTGCCGGTGATTTCCTCTGCCGTTCCGCTGCCGTTGGAAACCGCGAACACCGCCGTTTCTCAGCCAATGATCACGCTGCTGCTGATCGCGTGTCCGCTGCTGCCGTTCATCATCATGGCGATTTTCAAAGGCAACCGCCTGCCGTCGCGTTCACGCGGTGCGGCCTGGGTGTGTGGTTACGATCACGAGCAGTCAATGGTGATCACCGCGCACGGCTTTGCCATGCCGGTTAAAGAAGCCTTTGCTCCGGTACTCAAACTGCGTAAATGGCTGAACCCGGTATCACTGGTTCCGGGCTGGCAGAACGCAGCTGCACCGGTTCTGTTCCGTCGCCTGGCGCTGATTGAACTGGCGGTGCTGGTGGTGATTGTGGTTTCACGAGGAGCCTGAGAATGAGTGTTTTATATCCGTTAATTCAGGCGCTGGTGCTGTTTGCCGTGGCGCCGCTGCTGTCCGGTATTACCCGCGTGGCGCGTGCGCGTTTGCACAACCGTCGCGGTCCGGGCGTGTTGCAGGAATACCGCGACATTATCAAACTGCTGGGTCGCCAGAGCATTGCGCCTGCGGATTCCAGTTGGGTTTTCCGCCTGACGCCGTTTGTGATGGTGGGCGTGATGCTGACTATCGCTACCGCGTTGCCGGTGGTGACCGTGGGTTCGCCGCTGCCGCAATTGGGTGATTTGATAACCTTAATCTACCTGTTTGCGATTGCCCGTTTCTTCTTTTCTATCGCCGGTCTGGATACCGGTAGCCCGTTCACCGCCATTGGCGCCAGCCGCGAAGCGATGCTCGGCGTGCTGGTTGAACCTATCCTGCTGCTGGGGCTGTGGGTCGCGGCGCAGGTTGCGGGTTCAACTCATATCAGCAATATCGCCGATACCATTTACCACTGGCCTGCGGCGCGCAGTATCCCGCTGATTCTGGCGCTGTGCGCCTGTGCCTTCGCCACCTTTATCGAAATGGGCAAACTGCCGTTCGACCTGGCGGAAGCAGAACAGGAACTGCAGGAAGGTCCACTGACCGAATACAGCGGCAGCGGTTTTGCGGTGCTGAAATGGGGCATTAGCCTCAAACAGTTGGTGGTTCTGCAAATGTTCGTCGGCGTATTCCTGCCGTGGGGACAGATGGAAACCTTCACCGCGGGTGGGTTGCTGCTGGCGCTGGTGATTGCCATCGTCAAGTTGGTCCTCGGCGTGCTGGTCATCGCCCTGTTCGAAAACAGCATGGCGCGTCTGCGTTTTTGCGCCACTTCACGCGTGACCTGGGCCGGTTTTGGGTTTGCGTTTTTAGCGTTCGTCTCCTTGCTGGTGGCGTGATTTAAGAGAGTTTGAGCATGTCTGAAGAAAAATTAGGTCAACACTATCTCGCCGCACTGCACCAGGCCTTTCCGGGTGTGGTGTTGGATGAAGCCTGGCAGACCAAAGATCAGCTGACAATTACCGTCAAAGTGAACTATCTGCCGGAAGTGGTGGAGTTCCTGTACTACAAACAGGGCGGTTGGTTGTCCGTACTGTTTGGTAACGACGAACGCCAGTTATGCGGTCATTACGCCGTTTACTACGTGATGTCGATGGAGCAGGGTACCAAGTGCTGGATAACCGTCCGCGTTGAAGTCGATGCCAATAAGCTGGAATTCCCGTCTGTTACGCCACGTGTACCCGCAGCCGTCTGGGGCGAGCGTGAAGTGCGTGATATGTACGGTTTGATCCCGGTGGGGCTGCCGGATGAACGTCGTCTGGTCCTGCCGGATGACTGGCCGGACGAACTCTACCCGCTGCGTAAAGACAGCATGGATTATCGTCAGCGCCCGGCACCGACTACCGATGCCGAAACCTACGAGTTCATCAACGAACTGGGCGACAAGAAAAATAACGTGGTGCCGATTGGCCCACTGCATGTGACCTCCGATGAACCGGGGCACTTCCGTCTGTTTGTTGATGGCGAAAACATCATCGATGCCGACTACCGCCTGTTCTATGTCCACCGCGGCATGGAGAAACTGGCGGAAACCCGTATGGGTTATAACGAAGTGACGTTCCTGTCGGATCGCGTGTGCGGTATTTGTGGTTTTGCCCACAGCACTGCGTACACCACCTCCGTTGAGAATGCGATGGGTATCGTGGTGCCGGAACGCGCACAGATGATCCGCGCCATTCTGCTGGAAGTTGAACGTCTGCACTCGCACCTGCTGAACCTCGGTCTGGCCTGTCACTTTACCGGTTTCGATTCCGGCTTCATGCAATTCTTCCGTGTGCGTGAAACGTCCATGAAGATGGCGGAAATTCTCACCGGGGCGCGTAAAACGTACGGTCTGAACCTGATCGGCGGGATCCGTCGTGACCTGCTGAAAGAAGACATGATCCAGACCCGTCAACTGGCGCAGCAAATGCGTCGTGACGTGCAGGAACTGGTCGACATGCTGCTCAGCACGCCGAACATGGAACAGCGTACCGTTGGCATTGGTCGCCTGGACCCGGAAATTGCCCGTGACTTCAGTAACGTCGGCCCGATGGTTCGCGCCAGCGGCCACGCACGTGATACCCGCGCAGACCACCCGTTCGTCGGTTACGGTTTACTGCCGATGGAAGTCCACAGCGAGCAAGGTTGTGATGTCATTTCTCGTCTGAAAGTCCGTATCAACGAAGTCTATACCGCACTGAACATGATCGACTTTGGTCTGGATAACCTGCCGGGCGGCCCGCTGGCGGTCGAAGGCTTTACCTATATTCCACACCGTTTTGCGCTGGGCTTTGCCGAAGCGCCGCGTGGGGATGATATCCACTGGAGTATGACTGGCGACAACCAGAAACTGTACCGCTGGCGCTGCCGTGCGGCCACCTATGCTAACTGGCCGACGCTGCGTTACATGCTGCGTGGTAACACCGTTTCCGATGCTCCGCTGATTATCGGTAGCCTCGATCCTTGCTATTCCTGTACTGACCGTATGACCGTGGTCGATGTGCGTAAGAAGAAGAGCAAAGTCGTGCCGTACAAAGAACTTGAGCGCTACAGCATCGAGCGTAAAAACTCGCCGCTGAAATAAGGAATCGCCATGTTTACCTTTATCAAAAAAGTCATCAAAACCGGGGCGCCGACGTCGTCGTATCCGCTGGAGCCGATTGCGGTCGATAAAAACTTCCGTGGTAAGCCGGAACACAATCCGCAGCAGTGCATTGGCTGTGCGGCCTGTATCAATGCGTGCCCGTCTAACGCGCTGACGGTAGAAACCGATCTTGTCACCAATGAGCTGGCGTGGCAGTTCAACCTCGGTCGCTGCATTTTCTGTGGCCGCTGTGAAGAAGTTTGCCCGACGGCGGCAATCAAGCTGTCGCAGGAGTATGAGCTGGCGGTGTGGAAGAAAGAAGATTTTCTGCAGCAGTCTCGCTTTGCGCTGTGCAATTGCCGCGTATGTAACCGTCCATTTGCGGTGCAAAAAGAGATTGATTACGCCATTGCGCTGCTGAAGCACAACGGTGACACCCGTGCGGAAAATCACCGTGACAGCTTTGAGACCTGCCCGGACTGTAAGCGCCAGAAATGTCTGGTGCCGTCTGACCGTATTGAACTGACTCGCCATATGAAAGAGGCCAGCTGATGAGCAATTTATTAGGCCCACGTGATGCCAACGGTATTCCGGTACCGATGACGGTGGATGAATCCATTGCCAGCATGAAAGCGTCGCTGCTTAAAAGCATCAAGCGTTCAGCGTACGTTTACCGTGTGGACTGCGGCGGCTGCAACGGCTGTGAAATCGAAATTTTCGCCACGCTTTCTCCGCTGTTTGATGCCGAACGTTTCGGTATCAAAGTCGTTCCATCACCGCGTCATGCGGATATTTTGCTGTTCACTGGCGCGGTAACCCGTGCCATGCGCTCTCCGGCACTGCGCGCCTGGCAGTCTGCGCCAGACCCGAAGATTTGTATCTCCTACGGTGCCTGCGGTAACAGCGGTGGTATTTTCCACGACCTATACTGCGTATGGGGCGGTACCGACAAAATTGTACCGGTGGATGTGTATATTCCTGGCTGTCCTCCGACGCCTGCGGCAACGCTGTACGGTTTTGCGATGGCGCTTGGCCTGTTGGAACAGAAAATTCATGCACGTGCACCGGGTGAACTGGACGCACAACCTGCGGAAATTCTGCATCCGGATATGGTTCAACCGCTGCGCGTGAAGGTGGATCGCGAAGCGCGTCGTCTGGCGGGTTATCGCTATGGTCGCCAGATTGCCGATGACTATATGCTGCAGTTAGGGCAGGGTGAGCAGCAGGTGGCACGCTGGCTGGAGGCGGAAAACGATCCGCGTCTGACTGAGATCGTTACCCATCTTAACCATGTAGTCGAAGAGGCGCGTATCCGATGAGTGAAACGGTGGTGTTCAGTCAACTGAGCCGTAAGTTTATTGATGAGAACGATGCAACGCCCGCCGAGGCGCAGCAGGTTGTCTATTACAGCCTGGCGATTGGTCACCACCTGGGGGTCATCGATTGCCTGGAGGCGGCGTTAACCTGCCCATGGGATGAGTATCTGGCGTGGATTGCTACACTTGCCGAAGGCAGCGAAGCCCGACGTAAAATGGAAGGTGTGCCAAAGTACGGGGAAATCGTCATCGATTTTAACCATGTGCAAATGCTGGCGCGCGCGTTTGACGACGCACGTGCCGTGCAGACGCCGCAGCAACAGGAATGGAGCAAGCTGATGCTGAGTATGCTTCATGACATTCACCAGGAAAGCGCTATCTATCTGATGGTGAGGAGACACCGTGACTGACGTTTTATTATGTGTGGGTAACAGCATGATGGGCGATGACGGCGCGGGGCCGCTGTTGGCGGAAATGTGTGCTGCAAATCCTCAGGGTAGTTGGGTGGTCATTGATGGCGGCAGCGCGCCGGAGAACGATATCGTCGCGATCCGTGAACTGCGTCCTGAGCGTCTGTTGATTGTGGATGCCACCGATATGGGGTTAAATCCTGGCGAGATCCGTATCATCGATCCTGATGATATTGCCGAGATGTTCATGATGACCACGCACAACATGCCGCTGAACTACCTGGTCGATCAGCTGAAAGACGATGTTGGAGAGGTGATTTTCCTCGGTATTCAGCCGGATATCGTCGGCTTTTACTACCCGATGACACAGCCAATCAAAGAGGCGGTTGAAACCGTGTATCAGCGATTAGCTGGGTGGGAAGGCCACGGTGGATTCTCTGAGTTAGAAGCCCCGGAAGACTAAACTGTACCCGTGCCGGATGCGTTGTGCGTCCGGCCTGTTTTGCTCCTCGTACCCTCTGCTATTCCGTTGCCTGCTCAATAATTAATTTTCCCTGCATCACTGACACCTTCACTGCCGTACCGGTAGGGAACCCGGCCTGTTCCAGCCAGTCGCCATTCAACGTTAACGAGGCGTGTCGGCTGATGCGTAGCGTGAAACCTGTCTTACGATCTTCATGGCGTTTTCTGACATACCCCACGGTTAAACGGCGTACGGGCTTGGTGATTACCCCGGTTGTGTTGCCATTTTTATCCGACATGAACGCTTCCTTGTGCTGAATGGTTAAGACGAAAAACTACTGAATAAAATGCCAGTAAAAAAGCATGGGGGCAAACCTGAAACTGGAAGGGGGATTCCACATTGAGAATGCAATTCATGAAATGAAAGTGTTATGCGGGTAGATTTCATGGGCGATTTGCGTCGCGATTGGACGCCTTATCTTTATGCCGGGAGATGGGGTTTTTACGCCGCCAAAAAGTTTCACCGGCGAGCTGATTGATCGCGACGCCATTGCCCTGTCAGTTTCACGTTGACCGCTGTCATTAGTCATCGTCACTAGTGACGATGACACCCCATACAGCACCAGCATTAAATAAAAAACCTTAAATAACAGTGAATTAAATTCTGGCACGATTTGTGTATGTTTCGGCAGATAATCTGTCATTGCTGGAGAATTTGATGAACCGTTTCATCATTGCAGACGCCAATAAATGCATTGGTTGCCGTACCTGTGAAGTGGCCTGCGTGGTATCCCATCAGGATAACCAGGACTGCGCATCGCTGACCCCTGAAACCTTTTTACCCCGCATTCACGTGATCAAAGGCGTTAATGTCTCCACGGCGACGCTGTGCCGCCAGTGCGAAGATGCGCCGTGCGCTAACGTCTGTCCGAATGGTGCAATCAGCCGTGATAAAGGCTTTGTCCATGTGATGCAGGAACGCTGCATTGGGTGTAAAACCTGCGTTGTGGCGTGCCCTTACGGTGCGATGGAAGTGGTCGTACGTCCGGTTGTGCGTAACAGCGGCGCGGGTCTGAACGTCCGTGCAGAAAAAGCCGAAGCCAATAAATGCGACCTGTGCCACCACCGCGAAGCGGGCCCTGCCTGTATGGAAGTCTGCCCAACGCACGCACTGATTTATGTGGATCGCAATAAGCTTGAGCAACTGAGTGCCGAAAAACGTCGCCGCGCCGCGCTGGACTCTACCGCATCTTTGCTGTTCTGATATCTGAAAATCCGCGTAAAATACGGTAGTACTTATGCCGGATGGCGGCTTTGCCTTATCCGGCCTACGGGGATAGATGACTGCGGGACTACTTAATGACAATAAACCACCACTCCGGCGTACAACTGCGTATTCGCGGCAAGGTTCAGGGCGTCGGATTTCGCCCCTTTGTCTGGCAACTGGCGCAACGCCTACAGCTACACGGCGACGTGTGTAACGACGGTGACGGTGTGGTTGTGCGCTTACAGGAAGATCCGGCGGAGTTTATTGCGCAGTTGCATCAACACTGTCCACCGTTGGCGCGCATTGACAGCGTTGAGAGAGAACCATTCGCCTGGACGAAGCAGCCTGCTGATTTCTCGATTCGACAGAGCGCGGGCGGAACGATGAATACGCAAATTGTCCCCGATGCCGCGACCTGTCCTGAATGCCTTGTTGAAATGAACACGCCCGGCGAACGTCGCTATCGCTATCCCTTTATCAACTGCACCCACTGTGGCCCACGTTTTACGATTATCCGCGCGATGCCGTATGACCGTCCGTTGACCGTCATGGCGTCTTTCCCGCTCTGTCCGCAGTGCGACAAAGAGTATCGCGATCCGTATGACCGTCGCTTCCACGCCCAGCCCGTTGCTTGCCCGGCATGCGGCCCGCATCTGGAATGGATCAGTACTGACGTGCGGGCTGAAAAAGAAGACGCACTGCAGGCGGCGGTGGTACAGCTGAAAGTGGGCGGTATTGTGGCGGTGAAAGGCATTGGTGGGTTTCATCTGGTGTGCGATGCGCGAAATGATAACGCCGTGGCCCGACTCAGGCAGCGCAAACACCGTCCGGCTAAGCCTCTGGCGGTGATGTTGCCCGATGATAACGGATTGCCAGAGGCCGCTCGTCGTCTGCTGACAACACCCGCTGCGCCGATCGTGTTGGTGAATAAACACGATGTGGTTGCGCTCAGTGAGGAGATTGCGCCCGGGCTGACGGAAGTTGGGGTAATGCTACCCGCTAATCCGTTACAGCATCTGCTGTTACAGGCACTAAACTGCCCACTGGTGATGACCTCCGGCAATCTTAGCGGCAGGCCACCGGCTATTACCAATGCGCAGGCTCTGGAGGATTTGCGTGAGATTGCCGACGGTTTCCTGCTGCACAACCGTGAAATTGTGCAGCGCATGGATGATTCCGTGGTACGCCAAAGCGGGGAAATGCTGCGCCGATCCCGGGGCTACGTGCCGGATGCGGTTGCGCTACCGCCGGGCTTTCGCGATGTGCCGCCGATGTTGTGTTTAGGCGCAGATTTAAAAAATACTTTCTGTCTGGTGCGTGGTGAGCAGGCGGTTATCAGCCAGCATTTGGGCGATCTTAGCGATGATGGTATTCAACATCAGTGGCGTGACGCGTTGCGCCTGATCCAGAATATTTATGACTTTACGCCCCAGCGTATCGTCCATGACGCGCACCCTGGTTATGTTTCCAGTCAGTGGGCCAGCGAGATGAATCTGCCGACTGAAACGGTGCTGCATCATCATGCGCATGCTGCTGCGTGCCTGGCCGAGCACGGCTGGCCGCTGGACGGTGGCGATGTGATTGCCCTGACGCTGGACGGCATTGGCATGGGCGAAAACGGGGTGCTGTGGGGCGGCGAGTGTCTGCGGGTCAATTATCGCGAATGCGAACACCTTGGTGGCTTACCGGCCGTGGCGCTGGCCGGCGGCGATCTGGCGGCAAAACAGCCGTGGCGCAATCTGTTGGCGCAGTGCCTGCGTTTTGTTCCTGACTGGCAGCGTTACCCGGAAACGTCAGCGCTGCAACAGCAAAACTGGCCGGTGCTGGCTCGCGCCATCGAGCGTGGGATCAATACTCCACTGGCCTCATCGTGCGGACGGTTGTTTGATGCCGTTGCAGCCGCACTCCAGTGCGCGCCGGAATCGCTGAGCTACGAGGGCGAAGCGGCCTGTGCCCTGGAGACGATGGCATCGCAATGTGCTGGCGTTGATCACCCTGTCACGGTGCCGCTTGCTGGCAATCATCTGGACTTAGCGGCTTTTTGGCAGCAATGGCTGAACTGGCAGGCTAAATCTACAGAAAGAGCGTGGGCGTTTCACGATGCGCTGGCGCATGGTTTTGCCACCCTGATGCGGGAACAGGCCGAAGCGCGCAGGATTAAGACGTTAGTATTCAGCGGCGGCGTAATGCATAACCGTTTATTGTCAGCCCGACTGGCATTTTACCTGGCCGATTTTACGTTATTGTTCCCGCAGCGTTTACCGGCGGGTGACGGTGGATTGTCATTGGGGCAGGGTGTGATTGCCGCGGCGCGAGTGTTAGGGCAAAAATAAAAAAAGCCCCGGGACTGGCGGGGCAAGAAAAGCATGTCGGGGCATACCGACAAGTGGCAACGCACATCCATATGCGTGAGGTTAAAAATCAGTAGCCGCGTTGCTGGATAAGGCGAAGCCGCCATCCGGCGCCACAGACTTACACGGGCAACGTTTTCAGCAGTGCGAAAGCTTCTTTCATCCGGTCTTCACTCACGACGAAGGCGCACAATTGACCTTCGTCGTTCATCCCTCGGGCGACCATCCCCTGCGCTTCGGCGGCAATATGCCAGTTCAGATCGCGGCGCTGGGTTTCCCCGGCCAGATGTAATGGCAGTTCCGGCGTTTTGACTTTTACCAGCATGGCGGGCAGCTTCAACGGCGCGTTACCACCGAGCAGGTTTTTCGCCAGATACATGGCGCTTAACTGAATTGGTTGCAGGAAAGGTAGTACCTGACCGTTAATTTCCGCACAGTCACCGAGCGCATAGATGTCCGGATGACTGGTTTGCAAGTAGCTGTCGACGCAAACGCCCCGATTGATGTTCAATCCGGCGCGACGCGCCAGTGCGGTTTCCGGACGCAGACCGGTTGCAGCGATCACCGCATCAACGTCGACACTACGGTGACGATCTAGCGTGGCGCGGATACCGGTGCTGGTTTTCTCCAGACCTTGCAGTTGCGATTTTAACAGCAGATGCACACCCATATCGGTCAGACGATGCTGCAAACGGCTGCTGACTTCCGGCGGCATTAACGAGGCCAGAATGCTGGCGGCGTTATCGATAAGCGTCACCGCTTTGCCGGCACGACAGAAATCCATCGCCAGTTCGCTGCCAATCAAGCCACCGCCGACAATCAGTACCCGCTGGGCGTCACGCAGCTGTGTTTCACAGGCGCGATACTCTTGTTGGCTGTTCAAAGTGAGCATTAACTCACGCCCGGTAACCGGTGGCACAAAAGCCGATGCGCCCGTTGCCAGTACCAGTTTGTCGTACTCCCACTGCTGCTCCTGGCTTTTCACCACGTGAGCATCCGCATCGATATCAGTAACCCAGGTATGTGGAAACAGGCGTAAGTTAAACTGTTCGGCAAACTCCCCCGCCGACTGGCGGGTGAGGTCGTCTGCGCGCTGTGCCTGACTGATCACGTGGCTGAGATCGGGCTTGTTGTACTCATCCATGCTGTCAGCGGCAATCAGGGTCAACGGAACCGTTGCATCCTGTTTACGGATATTTTTGACTAACTGGCGGGCGGCAAAGCCCGAACCAATAATGACAATTCCGCGGCTCATTTTGCCTCCGTTGCCAGTACGTCAAAGACGTCTTTACCTAATGAACATTCCGGGCACAGGAAGTTGTCCGGCACGTCGCTCCATGGTGTACCCGGTGCGACATCCTGCAACGGCTCACCTTTTGCTGGATCGTAGATCCACTGGCACACGCTACACTGCATGCTTGGGCCAAGATCCGCGGCAGCCGCAGCGGCACAGGCACAGGCTTCTTCCTCGGCGACGGCTTTCACGTGGGTTTCCGGCAGCGGAGCAAGTGCCCACTGACGTGCAATTTCTCGACCGTGCTGGCGGCACAGTTCCAGCGCATCCAGATCCGGACGCCATTTTGCTTTCAGGCTCAGTGACATTTCAAAACCCGCATCCTGCAGGCGAGTGGACAAACGGTCTACCGCACCGCCGCTCCAGCCGTGTGAACCGAAGGCGCTGGCGCGTTTGTTACGAAAACGCAGGCCGGTCATCTCTTCCACCAGGCCGGCGATTTTCGGCATCATCACGTTGTTCATGGTTGAGGTCCCGACCAGCACGCCTTTAGAGCGGAAGACGTTAGTCAGGACTTCGTTTTTGTCGCTACGGGCAACGTTGAAGATTTTCACCGCGACGTTCGGGTCCACTTCGTTGATACCCTGGGCAATCGCGTCCGCCATCATGCGGGTGTTGTTCGACATGGTGTCGTAGAAAATGGTGATGCGGTCTTCCTGGTAATCCGCCGCCCATTTCAGGTACATCTCCACGATTTGTGTTGGGTTGTCGCGCCATACCACACCGTGGGAGGTGGCAATCATATCGACCGGCAGGTTGAAGCCGAGGATCTCCGTGATTTTTGGTGTGACCAGACGGCTGAACGGGGTCAGGATATTGGCGTAGTAGCGCTGACACTGTTCGAACAACTCCGTCTGATCCACTTCGTCATTGAACAGGCGTTCGTCACAATAGTGCTGGCCAAAGGCGTCGTTACTGAACAGTACCGCATCACCGGTCATGTAGGTCATCATGCTGTCCGGCCAGTGCAGCATCGGTGTTTCCACGAAGATCAGCTGTTTGCCGTTACCAATGTCCAGTGAATCACCGGTTTTCACCACGTTAAAGTTCCATTCCGGGTGATGGTGGTGACCGTTGATGGAGTCAATGGCGTTGGCTGTGCAGTAAATCGGGGTATCCGGGATGCAGGACATCAGCTCGGTCAACGCCCCGGCGTGGTCTTCTTCCGCATGGTTAATGATGATGTAATCGATATCTGCCAGGTCGATTTCACTGCGCAGGTTCTGCACGAATTCACGGCTAAACTTGTGGTCTACTGTATCGATCAGGACATTTTTTTCTTCACGGATAAGATAGCTGTTGTAGCTGCTGCCGCGCAGCGTTTTGTATTCGGTTCCGTGGAAATCACGAACTTCCCAGTCACGTTGGCCAACCCAATGAATGTTATTTTTAACCAGAATAGACATAGCAACCTCAGTAATTAATTTCGCGTTTTTCTAAAAAAGATGTTTTGCTTATTGCAGGTTGCGTGCCAACTTTTTATTTATTTGATTTGTAACGATTTAATATTTATTTCCTACAAAGAGGTAGTCAAAATGACTATTCATTTCATTGTCAATATGACAATATGAATTGTCAAAATGACAATGAGGTGGTCATGAGCTTTTCTGTAGACGTGCTGGCGGGCATCGCCATTGAATTACAAAGCGGTATTGGGCATCAGGACCGTTTTCAACGCCTGATCACGACGTTACGTCAGGTGCTGGAGTGCGATGCATCGGCATTATTGCGCTATGAATCCCGACAATTTATTCCGCTGGCGATCGATGGACTGACGCAGGATGTTCTCGGCAGGCGCTTTACGCTGGAGGGGCACCCGCGGCTGGAGGCGATTGCCCGTGCCGGGGATGTGGTGCGTTTCCCCGCCGACAGCGATTTGCCCGATCCTTATGATGGGCTGATCCCCGGTCAGGAGAGCCTGAAGGTGCATGCCTGTATCGGATTGCCGCTGTTTGCCGGACAAAATCTGATCGGGGCGCTCACGCTGGATGGCATGGAGCCCGATCAGTTCGATGTGTTCAGTGATGAAGAGCTTAGGCTGATTGCCGCGCTGGCGGCGGGCGCGCTCAGTAATGCGCTGCTGATTGAGCAGCTGGAAAGCCAGAACATGCTGCCAGGCTCGTCAACGGCCTTCGAGCAGGTGAAAGAAACGCAAATGATTGGCCTGTCGCCCAATATGATGCAACTGAAAAAAGAGATCGAGATTGTTGCGGCCTCCGATCTCAATGTTTTGATCAGCGGTGAGACGGGAACCGGGAAAGAGCTGGTGGCGAAGGCTATCCATGAAGGTTCACCGCGTGCGGTAAATCCACTGGTGTATCTGAACTGCGCGGCGTTGCCGGAAAGCGTGGCGGAAAGCGAGCTGTTTGGTCACGTCAAAGGGGCGTTTACCGGGGCTATCAGCAACCGTAGCGGCAAGTTTGAAATGGCGGACAACGGTACGCTGTTTCTGGATGAGATAGGTGAATTGTCGCTGGCGCTACAGGCCAAGCTGCTGCGCGTATTGCAGTACGGGGATATTCAGCGCGTGGGGGACGATCGCAGTCTGCGCGTTGACGTACGCGTGCTGGCCGCAACCAACCGCGATTTGCGTGAAGAGGTGCTGGCCGGGAATTTCCGCGCGGATTTGTTTCATCGCCTGAGCGTCTTTCCACTTTCTGTGCCACCGCTGCGCGAACGCGGTGAGGACGTCGTGTTGCTGGCGGGCTATTTTTGCGAGCAATGTCGGCTGCGACTGGGGCTTTCCCGTGTGGTGTTAAGCCCCGGCGCGCGTAGCCATTTGTTGAACTACGGCTGGCCGGGAAACGTGCGTGAACTGGAACATGCCATTCACCGGGCGGTGGTGCTGGCAAGGGCGACAAGGGCAGGGGATGAAGTGGTTCTGGAAGCGCAGCATTTTGCTTTACAGGATGACAGTTCTGTCCTGCCGTCGCAGGTTCTTCCCGAGGTTCCGCTACATCATAACCTGCGTGAGGCAACAGAGTCTTTCCAACGGGAGATGATTCGTCGGGCGCTGGCGCAGAATAATCACAGTTGGGCGGCAAGTGCGCGGGCACTGGAAACAGACGTCGCCAACCTGCACCGGCTGGCGAAGCGTCTTGGACTGAAGGATTAAATAATCCCTGCCTGATAGAAATCCTGCAGGTTGATAGCGCCGGTGAGCTTACCGTTTTCATCCACCACCGGCGCCGCGGTGATTTTGCGCTTCATCAGAACTTCTTTAGCATCAATCGCACGGCTCTGCGCCTGCAGCGTGACGCCATTATGGGTCATCGCTTCGCTTACCTGAGTGGTGAGCGCACCACCGCCGACCAGCCAACGGCGCAGGTCACCGTCGGTGAACACACCTTTCACCAGCGATTGATCGTCGCAGACCGCTACCAGACCCAGACCTGTACGACTCAGTTCCAGCATGGCATCCATGACGCTGGTGGTGAGCGTTACCTGTGGCACAGCATCGTCACGGCGCATCAGGTGATGCACTTTATTTAACAGACGTGCGCCCAGCGCGCCGGCCGGATGCGAGCGGGCGAAATCTTCTTCGTTAAACCCGCGTGCCTGCATCACGGCTATTGCCAGCGCATCGCCCATCATCAGCGTGTTGACGGTGCTGGAGGTTGGCGCCAGACGCATCGGGCAGGCTTCACGCTCTACTGAAATATCCAACACCGCTTTGGCTGCCAGGCCCAGTGGCGAGGTTGGTTTTCCGGTCATTGCCAGCAGGGTGACGGATTTGTCTTCCAGGCGTGGAATGATGAGATCCAGCTCTTTAGCCCCGCCAGAGTAGGAGATAAACAGCATGACATCGCGGCTTTCAATCATTCCTAAGTCGCCGTGCAGCGCTTCTGCCGGATGCACAAAAAAGGCGGGCGTGCCGGTACTGGCGAGGGTTGCCGCGATTTTTTTGCCAATATGGCCTGACTTGCCAATCCCGGAAACAATCACTTTTCCTTCACAGTGGATGATAGTATTGGCGGCTCGAACAAAATCATCGCCCAGTCGCTCTGGCAGTCGGCTGGCTTCCTGTAATTCCAGCATTAACGTCTGACGGCCCGCGTTCAGTAGTGCATCACTCATTGGTCTCTCCGGTTATAATCACTTCAATCCCTTTTGCTTCCAGCGCCTGACGAAACGCAGGATTAATACCCGCATCGGTAATCAATTTGTCGACGCTTTCCAGACTGCACACAACATTGGGGCTTTTGCGCCCAAATTTTGACGAGTCAGCCATCAGAATGACTTCGCGAGCGGCATTGCACATCGCTTTACTGACGCTAAACACCTCATTAAATGTGGTTACGCCGGCATTGAGATCGATGCCGTCGGTGCCCATGAAGAGTTTATCAAAGCTGAACTGCTCAAAGGCATTTTCTGCCAGCTGTCCGTGAAATGACGCAGATTTTTTGCGGAATGTTCCGCCGGGCATCAGGATGGTTTGCTCGTTGTCCAGCTCTGAAAGCGCATTAACAATGTGCAGGCTGTTGGTCATGACGGTGATGTTGCTAAAGCGGCTGAGCATCGGCACCATCTGCAGCACCGTACTGCCCGCATCCAGAATTATGGAGTCGCCATCGTGAATAAAGCGAACGGCAGCTTCGGCAATTTGCTCTTTTTTATGCGTGTTGATCAGCGTCTTGTGATCGATTGGCGGGTCAGATTCGTCTTTATTCAATACTACGCCGCCATAGGTGCGAATGACGGTTCCGGCATTTTCCAGAGTGACCAGATCTTTGCGAATGGTCGTACCGGTGGTGTCAAAGTAGTGGGCCAGTTCTTCAACTGAGCATTTTCCCTGCTTTTGCAAGTGCTCCAGTATGGCAGCCTGACGCTGACGAGGTTTCATAGGCGTGATTACCCTGACTTAATAAGTTGCAAAATGATAATTTCGCAAGCTATTAGCATTCACAACGAAATTACCCATGTTTCAGTTTAAGCGCCAATGATAGTGCATTCTGCGAAAGCGGATCATGGGGAAAGATCACATCAGGCTGTAATTCATCAAGATGTTTGCCCATTATTGTGGCAATTTTGCCAGGTCTTGCAAAAACGGTAAGACCTTTCATAAATAACGTATCGGCAACCCGCTGTTGCTCATCCAGTGCGATGGCGACCACAACACGGGGTTTAAACCGCCCGCCGGAGCGACCCACGCCGACCCGGCCCCGCTGGCAGAGCTTATCGAAAGCCCGATTAAAACGGGATATTTGCCAGCCCCCTAATGCCAGTTGCAGACACCACGCAATGGCGGCGACGGTAATCAGTGCGGAAACCATGTTATTGCTCCTTGATTATATGCCGGGTGGCGCTACGCTTACCCGGCCTACAGGGATGGCGTAGGCCGGATAAGGTGAAACCGCCATCCGGCAATTCAACATTAGAACATCACCTGACCGCCGGTGACGTTAATCGATTGTCCGGTGCAGTAAGACGCTTTTGGACTGGCGTAAAACAGCAGCATATTCAGTACGTCCTGATAATCGCAGCCGCGCTTGAGTGGCACTTTATCAATGTAGTACTGCTCCACTTCGTCCGGCTTGAGGCCAAGTTTAGTGGCATATTGCGGTAATAATGACTGGAACATTGGGGATTTCAGCAGATTACCCAGCATCAGCGAATGTACGGTAATGCCGTATTCCGCCAGGTCCAGCGCCAGCGATTGCGTTAAGCCTACGCCGCCAAATTTCGCCGCGCTGTAACCCGAGTTGTGCTTGCTACCCACTTTTCCCGATTTGGAGTTGATCTGGATAATGCGGCCCTGGACGCCATCACGGATCATCAGGCGCGAGAATTCACGTGCACAGAGGAAATAGCCGACCAGATTCACCTGCAGTGAACGGTCAAAATCCCCCAACTGAAAGTCGCTGATAAACGCGGCTTTGGCAATGCCCGCGCTGTAAACCAGCAGGTCAACGCGACCGAATATTTCATCGACTCCGCGCGACAGCGCCAGCACGCTCTGCTCGCTGGTGGCATCGGCACCAAAACCGTAAGCGGTGCCTTCGCCGAACTCGGCGTTAATTTCCTGCGCCACATTCGCCGCTTTATCGCTTTGAATATCGACGACCGCAACGCGGTAACCTTCTGTTGCAAGCCCACGGCAAAGGAATGCCCCCAGGGTCTGGCCTCCACCAATGACAACGGCAACTTGATTCATTTTTCTCTCCTTTACTCTTAAGCGACAAACTTCAAAATACAGCCCGGAACGATATCGTCCGGTACGGGCCCCGCTATGTGCACGGTGCCGGGAAATTCCGCTTCGCTTAGTCCGTCGAAGCGCAGGGTGATATGTCCGAGTTCACGTAAGTTTTGTTCTGCCACGCTGCCGACAGCTGTAACTGGGTAGTGATGCTGGCCCAGTTCGAAACGGATACCGGCTTGCAGAGAACCGTTCAGCACGCCATGACAATGAATGAAGCAAAACTCTTCGATATCCGCAGGGGCGCCTTCACGAAAGGTAATCAGCATCTGGTCGCACAGTGCATCCGCTGCGCTTTGGCCGATACGGGTGATGGTGGTCTGATAAATCACGGTCATTTCTGAGTGCCTCTTATTGGTAGATAAAGCCGGAAACAAACCAGGCGATGAGAACGGTAGGCGCACCGGTGAGGAAGCGGCTTACCAGAACAGATGGCACACCGACGCGCACGGTGTCCTGACGAGCCTCGGCCAGCGACAGGCCAACCGGGATAAAATCGCATGCGGCCTGGGCGTTAATGGCAAACAGAGCGGGTAGTGCCAGATGTGGCGGGATATTCCCCAGACCAATTTGCACGCCGATCAGTACCCCGATAACCTGGGCAATCACTGCACCAGGGCCGAGGAAAGGCGACAGCAATGGGAATGAGCAAATTAGCGCCAGGGTTACCAGCCCCAGAGGGTGGCTGGCCAACGGCGCAAGACCATGGGCTATCCAGTCACCTAAACCGGAAGCCATGATGATGCCAATCAGTGCCGAGACGAACGCCATAAACGGCAGAATGGTTTTCAGCACGGTATCAATCGTGTCGCGTCCGGACTGGAACAGCACCGCAACGGCGGAGCCCATGCCCATACCGACTTTTGCCAGCAGGCCATCACTTTGTTCGGTAATCTTTTTGCTGGTGTCGTAATCGCGACCGATAGTGCTGCTTGCAGGCTGCGGCGTAGCGGAGGCTTCACCGACAACGGTGATGTTTTCTTCTTTCACGCCAGAGACATAGATATCTTCAACAATGTACTGTGCCAGTGGGCCGGATTTCCCGGTCGCGTGAATATTTACCGTCGGTATACGACGTTTCGGATAGATCCCGCAGCGCAACGTGCCGCCGCAGTCGATGATTGCTACACCGATTTCATTCTCTGGTGGTTCACCTTCTTTGAAGCCATCAATGGCCTGCCAGCCGGTCAAACTGGCCAGTTTGTCGACAATTGCAGGACGTGTCCCGGCAGTGATATAGACAATTTTCTTGCCCGGAACGGCATCCAGTTCAAGCGGGCCACCCCAGCCGCCAGTGCCTTTTTCAATACGAATACGCGTCATGATGTTGCTCCCGCCAGATGCACTTTCTGCTCAAGTTGAATGCCCATTTTTTTCTCAAAGATGGCGGTGGTGAAATCGGTCACCCAGCCACGGAAGAAGTTGGTGATCAGACCGACCAGTAAATAGCTCACGGCGAGCGGGCCAAGCGGGAGGCCCAGCGTCGTCAAGCCGCTGGCGATCCCCAGATAGACAAACAGCTCTCCGGGGTTAATGTGTGGGAACAAGCCGTTCATTGAGTGGCAGCTATAGGACGCGGCTGCGTAATAGCTGGGCTTATATCTCTCTGGCATAAAACGGCCCAGGCTCAGCGTCATGGGGTTACAAAAAACGAATGTGCCGATGCACGGCAGCAGCAGATAGCGGGACAATGGGTTTCCGGCGCAGCGCTGGGCAAATCGTTCGATACGCTGCTGACCAATAAAGTTAATTAGCGCATTCATGATGACCAGCAGGCTAATCAGCAGTGGAAGAATACCGGTCACCATGCCGGTAAACACTTCTCCGCCTTTCTGGAACAGCCCGATAAACCACTCAGCACCGAGTGTGATGGTGTCGATCATTATTCTCTCCTGTAGGGATTTTAGTTACCTTGCCAAACGGTAGTTAATTTTAATCAGATCGAAAGATTTAAAAGTGTTATTTTGATCTCAAAATGAAAGATAAATATTTTAATTTGAAAGTTATTGCGTGAGCGCTCGCAAATGTGCGGGTCAGAGATGAAAGGGGATGTAAATTCTGTGAAGGAGAGCGACTACCGCTTCCTTGTATGACGGGGGATGCTTTACCATACTTCCCCCAGGCTGAATTTGTTTAATGGATGTCTCATGTTCAAGCGTCGTTATGTAGCATTACTCCCCCTTTTCGTACTGCTCGCTGCCTGTAGCAGCAAACCCAAACCTTCAGAGACTCAAACGACTACCGGTGCGCCATCCGGCGGCTTCCTGCTTGAGCCACAGCACAACGTCATGCAAACAAGCGGCGACTTCGCCAATAATCCGAATGCACAGCAGTTCATCGAGAAAATGGTGAACAAGCATGGTTTTGACCGTCAGCAATTGCAGGAAATCCTGTCGCAGGCCAAGCGCCTGGACTCAGTATTGCGTCTGATGGACCGCCAGGCACCCACAACGCAGCCGCCAGCCGGACCTAATGGCGCATGGCTGCGCTATCGCAAGCAGTTCATCACCCCGGACAACGTGCAAAATGGTGTGGCGTTCTGGAATCAATATGAAGATGCGCTGAACCGCGCGTGGCAGGTATACGGAGTACCACCAGAAATTATCGTTGGCATCATCGGCGTTGAAACGCGCTGGGGTCGCGTGATGGGCAAAACGCGTATTCTGGATGCGCTGGCGACGCTGTCCTTCAACTATCCACGCCGTGCGGAATACTTCTCTGGCGAGCTGGAAACCTTCCTGCTGATGGCGCGAGATGAAAGTGATGATCCGCTCGATCTAAAAGGTTCCTTTGCGGGTGCGATGGGTTACGGTCAATTTATGCCATCCTCCTATAAACAATATGCCGTTGATTTCAATGGTGATGGGCACATTAACCTGTGGGACCCCGTCGATGCTATCGGCAGCGTGGCGAACTATTTCAAAGGGCACGGCTGGGTGAAAGGCGACACCGTGGCAGTACCTGCAAATGGTCAGGCACCGGGTCTTGCGAACGGCTTTAAAACCCAATACAGCATTGCTCAGCTTGCTGCTGCAGGCCTGACACCGCAGCAGTCGTTGGGGAATCATCAGCAGGCCAGCCTGCTGCGTCTGGATGTTGGCACCGGCTACCAGTACTGGTATGGACTGCCGAACTTCTACACCATCACCCGCTATAACCACAGCACACATTACGCGATGGCGGTGTGGCAACTGGGGCAGGCAGTAGCGCTGGCTCGCGTGCAGTAATCGCGTGTTACCGGCCTACAGGAAGATTTCGCTTGTAGGCCGGATAAGACGCGCTGGCATCGCTATCCGGCAGGTCTGATTTATGCAACGGATCAATTTTTGGAATCCCCCTCGTAAAACGTTCTCCTTATCCCCATCTTGGTTGTGAAAGTGCTATCTTGTCCGGCATATTTTTTTAACTGACAGAGGCTGAAATGACCGACAGTGAACTGATGCAGTTAAGTGAGCAGGTGGGGCTGGCGTTAAAAGCACGCGGAGCAACGGTGACAACAGCGGAATCCTGCACCGGCGGTTGGGTGGCAAAAGCTATTACCGATATTGCCGGTAGCTCAGCCTGGTTTGAGCGCGGGTTTGTCACTTACAGCAACCAAGCCAAAGCGCAGATGATTGGCGTGCGCGAAGAAACGCTGGCGCAGCATGGGGCGGTGAGTGAACCGGTGGTCGTTGAAATGGCGATTGGCGCGCTAAAAGCCGCCCGTGCAGACTTCGCCGTCTCGATTAGCGGTATCGCAGGACCCGATGGCGGTAGTGAAGACAAGCCCGTGGGTACGGTATGGTTTGCCTTTGCCAGCGTCAGCGGTGAGGGGATTACCCGGCGAGAATGCTTCAGCGGCGACCGTGAGTCGGTACGTCGTCAGGCGACCGCGTATGCGTTACAAACCCTGTGGCAACAATTTCTACAAAATACTTGATACTGTATGAGCATACAGTATAATTGCCTCAACAGAACATTATCTTTCACGTTTCACGGTTTAATCCGAAAGCGGCATGACAGGAGTAATTAATGGCTATCGACGAAAACAAACAGAAAGCGTTGGCGGCAGCGCTGGGTCAGATCGAAAAGCAATTCGGTAAAGGCTCCATCATGCGCCTGGGTGAAGACCGTTCCATGGACGTGGAAACCATCTCTACCGGTTCGCTTTCTCTGGATATCGCATTGGGCGCGGGCGGTTTGCCGATGGGACGCATCGTCGAAATTTATGGGCCTGAATCCTCCGGTAAAACAACGCTGACGCTGCAAGTTATTGCTGCTGCACAGCGCGAAGGTAAAACCTGTGCATTCATCGATGCAGAACACGCGTTGGATCCTGTCTATGCGCGTAAGCTTGGCGTTGATATCGATAACCTGCTGTGTTCTCAGCCGGATACGGGTGAACAAGCTCTGGAAATCTGTGACGCGCTGGCGCGTTCTGGCGCAGTCGACGTTATCGTTGTTGACTCCGTTGCTGCACTGACGCCGAAGGCTGAAATCGAAGGCGAGATCGGTGACTCTCATATGGGCCTTGCGGCACGTATGATGAGCCAGGCAATGCGTAAGCTGGCGGGTAACCTGAAGCAGTCCAACACATTGCTGATTTTCATCAACCAGATCCGTATGAAAATTGGCGTTATGTTCGGTAACCCGGAAACGACTACCGGTGGTAACGCCCTGAAATTTTACGCCTCCGTCCGTCTGGATATCCGTCGTATTGGCGCGGTGAAAGAGGGCGATAACGTGGTTGGTAGCGAAACCCGCGTTAAGGTCGTAAAAAACAAAATTGCAGCACCGTTTAAACAGGCTGAATTCCAGATTCTTTACGGCGAAGGTATCAACTTCTACGGCGAACTGGTTGACCTGGGCGTGAAAGAGAAGCTGATTGAAAAAGCGGGCGCATGGTATAGCTACAACGGTGATAAAATTGGCCAGGGTAAAGCGAATGCGACCAACTGGCTGAAAGAAAACCCGGCTGCCGCAAAAGAAATTGAGAAAAAATTACGCGAGTTACTGCTCAATAACCAGGATTCAACGCCAGATTTCTCCGTTGATGACAGTGGTCAAGACGTAGCAGAAACCAACGAAGATTTCTGATAGTCTGACGTAATCGCATATAAAAGGGCTGCATATCATGCAGCCCTTTTCCATTTCTGAAGGCTCAATATGACAGATTCAACTTCCCGCCGCTCTGCTTACTCCCGATTACTTGACCGCGCAGTGCGAATACTTGCGATGCGCGACCACAGTGAGCAGGAACTGCGGCGTAAACTGGCTGCTCCGGTGATGGGGAAAAAGGGACCAGAAGAAATTGATGCCACGCCGGAGGATTACGACAAGGTTGTCGCCTGGTGTATTGAAAGCCGTTATCTTGATGATGATCGATTTGTTCAGCAATTCATTGCCAGCCGTAGCCGTAAAGGTTATGGGCCTGCGCGTGTGCGCCAGGAATTAGGTCAGAAAGGGATCGCTCGTGAGGCCATTGAGCGGGCAATGCGGGAATGTGAAATTGACTGGGCGCGACTTGCGCGTGAGCAGGCAATCAGAAAATATGGCGAACCCTTACCTGTCGATTTTTCAGAAAAGGTTAAGGTTCAGCGTTTTTTGCTCTATCGCGGCTATCTGATGGAAGATATTCAGGCAATATGGCGAAATTTTGACGATTGAGCGCATACGGGATTTTACTTCCCAGTAAAGAAATCTTATCTTATTCCCACTTTTCGATTGCCAGAGGCGCAGTTTGCATGCCGATGCTGGTAATGACATTTCGTTAGCTTGATTTCTTCAGGATAATTATGAGCAAGAGCACCGCTGAGATCCGTCAGGCGTTTCTCGATTTTTTCCATAGTAAAGGACATCAGGTAGTTGCCAGCAGCTCCCTGGTACCCAACAATGACCCTACTTTGTTGTTTACCAACGCCGGGATGAACCAGTTCAAGGATGTATTCCTTGGCCTCGACAAGCGTAATTATTCCCGCGCAACCACTTCGCAGCGTTGCGTACGCGCGGGCGGTAAGCACAACGATCTGGAAAACGTCGGTTACACTGCACGTCACCACACCTTCTTCGAAATGCTGGGCAACTTCAGCTTCGGCGACTACTTCAAACACGATGCTATTCAATACGCATGGGAACTGCTGACCGGTGAAAACTGGTTTGCTCTGCCAAAAGAGCGTCTGTGGGTCACCGTCTACGAAACTGACGATGAAGCCTATGAAATCTGGGAAAAAGAAGTCGGTATTCCGCGCGAACGTATCATCCGTATTGGGGATAACAAAGGCGCTGCGTATGCATCCGACAACTTCTGGCAGATGGGTGATACCGGCCCTTGCGGTCCGTGCACCGAGATTTTCTACGATCACGGTGACCACATTTGGGGTGGCCCTCCGGGAAGCGCAGAAGAAGATGGCGATCGCTACATTGAGATCTGGAACATCGTCTTCATGCAGTTCAACCGTCAAGCCGACGGCACCATGGAACCGCTGCCGAAGCCGTCCGTGGACACCGGTATGGGTCTGGAGCGTATTGCGGCCGTGCTGCAACATGTTAACTCCAACTACGAAATTGACCTGTTCCGCTCACTGATCGAAGCCGTGGCGAAAGTGACCGGTGCGACCGATCTGAGCAATAAATCACTGCGCGTTATCGCCGACCATATTCGTTCCTGCGCATTCCTGATTGCCGATGGCGTTGTCCCGTCGAATGAAAACCGTGGCTATGTGCTGCGCCGTATCATTCGTCGCGCGGTACGTCATGGCAACATGCTGGGCGCGAAAGATACCTTCTTCTACAAGCTGGTTGGTCCGCTGGTGGACGTCATGGGCTCTGCAGGTGAAGAACTGAAGCGTCAGCAGGCTATGGTTGAGCAGGTTCTGAAAACCGAAGAAGAGCAGTTTGCGCGTACGCTGGAACGTGGTCTGGCACTGCTGGATGAAGAACTGGCGAAACTGTCTGGCGATACGCTGGACGGCGAAACAGCATTCCGCCTGTATGACACTTACGGTTTCCCGGTTGACCTGACGGCAGACGTTTGCCGCGAGCGCAACATTAAGGTTGATGAAGCTGGCTTTGAGGCCGCAATGGAAGAACAGCGCCGTCGTGCGCGTGAAGCCAGCGGTTTTGGCGCAGACTACAATGCGATGATTCGTGTTGATGGTGCCTCTGAATTTAAAGGCTACGAGAACCTGGAACTGAACGGCAAAGTGACCGCGCTGTTTGTTGATGGTAAAGCGGTAGATGCCATTAACGCCGGTCAGGACGCTGTCGTTGTTCTGGATCAGACGCCGTTCTATGCAGAATCCGGTGGCCAGGTTGGCGATAAAGGTGAACTGAAAGGCGCCGGTTTTGCCTTTGCCGTGAACGACACGCAAAAATATGGTCAGGCAATTGGTCATATTGGCAAGCTGTCTGCGGGTTCTCTGAAAGTGGGCGATGCGGTGCAGGCTGATGTGGATGAAGCGCGTCGTGCGCGGATCCGTCTCAATCACTCCGCAACGCACCTGATGCACGCGGCGTTGCGTCAGGTTCTGGGCACGCATGTGGCGCAGAAAGGTTCACTGGTAAACGATAAAGTGCTGCGTTTCGACTTCTCGCATACCGAAGCGATGAAGCCTGCTGAAATTCGTGCTGTTGAAGATCTGGTGAATGCGCAAATTCGTCGCAACCTACCGATTGAAACGAACATCATGGATCTCGAGGCAGCGAAAGCCAAAGGTGCAATGGCGCTGTTTGGTGAGAAATACGATGACCACGTGCGTGTTCTGAGCATGGGTGATTTCTCTACCGAACTGTGTGGTGGTACTCATGCCAGCCGTACGGGCGATATCGGTCTGTTCCGTATTGTCTCCGAGTCTGGTACCGCTGCGGGCGTTCGTCGTATCGAAGCCGTGACCGGTGAAGGCGCTCTGAATACCGTGCATGCTGAAAGCGATCGCTTAAGCGATATTGCGCAGCTGCTGAAAGGCGATAGCCAGAATATCGGTGATAAAGTTCGTTCCGTACTGGAACGTACGCGTCAGCTCGAAAAAGAATTGCAGCAATTGAAGGAACAGGCCGCAGCGCAGGAAAGTGCGAACCTTTCCAGCAAAGCAGTTGATATCAACGGCGTGAAGCTGTTGGTCAGCGAGCTTGCGGACGTTGAACCGAAAATGCTGCGTACCATGGTTGATGATCTGAAAAATCAGCTGGGTTCTACTGTTGTTGTACTGGCAACAGTTGCTGAAGGTAAGGTTTCTCTGATTGCGGGCGTGTCTAAGGATGTGACAGACCGCGTGAAAGCAGGGGAACTGATTGGGATGGTCGCTCAGCAGGTAGGCGGCAAGGGTGGTGGTCGTCCGGACATGGCGCAAGCCGGTGGTACGGATGCTGCGGCTCTGCCGGCAGCGTTAGCCAGTGTGAAAGGCTGGGTTAGCGCAAAACTGTAAAAATTATAAGCGTAAGTCGACGCTGCGGACTTCAATCCGCAGCGTTTGCCTCAACGCTATCGACAACGATAAAGTCAGGTTGAAGTTGTGTATATCGGCTAAACTTAGGTTTAACAGAATGTGATGCCGTGACTGCTTACACTTAGGTGTTTGTCATCGCTTACTTTTTGGCGTTATATGATGGATAATGCCGGGATACAGAGAGACCCGACTCTTTTAATCTTTCAAGGAGCAAAGAATGCTGATTCTGACTCGTCGAGTTGGTGAGACCCTCATGATAGGCGATGAGGTCACCGTGACAGTTTTAGGGGTGAAGGGCAACCAGGTGCGCATTGGCGTCAACGCCCCGAAAGAAGTTTCTGTCCATCGTGAAGAGATCTACCAGCGTATCCAGGCTGAAAAATCCCAGCAGTCCAGTTACTAAGGTTTTCGCGTCTCACCTGTCTGGTGAGGCGCAACCTGATCGAGCATTCTCTTTTCTTACTTTTTACCTCCTCATTGCGCTCTTATCTCTTTCTATACCGCTCTGACTTCTCTCTGATTATTGTCATTCCACGTCGTTTTCTCTGCAGTGATGCTGTTATTGTCTTCCCCGATGATTTTTCTGTTCGTACATCGTCTGCGTATAACGCCGATTTATCTGTTGATAAAACACTCTTTTTGCCGTTTTTGCAGACTAATTGCGCGTGAAATGTGCAAACGATAAAAGCTCTGGAAAAATTGTTTGACTTATAAGTCCCAGAAAGTAATATGTGCGCCACGCAGCGACGATGAGCAGAAACAAGTTCTTCGAAGCACTCGTAAGAGGCGTGTTGGTGAGGTGGCCGAGAGGCTGAAGGCGCTCCCCTGCTAAGGGAGTATGCGGTCAAAAGCTGCATCCGGGGTTCGAATCCCCGCCTCACCGCCATTTGCATCCGTAGCTCAGCTGGATAGAGTACTCGGCTACGAACCGAGCGGTCGGAGGTTCGAATCCTCCCGGATGCACCATATTACTTGATAGCGCTTTAGCAGCGACATCAAATCTGCAGTAAAGTAAGTTTCCCTGATGCATCCGTAGCTCAGCTGGATAGAGTACTCGGCTACGAACCGAGCGGTCGGAGGTTCGAATCCTCCCGGATGCACCATCTTCTCCGAGACAACAGCAAAACTGTTGTTTCATGGTCTGCGAGATAATCGCGAGCACCAGGGAGGATAACGTTGCTTTAGCAACGGCCCGCAGGGCGAGGCGCAGCCGAGTAATCCTCCCGGATGCACCATCTCTTACTTGATATCGTTTATTACGATATCAATATCGGCAGTAAAGCAAGTTTCCCTGATGCATCCGTAGCTCAGCTGGATAGAGTACTCGGCTACGAACCGAGCGGTCGGAGGTTCGAATCCTCCCGGATGCACCATCTCTTGTTTTCTCCAATCTGGTTTCACCGATGCATCCGTAGCTCAGCTGGATAGAGTACTCGGCTACGAACCGAGCGGTCGGAGGTTCGAATCCTCCCGGATGCACCATTCTTCTCCTAAATAACAGCGAAACTGTTGTTTCACGGTCTGCGAGATAATCGCCAGCACCAGGGTGGATAACGTTGCTTCAGCAACGGCCCACAGGGCGAGGCGTGACCGAGTGCATCCTCCCGGATGCACCATCTTCTCCTGAATTGTTTTCTTACCTCCCCCTGAATTATTTCCTTGTCTTCCCTGAACAATCCTCAATTCGCTGTCAGCGACAAAATCAATCAATTACGATAAAATAACGTCTGGTTAATCGGCTTGTGAGAAGACGATGTACGAACGTTATGCAGGTTTAATTTTTGATATGGATGGTACCATCCTGGATACCGAGCCTACGCACCGTAAAGCGTGGCATGAGGTATTAGGACGCTATGGGCTACGTTTTGATGAGCAGGCTATGGTCGCTCTCAACGGTTCCCCAACGTGGCGTATTGCCCAATCGGTGATTGAACTGAACCATGCCGATCTTGACCCCCATGCACTGGCGCGTGAAAAAACCGATAAGGTTAAAAGCATGCTGCTGGATAGCGTCCAGCCTTTACCGTTGGTCGATGTTGTGAAGGCCTGGTATGGCCGCCGTCCTATGTCAGTAGGTACAGGGAGCGAAAGTGCCATTGCAGAAGCTCTGCTTACTCACCTTGGACTGCGTCGTTATTTTGATGCCGTGGTGGCGGCCGATCACGTACAGCGCCATAAACCGGCTCCTGATACCTTCTTGTTATGTGCTGAGCGTATGGGCGTCGTTCCGGCTCGCTGCGTTGTGTTTGAAGATGCCGATTTTGGGTTGCAGGCAGCGCGTGCGGCAGGAATGGATGCTGT
This sequence comes from Citrobacter sp. RHBSTW-00671, assembly GCF_014103415.1. Classification (NCBI taxonomy): domain Bacteria; kingdom Pseudomonadati; phylum Pseudomonadota; class Gammaproteobacteria; order Enterobacterales; family Enterobacteriaceae; genus Citrobacter; species Citrobacter sp. RHBSTW-00671. The sequence goes on from NZ_JABXPR010000001.1 coordinate 1,668,541, forward strand.
GGATGTTCGGTTACTGTGAGTGATGGACTGTCGCTCCTCTCATTGTTTGCCAGCAGCTTTCTCAGCGCCACGCTATTACCTGGAAATTCTGAAGTTGTTTTAGTTGCCTTACTGGTTTCTGGAGCGAGTCATCCCTGGGTCTTAGTTTTAACAGCAACAATGGGTAATAGCCTTGGAGGGTTAACTAACGTTATCCTTGGGCGTTTCTTTCCGTTGCGTAAAACATCGCGCTGGCAAGAGAAAGCCACTGGCTGGCTGAGGCGCTATGGCGTTGTCACACTATTATTAAGCTGGATGCCGGTTGTGGGTGATTTACTGTGCTTGTTAGCGGGATGGATGCGCATCTCGTGGGGCCCAGTTCTCTTTTTCTTATGCCTTGGCAAAGCGCTGCGCTATGTTGTGGTCGCGGCGGTTACGACGCAAGGCATTATGTGGTGGCACTAATTGTGTTGTGGAATAACCTTCAGGGTGACCAATACCATTATGCTAATTAAAACGATTTTGACAGGCGGGAGGTCAATTTGATCCCGGACGTATCACAGGCGCTGGCCTGGCTGGAAAAACATCCTCATGCGTTAGAGGGGATTCAACGCGGGCTCGAGCGCGAAACGCTGCGTGTTAATGCTGATGGTTCATTGGCAACGACAGGCCATCCTGAAGTGTTAGGTTCAGCGCTAACGCATAAATGGATAACCACTGACTTTGCCGAAACGCTGCTGGAGTTTATTACTCCACCGGGCGATGACATTCACAAAATGCTCACGTTCATGCGCGATCTGCATCGCTATACCGCCAGGAATCTTGGCGATGAGCGTATGTGGCCGCTGAGCATGCCTTGCTATATTGCCGAAGGTCAGGATATCGAGCTGGCGCAGTACGGCACGTCGAATATCGGTCGTCTGAAAACCCTTTACCGTGAAGGCCTCAAAAACCGTTACGGCGCGTTGATGCAGACTATCTCCGGCGTACACTACAACTTCTCGCTGCCGATGGCTTTCTGGCAGGCGAAATGTGGCGTAACAGATAGTGATGAAGACGTTAAAGAAAAAGTGTCAGCAGGGTATTTCCGTCTGATCCGCAACTACTACCGTTTCGGTTGGGTGATCCCGTATCTGTTTGGTGCCTCACCCGCAATTTGTTCCTCCTTCCTGCAAGGAAAGCCGACAACGCTGCCGTTTGAAAAAACCGATTGTGGTATGTATTACCTGCCTTATGCCACGTCGCTGCGTCTGAGTGACCTGGGTTATACCAATAAGTCGCAAAGCAATCTCGGAATTACGTTTAACGATTTGCATGAGTATGTGGCAGGATTGAAGCGCGCGATTAAAACGCCTTCAGAAGAATACGCGGCGATCGGTCTGGAGAAAGACGGTAAGCGCCTGCAAATCAACAGCAACGTTTTGCAGATCGAAAATGAACTGTATGCGCCAATTCGTCCGAAACGCGTGACTCGCAGCGGTGAAACGCCGTCTGATGCGCTTCTACGCGGCGGCATTGAGTACATCGAAGTGCGTTCACTCGACATCAACCCATTCTCGCCAATCGGCGTAGATGAACAGCAGGTGCGCTTCCTCGATTTGTTCATGGTTTGGTGCGTTCTGGCTGATGCGCCGGAAATGAGTAGCGACGAGCTGCTGTGTACGCGTACTAACTGGAATCGCGTTATTCTGGAAGGGCGCAAGCCAGGTCTGACGTTAGGTATTGGTTGTGAAACGGCTCAGTTCCCGCTGCCTAAAGTGGGTAAAGATCTGTTCCGTGATCTGAAACGTGTGGCACAAACGCTGGACAGCATTCACGGGGGAGAGGAATATCAAAAAGTATGTGACGAGCTGGTTGCCTGCTTTGATAATCCTGAGCTGACATTCTCAGCGCGGATCCTGCGGTCTATGATTGATACAGGTATTGGCGGAACGGGTAAAGCATTGGGTGAAGCCTACCGTAACCTGCTGCGCGAAGAACCGTTGGAACTGCTGCAGGAAGAAGAATTTATTGCTGAAAGTGCGGCTTCCAGGCGCCGTCAGCAGGAGATTGAAGCGGCAGATACTGAGCCGTTTGGCGTGTGGCTGGAAAAGCACGCCTGATACAAAAGAAAAAGGCCACTCGGGAGTGGCCAAAATTTCATCTCTGAAAACAGGGATGATGATAACAAATGCGCGTCTTTCATATACTCAGACTCGCCCCGGAACAAAGAGTTCAGAATATTTTAAAAAAATTTATCGGAGGTGGCTAAATGCCGTTGTTAGATAGTTTTACTGTCGATCACACCCGGATGGAAGCTCCTGCAGTCCGGGTTGCAAAAACGATGAACACCCCGCATGGCGACGCTATCACCGTGTTTGATCTGCGTTTCTGCATTCCGAACAAAGAAGTGATGCCTGAGAAAGGTATTCATACGCTGGAACACCTGTTTGCTGGTTTTATGCGTAACCACCTCAACGGTAACGGCGTTGAGATTATCGATATTTCGCCAATGGGTTGCCGTACCGGTTTCTACATGAGCCTGATTGGAACGCCGGACGAACAACGCGTAGCTGATGCCTGGAAAGCCGCAATGGCAGATGTGTTGAAAGTTCAGGATCAGAATCAGATCCCAGAACTGAACGTCTACCAGTGCGGTACGTATCAGATGCACTCCCTCAGCGAAGCGCAGGACATTGCCCGTCATATTCTGGAACGTGATGTCCGCGTTAACAGCAATGAAGAGCTGGCGCTGCCAAAAGACAAGCTGCAGGAACTGCATATCTAGTCTGGGCGGGCCTGCTAAGCATCGTGCTATCGGGTCACCAAATGTCAGGCATAAAAAAGCCAGTTCATTTGAACTGGCTTTTTTGATCAATGCGCGCCGCCGCCGCCACTGCCTGCACCGAATGGCGGTTTGGCAAACCATACCAGGCCGAGTAGCACGAGGAAAATCCCTGCAGACATCCAGAAGATTTCGTTAGCAGAAATAATCAGCCCCTGGTTGGTGATTTGCTGCGCCAGCCAGCCGGATGCCTGTTCTTTGGTCATCCCTAATCCCTGCAGCTGGTTATACATAGCCTGCGCATTAGGATTGTAAGGGTTTACTGACTCCGTCAGTTGCGCATGGTGCAGCGACTCACGGCTCGTCCACATCGTCGTGGTGATCGATGTACCAATAGAACCCGCCAGCGTTCGCGTAAAGTTAGACAGGCTCGATGCTGCCGCCATTCGTTCAGGCGGTAAACCCGATAGCGTGATGGTGGTCAATGGCATAAAGAAGCAGGCCACCGCGAAGCCCTGAATAAACTGCGGCCAGGCCGATGCGCCAAAATCCATACCGGGTTCGAACGTCCACGCACGCCAGTAGAAACAGACGGCATACATGATGAAGCTGAACGTGACCAGCCGACGCATATCCAGCTTGTGTGCGAAACGGCCGATAATCGGCGACAGGATCACGGGAATCACCCCAACCGGCGCAGACGCCAGGCCCGCCCAGGTTGCCGTATATCCGTACACCTCCTGCAATAGCTGCGGCAACAGGACAATTGCGCCGAAGTAGAGCATATAGGCCAGACTGATACACAGACAGCCGATGGTAAAGTTACGCGACTTAAACAGTGAGAGATCGACAATGGGGTGTTCGTCGGTAAGCTCCCAGACGATGAGGAAGCTGATTGCCACCACGGCGACGACCGTCAGGATGATAATTTCCTGCGAGGCGAACCAGTCCAACTCTTTGCCGCGGTCGAGCATAATCTGCAAACTGCCGATACCAATGACCAGTAGCGCCAGACCAATGGCGTCGATACGCCGCTGCTCGGTTTTGGTTTCCCGACCGCGCAGGGTTTGCAGCGTCATCAATACCACTACAGCACCGATTGGCACGTTGATGAAAAATATCCAGCCCCAGTGATAGTTGTCGCTGATATAGCCCCCAAGAATGGGGCCACAGATCGGGGCAACAATCACCGTCATCGACCAGAGCGCGAGGGCAATGGAGCGTTTGGCGGGAGGATAGTTATTCAGTAACAGGCTTTGCGAGAGCGGGATTAACGGACCGGCGACAATACCCTGAATGACGCGGAAGAAAATCAGCATGTTCAGGCTGGTGGACATCCCACATGCCCATGAGGCAATGACGAAGGCGATAGTTGACCACATGAAGAGTCTTACTTCGCCAACGCGCTTTGCCAGCCAGCCGGTGATCGGAATAGAGATAGCATTCGCCACCCCGAATGAGGTGATTACCCAGGTTCCCTGGCTCAGTGAAGAGCCGAGGTTCCCGGCGATAGTGGGGATCGCCACGTTAGCAATGGTGGAGTCCAGCACCTGCATGAATGTCGCCAGGGACAGCGCAATCGTCATAATGACGAGCTGCGCGCCTTCCAGCGGTTTTTGCTGTTGCATCACACGCACCTTTGAATTAGCCCGCGTTGGCCTGCACGATCTCTTCGATCATCTTATTGACCGGATCAAGGTTGATTTCACGTGCATTACTTTCAGATACTGGCGTCGTGCGGACCTGGCTTGCCAGGATCTGCCCGTCACGATTAGCGGTATCTACCGTAACCAGTGTCGACAAGCCAATACGCAGTGGATGTTGTGCCAGCTGCTGCGCATCCAGCTCGATACGTACCGGCAAACGCTGGACGACTTTGATCCAGTTACCGGTCGCGTTTTGCGCCGGCAGCAGGGAGAAAGCGCTGCCCGTACCCATATCCAGGCCGACGACTTTCCCGGTGTATTTCACATCATCGCCGTAAATATCACTGATAACGGTCGCCGGTTGGCCAATACGCATGTGTGCCAGCTGTGTTTCTTTGAAGTTGGCATCCACCCACAGATTAGTGGCCGGAACCACCGCCATCAGCGGCGTCGTCGGGCTAATTTGCGCGCCAGGCTGCACGGCACGACGGGAAACATAGCCGGTCATCGGGCTGACAATTTTAGTACGTTCCAGCGCCAGCCAGGCATTACGCACTTCGGTGGCGGCCTGTTGTACAGCGGGTTGATCTTCCAGCTTGCTACCCAGAATCATCGCCTGGTTCGCATTATATTGTTGGATTGCGACATCAAGCTGAGCCTGAGCGCTGGCGACGGCATCGCGGGCGTGTTGCAGCTCTTCGCGGCCAATCAGGTTGGCGTTACCCAGCGGGACACGGCGATTAAAGTCGCTTTGTGCCTGGGCCAGCGCGGTTCTCTGGACTTCAATGCTTGCCTGCAGCTGCTTGCTGTTGATCATCAACTGGTGCGTCTGGCGCACGCTGGACGCCAGCGCAGTTTTGGCCTTTTCAAATGCCTGTTTGGCATCTGTCTGATCGAGAGTGACCAGGACATCGCCCTGTTTTACAAAGTCAGTGTTATCAGCCCAGACTTTCGTCACGCTGCCTGATACCTGCGCCATAATTTGAACCTGGTTCCCTGCCACGTACGCATCGTCTGTCTCTTCGATATGACGCAGTACTAAAAACCAATAAATCCCATATGCCACGGCAATGATAATAAAGAGCAAGGTCAGAAGCAGCAGCATACTTTTACGTTTGCCATTCTTCTTGACCGGTTGCTGCGGGGTTTGAGTCTCCGCATTTGCGCTCATGTTGTTCTCCACGATCTTATTTTTTTCACATCGGCTGGGGCCGACCTGTTTATCAGAAAGGCCAGCACTGTGCGTGCTGGCCTGTCGGTTTTTCATTTATAAATCTGGATTTCTGAGCGAGTCAGCGCGTTAGCGCAGCGCTTCTAATACCGCGCCATCCTGCTCCATCTGATCAAGACGGGTCAGAAGTTTACGGGTGATGTGCTCAAGTTGATCTTTTTCGGTGGTGCTGAGAGATGACCAAAGCTGATGAAGGCAGTTATGCTGAGGCGGTAATACCTCCTGCAAAAAAGCATGGCCTTTTTCGGTCAATTGCAGATGCAGACAGCGGCGATCGTTATCGCTTTCGCGACGCTCAATCCAGCCTCGCTTTTCTAACTCATCCGCGATGCGGGTGGCGTTAGTTCGTGACGAGCCAAGTGCGCAGCTCAGTTCAGAAGGCTGAATACTGTGGTTTTCCTGAGACTCCAGCGTAATCAACGCCATAAACAACGTCTCGTTAATCCCTTGAGCTTTCAGCATCTTATTGCGGTTTTCCAGCAGCTTGCCCTGCATATGCATGCAAAGACGGGTCAGAAGCACTTCCTGATAAGGGAACTCTTCGTAGCGGCTGGCGCGAAATTTTAGCATTTGTTCAATGGGCGTAAACGAACTATCCATTTGGGTATAACCTCATTAATTTCAGCCGATATAGTAACGACAGTGACAAATAAAGTAAATGTATTATTTATTTAAAATGATTATTTTAATCTATGAGACAAACAGCATTTTCCAGGCTAATCCATAGCCCAGAGCACTCAGTAAAGTCGGAATGATGATGCTGCGGGTCTTATAGAAGCTTGCACCCAGTACCACAAACCCCACCAGCGTAGGCACAAAACGACGGGCGTCGTGCATCACTTCTGGCGCGGTAGACACCACCAGCAGGGCGCAAATTGATGCAATACCGATGGTGTCGAGTAATATTCCAGTGGCTCCGCGTTTTGTCGGGCGCACATTCCCCATTCGCAGACGCAGTGGCAAATAGCGAAAACAGTAATTGACGCAGCCGACCAGCAGACCGAGCAGCAGAACCTCATAGCTCATCAGGACCTCCCTGCCAGAACGACTGAATGAGCGCGGTCAGGCATCCGCAGGCTATGCCTGCCAGGATGGCTGCTGGAATGGAAAACAGCGTCACGCCAGCCAGCGCACCGGCTAATGCCGCCGTGACGCATAGCGTTTGCTTACGCTGGAAAGAGGCCAGCAGAAAACTCATAAACAGCGCCGGGAGCATAAACCCCAGCGCCGCTTCTACCGCCGGGAAACCCTTCAGTAAGCCAGAGCCGGAAAATGCGCCGATAACCGTGCCAAGTACCCAGGAAGCCCAGGAGCATAGCGCGATGCCGATCATCCAGTTTTCACTCCAGCGGCGGTTATCCCGCACCAGCTTCGCCGTTGCCGCGGCAAAGACTTCGTCGGTGAGGCCAAAGGCCCATAGCGCGCTTTTAGGTTTGCTCAACTGTTGGGCGATACGGCTACGCAGAGAAGGGCCGTACAAAACGTGGCGAACATCCATCGCCATGACGGTCAGAGCCGCGACCCACAGTGAGCTGCCTGCGGCGAGCATGGTTGTGATGACAAACTGGCTGGCGCCGGCGTAAATGATGCAGGAGAAAAAAACGCTTTCAACGGGAGTAAAGCCCAGGCGAGTCGCATTCATTCCAAATGCAAATGCGACCGGAATATAACTGATAACTATCGGTAGACTGTCTTTGAATCCTTCAGTTAACGTTGCAGAACGGAATTCAGACTGGGGAACAGGGCTTTCCATAGGATTATAGGCTTCATTACCGAAATTAAAATAACCTGGCTCAATACGTTATAACCTTAGCAGACTGATGGGCTCCTTAACACCCTGAGGAGCCCAATCAAAGGTAAACGGACGTTATACGCCTAATTTACGGCTTCCTGGCGGTGAAAACCTCGCCACCAGACCAGTAGATTGAGTACGGCAACGGTCACACCTGCCAGACAAACGCCAGCCCAGCCGGCATGCTGCCAGGCTGACGCTGAAATCAGCGAACCTGCCGCACCACCAATGAAATAGCTGGTCATGTACCCGGCAGTCAGACGATTACGTGCGTCCGGGTGAATGCGATAGATAACGGTCTGGTTAGTGATATGTACCCCCTGAACGGTCAGATCCAGTACCAGGATACCGATAATCAGCATCGGCACTGAAGTATGTCCGAGCCAGATAGCCAGCCAGGAGAGCAACAGTAGCAGCAGGCCTGCGGTAGTCGTGAGGTGTGATTTACCCTTATCGGCAAAACCGCCTGCCGGACGAGCGCCTAACGCACCGGCAGCCCCGGCCAGGCCGAACAGGCCAATCATGCCTTCTGAATAGTTAAACGGTGGTGCGGCGAGTAAAAATGCCATCGATGTCCAGAGGATACTGAAGTTGGCAAAGGTCAGGCAGCCCAGCATCGCGCGGGTGCGGAGTAATTTATCGTGGATAAACAGGCTAAACACAGAACCCAATAGCTGCGGGTAGTTAAGATGGGTCTCTGATTTCATCTTCGGCAAACCACGCCACAGGGCAATCGCCATCAGCGCCATCAATACTGAGGCCACCCAAAACACGGTGCGCCAGCCGCCGAGATTCGCCAGTAACCCTGCAACCGTTCGCGCCAGCAAAATCCCCAGCAACAGGCCGCTCATAATCGTACCAACGACTTTACCGCGCTTGTCTGGTGTGGCGAGCGTCGCCGCCAGGGGAACCAGGATCTGTGCGACAACTGAGAACAACCCGGTTAGCGCAGTACCGAGGATCAGCATTCCCAGCGACTGACTGCTGGCAGTAATCAACATGCCGCCTGCGGCTAACAGTGTCATCGAGACAATCAGCATCCGGCGTTCAAACATATCGCCAAGCGGTACCAGAAACAGGAGCCCCGCCGCGTAGCCAAGCTGTGCTGCAGTGACGATAAAGCCCGCAGTACTGGCCGACAGCGAAAAGTTTCGCGCGATGGTGTCGAGCAGCGGCTGGGCGTAATAGTTACTGGCAACGGCGAGGCCGGTCGCCACAGACATTAAAACAATCAGTGCCGGGCTAAGCCCGTGAGTGGGTTTGGTCATTGTTTTCAACTGAATAATGGGTTGCAGAAAACAATCATAACGGAAGTGATTAAATGTTGCTGATTTGTTGGGTGATGGATTGTGCGGTGTGGGAAGGGGGTGTAGGCCGGATAAGGCGCATCGCGCCACCATCCGGCATTGGTGGGGTTACTGGGCCTGATAGCGTCACGCTTATCAGGCCTACGAGTGGGTTATTTCTGCGCAGCCAGCGCTTCTTTTACCCAGCCGTCGAACTGCTGCTGGTGGGCTTTGATCCAGCCATCAACGTGGCCCTGAACGTCAGCTTCTGAGGCTTTACCATCATGCATCATTGCGTTCTGCGCGTTGATATCTGCCAGTGGCAATTTCATGATGGCAAACAGTTTCGCCGCCGCCGGATTTTTCTCCGCCCAGGCCTTGTTTGCGACAATGTGCATGGTGTTTACCGGGAAGCCATAGTTCGCGCCGTTCGGCAGTTTGGTATCGATATCTTTCTGTTCACCGGGCAGAGAGGAGAACGGGACCTGCAGCCAGACAACATCTTTGCCCGGTTTCATCACGTCACTGACCCAGTATGGTGTCCAGGTGTAGTACAGGATCGGTTTGCCTTCTTTAAAGCGGGTAATGGTGTCAGCCATCATTGCTGCATAGTTACCGTGGCTGACCTCGACTGTTTTTTCCAGATCGAACGCTTTGTTCTGGTGGTTAATCACGGCTTCACAACCCCAGCCCGGCGAGCAACCCATCATGTCAGCTTTACCATCGCCGTTGGTATCAAAGATTTTGGCGATTTTTGGATCTTTTAGCTGGGCAATATTGGTGATTTTGTACTGCTCAGCGGTTTTCTTATCGATCAGATAACCCTGAGCCGCGCCTGTTACGAATACCCCCTCGCGATAGAATTTTTTATCTCCGCCGGCTGCGGCGTACATATCATCATGCAGCGGCTGCCAGTTCACGGCGGTAAACGTCGCATCGCCAGAGGCAATAGAGGTATAGCCGACGTTGTAATCGACTTCGCTTGTCTTATTTACGGTATAACCCAATTTCTCCAGCGCACGGCTAACTAACTGCGTCTGGAAGGATTCTTCAGAGATGGTGCTCTGGATTGGCTGTACGGTGATGCCTTTGCCCGGCAGGTCGGCAGCGAAAGTGCTGGTGGAGACAAAGGTGGCAAACGCTGTGGCAAAAAGGACGGTATGTCGCATCGTTGTTCCTTAATTATTGGAGGGACGTATAGGCCCGGTAAGCAATGTGTCACCGGGCAACGGGTGAACTACTTAGTGAAAGGGCGGGTGAGAAACCCAACCGGACCGGTGGTGTACCAGCGACGGTTACCCCGGCTACGCGAGTCGCGGCCTACGGCCTGCGTCAGACGGTCGAGAATGATGGCGAGGATCACGATCCCCACACCGCCAACGGTAGCCAGACCCATGTCCAGACGACCGATACCGCGCAGAACCATCTGACCCAAGCCACCGACGGCGATCATCGACGCGATAACCACCATGGAGAGCGCCAGCATCAGCGTCTGGTTCACCCCTGCCATAATGGTGGGCATCGCCAGCGGCAACTGCACTTTAAACAGCATCTGACGCGGGCTGGCGCCAAATGAGCGCGAAGCTTCAATCAGATCGGCCGGGACCTGATTAATCCCCAGAATGGTCAGACGCACGATGGGCGGCAGGGCGAAGATAATTGTCACCACTACGCCGGGGACGTTGCCAATACCGAACAGCATGACGATTGGCACCAGATAGACGAACGCGGGGGTGGTCTGCATGGCATCCAGCAGTGGTCGGACAATCTTCGCCGCACGCGGGCTGCGCGCCAGCCAGATCCCCATTGGCAGGCCGATCACCACGCAGAACAGCAACGCGGTTAGCACCAGCGCCAGGGTGATCATGGCCTGCGACCAGGCACCGATAGCACCGATAGCAATCAGTGAAATCAGCGTGGCGGCACCCATTCCGATACCGGAAATTTGCCAGGCGATCAGGGCGAACAGGATAATAGCCACCGGCGCAGGCATACCCAACAGGAGTTGCTGAAAACCATTGAGTATGTAATCCACCGGGACACGAATGCCCTGGAAGACAGGACGGAAATGGGTGACCACCCAATCGATCCCTTCGGTGACCCAGCTATCCAGCGGGATCAGTGTTTTATGGAATGGATCCATAATATTGAAATGCTCTGGTGCCGGTGCCGGTGCACTGGTCAGCCAGTCTGTGCTGGCGCCGTCGGCAGGTGCGCCTGAAGGCGTCCCCCAGGCATCAGCAGATTGCGCGGCGCTGTCGGCCGCCGGTGTGGTATCCCACGGATTGGTTTGATCAGCCATTGTTTGCCCCCTCGCGATCTAAAGCCTGTAGCAGCATGCGTTTTGAAATAATGCCCACATACTGGTGTTCCTCATCGACAACCGGCACCGCGCACGGAGCCTGACCGACATGAGAAAGTAACTCGCTAAGAGGAGTTTGTGCATCCACGGCTAGCGGCTCGTTGATTAATGCCGCATCAATACCTTGCGCCTGGCTTAACGCTGTTTTTAATGAATCGATCGACACCACGCCGACGAATTTATTGCCGCGTTCAATCACGTAGCCATATTCGCGATCTTTGTCCTGCAGTAATTGCAGGGCCGAACGGGGGCCGACGCCTGGCGTTTTACGAATTAGCCCTTCAGGGCTACGACGGGATATATCTTTAGCGCTAAAGACCTGGCTAATATCTACGCCACGGAAGAAGGTGCGCACATAATCATTCGCCGGATTATTCAGGATTTCATCCGGTGTACCGACCTGGACCACTTCACCGTTTTGCATAATGGCAATTCTGTCGCCAATACGCATCGCTTCATCAAGATCGTGGGAAATAAAGACCACGGTACGCTGATGCTTCGCCTGTAGTTTTACCAGCTCATCCTGCATCTCGGTGCGAATTAACGGATCGAGCGCAGAGAAGGCTTCATCCATTAATAAGATATCGGGATTGATGGCCAATGCGCGGGCGAGACCCACGCGCTGGCGCATTCCCCCGGAAAGTTCATCCGGGTAGCCGTGCGCATAATTCTCCAGACCAACCTGACGTAGCGCATCTAACGCTTTTTCTCGACGTTCATCCGCGCCAACACCGGCTAATTCCATGCCGAATGCCGTATTGTCCAACACCGTCATATGCGGCATCAGGGCAAAGGACTGGAACACCATCGCAATCTTTTTTCTGCGCACCTCGCGAAGTTCAGCATCGGAGATTCGGGCAATGTCTACGCCGTCGATCAATACCTGTCCGCGGGTGGGTTCAATCAGGCGATTGAGAAGGCGTACCATTGTGGATTTACCCGAACCGGATAATCCCATGATGACAAATATCTCGCCTTCTTCAATGGCCAGACTGGCGTCTTTAACGCCAAGCGATAGCCCTGTTTTATCCAGAATTTGCTCTTTTGAAAGTCCTTTTTCAATATATTTGAACGCTCTCTGGGGATGCTCGCCAAATATCTTATAGAGATTTTTAACTTCTAATTTAATTGCCATGCAATAGAATGATTCCTGTTATTTGTTTATATCGATATATTACCTGATGGAAATAGTGACCTTTTTCTACCCTAACATACTGAGAATCTGAGACAACCCTGAATTTGTTTGTGGCATGAATATTGCCAAACGTCAGATGGCGGGATTTCCCATGATATAAGGGCTGAGCGCGGATGAGCCTTGAGGGATATTTTTTGTAAATGACACTGAAAATGCGCCTGAATTGTTGAAATACAGGCGAATATTGCGGCTGATATTGAGTGTAGATCACCCAACACTATTTGTGTGATAAAAATGTGATCTCGTTAAAATATTAACGCGGAAAATGTAAGGTATTTTCCGCGGAAGGAAACGTTAAAAATTCCAGTCATCATCTTCTGTTTCGACGGCTTTACCCATCACATAAGATGACCCTGAACCGGAGAAGAAATCGTGGTTTTCGTCTGCGTTGGGTGAGAGCGCTGCGAGGATTGCCGGGTTCACATCCGCCATTTCTGCCGGGAACAGGGCCTCATAACCTAAATTCATTAGCGCCTTATTGGCGTTGTAGCAGAGAAAGGCTTTGACGTCTTCCACCCACGGGGTTTGCGCATACAGTTCCTCCGTATAACGAACTTCGTTGTCATATAATTCCACCAACAGATCGAGGGCATAATTCTGTAGCGCGTCACGCGTAGAGGGTGAAACGTGCTCCAGACCTTTTTGGTATTTATAGCCAATGTAATAACCATGAACTGCTTCGTCACGAATGATCAGGCGGATAAGGTCAGCGGTATTCGTCAGCTTGCCGCGGCTGGAGAAATACATCGGTAGCCAGAAGCCGGAATAGAACAGGAAGGATTCCAGAAATACGCTGGCTATTTTCTTTTTCAGCGGTTCTTCGCTGGCGTAATGCGTCAGAATTATCTGTGCCTTGTGCTGGAGCGGAGAATTTTCCTCACTCCAGAGGTAAGCCGCATCCACATCTTTGGTCTGACAAAGCGTGGAAAAAATAGAACTGTAGGAACGCGCGTGCACGGCTTCCATAAAGCTGATATTCGACAGTACCGCCTCTTCATGTGGCGTGATTGAATCCGCCATCAGCGCGGGGGCGCCGGCGATATTCTGAATCGTGTCGAGCAGCGTCAGGCCGGTAAATACGCGGATAGTGAGCTGCTGCTCGGCAGCGCTCAACGTTTGCCATGCCGGAATATCATTGGATAGCGGGACTTTTTCCGGTAGCCAGAAGTTACTGGTCAGGCGATTCCATACCTCAAGGTCTTTATCATCTTCAATCTTGTTCCAGTTGATGGCGCTGACGCGAGATAGTTTCATTCTGTTCTCCTTACAGTGCGCATGACACGCAACCCTCAATTTCGGTTCCTTCCAGCGCCAACTGGCGTAACCGGATGTAGTACAACGATTTGATCCCCTTACGCCAGGCGTAGATCTGTGCCTTGTTGATATCGCGAGTGGTAGCGGTATCGGGGAAAAAAAGCGTCAGTGAGAGTCCCTGATCGACATGCCGTGTCGCCTCGGCATAGGTATCAATGATCTTTTGTGGGCCAATCTCGTAGGCATCCTGATACAGGGCCAAATTCTCGTTGGTCATAAACGGGGCAGGGTAGTAAACGCGCCCGGTTTTACCCTCTTTACGAATTTCCACTTTCGATACAATCGGGTGAATGCTTGAGGTCGCGTGGTTGATATAGGAGATTGAGCCGGTCGGCGGAACGGCCTGTAAATTCTGGTTATAGATGCCGTAGCGCATCACATCATCCCGCAGTTGCTGCCACATCTCCCGGGTTGGCAACGTAATGCCGCTTGTGGCAAACAGTGCGCGGACTTTCTCTGTTTTTGGCTGCCAGTCTCCCTGCAGATACTGGGTAAAGTACTCGCCGTTGGCATAGCGTGACTGACTAAATCCGGCAAAAGATGTACCGCGTTCACGGGCCAGTTTCATTGACGTATTCAGCGCATGCCAGGTGATGGTGTAAAAATAAAGATTGGTGAAATCCAGTCCTTCGGGGGAACCGTAGGCGATGCCTTCCCGCGCCAGATAACCATGCAGGTTCATCTGTCCGAGACCAATGGCGTGTGACGCGCTGTTCCCGGCTTCAATGGAAGGAACGCTGCGGATATGACTCATGTCCGAGACGGCGGTTAAGCCGCGCACGGCTGTTTCAACGGTCCGGGCAAAGTCAGGTGAATCCATGGTATGAGCAATGTTCAGCGAGCCAAGATTGCAGGAAATATCATGCCCTACCTGCGTATAGCCCAGTGCCTCATCATAGGTTGATGGACTGTTGACCTGCAAAATCTCCGAGCACAGGTTGCTCATATTGATACGACCGGCAATCGGATTCGCACGATTCACCGTATCTTCAAACATAATGTAGGGGTAGCCGGACTCGAACTGGATCTCTGCCAGTCGCTGGAAGAAGTCGCGGGCACTAATGTATTTTTTGCGCACGCGCGCGTCGGCAACCAGTTCGTCATAGCGTTCGCTCACCGCGATATCACCGAATGCTGTGCCGTAAAGGCGTTCTACGTCATACGGTGAAAACAGCGCCATCTGCGCATTTTCTTTGGCCAGACGGAAGGTGACGTCCGGGATCACCACGCCGAGCGAGAGCGTTTTGATGCGGATTTTTTCATCGGCATTTTCACGTTTGGTATCGAGAAAACGCAAAATATCGGGATGATGCGCGTGCAGATACACTGCGCCCGCGCCCTGACGTGCGCCCAACTGATTAGCATAAGAAAAAGCATCTTCCAGCATTTTCATTATCGGGATCACGCCGGAAGACTGGTTTTCAATACGCTTAATAGGCGCTCCTGCCTCGCGCAGGTTTGAGAGTAAAAATGCCACGCCGCCGCCGCGTTTGGAAAGCTGCAGCGCTGAGTTAACCGCCCTGCCGATGGACTCCATGTTGTCTTCAATGCGTAGCAGGAAGCAGGAAACCAGTTCGCCACGCTGCTGTTTGCCGCAGTTTAAGAAGGTTGGTGTGGCGGGTTGAAAACGACCGGAGAGCATTTCATCAGTAAGCTGCATGGCGAGCGCCTCGTCACCCTGCGCCAGGGTGAGTGCCACCATCGTCACGCGATCCTCAAAATCTTCAAGGTAGCGTTTGCCGTCAAAGGTTTTCAGCGTATAGCTGGTGTAATACTTCCATGCGCCGAGGAAGGTCTGAAAGCGGAATCCGCTGGCATGGGCGTGGGCAAACAGCTTCACCACGAACGCGCGATCGTAGCGGGCTAAAACGCTTTCGTCGTAATAGCCTTCACGAATCAGCGTTTCCAGGCGTTCCTGCTGACTGGCAAAGACCGCCGAATGAGGGCGGACGTGGGTAGCCAAAAAAGCTTCCACCGCCTGATGATCTTTATCGAACTGAATCCGCCCGGCTTTATCGTACAGATTTAGCATGGCGTTCAGGGCGTGATAATCCAGCGCGGGCTGGATTACGCGTTCTGCGGTTGTCGTTGCCAAAATTCGCTCACTCCTTTTCGAACGTTTTCGATATCGCTTTGCGTACCCATCAGCTCAAAACGGTAGAGCCATGGCACGCCGCATTTTTGTGAGACGACCTCACCCGCACGCCCATAGGCCTCGCCGAAATTGCGGTTGCCGGAGGCGATCACGCCACGGATTAATGCCCGGTTATGAGGATCGTTTAAAAAGCGGATCACCTGACGCGGGACGGCGCCTGCCGTACCGCCGCCGCCGTAAGACGGCACGATTAAAATGTAAGGCTCGTCTACCTGGATCCGCTCGCGTTCATTAAGCGGAATGCGGATGGCGGGCAGCGCCAGACGCAGCATAAAGCGGTGCGTATTCTCGGAGCTGCTGGAGAAGTAGACGAGCGTCGTCATGCGCTGACCACGCGTGGTTCCGGGCGCAGGCGATTGATCATGTCCGGGCGAAATCCTGACCAACGGGTTTCGCCTGCCACTACGACAGGCAACTGACGAAAACCTTGCTCGCGCAGGGTATCTGCCAGTTCAGGCTGCAAATCGACATTCACCATCTCAAAGTCAAAACCACGGCTTTCCATCGCCCGTTTGGTGGCGTGGCACTGAACACAGTTATTACGAGTGTAAATAATAATACTCATGATTCGTATTTCCATTTAAGGGTAAATGAGCGATGCATAATGGACATCGGCTTGTGTGCGTGCTGATAGAGAAGATACTAGATGTAGATGAAAGAAGATTCAACCATACAAGATATGGGAATTTTAGGTTGATGATACCCTGGGTGATGAGCGGGACGGGAATGGGATATGGATTATAACAGGTTGCCGGATGGCGACGCGTCGCGTCTTATCCGGCCTACAGGAGAGCGCATCCCAGGCCGGAGATGGCATTTATGCCGCCATCCGGCGGTGCGTAATTACATACGCATACCCACAGCCAGGCGGTTAAAGCAGTTCATCAGGCTGATTGCGAAGGTCAGGTCGCTTATTTCTTTGGCGCTAAAATGGTCAAGCAGTGGCAGATAAACATCGTCTTCGGCATGGCTGCTGGCGACATGAGTGACGGACTCGGCCCATGCCAGTGCGGCACGTTCCCGTTCGCTGAAATGGTGGCTCACCCGCCAACCCGCCAGCGCATCCAGACGGGCTTGTTCCACGCCAGCTTTGCGCAGCGCTTTGCTGTGCATTTCAAGGCAAAATGCGCAGCCGTTGATTTGTGAAACCCGCAGGTAAATCAGTTCCGTCAGCGTGGGTTCCAGTGCGCAGTTTTCCAGCGCTTTGCTTGCCTGAACCAGGGCGTTATAGACTTCAGGACTGAGTTCGTAATAGGGCTGGCGTAACATTGTCATGGTATTGCTCCTCATTTGGATGACCTGCAATGTAGCACTATAATGGTCTGCTAAAGAGAGCCATATTTTTACTTAAAAAGCAGACCATAAATGCCGCGCTACCAGCAAATTGCCCGTCAGTTAAAAACCGCTATTGAGAAGGGCGATCTTAAGCCTGGCACAAGATTACCCTCCAGCCGAACCTGGTCCCAGGAGCTGGGGGTTTCACGTTCGACGGTAGAAAACGCTTATGCTGAGCTGGTGGCACAGGGCTGGCTTGCGCGACGCGGGCAGGCGGGAACCTTTGTCAGCGAGCAATTGCGACTGGAAACCTCGTCCGCAACCCCTGCCGTATTCGCCGGAGAACACAGCACACCACAGCTTTTTCAGATGGGATTGCCTGCTCTCGATCTTTTTCCGCGCGATATCTGGGCACGGGTCATGGGTCGACGTTTGCGTACCCAAACACGTTTTGATCTTGCGGTGGGGGATGTTTGCGGTGAACTGCTGTTACGCCAGGCGATAGTCGATTACCTGCGAGTGTCACGCAGTATTGAATGTCTTCCGGAGCAGGTTTTTATTACGTCGGGTTATGCGGCGTCAATGATGTTGATCCTGCGCGCGCTGGCCACACCCGGCGAGGGGATGTGGGTCGAAGATCCCGGCTTTCCATTGATTCGGCCCGTGGTCACCCAGGAACGCGTTGAGCTGATGCCTGTAGCGGTTGATGCCGATGGCCTTGATGTCAGCGCGGGGATCCGCCACTACCCACAGGCGCGTTTTGTCTTGCTGACACCTGCACACCAAAGCCCACTGGGCGTGGCGCTTTCTCTGGCCCGCCGTCACCAGTTGCTGGAATGGGCCGATCGCGCACAGGCGTGGGTAATCGAAGATGACTACGACAGTGAGTTTCGTTACCACGGCAAACCGTTACCACCGCTTAAAAGTCTGGATGCGCCGCAGCGGGTGATTTATGCGGGTACGTTCAGTAAATCGTTGTTTCCCGCTTTACGCACCGCCTGGCTGGTGGTTCCGCTGACTCAGGTCGCACATTTTCGCCAACAGGCGGCGCTAACGGCTTGCAGTGTGCCGGTTTTATGGCAACAAACGCTGGCCGATTTTATGCGCGACGGTCATTTCTGGCGGCACTTAAAACGGATGCGTCAGCATTATGCCCAACGGCGTCAATGGATGGAAAGCGCCCTGACAGAGCAGGGTTTTAGCGTGTTGCCACAAGAGGGCGGGATCCAACTGGTGATCGCCGTGGCGGGGGATGACACTGCGTTAGTACGCAAAGCGAATCAGGCCGGACTGGCGGTTCAGGCCTTAAGCCGGTGGCGCGTCACCTCAACAGGTAAGGGGGGAATATTACTGTCATTTACCAATATCCGATCGGCGGAAATAGCGCAGCAGGCTGCATATCAACTCCGGTTGGCGCTGACATAAATTTGCGTTGTTCTTAAGATATTCATCTCACCGTCTGCACTCGTTTATGGACTTTTCTGAAAGCGTTGCTAATGCTGAATCAGGTAAGGTAAGCCCGCAGTAAAAGATAACGAGGAAAATAATATGTATTTACGACCTGATGAGGTGGCGCGCGTACTTGAAAAAGTGGGCTTTACCGTTGATGTAGTCACACAGAAAACATACGGTTATCGACGTGGCGAGAATTATGTATATGTAAACCGTGAAGCGCGGATGGGACGTACCGCATTGGTGATTCATCCCACGCTAAAAGAGCGTAGTTCTTCACTGGCAGAACCGGCCACGGATATTAAAACCTGCGATCACTATCAGCAATTCCCGCTTTATTTAGCCGGCGATACTCATGAACATTATGGTATTCCACACGGCTTTAGCTCGCGTATCGCGCTGGAACGTTATTTGAATGGGTTGTTTGGCGACGTGAGTTCAAACTGATAACGCGACTGGCGGTGCCAGTCGCGATGAGATGTTTTTACGCTTTAGCCTGGTGGTAGCTGCTGACCTTAAACAGGCGGCGGCAATAATCAAGGAAGTAACCATATACTGCACCCATCAGCATTGAGACCACGATGTTGGAGCTTACCGCAGCCGTGATCTGGTGCCAGTCAGCGCCAACCGTCAGCAGAATAATCACATACACCGGTGACTGGAACGTGACATAGGCCAGCACATCCGCCAGATTTTTTGCCCATCCTGCTTGCGTGGCTTTGCGTGCCGCACGCATAAACAAATCGCGGTACATACCGTATGGCCAGGCGATCAGGATGTTGACGGGGATGGCGACCAGTCTGGAATACAGTGACTGTTCAAAGCTCATTCCTGAAAGGAATATCTCGATCAACATGTTCACGACAGAACAATAAACAACCATCGCGAACGTGTCTGCTACAGCATGACGCAAGCGTGACTGCGGAGAGAACATGTTAATGCTCCTTGTAAAAAGGGGAAAAAAGGTTTTCAATACCTTTGTTGCTAGTGATTTGTCTTGTCGCTTTCGCGTTTTAATAGGATATCTGCCTACATAATAACTAGCAACTAGCTTAAAATTTTTATTTATCGCCTTTTTGTCGATAAAATGCTCTGTGGTGGTTTGTTTTTTGTTCGTTTTGGCATTTTCGTTGTCATGCAAATTAAAATCATTAAAAATCAATGGGTTATTTTGACTTGTTTTTCTGAACTTTTTGCGCTCCTTTTTGAATGTTGACGAATATTGCTCATATCTACCGCAACGCCTGCGCGATGCCTGTATTGGTTTATCTGGTGCGGCAGTGAGATATCCCGAAGTCTATTTATTCTGGTTGCTGGCCGAATATAAAATATCGCTGACTAAAGCGCACCGTATAGCAAGATATATAATAATAGCGATTGCCGTTTTAATATCTTGCGACAAAAAAGAGACTGGAAAAAGAAAAAATACTCGCATACAATTTGCTTCGTAATACCGATTTCTGTTTTTGCGTTAAAGAGGTTTTATTAATATGAGTTCAATGTTAAAAAACTTAAATAATATTCGATCGCTACGTGTCATGGCGCGTGAATTATCCGTCGAGGTTCTGGAAGATATGCTGGAAAAACTCCGGGTAGTCACCAAAGAACGACGTGACGAAGAAGAGCTGCTGCAGCGCCAACGTGCAGAACAGCAGGAAAAAATTAATACACTGCTGGCGATGATGAGAGCCGATGGGATTGATCCTGAAGAACTGTTGAGCATGTCGGTGGCACCATCGCGTTCGGTTAAAAAACGTCAGCCACGTCCGGCGAAATATCGTTTTACGGACATCAACGGTGAAACAAAAACATGGACAGGACAAGGCCGCACGCCGAAGCCGATTGCGCAGGCGCTGGCTGCCGGTAAATCTCTCGATGATTTTTTGATCTAATATCAATGCGGTGAGGGGAACCTCACCGCTTATTTTCAGCAGACGCCGAAATCGCCTTCTTCAGAATATCGCGTGACATCAGCAGTTTTTAGGGTGTATTTTTCGCCGCTTTCATTGCTGGCTTGTACAGCCACAATTTGTTCGTCTTTCACTTCGACAACTTTCAGTTTTGGTCCGCCCATACGCGGTTGCACCAGATCGCCAGGTTTAAACATATTGCGCTCCTTTCTTAATCACAAAGCCCACCATAGATCACGTCAATCGGCGGGTACAGCGCTGTTTCTTCTATTACCGCTTAATGAGTACGTCGGTTCCAGGGCATTTTGTCGAGTAGTCGCGCCATACCGCAGAAGCCAGTTACACCCGCAAGTACCAGCCCCGCACCGACAAAACCGCTGAGTAAGAAGAAGCCGCTGTTGACGGCGTAACCGAGAATGACGCCAAGCAAGGCAAGGCTGCCTGCGGCAATCTGCACCTGACGCATTAGCGGCAACGGTTGTGAGCTATCTTTCGCAACCGGCAGACCTGCCGCTTTCCAGCCGTCGATCCCGCCCTCAAGCAGCCAGACCTGTGCCGGCGCGGCGGCGGCATTCAATTTTGCTGCCGCGTTTTGTGTACGCTTGCCTGACTGGCAGTGAAAAATAATGCGCTCAGCCCGTAAGTTTGCGGGGAGTGAACCCTGCTCCAGGGTGGATAACGGTGCCAGGTGCGCCTCGGGAATATGCTCGTACAGATACTCGTCAGCGTCGCGGATATCAATCAGTTTTGCGCCCTGAGCTAACAGCGCCTGCGCCTCGTGGGGGGAAATCATCCCAATGGTCATAGTGGTTCCTTATGGGCAATACAGTGTTTTTAATGTGGCGATCAGCGAATTCACGGCCGTATTTTTAATGGAGTAAAGGATGCGCTGGGCATCACGCTGGCTGTCTATCAACCCCTCTTCGCGCATTCTTGCCAGATGCTGAGAGGTGGCCGATGCACTAAGACCAGTAACGCGGGCTAACTCTCCCGCGCTGGTACCCGGTGAGCCACAAAGCATGCACAAAATCAGTAACCGTTTGGGATTACTCATCGCTTTGAGTAGGGCGGCAGCCTGTTCTGCGCTGGCTTGCAGTTGTTCGAGTTCAGTCATATATACTTTAGTGTTTTCTAAGTTAAGCTAATTCTAAAGTAAGTGAGCATCGTACGCCAGCGTAAAGAGCGTAAAGAGCGTAAAGGAGGGTAAAACAGCAGGGGAAGCCAGGCAGAGTTGGATAAACTCACTAACCTTAGATTTCTAAGAAATGATTATTTTTTTGCTTGTATGGAGTGTGTATGGGTTTCTGGAGAATCGTTTTTACTATTATTCTGCCTCCGCTTGGCGTGTTGCTGGGGAAAGGATTCGGCTGGGCATTTATCCTCAATATCGTTTTGACACTGTTGGGCTACATCCCAGGCCTTATCCATGCCTTCTGGGTCCAAAACCGCGACTAGGTTTTTCCCGTCAGCAGTTTGCCGGACATGGCTTGCTGAATAATGGGAATTGGCGTCAGCAGGTGCTGGCGCATTAACTCGCTGGCGCGGGCGGCATCGCGCGCCAGAATCGCTTCGGTCAGCGTTTGATGCTGATCGTGCTTATCTTCCAGCATCTCTACCGACAGCACCGTTTTACGCAACCAGATGAAACGGTATCGTGCCGCCAGAGAGAACAACCGTTCACGCATTTGCAGCAGATATTGCGAACCACAGCCAGCAACAATCGCCGTGTGAAACGCCTGATGGCGCTGATCCCACTCATCAAGCATCTGCTCGCTGGCGTCAACGGCCTCCAGCTTGCTGAGCATATGTGCGCGCGCCAGAATCTCTGCTTCCCAGGCGTCGTCGCCACGCGCGATAGCCAGACCCACCAGCATGGCTTCCATATTGGCGCGGGCATCGAAAATATCGAGTAACTCTTGCTCGGACATCGGCGCCACCCGATACCCTTTCTGATTGACCACCGTGACCAGTCGCTCTGCAACCAGTTGCGAAAGCGCTTCGCGCAGAGGCCCAACGCCCAGTTCATAACGTGAGGTCAGCAGGCTCATACGCAGTTTCTCATCAGGCTGATATATACCGCGGATGATATCGTTTTTCAGCCAGCGGTACCCATCAATGGCCGTCGGTTGGGAAATGGCGGTCATGGTCTTACTCCTGAATAAATGTCCCGGCCTGCGCCGGGATCAGATTTAATGCGTATTTTGCAACGGTGTTTTTTGCCACGATAGCAGTTTTTTCCAGCGTGACATAATGGGTACGGTGCAAATAATCCCGATAGCGAGTAGTCCGGTCGACACCACCTCCAGCTGTTGCGCCGGACGGAAGAGCATCACCACTAATACGAAGACAATAAAGGCGATCACCAGCCAGGTAAGCCATGGAAAGAGCCACATTCTCAGCTTAATTTCACCGCCTTGCGCCAGCAGGATTTTGCGCATCCGTAACTGAGAAATAGCAATCACCAGATAGACCAGCAGCGCGATGGCGCCGGAGCTGTCGATCAGAAACTTAAATACTTTGGCCGGCGCGTAATAGTTGACGATAACGGTGAGGAATGCCGCCCCGGTAGAGAGTAGTACTGCCACATACGGCGTTTTGCTGCGGTTTGTTTTACCCATAAAGGCGGGGGCATCGCCACGACGGCTCAGGGAATAGAGCATACGGGATGACGTATATAGCGCGGAGTTCAGGCAACTGGTTACCGACAGCAAAATAACGCAATCCATGATCAGCTTTGCATGCGGAATATGCAGTAACTCCAGCACCGAGCGGTACGACCCAACCTCTTTCAGTCCCGGCATGTTCCACGGGATCAACGCGACCACCACGAAAATGGAGCACAGATAGAAAATTGAGATACGCCAGATAACCGAGTTCGTCGCCCGTACGATGTGTTTATCCGGGGTGTCGGATTCCGCGGCGGCAATGGTGACAATCTCCGCGCCCATAAAGGAAAACATGGTGATTAGCATCGCACTGAGTACTGCGCCAAAACCATTGGGCATAAAGCCGCCCTGATCCCACAGTCGTGAAACGCCGCCGACCTCAGCGTAGGGATAGAAGCCGCTAATCGCCGCGGCGCCGAGGGCGATAAACGCCAGAATGGCAATCACTTTGCACAGCGCCAGCCAGAACTCGAACTCACCGTAATTTTTGACGCTCAGCAAATTACTGCCGGTTAACGCCAGCGTGATAACCAGAGAAAACAGCCAGATAGGAATGCCCGGTACCCAGGAGTGCAAAATGATGGCGGCGATATTCGCTTCCAGTGGGATAACTAACACCCAGAACCACCAGTACAGCCAGCCGATGGTATAACCTGCCCACGGCCCGATGGCCTTATCGGCGTAGGTGGAAAAGGAACCGGTATCCGGGGTGGCAACGGCCATTTCGGCCAGCATGCGCATAATCATGACCACCAGTAACCCGGCGAACAGATAGGCCAGCAGCACCGCCGGACCGGCTTCGGCAATCGCGACGCTTGAACCTACAAATAAACTGGCGCCGATAACGCCGGCAATGGACAACATGGTGACGTGGCGTGATTTCAGCCCGCCCCCTAAATCATGTGATTGTGACACTTGCCCCATCTTTAAACCTCGTTATTGTTATTGACGTCGCTTCCTGCACCTTACCCGTAGGCCCGGTAAGCGGAGCGCCACCGGGCATCACAATATTGCCGGAGGCGACGCATGCGCCTTATCCGGCCTACAATTCCCGTTCAGATTCGGGGGTTAGCCCTGTTTCGCCTCGGCAAAACACTGAGCAATAATGTCCAGACCCTGACGGATTTGCCCGTCTTCAATGGTCAGTGGAACAAGGATGCGCAGCACGTTGTAGTAAGGCCCGCAGGAGAGCAGGATCAACCCTTTGTCACGTGCACGCGCGACGACGTCGGCCGTCAGTTTGGCATCGGGTCTGGTGTGGTCGCCGTCTTCGAACAACTCGATGGCAATCATTGCGCCCAGCCCGCGAACATCACCAATCTCGCGGTGCGTTTCCGCAATGGCCAGCAGACCATCGCGCAGGGTTTTGCCCAGGTCGTTCGCTTTTTGCAGCAGGTTTTCCTGCTCGAAAATGTTCAGCACCGCCAACGCGGCGGCGCAGGCAATCGGGTTACCGGCATAGGTACCGCCCAGACCACCCGGTGGGACGGCGTCCATCACCTCGGCACGTCCGGTGACACCGGCCAGTGGGAAGCCGCCGGCGATGGATTTTGCGAAGGTGGTGAGATCGGGGGCCACACCCATTTGCTCCATCGCAAACAGCGTACCGGTACGCCCTGCGCCGCTCTGCACTTCATCGGCAATCAACATGATCCCGTGTTCGTCACAAATGGCGCGCAGACGCTGCATAAAGGCCGGGGAGGCGGCGTAAAAACCACCTTCGCCTTGTACGGGCTCAATGACGATGGCGGCAATATCTTCCGGGGCCGCGTCGTTTTTGAAAATACGGTGGATGCTGGCAATCGCATCGTCATCGCTGATACCGTGCAGCGCGCAAGGGTACAGCGCACGATACACATGACCCGGCATCAGCCCCATGCCAGCAGAGTACGGGTTCACTTTCCCGGTTAATGAGAGGGTGTAGTGGGTACGGCCATGATAGGCACCGCTAAAGGCGATGGTCCCGGTACGTTTGGTGGCCGCGCGGGCGATTTTCACCGCATTTTCCACGGCTTCAGATCCGGTGGTGACCAGCAGGGTTTTCTTGGCGAAATCACCCGGCACTTTCTTGTTCATAATCTCACACAGCTCGAGGTACGGCTCATAGGCCAGCACCTGGAAGCAGGTATGTGACAGTTTTTTCAACTGCGCTTCGACCGCAGAGACAATCTGCGGATGCAGATGGCCGGTATTCAACACCGCAATACCGCCAGCAAAATCGAGGAACTCACGGCCTTCAACGTCCCAAACCCGGCAGTTTTCTGCGCGTTCGGCAAAAATCGGGTGGATCTGTCCTACGCCACGGGGAACGGCGTTGCTGCGACGTTGCATGAGTTCTTTATTGGTGCTCATCAGGTGTTCTCCAGTATTTATTTTATTAAAGGCCAATGCACATATATTTGATTTCTAAGTAGTCTTCGATACCGTACTTCGAACCTTCGCGGCCAAGACCGGAGGCTTTAATGCCGCCAAACGGGGCAACTTCATTTGATATGATGCCGGTATTAATCCCGACGATGCCGTACTCCAGCGCTTCACCAACGCGGAATACCCGGCTTAAGTCACGGGCGTAGAAGTAGGCCGCCAGCCCAAACTCGGTGTCGTTGGCCTGGGCAATGACGTCAGCTTCATCTTTAAAGCGAAACAGCGGTGCCAGCGGGCCGAAGGTCTCTTCTTTGGCGACCTTCGCGTTATCAGGCACATCTACCAGAATAGTGGGCTGGAAGAAGTTGCCGCCCAGTGCGTGAGCCTTACCCCCCGCCACGATGCGTGCGCCTTTATCCAGCGCGTCAGCGATGTGTTCCTGCACTTTGGCGACGGCTTTTTCATCGATCAGCGGCCCGGTGGTGACGTCAGGTTGCAGACCGTCGCCGAGGTGCAGCTTGCTTACCGCTTGCTGGAGCTTGTCGGCAAACTGCTCATACACGCCGTCCTGAACATACAGACGGTTGGCACAGACGCAGGTCTGCCCGGCATTACGAAACTTCGATGCCAGCGCACCTTCCACGGCTTTATCAAGGTCGGCATCGTCAAAGACGATAAACGGCGCATTGCCGCCCAGTTCGAGTGACACCTTCTTGATATCTTTGGCGCACTGTTGCATTAGCTGGCGTCCAATCTCAGTGGAGCCGGTAAACGACAGCTTGCGTACCAGCGGGTTGCCAGTCAGCTCATTACCAACAGCACTGGCTGAACCGGTCACCACGCTGAAAACACCTGCCGGGACCCCGGCGCGATTGGCCAGTTCAGCCAGCGCCAGCGCGGAGTACGGTGTCTGGCTGGCGGGTTTGAGCACCATCGTGCAGCCTGCCGCCAGCGCCGGACCGGCTTTACGGGTGATCATTGCGGAAGGGAAGTTCCACGGTGTGATAGCGGCGGTAACGCCAATCGGCTGTTTGATGACGATCAGACGCTTATCAGCTTGATGGCCGGGAATGGTGTCGCCGTAAATACGTTTGCCCTCTTCGGCAAACCACTCGATAAATGAGGCAGCATAGGTGATTTCGCCTTTGGCCTCAGCCAGCGGCTTACCCTGTTCCAGCGTCATCAGGCGGGCGAGATCGTCCTGATGCTCAATCATCAGGTTGAACCAGCGACGCAGAATATTGGCACGCTCTTTCGCAGTCAGCGCCCGCCATGCGGGCAGGGCGCGATTCGCGGCCTCAATGGCTTCGCGGGTTTCATCTGCCCCCATTTTCGGTACGCTACCCAGTTGCTGACCATTCGCGGGGTTGGTCACCGCGATGGTCTCGCCGCTGTTGGCGTCACGCCAGTGTCCGTCGATCAGTGCCTGCTGGCGAAACAAGGTGGGATCGTTAAGTTGCATGATTGCTTCCTGTCTTAAAAAGGTTAACGGGTGAACGCGGCGTGTAATGTCTCCACGCTACGTGCCGCACGCAGCGTGCGTCCGGGATTACTCTGGTTCTCCAGAAGGGCGTGAACTTTGCTGACGATATGCGCGCCGATCGGGAGAGCTGACGTTGCCGCGGGAGACGGGGCGTTACAGGTGTGAATCGAACGCGGCGTGGTGACAAACAGGAAATCGTCAATCAGCTTGCCGTCCGGTGACACCGCCTGTGCCCGCACACCTGCAGGCCACGGCTGCAGATCTTTCTGCGTCAGGCTCGGGCAATACTTTTGCACCAGCCGCAAATATCCGCTTTTGCACAGCGAGTTTTTCATTTCGCCAAGCCCGGAACGCAGGTTGTTTTGCAGCACGCGGCGGATGCCGGAAGAGCCGAAGATCTCCAGCGTATCGCTAAGCGAAAAATCACGCTTACGATAGCCTTCACGTTTAAATGCCAACACGGCATTCGGACCTACCGTCACGCTGCCATCTATCATGCGGGTGAGATGCACACCGAGGAATGGCATCGCCGGGTCGGGGATCGGGTAGATCAGATGATTGACTATCTGGTTATGTTCTGACGCCAGGCGGAAGTATTCGCCGCGGAACGGGCAGATGATGAATCCGGGCTCGATGCCAAGCATTTTCACCAGCCGATCGGCCATCAGGCCAGAGCAGGTAATCAGCGTTGCCCCTTCATACTCCTGACCCTGACGGGTCTGCACGATAACGCCGGCGGCGTGTTCCTTTAACGCGCTGACTTCCGCGTTGTAGACGATCTCGCCACCTTTGGCCTGGAAAATCTTCGCCATCGCGGCGGTGACTTCGCGGTAGCTGACTATTCCGCTCGACGGGACAAAAATGCCGCCCAGCCCGGTGATGTTTGGCTCCCGCTCACGCAGTTCTTCGGCGTTTAACCACTCGCGCTCTAAACCGTTAGCGGCAGTGCGATCCCATAACGCACGCATCCGCTCCATTTCCAACGCCGAGGTGGCAACCAGCATTTTTCCGCAAACGTCATAGCGGATGCCGTTTTGGTCGCAAAAGGCTTTGGTGGCGCGATTTCCGGCCAGGCAAAACTGCGCCTTCAGGCTACCGGGAGTGTAATAGACCCCGGCATGAATCACGCCGCTGTTGTGGCCCGTCTGGTGGCAGGCTGGACCGGACTCTTTCTCCAGCAACGCAATTCTGGCATCCGGGTAGACATCGATCAGCTGCATGGCTGTCGACATGCCGATAATGCCGCCGCCAATAATCACAAAATCATACATCCGCTATTTTCCTTCGCGCTTACTGGTGGGTCTGGTAATGGTGGGTGGCATAGGCGAAATAGCCACGCTGACGCATCAGTTCGCGACGCAGGTCAGGATGCGAGGTGAAGCGGTCGCGACCGTGCAGCCAGAACAGGTTGTTGATCAGCAAGAATTTACCGACAGATACCGGAACGGAAAGAATGTTCTTGCTGGTTTCCAGCGCATCAGACAGGTCGCTCAGCCAGACGCCTTCTTCATAATCCTTCGGCTGGACGAACTGGTCGATGTAGCGCATGACCGGACGGCCCTGCTGGTCAACGTCAAACACCGGATGGAATACGTCCTGGCTAACGTTTTTGCTTGGCGGTGCGGCAAAGCGCATGGCACGGCGTGCCAGCGGGTGGGTAAAATACTGATCCAGATGTTCCCAGTCATCGAGATGCAGCAGCAGCGAGTTACCGCCCGTCATGTTCTGCTCGTCTATCTTCATCATCAGTACATAGTCGGTGATTTCTTCGAGGTAGGTACCGTCGTTATGCAGCTCCATGACTCGGTGCGGCTGACGCAGATAGCTATCTGAGTTATCGACGTTTTTCACCACGAAGCGCGCATAGTACTGACCGCTCATCGCATCAAAATTGGAGCGCCCGATAAGATGCGCGACGGCCGTCGCCAGTTTGACCATCTCTTCTGCCTGTGCCACGTCATCAACGCCCACGGCATTGATCAACAGTGCGCCTTCAGCGCGATCCAGCAAGGTTTTTAGTAGCAGAGGCTGCAACTGATTGCCGCACAGGGCGTCGAGGATCTTAGCCACTTTGAAACGCAAGAAAGATTTGTATTCCAGGGCCTGTACCGGCCACTGCGCGACGGCTTGCAGAAATTGCTCCGTAGTCTCAGCGCAGAAAGTCAGCTCCAGTAAGCGTGGAGACTGGGCTGATGGTTTCAGCGTGAAGCCGCTGTAGTGCTGGGCTGGATCTTCAGCGTTCGGTTGTACGGCAGTCAGTGCGTTCATCAGAATCGATCCTCTCAGTAGATTGTCAGGGAGACATGGCGATGCTCGTTTCGTAGCCATAAATTAAAAATATCTACATTTTTGAAAAACGCGCACAGAATGAGCTTGTTTGTTTATTATTTGTGATCAAAAACAACAAATATTTAACATTATAAACGATGAGGTTAAATGCCAGGAGAGGGAGAGAAACAGGAGAATGTTATTTAAAAACAGAGGATTAATAATACTGCCGCTGCTGGGGCACAGCGGCAGTAAAAAGGTTAGTAACCGACTTTATAAATACGTCCGCTTTGAATGCCTTCCACGCTGCGGCGGTAAGCGTTGGCCACGGTTGCCGCAGGCACGCTTTCAAAGCCGGGGAAGAATCCATCGTAGGCTTCAGCAGATTCACTCAGTACGGTCGGGCTAATCAGGTTAATGCGCAAACCGCGTCCTAACTCGCAGGCAGCTGCGCGCACAAATCCTTCCAGCCCGGCATTTATGGTCGCCGCATTTGCCCCCTGGGCAATGGGCTCATGGGCGATAATGCCGCTGATAAGCGTAATGGAACCGCCATCATTCAGGTAATGTTGCCCGGTTAAAGCCAGGCGCACCTGGCCTAACAACTTATCCTGCAGGCCCTGATTAAATTCACTGTCGGTCATCGTCGATAGCGGGCCAAAGAACAGATTGCCGGTGGCGGAAACAATCGCATCCACGCGTCCTGTTTTTTCAAATAGCGCCTGGACGCTCTCTTGTGAGGTGATATCGACCTGGTAATCGCCCTGCGTGCGGCCCACGCGGATCACCTCATGTTTACGGCTCAACGTCTCTGTGACTGCACGACCGACTGTACCGCTGGCACCAATAATGACGATTTTCATAACCACCTCCGCAATAGTGTGAGCCGCTATTCTTTAATGAAAATGAAATCAGATAAACTGGCTAAAAGTTAGATGATTACTAACCAGAGGTTTGCAATATGGATAAGCTGCGCGGCATGGAAACGTTTATCGCGGTGGTGGAAAGTGGAAGCTTTACCGGTGCGGCAACGCGACTGGAGATATCAGCGGTGATGGTGGGGAAATATATCGCCCTGCTGGAAGCGCAGCTCGGCACGCGTCTGCTGGTGCGCAACACCCGTCGTCAGAGTCTGACCGATGCCGGGCGCGTTTACGTTGAAGAAGCCCGGCGGGTGCTGGAACAGGTTTCGATCGCTGAACGTTCGGTCGAGCGGCTCCGGCGGGCTCCGGCGGGTACGCTACGCATCAGCGCGCCAACCTCCTTTGGGGCCTGTGTTATCTCGCCGCTGGCCGCGGATTTTTTGCAAACCTGGCCAGAGGTACGCATTGAGTTAGATCTGACCAACCGAATGGTGGATCTGGTCGATGAAGGGGTCGATCTGGCGATACGTATTGGGGATATTCATCAGACGGATGTCGTGGCGAAATATCTGTGTCCGTACCGTATGGCTATCTGTGCGTCACCGGACTATCTTGCCCGACACGGCACTCCACGAACGCCTGGGGATCTGGTGGATCATCTGTGTTTGTCGCATACCGTGTGGACGGCACGCAATGAATGGAAACTACCGGGTGTGGCGAGTGAGGTCAGGTGGAAACGTGACGCGATTTTACGCTGTAACGATGGCCACGGCCTGCGTATGGCGGCGGTAGCGGGAGCCGGACTGCTGTTACAACCGGAAGTTTTGCTGGCAGAAGAGCTCGCGAATGGTCGGCTGGTCAGGGTGCTGGAGGGGTTTACGCCGCAACCGCGGCCAATTCATTTGTTGTGGCGACAGGATTTGCGCCCACTGCCCAAGCTGACGCAGTTTGTTGAACATGTGCTGGAAGGAACGCAGGGGCTGCGCGGAAAATAAAAATGCCGGATGGCGTTGCGCTTATCCGGCCTACAACCGAGCCAAATTGTAGGCCGGATAGGGCGCAATAGCGCCGCCATCCGGCAATTTGTTAGCCGATATCCACCTGCGGCTTATTGTTGCGTTTGCGGATCAGGCGCAGTACTGGCGGGATAACGATAACCATGACCGCCATCACCAGCAGGACTTTCGCCACGCCGCTGGCCCACAGAATATCCATGCTGCCATTACTGATGGACAGGGCACGACGCAGGTTCTGCTCCAGCATTTCCCCGAGCACAAATCCGAGAATCAACGGAGACATCGGGAAGTGCATTTTACGCAAAATGTATCCCAGTACGCCGAGACCAACCATCAGTACCAGATCGAAGGTCGTGCTGTGGACGGCATACACACCGACCGCCGAAACCGCCGCAATGGCGGGAACCAGGAACCACAGCGGAATGGTCAGCATGCGGGTAAACAGACCGATTAACGGGATGTTCATCACCAGCAGCATCACGTTGGCGATCAGCAGCGCCGCGATCAGCCCCCAGACGATATCCGGTTGTTCGGTGAACATTGCCGGCCCCGGCGTGATGTTGTACAGCGTCAGCGCCCCCATCATGACCGCCGTGGTGCCCGAACCGGGTACGCCGAGCGTCAGCATTGGGATAAACGAGCCACAGGCCGAGGCATTGTTGGCCGCCTCAGGTGCGGCAACACCACGAATGTCCCCCTTCCCAAAGCTGTCGCTGTTACCGCTGAGCTTTTTCTCGGTCATGTAGGTGATAGCACTGGCGATGGTTGCCCCGGCGCCAGGCAGGACGCCGACGAAAAAGCCAATCACCGATGAGCGCAGCGTTGCGCCCACGCACTGCATACCTTCTTTGGCATTGAATAACATGCGGCCCGTTTTACGCACCAGCGTTTGGCCACTGCTGGTATGTTCCAGCATTAATAATATTTCTGAGACAGAGAACAGCCCAATCACTACCACGATAAACTGCACACCGTCGGAGAGATGAACACTGTCAAAGGTGAAGCGATAAACCCCGGTGTTGGCGTCTACGCCGACGGTCGCGAGCCCGAGACCGATAAGCGCTGCCAAAAATGATTTCAGTGGATTCTGCGCCATCATGCTGCCGAGGCAGGCAATGGCGAAGACCATTAAGGCAAAGTATTCTGCAGGACCGAATGACAGCGACCATTGTGCTAACGCCGGGGCAAACAGAATGATGCCGCCGATAGCGATAAGCGAACCGAAGAAAGAACTGACCGCTGAGATAGAAAGCGCCACGCCGCCACGTCCCTGTTGGGCCATTGGATAGCCGTCAAGGGCGGTCATAATGGCTGCCGCATCGCCAGGCACATTGAGCAGGATAGAGGAGATGCGCCCGCCGTATTCGCAGCCGATATAAACAGTCGCCAACAGGATCAGCGCAGACTCCGCTGGCAGATGCAAAGCGAAGGCCAGCGGCAGCAGGATCGCCACGCCGTTGATTGGCCCCAGACCCGGCAGCAACCCAACGATGGTGCCGACAAAGCAGCCGATCAAGGCGATAACCAGGTTTTCCGGCGTCATCGCCACCGCGAAACCCTGAGAAAGATAAATCCAGGTATCCATCGTTTCTCCGTTAACCCAGCCAGGCGCCGAGTGGTAAGGTGACGTCAAGCAGTCGATCGAAGGCATACCACAACAGAATGCCGAGAACCGAACCGGAAATGCCCGCTGCCGGGATGGTTGCGCCGAACAGCATGCCAATCACCACGGTGAGAATGGCAGTGGCAATGGGAAAGCCCAACCATTCAAACCCCCAGGCGTACATCAACAACACAATCACCATCGTGAGCAGCTTTTGCAGCACGTGGCGGCGAGGCCAACTGATGGTGTCCGGGTGGCGCAACAGCAGCGCGACGGCACACAACAGCATCAAGCTGATAATGCCAAGCGGAAAGGGACGTGGCCCGACGGGTTCATAGCTGTATTCGCTGCTGATTTGCCAGGCCACGAACAGCCCGGCTATACAGAGCAACAGCCAGATACCCGCGAAAATACGATCGCTCATCATCTTTGCCCCCGGGTTTATTTCGCAAGGCCGAAGGCTTTTGCCTGCTCACGATAATCGGTGACCTGTTTCTTCACGTAGTCATCGAGTTGCTTACCGCTCATGTTGAACTCGAACAGGCCACGCAAATCACGCTGCTTTTTAAATTCGTCGGTCTGCTGGAGCTTATTAAAGGCATCAACCCACCACTGGTAATCCGCATCGCTCACTTTTGGCCCAACGTAGAAGCCACGAATAATCGGCCAAACAAGGTCATAACCCTGCTCTTTGGCGGTGGGGACATTGGCTAACTGGCCCGGCAGACGTTCATCAGAG
Source organism: Citrobacter sp. RHBSTW-00671 (assembly GCF_014103415.1). Lineage (NCBI taxonomy): Bacteria > Pseudomonadati > Pseudomonadota > Gammaproteobacteria > Enterobacterales > Enterobacteriaceae > Citrobacter > Citrobacter sp. RHBSTW-00671. The sequence goes on from NZ_JABXPR010000001.1 coordinate 1,701,904, forward strand.
AACACCGCGAGTACGCGGATCTTGTCGCCGCTGAGATAGGGCACCATTTCACTGAGATCGCCGGAAACCACCTGCACGTGATTGCCCATCAACGCGGTCACCGGTTCGCCACCTCCTTCAAAGGCGACATAACGCATTTTGTGCGGGTCGACGTTGGCCTTTTGCGCCAGTAGCGCCGACTTCATCCAGTCCTGACTTCCGATAGAGGCGCCCGCGCCAATGACCACGCTGTTAGGGTCTTTCTCCATGGCAGTCAGCAGGTCTTTCAGCGTCTTCCAGGGGGAATCACTACGCACGGCAATCATGCCGTAGTCGGTGCCTACGCTCGCCAGCCAGCGCACGTCATCGACGCCATAGCGGCCGAATTTACCTTGCGACAGGTTTAGCAGGGAGCCGCCGGAGAATGCCACTACGGTTCCGGCTTCGGCAGGACGTTGCGCGACGATAGCGTTATAGGCCACGGCACCCACGCCACCGGGCATATAGGTTACGCGCATCGGTTTTTCGATGGCGCCCGTTTCCATCATGCTCACCTGAATCAGCTTACAGGTGAGGTCGAACCCACCACCGGGTTTCGCTGGAGCAATGCATTCGGTGCGCGATGGCGCTTGTTCAGCTAAAGCAGAGGTACTCATCAATAAAATGCTTGCAGTAAGGGTACGAAGTAATTGTTTTTTCATTGTTTATCCTCACGCCGGAAAACCGGATTTTCGGGTACGGAAGAAGATTTTTGTGATTATGTGAGCCGATGTGTAGCAGTTCGGTTGCGTGATTGTTAAAACATTAACCTTTCAATTCCCTTTCAATGCGGCAGAAACTTTACAGGATGTGATATGCGTCTCTTATTAGCGGAAGATAACCGTGAGTTAGCTCACTGGCTGGAGAAAGCGCTGGTACAAAACGGCTTTGCCGTTGACTGCGTGTTCGACGGCCAGTCGGCCGATCATCTTTTACACAGTGAAACGTACGCGCTGGCGGTACTGGATATCAATATGCCGGGGTTGGATGGTCTGGAAGTCGTCCAGCGCCTACGCAAACGCGGGCAGACGCTGCCGGTTTTGTTGCTGACGGCGCGCAGCGCGGTAGCCGACCGGGTGAAGGGGCTGAATGTAGGGGCTGATGATTATCTGGCTAAGCCGTTTGAACTTGAAGAGCTTGATGCCCGGCTGCGGGCCTTGTTGCGGCGTAGCGCAGGCCAGGTGCAAGGGATACAGCAGCTGGGAGAATTGGCGTTTCACGATGAAGGTTACTTTCTGTTGCAAGGACAACCGCTGGCGCTCACGCCGCGTGAGCAGGCCCTGCTGACAGTCCTGATGTACCGTCGACTGCGTCCGGTTTCACGCCAACAGTTGTTTGAGCAGGTGTTCAGTTTGAGCGATGAGGTCAGCCCCGAGAGTATTGAGCTGTATATCCATCGGTTGCGGAAGAAACTGCAAGGGAGCGACGTGCGTATCGCCACGCTGCGTGGCCTGGGTTATGTGCTGGAGCGCTGTGATGAGGTGGGTTAAGCCCCAGTCGTTGTACCTGCAACTGCTGATGTTTCTGGGGCTACCGCTGCTGTTGCTGTGGGGACTCTCGGCGTTTAACAGCTACGTTAGCGCATTACAGGCCGCGACGCAGGCGTATGACCGGACGCTGCTCTCATCGGCCAGAACGGTTTCTGAGCGGCTGGTGGTGCGCAATAAACACCTGGAAGTCAACGTGCCGTGGGTGGTACTGGACAGCTTTGAACTGAACATGAACGACAGGCTGTATTATAAAGTGGTCGATCCGGCGGGGAAGGTTATCTCGGGGTATGACGATTTACCGGCCATGCCGCCCGCGACCTCGCGTACCCGGCTGTATCCGGCGTTAGCGTGGTTTTATCATACGGAATATCGCGGTGAGGCGATCCGCGTGGCTCGCCTGCTCCAGCCGGTCAATGAGGGCGGGATTGTTGGCATGGCTGAAATTTATGTTGCCGAAACGCTGCAATCACGTCGTTATCTGGCGCGGCAACTGCTGTTTTCCTCATGGGTGTCACAAGGTCTATTAGTTCTCCTGACGCTGGTGCTGGTCGGTTGGCTGCTACGACGGGTATTGCGCCCCATGCGCCAGTTGTCATCGCTAATGGTTCGTCGCGAACCAGGGCTGCTGACACCACTGCCGGAGTTACTGCCGTGGTCGGAAACCCGTCTGCTGATTGTCGCGTTCAACCGCTATATCGACCGACTGCGAGGGCTTATCTCCCGCCAGGAGCGCTTCAGCGCAGATGCTTCCCATCAGCTCAAAACACCACTGGCAGTGCTAAAAACGCAGGCGGCAGTAGCTTTGGCGAGCCCGCAGCCGCAGCAATGGTATGAGAGCTTACAGGCGATGAGTTCAACGCTGGATAACACGATTCAGTTGACGGAAAGGTTATTACAGCTTTCAGCGGTGAAGCGTAAAGAGCAGGGGGAAAGGCACTTTTCGCCCGTTAATCTGTATGACGTGGTGCAAACCAGCTGTTTTACCCGTCTGGCGCAGGCGCGCAGTAAAACCATCGATCTGGGGTATGAGGGGAAGCAGGAGGCGCTGTGGATTGAAGGGGATGAGGTGCTACTCGGTGAACTGTGCGGAAATCTGCTGGATAATGCGCTGAAATATACGCCAGCGCAGGGCGTGGTGACGGCGCGGTTAATGCGCGAGGGGGAAGCCGTGGTGCTGGTGGTTGAAGATAGCGGGCCAGGTATTGATGAGCAACAGGTACATCAGGCGCTACTGCCGTTTCATCGTCTGGATAACGTCGGCAACGTCCCGGGGGCAGGGATAGGCCTGGCTCTGGTCAACGATATTGCGCGTCTACACCGCACACACCCGCAGTTGTCGAGGAGCGATACGTTAGGGGGACTGAGCGTACGGGTACGATTTTTAAGCATCACTATCTGATATCTTTATTTCCCGGGTGCAGATTATTCTTAAGAAAATTCCAAATAAGAAAGCAGAATATTATTAATAATAACGGCATGTGATTTATTGATTTTATTTGTATGGCGTCGCAGTTAAATAATTTTAGCGGCTATTTAGAGGAAAAAGAGAAACGATTTTATGTTATTCATCATACATATAACGGCTTTTCATAGTCTACGAATTGTTATCTGTCAATAACGGTTGTGTTGTAAATTATCATCTTTTTTGGTGGTGACGACAAAATGCTTTCTCACAAATTAATGAATAAAATCATTGTCATATAAGTGACAGGTTGGTGATAGTCACACTAATCAACATTATTTTTTACATTTACTGACAATGTACCATTGCGTTTTTTAGACTTGTGATATAATTAGCAACATGAAAAGAGAAAAAAACAATTAAATATCAATAAATAATGGGCTGAGATATGCTTAAAAATTCGCTAAAGATTAGCAGTCAAGGATATCCAGTCTTTTTGAAACTGGTCGATTTTATTGTAATTAATATTACGTTAATTTTTAGCGCCCATCTGTTAGATATGGTGCCGTTTAAGACCATTGTCATTCTGAGCATCCTCTTCTCAGTGTTTTTCCTGCTGCTTGCTGAATACACAAAAATGTATCAGCAGAAGATAAAAACCATCGGCATACGCAACCAAAAACGGCTGCTTTTTTGTACACTGTTGGCAATCTCGTTCAACGAAGTGATCAGCATGACGGTGGCCGAACCGGAGTCACTTGGATACCTGACAAGCCTGACACCGTCTTTTTTATCCCCTATTGTTTACTGGTATTTCATTCCTTTACCTTTTCTTTATTTTATTCGTTTTTTTATTTTTAAATATTCAACGAAAAAAACATTCGTGTGGCGATTATTGGTCTGACCGACAACGGTGTGGCAGCAGAAAATGCGTTGATAGCTGAATACTCCAATATCAAATTAGATTTGGCTTTTTATGACGAACGCGCGTTGTCCCGCTGTGGTGATATCGTGGATAAGATAAAAAGTCCCTTTCGCGGCCCGGTCATTAATCTGGTTGAAGAGGCTAAGCAAGGGAATATCGACGAGATCTATATCGCATTGCCGATGGTGGCATTACATCGTATTCGTCACTTTTTGGCCATGATGTCAGATACCACGGTAGATACCTATATTGTTCCTGATTTTTATACCTACAGTAACAATATGTCCAAGCTGCGTTCGATCCACAACCTGCAAACCATTGGCATCTTTAGCTCACCGTTTGAAGGAGCCGGTTCATTTATTAAACGTGCGGAAGACCTGATTCTCGGTAGCATCATTATGGTGATGATCTCCTCACTGATGTTAGCGATTGCTATTGGTATTAAACTTACCTCTCGTGGCCCGGTGTTTTTCAAACAAGATCGATACGGCCTGAGTGGACAAAAAATTAAGGTATGGAAGTTTCGCTCGATGCGAGTTATGGAGAATTCCGATACGGTTATCCAGGCCACCAAGAATGATCCGCGTGTGACAAAATTTGGTAGTTTCTTGCGACGCACCTCTCTGGATGAACTCCCGCAATTCATTAATGTGTTGCAGGGAAGTATGTCTATTGTCGGTCCCAGACCTCATGCGGTTACGCATAATGAACAGTACCGCAAACAGGTCGAAAACTACATGATCCGCCATAAAGTTAAGCCGGGGATCACCGGGCTTGCGCAGATTAACGGTTTCCGTGGGGAAATCGATGCACTTTATAAGATGGAAAAGCGCGTTCAGTATGATATTGAATATATTCAAAACTGGTCGTTATGGCTGGATATAAAAATTATTATTAAAACTATTTTCAAAGGATTTGTCGGTAAGAATGCATACTAAATTAATAGTTATTACCGGAATCGTGATATCGCAGTCCGCATGGGCTGATTTAACGCCGAAATCACACATTGGCTTTGCGGGGATCGACTTCCAGGGCAAAGTTGCTGTGGATTACGGTTATGATGATAACGTGACTTATCAGCCCCATAACCGCGATGCGATAGGGTCGGCTTTCCAGAGCGCGGCGCCTGTGTTTAGTATGATCGGTGAGCGCGGCCAGGATAAGTATTTGCTAATGTATTCAGGCGATTATCGTAACTACTCAAGCGATTCTGCCGATAACTATAACGACCATTTTTTCCGTTTTAACGGCGCCTGGCGTTATGGGCAAATGCACGGCTTAACCCTGAATCTGGAAGATTCTATCGGGCATGAATCCCGCGGCCGCGATATCACAGAGGGCTTTTTGCCGAGCCAGTTCCGTCAGTATGGAATTAACTCTCCGCTGACGAATAATTTTATCAACAGTGAGTTGCGCTATAGCTATGGCGCACCAGATGGACGCGGTAAAGCGGAACTGGCGCTGTTATATAAAAAACTGACGTTCGGGAATACCTCGGATGTGCAGGATACCAGTCCGGATTTTTACAATTATATTCAGCAGCAGGAATGGCATGAAAATAGTCTGGTGGCTGAAGTTTTTGACCAATACACATCCAGAACGCGCTTTCGCTATAGCTTTATTACTAACCAGCGTCACTATGATAACAACTCAGAAAAAGACAGTAATGAATACTATTTGCTTTACGGTCTGAAATCGCAGTTGACGGGGAAAACCAACGTCGACATGAATATTTCATGGCTGTACAAAACATTTGAAAATGCCGCAAACTCGAGTGATTTTAATGGTCTAAACTGGGATATAAAGGGGGAGTGGAAGCCGTTAAATCAGTCAGTCTTCACCGCCCATTCTGCTCAAAGTATTAAAGACCCCTCGGAAGTTGGGGGGTATATCTTAGTGACTGAGTATGGGATTTCTTACCAGCATTTCTGGCTGGGTAATCGTTTTTCTACTTTGCTGGACTACTCATACACCACGGAAGACTATAAAAAACAGAACAAGGATCGACATGATAAAAATGGTGTATTTAGCGTAACCATGAGCTATGACTACACGCCGTCTGTCAACTTTGAGATTAAATATCAATTAGATACCTTGAACTCGAATAAGGATACTGATTCGTTTTATATCGGTCCCAATGACAGTAAGGAAGTCATTAGAACGTTGGGTTATGATAATTCTATGATTATGCTTAAAGCTAAGGTTCAGATCTAAAATGAAAATAATAGAACTGTGCGCGTTTTTCCTATTCAGTATCCTGTTGGTCGGATGCACAACGTCCAGGCCACCATTAATGGACGATCCTGCTGCGGTGGCAGAGGATTACCGAATTGGGGCGGGGGATACTGTCAATATCGTTGTTTACGGGGAACCCGAAATGACGATGAAATTTATCGTGGATAAGAGTGGAACAATAAACTTCCCTTATATCGGGGTGCTGGGTTTAAAAGATAAAACACCAGAGCAGGTGAATAGTGAATTAACTCAACGCTTGCGCAATGGGTATATGGTTAATCCCATGGTGACCGTGAGTCTTGCCGAGTTCCGCAAGTTCTACGTGTCAGGGGAAGTGAAAAGCCCGAATGGATTCGCCTGGGAGCCGGGACTTACCGTAGAGAAAGCGATTGCTCAGGCGGGGGGATTTACTGACCGTGCAGATCGCAAAGATATCAACCTTCGCCTCTCCGGTAGCAATCAGCTACTTGAGAATGTTGATTTAACGCACTCTGTTCGTCCTGGGGATGTCGTGATTATTGGCATGGGGTTCTTCTAACGATGAAACTATCTATAGTGGAAAACGGCAAGCAACGAGAAAACTCCGTCGATTTCTCCCGCTTTGCCAAAGAACTGAAAAAGAACGCCTGGAAAATCGCGCTGGCCGGCATTATTGCCGGGGTGGTGGCGTATCCCTTGATCAGCATGATGTCATCCAAGTATGTCTCGACGGCGACGGTGCTGATTAAGGCACAAGCCGATAACGTTTCGCCGTTTCCTCAGGTGGATGGTTTTGATTCAACGCGGAGTGGTTACTACGAAACGCAATATGCGCTGATGCAGTCGCGCATTATCCTCGAGCAGGCGGTCCGCGATCTGAAGCTGGATGAAAACCCGGATTTTACCGGGGTGAAGCCCGGCTCTGGCAGTGAAGATCAGCAACTGAGGGTTGATCAGGCGCTGAAAACATTGTCGAAAGACCTGAAGGTCATCGGTATCCGTACCACCAATCTGGCCTCTATTTCTTACGAGTCTTCTTCGCCTCAACTTTCCGCTGAGATAGCCAATGGCGTCGCTCAGGCTTTTATCAACTACACGGTAGAACAAAAGCGTCTGAAAGCAGAGCAGGCTCGCAATCTCAACTTTGAAAAAATGGAAGAGATTCAGCAATCGATAGCGAAACAAAAAGAGGAAATGGATAGCTACCTGAAAAACTCTGGGCTGCTGACCTTCCGTGGTATTGATGGCTTTGAAACAGAGCAGTTAAGCATTGTGACCAACCGTCTTGCCGATGCGACCCAACGCCGTGTCGCCGCGGAGTCTGTTTACAATGAAGTCAATAGCCGCGGGAAATCTTCAGGCGATATTATTTCGCTGCCATCAGTTTCTGACCATGCGCAGATTCAGGATTTACGCATTGCGCTGATCCAGGCGCAGCGCACGTTGTCGGAACTGCGCAAAGTGTATGGGCCTAAAAGTGCCAATATTTTAAAAGCAGAAGCCGATGTGCAATCAATCCAAAATCAAACGGGTCGGGTACTGGGTGAGCTAAAACTTGGCTTACGTCAGCAGTATTTGGCCGCGCTGGCTGACGAAAAGAATTACCAGCAGCAGGTTGCTGAGCAAAAAGAGATCTTCCAGAAGATGGCATCAAAACGGGATGCCTATAACAGCCAAAAATTGGCGTTAGATAAAATGGAAGATCTGTATAAGACGCTTTATCAGCGGACTCAGGAATTGTCGCTGTCCGGGGTTAATGCGGATGCGGTGCTGTATGATCCCGCCGTTCCTCCGTTAAAGCCGTCTAAGCCGAATAAATCGCTGCTGCTCGTGATGGTGGTGATGCTGGTTGTGGTATTCAGCATCATGTATTTCATCGTCAAAGCGGCAATGGATAATTCAATCAGCACCCTGAGTCGTCTGAAGAAACGTCTCAATGTCGAGCCATTGGGCGAAATTCGTCGATTTACCGGTACTTCGGGACGCGCACAGGTGCGGGATATGATACTGAAGAACCCGCTGAATGCCGATATCATCCACGGTATTCGTACCCGAATTATGCTGGATAATCGGCCGCTACAGACGATCGCTATTGCTTCGGCGGAGCAGGGTGAAGGGCGTTCCCTGTTGGCGAATCTGTTGGCCAGCTCATTCAGCTTCGATCAGAAAACGTTGCTTATTGATGCAGATTTCTTCAATACCAACGGCCTGTCTTCTGAGCTGGCATCGGCGACGTCTGCCGGAGTGGCGGAACTGTTGCGGGGAGAGGCTCCGCTTGAAAAGGCACGGATTAAGATCGCTGAAAATCTTGATTTCATCCCCCACGGTAAGACGACCATTTCCTCGTTACTGATGCTGTCGTCAGAGCACGTTGAACCCGTGATGCGCGAACTGAAGTCGCAGTATCAACGCATTATTATTGACGTTGCGGCGGTGAATCAAAGTCAGGATATCCAACTGATCAAACGAGCCGTTGATGGGGTTATCTTTATCGTGAAAGCCGGGACCGGTTCTGCGGAGAATATCGCCAGCGCACTGGATAAGATTGAGGATAATCAGGGCGTGGTGATTGGCGCGGTGTTGAATGCGGTCGAGGAAAAAAACCTTGAAACGCAGGAAGGGTTGCGCTCATTGAACTTCAATACCGACCAACTGATGACTACGCCAGGTCGTGTATGAGTTTACTGAAGAGCGCTTCTACGATAGCCAGTTCATCAGTCGTTTCGCAGCTGATTGGTGCGCTGTCTATCTGGTTGATCTCACATAAGTACGATATGGCAGAGGTTGGGCTGTATGCGCTCAACTACAGTATCGCGGTGGTGGGGGCACAGGTGTGTACCTTTGCCTCCCAGCTGTTGATTCCCAAACAGCAGGATGACGAGCTGGCGCAAAATGTGGTGTTCTGTTTACTGCAAAGCGCGCTCATTGCGTTACCGTATGCCGTCCTGACCGCGTGGTTGTTTCACCAGAACATACTGTTTCTCTATTTGCTGACGCTTTCAACGGCGTGGGCGTTAATATCGGAAAACTTATCGCTGCGGACAGCCAACTTTTATTTTCTGATCTTTCAACGTATTTCTGTCTCTGTGGTGGTGGTGCTCTCGGTACTGCTCACGCACCAGGTACAGACATTTTACTGGTCATGGGCCTGCGCCATGATACTGCTGACCACTAGCTGTATTTTACATTCGTTTGATATTCGCTCGGTGACGTCGCAGCATTTGCGCCTGGCAAGTAATTTGCGATTTTTTAAACAGAATATTCATCACATCACTAAAGTCGGTAGCGCTGAGGTGCTGGCAATGGCGAGCAGTAACTTGCCTATTATGCTGATTAACTTCTGGTTTTCGGCGCTGACGGCGGGGTATTTTTCCGTTGTAAGCCGGTTCTGTCTGGCACCGGTAGTGATTATCGGCAACGCGGTACGTAATACCATTTTTTCTAAATGGTCCATCGACTTCAGAAATAACACCTTCAATTATCAGGAGTATACGAAGGTGCGTATGCTGCTGTTAGTGCTGGGGGTTGTCTGTACCTTAGGCGTCTTTATTTTCTATCCCATTGTGATGCGGCTGGGTTTTAGCGAAGACTGGATTAACTCCATTGAGACGTCGCGCTACATGCTGCCCTATTTGTTCCCGGCGCTGGCGATAAGTCCTTTAACGGTGATAGAGCTTATTTTTGGCTCGCACCGCTATTTTCTGCGTATCCAACTTGAGCAGTTGGCGATTGTGCTACTGGCGTTTGTGGTCGTTCCCTATTTTTACCCTGATTACGCGGCATCAGTAATATTGTTCTCTTCACTGACATTTATTCGCTATGCGTTCATTTACCTGAAAATGAACAAGCGGGCCAATCTCCTGAAAAACAAGCCGGTGACGCCATGACACTGAATACCGGGAATTATTTACAGGTCTACACCTTTATAACGCTGATCCTGTGTGGTCTGGTGCAGTATTTCACCGGCATGCAATCCGTGTTGTGGCTCCCGTTTTTCCTGACATTACTGATGGTGGGATTACTGGTGATGCAGACGCGAAACGGGGCGCTGCGTCTGGATGCACAGGAAACCATTATCCTTGCGCTGTATTTTTCCTTTCTGGTGCTGGCGGGAACATCGACCCTGATTCAGGGCGGGGTCACCGTGGCAATTGTGGCCTTCAAAAACGAAATTGCGTTATCGCTGGTGATGGTTTGTTTGCTGTTGGGTTTTTGCCGTGAATCGCAGATATATCGGGTGACACGCTATCTGTACTGGGTATTCTATGCGCAAATCCCGGTGATGATTTATCAGGTTTTGCTGGTTGTTCCTCAGCGTGTGGCTGTGCGCGGGGAAGATGAAAAATGGGACTCCGTGGTAGGCACATTCGGCGGAGACCCAATGGGGGGCGGCAATACGGCGGCGATGGGGTTATTTTGCCTGTTAATTATGTTGCTGAAACTCTCTGAATATAAGCACGGGCTTACGACATTTAAATCCGCAGCGCTGCATATCATCCTTGGAATAGGGTTATGCATCATTGGTGAGGTCAAGTTTGTTATCCTGCTGTCACCGATATTTCTGGCATGGGTGTGGGTATCGCCGAGCTATGTTAAGGATGTCAGTAAGGTAAACCTGAAGACGTTATTCGTCATTGTGGCAGGAATGCTGGTGCTCATCGGCCTGTCGATTATGATACTGGCCTGGTACTATTCTTCCGCTTTTGGCAGCGATCCGACGAAAGGCTCATTAAGCATTTTTATTGATTCATTGAGTTATATCTTTGATCCGAACTACATCATGTCGACCGGAGAGTTGGGGCGTTTCACAACGTTTCTGTTCTGGTTAAAAAATAACGATCTATGGGGACTGTCGGGCACATTATTTGGCTATGGGCTTAATGCCACAAACAGTGGTAGTACGGTCTCCCCTGGGTTTTTGAACATTATTTATAACCTGATTTTAGACTCGACTGCTCTGAGTATGCTGCTGTGGGAAGTTGGCATTATTGGCACGCTGCTGTTTATTGGCTTGTTTATTTATATTCTGAAAGTATGCCAGCCAAAACCAGTATTGATGCTGGAACAGTTGGATAAACAGGATCTGCAGTTGCTGAGCTTTGCGCCAGCATTTAACGCTTTCGCTATCAGTTGTTTAATCAGCTTACCTTACAGCCAGATATTGATGATTACGCCGATGTTACAGTTTTTGTTCTATTTATCGCTGGGGGCGAGCTTAGTGATTCGTCGAACCGTACTTCGCAGTGCAGGGGGATGGCATGGACAATAAGCCATTTATTTCAGTGAGTATTAAGACGCTCAACGAATCTAAAGGTATTGAGAAAACGATCGACAGCATTCGGCGTCAGTTGGTCGGGTATCCGCATAAAATTATTGTGGCTGACAGTCTGTCGACAGATAACACCCAGCAGTTGGCTGCCAATAAGGGCGTCACGGTAGTGTCACTCACCGATCCAGGCGATCGCTGTTGTGGGGTGGGCCATCAGTTGGGCTATCTGTACAGCGAAGGGGAATATTTATTACTGATGGATGGCGATATGGAGCTGGAAGAGGGCTTCATTGACCAGGCTGTTGCCTTTTTGCAGGCAGAACCGGACTATGCCGGGGTGGCCGGTACCGTCGAAATGGATGATGCCGTTAACTATGAATTTAAGTCTCGTAAGCAGCGGATCAATAAAATCTATCCTCTTGGCGATAGCGATCATCTGGGGGGCGGTGGACTGTATCGTCGGTCGGCAATTGAAAAAATTGGTTATCTGACCAACCGTAATTTGCACGCGTATGAAGAGGCTGAGCTGGGTCTGCGTTTAATCGACGCGGGCTTTAAACTGCGGCGTCTGGATATTCCTTACTTCAGCCATACCTCACATACGCTGCCGACGTTTAAGATGCTGGCGCGCCGCTGGTCCAGCGGTTATTACCAGGCTCCGGGTGAGCTTTTGCGTTGTAGTTGGGGGAAACCCTGGTTTTCCCAGTCATTCAACATCGTGAAGAATGAGGCGGTATTTGCGCTCTACCTTATTCTCTTATTTGTTGCGCTGCTCACTTTTAATATCAACGTGTTTGCCGTTGCGCTTCTCCCATTACTGGCATTTGCCTTGTTGAAGATTGTGCAAAACCGCTCGTTAACAGATGGGCTGCAAAGCGTTATTAATTTAATCGTACGCTCCGCGGGGCTGATCAAAGGTATTTTTTATCCGGTACGCGATCCGCTGACTCCGCCCAACAGTAAAATCATTCATGAATAACCGGGGCAGGCGCCATGAAAGTATTATTAGTTAACAAGTTTTTTTTCATCAAAGGCGGCGCGGAAACGGTTTATTTTCAAGAACGCGACATGCTGAAACAGGCTGGTGTCCAGGTCATTGATTTTTCCATGCAGCATGAGAAAAATTTCCCCTCTGATTATGCGGATTATTTCGTCAGCAATGTCGATTACCATCAAGAGAGTAATCTGTTGGGGGGCATCAAAACCGCGGTTAACTTTATTCATAACACCCAGGCCTGCAAAAAAATGCTGGCGCTTTTACAAAAAGAACGCCCTGATATCGTTCACTTTCATAATATTTACCATCAGTTGACGCCGGCGTTGATTAAAGTGGCGCGTAATTTTGGCTGTAAAACGGTGCTGACGGCGCACGACTATAAGATTGTCTGTCCTGCATACTCCATGTTACGTGATGGGAAGGTGTGTGATGCCTGTATCACCGGTACCGTTTTCAATGCCTTCCGCTATCGCTGTCAGGAAGGCTCTGCCTCGAAAAGCTTGCTACTCTCGTTAGAAGCGACCTGGCAATACATTGCCCAAAATTATCAGGCTCTGGATGTGATTGTTTCACCCAGCGTCTTTTTACGCGGCGTGTTACTCCGAACGTTGCCTAAATCGCGAATCGATGTGATCGTCAATGGTGTTGATGATAGCCAGCCCATTGATGAGGTCGTCGATGACGGTTATATACTGTACTTCGGCCGACTGAGCCGTGAAAAGGGTGTGGCAACGTTGCTGGCCGCTCATCAGAAAATGCGTAACCCGGCTCCGCTAAAAATAGTGGGCCACGGTCCGTTGCATGACGAGTTAGTGGCGAAATACCCGGACGCTGAATTTTTAGGTTATGTACAACAAGGGGATGCCCTCAATACGCTCATTAAGCATGCCCGCGTGGTGATCCTCCCCTCTGAATGTTATGAAAACTGCTCAATGGCGGTACTGGAGGCGATGTCTTTCGCGAAACCGGTGATCGGGTCGCGCATTGGCGGGATCCCCGAACAAATACGCGACGGTATTGAAGGGCTTTTATTTGAGCCGGGTAATGCGCAGGAACTGGCGAAGGCGATGGATGCTCTGGTTGATGACCCGGATAAAGCACGCGTTATGGGCTTACGGGGTCGCGCGCGCCTGAGTGAAAAATATGCGCTTAGCAAACATATGGATACCTTACAGGCGCTATATAAAGAACTTCTGAGCAGGCCATAGAATGAGTAAAAAAATAACGGTTTTTGGTACCCGTGGTATTCCGGATGTATTGGGCGGTGTGGAAACCCACTGCCAGAATCTTTATCCGGCGATTAAACAACAGTTTGACGTTGATATTTGTGTTATCGCCCGCTCGCCGTATGTTAGCTACAAACGATCTTCTTATAAGAAAGTTGAGACCTATGCGCTGTGGGCACCTAAAAAACGGTCACTGGAAGCGATTGTGCATTCCGTTTTAGCGGCGTTTAGAACCTGTGTCGACGGTTCTGATATTGTGCATGTCCATGCTATAGGGCCGGGTTTGGTGATCCCATTATTACGCGTGTTAGGTAAGAAGGTGGTTTTTACCCACCACGGGCCTGATTACGATCGTCAAAAATGGGGATTTGTCGCCAAAAAAATATTGCTGCTGGGTGAACGCTGGGCGGTGAGATATGCCAATGAGGTGATAGTGATTTCTGAGGTCATTAACCAACTGATTCAGAAAAAACATGCTCGCTATGATGCGCATTTGATTTTTAATGGCGTCAATAAACCCCGTCCGTTATCAGATCAAACCCTTCATGCCACGCTTTCCCGCTTTGGACTCGAGGCGAAAAACTATTTCGTGGTGGTCGGACGGTTTGTGGAAGAAAAGGGGATGCATGATGCTATCGCTGCGTACAAACAAAGTGGTTTGCAACAGCCGCTAGTGCTCATTGGCGATGCCGATCACCCAACGGAATACAGTATTCGACTCAAGCAGCTTGCCGCTGATACCCCTGGCGTGGTGATGACCGGATTTTTAAGGGGAGATGAACTTCAGGCGGTGTTTTCGCAGGCCAGGCTTTTCGTTATGCCTTCCTACCATGAAGGACTACCGATTGCGCTTCTGGAGGCGATGTCGTATTCCCTCCCGGCGGTGGTGAGCGACATTCCCGCAAATTTGGAAGTGCAGTTGCCGTCTGAGGCCTATTTTCGGGTCGGCTCATTGTCCAGTCTTGCTGATAAATTAACCGCCTGGGCCAACGCAAATAGCATGGACTATCGTGTCTATTTGCAAAATTATGACTGGCAGGAAATTGCCAGAAAAACAGTCAATGTCTATCACTCAATTGATAAAGATATAGGTTAATTTTGACCAGTCCTCAGAATCGCCCCCCCGTCATCGAACGATTTTATGCGCAACTTGATGAGCATATATCGGAGGGACTGACTCCGGAACAAAAAGACGGGATCGAGAAAGCGATCGTCGCCAGCACTCTGGCATCAAGACATCGAATCGATATCCGCAGAAGTTTTCCATTTTTCGGTAAACGCTTTTATCTGGTTTTTTTATTCGGCAGAGACTTACGTCAGCGGCATCGTCAGGAGTCGACCTTATCGACCATGCTGCTCACTTTTTTGTTGCTGCTAGGTACGCTGTTTGTCACCTGCTGCGTATTACTGACGCTATACATGATCAAATCCGCATTGGGTATTGATGTATTCCAACATTTTCACGTGGGTATTTGGGACTGGTGGTTAAGCCTGAAAGACCGCTAGTGTTAACAAACCTGTGGAGGCGTCACTGCGATGAAGTGTAAATGGTTTTCTGCGCTGTTGTGTCTGTTCTGTCCGCTGACGGTACTGGCCGCCTTAACGACCGTAACTCCCAAAGCATTGACGGGCCCACTGACAAACCCAGGTATCGGGGTCGCCAGTTTTCATCAGGGATACGGTGAAACGCTTGGACTGGCGGATTATCCCGACACCGGCTTTGAATATGAGCGCTTTTACTGGCGTGACCTTGAGCCTGTCGAAGGCCAGTACAATTTTGCACTGGTTGATGACGCCTTCAGGTATGCCGCGGCGCATCGACCGGCGATGAACGTCGGACTGCGCTTTATGGCGCTTGCTGAGCCGGAAACCGGTTCACAAATTCCCGACTGGTTGATTAAAAAAGGCGTAAAGGGAACCTGGACGCCGGACAAAAAAACCTTTATCCCTGATTTAGACGATCCTCTATTTATTGAATATAGCCAGCGCCTGCTGAACGCGATGGGTAAGCGCTATGATGGTAACGAGAACCTGGCTTTCGTGGATATCGGCATGGTGGGGGCGTGGGGAGAGTGGCATAACAGCAACTTCCCGATGCTGAAGCCATTGCTGGAGCGCTACACCACGGCGCAGTTAGATCGCTATGTGACGATGCATTTCTCTGCTTTCCCCAACACGCCAAAAATCATGTTGATGAGTGGTGGGCAAAGTCTGGCGAATGCGGTCGCGCGCGGGGCGGGCTGGCGGGCGGACTGCCTGGGCGATCTCCGCGTGTTTTCTGCTTCATGGAATCATATGGCGGATGATTATCCGCAACGGCTGCAGGCCGCACAGAAAAGCTATTCAGGATTTAACGATGCCTGGAAACATGCGCCAGTGAGTTTTGAGATCTGCTCGTACATGCAGGACTGGAAAAATACGTTTCACTATACGCGAGAGGAAGTGCAGGGGATTTTTGACTGGGCGGTGAAGCAGCACACCAGTACGATTAACCTGAAATCGAGAACAGTGCCCCGTGAGTATCGTCCAATTGTCGACGAGGCGCTGACAAAACTGGGCTATCGGTTTCGCTTAGCATCCCTGAGCCATGAGTCAGTCTGGGAAGGTGGACAAGAACTCACCCTGACAAGCACCTGGTATAATGAGGGTAATGCGCCGATTTACCTGCCCTACAGGCTGGCATTTCGTCTGGTTGATGAGGCCAATAAGGTGGTGGCACAAGGGAATGTCCCGGAAGATATACGTCAGTGGCTGCCCGGAGAGCACCCACTAAGTTACCCGATGCCGATGCCCGGGACGCTGCCAAAAGGGAAATATGCTCTTGAAGCGGCGATAGTGGATAAATCCGGTGCGGCAAGAATTAACTTTGCCAATGAAGGGAAGCAGAGCAACGGTTGGTATCGCGTCTCTGCGGTAACGGTGAAGTAACCTGCCGTAGTAAGGAGCCTGGCCATCAGGCTCCTTATCATTGAAAACTAAACGTGATAGCCATCCGGATTGTTTTTTTGCCAGTTCCAGGTGTCGCGTATCATTTCATCCAGGGTGTAGATGGCCTGCCATCCCAACTCGTTTCGTGCTAACGACGGGTCTGACCAACATTCGGCAATATCCCCGGGCCTTCTGCCCACAATCTTATAATTAATTCGGGTTTGCGCCGCTTTCTCGAAGGCTGCGATCAGGTTAAGTACGGAATACCCGATACCGGTACCGAGATTGAAGACTTTGTATGCCGCCCCTTTTTCCTGGCAATCCAGGGCCGCTAAATGGCCAGTTGCCAGATCCATCACATGGATGTAATCACGCACACCGGTGCCGTCGGGGGTTGGATAGTCATTTCCATAGACCGACACGCTTTCCAGCTTGCCAATCGCCACCTGAGAAATATACGGTACCAGGTTATTGGGGATACCATTTGGATCTTCGCCAATCCTGCCCGATGGATGCGCGCCGACTGGGTTAAAGTAGCGTAGGCAGGTGATTCGAAAATCGGGCTGGGCGCGGGAAAAGTCTGCCAGAATTTGCTCGACCATGAATTTTGATGTGCCATACGGATTGGTGGTACCACCGGTTGGCGATTGTTCACTTAATGGAACGCTTTCCGGGTTGCCGTATACCGTGGCGGAAGAGCTGAAAATAAAGTGCTTCACCCCCGCAGCTAACATCTCACGCAGCAAAACCAGCGTGCCGGTGACATTATTGTCATAGTAGGCAAGCGGCTCTTTTATTGATTCTGAAACTGATTTTAATCCAGCAAAATGAATGACATCGGTGATGTTATGGTCAGAGAAAATTGTTTTCAGAACATCGTTGTTCAGCACATCAGCAATATAAACGATGGGCGCTTTGCCGGTCAGTTCCGCAACCC
This sequence comes from Citrobacter sp. RHBSTW-00671, assembly GCF_014103415.1. Lineage (NCBI taxonomy): Bacteria > Pseudomonadati > Pseudomonadota > Gammaproteobacteria > Enterobacterales > Enterobacteriaceae > Citrobacter > Citrobacter sp. RHBSTW-00671. Next base: position 1,719,310 of record NZ_JABXPR010000001.1, read on the forward strand.
TGTCGAGGGATGTTTGTGAGGAGTTGGAAAGGTTATCGATGACCACAACATCATCACCTCTTTCCAGAAGCGTCAGCACGGTATGTGAGCCAATATAACCAGCACCACCAGTGACTAAAATTGCCATACAGTCTCCAGATATATTTTTTGCAAACTATCATTAATTCATTAATGCCACCGGCATAAATAAACGTTATGGGTGGCGTCGGTTAAGGTAAAAATTCCGATATTTCACCCGGCATTTATAAGATATTTTTTTAAGTATAGAAAACAGGCTGAATTTGCTTATCTTTGTGTCATACACGATGTAGTTATTGGTGAAGTTCAGCGTGTGGACGCCCTCGCTTTGGTTGATGCTGGCATTGATCTGCGCAATCAAACGCTCATCAAAGCTGGATGCGTTAAGCGTGATTAACTCTTTGATATAAACTGACTTTCCGTACGTCTCGGGTGTGCATTCCTGAGTGAGAAAATAGAGTTTATTATCAACGCAGTGTGGTGCGCCAGCGCCCCGGGGGTGTTGATTCGACAGGTTAAGCGTGGGCATTATTTTTTGCCATGGCCCGGTTACATCACTGGCTGTATGGATAACTAACTCATCTTCCATCGTGGTGGATAAAAGATAGAGGTTTTCATGCAACGAAACGACGACGTTATCGGTGAGCGCCTGGTCAGGTACTAATACTTTTACCTGTTTCCAGCGCGTAGGGAACTCTATCGACTGGAATAAGATAACCTCTTTCCTTTCTGAAGACTCCGGGATCATGAAAAGCTGATCGTTGCTGTAAAATAAAAAAGGAAATGATAAATGGCATTTTAGGTTATCAAAACCGTCGAGTTTCACATCCTCAAGCTCAACCAGGTTAGCATCAAGGATACGGCAGCGCAGGATACCTTGCGAATTACGAAAGCTTAATGCTTCATAAAAAACATAAACTTTATTGTCTTTTTCAATAATGAAAGGATCGGCCTGAAAGGTATATTTCTTTTTGAGCTGTTGGGCTCGGGTGCGGTTCAGAATTTCCAGCGTGTTAGTGGGAAAGGTATGCGAACCATTATTTTTCAGGATCATAATATCCCACGACTCATGAAAAAATAACATATTAATCAGTCTGTTATTTTTCGTTCGCATGCGTACCTGCTCCTTTTTATCGCTTAATTTATTGCGGGTTCCACGACGGCCACACTGATGGCTAGTTTAAAAGCTAGTCGCAAGAGGAGTGTTTGTCTACTAACAGAAATCGTAGTGGGAGGGTTGCCAGAGCATCCGTGCTCCAGTACTGATTTACTCGAAATGGACGTGTGGATTATCGGCCAGCGAAACGTAAGTTTTGCTGTTCTTATCCAGAGTACGAATTTCTCCGCTTTCGATGTCGTAGACCCAGCCGTGCAGACGAATCGCGTTGTTACGCAGGCCAACAGCCACGCAAGGATGCGTTTTAATGTTGTTCAACTGGGCAATCACGTTTTCTTCCACCATGGCATTCACTTTATCGATTTCGTTAGCCCAGGTTTTCTTTTCAACCACGGCTTTCGCGGCATCGGCATAGTGCAACCAGTGGGCGACAGCAGGCATCGGATCCAGAGGTTGGCTTTCTGCGATGGCTTTCATCGCGCCGCAGTTGGAGTGACCACAGATAACAATATCCGTCACGCCTAAAGCAACGACCGCGTACTCAATGGTCGCAGACACGCCGCCAGGCTCCGGGCCAAAAGACGGTACGATATTACCGGCGTTACGGATAACGAAAAGCTGTCCTGGCTCTTGCTGCGTCACTAACTCTGGCACCAGTCGGCTGTCAGAACAGGAGATGAAAAGCGCTTTAGGATTCTGGCTGGATGCCAGGCTGCGGAAGAGTTCCTTACGTTGAGGGAAAATCTCTTTTTGGAAGTTGAGGAAGCCCTCAATGATATGTTGCATAGCAGTGTCTCTTTTCTCTGTTTAAGCAGGTTATGATGAAGATCACACTTTCCAGTTTAACACCAGCCGACAGAAGGGAAAGACTTTATAGCAGTTCGGTCACTATCTTTGGGCAATGTTGCCCTGACGAAGCAGGGCAAGCGTCGCGGTCTGCGTTAGGCGTTCTGCCGTTTCTGGTATGCCGCTTTTAGTCTGTTCATCGCCTCTACCAGTACGGCGCGCGGGCAGCCAACGTTCAGACGCATGTGCCCCTCTCCGCCTGGACCATATTGTGACCCCGGTGACAGGCCAAGTCTGGCTTCATGGACAAAAAAATCGCTTAGCTGCGTCTCGCTAAGCGCCATTCTTTCGGCATTCAGAAAGAGCAGATAGGATGCGCCACCATAGACAATCGAGATCAACGGACAGTGCATTTCGATTTCATTTCTAACAAATGCTACATTATCAGCCAGATAAGCCAATAATTCCCGGTGCCAGTCACCGCAATGGGTATAGGCGCTATAAATCGTTGCCTGTTGCAGTGAGTGAGTCTCTGCAAGATAACAGTTATCGAGAAAATGATAGAACCGGTGACGCAGCTCATCATTCTTTATAATAGCTATCCCTCCCTGGATCGCCGCCGTGTTGAAGGTCTTGCTAACAGAGGTCAGTACGATTGACTGACTTCCTACTGCGTCATCGAGGGTAAAAAAGGGCAGGTGTTGCTTACCTGGCAGGGTTAAATCGCTATGCACTTCATCGGAGAGAATGATGACGCCAGCCTGCTGGCAATAGTGGCTGATTTTTTCAAGCGTTTCCCGTGACCACACCATTCCACCAGGATTATGTGGCGAGGGAAAAAGAAACATTTTGCACTGTTTAAGTTTCTCGCTGAAATCTTGCCAGTCAAATTCATAGCAACCGTCTTTTTCAATGAGACGGGTCTGGAGTAAATGCCTGCCGCTGGTTTTCACCAGGTTAGGGTAGGGGTCATATATTGGGGTGCAGGTTAATATATTGTCTCCCGTGCGGGTAAGCGCCAGCAAGGACATGACAATGGTTTTTATAACGCCGGGAACAAAATGCAGCCAGTGCGATTTAAGTTCGGCATTATATTGTTGTGCGTACCACTGGATAACAGACTCTTTCCATTGCGGATAATCCAGGTTATAGCCCTGAACAGGCTGCTCTACTACTGTGCGTAACGTATTCATGATGGGGGCTGGCGTAACAAAGTCCATATCCGCAATCCACAGTGGTAATACATCGCTGGTACCGTACATTTGTTGTAATTGGCCGTATTTACGACAATTAACATCCCTTGTGACAATATCATCAAACAAAGACATTGCTGACTCCTGGAAAGTCTCTGAAAATAGTTTACGCAACGCAAAAAGCGCAGAATGTTTATGTATATCTAATTGATATATTAAATTTACCCTGGTGATAGCTAATATTTAGCTACGTATTAGCCTATGATTTTTGCTCAACCATATGCTCTGTAGCTTCATTTGGTTCATATTTAGCAATACCGATACCCGTTGCCGCCCACAGCAATGCAAAGATGACGCCGCTGTAGCAGAGGATTGCCCATGGCAGGTAATCAAGCGTCGCAACGCCCAGCATAGTGGCGCAATAAACGCCCGAAGCAGACCACGGAATAATAGGTTCGACAACGGTTCCGGCATCTTCGGTGGTTCGCGAAAGGTTCTTCGCGGCCAGTCCACGTTTTTTGTATTCATCTTTAAAGGCATCGCCGCACAATAACAACGGTAAGGTTCCATTGGCGGTACAGGCGCAGATGGTGAACGTCGTAACAATGGTGGTAGCGACCAGGCGGAATGTTGATTGAACCCCTTTTGTCAGCGCGTTAATGACCGTGTGCAGGGAGCCTGTCGCGCTCATGGCGCCAGCAAAACTAAAGGCGCTGAAGACGGTCACAAAGCTGCTGAACATAGAGATTGCACCTCCTCGCTCTAATAAGCGTGAGACATCAGATGACAGTACAGGAATATGATCTCCGGTAAGCATCGCGAGCTTAAAGCCGCTGACCACGGATTCGCCGACCGAAGATGCGCTGAATTGTTGAAAAACCAAAGCCAGAATCATTGATACGATGGTGGACAAAAACAGCATCGGGATAGGCGGTTTTTTCGACAGTGAGCCGTACAAAACGATAATCGGTGGTAGCAACAACAGAAGGTTGAACTGATAAATCTGGCCGATAGCGTTCATTAAATGAGCGATATTTTCTGGTGCACTGGCAGCGGCATCAATGCCCATTCCCATATAGCTATACACCACGCAGCAAATAATGAATCCCGGACCGGTGGTCCACAGCAAATGACCAATATGGGAGTACAGATTTACCCCGGCAGCCAGTGCCGCCATATTGGTTGAATCAGAGACCGGCGAGAGTTTATCGCCAAACCAGCAACCTGAAACAATGGCGCCAGCGGCGATGGGCAGAGAGACATTAAGGCCAATGGCCACACCAATCATGGCAATTCCGACGGTACCAATGGAACCCCATGAGGTGCCGGTACACACTGAAATCAATGCACCCAGCATAAATGCTGAAATATAAAAATACTGGGGGTTAATCCACTTCAAACCATAATAGATCATCATCGGGATGGTACCTGATACCATCCAGGAACCAATCAAAAAACCGATACTGGCGACAATCAGAATGACGGGTAGTGCTTCTGATATTTTATTGCAAATCGATTGCAGAATATCATCCCATGTATAGCCATGAGCAATGGCGATAAATGAAGCGGCTGCCGTGCCCATCAGGATCATCGGTTCAGCGCGAATATTGAATATAAAATATCCGATGCTAATCCCGCCCAGCATGATAAGCATCGGTAATACTGACCAAAAGAAAGAGAGTTTTTTTCTGTCGTGTGAGGTACAGCTATTTTGTTCCATAATTCCATCCCAATCGTTAACGGTTGAACAAGCCAAAGAAATACCTGCTACAGGCCAATCAATAACGGAGTGGCGTAGTTACGTGAGTTGATGATCTAACTCTATTTTATTAACTGTTTCAGGCGATCTGTTCTGGCCTGCTGTTATGATGTTCATATTTCAGCAGTAAAATAAGAGATAGATTTGATAGTCAATTATCCCTCCGCATAAGGTGGATGATTTCGGCGTTGCTGGCTGAGCTTGCGATACTGCTGAGGCGGCATACCGACGTATTTATGAAATGAGCTATAAAATCGACTGCTGGAGCGAAAACCCGCAATCATCGCGATATCCAGAATGGTTTTATCGGTGTCACTGAGTAATGCCCGTACATGGTTGATGCGCATCGCCGTAATATATTGTTTCATCGTCAGTTGCATTACGCGATGAAAGATACCCATCGCATAATTAGGATTAAGTTTGACGTGATCGGCAATGGCCTCGACGGTCAGCAATTTGTCACAGTTGGCGGCAATAAATTCCAGCATCTGGCTGACGTAAAATTGTGAATGCCGCGAAATGCTGTTCTTCTGGGTCCGTACAGTTTTGTTTCCCAATACTGTCCGCCAGCCTGAGAGGCTAAACCGCTTGAGCATCAGAGCGATTTCATCAATGGCTAACTGACGAATCTGTTCGTTATCGCTGTTGAGCTCATTTTGCCAACGTTGAACCTCAAAAGCGCTAAGCTGCTGGGATGCCGACGAGGTAATCACCCTGCCGTGCGTCACGTGATTAATCAGCTCTCTATCCAGCGGCCAGGACAAAAATAAATGCATGGGCAAGTTGAAGATAGCCATTTGCTTACAGTGCCCGGCATTCGTGAGCTGATGAGGGGTACACGCCCAAAACAGTGTGATAAAGCCTTGTTTGCTCTGTACCACTTCGTCATTGAACAGGTACTCAACATCACCATCAAATGGCACATTCACTTCAACCTGGCCATGCCAGTGACTGTATGTCATGGCCAGCGGCTCCCGCAACTCGACATCCATACGCTGATACTCTGAATAGAGTGCCAGTGGGCTACGAGTCTTTTTTTCATAGCTGCGACACATATGGGGGTCATGCGGCAGCTGCGGAATACTTTTAGCCATTACGGGTTGGTTCCTGAAGAGTGAATTTGACCATGAGGTAGCGCCAAAGCATGAACATAGCTTAACCGAAAAAAATCACCGTTTTCTCTCCATTTTCGCGAAATTATTCCCAAAAACTCAGATCCTGTGCCTGTTGATTGCCGATCTGAGATAGCGGGAATGGCGAGGTTTAATTTTAAAAGCGCTCAACCATAAGGCACTTTGCTGTACCTGCTGGATGGCGGCGCTGATGCCTTATCCGGCCTACTAAAGCCTGTGAAACGTAGGCCTGATAAGCGCAGCGCCATCAGGCATTGACTGCCCGTGGCGGACGCAGGGGAAATCATAACCCGTACAGTTTTATTTTTCGGTACAGCGTGGCAATGCTGATCCCCAGTTCTGTCGCGGCTTGTTTCTTACCCTCAACGCTTGAACCAAATCGCTGTATGGCGTTTTCAATGGCATCTCTTTCAGCGTGTTTACCCTGATGGGCAAGCTGGCGAGGTTGCGCCATCATTGTGCTTTTTCTGCCATCGGCTGCGGTAAGCAGGTAAGGGGGCAGATGGCTGGCGTTGATCCCGGCGGCTTCTCCGCGCATGACAAAAATGTACTCGATGACGTTGCGCAGTTCTCGGATGTTGCCCGGCCAGTGCCAGGCATAAAGACGGTTAATAACATCATCGGGAAGTTTCTGCGGTGGTCGCTGGTAGCTTAGCGAAAATTCATCGGCAAAATATTGTGCCAGGACGGCGATATCCGCCCGTCGTTCGCGCAGGGAAGGGAGAACCAATGGCACCACGTTCAGGCGGTAGAAAAGATCTTCACGAAACTGATTATTTTCGACCATCGCGCTGATGTTTTTGTTGGTTGCGGCAATAATCCGCACGTCGATATTGATGGTGTTGTTGGACCCCACACGGGTGATGGCTTTTTCCTGCAGTACCCTGAGCAGCTTGGCCTGCAAATGCAGTGGCATATCGCCAATCTCGTCGAGGAACAGGCTACCTCCATTGGCCAGCTCAAACTTTCCCACACGTCCTTTGGGATCGGCACCGCTGAATGCGCCGCGTACGTAGCCAAACAGTTCGCTTTCCAGGAGTTGTTCAGGGATCGCGGCGCAGTTGATGGTCACGAAAGGGGCGGCTTTACGCGGACTGCTCTGATGAATGGCAAATGCCACAACTTCTTTACCGGAACCACTTTCCCCGGTGATCAGTACACTGGCGTAGCTGTTGGCGATTTTGCCAATAGTACTTCTGAGTTGTTCCATTGAGGGGGAATGGCCAATCAGACGTACCTGTGTGTCAGACTCATATGGCGAGGGGGCAATCGTGCTCAGGTAGTCGTGCGCATCGCGAAAGATAACCATGGTTAATCGGTCGTTATCCAGTGACGAGAGCGAGATCTGTTTACACAGCACATGGTGTTTTTGCCCTTCAAGCGTCAGCCATGCTTCCTCATCGCCATACAAACTGTCTCCGGTCGTTTCAATGGTCAGGGGTAATCCCTGAACTTCACGGTTAAGTATGCGATCTGCTGAATGGTTGGCATGCCAGATACGGCCCTTGCCATCAATGGCCACAACGCCGCGATCCATGGCATCAATCAGACGACGAAAGGCACCGAGCGTCTCCTGCGCGCGTAAGCGTTCCAGGCATTCGAAGACCTTACTGGAGATCATGACGGCAATTTGCTCTATAAACGTGACAAATTTATCGATCTGGCTAAGCAAGGTGTCACGCTGTGTTTGCGTGGAGCAAATAATGCCGATCACCCCAATGACGCGGTTATTGAGGAAAATAGGGGCGTTCAAATCCAGCATTTCAGAGCAGTAATGGTGTTTTTCACACAGCTGACATAGAGGATGTTCACCGGGGTTTTTGATCAATACCGTCTCACGGACCTGCAAAACATGCCGATAGATATAACCATTTTTTGCCACGTTCTCATTGAGCATATGTCGGTATTTACCGGTACCAGCAATGCGCATTAAAGATTCATCAATGATTTCTACATCAGTCCCGGTAATGCCAGAAATAGCGTCGGCATAATTGCATATATCATCCTGAATATTGCTCAGTACTGAAATCATGATACTTCTCCGGCAAAGTGTCTCATTTCTCAAGGAAAATGATAAATAGGCGAACCATTGCAAAATTGATTTGCGAAAAATCAATCTACTACATTGTTTTTGGATGTTTTTTTAATTTTATCCTCCGTGATCACACTATTTATCATTTATGAGAATTTATCAAAATCAGGCGATAAACTAACGACGGCTGTTTTTACCTTACTTTCATTAAAAATTGATTAATACATTGAAACAAAAGCATTTATTAAATTATTTCTAAGTTTTCCCTCATTTTCTAAAAAGCTGGTAAGCATTTTGCTTTTATGGATTAGCGATAGCGTAAATAACTCTGTATTACACCGATTACAGGGAATGAATTACCAGGACAATGAGGTTTTATGATGCAGCAAAACTTATCATTTTTTATCAACCAGACGCCGTTTACCAAGCACCCTAAGGCAGCGCTGGCACCCTTTAGTCGTCAGGAGCTGGTAAAAGCGTTGAATTTTCATCGGTCTATTCCGGGATACGCTCCAACGCCGCTGTATACGCTGCCGGCACTTTCTCAAAAACTGGGCGTAAAAAATATTTACCTCAAAGATGAGTCTCAGCGTTTTGGCCTGAAAGCGTTCAAAGCGCTGGGCGGCGCCTACGCGATGGCATGCCATATCGCGGAATTAGTAGGGAAGGATATCAGCGAATTGCCGTTTGATGTCATGACCAGTGAAGCAGTACGCCATGACCTGAAGACCGTGACGTTTGCCACTACCACCGACGGTAACCACGGGCGCGGTGTAGCGTGGATGGCGCGCCAGTTAAAGCAAAATGCGGTGGTTTACATGCCGAAAGGGTCTTCACAGCAGCGGCTGACATCAATCCGCAATGAAGGCGCTACCGCTGAAATCGTGGATATGAACTATGACGATGCCGTGCGCATGACCGCGGATCAGGCGCAAAAGTATGGCTGGATCGTTGTCCAGGACACGGCCTGGGAAGGGTACGAAAAGATCCCACTGTGGATTATGCAGGGCTACGGCACGCTGATGCTGGAGGCGATTGATCAGCTCCATCAGGTTGCCCCGACGCATGTTTTCGTTCAGGCCGGTGTGGGTTCATTTGCGGGAATGGTGCAGGGCATGGTGACGGCCGCGTGGGGCGAAAATCGTCCGAAAGTGATCGTCGCCGAAGCGCTAATTGCTGACTGTCTCTATCGTTCAGCTCGTGCAAAAGAGGGGGAAGCTGTTGCGGTAGGCGGCGATTTACAGACCGTAATGGCGGGTCTGGCCTGCGGTGAGGCAAACAGCATTGGCTGGAAGTTACTGCGTGATTATGCCACCGCATTTGCTTCCTGCCCTGATGAAGTCGCGGCGCTGGGGATGCGTATGTTGGGTAATCCGCTGGCGGGCGACCCACATATTATTTCAGGTGAATCTGGGGCCGTCACGACAGGTCTTCTGGCGCTGTTGATGACCTCCCCGGATTTGGCACCAACCCGTGAGCAACTGGGTCTGGATGAGCATTCCCGCGTGTTGCTGATAAGTACTGAAGGCGATACCGACCCGCAACAATATTTGGATATTGTCTGGGGCGGTCAGTACCCGGGCATCAATAAATAATTTCCTGATTGAGAGCATTAACGGAGAAACCCATGTTATCTGCAACCCGTATTGAAGAAGTTATTAAAAATTGCCAGGCGCTGATCCAGCAAAAAAGCTATTCCGGTCAGGAAGGGGACGTGGTAAATGCCATAAAAACAATGATGCAGCATTACCAGTTCGACGACATCCATGTTGATAAATACGGCAATATCGTCGGCGGTATTGTGGGAAATCAGCCGGGGAAAACGCTGGTTCTGGATGGTCATATCGATACTGTGCCGGTGAACGAAGAGAAGTGGACCCGCAACCCGTACGGCGGTGATATTGACGATGGCAAAATTTATGGCCGTGGCACCACCGATATGAAAGGTGCTGTTGCTGCGATGATCTCCGCTGTAGGTTTTTTCGGCCAGGATAATCAGCGCAATTTCGCCGGGAAAATTTACGTCGCCTGTATCGTTCATGAAGAGTGTTTTGAAGGCATTGCCGCTCGTCTGGTCAGTGAGCGCTATCAGCCTGATTACGTCATCATTGGCGAAGCTTCTGAACTGAATCTGAAAATCGGCCAGCGTGGCCGTGCAGAAATTGTGGTTGAAACCTTTGGTAAGCCAGCACACTCCGCCAACCCGCAGGCAGGAATTAACGCGGTGTACAAAATGGCGCAGTTGATCGACAAAATTCGCACTATCACTCCGCCAACCCACCCGGTGCTTGGCCCCGGGATTCTGGAACTGACAGACATTAAATCGTCGCCATACCCAGGCGCATCAGTGGTGCCGGATTACTGCCGCGCCACCTACGATCGCCGCTTGCTGGTGGGCGAAACCAAAGAAAGCGTTATTGCGCCACTGGAAAACGCACTTGCGGAGCTAACTGCCCAGGACCCGCAGTTCAAAGCCCGCGTCTCTTATGCCGTTGGTAAGGAGTCTTGCTATACCGGAGCCACCATTGAGGGTGAGCGTTTCTTCCCTGGCTGGGTTTATGACGAGTCTGACGAGTTCGTGCAGGCCGCTCTGGCGGGCGTTCGCGAAGCGGGTTTCTCACCAACGATTACTCAGTACTCATTTTGCACTAACGGCAGCCACTACGCGGGGGAAGCGGGGATCAAAACTATCGGGTTTGGGCCGTCGCGTGAAAACCTGGCGCATACCATCGACGAGTATATCGAGATCGATCAGTTGACCGGCTCGGCCCGCGGCTATTACAGCATCATCCAGACACTCTATCGCCGTTAAAAAATAAAGATAAATACCTCTTACCTTACAGGTGGTGCTGCTTCGCGGCACCGCCATGGAGAATAACGATGAAAACCATTTTTAAAAACGGAAATGTGATTGATGGAACGGGTAATCCAGGCCGAATTGCCGATGTAATGGTTGATGAAGGGCATATTGTCAAAATTGGTCAAATTGATGTGGGCGTCAATGAACAGGTTATTGATGCAACAGGGAAAATTATTTGTCCGGGCTTTATTGATACTCACACACACTCTGACCTGTCAGCCATTATTAATCCTGCGCTGTCAGCGAAAATCCGCCAGGGGATTACTACCGAGTTGCTGGGGCAGGATGGCGTAGCGCTGGCACCATTGCCGGAGGAATATATTCCGGCATGGCGTAAAAATATTGCCGGACTGGACGGCGACACCGACAAAATTGACTGGAAATATAAAAACACGGACGGCTATCTCAACCTGTTGGCATCCCGACATCCGGCGACAAACCTGGCCTATCTGGTGCCACACGGTAACGTACGCATGGAAGCGATGGGGCTGGATGGACGCCCTTCCACGCGTGAAGATGTGGCGAAAATGTGTGAAGTCCTTGAGCGTGAGCTAAAAGCCGGCGCGTTTGGTCTTTCTACTGGGCTTATCTATATGCCGTGTGCCTTTGGTGATACCGCCGAAATGATTGAGTTGTGCAAGGTCACGGCGAAATATGACGGGATCTTTGTGGTACACCAGCGCAGTGAGGCTGACGATATCATCAGTTCAACGCAGGAACTGATCGACATCGCTAAAGCTACCGGCGTCTGGTTGCATATTTCACATATGAAAGTCTGTGGGAAGAAAAACTGGGGGTTGATTGACCAGATGCTGGGCATGCTGGAGCAGGCCCAGGAAGAGGGGATCCGTATCTCTTACGACCAGTATCCGTACGTGGCGGGAAGCACCATGCTCGGCGTGATCCTGCCACCGTGGGTCCACTCCGGCGGGACGGACAAATTACTTGAGCGTCTGGCCTCACCTGAATTGCGCGCCAAAATGATCGAGGATATCCAGCAGGGCATTCCTGGTTGGGATAACTTCATTGATTTTGCAGGCCTGGACCAGATTTTTGTCACCAGCGTCAAGACTGAGAAAAATCAGGATGCAGTTGGTCTGAACCTTGTTCAACTGGGGGAATTGCGCGGTAAAGATCCGTACAACGCCACCTTCGATCTGCTGTTTGAAGAAGAAAACGCCGTTGGCATGGTCGATTTTTACGGCACTGAAGAGCACGTCATTAAGTTTCTCTGCCGGCCGGAACAGAACGTGTGCACTGACGGGCTGATGGGCGCGGGTAAACCACATCCACGTGTGTTTGGCGCCTTCCCGCGCGTGCTGGGTAAATACGTGCGTGAAGAAGGATGCCTGAGCTGGGAGGCGGCAATCCGCAAGATGACAGGCAAACCCGCAGAGGTGTTGGGACTGCAGGATCGCGGATTACTGAAGGTAGGGTATGCGGCGGATATTGTGATGTTCGATCCCAATACTATTGCGGATAAGGGGACATTTGTTGAACCTAATCAGTATCCGGAAGGGATTGAAATCGTGATGGTTAATGGACGCATTGCCTTAATTAATGGCACGGAAAGTTATGCCTGTAGCGGTACTGTTATCAGAAAACAATATTAATAAATAACGCTAAACACGCATGGATCTATCGCGACCATTTATGGCCGCGGTAGATCACTACACCCCAAGGACATCACAATGAAACTACAAACATCTTTACCTTCAGGTAAACCTAAGACCTGGAAAGCAAGATATACCGTCCTGACATTAATCTGGCTGGCGTGGCTACTCTCGTTCCTCGACAGAATGGTCATGAGCGTTTCGTTGCCTTATATCGGCAAAGATTTAAATCTTGATACAACCCAACAAGGTTTAATTATTAGCGCCTTTTTCATAGGTTATGCCGCGTTCCAAATCCCCGGTGGTTTACTGGCGGATAAGTTTGGCTCACGTAAAATTATGGCCATTGGTATTGCCTGGTGGTCTGTTTTCACCAGCTTAACCGGTGCGGTATTAACGCTGCCGTTGATGCTGGCTGTTCGCTTCTTCTTCGGTATTGGCGAAGGGTGCTTCCCGTCAGCGTCCTGGAAAATGATTTCCACCTATTTCCCTTCGAAAGAGCGCGGTCGGGCTACAGCAATTCAGTCAACGGTAAATACCTTAGGCCCTGCACTGGCGGTGGTGGTCGCTGCAAGTATTATCGGGGCATTTGGCTGGCACATGGTCTTTATTGTGCTGGGTATTCCGGGCCTGTTTATTGCTGCGGGTATCTACTTATTTACGCGTGACAACCCGAAAGATCATCCTGCCATTACGCAACAGGATCTGGCCGATTTAGCTGCTGACGATCAGGGTGGCCTGCAAAACACGAGCGCTATTGCGTTTAAAGACGTGCTCAGGATGCCGGTGCTCTGGCAGATGGCCAGTATCTGGTTCTTGTTTGATATCACCTTCTGGGGGTTTTCAACCTGGTTGCCAAGCTACCTGATTACCGTGCGTGAATTCTCACTGGCGAAGACGGGGGTGATGGCGGCAATTCCGTTCCTGTTTGGTGCCGGTGGGACCTTAATCGGCGGATATTGCTCAGATAAATTCAAACCGATGCGCAAAACGTTGTATGTCGTGACGTCGGTTATTGCGGCGGGCTTTCTGTATCTGACCTTCAGCGTGAGCAGCGCGGATATGGCGGTGGTTTATCAGTGTGTCTCTGCGCTGTTTATGTTCTTTGCCATGGCGACATTTTGGGGCATTTTAATGGATACCATCCCCAGCAATATCATGGGGCGGGCTTCCGGTATCGTTAACTTTGGCGGTCAGATGGCGGGGGTCGTTTCTGCGCCGATTATTGGCTGGCTGATCCAAAGCAGCGGCGGAAGTTACAACAGTGCATTTATCTTTATGATCGCCGCACTGTTATGTTCCGCCGTGGTGACGTTGACCGTAAAAAGTTCACATGCCGTAGGTGCACTCCCCAGTAATGCCTGATTAGTATTAAACGCCTGTGGCTCTGCTGTTCCAGAGTCACAGGATTTATCGTTATGCCGTTAAATTAAATCTTTAATCGTTCTCTCTAAGGAAAACAATAGCGGATTTTTTAAACTGCAAAAATAAGATGTCTTACTGGTTATTTCACCCAGATCGGGATAGGTGCGTATAACATTGTTATCAGGGAAGCAATTTGTATAAACGTCAAGGTGATTTAAAACCTCGGCATTTAATGGCCTGGCTCTTTTATATACCTCTTTGGTGAATGAACTACATTTAGAACAATTGCATTGGCACTCGGTATTTTCAGGGGTAATGATGAAGTCATCATTGTTAATGGTAAAACCTAGCTTTTCTCGTCTGCTATAGGCGTCCATTATTCCTTTGGCTTCATGCTTGAGCAGTGCACCAGCGCGCTCACTCCGCTTTAAATAGGGTGTTAATATATAACTCAACAATAAAATGGTCCGTTCATTCATTGTAGGGTACTGGTTGAGATAACTCATTTGCCTTGTTTTAATAATAAAATAGGAGGCGATGACAAAGCCAAGGCAGCGGGATGTTTTTGCCAGCAGATCCGCGTTTCGTTTTTGCCGGGTATCTGCATAGGCTAATGGTATGAGCGTGTTTTCGAAGGCTAAAAAATCGGCAATAAATTCCATCGTTCTGATGTAGGGAAACAGATTGCCGTTATGCTTACTCAACTCATGCTGGCGGCAGGTGAGATGAACCAGTTCATGGAAAAAAATGAAGTTCATAAAAGATTTTGCTGTGTTAAGTGATATATCTGCAGATTTTATGTCAACTCTATTGACGATAATACAAAGAGCCGTATCAGCTAATGCGGTGTGTTTAAATATGGTCGTTAAGTCGAGGCTGATGTTTAAATTGTAGGTGCCGGCCACAATAATGACCCATGAATAAAATCTTCGATTGACTGCAACATAAGCAATTTCATCTTTAATATTTATCTGGACCAATGGTTCATTCTCGTAAACGAACCCCCAAACGGTCTTCCTGACAGGGACCAGCGAGTCCTTTCCTAGCCAAACATCGAGGATTAAGTCGAGTTCAGTAAAAGAATACCAGGTGATATCGGTATCAATATCGGCAGGTGAACACCAGGACTGATAAGGCCATGAGTCAGGCAGAATATCAGGGAAAACAACATTGTGTAATGACTCTCGTATTTGATTCATTTTACTCTACACCATCAATCAAATGCTTCGCTTACGGCCAGAAGGGCAGCGTAAGTTGCTATTCCGGCACCCTGTTTTCTCCTTTGTGTGTGAAAGTGATGCTTTTAACGTTGGGGAAAACACCCCGTATGGTTACACTATTATTTTATTATCCAGCTCCTCCAACATCTCCTGATCGCCAGTTAGCCAAATTGTTATCACCCAAAAGTATGAGAAAGTATATTAACTCATGCCGCACTGATACAACCCGGCGGCGTGTTTAGAGGTCGCTCCGGCAATATAGAGATGTAGAAATAAGTGTAGGGCAGTTTTATGTGGAAATAAAACGCATGAGCAATAAGATATGTGCAGCGCGTTGAAAAGTAATGTTTTTATTGATGGAAAAATTAGAATATATATGAGTATGTCACTTATCAGCGTAGCGGGTATTTGGCCTCAGAAATCTGACGATTTCAGATTCTGCGGCTTTGCGAAACACAGCCGCAGACGATGTGTTGAAAATTTAAGATACAATGCGAGGGATGTTTACAGAAAACTACCCGATTTAATGGGTATTATCTATTTTACATACGATACTCGATCATCCCACTCTTGCTGGCAACCCAGTCATAAAGGCGCTGACCGCGGAGGTTTGTTTCATGTGTGTGCCAATATAATCTTGAAGCATGGCGTTTGCGGGCGTGTTTTTGAACATACTCGATAAGCTGTTTGCCGATGTGCTTGCCCCGGGTTTCTTCACTAACAAATAAGTCCTCCAGATAGCAATAATCAGACTCCGCCCAGGTTGAGCGATGAAAGAGATAATGCACCAGACCGACAATTTTACCGTCCGATTTTGCGACAGCACAAAAAACAGGCTCCACAGGATTGAGAAAACGACCCCAGGTTAATTGTGTGACCTTGTCTGAAATTTCAGTACGATAAAAAATCTGGTAATTTATCCAAAGCGGTAGCCAGCCCGCGTAGTCTTGCTGGGTGACGGGTTCGATGGTAATCGGCGCAGTTGTGTTTGGCTTACTCATAGGTCTCCTGATAATTTTAGTCAGAGTGGTTTTCTATGGCGGTTATCCTAAATATTGCTTAAGCCACCGCAAAGAGACACTTTGCATATATTTCCAGGATCCACTTTTAACGTAAGAGCGAGTGCAATGAAAAAAAATAGTGCACCTTTATTTCAGGAACTTTTTTTAGAGCAAGGCGTTATTAAGGAACAGGTGTACCATGCGCTACGCAACGCAATCGTAGAAGGCCGTCTGCCGCCAGGGACAAAGATACCTTCAACCCGGGGACTGTCCGAGATGATGTCAGTTTCACGGAACTCGGTAATTGCGGGTTATGACCGACTGTTAGACGAAGGGTATATTCAGACGCGCAAAGGAGCCGGAACCTTTGTCACGCCAAGTCTTCCTGACCGCAGCATCAGCGGTCTCTATCCTGAAGCGCAGCAAGGCGATGAACTGCCCGCTGATGGGCAGCTAAATGCGGATATCGTATCCGTTCGTGGTTTATGGTCTGGCGATGTTGAAGGGCGTGAAATGAACCGTCTGTTCGCCGTCGGTGTGGGCTGTACCGATCTCTTTCCTCATTCATTATGGGGCAAGTTATTGGGGCGAGTCTGGAGACAATCCCGGCATCAACTCGGCTCTCATACCAGCCCCTGCGGTTTTTATCCCTTACGGAAAGCAATTTGTCACTACGTGAAAACGACGCGAGGGGTTAACTGCAGTGAAGATCAGATCATTATCGTCAACGGTATTCAGCAGGCGTTAAATATTACTGCCCGGGCGTTGCTTACAAAAGGAAATGACGTTTGGCTGGACGACCCTGGTTATAAAGGTGCGCGCGGGGTATTTATGTCAACAGGGGCAATAGTGAGACCTGTGCCAGTGGATAGCGAAGGAATGAATGTTCAATACGGCATCGATCATTTCCCTCATGCGAAACTGGCCTATGTTGTTCCTTCCGATCAGTACCCGCTTAGCGGGACACTCAGTTTATCCCGACGACTTGAGCTACTGGAATGGGCTCGGGTTAACCGGGCATGGATATTTGAAGATGATTACAATAGTGAATTTCGTTATGCCGCACGTTCTTTGCAAGCCTTGCAGGGACTGGATCAGCATCAGCGGGTAATCTATTCAGGGACGTTTTCAAAAATGATGTACCCAGAATTTCGTTTAGGTTTTTTAGTTGTCCCGCCAGGATTAAAAGAACAGTTTATCGTGACAAAATATTTTTCCGATATTGGCTCCAGTTATCTTGAGCAGGCGGTACTGGCGAGTTTTATTGAAGAAGGATATTACGCCAGCCATGTGCGACGGGTTCGTAAGGCATGCTACGAGCGGCGAACGGCGTTGGTTAATGCTATTCAATGCTATCTTGCCGATAAAATGACC
The DNA here is from genome assembly GCF_014103415.1 of Citrobacter sp. RHBSTW-00671. NCBI lineage: Bacteria > Pseudomonadati > Pseudomonadota > Gammaproteobacteria > Enterobacterales > Enterobacteriaceae > Citrobacter > Citrobacter sp. RHBSTW-00671. The sequence goes on from NZ_JABXPR010000001.1 coordinate 1,736,781, forward strand.
GTCCAGCCTTCTGATTCAGGCGTGCATATTGTTTGCTGGTTGCATGACGGGTTGACCGGCGATGAGGTCGAACAGAAAGCCAGAATGCTGGGGATGGGGATTCAATCGTTGAGTCATTATTATCATGGGGATATCTCCCGGCAGGGGATTTTGATCGGTTTTGCGAATCACCCACCAGAGGTTATTGTTGAGGGTATTCGTCGTCTTGCCCATGCCATGTAGCGTTGTTTTGATGATGATAGCGATGCGCGTAATCATGTCATTAATGGCCGTATTTCTTATTTCCATAACAGCTTCGTGGCTGGTATTTTTTAATTGCGGATAAGCAATACGGTGCTGGAGTTGGGTATAGCATTGTCATGTGGATCTGTTAAAAACATCCATTGTGGTTCTTTTTACCCCGTCAGATGTCTCTTATTCTGCAGTCATTTGACACTCTATTATGAGAGGTAAATAGCATGTCATCCACGTTTAATGAATTCCAGCAACCCGTTGGTTTAGGGTTACCGGACTGGCAAGGTGCGCGATTTCCCACGGCTCAGCACATCACCGGTCGTTATTGCAAACTTGAGCGTATTAACGTCGAACGCCACGCAAAGGCGCTTTATGACGCCTATTGCGATACGCCTGACGCTCGCGACTGGACCTATCTCGCGTCAGGGCCATTCACGACCTTTGATTCTTTCTTAAGCTATTTAACGACGATTGCGACGCAGACCGACCCCATGCATTTTGCCGTAATCGATTTGGCCAGCATGCAGGCTGTCGGCACGCTGGCACTTATGCGCATTGATACATCGAATGGCGTAATAGAAGTGGGTTGGGTGACCTATTCATCACGCATGAAACGTTCGCGGGTTTCAACGGAGGTCATGTCGCTGCTGTTAGACTATGTTTTTGGGGGGCTGGGGTATCGTCGCGTTGAATGGAAATGTGATGCGCTTAATGCGCCTTCTCGAGCGGCAGCCACGCGCTTTGGTTTTACCTTCGAAGGCATATTCCGTCAGGCCGTTGTCGTACACCAGCGTAATCGGGATACCGCCTGGTATTCAATCATTGATAGTGAATATCCGGCGCTACGCGAAGCGTTCACTCTTTGGCTTGATGAGGGTAATTTTGACAGCGAAGGACAACAGATTAAGCGCCTGGCAACGCTGATAAATAATGAAAGCATGACGCCATAGATGCCCGCTCCGCCATAATACGCCGACAATGTTATATCCGCTCGCGACACCTTGCCGGGAGCGGCTTTCTGCATTAATACATCTCTTCCACTTCCTCGGCCAGCAGCGCTACCATCTCCTTACCATGACTGATAATCTCCTCCTCACCCCACTGCTTATTGCGCTTCATCAACTCGAGCATCGCCAGAAGTTTCAGACTGTCGATCTCTTTTCGAGCCAGGCTGGCTTCAAAATGCTCTCTCTTTTGCTGGGGTTGGAAATTACTTAGCCGCGAGTTTTTACTGTGGCTAATCAGGCAGAGATTCCCAAAAGCATGTAACTGATCTTCATCCATTCTGGGATGGCCATCTATAGGGTGCTGTGGATAAAAATGTTCCACCGAGCTTCGGAAGGTAAACTCAAAACGGCGGGCAATATCATTACTCGTGTTTTGTTTTTTCCACAGTAAATAGTCAAGATAGTTAAAAACAAAGTTATTTTCGATAGTCCCGAATCGTAATTTAGCGTTGATAGCCTGCGACCAACGTTTGCCGCAGATGATCTCTGGAAGAACATCATCATCACCAAAAATCATATTGTAATATGATGCAGCTTCATCCTGGGCTAAAAATCTCATAAAGACAAAGCGGCGAGCCATGTTCTCAAGATAAGCCAGGTAGTCTCCAGCATCAATTTCATCTTCCGGGCTGTGCTCATCAAACAAATATGTCAGCGCACCATTGAGCCAGTGTTTATAAACCAGTGTTGGTGTTGAGACATGGAAAGCTGATAGTAACATCAGGACCTGGCGGTTTATATCCTCAAACTCTCCCTCGTTATTATCAAAGGTATTAATATAACCTACACTTTGGGGCGAGTATTGATATAAGCGTTTCAGGCTCCATCCGTCTGTGCCCTGAGTGAATTCTCGTTTAATAATATAGCGATCAAAAAGATATTTGCATTTCAGTAAACTATAAATGAAAGCTTTTGCCGCGGCGATTGGCTTTTCCTGCTTCAGCAGGCGTGACTCAAATTGCTCAACGAGTTGCTTGTCATCAAGTGGCACTCCCTCAGTTGTACCTGGGTCTCTGCTGATAAGACGGAGTACATGAAGAAGGAAATTTGAAAAATTTATCACGCTGTTAAAACGCTCTGAGCCTGCGCTGTCTTCCTCTTGCTGGAGAGTACTATCCAGACGAGTGTCACACAATATTTCTTCCAGAGTTTGCCCCTGGCGTTGATGTTGTGCTTCTGTGGCGTCGGTATCTGGAAATGAGCCCGCTTGATTCAGCAATTCAACCAAATTGGAGAAACTGGTTGGATTAAATTGATGTATATGCTTTTTGCCAAACAGTTGTTGACGTTCTTTAGGCGTAAAACCGTATTGGACGTAACGTTCCATATTCGAACACGCGTCCCATACTCTGGCCAGAGTATCAAGACTTTTGTGTCGCTCTTTGGTATTCCTAATCCCATTCAGGACATTCATCAGACGCGCTTTGACGATTTCGTGTTTTTCGAGTTGTTCGCCACGATTGTTCATCGCCTCAAAAAAATGATTAAGATCGGTATCTGCTGGCACTTCGATGCGAGAAATCTGCACGTGATTGAACAGATACTTGCAAAACACCTTCAACGCGCGGCCTTTAAGCTGAAGCTCAGTCAACGCTTTGCCGATCATTTCGTAACCTCTGATCAAACCTTCGTTATAATCGTCACCGCGCATATGTTGCACATCTACGCCTTGCCATAACTTTTCGAAGGTGAGGGTAGAGACAGGGCGACTTTCGAAAGTGAGATTGAGTTTTTGATACCACTGCATATCAACAGATTTATCTGCGTGGCATTTCAGCCAATTAGCAAGTAGGGAGAGCGTTGTAAAGCGTTGTTGCCCGTCAATAACTTCATAGCAGTCATCCCCCCGGGAAAACACCACTAATGTACCGATGTAATAAGTCTGCGGATGCCTGGCGGAAGCGGATTTTTTCTGATAATCCAGCACATCCTGTAAAAGCTGAGTGATTTCGCCCTGGCCCCAGGCGTAATTACGCTGGTACATTGGAATCAAATATTTTGCGCGGTCGCTAAGTAAATCGTTTATAAAAAAAGGCCGTACGTGGGAATTACTCATAATATCTCATCTTCCTGAATAGCATGATTAGCTCATCTTCAGTTCCATTGCGATTATTTTTATTATCCTGGATGCCGAGCGTGCGCAGGGGGAAAGCATGTAGATCTTTGGGGTGGCGTGCATCACGGATAGTACGTAGTAGGTTGTTATGTAGCACATAGTTATCGACGGTAGCTAATTGAACCACCTGCTGACCGATACGGCAGGTATATGCCCAGATAAAGCATTTTTCTATCGCCAAAGACAGTTCCTGAGTCCCGAATTTATCTATATAAAAAATCAGAGCGCAATCGAACATCGCCCGGACATAGCGATCGCCAGTGCGGGTGCGCCTGACATAGCTGTTCAGGGTGTATAGAATATTACTTGCGCAGGGTTCCAGCACCTCATTCAATAGAGTAATTGGCTTATTCTCATCAGCATCTTTTTCTCTGTTGATAATAACAGCGACCTGCTTTTGATAATGTTCGGCCATTTCAAAGAAACGGCGGCCATTGATGATCATCTGATCCAGACTGAAGGGGAAACTTAGGCTCTGACCGTCAATTTTGCGTTGGTATTGACTGTTGTAATCATCGACATAGTGGTGGGCGATCCGCAATGAACTCACATACGGGAAATGCGCGATCTGAGAAATATTGATCCCTTTAAACAGGTCAACTTCACCTTTGCCAAAGAAGCGGGCTGATTTACCCTCTGCCCACTGACGAACCCGGAACAGGTAATTGGCAAAGAGCGTTGCCAGCCTTTCGCTAGGCATCCTCTCCCAGTGAGCGACTGCTTCAGCTTTTAGCCCAGCTTCATCAGCGGAAAACTCACGTAAGTGGAAGGCCTTAAGTAGATCGTGGGGAGCCAGATCTTTACCGCGTGCATTTTGTGAATCGAAGAACTGAAATGCTTCTGAAACTTCATTCAACACGAAAGTGACAACTTCGCAGCGGTTCAGCATAAAGTCGATAAGTTCTTCGCTGAACTCGGTGCGTTCAACAAGCCTGAGTAACTCCAGGTAATTACGTCGAAGATTGGCTTGTGAATCCAAACTGGCAAAACGCTGACGTGCCATAAAAGCATCGACATCAGGTTTGAGTTTGGTAAGTTGCTCGACCAGGTCTTTGCGTTTGAGGTTGTGCAGGCGAGTTTCTGTCAATGCTTTGACTGCCAGCATTAAGGTCAGGGTTCGTTGTTGACCATCAACAATATCCAGCCACGTTTTTTCTTCTTCCAAGTGCTTATGGAAAACAACGGAACCTAGTCGATAGGCCGTTTTATCGCGGTGCGATCCCAGATCGGCAAAAAGATCAGCTATATTTTTGCTATTCCAGCGATAAGGGCGCTGGTAACTCGGAATCGCTAATTGCTTAACAGAAAGTAATTGACGAATGGATATGACCTGTTTATCAAGCTGCTCCATCATGCCTCCTGCATGAATTTAAAATGGAGAACAGCTTTTTATTGTCCATGAAACATTCTATTAATGCAATCAATGATGCTCTAACTTATTGTTATTGCTTGACTAAAGTTAAATTTTCATGGTTCGCGGTTTTTTATTTATTATTAAATTCACTAAGAACTTTACCATTATTTTGGGATGTTGTGATTATTATCTATTGTGCCATGTGGTTTTCATTTTTTGTGGATATATATATTAAAATCGGATGTATTCATTCTATTTTATTCGCCCAATTGAATGGCAGCAAGCAGATGGTATGTTGTTCTAACCACAATTTTTGTGGGGCTAAGGTTAAACCGAACAGAGACAAAACGTCCTCAGCTTATGCCAGGGGCTTTTCACCGGTGTTTGGTGGGCAGGCCGACTTTGAATGGGAATATTGCGAACAGTTCATTGCCGGTGACGAACCGAGCCAGCGCAGAATGCAGGGTTTGCGCAACAGTATCGACGTGACAAAATGGGAGATTAATCAGGCCGCCGTTCGCTATCGCTATATCCGCTCACATGAGGCGGTGCACAATTTTCTCTGGATTTAGCTGGATGTTCTCGGGCTGTAACGGGCACAAAAAAGCCCGCAGGGCTTGCGCCGTGCGGGCTCTTAGGACTTCATCGGATGACTCTGGTAATCACCGATGGAGAGTTTTGGCTGGCGGGAGTTGAACCAGCGTCCGAAAACGTATAACACCATGAAAATAAAAAATTAAACTGACATAATTTTTTATGCGGCTCGTTTGCGGAGCCTTCTGTGTCCACGATGTGTCTTAGCTTACGCTATCGCTTATTAGATTTTTTTAACTCATTCAAATTCAATAATCTTTCAACAAGTTTATAAACCATAGTGGAAGGGTTATCTGTTTGAAGTGGTTTACTGAATTTGGCCACCTGAACAGAGGTGATATGCTCACCTCAGAACATTACAGGTGCCTCAATGAAAAAAAGAAATTTCAGCGCAGAGTTTAAACGCGAATCCGCTCAACTGGTCCTTGATCAGAACTACACAGTTGCAGCTGCGGCCAGTGCTATGGATGTGGGTCTTTCTACCATGACGCGATGGGTAAAGCAGTTGCGGGATGAACGACAGGGCAAAATACCTAAAGCCTCTCCTATAACCCCGGAGCAGATTGAAATACGTGAGCTGAAGAAAAAACTATAACGCATTGAAATGGAAAACGACATATTAAAAAAGGCTACTGTAGATTCAATTGGTCAACGCAACAGTTATGTGAAAACATGGGGTTGCGGAGGTTTTTTGAATGAGACGAACATTTACAGCAGAGGAAAAAGCCTCTGTTTTTGAACTATGGAAGAACGGAACAGGCTTCAGTGAAATAGCGAATATCCTGGGTTCAAAACCCGGAACGATCTTCACTATGTTAAGGGATACTGGCGGCATAAAACCCCATGAGCGTAAGCGGGCTGTAGCTCACCTGACACTGTCTGAGCGCGAGGAGATACGAGCTGGTTTGTCAGCCAAAATGAGCATTCGTGCGATAGCTACTGCGCTGAATCGCAGTCCTTCGACGATCTCACGTGAAGTTCAGCGTAATCGGGGCAGACGCTATTACAAAGCTGTTGATGCTAATAACCGAGCCAACAGAATGGCGAAAAGGCCAAAACCGTGCTTACTGGATCAAAATTTACCATTGCGAAAGCTTGTTCTGGAAAAGCTGGAGATGAAATGGTCTCCAGAGCAAATATCAGGATGGTTAAGGCGAACAAAACCACGTCAAAAAACGCTGCGAATATCACCTGAGACAATTTATAAAACGCTGTACTTTCGTAGCCGTGAAGCGCTACACCACCTGAATATACAGCATCTGCGACGGTCGCATAGCCTTCGCCATGGCAGGCGTCATACCCGCAAAGGCGAAAGAGGTACGATTAACATAGTGAACGGAACACCAATTCACGAACGTTCCCGAAATATCGATAACAGACGCTCTCTGGGGCATTGGGAGGGCGATTTAGTCTCAGGTACAAAAAACTCTCATATAGCCACACTTGTAGACCGAAAATCACGTTATACGATCATCCTTAGACTCAGGGGCAAAGATTCTGTCTCAGTAAATCAGGCTCTTACCGACAAATTCCTGAGTTTACCGTCAGAACTCAGAAAATCACTGACATGGGACAGAGGAATGGAACTGGCCAGACATCTAGAATTTACTGTCAGCACCGGCGTTAAAGTTTACTTCTGCGATCCTCAGAGTCCTTGGCAGCGGGGAACAAATGAGAACACAAATGGGCTAATTCGGCAGTACTTTCCTAAAAAGACATGTCTTGCCCAATATACTCAACATGAACTAGATCTGGTTGCTGCTCAGCTAAACAACAGACCGAGAAAGACACTGAAGTTCAAAACACCGAAAGAGATAATTGAAAGGGGTGTTGCATTGACAGATTGAATCTACAACCGCGCTCTTGATGTCAGACTCCCTGAACAATTCTCGTTAATCGGGAAACTCAGAGCGCAGTATCCTGTGGTCACACTTTGCCACGTGTTCGGGGTTCATCGCAGCAGCTACAAATACTGGGGAAAAAGCCCCGAAAAGCCAGACGGCAGGCGAGCTGTGTTACGCAGTCAGGTTCTGGAGCTGCATAACATCAGCCATGGCTCTGCTGGCGCAAGAAGTATCGCGATTATGGCAACCCTGAGAGGCTTCAAAATGGGACGCTGGCTTGCCGGAAGGCTCATGAAAGAACTGGGTCTGGTGAGTTGTCAGCAGCCTACCCACCGATATAAACGTGGTGGTCATGAACACATCGTTATCCCGAATCGCCTTGAGCGACAGTTCGCAGTGACAGAGCCGAATCAGGTGTGGTGCGGCGATGTGACATATATCTGGACAGGCAAGCGCTGGGCTTACCTTGCTGTTGTTCTCGATCTGTTCGCAAGGAAACCGGTGGGTTGGGCAATGTCATTCTCACCGGACAGCAAGCTGACCATCAAAGCGCTGGAAATGGCGTGGGAAGCTCGCGGTAAACCAGCCGGAGTGATGTTCCACAGTGACAGTAATAATGCCGATGTCAGTCTTTACCACCACTTAGTTTGCCGTTTAACCAGATTGGTGTGATTACTGATGCAGTGAAGACCTTCCCGCATCCTGACTCACACAGCGATCGACCTTTTGTGTCCTGCCCTGGACCCGTCGGTTGCCGGAAGCGCCTTCATGCGAGGCATCTCCTCACCGATGCGCGTGACTCAAGAAGGGCCTGACGGCTTGTCTCGTTACTGTCCTGTCCGGGTTATCTGTCTGGAGATTCAACTCTGTTTCCTCACAGGAGCTCTGTCATGGTTGATAAAGTTACCGAAGCTGCCGTTGTGGGTGGCGTGGATACACATAAAGATTTGCACGTTGCCGCTGTCGTAGATCAGAACAATAAAGTCCTTGGGACTCAGTATTTCTCCACAACACGACAAGGTTACCGGCAGATGCTGGCATGGATGACCTCGTTTGGGACATTAAAGCGAATTGGTGTTGAGTGCACAGGTACCTATGGTTCCGGTTTGCTTCGTTATTTTCAGAACGCCGGGTTAGAAGTTCTTGAGGTGACTGCTCCAGACCGGATGGAGCGACGCAAACGGGGTAAAAGTGACACAATTGATGCTGAATGTGCCGCTCATGCAGCATTCTCAGGCATCAGGACAGTTACTCCCAAAACGCGTGATGGCATGATTGAGTCCCTGCGGGTATTAAAAACTTGCCGAAAAACAGCAATATCAGCCCGCAGAGTCGCTCTCCAGATTATCCATTCAAATATTATCTCTGCCCCGGATGAATTACGTGAACAGCTCAGAAATATGACGCGCATGCAGCTCATCAGGACCCTGGGTTCCTGGAGACCTGATGCCAGTGAATACCGCAATGTAACCAACGTTTATCGCATTTCATTAAAGTCCCTTGCCCGACGCTATCTCGAGTTACATGACGAAATCGCTGATCTGGATGTCATGATTGCGGCAATTGTCGACGAGTTGGCACCTGAGCTGATTAAACGTAATGCTATCGGATACGAAAGCGCTTCACAGTTGCTGATCACTGCCGGAGACAATCCTCAACGGTTAAGATCAGAATCAGGATTTGCGGCACTGTGTGGTGTCAGCCCGGTCCCCGTTTCTTCTGGAAAAACGAACCGTTACCGACTTAATCGTGGTGGAGATCGTGCTGCAAATAGTGCACTTCACATCATCGCCATCGGACGCTTACGAACTGACGCAAAAACAAAGGAATATGTCGCCAGGCGTGTAGCCGAAGGACATACAAAAATGGAAGCGATACGCTGTCTAAAGCGATATATCTCCCGCGAAGTTTACACGTTACTGCGCAATCAAAACAGGCGGATCAACAGTATCCCGATAACAGCTTGACTCTTAGAAGGGCGTCCAGGGTAGCCACTATACAAGCAGGCAGTTCCGGCAGCTACTGTGGCGTTACCGGATCAGGCAGAGTATGAGCAGACGTGGAAACTGTTGGGACAACAGCCCGATGGAACGCTTCTTCCGGAGTCTGAAAAACGAGTGGGTGCCAGTGACAGGTTATATAAACTTTAGCGAAGCTGCTCATGCGATCACAGACTATATCGTCGGGTATTACAGCTCGCTAAGGCCGCATGACTATAACGGTGGATTACCACCAAACGAATCGGAAAGTCGATACTGGAAAAACTCTAAAGCGGTGGCCAGTTTTTGTTGACCACTTCAAGGTTAGCACCTCGACTGATATGGCTGGTGGCGAATGTATGTCTGGTCTGATATGGGTTCCTGTATCGAATACCAGCTTTTCGCAATGTTGGCACCCATGCTTTTTTCCTAATAGCATCAGCACTTGCCCAAGGCTTTTTGGTTTTTGGGTCTTCAAAGACAGTAGCGTCCTTCATGAAGGTGAACGGTTTCTGATTTATCAGAGCCAACATTGCTTCATCTGTCAGCTCAACTTTTCGGGTACCTGCTTTTGTCTTGGTCCCTTTGATCACACCAACTACACTGGCACTCTGAACATGAGCGGTCTTTCCAACGAAGTCGATATCACGCCAGCGAAGAGCACATAGTTCAGAACTACGTAGGCCTGTTTGTATAGCGAACCGGAAAAGATTTTCCCATTGCTTGTTTCCTGCCACAGCGAGTAAAGCTTCAACTTCAGCGGGCGATAGCGGATCGACCACGTAGCTGCTTTCGGCTTCCGATTTATCACTTTGGTAGCGTGAGGCTGTTACCAGTGATACAGGGTTAATCTGAAGCACACCATCCGTCACCGCCTCATCCAAAGCAGAACGCAAGAATGACAGTTGGTTTCGGATAGTTTTCAATGTTGTTTTATCGACTCATCCTTATCGCCATGCGATGGTTCGTTGCTGATATGTGCGATGGATGGAGAATTCAGGATTAAGCGTTACCGGGCGCACCCGAAGCCGCACCTGATAAACCTGGAGAACGGGAGAAGGGAAGCGATACCAGCCGAAAAGGAAGGATACGGCACTTCGCTCCCGGTGTTCGGGGTGATCACCTACATCATTAATGATGCGAGGTTAGGGGAGTTTGATGACTGTCCGGCAATGTGAATTGCTGAAATTTTGCTGTGTAGTCGATGCGCGGTGTCGGGGTTTTTCCCCGGTAATTCCCCATTGTTTCCCCGTACAGAAAACAGGCATAAAAAAACCAGCCGTAAAGGCTGGTTCTTAAAGGAGTTTTTGGTCGGCACGAGAGGATTTGAACCTCCGCCCCCCGACACCCCATGACAGCCAGCTACCGTCTTAAGGACTGCTATGTGCCAGAAGCGGAAGTTCGTTATGCTCGTCTGTTCCTGCGTCTTAATCTTAAAGCTATAGCCGTTGGATGGAATTTCAGGAAAAAGCCACCTTCAGTTGTTCAAGCCCCTGCTGCAAAATTTCTCTCGGACAGGCGAAATTTAGCCGTTCGAACCCATCGCCTTCCTTCCCAAAAGTTTCTCCCCACGTCAGTCCTACTCGAGCCTTGTCAATAATGACCTGCCTGAGCTCGTCCGGTGTGAGACCCAGAGCTCGGAAATCCAACCAGGCTATGTATCCACCACGGGGTCTAACCAGTATTATTTGAGGCAAGTTTACCTTTAAAAATGCATCCATATAATCCAAGTTGGCCTGGAGATAGCTGTTAAGATGTGCGAGCCACTCCTGCCCTTTTTGGTAAGCAGCAGTGACGGCGGTCAGGCTGAAAATATTGGTTGCGAAATCAAAATCCATACTAACCCTAACGCTTTCTAGGCGCTGCCATAGTTCCTCATTCGGTATAATACCGATAGCATAAGTCAGTCCCTGGAGATTAAAAGCTTTGGATGGGGAGGTTAAGGTCACCGAGTTCAGACTACTGCGAGTTGATACGCTGCCATAGGGCACAAATGCTGCATTGTCATAGGTTATATAGCTGTTGATCTCATCACTGACCACCAGTACATCATGTCTGTCACAAATATCAGCAATGAGGGATAACTCCTCCCGAGTAAATAGTCGTCCGGTAGGGTTATGGGGGTTAACCAAGAAAAATAGTCTGACATTTTCTCTAACGAGAGTTTCCTCAAAACTGATCGGATCGAAGAGGTAGTGATTTCCATCAAAGGTTAGTACCTGCGTAACGACGTTGCGCTCAGCACCTTCAATGACGCTGATGGCAGGATGAAAATGCGGCGCATGAATCAGGATATTATCACCCGTCTTAGTAAAAGCGCGCAGACATAAAGAAAGCATGGCCCACATACCAGGGCAGTTGGTCAGCCAGGTCCTTTCTATATTCCAGTGGTGATTTTTACTGAACCAGTCTGTTATCGCCTGGTAATAATCATCTGTTTTGTATTCGTACGCATAAACCCCACTCTCTGCTTTCTTTACTAGCGCTTCTCGCACACATGGTGGGGACTTAAAATCCATATCAGCAGTTCCGAAGGAAATAATACCGTGTTGCTGATATCTTCCCCATTTGATCGATGGTGAATCTGACCGATTAATAATTGTGTCAAAGAGACAATCTTCTATTTTCACCTTTAATCTCTATTTGCGAAGTATACTTAAGCAGTATCACAACGCCCTCAATGCTGCAAGATGCTCGGACCATGGACACCTGCATTCAAAAAAGAGCCCAGCAAATAAGTGACTAATTCCATCCTTAACATCACTAATTGTACCTGGATTCGCTCCTTGCACTATGACTGTACAGTCCGACTGTCACGGTCTTAACCAACAATAATCTGGATAGCAGTACAACGGCCTCCATTGGTTGGATGGAAGTCAACAGAACAGGCAGTAACTACGACATATAGATCCGTCTCTGCCCGCAATATCACATTTCCGCCGGGAGGATTGCCAGAGGCTAGGACTTCAAGTTTACCGTCAGCCTGCGGTTCAGAACGTTGGAAGAAATTAACTGGGTCCGGGACGACAGGAAGTGAGATATCCGCCTTTTGGAGCGCTGAAAGCATGTTGTCGCGACAGTTGGGATGATCGAACAGGCCAGCCCGTTCGTAAAGACCAGGGTTACACGCCGGGAATAGCATATCATGCGGACACGGTGAATTATCCTGCACAAAGGTAAGGAAGGGCCGGCCTTTCTCGCTGTAAAACAACTCTCCGGTTGCGGGAAATAATCGCTCAGTTATGTCTCGTGTCTGTGATGTACTGAGCCAATCTTTCTCTCCAGCCTCGACAGAAATAGCCCAGAAGGTCAGCAACCTGCTGACCTTCTGGATCAATAACACGGAACGTTTGACCTTTAGTAACCCAAAATCCCCGGCCTTCCTGTGCAGGAATATCAATCTTTAACTGCTCATTCATTTTCTAAAATCCATTCTGGTTATATGCGTGAAATATTAACAAAACTGATGTGGCATGCCTAATGAATGGTTAGGTGAGGTAAAAACCGGCAAGGAAAAAACGAATTTACCTTCAAAACGTCCGCTGTTCGCTCATAGCAGACGCTCACATCAGTTATGGCTAAAAGCAGGTATGAGGGGAAGATGACAGACTATGGTGAAAGAAAAGTGGGCTGCTGTTTGTGGTTGCATTGAGGAGGGCGAATGAGGCAAAAGAGCATGACTAGTCCTGATATAGGTTGACAGTTTTTTGTCTATAAAACGCCTGATGAACATCATCGGGCGTTTTGTATTTCAGGGCCAGATGTGGCCGTTCATGGTTATAAATGGCCACGGACTCTTTTACCATCATTCGGGCTTGTGCAAGATCCACCGGGCGGGAGAGTAAAAACTCATTTTTCAGTATCCCGTTTATTCTCTCAGCCAGCGCATTCTGGTAGCAGTCGTAACCATCGGTCATTGAACAGATTATTCCGTTTCGCTCATGAACTGACTGATAAAGTACCGAACAGTATTGCAGTCCTCTGTCAGAGTGATGTACCAGCGGACCTGTCGTTTTTCTCCGCCTCAGAGCCTGTCTGAACGCCTTTACCACGTTTTCTGTCTGCAGGTTTTCCCCGACATGGTAACCCACGATTTTTCTGGAGCAGGCATCGGTGACCAGACTCAGATAAGCCGTGCCGCTGCGTAGTGGAAGGTAAGTTATATCAGCGACCCAGACCTGCTCTGGCTCAAGGGCGGTAACCTGTTCAGGGCCGGGTTTCAGCAGATTAGGATGCCGGTAAAAGCGATGATGGCTGTTGGTTGTTTTGTGATATGCCCGTTTCACGGGGACCAGGAGCCGGTATTCACCCAGCAGGTTAAACAAACGGTCCCGCCCTATAGCCAGTGTTTTACCGGCCTGGGTGTTCAGCAGATAGTGCAGTTTACGCGTACCTATTCGCGGCTGACGGCACCGGGTACGGGCAACAAAATCAAGAACCTGAGCATGATGCTCCTGCCGTTTATTACATCTTGTGTTGTACTGGTACCACGCCTGTCTGCTGTGCCCCAGGAACTGACATGCACGCGTAACTGTTATTTTTGGGGCCTGACTTTGCGTGAGGACTTGCCGGGCCGCTTTTTTACAACACTCACCCCGTAATCATTTTTCAGGACGTTGATAACGGACTCAAAAAACTCAGCTTTCTGGTTTGCCAGCTCAAGCTGTTCTTCAAGTTCCCTGATTCTTTGCTCGGGTGTAAGCGGGGCAGTCGTCTGAGCCACAGGCAGTTTCCTCTTCACCAGGTCAGGAAGTCCGGGACTCCAGTCAAGCCGGCCATATTTACGCAGCCAGACAAGTACGGTGGAGCGCCCCTGAATGCCATATCGCTGCTGGGCCTGTTTATAGGTCATCTCGCCTTTTTCGACCTGCTCAACGACGGCTATTTTAAAGGATAGAGGATAATCGCGTTGGGTGCGTTTGAACTCAGTCATCATCACGTTCTCCGGAATTAAATCTGGAACGTGTCAACGCTATTCAGGACGGGTCAGCAAAAACAAAAAAGCCCGCATAAGCGGGCTTTTTTGTCACTCGGGAGCCGCGGCTCCTTTGCGTATCCTTTTTTGTCCCCTCACCGTCTGGTCGGTGTCCTGCTGAGACTGCTAACTTCCTGTTTTTGCTAGTGCTGTCCTGGCACTGTCCAATCATGATTGGTGGGCTGGCGGAGTCTGAATAAATTTCTCAATGTATTAAATATAAATGATTTTTCCGTATTCAACTTTCAGTTGTGTACCTAAACGTGTACCAATTATGAAATGTCATAGTAATACGATCCCTCTTTAGAAATGTGTCACCTTTTTCATGTGGTCTTTTATTTAAACAATAAGCACAGAAAAAAAGTTTTTTTGCATTTAACTGTTCACACTGTTCACCTCGGTTATTTATCATTTTATATCATGTGGTTAGGTGGTGATGAGTTGGTGAAGAGTGAACAGTCGACTCTTCACCTTTGTGATTTTTGCTCGTCCTGGATGCGCCCGGTAAGGCGATGCGCGGGGTGATAAAAAGTTTTTTCAGGTTTTATTGTTCACACTGTTCACCTCTGGTTTTTTATTAATAATTTCATGGTGATACAGGGTGAATATACGATGAAGGGTGAACAGTGGATTGTTCACCTTGTGGCAATGGCCAGAAAGGAAAAGACCGGCTGTTGCCGGTCTGAGTGAGGTTATGTTGCTGCGGGTTCGTCGCACTTCGGCAGCCAGTCGCCGTAGCTTTCCTCTTTCAGCGACAGATTGGTTTGTATCCCCTGCTTGGTGTGCCGCTTCTCATAATTCAGGCCGTACTCTTTCAGCATCATGGGCAGCCCCAGCCCGAACATTTTCAGGCTGAGCACGTTTCTGTATCCGTTGGCCTCCATATAGGCCAGATACGCGTGATAGAGATATTTACGATAATTCCGCGGGATGATGCTGGCATTCCCCATAAACATCCCGTTGGTCTGCGGGAGCATTTCCAGATAGCCGCAAAAATCAAATGTCGGGTCAGCATCGCGCTTAATGCTGAGCGCCTCGTCGGAGTTCTGCTGCGACTGGAGCAGTGCGCGCGCGGTCATCGGGTCGCTGAATTTCTGCATAAGCTGGCGCACGATGACGGCCAGCTCGCGCGCAATTTTATCCCTGAGCTGCGGGTCTCGTTCCTCCGGGGCAATCTGCTCCGGGAAATGAATAATCACCCGGCGACGGGAGACGCCGCCGCTGCGGTCGGTGAAGCGCATCGGGTTATTGTTCACGGCCAGAATCACCGCCGGAATATGTGTTGAGTACGGGTTCTGATATTTCGGGTCAACCGAGACCGCATCGCCGCCGGTGATGGCCTTAAGCCCTGCACCGTCACCGCTCCATTTTTCCTGGTCAGGCAGACGGATTAGTGAGAAGCCAATCAGGGAGGCACGCTTGCGCGGGTCTTCCAGTGTGTCGATATCGGCTGACGTGGCGTTATCTTCCCCGGCGAGCAGGGTCGCGATTTCAGCCAGAATACTTTTGCCGCTCCCGCCGGGACCGGTGACTTCGAGAAAGAGCTGCCAGTCGTAACGGTTCGCCAGCACCATAAACAGCGCAGCCAGAATCACGTCGCGTTTTTGTGGATTTTTACCGGCCGCACGGTCGAGCCAGCGCCAGAAGTTCGGCGCGTGCGTCTCCAGCGTTTCCCCCTCCACCGGCGGGGTAAAATCCACATCACACAGCGTGCGCAGCCAGTGCGATTTGTGGTGCGGGCTGAATGCGCTGCTTTGGGTATCAAGTACCCCGTTGCGAAAGCCAATCAGACGACGTGCCGGTGTATCCTGCTGGGGAATAATCAGTTTCAGGGTCTCCACCACCGAGGCAATTTTCCCGGACGAGAACGGGGCGCGCAGACGCTGGAATAAGTCAGCCACATTTCGTGAGAAAGTGGCGACAGGGATATTTTTCCAGATGCCGTTTTCATAGCGGGACAGGAGCTGGCCGTTCGCATCCACCGCCAGCGCTTCGCCGTAATGCTCATGCACCCGCAAGGCCTTGTCGCTGGCGCTCATGGCGGTAAATTCCGCCTCGCTCATGGTGTCGAACGGGCTTTGCGCCGGTGGCCGGATGGCGTCATAAATAGTTTTGCGCGTGGCTTCCTCGCCGTACTGTATAAACGCATCATTCCAGTCACCGAACACCGGCGGCAGGGCAACAACGCCCTCACAGGCGTCTGCGGCCGCAGCGGCTTTACTCTGGCCGTCGCCGTTAAGGTCACGGTCGGCGGCGAGGACAATCTGACAGGCCGGATATTTCTGACGGGCAAGGCTTGCCAGAGAAAGGAGGTTCACGGAGGACAGCGCCACCATGACGGTTTCGCCGGTCAGGTGATGCACGGTGAGTGCGGTCGCATAACCCTCCGCAATCCACAGGCGTTTTCCGGCCTGTTTTTTCCCTTCGATGATATGACATGCCCCTTTGACCTGACCGCCTTTCAGGGTGCGTTTGAGACCGTCAGCATTGATAAGCTGAAGGTTAACCAGTGCGCCGGTATCGTCATACAGCGGGACAACCACATCACCGGTGCGGAACGTCACGCCGCCGGTTTTATGTATGACGGTGAGCGTCAGACATTCCTGAGCGGGGAAACCCTTGCGGGTGAGGTAGGCGTTGCCGGTGGCCGGTCGGATTTTCTCCATGAGCCTGACGGCCAGCGCGACCGCCGCTTTGCGGTCGGCACTGGTTGCAGCCTCTGCGGCCGCAATCACTTCCGGGGCAACCGGCGGCAGGTTGCCGGTCACGGCGTTCACTTTCCGGGCGGCCTCAGACGGATTTACACCGAACACCTTTTCGACAAGCCTGAGTCCGTCACCCGAACCGCACCGGTTGCAGTACCACGTGCCGCGCCCCTCCAGGTCATCAAAGCGAAAGCGATCGCTACAGGCATCACCGCCACAAATCGGGCAGGCCTGATGGCGGTTTTTAATCACCTTCACACCCAGTGCAGGGAGAATGCGCGGCCAGTGACCGCACGCCTGTTTTACGGTTTCTGTTACGTTCATTTTCATGGTTATTTTCTCCCTCAGTGCAGTGCCGGTGCGGTGATATGACGGGCGCAAAGCTCATCCATCACGGCCAGCCCGAAAAAGGACAGCGACGGCGCGGCTTTGAGTGGTCCGGCTTCCATTAAATCTTCCAGCAGTGCACAGGCAATCTGGCGACCTTTTTCCTCGCCGTGCTGGCGCAGGTAAAAGCCCTCCAGCTCGGCGGCAATGGCGCTTTCCAGCGCGTCGAGGGTGAGGTGCGGGTAGCGGTGCTGGCGTTCGCACAGGGTCAGCCATGCACAGGCCACGGCGCGACGATACAGCGCGGCGCGTAATACGGGCGGTAATGGCTGTTTCATACGTTACCCTCCCCGGTCAGCCACTGCTGATTGCAGCGTTCGACCACGCCGTCGAGCTGGGCGGTCATGAGGTAAATCACGGAGGTGAGCTGTAACTGCTGCGCCGGGTCACGACGAACGGTGGCGCAATCCTGCACCTGCATCAGGTCGCCGACGAGCTGGCCGACATTGCGCATATGCTCCAGACATTCGAGGTCACGGGCGGTAATGGTGGTGTGTCTCATGCGCGAACCTCCGCAACCGGCAGACGGCCAGCAAACGAGAGAACGTAATCGCGAACGAGAGAAAGGCGTGCGGCGTGCTCATCACCGGCAACGGTGCGGAGCATACAAATACGAGGGGTACGGTCTGCGCGACGAACAGCAGCAAACACAAAGACAAACTGCGGGTGTGACGGGGTGAGGGTCGTAGCCATAGTGGCAACCTCCATTGAGTAGCGGTTATTGCCACCACCGGAGTTCCTACGCTCATGGGTGGTGACCCGAACGGGGGTAGGAATACCGGCCTCAATGAATACCGGCCAGCCCGAAGGCTGCCCCGCCCGGATCACCATTATCTGACAGGGGCTAAGGTGTAAACACCACAGCCCGAAAAATGGGTGTGCCTGAGCAACGACGTAAAAAAAGACGCATGGCGCGTCCGGTGTCGCCATTGAGTAACTCGGGTTCCTACGCCCGGCTGCCGATTTTGCGACAGCGGGAAAACTATACCTGGAAACGGCGAAAAGAAGCAAGCCAGAAAAAGGGGCTGTTTGCTGAACGGTCATCATCATGCGTCATAGCCCCGGTTACGTTCGGCAATGCGATCCGCCATCCATGCAGTGATTTCAGACTGCGCCCACGCCACATTTTTTCCGCCGAGGGAGATTTGTTTCGGGAAGGCTTCCCGGCTGATGAGGTCGTAAATGGTCGAGCGGGACAGGCCGCACAGATGCATCACTTCGGGCAGACGGATAAAGCGCTCGTGAACGGTATCAGAAACCGGCATCAGCGGGGCGGCAGGGGCAGAAGACGGGGAAGAAAAAGCGATGTGCATTGGGCTACCTCACAAAGTCCATACAGTGCCGGTCGTGTCCGTCCGGCTTCGGGTAGCTCTCTATTTTGTGAATATTTTTACGCAGGGCAACAAGTCATTTTGTACTGCTCCATCACACAACAGAGCGTTTTTTATACAGTGGCAAACGTTGGCCGTTTTTTGGTAAATGTTGGCAAACCGGTGGCCCATTTATGATTACTTTTGTTTATATATTTCTATTTTTTAATCGCTAAAAAGTCTAAGTAGCTGACTGGCTGAACAAACTGAAAGGTGAACAGTGGTGAACAGACGGTGAACAGTCAGATCTTTAACTGTTCACCCTTTAACTTACTGTATTACTTATCTTTTTATTTAAGGTGAACAGTGGTGAATAGTTATAAGTAAAAAAACAAACGGTGAGTAAGGTTTTCCTGCGACCTTTCTCTGGCCAGCCGGTTTTTAAGGTCTGTTTGTGCCAGCACTCTGACAACGGCAATGAATCGTGTTGTTGTGCAGGAGGCGTCAGAATCATTTCAGGTTGAACACACGGAGAGCCTGAACATGAAACCCGAACTCATTATCAAAGCCATGCAGACCGTTATCAGTAAACAGGATGAAGGCGCGGAACAACGTATTGCCGGTGCGCTGGCCGCACTTAACGAAGCAAAAGACGCACACACGGCCAGCATGGGTAAACTCAGCGACATTGAGGCTTCCATTCAGCGTTGTGAGCAGGAACGACAGACTGCCCTCAGTGAAAGCGCACAGGCCGAA
This sequence comes from Citrobacter sp. RHBSTW-00671, assembly GCF_014103415.1. NCBI lineage: Bacteria > Pseudomonadati > Pseudomonadota > Gammaproteobacteria > Enterobacterales > Enterobacteriaceae > Citrobacter > Citrobacter sp. RHBSTW-00671. Next base: position 1,756,042 of record NZ_JABXPR010000001.1, read on the forward strand.
CAGGACTGGCGCAGCCGCTTTCGAACCCTGCGCGGTAACCTCACTCCTGAACTGAAAGCTGAACACAGTAAACGTATCGCCAGCCGCGAACTGGCTGATGAGTTCACCGGTCTGATTACCGAGCTGGAGAAAGACAAAAGCCTCGCCATGCTTGGTGCATGCTCCTCCGGTACGGCTTATATCAGCGCCCATGAAAAAGCGTTCACTACCTACGCAAACAGCGAGTGAAAGAAGGCGTTAGCCGGTATCAGCCCCGCACTGTTACGTGCCTTTCTGTTGCGTATACGGTCGCTGGAAATGAGCGGAGAAACCTCGCCGCGTGCGACCGTGACTCGTGAGCTGGGTGATGCCCTGAATCTGCAGTCAGCCCTGTATCATTTTGATATGGAGCAGGAGCCGGTTCTGTCCGTAACGGGCATGAATCGCCCGGTCATAACCGGGGTTGATATGGCGCTGTTAAGAAGCCCGGCCAGACGGATGAAGCTTGCCGCTGAACTGGCCGCAAAAGACCACGAACAGGCAGAGGGCTGAATCATGTTTCACTGCCCGTTCTGCAAAAAGACCGCGCACGTCCGTACCAGCCGGTATCTGTCGGAAAACGTCAAACAGCGTTATCACCAGTGTACCAATATCGAATGCTCGGCCACTTTCCGCACCATCGAGTCGGTTGACGGTGTGATACGTGCCGCACCGGAGAAACCCGACCCCGCGCCGGTGGCGCCACCGCCGCCGCGCAAAGTACAGGGCTGCTACAGTTCGCCGTTCCGGCATTAATCAGGAGAGAGACACGTGACCACTGTGACAATACAGCAGGCCTTTGAGGCCTGTCAGACGAACAAAAACACCTGGCTGAAACGTAAAGCCGAACTTGCAGACCTTGAACGGGAATACCGTGAACAGCTCCTTGCCGGTGACGAACAAATCCCGCGCAGAATGCAGGATTTGCGCGACAATATCGATGTGAAAAAATGGGAAATTAATCAGGCCGCCGGTCGCTATATCCGCTCACATGAGGAGGTGCAGCACATCAGCATCCGCAACCGTCTCCATGACTTTATGCAGCAGCACGGCGCGGAGCTGGCCGCCACGCTGGCGCCTGAACTTATGGGATATCACGAACAGCTTCCCGCAGTAAAACAGAGCGCCATGCAGCACTCGGTTGATTATCTGCGTGAAGCCCTGTCGGTGTGGCTGTCCGCCGGTGAAAAAATTAATTATTCCGAGCAGGACAGCGACATTTTAACGGCCATCGGATTCAGGCCTGATGCGGCTTCGCGGGATGATAATCGCCAGAAATTCACTCCGGCACAGAACCTGATTTACACCCGCCGACGTGCAGAACTGGCCGCACGGTAGCACGCAAAAAAATCCGCGAAAATTCCGCTATTTTTGCCGAAAAAAGCCATGCATCCATAAGGTGCATGGTTTTGCATGCAAATCCCCGTATTTTTTATCCCACGCAACACCAGTACCGGCGCGGCCTGAGGCCGTTCATGCACCTGCATTAAAAGCGACCTCTTAAGCGGGCAGGCGTGGCGGGGAGAGCATTGCGCGCCGTGAACAAAACAATAATTATTATCTAGGCATTCAAGTAACAAGTGAAAATCACAAATATCTCTCTCGCTGAGTGTTAAAATCGAAGTAGGGTGTTAAAATTCTTTTGAAGGAATTGGTAAGAATCTAGCCGATACTCTGGGGATAGAGATTTATGCTTGCATCAAAAATTGCACTTTATTTCATGAGAAAAAAGAAATCGTGGCAATATTATTATGCTATTAAAAGTTTAGTATTTGAGGTTTATAAATATCTATATAAACTCAAAAACACAATAACCGAAAAGAGAGAAAATGCGGGCGCAGGGTTTGCATTGCTCAAGTTATCTTTTTTTTCATTGGTAATGCCTATCTTAATTAGCCTGTTTCTCTATTTCTCTCAATCGTTTTTCTCTGATTTCTTTAAGGGGTTATCCTTTAAGGTTGACGGAGGTGGGAACTATGGGACTCTACTTGGAGTTGTAACAAGTATAAGTGGTGTTTTTATTGGTTTGTATTTCTCTGCTATGGTTGCAATAGCTGGTGTAATTTACGCAAACACGGATGATAAGATAAGACGAGTTCTGATAAATGATAGGCTTAGTAATTTCTATTTAAGGTTTTTATCATTATTTACTGTGTTCGGTGTTATACAGCTCTGTCTAAATTGTTTAGGGGTGGCGACTAATCCGTTATCAATAGTATTAATTTTTATAGGTTCGGCAGTAGCTGCTATGTCGTTTATCCCTCTAGGTAAAAGGATGTTTGAATTATTTGATCCGTCAAGGTTGAGTTTATTGGTGATGGAAAAGGTCAATAAATCAATAAATAACGTTATAGCTGGGGATTCTCTTTGGTATGAGAAAAGTTTTCAAGCGCACGAATATAAACTTGCAAAAGCAAATTTATTAACATTAGTACGCTTAACCGAACTAATAGGGCGTAATCAAATAACTAATGGACATAGGTTTGTTGGTGTGGCTACAGAGTTAGTGGTTTTTTTATATAATTACCGTAAATTGAAAAATAAGATCCCTACAAATAGTATGTGGTTTGAGGATATATATGAGTATGAAAAGTTGTACTTTACGCCTGGATTTAAACTTGACGTGAATTTTGCGACGGCGACTCTTGCATCACCTCAAAGTATAAAAAATCATAACTGGTTAGAAAAAGCTTGTTTTTCAATTATTGTTGAATGCCTTAATACGAATGTTAAAAATAAGAGGTATGATGAGATCAATGGTACGATGATTGCGATTCAGAATTATTTTGAACAATCATCACTTGATGGAGACATAGAGCTATCGATTGAATTACTGAATGATGTCTATAGGGTTTTCAACGACGCGGAAAATATTAAGCTATTGACCTTAGGTGATGGCGGCTTATCCAAAACGATTGGAGTGTGGGAGTATTTATCTTCATTGCCCATAATGCTATTCTTATCTTATATTAGATTCGTTGAAAAAATAGACTTGTCCGCGATGAATGATTTAGTGGAGTCAATAAATTGGTTTGATAAAAGAAACATCTACCTACATAAATTCTCGCGTGAATCATTAAAATATTTGGAAGTGGTTAAAGATAAGATAATATTAGAAAAGAAAATAGAAGGTAAGGTAGTAACTTCGTCTCGTCAAATAGCAGAGGATATAATTAATATCGAATCCTTAAGAGTTCAGGGGGGAATTGAACGGATAATTAACACTCTTACAGGTTTTTATGATGAATCGTTTTGGTTTGTGAATGAAATTAATTTGAATGAAGTAGGGCACGTTGTTTTTTCTAAGAGAGATGAGTTTGTATCAAAAGTTATAAGTAATACTCATGATATTAGCTTGATCAGCAAAAATAATGAAGGTTATTTGGATGGTTGGTTTAATAAGCAGTTAGTAAGTAAAGTTAAAATGTTATCAGTAATGCACGGTAGAGGTAATTTAAAAATAAATAGCAGCATGCCAGATTATAATGGATACAGGTGCTATTGGATAACAAATGAATTAGTCAATGGATTCATCAAAAATGACAATGAGATTGTGAAGTTATTATACCCTTGTGCATTAAAAGAGAGCCTGTCTCAATTTTTATTATTATATGGCTCTGAAGATATTGTAGCTCTTGCAGAAACACAAAAGATTATTTTTTCAATTCCTCCCTTCGCAAATTTTATGTTTGTAACAGGAATGGGTATTGTTTTAGCAGAGTTTTTTGAGAACAATGAAATTCTAGAGATAATTAAAAATGAATGGACTTGCTACCTTGGTGACGACTCCAAAAAAATCGAGTTTATATATGGGTTAGGGCTAACTCTTGATGATGACACTAACATTAATATGTATGGTTTGAGATTCAACTGGGGAAGGAAATTATATGATTTGTTAGCCAGCATTCCATTGGAATACTCCAGTTCTGGATGTAGTTACTACGCAATACCAGAAGAAATATATATGCATCCTAGTGCATTGGTCAGATTGTATGCAGAGAAAAATAACATGCCATCTTACAATTTATGGGATGTATTCTTCGCAACATTCATGATGACTTCTGCGTATTCTGATAAAACAAAGTTTTCTAGAAATGTTAACACTCTGCTCTCTGACATAGAGGAGCAAGAGAAAAAATACATAGAATATTTTAAAAGTAAGGAGATGTCATGATTTATAATAAAAAGAGGTTTATATATGTGAGGAAATTACTATCGGCCATATATAAAAAACATTCAGTGAATGTGAATGAAAATCATTGCCATATGTTTATAAATGATCTTAAAAGTTTTGTTGCGCCTTACTCTAACTATACTAACTATGGATATTTAGCTATAGAGTTTGTAGGGAGTGAGGAAGATATAACAAAAACAGTAAAACTCTTAGAGGTAATAACCGGCAAAAAATATCGTGAAAGTGCTGGTTTAGTTGGTGATGTAATGCGGAAATTTACTTCTGACTTGCTTTATAATAATGGGGTGAAATATTATAAATATTCATTTGATGATGAGTTTTTTTTTCAGAGTATCGATGGGATTAATATTTTTGAGTTTCTGAATGTAGCCGTGATGGTTGTTCCTGTTTATAGTAATTTAATTAAAAGACAGCATGGAAAACACAAGGCTTATGAAAGCATTGAACATGTTCTCAAGTTATCAATACCAAAAGAGTGTGGTGGTGGGATGTCGGTCAGGGACTTTATTATTAATTTAAGTGCGTGTAAGGATATGCCTCATCATGTAATGGATTTATTTGGTGGGAACTATATACAATATTCAAATGTAAAGAATTTAGAAATATTGAAAATTACTAAGGGTTGGGGGTGGAATATGCGAGGATTAGTGAATGATAATTTAAGTGATACATATAAATACTATAGAAAAATAAATTTCATATTGAGTCTTATAAAGCTGAGGGCGTATTTATTGCAGGAGTTGAATTTATTTATTGCATCAATGAATTTAGATGCTGAAATAAAATTAAAGGAACGGTATGAAAGTTCCTTTCTCCAAGATTTAAAACATAAAATTGATAAAGGAACTATATTGAATAGTGAACTTAAAACAATTTTAGGTCCTAATTAGGGCTATTGTTCAGTGATGGGCTATTATATTACCCCACCATTCCATTAGCTCAACGCGTTGCTGAATGTATGTGCTTCGGTTATATGCTCTTCTTATTTCATTTTTATCTATATGTGCAAGAGCAGCTTCTATGACATCTGGATTCATCCCTGCTTCGTTCATTGCAGTACTTGCTATAGAGCGTAGGCCATGTGCAACCAATTTCCCACCATAACCTATTCGCTTAAGTGCAGCATTGGCAGTTTGACTATTCATAGGTTGTTTTGGATTATTTCTGCTGGGAAAAACATGTTCTCGATGTGCACTAATAGGTTTCATCACATTCAGAATTTCTATTGCTTGTGGTGATAAAGGAACAATGTGCTCACGCTTAGCCTTCATCCGCTCTGCAGGAATTGTCCAGAGCTTTGTATCGAGATCGATCTCTGTCCATCGAGCGCCAGATGCCTCCGATGGACGAACTAGGGTCAGGAGCTGCCATTCAATAAGACAACGAGTCGAAACAGAGAGATTCGACATCACTAAAGAGCGCATAAGCATCGGCAATTCTTCTGGTCGTAGCGTGGGCATGTTCTGCTTTTTGGGTTTCTCAAATGCCATTCCAACACCTGATGCCGGGTTAGCATCAATCAGGCCGGTGTTGACTGCGTAAATCATTATTTCGTTAATGCGCTGGACCAAGCGACGAACAGTCTCTAATGCGCCGCGTGCTTTGATTGGTTCCAATGCTTCAACTATCGTTCTGGCCTTAATCTCCTGAACAGGTATCGCGCCTATTGCTGGGAATACGTCTTTATCTAGAGAACGCCAAATATCTTTCGCGTAGTCCTCTGTGACGCTTTTGCTCTTCATTTTGAACCAGTTGGCGGCCACAGTTGAGAAAATGCTATCCAGCTCAATCTGACGTTGCTCTGATGCTTGCTCTTGCTGCTGTTGTGGATCCATCCCCTGCGCGAGTGTAGCCAAATGTTGGTCACGTATCTGGCGAGCTGTTGCGAGTGTAAGGGCAGGATATGAGCCGAGACTCAAATTGGTTCGACTGCCACTGGCTGGGCGTTGATAGCGGAAGCGCCAGAGTTTTTTACCGGTTGTTTTGACGAGCAAGAACAGGCCATCACCATCATGAAGGGTGAAGTCTTTTTCACGGGGTTTAGCTTTGAGGATTTCGTTGTTAGTGAGGGGGCGTGTGATGCGCGCCATGTCTGGATCCCTTCCATAATTGGTACACGTTTAATGGACTACAGTATAGCGTGTACCTAAACGTGTACCAATTTTCTCTGGATTTAGCCGGATGTTCTCGGACAACGACAGACACAAAAAAGCCCGCAGGGCTTGTGCCGTGCGGGCTTTCAGGATTTCCCCGGACGTATCCGGAAGAGCAAGTGGTGGGCTGGTGTCCCTGTACTTTTAATCATAGTGTATTGATATTTAATGTTTTTGTTTAAATTAATTTCGTTATGGGTTCCAAAAAGGAACCATAAAGTAGAACCACAGTACCTCGCATGGTTCCAACATGCCTAGCGACTTCAAAATAAAACCCTCTATAGGCATACTAAATGTAAGTGTGGCGGGATATTTAGCGTCTGATTACTGAGGAGGTCAATAAAAACTGCTCTATCTCAAATACTGTAGTGATCCATAAACTTGTCCGTTTGAGTAGATGGTGTACCTCGCCCGTTCAGGCACGGAGCGGCCAATCAGCAGAGTATTCATGTCTGCTATGAGCGAAAAGTGGAAGTTCGCAATTATCCTCACCACTGATAAGTAGCCTTTACTTACAATGTAATGTGTTAGCTAATGTAATAGGAGCTGAGCAGTGAATTATGAATGGATGCTTTAGTTCATATTTGGGAGCATATTACTGTAAAAAAAACCGGCTTACACCGGTTTAAATTCGCTCGCGAGAATCATTTACCAAAAATTTTATGCAAAATTAAAAATACCAACTCACTCCATTTCTCTTTTGGCTAACTCTTCCCATTCGTCGATTGAGTTATTATAAGGAAATACCTCTTTAACTATGAAAGGAATGTAGCTTTCTTCAGCATTGTGATGTATTTCATTACTGATATTACTTGTGATTCCGAATTTTACGTCAGGATCGTTTTCAGAGAAATGTATATGAAAAGGTTGTTGACCTAAAGCCTGTCTAATTTTATTTGCTTGTTCTGATGGAAGTACTTTAAGTAGCTGTTTGAATGTTTTTTTATTAAAGTCCAGAGAAATGGCCATGTCAATATCTCCGGGTATCGTAGATATGCACGTGTATGACCGTTCGCTCATTCGACTAATAAATTTTGTATTTATAGCTGGGGCACTAAAAGAACCATCTTTAACCAAACCCATTTTTCGAATGTGAATTCCAAAATCAGGCGCATAATTCAAGACATCCGGATTGGCTTTAATATCTGGATTTAATATCCTGAATAATTTTTCCCAGTAATTACCAATGTCTTTTAAAGAAAATCTAAGTATTGGGTGGAGTTCCCGTATACTATATAGAACAAATTCATTCCCATTGCACAATGCATACATTTCTGCCCTTATTTCTGGATGTATAGCATAACTATAGGCTTGCTCAACGTGCATGCTTTTGGTTATTTTTTCATTAGGAGCCTTTGCATCAAGAATCCAATATGGTCGGTCGTTAGAAAGAAAAACATAATCCGGTACTATTGAAATCTTTCTTGGCTGTGAACCTATTGAGACAAATGGATGTGTAAGCGTTTTGCTCCTGATTACACGGCTATCTCCCGATGCTTTATAACCAAGAGCTTTAATAATTGGTAAAATCAACTCTTCTCTGACTGAATCCTCTTTAAATTCATCTGAGCTTAGTAAGTTAAAATCAAAATCATCAAACATATCCCCCCCACATATATTTATTTGACAAAAGATGTATAATTCAAATTATTCAGAGCCATTGTAAATCACTATAGAATAAAAAGATAATTTCAAGTGGAGATGTTATCTAATTTTTTGATTTATAGCACAAAAAACGACCTCTACAGGTTGTTTATTACGATAGTTAAAGCTGATCACATTTAGGAAGTCAGTCTAAGATGCTCTCTTCAACATGGCCTAGGTTTTTTTACCGTCGAAGAAGATAATTGTGTTCATAGCATGATGCTTTCAAGTGGTATGATCTCTTTCTCAGTGATTCATGCAGTATGAGCCTAGCAACTTCCGCTTCTGGCACGAAGCGGACCAAGCAACTGAGCTGAAGGTCTGCTGTGAGCGAACAGCAGACATTCAATCGATCATGATGTATTTATAATACTTAATATTAGTTAATGTATATATGTTTTTAAGTAATTATATCGGTTGAAAATAAATGTCAAATTTATCACTGTACAAATTCCCTTTATAGTAATTAACATTTGGGTCCGTAATTATACTTCTTACCAAATGTATATCTGACATATCTGTCTTGCAGCCGAAATAAACAGAAACTAATTCTGCGGGCCAAGGATGTAACTCATTACCTTGCTCAACTACATGTCTCCACTCCTGCTCGTATTCCCAATGTTTAGATTTTGTATGTAATATTCTAATTTTATTAGATAATGTATCGACTTCATTTAAAATTGAACTTGCCTGTATCGATGGATAATTATCATTGTAATTCATCGGTCTGGTTGTTTTATCATCTGCTAAGGCTGTGCCGGCGATGCGTTTAAACTCTAAGCACATACCTTTATGTTCAGAAGCATAATGCGACCACATCAGCAAATTTTTGTTACTGCTTGCTAGTGAAAGAATACCTAACTTTTCTAAACCGCTTTTAAATCTGTCCAAAAGTTCATCAAGAGAACGTTTTTGGGAAACCATTACATCTGACATATCTTCACCAAAAATGGCTGATAATTTTTCAGAGTCCATTTCCCGTTCGTACACATGCCTTTGTCCTCTCACATAAAATTGGGTGTCAAAAGGATCGTTAAATCCTGCCGGTTTTGAGTACCAGATTTTCCGCTGTGCAAGAGCACTTAATTGATTCTTACCGATAGGGCAGTATTTGAATAGAGATGTAATTTCAGGCTTTATCACTAGCATTCCTATGATTTTTTAAATGTTAACATAATTAATTATGTAACTTTACTATCACAAGTTCAGGTTGTAATCTTCTGATTATAAGATAAAAACACGCATATACTCTCATAAGAAAATGTATCTTGGTTACATAATTAAAACATTCTAACAAAATCGTTTCCGGAATACTTTAATCTTCTTGAATTATGTTAGTAACGTCCGCTACTGGCACTAAGCAGAAGTTCCCGAACAACGTAAGCTGGCATATGCCCTCGTTCCTTCGTGGGGACTATCGATCTATTTGCAGGTGGTGTTTAAGCAATATCGCCAGCGGCGGGAGCTCATAGTGCATTCAATCAAGCTCACAAATCACACAGTCTTTACTTTTTTCAGATTCCCCAATGGCTTCGCGTCCTAGCCTCAACCAGATAAACCTGAGCTACTTTAGGGGTATATGCCTTTCTGAGCATAAAGGATACTGTTTCTATGAAAACTGATCGCGAGAGCACGATTAGGAGATCAGAACCTGATTTGACATTGATACTGGCTATCAGCGACGGGCAGTTCCTGAATACGTCTGACAATTCTTTACCTCATTAGTTTTTATTTTCAGAAGTGCCGTGATCCAGCACGAGTGCTGATAACCAATATCACTTGGGTAATGATTGACAAGTTTACTAAACAACGAGCAGATATTTTCAAATTGCCTGCTGCTTCCACATCACCAGCCAGAGGCGTCAGACCCTTAGCACCATACGTTTCATAGAGTAATTCCCAATATAGTTAATGCTGAATTTCTTTGTTCATGTTGAGGCAGTATATTGAAACAATTCGAATAAATCACACATATAAGCTCTCACAATCTTCCGCCATTTTTAACTGTTACAGATATACTTTTAGCAGGTTTTAAATGCTTGGAGATTTCTTGCTGTTCGCGACGGATTTTGTATGAATTAATTTCTTCGTAATCCTTGTGTTTATTTATTTTTGATAAATCAACCAAGAGCTTATTTCTTATCATCCACTTTACAATTTGCTTGTCGATATCTTTATAGAGAGGGCCGCCTTTGTATTTATAGAAGTGAATATCATGAATTTCACTGATGAAATCAAGTATGGATAAGATTTCTTTATAATCACCAATGTAACTGTTAATGGTGAAATGGTCTTTATTAAGTTCTATTTTGAATCCATGTTCAGAAAGGTAATACAAGAAAAAAGCTGAGTCGAGATTACAAAAATCTACATGCAGCGTTCTTCTGTCAAATCTATCAATATGCGAAAGAATGATATCATGTAATTCATAATCATATACATTGTCAATAAACCCTTTCCCTGAATGATCAATTTGATTGACATTGCATCCAGCATCTATTGCTACGGATAAAACTTCCGGGGAGAGGGGCAGGAAGAGAATATTTCTTCCTTTTTTATCGATGTGATTTATATCACAACCAGCATTAATTAATTCTGTCAGTCCTTCAGCATTCCTGTAATGTTCAAAAATGCATGTGTAGCCATTAGTATCCGTATGCGAGGTGTCTAAACCCAGTCCAATCAGTTTCTTCAGTATTTCTGGATTTTTTTGATGAAAGAGCGCATTTTGCCCATGTCCGTTGATATGATGTATATTAATTCCATAACTTAGCAGGCAATCCATGGCTTCCAGGGTTCTGCAGCTAAAAAGGGCATTGTCACCGTTATTATTAACAGCATTAATATCATAGCCAGCTTTTAAAGCATTCTTTATACCATCAGGCGACGTTGCATTGAAGAATGATTCAGAAATGGCAAGGTCTAATGCCTTTTCTAATAATCCCTTTTGTAATAAGGACATGACTAAGTCCATAAACACCCCCATGAAAAAATGTTTAAGTCATTAAATATCAGAAATTCTGTGAAATGCAACTACTGGGGAAAGGTGTTCATGATGTGCGGAATAAAAATTTCAACAAACCACCCGTGGATACATCAGAAACACCTGCAGTAAATTTACGCCTGTAACCTACCGTCCGGACTATAGGACCAAACCTTCGTGGGAGATGCTACCATTATATCGGCAATGTTGAACCGGATTTTACATCACACACGTCGTACAAATAAAAGGAGAAGGCTATCGACTGAAGCAAAAACGGAAAGCCGGGGTTGTCGCTGAAGCTAATCCTGAGTAAACAAGGTGGATCAACATTAGACCGTCGGTGGTGGCGGTATGTGGATCACTTTTTACCCGTTGTTGACCCCCGGCGCTCCCAAGCCATTTCCAGTGCTCTGATGGTAAGTTTGCTGTCAGGTGAGACTTGAATTTCATTGCCACCCACCGGGTTTTCTGGCAAACAGGTCGAGAACAACGACAAGATACGCCCAGAGTAAAGTAAGAGGCAGGGCGTAGTCGGGTCATATCCCTGCCTCTTCTCTCCTGACAGGACGTAGACCCTGGCAAGTTGCATCAAAAGATAACAAATTTCTCAGTTCAACTTCCTTCTGGCTAGGTTAACGTGCAAGCAGGAACTGCTTTTCATCGATTAGTTAATACGGTAGTTTTTTCAAACTAACTGAACTCTATTCGTATGACTTAAATCTTTAAGAAGGCAGGAGATTTGAATTTTGAAAAACTGGTCACCAGAGCATACTAAAGAAATCAAAGCTTGGCTTGACATAGATAACTATCGCAAGCTCGAAGACATCAGTTTAAATGCCTTGTATCACGAACTTTGGGCAAGAGCGCTTCTGTACAAGCCAGGGCCTACTGACGAAGAAAAGAAAGGGCTATGGGTGTACATGACTGAAATTTTCAGTGGGAACCCCCATCTTTTCAGAGGGAAACAACTCGATTATCCAACAGTTAACGATACTCTCTACAGTCCTCCACACATTTTTATCACGGATATCACCAGGCTTGCTGAACTTAGTGTGATGGCCCTTAGTGTGAATCTTTTCACTTGGGAGGAAGGAAACGATGAATATTGTGTTAATGCGCCTCATCACGAAGCTTATGTGTCACAACTCTTGTCCCCCTTATGTGAGAAAACGGTGTTGCTTGAAATCGATCTTGGTAGTGGTACTGACGATGAAATAGCCGAATCGATAAAAGCGGCCCTGCCACAATGGAGATCGGTAAAAGGAGTGGAAGTCAATGAAACCGGTATCGTTCGTTTCGGCTACGGAACCATTAAAAAAATCATAAATTACAGGTTGGTTGCGATGCTGGACATCTTACTTTGGGCAAAAAGGAAAGAACTAAGAATCTCAGATGATCGCCTCTCCCGGCTTCTTTATACTGATGAAGATGAAGAAACAACTACCCGTTTAGGGTATCACATTAAAGACTCAGATCGTCCGCTTGCGATGAAAGCTGCAACGATAGACTTCATTAGGCAGTTCAATTTTTTCATGAACCGAAATCCCCACCTGAAAAACATGAGAGTTTCAGATGTGATGAAACTCTCTGATTCTAACTGATCTCGAATTCCCGAAGTCTACTACTGCAGGGCAGACCGTAACCCTGCAGTTAGGAAGCTCGCTCCTTTCTTTTCCCAACTGTTCGTATAGTGATCCCATCACAACGACAAAGGGAAAACAAAATGAACAATCAAAATACTCGCCTAATTCGCTTCCCAGAAGTTATGAACAGAACCGGCTATGGCAAGGCCTGGATTTATCGTCTAATCAACGAAGGTTTATTTCCACAACCAATAAAAATTGGTTCGCGTGCAATTGCATTTGTCGAAAGCGAAGTTGATGAATGGATCGCATCTGCAATTGAGCGTTCACGTAAAAATGCAGCCTGATTACGGGGTTAATGATGAGTGTATTAAATTTGGTGTGTAAAAATAAATGGTGCTATTCAACAATGAGTAGAGGGCCGCCTGATATTTTATAAGTAGTATTAGGTCAGGCTTTGGTATTAAGAAGTAATAACAATAGTCATTGGTGAAAATTATGATGGCATTTTTACCGTGACATTATAGATTAATAAGTACAGGAGATTTAAAATGAATAATTCAATCAGAGTACCGGAAGATAAAGATTTTGTATGTGCATTTGTGACTTCACCGGATAGCTTGTATGAGGCTATTGAAACCTATCGTAATTATGTAGATCCAGTCGAAGAGATAGAGTTTGAGCACGTCCTTCTTTATTTGTTGTGTTCTATACTGGTCGAGGGTGCTACAGATGTTACCATTAATGATGAAGTACGAATGTGTATTGAGCACCTTGTCAATGAAAAAAATATTATCAGAAAGAATAACGCAGGTAAAAAGGTGTAAAGTCTGTAATGAATTATCATGGGTACAGACAGCACAAGTCTGTACCTTCTTATTTTAATCCTACTGGCAATGATATATAAAAATTATGTGCTTTTGATAGTGGCCATGTGGTTTTGCTATAGCAAGCATGGCAGGATAGGAATATCCTGAACTTTCATTCTCTGCCCTTTGTTTTATTTAAGATAACTGAAAAATACAGGGTTTAAACGATACTGGTATTTAAACTCAGTACACATAATAACATTTGTATCAATCAGTTTATCGATGGCCTGATAAAATCGGGCTGGTGTGATATGTATCTCTTCCTGCTGTGCGATGGATGTTGCACGGTGAAAACTCAGGTAAACAGTGTTTTTATCTGGTGTGTATGAAGCAATTAATGTGAGAAGCCAAAACACATTGTGAACAGTATTGTTCAGATTGCATTTTTCATCTGATGATTTATTCTGGTAAAGATCAGTTGGGAGCCTTTGCTTCATAAAGATATCCTTTATTTTGTTAAATTTTTCGCTGGTGCCAGGAGTGAAATCACCAGCGCTGTTATGCCATTTTAAAATGGAATACCGTCAGTTGGATATCTGTTTCTGGATTTTTTTACAGGCTTTGCTTTGCGCCCTGCGCGATAAAAGTTGAATGAAGTGGCAAAGTCTTCAGTCTCAAGTCTGGATTTACTGAACTTATCCATCAGATCTTCATTGAAACGATGAGGAATACCTTTTACGCATAAATTAGAATTCAGGTAAACCTGACCATCTTCAGCATTACGGATCAGTATTTTCCTCTCAAATAATTCTCTGAATGCACGTGAAACATTCGATTTATTCAGTCCTAACTCTCTGGCGGTACGTGACTGTGAAAAGTCAGGAATAATATTTCCATAATCAATGGCTGAGAAAAGATAAAGAACAATTCTGAATGCCGTTGGTGTCAGATCCATTCGGGCGAGTGTGGCCATATTATCTTTAAAGACCATCGAAAAATCATCACGAAAGGATGTCTTTTTACAGGCACTTGCTTTAACTTTTATTTCTTCCAGATCTTCGGGCATAACATCTAATGCTTCTGCAATAATTGCTTTTTGTTCTTTAGTTAACATAACACTTGTGTTTGACATAATGGCTCCTTTTTTATTATTGTGATAACAGATATGGCATATTAAATTTTTTTGTCAATATTATTAGTAATAAAAATTTAAAAAATATTATATTTATTACTCTGTGCTTATTTTTATAGTGGAATATTAAGGGGTGTCAGAGTTATTACGAAGGGTGCTAAATTTCACCATCACCTGTTATGTTATTAATAATTTTTGGTTCTGAAAGATACAACCAATATTCTATCTTAACTTGTTGATGTAATTTATTAATTTTCTTTTTGTATTTGCAAGATAAAAGAGTGATAAAGAAACAAGAAACCGAAATTTAGTTTTAGACTGACACAAAATTCCATTGTACACAGTTTGATAAACACTGCTATTGCTGATTTTCCTTCGTAATATTATTCCTTAAGTGAAGCCCGCGCACCTGTGTGTTGCGCCACTGGGCTTCAGAACATTGCTATAGTGTTTAACTGTCAGTAGAAATACGCTTCGCGCAGGAGTTCAGACAGTTGGGTTTAGCTCTCAGCACAAATACGCTTCGCGCAGAGATTCAGACTGCTGAGTTTAGCGATAGAGTGGACCCGACTACATGATTTACCCGTTAACTTAATACGGCCCACGCCGGAACCCATTCGGAAAAATCCTTTCTGCTTCAGCGAGTGAGTGCTGTGGGCACTCAGCGGCGCTGCAAGAGGGATTAAACGTTGGGTTTTCATCTGACGGGTAAAAATAATCTACATATATCTGTCGTCGGGGGCGTGAGCCGGTGCGTAGCACTCTCTCAAAAAAATTCCTGAAGGGGTTTTATCTGAAATCTGGAAACTACCTGGCTTTTGAAAAAAGGAAGTGGTAATGCAATCGATCGGACTCAACATTACTACAGCGAAAGCTGTTTCCAGTATTAAAAGAATAAATAGTTGTCATTTTAAAATAAAATATTTTCAATTTAGTATTGATTTAAATTTTAAAGCTGATAGTACTTAATTATAAAAACAAAAAAGGAGAGGGTTATGAGTAATATTTGTGTTTCATCTCAGGAAGAAAAGTTTATATTTGTTGTTGATAAATATATAACACACCATCGCGACAGTGTTAATAACAATAATTTTTACAGAAAACTTTATGTGCTTTTCGCTGGATACCATCTGAAGTATTTTTATTCGCGGGCGCAATATCGCAATTCGTGTTATCACGTTGATAATATCATGCAGATGTTTATGGGTGTCGTTTCTACCCTAAAGGCCCCTCTGCTCAGGCAACTCGCAAACAGTGACACATTACTGCATTGCCTGAATTCGCTCGTGAATTATATTTCAGGCAATCTGGATGAAGCAGAGCACATTTATGCTGATTTACTGGCACAGTATGAAAAGAAACGCATTGCACGTTCTCTGGCTTATACACCACCAGGATCCGTGGTCAGGAAAAGGCTGTGAGGCAGCGGATACGTACTGGACAGGGGATGGCAGAGTGACATAAAAGCAGTCGTTTCCCGCAAGACATTACCGGGCATTAAAAAGGCAGGAGCCACCGGTTTGGTGTCCTGCCTGGCGGGATTGTTTTACTGTGGTCTTACTTGTCAACGACCTGCCAGCCATCATCCGTTTTGACCAGCGTGACTTCCGCTGTGCGTTTTTCGTTATCGACAACAGCTGTTACATTGCATTTATAGCTTTTATCCGATACTTTCACGCAGTCATGCTTTTTGACAGATTTTAATTCCCGCAGTGCGTCTTTCGGGACATCTTTACCTGCTATGGATTTAACGATGGCATTCGTCTGCTCCACGACCTTATTCATCGCAGTGTAAATATCCTGCTCAGACGGTTCACCGGTACAGCCACTCAGCAAAAAAATGGACGCAATGAGTGTGGTAAATGCATATGTTTTCATAAAATAATCCCAGACTGTAGAGTACGTTATTGAATAAGACCGGTTTTCATCTTGCTGTTGTTTTCAGAGAACGTCCACTTGCTGACCGTTTCGCCTTTAAATTCGATTTCCAGCGTTTTGGCCTGCGTCTGTGAACCCCCTGTCAGCAGTCCAATCACGGGAATAAATGTGGTGGCATCAAACTGATTGTTATCCATGGAATAAGTCCATTCTTCATTGCCACTATCAAGTGTAGCTTTGGTTTCCGGCTCACCTAATGCGGTAATGATTTCTGATTTCGTTGTTTTATTTTTGATAATCTTCGACTGCAGACTTTGTGATGTTTCTTTTTTTAGATGCTGGTTGCCTGATATTGAACAACCAGAAATAAGTAATGCAGAAATAAAAAAACAGAAATCATGAATCTGTTCATAAGTTCTCCCATATTAATTTTTTATGTTTGCGGTGGTGCGAAATTAATATCACCGTATAAAAACAACTCTGTCTGCATATTTCTTTTTAATTATGCAGATAAGAATAATGACGCTGGCAAAAAATGTAATGACTGAGACAGGAGTGCTACCGGTCAATGAAAATACTAACCAGGCGAGACCGAATGCCACGAATTGAAACAGGAATGCCACACTGAGCGGACTTTCACCATAGGCCACTTTTGCATGGCAACCTTTGCAAATCCGCACGCCGTGCGGGCTTTGTGTAAAGCAGAAGGGGCAGCTAATCGTTTTACTATCCATCATGACTCCATGGCCTGATTTAAGGTGATGTATTTTTGAACATTTTCGATGAATGATCCGCTTTAGTAAAATTGCTTGTACCGATCGATGGATCTTGGTTGATAGGTTGTAGCTATCATAAAAAGTTTATCGATCTATATAAACGATCAATATTTTGTTGACTATTACTAAAGTATGGACTGTTTAACTTATGGTGCAGGATGGGTGTTGTTTTTAACTAATTGTTCTTTAATGGGATTTGTTGTCATGGAATGACAGGGTGTCAGAAGATGCAGGTGCAGGATTTGGTGGAAAGGATGTGCAGTGGCATGTAACAGAGACATGCCCCTGCGCCTGAGAAGTGCCACAATATGGCCGAGCAATACAAGCCACGAATGCAGACGACGCTGGCGGGGTATCTGACGAGCTGTATTGTGCAGTTTGCTCCTGAGTTGAATGACACCCACTGTTTCCTGTTGTCTTTCCAGACGAATTTTTTCTTCAAGCTGAAGGATTTTCTCCAGAATCGTTTCCCGGTTTGCAGCCTGTTCTTCAGGCTCGCATGATGGCACTGGCACTGGCACTGGCACTGGCACTGGCACTGGCACTGGCACTGGCACTGGCACTGGCACAGTCTGCTGTTGCTCTTTTTTCAGTAAAGCCAGGTGCTCTGGTGTAAAACCAATCTGTGTTTGCAGAGAAGACCAGCCATACTTTTTTCCAAGCTGAGACGCTTTAAAGGCAATGCCCTGGTACTGAAATGAAAAGCCGTTCATTTTTCCCGTTGAGGCGATATTGGGTTTACAGTTCACGCCTTCCTTTTCCAGCATAGTGATAAAAGTCAGCAAATCAGGGCGGCCGGTTAACGCATTATCAATCAGGCTCTGCAGAGTGGACCTGGGGCAGGGAGTTGTCGTTCTTTCAGCCATCATCAGCTCGTTGCGGGAAGGCTTTCTTTTCTCCTGACTATGACTACTGATTGCAGATGTGGTTTGAGTGAGTTTGTGGACTTTCTCCAGCTCGCTGATAATCCGGGTACTGATAAGATTTTCATTTTTCCCAAGGTACAGCTTCCCACCGACCATGTTAATTCTGTTAGCTATTATATGGATATGCTGCCCGTCCGAATCATCGTGCATGATATAGCAGCGAAGATGGGTTTCAGTGAATCCCATCCGGGTCATATAGTCGTCAGCGAATGCCGCCCATTGTCTGACTGACAGTGTTTCTCCCTTTGGCAGGCGAAGCGAATTATGCCAGACAGGTTTGGCGACACCGGGGCGCAGTAGTCTTGTGCCTTCAAATTCACTGATAAGTTCAGCAGCAGTGCTTCCCGTCATGTTGCCACCGATAATATAAGGCGTGATTTTGTGGTGAGAGCCTGACTTAAGGCTATAGAGAACCACACCTGCAAACTGTTTACCCCGCTTTATTTTCTGCATGCCTTTCACTGGTCTTGCTCCAGAAAGGTTGATGGAATAAGGTGATCCCTGAGAGTTTTGATTTGTCTGCGCAGGGCGAAGAGTTCTGTACGGGTCAGTTCGCTGTCAGGGCTTTTGCTGTCGAGATGATTCAGCAGGCGGTTTAAATCCTGTGAAAGGTTGCCGAGTTTAATCCATGCTTCACGATTGATTTCAGGTAATACCGGTGGGAGTTTGTTGAGGGATGCCATTCTTAGCCATTCCCCTTTTTTATAAGGGCCTCTTTTACTATCGAGAATAGATAATTCTTCTTCGTTTAACCGAACGCTGACGCAGTGAGTTCGAACTTCATTAGGTGAATATTTTGCTGTATGGAATTTACCTCTTCTTGAGCTTCTTGATAGATCTTCTTTACTTTCATTTTTATGCATATCTAACCTTTTTAAAATGTGTTCATGATCTACAGTTAGCGCATTGGTAAAAAAAGTCAAGGCAGTGTCGAAATTTATAAATAAGAGAGGTGGAGCAGATTGCTAATTATGTAATCTGCTCTGGGTAAAAATAGGATTCATATTAAATTCATTATGACAGTGAGGAGGGGCGGAGGTCACAATCTACGTTTTACTGGCATTAAAGAGATTGTTTGTTTCATAATTTCGCTAAGTTTCTTTTTCTCATGTTCTGCTATATATTTACAAATCTCATCATGTCGAATATGCTGTTCCAGTTGTTTTCTATCCATTTTGATGTCATTGCGGATAAACCATTTAATGGTTTCAATGTCCTCGCGTAAATCATAACCTCGCAGTACAATATGGCGAAAATGTGTGTTGCTGATATCTGTCTTCTTCTTTAGTTCACTGAAGAAAGAGCTCATTTCATTTTCATTGGCACTTAGATAAACCTGGCAGTTATCAGAGATAGTAAAGTTAAGGTTTTTCTTCTGAAGCAAATCCATTATCTGCAGACTTTCGCTGTTGAGGTAGTTGAAAATTACTGGACTGCTATCCTTCATACTAATATGACGAATGAGCATTTTGGCTTTGAAATCGCCTAATGAATAGCAAATTTCAAAAATACCGTGACCCTGGTTATCTCTGTGGTTTATATCGCAACCGGCCTGTACCATCAAATCAAAGATAGAGTGATTTTTTACGTAAAAAAGTATTGTTCTTCCGCATTTATCCACATTGTTGACATTAATTCCAGCATTGATCAGGGTTTTGCAACAGGATATATTATCAGCTAACGAGCATAAACAGGTTTGGCCGAGACCATTTTTGTGGTGTATATCTACGCCGGAATCAATCAATTTTTTCAGTATGTGAGGATTTCGCTGGTTAAACAAAACATTGTGACCATAGTTGTCAGCATGGTTGAAATCTATTCCTGCTTTAACCAGAGTGTCAATCATTCTTGGGTTTTTACAGTAAAACAGTATATTTCTTCCAAACGAATCCAGTGTATTAATATCGGAGCCTGCATTAATGCAAGCCTGAATGTCTTTTGGAGTTTTACAAGAGAGTAATGCATTTATTGCGTTGTTATTCATAATTTTTCTCCTCTGTTAAGCGACTAATCTGATATAGTTGTCATGGTTGGTTTTATATTCCTTTATTTTTTTAATGTCTTCGTAAATTCGAGCGAGTGAAAACCATGAGATCTCTTTCAACATGTTTTTGTTGCTTACATACAAAATGTTACCACCGCGAAATGAAAAAGCATTATGGAATGTACTTTCATTCGTCGTTTTGAGAAATCGAATGAAATTTTTTATTGTCTCTTTTTTGTTCATGTTATAAGAGGTGAATGTATAGATAGAGAATACGGTTAAAATATTTCTCTTCGAGACCATATGTCTTGAGAAATAATCGAAATAAAATCTTTGCTCCTGAGTGTCACTTTTGCAGAAAAAAGAAAATTGTGGATTATATAATCTATAAAGATCTGCGTTCTTTTTTGTTTTGGCGAGATAGTTAGTCAGGCTTGGATAGTTTGTTTTATTCATTTTAGTTCTCCTTTATTTAATTAACAAAGGAAATATATATTATTAAATAAACAAAATGCAAATATATTTTTATATTTATTTAATTAAATAGATATATTTTTATTATATTTCATATAAGGTGTTGTTTTTCATTGCTATATTATTTTTATCAAAAAGTGCTGTGTTTTATTTGATTGATTTGGTTTGAGAGTAGTGATTGATATTGTATGAATTGGCAATGAGGGTGTTTTAAAAAATAAATTTATCAAAGTGCTAAGGTGCAATGTGGGGCTTTGTATTAAATTAATGATGTTAGCGCCCCTTGGCTATCTAACTAAAGGTTAAAGCCAAGGGGAGAGTGTTCAGGCAGATTCAATTCATAATCTTTTTTTTGTAATTGCTTTACAGGTAACTGGTTGAAGCGTTGTTCGTAAAACCTTTTGCTCTCTCTGTGATTTTTCCTGGAGGATTTCTTCATAGAAGTAGCGTTCTTTAAGTGATTCTATATCAACTTTTATATCATGACATATTAACCATTTAATTAGCAGTCTTCCTACATAGTGAGTCAGTAGATATGTACTGTTTATGTAAAACCAAACATGACTAATGTCTGTCAGTTTCTTTAGTTGTAAAATTAATTTTTTAACGTCGGCATTTGTTGGTGTGATAATGCACTTATCATTTATCTCAAATTCATTTTTTTGCTTTATAAGTAACGACAACAGCTCAATTGATTTAAATGTAATGTTCTTGAATACAATTTTTGAACTGTCTTTAAGATGAATATTACGGATAAGAAAACGAATGTAGTTATCGTTTTTAGATTCCCAGTGAGTATATTTACCAGCTATGCTGTGGTTTTCTGACTGCCAGTAATCGAATGCTGTCTGCCCGCTTAAATTTTTATGATTAATGTCGCAACCAGCCTCAATGAGTGCATCGTATACATATCCTTCAAATGGAATGAAAAGAAAGGAGTTGCCATAGCTATCTTTGGTAAGGATATCTAGTCCTGCTTTGATAAGATATTTTACTAACCCTGGTGAAACATCAATATGTTGAATCGCAAGGGTGCCTGACTTATTCCGGTGGTTAACATTAATACCATTGCTGACAAGAAGTTCCACTGTTTCAACATTTTGAGCATAGAATAATGCATTATTACCGTCATTATCCAAGTGGTGAATGTCAATGTCAGCGTCAATCATTGCCTGTATAGCTTCAGGTACATTACAGGTAAAAAGAGCAGTTTGACCTTTACTATTGCACATATTTATATCCATGCCAGCCTTAAGGCAACGAAGGACACCATTTTTAGACTTTACACGGAAGAGGTTATTTTTATTATTTTCTCTTGATATCATTATTTATCTCCTTTTTTGTTGTTTTCAAGATATTAATGACACCAGATTTTACGGTATTCAAATTTATTTTTGTTTTATTAGGGGGTATCTGATTTGGTTTGCTTGAGGTTATTCTTAACTTATGGAACATAGGGACGTTAAGGTTATCCTATGTGATATGGATTAACCATTTTCACAAGAATATTTATCCATATTGGAGCTAATCTGTATAAAGGAGATAATTAGAGGCTCAGATATTAATACTATAGAGAGTAATGCTATAGGATATGGAAAAGATCATGTAATATAATGGTGGTTATTAATGTTCTTCTTAATTTTGGAAATTAAATGAGTAGTGTTTTTTATGAGGTTTTTTTCTGTTGATAATTCTTATTAAAATTTGAAGAGCATCCTTTAAGTTATTCGGCTTGAGGATGCTCATTTAAAATTTAAGCAGCGGAGTCTTTTTCAACAGCCAGGAAGGGCGAGTTATCAAGTGCTGCAAAAGATGCTTCATTATTTAAAAGCCGAATAAAGTATCTCTTTTGATCTTTAGTATTAAGGTTTATTAATCCTCCGGTTAGATCAATATTCCGTTGAAATACAGGGAATTTTTGCATAACTTGTTGTATTTGAGGGACTGATACTCCCGTTTTTACTAAGTTCCCTTTTGAAACCATAGCAAGTCTACGCATAAATGCTCTGTCTTTATACATGTCCTTGAAAATATCTAGTGGCACTGGCATACCTTGTGTATTAACAATTCCAAGGTTTATTATTAATGGCGTTGAGTTATTTGCAAGATTATCTATTACACTTTCTAATCCATACATTCTTTCAAGAAGCTTAATGTTTAGCGCATAGTACTTATTCTGAAAAAAGAAGAAGTCAATAGTGTCATTTATATCAATACTGTCATGAGTGATCTTATCTAAGGTTCTGCCATTTAGACTCAAGTAAGATTTTTTTGTTTTCTTATGTAGAGAAACAGGATATTTATGTTGGTAAATGACTACGCTGTTTCCATTACCATCACAAAGGTGGTAAATTACGGCTTTTACCGATGTGAGGCTTTGTGTTGCAAAATCAAACTGTGTTGCATTCCCATTGACACCGAAATTTAGCACGTTGTTCATTTTAGTAAATTCAATTGGAAGGTGATTAATTGTTAAGTGATCATATTCGAAAACTTGCTTATCTCTTTCTAATAAAGTGGATACAAGTGGAACGGCCACTTTACCTCTGTTAGGTTCAATAATATTATTGATTAAGCTTTTAGAAAATGAAGTGGTCAGATCTTTTTCAGCATCAGGTTCAAGGTTAACCTTAAATATATCTATCGTACCTTGAACATCAGCAACAAAAAAAGCTTCACCAGAGATGCGTTTCGATTTTAAAATATTTTCAATGTTAGTGAACATGTCATGACCTCTACACTATTTTAGCCAAATAAGTTTCATCGTCGATTTTTATATACTTTATATTATCTGTACTCTTTAGAACACTGCGGCAGATTACTGTGCATTTTTTCACTCCACGATCATGTACATTAGCTTTGTATATTCTGAATCCGAGTATTGCAAGTGATGGGTTAGAATAAAACCGGTTTGTCTTTACGTATATTGCGCCGATTACAAATATCATCAACCCTAAATTTAATACAGTTCTCTTACTATCGACATCAGTGAAAACTAAGGGCATTATATAAGTGGTTAAAAACTCTAAATGTTCATGGTTTTCATTGCTAATATCCGAGACAGTGCATGCAACAGACCAACCCGAACCAAAGCTATTTGCAAGGACTATTAAAATAATTGCACCAATAAAAATGAAAATCAAACTAACTATGAAAACGATATTTCTCACTTTCAATGACGAGATTGAGAAAGTAAAGTTTTCAGTAAAAATATAGTCCCACACATTTTTTATCAAAACCTTATCGTAGGACATAATTAATAATGATAAAAATAGAAGCCATAGTGATAGTATATATAGTACTGTTTTAAGATATGGCCTGCTATCCATTAGCTTCTCCTGTATAACTTAAAATAGTTTGTATGTTAAAATTTAGGGGGATCATTTTCCTAATTCTCCAGCTAAAAGTTCAGCCTGCTTCAAAATGGTCTCTGTGGCGAGCAAGGACATATCGGGTGGATAACCATATTTTTTGAGCAGACGTTTTACCACCACGCGAATTTTTGCTCTTGCTGCTTCTTTCACTGTCCAGTCAAGACTGACATTGTTGCGGATAGCCTCTGTAAGTACGACTGCCAGTTCTCGTAGTTTTTCCTTTTCCATTAACTCGCGAGCACTGTCGTTATCTGCAACAGCAGAATAGAAGGCATATTCATAAGCGCTGAGGTTTAACTGGCTGGAAAGGCTGTCAGATTCCTGGATAGTCTTGGCAAGCTTGATTAGCTCATCAATTACCTCCGCTGCGGTCAGTACCTTGTTCTGGTAGCCATTGATTGCAGAGGTCAGCATATCAATCAGTTTTTTGCCTTGGGTGATACTTTGATTCGAGCGAACCTTAATCTCGTCAGAAAGCAGTTTTTTAAGCGTTTCCAAAGCAATATTTCTGTGTTGGTAATCCTTCATTTCCTGAAGGAATTCTTCAGAAAGAACGGAAATATCTGGCTTTTGTATCCCAGCAGCGTCAAAAATATCAACAACTTTATCGGTAACCAGAGCCTGATCGATAGTCTGTTTTACCCGAACTTCCAGACTGTCATTGTGTTCTTCTTCTGATCCGTCTGAGTTTTCAGTAAATTTATTCAGTCTGGCTTTTACTGCCTGGAAGAATGCTACTTCGGGTGCCGCTTCCATTGCTTTATCGTGCGGTGTCGCCAATGCAAATGCCTGCGACAAGGCTGCAACCGCAGCCAGGAAACGCATTTTACCTTTACCGTTATCCAGCCCTAAAATATGGTTTTCTGATTCAAGAATAATTGTCAGGCGTTGTGAAGTAGTTGCGGCAAAGTAAGCTTTGTAATCGTAGCCATGCATCATGCCTTCCAGGATTTCCAGCTTTTCCTGCATGAGCGTTACAGCTTCTTCCTGAACCTCAGCAGGATCTCCACGTCCACCTGCATCAGAGTAAAAGGAGAGGGCTTCTTTTAAATCACAGGCAATGCCCAGATAGTCAACAACCAGACCGCCTATCTTATCTTTATACACACGGTTCACACGGGCAATTGCCTGCATGAGGTTGTGGCCTTTCATTGGTTTGTCGATATACAGCGTATGCATGCTGGGAGCGTCGAAGCCGGTTAACCACATATCACGCACTATCACCAGTTTCAGCTTGTCGTCGTCATCCTTCATACGATTAGCCAGAACCTGACGTTCTTTTTTTGTGGTGTGGTGTTTAGCGATTTCTGGTCCGTCAGCAGCAGAAGAGGTCATGACGACTTTAATCACGCCATCATTTAGATTATCGCTGTGCCATTCAGGTTTTAACTCTATGATTTCTTTATAAAGTTCAGCAGCAATACGACGGGACATGGTGACAATCATGCCCTTGCCATGATCGGCATTAGATTTTAAGCGCTGTTCAAAGTGCTGAACCATATCCGCCGCAATAGCTTTAATACGTTTTGAACTGCCAATCAAACCTTCGATTCTGGCCCATTTAGACCGTTCTTTCTGGGTAAGCGTCAGCTCGTCTTCGTTAAACTCATCGTCGAAGTCTTCAATTAGCTGGCGACCTTCGTCACTGATGGCAATTTTGGCAAGACGGCTTTCATAGAAGATACGCACGGTTGCACCGTCTTCTACGGCCTGTGAGATATCGTAGATATCAACGTAGTTACCAAAAACAGCAGGTGTGTTTACGTCCGTTTTTTCTATGGGGGTTCCGGTAAAGCCAAGATAGGTAGCATTGGGCAAGGCATCACGCATATATTTGGCAAAGCCGTAAACGGTGCGTTTACCTGTTACGTTGCCTTCGCTGTCTTTCACGTCAACTTCTTTGGCGCTGAAACCGTACTGGGAACGGTGTGCTTCATCAGCGATAACGACAATATTAGTTCTGTCGGACAGCAACTCATAGATATTGCTGCCATCATCAGGCTGGAATTTTTGAATAGTAGTAAACACCACACCGCCAGAGGCGACACGCAAATATTCTTTGAGTTCTTCCCGGTTGTTGGCCTGTTTTGGTGTCTGACGAAGTAGCTGAGTGGCAGAAGAAAACGTACCGAATAGCTGATCATCCAAATCGTTACGGTCAGTGATCACTACCACTGTTGGATTATTCAGCGCCAGTACAATCTTCCCGGTATAAAACACCATCGAAAGCGATTTACCGGAACCCTGGGTATGCCACACGACCCCCGCTTTACGATCTCCGGTTTTTTGCGCATTAACAAGAACTTTACTGTTACGTCCCTGCTGGCGTAATGCCACTTCGGCAGAGGGGGAGTAAGCATTCACCGCCGAGGCACGAATAGTGGAAAGAACTGCTGCATTGACCGCGTAGTACTGGTGATAAGCTGCCATTTTTTTAACAGTACGGATACTGATAATCCCTTTGCTGTCTTCATGTTTGCTGGCCTCAAACACGATAAAGTGGCGGATCATATCCAGCAGCGTTACAGGATTAAGCAACCCCTGTAATAAAACTTCAAGCTGTGGTTGGGTACTGGTGGCTTGCGTTTTACCGTTAGCAGTTTTCCACGTCATATAACGACTGAAATCGGCAGAAACCGTCCCCGCTTTGGCTTCCAGCCCGTCAGATATCACATTAAAAGCATTGTAGTTAAACAGACCGGGGATTTGGTTCTGATAGGTTTTAATCTGATTATAGGCACCTGTTACCGTAGCATTTTCGTCAGCGGCATTTTTAAGTTCGATAACGACTAATGGTAGACCGTTGATGAATAAAATAAGGTCCGGTCGGCGGGTATGGTTGCCTTCTTTGATGGTGAGCTGATTAATGACCAGAAATTCATTATTAGTGGGATCGTTAAAGTCGATCAGGCAGGCCAGCTCTCCTTGTGTATTACCATCCTTGCTGACTTCGATATTGATTCCTTCGGTCAACAGGCGATGAAAGGCCAGATTGTTTGTCATTAGGTCAGGTGTGCTGATCTGCATCATCTGTTTCAAGGCTTCCTCACACTTTTGTTCACTGAGGTGAGGATTCAGGCGTTGTAGGGCAGTACGCACCTTATCCTCAAGGATAACCTGCTGATAGCTACGTAACGGATTGATTCCACTGGGTTCAATGTCCGGGCCGTAAACATACTCATAGCCCAGCCCTTGCAGGTGCTCAATTGCCATTACTTCAATATCGGATTCGGTCATCTTTGCCATGCGTACTGTCCTTATTGCCGCTTAACCAGAGAGCGGGCTGTACACCCGCATAATTATTTTATGCTACTGATGCGATTGCTTCTTCTGCATACTGAACCCGTACTTCACCGCTCATCAGTTTGGGAAGTAAGGTATCGCGGAGTTTTTCTAAGCTATCAATTTGTTTTGAGTTGTTAATAAGTTTACTTTCAAATGAATCTAATAACTCATTAATTATACGTAGGGAAGCTTCTGTTGGCAGATTAACATTGAACTTCTTAAGATGATCCAAGTTAACTCGTTGTCTGCCAGTTGAACCTTCCATACAGCTTTCTGCATATTCCTTGAAGTCTGGATTTCGGCACATTATATATGAAATCATAGGATGAATTTCTTTTTTAGGACGCATGACTATGAACTCAGTTGAACCCCATCCAGTTTCATTGTTATCTAAAAAATCAACATAGGACGCTTTGCCATTTTCTAAACATGGGGTAATTCTCGCTAACAGAGTATCTCGTTTAGTGAATTTGGTTCCCGAAGAAAATGGACGTTTGTAATATCCAGTAGCACGAAAAATATCTGTACTTAGTCCAGCCATGTCCAAATAAGTAGCGTCTTGGCTTTTAGTTAAAGTTCGCTTTGGATTAAAGTCAATTATTTGTTCTAGATTAACTGATGCACCCGTTTCATCTAAAATGAACCACTGTCTAAACATGGTTTCAGCCATTAATTCAAGTGTTTTATTTTGATGATGAAGCAGGTCTATTTTGTCATCGAGAGAGGAAAGCACAGATGCGATGGCTTTTTGCTCATTTATTGGAGGAAGAATAACTGGTAGATCATGTTGAGCAGTTATACCTATGTAAGCTCTTGTCGAACCAGCATCTCCATGATTAGCAAGAGTTTGTTGGAAATCAGGGGTGTCAAAATAATATTTTAAATAATGATTATTTATTCTGTTCTTGTCTTTTACTCTATAATAAGTAACTTGTGGTGTTAACATTATAAAGTCGGTTTTTAATGGCGGAACGATAGCTGTCCGGCCTAATGTTGCTTTATGTGTTAATAGAACATCCCCTGTTTTTGCGAATCCTTTACGTAGAGACAATGCTTGTTGTTTGGATATAAACTTACATCCAACCAAATCGATTTGGCTATTGTTTATATCTGAAGCCATGACGAAAGGAATTCCAGACGATACGAAGTCTGCACCCTTTGGGTGTATGCCGCCATGATTACCATCTAGTGGTTTTTCAAGGCTACCATCACTTACCAGATCTTTAATTTGTAAAAATTCCCACTCACTCATAATATTACCTTCGCAAGATTATCAGCGATAGCCTTATTCAAGCGTGTTTCTTCTTCCAGTTGTGCTTCAAACTCGGCTTTAAGAGCCGTAAAGCGTTCTTTAAAGTCAAAATCGTCTTCTTCGTCAGCAAGGCCAACATAACGGCCAGGAGTTAGTACATAATCAAGTTCAGCGACTTCGTTGATATCAGCAGACGCACAGAAGCCAGCGATATCTTGATAGTCGCCACCTTTGTTACGCCAGTTATGGTAGGTATCGGAAATTGTTTTGATATCGTCGTCGGAAAGCACTTTGGTACGACGATTAATCAAATGACCAAGATTACGGGCATCGATAAACAGAATTTCTTTACTGCGATCACGATATTGACTGCTGTTTTCACGATCACGGCGCATAAACCATAAGGCCGCAGGGATCTGGGTGTTCAAGAACAGTTTTGCAGGTAAGTTAACGATACAGTCAATAACATTGGCATCTTTTACCAGCGCCGCACGGATATCACCTTCACCCGAACTTTTAGATGTTAAAGCCCCTTTTGCCAGCACAACGCCAGCCTGACCTTTTGGAGACAGGTGGTACAGGAAATGTTGCATCCATGCAAAGTTAGCATTACCAGCAGGTGGAATGCCATATTGCCAGCGGGCATCACCACGAAGCTGCTCACCAGACCAGTCAGAGACGTTAAACGGTGGGTTAGCTATGATAAAATCAGATTTCAAATCTTTGTGGGCATCGTTAAGGAATGAACCTTCATTATTCCAGCGAACGTGTTCAGAGTTAATTCCACGAATTGCCAAGTTCATTTTTGCCAGACGCCAAGTGGTCTGATTGGACTCCTGCCCATAGATTGAAATATCGTCAATATTTCCCTGATGTGCTTCTACAAATTTTTCTGACTGAACAAACATACCACCAGAACCACAGCAGGGATCAAAGACACGGCCTTTGTAGGGTTCAAGCATGTTTACCAGCAGGCTAACAATAGATTTTGGCGTATAGAACTGCCCGCCTTGTTTTCCCTCTGCGAGTGCGAATTCACCAAGGAAGTATTCAAATACATGGCCTAAGACGTCTGCAGAACGCGCTTTTGCATCGCCTAATGCAATGTTACCAATGAGATCAATCAGTTCACCAAGGATAGTGGCGTCGAGGTTCTGGCGAGCATAGACTTTCGGCAACACACCTTTTAATTGTGGATTTCCCGCTTCGATAAGCTCCATAGCATCATCGATCAGCTTACCGATTTCGGGTAGCTTGGCCTTAGAAATCAGATATTTCCAACGTGCAAGCTCTGGGACAAAGAAAACGTTGTAAGCGGTGTACTCGTCTTTGTCTTCCGGGTCAGCACCTGCGAACTCGCCTTCACCGGCTTTCAGCAACTCATAATGAGATTCAAAAGAATCAGAAATGTACTTAAGGAAAATGAGGCCTAGTACGACATGCTTGTACTCGGCTGCATCAATGTTTTTACGCAGCTTGTCTGCCGCTTTCCACAGGATGACTTCTAACGGATCTGTTTTGATTTCTTTAGGTTTTCTTGCCATTAGCGTAACTTCGTGAATTAGGATGGTAGCCCTATTTTGCCTTAAAGTTCCGCTTGTTACGAGCTTATACAGCGATTAATTATTATCTGATTTTAGTGTTTTCGTTCAGCTCAGCAAGTGCAATGACTCATGGGGTAAGTGCTTTGTAACAGGGTTGTTGATGTCAGTCGTTGGCCCTCAATGGAGTCACGGTCATAGGCATAATTGCTGTATAGCTGTTAATGTTTGTCTGGGTGAATTTCTACTATTCGGACTAACACCAAGTGAGTTCCATACTACATAACTGTGAGAATTTTCTGTACCCTTCACTCTATCCTCTTCTTGCATATTTACAGGAAGATAAAGCAAAAGATACAAAACTTTGTAATCAAAAAACTGTCTTAATGTACTTACATCACGTTTAGTTATTAAATTTTTTGTCATGGTGAAAATTTTTACTTGGTCATTAAAATTCATCGGGTGTTAATATTCTAAACGAATAGGATGTCAAGCTAAAATGATGTGTCAAGTTGTTTGTAAAGTGAGAGGTTTATTTTTGGAAGAAATGCTTAAGAGAAGTATATATGATATTTGCCTGAATATAATTATTGATATGCAAGGTTGGCAGAGGTTTTCTTTCTTTTCTAACCGAAGGGAAGAAAAGCAAGGGGAACTCGAAGAAGCAAGCGCAGCGGCTTCGCAGAGTTAGCCCTTGCTTTAGTTATAATAATAAAAAACTGTAGTAGCAGATATTCTTATATAAATATATATAGCTTCGCTTGCATTGATTTTAAAGCTTCTCTTGCAGTTCATGAGAAGCTCCGAATTCATCGCTTCGGTAGCTTAAAGGAAGCTAAATGAAAAGGCTGTTTAAATGCTTCGCGTGTATTTATTTTAAAGGCTTCTCTTGCAGACAGGTAGTGCTTCTAATATACATCTTCGATTGTGCAAGTGAAACTTGGTAATACATTTCTTCAGCACAAGATTATAATGGGCTATAACAGTGAGTGGTAAATATGTAGGTATGAAATTATTATCGCGTATTGAATTTGTATTAGTTATTTTTTAAAGTCTGATTATTTGTAAGTGAAAAATTAATTTTATTTGACAGGGTTGCGATGAGTTATATTTTCATTTGATTATAAGTAACGAGGGGAATGGTATGGATTTTATTTTTTTAAAAGTATAATGGCATTGCCAGATCTAACATTAATTTTAGAAATAAATCACATCACAGATATTGACATTATTTAAAAATGATTTATTAATAATGTATGTCATCAAGTGTTTTTGCTGATATGTATCCTGTACTATGTACAGTTTGTTATTTGCCCCATGTATGGGGATACTGGAAAGGCTACTGATTAGTGGCCTTTCGTCCATTTAAGCAGCAAAAATTTTAAGCTGTTGTGCCAGGACATAATCTCCCCACCACTGCATGAGAGCTACTCGTTCGGTAATATATTCCGCACGATTATATGCAGCGATAATTTCGTCTTTTTTTGAGTGGGCAAGGGCCGCTTCAAGGGCATCTGTCCTGAACTTACCTGACTCTTCCGCTGCCGTTCTTGCAATAGATCGCATTCCGTGGGCAACAAGTTCACCTCCAAAGCCCATACGGATAATTGCTGCATTGGCTGTTTGTTCATGCATATGATTTAAGGGAGCCTTTATGCTGGGAAATACCCACTCTCGGTGCCCACTGATTGATTCCATAGACTTGAGTATCCGAAGAGATTCTTTGCTTAATGGGACCTTATGAGGTTTTTTCATCTTCATAAATTCAGCCGGGATGTTCCACATGCTGTTATCCATATCTATATCAGACCATCTTGCGCGGACTGCTTCACCAGGGCGAACCCATGTGAGAAGTTGCCATTCAATCAATAGTCTTGTTTCTAAACGGACAGAAGCATTGTTCAGTGCTGCCAGAAAACGAGGGAGTTCAGAGGGGGGTAAGGCAGGCATATTCTGTTTTTTAGGCCTACTGAAACGTTGGCCTAGATTATCTGCGGGGTTAAATTCAATCAGCTCTTCTGTAGCCGCCCAACGGAAGATTTCATTCAACCTGGAAATTAGCCGCCGCAAAGTTTCCAGTACTCCTCGTTGTTCAATTGGATCAAGATGCTGCTTTAAGAGCTTGGGACGGATCTCATTGATTGGCACATTACCCAGACCGGGGAAAATATTTCGTTCAAGGCTCCGCCAGATGTCTTCTGCATGGTCTTGTGAGATGCCAGAGGTCTTTACCTTCTCATCCAACCATTTTCTCGCCACGGCTTGTAATGTGTGTTCTGTGGCATTCTTTAATGCATTAGCTTTATCGTTGTTATGGACTTGAGGGTCCGTGCCATTCGCAAGCAAGGAGAGGTATTCATCACGCAAGGCTCTTGCTCTTGCCAGGGTAAGGTGAGGGTAGGTCCCAAGGCTCATCTTGGTTCTTTTCTTGCTCACTGGCACTGAATACCTGAAATACCAATTTTTTTTCCCACCTGTTGAGAGGGGAGAGATTCGTAGAATCAAGCCATCCCCGTCAAACAAGTTGACTTCTTTGTCTGCTGGCTTGGTGTTTTTGATTTCTGTGTCGGTGAGTTTCTTCGCGATCTTTGCCATTTTGGGACCCTCGATTTTTGGACCCTTTGTCTTGGGTCCCATTCAGGGTGCCATAACTCGTGATTCTCAGCAATTCTCACTAGACGACAATAGACGTAAAAAAGCCCGCATAGCTTGTGCCATGCGGGCTTAGAAGACTTCACTGAACTTCAGTACATCAATGTTTGGTGGAGCTGGCGGGAGTTGAACCCGCGTCCGAAATTCCTACATCCTCGGTACTACATGCTTAGTCAGTCTTTACATTCGCCTGGCACCTGCGGACAGACACGCCACTACCAGACTAGCCTGATTAGTTTTAACGCTTCAACCCCAGGCAGGGCATCCACGCGATCTCTTTTGGGTTTGACCTCTCTTTGATCCCCGTCTTAAGAGCGGAAGCTAGGGAGAGAGGGCTCAGAGCAGGTTATTAAGCTGCTAAAGCGTAGTTTTCGTCGTTTGCGACTATTTTTTTGCGGCTTTTTACGAGGCCAACCGCCCCTCGGCATGCACCTTGGGTTTCGCGAATCCCGTCGAATCCAGAATCAGCCCCAATGTGTTGCAGCAAGTATAACAGACTTGTGACACGCGTGACCAGCCCCCGCAACCCCTTAACCGCAAGGATTTACCGCTCGCGCAGTGCTTCTTTTGCACGATTAAATGGTTTGATTAAATAGTCGACGATGGTTTTTTCACCTGTTTTTATATCCACTGTGGCAATCATGCCCGGTACGATAGAAAAATGGCGTCCCAGCTTGTTCTGTAAAAAGTCCTGATGGGTACGTATGAAAACGCGGTAGTAGAAGATTTCCGGCTTCACTTTGTCCTGAATGGTATCTGGGGAGATGGTTTCGACCACGCCCTCCAGCCCTCCGTAAATGGCGTAGTCATAGGCAGTAATCTTTACCAGTGCCCGCTGTCCGGGGTGGATAAACGCGATATCGCGTGGTGACAGGCGGGTTTCAATCAGCAAATGATCGTCTACCGGGACAATCTCCATCATTTCGCCGTTAGGAGGGATAACGCCGCCAATCGTGGTGACCTGGATGTTTTTTACGATACCGCGCATCGGGGCGCGAACGGTCAGGCGGGTAACGGAATCTTCGCGACCTTTTAAGATGGCCGCCAGCATATCCACCTCGGCGTTGGCCTTCGACAGCGCTTCACGCGCCTGCACGTAATATTGCGAGCGCAGGTCGGTTATTTTGAGTCCAAGATCGCTTTTTTGTCGTTGCAGGCGCAGCACTTCCACATGGCTGGCGGCACCGCTTTTCTCCAGCCGTTGGGTGATCGCCAGTTCTTTGTTCACGGATACCAGCGCATCCTGTAGTTCCACCATCGAATCGGCAAGCTGTGCGCGGCGACTTTTATATAACCGGGTTTCAGAGGCGATAAGCTCCGGCCAGGCCTGTAGCGAGCTGGGGAACGTTAGCTGCAAATCGTTAACTTCGGCATTCAGTCTGGCGCTGGATGCTAAAGATGCACGGTATCGGGCGGCGCTTTCACCCATGTTGGATTCAGAACGCGTTGGGTCGAGGCGGGCGACAATCTGGTTGGCCTGAACTTTATCACCTTCGTGCACGCTGAGTTCGGCGAGGATCCCGCCGTCTAGCGACTGCAATACCTGTTCACGCGAGCTGGGGATGACTTTCCCACTGCCGGTAGAGACTTCATCCAGTTTACCGAAATACGCCCATCCCCCCAGGATGGCAAAAAGCAGTGTGCTGAGCAGAATAATGCGACTGGCGCCGGAAAAACGGTGTTC
The DNA here is from genome assembly GCF_014103415.1 of Citrobacter sp. RHBSTW-00671. Lineage (NCBI taxonomy): Bacteria > Pseudomonadati > Pseudomonadota > Gammaproteobacteria > Enterobacterales > Enterobacteriaceae > Citrobacter > Citrobacter sp. RHBSTW-00671. The sequence goes on from NZ_JABXPR010000001.1 coordinate 1,790,385, forward strand.
CCGGCGGATATCGAGGTCGTCCATGGCGGCGTCATGCGGATTGGTTTTCATTTTTCCACTCCCGACCGTGAGTCTGTGCAGGTGCCCGATTTGCATTTAGCGCCTGCGCTTTTGGGGCATCCATGACCAGCTGACCTTCTTTGAGCACCACCACGCGCTCGACCAGCTCCAGAACCGGAACGCGATGTGTGGCGACAATCAATGTGCGGTTGCCCAGCCACTGGTTTAACCGTTGTATAAATTCCCGTTCGGTGTGTTCATCCAGCGAGGCACTGGGTTCGTCGAGCAGTACGATATTGGGCGATCGCAGTAACATTCTGGCGAGCAGAATCGACTGACGCTGCCCGCCGGAAAGCCCATTACCGCCTTCCATAATGGGGTGCGCTAGCCCTTTGGCGAGTTGTTTGACGAATGCAGATGCGCCACTGACCTCCAGCGCTTCGAATATCTGCGTGTCGCTGGCATGCGGTGCGCCGAGTGTCAGATTCTCGCGTAACGTACCGAAAAAAAGCCGTGCGTTCTGGCTGAGAAAGCCGATATTGCGGCGTAAATCAGCCATATCGATTTGCGCCAGACTCAGGTTATCGAGCCGGACATCACCCTGAATAATCTCTACGCCGCCCGCCATAGCCTGTAGCAGGGTTGATTTACCCGCGCCGTTACGCCCGAGAATCGCAATCCGCTCTCCGGGCATCACTTCCAGGCGCGAGATGCGTAACGGTACGCGCTGGTCGTCACTGTGGTAGCGAAAGTGCGCATTTTCAAACAGATAGTGGCCGCGGAAGATGTCCTGGTGTACCCGGTCTTCATCGTGCTGCGTCTCGGTGGGAAGTTGCATAATGCTGTCCAGCCCCATTTTGGCTGCTTTGACCTGCTGCCAGCGAGCCAGTACACCACACAGGTTAGCCATCGGGGCGATCATCCGTGATCCGAGCATCGAGGCGGCCACCACGGCCCCGGTGGTCATCGTGCCTTCAATCACCATGGGCGCACCGAACATAATGATGGCGGCGTAAACCAGGCTTTGTACTGACATCCCCCAGCCGATCAGCCCCTGGGTAAGCTTGCGTGTGCGTAGCCCGGACTCGCCAGTAATGCGGATATAGCTGTTCCATTGCTGTAAAAAGCGGTTCTCCGCCTGCATGAGCTTGATATCTTCCAGCCCCTGAACGCTTTCGACCAGCACCGCGTTGCGCAGAGTGGATTCATGTGCGGCCTGGTTAGCAAGCACCGCCAGCTTTTTCTGTAATAACAGCCCCGGCAGAATCATCAGAATGGCAGCGACGGGGGCTATCCACGCCAGCGGCGGAGCAATGCACGCCAGTACGACAATAAACAGCAGGAAAAACGGCAGGTCGACGATGGTCGACATGGTTGAGGAGGTGATCATCTCCCGGATCTGCTCCAGCTCGCGGAGTTGGGAAATAAAGCTTCCTGTCGAGCGGGGAACCGCGCTATTGCGCAACCGCAGGGCGTGGCTGAACACGCGATCGGAAATACGCATGTCTGCGCGTTTACCGAGTAGATCCATAATGTGGGTACGTGCTTCGCGCAGCAAAAAGCCAAACAATACCGCGACCAGGACGCCGGTCGAGAGAACATAGAGAGTCGGATACGACTGGGCGGGGATCACCCGGTCGTAAACCTGCATTGAAAAAATTATCCCGGAGAGTGACAGGACATTAATCAGAAATGCAGCAATCATGACGGGCAGGTAAGGGCGGATATCTTGTAAAACCAGCTCGCGTATCCAGTCGGGTTTAAAGCGCGATATATAGCGATCAACCCGACTGTCTTTTAACGCCGATAACGGGCGCAGTGCGGTGATAGTATGGATTTCAGGCAGAAGCTCAGCCACCGCCAGCCGGTTGCGCTGTCCCTCGTCGGCAATAATAAAGACATCCAGTGCATCTTCACCGTTGAAATGTTCTATCACCATGATTTGGCCGTCGTGCAGTTCCGCTACCACCGGCAAACGCCACTGGCTAAGTACCTGCTTTGCGGTATCCAGCATATGAAAGGAAAGTCCCGCCTGGCGCGCTAATTGCGTCAAAGCAAGGGTTTTGCTTTTTCCCTCGAACCATGGGGCGTTGGCCTGGATAGCGCCTGGCGAGCAAGTGAGGCGATAGTGGCTGGCAATGTGGGTAACTGCCTGCGCCCACTGGCTCAGGGCGGGTTCGCCAATAGCATCTTCAACAACAGGCTCGACGTCGCTCATAGCTGGATCTCCACCGATTGAATGCTGCGGTTATTTAAGGCGAACGCCTGGCGCAACGATCCGGTGTTGTAGAGGCAGTTCAGTTGTAGCTGGCGCAGCTGGCTTTGGGTCTGGAGTTCGGCAAAACGGGCCTGGTACACTTCCTGTTCGGCGTTAAGAACATCGAGTAATGGGCGTGAGCCGAGATCCAGATACTGCTGTTGATACAGTTCACGAGTGCGTTCGCTCAGCCGCTGCTGGCGGCGCAGGATCTGCAATACAGTCGCGAGGCTCATTGCCTGGCTGCGGGATTCCAGTAATTTTTGCCGTACTTCAAGTCGGGTGCGCTGAATAGAGTACTGTGCGGACTCTACCGCGTGGCTGGCGGCGTTGCGCCGGGCGGTGAGACCGCCGCCCTGATACAGCGGCATTTCGACTTTTACCCACGCAGAGTACTGCGTTTTGTCGAGCACCTCATGGCTGGGGTATTTGTCGTTGAGATAGTGCTGAACCGATGGCTCCAGGGAAATGGTTGGCGTCATCTGTGCGTTGGCGTAATCCAGATTGGCCTGTGCAACGTTCGCCTGTGCCCAGGCCGCCAGCACGGCAGGAACCAACTTATCCTCCGGTTTTACCACATCGCAACTGCTGTCCAGTTTTACCGGAAACTCATTGCTGATGACGTTCAGTGAGCGCCAGCCGAGATAGCTCATCAATGTCGCTTTGCTACTGTCGAGATTGGCCTGATATTGCGCCAGCTGTGAACGAGCCGACTCAATACGCGCATCGGTTTGTACCACGTCAGACAGCGAGGTCGCCCCTTCATCATTACGTTCTCTGGTCAGTCGACCAATACCGTTTAGCGCGACCAGTTGCTCTTCGGCGGCATCCACCATCTGTTGCCATGTCTGAACCTGGACGATGGCATTGGCGGTGGCGTGGGCGACAGTATCGATGCTGAGTAACACGTTTGCCTGCTGTTGCGCCGAACCGGCGGTTTCGGCGCGCACCTGGCTGGCGACTTTGCCAAAGTCATACAGCATTTGTGACACCGAAATGACCAGTGCAGGGCTGAAGCCATGGTCGGTGTAGGTATTGCTGTAGCCGTTGTTCATTCCGGCTGTAACTTGCGGATAATATTTCGCTTTCGCCACGTCTATCTGCTCATTTTGCGAGAGCAGTTTGCCAATGGATTCACGAATAGAAGGATGCCAGCTCACGGCGCGGCTCACCGCGTCGTTAAGCGTCAGGCTTCCGGGAGCGGCAACGCTTAGCGGTAGATCGGCCACAGAGCCATCCAGAGAGGGAAGCATCTGACTGGTTGCCAGCCCTTCCGGCGTAATAATTTGCGGTTCATCTTCGGCATTCGCACGAACGGAACAGAACGTTAATGCCAGCAGTACAGCGACAGGGGCGACATTTCTCATAGTTTATCCCTTGCAAAATAGGGCAGTGACGACTGTTATTGCCCCGGACGTCATGGCATCCGGGGCTGTTGTTATCTCGTTATAGCGGTATGACGTTCGTTTCAGGTCACAATGTGATTTTGTTGGATCAGCTCATCGAGCGTGGTGTGTACGTTCTCCAGCGTTACGAGGTTAGTGGTGTGGTACGTGCTGCCTGTACCGTCGCGATCAATGGAAACGATGGTGTTGTTACCGCTGGCGGTCACCGTGAGATAATTGCCGAGCGTGGCATTTTGTCCGTTCCAGCCTACCAGCAGGTCGCCGATGTCGATTTTGTCGCCCTGCGCCAGCGAGAAGTTGGTCCAGGTGTCTGCTGTTCCGTTACCGCCCGTTGCATCGCTGGCATTAAGCAGGTGATAAATCAGCGTATCGCCGTAGACCGAGCCGATGATCACGTCATGCTGCGCGGTACTTGCCATCTGCGGATTCATATTAATGGTCAGCGTCGCGGTGTCCGTATGCCCGTTTTGGTCGTTAAGCGTATAGGTAAAGGTCTCTTTGCTGGTCATCGACGCCACGGTTGTACCCGGCTTCAGCGTATAGATGTATGAGCCATCCAGATTCATGGTCAGTGAGCCATAATGACCCTGAATTGTTGTGCTACTGATGCTGCTGGTCGGATTGAGTGTGGCGGTACTGCCGTTAAAGCCGGTGATAGTGAGCTGGGTATGGACGGTTGAGAGCTGATCGTGCGCGCCAGCAGCATCACTGCCATCAAAAATATTGCCATTCACCGTCGTGGCGTTAACGTCCCAGGTATTGAGGTGCCATGTCGTGCCCGTGACGTTCGGCGTAATGCTGACGTTGCCCACGGCCAGCCCCCCCATCGTTCCTGTGAAGCTGATGCTGTAATGACCCGCGGCCAGCTCGGCATTACCCAGCGAGACGGAAATTGAACTGCCTAACAGGCTGATGGCACTGGCGGGTACAGAGCCTGAAAGCGAGAATCCGTCAGGACCGGTTATGGTCCAGGTGACGCCCAGCGTACCGACGGTGATAAGGGTGCCGATGCTGAAGTTGAGCATGGCGCCTTTCAGTACGTCATTTGTCGCGATATCAAACGAACCTGTACCGGTTGCTTTGCTCCCCAGCGTTGGAATTGTCGCTGTGCCCAGCGCACCGCTTCCGTATGCCGCAGAGTCCTGAACGGTGCTCACCGCCATCGTGCCGCTGACGTCATTTACTGCGTCCAGCGCCTGCGGGGTCGCCGTAATGTTCAGCGAGGCGGTACCTGTATCGCCATTGGGGGCTTTGACCGTATAGACGAAACTGTCCGGTGTGCTGATGCTATCTGCACCCAGTCCGCTTTTCAGGGTATAGGTATAGTTCCCCTTCGCATCGATAGTCAGCGTGCCGTATTGTCCGTTAATACTGGTGGTACCCGTCCCGTTAATCGCCACGCCATTCACTTCGGTGATGACGCTGTTTATCGGAGCCGAGTCATTGACCAGAATATTACCGTTGGTTACCGCGCTGAGACTGTCCACCGCGTAGGTATGATCCGCCTGAATATTCAGGGTATAGCTGGTCAGTAACGTCAGGCCGCCAGAGGCGTTAAGCAGGAAAATATAGTCACCACCCGGCAGCGTGATGGTGTACGCCGAAGAGCTGCCGCCCAGCAGCGCCGTAACCCAGTTTGGCTGCACCCGATATTGTTCATACTGCTGAATAGCCTCATTGAAGCGGTAGACATACAGATCAAAGCCGCCAAGCGTCACACCGAGGACATTCGCCTGCACGGTCAGCGTGCGGGTTGCGCCGTCATCAACGTTGAATTTGATTGGGTTGGTCAACCCGTTGACCAGGCTGACGTCGAGGACATCACCCAGCCCGACATTTGCCAGTGTGAAGCCAGTTTGTTTTGACGTGCCGTGGTCGACCGCGATCACCTGGGTTCCGTAGGTCAGTGACGCCACATCATCTGCTGCCGTTACCGTGCTGGTGGTTGGGGCCTGGCCCAGCGTGACAACCAGTTTGGCTGAGGAATGGTCTGTGCCATGCGTCAACGTATAGGTGAAGCTTTCGGAACGCCCATACACTGAGATTGACGTATTGGTCAGGGTATAGGTATAACTGCCGTCCTGGTTAATATGCAGGATGCCGTATTTACCCTGTACATTCACGCCGCCTGCCGTGACGTTTACCACGGTGCCGTTACCGTCGGTGATGGAGGTGACCAGCGTGCCGGAAGGGGCGTTGTCTTGACCGTTAGTGGGATCGGTATCGGTGATGATGTTACCGGATTCTGTGGTCCCCCCGGTGATGGTTCCGCCGTTGGTTTTCACCACCGCAACGTCCAGACTGGTGTATGCGCCGGTCGCCAACAGGTTCGTGTTGAAGCTGACCACGCGATAATCCCCGCCGGTCAGCCCATCATAATTGAGCGTCACTCCAGAGGCTCCGATGGTCAGCAAACTGGCGAAATTGGGTTTCGAAGTATCGACCACGGTTATCCAGGTGTTGAGCACGGTGTCATAGCGCTGGATAACAATCTCCATTGAGCTTAATAGTGACAGCACAATGCCGGTCGCCGCAGCGTTAATGGTGATGGAGCCACTACCGCCAGACTGGATGCTGAAATTAACACTTGCCGTGTCGTTACCCAGCACGTTGGCGACGCTACCCAGTGCGTTCACCAGCAGGAAACCGTAATCGCTTTGATGCTCAGTGCTGACTGTCACGTCAGTCTGTAGCGGCAAACGGGTGACATTATCTTCAGCCAGCAGGGGGAGTACCGGCGCGATGACGCTGGCAGGCGATGACGTGTTGCCCGCCGCGTCGGTTGCCGTTGCAGATAACGACTGACCTTCAATCTGGCGTACAGGCAAGGTGGCACTGTAGACCCCACTACTGTTGGCGACCGCTGTCACGCTGGTGCCACCGGGCAGGGATATCGTAACCGTACTGCCGGCTTCGGCAATACCGCTCACTGTTCCGCCATCGGCGCTGATCAGAATCGTAGGGGGGGGCGGTGGCGTGGTATCCACAATGACGCTGAACGAGCCAGACAAAACGCTCGAGCCGTTGGCATTTGTGGCGTTGGCGGTAAACGCATGGTTGCCTTCACTCAGGGCGCTGCCTGGCGTAAAACTCCAGATCCCATTCCCGTCTGCGGTTGTGCTACCCATCAACGTGCCGTTGTTATACAGGTTGATAACGGCGTTTGCCTGCGCAGTTCCGTTCAGTGTTGGGCGGGTATCATTGGTGGTTTTCCCGGCGGTGACCAGGCCCGTGATAGTGCCGACATCATCGAATACGCTGGAGATCACCGGCGCGGGAGGAACACCGGTAAACGGGGCCAGCACGTTGCCGGCGGTGCCGATATTGCCAGCGGCATCCTGTGCGCTGACCTGCAGCGTTTGCCCACTAATTTGCGGTGGATTCAGGGTAAAGGTGAAGTTACCGGAAGCATTTGCTGTTGTGGTGCCGAGTACCGTTCCGCTACCGGAGGTGATAATGACCGTACTGTTCGCTTCGGCCACGCCGGTTAACGCCGTACCATTGGCGTTGACCGCCAGCCCGGTTGGAACAGCAGGGGCGATGGTATCGACCACAATGGCTGCTGCAGACGAAAATCCACTGGTATTCCCCGCTGCATCTGTCGCCGTGATGGTAAACGAATGAGCCCCTTGAGCCAGATTAGTGGACGGCGTGTAATTCCAGTTGCCGGTGCTGTCAGCCGTTACGCTGGTGACAAAACTGCCATTATCATAAATATCGACTCGCGCGTTGGCCTCTGCGGAGCCGTTCAGGGTTGGGCGTGCGTCATTGGTGGGCTGATTGCTGCCAATCGCACCGGTGTTGGGGCCAACATCATCAATAATGCTACTTATTGAAGGCTGTGCCGGAGCCGCGGTGTCCACCACCACGGTAAAACCTGGTGTTGCGCCGCTGGTATTGCCTGCCGCATCGGTAGCGGTCACGGTGAAGGTATGGGACCCGGTCGCGAGCGGCGTGGTCGGGGTAAATGTCCAGCTATTATTGCTTTGCACCAGAGCGGTACCAAGCAGAGTGTTCCCGTCATAGATACTGACAGTGCTACCGGCTTCGGCGGTGCCGTTGAGCGTTGGGCGGGCATCGTTGGTTAGCTGCCCGTTGTTCAGCGCTGCATTGAAAACACCGCCTGCGATGTCATCTATGACCGAGATCAGTTGTGGGATTGGCGGTGGGGTCGTATCGACATTAATAATAAATCCGCTTGAGGTGGCACCGATATTGCCGGCGGCGTCTGTGGCGATAGCAGTGAATGTATGTTGGCCGTTGCTCAGTATGGGGGGCAGATATTCCCACGTCCCATCGATTGTGGCGGTTACCGTCCCCAGCAGCGTGCCGTTATCGTAAATCGCGACCCGGGCATTCGCTTCCGTTGAGCCACTGAGCAGCGGACGGGTGTCATTGGTCCAGGCCCCGCTGGACAGCGTCCCGGTGCCGGGCTGTACATCATCGACGGCCTGGATAATGGTGGGGGCAAGCGGAGCAACGGTATCCACAATGATGTTAAATGTGGCGGATGATTGACTGACGTTTCCGGCTGCGTCCGTGGCGGTCACCGTGAGCGCATGGTTACCATTTCCAAGTGCAGCTGTTGGCGTGAAGCTCCAGGCCCCATTGGCGTCAACCGGGGCGGTACCGAGATAGGTGCCATTGTCATAAATTTTGATCGTGGAATTGGCTTCTGCCGTACCACTGAGCGTGGGTTGCGCATCATTTGTGGCCTGGCCGTTGTTCAGATTACCTGTCAGCGGGCCGACATCATCTGCGACCTGAGAAATGACGGGTATACCCGGCGATGCGGTATCAACGATGAGCCCGAAGCCGTTCGACGCAAGGCTGGTGTTACCTGCGCTGTCGGTCGCGGTGACGGTCAATGTATGCGGTCCGTTGCTCAGTGCATCCGTTGGGGTAAAGTTCCAGATACCTCCCGCCCCCACGGTAGTGGTGCCAATGGGTTGACCATCGCTCAGAACGGTAATGGTCGCCCCCACTTCGCCCGTGCCGCTCAGTGCCGGACGTGTTTCGTTTGTCGTCTGCCCATTGGTTATTGCGCCTGTTGTGGGAGCCGTATTGTCCAGTACCGTGCTAATGATAGGGGGCTGCGGGGCGATGGAATCCAGTTCGAGGGTGAAGGACGAAGATACGCCTCCCATATTGCCCGCCTGATCGGTGGCAACGGCGGTAAAGATGTGTTGCCCCTGAGTCAGCGGGGTATCCGGCGTGAAGCTCCAGTTGCCGGTCTCATCAACCTGGGTTGTACCAATATCAACGCCTTTATCGCGGATGGTGATAGATGCGCCGATCTCTCCTTTGCCGTTCAGCGTGGGTTGTGCATCGTTAGTCAATTGTCCGTTAGTCAGCGATGTGTTGCCGGGTTGATCGTCAATCACCGAGGTAATGCTCGGTGCCGCGGGCGGTAGCGTATCAACGACCAGAACGAAAGGTGGGCTTGCCGGGCTGATATTGCCAGCACCATCCGTGACGGTTGCGGTTAACGAATGATTGCCTTCACTGAGTGCTGGAGCCGGTGTAAAGCTCCAGTTACCGTTTTCATCGCTGGTGGTTGTGCCAATTACCGCGCCATTATCGCGAATGGTAACCACTGAATCGGCCTCGGTAACGCCAGTAAGCGTTGGGGTGTTGTCGTTGGTTAGCTGTCCGGATGTAAGGAACTGCGGGGTACCGACGTCGTCCGTGACCGTCACAATGGAGGGCGCGCTTGGGATTAACGTATCGACGATAATTCGGAAGCTGTTAGAGGGATCGCCCTGGTTGCCAGCAGCATCCGTTGCGCGGGCGGTAAAGATATGTTCGCCTTCTCCCAACCCATCTGTCGGGGTATAGCTCCAGTATCCGCTGCCACTCACGGTGGTTGTGCCAATCGCGATACCTTTATCGTAAAGGGTGATCGTCGCGCCCGCTTCGCCGGTTCCATTGAGGGTCGGGCGTGAATCGTTGGTAATTTGTCCGGTATCTAACGATCCTGTACCCGGTAACACGTCGTCAATTACGCTGGTGATCGCAGGGGCTTGTGGGGCGGCAGTATCGATAGTGATGGCGTAATTGGGCGACATGCCACTGTCTATACCTGCAACAGTTTGCGATACGGTGAAATTGTAAGTCGTGCCGTTTGTCAGCGGAGTGGATAATGGATAGCGCCATGCGCCGGAAACGGCATCGGCGGTGACTGTACCGATTACATTCCCATCCTGATAAATGTTGACCGTTGCGCCTGCCGTGGCGGTTCCTTGTAACAGCGGCAAGGTGTCATTGGTGGTTTTACCGTTGCCAATCGCGCCTGTAACAGGCGAGACATCATCAATGATTTCGAGAGTTGGCGGATGCGGAATGCTGGACGTGGCCGCGTTAAATGGCGTAGGGTCGCTGCTATTGCCCGCCTGATCCTGGGCGATTGCGTTCAGATTCTGACCCGTAGTTTGTGCGGGTGAGATCGTGACGGTGTAGGCACCTGTAACGCTATTCGCAATGCCCTGGCCCAGTACCGTGGTACCACTTCTGATGATGACGGTGCTGCCCGGCTCGGCTGTCCCGCTTACCAGCGTGCCGTTCGGGTCAACACTGGTGACGATTGGATCGGTGGGAGGCTGTGTATCGAGTATCAACATTACAGGGTTCCCTGCCGCCAGGGAATTACCCGCGTCATCCCTGGCGCCGAACGTCAGCGTGTGCGGGCCATCGCCCGTCAGCGTAATCTCAATACTCCAGCTACCATTCGCTGCAACGAGGGTTTCGGCAATGGGATTGCCACCATCGAAAATGACTACCGTACTGCCCGGCGCACCGGTCCCGCTGACTGTTGGGGTGGTATCATCCGTGACGCTATTGTTGGTCAATGAACCGATAATGACGCCAGCGTCATCTGCAATATCCGTAACCTGCGGTAGGGTCAGCACGGTGCTGCTAACCGTAAACGAGACGCTGTTTGATGGGGTACTGGCGTTCCCCGCCGCATCGGTTGCAATGGCCGTCAGCGTATAACTTCCATTTGCCAGTGCCGTCCCAGGGGTAATACTCCAGGTGGTGCCAACCACCGTTGTGGTACCGATAATCGTACTGCCGTTGTACAGCGTGATCGTGTCGCCGTCAGTGCCGGTTCCGCGAATAGTTGGCGTCGTATCATCTGTTATTGCGCCAGGCGCAAGATTGCCTTGAATAGTGCCGACATTATCATTGACGGCGATAATGGTTGGCGCTGCCGGCGGCGTGATGTCGATATTCAGGGTGATGGCATTTGATGGCAGGCTGACGTTGCCGGCAGGGTCAGTTGCGGTAATGGTAATCTGATAGCTGTCTGGATTGATGGGGTCGCCAGGTGTAAAGCTCCACTTACCATCTGCGCCCACCGTCGCGGTGCCCAACGGCGCGGGATTATTACCAAGGTAGATGGAAATAAGGTCGCCGACACTCCCCGTGCCGCTGAACGTTGGCGTGGTGTCGTTAGTCATGCCGTTGGTCACGATCCCGGTTATCGGATTGACGTCGTCCGTTATGGTGGGCGGGAGCGGTTGCGTTGGCGGCAGATTATCCACCGTCAGCGTAAAGCCTGCCGATGGGATCCCTGTGTTGCCCGCAGCGTCGGTCGCCGTGACGGTGAATTTATGCGGCCCATCAGCAAGTAAGGTCGGGGTAAATGTCCACGTGCCGTCTGGCTGTACGGTAGTGATGCCGGCGAGGCCGCCATTCTCATAAATCGTAATTGTCGCACCCGGTTCACCTGTTCCGGACAGTTTAGGGTTGTCGCTTCTCGTGCTGCCGCCATTACTCAGTGCTTTAGTTTCAAGGCCAATAAGCCCTTCCGCTGAGGCGATGCTCGGAGCCGCGGGTGGCGTTGTATCGACAGTCAGCATGAAACTTCCGGCGGTACTGGCGTTACCCGCCGCATCTGTCGCGATAGCTGACAATGTGTGCGAGCCTTCACTAAGTGGCTGGGTGACCGGGAAACTCCAGGTTCCTCCGGCCACAACGGTGGTCGTTCCAATCGGTGTGGCACCATCGTAGATAGTGATGGTGGAGCCAACTTCACCCGTCCCCTTCAGTAACGGCAGGTTATCGTTTGAGCGGCTACCAGAAGGCAAGTCAACGGGGGCATTTCCGATGTCATCGGTGGCGGCTGAAATGGCTGGTACCCCTGGAGGCTGGGTGTCAACGGTAATGGTGACTGCGACGGGGGAGGTGACGACGTTACCCGCGGCATCCGTTGCGGATACGGTAAAACGATGGTCGCGATCGGCAAGTTGCTTGTTGTCCGGGACGGTATAGCTCCAGGTACCTGACTTGTCGATGAGCATCACCGTCATCAGCAAACCGTTATCATACAAGTTCACCAGCGAGCCTGGCTCGCCGGTCCCGGAGAGGGTCGGCGTGTTGTCGTTGGTTACCCCGTTGTTATTCACGATGTTACCGGTGATAGTTCCGACATCATCGTTAATCAGAGTAATGACCGGGACGGCCGGCGCGACGCTATCGACAATGATTTTCCAGCTGGCGGCGCTACTGGTGTTGTTGGCGGCATCGGTTGCCGTAACCGTAAACACGTGTGCGCCCTGACTCAGCGCGGTGGTCGGCGTGTAGTCCCAGTTACCATTGATATCGGCGGTAACGGTGGTTAGCAGGGTGCCATTATCATAAATTTTTACCTGCGAGCCCGCTTCGGCAGTGCCCTTAATTTCCGGTTTATCGTCGTTTGTCAGCGTGTTGTTATCAATTTTTCCGATGACGTCGGGAACATCGTCTAAGACGGCAATAATAATCGGTTGGTTTGGCGCGGTAATATCCGGAGCCAGCGCGGAAGCGGGCAAACTTTCGTTGCCTGCGCCGTCCGTTGCAGTCACTTTTACCGTTTCACCATTGATTTGTGACGGGGTGATCGACACGGCAAAGTGACCGCCGCTGTCTGCCTGACCCACGCCAATCGTATTCCCGTTGCTGTCTTTTACGGTGATAGCGCTGCCGATTTCAGCATGTCCACTGACTGAACCACCATTCCCGGCGACAATCACCCCTGTCGGCGCATCCGGTGCGGTGCTGTCTGGCGCGGTGACTGCGGTGTTACCACTGGTATTGCCTGCTGCATCCGTTGCGTTGGCGACAAGGTGTTCGCCGTTAGTTTGTGGCGGAACCAGTGTGGCGGTGAAATCTCCGTCAGCATCAGCGGTGGTTGTGCCAATGATAGTGCCACCAGGATTGAGAATATGTACGGTACTGTTGGGCTCTGCCGTGCCGGAAACCTGATCGCCTGCGTTATTGATTGTCAGGTTTGTGGGTGGTAGCGGGGCGGTGATATCGGGAGCGATCGCCGTTTCAGGCAAACTCGGGTTTCCTGCGGGATCGGTAGCGATAGCGGTGATGGTTTCGCCATTGGTTTGTGGTGGGTTTATGGTGATAGTAAACGAGCCATCTGGCCCGGTAACACCACTGCCGATTACATGATTGTTATTGTCTGTTATCGTCACGGTACTGCCGGGTTCAGCCGTACCCGTGACGACAGCGCCATCGGCAGATACGGTCAGATCGTCTGGCGACAACGGCGGCTGAGTATCGATATTGATATTGAATGCCGTCGACATTCCCCCCGTACCCAGGTGGTTAGTTGCCGTAACGGTGAAGGAATATGAGCCGTCCCGCAAGTTTGTGCTGGAGGTCCAGTTCCAACTACCGTTGCTGTCGGCGTTGACGCTGTCGACATATGCCCCGTTATTGTAAATTTTAACCGTACTGTTAGCGTCAGCTGTCCCGGAAAGCGTTGGGGTCGCATCATTAGTGGACTGATTGTTGAGCAATGGCCCAATGGAGGGCGCGACATCATCCATAACGCTGACAATCACGGGTACGCCTGGATAACCGGAATTTGAGGCACTGAATGCGGTATCTGGTCCGATATTGCCTGCTTCATCCTGAATCTTTGCTGTCAGGGTTTCACCATGTGTTTGCGAGGGCGATATGCCAATAGTGAAGGTGCCGCCTGAACCGACGATTGCCGAGCCCAGAACCTGATTGTTACTGCCAATGATGGTGACAGTGCTTCCGGGCTCTGCACTACCCGTCACCGTGGTGCCTTCCTGATTCACTGAAGAAATTACTGCGGCGGCAGGTGGGGTGATATCGACGGTAATAACCCAACTGTCCGACATTGCGCTGCTGCCCGCAGTGTTTGATGCGCTGACCGTAAACTGGTGAGTACCTTCCGCGAGCGGAGAAGATGGCGTAAACGTCCAGTTCCCGTTGGCATCGATAGTGACCTGACCTATTTCGGTACCGTTATCGAAAATATGTAAGGTTGCGTTCGCGGGGCCAGTGCCCTGAAGTTCTGGCGTATTATCATTAGTAGACGTCTGTTGATTGACAAGACCAGTAATGGGAGCCTGATTGTCAGTGACGCTGGTAATAATCGGTACGCCTGGCATCGTGGGCGTTGTCGTGGGTGGCGAGCCGCCATCGCCATTTCCTTCGTTGCCATTTCCGTCACCAGCACCATTTCCTTCATTGCCATTGCCATTGCCATTGCCATTGCCATTGCCATTTCCATTGCCAGCATTATTGCCATTTCCACCGCCGCCACCACCACCGCCACCACCGGCGGCGAGGCCGATTCCCCCCGCCACGGCGACCCCGCCAAGAACCCAGGGCCAGACTACGCCGCCTTCATGACTGCCTTCGCTCGCCATCAATGGGGTGAGATCGTCCAGATGTTGGTAGTGAAATGCGCCATCCGTATCCTGAACCCACCATAGTGCGCCGTTACTATCTTCAAGAACGAGCTGGCTTTGTTCATCACCTTTGCCAACGTAAAAGTTTTTAATTGTGATGGTTTCACCGGAGCGGAGTGTGACAACCAGATCCTGATTTACGCGGGTAAGCTGACTGATTTCTTCACGAGAAACAGACAGTTTCACGATGGAAGGTGAATTGAGCGTGACTTCAGAAGCTTCAATATTTGTGGAAACACCAGTTAATTTTGATACAACGGCGAGTAGACGCATATATTCACTCCTGATGGCAGGCCGAGAGTATTAATCCACAATAGCGTGTTGGGAAAATGAGCTGACAGGTGCCCGCTCATCATATAGATGAGTTTGCACATGTGATTTCATTGATTAGGTCACGCAGATATCAGTTTGTTTATCGAATACGTCAGGGCCCTTGAGTCTGAATAGTTCTTTCGTATTAGATGATATAGACAGAAAGGGTGTATTACGCAAATTATCTATATTAAAAATACATTGAGGTAATTGAAAAGGATACTTTCCAGGGCGTGCAGGGTTTGTTGCTAAAATCTAATTAACTGTATTTTAAGTTATTTTTATGTTTTGTGTTTTTATTGATCTAATAAACATCAGTAATAATAGTGTTATTGGTGAAGTGTAAAATATAAATAATACACACTCTTGAAGTTTTATTTTTATTAAGCTATGAGCTCAATAAAATAATGGAAAGACTATTTTCGGTTTGAACGATTCAGCGGTGTAAAAACTATAATTTTGGTGAATGTAATGGATGGGTTTCAATAACTAAACAATAAGGGCCAGCCTCATGATGAGAGACTGGCCGCTGAGAGGGGGATTTATCGACCTGCATTTTTCATAATACGAGCTTTGTCCAACTGCCACTCACGTTCTTTGACATCGGAACGCTTGTCGTGCTGTTTCTTCCCTTTTGCGACGCCAATTTTGACTTTGCACCAGGCATTCTTCCAGTACAGCGAAAGTGCCACGACGGTGTAACCGTCACGATTCATGCGTCCATATAAGGAGTCAAGTTCGCGTTGGTTTAACAGAAGCTTACGGGTGCGGGTAGGGTCACACACGACGTGCGTTGAGGCAACGGCCATCGGCGTGAAGTTGGCGCCAAACAGGAACGCTTCGCCGTCTTTGAGAATGACATAGCTATCGCCAATATTGGCCTTTCCTGCGCGCAGGGATTTGACTTCCCAGCCT
Organism: Citrobacter sp. RHBSTW-00671; assembly: GCF_014103415.1. NCBI lineage: Bacteria > Pseudomonadati > Pseudomonadota > Gammaproteobacteria > Enterobacterales > Enterobacteriaceae > Citrobacter > Citrobacter sp. RHBSTW-00671. The sequence continues at coordinate 1,805,996 of NZ_JABXPR010000001.1, forward strand.
TGCAGTGCGAGTCCAGCCTCGAACTCTTCTTCAATAAAGTATTCGTGTCGTGCGCGCTTGTTGAGCGCGATTGTGGCTGAGCCAGGTTTGTGTGCTTTTTTCTTCGTCATAATGCCGCTCAGTATAGGTAATCTGGAATTGAAAAACACCCCATTTCATCCAGCGGGGCGCAAGGCGCTATCTTAGCACGAGTTGGGCTATAGCGTTTTTTTTAGCGGATGATAAATGGTATTATTTGCACGATTGATATTGATGGAAATTGTTATGCCTCAGATTAGCCGGACCGCTTTAGTACCTTACAGTGCGGAACAGATGTATCAGTTAGTGAATGATGTTAAATCCTATCCTCAGTTTTTACCGGGTTGCACCGGAAGCCGTGTCCTGGAGTCGACTCCGGGGCAGATGACAGCGGCTGTGGATGTTTCTAAAGCAGGGATTAGCAAAACGTTCACCACGCGAAATCAGCTGACCAGTAACCAGAGCATCCTCATGCATCTGGTCGATGGACCGTTCAAAAAACTCATTGGCGGCTGGAAGTTTACGCCGCTGAGCCAGGAAGCGTGTCGTATTGAATTTCATCTTGATTTTGAGTTCACGAATAAACTGATTGAACTGGCATTTGGCCGTATCTTTAAAGAGCTGGCGTCGAATATGGTGCAGGCCTTCACGGTTCGCGCAAAAGAGGTTTACAGTGTCAGTGTCGGCTAAGATTGTCGTTGAAGTCGCGTACGCGCTACCGGAGAAACAGTATCTACAGCGCGTGACGTTGCCGCAGGGCGCAACCGTCGAAGAGGCGATTCGCGCTTCTGGGCTGCTGGAACTCCGTACTGATATCGATCTCAGCAAAAATAAGGTGGGCATCTACAGCCGTCCGGTGAAGCTTGCTGATGTCGTACATGATGGCGATCGGGTGGAAATCTATCGGCCGTTGATTGCTGACCCGAAAGAGCTGCGCAGGCAGCGAGCAGAGAAATCTGCTAAAAAATAACAAACATTAAAAAAGGTGCTCATTGAGCACCTTTTTTTGATCTCTTAAACCTACTGTTTGTCGGTCAGGGCAGGTTTGTTATCAATGTTGGTCAATACACCACTGCTGTTAAAGGTCAGCGTCAGCGTTTGCTGCGTCACGCCTTCATGCCCTGGCTGCTGACGGAACACATAAAACCAGGTGTTGGTGCCAAAAGGATCGGACATCATTGGTGTACCCAGAGCATAAGCAACCTGTTGTTGCGTCATCCCCGTCCGTACTTTAGCGACATCAGTAGGTGTCAGATAGTTTCCCTGGTTGATGTCTGGGCGGTAAACCACTCGCTCCAGAGTGGAACAGCCTGCGGTCAACATCAGTAGTACTGCTGCAGCAGCAGTCAGCGTTTTACAGCGCATAGTGATTTGATTCCTTTTCGGGCCCGAGCAGTACGCGGCTCATATGTAATATGCCGATGATAATAGACCTTTCACCACTTTAAAACCTTTTGGTGTCAGGTCAGTCGGCGATTTTATGTTGAACTCAGACCTTAGCAAGGTAAAAAAGTTTATGCTGCCAGCAGTTCTTTTGCATTCGCGAGGGTATTACGCGTTACTTCGCTACCGCCAAGTAAGCGTGCGAGCTCCTGTAGCCGTGCGCGTTTATCAAGCGCCTGCATATGTGTTTCAGTCATTGCGCCGTCCGTTTCTTTGCTGACATAGAAATGCTGATGACCGCAACCCGCAACCTGCGGCAAGTGGGTGACGCACATCACCTGGGTTGATTCACCCAACTGGCGCAGTAGCTTACCCACAACCGCTGCTGTCGGGCCACTGATGCCAACGTCAACTTCATCGAAAATCAGCGCAGGAGTTTCCATTTTACGCGCGGTAATCACCTGAATGGCCAGTGCGATACGCGACAGTTCCCCACCAGAAGCGACTTTCGCAATCGGCTGCAACGGTTGGCCCGGGTTCGTGGTGACTTTAAACTCAATGCGATCGGCTCCGTCCATGCTCAGATGGTGTTCATCAAACTTCACATCGATACAAAAGAGACCGTGCGGCATTGAGAGTGCATGCATACTTTCTGTGATGAGTTGCCCCAATTCCTGAGCGTAATGCTGGCGCTGGCGGTGCAATATTTTTGCCGTTTCCAGCGCCTGCTGGTGGTGCGTGTTTACCGCCAGGGTTAAGGTTTCGAGCGAGTCAGCCTGATCGTCAAGCTGCTGTTGCTCATCAAGCAGGGACTGGTAAAACTGTGGCAATGCTTCAGGGGCGACGTGATGCTTACGCGCCAGCGAGATTTGCTTAGACATTCGCTGTTCAAGCTCGAACAAGCGGTTAGGGTCTAAATCCAGGCGATCGCAATAGTGTCTCAGTTCGTCGCTGGCTTCGCTGAGCTGAATAGTCGCCTCTTCCAGCATGTCCAGAATACCGGAGAGCTTACTGTCCATGCCCGCCAGTTCGCTGACCAGCTGTTTGGCTGTGTATAACTGGCTTTGCAGGTTAATGTCTTCACCATCGGCCATGATAGCCAGCGCTTGCTGGCTGGTGGTGAGCAACTGTCCGCTGTTAGCCAGACGCTTGTACTCTTCATCAATTTGCTCAAACTCGCCCGCCTGGGGGGTGAATTCGTTCAGCTCTTTTAACTGATATTGCAACAGTTCCGCCCGGGCAGCGCGTTCCTGGCTTTGTTGCTGATGATGCGCCAGATCACGGCAGCTTTGATGCCATAGCTGGTAGCGTGCGGACATTTCCTGAATCAGGGACGCTTCATTAGCGTAACCATCAAGCAGGGACTTTTGGTGTTCCGATTTTGTCAGGAGCTGATGCGCGTGCTGGCCATGGATTTGAATAAGCAACTGACCCAGTTCGCGAAGCTGTGACAGGGGAACGGCAGTGCCATTGATAAAGCCGCGGGAGCGTCCGTCGCTGCTGATTACGCGGCGTAACAAACACTCACGGCCATCTTCAAGCTGGTTCTCTTCCAGCCAGCGTAGCGCCGCAGGGGTGTCTTTTAAAGAGAAACGCGCACACAGATCGGCGCGAGTGGCATCTGTACGCACCATGTCGGCATCCGCCCGCCCGCCCAGACACAACCCGAGAGCATCAATGGCAATGGATTTACCCGCACCGGTCTCGCCAGTGATGACGGTCATTCCGCTTTGGAAATCGATCTCCAGTTCACGAACGATAGCAAAATTGCTGATGGTCAGTTGTGCCAACATAGTTGTTTTCCTGTATGAAAAACCATAACTGTGATTACATACAGTATAAACTGGTTTTTTATACAGTAAAGAGGTTGGCGTTAAATTAGAATAATTTTTTTGACCAGCCTAGCTTAGTGCTTAATGTGTTGAAATAGCTGTAATCTTTTGGGTGAATTAGATTCAGGTGATAATCACATCGACGAATCAATACGTCTTCGCCTTCCTGTATAGGTAAGGCAATCTGACTGTCGCAGCTGATCTCCAGATCATTACGGCGGTGCGAGAAACGCAAGCGAATCGTGCTGTTGCTGTTAATCACCAACGGGCGGGCGGAGAGCGTATGTGGGAACATCGGTACCAGCGTAATGGCATCCAGGGAAGGGGTGAGAATGGGACCTCCGGCAGACAGCGAGTAGGCGGTAGACCCGGTTGGTGTGGAGATAATCAGTCCGTCTGAACGCTGAGAGAAGGCAAAGATTTCGTCTATATAGACTTCAAATTCAATCATGTGCGCAACTTTGCCTGGGTGTAACACCACTTCATTGATGGCAGTGCTGATGCGCTTCTGGCAGTCCTGCTGGCAGACCTGTGCTTCAAGTAGAAAACGCTTTTCGCTGATATAATGACCTTCCAGTACATCTGCCAATTGCTGTTGGGCATTGTCCGGGTCAAGATCGGTCAGAAAACCGAGGTTGCCGCGGTTAATCCCGATGACCTTGATGTCGTAACGCGCAAGCGTGCGTGCGGCCCCAAGCATATTGCCGTCACCACCGACAACCACCGCGAGGTCCGCCTGTTGACCAATCTCTGCCAGCGTACCGGTCTGCACATTTTTCAGTTGGAGCTCATGGGCGATTTGTTGCTCCACGATAACCTCGTAACCTTTCGTGCATAACCAGCGGTAGAGCATTTCATGTGTCGTCAGTGCAGTAGGGTGACGTGGATGCCCCACAATGCCAATACACTTGAAATGTTTGTTCATTTTCTCGAGGTCCTTGTAACGAAGATTGGTGACAATGTGAGTACTTCCCTTGAATCCCTGAATCTGATCCCCATAATAAGCCAAGTTAGCGAGATGAATGCGAAAAAACGCGGAGAAATTCATGAGTAGTAAAGAACAGAAAACGCCTGAGGGGCAAGCCCCGGAAGAAATTATCATGGATCAGCACGAAGAAGTTGAGGCGGTTGAATCAGACGCTTCTGCTGAGCAGGTGGATCCGCGCGATGAAAAGATTGCGAATCTGGAGGCTCAGCTTGCAGAAGCTGAAACGCGCGAGCGTGACAGCGTGTTGCGTATCAAAGCGGAAATGGAAAACCTGCGTCGTCGTACTGAACTGGACGTAGAAAAAGCGCATAAGTTCGCGCTGGAAAAATTCGTCAACGAACTGCTGCCGGTGCTGGATAGCCTGGACCGCGCGCTGGAAGTGGCGAACAAAGATAATGACGCGATGGCGGCGATGGTTGAAGGTATTGAACTGACCCGTAAGTCGATGCTGGATGTCGTGGCGAAGTTTGGCGTGCAAGTGGTTGCGGATATCGATGTGCCGATGGACCCGAACGTGCATCAGGCGATTGCCATGGTTGAGTCTGATGAAGTTGCTGCCGGTAACGTACTGATGGTAATGCAGAAAGGCTATACCCTGAATGGACGTACCATTCGCGCGGCGATGGTTTCCGTCGCGAAAGCTAAAAGCTAATCAGCTTCAGACCGGGTAGTGCTGAGGCGTTACCCGGTCTGGATTATCCTCACTGGTCAGATACGCTCTCACGAAGCGGTTTGACCGGCAATACCTGCACCTGCTTAATCATATTGTCCTGTACGTCGAGAATATCGATATTGTACTGACCAATGCGCACTCGCGTGCCGGCAACGGGGATCTCTTCCAGTGCTTCAAGGATAATACCGTTTACCGTTCGCGCATCATCTTCCGGCAAATGCCAGTTAAAGGCCTTATTGATTTCACGAACGTTGGCGCTACCGTCAATAATCACTGAGCCGTCATTCTGCGGCGTGACTTCTTCGGCAAGCGTCGGGGACATTGACGTGGTGAAGTCACCGACAATCTCCTCCAGAATATCTTCAACGGTGACCAACCCCTGAATATCGCCATATTCATTGACCACCAGGCCGACCTTCTTCTTATTACGCTGAAATTTGATCAACTGAGTGCTGAGCGGGGTGCCTTCCGGGACAAAGTAGATCTCGTCGGCGGCGCGGAGCATGGTCTCTTTGGTGAACTCCTTTTTCTCGGCCATGAGTCGCCACGCTTCACGGACACGCAGCATACTGATGGCATCGTCCAGCGAGTCGCGGTACAACACGATACGCCCGTGCGGGGAGTGCGAAAGTTGGCGGACGATTGATTTCCAGTCATCGTTAATATCGATACCGATGATTTCGTTACGCGGGATCATAATGTCATCGACGCTGACTTTTTCCAGGTCCAGCACGGACAGGAGCATATCCTGGTTACGGCGAGAGATTTGCGAGCGCGACTCATTCACCAGCGTTCGTAGTTCATCTTTACTCAGCGAACCGCTCACCACGATATCCGTTTTGATGCCCATCATACGCATCAGCAGACGCGTGATGGTATTCAGTAACCAGACAAGCGGCATCATCAGTATTTGCAGTGGCGCTAACAACACGCTGCTGGGATAGGCCACCTTTTCTGGATACAGCGCGGCAATGGTTTTGGGCAATACTTCAGCAAATACCAGTACCACAAAGGTCAGCACCCCGGTGGCGATTGCCACGCCCGCATCGCCATACAGACGCATCCCAACAATGGTTCCGAGCGCTGAGGCCAGTATATTCACCAGGTTGTTGCCAATGAGGACCAGGCTTATCAGACGGTCGGGCTTACGAAGTAATTTCTCAACGCGTTTTGCCTGACGATTTCCCTGTTTTGCCCGGTGTCGCAGACGGTAGCGGTTCAGGGTCATCATTCCGGTTTCGGAACCGGAAAAATAGGCGGAAATAACCACCATGATGAGAAGCGTAACAATAAGCGTGGTGGTGGAGATGTGTTCCACGTAGGTTCCTTAAAAGACTTAACTCACAAACTGCTGCAAGATGCGGCTACCGAAATAGGCCAGCGTCAGAATGCCTGCGCCTGCGACGTTAAACCAGACGACACGACGTCCGCGCCAGCCTTCATGGTAATGTCCCCACAGCAGAACGATATAGACAAACCATGCCACGATAGACAGAACGGCTTTATCAATATTTTCTGTGCTGAACAGGTTGTGCATATAAAACAGGCCAGTACATAGCGTCAGCGTCAGCAGAACCACGCCTATCTGGGTGATATGAAACATTTTGCGCTCAATGCTCATCAATGGCGGCATTTCATTGTTGAACGCCAGTCTTTTATTTTTGAGCTGATAATCGATCCATGCCAGTTGCAGCGCATACAGCGCGGCAATGATTAAGGTGGCATAGGATAAGAGCGATAGCCCGATGTGAATCATCATGCCCGGTGTGGCTTCAAGGTGGGTGATGTATTCGTTGGGCATAAACGTAGCGCATGCCAGATTGATTAATGCAAAGGCATACACGATCGGCAGCAATAGCCAGCCGCGGTTGCGTGAGGCCACAATGGTCATGACGGTACAGATCATCAGGCTAACCAGAGAACCGACGTTCAGCAGGCTCAGGTTTTGTCCGCTTTCACCACCTGGCAGAATACGTGCTTCCAGGGCAAACGCGTGACAGACCAGCGCGATAACCGCAGAAAGAATAGCCATACGCCGCCAGCCGCTGTTTTTTTGCAGCAGGGCGGGAACGATCAGCGCAAGGCTGACGGAATAGGCGACAAGGGCTAACAGAGCAAAAACGGGCATATGGGTGTCGACAGTTGGCCAGTGATAAAGAAAAGCAGTATAGCGTTACGTGACCGCTGCTCCAACCGTTGCATAACAACAAAGGCGGCTTCATGTTATACTGCGACAAATTTCTGTTGATGTGTCGCTGTTGCGACCGACCGTTTCCACCCCAGGCGAGAGACAATGTTTGATAATTTAACCGATCGTTTGTCGCGCACGCTGCGCAATATCAGTGGCCGTGGACGCCTTACTGAAGACAACGTTAAAGAGACGCTGCGCGAAGTGCGCATGGCGCTGCTGGAGGCTGACGTTGCGCTGCCGGTAGTGCGTGAGTTTATCAATCGCGTAAAAGAAAAAGCGGTTGGTCACGAAGTTAACAAGAGCCTGACTCCGGGTCAGGAGTTCGTCAAAATCGTTCGTAGCGAACTGGTTGCGGCGATGGGCGAAGAGAACCAGACGCTGAACCTGGCGGCACAGCCACCGGCCGTGGTACTGATGGCGGGCCTGCAGGGTGCGGGTAAAACCACCAGCGTCGGTAAGCTGGGTAAATTCCTGCGCGAGAAGCACAAGAAGAAAGTGCTGGTGGTCTCTGCCGACGTCTATCGCCCGGCGGCGATCAAACAGCTGGAAACGTTGGCCGAACAGGTCGGTGTGGACTTCTTCCCTTCTGACGTCGGTCAGAAGCCGATTGATATCGTTAATGCCGCGCTGAAAGAAGCTAAGCTCAAATTCTACGACGTGCTACTGGTGGATACCGCCGGTCGTCTGCACGTTGATGAAGCGATGATGGACGAAATCAAACAGGTCCACGCGTCTATCAATCCGGTAGAAACGCTGTTTGTTGTCGATGCCATGACCGGTCAGGATGCTGCGAATACTGCGAAAGCGTTTAACGAAGCACTGCCGCTGACCGGTGTGGTACTGACTAAAGTCGACGGTGACGCCCGTGGCGGTGCGGCATTGTCTATTCGTCATATCACCGGTAAGCCGATTAAATTCCTCGGTGTTGGTGAGAAGACGGAAGCGCTGGAGCCGTTCCACCCGGACAGGATTGCCTCACGTATTCTCGGTATGGGCGACGTGCTGTCGCTGATCGAAGATATCGAAAGCAAAGTTGACCGCGCACAGGCAGAGAAATTAGCCAGCAAGCTGAAAAAAGGCGATGGCTTTGATCTGAACGACTTCCTTGAACAGCTTAAGCAGATGAAAAACATGGGCGGCATGGCCAGCCTGATGGGCAAGCTGCCGGGCATGGGGCAGATCCCTGACAACGTGAAATCGCAGATGGACGATAAAGTGCTGGTGCGTATGGAAGCCATCATCAACTCGATGACGATGAAAGAACGCGCTAAGCCGGAAATCATCAAAGGTTCTCGCAAACGCCGTATCGCACTGGGCTGCGGGATGCAGGTACAGGACGTTAACCGTCTTCTGAAACAGTTCGACGACATGCAGCGCATGATGAAGAAAATGAAGAAGGGCGGGATGGCGAAGATGATGCGGAATATGAAGGGGATGATGCCGCCTGGCTTCCCTGGGCGCTAATTTTTCCGGCCTGGCTCACTGGCTATTTCGGCACTGGGGTGTGCTCGCCATCCTCACGTACTGCGTGTACGCTGCGGTGGCTGCGCGCACGCCGGCACCGAACTTGCTGCGCCGCCGACGGCCTTCTACGGCAGAGTTATTAACTGTTGATTGCTTTTTTCTCAGAAATCAGTAAAATTTTCGGGCTTTTAATATGACACCGGGTCCCTTCCCTCGATGGGGCCCGGTGTTTTATTCACACAAGAGGATGTTATGGTTACTATTCGTTTAGCTCGTCACGGCGCTAAAAAGCGTCCGTTCTACCAGGTTGTTGTTACCGACAGCCGTAATGCACGCAACGGTCGCTTCATCGAGCGCGTTGGCTTCTTTAACCCAATCGCTAGCGAAAAAGAAGAAGGCACTCGCCTGGATCTGGATCGCATCGCTCACTGGGTTGGCCAGGGCGCGACTATTTCTGATCGCGTAGCTACGCTGATCAAAGCAGCAAACAAAGCAGCTTAATCTGTCACGGTGGTCATGATGAGCAAGCAACTCGCCGCACAGGCACCCGTAGAACCCATTGTTTTGGGGAAAATGGGGTCTTCTTACGGTATCCGTGGTTGGCTCAGAGTGTTTTCTTCCACTGAAGACGCCGAAAGCATTTTTGACTATCAGCCCTGGTTTATCCAGAAGGCGGGTCAGTGGCAGCAAGTACAGCTGGAAAGCTGGAAGCACCACAATCAGGATCTGATCATCAAGCTGAAAGGCGTTGACGATCGTGATTCGGCGAATCTACTGACTAATTGTGAAATTGTCGTGGACTCCTCGCAGTTGCCTGCGCTGGAAGAGGGTACCTACTACTGGAAAGACCTTATGGGCTGCCAGGTAGTGACCACTGAAGGCTACGATCTCGGAAAAGTCATCGATATGATGGAAACCGGATCGAATGACGTGATCGTCATTAAGGCAAACCTGAAAGATGCGTTTGGTATCAAGGAACGTTTAGTACCGTTCCTCGATGGGCAGGTTATCAAGAAAGTCGATCTCGCTACTCGTACTATCGAAGTAGATTGGGATCCTGGTTTTTAAACCACCGGATAAACGGTAAAAGTCGGCGTTATGGGGATTGGCTTGTGTTTATAGGTATCGTTAGCCTGTTTCCAGAAATGTTCCGTGCAATTACCGATTACGGGGTAACTGGCCGGGCAGTAAAAAATGGCCTGCTGAACATCCAGAGCTGGAGTCCTCGTGACTTTACGCATGACCGGCACCGTACCGTGGACGATCGTCCTTATGGCGGCGGACCGGGGATGTTAATGATGGTGCAACCTTTACGGGATGCCATTCATGCAGCAAAAGCTGCGGCTGGTGAAGGCGCAAAGGTGATTTATCTGTCACCTCAGGGACGCAAGCTTGATCAAGCGGGCGTTAGCGAACTGGCAACGAATCAAAAGTTGATTCTGGTGTGTGGTCGCTATGAAGGAATAGATGAGCGCGTGATTCAAACCGAAATTGATGAAGAATGGTCAATCGGCGATTACGTTCTCAGCGGTGGTGAGTTACCGGCAATGACGCTGATCGACTCCGTTTCCCGGTTTATTCCGGGCGTACTGGGTCATGAAGCATCGGCAATCGAAGATTCGTTTGCTGACGGGTTGCTGGACTGTCCACACTATACCCGACCTGAAGTGTTAGAACAGATGGAGGTACCGGCGGTATTACTGTCGGGAAACCACGCTGAGATACGTCGCTGGCGTTTGAAGCAGTCGCTGGGCCGGACCTGGCTTAGAAGACCTGAACTTCTGGAAAACCTGGCTCTGACTGAAGAGCAAGCAAGGTTGCTGGCGGAGTTCAAAAAGGAACACGCACAACAGCAACATAAACATGATGGGCAGGCGTAAGCCCCCAATATCAGTTTACCCAGGATAAGAGATTAAATTATGAGCAACATTATTAAGCAACTTGAACAAGAACAGATGAAGCAGGACGTACCTTCCTTCCGTCCGGGTGATACCGTGGAAGTGAAAGTATGGGTTGTTGAAGGTTCCAAAAAACGTCTGCAGGCATTCGAGGGCGTGGTTATCGCTATTCGTAACCGCGGTCTGCACTCTGCATTCACTGTTCGTAAAATTTCCAACGGCGAAGGCGTTGAGCGTGTCTTCCAGACTCACTCTCCGGTAGTTGACAGCATTGCTGTTAAACGTCGTGGTGCTGTTCGTAAAGCTAAACTGTACTACCTGCGTGAGCGTACTGGTAAGTCTGCTCGTATCAAAGAGCGTCTTAACTAAGATATCGCTCAGGCGACATCCTGATAGAAGGGGCTGGCCATTTGGCTGGCCCCTTTTTTTATACCGACAGAACGCCTATGCCAGCGGTTAGCCGGGTAATTGATTTCGGGGCGTTGAAGGCTTAACGGGAAAGAGATTGTTGCGTTAGTGGCGAGGTGTTGAGTCGTGTGAGGCGGGGGCGTTCGACATTGCAATCGACTGACTGCGCGAGTTCAGTACGTCGTATTCTCTGTTAGCGCAGCCAGTCTGGCCATGATTAAGGTGTACTGATGACTACCGCAACGCGGCGGTTTTCGGCACGGCCTTTTGAAGTTTGGTTGCTGGCAAGCGGGTATTTCTTCCCGAGCCCTTGGGTTGTCAGGTTAGTACGTGGAATATTGGCACCCTGAGCCCAGGCGTCTGCAACCACATTGGCGCGTTTGAGCGACAGAGCTTCGTTGTAACTGTCCTCACCATAGTTATCGGTGTGACCATCCAGACGAGCATGGTTTAACCCGGTCGCAGCCAGTTTGGACGCCATTTCCTGGATTTGCTTTTCACTTTCAGGGCGGAGTTTATAGTCGTTTTTGTCAAACAGGATGGTGTCAGACAAACCCAGAGACCAGTCTCCTGAAGCTTCAGTGAATCCGTACGATTTCATCGCTGCAATTTGCTCTGGGGTAAATTTCCCCTGAGGTGCCTGACAGCCTGCCAGAATCAGCATGATAAGAATGAACGGGGATAATAAACGTTTTAGCATGTGTGTAATTCCTTATTTTTTAATAATGCGTTGAGAACGCAAATTTTTAGCCTGATACATATTGTGATCGGCAAGTTCTTGTAATTTCTCGGCAGAGGCATGTTCCCACGTCAGCGCAAAACCAATACTGAGTGTCATGCTTGCCAGATGACCGTTATGCAGGTCAAAAGGTCGAGTAAACTCTTGCGACAACGCCGCGCAGATACGTTGAACTTCGTATTCAGAATGGACGCTGTAAAGCACCATGGCAAATTCATCGCCGCCAAGTCGGTATGGGTGATGCCGATTACCACCAAATTCGGCCAGCCTTTTTGCGACTTCAATCAGGACACGATCGCCCGCAGCGTGTCCCCAGGTATCATTAATAAATTTAAAATTATCGCCATCAAGGAATAACAACGCAGAGCTGCTGTGGGCCGCGTCGTCGTTCATCAGTGCATTAATACTGCTACGAAATGCGGCACGGTTCGCGAGACCGGTCAAAGGGTCATGTAGCGCGGTACGCAACAGTTGGGCATTCTTTGCCTGCAGACGTAGTTGCCACTCTTCCATCTCATCCAGCAGGCTATTAAAGTCCTGCGCAAACAGATGAAATTCTTCAATCCGCTCTTCAGATACGCGCCGCGAGAAATTACGATTGGTACGAACATCATGTACCACCTCAGTAATATTTTGCAGGGCGTCCACGACACCATTGTGTAAATAACGAGTAAGCATTAATGCAATACCCGATGCCAGTAAAATGCATCCGGTAAGAACGGCCAGCGACAAATAAATGAAATGGCTAATAACGCTGTCGCGGGCAATCAGACGTACCTCACCAATAACGTCGCCATTGTGCAAAATGGGCTGAGTTACCGGTTGCGGGAACAGCCAGTGGCTGATAATGCTACTGATTTTGTCAGTGGTATCCTGCGCGTCATAGCGCCAGGTGGCGATCACTTTCTGCTTTTGATTGCGGACTTCTGCAACTGAAAATTGCCCTTGTTGTCCCAGTGCAGCCAGCGTTTCCGACGCTGCGACGCTATCCGAAAAGACTAATGCTGCTTCGAGCGTGCGGGTCATGGTTGCTGCCGTGAGATCCAGGTTTTTTTGTGCGTATTGCTTCAAAGCCAGCACCGACGAAATGCTAAGCAGCAGCCAAATCAGCGTCATGGTTACCAGTACGCTGACGATGCTGATACGCCGCAGCGTCCGCTTAAACGTTGGGCGTTTTATGGGGGAAGGACCCTTATTCATGCTTTTTATTCCGCGCAAGCATCAATACGTCCGGACTCACCCTTACACCGCTACGTGACAGGGAATCCATATTTACGGAAAATCTCACGTCTTCATCTTTAATTATGAGGCAAAAAGCGCTGCCAATAACGCATTCGGGATTCTGTTCGGCAATTAATAACAATGCCTTAGTAGGATATTTATTCTTTAATTCCGCCTGATATGTAGGGCTTTCTTTTCCAAAATAAAAACCATCACACTGCGCAACTAAAACTTCTTGTTCCGTATGAATGATGACAGGAAGATAGGGTAGTGCTCCTGCTCGGGTATCTTCCAGCACGCTGGAAAAGCGCGAAGAAGAGAATATACACAGTTTTGGTGGCCCTGAAAGTGCTGGCCAGCGTGTATAACTGACGATACCGGAAACCATAGAGCGCACAGATTTTGCCTCTTCCGTAACGCTGTGAGCGTACAGAGGTAATCCGGTCAGAAGCAGTGCCAGTAGAAGTATGAGTCGGTAAGAAAAGCTCATGAATAGGTACCTACCAGCGTTTGCCGTAATGCGTCGATATACATTCAAGATTGTTTGCAACAAAATAACATTAATTTCCCAGGGCGTCATTATTCCTGGAATGAGCATATTGAGAATTTAAGCTAAATCTCATTGATTTATAAAATTCAAGCTCTTGTTTAATTTAACCTTGTTGAGGCCGCACCTTCGTTTGCTCCTTTTTGCCATGCCTCATGTAACCGGTTGACATTGTCTACCGTGTCGCAACTGGCAGGGAAGGTTTTGCCGGTCAATCCTCTCGCGTAAACAAAGTCCTGCTGACAGGTTTTCCTTTGTCCTTCGGCGTACCCTTTAAGATATTGGGCGCGATCGACCTCTGGGTCATTGTAGTTGTCGGCAAGTGTCTCGTTATCTTTAACAACATGGCCTGAAATGGCATCCTGAATCCCGGCATCAAACCAGTCGGTACCTGTCCAGGTAGGGGAAAAAGTATAGGGATCTATCTGACATCCGCTGAGAAATAATACAAATAAGGTACAGATGAGTTGCTTCATTGCTTGTTCTCCCCGTTTTTTTAAAGCATAGCGGATTCATATATAGAAGAGTGTAAATTTAATTGTACGGCGACTGGCAGTGTTTTTGCAGTAAAATGGCTTTCTGTAAATAAAAATTTACGGAATGTGGATTGAAATCTTTACCTGTTGTGTTATCGTGATTACCTCCTCGCTGAGGAAAACTATCGCAAACGAGCTAAACAGGATCACCATCATGCAAAAAGACGCGCTGAACAACGTACACATTACCGACGAACAGGTTCTGATGACCCCAGAGCAGCTTAAAGCGGAATTTCCGCTGAGCCTCACACAGGAGGCGCAAATCGCTCAGTCGCGTAAAACCATTTCAGACATTATCTCTGGGCGCGACCCGCGACTGCTGGTGGTGTGTGGTCCATGCTCGATTCACGATCCTGAAGCGGCTATTGAGTACGCTCGTCGATTTAAAGCCCTTGCCGCAGAGGTCAGCGATAGCCTCTATCTGGTGATGCGCGTCTATTTTGAAAAACCCCGTACCACCGTCGGCTGGAAAGGGTTGATTAACGATCCTCATATGGATGGCTCTTTTGATGTTGAAGCGGGTCTGAAAATTGCGCGTCAGTTGCTGCTTGAATTGGTGAATATGGGGCTACCGCTGGCAACAGAAGCGTTAGATCCAAACAGCCCGCAATACCTGGGCGATCTGTTTAGCTGGTCAGCTATCGGTGCGCGTACCACTGAATCACAGACGCATCGTGAAATGGCTTCAGGTCTTTCCATGCCGGTTGGTTTTAAGAATGGTACAGATGGGAGCTTGGCGACGGCAATTAACGCGATGCGCGCCGCAGCACAATCACACCGCTTTGTGGGTATTAACCAGGCGGGGCAGGTTGCACTGCTGCAAACGCAGGGTAACCCTGATGGTCACGTGATCCTGCGTGGCGGTAAAGCGCCGAACTACAGCCCGGCGGATGTCGCCCAGTGCGAAAAAGAGATGGAGCAGGCAGGACTACGACCTTCTCTGATGGTAGATTGCAGTCATGGTAATTCCAATAAAGATTACCGTCGCCAGCCAGCCGTGGCTGAATCTGTGATTGCCCAAATCAAAGATGGCAATCGCTCAATCATCGGCTTGATGATTGAAAGTAATATTCACGAAGGCAACCAGTCCTCCGAACAGCCGCGTAGCGAAATGAAATACGGCGTCTCCGTAACTGATGCCTGCATTAGCTGGGAAATGACGGATGCGCTACTGCGTGAAATTAGTCAAGATTTAAACGGCCAGCTGACGGCGCGTGTAGCATAAGAGGTTGGTATGGTTGCTGAATTGACCGCATTACGCGATCAAATTGATGAAGTTGATAAGGCGTTGCTGGATTTACTGGCGCGCCGTCTGGAGCTGGTTGCCGAAGTCGGTGAAGTCAAAAGCCGCTTTGGGCTGCCGATCTACGTACCCGAGCGGGAAGCCTCGATGTTGGCTTCCCGCCGCGCAGAAGCTGAAGCGCTGGGGGTGCCGCCAGACCTGATCGAAGATGTATTGCGTCGGGTTATGCGCGAGTCATATTCCAGTGAGAATGACAAAGGCTTTAAGACGCTTTGTCCTTCTTTGCGTCCGGTGGTGATCGTCGGTGGTGGCGGACAGATGGGACGGCTATTCGAGAAGATGCTGACGCTGTCTGGCTATCAGGTGCGGATCCTGGAACAGCAGGACTGGGATCGCGCCACTGAGATCGTCGCCGATGCGGGCATGGTGATCGTCAGTGTGCCGATCCACGTTACCGAACAGGTAATCGCGAAATTACCGCGTCTACCGTCTGACTGTATTCTGGTCGATCTGGCCTCGGTGAAAAATGGTCCTCTGCAGGCGATGCTGGCGGCACACGACGGTCCGGTTGTGGGGCTACACCCGATGTTTGGTCCGGACAGCGGCAGCCTGGCAAAACAGGTCGTGGTGTGGTGTGATGGGCGGCAGCCGGAAGCCTATCAGTGGTTCCTTGAGCAGATTCAGGTTTGGGGCGCGAGATTGCATCGGATTAGCGCCGTTGAGCACGACCAGAATATGGCGTTCATCCAGGCGTTACGCCACTTTGCGACATTTGCTTACGGGCTGCATTTAGCGGAGGAGAATGTGCAACTGGAGCAGTTGCTGGCTCTTTCTTCACCTATTTACCGTCTTGAACTGGCGATGGTTGGCCGTCTGTTTGCCCAGGACCCTCAGCTCTATGCCGATATTATTATGTCGTCAGAGAGTAATCTTGCGCTCATCAAACGTTATTACCAACGTTTTGGCGAAGCGATTGGTTTGCTGGAGCAGGGGGATAAGCAGGCTTTTATCGACAGTTTCCGTAAGGTGGAACACTGGTTTGGCGACTATGCGCAGCGCTTCCAGAGTGAAAGCCGCACCCTGTTGCGCCAGGCTAACGATAGCCGTCAATAAGCAAGATGCCTGATGGCGGCTTCGCCTTATCCGGCCTACAAAAATCGCCTGAATTGTAGGCCGGATAAGGCGGAGCACCATCCGGCATTGTCAGGTTAGCTCGGGTCGACCGGCACCACGTTTTCACTCGGATAACATCCCAATACTTTCATTGAACGCGTAATCTCCCCCAACTCCTTCAGGGCTTTTTGCATCTGGGGTGATTCCAGGTTGGCCTGGATATCGAGATAAAACATCTCTTCCCATGGATTACCGTGAATCGGACGTGATTCCAGCTTGGTCATAATCAGATTATGGTTACGTAGTACCAGCAGCGCTTCAACCAGCGCACCTGCCTGTTGTCCTGTCGCCATCAGCAACGTTGTTTTCGCTGGAACCTGGTCAGAAACATTGATTGCTTTACGTGCCAGAACCACGAAGCGGGTAATGTTTTGCGTCTGGTTAGCTTCAATATGCTCAAGTACCTGCAGGCCATGCAGTACACCACCGGCTTCGCTCCCCAGGGCTGCTACGCGTGGGGAGTTAGCCTGGGCGACCTTTTCCATCGCCGCTGAAGTGCTTTCGGTGTATTCAATCTTCCAGTGCGGGTAGCGGTTCAGGAACTTGCTGCACTGCTGGAACGGTTGCGGGTGGCTGTATACCGTATCGATGCTCTCCAGAGCGGTTGTGCCCGACACCAGTACGCAATGGTCGATAGTAATTGTCATCTCTCCGACGATAGAGAGGCTGGTGTGTTGCAACAGATCGTAAACGTCGTTAATCGCACCGGAACTGGTGTTTTCAATAGGCACTACCGCGTAGTCAGCCTGTCCGGTTTCAACCTGATTAAAGATATCGGCAAATTTCGCGCAGCCGCTTTCAATAAACTGCTCAAAATGACGTGCGGCATACTGACGTGCTGCAAGGTGTGAGTAAGACCCTTTTGGTCCCAGGAAGGCAACACGAGCGGAATGCGGGTTGATCTTATTCAGATGCTGCTGAAGGAGCGCCTGCTGGGTCAGGACGGAGTCTTCGATAATAAGCTGGAACAGGCGCGTGATGTAGTGGGCATCGAGGTGATGCTCTTTACCAAGCTGAATTAAACGGTCGAGCAGGTCGCGTTCCCGATCAATATCGCGTACCGGGCGATGAGACAGCAACTTGGCTTTACCAACTTCTACCGCCAGACCTCGTCGTTCTGCCAGCAGAGCCAGTAATTTTTCATCCAGCGAGCTGATCTTTTCTCGCAGCGCCAGTAATGGGTTTTCCGATGTCATAGTGTTGCCTTTCTTGTTATCAATAAAAAAGGCCCCCCGGTGTGGGAGGCCTTATTGTTCGTCTTCGCATTCTTTATCACACGACGAAACGCCTCCCATTCAGGGGGAAGGTAAAAAAGAATGCGAAGAAGAACGGGACAAGTTTCATGTAATTTTCCTTTGGCTACGTCAGTAAAGTACCCGTACTGTTTTCACCCTGTCAACAAAAAACGCGCCCGAAGGCGCGTTGGCGATACACTCAATGTAAGGGACTACTCTTCTTCTGCTTCGACGAAGTTGGCGTCTTTTACTGAAGTTGTTGCACGACGGGCTTCGCCTTTGTGCTGCACTTTATTGAGCTGCCGTTCCAGCTTGTTGATCAAATCGTTAATGGCGGTGTACATATCCTCGTGTTTTGCGCTGGCGACCAGATGTCCATTCGGGGTGTTGATGGTGGCATCAGCAATGAAACCCTGTGGCTCCTTAGACAGAATGATATGTGGATTAATCAGATGAGTTTGCCATTTTTCTAGTTTGGCGAGACGGTCTGCGACATGCTGGCGAATTGCCGGAGTAATTTCCATTTGTTTACTGGTAATGTTCATTGTCATAAATTTTACCTCTTGTCTTTCCCGTCTTGGTGATTCCAGCATACCGTTCCTAATGTCAAAATGTGTGATTTGGATCACATTATTTTGTCGCTTTTTGTCAAGAAAACCTTTTTGTGAGGCACCGCAGGAACAGGCGATTTTTTACTTGAGGAATACCTGAAAGCAGGCCATATTTGATAGGATGCGTCGCAGCTAAACCGCTTCAGTTGTGGCGTTAACGGATAAAAAAACGGCAGCCCAAAGGCTGCCGTTGTGCATTCTGAGGTCAATCAGGTGTTGCTGCTGTTAGCGGCAATGATTTTCGCTACTTTTTCTGCCTGGGCATTCATCTGCATTTGGCGATAAGCGTTTTCCATCAACGGCAGGGCATCACGCGTTGCCTGGGTATCCGGATAGTCACGCAGCATACCTTCCACACGGTTCACAACTGCAACCCATGCGCCACGGGCGGTATAGTACTCAGCAACAGAGTATTCATACTTCGCCAGACGATCTTTCAGGAACACCAGACGCTTCGTGGCATCGGTTGTGTACTGGCTGTTCGGATAACCACGTACCAGTTTGGAAAAGTCATTAAACGCAGCTCGGGCATGCTGTGGATCGCGATCGCTACGATCGACGCCAAAGAATCCTTGCAGCGCGCTATCGTCCAGCGCCATATTGGTCAGGCCACGCATGTACATGACATAATCAATGTTCGGGTGAGTCGGGTTCAGACGAATAAAACGATCGATGGCAGCCTGAGCAAGTGGCAGATCGGCGTTTTTGTAGTAGGCGTAGATGAGATCTAATTGCACCTGCTGAGAATACGGTCCAAATGGATAACGGTTATCCAACGCTTCCAATTGCGTTATTGCCTGTTTCCAGTTACCGTCCTGCAGCTTTTGCTGAGCAGTCGCGTAGATTTCATTTGGCGGATTATCGGGCACCTCTTCCTTTGAACCAGAGCAACCCGCCAAAAACAGGCTCAACGTGGCTGCTGCCACCAGATATTTCATGCGCGTCATGACGTTTTGACTTTCCTCAAAATGTAATACGGGAGATTCTCTGTTCCTGCTCCCGGTTAAGACCAGCTACAATAGCACACTATATTAAACGGCAAAGCCGTAAAACCCAACGTTAAACGAAGAAGCAGTTTATGGCACAACGAGTAGAACTCACCGCAACAGTCTCCGAAAATCAGCTTGGTCAACGCTTAGATCAGGCTTTGGCCGAATTGTTCCCTGATTATTCGCGATCGCGCATAAAAGAATGGATCCTCGACCAGCGCGTACTGGTAAATGGCAATCTTTGCGATAAGCCGAAAGAAAAAGTGTTAGGTGGAGAGCGTGTCTCCATCAATGCTGAAATTGATGAAGAGGTTCGTTTTGAAGCTCAGGATATCCCGCTGGATATCGTTTATGAAGATGACGACATTCTTGTCATCAACAAACCACGTGATCTGGTGGTACATCCGGGCGCGGGCAATCCTGATGGTACGGTTTTGAATGCGTTGCTGCATTACTACCCGCCAATTGCGGATGTCCCACGAGCCGGTATTGTGCACCGTCTGGATAAAGACACAACCGGACTTATGGTTGTGGCAAAAACGGTCCCGGCGCAAACGCGCCTGGTCGAGTCATTGCAGCTGCGCGAAATCACTCGCGAGTATGAAGCTGTGGCGATTGGCCATATGACCGCGGGCGGTACGGTCGAAGAACCGATCAGCCGTCATCCCACCAAACGTACGCATATGTCAGTGCATCCAATGGGGAAACCTGCGGTAACGCACTATCGCATTATGGAGCATTTCCGTGTACACACGCGTCTGCGGTTGCGTCTGGAAACCGGACGTACGCACCAGATCCGCGTGCACATGGCGCATATCACCCACCCGCTGGTGGGCGATCAGGTCTACGGTGGTCGTCCGCGCCCACCGAAAGGCGCTTCTGATGAGTTTATCTCCGTGCTGCGTAAGTTTGACCGTCAGGCGCTGCACGCGACCATGTTGCGTTTGTATCACCCGATTTCCGGTATTGAGATGGAATGGCATGCGCCGATTCCGCAAGATATGGTGGAGCTTATCGAAGTGATGCGCGCTGATTTCGAAGAGCATAAGGATGATGTTGCCTGGCTATGAGTAAGCTAATTGTCCCGCAGTGGCCGATACCTCAGGGTGTCGCGGCCTGTAGTTCTACCCGCATTGGCGGCGTCAGTCTGTCGCCTTATGATTCGCTGAACCTGGGTGCCCATTGTGGCGATAACCCGGAGCATGTGGAAGAGAACCGCAAGCGGCTGTTTGCTGCGGGCAATCTGCCTTCGAAACCCGTCTGGCTTGAACAGGTACACGGTAAAGACGTCCTGAAATTAAGCGGCGGGCCATACTTATCTAAACGTGCAGATGCGTCCTACAGCAATACGCCAGGCACCGTATGTGCGGTGATGACGGCGGACTGTCTGCCGGTGCTGTTTTGTAATCGTGCTGGAACAGAAGTGGCGGCGGCCCATGCGGGCTGGCGCGGGTTATGTGAAGGTGTGCTGGAAGAAACGGTGGCGTGCTTTGCCGATAAACCGGAAAACATTATTGCCTGGTTAGGGCCGGCGATTGGTCCGATCGCGTTTGAGGTAGGTGCAGAAGTTCGCACCGCGTTTATGGCAAAAGATCCGCACGCTGACAGTGCATTTGTGCCGCGTGGTGAAAAATATCTGGCGGATATCTATCAACTTGCACGTCAACGTCTGGCAAATGTGGGGGTTGAGAACGTCCACGGTGGCGATCATTGCACCTTCAGCGAAAGTGAGACGTTCTTCTCTTATCGTCGCGACAATACCACGGGTCGTATGGCAAGTTTTATTTGGCTGATATAACCTAAAGAATCAAGACGATCCGGTACGTGTAATTTTCTTTTCACATAATTCAGGTCATTCACCTTGAATAATTGAGGGATGACCTCATTTAATCTCCAGTAGCAATTTTGACCTGTTATGGGAGGAGTTATGCGTCTGGATCGTCTTACCAATAAATTCCAGCTTGCTCTTGCCGATGCCCAGTCACTCGCACTGGGGCACGACAACCAATTTATCGAACCACTCCATCTAATGAGCGCCTTGCTGAATCAGGAAGGGGGATCGGTTCGTCCTTTGTTAACGTCCGCCGGCATTAATGCTGGCCAGTTACGTACAGCCATTGACCAGGCATTGAGCCGTTTACCACAGGTAGAAGGTACCGGTGGTGATGTTCAGCCTTCTCAGGATCTGGTGCGTGTACTGAATCTTTGCGACAAGCTGGCGCAAAAACGTGGAGACAATTTCATTTCGTCAGAACTGTTCGTTCTGGCGGCGCTTGAGTCGCGCGGTACGCTGACCGATTTATTAAAATCAGCAGGAGCGACAACCGCCAATATCACTCAGGCAATTGAACAAATGCGTGGAGGTGAAAGCGTGAATGACCAGGGGGCTGAAGACCAACGTCAGGCCTTGAAAAAATATACCGTCGACCTGACCGAACGCGCCGAACAAGGCAAGCTCGATCCGGTTATCGGTCGTGATGAAGAAATTCGCCGCACTATTCAGGTGCTGCAACGTCGTACTAAAAACAACCCGGTTTTGATCGGTGAGCCAGGTGTTGGTAAAACCGCTATCGTCGAAGGGCTGGCACAGCGAATCATTAACGGTGAAGTTCCTGAAGGGTTAAAAGGTCGTCGCGTGCTGGCGCTGGATATGGGCGCGCTGGTGGCCGGGGCGAAGTATCGCGGTGAGTTTGAAGAACGTTTAAAAGGTGTGCTCAACGATCTCTCGAAACAGGAAGGCAACGTCATTCTGTTTATCGATGAGTTGCATACTATGGTCGGCGCAGGTAAAGCCGATGGCGCGATGGACGCCGGTAACATGCTGAAACCGGCGCTGGCGCGCGGGGAGCTGCACTGCGTAGGGGCCACCACGCTTGATGAATATCGCCAGTACATCGAAAAAGATGCGGCGCTGGAACGTCGTTTCCAGAAAGTGTTTGTGGCTGAGCCATCAGTAGAAGACACCATCGCCATTTTGCGTGGTCTGAAAGAGCGTTACGAGCTGCACCACCATGTGCAGATTACTGACCCGGCGATTGTTGCGGCAGCCACGCTGTCTCACCGCTACATTGCTGACCGTCAGTTGCCGGATAAAGCTATCGACCTTATCGATGAAGCAGCGTCCAGCATCCGTATGCAGATTGACTCCAAGCCGGAGGAACTCGACAGACTCGACCGTCGTATTATCCAGCTCAAGCTGGAACAGCAGGCGTTAATGAAAGAGTCTGATGAGGCAAGTAAAAAACGTCTTGATATGCTTAATGAAGAACTGGACGACAAAGAGCGCCAGTATTCAGAGTTAGAAGAAGAGTGGAAAGCTGAAAAAGCGTCTCTCTCTGGAACGCAAACCATCAAGGCAGAGCTGGAACAGGCAAAAATCGCTATCGAACAGGCGCGTCGCGTCGGTGATCTGGCGCGCATGTCTGAACTGCAGTACGGCAAAATTCCGGAACTGGAAAAACAGCTGGAAGCAGCAACCCAGTCTGAAGGTAAAACTATGCGTCTGCTGCGTAATAAAGTGACGGATGCAGAAATCGCCGAAGTGCTGGCGCGCTGGACCGGTATCCCGGTGGCTCGTATGTTGGAAGGCGAGCGGGAAAAATTGTTGCGGATGGAACAGGATCTGCACAGCCGCGTGATTGGCCAGAACGAAGCGGTAGAAGCGGTATCTAACGCCATCCGTCGTAGCCGTGCAGGATTGTCCGATCCGAATCGTCCGATTGGTTCATTCTTGTTCCTGGGGCCTACCGGTGTCGGTAAAACCGAGCTGTGCAAAGCACTGGCGAACTTTATGTTCGACAGTGACGATGCGATGGTGCGTATCGATATGTCCGAGTTTATGGAGAAACACTCTGTATCTCGCCTGGTCGGTGCGCCTCCGGGATATGTCGGTTATGAAGAAGGTGGGTACCTGACGGAAGCGGTACGTCGTCGCCCTTATTCGGTCATCCTGCTGGATGAAGTGGAAAAAGCGCATCCGGATGTCTTCAACATTCTGCTGCAGGTGCTTGACGATGGTCGATTAACTGACGGGCAGGGGAGAACGGTCGATTTCCGTAATACGGTTGTCATCATGACCTCGAACCTGGGCTCTGATCTGATTCAGGAGCGTTTCGGCGAGCTGGATTACAGCCATATGAAAGATATGGTGCTGGGCGTAGTGAGCCAGAACTTCCGCCCGGAATTCATCAACCGTATAGATGAGGTTGTTGTATTCCATCCGTTGGGTGAGAAACACATTGCTTCTATTGCTCAGATCCAACTGCAGCGTCTGTACAAACGTCTGGAAGAGCGTGGTTATGAAATCCACATCTCTGACGAAGCGCTTAAATTGCTGAGTGTGAATGGTTATGATCCTGTATACGGTGCACGTCCATTGAAACGTGCTATCCAGCAGCAGATCGAAAACCCACTGGCACAGCAAATCTTGTCTGGTGAGCTGATTCCAGGCAAAACGATTCGTCTGGAAGTGAATGATGATCGTATTGTGGCAGTGCAGTAAGTCACAAAACCTAAATAAACGGGCCCTGCGGGGCTCGTTTTTGTTTGAAAACCAGGCAAAAATAGCTTCATTGTCTGAAAAGTAATCGCTTGATAAGTTTTTTGTATTTTTAACTTGTCAGCCTGAAATAACTCCCTATAATGCGCCTCCACTGACACGGAAAAACGGACTACAAGCCGCCGGGTCAGCGGGGTTCCACTGAGAACTCTGGCGAAGAAAGCGAAATTAAATGCTTGACTTCGTGGCGGGATGGCGTAATATGCACACCCCGCGCCGCTGAGAAAAAGCGAAGCGGCACTGCTCTTTAACAATTTATCAGACAATCTGTGTGGGCACTCGAAGATACGGATTCTTAACGTCGCAAGACGAAAAATGAATACCAAGTCTCTTGAGTGAACATACGTAATTCATTACGAAGTTTAATTCACGAGCATCAAACTTAAATTGAAGAGTTTGATCATGGCTCAGATTGAACGCTGGCGGCAGGCCTAACACATGCAAGTCGAACGGTAGCACAGAGGAGCTTGCTCCTTGGGTGACGAGTGGCGGACGGGTGAGTAATGTCTGGGAAACTGCCCGATGGAGGGGGATAACTACTGGAAACGGTAGCTAATACCGCATAACGTCGCAAGACCAAAGAGGGGGACCTTCGGGCCTCTTGCCATCGGATGTGCCCAGATGGGATTAGCTAGTAGGTGGGGTAACGGCTCACCTAGGCGACGATCCCTAGCTGGTCTGAGAGGATGACCAGCCACACTGGAACTGAGACACGGTCCAGACTCCTACGGGAGGCAGCAGTGGGGAATATTGCACAATGGGCGCAAGCCTGATGCAGCCATGCCGCGTGTATGAAGAAGGCCTTCGGGTTGTAAAGTACTTTCAGCGAGGAGGAAGGGGATGTGGTTAATAACCGCATTCATTGACGTTACTCGCAGAAGAAGCACCGGCTAACTCCGTGCCAGCAGCCGCGGTAATACGGAGGGTGCAAGCGTTAATCGGAATTACTGGGCGTAAAGCGCACGCAGGCGGTCTGTCAAGTCGGATGTGAAATCCCCGGGCTCAACCTGGGAACTGCATCCGAAACTGGCAGGCTAGAGTCTTGTAGAGGGGGGTAGAATTCCAGGTGTAGCGGTGAAATGCGTAGAGATCTGGAGGAATACCGGTGGCGAAGGCGGCCCCCTGGACAAAGACTGACGCTCAGGTGCGAAAGCGTGGGGAGCAAACAGGATTAGATACCCTGGTAGTCCACGCCGTAAACGATGTCGACTTGGAGGTTGTGCCCTTGAGGCGTGGCTTCCGGAGCTAACGCGTTAAGTCGACCGCCTGGGGAGTACGGCCGCAAGGTTAAAACTCAAATGAATTGACGGGGGCCCGCACAAGCGGTGGAGCATGTGGTTTAATTCGATGCAACGCGAAGAACCTTACCTACTCTTGACATCCACGGAATTTAGCAGAGATGCTTTAGTGCCTTCGGGAACCGTGAGACAGGTGCTGCATGGCTGTCGTCAGCTCGTGTTGTGAAATGTTGGGTTAAGTCCCGCAACGAGCGCAACCCTTATCCTTTGTTGCCAGCGGTCCGGCCGGGAACTCAAAGGAGACTGCCAGTGATAAACTGGAGGAAGGTGGGGATGACGTCAAGTCATCATGGCCCTTACGAGTAGGGCTACACACGTGCTACAATGGCGCATACAAAGAGAAGCGACCTCGCGAGAGCAAGCGGACCTCATAAAGTGCGTCGTAGTCCGGATTGGAGTCTGCAACTCGACTCCATGAAGTCGGAATCGCTAGTAATCGTGGATCAGAATGCCACGGTGAATACGTTCCCGGGCCTTGTACACACCGCCCGTCACACCATGGGAGTGGGTTGCAAAAGAAGTAGGTAGCTTAACCTTCGGGAGGGCGCTTACCACTTTGTGATTCATGACTGGGGTGAAGTCGTAACAAGGTAACCGTAGGGGAACCTGCGGTTGGATCACCTCCTTACCTTAAAGAAACGTACTTTGTAGTGCTCACACAGATTGTCTGATGAAAAGTAAATAGCAAGGCGTCTTGCGATTGAGACTGACACGTCCCCTTCGTCTAGAGGCCCAGGACACCGCCCTTTCACGGCGGTAACAGGGGTTCGAATCCCCTAGGGGACGCCACTTGCTGGTTTGTGTGAGTGAAAGTCGCCGGCCTTAATATCTCAAAACTGACTTCCGAGTCATGTTTGAGATATTTGCTCTTTAAAAATCTGGATCAAGCTGAAAATTGAAACGACACACTGTGTCTGTTCTCCGTAATAAGAACAGATAAATGGTGTGTTCGAGTCTCTCAAATTTTCGCAACACGATGTGTTTTACGAAACATCTTCGGGTTGTGAGGTTAAGCGACTAAGCGTACACGGTGGATGCCCTGGCAGTCAGAGGCGATGAAGGACGTGCTAATCTGCGATAAGCGTCGGTAAGGTGATATGAACCGTTATAACCGGCGATTTCCGAATGGGGAAACCCAGTGTGTTTCGACACACTATCATTACGTGAATACATAGCGTAATGAAGCGAACCGGGGGAACTGAAACATCTAAGTACCCCGAGGAAAAGAAATCAACCGAGATTCCCCCAGTAGCGGCGAGCGAACGGGGAGCAGCCCAGAGTCTGAATCAGCATGTGTGGTAGTGGAACGGTCTGGAAAGTCCGACGGTACAGGGTGATAGTCCCGTACACAAAATCGCATGTGTTGTGAACTCGAAGAGTAGGGCGGGACACGTGGTATCCTGTCTGAATATGGGGGGACCATCCTCCAAGGCTAAATACTCCTGACTGACCGATAGTGAACCAGTACCGTGAGGGAAAGGCGAAAAGAACCCCGGCGAGGGGAGTGAAAAAGAACCTGAAACCGTGTACGTACAAGCAGTGGGAGCCTCTTTATGGGGTGACTGCGTACCTTTTGTATAATGGGTCAGCGACTTATATTCTGTAGCAAGGTTAACCGAATAGGGGAGCCGAAGGGAAACCGAGTCTTAACTGGGCGTTAAGTTGCAGGGTATAGACCCGAAACCCGGTGATCTAGCCATGGGCAGGTTGAAGGTTGGGTAACACTAACTGGAGGACCGAACCGACTAATGTTGAAAAATTAGCGGATGACTTGTGGCTGGGGGTGAAAGGCCAATCAAACCGGGAGATAGCTGGTTCTCCCCGAAAGCTATTTAGGTAGCGCCTCGTGAATTCATCTTCGGGGGTAGAGCACTGTTTCGGCTAGGGGGTCATCCCGACTTACCAACCCGATGCAAACTGCGAATACCGAAGAATGTTATCACGGGAGACACACGGCGGGTGCTAACGTCCGTCGTGAAGAGGGAAACAACCCAGACCGCCAGCTAAGGTCCCAAAGTCACAGTTAAGTGGGAAACGATGTGGGAAGGCACAGACAGCCAGGATGTTGGCTTAGAAGCAGCCATCATTTAAAGAAAGCGTAATAGCTCACTGGTCGAGTCGGCCTGCGCGGAAGATGTAACGGGGCTAAACTGTGCACCGAAGCTGCGGCAGCGACACTATGTGTTGTTGGGTAGGGGAGCGTTCTGTAAGCCGTTGAAGGTGTCCTGTGAGGGGTGCTGGAGGTATCAGAAGTGCGAATGCTGACATAAGTAACGATAATGCGGGTGAAAAACCCGCACGCCGGAAGACCAAGGGTTCCTGTCCAACGTTAATCGGGGCAGGGTGAGTCGACCCCTAAGGCGAGGCCGAAAGGCGTAGTCGATGGGAAACAGGTTAATATTCCTGTACTTGGTGTTACTGCGAAGGGGGGACGGAGAAGGCTATGTTAGCCGGGCGACGGTTGTCCCGGTTTAAGCATGTAGGCGGGAAGTTTAGGTAAATCCGGACTTCTTTTAACGCTGAGGTGTGATGACGAGGCACTACGGTGCTGAAGTAACAAATGCCCTGCTTCCAGGAAAAGCCTCTAAGCATCAGGTAACACGAAATCGTACCCCAAACCGACACAGGTGGTCAGGTAGAGAATACCAAGGCGCTTGAGAGAACTCGGGTGAAGGAACTAGGCAAAATGGTGCCGTAACTTCGGGAGAAGGCACGCTGATATGTAGGTGAAGTGATTTACTCATGGAGCTGAAATCAGTCGAAGATACCAGCTGGCTGCAACTGTTTATTAAAAACACAGCACTGTGCAAACACGAAAGTGGACGTATACGGTGTGACGCCTGCCCGGTGCCGGAAGGTTAATTGATGGGGTTATCCGTAAGGAGAAGCTCTTGATCGAAGCCCCGGTAAACGGCGGCCGTAACTATAACGGTCCTAAGGTAGCGAAATTCCTTGTCGGGTAAGTTCCGACCTGCACGAATGGCGTAATGATGGCCAGGCTGTCTCCACCCGAGACTCAGTGAAATTGAACTCGCTGTGAAGATGCAGTGTACCCGCGGCAAGACGGAAAGACCCCGTGAACCTTTACTATAGCTTGACACTGAACACTGGTCCTTGATGTGTAGGATAGGTGGGAGGCTTTGAAGCGTGGACGCCAGTCTGCGTGGAGCCGACCTTGAAATACCACCCTTTAATGGCTGGTGTTCTAACGTAGACCCGTAATCCGGGTTGCGGACAGTGTCTGGTGGGTAGTTTGACTGGGGCGGTCTCCTCCTAAAGAGTAACGGAGGAGCACGAAGGTTAGCTAATCCTGGTCGGACATCAGGAGGTTAGTGCAAAGGCATAAGCTAGCTTGACTGCGAGAGTGACGGCTCGAGCAGGTGCGAAAGCAGGTCTTAGTGATCCGGTGGTTCTGAATGGAAGGGCCATCGCTCAACGGATAAAAGGTACTCCGGGGATAACAGGCTGATACCGCCCAAGAGTTCATATCGACGGCGGTGTTTGGCACCTCGATGTCGGCTCATCACATCCTGGGGCTGAAGTAGGTCCCAAGGGTATGGCTGTTCGCCATTTAAAGTGGTACGCGAGCTGGGTTTAGAACGTCGTGAGACAGTTCGGTCCCTATCTGCCGTGGGCGCTGGAGAATTGAGGGGGGCTGCTCCTAGTACGAGAGGACCGGAGTGGACGCATCACTGGTGTTCGGGTTGTCATGCCAATGGCATTGCCCGGTAGCTAAATGCGGAAGAGATAAGTGCTGAAAGCATCTAAGCACGAAACTTGCCCCGAGATGAGTTCTCCCTGAGACTATAAGTCTCCTGAAGGAACGTTGAAGACGACGACGTTGATAGGTCGGGTGTGTAAGTGTAGCGATACATTGAGCTAACCGATACTAATGAACCGTGAGGCTTAACCTTACAACGCCGAAGATGTTTTGGCGAAAGACAGACATCAGTTTCAGCTTGATAACAGATTAAATTAACCGGCGAAGAGCGGGTTAATAAACAGAATTTGCCTGGCGGCTGTAGCGCGGTGGTCCCACCTGACCCCATGCCGAACTCAGAAGTGAAACGCCGTAGCGCCGATGGTAGTGTGGGGTCTCCCCATGCGAGAGTAGGGAACTGCCAGGCATCAAATAAGTGAAGAAGCCCATCCTGACGGATGGGCTTTTTTGCGTCTGCGTGTTTTTCCGGAAACAGGCGGATGAACCGGACTGAATGTATGTTGTAGGCCTGATAAGCGCAGCGCATCAGGCACTCCCGACGGCATTTTGCCGGATGCGGCGTCCCGCCTTATCCGGCCTACAGCTGAATGTATGTTGTAGGCCTGATAAGCGCAGCGCATCAGGCACCCCCGACGGCATTTTGCCGGATGCGGCGTCCCGCCTTATCCGGCCTACAGCTGCACCATCAGGCACTCCCGGCAGCACCTTGCCGGGGATGCGGTATGAATGCCTTATCTGGCCCACAAAAGCTCACACTATTTCTGACAGACAACCTGCCCCTCTTCCCTCGAACATTTCTTAATCCTTTTCCTGCTAATTAAAATCGTGATCTATCTCTCACAATAAATTATAACAATTATATAACATTTGATTTACTAAAACAGACCCGAAACATCATTGATAGATTCATAAGATCCTGGCAGGGGTACAATTCTAATGGCTGATAGCAGTGTAACTGAGAACGGGGCGCAGGCAGATGGCGACACCCGTCGTCGTATATGGGCAATTGTTGGTGCATCGTCAGGGAATCTGGTTGAATGGTTTGATTTCTATATCTACTCTTTCTGTTCCCTTTATTTTGCCCACATCTTTTTTCCTTCCGGAAATACCACCACTCAATTGTTACAAACCGCCGGAGTTTTCGCTGCAGGGTTTCTGATGCGGCCAATCGGGGGATGGCTTTTTGGTCGTATTGCAGATAAACACGGACGTAAAAAGTCCATGCTGTTATCTGTTTGCATGATGTGCATGGGATCGCTGGTGATCGCCTGTCTGCCTGGATATGAGACGATCGGCACCTGGGCTCCCGCACTATTACTGCTGGCCAGATTATTCCAGGGGCTGTCCGTTGGTGGGGAATACGGTACTAGCGCGACTTACATGAGTGAAGTAGCCGTTGAAGGTAAGAAAGGTTTTTATGCTTCATTCCAGTACGTGACATTAATCGGCGGGCAGTTACTGGCATTGCTGGTTGTGGTCATATTACAGCAAACCCTGGAAGACTCAGCGCTAAGAGCATGGGGTTGGCGTATTCCATTCGCACTGGGAGCTGTGTTAGCTATTGTGGCATTGTGGCTGCGTCGTCAACTGGATGAAACATCAAAACAGGATGTCCGTGCGTTGAAAGAAGCGGGCTCTCTGAAAGGTCTGTGGCGTAATCGCAAAGCCTTTGTCATGGTGCTTGGCTTTACCGCCGCGGGTTCGTTGTGTTTTTACACGTTCACAACCTATATGCAGAAGTACCTGGTTAACACAGCCGGTATGCATGCCAACGTGGCCAGCGGCATTATGACGGCTGCACTGTGCGTGTTTATGCTGGTACAGCCGCTGTTCGGTGCGTTGTCAGATAAAATAGGCCGACGGACTTCAATGCTATGCTTTGGTGCGCTGGCGACGATTTTCACTGTGCCTATTCTGTCTGCACTGCAAAATGTGAGTTCTCCGTTTGTGGCATTTTCCCTTGTGATGTGCGCCTTGTTGATCGTCAGTTTCTATACCTCCATCAGCGGGATACTGAAGGCAGAGATGTTTCCGGCGCAGGTGCGTGCTCTGGGGGTTGGATTATCGTATGCGGTAGCCAATGCCCTGTTTGGGGGATCGGCTGAATACGTTGCGTTATCCCTGAAGTCTGTCGGTATGGAAACGACATTCTTCTGGTACGTTACAGCTCTGGCAGTCGTCGCGTTTTTAGTATCGCTGATGCTGCATGGGAAGGGAAAAGGCTTACGCCTCTAATGATGTGCCAGTTGCCAAACGGCATAGCCGGTTGATGCGCCCGCCACATCCCAGGCGAAGTCTTTCCAGCTCCAGCCGCTCCCAGCGGGGCGGCTGTCCCACAGCTCTTTTGATGCACCAAGGCTGACTGAGAACATCAAACCGATAGCTGCGCTACGATCGCGACTGTTTCCCTGATGCTGTGCATACTCGTTCCCCGCTGCGGCAAGCATGGCCGAGGCGATAAAGTGTTGAGCTTTGTCTTGCCCACTCCAGCTGTCGTTAGCCATGTGGCTACAGCCGGAAAGAAGCAAAACACTGGCAAGAATACACAGGCGCACCGTTGCCTCCATAGGAAAAACCCCGTCACTGGACGGGGTCTTGATTACAGAATACGGCTGATTAATCTGTCGATTCGAATACGGCGTAATCGACGGATAAGCTTGCGCACTTTCACCGGATAATCAGCAATACTTTGCAAGTCGCGATAGTGTTTCACGACGGTGGTGTGCGTGCGGATAAGCTCCAGCTCTTTATCACGCTGGGGAGTCAGTTCCTGCTGGGGATCATGGATAAGAATGGCGTTTTCCAAATCCAGCCGCCAGGCGCGGGGGTTAAGATTATTGCCGGTAAGCAGCATCCATTTATCATCAACCCACATGCCTTTCAGATGATAGGTGTTGTCATCATCTTTCCATAAGCGCACGACCAGCTGGTCGGTATTCACGTAATACTGCAGTCTGCTCAGGAAACGGCGCAGATTTATTTCATACAGATAAGGCAGCGCACCGATGATCTTGAATGGCTCATCTTCCGGAATGAAAAAGTCGTTGGCGGTTTTATCACCGACAATGATTTCGACCTTTTTCCCTTCACGCAGCAGTTGAATGATATTGCGCACCAGGATGGCTGGCAGATTGAAATAAGGCGTACAAATGGTGAGTTTGTGCTCCGCACAGGGCATTAGGTGGAAAATAGTCTTATTTAACAGACTGGATTTTCCGAGCCCAACCAGCGGCGTGACCGAAAGCTGTTCATTATCCGCATCTCCCTGGAAATGGAAGGATGCATCGCGCAGTTCCTGACGGTACAGGCGGATATCGTTTTTAATTTCCGGACTTTTAGGCCGATGGATATCATCGAGACGATTAACGCCGCGCCCATTCATCAGGTTCTGCGCAACCCAATCGTACATGATATCGGCCATCTTCGCGTTGCGAATCAGCTGATAGCGGTCATAGCGGTATTTATCATGTTGGTGTAAGTAAACATCGTTCAGACTGGCCCCGCTATACAGGACGCTATCATCAATGATAAAGCCTTTAAAATGCAGAACACCAAGCGCTTCGCGGGTGTTAATTGGCACGCCGTAGACAGGGATATCGATACCAGGGTTTTCTTGCGCCATGCGGCAATACCAGTCCGCGTTGGTATTGGATGCCGCAACACCAATGCGTCCGCGCTGGGCTCGATGCCAGTCGACAAGCACCCGGATATCCAGTTCAGGACGCTGCCGCTTTGCCGCATAGAGCGCGTCGAGTATGCCTTTACCGCCGTCATCCTGTTCCAGGTACAGCGCAATAATGCAGATCCGTCGCGTCGCGCTGGCTATTTTCTCCAGCAGAGTCTCCCTGAAATTTGCGGGAGCATAAAAGAAATCTACATCATCAACTGACTGAGAAATCTTAGGTAGTTGGGCAAGGTGTTGTTGATGTTTATTACGCTTAAATTTTGACAACATCACAGTGCATTTCTTCTCTGTTCATTGAAGGGTCCTCTGTGCTTTGCAGACGACATAAGCGGGCAATGATACCACCAGTACCCATGAATGTGGTCAACATTTCCAGTACCTTACTCACGATTCCTCATATTGGGCCAGATTCAGCGTTAGCCCAACAATTCCCTCTTCGAGCTGGACATCGACATCAAACCCGAGTTTTCGGGCCAGGGCGACCATCCCACGATTGTTTGGCATCGTAATACCATTCAAACGTCTAAGTCCGTGATCTCGGGTGTATGCAATCAACTTTTCCATCAACCGACGACCTAAACCCAGCCCTTTGAGGTCTGAACGAACCAGTACGGCAAATTCCGCATCGATATTATCCGGATCGGAGATAGCCCGCGTCACGCCGAGGATCTCTTCGTGGTTATCACGACAACGCACGGCCACAAAGGCCATTTCCCGATCGTAGTCGATCTGCGTCATGTTGGCTAAATCTTCATGGGTGAATTCGTTGATCTCACTGAAGTAGCGATAATAAAGATCTTCTTTGGTTACCTGAGAAATGAACTGCTGCAGATAGTGTTCATCTTCCGGCAGAATAGGGCGGAACAGACAGCGCTCGCCGTTCTTCATCTCGACCCACTCTTCAAGCTGATGGGGATAAGGGCGCACCGCCAGCCTGCTTTCGTTATCGCCCGTGAAAGGGGTAATATCCAGTGTGACGTCCAGTGCAGTAAATTCCCCAGCAGAGGCCAACAGAGGATGGATATCCAGGCGTTGAATTTCCGGACAGTCGACGATCAGGTTGGATACCTGCACCAACAGTTGGCTTAAGCCAGCAATATCTAAGGGACGTAGTGCGCTGCGGGCGCGGATCTTTTTATTTTTGATCCCCTGGATCACCAGATAACGCGCCAGGTTCATGTTGAGTGGCGGCAATGCGACAACAGCTTGCTCTTCCGGTCGCCACTCAACTCCGCCTTCACCCAACATAATCAGTGGGCCAAATACCGGGTCATGTTCGACGACGACGCGCAGCTCCTGAGCACCGGCGCGATTCGCCATACTTTGTACTAACAAACCGTGGATACGTGCTTGGGGCCAGGCCATTTTTACCCGATCAAAAATCGCATTCGCAGCCTGCTGCACTTCTGTTGCCGTACGCAGGTACAACATAACCCCCTGAACTTCCGACTTATGTGGGATATCAGGAGAGCGAAGCTTCAGTGCTACCGGGTAACCGATTTGTTCTGCGATGTGTACGGCTTCCGCGCTGTCGCTGGCGATCCAGGTTGGTAGAGTGTGTAAACCATAGGCTTGCAAAATCGGCTGCACTTCATGGGTATCCAGCGATGTCGCGCCCTCAGCAATCGCCTGCTGTAACAGAGTATGCGCCTCGGCAGTGTTGGCAGTCAGGCTATCGGGTAGGGCTGGTGTTTCTCGCAGTTGCTTCTGGTTACGCCGATATTCGACCATATGCATGAAGGCCGTAATGGTACCTTCCGGCGTACGATAGGTGGGTAATCCGGCTTCACTAAACAGCCTGCGAGCTTCCTGGGATGAAAACTCGCCGCACCAGTTGGTCAGCAAAGAGACGAACTTACCTCGCGGATGCTGTTTGACGGCTTCAATTAGCGCCTGTGCGCTCTCGGTTCCGGGGGCTGCCGCACTGGGTGAGTGAATGACCATCAGTGCGTCAAAATCCTGACTGGCGAGTAAAATATCCAGTGTCTTAACGTAGTGTTCGCTGCTGGCATCGTCACGCAGATCCAGTGGGTTGGCGATATCCACGTGAGCAGGTAAGGTATCGCGTAATTTCTGGCAGGTTTCCTCACTCAGCGCGGCCAGCTTACCGTTTCGCGACCACAGCTCATCTAAGGCCAGCGCCGCGGGAGCGGCCCCATTGCTGATGATCATCAGTCTGTCACCGCGTAACGGGCGCATGTGGCTCAGGGTTTCGACTGCCGAGAAAAGCTCATGAGTGTCCTGTACGCGCAATAAACCAGCGCGTTGGATCGCCGCATCCCAGGCCGGGTCCATTCCGGCACTGGTATGCAGTAAACGCTGTGCTGCGGGGCTACGGCCGCTTTTAATCACCAGAATAGGTTTGTTACGCGAGGCGCTACGCGCGGCGGAGACAAAACGCCGGGCATCGCTTAAATGTTCGAGGTAGAGCAATATCGCGCTGGTTTTGCTGTCGCGCGCCAGGTAGTCGAGTAGTTCATCAACATCAATATCCAGGCTGTCGCCCAGTGCGATAAAGTAAGAAAAGCCCATTTCTCTCTGCTGTGCCCAGTCGAGTATGGTATTGGATACGGCGGCGGATTGAGAAATAAAAGCCAGCTTACCGCGCTTAATCGGAACGGGGGAGAAGCTGGCGTTAAGTCCCTGCCAGGGGGCCAGAAGCCCGAGACTGTTAGGGCCCAGTAGACGAATTTTATAACGTGATGCGCAGGCCAGCAGCTCAGCATGCTGCGCCGCGGGAGCCGAGAGAATAATGCAGGTTTTGCAGCCTTTCTCGCCCAGTGCTTCCAGTAACGCCAGATTACGGCTGGCATTGGTACACAAAATGGCCAGGTCAGGAGAAAAAGGCAGGCTGCCAATATTGGGCCAGGCCAGTACGCCCAACACGGCTTTCCAGGCGGGGGTCACTGGTAAAACGGGGCCGTTGAACCCGCCTGCCAGCAGGTTACGCATCATCAGGTATCCTGCTCGATTGGGCTTCATTGACGCCCCAATCACGGCAATGGATTTCGGTCGCAGTAGCGCTTCCAGACCACGTTGACTCATATCGGCTTCCTTAATGACTCCAGTGACCGAATGATTTTAAACGTTTTCTGATGAATCTGCTGTGACGCTTCCCTGATGTTGAGTTTTTCCTACCAGGTAGCGGGTTTTAAAGCGAGTAAAATGATCGCTTAACCCTTCCGCCGCTTGCGTATCTCCTGCCAAATCCAACAAGGCAATGGCGACTTCGGCAGTGCAGTACTGTCCCTCGGCGTGCACCCCGCGCAGGTGGTAAGCGGAAAGGCGCGATAGATCGACGGAGATCACCGGCAGGTTGTCGAGGTAGGGACTTTTACGGAACATTTTACGTGCTTCCGGCCAGGTGCCATCAAGCATGATAAATAACGGTGGTTTACCGGCTGGTGGCGTGAAAATTACTTCACGCTCTTCACCGGCATAAGACGCGGGGAAAACGACCATTGGCTGATAATCAGGATGTTGCACCAGATCAAGCAGTTCCTGCGGTGGTTCGGTACGAGACCACTGAAAAGCTGCAGTATTGGGTAAAATATCGGCAATCAAACGTCCCGTGTTGCTGGGCTTCATCGGTTCGGTATCGAACATCATCAGACAAAAACGGCTTTTGGCCTGAGAAGGCACCCATGTTGCGCACAGGCAGAGTTTCAGCGGTAGCAGACAACGCTGACAGCGACGAATGCGGTTGCCTCGGGCAAGAAAAGGACGTGTGGCGCGCGCGAGGCGCTCAGCGCGTAACTGAAGAACAGCGTTATCGGTCATGAGGAAACACGTTGAAAAACGCTATTGTCGCAGAGGTGAAAACGGGGCACAAGATGCGCCCCGCAGAGATTATAATGATTCGTTAAGCCAGCTATCAAACGGGGCTTTGGGTACTGCGCCATTCAGCATATCGACGACTTCACCTTTTCTGAAGATCATGATGGTCGGAATGCTGCGGATACCGAAACGTGCGCTGAGTTCGCGTTCGGCTTCCGTATTCACTTTAACAAAGCGCACTTTACCGCTACGCTCTTCCGCGACATCTTCAAAAATAGGTGCGAAGTTACGGCACGGGCCACACCATGGTGCCCAAAAATCAACTACCACCGGAAGATCGTCTTTTAGCAGCTTATCCAGTGTTTCACCGGTCGCATTGATCACCTCCCCGTCAAACAGGTCGTGACCACAGCGTCCGCATTTGGCCGCTTCCTGAACACGATCGTCGGGAATGCGGTTGATAGCCTGGCAGCTGGTACAAACGGTATTCATAACTAACCTCTGGATGAGTAGGGTGGACTTCGCGGCAATGACGCCAGTATGTTTCTATTATGTTACATATTATCGGAGAGACTGTTTTAAACAACAATGCGTTTTATTCAATGAGTACAATAGTCATTAGCTTTTAAATGAAATAATGGCTAACGACGTGCACATCGGGTAATCTGCGCGCTTCGCGCAGAGCAGGTGGAGAAAAACATGAGCGACGAACTGAAGAACAAAAACGGCAAGGTCAAAGTGATGTACGTCCGCAGTGACGATGACTCGGATAAACGCACCCAAAATCCACGTACTGGCAAAGGCGGCGGTCGCCCCGGTACTTCCCGAGCCGAAGGCGGTCGTCGCCCTGCCCGTGATGACAGAAAGGGTCCGAACAGCGAACGCGGTCGTGAGCGTGGTCGTGACCGCGATGTAGAACGCGACCGCAAACGTGAAGATTCACCGTGGCGTACCGTGTCCCGCGCACCGAATGATGATACTGCGGATAAAGCCGATCACGGTGGCATCAGCGGCAAGAGCTTTATCGATCCTGAAGTATTACGCCGTCAGCGCGCGGAAGAAACCCGCGTTTATGGCGAAAATGCGTGTCAGGCGTTGTTCCAGAGCCGCCCGGACGCCATCGTCCGCGCCTGGTTTATTCAGAGCGTCACCCCGCGATTCAAAGAAGCATTGCGCTGGATGGCGGCAAACCGCAAAGCCTATCATGTGGTTGATGAGGCCGAACTGGCGAAAGCGTCTGGTACCGAGCACCATGGCGGTGTGTGCTTCCTGATCAAAAAACGTAATGGTACTACCGTTAAGCAGTGGGTTGGTCAGGCCGGAGCGCAGGATTGTGTGCTGGCGCTGGAAGATATCGCAAACCCGCATAACCTGGGCGGTATGATGCGTAGTTGTGCGCACTTCGGCGTAAAAGGCGTAGTGGTACAGGACGCAGCATTGCTGGAATCAGGTGCGGCTATCCGTACCGCTGAAGGAGGGGCTGAGCACGTACAACCCATTACTGGCGACAGTATTGTGGATGTACTGGATGATTTCCGCCAGGCGGGTTATACCGTCGTCATGACCTCAAGCGATAAAGGTAAGCCGCTATTTAACACCACGCTGCCAGAAAAAATGGTGCTGGTGTTAGGCCGCGAACGCGAAGCTCTGCCAGAAGCAGCTTGCTCAGCAGACGATCTGTGCGTGGCGATTGACGGCACGGGCAACGTAGAAACGCTCAACGTCTCCGTTGCGACAGGTGTACTGCTCGCGGAGTGGTGGCGTCAGAACAAAGCCTGATAATAAAAATGCCAGCGAATCGCTGGCATGCCTGTCAGTTAAGCATGTCTGGAGAACGTTTTACTCTGAATAAGTTTCCGTTCACCTCATGTTCATCGCTTCTCTGATATCGCTATACACGTGAACGTGCAAGGGAGGCTCACCGCCGCCTCCCTTGCATCCCAGGCTCCCGGCAGGAAAATTGCCGACGTGTTTCCGTAAGGCCGGGAGAACCCGCAGGGATGCGGGTTCAGGGTGCGTGCGACAGGGATGTTGCATCGCGCCCGGCCCGGTAGCCTGGAGGAATAAGCGGAGGGAACCGCGGAGCGGCAATTTTCCCGCCGGGAGCCGGGATTGTTAAGGGTGCGGCGATAGCACCCTTAACACGTTCACTGGCGTTCAGTGTACAGAGAAGCGATGAACATGAGGTGAACGGAACCCTTTCACTGAGAGAGCATGTTCATTATCCCGCCAACACATGTTGATGCTTTCTGAAACTAAAATGTTAACTGATCAGCATTACAGCGAATCGCTGGCATTTTTTTACTCGCTTTCTGCGGGTAATACCGGCATCCAGTCGATCGGCTTTTCTCCCCGTTGTTCCAGCCATTCATTTGCCAGCACAAAGTGATTGCAGCCAAAGAAACCGCGATGGGCAGAAAGGGGAGACGGGTGCGGCGCTTTCAGCACATGGTGGCGCTGTGCATCAATAATGGCCCCTTTCTTCTGCGCGTGAGAGCCCCAAAGCAGGAAAACAACGCCTTCACGATGTTCGTTAATTAGGCTAATGACTTTATCGGTAAAGGTTTCCCAACCCAGGCTGGCATGCGAATGTGCCTGACCCGCCCGAACGGTGAGAACGGTGTTCAGTAGCAGCACCCCCTGACGAGCCCAACTCTCCAGGTATCCATGTGTTGGACGGGTAAATCCCGGGATGGTGGCTTCCAGCTCTTTATACATGTTCAGTAATGACGGCGGAGTGGCGATGCCTGGACGCACAGAGAAAGCCAGACCATGGGCCTGCCCTGGACCGTGGTAAGGATCTTGTCCCAGAATGACAACTTTAACGTCGCCAAGCTCAGTAAAGCGAAAAGCGTTAAACACATCTTTTTGTGGCGGATAAATTGTCATACCTGACTGGCGTTCGCCGGCAACGGTATGCAGCGTGTTCACAAAATAGGGCTGCTGTTTCTCTTCAGCCAGCACATCGTGCCAGGTTAATTCGGTGGCCATCTCGCTCTCCTGCGATTTTTTCAATCCCCATAGCTTAACTGCTTCTTTCAACGGCGCAAAATTCTGCACGCTTCTCAACGTGCTACCCCTTAAAGATAGTTGAAAATTTATGTAAAAAGTTTACCTGCGCATATAGCGTAAGTTGATGTAAAACAATAAAATCCGCCTATCACCACTTTTCATGTGTGGTTTTTGTTGATTTAAATCAAAGATTCAAGGGTGTGTGAGGGGTATATATACACTCAAGCAACAATGGTTTTACCAATTGGCCGGATGAGGCCAACCGAAATCAAATAATTTTGCCGGGGAGGCATCAACATGATTACAGGTATCCAGATTACTAAAGCTGCAAACGACGACCTGCTGAACTCTTTCTGGCTGCTGGACAGCGAAAAAGGCGAAGCACGCTGCATCGTTGCGAAAGCAGGTTTCAATGCTGATGAAGTCGTTGCCGTCAGCAAACTGGGCGAAATTGAATACCGTGAAGTACCGGTAGACGTACAGCCGGAAGTCCGCGTGGAAGGTGGTCAGCACCTGAACGTGAACGTTCTGCGTCGCGAAACGCTGGAAGATGCGGTTAAGCATCCAGAAAAATATCCGCAGCTGACCATCCGTGTTTCTGGTTATGCAGTGCGTTTCAACTCTCTGACCCCAGAACAGCAGCGCGACGTTATTGCTCGTACCTTTACTGAGAGCCTGTAAGGCTCGCGGGGAGTAACCCCGATTAGCAGAAAATCAAAAGGCGGAAGATGTTAGTGCATCTTCCGCCTTTTCACATCCGTTAGTAAAAAATCCTCACCGCACAGTAAACCAACAGTAATGCCAGAACGATATTCAGCTGCCGTCCATAGTGGCGAAAGATACGCTGGAAAAGATGACCCGCCAGCGCCCAGCAGGCATTGCCAAATGTTCCAATCAGCGCCAGCAGAATACTGACACCAATCAACCAGTAAGCATCCTGGGTATATGGCAACACAAACGTGGATAACGCGGTAATGCCATACAAAATGATTTTGACGTTCACAAACTGCAAACCAAAACTCGCCCAAAAGCTAATCGGTTCCGCCTGTAGACTATCGTTTGAGGCTGGGCTGGTGGCGATTTTCATGGCCAGCCATAAAATGTAGGCTGCCCCTGCCCAACTCAGCCAATGAATGATAGCCGGATCCAGGACGGCCAGCGAAAACGAGATCCCGGCGCACAGCAGCATTACGATTAAAAAGCCCAGACTCATTCCGGCCAGAACATGTGTGCTCTGACGAAAGCCATGTGATGTCGCCGCACTCAGCGCGAGAATATTATTTGGGCCGGGCGTTAGCGCAGTAATCAATGTATAGGTCCAGAATGCACTTAAAAGCATGGGGGTCACTTGTTATCTCCTCTGTTTTAGCAGACAGTACCCGAGACACAACATTTAAAAAAATGAATGTTTTTGCATTTTGGATTCGATAATTTCGATAGGTTGGTGAGGATGGATTTACGTCGGTTTATTACGTTAAAAACGGTAGTGGAAGAGGGCTCATTCCTGCGGGCTTCACAAAAGCTTTGCTGTACGCAATCAACCGTAACGTTTCATATTCAACAGCTTGAACAAGAACTCTCCGTACAGTTATTCGAAAAAATTGGCCGGCGGATGTGTCTCACCAGCGAGGGCAAACGGCTGATGCCGCATATACATGACCTGACTCGTGTGCTGGCATCGATCCGCCAGACGGCGCAACAAGATGCACAGCCGAGCGGCGATCTCCGCGTCGCAACCGGAGAAACGTTGCTGGCCTATAAAATGCCGCAGGTTTTACAGCGCTTTAAACAACGCGCTCCCAATGTTCGTTTGTCCCTACAGTCACTCAATTGTTATGTCATTCGTGATGCTCTGCTGGGCGATGAAGTTGATCTGGGGGTGTTTTATCGGGTGGGAAATGATGAGGCGCTAGAGATGCTGTCACTGGGTGAACAGTCACTGGCGCTGGTGGCCTCTCCGGTTCTTCAGGATGTTGATTTCACTCAGCATAATCAGCATATTCCCTGCAGTTTTATCATTAATGAACCGCAATGTATTTTTAGACAGCGGTTTGAAAGTCTGCTGCGTAAGCGACAGATAACGCTGGAAAATACTATTGAGCTATGGAGTATCGAAAGCATCAAGCAGTGTGTCTCTGCGAATCTTGGTGTCAGTTTTTTACCGCGGTTTACCGTTGAGAAGGAATTACACTCAGGAGAATTAATCGAGTTGCCGTTCAGTGAAAAGCCTGAACTGATTACCGCATTGTGCGCACATCATGCCGGAAAAGTCGTTAGCCCGGCGATGCGGATTTTTATGGAATGTATTACAGAGAGTTTTGCTGCGCATGAAAAAATGCCGGGCTAAACGGCCCGGCATTCGGTTTACTCTTTGTCGGACTGCTGGGTAGCAGCTCCGCTCGGCTTACGACGTTTGCCGATATTTTTGGCGTCGCGGTGACGTTTTTTCACCCGCGGCTTCTCTTTCTCTTTCGCTTTTTTCTCGGCGCGTTTTGCCAGCACTTTCTTGGATGGCTTACCGTTAGATTTCTCACTTGGCGCGCGCGTGGTTGGACGCAGTTCGTCGATGACGCGTGCCTTCAGTGGTTCGTCAATATAGCGGCTTGCTTTGCCGAGCAGCAGGTGGTCATGCGCTTCAACCAGTGAAATCGCGGTGCCTTTACGCCCGGCACGACCGGTACGACCAATGCGGTGCAGATAGGCATCGCCACTGCGCGGCATATCGAAGTTAAACACGTGGCTGACGTCAGGAATGTCGATCCCGCGTGCGGCCACGTCAGTTGCTACCAGCACGTTCACGCGACCATCGGTCAGGCGTTTGATCGCTTCGTTACGTTTGTTCTGCACCATCTCGCCTTCGAGATAGCAGTTATTAATGCCCGCCTGGCGCAGCCAGCCTGCCAGCTCGTGCACACGTTCGCGTTTGCGTACAAAGACAATTGAGCGGGTCGCTTCCGGCTGTTTTAACAGGTGGATCAGCATGGCAGTTTTGTGCTCGATATCATCGGCACGGTAGTAAAACTGATGGATCTTCTTGCGTTCGCGGGTGGACGGATCCGCTGAGACTTCGACCGGATCTTCCAGCAGACGCTCGGCAAAATCTTTGATCGCATCGCCTTCCAGCGTGGCGGAGAACAGCATGGTTTGCTTACGCCAGCGGGTTTCACCGGCGATATGTTCGATGTCCTGGGCAAAGCCCATGTCCAGCATGCGGTCTGCTTCATCGAGGATCAGCGTCTCAACCGCATGACAGTCGAAGTTCTCTTCTTTAATGTACTGCAGCAGACGACCCGTGGTGGCGACCACGATGTCCTGGTTTTCGCTAAAGACTTCCATGTGGTTCATGTAAGCCACGCCGCCGGTAATCGTAGCGATATCCAGATGCGTATTCTTTGCCAGCTCACGGGCGTGTTCGGCAACCTGCATCGCCAGTTCGCGCGTCGGCGTCAAAATTAAAATGCGCGGTGGACCGGATTTCTTGCGCGGGAAGTCGAGCAGGTGCTGCAACGCTGGCAGCAAATATGCCGCCGTTTTACCGGTGCCTGTCGGCGCAGAACCGAGTACATCACGGCCATCGAGCGCAGGCGGAATGGCGGCAGCCTGAATGGCGGTCGGGCGAGTGAAACCTTTTTCCTGGAGGGCATCCAGAAGGCTTTCATCGAGTTCAAGTTCGGAAAAAGTCGTTACAGTCATGTTCTACCTCTGAGTGGGGCGCTGATTATAGACGTTACGGCTGCAATCTTCATCTGTTTGTATGGATATACCTTCTCAGGTATTGTTTTTATCCTATGTTATCGTTTTTTTTCCAGGAAGGTTGTTCTTCATGCCCCAGTCTACATCCGTACTGAGACGTAATGGATTTACTTTTAAGCAGTTTTTTGTGGCACACGATCGCTGTGCAATGAAAGTCGGAACAGACGGTATTTTATTGGGGGCCTGGGCCCCCGTTGCGGGCGTAAAGCGGATCCTGGATATTGGTACCGGGAGCGGCCTGTTGGCGCTGATGCTGGCCCAACGTACAGACGAAAACGTCATTATTGATGCCGTGGAGCTTGATGTTGATGCTGCGCAGCAGGCGCAGGAAAACATTGCGCAATCTCCGTGGATGCATCGTGTGAGGGTACATTCAGAGGATGCTCAGCAATGGGTACCGCGCCAGACCGTACGTTTTGACCTGATTATCAGCAATCCACCCTATTATGAACAGGGTGTGGAATGCGCAACTCCGCAACGTGAACAGGCGCGCTACACGACCACGCTCGATCACGAAGCATTGCTCACGCTGGCGGCTGACAGCATTACCGAAGAAGGTTTTTTTTGTGTGGTGCTGCCGGAGCAAATTGGCAACGCGTTTACCCAGCAGGCATTAAGTTTGGGCTGGCATTTGCGTCTGCGTACGGATGTCGCCGAAACTGAAGCCCGGTTACCACATCGGGTTTTGTTGGCATTCTCCCCGCAGGCCGGGGAGTGCTTTAGCGACAGGCTGGTTATCCGTGGGTCAGACCAGCGTTATTCTGAAGGCTACACGGCGCTGACCCAGGCATTTTATCTGTTTATGTGATGGTTTAGCGGCGAGAGAATGGACGGGCCTGATTCAGGAAGCTGCTCTGGATAATCCAGCGTGTAGTGCAGGCCCCGACTTTCTTTGCGCATCATCGCACAGCGGACAATTAACTCAGCTACCTGCACCAGATTGC
Organism: Citrobacter sp. RHBSTW-00671; assembly: GCF_014103415.1. NCBI lineage: Bacteria > Pseudomonadati > Pseudomonadota > Gammaproteobacteria > Enterobacterales > Enterobacteriaceae > Citrobacter > Citrobacter sp. RHBSTW-00671. The sequence continues at coordinate 1,849,893 of NZ_JABXPR010000001.1, forward strand.
GCAGTTCCAGCAAATTATTCGACACGCGGAAATGGGCGTAATATTCGTCGATTTCCTGCTGCAACATCGTGATACGTCGCAGGGCGCGCTCCAGACGTTTAGTTGTGCGCACGATGCCGACGTAATCCCACATAAACAGCCGTAGCTCATGCCAGTTATGCTGGATAACAACCAATTCATCCGGATTTTCTACCCGACTTTCATCCCAACCTGGGAGCGAGTTAACGCCGCGGGCATAAGGCATTCTGCGGTCAATATCTTCCGCTGCAGACCAGCCATACACCAGACACTCCAGCAGCGAGTTCGACGCCATGCGATTGGCGCCATGCAGACCGGTATAGCTCACTTCACCGATTGCATATAAACCGTCGACATCTGTGCGGCCAAAGTCATCAACCATCACACCGCCGCAGGTGTAGTGCGCAGCGGGAACGATGGGGACCGGCTCTTTGGTCAGATCGATACCCAGGCCTAACAGTTTTTCATAAATCATCGGGAAATGCTGGCGGACAAATTCTTCGGGTTTATGGCTGATGTCGAGGAACATGCAGTCAGCGCCCAAACGCTTCATCTCATGGTCGATGGCACGGGCGACAATATCACGCGGGGCCAGCTCGCCGCGCTTGTCAAAGTCGGGCATAAAGCGTGAGCCATCCGGGCGTTTCAGGTGCGCGCCTTCGCCGCGCAGCGCTTCGGTCAGCAGAAAATTGCGCGCTTGTGGATGATACAGCGCGGTTGGGTGAAACTGGTTAAATTCGAGATTGGCAACGCGGCAACCCGCACGCCAGGCCATGGCTATCCCATCACCGGAGGAAATATCCGGGTTGGTGGTGTATTGATACACTTTAGAAGCGCCGCCAGTGGCCAGCACGACTGACTTCGCATGGCAGGTTTCGACGGCTTCTTTATTACGGTTCCAGATCCAGGCACCAACAACCCGACGCGTCCCCGGCAGACCAATTTTATCTGAGATGATCAGGTCCACGGCGTTACTGCGCTCCAGTACCCGAATATTCGGATGACTTTGCGCCTGGCTGACCAACGTGGTTTCGACCTCTTTACCGGTGGCATCTGCCGCATGCAGGATACGTCGATGGCTATGGCCGCCTTCTCGGGTCAGGTGATAGCTCTCTTCGCCGTTGGGCTGAACCTGAGTATCAAATAAGACGCCTTGATCAATCAGCCACTGGACACACGAACGGGCATTGCTGGCAACAAACTCAACGGCATGACGATCGCAAAGACCGGCCCCTGCAATCAGCGTATCTTCAACGTGGGAGTCAATGCTGTCGGTTTCATCGAAAACAGCGGCAATGCCACCCTGAGCATAAAATGTCGAGCCTTCGCTAACCGGCCCTTTGCTCAGGACAATGACCTGATGTTTTTCAGCCAGGCGTAGTGCCAGTGAGAGTCCGGCAGCCCCGCTGCCAATGATCAGCACGTCACAGGATAATTCGGGAGTCGTATTCATGATTTTTGTTTAATTTACTAAACAGTGTTTGGTCACCATAGCACCACATTGCGCGATACTGCACGTTTTATTTTTAACTGTGTTGCAATGGCTAAACACAAAGGAAGGGTATGTGGATGAGTGAAAGAGCAAAAATATTTTGTGAAGCAGGCCGTTAGCATCAGATTATGAGGTGAAATAAAGTGGCCGTTGGGTTACTCTGCAAGCGGTGAAATGGGCATTTCTATACAGATAGTGCGTTGATCGGGTTATGTAGACTTATAATGAGAGATAAGACCTGTCTACAACATGACAAACAAAAACAAATGCGTAACGGAACTTTACGAAACTTGAGCACTCTAAGCTTTTGCTTGCTCATAGTGAAGCTTATGGAGTGGCGTTTCGAAAGCGCGTGGAAATTTGGTTTGGGGAGACTTTACCTCGGATGAGCGAGCAGTTAACGGACCAGGTCCTGGTTGAACGGGTCCAGAAGGGAGATCAGAAAGCCTTTAACTTACTGGTGGTTCGCTACCAGCATAAAGTGGCGAGTCTGGTTTCCCGCTATGTACCTTCGGGCGATGTTCCCGATGTTGTACAAGAAGCATTTATCAAGGCCTATCGTGCGCTGGACTCGTTCCGGGGAGATAGTGCTTTTTATACCTGGCTGTATCGTATTGCAGTCAATACAGCGAAGAATTACCTGGTCGCTCAGGGGCGTCGTCCACCTTCCAGTGATATAGATGCGATAGAAGCAGAAAATTACGAAAGTGGCGGCGCACTGAAAGAAATTTCGAACCCTGAGAACTTAATGTTGTCAGAAGAACTGAGACAGATAGTTTTCCGAACTATTGAGTCCCTCCCGGAAGATTTACGCATGGCAATAACCTTGCGGGAGCTGGATGGCCTGAGCTATGAAGAGATAGCCGCTATCATGGATTGTCCGGTGGGTACGGTGCGTTCACGTATCTTCCGAGCGAGGGAAGCTATTGATAATAAAGTTCAACCGCTTATCAGGCGTTGACGATAGCGGGATACTGGAAAAGGTATTAGGCATGCAGAAAGAAAAACTTTCCGCTTTAATGGATGGCGAAACGCTGGACACTGAGTTACTCAAAGAGTTGGCTCATGACCCGGAAATGCAAAAAACCTGGGAGAGTTATCACCTGATCCGCGATTCCATGCGAGGTGATACCGCCGACGTTCTCCATTTCGATATTTCCGACCGCGTAATGGCTGCCATCGCAGATGAGCCAGTACGTCAGGCGGCGCCATTGATCCCTGAGGCCCAGCCAGCACCGCATCAGTGGCAGAAAATGCCATTCTGGAAGAAAATGCGTCCGTGGGCCGCGCAGCTTACCCAAATGGGTGTGGCCGCGTGTGTATCACTTGCAGTTATTGTTGGCGTCCAGCACTATAATGGACAATCTGAAACGTCCCAGCAGCCCGAAACGCCGGTATTCAATACATTACCGATGATGGGTAAAGCCAGTCCGGTGAGCCTGGGTGTACCTTCTGACGCGACTGCCAGCGGCGGTCAGCAACAGCAGGTACAGGAGCAGCGTCGTCGTATTAATGCCATGTTGCAGGATTACGAACTGCAACGTCGACTGCACTCCGAACAGCTTCAGTTTGAGCAGGCGCAAACACAGCAAGCCGCTGTCCAGGTGCCAGGAATTCAAACTTTAGGAACGCAATCGCAGTAATGAAGCAACTTTGGTTTGCCATGTCACTTGTGGCTGGTAGCCTGTTCTTCTCTGTAAACGCCTCGGCCAATCCTGCGTCCGGGGCGTTGTTGCAGCAGATGAATCTGGCCAGCCAGTCGCTCACCTATGAGCTGTCATTTGTCAGCATCAATAAGCAGGGCGTTGAATCCCTACGTTATCGCCATGCCCGCCAGGACAACCGCCCTCTTGCACAGTTGTTGCAAATGGATGGACCGCGCCGGGAAGTGGTGCAACGTGGCAACGAAATCAGTTACTTTGAGCCAGGACTCGAACCGTTCACGCTGAATGGTGACTATATCGTTGATTCTCTGCCATCCCTGATTTACACCGATTTCAAACGCCTTGCTCCCTACTATGATTTTATCGCGGTAGGCCGCACGCGTATTGCAGACCGACTCTGTGAAGTTATCCGCGTGGTAGCGCGTGACGGTACGCGTTACAGCTACATCGTCTGGATGGACACCGAAACCAAGCTGCCCATGCGTGTCGATCTCCTCGATCGGGATGGCGAAACGCTTGAGCAATTCCGCGTAATCGCCTTTACCGTCAATAACGGGGTTAGCGACAGCATGCAGACGCTGGCGAAAGCAAACCTTCCGCCGTTATTGTCAGTTCCTGCCGGGGAGAAAACGAACTTCAACTGGAGTCCATCGTGGCTACCACAAGGGTTCAGTGAGGTCTCCAGCAGCCGACGTCCACTGCCGACAATGGATAACATGCCGATTGAATCGCGCCTGTATTCTGATGGCCTGTTCAGTTTTTCTGTGAACGTGAACCGCGCGTCGCAAAACAGCGCCGATCAGCTGCTGCGTACCGGACGTCGAACGGTCAGTACTACCGTGCGGGATAACGCCGAAATCACCATTGTGGGCGAGCTCCCGCCGCAAACGGCAAAGCGTATTGCGGACAATATTAAGTTCAGGGCCGCGCAATGATTAAAGAATGGGCAACGGTTGTTTCCTGGCAAAATGGTCTGGCGACGGTCAGCTGCGATGTTAAAGCATCGTGTAGCAGCTGCGCGTCGCGGGCTGGATGCGGCAGTCGTGTGCTGAACAAACTGGGGCCGCAAACAACGCATACTATTGTGGTACCCAGCGATGAACCGCTGACGCCAGGGCAGAAAGTTGAACTGGGTATTGCCGAAGGGAGCCTGTTAGGCTCGGCGATGCTGGTGTATATGTCTCCGCTGGCGGGACTCTTTATTTTTGCTGCGCTGTTTCAGGTGCTGTTTGGCAGCGATATCGCCGCACTCAGCGGGGCGATACTGGGCGGCGTGGGGGGATTCCTGATTGCGCGAGGATATTCCCGTAAGCTTGCTGAGCGCGAAGCCTGGCAACCGGTTATTCTCAACGTTGCTCTCCCGCCCGATCTTATTCGCGTCGAAACCCAGCAGTGATATCTTTGCCTGATGGCGCTGCGCTTATCAGGCCTACAGCGTCCTCAGATGCAGAAGTAGGCCGGATAAGGCGTTTATGCCGCCATCCGGCAAAAGTTTCACTGACTTTGCAAAGTTGTTTCCAGTTCCCGCTATCCTTGCTCTATGAACATTTCCTCGCCTCAGCGATGTAGTGTAGAATGCGGCGTTTCACTTAAACAGACGTTAAGCTCAGAACAGCGACTTCTCAGAGCCTGCCCAGGCAGGCGTAAGGCACAATAATTACACTATATGAAGAACATACGTAACTTTTCAATCATAGCTCACATCGACCACGGTAAATCGACGCTGTCTGACCGTATTATCCAGATCTGCGGTGGCCTGTCTGACCGTGAAATGGAAGCGCAGGTTCTCGACTCGATGGATCTTGAGCGTGAGCGCGGTATTACTATCAAAGCGCAGAGCGTGACGCTCGATTTCAAAGCATCTGATGGTGAAACCTACCAGCTTAACTTTATCGACACCCCGGGCCACGTTGACTTCTCTTATGAAGTTTCTCGCTCGCTTGCCGCCTGTGAGGGCGCACTGCTGGTCGTTGATGCCGGGCAGGGTGTTGAAGCGCAAACACTGGCTAACTGCTATACCGCCATGGAAATGGATCTGGAAGTGGTGCCGGTACTGAACAAAATTGACCTGCCAGCCGCCGATCCAGAGCGTGTGGCGGAAGAAATTGAAGATATCGTCGGTATCGATGCGGCTGACGCTGTCCGTTGCTCGGCGAAAACCGGTGTTGGCGTGACTGACGTTCTTGAACGTCTGGTACGTGATATTCCGCCGCCGGAAGGCGACCCGGAAGGCCCGTTACAGGCGCTTATCATCGATTCCTGGTTCGACAACTATCTCGGTGTGGTCTCGCTGGTGCGAATTAAAAACGGCACCATGCGTAAAGGCGACAAAATCAAAGTGATGAGTACCGGTCAGGTCTACAACGCAGACCGCCTGGGTATCTTTACGCCGAAACAGGTTGACCGTACCGAACTGAAGTGTGGCGAGGTAGGTTGGTTAGTTTGCGCCATTAAAGACATCCTCGGCGCACCGGTAGGCGATACCCTGACACTGGCGCGTAACCCGGCAGATAAACCCCTGCCTGGCTTTAAAAAAGTGAAGCCGCAGGTATACGCGGGTCTGTTCCCGGTCAGCTCCGACGACTACGAAAACTTCCGTGATGCGCTTGGTAAGCTGAGCCTGAACGATGCTTCCCTGTTCTACGAACCGGAAAGTTCCACCGCGCTGGGCTTCGGCTTCCGCTGTGGCTTCCTCGGCCTGCTGCACATGGAGATCATTCAGGAGCGTCTGGAGCGTGAATACGATCTGGACCTGATCACCACTGCGCCGACCGTTGTTTACGAAGTCGAAACCACGGGCAAAGAGACTATCTATGTCGACAGCCCGTCCAAACTGCCGCCGCTGAATAACATTTACGAACTGCGCGAGCCGATTGCTGAATGTCATATGCTGCTGCCGCAGGCATACCTCGGCAACGTTATTACGCTGTGCATCGAGAAGCGTGGTGTACAGACCAACATGGTTTACCACGGTAACCAGGTGGCGCTGACCTATGAAATTCCAATGGCGGAAGTGGTCCTCGACTTCTTCGATCGTCTGAAGTCGACCTCTCGTGGCTATGCGTCGCTGGATTATAACTTCAAACGTTTCCAGGCCTCCGACATGGTACGTGTTGATGTTCTCATCAACAACGAACGCGTTGATGCGCTGGCGCTGATTACCCACCGCGATAACTCCCAGAGCCGTGGCCGTGAACTGGTCGAGAAGATGAAAGATCTGATCCCTCGCCAGCAGTTTGATATCGCAATTCAGGCGGCCATTGGCACGCACATCATTGCGCGTTCAACGGTTAAGCAGCTGCGTAAAAACGTTCTGGCTAAGTGCTACGGTGGCGATATCAGCCGTAAGAAAAAGCTGCTGCAAAAACAGAAAGAGGGTAAAAAGCGAATGAAGCAGATCGGTAACGTCGAACTGCCGCAGGAAGCCTTCCTCGCTATTCTGCATGTCGGTAAAGACAGCAAATAATCTTAAGGAGTTGGCATGGCGAACATGTTTGCCCTGATTCTGGTGATTGCCACACTGGTGACGGGCATTTTATGGTGCGTAGATAAGTTTGTCTTCGCGCCAAAACGCCGGGAGCGCCAGGCTGCGGCACAGGCCGCTGCAGGCGATTCACTGGATAAAGCAACGCTGAAAAAAGTTGCCCCTAAGCCGGGCTGGCTGGAAACCGGTGCATCCGTTTTCCCGGTACTGGCTATTGTGCTGGTGGTGCGTTCATTTATTTATGAACCGTTCCAGATCCCGTCGGGTTCGATGATGCCAACACTGTTGATTGGTGATTTTATTCTGGTAGAGAAATTTGCCTACGGAATTAAAGATCCTATTTATCAGAAAACGCTGATCGAAACGGGTCACCCCAAACGCGGTGACATTGTGGTATTTAAGTACCCGGAAGATCCGCGTCTGGACTACATTAAACGCGCTGTCGGTTTACCGGGAGACAAAGTGACGTACGATCCGGTAGCGAAAGAGGTCACTATTCAGCCAGGATGCAGTTCTGGTCAGGCGTGTGAAAACGCGCTGCCGGTAACGTACTCTGATGTTCAGCTAAGTGATTTTGTGCAGACGTTTGCTCGCCGTAACGGCGGGGAAGCGACCAGCGGTTTCTTTGAGGTTCCGCTGAACGAAACGAAAGACAACGGCATTCGCCTGACCGAGCGTAAAGAAACGCTGGGTGAGGTAACACACCGCATTCTGATGGTGCCAATCGCGCAGGATCAGGTGGGGATGTATTACCGTCAGCCGGGTCAGCAGTTAGCCACCTGGATCGTTCCACCGGGGCATTACTTCATGATGGGTGATAACCGTGACAACAGCGCGGACAGCCGTTATTGGGGATTTGTACCGGAAGCGAATCTGGTAGGTAAAGCGACCGCAATTTGGATGAGTTTCGACAAACAAGAAGGTGAGTGGCCAACCGGCGTTCGTTTAAGCCGCATTGGTGGCATTCACTAATTGCTGATAATGGTTCACGCTGTTGTCTTAATAACGACAGCGTGAATTATTTCTCGGATTAATTCCCTCAGACTAACGACATCCCTTGTCGTTGTGTATAGAATATTCCCCCGAAGTTTTAGGTTGGCGCCGTCAGGTTGCCACGGCACACGAAACAGCGTTGGTTTGTATACAAATGCATATAGCCGAAGCCAGACGGCTTAGTGAAGTGCGTATATCAGGTCTGTTTCGTGTGCTGAATTGTGGACGCATTCATTTATTGGTATCGCATGAACCCCATCGTAATTAATCGGCTTCAACGGAAGCTGGGCTACACTTTTAATCATCAGGAGCTGTTGCAGCAGGCATTAACTCACCGTAGTGCCAGCAGCAAACATAACGAGCGTTTAGAATTTTTAGGCGACTCTATTTTGAGCTTTGTTATTGCGAATGCGCTGTATCACCGTTTCCCGCGTGTGGATGAAGGTGACATGAGCCGCATGCGCGCCACGCTGGTGCGTGGAAATACGCTGGCTGAATTAGCCCGTGAATTTGACCTCGGAGAATGTTTACGCCTGGGGCCGGGTGAGTTGAAAAGCGGTGGTTTCCGTCGCGAATCAATTCTGGCGGATACCGTCGAAGCGTTGATCGGTGGCGTCTTCCTCGACAGCGATATTCAGACGGTTGAACAGTTGATCCTGAACTGGTATCAAACGCGTCTGGACGAAATTAGTCCGGGCGACAAACAAAAAGATCCGAAAACGCGCCTGCAGGAGTATTTGCAGGGTCGCCACCTGCCGCTGCCGTCTTATCTGGTGGTGCAGGTCCGTGGCGAAGCGCACGATCAAGAATTTACTATCCACTGCCAGGTCAGCGGCCTGAGTGAACCGGTGGTTGGCACAGGTTCGAGCCGTCGTAAGGCTGAGCAGGCTGCCGCCGAACAGGCGTTGAAAAAACTGGAGCTGGAATGAGCGTCGATAAAACTTACTGCGGATTTATTGCCATCGTCGGTCGCCCGAACGTCGGCAAATCCACCCTGTTGAATAATCTGCTTGGGCAGAAGATTTCCATTACCTCACGTAAGGCACAGACAACTCGTCACCGTATTGTTGGTATCCATACCGAAGGCGCGTATCAGGCGATTTATGTCGATACCCCGGGTCTGCATATGGAAGAGAAACGTGCCATCAACCGTCTGATGAACAAAGCGGCAAGCAGTTCTATCGGTGATGTTGAGCTGGTCATTTTTGTCGTGGAAGGCACGCGTTGGACGCCGGACGACGAGATGGTGCTCAACAAGCTGCGTGACGGTAAGGTCCCGGTTATTCTGGCTGTCAATAAAGTGGATAACGTCCAGGAGAAGGCCGATCTGTTGCCGCACCTGCAGTTCCTGGCAAGCCAGATGAATTTCCTCGATATCGTCCCGATGTCTGCGGAAACCGGACTGAATGTTGATACTATCGCGGGCATCGTGCGTAAACATCTGCCGGAAGCGATTCATCACTTCCCGGAAGATTACATCACCGATCGCTCCCAGCGTTTTATGGCCTCTGAGATCATCCGCGAAAAACTGATGCGTTTCCTGGGTGCTGAGCTGCCTTATTCTGTAACCGTCGAAATTGAACGTTTTATTTCTAACGAGCGCGGCGGTTACGACATCAACGGTTTGATCCTCGTTGAGCGTGAAGGGCAGAAGAAGATGGTGATTGGTAATAAAGGCGCCAAAATCAAAACCATCGGCATTGAAGCCCGTAAAGACATGCAGGAGATGTTCGAAGCGCCTGTACACCTGGAGTTGTGGGTGAAAGTGAAATCCGGCTGGGCCGATGACGAACGCGCGCTGCGCAGCCTCGGTTACGGCGACGACCAGTAGTTTTAATACTCTATGGCTTTCGAGGTGCAGGAAGGCGGCAAGTCCGCGAATCCCCGGGAGCTAACTCTCGTAAGTGACTGGGGTGAACGGGCGCAGCCAACGCACCTGCAACTTGAAAGACGACGAGTATTATGATGGAAGGATGGCAACGCGCCTTTGTCTTACATAGTCGCCCCTGGAGCGAAACCAGCCTCGTGCTGGATGTCTTCACGGAAGAGTCTGGCCGCGTGCGCCTTGTCGCCAAAGGCGCACGTTCTAAACGTTCCAACCTGAAAGGCGCACTCCAGCCTTTTACCCCGTTGTTACTTCGCTTTGGCGGCCGCGGTGAGGTGAAAACCTTGCGCAGTGCGGAAGCCGTATCTCTGGCACTTCCCCTTAGCGGTATCACGTTGTACAGCGGCCTGTACATCAATGAACTTATCTCGCGCGTGCTTGAGTATGAAACTCGTTTTTCTGAACTCTTTTTCGACTACCTGAACTGCATTCAGGCACTGGCTGGCGCGACAGGTTCGCCAGAGCCGGCACTGCGTCGCTTTGAACTGGCCTTACTTGGCCACCTGGGTTACGGCGTGGATTTCACCCACTGTGCGGGCAGCGGCGAGCCGGTAGATGACACCATGACCTACCGCTATCGGGAAGAAAAAGGCTTTATCGCCAGTGTTGTCATCGATAACAGCACCTTTACCGGACGCCATCTGAAAGCGCTAGAATCGCGTGAATTTCCTGATGCTGACACGCTGCGCGCTGCGAAACGCTTTACCCGTATGGCCTTAAAGCCGTATCTTGGTGGTAAGCCCTTAAAGAGCCGCGAATTATTCCGGCAGTTTCTGCCGAAGCGAAAATAAAATAACGAGGATTGTCATGGCTGAATTACTGTTAGGCGTCAACATTGACCACATTGCCACTCTACGTAATGCACGTGGTACCGCATATCCGGACCCGGTTCAGGCAGCGTTTATCGTTGAACAGGCTGGCGCGGATGGCATCACCGTGCACCTGCGTGAAGACCGTCGCCATATCACCGACCGCGACGTACGTATTCTGCGCCAGACGCTGGATACGCGAATGAATCTGGAAATGGCGGTAACCGAAGAGATGCTGGCTATCGCCGTAGAGACGAAGCCGCATTTTTGCTGCCTGGTGCCGGAAAAGCGTCAGGAAGTTACTACTGAAGGTGGTCTGGACGTCGCCGGTCAGCGCGACAAGATGCGCGATGCCTGCAAACGCCTGGCGGACGCAGGCATTCTGGTTTCGCTGTTTATCGATGCGGATGAAGAACAAATTAAAGCGGCTGCTGACGTGGGCGCTCCGTTCATTGAAATTCATACCGGCTGTTACGCCGATGCGAAAACCGATGCTGAACAGGCGAGTGAACTGGCGCGTATTGCTAAAGCGGCGACGTTTGCTGCCAGTCTGGGCCTGAAGGTGAATGCCGGTCACGGTTTGACGTACCATAATGTTAAAGCCATTGCGCGGATCCCGGAAATGCACGAGCTAAATATTGGGCATGCGATTATCGGGCGTGCGGTGATGAGCGGGCTGAAAGACGCCGTCGTGGAAATGAAACGTCTGATGCTGGAAGCGCGTGGCTAATGGCGATTCTGGGTTTAGGCACGGATATCGTGGAGATTGCGCGAATCGAGGCGGTGATCTCCCGCTCCGGTGAACGCCTGGCCAGACGGGTCCTGAGTGACAACGAATGGGCCATCTGGGAAACGCATCAGCAACCGGTGCGTTTTCTGGCAAAGCGCTTTGCGGTAAAAGAGGCCGCAGCAAAAGCCTTCGGGACGGGCATTCGCAATGGGCTGGCGTTTAATCAGTTTGAAGTCTTTAACGATGAACTCGGTAAACCGCGTCTGCGGTTATGGGGGGAGGCGTTAAAACTGGCGGAAAAACTGGGTGTCGCGCATATGCATGTGACGCTGGCCGATGAACGTCATTACGCCTGTGCAACGGTGATTATTGAAAGCTAGTGTCAGGATTTTGTAGGCCGGATAAGGCGCTTACGCCGCCATCCGGCAGGCAATCAGGGTGAGTTATAGCTTATCCGCGTGATGCATCAACACAAACTTATCCCACAGCTGTTCTTCGGTTTCGCTATGTGCCGGGTCTTTCAAAATTGTGTTGGGGATCGGACACACTTTCTGACAGGTTGGCGTGTCGTAATGGCCTACGCATTCCGTACATTTGTCGCTGTTAATCTCGTAGATGCTCTCACCCATCGAAATCGCCTCATTCGGGCATTCGGGTTCGCACATATCGCAATTGATACACTTTTTAGTGATTAACAGGGCCATCAGGAAACTCTCAAAACATCACAAATCGGGCGGGCATTATACGCGCATTCTTTGCTCAGACCAGTTTTTTTACCAGCTCTTCACTGTGACGAATTCGTTCCGGAGCATGTTCTAAATCTTGCTGAACTAGCGCCATAAACAGTAAATCCGTGAGCATCATCTGCGCGTGCGTCGATGAAATTGCCGCGCTGCGTGTCGCTTGTTCTTCGGCAATCGTATACAGGCAATGGCTTGCTCGCTGTTGCAGGGCATTGGGTGTAAACCCGGTGATAGCAAGGATTTTGGCACCGGTGCGCAACGTTTCATCCGCAGCCAGGTTGAGTTCACGACGTTCCCCGGTATAGGAAATCGCCAACAGGAGATCGCCCGGCGAAAGCGCCTGTACCGTTGCCAGCAGGGCGTGCATATCGCGTTCCACTACTGCGTTAAAACCTATTTTCAATAGTTTCCAGGCAAAATTCTGTGCCACCAGCCCAGAGGCGCCAATTCCGGTCAGGACAATGCGTCGGGCGGAGCGTAACAAGGCAACGCTTTCCATCAGCTTTTCTTCGCTGTTGATATCCAGTGTGGCGTGCATGGCCGCAACGTTTTCCTGAATCAGTTTTTCACCCACCAGACGCATAGGGTCGTCGCCGCGGATCTGATTATGCACTGGGATAGAATGGGGATTGGGATTACTGGCCAGTGCTTCGCTGATCGCCAGTTTCAGTGCGGGAAACCCTTTAAACCCCATTTTTTGTGCGAACTTCACGACGCTGGACTGGCTGACGCCCGCTTCAAAAGCGAGTTGCTGTGAACTGAGATGACGCGCAGTATCCGGCTGTGCGAGGAGGTAATCCGCAAGCTTTTTATCGCTTTGCGCGAGGTCCGGGTAACGCTGACGAATGCGAATCAAACAGTTCATGCTGTCTCCTGGCGAAAACGTGATGGCGATTACAAAACAAAATTTCACTCGCCTGGGTGAATATTATATTCCATTATAACGGATTACTATGAATTAAAAATTCCTAAGGAACAAAAAATGAATCTCGGTGCGTTAGTGTCAGAAAGCCGCAATCCTCAGACCATGGATCTTGATGCGTTATCCACGCTTGAGTTGGTTCATCGTTTTAATCAACAGGATACGCTGGTAGCCGTTGCTGTAAAAGCAACTCTGCCTGAAGTTGCGCTTGCGGTCGATGCGGCGGCTGACGCGTTAAAAGCAGGGGGACGGATTATCTACATGGGGGCGGGGACCAGTGGACGTCTTGGCGTACTGGATGCATCTGAGTGCCCACCGACTTTTGGCGTACCGCATGGACGGGTTGTTGGCCTGATTGCTGGCGGGCCGGGCGCATTGCTGAAGGCCGTTGAAGGTGCAGAAGATAACCCGCAGCTGGGTGAGGATGATCTGCGTGCGCTCAACCTTACGGCACAGGATCTGGTGGTGGGGCTGGCGGCATCCGGGCGTACACCGTATGTGATAGGCGGCTTGCAATATGCCCGTTCCGTCGGCTGCACCACGGTGGCGATTTCCTGTAATCCGGATTCCCCCATCGCACGTGAAGCGGACATCGCCATATCACCGGTTGTTGGCCCGGAGGCCCTGACAGGGTCAACGCGACTGAAGTCCGGTACTGCGCAAAAACTGGTGCTCAATATGATTTCTACCGGTGCAATGGTGAAGTTTGGCAAGGTGTATCAGAACCTGATGGTGGATATGAAAGCGACCAACGTTAAGCTGGTAGACCGGGCGTGTCGCATGGTCGTGGAAGCCACCGGTATTGCGTATGACCAGGCGCAAGCTCTGCTGAAACAGACCGATTTTGATGTTAAGCCCGCCATTTTGATGGCTCTCACGGGCCTCGATGCCACTGCAGCCCGGGAAAAACTGGCTGCACATCAGGGTTTTTTACGCGCGGCGTTAGAACACTAAGAGGTTGATATGGATAAAACGGCGGTGCTTGCCAGCGATATCCTGCTGGGCGTGGGCGGAGAGAAAAATATTCTGCGCCTGGAAAACTGTATGACGCGCGTCAGAGTGGAAGTACAGGATGACGCTCAGCTCGATATTTCCCGACTCAAGCAACTGCCGGGCGTTAGCGGCTACGTGAAGCAGGGGGCGCAGCACCAGATTATTGTTGGTCCGGGCAAAGCCGCGAAAGTGGTCGATGCCATGCGTTCCCTGATTGCCGATGGCGGCGAACGTTCCAATGTGGGAGATATTGAGCGAACAAAATCAGAGGCCAAAGCAAAATACAAAGCGCCGATGAGTGACGCGCTGCGCAAGCTGGCTAACGTTTTTATCCCGCTTATTCCGGCGTTTATCGCCTCCGGTTTGATTACCGGCATCATTAACATCCTCAAACGTCCGGACATCGTGGGGGACTTTGCGACCCACTATCCGAATATGTTGGGACTGTTAGGTATTTTCGGTAGTGCCGTGTTTGCCATTATGAACATCCTTGTCGGGGTGAATACTGCCAAAGTATTTGGCGGTTCGCTGGCGATGGGGGGCGTGATGGCCGGCATTCTCTCCAGCCCGCAACTGGCGCAAATTACCTTGTTTGGCGAGGCATTGCAGCCGGGACGCGGTGGGGTAATCGCGGTGCTGCTGGTGGTGGCGCTAATGTGCTGGATTGAGCGTAAATTCCGCGAAGTGCTGCCGGAGTCTCTTGAACTGATCCTTAATCCACTGCTGACCACCCTTATTACCGGGACCATCGCCATTGTGGCGCTGCAACCGCTTGGTGGCTGGATAGCCGAATCCATTGCCCATGGCGCTTCCTGGGCTATTGATCGCGGTGGCTTCCTGGTAGGGGCGGTGCTGGCCGGTACCTTTCTGCCACTGGTTCTCACCGGACTCCATCAGGGATTGGTCCCTATCCATGTAGAACTGGTACAGGCGCACGGGTATAACGCACTCTTTCCTATTCTGGCGATGGCCGGAGTGGGGCAAATCGGTGCGGCTATTGCGGTACTGATGAAAACCCGTAACGCACGGCTGAAAAAAGTGATTAAAAGCGCGCTGCCGGTCGGATTGCTGGGTATTGGCGAACCGCTGATTTTTGGGGTGACATTGCCATTAGGCAAGCCGTTCATCGGTGCCTGTCTCGGTGGTGCAGTCGGTGGGGCGCTGATCAGCTACTGGAAGGTGGCGACGGTCATCACCTTTGGCATCTCGGGATTGCCGCTGGCACTGACGATTGTTGCCGGAAAAGTGATGTTCTATCTGTTAGGCTATCTGGTAGCGGTTATTGCCGGGTTCCTGTTTACCTGGCTATTGGGGTTCAACGATCCAGAGGAATAAGGTTTGACCAGTCACCAGCGTCGCGTTGTTTTTTTTGATTTGGATGGCACGTTACACCAGCAGGATATGTTCGGCAGTTTCTTACGTTTTCTGTTGCGTCGCCAACCGCTAAATGCGTTGCTGGTGCTGCCCCTGTTGCCAATTATTGCGCTGGCAATGTTAATTAAAGGGCGCGCCGCCCGCTGGCCCATGAGCCTGCTGTTGTGGGGCTGTACCTTTGGTCGCAGTGAAGCGCGCCTGAAGGCACATCAGGCCGATTTTGTGCGCTGGTTTCGCGGGCATGTGACGGCATTTCCGGTCGTGCAGCAGCGTCTGACGACGTACCTGTTAAGCTCCGATGCTGATATCTGGCTGATCACCGGTTCCCCGCAGTCGCTGGTGGAGCAGGTTTACTTCGATACGCCGTGGCTGCCGCGTGTCAATTTGATCGCCAGTCAAATGGCGCGTGGATACGGGGGCTGGGTATTGCCACTGCGCTGTCTGGGACATGAAAAAGTGGCGCAACTGGAACAGCAGATTGGCGCGCCGTTGCATCTTTACAGCGGTTACAGCGACAGTAAGCAGGACAATCCACTGCTCTCTTTTTGCCAGCATCGCTGGCGCGTCACGCCGTGCGGGGAGCTGCAACAACTCGAATAGAGTAAACGATAGCGTCTGTGTATAATGCGCCCGCTTTGATTACTGGAGTTACCCCTTTGTCTGAAGTTGAATTTAGCCACGAATACTGGATGCGTCATGCTTTAACGCTGGCTAAGCGCGCCTGGGATGAGCGTGAAGTCCCGGTGGGTGCAGTATTGGTCCTCAACAACCGCGTTATTGGCGAAGGCTGGAATCGGCCGATTGGCCATCATGATCCTACCGCCCACGCTGAAATCATGGCGTTGCGCCAGGGCGGTCTGGTGCTACAAAACTACCGTCTGCTGGATGCGACGTTGTATGTCACACTGGAACCGTGCGTGATGTGTGCCGGTGCGATGGTGCACAGCCGTATTGGTCGGGTGGTTTTTGGCGCGTGCGATGCGAAAACGGGGGCGGCGGGTTCGTTAATGGACGTACTGCATCACCCTGGCATGAACCATCGGGTTGACGTGACTGAAGGCGTGTTACGTGATGAATGTGCCACGTTGCTCAGCGATTTTTTCCGTATGCGTCGCCAGGAAATTAAAGCCCTGAAAAAATCCTCCAACATGTAAATGCCTATCTGATTGCCTGAGGGCGTTGCGCTAATCGGCCCGATGGCCTGCCTTCAAAGACGACTTCTGCTCTTTTTTCTGCGTCGAAAATAGCAGAGAAGGGGAGTGCGACAGATAGCTTGATGAGGTCTGAGACAGGAATGCTGCCAGCGGAAACTTCTCCTCGCCTAACAGTTCTGTGGGCGATACCGCCGGGTAATCCTGCGCCAGTTGCTGTGTTTCAATTGCCTGCTTTTCTTTCTCTTGCAGGTATCCCACCAGGCTTATCTGATACTTACGGATATTTTCCACATAGGCGTAGGCTTCGTGACCACGCGCATAGCCATAGGTCAGCTTGTTGTAATACGGCTTTTGACTGAGCAGCGGCAGACGTTGTTTTACATCAGACCAACTGTTCGGGTTGCCTTTAGTTTTTACCGTCAGCGCCCGCGCATCCAGCATGTGCGCATAACCCATGTTATAGGCTGCGAGCGCAAACCAGATACGCTCTCCTTCGGGGACGGTATCCGGCACTTTACTCATCATATCCTGCAAGTAACGCGCACCACCGCTGATGCTCTGCTCGGCATCGGTACGGTCAGTGAGCCCAAGGCTCTGGGCAGTATTTTTGGTCAGCATCATCAGCCCACGTACGCCGGTCGGGGAGGTGGCCTGCGCGTCCCAGTGTGATTCCTGGTAAGAAATTGCCGCGAGCAGTCGCCAGTCTATTTCCTGCGCATATTTCTCAAAAAGTGGCTTCAGATCCGGTAACACGCTATCAACCGCACGCAGGAAGGTGCGGGTATCAACATAGTCAAAATCATCGCCATGCCCAAGATACTTTTCTTCCAGCCGCGCAAGCGAGCCGTCTTCATTCATGGTATTGAAGAAATCCAGCAGGGCAGCGGACAACGTATTGTCATCGTCCAGACGGCTGAACCAGGTCACCGGCTGTTCGTCGGAGACATCCAGCGCGACGGCCAGCTCAGGGTGTACACGCTGGTACAGGCTGATGGCGACGGAATCGGCAATGGTGTAATCCAGCTTACCGGCGATGACATCATCAAGCAGTTCGGTGGTGCCCTTTTTCTCATCAACTTTCCAGCTCAGGTCTGGGAATTTTTTTTCTTTTAACTGCTGGAGGTCGTTTATCACCACGTGTCCCGGGGCGATGGTCAGCTGATTTTCGCTCACACTGGCAAGGCTGCGAGGGCGATATTGCCCAACCCGATACACCAGTTGTTGCGATACGGAATAGTAGGTCGGACCCGGCTGATAATTTTTAACGCGCTCGCTGTTATACACCAGACCCGCGGCTAACAGATCGGCATTCCCGTTATCCAGGTCGTCAAAAAGCTGGCTGATGTTCTGGCGTACGGTGATTTTCAGCTTCACACCCAGGTAGTTGGCGAAGGCTTTGGTCAGTTCGTAATCCAGGCCAAACTTTTTCCCATTAAGCGTGGCGTAAGTGAGCGGTGAGTCGATGGTACTGACGCGCAGCTCTCCCCGCGACTGAATGGCGGCGATACGATTGTCGGCTTTACCGAACCAGGGGATAGATGGCCAGAGGGCCGCTGCCAACAACAGCGTCAAAATACCGATGAACAGATAATTAATCTTTAATTTTTTCAATTAGTTAATTCTCTGAACCGTACGTTGTCTCTGCGTGCTGTGGTATTGATTAAGAAGTGAATTAGTCATTAATGAGCGGCATTTTGCTTAAACTTACGTCAGTTGGCAACTTATTCAGAAACCAGACCGCATTTGATGATAAGACAAGGTCGTGATTTTATTTCGACGCAAACGGTTTCGTCGGCGCGGTAGATTCTTTATAATGACGCCCGTTTCCCCCACTTGGGCACACCGAAAGCTTAGAAGACGAGAGACTTATGATGGAAATTCTGCGTGGTTCACCTGCACTGTCTGCATTCCGTATTAACAAACTGCTGGCACGTTTTCAGGCTGCCAACCTCCAGGTCCACAACATTTACGCCGAGTACGTCCATTTTGCCGATCTGAATGCACCATTGAATGAGGATGAGCGCGCGCAACTTGCTCGTCTACTGAAATATGGTCCTGCTCTTCACAGTCATGCCCCTGAAGGCAAACTGCTGCTGGTCACGCCTCGCCCGGGTACCATCTCCCCGTGGTCTTCTAAAGCGACTGATATTGCCCATAACTGCGGCCTGCAACAGATTAGCCGCCTGGAACGTGGCATTGCCTGGTATGTTGAGGCCTCCACGCTGACTGCTGAGCAGTGGCTGACTGTTGCCGATATTCTGCATGACCGCATGATGGAAACGGTTTTCTCTGCGCTGAGCGATGCTGAAAAACTGTTTGTTCATCACCAGCCTGCGCCGGTTTCCAGCGTTGACCTGCTGGGTGAAGGACGCCAGGCGTTAATTGACGCTAACCTGCGTCTGGGGCTGGCGCTGGCAGAGGATGAAATCGACTATCTGCAAGATGCGTTCACCAAACTGGGACGCAACCCGAACGATATCGAACTGTACATGTTTGCACAGGCCAACTCCGAGCACTGCCGCCATAAAATTTTTAATGCCGACTGGGTGATCGACGGTAAGCAGCAGCCGAAATCGCTGTTCAAGATGATCAAAAACACCTTCGAAACCACGCCGGATCACGTCCTGTCCGCCTATAAAGATAACGCAGCAGTGATGGAAGGCTCTGAAGTGGGGCGCTACTTTGCTGACCACCAGACCGGTCGCTACGATTTCCATCAGGAACCTGCTCATATCCTGATGAAGGTTGAAACCCATAACCACCCGACGGCGATCTCGCCGTGGCCGGGCGCCGCAACGGGTTCTGGCGGTGAAATTCGTGATGAAGGCGCAACCGGGCGCGGTGCGAAACCGAAAGCCGGGCTGGTGGGTTTCTCTGTCTCTAACCTGCGTATCCCGGGCTTTGAACAGCCGTGGGAAGAAGATTTTGGCAAGCCGGACCGTATTGTCACCGCACTGGATATCATGACCGAAGGCCCGCTGGGTGGTGCTGCGTTTAACAACGAATTTGGTCGCCCTGCGTTGACGGGCTACTTCCGCACCTATGAAGAGAAAGTGAACAGCCATAACGGTGAAGAGCTGCGCGGTTACCACAAACCGATCATGCTGGCGGGTGGGATCGGCAATATCCGTGAAGATCACGTGCAGAAAGGCGAGATCGTGGTGGGTGCTAAGCTGATCGTCCTCGGCGGTCCGGCGATGAACATCGGCCTCGGCGGTGGTGCGGCATCATCTATGGCTTCCGGCCAGTCTGATGCCGATCTTGATTTCGCTTCCGTACAGCGCGACAACCCGGAAATGGAGCGTCGCTGCCAGGAAGTTATCGACCGTTGCTGGCAGATGGGGGACGCTAACCCGATCCTGTTCATCCACGATGTTGGCGCAGGTGGCCTGTCTAATGCCATGCCGGAGCTGGTCAGTGACGGCGGACGCGGCGGCAAATTCCAGTTGCGCGATATCCTAAGTGATGAACCGGGTATGAGCCCGCTGGAAATCTGGTGTAACGAATCTCAGGAGCGCTATGTGCTGGCGGTTGCTGCCGATCAATTGCCGCTGTTTGACGAACTGTGTAAGCGCGAGCGCGCACCCTATGCGGTGATTGGTGAAGCCACCGAAGAGCAGCACCTGACTCTGAGCGATAGCCACTTCGACAACCAGCCGATTGACATGCCGCTGGACGTTCTGCTGGGTAAAACGCCGAAAATGACCCGCGACGTACAAACGCTAAAAGCCAAAGGCGAGCAGCTTGCACGTGAGCATATTACGATTGCTGACGCGGTAAACCGCGTGCTGCACCTGCCGACCGTGGCAGAGAAAACCTTCCTCGTGACCATCGGCGACCGTACTGTCACCGGGATGGTGGCGCGTGACCAGATGGTCGGCCCGTGGCAGATCCCGGTAGCGAACTGTGCGGTCACTACCGCCAGTCTGGATAGCTACTATGGTGAAGCGATGTCTATCGGTGAACGCGCCCCTGTCGCGCTGCTGGACTTCTCCGCCTCTGCGCGTCTGGCCGTCGGTGAAGCGCTGACTAATATTGCTGCCACGCAGATTGGCGATATCAAACGTATCAAATTGTCAGCAAACTGGATGGCGGCTGCTGGCCATCCCGGTGAAGATGCCGGGCTGTACGAAGCGGTAAAAGCCGTCGGGGAAGAGTTATGTCCGGCGCTTGGCCTGACTATCCCGGTGGGTAAAGACTCCATGTCGATGAAAACCCGCTGGCAGGAAGGTAACGAGCAGCGTGAAATGACCTCCCCGCTGTCACTGGTGATCACCGCTTTTGCTCGTGTGGAAGACGTGCGCCATACAATCACGCCGCAACTGTCTACTGAAGACAATGCGCTGCTGCTGATTGATCTTGGCCTTGGCCACAATGCGCTGGGCGCGACATCGCTGGCACAGGTATACCGTCAACTGGGCGACAAACCTGCCGATGTGCGCGATGTAGCGCAGTTGAAAGGCTTCTACGACGCCATTCAGGCGTTGGTCGCACAACGTAAGCTGCTGGCTTACCATGACCGCTCCGACGGCGGTCTGCTGGTTACGCTGGCAGAAATGGCCTTTACCGGTCACTGCGGCGTTGAAGCAGATATTGGTACTCTGGGCGATGATCATCTGGCGGCGCTGTTTAATGAAGAGCTGGGGGCTGTCATTCAGGTTCGCGCCGCTGACCGTGATGCGGTAGAAGCGATTCTGGCGGTGAACGGTCTGGCTGATTGCGTACATTACCTCGGCCAGGCGGTAGCCGGCGATCGTTTCACCCTGACCGCCCAAGGTCAGCCGGTGTTTAGCGAAAGCCGTACTACCCTGCGTATGTGGTGGGCGGAAACAACCTGGCAGATGCAGCGTCTGCGCGATAACCCGGAATGTGCCGATCAGGAACACAACGCTAAAACCAACGATGCCGATCCTGGCCTCAACGTTAAGCTGTCGTTTGACATCAACGAAGATATTGCGGCTCCGTATATCGCTACCGGTGCGCGTCCAAAAGTAGCCGTGCTGCGCGAACAGGGCGTTAACTCCCACGTAGAAATGGCGGCGGCTTTCCACCGTGCGGGTTTTGACGCTATCGACGTGCATATGAGCGATCTGCTGGGCGGTCGCATTGGTCTGGGTAACTTCCAGGCGCTGGTGGCCTGTGGTGGCTTCTCTTACGGTGATGTGCTTGGCGCAGGCGAAGGTTGGGCGAAGTCGATTCTGTTCAACAATCGGGTACGTGATGAGTTCGAAACCTTCTTCCATCGCCCGCAAACGCTGGCACTCGGCGTGTGTAACGGTTGTCAGATGATGTCTAACCTGCGCGAGCTGATCCCTGGAAGCGACCTGTGGCCACGCTTTGTGCGTAACCACTCCGATCGCTTTGAAGCGCGTTTCAGCCTGGTCGAAGTGACACAAAGCCCGTCTCTGCTGCTGCAGGGTATGGTGGGGTCACAGATGCCAATCGCGGTTTCTCACGGCGAAGGTCGCGTAGAAGTGCGTGACGATGCGCATTTGGCAGGGCTGGAGAGCAAAGGGCTGGTGGCGCTGCGCTACGTTGATAACTTCGGTAAGGTGACCGAAACCTATCCGGCTAACCCGAACGGCTCTCCAAACGGTATCACTGCGGTTACCACCGAAAATGGCCGTGTAACCATTATGATGCCACACCCTGAACGTGTGTTCCGTACCGTGAGCAACTCCTGGCACCCGGAAAACTGGGGCGAGGATAGCCCGTGGATGCGCATCTTCCGTAATGCGCGTAAACAGCTCGGTTAATCTGGTCGAACATCATGAAGCCCCTCTCGAGGGGCTTTTTTGTCGCCAGATACAGAACGCCTGATGGCACTGCGCTTATCAGGTCTACGGGGAAGAGCACTTGTAGGCCGGATAAGGCGTTTACGCCGTCATCCGGCAATAAATCCGGCGCTAATGCCGCAAAATTAAAGTGTCGGGAAATCCCGACATTGGCAGGGTTGACTTGTCGCTAAAAAGAGACACTTAATAATTTGATTTATAATGATTTTATTTTTAAGTGCTGTGAGTGTTGCTGATTAGCGACAGGGCGAACAAAAAACACGCAATCATTATTTTTACACAATTATTCATATTTCTTATATTTATCATTGTGTTAATAAAGTGTTTTGAATATTGGCACAGATGCTGCATAATATTAACCAGTGGCTCATTCACCTTCTTATGTCAGCCCCTTCGGGACGTGCTACATAAACTTCGAATGACGCACAACAAGGTGCCTGCCGTCCAACATCTGATATTAGCGAAGCTCATATCAACCTTCGGGCGAAACGTCGAGTTAGGCACCGCCTTATTCCATAGCAAAGCCGGGTTAATCCCGGCTTTGTTGTATCTGACGTTCCCCTCGGTTAGCATCGTCTTATTCCCGTCCATTGAGAGTAACGCCTTGAAGCGCTGGTCTGTTTTCCCTCGATCCTTACGTCAGCTGGTGACACTGGCATTTTTGCTGATCCTGCTCCCTTTGCTCGTACTGGCCTGGCAAGCGTGGCAGAGCCTGAACGCCCTGAGCGCTCAGGCGGCGCTGACGAACAGAACCACGCTCATTGATGCCCGGCGCAGCGAGGCAATGACCAACGCCGCGCTGGAGATGGAGCGTAGCTATCGACAGTATTGTGTGCTGGATGATCCGACGCTGGCAAAGGTTTACCAGAGCCAGCGTAAACGTTATAGCGACATGCTGGACGCGCATGCGGGCGTGTTACCGGACAACAAGCTCTACCAGGCGTTACGGCAGGATCTCAACGATCTCGCCCAACTGCAGTGCAATAACAGCGGTCCTGACAGCCAGGCGGCAGCCCGTCTGGAATCGTTCGCTAATGCGAATACCGACATGGTGCAGGCTACACGTACCGTGGTCTTCTCGCGTGGTCAGCAGTTACAACAAGAAATTGCCGAACGTGGTCAGTTCTTCGGCTGGCAGGCGCTGGTGCTATTTCTCGTGAGTCTGGCGATGGTACTGCTGTTTACCCGTATGATTATCGGCCCGGTGAAGGGTATTGAACGGATGATTAACCGTTTGGGAGAAGGTCGCTCACTGGGCGATAGCGTATTATTTACCGGTCCCCGGGAGCTGCGTTCCGTTGGCCAGCGCATAATCTGGTTGAGTGAGCGCCTTTCCTGGCTTGAGTCACAGCGACATCAGTTTTTACGTCATCTCTCCCATGAGCTGAAAACGCCGCTGGCCAGCATGCGTGAAGGCACGGAGTTGCTGGCCGATCAGGTAGTTGGACCGCTTACTCCCGAGCAAAAAGAGGTGGTCGGAATTCTCGATGACAGCAGCCGTAACCTACAAAAGCTGATTGAGCAATTGCTTGATTACAACCGCAAGCTGGCGGATGACGAAGTAGAACTTGAGCGCGTAGAAATCGCGCCGTTGGTGGAAAGTGTTGTTTCAGCACATAGCCTGCCCGCTCGCGCCAAAATGATACATACTGATGTTGCACTGGCGGCGAACGCTTGTCTGGCCGAACCCATGCTGTTAATGAGCGTGCTGGACAATCTTTATTCCAATGCGGTGCACTATGGAGCTGAATCCGGTAACATTTGGGTCCGCAGCAGTTTGCATGGCTCGACGGTATACATTGATGTCATAAATACCGGCACACCGATTCCAGAAGCAGAACAGGCGATGATCTTCGAACCTTTTTTCCAGGGCAGCCATCAGCGAAAAGGGGCAGTCAAAGGAAGCGGGTTGGGACTGAGTATCGCCAGAGACTGTATCCGCCGTATGCGGGGAAAACTGTATCTGGTTGATGAGCATGCGCAAAGCGTTTGTTTCCGCATAGAACTGCCGCTATCTGCATCGAAAAACCACTAAAATGAACCTAAGTCTGGTGAGTATGCCACACGTTGTTGCCCGAATGCTTAAACGAGATTTTATTCGCCGCGTCTTACTCGCAAGTCTGCCATGCCTGGCGCTGGTCGGCTGCGTTCCCAACGCGGTGAATCACATTATCGGCGATCCTTCGCAGGAGAAAATCCCGCCGCATCAACTCGCTGATTACCTTGCCACCGAATGTACGGATATCTGGTCGCTGTCGGGCCAGTCCACAGAGACCAACCCGCTCTACTGGCTGCGGACCATGGATTGTGCAGAGCGCCTGATGCCTGTTCAGGCACGCAGTGAAGCCAGTAGCCAACTCACGGATACCTGGCAGGGCGCTTTCAAGCGCGGGATACTGCTTGATGGCGCCCACATTACACCGCCTGAAAGGCGTGAAATAATGGCCCGTCTGGATGCGCTAAGCCCGCAAATTCCGGCCCAGGTCCGTCCGCTTTATCAGGTCTGGCGCAGTAGTCAAACGCTGCAGTTACAGCTTGCAGAAGAACGTATGCGCTACAGTAAACTTCAACAGTCATCCGACAGCGATCTTGACGCGCTGCGCCAACAGCAACAGCATTTGCAGAGCCAGCTCGATCTCACCACCCGTAAGCTGGAAAACCTGACCGATATTGAGCGACAACTGTCCACCCGTAAACCTGCCGGCAGCTACAATCCCGATGCGTTGCACGGTACTGATAAGCTTACGACGCCTGATGATGGGGAGGTCACGCCATGATAAGCCACAAGCCCGCGCATCTGCTGCTCGTCGATGATGATCCGGGGCTGTTGAAATTGCTCGGTATGCGGCTGACCAGTGAAGGTTACAGCGTCGTAACCGCAGAAAGTGGGCAGGAAGGATTACGGGTACTGAATCGTGAAAAAGTGGATCTGGTCATTAGCGACCTGCGCATGGATGAAATGGACGGCATGCAGCTGTTTACTGAAATCCAGAAAGTGCAGCCGGGGATGCCGGTCATTATCCTGACTGCGCACGGTTCTATTCCCGATGCTGTCGCGGCAACGCAGCAGGGCGTTTTCAGCTTTCTCACCAAGCCGGTCGATAAAGACGCGTTATACAAAGCGATTGACGGTGCGCTGGAACAGTCCGCGCCTGCTACTGATGACAGCTGGCGTGAATCAATTGTTACCCGTAGCCCGTTAATGCTGCGTTTGTTAGAACAGGCGCGGATGGTGGCGCAATCTGACGTTAGCGTACTGATTAACGGCCAAAGCGGCACCGGGAAAGAGGTGTTTGCCCAGGCGATTCACAACGCCAGCCCGCGCAGCCACAAGCCTTTTATCGCCATAAACTGCGGGGCGTTGCCGGAACAACTGCTGGAATCAGAGCTTTTTGGTCATGCGCGCGGTGCCTTTACCGGAGCGGTGAGTAATCGTGAAGGCTTGTTTCAGGCAGCAGAAGGCGGAACGCTATTTCTCGACGAAATAGGCGACATGCCCGCGCCGCTGCAGGTTAAATTACTGCGCGTATTGCAGGAGCGTAAAGTTCGTCCGCTCGGAAGCAATCGCGATATCGACATTGATGTGCGGATTGTTTCTGCAACGCACCGCGACCTGCCTAAAGCCATGGCGCGGGGCGAATTTCGCGAGGATTTGTACTATCGCCTCAACGTGGTGAGTCTGAAGATCCCGGTGCTGGCCGAGCGTACAGAAGATATACCACTGCTGGCAAACCATCTGCTGCGTCAGTCAGCCGAACGGCACAAACCGTTTGTCCGCGCGTTTTCGACTGATGCGATGAAACGTTTAATGACCGCCAGTTGGCCGGGCAACGTGCGTCAGTTGGTCAACGTGATTGAACAGTGCGTGGCGTTAACCTCTTCGCCGGTGATCAGTGACGCGCTGGTGGAGCAGGCGCTGGAAGGTGAAAATACGGCGCTGCCAACCTTTGTTGAAGCGCGTAATCAGTTTGAGCTCAACTACTTGCGTAAGCTGCTGCAAATCACCAAAGGTAATGTTACCCATGCTGCACGAATGGCGGGACGCAATCGCACAGAATTCTACAAGTTGCTCTCTCGTCATGAACTTGATGCAAACGATTTCAAAGAATAAATCTGCGGATTATGTTAGCTTTATTTGATCAAAAGACAGGCGACCTTTTCAAGGAATAGCATGAAAAAGATTGATGCGATTATTAAACCCTTCAAGCTGGACGATGTCCGCGAAGCGCTGGCAGAAGTCGGCATTACCGGTATGACGGTGACAGAAGTGAAGGGGTTTGGCCGTCAGAAAGGCCACACCGAGCTGTACCGTGGCGCGGAATATATGGTGGATTTTCTGCCGAAGGTAAAAATTGAAATCGTGGTTACCGACGATATTGTCGATACCTGTGTCGACACGATTATTCGTACTGCCCAGACCGGCAAAATCGGCGACGGTAAGATTTTTGTCTTCGATGTGGCGCGTGTTATTCGTATCCGTACCGGCGAAGAAGACGACGCGGCAATCTAAGCCGCGCCGTTAATTTGAAGGCCTGATAAGCGTAGCGCATCAGGCAGAGTGATTGCCGGATGGCGGCGTAAACGCCTTATCCGGCCTACTCGCGCAATACATTACAACACTTTATGTGGGCCGAAGCATTCATAATGAATGTTTTCGTTTTTCACGCCCAGACCGACCAGTTGCTTCGCAGCGAACTGCATAAAGCCAACCGGGCCGCACAGGTAAAACTGCATCGCCGGGTCGCTGATAGCGCCTTCCAGTTTGTTCAGATCCATCAGCCCAACGCTATCAAACGCACCTTTCGCGCGATCGGCTTCGGTTGGCTCACGATACCAGGTGTGTGCGCTAAAGCGTGGCAGCGTTTTGCCCAGTTCATGCACTTCATCGGCAAAGGCATGCACGTCACCATTTTCTGCCGCGTGGAACCAGTTAACCTGCGCCGTATGATGCGCTTTTGCCAGCGTGTCCAGCATTGCCAGCATTGGGGTCTGACCTACGCCTGCGGAAATCAGCGATACCGGAGTATCGGTGGAAACATCCATAAAGAAATCACCCGCCGGTGCGGCTAAATGGACGATGTCGCCGACATTCGCGTGGTTGTGCAGCCAGGTTGAGACCTGACCGCCGTCTTCACGCTTAACGGCAATACGGTAGCCCTTACCATCCGGTTTGCGGGTCAATGAGTACTGACGAATCTCCTGATGCGGGAAGCCTTCTGGTTTCAGCCAGACGCCCAGATACTGCCCCGGGTGGTATTCCGCGACCGCACCGCCGTCGACCGGTTCAAACTCAAAGCTGGTGATTAACGCGCTACGCGGGGTTTTGGCCACGATGCGGAAAGGACGGGTACCTTCCCAGCCGCCATTTTTATTGGCATTTTCGCTGTAGATTTGCGCCTCACGGTTGATGAAGACGTTAGCCAGCACCCCATACGCTTTGCCCCACGCATCCAGCACTTCCTGGCCTGGGCTGAACATCTCATCCAGCGTCGCCAGCAGATGGCCACCCACGATGTTGTACTGCTCGGGCTTAATCTGGAAGCTGGTATGCTTCTGGGCAATTTTCTCGACGGCTGGCAGCAGCGCTGGCAGGTTTTCGATATTGCTGGCATACGCGGCAATAGCGTTAAACAGTGCTTCACGCTGATCGCCATTACGCTGGTTACTCATGTTGAAAATTTCTTTCAGCTCAGGGTTATGCGTAAACATGCGATCGTAGAAATGGGCGGTCAGCTTCGGGCCTGTTTCAACCAGCAGGGGAATGGTGGCTTTCACTGTAGCGATGGTTTGTGCGTCAAGCATACGGTCTTCCTTTATCTGAGACTTTAATGATGTATGTCAAATGCATCTTATAAAAAATACCCCTGCATTGTAAATGGTTCTTTGTAACTTTGCGTTGTAAAGGTTACATCGTGAAAAATCTGCATCACAAACCTGAAAAGAAATCCGTTGAAATTCAGCAGAGCTTTGTTCTGCAAAGCCTTGCGTGCCGTGAAGGTAATCGTTTGCGTAAAATCCTTTGTCAAGACCTGTTATCGAAGAATGATTCGGTTATACTGTTGGCCGAAGTCCTAGGGACAACCTTTTTAGGCCGAAATTCTATTGTTAGCTGAGTCAGGAGATGCGGATGTTAAAGCGTGAAATGAACATTGCCGATTATGATGCCGAACTGTGGCAGGCTATGGAGCAGGAAAAAGTACGTCAGGAAGAGCACATCGAACTGATCGCCTCCGAAAACTACACCAGCCCGCGCGTTATGCAGGCACAGGGTTCTCAGCTGACCAACAAATACGCTGAAGGTTATCCGGGCAAGCGCTACTACGGCGGTTGCGAATACGTTGATATCGTTGAGCAACTGGCAATCGATCGTGCAAAAGAGCTGTTTGGTGCTGATTACGCTAACGTCCAACCGCACTCAGGTTCTCAGGCTAACTTCGCTGTTTATACCGCTCTGCTGCAACCGGGTGATACCGTTCTGGGTATGAACCTGGCGCAAGGCGGCCACCTGACTCACGGCTCCCCGGTAAACTTCTCCGGCAAACTGTACAACATCATCCCTTACGGTATTGATGAGTCCGGTAAAATTGACTACGAAGACATGGCTAAGCAGGCCAAAGAGCACAAGCCGAAGATGATCATCGGTGGTTTCTCTGCTTATTCCGGCGTGGTTGACTGGGCAAAAATGCGCGAAATCGCTGACAGCATCGGCGCATACCTGTTCGTTGACATGGCGCACGTTGCGGGTCTGATTGCCGCAGGCGTTTATCCGAACCCGGTTCCACACGCACACGTTGTGACCACCACCACCCACAAAACCCTGGCGGGTCCACGTGGCGGCCTGATCCTGGCGAAAGGCGGTGACGAAGAGCTGTACAAAAAACTGAACTCCGCGGTGTTCCCAAGCGCGCAGGGCGGCCCGCTGATGCATGTTATCGCGGCAAAAGCGGTAGCGCTGAAAGAAGCGATGGAGCCAGAGTTCAAAGTTTACCAGCAGCAGGTTGCTAAAAACGCCAAAGCGATGGTGGAAGTGTTCCTGAACCGTGGTTACAAAGTGGTTTCTGGCGGTACTGAAAACCACCTGTTCCTGCTGGATCTGGTGGATAAAAACCTGACCGGTAAAGAAGCTGACGCCGCACTGGGCCGCGCTAACATCACCGTTAACAAAAACAGCGTGCCAAACGATCCGAAGAGCCCGTTTGTGACTTCCGGTATCCGTATCGGTTCTCCGGCAGTGACTCGCCGTGGCTTTAAAGAAGCGGAAGTGAAAGAGCTGGCTGGCTGGATGTGTGACGTTCTGGACAACATCAATGACGAAGCTGTTATTGAGCGTGTGAAAGGTAAAGTGCTGGATATCTGTGCACGCTTCCCGGTTTACGCGTAAGCAATACGGATTGCCGGATGGCGGTGTAAACACCTTATCCGGCCTACAGGTTACTCACGTGTAGGCCGAATAAACGAAGTGCCATCCGGTAGTTATATTGACTTAAGCAAGATTTTTTCATCGATTAAAGCCGCCACTGGCGGCTTTTTCTTTGCCTGAATCCATTTCCGCAATAAACGTATTTCTCGGCCCTGATTCAACGTTACTGCGCCGACAATTACGCCATCCTGCAGGTTAAACCATATCGCTTTCTGCGCATCAGCATCGCCGCGTACAAGCCAGCTATCTCCCTGCATTTCGCCAATAAACTGCACGTTATCCTGGTATTGGTCAGTCCAGAACCAGCCGGGCGTCTTCTCCGGCAACGGCAAATGGAGCATTGCGGCAGCGGCAATTTGAGCCTGGATATTGGCATTTTCCCAGCTTTCGACACGCGCCAGCGAACCGTCGGGCTGATGCGTCAGCGCCACGTCGCCGGCAGCAAAAATCGCCGGATCGGAGGTGGTACAAGCGGTATCAACGATAACGCCGTTAGCCGTCTCCAGGCCTGCATCGCGGGCCAGTGCGTCATTCGCCACGATGCCAATGCCGTAGATCACCGCATCGGCAGTGACGGTTTCACCATTTTGCAGCGCCAGGGTAAGTAACTCTCCGCTTTCGACGTGCTCGATAGTGCTGTTGAGCCGTACCTGCACACCCGCCTGTTGGTGGCGTGCTAGCAGATAGTCACGCACCGGGGCAGGCGCATTGCGGCCCATCACCGTTGGCGCCTGCTCCACTACCGTTACCCGGCAGCCGTGCTGGGTCGCGCTGGCCGCCAGTTCCAGGCCAATGGTGCCCGCCCCGACAATCACAATCGATTTACCGGGGAGTAAAGCGTCTCGCAGACGAGTCGCGTCGTTCGCGTGGCGCAGGGTAAAGCAGCGATCGCCCAGTTTATCCAGCAGTGGAAGAGGGCGGGCAGCCGCTCCCGTGGCAATCAGTAGCTGATCCCACGGATAACCCTGGCCGTCAGCCAGCTCTAGCTGATGTGTCTGGCGACCGAGCGTCTGGATAGTCACGTTCAGATGCAGATGAACAGTATTTTCCTGCCACCAGGCCGCGTTGAGCACCGGCTGCAGCTGCGGGGCGTCGTCCAGCAGCATCGCTTTGGACAATGGAGGGCGTTCGTACGGCAGATGCGGCTCATTGGAGAACAGATGTATCTCGCCGTCAAACCCTTGCTGGCGCAGTGCTACCGCCGCCATCGCTGCGGCCTGTCCACCGCCGACGATAGCAATAATTTTGTTGTGCATAACGCCTCCTCAGAGATCCAGCCCGGCGGCAACGTGGCGAATACCGCGAATACCCAGGCCAGCATCGGCATTGATCATCACGCCGCTCAACGTACGGTTGTTGCGCTTTGATGCCAGCATCACGTATGGACCGGTAAAATCTGCTGGATCAGGGAAAAACTGCAGCGGCAGGATAGCGGCGATTTTTTCCGGCGTCAGTGATTGCATAATTGATGTATCGTTTTGACCCAACGCCTGCGGGCCGCGCAGGTCAGTTGCCATACCGCACGGCCCTACACCGTTGACACGAACTTTCGGTGCTAACTCGTAGGCTAACTGACGAATGAGTCCGGTAGCGGCGTGCTTGCTTGCGGTATACAACGGGCCGCCGCCGCCGGGATACCATGCGGCATTGGAAAGGGTAAAAATGATACTGCCTTCGCTGGCAATAAGCGCAGCGGCACAGGCTTTCGCGCCCAGCAGATAGCCCAGCACGTTAACGTTGAACAGCTCATGAAAGCCGCTTTCCAGCGCCTCGGCGGAGGTATTGATCAGCGAAGCATTATGATCCCAAATCCCGGCATTACCGATAAAGCAGTCCAGCTTGCCGAACGTCGTGAGGATCTGATCCACCGCCCGCTGATAGTCGGCATAACAGGTAACATTCCCTTCTACCGCCAGCACGTGTTGGCCAAAGCGCTGGCGCAGGCTGGCGACCTTGGCTGGCGACAGTTCCAGCGTGGCAACTTTTGCACCTTCTTCGATAAAGCGTTCGACCAGTGCCAGACCGAGGCCAGAGCCACCGCCAGTGATAAAGATGATGTTGTCGCGTAAATCGCTCATCAGGCCCCTCCGGGAATATCAACAAACACATCGCTACCTTCCACATACACGGCATAGGTAGTCAGCGGATCGGTGGCGGGCAGGCATAGCGCTTTGCCGGTTTTCAGACAAAAACTGGCCGCATGCAGCGGGCATTCCACGGTGGCATCGTCTTCCAGATAACCTTCCGACATCGAGGCATTGCCGTGGCTGCAGCGATCGTTAATGGCATAAAACTCGCCGCCGACGTTAAACAGCGCGATGACGGGCGATGTGTCGAGCCGGAGAGCTTCACCCTCCGGCAAATCCCCTACGGGGCAGGCATAAATACGGCTCATCAGAACAGTACACTCAGGTTATGGGAGGTGATCACCGCCTGATCCAGCACGATCTCACGCTCCAGTAAACGCCACTCATCACCCGGCAGACGACGGACTTTGTCTACGCGCATGCCAACGTAAAAGGTTTCATCTCGCTCTTTTTGTGCGCGGTACAGCAGGTAGTTAAGGCGCACCGCGAACACGTCGTGTTGGCCCGTTTCGCTAACCTGCAGATTGCTGATCAGATGACGAGTGCGCGATGGCGGCTCTTCCGCCCAGGCCATACCGGTTTCGAGGCGGGCGATCCGGCGCTCAAGCTGATCTTTGTTGTCATTGAAAATCCACGTCGTCGGCGGTTGTACGCCTTTGCGGCGATCGCGGGTCTGGGCATTGACTGTGGTACGCATGGTGTAGCGAATGTCGTCGTCCAGTTGTGCCAGCCAGTCGCGAAACTTCCAGTCATCCAGCAGGCTGGCCTCATGGTAGAGAAACTGCGTAATGCGATGATGAAGTTCCAGGGAGACTAAGGTACTCATTTCATCACCTCCTGCTGGTAAGCGGCGGTTTTCTCATGCACTTCCTGCCAGCTTTCGCTACTGAGCAGATCGGCCCAACGCTGGTACATGCCGCGGGCGGCGGTTTCTGAGAAGATGTAGTTGGTGATCCCTGGAATACCGTCTTCACGGCGTTTTTCCTGGCCCAATCCCATCTCCAGACACAGTTTGGTATTGCGCGCCCGGTGGCCTTTCAGCAGTTTTTGAATTTCACACCAGTTTTCTGAGTCATCCTGCTCAAGGAACCCGGCCGGGCCGAAGGCACGGGTAGCGCTGTTTTCAAATGCCGCTTTGACGTCATCTGACGCTGCCTTATCGGTAATACAAAATGCCCACACTTCTACCTGATCGGGTCCACGTGGATGCCAGACACGCAGTGTGGCAGTGCCGTTTAGCCATGACAGCGTTGGGAAGATATTGTTATGGCCTGCCAGTCGCAGAGCGCGAACTTTGCCCAGTCGTTGTTCGGCCTCGGCGTAGGTATCGCGATAGTAGCTGGAGACTTCACCGTCGACCCAGACGTTGGCATCCGGATTTTCAGTAAAGAAAAATCCGCTGCCGTGACCGTCCTGACCGAATTGCAGCGCATCTTTGGCAGTTTCCCACACCGGACGGGCGGTTTGTCCGTCCCCCAGGCGTTTATCACTGCCGTCATCTTTCGCGCCCAGTACCTGAACGGCAGAAGCATGGCTAAACAGGGCGTGATATTGGTCGCTGGCAAACTGCTCGGCGGGGAATTTCCAGTTACAGTCGATAGTCCATTTTTGTACACCACCGACGATTTCTGTGCCGCCTTCGCGACGGTCAAGCACGCCGTCCAGATACCAGGCGATGTCGCCGAGATAATCGCGTAGCGCAGGCGCACTGGTGTCCCAGTTACCGAAGATCAGCCCCTTGTAGCTCTCCACGCCGGGCACTTCGTTCAGGCCCCAGTGAGATTTGCACAACCCTTGTGGGTAAGCGCGCGGCTCCAGCGGGACATCGATGAGCTCGCCGTTAATACCGTATGACCAGCCGTGATATGGGCAGGTAAAGGCGCGGGTGTTGCCGCAATCGGCGTAACTGACCCGCATTGCGCGGTGACGGCATTGGTTGAGAAAGGCTTTGATGCTGCCGTCTTTCTGACGCACCACCACGACCGCATCCTCGCCCATGTAGGTGTTAAAAAAATCACCGGGTTTGGGGATTTGGCTTTCGTGAGCGAGGAATAACCAGCAGCGTCCAAAGATGCGTTCCAGCTCCAGTTGGTAAATTTCAGGGTCGGTATAAATCCGTGGCGTTACGCGACCGTTTTGCGTGTCAATCAGTTGGTAGATGTCTAAATTTGAGGGTGTGGTCATATTTTTTAATCCTGAAAGCTAAGATGTATTGACCTTCTTTTTATGTGCCCTAAGGATGTTGCTGGTTAGTTATCAATCTGTGAAATAGTAAATTTCTACCAGTTGAGACATTTTTTCGATAACAAGGAGAAGGGTATGGAACTGAGGCACTTACGCTATTTTGTCGCGGTGGCGCAGGCGCTGAATTTCACCCGTGCGGCAGAAAAGCTGCATACCTCTCAGCCGTCGTTGAGCAGCCAGATCCGCGATCTGGAGATCTGTGTGGGCGTTCCGTTGCTGGTACGCGATAAGCGAAAAGTGGCGCTGACGGCGGCGGGAGAGTGCTTTTTACAGGATGCACTGGCTATCCTCGAACAGGCGGAGAGCGCGAAAATTCGCGCCCGTAAAACGGTGCAGGAAGATAACCATTTTACGATTGGTTTTGTTCCTTCAGCAGAGGTGAATCTGCTGCCTAAGGTGCTGCCTTTGTTTCGTTTAAAACAACCGGATACACACATTGAACTGGTGAGTCTGATAACTACGGAGCAGGAAGAGAAGATCCTGCGTGGGGAGCTGGATGTGGGCTTAATGCGTCATCCGGTTTACAGCCCGGAGCTGGACTATCTGGAACTTTTCCATGAGCCGCTGGTGGTGGTGCTACCGGTTAACCATCCGTTAGCCAGTGAAAAGGCAATATCGGCACAGCAACTGAACGGCGTGAATTTTGTCAGCACCGATCCCGCTTATTCTGGTGCGTTAGCAATGATTGTCAAAAACTGGTTCCAGCAGCAAAAAAGCCAGCCCAATGTTGTACAGGTGGCGACCAACATTCTGGTGACCATGAATCTGGTCGGTATGGGACTGGGGGTCACTTTGATACCCGGTTATATGAATAATTTTAATACCGGTCAGGTGGTTTTCCGGCCAATTGTCGGCGATATCCCGACCATTTCACTGCTGATGGCGTGGAAAAAAGGTGACCTGAAACCCGCCTTGCGTGATTTTATCGAGCTGGCGCAGCGGCCAGCCGAGTGCGCTACTTTACAATAACGGTAATGGTTGCCGTGCCGCTAAATTTGCCTGGTGATAGCATGCCGCCCACCATATTTGTCGGCCATGCTTCCAGGTTGATAGCGCCCTGGCCTGAAGAGTCGAGGCTGAGCAACCCATTAGTAAAGGGAATATTCTGAGCGCCATCACGTGACATTTGTATACCGACATCCGGGACGTTGTCCGTTTCACGGCGACGGGCGACCAACGTGTACTGGTTAATAACATCGTTGCCATCAATCTGCATTTCCATATCATTACTCATTTCTGATGTGTCGCCGCAATCGTAACGAATTTCAAATTTAACCGGCGTGTAGCCGTCTGGCATCCTGTCCTTTGTCGTGAAGCGTCTGGCGTCGATAAAGCCGAGATCGACTTGAATGATGTCTCCCTGGTTGATTTTACAATTTTGCGGCACGGTAATGCTCCCTTGAATACGCAGTTCGGCAATATCTTGTAGCGTACTCAAGGATGGTGGGGTTGTGTTGGTGCTCCATCCGGCCCGTACTGAAGCGACGAGTGTGTCCGGGATCACGAGCTCGCCCAGGAAAGGCTTGGTGACATAAAGCGTCAAACGGGTATTGGCACCCATTGTCACCGGCGCGGCGCGGGTATCCGCCGGATCGGCCGCGCAGACGCTGCCTTTGCTGCCGCCGCTTTGGTAGGAACCATTCTCTCTGATGGCTTGCGTATTCAGCGGGGTGACACCGGTAGCGCCAGGAATATCGTCGACTTCAGTTTGAATATCCAGATTGTTGTTCAGGCGGTAATAACCATTTACTTTGCCAGTTTGTGAGAGGCCGCTGGTTACCGTATAAAACAGGCCCACCTTGGTATCTGCCTCACAGGTACACTCTATCTGGTAGGCGTTGCCCGTGAGCGGCGTCGGCAATTCCAGGGTGCGGCCGGCGACATTCTGATCTTGCGTCCAGTCGCTGGACACATTGGCGCTAAAACTGCCTTTTGCCGAGCAAGCGCCGGTGATCGCATGGCTTGCGGGAGAAAAAAGTGCGAGCAGCACGACGCCCACAGCGGTAGACATTCCATTTCTCATCCACATCTTCCTTATCGACATTGTGCGTTGCCATTTTGTATTGAAGTGCCACGGCTGACACTTTCCGGCAGGCTAAAGGTGAACTGACACTGCTGATCGGGTTGGTTGCCCCAACGCACAGACCAGGTTTGCGGCTGATTGTTCACGCCGCTGATATACAACACGCCGCCTTCATCAACAATACTTTGCTGGGTCTGGCTGCTGGCGATGGCGCCAAAAGGGAGTGGGTGACCCTGAACATCGGTGAGTTTTAGCAGTACACGGTAACCCGTACGGGCAAGGAACTGGGCGGTGACGGCGGCTCCTCGATTAGGCACAACGGTACGCACCGTTTCGGTTACGTCAACGTTATCCGGCATCTGCGTAGTATCTACCGATATCGCGTTTTCCTGGTAAGCGGTCAGGAAGGGAATCACGGCATAGCCGAAATGGTCGGTGGCAATGCCGGGGTAGTTTTTCACCCGGATACCGGCAGCGCCGTTGGCATCGACCAGCGCAAAGGCGTTGCCCAGAGGCTGTGAAAGGGTCACGCCGTGGCGGTGGGCGACAATACCGCCGGAAAGACCATAGCTCAGTTGCTTGCTATCGGCGCTGTAATCATAGCCAGCATTGACGGTAGCGAAAGCAGAACGATAACTGCCGTAAAGGCTGCTGCTTTCGTCGCCGCCCCCTTCGCTTTGTCGTTGTTTCAGGTTATAGCTCAGGCGGCCATCGTCCAGCAGAGAGCCGTTAATGCCCACTTCGTGTTGAGTGGGACGATCGCGCTGATCGGTGGCCCTCCACGTGGCCTGCGCATGGGATAGCCAGCGGTCTAGCGGTATACTCAGGCTAAGCGATAGCGTGCGATCGTTTTCGTGGTCCTGCGAGTCAGTGAACTGGCCGCTCAGGTTATAGCTGACTCCCCATAGGTTACCGTTCAGGCCAATAGACAGGTTTTTATCCTGCTGCCCGCGGCCCCAGTATTCTTGCTGTGAGCCTGAAGCATAAAAGCAGATGCCTGTCAGCAGTGACTGGTTGAACGTAAATTGAACCTCGCTGCGCAAGCGATCGTCGGCGCGGATATCTTTCTGATTGGCGTCGGAAAAGTTGAAATAGCCACTGCTGGTATAGCGATAATAGCTTAGCGACACGCTGGTGCCGCTTTCGGGGATATCTTTAATGTACTGCGTACGCCAGCTGTAACCATGATAACGACCCTCCGTATTCAACTGGGTATCTGCATGGCTCACATCTGTCGACACGGCCCCGAGTATGCCAAGCGTTGAGCCAAGGCCCAGCGCTAAAGCCTGGTAATCCTGCGAGGC
Organism: Citrobacter sp. RHBSTW-00671; assembly: GCF_014103415.1. Lineage (NCBI taxonomy): Bacteria > Pseudomonadati > Pseudomonadota > Gammaproteobacteria > Enterobacterales > Enterobacteriaceae > Citrobacter > Citrobacter sp. RHBSTW-00671. Next base: position 1,887,027 of record NZ_JABXPR010000001.1, read on the forward strand.
ATTCAAACCACCATACAACGTGATGGCGTTGTTCAGGCCATAGCTGGCGGTACTTTCAAGAAATTCGGGTTCGTTGCTGTCCTGCGACGTTGGGGCGCGAAAACGCCCGGCAGTGACGCTGTATTTAAGGTATCCGGGTCTTTGCATTTGCGGCAGCGCAGAGAAGGGTTGGACGAAGTGCCTTACCGTACCGTCAGCTTCTTCAATCGTGACATCGAGATCGCCACTGAAGGAGGAAGGGTAGAGGTCGTTGATTTCAAAGGCTCCCGCCGGCACGTTGCTTTGATACAGGGTGTAGCCGTTTTGCTGTATTGTGACGATAGCGCTGGAGTGCGCAATACCGCGAATCGTTGGCGCAAAGCCACGCTGGCTGTTTGGCAGCATGGTTTCGTCGGAAAAGAGACGTGCTCCCGTGAACTGATAACTTGAGAACACGGTGCCTTCTGTTGCGCTTTCGCCTACCACCAGCTGTGATTTCAGGCTTTTAATATCTCGTTGTAGCCAGCTGTTAATGCTATCCCAATGAGCATCACTGTCGTTATGTGTCCAGGTCGAGTAGTTACGTAGCCTCCACGGACCCAAGTTGACGCCGTTTTGCATATTCAGATACTGGCGCTGATTGCTATCTCCGTCGTACTGATTTTGCGAGCCGCTAAACGAGTAGTTGGTGAACAGAACCGGTATGCCATCATCCCAGCGAGAGGGCGCAACGTAACCGCGAGCATCGCGGTACAGGGCTATTTGAGGCACGCTTAGGTACAATCTGCCGTGGTTGATATCAAACTCTGATACGGTGCCGGGAATGACCTGCGCCAGGTTGCCGATTGTCGTAAGGTCATCCAGCTTTTCGAGCTGTGGATAATTTTCAATTTTTATGCCCAGCTCGCGCAGTTGTTCAAGGGTTAGCTGGGGAATTAACTGGTGATTTTTATCTGCAATAAATGGGATCTTCCGCTGTACAGTTTTCTTTTTATTCATATAAATATCAACAATATATTCTCCTGGGAGCTGCGAGTTCTCCTGAGAGAAAACGGAAAGATCGACCGACGACTGACCACTTTTTTCTGTTTCCAGAAGCGTAGGGTCAAAGTAGAAGCCATCGGCTCTGGCATGGACAGATACCAGATATCCGCTGACGATTGCGCAACGCAGCCAGAAGGCGAGTGGTTTACTATCTGAAAAATGTGGCGTTGATTGCACCATATCGCTTTTCATTCCCTGAGAGCTATCGGCATAAGTTGGCTACAAGATGCGATTTATTGCAGCGTCCTGGTTTCCGTCTGGCTGGTTCCGCCGTAGTCGTTTATTGCAGCCCACTGCACCGTCTTTCCTGCTAAACCCGGTACCGCCAACTGTTTATGCTCGCCAGGTGCGATACGCTCTATTTTGTTGGTCAGATCGGTTTTATCCAGCGCCAACCCCGCGAAGACCACGTAATAAGCTGATGGGTTATAGATATCTAACCTATTATTGCTGTATTTATATTCGAGTGATTTATAGGCATCGTAGGGTTTTCCCACCAGATTACTCGGGCGGTAGAAGAGCTTAATTCGGGTTTTAAATACCAGCGTCAGCATATTATTTTCGACGCTATCGGATTGTTGTGTTGCAGGAATAGCGCGTACGTTAATAAAGAATAGTGATTCTTTGTCTTTAGCTATATTATCAGACGACTTTATTATTCTTAGTGATGAGTTATTGCCTGCATCCAGGCGAAATAGCGGAGGCGTCATGATAAAGGAGCCTCGGGCTGTCCCTTGTTCATTGTCGACCCAGGATTGCAGCAAATAGGGCAGACTTTCGCTGCGATTAGTCACGGATAGCGCGGCTTCTTTCTTCCCTGCATCATAAATGACGCGGGTTCTTTCCAGTACAATTCCGCCAGCGAAATTTTGGCAGGACCAGCAGCTCAGCAGTAATGTCAGAGCTAATGCTGTGGTTTTTTTCATCTCGGTTATCCTTCACCAGGTGTCAGAAAGCATCTCTTTCCCTACCGATGAGAGGAAGGGAAAGAGATGGTAGATGGCAATCAGCGATAATCGATGGTGACATCAACAGTGGCGTTCGCTTCCCCAGGGGTGATGGCAGCGGTGGAAACGTAATAGGCCTGCAGTCCTACCGTGGTTGTGCCGTCGGCTTCAGGCGTAAAGCTGATTTTCGGTTCGGTAAGCTTATTCAGCGATATTTGTTTCCCGTCGCTGGCTCTGTCGATACGAATACCTACACCCGTTGCAGGAACGTCCAGGCCGCCCACGGCGGCCAGGTCATCATAGCCAGCAACGGTACCGCCGCTACGCGTTTCTAACCACATCTGGAATGAGTTGTCCGTAGTGCCATCAAGGTGTTTCCACGGCGCTGTTGGGCAGTTTTTCAGTGGAATATCGACGGGAATAGCCGGAGAACGATCGCCAATGCTTTTAAATTGGTTGGCGGCGTAGTGGCCTAATTCGACGTTGATCGTATCGCCGTTGGCAAATTCACAGGTGCTGGTTAAAATCGCGCCTGTAAATTCAATGGTACCGTTCGTCGCCCACGCGCTTCCCGCAGAAAGCGCTAACAGGCTAGCTGCTATAGATTTTGCAATTTTGTTCATTAAATTCCCTCTTATTGAATAAATCTATCGGCAATTAAATTTTTGAAAATACAAAACGAAAATTAATTGCGGGGGAATTGTATTCGATATGCACCGATAGTCATATTACGGAGTGAAATTTTCAGATTGTATTTATTAAAATTTAATAAATTAACTGTTATTGTAAGTTGATCGGTTTTCATCTGATGATGACATAAAATTATCGTAAGCAACAATATTGGCTGCTGAATTATATAGTTGCAATGATAATAAATTTTTTGATATTCAGTTGAGTGTTTTTTTCGAAAAAACCATTTACTTCCCTGCATGATTTTTTTCATTCCATTATGTCTTTTGCTACAAAATCATACAGATGTAAATGATTGCGGATGTTTATGGCGGGCAGTGTTGATTAAAAGTGATGTTTGTCACAATTATCTAGTAAATGTGATCGGTAGTACTCTTCAAAATGTGGGATGAGTCATTAAACTAGGACTTCTAAAACGGGAGGAACCATGGCTCTGCATTCCACGCGCTGGCTGGCGCTCAGTTATTTCACCTATTTCTTTAGCTACGGTATTTTTCTGCCGTTCTGGAGCGTCTGGCTCAAAGGGTTAGGGCTGACGCCGGAAACCATTGGTGTGCTGCTGGGCGCGGGGCTGATTGCTCGTTTTCTGGGGAGTTTGCTGATTGCGCCGCGCGTGAGCGATCCCTCTCGCCTGATCTCTGCTTTACGTATTCTGGCCCTGTTGACGTTGGTGTTTGCGCTGGCCTTCTGGGCGGGCACTAACGTCGCGTGGCTGATGGTGGTGATGGTCGGCTTTAACCTGTTTTTCTCACCGCTGGTGCCGCTGACCGACGCGCTGGCCAACACCTGGCAGAAACAAATAACCATGGATTATGGCCGGGTGCGCCTGTGGGGGTCTGTGGCCTTTGTGATCGGCTCCGCGCTGACCGGCAAGCTGGTGAGCCTGTTTGATTACCGGATGATCCTTGTCCTGTTGTCGCTAGGGGTCGCGTCGATGCTGCTGGGGATGATGATCCGCCCGAGCGTTCAGCCTGCGGGTGAAAACCGTCAGCAGGAGAGTGCAGGATGGCCGGCCTGGCGCACGTTGATAGCCCAAAGCTGGCGTTTTCTCGCCTGCGTAAGCTTGCTGCAAGGGGCTCATGCGGCCTATTACGGTTTTAGTGCCCTCTACTGGCAGTCGGCTGGATATTCTGCCTCGGCGGTAGGGTACTTATGGTCGCTCGGTGTGGTAGCGGAAGTGATTATTTTTGCGCTCAGCCACAAGCTATTCCGCCGCTTTAGCGCTCGCGATCTGCTGCTGCTCTCTGCCGTTTGCGGCGTGGTGCGTTGGGGATTGATGGGCTGGAGTACCGAACTGCCGTGGCTGATTGTGGTGCAGATCCTGCATTGCGGAACCTTTACCGTCTGTCACCTGGCGGCGATGCGCTATATCGCGACGCGACAGGGCAGCGAAGTCATTCGTTTGCAGGCGGTTTATTCCGCGGTGGCGATGGGGGGGAGTATCGCCATCATGACCGTGTTCGCCGGCTACCTGTATCAAAACCTGGGCAGTGGCGTATTCTGGGTGATGGCGCTGGTGGCGCTTCCCGCGATTGTCCTGCGACCAAAAGTGGTGGCGCAACCGACAGCATCATGATTCGAGGATTTTGCGGATCTGCTGCTGCTGATGTTGCGTAAGCGCCAGGTCCGCATGAATCAACGGCGGTGAAAACAGCGGTAGCGGCGTGGTGTACGGCGTAATAATCAGCGCCACACCACGCGGTGAACCTTCTTTTTGAAAGTCCTGCATGGGCATATGCTTTACGTTGAGCGGCAGCAGCGTCAGTTCCCGCAGTTGTTGCTCTATATGTGCCTCACGTTGTTCGTTATTGCCGGTCAGCAGGATTATCTGCTTCTCGTGTAAATCCTTTTCCTGCATCAGCCAGGCACCGAAAATGACGGCCACCAGCCCGGTCTCTTCCTCTGAAAAACGCACATCGTATTCGTCTTCGAATCCGTGTAACGCTTCACGCGTGGTGCGTACTAACCGGGGATACAGCCGACTGAATTCTTCCGGCAGGGTGTTATCAATACCAATGGCGAACAGACTGCGGTTCAGCGCTTGAGTCAGATGTACATACAGTTGGTCATTTAGCCCCTGCTCATCGCTGAAGCGGACGTTGCCATATTCACGAAAACGCAGCACCAGCCGGGCAATCTCAAGGCGCAAACGACGATCCTGCTGGTGGTTATCACGAATCGGGTCGGGGATGCGGATCATCGAAAACAGCAGCGCCATAAACAGCGATTCCCCCAGTGGCGCACGCTGCATAACGTGCCGTTGCCAGTGGCGGCCGATTTCCTCAGCGAGTGGGTATTCGGCACAAGCTTGCGCCCAGCGTTGTTGCAGAGGATTAAACTCCGGGGTGATCCCTGCGTGGTGCTGTAGCAGGCAGTACTGTAAATAAAGCCGCAGGAACTGGATATCACGGCACTCAAACGGCTTCTGCAAGCGTCGGGAACACAGGTTGATCAGCGCATGCAGATTGGTGTCGTCATACAGCGTCCGCGCAATACCGCGTTGTTTAAGTTCCATTTTTAACGCCGGGGTAAACTGCTGGGCAATAAACGTTGGACAAATCCGCAGGCCACGGCGCAGCCACTGTAACAGGCACAGACGCTGGTTGAGCGGGGTTCCCTCTATTGCATAATGTCCATTCTGAGCGGTGGTAATGGCGAGTCGGTGATAGCGCTGGATTTCGAGTCCGGCACCGATAATATCTTCCCGAACCGTGGCATCATCGACCCCGTTCAGCGTGCTGAAAGTCTGCGCAGTGGCAATTTGCCCTGGCAGGAAAAGCGTCAGAAGCACCTGACAACGGCGCTGGGGAGCGGATAGTACAGATGGCGGGGCAAGCGTTGACATCATCTGTAGGATCTCCCGTAAGTATGTTTGATAAGAATAGCTAAAGTTTGCTTATTGAAATGGAGAATGGAATGCTTTCCGCCAGGAATGCTGGAGAGCGTCACAGAATTTTTAACGTGCGGAACAGATAGCGGTAGTCGAACGCAGCGCGTTAATCCGCTTTTTCACTGTTTTATCTTTTGTTTAGATATATAAAAATCGGCAGATTGCGCAATGACGCCCTGTTAACGCTTCGGCATTAACATATGTTGGCTGAGCATATGAATATGCTTTCTCAGAGAAAGGGTTCCGTTCACCTCATGTTCATCGCTTTTCTGCACCCTGAACGCCGGTGAACGTGTTAAGGGTGCTATCGCCGCACCCTTAACAATCCCGGCTCCCGGCGGGAAAATTGCCGCTCCGCGGTTCCCTCCGCTTATTCCTCCAGGCTACCGGGCCGGGCGCGATGCAACATCCCTGTCGCACGCACCCTGAACCCGCATCCCTGCGGGTTCTCCCGGCCTTACGGAAACACGTCGGCAATTTTCAGCCGGACCCGCCACGCCCGACCACCTGTATTTTTATTTGAACATGTTTGAACAGCAAAAAGGATATAGCTGAAAGTCAGAGCGCTGAGGTGAACGGAACCCTGAGCCGGAATTACATGTTCTCCATCACGTCTGCCCGCGGCTCAGCGTTAACCCCACATCACCGCCGGGATGTACAGACAACAACGTCTCTTTTGAGTAGCTGCTTTCGCTCATCAGGCAGGCGCAGGCGGCGTCAAAGATTGCCAGTACCAGCATTATTGAGGTGGTCGCCAGCATGTTTAGCGGATCGGCTTCGCGCTGGACTCCGGTGGAAATCACCAGTCTCGATGCTTTAGCTATGGCTGAATCGGCGTTTTCAGTGATGCTCAGGATGGGCACATTTCTCGCTGCCAGTCCGGGCAGTAGCCGGGTGAGTTCATCCGAATTACCTCCGCGTGACAGCATGATGACCAGATCGTCGGCGCGTAAAAAACCCAGATCGCCATGTGCGGCGTCGGTGGCATTGAGGTAAATCGCCGGACGCTCCACGCAGGCAAGCATATGCGCCACTTTACGCGCGGCAATGCCGGAAGTGCCGACGCCAGTGACGACGATTTTCCCCCGGCAACCGCGCAGCTCCGCCATCAACAACTGCCAGACAGGTTCAGTCAGATGCTGCCCCAGACGCGCCAGGGCATCGCTATAGAGCTGAAATACGCCGGTGGCCTGAGACCAGGAGTCGCTCATGCGTCCTCCTGCATCAACTGGCGGTATTTCATATGATCCTGATACATCTCGTGGAATACCCGATATTTGCGATCGTAGTACTGCTTAATGCGATTTGTTTGCGGGGTAACCGTTTTACCAATCCGACTCATCGCCGACATCGCTTCCGGGAGGGTGTCAAAAACACCTGCCGCGATGGTGCCCATCATCGCGCCACCCAGCAGCATAGCTTCGCTCTCTTCTGGCAGTAACATTGCGCAACCCGTGGCGTTGGCATGTTCCTGAACGAAGATCGGGTTCTTTGTTCCGCCGCCACTGGCCATAATGGTATCGATGGTGTAACCACTTTGATTCATCGTCTCGATAATATGACGTGTCCCCAGGGCAATGGCCTGGATAGTCGCCAGATACTGCAACGCCATGTCTTCTGGCGTGCGGGATAGCTTCAGCCCGGTGATTGCCCCTGTGAGCGTTGGGTTGGCGCGCGGTGAGCGGTTGCCGTGGAAATAGGGCAGGATATGCATGTCGCGGGTCAGGAACGCGATATCTTCCGGCTCACCGGCCATTTTACGCAGCAGTGCATTCAGCACTTCGTAAATGGTTTGTCCCTGGGATTTCGCCTGTGCCAGTAGTGTTTCATAGCACGGATGCGACTGAATAACGTGGTCGATTAACGCCCCGGTAGCCGACTGCCCGCCTTCGTTGAGCCAGTATTCCGGCAGCACCGCTGAGTAGTAAGGACCCCAGATGCCGCTGATAAAACGCGGCTCTTTGGAAATGGCCATATGGCCAGTGGAGGTACCGCCAATCAGTGCGACACGACGGTCGAAATCCGCCACTTCGCCGGAAACGCCGCAGGCGCCGAGTGTGCCGAGCGTACCGGCGTGCGCATCGATGATCGATACGCTGACTGCCGTCCCCGGAATCAGCCCCATTTCGCTGGCGGCGCGTGCTGACAGCCCATGACCGAGCGGTTCACCCATGGTTTTTACGTAGCGGCCAATTTTGGCAGCATCGTGCTCCAGTAAATCTTCCAGCCCGATCTGGCGGAAGTAGCTGGCATCCCATTTGTCTTCATGGCCCATATAGGTCCATTTGCAGACCGTTGAGCACAGCGATCGCGTGTCGTCTCCGGTCGCACGCCAGGTGAGGAAGTCTGGCAAATCAAAGTAGTAACCCGCATTGGCCCAGGTATTGGGCATATGCTGTTTCAGCCACAGCAGTTTTGGCGTCTGCATTTCCGGAGAAATAATGCCGCCGACGTAGTCCAGCACCCGATGATGCAGGGCGTTGATGCGGTCGGCCTGGGTAATGGCGCGGTGGTCCATCCACACAATAATATTCTGTTCGCTACGTCCGGAGGGGCTGATAGTCAGGGGGTTACCCTCTTTATCCAGCACTACCAGCGAACAGGTCGCGTCAAAGCCTAACCCTTTCACCTGAATCGGGTTGATATCCGATTGGTTGATGGCATCGCGAACCGCGTTGCACACCGCCTGCCAGATGTTATCGGAAGACTGCTCAACAAAATCGGCCTGCGGGCGGTAAATCTCGATGGCCCGACTGGCCTGACCGACCATTCTGCCGTTGAGATCAAACACGCCAGCACGGGCGCTGCCGGTTCCGACATCCACACCAATAAAGTAACTTGCCATAATTTTTTCTCCTGAAATCAGGCTTTACGATTCTGTAATGCGATAAAGAGGATCAGCACCGCGCCCCACAGCGCCATCGTCAGATAGCTGCTGACCCCCAGCAAGTTAAGGCCGCTTTCCAGCATTTGCAGCACGATAAGTGCCAGCACCAGGCCGATAATGCGCCCGAAACCGCCATCCGGGTTGATGCCGCCGAGGACGGAGGCAAGGATGGTGACCAGCAGGTAGGATTCGCCGTATCCGGCTTTCGCCGAGTTGAATTTCGCCATCATCAGAATGGCGGCGACCCAGCCGAGCAGTGCCGAAATGACGTACACGGAAATTTGCACCCGTAGGGTATTCACGCCGCTGTAGCGGGTAGCCTGCTCATTGGAACCGACGAGATACAGACTGCGCCCAAGCGTGGTGTGCTCCAGCAGCACCCACAGCAGGATTGCCACGAGGAAAAAGAGCAGCAGCGCCACCGGAATGCCGGCAATCGTTGCGTTGCCAAGATATTGAATCGCCGTCGGGAAGCCGGAGATGACCGTCCCGTTAGACAGCAGAATATTCAGCCCGGAGATAAGCGTCATGGTGCCGAGCGTGGCGAGAATAGGCGAGACACCGACCCAGGCGATCAGCGCGCCGTTCAGGGTACCAATGGCAACCGCGACGGCAGCGCCTGCCAGCAGCGCCAGCACCAGAAACAGCGGGTTATCCGGATGGGTGACGATAATCGCCGCCATCACCAGCGAGCAGGCGTTTGCCCCGGCAATTATCGACAGGTTAATGCCGCCGGTCAGCATGGTCATGCCCATCCCCAGGGCCAGCATGCCGAGGATCGGCAACTGCGAACCGATGGACTGGAAGTTAGCGACGCTGAAAAAACGGCTGCCGAGCAGGGCCGAGAAGACCAGCGCGACGACCACAATAATGACGCATTGCAGGCGAATGATGGTATCACCGGGTAAAAATCTGGCGATTGTTTTCATCTCAAAGCTCCCTTGCCAGTTTGCGTTTTTCGTTCCAGGCCGTGGCGCTGATGCTGACCAGGATAATGGCGCCGCTGAACACGGTATGCCAGTAAGAGGAGACGCTGAGCAGCGTCAGGCCGTTTTGTAAGAAGGCCAGCAGGATCACGCCGAGCAGGGTTCCGGTTAACGTACCGCGTCCACCACTCATACTGGTTCCCCCGAGCACTACCGCTGCCAGCACCGTCAACTCAAAGCCGAGCAGCGAATTGGGTGCTACTGACTGGGTAATTTGTGCCTGCACCACGGCGGCCACGCCCGCCAGAATGCCCATATAGCCATACACGTAGAAATGCAGTTTCAGCAGATTCAGTCCCAGGCGCGAGGCCGCGTCGCGGTTGCCGCCCATGGCGTAAACCTGACGGCCAAGACGGGTATAGTTCATCAGCACGGCGGTAAAGATGATCACCGCAGCCAGGCACAGCAGGGGCAGGGTCAAACCGTAGTCGTAGCCATCCGCCGCGGTGAACGAGAACCAGTTAATACCGTTCATAAACCAGTCGGGGAAGCCATACAGCCAGGTGCCTTTAGTGGTGTAAACCAGCAGGCCGTAATAAACGTTCAGCGTGGCGATAGTAATGATGATCGCCGGAACGCGCAGCCAGTAGACCAGGAAGCCATTGATCAGTCCAAGCAACAGACCTACCGCAATCGCGATGATTAACGCCAGTGCGAAGTTGCCGCCGTGGCCGATCACCCAACTGGCCATCGCGTACTGGGCAATGGCGGTCATCGCCGGGAAGGAGATGTCGATCCCGCCAGAAATCAGTACTACAAACAGACCGCAGGCAAGGATGCCAAGAATCGCGTAGCTGGTGGCCACATCCGTCAGGTTCCCCAGTGACAGAAACTCGTCGGTGCTGATGCTCAGCCCAACGGCAAGGGCTACAACCAGCAGGCCCAGCCAGAACTCATGTTGCCCGATTAAACGGGACAGATGCATCTTATTCATTGATTACCTCGACCACTTCAGCAATCTCCTCTTCACGGCATTGATGAGGATTAAATTCCGCCACCAGCTTGCCGCGGCGCATTACCAGCACGCGATGGCTGTTGTAATACGCTTCCGGAATTTCATCGCAAATCATCAGCACCGCCATCCCCTGTTCCGCCAGATCGCGGGCGATCTGGTAAATTCCCTCTTTGTTAGCGATATCCACGCCGACAGTAGGCGAGTCGAGGATCAGGATGCGCGGATTGGTTGCCACCCATTTAGCAATGGCGATACGCTGGGCATTACCACCGGAAAGGGTTTTGACCGGCAGATGTGGATCGGAGACTTTAATGTTCAGCTCGCGGATCAGGTCAGCGACCAGCTTTTGCGCTTTGCGATGATCGAGCAGGCCGCTGCGGGTGTGCAGTTGGTCAAATACCGTGACGATGGTGTTGTCATAGATCGACTGCTCCATGATAAGCCCCTGCGTCAGGCGATCTTCTGAGACATAGCCGATCCCGTGTTTGATGGCATCGTGGTTATTGCGCAGAGTAACCGGCTGGCCGTTAATGCGGATTTCACCACTTTCAGGATGCGTCATACCAAACAGGCTCAGACAGAGCTCGGTACGTCCGGCGCCCAGCAGACCCACAATGGAAACTATCTCGCCGCCGTGCAGCGACAGATTAATGTTCTGGTATTTGCCCCGACGGCTGAGATTGCGCAGCTCCAGCAGCGGTTCCTGCTCAATGGCAGGCCTTTCGGGCAGTGGGCTGTAGTGGAAGCGTTGTCCGGTCATCAGGAAGGCCAGTTCGTGGCTGTCGAGTTCGCTGGCAGGGTAAGTGCCCACCAGTTTACCGTCGCGCATCACGCTAATTCGGTCCGCCACTTCCATCACCTCATCAAGACGATGGCTGACAAATACCACGCAAATCCCGGCTGCTTTCAGTTCGTTAACTACCCGCAGCAGGCCATTAACCTCCTGGCGGGTCAGAGAGGCGGTGGGTTCGTCCATAATCACCAGTCGGGCATCGGCGGCGATTGCCCGGCAAATAGCGACCAGCTGTCGGTCGGCAATCGAGAGTTTTTCGACTTTTTTATCGGGATCGATGTTCACACCGATGCGCTTCATGGCCGCCAGCGCCTGCTGTTTCATGGCGCCACGCCGTACCCAGATATCGCCACCGGGCAGATAACGGTTGACCGCGATGTTTTCCGCGACGCTAAAATTGGGAAACAACGACAAATCCTGATAAATAACCTGAATACCATAGTGGGAAGAGAGTTGCGGCGTCAGGTGATGGAACAATTTACCATCGAGTAAAATTTGTGCGCCTTTTTCAGGGCTATAGACCCCGGAGATCACTTTAATAATGGTGCTTTTACCACAACCGTTTTGACCCGCCAGACAGTGAACTTCGCCTTTTTTCAGCGTCAAATTCACCTTATCCAGCGCCAGCACGCCCGGGAATTGTTTGCTGATATTCTCAAGAGTGATAAATGCGGTGGTGTCTGTCATGGACAATACCCCTGCGAGCGTCCTCGCGGACGCTGAGTGTTAGTTTGGTAGATAGCGCCGACCAGACGGTCGGCGTTAAGGTTCCCTGGTGTTGGCTAAGGCCTTAGAAACCGAGTGATTGTGCGTTGTCTTTGGTGACTTCGAGGATCTTGTTAAAGCGGATCACTTTCTTCTCCGTGTCGATATCGGCTTTCCCTAAACCATCGATACTCAAATCGGCGTTGACTTCTTTGCCCTGCAGCAGCTGATCGGCAACCGTTACCAGCGCGTAGCCCGCGTCTTTCGGATCCCACAGCAGCGCTTTTTTGATGTCTCCACGCATCAGGTAAGGCGCAGCCTGTGCCGGCATGGCGATCCCGACGACGGCGATTTTATCTTTGGCGCGTTTTTTCTGCACGGCCTGGCCTGCACCGATAGGACCCAGTGAGCCGAAACCGATAATGCCTTTCATCTGCGGGTAAGTTTTCATCAGATCCAGCGTCGTGGCATAGGACTTATCGATGCTTTCCGCGACGGGTAAACGGGAGGTGACTTCGAACATCTCCGGATATTTTTCTTTCTGGTACTTAATTGCATAATCAGCCCACGCGTTATGCAACGGCACGGTCAGCGAACCGACATAGATAGCATACCCGCCTTTGCCGCCCATATTTTTCGCCAGTTCATCGACGTTGGCCTGCGCGTATTTTTCACTATCAATCGTTTCGATATCCCACTGGCCGATGTGCTCGTCCGGAGATTCGTGCGTCAGGACCACGATGCCTTTATCGCGTGCTTTTTTTAGTACGGGTTCGAGGACTTTGGCATCGTTAGGAACCACGATGATCGCATTCACGTTTTTAGCGATCAGATCCTCAATGACTTTTACCTGCTGCGCCGGGTCCGGCGTTGAAGGTCCGGTCTGGTAAGCATTTACATCGAGTTTTTTTGCTGCTTCATTCACGCCGGTTTCCATTCGGTTAAACCACGGAATACCGGTGACTTTGGCAACCACAGCAATTTCATATTTTTCCGCCGCAAACGACGTGCCGGACAACATGCATGCAGAAACCAGGGTTGCACTGAGTAATGCGAGTTTGAATTTCATAGTTGTACCTTTAGTAGGGGGCAGGGCATGTTACGGCGTGAAGTTAACAACGAATGGAAGAGGGAATGAATTATAAGTTTGATGAATGTGATCTATGCCCGCTATTGTTAATTTATAGATAATTTTAAGTTAATTTTTGGTTAAATATGACGAGGTTTGAATTTTTTTCGGCGCTATTTCTGTTAATAAATCATTAATATGAAACCAGTTATTAACATATGTGCATCATTTGACGTAAATTGAAGCCATGAATCGCCGTTTTTACGGTGACGGGAAAATAATAAAATGTCGAAATTGAGAACTGAATCGATACCGGAAAAGGGTGCTCAACATTTTTCCGTTCGATGATATGCTCACCACTCTTTTCGCCCAGGACGTTATCATTGTGGCGGCCTGTATTGTTACCGTGGAGAACTCATGCAACGCGTTCAACGCATCATTGTCACGTTGATCCTGGCTATCCTGTCTTTTAATGTCGGTGCGCATCCCCACAGTTTTATCCATCTGAAAACTGAGATAGTGAGTGAAAATAACCAGCTTGTAGCGCTGAAAATGCGCTGGACGATGGATGAAATCACCTCGGCTGACCTGCTTTATGATGCGGGGAATGCCAAACCGGGCGATGAGATCTGGAAAAAACTGGCGGCGGAGGTAATGGCCAACGTCCTTGGGCAGCACTATTTCACCGAAGTGTGGCATGCGGGACAAAAGGTAAAGTTTAAAAATCGGCCGACGGAATATGGCATGGAGCGTGAGGATCACCAGGCGGTGCTGACGTTTGTGCTACCACTGGCAGAGCCGCAGCCGTTGAGCGGACAAAAATATAGTATTTCAACGTTCGATCCGACCTATTACGTCGATATGAGCTATGACAAAGACAGTGATGCCTCTCTGGCGCAGCCCCTACGCCAGCAATGCCGGATTTCCGTGCATACGCCGACGCCGAATGAACAAACGCTGAGTTTTGCGCAGTCGCTGGATAAAGAAGATGCGCCGCCGGAGGATATGGAATTAGGTAAACAGTTTGCACAGACGGTGACGTTGCAATGTCAGTAATTTATCGACCACACACGGTCAGACGTCGTTGGTTTAGCCTATGGCCGCTGGCGCTGTTTTTACTGCTGGCTGCAGGCGGCGTACTGTGGCTATGGCAGACCTGGCCGCAGGTGATGATGAAAAGTATCGTCTGGCAGCGCGAGGTTAACCAGCAGATGAGTGGGTTGCTCAAAGCAGTTGCTGCTAATCCGGCCCGGGCCGGGGGATCGCTGCTGCTGTTTAGTTTCCTGTATGGGGTACTCCACGCGCTGGGGCCGGGACACGGCAAAATTGTTATTACCACCTGGCTTGCGACCCATCCGTCGAAGTTAAAGTCGAGTATCGGGCTGACGCTGGCGTCTTCGTTGTTACAAGGGCTGGTCGCTATTGGGCTGGTGGTAGTGGTGCTCACCGTCTTGCAGTTGCCCGCACGACAGCTACATGTGAGTAGTTTCTGGCTGGAGAAAGGGAGTTATGCGTTGGTGGGGGTGTTGGGTGTGCTGCTGTGTGCTCGTGCGCTGAGAAAGCTGCGCCAGTTGCTGCGTCGCCCGACGTTCACCGCTTTCGCGCCGCACCATATCCATCATGATGGCTGTGGTTGTGGGCATCAACATTTGCCTGACCCTGAGCAGATACAACACGGGGATGACTGGCGTGCGCGACTGATGATAATTCTGTCTATGGGCATGCGCCCGTGCTCCGGAGCCATCATGGTGCTGCTGTTTAGCAAAGTGGTGGGCGTGTTTAACTGGGGGATGGCATCGGCGCTGGCCATGGCGGCAGGAACGTCACTGACGATCACATCGTTAGCTTTACTGGTGCACAGTTTCCGCTCGCTGGCGGTGAAACTCAGTGGCAATAGCGCGCCGGTACTGTGGCGGCAGATTGGCTGGACAACGCTGGCATTAGCCGGAGGCGCGGTGTTGATTGCTGCTGCGGTAGTGATGTGGATGAGTGCGGTGCCGGTGGGGCGGGGGATAAGACCGTTTTAGGTTAGAACGGTATAGTATGAATTGTAGGCCGGATAAGACGCGAAAGCGTCGCATCCGGCACCACAGCAGATTAACGCTTCAGCGCATCGCTAAGTTCGTCACGCATGTTCGCCAGCATGGCTTTAACGACGCGCGGGTTACCTGCAACGATGTTGCCAGTCGCCATGTAGTTATGACCACCGGTAAAGTCACACACCAGTGCGCCAGCTTCACGGGCAATCAGTTCACCTGCGGCAAAATCCCACGGGCGCAGGCCAATCTCGAAGTAACCATCAACGCGTGCAGCGGCAACGTAGGCCAGATCCAGCGCAGCAGAACCGGTGCGACGGAAGTCCGCGCATTCGGTGAACATGTTGCCGAGGATTTTCATATAAGAAGCAGCGTGTTGCTTCGCTTTGAACGGGAAACCGGTGGCGATGATGGTGCCATCCAGATCGCGAGCCGTGCTGCCGCGCAGACGGTAACCGTTCAGCTGTGCGCCCTGACCGCGAGTCGCGGTGAACAGTTCGTTACGCATTGGATCGTAAACAACGGCGACTTCAGTACGGCCTTTGATGCGTACTGCGATAGATACCGCGAAGTGCGGCAGACGTTTTACGAAGTTGGTGGTGCCATCCAGTGGATCGATAACCCATTGAACATCCAAATCTTCACCAACATGTTCACCGCTTTCTTCGGTGATGATGGTGTGCTGTGGGTAAGATTTGCGGATCGTTTCGATAATAATCGCTTCGGCGGCTTTATCGACGTTAGTCACGAAATCATTGCTGCCTTTCTGGCTGGTTTCTACAGAGTCTGGGGTTTCGTAGTGTTTGGCAATTACATTACCCGCCTTGCGCGCTGCGCGCACGGCGATGGTCAGCATCGGATGCATCGGTCTCTCTCACTGGATGTTAAAGAACGGGAAAACGGCGCAGAGTATAGCAGCGAGTTCGGATTATGTCTTCGTTTTATGATAATATGGTCGAATAATCTTTAGCCGAAGAAATACAATGCTGCAAAATATTCGAATCGTGCTGGTGGAAACGTCTCACACCGGCAACATGGGCTCTGTTGCCCGCGCAATGAAAACGATGGGTTTAACCAATCTGTGGCTGGTAAATCCATTGGTAAAACCGGACTCCCAGGCTATCGCTCTGGCGGCTGGCGCCAGCGATGTGATTGGCAGTGCGCAAATCGTCGACACGCTCGATGAAGCCCTGGCGGGTTGTAGTCTGGTTGTCGGAACCAGCGCGCGTTCTCGCACGTTGCCGTGGCCGATGCTGGACCCGCGTGAGTGTGGTTTAAAAAGCGTTGCTGAAGCGGCAAATACGCCGGTGGCGTTGGTTTTTGGTCGTGAACGCGTTGGTCTGACTAACGAAGAACTGCAAAAATGCCATTATCACGTCGCTATTGCCGCGAACCCGGAATACAGTTCGCTCAATCTGGCGATGGCGGTCCAGGTCATCTCTTATGAAGTGCGCATGGCCTGGCTTGCAACGCAGGAAAGCGGTAAAGCAGCTGACTATGAAGAAACCCAGTATCCACTGGTCGATGATTTAGAGCGTTTTTACGGTCATCTGGAACAGACACTGCTGTCGACCGGGTTTATCCGTGAAGGCCATCCGGGGCAGGTGATGAACAAGCTGCGTCGTCTGTTTACTCGCGCACGTCCAGAGAGCCAGGAGCTGAATATCCTGCGTGGGATTTTAGCGTCGATTGAACAACAGAATAAAGGGAAGTAACCGGTCTTTACGCCGGATGGCGCTTCGCTTATCCGGCCTACAGGCCGCACGATTTGTCGGCCGGATAAGCGAAGCGCCATCCGGTAAACGAATACCGCACGGAACGCAAAATACCTGACTAAATTAGTCAAGTAAATAGTTGACTGATTTAGTCGGGAATGTCAGACTTGCCCCTGCTATGCAATACCCCCATTTTACAATAAAAAACCCCGGGCAGGGGCGAGTTTGAGGCTAAGTAAGACATGAGACTGACATCAAAAGGGCGTTATGCCGTGACCGCAATGTTGGACGTTGCGCTCAACTCCGAAACGGGCCCGGTACCGTTGGCTGATATTTCTGAACGTCAGGGCATTTCCCTGTCGTATCTGGAGCAGTTGTTCTCCCGGTTGCGTAAAAACGGTCTGGTTTCCAGCGTACGCGGACCAGGCGGCGGATATCTGCTGGGTAAAGATGCTGGCAGCATCGCAGTAGGTGAAGTTATTAGCGCTGTTGACGAGTCTGTAGATGCGACCCGTTGCCAGGGTAAAGGCGGTTGTCAGGGCGGCGATAAGTGCCTGACCCACGCGCTGTGGCGCGATCTTAGCGACCGCCTGACTGGTTTCCTCAACAACATTACGTTGGGCGAGCTGGTAAATAATCAGGAAGTCCTCGATGTGTCTGGTCGCCAGCACACGCATGACGCTCCACGCAGCACCCGTACGCAAGACGCTATCGACGTCAAACTGCGTGCCTAATAAAAATTACGCACTATCTTCTGCTTGCATCAAGGCAACCAGCAAGATGAAGCGTAAAAAGTATTTCAGAATCAGGCCGGGATGTCAGACATCCCGTTAACTCGGTCGTACATCCAGCCGGTTGCCTGATTCCTTGCATTGAAGCGATGTACGGAGTTTATAGAGCAATGAAATTACCGATCTATCTCGACTACTCCGCAACCACGCCGGTGGACCCGCGTGTTGCCGAGAAAATGATGCAGTGTCTGACCCTGGACGGAAACTTTGGTAACCCAGCGTCTCGTTCACACCGTTTCGGCTGGCAGGCTGAAGAGGCGGTAGATATCGCCCGTAACCAGATTGCCGACCTCGTGGGCGCTGACCCGCGTGAAATCGTCTTTACTTCCGGTGCGACTGAATCCGATAACCTGGCGATTAAAGGTGCAGCCAACTTTTATCAGAAAAAAGGCAAGCACATCATCACCAGCAAAACCGAGCACAAAGCCGTGCTGGACACCTGTCGTCAGCTGGAGCGCGAAGGGTTTGAAGTCACCTACCTCGCCCCGCAGCGTAACGGTATTATCGACCTTCAAGAACTTGAAGCGGCGATGCGTGATGACACCATTCTCGTGTCCATCATGCACGTGAACAACGAAATTGGCGTGGTACAGGATATTGCGAAGATCGGCGAAATGTGCCGTGCTCGCGGCATCATCTATCACGTTGATGCGACCCAGAGCGTAGGTAAACTGCCTATCGACCTGAGCCAGCTGAAAGTGGACCTGATGTCCTTCTCTGGCCACAAAATCTACGGTCCAAAAGGTATCGGCGCGCTGTATGTGCGTCGTAAACCGCGTATCCGTATCGAAGCGCAGATGCACGGCGGCGGTCACGAGCGCGGCATGCGCTCCGGTACGCTGCCTGTTCACCAGATTGTCGGTATGGGTGAAGCTTACCGTATCGCCAAAGAAGAGATGGAAACCGAGATGGCGCGTCTGCGCGGTCTGCGTAACCGTCTGTGGAACGGCGTGAAAGACATGGAAGAGGTATACCTCAATGGTGACCTCGAGCATGGCGCACCGAACATTCTCAACGTCAGCTTCAACTTTGTTGAAGGCGAGTCGCTGATTATGGCGCTGAAAGACCTGGCGGTATCTTCCGGTTCTGCATGTACCTCTGCAAGCCTGGAACCTTCCTACGTGCTGCGCGCACTGGGGATGACTGACGAGCTGGCACATAGCTCAATTCGTTTCTCTTTAGGTCGTTTCACTACCGAAGAAGAGATTGACTACGCCATCAATCTGGTTCGTAACTCCATCGGCCGTCTGCGTGACCTTTCTCCGCTGTGGGAAATGTTCAAACAGGGCGTGGATCTGAACAGTATTGAATGGTCACATCACTAATTCGGCACCGATAAGGAGAATTCATCATGGCTTACAGCGAAAAAGTAATCGATCATTACGAGAATCCACGTAACGTGGGCTCTTTTGACAACAGCGACGAGAACGTGGGCAGCGGCATGGTGGGTGCACCGGCCTGTGGCGACGTGATGAAGTTGCAGATCAAAGTCAACAATGAGGGTATCATTGAAGACGCGCGTTTCAAGACTTACGGCTGCGGTTCCGCTATTGCCTCCAGCTCTCTGGTTACCGAATGGGTAAAAGGGAAATCGCTGGACGAAGCACAGGCGATTAAGAACACCGATATCGCAGACGAACTTGAACTGCCACCAGTGAAAATTCACTGTTCTATTCTGGCTGAAGACGCGATTAAAGCCGCGATTGCGGATTACAAAAGCAAACGTGAAGCAAAATAATTAAGAGTTGAGGTTTTATTATGTCGATTACCTTAAGCGACAGTGCAGCAGCGCGTGTAAATACCTTCCTGGCGAACCGCGGTAAAGGGTTTGGTCTGCGTCTGGGTGTGAGAACCTCCGGCTGCTCAGGTATGGCCTATGTACTGGAATTTGTTGACGAGCCGGCGGCTGAAGATACCGTGTTTGAAGACAAAGGCGTAAAAGTCGTGATCGACGGTAAGAGCCTGCAATTCCTCGACGGTACGCAGTTAGACTTCGTCAAAGAAGGTCTGAACGAAGGGTTTAAGTTCACTAACCCGAACGTGAAAGACGAATGTGGATGCGGTGAAAGCTTCCACGTGTAACGCGCTTACTGATAACCCCACCGTGGTCGCCTGCGCGTGGGGTTTGTTTTACCTGACTCTCTGGTTTTGCCTCATCGAACAACAGAGAATCGATGCCCTGAGAATGTTATGGACTACTTCACCCTCTTTGGCTTACCGGCCCGTTATCAGCTCGATACTCAGGCGCTGAGCCTACGTTTTCAGGATCTACAACGTCAGTATCATCCTGATAAATTCGCCAGCGGTTCTCAGGCGGAACAACTTGCTGCAGTTTCGCAGTCCGCCACTATCAACCAGGCCTGGCAAACGCTGCGTCATCCCTTGATGCGCGCCGAATACTTACTGTCTTTACACGGCTTTGATATCAGAAGTGAACAGCACACGGTGCGCGACACTGCTTTCCTGATGGAACAGCTGGAGCTGCGTGAAGAGCTGGACGAAATTGAACAGGCAAATGACAGTCAACGTTTAGATGCGTTTATGCAACGCGTCAGCGACATGTACAATGTGCGCCATCAATTGATGGTAGAACAGCTGGATAGCGAGACGTGGGACGCGGCGGCAGATACCGTGCGTAAGCTGCGTTTTCTCGATAAACTGCGAAGCAGTGCAGAACAACTCGAAGAAAAACTGCTCGATTTTTAATTTCCGGAAGCGAAAATGGCCTTATTACAAATTAGTGAGCCTGGTCTGAGCGCTGCGCCGCACCAGCGTCGTCTGGCGGTAGGCATCGATTTAGGCACCACCAACTCCCTGGTTGCAACCGTACGCAGCGGCCAGGCCGAAACGCTGGCCGACCACGAAGGTCGCCACCTGTTGCCGTCAGTGGTTCACTATCAGCAGCAGGGCTACTCTGTCGGTTACGATGCGCGTGCTAACGCGGCGCTGGATACGGCAAATACCGTCAGTTCGGTAAAACGCATGATGGGCCGCTCGCTGGCGGATATTCAGGCGCGCTACCCGCATTTGCCTTATACGTTCCAGGCGAGTGAGAACGGTCTGCCGATGATTGAAACTGCTGCTGGCTTACTCAATCCGGTACGCGTCTCTGCTGACATTCTGAAAGCGCTGGCCGCACGGGCAACCGAAGCGCTGTCCGGCGAACTGGACGGCGTGGTGATCACCGTTCCGGCATACTTTGATGATGCTCAGCGTCAGGGCACGAAAGATGCTGCGCGTCTGGCGGGCCTGCACGTGCTGCGTCTGCTGAACGAACCGACTGCTGCTGCAATCGCCTATGGCCTGGATTCAGGTCAGGAAGGTGTCATTGCCGTTTATGACCTCGGCGGCGGTACATTTGATATTTCTATTCTGCGCCTGAGCCGTGGCGTGTTTGAAGTGCTGGCGACCGGTGGTGATTCCGCGCTCGGCGGCGACGATTTTGACCATCTGCTGGCCGACTACATCCGTGAGCAGGCGGGTGTTGCCGATCGCAGCGACAACCGCGTACAGCGTGAACTGTTGGATGCCGCGATTGCCGCTAAAATCGCGCTCAGCGATGCGGATTCTGTCACGGTTAACGTGGCGGGATGGCAGGGTGAAATCACCCGTGAAACCTTTAATGAACTGATTTCCGCACTGGTTAAGCGCACGCTGCTGGCTTGCCGCCGCGCACTGAAAGATGCTGGCGTTGAGGCGCAAGACGTTCTGGAAGTGGTGATGGTTGGTGGTTCAACGCGTGTGCCGCTGGTGCGTGAACGCGTCGGCGAATTCTTTGGTCGTACGCCGCTGACCTCGATTGATCCGGATAAAGTCGTCGCCATCGGCGCGGCAATCCAGGCGGATATTCTGGTTGGCAATAAACCGGACAGCGAAATGCTGTTGCTGGACGTTATCCCGCTGTCCCTGGGACTGGAAACCATGGGCGGTCTGGTGGAGAAAGTGATCCCGCGTAACACCACGATTCCGGTGGCGCGGGCACAAGATTTTACCACCTTTAAAGATGGCCAAACCGCGATGTCCATTCACGTGATGCAGGGCGAGCGTGAGCTGGTGCAGGACTGCCGTTCGCTGGCACGTTTTGCACTGCGCGGCATCCCGGCACTACCTGCGGGTGGGGCGCATATCCGCGTGACCTTCCAGGTGGATGCCGATGGCCTGTTGAGTGTGACCGCCATGGAGAAATCCACCGGCGTTGAATCCTCCATCCAGGTCAAACCGTCCTACGGTCTGACGGACAGCGAAATCGCCTCTATGATTCAGGATTCGATGAGTTTTGCCGAGCAGGATGTAAAAGCGCGTATGCTGGCAGAACAAAAAGTCGAAGCAGCACGTGTACTGGAAAGCCTGTCCGGTGCGCTCGCTGCTGATGCCGCGCTGTTAAGCGCCGCAGAACGTCAAGCTATCGACGCCGCCGCCGCGCATTTGAGCGAGGTTGCACAGGGCGACGATGTTGACGCTATCGAACAAGCCATTAAAAACGTAGACAAACAAACCCAGGATTTCGCCGCTCGCCGCATGGATAAGTCAGTCCGTAGCGCGCTGAAAGGCCATTCTGTGGACGAGGTTTAATATGCCAAAGATTGTTATTTTGCCTCATCAGGATCTCTGTCCCGATGGTGCTGTTCTGGAAGCTGAGACTGGCGAAACGATTCTCGACGTTGCCCTGCGTAACGGCATCGAGATTGAACACGCCTGTGAGAAATCCTGTGCCTGCACGACCTGCCACTGCATCGTACGTGAAGGTTTTGATTCTTTGCCGGAAAGCACAGAAGAAGAAGACGACATGCTGGATAAAGCCTGGGGTCTGGAGCCGGAGAGCCGTTTGAGCTGTCAGGCGCGGGTCACTGAGGACGATTTAGTGGTCGAAATCCCACGTTACACAATCAATCATGCACGTGAGCATTAACAGAGGGTAGTATGGGACTGAAGTGGACCGATAGCCGCGAAATCGGCGAGGCGTTGTACGACGCGTTCCCCGATCTCGATCCCAAGACCGTTCGTTTCACCGATCTGCACCAATGGATCTGTGACCTGGAAGCGTTCGATGATGATCCACAGGCATCGAACGAAAAAATCCTTGAGGCCATTTTGCTGGTCTGGCTGGACGAAGCCGAATAAGTCAACGGGCTGCCCACGGGTGGCCCGTTTTCCTGTATGCGCGAAAATAAGGATAAATAAAATGACAGAAGCCATGAAAATTACGCTTTCCACGCAACCTGCCGATGCCCGCTGGGGTGAAAAGGCAACATACAGTATCAATAATGATGGCATTACCCTGCACCTGAACGGAAAAGATGACCTTGGCCTTATCCAGCGCGCCGCGCGTAAAATTGACGGCCTGGGAATTAAACACGTTCAACTGGACGGTGAAGGTTGGGATACCGAGCGCAGTTGGGCATTCTGGCAGGGCTATAAAGGGCCGAAAGGCAGCCGCAAAGTTGAGTGGGCCGCTCTGGACGAAGCCCAGCGCAAGGAGCTGGATAACCGTCTTAAAATTATCGACTGGGTGCGCGATACCATTAACGCCCCGGCGGAAGAACTGGGCCCGGAACAGCTGGCGCAGCGGGCTGTTGATCTGCTGTGCTCTGTCGCGTGCGATAACGTCTCTTACCGCATCACCAAAGGTGAAGATCTGCGTGAGCAGAACTACATGGGACTGCATACTGTGGGACGCGGCTCCGAACGTCCGCCGGTGCTGCTGGCGCTGGACTACAACCCAACCGGCGATAAAGAAGCGCCGGTTTATGCCTGTCTGGTCGGCAAAGGCATCACCTTTGACTCCGGTGGTTACAGCATCAAACAAAGCGCATTTATGGACTCAATGAAGTCCGATATGGGCGGTGCGGCAACCGTAACTGGCGCACTGGCATTTGCTATTACTCGCGGTCTGAACAAGCGTGTGAAGCTGTATCTGTGCTGCGCGGATAACCTGATCAGCGGCAACGCCTTTAAACTGGGCGATATTATTCACTATCGCAATGGTAAAAAAGTTGAAGTGATGAATACCGATGCCGAAGGTCGTTTGGTTCTGGCGGATGGCCTGATCGATGCCAGCGCGCAGAAACCGGAGCTGATTATTGATGCCGCCACGCTGACAGGTGCCGCGAAAACTGCACTGGGTAATGATTATCACGCGCTGTTCAGCTTTGATGACCAACTGGCTGCTCGCCTGCTGGCAAGTGCTGCACAAGAAAACGAGTTGTTCTGGCGTCTGCCGCTGGCGGAATTCCACCGTAACCAGCTGCCGTCTAACTTTGCCGAGCTGAATAACACCGGCAGCGCGGCCTACCCGGCAGGCGCAAGCACTGCGGCGGGCTTCCTGTCTCACTTCGTGGAAAACTACCAGCAAGGCTGGCTGCACATCGACTGCTCTGCAACCTATCGCAAAGCGCCGGTTGAGCAGTGGTCTGCGGGCGCAACCGGTCTGGGTGTGCGCACAATTGCGAATTTGTTAACCGCTTAATTATGTAGGCCGGATAAGCGTTAGCGCTATCCGGCAAGATAACGGCGGGGGCGCTTCGCTTGCCCGCCCTACATGCTTCTCTATTGTGATCCTTATGTCCGAAACAAAAAACGAATTAGAAACCTTGCTGGAACAAGCGGCGACAGAGCCTGCGCATCGTCCGGCCTTTTTCCGCACGTTGCTGGAGTCTACTGTCTGGGTGCCGGGCACTGCCGCAGAAGGCGAGGCGGTGGTTGAAGATAGCGCTCTCGACCTGCAGCACTGGGAAAAAGAAGACGGCACGACGGTGATCCCGTTCTTCACCTCTCTGGAGGCCCTGCAGCAGGCGGTGGAAGATGAACAAGCGTTTGTCGTAATGCCGGTGCGTACGTTGTTTGAAATGACGCTCGGCGAAACGCTGTTTCTCAATGCTAAGCTGCCGACCGGCAAAGAGTTTATGCCACGCGAAATCAGTCTGCTGATGGGGGAAGAAGGCAACCCTCTGAGTACCCAGGAAGTACTGGAAGGCGGTGAATCGCTAATTCTCTCCGAAGTTGCCGAACCGCCCGCACAGATGATTGACTCGTTGACCACGCTGTTTAAAACCATTAAACCGGTGAAGCGCGCATTTCTCTGCTCAATTAAAGAGAGCGCGGATGCCCAGCCCAATCTGTTGATTGGTATTGAAGCTGATGGTGATATCGAAGAGATTATTCATGCTACAGGCAGCGTCGCGACCGACACGCTACCGGGCGATGAACCTATTGATATCTGCCAGGTGGTGAAAGGTGAGAAAGGGGTCAGCCACTTTATTACCGAACACATCGCGCCGTTCTACGAACGCCGCTGGGGCGGTTTCCTGCGCGATTTTAAACAGAACCGGATTATCTAAAAGACCAGGCCGGGTGGCGACGCATACGTCTTACCCGGCCTGGGATGTGCGCTATTTTGTAGGCCGGATAAGCGAAGCGCCTTCCGGCATTTCCAGCTTTATAATACCGGTTCTACCGGTAAATCATTGCGCGCACCCCATTCGCTCCACGCACCGTCATACAAAGACACATCAGGAACATCCAGCGTGGCAAGCGCCAACACGACAACGGCAGCCGTTACACCGGAACCGCAACTGGCAATGATTGGTCTGTCAAAGCTGACGCCGTGGCTAAAGAAAATCGCATCCAGTTCGTCGGTGGTTTTCAACTCTCCGTCACGTACCAGTTCTGTCCATGGTACGTTCAGTGCTCCTGGAACATGACCGCGCTTCAGGCCTGGACGAGGCTCATCAACCTGGGCATTAAAACGTGCCGCCGGGCGGGCATCGACGATCTGCGCCGTTTTTTCATGGCTGGCCAGCAGCACATCGGTCACGCGTACAACCGCTTCAGGCGCGAATGCTGCGTCAAATTCACCTTCGGGCAAATCAACGTTTCCTGTCTGCAGGGGGAGTTCATCGCGCTGCCAGCCAGCCAAACCGCCAGCCAGAATCGAGACATTTTCAACGCCAAATGTCCGCAGCATCCACCATGCCCGCGGGGCAGAGAACAGGTTACCTTCATCGTATATCACCAGGTGCTTATCCTGGTGCACGCCTAACTCGCGCATGGCGACGGCGAAGGCTTCCGGGCGCGGCATCATGTGCGGAAAGGGGGAGGTGTGGTCAGAGAGGGCTTCAATATCAAAAAAGACAGCGCCAGGAATGTGGCCTGCGCGATATTCCTCGCCAACATCGCGATCTTCCTGGCCTGGAGGTGCCATCCGGGCATCAAGAATTTGTATTTCCGGGTCGTCAATATGTTCGACAAGCCAGTCGGCAGCGACAAAGAAGGCGGTAGTCATAGGCATCTCCATTTTTACCAGGTTTCGGCAAATTGTCGGATGTTTACTGGAAAGCGACAAGTAAAAGAGGCTGATTTGTCAGGCCGAACCACATTAATCATTAAAATTCAGACAACATCATTCACTTGCCGACTGCCACCGTAAGAAATCTGACGCATAATAGTTGTACTACGTAGCTAACAGGCCACTGCGGCCAGGGATGAAAAATGAAATATATTGGCGTAGCGGCCTGCATGCTGATGCTGGCCCTGGCAGGGTGCGATAATAATAACGATAAGCCGTTAACAGCGGCGAAAAATGATGCGCCAGCCCCGCAGAGCGCACCGGCAAAAGATCCGGCGCAATTACACAAGCTGATGCAACAAAGTCAGGGCAAGTCGCTCACACTGCTGGATGCTTCTGAAGTTCAGCTTGATGGCGCAGCAACCCTGGTCCTGACTTTCTCTATTCCTCTCAATCCCGAACAAGATTTTTCCCGCGTCGTGCATGTTGTCGATAAAAAAAGCGGCAAAGTGGACGGGGCCTGGGAGCTGGCGCCGAATCTGAAAGAGCTGCGTTTACGCCACCTTGAACCCAACCGCGAGCTGGTGGTCACCATTGAGCGTGACTTGTTGGCATTGAATAAAGCGACGTTTGGTATTGAGTATGAAAAAAATATTACCACCCGCGATGTTCAGCCAAGCGTAGGGTTTGCCAGTCGTGGCTCGCTGCTGCCGGGCAAAGTGATCGAAGGATTACCGGTGATGACGCTGAACGTCAATAGCGTAGATGTGAACTTCTTTCGCGTGAAACCTGAATCGCTCGGCGCGTTTGTCAGCCAGTGGGAATACCGCAATTCGTTGGCAAACTGGGAATCCGATAACCTGCTGAAAATGGCGGAACTGGTGTATACCGGTCGCTTTGACCTCAATCCGGCGCGTAACACCCGAGAGAAACTGCTGCTGCCGCTGAGCGATATCAAGCCGCTGCAGCAGGCGGGCGTGTACGTGGCGGTGATGAATCAGGCCGGGCATTACAATTACAGCAATGCCGCAACGTTGTTTACGCTCAGCGATATCGGTGTCTCTGTCCACCGTTACCACAACCAACTGGATGTTTTCACACAAAGCCTGGAAAACGGTGCTGCGCAACAAGGGATTGATATCACCTTACTCAATGAGAAAGGGCAGACATTGGCGCAAGCCACCAGCGACGCGCAGGGTCATGTCAAACTGGAGACTGATAAAGACGCGGCCTTATTGCTGGCCCGCAAAGACGGGCAAACCACGCTGCTGGATCTGAAGCTCCCGGCGCTGGATCTGGCCGAGTTTGATATTGCTGGCGCACCGGGATACAGCAAACAGTTCTTTATGTTTGGTCCCCGTGACCTCTACCGCCCTGGTGAAACGGTGATCCTCAACGGATTACTGCGTGACAGCGATGGCAAAACGTTGCCCGACCAGCCGGTGAAGCTGGAGGTCGTGAAGCCCGACGGACAAGTGTTACGCTCGGTGGTTAGCCAGCCAGAGAACGGTCTGTACAGCTTTAGCTGGCTGCTGGACAGCAGTGCGCCAACTGGCATGTGGCATATTCGGGCTAATACCGGTGATAACCAGTCGCGGATGTGGGATTTCCACGTCGAAGACTTTATGCCGGAGCGGATGGCGCTCAATCTCTCCGCCAATAAGATTCCGGTAGCTCCTGCTGATGAAGTGAAGTTTTCCGTTGTGGGCTACTACCTGTACGGCGCACCTGCCAATGGTAATGCCCTGCAAGGCCAGCTTTTCCTGCGGCCACTGCGTGAAGCGGTGCAGGCGCTGCCTGGGTTCCAGTTTGGTAATATTGCTGAGGAAAACCTGTCCCGTAGTCTCGATGAAGTTCAGCTTACGTTAGATGAACAAGGTCGTGGCGAGGTCATTGCCAGTAGCCAGTGGCAAGAAACGCATTCGCCGCTGCAGGTCATTTTGCAGGCCAGCCTGCTGGAGTCGGGCGGCCGTCCGGTGACCCGTCGGGCAGAACAAGCTATCTGGCCTGCGGACACGCTGCCGGGTATTCGTCCGCAGTTTGCGGCGAAAGCCGTGTATGACTACCGCACTGATACCACCGTGAATCAGCCCATCGTTGATGAAGACAGCAATGCCGCTTTCGATATCGTATATGCCGATGCGCAAGGCGGGAAAAAAGCGGTAACCGGTTTGCAGGTGCGTTTGATTCGCGAACGTCGGGATTATTACTGGAACTGGTCTGATGGCGAGGGCTGGCAATCACAGTTCGACCAAAAAGATCTGGTTGAGGGTGAGCAGACCCTGGATCTTAAGGCCGATGAAACCGGTAAAGTTAGCTTCCCGGTAGAGTGGGGCGCTTATCGTCTGGAAGTAAAAGCCCCGAATGACGCAGTGAGCAGCGTACGCTTCTGGGCGGGTTATAGCTGGCAGGATAACAGCGACGGCAGCGGGGCCGTGCGTCCCGATCGCGTGACGCTGAAACTGGATAAACCCAGCTATCGTCCCGGCGATACCATGAACCTGCACGTTGCCGCTCCTGCTGCTGGCAAAGGTTATGCGATGGTTGAATCCAGCGAAGGTCCGCTGTGGTGGCAAGAAATAGACGTACCGGCGGATGGTCTCGATATCTCCATCCCGATCGATAAAACCTGGAATCGCCACGATTTGTATCTCAGTGCGCTGGTGATTCGCCCTGGCGACAAGTCCCGTTCGGCAACGCCAAAACGGGCGGTCGGTTTACTGCATTTGCCGTTAGGCGATGAAAACCGTCGGCTGGCGCTGGCGCTGGAAAACCCGGCGAAAATACGCCCGAATCAGCCGTTGACCGTCAAGATTAAGGCCAGCGTCAAAAATGGCGACGTACCAAAACAGGTTAACGTGCTGGTCTCTGCCGTTGACAGCGGGGTGCTGAATATTACGGATTACGTCACGCCAGACCCGTGGCAGGCATTTTTCGGGCAAAAACGCTATGGCGCGGATATTTATGATATTTACGGCCAGGTAATCGAAGGGCAGGGGCGTCTGGCGGCGCTGCGCTTTGGTGGTGATGGCGATGAATTAAAACGCGGCGGTAAGCCACCGGTCAATCACGTCAATATCGTGGCGCAACAGGCGTTGCCGGTCACGCTTAACGAGCAGGGCGAAGGCACGGTGACGTTGCCGATTGGGGATTTCAACGGCGAGCTGCGGGTAATGGCGCAGGCCTGGACGGCGGATGACTTTGGCAGCGGCGAAAGTAAAGCGATCGTTGCCGCCCCAGTGATTGCTGAATTGAATACCCCACGCTTCCTGGCAGGGGGGGATACGTCGCGACTGACGCTGGATGTGACTAACCTGACAGACAAACCGCAAAGGCTGAATATCAAGCTTGCCGCCAGCGGTTTACTGGAGCTGATGGGGCAAGATCCGGCACCCGTGAATCTGGCGCCAGGCGTACGCACCACGCTGTTTGTTCCGGTGCGATCACGGGAGGGATTTGGTGATGGCGAAATTCAGGCAGAAATTAGTGGTCTGACTTTACCGGGTGAAACGCTGCCTGTTCAGCATAAACAGTGGAAGATTGGCGTGCGTCCGGCGTTCCCGGCGCAAACCGTTAATAACGGTGTCGCACTTCAGCCGGGCGCAACCTGGCAGCTTCCGGGCGAAGAACTGACCAATTTCTCCCCTGCGACGATGCAGGGGCAACTGTTGTTCAGCGGTAAGCCGCCGCTAAATCTGGCGCGCTACATCCGTGAACTGAAAGCCTATCCTTACGGTTGCCTCGAGCAAACCGCCAGCGGACTGTTCCCGTCGTTATACACCAACGCCGCGCAGCTGAAAGCGTTGGGCATAGCGGGCGACAGCGATGAGAAACGCCGTGCGGCAGTAGAGATTGGCATCTCCCGGTTGCTGCAGATGCAGCGCGATAACGGTGGGTTTGCATTGTGGGACAAGAACGGGCCGGAAGAGTACTGGCTGACGGCCTACGTTATGGACTTCCTCGTCCGGGCAAACGAACAAGGTTATAGCGTACCGACAGAGGTGATTAACCGGGGGAATGAACGGTTGCTGCGCTATTTGCAGGATCCGGGCATGATGTCGATTCGCTATACCGACGATACCTCAGCAAGCCGCTTTGCAGTACAGGCTTACGCAGCACTGGTGCTGGCTCGCCAGCAGAAAGCCCCGCTCGGCGCACTGCGCGAAATCTGGGAGCGTCGTGCACATGCGGCGTCTGGTTTGCCGCTGCTGCAACTGGGTATTGCGCTGAAAAACATGGGGGATGCGAATCGCAGTGAACAGGCGTTGACGCTGGCATTGAATACACCACGCAGCGACGCGCAGCAGTGGATGGCGGATTACGGCAGTGCGTTACGGGATAACGCGTTGATGCTGGCTTTGCTCGAAGAGAACAAGCTCAAACCTGAGGTGCAGAATACGCTGCTGAACACGTTGTCAGAACAGGCATTTGGCCAGCGCTGGCTCTCGACTCAGGAAAATAATGCGTTGTTCCTTGCCGCG
Source organism: Citrobacter sp. RHBSTW-00671 (assembly GCF_014103415.1). Classification (NCBI taxonomy): domain Bacteria; kingdom Pseudomonadati; phylum Pseudomonadota; class Gammaproteobacteria; order Enterobacterales; family Enterobacteriaceae; genus Citrobacter; species Citrobacter sp. RHBSTW-00671. The sequence goes on from NZ_JABXPR010000001.1 coordinate 1,917,279, forward strand.
CGTACGCTACAGGATTTACCTGGCACGTGGCAGGCGCAGACGTCACTTGCCGAACAGCCTCTGACAGGTGAAAAATCGCTAACCCGCAATTTGGATGCCGACACACTGTCTACGCTGAGCGTCACCAACACCGGCAATTTGCCACTATGGCTGCGTTTGGATGTCAGTGGTTACCCGCAAAACCCGCCGACGCCTGCCAGCAATGTCCTGCATATTGAACGTCAGATCCTGGGACTGGATGGTCGCAGCAAATCGCTGGACTCTCTGCGCAGCGGCGAACTGGTGCTGGTTTGGCTGACGGTAAAAGCCAGCCAGAACGTGCCTGATGCGTTAGTCGTTGATCTGCTGCCCGCCGGGCTGGAACTGGAAAACCAGAATCTGGCCAACGGCAGCGCCAGTCTGCAGGATAGCGGCAGCGAAGTGGCGAATCTGCTTAATCAGATGCAGCAGGCGGATATTCAGCATGTGGAGTTCCGCGACGACCGTTTTGTCGCCGCGGTGGCAGTCAACGAAGGGCAACCGGTCACGCTGGTGTATCTGGCGCGGGCGGTAACGCCGGGGACCTATCAGATTCCTGTGCCGCAGGTGGAATCAATGTATGTTCCGCAGTGGCGTGCGACCGGTACGGCAGAGGGACTTTTGATTGTCAGACCGTAAATGATGCGCGGGTTGGGGAAACGCGGCTGCTGGCTCTGGCTGGCCGCCGTTATGCTATTACTCGTGGCGGCGGTTTGGTCGGCAGATAAAATCTGGCCGCTGCCGCTTCATGAAGTCGATCCTGCGCGTGTCGTGGTGGCATACGATGGTACACCGCTATGGCGTTTTGCCGATGCGGACGGTATCTGGCGTTACCCGGTCACAATTGATGAGGTCTCGCCCCGCTACCTCGACGCGTTAATTAATTACGAAGATCGCTGGTTCTGGAAACATCCTGGTGTTAATCCGTTTTCGGTGCTGCGCGCAGCGTGGCAGGATCTCTCCTCCGGACGCGTGGTTTCGGGCGGCAGTACGCTCACCATGCAGGTCGCAAGATTACTTGACCCTCATCCTCGCACCTTTGGCGGTAAGTTCCGCCAGCTCTGGCGCGCAATGCAACTGGAGTGGCACCTTTCCAAGCGCGATATCCTGACGCTGTATCTGAACCGTGCGCCGTTTGGCGGCACGCTTCAGGGGGTGGGGGCAGCAAGTTGGGCCTATCTGGGAAAATCGCCCGCACAATTGAGCTACTCCGATGCCGCGCTGCTGGCCGTGCTGCCGCAGGCGCCGAGTCGTCTGCGTCCGGATCGTTGGCCAGATCGCGCCGAAGCTGCGCGCAATAAAGTGCTTGAGCGTATGGCGACGCAGGGGATTTGGCCCGCGAAGCAGGTACAGGAGTCTCGCGAAGAACCGGTCTGGTTGGCTCCCAGACAGATGCCGCAGTTAGCGCCCTTATTCTCGCGCATGATGCTGGGACAAAGCCGCAGTGACAAAATAGTGACCACGCTGGATGCCGGGCTGCAACGTCAACTGGAAGAGCTGGCGCAAAACTGGAAGGGACGGCTTCCTGCGCGCACTTCGCTGGCGATGATTGTGGTTGATCATACCGATATGAGCGTGCGTGGCTGGGTGGGGTCGGTAGATATGAATGACGACTCCCGCTTTGGTCATGTGGATATGGTGAACGCGATTCGTTCTCCGGGATCGGTGCTGAAGCCATTTGTTTATGGCCTGGCGCTGGATGACGGATTGGTTCACCCGGCTTCGTTGCTGCAGGACGTGCCGCGTCGCACCGGGGATTATCGCCCAGGGAATTTTGATAGTGGTTTTCATGGCCCGGTGAGCATGAGTGAAGCGCTGGTGCGTTCACTCAATTTACCCGCCGTGCAGGTGCTTGAAGCCTATGGCCCGAAGCGTTTTGCCGCAAAATTGCGTAATGTGGGTTTGCCGTTGTACTTACCCGCAGGGGCCGCGCCGAATTTGTCGTTGATCCTGGGCGGCGCGGGGGCGAGACTGGAAGATATGGCGGCGGCATACAGTGCGTTTGCCCGTCATGGTAAGGCGGGAAAACTGCGTTTGCAGCCGACAGATCCACTGCTGGAGCGTCCGTTGATGTCCGCAGGTGCGGCGTGGATTATTCGCCGGATTATGGCTGATGAAGCGCAACCTCTTCCGGATAACGCGCTGAGTAGAGTGGTTCCGCTGGCATGGAAAACGGGCACCAGTTATGGCTATCGTGACGCATGGGCAATCGGCGTGAATTCACGTTATGTGATAGGTATCTGGACCGGTCGACCCGACGGTACGCCGGTGGTCGGGCAGTTTGGTTTTGCCAGCGCCGTCCCTCTTTTAAATCAGGTGAATAATATGCTGCTGGCGCGGGGAAGCGCTCAGCCGGAGGATCCTCGTCCTGATTCAGTTAGCCGCGGTGTGGTGTGCTGGCCTGGCGGACAATCTCTGCCGGAGGGTGATGGTAACTGTCGCCGTCGTTTAGCCACCTGGCTACTGGACGGTAGCCAACCGCCAACGTTGTTATTACCCGAACAAGAAGGCGTGAGTGGCATTCGTTTTCCTGTCTGGCTGGACGATGAGGGAAAACGCGTTGCAGCGGATTGCTCGCAGGCGCGTGAGCAAACATTAGTCGTCTGGCCATTGCCGCTGGAACCCTGGCTGCCGGAATCAGAGCGTCGGGGGGCGAGGTTACCGCCGGTTTCTGCAATCTGTCCGCCGCTGGGGCAGGATGCTACATTACCGCTGCAGTTGACAGGTGTGCGCGATGGCGCGATTGTGAAACGTTTACCCGGTATGCAGCAGGCTTCATTACCGGTGCAAACCAGCGGTGGGACAGGTGAGCGCTGGTGGTTCCTTAACGGTGAACGGCTCGATGATCGTGGGCGTCATCTTACCCTGCGACTCACTGTAAAAGGGGATTACCAACTGCTGGTGATGGATGACGCGGGACAGGTGGCGACGGTGAGATTTTCTTTGCAATAGACCAGGTTGAGATAGTTTGTTGCTAAAAATCATCTTATTTTAAAGAAATGTTACCTTCGTCAATAGTCAACGGCCAGGATGCTCTTTATAATCCGCGCCAGGTAAACCATAACAGAACATCTTTTTTCAGAGGTAATCATGGCTATTGAACGTACTTTTTCCATCATCAAACCAAACGCGGTGGCAAAAAACGTTATTGGGAGCATCTTTGCGCGCTTCGAAGCTGCAGGGTTCAAAATTGTCGGTACTAAAATGCTGCACCTGAGCGTTGAGCAGGCGCGTGGCTTCTATGCTGAGCACGACGGCAAACCGTTCTTTGATGGCCTGGTTGAATTCATGACCTCCGGTCCAATCGTTGTTTCCGTACTGGAAAGCGAAAATGCCGTACAGCGTCATCGCGATCTGCTGGGCGCAACGAATCCGGCAAATGCGCTGGCCGGTACGCTGCGTGCCGACTACGCGGACAGCTTCACCGAGAATGGTACCCACGGTTCCGATTCCGTTGAATCCGCAGCCCGTGAAATCGCCTATTTCTTTGGTGAAGGCGAGGTTTGCCCGCGCACTCGCTAATCTCCCGCGTCTTTCACGTCGCAGATGCGTTGGCTGCGTTCGTTTACCCCGGTCACATAGTTTTCTATGCTCCCGGGGATGCTCGAACTTGCCGCCTTCCTGCGACGCGAAATCCTTTGGAGATGAATTAGCGATTTACATATTATTTTCGCTAATGCTTCGTGCAAACGTGGCATCCCTGCGCCAGACTTTGTACAATGCAACGCCCCGAAAGAGCAGACCGCTTACCGGGGCGTTTCTTTTTAACCCTCCACGGGCCATAACGTGTAACAACGAGGCCGGAAAAAATTATGTCTGAATTAGTTAACACCTCTGAAGTCGTCATTGCTGCGGTTCCAAATAAAAATGGAAAAATTAACCTGCTGGATCTGAACCGTCAGCAGATGCGCGAATTCTTCAAAGAGATGGGCGAAAAGCCGTTTCGTGCCGATCAGGTCATGAAATGGATGTACCACTATTGCAGCGACAATTTTGATGACATGACTGACATCAATAAGGTGCTGCGCAACAAACTGAAAGAAGTGGCTGAAATTCGCGCCCCGGAAGTGGTGGAAGAGCAGCGTTCTTCTGATGGCACTATCAAATGGGCCATCGCGGTTGGCGATCAGCGCGTTGAAACGGTGTATATCCCGGAAGACGATCGCGCGACCCTGTGTGTTTCTTCACAGGTTGGTTGTGCATTAGAGTGTAAATTCTGCTCTACGGCGCAGCAGGGCTTTAACCGTAACCTGCGGGTGTCGGAAATCATTGGTCAGGTCTGGCGTGCGGCGAAAATCGTCGGCGCGGTGAAAGCCACAGGCGTACGTCCCATCACCAACGTGGTGATGATGGGGATGGGGGAGCCACTGCTTAACCTGACTAACGTCGTTCCGGCGATGGAAATTATGCTTGATGACTTCGGTTTCGGGTTGTCCAAGCGTCGCGTTACGCTGTCCACCTCAGGCGTTGTCCCTGCGCTGGATAAGTTGGGCGATATGATTGATGTCGCACTGGCGATTTCTCTGCATGCGCCAAATGATGAAATTCGTGACGAAATTGTGCCTATCAACAAAAAGTACAATATCGAAACGTTCCTCGGGGCAGTGCGCCGCTATCTGGAGAAATCCAATGCGAACCAGGGCCGCGTGACCATCGAGTATGTGATGTTGGACCACATCAACGATGGCACTGAGCATGCGCATCAGCTTGCAGAACTGCTGAAAGATACGCCGTGTAAGATCAACCTGATTCCGTGGAACCCGTTCCCGGGCGCGCCGTATGGCCGTAGCTCTAACAGTCGTATCGATCGTTTCTCTAAAGTGTTGATGAGCTATGGTTTCACGACCATCGTGCGTAAAACACGTGGTGATGACATCGATGCAGCCTGTGGTCAGCTGGCGGGAGATGTTATCGACCGTACCAAGCGTACTCTGCGCAAGCGTATGCAGGGCGATGCTATCGATATCAAAACCGTTTGATGCCGAATGCACTACGGTATAAATAATGTACCGTAGTGCAATGTAAGTTATATAAGGTCCTTTGTTGTCGTCGTCTGAACAATAATAACGGTGCGTTTTAGTCGACTTTAAGGCAGTATGTAGCGGTGCAACAAGCGTTTAGCCCTTAGGTTTACGCTGTTTTGTCATAGATAGTCTGACCGTTTTATACTGTCTGACGAAGGTTAACTGACCAGATGTTTCGCGGTGTGGGTGAGCATTGTGGCTCGCCGGCGCCAGAACCCAAATTTACGCAGCTGTAGCGAATGAATACTGAAGCCACGCACGACAAAAATGAAGCACTATCCACCGGCGTTCGTCTGCGCAATGCCCGTGAACAACTCGGATTCAGCCAACAGGTGGTCGCGGAACGACTCTGCCTGAAGGTCTCCACGGTACGCGATATTGAAGAAGATAAGGCACCAGCCGATCTCGCTTCAACATTCCTGCGCGGGTATATCCGTTCTTATGCGCGTCTGGTGCATATTCCTGAAGAAGAACTGTTGCCAGGGCTGGAAAAACAGGCTCCGATTCGCCCTGCCAAAGTTGCGCCGATGCAGAGTTTTTCGCTCGGTAAGCGCCGCAAGAAGCGTGACGGCTGGCTAATGACCTTTACCTGGCTGGTACTGTTTGTCGTTGTCGGACTGACCGGTGCCTGGTGGTGGCAGAACCATAAAGCGCAGCAGGAAGAGATCACCACGATGGCCGATCAATCTTCTGCTGAACTGAATGCCGGTAAAGATAACGCGCAGAGCGTGCCGCTGGATACCAGCGCCGCTGCAAGCCAGGACAGTACACCGGCTCCGGATGATGGCGCAGTGGCTGATGCCGCTCAAACGCCGGATACCGCAGCGACCCCGGCGCCTGGCGCAGATCAAAACGCCGTTGTGGCTCCGTCTCAGGCCAATGTTGATACTGCAACGACCACACCCACAGCACCCGCGACAGCTGCACCACTGCCGACTGACCAGGCGGGTGTAACAACGCCGGCTGCCGATCCTAACGCGCTGGTGATGAACTTTACCGCCGATTGCTGGCTGGAAGTGACCGACGCAACCGGTAAAAAACTGTTTAGCGGCATGCAGCGTAAAGATGGCAATTTGAATCTGACCGGTCAGGCGCCGTACAAACTAAAAATTGGCGCTCCGGCGGCAGTGCAGATTCAGTTCCAGGGTAAACCTGTCGACCTGAGTCGTTTTATCAGAACTAACCAGGTTGCGCGTCTGACCGTTAATGCCGAACAATCACCGGCTCAGTAACAGACGGCAATGCGGGAGATTTTTTAATGCATAATCAGGCTCCAATTCAACGTAGAAAATCGACACGCATTTACGTTGGGAACGTGCCGATCGGCGATGGGGCTCCCATCGCTGTACAGTCTATGACCAATACGCGGACCACGGATGTGGAAGCGACGGTTAATCAGATCAAAGCGCTGGAACGTGTAGGCGCAGATATTGTTCGCGTCTCTGTACCGACAATGGATGCTGCAGAAGCGTTCAAGCTTATCAAACAGCAGGTTAATGTCCCGCTGGTTGCCGATATTCACTTTGATTATCGTATTGCGCTGAAAGTGGCGGAATACGGTGTCGATTGTCTGCGTATCAACCCAGGTAACATCGGTAACGAAGAGCGTATTCGCATGGTGGTGGATTGCGCTCGTGATAAAAACATTCCTATCCGCATTGGTGTAAACGCCGGATCGCTGGAAAAAGACCTGCAGGAAAAATACGGTGAGCCGACGCCGCAGGCGCTGCTGGAATCCGCGATGCGTCATGTGGATCATCTCGATCGCCTGAACTTCGATCAGTTCAAAGTCAGCGTGAAAGCGTCTGACGTTTTCCTCGCCGTAGAATCTTATCGTCTGCTGGCAAAACAGATCGATCAACCGCTGCATCTGGGGATCACCGAAGCCGGTGGCCTGCGTAGCGGTTCGGTGAAGTCCGCGATCGGCCTTGGCCTGCTGTTATCTGAAGGGATCGGCGACACGCTGCGCGTTTCTTTGGCGGCGGATCCGGTCGAAGAGATCAAAGTGGGCTTTGATATCCTGAAATCGCTGCGCATTCGCGCGCGCGGGATCAACTTCATCGCTTGTCCAACCTGCTCACGCCAGGAGTTCGACGTTATCGGCACGGTTAACGCGTTGGAGCAACGCCTGGAAGATATCATTACGCCAATGGACGTTTCGATCATCGGTTGTGTGGTAAACGGTCCTGGCGAAGCACTGGTTTCTACGCTGGGCGTTACGGGCGGTAACAAGAAAAGCGGCCTGTATGAAGACGGCGTGCGTAAAGACAGAATCGATAACGACGACATGATCACGCAGCTCGAAGCCCGTATTCGCGCCAAAGCGAGTATCCTCGACGAAGCGCGACGCATTGACGTGCAGCAGCTTGAAAAATAATAACGTGATGGGAAGCGGCGTGCTTCCCGTGTATGATTGAACCCGCATGGCGCCCGTATTATCCGGGGTAGCGCTGAGGGTTCATTTTTATATCCATAAAGAGAATAAACGTGGCAAAAAACATTCAAGCCATTCGCGGCATGAACGATTATCTGCCTGGCGAAACCGCCATCTGGCAGCGCATTGAAGGCACTCTTAAAAACGTGCTCGGCAGCTACGGTTACAGTGAAATCCGCTTGCCGATTGTAGAGCAGACCCCGTTATTCAAACGTGCGATCGGTGAAGTGACCGACGTCGTTGAAAAAGAGATGTATACCTTTGAGGACCGCAATGGCGACAGCCTGACCCTGCGTCCTGAAGGCACTGCGGGCTGCGTACGCGCCGGCATCGAACATGGTCTCCTGTACAATCAGGAACAGCGTCTGTGGTACATCGGGCCGATGTTCCGCCACGAACGTCCGCAAAAAGGTCGTTATCGCCAATTCCATCAGTTGGGTGTCGAAGTGTTTGGTCTGCAAGGCCCGGACATTGATGCTGAGCTGATTATGCTGACTGCCCGCTGGTGGCGTGCACTGGGTATTTCCCAGCATGTTAGCCTTGAGCTGAACTCTATTGGTTCGCTTGAAGCTCGTGCTAACTACCGTGATGCGCTGGTCGCCTACCTGGAACAGCACAAAGAAAAACTGGACGAAGATTGCAAGCGCCGCATGTACACCAACCCGCTGCGCGTTCTCGACTCCAAAAACCCGGAGGTGCAGGCGCTGCTGAACGATGCCCCGGCACTGGGTGACTATCTTGATGATGATTCTCGCGAACATTTTGCGGGTCTGTGCAAACTGCTGGAATCCGCAGGTATTGCCTATACCGTTAATCAGCGTCTGGTTCGTGGTCTCGATTATTACAACCGCACCGTATTTGAGTGGGTAACCAACAGCCTGGGCTCACAGGGTACCGTCTGTGCCGGTGGTCGTTATGATGGTCTGGTTGAGCAACTTGGCGGTCGTGCCACGCCAGCGGTAGGCTTCGCTATGGGCCTGGAACGACTTGTTTTGTTAGTTCAGGCAGTTAATCCGGAATTTAACGCAGATCCTGTTGTCGATATATACCTGGTGGCTTCAGGTGCGGATACGCAGTCGGCTGCGATGCGGCTTGCTGAACGTCTGCGTGATGACGTTCCCGGTGTGAAACTGATGACTAACCACGGTGGCGGCAACTTTAAGAAACAGTTTGCTCGCGCCGATAAGTGGGGCGCCCGCGTTGCACTGGTACTGGGTGAGTCCGAAGTGGCTGACGGTACCGTTGTAGTGAAGGATTTGCGCTCTGGTGAGCAAACGGCAGTAGCGCAGGATAGCGTTGCCACGCATTTGCGCACTCTACTGGGCTAAGGAGAAGGACAGCGTGGAAATTTACGAGAACGAACACGACCAGGTTGATGCGGTAAAACGCTTCTTTGCTGAAAATGGCAAAGCGCTGGTTGTTGGGGTCATTTTAGGGGTTGGCGCGCTGGTCGGCTGGCGTTACTGGACCAGTCATCAGACGGAGTCCGCACGCTCTGCTTCTCTGGCATATCAAAATACGGTGGCTGCGGTTAGCGCAGGTAAGCCTGATAGCATTCCTGCCGCAGAGAAATTTGCAGCGGAAAACAAAAACACCTATGGCGCGTTAGCGTCAATGGAACTGGCACAGCAGTTTGTTGACCAAAACGAACTAGAGAAAGCCGCGGCCCAGTTACAACAAGGCCTGGCCGCCACCAGCGATGAGAATCTTAAAGCGGTGCTTAATCTGCGTCTTGCTCGTGTTCAGGTTCAGCTTAAGCAGGCTGATACCGCGCTGAAAACACTCGATACCATTAAAGGTGAAGGGTGGGCGGCAATTGTGGCCGATCTGCGTGGTGAAGCGTTGCTGAGCAAAGGCGACAAACAAGGTGCGCGTAGCGCATGGGAAGCGGGTGTGAAAAGCGATGCCTCTCCTGCTCTGAGCGAAATGATGCAGATGAAAATCAATAATTTGTCCATCTGAGAGGGACCCGATGCAATTGCGTAAATTACTTCTGCCAGGGCTGCTTTCCGTTACCCTATTGAGCGGCTGTTCACTGTTTAGTGGCGAAGAAGATGTCGTTAAGATGTCCCCGTTACCGGTGGTTGAAAACCAGTTTACTCCGTCTACTGCCTGGAGCACTTCTGTAGGCAACGGTATTGGCGATTTCTATTCAAACCTTCATCCTGCACTGGCGGATAACGTGGTCTATGCAGCCGATCGCGCAGGTGTGGTGAAAGCGCTGAACGCAGACGACGGCAAAGAAGTCTGGTCTGTTAATCTGGGTGAGAAAGACGGTTGGTTCTCCCGTGCATCTGCTCAGCTTTCTGGCGGTGTAACCGTGTCGGGCGGCCATGTTTATATTGGCAGCGAAAAAGCACAGGTTTATGCGCTTAACACCAGTGACGGTACAACCGCATGGCAAACGAAAGTTGCCGGTGAAGCGTTGTCTCGCCCGGTGGTGAGCGATGGCGTGGTATTGATCCACACCAGTAATGGTCAGTTGCAGGCATTGAACGAAGCTGACGGCGCCATCAAATGGACCGTAAACCTCGACATGCCATCACTTTCCTTACGTGGTGAATCCGCTCCGGCGACCGCCTTTGGCGCAGCGATTGTGGGTGGCGATAATGGTCGCGTAAGTGCCGTACTGATGCAGCAGGGCCAGATGATTTGGCAGCAGCGTATCTCTCAGGCCACTGGCCCAACCGAAATCGATCGTCTGAGTGATGTCGATACCACGCCGGTTATCGTCAATGGCGTAGTTTACGCGCTGGCTTATAATGGTAACCTGACGGCGCTGGATCTGCGCAGCGGCCAGATCATGTGGAAACGTGAGCTCGGCTCGGTGAATGATTTCATCGTTGATGGTAATCGTATCTATCTGGTTGATCAGAATGACCGTGTGCTGGCGCTGACGACCGATGGCGGCGTGACGCTGTGGACGCAAAGCGATCTGCTGCACCGTCTGCTGACGTCTCCGGCTCTGTATAACGGTAACCTGGTCGTAGGCGATAGCGAAGGCTACCTGCACTGGATTAACGTTGAAGATGGTCGCTTTGTCGCTCAGCAGAAGGTCGACAGCTCAGGTTTCCTGACCGAGCCGGTTTCTGCTGATGGTAAACTGCTGATCCAGGCGAAAGACGGTACGCTGTACTCCATTACGCGTTAATCGTCCTGGCCGCCCGCTTTGAAAAACGGCTCCTGGTGCAGGGGCCGTTTTACTGTTTTTAACAATGGCGCAAAAATAGCGTCCGTTGTCTGATGATTTTTTAAATGAGGCTTTAAACATGGTACCTGTGGTCGCGCTTGTCGGGCGCCCTAACGTTGGCAAATCCACGTTATTTAACCGTCTAACTCGCACCCGAGATGCGCTGGTTGCGGATTTCCCGGGTCTGACTCGTGACCGTAAGTACGGTCGTGCGGAAATTGAAGGCCGCGAGTTTATCTGCATCGATACTGGCGGTATTGATGGCACCGAAGACGGTGTTGAAACCCGTATGGCTGAGCAGTCGTTGCTGGCTATCGAAGAAGCAGACGTTGTGCTGTTCATGGTGGACGCGCGTGCTGGCCTGATGCCGGCAGATGAAGCCATTGCCAAGCATCTGCGTGCGCGCCAGAAACCGACGTTCCTGGTCGCCAACAAAACTGACGGACTCGATCCGGATCAGGCGGTTGTCGATTTCTATTCACTGGGGCTGGGCGAAATTTACCCCATCGCGGCGTCCCATGGTCGTGGCGTCCTCAGCCTGCTGGAGCACGTTCTGCTGCCTTGGATGGATGATGTCGCACCGCAGGAAGAGGTAGATGAAGATGCGGAATACTGGGCGAAACTGGAAGCCGAAGAAAACGGTGAAGAAGAGCCTGAAGATGATTTCAATCCGCAGGATCTGCCCATCAAACTGGCGATTGTCGGGCGCCCGAACGTAGGTAAGTCCACACTGACTAACCGTATTCTCGGTGAAGACCGCGTTGTGGTTTACGATATGCCGGGGACCACGCGTGACAGTATTTATATTCCGATGCAGCGCGATGAGCGCGAATATGTGCTCATCGATACCGCGGGCGTGCGTAAGCGCGGCAAAATTACCGAAGCGGTAGAAAAATTCTCCGTAATCAAAACGTTGCAGGCAATTGAAGATGCCAACGTGGTGATGCTGGTGATTGACGCACGCGAAGGGATCTCCGATCAGGACCTCTCGCTGCTGGGCTTTATCCTCAATAGTGGGCGCTCACTTGTTATTGTCGTCAACAAATGGGACGGCCTGACGCAGGAAGTGAAAGAACAGGTAAAAGAGACGCTGGACTTCCGTCTGGGCTTTATCGACTTTGCCCGCGTTCACTTTATCTCCGCGCTGCACGGCAGCGGTGTAGGTAACCTGTTCGAATCCGTGCGCGAAGCGTATGACAGCTCAACCCGCCGCGTTAGCACCGCGATGCTGACCCGCATCATGACCATGGCGGCAGAAGACCATCAGCCGCCGCTGGTGCGTGGTCGTCGTGTGAAGCTTAAGTATGCCCATGCCGGTGGTTATAACCCGCCGATTGTGGTGATTCACGGTAACCAGGTGAAAGACCTGCCGGATTCATACAAGCGCTATCTGATGAACTACTTCCGCAAATCACTGGAAGTCATGGGGACGCCAATCCGTATTCAGTTCAAAGAAGGGGAAAACCCGTTTGCGAACAAACGTAATACGCTGACACCAACGCAGATGCGTAAGCGTAAGCGTTTGATAAAACACATCAAAAAAAGCAAGTAATCGTTGCTGATGCTGATAGAGGCCCGCGTAAATCGCGGGCTTTTTTTCGCCTGTACCTGTCTGTTTGCTGTCAATGACTATTCGCTTTTTACCAAGTTTAAATCTAAGAAAGTAGACAATTGTCGAATTTTCATCTTAAAGTCACCCGGTTGGTACTAGACAAAACTACTGTCAGGTTATCAAATGGTTAAATAACTCTTCGCCGTATGTAAAAAATCGACCAGCTACGTAACTGGCCGGCGTACATCACGGTGTTTACAAGCACACGACATATCTTTTCGGGAGAATTATGCAATCCTCTGTTAATCAAAAAGAAAGCCGAACGTTCTTCGGTCATCCTTATCCGCTCGGCTCATTGTTCTTCACTGAGATGTGGGAGCGTTTTTCGTTTTATGGCATTCGTCCGTTACTGATCCTGTTTATGGCTGCTACCGTTTATGACGGCGGTATGGGGCTGGCGCGTGAAAATGCGTCGGCGATTGTCGGTATCTTTGCCGGTACGATGTATCTTGCCGCGCTGCCGGGCGGTTGGCTGGCGGATAACTGGCTCGGTCAGCAAAGAGCTGTCTGGTATGGCTCTATCCTGATTGCCCTCGGCCATCTGTCGATTGCGCTCTCTGCCATCATGGGTGACAACCTGTTCTTTATCGGCCTGATGTTTATCGTGCTCGGCTCTGGTCTGTTCAAGACCTGTATCTCGGTGATGGTCGGGACGCTGTATAAAAAAGGCGATGCGCGTCGTGATGGCGGTTTCTCGCTGTTCTACATGGGTATCAATATGGGCTCCTTTATTGCTCCGTTGATCTCCGGTTGGCTGATTAAATCTCATGGCTGGCATTGGGGCTTTGGTATCGGTGGTATCGGGATGCTGGTCGCATTAATTATCTTCCGCGTGTTTGCTGTTCCGGCGATGAAGCGCTACGACAGCGAAGTCGGGCTGGACTCTACCTGGAACAGTCCGGTAGTCAAAAGAAAGGGCGTAGGCACGTGGTTGTTGGCGCTGGCGGTAGGTGTGGCGGTCATTGTTACCCTGATTGCTCAAGGTGTGATTGTGATTAACCCGGTCGCGGTAGCCAGTGTGTTGGTGTATGTGATTGCGGCATCCGTAGCCCTCTACTTCATCTACCTGTTTGTCTTTGCCGGTCTGAACCGCAAAGAGCGCGCCAGACTGCTGGTCTGCTTTATCCTGCTGGTTTCCGCTGCTTTCTTCTGGTCGGCATTTGAGCAAAAGCCAACGTCGTTTAACCTGTTCGCTAACGACTACACTAACCGTATGATCGGCGATTTTGAAATCCCGGCAGTCTGGTTCCAGTCGATTAACGCGCTGTTTATCATTCTGCTGGCCCCGGTATTCAGCTGGGCGTGGCCGAAGCTGGCGAGTATGAACATTCGCCCGAGCAGTATCACTAAATTTGTTATCGGTATTCTCTGTGCCGCTGCAGGCTTTGGTCTGATGATGCTGGCAGCGCAAAACGTTCTCAGTAACGGTGGTGCTGGCGTTTCGCCTTTCTGGCTGGTGGGCAGCATCCTGATGCTGACGCTTGGTGAGCTGTGTCTGAGTCCGATTGGCCTGGCGACGATGACGCTGTTGGCTCCGGAAAGAATGCGCGGTCAGATGATGGGGCTGTGGTTCTGTGCCAGTGCGCTGGGTAACCTGGCTGCAGGTTTGATTGGCGGCCACGTGAAAGCCGACCAGCTGGATATGCTGCCGGATCTGTTTGCACGTTGTTCCATCGCGTTGATAATCTGTGCTGCGGTACTGATAGTCCTCATTGTTCCGGTACGCCGTATGCTGGAGAATGCGCAGACTAAACCGGTTACCAGCGCCTGATAACACCTCGACATTGCCGGGGCGGGCATTCTGCTCCGGCAATTCAATCAACGAGGTAAACGTATGCTGTTAGGGTTTGTGGGGCTTGGCGCGGTGGTTGAAACGGCATACTTGCCCGCATTACGCCACATGTTCGGTGATTCACTCCGCTGTGTGGGATTTGATGTGCAACCCGCAAAACAGCCTGCAGATGTGACACGCTGCGCATCGCTCGCTGAACTTCTTGCCACACCGCTTGATACCCTGTTTATCACCACCGCATCCCTGCACCATCTTGAGGTGCTGGAACAGGCGCTGGCCGCTCCCATCGCACGTATCGTGGTCGAAAAACCGATTGTCGCCACGCTTTCCCAAATTGAAAAACTGAAAATGCTGCTGGCTCAACCCGGCGTTGCTGATCGCGTACTGGCGCTAGACCACTGGATGGCGCGTAATGGCGCAATGCAGTTGGCATTGGGCAAACTCGGGGCGCAGTGGCAGGGCGATAACCCGCAACCGGCACTGGTTTCCCACGTTTCGGACATTGTTAAAATTGAAGGATTCTTGCAGGAGCCAAGCGGGTTTAACACCGCCGGGGAACCTATCGCGCTCAACTTTGCCACCGGCGAGCCGGATACGCGCGAGCTTCGCCATCCGGATGGCGTGATTCTGGATATAGGTACGCACGTGCTGGCTATGTTGCGTGAAACGGTTCGCTACCTCGGGGGAAGTGATGAGATGGTGCTGCAGGTGATAACCGCGAAAGACCGCCTGGGGCGTGATATCTCCCGTGGTGATCTGACTACGGCAGAGGGTGAAGCTCATCTTCAGGGACAGATTAGCGGTATACCGCTGGATATCTGGCTGAATAAATACGCGGGGCCAACTGGCGGGCAAAAAGGTTTGCGTCTGTATCTGAGCGATGGTTGTATCATCAGCCATGACCGGCGCGGCGCCGGGGATATGCTTGAATTGATTGACGGTGATGCTGTGCGTCGCTGGAGGCTTCCCGGCACGATTTATGCCCATTGTCTGGCGGAGCATATTCTGGGGGCGCAAAGCCTGTTTGAACGCAGCCCACAGGAGGTGAGGAGCACAACGCAGCGCAGACTGGAGGAGGTCGAACGATTACTGATCCTACAGCAACAGCTGCGTGGCCCACACTAAGCGTATCGTGGTAAAATTAGTGCCGAGCTGAACGCCCTTTATAGGAGTCACCATGTCAATGAACTGCCCGGATTGTCACGCTGAACTGGAACCGCAAAACGGTGTGGCGCACTGTGAAAACTGCAAAAAAGATATTCCGTTAGAAGTGCGCTGTCCGGAGTGCCATCAACCGCTCCAGGTATTAAAAGCCTGCGGAGCGGTGGATTACTTCTGTCAGAATGGTCATGGTCTGATTTCGAAGAAACGTGTGGAATTTGTGCCGGTTTAATCTGGCTTTTTTTTACGCGTTTTCTTTGCCGCCGTTACGCCTTTCACTTCGCTCTCTACCCAACCGTCTGACAGGCGGGTAGTGAGCACATCCCCGGTTTTTACCTGTTTCGTCTGCTTCAGCACTTTGCCGTCCGTCGCGGTAGTGACGCTATAACCACGAGCGAGTGTAGAGAGAGGACTCACCGCTTCAAGATGTGTCACCACATTGCCGAAGCGTTCTCGCTGTGCGCTTAAACGTGTGCGGATATTCTCTGCCAGACGGTACTCCAGTTGCTGAATACGGGTTTGCGCCCGATAAATGCGCGGCTGTGGGTTTTGTTGGCTCAGGCGTTGGCTTACGCGCTGTTGGCGCTGATTGGCCTGCTTAATCTTATTCTCAAGTGCGAAATTCATCCGCTGGCGCAGTCGCTCCAGCACTGTCTGCTGACGGGCCAGACGCAGTTGCGGATGTTGCTGTTGCAAACGGTGATGAAGTTGGGTAAATCGACGAGTACGGTTGGCGATGTAGTAGTCCATCGCCATTTCCAGACGTTGCTGGCCATGCTGAATTTGACGCAGCAGTTCCAGTTGATTGCGGCTGACAATTTCCGCCGCAGCTGATGGCGTAGGCGCCCGTAAATCTGCAATAAAATCGGCAATCGTGACATCTGTTTCGTGGCCGACGGCGCTTACTACCGGAATGCGGCTGGCAAAGATTGCCCGCGCCACGCGTTCGTCGTTAAAGCTCCATAAATCTTCCAGCGATCCGCCGCCACGGCCGACGATTAAGACATCGCACTCGTCCCGCGCATTCGCCAGCTCAATGGCGCGAACGATTTGTCCTGGCGCATCGTCGCCCTGGACCGCGGTCGGGTAGATAATAACGGGCAGGGATGGGTCACGACGCTTTAGCACGTGGAGAATATCGTGCAGCGCAGCCCCGGTTTTCGAGGTAATCACCCCGACGCAATGGGCCGGTGAGGGCAACGGTTGTTTATGTTGCTGATCGAACAACCCCTCAGCCTGTAATTTGGCTTTTAGCTGTTCATACTTCTGCTGTAATAAGCCTTCACCCGCCGGCTGCATGCTCTCAACGATAATCTGATAATCACCGCGCGGCTCGTACAGCGTAATGTTGGCGCGTACCAGCACTTGCTGCCCATGCTGCGGGCGGAAGGTCACCCGGCGGTTACTGTTGCGGAACATCGCGCAGCGTACCTGGGCGGTGTCATCTTTAAGCGTGAAATACCAGTGGCCGGAAGAGGGCTGGGTGAAATTCGATATTTCACCGCTGATCCACACGTGTCCCATTTCCTGCTCAAGCAGCAGGCGAACCGTCTGGTTTAGGCGGCTTACGGTAAAAATTGAGGTGGTCTGAGAGGATAACATGTGAGCGGGATCAAATTCTAAATCAGCAGGTTATTCAATCGAAAGTAACATGCTCACCGAGGAGCGCAAGGTTTTTTTGCAAAAAAGTGTGGATGCAATCGGTTACGCTCTGTATAATGCCGCGGCAATATTTAATAACCTCTCAGGTGAGATATTGCCCATGCTACGTATCGCTAAAGAAGCCCTGACGTTTGACGACGTCCTCCTCGTTCCCGCTCATTCTACCGTTCTGCCGAATACAGCTGACCTCAGCACGCAGTTGACGAAAACCATTCGCCTGAACATTCCTATGCTCTCTGCAGCGATGGACACCGTGACGGAAGCGCGCCTGGCAATTGCTCTGGCTCAGGAAGGCGGCATCGGTTTTATCCACAAAAACATGTCCATCGAGCGCCAGGCGGAAGAAGTTCGTCGCGTGAAAAAACACGAATCTGGCGTGGTGACTGACCCACAGACCGTACTGCCAACCACCACGCTGCGCGAAGTGAAAGAACTGACCGAGCGTAACGGTTTTGCAGGCTACCCGGTGGTAACGGAAGACAACGAACTGGTCGGTATCATCACCGGTCGTGACGTACGCTTTGTTACCGACCTCAGTCAGCCGGTTAGCGTTTACATGACGCCGAAAGAGCGTCTGGTTACCGTACGCGAAGGTGAAGCGCGTGATGTTGTTTTTGCCAAAATGCACGAAAAACGTGTTGAGAAAGCACTGGTCGTTGATGACAGCTTCCATCTGCTCGGCATGATCACTGTAAAAGATTTCCAGAAAGCAGAACGTAAACCTAACGCCTGTAAAGATGAGCATGGTCGTCTGCGCGTGGGTGCTGCGGTTGGTGCAGGCGCAGGTAATGAAGAGCGTGTTGATGCGCTGGTTGCCGCCGGTGTTGACGTTCTGCTGATCGACTCCTCTCACGGTCACTCTGAAGGCGTTCTGCAGCGTATCCGCGAAACCCGTGCAAAATATCCGGATCTGCAGATCATCGGCGGTAACGTTGCCACGGGTGCAGGCGCGCGTGCGCTGGCCGAAGCAGGTTGTAGCGCGGTTAAAGTCGGTATCGGTCCTGGTTCCATCTGTACTACTCGTATCGTTACCGGTGTGGGCGTTCCGCAGATTACCGCCGTTTCCGATGCGGTTGCAGCACTGGAAGGGACAGGCATTCCGGTTATCGCCGACGGCGGTATTCGTTTCTCTGGCGACATCGCGAAAGCGATTGCTGCCGGTGCTGCTGCCGTCATGGTGGGTTCTATGCTGGCAGGTACCGAAGAGTCTCCGGGGGAAATCGAACTGTACCAGGGGCGTTCTTATAAGTCTTACCGTGGAATGGGTTCCCTGGGCGCGATGTCCAAAGGGTCTTCTGACCGTTACTTCCAGAGCGATAACGCGGCTGACAAACTGGTTCCGGAAGGTATCGAAGGTCGCGTGGCGTATAAAGGTCGCCTGAAAGAGATCATTCACCAGCAGATGGGCGGCCTGCGCTCCTGTATGGGCCTGACCGGCTGTGGTACTATCGACGCGCTGCGCACGAAAGCTGAATTTGTCCGTATCAGCGGTGCGGGTATCCAGGAAAGTCACGTTCACGATGTGACCATCACCAAAGAGTCCCCTAACTACCGCATGGGCTCCTGATAAGTTTCCGCGCCCGGCTCTATGCCGGGCGAATTTGTTTCACTTGCCTCGGAATTAGCGTCAATGACAGACAATATTCATAAACATCGCATTCTCATCCTCGATTTCGGATCGCAGTACACTCAGCTGGTTGCACGTCGCGTTCGTGAACTGGGCGTCTACTGTGAACTGTGGGCATGGGATGTTACGGAAGCACAAATTCGCGAATTCAACCCAAGCGGTATTATTCTTTCCGGTGGTCCGGAAAGTACCACCGAAGCAAACAGCCCACGTGCACCAGAGTACGTGTTCAATGCTGGCGTGCCGGTCTTTGGCGTGTGCTATGGCATGCAGACCATGGCAATGCAACTGGGTGGACATGTTGAAGGTTCTAACGAGCGTGAGTTCGGTTATGCACAGGTTGAAGTCCAGACCGATAGCGCGCTTGTCCGCGGTATCGAAGACTCCCTGACTGCAGAAGGCAAACCGCTGCTGGACGTATGGATGAGCCACGGCGATAAAGTGACTGCGATTCCGGAAGGTTTCGTGACCGTTGCCAGCACCGACAGCTGCCCGTTCGCTATCATGGCGCACGAAGAAAAACGCTTCTACGGCGTGCAGTTCCACCCGGAAGTCACCCATACTCGTCAGGGTATGCGCATGCTGGAGCGCTTTGTGCGTGACATCTGCCAGTGTGAAGCGCTGTGGACGCCGGAAAAAATCATCGACGACGCTGTTGCACGTATTCGTGAGCAGGTTGGCAATGACAAAGTGATCCTCGGTCTGTCCGGTGGCGTTGATTCCTCCGTTACCGCCATGCTGCTGCACCGTGCAATTGGCAAAAACCTGACCTGTGTCTTCGTCGATAACGGTCTGTTGCGTCTGAACGAAGCGCAGCAGGTGATGGATATGTTCGGCGATCACTTCGGTCTGAACATTATTCACGTTGAAGGCGAACAGCGTTTCCTCGACGCGCTGAAAGGCGAGAACGATCCGGAAGCCAAACGTAAAATCATTGGTCGCGTGTTCGTTGAAGTGTTCGATGAAGAAGCACTGAAACTGGAAGACGTTAAGTGGCTGGCGCAGGGCACCATCTACCCGGACGTTATCGAATCTGCTGCTTCGGCAACCGGTAAAGCGCACGTTATCAAATCTCACCACAACGTGGGCGGCCTGCCGAAAGAGATGAAGATGGGCCTGGTTGAACCGTTGCGTGAGCTGTTCAAAGACGAAGTGCGCAAAATTGGTCTGGAACTGGGTCTCCCGTATGACATGCTGTACCGTCACCCATTCCCGGGTCCGGGTCTCGGCGTTCGCGTGCTGGGCGAAGTGAAGAAAGAGTACTGCGATTTGCTGCGTCGTGCGGATGCTATCTTCATCGAAGAACTGCACAAAGCTGACCTGTACAACAAAGTCAGTCAGGCGTTCACCGTATTCCTGCCGGTTCGTTCCGTTGGCGTAATGGGCGATGGCCGTAAGTATGACTGGGTTGTCTCCCTGCGTGCTGTAGAAACTATCGACTTTATGACCGCACATTGGGCGCACCTGCCGTATGACTTCCTGGGCCGCGTTTCCAACCGCATCATCAACGAAGTTAACGGTATCTCCCGCGTGGTGTATGACATCAGCGGTAAGCCGCCAGCGACGATTGAGTGGGAATAATATTCCTGTCTGTTAGCGGTTTCTGAACCGATGCTATGCAAAAACCCTCTGTTTACAGAGGGTTTTTTATTGCCCGAATTTCAGCAAGCACATCGGCAGAATGTGATAACAGAGGGTTGGCTAATCAACCAACTGCAGCTGGGGCTGCGTTTTGGATGCAACATTTTCCACACGAATATCCATTTGCGGATAGGGCAGGTCGATATGGTTGTCGTCCAGCGCTTCTTTGATATTTTCCAGCAGATCGTAATAGGTGTTCCAGTACTCAGCGTTGCGTACCCATACACGAACATAGAAGTTCAGCGATGAGGCACCAAGCTCTCCCAGGCGCACGGTCACACCACGTTTCTGGTCTATACGACGATCCTGATCGATGATCCGATTGATAACGCGTTTGACATCAGCGATGCGGCTCTGGTAACCGACGCCAATGACCAGATCGATGCGGCGAAATGGGTGGCGGGAATAGTTAATAATGTTATCGGAAATGATCTTACCGTTTGGGATCACCACTTCTTTGCTGTCGGCAGTGAGAAGCGTGGTGGAGAAGATGTGGACCTTTTCTACCGTTCCGGTAACTGCGCCAATCTGTACGACTTCCCCGGCGCGAAATGGACGTAGGGAGACCAACAAGACGCCTGCGGCAAAGTTGGATAGCGATCCCTGCAATGCCAGGCCGACGGCCAGCCCCGCGGCACCGATAACCGCAATAATGGATGATGTTTCAATACCGACGCGGCCCAGTGCGGCGACAACGAAGAAGGCGAGGGTAATGTAGCGGACGAGGGCGGTGAAGAACTGGATGATGGTGATGTCGACTTTTCGCTTGAGGAGTAATTTTTCCAGCCCGCGGGAGAGCAGGCGAGCGATAAATTTACCGACAAACAGCAAAATGACGGCAGCGACGATGTTCCAGCCAAATTGAATTACCGCATCACTGTGCCCGGCAAGCCATTCAAGACCGGTACGTATTTTGGGAAATAATGTAAAACTACGCATGGTATAACCCTGTAGTATGAATAAATGTTAGAAATTCAAATAAACATTTAATTTTTATACAAAATATTAATGTGTAAACCGCTGATATTTTTTGAGGGTATTAATTAGCGGTTATTTGAGCTGAGTGAGTCTTTTTATGTTCAGTAAAGTCGAACGTAAAAAAACAGCGCAAATGGTGCGGGGAAGCGGAAGGAAAAGATTGTGTAATTGTGCGGAACGCCACAGGCATATCCAATGCAGCAGTCGGTGCTGTTGGCTGGATGGGCGAAAAATGTTCGCTCAAATCCCTTACCGGATGGTTAAATGTCAGGCGATTAGCCATCCGGTAAGGAATCTTAAGACAGGGGGATCACAGATACGAGCGTTCAGCGTTCGTCAGTTTGAGCAGGAGAAGTCTGTTGCGGCAAGGTGATCTGCTGGGATTCTTTCTTGTCCTGGTGGTGGTGCCACGCACCGATAGCAGAGTAGACGAAGCGTCCGAAGAAGAAGATGAAGCTGATAAGCAGTACGATCCGGATCATGCGACTGTTAAATCGGTGTCGTTTGCGTAGGCTGGTAACCTGGCTCACAAAAGGTTCCTTAAAGTGTACCCAACTAGTGGGCGATACTTACATTAAGGCACACTAAGAGGGAATGGTCAATTCTTCGTTATGTAAAATTGCATCAACGGTTTTATCGCCTTATGTTATGGAAATTAATATTATTATTTGCATTAATAATGAATAAACGATCATAAATAAAGAAAAAGGTAATAATTGATTAATGGGGGATATTTTTTTTGACATATATCAAACCCCGTCTGTTATCCGTAACTAAAATTGATGAGCCATTGTGATGTGTATTACATCATAGTTTTAAAGCCAGGTGGGATGCCTGTCTGAATGCCCTCTACAGAAAATACCCCTACATGACGTGAGGGATTCTACTGAGCATCTATGAAACTCAATAAAAATTATATAAGTATTAGAGATAAATGGTGGGCGCTGCCCCTCATCTTACCATCTTTACTGTTGCCGTTATTGAGCACTGCCAATACCTACGCACATATTAGTACCGGTACAGTCGTCCTTTTTTACCTGCCTTTAGCGCTGATGATTAGCCTGATGTTGTTTTTTAGTTGGGCAGCATTACCAGGAATAATCATAGCCATCGGTTGGTACAAATATCCGCAGGTTGGGTTATTTGAAACGCTGTCAATTATTACGCACTTTATAGTTACAATGGTGCTTAGTTGGGGCGGATATAAAGTTTTTTCTCCCCGGCGAAACAACGTGGCGCATGGCGACGCCCATCTGATGTTTCAACGAATATTTTGGCAGGTTTTCTGTCCGGCAACGCTATTCCTGATCCTCTATCAGTTCGCCGCGTTTGTTGGCGTATACGAGAGCAAATCAGGTATGGTGGGCGTTATGCCCTTTAATACCGGAACGTTGATCAACTACCAGGCTATGCTGGTAGGGAACCTTGTTGGTATTCCTCTGTGCTATTTTATCATCCGAACCATTCGAAACCCGCTGCATATACGGGGCTATTTTTCGCAATTAAAGCAGCAAGTTGACACCAAAGTAACGCGCACAGAGTTTGCAGCCTGGTTGATAATATTGACTTTGTTGATGGGTATGCTGTTTATGCCGTTAAATGAACAGAGTTCGATATTCAGCACCAATTATACTTTATCTCTGTTACTGCCTGTCATGTTATGGGGCGCAATGCGTTACGGTTACCGATTTATTTCAATGATATGGACAGTCGTTTTGATAACTGCCATTCATTATTATCAACGCTATATGCCCTGGTATTCGGGGTATGATACACAACTTGCAATTACCTCTTCGAGTTACCTCGTTTTTTCTTTCATCGTAAATTACATTGCCGTGCTGGCAACACGTCAGCGATTTGTCACCCGACGCACGCATCGTCTGGCATATTTTGATCCAATGGTGCATTTGCCAAATCTGCGGGCATTGAACCGAACGCTGAAAAAAGCGCCATGGTCAGTGCTCTGTTTTCTGCGTATACCGGGCATGGAACTGTTGGTGAAAAACTACGGTATTATGCTGCGCATCCAGTACAAGCAAAAACTCGCTCACTGGATAGCGCCGTTGCTGGAACAAGACGAATATGTTTTTCAATTATCCGGTAATGATTTAATTCTGCGTTTTAATACTGAGTCACATCAGCAGCGTATTGAAGCGCTGGATAAACATATCAGGCAGTTTCGTTTTGTCTGGGATGGTATGCCCCTACAACCGCAGGTTGGGATCAGTTTTTGCTATGTTCGCTCACCCGTTAACCACATCTATCTGTTACTGGGGGAGTTAAGCACCATCGCCGAGCTCTCGCTGGCGACCAATATGCCGGAAAATTTGCAGCGACGTGGCGTCATGCACCTGCAGCGGGATCTGAAAGATAAAGTGGCGATGATGAACCGTTTGCAGCAGGCGCTGGAGCATGATCGCTTCTTCCTGATGGCACAGCCGATTTTTGGCGTGCGGGGCGATGTTTATCATGAAATCCTGCTGCGTCTTCAGGGCGATGAAGGTGAAACGATTGCCCCTGATAATTTCTTACCGGTAGCCCATGAGTTTGGGTTGTCATCCAGCATTGATCTGTGGGTTATTGAAAATACGCTGAAATTTATGGCGCAGAATCGGGAGAAAATGCCCGCTCATCGTTTTGCGATCAATTTATCGCCCACGTCCGTATGTCGAGCCAAATTTCCTCACGAAATCAGCCAGTTGTTGGTGAAGTATCAGGTTGAAGCATGGCAATTGATCTTTGAGGTTACAGAGAGCAATGCGTTAACCAATGCGGAGCAGGCCCAGGCAACATTGCTGCAACTGCAAGTATTGGGCTGTCAGATTGCGATCGATGATTTTGGTACCGGCTATGCCAGTTATGCACGGTTGAAAAATGTGAGTGCTGACATCCTGAAGATTGACGGAAGCTTTATCCGTAACATTGTCTCAAATAGTCTCGACTACCAAATCGTGGCCTCGATTTGTCACCTGGCACGGATGAAAAAAATGTTGGTGGTCGCGGAGTATGTTGAAAGCGAAGAAATACGCAGTGCGGTGATTTCTCTGGGGATTGATTATTTGCAGGGCTATCTGATTGGTGAGCCGCGGCCGCTGCATAAAACTCTGGAAGAACAGGTGCCAGTCACGCTGGCACCTGCCGATCACTCACGCAGCGATATCGG
Organism: Citrobacter sp. RHBSTW-00671; assembly: GCF_014103415.1. Lineage (NCBI taxonomy): Bacteria > Pseudomonadati > Pseudomonadota > Gammaproteobacteria > Enterobacterales > Enterobacteriaceae > Citrobacter > Citrobacter sp. RHBSTW-00671. The sequence goes on from NZ_JABXPR010000001.1 coordinate 1,941,581, forward strand.
GTGAGTTTTCTTCCTCAATTTTAAGGCACCAGCCTGTAACGGCTTCCCAGTATTGCTGCTCTTTTTCCAGATCGAGCAGCACCAGCGCGTTCTGGCTAAACCAGTCGTGCGGGAAGCGTAGCGTCCAGTGGTTATCGTCGGTAATCAACGTGAGCGTCGGCGGCGTAGTCGTTGCCTGGCGCTGGTTGTTGAGCAATACCCCAAGTCGCAGTAGCTGAATTAGCGGTAGGAACTGCTTTTTCTTGAACAGCGTGAAGCGGGGTAAATCATCCAGCTTAACCGCTTTACGATGATAGCGAACCAGGGTCGCCATCATCAGCTGTTGCTCCTGGTTGAAACCTGGCAGGTCGCTGTTTTGCAGGATATAAGCCGAGTGGCGATGCAATCCGCTGTGGTTGATGTTCAGCCCAACTTCATGCAGCATCGCCGCCCACCGGAGCAACGCTTCCAGCTGCGGGTTTGCCAGTTTAGGTTGCTGCACATGCCACTGATCGTACATCTGCATGGTCGTTTCCAGTACGCGTCGGGCTTGTTCGCTGTCGATATTATACTGGTTTGCCAGACTGCTGGCAGTGCGGCTACGAACATCCTGGTGGCGAAAACGGCCTTCCATCTCATACAGTACGCCTTCACGCAGCGCGCCATCGGAAAGTCGAAGTTCACGAATAGCGAGGGCATCAAAAACACCGCACAGTATTGCCAGACCGGGAACAAAAACCGCCTTTCGTTCTTCTGACAGCCCCGGCATGCTGAGTGCTTCAAAGGAAGCATGCTTCAGGACTTCAGTTGTCAGCTTGTCCAGACGTTCAGGGGTGATAAAACCATCTTTCTCACCCATTTCCAGCAGCACTTCATGGGCGGCTTTGATGGTGCCTGAAGCTCCCAGTGCAACGTTCCAGCCCTGAATTCGAAATTGCCAGGTGAGCGTTTCCAGCTTTTGCGCTGCCGCCATACGGGCGCGCTGGAAGTTTTCCCGGCTGATCGCACCACCCGGAAAGTACATCTGGGCAAAACTGACGCAACCCATACGGCGACTTTCGACCAGTTTAGGCTCGAAATCTTCACCGATCACCAGTTCAGTCGAACCCCCACCGATGTCGATAACCAGCTTACGGCCTTTTTCTGGCTGGGTATGCTCCACGCCCATAAAAATCAGTCGGGCTTCTTCGTTACCGGAAATTATTTCGATCGGGTAGGGGATGACCTTTTCTGCTCGCTTAAGAAAATCGGTCGCATTTAGCGCCTGGCGCAAAGTATGGGTTCCCACGATGCAGACGCTGGAGGGAGGAAACCCCTGCAGACGTTCAGCGAAAAGTGACAAACAGCTTAAGCCGCGTTCCATGGCTTCTTCGCTTAGCTTGTTGTCCGCGCCAAGGCCGTCCGCCAGATGTACGCGTTGTTTCAGTCGCCCGATAATTTGCATTGCGCCATCAACCACGCGGGCAATGACCATATGGAAACTGTTTGAACCAAGGTCGACCGCAGCAAATTCCTGCGGTCGTGGAGACTTGTCGTGTATTGGCATAGAGTTAGTCAGGTTGCTCGAGTGATTTGATGTAGTCGTAAATCGCTAATTGTGACTGAACCTTACGGCGGTTTCCGCGTGGTACGTAACGATTACTCAGTTCTTTATCAATAAAACGGGCTTTCACCGTGTCGCTGAACAGGATATCGATAATATCCAGCACGCGCTGCTTAAGGCGTGGGTCAAGAAGCGGTGTGGCAACTTCAATACGATAATCGATGTTTCTGGTCATCCAGTCAGCAGAGGAGAGATACACCTGCTTATCGCCCCCGTTCTCGAAGATATAGACCCGGTCGTGTTCGAGATAGCGGTCAACAATGCTGATAACGCGAATATTGTCGCTGATGCCTTCCAGATTCGGGATCAGTGAGCACATACCGCGGATCAATAAATTAACGGGGACACCTGAACCTGAAGCCGCATACAGGCGGTCAACCAGCCCTTTATCGACCAGATTATTCAGCTTCAGGGTAATGCCAGAAGGCAGCCCTTGCTGTGCATTAGCGATCTCTTTGTCGATCATGCTGTACAGCAGGCGCCGTGAGTTCTGCGGGGAAACCAGCAGATAATCGAACGTTACCGGGCGATACGGGTTTTCGATGAAGTTAAACACCCGACGGACTTCGTTGGTAATGCGTGAATCGGCAGTCAGCAACGAGTAGTCGGTATACAGGCGCGCTGTTTTTTCGTTGAAGTTCCCGGTGCCGATATGCGCATAGCGCACGACTTCATCACCTTCTTTACGCGAAATCAGGAACAGCTTGGCGTGAATTTTCAGCCCCGGCGCGGAGAAGATGACGTGAACCCCCGCTTCGGTAAGGCGCTTAGCCCAATGAATATTGGCCTCTTCATCGAAGCGTGCCTGCAGTTCCACCACCACGGTCACTTTTTTGCCGTTATGCGCGGCATGGATCATCGAGTCGATGATGCGCGAATCTTTTGCCACACGGTAGATGTTGATTTTTATCGCCAGCACGCTTGGGTCGAATGAGGCCTGACGCAGCAGTTCAAGAACGTGTTCAAAGGTGTGATACGGATAATAAAGCAACACATCGCGTTCACGTACGGCATCAAAGCCGTTGCGAAACTTCTCGTTATCGAACCAGATATGGCGCAGACGCGGCAGGGGTTTATTCACCAGGTTAGCTTTGCCAACGTTGGGAAAGTTAATAAAGTCTTTGAAGTTATGATAACGCCCGCCGGGAACAATGGAGTCGTAGCGAGAGATCGTCAGCTTTTCACGCAGTACTTCAACCAGCGCATTGGGCATATCGCGCTGATAAACAAAACGTACAGGCTCCGCGGTCAGACGTTGTTTCAGGCTGGAAGACATGAGCTCCATCAGGCTCGATTCCATCTCATGCACCAAATCGTACTCGGCGTCGCGGGTCATTTTCATCGAATAGGCATTCAGCGCATCGTAATCAAAGAACCCTTTGAAAATGTCGTCCAGGCAATAACGTAAAATGTTGTCCAGCAGGATCATTGGTTTGCGACGACGCGGGGTTTCCGGCGGCAAATTCACAAAGCGAGGAACCTTATCGGATGGAATTTCCAGCAAAGCGTAACGGATCGTATCTCCGCGGATAATTTCCACGGCCAGATAAGTGTAATCGTCTTTTAAAAACTGGACTAAATCCGTCTCGCGGTTAATCAGGATTGGCGTAATGTGCTGACGCAGATATTGCTTGAAGTAGTGGCGTAACCAGCTCTGTTGATTGACTGACAACTGGCGTTCGTTGATCAAGAAGATCTGGTTGCGTGCCATCTCCAGCAGTAATTCGTTGTACAGGCCGTCAAATTCCTGATCGGCTTTTAATACGCGGGCCTGGATTTTGCCTAACAGATGGCGGGAGTGAGAGTTTGAACCCTGTTCTTCGCTAATAATGATACGACGCTTCAGTTCGGCAAAACGTACCTTGTAAAACTCGTCAAGATTATTGGAATAGATGCCTAAGAAACGCATCCGTTCGATCAACGGGTTTGATTTATCAGCTGCCTCCTGGAGCACACGTTCGTTGAACGCTAACCAGCTGAGTTCTTTCTCGATATATAGCTTTTCCTGACCCATTACCACTTTTACTCCGTTTCATTCACGGGACACTACCGATTTATTATGGCGAGCATTGCTCTCAGATGTCCAACTGTGCCAGAAAAATATGACAATAAACCGTCTGATAGCGAAGAGAAAGGGGAGAATAACGCGTAGGCCGGATAAGGCATTTATGCCGCCATCCGGCTTTACAGATTGATGAGCCTATTATTCGTCTGCGGCATAACCCTGTGGTGAGAGGCGATTGCCGTCCAGCCATGCTGCGTTATCGCGCATCTTCAGGCGGCCGTCGGTAAACCAACTGATGACCAGCGGGTAAATCGCATGTTCCTGCGCCTGAACCCGGGCAGTAATATCATCTTCGCTATCGCCTGCAAATACCGGCACCCTGGCCTGGAGAATAACCGGTCCGCCGTCCAGTTCATCGGTGACGAAATGGACGGAGGTGCCGTGTTCTTCATCGCCGTTTTCCAGCACCTGACGATGGGTATGCAGGCCAGGGTACTTGGGTAATAAAGAGGGATGGATATTCAGCAGTCGTTCAGAATAGTGAGCGACAAACGCCGGGCTGAGGATGCGCATATAGCCAGCCAGCACGACGACATCTGGCGCATAGGCATCAATTTCCTGAATCAGCTGGCGGTCGAATGCTTCGCGGCTGGCAAAGTGGCTTGCTTCCAGGGAATGTGCCGGAATATTTTCCTCTCGCGCGCGAACAAGGCCGAACGCATCGGCCTTGTTGCTGAATACTGCACGTAGGGTGCCACTGATTTTTTTCTGTTTGCAGGCATCGATTATTGCCTGCAAATTGCTTCCGTTGCCAGAAATGAGCACCACAATGTTTTTCATTCAATGACCACACGCTGTTCGGAATCAGACGCTTTGATGATACCGATTTTCCAGGCGTTTTCACCTTTTGCATTCAGCAGCGCGAGTGCACTTTCTACTTCGGATTCAGGCAGGGCAATGACCATACCAACCCCACAGTTGAAGGTGCGGTACATCTCGTGCTGACTGACGTTACCCGCAGTTTGCAGCCAGTTGAAGACGGCCGGCCACTGCCATGAGGATTCGTCGATCACGGCCTGCGTGTTGTCTGGCAGTACGCGCGGAATATTTTCCCAGAAACCGCCGCCGGTCAAGTGCGCGATAGCATGCACATCAACCTTCTCGATCAGTTCCAGAATGGATTTCACATAAATGCGTGTCGGCGCCAGTAAATGGTCCGCCAGCGGCTTGCCTTCAAGCTCGGTGGTTTCTGGGTCGCAACCGCTGACTTCAACAATTTTACGTACCAGGGAGTAGCCGTTAGAGTGCGGGCCACTGGAGCCGAGCGCAATCAGCACATCGCCATCAGCCACTTTTGAACCGTCGATAATTTCTGATTTTTCAACGACGCCGACGCAGAAGCCTGCCACGTCATAATCTTCACCGTGATACATCCCAGGCATTTCAGCCGTTTCGCCACCAACCAACGCACAACCAGACTGCAGGCAACCTTCGGCAATGCCGTTGATTACGCTGGCTGCGGTGTCCACATCCAGTTTACCCGTTGCATAGTAGTCGAGGAAAAATAGCGGTTCAGCGCCCTGAACCACGAGGTCGTTCACACACATCGCCACCAGGTCAATGCCGATGGTATCGTGGCGTTTCAGATCCATCGCCAGACGCAGTTTTGTCCCTACGCCATCAGTGCCGGAAACCAGTACCGGTTCACGATATTTTTGCGGCAATGCGCACAGCGCACCGAAGCCACCCAGACCACCCATCACTTCCGGGCGACGAGTTTTCTTTACTACGCCTTTGATTCGATCAACCAGAGCATTACCCGCGTCAATATCAACACCGGCATCTTTGTAGCTAAGAGAGGTTTTATCGGTCACTGCTTGGGTCCCCACGCGTTAACTTGCGGTAGCAATTAAATTCGGCGCAATTCTAACAGGGAAAGCAAACGTTTGCGAGCCTGCTATGCATTGACTTTTATCTGCTGAGTATTTCAGCATTTTATAGTCGTTTATCTATTTGTTTGAACTGCGCCACGAAAATGAAACCGGGTTCAGCCTTGTGCTTGAAACCTGCCTGCTGAATGCACAGTATCGTACTGAAACCGGTTTCTGTTTTCTGTTGCGTGCCACATCGGGTGCGTTTGAACAGTGCAATCACGATAGGGGAAACGTATGTCTGGGTTTAAAGCAGATTTTATGTGGGGTGGCGCTGTGGCCGCTCATCAACTGGAAGGCGGCTGGCAGGAGGGCGGTAAAGGGATTAGCGTTGCCGATGTGATGACGGCTGGGGCCCATGGGGTTGCGCGTGAAATAACCGACGGCGTGATGGCAGGTAAAAATTACCCTAACCACGAGGCCATCGATTTTTATCATCGCTATCAAGATGATATTAAGCTGTTTGCCGAAATGGGCTTTAAGTGCTTTCGTACCTCCATTGCGTGGACGCGTATTTTCCCGCAAGGCGATGAAGCACAGCCCAATGAAGCCGGATTGCAATTCTACGACGATCTCTTTGATGAATGCCTGAAGTATGGCATTGAACCGGTGATTACACTGTCGCATTTCGAGATGCCTTATCACCTGGTGACGGAATACGGTGGCTGGCGCAATCGTAAGCTGATCGATTTCTTTGTCCGTTTTGCCAGAGTGGTTTTCACCCGCTACCAGCATAAAGTGAAGTACTGGATGACATTTAATGAAATCAACAACCAGGCTAACTTCCACGAAGATTTCGCTCCGTTTACCAACTCCGGCCTTAAGTATCAGCCGGGTGAAGACCGCGAACCGATCATGTACCAGGCGGCGCACTATGAACTGGTGGCGAGCGCGCTGGCAGTAAAGGTTGCACGTGAAATCAACCCGGCATTGCAGGTTGGTTGCATGATCGCTATGTGTCCTGTTTATCCACTGACCTGTGCGCCAGACGATATGATGATGGCAATGAACGCGATGCACCGTCGATACTGGTTTACCGACGTTCACGTACGGGGCAAGTATCCGCAGCATCTGTTGAACTACTTTGCGCGCCGCGGCTTCGAACTCGATATTACCGAAGAAGACCGACGAATACTGGCTCAGGGCTGCGTCGACTATATCGGCTTTAGCTACTATATGTCCTTCGCGACGCAGGCAACGGCAGATAACCCGCAGCTGGATTACGACGAATCGAAAAGCCTGGTGCCCAATCCGTATGTGCAGAAATCAGACTGGGGCTGGCAGATTGATCCCGTTGGTCTGCGCTATTCGCTGAACTGGTTCTGGGATCATTATCAGCTCCCGCTGTTTATTGTTGAAAACGGGTTTGGCGCGATTGACGTACAGGAAAGTGACGGCACGGTGCACGATCGGTACCGCATCGACTACCTGGCAGCTCACATCCGTGAGATGAAAAAAGCGGTGGTGGAAGATGGCGTGGATCTTATGGGCTACACGCCATGGGGCTGTATTGATTTAGTGTCAGCGGGAACCGGTGAAATGAAAAAACGCTACGGATTTATTTATGTCGATAAAAATAATGACGGTAGTGGGACATTAGCACGTTCTCCTAAGATATCTTTTTCATGGTATCAAAATGTCATTCGGAGTAACGCTGAATCTCTATAAAATTCAGTGTATTGATATTAAGCCCCGCCCATATTGCGGGGCTTGTTTTATACTCATCTTCCAGACGCAAATGACTTTGGTTGATCCATATCAAGCGTATCCAGTGTTGCGCCAGAGACGAAAAGCGGTATAATCCGGCGATTTTTTTTGTGGTTGCCACTCGTCTGAGGAAAGGAGAAGAGTATGAAGATCGTGGAAGTCAAACACCCACTCGTCAAACACAAGCTGGGACTGATGCGTGAAAACGACATCAGCACTAAACGCTTTCGTGAACTCGCCTCGGAAGTTGGCAGCCTGCTGACTTATGAAGCAACTGCAGGTCTGGAAACCGAAAAGGTGACCATTGAAGGCTGGAACGGCCCTGTTGAAGTAGACCAAATCAAAGGTAAAAAAATCACCGTTGTCCCCATCCTGCGTGCGGGCCTGGGTATGATGGAAGGCGTACTGGAGAACGTTCCGAGCGCGCGTATCAGCGTGGTGGGGATGTACCGTAACGAAGAGACGCTGGAGCCGGTTCCGTATTTCCAGAAACTGGTTTCTAACATCGATGAGCGCATGGCGCTGATCGTTGACCCGATGCTGGCAACCGGTGGTTCCGTTATCGCGACCATCGACCTGCTGAAGAATGCAGGCTGCACCAGCATTAAAGTACTGGTCCTGGTTGCGGCACCAGAAGGTATCGCGGCACTGGAAAAAGCACACCCGGATGTTGAGCTGTACACCGCATCTATCGACCAGGGGCTGAACGAGCAGGGATACATTATTCCGGGACTCGGCGATGCCGGCGATAAGATTTTTGGTACCAAGTAAATGAATAAATAAAAAGAAGCCGACTTTAAGAGTCGGCTTTTTTTTGAATAAAACAACCCAATCGCTACTAACACACAATACTCAGAGGAAAACACTATGACGCGCCGTGCTATCGGGGTGAGTGAAAGACCGCCGCTTTTACAGACAATCCCGCTTAGTTTGCAGCACCTGTTCGCCATGTTTGGTGCAACGGTACTGGTGCCAGTCCTGTTTCATATCAACCCGGCTACCGTCCTGCTGTTTAACGGCATTGGTACGTTGCTGTATCTCTTCATTTGCAAAGGTAAAATTCCAGCCTATCTGGGTTCCAGCTTTGCGTTTATCTCCCCGGTACTGTTGCTGCTGCCGTTAGGGTATGAAGTGGCGCTGGGCGGTTTTATTATGTGCGGCGTACTGTTCTGCCTGGTTTCTTTCATCGTGAAGAAAGCCGGCACCGGCTGGCTGGATGTGATGTTCCCGCCTGCCGCGATGGGCGCAATCGTTGCCGTCATCGGTCTGGAGCTGGCGGGCGTTGCTGCGGGCATGGCGGGATTGTTGCCTGCTGAAGGGCAATTACCCGACTCGAAAACCATCATCATCTCAATGGTGACGCTGGCCGTAACGGTATTTGGCTCTGTGCTGTTCCGCGGTTTTATGGCGATTATCCCGATTTTGATTGGCGTACTGGCCGGTTACGCGCTTTCCTTTGTGATGGGCGTTGTGGACACCACACCCATTGCGCAAGCGCACTGGTTTGCGCTGCCGACGTTCTACACACCGCGCTTTGAGTGGGTTGCGATTCTGACCATCCTGCCTGCGGCATTAGTCGTTATCGCCGAGCACGTAGGCCACCTGGTCGTCACGGCCAACATTGTGAAAAAAGATCTGATTCGTGACCCTGGCCTGCACCGCTCGATGTTTGCCAACGGCCTGTCGACGGTGATCTCCGGTTTCTTTGGTTCGACGCCTAACACCACCTACGGTGAAAACATCGGTGTTATGGCGATTACTCGCGTATACAGTACCTGGGTTATCGGCGGTGCGGCGATTTTCGCCATTCTGCTCTCCTGTGTGGGTAAACTGGCGGCGGCAATCCAGATTATCCCGCTGCCGGTCATGGGCGGTGTATCGTTGCTGCTGTACGGCGTCATCGGCGCTTCCGGTATTCGCGTGTTGATCGAATCAAAAGTCGATTATAACAAGGCGCAAAACCTGATCCTGACGTCTGTCATTTTGATCATCGGCGTAAGCGGTGCGAAGGTTCATATTGGTGCTGCGGAACTGAAAGGTATGGCGCTGGCAACCATCGTCGGCGTTTGCCTGAGCCTGATTTTCAAAGTCATCAGTCTGCTGCGTCCGGAAGAAGTGGTTCTTGATGCTCAAGATGCGGATAGCCCGCAACAGTAAGTCTCTGACCGGGCGGCGACGCTGCCCGGTTCTATCACGACGTATTTCTGTGTTAAACTCATCTCGATTTTATGAAATCCTGGGTTGAGGTATCTCTGAACACACCGGCACAGCTCTCTCTGCCACTTTATCTTCCTGACGATGAAACCTTCGCAAGTTTCTGGCCGGGGGATAACTCCTCTTTACTGGCTGCACTGCAAAACGTGCTGCGTCAGGAACATAGCGGGTACATTTATCTTTGGTCGCGTGAAGGCGCAGGCCGTAGTCACTTGCTGCATGCGGCATGTGCAGAACTGTCTGCACGCGGTGATGCGGTAGGGTATGTGCCGCTCGATAAGCGAACCTGGTTCGTCCCCGAGGTGCTCGATGGTATGGAGCATTTATCGTTGGTTTGCATCGATAACATCGAATGTGTGGCCGGCGATTCGCTGTGGGAAATGGCGATCTTTGATCTCTACAACCGCATCCTGGAATCAGGGAAAACGCGCCTGTTGATAACCGGTGATCGTCCGCCAAGGCAGCTTAATCTGGGACTGCCGGATCTGGCTTCTCGTCTGGACTGGGGGCAAATCTACAAGCTTCAGCCGCTTTCCGATGAAGACAAGCTACAGGCTTTGCAATTGCGTGCCAGATTACGCGGGTTCGAACTGCCGGAAGATGTGGGACGCTTCCTGCTAAAGCGTCTGGATCGCGAAATGCGCACCTTGTTTATGACGCTGGATCAACTGGACCATGCGTCGATCACCGCTCAGCGTAAGCTGACGATTCCCTTCGTAAAAGAAATTTTGAAGCTGTAAGTGCCGCAGCCGAAAAACTGCGGCAGTCTTAAGATTAACCGACGATTTCCAGCACTTGCTCAGGTGGGCGACCAATCCGCGCCTGACCTTTCGCTACCACAATCGGGCGCTCCATCAGCTTCGGGTTTTCGACCATCGCCTGAATCAGCGCATCTTCACTCAAACTGCTGTCCGCCAGGTTGAGCGATTTGTAGAGATCTTCTTTCTGACGCATCAGTTCGCGAGCGCTGGACATGCCCAGCATCTTCAGCAGTTCACGCAGTGTCGCTGCATCAGCCGGGGTTTCCAGATACAGCACGACTTCTGGCTCTACACCGTTAGACTTTAGTAATTCCAGCGTTTCACGGCTCTTTGAGCAGCGTGGGTTATGGTAAATTTTAATCGCGTCTGACATTTTTCTTCCTGTTACATTTTCGTATACGGTTTAAAGCGCTCTTGCAACTGGCGTAGCTGGTCGATACGGGCATCGTATCTGGCCTGCTGCTGGCTACCCAGTTTCACCTGGGAGCTTGCGCTGCTGAGCATCGAGATCGCCTGATCAAGACGGCCCGCCAGCGCATACCCTTCAGCACGCGCGGCCAGCTCCTGATCGCGGTTATTCAGGTTCGCTTCCGTTTGCGCCAACAGATCCCAGCCGTTAGTGTCATCTTTATGGTTAAACGTATAGCGATTCAGGATGGTGGCCGCCTCTTTCGCTTGTCCACCTTGCAAATACGCATTTGCCAGGTTGAGCTGCAATACTGGATTCACGCGCAGGTCACGAGCATTTTTCAGGCGATTAATAGCATCGCTGGTTTTCTTCTGGCCGAGATCGATGTCTGTTGCCAGGTCGAGATACCAGGCATTATTCGGATCTGCCGCCAGCAGCGGCTGTAGCGCTTTACGTGCTTCGTCGTATTTACTGGCTTCCATCGCTTGCAGCGCCCGACCGTACTGCGCAGCGCGCTGTTCGCGCACGTTGCCTTTCGACCAGTTATCCAGTAGATCGCTGGTTAACTGGTTGCGGCCTGAATTGTACATGCCCAGGGTGCGCGCTTTGGCCAAATAGAAATCTTCTGAAGATTGCACGACGACCGGGCGCATCTGGTTGGCGCGGTTACGCGCATCTGCCAGACGGCTTTCTGGCAGGGGGTGAGTCAGAAGAATTTCCGGGGGACGTGTAGAGTAACGGGCCTGATCGAGCAGTTTCTCCAGGAATGTTGGCATGGCCTGGGGATCAAATCCTGAACGTTGCAGCACCTGAATACCGATGCGGTCTGCTTCCTGTTCGTTCTGCTGAGTAAAGCTAATCATCCCCTGGCGAGTACCCGCCAGCGTACCGGTTAGCGCCGCCATCCCTGCCTGCGGGCTGGCCATTGCTAATAAAATCGAGCCTAATGCGCCGACCCATGTCAGCGGTGCGCTACGTTTCTGATCTTCCATCGCACGCGCCAAGTGGCGCTGCGTGACGTGAGAAATTTCGTGCGCCATTACCGACGCCAGTTGGCTTTCGTTATCGGAATAGCGGAACAGCGCTGAGTGCAATACAACGTTGCCGCCAAAAAAAGCGAAGGCGTTTATTTCATCGTTGTTAATTAAAAAGAAAGTGAAGGGTGTTTTTACGGAATCTGCATGCGAAACCAGGCGCATCCCCAGAGCATTAATATATTGGGTTAGCAGCGGATCGTTAATTAACGGCGCGCTACCGCGCAGCTGGCGAACGTAATAATCGCCCATCTGCATTTCTTGTCCAATAGAAAGCGTACTCCCTGCCGAGGTTCCCATATCAGGTAGGGTATCCGCAGTATCAGCAAATGCGGGTGCGACCTGACCGACGGTCAGTGCGGCAATGAGGGTAGCAACCAGGTTTTTTTTCAACTGCCTGAACATAACCTCTGTCCTGTATTCTTTTTTGAGATAGCCATTTGACCAATGCCGCGAAGTATCGTTCACACTCCGTAAGCTTAGCGAGTGTAACTGCGAAACCTGACGATGAACACCCAGGAAAAATGTCTTTTCACTTTGCGTAATCAGCCATAAAAAACGAAGTCTTTTTTGTGACATTTCGATACAATTCGGGATCGCAATCCCGCTATTGAGGTTCAGGGAAGGTTTTATGCTCGAAATGTTGACGCAATGGTATCGCCGCCGCTTTAGCGACCCAGAGGCTATTGCTTTGCTGATTATTCTGGTTGCCGGTTTTGGCATCCTGTTCTTCTTTAGCGGTCTGTTAGCGCCGCTGCTGGTCGCGATTGTGCTGGCTTATCTGCTGGAATGGCCTACCGCCCGGCTGGAAAATATCGGTTGCTCGCGGCGCTGGGCAACGTCAATTGTGCTGGTGGTGTTTGTCGGAATTTTGCTGCTGATGGCGTTTGTGGTAATGCCTGTCGCATGGCAGCAAGGCATCTATTTGATCCGCGATATGCCTGGCATGCTCAACAAGTTGTCTGACTTTGCCGCCACCTTACCGCGACGTTATCCGGCGCTGATGGATGCGGGCATCATTGATGCGATGGCTGAGAATATGCGTTCCCGGATGCTCACCATGGGCGATTCAGTGGTGAAATATTCGCTGGCTTCTCTGGTTGGGTTGTTGACGCTGGCGGTGTATCTGGTGCTTGTCCCACTGATGGTGTTTTTTTTGGTGAAGGATAAAAGCCAGATGTTGAATGCTGTGCGCCGGGTGCTACCGCGAAATCGTGGACTGGCAGGACAGGTCTGGAAAGAGATGAACCAGCAAATCACCAACTATATCCGCGGTAAAGTACTGGAGATGGTGGTGGTCGGTGTGGCAACCTGGCTGGGCTTCCTGATGTTTGGCCTTAACTACTCTCTGCTGCTGGCGGTGCTGGTGGGGTTCTCTGTGCTCATCCCGTACATCGGCGCGTTTGTGGTGACGATTCCGGTTGTTGGCGTGGCGTTGTTTCAGTTCGGACTCGGCACGGAGTTCTGGAGCTGTTTCGCCGTGTACCTGATAATCCAGGCGCTGGACGGCAATCTGCTGGTTCCCGTACTCTTCTCCGAAGCCGTAAACCTGCATCCATTGGTGATTATTCTGTCGGTAGTTATTTTCGGCGGCCTGTGGGGATTCTGGGGCGTTTTCTTTGCCATTCCGCTGGCGACGTTAATCAAAGCCGTGGTCCATGCCTGGCCGGATGGTCAGACGGTTGACGATCGCTAATCCATCAGTTCCGACGGCGCCATGCTGTCGGAACTGAACTTATCTGACCTCTATCCACACTTTCTGAATAATGTCCTCCGGTATCGTTTTACTCCACGTTTGTCTTTAACTTGGCCCTCGTGATGCTTTTTTCGTCACGCAAGGAATAAGACCAACAGGAGAATTCAATGGGTCACAACATACACGCGCAACAAAAAGTGGGATGGGGCGGCTATCTCGCTTTTTTTATCACAATTGTCCTTTTTTCCGGCATGTTTGCGAAAAGTACCGAATGGTGGCGGGTATTTGACTTTACCGTCCTCAACGGCGCATTTGGGCAGATTAATGCGGCGGGCGACACGGCGGTCTCTTTTCGCGGTACGGGTGGTATGGGGGCAAAAGATGGCTTTTTATTCGCACTTGAATTGGCACCTTCCGTCATTCTTTCTCTCGGGATTATTTCTGTAACCGAAGGGCTTGGGGGGCTGCGTGCGGCACAACAGCTGATGACGCCCGTTCTGCGCCCTTTACTCGGTATCCCGGGGGTGTGCTCGTTGGCGCTGATCGCGAATTTACAAAATACCGATGCGGCGGCCGGGATGACCAAGGAAATGGCCGAAGAGGGGATCATTACCGAGCAGGAACGCGCCATCTTTGCCTGTTGGCAAACCAGCGGTAGTGCGTGCATCACTAACTATTTTTCGTCAGGCGCAGCCCTGTTTACGATGGTCACCGTACCGGTAATCACGCCGCTGGCGGTGATCCTTGTCTTCAAGTTTATAGGGGCTAACCTGCTACGGTTGTGGATCACACAGCTTGAACATCGCCGTATGCAGCGGGAGGACAGAGATGACAACACACGTACGTAAAAATGTCATGGATATATTTATCGATGGCGCACGACGCGGGTTTACCATTGCCACGACCAGTTTGTTACCTAACGTGGTGATGGCGTTTGTGATTATTCAGGCGCTGAAGGTGACGGGGTTACTCGACATCGTAGGCAGGGTATGTGAACCGGTCATGGCGTTGTGGGGGCTGCCGGGGGAGTCTGCCACCGTGCTGCTGGCGGCGGTGATGAGTATGGGAGGCGGCGTCGGCGTTTGTGCAAGCCTGGTTGTCGCAGGTACGCTTTCAGGACATGATGCTACGGTATTGCTACCGGCTATCTACCTGATGGGGAATCCGGTACAAAATGTGGGTCGTTGTCTGGGAACGGCGGGAGTCCATCCTCGCTACTACCCGCTGATTATTGCAGTTTGTGTGATTAATGCGCTGCTCTCTATTTGGGTTATGCAGGTTATTGCCTGACAAGGAAGGTTATGAACTGTTCCATTCTTAATTTGACGTTGTTCCAGCATGGACACGTATACGCACCTGAAGATTTAGGCCAACAGGATATTCTGGTTTCTGGCGGTAAAATTGTCGCCATCGCCCCGTCTATCGCGGCAGAAGATTTTCCCGGCTGTGAGTGCATCAATCTTGATGGGGCAATTGTGTGTCCCGGCTTTATCGACCAACACGTCCATCTGATTGGCGGCGGCGGAGAGGCAGGGCCACATACCCGCACGCCGGAAGTGCGCTTGTCGCGACTGGTTGAAGCCGGTATCACTTCCGTTGTGGGATTGTTGGGAACGGACGGGATTACCCGTCATCCTGAGTCGTTGCTGGCAAAAATTCGTGCGCTGGAATGTGAGGGGATCAGCGCCTGGATGCTCACCGGGGCATATTCTCTACCTTCACCTACGATAACCGGCAGTATTGACCGCGATGTCGCGCTGATTGACAAAGTGATTGGCGTGAAATGCGCAGTTTCGGATCATCGATCCTCCGCCCCGAATGCAACGGCGCTGGCGAACATGGCAGCGCAGTCGCGTGTTGGCGGGTTATTAGGGCAAAAACCCGGGATTAGCGTCTTTCATATGGGGGACAGTCCACGCATGCTGGAACCGCTATATGAAATTCTGGCGTGTTGCGATGTGCCGATGACCAAACTGTTGCCAACGCATGTTAATCGCGCGGAACCGTTGTTTCAGGCAGCGCTGGAGTATGCCCGCAAAGGAGGTTATATCGATATCACCAGCAGTATTGATGAGCCTGTTGATCCGGCAACGGCGATTGCTACAGCGTTGCGCCACGAAGTGCCGCTATCGCGTATTACCCTGAGCTCGGATGGCAACGGTAGCCAACCGGAATTTGATGCGTCCGGTAATCTGACAGGGATTGGCGTCGCAGGATTTGAATCACTGGCGGAAACGCTGCGTCAACTGGTGCAGATTCATGCGATACCGCTGGAACAGGCGCTATGCCCGCTTACACGCACAGTCGCGGAGTTTCTTGGGTTTGCGCATAAAGGGCGTCTGGCGGTGGGATGCGATGCGGACATTCTGGTGCTGAACGACGCGCTGGAAGTGAATGACCTGTGGGCGAAGGGGAAAGCCGTGGTGAAAGAGAAAAAGGCGTGCGTTAAAGGGACGTTTGAGTAACCGGGCGGTTATCTGCCGGATGGCGACGCTAAAGCGTCTTATCCGGCCTACGTGCGTGCATTTGTAGGCCGGATAAGGCATTCACGCCGCCATCCGGCATTTCACGGTCAGGCGTTGTCCAGAACCCAGTTCAGCACGATGTCGTGGTGATTGCTGGTTTTGAAATCATCAAACACATGTTCAATTTTGCCTTCGGCATCAATCAGGAAGCTGATGCGGTGGATGCCATCGTAGGTCTTACCCATAAATGACTTTTCACCCCAGACGCCAAACTGCTCGCAAACCTGATGATCTTCATCAGACAGGAGCGTGAAGTTAAGCACTTCTTTCTCCGCAAATCGGGAAAGCTTTTCTGGTTTATCGGTGCTTATCCCCAGCACCTCAACACCGGCTTTTTTTAACTGATCCATGTTATCGCGCAAGCCACAGGCCTGAACGGTACAGCCGGGCGTCATGGCTTTCGGGTAGAAATAAACCAGAACACGCTGTCCCTGGAAGTCGGTTAAATTTACTTGTTCTCCGTCTTGATCCGGCAAGCTAAATTTCGGTGCGATATCACCGGCTTTCAGTGGGTTCATTACTTAACTCCATCCTGTTCATCATGCTGTGAGTAATTGACGACGTTAATACTGCCTTGCGCATTGAGTTCTGTACAGAGTGCTTTAAACGCATCCTCAATATTTGCCGAATCATGTGACGCAGGACTATGTGCGGTAATTTGAATAAACAACTGTGCAGCCTTGCCGTTTTCTGCCGGCTGTGTGCGCGAAACCAGTTCCGCAATATTCATTTGGTGGCTGTCAAAAAGGGCGGTAAAGCGCTCAATCAAATGAGGCGAGTCGGGGACATCGACCTGCACCCATACCGTAGCGGGCATCGCTGGGCGGGGGCGAGCGGTCGTACGCTTCATCACAATCAATAAATCCAGCTCTGCGCCTTTCAAAGGCAGGGTTGATTCAATCAGGGTGATGGCATTCCAGGTTCCGGATAACAGCATGATAAACGTAAACTCGTCACCCAGCATGGCCAGTCGGCTGTCTTCGATATTACAGCCGCAACTGCTGACATGACGGGTGATAGTGTTCACAATTCCCGGGCGGTCAGCACCCAGCGCAGTAATGACCAGATAGTGTTGCGATGGCGATGTCAAACCTGTTCTTCCTTTGAGCGGTGAGGTAATCATAAGGAAAGCATAAAAAAAACATGCATACAACAATCAGAAGGGCTATGGTCGCTTGCTTTTATTGTCGTACCAAACGTACCATTGAGACACTTGTTTGCACAGAGGATGGCCCATGTTCACGGGAAGTATTGTCGCGCTTATTACGCCGATGGATGAGAAAGGTAAAGTCTGCCGGTCGAGCCTGAAAAAACTGATTGATTATCATGTCGCCAGCGGCACCTCGGCGATCGTTTCGGTTGGCACCACCGGTGAGTCCGCTACCCTGAGTCATGATGAACATGGCGATGTGGTAATGATGACGCTAGAGCTGGCCGATGGGCGTATTCCGGTTATTGCCGGAACTGGCGCCAATGCGACCGCAGAAGGCATTAGTCTGACGCAGCGTTTTAACGACAGCGGTGTTGTCGGCTGCCTGACGGTGACGCCTTATTACAACCGCCCAACTCAGGAAGGTTTGTTCCAGCATTTCAAAGCCATCGCGGAACATACTGACCTGCCGCAAATTCTGTATAATGTGCCGTCCCGTACTGGCTGCGATATGCTGCCGGAAACCGTTGGTCGCCTGGCGAAGGTAAAAAATATTGTCGCTATCAAAGAGGCCACAGGGAACTTAAGTCGTGTTCACCAGATCAAAGAGCTGGTTTCGGACGACTTTATTCTGCTCAGCGGTGATGACGCGACCGGACTGGATTTTATGCAGCTCGGTGGTCATGGCGTGATTTCCGTAACGTCTAACGTTGCGGCACGTGATATGGCTGAAATGTGCAAACTGGCGGCAGCCGGGCAATTTGCCGAGGCGCGGGTGATTAACCAGCGTCTGATGCCGTTACACAACAAACTATTTGTCGAACCCAATCCTATTCCCGTGAAATGGGCGTGTAAGGAATTGGGACTTGTGGCGACCGATACGCTACGTCTGCCGATGACGCCAATCACGGACAATGCTCGTGAAATCGTCAAAGCGGCGCTTAAGCATGCCGGTTTGCTGTAAAGTTTAGGGAGATTTGATGGCTTACTCAGTACAAAAGTCGCGCCTGGCCAAGGTTGCGGGTGTTTCGCTTGTTATGCTGCTCGCGGCCTGTAGTTCTGACTCGCGCTATAAGCGCCAGGTGAGCGGTGATGAATCCTATCTGGAGGCCGCACCGCTTGCTGAGCTTCACGCGCCAGCTGGGATGATTCTGCCGGTTATGACCGGCGACTATAACATCCCGGTAACCAACGGCAGCGGTGCCGTGGGTAAAGCGCTGGATATTCGCCCACCGGCTCAGCCGTTAGCATTAGTTACTGGCGCCCGTACTCAGATCGCGGGCGATACAGCGACATTGTTGGTGGAAAATGGTCGTGGCAACACGCTGTGGCCGCAGGTCGTGAGCGTTGTTCAGTCTAAAAACTACACCATCGCGAAACGTGATGATGCCAGTCAGACGCTGACCACCGATTGGGTTGACTGGAACCGTCTGGATGAAGACGAACAGTACCGTGGACGTTATCAAATCTCGGTTAAACCGCAGGGCTATCAGCAGGCGGTGACGGTGAAACTGATTAACCTCGAGCAGGCGGGTAAACCGGTAGCCGATGCGGCATCCATGCAGCGCTATAGCGCTGAGATGATGAACGTTATCTCTGCGGGTCTGGATAAGAACGCCACTGACGCCGCGAATGCCGCGCAGAACCGTTCTGCCGCGACGATGGACGTTCAGAGTGCTGCAGATGACACCGGTTTACCGATGCTGGTGGTACGTGGACCGTTCAACGTGGTGTGGCAGCGTCTGCCGGCAGCGCTGGAAAAAGTGGGCATGAAAGTGACCGACAGCACCCGTTCTCAGGGCAGCATCGCGGTGACTTACAAACCACTGTCAGACAGTAACTGGCAGGAGCTGGGCGCAAGCGATCCGGGTCTGGTATCCGGCGACTACAAACTGCAGGTCGGTGATTTAGACAACCGCAGTAGTTTGCAGTTTATCGATCCGAAGGGGCATACCCTGACGCAAAGCCAGAACGACGCGCTGGTCGCCGTCTTCCAGGCAGCGTTCAGTAAGTAAAAATAAAGGGCTGGATAACTCCAGCCCTTTTTTTCTGATATGATACGCAAACGTGTGCGTCGGCAGAAAAACGCAATATTTATCGTTAATTCACACCCAGGAGTAATAAAGATGCAAAAGCAAGCTGAGTTGTATCGTGGTAAAGCGAAGACCGTATACAGCACGGAAAACCCGGACCTGTTGGTGCTCGAATTCCGCAATGATACGTCAGCAGGGGATGGCGCGCGCATTGAACAGTTTGATCGTAAAGGCATGGTGAACAACAAGTTCAACCATTTCATTATGACTAAACTGCAAGAAGCGGGCATTCC
Organism: Citrobacter sp. RHBSTW-00671; assembly: GCF_014103415.1. NCBI lineage: Bacteria > Pseudomonadati > Pseudomonadota > Gammaproteobacteria > Enterobacterales > Enterobacteriaceae > Citrobacter > Citrobacter sp. RHBSTW-00671. The sequence continues at coordinate 1,960,921 of NZ_JABXPR010000001.1, forward strand.
TACCCAGATGGAGCGACTGCTTTCCGATACCGAATGTCTGGTGAAAAAACTGGAGATGGTACCGGTTGAATGTGTGGTACGTAACCGCGCGGCAGGCTCACTGGTTAAGCGTTTAGGCGTTGAGGAAGGTATTGAACTGAATCCGCCGCTGTTTGATCTGTTCCTGAAAAACGATGCTATGCACGATCCAATGATTAACGATTCCTATTGCGAAACTTTTGGTTGGGTGAGCAAAGAGAATCTGGCGCGTATGAAAGAGCTGACCTACAAAGCCAACGACGTGCTGAAAAAGATGTTCGATGACGCAGGCCTGATTCTGGTCGACTTCAAACTTGAGTTTGGCTTGTACAAAGGCGAAGTGGTGCTGGGCGACGAATTTTCACCGGACGGTAGCCGTCTGTGGGATAAAGAAACGCTGGATAAAATGGACAAAGATCGCTTCCGCCAGAGTCTGGGCGGGCTGATCGAAGCCTATGAAGCCGTCGCGCATCGTCTGGGTGTGAAGTTAGACTAATCCTCCCCCTGAGCCGGTGATCGCTCTCCGGCTCATCAATCCCCCCGATTTTGATTACTGTTTCTTATGGTAATCCTGTTCCGAACCGCCTACGATCATCAACATAATGAATAAAAAGTTGAGGTGACTATGCGCTGGCAAGGGCGTCGTGAAAGTGACAATGTAGAAGACAGGCGAAATAGCGCCGGCGGTGGTCCTTCCATGGGCGGCCCTGGTTTTCGTTTGCCGAGTGGTAAAGGCGGTATCATTCTGCTGATTGTGGTGCTTGTCGCGGGCTATTATGGCGTGGATCTCACCGGACTGATGACCGGCCAGCCTGTTTCGCAACAGCAAACCACGCGCTCCATCAGCCCAAATGATGATGAAGCCGCAAAATTTACCTCAGTGATACTGGCAACGACCGAAGATACCTGGGGTCAGCAGTTTGAAAAAATGGGGCGCACCTATCAACAGCCGAAGCTGGTGATGTATCGTGGCGCGACGCGTACCGGCTGCGGTGCGGGCCAGTCCGTGATGGGACCGTTTTATTGCCCGGCGGACGGTACGGTATATATCGATCTTTCCTTCTATGATGACATGAAAAATAAGCTGGGCGCCGATGGCGATTTTGCTCAGGGCTATGTCATCGCGCACGAAGTAGGCCACCATGTGCAGAAACTGCTGGGTATTGAACCGAAAGTTCGCCAGATGCAGCAGAATGCCTCTCAGGCCGAAGTGAATCGCCTTTCTGTTCGTATGGAGCTGCAGGCGGATTGCTTTGCGGGTGTCTGGGGACACAGTATGCAGCAGCAGGGTGTACTTGAATCCGGCGATCTGGAAGAGGCGTTAAACGCCGCTCAGGCCATTGGTGATGATCGTTTGCAACAGCAAGGGCAAGGGCGCGTTGTGCCCGATAGCTTTACTCACGGCACCTCGCAGCAACGTTACACCTGGTTTAAACGCGGCTTTGACAGTGGCGATCCGGGACAATGTAATACCTTTGGCAAAGGCATTTAAGATATTGAGGCAGGGATGTCTGACAATGCAGCACTGAGTGCGCTCACAGAACAGATGAGCCGCGAAGGGATTCGTCGTCTGTTGGTCATCAGCGGCGAAGAAAACTGGTGCCAGGCCCAAGCGTTAGCGCTACGCAAAACATTGCCCGGCGACTGGCTGTGGGTGGGGGCAACAGCCCCTGCTGAGCCGAACTGCACACCCCAGGCGCTACAGACGCTGTTAGGGCGTGAATTTCGCCATGCCGTTTTTGATGCCGGGCAGGGATTCGACGCGGCGGCATTTGCCGCACTCAGCGGCACGCTCCGCGCCGGGAGTTGGCTGGTGTTGCTGACCCCGCCCTGGCAGGACTGGCACACGCATCCGGACGCGGATTCCCTGCGCTGGAGCGACTGCGCTGAACCTATCCCAACACCGCACTTTGTTGAACACTTCAGGCGAGCAGTGGCTCGTGAAGGGGAAACGCTGCACTGGCAACAGCATCAGGCGAAATCCTATCCGCATTTTCCTGTGCGAGCAGACTGGCAGGCGGCAAACGGCGATCCCCAGCCGGAACAGGCGAAGATTTTACATCATTTACTGGATATGCCTCCGGGTGTGGTTGCGGTGACCGCCGCGCGTGGTCGGGGAAAATCCGCGCTGGCCGGGCAGTTGATTTCGCGTATGAAGGGGACGGCCATCGTTACCGCACCGGCGAAAGCGGCAACGGATGTACTGGCGCAATTTGCCGGGGAACGCTACTGCTTTATGGCGCCGGACGCGCTGTTAGCCAGTGCTGAAACGGCTGACTGGCTCGTTGTTGATGAAGCGGCTGCTATTCCTGCACCGCTTCTGCACCAGCTGGTTTCACGTTTTCCCCGCACGCTGTTAACGACAACCGTTCAGGGCTATGAGGGAACCGGCAGAGGGTTTTTGTTGAAATTCTGCGCTCGCTTCCCACATCTGCGGCGCTATGAATTACAACAGCCAGTGCGTTGGGCGCAGGGATGCCCACTGGAAAAAATGGTCAGCGATGCGCTGGTGTTTGATGATGAAACCTTTACGCATGCGCCACAGGGTGAGATTCGCTTCTGCGCATTTGATGCGAATGTCTGGCATACCAACCCGACGCTACCGCTGGCAGTCTATCAATTGCTCTCCGGTGCGCATTATCGCACCTCGCCACTGGATCTGCGCCGGATGATGGATGCGCCGGGTCAGCATTTTCTTCAGGCATCGGGCGTGGACGCTGTTGCAGGCGCTGTCTGGCTGGTGGATGAGGGTGGCCTATCCGCAGCGTTAAGTCAGGCTGTGTGGGCGGGATATCGCCGGCCAAGAGGCAATCTGGTTGCGCAGTCACTGGCGGCGCATGGCAGCGATCCGCTGGCCGCAACGCTGGTTGGCCGGCGGGTTAGCCGTATTGCGGTTCATCCCGCTCGCCAGCGGGAAGGTATCGGGCAGCAACTGATTATGCAGGCCCATCAGTATTCCTCGCAGTGTGACTATCTTTCCGTCAGTTTCGGTTATACGGCCGAATTATGGCGTTTTTGGCAACGCTGCGGTTTTGTCCTGGTGCGGATGGGGAATCATCGTGAAGCCAGCAGCGGGTGCTATACGGCAATGGCGTTACTTCCTATCAGTGATGCCGGGCAGCGTCTGGCTGAGCGGGAGCATCAGCGATTGCGTCGCGATGCGGCGATCCTCGCCCAATGGAATGATGAGCGTATCCCGGTCGTTCCACTGAACGCGTCTACGCTTAATGATGATGACTGGGATGAGCTGGCAGGGTTTGCCTTCGCGCATCGGCCGTTACTCACATCACTCGGTTGTCTGAGCCGTCTGCTCCAGCACTGTGCACAGCCTCTCCCGGCGCTGCGTGGGCGTTTACAGGAAAAATGCAGTGACGCGGAATTGTGCAAGCGGCTGAAGGTCTCGGGGCGAAAAGCGTTGTTGCTGGTTCAGCGTGAAGAGGCGGCACAGGCGTTAGCGCAGTTGGATACCGAACGTCAGCAACGGTTACGTAATCGCATTATGCAATGGCAATTTTTTCACTAACTTCTTCAATTTCCTGGCATGGTCATTGCGGTTAAGCGGCGTAGAATAATTCTCATCAGTTAAGGAGATCGCCATGAAACATGACCATTTTGTTGTTCAAAGTCCCGATAAACCCGCTCAACAGTTGCTGTTGCTGTTTCATGGCGTCGGCGATAATCCGGTAGCCATGGGCGAAATAGGTTCCTGGTTTGCGCCACTGTTTCCGGATGCGCTAATCGTTAGTATTGGCGGGGCAGAGCCTTATGGCGTTGCCGGTGGCCGTCAGTGGTTTTCTGTTCAGGGTGTAACGGAAGAGAACCGCCAGGCGCGTATTGATGCCATCATGCCGGTGTTTATCGAAACCGTTCACTATTGGCAGAAACAGAGTGGTGTGTCACCTCAGGCTACCGCGTTGATTGGTTTTTCTCAGGGGGCGATTATGTCACTCGAGAGTATCAAAGCTGAGCCAGGGCTGGCATCGCGGGTCATTGCCTTTAATGGTCGTTACGCCACCTTGCCGGAAGCGGCTACCACTGCTACCACGGTGCATTTGATTCACGGCGGTGAAGATCGGGTGATTGAGTTATCTCATGCCGTTGCTGCGCAGGAAGCGTTAATTCGTGCAGGTGGGGATGTGACGCTGGATATCGTCGAAAATCTGGGGCACGCCATTGATGAACACAGCATGCAGTTTGCGCTCGACCATCTGCGTTTTACCGTGCCGAAGCACTACTTTGATGAAGCGCTGAGCGGTGGTAAGCCTCACGATGATGATGTGATTGAGATGATTTAACCTGTAGGCCGGATAAGGCGAAGCCGCCATCCGGCATGACAGTCAGTGATAGTGCCGGATAGCAACGTGATATGTGTTATCCGGCCTACAAATTATTTCTTCGGCTGATCCTTGTTCGGCCAATCGTCGTCATCGTCCCATTTATCGTTAAAATCACGATGCGGGGGAAGCTCCGGCTTATTGGCGAGAAACTTCTTGTGGTCGACACGCTTAAGATCTTTGATCACATTCAGCAGTACCCCCACCAGAAACACCAGCACTAAAATCCACCAATATTTTGCCAGCCAGTCCATGCTTATTTCCTCTTGCAGGAACACTCATCAGGCGACGAGTTGTTCCATGATACGTTGATACATACGGGCAAGTAGCTGCAGGTCGGCGGCATTGACGCATTCATTTATTTTATGAATGGTGGCATTGACCGGCCCAAGTTCCACCACCTGTGCCCCCATGCGGGCAATAAAGCGCCCGTCGGACGTCCCGCCTGTCGTCAGTAACTGCGGTTTAATCTCATTATAGTGCTCAATGGCGTTCACCACTGCATCCACCAGTTTACCGCGTTCGGTCAGGAACGGTTGGCCGGAAAGCCACCAGTCTACTGTGTAACGCAGTTGGTGCTTGTCCAACAGTTCCAGTACCCGCGACTTAATCATTTCGTCGTTTAATTCGGTACTGAAGCGGAAGTTGAACTGAATAAACAGTTCGCCGGGGATGACGTTGTTGCTGCCCGTGCCTGCCTGAATATTGGCAATCTGCATGCTGGTTGCTGGGAAGAACTCATTGCCCTGATCCCACTCAATCGCCACCAGCTCATTGAGCATTGGCGCCGCCCGGTGCACCGGGTTATCAGCCAGATGCGGATAGGCCACATGTCCCTGTACGCCATGAATAGTCAGGTTGCAGGTGAGGGAACCACGGCGTCCATTTTTTACCACGTCACCGACGATTTCGGTGCTGGACGGCTCACCGACCAGGCAATAATCCAGCCGCTCATTGCGCGCCATCAGCGTTTCAACGACCTTCACGGTGCCGTTTTTAGCGCTGGCTTCTTCGTCAGACGTTATCAAAAATGCCAGACGCCCTTGATGGTTCGGATGTTGGGCGACAAATCGCTCTGCCGCCACGACCATTGCCGCCAGCGAACCTTTCATATCGGCCGCACCGCGCCCGAACAGCATGCCGTCGCGAATGGTCGGTTCAAACGGCGGATTGATCCACCGATCAACATCGCCTGCGGGCACTACGTCGGTGTGACCGGCAAATGCCAGGGTCTCACCTTTTCCGCGCCATGCCCAAAAATTCTGTGTGTCACCAAAATCCATTCGCTCAACGGTAAAACCTACCGCACGCAGACGTTCAATCATTAACGCCTGGCACCCGGCATCATCCGGGCTCAGGGAAGGTCGGCGAATAAGCTGCTGTGTCAGCTCAATAACCGGGCACGACATAGACTATACCTCATTAAAAAACTGCAAATACTCGTCATCTTTCAAGCTGCATGTGCGGCGATGGCATTCACTCACTCCAGTCACTGACTTTAGTAAGCTCCTGTGGCTCATTCGCTGGTTGCCTTCCCGCTGCCCGAAATCCATTGAGTATAACTGGATTCACTGAAACCAAGCAGCATAGGCTTACCCGGCTCGCAGAGCAATGGGCGTTTGATAATTGCAGGCATTTCAATCATCAATGAGGCGGCAGCAGTGGCATCCGTGATTTGATTACGCGTTGCTTCATCCAGTTTTCGCCAGGTGGTTCCCCGCGTATTGAGCAGCGCCTCCCAGCCTAACTCGCTGATAAAGGACTGTAACAGCGCGTTGTCCAGACCGTCGACACGATAATCATGGAAGCGGTAGTCAATACCCTGCGTTTCCAGCCAGCGTCGGGCCTTTTTAATTGTATCGCAATTCTTAATGCCGTAGAGGGTGATCATGTGAATCCTTATTGACGTATTTTGAATACTTATTCTTGTATTCTCGCGTTTCTGATAATACATATTGTCATTCATTCGTTATAGAAAAATATAACATTGTTGAACAACGGTGAATAATGATTCCTGAAAGTTCCAAAATTTCACGTCGATCAGTATTTCAGAATAAACCTGTTTGCATCAGTCTGTTTTTCCATCAAAATTGTCAAAGTCGTAGATTATGTGTGAATATTTCAAAATATTGCAGTGAGTCACATAAAATTTATGGGTATAGCGCATAGTGATGACATGACCCCAGGCACTGGAGGATGTAATCACAACCATCGGTTAAATTATCTTCTTTTAATGAGGATGATTTCGTAGAATGCCCATAATAATAAGAGAGGTCGTTATGATTGAACGTGAACTGGGGAACTGGAAAGACTTTATCGAAGTGATGCTTCGTAAATAATTTTCTGGAAGAAATTCATATCCTGAAAAGGATGAAAAAGGCGACTCATCGTAAGTCGCCTTTTTTGTGCCCGATTATTCTGGGCGTGGCTTCAGCGGGAAGCGTCTACGCACCAGCACAAAGAACAGCGGGACGAAGAAAATCGCCAGAATGGTGGCTGAAATCATCCCACCCATGACACCGGTCCCAACCGCATGCTGGCCGCCGGAGCCAGCACCGCTGCTGATTGTCATCGGCAGTACCCCGAAGATAAACGCCAGCGATGTCATGAGAATCGGACGTAAACGTTGGCGACACGCATGCAGCGTAGCGTCGAGCAGGTCGTGCCCTTTTTCGTTCATCTCGTTGGCGAATTCAACAATCAGTATCGCGTTCTTCGCCGATAGCCCGATTACCGTTAATAAGCCAACCTGGAAATAAACGTCGTTTTCCAGACCGCGCATCCAGGTCGCCAGCAGCGCGCCAATGACCCCCAACGGTACGACCAGCATAACGGAGAACGGTACCGACCAGCTCTCGTACAGCGCAGCCAGACACAGGAACACGACCAACAGCGAAATGGCGTACAGGGCAGGAGCCTGAGATCCCGATAACCGTTCCTGATAAGACATCGCCGTCCATTCAAGGCCAAATCCGGTTGGTAACTGGCGAACCAGCGACTCCATCACGTCCATTGCCGTACCAGTACTGACTCCGGGTGCGGCTTCGCCGACGATTTCAACAGCAGAATAACCGTTATATCGCTCCAGACGCGGTGAGCCGGTTTCCCAGCGCGAAGTGGCAAACGCGGAGAATGGCACCATGCCGCCGCTGCTATTGCGCACGTACCACAGGTTAATATCGTCCGGGAGCATGCGGTATTTTGCCGCAGCCTGGACGTAAACCTTCTTCACACGGCCCCTGTCCATAAAGTCGTTTACGTAACTGGAGCCCCACGCCGTCTGCAATGTGTCGTTGATGTCGTCAATGGAAACGCCCAGCGCCTGAGCTTTACGCTGATCGATATCAATTTGCAGTTGCGGACTGTCATCCAGACCGTTATGGCGAACACGGGTCAGTGAAGCGTCTTTCCCGGCCAGCTCAATGAGTTTGTCGCGTGCGGCCATTAACGCGTCATGGCCTGCACCGGCGTGGTCCTGTAATTCCATATCGAAACCGGCGGAACTACCAAGACCGCTGATGGCCGGAGGACTACTGGCGAAGACGCGGGCTTCTTTAATCTTATTGAAGGCTTTGGTCGCGCGTTCGATAATGGCGAAAGACGTCCCGGTAGTGGTGTCGCGCTGATCCCAGTCTTTTAAGCGGACAAACATACGCGCCACGTTTTGACCGTTCCCGCCAGGGCCGGAACCGACCGTGGAAAAGACCGACATAATGTTGTCTTTTTCGTGGGTGAAGTAGTACTTCTCGACTTCCTCAACGACTTTTAATGTTTGCTGCTGCGTGGAGCCGCTCGGCAACTGTACCGAGGTGGTAAACATCCCGCGGTCTTCTAACGGCAAGAAGGACGTTGGCAGGCGCAGGAACAGGAATACCATCCCGCCAAGCAGCAGTCCGTAGATCAGTATCCAGCGCAGGCTGCGATGCAAAATTCGGGCAACGCCTTTTTCGTAACGCTCAGCGTTGCGGTTAAACATCCGGTTAAACCAGCCGAAGAAGCCTGTTTGACCGTGATGCTCACCTTTATGCAGCGGTTTAAGTAGCGTAGCGCACAGGGCAGGGGTGAGGATCATCGCCACCAGAACGGACAGCACCATCGCGGAGACGATAGTAATCGAGAACTGGCGATAAATGGCCCCGGTAGTGCCGCCAAAGAAGGCCATTGGAATAAAGACCGCCGACAGCACCATGGCGATACCGACCAGCGCGCCCTGGATTTGCCCCATCGATTTTCGCGTCGCTTCACGTGGTGAGAGACCTTCCTCACTCATAATACGCTCGACGTTTTCCACCACCACGATAGCGTCATCAACCAGCAGGCCGATCGCCAGCACCATCGCAAACATTGTTAAGGTGTTAACGCTGTAGCCAAAGGCGTAAAGCACGGAGAAGGTACCCATCAAAACGACAGGAACGGCGATGGTCGGGATCAGCGTGGCGCGGAAGTTTTGCAGGAACAGGTACATCACAAGGAAAACCAGCGCGATAGCTTCGAGCAGCGTTTTCACCACATCGATAATCGACGCTTTGACGAAGGAGGTGGTTTCATAGGCCACCTTGTATTCCAGCCCGTGCGGAAAATACTGCGACAGCTCATCGAGGCGGTTGATGACCAGTTCCGCTGTTGCCATTTCATTGGCGCCGGAGGCCAGTTTCACCCCAAGTCCGGAAGCCGGGTTGCCATTAAAGCGGCTAAGGTAGTCGTACTTCTCGGCCCCCATTTCGACCGTTGCCACATCGCCTAATCTGACCTCCGAGCCGTCCTGGTTAACGCGTAGTGTAATATCGCGGAACTGTTCCGGCGTTTGTAGTAGCGACTGCGCGTTGATCGTCGCATTCAACGCCTGTTTGTCCACCGAAGGGGTACCGCCAAGCTGGCCAACCGCAATCTGCGCATTCTGTGACTCGATAGCGTCAGTCACATCTTTGGCGGTCATCTGGAAGCTGTTAAGTTTGGCCGGATCGAGCCAGATACGCATGGAATACTGTGAACCGTAAGCATCAATATCCCCTACACCGTTAATACGGCTAAGCGGGTCCTGAATATTACTTGCCACGTAGTCGGCAATATCTTGCTTATCCATTGAGCCATCGGTAGACACAAAAGCGATGGTCAGAATATTGGTATCCCCGGTTTTTCGCACCGTAACACCCTGATCCTGTACCGCCTGCGGCAGTTTACGCATCGCCGATTGCAGCTGGTTTTGCACCTGCTGTACAGCTTCATCAGGATCGGTCCCGGCAACGAAGCTAAGCGTCACCGTCGCCTGACCGGTTCCGCTGCTTTGGGATGACATATACATCAGATTGTCGAGACCCGTCATGTTCTGCTCGATAACCTGGGTCACCGTGTTTTCCAGGGTTTGTGCAGATGCGCCTGGATAGCTTGCGGTAACCCGCACGTTTGGCGGTGCCAGGTCGGGATATTGCTCAACGGGCAGCGAAAAAATAGCCAGGGCTCCCGTCAGGCACAACAGGATAGCTAACACCCAGGCAAAAATGGGGCGATCGATGAAAAAATTCGCCATTAAAAGGGGACCTCGTGTTTCTGCGTATATTTATGCGTATGACTTGCTTACTGTAGCGGCAAGGTACGGGGCAAACGTGGAGAAAAAAAGAAGATAATGTAAATTATCATGCCCGTTTACAGCGTACCTTTTGTGCCAACGCCGTCAGGCCTGAATTCAGGCTTTCCGACGCTTTGCTGTTCTTTACGTTAGCTGACTGTCGGTCTCTGCCGACCGAAAGCTGATGCTCACCAGCGTGCCTCCTCCGGAAGGTTGCGAGAAGGTCAACGTACCGCTGAGCCTCTCTGCGCGCTCACGCATGATATTCAGACCGTAGTGCCCCGTAGGCTCATGAGGCTCACCGATGCCGACACCGTTATCACGGATATAAACGGTATGATTACCATCCGGCGCGGTCACGCAACTGACCGCAATTTCGCTGGCATTGGCATGCTTAATGGCATTCAGCACCGCTTCACGGACGATCTGTAACAGATGCACCTGCATTTGCGCGTCCAGTGCCAGTGTTGGCAGCCGACAATCGAGAGTCAGTTTAGCAGATGTTTGATTTTGCAACGTTTCCAGCATTTCATGCAGGGCGGAAGGTAAATCGGCCTGCTGTAAGGTCAGGCGGAAGGTGGTGAGCAACTCGCGCAGTTGACGATACGCATCGTTCAACGCCTGGGAGAAATCGGCCATGATACTCTGCGCCGGGGCATTATCTTCCGGAATCGAACGCTTCAGTAGCGTTAACTGAATGCGCAAATAAGACAGCACCTGTGCCAGCGAGTCATGGAGCTCACGCGCGATGGTCGCTCGCTCTTCCATTAACAACAGCTGCTGAAAATGTTTTTGCGCCTGATTGAAGTACAGGCCGCGTCCCAGCATGGTTGACACACTATTAAGCAGCGGCGTAGAAGCGCTCACGTTAGGGCTTTGCCAGTGTAGTTCGCCATAGACGGTGTCCTGCATGGTGACCGGCAGGATCTGCATCGGCAGGTCGGCACTTTTCGTTCCTTCGCTGATCCGCCAGTTATCTCCGACGGTGAGTTCCAGGAAATACGCGGCGTCATGTTCGCGGACAATCTGTAAAATATGGCGGAAGCAATACACGTCAATCTGGCTGGTATTCAGTGCCTGGGAACATTGATATAACACTTCCAGGCGGCGATTGGCTTCGTGGAGATCGTGGGTTTTCTCGGCGACGGAGGCTTCCAGCGAGCGGTACAGCTTATGCAACTCACTCGACATCTGGCTAAACGTCTTCGCCAGTAATCCCAGTTCGTTGGGGAGTTGTGTATCCAGCGGTGAGATATCAAACCGACCGTGTTCAATATGCTGGCTGGCCATCACCAGCTTATTCAGCGGGCGCACGACCTGCTGGCGAATACGCCGTAGCGTAAAGAAGACGAGGGTGAAGATGCCGATCCCTCCCGCCAGCGATATGCCAAAAACCAGCATCACTTTGCGCTCGGCATAATGCTGCAACGCCAGCACGAAGAGATCGATTTGATCGACGTAGTTGTTGATATTGGACTGATACCACTGCAAGTCGCCATCGATCAGACGGGCGTTCATTTCCAGCCAGTTAGCATGCAGGCGGCCATAGCGACTTTTTACCGCTTGCGGAACATACCAGGCATTCAGGTTTTGCAATGCTGGCGCGTTAAGCGCCTGCTGGAAAAGCTGACGGTGGGCGTTTAACTGCGGGCTCTGGCTTTGCAAATCGTAACCTAATCGATAGCTTTGCATACGCAGAGAGCCGGCAATATTGATGGCTTCAGCATCCCGCAAGCTGCTGGTCAGCGTAAGCAGTGCAATACCCGTTGAGAGAATCGACAGCAACACTATATAGAAAAAAGCCTTAGCCAGGCTGGCCGAGACCGGACGCTTTACCGTCACTTGCGCACCCTCACACAATTCACGCCACGCTCCGACTCAACCTGAACGATTCAGCGTATTTGATAAATGTTAAAAAAGTAATCATGAAACTGAACGTTAAATGAAACACAATTTCATATTCGATGAAATAAATTGATCTGCCACAGGTTCTGGATAAATAGTTGTGCTTCCTGGGCAAATGAACATTGCCGCCCTCTTCAGGGTCGGTTAATAACAACAGTCATATAAAGAATAAGGTTTTCGCAACCAAAAAAGAAGGAAGCCATGAATCGTTTTATTATGGTCAATAGCCAACAGTGCCTGGGATGCCACGCCTGTGAGGTCGCCTGTGTCATGGCCCACAATGACGAGCAACATGTCCTGAGCCAACGGCATTTTCAGCCCCGAATTACCGTCATCAAGCATCAGCAACAGCGCAGTGCAGTCACCTGCCACCACTGCGAAGATGCCCCTTGCGCCAGAAGTTGCCCGAATGGGGCCATTAGTCATGAGCACGACAGCGTTCAGGTAAATGCGCAAAAGTGTATTGGCTGCAAATCATGCGTCGTTGCCTGTCCTTTTGGTACGATGCAGATCGTACTTACTCCTGTCGCTAAAGGAAAGGTAAAAGCAACGGCGCACAAATGCGACCTGTGTCAGGGGCGTGAAGAGGGCCCGGCTTGCGTGGAGAACTGTCCGGCGCAGGCGTTGCAACTGGTGACGGAAAACTCGCTTACCGGATTATCAAAAGCACGTCGGCTGCGTACGGCGAGCCTTGAAAGTCAGCCCTGGCATGCCAGCGCGACCGATTTTACGCCCCATCAGCTCACCAGGCGTGAGCAGATGCAGGCGACGACGCCGCGCGGTGAACCGGATAAATTGGCGATAGAAGCCCGTAAAACCAGCTTTGATGAAATATACCTGCCATTTCGTACGGTGCAGGCAGAGCGGGAAGCGTCTCGTTGCCTGAAATGCGGCGAGCACAGTATTTGCGAATGGACCTGTCCGCTACATAACCACATCCCGCAGTGGATTGAACTGGTCAAAGCCGGGAACATTGATGCGGCGGTAGAACTTTCTCACCAGACTAACTGCCTGCCGGAGGTGACCGGGCGCGTCTGTCCACAGGACCGACTGTGCGAAGGGGCCTGCACGGTGCGGAACGAACATGGCGCGGTGACTATCGGCAATATTGAACGTTATATTTCTGACCGTGCGCTGAGCAAAGGATGGCGACCCGACCTTAGCCATGTGCAGAAAGTCGATAAACGTGTCGCCATTATTGGCGCAGGTCCGGCCGGTCTGGCCTGCGCGGATGTGTTAGCGCGAAATGGCATCAGCGCTACCGTGTTCGATCGTCATCCAGAAATCGGCGGCTTGCTGACGTTTGGTATTCCGGCTTTCAAGCTGGACAAATCGTTGCTGGCGCGCCGCCGTGAAATCTTTAGCGCCATGGGTATTCATTTCGAACTTAACTGCGAAGTGGGTAAAGACGTGGCGCTCTCCTCGCTGCTGGACGATTACGACGCCGTATTTGTGGGAGTTGGTACCTATCGTTCGATGAAAGCCGATCTGCCAAATGAAGATGCGCCGGGCGTTTATGATGCGCTGCCGTTCCTGATTGCCAACACCAAGCAGGTGATGGGGCTGGAGGAACTGCCTGAAGAGCCGTTTATCGATACCGCAGGATTGAACGTGGTTGTGCTGGGCGGAGGCGATACGGCAATGGACTGCGTGCGAACCGCGCTGCGTCATGGCGCAAGCCAGGTGACCTGCGCCTATCGTCGTGATGAAGCCAACATGCCGGGCTCGAAAAAAGAGGTGAAGAACGCGCGTGAAGAAGGAGCAAGCTTCGAGTTTAACGTCCAGCCGGTTGAGCTGGTGTTGCATGCCGATGGACGCGTCAGCGGTGTACGTTTTTTACGTACTCAGCTTGGCGAACCGGATGCGCAGGGTCGTCGTCGCCCGGTTCCCATCGCCGGGAGTGAGTTTGTCATGCCCGCTGATGCGGTGATCATGGCGTTTGGTTTTCACCCACACGGCATGCCGTGGCTGGAGTCGCATGGCGTTAAGGTTGATAACTGGGGGCGCATTGCCGCTGATGTTGAAAGCGCATACCGTTATCAAACCAGCAATCCGAAAATCTTTGCTGGTGGTGATGCAGTTCGCGGTGCGGATCTGGTCGTTACTGCGATGGCGGAAGGGCGACATGCCGCACAGGGCATCATTGACTGGCTGGGTGTAAAATCAGTCAAATCTCACTAGCCTAAGGTCAAGACAAACCCGGTTTCACGGCGTAGTATTATTTCTCACTTCTTGCTGTGGAGCCGGTATGTCGCAAAAAATTACCCTCATCAAAGATAAAGTCCTTTCTGATAACTACTTCATCCTGCGCAATATCACCTATGACCTGACCCGCAGCAATGGCGAGGTCATTCGCCACAAACGTGAGGTTTACGATCGCGGTAACGGCGCCACAGTTTTACTGTATAACCCGGAGAAAAAAACCGTCGTGCTGACTCGTCAGTTTCGTATTGCGACCTGGGTCAACGGCAATGAAAGTGGACAACTGATTGAAGCCTGCGCCGGATTGCTGGACAACGATGAGCCGGAAGTTTGCATTCGTAAAGAAGCCATTGAAGAGACCGGCTTTGAAGTGGGCGAAGCACGGAAACTTTTTGAGTTATATATGTCGCCGGGCGGCGTGACGGAGATCATTCACTTTTTTATCGCGCAATACAGTGACAGCCAACGGGCCAATGCGGGTGGCGGTATTGAAGATGAGGATATTGAAGTACTGGAATTGCCTTTTGAACAGGCACTATCGATGATCAAAACGGGTGAGATTTGCGACGGGAAAACGGTGCTGTTACTTAACTACCTGCAATTGTCGCATCTTATGGATTAGCGGTCAGGGTTTATATTTCTTTACAAAGATACAGGCCAATCCGACGATTCTTATTGAGCCTCATCAGTCGCGCAAGGAAGATACCGCCTGGGCTGTGTGTTTTGATTTTGGGGTTGTACCGTCCATGCGCTATCGCATTATTTTCGTGTTCCTGCTCGGCCTGCTACCGGCCCGCTTGTTGTGGGCGGCGCCTGCACAGCAGGCATTTTCTGATTGGCAGGTGACCTGCAACAATCAAAACTTCTGCGTGGCGCGAAATACGGGAGATCATCACGGCCTGGTGATGACCCTGAGCCGCAGTGCCGGGGCGCATACCGATGCCGTGTTGCGTATTGAACTTGGCGGTATGGATTCTCCTGATGTCAAAGAGGCCGATATTGCACCGCGCTTGCTGCTGGATGGCGCGCCACTTCCCCTGGCCGGTGAACACTGGCGTATTACGCCCTGGCATTTGATGACGGATGATCCGGCTACCATCGGGACATTTTTACAAACTGTGCAGGATGCGAAAGCCATTACCCTGCAAAAAGGTACGCAAACGCTTTCTCTGTCTGGGCTGAAAGCAGCATTGTTGTTTATTGATGCGCAACAAAAGCGCGTCGGTAGCGAAACCGCCTGGATTGAGAAAGGAGACGAGCCGCCGCTCAGCGTTCCACCGGCTCCCGCCCTGAAAGGTGTGGCGGTGGTTAATTCCACGCCAACGCCACTTACTCAACAGGAGCGTAGCGAGCTGTTGGATTATGGCAACTGGCGGATCAATGGCATCCGCTGTTCACTCGATCCCATGCGTCGTGAGATGCGGGTTTTCGCCTTAACGGACGATAAAGCTCTGCTGATGATCGGCTGCGAAGCAGGGGCATACAACACCATCGATCTGGCATGGACCGTTTCTCGCACCACGCCGTTTACCTCTCGCGCTGTACGTCTGAGCCTGCCATTTAAAACCGATGCAGACAGTACCGACATGGAGCTGACCAATGCCACGTTTGACGAGAAATCTCGTGAGTTGGTCACTCTCGCCAAAGGGCGAGGTTTATCGGACTGCGGGATCCAGACTCGCTGGCGGTTTGACGGCCAGCGCTTTCGTTTGGTGCGTTACGCACAAGAGCCAAGCTGTGATAACTGGCATGGACCAGATGCCTGGCCCACGCTATGGATCACGCGTTAATTTAATGCCGGATGTGACAGCGCCTTATACGGCCTGATGGTGATAGATTTCGTAGGCCTGATAAGACGCGTGAGCATCGCCATCAGGCGTTCAGCACCTTATGCGCTTTGTCGACGATGTTCTCCACCGTAAAGCCGAAGAACGGGAACAGCTTGTCCGCCGGGGCGGATTCTCCATATCCAGTCATGCCGACAATAGCCCCTTTCAGGCCGACGTATTTGTACCAGTAGTCGGCAATACCCGCTTCTACTGCCACGCGTGCGCTCACGTTTGCCGGCAGAACCGATTCCCGGTAAGCCTCATCCTGGGCGTCGAAAATATCCGTTGAGGGCAGTGAAACTACGCGGACATTGCGGCCTTCACCCGTCAGTTTTTCCGCCGCCAGCAATGTAATTTCCATTTCTGAACCTGTAGCAATCAGGATGACATCGGGTTTTCCTCCACCGTCTTTCAGCACATAGCCACCGCGGGCAATCTGCTTCACCTGCTCGGGTGTACGTTCAATCTGTGCCAGATTCTGTCTGGAGAGGATCAACGCCGTGGGTCCGTCATGACGCTCCACCGCCAGCTTCCAGCCGACCGCGGTCTCCACCTGATCGCACGGACGCCAGGTGTTGAAGTTAGGTGTCAGGCGCAGGCTGGCGAGTTGTTCGACGGCCTGGTGCGTCGGCCCATCTTCTCCCAGGCCAATCGAGTCATGGGTATAGACCATGATCTGCCTGGCTTTCATCAGTGCCGCCATGCGTGCGGCGTTACGCGCATACTCGACAAACATCAGGAAGGTCGCCGTGTACGGCACAAAACCACCGTGATGAGCGATGCCGTTGGCAATGGCGGTCATGCCAAACTCACGCACGCCGTAGTGAATATAATTGCCGGCGGGATCTTCTTTCAGGGATGCAGAGCCTTTCCAGATAGTCAGGTTACTGGGCGCGAGATCTGCCGAACCACCCAGCAGTTCAGGAAGTATTGGCCCGTAGGCATTCAGCGTATTTTGCGAAGCTTTGCGGCTGGCGATTTTGGCCGGATTAGCCTGCAGTTCGGCAATGTATTTCTGGGTTGTTTTTTCCCATTCGTCGGGGAGTTCGCCGCACATCCGGCGAGTAAACTCAGCTGCCAGTTCCGGGTATGCGTGTTGGTAAGCCGCGAATTTCGCATTCCAGTTCTGTTGCGCTTTTTCCCCTTTTTCGCGTGCATCCCATGCCCGGTAAATTTCTTTCGGGATCTCAAAGGCCGGGTGATGCCAGCCCAGTTTCTGACGGGTCAACGCCACTTCTTGTTCACCCAGCGCGGCGCCGTGCGCTTCTTCTTTACCTGCCTTATTGGGGGAGCCAAAACCAATCACCGTCCGACAAATAATCAGCGACGGCTTATCGGTAACGCGCTGTGCTTCCACAATCGCTTGCTTCACGGCTTCAGGGTCGTGGCCGTCAATCTCGTGCACCACATGCCAGTGATAAGCTTCAAAGCGTTTCGCGGTATCGTCGGTAAACCAGCCTTTGGTTTCGCCATCAATCGAGATACCGTTGTGATCGTAGAAACCGATCAGTTTACCTAGCCCCAGGGTGCCCGCCAGTGAGCAGGCTTCGTGAGAAATCCCTTCCATCAGACAGCCGTCACCCATAAAGACGTAGGTGAAGTGACTGACAATTTCGTGATCCGGCTGATTAAATTGTGCAGCCAGCGTCCGTTCAGCTATGGCCATCCCAACCGCGTTTGCGAGTCCCTGACCCAGTGGACCCGTGGTGGTTTCCACGCCCGGTGTGTAGCCAATTTCCGGATGCCCTGGCGTCTTTGAGTGCAGTTGGCGGAAATTCTTTAGCTCTTCTAACGGCAGATCGTAGCCGGAAAGGTGTAGCAGGCTGTAGAGCAACATAGAGGCATGACCGTTGGACAGGATAAATCGGTCACGATCGTACCAGCTGGGGTCGGTTGGGTTGTGGTGGAGAAAATCGTTCCACAGCACTTCCGCGATATCGGCCATGCCCATCGGTGCACCGGGATGGCCAGAGTTAGCTTTTTGGACGGCATCCATACTCAGCGCACGAATGGCATTGGCAAGCTCTTTACGGGTCATAGGAAATACTCCTTGAAAAGTAAAGCGTTAGATGCGTGTTGTGATTCACACTTTTGGGAAAATTGCGGGCGTTGTCAGCAAAAAGCATAGCAGACAGGCATGGTATTGCTGGCTTAAGCAGGTAACATAGCTGTTATAAATTGATAACAAATTCTTTCTTTGAATGGTGAGAGTTTGGAGGCCTTCAAAGTTTGTGCCGCTGACTGAGGTGATAATGTGCGGCTCAATATACCCGTCATACTTCAAGTTGCATGTTCGTTGGCTACGCTCGCTCACCCCAGTCACATAGTTCGCTATGTGACTGGGTATTCACTCCCTTGCCGCCTTCATGCAACTCGAATTATCTAGGGTATAGAAGGGTTACCTGCGCCACTTTATTGATCGATACGTGAAAGGAACAACAAGATGGATGACCAGTTAAAACAAAGCGCCCTCGATTTCCACGAATTTCCAGTACCCGGTAAAATCCAGGTTTCTCCGACCAAGCCGCTGGCGACACAGCGCGATCTTGCACTGGCCTACTCGCCGGGCGTAGCTGCACCGTGCCTTGAAATTGAAAAAGACCCGCTGGCAGCCTACAAATATACCGCGCGTGGCAACCTTGTGGCGGTTATCTCTAACGGTACTGCGGTGCTGGGACTGGGTAATATCGGTGCGCTGGCCGGTAAACCCGTAATGGAAGGTAAAGGCGTTCTGTTTAAGAAATTCGCCGGAATTGACGTGTTCGATATTGAAGTCGATGAACTCGATCCGGATAAGTTTATCAATGTTGTGGCGGCCCTCGAACCTACATTTGGCGGTATCAACCTCGAAGACATCAAAGCGCCGGAATGTTTCTACATTGAGCAAAAGCTGCGTGAGCGCATGAATATTCCGGTATTCCATGATGACCAGCACGGCACTGCGATTATCAGTACGGCCGCAATTCTTAACGGTCTGCGGGTGGTCGAGAAGAATATTTCTGATGTGCGCATGGTGGTGTCCGGTGCAGGCGCTGCGGCGATTGCCTGTATGAACCTGCTGGTGGCGCTGGGTATGCAGAAGCACAACATTGTGGTCTGCGACTCCAAAGGCGTGATTTACAAAGACCGCGAGCCGAATATGGCGGAAACCAAAGCGGCTTATGCGGTGGTA
Organism: Citrobacter sp. RHBSTW-00671; assembly: GCF_014103415.1. Lineage (NCBI taxonomy): Bacteria > Pseudomonadati > Pseudomonadota > Gammaproteobacteria > Enterobacterales > Enterobacteriaceae > Citrobacter > Citrobacter sp. RHBSTW-00671. The sequence continues at coordinate 1,979,947 of NZ_JABXPR010000001.1, forward strand.
GATGACGGTAAGCGTACGCTGGATGACGTGATTGACGGTGCAGACATTTTCCTCGGCTGCTCGGGTCCGAAAGTATTGACTCAGGAAATGGTCAAGAAAATGGCCCGTGCGCCAATGATCCTGGCACTCGCCAACCCGGAACCGGAAATCCTGCCGCCGTTGGCGAAACAAGTCCGGTCTGATGCCATCATCTGTACCGGCCGTTCCGACTACCCGAACCAGGTCAACAACGTCCTGTGCTTCCCGTTCATCTTCCGTGGTGCGCTGGATGTGGGTGCTACCGCCATCAACGAAGAGATGAAACTGGCTGCGGTACACGCGATTGCGGAACTGGCGCATGCTGAACAGAGCGAAGTCGTGGCTTCGGCTTACGGCGATCAGGATCTGAGCTTCGGCGCGGAATACATCATTCCTAAACCGTTTGACCCACGTCTGATTGTCAAAATCGCGCCAGCGGTAGCGAAAGCGGCGATGGATTCCGGCGTGGCGACGCGTCCGATTACTGACTTTGATGCTTACATCGATAAGCTGAGTGAGTTCGTCTACAAAACCAACCTGTTCATGAAGCCGATTTTCTCGCTGGCACGTAAAGCGCCGAAGCGCGTGGTGCTGACGGAAGGGGAAGAAGCGCGTGTACTGCATGCAACTCAGGAATTGATCACCTTAGGCCTGGCGAAGCCGATCCTGATTGGTCGTCCGAGCGTGATCGAAATGCGCATCCAGAAACTGGGGCTGCAGATCAAAGCCGGTGTTGATTTTGAGATCGTCAACAATGAATCCGATCCTCGCTTCAAAGAGTACTGGAGCGAGTATTACCAGATCATGAAGCGTCGCGGTATTACTCAGGAGCAGGCGCAGCGCGCAGTGATCGCCAACACCACGGTGATCGGCGCGATCATGGTGCAGCGCGGTGAAGCGGATGCGATGATCTGCGGCACAATTGGCGACTATCACGAGCATTTCAGTGTGGTGCAAGCCGTATTCGGTCACCGTGACGGTGTGCATACGGCGGGGGCGATGAACGCGCTGCTGCTGCCAAGCGGCAACACCTTTATTGCCGATACCTACGTCAACGACGATCCTACGCCGGAGCAATTGGCTGAAATCGCCGTGATGGCGGCTGAAACCGTGCGTCGCTTCGGTATCGAACCGAAAGTGGCGTTGCTGTCGCACTCTAACTTTGGCTCTTCCAATTGCCCATCCGCCAGCAAAATGCGCGACGCGCTGGAGCTGATTAAGGCGCGTGCGCCTGAGCTGATGATCGACGGTGAGATGCACGGCGACGCCGCGCTGGTAGAAAGCATTCGTAACGATCGGATGCCGGACAGTCCGCTGAAAGGCTCCGCCAATATTCTGGTGATGCCGAATATGGAAGCGGCGCGTATTAGTTACAACTTACTACGCGTGTCCAGCTCTGAAGGCGTAACGGTCGGCCCGGTGCTGATGGGGGTCGCTAAACCTGTTCACGTATTAACACCGATCGCCTCTGTTCGTCGTATCGTTAATATGGTGGCGCTGGCGGTCGTAGAAGCCCAAACACAGCCGCTGTAATATATACTGGTGCGGGAACTCTCCCGCACCTTTACTTCACTTCTCGTTTTCTCTGATTTTACCATTATTCAAATCTTGATATTATCAATGTACGATATTAATTATCCCGTCTTTTTGTACATTAGATAACAGGATATTCATTTCTTTGATTTGTTTTTCATTTTTTATGAAATGGTCTTTTACCTAATTTTTTGTAAGAAAATTTTAATAATATATTCATTGATTATATTGCTTTATATTTTGTATGAAGTGCGTGGATTGTGATTGGTGATGAAATTCACTTGAATACAATTAATTATGGGGTGTTTGTTAATATTTAATAGAACGGTGCTGTAACAAATGAAATGATTTTATTCACAGTGTTGATACTTGTATTGATGGCCAGAGAGAATTGCTAACGTAATAGCATTTACAAAGGTGATATCGAGGTAGTATTGAAATGACGTAACTGAAATCATGATGATTTCCAGCGTTCTACCAGTAATGTTGAATGTAATAGGTACGGTTACATTGAATTCAATAATAACCAGTAAGTCATGACGATAAATATGGCTAAAGTCATTATTTGGCATGTCTGTTGTCTCAATCCCCTTTGGGGAACAAAAAATTAGGGAGCTTATTCTTATGGACTTAGCATTTTCTCCAAGGCTGCTTGCAATAGCTATTGCCGCAGCGATCCCATTGACCGTCAGCGCGGCAGATACCCCCGCCGTTGCGACTTCCCAGGATGGACATGCAGGTTACGACCATCCCAATCAATATCTTGTTACGCCAGCGACAAAAATTGCTGACAACTTGATGCCGGTCATGTCTCATCCTGCACAGGATAAAGATACACGGCAGAAGCTGGCCGAGTTAGAAAAGAAAACGGGCAAAAAGCCTAATATTGTGGTGTTCATTCTTGATGACGTCGGCTGGATGGATGTCGGTTTTAACGGGGGAGGGGAGGCCGTGGGTAACCCGACGCCGGATATCGATGCCGTCGCAAATCAGGGATTAGTCCTGACGTCGGCCTATTCGCAACCGAGTTCTTCCCCAACTCGTGCGACGATCATGACCGGGCAATACTCCGTTCACCATGGAATTTTAATGCCGCCAATGTACGGTATGCCTGGCGGTCTTGAAGGACTGACCACGCTACCGCAACTGTTGCACGATCAAGGCTATATCACGCAAGCCATCGGTAAATGGCACATGGGCGAGAATACCGGTTCGCAGCCGCAAAACGTCGGTTTTGACGATTTCCGCGGTTTTAACTCCGTCTCCGACATGTACACCGAATGGCGTGATCCGAATGTGAACCCGGAAGTGGCGCTAAGTCCTGCCCGTAGCCAGTATATTCAGAATCTGCCGTTCGATAAAAATGATGTCCATGCGGTACGCGGAGGCAAGCAGGAAGCTGTAGCCGAAATCACGCCGAAGTATATGGAAGATCTGGACCAGCGTTGGATGAAATACGGCGTTGAGTTTATTAACAGCATGGCGAAGAAAGATAAGCCGTTCTTCCTGTATTACGGGACGCGCGGCTGCCATTTTGATAACTATCCGAATGCCTATTATGCCGGGCGCTCGCCAGCACGCACTTCCTACAGCGATTGTATGGTGGAGATGAATGACGTCTTTGCCAACCTGTACAAAGCGCTGGAGACCAGCGGGCAACTGGATAATACGCTGATCGTCTTTACCTCCGATAACGGCCCGGAAGCGGAAGTGCCGCCACATGGCCGCACGCCGTTCCGTGGCGCGAAAGGCTCAACGTGGGAAGGCGGGGTGCGCGTGCCGACGTTTGTTTACTGGAAGGGAATGATTCAACCGCGTAGATCCGACGGGATTGTGGATTTGGCGGATTTATTCCCGACCAGTCTTTCACTGGCAGGCCATCCGGGCGCGGAGCTGGCGAAACTGGTTCCTGAAAAAACCTTTATTGATGGCGTTGACCAGGCATCTTTCTTTATCGGTAAAGGCGGGCAATCAAACCGTAAAGCAGAACACTACTTCCTCAATGGTGAGCTTTCGGCGGTTCGTATCGATGAATTTAAATATCATCTGCTTATCCAGCAGCCTTTCGCTTTCACGCAAACCGGCTATCAGGGCGGCTTCACAGGCGCAGTGATGAAAACGGCAGGAACGATGATATTTAACCTCTATACCAATCCGCAGGAAGATGAAAGCGTTGGTGTACGCCATATTCCGATGGGGGTACCTTTACAGGATGAGGCCCATAACTACATGGAAATTCTGAAAAAATACCCGCCTAAAGTGCAGATTAAACTCTAAGTTGTATTCAGTAGATAACCGGCTTCTTATGCAGCCGGTTATGCTATTTTTCTTTTCTGCGATGGTGTAAATGGGCATGCATAATATCGCTGACCGGGCGGCCCATCGCCATCAGATCGGTCATCGCTTTCAGATATGGCGGTAAATGCTGGAAATAGCGGCGAAACCCGGTACACAAATAATTCAGTCCCGGTTTGCCCTCTTCCGTTAACGCAAAACGATGCTTTGGACATCCGCCCCAGCAGGCTTTTAGTACCGAACACTGACGGCACTGATTGGGCAGAGAGGTGTATTTATCTTTACCGAAATCAACCTGTTTTGCTGAGTCCAGCATCGCGGCAAAGGTTTGCTCGCAGATGTTGCCTAAATGATATTGCGGGTAGACGTAATGATCGCAGGCATAAACGTCGCCATTATGCTCGACAACCACTGAACGACCGCAGGTAGGCTGGTGATGGCAGACCGCGCCGGGCATGCCGACAAAGCTGGCGAATGCCCACTCAATGTTCATGACGTAAACTTTACCTACGTCACGCTTAACCCAGCGGTCAAAAACGTGACAAAGAAATGCACCATAGTCTTCAGGTTGTACCGACCATGATGTTAACGTCCCGCAGGCTTCGCCGGGCGAGCGTAGCGTCAGGCCGGACTGCTGTGCTGATGCGTCGGCCAGACGCTCGACGACGGGGATAAACTGAATAAACTCGATACCGCTGGCGACGAGAAATTCGTACACTTTCTCCGGCTGCCGGGCGCTATGGTGATTCACGCAGGCCAGCACGTTATACTGCACGCCATGCTGCTGAAGCCGCGCTAAAGCACGCATCACGAGCTTGTGCGTCGGACGGCCACCCTTAGTCAGGCGGTATTCGTTATGAATATCCTCCGGCCCGTCCAGCGATAAGCCAATCAGGAAGTTATGGCGTACAAAAAACTCGCACCACGCATCATCTAACAGCACGCCGTTGGTTTGAAAACTATTGCTGATCTGCCGTCCGGCACCGTATTGGGTCTGAAGGGCGACAGCGCGACGGTAAAAATCCAGTCCCAGTAGCGTCGGCTCTCCACCTTGCCAGGTGAATGCCACCTCTGATTTTGGATCGCATGAGGCGATATAATCGCGGACATAATGCTCCAGCATCGTATCACTCATACGAGGTTGTGAAACATCGTCATATAAAGCGTGTTTTTCGAGATAGAAGCAGTAAGCGCAGTTCAGGTTGCAGTCCGACCCGCTGGGTTTCGCCATAGCATGAAAAGCACGGGTTGATATATTTTGAGACATATTACTCTGACCCTTAAAAACTATTTTCCGATGCTCTGCGACGCCTTACTCAGAGGGGCGGCAGGGCAATGCGTCTATTGGTAGTAATGACATTCAACCATATCACCTGAGAATTTATTGAGGTCGAGACGTAAATTCAGAATAATACATGCTGATGTTGGCTATTATGACACTATAGCGCGGTAATATCATGAGGAGAGACGTTGGTTGTGAGCTTCTTAAAGCATTTAATTATCCATCTTCTGAATGTATTTGACGAGATAATAGATATTAAATATAAGTTATGAATGCGGTGAGTTGATAAAAGAGTTTACTATTAGTAATGGGTAGCGATACTTTTACCTTCTTAAGATATTTTATATTCACTCAGGATATTGTTCGCAATAAACAGGATGTATTTCATTATGCAAAAATCTAAATCCCGTATTGTGACGCAAGTTGAAAAGATTTTCTGGCTTACGCCAGCGATATTATTAACCGGATGTACCCTGTCGCCCGCTATTCCCGTTATCGGCGCATATTATCCTGGTTGGCTATTTTGCATTATTATGGGCGTTCTTCTGACATTGCTCACCCGGCGATTGATTACTTACAGAAATATACGGCCGGGATTCCCCGCTATTGTGTATACCAGCCTTTTCATCCTCTACTCCATGCTGTTCTGGCTGGTGTTTTTTTAATTCATGTTGAGATGCCCTCATGGAAAGTTCACTGAAAAAATCGCTGGGTAAAAAAATACCGGCCTTGATTCTGGTACTACTGACGTTGGTCGTGTTGGTGTTTGTGATCTGGCGAGTGGACAGTTCGCCGTCAACAAATGATGCCTATGCCGCTGCGGATACCATTGACGTTGTACCCGAAGTCAGTGGGCGCATTGTCGAGCTGGCGGTAAAAGATAACCAGCCGGTCAAGCAGGGGGATCTGCTTTTCCGCATCGATCCGCGCCAGTATCAAGCCAATCTGGCGAAGGCGGAAGCCGCGCTTGCCGCGCTTGATAAGCAGATTATGCTGACCCAGCGCAGCGTAGATGCACAAAAATACGGTGCTGATTCCGTTCAGGCGGCAGTTGCAAAAGCGCGCGCCGCGGCAAAACAGGCGGGTGATACATTGCGCCGCACCGAGCCTTTGTTATCGGAAGGCTTTGTCTCGGCGGAAGATGTTGACCGCGCCAGAACGGCGCAGCGGGCCGCCGCGGCCGATCTCAATGCTATTTTACTCCAGGCACAGCAGGCGGCCAGCGCCGTGAGCGGCGTTGATGCGCTGGTGGCCCAGCGTGAGGTTGTACAGGCTGATATCGCCCTGACTAAGCTCTATCTGGATATGACGATTGTTCGTGCACCTTTTGATGGACGGATTGTTTCTCTGAAAACGTCCGTCGGCCAGTTTGCTTCAGCAATGAAGCCCGTATTTACCCTGATCGACACACGCCAGTGGTATGTCATCGCTAATTTTCGCGAGACGGACTTAAAAAATATTCGCCCGGGCGTTCCCGCGACTCTTCATTTGATGAGCGATTCTGGCAGAACCTTCCAGGGAAAAGTGGATTCGATTGGCTACGGGGTGCTGCCCGATGATGGCGGCATTGTGCTGGGAGGATTACCGCACGTATCCCGCTCAATTAACTGGGTCCGCGTGGCACAGCGTTTTCCGGTGAAAATTAGGGTGGATAAACCGGATGCAGAGATGTTTCGTATTGGCGCTTCGGCTGTCGCAACGCTCGAGCCGCAATAATGCGCGCCCTCAATTATTTACCGATGTCATGGGTTCGGCTGCTGGCATTCTTTCATGAAGAGCTAAGCGAGCGGCGTCCGGGGCGGACCCATCAGACGATGCTGCTATGGGTGAATTGCCTGGTGGTGGTGCTGGTTTCAATGACCTTTGAAATCCCATTCCTGGCAATATCGCTGGCGGTGCTGTTTTACGGTATTCAGTCCAACGCCTTTTATACCAAATTTGTGGCGATTCTGTTTGTGGTCGCCACCGTACTTGAGATTTGTAGCCTGCTGCTGATCTACAAATGGACCTACAGCTATCCGTTACTACGCATGGGTATTGCCAGCCTGATTGTGTTGGGAAGCATGTTTATGATGCGCACCCATCGCCTGGGTTTGGTCTTTTTCGCCGTTGCCATTGTGGCGGTATATGGCCAAACCTTTCCGGGGATGCTCGATTATCCGGATATCGTACTGCGTTTAACGCTGTGGTGTATTGTGGTTGGCCTCTATCCCACCCTGCTGATGGTGCTGACCGGCGTTTTGTGGTTTCCCAGCCGGGCGGTTCTGCAGATGCGCACGGCGCTTTGCGAGAGGCTGGATGACGCAGTTAGCCATTTGACGTCGCCCGTTGTGCCTCTGGCAGAAAAAAACATTGAGAAAGAAGCGCTGGCTCTGCAAAAGCTTAACGTCTTTTGCATGGCTGATGATGCTGACTGGCGCGCAAGAAGCGCCTGGTGGCAGACCTGTGTCACAACGGTGACCTGGATATATGCCACGCTTAACCGCTTTGATATTTCGGCCATACCCAGCGACCCGCCAACCGGCGAGTTAATCAGTAAGCTGCGCGGTGAAATTGCCGGGCTGCAAAATGCGATTACTCAGGGTGAACCCTGGCGTAGCGAATGGCATCTCAGCGCTGACGAGAGTGCCGTCGCGCAGGCGTGTGGTCTGCAAACGCTCTGTCAGATGTTGTTACAGCAAGGGCATATGGATCCCGACGCGCTGCCAACCCCGGCAGCGAAGCCGCCGTCAATGGCTGCTGATGCGTTTACCAACCCGGTCTATATCCGCTATGCCCTGAAAACGCTGCTGGCATGCCTGATTTGCTATGTCTTTTATTCCGGCGTCGATTGGGAAGGCATCCACACCTGTATGCTGACCTGCATCATTGTGGCGAATGCCAGTATTGCTTCGTCGTATCAGAAAATGGCGTTGCGCTTTGGCGGTGCGCTATGTGGCGCAATTTTAGCGCTGCTGGTGACGATTTTTATCATGCCCTGGCTAGACGGTATCGTTGAATTATTGTGTGTTCTGACACCGATATTCCTGCTTGGTGCGTGGATCGCCACCGGCTCGGAACGCTCGTCCTACATCGGTACGCAGATGGTCGTCACTTTCGCACTGGCAACGCTTGAGAACACATTCGGGCCGATCTACGACCTGGTTGAAGTACGCGATCGTGCCATCGGGATCCTGATTGGTACTGCGGTTTCAGCCGTTGTCTACACCTTCATCTGGCCCGAAAGCGAAGCGGGCGCGCTGCCGAAAAAGCTGGCGGATGCGCTGGGGATACTCAGTAAGCTTATGCGTATTCCGCGCCCGCAGGATGCGGTGGCTCAGCGCAACTATTTGCAACTGCGCATCGGTTTTCTGGCCACCATCAGCGGCTGCGAGGAAATCTGCGAGCGGGTGGCATTAGAGCGTCATCTGGATGCCGGTGAGCGCATCAGGCTGGTTAATTACGGCCAGCAGGTTATTCACCAGGGGCGAGAAATTCTTTATGCCTGGGAAACGACCTGGGAGCATGCCGGAATGCTGGACGATGAAGCGCAGCAGGCGAGAGCGGCCCGTTTTGCCGATGCGTTAGAAAAATACGCGCAGGGCCTGACGAGCGGCACGAGTTCACCTCCTGATATCACGCTCTCATCCTCCTCTTTGGAAAAATTATCCGGGTCAGACAAACAGGAGCAATGCGTCATGCAGCAGATGATCCGTTTACCCGACTGGACCCACACGGATCAATCGCCAGCCAGAGAGCCGGTGTAAGGAGTCTCTCAACTATGACCAGTAACCTTCCACGATTACTACTTTGCGGCATTCTTGCCAGCACCACAGCGCTCACCGGTTGTGCGCTGATACGTAAAGATTCTGCCCAGCATCAGTCTATTCAGCCCGATCAAATCAAACTGGCCGATGACATTCATCTCGCCAGCCAGGGGGGGCCGCAGGCGCAATGGTGGCGTCAGTTCAACGATCCGCAACTGGACACTCTGATTCAGCGCACGCTTTCCGGCTCGCATACGCTGGCTGAGGCGAAACTGCGCGAAGAGCAGGCACAATCGCAGGCCGATCTGCTAGAGGCCGGATCGCGGCTCCAGGTTGCCGCATTAGGGATGGTCAACCGGCAACGGGTTTCGGCCAACGGCTTCCTTAGCCCTTATGCGATGGATGCGCCAAAGCTTGGTATGGATGGCCCTTACTACACTGAAGCGACGGTGGGGTTGTTTGCCGGTCTGGATCTTGATCTGTGGGGCGTGCATCGTTCAGCGGTTGCGGCGGCCATCGGCGCGCAAAATGCTGCACTTGCTGAGACGGCGGCGGTTGAGCTGTCTCTCAGTGCTGGCGTAGCGCAGCTTTATTACAGTATGCAGGCTAGCTATCAGATGCTTGATCTGTTGCAACAAACCCGTGACGTTATTGATTTCGCCGTGAAAGCTCACCAGAGCAAAGTTGCCCACGGGCTGGAAGCGAAGGTGCCGTACCACGGTGCCAAAGCGCAGATGCTGGCAGTGGACAAACAGATTGCGGCGGTAAAAGGGCAAATCAAAGAAACGCGGGAGTCGCTGCGGGCGCTGATCGGTACCAGCGATTTTCCTGATATCAAGCCGATTGCTTTGCCGCAGATACAAACCGGTATTCCAGCAACGCTATCGTATGAATTGCTCGCCAGACGTCCTGATTTACAGGCGATGCGCTGGTACGTGCAGGCATCGCTAAGCCAGGTGGATGCCGCTCGCGCGCTGTTCTATCCGAGTTTCGATATCAAAGCGTTTTTTGGTCTGGATGCAATTCATCTCGACCAGCTGTTTAAAAGTACCAGCAAGCAGATTAACTTCATTCCTGGCTTGCGCCTGCCGTTGTTCGATGGCGGGCGTCTCAATGCCAACCTGCAGCACACCCGGGCCGCCAGTAACATGATGATTGAACGCTATAATCAACAGGTACTCGACGCCGTGCGCGATGTTGCGATCAACGGTACGCGTTTGCAGACGCTGAATGAAGAACGAGGAATGCAACTAGACCGGGTTGAGGCGATGCGCTATACCCAGGCTGCCGCTGAAGCCGCCTTTCAACGTGGTCTGGGAAGCCGCTTACAGGCAACCGAAGCCCGGCTTCCCGTTCTGGCGGAAGAGATATCGCTACTCATCCTGGACACCCAGCGGGTTATTCAAAATATTCAGCTAATGAAATCGCTGGGGGGCGGTTACCAGGCTCCAGCAGTGACAAAAGAATAGTTTGAAAAGTCGTGATGATGCCGCGTGAAGCCCTTCACTCGGCATTTTTTATACGCACACTCTCCCCCGCATTAATAAATCACCTCATCCTGATTTTTAACCCTTATTTTTATTTTCCCTTTCTTAGTGATCTACCTCACCTTTTAAACCTGGTTGCCGAATTTTGTTATTTACTCTGACAAAAAATTGCCACGATGAGGACAGTTTTAGCGGAGGCGGTGAGCAATGGAAAAAGAACGCATCATTCAGGAATTTGTGCCGGGGAAACAGGTCACGCTGGCGCATCTCATTGCGCACCCTGGCGAAGAACTGGCGAAAAAGATCGGCGTTCCCGAAGCGGGTGCTATCGGCATTATGACGCTGACGCCGGGCGAAACCGCGATGATTGCCGGTGATTTGGCTATGAAGGCCGCGGATGTACATATCGGTTTTCTCGATAGATTCAGCGGTGCGCTGGTGATCTACGGCTCTGTTGGGGCGGTCGAAGAAGCATTATTGCAGACCGTGAGCGGCCTGGGTCGGGTATTAAATTTCACTTTGTGCAACCTGACAAAAAGTTAATCAGAGGCGGCGATGAAACGTATTGCTTTTGTCGGTACGGTCGGGGCGGGGAAAACAACGCTTTTTAATGCGCTCCAGGGAAATTATTCCCTCGCCAGAAAAACGCAGGCCGTGGAGTTTAATGAAAACGGTGATATCGATACACCCGGAGAATATTTTAGCCATCCGCGCTGGTATCACGCCTTAATTACCACGCTGCAAGATGTTGATACGTTGATTTATATACACGCGGCAAATGATAAAGAAAGTCGCTTACCTGCCGGGCTGTTGGATATCGGCGCCAGTAAACGACAAATCGCCGTTATCAGCAAAACGGACATGCCGGATGCCGACGTCGCCGCAACGCGACAACTACTTCGCGGGATAGGGTTTCAGGAGCCAATTTTTGAACTCAATAGCCATGACCCGCGCAGCGTGCAGCACCTGGTGGATTATCTGACTGAGCTCAGCCAAAAGGAGGAAAGGGCAGGTGAAAAAACTCATCACAGCTAACGATATTCGTGCGGCCCACGCACGCGGCGAACAGGAATTGTCGGTTGTTCTGCGCGCCAGCATCATCACCCCGGAGGCTCGCGAGGTCGCGGAGCTGCTGGGCGTCACTATCACTGAATGCGACGAATCAGCGCCAGTTGCAGCAACTGCCGCGGCGGCCGCTCCAGTGGATGATGGCAAATCGGAAAGTCAGCGCATTCGCGAAACCATCATCGCGCAACTGCCGGAAGGGCAGTTCACTGAAAGCCTGGTCGCGCAGCTGATGGATAAAGTCATGAAGGAGAAGCAGTCGCTGGAGCAGGGCGGAATGCAGCCGAGCTTTAACTCGGTTACCGGCAAAGGCGGCGTGAAAGTCATTGACGGCAGCAGCGTGAAGTTTGGTCGTTTTGACGGTGCTCAACCGCACTGCGTCGGCTTAACCGACTTAGTGACCGATCAGGACGGCAGCAGCATGGCCGCCGGCTTCATGCAGTGGGATAACGCTTTTTTCCCATGGACGCTGAACTACGACGAAATCGACATGATTCTGGAAGGCGAACTGCACGTTCGTCATGAAGGTGAAACCATGATTGCGAAAGCCGGGGATGTGATGTTTATCCCGAAAGGCTCCAGCATCGAGTTTGGTACGCCATCGACCGTGAAATTCCTGTATGTGGCCTGGCCTGCGAACTGGCAGTCCTGCTAAGGCGGATGTATGAAGGATTTCATTACCGAAGCATGGCTAAGAGCGAATCATACGCTCAGCGAAGGGGCTGAAATTCATCTCCCCGCTGACGCTCGCCTGACGCCGTCTGCCCGGGAATTACTGGAAAGCCGACATCTGCGCATTAAGTTTATCGACGAGCAGGGCAGTCTGTTTATCGATGACGAAGAACAGCAGCCGCAGCCGGTGCATGGTTTAACCAGTAGCGATACGCATCCACAGGCCAGTTGCGAACTGTGTCATCAACCGGTGATGAAGAAGCCTGACACGCTGACACATCTGACGGCAGACAAGATGGTCGCCAAAAGCGATCCGCGGCTGGGATTTCGTGCGGCGCTGGACAGCACCATTGGTCTGGCGGTGTGGCTGCAGATTGAACTGGCGGAGCCGTGGCAGCCATGGCTGGCGGATATCCGCTCACGTTTGGGCAACATCATGCGTGCTGATGCCATGGACGAACCGCTGACCGCACAGTCAATCGTCGGTTTAAGCGATGAAGACTTGCACCGCCTGTCGCATCAGCCATTGCGCTATCTGGATCATGATCATCTGGTGCCTGAAGCCAGCCATGGACGCGATTCTGCGCTGCTTAATCTGCTGCGTACCAAAGTCCGTGAAACGGAAACCGTGGCGGCGCAGGTGTTTATCACCCGCAGTTTTGAAGTATTGCGACCGGACATTCTGCAGGCGCTGAATCGCCTGTCGAGTACGGTCTACGTGATGATGATTCTGAGCGTGGCGAAGCACCCGCTGAGCATCAGCCAAATCCAACAGCGACTGGGGGAGAAGCAATGATCATTGAACGTGCTCGCCAACTCGCTCAGCGCTCACCGGCACGGGTGGTGTTCCCGGATGCGCTGGATGTTCGGGTGTTGAAAGCCGCGAACTACCTGCATCAGCACGGCCTGGCGCATCCCATTCTCGTCGCCAGCCCATTTGCGCTGCGCCAGTTTGCCCTCAGCCATCGCGTGGCAATGGACGGTATTCAGGTGATCGACCCACAAAGCAATCAGCCGATGCGAGAGGAATTTGCGCTGCGTTGGCTGGCTCGTGCGGGAGAGAAAACGCCGCCAGATGCACTTGAGAAACTCAACGATCCGCTAATGTTCGCCGCCGCGATGGTCAGCGCGGGTAAAGCCGATGTTTGTATTGCCGGCAACCTGTCCTCAACCGCGAATGTGCTGCGCGCAGGGCTACGCATCATTGGGCTACAGCCAGGATGCAAAACGCTGTCGTCAATTTTCCTGATGCTGCCGCAGTACCTCGGGCCGTCATTAGGGTTCGCCGATTGCAGCGTGGTGCCGCAGCCAACTGCTGCACAACTGGCGGATATTGCGATTGCCAGCGCGCAGACCTGGCAGGCCATTACCGGAGAAGAACCGCGTGTCGCCATGCTGTCCTTTTCAAGTAATGGCAGCGCGCGCCATCCTAACGTTGCCAACGTGCAGCAGGCCACGGACATCGTTCGTGAACGCGCACCGCAGCTTATTGTTGATGGTGAACTGCAGTTTGATGCCGCTTTTGTACCGGATGTCGCCGCGCAAAAAGCGCCTGCCAGTCCGCTACACGGCAATGCCAATGTGATGGTCTTCCCGTCACTGGAGGCAGGCAACATTGGTTACAAAATCGCTCAGCGCCTGGGAGGGTATCGTGCCGTCGGTCCGTTGATTCAAGGACTTGCCGCACCGCTTCATGACCTTTCTCGCGGCTGTAGCGTACAGGAAATTATCGAACTGGCGTTGGTGGCAGCAGTGCCGCGCCAGACTGACGTGAGTCGTAAAAACGCCTCGCACACACTGGTTGTTTAGGTCCCGTTCTGGACCCCTTAATGAGAGGAAAGCACAATGGAAGCATTAGGAATGATTGAAACCCGGGGCCTGGTTGCACTGATTGAGGCTTCTGACGCAATGGTTAAAGCGGCACGCGTGAAGCTGGTTGGCGTGAAGCAGATCGGTGGCGGTCTGGTTACTGCCATGGTCCGTGGCGACGTAGCGGCATGTAAAGCGGCAACGGACGCAGGTGCTGCTGCAGCACAGCGCATTGGTGAACTGGTTTCTGTACACGTGATCCCGCGTCCGCACGGCGATCTGGAAGAAGTGTTCCCGATCAGCTTTAAAGGCGACAGCAACGACATGTAAGTCGTCCATGTGACGCCACATCATTGCTGGCGTCACCCTCTCTCCTTTTCACATTACCTTCTGCGGAGGGTAGGGGGAGCTTTTACCTGAAATATGCCACGGAGGCGGGTATGAAACTGGCAATCGTCACAGGACAAATCGTTTGTACCGTACGCCATCAGGGACTCGCGCACGATAAGTTGCTGATGGTGGAAATGATTGATGCCCAGGGAAATCCTGACGGGCAGTGTGCTGTTGCGATCGACAGCATCGGGGCGGGAAACGGAGAGTGGGTGCTGCTGGTCAGCGGAAGCTCAGCCCGTCAGGCGCACCATAACGAATCATCGCCTGTCGATTTGTGCGTGATTGGCATTGTCGATGAAGTGGTGGCAGGTGGTCAGGTGATCTTCCATAAATAAGGCAGAAAATCATGAATCAACAGGATATTGAACAGGTCGTGAAAGCGGTACTGCTGAAAATGAAAGACAGCAGCCAGCCCGTCAGTGCCGTTCAAGAAATGGGCGTTTTTGCCTCCCTGGATGACGCGGTGGCGGCTGCAAAACTGGCCCAGCAGGGGCTGAAAAGCGTCGCTATGCGCCAACTGGCCATTCACGCTATTCGTGAAGCGGGCGAAAAACACGCCAGAGAATTAGCGGAACTTGCCGTTAGTGAAACCGGCATGGGACGCGTTGAAGATAAATTTGCCAAAAACGTGGCTCAGGCCCGTGGCACGCCGGGTGTGGAATGTCTGTCTCCACAGGTTCTGACCGGCGATAACGGCCTGACCTTGATTGAAAACGCGCCGTGGGGCGTGGTGGCTTCGGTGACACCGTCCACCAACCCGGCGGCTACCGTCATTAACAACGCCATCAGCCTGATTGCCGCGGGCAACAGCGTGGTCTTTGCCCCGCACCCGGCGGCGAAGCGTGTTTCTCAGCGCGCCATCACTTTGCTCAACCAGGCGGTGGTTGCTGCGGGTGGCCCGGCGAATCTGCTGGTCACCGTTGCCAACCCGGATATCGAAACCGCTCAGCGTCTGTTCAAGTACCCTGGCATCGGCCTGCTGGTGGTAACCGGCGGCGAAGCGGTAGTGGAATCGGCACGTAAGCACACCAACAAACGTCTGATTGCCGCCGGTGCGGGTAATCCGCCAGTGGTGGTCGATGAAACGGCCGATCTGGTTCGCGCCGCGCAGTCCATCGTTAAAGGCGCCTCGTTTGATAACAACATCATTTGTGCCGACGAAAAAGTGCTGATTGTTGTCGACAGTGTCGCTGATGAGCTGATGCGTCTGATGGAAAGCCAGCATGCGGTCAAGCTGACTACGGCTCAGGCCGAACAGCTGCAACCGGTGCTGCTGAAAAATGTTGATGAGCGCGGCAAAGGTACGGTCAGCCGTGACTGGGTAGGGCGTGACGCCGGGAAAATCGCTGCGGCGATTGGCCTGAACGTACCGGATCAAACCCGGTTGTTATTCGTCGAAACCTCGGCCACGCATCCATTCGCTGTCACCGAACTGATGATGCCGGTACTGCCGGTGGTGCGGGTTGCCAATGTTGATGAGGCCATTGATCTGGCCGTCGCGCTTGAAGGTGGTTGCCACCACACGGCGGCGATGCACTCGCGCAATATCGACAACATGAACCGCATGGCCAACGCCATTGATACCAGCATTTTCGTCAAGAACGGGCCGTGTATTGCTGGCCTGGGACTCGGCGGCGAAGGCTGGACCACGATGACCATTACCACGCCAACCGGGGAAGGGGTGACCAGTGCGCGCACGTTTGTGCGTCTGCGTCGCTGTGTGTTGGTGGATGCGTTTCGCATCGTATAACAGTTAGCCCATCAGGCTATAGGGAGAAAGAGATGGCGCACGACGAGCAACGTTGGCTCACACCCAGACTGCAAAAAGCGGCAACGCTATGTAACCAGACGCCTGCCGTGAGCGAATCACCGCTGTGGCTGGGCGTTGATTTGGGAACATGTGATGTGGTGTCGATGGTTGTCGACAGCGATGGGCAGCCGGTTGCGGTCTGTCTGGACTGGGCTGATGTTGTGCGCGATGGCATCGTTTGGGATTTCTTCGGTGCGGTGACCATCGTTCGTCGCCATCTCGATACGCTTGAACAACAGTTAGGTTGCCGTTTTACCCATGCGGCGACTTCATTCCCACCGGGAACCGACCCGCGTATCTCCATCAACGTGCTGGAATCCGCCGGGCTTGACGTGAGTCATGTGTTAGACGAGCCGACCGCGGTGGCGGATCTGTTGCAACTCGATAATGCTGGCGTGGTGGATATCGGTGGCGGAACCACCGGGATTGCCATTGTTAAACAGGGCAAGGTGACCTACTCCGCCGATGAAGCGACCGGTGGACACCACATTTCCCTGACGCTGGCCGGAAATCGTCGTATTCAGCTCGAAGAAGCTGAGCAGTACAAGCGCAGCAACGGTAAAGAAATTTGGCCGGTGGTGAAGCCGGTCTACGAAAAGATGGCGGAAATCGTAGCTCACCATATTGCAGGACAGGGAGTTACCGATTTATGGCTGGCCGGTGGTTCCTGCATGCAGCCGGGAGTCGATGAGCTGTTCCGTAAGCGTTTTCCGGAACTGCAAGTGCACTTACCGCAGCACAGCCTGTTCATGACCCCGCTGGCGATTGCAAATAGCGGAAAAGAAAAAGCGGAAGGAATCTATGCAAGCTGAATTGCAGACCGCGCTCTTTCAGGCATTCGACACCCTGAATCTGCAACGCGTTAAAACGTTTAGTGTTCCCCCTGTCACATTGTGCGGGTTGGGTGCGCTCAGCACCTGCGGGCAGGAAGCGCAAACGCGCGGACTGACGCATATGTTCGTCATGGTGGATAGCTTCCTGCATCAGGCGGGAATGACGGCCTCGCTTGAGCGTAGCCTGGCGATGAAAGGTGTGGCGATGACGCTGTGGCCGTGCCCGGTGGGCGAGCCGTGCATCACTGATGTCTGTGCGGCGGTAGAGCAACTGCGTGAATCGAAGTGCGACGGCGTCGTGGCCTTTGGCGGCGGTTCCGTACTGGATGCGGCCAAAGCGGTCGCACTGCTGGTGACCAACCCGACCCAGACGCTGGCTGACATGGACGAACGCAGCGTGTTACGTCCGCGGTTGCCACTGATTGCTGTACCGACTACCGCCGGAACAGGCTCAGAAACCACCAACGTCACGGTGATTATTGATGCCGCGACCGGGCTGAAGAAAGTGCTGGCGCATGCAACCCTGATGCCGGATGTGGCGATTCTGGATGCCGCGCTGACGGAAGGTGTGCCCGCGCACGTGACAGCAATGACCGGAATTGATGCGCTGACCCATGCAGTGGAAGCCTATAGCGCGCTGAACGCGACGCCGTTTACCGACAGCCTAGCGATTGGCGCGATTGCGATGATCGGCAAATCGCTGCCGAAGGCCGTCGGCTACGGTCAGGATTTGGCGGCACGCGAAAGCATGTTACTGGCCTCCTGTATGGCCGGAATGGCGTTTTCCAGTGCCGGGCTGGGCTTATGCCACGCAATGGCGCACCAGCCGGGGGCGACGCTGCACATCCCGCACGGACAGGCTAATGCCATGCTGCTGCCCACGGTAATGGGGTTTAACCGCATGGTGTGTCGCGAACGCTTCAGCCATATCGGGCGGGCATTAACCAATAAGAAATCGGACGATCGCGATGCCATCAACGCGGTCGGTGAGTTGATTAGCGAAGTGGGCCAGACCAAACGACTCTCTGACGTTGGGGCAAAGCCCGAGCATTACAGCGCATGGGCTCACGCCGCGCTGGAGGATATTTGTATTCGCAGTAACCCACGGACCGCCACGCAGGCACAGATCATCGACCTGTACGCGGCTGCCGGGTAATGCCTGTAGGCCGGATAAGGTGCTCGCACCGCCATCCGGCAATAACACGGCGTTAATGCCGGAGGCGACGTAAACGTCTTATCCGGCCTACAAATCACAAATGACAGGGAGTAGGGGCTATGGGAATTAACGAAATCATCATGTACATCATGATGTTCTTTATGCTGATTGCCGCCGTGGACAGGATCCTGTCGCAGTTCGGCGGTTCGGCACGCTTCCTCGGCAAGTTCGGTAAGAGTATTGAGGGATCGGGCGGCCAGTTTGAAGAAGGTTTTATGGCGATGGGCGCGCTGGGCCTGGCGATGGTTGGTATGACCGCGCTGGCGCCGGTACTGGCGCATGTGCTCGGGCCAGTGATTATTCCGCTGTATGAAATGTTGGGCGCGAACCCGTCGATGTTTGCCGGAACGCTGCTGGCGTGCGATATGGGCGGCTTCTTCCTGGCGAAAGAACTGGCGGGCGGCGACGTTGCGGCGTGGCTGTATTCTGGCCTGATCCTCGGGGCGATGATGGGGCCGACGCTGGTCTTCTCCATTCCGGTTGCACTGGGGATTATTGAACCGTCTGACCGCCGTTATCTGGCGCTGGGCGTGCTGGCGGGTATCGTCACCATTCCGATTGGTTGTATTGCGGGCGGTTTGATTGCGATGTACTCCGGCGTCGAAATCAACGGACAGCCGGTGGAATTCACCTTCGCGCTGATCCTGATGAATATGATCCCGGTGTTGATCGTGGCTGTGCTGGTGGCGCTGGGACTGAAATTCATCCCGGAAAAAATGATCAACGGCTTCCAGATCTTCGCGAAATTCCTGGTGGCGCTGATCACCATCGGCCTGGCAGCAGCGGTGGTCAAATTCCTGCTCGGCTGGGAGCTGATCCCAGGTCTTGATCCTATCTTCATGGCTCCGGGCGACAAGCCGGGTGAAGTGATGCGCGCCATCGAAGTTATCGGTTCTATTTCCTGCGTACTGCTCGGTGCGTATCCAATGGTACTGCTGCTGACTCGCTGGTTTGAAAAACCGCTGATGAGTGTCGGTAACCTGTTAAAAATCAATAATATTGCGGCTGCCGGTATGGTCGCGACGCTGGCGAACAACATCCCAATGTTCGGCATGATGAAGAATATGGATACCCGCGGCAAAGTGATCAACTGCGCCTTTGCGGTCTCCGCGGCCTTTGCACTGGGTGACCACTTAGGCTTCGCCGCAGCGAACATGAACGCCATGATCTTCCCGATGATTGTCGGCAAGCTGATTGGCGGCGTGACGGCGATTGGTGTGGCTATGCTGTTGGTACCGAAAGATGAAGATGTGCCAGCTGAAGTAGAAACCAACCCGGAGGCGCAATCGTGAATACTCGCCAGCTACTGAGCGTCGGTATCGATATCGGCACCACCACCACTCAGGTGATCTTCTCCCGCCTTGAGTTGGTCAACCGTGCGGCAGTGTCGCAGGTGCCGCGCTACGAATTCATCAAACGCGAAATTAGCTGGCAAAGCCCGGTGTTCTTTACCCCCGTTGATAAGCAGGGCGGGTTGAAAGAGGCCGAACTTAAGGCACTGATCCTCGCTCAGTATCAGGCGGCGGGTATCGCACCAGAAACCGTCGATTCCGGCGCAATCATCATCACCGGGGAAAGTGCGAAAACCCGCAATGCGCGTCCGGCGGTGATGACGCTCTCCCAGTCGTTGGGCGATTTCGTGGTGGCCAGCGCCGGTCCGCATCTGGAATCGGTGATTGCCGGTCACGGCGCGGGGGCACAAACCCTGTCCGAGCAGAAGTTGTGCCGCGTACTGAATATCGACATCGGTGGCGGTACGTCGAACTACGTGCTATTCGACGCGGGAAAAGTCAGCGGTTCGGCCTGCCTGAACGTCGGTGGGCGTCTGCTGGAAACGGACGGCCAGGGGCGCGTGGTTCACGCGCATCAGCCGGGACAGATGATTGTCGATGACGTTTTTGGCCCTGGCACCGATGCGCGTTCGCTTAACGCCACGCAACTGGTTCAGGTGGCGCGACGGATGGCGGCGCTGATTGTGGAAGTAATTGAAGGCACGCTTTCACCACTGGCGCAGGCGCTGATGCAAACCGGTCTGCTGCCTGCGGGCGCGAAACCGGAAGTGATTACGTTGTCCGGCGGGGTGGGCGAGTGCTACCGCAACCAACCTGCCGATCCGTTCTGTTTTTCCGACATCGGGCCACTGCTCGCCACGGCGCTGCATGAGCATCCGCGCCTGCGTGAGATGAACGTGCAGTTCCCGGCGCAGACCGTGCGCGCCACGGTGATTGGCGCTGGTGCGCATACGCTGTCGCTTTCGGGCAGCACCATCTGGCTGGAGGGCGTTCAGCTTCCGCTGCGCAATCTGCCGGTGGCGATTCCGGTGGACGAATCCGATTTGGTTGCTGCCTGGCTGCAGGCGTTGATGCAGCTCGATCTGGATCCACAAACTGATGCTTATGTGCTGGCGCTGCCCGGTTCGTTACCGGTGCGTTACGCCGCACTGTTAACGGTTATTGACGCGCTGCTGGCCTTCGTCGCGCGTTATCCGAATCCGCATCCCCTGCTGGTGGTAGCCGAGCAGGATTTTGGTAAAGCCCTGGGCATGCTGTTACGCCCACAGTTACAGCAACACCCGCTGGCAGTCATCGATGAGGTGGTTGTCCGGGCGGGGGACTATATCGACATTGGTACGCCTCTTTTTGGCGGATCGGTTGTGCCGGTGACGGTGAAATCACTCGCATTTCCTTCCTGAGGGAACGACTTATGAAACTAAAGACCACATTGTTCGGCAATGTTTATCAGTTTAAGGATGTAAAAGAGGTGCTGGCAAAAGCCAACGAACTGCGTTCGGGGGATGTGCTGGCAGGTGTAGCCGCAACAAGCTCGCAGGAGCGCGTGGCGGCCAAGCAGGTGTTGTCGGAAATGACGGTGGCGGATGTTCGCAACAACCCGGTGATTTCCTATGAGGAAGACTGTGTAACGCGTCTGATTCAGGATGACGTCAACGAAACGGCCTATAACCGCATCAAAAACTGGAGTATCAGTGAGCTGCGCGAGTATGTGCTGAGTGATGAAACCTCTGTCGATGACATTGCGTTTACGCGCAAAGGGTTAACGTCGGAAGTCGTTGCTGCGGTGGCTAAAATCTGTTCCAACGCGGACCTGATCTACGGCGGCAAGAAAATGCCGGTGATCAAAAAGGCGAACACCACCATTGGTCTGCCGGGCACCTTTAGCTGCCGTTTGCAGCCGAACGATACCCGTGACGATGTACAGAGTATCGCCGCTCAGATCTATGAAGGTCTTTCCTTCGGTGCGGGTGATGCGGTCATCGGCGTCAACCCGGTAACCGATGATGTGGAGAACTTAAGCCGCGTCCTCGATACCGTGTATGGCGTCATCGACAAATTTAACATTCCGACCCAGGGCTGCGTACTGGCGCACGTCACCACGCAGATTGAAGCAATTCGTCGCGGCGCGCCGGGCGGGCTGATTTTCCAGAGTATCTGTGGCAGTGAAAAAGGCTTAAAAGAGTTTGGCGTTGAGTTAGCAATGCTGGATGAAGCGCGTGCCGTGGGAGCAGAGTTTAACCGTATCGCCGGGGAAAACTGCCTGTACTTCGAAACCGGACAAGGGTCTGCGCTTTCTGCTGGCGCTAACTTTGGTGCCGATCAGGTGACGATGGAAGCGCGTAACTACGGGCTGGCACGTCACTACGATCCGTTCCTGGTGAACACCGTGGTCGGCTTTATCGGACCAGAGTATCTCTACAACGACCGTCAGATCATTCGTGCCGGTCTGGAAGACCACTTCATGGGCAAGCTGAGCGGCATCTCAATGGGCTGTGACTGCTGCTACACCAACCATGCTGATGCTGACCAGAACCTCAACGAAAACCTGATGATTCTGCTCGCCACCGCTGGCTGCAACTACATCATGGGCATGCCGCTCGGTGACGACATCATGCTCAACTACCAGACCACCGCATTCCACGATACCGCGACCGTGCGTCAGCTGCTGAACCTGCGTCCGTCGCCGGAGTTTGAACGCTGGCTGGAAACCATGGGCATTATGGCAAACGGTCGCCTGACCAAACGGGCGGGCGATCCGTCACTGTTCTTCTGATGACGCGGGGATGACACACGATGGATCAAAAACAGATTGAAGAAATTGTACGCAGCGTAATGGCGTCAATGGGTGAGTCACAGCCGCAGGCTCAGGCACCGTCACCGGAAGCGAAATGCAGCACCACGCAGTGTGCTGCGCCGACAGGTGAAAGCTGTGCGATGGACTTAGGTTCTGCTGAAGCCAAAGCGTGGATTGGCGTTGAAAATCCACACCGTGCGGACGTGTTGACTGAACTGCGTCGCAGTACTGCAGCACGCGTATGTACCGGCCGTGCCGGTCCTCGCCCGCGTACTCAGGCGCTGCTGCGCTTCCTGGCTGACCACTCACGCTCGAAAGATACCGTGCTGAAAGAAGTGCCGGAAGAGTGGGTGAAAGCGCAAGGTTTGCTGGAAGTGCGCTCGGAAATCAGTGACAAAAACCTGTACCTGACCCGCCCGGATATGGGCCGTCGTCTGAGTGCGGAAGCCATTGAAGCGTTGAAATCGCAGTGTGTGGCTAACCCGGATGTGCAGGTGATTATTTCTGATGGCCTGTCTACCGATGCGATCACCGCCAACTACGAAGAGATCCTGCCGCCGCTGCTGTCGGGTTTAAAGCAAGCCGGGCTGAAGGTCGGTACGCCGTTCTTTGTTCGCTATGGTCGCGTAAAAATCGAAGATCAGATTGGCGAACTGCTGGGAGCGAAAGCGGTGATCCTGCTGGTGGGTGAACGTCCGGGCCTCGGCCAGTCGGAGAGCCTTTCCTGCTACGCGGTGTATTCACCGCGCGTGGCGACTACCGTTGAAGCTGACCGCACCTGTATCTCGAACATTCACCAGGGCGGTACGCCTCCGGTAGAAGCGGCTGCGGTAATCGTCGATTTGGCCAAGCGCATGCTGGAGCAAAAAGCATCCGGCATCAATATGACCCGTTAAGGAGGCATCATGCCAGCATTAGATTTGATAAGACCCTCAGTCACCGCGATGCGCGTGATTGCCTCGGTAAATGACGGTTTTGCTCGCGAACTTAAGTTGCCGCCACATATACGTAGCCTCGGGCTCATCACAGCAGATTCTGATGATGTGGCGTATATTGCCGCAGACGAAGCGACAAAACAGGCGATGGTAGAGGTGGTTTATGGCCGCTCATTGTATGCCGGTGCGGCGCACGGACCTTCTCCAACCGCAGGTGAAGTGCTGATTATGCTCGGCGGGCCGAACCCGGCTGAAGTTCGTGCGGGCCTGGACGCTATGGTTGCCAATATTGAAAGCGGCGCGGCGTTCCAGTGGGCAAATGACGCAGAAAATACCGCCTTCCTGGCGCACGTCGTATCGCGTACGGGTTCGTATCTTTCTGCGACAGCGGGATGTCGACTTGGCGATCCGATGGCTTATCTGGTGGCACCGCCGCTGGAGGCGACATTCGGTATTGATGCTGCACTGAAATCTGCCGATGTACAGCTGGTGACCTACGTTCCGCCACCGTCAGAAACCAACTACTCAGCGGCGTTTTTGACCGGTAGTCAGGCCGCCTGTAAAGCCGCGTGTAACGCCTTTGCCGATGCCGTTCTGGATATTGCTCGTAATCCGGTACAACGCGCGTAAGAGAGGTTGTGATGATCAATGCACTGGGATTACTGGAAGTGGATGGCATGGTTGCGGCTGTAGATGCTGCAGACGCCATGCTGAAAGCTGCGAACGTGCGACTGCTTAGCCACGAAGTGCTCGATCCTGGCAGGCTGACGCTGGTGGTGGAAGGCGATCTGGCGGCGTGCCGTGCTGCGCTGGATGCCGGCAGTGCTGCTGCTGCGCGTACAGGCCGTGTTATCAGCCGTAAGGAGATAGGGCGGCCGGATGATGACACCCAGTGGCTGATCGGCGGTTTTAAACGTGCGCCGAAGAAACCCGCACCGAAGCCAGAAATGAAACCAGAAGCCAAAGCGGAAAAGACGCAGGAAGCGCCTGTGACATCTGAATCTTCTGATGAGCTCCAGGCGTTGTTGGCATCAACCCGTCAAGGAATGACGGCAGGGGAGGTGGCCGCGCACTTTGGCTGGTCACTTGATAAAGCCAGAAATGCGCTGGAACAGCTCTTTTCTGACGGAGCGTTGCGTAAACGCAGTAGTCGCTATCGCTTAAAAAATTAACCTGTCGGAGGGCCGGGGGCTTCATTGAAGCTTCCGGCTTAAAAGATCATGAAAAAGACCCGTACTGCAAACCTGCACCATCTTTATCATGAAGCATTACCCGAAGACGTTAAACTTACGCCGAAGGTGGAGGTGGACAACGTTCACCAACGGCGAACAACAGATGTGTATGAGCATGCCCTGACGATTACCGCCTGGCAGCAGATTTACGATCAACTGCATCCGGGAAAATTTCATGGCGAGTTCACGGAAATCCTGCTTGATGATATTCAGG
The DNA here is from genome assembly GCF_014103415.1 of Citrobacter sp. RHBSTW-00671. NCBI lineage: Bacteria > Pseudomonadati > Pseudomonadota > Gammaproteobacteria > Enterobacterales > Enterobacteriaceae > Citrobacter > Citrobacter sp. RHBSTW-00671. The sequence goes on from NZ_JABXPR010000001.1 coordinate 2,004,573, forward strand.
TGTTCCGTGAATACACCGGTCTTGCGCTGCGCCAGTCATGCCTGGTCTGGCCGAACTCGTTCTGGTTTGGTATTCCGGCTACCCGCGGCGAGCAGGGATTTATTGGTACGCAATGCCTTGGCAGTGCTGAAATTGCGACCCGCCCAGGCGGAACGGAGTTTGAGCTGAGCACACCGGATGATTACACCATTCTTGGGGTCGTTATCTCTGAAGACACCATTGCGCGTCAGGCTAACTTCCTGCATAACCCGGAAAGGGTGTTGCATATGTTGCGCAACCAGTCGGCGTTAGAAGTAAAAGAACAGCATAAAGCCGCGTTATGGGGCTTTGTGCAACAGGCGCTGGCGACGTTTAGTGAAAATCCTGAGAACCTTCATCAGCCGGCGGTGCGCAAAGTGTTGGGTGATAACCTGCTTCTGGCGATGGGCACTATGCTGGAAGACGCTCAGCCGATGATAACCGCTGAAAGCATCAGCCATCAGAGCTATCGCCGCCTGCTGTCGCGTGCGCGCGAATATGTGCTGGAAAATATGTCAGAGCCGCTGACCGTGCTCGACTTGTGCAACCAGCTACATGTGAGTCGTCGCACGCTGCAAAACGCGTTTCACGCGATCCTCGGTATCGGACCGAATGCCTGGTTAAAACGTATTCGTCTGAATGCCGTGCGCCGGGAGCTTATTAGCCCGTGGTCGCAAAGTGCGACGGTGAAAGATGCTGCGATGCAGTGGGGATTCTGGCATTTAGGGCAGTTTGCTACCGATTACCAGCAGCTGTTTGCGGAAAAACCTTCGTTGACGCTGCATCAGCGTATGCGTCAGTGGGCGTGATGAAAGAATTGTGCCGGATGCGACGCTTTACGTCTTATCCGGCCTACGGGGCAGTACCGTTGTAGTTGCAGGCCTGATAAGCGTAGCGCCATCAGGCAATTACACCCAGTCGCGGACCTGAATAAATTCGCTAAGGGCGGCTTCCGGGCTGTCCGCTTCCGGCTGCCAGTCATACTCCCAGCGCACCAGCGGCGGCATCGACATCAAAATCGATTCGGTGCGCCCGCCGGTCTGCAGACCGAACAACGTGCCTCTGTCCCACACCAGATTAAATTCCACATAGCGTCCGCGACGATAAAGCTGGAAATTGCGCTCGCGCTCGCCCCAGCGCATCGCTTTGCGGCGTTCGACGATCGGCAGATACGCCTCGGTGTAACCTTGCCCGACCGCCTGCATAAAGGCGAAGCAGTGGTCGAAATCTGGCGTATTCAAGTCATCGAAAAACAGCCCACCGATGCCGCGCTGCTCGTTACGGTGCTTCAAAAAGAAGTAGTCGTCGCACCATTTTTTGTAACACGGGTACACGTTATCACCAAACGGTTGGCAGAGTTCAAGCGCGGTGCGATGCCAGTGAACGGCATCTTCTTCAAAACCATAATAGGGCGTTAAATCAAAGCCACCGCCAAACCACCATACTGGATCGGCACCCGGTTTTTCCGCGATAAAAAAACGCACGTTGGCATGGCTGGTAGGGATGTACGGATTGAGCGGATGCACGACCAGCGAGACACCCATCGCCTCAAAGCTGCGCCCGGCAAGCTCTGGCCGGTGTGCAGTCGCTGAGGCTGGCATTGCGTCACCGTGTACGTGGGAGAAATTCACCCCCGCTTGTTCAAAGATACCGCCGTTACGTAGCACCCGGCTACGACCACCGCCGCCCGCTTCACGTTGCCAGTTATCTTCAACAAACGTTGCACCATCGACGGCAGATAACTGCTGGCAAATATTATCCTGCAGACTCAGCAGGAACTGTTTAACGCGCTGTGCATCGGGCTTCATGATTAACGTTTCTTCGAATGTGCTTTCTGATTATCAAACCAGTGGAAATAGCTGATGATGCCATTGGCGATAGCGGTGGCGATTTTCTGGCGAAATGCCGTTGTGCCCAGCAGCCGTTCTTCTTCCGGGTTGGTGATGAATGACGTTTCGACCAGTACCGACGGAATTGACGGTGATTTTAGCACCACGAACGCGGCTTGTTCCGTGCTGCGGCTGTGCAGGCGGTGTACCGGCTTGATTTTCTTAAGAATGTGCGAACCGAGCGTCAGGCTGTTTTTAATGGTGTCGGTTTGTACCAAATCGAACAGTACCTGCTGCAATAAATGGTCTTTATCGGTGGCCTTTTTACCCGCGACTTCATCGGCACGGTTTTCACGATCGGACAGGTACTTCGCCATGGCGCTACTGGCGCCGCGATTGGACAGGGCGAAGACCGATGCCCCCGCCGCGCTGGGGTTGGTAAAACCGTCGGCGTGAATCGACATAAACAGATCGGCACCGTGCTTGTGGGCTATCTCAACGCGATCGTACAGTGGAATGAAGGTATCGCCGGAGCGGGTCAGGCGGGCATCAATTCCTTCATTGCGCAAAATCGCGCGTACGTTTTTGGCAATCGCCAGCACCACGTGTTTTTCTTTCGAGCCGTTGCGACCAATGGCGCCGGTGTCGATACCACCGTGTCCTGGGTCAAGAACAACAACACGCTTAGCCCCTGCTTTTTTGGCTTTCGGTTTGCTGTGTCCATTACTGGTCTTTAGCGCTTCTTCTTTAGCGATGGCTTGCGACATGCCTGACAGCGTCAGGGCGGCCAGCCCGGCTTTCAGCACCTGGCGGCGCGATGTGAGTGTTTTTAGTGGTTTAAAAGTGCTCATACGGCCTGAGTTGTAAAAAAAGGTTCCAGACGTTATATCGTATCGCGTAGTCCGTTGCGACGGATCGGGATAAGAATTGTTTTACTTTTCATTTCAATACGTGACAATTCCGTATTATGCCATTTTTTCCGTCGCTTCGCGTCAGATATTGGCTAAATCAGTGGTTCGCGCCATAATCGCTTTTTAACGTCCTGAAAAGGAAACTAATACCATGGAAATACGCGTATTTCGCCAGGAAGATTTCGAAGAGGTGATCACCCTCTGGGAGCGCTGTGATCTGCTGCGTCCATGGAATGACCCGGAAATGGACATTGAACGCAAAGTTAATCATGACGTCAGCTTGTTTCTGGTCGCAGAAGTGAACGGCGAAGTTGTCGGCACAGTGATGGGGGGCTATGACGGTCATCGTGGTTCCGCCTATTACCTTGGCGTGCATCCTGAGTTCAGGGGGCGTGGTATTGCTAATGCGCTGCTGAACCGACTGGAGAAAAAGCTCATTGCCCGCGGTTGTCCGAAGATTCAAATCATGGTGCGTGACGATAATGATGTTGTGCTGGGTATGTATGAGCGTCTGGGCTATGAACATGCAGATGTACTCAATCTGGGTAAACGTTTAATCGAAGATGAAGAGTACTGAGTTCCATCCCGCCGACTATGACGGTCATGGGCGTCTGCGCCTGCCATTTCTGTTCTGGTGCGTTCTGCTGCTCCAGGCGCGTACCTGGGTGCTGTTTGTGATTGCGGGTTCTTCCCGCGATCAAGGCAACACGTTGCTGAATTTGTTTTATCCCGATCATGATGCGTTCTGGCTGGGGTTGCTTCCCGGCGTTCCGGCCGTGCTGGCCTTTTTACTCAGCGGGCGACGCTTTGCATTTCCGGTAATCTGGCACTGGCTGCGCGGATTATTGATTCTCGCTCAACTGGTGCTGCTGTGCTGGCAGCCGGTGATGTGGCTGGCAGGCGAGCCTGTCAACGGCGTTGGTCTGGCGCTGCTGGTGGCGGATATTGTCGCGCTGGTCTGGCTGTTAACCAATCAACGTTTGCGTGCCTGTTTTTCCCCCGAGAAAGAATAACGGCACTTTTTTGTGAAACCGGACTCAAAGCAGCGTTGATAAATATGGAAGGAAGTGAAATGAAATCACTGCGTTTGACGTTATGCGCGATACCGCTGGTGCTGACCGGGTGTTCAACCCTCTCATCGGTGAACTGGTCCGCCGCTAATCCGTGGAACTGGTTTGGTTCTTCGACCGAGGTCACTGAGCAAGGCGTGGGAAAACTCACGGGTGCGACGACATTGGATGAAAAGGCCATTGCTGATGCTCTGGATGGCGATTATCGCCTGCGTAGTGGGATGAAAACCAATAACGGCAACGTCGTGCGCTTTTTTGAGGCAATGAAAGGTGACAAGCTGGCAATGGTGATCAATGGCGACCAGGGAACGATCGGTCGCATTGATGTATTGGACAGCGACATCGCATCAGCCGCGGGTGTCGAAATCGGTACACCGTTTAGCGACCTTTACACTAAAGCTTTTGGACATTGCCAGAAAGCAACCGGTGATGACAGTGCGCATGTTGAGTGTAAAGCCGAAGGAAGTCAGCATATTAGCTATATTTTTTCCGGTGACTGGAGCGGCCCTGAAGGCATAATGCCGTCTGACGATACGCTACAACAGTGGAAAGTAAGCAAAATTATCTGGCGGCGTTAATTTGCGTCTGAACAAATCGACTCACTAAAAAAACAGGTAGAATAACGCCCATCAATGTCACGATGTCGTGGCAGCTTTTTTTCAGGAGGAACAATGTCTCAGGTTCAGAGTGGCATTTTGCCAGAACATTGCCGTGCGGCGATTTGGATTGAAGCCAATGTTAAAGGCGACGTTGAGGCCCTGCGTGCGGCCAGCAAAACCTTCGCCGATAAGCTGGCGACCTTTGAAGCTAAGTTCCCGGATGCGCATCTGGGCGCGGTTGTCGCTTTTGGCAACAATACCTGGCGCACGCTGAGCGGCGGCGTGGGCGCGGAAGAGCTGAAGGACTTCATCCCTTACGGTAAAGGCCTGGCTCCGGCGACCCAGTATGACGTATTGATCCATATTCTCTCGCTGCGCCATGACGTGAACTTCTCCGTTGCGCAGGCGGCCATGGAAGCGTTTGGCGACTGCATCGATGTCAAAGAAGAGATCCACGGTTTCCGTTGGGTGGAAGAGCGCGATCTCAGCGGCTTTGTTGACGGTACGGAAAACCCGGCAGGTGAAGAAACGCGCCGTGAAGTTGCCGTTATCAAAGATGGCGTCGATGCCGGTGGCAGCTATGTGTTTGTGCAGCGTTGGGAACATAACCTGAAGCAGCTTAATCGCATGAGCATCCATGACCAGGAAATGATGATTGGTCGTACCAAGGAAGCCAACGAAGAGATCGATGGTGACGAACGTCCGGTAACATCTCACCTGAGTCGTGTGGATCTGAAAGAAGATGGCAAGGGTCTGAAAATTGTGCGTCAGAGCCTGCCATACGGCACAGCCAGCGGTACGCATGGTCTCTATTTCTGCGCCTACTGTGCGCGTCTGCACAATATTGAGCAGCAACTGCTGAGCATGTTTGGTGATACCGACGGCAAACGCGACGCGATGCTGCGCTTCACCAAACCTGTCACCGGTGGCTATTACTTTGCACCGTCGTTGGATCGACTGATGGCGCTGTAATCCCGGTATTGCCTGGTGGCGCTAACGCTTACCGGGCCTACCGCGTTCTTATCTGTCATCAAATTGAAAATCCCCGCTCCGACGGGGATTTTTTTTACCTGAAATTAACCTGATTTAGTGAGCTATTCCTCAGCATGAATTTGTTAATGCTGTATCTTCTGCGTGAATGAAGCGAATGCTTCATATTCAAAAGGAGAATATTGAAATGGGAAAACTCACGGGCAAAACAGCATTGATTACGGGCGCATCTCAGGGTATTGGCGAGGGGATCGCCAGGACGTTTGCCCGCCATGGCGCGAACTTAATCCTGCTGGATATCTCCGATGAGATTGAAAAGCTGGCGGATGAACTGGCTGGGCGCGGGCATCGCTGCACAGCGGTTCATGCAGACGTCAGAGATTTTGCGTCGGTCACGGAAGCGGTAAAACGCGCGAAGCAGATTGAAGGCAAAATCGATATTCTGGTCAACAATGCCGGCGTATGTCGCCTTGGCAACTTCCTTGAAATGAGCGATGAAGATCGCGACTTCCACATTGATGTCAACATTAAAGGCGTCTGGAACGTGACGAAGGCCGTTCTGCCGGAGATGATTGCGCGCAAAGACGGGCGCATCGTGATGATGTCATCGGTAACAGGCGATATGGTGGCCGACCCGGGCGAAACGGCGTATGCGCTGTCGAAAGCCGCGATCATCGGTTTGACCAAATCCCTGGCGGTAGAATATGCGCAGTCCGGTATTCGCGTGAATGCCATTTGCCCAGGCTACGTACGTACGCCGATGGCGGAAAGCATTGCGCGTCAGTCTAACCCGGAAGATCCTGAATCCGTATTAGTCGACATGGCGAAAGCGATTCCAATGCGTCGTCTGGCCTGCCCGCTTGAGGTCGGTGAACTGGCGGCGTTCCTGGCATCGGATGAGTCCAGTTATTTAACTGGCACGCAAAACGTGATTGATGGCGGCAGCACACTGCCTGAAAGCGTCAGCGTTGGCGTCTGATTGATGCCTGTCTCCTCCCTGGTGAACCTGGGGAGGAGGTACCCCTTAGAGCTATCCCATTAGGCTATTTTATTTGCCAGTTTGGCCCTGGGCAGTGCTCAATATCCTCACGTACTTCGTGTACGCTCCGGTTTTTCCGCGCTGTCCGTGTCCAAACTGCCTGCAACAATTACACCTACTGGGATAAGCTCTTATTCTCTTTTCAACTTTCAAATCATCAAACGGTATATAAAACCGTTACTCCTTTAGCACTGGTTATAAATATGATGACCATAAGAAAGTCATTTAATTTATAAGGGTGCGCAATGGCCGTTAACTTACTGAAAAAAAGAACCCTGACGCTGGCGGCGCTGCTGCTGGTGATGGGGCAGGCGCAGGCAACAGAGCTGTTGAACAGTTCATACGATGTGTCTCGCGAGCTGTTTGCCGCCCTTAATCCCCCGTTTGAACAGCAGTGGGCGAAGGAGAACGGCGGCGATAAACTGACGATAAAACAATCTCATGCCGGGTCATCAAAACAGGCGCTGGCGATTTTACAGGGACTGAAAGCCGATGTGGTGACCTATAACCAGGTGACCGACGTGCAGATCCTGCACGACAAAGGCAAGCTGATCCCGGCCGACTGGCAATCCCGTCTGCCGAACAACAGTTCACCGTTCTATTCCACAATGGGATTCCTGGTGCGTAAAGGAAACCCTAAAAATATTCACGACTGGAATGACCTTATTCGTTCTGACGTCAAGCTTATCTTCCCGAACCCGAAAACGTCCGGGAATGCGCGCTACACCTATTTAGCGGCGTGGGGCGCTGCGGATAAAGCAGACGGCGGCGATAAAGCCAAAACCGAACAGTTTATGACCCAGTTCCTGCAAAATGTCGAAGTGTTTGATACCGGCGGCCGCGGCGCGACCACCACTTTTGCCGAGCGTGGGCTCGGTGACGTATTGATCAGCTTCGAGTCAGAAGTGAATAACATTCGCAAGCAGTATGAAGCGCAGGGTTTTGAGGTTGTTATTCCGAAAACCAATATTCTTGCCGAATTCCCGGTTGCCTGGGTAGATAAGAATGTGCAGGCCAACGGGACAGAGAAAGCGGCTAAAGCGTATCTGAACTGGCTGTACAGCCCGCAGGCGCAAACCATCATCACCGACTATTACTACCGTGTGAATAACCCACAGGTCATGGACAAGCTGCAAGATAAATTCCCGCAGACTGAATTGTTCCGCGTAGAAGACAAGTTCGGCTCCTGGCCTGAAGTGATGAAAACACACTTTGTCAGCGGCGGTGAGCTGGACAAACTGTTGGCGGCGGGGCGCAAGTAAATGTTCGCTGTTTCTTCCCGACGCGTGCTGCCCGGCTTTACCTTAAGTCTGGGTACCAGCTTACTGTTTGTGTGCCTGATATTGCTGTTACCGCTTAGTGCGCTGGTAATGCAACTGGCGCAAATGAGCTGGGCGCAATATTGGGATGTGATTACTAACCCGCAGGTCGTGGCGGCCTATAAAGTCACGCTGCTGTCAGCATTTGTGGCGTCGATTTTTAACGGCGTGTTTGGTCTGTTGATGGCGTGGATCTTAACCCGCTATCGTTTTCCGGGACGCACGCTGCTGGATGCGCTGATGGATCTGCCGTTTGCGCTGCCTACGGCGGTAGCGGGTCTGACGCTGGCGTCACTGTTTTCGGTTAACGGTTTCTACGGCGAATGGCTGGCGAAACTGGATATTAAGGTCACTTACACCTGGCTGGGTATCGCGGTGGCAATGGCCTTTACCAGCATTCCGTTTGTGGTACGTACCGTACAGCCGGTGCTGGAAGAGTTAGGTCCGGAGTATGAAGAAGCGGCGGAGACGCTGGGTGCTACGCGTTGGCAGAGTTTTCGCAAAGTGGTGCTGCCAGAGTTATCACCTGCGCTGGTTGCCGGTGTCGCGCTCTCATTCACCCGTAGTTTAGGCGAATTTGGCGCGGTTATCTTTATCGCCGGGAATATTGCGTGGAAAACGGAAGTGACCTCGCTGATGATTTTTGTTCGCTTGCAGGAGTTTGACTACCCGGCCGCCAGCGCGATTGCGTCAGTAATCCTTGGGGCTTCGTTGTTGCTGCTGTTTTCGATTAACACCCTGCAGAGTCGCTTTGGTCGACGCGTGGTAGGTCACTGATGGCAGAGATTACCCAATTGAAACGCTATGGGGCGCCCCGCATCAACTGGGGGAAATGGTTTCTGATTGGCACGGGCATGCTGGTGTCCGCGTTTATTTTGCTGGTGCCGATGATCTATATCTTCGTGCAGGCGTTCAGTAAGGGGTTACTGCCGGTATTACAGAATCTGGCTAACCCGGACATGCTGCATGCCATCTGGCTTACGGTGTTGATCGCACTGATCGCAGTGCCGGTGAATCTGGTGTTTGGTGTCTTGCTGGCCTGGCTGGTGACCCGCTTTAACTTTCCGGGTCGCCAGTTGTTGCTGACGCTACTGGACATTCCGTTTGCTGTGTCGCCGGTTGTTGCTGGTCTGGTGTATCTGCTGTTTTACGGTTCTAACGGCCCACTCGGCGGTTGGCTGGATGAACATAACCTGCAAATCATGTTTGCCTGGCCGGGCATGGTGCTGGTTACGGTCTTTGTAACCTGTCCGTTTGTGGTGCGCGAACTGGTGCCCGTGATGTTGAGCCAGGGCAGTAATGAAGACGAAGCGGCGGTTTTACTCGGCGCGTCCGGCTGGCAGATGTTCCGACGCGTGACGCTGCCGAATATCCGTTGGGCATTGCTGTACGGTGTGGTGTTGACCAATGCCCGTGCGATTGGTGAGTTTGGTGCGGTGTCGGTGGTTTCCGGCTCGATTCGCGGCGAAACCTTATCGTTGCCATTACAGATTGAATTACTGGAGCAGGACTACAACACGGTCGGCTCCTTTACCGCCGCGGCGCTATTAACGCTGATGGCGATTATTACCCTGTTTTTGAAGAGCATGTTGCAATGGCGTCTGGAGAACCAGGAAAAACGCGCGCAGCAGGAGGAAAATCATGAGCATTGAGATTGCCAATATTAAGAAGTCTTTTGGTCGCACCCAGGTGCTGAACGATATCTCGCTGGATATTCCTTCAGGTCAGATGGTTGCGCTGCTGGGGCCGTCCGGCTCGGGCAAAACCACGCTGCTGCGCATTATTGCCGGGCTGGAGCATCAGTCCAGCGGGCATATCCGTTTTCACGGTACCGACGTCAGCCGTTTGCATGCTCGCGACCGTAAAGTGGGGTTCGTGTTCCAGCACTATGCGCTATTTCGCCATATGACCGTTTTCGACAATATCGCGTTTGGTCTGACGGTCCTGCCACGGCGTGAACGCCCGAATGCGGCGGCCATCAAAGCAAAAGTGACCAAACTTCTGGAGATGGTTCAGCTTGCCCATCTGGCGGATCGTTTTCCGGCGCAGCTTTCCGGTGGGCAAAAACAGCGTGTGGCGCTGGCACGAGCGCTGGCGGTGGAACCGCAGATCCTGCTACTCGATGAGCCGTTTGGTGCACTTGATGCTCAGGTGCGTAAAGAGCTGCGTCGCTGGCTGCGTCAGTTACACGAAGAACTAAAATTCACCAGCGTGTTTGTTACCCACGATCAGGAAGAGGCGACGGAAGTGGCCGATCGCGTGGTGGTAATGAGCCAGGGACATATTGAACAAGCCGATGCGCCGGATCAGGTATGGCGCGAACCGGCTACCCGCTTTGTGCTGGAATTTATGGGTGAGGTTAACCGTCTGCAGGGGACGATTCGTGGCGGACAGTTCCATGTCGGCGCACACCGTTGGCCATTGGGTTATACGCCAGCGTATCAAGGGCCGGTCGACCTGTTCTTGCGCCCGTGGGAAGTGGACGTCAGCCGTCGTACCAGCCTGGATTCCCCGTTGCCGGTACAGGTGCTGGAAGCCAGCCCGAAAGGTCACTACACCCAATTAGTTGTGCAGCCACTGGGGTGGTATAACGAACCGCTGACAGTGGTCATGCAGGGAGATGATTCCCCAGCTCGTGGCGAACGTCTGTTTGTCGGGCTGCAAAATGCACGTCTGTACAATGGTGATCAGCGCATTGAAACGCGTGAAGCGGAACTTGCCCTGGCGCAATCGGCCTGATAGGTTAATTCGCATCGTTATCTCCCGGTGGCGCTGCGCTTACCGGGCTTACGGGCTAAAGTATGACCTGTAGGCCGGGTAAGCGTAGCGCCACCCGGCATTTTATTGAGCTGAAAACGTGAACACATTAGAACAAACGATTGGCAATACGCCTCTGGTGAAACTGCAGCGCCTTGCGCCGGATAACGGCAGTGAAATTTGGGTCAAACTGGAAGGGAATAATCCCGCGGGCTCGGTGAAAGACAGGGCTGCGCTGTCGATGATTGTCGAAGCGGAGAAACGCGGAGAAATTCAGCCGGGCGATGTACTGATTGAAGCAACCAGCGGGAATACCGGCATTGCGCTGGCGATGATCGCCGCGCTGAAAGGCTATCGCATGAAGCTGCTGATGCCAGACAACATGAGTCAGGAGCGGCGTGCGGCGATGCGGGCTTACGGGGCTGAACTGATACTGGTGACCAAAGAGCAGGGCATGGAAGGGGCGCGTGACTTAGCCCTGGAGATGGCCCAGCGCGGTGAAGGTACGTTGCTCGATCAGTTTAACAATCCTGATAACCCGTATGCGCATTACACCACAACCGGCCCGGAAATCTGGCAACAAACCTCAGGCCGTATCACTCATTTTGTCTCCAGTATGGGCACCACCGGCACCATTACCGGCGTGTCGCGTTTTCTGCGCGAGCAGGACAATGTGGTGACTATTGTTGGTCTGCAGCCGGAAGAGGGCAGCAGTATTCCGGGGATTCGCCGCTGGCCTGCGGAGTATATGCCGGGGATTTTTAACGCTTCGCTGGTGGATGAGGTACTGGATATTCATCAGAACGATGCCGAGAAAACCATGCGTGAGCTGGCGGTTCGTGAAGGCATTTTCTGCGGTGTCAGTTCTGGCGGCGCGGTGGCGGGGGCGTTACGCGTGGCGCGTGCTACACCCGGCGCTGTGGTGGTGGCGATCATCTGCGATCGCGGCGATCGCTACCTTTCGACCGGCGTTTTTGGTGAAGAGCACTTCAACCAGGGCGCAGGGATCTAATTTGTTGGCCTGATAAGCGTCGCGCCATCAGGCAAACAGACGACACGATCGCCGGATAAGACGTTGCGTGTTTTATCCGGCCTTCAATGATTAATCGTTACGGTTCTCTACCAGTTTATCCAGGAACTGCCACAGTTTTTCATTCATCTGCTGGTAATCCCATTCGCGCATTTCGGCGACAGAGCGGATAAAGCGTTTTCCTTTGGCCTCTGCTAACTCTTGTTCTGAATGCTGAATCAGCCCCTCGATTGCCTCGGCGGTGAATTCCATATGACACTGGAAGCCATAGATAAAATTACCGTATTGCACGATTTGTCGCGGACAGCCTTCACTTGTCGCCAGAATGGTCGCCTGATCGGTTAATCCAGGCATGTCGTTGTGCCAGTGACCGACCATCAGCGGCGATCCAAAGTGGGCGATCAGCGGGTGTGCTTTACCTGCTTCAGTCAGTGTAATGGGATAATGACCAATCTCTTTTTCCGGGCTTTGACACACCTTCGCGCCCAGCGCTTCGCCAATTAGCTGTGAGCCTAAGCAGATCCCCACCACAATTTTGCGTGTTGAAATCGCCTGATTGATCAGATGCTGTTCGGCCTGAGAGTCAAAATACGGGCACTCTGCCAGCGTGGTGCGTGGAGATTGCGGGCCACCAAAGACGACCAGCATATCGAACCCATCAGCATTGGCGGGAACCGATTCTCCGGCGTAAACCCGTGACCAGGTGATGGTATAGCCACGCTGTTCTGCCCACGGCAGATACGCGCCAGCAGATTCAAAAGACTCATGAATAACAAAATGAACTCGCACTTTTTCTCTCCTGTTAGCGCTTTTGCGCCTGATGAATATCAGCCGCCAGCTTATGAATATCGCTGTCGTTTAAGGTCGACAGCGTAATGCGCAGACCGTGCGATGGTGTATTCACACCAAACACCTCACCTTCGCGTACCAGCCAACCGGATTTTGCCAGGGCAAAAGCAAGTGATTGACTGTGGTGCGCCAGGGGCAGCCACAGATTCAGACCATCACCGACGGGCAGATCAATGCCATATCCTCTGAGAGCGGTGGTCAGTTTTTGCTGCTGTTTTGCGTAAAACCGCTGAGTCTGCACCAGCTTACGTTGATACTCCTCGTCACTCAGGCAAGCGCAGGCTAAATCCTGCAGCAGATGGCTGACCCACTGACTGCCGGCGTTGAGTCGTAACCGCAGTTTTGCTGAAGTGACCGGATCGCTGGCAACGATGGCAAGACGTAAGTCCGGGCCTAATGTTTTCGACATTGAACGGACGACAGCCCAGTGCGTGGTTTGCGTGGCAATCACCGGGTGCCAGCGGGAAGCGGACAGCAGCGCAAAGTGGTCGTCGACAATCACCAGCACCTGCGGATAGCGGGCCAGGATTTTTTGTAACTGGGCGGCGCGTGAGGCACTCAGGCTACATCCCGTCGGGTTGTGGGCCCGCGGCGTCAGGATCACTGCCCGCGCCCCTCTCTGTAACGCCGCCTCCAGCATGTCGGGTTGCATACCTTCGTTGTCTACGGTGACCGGGCTTGCTGAGAATCCCGCATAACGCAACATATTGATGCTACTTAAAAAGCAGGGATCTTCTACCGCGACGCTATCGCCCGGCAATAAATGGGCGCACAGTAGTCGTTCAATGGCATCAATAGCACCGCTGGTGATATCAATTTCCCCCACGCCAGGGAGGGCATCCTGCATCCAACGTGTGGCCCAGGTTTTAAGCTCAGGCGATACGACGGCATCGCCATACAGACGTGGATTCTTATTTATTTGCGCGAAATAACGACTGAGATCGGGGAGACAAGTCGGCGCAGGGTTACCGCCGGAAAGGTCGGTAAGTGGGGTATCCGGGTTCCCTCCCTCCAGCGCGATAGGGGAGGAAATTCCTTTTATTACCGTCCCGTTTCTCCCAAGACTGAGTGCCAGCCCGGAGGTGACCAGCCGTTTATAAGCCGCCGCGACAGTATTGCGGTTGACGTTCAATGTCGTCGCCAGCTCGCGCACTGGCGGAAGCGTTTCGCCTGAGGCGAGGGTGCCTGTAGCGACATGTTGACGAATACTGTCAAAAATTTCGTTAGCGGTTTTTCCGTCGATCATTATTGACCTATGACAAAATGAATTTTAGCATATGACGATAATAGTGAGGCGATAGCCCGTTGTCCAGTGAGAGGAGAAGTTTATGCAGCAGGAGAGTGAAATACAGTCAGTGCTCTTCGACGACAAGCATCGGGCGTTACAAACCGATATCGTCGCCGTCCAGTCACAGGTGGTGTATGGCAGCGTAGGCAACAGTATCGCCGTCCCGGCCATCAAAGCGCAGGGATTACGCGTCACCGCAATCCCAACGGTGCTGTTCAGCAATACACCGCATTATGAGACCTTTTATGGCGGTGTTATCCCGGCCGACTGGTTTAGCGGCTATCTTCGCGCCTTAAATGAACGCGATACGTTACGTGAGCTAAAAGCGGTGACCACGGGGTATATGGGCAGTGCGGAACAAATCGCTCTGCTGGCACAGTGGCTGGAGACCGTTCGGGCTACCCACCCGGATCTGTGTATTCTGGTCGATCCGGTGATTGGCGATACGGACAGCGGCATGTACGTAAAGGCCGAAATACCGGAGGCGTATCGCAAACATCTGCTACCGCTGGCACAGGGACTGACGCCAAACGTGTTTGAGCTGCAGATGTTGAGCGGTAAACCGTGTCGCACGCTGGATGAAGCGATATCGGCAGCCAAATCGCTGCTCACCGATACGCTGAAATGGGTGGTAATTACCAGCGCATCGGGAGAAACCGAGGAGGTCATTCAGGTTGCCGTCGTGACGGCTGAAACGGTTGAGGTGCTGGCCCATCCGCGGGTGAAAACGGACCTGAAAGGGACCGGCGATCTGTTCTGCGCTGAACTGGTGAGCGGTATTGTGCTGGGGAAACCACTCACTGCTGCCACGCACGATGCTGCACAGCGCGTGCTGGAAGTGATGACATGGACGCACTTGTGCGGTTGTGATGAGTTAATTCTGCCACCGGCAGGGGAGGCGCGATGAAGAGTTATCGACTGGTGGTGCGTCAGCATGGGCGCATCGTTGGACATTTTGACACCAGCGGGGCTGCAGCGCTGGAAGATATCTGCGTGGCACGAGCGATGTTTGGTATTACGGGTGGCTATGATTGTGAACTGTTAGTGGCGGATTCGGAACGGCGGATGCTGGAAAGCGGGCCGGAAGGCATGAAAATCCTGATGCGCGAGGCGTGTTACCGACCGGTCACCTCACAAATTTAATGCTGGATGGCGGTGCATACGCCTTATCTGGCCCACGTTACAGCGTTCTTCGTAGGCCGGATAAGCGTAGCGCCATCCGGCAAGGTACAGCCTGATTGCCGGATGGCGGCGTAAACGCCTTATCCGGCCTACGCAAGAATTACTTCTTGATGCGGATAACCGGGGTTTCACCCACGGTCACGCTACCGGACAGTTTGATCAGTTCTTTGATTTCGTCCATGTTGGAGATAACAACCGGCGTCAGGGTAGACTTGGCTTTTTCTTCCAGCAGCGGCAGATCGAATTCAATAACCGGGTCGCCCACTTTAACGCGTTGACCTTCTTCAGCGATACGCTTGAAGCCTTCGCCTTTCAGTTCAACGGTATCAATACCGAAGTGAACGAACAGCTCAATGCCGCTATCAGATTCGATAGAGAACGCATGGTTGGTTTCAAAGATTTTGCCGATGGTGCCATCAACAGGAGCAACCATTTTGTTACCGGTTGGTTTGATAGCGATGCCATCACCAACGATTTTTTCAGCAAAAACTACATCCGGCACGTCTTCGATGTTGACGATCTCGCCAGAGAGCGGAGCTATAATCTCAATAGTTCCGGTGTCTTTCTTATCATCAGAAACCAGAGATTTCAGTTTATCGAACAAACCCATGATCTTCTCCTAAGCAGTAAATTGGGCCGCATCTCGTGGATTAGCAGATTGTTTTTTCTTCAATGAACTTGTTAACCAGCGTCATTAACTCGTCCGTTGTCGGTTGAGCAAGAGCCTGCTCTGCTAACACCTTCGCATCTTCGAAGTTCGTGTTACGGATAATCTTCTTAATGCGCGGGATAGAAATGGCGCTCATAGAGAATTCGTCCAGACCCATCCCCAGCAACAGAAGTGTAGCACGTTCGTCGCCTGCAAGCTCACCACACATGCCGGTCCATTTGCCTTCAGCATGAGAAGCATCAATAACTTGCTTGATCAGCGTCAGAACAGATGGCGACATCGGTTGGTAAAGGTGTGAAATCATATCATTACCACGGTCAACTGCCAGGGTGTACTGCGTTAAATCATTGGTGCCGATACTAAAGAAATCAACTTCTTTGGCTAAATGACGCGCAATTGTTGCCGCAGCCGGTGTTTCCACCATCACGCCAATCTCAATGCTTTCGTCAAATGCTTTACCTTCGAGCCTAAGTTCCTGTTTGTAGATTTCGATCTCTTTGCGCAGCGCGCGCACTTCTTCAACAGAGATAATCATCGGGAACATGATGCGCAGTTTGCCGAAAGCAGAGGCACGCAGGATTGCGCGAACCTGGTCACGCAGGATCTCTTTACGATCCATCGCGATACGCACGGCACGCCAGCCCAGGAACGGGTTCTCTTCTTTCGGGAAATTCATGTACGGCAGTTCTTTATCGCCGCCGATGTCCATGGTACGTACGATAACCGCCTGAGAGCCACACGCTTCAGCAACGGCTTTATACGCAGCAAACTGTTCTTCTTCAGTCGGCAGCGATTCACGGTCCATGAACAGGAATTCGGTACGATACAGACCCACGCCTTCAGCGCCGTTACGCTCAGCGCCTTCAACGTCACGAACGGTACCGATGTTGGCACACACTTCAACCTGGTGACCGTCCAGCGTGATAGCGGGCAGATCTTTCAGCTTAGCGAGTTCCGCTTTCTCGGTAGCAACCTGCTCCTGAACGGCACGCAGTTGTTCGATAACGTCGTTAGTTGGGTTGACGTAAACCTGATTGTTTACGGCATCCAGAATCAGATAGTCGTCGTTTTTCACCTGAGAGGTGACGCTACCGGTACCTACGATGGCAGGCAGTTCCAAAGAACGCGCCATGATTGAGGTATGAGAGGTACGTCCACCTGCGTCAGTGATGAAACCCAGCACCTTCTCGAGGTTCAGCTGTGCGGTTTCTGACGGAGTCAAGTCAGCGGCAACCAGGATTACTTCTTCCTGGATAGCGCTCAGGTCGATAATTGCCAGACCCAGGATGTTACGCAGCAGGCGTTTACCGATGTCACGTACGTCAGCCGCACGTTCTTTCAGGTATTCATCATCCAGCTCTTCCAGGGCTGTGGCCTGACCTTCGATAATCTCATGCGCAGCTGCGTCAGCCGTCATGTGCTTATCTTTAATCAGGGCTATGATTTCCTGCTCCAGCTCCTCATCTTCGAGCAGCATAATATGCCCTTCAAAGATGGCTTCTTTTTCTTCACCGAATGTTTCACCAGCTTTGGTTTTGATCGCTTCCAGTTGCGCAGATGCCTTGGCACGACCGCTCAGAAAACGTTCAACTTCCTGATCAACCTTGTCGGCAGAAATTTTTTTCCGGTCAATGACGATTTCGTCTTCTTT
The DNA here is from genome assembly GCF_014103415.1 of Citrobacter sp. RHBSTW-00671. Lineage (NCBI taxonomy): Bacteria > Pseudomonadati > Pseudomonadota > Gammaproteobacteria > Enterobacterales > Enterobacteriaceae > Citrobacter > Citrobacter sp. RHBSTW-00671. The sequence goes on from NZ_JABXPR010000001.1 coordinate 2,021,775, forward strand.
CAGCAGCAGTGCCTTGCCGAAAGCGATACCCGGGGATGCTAAAATGCCTGAAATCATAACCCTACCTTACTTGTGACTGATATTTAAAAGAACTCGTTGAACTTACTCGAGTTCAGCCATCAGTTTAACCAGATGCTCAACTGCTTTCTGCTCGTCTTCGCCTTCTGCGGAAAGGGTAACAACGGTGCCCTGAGTCAGGCCCAGAGTCTGCAGCTTAAACAGGCTTTTTGCGCTAGCGCTTTTGCCGTTGGAAGTCACAGTGATTTCAGACGTAAAGCCTTTTGCTTCTTTAACAAATTGAGCAGCAGGGCGAGTATGCAGACCGTTCGGAGCGGTAATGGTAACTTCTTGCTGGAACATTATATTTCCCCAACTTATAGGTTTAGTGTTGTGGAACTAAAGTCTAGCCTGGCGGTTCAACTTTAGCCTGTATTGTTAGCGTCGACGTAAACAGGACGCGACACAAAAGGAGTTCGGTGCAATCCGTTGCTGGCAACTTCTTGCCGCTGACGTTTCGTTCGTCATTAAACATTATGCCGCGAAAGGAAGAGTTGAACCAAATCATAAAATCGATTCAGCTAGCGCTTTTCCTGTAACGATTAATTTCGCGCATCAAAATAATTAGTTTGGTTAAATACCAGTTCCGGCGGGCTGAATCAATGCCAGGTGGGTTGAAACTTTGAAGCAGGCCACAAAAAAGCACCCAAAAGGGTGCTTTTTTACGCGTATTTAACATGCTGGCATTACTGTTGCAGTTCTTTCTCAGTGAAGAGATCGGCAAACAGTGCTGTGCTCAGATAACGCTCACCCGATGACGGTAGAATAACCACTATATTCTTATTGGTAAAGGTTTCATCTTCCTGGAGCTTAAGCGCGGCCGCAACCGCAGCACCTGAAGAGATACCTGCCAGAATACCTTCTTCTTCCATCAGGCGGCGTGCCGTGGAAATCGCTTCATCATTAGTGATGGCAACCACTTTATCGATAAGCTTCAGGTCAAGGTTACCAGGAATGAAGCCTGCGCCAATGCCCTGAATTTTGTGCGGACCCGGTTTCAGCTCTTCACCCGCCAGCGCCTGGGCGATAACCGGCGAGTCTGTCGGCTCAACGGCAACGGTGATGAGGTCCGTTTTGCCCTTGGTCCCTTTAATGTAGCGAGTCACCCCGGTCAGCGTACCGCCGGTACCTACGCCAGAGATAAACACATCAACCTGACCATCGGTATCTTCCCAGATTTCCGGACCGGTGGTTTTCTCGTGGATTTCCGGGTTCGCCGGGTTGCTGAATTGCTGAAGCAGCAGGAATTTTTCTGGGTCGCTGGCAACAATCTCTTCTGCCTTTTGAATCGCGCCCTTCATGCCTTTCGCGCCTTCGGTCAGCACCAGGTTTGCGCCTAATGCCTTCAGCAACTTGCGACGCTCAATGCTCATGGTTTCTGGCATCGTCAGGGTGAGTTTGTAACCACGGGCGGCAGCAACGTAGGCCAGCGCGATCCCGGTGTTACCGCTGGTCGGTTCGACCAACTCAATGCCCGGCTTCAGTACACCACGTTTTTCGGCATCCCAAATCATATTGGCACCGATACGGCATTTGACGCTGAAGCTCGGGTTACGTGACTCCACCTTCGCCAGAATGCGTCCGTTACCGATACGGTTCAGTCGAACCAGCGGCGTATGACCGATAGTCAGCGAGTTGTCTTCAAAAATCTTACTCATGGCCTGTCCTTAACTGTATGAAATTGGGATACCGCTTCAGCATACCTGTTGAGAAAGTATGGGGAAGTAAGGATTTAGCATATCTATATTCAGAAAGGAAATATTCGACGTCAGTATGGAATAAGGGGCGGCATAAGCACCCCCTGTTTTACACATTTTTGCATTACTTCCATAACGCGTGTTTAGCACGGTAGCAGTCTACCCACATCGCCGTGGCACCACAAACCGCAACCGGCATGATGAACAGATTGAGCACCGGGATCATCGTAAGCAGACTGGTTAGCGCACCAAACTGCATGTTGGTGACTTTGCGTGTGCGCAGGGCGATACGCATCTCTTTAAAGGGCACTTTGTGGTTGTCGAACGGATAATCACAATATTGAATGGCCAGCATCCACGCACTGAACAGGAACCACAGTACCGGGGCGACGGTCTGCCCCACGCCGGGGATAAAATAGAGGAGCAGTAACACAAAGGCGCGCGGGAGATACCACGCCAGCTTTTGCCATTCACGCTTCATAATACGCGGCACATCTTTCATGATGCCAAGAACGCCAGTGTCAGGCGGTGTTGCACCCGTCAGGCGGGCTTCGAGTTGTTCTGCCAACAAGCCGTTAAACGGTGCGGCAATCCAGTTGGCGATGGTGGAGAACAGGTAGCCAAACACCAGTAGCACGGAGACAGTGACAATCGGCCATAGCAAATAGCTCAGCCACTGTAGCCAGCTCGGGACGTGGCTCATCAGCGCGGGGATCCAACTGTCCAGTTGCGTAAACAGCCACCAGAATGCGCCGCCCATCAGCAGAATATTCACTAGTAAAGGCAGGATAACAAAGCGACGAATTCCCGGTTGCGTGATGAGTTTCCATCCCTGAGAAAAGTAATAAAAACCGCTGCGAGGTTCAATTGCAGATGATGAAACCATGGTCAGGACATACTCCTTGTTATATGAGCTCTGGTAAACTTTGCGTATCTTACCGGGTTGTTGAGCGTTAGGCTGTTCAGAAATGTTCGAAAAAACAGCAAAAAGCACGTTTTTATTCATCTTTATGCCGTGAAAGCCAAGAGTGCACTTGCACTTGGCGTAATCGGCAAATACTCTTAGTGAGTAAATGTTTGCCGTGGTGGCAAGGTGTTAGAACAACAGAGAATATAATGATGCAGGATTTGCGTCTGATATTAATCATTGTTGGCGCGATCGCCATAATCGCTTTACTGGTACATGGTTTCTGGACTAGCCGTAAAGAACGGTCTTCTATATTCCGCGATCGCCCACTGAAACGCATGAAGTCTAAACGTGATGACGAGGATTCCTACGACGACAACGTCGAGGAAGACGAAGGCGTGGGCGAAGTCCGCGTGCATCGTGTGAATCATGCTCCCGGCAGCGCTCAGGAACATGGTGTTCCTCCTCAGTCGCCGCAACACCAGTACCAGCCGCCTTATGCGTCTGCTCAGCCGCGTCAACACGCGCAGCAGCCCACTCAGGCACCGCAGGTACCGCAGCCGCATGCCCAGCATCCGCAGCAGCCAGTACAACAGCCACAACCGGTGCAACATCAGCCGGTACAGCAGCAACCGGTGCAGCCTCAGCCAGCGGCTCCACAGGTACAGCAACCCGTGCAGCAAGCGCCACAACCTGCACCGCAGACCTTCCAGCCAGTAGAGCCTGTTGTTGAACCGCAACCGCAGCCTGAACCGGTTGTTGAAGAAACACCCGTTGCTGAAAAACCGCAGCGTAAAGAAGCGGTCATCATTATGAACGTCGCGGCGCATCATGGCAGCGAGCTTAACGGTGAAGTGTTGCTCAACAGCATTCAGCAGGCGGGTTTTAAATTTGGCGACATGAATATTTTCCATCGTCATCTCAGCCCGGATGGTAGTGGCCCGTCGCTGTTCAGTCTTGCCAATATGGTTAACCCAGGGACGTTTGACCCTGAGATGACCGGCAATTTCAGCACGCCGGGCGTCACTATCTTTATGCAGGTTCCGTCCTATGGCGACGAGCTGCAAAACTTCAAGCTGATGCTGCAGTCCGCACAGCACATTGCCGATGAAGTGGGTGGTGTGGTGCTCGACGATCAACGTCGTATGATGACGCCGCAGAAACTGCGCGAGTATCAGGACCGCATCCGCGAAGTTAAAGAATCTCACGCCTGATTTTCCTCTGGCGTGACCTCTCCTTTCTGAACCCCCGCCTGTCGGGGGTTTTTTATCATTGATGGTGCGATATGGAATCAATCGAACAACAACTGACAGAACTGCGAACCACGCTTCGCCATCATGAGTATCTTTACCATGTGATGGATGCGCCGGAAATTCCTGATGCGGAATATGATCGCCTGATGCGCGAACTGCGTGAACTGGAAGCGCAGCATCCTGAACTTGTCACGCCCGATTCACCCACCCAGCGCGTAGGTGCCGCACCTCTGGCGGCGTTCAGCCAGATCCGTCATGAAGTGCCGATGCTGTCGCTGGATAACGTGTTTGATGAAGAGAGTTTTCTCGCTTTCAATAAGCGTGTTCAGGACAGACTGAAGAGCACGGATAAGCTGACCTGGTGCTGTGAGCTGAAGCTGGATGGTCTGGCGGTCAGTATCCTGTATGAGAACGGTGTGCTGGTCAGTGCCGCAACGCGTGGTGATGGTACTACGGGTGAGGATATTACCTCGAACGTGCGTACCATTCGTGCGATCCCGTTAAAACTGCGTGGCGATAATATTCCGACGCGTCTGGAAGTGCGCGGTGAAGTGTTCCTGCCGCAGGCCGGGTTTGAAAAAATTAACGAAGAGGCCCGCCGCACGGGCAACAAAGTGTTTGCTAACCCGCGTAATGCGGCGGCAGGATCATTACGCCAGCTCGATCCGCGTATCACCGCGAAGCGACCGCTTACTTTCTTCTGCTATGGCGTTGGTGTGCTGGAGGGCGGCGAACTGCCCGATACGCATTTGGGGCGCTTGCTGCAGTTTAAAGAGTGGGGATTGCCGGTGAGCGACAGAGTTACGCTTTGCGACTCTCCGGAGGAAGTACTTGCTTACTATCATCAGGTTGAAGAAGACCGACCGACGCTGGGATTCGATATCGATGGTGTGGTTGTCAAAGTCAACTCCATGGCGTTGCAGGAGCAACTGGGCTTTGTTGCCCGCGCCCCGCGCTGGGCGGTAGCCTTTAAGTTCCCGGCGCAGGAACAGATGACTTTCGTTCGCGACGTTGAGTTTCAGGTCGGGCGTACCGGCGCGATTACACCCGTCGCCCGTCTCGAGCCGGTGCAGGTGGCTGGCGTGCTGGTCAGTAACGCGACGTTGCATAATGCCGATGAAATCGAGCGTTTGGGGTTACGCATTGGCGACAAAGTCGTTATCCGTCGTGCGGGCGATGTGATCCCGCAGGTGGTTAACGTGGTGTTGTCCGAGCGTCCTGAAGATACGCGCGAAATCGAGTTCCCCACTCATTGTCCGGTGTGCAACTCTGACGTTGAACGCGTGGAAGGCGAAGCCGTGACTCGCTGCACCGGTGGGTTAATCTGTGGGGCGCAGCGTAAAGAATCGCTGAAACACTTCGTTTCCCGTCGTGCGCTGGATGTTGACGGTATGGGCGACAAAATTATCGATCAACTGGTCGAGAAAGAGTACGTGCACACACCAGCGGATCTGTTCACGTTGACCGCAGGCAAGCTGACCGGTCTCGATCGTATGGGGCCGAAGTCGGCGCAAAACGTGGTGAACGCGCTGGAAAAAGCGAAAGAAACCACCTTTGCCCGTTTCCTGTATGCGCTGGGCATTCGCGAAGTCGGCGAAGCCACGGCGGCGGGTCTGGCGGCGCATTTCGGTACGCTGGATGCGCTGGAAGCGGCTTCCATTGAAGAGCTGCAAAAAGTGCCGGATGTCGGCATCGTGGTAGCGACCCATGTGTTTAATTTCTTTGCCGAAGAGAGCAACCGCGAGGTGATTGTTCAGCTTTTGGCGCAGGGAATTCACTGGCCAGCGCCGGTGGTAATCAACGCTGAAGAAATCGACAGCCCCTTCGCGGGCAAAACGGTGGTGCTGACCGGGAGCCTGAGCCTGATGTCACGCGATGACGCCAAAGCGCGACTGACCGAGCTGGGGGCAAAAGTGGCCGGCAGCGTGTCGAAGAAAACCGATCTGGTGATTGCCGGCGAAGCGGCAGGTTCGAAGCTGGCAAAAGCACAGGAGCTGGGTATTGCCGTGATCGATGAAGCTGAAATGATCCGCTTACTGGGCGCCTGAGATGGAAAAAGAGCAGCTGGTTGAAATCGCCAACACCGTGATGCCTTTTGGAAAATATAAGGGGCGTCGGCTGGTTGACGTTCCGGAAGAGTATCTGTTGTGGTTTGCCCGCAAAGATGAATTTCCGCCGGGTAAACTGGGTGAGCTAATGCAAATCACGCTGCTGATTAAAACCGAGGGGCTGACGCAGTTGGTACAGCCCCTGAAACGCCCGCTTTAAGCCTTCGCGGCGCGGCTACTCTGCTGCGCCGCCTGCAATGCGTCCGTCTGGCGCTTATACCGACGCGCCAACACGGCGCATACCATCAGCTGGATTTGATGGAAGATCATCAACGGCAGCACCATCATACCAATCACCGAAGTCGGGAACAGAATATTGGCCATGGGGATCCCGTTCGCCAGACTCTTTTTCGACCCACAGAAGACAATGGTAATTTCATCGGCTTTATTGAAGCCGCATTTGCGTGCGACAAAGACGTTGATACCAATCACGATGGCCAGTAATACAAGGCTGACAATCACAATAAACAGCAGTGAACCGACGCCAACTTTGTGCCAGATCCCGTTCACGACCGCCTCACTGAAAGCGGAGTAAACCACCAGCAGAATGGATGACTGGTCCGTTTTGGCGATCCATTTTTTATGGCGCGACACCCAGTCGCCAATCCATGGACGTGAAAGATGCCCAAGCACAAATGGCAGCAGCAGTTGCAGCATGATTTTACCCACCTGCTCCAGGCTGCCCTCTGCACCATGCATATTCATCACCAGTCCGACCAACAGCGGCGAGAGGAAAATCCCCAACAGGCTGGAGGCAGAGGCGGAGCACACGGCGGCGGCAACGTTACCGCCCGCCAGTGACGTAAAGGCAATTGCCGACTGCACCGTGGCAGGCAAAATGCACAGGTACAGAAAACCCGTGTAGAGCATCGGATCAACGTTGACCGGTGCCCACCAGGCAAACAGGACACCCAGCACGGGGAAGACCACAAAAGTGCTGCACATGACCCACAGATGCAAACGCCAGTGGCTACCGCCGGCAATAATGGCTTCACGCGAGAGCTTTGCGCCGTGCATAAAAAAGAGCAGGGCAATAGCGGCGGTGGTTAGGCCTTCAAAGAAAGGAACAAAGCCGCCCTCTGCTGGGAAAAATGAGGCCAATAAAACGACGGTAATCAGCGTTATCGTGAACGGATCAAGGATACGAAAAAGTTTCATAAAAGCTCCTGAAATTCGGTAGGAACATTTTGCGTTTTTCCGTTTGAGAAATAAAATTGATTTATTGCATCTATATATGAATCGAATCGATGAATTATTCTTTGCGCCAATTACGTATCTTTGTCACCGTCGCTCAGGCCAAAAGTTTTAGCCGGGCGGGGGATATCATCGGCTTGAGCCAGTCGGCGGTCAGTCATAGTGTAAAAGAGCTGGAAGGGCAGACGGGGGTCAGGCTACTGGATCGTACAACGCGCGAGGTGGTGCTGACGGAAGCCGGGCAGCAACTGGCAGCACGGCTGGAACGCATTCTGGATGAACTGCACAGTACGCTGCGCGAAGCAGGCCAGGTGGGTACGCAGTTAACCGGTACGGTGCGTGTGGCTGCCAGCCAGACGATTTCTGCGCATCTCATTCCGCAGTGTATTGCGCAGAGCAATCAACTTTATCCGGCAATCGATTTTGTCCTGCACGACCGGCCACAACAGTGGGTACTGGAGAGTATTCGTCAGGGGGAAGTGGATTTTGGCATCGTGATTGACCCGGGAGCCGTGACCGATCTGCAGTGTGAAGCGGTGCTATCGGAGCCGTTTCTGTTGTTGTGTCGTCAGGATCACCCGCTAGCTCACCGGGAATGGATTAACTGGCAGGATCTGCAGCATGAGCGTCTGGTTTTGCAGGATTATGCCTCCGGTAGCCGACCGCTGATTGATGCGGCATTGTCTCATTTTTCTATTGATGCCAACATTGTACAGGAGATTGGACACCCGGCAACGCTGTTCCCGATGGTCGAAGCCGGGATTGGTATCAGCGTGCTGCCCGCGCTGGCGCTACCCTTACCGCAGGGCAGCCATTTACAGGTTAAACGTTTAACACCCGTCGTTGAGCGGCAACTGATGTTGGCACGGCGTAAAAATCGCTCTCTCTCAACCGCCGCTCAGGCATTGTGGGACGTGGTGCGAACGCAGGCCAGTGAATTAACGGCGGGCCGGGCACGCGATCCGCTCTATCAGATTTAAATGCACCTGCCAGTCGGGCAGGTGCGGTAGGTTAAAATATGTATTTGATGGAATAAATAATGCCGTCCTGCAGGAAAGACTCCCCCAGTTTATTATCGGCGTAGCGATATTGAATTCCTGCGGTAAGGCGCGGTGTCGCATTCCACCACAGCGCTACTGCGCCATTAATGCCATCTTTACCGCCATTGCCCGCAGCGTAGGACGCATCGCGATCAAACTCGTACTCATTCCAGTTCGTCACACTGAATTTCTCACTACCCAACGAGAAGCTATATCCGGCAACCCAACCCAGTACATAACCATTATCTCCTGTGTAGTAGGTCTGGTCGGTGTAACGTTTGGCAAAGAAGGGTTTAAACCAGTAGCCGCTGCCAGTGAAGTTATACCCTAACTAGATACGGTTGGTATTTTTGAAGGTATAGCGCTGTTCACTGCCGGGTTTAGCGTGGCGGCCATTGTAGAAATTCTCCCAGTCGAAGAATCCATACATTTCTCCCCAACTAAAATTCGCGCCACCTTCAAGCTCCAGATAACCAAAATTTCATCGGCTTTATTGAGGTAAAACTGTCCTTTTAGCATCCGAAGGCTGGAATTCAACTATAACCGTTCAGGCTTTACGCCTGCATCAGCAACCGCAGGCCATCATATCAGCGAAAATCAAGCTGAAGCCCGAAATGGTGGAGCCGACAGCCAACGCGGTACTAAAAAATTAGGTATATTCAATAAATTCAGTGAATATATAATATTGTATTTATTAGTCAGATGCTACCGGATATCACGGATACTCTAACATCCCTAATTAACGAGTACTTTTAGGTGCTTAAATCTTCATCTTGAGCTTTATTGGGTATATAAGCTATATCTCAAGTAAGCACTTTATATGCGTAATGATGCAAAACTGGCACCATAAGATGATAAAGCAAAAACAAAACACGGTGGTTGTACTATATTGAATAGTAAACCTAATTTTGAGAGGAATGATCATATTTCTGTAAAAGAGAATGTAAATATATCATGAGCTGTTAAGGAGTGATGAAACTTTACAATGAAGTGGCTTTGTTGAATAAATTATATTTTAGTAGATTATGTGTTGTCTGATAACGCTCCCCTCTCATCCTTTTTCGTAACTAATTGATTATTCGTGAATCTATATTTTTCTATGAACGATTTTTGGAGTGAAAGTGATTTATTTAACAAAGTCCAATGAAGCGGATGAGAAAGCTAACTGAGTTGACTAGTGTGTGTAAAATGAGCGTTTTCAGGCGCTTTTCCTAATCTGTTACTGGTTTGGGTAATGGACATTGAATACAGCCGTAAATCGGTTTAAAGTTTCTTTAAACATTAAAACAGACATATAAATTAATAAGTACCAAAAGGAAGTTGGACATAGACAGGAAGTATTTATATGGAACTGCTCAATGAAATTGGGGTGACTCCCATAAGTGTAAGTAACCCTGTTGGCACTTCGCCTCAATACGGTGATCGATATTACGTCATCTCACAAGAAATTGACAAATTAAATAGTATTTACAGTGAGAGTATTGATTGGGCACTGATTGCTAAGAAAAGTAGTGAAATTTTGTTGGAAGAGGGGAAGGATTTTAAAGTCGCGACTTGGCTACTGTACGCAATGTACCGAATTGAGGGGATCACAGGGCTCTGCTGCGGTACTCTGATTGTTAAAGATCTGTTGAGTTACTTCTGGGATAGCATGTTTCCCCCTGTGGATAAACTACGTGCCAGACGTAATCAGTTAGAGTGGCTTATCAATCGGCTTGAAAAAGATTTAGCCAGCGTGAGCGATACTATATCGGCAGAGTGCATCTCAGAGTTGACGGTTACCTGGAAATGGATAGCAGACTTTTGGTATGAAAAAGACAATGATGCGCCAAATATTAGTCGTATGTATAGACTGTTTCGCACATTGCCTCAGGAATCGCCTCAGGGGATTAAGGATGCGAGAAGCATTGATGTTCCCTCTTCGGAAGTCGAGAATCTTGGTGTTCACGACACTGTAGTAGCAGAGGAAAAAACTACCGCAGAGGAGAACAATGATTTTTACAGTGAATCAATCAATGCTGGTGATATCGATACACAGTCCTGTTTATGGCATGATCTTTCATCAGTAGAAAAGAAAGCATCAGAAATATTTGCAATACTGAATAGGTTTGTTGTGACTGGTTTGGAAAAAAATTTCATTTTTCCATTGTGGTATCGTCTTAACAGGCAGGCGGCATGGGCGTATTTAGTTGATAGTCCTCCGGCGATAGAAACTGTCACGCGTATTCCACCGCCACCTCCACAACAAATTGAAAGCTTCAATAGAATTAACGATGCAGGCAATCCGATTGATGTTATTAATTTTTGTGAAGCACGTCTAATAACTTATCCGTTTTGGCTAGATTTAAATCGTGCAAGTTTTGATGCACTGTCAAAACTTGGCGCTGAGGCAAAGAAAGCATCAGAAATTATAGAGCAAGAAGTCAGGTATGTTATTTCCCGATTATCGGGTCTGGAATTGTTAAAGTTTTCAGATGAAATGCCATTTGCAGATAAGAGCACGCGTTTCTGGTTATCGACTTTTAATCATGTCGAAAGCGATATTGTTACCAAATCACAGCCAGATGACATTGAAATGTTTTTCCATGAGGCAATAAAATTAGTTACCAATGATCGATTAGATGCAGGCATTAAATTTCTGAAAAATAAAATAGATACAGCAAGCAGTGAAAGAGAACGATATCAATTTCGTTTTGCAATATGTAAGTTAGTAGACAGGTTTTCTAGTGAGACGGATATTTCTATGTTACTAGAATTGCTTACAAGAATCGCGGATAAACATGAACTTAAAGAGTGGGAACCTGCATTGATAGAGCCTGTCATTGTTTTGGGCTTGTCTCGAAGTAGTCATGATACCAAAAATAAATGGGCCGAACGTTTAGCAGAGCTCGATTTCGAAACATACTTAAAGCTCATGCAAGAGCAAAAATAGCTTAAGACGTTGCCCGTAAATTCTTTTACATAGTATATAGGAAACCACATGGCAGATAATGGTTCTGTAGCCCCGAAAGAAAGGGTAAATATTGTATACCGTTCATCAACGGGTAACGCAAGTGAAGATGTTGAATTGCCGTTGAAACAGCTGGTAATTGGAGATTTTACGCTAAAAGATGACAGTCGCAATGTTGAGGATATTAAGCCGATTAATATCGATAAAGATAATTTTAGCGATGTTCTGAAAGCGCAAGAAATCAGCATGCAGCTGATCGTTCCAAACATGCTTGCTGATAATGCTTCTGACGGCGAAGAACAAGCAAGTATGGCTGTCAACCTTAATTTTGAATCATTGCATGATTTTGAGCCGGATTCGTTAGTAGAACAAATCCCAGAGCTGAAAAAATTGATCGAATTACGCGATGCGCTAAAGGCGCTGAAAGGTCCTCTCGGAAATCTTCCTGAATTCCGGAAGCAACTTCAGTCACTCGTCAAGGATGAAGAAACCAGGCAACGCTTAGTATCTGAACTAGGAATTGAGGACAAGGAGTAATTCCATGAGTAATGAAGAAACCCAGATGCAGGCACAGCCTTTGTCAATGGTTGACGAAAGATCGCTTTTAGAGCAATTACTCGAAACATCAAGAGTTAAGCCGGGAGATGAGTCTTATCCGGTGGCAAAGCAGGGGCTAAAAGCTTTTGTTGCTGAACTTCTTGAACCCGTTCGTAAAGACGAAAAAGTCAGTGTTAATTTAATTGACAGTATGATCGCACAAATTGACAACAAGTTATGTCAGCAAGTTGATGCCGTCATGCACCATGAGAGTTTTCAAAAAATAGAATCTGCGTGGCGCTCACTTAAATTTCTGGTCGACCGCACTGATACGCGCGAAAATAACCGACTGGAGATTCTTAATGTTTCTAAGCAAAAATTATTAGAGGATTTTGAGGACGCTTCAGATATCACCAACAGTGGTTTGTACAAAATTGTTTATACTGCTGAATTTGGTCAGTTTGGCGGACAGCCTTTTGGAAGTATCATCGGTAATTACGAATTTGGTCCAGGACCGCAGGATATCAAATTTTTGCAGTCTGTGGCCTCCATTTCGGCGATGGCTCACGCACCTTTCATTGCAGCAGCAAGTTCGCAGTTCTTTGGTGTGGAAAGTTTTTCTGAGTTGCCGAATTTGAAAGACCTGGAAGCCATTTTTGAAGGACCTCAATACACAAAGTGGAATTCATTCAGAGAGAGTGAAGATGCGCGCTTTGTTGGATTAACGCTTCCACATTTTTTATTGCGGACACCTTATGGTGAAGACACCATTCCGGCTAAAAAATTTGTTTATAATGAAGATGTTAGTTCTGGTAGTGATAAATTCTTGTGGGGAAATGCAGCTTTTGCATTCGCCAGTTGCCTGTCTGACAGTTTTGCGCAATATCGCTGGTGTGCAAACGTAATCGGGCCTCAGGGTGGGGGAGTTGTTGGAAATTTACCAATTTACAATTACAAAGCAATGGGTGAATACCAGACGAAGATTCCAACCGAAGTGTTGATCTCTGAAAGAAGAGAGTTTGAATTAGCAGAACAAGGGTTTATTTCATTATCTATCCGCAAGAATACCGATAATGCAGCTTTCTTTTCAGCAAACTCTTGTCAAAAACCAAAATATTTTGGTAATGATAAAGAAGGCAAAAGTGCTGAATTAAATTATAAACTGGGAACTCAGTTGCCTTATATTTACGTGGTTAGCCGACTTGCTCACTACATAAAAGTAATTCAGCGCGAAAATATTGGTACATGGAAAGAACGCGGTGATCTGGAAACCGAGTTAAACAACTGGATTCGCCAATATGTTGCTGATATGGATAACCCAGCCGCGGGGGTTCGTAGTCGACGTCCATTGCGACAGGCAGAAATTAATGTTGTGAGTATTGATGGTGAACCAGGCTGGTATGGTGTGAATTTGAAAGTACGTCCGCATTTTAAATATATGGGAGCTTCTTTCACATTATCATTGGTAGGTAAGCTGGATAAGTCATGATAGTGGTAAGTGATAATTTGTCTCAATATATGTGAGGCGTTGTCAAATGTATTTATATCAGTGATTTTTTAAATATTTTTGTTGGTATAAATAAATGTAGTGATCATTTTATAAAGGAGAATTATTATGCCTATGCCATGCTATATGACCTTGGAAGGTGTGAACCAAGGGAAAATTGAAGGGTCAAGTGAAGTTTCCGGACATGAAGGGAAAATTCTCATTCAAGCTGTAGACCACCTGGTTGATATTCCGAAAAACCCTCAGACTGGCTTACCTGCAGGTAAGCGTATTCACCAGGGTATGACGTTGACAAAAGAAATTGATAAATCCTCTCCAAAGCTGTTTCAGGCTTTGGCATCTGGTGAGCAATTGAAAAATGTCACGCTGGAATTTTACCGTATTTCTCCAAAAGGTATGGAAGAAAAGTACTACACAATTATGCTGGAGAATGCAGTTCTTGTGAGTGCGCGTACTTGGGTACCAAACGTATTAGTACCAGAGAATAAGCAAATTGGTCAGATGGAAGATCTGGTCTTAACATACGAACGTATTGTATGGACTTGGTTACCAGATGGTATCGAAGCGGAAGATTCTTGGTTAGCACCTAAAGCATAGTTTTTATGTAGATATAAAACTGCACATTCCGCGGTTTGTGCAGTTTTTTACTTATCTGGAGTGGTTGACGTGAGAGAGCAACGATTATTAGAGCGAATTAGCTATGCTAGCGATCGTGCTGAATCCGCTGGAGCCTATAGTTGGGTCCAGGTTGATATGCTGGTTAACTCAATCGTCGAACACTTAAAAAGGATACTCAATACACGGCAAGGCAGTGTTCCTATTGATGATGATTTTGGTGTGCCTGATTTTACCAATCTTGCAGGGACATTAGAAACAGGCGATACCAGACAGATAGTAGATAATGTAGAACGAATGATAAAAAAGTACGAACCGCGTTTAAAGTCTGCACATATTGCTATCATTGAAAACGATCGCGAAGTGCTATCGTTGAATTTTAGCTTGGATGGGCTGATAGAAATAGATAATCAGGATATCCCTGTAAGGTTAACTACTCGCATTTCTTCAAATGGCCAAATTTATCTGGCAAGGAGCTAATTAACTCATGTTAAGTAATTATTATCAAAATGAGCTAAATAGCTTACGCAATCTTGCTGACGAGTTTGCGAGACGAAACCCCGCACTTGCGCCAATGTTAGGTGCTGAGAAAGCCAGCGATCCAGACGTCGAGAGATTGCTTGAAGGTGTGGCATTTCTCACCAGCATTATCCACCAGCGCCTTGATAATGAATTCCCTGAGTTCATACAGACACTCACTCATCTGCTTTATCCTCAGTTTTTAAAGCCGATCCCTTGCATGTCGGTCCTGCAATTTAAGTCTCGCTCTGCCCTACAGAGTGTTGTTCAGATTGAGAAAGGATGCGAAGTTGCTTCTGTTCCTGTAGAGGGCTACAGAATACCGTTTCGGACAGTATTGCCCGTTGCGCTTGAACCGGTGGATATTACAAAAATTTATTGGGATAAGGATAATATTCAGCAAAAGCAAATGGTTGTTGAGTTGAAATTTAGCCAGCCAGATATTAATGCCTGGGAGGCCGATGCACTCCAGTTTTTTTTAGGTGATGGACAAGTTGAGGCATGTTTACTTTTGAGATTGCTTTCCCTCAATTTGAAAGAGATTGTTTTCGAATCTGAGAATGCTCCCTCTAAAACACTCGGACCTCAGCACCTCAAACATTTGGGTTTTGATAATTCATTTAGCCTGTTACCTTGTTCAGATGAGTCTTTCCCGGCTTATCGTCAGTTGCTGGAGTATTTTACATTTCCAGAAAAATTTTTGTTTTTAGAACTGAATGGTATTAAGGAGTGGACGAAACGAGGAGCGTGTAGCACCTTCAATATTAGATTCATTTTTGATACCATCCCCGCGTGGGCTCCAGAATTAACTGGAAATAGCCTGATGCTCGGTGTGACACCTGTGGTGAATGTTTATAAACAAGGCGCTCATCCGCTCTACATCGATCATACTCAGCCTGAGTATCGAATTCAGCCGCCTGGATTGGGAAAGGGATATCATGCGTGGATTTACTCAGTGCTCAATGTCACGAGGTTAATGAGTGATGGTTCAGAAAAAAAACTGCTTCCGTTTAATGTGTTTTCTGAAGATGAATCTTACAATTTAAATATTCAGCCTTCAATTATGAACTCCAGAGAGTATGATATTTATCTGGGGTTAATGAATTTTGAAGATGATCTTTCGCCATCAACGTTATCGATAGATTTGCTATGTACCAATGGGACACTCCCTGAAGTCTTAAATCAAGGTGACATTAATCTCCCAATGGATAATACACCCTCCAGAGTTGTATTCAAAAACATTCGTCTGGTGAGTAACTGCCAACAACCTAAATATGATACCCATCTTTTATGGACAGTATTGTCACAAATTAATGCCAATCATTTTCGCCTACTCGATAGTGATTATTTAAAAAACTTGCTGAAATTATACGTTCCTTATTCAAAAAAGGATAAAACAGGCGCGAGTCATCAGCATATTGAATCCATTGAAAAAATAGAATCATACCAGGAACGTCGTTTCGTGCGTGGTTTACCGATTGATGGAACGATTATAAAACTTTTCTGTAATGGTGATAACTTTGTTAATGCTGGTGACTTATACTTGTTTGGCTGTATTTTAGATTCTCTGTTTTCGAACTGTGCTGCTGTTAACAGTTTCGTCGAATTAGTTATTTATAATACGCTAAATAGTGAGGTTATTATATGGCCAGCGAAATTCGGCAATCAACAACTGCTGTAGATTGTGTATTGCCGTTGAATGGGAACCTTTACTCATTTTTTCAGGCAATTCGTCTTATTAATAAAATTGACTCTTGTCCTGGTGAGATTGTTGACAATTTTAGGATTAGGCCTCATTTAGGTTTGGGGTTTCCTGGCAATGATATCAACTGTATTACGAAAAATAATGATGGAAAATATTTCCTCGAGGCAAATTTTTTTGGCTTGTATGGGGTAGACTCGCCACTGCCTGTGTTCTATACAGAAGATTTGCTTGAAGAGAAAAGGCAAGGTGGAACAGCAGGTAGAGATTTTCTCGATATTTTTCATGCTTCATTATATGCATTGTTTTTCCGAGCCTGGGAGAGAAACAAGCTTTGGTTATCCACTAACGAGAGGAATGATTCACGCCACCTGGTGTTATTAGAGTCATTACTCGGTGTTACCGATGCCAGAGGTAAACATCGAGCTCTGGCCAGAAAACTGTTTAGATTTGCGGGTATATTCAACCAGTTTCCTCGTAATGTAATGGGCCTGGAAACTTTATTGAAGGTTTCTTTAGATAATGAAAATATTAATGTGGTGTCTTGTGTTGAAACGTTGATTGCTATTGAAGAGTCATCTCGTTTTTGTCTTGGGGTAAAACAAACAACGTTGGGCGATGATACTATACTGGGGCAGAGGGTGCTGGATCGCAGCCTTACATTTGATATTTATGTATCATCTCTGAATGAGAATGATTTTATTTCTCTATTGCCTGGTGGTACCAGCTTTAATTTTTTAAAAGAAATAATTTCTCTGTACTTAAATAATGTACTGACATGTCGTTTAGTCTTGAAATTAAGCAATGATGTCAGGCTGATTAATTCATTGGGAAATAATTGGAATCAGTTGGGATTAAACACATGGATCGGTGAAGAGAGCAATCAGGATGCTGTAACGTTTGTTCTTTCAAAGTAGCCGTCTGGAATGTATAAACATGGGAGTTGAAAATGATTCATGTAGAGTTAAAAGAGCTGTTTAAACATTTGAATACATACTCTACTCGCTCAATAGAAAGTGCTGCGGGTATGACATTGGCTAGAAGCCATTATGAAATATCGCTTGAGCATTTGTTCAGACAATTAATGGATGATGAATTGTCTGATATCTCATTGATTTTAAAGTATTTTGAAATTAATTCGTTAAAATTTATTGCTCTGCTGGATGAGTATCTTAGCCATGTCAAAAAAGGAAATCCTGGGCGCCCAGTTTTTTCAATGTTCCTCGTTGAGCTGATTCAAGATGCATGGCTGTTGTCGTCCATTACGCTGAAAAGTTCGTCTATTCGCAGCGGTTCTCTCTTATTAGCATTGATTTCTCGCATTGGCTATTATGCCTCTAACACGCATTATGGCGATCTCTTAGCCAATATTCAAAAAGATGCCTTGATAAGCAGTTTTGCTGATATTGTCAGTAGCTCATCTGAAGGTGATTTAGCTGATTCGCTGAGTGGTATTTCAGAAAATAATAGCACTCTAGCAAGACAATCTGGCGAGAGCGCGATTGCGCGCTTTTGTGAAGACCTTACTGAGAAAGCAGCGTCAGGGAAAATTGATCCCGTGTTTGGCCGGGATAATGAAGTGCGTCAGATGATTGATATTCTTGCTCGCAGGCGTAAAAACAACCCTATTATTGTGGGTGACCCTGGTGTGGGTAAAACGGCTGTTGTTGAAGGTCTTGCATTGTTCATTAGCCAGGGGGATGTACCTGATTTTCTGAAAAATACACGGCTATTAAGCTTGGAACTTGGCCGACTTGAAGCTGGCGCTAGCGTCAAGGGGGAATTCGAAAACCGCCTCAATGGTGTTATCTCTGAAATAAAAGCCTCAATAACACCTGTCATCCTATTTATTGATGAAGCTCACATGCTTATTGGTTCGGGAGGTGCTGCAGGGGGATCTGACGCTGCCAATTTACTTAAACCTGCGCTTGCCCGTGGCGAACTACGCACTATTGCGGCAACAACGTGGGCTGAGTACAAGAAGTATTTTGAAAAAGATGCTGCGCTGGCCAGACGTTTTCAGTTGATTAAACTTGATGAACCCAGTGTCGCGGATACAACACTTATTCTGCGTGGGTTAAAGTGTTATTACGAAGAAGTCCACAACGTCACTGTCCGCGATGATGCCATTGTTGCCGCAAGCGAGATGGCGCATCGTTATATCACCGGTCGCTTATTGCCCGATAAGGCTGTCGATTTGCTCGATACTGCCTGTGCACGTGTTCGTATTGGTCTGGATATTAAGCCCGCTGAACTGGAAGCGATGGAGCGCAAATTACTCGAGTGGAAACGTGAGTGCGAGGCCCTTACGCGTGATCGTGATGCAGGATTCCCAGTGGATAGTATACGGATAAACACTTTACTTACTGAAAGTATCGTGCTCGAGCAAAAGCATGCGGAACTGAAAGCGCATTGGGCACGTGAGCGTGATGCGGCATACCGGCTGCTTGAAGCACGCAAAAACATGGAATTATGTCAATCTGATACAGTGTGCCGCGATGCCGTTGGTGACGAACAGGGGGACAAAGAGAAGTGTGACGCAGAGATTGCGCTATCTATAGCAGAATTAACCGAGTTACAAGGCGAAACGCCACTCATCTTTACTGACGTTAATCCGGATACTATTGCGCAGGTTGTGTCCGACTGGACCGGGGTTCCACTGGGAAAGGTTCAGCGCGATAGCACGAATAATATTTTGACTCTGGCCGATAAGATTAAAGCGCGTATCCTCGGCCAGGATGAAGCTGTATCTGAAATATCTGAAATACTGAAAATTGCTCATTCTGGTGTTCGTGACCCACGGCAACCACTGGGCGTATTTTTGCTGGTCGGCCCTTCCGGCGTAGGAAAAACAGAGACGGCAGTCGTTGTGGCCGATCAACTCTTTGGTGGAGAGCAGTCACTTATTTCTATTAACATGAGTGAATATCAGGAGAAGCATAGTGTTAGCCGATTGGTTGGTTCTCCTCCGGGGTACGTAGGGTATGGTGAGGGGGGGATTTTAACGGAAGCTGTCCGCAAGCGTCCTTATTCGGTAATTTTATTGGATGAAGTTGAGAAAGCACATATTGATGTTGTGAATCTTTTTTATCAGGTTTTTGATAAAGGCAGCCTGGCTGATGGTGAAGGGCGGATTGTTGATTTTAGCAATACGGTTATTTTCCTGACGTCGAATTTGGCAAGCAATGAGATTACAAAATTTTGCGCAACCGAAAGACCCTCCGCTGAGGTGTTGGTTGATAAAATCCGACCACAACTTTCACAACATTTTAAGCCAGCTCTGCTGGCGCGTATGACCGTAGTGCCTTACTTTACCCTTCCTCCGAAGTATTTAGTAGGAATAGTGAGATTAAAGTTAAATATTTTAAGCGATCGGGTAATGAACACGATGAAAGTTGCACTACATTTTTCTGATGATGTCATTGACGAAATTGCAAATCGTTGTACGAATATTGAGACGGGGGCACGAAATGTCGATTTCATTATTCGTAAGGGGCTAACACCGAAGATTTCAGAAATTTTGTTAAATGAAATTGTTGGAGATGAATTCATGAAATCAATTAATGTTTCATTGAGTGAGGAATATGACTGGAAAATAACAGTAAGTGAAAGGCATGACGATATGAGTCAGGAAGTGACCGCTTGAAATCTTACTCATTCGCAGAAAAACAGTTAGTAAAACTACGTATATAGAAAGGATTTTATTATGATGACTCATGCCGAATCAGTAGCAATATTTAGTTCTACCGCACTGGAAGCGACGACACTGTTGGTTGAGAAATGGAAAGGTGAAGAAGAAATTTCGAAACCATACCGTTTTGAGATTGACCTTGCTTGTGAGGATATGACTTTCGATGCTCAGACCCTATTGGGGAAACCTGCAACTATTTCTCTCGTTAATGCTAACGGTGAGATGGAGCCTTATCATGGTGTTGTCACTTCTGTAGTAGAACTGAATGCCGACAGCCATTATTCATATTTTCAGGTTGTGCTTGAGCCGCGTTTGGCATTGTTAAAACAGTTTCGTTTCTCTGATACTTGGCTCGATCTTAGCCTACCCGATATCATTCGCGTGGTTATTGCTGAGCTGGGAAACATGACTGAGGGGGCGGGAGTCCAGTCAAAAGAAAGTATGGATAAATATGACTTCGATATTCGCATCCCCTCTGAGGATATTGGCTATACACAGGAGTATTTTACCTGTCAGTTTGAGGAGACGAGTTTAAGATTTTTGGCCCGTAAGCTGGAGTATTATGGGATTTATTATTATTTTGAGCAACAGCGCGACCATGAGGCGGTTATTTTCTGCGGTGATATCCGTTTTCAGCCGGAGCATGAGAGTGTTACGATAAATTACCGTCCTCAGTCCCGGACGTTGGCGGCGGAAATTGATCAGGCCATGTTGAGTTCGTTTACTCGGCATGCGCAAATAGTACCAGACAAACTGGTACTGAAAGATTTTTCTACAAGTAATGCGCAGCTACAGCTTACTGTAGAAGACACAGTGGATATGATGCCTAATAAAACTTCGTCCCGTAAAGATGGCTCAGAAGGTCATGCGTTTATCGGTGAGCAAGTCACTTATGATGAACATTATGGATCTCTGGCAGAAGGTGACTGGTTGATAAAACGCCGATCTCAGGCGTTGCGCTGCATACAGTCCGTGTATCAGGGAAGTGGTCGGGCCACAGGGGTGCGCGCTGGCTATTTTATGCGTTTAAACGGCCATTCTAACCAGCGACTCAATACGCGTTTCCAGGTGATTAAAGTCAAACATACAGGTCAACAACCGTTGCCTGCCCTGGAGAAAGAGGGAGTTGCTTCTATTCAGGAAGAGTCCCGAACTCAATTTGTTGCGCTGTCAGAGGATCTCCAGTTTCGCCCAATGCGAACGACGGCAAAGCCGCGGATAATTGGCACACTCAATGCTGTTATTGATAATGACAATGAAGATGATGTGCCGTTGCTGAATGAGCATGGCTGCTATAAAGTGAGATTTCCGTTTGCGAGAAAGGACAGGGCGCAGACGCGTGGGTCGGCATGGGTACGGATGGCTACCCCGTCCAATGGCAGTAAGCATGGAATGCACTTTCCTTTAATAAAAGGGACTGAAGTATTGATTTCCTTCATGGGTGGCGACCCGGATCGACCGGTTATTATTGGCAGTGTCCCTAACTCAGAGAATCCCAGTATTGTTAACGCAGATAACGCAACGACCAGTGGTTTCACTACGGTTAATGGCCATTATCTAAAGGCAGATGATAATCCATCTACAGCGAATATCTCTATGGGAACCCCGTCGGGAGATTCGCATTTCTCGCTAGGGCATGCCGGGGTATCTGGCGCCAGTTTGACAACCCAAAATCATATGAAATTTGGTTCGAATTCGTTTGAACAAAACATCGGCGATCATTTCACCGTCTCTGTGACTGGAGCAGATGCACCTGTAGAGTCTGTTAAGGGTGAAGCGAAAGATACGGATAAACACCTGCATTGGGCTAATAACCATTCGACGGGGACTAAAGCGAATAATGTGACGTACAAAAAATTTGTAGCCAACTCTGTATCATTTAGTGGAGATGTAAATAGTGCTGGAATAAAATTTGTAAATAATGCGAACGGTATAAATACTACACTTAATGAAAATGGGGCTGCTCTTACAGTAAATGCAAATATCACTTCTGTTACATTAAACGCTACTGGGGCTACGTTTAAAGCTGAATGTAGCGGTCCTTCATACACTTTAAATAAAGTTTTACATAAACGGCTGGCGACAAATCATGTCTCTCTCATAAAGAAAAAAACAGTTGTTTATGATAAAGAAGATAAAGTTGTGAGCAAATCATTGTTATATATCGCCGATACTTATCATATTTATTTTGCTCCTGAACTTTCTGGTACTGTTAATGTTGCTAACATTGCAGATATAAAAGCTGATGCAAACCCTATTTTTACGATTCATAATACCGGCAAGGTGGAATTACAAAGCCCTGTAGAAATAATTTTAAGTTGTGGGAACTCCAGTATTACTCTAAAAGACGGCGAAATTTGTTTGAAGTCTGGAGATAGTGTTTATCGTGTAAAACCAACCGCAATAAACACAGACTCATCATCGGTGAAGATAACAGCTGGAGGCCAAACGTTGCAGGTTGATAGTACAGGTATCAATGCAAATGATGTGAGTATTTCGAAATAATAAAACTCCTTTGATAATGGTTTTGTTTATAAAAATGATATGGGTTTAATTTGTTAAGGAATATGTTTTCACGGAGGGAATATGAAAAGCAGATGTAGCGATTTCAGCCTGGTCCTGCAAACGAAGCATCGATTAGACGTAATAAACAGCCAGGTGATTACCCTTGGTTTATTACTTGATGCGCAAGGAAGCGTGGTTGCAAGCGAGGAGGCATGGCCGTGGATTGTGCAACGTTTTGGTAATTTACCTTTCGATTGTGGGCTCAAAAAGCACCGTGGAACGTTTGCTGTTCACGGCACCGCTTTTGCGT
The DNA here is from genome assembly GCF_014103415.1 of Citrobacter sp. RHBSTW-00671. Taxonomy (NCBI): domain Bacteria; kingdom Pseudomonadati; phylum Pseudomonadota; class Gammaproteobacteria; order Enterobacterales; family Enterobacteriaceae; genus Citrobacter; species Citrobacter sp. RHBSTW-00671. Next base: position 2,044,367 of record NZ_JABXPR010000001.1, read on the forward strand.
TGACACCTGAGCAGCGGCAGGGGATGACTGTACTGACCCAGGTAGGTAAGGTTGAAAAAATGTTGCATGTTTTCCCTCCACGGTACTGGCAAAAAGGTATTTTGGGCTGGAAAGCCGTGGTGTCTGCGCCGCTCACGAGCGTTGCCATCGATTGCCACCATGCCTTTGGCGGTGAAGGATGGGCGGCAAACCCCAAAGGGTGTGGTTTCATACAAGGCGAAGTTGAAGACGGTGTTGTTCTGCCGCAAATTGAAATTAAAGAGGAGCCTTTACTTCACCCAGGACAGTGCCCGAAGACTGCCACTTTGATGCCGTTGTTGCCACAAAACCCCGAACGTGCCTGCCATATAGGAACGCTGGATTTACTCTGGCAGCACACAACGCAGCCTTTTTTGCCGATAGATAGCGATCGCCGTTGGTTCGACGAAGTCCCGCAGGATCAATGTCAGGATGATTTCTGGCATGGGGATGAACAGTGGCGCGTAGTGGGGATGCACCCTGAACATCTGGAAATAACCGGCCAACTGCCAGCGCTCCGCCCCCGGTTATTTGTAGAGCGTCTCTCTGGTGATGAGGCAATAGTGACAGAAGCGACGTTAGATCTGGATACCGTCTGGTTGTTCCCGGATGTTCATCATCAATTGCTTCTCTATCGCACGGAATTGCCAGTAGAGGATATAGATGGTGAAGATCTGCTGTCTGTGGCGGCGGTGTGTGAGAAGCAGAGTACCCCTCCACGCCACAAACTTGACTGGATAAATGAGTTATGGCCTGCTGAGCCGGTTATCCCTCTGTTACCTGCTGAACCTGAAATTGAAGTTCCGCCAGTCCTGGATAAAAAAGGTGAATTGCAGCAGAACGGTGAAAATAGAAGTATTATTGATGAGGCATTCGCGGAAGCTGAGAAAGAAATGATAGCCATCATTGATGATATGCAAAAGCGTGCGCCCAATATTGATTTATCCAAGTACAAGGCGGCAATTCTGGCCGTACCAAACCCTGTGGACTTGGAAACTGAAGAGTACCCTTCTGGCATGTCTATCAGTGAACTCATTGATTTTGAAATGGAAAAAGGGATGGCGCAGGTTAAAGAACACGCTGCAAAGGCTGGTATTGATATTGATGAATTTGAGCACTCTGCTTCAGGCGACGTTGACAAATACATTAACGATCCAATGCTATTAATGTCGGACGCAATATCGACACTGGGGGATAACATATCTGAAGAGCAAAAGGCTCAATTCATGCAGAGCATGGACGAATTTTCGGCACTGAATAAAGAGCTGGAGTCTTTATCCAGAGTAGGCATGTTACCTCTGGTCGATATCAACGTTAAAGATAAAACATGGACAAAAGAAGAGCTGGAAGAGAGTTACCAGAATAATATTTTCTTGCAGAAACAACATTTCATGGGGTTGGATCTTTGCGATGTTTATTTGGTGGGCGCAACTTATCATGCTTGTGAATTTAGTCAATGCCAGTTTGATCGTGCCAATGTAGCTGATGCAACATTTAGTGATTGTATCTTCCGTGATTGTCAATTTATTAATAGCAAATTGCAGAACGTATGTTTCCCCAATGCCATGTTTGAAAACTGCAATTTCAGTGGCGCTAATTTTAAATGTGCTGACTTTACGTCGTCAAGGGCTGAATATTGTGATTTTAGCGGAGCATGTCTGGCAAGTGTGGCAGGGGAACACGCCCAATTTAGAGATTGTATATTTAATGATGCAATAGCTGATAGCTCCCGGTTCGAAAGTGGGCGGTTTATAAATTGTAAAATGAATGGCGTTAAGTTTGCACAAAGTGCCCTGACGAAAGCTCAGTTTATTGATTGTCAGATAGATAATGCTGTATTTAGTGGCAGTGTCCTCGCGAGTGTAGTGTGGTCAAAGATAAAAGGTTGCTCTGTTAACCTGAGTGAAAGTGATTTACATGATTTGCGTATGGACTGTGAGTGCCATTTACCTGATGTAGATATGTATAATTCTGACTTAACAAACATAAGTATTCAGAATAGTTATTTAAAAGGAGCCATTTTGCGTCAGGCCAATTTGGAGAAGGCCTGGATTGTTCGTTGCGATTTGACTGAATCAGATGGGTATCGGTTTGTTGGCCAGTCAGCGGATTTTAGCCGCTGCGATCTGAGCCGTGCTCACTGGATTTCAGTGAATTTAATGGATGCCTGCCTTCGCAATACCTGCTTACAAAATGCTGATTTACGCGGCAGTAATTTATATGCCGCAGATACTGAAGGGGCATATGGGAATGATGTTAATCTTGAGGGTGTTTTATTAACGGATTGTCGTATATTGCAGGATTTGAATGACGGAGCACAAAATGCTTAGTGCTGATGAACTGCAGGAGTATATAAAAAATAGTGCTTGTGTACATGATGTTTCTCTCGCCGGAGGAGATTATCAGAACATAAATCTCGAGGGGATACGTTTTGAATGTATTGATGCCCGAGGTGCAAAGTTCACTGCGGTGAATTTAAATGATAGTGTCTGGGAATGTTGTCAGTTAGATAATGCTATTTTTTCTCAATGTCATATTGATAATTTGTATATGACAGATTGTACGCTGACAGATGGAAATTTTTTTGATACCGTGCTAAAAAAAGGTTTGTGGAGCCGTTGTTCTGCTGAACGTTTGAGTTTTGCTCAGGCGTCTCTTGAGAGTACTGTTTGGAATGCTTGCCAGTTTTCGGACATTAGGCTGACAGAAGCACAGTTTCATAATGCAACCTGGTCTGCTTGTATTTTTAAAGATCTGCAGCTAGATGATTGTTATCTGGAAAAAGTGAGAGCAAGTGATTGTGATTTAAATAATGCCTGTTTTCGGCGTTCAGATCTGATTCAATGCGCAATTGAGCGGTCGGTACTAAATGAATGTATTTTTTCCATGAATGATTTGCGGTATTTATCATTATACCGCTCACAATGTGAAAACAGTGATTTTACTCATGCTAATATGGCATTTTCGATACTCAGTGAAAGTTATTTTCGGCATTCAACATTCACTGGCGCAAATCTGACAAATGCGAATCTTAATCTCATGAGTCTTGATGCTGGAGATATGTCAAAAACCGATCTGCGTTACGCCAGTTGCCGTAGGCTAAAGGCGAACCTGACTTCATTTGTGGAAGCCAGGTTAGATAATGCTGATTTTCATCAAGCTGAATTTATTGATTGTGACTGGCGTGGAGTGGACAGAACTTCAGTACGACCCATCGAAGAGAAACGGGTGGCGGCAGAAAAGTGGCAACCTCATTTATAGGGAAAGATGATGAATCTAAAAAGTTGTGTTTCATATAGTTCAACCGGAGCGCAATTATTTCAGGCGCGTGTTAATGCGCTCGATGGGGAGCGTTTCGGGGTGGTATGCAGTGACGGCCAGCGCCATTGGTTGAAAACCGCATTTGGGTGCTTAGTGCGTCCGGTTGTAGGGGATGTTGTTTTGATTTGTCGGGATGAGACAAACGGCTATATTCTGAATATTCTGGAGCGAGGTTCAGTCCAGGAGGTTGAACTGCGTATGCCTGGTGATCTCAAGCTGGTCCTGCCAAAAGGGCAATTCAGCATTACCACTCGTGAAGGCATGCTGATTGATGCCGGAGATAGTTTGGTTATGCAAGCAAACCAGGGAGTTGCATGCTTTGGCGATGCACTTTTTACTGCTCAACATCTTCAAGTTACTGGGAAATATCTGGAAAGTCGTTGGCATGAGCGGAGTGAATATGCAATCAGGCACACCCATGTCGCAATGAGCTATCGTAGCGATATCCAGGAGTCTCAACGACGCATTTGCGGACATGAAAATGTTCGTGTTGGGTCCCAGCGGCAGTTGATTGAAAAAGAATGCTGTGTGCATGCCAACGTGCTTGATATGCAGGCAGATGTCTTAGTCACTGTCGATGCTCAGCGCATTAACTTAGGCTAGGAGAGAAAACATGTATGTTCTTTGTAATGACGGTGCAATGGCGGTCGCAACGGTGCCGGATGTTTGTAAAACGCCAGCACCTCTTGGACCCATTCCTGTTCCTTACCCAAATATGGGCGATACAAAGATGGCCGACCCAGGTGGTTTGGTCAACAAGGTGCTCGTGTGCAACATGCCTGCACTCAATCTGAAAAGCAAAATTTCGATGAGTAATGGCGATCAGGCAGGAAGCATCGGCGGTGTCACCAGCAATAAAATTATGGGTGAAGTAACATTTATTACAGGGAGCCAAAAAGTGATGTTCGGCGGTAAACCGGCGGTACGACTCACTAGCCAGACTACACATAATGGCAGCCCGCAAAATACAATTGGTATTGTGTCCGTGCCTGGTCAGACCAAAGTGATGGCTCTTGTATGAAGGTCCTGGCATTATTTTTTCTGACTTTTGTCCTTCTTGCTACTGGAGGATGCAGCAATGGTGAGGATCAATCAAAAGATCAGGCACTTCTGGACATGAAATGGGGTTATGACGAGCAAGGAATACAGCTGAATTTAATTGCCAATAAAGAGCTTAATCAATATCAAGGGCAATCACATACTCTAATGCTATTGCTTGTGCAGTTTGACAAGTTAAAGGATTTTACGGCTTATGTTCAGGATGATAACCATTTAAGCCAGTTATTAATGTTGAAAGAAGCACCAAAGGGGGTAATCAGTCTTAACCGATTTTTTATTAAGCCCGGGGAGCAACGGAAAATAACGATTCCTCGCCTGGAAGGAACCCAAAGAATCGCTCTGGTAGCAGGGTATGCCCATCTTGATCCTGCTCGCAGCGTGCGTTTATATCAAATTGGAGTTGATCTGTCTTCTGAGGGTTTCTTTTCTAAATCCTGGCAAGCTCTTCCTGAACCTTTAGTTATTGATTTAATTCTTGGCGGTGATGGTGTTTTATTGGGGCAACAACAAGCATTGAAGCGTGCATCGCCAAGAAAACCTGTTGCGATGGAATTACCCCTCCCGGATGTTGATTCAGATGAAGAGTTTTAATTGATGTGTAGTATAGGGATTTATCAATAAAAGGAAGTTACTATGAGTATTCATCGCCCACTATATTGGCATCAGGGGCTGTTTTTACAACCTCAACATTTTCAGCAAAATGATTTACGCATTGACGCGAACATACAGGAATCATTGATTTTAACTCAAAGATATGCTTGGGGTGTTATTAATCAAAAAATCAATGAACCGGCTTTGCTTGCAGGACAATGCTTATTCGATCATTTAGCATTACGTTTCTCGGAAGGAACGCTAGTGGAATATCCAGGGAATGCGATTCTGGAGACCCGTACAATTGCGAACAGTGATTTTACGAAGGGGCCACGTGTGCTATATGTCGGGTTACGTCGATTAATGGCTGATGAAACTAATATTGCTTTCGTCGATGATTTTCCTCAAGCATATCGAGCAGATAAACGTTTTGCCGTAAAAAACGAACCAGAAATGTTGGCTGACATATTTGGACAATCTGGTGATGCAAGATTAAAACGTATGTCTTACATACTGCGGCTCTTTTTTGAAGATGAGCTTGAACATCTTTCTGAATATGAACTGTTACCTATTGTGTCGCTGGGCCTGGAAGGTGAACACCTGCAGGTCATGAGTCGATACGTGCCTCCCTGTCTAAATCTTAAAGCCTCTCCGGTATTACAACAAACACTTCGTGGAGTCAGGGATGCTTTAGCTAATAAAGCCAGGCAATTAGAGATCTTTAAGTGTCCCAGAGAGACACAATTTGGTGATTTTGATATTACCCAAATTAATCATTTGTTTGTTTTGATGATATTGAATAGATATATTCCACAGCTAACGCATTTACTGGAATCATCACCTGTTACTCCGTGGGAGCTGTACAGCGTTATGCGTCAGCTTGTTGGTGAATTGAGCCTGTTCTCGGAGCGCTGTGACATGTCAGGTATATCACAGGATGGACGGCATCTGGTGCCATCCTGGCGGCAGGAAGAGAGCGGTAATGGTATTGTTGCTCTGGCTGTCTTGATTAATCAACTATTAAGCGACATTGGTGTAGGTACCGAACTTGCGGTGCGCTTTGAATGGCAGAATGACCATTACAGTGGTAAATGTATGGAGGGCTTCTTTGACCCACGTCATCGGTATTATTTGGTGGTAAGAGGTGCTTCAGACTCAACTAAGCTGATCAATAGTTTATTACGAGATGGTAAGTTTTGTGCATCATCAGAATTAAGTAACCTGGTGAGTCGCGCGTTACCTGGTATTGAATTGAGTCATCTTCAGAACCCGCCTTTAGGGATCTTTCACCGATCGGGTGCGCAATATTTTCGGATGGAATCCTTGAGTGCTAAATGGGATTCTTTACAAAATGAGTGTACTGGCGCATTGTTTTTACCTGATTTAAATGATGAATTATTAATCGAAATGGTTGCGGTAAGAACATGACTATATATAGATTAGTTGATTGTTGGATGCCATTTTTTGAACATCTTAATAACATGATCGCGCAGCCAGGCGCCACGTACGAAGAATTATCAATGGCATTAATGAATATGCTTGAAGATGCAGAACGCAAAGCTTACGAATGCCAGTTTGCTCCGGAGGAAGTTAAGGAAGCAAAGTTTGCGATTGTCGCTTGGATTGATGAAGTGGCAATGACAACGTTATGGGCGGGGGCTGATACATGGCGCAGATTTCCGTTACAACGGCATTATTTCTCTACTACATTTGCAGGGGAGCTTTTTTATCAGCGTCTTGAACAGTTGCCTGAATTATTTCAAGGCGCGAAAGAAACATATGCGCTTGTATTGCTGGCTGGTTTTCAGGGGCGTTATATTCAATGTTCTAAGCATGAAGAAAATGAATTCCATAAAAAGATACTACGGACAATTATTAAGAATTATGAAAATGATATGTCTGATGAGAATTCACCTATCTTTATTCAGCCTAAAGCATTTAATTCAAATGTGAATCTCCGCGCTCATCGTCGACTACCGTCACTATTAGTTCTTTTATTAATCATGACTCCTGTATTAATCTTAGTCGCTTTATATATTTTTTTGACAGTGGCTTAGTGGGTCAGATATTTGCTTTGATTAGAGGGATATATGCTTAGTAAATTATCTAAAATAATGCTTTTTTTACTTTGTATTACAGTTGCTTTCATTCTATGCTGGCTAGTTGTTGCATGGAACTCGTGGCCGCTTTGGTCATTTCCTGTCCTTTTACTAGGTGTGATTGCCGCTTTTTATATATGTAAGTTTGTTGTTTATAAGGCTTACGCATTCGGTATTCATCAGCGTATGAAACATAATTTATTAAACAAAGATAAGGAAAATACTTCTGCGTTAGATGGTAACTGGTTGGAAGGTATAAAACTGCTCCGGCATTCTCGTTTAAATCGGCTTGGTTCTCCATTATATGCTTTACCTTGGTTCTTAGTTGTGGGAGATGAAGAGAAAGACAAAAATGTTTTACTTAATAATTCTGGACTCCATTCCACCCTGGCATCAAGCCTCAGAAGGCACACAGATCGCTCGTCGGAAAAACTGAAATGGTGGTTTTTTGAAAGAAGTATTTTTTTAGAGCCATCTGGCGATCTTTTTTCAGATACAAGTACTGATTTACAATGGAAAAGGTTATTACATTGGTTGTTTAGATCTCGTCGTCGTGAGCCGTTGAATGGTGTAATCTTAGTCTTAAATATAGAAACATTGTTATCAAAAAATAAAAATGATCTTCAAGATTTAGGTTTTCACTATCGACATTATCTGGATGATTTAGAAAATATTTATTCTACGCGTGTGCCTGTATATCTTATTTTGACAGGATGTCATAATATCGAAGGATTTAACGATTGGCTTCAGATATTTAGCGCGCAGCAGTGTGAACAACCATTAGGCTTGATATCTGAATCGGGCCAGGACGGGGACGGCATTGGGCATTTTTTAGAAAATGTTTTTTCAGCTATTCATCATAGACTATCTGAATTACGAATGATTGGCGCTGCCAATAATACTAAAAAAAACAATGTTTTGTTATTCCCTCAGCGTATAGCATCGTTAAAAACGCCATTGGAATCGATGCTGGTTCCTGCCTTTGATGAAAAAACGTATAGTAATTCTCCATTATTGAAAGGTCTTTTTTTTGTTGGCGAAAATACCAGTAATGAACGCAGTGAATGTCTTTTTAGTAAACAGTTATTAGGGAACGTATTAGCAGATTATCGCTATGACTATCAGCCGATAACGAGATTCAGTAATTGGCGTCGTTTTTTAACGCATACGGCGGTTGTCGGATGGTTAACTTTATGTGTCGGTGCTTGTGCATGGCTATTTTTTGCTAATCACTATGTTGAGCAACTACTATCTGAAATTACTAATGCAAAACCCGAAAACAAAACTCAGTTAGTCAGTCGAGATTTATACTATTATGGAATTAAATTAGAGACAGTCGAAAATAAACGAGACGATAATTTTTTATTCATCTTGCCATTTCGTTATAAAGTTAATGATGCGTTAGCTGTGCAGTGGAAAGATTATGTCAGTAAATATTCTACTCAGATTAAGAGTGGTGTTCTTAGCGGGTTTATTAGAGACAAATTACCTGCAGCATTGCTCAGTGATAATGATACTATTATTTCTGCCTATGTGCAGCATCTGGTAAGAAGTATTAATCTACTCAATGCGCGTTTGGCAGGACGGTCTCTGCAGGACCTTCCTGTGCCAGGCAGAGAAATGGCAACAATTTCTCAGTTCTTTTCACCTCAGGATAGTATTACTTTATCATCCAGTAGCTATATTGGTGAGGGGTACCGCGATTACCTAACACACCAAACAGATATTCAGGCACTGAAATCTGAACGACGTCAGCTCTTAGATTTGCTCAAATCAATGGGACTCGGCGATCGATCGCTATCCTGGGTAATAGCCTTTGCAAATTCCCAGGGAAATATTCCCGCTATACGTTTTGATGACTTTTGGTATGATCCTGAATATGCACAAATGCAGATAGCGCCTGCTTATACTGTTAAAGGTCTGGAAACAATCAGAGCATTCATAGATGAGCTAAAAACAGCAACGCCTGAAAAATCTCGATGGAAACTCTTGTATGAACCATTCTTCGAACAATATCATAAAGATACCCAACGAGTTTGGTTTAATTTCATTCATGCTGTCTTACAAAGCTCTAGCGATCGACCAAAGGTTTATGCTGATTGGAAGGATACACTGTATTCTTTGAATACAGATAAAGACCCATTCCATAAAATGCTGAAATATAGTGCAGAAAGGTTTAAAGCTATTCCTGTTAAAATGAGAAATCCTTCATCATCTCTGGCTATACGTCTATATGATCAATTCTCCTTGTCAGATCATTTGGCGGCGATGCCGAAAGCTGATGTGGTAAACAATCTTGAAACAATTAATATTGTTATTGGCGATAAACTTAAAGAGATAGTCACTGGAAAAAATATATTACCGGATAATGATGGTCTATCTTCAGGTATGACCGAAGCTCAGATATTCAACCAATTTTATTTAACGTTAGATTCAATTGTGTCTGAATTGAGGCAAAACGATGAAAAAGCAAAAGTAATGATTTATAACTCTTGGGAGTATAATCGTTCTCCTGATGCCAAAGCTTCACTTTTTTTACAAGCTGATAATTTGCGGAATACAGTAAAAACGCTAATTAATTATTCAGACCCTGAATCTGACACCATTTGGAAGTTAGCAACGGGCGGACTTGATTTTGCATTAGATTATTCTGTCATAACTATGGCTTGTGATTTTCAGAAACAATGGGATAACCGGTTGTTGAGTAGTATAAAGGGCGTAAATAACCCCGCAACGTTAAGTGATATTTTGTTTGGTGACAATGGTAAATTTAAGGATTTTATGTCTGGGGATATAAATAATTATATTCAAAATGTTGATGGCTACTATTCACCTAGAGTTATCATGAATAAGGCAATACCATTTAATGAAGATTTTTATAGTTATATTAATAAGGTTCAATATACTGATGCTTTTATAAAAAATGAAAAACAAAAGGTTCTGGTTTCAGCGTCGACTCAGGCCTTGGATAAACAAAATCTTGAAAATAATAAAGCATTACTTCAAGCGGAAATAGAGAGTTTGCAGCAGCAGTTGCAAAAACTTCAGAATTTTGATGCTACCATTAACTTGAATATAAAACCTGTTCAGGTAAATAATGCAGCGAGAGAAATTCCGCTTTTCACTCGTCTGACGATGCAGTGTAGTAAAGAAAAAAATGTTCTTGAAAATTATAATTTCCCAAATGGTGCCCAGTTCCATTGGGAGGCAGGTAGCTGTCTGGGTACAACACTTGAGATCGTTTTTAATAATTATTCTTTAGTTAAGCGGTGGCCTGGAGCAAATGGTTTTATCGACTTTTTGAAAGATTTTCGTGGCGGAGTGAGACAGTTTAGTGTTGCGGATTTTCCCCGCCAACGTAATAATATGTTAGTTGACAATATTAACAAAATATCATTGTCAATTAGTCAGGATGGTGAAAAAGATATACTCGGTTATTATGAGAAATTCACCGATATTACTAACAAGTTGGACGCGGCAAATAGTCAATTTGAAAATGTAAGTGTTCGGCTTTCACAATTTGAGGTGAAGAACCTTAATCAAAAACTAATAGATACAGTAAAAGGTACAGAAATGCAGCAGCGATTAACTGAGGTTTTACCTCCATCGTCTATAGCACAGTGTTGGAAATAGTTGGCACAGTGTATGGCGAGGTCAATATCTTCCTTTATTTTCGCAGATCGCATTAGAGCCTATCGGTGAGTCAATTCGGTTCACGAGACTTAGGGCTGAACGGATATTTAGGTGAGACATAGAGTACCGGGCGAGTGTGTCGCCGGCACTCTATGTTCCGGGCGGCGTTGTCGGATGCGGTGGGGCAGGTTAGGGAACGAGTATCCTCCCGACCACGCCACTTCTGGCAGAAAAATAATGTGAATTAAAACCAGTTTAGCGCACCTCATCGATACCGATTTGCTATCGTTTGTCGGGATAAACGGTGCGGAAGTGGGCTTTATCCTCACTATCCCGTTCTTCCTCAAACGCTTTGGCATCAAAACGGTGATGCTGATGAGTGTGAGTTTGATTTCTTCAACATCTCAGGGGCGGCATTTGTGGAGCAGGAGGTCAGTTCTAATATACGTGCCAGTGCACACGGGCTGTTTATGGCGATGGTAAATGGTGTTGGTGCATGGGTAGGTTCGATTTTAAGCGGCATGGCCGTTGATTATTTCTCTATTGATGGCGTAAAAAACTGGCAAACTATCCGGCTGGTATTTGCTGCTTGTGTACGATCAACAACAGGCGATGCCCGCGCTGGAGAAACTGGTGGCGGCATTGATAGTATGATATTGGTGCCGGATGGCGACTGACGTCTTATCCGGCCTACGCGTGCAGTGTTGTCTGTGCCGGATGGCGACTAACGTCTTATCCGGCCTACGCGTGTAGTGTTGTCTGTAGTCGGTAGGCCTGATAAGCGTAGCGCATCAGGCAGTTTTATAAATCGCGGATAGCAAAAAGGCGCCTTTAGGGCGCCTTTTTACATTGGTGGGTCGTGCAGGATTCGAACCTGCGACCAATTGATTAAAAGTCAACTGCTCTACCAACTGAGCTAACGACCCGAAGTGGTGGGTGATGACGGGATCGAACCGCCGACCCCCTCCTTGTAAGGGAGGTGCTCTCCCAGCTGAGCTAATCACCCACTTCGGTACTTCATTTTATTGTAAGAAATCCAGCTGGCGAGAAAGTGGTGGGTGATGACGGGATCGAACCGCCGACCCCCTCCTTGTAAGGGAGGTGCTCTCCCAGCTGAGCTAATCACCCACTTCTCAATTTCTTACTTTACACGGCGGAGACTACTTAAAGTAGTTGGTGGGTGATGACGGGTTCGAACCGCCGACCCCCTCCTTGTAAGGGAGGTGCTCTCCCAGCTGAGCTAATCACCCCCGCTGTGTGGAGTCGCATTATAGGGAGAGTTGAAAATGAGTCAACGCATTTTCTAAAGAAATTGTTCGTTCGTCGTAAATTTAAACAAAACGATCGCAAAACAATCCATGCCGCATGATTTGTATACGAAAATGGCAAAGCGTGATGTTCCGACCCGATGAACATTGAGGAATCAGACCACAGTGATAGAATACGAGCCTGATAATCTTCCCTGGATTTGCCGGTTGTCGGCATCTTTATAAACGTAAGGCCATTTCATGAAAATCAAAACTCGCTTCGCGCCAAGCCCGACAGGTTATCTGCACGTCGGCGGTGCGCGTACTGCTCTTTATTCCTGGCTTTTTGCACGTAACCATGGCGGTGAGTTTGTGCTGCGTATTGAAGACACCGATCTCGAACGCTCCACGCCGGAAGCTATTGAAGCCATTATGGATGGCATGAACTGGCTGAATCTGGAGTGGGATGAAGGCCCGTATTTCCAGACTAAACGTTTTGATCGTTATAATGCTGTCATCGATGAGATGCTGGAAGCAGGCACCGCGTATAAATGCTACTGCTCCAAAGAACGCCTGGACGCGCTGCGCGAAGAGCAGATGGCGAATGGCGAGAAACCGCGTTACGACGGTCGCTGCCGCCACGGTCATGAGCATCATGGCGCCGATGAACCTTGCGTGGTACGCTTTGCCAACCCGCAGGACGGGTCCGTTATTTTTGATGACCAGATCCGTGGGCCGATCGAATTCAGCAACCAGGAGCTGGACGATCTGATCATCCGCCGTACCGACGGTTCCCCGACCTACAACTTCTGCGTAGTTGTCGACGACTGGGATATGGAAATCACTCACGTTATTCGTGGTGAAGACCATATCAACAACACCCCGCGTCAGATCAATATCCTGAAAGCGCTGAACGCGCCGGTGCCGGTTTACGCGCACGTGTCGATGATCAACGGCGACGACGGCAAAAAACTCTCTAAACGTCACGGTGCGGTCAGCGTGATGCAGTACCGCGACGACGGCTACCTGCCGGAAGCGTTGCTGAACTATCTGGTACGTCTGGGCTGGTCCAGCGGCGATCAGGAAATCTTCACCCGTGAAGAGATGATCAAACTGTTCTCCCTTGGTGCGGTGAGCAAGTCTGCGAGCGCGTTCAACACTGAAAAACTGCAGTGGCTGAACCATCACTACATTAATGCACTGGCGCCAGAATATGTGGCGACACATCTGCAGTGGCACATTGAGCAGGAAAATATCGATACGCGCGTCGGCCCGCAGTTATCTGAGCTGGTAAAACTGCTGGGTGAACGCTGCAAGACGCTGAAAGAGATGGCGCAGAGCTGCCGCTACTTCTACGAAGACTTTGCTGAGTTCGATGCCGATGCGGCGAAGAAACACCTGCGTCCGGTTGCGCGTCAGCCACTGGAAGTGGTTCGCGACAAACTGGCTGCTATCAGCGAATGGACCGCGGAAAACGTGCACCACGCGATTCAGGTAACCGCTGACGAGCTGGAAGTGGGTATGGGTAAAGTCGGGATGCCGCTGCGCGTAGCCGTAACCGGTGCGGGTCAGTCTCCGGCGTTAGACGTTACGGTACATGCGATTGGTAAGTCTCGCAGCATTGAACGTATTAACAAAGCGCTCGCGTTTATTGCTGAGCGTGAAAGCCAGCAGTAAGACGGGTTAAGAGATGAAAAAACGGCAGGCGCACACCCTGCCGTTTTTTTTGGCATTTATTCAGACTCATCAATGCCCAGACGGGTCAGGAAAGTGCGAATACCTTCGCGCGAAATATACATCGCCAGCTTTTCCTGTTCCGTTGGCGACATGTTATCCAGTGCGCTGATTATCTGACGGCAGGCGTGACTGCGAACCACGTGTGTATACTCGGCAAGCGGTTCTTCTGCCTGATAAAATTCTGGCACCTTGCGAAAAGCTGGAATATTGAGAAGAAACTCTCGGACGCCGGCATCAATATGAATAAGCCTTGCGCGACCACCTTTAACGCCGGGAAACTTTTCGGTTGTCCAGTTTTGCTCTCTGATCCAACGATTGACGGTTTGTTTGGCGACACCGAGACATTCAGCCAGCTCTTCGGTGGTCATTTTACTGCGTAATTTTTTCATATTATTTGTTGTCGCGAATCCCTAAGCGTTGTAACAAACCCGTAATGCCTTCACGCAGGATCAGCGACGTAAACATTTTCTGTTCTGATGGCGTCATTTCTTTGGCGAGTCTTATCAGTAGAGCTTCGATGGAGGTGTCACCGGATAAAGATAAATTATCTGATAAGCCTTCCGCTGAACGCTCGGCGCTGCGAATGTATTCACGAACTTGTTCGGTAACGTGAACCAGACGGGCTTTACCGCCCTGAACGCCGGGTTTGGGTGAGGTAGCCCAACCTTCCTTGCGCACCCATTTATTGATGGTCTGTCGGCTGTATCCGGTCAGATTAGCAAGTTCTTCTGGCGTCATCCGTTCCTTGAACATAACGATTCCCTGAATAGTCGTGGGGTTAATTAGTGGCTCATTTTATAGCACCATTTTAGTAGAAACCGTGACGCGTTTAACTACTGAATGCGAGTTGTTGCGCAATGTTCTTCATTTGCCTGCTTTTTCAGCGATTGAATTCTATGAGTTAATTTTGCCGTTGACACACGCGAAGGGAATTCATATGATGCCGCCCGTCAACTCGACAAGCTTTACGTGACGGGGCTATAGCTCAGCTGGGAGAGCGCTTGCATGGCATGCAAGAGGTCAGCGGTTCGATCCCGCTTAGCTCCACCAAATTTAATCCCAATGAATTTGGTACGTAAAGGCATCGTGGGGCTATAGCTCAGCTGGGAGAGCGCTTGCATGGCATGCAAGAGGTCAGCGGTTCGATCCCGCTTAGCTCCACCAAAATTGAAACCCTCGCTGAAAAGCGGGGGTTTTTCGTTTCTGTATCCTGCCTTTTCTTACCCTGTATCTCTTCGGTTTGCTGAATAGCAGGCATAAAAAAACCGGGGAGAAGAATCTCCCCGGTCTTATCAATACGACGTTGTCTTACGCTTACAGCACCAGTGCGGCGATAGATGCAGACAGTACGCTCACCAGCGTAGAGCCGTATACCAGTTTCAGACCAAAGCGGGAAACCACGTTACCTTGCTCTTCGTTCAGGCCTTTAATTGCACCTGCAATGATACCGATAGAAGAGAAGTTCGCGAAGGAAACCAGGAATACAGAGATAATGCCTTCAGCGCGCGGAGAGAGCGTAGAGGCGATTTTCTGCAGGTCCATCATTGCGACGAATTCGTTGGAAACCAGTTTAGTTGCCATGATACTGCCCACCTGCAGCGCTTCGCTGGACGGCACACCCATCACCCACGCAATCGGGTAGAAGATGTAACCCAGGATGCCCTGGAAGGAGATGCTGTAGCCAAACCAACCGGTAACGGTCGCGAACAGGGCGTTCAGGGCAGCGATCAGCGCGATGAAACCAATCAGCATTGCTGCAACGATAATCGCAACTTTGAAACCTGCCAGAATGTATTCACCCAACATTTCGAAGAAGCTCTGGCCTTCGTGCAGATTGGACATCTGAATATTTTCTTCGCTAGCATCAACGGTATAAGGGTTGATCAGTGACAGAACGATAAAGGTGCTGAACATGTTCAGAACCAGCGCAGCAACAACGTATTTTGGTTCCAGCATCGTCATGTACGCGCCGACGATAGACATGGAAACGGTAGACATCGCCGTTGCTGCCATGGTGTACATGCGGTTGCGCGACATTTTACCGAGGATATCTTTATAGGCGATAAAGTTCTCGGACTGACCCAGAATCAGGGAGCTAACGGCGTTGAAGGATTCCAGTTTGCCCATACCGTTCACTTTGGATAACAGGAAACCAATCGCGCGGATAATAACCGGCAGAACACGGATATGCTGCAAAATACCGATCAGGGCGGAAATGAAGACGATTGGGCAAAGCACTTTCAGGAAGAAGAATGCCAGGCCTTTATCGTTCATGCTACCGAAGACAAAGTTAGTCCCTTCATTAGCGAATCCGAGCAGTTTTTCAAACATTTCGGAGAAGCCTCTTACAAAGCCCAGGCCGACATCAGAGTTCAGGAAGAACCATGCCAGTAACACTTCGATAACAAGCAATTGAATAACATAACGAATGCGGATTTTTTTACGGTCACTGCTTACCAGCAGTGCGAGTACCGCAACCACGGCAAGGGCCAGGACAAAGTGAAGAACGCGGTCCATATTTGCTCCAAATTTGAGGCAGATTTAGTTTTCGTGCACATTCTATGTAACAACAGTAAAGAAAACGAGATCAAACACACACTATAATAAGGACCTGTGACGAGATTCAAAATTAGTGATCGGTGATACACTTCCGTTATGTTTAGTATGGAAGTGAAAAGTTATGTCACTGTGCTAATCTCATAACAATAATCAAACATCTTACCGGCATTTCCAAATTTCTTACCGTTCCATAGACAAACGCTATCAGAGAAATCAACTTCTCCCATCAAAATGAATTTGATAATCATTCTCAATAGGCGTAGCTTGAAACATAGCAAAGGCTATGTTTCTGAGGCACTAAAATGACTAACGATCGCGTTGAGAGTAGCAGTGGACGGGCAGCGCGCAAGTTGAAGCTCGCATTAATGGGACCTGCGTTCATCGCGGCTATCGGATATATCGATCCCGGTAACTTTGCTACGAATATCCAGGCAGGGGCTAGCTTTGGCTACAAACTGCTGTGGGTTGTGGTCTGGGCAAACCTGATGGCGATGCTGATTCAGGTGCTGTCGGCCAAGCTTGGCATTGCCACCGGCAAAAACCTGGCGGAACAGATCCGCGATCACTATCCTCGTCCAGTGGTTTGGTTTTACTGGGTACAGGCCGAAATTATTGCGATGGCGACCGATCTTGCAGAATTTATTGGCGCTGCGATTGGTTTCAAGTTGATCCTCGGCGTGTCATTATTGCAGGGGGCTGTGCTCACCGGTATTGCGACATTTTTAATTCTGATGCTGCAGCGTCGCGGGCAAAAACCCCTGGAAAAAGTGATCGGCGGTTTGTTGTTGTTCGTGGCAGCGGCATATATTGTTGAGCTGATCTTTTCCCAACCAAACCTTGCGCAGCTTAGCAAAGGGATGGTTATACCGAGCCTGCCCAATTCCGAAGCGGTGTTCCTGGCGGCCGGTGTGCTTGGCGCCACCATCATGCCGCACGTCATTTATCTGCACTCCTCCTTAACCCAGCATTTGCACGGTGGTACGCGCCAGCAGCGTTACGCAGCGACGAAATGGGATGTGGCTATTGCCATGACGATTGCCGGATTTGTCAATCTGGCAATGATGGCGACCGCAGCCGCTGCGTTTCACTTTAGCGGGCATACCGGGATCGCAGACCTGGACCAGGCCTATCTGACGCTTGAGCCGCTGCTGAGCCATGCTGCGGCAACCGTGTTTGGTTTAAGCCTGGTGGCGGCAGGGCTTTCCTCTACCGTGGTCGGTACGCTGGCGGGGCAGGTGGTGATGCAAGGATTTATTCGCTTTCACATTCCGCTTTGGGTGCGCCGCACTGTCACCATGATGCCGTCATTTATTGTGATTCTGATGGGATTAGATCCGACGCGTATTCTGGTGATGAGCCAGGTATTACTCAGCTTTGGTATCGCCCTGGCGCTGGTACCGCTACTGATTTTTACCAGCAACAGCCAACTGATGGGGGATTTAGTTAATAGCCGTTGGGTGAAACAGGTTGGCTGGGTGATTGTGGTACTGGTCGTGGCACTGAATATCTGGCTGCTCGTCGGGACCGCGCTCGGATTGTAGCAGGGCTTTCATCTGCTGTGGTTACCCGGTCAAACCGGGTAACCCTCATGATTATTTTTTATTTAAGTGACTACGGTATGTATCAAGTACCACTGCAACGATTATCACGGCTCCTGTGATAAAACGTTTTGTCGGTTCGCTTGCGCCAACTTGCGCCAGTCCCGCCGCTAGAACGGAAATAATCAACGCGCCAAGAAACGTACAGATAATCGAGCCACGTCCTCCCATCAGGCTCGTGCCACCAATCACAACGGCGGCAATCACCTGTAGTTCCATGCCAACGCCGCTATTGGGATCGGCGGCTTCAAGACGGGCAACCTGAAACAGCGACGCCAGACCGGATAATCCCCCCATCAAGGCAAAGACTGCGATCTTATAAGGACCTGGATTTATACCTGATAATCGAACGGCTTCTTCATTGGTGCCAATACCGATCAAATGGCGACCAAATACGGTTCGCGTCAGCACCAGATGCCCGGCAACAATGACAACGATCGCGATAATAAAAGAAGGGGAGACGCCAAAGAGAATGGGGTCGGCTAAATAATCATAAATAGAACCGAGATACGCGGTCCGCGAGTCAGTTAACTGATACGCGGCTCCGCGGGCCATTTCCAGAACGCCCAGTGAGACGATAAACGCCGGAATACGCCAGGCAACGGTAATCAGGCCCGTTAGCGCCCCAACGAATGTGGCGAGCGCTACGCCTGAAAGCGCGGCCAGCCAGGGCGTCCAATGAAAATTTAAATAGGTGACGCTGACGACTGCAGCAGCAAGCGCCAGCAACGATCCAACGGAAAGGTCGATGCCGGCAATGATTAAGATAAATGTCATCCCCACCGACATGACGATTAAATCGGGGATCTGATTCGCAATAGTGCTGAAAGTGTTCATGCTCCAGAAATGAGAACTGAGGCATGAAAATAGGACGATCATTGCGGCTAACGCCCCGAGCAACCCGATATAGCTACTTAGGCCTTTCCATGACGTCGGTATATTTCTTTTCTCTGCTGCCGCTTGTTTTGTCGCAAAATTGTTTTTCATTTTTTATCCCCGGCTACTCGCTGACAGTCTCTTCTGAATGCTGATAGGCCGAAAATGCAGCCGCTAAAATGCGATCCTGGCTCCAGTTATCACGTGTAAATGTGTTCACTAACTTGCCATCGGAAATGACCGCAATACGATCGCAAACCAGCATCAGTTCGCGTAGGTCACTGGAAACGACAACAACGCCTTTTCCCTTCGCCGTTAACGTATTCAGTAATTGATAAATATCTTGCTTGGCACCTACATCAATACCGCGAGTCGGCTCATCAAATAAGACGACTTCACAGTCTCGTTCCAGCCAGCGGCTAATGAGAACTTTCTGCTGATTACCACCTGACAGGCTTTCCACGGCCTGTGAGGTGTTCGTTGTACGAACGCCTAAACTTTTGATGTGCTTATTCGCTAATGTGGTTTCACTCAATGTGTTAACGACCGACAGATGGCTAATTTTGTCGCTGTTGCCCAACGAGATATTTGCGGCCACCGACTGTGGTAGCAGAAGCCCTTCACCTTTACGATCCTCCGTGACTAAGGCAATACCGTGGCGGATAGCCTGTGCAGGCGAACGGATCACCACCGGCTTTAGTGGAGTACCAATCAGTAATGTGCCACTGTCTATTTTGTCCGCGCCAAAAATAGCGCGTAGCAGCTCTGTCCTGCCAGAGCCGACAAGGCCACTGATGCCGAGCACTTCGCCACTGTGCAAGGTAAACGACGTGTCGCGAATGATTTTCCCACGCTTAAAATTTTCCACTTTCAGGATGGGTTGGCCTGCCTGGCGTCCACTTAAATCAAATGAACTTTCTAAATCACGGCCGACCATCAACGAAACAAGTTGATCGCGGGTATAGCGTTTAATATCGTCCACGCAAACCAAATGACCATCACGTAGCACCGCAATGTCATCAGCAATCATCGCAAGCTCATCCAGTCGGTGAGAAATATAAATTATTGAAACGCCCCGGGCTTTGAAGAGCGCGATTTGTTTAAACAGCAGTTCGACCTCACGACTACTGAGCATGGCCGTCGGTTCATCCAGAATCAGTACCCGGCTTTCACCAATCAGGTTTCTGGCGATTTCGATCATCTGTTGGTGACCAATACCCAATTCGCCCACCAGCGTATTTGGATCGACTGATTGCAGCCCAACCATTGCCATCACCGGACGGGCCATTTCTGCTAGCTTTTTTCGATCGATCCAGCCGAATCGATGCGGAAGTTGTTCGAGAAATAAGTTTTCTGCAACCGACAGCGTAGGCAGTAAATTGAGTTCTTGCATAACCATGCGAACACCCAGTTTTTCCGCCTCTTTTCGGCTCGCAGGTGCGTAAGGCTGCCCCTGATAAACCATTTTCCCGGTCGTTGCGTTGGTTAACCCGCCAATAATTTTTGATAACGTACTTTTCCCGGCACCGTTTTCTCCCGTCAGGGCCAGTACTTTTCCTGGATATAATGCTAGCGTCACATCCACCAGAACAGGTTCACTGTAGGTTTTACCTACCCCCTGTATTGTGAGGATTTCTTGCCCACTTTTCATATTCTGGCCTTATCCGGTAAGCCGCTCTGATACTCAATTGATGGCAGTACCACAGCGGCGTACTGTTGTTATCCGCTTATTGTTTAACGATCAGTTTTATTGGCGTTTCTACGTTGCTGGAGAGCTCACTCTGTTTTTTGCCATTTTTTAAGGCATCAAGGGCGGCATCAATACCAAATACCGCTTGTTGAGAAGCAAATTGGTCCGCAGTAGCTAAAACACGACCGTCATTTAACATAGGCTTAATCGCTTCGATATTGTCATAGCCGACAACCAGAACCTGTCCTTTTTTCCCGGCAGAGCGGATGGCGGAAACGGCACCTAATGCCATATTATCGTTATCGGCTAACAGTGCTTTGATATCAGGGTACTCACTTAACATTGCCGCCGCGACCGCATTGGCGTTGTTAATTTCCCATTGGCCAGATTGAACAGAGACGACTTTCATACCGCCCTGCGCCATTGCATTTTGGAAGCCCAGAGTACGTTGCTGAGAGTTGCTGGAGGTAGGGATGCCTTCAATAATACCAACCTGATCGCCGGCCTTAAGATGCTTCGCTAAATAATCGCCAATTTCTTTTGCACCTTTTTGGTTATCCGGGCCAACAAAAGGAATATTCAGGCTTTTATCTTTAAGTACACCGTCATCAAATTTGTTATCAATGTTGATGACAATAATACCTGCATCAATTGCCTTCTTAATGACCGGTACAAGGGCTTTCGAGTCTGATGGCGCAATGATAATCGCATCGGCTTTCGAGACAATCATTTGTTCAACGATCTGGATTTGATTTGCCGTATCCGTTTCGTTTTTGATGCCGTTAGAAATCAAATCAAACTTGTCGGCATTTTTTTTCTGATACTCTTTTGCTCCGGTTTCCATGGTCAGGAAAAACTCATTTGCCAGTGACTTCATCACCAGCGCGACTTTAGGTTTATGCGTCTGAGTATCGGCGGCATAAGTGGGGGCGGTGAAAGTGGCGGAAAGCGCTAAACCGACTGTGGCACCGATAACACGATAAAACATTTTATTTTTCATGAAATTATCCTATAGGTGTAGGGGGCTGAAGATGCTCTAAACAGCTACTGCATACGATGATAAACGAGTGAATTGTTGGGCATGTTTGATGCACCTTTACGTTCAACTTTCAACGAGGCAAACGCAGAAGCATACTGCGCTGCATTGATGAGTCCTTTACCGTTTGCAATGCATGCAGCCAGTGCCCCGGTAAAGGCATCGCCTGCTCCACTGGTATCGACCACGGCTGATTTATAGGCAGGAATATGCGTGAAAACTGTGCCATCAAAGATCAGACAACCGTCGCTACCTAACGTGATAATGACGCATTTTGCGCCTTGCACATAAATGCTCCTGGCGGCATTTTTGGCCGAATAGATATCAACAATGTTGATACCAGATAACGCTTCAGCTTCAATTTTGTTCGGCGTAATAATGTCAATTAAATGCAATATTTCTTTGATCTCTGAAACATAAGGCGCCGGGTTCAGGACAACCAGCGATTTTCCGAGTTTTGCCTGCATGATAGCGAAACGCGTGATCGGAAAATTATTCTCCAGCTGAGTTAAAAAAACTTTGCAATTACGGATGGTATCAATATCCAATAGAATATCTTCCTGGGTAAAAGTTTCATTGGCCCCAAGATCGATACTGATCATATTGTCACCCGTAGCACCTGAAACCCATACCATTGCAATGCCGGTGGATGACATTTCATTTTCAAAAAAAGAAAAAGAAGAAATTTCAGTATTGGTTAAATATCTTTTGGCTTTTTTTGAAAACTCATCGGCTCCTAACTTAACGGTGAGATGAACATTGTTATTGATTTTAGCCGCGGCAACCGCCTGGTTTGTGCCTTTTCCTCCGGCATAAAAACGGGTTGCAGAGGCTCGGATGGTCTGGCCAATCTGAGGAAATGTCGTCGTTTCAGAAACAATATCTATATTGAATGAACCAAGTATGTAAATGCTATCATCTATATAGCTATTTTGTTTGGCATGAGCAGAAACCGATACAATTTCTTTGTGGCTTTTGAACCCATTCAATATGGTGTTGGTGAAAGACTGCTCAAATAATGATTCCTCAGGTGTGCTTTTTAATTGTGCACCACCATGAAATAATGAGAAAAGGCTATTCTGACTTAATTCATTTAAGTCATTACGGATCGTCCGAGTTGTGACAGATAATTCCTTTGCTAATTCGCTAACATAAACCTTTTTATCGGTTACTAACTTAACCCGAATGGCCTTTTGTCTTTCTTGTTTTTTCATTAGCGCTCACCCCAGGTTTTATAATATTAAATTAATGTTAATATTTATCGCGCAAAGTTCAAAAAAAACACGATAAATCGGAATTTTTTTTTCCGATTTTGCGAATTTGTGAAATGAACAGGAAATTTACGGGAAAACAGGGGCGAGCGGATGTGGCTGCTTGTCATCTGGCGATGGGCAAGGCGTGATGCAAAAAGGGCCTGGGTATACACACAGGCCCTGGGTAACTCAATGATTTGTGTGAACAATACTCCCCGCATGATGGGGATTTGTTACATTAATGGCGGTGCCCGTGGCCACGTCCACGCCCGCGATGGTCATCGCGATCGTTCCAGCCTTCACGATAGCCACGCTCATAAGCTTTGCGCTTATCCCAGCCGCGATGATAACCGTTGTCATGACGCCACCAACGATTTTTACGCCATTCATAATTATGGTGCCAGTAATCCCGGTCACGCCAGCGCCCACCGTCCCAGTAGTTGCCGTAGTTATCGCGATCGCCAATTTGTAATTTAATCGACGGCAGCAGGGTGATTTCGCCAGCGTTTGCGGCCAGCGGTGCAAAAGCCAATAAGACTGCCGCCAGAATCAGTGACCTGAACATTGTTTCTCTCCTTCACGATCGAGCCGTAGCCGGCCTGTTAACGTAATATTACGGGGCAGTAAAGCCCCGTTTCATCGCCTTAACTCTTAAATCGTCAGAGAGCGCACTTTTTGTTAATAAATGTGTCTTTATTTCCATCAACCCAGGATGGCGTCGATCTCCGCACACTCTTCGGCAGAGAAATGACGGTTTGCCAGCATGCCAACGGCATCTTCAATTTGCCCAGGTTTGCTGGCGCCAATCAGTACTGACGTCACCTTATCGTCGCGGAGAACCCAGGCTAACGCCATCTGGGACAGTTTTTGTCCCCGGAGCCCGGCCAGCGCATTAAGGGCACGGACTTTTTCCAGTTTTTGTGGGGTGATCTGGTCTGGGTTGAGAAAACGGCTGGCACTCGCTGCCCGGGAATCCGCCGGAATACCGTTCAGATAGCGGTCAGTTAATTGCCCGCCAGCCAGTGGGGAAAAGGCGATGCTGCCCACACCTTTTTCCTGCAAGAGTGACAGCAGTCCCCCCTCAACCCCGCGCTCAAACATGGAATATTTCGGCTGGTGGATGAGACATGGTGTCCCTAAATCATCGAGTATTTCGATCGCCTGCCTGGCGAGATCCGCAGGATAGTTAGAGAGTCCTACGTACAACGCTTTCCCCTGACGCACAATATGATCCAGCGCGGTCATGGTTTCTCTGAGCGGAGTTTGGGGATCGGGGCGGTGATGATAGAAGATATCAACATACTCCAGCCCCAGACGTTTCAGACTTTGATCGAGGCTGGCAATCAGGTACTTGCGCGATCCCCAGTCACCGTAGGGACCTTCCCACATGGTATAGCCTGCTTTGGTCGAGATTATCAGTTCATCCCGGTACGATAAAAAATCTTCCTGCAGGATGCGACCGAAGTTTCGTTCAGCCGAACCCGGCGGCGGGCCGTAGTTATTCGCCAGATCAAAATGGCTGATCCCCAGATCGAAGGCGTGCTGTAATAGGGCCCGGCTGTTTTCGACCCGAGTGGTATCACCAAAATTGTGCCACAGACCCAGGGAGACAATCGGCAGTTTGAGCCCGCTCTGACCGCAGCGGCGGTATTCCATTGTGTGATAGCGATTTTCGTTAGCCTGATAAGCCATGTCGCCTCCTTCCAGAACATAGGTGTCTTTTAGTGTATACGGTTACACAATCGATTCTTCAAGGAAATTTTGATCGTCAAAACTGTACACCCTGCTTTCCACCTCCTTCGCAGCGACATTCCTGGACAGTCATCACAGTTCTTCGATACTCAACATGAGGTTACCGTCAGAAGGATAGCTGTCATGCAAACCCCGTATTCCGTTGCTGATTATCTGCTGGACAGGCTGGCAGGCTGTGGCATTGACCATCTGTTTGGTGTGCCGGGCGATTACAATTTGCAGTTTCTTGACCACGTCATTGACCACTCAAGCGTGCGTTGGGTCGGGTGTGCGAATGAATTGAATGCGGCGTATGCCGCGGATGGCTATGCCAGGGTAGTCGGAGCGGGAGCGTTGCTTACCACTTTTGGCGTGGGCGAGTTAAGCGCAATTAATGGTATTGCCGGAAGTTACGCGGAATACGTTCCTGTCCTGCACATTGTCGGGGCGCCGTGTCGCAGCGCTCAGCGTCGTGGCGAGTTAATGCATCACACCCTCGGCGACGGTGACTTTCAGCATTTCTACCGTATGCAACAGTCAGTGACGGTCGCCAGTGCCGTGCTGGATGAACAAAATGCCTGCTATGAAATTGACCGCGTGTTGCAGGCGATGTTAACCGAAAGACGACCGGGTTACCTGATGCTACCTGCTGATGTTGCGAAACAACCTGCTACACCACCGAGTGACATACTTATTGTTCCCTTGAGCGAGCCGGAAAGTAGCGTAGCTGCTGCGTTTCGCTATCATGCGCGTGAACAGTTGCTGGACAGTTCGCGCGTGTCGCTATTAGCCGATTTTCTCGCGCTACGCTTTGGCTTGCAGCCCGTTTTACAACGCTGGATGACGGAAACGCCGATGGCTCATGCCACGCTGTTGATGGGCAAAGGATTGTTTGACGAGCGACATCCGGCGTTTGTGGGTACCTACAGCGCGGGGGCCAGCAGCGATTATGTGCGCCAGGCGATAGAAGACGCCGATACGATTATTTGCGTCGGTACCCGGTTTGTTGACACCCTGACCGCCGGGTTTACGCAAAACTTACCTCCCGAGCGAACGATTGAAGTTCAACCCCATGCGTCGCGGGTTGGGGGAAGCTGGTTTAACATTCCGATGGAACAGGCGGTTACTACGCTACGGGAACTGTGCCTGGAAATGTCGTTTTCGCTGCCGCCTGAACGTCCTTGTGCCGGGCGTCTGCAGGTTGAGAAAGGCCCTCTGACGCAGGGAAATTTCTGGCATACGGTGCAACAGTATCTGGCCCCCGACGATATTATTCTTGTCGATCAGGGGACCGCAGCATTTGGTGCAGCTGCGCTATCACTTCCTGTCGGGGCGGAAGTACTGGTCCAGCCGCTGTGGGGGTCAATCGGTTACGCTTTGCCTGCTGCATTTGGGGCGCAAACAGCCTTCCCGCACCGTA
Organism: Citrobacter sp. RHBSTW-00671; assembly: GCF_014103415.1. Classification (NCBI taxonomy): domain Bacteria; kingdom Pseudomonadati; phylum Pseudomonadota; class Gammaproteobacteria; order Enterobacterales; family Enterobacteriaceae; genus Citrobacter; species Citrobacter sp. RHBSTW-00671. The sequence goes on from NZ_JABXPR010000001.1 coordinate 2,070,235, forward strand.
GGGTGGTCCTGATTATTGGCGATGGTGCGGCACAGCTCACCATTCAGGAATTGGGAACCATGCTTAGAGACGGGCAAACGCCTGTTATTTTACTGCTCAATAATGACGGTTATACCGTGGAACGTGCCATTCATGGTGCGAACCAACGATACAATGATATCGCCGGGTGGAGCTGGACGCTGGTGCCACAGGCGCTAAGTCGTGAATGTCAGGCGGAATGCTGGCGCGTGAAGCAGGCTGTCCAACTGGAAGAGGTTCTGGCTCGTCTGGCAAAACCGCAACGCCTCTCGTTGATAGAAGTGGTGTTGCCGAAGGCTGACCTTCCCGAACTCTTGCGCACGGTGACCCGTGCGCTGGAATCCCGCAACGGGGGGTAGCTACTTATCGGGACGGTCAGCAATCATCATTGGTTTTCCGGCTAATAGCAGCCAGGCCGGAAGCATGACGATGCACAACAGTGGGAGTAGGGTGGTGTCCGGCACCACCACTGCCGCCATAAACAGGCTCAGCCATGCATCACGAGTGACGACCAGTACCAATCCCAGAATGGCGCAGGAGACCGTAATCGCGGCAGGAACGGCTTCGACATGGGCATGCAGCATCAGCCCCAGTGCGACGCCAACGAATACCGCGGGGAAAATTCGCCCACCGCGAAAACCACTCGCTGCAGCCACGACCAACGCAGCCAGCTTTATCACCGCCAGCATGAAATAGTCTGAGGCTCCCAGCGTCTGGCTAAATGCCATTTGCTGCATCTCATCCAGGCCCTTAAACAGGGTCAGTGGCCCTCCGATAACACCCAAAATACCGAGGATAAAGCCTCCCGCGCCGAGGATCAGCACCGGGTGTTTCAGGCGATGTATCAGATGGTGCAAACGAGGCAGGCACCACACGGCCACCATCCCCGCCGCGATAGCAATGGCCGCAACGACCGCGCCGCTGAAGATATCGACCAGATGCATCTGCGTATAGTGCGCGATAGGCAATGAAAAGTGGGGATGAAAGAACAGGCTGGTGGTGAGTGATCCTGCCGCGGCGGCCATTAACGGTGCGAACAAACGGTCCCATAGGGGGACATCGTTGGAGCTGTTCAGCGTTTGCGAAAAGACCAGCGCAGCGGCAACCGGGGTACCAAATAGCGCCCCGATGGTGCCAGCAGAGGCGAGGATGGTCCAGTCCAGCTTTGCGATTCGTGGAAACATGCGGCTACCCATCGCCACTGCCAACGCAATGTTAACGGTCATGATGGGGTGCTCTGGACCCAAACTGACGCCCCCCGCGAGGCCAATAATCAGGGCGGCCAGCAGTCCTGGCAACGCAGACGTCGAGACGGGCATGCCGATTAAAGGTTCGCAGGCTGGGTCAGGGCCAGCATGGCCATGACTGTAGCGGATGATGAGCCCGACTACGACCCCGGTAAGCGTGAGCATAGCAATAATCCAGAATGGAGAATCCTGGGCAATACCGATGCTTACGGGCAGACGTTCCCACAAAAACTGCTGTAAAACGGAAGCCACTTTCATCACAGCAATCAGCACCAGACTGGACGCTACACCAATCAGCAGCGCAGGCGTTGATAGCAAGAGCATCGTTCTGGCTCGTGGATGGAGCATTTTCTATTCCTTAATGCAGAGTCATAGGCGTAGTTTGCACAGCCTGCCCAACGGCATCGCTGCAAATGGTGCTGAAACGATAAAGTAATTCTGTGACCTGGATCGATATTCCATGGGCATCAGCCTTCAGGGCGTTGTTGTTATGCCCCCATGAATTTACAGTGTGACAAAGATTTATTCTGACTTTAGCGGAGCCGTGAAAGAATGACAAAATATGCTTTAGTGGGTGATGTTGGCGGCACCAATGCGCGTCTTGCTCTGTGCGATATTGCCAGTGGCGAGATTTCGCAGGCGAAAACCTATTCCGGGCTGGATTACCCAAGCCTTGAAGCCGTTGTGCGCGTGTACCTGGATGAGCATAGCGTTAGCGTCAAAGATGGCTGTATCGCCATTGCCTGCCCAATAACCGGTGACTGGGTGGCCATGACCAACCATACCTGGGCATTTTCCATTGCCGAGATGAAAAAGAATCTGGGCTTTAGCCATCTGGAAATCATCAATGATTTTACTGCCGTATCAATGGCAATCCCGATGCTGAAAAAAGAGCATTTGATCCAGTTTGGCGGCGCTGAGCCTGTCGAGGGCAAACCCATTGCGGTCTATGGCGCAGGTACCGGTCTAGGCGTGGCGCATCTGGTACATGTGGATAAACGCTGGGTGAGCCTGCCAGGCGAGGGGGGGCATGTGGATTTTGCGCCGAACAGTGAGGAAGAGGCGATTATCCTGGAAGTGCTGCGGGCTGAGATTGGTCACGTTTCGGCGGAGCGCGTGCTGTCCGGTCCTGGGCTGGTAAATCTGTATCGTGCGATTGTGAAATCCGACGGACGTCTGCCGGAAAATCTGCAACCGAAAGACATTACGGAACGCGCCCTGGCTGATTCCTGTATTGACTGTCGTCGCGCACTGTCGCTGTTTTGCGTCATTATGGGCCGGTTTGGCGGCGATCTGGCATTAACGCTGGGGACGTTTGGCGGGGTGTACATTGCTGGCGGCATAGTGCCGCGCTTCCTGGAATTCTTTAAAGCATCGGGTTTTCGCGGCGGTTTTGAGGATAAAGGGCGTTTTAAAGCCTATGTGCAGGATATCCCGGTATATCTGATTGTGCATGATAATCCAGGCCTGCTTGGTTCCGGCGCGCATTTACGCCAGACGCTGGGACACATTCTGTAAGGCCCGTGCCGGATGGCGCTTTGCGCTTATCCGGCCAACAACGAAAATAATTCCGTTGACGGTTAAAACGGAGACGCTCTGAGGAAGTGGGCGATTTTTTGTATTATCAATTATTACAAATGTCATTGTGTTGACATTAAATATCCGGGCACAACCGCAAAAGGTTGCCGCAATAATAAGAAAAAGTATAAATAACACACTGATGAATAACGTGTCGAAATATCATTAAGTTAGCGTAAATTTAATGCAGTTCCCTTTATGAGAACGGACATCTTATTTACATTGATACATCGGGATAAGGTTGTATTATCCAGGCCAGATTGCTGCAATAAGAATCGATTTATCGCGAGGATTTCTTTTTAGTATATTTAATAAGCGATAAAAGTGATGGAGCTTAAAGAGGCTAGTGAGCTAGAATAAACTTCCAGATTTATTGGTAATACATTTCAGCCTGGCGAATTTTTAAATATGTTTATTCCTTCTGTTAGTGCGACGGCCTTTGTTGCTTCGATTGCCACATTGGGCATTCTTTCTCCCGGCCCGGACTTCTTCATGGTGATTAAAAATGCGGCGCGCTACCAGCGTCTTCAGGCCATGATGACGGCTCTTGGCATTGTCGGTGGTGTGGCGACCCATATGTCCTACTGTGTGGCAGGACTGGCGGTTGTTATTACCACGACGCCCTGGCTGTTCGATATTTTGAAATATGCGGGGGCTGCGTATCTGATTTGGGTGGGGCTGCAGGCTCTGCTGTCACGCGGGCACAACAGTATGGATATGACCCAGGTTGCGCGCCAGGAAGTGACGTTAGGTAAAGCATTTCTGCAGGGCTATTTGTGCAACCTGCTTAATCCAAAAGCAACGCTGTTTTTCCTGTCGATCTTCACTCAGGTGCTGAGCGTCCAGTCTGGTTTTCCAGAAAAAGCCTGGTATGCCGGCGTTATCCTGATGGTGTCAGTGATTTGGTGGCCGGTACTGGTGATCCTTATCCAAAGTGCGCCAGTGCGCGCTGGCCTGGCAAAGGCGCAGAAAGTCATCGATAAAATGCTGGGGGGTCTGCTGATTGCCCTCGGTATTAAGGTTGCTCTTAGCTAATTCAGTTTAGCCTGCAGCATGCTCTGTACGCTAAGTGGCCGCGAGTTAAGGGTTTAGTTAGCTCGCGACCGGTTATTGTCAGTGAGATGTCGTGCTTGTTGCGTTTTGTATCGGCAGTTTCCCGGCTCTCAGTAGCACCATCTCTTGCTTACACAGCAGTACGATAGCCTGACGAGCCTTCATTCGACGTGAGGTGAGGGCTTTTTTCACCGTACGGCGATCCGCACCCATTTCCAGCATCTGAAAACATAACTGGGATAGCGCATGTCTGTATTTCATTGAAAATTCACTTTATTACGTTTTATAGCACCGGCAGTAGATCGCCATTTTACAACGATCCGCACGGTCATGACTAATCCCCTATAAATGCATTAACTGTCTGAATTCTTTTACTTTGCTCCGGCTAACCGGGATTTCAAATTCCAGATCTTTTAATCGCAAAATATAGGTGTTGTTAAACCACGGTTCGATCTCGCGGATTTTGTTCAGGTTTACGCAGAATGAGCGGTGGCAGCGGAAAAAATGTGAGGCAGGCAGTTTGCTGCAAAATTCGGTGATGTTCATCGGCATGACATACGATTCGCGCCGCGTGTAGACGAAGGTCATCTTTTCATGGGCTTCAGCGTAGTAAATATCGTTGATTGGCGTAACGATGATCCGCTCGTCTTTGATCAGGTTGATCGTATCGTTTTCACGCATCACCGGGCTGGTAAGGGGGGCTCCTGTTTGCTGCTGCTGCCAGGCTGCCTCCAGTTTTTGCAACATGCCGACAATCCGTGACTCCTGGTACGGTTTCAGAATGTAGTCAAACGCTTCCAGTTCAAAGGCTTCAACAGCGTGTTCTTTCCAGGCTGTAATAAACACAATAAAGGGCTTATGCGCAAACTGACTGATGTTTTGCGCCAGCAGCACACCATCCAGTGACGGAATATTGATATCCAGAAAAATAGCGTCAACGCGGTTGTGCTGCAGGTATTTAAGGACATCCAGACCGTCGTCAAATGTGCCGACAATCTCCATCTGGCTGTGCTCTTTTATCAGCCAGCTAAGTTCCTGTTGGGCCAGGAATTCATCTTCAACAATGATGACTTTCACAACTTAACTCCTGGTTAAAGCAATAATGTGGCCGGGGCCGCTGCAGGGGAGTGCTGGTTTGGCACGTAAAAGGCAATCTCTGTGCCTGGCTCAAGACGGCGGATATGTAGCCCTTCGCCGTACAGGAGCTTAACGCGGTGATGCACATTCAACAGGCCAATTTTATTGCCCGGCATTTCATTGGACTCAACGCGTTCAATGACTTTCGGATCGATACCATGGCCGGTATCTCTGACGGCAATGCGTACCCGATTACCACATTCCGCCACGCTGATAGTGACCACACCTTTCCCTTTGCAGGGTTGGATCCCATGGACGATGGCATTCTCAACCAATGGCTGAATCAGCAGGCTGGGAATAAAACAGCTGACTTCTTCATCAATATCATAAATAACCGTCAACTTATCGCCAAAACGGGCCTGCTCAATGGCAATGTAATCTTTAATTTGATACAGCTCTTTCTTGATGTCGATCTGCTCATCATCTTTTAATTCAATATTATAGCGAAGATAGCGGGATAAATTAAAAATGAGCTGGCGTGCAGTGTCCGGGTTAAGCCGCACTGACGATGAGATCGCGTTTAGCGCGTTAAACAGAAAATGGGGATTTATTTTACTTTGTAGTGCCCGCAACTCTGCCTTATTTGCCATTTCGCGTAGCTGTTCGGCGCGGGAAACTTCAAGCTGAGTCGAGATAATTTGTGACAGACCGATAGCCATTTCCTGTAATGAAGAGGTGATCTGGTGGGCATGGCAGTAGTAGATTTTCAGCGTACCGGTGACCACCCCTTTTTCCCACAACGGTATTACCAGCATGGAGTGTATTTCCGGTGTGCGATGTGCTTCATCATTGTTCTTTATGATGATTTTTCCGTAATTTATTGCCTGCTGGGTAGTAGGGCTAACGAAATCATCGTTATCGCGGTAGTTCAGTTCGCCAACGCCGACATAGGCCAGAACGTGCTGGGTATTGGTGATCGCGACGGCATCAGCATGAATATCATGGCGAATAATTTCGCACACCTGGCGTAGCGACTCGCTATTGACCTGACGAAAAAGCGGCAGGGTTTTGTTGGCGATATCCAGCGCCAGCTTAGCCTGTTTTGCCGCACTGGCCTCTTTCTCTCCTTCCACGCTTTGTACCAGCATGACGATAAAGCCGATACAGACGCTGCCAAGGATCATTGGGATACCGATTTTCGAGACGATATCCAGCCCCAGTTCGGTGGTGGGGGCCCAGGCGACCACCAGAATCATGGTCAATGATTCGCACAACATTCCGCCTAAAATACCGGCGCGCCAGTGTTGTGCCTTAGGGATTTTTCGGTTGATCCAACCCGCAATACAGCCAGCAAGGATACTGGTAATAAAACAGGGAAGGGCGGTAACACCTCCAATATCAATTAGATAACGGTGTGTACCCGCGATGAGTCCGGTAATGATACCGACCCATGGGCCGAACAGAATTCCTCCTGACATCACGGCAATAATACGCACGTTCACCAGTGAGCCTTCTACCGGTACACCAGACCAGGTGCTGAACAGGGCAAACATGGAGAAAATGGCCGTAACGGCGAGCAGCTCTTTCACCGAGTGAGCTGACTTGTGCAACAGTTCGCGGAACAGGCGGATACGAATCAGGAAAAACAGACAGAACAGCATCAGCGCTGCCCGATCAAAGACCGCCAGCAGCATATTGAATATTTCGTGCACAGGTGACTCTTGCGAAGGGGGTAAACCTCTATGATAGGTAACCTGAGGCAGGATGACCAGCATCCCTGTCAGCACAGGCTAATGAGGAAAAACCACAACATTAAAAGGGGATTGTTGCATGATTGTTGTATTTACAATATCTCTCCACAGAAGGCGAACTTCAACGTAATGTATTTAACAACAGAATGTTAAAAACTGGTGATTTCATGAGGGTTAGATATTCATGCATTTCCCGTTTTAGAAACGTTGTTCCTCTTTTATGCCGATAAAAAATATTTTGCTGTACCTCTCGACAGAAGGAAATTAATCAGGCTATTTTCTAAACGTGCCACCATCGTGGCCGCGTCGCTCGGACGGTCCGGGCGCTAACGTACATCTGAGGATATTATGGCTGACTCCCGCCCTGAACGTCGTTTTACGCGTATTGATCGTCTTCCCCCTTATGTTTTTAACATTACCGCTGAACTGAAGATGGCTGCGCGTCGGCGTGGCGAAGATATTATCGATTTCAGCATGGGGAATCCGGATGGCGCCACGCCTCCTCACATTGTCGAAAAACTGTGTACCGTGGCGCAGCGCCCGGATACCCACGGTTATTCAACGTCGCGTGGTATTCCTCGTCTACGTCGGGCGATTTCTCGCTGGTATCAGGAACGCTATGACGTCGAGATCGATCCGGAATCCGAAGCGATTGTAACGATTGGCTCCAAAGAGGGGCTGGCTCACCTGATGTTGGCGACATTGGATCACGGCGACACGGTCCTGGTGCCAAATCCCAGTTACCCCATCCATATTTATGGTGCTGTTATCGCCGGAGCCCAGGTGCGTTCCGTGCCGCTGGTGGAAGGGGTCGACTTCTTTAATGAACTGGAACGTGCGATTCGCGAAAGCTACCCGAAACCGAAGATGATGATCTTAGGCTTCCCGTCCAACCCGACGGCGCAGTGTGTCGAGCTGGAGTTTTTCGAAAAGGTCGTCGCACTGGCTAAACGCTACGACGTGCTGGTGGTTCATGACCTGGCCTACGCCGATATTGTCTATGATGGCTGGAAAGCGCCATCGATTATGCAGGTTCCGGGTGCCCGAGATGTTGCCGTTGAATTTTTCACCTTGTCGAAAAGCTATAATATGGCGGGGTGGCGCATTGGTTTTATGGTTGGCAATAAAACGCTGGTAAACGCACTGGCGCGCATTAAGAGCTATCACGATTACGGAACGTTTACACCGCTGCAGGTAGCCGCTATTGCCGCGCTGGAAGGCGATCAGCAGTGCGTACGGGATATCGCCGAGCAATATAAGCGTCGTCGCGATGTGCTGGTCAAGGGGCTGCATGAAGCGGGTTGGATGGTTGAAATGCCAAAAGCATCGATGTACGTGTGGGCGAAAATTCCGGAGCAGTACGCCGCAATGGGGTCGCTTGAATTTGCCAAAAAATTACTGAATGAGGCGAAGGTTTGTGTTTCGCCGGGGATTGGTTTTGGAGACTATGGTGATACACACGTGCGTTTTGCGTTGATTGAGAACCGTGACCGTACCCGCCAGGCAATCCGCGGAATCAAAGCCATGTTCCGCGCAGATGGTTTACTGCCGGCCAGCCCGAAATCAGCCACTGAAAGTACAGACTAGCAAAACCTTCACCTTACAACGCAAACAGGAGCCAAATGGCTCCTGTTTTTTTGCTGCATCTTTTAATTTAGATCATCAGGGCAAAAGTACCGGCCCACACGATGACCATAAAAGAAATGCCCATAAAGAAATATTTCACTTTTCATCTCTCCGCATACGATGAGTACGCCTAAATGAACATATGCTTACCTGACAGAGAGCTGATGCAAGCATAAACGAAAGGAAGAATACCCCGCGTTTGCTTGGCTGCATCACCTCAGAATTCTGAGCTTTAATGCTCCAGACGGCGCTAATGTACGCCTAAAAATGAGGTGAAACAAGAGGCATTTTTTTATTTAATTTTAGTAACTTACAAGTGTCGTGATTCGGCGACAGTTTAATTTCTGACGGTAATAAATTGCTATTGAGCGACGTAGTTGTTACTCAGAGAATTCTCATATCACCTTGAGGTTAATGCGGTTAATTTTCTCGCGGAATTTGATAATGAAAAGGTTAAAAATGACCAGATTAATGATGTTAGCACTTGTTCTTGCGCCATTGACGTCGATGGCGGCTGCACCACAAGCGTTCAATTTCAGCTGCGCAAGTATTGGTGGTGTGAATAGCGATGGTAACGGCAATGTATGGATTAATGGCGAAAAAGCGACCATTAAGACCTTCAATGAAAATTACTGGGAGGCGAAGAGCGGTAAAAATACCGTCTCTATTTCCAGAAAAGATGACGGAAACCCGGAAGTGTCCTGGGCTGGCCCAAACCGCAAGCATGGGATTTGTCAGCCTGAAGATAATGTTGATTTCTCTCCGGCGAAAAATTCGACTCATGCTGGCCCATCGTTCTCCTGTTCTGCAGCGGAAAAGGGAAGTATGGAAGAGATTATCTGTCAGAGCCCCTCGCTCTCCGCAATGGATTTAAAATTGAACGGGGTCTACAAGCAGGCGCTGGCTAAATCGAAAAATGACCCGACGCTAAAAGCAGAGCAACGAGGCTGGATCAAAGGACGTAATGAATGCTGGAAAGAGCAGGATAAGCCCGCCTGCCTTGCCAGAGAATATAGCGAACGAATGACTGAATTACAGAGCAAGTGGGGTGTTAAGTAATTCAGGCGCAGAAATAAAGAAAGGCCATTCGGCCTTTCTTTTTAGACATATAGCGAGGCTTCACCCATCGGGCGGGTTTTGAAACGACGATGGATCCAGAGATACTGCTCAGGTGCCCGCATGATCTCTTTCTCAATGATTTTGTTCATATAGGCCGCGGCCTGGTTTTCATCTTCCGGGTAGCCTTCCATTTCTGGCGTGATAAACAGACGGTAGCCGGAGTTATCAGATTTTCTCACCATGGTGACGGTCAGCATTTTCGCCCCCGACAAGCGTGACAGCACGTAGGTGCCGTTGGTTGTCGCAACATCTTTGACGGCGAAGAATGGCGCAAATGAGCTGCCTTTACGGCCATAATCCTGATCGGGTGCAAACCATACGGCTTCCCCTTTTTTCAGGGCGCCGACAATGCCGCGCAGATTATTTCTGCCAATCATGGCTTTGTTCGAGCGCATACGGCCGCGGGTTTGTATCCACTCCATTAATTTGTTGTTGTGCGGGCGGTAGGTTGCCATCATTGGCTGGCAAAGACCCATCACACGGCCTCCCAGTTCCAGCGACATAAAATGCACGCCGACAACCATTACGCCACGGTTATGCGCCTGAGCGCGTTGCAGATTGTCCAGGCCTTCAACATCAAACCATTTACGCACCCGACGATCTGGCCAGAACCAGGCCATACCGGTTTCAAGCAGTGCCATGCCGAGTGAGCGGAAATTCTCGTCGACCAGTTTGTTCCTTTCTTCTTGTGACAGATTTGGGAAACAGAGTTCGAGATTTTTATGGGCAATGGATTCCCGGCGCTTTAAAAATGGGCGCGCCAGCGTACCTGTACGGGTGCCCAGAAAACATAAAACAGGATAAGGGAGCTGCACCAGTAACCAGAGCACACCGACACCGAACCATGTGAGCCAGTAGCGCGGATGCAAAAACGCGCGTGAAAATTTACATTGGGGGAACATAAGCACCTGTTGTTGGTACGAAAATAATGTATCGCGAAGATTCTTTGTCTACAGCGTTACTCTCTGACACTGAACAGTTAGGTCACTATGAGCGACAATGGTTCCTGTAAAGAGTGTAAAACTGAGTCAGGACAAACCACGAGGGATATGAATGATCGGACGCATAATGTACACCCGAAGATTAATGTCATCCAGAAATAATTCCTCAAGTTTCGTAAATGTTTTTGGGTCGATCAAAAGCAAGAATAGGCTTATAGATAATTTGTTGTTTTTATGACGATTAAATAAAGGCCTGCAGGGAATGCTCGGTTCAGAAAATGAACAGCTATTGTAACGAAAATGTTGCTTGAATTGCGAATGGATAGGAATTGTCTTAGACTATAAAATCAAGGAAGTGTAAGGACTTACGTCGATTTTTACGGCAGACAGGAGGTAACGCTATGTTCTATTTTTGGACTTTCCTCGCATTGAGCATTCTGTGCGTCAGTTGCTATATTTGGCAGGTAATGGGCGCTGCCGCGTCAATTAGTTCTTTTTTCGGCATGGCTATCCTTACGGCATTAATTTATTTCTTTACCATGCGGTTGACTGACGGAAACGAAATGGTAACGGGACTGTTTCTTTTTCTTGCCCCGACATGCGGATTGATCATTCGCTTTATGGTGGGGGACGATAAGCATTAAATCGCAGGTTCATAACTGAAAACGCCATTGTGTACCCCATTGACTGATTGTCTGGCTTCCATCTGAGCAAACTAAAGTGCCAGTATCGCTGGCACTTTTTTCTCTCTAAAGCCGATTACCTGGCATCAGCAAGCTGCAGCTCCGTGTCCTGTTGTTGGGCATTCTTTCGTTGTTGTTCGAGTTCCAGCGCCCCGCGGTGAGACAGATAGCAGAACAGAATGCAGCAGACAATCCCGCCCATCAGCAAATAGAAACCGCCATGCCATCCCATTTTATCGACCATGACACCAAACAGGCTGGTTCCCAGCGATGCACCAAAAATGTAGCTCATAAAACCGCGTAATCCGACCGCCGAACCGACAGCAAAGCTGGGGACGATTTCCATGGTCTGCACAGACGCCAGGAACTGAGGCACATAGATCAGGCATCCGACGATGGCGGCAAAAATAGTGACCATCAGCAGGGATTCACTTTTCCAGTAACCGATCAGGCAGACGAAGATCAGCGCCATACAAATCATGGCCAACGGCATGCGACGACCCTTAAACAGTTTATCGGTCAGCCAGCCTGCCAGCAGTGTGGAAGGAATTGCGGCCCATTCGAAAAACAGGAACGCCACACTCATTTGCTCTTTCGAGAAATGTTTTTCAGTTAACAGATAAATCGGTAACCAACTGATCATGCCAAAACGCACCATATAGACAAAAACATCTACCAATGAAACATACCAGGCGTTTTTGTTACGCAGCACGTAGGTGCAAAAAATTTGAAAGGCGCTCATATTTTCCGGCGCCTGGGTTACGTGCCGGGCATTTAACACGACTTTTTCTTCCGGCATCATCTGTTCCAGAGCAGGCAAGCCTTCTTCGCGCGGTGAGCCTTTGCCCAACATCAGAACGATAAAAGCAAACAGCACCGCAACACAGGCTGGGACGATATAGCTGGCGCTTTGCCAGTGTTCACTGCCGAGAATAGCAAAGGCGGCGCCAACAATGGGGGCGACAATACCGCCACCGACGTTGTGTGAGATATTCCAGAATGCGCCAACGCGTCCGCGCTCTTTGCGTGGGAACCAGTTGGCGATGGTAATAAACGAGGGACCGACGCCCATTCCCTGAAACAGTCCGTTGAAGACCACCAGTGCGGCAAAAATCCAGAATCCGGTGCTGAACCCTAAGCCAACGTTGACAATGGCGCACAGGATCAGGCCGCAAGCCATAAAGACTTTCGGGCTGGCTTTGTCTGCCAGGCTGCTCATGATGCCTTTACTGATCCCATAGGCAATGAGCATACAACTGCTGAGTAAACCAATCTGTGTTGCGCTGAGATCCAGATGTTCTTTCAGGTACGGGGTAGAGAGGGTGAAGTTATTGCGTACAATATAATACGCAAGATAACCAAGAAATACGCTAAGTAACGCCTGAATGCGGTATCGACCATAAGTCTCCTGGATTTTTTCTTCCGGGACTTTATTTGCCGATGGCCCTGTCTTAAATATTGATAACATATCATCACCTAAATTTATATTGATGTGAATATCAGGATTTTTCGCAGTGAAGAGTGAAATAGGTGGCGAAGAAATTCAAATTGAAGAAATGTGTCACTATTGACCCAATTTGCTGAAAGTGGGACTGATTTTGACCCTTTTGAATTATGGCGAGGTCAGAGCTATTATTCTTAATGCGTTTTTATCATCAGCATGTGCGGGTATTAACAAATTCAAACGACATTTTCAGGTATTCTTTATCTCTGTTATCGCATTCCGTCTGGTTATTTTGATAGCAGTTTTATCTTTTCCACCTGCTGTGATAAACGGGTAAGTTTTGTCTCAATATTATTTTTCGAAGATGTTGGTATTTATGAACAGGATCACAAACAGACTTTTCTGTCGGGGTAGTTTGTTGGCGCTGTCACTGTGTTTTATGTCGCTGTCGGCGACCTGTCTGGCACAGGGGAAGGAGCTGGTGATGGCGACGACGTTTTCCCCGGGGGCAACGGCCTGGATTATTCAGCGCTGGCAAACGGAGCCGGGGTCAGTGATGATCCGCACGCTAAACCGGACCAGTTCTTCTCTCGAACAACTGCTCGATACCGCAAATGCGGAAAACGTTGACCTGATTTTAACCTCTTCGCCGATGCTACTGCAGCATCTTCAGGAGCATCAGAAACTTGCTCCTTTTGATAATGCATTGCCGGAAAGCCAGCGGCTGGTGCCTGAGTCAATACGGTCGACGTCTGTAGCCGTGGCTCTCTCGGGATTTGGTCTGCTGATTAATCGTTCAGCACTGACGGCGCGACATCTGCCACCACCGACGGACTGGGGCGATTTAACGCATCCTAAATATCAAAATGCCCTGCTGATGAGTAGCCCATCGCGCTCCGATACCAATCACCTGATGGTTGAATCACTGCTGCAACAAAAAGGGTGGCAAGAAGGTTGGGCGACATTGCTGGCCAGTGCCGGGAACCTGGTGACCATCTCATCACGCAGCTTTGGTGTTGCGGATAAAATTAAGAGCGGGTTGGGCGTTGCGGGGCCGGTTATTGATAACTATGCCAATCTGCTGCTCAATGACCCCAATCTGACCTTTACTTACTTCCCACACTCTGCGGTCTCGCCGACCTACGTAGCCGTGCTGAAAAACAGCCCGCGAGCCAATGAAGCGCAACGTTTTATCCGCTATTTATTGAGCCCGGAAGGGCAGCGGATCCTTGCCGATGCGAATACCGGTAAATATCCGGTAACGTCGCTGGCAGCAGATAACCCGCGTGCAGCCCAACAGGCCATTTTGATGAAACAGCCACCGCTTAATTACCGTCTGATCCTGAAGCGTCAACAACTGGTCCAGCGGATGTTTGATACGGCCATCAGTTTCCGCCTCGCGCAGCTTAAGGATGCCTGGCGAGCGCTGTACAGTGCGGAAGCTCGTCTGAAACACCCGCTACCCGAAATCAGAGCGCTGTTAACCCAGGTCCCAATCGACGCCAGGAGCAGCGAAGATGAAGCCTGGCTTGCTCAATTCGATAATAAAAGTTTTGCTGAACAGCAAATGATGGAGTGGCAACTCTGGTTTCTTAAAAACCAGCGTCTGGCGATATCAAAACTGGAAGAACTACAATGAAAGGCGGTTCGCTATGGCAACGTCTTCGTCAGCTCAGCATCAGCAGCAGTTTGCGGGGGGCTTTTCTGACGGGGGCTTTACTGACGCTGAGCGTGAGCTGTGTCAGTTTGTATTCCTGGCATGAGCAAAGTTCGCAAATCCGCTATTCGCTTGATGACTATTTCCCGCGCGTGCATTCCGCTTTTTTGATTGAAGGGAATCTTAACCTGGTTGTCGATCAGCTTAATGAATTCCTGCTGGCCCCCAATACGACCGTGCGGTTGCAACTGCGCAATCAGATCATCGAGCATCTGGACAAAATTGAACTGCTGAGTCGGGGATTGCAACCCGCGGAACAGCAACAGCTGGCGGTAATTTTGCAGGATAGTCGGGCGTTGATGACCGAGCTGGACAGGGTGCTCTACAACATGTTCCTGGTACGCGAAAAAGTCAGCGAACTCTCCGCGCGAATCGACTGGTTACATGATGATTTCACGACCGAACTGAACTCTCTGGTGCAGGATTTCACCTGGCAACAGGGAACCTTGCTGGATCAAATTGAAGCGAAAAATGGCGACGCGGCGTTGTACCTGAAACGCGCCAGGGAGGTGCAGAATGAGCAGCAACAGGTGTACACGCTGGCAAGAATTGAAAACCAGATCGTCGATGATTTACGCGACAGATTGAATGAACTGAAGTCAGGTAGCGACGACGGCATGCTGGTAGAGAATCATATTCGCTATCTGGAAAATCTGAAGAAAACGGCGGATGAAAATATCCGCACCCTGGACGACTGGCCCAGCACTATCACGTTGCGACAAACCATCGACGAATTGCTGGAAATCGGGATGATGAAAAACAAAATGCCCGATACGATGCGCGATTACGTCGCGGCGCAAAAAGCGCTGGTTGATGCCAGTCATGCCAGAGAAGCTACACTTGGTCGTTTTCGAACATTACTTGAGGCTCAGTTGGGAAGTAGTCATCAGCAAATGCAGATGTTTAACCAGCGGCTGGAGCAGATTGTTCGCGTCAGCGGCGGGCTTATTCTGCTGGCGACGCTGTTGGCGCTGCTTCTTGCCTGGGGACTCAACCACTACTTTATCCGTTCACGATTGGTGAAGCGTTTTACCGCACTCAACCAGGCCGTGGTGCAAATTGGTCTTGGCAGAACCGATGCCTCGATCCCGGTTTATGGTCGTGATGAGCTAGGGCGCATTGCGGGGTTACTGCGCCATACGCTGGGTCAGCTCAATACGCAAAAAAGTCAGCTCGAGCAGGAAGTGGCAGAGCGTAAGGAGATTGAAGCCGATCTGCGAGCGACCCAGGGCGAATTGATTCAGACGGCGAAACTGGCGGTGGTTGGACAGACCATGACCACGCTGGCCCACGAAATCAATCAACCACTGAATGCATTGTCGATGTATCTGTTTACTGCGGGCAGGGCAATTGAACAGGAGCAGTTGGCGCAGGCCAGAAGCACGTTAACCAAAGCTGAAGGACTCATTACCCGTATCGATGCCATTATTCGCTCATTACGGCAGTTTGCGCGCCGGGCCGAGCCGGGGGCACCACTGCATCCGGTCGATTTACGACAAACCTTCAGCGCGGCCTGGGAGCTATTGTCTATGCGGCATAAACCGCAGCAGGGTACGCTTTCGCTGCCGGTTGAGCGCGTGTGGGTTACGGGCGATGAAGTGAGAATTCAGCAAGTCCTGGTCAACATACTGGCAAATGCGCTGGATGCCTGTCCGGTTGCTGCGAAGATTGACGTTCACTGGCAGGTCGAGGGCAGCACGGTGTGTGTCTTTGTCAGCGATAATGGCCCCGGCTGGCCTGCTGCACTGCTACCGTCGCTATTAAAACCGTTTACCACCAGTAAAGATGTTGGTCTCGGTATTGGGCTATCAATTTGTGTCTCGTTAATGACGCAGATGAACGGCGAGCTACGCCTGGCGTCAACGCTGGGGCGCAATGCCTGCGTGGTACTGCAATTCAACCTGACGGATGTAGAAGATGTTGAGTGATGAATATTCTGTTCTGCTGATTGATGATGATGCCGATGTCCTTGATGCTTACACCTTGTTGCTTGAGCAGGCAGGCTATCGGGTATGCGCGTGCAATAACCCCTACGATGCCCGAAACTGGCTACAGGCTGACTGGCCCGGTATCGTTCTGAGTGACGTGTGTATGCCCGGCTGTAACGGTATCGAACTGATGGCTCTTTTTCATCAGGATGATAACCAGCTGCCGATCCTGCTGATTACCGGACATGGTGATGTGCCGATGGCGGTGGATGCGGTGAAAAAAGGGGCATGGGATTTTCTGCAAAAGCCGGTCGATCCCGGCAAGCTGCTGTTGCAGGTTGCAGAGGCGTTGCAGCAGCGAAAATCTGTGATTGCCCGTCGTCATTACTGCCAACAAAAGCTGCAGGTTGAGCTGGTTGGCTACAGCGACTGGATAAATCAGTACCGTCAACGCCTGCAGCAACTGGCAGAAACGGATCTTGCCGTCTGGTTTTATGGGGAGCCAGGGACGGGACGCATGACGGGAGCCCGTTATCTGCATCAGTTGGGACGTAGCGCCCAGGGGCCGTTTATCCGCGCAGAGCTCACCACCGGGAACACCGCTCAGCTCGGTGAACTGATTGCCCAAGCGCAAGGCGGGACGCTGGTATTAAGCCATATAGCGTGTTTGACGCGCGAGCAACAGCACCAGTTGGTTCACCTGCAAAGCCAGGAGCGGCGTCCTTTTCGGTTAATTGGTATTGGCACGACATCGCTGGTGGAGCTGGCGGCAACAAACCAGATCGTGGCCGAACTGTATTACTGTTTCGCCATGACGCAAATCGCCTGCCAGCCGCTATCCCTGCGCCCGGACGATATTGAGCCGCTATTTCGCCATTACCTGCAAAAAGCCTGTCTGCGTCTGAACCACCCCATTCCGCAGGTCGACGGAGAATTGCTGAAAGGGATGCGACGTCGTGTGTGGTTGAGTAATGTGCGAGAGCTGGCAAACGCCGCAGAGCTTTTTGCCGTTGGGTTGCTGCCATTGGCGGAAACCGCCAATCCGCAGTTGCATGTGCCGGAACCAACACCGTTGGATCGTCGGGTTGAAGAGTATGAGCGGCAAATCATTACCGAAGCGCTAAATATTCATCAAGGGCGTATTAATGAAGTGGCAGAATATCTGCAAATTCCGCGCAAAAAACTGTATTTGCGGATGAGAAAATACGGGCTAAGTAAAGAGCATTATAAGTTCTAGAGAGATGAGGCGCGGTTATGATAAGGGTAATTGAATGAACATCTGAGTCGTCACCTCATTATTAGAAAAAATGCCGGACTTATTATCCGGCATTTTTCGCTTACCACATTAAATCGTCAGGTACGACGAAGTCAGCATACGGATCGTCTTCGTCTTTCGCTTCCTGGCTCAGCTCACAATTTAAGACGATGTAGCTGTCGTCGCGCTGTGCAATTTTATCGGCAACGACGGCCGGGATAATAGCATATTCGCTGTCACGGTCGCTTTCGGCGGTCAGCCGGGCAATAGCCAGACGCCCTTTAATCAATTGCGCCTGTGTCACCTTATCTACGTAGATTTTTTTAATCAGATTATTATCGGTGAAGTTATACCCAATATCACCTTTGGAAATGGTGATTTTGTTCATTTCAATAAGCTGCTTAATCTGCGCTTTGTATTCTTTCGACAGCGTCGCTTGTTTCTGTTGATCGCTTAACTGCTTATCCCGTTCAATTTGTGCTTTTTTATTCTCTTCAACCGCTTCTCTGGCTTCACGGGCCTGAACGCGCGATTTTTTCGCCGTTCTCTGTACTTTCGCCATTTTTTTGCTGGAGACTAAGCCAGCTTTCAGCATCTGCTCTTGTAGGGTGAGTTTTGTCATTTTTGCGTCTGATCCAATAAAATCGTTGTCAGGATTATAACCTTAACGTCCAACGGGATGCCAGAATACGGGGTTTGCCAAATCGGTCTGGCTCCTGTCTGGCATCGCGAAATGCTCAGGCGCTAAACGGCGTATCTCCGGGCTGAACATGCTGATACCAGGCCATCAGCTCAGTCGTGCCGGGCTCGCCCTCGGCAGGCGCCCAGGCCGCAACGTCTTGTTCGGCCACGGGTTGATAACCACCGTGTTTAACTTCAAAAATAACGCCCCCCTTATCCAGGGACAAGACGGCGTGCCAGGTACCGGCATCCATCTCCAGCGCCATACAGTCCTCTCCTAACACAACACGTCGCGTAACGACGCCGGTCTCATCAAAATTCAATACCACAAAGCGTCCGCTGAGAGGTAATAACAGCTCAAAGGTATGTGGGTGGCGATGAGGACGGACATAGCTTCCGGGTTCCATCGCAATCGCCAGACGCTGAACGGGATCGCTTAGTTGCGGATGAAAATTACGATGTGCGCGCAAGCGAGGAGAATGGGCTGCCGCTTCACTTTGTTGTTGCAGATCGCTGAAGGTTATTTGTTTCATGTTAGCCGCCAGAAAGGAGTCCAGTGTCAGTCAGTCTGTTTGGATTGTGCAAAGCAGTGTATGTGAAGGCGATATTGGTAGGGAAGGCATTCATACCCAATAATCATAACAGACTATAATTTGCCAGCCGTACTGAAAACGGTAACAACTTACCCTGAGGGCCATCCTATGGAAACCTATTTACAAACCGTGAAGGACGAGTGGGTACAGTTGATTAATGAGACGGACCCAGTTGTCCATCAGCTTGCAGCACAACTGGCACACGTTCATGCGCCGGTGCTGATCGCAGAGTTTTACCGCGTTGTATTGGCCGACCCTAATGCCGCAGAGTTTTTGACCACCGAGCAGGTGGAAAGGCAGCTACAAGAAGCATTACGTCGTTGGCTTGTCGATGTGCTTTCCTGCCAGGTCGAACAGGTTGAAGAACAGATGCGCGCCCAGCAGCGTGCCGCGGATGTTCACGCTCGCATCGGGATCTCTGTTGATCTGGTTGAAATGGGTTTCAGGGTACTAAAAAAATTACTGTTGCCGCTGATTAATACCAGTCCGCACACTTCTGAAATCAAACTCAACATTTACCACTACGCCATCAACAGTATCGATCTGGCGATGGAGGTTATGTTGTAGTGGTCAACAAAAACTGGCCACAGCTTTAGAGTTTTTCCAGAACAATCGTTCTGATTCATTCGGCGTCAAACCACCATTATATTGATGAGGTCTGAGCTGGCTGTAATATCCTGTGATGTAATTCGTTATTGCCGTGCTGGCTTGGCTAAAATTCGCGTAGCCATTATCCGGTACCCACTCTGTTTTCAGGCTTCTGAAGAACCGTTCCATTGGGCTGTTATCCCAGCAATTTCCCCGGCGACTCAGGCTTTGCTTTATCTGATATCTCCACAGTAACTGTCTGAAATTCCTGCTGGTATAGTGACTGCCTTGATCCGAGTGATACAGTAAATTAGCCGGTTTTCCCCGTGCTTCCCAGGCCATCGACAGGGCTTTACCTGTCAGTGCGGAATCAGGGAAAAATGACATCGCCCAGCCAACCGGTTTACGGGAAAACAAATCGAGTACAACAGCCAGATAAGCCCAGCGTTTTCCCGTCCAGATATAAGTCACATCACCACACCAGGCCTGATTAGGCTCGGTAACAGCAAACTGGCGATCCAGATAATTAGGGATCTCAATGTGTTCCTTAGACGCCTTCTTATAACGATGGCCAGGTTGCTGACAGCTGATAATATTGAGCGCTTTCATCAGCTTTGTTGCCCGCCAGCGGCTCAGTTTTATACCTTTGGTGGTGACCATTGCGGCAATGCTTCGCGCTCCTGCTGAACCGTTACTTTCGCGATAAACTTCACGCACAAGGCTCAGTAATGCCACTCTCGTGGCGTCAGGCTTCCTGGGCTGCCGCCAGTATTTATAACTGCTGCGATGAACCCCAAACACGTTGCACACAACGGCAACAGGAAACCGCGCCCTGAGTTTCTCAACTAATGAGAATTGTTCAGGGAGTCTGACATCAAGAGCGCGGTTGTAGATTCAATCTGTCAATGCAACACCCCTTTCAATTATCTCTTTCGGTGTTTTGAACTTCAGTGTCTTTCTCGGTCTGTTGTTTAGCTGAGCAGCAACCAGATCTAGTTCATGTTGAGTATATTGGGCAAGACATGTCTTTTTAGGAAAGTACTGCCGAATTAGCCCATTTGTGTTCTCATTTGTTCCCCGCTGCCAAGGACTCTGAGGATCGCAGAAGTAAACTTTAACGCCGGTGCTGACAGTAAATTCTAGATGTCTGGCCAGTTCCATTCCTCTGTCCCATGTCAGTGATTTTCTGAGTTCTGACGGTAAACTCAGGAATTTGTCGGTAAGAGCCTGATTTACTGAGACAGAATCTTTGCCCCTGAGTCTAAGGATGATCGTATAACGTGATTTTCGGTCTACAAGTGTGGCTATATGAGAGTTTTTTGTACCTGAGACTAAATCGCCCTCCCAATGCCCCAGAGAGCGTCTGTTATCGATATTTCGGGAACGTTCGTGAATTGGTGTTCCGTTCACTATGTTAATCGTACCTCTTTCGCCTTTGCGGGTATGACGCCTGCCATGGCGAAGGCTATGCGACCGTCGCAGATGCTGTATATTCAGGTGGTGTAGCGCTTCACGGCTACGAAAGTACAGCGTTTTATAAATTGTCTCAGGTGATATTCGCAGCGTTTTTTGACGTGGTTTTGTTCGCCTTAACCATCCTGATATTTGCTCTGGAGACCATTTCATCTCCAGCTTTTCCAGAACAAGCTTTCGCAATGGTAAATTTTGATCCAGTAAGCACGGTTTTGGCCTTTTCGCCATTCTGTTGGCTCGGTTATTAGCATCAACAGCTTTGTAATAGCGTCTGCCCCGATTACGCTGAACTTCACGTGAGATCGTCGAAGGACTGCGATTCAGCGCAGTAGCTATCGCACGAATGCTCATTTTGGCTGACAAACCAGCTCGTATCTCCTCGCGCTCAGACAGTGTCAGGTGAGCTACAGCCCGCTTACGCTCATGGGGTTTTATGCCGCCAGTATCCCTTAACATAGTGAAGATCGTTCCGGGTTTTGAACCCAGGATATTCGCTATTTCACTGAAGCCTGTTCCGTTCTTCCATAGTTCAAAAACAGAGGCTTTTTCCTCTGCTGTAAATGTTCGTCTCATTCAAAAAACCTCCGCAACCCCATGTTTTCACATAACTGTTGCGTTGACCAATTGAATCTACAGTAGCCTTTTTTAATATATCCCGTTCCATTTCAACGCGTTGAAGTCTTTTCTTCAACTCACGTATCTCAATCTGCTCAGGTGTCATGGGTGAAGCTATGGGTGATTTTCCCGCTCGCTCTTCTTTCAGTTGTCGAACCCATTTATCCATCGTGGATTTGCCGACATTCATCGCAGTGGCAGCGGCGGCAACGGTGTAATGCTGATCGAGTACAAGCTGGGCAGCCTCGAGGCGAAACTCGGGGCTAAAATTGCGTCTGTTACGTCCGGTCATAATGTCACCTGTTTTGACTATGAGGTGATGATATCACCTCTATTCAGGTGGCCAAATTCACTATGCCACTACATGTCACGAGCGTATGTCTTCAGTGAGAATAATGCGGCTAAAGAGGACGAAAACTATCGCATCTTCTCACTGATGGAGAACGCAGAAGAGGAAAAGGAACGGCAGACTAACGCGTTACTGACGTGGGAAATGACGCTGCTTTATAAAGTCATGTTTGACTCCAGCATCGGGAATAGCAGCCCGCTTGGTCAATCCGATTTCGGATTGTGGTTTAGCCATAAGGGACGTCATTACTTCAGTGGGATTGCTGAGGCAGGACATATATCCCGCCTGATCCAGGATTTTGATGACATTTTTAAAGATATCCGCATCTCTGACGATGCCCTCGCCAGTAAACCGCGACGGGTTAAGTTTTTGCAGCAAACACGGAACATACTCTCGCAAATCGTCACTTTACTGCGCGAACTGTTTGATGAAGTCTCGCGACATGAGGTGGGGATGGACGTGTTGACGCGCTTGCTGAACCGTCGTTTTCTGCCAACCATTTTTAAACGCGAAATCATTCACGCCAGTCGGAGCGGGATACCTCTTTCGACGCTGCTGATTGATGTCGACAAATTTAAGCAGATCAACGATACGTGGGGACATAACACCGGAGATGAGATCCTGCGTAAAGTTGCCGGTGCGTTTTATGACAATGTGCGTACCTGCGACTATGTTTTTCGTTATGGCGGCGATGAGTTCCTCATCATCCTGACCGAAATCACAGTGGCAGACACTCTGCGCATTGCGGAGCGGATCCGCAAAGGCGTGGAGAGAATTAAGGTGAACTCTCCGACAGGCGAACCCATTTTACTTTCTCTTTCAATCGGTGCAGCGATGTTTAATGGACATCCCGATTATGAGCGCCTTATCCAGGCGGCTGATGAAGCGCTGTATGGCGCAAAACGCCGGGGGAGAAACTGTGTGGAGCTATGGCAAGTACCGTGATGGTGAAATAAAACGCAGCGTTGCGTGATAGATGTGATGGTGTCCCCTGCAGGAATGATTAAGTAAGGTAACGTCATGACTATTAATGATATTTATTAGCTGTGTGTTTGGGGGGATACATAGAAGGATATCTCGAATCGATGAGGCCACCAGCCAGATAATGAAATCATCGACATAATCATCAAGCCCGTACCGCAAGCTTTGCTGTGCTATTCCTTCATGCAATGGATAATGGAAGAAGAGCATTACTGTTCATCATAAATGGAAGATCAGTTTTTGGCTGGCCCATCAGGTAGATGCACCAGCTAATACATTTTTTATAAAATGTAATCATGGTTATGTCATTTACATCAATTCTGGCTCAGGAGGCTTGACGCCACTGCCATGACATAAGAAACATATGCCATTATCAACATGTTTCCACTGCTTAAAACGCCCCGTACCATGACATCTGGGGCAGCGTGATTTTGTAAATTCACGCTCAACCTTGGTTTCACCTTCGATACAACCAGACTGACTTGGTGTAATTCTGGTTATGCGTCTTTTGTTGCGTATTATTGCCATAAATCACCTTCTTAACATCGGATTATTAATTTTAATTTGTTGGTATTACATTGTAATAAAACCCGCCAGCTACTGAGATGATGAAATCATCAACATAATCATCAAGCCCGTACCACAGGCTTTGCTGTGCGATTCCTTCATGCAATGGATAAACATCAAGAGCCTCAAGAGGCGAAGCATTTTCCGGTACCTCGCCATCAGGATACGCTTCGGTGTATTCGTCCGGGTCTGTAAACCGCCAGTACTCTTCGTGGGTTATACCAGAGTTCGCGAAGGTCATCACATTGGTAGCGCAAGCGGTATCTACCAGCGCCGTTATCTCCTGAATGATAAGCCCGGCGATCATCGGCGGTAAATGTTCAGTATCAATTCCATTCACGATAGTCCGCGCATAATCCCTGTATCGTTCGTCAGTGCCACAGTAGCGGTATTTTTCAATAAAGCCAGCAATCAGGCAGAGTGAATCCGAAATCTCGCGCCTGTCCTTCTCTGTACTTCTCCTGAAGGGGATCGCCATCAGGTCGGTAAGAATATTCAGATAGTAAGGTTTAAGCCCGCTGTATCGTGCTGACAGCGTTTCTTCGGCGTTTTTTATGTATGCCTCATATTTCTTCTTTCCTTCAGTATTGAGCACGTCACGAGCTGCTATGAGGTTCTCTCTGACGAATCCTAGTCCATAAAGATACTCAGTTAACATTCCAGTATTACGGCTGCTGAAAAACGTCTTGATATGGTGGGCGCGAATACCGAGCGCATTGTTAGGCGCAGGGTCGAACTCTTCCGATCCTGAATAGAGACGAACCTCTTCCTGATGTTCGCGGAGTTGCCGCATAGCGGCATTAAGTTTTTGAACGGTGTTAGAGAACTTAGTATCGCTCATATATTTGGGGTTATCAGTCAGCATGGTAATTCCTTGGCGGTAACGGAAAAGGGCGTTCAATTCTTAAATCGGTAGATGGTAGTTTTACCAGCCTTTATGCCTTTGGATGCCAGCTCGGAAACGATTTGCGGATAACTCAGGCCATCAGCCCAAAGAGTAGCGATTAAGTCACCATGTTCGAATTGAGGCCGACCACAATGAACCCCCTCGGCCTTGGCGCGAGCGATCCCTGCATCACGGCGTTCTGCGATGATACTTTTTTCCATCTCAGCAAAACCAGCCATCATGTGGAGCATCATCTTTCCGGCTGGCGTACTAAGATCGAAACCTTCCCGGAGGCTAACAACCTTCACGCCCTTATCTGCCAACGCCTTGACTGTTGTCAGCACGTCAACGGCATCACGCCCGAGGCGGTCAATTGCAACCACCACGAACACATCACCTTTACGCGCCATTTTCATCGCGTCATTTAGGGCGGGGCGCTTGCTGGCAGGAACGCTACCGCTTATCCCCTCATCGCAGAATTGAAAATCTTTCTCGACTGCGTAACCCGCTGCTTCTATTTGTTGAATCTGGTTTTTTGCGTTTTGCTCATCAGTGGATACGCGCAGATAGGAGATAACAGCCATTTCGTTGCCTTTTGTTCATAAAGTCATTCCGTAAATTGTATTTGTTCATAAATTATAAAACAACCTTTTTGAACGTATCATTCGAATGTTATTGTGATGTTCGTAAAGGGGTTCCTTTACGAACTGTTGCAAACCCATCAAGCGAGGCTCTATGAATACAATGTTTCTACTCATGGCTGAATATGAAATGCCATCGGTTCCACTGTCGGAGATCTGCTAGAAGTATCTCGGCATCAAACCGACCACATCAGAGAAAAAGGCGAGGAGATTGGCTCGCCTCACTGATTAAATTCTTCCTCCGAACGGTAATTTAATTAAAGTGGCGTACCTGTATGTTTTGGAATTTGCGCGACGGCCGCAGCTGTCAGGTATGACCGCATCTCCTCAGCCACCAGCCCGCGATTGATTGCAATAGTGGCAAATTGCGCAGGTGTATATTTGATGCTCGGTAACCCGAACTCCTCGGTCAGAAGATCGATAGCTTCCATTGCTGCAGCCCCAGTACGCAGGAATGCAGCTGAGTTATCACGGCGGAGGTCTTCTTTGTAGGCTGAATGCTCGCAGGCGGCCATGTAATTGGCTATTGCTTGGTGTGTCTTGGTTAGGACAGTGATTTCAAAGCCTTGCGGGTTCGTCTCTTGCATGGTGCGCATGGCTACCATTTCTGGAGTGGCGTATAGCCACTTAATAGCGTTGATAAATTCGCGTGCTGCGGCCTGCCGGCATTTCTTGTTTTTTCCAGCCATAGTTACAGCGTAGCTCTGACCATTGTCGCCTTCAATGGCTGTGCGAGTGCCGACAAAGAAAGTTACGCGGTACGGCTTTGCTGAGTCAGGAAGACTCCATACGTTAATATGCAGGTTGTCTAATTTCATGTGGTCTCATCAATATTCCGACGATGGGTGCGACTTAATCCATTCGTTCCATGTTGTATCTTGTGGTACTTGCCCCAGCGCGCTGGCACGCGTTCTTTTCCAGTTGAGAGTTGGCAAACCAATCAGTTCGGGTTCGATAAGCCAAGGTAACTCTAAACAGCGACAGCCGTCATGGTGCGGCACGCGAGGCATTTCCCCTCGCTCGATTTGTTCCCAAGTCCAGCTTGTGCCGTCCAGTTCCCCGCACTTCTGACAAGTTTTCCAATCCAGCGTGGCCATGATGCGCAATCCCTTACTAATGTCGCCCATTTCTTCGCGGGTTGGGCTGTAGGGATTTATTGCGGTGGGCTGTGGCAGGGTATCTCTCGCCTTTTGCTCATCGGTGCGCGTGATGAGTCCTGGATATGCTGTTTTGGTTACTGCTCCCGGTTTGATTTTTTTATAGCTTTTCATGGTGTCTCTTGGTTGGTTACGGGACAGCATTATGTGCTTGGTCTTGATTGAATTATGGTTTTGAAATGCGGTGCAGATATTCACATTACGATCAGGTACCCACCATCAGATTGGTGTGGTGCGTCCTATGCTTGATTTTTTTTGTTGAGGCAACGTTCGTCATATCCTTACGAACTACGGCAAGTCAGTATGTCTATCATCATCTCGCTTTAGTTATGCATTGATTGAGTTCCCCCCAACCCAAATACAGCACCAGAACTCAACACTGCCAACATGCTTTTACACAGTTGCGGGTACGGAAAGGGGCGGGTTAATCAGAGCAGAGTTACAGGCTGAGTGGCTGGTTCCATCATTGTCGCTGCGGTGCTGTCCTGCCCCCGGCTGATCGCGAGCGGGCGAGGTTCGCCTGCGGGAGTGTTCGACCACCCCGGCTTTTGGCTCCATATCAGCGGCTTTGGCTCCGCGAGCAGGCAAATTGGCTCCGGGAAATGATTTCCAGAGAGATCTTTTAAATTTCAATCAATTCCTCGCGGAGCCATGGAGCCAATGGAGCCAGCAAAAAATACCTATATACGTACACAAGATGATGTGGCGCTGTATTAAAAACGGACATTGCGCCACGGTCGAGATTTTCCATACGCGAAAGAACGCATGGCTCCATTGGCTCCATTGGCTCCATATACATGTATTCATATATAAAACAGTTAGTTATTGTATTTTTCATGGAGCCAAATCTCTTTTATTTGGAGCCAAATGCATATTATTTGGAGCCAAATGCATATTATTTGGAGCCAAATGCATATTAAATGAGCAACAATGCTCACTGGTTTGTATGAAAAGTGACCGAAAAAAATATTTATTGGCAAACCGTTCAGATATGTGTGTGGCGCGGCGCGAAAATTCAGCCCCATTCCGTTAGGGCTGTATTTTTCTTTTGGGTGTTTTATAGAGGTGAGGTTGTTAGGGGGAGCCAGCCGACAAGATAGAGGGTTAAATCTCTGACGCTTCCTCCGGTGCTGAGATTTTTATCAGTCGCATTTTGGTTGTGGCCGAGCCGCTCCGCACCCATCTTGATACAGTCCCATCCCTTTCTCCTCGGGCATTGTCGGGTGTCTCGTGATAACCGTACTTGGTTAGTACTGACAACAAATCACCGCCAGACATACCACAGGCCTCTTTTGCCGCGTTATTGAGTTGGCGTTTATTGAGGTAGAACACAGGGCGACATTCATCACCCTGGTTGGTTTCAACCATATCTAACCATCCCGCAGACTCATCGCCACCGCGCTGGAGATTGGCTTTATTGCCCTCTCTGGCTATTGCTCCCATACGGTTGATTGCACCCGTAAGGTAATCCCACAATTCAGCGGCAGCGGTCATGTCTCGCGCGTGGCCTACGTCATTACTCGCCATTTCTTCGAGCATGTTGCTGCACACGGCTTCAAATATTTCATCTTGGGTGAATCCAGTGATGTTTGAGGACATCACCCCAGCGGCGTAGGTTACGCCGTAAAGTGAGTGCGCTCTGACTTTATGCCCCTCTCGGGCGCTCATAACGTCTGGGTATCGTTGATGCATCAGACTCTCAAATTGATTCGAGCAGGTTTTCAGACTGGACTGGATATTGTCCCAGCCGATAGCACTCAAATGATTTAGCCATTCCACGCCGACCACACCGTTATACGACAGCATTACCGTAGTTAGGGCGTTGGCAAAGCTCCGAATGTCGCGATGTCCCTTTAAGTCTTGCGGTTCTATGAATGGTTGCTCAATCAGGCGCCCCTCCGCGCCTGCTTTAAATCGATGCTTTTCTTTCTGCCATAGTTCGTCGGCAATTGTCTTTTCCGCAGTCATCAGGCAGATCGTGCTAAATGAGGTGACTGGCATGTTTTTGCCGTCTTGACCGCTGCGGCCTTTGGCTTTGCCGTTAGCAATTGAATAAACAAGGTTCTCAAAGTCAGCGCCCCGGAGGTTAGGCATTGCTGAAAGGTCATCAATACGCATTGCGGAACCGCTGGAACTGACAGCGCTATTGATGATTGCCGTATAGGTGGCATTCGCACTTTCAGTAAGCTGGTCTGGATTACCCCACAGGCTTGCGCCAAGTTTCATCGCCAGCGTTTTACCCTTTCCGGAGCGACCGTAAACATTGACCGTGATGCCTTCAGCTTTGATTGAGCCGTTACGGATAGGGAACAGGACTGAAGCCAGTTCCAGCAGTATCTGAAACGTAAGGCCATGGTTGCCTTTGGTTAGCTCAATGACGTTTGCCCGATAATCCGCAGCAGTACCAACTACGGATGCTCTGTATTTACTATCAACGGGACTGTCGAACTCGAAAAGTACACTGTCAGACAGATATGTTTTTCCAGCCTGCGAAACGTAGAATTTTACGCCGTCGTGTTCGTGCCAGCCGGGGGCAGAACCATAGACTGCGGCCAGTAAATCCTGCTCTACCAGATAAGCATTGCGATAGAAATCAATACAAGCCCCGTCTACGACAACATTGGAGCCGAGCGACCTCAATGCCGCAGCGAGGCGCTTGGCATCACTCGACCAAGGCAAAGACACGCGGCGCGAAGAATTGCTGATATTTTCAAAGGTGATATACGCTTCATGCTCTTTGTATCCCCTCAGCGCTGGCCTAACTCCACGCAGAATCTCGGAGGTTCTGGCGTGTTTAAATGCTCCCGAGCGACCATCTTCATCGCGCCCGGTGGTAGGGTCTACCAATGCAATTGATTCATCATCGCGTTCAACAATGAAATCAGTACCATCAGGCTGCTGGTCTTGCGGTGTAACCTTGTCGGAATAGTATTTTTTGTAATGGTCAGGCGTGCGAAACTTCGCAATGTTTACCGTAGCAGGGATTCGCAGAACACTTGCAACGGGCTGGCTTTGCTCTGGATTGCCTGCCGTTACATTTGATGCGTTGACCTCCCAAGGATATGGGTTATGATTCGCGCTGTTTTGAGCTGTACCTGATAAAGCCTCTTGCCCGGAGGCTTTTTCTTTTCTGGCCTTCTCCAGCTCGCGGTTAAATTCCTCGGTCATACGCTCTACTCCCAGCTCGATGCGTACATCATCCCAATCCTGTTTCTTTCTGCCCAGGCATAGCGGGGCGACAACCAGACCGTCTACCGACTTGGCGGCTTCATTGGCTTTTACCAGCCCGGTGTTTTGCTTTGGCCTGTCGTAGGCGTCAACATCGCTTGGTGCGTGATAGTCGTTATCTGCGGCGATGATAATCTCAAGCGCCGGAAAACGATCTCTAAAGGCCGTGGCGACGTTTTGAAGGTTAACCGCGCTAATAGCTGCTACAACATGAGAAAGCGGCTCAGAGATCGATACGGATCGTCCTGTGGCATATCCCTCAGTAATGATAAGGGTGTTAGAGTCGTTATTTGGTTGTACGTCGATAAATGCGCCGGAAATAGGTGCATCTTTCATTAGGCTCTTGTGTCGCGGTTTTCCGTCATCGTCTAAAGCTCCCGGAGCTGGAAGGTACTGCACCGAACGGTAACGACCATCAATATCAGTAAGGGCGATAACACCATCACCACGAGCGGTAACGGGAAGAAGGCATTCATTCAATCCTTTAGCCTGTAAGTAGGCACAATCACCCAGCGTGGCGCGAGAAAGAGCACTAAGAACCTTTTTCTCGGCGGAGGCGATTTGCTGCGCCTCCTGTTCGGCTGATTCGCGCTGGCGCTGTTCAAGGGCTTCTTTCCGTGCACGCTCCTGGGTTGCTTTCTGCTCTGGCGTTAATGGGGTGTACTTTGGATCATCTTCAAAGAACCTCAGGCCAAGGCGCTCATCCACTAGCTTAGCTGCCTGGCGAATCAGCGTTCCTGATACTCGCTCTTCCCGAGATGCTCCCAGCTCTTTACGGGCGATCAAATCAAGGATGCCGAAGCCACAGCCTTTTACACCGCATGTGCAAATGTATGTGCCAGCGTTTGCGCCGGTCATTCTCACCCGGAACTTGACCTTGCCGCATAGTGGGCACTCATGTTCTTTGGTCGATTGTTCGCATGGGATTGAAAACCCCGCGCAGGCGGCGGGGTAATTGGTTTTCATCCAGTGCTTAACGCAGTCGAGGGCGCTCACCGCGTCACCTCCAGTAATTCTGCTGCGCGGTCATGTGAATAACGAAAACCGACAGGGATCATGATGAGCCGCGCTTCATGCTGCGTTATGCCTTTACTGCTCATACTTGAACAGGGATCAACACCGGCAATCACTTTTAGTTTTATAGCCTGTCCTGGCTTAAGACGTGGATAACCCCCGCATTTCATCCAGTTGTGATGGCATATCGTCAGCCCCAGTTCATCACCGGAATTAAGCGATGCCACTCCTTCGATAGCATCAACGATACAAGTACATGCGTGTGTCGTTTTCCCCCTGAATTTAAGAGGCTTCATAGCAGTTGTTACCGTTGCGGTGATAATGGCTGTTTGGTTTGCTGATACGGAAGACGGGCGGTTATTCATTTGGATGCCCCTTCTACTACGCCAGAACCGATACGCTTTGCGGTTTCAATCAGGTAATTTTCTACGTCCTCAATGCGCCAGACGCACAGGCAAGGGGAGATCTTAACGGATGCCGGGAAGTTGCCCTTCTTCATTTCGGCATAAATCCATGAAGTTGAGCGCCAGACCATATCCTTTACTTCGCTGATACGAATGTGTTTTTTTGAAGGGTCAAAAGGTTTGTGTTTGAAGTTGATAGCGGTAGCAGCCATTACAGAGTCTCCTCGTTCTGGATGACACCAGCGAAAGAAAGGACGTATTGACGACTGGCAGACAGACGGGCAAGGCGTTCAGTTGCTGCGGTGATGTGCAACATTACCGGGCGGCTTGATTGGATATTGGCACGCTCAACAGCGGCGAAGATGAAAGTTTTAAGGCGTGAGTGGGCGTTGATAGCCATGAAGGCGATCTCCTTTTGCAGTGATTTTAAATCACCACCAAGGGACGCCAATCCAATGGTGGTGAGACTGGTTGCAGATTGGCGTACCGGCGCAAAAGGAAACTTCCGGCGCTTCGTGAGAAGCTCCACAACCAGCCCCACCATTGAAGATGTGCTGATTTCAGACAATAAAAAACCGCGAGTCGCGGCGTTATTATCGCCTTTTGCATTTACCAGACGCCAATCTGGTGCGCCTGATTTTGCAGGCGCTTGATTATGATGCGCTAAGTACGCGTGAAGTGTCAACATTGAATACCCCTCTTTCTAATTCCAATTCGATGGGGGGGATTCTCAATTATTGTTTTAGGGCTTTGGCGTACCGCTAGCGGTAGCCAAAAATAGAAGTATGATTCTTAAGTGATTTTTCGTGAATTTTTCTTTTTTGCAGGTAACCACGCCTTTATCTCTTCGTGGGTTGTGCCCTCAAGAGTCTCGGCCTTTTCTGGCGGGGCTATTTCTCTGATTCGTTTAATGAAAGCGTCTTGAGATGCCCACGACTGAGAATTCCATTGCGCCATGACCCATTTTCTTAGCCGTTCTTTTAAGGTGGCTGCTGATGGTGGGTGCGAACCACCAGACGATTGGCTCTCACTCATAGCCCCAGCTTGCTGGGATTCGTAGAAAATAAACAACTGGTTTAATGCATGAGATAATGATCGCCTTTCGCTTTCAGGTCGGTACTCTCTGTTTTTATCTGGGCAATATCGAAGAAAATCCTGAAATTCAGCTACCTTTCTGTATTCTCCGATTGAGTGAATGAAGATAGTTCCCTTATCTTTTTGATGCGCTTCAATAAGGTCTGTCGCACTATCAATGATGCCTCTATTGAAAATAATGAGATCGGCAATTATTTGCTTCAATTTATCTTCCGTAACACCGTCAAGCGCCTCAATAATCGAACTGGCAGACAAGTCGCGTTCGTGATGTGGTGTGTCAATCCAGTACCCGGAATCTGCGGGGGATTTAGGATGATCACGTAATCGTGAGTTTCGTAGATAAGCGAAGTTGTAGGCTCTTTCATCCTCAGCGATGGTTAGTGCAGATTTATGATTGGAGCTAAAACCCTCCTGCGCATGGATGTTACGGACTACATCGATACGCTTTTCAAGATTTGAATGGCGGATGCGCTTGTTTCTTTCCAGTACTTTTGTCAGTTTTTTATCGATCATGATATGAGCCATTACGGAATAGGGCGGTTTATCTAAAATGGTAAATTTGATGATTGACCATTAGTTACGTTGATCCACTCACCAAGGTCATATTTTCTTGATGTCCTATAGCCTCCTGGCAGCAGATAGACGACATTTACCCACATACCGATACTTGAAATATAATCAACTGTCGCTGTCATATACCTGTCCCATTGGTAAAGCGTAACCTCATCGCCTGGGCTAATGTCTCTTGCTCGCTTTTGAAAGCTCATTCCCGGATATCCTTACGACTATCTATGTGATCCGCATACCACTGCATCATCTCTCGACGCCCTTCCAGATACTGCGCCCGGTTATACGTTCCGCGAATGGTGTTGCGGTCAACGTGGGCGAGTTGTAGCTCTATCCATGCGCTGTTAAATCCCTTCTCGTGAAGAATGGTGCTCATCATGTGCCTGAATCCATGCCCGGTGAGCTTTTCGCCGTAACCGCATCGATTAATAAGCTGGTTCATGGCCATATCAGACATGGGGCGGGTAACGTCATTTCTACCGGGGAACATCAGGCCATAATTACCACTGATGGCTTTAACGGAACGAAGCAGTTCTATAGCCTGTTCAGACAGCGGCACAAGGTGAGGGCGGCGAGCCTTCATACGTTCGGCGGGGATCTCCCATAGGGCGTTATCTAAATCAATCTCTTTCCATTCCCCCTTCCGTAGTTCTCCGGGGCGTAAGCCGGTAAGCATCAGCAGGCGAACGGCAAGGTTAACCATAATGTTCCCGGTCGTCGTTTCCAGTGCTGTGAGGAATGCAGGCAGCTCGGCGGTATCGAGGGAAGCATAATGCCCGCGCTGGAAGCGTTGCATAGCGGTAGCTAAATCGCGTGCCGGATTATATTTGGCTCTCCCGGTCACAATGGCGTAGGCGTACACCTCACCACAGCGGCGGCGTACTTTCGTGGCGAGTTCATTAGCGCCGCGATCCTCTATCTTGCGCAGCAGGTCTAACAGCTCCAGCGGCTGAATATCACCGATAGATCGACTACCTAATACTGGAAATACATTGCGTTCGAATAGGCGTTTTGTATCGTCAGCGTATACTTCCGACCATTGTTGTTGTCGGGTTGCCTGCCATTCAAGGCAAACGCCTTCGAATGAGTTGATAACCTTGCTGGCTTCCATCTTGTCCCGCCGCTCAGTTACCGGGCTGATCCCCTGAGCAACTTTGGCGCGAGCATTAGCAGCGCATATACGAGCCTGAGCGAGTGAGATCTCTGGATATGAACCTAAAGACAGCTTTTGTTTTTTTGCGTTGATGGAATAACGGTAGCGCCAGAGCTTTGCGCCAGACGGCTTGACGAGTATTACCAGCCCGCCGCCATCAGACATGACATATTCTTTGTCTTTGGGCTGCGCGTTTTTTATTTCGATATTTGTTAAGGGCATGTGTCCCTCCCGAAGTTCTAACAGCACGAGGGTACTTTAAAGGGACACTTTTAGTTGTGTTTATAGGTGCTATTCGCTGGAAATCATTAGATATGAAAAACGCTGCAAAGCCTTGTATAGTGCGGGTTTTCTGGGATTTATAAGAGGTTGGTAAAAGAGGTCATGGTGTCCCCTGCAGGAATCGAACCTGCAACTAGCCCTTAGGAGGGGCTCGTTATATCCATTTAACTAAGGGGACGAAGCGGCACGAGTATAGCGTTTTTTACTCTCAACGGTAAGTCTCAGGCTGCCTGACTGCTCAAACAGTCGCCATTCAGGTCTGTTTTTTCTGGTTTTTCTGCGGTTGTGCTTCCCGCTTTGCTTGCAGCCTGGCTTCTTCTTTGCGTTTATTACTCATATCGTTGCGGATCTGCGCGTGGCTCATCAGCGCAAAGATAAATGTCCCGCCGCAGATATTTCCGGCCAGTGTCGGTAAGGCAAAAGGCCAGAAAAAGTCGCCCCAGTGCAATGTTCCATTAAAGACCAGATAGAGAATTTCAACTGAACCCACGACGATATGTGTGGTATTGCCTAAGGCAATCAGCCAGGTCATCAGGACAATGACGACAATCTTTGCAGCTCCGGCGGCGGGAAACATCCAGACCATCGTGGCAATCAACCAGCCGGAGACAATGGCATTGGCAAACATCTCCGTCGGGCTATTTTTCATTACATCCATGCCTATTTTGACGAAGGCGTCGCGGGTCGCCTCATCAAAAATCGGCATGTATTCAAACGCCCATGCCGCAACCCCGGTGCCCAGAATATTACCCAGTAGTACTACGCTCCACAGACGCATCAACAGACCAAAATTGCCGAGGGTAGGGTTTTGCATAACGGGTAAGACGGCGGTGACGGTATTTTCCGTAAAGAGCTGTTGGCGGGCCATAATCACAATAATAAAGCCGAAGGTATAACCGAGATTCTCCAGCAAAAATCCGCCGGGAACACCCTCCAGTTGTACGTGAAAAATTCCCTTTGCCAGCAGTGAGGCTCCCATTGACAGTCCGG
Organism: Citrobacter sp. RHBSTW-00671; assembly: GCF_014103415.1. Classification (NCBI taxonomy): domain Bacteria; kingdom Pseudomonadati; phylum Pseudomonadota; class Gammaproteobacteria; order Enterobacterales; family Enterobacteriaceae; genus Citrobacter; species Citrobacter sp. RHBSTW-00671. Next base: position 2,104,936 of record NZ_JABXPR010000001.1, read on the forward strand.
CTGCGATGGCTGACCACAATAGCGCCATCGCGTCGCGTTCCATCTCTTTTTCTCCGTCCTGGCGGATATGTTCGTGGATCGCCATTGCTCGTGAGGGGAGCCTGTCCTCATTGAGCTCTATCTTTTTTCCGCTCCGCTTTTCTTCGCTTTCCACCTGGAGCTCGTCGCTGTGGCGATCAATCTTCTCTTTTTCGATGTCATTCATACCAGGGTCCTGAATAAGCACGTATTGCTAAAGCGTAGCGGTTTTTATTTGAGGGCAGGCGGATAAAGTCTGAAATCGCAAAAATGGTAACGCATGCTTTTATTGGCTTCGTTAAAATGAACCATCACTGTGTCTGTATTACCAGGCTATGATCAAATCAGTAAGTTAGGGCATATAGACATCGATTGACGTGCTGTTACAATCGCTCACATCTAATCAGGCGGATACATCATCGTTCCGTCATGGATGGCAATCAGCGATAGCCATAATACACAGGGAGACACTTATGAAGCTTCGCCTGTCGGCGCTTGCGCTGGGAACCACACTTTTGGTGGGGTGTGCGAGCTCCGGTACTGAACAGCAGGGGCGTTCGGACCCATTTGAAGGGTTCAACCGTACCATGTACAACTTCAACTTTAATGTGTTGGATCCATACGTTGTTCGCCCGGTGGCTGTAGCCTGGCGTGATTATGTTCCGCAGCCGGCCCGTAATGGTTTGAGCAACTTTACTGGCAACCTTGAAGAACCGGCTGTCATGGTTAACTATTTCCTGCAAGGCGACCCCTATCAGGGGATGGTGCATTTTACCCGTTTCTTCCTCAACACCTTGTTAGGTATGGGCGGGTTTATTGATGTGGCGGGGATGGCGAATCCGAAGTTGCAGCGTGTTGAACCACACCGCTTCGGCAGCACATTAGGCCATTATGATGTCGGTTACGGTCCATATATGCAGCTTCCGTTCTACGGCAGTTTCACGCTGCGTGATGATGGCGGCGATATGGTGGATACGCTGTATCCGGTTCTGTCCTGGCTAACCTGGCCGTTGTCGATAGGTAAATGGACGGTTGAAGGAATTGAAACACGTGCGCAATTGCTCGATTCTGACGGTCTGCTGCGTCAATCTTCAGATCCTTACATCATGGTGCGTGAAGCTTACTTCCAGCGTCATGACTTTATTGCGAATGGCGGTAAACTCAAACCAGAAGAAAACCCGAACGCAAAAGATATTCAGGATGAGTTAAAAGAGATCGATTCTGAGTAAGGAATAGAGGCAAATAAAAAGGTGAGCTAAAAAGCTCACCTTTTTTACATCTGATGAAAATCAGAATGCGTAGTTCAGGTTCATACCATACAGCCAGGCTTTCCCTTCTGATTCGAAGGAGTACGGGCCTTCTTCGAATTTCACTTTCTGACCGTGCATATAAGAAATGCCGACATCCAATGAAGCATCTTTATTAAACGCATAGGTGGTACCCGCACTCAGCCAGAAGCGGTCCTGATCCGGAATAGAGATGGAACGGCGGTTAGCTGGAACTGGGCTATCATCGAAGGCGATACCGGTACGGAATGTCCAGGTATCATCGTAGTAGTAGGTAGTCCCCAGCGCGATACGGTAAGAATCTTTGAAACCTTCTTCTTTATAGAACAGAGTCTGGCCGTTGCTGCCTTTTGCTTTAAGCTCCTGGAACTGACTCCAGCTGGTATATGCCATGCTGTAGTGAACCGCCCACTGTGGCGCAACGCGGTTATAACCTGAGAACTCCCACATTTCTGGCAGATTCAGATCAAGCGAACCGTCGATTGTGTTGCCGTTAGTGCCAGCAGGCAGGCTAGCGAACACCGGGCGCAACTGCGCTGGAATACGGTCCATTGATGGCAGACTGCTGCGGTAATCACCGTCGAAGTCAACTTTTACTTCCGAACGGTAGGTGAAACCGTAACGGTTGTCTTTATCCACTTCATAAAGAATACCGGCGTTCCAGCCGAAGCCCCATTCGTCACCCTTCAGGCGCGCAATCTGGGTATCTGCCGGGTATTGTGCGGCCAGTGCGGGAGGAACCCGGCCACCAGAGCCTGCAACGATTTGCTGCGGCAGATCGCCTGCATAACGCTCAAGCTTCGCTTTGGCATAGACGGCGTTAAAACCGAGGCCGAAGCTAAAATGATTATTCAGACGGTAGGCGCCGCTCAGGTTTAAGTTGAGCGTTTCCAGATCGGTTTTTCCGCCCATCGAGCCGGCTGCGTAATTATTGTTAAACTCCGTTGCCAGACCATAGTTAGAGGTAACTGACGCCCCCCAACCAAATTGATCGTTAATCGGGGCAACAAAATGCACGTTCGGTATCCAGGCGGTTGGGGCGATATTGTCCTGGCTGGCGTCGTTACCAATACGTGAGCGTCCGGAAATATCGACATCCGGGTCAACGAAAATGGCACCCGCAGAGAAAGTAGGGCGATCAAACATCATGATCAGCGCGGGGTTACGACTGGCGTTACCCGCATCATCTGCAATAGCGCCTTCACCCGAATATGCCCGGCCAAGGCCAGAGGAAGAAAATTCGTTTAACTGAAAGCCTGCAGACCAGGCCTGTGTGGAGATAATTGCCACTGCGACTGCGAGAGCAGACTTTGTAAACAGGGTTTTCTGGCTCATGACCATAACCTCATAGATTTATTTTTATACAAACTATGTTACATGCCGTAACAGGAGCGCGAAGTGTAGGGTCTGAGGTACCACATAGAAATCAGACCAGTGGCGAGAGTATAGGTCGGACCAGCCAGAATGTTGCAAGTATGTTTATAAATATTTTCAATTCTGATCTAAGAAACGCGATCCAGCTGGCAAAATTGCGGGTACGCGCACTCACCTGTTTGGGCGATTTTTGTTTTAGATCATTTTTAAGTGTGATTTCTGTCACTTATCTCATTTCGCACAATTAACGACTGGAGAGGCGAATAATGGGAGCGTAAAATGTCCCTATCGTTTATCTGGCACCTCGGGTGCGAATACAGAGGAAATCTACAATGAGTAAATGCAGTGCTGATGAAACCCCGGTTTGCTGCTGTATGGATGTTGGCACCATCATGGACAACTCCGATTGCACCGCTTCCTACAGCCGCGTGTTCGCGAATCGCGCAGAGGCAGAAGAAACGCTGGCCGCTCTGACTGAGAAGGCACGTAGCGTGGAATCTGAACCTTGCAAAATCACCTCGACTTTCACTGAAGAGTCAGAGGGTGTGCGTCTGGATATCGATTTTGTTTTTGCCTGTGAAGCTGAAACGCTGATTTTCCAGCTGGGCCTGCGTTAATCCCTTCTGCTCATGCCCTTGCCACCTGGTGGCAAGGGCATTTTCGTAACAGTCAGTGACTATTCACTGTGTCATAGCTCTCACTTTCTTTTCTCCCCGCTTGGCTAAATGTAAAAAATTGGTTAAGACTGTGATCAGGTCAGACCACTTATTTTTATTTTTTACAGGGGAGTGTTATGAGTCAGGCTTTACCGCTGGTTACCCGCCAGGGCGACCGTATCGCCATCGTGAGCGGATTGCGTACGCCATTTGCCCGTCAGGCTACCGCGTTTCATGGCATTCCCGCCGTTGATTTGGGAAAAATGGTTGTTGGTGAATTGCTGGCCCGCAGCGAAATACCTGCTGATGTTATTGAACAGCTGGTTTTTGGCCAGGTGGTTCAAATGCCAGAAGCCCCCAACATTGCCCGGGAAATCGTTCTGGGAACCGGAATGAATGTGCATACCGATGCCTACAGCGTAAGCCGGGCCTGTGCTACCAGCTTTCAGGCCGTGGCGAATGTCGCTGAAAGCCTGATGGCCGGTACTATTCGTGCTGGGATTGCCGGCGGCGCAGACTCCTCTTCCGTTCTGCCTATTGGCGTCAGCAAAAAGCTGGCGCGAGTACTGGTGGATGTCAATAAAGCCCGCACAACCGGTCAACGCCTTAAACTCTTTTCCCGGCTACGCTTGCGCGACCTGATGCCTGTGCCACCGGCTGTTGCTGAATATTCCACCGGTTTACGCATGGGCGATACCGCCGAGCAAATGGCCAAAACCTATGGCATCACGCGTGAGCAGCAGGATGCGCTGGCGCACCGTTCTCATCAGCGCGCAGCGCAGGCATGGTCTGAAGGAAAACTAGCGGATGAGGTGATGACGACCTACGCGCCGCCGTTTAAAGATCCTTTTTCGGAAGATAACAATATTCGCGGCAACTCGACGATGGCGGATTACGCCAGGTTGCGTCCGGCATTTGACAGAAAACACGGTACCGTTACGGCGGCCAACAGCACGCCGTTAACAGATGGTGCTGCCGCCGTGATTTTGATGACGGAATCGCGTGCGAAAGAGTTAGGGCTGGTACCGCTGGGATATCTGCGTAGTTTTGCCTTTACCGCTATTGATGTCTGGCAGGACATGCTGTTGGGGCCTGCATGGTCGACACCACTTGCCCTGGAGCGCGCAGGGTTAACCATGGCGGATTTAACGCTCATTGATATGCATGAAGCCTTTGCCGCACAAACGCTGGCGAACCTCCAGTTGCTGGGCAGCGAGCGTTTTGCCCGCGAAGTGCTGGGGCGCTCCCATGCTACTGGCGAAGTCGACGACAGTAAATTTAACGTGCTGGGTGGCTCAATTGCCTATGGGCACCCATTCGCCGCAACCGGTGCACGAATGATCACCCAAACCCTCCATGAACTACGCCGTCGTGGCGGTGGGTTTGGTTTAGTCACCGCATGTGCGGCAGGTGGTTTGGGTGCGGCAATGGTTCTGGAGGCAGAATAATGGAAATGACATCGGCTTTTACGCTCAACGTGCGTCTGGATAACGTCGCCGTTGTCTCCATTGATGTGCCCGGAGAGAAAATGAATACCCTGAAAGCGGAGTTCGCTTCTCAGGTTCGGGCCATTCTGAAACAAATTCGCGACAATAAAGCGTTGCGTGGCGTCGTGTTCATTTCGGCGAAACCCGATAATTTTATCGCTGGTGCCGATATCAACATGATAGGTGATTGCCGCAGCGCACAGGAAGCTGAAACGCTGGCCCGTCAGGGGCAGCAGATCATGGCGGAAATTAATGCCTTGCCGATCCCGGTTGTCGCCGCGATTCATGGTGCCTGTCTGGGCGGTGGGCTGGAGATGGCGCTGGCCTGCCATAACCGTATCTGTACCGATGACGTTAAAACCGTGCTGGGTTTACCGGAAGTGCAGTTAGGCCTGCTTCCCGGTTCCGGGGGCACCCAGCGATTGCCCCGTCTTATTGGTGTCAGTACAGCGCTGGATATGATCCTGACAGGAAAACAGCTCCGGGCAAAACAGGCGCTAAAAGTGGGGTTGGTGGATGAAGTTGTACCACAGACCATTTTGCTGGAAGCCGCGGTTGAACTGGCTAAAAAAGACAGTTCGGCGCACCGGGTTCTGCCCGTACGTGAACGCGTGTTGGCGGGGCCGCTGGGACGTGCGCTGCTGTTTCGTATGGTCAGCAAAAAGACGGCGCAAAAAACGCTGGGCAACTACCCCGCAACGGACCGCATTCTTGAGGTGATCGAAACCGGTCTCGCGCAGGGCAGCAGCAGCGGCTATGAGGCGGAAGCTCGCGCGTTTGGCGAGCTGGCGATGACTTCGCAGTCTAAGGCGCTACGGAACATCTTTTTTGCCAATACCGATGTGAAAAAGGATCCCGGTAGTGAAGCGAAGCCCGGCCCGCTGAATAGCGTCGGTATTTTGGGCGGTGGCCTGATGGGCGGCGGTATTGCTTACGTCACTGCCTGTAAAGGTGGCTTGCCGGTGCGCATCAAAGATATTAATGCTAAAGGAATCAACCACGCGCTGAAGTACAGTTGGGATCAACTTGAAACGAAGGTTCGTCGCCGTCATATCAAAGCGGGTGAACGTGACAAACAGCTGGCGCTGATTTCGGGAACCACCGATTATCGCGGTTTTGCTCATCGCGATCTGATTATTGAAGCAGTATTCGAAGATCTGTCGTTAAAACAACAGATGGTGGCAGAAATTGAACAAAATTGCGCCCCTCATACTATTTTTGCGTCGAACACCTCATCTTTACCGATTGGCGATATTGCGGCTAATGCTGCCAGACCTGAGCAGGTAATTGGTCTGCACTTCTTTAGCCCGGTAGAAAAAATGCCACTGGTGGAAGTGATCCCGCATGCAACAACCTCTGAGCAGACGATTGCCACAACCGTTAAGTTAGCGAAAAAACAGGGCAAAACGCCGATTGTTGTCCAGGATAAGGCTGGCTTTTACGTTAACCGTATTTTAGCGCCTTACATCAACGAAGCGATTCGCATGCTGACCGAAGGCGAACGTGTCGACGCGATTGATGCCGCGCTGGTTAAGTTTGGTTTTCCGGTAGGGCCAATCCAACTTTTGGATGAGGTCGGAATTGATACGGGCACTAAAATTATACCAGTGCTTGAGGCCGCATATGGAGAACGTTTTAGCGCGCCTGCAAATGTTGTTGCTTCAATTTTGAATGACGATCGCAAAGGTAGAAAAAATGGTCGGGGTTTCTATCTTTATGGCGCGAAAGGGCGTAAAAGCAAAAAACAGGTCGACCCTGCAATTTATACGCTTATTGGCGTCCAGGGTCAGGGTCAACTCGCAGCCCCGCAAATTGCCGAGCGGTGTGTCATGTTAATGCTTAACGAAGCAGCACGCTGTTTTGGTGAGCAGGTCGTCCGCAGCGCACGTGATGGTGATATCGGCGCTGTATTTGGTATTGGTTTTCCGCCATTCCTCGGCGGCCCGTTCCGGTATATGGATTCTCTCGGTGCGGGTGAAGTGGTTGCGGTTCTGCAACGACTGTCCACGCAATATGGTTCACGGTTTACTCCGTGTGAACAGTTATTGCAGATGGCGGAACGTGGTGAAAGATTCTGGAATATCGGGGAAACTGACCTGAATTCATGAGGTCAAAGGTAGGATGAATCCGCACCGAATGTATGTGTCGCGCTCAAAATGTAAACAGAGATTGACTATACTTACGCCGTTGAGGTAAAAAACAGCGTTTCATTCGGTGAATGGATAAGGCACAATGCCGGCCACCACATAGTTACCACAGCCAATAGGGGCTTTGTGTAAACGTGTTGGTGATTCTGGTTAACAAAAGCGGTGCAATATGCAAGTTTTTATCATGCGTCACGGCGACGCGGCCCTCGATGCCGCCAGTGATTCGGTTCGTCCCTTAACCTCTTGTGGTTGTGACGAATCTCGCCTGATGGCGAACTGGCTGAAAGGTCAAAAAGTGGATATCGAACGTGTTCTGGTGAGCCCGTTCCTACGAGCCGAACAGACGCTGGATGTGGTGGGAGAGTGTATGAACCTGCCAGCCGGTGTGGATGTTTTGCCGGAGCTGACTCCCTGCGGCGATGTCGGTCTGGTCAGCGCCTATTTACAGGCTCTGGCCAATGAAGGTATCGCGACGGCGCTGGTGATTTCTCACTTACCGTTAGTGGGATATCTGGTGTCTGAGCTTTGCCCGGGTGAAACGCCGCCGATGTTTACCACATCTGCAATAGCCAGCGTAACGCTTGATGAGAGCGGAAAGGGCATTTTTAACTGGCAGATGAGCCCGTGTAATTTGAAAATGGCAAAAGCGATTTAATCGAACCCGTGCCATGTTTCATCCTCCGGATAAGGCAGAGCCGCCATCCGGAAAATAAAAGAGCCGCAAATGCGGCTCTTTCTGTTTCTGAATCGCAGGCTCAGGGGAGTTCAGGTGGCAACCACTCTTCCACTTCGATCAGTACCAGTAGTGCAGCATCGCCACCGTACTCTTTCGGTGCCTGATGGAAGGCCATCACATGCGGATGTTGTGCCAGCCACAGCGGCGTTTGCTGTTTCAGAATATGCTTCCCGTGACCATGCATCACGCAGGCGCAAAATACATGCTCACGACGACAGGCGGCAATCAGCGCGCCTAACTCTTGTTTGGCCTGTTGCTGGGTCAATCCGTGCAAATCGAGAAACAGCTCCGGAGAGTAATCGCCACGGCGCATTTTCTTCAGTTCGAAATGGCTGACGTCGGCACGCAGGTATCTTACCGGGCCGTCCGTATTCAGCAGCGGCTGAAACTCGTCAGAGAAATAGTGGCTGGCATCAGCCTGCTCCTGTAGCAGCCTTTTGACCGGAACCTCGGTGATTTTTTTACGTAGCGGTCGGTGAACAATAGTGTCCTGCTTAATTTTACGCGTGCCGGTCATCAGCTGGCGAAACAGCGTCTGATCCTCCTCGCTGAGCGATGTTTTCTTTTTCATTCGAGCGTCTCATCTTTTATTTTCCGTTAGTTTAACCCGACTCGACGGGCATCCGATCGCTTAAAACGCAATTTTCGCGCTCAGGCCCCGCGTGAATGCTGATTTATCGCCGTCTTCGTGGCAAACTAGCCGCCGAAATTAATACGAGCATGCCCTGGAGGAATACGTGGATAAAATTTTCGTCGATGAAGCAGTGAGTGAACTGCATACCATTCAGGACATGTTGCGTTGGGCGGTCAGCCGTTTTAGCGCAGCGAATATCTGGTATGGCCATGGTACGGATAACCCGTGGGATGAGGCCGTACAGCTGGTGCTGCCGTCACTTTATTTGCCGCTGGATATCCCAGAAGATATGCGTGCCGCACGTCTGACCTCCAGCGAGCGTCATCGTATTGTTGAACGTGTGATTCGCCGCGTCAACGAGCGCATTCCGGTTGCTTATCTGACCAACAAGGCCTGGTTCTGCGGGCATGAGTTCTATGTTGATGAACGCGTGCTGGTTCCGCGTTCACCGATTGGCGAGCTTATCAATAACCGCTTTGCGGGTCTTATCAACGAGCAGCCGCAGCATATCCTCGATATGTGCACCGGCAGCGGTTGTATTGCTATCGCCTGCGCGTATGCCTTCCCGGAAGCTGAAGTGGATGCGGTTGATATTTCGACGGATGCGCTGGCGGTTACCGAACACAATATTGAAGAGCACGGTCTGATTCATCACGTCACGCCGATCCGTTCCGACCTGTTCCGCGATCTGGTGAAAATCCAGTATGACCTGATTGTCACTAACCCGCCGTATGTTGATGCGGAAGACATGTCAGACCTGCCGAACGAATACCGCCATGAGCCTGAACTGGGTCTGGCATCCGGTAGTGATGGACTGAAGCTGACTCGCCGCATTTTGGGCAATGCTCCGGACTACCTGTCTGATAACGGTATTCTGATTTGTGAAGTCGGAAACAGCATGGTACATCTGATAGAGCAATACCCTGATGTGCCGTTTACCTGGCTGGAATTCGACAACGGTGGAGACGGTGTATTCATGCTGACCAAAGAGCAGTTAGTTGCCGCTCGTGAGCACTTCAGCATTTACAAAGACTAACTACACGCGCAGATACACAACACGCATAACGGAGCCGTGATGGCAGGAAATACAATTGGGCAACTCTTTCGCGTAACGACCTTCGGTGAATCACACGGGCTGGCGCTCGGTTGTATCGTTGATGGTGTTCCGCCGGGCATTCCTCTGACAGAAGCCGACCTGCAGCACGATCTCGACAGGCGTCGTCCGGGCACGTCGCGCTACACTACCCAGCGTCGGGAACCAGATCAAGTGAAGATCCTCTCCGGCGTATTCGAAGGCGTCACCACGGGTACGAGTATTGGTCTGCTGATCGAAAATACCGATCAGCGTTCTCAGGATTATGGCGCCATCAAGGATGTTTTCCGTCCTGGACACGCCGACTATACCTACGAGCAGAAATACGGCCTGCGTGATTATCGTGGCGGTGGACGTTCATCCGCTCGTGAAACGGCAATGCGCGTAGCGGCGGGAGCAATCGCCAAGAAATATCTGGCGGAAAAATTCGGCGTTAAAATCCGTGGCTGTCTGACTCAAATGGGCGATGTTCCGCTGGAGATTAAAGACTGGTCTCAGGTCGAATTGAATCCCTTCTTTTGCCCGGACCCGGATAAAATCGACGCGCTGGACGAACTAATGCGTGGGCTGAAGAAAGAGGGTGACTCCATTGGGGCAAAAGTCACCGTTGTCGCTGACGGAGTGCCGGCAGGTCTCGGCGAACCGGTATTCGATCGCCTGGATGCCGACATCGCCCATGCGCTAATGAGCATTAACGCCGTTAAGGGCGTAGAGATTGGCGACGGATTTGACGTTGTTGCGCTGCGCGGCAGCCAGAACCGTGATGAGATCACCAAAGACGGTTTCCAGAGCAATCATGCGGGTGGCATTTTGGGCGGGATCAGCAGCGGGCAACAAATCATTGCTCATATGGCGCTGAAACCGACGTCCAGCATCACTGTACCTGGGCGTACTATCAACCGCTTTGGTGAAGAAGTTGAAATGGTAACCAAAGGACGTCACGATCCGTGCGTTGGGATCCGCGCCGTACCGATCGCCGAGGCGATGCTGGCTATTGTGTTGATGGATCACCTGTTGCGCCAGCGGGCGCAAAATGCGGATGTGAAGACTGACATTCCACGCTGGTAAGAAATGAAAAAAATGGCACTTGCGGCGCTGGCTCTGCTTGCCAGCACCGCCTGTCTGGCGGCGACGCCCTGGCAGAAAATTACCCATCCGGTTGCGGGTAGCGCACAGTCTATCGGCGCATTCTCCAATGGCTGTATCGTGGGGGCGGATACGCTGCCGGTACAGTCAGAACACTATCAGGTGATGCGCACCGATCAGCGCCGTTACTTTGGTCATCCGGACCTGGTGATGTTTATCCAGCGCCTGAGTAATCAGGCTAATAATCTGGGGCTGGGCACGGTGTTAATCGGTGATATGGGTATGCCGGCCGGTGGGCGTTTTAATGGCGGTCATGCCAGTCACCAGACCGGGCTGGATGTCGATATTTTCCTGCAACTGCCAAAAACGCGCTGGACCCAGTCGCAACTGCTGCGGCCGCAGGCGTTAGATTTGGTCTCACAGGACGGCAAACGTGTCGTGCCGTCACTGTGGAAGCCGGAGATTTTCAGCCTGATCAGGCTGGCGGCAAAAGATAATGAAGTAACGCGTATTTTCGTGAATCCGGCGATTAAGCAGCAACTTTGTCTGGATGCAGGGACCGACAGGGACTGGTTGCGTAAAGTGCGGCCATGGTTCCAGCATCGTGCGCATATGCATGTCCGGTTACGTTGTCCTGCCGACAGTCTTGAGTGCGAAGATCAACCGTTACCGCCACCGGGTGACGGCTGCGGCGCGGAGCTGCAAAGCTGGTTCGAACCTCCAAAACCTGGAACCACCAAGCCTGAGAAGAAGACACCGCCGCCGTTGCCGCCTTCCTGCCAGGCGCTACTGGACGAGCATGTACTCTAATGGATCATTTTGCCAATTTGTTTATGGTGTCTCCGCTGCTGCTGGGTGTGCTTTTTTTTGTGGCGATGCTGGCAGGTTTTATTGATTCTCTGGCCGGAGGCGGTGGTTTACTCACCATCCCGGCATTGATGGCGGCCGGGATGCCACCTGCACAAGCGCTGGCGACTAATAAGCTGCAGGCCTGTGGCGGATCTATCTCTTCTTCCCTCTATTTTATTCGTCGTGGTGTGGTTAACCTGGCGGATCAGAAGCTCAATATCTTCATGACGTTTATCGGGTCAATGAGCGGCGCGCTATTGGTTCAGCACGTGCAGTCAGATATTCTGCGTCAGATCCTGCCGGTTCTGGTTATCTGTATTGGCCTTTACTTTCTGTTAATGCCGAAAGTGGGCGAAGAAGATCGGCAGCGTCGATTGCACGGGTTGCCTTTCGCGCTGGTAGCCGGTGGCTGTGTTGGCTTTTACGATGGCTTTTTTGGTCCGGCGGCGGGGTCGTTCTACGCGCTGGCCTTTGTCATGTTATGCGGCTATAACCTGGCGAAATCGACGGCCCACGCCAAAGTATTAAATGCCACATCGAATATCGGTGGGCTATTGCTGTTTGCTCTCGGCGGCAAAGTGATTTGGGCGACCGGATTTGTGATGCTCATTGGCCAGTTTATTGGCGCACGGATGGGCTCGCGGCTGGTGCTCAGTAAAGGACAAAAACTCATTCGGCCAATGATTGTCATCGTCTCCGCCGTGATGAGCGCCAAGCTACTTTATGATAATCATGGACAGGAGATTCTCCACTGGCTGGGGATGAACTAATGAATAATACCCATCACTACGAACAGTTAATTGAGATATTTAACGGCTGCTTTGCCGATGAATTTAATACCCGTCTGATTAAAGGCGACGACGAACCGATCTATCTTCCTGCTGATGCGGAATTACCGTATCACCGTATCGTTTTTGCGCATGGTTATTACGCCAGCGCGTTACACGAAATCTCACACTGGTGCATCGCTGGTAAGGCGCGCCGTGAGCTGGTCGATTTCGGTTACTGGTACTGCCCCGATGGCCGCGACGCGAAGACGCAATGTCAGTTTGAAGATGTGGAAGTGAAGCCGCAGGCGTTTGACTGGCTGTTTTGCATGGCGGCGGGCTACCCGTTTAACGTCAGTTGCGACAACCTGGAAGGGGACTTTGAACCAGATCGCGTGGTATTCCAGCGCCGCGTTCATGCCCAGGTGATGGAGTATCTGGAAAAGGGGATCCCCGAACGCCCGGCGCGTTTCATTAACGCACTACAAAATTATTATCACACGCCTGAACTTAAGGCGGAACAATTCCCGTGGCCCGAAGCGCTCAACTGACGCCGATGCCACGTTTACAATGAGGAAAGAAGATGATCGCGGAGTTTGAATCACGCATTCTGGCATTAATCGACGATATGGTAGAGCACGCCAGCGATGATGAGTTGTTTGCCAGTGGTTACTTGCGTGGGCACCTGACGTTGGCCGTTGCTGAACTGGACGGTGGTGAGGACCATTCCGCTGAAGCATTGTACGCCAATGTGACCAGCAGCCTGGAGAAAGCCATCAGTGCGGGCGAACTCTCGCCTCGCGACCAGGCATTAGTGAAAGAGATGTGGGACACCCTGTTCCAGAAGGCGACAAAATAATCATTGCCCGTAGCCGACCGCCATCCGGCATTCTCAGCTTGCCGGGTGGCGCTACGCTTACCCGGCCTACGATTTTTTTACCCACAAACGATTCAGATTGGGGTTGTAGGCCTGATAAGCACCGCGCATCAGGCAATAATGAGATGGTATCTTATTTCACCGTTTTACCCTTCAATAACTTCCGTACCCACAGGCGATTCGGATTTAGCGCCGCCAGCGTGCTGGCATCCATTGGGATCGGTTCATCACTCATTTGCGCGGCCAGAATTTCTGCACATAGCGGGGCAGAACATAGCCCGCGTGACCCCAGTGCGCCCAACATGAACAAATCCGGGTATACCGGTGCGCGTAAAGCATGCTCTTTGTCTTCTGCAAGCCGGGCATACTGATCGAGTGTGGTATTATAGTCCGGCACATTACCGACCATCGGTAAGTGATCGCGCGTGGCACAACGGACGCCGCAACGGGCTGCATTGTCACTGACGTTCACTTCTTTCGCCCATGCCGCATCCGGCAAGCAGTCGATCAAACGCTGACGGTTTTGCTGCTGGTCATCATGACGGAACGACGTCTCTTCACTCCCCCGATGATAGCTGGCGCCAATACAGTGCTGCTGATTTTCCGGATTTTGCGGGGTAAGGTAGCCGTCATAGCACAGAACCTGACGCAGTGTGGAAAGCGAAGGCGTCGTGGGAATGTGACTTACCTGGCCGCCAACGGAATACACCGGTAGTGACTGAGTCTGTTCAAAACGGTGAATACAGTGCCCATTCGCCAGAACCACGACCTCATGTGTTGCCGCTTCTCCGCTGGCGAACTGCAGCTGCCAGCTATCGGTTTGATGAGCAAGTGAGGTCAGTGTGTGTTGGTAGTGGGTACGCAACCCAAGCGTTGTCGCATAGTCGAGAACGGCGGTGGTAAGTTGTGCCGGACACAGCCATCCGCCGGCCGGGTACTGGATGCCATCACATTCGGTCACAACGCCTGTTGTTTGCAAAATTTGGTCTGCGTCCACCCCGACGGCGAGCGCATCGGGCAGTTCAAGGGACAGCATTTGGCTGATTTTTTGCTGGCTTTTCTCATCCCAGGCGAGCTGCGTGACGCCACACCAGTCATGGGCAAAATTAATGGGTAGGGCATCGTACAGGCGACGAGCAAAGGTAAATGCGGTGGGGAAGAAAAGCGTAATCGCCGCATCATGTTTACTGAGCAACGGATAGAGTGCGCCCTGACGATTGCCGGAAGCACCCTGCGCGGGTTTATCGTCAGCGCAGTAGAGCGTGACCTGCCAGCCTCTGCGCAGTAGCGCCAGAGACAGTAATGCGCTGGCAATACCACCGCCAATAATGGCGGCTTCGCGTTTTTCTGTTCCGGTACGTGCAAACCACGGCGCCGAGGAGGGGAGCGTCAGCGTCTGTTCCATTACGCCACACAGCATTTCGCGTTTGCGACCAAAGCCTTTGCATTTTTGCATCGTAAACCCGGCTTCCTGCAACCCCCGACGGACAAAGCCTGCAGAAGTGAAGGTTGCCAGCGTGCCACCCGGACGGGCCAGTCGGGCCATGGCGTTAAACAGCGTTGGCGTCCACATATCGGGATTTTTTGCCGGGGCGAAGCCGTCCAGGAACCAGGCATCGACCTGCTGGTTCAGGGACTCGTCCAGCTTTCCGGTGAGTTCGTTGATGTCGCCGAACCACAGATCCAGAGTAACCCGCCCCTCATCAAGCAGTAGACGATGGCAACCCGCCAGCGGCAGTGGCCACTGTGCCTGGAGTTGCTCTGCCCACGACGCCAGTTCCGGCCAGCGCTGATGCGCTAATGTCAGATCCTCACGCGTCAGCGGAAATTTTTCAAAACTGATGAAATGTAATCTTTCCAGGGTAGCGTCAGGGTGTGCGTTGCGAAAGGTGGCGAATGCCTGCCACAGCGTGAGGAAGTTTAGCCCAGTACCAAAGCCACTTTCTGCCACCACGAACACCGGGCGTGGGTGCGCAGGAAAACGTGCGGTGAGGTGGTTGCCGCCAAGGAAGACGTAACGTGTCTCTTCCAGCCCGTTATCATTGGAAAAATAGACATCGTCAAAATCTCGGGAAACAGGTGTACCCTCAGCGTTGAATTCAAGGTTGGCAGGTTGTATTGCGTATTGTTTCACGTAAGTTACTCGTCTGGCAGGCTGTGCCCCGATCTTAACGAGGAGTGCCTGGCTGCGCAAATTTCCACATTAAATGGCTGATCGGACTTGTTCGGCGTACAAGTGTACGCTATTGTGCCACTCGAAACTTTAAAATAGTGCGACTTACAGAGGTATTGAATGAAACGTGCAGTGATTACTGGCTTGGGCATCGTTTCCAGCATCGGTAATAACCAGCAGGAAGTCCTGGCATCTCTGCGTGAAGGACGTTCAGGGATCACTTTCTCTCAGGAGCTGAAGGACTCCGGCATGCGTAGCCACGTCTGGGGCAACGTAAAACTGGATACCACTGGCCTCATTGACCGCAAAGTAGTGCGCTTTATGAGCGACGCATCCATCTATGCTTTCCTTTCTATGGAGCAGGCAGTGGCTGATGCCGGCCTTGCTGCAGAAGATTACCAGAACAATCCGCGCGTTGGCCTGATTGCAGGTTCCGGCGGCGGCTCCCCGCGTTTTCAGGTATTCGGCGCTGACGCAATGCGTAGCCCGCGTGGTCTGAAAGCGGTTGGCCCGTATGTGGTCACCAAAGCGATGGCATCCGGCGTTTCTGCCTGCCTCGCGACACCGTTCAAAATCCACGGCGTCAACTACTCCATCAGCTCTGCTTGTGCGACTTCTGCACACTGTATCGGCAACGCTGTTGAACAAATTCAGTTGGGCAAGCAGGACATCGTTTTTGCTGGCGGCGGCGAAGAGCTGTGCTGGGAAATGGCGTGCGAGTTCGACGCAATGGGCGCGCTGTCTACCAAATATAACGACAACCCGTCTCAAGCTTCCCGTACTTATGATGCACACCGTGACGGTTTTGTTATCGCAGGCGGCGGCGGTATGGTTGTTGTCGAAGAACTGGAACACGCACTGGCTCGTGGCGCGCACATCTATGCTGAAATCGTAGGTTACGGCGCAACGTCTGATGGCGCAGATATGGTTGCTCCGTCAGGTGAAGGTGCAGTTCGCTGCATGCAGATGGCGATGCACGGTGTTGATACCCCGATTGATTACCTGAACTCCCACGGTACTTCTACTCCGGTAGGCGACGTGAAGGAACTGGGCGCAATCCGCGAAGTCTTTGGCGATAACAGCCCGGCCATTTCTGCAACCAAAGCCATGACCGGTCACTCACTGGGTGCGGCTGGCGTTCAGGAAGCCATCTACTCTCTGCTGATGCTGGAACACGGTTTTATCGCGCCGAGCATCAACATTGAAGAGCTGGACGAGCAGGCTGCAGGTCTGAACATCGTGACTAAACCGACCGAGCAAGCGTTGACGACCGTTATGTCTAACAGCTTCGGTTTTGGCGGTACCAACGCCACGCTGGTTATGCGTAAGCTGAAAGCATAAGTCTCAGCTCATGCAGTACACGAAAGGGAGCCGTCAGGCTCCCTTTTCTACTTATTCATCTTTTCGTACTCCGGTGCGATCTCCGCAGACCATGCTTTCGCACGGGTAATATCCCCGGTACTGTAGATGGGCTGTTCATAACGATCGCGAATATCGCGAACGCGATAAATTTTCCAGCGCCTGTCTTCCCAACGCGTATACACTTCCAGCAGCATGGGTGCTTCGCCTGTCGGCCCACCTAATTGCACTTCCACCTTTTCGCCACCGAGAAAGGGTTGAGCCGGTCCAACCCGTAACCGCGGGATCCACTCTGGGTCGTAATCCTGCACGTACATAAAGTAGTCAGAATCCCGTATTTCCTGCTCGTAAAGACTATCAATCAGCGCCAGACGATTGATAACGTCTTTCGCTACATAGCGCTGCATGAGTGCGGACGTGTCTTGATCTTGTGTGTATGCGGACATCCACGCGAGATAGAATTGTTTAACATCCTGAGTGCTGTCACGGTGGAATGAAGAACAGCCACAAAGTAACAAAACCAGAGCAATCAACGAGAACGCTTTCATTACTGTTTCCTGTAAATGGTGTATGACGGTTTTGCCGCCCGATAGCCAGGCCCCGCCCACATATCACGCTGTCTAAAATCGGAGTACCACTCCTGGCCGTCAAATATCGCCATATGACCGCTTGGGTTTCCTCCCTCATACGGCTGAATGATGATGACATCTCCTTCTCGGGGCTGTTCAAAGTGGCCAATGGCGCTGAAACCGGCACTTTTTAGCATCGGGCCATAATCTTTAGCATGATAAGTATGCCCAAGAGTGATACCTCCTGCCTGAATGGCTTTGCGGGTAAATTCCGCGCAGCGTCCTTGAGAATGTGAACTCGCGTGGGATTTAGCGTGATTAACTGCTGTTGTTTTATTCCAGCTCATCATGACTCCTGTTAATGGAATAGGTAATAAGTTCGCGTATTGCTTTAACAGGATTTAATCTGATGGGAAGGGCCGATAGTGCTATTAATATCGTAAATATATTTGATTGAGATATTGATAAATCCGCCGGGTAAATTTTGGTTAATATATTTATAATTGATGATTATTCTTTGTAACGGTTTTTTTTGCTGATTTTGCAAGATAGCGTGACGGCCAAATTACGTCCGGCGTGGTTTCCAGCGCCTGTGCGATGATCTGTTCTGCACGGGGCCAACTGCGGGTAAATACATTACGCAGCGAGTCAGGAGATAAACCCGCCGAACGTGACAATTCTCTGAGTGTAATACCTCTTTTTTCCAGTGCACTTTTAATATCTGCACGATGCCAGTCTTGGCTTTTTTGTTCCATTCTGTAATCCTAAGAAGATGTGTTATCGGCACCGATATTTTTCAGGTTATAAATTAGAAAGACAAAAGAATGTTACTTTCTTTTTATCGTAGGAATAGTGCCAGAATTAATTTGAAATTTCGCGAAAAAGAAAAAATATTTTTATTTCATCAGCAGAAAGGAAAGAAACTGATGGTAAAAGAGTGGTTCACGGTAAAGGAGTGTCTTGAATTACCGGGGTTTCCTGGAAGCGCACCCGCTGTACGCCTGCGCTTAAATACCTACAGTGAAGGGAAAGAGGGCGTTAAGCGCAAGCGTGCGAAATCTAAGGCCGAGGAATTTCATATTTCTGTGTTCCCACTGTATCTACGCTCGTATCTGAATGAGAATGAGAAAACCGAAGCACCAGATCGCAACATCGTGCAGGAAGCAGGACCCAAAGAGATTTGGGATATGATGTTCCTGCTCCTGACGCCGCAGCAGCGTGAACAGGTAACCGAGCGGTTCAGAGCGAAAGGCATTGATGCGGTATTTCCCTTTTTGTTCGTAGAGAAATCACAGCGTTGAAACGCACTGCGATGCTTTCACAGTTGACAGCCAGGGCCACTCGCAGGCAGACTCCAGCTTCAACATTATCCTCTTGATAATGCGTAAGCGTTTAACGTTATCCAACGCACCTTAATCCTGATAGTCAGGTAGAGGGGGCGTGGACATTCCTCGCCTTACTCTGCATTTTGGAGTAACGCATGACAGCTGTAACCCAACAAGAAAAAATACCTTCGGCGAATTTTTCGCTGTTTCGTATCGCTTTTGCGGTTTTCCTGACCTATATGACGGTCGGTTTACCTTTGCCCGTCATTCCTCTGTTTGTGCATCAGGAACTGGGCTATGGCAACACCATGGTCGGTATCGCCGTAGGCGTCCAGTTTCTGGCAACGGTATTAACGCGCGGCTACGCCGGGCGCTTAGCCGATCAATATGGCGCTAAACGTTCGGCGCTACAGGGGATGTTTGCCTGTGCGCTGGCGGGCGCGGCGTGGTTGTTAGCCGCGCTATTGCCCGTCTCCGTTCCGGTGAAGTTTGCGTTGTTGATCGTTGGGCGTTTGATCCTCGGTTTTGGTGAAAGCCAGTTACTGACCGGAACGCTGACCTGGGGGCTTGGGCTGGTCGGGCCAACGCGCTCCGGTAAGGTGATGTCGTGGAACGGAATGGCGATTTACGGCGCGCTGGCGGCCGGTGCACCGCTGGGGCTACTGATCCACAGCCACTTTGGCTTCGCGGCGCTGGCGGGAACCACGATGGTATTACCGCTGCTGGCATGGGCGTTCAACGGTACCGTGCGTAAAGTGCCTGCGCATGCAGGAGAACGCCCTTCGTTGTGGAGTGTGGTGGGACTTATCTGGAAACCTGGTCTGGGCCTGGCGCTGCAGGGCGTTGGTTTTGCGGTAATTGGTACCTTTATTTCGCTCTATTTTGTCAGCAACGGCTGGACGATGGCGGGTTTCACCCTGACTGCATTTGGCGGGGCGTTTGTGCTGATGCGTATTCTGTTTGGCTGGATGCCAGACAGGTTTGGCGGGGTTAACGTCGCAGTTGTCTCTTTACTGGTTGAAACCGCGGGTCTGATTCTACTATGGCAGGCTCCATCTGCCTGGATTGCGCTGCTGGGAGCGGCATTAACCGGGGCCGGGTGTTCGCTGATCTTCCCGGCGCTGGGTGTGGAGGTCGTGAAGCGAGTGCCTGCCCAGGTTCGTGGTACGGCTCTCGGCGGTTACGCCGCGTTTCAGGATATCTCCTACGGCATAAGCGGTCCTGTCGCCGGGGTTCTGGCCACTGCATACGGTTACTCCTCGGTATTCCTTGCCGGGGCGATTTCCGCGGTGGTGGGCATTTTCGTGACGCTGCTGACTCTGCGAAAAGGTTAAGCAAGCAACCAGAACAGGGCTAATGCTACCAGCAAGGCGACAAATATCAGCCCCGGTCGTGCCGACAGTGTTTTTATTGTTTCAATCACCGGTGCGAACGGGCTGAAAATGGGTTGAAGATGACGCGGATCGTTTAATTCCTGCTCCCGGTCACGTTCCACGCGGCGCAGGAAGATTTGATTCAGCAAGTCCTGCACTTGTACCGCCGTCAGGATCGTTTGCGGCTGGATCTGGTACGTTTGCTGCGCATACTCTTTTATGGCCGTTAGCTCATTTGGCTCCAGCGGCTGTTTTAGCGCCGCCTGCAGCGTTTGCAGCGTCGGCGCATTTTGCAGACTGAGGGTCTGGCGCGCCTGCAGCCATGTCACCAGATGGGTGAACTGTTTTGCCGGGATCAGCTCGCCGCTTTTTACACCAGACAGTTCCAGCATGGACTGCCAGATCATTTTCCCCGACTCTCCCGTGGCGGCCGCCAGCTTAGTGACCAACTGATTCAGCGTATTGTGCTCGGCGGGTAATAAAGGGCGATCGGTTGCCGGACGCTGCTGCGGCTGCGGAATTGAAAGCTGCCCTTGTTGCAACAGGGTGAGCACATTCTTCAGCTGTTCCGGTTTGAGCTGGCTGAGCGCTGTCTGCCCGTACTGTTGACGGATAAAATCACTCACCGCCTGGCGATTATTTCCCTGACTCAGTAATTCAGTGAGCTGCGACAGAACCTGACGGTTAGCATGATTCTGCTGAGCAACCCCCAGACGCTGATTCAGGTTTTGTTCTGCTGCGGGGAAGTGACGTGACTGCAGCGGCGTATCGCTTTTAACGCCCAAATCGTGCTTCATTCCAGCCCACACCTCAGCGCTTTGCTGTTGGGTAAGCGAAATCAAACGGGTAATCAATCGTTCCAGCACGGTACGCTGCTGCGTGGACAGTGGCTGTTCACCGGCAACGGAAGGAGGGTTTTGGCCTTCACCGGGAGGGCGTGCGGGCATACCTGAAATGGGCTGCATCATCTCTGTTCCTTAAATCTGTGCTAACCAGGTCTCGCAGTATGCCTGGCGGCGAGATTATGGCACACTTGCCCGGTTAACTCTCGTTCTCAAACAGGTGAGAAAGACGTGAAAATCCTCGTTGATGAAAATATGCCCTATGCCCGCGAACTGTTCAGTCGTTTGGGGGAGGTCAAAGCGGTTCCCGGTCGCCCGATTCCCGTCACCGAACTGGATGATGCGGATGCGTTAATGGTGCGTTCGGTGACGAAAGTAAACGCATCGCTACTCAGTGGAAAACCGGTAAAGTTTGTCGGTACGGCAACGGCAGGCACGGATCATGTGGATGATGCCTGGCTTGCGCAGTCAGGTATTGGTTTTTCAGCGGCTCCCGGCTGCAATGCGATTGCGGTAGTGGAATATGTCTTCTCTGCGCTGCTGATGCTGGCTGAGCGCGATGGTTTTGCATTACGTGACCGTACGGTCGGTATTGTCGGTGTAGGTAATGTGGGAGGGCGTTTACAGGCGCGACTGGAAGCATTAGGTATCCGTACTTTGCTGTGCGATCCACCGCGTGCCGATCGGGGCGACGAGGGCGATTTCCGCACGCTGGAAGAACTGGTTGAGCAAGCAGATGTGTTGACCTTCCACACGCCGTTGTTCAAAGAAGAGCCGTACAAAACGCTGCACCTGGCCGATGAGGCGCTGATTAGCCGCCTGAAGCCCGGAACCATTCTGATTAATGCCTGCCGCGGACCGGTCGTGGATAATTCCGCCTTACTGAACCGACTCAACGCCGGGCAGTCGCTGAGCGTCGTGCTGGATGTCTGGGAAGGCGAGCCGGACCTGAATGTGGCGCTGCTGGAGAAAGCGGACATTGGTACGGCGCACATTGCCGGCTATACTCTGGAAGGAAAAGCGCGTGGCACCACACAGGTCTTTGAGGCCTACAGTAAGTTTATTGGTCGCGAACAGCACATTGCGCTCAACACCCTGTTACCTGCGCCGGAATTTGGTCGTATCACCCTGCATGGTCCGTTAGATCAGCCAACGCTGAAAAGGCTGGTTCATTTAGTGTATGATGTGCGCCGCGACGATGCGCCATTGCGCAAAGTTGCTGGAATTCCGGGTGAATTTGATAAACTGCGCAAGAATTATCTTGAACGTCGCGAGTGGTCGTCTTTATACGTAATGTGTGACGACGCTGCCGCCGCAGCCCTGCTGTGTAAGCTGGGTTTTAACGCCGTTCATCATCCGGCACATTAATGTCTTCTTAATGCTCCCTGTCGAATAATACGACAGGGACGCTTATGTATTTCTGGAGTAAATCACCATGTCTGAAGGCTGGAATATTGCCATTCTGGGCGCAACGGGCGCCGTAGGCGAAGCCCTGCTCGATACGCTGGCTGAGCGCCAGTTCCCGGTCGGTGAAATCTATGCGCTGGCACGCAATGAAAGTGCTGGTGAACACCTGCGTTTTAACGGTAAATCGGTCATTGTTCAGGATGTCGCTGACTTTGACTGGACCCAGGCTCAACTGGCATTTTTTGTCGCGGGAGTTGAAGCCACTGCGGCATGGGTGGAGGAAGCAACCAATGCCGGTTGTCTGGTGATTGACAGCAGTGGTCTGTTTGCGCTCGAGCCTGACGTTCCGCTGGTCGTCCCGGACGTTAACCCATTTGTACTGGCGGATTACCGCAATCGCAACGTTATCGCGGTGCCAAACAGCCTGACCAGTCAACTGCTTTCCGCGCTGAAACCGCTGATCGATGACGGTGGTCTTTCACGGATTACGGTAACCAACATTATCTCGGCTTCCGCCCACGGTAAAAAAGCGGTAGACGCGTTGGCCGGACAGAGTGCGAAATTGCTCAACGGGATCCCGATTGACGAGGATGACTTCTTTGGCCGCCAACTGGCGTTCAATATGCTGCCGCTGTTGCCCGATCGCGAAGGTAGCGTGCGCGAAGAACGTCGTATCGTCGATGAAGTCCGTAAAATTATGCAAGATGACGGCCTGTTAATTTCAGCCAGCATCGTGCAGTCACCGGTGTTCTACGGTCATGCGCAGATGGTGAATTTTGAAGCGCTGCGCCCGCTGGCCGCAGAAGAGGCGCGTGATGCCTTTTCTCGTGGTGAAGATATTGTGCTGTCAGAAGAGACTGATTTCCCGACTCAGGTTGGCGATGCGTCTGGTACGCCGCACCTGTCAATTGGTTGCGTACATAACGACTACGGTATGCCGGAACAGGTTCAGTTCTGGTCCGTGGCGGATAACGTGCGCTTTGGCGGCGCATTGATGGCAGTAAAAGTTGCGGAAAAACTGGTGCAGGAGTACCTGTACTAATGTCTGACCTGCAACAGCCGTCAACGCATAAAATTGCGCTGGGCATTGAGTATGACGGCAGCAAGTATTATGGCTGGCAGCGCCA
This sequence comes from Citrobacter sp. RHBSTW-00671, assembly GCF_014103415.1. Lineage (NCBI taxonomy): Bacteria > Pseudomonadati > Pseudomonadota > Gammaproteobacteria > Enterobacterales > Enterobacteriaceae > Citrobacter > Citrobacter sp. RHBSTW-00671. Next base: position 2,128,121 of record NZ_JABXPR010000001.1, read on the forward strand.
GAACGAAGTGCGTAGCGTTCAGGAAAAACTGGAAAAAGCGCTCTCTCAGGTTGCGAATGAACGCATTACTGTCTTTTGTGCGGGCCGCACGGATGCGGGTGTTCATGGTACGGGACAGGTGGTGCATTTTGAAACCACCGCGCAACGTAAAGATGCGGCGTGGACGCTGGGGGTAAATGCGAATTTACCTGGTGACATCGCCGTACGCTGGGTGAAAGCGGTACCGGATGATTTTCATGCCCGATTTAGCGCCACGGCTCGCCGTTATCGCTACATCATCTACAATCATCGGTTGCGCCCTGCGGTTTTGGGTAAAGGCGTGACACATTACTATGAGCCGCTGGATGCTGAGCGTATGCATCGTGCGGCTCAGTGCCTGATTGGCGAAAATGATTTTACCTCGTTTCGGGCAGTGCAGTGTCAGTCACGCACGCCGTGGCGTAACGTGATACATATAAACGTCGCGCGTTTCGGCACTTATGTGGTGGTGGATATTAAAGCGAATGCCTTTGTACATCATATGGTCAGGAATATTGTCGGCAGCCTGATGGAAGTAGGCGCCCACAACCAGCCGGAGAGCTGGATTGCAGAACTGTTAGCGGCGAAGGACAGAACGTTAGCAGCAGCAACGGCGAAGGCGGAAGGTCTGTATCTGGTGGCGGTAGATTACCCTGACCGGTTCGACCTGCCAAAACCGCCAATGGGCCCGCTATTTCTGGCGGACTAATTTGAATTGTATAAAGGCATAACTATGGATCTGATTTACTTCCTCATCGATTTTATCCTGCACATTGATGTGCACCTGGCGGAGCTTGTCGCGGAATACGGTATCTGGGTTACGCGATTCTGTTTCTGATCCTGTTCTGCGAAACAGGACTGGTGGTAACGCCGTTCCTGCCGGGAGATTCGCTGCTGTTTGTCGCTGGTGCACTTTCTGCATTGCCAACGAACGATCTCAATGTTCATCTGATGGTGGCGTTGATGATTGTGGCGGCGATTGTGGGAGATGCGGTGAACTACACGATTGGCCGGTTGTTCGGTGAAAAACTTTTCAGTAATCCAAATTCCAAAATTTTCCGCCGCAGCTATCTGGATAAAACCCATGCGTTCTATGAGCGTCATGGCGGCAAAACGATTATTTTGGCGCGTTTCGTTCCTATCGTGCGTACATTTGCACCGTTTGTTGCGGGTATGGGACACATGTCCTACCGTCATTTTGCGATGTATAACGTTGCAGGCGCGTTGCTGTGGGTATTGCTGTTCACTTATGCAGGCTACTTGTTTGGCGATCTGCCGATCGTTCAGGAAAACCTGAAATTATTGATTGTGGCGATTATCGTCCTTTCCGTATTGCCGGGCGTGATTGAAGTGATTCGCCATAAACGCGCTGCGTCACGGGCTGCAAAATAGAAAGTAACTCAGCGGTTCGACCACTTTTTTATCCAAAGTTTCGGGCTGTTATGTTTTAATGTGCAACATTCATGGTCTGTTTGGGGCAAAAATGGCATTATGCGCCCCTTATAACAAAGCTGACTAGGGTTCAGGCAGAAAGGTCACCAATGAGCTGGATTGAACGAATTAAAAGCAACATTACTCCCACCCGCAAGGCAAGCATTCCTGAAGGGGTGTGGACCAAGTGCGATAGCTGCGGTCAGGTTTTATACCGTGCTGAGCTGGAACGTAATCTTGAGGTCTGTCCGAAGTGTGACCATCACATGCGCATGTCGGCGCGTAATCGCCTGCATAGCCTGTTAGATGAAGGTTCTCTTGTGGAACTGGGTAGCGAGCTTGAGCCGAAAGATGTGCTGAAGTTTCGTGATTCCAAAAAATACAAAGACAGACTGGCTTCTGCGCAAAAAGAAACCGGTGAGAAAGACGCGCTGGTGGTAATGAAAGGTACGCTTCACGGTATGCCGGTCGTTGCAGCTGCATTCGAGTTCGCTTTTATGGGCGGTTCCATGGGCTCTGTCGTCGGCGCGCGTTTCGTCCGTGCGGTCGAACAGGCGCTGGAAGACAACTGCCCGCTGATCTGTTTCTCTGCGTCTGGCGGGGCGCGTATGCAGGAAGCGCTGATGTCACTGATGCAGATGGCAAAAACATCTGCGGCGCTGGCAAAAATGCAGGAACGTGGTTTACCGTACATTTCCGTACTGACTGACCCTACCATGGGCGGTGTTTCTGCAAGCTTCGCGATGCTGGGCGATCTCAACATTGCTGAGCCGAAAGCACTGATCGGCTTTGCCGGTCCACGTGTTATTGAGCAGACCGTACGTGAGAAACTGCCGCCGGGATTCCAGCGTAGTGAATTCCTGATTGAAAAAGGCGCTATCGATATGATCGTACGCCGCCCGGAAATGCGTCTGAAACTGGCAAGTGTTCTGGCGAAGCTGATGAATCTGCCCGCGCCGAATCCGGATGAACCGCGTGAAGGCGAGGTGGTACCTCCGGTACCCGATCAGGAATCAGAGGCCTGATAACTGAAAAGGGCAGGGCCACAGGCGCTGCCCTTTTGCTTTTCTCAACGTAAAGAATCTACAGGCATCATGGACAATAAACCTATTCCTCAAGCCACGTCGCCCCTGGCGTCGTGGCTTTCTTATCTGGAAAACCTGCACAGTAAAACCATCGATCTGGGCCTCGAACGAGTAAGCCTGGTGGCGCGCAAACTGGGCGTGTTGAAACCTGCGCCATTTGTCTTTACGGTGGCGGGAACTAACGGAAAAGGCACGACCTGCCGTACGCTGGAATCGGTGCTGACCGCAGCAGGTTATAAGGTCGGAGTATACAGTTCGCCGCATCTGGTGCGCTACACGGAACGCGTGCGCGTGCAGGGGCGTGAACTGCCGGAATCCGCGCATACCGCCTCGTTTGCTGAGATTGAAGACGCACGTGGCGATATTTCGCTGACCTACTTTGAATACGGCACGCTGTCAGCATTGTGGCTGTTTAAACAGGCGCAGCTTGATGTGGTGATTCTGGAAGTGGGTTTAGGTGGCCGTCTTGACGCAACCAATATCGTCGATGCCGATGTCGCGGTGGTCACCAGCATTGCGCTTGACCATACTGACTGGCTGGGACCCGATCGCGAAAGCATTGGCCGCGAGAAGGCGGGGATCTTCCGTGCAGATAAACCGGCTATCGTCGGTGAACCGGAAATGCCCTATACCATCGCGGATGTGGCGCAAGAGACAGGGGCGATACTGCAGCGCCGTGGCGTGGACTGGCGCTATTCGGTTACGGAGAACGACTGGTCATTCACCGATAGCCACGGTACGCTGACACAACTGCCGTTACCGCAGGTCCCGCAACCTAACGCCGCGACCGCACTGGCAGCACTGCGCGCCAGTGGACTTAACGTCAGCGAGCAGGCGATTCGTGAAGGTATCGAGCAGGCTATTTTACCGGGGCGCTTTCAGATTGTGAGCGAGTCACCGCGGGTGATTTTTGATGTTGCTCATAATCCACATGCGGCGGAATATTTGACTGAACGTCTGAAAAAGTTAGTGAAAAGTGGGCGCGTACTTGCGGTTATCGGTATGCTACATGATAAAGACATTGCCGGTACGTTAGCCTGGTTGAAAAGCGTGGTTGACGACTGGTATTGTGCGCCTCTGGAAGGCCCGCGTGGCGCAACGGCAGAACAACTGCTGGAGCACTTGGGTAATGGCGAAGCCTATGACAGCGTGGCTCAGGCATGGATTGCGGCCCTGGCCGCGGCAAAACCAGAAGATACCGTGTTGGTGTGTGGATCGTTTCACACTGTCGCACATGTCATGGAAGTAATAGACGTGGGGAGAAGCGGTGGCGAGTAAGTTTCAGAATCGATTAGTTGGCACTATTGTGCTGGTCGCGCTTGGGGTGATTGTGCTTCCCGGGCTGCTCGACGGGCAGAAAAAACATTATCAGGATGAGTTTGCGGCGATCCCGCTGGTACCAAAACCTGGCGATCGCGATGAACCGGACATGATGCCTGCGGCGACGCAGGCGCTGCCGACGCAACCGCCGGAAGGTGCGGCAGAAGAGGTGCGTGCCGGTGATGCGGCCGCGCCGTCGTTGGACCCGTCGCGTCTGACGGCAGCAAACAACGCAGAGTTCGATCCTATCCCTGCGCCTGTGGAGCCGCCAAAACCAAAACCGAAGCCGCAACCTGTTGCCGCTGCTCCGGCGCCGACGCCCGTTCCTGCACCAGCACCGAAACCGGTCGTCGAAGACGCGCCGGCACCAACCGGGAAAGCCTACGTTGTACAGCTCGGTGCGTTGAAAAATGCGGATAAGGTCAATGAGATCGTCGGTAAGTTACGTGGTGCGGGCTTCCGGGTATATACTTCCCCGTCAACGCCGGTACAGGGTAAAATAACCCGAATTCTCGTTGGGCCTGATGCGTCCAGAGATAAGCTGAAAAACTCGCTGGGAGAACTGCAGAAAATCTCCGGTCTGAGTGGGGTTGTGATGGGGTATACCCCTAATTAAGGGGCTGTCTCATGTCGGCCGGATACGGTATTAACACCGCTATCCGGCAGTGCCCGAAGAGGCATAAAACCGTATGGCGTTGAAGATTTTTTCAGCGCCATTTTTATTTACGCGTGGAAAGGAAATCCCTACGCAAACGTTTTCTTTTTCTGTTAGAATGCGCCCCGAACAGGACGACAGGGCGTAAAATCGTGGGACACTTATGGTCTGGATTGATTACGCCATTATCGCGGTGATTGGTTTTTCCTGTCTGGTTAGCCTGATCCGTGGCTTTGTACGTGAAGCATTATCGTTGGTGACTTGGGGTTGTGCTTTCTTTGTCGCCAGCCATTACTACACTTACCTGTCTGTCTGGTTTACGGGCTTTGAAGACGAACTGGTTCGGAATGGGATTGCTATCGCGATACTGTTTATCGCGACACTTATCGTCGGCGCTATCGTTAACTTTGTGATAGGCCAGCTGGTGGAGAAAACAGGCCTGTCGGGTACTGACAGGGTGTTGGGGATCTGCTTCGGTGCTCTGAGAGGGGCGCTGATCGTCGCCGCCATACTGTTCTTTCTCGATACGTTTACCGGTCTGTCGAAAAGTGAAGACTGGAGTAAGTCGCAGCTGATCCCGCAGTTCAGTTTCATCATCAGATGGTTCTTTGACTATCTGCAAAGCTCGTCAAGTTTCTTGCCCAAAGTATAAACTTTGGGTCGTTGCTGAACGAGGAAAAGACGTATGTGCGGTATTGTCGGTATCGCCGGTGTTATGCCGGTAAACCAGTCGATTTATGACGCGTTAACGGTGCTCCAGCACCGTGGTCAGGATGCCGCAGGCATCATCACCATTGATGCCAATAACTGCTTCCGTTTGCGTAAAGCAAACGGAATGGTGAGCGATATTTTTGAAGCGCGCCATATGCAGCGTTTGCAGGGCAATATGGGCATCGGTCATGTGCGTTACCCGACGGCTGGCAGCTCCAGCGCCTCTGAAGCTCAACCTTTTTACGTCAACTCACCGTATGGCATCACGCTTGCCCACAACGGCAACCTGACCAACGCGCATGAGCTGCGTAAAAAGCTGTTCGAAGAAAAGCGCCGTCACATCAATACCACTTCAGATTCAGAAATTCTGCTGAATATTTTCGCTAGCGAGCTGGATAACTTCCGCCATTATCCGCTGGAAGCCGACAATATTTTTGCTGCGATTGCAGCGACCAACCGTCAGATCCGTGGTGCCTATGCCTGTGTGGCGATGATTATCGGTCACGGTATGGTTGCCTTCCGCGATCCTAACGGTATCCGCCCGCTGGTGCTGGGCAAACGCGATATCGGCGATGGTCGTACCGAATATATGGTGGCTTCCGAGAGCGTGGCGCTGGATACGCTGGGCTTTGAATTCCTGCGTGATGTTGCTCCTGGTGAAGCGGTGTATATTACCGAAAAAGGTCAGTTGTTTACCCGCCAGTGTGCCGATAATCCGGTCAGCAACCCATGCCTGTTTGAATATGTTTACTTCGCGCGTCCTGACTCCTTCATCGACAAGATTTCCGTTTACAGCGCCCGCGTGAATATGGGAACAAAGCTTGGCGAAAAAATTGCCCGTGAGTGGGAAGACCTGGATATCGACGTGGTGATCCCCATTCCGGAAACCTCTTGTGATATCGCGCTGGAAATTGCCCGTATCCTCGGTAAGCCATATCGTCAGGGGTTTGTGAAAAACCGCTATGTGGGGCGTACCTTTATCATGCCGGGTCAGCAGCTGCGTCGTAAATCCGTGCGCCGTAAGCTGAATGCCAACCGCGCTGAGTTCCGTGATAAAAACGTACTGCTGGTTGATGATTCCATCGTGCGTGGAACGACTTCAGAACAGATTATCGAAATGGCGCGTGAAGCTGGCGCGAAAAAGGTTTATCTGGCCTCTGCCGCACCGGAGATTCGCTTCCCGAACGTTTATGGCATTGACATGCCAACAGCGACGGAGCTGATTGCTCATGGTCGTGAAGTGGACGAGATCCGTCAAATCATTGGCGCGGATGGGCTCATCTTCCAGGATCTGAACGATCTGATCGACGCTGTGCGTGCTGAGAACCCGGATATTCAGCAGTTTGAATGCTCCGTGTTTAATGGCGTCTATGTCACTAAAGATGTTGACCAGCAGTATCTCGATTTCCTCGACTCTTTGCGTAATGACGATGCCAAAGCGGTATTGCGCCAGAACGAAGCGGAAAATCTTGAGATGCACAACGAAGGTTAACGTTTGCTCGCAAGCAAGGGGCAACCTGCACCCTTGCTTGCAACTCACCGTAAATTCCTGCAAAGTCGGCCCTGAGCAAGCAAGGGCGATTAAACATGAAACGACTCATCATTGGTATTTCTGGCGCAAGCGGGGCAATTTACGGTGTGCGCCTGCTACAGGTTTTGCGTGACGTTACCGATGTGGAAACCCATTTGGTGATGAGCCAGGCGGCGCGGCAGACGCTGGCGCTGGAAACGGACCTCTCTGTACGCGACGTGCAGGCCCTGGCGAATGTGACGCACGATACGCGCGATATCGCCGCCAGTATCTCCTCCGGTTCTTTTCAGACCGCCGGAATGGTTATTCTGCCATGTTCAATCAAAACGCTTTCTGGCATCGTTCACAGCTACACCGATGGACTGCTTACCCGTGCGGCAGATGTGGTGCTGAAAGAACGCCGTCCCCTGGTGCTGTGTGTACGTGAGACTCCGCTGCATCTCGGGCACTTGCGTCTTATGACTCAGGCGGCAGAAATTGGCGCGGTGATTATGCCACCCGTTCCCGCCTTCTATCATCGGCCACAGACGCTTGATGATGTGATTAATCAAACGGTTAATCGTGTGCTTGATCAGTTTGATATCGCTCTTCCGCAGGACCTGTTCACCCGCTGGCAAGGGGCGTAAGCCGTTCCATCAGCGTGCAAAGAAACATCCGTTGCCCTGTTTCAGGGCAATTTTGTAACCGCGATCATATCCTCAACATTTAATTCGTTAAAACGCAACGAAACGCTGCGGTTCAACCGTCAGACCTGCTATCTTCAAAATCAGGACATTATTGCAACGTTTTATTAACATATTTAACGTCGAATATCCTCATCGATGCGAAAATGGCATAAGACCTGCATGAAAAAGTCTGCAAACACACAACACAACGTAAAACATAATAAAATTACGCCACTTGAGGGTTATGTATGAAGAAGACGGTTCTTGCTTTGTCTTTGCTGGTAGGACTCTCCGCCACCGCGGCCAGCTACGCAGCACTTCCGCAGACAGTTCGTATTGGTACAGATACAACGTACGCTCCTTTTTCCTCTAAAGATGCCAAAGGCGATTTTGTCGGTTTTGATATCGATCTGGGAAATGAGATGTGTAAACGTATGCAGATCAAATGTACCTGGGTTGCCAGTGATTTTGATGCGCTGATCCCGTCGCTGAAAGCGAAAAAAATTGATGCCATCATCTCTTCGCTTTCCATCACCGAGAAACGCCAGCAAGAAATTGCGTTCTCAGACAAACTTTACGCAGCAGATTCACGTCTGATCGCCGCGAAAGGCTCCCCAATTCAGCCGACTCTGGACTCCCTCAAGGGTAAACATGTTGGCGTCCTGCAAGGTTCGACACAGGAAGCCTATGCCAATGACAACTGGCGCAGCAAAGGCGTGGACGTGGTGGCTTATGCGAACCAGGACCTTATCTATTCTGACCTGACGGCAGGCCGTCTGGACGCGGCGTTGCAGGACGAAGTCGCAGCCAGTGAAGGTTTCCTGAAACAACCTGCAGGTAAAGATTACGCGTTTGCCGGTCCGTCAGTTAAAGATAAAAAATATTTTGGCGACGGGACCGGGATTGGCTTACGCAAAGACGATGTCGAGCTGAAAGCGGCGTTTGATAAAGCGCTGGGCGAACTGCGCAAAGACGGCACCTACGACAAAATGGCGAGCAAGTATTTTAACTTCAATGTCTACGGCGATTAATACGCCGAAGCGGGGAATTGACTGCACCATTGCGGGTAACCATTACGGTGCATAATAAATTCAGTGCACTGTTTTGGTGCTTTTGTCGCTGACTTAATAAGCATGAGTGCATACTTAAGCGCTTTTCATGCAAATAAATACCGCTGACAAGGTAGAATGCTTTGCCTTGTCGGCCTGATTAATGGCACGATAACTGCACCTGGTCCTGTAAAGATCCCCTATAAAAGACAGTCTGTTGAGGATAGTTATGAAAAAACTGGTGTTGTCTCTTTCTCTGGTTCTGGCTTTCTCCAGTGCTACCGTAGCATTTGCAGCCATCCCGCAAAAAATTCGTATCGGTACGGATCCTACTTATGCACCGTTCGAATCGAAAAATGCGCAGGGTGAATTGGTCGGTTTTGATATCGATCTGGCTAAAGAGCTCTGCAAGCGCATCAATACACAATGTACCTTTGTGGAAAACCCGCTGGACGCGCTGATCCCTTCGTTAAAAGCGAAGAAGATCGATGCCATCATGTCGTCGCTTTCCATTACTGAAAAACGTCAGCAAGAGATTGCCTTTACCGACAAGCTTTATGCAGCAGATTCGCGTCTGGTGGTTGCTAAAGATTCTGCTATTCAGCCGACCATTGAGTCGCTGAAAGGTAAACGTGTCGGTGTGCTGCAGGGCACCACTCAGGAAACGTTCGGTAACGAACACTGGGCGCCAAAAGGCATTGAAATTGTCTCCTATCAGGGGCAAGACAATATCTATTCTGACCTGACTGCCGGGCGTATTGATGCCGCATTCCAGGATGAAGTCGCAGCCAGCGAAGGCTTCCTGAAGCAGCCAGTTGGTAAAGATTACAAATTCGGCGGCCCGTCTGTGAAAGATGAGAAGTTGTTCGGTGTGGGTACCGGTATGGGACTGCGCAAAGACGACAACGAGCTGCGCGAAGCGCTGAACAAAGCCTTTGCCGAAATGCGAGCTGACGGTACTTACGAGAAGCTGGCGAAAAAGTACTTCGATTTTGATGTTTACGGCGGTTAATCACCGCAGGTGCTGATAAAGCCCGTAGATTTTTGACGCGTTGAATTGATGTCTGATGGCGCTGCGCTAATCAGGCCTACGGTGATTTTGTAGGCCGGATAAGGCAAAGCCGCCATCCGGCATTTAACGGTTAGTCTGAAATCAAAAGAGGCTTATTACTCCACCACACACGACAGGACAGGCAGCATGTTGTATGGCTTTTCAGGTGTTATTTTACAGGGTGCGATTGTTACGCTGGAGCTGGCTCTCAGCTCGGTAGTGCTGGCGGTCATGATAGGCCTTGTTGGCGCGGCAGCGAAGCTTTCGCAAAGCCGGGCGCTGGCGCTTATATTCGAAGGGTACACCACGCTTATCCGCGGGGTTCCCGATCTCGTCTTAATGCTGCTCATTTTCTACGGATTACAAATCGCGCTGAATACCATTACCGATGCAGTGGGTATCAGTCAGATTGATATCGATCCGATGGTCGCAGGGATTATTACGCTCGGGTTTATCTACGGAGCCTATTTTACTGAAACCTTCCGTGGCGCGTTTATGGCGGTACCGAAAGGTCATATTGAAGCGGCGACGGCATTCGGTTTTACCAGCTCACAAATATTTCGCCGCATTATGTTCCCGGCGATGATGCGCTATGCCTTACCGGGAATTGGCAACAACTGGCAGGTCATTCTGAAGGCCACGGCGCTGGTGTCGTTGCTTGGACTTGAAGACGTAGTGAAAGCCACTCAGCTTGCCGGGAAGAGTACCTGGGAGCCGTTCTATTTTGCCGTAGTGTGCGGGGTCATCTATCTGGTGTTTACCACTGTTTCTAATGGCGTGCTGCTGTACCTTGAGCGCCGCTATTCCGTGGGTGTGAAGAGGGCTGACCTGTGATTGAGATTATTCAGGAATACTGGAAGTCCCTGCTGTGGACCGACGGATATCGCTACACCGGCGTTGCTATCACCCTGTGGCTTCTGATTTCGTCAGTGGTGATGGGCGGGATTCTGGCGCTGTTTTTGGCAATTGGTCGTGTTTCCAGTAATAAGTTTATCCAGTTTCCCATCTGGCTGTTCACCTATATTTTTCGTGGAACGCCGTTGTATGTTCAGCTGTTGGTGTTTTATTCCGGGATGTATACGCTGGAGATAGTTAAAGGCACGGATTTCCTCAACGCGTTTTTCCGCAGCGGGCTTAACTGTACCGTACTTGCGCTGACGCTGAATACCTGTGCCTACACGACGGAGATCTTCGCCGGGGCTATCCGTTCCGTGCCCCATGGCGAGATTGAAGCCGCACGCGCCTACGGTTTCTCTTCCTTCAAACTGTACCGCTGCATTATCTTGCCTTCCGCGCTGCGTATTGCGCTGCCGGCTTACAGCAATGAAGTGATTTTAATGCTGCACTCCACGGCGCTGGCGTTTACCGCAACGGTGCCTGATCTGTTGAAAATCGCCCGTGATATCAACTCGGCAACCTACCAGCCATTTACCGCATTCGGTATTGCCGCTGTACTGTATTTGATGATTTCGTATGTCCTGATCAGTCTGTTCCGTAAAGCGGAAAAACGCTGGTTGCAGCATGTATCCTCTAAATAGTTCGAGTAACACGATGCCTGAGAATAAATTAAACGTTATCGATTTACATAAGCACTACGGCGAACATGAAGTGCTGAAAGGGGTATCGCTGCAGGCCAACGCAGGTGATGTTATCAGTATTATTGGCTCGTCAGGTTCAGGTAAAAGTACCTTCCTGCGCTGCATTAACTTTCTCGAGAAACCGAGCGCCGGGTCGATTGTCGTCAGTGGCCAGAACATTGGTCTGGTGCGCGACAAAGACGGCCAGCTTAAGGTTGCCGATAAAAATCAGCTGCGCCTGCTGCGTACGCGACTGACGATGGTCTTTCAGCACTTCAACCTGTGGAGCCACATGACGGTGCTGGAAAACGTGATGGAAGCGCCGATCCAGGTGCTGGGGTTGAGCAAGCAGGAAGCCCGCGAACGTGCGGTGAAGTATCTGGCTAAAGTGGGCATTGATGAGCGCGCACAGGGGAAATACCCGGTGCATCTGTCCGGTGGTCAGCAGCAGCGCGTCTCCATTGCCCGCGCGCTGGCGATGGAACCGGAAGTATTGCTGTTTGATGAACCTACGTCGGCGCTAGACCCAGAGCTGGTGGGCGAAGTGTTGCGCATTATGCAGCAGTTGGCCGAAGAGGGAAAAACCATGGTGGTGGTGACCCACGAAATGGGGTTTGCCCGTCATGTCTCCACGCACGTGATTTTCCTGCATCAGGGGAAAATTGAAGAAGAGGGCGACCCGGAACAGGTATTCGGTAATCCGCAAAGTCCGCGTTTGCAGCAGTTCCTCAAAGGATCGCTGAAGTAATTGAGTTGCCCGGAGGCGCTATGCTTTCCGGGCCTATCGCTTTAACGCGCCGTACTCCAGACGATAAACCCAGTCGTCATGCGCTATGCCGTTCACTTCATAGGCTTTTTCAAGCACCTGAGTGCGTAGAAATCCTGTTTTTTCCAGAATGCGTATCGACCCGGTATTCCCGGCTAATACATAGGCATTTATCGCCGTTACGCCAGCCTGTTGAAAGGCATAATCGCACACGGCGCGTACGGCTTCGCTGGCAATACCTTTTCCCTGCGCCCGCGGCGTGATGGCGTAGCCAATGTCCGCTTCCTGAGGATAAAGATGGCTTATCTGTAAGCCAATATCGCCCAGTTGCGCCGTGTTGTTGTGCTCCCGGATAACAAAGGTATGTCGAGCGGAAAGGCGTCTGGCGAAGAGCAGGCGAGTATCTTTGGTTGGGGCGATATCCCCCATGAAACGCATGACGTCAGGATTTTCTCGTAGCCGCTGGAAAAAAGGCCAGTCAGCGAGTTGGTACAAAGAGAGGGTAAGTCGGGGTGTTGATATTTTCGCCATAACGTCGCCATTGTAGTAACCGGTTTTTTAACCATACCACCACAATGGCAACAGTGAAGGGATATCAGACATTATCGGATGACATCGGCCAGCGCTTCTTCCAAATCGTACCAACGAAACGCAAAACCTGCCGCTTCCAGGCGTTTGGGCAACGCGCGCTGACCCCCGAGGACCAGCACCGAGGATTCGCCCATCAGCAGCCGCATAGCGGCCGCCGGAACGCGCAGGATCGCCGGGCGGTTCAGGGCATGACCCAGCGCATGGGCAAACTGCTCATTGCGAACCGGGTATGGCGAAACCATGTTGAAGGGACCGCGCAGATCGTTGTCCAGCAGCCAGATAATCCCGTTGACCATATCGTCAACATGGATCCAGGCCAGGTATTGACGCCCATTACCGATAGGACCGCCAAGCCCCAGGCGAAACGCTGGGACCATCTTAGCGAGGATCCCGCCCGTAGAGGCCAATACAACGCCAGTACGCAGCAAACATACGCGCGTTCTGTCGCTTTGCGCAGCGCTGGCGATCTGTTCCCACCGGGCGCACAACTTATGGGTGAATTCATTGTGTGGCGGTTCTTCTTCCGTCACAACGACTTCACCCAGATCGCCGTAGTATCCCGTAGCGGAGCCGGAGATGAGTACGGCAGGCGGCGTGTCGCTGACCTTGATTAAATCGACCAGTTTCTGCGTAATCCCCCAGCGGCTCTGGCACAAACGCTCTTTTTGCTCAGCGCTCCAGCGTTTGTCAGCGATAGGTTCTCCGGCAAGATTGATGACAGCATCAATGCCATCGAGGTTTTGCTGCTCTTCCAGCCCTTTCCATAGCGTGACCCGGGAGTCCAGAATCTGACGAGCCTTATCAGGAGTACGTGTCACTACGGTAATCTGATGCCCCAGTTCCAGCAGGCAGGGGATCAAATGACGTCCAATCAGGCCAGTACCGCCGGTAATCAGAATCTGCATGTCGCCTCCCGGGTTACGTTTAGCGCTGCCAGCTCAATGTCATGGAAACGGAGTCGGCGTAACGCAATGCGTGAAGTTTATCGATCTCCACTTCAGCATAAGTGACCCAGTGATGTTCGCGTGCGATATCGAGCACATCTTGCGTTAATTTTTCCAACAATGAGAAGCGGTTACTCTCAACGTGCGAAATGATGCTCTTGGTGATGGTGCGATAATTCAGCGCGTCGTTGATATCTTCACTGGTCCGGGCTTTGTCTGCGGGATAGTGGATGGCAATATTGATGACGATATCCTGTCGGTTCAGGATCTCCTCTTCTTTAATGCCGATAAAAGTGCGCAGACGAAGGTTTTTTATACGAATAATTGCGTCAGGTTGTGACATTGCAGGTTTCCTCCATGTATGAACCTTTTCATGATACACGAGAACCGAATCGCGTTAACTTTTCTCGCTCTGCGCTTGCTGCATCGCCCGTTCTGTTGCGGGACGAGTACGGATTCGTTCGTACCAGTTATTGACCGCCGGATAGTTGTCGAGGTCGATACGCTGGCGCTGGTGGAGATTAATCCACGGCCAGCAGGCAATGTCGGCAATGCTGTAATGATCGCCACCCAGCCAGGGTGATATTTCCAGACGTTTATTCATGACGTTGTACAGTCGCTGGGTTTCTACCTGATACCGTTCAATAGCGTAGGGGATAGTTTGCGGTGCGAAGTGGCTGAAGTGATGATTTTGTCCCAGCATTGGCCCCAGTCCGCTAACCTGCCAGAAGAGCCACTGCAGCGTGGTGTGGCGCTCGCGTAATTCACCGCTGAGTAGCTTACCGCTCTTTTCCGCCAGGTAGAGTAAAATCTCACCAGACTCAAACAGGCTAATGGGTTTTCCACCATCCTCCGGGGCGCAGTCGATGATGGCCGGAATTTTATTATTTGGTGAAATCAGCAAAAAGTCAGGGCGGAACTGGCTGCCTCTGCTGATATCTACATGAATCAGCCGGTATTTTAACTGTGCCTCTTCGAGAAACAGTGTGATTTTGTGCCCGTTTGGCGATGGCGTGTAGTAGAGGTCGATCATTTTCAGCGTCCGTTTTGTCATGAACCGGGTCACTACAAGTATAGAAGCTGCTGACGTGCGTGAGTTTTCATCAAGTGACAGCGAGAGAAAGACTCTATATTTTGAAAGCAAGCCAATACACGTCAGAGGACATTATGAGCAAACCTGCAATTACGCTGTGGTCAGATGCCAACTTTTTCTCCCCTTATGTGCTGTCTGTTTATGTCGCTCTGCAAGAGAAAGGGCTGCCTTTTACGCTGAAAACCGTTGACCTCAATAGCGGTGAACACTTGCAACCTTCATGGCAAGGGTATGCGCTGACGCGGCGCGTACCGGTTCTGGACATTGACGGTTTTGAACTGAGTGAATCCTCGGCGATTGCCGAATTCCTGGAAGAGCGTTTCGCGCCGCCGCAATGGGAGCGCATTTATCCGCACGATCTACAAAAACGAGCTCGCGCCCGCCAGGTTCAGGCCTGGCTCCGCAGCGATCTGATGCCTGTCCGGGAAGAGCGTTCGACGGATGTGGTTTTTGGTGGCGTGAAGAAAGGTCCGTTGACGGAAGCTGGCAGGGCCAGTGCGGAAAAATTGTTTGCTACGGCGGGCAGTTTACTGGCGCACGGTAAGCAGAATTTGTTTGGTGAATGGTGTATTGCAGACAGCGATTTAGCGCTAATGCTTAATCGACTGGTTCTGAATGGCGATGATGTACCAGAACAGCTCGCGGAGTATGCCACCTTCCAGTGGCAGCGCGCTTCGGTACAACGTTTTATCGCGCTTTCAGCGAAGCGTTCCTGCTGAAAGTAGGGGCGTAATCCAGTATCATTGAAAGGTGTTTTTCAACGAGGGGTGAGTGATGAAACTGATGTTCGCATCGGACATTCATGGTTCGTTGCCGGCTACGGAATGCGTACTTGAACGGTTTGCCCAAAGCGGTGCGCAATGGCTGGTGATACTGGGCGATGTATTGAACCATGGGCCGCGTAATGCGCTGCCAGAGGGCTACGCGCCAGCGCAGGTCGCCGAGCGTTTGAATGAGCAGGCGTCGCGGATAATTGCGGTGCGTGGGAATTGCGACAGCGAAGTGGATCAGATGCTCCTGCATTTTCCAATAACCGCGCCGTGGCAGCAAATTCTGACTGACAGCCAGCGACTCTTTCTGACGCACGGACATCTTTTTGGTCCGGATAACTTACCACCGCTCAACGCCGGCGATGTGCTGGTTTATGGGCACACGCATCTGCCGGTGGCAGAGCGACGTGGGGATATCTACCAGTTTAACCCAGGTTCGGTAAGTATCCCGAAAGGGGGATTTACGGCAAGCTACGGGATTCTGGATGATAATGTTCTCAGCGTGATGGCACTCAATGATCAAAGTATTATTGCGCAGATCGAGATTAATCCGTAAGTTACCCCACAAACGTAAACGCGCCGTAAGAGCGCTAGAAAAAAGAAGGTTTCCTGATGGTGGAACAGCGTCGTTTGGCAAGTACTGAATGGGTGGATATTGTGAATGAAGACAATGAAGTCATCGCACAATCCAGCCGGGAACAAATGCGGGCACAATGCTTGCGCCACCGTGCAACGTATATCGTTGTACACGATGGTATGGGTAAAATTCTGGTTCAACGTCGCACTGAGACAAAGGACTTTATGCCCGGTATGCTGGATGCTACCGCGGGGGGAGTTGTGCAGGCTGATGAACAGCTTCTGGACTCCGCGCGTCGTGAAGCGGAAGAAGAATTGGGCATTGCCGGCGTCCCATTTGCCGAGCACGGTCAGTTTTATTTTGAAGACCAGAACTGTCGCGTCTGGGGCGGGCTGTTTAGCTGCGTGTCTCACGGACCGTTTGCGCTGCAGGAAGAAGAGATTAGTGAAGTGTGCTGGCTGACGCCGGAAGAAATTACCGCGCGCTGTGATGAATTTACACCGGACTCACTGAAAGCACTGGCGCTGTGGATGACACGCAATGCCAAGAATGAAAGTGCGAAAGCCGAAAAACACGAAGAAGCTGAGTAAACTGAGCGCCGCCGATCCTGGATGACGGATCGGGACTCGTTGCAGGCCGGATAAGCCGCTGATGCGCATTATCCGGCCTTGTTGTTTAATGGTAGCCCATCAGTTGCGCACCAATGACCACTACGCTGGACATAATAAACAGCAGACCCAGCAGCGTGGCGCCCACTTTCAACCAGTTGCGGAAGTCCACCCGACACACCCCTAATGTCGCCATCAGCGATGCAGAGGTTGGGTAGATAATATGACTGAAGCCGTCACCAAACTGAAAGGCCAACACGGTGACCTGGCGGTTGACCCCTACCAGATCGCCCAGTGGTGCCAGTAGCGGCATAGTCAGTGCTGCCTGACCCGATCCGGACGTGACAAAGAAGTTAAACACAGCCTGGAAAAGCAGCATAAACCAGGCCGCAATCGCGTTGTCCAGGCCACTGATACCGCTGGCGATACTGTGCAGTAGGGTATTTAACACACTGGCATCACCCGCTTCGCCATTACCAACCAGCAGCAATATTCCCTTGGCAAAGCCGACCAACAGGGCAGGCGCGATCATCATTCGCGCACCCTCAGTAAACGAGGAGGCCATGATATTGACCGTCATACCGTTGAGTCGAAAAACAACACCGATAATGCCAATCACCAGCCCCATGGTGAAAAACTGACTGGCAATTTCAGGAATGAACCACGCGTTGACGATAACGCCCCAGACCACCCAAATCATCACTGCGGTCAACACGATCAGGACCAGCCAGTCACCCAGTGTGAAACGTCGCTCGACGACCTCGTCCTGCTGCTCACGGAAGAAACGGTCCGATTCATGCACCCGGGACAGCAGAGGGTTTTTCTTAATGCGTGCCGCGTAGGCCAGCGTGAACGTCAGGCCGATCATCGTCGCTACAACCCACACGACGATGCGCAGACCCGAACCCGAGAGTACAGGGACACCCGCAATACCCTGTGCGACAACCACACAGAATGGGTTCATCCATGAGCTGGCAAAGCCAATTTGGGTGGCGATATAGGTCACCAGAACGGTGGTGATACTGTCGTAACCTAACCGCACCATAAGCGGTGCAATGATAATGGCGAAGGCGACCGCTTCTTCCCCCATCCCAAAGACGGCACCGCCTAACGAGAAGAGAATAAACAGTACCGGGATAAACAGGACCTCATTACCCCGGGTATGACGGATCAGCGCCAGGATGCCGTTATCGATGGTTCCTGTGCGCATTACGATACCGAATGCACCACCAATCACCAGCATAAACATAATGATGCCAACGGCGGTGCCAAATTTTGAACCGGAGGTTAACCCTTCAAACGGAAAATTCATCAGACCAGGGCTTTCATCGCCGGTGGTGAAGAACTTAACCCGGTGATATTGCTCTTCACCCGCATCGTTGGTCAGAATACGAAAAGAGTGGGGATCGACCACTTTACGCGTTTTGGTTTGTCCATCAACCTGGTACTGCACTTCCTGGCTGTCGAACATTCCGACGGGAACGACCCAGGTTGCCAGACTGGTTAAAATGGCGACGAAAAAAATAATCACCAGCGTGTCGGGCATGGCCCATTTTTTCGCGGGTTGTGATTCTGTTACTGCAGACATAAAGGACTATCCCTGTTGCAAAGCAAAGAGGCTAAGTATGCAAACGGGAGAATAGTTATTCATTGATGCAGCGCATCTAAGCAAATGTTTCAGAATTTGTTAATGAACGGGACAGGCATAAAAAAACCGGAAATATCAGCTATTTCCGGTTTCAAGAATCACGCTATGTCGGTCGCAACGGATGCGTTCAGGTCACCATCCGGCGTACACAGCAGATTACTGCTGCTGGGAAGACTGGATCGCGGTCAGAGCGATGGTGTAGACGATATCGTCTACCAGCGCGCCACGAGACAGGTCGTTCACCGGCTTACGCATACCCTGCAGCATCGGCCCGATGGAGATCAGGTCAGCAGAACGTTGTACCGCTTTGTAGGTGGTGTTACCGGTGTTCAGATCCGGGAAGATGAACACGGTAGCTCGACCTGCAACCGGAGAGTTCGGCGCTTTGGATTTTGCTACATCAGCCATAACAGCCGCATCGTACTGCAGCGGACCGTCGATCATCAGGTCAGGACGTTTTTCCTGCGCCAGACGCGTAGCTTCACGTACTTTCTCTACGTCGCTACCTGCACCAGAGGTACCGGTGGAGTAGGAGAGCATTGCAACGCGTGGTTCGATGCCGAAGGCAATCGCGGAATCAGCAGACTGAATCGCGATTTCTGCCAGCTGTTCTGCGGTCGGATCCGGGTTGATCGCGCAGTCGCCGTAAACATAAACCTGATCCGGCAGCAGCATGAAGAACACCGAAGACACCAGAGAGCTACCCGGCGCAGTTTTAATCAGCTGCAGCGGTGGGCGAATGGTGTTTGCCGTGGTGTGCACGGCACCGGAAACCAGACCGTCAACATCGTCTTGTTCCAGCATCAGAGTACCGAGAACCACGTTGTCTTCCAGCTGTTCGCGGGCAACGGTTTCGGTCATACCTTTGTTTTTACGCAGTTCGACCAGGCGAGCAACGTAGCTTTCGCGAACCACATCCGGGTCAACGATTTCTACGCCAGCACCCAGTTCAACGCCCTGAGACGCGGCAACACGGGTGATCTCATCCGGGTTACCCAGCAGTACGCAGGTTGCGATACCGCGTTCAGCACAGATAGCCGCTGCTTTAACGGTACGCGGTTCGTCGCCTTCTGGCAGAACAACACGTTTACCGGCTTTACGCGCCAGTTCAGTCAGCTGATAGCGGAACGCTGGCGGAGACAGACGACGGCTACGCTCAGAGGTCGCAGTCAGGGATTCAATCCAGTCAGCGTTGATATAGTTTGCAACGTATTCCTGAACTTTCTCGATGCGCTCGTGATCGTCAACCGGCACTTCCAGGTTGAAGCTCTGCAGGCTCAGAGAGGTCTGCCAGGTGTTGGTGTTGACCATGAAGACTGGCAGGCCAGTTTCGAATGCACGTTCGCACAGTTTGTTGATGCGCGCGTCCATTTCGTAGCCGCCGGTCAGCAGCAGGGCGCCGATTTCTACGCCGTTCATTGCCGCCAGGCATGCTGCAACCAGCACGTCAGGACGATCGGCGGAAGTTACCAGCAGGGAACCTGCGCGGAAGTGTTCCAGCATGTGCGGGATGCTGCGTGCGCAGAACGTTACAGACTTCACGCGGCGGGTATTGATATCGCCTTCGTTAACGATAGTAGCGTTCAGGTGACGCGCCATATCGATTGCACGAGTAGCGATCAGATCGAAGCTCCACGGCACCGCGCCCAGTACTGGCAGCGGGCTGGATTCTTGCAGTTTAGCCGGATCAACTTTGATCACTTTCGCTTTGGAAGAGTCGTCGAAAATCTCGGACAGATCCGGGCGGGTACGGCCCTGCTCATCAACCGGTGCGTTCAGTTTGTTAACGATAACGCCGGTGATGTTGGTGTTTTTCGCGCCGCCGAAGCTGCTGCGAGTCAGTTCAATACGCTCGTTCAGCTGTTCCGGAGTATCGGTGCCCTGAGACATCACGAAGACGATTTCCGCGTTCAGCGTTTTCGCGATTTCGTAGTTCAGAGACTGGGCGAACTGATGTTTACGGGTTGGGACCAGGCCTTCAACCAGTACAACTTCAGCGTCTTTGGTGTTCGCGTGGTAGTTCGCGATGATCTCTTCCATCAGCACATCTTTCTGATTGCTGGACAGCAGAGATTCAACGTGGCTCATCTTCAGCGGCTCAGCAGCTGGCAGAGAAGAGTTAGCACGCACGATGCTGGTAGTCTGGTCTGGCGCATCGCCACCGGCACGAGGTTGAGCGATTGGCTTAAAGACGCTCAGACGAACGCCTTTGCGTTCCATAGCACGGATCACGCCAAGGCTGACGCTGGTCAGGCCGACGCTGGTTCCGGTAGGGATCAGCATAATAATACGGGACACGGTTTATCCTCTTTCGTTACCGCCGATATACGGCGGGTTACAAAACAGCACCGCCAGCTAGGCTGGCGGTGTGAAATCAGGCAGTCAGACGGCTCGCGTCTTGCGCGATAACCAGTTCTTCGTTGGTTGGGATAACCACCGCAGGACGGGTACCTTCTTTGTTGATGAAACCAGATTTGCCGAAACGTGCGGCCAGGTTACGTTCGTGGTCAACTTCGAAGCCCAGAACGCCCAGTTTGCCCAGAGACAGTTCACGAACCATCGCTGCGTTTTCACCAATGCCACCGGTGAAGACAACCGCATCCAGACGACCATCCATCAGCGCGGTGTAGGAACCGATGTATTTCGCCAGACGGTGGCAGTAAACGTCCATTGCACGTTTAGCGTCTTCTTTGGTGGTGTAGTTGTCTTCAACATAACGGCAGTCGCTGGTGACTTCGGTCAGACCCAGCAGGCCAGACTCTTTGGTCAGCATTTTGTTGATCTGGTCAACGCTCATGCCCAGGGTGTCGTGCAGGTGGAAGATAATCGCCGGGTCGATGTCACCGGAACGCGTACCCATCACCAGACCTTCCAGCGGGGTCAGACCCATGGAGGTATCAACACATTTACCATTACGGATTGCAGAAACAGAACCGCCGTTGCCCAGGTGGCAAGTGATGATGTTCAGTTCATCAACCGGTTTGTTCAGCATTTTTGCCGCTTCCTGAGTCACGAAGAAGTGGCTGGTACCGTGCGCGCCGTAACGACGAACGCCATGCTCTTTGTACAGGCTGTACGGCAGAGCGTAGAGGTAAGATTCTTCCGGCATAGTCTGATGGAACGCGGTGTCGAACACAGCCACGTTTTTGTCTTTCAGGCTTGGGAAGGATTTCAGCGCTTCTGCGATACCGATCAGGTGAGCCGGGTTGTGCAGCGGTGCGAAAGAGGCGGAATCTTTGATGCCCTGGATAACGGAATCGTCAATAACCACGGAGCTGGTATACTTCTCGCCGCCGTGTACGATACGGTGACCAATTGCAGTCAATTGCGCGGACAATTCTGGTTTTTGTGCCAGAATAGTGTTAACGATAAAGTTCAGCGCTTCACTGTGAGCGGCGCCTGCACCTAAAGCCGCTTCTTGTTTACCGCCGTCCATTTTCCACTTGATACGTGCTTCTGGGAGATGGAAACATTCGGCTAAACCAGAGAGGTATTCTTCACCGTTTACTGCATCGATGATGGCAAATTTCAGTGAGGAGCTACCGCAGTTCAGAACCAGTACTAACTTACTCGACATGGAAGTACCTATTTATGATACGTGGCTAAAAAAACGTCAGGGAGTCATAGAGCGTAGCGCATGATGACACCGACGTTTATGATTAACATCATGCGCCAGGGTCTTTTTGGGCACGATGGAATAAATACCTTTGAGTCTATGCCATTTTGCGTATTTTTCAGCCAATGGCATACTGTATGCCAATTTGACGACTCAATGATTTTGGACTAAAGGCCTTACAGGCCGGCACAGGATACCTGAATGTGGGTATCAAAGACAAAATGTTTTGAACGATGTCCTTTGTAGTTGTTGTTTTACACAAATTTTTTAATTTTTATATGTGAAGTTGAGGTAACCGCCATGTCGACACCGGATAATCGCTCCGTCAATTTTTTTAGCTTGTTTCGCCGGGGACAGCACTACGCAAAGACGTGGCCAATGGAAAAGCGCCTGGCGCCTGTGTTTGTTGAGAACCGCGTGATCCGCATGACGCGTTACGCGATCCGTTTTATGCCGCCTATCGCCGTCTTCACCTTATGCTGGCAAATTGCGTTAGGTGGTCAGTTGGGGCCGGCTGTGGCAACGGCGCTGTTTGCGCTGAGCCTGCCAATGCAGGGCATGTGGTGGTTGGGTAAACGTTCCGTTACGCCGCTGCCGCCTTCGATTCTCAACTGGTTCTACGAAGTTCGGGGAAAATTACAAGAAGCCGGGCAGGCGTTATCGCCGGTTGAAGGGAAGCCGGATTACCAGGCGCTGGCTGACACGCTTAAGCGCGCCTTCAAACAACTGGATAAAACTTTCCTCGATGATTTGTAATTGACCCCTGATTACGCATATAAAAGAAGGCACAAGTTGCCTTCTTTTTTTTCATCGCAGTAGTAGTGATACAGGAGTCCCAAATGGAAATGACCAACGCTCAACGTCTTATTTTGTCGAACCAGTACAAAATGATGACCATGCTCGATCCGACCAACGCCGAGCGTTATCGTCGTTTACAGACGATTATTGAACGCGGTTACGGCTTGCAGATGCGCGAGCTGGATCGTGAGTTTGGTGAGTTGACGGAAGAAACCTGTCGTACGATTATCGATATTATGGAGATGTATCACGCATTACACGTGTCCTGGACTAACCTTAAAGATGCACAGGCTATTGATGAACGCCGCGTGACGTTCCTTGGCTTTGATGCCGCAACGGAAGCCCGTTTCCTCGGGTATGTTCGTTTTATGGTGAACGTGGAAGGCCGTTATACCCATTTTGATGCCGGTACACATGGCTTCAACGCTCAGACTCCAATGTGGGAAAAATATCAGCGCATGCTGAATGTCTGGCACTCCTGCCCACGTCAGTATCACCTGAGCGCGAATGAAATTAACCAAATCATTAATGCCTGAGGGGGCGAGCGTGCAGTGCAAAGGCTTTCTGTTTGATCTGGATGGGACACTGGTCGATTCCTTACCCGCAGTAGAACGTGCGTGGTGTAACTGGGCCGATCGTTTTGGTCTCAATCATGACGAGGTACTCGGTTTTATTCACGGCAAGCAGGCAATTACCTCCTTGCGGCACTTTATGCCTGGCAAGTCAGACGCGGAGATCGCGGCGGAATTCACCCGTCTGGAGCATATCGAAGCGACTGAAACGGATGGAATCACCGCGCAACCAGGGGCGATTGAGTTACTCAATCACCTGAATAAAGCGGGTATCCCTTGGGCGATTGTGACCTCGGGGTCAATGCCGGTCGCACGGGCACGCCATCGTGTTGCTGGTCTTCCCGCGCCTGAAGTGTTTGTCACTGCTGAGCGGGTTAAAAGGGGCAAACCCGAGCCCGATGCATATCTGTTAGGCGCTCAACTGCTAGGTCTGGCACCGCAGGAGTGTACCGTGGTTGAAGATGCGCCCGCTGGGGTGCTCTCTGGCCTGGCTGCCGGATGTCATGTGATCGCGGTCAACGCGCCGTCAGACACGCCGCGTCTGGATGAGGTCGACTTTTCGTTGACCAGCCTGGAACAGATTTCCGTGACCAAGCAACCCAACGGAAATGTGGTTGTGGTAAGAAATACCTGATCGTGATTTAGCCCCAGACTGTTGGGGCTTTTTTATGGCAAACTCAATCCATCCCTCTCATTTAACAAGGATATGTTGTGAACGGTGAATTGATATGGGTTCTCTCATTGTTGGCGATTGCCGTCGTTTTGTTTGCTACTGGCAGAGTGCGTATGGATGCCGTTGCTCTGTTGGTCATCATTGCCTTTGTTCTGAGTGGAACACTGAGCATTTCAGAGGCTTTTTCGGGTTTTAGCGATCCTAACGTTATTTTGATTGCGGCCTTATTTATCATTGGGGACGGCCTGGTGCGTACCGGGGTGGCAACGGTGATGGGGGCCTGGCTGGTGAAGGTGGCCGGCAGTAGTGAAGTCAAAATGCTGGTTTTGCTGATGATCACCGTCGCCGGGCTCGGTGCCTTTATGAGTTCCACTGGCGTAGTCGCGATTTTTATTCCTGTTGTTTTAAGCGTATCTATGCGCATGCAAACCTCTCCCTCACGCCTGATGATGCCGCTTAGCTTCGCGGGGCTTATCAGCGGCATGATGACGCTGGTGGCGACACCACCGAACCTGGTCGTCAACAGTGAGTTACTGCGCGAGGGACTTAACGGCTTCAGTTTTTTCAGCGTGACTCCGTTGGGGCTGGTTGTTCTGGTGCTCGGCATCATTTACATGCTGCTGATGCGTTTTATGCTGAAGGGCGATGATGCCGGGCAGCAGGGGGATGGCTGGAAACGCCGGACCTTTCGCGATCTTATCAAAGAGTATCGTCTGACGGGGCGCGCCCGCCGCCTGGCTATTCGTCCCGGCTCGCCGATGATTGGCCAGCGTCTTGACGACCTGAAGCTGCGTGAGCGCTACGGGGCGAACGTGATTGGTGTTGAGCGCTGGCGTCGCTTTCGGCGCGTGATTGTGGACGTTAATGGGGTCTCTGAGTTCCGTGCCCGCGACGTTTTGCTCATTGATATGTCCGCCGCTGATGTCGATCTGCGCGAATTCTGCAGTGAACAATTGCTGGAGCCGATGGTGTTGCGCGGCGAGTATTTTTCCGAACAGGCGCTCGATGTGGGGATGGCTGAGATTTCGTTGATCCCGGAATCAGAATTAATCGGTAAAACGGTACGGGAAATCGCGTTTCGTACGCGTTACGGCCTGAACGTCGTCGGGGTGAAGCGTGATGGTACGGCGATGGACGGCGCGGTGGTGGATGAACCGTTGCTGATGGGTGATATCATTCTGGTCGTGGGTAACTGGAAACTTATCACCGCGCTTGGGAAAAAAGGCCGCGACTTTGTGGTGTTGAACATGCCGGTTGAAGTCAGTGAAGCGTCTCCGGCACACAGCCAGGCACCGCACGCGATTTTCTGCCTGGTTCTGATGGTTGCGTTAATGCTGACGGATGAAATCCCCAATACGGTGGCCGCCATTATCGCCTGCCTGCTAATGGGGAAATTCCGGTGTATTGATGCGGAGAGCGCCTATAAGGCTATCCACTGGCCAAGTATTATCTTGATCGTCGGGATGATGCCTTTCGCGCTGGCTTTACAAAAAACCGGCGGTGTCGATCTGGTGGTAAAAGGACTCATGGACGTCGGTGGGGGATATGGCCCGTACATGATGTTGGGTTGTCTGTTTGTCCTGTGTGCGACCATTGGCTTATTTATCTCGAATACCGCAACAGCAGTGCTGATGGCGCCGATTGCGCTGGCGGCGGCAAAGTCGATGGGCGTTTCGCCGTATCCTTTTGCGATGGTGATTGCAATGGCGGCATCCGCGGCCTTTATGACGCCAGTCTCATCACCCGTCAACACGCTGGTATTGGGGCCGGGTAACTATAGCTTTAGCGACTTTGTGAAAATTGGGGTGCCATTTACGGTGATCGTGATGGCGGTGTGTGTGGTGATGATCCCGATGCTGTTCCCGTTTTAATTTTTATGCGCCGGATGGCGACGTAAACGTCTTATCCGGCCGACATAACGTCGCCGCAAACTTACAGCGGTGAATCCTGACTGATTTCATCCAGCGACAGATGGAAGCTTGGGACAAAGACCGCTAAAAAATAGTCCATCTCTTCACTACGCCGTGACTCCAGCGTTTTTTCCAGCCGTGTTTTTGCCAGCAGAAACTCGTTGTTACCGGCCGAAAGCTCTTCCAGACATTTCAGATAGGCGCACAGGGCATCGGCCTGCTTCACAATCGATCTCTCTTCATCGCTGCTGGCGTGCTCATCAATTAATGGCGCAAAGATATCGCGTAATTCATCCGGAACCATATCGACCAGCTTCTGCTGGGCAATTTTCTCAATGGCTTTATATTCCTGAGCAATTTGTGAGTTGAAGTATTTTACCGGGGTAGGGAGGTCGCCGGTCAGTACTTCGGAAGCGTCGTGGTACATCGCCAGTAGCGCGATGCGCTCTGCGTTAACCTGACCACCAAATTTCCGGTTCTTAATCGCGGCCAGTGCATGGGCGACCATGGCGACCTGCAGGCTATGTTCGGAGACGTTTTCGGTGCGTACGTTACGCATCAGCGGCCAGCGGTTGATGAGCTTCAGACGGGATAAGTGGGCAAAAAAGTGGCTCTGCTTCATAACGACCCTTACTCTGTGACTTCAGTAACGGTATTTTGCGCAGAGAGTACTACCGG
This sequence comes from Citrobacter sp. RHBSTW-00671, assembly GCF_014103415.1. Taxonomy (NCBI): domain Bacteria; kingdom Pseudomonadati; phylum Pseudomonadota; class Gammaproteobacteria; order Enterobacterales; family Enterobacteriaceae; genus Citrobacter; species Citrobacter sp. RHBSTW-00671. Next base: position 2,154,458 of record NZ_JABXPR010000001.1, read on the forward strand.
ATGCAAACCCGGTAGCACTTTGCATGATTACAGCTGGTGATAACCGGACAGGAAACGCTCAAACTTGCTCAGCGACATTTCAATATCATCAATACGCGGTAGCGTGACGATACGGAAGTGATCCGGCCACGGCCAGTTGAATGCGGTGCCCTGGACCAGCAGGACTTTTTCCTGCAGCAGGAAATCGAGTACCATTTTCTGGTCATCATGAATATTGAAGCGTTTGGCATCAATTTTCGGGAACATATACAGCGCGCCGCGCGGTTTCACACAGGAAACGCCCGGAATATCATTAAGTAATTCCCAGGCCCGGTTGCGCTGTTCATACAAACGTCCGCCTGGCATGATAAATTCGCTGATGCTCTGGTAGCCACCCAGCGCGGTTTGAATGGCGTGTTGCGCCGGGACGTTGGCACACAGGCGCATTGAGGCCAGCATTTCAAGACCTTCAATATACCCTTTGGCATGTTTCTTCGGTCCGTTCAGTACCATCCAGCCCTGGCGGAACCCCGCAACACGGTAAGTTTTTGACAGGCCGTTGAAGGTAATCGTCAGCAGGTCCGGGGCCATTGCCGCAATTGAGTGATGCTCGGCATCATCATAGAGAATTTTGTCATAAATCTCGTCAGCAAAGATAATGAGGTTGTTCTGGCGAGCAATCTCAACAATCTCCATCAGCAACTCTTTGGAATAGACGGCGCCGGTAGGGTTGTTTGGGTTGATGATGACGATCCCACGCGTGCGCGGGGTGATTTTTGCCCGAATATCATCAAGGTCCGGGAACCAGTCTGACGATTCATCACACAGGTAGTGCACGGCATTACCGCCAGAGAGCGATACTGCCGCTGTCCACAGCGGGTAATCAGGTGCAGGAACCAGCATTTCGTCCCCACTGTTCAGCAACGCCTGCATCGCCTGAACGATTAATTCAGAAACGCCGTTACCGATATAAATGTCCTCCACGGTAACATCGCGCATCCCGCGGGCCTGGTAATGCTGCATGATCGCTTTGCGGGCTGAATAAAGACCTTTTGAATCGCAATACCCTTGTGCGGTAGGCAAGTTGCGTATCACATCGACCAGAATTTCATCTGGTGCTTCAAACCCGAATGGCGCAGGGTTGCCGATGTTGAGTTTCAGAACTTTATTGCCTTCTTCTTCCAGGCGCTTTGCTTCCTTCAGAACCGGGCCACGAATGTCATAACAGACATTTTCTAATTTGCTGGATTTTTCAATGGGGGACATGAATCTTGACCTTTTTAGCTGTGAATGCCACTCCCTGCCGTGGAAGTCAGCACAGAACAATGTACTCCCCCGACGGTGAGTTTTGAAGGGTCTTTAGTAGAAGATTTCGAAAGTTGCGAGGTTATAATTAACTGGTAATAACTAAATAATGAATTTAATATAGAATTATAATCTTGATATTTTGTATTTTATGGTTATATATTTTGCGGTGGCGACTTGGATGTGGTGATTTGTTTGGCTGAAAATAGTGGGATGTGCAAAGCGGTGCGCGGTCGGCAGTATCTGCTGTATTGCGCGATTCGAAAATACTGAGGTTTGAGCCTGACAAACTGTTATCGGCCTGATCTGACAACGGCGCGGTGTGAATCTATTGTTAAGTATAATTAATGAATGGTGGCATTCTTAATTAATTATTATTTAATATTTAAACAGGATTTATTGAACGCGTTAATAATACGAAAACCACTAGTCTGAGTTAACACCTTTTTGCTTCGATTAATTCGCGATAACACTTATAAATATAGTGGTTTTAGGTTAAGATAAGTCCCATGAAATGGTACGCAACTTGTGTTTTGCGATAATTCTAATGTTAGTTGAGAGTTTCTAACATACTGAAAAGTTAGTTTTTAATGTGTAAATTAGTGTTCGTTAACTATTTTTTAAATTTACAAAGTTTACATGTTTTCCATTAGTCAGAATCATCCAATAGCTAAAAAGTGACTCTTTCTCGTTGCTATATTCCGATGAGTACCACGGGTATTAAATAGCGCTGAAGAGGAATTGTTTCGTTTGTTAAAGCAAATACATCCTTATTTTCACCCGGTTACACTTGGTGAAACGGCGAGGGAGGTCCATTACAAATGGAGTTGTTTGTTTCTGAATGCACAGCATTAACCCGGTATGACCCGCGAGTAAGTGAAAAATTATGATAAATGCAAATCGTCCGATAATTAACCTCGACCTCGATCTGCTGAGAACCTTCGTTGCTGTTGCCGATCTGAATACCTTCGCGGCTGCGGCAGCTGCGGTATGTCGCACTCAGTCTGCGGTGAGTCAGCAAATGCAACGCCTCGAACAACTAGTGGGGAAAGAGTTGTTCGCGCGCCATGGACGTAACAAACTACTGACCGAGCATGGGATTCAGCTGTTGGGTTACGCCAGAAAAATATTGCGTTTTAATGATGAGGCATGCTCATCATTGATGTTTAACAATCTTCAGGGAGTGTTAACTATTGGCGCTTCTGATGAGTCAGCGGATACCATCCTTCCTTTTCTGCTGAACCGGATAAGTTCGGTTTATCCGAAGCTTGCGCTGGATGTCAGAGTGAAACGTAACGCCTACATGGTGGATATGCTGAAGTCACAAGACGTTGATCTGGTGGTGACAACCAACCGGCCAGGCGATTTTGAGTGTCTGAATCTGCGTACCTCACCGACGCACTGGTATTGTGCGGCCGAGTATATTTTACAAAAAGGTGAACCGGTGCCGCTGGTGCTGCTGGACGATCCGAGTCCGTTCCGCGATATGGTGCTGGCAACGCTGAACGCTGCGCAGATCCCGTGGCGTCTGGCCTATGTTGCTTCAACATTAGCGGCTGTGCGTGCGGCGGTGAAGGCGGGGTTGGGCGTGACTGCCCGTCCAGTAGAAATGATGAGCCCGGATTTACGCGTACTGGGCGCGGCGGACGGATTGCCACCGTTGCCGGAAACAGAGTACTTGCTGTGCTGCGACCCTGCCTCACAAAATGAGCTGGCTCAGGTGATCTTTAAGTCGATGCAGACCTATCAAAATCCGTGGCAATACAACCAGTTTACCCCTGAAGGGGGAGATGATTCGCTGATTGTTGAGGGCGACTTCGAGTGATGTACCATAAATAATCGTTATAAAATGTAAGTGCAAAAAAGAGTCGCTGGTGATGAAAAAACCTCCAGTGGCTCTTTTTTTATGCAAATAATGGTCGGAGATGCCATTTTGTATACCAAAACTTAACAAAATCAGTAGGTAAAAAAGCCACCCACAGATAGTGCAAAAAATAATCACTCGAGGCGCTATTCATTTCCATGTTAAAAAACTAGAGAAATTGTTGCTGTTTTTTATGGTGAATTAACAAAAGCGTGTCACAGATCAAGAAAATACTCCCATTTAGGGGGAGGCATCTGTGCGAATTCCTGTCAAAATAGACGTGTATTATCTTTTTTACTTCACAACGGACACGATTCAACAACATTGAAAATGACTGATGATGCGATCGAAATTAGTCTAAAGAGCACTTTATGTTAATGAAGTTGGAACAGTGTAAAATAATGTGAGGAAACTTTTGTTAAAGTTGACAAAAGGTTATAGAAAGGAGTAAAAAACCCCATCAATTGGCTGTATAAATGATTTTCTACAGTGATTGTAAGGTTTTTTTTATTCCTCCCCATGAATCGATGTGGCGTTCATCTGCCGAAAAGAGCAGAGAATTTGGCGCTACTTTTGATGAGTAAGCAATGAGTATGTCAACATCCACTGAAGTCATCGCTCATCACTGGGCATTCGCTATCTTTCTTATTGTCGCCATTGGCCTGTGCTGCCTGATGCTCGTCGGCGGTTGGTTTTTAGGTGGTCGCGCACGCGCGAGATCTAAAAACGTGCCGTTTGAATCAGGTATCGACTCGGTCGGCACCGCCCGCTTGCGCCTGTCTGCCAAGTTTTATCTGGTAGCCATGTTCTTCGTTATCTTCGACGTTGAAGCGCTGTATCTGTTCGCATGGTCAACTTCTATCCGTGAAAGCGGTTGGATTGGCTTTGTGGAAGCTGCAATTTTTATTTTTGTGTTACTGGCAGGTCTGGTTTATCTGGTGCGTATTGGCGCGCTGGACTGGACGCCCGCGCGTTCACGCCGCGAGCGTATGAACCCGGAAACGAACAGTATCGCTAATCGTCAACGCTAACCGCGAGGCATTAAGATGGATTATACGCTCACCCGCATAGATCCTAACGGTGAGAACGACCGTTACCCCCTGCAAAAACAGGAGATCGTAACCGACCCCCTGGAGCAAGAAGTTAACAAAAACGTGTTTATGGGCAAGCTGCATGACATGGTTAACTGGGGCCGTAAAAACTCAATTTGGCCATACAACTTTGGCCTTTCCTGCTGCTACGTAGAGATGGTGACCTCGTTTACCGCCGTGCATGACGTGGCCCGTTTTGGTGCGGAAGTTCTGCGTGCATCACCGCGTCAGGCTGACCTGATGGTCGTAGCCGGAACCTGCTTTACCAAAATGGCCCCGGTTATTCAGCGCCTCTACGATCAGATGCTGGAACCTAAATGGGTTATTTCCATGGGCGCATGCGCCAACTCCGGCGGTATGTACGATATCTACTCGGTAGTGCAGGGCGTTGATAAATTTATTCCGGTAGATGTGTACATCCCGGGATGCCCGCCGCGTCCAGAAGCGTACATGCAGGCACTGATGCTGCTGCAAGACTCCATTGGCAAAGAACGCCGTCCGCTCTCCTGGGTGGTTGGCGATCAGGGCGTTTATCGCGCCAATATGCAGTCAGAACGCGAGCGTAAACGCGGCGAACGTATTGCTGTAACGAATCTTCGTACACCAGACGAGATTTAATTTGCGCCTGTCGGCAGCAACATTGCGCTTCGTGAACTATTAGACATACACAAAATCATTCAAGGTGTATCAAGGCGGCAACTGAGCGAATCCCCTGGAGCTTACATCAGTAAGTGACTGGGTGAGGGAAGGCAGCCAACACCGAGACAGCTTGAAGGATGAAGTGGATAAACAGCGCGAAGCACTGCCGACTACCACGAACCATTTGCAATGGTGAACAATATGACCGACTTAACCGCGCAAGACGCTGCATGGCAAACACGGGATCACCTCGATGACCCGGTCATTGGCGAACTGCGCAACCGTTTTGGGCCGGATGCCTTTACCGTTCAGGCGACTCGCACCGGGATACCCGTTGTCTGGGTCAAGCGTGAACAGTTACTCGAAGTTGGCGATTTCTTAAAGAGACTGCCGAAACCTTACGTCATGCTGTTTGACTTACATGGCATGGACGAACGTCTGCGTACGCACCGCGAAGGGTTACCCGCCGCGGATTTTTCCGTTTTCTATCACCTGATCTCCATTGAACGCAATCGCGATATCATGCTCAAGGTGGCATTGTCTGAAAACGACCTGCGCGTACCGACTTTCACCAAACTGTTCCCGAACGCCAACTGGTATGAGCGTGAAACCTGGGAAATGTTTGGCATCGATATCGAAGGCCACCCACACCTGACGCGTCTGCTGATGCCGCATACCTGGGAAGGCCATCCGCTGCGTAAAGACTACCCGGCACGCGCCACCGAATTCGATCCGTTTGAGCTGACCAAAGCCAAGCAGGATCTGGAGATGGAAGCGCTGACCTTCAAACCGGAAGACTGGGGCATGAAGCGTAGCACCGAAAATGAGGACTTCATGTTCCTCAACCTCGGTCCTAACCACCCGTCTTCACACGGTGCGTTCCGTATTGTCCTGCAGCTTGATGGCGAAGAAATCGTCGACTGCGTGCCTGACATCGGCTACCACCACCGTGGCGCTGAAAAGATGGGTGAGCGTCAGTCCTGGCACAGCTATATTCCGTACACTGACCGTATCGAGTACCTCGGCGGCTGCGTGAACGAAATGCCATACGTGCTGGCAGTCGAAAAGCTGGCGGGCATTACCGTACCGGATCGCGTGAACGTGATTCGCGTCATGCTCTCTGAACTGTTCCGCATCAACAGCCACCTGCTGTACATCTCCACGTTCATTCAGGACGTTGGCGCAATGACCCCGGTATTCTTCGCCTTTACCGACCGTCAGAAAATCTATGACGTTGTCGAAGCGATCACCGGTTTCCGTATGCACCCGGCCTGGTTCCGTATCGGCGGTGTGGCACACGATCTGCCACGCGGGTGGGACAAACTGCTGCGTGACTTCCTCGACTGGATGCCGAAGCGTCTGGATTCCTACGAGAAAGCTGCACTGCGCAACACCATCCTGAAAGGCCGTTCGCAGGGTGTTGCCGCATACGGCAAAAAAGAAGCGCTGGACTGGGGCTGTACCGGTGCTGCGCTGCGTGCGACGGGTATTGATTTTGACGTGCGTAAATCACGTCCGTACTCAGGTTATGAGAACTTTGACTTTGAAGTTCCGGTTGGCGGCGGTGTGTCCGACTGCTATACCCGCGTGATGCTGAAAGTGGAAGAGCTGCGCCAGAGTCTGCGCATCCTTGAGCAGTGCCTCAATAACATGCCGGAAGGCCCGTTCAAAGCGGATCACCCGCTGACCACGCCGCCGCCGAAAGAGCGCACGCTGCAACATATCGAAACCCTGATCACCCACTTCCTGCAGGTTTCGTGGGGCCCGGTTATGCCGGCGAACGAGTCCTTCCAGATGGTGGAAGCGACCAAGGGTATCAACAGTTACTACCTGACCAGCGATGGCAGCACCATGAGTTACCGTACGCGTATCCGTACCCCGAGCTATGCGCACTTGCAGCAGATCCCGGTAGCAGTACGTGGCAGCCTGGTGTCCGACCTTATCGTCCATCTGGGTAGTATCGATTTTGTTATGTCAGATGTGGACCGCTAATTATGCACGAGAATCAACAACCACAAACCGAGGCTTTTGAGCTGAGTGCGGCTGAGCGTGAAGCGATTGAGCACGAGAAGCACCACTACGAAGACCCGCGTGCGGCGTCCATTGAAGCGCTGAAAATCGTTCAGAAACAGCGTGGCTGGGTGCCGGATGGAGCGATCTACGCGATCGCTGACGTGCTGGGTATCCCGGCAAGCGACGTCGAAGGTGTTGCGACATTCTACAGCCAGATCTTCCGCCAGCCGGTCGGTCGCCACGTGATCCGCTATTGCGACAGCGTCGTGTGCCATATCAATGGCTACCAGGGGATCCAGGCTGCGCTTGAGAAAAAACTCAACATCAAGCCGGGGCAGACGACCTTTGATGGTCGCTTTACGCTGTTGCCGACCTGTTGCCTGGGGAACTGCGACAAGGGGCCGAACATGATGATCGATGAAGATACTCATGCTCACCTGACCCCGGAAGGCATTCCCGAACTGTTGGAGCGGTATAAATGAAAGACATTATCCGTACTCCCGAAACGCATCCGCTGACCTGGCGTCTGCGTGATGACAAACAGCCGGTCTGGCTGGACGAATACCGTAGCAAGAACGGCTACGAAGGTGCGCGTAAGGCCCTGACCGGGCTGTCACCGGACGAAATCGTTAATCAGGTAAAAGACGCTGGCCTGAAAGGGCGCGGCGGCGCAGGCTTTTCCACCGGTCTGAAATGGAGCCTGATGCCGAAAGACGAATCCATGAACATCCGTTACCTGCTGTGTAACGCCGATGAAATGGAGCCGGGCACCTATAAAGACCGCCTGCTGATGGAACAGCTGCCGCACCTGCTGGTGGAAGGCATGCTGATCTCCGCGTTTGCGCTGAAAGCGTACCGTGGTTACATCTTCCTGCGCGGTGAGTATATCGAAGCGGCTGTGCATCTGCGCCGTGCGATTGCCGAAGCGACCGAAGCCGGTCTGCTTGGTAAAAACATCATGGGCACCGGTTTCGATTTCGAACTGTTCGTGCACACCGGGGCAGGGCGTTACATCTGCGGTGAAGAAACCGCACTGATCAACTCCCTCGAAGGTCGCCGTGCTAACCCACGTTCCAAGCCGCCGTTCCCGGCAAGCTCTGGCGCATGGGGTAAGCCGACCTGCGTAAACAACGTCGAAACGCTGTGTAACGTACCGGCTATCCTCGCCAACGGCGTGGAGTGGTACCAGAACATTTCGAAGAGCAAAGACGCGGGCACCAAGCTGATGGGCTTCTCCGGTCGTGTGAAGAATCCTGGCCTGTGGGAACTGCCTTTCGGCACTACCGCGCGTGAGATCCTCGAAGATTACGCGGGCGGTATGCGCGATGGCCTGAAGTTCAAAGCCTGGCAGCCGGGCGGGGCGGGTACTGACTTCCTGACCGAAGCACACCTCGATCTGCCGATGGAATTCGAAAGCATTGGTAAAGCAGGCAGCCGTCTGGGTACCGCGCTGGCGATGGCGGTTGACCACGAGATTGGCATGGTACCGCTGGTGCGTAACCTCGAAGAGTTCTTTGCCCGCGAGTCCTGCGGCTGGTGTACGCCGTGCCGTGACGGTCTGCCGTGGAGTGTGAAAATTCTGCGTGCGCTGGAGCGTGGCGAAGGCCAGCCAGGGGATATCGAGACACTTGAGCAACTGTGTCGTTTCCTCGGTCCGGGTAAAACCTTCTGTGCACACGCACCGGGCGCGGTTGAACCGCTGCAGAGCGCCATTAAATATTTCCGCGAAGAATTCGAAGCTGGCATTAAGCAGACTTTCAGCAATACCCACGTAATTAGTGGTATTCAGCCGAACCTGCTGAAAGAGCGCTGGTAAACGTTTTACGCGAAAGCATTCAAGATGCGTCAAGGCGGCAACCGAGAGAATCCCTGAGCTTACTAAAGTAAGTGACTGGGATGAACGAGGGAAGCCAACGCCGAGGCAGCTTGAAGGATAAAGCGGAAAAGAAATTCGATTAACGCTTGGTCACTGACTAAGCCAACTGGAAGCATGCTGACTATGGCTACGATTCATGTAGACGGCAAAGAATATGAGGTCAACGGAGCGGACAACCTGCTGGAAGCTTGTCTGTCTCTCGGCCTTGATATTCCATACTTTTGCTGGCACCCGGCGCTGGGAAGCGTCGGTGCTTGCCGCCAGTGTGCGGTGAAGCAATATCAAAACGCGGAAGATACGCGTGGTCGCCTGGTGATGTCATGTATGACACCGGCTACCGAAGGCACTTTTATTTCTATCGACGACGAAGAAGCGAAGCAATTCCGTGAAAGCGTAGTGGAATGGTTGATGACTAACCACCCACACGACTGTCCGGTCTGTGAAGAGGGGGGGAACTGCCACCTTCAGGATATGACCGTAATGACTGGTCATAGCTTCCGTCGCTACCGCTTTACTAAGCGTACTCACCGCAATCAGGATCTGGGACCATTCATCTCTCACGAAATGAACCGCTGCATCGCCTGCTATCGCTGCGTGCGTTACTACAAAGATTATGCGGACGGCGCGGATCTGGGCGTGTATGGCGCACATGACAACGTCTATTTTGGTCGTCCGGAAGACGGTACGCTTGAGAGCGAATTCTCCGGTAACCTGGTAGAAATCTGCCCGACCGGTGTGTTCACTGATAAAACGCACTCCGAGCGTTATAACCGTAAATGGGACATGCAGTTTGCGCCGAGCATCTGCCAGCAGTGTTCCATCGGCTGTAACACCAGCCCGGGTGAGCGTTACGGCGAACTGCGTCGTATCGAAAACCGTTACAACGGTACCGTTAACCACTACTTCCTCTGCGACCGTGGTCGTTTTGGCTATGGTTACGTGAACCTGAAAGACCGTCCGCGTCAGCCGGTCCAGCGTCGTGGTGATGACCTGATCACCCTGAACGCTGAGCAGGCGATGCAGGGGGCGGCAGATATTCTGCGTCAGTCGAAGAAAGTGATCGGCATCGGCTCCCCGCGTGCCAGCGTTGAAAGCAACTTCGCGCTGCGTGAACTGGTGGGTGCGGATAACTTCTATACCGGTATCGCCCAGGGTGAGCAGGAACGTCTGCAACTGGCGCTGAGCGTGCTGCGTGACGGCGGGATTCATACTCCGGCTCTACGCGAAATCGAATCTTATGATGCGGTTCTGGTACTGGGCGAAGATGTCACCCAGACCGGCGCACGCGTTGCGCTGGCAGTGCGTCAGGCGGTGAAAGGCAAAGCGCGTGAAATGGCGGCGGCACAGAAAGTGGCCGACTGGCAGATCGCCGCAATCCTTAACATTGGTCAGCGTGCCAAACATCCGCTGTTCGTGACCAACGTCGATAACACCCGTCTGGATGATATCGCGGCATGGACCTACCGTGCACCGGTTGAAGATCAGGCGCGTTTAGGTTTCGCTATCGCCCATGCGCTGGATAACAACGCACCGGCGGTTGACGGCATCGACCGTGACCTGCAGAACAAAATTGACGTTATCGTTCAGGCACTGGCCGGGGCGAAGAAACCGCTGATTATTTCCGGCACCAACGCCGGTAGCGCCGAAGTGATTCAGGCTGCTGCTAACGTGGCGAAGGCGCTGAAAGGCCGTGGCGCAGATGTTGGCATCACCATGATTGCCCGCTCTGTTAACAGCATGGGCCTGGGCATGATTGGCGGTGGTTCCCTTGACGATGCGCTGACCGAGCTGGAAACAGGTCGTGCTGACGCCGTTGTGGTGCTGGAAAACGATTTGCATCGTCATGCTTCAGCGACTCGCGTAAATGCTGCGCTGGCGAAAGCGCCGCTGGTACTGGTCATTGACCATCAGCGTACGGCTATTATGGAAAACGCTCATCTGGTGCTTTCCGCCGCAAGTTTCGCCGAAAGCGACGGTACGGTGATTAACAACGAAGGCCGCGCCCAGCGTTTCTTCCAGGTCTATGACCCGTCCTATTACGACAGCAACACCATCATGCTGGAAAGCTGGCGCTGGCTGCATTCGCTGCACAGCACCGTACAGAGCCGTGAAGTGGACTGGACGCAGCTCGACCACGTTATCGATGCGGTCGTTGAGAAGCTGCCACAGCTGGCGGGTATTAAAGATGCTGCGCCGGATGCAAGCTTCCGTATCCGTGGACAGAAACTGGCGCGTGAACCGCACCGCTACAGTGGTCGTACGGCAATGCGCGCTAACATCAGCGTGCACGAGCCGCGCCAGCCGCAGGATAAAGACACCATGTTCGCCTTCTCGATGGAAGGGAACAACCAGCCGTCTGCACCGCGTTCACAAATTCCGTTTGCCTGGGCACCAGGCTGGAACTCCCCACAAGCGTGGAACAAGTTCCAGGATGAAGTGGGCGGTAAACTGCGTCATGGCGATCCGGGCGTGCGTCTGATTGAAGCATCTGAAGGTGGCCTGGATTACTTCACTACCGTTCCGGCGAGCTTCCAGGCTCAGGATGGTCAGTGGCGTATCGCACCGTACTACCATCTGTTTGGTAGTGATGAAATGTCCCAGCGTGCACCGGTCTTCCAGACCCGCATGCCGCAGCCGTACATCAAACTCAACCCGGCAGATGCCGCGAAGTTGGGTGTCAATGCCGGCACGCACGTTTCTTTCAGCTACGATGGCAACACGGTCACGCTGCCGGTTGAAATCGCTGAAGGCTTAACGGCAGGGCAGGTTGGTTTGCCGATGGGCATGCCTGGCATCGCGCCGGTTCTGGCAGGTGCGCGTCTTGAGGATCTGCAGGAGGCACAACAATGAGTTGGATTACACCCGATCTGATTGAGATCCTGCTGAGCATTCTCAAAGCGGTGGTGATCCTGCTGGTGGTGGTCACCTGCGGGGCATTCATGAGCTTTGGTGAACGTCGTCTGCTGGGTCTGTTCCAGAACCGTTACGGACCGAACCGTGTTGGCTGGGGCGGTTCGCTCCAGCTGGTTGCGGACATGATCAAGATGTTCTTTAAAGAAGACTGGATCCCGAAATTCTCGGATCGCGTCATCTTTACCCTGGCACCGATGATCGCCTTCACCTCGCTGCTGCTGGCCTTTGCTATTGTGCCGGTGAGTCCGAACTGGGTGGTTGCTGACCTGAACATCGGGATCTTGTTCTTCCTGATGATGGCAGGCCTCGCGGTCTACGCGGTGCTGTTCGCCGGTTGGTCGAGTAACAACAAATACTCGCTGCTCGGTGCGATGCGTGCGTCTGCGCAGACGCTGAGCTACGAAGTGTTCCTCGGATTGTCCCTGATGGGCGTGGTGGCGCAGGCCGGTTCATTTAACATGACCGACATCGTCAATAACCAGGCCGATATCTGGAACGTTATTCCGCAGTTCTTTGGTTTTGTCACCTTTGCCATCGCGGGCGTCGCGGTGTGTCACCGTCACCCGTTTGACCAGCCGGAAGCCGAGCAGGAACTGGCCGATGGTTACCACATTGAATATTCCGGCATGAAATTCGGTCTGTTCTTTGTGGGCGAGTACATCGGTATCGTCACCATTTCTGCGCTGATGGTTACCCTGTTCTTCGGTGGCTGGCATGGCCCGTTCTTACCGCCATTCGTCTGGTTCGCGCTGAAAACCGCGTTCTTCATGATGATGTTCATTTTGATTCGTGCGTCGTTACCGCGTCCTCGTTATGACCAGGTAATGTCCTTCGGCTGGAAAGTCTGTCTGCCGCTGACGCTCGTCAACTTGCTGGTAACGGCGGCTGTCATTCTCTGGCAGGCGCAATAAGGGACACAAAGACCATGACCTTAAAAGAATTGTTAGTAGGCTTCGGCACCCAGGTACGTAGTATCTGGATGATCGGCCTGCATGCGTTCGCCAAACGCGAAACGCAGATGTACCCGGAAGAGCCGGTCTATCTACCGCCCCGTTTTCGTGGTCGTATCGTTCTGACTCGTGATCCAGACGGTGAAGAGCGCTGCGTTGCCTGTAACCTGTGTGCGGTAGCGTGTCCGGTTGGCTGTATCTCTTTGCAAAAAGCAGAGACCAAAGATGGCCGCTGGTATCCGGAGTTTTTCCGCATTAACTTCTCACGCTGCATTTTCTGCGGCCTGTGCGAAGAAGCCTGTCCGACTACGGCTATTCAGCTGACTCCAGATTTCGAGCTGGGTGAGTACAAGCGCCAGGACCTGGTTTACGAGAAAGAGGATCTGCTGATCTCCGGTCCGGGCAAATACCCGGAATATAACTTCTACCGGATGGCAGGTATGGCAATCGACGGCAAAGATAAGGGCGAAGCAGAGAACGAAGCTAAGCCTATCGACGTCAAGAGCCTGTTACCGTAAGGAGAGGGGCAATGGAGTTCGCTTTTTATATCTGTGGCCTGATAGCCATTCTCGCAACCTTGCGGGTGATCACCCACACCAATCCGGTACACGCATTGCTGTACCTGATTATTTCGCTGCTGGCGATTTCTGGGGTGTTCTTCTCGCTGGGCGCTTACTTCGCCGGTGCGCTGGAAATTATCGTCTACGCGGGTGCCATCATGGTGCTGTTCGTGTTCGTGGTGATGATGCTCAACCTCGGTGGTTCTGAAATTGAGCAGGAACGTCAGTGGCTGAAGCCGCAGGTGTGGATTGGTCCGGCGATTCTGTCGGCCATCATGCTGGTGGTGATTGTGTATGCCATCCTGGGTGTTAACGATCAGGGCATCGACGGTACGCCAATCAGCGCGAAAGCTGTCGGTATTTCCCTGTTTGGACCTTATGTTCTGGCGGTTGAACTGGCTTCGATGCTGCTGTTGGCGGGTCTGGTTGTGGCCTTCCACGTCGGTCGCGAAGAGCGTTCCGGTGAAGTGCTGAGCAATCGCACTGATGACCGCGCGAAAAGAAAAACGGAGGAGCACGCATGATCCCCTTACAACATGGACTGATCCTCGCGGCTGTCTTATTCGTACTGGGTTTAACTGGTCTGGTTATCCGCCGCAATCTGCTGTTTATGCTGATCGGGCTGGAAATCATGATTAACGCCTCCGCGCTGGCCTTCGTGGTCGCCGGAAGCTACTGGGGCCAGACCGATGGTCAGGTGATGTACATTCTTGCCATCAGCCTCGCGGCTGCTGAAGCGAGCATTGGACTTGCGCTGCTGCTGCAACTTCATCGCCGTCGCCAGAACCTGAACATCGATTCAGTAAGTGAGATGCGTGGATGAACATGCTTGCCTTAACCATTATTCTGCCATTTATTGGCTTTGTATTACTGGCGTTCTCTCGCGGTCGTTGGTCAGAAAATCTGTCCGCAACCGTGGGCGTCGGGTCGATTGGCCTGGCGGCGCTGGTGACCGCGTTTGTGGGTGTTGACTTCTTTGCGAATGGCCAACAGGCCTACAGCCAGCCGCTGTGGACGTGGATGTCGGTCGGCGACTTCAACATCGGTTTTAACCTGGTGCTGGACGGCCTGTCGCTGACCATGCTCTCGGTGGTGACCGGCGTGGGTTTCCTGATCCACATGTTCGCCTCCTGGTACATGCGCGGGGAAGAGGGCTACTCTCGTTTCTTCGCCTACACCAACCTGTTTATCGCCAGCATGGTGGTTCTGGTACTGGCGGATAACCTGCTGCTGATGTATCTCGGCTGGGAAGGCGTGGGCCTGTGCTCCTATCTGCTGATCGGTTTCTATTATACCGATCCGAAGAATGGCGCAGCGGCAATGAAAGCCTTCGTGGTAACCCGTGTCGGTGACGTATTCCTGGCGTTCGCGCTGTTCATCCTCTACAACGAGCTGGGTACGCTGAACTTCCGCGAAATGGTGGAACTGGCGCCTGCGCACTTTGCAGACGGTAACAACATGCTGATGTGGGCAACCCTGATGCTGCTGGGCGGTGCGGTCGGTAAATCTGCGCAGCTGCCGTTGCAGACCTGGCTTGCAGACGCAATGGCGGGCCCGACGCCTGTCTCTGCGCTTATCCACGCCGCGACGATGGTTACCGCCGGTGTCTACCTGATTGCACGTACCCACGGTCTGTTCCTGATGACCCCGGAAATTCTGCATCTGGTAGGGATTATTGGTGCTATCACGCTGGTGCTGGCAGGGTTTGCCGCACTGGTCCAAACCGACATCAAACGTGTGCTCGCTTACTCCACCATGAGCCAGATTGGCTACATGTTCCTGGCGCTGGGCGTACAGGCATGGGATGCGGCGATTTTCCACCTGATGACGCATGCCTTCTTTAAAGCGCTGCTGTTCCTGGCATCCGGCTCGGTTATCCTGGCCTGCCATCACGAACAGAATATCTTCAAGATGGGCGGCCTGCGTAAGTCTATTCCGCTGGTGTATTTCAGCTTCCTGATTGGTGGCGCGGCGCTGTCGGCTCTGCCGCTGATTACCGCGGGCTTCTTCAGTAAGGATGAGATTCTGGCCGGTGCGATGGCGAACGGTCATATCAATCTGATGGTTGCAGGTCTGGTCGGTGCGTTCATGACCTCTCTGTACACCTTCCGTATGATTTTCATCGTGTTCCACGGTAAAGAACAAATTCACGCTCACGCAGGGAAGGGGATTACCCATCATCTGCCGCTGATTGTGCTGATGATCCTGTCCACTTTCGTTGGCGCGCTGATTGTGCCGCCGCTGCAGGGGGTACTGCCTGCGACGACCGAGCTTGAGCATGGTCGCGTCATGACGCTGGAAATTACCTCCGGTATCGTCGCGATTGCAGGCATCCTGATCGCAGCATGGTTGTGGCTGGGTAAACGTACGCTGGTGACGTCGATTGCCAACAGTGCGCCAGGCCGTCTGCTGGGGACCTGGTGGTATAACGCCTGGGGCTTTGACTGGCTGTACGACAAAGTGTTCGTCAAGCCGTTCCTGGGTGTTGCCTGGTTGCTGAAACGCGATCCGCTGAACGCAATGATGAACATTCCGGCTATCCTTTCCCGCTTTGCAGGTAAAGGCCTGCTGTTAAGCGAGAACGGCTATCTGCGCTGGTATGTGGCATCAATGAGCATTGGCGCCGTCGTTGTGCTGGCACTGTTGATGGTACTGCGTTGAGTTTGTTGGCTGGATGAACGATTGCCGGATGGCGCTTCGCTTATCCGGCCTACAAACCCAAAAATAATTTTTAGAATTCGTTGAAAATCTGTTCCTGAAGTACAGGCGTCATCGGCGAAGTCAGACCGAATACCGCCAGCGCAGAGCAACCGGAGCGTACTGAAGTACGTGAGGATTGCGAGCACTGCCGGGATTTGGGCTGACGAGTGAGATAGCCTGAGCAGGAGTAAATATAAGGGACATACTTAGCTATGTTATTACCCTGGTTGATATTAATCCCCTTTATCGGTGGCTTCCTGTGCTGGCAGACCGAACGCTTTGGCGTGAAGGTGCCGCGTTGGATAGCGCTGATTACCATGGGACTGACGCTGGCGCTTGGCCTGCAGCTGTGGTTGCAGGGCGGCTATTCACTGACGCAATCCGCTGGCATTCCGCAGTGGCAGTCTGAGTTTATCCTGCCGTGGATCCCGCGTTTCGGCATCTCTATTCACTTAGCAATCGACGGTTTATCGCTGCTGATGGTAGTGCTGACCGGTCTGCTCGGTGTTCTGGCGGTACTGTGCTCCTGGAATGAAATCGAAAAATACCAGGGCTTCTTCCACCTGAACCTGATGTGGATTCTGGGCGGCGTTATCGGCGTGTTCCTTGCCATCGACATGTTCCTGTTCTTCTTCTTCTGGGAAATGATGCTGGTGCCGATGTACTTCCTGATCGCGTTGTGGGGGCATAAAGCCTCTGACGGTAAAACGCGTATCACGGCGGCGACCAAGTTCTTCATTTATACCCAGGCGAGTGGTCTGGTGATGTTGATTGCCATCCTGGCGCTGGTGTTTGTGCACTATAAAGCGACCGGTGTGTGGACCTTCAACTATGAAGAGCTGCTGAATACCCCGATGTCCCACGGTGTGGAATATCTGCTGATGCTGGGCTTCTTCATCGCGTTTGCGGTGAAAATGCCGGTGGTTCCGCTGCATGGCTGGTTGCCAGATGCGCACTCCCAGGCACCGACCGCAGGTTCCGTTGACCTGGCGGGGATTTTGCTGAAAACCGCGGCTTACGGTCTGCTGCGCTTCTCTCTGCCGCTGTTCCCGAACGCGTCGGCTGAGTTTGCACCTATCGCAATGTGGCTCGGCGTTATCGGTATCTTCTACGGCGCGTGGATGGCCTTTAATCAGTACGATATCAAACGTCTGATTGCCTACACCTCTGTATCACACATGGGCTTCGTACTGATTGCTATCTACACCGGCAGCCAGCTGGCGTACCAGGGTGCGGTTATCCAGATGATCGCTCACGGTCTGTCCGCTGCCGGTCTGTTCATTCTGTGTGGACAGTTGTACGAACGTCTGCACACGCGTGATATGCGTATGATGGGCGGCCTGTGGGGCAAAATGAAATGGTTGCCTGCACTGTCTATGTTCTTCGCCGTTTGTACGCTGGGTATGCCTGGTACAGGTAACTTTGTTGGCGAATTCATGATTCTGTTCGGCAGCTACCAGGTGGTTCCGGTCATTACGGTGATCTCAACCTTTGGTCTGGTGTTTGCTTCTGTGTACTCGCTGGCGATGCTGCATCGCGCTTACTTTGGTAAGGCGAAAAGCCAGATTGCCAGTGTTGAACTGCCAGGGATGTCGCTGCGTGAGCTGTTTATCATCCTGTTGCTGGTTGTGCTTCTGGTACTGCTTGGCTTCTATCCGCAGCCGATTCTGGATACCTCGCATTCTGCGATGAGCAACATCCAGCAGTGGTTTGTTAATTCCGTTACTACTACAAGGCCGTAAATCGCCATGACAATAACTCCACAACACCTGATTGCGCTGCTACCGCTGCTGATCGTCGGCTTGACGGTGGTGGTTGTGATGCTCTCCATTGCGTGGCGACGCAATCACTTCCTCAATGCCACGCTGTCGGTCATTGGGCTTAACGCCGCGCTGGTTTCGCTCTGGTTTGTTGGCCAGGCGGGCGCCATGGACGTCACCCCGCTGATGCGGGTTGACGGTTTCGCCATGCTCTACACCGGGCTGGTACTGCTGGCGAGTCTTGCTACCTGTACCTTTGCTTACCCATGGCTGGAAGGCTACGACGACAACCGGGAAGAGTTCTACCTGCTGGTGCTGATTGCCGCGCTGGGTGGAATTCTGCTCGCCAATGCTAACCATCTGGCGGCGCTGTTCCTCGGTATCGAACTGATCTCTTTGCCGCTGTTTGGCCTGGTCGGTTATGCCTTCCGTCAGAAACGTTCGCTGGAAGCCAGTATCAAGTACACCATCCTGTCTGCCGCAGCGTCTTCCTTCCTGCTGTTTGGTATGGCGCTGGTGTACGCACAGTCCGGCAACCTGTCGTTCGTTGCACTTGGTAAGAGCCTCGGCGACGGCATGCTGCATGAGCCGCTGCTGCTGGCGGGCTTCGGTCTGATGATCGTGGGCCTCGGCTTCAAACTTTCGCTGGTTCCGTTCCATCTGTGGACGCCAGACGTATACCAGGGTGCTCCAGCCCCGGTTTCCACCTTCCTGGCGACGGCGAGCAAAATCGCTATCTTCGGCGTGGTGATGCGTCTGTTCCTGTACGCGCCGGTTGGCGACAGCGAAGCGGTACGTATCGTGCTGGGTATAATTGCCTTTGCGTCCATCATCTTCGGTAACCTGATGGCGCTGAGCCAGACCAATATCAAACGTCTGCTCGGTTACTCTTCCATCTCTCACCTCGGTTACCTGCTGGTGGCGCTGATTGCCCTGCAGAGCGGCGAGATGTCAATGGAAGCGGTAGGCGTGTATCTGGCCGGTTATCTGTTCAGCAGCCTCGGCGCGTTCGGTGTGGTCAGCCTGATGTCCAGCCCGTACCGTGGTCCGGATGCAGACTCTCTGTTCTCCTACCGTGGTCTGTTCTGGCATCGTCCGATCCTCGCGGCAGTGATGACGGTGATGATGCTGTCTCTGGCGGGTATCCCGATGACGCTGGGCTTTATCGGTAAATTCTACGTACTGGCGGTCGGTGTGCAGGCCAATCTGTGGTGGCTGGTTGCTGCTGTGGTGGTCGGTTCCGCGATTGGTTTGTACTACTACCTGCGCGTTGCAGTAAGCCTGTACCTGAGCGCACCGCAGCAATTGAACCGCGATGCACCGTCTAACTGGCAGTACAGCGCGGGCGGTATCGTGGTGCTGATCTCTGCACTGCTGGTGCTGGTGCTGGGTATCTACCCACAACCGCTGATCAGCATCGTGCAGCTGGCGACGCCGCTGATGTAAGCGACACGCTGAAACGAAAAAACCCGCCTCGGCGGGTTTTTTTATGCGGGCAAGGCTATCAGGCGGAAAGCTGACGGCTCACCAAAGGACCACTAACATCTTTTGCTGCGCGTTCCATCACTTCCTGAATCACAGAAGATAATTCGTTAACCTCGAATTTTGCTACGTAGCCATCGGCCTTAACCCGGCGGACGTGATCTTCGTTGGCGCTACCGGAAAGTGAAGAGTGAATGATGACCGGGATCTTCTTCAGCCGCTCGTCGGTTTTGATCTTACGGGTCAGTGTGAAACCGTCCATCTCCGGCATTTCCAGATCGGTAAGCACCAGGGCGATTTTCTCGCTGACAGGCTTACCCTCCGCTTGTGCCTCTGCGGAGAGTTGCTGAATTTTGTCCCAGGCATCTTTGCCGGTGACATGCATCAGATGCGGAATTTCCATCGCGTTCAGTCCTTTCTCCAGCATCGCCCGGGCAACTTTGGAGTCTTCCGCAACAATGGCCACCGCACCCGGCGTGATAGTGAATTTGCTGGTTTTCAGGTCGGTTGCACGTAAATCGTGGTTGGACGGCACAATGTCATACAGGATCTGCTCGACATCAAGCACCAGCGCCAAATTGTTGGTTTCTTTGTCGTCGTCCAGACAAGCGATACTGGTGATGTAGCGACCATTGACGGCTTTCTCAGCAGTGTGCACCTGCTGCCAGTCGAGACGCATAATGTTCTCTACTGACTCCACCGCAAACGCCTGTACGCTGCGGGCGTACTCGGTGATCAACAGGATATTGAGCCCGGTTTCGGGTTTACACCCAGCGACAGCAGGCAGGTCGATCACCGGGATCACCTGGTCCCGGATATTCACCATGCCTAACAGCGGAGACTTCATGCCGGCAGGGCGTGTAAATGTCGGCATCGGGACGATTTCACGGAGTTTGAAAACGTTGATGCCAAACAGCTCTGATTTCTGCTCTTCAACCGACTTGCCAAGGCGAAACAGCAGCAGCTCAAAGCGGTTCGACAAGGTTAGATTGGTCCTGTCATCAATATCTTTCTGAAAATTGTTCATCCTGTCCTCAGTGTGAAAGCCGGCCTTTCCACTGTTATCGGCATTGAGGCGGAAAAATAAAGCGTTAAACGGTGAAAATGGCGAAATCGTGAGCCAGTTCCGTTGCCGGGAACAGCGCTCTGCACTCTTCAAGTAACCGTTGGCAGCCCTTTGCATCGTAGCGGGAGCTGACGTGGGTCATGATGAGTCTGCCCACACCGGCGTCCCGTGCCAGCTGTGCGGCCTGCCGGGTGGAGCTATGCCCGCGGCTGTTGGCTTTTTCCTCCATTGACGAATCCAGCGTGGTTTCATGTACCATCACGTCCACCCCTTTTGCCAGTTCGATGGCGCTCGCACAGGGCCCGGTATCACCGAAAATGGCGACGGACTTTCCCTTAATCGCCGGGGCGAGATAATCGGCCCCGTTAATGGTGCGCCCGTCTTCCAGCACAATAGTTTTGCCCGCTTTGAGATCCTGAAAACAAGGGCCTGGTTTAACGCCCGCCACTCTGAGCGCGTTGGCATCAAGCGCACCGGGTTTGTCGTGTTCTTCAACACGAAAGCCGTAGCACTCCAACGGATGTTCCAGTCGAAATGCGGTCACTTTGCGCAGGCCGTCATCCACAATCTCACCGGCGGTGATTTCTACAATATCCAGCGGGTAATCGGTCCATGAGCCGCTCAGTCGCAGGGCCGTTTCGGTAAATTCCCGTAATCCTTTCGGACCGTAAAGCGTCAGCGGCTGGACGTTTCCGGCCATTGAACGGCTGCACAGCAGCCCTGGCAAACCAAAAAGGTGATCGCCATGCAGATGACTGATAAAAATACGATCAAGTTTGCCCGGGTTGAACGGGGTGCTAAGCATTTGATGCTGCGTCCCTTCGCCGCAATCAAAAAGCCACAAACCTGCCTGAGTAGGGTGTTGCAGATTCAGTAATATTGCCGTTACATTGCGAGAACGTGTGGGAACTCCCGCAGACGTACCTAAAAATAGTAATTCCATCTTTACGTTACACTTTTCGCCATTAATGAGGCAGGGTGTTCAGGTTATCACAACAAAGGGGCAGACAATGATCCACTGGCAAGATCTCCATCATGCAAAGCTGAGTGTTCAGGAGCTGTATGCCATTCTTCAGCTTCGCTGCGCGGTATTTGTTGTTGAGCAACAATGTCCGTATCAGGACGTGGATGGCGACGACTTAGTCGGCGAGAACCGTCACATTCTGGGATGGCATAATGATGAACTGGTGGCGTATGCGAGGATTCTGAAAAGTGACGATGATCTGGAGCCAGTAGTGATTGGTCGGGTGATTGTCAGCGAAGCGCTACGCGGCGAAAAATTGGGGCAGCAGTTAATGATGCAAACGCTGGCCTCCTGTGCGCAGCATTGGCCGCATAAGGCGTTATATCTGGGGGCTCAGGCGCATCTGCAATCGTTCTATGCGAAATTTGGGTTTGTTCCAGTCACGGAGATCTATGACGAAGATGGTATTCCACATATCGGCATGGCGCGTGAGGGGCATCAAGCGTAAACAGCCCCTGTCGTCTATAGTTAGCGGGTACGTCAATAGAAAGGGAGAATATAATGTCTTTTCATTCTTACGAATCACGTATTGATGATGATTTGGAATTATTGAGCGAAACGCTGGCAGAAGTGCTACGTTCTTCCGGCGATCCTGCCGACCAGAAGTATCTTGAGTTAAAAGCGCGGGCTGAGCAGGCGTTAGAAGAGGTGAGAAATCGCGTTAGTCACGCCTCTGACAGTTACTATTATCGTGCAAAGCAGGCAGTTTGCCGGGCCGATGACTATGTACACGAAAAACCCTGGCGTGGGATCGGCGTGGGGGCGACAGTCGGTTTAGTGATGGGATTATTGCTGGCACGGCGATAAATATAGCGCTGTCATCTCACTCCCTATACGGGGGTACTGCTTTTTCTGCTCAGTACCCCGTATAATGAGAGGTTTTTAACAGGGAGAGGTCCGCGTGCATTCAATCACTACTGCGCTGGAAAGTCTGATGCGCATTTTGTCGCAAGAGATACCGGCAGCACCTGGCATTCGTATTTACGACATACCTTTCCCACTGAACGATGCTTTTGACGCTTTAGGATGGCTGGCCAGCCAGCCCGTCTGGCCTCAGTTTTACTGGCAGCAACGTAACGGTGATGAAGAAGCGGCTGTGCTGGGCGCAGTGGCGACATTCTCCTCACTGGAATCTGCCCAACGGTTTTTACGCCAATATGATAATCACCCCGAACTGCGCATCTGGGGCCTGAATGCGTTTGAGCCGCAGCGCGGTAATTTATTGCTACCGCGACTGGAATGGCGACGCTGTGCCGGGGTTGCGACCTTACGACTTCATCTGTATAGCGACGTGTCGTTGCGTGAAGATGCCGCGCAGGCTGCTGCGTTTATTTCAACGCTTGCGCAGGTAAAACCGCTTCCCGCATTGCGTTTGATTTTGACGGGAGAACAGCACTGGCCGGATAAAGACGGTTGGGTTCGCCTGATTGAGCTTGCCACGCAGACCATTGCTGAGGAAGAACTCGACAAAGTGGTGCTGGCGCGTGCGACCGATTTACAGTTTTCTCAGCCGGTTAATGCCGCGGCGGTTATGGCCTCCAGCCGGCGTTTAAATCTCAACTGTTACCACTTCTATATGGCGTTTTCCGCCGAATCGGCTTTTCTTGGCTCTTCCCCTGAACGTCTGTATAGACGGCGTGACACGGCACTGCGCACTGAGGCGCTGGCCGGAACGGTCGCCAATCACCCTGACGATCATCGCGCCTGGCAGCTTGGTGAATGGCTGATGAAGGACGATAAAAACCAGCGTGAGAACATGTTGGTGGTGGAAGATATTTGTCAACGGCTGCAAAACTGTACGCAAACCCTCGATGTCCTGCCGCCGCAGGTACTCAGACTGCGCAAAGTACAGCATCTGCGCCGCTGTATCTGGACTGCGCTCAATCAGGCGGACGATACGCTTTGTCTGGTACAGCTACAGCCTACTGCAGCCGTAGCGGGTATTCCCCGCGAGCTGGCGCGTGAATTTATCCAACATAATGAACCCTTTGAACGCGAGTGGTACGCCGGTTCCGCGGGTTATCTTTCACTGCGTCAGAGCGAGTTTTGCGTGTCATTACGTTCAGCGAAAATTAGCGCAAATGTCGTACGCCTGTATGCCGGGGCGGGGATCGTGCGCGGTTCAGATCCTGAGCAAGAATGGCAAGAAATAGATAATAAAGCGGCAGGGTTACGTACTTTATTACAGATGGAAGGATAATGATTTCGTGTATATTCCCGACTCATATCAAAAATCCATTTATTCGATTCTTTATACTGTGTCGCAATATTGATACCGGACAATCTCATGTCAGTAAGCGCATTTAACCGACGCTGGGCGGCGGTCATTCTGGAAGCACTCACTCGCCACGGCGTCAGGCATGTTTGCATTGCCCCTGGCTCGCGTTCGACGCCGTTGACTTTAGCGGCAGCGGAAAATCCCGCTTTTATCCATCATACGCATTTTGACGAGCGCGGACTGGGACATCTCGCCTTAGGTCTGGCGAAAGTCAGCAGGCAACCTGTTGCCGTTATTGTCACCTCTGGTACGGCGGTAGCGAATTTGTATCCGGCGCTGATTGAAGCCGGACTGACCGGTGAAAAACTGATTTTACTCACCGCTGACAGACCGCCTGAGCTTATTGACTGTGGCGCTAACCAGGCGATTCGTCAGGCCGGCATGTTTGCGTCACATCCGTCGCAAACGCTCTCTTTACCGCGTCCGACGCAGGACATTCCGGCAAGCTGGCTGGTGTCTACCCTCGATAACGCTCTGGCCTCACTGCACAGCGGTGCGGTACACATTAACTGCCCGTTTGCGGAGCCGCTGTATGGCGAGATGGACGACACGGGCATTGAGTGGCAGCAGCGCCTGGGCGACTGGTGGCAGGATGACAAACCCTGGTTGCGCGAAGCGCGTCGGCTGGAAAGCGACAAACAGCGCGACTGGTTCTTCTGGCGGCAAAAACGTGGTGTGGTACTTGCCGGGCGCATGAGCGCCGAAGAGGGCAAGAAAGTTGCGCTCTGGGCGCAGACGTTAGGCTGGCCACTCATTGGTGATGTGCTGTCGCAAACCGGACAGCCGTTGCCCTGCGCCGATCTGTGGCTGGGGAACGCGAAAGCGGTCGCTGAATTAGAGCAGGCGCAGATTGTGGTGCAGCTCGGCAGTAGTCTGACCGGTAAACGACTGCTGCAATGGCAGGCTAGCTGCGATCCGCAGGAATACTGGATTGTCGATAATATCGAAGGCCGCCTCGATCCGGCCCATCATCGTGGCCGCAGGTTGGTGGCGAAAGTTGGCGATTGGCTGGAGCTGCATCCGGCGGAGAAACGTCAGCCCTGGTGCGTAGAAATCCCTCGTCTGGCGCAACAGGCATGGCAGGCGGTAGAAGCCCGCCGCGACACGTTTGGCGAAGCACAGCTGGCGCACCGTATTCGCGAGTATCTGCCAGAGCAGGGACAGTTGTTCGTGGGGAACAGCCTGGTTGTACGGCTGATTGACGCGCTGTCTCAGCTTCCGGCAGGTTTTCCGGTTTACAGCAATCGCGGTGCGAGCGGTATTGACGGTCTGCTATCAACCGCGGCAGGCGTACAGCGTGCCAGTGCGAAATCGACGCTGGCTATTGTTGGCGATTTATCCGCGCTGTATGACCTGAATGCGCTGGCGCTTTTGCGCCAGGTTTCCGCACCGTTTGTCCTGATTGTGGTGAATAATAACGGCGGACAGATTTTCTCTCTGCTGCCAACCCCGCCAGGCGAACGTGAACGGTTCTACCTGATGCCGCAGAACGTCCATTTTGAGCATGCCGCGGCTATGTTTGACCTCAAATATCACCGCCCGGAGAACTGGGCGCAACTGGAGAGCGCGCTGACGAACGCCTGGCGTACTCCGGTGGCAACGGTGATTGAGCTGGTAGTGAATGAAACTGACGGGGCGCAAACCCTGCAGCAACTGCTGGCGCAGGTCAGTCATCTATGATCCTGCACGCGCAGGCGAACACGGGGCAGGTGGATTTCCCCTGGCTGGTTTTCCTGCACGGATTTTCCGGCGATCGCCGGGAATGGCAGGCGGTCGGTGAAGCATTCCCGGACTATTCGCGGCTGTATATCGACCTGCCTGGCCACGGCGGTTCTGCTGATATCAGCGTGAACGGATTCGATGACGTCAGCGATATGTTGCGTAACACGTTGCTTAGTTACAACATACTTAACTACTGGCTGGTGGGATATTCCCTTGGCGGCAGAGTCGCAATGATGGCGGCCTGTCAGGGGATGCCGGGGCTCTGCGGCCTGATTGTTGAAGGTGGACACCCAGGCTTACAACACGAAGATGAGCGCGTTCAGCGTCGCCTTGCAGATGGGCGTTGGGCCGCACGTTTTCGCCGTGAGCCGTTGCGCGAGGTGTTTAATGACTGGTACCAGCAACCGGTTTTCGCTTCGCTGGATACGACTCAAAGAGAGGCGTTGGTCGCTTTACGCTGCCAGAATAAGGGTGAAACGTTGGCGGCAATGCTGGAAGCCACCTCGCTGGCCGTACAACCTGATTTACGTGTGCAACTGAAAACGCGCACATTTCCGTTTTATTATTTATGTGGTGAACGTGACGATAAATTCCGCGCTCTGGCGGCGGAAATATCCGTACCGAACCATGTGATTCGTAACGCCGGACACAACGCGCATCGGGAGAATCCCGCTGGCGTGGTGGACTGTCTGGCTCAGATTCTGCGTCGCTGACTATAGGACATTTTATGATCTATCCTGATGAAACAATGCTTTACGCACCGGTAGAATGGCTCGATTGCTCTGAAGGCTACACCGACATTCGCTATGAGAAATCCACCGACGGTATCGCAAAAATCACCATTAATCGTCCGCAGGTACGCAATGCTTTCCGTCCTGTCACCGTCAAAGAGATGATTCAGGCGCTGGCGGATGCGCGCTATGACGACAATATCGGCGTGATTATTCTGACCGGCGCGGGCGACAAAGCGTTCTGTGCGGGCGGCGATCAGAAAGTACGTGGCGATTACGGCGGATACCAGGATGACTCCGGTGTGCATCACCTGAACGTACTGGACTTCCAGCGCCAGATTCGTACCTGTCCGAAACCGGTTGTCGCGATGGTGGCAGGGTATTCCATCGGTGGTGGCCATGTGCTGCACATGATGTGTGACCTGACCATTGCGGCTGAAAACGCCATCTTTGGTCAGACTGGCCCGAAAGTCGGTTCCTTCGACGGCGGGTGGGGCGCATCCTACATGGCGCGTATCGTCGGCCAGAAAAAAGCACGTGAAATCTGGTTCCTGTGCCGTCAATACGATGCAAAACAGGCGCTGGATATGGGCCTGGTCAATACCGTGGTTCCGCTGGTCGATCTGGAAAAAGAGACTGTGCGCTGGTGTCGTGAAATGCTGCAAAACAGCCCGATGGCGCTGCGTTGCCTGAAAGCTGCACTGAATGCCGACTGCGATGGCCAGGCGGGTCTGCAGGAGCTGGCCGGGAACGCGACCATGCTGTTCTACATGACGGAAGAAGGTCAGGAAGGCCGTAACGCCTTTAACCAGAAACGCCAGCCTGACTTCAGCAAATTCAAACGGAATCCGTAATGCGTAGCGCGCAGGTATACCGTTGGCAGATCCCCATGGACGCGGGGGTGATTTTGCGTGACAGGCGGTTAAAAACGCGTGACGGGCTGTACGTTTGTCTTCGTGACGGCGAGCACGAAGGGTGGGGAGAGATCTCTCCACTACCGGGCTTCAGCCAGGAAACCTGGGAAGAGGCGCAAACTGCGCTGCTGGCCTGGGTTAACGGTTGGCTGCAGGGGGATTCATCCTTACCACAACTGCCTGCCGTTGCATTTGGTGTTAGCTGTGCGCTGGCCGAGCTTGAGGGTACGTTGCCTGAGGCGGCGGACTATCGTGCTGCGCCGTTGTGTACCGGTGATCCTGACGATCTGGTGCTGCAACTGGCAGACATGCCTGGCGAGAAAGTTGCGAAGGTAAAAGTCGGTCTGTATGAAGCTGTTCGCGACGGTATGGTCGTCAATCTGTTGCTGGAGGCGATCCCGGAACTGCACCTGCGGCTCGATGCCAATCGTGCGTGGACGCCGCTGAAAGCCCAGCAGTTTGCGAAATATGTCAATCCTGAGTATCGCGGCCGCATTGCCTTCCTCGAAGAGCCGTGTAAAACCCGTGATGATTCCCGTGCGTTCTCGCGTGAAACAGGGATTGCCATCGCCTGGGATGAAAGTCTGCGTGAAGCCGATTTCACCTTTATGGCCGAAGAGGGCGTGAAGGCTGTCGTCATCAAGCCTACGCTGACGGGTAGCCTCGACAAGGTGCGTGAG
The DNA here is from genome assembly GCF_014103415.1 of Citrobacter sp. RHBSTW-00671. Classification (NCBI taxonomy): domain Bacteria; kingdom Pseudomonadati; phylum Pseudomonadota; class Gammaproteobacteria; order Enterobacterales; family Enterobacteriaceae; genus Citrobacter; species Citrobacter sp. RHBSTW-00671. The sequence continues at coordinate 2,182,005 of NZ_JABXPR010000001.1, forward strand.
CAGGTTGCAGTCGCACACGCGCTCGGTCTCACCGCCGTGATCAGCTCCTCTATCGAATCGAGCCTGGGCTTAACCCAGCTGGCGCGCATTGCTGCCTGGTTGACGCCACAGACTATCCCTGGTCTGGATACGCTCAGCCTGATGCAGTGCCAGCAGGTGCGCACCTGGCCGGGTAGCGCGTTGCCGTGCATTGAGGTCGATGCGCTGGAACGATTGCTATGACCCAGTGGGAAATGCCCGATGGCGCAAGCGCATCGGGCCTGGAGCGATTGTCCGATACGCCTGATTTTACTGACTGGCCGTGGCGTCACTGGCGACAGGCTCGTGCGGACGCGCCAGCCTTACGCCTCAACGATGAGGTGTTAAGCTGGGGCGATCTCTGTGCGCGAGTCGATCGTCTGGCAAGTGGCTTTGCGGCTCAAGGGGTGGAAGAGGGCGATGGCATATTGCTCCGCGCCTGGAATCATCCCCGTCCGCTGCTGGCCTGGCTGGCATTGTTGCAGTGCGGGGCACGAATTTTACCTGTGAACCCGCAGTTGCCACAGTCGTTGCTGGATGTGTTAATCCCGGATCTGACGCTGCGTTTTGCGCTGGATCTGGAAGGCGAAAGTCCACTCCCGGGACTGACACCGCTGCGAATGCTGGAACAGTCTGGCGAGCATGCTGCCGTCTGGTTGCCTCAGCGCTTGAGCACAATGACGTTAACCTCCGGCTCAACCGGACTGCCGAAAGCGGCGGTACATACCTGTCAGGCGCATTTGGCGAGTGCGCAGGGGGTGCTGTCACTGATGCCATTTGGCGAAAACGATGACTGGCTGCTCTCGCTACCGTTATTTCACGTTTCCGGTCAGGGGATTATGTGGCGCTGGTTGTTTGCCGGGGCGCGTATGACCGTGCGCGATAAGCAGCCGTTAGAGCAGATGCTGGCGGGTTGTACCCATGCTTCGCTGGTTCCCACGCAGCTTTGGCGACTGTTGGTCAATAACGCACCGGTATCGCTAAAGGCCGTGTTGCTGGGCGGTGCCGCGATTCCTGTTGAATTGACGGAACAAGCGCGTGAGCAGGGTATTCGCTGCTGGTGCGGTTACGGGTTGACGGAATTTGCCTCCACGGTGTGTGCGAAAGAAGCCGATGGTAAGGCGGATGTCGGCTCTGCGCTACCAGGCAGAGAAGTCAGGATTGTTGATGATGAAGTCTGGCTGCGTGCCGCCAGCATGGCGCAAGGGTACTGGCGTAACGGACAGCTTTATCCGCTGGTTAATGCGCAAGGCTGGTTTGCCACCCGCGATCGCGGCATCGTGCATGATGGCAAGCTAACCCTTGTCGGGCGGATGGACAACCTGTTCTTTAGTGGCGGAGAAGGGATACAACCGGAAGAGGTGGAGCGCGTTATTGTATCGCATCCCCATGTTCTACAAGCTTTTATTGTGCCAATCGAAGATGAAGAGTTTGGCCATCGCCCCGTTGCGGTAGTGGAGTACGATGCCGAAGCTGGAAGTATTGATCTGGCTGAATGGGTGAAAGATAAGCTGGCACGTTTCCAGCAACCCGTTCGTTGGCTAACCTTACCCGCAGAATTGAAAAGCGGTGGTATTAAGATTTCTCGCCGGGCGCTGCTGGAGTGGGTCCGTACCCGCGGTAAAGCTTAAGAAAACATTAAATTTATCCCGCATAATTGCCATTCCCGGGCCATTGTCCTTTGGTTTATCTGCTAAAGTGTAACCTATTGTGAAAATCATTAGCAAAAGGTGCGCTATGGAATGGCATGTGAAGAAGTCTTGCTGTAACCGAAAAGCAGGGAGGCTCTATATTGTTCTTTGTGATACCGATGGTTCGTTGAAAATGCTGGCTGAAGCGCAAGCCTGCGAGCGTGTAAAAGTCGGCGATCTGCTGTCACCGCTAAAAGATGCCCAGTATTGTATTAACCGTGACACATCGCGAGTGATTAAAATCATTGATGCCAGACAGTATCTCTGTGAAGAATGGGAGCGTCTGCGACAACTGTCTGACGATAAATGATCTCAGGGCGTGTGTTGGCGGGCAGGTAAGAATATGGTCATTAATCCCGCCATAATACACAGCACACCCACCAGGGCTTTTATTGAGAAGGTTCCCTGCCAGCCAGGTAAAATCATTGATGCGATCCACACCAGCACATAGCTGAGGCTGAGCAAGGCATAGGCTTTGCTCAGCGCGAGCTGATGCAGGGCTTTATGCCAGCACATCACTGACAGTAAATAACCTACCAGCCCGCCATACAAGGCGAATGCGCTGCTGCTGGTTGAAAAAACGGCGGAGATAAACGCCAGCGGTTGCAGCATGGGCGGCAGATTATCCATCGCGTAACCCAGACTTAGCTGAGCAACCGACGTAATAATCACGCTGCACAGCCCCCAAAAGATGCCCATTACACCGCACTCCCAAGAATAAAGATGCCGGTGATGAGTAGCCCAACCCCCAGCCAGTGACGCGTTGTGACAGGTTCGCGCCAGATTTTCCATGCCGCCAGCGTGACCCATACAAAGTTCAGGCTTAGCATTGGGTAGGCGATACCGACGGGAACATTCTGCAATACTGCCAGCCAGAGCAGCATGGCCAGTCCCAGACAGGCCAGCGCCAGACCAATCCACTGCGCGATATAGCGTGTTCGCGCGTGGGCGGGTACCGGGCGGGTGGCCTGCTTCTGGCACAATTGTCCACAGACGCTGAGCAGGCTGGCAAGGACTAAGGTTAGCCAGATCATTTAGGCCGGTACTGAATCAAGACCAGGCGCCCCTGATTGTCGATATAGTCGGCGGGGGGAATGGCAAGCTGATTAATATCTTCATCCTTCGAAATTGATAGCACGAGCGTAATGATCCCCTCCTGACGATGTCGCGCCAACCAGTCGGCAAAGTCATCCCTGCTGACGAAGCGTCCCTGGGCATCCGGATAATTAAGGCCGTATTTTAACTCACCTGTTTGCCCGTACATGTTGATGTCATCGCGTTTCAGGCTCCAGGCCAGGCCTGCGGCAACGCCAACACTGTCGGTGAAAATATAACGGCTCGACTCCAGCGACTCTTTGGTCATCTCGACAAAAAACTGTGGCTGTTTGGATTCCATTACCCGGTCCGGTACTGAGAAACCGAACAACAGCGCCAGCCCCAGCGGGCAGAGCGCTGCTAATTTCCAGTTTTTTTCACGGTTGTTAAGCGTATACCAGCCAAATAGCGCCCAGGTGATAAAGATACCCCATGAGCAAAACACTTTATACGTTTCGATATGCGACCAGACCGGTGTCTTCAACGGCCCGAGCGTAGACACGATAAATGTGGCGACAATACCAATAACACCGAACAGAATGTTGATCCAAGCGTTGACGCGCAGCGCTGCAGAACCTTTTTCAGCCGCCTGCAAGCCAAACCGTGCGGTAAGGATCGCCAGCGGTGCGAAGCAGGAAAGAATATAGGTTGGCAGCTTCCCTTTGGCGATACTGAAAAACAGAATCGGCATGACAATCCAGCCCAGCAGATATAGCGCGCTACGCGGGATATCCCGTTCACGCCAGCCGGTACGCAATGCCCCCGGTAGTAGCCCGAGCCAGGGTAAGGCGCCCGCCACGAAAACCGGTATGTAGTACCAGAATGGCGCTTTATGCTGGGCATCATCCTGCGCAAAACGCTGAATATGCTCAATCCAGAAAAAGTAGTGCCAGAAGTCGGGTTCGCGTTGTGCAATCGCCAGCCCCCACGGCAGGACAATGGCAATACAGCTGATAATCGACAACAGGCCGTAAATAAAGATCTCTTTCCAGCGCTTTTGCACGAAAACCCATGGCAACACGCTGAGGACGGGGACAGCGAGCGCGAGAAAGCCTTTGGTCATCACGCCCATGCCGCAGGTGAATCCTAACAGCAAAAAGGCGACAATTTTACCTGTTCTGGTGGTGGCCTGCATTCCCTCCCAAAAACAGCACATGCCTGCCATCAGCCACAGCGCGATAATGGGATCAAGTACCGCATAGGTTCCGATACTGTAAACAGAAAAAAACGTTAGAAAGATAACGGCAGAGAGTAGGGCCGTACGTTTATCACGCCATAGCCGCATTGCCAGCCAGGCGACCAGGAGTGCAGTCAGTAGGGTTGCAAAAATAGCCCCCGCCCTGACGCCAAAGTTGTTTGCGCCAAACAACCATTGCCCGATGCTGTTTAACCAGTACCCCGCGATGGGCTTTTCAAAATAGCGTAGCCCTAAAAAATGTGGGACGATCCAGTCGCCAGACGTCAGCATTTCCCGGCTGATTTCAGCGTAGCGCGTTTCGTCGGGCTGCCAGAGCAGGCGGCTATTGATGGGTAAAATAAAATACAGTGCAATAAATGCGACAAATGCCAGGGCGTAACGTGCGGATTTCATGGTGTCACACTCGCGGGTTGCTGGCAGCCGAGCCATCCCTCTCTGCCGGGTATTTTGCCACGAACGATCTGGCCCGTTGGCAGTGTACTGATATCGTCTGGTAACAGTTCGCCCAGTGGACAAAACGTAATCCCAGCGTCGGCGGCACGAATGAGCAGATCGTCAAATTTCTGCTGAAAAGCAATGCCTTCCACCTCTGCGTGAATCGTGTAGACCGGGGTGCCTTTGTCCCGCTGAATGCGGGAGAGAATATAGTCGTTGAAGTCCGCGGCCTGCACCTCCTGACCAACCACCTCATCCCATGTTGGTAGCGTGACCGGAATTTGTGGCGTCCCCATTTCTCCTGTTTCAAGTACAGGACGGAATAACGATGTTCCCCTGCAATCGCTGTTATAGCGCAGATGGAATGTTTCTTTTGCCTCGACCACGCGCGAGTCGGCACGCCAGCCAGCGACGGCAGAACAGGTGACGGGTTGGCCGATGAGCGTTTCGAGCGCATTAATGCCCCGCGAAATATCATCAATCAGCTGTTTATCGTTCCAATTGCCGCTTCGTGATTGCCAGGCATGATGATCCCAGGCGTGTAAGCCTGTTTCGTGATACCGGGCAGCTTGCGAAATGATGGCCGCATTGGCCAGGCCAATTTCTTTTCCAGGCCAGGCGGTGCCAGCCAGTAAAATATCCCACCCGTAGAGTGAGGCTGCGTTTGAGCGCAGCATCTTCCACAAAAATTGCGGCTTCACCAGACGCCAGAGATGGCGTCCCATATTGTCGGGCCCGACGCTAAAAAAGAAACTTGCCCGAACGTTATGCCGGTTCAATGTCTCCAGCAGGCGGGGCACGCCTTCGCGTGTCCCCCTGAATGTATCGACATCTATGCGCAAGCCCACTTTGGTCATGATGTGTGTTCCGTGATATCCACACTGCGTAAGAAGAAGTCCAGCGTCTCTTCAACCGTTTCTTGCATCTCGATTGTTGGTTCCCAGTTCAGGCAACGTTTGGCGTTACGAATACTGGGTTTGCGGTGCTCAACGTCCTGGTAGCCTTTGCCATAGTAGCTGCTACTCTCAACGTCGCGGAAACCAGCAAACGGCGGGAAGTGCTGGCGCAATGGATGTTTTTCGAAACAGGAAAGGAGCATTTCAGCCAGTTCCTGAATACTGGCTTCGTTATCCGGGTTACCAATATTGATGATCTCGCCATCACAGCGCCCGCCGTCGTTTTCAATGATACGGAACAAGGCTTCGATACCGTCACGAATGTCGGTAAAGCAGCGCTTTTGCTTACCACCTTCAATCAGCTTGATGGGGGAGCCTTCCACCAGATTCAGGATCAGTTGGGTAATGGCGCGTGAGCTGCCGATACGTGCGGCGTTCAGGCTGTCCAGACGCGGTCCCATCCAGTTAAACGGACGGAATAAGGTGAAACGTAGCCCTTCTTTTTCACCGTATGCCCAAATGACGCGATCCAGCAGTTGTTTAGAGACCGAGTAGATCCAGCGCGGTTTATTAACCGGGCCGACGATCAGGTTGGAGCTGTCTTCATCGAAATCTTTATCGGTACACATACCGTAAACTTCAGATGTTGACGGGAAAATGATGCGTTTGCGGTACTTGACACAGTAACGAATAATTTTCAGGTTTTCTTCAAAATCAAGTTCGAAGACGCGCAGCGGGTTGCGGGTATATTCAATCGGCGTGGCAATGGCGACCAGTGGCAGCACGACGTCGCATTTTTTCACATGATATTCAATCCATTCGGAGTGAATGCTGATATCGCCTTCCACGAAATGGAATCGTGGGTGTTGCAGAAAACGCTCAATCGCATCGCTGCCGATATCAAGCCCGTAGATTTCGTAGTTATCTTCGCGCAGCAGGCGTTCAGTCAGGTGGTTGCCAATGAAACCGTTAACGCCAAGGATCAAAACCCGGGTGCGGCGTTTGCTGGCGGAAACGGGCTGGCTGTTGAGGCGGGAACCGGCGACCAGACCCAAAACTTGTGCCAGCTGTGAGCCCTGCATGGTAATGCCATCACCCGCTTGCCCGGTAATGATTTCGAGTGCGCCATCGGCACAGGCAATCAGCAATGGTGATACGGAGATAACCGTTCCTGGCAGCGCCGCAGATGAATTTGCACTCTGGCGCGATGACCAGATGGTGAATTTTTGCGTACCGGCATAGCTAAATGCACCCGGCCATGGATCGGACACGGCGCGAACCATGTTATGCAGTTGTGCGCAGGGTTTATTCCAGTCGAGGAAACTGTCTTCCGGCGTGCGGCGACCAAAACAGGTGGCATCGGCTTCCTGTTGTGGGTACTCCTGAAAATCACCGGCTTTGATGGCCGGCAGCGCCTGTGCCAGTACCTCGCGGGCAGACTGGCATAATTTATGGTGCAGGGTTAACGCCACGTCATCGGGGGAAATGGTAATGCGTTGCTGGGCGACGATGGCACCGGCATCTGCGCGCTTGACCATGCGGTGCAGCGTCACACCTGTTTCGGTTTCGCCATTGACTAATACCCAGTTCAGCGGTGCACGGCCACGATATTTGGGCAGCAATGAGCCGTGCAGATTAAAGGCACCCACAGGCGCAAGACGCAGGATCTCATCGCTGAGTAAATGGCGATAGTAGAATGAGAAGATCACATCGGGGGCGAACTGGCCGATCCGCTCGATCCACAACGGATGATTGACCTCGTCCGGAGCGTACACCGGAATTCCTGCGCTGGCAGCGAGGCGGGAAACTGAGCCAAAAAACGCTTTTTCACCTGGGTTATCGGCATGCGTAAAAATCGCAGCGATGTCATAACCCGCATCCAACAGGGCCTGAACCCCCTGACATCCCATATCGTGATAGGCAAATACGACGGCTTTCATGCGCGGTTTTCCTCAGTTGACTGCGTGGTTTGCGGACGGATAACGTGTTGAACAAAATAGCGAGGGCGTGCGCGGACATCGTTATAGATGCGACCGATATATTCGCCGAGTAATCCCATGCCAATGAATTGCGCACCGATAAAGGTAAACAGCACGGCAAACAGCATAAACACACCTTCTGCCGCCCACTGCGGGCCGAGCGTCAGGCGAAGAACAACAAGCAGGACCGACAGGGTAAAGCCTGTGGCGGCAATGATGCTGCCCAGCAGGCTCAACATACGCAATGGCGTGGTGGTCAGGCAGGTTACCAGGTCATACATCAGGTTTATCAGACGCATGAAACTGTACTTAGAGTCGCCAAATTCACGCTCGGCATGGTGCACCGGGATTTCCGTGGCTCGGCGGGCAAAGATGTTAGCCAGGATCGGAATAAAGGTGCTGCGCTCCTGGCAATGCAACATGGCATCGACGATGTGACGGCGATAGGCGCGCAGCATGCAGCCGTAATCGCCCATGGCTTTACCGGTCGTGCGCTGAATCAGATGATTGATCATCCGTGAGGCGGTCTTACGAAAGCGGGTGTCCTGGCGGTTCTGACGCACCGTTCCGACGACATCGAAGCCTTCTTTTGCCGTGGCAACCAGCCGCGGGATCTCCTCGGGCGGGTTTTGCAAATCAGCATCCAACGTGATGATCAGGTCGCCAGTGACGTGGCTGAAACCGGCCATAATCGCCGAGTGTTGCCCATAGTTTCGATTCAACAGAATAGAGACAATATGGCTGTTCGGTGCCTGGGAGGCGTCCATCATCAGTTGAGCTGAATTGTCACTGCTACCGTCATCAATGAGCAGGATTTCATATTCAGTATCCAGTTTTTCGCAGGCGGCGCTGGTGCGCCTGATTAATTCTGGCAGGCTTTCCTGTTCGTTAAAAACGGGAATGACCACCGAGACTTTACTAATCGGTGAGGCTTCAAACATGCTTATTGTCCTGCAATCTGGCGAAGTGCCGTAATGACGCGTTGTGTGTCATCGTCGGTCATGTCGGGAAATAGCGGCAGTGAACAAATGCGAGCGCTATTCCATTCGGTATTAGGCAGAGAAAGATCGGTGAAACGTTCGCGATAATATTTCTGCGTGTGGGCCGCGCGAAAATGCAGGCCTGTGCCAATATTTCTGGCCTTTAGTGCTTCCATCAAAGCATCTCTGCTCAGCCCACAGCGGGCTTCATCCACGCGAATGATGAACAAATGCCAGGCGTGCACATGCGACCACTGGGGCAGGGTGAGCGGTTGAAACGGCGTATCGGCCAGCGCCTGTTGATACTGCTGCGCAATTTGCGCCCGGCGCGCGTTGAGGCGATCCAGCTTGTTCAACTGCACCAGGGCGATGGCGGCGTTGATGTCTGTCAGGTTGTACTTGTACCCCGGCGCGAGAACTTCAGCCTGCGGCGCGCGACCATAGGTTTGACGGTCATAAGCATCTACCCCCAGGCCGTGGAATTTCAGGCTACGAAGCCGTTGAGCGAGCTGGCTGTCGTCAGTAACAATCAGTCCACCCTCGGCACAGGTCACATTCTTGATCGCGTGAAAGGAAAAGATTGCGGTACCACGAGCACCAACATGACGACCCTTGTATAACGTTCCGACGGCGTGCGCTGCATCTTCAATAACAGGGATTCCGTAGCGTTCACCGATGGCGTAAATGGCATCAAGATCGGCGGGGGCCCCGGCATAATGCACGGGAATAATGGCTTTGGTACGCGGGGTGATAGCGGCTTCAATGTGTTCAGGGGTCACCATCAGCGTATCGCGGTCGACATCGATCATAACCGGTGTGGCGCCCAGCAGGACAATCATGTTGAGTGTAGATACCCACGTCATCGACGGGGTGATCACTTCATCGCCTTCACCCACACCCAGCGCCATTAGCGTAATGTGCATACCTGCCGTCGCGGAACAGACGGCAACAGCGTTTTGGTTACCTGTGAGCTGGCAGAAAGCGTCTTCCAACTGCTGATTTTTAGGACCCGTGGTTATCCACCCTGAATCCAGAACCGCCTTAACTGCGGCAAGTTCTTCATCACCCATTGCCGGACGGGAGAAAGGCAAAAAGTCAGACATCATTATTCCTTCAGCCATTTAACGCCACCGCCGTTTTATTTTTAGTGATAAACAGGGGCATCGTTAATTATTTCATCAGGCCACAAAGATTAAAGACTGAAGGTTAATTTATCCTTAAGAGTTTAAGGTTGGAGATATAAAGAGGAATGCGGAGGAGATCATTTTATTTGTCTGAAAATAAATGATTTTTACGTGTATTCTGTCGTGGCTATGGCATCGCTGCTCTGCTGCTGAATGATGAGTGCAATGCCATGATCTGAAGGGTCAATATTTTGCTGCTATCACCATGTGAACTTACAATAACCCTTTCAATGTTAACGTTTTACGTGTGGCGACGTTTAGGTCGTAATGGGCGAGATCTTCCGGTTTAACCCAGGCGAAATCCTGGAACTCTTCGTTAATCTTCACTTCACGGTTGGCGGAAATACAATCGAAGATGAGATAAATCATGTAAATCTCTTCCTGGCGACCATCAGCATAGGTTTTGGTTCGAATATCGTCACTGAAGGTCCAGGGGGTAATCTGCGATAACTCGAGGTGTTCTCCCAGCTCTTCCCTGATTTCCCGACGTAAGGCTTCTTCGATACGTTCGCCTGGCTCAACGCCGCCGCCAGACAACGCCCACTGGCCAGGGAAAACACCGCGATCGTCGGCCATTTTGCACAATAAATAACAGCCTTCATTTTGAATGAGTGGGCAAACAATCGTTCTTTGACGCATAAGTCTGTTCCTTGTAGGGGAGGGCGGAGGAGTCCATCGTAAACTTATCTTACCTTTTGCAGGCAACAGAAAAAACGCTTCATTGCTGTTTAAGCCTGCTTTGCCGGGGAAAAGAAGGTTGTCTGTTGAAAACGGCAATCAGGTGCCTTTAACCGTCTATTTCAGATAAGAACTTAACCTTACTGAAACATTGCGGGTAGTATTTAGTTACAATATGTCATTGTATCGCTTTTTTAGCTCATTGATTCCTCGCCATCTGGCAGTACAATCCAGCGGTTTTGGGGCTATGTTTTGATTCTTGCTGGAAAGGATAGAAAATGAAAAAAAGTTTATTACTGGGTTTTGCCGGAATGCTGTTTGTTTCTGCGTCGGCGAATGCGATTAGCATTAGCGGTCAGGCTGGCGAAGATTACACTAACCTTGGCTTTGGTATGGGTACTGAGTCCACCGGACTGGCTGTTAGCGGCAACTGGATGCATAACGATGACGACGGTGATGTTGCAGGGCTTGGCCTTGGTCTGAATATCCCTCTGGGTCCGTTGCTGGCAACAGTCGGTGGGAAAGGTATCTATACCAACCCGAAAGACGGTGATGAAGGCTACGCGGCAGCTGTCGGTGGTGGTTTACAGTGGCCGATTGGCGACAGTTTCCGTCTGTTTGGCGAATACTACTACTCCCCGGACTCACTCTCCAGCGGTATCGACAGCTACGAAGAAGCAAATGCCGGTGCGCGTCTGACGATTATGCGTCCGCTGAGCATCGAAGCCGGTTATCGTTACCTGAACCTGGCAGGTAAAGACGGCAACCGTGATAACGCAATTGCTGATGGCCCGTACGTTGGGGTTAACGCCAGCTTCTAACATTTCTGGCGCGGCGTTCAGTCGCGCCTTCCCCCCTCCATGCGTTATAGTGTTTTCATCATAAAAGCAGGAGAACACGATGTTAAACGTGGAGATGCTATCCACCGGGGATGAAGTGTTGCACGGACAAATCGTCGACACCAATGCCGCCTGGCTGGCCGATTTTTTCTTTAATCAGGGATTACCGTTAACACGCCGCAATACGGTAGGCGACAATCTGAATGATTTGGTCGCTATACTGCGTGAGCGTAGCGAACATGCTGATGTGCTGATCGTTAATGGCGGCTTAGGGCCGACCAGCGATGATTTGAGCGCACTGGCGGCGGCAACCGCCAAAGGTGAAGGGCTGGTGCTGCATGAAGCGTGGCTGGCCGAAATGACGCGTTTTTTCCGTGAGCGGGGACGCGTGATGGCGCCGAGCAATCGCAAACAGGCTGAACTTCCGGCCAGCGCGGAGTTTATCAATAATCCGGTCGGAACTGCCTGCGGGTTCGCCGTGAAGCTTAATCGCTGCCTGATGTTCTTTACGCCGGGTGTGCCGTCAGAATTTAAAGTCATGGTTGAACATGAGATCCTGCCGCGCCTGCGTGAACGTTTTTCTCTCTCTCAGCCCCCGCTATGCCTGCGCTTAACAACCTTTGGTCGTTCTGAAAGCGATCTGGCACAGAGCCTGGACTCTCTGGTTTTACCGCCAGGGGTGACAATGGGATATCGCTCGTCGATGCCGATTATTGAGCTGAAGTTAACCGGGCCCGATTCCCAACGTGAAGCGATGCTGGCGCTATGGCCAGAGGTGAAACGCGTTGCCGGCCAGAATATGATTTTTGAAGGTACCGAAGGGTTACCTGCGCAAATTGCCCGTAAGCTCCAGAAGCGCCAGTACAGTCTGACGTTGAGCGAGCAATTTACCGGAGGCTTAATCGCCCTGCAGCTGTCTCGCGCCAGTGCCCCGTTGTTAGCGAGCGAGGTGGTGCCATCTCAGGAAGAAACACTGGCACAAACGGCGCACTGGATAACCGAGCGACGCGGCAACCATTATGCCGAGCTGGCGCTGGCGGTATCGGGTTTCGAAAACGAACATATTAACTTCGCACTGGCAACACCTGACGGCACGCATGCCTTGCGCGTACGGCTGAATGCAAATCGCTACAGTTTGGCTATTCGTCAGGAAGTTTGCGCAATGATGGCGCTTAATATGCTGCGGCGTTGGCTAAATGGTCAGGATATTGCCGGGGAACACGGCTGGATAGACGTGGTTGAATCGCTCACGATTTAATGATTGATTGGGAAGGCTAAAAACCTTCCTAATCTGACTCATTCTGTGACATCGTCAGGCAATAGCCCAGTAATTAACCGAACCAAATCACGATCAATTCCATTTACCAGCATCATGCGCGCGATACGTAAGGCTTCTTCTTGCGTACCTTTCTGTACTCCTTGCGCTAATCCTTGTTGTATCCCTTGTTGTAGCCCATTGCGGTGACCTTCTTGTTTTAGCCTCTCTGCGATTGTCATCAACCTCTCCTTATGATGGGGGGAACGTTCGGCAACTTCATGGATAAATTCACTGACGTGAGAAACGTCACCGTACCGTAGCAGGTAATTAAATAGCGTTTGTAGCTGGCTGTCATTAGCGGTGCTTGTAACTAATAGCGAGATCAGGCGGTCCACTAATCCCATCAAATCGCGATCTGTATATCCAGATAATCCCGAGCCATCTCAGGGTAAGACATTATCTTTTTAAAAACGGCATCATGCGGTGTAGGTGTAGTGGATTTAGCCATGGTAGTCCGTCACCAGAAAGAGAAGATGGCGTGACGGTATCCACTTTTAATATGCGCTGCATGCGGGAAATGGGGTCTTTGCGTGGGTGAATCAGAGATAAATACGCCCGACTGCAACGTATTCAATTAAGCGGAACGGGCTACGTAAAAAAATGCCCGGTAGCAAATGACACCGGGCAACAGGTTTAACCCAACGCTTTGGCAAGCAGGGTGATCGGATGTTCGCAGCGCTTACTGGTAGACATCTCAATCTGCCATTTACACGTTTCGCAGTCGGTCACGACGATATCCGCGCCGCTTTCTTCAATCTGGCGGAACAGCGGTGCGCCGATTGACTGTGACGTCGGATAGTTTTCCTTTTTGAATCCGTACGTTCCGGCGATCCCACAGCACTGTGAATCCAGCACTGTCAGTTCAAGTCCAGGAATTTGTCGCAGCAGTTCCAGCGTATAGAGTGTCCAGCCCATTTTCTCCATATGGCAGGGTGTGTGATAGACCACTTTTAGCGGCAACGTTTTCAGCGGCAACGTTTTCCCTTCGTCCAGTTTGCGCCACAGCCAGCGTGTAGCCAGTTCAATATGTTCGCGCAGGCCTGAGTTGTCGACATCCAGCACTTCAGGGTATTCATCGCGTAGCGCAAAGGTACAGGTTGAAGAGGTGGCAATAACCGGGATGCCTTTTCCGTCAATCGCTTCTCGCAGTGAAGCCACGTTACTTACCGCCTGCTTACGTGCTTTATCGGTGAAACCGTTGGCGATCAGTGGTACGCCACAGCATTTCTCTTTACTCAGCAGTTGTACGCCGGTACCCATCGCGTTCAGCACTTTTATCAGGTCTTTACCAAGTTGCGGATGGTTGTAGTTCACAAAACAACCGTGGAAAAACGCGACCTGATCCTGATACTGCGCCTGTTGTGCGGCTATGCTGCGATACCAGCGACGGAAGGTCCCGAAGGAGTACTTCGGCAGCGTACGGCGATGATCGATTTTTAGTGCATAATCAAGAAGCTGGCGTACCGGTTTCAGTGAAGTTGCGGTGTTCACGATGGGGGCGAATGGCGTAGAAACACTGCCCATCAAATCGGTATGGCTTAAGACAAAGTTACGTATCGACGGACGCGTCGTGTCGTATTTGGCACGTGCGCGTTGAATGATGTCGCCAATTTTGACATCCGAAGGGCAGGCCACTTCACAGCGTTTGCAGTTGATGCAATATTTCAGCGCATCGTCATATAACGCACCATCTTTCAACCGCAGGCGTTCACCGTCAGGCCCGGCTTGTTTAGGGCCAGGATAACCTGGGTTGACACGGCTTACCGGGCAGGCTGTGGTGCACACTGTGCATTTGATACAACTTTCAAAACGTGTGTCGCTCATTGCTGGCCTCCTGCACGTTTCGCAATATGATGCGCGGCGTGTAAAGCGCTTACTGCGCACACCCCGCCTCCGCAACCCTGGGCGATAGGGTCAAAACCGCCAAGTACCGATCCGATGGCAAACATATTCTCTACTGTTTTGCCTGCAAGCGATGGACGCAGTTCAGCATCGGTGGTTACGCCAAACTGTTGCCACGGCTGCGGATCAAAGACGTCACGCTGATACCACTGCGCACGTGTGGCGGTTTGGTGTACATCCAGACCGAGAATCGGCTCATGAACGGCCTCACGCGTGGCAACCAGTCCGCTGCTAAAGAAGCTACCGCTGGCGAGCACGGCGAAGCGTGGACGCAATGGAATATCGGCATGGTTGCGGGTCCAGATTTCGCTGACAACGCCATCCTGACAGGTGATTTTTTTCACTTCATCGCCTGGCATCCACACCCCACCCTGGCGTACAAACTGGCGCTGCAATTTGTTATGCAGGCGCATGCCCAGCACTGACGGCGGTAAAGTGGGTAATAACATCAGTGAGCAGGGCAGGCGGTCGTTGAGCCACTTCCAGAGCCGATCGTCAGCCAGGCCGAAACAGGCTGGCATGATTATCATGTCGTAAGTTTTTGCGATTGGCATCAGGGCGTCATAGAGCAGCGACCATTTATCTTCGTTATCTAACAGACGTGCAATGTTGACGGCGCGAAATTCGGTTGGGTTATCACGCAGGACATCCAGTTCTGGCAAATCGATTTCAGCCGTTTCGACGCTAAGGTTACGCTGGCGCAGTGAGGCCGCGGCAAGGTGCGCCTGGAAATCCAGTAAGCCGCTGATTCCCACCACACAGACACGTTGTGCTGATAACGGCCAGACCGGCACTTCCGCTGAACTAAGCCAGGTTGAACGCAGGGTTCCCAACGGTGTTACACGTTGATGAGCCTGATGAACCTTACCGTGCAAATGTGTTCCGCACGCTTCCAACAGATTCTGCGCCTGCTGGGCCAGTTCCAGAACGTTGTGAGTTCCGATGGTGCTATAAGGATGACCCGGTGCCTGAGTACGTAGCGCATTCAGCCCCGCTTCAATGTCGGTTACCGGTTGACCATCCGGCAGGTTGCTGAGCAAATCCAGTGAGCCGGAGGAGAAGTGCAGGGCGCTTTGGCCGCGGGTAACAATCGTGCAGCGCAACCCGCTTTTTTGCAGTTGCAGGCCACACATCAGCCCGGCGAGACCGCCGCCGATAATGACGGTATCAAATTTCATCCTGGTGCTCCTTTTCCAGACCGCATAACCCCTGATAAACCCAGCGGGTGAACTCGCTTTCGCGCAGTGCATCTCCCCACGCGATAGGCTGCACGCCTTTCCAGCGTTCGTTGAGGAATTCTGAAAGCTGGGTGATAGATTGTGCGGCGGTGGTGACATTAAAACGTTGTAGCAAACCTGCGGCGCGGCAGGCGCACAATTCGCCCTGGCACGTCCCCATCCCGACGCGGGTGCGACGACGTAAATCGAGCAAACTGTTGACGGTTAAATTTTCAACGGCATATTGCACTTCACCTGCGGTGACGGCTTCACATTCACAGACCAGGCTGCGGTGCTGACGGCCTTCGCTAAGCCATGCCGGGGTGCGGTCGCCATGGCGGTAGACCGCTGAGCCGCGCAGTGGCGCTGGCAAAGAGATAACGCGTTTAAGCGTGTGTTCGGTTGACTCCTGCGAGCCCGGCAGTGCTGTCTCTGCGGTCGTACAAGGGCGAGAATTGCCCAGTTTACGGCACACTGCGTCGGTGGCCCATTCTGCCATCAGGCGATAGGTCATCAGTTTGCCACCGGTAATGGTGATAAATCCGTCCAGTCCGTCGCGTGTGGCGTGATCGAATAACACAATACCGCGGCTGACGTTACGACCGGTCGGATCGTCGTCGCTGGCCACCAGCGGACGCACACCGGAGTAAGCACGCAGGATGCGAGTTTTCGCCATAATCGGCGCCAGCTTCTCACCTTCACGCAGCAGAATATCCACCTCTTCTGCAGTGACGCGGTTGCTGTCGATATCGTCGTAATCAATGTGTTGTGAGGTCGTACCGATCAGCGAAATGGTATCACCAGGCACCAGAATATCGGCGTCAGATGGCTTACGGCAGCGGTTGATAACATGCTGATTTATGCGATGGTCCATGATCAACAGAGAACCTTTCGCCGGGAACATACGGATGCTCAGATCGGCATATTCCGCAATGCGCTGGCCCCAGATCCCGGCGGCGTTCACCACCACCGGCGCATGCAGAGACTGCATCTCGCCCGTCAGATGGTTGCGTACGTTCACCCCGCACACCGTCGCACCTTCACGAATCAGCCCCGTCACTTCATGGGCCGTTAAGATAATCGCACCGTGCTCTCGTGCATCCAGCATGTTGGCGGCGGTTAAGCGGAAAGGATCAACGGTACCGTCTGGTACTTTCACTGCGCCAATCAGTTGCGGGTTTACCGAAGGTTCGATAATACGCGCCTGTTGGGGATCGATCGCTTCTGCGCGGATGCCCGCGTCTTCACAGGCACGAATAAAGGTGGCCTGGAAAGAGAGTTCATCTTCCGGCAGCGTAATAAACAGACCGTCCGTCGGCTCAACACAATGGCGGGCGATACGTTTCAGAATTTGGTTTTCGCTAATGCATTCGCGGGCAGATTCAGCGTCAGTAACGGCGTAACGTGCTCCGCTGTGCAGCAGACCGTGGTTACGGCCCGTTGCGCCTGTCGCGATATCGTGGCGTTCGACTAAGATAACGCGCAATCCGCGCAGGGCACAGTCGCGTGCGATCCCTGCACCTGTTGCTCCTCCACCAATGATAATCACGTCACTTGTTTGCGAGTCGCGAGTTTTCATTGTTTTTCCTCACAGTTCGTTTTTTATCATTTAGCCACATAAAAAACATGGATTGTTTGATTTCGCGCATATTCGCTCATTATTCGAAAATGAAACGTGATTTCGTGCGCCTTTATGAACATTTGTCATAAATCTGTAACAATCTGTGCTGTGTTTCACATTATTGTGCGGGGTCTTTCCTTAACATCGCGGTCACACTGGGGGCGGTAGCGTCGTGATGACGTACTACAGTGTTTCCTTCGAATGAAAGACGGCCACGGAGGCTACATATTATGTTGAGCATTTTTAAACCTGCGTCACATACGACGCGTTTACCTGCAGCGGAAATCGATCCCACCTATCGTCGATTGCGCTGGCAGATTTTCCTGGGGATATTTTTCGGTTATGCCGCGTACTATCTGGTACGTAAGAACTTTGCCCTGGCGATGCCGTATCTGGTTGAGCAGGGTTTCTCCCGTGGCGATCTGGGTTTTGCGTTATCCGGTATTTCCATTGCCTATGGTTTTTCGAAATTCATCATGGGGTCCATTTCGGACCGCTCGAATCCGCGCGTTTTCCTGCCCGCGGGCCTGATTCTGGCTGCTGCGGTGATGCTGTTCATGGGCTTCGTGCCGTGGGCGACATCCAGCATTGCAGTCATGTTTGTGCTGTTGTTCCTCTGCGGTTGGTTCCAGGGGATGGGGTGGCCGCCGTGTGGCCGTACTATGGTGCACTGGTGGTCGCAGAAAGAGCGTGGCGGCATCGTTTCCGTCTGGAACTGTGCGCATAACGTCGGTGGCGGTCTGCCTCCGCTGTTGTTCCTGTTGGGTATGGCCTGGTTTAACGACTGGAAAGCTGCGCTGTACATGCCTGCCTTTGGTGCGATAGTCGTTGCGCTGTTCGCCTTTGCGATGATGCGTGATACGCCGCAGTCCTGTGGCCTGCCGCCAATCGAAGAGTACAAGAACGACTATCCGGATGATTACAACGAAAAAGCGGAAGAAGAGCTGACTGCGAAGCAGATCTTCATGCAATACGTACTGCCGAACAAACTGTTGTGGTATATCGCTATCGCCAACGTGTTCGTCTATCTGCTGCGTTACGGTATCCTGGACTGGTCACCGACCTATCTGAAAGAAGTGAAGCATTTTGCACTGGATAAATCGTCCTGGGCTTACTTCCTGTACGAGTATGCCGGTATCCCGGGTACGCTGCTGTGCGGCTGGATGTCGGATAAAGTCTTCCGCGGTAACCGTGGTGCCACCGGCGTGTTCTTTATGACGCTGGTCACTATCGCGACGGTCGTTTACTGGATGAACCCGGCAGGCAATCCGAACGTGGATATGGCTTGTATGATTATCATCGGCTTCCTGATCTACGGCCCGGTCATGTTGATCGGTCTGCATGCGCTGGAACTGGCACCGAAAAAAGCGGCAGGGACGGCGGCAGGCTTCACCGGACTGTTCGGCTACCTGGGCGGCTCTGTCGCCGCGAGCGCCATTGTCGGTTACACCGTTGACTTCTTCGGCTGGGATGGCGGCTTCATGGTGATGATTGGCGGTAGCGTACTGGCGGTGGCTCTGCTGGTGGTCGTCATGATTGGTGAAAAACGCCATCATGCAGAAATGATGCTGAAGCGTAACGGGGGTTAATGAATGAAAACCACATTGAAAAGTCTCAGCGTCGCGTTGATGCTGGCAGGTATGGTTGTTAGCAGTGCGGCGGTTGCCGCAGATAAAATTGTCATTGCACACCGTGGCGCCAGCGGGTATTTACCCGAGCACACGCTGCCTGCGAAAGCGATGGCTTATGCTCAGGGCGCGGATTTTCTGGAGCAGGATTTGGTGATGACCAAGGATGATCATCTGGTTGTCCTGCATGACCACTATCTTGACCGCGTAACCGATGTTGCTGAGCGCTTTCCGGATCGTGCGCGTAAAGATGGGCGTTACTATGCCATCGACTTTACGCTGGATGAGATCAAATCGCTGAAATTTACCGAAGGTTTTGATATCGAAAATGGCAAAAAGGTACAGACATATCCAGGGCGTTTCCCGATGGGTAAATCTGATTTCCGTGTGCACACTTTCGAAGAAGAAATTGAGTTTGTTCAGGGATTAAATCATTCAACCGGCAAAAACATCGGCATTTACCCGGAAATGAAAGCGCCGTGGTTCCATCACCAGGAAGGGAAGGACATCGCCGCTAAAACGCTGGAAGTGCTGAAAAAATACGGGTACACCGGTAAACAAGACAATGTCTATCTGCAGTGCTTTGATGTGGCGGAGTTAAAACGCATCAAAAATGAACTGGAACCGAAGATGGGGATGGATCTCAATCTGGTGCAGTTGATTGCGTACACTGACTGGAATGAAACTCAGGAGAAAAAGCCAGACGGCAGTTGGGTGAATTACAACTACGACTGGATGTTCAAACCGGGTGCCATGAAGCAGGTGGCGGAGTATGCGGACGGCATTGGGCCGGACTACCATATGCTGGTTGATGAGAAGTCCAGTAAGGGCAATATCTCATTAACGGGTATGGTACAGGACGCGCACCAGAACAAGATGGTGGTGCATCCTTATACTGTTCGAGCCGATCAGCTGCCGGATTATGCAACGGATGTAAACCAGCTGTACGACGTGTTGTACAACAAGGCGGGCGTTGACGGGCTGTTCACCGACTTCCCCGACAAAGCGGTGAAATTCCTGCATAAAGAGTAACGGCAGAAGGCCTGCGATGAACGTATTTTCGCAGGCCTTATTGGTGAAGTGTGAGCAGATTGCTAGATGAGGCCGTCAGCAGTCAACGATTCCATATATGCCTGCAGTAGAAATAAAGGGCTGCCGTCTACCGGCGGCTCTTTTGCCAATAACGATATTTGTCGATAAAACGTTGGCTCCAGCGCCACTGAGCGAATTTCCCCGCCAACTGCCTTCAGCGTGAGTTCCGGCAATAATGCAATCCCCAGCCCCTGGCGAATAAAGCTCATTGCGGTATCCGGGTGGTTAAATTCGTATTTAATAACTGGCTCAATCCCTTTTTCTTTAAATAACGTCATGATGCTTAATTCATAGCGGCCTTTACTGATAATCAGCGGTTCTCCCATCAGTTCTTCCAGCGAAACGGTGGTGTTGGCTGCCAACGGGTGGCTTTCGGGAACCACTACGGTGAATCTGTCGCGAATGACCGGGACGCAATACATATTACTGACCGGGAAGTGTACAAAGCCTGCATCAATGCTGCCATTGCGGAGTGAATCCACAATCTCGTTGCTGTTCTCTTCGTAGGGTATGATTTTGATAGTAGGATGCTGGTGCTCAAAGTAGCGGATGATGCCGGGCAAAATGCAGGCGCAGGCGCTGGGAAAACAGCCAATATGCAGGGTCCGGATTGGGTTTCGCTTCTCCTGCTCGGCAATCTCTTTGACCGCGTGCGTTTGCACGATAATCTGGCGAAGGTGTGGGATAAGTCGGGAACCTGCTGGTGTTAGCTGAATATCTTTTCGACGCTCACGGATCAAAATATCGATGCCCAACTCTTCTTCAAGCGCTGAAATAGCCTGACTCACTGCCGATTGGGTCATATAGAGCCGCTTGCTGGCTTCGGTAAAACCTCCGTACTCAAGAACGGCAAGCAGGGCGTGGATCTGCGTTAGTGTCATTAGTTATCTCTAATCAATATAATTAAAATGATTAATTTCTCTAATAGCATAGGCCTGTTTATACTGCCTTTCTACATTCAGTACCCAAAATAATTGGCGTAGCCAACACGTAAGCAACGTGAAGTATGACGGGTATAAATCATATTTTGACGCACCTGTCCGTGGTTCAGTTGAGCTGAGCGTTGCCTGCGTGCGCCGTCTGAACAGGTTGTCGAAAATGAAAGAAAAACTGTGGACGAAGGATTTTTGGGCAATAACGATTATCAGCTTTATTATCTTTTTTGTTTTTTATGTCCTGCTGACCCTGCTTCCGATCTATATTTCGGATCGCCTGCATGCGACTCCTGATAAGGCCGGTTTGTTAGTCACGTTCTTTTTGGGTGCTGCCATTCTTGTCCGTCCTTTTGCCGGGCAGTGGGTGGGAAAATATTCGAATAAAACTATTCTGGTGCTCTCTTCTCTGGCCTTTTTGGTGGTCACTGCGCTGTATCCGGTTTGCCATTCAATTGAATCACTCCTGCTGATTCGGGTGCTTCATGGTGTAACGTTTGGCGTTATAACCACGGTAAAAGGAACGATTTCCGCGCGGTTGATACCGGCCTCCCGACGTGGGGAGGGCATCAGTTTTTTCTCTTTAGCCATGGGACTGGCAATGGTGGTTGGGCCATGGGTCGGGCTGAACATGGCACGCTGGGAAGCCTACACCGCCGCATTCTGGCTGTGTACGGCTGTGGCGGCGCTGGGGATTGGGCTGTCGCTGATTGTCGCCGTACCGCCAGTGATTCGTCATGCTGATGGTTCTAAACCGAAGCTGGGCTTTGCCGCCATGTTTGACCGCGCTGCGCTGCCTTTCGCGATGGTGACATTCTTTATGACCTTTTCCTATGCAGGCGTTTCAGCCTTCCTTGCATTGTATGCCCGCGAATTGGATTTGATGGCGGCCGCCAGTAATTTCCTGCTTTGCTACGCTATTTGCCTGATGGTCTGCCGAACCTTTACCGGCAATATTTGTGATAAAAAAGGGCCGAAATACGTGGTTTACCCGTGCTTGCTGGCCTTCACCGTTGGGTTGGTGGCGCTGGGCTACACCAACGGGAGTATGATGATGATTCTGGCCGGTGGATTAATTGGTATCGGCTATGGCTCAGTGACGCCTGTGTTTCAGACACAAATTATTAGCTCGGTGGAGCCGCACAAAATCGGTGTGGCCAATTCGCTGTTTTTCAATGCAATGGACGCGGGAATGGCCATTGGTGCGTTCATCATGGGGATGATGGTCGAAGGCGTGGGGTATCGGGCGATTTACCTGGTTGGGGCTTTGCTGGTGGTGCTGGCAGGGGCGTTGTATATCATGCAGATGAAAAAACGCGGCGACGTGGTACTGGTCTCCGCGCATGAAGTCCACTAAGCACTACATTTCAATCTCAATATCTCCGTTTGCCCGGCAACAGCAGGGCAATATCTCACCCGGCTGAATAAACGCCAGAGGTTCCGCAATCCAGTCAACCTGTCCCGCCACCAGGCGGGTACGGCAGGAACCGCAGTAACCTTCACGGCACTGATACTCGACTTCAACGTTGTGCGATTCGAGCGCGGCGAGCAGGGAAGGATGTTCATCCTGGCACAGCAGTTGTGTGCCAGAGATGCGCAGAGTCACGCGGCCCATCAGAGCTGGAAATTACTCAGGTCGTCGGTATCAACTTCGGCGTCGATTTGGCCGACCAGATAAGAGCTGACTTCCACTTCCTGCGGTGCAACCTGGACGTTATCGGATACCAGCCAGGTATTGATCCACGGGATCGGGTTAGAGCGTGTCTGGAATGGCAGATCAAGACCAACAGCCTGCATACGGATATTGGTGATGTACTCAACGTACTGGCACAGGATATCTTTGTTCAGACCGATCATCGAGCCGTCACGGAACAGATAATCTGCCCACTCTTTTTCCTGCAGCGCGGCCTGTACAAACAGGTCATAGCACTCTTGTTTACACTCTTCGGCAATTTCGGCCATCTCTGGATCGTCGACACCGCTGCGCAGCAGGTTCAGCATATGCTGGGTGCCGGTCAAATGCAGGGCTTCATCACGGGCAATCAGACGAATGATTTTTGCATTGCCTTCCATCAGTTCGCGTTCCGCAAAAGCGAAAGAGCAGGCAAAGCTGACGTAGAAGCGAATAGCTTCCAGCGCGTTAACGCTCATCAGGCACAGATACAGTTTTTTCTTCAGTTCACGCAGATTGACGACAACCGTTTTACCATTGACCGTATGCGTGCCTTCGCCCAGCAGATGCCAGTAGCTGGTCATCTCGATCAACTCATCGTAGTAGCTGGAAATGCCTTCCGCGCGTTTCTGGATCTGCTCGTTGGTGACGATATCGTCGAACACCACCGCGGGATCGTTAACGATATTACGGATGATATGGGTATAAGAGCGGGAGTGGATAGTTTCGGAAAATGCCCACGTTTCCACCCAGGTTTCCAGCTCAGGGATAGAAATCAGCGGCAGCAGCGCCACGTTCGGGCTACGTCCCTGAATAGAGTCCAGCAGCGTCTGATATTTCAGGTTGCTGATAAAAATATGTTTTTCATGTTCCGGCAGTGCCTGGAAGTCAATGCGGTCACGTGAAACGTCGACTTCTTCCGGACGCCAGAAGAAAGAGAGCTGCTTTTCGATCAGTTTTTCGAAGATGTCATATTTTTGCTGATCGTAGCGGGCGACGTTCACCGGCTGGCCGAAAAACATCGGTTCCAGAAGCTGGTCATTTTTCGTCTGTGAAAAAGTGGTGTATGCCATTGATGTGAGTCCTTTGTGGGATGTGCGCCGGAGGCGGTGCAAGCACCGTGTCCGGCCTACAAACCGTGCAATCGTAGGCCGGGTAAGCGTAGCGCCACCCGGCATCATTCATCAGATCTTACATGCGCCGCTTTCGCAGCCATCATCCTGAATGGATGGCACCAGATCGTCCTGAGAATCTTCCGCACCGTCACGGGTGTTCTGATAATACAGCGTTTTGACACCAAATTTGTAGGCGGTGAGCAGGTCTTTCAGTAACTGCTGCATCGGCACTTTTCCTGATGGGAAGCGTGACGGATCGTAGTTGGTGTTGGCAGAAATCGACTGATCGATAAATTTCTGCATGATCCCCACCAGTTGCAGATACCCGTCATTGTTCGGCATCTCCCACAGCAGTTCGTACGCGTCGTGCAGGTGTTCGTAGTCCGGCACAACCTGGCGCAGAATGCCATCTTTAGATGCTTTAATGCTCACGTAGCCGCGCGGTGGTTCAATGCCGTTAGTGGCGTTGGAGATCTGCGAAGAGGTCTCCGACGGCATCAGCGCAGAAAGCGTGGAGTTACGCAGACCGTGGGTCTTAATGGACTCACGCAGTTGCTCCCAGTCCATGTGCAACGGCTCGTTGGCAATGGCATCCAGATCTTTCTTATAGGTATCGATCGGCAAAATACCCTGCGCATAGGTGGTTTCGTTGAACCACGGGCATGCGCCTTGCTCTTTTGCCAGTTCGTTAGAGGCTTTCAGTAGGTAATACTGAATGGCTTCAAAGGTTTTATGGGTCAGGTTATTCGCGCTGCCGTCAGAGTAACGCTTACCGTTTTTCGCCAGCCAGTAGGCGTAGTTGATTACGCCAATACCCAGCGTACGACGGCCCATGGCGCCACGTTTAGCGGCCGGAATTGGATAATCCTGGTAATCCAGCAGCGCATCGAGAGCACGCACAGCCAGTACGGCCAGTTCTTCCAGCTCATCCAGGCTGTCGATAGCACCCAGGTTGAATGCGGATAACGTACACAGCGCGATTTCACCGTTTTCGTCGTTCACATCGGTCAACGGTTTGGTCGGCAGTGCGATTTCCAGACACAGGTTGGACTGGCGTACCGGTGCGACAGCCGGATCAAACGGGCTGTGGGTGTTGCAGTGGTCAACGTTCTGAATGTAGATACGACCAGTAGAAGCTCGTTCCTGCATCATCAGCGAGAACAGCTCAACCGCTTTCACGCGCTGTTTGCGGATGCTGTCGTCGTTTTCATATTTTGTGTACAGGCGTTCAAACTCGTCCTGATCGGCGAAGAATGCGTCGTACAGACCTGGGACGTCGGACGGGCTGAACAGGGTGATGTCGCCGCCTTTCAGCAGACGGGTGTACATCAGCTTGTTGATCTGCACGCCGTAGTCCATGTGACGGACGCGGTTACCTTCTACGCCACGGTTGTTTTTCAGCACCAGCAGGCTTTCTACTTCCAGATGCCACATCGGGTAGAACAGGGTGGCGGCACCGCCGCGCACGCCGCCCTGAGAGCAGGATTTCACCGCCGTCTGGAAGTGTTTGTAGAACGGGATACAGCCGGTGTGGAACGCTTCACCGCCACGAATCGGGCTACCCAGCGCACGAATGCGACCCGCGTTGATACCAATGCCAGCACGTTGAGAAACGTATTTTACAATCGCGCTGGACGTGGCGTTGATCGAATCCAGGCTGTCGCCACACTCGATCAGTACACAGGAACTGAACTGGCGGGTAGGGGTGCGCACGCCGGACATAATTGGCGTCGGCAGCGAAATTTTAAACGTAGAAACGGCGTCGTAGAAACGTTTAACGTATTGCAGACGGGTTTCACGCGGGTAGTTCGAGAACAGGCAAGCTGCCACCAGAATGTAGAGGAACTGTGCGCTTTCGTAAATCTCACCGGTGACGCGGTTTTGCACCAGATATTTGCCCTCTAACTGCTTCACCGCAGCATAAGAGAAGGTCATATCACGGTCGTGCTCGATGAACGAGTCCATCTGCTTGAACTCTTCTTCCGTGTAGTCTTCCAGCAGATGATTGTCGTATTTGCCCATTTCAACCATTTTCACAACATGGTCGTAAAGTGCAGGCGGCTCAAACTCGCCGTAGGCTTTTTTACGCAGGTGGAAAATGGCTAGGCGAGCAGCCAGGTACTGATAATCCGGCGCGTCGCGGGAGATCAGGTCTGCAGCAGCTTTGATGATCGTTTCATGGATATCGGAAGTCTTGATACCGTCATAAAACTGAATGTGGGAGCGCAACTCGACCTGTGAAATCGATACGTTATTCAGTCCTTCTGCCGCCCAATCCAGAACTCGATGGATTTTGTCGAGATTGATGCGCTCTGTACTACCATCACGCTTTGTCACCAGCAGACTCTGATTCATGTGGTTTTTTACCTGTCCGTGAAAGAAAAAATATCCCCCATATTATCCACAGTGCCACGTTGTGACTAAGTCTGTGGATAAATACTATATGTAGGGGTTGTTTGATAAAATAGACGCTATATGGTGAGTATTCTAGTAGGGATTCTTTTCAGCACAAGAGTTGATTTTGAGGTTAAATTGAGGTTGCAAAAGGGTAAGGATCGCTAAGTGCGCGTCTTATAAGGCCTGGCGGGGATGTCAATAATTGAGAAAAAAAATAGAAAATTTGATCGAGTGCTGATTTCTTCATCTAAGGCAAAGAAAGTTCTTATGATCTGGCACAGGATTTGTAGGCCTGATAAGCGAAGCGCCATCAGGCATTGTTCCCGTTAGCATGCCGGATGGCGTCGCTGGCGCGCCTTATCCGGCCTACAGGAGCGGTTAATCAACCCTGGCGGTGGTATGTACCATATAGTTCACATCCACGCCGGGACCCAGTTTGAAGGTGTTGGTAATGGGGTTGTAATGCAGACCGGTCATGTGACGTTCCTTCAACACCGTCTGGTCAACCCACTGTAACAATTCAGCCGGCTTAATAAATTTTTTCACATCGTGCGTACCTTTCGGCACCATGCGCAGAATATATTCCGCGCCGACCACAGCCATCAACCAGGACTTACCGTTACGGTTGAGCGTGGAGAAAAATACTTCGCCGCCGGGTTTCACCAGCCTGGCGCAGGCTCTGACCACCGACTGCGGGTCCGGTACGTGTTCCAGCATTTCCATACAGGTGACGACGTCATACTGATGCGCATGTTTCTCGGCGTGTTCTTCGACAGTCTCCTGCACATACTCAACATGAATGCCGCTTTCCAGCGCATGCAGTTTTGCCACCTGGAGCGGTTCAAACCCCATATCCAGGCCGGTGACCGTTGCGCCTTCACGCGCCATGCTTTCTGCCAGAATCCCGCCGCCGCAGCCGACGTCGAGTACCTTTTTACCAAACAGACCACCTGACCGTTCGGCGATATAGCCCAGACGCAGCGGGTTTATGCGGTGCAGAGGCTTAAATTCACCCTCAAGATCCCACCAGCGCGACGCGACTGCTTCAAATTTGGCAATTTCTTCATGGTCAACGTTGTGAGTTACCGGCGGTTTTTCGGCATTCATTGGGGCTTCTACTCCTAAATTAGCAATGCAAACGAGTATATCAGCCTGACGGGATGAATAAAGCCTCTGTCTGGGGGAATCCATTTACCTGAATCTGCACGGGTGTGTTATAATTTGCGACCTTTGAATCCGGGATACAGTAGAGGGATAGCGGTTAGATGAGCGACCTTGCGAGAGAAATTACACCGGTCAACATTGAGGAAGAGCTGAAGAGCTCCTATCTGGATTATGCGATGTCGGTCATTGTTGGCCGTGCGCTGCCGGACGTCCGAGATGGCCTGAAGCCGGTACACCGTCGCGTACTTTACGCCATGAACGTATTGGGCAACGACTGGAATAAAGCCTATAAAAAATCTGCCCGTGTCGTTGGTGACGTAATCGGTAAATACCACCCTCATGGTGATACCGCCGTTTACGACACCATTGTTCGTATGGCGCAGCCATTCTCCTTGCGCTACATGCTGGTGGATGGTCAGGGTAACTTTGGTTCTGTCGATGGCGACTCCGCAGCTGCGATGCGTTATACGGAAATCCGTATGTCGAAAATCGCCCACGAGCTGATGGCTGACCTGGAAAAAGAAACGGTTGATTTCGTCGATAACTACGACGGCACCGAACGCATTCCAGACGTCATGCCGACCAAAATTCCTAACCTGCTGGTGAACGGTTCGTCCGGTATCGCGGTAGGTATGGCAACCAACATTCCGCCGCACAACCTGACGGAAGTGATCAACGGCTGTCTGGCATATATTGACGATGAAGACATCAGCATTGAAGGGCTGATGGAACATATTCCGGGTCCGGACTTCCCGACCGCAGCGATCATCAATGGTCGTCGTGGTATCGAAGAAGCTTACCGTACCGGTCGCGGCAAGGTATACATTCGCGCACGTGCAGAAGTCGAAGCTGACGCGAAAACCGGTCGTGAAACCATCATCGTGCATGAAATTCCGTATCAGGTGAACAAAGCACGCCTGATCGAGAAAATTGCCGAGCTGGTAAAAGACAAACGCGTTGAAGGCATCAGCGCGCTGCGTGACGAGTCTGACAAAGACGGTATGCGCATCGTGATTGAAGTGAAACGCGATGCGGTCGGGGAAGTGGTGCTGAATAACCTCTACTCCCAGACCCAACTGCAGGTTTCTTTCGGTATCAACATGGTTGCGCTGCACCATGGTCAGCCGAAGATCATGAACCTGAAAGAGATTATTGCTGCGTTTGTTCGTCACCGTCGTGAAGTGGTTACCCGCCGTACTATTTTTGAACTGCGTAAAGCCCGCGACCGTGCGCACATCCTCGAAGCGCTGGCGATTGCTCTTGCCAACATCGATCCGATCATCGAACTGATCCGTCGTGCCCCGACCCCGGCAGAAGCGAAAGCGGCGCTGGTTGCGCGCTCCTGGGAACTGGGTAACGTCTCTGCCATGCTGGAACGTGCGGGTGATGACGCTGCGCGTCCTGAGTGGCTGGAACCTGAGTTTGGCGTGCGTGACGGTCAGTACTTCCTGACTGAACAGCAGGCCCAGGCAATTTTGGATCTGCGTCTGCAGAAACTGACCGGCCTTGAGCATGAAAAACTGCTCGACGAATACAAAGAGCTGCTGGAGCAGATCGCTGAACTGCTGCACATTCTGGGCAGTGCCGATCGTCTGATGGAAGTTATCCGTGAAGAGATGGAGCTGGTTCGTGAGCAGTTCGGCGATGCGCGTCGTACTGAAATCACAGCGAACAGCGCTGACATCAACATCGAAGATCTGATTAGCCAGGAAGATGTTGTCGTAACCTTGTCTCATCAGGGCTACGTGAAATATCAGCCGTTAACCGATTACGAAGCACAGCGTCGTGGCGGGAAAGGTAAATCAGCAGCACGCATTAAAGAAGAAGACTTTATCGACCGTCTGCTGGTGGCCAACACTCACGACACGATCCTCTGCTTCTCCAGCCGCGGTCGTTTGTACTGGATGAAGGTTTATCAGCTACCGGAAGCCAGCCGTGGCGCACGTGGACGTCCAATCGTCAACCTGCTGCCGCTGGAAGCCAACGAACGCATCACCGCAATTCTGCCGGTACGCGAGTACGAAGAGGGCGTGAACGTCTTCATGGCAACCGCCAGCGGTACCGTGAAGAAAACGGCGCTGACCGAATTCAGCCGTCCGCGTTCTGCCGGTATTATCGCCGTCAATCTGAACGAAGGCGACGAACTGATTGGCGTTGATCTGACGTCCGGTAGTGACGAAGTCATGCTGTTCTCTGCTGCCGGTAAAGTGGTGCGCTTCAAAGAAGACGCAGTCCGTGCGATGGGACGTACCGCGACCGGCGTACGCGGTATCAAGCTGGCAGGAGAAGATAAAGTTGTTTCTCTGATTGTTCCGCGCGGTGAAGGTGCCATCCTGACCGTGACGCAGAACGGCTACGGTAAGCGTACCGCGGCAGAAGAGTATCCGACCAAGTCTCGTGCGACGCAGGGCGTTATCTCCATCAAGGTTACCGAGCGCAACGGCTCTGTTGTCGGCGCGGTACAGGTTGAAGATACCGACCAGATCATGATGATCACCGATGCCGGTACGCTGGTGCGTACTCGCGTGTCGGAAATCAGCGTGGTTGGGCGTAACACCCAGGGCGTGATCCTCATCCGCACGGCGGAAGATGAAAACGTCGTCGGTCTGCAACGTGTTGCTGAACCGGTTGATGATGAAGAACTTGACTCCATCGACGGTAGTGCTGCGGAAGGGGACGATGATATCGCTCCTGAAGCTGAGAGCGACGATGATGCGGCAGATGACGCAGAAGAGTAATTAAGTTGTAATGAGAAGGGCCGGAGAAATCCGGCCCTTTTTTTTAGTTCATCCGCTCCACGATCATTGCTATACCCTGGCCGCCGCCGATACACAGCGTTGCCAGACCGAGCGTTTTATCCCGTGCCTGTAACGCGTGCAGCAATGTGACCAGAATACGCGCGCCGCTGGCGCCGATAGGGTGGCCCAGCGCAATCGCACCACCGTTAACGTTGACCTTTTGCGCATCAAACCCCAGTGTTTTACCCACGGCAAGAAACTGTGCGGCAAATGCTTCGTTGGCTTCGATAAGGTCGATATCCGACAGTTGCAGCCCGCTCAGTTGTAACGCTTTTTGCGTGGCCGGAACGGGTCCCATGCCCATCATCGCCGGGGCGACGCCGCCGCTGGCCCAGGCTTTGATTCGCGCCAGCGGTTTTAGCCCAGCAGCCAGCGCTGCCGACTCTTCCATTACCACCAGAGCGGCAGCACCGTCGTTAATCCCCGAGGCGTTGCCAGCGGTAACGGTACCTGCTTTGTCGAAGGCCGGACGCAATGCGGCAAGACCTTCCGCCGTGGAGTCTGCCTTGGGAAACTCATCGCGTTCAAAAATGAGGGTTTTCTTACGCGATTGTACGCTGACGGGGACGATTTCGGCCTGGAAAGCGCCGGACTCTATTGCGGCAATAGCTTTCTGCTGTGATAACAGTGCCAGTTCATCCTGCATTTCGCGGCTGATGCCATACTCTTTGGCGACATTTTCTGCGGTGATCCCCATATGGTAACCATGCTCGGTGCAGATCAGGCCGTCGCGCAAAATAACGTCCGACAATTGCCCATCGCCGAGGCGATATCCCCAGCGGGCTTTTGCGTCTAACAGGTAGGGGGCCTGACTCATGTTTTCCATTCCGCCAGCGACCAGTGCCTGGGCCTGTCCGGCGGCGATCGCCTGAGCCGCAAGCGCCACGCTTTTGAGACCGGAGCCACACACTTTGTTGACGGTGAAGCCGCAAACGGTGTCGGAAAGACCGCTTCTTAGCAATGCCTGACGCGCCGGATTCTGTCCAAGACCGGCCTGCAGCACATTACCCATAATCACTTCTTCAACCTGTTGCGGATCAAGATGAGCGCGCTCGATTGCCGCTTTTATCACGGTTGATCCCAGCTCGATAGCGCTGGTGGTCGCCAGTGCGCCATTAAAGCTACCGATTGCGGTACGTGCCGCGCTGACAATGACACAGTTTTTCATTTTTCTGTTCCTTTATGTAAGTAATGGCTGTCAGAACAAGGTCAATCCAATGACAAAAATGACGCCTGAGAAGAGCAGGGCGGTGATGCAGTACCCCATGATGTCGCGCACACCCAATCCGGCGATCGCCAATGCAGGTAGCGCCCAGAACGGCTGCGCCATGTTCATCCACTGCTCGCCATAGGCGATAGCCATTACTGACTTACCGAGATCGGCGCCAAGCGCCTGAGCGGCTGGCATGACGAACGGTCCCTGAATAACCCAATGGCCGCCGCCAGATGGCACGGCAAAGTTAATCAGTGCTGAACTGAAGAAGGTCATCAGCGGGAAGGTGTCTTTGTTGGCGACGTTGATGAAGAACTCGGTAATCAATCCGCCGAGGCCAGAGTGCTCCATCATCAACTGAATACCGGCGTAGAAGGGGAACTGCACCAGGATGCCGGCGGTGCTACGTGCGGCAGCGCTAACGGCACGCATATAGGCCATAGGCGTTTTATGCAGCAGCAGACCGGCAATCATAAACATCAGGTTGACGGTGTTGATGGTGATGTTGAAGCCTTTCTCAGTGAAATAGAGGGCCAGATAAGCAATCCCTAATGCCCCGATTACCAGGGCCAGAATGCGGCTCTCTTCCAGTTTTTCCGATGGCGGGGCGTCGGGTGGCAGTTTTTTCTGGAAACCAGCTTCTTCCAGTAACAGCTTCGGATCGATGCTTACCACATCAGACGGTTTTGGCGTCATCATGCGTGTGATGAACGGCATCACGACGATCAGCGCCACGGTGATGAAGATGTTGAAACCGGTAAACAGCGTATCTGCGACCGGAATTAATCCTGCGACGTGCTCAACCGGGTTGCCTGGCGTTGCCGCCAGCAATGGCATTGAGCCGGAGAAGCCACCCCCCCAGGTGAGAAAACCGATGTAGGCGCAGGCAATCAGCAGGGGATAGTCGGAGCCGGGTACCCGGCGTGCGACTTCACGGGCAAACATCGCCCCCACGACCAGACCAAAACCCCAGTTGATGACGCAGGCGACCGAACCGAAAAACGTCACCAGCATGACACCCTGAGCGGGGGTTTTGGCGGCGGAGGCCGCCGTACGCAGCAGACTTTTCACCGGTCCTGAACTGGCTAACGCATGGCCTGTGACGATGATCAGCGCCATCTGCATGCCGAAAGCCAGCAGGTTCCAGAAACCATCACCCCAGAATCTCACCATGCTGACTGGCGTTTGTGGCGTCAGCCACAGCGCGATGCCGAAGGTCAACAGCGTTAGCAGCATGGCGAAAATCAGCGGGTCGGGCAGCCAGCGGCTGACCACGCGCGTCATAAAACGAGCAATGCGGCCGATCATGCATCACCTCGCAGGATAATCAGCTCGGCGGCGACATCAAACTGCGCTTCGGTTTTTTCACGCAGCATGGCGATATCGCATCCTTCTGCGATTTCCGTAAGCCACATTTTTCCGTCAATGAAGCGGAAAACGGCGAGTTCGGTGACCAGCATATGCACCGCATGTTGTGCCGTCAGCGGCATGGTGCAATGTCGGAGGATCTTCGCTGAGCCGTCTTTTGCGCAATGCTCCATCGCGATAATCACTTTGCGCGCGCCGGTCACCAGATCCATCGCCCCTCCCATGCCGGGAACCATTTTTCCGGGAACGACCCAGTTGGCGAGGTTGGCTTGTTCATCGACCTGTAACCCACCGAGCACGCAGGCATCGACATGGCCGCCGCGAATTAACGCAAACGACATGGCGCTATCAAACATGGCCGCGCCTGGTAAAATCCCGCACGGTTGCCCACCGGCGTTTACCAGGTCGGGATGCGCGGTCGTGACCGGACCCAGACCGAGAAAACCGTTTTCTGACTGCAATGTGATATGAATGTCAGCGGGCAGGTAGTTGGCAACCATCGTCGGCAGACCAATCCCCAGGTTGACGACATCCCCGTCGTGAAGCTCAAGCGCCACACGGCGCGCAATACGTTGTTTAGCATCCATGATTAGCTCTCCTGTGGAATGACGATATGGTCGATAACGGCACCGGGGGTAACGATCTGGTCTGGCTGGAGTTCACCGATCCCGACCATTTCATCCGGTTCAACCAGTGTGATGTCGGCGGCGAGGGCAATCAGTGGGTTAAAATTACGGGCGCTAAGTTGATAGGTCAGGTTGCCAAGCGTGTCGGCGCGGTGTGCACGGATCAGCGCCAGATCGGCACGTAATGGACGTTCGAGCAACCAGACTCTGCCATCGAGCGTCATGGTCTGC
Organism: Citrobacter sp. RHBSTW-00671; assembly: GCF_014103415.1. Classification (NCBI taxonomy): domain Bacteria; kingdom Pseudomonadati; phylum Pseudomonadota; class Gammaproteobacteria; order Enterobacterales; family Enterobacteriaceae; genus Citrobacter; species Citrobacter sp. RHBSTW-00671. The sequence continues at coordinate 2,215,292 of NZ_JABXPR010000001.1, forward strand.
TTGCCATCTTCCACTACGGTGCCGACGCCGGTTGGTGTGAGAAAACCGCCAAGGCCTGCGCCACCGCAGCGAATTTGCTCAATCAGAGTGCCTTGCGGTACCAGTTGTACGTCCATTTCACCGGCAATCATGCGGCGACCGGTTTCAGGGTTGGTGCCAATGTGCGAGGCAATCACTTTGCTCACGCGGCCGTTGACGATTAAGGGGCCGATACCGGTATCGACAAATGCGGTATCGTTGGCAATTAACGTCAAATCCCTGACGCCAGATTCAAGTAAGGCTTCGACAAGGCGAGGTGGCGTGCCAACCCCCATAAAACCGCCGACCATGATGGTCATGCCGTCACGAAAGAAGCTCGCTGCGTCTTGTAAAGTAATCAGTTTTGTTTTCATTATGTTTCCCTTTTGCATACTCCATTTTGGGTACGCTCAGGGAATTGCAAGCCGGGTGCCAGAATGATAAATGGCGAAATTAATTTTTAATTATTTGAATTTTATGATTTATTTTTTATTGGCTGGTGAGGGGAAGGGAGAGTTGCTATGCAGAGTTTTGCGCAGTGTGCAAAATTCTGCATAGCAAATTTAGGTATCAGGAGCCTGACGGGTCAATACCATACTCTTGCAATTTGTACATCAGAGCGCGCCGACTGATCCCCAGCATTAGCGCGGTACGGGTGCGGTTGCCATCCTGATTGTCGAGCACCTCAAGGATGATGCGTTTTTCCTCACGCTTAATTTCTTCCTTCAGATTGCGTTCTCCGGTCTGAACTGCTTTTACCTCTGTTACGGTACTGACAGGCGATCGGAACTGCGCAGGCAGGTCTTCGGCAAAAATCACCGCACCGGTATTCATGACCACCGCGCGTTCGATGACGTTAGACAGTTCACGAATGTTCCCTGGCCATGGCCAGGCGGTAAGCATGGACATCGCCGTTGGATCGATCTCAATGATATCCCGCTGATTTTCTGAGCTAAATTTTTGTAAAAAGTGATTCGCTAACAGGGCGATGTCTTCGCGGCGTTCGCGTAACGGGGGAAGGGTCAGATGAATCACGTTAAGCCGATAAAACAGGTCTTCGCGGAACGTTCCTTCCTTCACCATTGTTTGCAGGCAGCGGTTGGTGGCGGCAACAATACGGATATCGACGCGGATAGTTTGGTGTCCGCCGATGCGCTCGAACTCTCTTTCCTGCAAAATACGCAGCAGTTTGGCCTGCAGAACCAGCGGCATTTCACCAATCTCGTCGAGCAGAAGCGTTCCCTGATGCGCACGTTCGAACAGTCCCTGGCGTAGGGTCTGTGCACCGGTAAATGCCCCCTTTTCGTGACCAAACAGTTCGCTTTCCAGTAAGGATTCCGGTAAGGCCGCACAGTTGATTTTGATAAAGGGACCGTTGGCGCGTTTACTGTTGTAGTGGATGGCGCGGGCAATCAGCTCTTTTCCTGTGCCACTTTCACCGCTAATTAGTACGTTCGCCTGTGAGAGGGCGATTTTTGCCGTGTCTTTACAAATATCCATCATCACCGGGCTGTTGGTCAGGATATGCCCCCATTGCCAGCTGGTGCTTAGCGCCTGATGTAGATTGCGGATCTCCTGCTTCATTGCCTGTAGCTGTAGTGCGCGCTGAATGACCAGATTGAGCTCATCCAAATCAAAGGGTTTAATCACATAGTCAAACGCGCCGCTACGGAGAGCTTCCACTGCGGTTTCCACTTCGGCGTAGGCCGTCATCAGAATAACGGGGATCCGCGGCTGCTGGGCGCGCATGACTTTCAGTGCATCAATACCGTCCATCTCTGGCATGCGGATGTCCATCAGTACCACGTCAGGATGCGTATCAGCAAACAGAGTCAGCGCGGCTTTTCCATCGCTGGCGCAGTGCGTTTCATGCCCTTGCAGGGAAAACGCAGTGGTAAGCATACGGCGAACATTTTCTTCGTCATCAACGATGAGAATTCGGTAGGTCGTTTTCATTCTGACGGATTTCCCTGCGGGTTAAGAGGTAAAATCAGGGTGAAGGTTGCGCCGCAGCCCGGCATACTTGTCACGTGGATATCCCCCTGATGCGCGTTGATAATGCGCTGGCTTAGTGCCAGTCCAAGACCCGTACCTGACGCTTTGGTCGTAAAGAAGGGGTCGAATATTTTCTTCTGAATAGCACTATCGATACCGTTGCCATTATCTTCAATCATCACCGCCTGCTGTGAGGCTGAGTATTGCCAGGTGCGGATGCGAATTTCGCCCCGTGCGGCTATCGCCTGCACCGCATTGATTAAAATATTGAGGATCACCTGCTTGAGGAGTTCGCGATCGGCGACGATGGCTGGCAGGCTGGCATCTAATTCCGTGGTAAACGCGATTCGAGCCTGTAGGCCTGCGGTTTGCACGAGGATCAGCGTTTCTTCAATCAACGCATTGAGCCGTACCTGCTGCCACTGGCTTTGCCGCGGGCGTGAGAAATCCAACAGTTGCTGGATGACTTTATTGATTGAGTCAATTTCGTTCAGCACAACGGATAAATATTCCTGATGTTCTGGTAAAGACGTTTGTTGGCGGATGATCTGGACATAGCCACGGATTGCCGTCAGCGGGTTACGTACCTCATGCGCCACTCCAGCCATCAACTCGCCGAGCGTCGCGAGCCTTTCCGTTTGTGCCAGTCGGCGCTGGGTCTCTTTGCGGGCCGTTAAATCAGAGAAAATCACCAGGGCTCCGATTAGCTCGCCATGCGCGTTATGGATCCGGCTGGTGGTGACGCTTATTTCAATGGTGCGGTCGCGACCAGGAAAACTCACCTCCTGGGCGACATGTTCGGTGCCGTGCTCCAGCGTATCCAGTACCGGGCTGGAAAACTGAGTATCGGCAAAGAGGGTTGCATAGGGTTGCCCGACCAGTTCATGCAACTGATAGCCAGTGATTTGCTCTGCCGCCGGGTTCATGGTGGTGACATCGCCCTGTCTGTCGATGGCAATGACGCCGTCTGCTGCGTTCTCAATAATCAGGTCGTTAAGGGTTTTGGTTTCCCGAAGCGTTTGTGCCAGCGCATTGACGCTGCGGCTGATTTGCCCCAGTTCGCCGGGCAGTTCAGGCAGGCGGGCTGGTGTTTTTTGCGCCAGCGTGGAGAGTCCGTCGGTGATAATGTCGATATTCGCACTGAGACGGCGAGAGAAAAGCACAATCAACAGCAGGCTACTGATGAGTCCGGCAGCCAGTACGGCAATGATCCTGACGTCCATTTTCCAGGCTTGCTGGCGGATATCTTCCGTCAGTTCATTCGCCCAGATATAGCCAATGACGTCACCCTGTCGTTCGATGGGGATCATGGAGTTGAGGATGTCGCCACGAACCTGTCGTCCGGAAAAAACCACAGGTGCGTTGCTGCGCATCACTTCGCGCCCGGGGTGATCCTCGGTGATGGTGATACCGACATTACTTTGGTACAACGCAGAGGGAGCGTAGGTGATGATTGCATCCAGTGCTTTGTTGTAATACCCCGCGCCGATGCCAGGAAATGCCCGGGTGATCCGTTCGGTGATGGGGCCCAACTCAAGATTTAGCGCCCGAATGCGCGCTTCACGCGGTAAATCCGCGTAGTGGCTAAAGCGATCGCCCAGCGCACCGTTAAGCAGAGTGAGCACCGATGACAGTTTTTTCTCTTTTTCAGATAAGACTGCTGACCGGCCTTCGGTTTCTACGATATAACCAATAGAAATCGTCGGTACAATGACCATCAGAATGGCCATCATGATCATTTGGTTGCGTAAACGTCGCGGGTATAAACGACGCGTCAGCCATCTCAGCTTGCGCATTCTCACATCCGTGCAGTGTTTTTTAGGCAAACGACGATTATCAGGGGTTAAGACAACGGTGTCAGAGCGGTGTATCATATTCCCGTAAAGAGAGGGCATTGCGACGCCGGACATTTACCGCTACCTTAACCACACTCTATTGATACCCTGAGGCGGAGCTTCGCCCCTTTGAAATACCTTGCTTCCGTTCATTCAACCCTAAAAGTCTCACGCTACCTGTTCAGAGCGCTGGCCTTACTGGTCTGGTGTCTGATTGCTTTTGCGTCGGTGTTCTACATTGTGAATGCGCTGCACCAGCGAGAGTCTGAGATCCGCCAGGAGTTTAATCTCAGCTCCGATCAGGCCCAACGCTACATTCAGCGTACTTCTGACGTGATAAAAGAGCTGAAATACATTGCTGAAAACCGGTTAACGGCAGAAAACGGCGTGATGTCATTGCGGGCACGGGATGATAAAACCGTGGTGCCGAATTTTGAACCGCTGTTTGCCGATTCCGACTGTGCGGTGATGGGTAATGCCTGGCGTGGCTCGCTGGAGTCATTGGCGTGGTTTATGCGCTACTGGCGCGACAATTTCTCAGCGGCTTATGATTTGAACCGCGTGTTTCTGATCGGCAGCGATAACCTCTGTATGGCCAATTTCGGTCTGCGGGATATGCCTGTCGAACGTGACGAGGCGCTGAAAGCGCTGCATGAGCGCATCATTAAGTATCGCAATGCGCCGCAGGAAGAAAACGGCAATAACCTGTTCTGGATAAGCCAGGGACCGCGTCCGGGGGTGGGGTATTTTTATGCGCTGACGCCGGTCTATCTTGCCAATCGTCTGCAGGCGTTGCTGGGTGTGGAACAGCCGATTCGCATGGAGAACTTCTTCACGCCTGGCAGTTTGCCGATGGGGGTGACAATCCTTGATGAAAATGGTCATGCGCTGATCTCACTCACCGGTCCTGAAGGCGCTATTAAGTCTGAACCGCGCTGGATGCAGGAGCGCTCGTGGTTTGGCTACACGCCGGGTTTTCGCAACCTGGTGTTGAAGAAAAACCTGCCGCCGTCATCGCTCAGTATTGTGTACTCCGTGCCGGTCGATCTGGTGCTGGAGCGGATACGCATGATGATCCTGAATGCGGTTCTGCTGAATGTGCTGGTAGGTGCGGCGTTGTTTATGCTGACGCGCATGTATGAGCGGCGTATTTTTATTCCAGCGGAAAGCGATGCCCAGCGCCTGGAAGAGCATGAGCAGTTTAACCGTAAAATCGTGGCTTCTGCGCCGGTCGGTATTTGTATTCTGCGCACAATTGATGGCATTAACATTCTGAGCAACGAGCTGGCACATACCTATCTCAACATGCTGACGCATGAAGACAGGCAACGGCTGACGCAAATTATCTGCGGCCAGCAGGTTAATTTCGTCGATGTGCTGACCAGCAATAATACCAATCTGCAAATCAGCTTTGTGCATTCACGTTATCGCAATGAGAACGTAGCGATATGCGTCCTGGTCGATGTGAGTGCGCGTGTGAAAATGGAAGAGTCGTTACAGGAGATGGCGCAGGCGGCGGAACAGGCCAGCCAGTCAAAATCAATGTTCCTTGCGACGGTGAGTCATGAATTACGCACGCCGCTGTATGGCATTATCGGCAACCTCGACCTGCTGCAAACGAAAGAACTGCCCAGCGGAGTGGATCGCCTGGTGACGGCGATGAATAACTCCTCCAGCCTGTTGTTGAAGATTATCAGCGATATTCTTGATTTCTCGAAAATTGAATCCGAACAGTTGAAGATTGAACCGCGTGAATTTTCACCGCGGGAAGTGATGAGCCATATTACGGCCAACTATCTGCCGCTGGTAGTACGCAAGCAACTGGGATTGTACTGTTTCATCGAACCGGATGTGCCTGTGGCATTAAATGGCGATCCGATGCGCTTACAGCAGGTCATTTCTAACCTGTTGAGTAATGCGATTAAATTCACTGATACCGGCTGTATTGTGCTGCATGTTCAGTGCAGCGGCGACTACCTCAGCATTCGTGTGCGTGATACTGGCGTGGGGATCCCGGCTAAAGAAGTCGTTCGCCTGTTCGATCCCTTCTTCCAGGTGGGGACGGGCGTGCAGCGTAATTTCCAGGGGACCGGGTTGGGTCTGGCTATCTGTGAGAAACTGATCAGCATGATGGACGGGGATATTTCCGTCGATTCTGAACCGGGGATGGGGAGCCAGTTTACGCTGCGGATACCGCTGTATGGTGCCCAGTACCCACAGAATAAAAGCGTGGACGGTCTTGCCAGTACCCGCTGCTGGCTGGCGGTGCGAAACGCGTCACTCTATCACTTTATCGAATCCAGCCTCACGCGCACCGGGATGACGCTGCTGCGTTATGAGGGACAGCAACCTGATGCAAATGATGTATTGATTGCTGATGATGTGCAGGATCAGGCATGGCAGGGACGAGCCACGGTGATTTTCTGTCGTCGCCACATTGGTATTCCGCTGGAAAGAACGCCTGGGGAGTGGGTGCACAGCGTAGCATCACCGCACGAGTTGCCCGCGCTGCTGGCGCATATTTACAGCGTTGAACTGGGCAGTGAAGCGCTTTCCACCGCACTGCCAGCTCCGGACAAAGTGGGCGCCACAAACGATGACATGATGATTCTGGTGGTTGACGATCATCCGATTAACCGTCGTTTGTTGGCCGATCAGCTAGGATCGTTGGGGTATCAGTGTAAAACTGCTAACGACGGTGTGGACGCGCTCAATGTGTTGAGTAAAAACCATATTGATATTGTGCTGAGCGACGTCAACATGCCGAATATGGATGGCTATCGTTTGACGCAGCGTATTCGCCAACTGGGGCTAACGCTGCCGGTGATTGGTGTGACGGCCAATGCTCTGGCGGAAGAGAAGCAGCGTTGTCTGGAGTCGGGAATGGACAGCTGTTTGTCCAAGCCGGTGACGTTAGACGTGCTGAAGCAGACGCTAACGGTCTATGCGGAACGCGTGAGAAAAACGCGGGGATAAAAGGGGCAGGGTAGCGGCGTTTGCCTTATCCGGCCTACAGAACATACACAACGCTATATAGTTCGTAGGCCAGATAAACGCGGTGCCATCAGGCAGATGATATGGAAACCGAATTACTCTTTGTCTGACGGGCTTAGCGTCACGGATGACAGGTAATTCAGCAGGGCGATATCGTTTTCCACGCCGAGCTTCATCATTGCAGACTTTTTCTGGCTACTGATGGTTTTAATACTGCGATTGAGCTTTTTAGCGATTTCAGTCACCAGGAAACCTTCGGCAAACAGGCGCAGAACTTCACTTTCTTTCGGTGACAGGCGTTTGTCGCCATAGCCGCTGGCGCTGATTTTTTCCAGCAGGCGAGAGACACTTTCCGGGGTGAATTTCTTACCTTTTTGCAGCGCCGCCAGCGCCTTAGGCAGGTCAGTTGGCGCACCTTGTTTCAGCACGATCCCTTCAATGTCGAGATCCAGTACCGCGCTCAGGATGGCCGGGTTGTTGTTCATGGTCAAAACGATGATCGACAGGCTCGGGAAATGGCGTTTGATATATTTAATTAACGTGATCCCATCACCGTATTTATCTCCCGGCATTGAGAGATCGGTAATCAACACATGAGCATCTAATTTAGGCAAATTGTTGATCAGTGCAGTGGAGTCTTCAAATTCGCCGACAACGTTCACCCACTCGATTTGTTCAAGTGATTTACGAATACCGAACAGTACAATCGGATGGTCATCGGCAATAATTACGTTCATAGTGTTCATGTATTGGGCTACCTTGCTACAGCAAGCTCTTGACGTAAACGTCAATGTCGCTGATGTACTTTTCTATACCTGGAGCATCTTTCTCTTGAATAAGATGTTCCAGCGCTTCACATAACTGCTTGCCGGGTACCAGATTAAGCATGGCAAACACGCCTTTCAGGCGATGGGCCGTTTGGGCTAACGCAGCGAAATCGCTGGTTGCTGCCTCAGTATACAACCTCTTAACATCATCCGGTACTGTGTCTACAAAGAGTGCATAGTAACCACTGGCATGAAGTTCGGCGTTTTCATCACCGCCGAGGGGGAGTTCCTGGATCTCTTCTTGCGCCAGTTGTTCTTCTATTAGCTCCAGGACAGCTTCCTGCATAGCATTGCTCATATTAAAGTTGACGCGCAGCTGACCGGGGCCAATTTTTCGCACGCCAGACTCATCATCGCTTAAAAGCAAGCCCGAGGCAGTAAGATTAGACGGATTATCAGTGATAAAGAGATCATATTCTTGACTATTCAGTCGCTCATCGGGCGTGATGCAGGTTGCCCCCCAGTTTTCCAGCTGACGCAATACAATGCTGCGTACGTCATTCGAGGTGACGTCAACCATCACGCTGACGTCATCCAACAGCCGTTCTTCATTATCAGCATGTTGGTCATGCAGCGGCATCTTAACATGGACGATATAACGCGTTCCAAGTTCTTCCCGCGCTTTAATATTCAGATGTCCACCCAGTTTGCGTGCGAGCTGATCGCACAACCAGAACGTGAGTGGATTCGCTTTGCCATATCGATCGCTCTGCGTGTCATTGCTGAACGGGAAGTGCAGATTATCAATTTCATTCAGCGCGACGCCTTCCCCGGTATCCAGAATACGGAAGGTCAGACGCTCTGCCTCCGACTCATCCTGGTCGACGTCCAGCGTAATTTTGCCAATCTGCGTTGTGGTCACGGCATATTGAATGAGCAGCAGCAAAATACGACGCAGGGCATCGCGGTCGCCACGGCGCTCATCATTGGCGCTCAGATGATTTTTAATCAGCAGCTGTAACCCTTTACGCTTGATGGCGGGTAATACTTCAGGCACGACGTCGTCAATTAACGCCTGCACGGAAAACAGCGTTGATTCACTTTTCCAGTCATCGCTTTCCAGAAGATTGGCCAACTGAATCTCATCGACCATACGTACCAGAACGTCTGCCTGGTTTGCCAGTTTGTGGCTGTCGGGCGTATTGAGTGCGGCAGCATTGATGGCCAGCGTTTTGGCAGGATCTTTCAGTGCGCTACCAATGTTTTGCATAAAGGCAGCGCGTGCCTGTTGGTTTTTCTCATACAGTCGCTGCGCTTGTTTTAGCTTTTTATTGACCAGTACTTCGCGATCCTGGTCGCGAATGATAAAGATCTGCGTGCGGGCTGAGATCTGGCTGCGGAACAGCCTGATCTCATACAATTCATTATTGATTGTGGCCTGGATGACCCCCTGATGCTGCTCCGCCATACTGGTGATATTTTGCAGATTTAAATGTGGCAGCAGATGGTCGGCAATTTTATTGCTGATAACCGTGCGGTTGGATTCCTGGTCGTGCACCAATAACCCCAACGGCAGCAGCGAAACAATTTCTTCATTGATTGCACGCAGCACCCGGAGTTCATTATTTGCGGCAAGGTTTGGCGCCACTTCGTTTGAGCGGGCAGGGAGGTGGCGGAAAGTGGTATAGCCAAACAGCGCTAGCGCCAGCAGAGCAATATTCAGTAACAGCGGCAGCAGAATGCTTTGCAGCGTATCAAGCAGTAATGAACCAAAGGGAACCTGCCAGACCAGTCGCATATCCGTTGAATTTAGCGCTGAGGAGATCTCAATCTTGCTATTGTTAAAGTTGATGCTGACGCTGTCAGGCGACTCTTTTTCACTGAGATGCTCAGCCGTAGACGTGGCATCAGGCTCCAGGTGAAAACTGTCCAACTGCATGCCCGGCGGGATCAAATCATTAATCGGCAGGTCAAACGCGACCACGGTTGCCAGATGCCCTGGCTGATTAAAGGTAGTGCGTAACGTGAAGTAATGGCCGTTTTGCCAGACCAGACGGCGAAGGGACGAGAAGCTTTCACGCTCATCAAGCGCATTGGCCTGTTGTAACATTTCAGCGCGGCGCGAATCGACAATGTTGCCAATTGTCGATTCTTTAAAGCCGGAGGTGAGATCTTTCAGCGGCAGCGTCGAGATAAGAATCAGGCTATTGTCCTGACCATTCAGATAATACATTGACCATGGGACATTCTCCGCGCCCCACAGTGTATCCAGATAGGTTGAGATACGCTGGGTCATTTCCAGCGTAGAACTGTCATGCGAACCGAAAATCAGCGCTTCAGTCTTTCTACGGGGTTTTTCAAGATAGTAGACATCTTGCTTGAGCCGGGTTTCCTGTAACCCGTCGGCAGTCGATGAGTTGGCTGTCGCTGCAATATTGTCATAGATTTGCCAGGTCACGTATCGCCAGGTATCCACCCTTTTATGAATTGCGTGGGTGATATCGACAATCTGATAGCTCTTATCTTTTAGCCAGGTGTTGACCGCGCTCTGGACCATCACGCCCATCATCACCAACAGCACCACGATCAGTAATAAGAAGAAACGGGTAATACTTCCCGGAAGCAGGGAGAATCGGGTAGAAGCCGTTGTGTCAGACTGACTCATTCGTGTTTATGACCTGTTAAAACGACGCTAAAGATGAAGGGGCAGTATAAAGGGTAATGTATGAATTGCCATACTTACGCAACATCCGCTGAGCTGCATTTTTTATTGCTGTGTACCGTTGCCAGGCAGGCAATGCAAACATGTACAGCCGGTCACTATCAGTACAAATAGAGGTATGAAAACGACAGATTTAGCATTAAATAACAAGAAATTATTTGTCTGATTTATATGTGATGGTGAACAGGTGAGATAGTTAATAGTCGTTATAGTTATTCATCGGTAGCACAGAACCGTGACGTTTGTGTAAAGAAGGGTAAAAAAAAACCGAACGCAGAGCATTCGGCTGAAATAGGGGTAAACAGACATTCATGAATGAATGACGGTAATAAATAAAGTTAATGATGATAGCGAGTCTATTTTAGTTGCGAGTGAAGATTTTGTTTTATCATTCAGTGCTATGGTTGTGTTTTGTATAATTTATTGATTTATATGTATTTTTCAACAATTCTTGACTATTCGTGCTTATTCTCCCCATTTTCTTAATTAAAAAAAGTTCCCTTTTGTTAATATTTGGAAACATCTATATCGATAAATGAAACATCTTTAAAGTATTAGTATCATATTCGTGTTGGATTATTCTGTGTTTTTGCGGAGAATGAAGTTGCCGACTGGTTAATGAGGGTTAGCCAGTGAGCAGTGGCATAAAAAAGCAATAAAGGCATATAACAGAGGGTTAATAACATGAAAGTTAAAGTACTGTCCCTCCTGGTACCGGCTCTGCTGGTAGCAGGCGCAGCAAATGCGGCTGAAATTTACAACAAAGACGGCAACAAATTAGATCTGTACGGTAAAGTCGACGGTCTGCACTATTTCTCCGACAACAAAGGCGATGATGGTGACAAGACCTATATGCGTATCGGCTTCAAAGGCGAAACCCAGGTTAACGATCAACTGACCGGTTACGGCCAGTGGGAATACCAGATTCAAGGTAACCAGAGTGAAGCCAGCAACGACGCTTGGACGCGTGTGGCCTTCGCAGGTCTGAAATTCGCTGATGCAGGTTCTTTCGACTACGGTCGTAACTACGGCGTCACTTATGATGTCACATCCTGGACCGACGTCCTGCCGGAATTCGGCGGCGATACCTACGGCGCTGACAACTTCATGCAGCAGCGTGGTAACGGTTATGCAACCTACCGTAACACTGACTTCTTCGGTCTGGTTGATGGTCTGAACTTTGCCCTGCAGTATCAGGGTAAAAACGGCAGCGTTAGCGGTGAAAACGTAAGCGGCCGCAGCTTGCTGACTCAGAACGGCGACGGTTACGGCGGATCTGTAACCTATGATATCGGCGCTGGTTTTGGTATTGGTGGTGCTATCACGACGTCTAAACGTACTGCTGACCAGAACGCGACGCGCGCTTCTCTCTTTGGCAATGGTGATCGTGCAACCGTTTATACCGGTGGTCTGAAATACGACGCCAACAATGTTTACCTGGCTGCACAGTATTCCCAGTCCTATAACGCGACCCGTTTCGGTACCTCTAACGGTAGTAACCCGACTGCGGCTTATGGTTTCGCAGATAAAGCACAGAACTTTGAAGTTGTGGCACAGTACCAGTTTGATTTCGGTCTGCGTCCGTCCGTGGCTTACCTGCAATCCAAAGGTAAAGACATTAACAATGGCTTCACCAACTACGGTGACCAGGATATCGTGAAATATGTTGATGTTGGCGCGACCTACTACTTCAACAAAAACATGTCTACCTATGTTGATTACAAAATCAACCTGCTGGATGATAACAACTTTACCCGCGATGCTGGTATCGCGACAGATGATATCGTAGCACTGGGTCTGGTTTACCAGTTCTAATCTGCATTTATTTCTATCAAAGGCCCTACGGGGCCTTTTTTAATGCCGTTTTTCTGACGTACAAACACTCTTTTTTGGTGTACTCTTGCGCCCGTTTTCATAAGGGTAATCACGTATGGATATGATTTTTTGCCGTGCAGCGCTCCTGGCTGTAACACTCTTTTTTGTCGGGTGCGATGAGGCCCCGAAATCAACTCAGACTCCGTCCTCAACCGCGACAGTCCTGGAAGGCAAAACCATGGGCACTTTCTGGCGGGTCAGTGTGGTTGGCGTGGATGCCAAACGCGCCGGGGAGTTGCAGGAGAAGATCCAGACGCAGCTCGATGCTGATGATCAACTGCTTTCTACCTATAAGAATGATTCTGCGCTGATGCGTTTTAACCTGTCAAAAAGCCTGTCACCGTGGCCGGTGAATGATGCGCTGGCGGATATTGTGACATCGGCGTTACGTATTGGCGCAAAAACCGACGGCGCGATGGACATCACCGTCGGTCCGTTGGTGAACCTGTGGGGCTTTGGTCCACAGCAGCAACCGCTGCATACACCTACGCAGGCAAGAATTGATGCGGCAAAAGCGCAAACCGGGCTTGCACATCTGAAGGTGGTTAATGAGGCGCACCAGAATTATCTGCAGAAAGATCTGCCGGCGCTGTATGTTGATCTCTCCACCGTGGGGGAAGGGTATGCGGCTGACCATCTGGCGCGATTGATGGAACAGGAAGGGATCGCCCGCTATCTGGTTTCTGTTGGTGGTGCTCTGAACAGCCGTGGAATGAATGCCGAGGGGCAACCGTGGCGTGTGGCAATACAGAAACCGACCGATCGTGAAAACGCGGTGCAGGCGATTGTCGATATCAACGGACATGGCATCAGCACCTCCGGTAGCTATCGCAACTATTACGAACTGGACGGTAAACGTCTGTCCCATGTCATCGATCCGCAAACCGGTCGTCCGATCGAACACAATCTGGTCTCTGTGACGGTGATTGCACCCACGGCGCTGGAAGCCGATGGCTGGGATACAGGATTGATGGTCCTCGGCCCGCAAAAGGCTAAAGAAGTCGTGCGTCGCGAAGGGTTGGCGGTGTATATGATTGTTAAAGAAGGCGACGGGTTTAAAACCTGGATGTCGCCGCAATTTAAAAGCTTCCTGGTCAGCGAAAAAAATTAAAAAGCAAGATTGCGGGTTTTTATAACCCGCAATGCGGACACACTGAGGCTAAGCGCTATGCTTAACAAAGGAGTCCATCATGACAAATCTCTTACACATAACTGATGATGAACGCTGGCAGTCTGTGCTGGACCGTGACGCGGGTGCTGACGGTCAGTTTGTTTTTGCTGTTCAGACGACCGGCATTTTCTGTCGGCCGTCCTGTCGGGCAAAACACGCGCTGCGCAAAAATGTCAGTTTCTTCGCGGATGCTGAGCAGGCACAGGCGGCAGGGTTTCGTCCCTGCAAACGCTGCCAGCCGGACAAAGACAGCGCACAACAGCAGCGGCTGGACAAAATAGCCCACGCCTGTCAGTTGCTGGAGCAGGAGTCCCCCCTCACACTTGAGGCGCTTGCGCAGCATGTTGCGATGAGCCCGTTTCACCTGCATCGCCTGTTCAAAGCAACCACCGGGATGACCCCTAAAGCCTGGCAACAGTCATGGCGTGCCCGCCGCCTGCGTGACGCGCTGGCAAAAGGCGTGCCGGTCACACAGGCGATTCTTGACGCCGGATTCCCCGACAGCAGCAGCTATTACCGCAAAGCGGATCAGGCATTAGGCATGACCGCCAGGCAATTTCGTCAAGGCGGCGGTAATGTTTCTGTGCGCTATACCCTCGCAGATTGCGCTCTGGGTCGCTGCCTGGTCGCGGAAAGTGAACGGGGTATCTGCGCGATCTTGCTGGGCGACGACGATGCTACGCTGATCGCAGAATTGCATGAACTGTTTCCGACGGCACGTGATGAGCCCGCCGATGCGGAGTTTCAACAACATGTGCGTGAGGTGATTGCCGTGATTAACACGCGCAATACTGCACTGTCACTGCCGCTGGATATTCAGGGAACCGCCTTTCAGCAACAGGTATGGCAAGCGCTGCGGGCAATCCCTTGTGGTGAGACGGTGAGTTATCAGCAACTGGCCAGCACTATCGGCAAGCCGAAGGCGGTGCGTGCCGTCGCCAGTGCCTGCGCGGCGAACAAACTGGCTATTGTGATCCCGTGTCACCGCGTAATCCGTGGCGACGGCGCGCTTTCTGGCTATCGTTGGGGAATAACGCGCAAGGCGCAGCTATTGCAACGTGAAGCCACCCGCGAGGAAACCTAATGCTCGATCTCTTTGCCGATGAGAAACCCTGGCACGAGCCGCTGGCGTCAGGTGCGGTGATTTTGCGGCGTTTTGCATTTGAATACGCACCCGCTTTACTGCAGGCAATCGCGGCGACAGCCAGGCAGTCGCCGTTTCGCCAGATGGTCACCCCTGGCGGTTATACGATGTCGGTAGCCATGACGAATTGCGGCCATCTGGGGTGGACAACGGATCAACATGGCTACCTCTATTCACCGGTCGACCCATTAACTGGCGCTCACTGGCCGCCATTACCCGAGGTCTTTGCTGAGCTGTGCCAACAGGCGGCAACGGCCGCAGGCTATCCTGATTTTCAACCGGATGCTTGCCTTATTAATCGCTATACGCCGGGGGCAAAACTGTCTTTACATCAGGATAAAGATGAGCCTGACCTGCGAGCGCCTATCGTCTCTGTATCGCTGGGCCTGCCGGCAATTTTTCAGTTTGGTGGCTTACGGCGCAACGATCCCTTAAAGCGAGTTTTGCTGGAACATGGTGATGTGGTGGTATGGGGGGGAAACTCGCGGCTGTTTTATCACGGCGTCCAGCCGCTTAAGACAGGGTATCATCCGTTGACGGGGGATTGTCGCTACAACCTGACGTTTCGCCAGGCAGGTAAAAAAGAATAAAAATAAGAATTATTATTGCTGTGAGCGAAGAGATGTTTAAACTGCGGGCTGTTATTACTTGTCCGGGTTGTTTGCATGGAACTTTTACTTCTTGTCTGGCGGCAGTATCGCTGGCCATTTATCAGCGTCATGGCGCTCAGCCTTGCCAGTGCCGCGCTGGGGATTGGACTGATTGCGTTTATTAATCAGCGCCTGATTGAAACGGTCGACACCACGCTGATGGTGCTACCGGAGTTTCTTGGCCTGCTGCTGTTACTGATGGTCGTCACCCTCGGTTCACAGCTGGCGCTCACCACGCTGGGACACCACTTTGTCTACCGTCTGCGTAGCGAATTTATCAAACGTATTCTGGACACCCACGTCGAGCGTATCGAGCAAATCGGTAGCGCCTCGTTACTGGCCGGTTTAACCAGCGATATCCGTAACATTACCATTGCCTTTGTGCGCCTGCCTGAGCTGGTGCAGGGGATTATTTTGACCGTGGGGTCAGCGGCGTATCTGGCCATGTTGTCGACCAAAATGCTGCTGGTGACGGCAATCTGGATGGCAATCACCATCTGGGGCGGATTTGTGCTGGTGGCGCGGGTGTATAAACACATGGCTACCCTGCGTGAAACCGAAGACAAGCTGTACAACGACTACCAGACGGTGCTGGAAGGGCGCAAAGAGCTGACGCTCAACCGTGAGCGTGCAGAGCATATCTTTAACCAGCTGTACGTCCCGGATGCCAAAGAATACCGCCACCATATTATTCGTGCTGATACCTTCCACCTGAGCGCGGTCAACTGGTCGAATATTATGATGCTGGGCGCCATTGGCCTGGTATTCTGGATGGCCAACAGTCTGGGGTGGGCTGATACCGCGGTGGCGGCAACCTATTCGCTGACGTTGCTATTCCTGCGCACGCCGCTGCTCTCTGCCGTCGGCGCGCTGCCGACGCTGCTGACGGCACAGGTGGCGTTCAACAAGCTGAATAAGTTCTCCCTGGCCCCCTTCAAGGCAGAATTCCCGCGGCCAACCGCATTTCCGGACTGGCAAACGCTGGAGTTGCGTGACGTAGTTTTCCATTATCAGGATAATGCGTTCTCCGTTGGGCCAGTGAATCTGACCATTCGTCGTGGTGAATTGATCTTCCTGATTGGCGGTAACGGCAGCGGTAAATCTACGCTGGCGATGTTGCTGACCGGGTTGTACCAGCCGCAGTCTGGTGAGATTTTACTGGATGGCAAGGCGGTTGCTGTCGAAAAACCGGAGGACTACCGTAAGCTGTTCTCTGCAGTGTTTACCGACGTCTGGCTGTTTGACAAATTGCTGGGGCCCGAAGGCAGAGAGGCTTCTCCGGCGCTGGTCGCGAAGTGGCTGGAACATCTGCAAATGGCGCACAAGCTGGAGCTGAACGACGGACGCATTCTCAACCTGAAGCTGTCGAAAGGGCAGAAAAAGCGTGTGGCGCTGTTGCTGGCATTAGCGGAGGAGCGCGACATTATTCTGCTGGATGAATGGGCCGCCGATCAGGACCCGCATTTCCGGCGTGAATTCTACCAGGTATTGTTGCCGCTGATGCAGGAGATGGGCAAAACCATTTTTGCCATTAGTCATGACGATCATTACTTTATTCATGCAGACCGTTTGCTGGAAATGCGTAATGGGCAATTGAGTGAACTGTTGGGCGATGAGCGTGATGCAGCCTCACGTGATGCGGTGGCTCGCACAGCATGATCCCATATGCCGCCGGTTTTTTATCCAGCCGGCGGCCTCGTTTATTGTTATTTACATAATTCGGCATCATGATTAATGATATTTCATATCATGGATTTATGATTGATGTCCGTAATAAACAAAAATAGCGCCAGGCTACGTGATGAAGAACGTGCCCGCCTGATCTGGCTGCTGACCACTGATAAAGCCATTATTTCAACGCTGTTGGGCAAGCTTACCCTGGCTGAGCAATATGACGTCGGTACTCTGGCCGACGATATTGCTGAGGTAGGGGCACTGGTGGAGCATTTGCCGCCACCCGATCTGGCCGATACCCTCGAAGCATTACCCTCCGAAGAGCGTCACGCGCTGTGGCGGCTAATTCAAAGCGACAAGCGTGGTTATGTGCTGCTGGAAGCGTCCGAAAACGTCTGGGACGATCTGATCGATGAAATGTCGGACCGGGAGTTGCTCGACGCGCTGCAATACCTCGACATCGACGAGCAGATTTACGTGGTGCAGCATTTACCGCGTAACCTGACCGGTCGACTGCTGGCGACGTTGCCGGCGGAAGAGCGGGCGCGCGTGCGCCAGGTGATGCACTACGAGAAAAATCGCGTCGGTGCGATCATGGAGTTCGAAGTCATTACCGTGCGCCCGGACGTGACGCTGGAGGTGGTACAGCGCTACCTGCGACGGCTGGGTAAAATGCCGGAGAACACCGATAAACTCTTCGTCACCGATCGTAATAAAGTACTGGTGGGCGAGCTGACCTTAACCTGTATTCTGCTCAATGATGTGCAGCGCAAAGTCAGTGAGGTGATGGAAGACGATCCGCTCACCTTTGCTCCGGAAGATATCGCCGAGCATGCCGCGCGTACCTTTGAACGCGACAACCTGGTCAGTGCGGCGGTGGTGGACCCAACAGGTAAGCTGATGGGGCGATTAACCATCGATGAGATCGTCGATGTGGTGTATGAAGAAACGGACACCGATCTGCGTCGGATGGGGGGTTTAAGCGCCGGAGAAGATGTCTTTGCCCCGGTCACCAAAGCAGTAAAAACCCGTTGGGCCTGGCTGGCCGTCAATCTCTGCACCGCGTTTATCGCATCACGCGTCATTGACGGTTTTGAACACACGATTTCACAGCTGGTGGCGCTGGCCTCGCTCATGCCCATCGTGGCGGGGATCGGCGGCAACACCGGTAATCAGACCATCACCATGATTGTCCGCGCGCTGGCGCTGCAAAACATTCAGCCAGGAAACCTGACGTTCCTGATCCTGCGTGAAATGGGCGTGGCGGTGATTAACGGGCTGGTCTGGGGTGGGATTATGGGCGGCATCACCTGGTGGTTGTACGATGACATGGCGCTGGGCGGCGTGATGACCCTGGCAATGATGCTTAATCTGTTAATGGCAGCGCTGATGGGGGTGATCATTCCAATGACGATGGTCAAGCTCGGACGCGATCCGGCGGTCGGCTCCAGCGTCATGATTACCGCTATCACCGACACCGGCGGATTCTTTATTTTTCTGGGTCTGGCGACGCTGTTTTTGATGTAGACGCCCGTTTCCCTCTGACGATGCGCGGCAGTATCAACATCGTAACCACGCCGGCAACCACGCCAATCGCCAGGTTGCCGGTAGAGACTGTCGCGGCGACGGTAACCAACATTGCCAGCGTTTCGGCGACCGGCATGTTGGCCAGCGTCGTGGGTCGGATACTGTGCCAGCTAAACGTTTTTACCGCCACAATCACCATAATTCCCGCCAGTACTGACATCGTTATCTTTGCCATCACCTCGCTGAGTGCGGTGACCAGCAGCAACAGCACCAGCCCGGCGGCGAACGTAGAGACGCGGCTGCGTCCTTTACCCATCTCAACGTTAACAATCGTTTGACCAATCATCGCGCATCCGGCGATACCGCCATAAAACCCGGCCAGAATATTGGCTATCCCCAGCCCCGTACTTTCACGATTTTTATTCGAGGGCGTGACCGTCAGATCGTCAACCAGTCGGGCGGTAAGCAGCGACTCCATCAAGCCGACAAAGGCAATACTCAGCGCGCAGGGCCAGATAATCGCCAACGTGTGCAGGTTGAGAGGCACTAACAGCTGTGTGAATCCGGGTAATCCACCGCTCATTGAGCCTTCGTCACCGACGGTAGGCAATAACTGCCCGCTGGTCACGGTGAAGACCGTCAGCAGCACGATGGCAATCAGCGGCGCGGGAATGCTTTTAATAAACCGCGGTACCCACAGCACGATAAGCAGCGTCAGAACAAACAGCCCCCAAATCAACGGGCTTTTCCCCCAGAAGTGCGGAACCTGAGCAAAGAAAATCAAAATACCCAGCGCGTTGACAAAACCGGTCATCACTGCCGTGGGGATGAACCGCATCAAACGCGCCATGCCTAACACACCAAACAGGATCTGAATAATCCCGGCCAGCACTACCGCTGGCAGGATGTATTGCACGCCGTGTTGATGCACCATCGGGCCAATGACTAATGCCACCGATCCTGCAGCGGCGGTAACCATTGCCGGACGCCCACCTAAAAAGGACATCGCCAGGCACAGTACGATCGAGGCTATCAGGCTGACTTTAGGGTCCACGCCGGCGATAACTGAAAACGAAATCACTTCCGGGATCAGCGCCAGGGCGGTTACCACACCAGCCAGCGTTTCACGAACCAGCAGGCGGGGTTGGCGTAACACGGTGCGGGTGGTGTGTTCTGCCACCGCGGCAGGGGAAGAGTGTGTTGCAGACATAGTTACTCTCAGGTCAGAAAAGGCCTGATGACAGCAGACCGACAGGCATCCGTGCGGTGAATAGCAAAGCGCAGCATAGTACCCGTCTGACGGGGAGGTTTCCAGAAATGATTGTCAATAACCGTATAAAGAATCAACGTATTAATAACATTTTTAAAATTTAAATATAATTTATAAACAATATTTAATTATTTTTACTTAAGTGTTACCGTTGTTACCGCTCGATTTTCACCTGCACTAAAAGCAAAAAGCGATACTAAAAGTAAGGCATTAACATTATGAAAAAAGTGACTGCCATGCTCTTCACCATGGCTGTAGGGCTGAACGTTGTCTCAATGGCGGCAAAAGCGAAAGCGGCGGAAGAGCAGGAAACGGATGTACTGTTGATTGGCGGCGGCATCATGAGCGCCACGCTGGGAACCTATTTACAGGAGCTGGAGCCGCAATGGTCAATGACCATGGTTGAGCGACTGGATGGTGTAGCGCAGGAAAGCTCAAACGGCTGGAATAACGCCGGAACCGGCCACTCCGCGCTGATGGAGCTGAACTACACGCCTAAAAAGGCCGACGGTAGCATCAGCATTGAAAAGGCAGTCGAAATTAACGAAGCCTTCCAGATTTCCCGCCAGTTTTGGGCCTATCAGGTCAATAATGGCGTAATGCATGAACCACGCTCGTTTATCACCACCGTTCCGCACATGAGTTTTGTCTGGGGCGACGAGAACGTGAATTTCCTGCGTGCCCGTTACACGGCACTCCAGCAAAGCACCCTGTTCCGCGGTATGCGCTACTCTGAAGATCACGCGCAGATTAAAGAGTGGGCGCCGCTGGTCATGGAAGGTCGCGATCCGCAGCAGAAAGTTGCGGCCACGCGTACCGAGATTGGTACTGACGTGAACTACGGCGAAATCACGCGCCAACTGATTACCTCATTACAGAAAAAGCCCAACTTTGCGCTGCAGTTGAGCACCGAAGTGCGTGGCTTTAAGCGTAATGCCGACAATAGCTGGACGGTCACGGTCGCCGATCTGAAAAATAACGAAGCGGAACACGATATCAAGGCGAAGTTTGTCTTTATCGGTGCCGGTGGCGCTGCGCTGAAGCTGTTGCAGGAAACCGACATTCCGGAAGCGAAAGGCTATGCCGGATTCCCGGTGGGTGGTCAGTTCCTGGTGGCGGAAAACCCTGATGTGGTCAATCGTCACCTGGCGAAAGTGTATGGTCAGGCATCCGTCGGCGCGCCGCCGATGTCCGTACCGCACATCGATACCCGTATCCTTGATGGCAAACGCGTGGTGCTGTTTGGGCCGTTCGCGACCTTCTCCACTAAATTCCTGAAAAACGGTTCATTGTGGGATCTGCTCAGTTCTACTACCACGTCCAACTTTATGCCAATGGTGAATGTGGGTCTGGATAACTTCGATCTGGTGAAATATCTGGTGAGCCAGGTGATGCTCAGCGACGACGATCGTTTTGCTGCGCTGCAAGAGTACTATCCGCAGGCGAAAAAAGAAGACTGGCGTTTGTGGCAAGCGGGCCAGCGCGTGCAGATCATCAAAAGCGATGCTGAGAAGGGCGGCGTTCTGCGTCTGGGAACCGAAGTGGTCAGCGATAAAGAGGGAACCATTGCTGCGCTACTGGGCGCATCACCGGGGGCATCAACCGCGGCACCGATCATGCTGCATCTGATGGAAAAAGTGTTTAAAGATAAAGTTGCCAGTCCGCAATGGCAGGCGAAGCTGAAAACGATTATTCCGTCTTATGGCACCAAGCTGAACGGCAACGTTGATGCGACGGAGCAAGAGCTGCAATACACCAGCGAAGTACTGGGTCTGAAGTACGATAAACCGCAGGTCGCTGATGAAGCACCGAAACCACAGCTAAAACCACAGGCGCAACCGCAACCTGAGCAGAAAGCCGTGGCGGATATCGCGCTGTAAAAAAAGGCCGGATCGCGCTGCGCTTATCCGGCCTACTTCTACTTCATGCGTCTGCAGGCCGGATGGCGGTACGCCGCCATCCGGCACATTCTCACTTATCGCACGACGGCATCCTGAATCTTATCTTCTGCTTTCCAGATGCGGTATTTCACCTCCACGTTTTCCGGGGTGTAGACCACAATCGGTAATTTGCTGTTGTAACGCAGCATACCGTCTTCACCCAGATACGCGGTGATGAATTTCTTCTCTTTCTTACCGTCCGGGCAGGCCATCATGGTTGAAACCGGAGAAGTGACTTTGTCGAATACATAGTAGTCATAACCCCAACCTTCCAGCGTTTTGCTGTCCAGCTCTCCGCCAAGGCGATGTTTGTTGCAATCAACTTCCAGCGTTTGTCCGATCAGCAGTTCTACTTTCAGAGTAGATTCATCTTTCTCAGGAGTAAGCTGAATAACCTGACGCTTCATTCCCTTGTCCGCTTTAGGATAAGGGGCGACTTTTTCCAGCGGCTGAGCGCTGGCATCGGTGGTTGTCGCCCATGCAGAGGTGCTGGCGAAGGCGGCAAGGAGTACGGCAGGGACAATTGTCTTCATCTTATTGTTCACAGTGTTTCCTTTCTTCTGTCTTATGAACGTATCCAGGGCAGGTTAGCATATTCATATCGTCTATTAATCTAAATTTACTTATATTTTAAGTGCATTAATTAAAGGTTTAGAATTTGTGCAGCGATAAATGCCAGGAATTATCTGAATAATGAGATTATTCTCTGTTCCATGCTTTCGTTATATAATTTATTATATAACTCATTGAAATGTGAGCAAAAGCGCACTTTTCCCCGCCAACTCAACACTCTTTTGATCCGGCAACAGCATTTACCCCAATTGGGGTATGCACCTCTAACACATCCTGAAATATCTTACGGTTAAAAATAACTACTCATAAATAGTGCGTTTTTTATTGTCGTTCAACCCGCCGAGGGAGAGCGTCATTATGGAAGGACAATGTCATGGTTGATTTATCCCGTCGAGGCATGTTGACAGGCAGTTGGCGTAAAGCCAACGCGGGGATTCGTCCGCCGTGGAGCAAGGAAGACTCTCACTTTCTGGCCAATTGCCTCCGTTGTGACGCCTGCATCCAGGCGTGTGAAACCGACATCCTGCAGCGAGGCCAGGGTGGTTATCCAAGCGTAAATTTCAAACACGGCGAATGCAGCTTTTGTTACGCCTGCGCAGAGGCCTGTCCCGAATCACTTTTTCTTCCGCGCCACACCAGGGCATGGGATCTGAATTTTTCGATCGGTGACAACTGTCTCGCGCATCAGTCCGTTGAATGCCATCGCTGTCAGGATAGCTGTGAACCCATGGCCATTACCTTTCGTCCCACGCTGTCCGGTATTTATCAGCCGCAGCTCGACAATCAGGCATGTAACGGATGCGGCGCGTGTGTCGCTATCTGTCCGGTATCAGCCATTAATGCGGAGTACAACCATGGACACTAACTGGCAGGTCTGCAGCCTGGTCGTTCAGGCCAAAAGTCAGCACATCAGCGATATCGCCACGCAGTTACGTTCGTTTGCGGGTTGCGAAGTTGCACTCAGCGATGTGGAAAGCGGTCAGCTGATTGTGGTGGTCGAAGCTGAGCATAGTGAAACGCTAATGAAAACAATTGAGTCAGTGCGCAACGTTGCGGGCGTGCTGGCGGTGTCGCTGGTTTATCACCAGCAGGATGAGCAAGGTGAGGAAACACCATGAAACTCAGTCGTCGTAGCTTTATGAAAGCTAACGCCGTTGCGGCCGCTGCGGCGGCTGCCGGGTTAAGCGTGCCGGGCGTTGCCCGTGCGGTAGTCGGTCAGCAAGAAGCGATCAAATGGGACAAAGCCCCGTGCCGATTCTGTGGTACGGGTTGTGGCGTATTGGTAGGAACCCAGCAAGGACGAGTTGTGGCATGTCAGGGCGATCCTGATGCGCCGGTTAACCGTGGCCTTAACTGCATTAAAGGTTATTTCCTGCCGAAAATCATGTACGGAAAAGACCGTTTAACGCAGCCGATGCTGCGCATGAAAGACGGCAAATATCACAAAGAAGGCGAATTCACCCCGATTAGCTGGGACCAGGCTTTTGATGTGATGGAAGAGAAGTTTAAAGCCTCTCTGAAAGAGAAAGGGCCGGATGCTATTGGTATGTTTGGCTCCGGTCAGTGGACCATCTGGGAAGGCTACGCTGCCGCAAAACTGTTCAAAGCCGGTTTCCGTTCGAACAACATCGATCCGAACGCACGTCACTGCATGGCGTCAGCCGTTGTGGGCTTTATGCGTACCTTTGGTATGGATGAGCCGATGGGCTGCTATGACGATATCGAGCATGCGGATGCTTTCGTCCTGTGGGGCGCAAATATGGCGGAAATGCACCCGATCCTGTGGTCGCGCATTACCAACCGTCGTCTGTCCGATCCTAACGTCAACGTCGCCGTTCTCTCAACCTTCCAGCATCGTAGCTTTGAGCTGGCGGATAACGGCATCGTCTTTACGCCGCAAAGCGACCTGGTGATCCTCAACTACATCGCAAACTATATCATTCAAAACAATGCGATAAACCAGGACTTCTTTAGTAAGCACGTTAACCTGCGTAAAGGGGCGACGGATATCGGCTACGGTTTACGTCCTACCCATCCGCTGGAAAAAGCGGCGAAAAACCCAGGTTCTGACGCCTCTGAACCGATCAGCTTTGAAGAGTACAAAGCGTTTGTTGCGGACTATACGCTGGATAAAACCGCAGAAATGACCGGCGTGCCAAAAGATCAGCTGGAACAGCTGGCGCAGCTGTATGCCGATCCGAAGAAGAAAGTCATCTCCTACTGGACGATGGGCTTTAACCAGCATACCCGTGGCGTATGGGCGAACAATCTGGTCTATAACCTGCACCTGCTGACCGGTAAAATTTCTCAGCCAGGCTGCGGCCCATTCTCGCTGACGGGTCAGCCTTCCGCTTGTGGTACCGCACGTGAAGTCGGGACCTTCTCTCACCGTCTGCCTGCGGACATGGTGGTGACGAACGAGAAACACCGCGATATCTGTGAAAAGCACTGGAACATTCCGGCGGGGACCATTCCGGCGAAAGTCGGCCTGCATGCTGTGGCACAGGACCGCGCACTGAAAGATGGCAAGCTCAATGTCTACTGGGTGATGTGTAACAACAACATGCAGGCTGGGCCGAACATCAACGAAGAGCGTATGCCTGGCTGGCGCGATCCGCGCAACTTTATCATCGTTTCCGATCCGTACCCGACGGTCAGTGCTCTGGCGGCCGACCTGATCCTGCCAACAGCGATGTGGGTAGAGAAAGAAGGGGCTTACGGTAACGCCGAGCGCCGTACTCAGTTCTGGCGCCAGCAGATTAAAGCACCGGGTGAAGCGAAATCTGACCTGTGGCAAATGGTGCAGTTTGCCCGCCGATTCAAAACGGAAGACGTCTGGCCGGAGGAACTGCTGGCGAAGAAACCCGAGCTGCGCGGTAAGACGTTGTATGACGTGCTGTTCGCCACGCCAGCCGTCACGAAATTCCCGGTCAGCGAACTGGCTGAAGATCAACTTAACGATGAATCTCGCGAACTCGGTTTCTACCTGCAAAAAGGCCTATTCGAAGAGTATGCCTGGTTTGGTCGCGGACACGGACACGATCTTGCACCGTTTGATGATTACCACAAGGCGCGCGGGTTACGCTGGCCGGTGGTCGACGGTAAGGAGACTCAGTGGCGCTACAGCGAAGGCAACGATCCGTACGTGAAGGCGGGTGAAAGCTACAAGTTCTACGGCAAACCGGATGGGAAAGCCGTCATCTTCGCACTGCCATTTGAACCGGCGGCTGAAGCACCGGATAAAGAATATGATCTGTGGCTCTCCACCGGTCGCGTGCTGGAACACTGGCACACCGGCAGCATGACGCGCCGCGTACCGGAACTGCACCGTGCGTTCCCGGAGGCGGTACTGTTTATCCATCCGCTGGACGCGAAAGCGCGCGATCTGCGCCGTGGTGACAAGGTCAAAGTGGTTTCCCGTCGTGGTGAAGTGATTTCGATTGTTGAAACACGCGGCCGCAACCGTCCGCCGCAGGGGCTGGTGTACATGCCGTTCTTCGACGCCGCACAGCTGGTGAACAACCTGACGCTGGATGCGACGGATCCGCTCTCTAAAGAGACGGATTTCAAGAAGTGCGCTGTGAAACTGGCGAAGGTGTAACGCGTTATGTCCCGGTCAGCAAAACCCCAAAATGGCCGCCGCCGCTTCCTGCGCGATATGGTTCGTGCAGCTGGCGGGCTGGCTGTCGTTGGCGTGGCGCTGGGGTTGCAACAGCAAACCGCACGCGCAACAGGCGTGCGGCTGCGCCCGCCTGGGGCTTTGAGTGAGGACGCATTTGCCAGCGCCTGCGTGCGCTGTGGTCAGTGCGTCCAGGCTTGCCCGTACGACACGCTGAAACTGGCAACGCTGGCCTCCGGGCTGGCGGCCGGAACACCCTATTTTGTCGCTCGCGACATCCCCTGCGAGATGTGTGAAGACATTCCGTGCGCCAAAGTTTGCCCCAGCGGCGCGTTGGACAGGGAGATTGAGTCTATTGACGATTCACGCATGGGGCTGGCGGTGTTGTTGGATCACGAGAACTGCCTCAACTATCAGGGATTGCGTTGCGACGTTTGTTATCGCGAGTGCCCGAAAATCGATGAGGCCATCACCCTGGAGCTGGACCGCAACATGCGTACCGGTAAGCATGCGCGGTTTATTCCGACCGTGCATAGCGATGCCTGTACTGGCTGCGGTAAATGCGAAAAAGTCTGCGTACTGGAACAGCCGGCAATAAAAGTGTTGCCACTGTCGTTGGCGAAAGGGGAGTTGGGGCACCATTACCGCTTCGGTTGGCTGGAGGGGAACAATGGCAAATCGTAAACGTGATGCGGGGCGTGAAGCACAAACGAAAAAAGGTTGGTGGCGGAGCCATCGCTGGCTGGTGTTGCGTCGTCTGAGCCAGTTCCTGGTTCTGGCAATGTTTCTCAGCGGTCCGTGGCTGGGCGTGTGGGTGCTGCATGGTAATTACAGCAGCAGCCTGTTGCTGGATACCATTCCGTTAACCGATCCGCTGATCACCCTGCAAAGCCTGGCCAGCGGGCATCTGCCCGCAACAGTCGCGTTAACAGGGGCCGTCATTATTACGGTTCTGTATGCCCTTGCAGGTAAGCGACTGTTTTGTAGTTGGGTCTGCCCGATGAATCCGGTTACTGATTTGGCGAGCTGGCTGCGCAGAAGATTTGACCTGAATCAGTCTGCAACTTTGCCGCGCCATATACGGTACGTCCTGCTGGTGGTTATCCTGGTCGGTTCTGCCCTGACAGGGACGCTGCTATGGGAATGGATAAATCCGGTCTCTTTGCTGGGACGTAGCCTGGTAATGGGCTTTGGCAGCGGGGCGCTGCTTATTCTTGCGCTGTTTTTATTTGATTTACTGGTTGTTGAGCATGGCTGGTGCGGGCATCTCTGCCCCCTGGGTGCGCTGTATGGCGTATTGGGTAGTAAAGGTGCATTAACCGTATCGGCAAAAGAACGTCAGAGATGTAACCGCTGTATGGATTGTTTTCATGTTTGCCCGGAACCGCATGTGCTACGTGCGCCGGTGCTGGATGAGCAAAGCCCGGTGCAGGTGACCAGTCGCGATTGCATGGCCTGCGGTCGCTGTGTGGATGTCTGTTCTGAGGATGTTTTTACAATAACGATACACAAAATCATTTGAGATGCATCGCGGCGGCAAGTGAGGAAATCCCCGGGAGCATAGTAACTATGTGACTGGGGTTTCGGAGCGCAGCCAACAAAGAGGCAGCTTAAAGGATGAAGTGTAAATGCGATGGAGTTCGGGAGCTAAACAATGAAAAGCCATGACCTGATTAAAGCGCTGAGTCAATGGACAGCCGCGCTGGCCCTGGTAGTCAGTGGGGCCGTTTGGGCTGCAAACGGAGTGGATCTGAGCCAGTCACCGGAAGTCTCAGGGACACAGGAAGGGGCGATTCGCATGCCGAAAGAGCAGGAGCGTATGCCGCTGAATTATGTGAATCAGCCACCGATGGTTCCGCACAGTGTTGACGGCTACCAGGTGACGACCAATACCAACCGTTGCCTGCAGTGTCACGGTGTTGAAAGCTACCGCACCACCGGTGCACCGCGTATCAGCCCGACGCACTTTATGGACAGCAACGGCAAGGTACTGGCTGAAGTCGCTCCGCGTCGTTACTTCTGCCTGCAGTGTCATGTCCCGCAGGCGGATGCGGCACCGATTGTTGAAAATACCTTTACCCCCTCGAAAGGTTACGGGAAATGAGAGCCTGCCCCATTAGGCTACTTTATTTGCCATTTCGGACCAGGGCAGTGCTCGCAGTCCTCACGTACTGTATGTACGCTCCGGTTGTTCCGCGCTGTCCGTGTCCAAACTGGCTGCAACAATTTACGCCTACTGGAATAGGCTCGGGAGGTCATTATGGAAAATTCTAACCGTAAACCAGGCTGGATTAAGCGCGTCTGGCAATGGTGGCGTCGCCCCAGCCGTCTGGCGCTCGGCACGCTGTTGTTAATCGGCTTTGTGGGCGGCATTATTTTCTGGGGCGGCTTTAATACCGGTATGGAAAAGGCCAATACTGAAGAGTTCTGCATTAGCTGTCACGAAATGCGCAACACGGTATACCAGGAATATATGGAAACCGTACACTACAACAACCGCAGCGGTGTGCGTGCGACTTGCCCTGATTGCCACGTCCCTCATGAGTGGGGTCCGAAAATGATCCGCAAAATCAAGGCCAGCAAGGAGCTGTACGCGAAAGCACTGGGGTTGATAGATACACCGCAAAAATTTGAAGACCACCGTTTATCGATGGCGCAAAATGAATGGCGGCGTATGAAAGACAATAATTCGCAAGAGTGTCGGAACTGTCACAACTTCGAGTTTATGGATTTAACCGCCCAGAAAGGCGTAGCGGCTAAAATGCATGACCAGGCCGTGAAAGAAGGGCAAACCTGTATTGACTGTCATAAAGGGATAGCACACAAACTGCCTGATATGCGCGAAGTCAAACCGGGCTTTTAACAGGATGTAAATAATCAGGATGCTTGAGGCCAGAGAACTGCTCTGCGAGCGAGATGACAGAATATTGTTTAGCGATCTGTCATTTCGCGTCAATGCAGGGGAATGGGTACAAATTACCGGGAGTAATGGCGCAGGGAAAACCACTCTGCTGCGGTTGCTTACCGGGCTGGCTCGTCCTGACGCCGGAGAGGTTTGCTGGCAAGGGAAATCGCTGCACCAGGTGCGGGACAGCTACCATCAGGAACTACTGTGGATCGGACATCAGCCGGGGATAAAAACCCGGCTTTCGGCGTTGGAGAATCTGCGTTTTTTTCATCACGATGGCGATTGTCTGGCGGCGCTGGCGCAGGCAGGTCTCGCCGGATATGAAGATATTCCTGTTAATCAACTCTCTGCCGGACAACAGCGGCGCGTGGCACTGGCTCGCCTCTGGCTGACCCGCGCGCGACTGTGGATCCTCGATGAACCCTTTACGGCAATTGATGTGCACGGCGTTGAGCGACTGACTCAGCGCATGGCACAGCATACAGAGCAGGGGGGGATTGTGATCCTTACCACGCACCAGCCTCTGGGTGTTGGGACCGATAAAGTGCGACGTATTGCGCTGACCAGCGAGAGGGCCGCGCAATGATGTGGCGAATCTTCCGTTTAGAACTGCGGGTTGCGTTCCGTCATAGTGCAGAGATCGCCAATCCGTTATGGTTCTTCCTGATCGTCATAACGCTGTTCCCGCTCAGCATTGGGCCGGAGCCACAGCTGCTGGCGCGTATTGCACCGGGCATTATCTGGGTTGCCGCATTGCTGGCCTCATTACTGGCGCTGGAACGTTTATTCCGGGATGACTTACAGGATGGCAGCCTCGAACAATTGATGCTGCTGCCATTGCCGCTACCGGCCGTGGTGCTGGCGAAGGTGATGGCGCACTGGGTGGTAACCGGTTTGCCGCTGTTGATCCTCTCGCCGCTGGTGGCATTGCTGCTGGGAATGGATATGTATGGTTGGCAAATTATGGCGCTGACGTTGCTGCTTGGAACGCCGACGCTGGGTTTTCTCGGCGCGCCGGGCGTGGGACTGACGGTGGGGTTAAAACGCGGTGGCGTGCTGCTGAGCGTGCTGGTACTCCCGTTAACCATTCCCTTACTGATTTTTGCGACCGCTGCGATGGACGCCGCCTCGATGCACTTACCCGTTGAAGGGTATATGGCGATTCTTGGCGCACTGCTGGTAGGAAGCGCCACGTTAAGTCCCTTTGCGACGGCGGCGGCGTTACGTATCAGCGTGCAATAGCGCAGATATGACTTGTGGGCCGGACATGGCGAAGCCGCCCTCCGGTAAAACGGAAATTTACTAATTTATTGAGTCTGGTGACTGAACTATGTGGAAAACACTTCATCAACTGGCGATGCCCCCACGTCTCTATCAGATCTGTGGCTGGTTTATCCCATGGCTGGCGATTGCCAGCGCAGTGGTACTGGTAACAGGATGGGTTTGGGGATTTGGCTTCGCGCCAGCGGATTATCAGCAGGGGCAGAGCTATCGCATCATCTATCTGCACGTTCCGGCGGCAATCTGGTCGATGGGCATTTACGCGTCGATGGCGGTTGCCGCATTTATCGGCCTGGTCTGGCAGATGAAAATGGCCAATCTGGCGCTGGCGGCGATGGCGCCAGTGGGTGCAGTGTTTACCTTTATTGCACTGGTGACGGGCTCTGCATGGGGAAAACCGATGTGGGGAACCTGGTGGGTCTGGGATGCCCGACTCACTTCTGAGCTGGTGCTGTTGTTTCTCTATGTTGGTGCCATTGCGCTGTGGCATGCCTTTGATGATCGTCGCATGGCGGGACGGGCAGCCGGTATTCTGGTACTGATTGGTGTCGTGAACTTACCGATCATCCACTATTCGGTCGAGTGGTGGAACACGTTGCACCAGGGGTCGACCCGCATGCAGCAGAGTATTGATCCGGCGATGCGTACGCCACTGCGCCTGGCGATCGTCGGTTACCTGTTACTGTTTGTCACGCTGGCGCTGA
Source organism: Citrobacter sp. RHBSTW-00671 (assembly GCF_014103415.1). Taxonomy (NCBI): domain Bacteria; kingdom Pseudomonadati; phylum Pseudomonadota; class Gammaproteobacteria; order Enterobacterales; family Enterobacteriaceae; genus Citrobacter; species Citrobacter sp. RHBSTW-00671. The sequence continues at coordinate 2,245,959 of NZ_JABXPR010000001.1, forward strand.
TGCGCATGCGTAACCTGATTTTGATGATGGAAAAACGCCGCCCATGGGTGAGCGAACTGATCTTAAAAAGAGGCCGCCAATGACCCCTGCATTTGCATCATGGAGTGATTTTTTCGCGATGGGCGGTTACGCCTTGTATGTCTGGCTGGCTGTGGCCATGAGCGTTATCCCGCTGGTGGTGCTGGTGCTGCATTCTGCACTACAGCATCGCGCAATCTTACGCGGCGTGGCGCAGCAGCGGGCGAGAGAAGCGCGCATGCGTGCGGCGCAAGTTCAACGGGAGGCGGCGTGAATATTCGACGTAAAAATCGGCTATGGATAGCCTGTGCGGTGCTGGCGGGCCTGGCATTGACCATCACGCTGGTGCTCTACGCGCTGCGTTCCAATATCGATTTGTTCTATACGCCGGGAGAAATACTCTACGGCAAGCGCGAAACCCAGCAGATGCCGGAAGTCGGTCAACGCCTGCGCGTTGGCGGAATGGTTATGCCGGGTAGTGTGAAGCGCGATCCGCAGTCGCTGAAAGTTAACTTCAGCATCTATGACGCCGAAGGCGTGGTGGATGTGACCTACGAAGGTATCCTGCCGGATCTGTTCCGTGAAGGGCAGGGCGTCGTTGTTCAGGGGGAACTGGATCAGGGAAATCATGTGCAGGCCAAAGAGGTTCTTGCCAAACATGATGAAAATTACACCCCGCCGGAAGTCGAAAAAGCGATGCAGGAGAACCACCGTCGCCCGGAAAGTGTTTATAAGGATAAAACGTCATGATGCCTGAAATTGGCAATGGGCTACTGTGCCTGGCACTCGGCGTTGCACTGTTGCTGTCGGTTTATCCGCTGTGGGGTGTTGCGCGTGGCGATGTCCGGATGATGGCCTCTGCGCGACCCTTTGCCTGGGTGTTGTTTATCTGTGTGATGGGTGCGTTTCTGGTGCTGGTAAACGCATTTGTGGTCAATGACTTTACCGTGACCTATGTCGCCAGTAACTCCAATACGCAACTTCCGGTCTGGTATCGCGTCGCCGCGACATGGGGCGCGCATGAAGGCTCATTGTTGCTGTGGGTGTTGCTGATGAGCGGCTGGACGTTCGCTGTGGCGCTGTTCAGCCAGCGGATGCCGCTGGATATCGTCGCACGCGTACTGGCGGTGATGGGCATGGTCAGCGTCGGCTTCCTGCTGTTTATTCTGTTTACCTCCAATCCGTTTTCCCGCACGCTGCCGGATTTCCCGATAGAAGGGCGTGACCTTAATCCGTTGTTGCAGGATCCGGGGCTGATCTTCCATCCGCCATTACTGTATATGGGCTATGTCGGTTTCTCTGTGGCTTTTGCTTTTGCCATTGCCGCACTGATGAGCGGGCGTCTGGATAGCACCTTTGCCCGTTTTTCGCGTCCGTGGACGCTGGCGGCATGGGTGTTTTTGACGCTGGGTATTGTGCTCGGCTCTGCGTGGGCATACTACGAACTGGGCTGGGGCGGTTGGTGGTTCTGGGACCCGGTAGAGAACGCTTCGTTTATGCCGTGGCTGGTGGGGACTGCGCTGATGCACTCGCTGTCAGTGACCGAACAACGCGCCAGCTTTAAAGCCTGGACGTTACTGCTGTCAATCTGCGCCTTCTCGCTCTGTTTGCTGGGGACGTTCCTGGTGCGTTCGGGGGTACTGGTGTCGGTGCACGCCTTCGCCTCTGACCCGTCGCGCGGGATGTTCATTCTTGCCTTTATGGTACTGGTTATCGGCGGTTCCCTGCTGCTGTTTGCGGTGCGCGGTCACAAGGTTCGCTCACGGGTGAATAACGCGCTATGGTCGCGTGAATCGCTGCTGTTAGGGAACAATGTTCTGTTGATTGCAGCGATGCTGGTGGTGCTGCTGGGCACGCTGCTGCCGCTGGTGCACAAACAGCTGGGGCTGGGCAGTATTTCGATTGGCGAGCCGTTCTTCAATACTATGTTTACCTGGCTGATGGCGCCGTTTGCGCTGTTGCTGGGGATTGGGCCACTGGTGCGTTGGGGACGTGACCGACCGCGTAAGCTGAAAACGCTACTGCTTGTCGCGTTTGTTACCACGCTGGTACTGTCCGTGCTGCTGCCGTGGCTGTTTGAAGATCGCATTGCCGCGATGACGGTCGTGGGTATGGCAATGGCATGCTGGATATTTGTGCTGGCGATGTCCGAGGCGTTCCTGCGTATTTCGCGTGGCACGAAGCTGACGCCGAGCTACTGGGGCATGGTGTCGGGCCACGTTGGGCTGGCGATAACTATTGTCGGTATTGCCTTTAGCCAGAACTACAGCGTTGAACGTGATGTGCGCATGAAGGCGGGCGATAGCGTCAGTATCCATGATTATCAGTTCACTTTCCGCGAAGTAAAAGATATTACCGGACCTAACTATCGGGGGGGCGTGGCCGTGATTGGTGTGACCCGTGACGGCAAGCCGGAAGCGACGCTGCATGCGGAAAAACGTTTTTACAACAGCACCAGTTCAATGATGACCGAAGCGGCGATCGATGGCGGACTGACGCGTGACCTGTACGCGGCATTAGGCGAAGAGCTGGACAACGGCGCGTGGGCAGTGCGTCTGTACTATAAACCGTTTATTCGCTGGATTTGGGCCGGAGGGTTGCTGATGGCGCTGGGCGGATTGTTCTGCCTGTTTGATCCACGCTATCGCCAGCGCACGCGTCCTCGTGCTGCTGCGCAAAAAAACGCGCCGGAGGCTGTATGAAGCGCAATGCATTGTTAATCCCATTTATTATTTTTCTCATTATTGCCGCGGCGCTGCTGTGGCAACTGGCACGTAACGCACAGGGAGACGACCCGACGAATCTGGAATCGGCGTTAATCGGTAAGCCGGTGCCGACGTTCCGTCTGGAGTCGCTGGAAAATCCGGGCCAGCATTACCAGGCTGATGTATTGACGCAGGGGAAACCGGTGCTGCTAAACGTCTGGGCGACCTGGTGTCCGACCTGTCGCGCTGAGCACCAGTATCTGAACCAGCTGTCGGCGCAAGGCGTGCGGGTCGTTGGGTTGAACTATAAAGACGATCGTCAAAAAGCCATCGTCTGGCTGAAAGAACTGGGCAATCCGTATGCCTTAAGTCTGTTTGATGGCGACGGTATGCTGGGTCTGGATCTGGGGGTGTACGGTGCGCCGGAAACGTTCCTGATCGACGGTAAAGGCATTATTCGTTATCGCCATGCCGGTGATTTAAACGCCAGGGTATGGGAGAGCGAGCTCAAACCATTGTGGGATAAATACAGTAAGGAGGCTGCGCAATGAGGTTCTTTCTGGGCCTGCTGATGCTGGTTATCTCGGGATCGGCGCTGGCCACTATCGACGTGATGCAGTTCAAAGACGAGGCGCAGGAACAGCAGTTCCGTCAGCTCACTGAACAGTTACGCTGCCCCAAGTGTCAGAACAACAGCATTGCTGACTCTAACTCAATGATTGCCACCGATCTGCGTCAGAAGGTTTACGAACTGATGCAGGAAGGGAAAAGCCAGAAAGAAATTGTCGATTACATGGTGGCGCGTTACGGCAACTTCGTGACTTACGATCCGCCGTTGACGCCGCTGACCGTGCTGCTGTGGGTGATGCCCGTTGTGGCAATTGGCCTGGGGGGCTGGATTATTGTTGCCCGTTCACGCCGTCGTGTACGAGTGAAGCAGGAAGAATTTCCTGATGAGATTACCCCCGACGGCAAACGCGGTGGATTAGGACTCTTTATACCCGGCGTTATCGTGGCGCTGGTGGTGGGCGCTGTGAGCTATTACCAAACCGGCAGCTATAAGCAGGTTAAGGTCTGGCAGCAGGCGACTGCACAGGCTCCGGCGTTGCTGGAGCGGGCATTAGATCCAAAGGCTGAACCGCTGAATGAAGAGGATATGGCGCGTCTGGCGTTGGGATTACGTACCCGGCTGCAAACCGATGCCGGAAACGTTGAAGGCTGGATTATGCTTGGGCGCGTAGGCATGGTTCTCGGTAATGCCAGTACGGCGACTGAAGCGTATGCCAATGCCTACCGACTGGATCCTAAAAATAGCGATGCTGCACTGGGTTATGCTGAAGCGTTGACCCGTTCTTCCGATCCAGATGATAACCGTCGCGGTGGGGAGTTGTTACGTCAATTGGTCAGGGGCGAACATGCGAATGTACGCGTACTGAGCATGTATGCGTTTAACGCTTTCGAACAGCAGCGCTTCGGTGAGGCGGTTGCAGCGTGGGAGATGATGCTGAAATTATTGCCCGCCAATGATACCCGTCGGGCGGTAATTGAGCGCAGCATCAAACAGGCGATGGAACAGCTGGCACCGCAGGAGAAATAAGCGTTCAGATTGCCCGATGGCGCGCAGCTTTCGGGCCTGTGTGGACCTTGTAGGCCGGATAAGACGCAGTGGCGTCGCATCCGGCATCTTATTGATTACTGCATTCCGCGGGTTTGCAAAAACAGGATGGTGGCGGCAACGCGAGAGCGGACGTTAAGTTTACGCAGCAGGTTGCGGATATGCACTTTCACCGTTTGCTCGGAAATATTCAGTACAGATGCTATCTGTTTATTCGATAATCCCTGAGCCAGCTCATGTAACACATCCAGCTCGCGTTCGGTGAGTACGCTGAACGGATCTTCCTCAGCGCCAAACAGTTCCCGTTCCCGCAGATAATCGCTGACGCGTTGGCTAAAGGCTTTACCTCCTTTTGCACCAGCGCGAATGGCTTCCAGCAGAACTTCAGGATCGCTGTCTTTAAGCAAATAGCCATCTGCGCCGGCATCAATCAGGGCGTAGACATCGCTGGCGGCATCCGAAACGGTAAGAATAATAATTTGCGCAGTAACGCCGTCCCGACGTAGCGCATTCAGGGTGTCCAGTCCGCTCATGCCTTTCATATTGAGATCGAGCAGGATCACATCAAGATCCAGACGGTTCGCCAGATCGATAGCACTTGCGCCATCGCCGGCTTCAGCGACAACATCGAATGCGGTATCCAGTTGTAATAATTGACTAATTCCTCGCCGCATGAGTGGGTGGTCATCAACGATCATCACCTTAAAAGGTGTTAATTCAGGCATCTTCTTCTCCTGAGTACTCTTAATTTCGTTATATTCCGGGGCATGGGATAATCCTGATTTATCACGTAGATGATAAGGCAACGTGACCTTACTTTTTACAGGTGCAAATAGTATATCCTGACTCAAAAAGCTCTCATTGGAATTTTTACAAAGAAAACTCTTTATGATTTGAATCAAGGTGGTGGCGGTTTGCGAGACGAAAGAATTCTCGATTTGCTGTTTGACAACATTAATTAAATATCAACATTAACAAGTGGCAATAATAAGCAATGTTGATATTGAAGGTGCAAGCAGCTGGAAGAGAACTCAGCAGACGTCACCCAGGCGGCACGACGTGCGCGACATACTCATCCCAGCGCTCTTTATGCAAATGGGCGACTAGCGATGGGATTGGGCCAATAGAGTAAGCGTAATTTAACTTAAGAATATAAAAAATCCTAAAATGCAATAGGAATAAAGTGAAAGAGCATTTATTGCCTTTACTTTTGTTTGCATTTTGTGCTTTTTTGGCAAGGAGCGCACAGCTAAGTTCGGTTTCGTACTTTGGGGGATAGGGTGAAGTTCAGGGATGAAAGAAAGTTGGCATTACTGATTGGGATGTTAGTTTTGCCGTTCACCACGGTTTCTGCCGCACCACTCTCTCCTGCGGATCGTAATACCATTCAGCAGCAGCAACAGCAGCTACTTAATGAAAACCAGCGCCAGCGTGAAGAGCTGGAGCGTAGCGTTACGCTGCCCGAAGCCGTCACGTCGAAAACGCCAGCCCCGACTGAAGGGCCGTGTTTTATGATTTCGCGCATTGATATTGACGGCGCAACGACGCTGTCCGCCGCTGCCTCGGCAAAGCTTACCGCACCGTGGGTGAATCAATGCCTGGATATTCCTCGCCTGACGGAACTGACAAATGCAATTTCCGACTGGTATATCAGTCGAGGCTATATCACCAGTCGTGCCTTTTTAACCGAACAGGATCTCTCATCCGGGGTGCTGCATATCGCGGTGCTTGAGGGGAAATTGCAGCAAATACGTCTGGAAGGTGTCCCATCGCGCACGCTGAAAATGATCTTTCCGGGGCTGGAAGGAAAGATTCTCAATCTGCGTGACATTGAACAGGGGATGGAGCAGTTGAACCGCGTTCGCCAGACGCCGGTGGAAATTGAAATTTTGCCGGGCAGCCAGCAAGGGTTATCAATAGTAAATCTGAGCGCCACGCCTGAATTCCCCGTTAACGGTTCCGTCAGTTTTGATAACAGCGGACAAAAGAGTACCGGTACCGGACAACTGAGCGGGGCATTATTTTTCAATAATATGCTTGGGCTGGCGGATAAATGGTTTATCAGCGGCGGGCGTAGCAGCGATTTTTCCAGCAGTAAAGATGCGCAGAACGTTGCTGCTGGCGTGAGTGTTCCTTACGGCTACGGATTGCTGGATTACAGCTACAGCTGGAGTAACTACCTCAGCACCATTGATAACAATGGCTATGCCTGGCGCTCCACCGGTGACAGCGAAACCCATCGTCTGACCGGCTCCTGGGTTTTGTTTCGCAACGGTGAGATCAAAACCGCAGCATCGCTGGGTCTCACGCATCGAATCAATCGTAACAGATTGAATGATGTCCTGCTGGAAACCAGTAGCCGCAAGCTTTCCAGCGTTTCGCTGGGTATCAACCATACGCAAAAAATTGCTTCCGGCGTTGCGACGTTTAACCCCTCATTCACCCAGGGCGTGCCGTGGTTTGGCGCAGAGGATGACAATGATAAACAGGGTGATGTGCCAAAGGCAGAATTTCGCAAGTGGAGCGTCAGCGGCAGTTTTCAGCGCCCGCTGACAGAAAAACTGTGGTGGCTGAGCAGCCTCTATTTTCAATGGTCACCGGACCGCCTTTACGGCAGCGAACGCCTGACGCTGGGCGGTGAAACATCGGTACGTGGCTATAAAGAACAATACATTTCAGGAGATAACGGCGGCTACTGGCGCAACGAAGTGAATTACTCTCTGTTTACGCTGCCGGTGTTGGGACAGATTGGCGCGATAGCGGCATTCGACGGCGGCTGGCTGAAACAAGATAGCGTTGACAGGTATGCCTCCGGCACGTTGTGGGGGGCCGCGCTGGGATTAACCAGCTCAGGGCGCTGGTTCTCCAGTCAGTTTACCGTAGGAACGCCAGTGAATTATCCGGACTGGCTGGCACCGGATCATCTCAATGTGTATTACCGCGTTGCGGTGGCATTTTAAGGAACAAGGATGATGAAAAAGGATCAGGTGCGTTTCTCCCAGCGTTTGCTAAGTGGCATGTTGAGTTTCCTGCTGGCTACCCAACCGCTGCTCCCGGCGATGGCTGCTGCCATCACGCCTGAAGGCAATACGCAGATGGATAAAGCCGCCAATGGTGTTCCGGTGGTGAATATTGCCACGCCGAACCAGTCCGGGATTTCACACAACAAATATAACGACTACAACGTGGGAAAAGAGGGGCTGATCCTCAACAACGCGACCGGGCAATTTACCCAAACCCAGCTCGGCGGCATCGTCCAGAATAACCCGAACCTGCGTCCCGGAAAGGAAGCGTCAGGGATCATCAACGAAGTTACCGGCGCTAACCGTTCGCAGCTACAGGGCTATACCGAAGTCGCGGGGAAAGCCGCCAACGTCATGGTCGCCAACCCCTACGGCATTACCTGTAACGGGTGCGGATTTATCAACACGCCTAACGCCACCCTGACTACCGGTAAACCGGTGCTGGATGCTAACGGTAACCTGCAGTCACTGGATGTGAGCAAAGGCAGCATTACCATTGAAGGCAAAGGGCTGGATGGTAGTCAGAGCGATGCGGTGTCAATTATTGCCCGCGCCACGGAAATTAACGCTGCGCTACACGCCAAAGATTTGACGGTTATCGCTGGGGCGAATCGCGTCGCGACGAATGGCCAGACGAGCCCGCTGAATGGCGAAGGGGAAGCACCGAAAATTGCGGTAGACACCGGCGCATTAGGTGGGATGTACGCTAACCGTATTCATCTGGTCTCCAGCGAGAAAGGGCTGGGAGTCAATCTCGGGAATCTGAATGCCCGCCAGGGTGATATCACCCTCAATGCTAACGGGAAATTAACGATTGGCAACACTCTGGCAAACGGTGGTCTTTCCGCCAGTGGCGAAGGCGTCACGTTGACCGGCAACCATAAGACCGCAAGCGGGATGGCCATCAACAGCACCGGGGCGTTAGCGCTACAAGGTGCAAATCTCTCCAGTGGCGCAGGCGTGCAGTTGGGTAGCGATGGCAAGATGACGATCGAGGGGGGCGGGGTTGCCGCAGCTGGCGAGTTGCAGATTACGGCTAAACAGGATGTCGCCATTGCCGCAACCACTCTGGTTAGCCAAAAAAACACTTCATTGCGTAGTGACGGTTCACTGACAATCACCGACGGTAGCCTGACCAGTAAAGAAAAACTGGATGTCGCGAGTACTAATGGGCTGACGCTGACCCATTCCACGCTGGGGAGTGATGCTGATGTTAGCCTTAACAGTCACGGCAACCTGTCGGCTAAAGGGGGATTGCTCTCTGCAGGTAACGGACTCACGCTGAAGGCGCAGCACATAGCACTGGATAACGCCAGTCGGGCCGATGCGAAAGGAGCATTAAGCCTGGCCGGTAGCGAAATGAACAACCAGGGACAGGTCAATGCGGGAGGCGCATTGTCTCTTTCCGGTGACCACCTCGTGAATGGGGGGCAACTGGCGGCAAACGGCAGTCTTGATGCTTCTGTCAGCAGTCTTAGCAACACAGGTCTGATGCAGGGTAACAGCGTATCGGTCCATAGCGGGTCGCTGGATAATAGGGGCACGCTGGCGAGCGGGAGCCAGCTTTCAGTACAGACAATAACGTTGAATCAACAGGGCACCCTCAGCGCGAAAAACGATGCGGATATCCGGGCGGATGTCACGCTGCGTAATAGTGGAAAGTTGCTCTCTGATGGCTCTCTAACGGTGCAGGCCGCGTCAGTTGAACATTATGGCGTCCTCTCTGGCAACCGGGGGGTGACAGTCAATGCTGAAAACCTCACCGCCGCGAAAGATTCGCTGATCGCCGGACAACAGGGCATACAGTTAAACGCTGCGCAAAACCTGAACCTGAACGGTCAGGTTAATGCCGCTGGTGCGCTTAACGTAGGCGCAAAGCAGCTGAGTACCGGCAAGGACGGTCATCTGCAGAGCGGTCTGGACCTTGCGATTACCGGCAACCGCGTCACACTGGACGGTGTACAGGCGGCAAAAGGTTCGCTGGACGTAACGGCGGACAGGCTCAGTCATGGCGGAAAATCCACCGGCACACACGTTGGTTTCAGCGCGCAGCAGTCAATTGATAACCAGGGTGAACTGCTGGCCGATACCCTGACGCTCAGCGCGGCGACGCTGACTCATAGCGGTAGCGCCAGCGCTGAACGCATCTCGATTATTGCACCTGAACTTCTCACCAGCAGCGGCTCTCTGGTAGCCGACACGTTAACGCTTCGCAGTCAGCATGTTGTGAACAGCGGCCTGATGCAGGGCAACGCGGCATTGGATCTGCAGATTGATACGTTAGATAACCTTAGCGGCGGTTCGCTCTATGCCCGGCGTTCTCTGGCGCTGGATATACCGTATCTGACCAACCATGGGCTGATTACCACCGACGGTTCATTGCACCTCAACGGTCGCCAGTTGGTTAATGGTGGAGAAATTAATGGCGTTAATCTGCAAAGTGAATATGCGACGGTAAAAAACGAAACCGCGGGGCGCCTGCTGGCGGACACGTCATTATCTGTTAACGGACAGCAGACAGATAACCTCGGACTCATGGCCGCCGATACGCTCGTGCTGAACAGTCAGGACGTGAATAACGACGGCAATGTGCTGTCGGTGGGTGAATTAAGCCTGAAGAATCAGACCCTGCACAACACCGGTTTGCTGCAGGGCGGCACGCTGAATCTGGAAGCAAATACGTGGCAAAACAGCGGTAATGCGTTAGGTGAAGCGGGGGTAACGGCGACAGTACACGACGCGTTCACTAACCAGGGCAAGGTACTCAGTCAACAAGGTATGACCGTGCATGCCGCCAGTGCGAATAACAGCGGAATGCTGGCGGCGAAGGTGCTGGCATTACACGGCGATCTCAGCAATAGCGGGATCCTGCAGGGGAATCAGACGCTTGCCTGGGATGGCAATCGCTTCACTAACCTTGCGGGTGGGCAGGTAACCAGCGGCGAAGCGTTGCATCTTAGCGGAAAGCGTATCGACAACGATGGCCAACTGGAGGCCCGTACGGCGGCGATTACGCTGGACATCCTGCGGAACGGCGGCAGCATTCAGGCTCAGAATAGCCTGAATATCGCTGCCAGCGAGCGACTGGACAATCAGGGAGCGCTGCGCAGTCTGAATCTGTTCGAACTGGCTGCAGCGCAGTTGTTTAACGACAAAACGATTGCAGCAAAATCCCTTAGCATTTCCGCGCCGGAGCTTATGAATAATGGCACTGTGCAGGGTAATTCAGCGCTACAGCTCACCACCCGCAATCTGTTTAATGGTCAGCAGGGACAACTGGTTAGCGGCGCGGGGCTGGATTTAGGCCTCGACACGCTGGAAAACCACGGTTTGTTGCTGACGAATACCGACTTCACACTGCGCGGCAGCACATTAATTAACGCCGGTGATATTCAGGCCGATTCCCTGGACCTGACGCTGGCAAACTCGGTTGAAAACCAGGGGAGCCTGGTGGCGAAACAGGGGGCGTCGATAAATACCGCCTCTCTGGATAATCGCGGTACGCTGGCGGCAAAAAATGTCACTTTGGATGGCAAATCCATCCGTAACAGCGGGCTGGTACAGGGGAATGACAGTACCTCGGTTTCTGCGAATACCTTCACCACGGATGCCACAGGTAAATGGCTGGCCGGTAATGCGCTACTGGTGCATACCGGTGCGATGGAAAACGCTGGTGTACTGCAGGGCGATGTCCTGACATTCACTGCCAGCTCGCTGAATAACAGCGGCGTGCTTAACGGTTTACATGGCCTGGAAGGCAAGCTATCCGGGCGACTTAGCAACCCCGGACACATTCAAAGTGGCGGCGCACTGACGCTGACGGCTGATGATATCAACAGCGCCGGGCGTATTGCCGGTGACAGGCTGACACTTGCAGCCTCGACGTTAAACAATACAGGTCTGTGGCAGGGGACAAACGGACTGGCCCTGTCTGGTGATGTACTCACGACGGGCATAACGTCCCGTACGCTGAGCGGCGGCGCGTTGACCTTTGATGCCAGCAGTATAACGACGCAAGGAACGCTGCAGGGGCAGCAACTTACGCTGACCGCTGATGACTGGCTGCACAAAGGCTCGCTGATAAGCCTGGATAATCTGACGGCGACTGTAAACAACGGCCTTACCACGTCAGGCGACATGATGAGTCATGGCGGAATGTCACTGACCGCGCAGCAGCTTGATAACAGCGGAAAGCTGCTCAGCGAAAGCGACGTAACGCTCGACGGCGCACAGCTTGATAACAGCGGCACAGTACAGGGAAAGGCCCTGACCCTGCAGCAAAACCGGATCCACAACCAGGGCACGCTGACCGGCTTGCAAAGCCTGACGCTGGAAGCTCGTCAGCGTCTGATGGCGCGCATGGCGATGGCTTCACCGCAACAGGAATTGATTAACGCAGCAGGTGGTTCACTACTGACGCAGGGTACGCTGAAACTCACTTCTGGCGATGTGACGAATAATGGCACATGGCAGGGGCAGTCGATTCTGCTCAATGCGCAAGCGCTGACAAACAATGGGGCAATACACAGCGCCGACGCCCTGCAGCTTACGCTCGCGAATAACCTGACTTCCACAGCGGGCAGCAAAATTACCGCGCTGGGTAACGCGACGCTACAGGCGCTTTCTCTGACTAACTCCGGGCAATGGACGGCGAAAAATCTTACGCTGAAGGGGACAACCCTCGATAACAGCGTGGCAATTAGCGGCGTAAATGCGCTCACGCTTGCCATGAACGGCGCGGTCAGGCAGCAGAAAGCGGGCAGTATGCTGAGCGGCGGCGCGTTGGATCTGACTGCGGCGTCAGTCACCAACGAGGGCAAAATTCAGGGTGCGACGCTGGGCATGACGTCCGGCACATTGACCAACAGCGGACGCCTACAAGGGGATAATGGCGCAACACTGTCGCTGAGCGGCGATTTGATAAACCAGGCTTCCGGGGAGATTGTCAGCCGTCAGGGGCTGACGCTTTCTACGCCAGTGCTGTCCAACTACGGTTTAATGCAGGGCGGTGGAGAGACCCATCTTAACGCCACAACTCGCGCGCTCAATGACGGCAAACTGCTTTCCGGCGCGGGAATGACGCTGATCACGCCGCAGTATTCCGGCGCAGGCTGGTTACAGGCGACAAACCTCATTCTGAATGCGGCAACGGCCACCAATGGCGGGAACTGGCTGGCCGACAGCGCCACGCTTACCGGTAACAATTTTACCAACCAGGGAACGACACAGGCCGGTCAACTGGCAGTGAAATACACGCAGGTGACGAATAACGGTACGCTGTTGGGCAACTCGCAACTGAGTGTTAATGCCAGTCAGGTTAATCAGAATGCGGCAGGCAAACTGTTCAGCGGTGGTGATCTGACCGTTGAAAGCCACGGGCTGGATGCGTTGGGGCAGGCGGTTGCGCTGGGTAATCTGACGCTGAAACTGGTGAATGGCTTTACTGCGCAAAGCGCGTTTGCCGCGGGTAAAACGCTGAGCATGACCAGCGAAGGTGCTATCGACAACCGTAGCGTGCTTCAGGGGCAGTCGCTCAGCCTGACGGCGGGCGGGCAGCTCAGCAATAACGGGCAAATCACAACGGGCAACGGTGCGAGCCACCTCAGCGGCAGCAACGTGGCGCTCAATGCCGCCGGAACGTTACAGGGCGGTGGCGATATTACGCTGACCAGTCGCGGTAATATTTCAGTCGATGGTTTCACCGGCACGCGTGGTTCTCTGACGCTCAATGCGCCTGGCGCTATCGTTAATACGGCGCTGTTGTACGCGGCAAATAATCTGGCGCTTTATGCCAACACCATTACCAACCAGCGCGGCGATATCCTCGCAGGCAACAATCTGTGGATGCAGCGAGATGCGGCGGGAAATGCCAACAGCGAAGTGGTCAACACCTCCGGCAATATCGAAACCCAGAACGGTGATATCACCATCAAAACCGGGCATCTGCTGAACCAGCGGGATGGGTTGACTTTCAGTCAGAGAAAGCAGGAATTTTCTAATGCATTACCTTCGGGACCATTTTTATTTCCAATCACGATTGGTGATGGTAAGAAAAAGCCGGATGTTGCGCTTAGTCTGCAGGAATGGCTGAAATCACCTGAAAATATTATCTGGAGCTATTGGGGAGAACGTTGTGCCGGAAATAGTCAGATCTGCCACGATAGATATAAGTATCTTTTAGTTGGGAATGATATTCGTCGTTTTATATTAAGTGAATCAATAGTTGAAGCGAATGCTACGGGGGATGCCGCACGTATTGCCTCAGGTAGGGATATTGTTATCAACGCTACAATAATGGATAACCGTGCAAGCCATATTCTTTCGGACAGAGAGGCATTACTGAGAGGAGATTCGTTGAATAATCTTTCTGCCGAAGCCGGGCATGAAATCGTTTATCAAGAGGCTGAATACCGGTGTGAGTGGTTCTCTGATAATTGCAATTTAACCCCTGAGAGACTTAAGGGCTATCCCAGATACGGTAAATGGTATCAGTCCACTGATACTTACGGAGAACTGGTTATACCCAATAAAGATGGCTTCGAATACATAGGGGTTCCGTATGTTTTAGGGGAAATTAAAAAGGAGTTTACAGCTGATAGTGAGTCATACCGCTCAGTGATTAGTGCGGGTGGGAATATTACAGCGACTTTCACTAATGACATTAGTAATACCAGCATCACGGCAAACAGTGGCGTTGGCACCACTATTTCTGTGCCAACCCTCAACACCCTCAGCAACCAAACCCTCAGTAATGGGGTGCAAAAGCAGGCGCTGGCAGGCAATGACACGGTGAGCGTCAGTTCCCTACCGTGGAACGATCGACTGCATGACGCATTGCAGCAGATTAACGGCGGCGGCACGCTGGAAAGCGGTGGCGTATCAGCCGCTACGCTCAGCTCTGTTTCTACCACGCAGAAAGGTGATGCCAGCCTCGGCCAACTGAATGGCCTGATTAACCCAGGCGAGAAGGGCGTGAATACCGCCGGGCAAAATCAGGGCAAAACGGTGGATACCAGCGCGTATCCGTTGCCTTCCGGAAAGAACGGTTATTTCGTCGTCTCCGACGATCCGAAAAGCCCGTACCTGATCAACGTCAACCCGAAACTGAATGGCCTTGCTCAACTCGATCCCAGCCTGTTTGGTGATTTGAATGCCATGCTGGGTATCAAACCGGGCGAAGCGCCGCGTGAAACTAACGTTGCGTATACCGATCAAAACCAGTTTCTGGGATCGGCCTATATGCTCGATCGTCTCAAACTGAACCCGGAATATGACTACCGTTTCCTCGGTGATGCGGCGTTCGATACCCGCTATGTCAGTAACGCTATGCTGAATAAGACGGGAAGTCGTTACATCAACGGTATAGGTTCTGATCTTGACCAGATGCGTTATCTGATGGACAGCGCTGCCAGTACCCAGCAGTCGCTGGGGCTGAAATTTGGGGTGGCCCTGACGGCCGATCAGATAGCGTCCCTTGAGCACAGCATGCTGTGGTGGGAAGCCGCGACCGTCAACGGTGAGACGGTCATGATACCGAAGCTGTATCTCTCGCCGAAAGATATCACGGTGAACAACGGTAGCGTCATTGCCGGGAATAATGTTCAGCTTACCAGTGGGAATATCACCAACGCTGGCAGTACGCTGCTGGCGAGAAACGATCTCACTCTCGACAGTCAGAACAGCATCAGCAACCTTAACAATAGTCTGATGCAGGCCGGGGGCAACCTTGCGCTGAATGCGATTGGCGATATCAATAACGTCAGCTCCGCCATCAGCGGAAAAACGGTGACGCTGGAAAGCCTGGGCGGCAATATCAATAACCTGACGCTGGCGGAACAGATTGATGTGAGTGCCAGGGACAAATACCGCAATGTGAGCTTTAAAGATACGTTGCTGGGTTCTGTGGCGTCCATTACCGCGCAGGACGGATTGTCGCTCTCGGCAGGCAAGGATATCACCGTTACTGGCGCGAATCTCTCTGCGGGTGGCTCATTGCTGATGGATGCGTGGAGAGATATTGCGGTAAATGCCAACCAGATTAACGATGCCCGGAGCCATTCCGGACGCAGGGTCACTGAGACCGGTCGTTCGTCGGTGGACTGGCAGGGGAGCACCATCAGTGCGGGCGGTAACCTCGGCATCAATGCCGGGAATAACCTCAACGTCACCGCCAGCAATGTTAACACGGGGGGGAATACTCAGCTTACAGCGGGTAACGATCTCAATCTGAATGCGGCCACCACTCAGCAGAATAGCCGTAACGGCGGCAGTGAATCGCACAGCACCGGGCTTTCCCGTACCACCGTCTCAGCGGGTGACAATCTGGTGTTGAAAGCGGGTCAGGATATTAATTCCCACGCGGCCGGGCTGGCAGCGGAAAATGATGTGGGTCTGCTGGCCGGGCGTGATGTCAACCTGCTGGCTGAAGCAACAACCGACGGCGACAGCTATCGTGCGAAGAAGAAAACCGTGGTCAATGACGCCGTACGCCAGCAGGGGACGGAAATTGCCAGCGGTGGCGACTCGGTCATAATCGCCGGGCGCGATGTGAGTGCGCAGGCAGCGGATGTTACGGCGCAGGGCGATATCGGCGTCACGGCAGGCCGGGATGTGAATCTCACGACCGCCACAGAGAGCGATTATCACTACCAGGAAACCACGAAAACCAAAAAAGGATTCCTCAGTAAAAAGACTACCCATACGATTGAAGAAGACAGTGCTACGCGGGAAAAAGGTGCGTTGCTGAGCGGGGACAATGTGACTGTCGCCGCCGGGAATAACATCCTGGTACAGGGCTCAGCCGTTGCCGGTGACGGCAATGTGGCGCTGGGGGCCGGCAACAATGTGGATATCGTTGCGGCCACCAATACGGATACCTCATGGCGCTTTAAAGAGACGAAAAAGAGCGGGCTGATGGGGTCGGGCGGGATCGGCTTCACCATCGGTAGCAGTAAAACGACGCACGATCTGCGCGAAAAAGGCACCACTCAAAGCGAGAGCTTCAGTACGGTCGGTTCTACGGGGGGCAACGTCAGTATCACCGCAGGCCAGCAGGCACATATCGGCGGCGCGGATATCATCGCCCAGAAAGATATTGCTGTTCGCGGCGATAGTGTACTTATTGAACCGGGACACGACAAACGCACCCGTGATGAGAAGTTTGAGCAGAAAACCAGCGGACTGACGGTGGCGTTGTCAGGGGCTGTGGGCAGTGCGGTGAACAGCGCGGTTTCAGCAGCGCAGGATGCGAAAGATGAGAGTGACGATCGTCTTGCGGCTCTGAAGGCAACGAAAGCGGCGCTTTCCGGCGTGCAGGCTGCGCAGGGGGTTGCAGTTGCTCAGGCCGGCGGCGATCCGAATAACGGTATAGGCGTCAGCATTTCTCTGACTTCCCAGAAATCAAAGTCTGAGCAGCATGCCCGGAGTGATACTGTGGCAGGCAGCACCCTGAATGCAGGCAACAATCTGGCTATTACGGCGACGGGTAAAGGTCAGAGCGGGAACAGCGGCGATATTCTGATCGGCGGCAGCCAGATAAAGGCGGGTGGGGACACCGCGCTTGCAGCAGCGAATGATATCGTACTGAGCGGTGCGGCAAACACTCAACAGACAACCGGGAAAAATAGCAGCAGCGGCGGCGGTGTAGGGGTCAGCATTGGCGGAGGAACCAATGGCTATGGTATCAGCGTCTTCGCCAACGTGAATGCGGCAAAAGGACATGAGAAGGGTAACGGCACGGCGTGGACGGAGACCACGCTGGACAGCGGTGGCATAGTATCGATGACCAGTGGTCGTGATGCCCTTCTGAATGGCGCGCAGGTCAGCGGCGATAAAGTGGTCGCGGATATTGGTCGAGACCTGTGGATGAGCAGCCAGCAGGACAGCAACGACTACAAATCGAAGCAGAACAGCGTAGCGGCAGGCGGCAGTTTTACCTTCGGTAGCATGACCGGTTCGGGCTATATCAGCGCCAGCCAGGACAAGATGAAAAGCACTTATGACTCGGTTCAGGAGCAGACAGGGCTTTTTGCGGGCGATGGCGGATTTGATGTGGCGGTGGGACGTCACACGCAACTGGACGGTGCGGTAATCGCTTCGACGGCAACGGGGGACAAAAACAGCCTGGATACCGGAACGCTGGGGTTCAGGGACATTCATAACGAAGCGGACTTTAAGGTCAGTCATTCAGGCGTTAGCCTGAGCGGCGGCGGTTCTTTTGGCGGCGACACGTTCAAAGGCAATATGCCGGGTGGAATGATTTCAGCGGGTGGCAACAGCGGGCATGCGGAAGGAACTACGCAGGCGGCGGTAGCGGAAGGAACAATTACGGTTCGTGATACAGCGAACCAGCAGCAGGATGTATCCGGTCTGAGCCGTGATACGGAACATGCAAACGACAGCATCAGCCCGATTTTTGACAAAGAGAAAGAGCAGAAGCGGCTGCAGACGGTAAGTCTCATCAGTGATATTGGCGGTCAGGCAGCGGATATTGCCAGAACACAGGGAGAGATAAATGCGCTGAAAGAGGCGCGCAGGGACAATCCGAATCTGCCTGCGGATAAGCTGAAAGATACGCCGAAGTATAAGGAAGAACTGGCGAAGTATGGCACGGGCAGCGATATTCAGCGGGGGATTCAGGCGGCAACGGCGGCGCTTCAGGGGCTGGCTGGCGGTGATATGGGGGCCGCGCTGGCGGGGGCGTCAGCACCGGAGCTAGCGCATCTGCTTAAATCGACAGAGGGCAATACTGCGGTAAATGTTATTGCTCACGCGATACTGGGCGGCGCAGTGGCGGCGATGCAGGGAAACAGCGCGGCAGCGGGCGCAGCGGGTGCGGCAACGGGTGAACTTGCGGCCCGGGCGATTGCAGGTATGCTGTATCCTGATGTGACTGACCTGTCGCAACTGAGTGAGGATCAGAAGCAGACCATCAGCACGCTGGCAACGATATCAGCAGGGATGGCCGGTGGTCTGTCGGGTGACAGTACGGCGTCGGCGGCTGCCGGGGCGCAGGCCGGGAAAAATGCGGTTGAGAATAACCTGCTGGGTGGTGGAACAGAGGACGGGCAGGTAAAAGCGGCGCAGGAGCATGCGAAAAATATCATGTCCTGCAGCACTGCCCCCGGTAGTGCCTCTTGTCAAAAAGGGCTGGCGATGCAGGATGCGCTGATGGTAGCTCTGCCAGCCGGGCTTGGTGGCGGTTTACTGGCTGCAGCTACCCCTGAACTGGCCGCAGCAGCACAGGCGGTGCTGGCAGGGTGTCAATCGGCAGCGATACTTTGCCTGAATCAGGCGGGGATCCTGACTGCTGAAGTTGCAACGCCAGGCGGCGTGGGTGCAGCGGGGATCCTTACCGTCGGTAAGAATGCAGCAGAGATTGCAGCAGCAAAAGCTGAGGTTACAACGGTGAGTTCTGCGAAGCCAGGCTGGTTGCAGAATGTTCAGGCCGGAAATAAGTTTAACGCAGAACAGTCTAAAAATTATCCGTATAATGAACTGTATGTAAACAAACCCAACGGAAACGGCTATTATCGTGTGGATTCATATAACCCGGCAACAGGTGAGATAGTGTCTCGTAAGTTCACACAATTTGCTGATATTACAGAGGCTACGGCGACCAGTTACATCCGGGAAGCTGTGAATAAATATCCTGCCGGTGCTACAATCGCAAATGTTCCTTCCAGTGGTAAGTTGGCTGGAAGCCAGATGGAAGGGAGTAACATCTTGGAGGTGCCACTTCAGATGAAACCAATTCCACAATCAGTTCTTAATGCGGCTAAGCAAGCTGATGTCATAATCCGAGATACTAACGGGAAGGTTTACAAATAATGGATAAGGTTTTTTATTGTAAGAAATGGTCCGCTGGTTATAAAGAACCAATGAATCCGCTAAGCGAGAATGAAGCCAAAAAAAAACATTCTCACGGGATGCCATATACTGCACTTATCGGTTCTGATGTAAAACCATCACATGTTATTCAGGTCACAAAAAATGCTGGTTGGATTAGTGTCGGTTTTTTAGATGAAGAATTAAGAGAATATCTTCTTTATAGTTTTAAAGTTCTGGATGATGAGCGACTTTTTCTTTCAATGGCAGTTCACCGAGAGTTCGCCGAGATCGAAGGTGAAGGTGCTGGATTTATGAATGTTTCTAATGGTACGACTTATCTTTTTAAAGAAGATGGTAGTGCCGTGGTAAGGGAAGAACATTTTAATCCCTATAAACTGGGAGAGAGTCAAACAACGGTCGATGTGACGGGGAATTATGATCAGTTTCCCGAATTTGGAAAATATGACTCTTTGATTAGAAAAGAACGATAAAACTATTCAGCCACTTACAGATGCTTCTGAGGCGTGTGTCGTGGCATCACGTCATCATAATGATACGGTTGTGGAGTAGCAGACTAAGTGTAACGGCCGGGCGGTAGCGTCTGTGGAGCCAAAAACGCTTAACAGCGCAAAAAGTTGCCGTTCCAGAAATACAGCAGGGAAAACCGGTTATAATTCACGAAAAGGAAAGGGAAAAACTGTTATCGTCGCAGGGATGTGCACCGGAAAGAGTTGTTGTTGAGAATAATGCGCTGGGAGATAAGGATAAGAAACTTCCGATACTGGATATCCGTCCTGGCAGGCTGAAACCTGGAGTTGTGGATGCTGATGGAGACATTCAAGGGAATGGAATGTCAAAAGTTTCAATTCCTAAAGCCCCCCCCAAAACTACAGCCTTTTACAAACCCGCCTCAGGGACCTGTTATCCCTCAGGGTTGGGTTAGCCAGGTAGAACACCAGTAAGTACAATTTATTATCCACCAAATACTGACCCGGGCAGTCCAGGAAGCTCATATATTAGGCTGTGTCCCTTATTGCATAACTTCTTGTAAAAGAGCCGGATACAGCCCAATTTCACCATCGGCAGATAATTTCTCGCCGTTTTGTCGTAACGTGTGGCAATACGTCGGTATTCTTTTAACCGCCCAAAACACCGCACCACTACGTTGCGGTGGCGGTAAGTGTCACTGGCGAACCGTGAGCGCCCGTCCGAAGCCATTTTTTCATTAGATTTTCGCGGGATCTTCACTGATACCAATCAGGGTGCAAGACCATCCAACTTAGCAGATGTGAATAAGCCAACACTCATTGATGGAAGAATCCAGGCTAAAATAGATAAGCAAGGCAAGCCTCTTCCTAATGGAAATATGGCTACAGCTCATGCTGAAGTGGGCGTCATCCAACAAGCTTTTGAAAAGGGTATGTCTCAAGGGCGTGAGATGACAATGAGTGTATCTAAAGAGCCTGTATGTGGTTATTGTCGCGGTGATATAGCAGCTATGGCCGATAAAGCGGGGCTAAAATCTTTAACAATCTATGAAGAGACTACTGGGTCTGTCCTCTATTGGCAGCCGGGAATGAAATCTCTCAAGGCTAGGGATTAAAATGAATTTTAAAATGAGTTGGACGCTAAATGGAACTGGCGGAAATAAGCAGATTTCAAACTGGGATGATATATTAAATCAGTTGAAACAACTTCAGGGAAAAAAGGTTCCATAACTCTTGATACCCTAACCAGGGTGGATAGTGGAGCTGAAATGCTTCAGGTAAGAACAGAAAATAATTTTTACCTAATAACATTAGGTGAGATCTTCGAAGATGAATATCAGATAAGAAGTTACTGGGATCGCTCTAAACTTGATGCCGAAATGATGATACTTGGTGATTGTTGGCCTGAACGTCAGCTTACAAAAGACTTTGATATTGTTATCAGTGTTTTTAAGGAATTTTTTAATACTGGCAACGTATCAATGGAGCTTTTGAGCTAACACATAGATCCCGAGCATACGTCAGGATTTTTGATTTCACAGCTATAAGTTCTTTAACAGCGCTGGGAAAAGTGGATAACGGGGAGCAAAACCGCGTATCTGGCTGGCGGTGATATGGGGGCCGCGCTGGCGGGGGCGTCGGCACCACAGCTAGCGCATCTGCTTAAATCGACAGAGGGTAATAGTGCGGTAAATGTTATTGCTCACGCGATACTGGGCGGCGCAGTGGCGGCGATGCAGGGAAACAGCGCGGCAGCGGGCGCAGCGGGTGCGGCAACGGGTGAACTTGCGGCCCGGGCGATTGCAGGTAAGCTGTATCCTGATGTGACTGACCTGTCGCAACTGAGTGAGGATCAGAAGCAGACCATCAGCACGCTGGCAACGATATCAGCAGGGATGGACGGTACAGGTTTTGGCTATAATATTGGTGCTTCAATTACTAATAAGTTTGAATCACAGTATATAAAAAATCAGCCAGGAATGGATGCCAGTAAGTATTCACTGAAATATTCGGAAAAGTCTATCGGATACGGTATATATCAGGGCAGTCAAATGAGCCCATACCCTGGTATACTGGGTGGTTTTGGTGGTTCTGTAATCTCAGAATGGACTGGCAATGTGACGCAAAAAGAAGCTAATGGAGAGAGTAAATGAAACATCCTCTATTAGAACTTATTAAGTTGGTGTTTATACTGGCAGTTACGTTCTCTATTGGAATGGTTGCTAGTACCTGGCTGATCAGTAAAGGAGAGGTTCCCTTTTCGGAATATATCTTAGCTGGAAAAATTGGTGCAATTGTTGGTGTATGGGGAGGGGCAGGAGTTTGGCTACTGCTCTATTTACAAGTACTAAAATATAATCGTAAGTAGTTGTTGTTGAGAATAATTTCCTTTGTGCAACATCTTCAGACAAACTTGATAAGGCCGTTGAGAAAATTAAGAACGGTGATAAGTCATTAGCAACTGCTAATGACTTATCAAGCTGGAGAATGCCGATAAACGTAGCGATGCACTGGTCCCTAAATTCACCAAAGATCCTTCACAGATGCACCGGGGTTTTCCCCCGATAATTCCCCATTGCTTCCCCGTACAGAAAACAGGCATAAAAAAACCAACCACAAGGGTTGGTTTTTTTGGGAATTTTTGGTCGGCACGAGAGGATTTGAACCTCCGACCCCTGACACCCCATGACAGTGCGCTACCAGGCTGCGCTACGTGCCGACACTTATGGCTGCTAATACTACTGCTTTCCACCACGAATGCAAGAGGATGGACTGCTAACTGATTTATAATTAATCAGTTAGCGATGAATCGTTTCTCATCCGTCAGCACTTGCAGCAGCAAACTCAGCTGCGGTTTCTGATCTTTAATTTTCTCGCCGCGTAAATCATAGGTCTGGTAATTACCGTTGTTATTAAGCACCAGCGTCATCTCTGGTGTGGTAATGGCCATTGTGCTGCTGTCAGCTGCTGTGACCCAGTAATGGCGGCGTGTTGCATTAAACAAATCCTGACCCTGTGAGTACTCGCTTGCTGGGGTACTGACGTGGAGCAGGCGCTGCATCAGTGTTGTCATCAGGTCAGTATGATCGGTCAGGCTATTAATACGCTGCGCAGGTGTTCCCGGCCAGTGAATAACCAGAGGCACCTGTAGATGGCCACGCGACCAGGCGAAGTTATTCTCTTCCTGCGTCAGCGGCACGCCGCGGCCTGCGGTAATAATGACCACCGTATTGTTCAGCTTCCCGGAATCACGCAGTGCGCTGAGTATACGGTTGATGTTGGCATCCACATCTTGCGCCGCGCTGGCGTAGCGTTTGGCAAAATTCTTCTGGTTGCTGTCATCAAGGTTCGTTCCGTTAAAGGAAACCCATGAGAACCAGCGGTTATCATCTTGCGCATAGCGGCCCAGCCAGTTAATCCACTGGCTTGCAGTTTGTTGATCAGATTGCGTTTGCACGTTTGGCATCGAGAAGTCTGACAGCAATGCCTGGCGATACAGTGGGCTAGTGAAGCCATCAGAGGAGAACAATCCCAACTGATAACCTTGTTGATTCAGCGCAGAGATTAGCGCGGCAGGTGTTCGGGTCGACAAAATGCCGTCCATGTAGCTTGGCGAGACGCCATAAAACAGGCCAAAAATCCCGTTGTCGGCAGTATTTCCCGAACTCATGTGGCGCGTAAAGGAGATATTCTGTCCGGCAAATTCAGCCAGAGCAGGCATTTGCTGTTCAAAGCGCGAGTAATTCAGACCGTCAACGGTGATCAGCAGGACATTCTGACCCGTACCCATATCGCGGTAACGCAGCTCACTGAGCGGATACTGGACGGAGACGGCTTCCGGATTACCCTGTTCAATCAGGCGGCGCTGATACTCTTGCGCATCCAACAGACCGTGTTTTTCCAGAAACTTACGTGCGGTCATAGGATAGGAAAGTGGCAGGTTTGCACGCTGCATGGTAATCGGGCGATAGAAGTTGGCATCAGCCCAGATGTACACCACATGTGAGGCGATAAATGAAACGAAAAAGAATGCTGCTAACGGTTTGGCAAAATGGCGGCGACGCGTCAGGCTGCGCAGTTTCTGCCAGCTCCAGGTCGCAAACAGCATTTCGATTAGCAGAATGATTGGCACGCTGATAAACATCAGCTGCCAGTCGCGAGCCGCTTCATTCTGGTCAGGGTTAATGACCAGCTCCCAGACGATGGGGTTGAGGTGCAGGTGGAAGCGGGTGAACACTTCGCTGTCGATCAACAACAGCGTCATGCCTGCTGTCGCCAGAATGGCTGATAAGAAGCGCATCAGCCTCTGGGACATGACGATAAACGTCAGAGGAAACAGGATTAGCAGATAGGTGGCAAACACCAGAAAGCTAAAATGCCCGACAACGCTCAGGTAAGAATAAACACGCCCTGCAAGCGTTGTCGGCCAGTCGGCGACAAACAGGTAACGGCTACCGAGTACCATGGCCAACAACATGTTGAACAGGGCAAACCAGTGCCCCCAGCTAACCATCTGGGAGACTTTCTCACGGTAGCGCTGATGATGAGTTACCATAAACTGTTGTTCGTTTCCCCGGAGCAGGCTCTTAATGCGCTTGGTCGTCGTTTACCGAAGACTGCAATGCGCGGGCAAAAGAGTTCGCAATCGCCTGGCGCTGGGCCGGTGCGATGCTTGTATTGATAAGGTTAGTCACCATATTTCCCAAAACCATCAGGGAAAGATCGGTTGGTGCCTTATGTTTTTCCAGTACGTTGAGCATCTCATTCAGTAATTGTTCAACGTGTTCGTCACTATAGCGGGAAATTTGTGGCATAAATCGAAATCAGTCTGTTCATGAAAGGGCAACATATTACCGTAGAGACAGTTTTTTTTCTGCTTTTTTATCTTCTATTGCGTCACTGCCCGGCAGGTGGTTGAATACCGCCCGGTCTAAAAGGAGAGTTTATCATGAGTCTGGATATCAACCAGATTGCCCTGCACCAGCTTATCAAACGTGACGAGCAGAATCTTGAGCTGGTCTTGCGCGATTCATTACTGGAACCGACAGCGACGGTTGTCGAGATGATGGCTGAGTTGCACCGGGTGTATAGCGCCAAGAATAAAGCCTATGGCCTCTTTAGCGAAGAGAGCGAGCTGGCGCAAACGCTGCGCTTACAGCGCCAGGGTGAAGAGGATTTTCTGGCTTTTAGTCGTGCAGCGACGGGACGTCTGCGCGACGAACTGGCGAAATATCCTTTTGCCGACGGTGGTATCGTACTGTTCTGCCATTATCGCTATCTGGCGGTAGAGTATCTTCTGGTCGCGGTGCTGAATAATTTAAGCAGCATGCGCGTCAATGAAAATCTGGATATCAACCCGACACACTATCTGGATATCAATCATGCGGACATCGTCGCGCGTATTGATTTAACCGAGTGGGAAACCAACCCGGAGTCCACGCGATACCTGACGTTCCTGAAAGGGCGGGTCGGGCGTAAAGTTGCCGATTTCTTTATGGATTTCCTCGGCGCCAGCGAAGGTCTGAATGCCAAAGCGCAAAACCGTGGCCTGCTGCAGGCCGTGGACGACTTTACCGCTGAGGCGCAGCTCGATAAAGCTGAGCGTCAGAACGTGCGCCAGCAGGTCTACAGCTACTGTAACGAGCAGCTGCAGGCAGGCGAAGAGATCGAACTGGAGTCGCTGTCCAAAGAGCTTTCCGGCGTCAGTGAAGTCAGCTTTAGTGAATTTACCGCGGATAAAGGGTATGAGCTGGAAGAGAGCTTCCCGGCAGATCGCAGTACGCTGCGTCAGTTAACGAAATTTGCCGGAAGCGGCGGTGGATTGACGATTAACTTCGATGCCATGCTATTGGGCGAGCGTATTTTCTGGGACCCGGCGACAGACACCTTGACCATCAAAGGTACGCCGCCGAATCTGCGCGATCAGCTCCAGCGTCGCACATCAGGCGGAAAGTAATCTCGTTGATGCCGGATGGCGGCTTAATCGCCTTATCCGGCCTTTGGTTTTGTCGCCATCGATAAACAACGCCCATAAAAAAACCCCGCCGAGGCGGGGTTTTTCTTCAACTTGTTGGCGATTACGCGCGAACGAAGTCGATGTGGGACAGCTTCGGCTTGAACGGGTGACGCTGTACAGCCTGAGCTTTAACTTTAACTTCTTTACCGTCAACAACGAGGGTCAGAACTTCGCTGTAAAATTCAGCTTTAGCTTGCATGTTCATAACTGCATCGTGATCCAGTTCGATAGCAACCGGGGCTTCTGCGCCACCGTAGATGATTGCCGGGAACTTGTTAGCGGCACGCAGGCGGCGGCTCGCACCCTTACCCTGCTCTTTACGTACTTCAGCGTTGATAGTAAACATTTAAATCTCTCTTTAATAATTCCTGCTACAGGCGACCCAGCAACAGGTAAGTGATCTGCTTTGCGTATGCAAAAGCGGGCGAGATTCTATACTCAAACGGCTGGCACATCAATCAAAAGTACGATTAACCGCGTAATTCATGTGCCCGCCGGAAACGACCTTCATAGTCGAAGACCTTTTCACGTACCTGCCAGTACTGGCCTTTCATGCGCGCCACCACAAAATCAGGATGTCGCAGCAGGGCCTGTTGGGCGAGGATATCGGCGGCGGTTATCCAGCGTAAGGGCACGCCGGGGGTACGGGTATGTGGGCGAATAAACAGCTGCTCAAAGGCCGTTCGCTGCGCGGGCGTGTGTAAGCGAAAACGCTCGCTGACGTCGGCGCCATCTTCATCGTAATAGGTGATTTTCAACCATTCGCCTTTTTCATCCTCGCCGTTCTGTAACACCATGCCGCTACAGCGCAGAACCAGCGCATCTTTGAGCCTGAGCGCGGCTTTCAGCATATCATCCGGATCGACCAGTACCGTATCGCACTCGCGACAGCGGCGAGCGGCAATATCATTTTCCGCATTACACTGCGGACAGTTTTTAAAACGAAAGCGGAAATCGCACTGCTCGCGATGACCGTCATCATCTTCAAACCATCCCTGGCAGCGACGGCCAAAGTGTTCGATCAGCGTGCCATCAGCGGTTGTTTTCCCCCAGAACGTGTTAGCAAATCCGCAGGCAGGGCAGAATACCTGTACCGGAACGTTGTCGCTTTTCCCTTTCGGTGCACCCACTTCCGGGGCGTACAGATCGTGCGGGTTGCCGGCGTAATCGAGGATCAGACAATCGGTTTTACCCGGGGCCAGACGCAGCCCGCGACCGACAATTTGTTGGTAAAGGCTAACTGACTCCGTCGGGCGCAGAATGGCGATAAGGTCGACGTGCGGAGCGTCGAAGCCGGTGGTCAGGACCGACACATTCACCAGATAGCGAAAGCGCTGGGCTTTGAACTCTTCAATCAGCACATCGCGCTCAGCGCCTGGCGTATCTCCGGTGATTAGCGCAGCGTCGTCAGCAGGCAGCAGGCCGACAATCTCTTTGGCGTGCTCAACGGTAGCGGCAAATATCATGACGCCTTTACGCGTCTGGGCAAATTCGACAATCTGGCTGATGATATGCGGTGTTATTCGCTGCTGCTTTTTTAGCTCCTGATTCAGATCCGCTTCGCTAAACAGGCCATTACTCTGCGCCTGCAGGCGGCTAAAGTCATACTGCACGACCGGCATATCGAGGCGTTCTGGCGGCGTCAGGTAGCCGTGTTTAATCATGTAGCGCAGCGGTAATTCATAAATGCAGTCGCGAAACAGCACTTTTTCATCGCCGCGCACCATACCATGATAATGAAAATGATAAATCCAGCCTTTGCCCAGGCGAAAAGGCGTGGCGGTGAGCCCGAGCAGGCGTAGATGAGGATTTACGTTGGTCAGGTGCGTCAGGATCTGTTGATACTGACTCTCTTCATCATCACCAATGCGATGGCATTCATCGACGATGAGCAGGGAGAATTCGCCCTGGAAGGCGTCCAGATTACGTGCCACCGACTGAACGCTGCCAAAAACCACTTTCCCGTGGCTCTCTTTGCGCTTTAACCCGGCGGCAAAGATATCGGCTTCCAACCCCAGAGCGCAGTACTTGGCATGATTCTGCGCAACCAGCTCTTTGACATGTGCCAGCACCAATACGCGCCCACGAGCAACCCGCGCCAGTTCAGCAATCACCAGGCTTTTGCCCGCGCCTGTGGGGAGGACGATAACTGCCGGCGTGCGGTGATGGCGAAAATGGTTGAGCGTGGCATCCACGGCTTCTTTTTGGTAAGGACGAAGAGTAAAAATCATGGGCTCACAATATGTAACAGTCTCGCGTATAGTATGCCACGAATCTTTTTCCCTTGAGGGAAGTTGTTAGCTCGTTATACTGAGCGGAAAACGGCTCCACTTTTCGGGCATAACGCCCGATTTCCGTATTGTTACAGGCAAAATCACACTCATGCGACTTGATAAATTTATCGCTCAGCAACTCGGCGTCAGCCGCGCTATTGCCGGGCGTGAGATCCGTGGTAACCGTGTTACCGTCGACGGCGAAATCGTCAGAAATAGCGCCTTTAAGCTGCTGCCAGAACATGACGTTGAATATGACGGCAATTCTCTGGTTCAACAGGCGGGTCCACGCTATTTTATGCTGAATAAGCCTCAGGGCTATGTTTGCTCCACGGATGACCCGGATCACCCGACAGTTCTCTATTTTCTCGATGAACCTGTCGCGCACAAACTGCATGCGGCAGGACGTCTGGATATCGACACCACCGGGCTGGTGTTAATGACCGACGACGGTCAGTGGTCGCATCGCATTACCTCTCCGCGTCACCATTGTGAGAAGACTTATCGGGTGACGCTGGAATCACCGGTGGCAGACGATACCGCTGAGCAGTTTGCCCGCGGTGTGCAATTGCATAACGAGAAAGATCTGACGAAGCCGGCTGTGCTGGAAGTGATTACGCCGACTCAGGTACGTTTGACCATCAGTGAAGGGCGCTATCATCAGGTTAAACGCATGTTTGCCGCTGTCGGGAATCACGTTGTGGAACTGCATCGTGAACGCATCGGTGCCATCAAGCTTGATGAGGATCTGGAGCCCGGTGAATACCGTCCATTGACTGAAGAAGAAATCGCCAGCGTTAACTTAACCCCGCGTTAATATCAGGAGCTAAATGTGACCACCCGGCAGAACTCTTCAATTGCCATTGTTTTTATCCTTGGCTTGTTGGCCATGTTGATGCCGTTGTCGATCGATATGTATCTTCCGGCGCTGCCGGTGATCTCTGCTCAATTTGGCGTGCCGGCAGGCAGCGCGCAAATGACCCTCAGTACCTATATTCTGGGGTTCGCGGTGGGGCAGTTGATCTATGGGCCGATGGCCGACAGCATCGGGCGTAAACCGGTGATACTGGGAGGGACCCTGGTGTTTGCGGCGGCGGCAGTCGCCTGTGCGTTGGCGCAAACTATCGATCAGTTGATCACTATGCGTTTCTTCCACGGTCTGGCGGCCGCGGCGGCAAGCGTGGTCATCAATGCCCTGATGCGCGACATCTATCCGAAGGAAGAATTCTCGCGCATGATGTCATTTGTCATGCTGGTGACGACGATTGCACCACTGATGGCACCTATTGTGGGCGGTTGGGTGCTGGTATGGCTGAGCTGGCACTATATCTTCTGGATCCTCGCTGTGGCGGCGATTCTGGCCTCGGTGATGATCTTTACGCTGATCAAAGAGACCTTGCCCGTTGAGCGTCGTCAGCCGTTTCGCTTGCGTACTACTCTGGGCAACTTTGCCTCGCTGTTTCGCCACAAGCGCGTCCTGAGTTACATGTTGGCCAGTGGGTTTAGCTTTGCAGGGATGTTTTCTTTCCTGAGCGCAGGTCCCTTTGTCTACATTGAAATCAACCATGTTTCACCGCAGCACTTCGGTTATTACTTTGCACTGAACATCGTTTTCCTGTTTGTGATGACGATTATTAATAGTCGTTTTGTTCGTCGGGTTGGCGCACTAAATATGTTCCGTACCGGGCTGTGGATCCAGTTTGTGATGGCGGGCTGGATGGTATTCAGCGCGCTGTTCGGCGTTGGATTTTGGGCACTGGTTGTCGGTGTTGCGGCGTTTGTAGGTTGCGTGTCGATGGTGTCATCAAATGCGATGGCGGTTATTCTGGATGAGTTTCCACACATGGCCGGTACGGCCTCATCGTTGGCGGGGACGTTTCGTTTTGGTATCGGCGCGATTGTTGGCGCGCTCTTGTCACTGGCGACCTTTAACTCAGCCTGGCCAATGATTTGGTCGATTGCGTTTTGCGCCACCAGCTCAATTCTCTTCTATCTCTACGCCAGTCGCAGCAAAAAACGGTGATCTATTACACAACCTGGGGGCCATAAGGCCTCCGGAGTTGATGTATATCAACCTCAAATCCATCATTTCCCCCAGTAATGTTTATTTTATGTAAAATCAATTTATGTAAAAAGTCACATCATTGTAGTTAAAAAGGTTGAGTTAGATCGCAGAAACGCGTACATATAGCGCGGAAACATGCCGTACCCATTGAATAAATTTAAATACGGGGTTCGGAAAGCGGCTTAAAGACAGGGTGTAAACGTTTACCAACTGTCTAAAGACGTATTGTCAATGGTGTGTTAATATTGATGTAAAATAATTGTGAAGTAACTGTACTTCCAGGGAAAGAAAGTGATGACATTACAACTCTCAATCGTTCATCGTCTGCCGCAGTGCTATCGTTGGTCGGTGGGTTTCGCAGGCTCAAAAGTTGAACCGATTCCGCAAAACGGCCAAAGTACAGAAAATAGCCTGGTAGCGCTAAAATTACTCAGTCCGGATGGCGACAGTGCGTGGTCGGTCATGCATAAACTCAGTCAGGCGCTTAGTGATATTGAAGTTCCTTGTTCCGTACTGGAATGTGAAGGGGAACCGTGCCTGTTTGTGAATCGCCAGGACGAATTTGCCGCGACCTGCAGACTGAAAAACTTCGGCGTGGCTATCGCAGAACCTTTTTCAAACAACAATCCATTTTGAGCGTCAGCTTAGCGCGAGCAGCTGACGCGTATAGGCCTGTTGTGGCGCGTTAAATACGTGCTCGCATTGCCCCTGTTCCACGACTTCTCCCTGCCGCAACACAATAACCTGATGGCATAACGCACGTACGACATGCAAATCATGGCTGATAAAGATATAGGCCAGACGATGCTTTTCCTGTAACGACTTTAACAGCGTGAGGATTTGCGCCTGCACGGTTCTGTCGAGCGAGGATGTCGGCTCATCCAGAATGATCAGCGAGGGTTTGAGAATCAATGCCCTGGCAATGGCTATGCGCTGGCGTTGACCACCGGAAAACTCTGCAGGATAACGATGGCGGGTTTCGCTATCGAGTCCGACTTCAGCCATCACTGCTTTTACCTGCGCTTCACGCTGTTCAGCGGAAAGCGTTGGCTGGTGAACGCGTAATCCCTCTTCAATAATTTGTAATACGCTCAAACGCGGATTCAATGAAGAGTTAGGGTCCTGAAAAACAACCTGAATGCGGTGACGTACTGGCAACAGTTGGCGACGATTTAAGGTATGCAGCGCCAGACCATCGAACACGATACTGCCCTGCGATGTGATTAATCGCAGCAGCGCCAGACCGGTGGTACTTTTCCCGGACCCTGATTCGCCCACCAGCCCCAATGTTTCACCGGGCCTGAGGGCAAAGCTAACGTTGTTAACCACCACGTTATGATCCACCACGCGCTTGAGGATACCCTTGCGTACAGGGAAGGCGACGCTCAGCCCATTCACTTCCAGTAATGGCGGTTGTCCGGCGGGTAAAGGGACGGGATCGCCGGAGGGTTCGCTATTTAACAGTTTCTGTGTGTAGGAATGGGTTGGCGCGGCAAGCAGTGGCTCGGCACGATTTTGTTCAACGCATTGACCGTTCTGCATGACGGCAATGGAATCGGCCAGCTTTCTCACGATGCTGAGGTTATGGGTGATGAACAGCAATCCCATGTTCAGCTCACGCTGCAATTCTCGCAGCAGTTGCAGAATTTGCGCCTGCACAGAGACATCCAGCGCGGTTGTGGGTTCGTCGGCAATGAGCAGCTCCGGGCGGGTTAACAGCGCCATAGCAATCATTACGCGCTGGCGCTCGCCGCCGGAAAGCTGGTGCGGATAATCTGTAAGGCGTTTCGCTGCATGGCGAATGCCTACCCGATCCAGACAGGTCAGAATTTCTGCCCGTGCGGCTTCCCGACGCATTCCCCTATGCAAAGACAGGACTTCATAGAGCTGTTTTTCAAGGTTATGCAATGGGTTTAACGACACCATGGGTTCCTGGAAAATCATGGCAATTTTATTTCCCCGTACACCGCGCAGCGTCTGCTCGTTAGCGTGAAGTAATGATTCACCGTGAAAGCGGATATCACCGGAGAGGTACACCGCAGGCGGCGTGGGCAACAGACGCAACACCGAAAGCGCGGTGACGCTCTTACCTGAACCAGATTCACCCACCAGCGCCAGCGTTTGCCCGGCATCAACGCGCAAAGAGAGAGCATTGACTACAGTGCGTACGGTAGCTTGTTGACGAAAACCGACGGATAAATTCTCAATGGCTAACAGAGGTTGTGTCATCTTAAATCGCCTTATTGGGATCAAATGCGTCGCGTACCGCTTCACCAATAAAAATCAGTAGCGATAATAAGAGGGCAACGGAGATAAACGCGGTGATCCCAAGCCACGGGGCCTGAAGGTTATTTTTACCCTGCAACAGCAATTCTCCCAGTGATGGAGAGCCGAGCGGTAATCCGAACCCGAGAAAATCCAGCGAGGTGAGCGTGGTGATTGAGGCGCATAAAATAAACGGTAAAAAGGTCAGGGCGGCAACCATCGCATTCGGCAGCATATGACGCAAAATAATACTGCGATCGCTAACCCCGAGCGCTTGCGCTGCGCGAATGTAATCAAAGTTTCGGGTGCGCAGAAATTCCGCGCGTACCACGCCAACCAGGCTCATCCAGCCAAACAGCACGGTGATCGCTAATAGCCACCAGAAGTTAGGCTGAACGACACTGGATAGCAAAATAATCAGAAACAGCGTTGGCATACCAGACCACACTTCGATGAACCGTTGCCCCCACAGGTCAACCTTACCGCCATAATAGCCCTGTAGTGCGCCGGCCATCACCCCCATGACGCTGGAACACAGGGTCAGCATCAAGCCAAACAGAATTGAAATGCGGGTGCCGTAAAGGATACGCGCCAGCACGTCACCACCATTTGCGTCAGTGCCCAGCCAGTTTTGCGCAGAGGGCGGAGAAGGGAAGGGCTTATCGGTGGCAAAGTTGATGCTGGTAGCGCCGAACCGGATGGGGGCCCATAGTATCCAACCCTGGCTCTCCAGACGGTGTTGCAGCCATGGATCCTGGTAATCAGCCTTTGTGGCTAACGGGCCGCCGAAATCGCTCTCACTGTAGTTTTTAACCAGAGGGACATACCAGCTGCCGTCATAGCGAACCAACAGCGGCTTATCATTCGCGATCAGCTCGGAACATATGCTCAGGCCAAACAACACCAAAAAAATCCATAATGACCAGTAGCCGCGGCGGTTATGACGAAAACGCGCCCAGCGGGCCTGATTGACGGGGCTTAATCGCGACATTAGCGTCCCTCGAAATCAATACGAGGATCGACCAACGTATAGCTGATATCACTGAGGATATTGAGCAACAGGCCGATCAGGGTGAAGATGTAGAGTGTGCCGAACATCACCGGGTAGTCGCGCGATACGGTAGATTCATACCCCAGTAATCCCAGACCATTAAGCGAAAACATCACTTCGATCAGCAGCGAACCGGTGAAAAACATGCTGATAAATGTGGCGGGAAATCCTGCGATTACCAGCAACATGGCATTGCGGAACACATGTTTCCACAGAATATTTTTCTCACTAACGCCTTTGGCACGCGCAGTAACGACATACTGCTTACGTACCTCATCCAGAAATGAGTTTTTAGTCAGCATGGTCAGCGCGGCGAACCCACCCACCACGGTTGCCAGCACCGGTAGGGTTATGTGCCACAGATAATCGGTAATTTTTTGATACCACGGCAGGGCGTCAAAATTAGCGGACACCAGTCCGCGTAGCGGGAACAGGTCGTAATAGCTGCCCCCGGCAAAAAAGACGATCAGCAAAATCGCGAACAGGAATGCGGGGATGGCGTAGCCGATAATAATGAAAGCACTGCTCCAGACGTCAAAACGACTGCCGTTGTGGACCGCTTTGCGGATACCAAGTGGAATCGACACCAGATAGATGATGAGTGTACTCCAGAGCCCCAAAGTCACGGAGACCGGCAGGCTGTCTTTGATTAGCGTAAGAACAGAGGCGCTGCGAAACAGACTGTCGCCAAAATCAAAGCGGATATAGTCCCAGAGCATTTTGAAATAGCGTTCATGAATGGGTTTATCGAATCCGTAGCGACGGGTAATTTCCGCAATGACCTCCGGGTCAAGGCCCCGGCCGCCACGGTAGTTACTGTCGCTGATATTCCCAACGCCGGTTTGCGCGTGGCTGGCGCGAACACCTTCACTGCCCGCTCCGGGCAACGCACCGCTTTGTCCGAACTCAATGGCGGCGACGGCCTGCTCAACAGGACCGCCAGGTGCAATCTGTACGATAAAAAAGTTGATAGTAATGATGGCCCAGAGCGTGGGGATCACCAGCAGCAGACGTCGAATCAGATAAGCGCCCATTTACTCTCCCTGTCGTCTGGCTGCGGGAAGTTTCGCCGCTTTGTTGACGTCATACCACCAGTTGTCGATGCCAATGGTATAAATCGGGCGGATAGCCGGATGCGAAAACTTATCCCACCAGGCGATACGATCTTCTGCCATGTACCACATCGGCAACATGTAGTAGTTCCAGGTTAATACCCGGTCCAGTGCCCGCCCCAACGGGATCAGTTTGGCTTTATTCCCTTGTGCGGCAATGATCTGGCTAATCAGTTTATCAATGACCGGGCTTTGCACTCCGGGCGCGTTATAGCTGGAGTCTATATATTCAGAGGCCCAGAGAATTTGCAGGTCTGAGCTTGGCCACGGCATTGCGCGATAGAGCCTTGGCATCATGTCATAGTCACGGCTGCGCAAGCGGTTAGTGATTTGCGAGTTATCCACCTGGCGGATATTCATCGTAATACCTAAGCGCTGCAGATTGTGCTGGAATGGCAATACCCACTGGCTGTTGCTGCCTGCCGGGAGTAGTAACTCGAAGGTCAGCGGTTTACCGCTGGTGCTATTTATCCGTTGTTGCCCTTTCAGTATCCATCCCGCCTGTTGGAGTAACGTATCGGCTTTCAACAGGTTTTCACGATCGTAGCCATCGCCTTTCGACATCGGTGGTTGATAGATTTGACTGAAGACCTCCGGTGGCAGCTCTTTTTTCAATGGCGCAAGGATCACCAGTTCATCCGCATCGGGGTAACTTCTGGCTGCATACTCGGTGTTCTGGAAATAGCTGTTCGTCCGACTCCAGGCATTATAAAACAGGGCCTTATTCATCCATTCAAAATCGAAGGCCAGCGTGATGGCTTCCCGTACACGTCGGTCACTAAACATTGGACGTTGAATATTAAAGGCTAACCATCGTGTGTCCTGTGCGGACTCATTCTTTTGTTCGTCTTTGACAATGTAATGATTCGCGAAATTCTTACCGGTATAACGGGTTGCCCAATTTTTTGCATCGTTTTCAAGTCGCAGGTCGAATGCTCCAGCCTTAAATGCTTCAAAAGCGACGTTATCATCTAAATAGTAATCGTAGCGGATGGTATCAAAGTTCCAGCGTCCGCGATTAACGGGCAGGTTTGCCGCCCAATAATCTTTAACGCGCGAATAAACAATGTACTGTCCCATTTTCCATTGACTGATGCGATAAGGGCCGCTGGCGAGCGGTGGCGACGACAAGGGGTCGCTGAGCTTGTGATCTTTCCAGTACTTTTCGGGCATAACGGGTAAGGAAAACAGGCTGAGCATATCCTCTTTGCCCGGTTTGGCGAGTTCAATTCGCACTGTTAACGGGGCAATTGCCTTTACCGTTGTTCCTTTGTAGACCAAACGAAACTGCGGTACGCCTTCGGTCATAAATTTATGGAAGGTGAATTCGACATCGCGTGCGGTAATAGGGGAACCATCGTGAAAACGGGCCCGCGGATTAATTGCGATTTCTACCCACGAATAATCATCGGCGTAACGCGCTCTGTCAGCGATGAGCGGGTAGTAGCTGCCGGGTTCGTCATCCGAGGTGGTAAACAGCGTATCGTAGAGCGTTTCGGTGCGTGCGCCAGGGTTGCCGCGCATCGAGTAGCGGTTAAAGTTGTCGAAGGTACCCAGGGCGGAGAGGGTGAGCTGCCCGCCTTTAGGGGCAGCGGGGTTTACATAATCAAAGTGATTAAAATTAAACGCGTACTTGGGTTCACCCAACACGGCAAAGGCGTAGCTTTCTTTGATGGATTGGGCATGAACGTTAAACCCGATAAGGGCGATAAACAGAAGCAGTACGCGAGGCATCATATCACAGAGGTTTCCTTGTCCTGCCACAACCCGACAGGCTTCTTGCCCGAGAAATAGCGGTTGGGGTGGCGAGTGAAAATATATGAATCGCTTGGTGAGATCACCACGTTGGCTTATCGGATTGCGCCATCCAACGCACAAAATCATCAAGCATTAATGGGCGGCTGATCCAGTATCCCTGGAAGAAATGAACCCCACGATCGCGCAGCCATCGGGCTTGCTCAGGCGTTTCTACCCCTTCGGCAACCGTCAGCATATTAAGACGCTTAGACAGTGTCAACACCGCATCCAGTACCGGAGACGTTAGCGTTTCTGTCCCAATGGCGTTGATAAATCCTCGGTCGATTTTCAGATAGTCAACGGTAAAGCGTTCCAGATAAATGAGTGCGCTATGGCCGGTGCCGAAATCATCAATGGCAATTTCGAATCCGGCAGCGTGTAGCCATTCAAACAACTTTGATGCTTCATGCTGATTGAGCATATCGCGTTCGGTGATTTCGAGTACAACCTGGAAATAGCGTGGCGGCAGGGAGGCGTTCAGGCGCTGAATATCGTCTTTAAAGCTCTCACCATGCAGGTGCGTTGGGGCGATGTTGAGCCCGAGCTTTGCGCCTTGCGGTAACACGTTTTTTAATGCGGGGGCATCACGGGCCACCAGTTTGAACAGATGCTGCGTCAGCGGCACGATCATTTGCTGTGATTCAGCGTAGTGAATAAACGCATCTGGCGGGATCTCACCTGTTGTCGGGTGACGCCAGCGTAACAATACTTCTACGCCTTTTACTTCCAGCGTCTGCATTTCAACGACCGGTTGGTAGACCACATAAAACTGATCGTGCTTGATAGCGTTGAGAATATCCTTTCCCGGGCGTAAACGAACGGCGTAATTGTAGTACCACAAAAGCAACCCGGTCATGATCCCGGCCATGCATCCCAACATGACGGCATACCAGACGTCAGTGTACGTCCACTCTTGCGCGTATAGCCGGATCTTCATTGGGATCCCTTTCAGCGTCGTCTGGCGCCAGGTGGTATCCGGAAGCGCAGAGACGTCCATCAGTCGGGATGAAAAGGTCGTGATAGCGGTATCACCAACAATAATTGCAATACCGTCAAAATCATCTTCTCGGGCGGTATAGAGCAGGTAAGGCGCCAGATTGATATTCAGTGAGGAAAAAACGCCGCTATTATTAAATGAAGGATTTCGGTGCCAAATCATGATCGCCGGTTTGTCAGGCATCATCGGGGTACCGGACAGTAATTCCACATCGACATCTTTATGGATATCCAGCTTCGGGATCAGCGACAGAATAGGCGAGTCCATCGCGCCAGTTGCGGAGGAGCAGAAAGCAATACCATCTTTTACCAATAAAAAAGCGCGTACATTGAGGTTAAATGCTGCGCTGGCGGTCAGCTTGGCGGCAACTTGTTGGCAATTGTATGAGACCAGCGGCTGCAGGGCATCTGTTGTACTTTTGAGGTCTGAGAGGTAACTGCTGATGTAATAGTCGATATCGGAAAGAAGCGTTTCGTACTTAACATCTCGTTTGTGCCAGGTGGCAAAAAACTGCAGGGTGCTGACAAGTACCGCGACGACTACCCCCGTAAAAATACAGGTAAAAAGGACATTTCGACTGGAAGAAGAGGGACGTCTGAACATAGTTCCTTATGTTTACCTGGGGTATTTGCTTATTATTAAACGGCTTGATCCGTAAAACTATAACCTGGATTGATTCGTATAGTGAGATTTTTCTTAAACATAGCGCAACGCAAAAAGCACTGCCGAAGCAGTGCTTTTGATAAGTCTCATCAGGATAGCCAAGGGATAGCTGCCAAACGAAATTAACTGCGGCTCAGGACCCGGCGAGCTTCGTTGTAACGTTTTTTCCAGTAAGGCTCGTTCATGCTGGAAATGATAACGCCACTGCTGGTCGAGGCATGTACAAACTGGTTATTGCCGATATAGATACCGACGTGACGGCCGGTGGAGCCCGCACGGAACAGAACCAGATCGCCTGTGCGCAGATTAGTGCGCGAAACGGATTTGCCCGTTTCCTGTTGCTCGTAGGTTGAGCGCGGAAGCTCTAAACCAAATTGCTCACGGAACGTACGCTGTACGAAACTTGAACAATCAATACCTTTTTTAGTGCTGCCGCCAAGGCGGTAACGCACGCCTTTCCAGTCAGCGTATTGATCCATAATACGTGATTTAACATCGATATTACGTACCATACTTTCAAATTCATCCTGAGAGGCTTGCAGTGAAGAGTTATCTCCATTACCCACAGCATGCGTCTCAGAATGCATATTCTTCGCGGTGTTCGTTGTGCTACATGCAGAAAGCAGAACCGCAACTGCTATCGCGGGAATCCCCCGCAAGATATATCTCAAAATCGGTTGAGATTTGACCATTTTGTTTGTTTTCCCTTGAAGTCCTTAACGATAAATATCGTTATAAAAAATGCCAAACGTGACGAGACTAATTACCAACGCATGAGGAGACAATTCTTTAAGGTCAAATCTGTGGCAGAACGCACAAATTTATTCTTATAGTGAATAATTATCCCGCGAGGCAAAACGAGTCTGAGGTTACCCGATCGCTCCGGTCATTGCGAGTGATTTTATGTGATTTCTTATAAGAAAAAGTGATACAGAAAGTGAATAAACTGCATTGGCTAAATTAAGAACAGATAGAGCAAAAAACACGCAATTCATTCATTTTAAACAGGAATAATATGACAAGAGAATGACAGTCAGAGTGATAATTTCCCGGCAGATATCATCAGGAAATCAAAAGTATCCCTGATGATGTTAATTACTCTGCGTTATTTGTTTAAAAATTGTTTGTTTTTACCGGGAAGATAATGGGTAAACAGCATAACCAGGCGATCGCTTAATGGCGTCATTAACCACCAGGGCAAGCCAATCAATACGACGGTCATTGAACCTACCACGATATCTGTGAGCCAATGTGCGCCGATCATTACGCGTGGGAAGGCAAAAACCACAGTGATAATAAGGCCGATGATTCCTGCGACTTTTCCGAAATAACGCAGCATAAATGCGGAAAAAATAAGCAGCATCATGCCGTGATCGCCAGGAAAACTGTCTCTGGACGCATCTTTTGTTGAAATATGCAGCAGCTCGCTGACGCGATTAATATTATCGAATGTGAGAGTGGGGCTGGCGCGCTTAACCGGAATAAGCGCCTGGCCCAGTTGGTTTAATATCACCGCGGTTAGCAGCATCACCAGCCCAATTGCCACAATACGGCGACGACCTTCCTGCGTTTCTTTTAGCCAAAAACTCAGCATTAATGTGCCCATCGCCAATAATGAACAGCCGTCAAATGCCCGGTTATTGGTGACAGCGACAATCCACAGGAAGAGCGGGCTCTCAACCAGCTTATGATTGAAGAAGTGGAAGATACCCGAATCAAGAGAAAACCAGAACCCATGCCCGTGTGGAAGATACCAGGACAGAAATAGCGCCAGGCCAGCAATATTAAGCAGGAGTATGAGTGGGTATCGGGTTTTCATCGTCGTTTACCGTTGCTATAAAACGCAGGCAACCTTACGCGCCAACGTCTAAACGAAGCCTCAACAATGCACTCTGTAATGCATTCCAGTCGGTCTCGGTATCGGAGATGAGTTCAATACGGCTATCAGGAGGAGCGACGTTTTGCGTCTCAATATGCCAGTCCTCACCCTGACGATTGATACGCACCAGCCCCTCTTTAATACGCATCACTCCCTTTACGCGGCCGACAGGGGCGAGACGTGACCATTCCAGCAGGCCGATGGTATCGAACACCGTGTCAGCGTCAAAAATCCAGCCGCAGGCCTGATGCCCCTGACCGCTGTTCAGACTGCGACGCCAGCGTTGCTGCGCAGGCAGGCTTAGTGCTGCCAGCCCTTTTTTATCAGCATGCTGGTGAGTATGTGCCGCGCTGGAGGGAAGCGCCGTCAGATTCAGCCGGGGCAAATCCAGTAATTGTCCGTCGATTTGTCCATGATCGGCGTGAACTAACTGGCGGTTGCCGCCGTAGTGCTGCCACCAGGTTTGCAGTGCAATTTCGCTTTCTGTCGTGGCACGATCGGATTTATTGGCAACGATAATATCGGCAGAGGCCAGCTGATCGCGGAAATTCTCGTTCGCTACGCTTTTCTCATCCAGCAACAGGCGCGGATCAAGGATACAAAGCGTTGCGCGCAAGTCGATCCACGGTTCGTAAACCGGCGCGGTCAGTAAATCCAGGATCTGTTTGGGATGCCCGAGCCCGGTGGGCTCAATCAGCAGACGATCCGGTTTTCCCTGACGTAACAACGTATTGAGGCCAACCTGCATGGGCAAGCCATTAACGCAGCACATACAGCCGCCGGGGATCTCTTTGAGCATTGCGCCGCTGTCGGCAAGCAGTGCGCCGTCGATACCCACTTCGCCAAACTCATTGACCAGAACGGCCCACTTCTCTGCGGGATCTTTGTTGGCCAATAGATGAAGAATAGAGGTGGTTTTGCCACTGCCGAGAAAACCCGTGATGAGATTGGTTTTAGTCACGTTTACTCCAGAATCATAAATTACCGTAATGGCTTTTAACAATCCTGGCGAAAAACGGGGGAAAAGAGAAGGGCAGAGAGGACGAAGACGAACTTCGTCCTGTTTAATGGCAGAAATCGTTAACTTTTTAACGTCTCGATGACCGCCTGATGTGCACCATATTGGGCGATACGTTGCCAGGCTCGTTCCACGGTATCGACGAAGTGTGGGTTCTGTGCGAGGTCAGTGGCGAAGATTTCATGCAGTGAAAGCAGTGCGCTGACGCGTTCTGATTCCGTACTCTGTTCGACGATAGTGCGGATTTTGTCACTCATCGGGTCACGAATATCGATAATTTCACCTGAATCATCAATCCCGCTTACGTAGCGCATCCAGCCCGCAATCCCAAGTGCCAGCAGCGGCCACTCACTTTGACGTGCTAAATGAACGCGAATCCCGTCCAGCATACGTTGGGGTAATTTTTGGCTACCATCCATCGCGATTTGCCAGGTTTTATGTTTTAGCGCCGGATTGGCAAAGCGTTCCAGCAGGCTGTCGGCATACTGGTCTAAATCAACATTGGTGATGCGCAGCGTTGGGGCTTGTTCGCTGAGCATCAGGCGGTGAGCCGCTTCGCGAAATGCGCGGTCCTGCATACAGTCGCTGATATGCTGAAATCCCGCCAGATAACCGAGGTAAGCGAGAAACGAATGGCTGCCGTTCAGCATCCGCAGTTTCATTTGCTCCCACGGCAAAACGTCATCAACCATCTGTACACCGGCCGTTTCCCATTGCGGACGGCCGCTGACAAAATGGTCTTCAATGACCCACTGAATAAACGGCTCGCAGCTGATTGCGCAAGGGTCTGCCACGCCTAATTCGCGGGCAATCTCATCCAGTGATTCTTCAGTCGCTGCCGGGACAATCCGGTCTACCATGGTTCCCGGGAAACTGACGTGCTCCCGAATCCAGTTAGCCAGTTCAGGTGAGCGTTTCTCCGCCATTCCCAGTACGGCGTTTTTTACCACATGGCCGTTGTCCGGGATATTATCACAGGAGAGAACGGTAAACGGTTGCAGCCCACGTTGACGTCGGCGGTGCAGGGCCTCAACAATAATACCCGGTGCAGAGTGAGGTTCATCCGGCACTTGCAGATCGTGAATAATGCGCGGGTTAGCGATATCGAGTGACCCGGTGGCAGGATCAATACAGTAGCCTTTTTCCGTAATGGTTAACGAGACAATCGCGACCTGAGGCTCGCAAAATTTTTCGATAATGGCCGCCAGTGAATCCAGCTTTGCATTCAGGCACTCGTTGACGGCCCCGACGATAATCGGCTGGTTGCCAGTCGCTCCTTTTTCCAGCACGGTAAATAAATGATCCTGCTCGCGTAGCTGGCTCATCAACCGGTCGCCGCTGAACAGGCTGATCTCACAAATCCCCCAGTCTCCGCCCTGCGAATTTAGCACCCGGTCGGTCAATAACGCCTGATGGGCGCGATGAAATGCACCGAAACCAAAATGTACGATCCGCGTTTTTAGCTGTTGGCGATCGTACCGAGGCATCACGACATTTTCCGCAAGAGACGCTGAGGCAATAGTCTTCATTTAATACACCTGATTAACCATTAATTAACAATGGCAGTATAAAGTTATATGACAACAAATTGAATTGGTGTGCCTCATTTATCCGGGTAATGTGAGCTGGATCAATCAATGATGGGCGATGTGTTGATCGTATACCGGATGCCTGTATGGTAGTCGTCATAAAAGTCGTTTAATTTGGTATAACAACTTGTGAGGTG
Organism: Citrobacter sp. RHBSTW-00671; assembly: GCF_014103415.1. Classification (NCBI taxonomy): domain Bacteria; kingdom Pseudomonadati; phylum Pseudomonadota; class Gammaproteobacteria; order Enterobacterales; family Enterobacteriaceae; genus Citrobacter; species Citrobacter sp. RHBSTW-00671. The sequence goes on from NZ_JABXPR010000001.1 coordinate 2,288,499, forward strand.
AAGCAATGGAACAAACCTGGCGTTGGTACGGACCAAACGATCCAGTATCGCTTGATGATGTGCGTCAGGCTGGCGCAACGGGTGTTGTGACCGCCTTGCACCACATTCCAAACGGTGAAGTATGGCCCGTAGAAGAAATTCAAAAGCGCCAGGCGATTCTGGCTGAAAAAGGGCTGACCTGGTCGGTAGTGGAAAGTATCCCTGTCCACGAAGATATCAAAACACAGTCCGGCCAATATCAGACGTGGATTGCAAACTACCAGCAAAGTATTCGTAACCTGGCGACCTGCGGTATTGATACCGTGTGCTACAACTTCATGCCGATCCTGGACTGGACGCGTACCGACCTTGAATATCAGCTACCGGATGGGTCCAAAGCGCTGCGTTTTGACCAGATTGCGTTTGCGGCTTTTGAATTGCACATTCTGCAACGTCCCGGTGCCGAAGCCGATTACACCCCTGAAGAGCAGCGCCAGGCGCTGGATTATTTCAATGCAATGACCACTGCCGACATTGAAAAGCTGACCCGCAACATTATTGCTGGCCTGCCCGGTGCCGAAGAAGGTTATACGCTGGATCAGTTCCGCGCGCGCCTGGCGGAATATGATGGGATCAGCAAAGACGATCTGCGCAATAACATGGCTGTCTTCCTGCGGGCGATTGTGCCTGTTGCTGAGGAAGTTGGCGTACGTCTGGCAGTGCACCCTGACGATCCGCCACGGCCAATCCTCGGTCTGCCACGTATCGTGTCGACCATTGAAGATATGCAATGGCTGAAAGAAACGGTAGATAGTATCAATAATGGTTTCACCATGTGTACTGGCTCGTATGGCGTGCGCGCCGATAACGATCTGGTAAAAATGATTGAAACCTTTGGCGATCGTATTCACTTCACACACTTGCGTTCAACCTGCCGTGAAGAAAACCCGAAAACCTTCCACGAAGGCGCACACTTGCAGGGCGATGTGGATATGGTATCGGTGGTGGCAGCCATTTTGAGTGAAGAGCAACGCCGTAAGAAAGCGGGGGATTTGCGTCCGATCCCCATGCGCCCGGATCATGGGCATCAGATGCTTGACGATCTGCACAAGAAAACGAACCCGGGCTACTCCGCGATTGGTCGCCTGAAAGGGCTGGCAGAAGTTCGCGGCGTGGAGCTGGCGCTGAAAAAAACGCAGTTCCGCGATCTGCTGTAATTCGCCCAACGCCAGGCGATAAATTGCCGGGTGGCGCTTGTTGCGTCCCCCGGCAATACTCAGGTGCGTTGTTATTGCTGTAATAACGCACACCTCTCCTGTTCCAGTATGTTTAATACCTTTCTGAGGTGCGGCATCTGCAGTCCGCCAAAACCAAAGAACATCACCGCATCTGAATTTTGTTGCCGCCAGGCTGTTTCTGAGCCGTTTTCAATTTCCTGTAATGTATCAAAGCGTACCCCTGCCCGCAGACAGCGCTGGCGTAGTTTTGCGATGACGTCAGGCGACCAGTTAATGCGCAATGAGAGATGTAACCCTGCCGTGGCACCATCGATCTTGCCTTCAGGGAACAGGGCTGATAAGCCATCACGCAGTAATGCGAGGCGTGCTGCGTAGTTGCAGGCTAGCTTGCCGAGATGGGTATAAAACACCTGGTTTTGCATTAACTCGGCTAAAAACTGCTGCAATAACCACTGGCTACCATTGTTGTTCAGCGCTTTCATATTTTGAACGGCGGGCAGCAGTTCATCAGGGCAAACGAGGTAACCGAGACGTGCCCCCGGTCCCAGCGTTTTTGAGAAGGTCCCCATGTAGATAACCCGGTTGTGGTAATCCATGGCTTTCAGTGCCGGAAGGGGATTCTCACCATACGTAAATACGGCGTCGTAATCGTCTTCAATAATCCAGGCGCCCACTCGTTGTGCCCACGTGAGTAATGACTTACGTCGCTCAAGTGACAGAACACTGCCCATTGGATACTGATGAGCGGGTGTCACATAACAAAGCTGGGTTTCAACCTCGGGTAAATTATCGGTACACAGCCCGTGATTATCCACGGCAATAGACGTAATCTCAGCACCATAATAATTAAACAGATGCCACGCGCCAGAATAACAAGGCGATTCGGCGACCACGTGACATTTTTTATTCTGGCTTAGTGCATGATGAATAATGAATATTTGACTGAGCAGTGATAATCCTTCCTGAATTCCATCAGTAATGATGATGTTTTGTGCGTTGGTATTAATGCCGCGAGATAAATTAAGGTATCTGACAATTTGCTCACGTAATGAAAATAATCCGTTTGGTGAATGATATCGAGTCAGTAGCTGCTCTTTAAGTACGCTGGGGGCATTATTCCATTTACGCCAGCTTGACCAGGGAAACGCATTAGGGTCAGGGACGCCCATCCGGCAATAGCACTCACGCCCCATTTCAGCGTAAACATCGGTAGAAACACCGGCGGGCTTAGGCTTTATCGGCGGTGAGCCCTCCGCAGATGGCACGTGTACCGGGGGGCTACGCATAGGCGCCGTAAATGTGACTTCATAGCCGATCCCCTGCCTGCTCTTAATAAAACCGGCCGCCATCAGTTTTTCATACGCCATCACCACCGTGATTTTGGCCACGTTTAACGTCTGCGCCTGCTCGCGGATAGAGGGCAGTTTATCCCCGCAAAGCAAATCACCTTGCTGAATTGCCTGAAAGTAGAATTGAAAGATCTGCAATTGTAGCGGGGTGCGACTTTCCCTATTGAGAGACAGTGTCAGCATGAGGAAATTCCTTGTTTAAACAATAGGGGCATATTACACGTTTCAGCATATTGCTATTTTGACACGCCTCATAGAGTTAAGGCTGTTCCTATAATCTGAAATCGCTGTCTCTATTTTTGCTTTTTAATATCCCTTAGCGTGATGCTATTAAAAAAATGGAGGCAGGTATGTCGTGGATAAAAAAGAACGCGCTTTGGTGTGCGTTAGGTGGCGCAGTCGTAATGGCCATTGTTATTTGGGGAACATGGCAAGGAGTCCATTACACCAGCACTACGGAGTTTTGTTTATCGTGCCACTCGATGCGCACATCAGGAGAGGAGTATAAGACCAGCGTGCATTTTCGTAATGCCTCTGGTGTACGAGCGGAGTGTAAGGATTGCCACATTCCCCCGGGAGTCGTCCCGACGCTTGTGCGTAAAACCGAAGCCTTAAACGATCTCTACCACACCTTTATCTCACCTTCGATTGATACCCCGGAAAAGTTCAATGCCAAACGGGTTGAGCTCGCCCAGAGAGAGTGGGCACGGATGAGCGCCAACAATTCGGCAGCCTGTAAATCGTGTCACAGCTATGAAGCGATGGATCATGGAAAACAATCCGCTAATGCCGCGGCGCAGATGACGGCGGCAGCGGCGAAGGACAGCAACTGCATTGATTGCCACAAAGGGATCGCGCACCACAAACCGGACATGAGCAGTGGCTTTCGCGATCGCTACAAGCAGCTACAACAGCAGGGAGAAAAACTAGCGACTGCGACGACGCTGTTTTCGTTAAGCGAAAAAACACTGACAGCCACGGCAGGGGCACCAGCAGGGAAAGCGCTGTTATTTCCGGCAACCCAGGTCAAGGTGCTGCAAAAAGAGGGGAGCAACGTCCAGCTGGAAGTGACGGGCTGGCGTGAAAGCAAGGGGCGTGGGCGGGTGATCACCCAGTATATGGGCAAACGCGTATTCTCCGCGGTCCTTGATGCTTCGCTGATGGAAAACGTGAAAGTCCTGCAAACCCAGACTGACCCAGGTTCGCATCAGGAATGGCAGCAGGTGAGCGTGACCGCATGGACCTCCGCGCAGGGACTCATCGATAGCATTACTCCGGTGTGGGAGTACTCGGATCAGATGCTGCAATCGACGTGTAGCGCCTGTCACAGCACGCCACCGACTACCCGATACACCGCCAATGGCTGGATTGCCGGACTGAAAGCGATGTCGACGTATTATCGACTCAATCCGGTGGAAGAACGTACGTTGTTGAAATACCTCCAGACCCACGCCAGCGATGTGTCTGAACCCAACAAATAATAAGGATAAGATATGGATATTCATGACTTTAATCCGTCCCGCCGTCGTTTTCTGACCGGAATGCTGGCGGTTGGCGCAACCAGTGCGCTGGCGCCTAATCCGCTGATCTCAAAAGTATGGGCGGCGGGGGAAAACCCCGAACAATGGATCCAGTCCGGCTCACATTATGGTGCTTTTGAAGCCAAAGTGGTTAACGGCGAGTGGACGGAAACGCGCCCGTTCAAACATGACAAATACCCGTGCGATATGCTCAATGCGGTACGTGAAATCGTCTACAACCCTTCACGGGTTCGCTATCCGATGGTTCGACTGGACTGGTTACGCAAGCGAGAGAAGTCGGACCGTAGCCAGCGGGGAGATAATCGTTTTGTGCGGGTTAGCTGGGATCAGGCGCTGGACCTGTTTTATGAAGAGCTTGAGCGGGTGCAAAAAACCTACGGTTCATCCGGCGTCTTCACCGGGCTGGCGGATTGGCAAATGGTGGGCAAATACCACAAGGCTGGCGGTGCAATGGACAGAGGGCTCGGTTTGCATGGTAGCTATGTGACGACCGTAGGCGACTACTCGGCGGCTGCAGCTCAGGTGATTTTGCCGCATGTCATTGGTTCGCTTGAAGTCTATGAACAGCAAACCTCGCTGCCGCTGGTTATCGAGAACAGCAATACCATCGTATTGTGGGGCTGTGATCCCATTAAGAATTTGCAGATTGAATTTTTGGTTCCCGATCACGACGCGTTTGGCTACTGGCAGCAGATTAAAGAGGCCGTCGCCGAGGGCAAAATGCGCGTCATCAGCGTTGATCCGGTGCGCAGCAAATCGCAAAATTTTCTGGGGTGTGAACAGCTGGCGTTACGACCACAAACCGATGTTGCGTTACTGCTGGCGCTCGCACACACCCTGTATGAAGAAAAACTGTACGACACGGCATTCATTAACGACTACACCGTTGGCTTCGAGCAGTTTTTACCCTACCTGATGGGAGAAACAGACAAGCAACCGAAAAACGCCGAGTGGGCAGCGGAAATCTGTGGGCTGACGGCGGATCAGATCCGTGATTTTGCCCGGCTGCTGGTGAAAGGCCGGACGCAGTTTATGGGCGGCTGGTGCGTACAGCGTATGCACCACGGCGAACAGTATCCCTGGATGTTGGTGGTGCTGGCCAGTATGGTCGGTCAAATTGGGTTACCGGGCGGCGGTGTGGGGTTTGGTTGGCACTACAATGGCGGAGGGACGGTGACGTCAGCCGGGCCGGTACTTTCTGGTCTGGGGAGCATTAACAATCCGCCAGAGGCGAAGTATAAACCGGATTTTCGCGGCGTATCTGAGCATATTCCTACCTCACGTATTGTTGATTGCCTGCTGGAACCGGGCAAAAAAATCGCCTTTAACGGTGAGACGTTAATCTACCCTGACATCAAAATGGCGATCTACAGCGCGGCTAACCCGTTCCACGCCCAGCAGGATCGCAACCGAATGATCGAGGCGTGGAAGAAACTGGAGACCGTGGTGGTGTTAGATCACCAATGGACCGCATCCTGTCGTTTTGCCGATATCGTCCTGCCTGTTACCACACGCTTTGAACGCAACGACATTGAGCAGTTTGGTACCCATTCGAATAAGGGACTGATGGCGCTGCATCAGGTCGTCAAACCGCAATATGAAGCGCGGCATGATTTCGACGTGTTTGCCGGACTCTGTAAACGTTTTGACAAGGAGTCGGTATACCGGGAAAACCGCGATGAAATGCAGTGGGTACAAGCACTCTATGACGAAGGGGTCAAAATGGGTGCCTCGCTCGGTGTTACGTTGCCAGACTTTGACACGTTCTGGAAAGGTGAAGGGTATGTTGAATATCCCGCGGGACAACCGTGGGTGCGTCATGGCGAATTCCGCGATCAGCCCGATCTTAACCCCCTGGGCACACCATCAGGTCTGATTGAAATTTACAGCAAAACGATTGCCGGTTTTCAGTATGACGATTGCCCTGGGCATCCGGTGTGGATGGAGCCGTTTGAACGTAGCCATCAGGGTAGGAAAGACAAATATCCACTGCACCTGCAATCCTGTCACCCGGATAAACGCCTGCACTCCCAGTTGTGCTCAAGTGATGCGTTTCGCAGCACGTATGCGGTAGCGGGAAGAGAACCGCTTTACATCAGTGAGCAAGATGCTGCCGCGCGGGGGTTAAAAGCCGGGGATATTGCGCGGGTCTTTAACGCGCGCGGTCAGGTGTTGGCGGGGGTGGTGATTAGCCCTGATTTTACCCCTGGCGTGATCCGCATTCATGAAGGGGCATGGTATTCCCCACAGGAAGGCGGGAAAGCCGGGACGCTATGTACCTATGGCGATCCTAATGTTCTGAGCGCGGATATTGGTACGTCTCAACTGGCGCAAGGGCCTTCAGCGCATACCGTGCTGGTGGATGTCGAACGCTATCAGCAACATGTTCCACCGGTCACGGGATTTGGTGGGCCGGAGATTGTGAAAGAGGAGGGGGACAATGCAGCATAGCCTTATTTTCCAGCAACGCGCCGCGGTCTATCAGTGGTTTTCACAATTGCTGTTTCGTGAGCTGGACCAGAAACAACTCGCTCGTCTTGAAAGCGAGGATACCCGACAGTGGCTGGCGTCGCTGGCGGGTATTCCCGGGCTTTCGCTGGATGTCAAAAAACTGGAGCGTAGCCTGACGCAGGTTCTGCGTCGTGAAAGCCGACAGCTGGAGCTGGCCGCAGATTTTGCAACGTTATTTCTGCTACCGCCGCCTGGCGGTGTTTCCCCGTATGCGGGACATTATCCGCACACAACAGCGGCCGAAGAACGTCGACAAATGAATGTACTGTTGGTTGAACATGGGCTGGCTGCGCAGGAAAATGAGCCCTCCGATCATATCGCTATACAGCTGGCGTTGATGGCGAGGATGGTGGCCAAAGAGGAAACGCTATCTGCACAATATTACTTTCTGCATCATCACATTATGTGTTGGGCACCCTTGTTCCGTGATAGCTGCCAGCAGCGTGATGAGAAGGGATTTTATGCGCAGGCGGTTAGCGTAATTGTGGGGTTTATACGGGAAGATGAACAGTATCTGGAATCACTGTTGATGGATGATTTTTATCTCAGTAGCCAACGTTGAAAATGACAAAGGGACAGCCCGTGCTGTCCCTGATCGTCAATGTGTGGCAGAGGTATTAGTCTGCGCGCCCCATATAACGGCGTTCTTCGATATGAATACGGATTTTCTCACCCGCACTCAGATACTCAGGAACCTGGATCACCAGACCGGTGCTCAGGGTTGCTGGCTTGTTACGCGCACTCGCTGAAGCACCTTTAATACCTGGTGAGGTTTCAACGATTTCCAGGTCTACGGTCTGCGGCAGTTCAAGCGCCAGCAGCTGGCCGTCCCAGGTCAGTACCTGCATGTCCGGCATCCCGCCTTCCGGGATGAACAGCAGCTCTTCTTCAATCTGGTCTTTGGTGAAGGTATACGGGGTATAGTCTTCTTTATCCATAAAGACATATTCGTTGCCATCAACGTAGGAGAAATCAACCCCACGGCGGCTCAGGGTGACGGTATCCACGATATCGTCGCCTTTGAAGCGCTCTTCAACTTTCAGACCGGTACGGACATCAGAAAAACGCATTTTGTACAGCGTAGCTGCACCACGTGCGGATGGTGATTGAATATCAATATCTTTTACAATCAGCAGTTTGCCGTTGTAGTTCAGTACCATACCTTTTTTAATTTCGTTCGCTCTTGGCATCGAAAAAATCCTGTAGTGAGGAGTGTCTAAAATATCGCGTCAAACTACTCGCGCCAGGGCATTCAGGCAAGCGGAATTCACACTTTTGCTGGTGCAAAAAAGGTGGTATACACTTCGCCCTTCTGGTTACCTCGTTGTTGGCTGTGTGTATGCCATCTTGAGGCGCGCCGAATGAATTTGTGTATACTGTTCGCTACCTGAACAATCCGATGGTTTACCCTAAAGAGAATACTGTATGGAATGCCGTCCGGATTGTGGCGCATGTTGCACTGCGCCTTCTATCTCCAGCCCTATCCCTGGCATGCCTGATGGCAAACCCGCCAATACGCCATGCGTTCAGCTAGATGAATCCCTGCGCTGTAAGATTTTTGCGTCTCCGTTGCGCCCAAAAGTGTGTGCTGGTTTGCAACCCAGTGCGGAAATGTGCGGTAAAACGACACACCAGGCCATGTTGTACCTTATTGAGCTGGAAGCGTTGACTGCGCCTTAAACGTCTTTGATGCGTACCAGGCACACAACCGTCGCGACGATCATCACCAGCGCAAACCAGAATACGGCGTGGTAATTCCAGAGTTCTGCGGCAATACCCGCCAACGATCCGGCAATAATCCAGCCGACGCGGATGGTGTTGGTGTACAACGTTGTGGCTGATCCCGCCTGTCCCGGCATCAAATCCTGAAAATAAAGCATGCCAATCCCGCCGAGGATGCCGATGTAAATCGCGTTCAGCAACTGTAAGCCGAGCAAAACCGCCGGCGAATGTGCCAACAGCATACCCGCATAAAAAAAGAACCCGGCGATGGCGGCGATTCTCATCAACAGACGTTTGCCCAGACGTTTCGCAAAATATCCGGCAATCAGCATGGTTGGGATTTCCAACCCTGCTGCGGTGCCCATCATGATACCGGCGAGTTTTTCAGGCAGATGCAGTTCATTGATGATAAACAGCGGCATATTAATGATATAGAGGCTGTTGGTCCCCCACATTAATGTGCAGATAGCAAAAAGCAGCAGCGTATCACGACGATTACGGCGTGGAGCCTCAACCGCACCTGTTGCGAGAGGTACGCTTTTGTTCATTGACGGTAAGAAAAACCAGACCATCGCGCCGCAGACAATAAATGCCACCGCGGCGCTGAGATACATCACCGTAAAGCTGAACCCCATGGCCAGTGCGTAGGCCAACGGTGGGCCGATCACCCAGGCCAGTGAAACCTGAGCACGTAAAATCGAGCTGAACATGACGGCTTCCCGACCCGTGCGATCGGCATGTTCGCGAGCGAGCGCAAACATTTGCGGGTTGGCGGTGGAGCCAAAGCTACTGAGGAATACGCCGACAAACAGCAAAATAAAATAGTTACGGTTCCAGGCAAACAGCACGCAGGCCAGCATACCCAGTGCACAGCAAAAAACGATCAGGTTTTTACGATCGCCTTTTTTGTCAGAGCGTCCGGCCAGAAACTGGCTTACCAAAATGCCGATGACGGCGCTACCGGTAAAAAAGAAACCCACCATTCCCGGACGTGCATGGACCTCATCGGTCAGAAAAAGGCTGAGCGTGGGCGTCTGTAACGCCCCGGCGATACCCGTGAGAAAAGCGACAAGCAGGAACGCCGAAGACGTTAAATCAAACGCCTTGGGTGTGGCGGCTACGGGGGTGTTATGCATGTTTAGCTATCAGTGGAGTGAAGAGAGGCGGAGTTTACGCTGCTCGCCAGAAAATAAACAGGGCACTAAATCAAAATCGGTATGGAAAATCAAAATGTCATTTCAGTCTGATCGGTCCACATGCTGACGATGCTGAAGTTGAGAAGCTGAACGCGTTTTTGCGTCAGCTTGTTTCAACGAAACGCCGAGAAAATGTGCGGTACATCTAAATTCAGCAAGTTAATTGTTAACTTTCCTTGCGTGCTGAAGCAGAAAGATCCAGACTCCTTGAAACGTTTCAGCGTCATCTTGCCTTAACTGATGGAGTCGGGTGGCGCCTTTTTTCTCATGTTAGCTGAATCGTTTCAATTCAGCAGGAGAGGAGAATCATGTTCCAGTTATCTGTTCAGGATATTCACCCGGGCGAACAGGCCGGTAATAAAGAAGAGGCTATTCGCCAGGTTGCCGCAGCCCTGGTGCAAGCGGGCAACGTTGCGGACGGCTATGTCAATGGCATGCTGGCACGCGAACAACAAACATCGACGTTTCTCGGCAATGGTATTGCCATTCCTCACGGTACGACAGATACACGCGATCAGGTGCTGAAAACCGGGGTGCAGGTGTTTCAGTTTCCACAGGGGGTGACATGGGGCGAAGGTCAGGTTGCGTATGTGGCAATCGGCATTGCAGCCAGCTCAGATGAGCACCTTGGGTTGTTGCGTCAGCTGACTCATGTATTGAGTGATGACTCGGTTGCGGAACAGCTGAAATCCGCCACCACGGCAGAAGAATTACGTGCATTGCTGATGGGCGAAAAGCAGAGCGAGCAGCTGAAGCTTGATAACGAAACGCTATCGTTGGACGTCGTCGCCAATTCGCTGGTGACGCTGCAGGCGCTAAACGCCGCACGTCTGAAAGAAGCCGGTGCAGTAGATGCCACCTTTGTGGCCAGAGCGATTAACGAGCAACCAATGAATCTTGGTCAGGGCATCTGGCTGAATGACTGTGCTGAAGGCAATGTGCGCAGCGCCGTCGCAATCAGTCGTGCGGCAAGCGCATTTGACGTGCAGGGCGAAGCCGCTGCGCTGCTGGTGACTGTCGCGATGAATGATGACCAGCCCGTTGCGGTGCTGAAGCGTCTTGGCGATCTGTTGCTGAGCAATAAAGCTGACCGTTTGCTGAAGGCGGATGCAGCAACGGTGTTGGCGCTGCTGACCAGCGATGATGCATTAACTGATGATGTACTGAGTGCCGAGTTTGTAGTGCGTAATGAGCATGGTTTACACGCCCGTCCGGGCACCATGCTGGTGAATACGATTAAACAATTTAATAGTGAAATAACCGTGACGAATCTTGATGGAACCGGAAAACCGGCAAATGGACGCAGTTTGATGAAAGTGGTGGCATTGGGCGTGAAAAAAGGACACCACCTGCGCTTTACCGCACAGGGTGAAGATGCTGAACAGGCGCTGAAAGCCATTGGCGATGCCATCGCGGCAGGTCTTGGGGAGGGCGCATAATGAGCAGACGTGTTGCAACTATCACCCTGAACCCGGCTTACGATCTGGTCGGTTTTTGCCCAGAAATTGAACGTGGTGAAGTCAATCTGGTGAAAACGACCGGTCTGCATGCGGCAGGAAAAGGGATTAACGTCGCAAAAGTGCTTAAGGACCTGGGGATTGACGTGACTGTCGGCGGTTTTCTGGGTAAGGACAACCAGGATGGTTTTCAGCAGTTGTTCAGTGAACTGGGCATCGCTAACCGTTTTCAGGTGGTGCAGGGGCGTACCCGTATTAACGTCAAGCTGACTGAAAAAGATGGTGAAGTTTCTGACTTCAATTTTTCCGGCTTTGAAGTCACACCGGCTGACTGGGAACGCTTTGTGAATGACTCACTAAGCTGGCTGGGGCAATTCGATATGGTGTGCGTCAGCGGCAGCTTGCCGACCGGCGTGAGCCCTGAAGCATTCACTGACTGGATGACGCGCCTGCGCAGTCAGTGCCCATGCATTATCTTTGATAGTAGTCGTGAAGCGCTGGTCGCCGGCCTGAAGGCAGCTCCGTGGCTGGTGAAACCAAACCGTCGTGAACTGGAAATCTGGGCTGGCCGTAAGCTGCCAGAAATGAAAGATGTTATCGATGCGGCACATGCTCTGCGTGAGCAAGGCATTGCGCACGTGGTGATTTCACTCGGTGCGGAAGGCGCGTTGTGGGTCAACGCTTCGGGTGAATGGATTGCTAAGCCACCGTCTGTTGAGGTGGTCAGCACTGTAGGTGCGGGTGATTCAATGGTTGGCGGTCTGATTTATGGCTTGCTGATGCGTGAATCCAGCGAACATACCCTGCGTCTGGCGACGGCTGTAGCCGCCCTGGCGGTAAGCCAAAGTAATGTGGGTATTACCGATCGTCCTCAGTTGGCCGCAATGATGGCGCGTGTCGACTTAAAACCGTTTAACTGACAGCAGGAGAGGCATAATGAAAACGCTGCTGATTATTGACGCTAATCTCGGCCAGGCTCGCGCCTATATGGCGAAAACCCTGCTTGGAGCGGCGGCACAGAAAGCGCATCTGGAGATCATCGACAATCCAAATGATGCAGAGCTGGCGATTGTCCTGGGCGATAAGCTGCCTGTCGACAATTCGCTGAACGGCAAAAAGGTCTGGCTGGGTGACATCGGTCGTGCGGTTGCACATCCCGAGCTTTTTCTCAGTGAAGCAAAAGGCCATGCGCAGCCATATACCGCGCCGGTTGTGGCAACGCCAGTGGCAAGCAATGGTCCAAAACGTGTGGTGGCAGTGACAGCCTGCCCGACAGGCGTCGCACATACGTTTATGGCTGCTGAAGCCATTGAAACCGAAGCGAAAAAACGTGGCTGGTGGGTGAAAGTAGAAACCCGTGGCTCTGTAGGGGCAGGTAATGCCATTACGCCGGAAGAGGTTGCCGAGGCTGATCTGGTGATTGTGGCGGCTGATATTGAGGTTGATCTGGCGAAATTTGCTGGAAAACCGATGTATCGCACGTCTACGGGTCTGGCGCTGAAGAAAACGAAGCAGGAACTGGATAAAGCGCTGGATGAAGCGACTCCGTACCAGCCTGCCGGGAAGAATCAGACTGCGGCCACCGAAGGAAAAAAAGAGGGTGCGGGCGCGTATCGTCACCTGCTGACCGGTGTGTCTTACATGCTGCCGATGGTGGTTGCGGGCGGTCTGTGTATTGCGCTGTCATTCGCCTTTGGTATTGAAGCATTCAAAGAACAGGGTACGCTGGCGGCAGCACTGATGCAGATTGGTGGGGGCTCAGCCTTCGCACTGATGGTGCCCGTTCTGGCAGGTTACATTGCATTTTCTATCGCTGACCGTCCCGGTCTGACGCCGGGTCTTATCGGCGGTATGCTGGCGGTAAGCACCGGTTCTGGCTTTATCGGTGGGATTATCGCCGGTTTCCTTGCCGGTTATGTGGCGAAGCTCATCAGCACGAAGTTGAAACTCCCACAGAGTATGGAAGCGCTGAAACCGATTCTGATTATTCCGCTGCTTTCGAGCCTGGTCGTTGGTCTGGCAATGATTTACCTGATTGGTAAACCGGTTGCGGGCATTCTGGAAGGACTGACTCACTGGCTGCAAACCATGGGGACGGCGAATGCGGTTCTGCTTGGCGCTATTCTTGGCGGCATGATGTGTACTGACATGGGCGGTCCAGTGAACAAAGCGGCCTACGCTTTTGGGGTGGGGCTGCTGAGTACGCAAACTTATGCACCGATGGCAGCCATTATGGCGGCAGGTATGGTGCCACCGTTGGCTCTGGGTCTGGCTACGCTGGTTGCGCGTCGTAAGTTCGACAAAGCACAACAAGAAGGTGGCAAAGCGGCGCTGGTTCTGGGTTTGTGCTTCATCACCGAAGGGGCAATTCCGTTCGCGGCACGCGATCCGATGCGTGTTCTGCCATGCTGTATCGTCGGTGGCGCGGTGACGGGAGCAATCTCAATGGCTGTGGGTGCGAAGTTGATGGCGCCACACGGCGGACTGTTTGTACTGCTGATCCCAGGTGCCATTACCCCTGTGCTTGGATACCTGCTGGCGATTGTTGCTGGTACGCTGGTGGCAGGTCTCTCCTACGCGGTGCTGAAGCGCCCGGAAGTGGACGCCGTTGCGAAAGTAGCCTAACCCTTCTTTACTTCCCAGGGCAGAGATTCCTCTGCCCTTTTTTATTCTTTGATCCCGACAGTTGCGGCATCGCCACAATAATCCATCTTGCCTTAACCAAATTCGATAAAGTGCCCTTAAATCAAACTCATCACGGAAATCGAATATGAAAAAAACGCACATTTTTGCCTCTCTGTCACTCGCTACGCTGTTGCTTACGGGGTGCTCAACCACTTATGTGATGACAACAACATCAGGGGCAACGATAGAGACGCAAGGCAAGCCTGAGCCGGATTCTGGGACAGGACTGACAAAATATGCTGACACCTATGGCTATCACCGCGTGATTAAAAGCAGCGATGTGAAGCAAATAGATAAAGGTAAGACGGTATTGCTATGGTGAGCCAGGTCAGGTAAGTCGCGAAGTTTTCAGGGGGCGATATCGCTTTCGGCCCCCCTGAATAAAACAGGTCAGGCAATCATTGGCGCGATGATAAAACCAAAGGCAACGCCCGCGATGATCCCACCCAGTCCTGGCAACATAAACGGATGGTTTAAAACATACTTGCCCACGCGCGTTGTCCCGGTGGTGTCGAACTCCATTGCCGCCAGTGAAGTGGGGTATGTAGGTAGAACGAACACACCAGTCACTGCCACATAGGAAGCCAGAATGGCCCAGGTGGGTACGCCGAGCGCGACGGCAAGCGGGATAATCAGCGGCGTGGTGGCTCCCTGCGAATAGAGCAGCGCGCAGGTCCCAAACAGTACCAGAGCCAACAGCATCGGGTAGGCCTGTAGAATATTACCCGCGATGTCTTTAATTTCCGCTAAGTGTGCGTCAATGAATGTGGTTCCCAGCGTAACAATGCCGAGAATGACGGCCAGCGAACTCATCCCTGCTCGAAAAGTGGATGTCAGTACAATGGCATCTGTAGATGTTTTGCATAACACGACCATCAGGCAAGCGGCAGATAACATGCAGATAATAATAATATCCCGCGTATTCATCGGACTACCGACGTCGAATCCCGGACGTAGCTGAGGGCAGGCGGCAAGGATGACGATGACGATGGTTGCCAGCATAAACAGGGCCACGGAAAGTACGGCACCCGGCGTCGTACTACTCTGGCTTTCATATTTACGGACCAGACCTTTTTGCAGGCGTTGCAGATACACTTCATCATCCTGTAGTTCGCACCCCTGGCGTGAAGCGATGAATGCGGCCACCATGGCGGCAACGAACGAGGCGGGCAGGCATACCGCCATGACCTGTATAAAGCTGACGCCGTTTCCTTCCATGATGGTTAACATTGCGGCCATCGCAGCACTGATCGGCGAGCCGGATATTGCCACCTGGGAGGCGACGACGGATCCTGCGAGCGTGCGTGAGGGGCGGATACCGGACTCTTTTGCGACTTCGGCAATGACCGGTAGGGTAGAAAAAACAATAAACCCGGTCCCCGCCATAATGGTCATCGCCCAGGTGATGATCGGCGCAATAATATTGATATATTTAGGGTTACGCCGCATGAAATTCCCGGCAACGCGAACCAGATAATCCATACCTCCGGCGGCCTGTAGCGCCGATGCAGCCACGACAACCGTCATAATAATGAGAATAACGTCAACGGGCGGTGAACCAATTCTCAGCCCAAATCCCAGCGTTAATATAGCCAGCCCCAGCCCGCCACATAAACCGATACCAATTCCGCCGAGGCGGATGCCAAAAAATATTGCGCCCAACACTACGATAATTTCCAGCCAAATCATGATGGCCTCCGCCAGAGAATAATTCGTTATTAAAATGGGTGTTTATTTAATGCAACAATTAGCACGGCATAGATTTTCATTGCACCAGAAGGTGATTTTTACCCACGCGTTTCTCGTACCATTTAATACCGGCGCGAACCAACGAACCGGTTGAATCAATATATTTTTCAGGTGATGTTTTGACAGCCTCAGCAAGGATGACGGGGACTTCCGTACATCCCAGTACGATAACTTGTGCGCCGCGAGAGAAGAGTGCTTGAGCCTGTTCATTCATCAGCATTTGTGCCCGCTTAGCATCACTGGCTTTTAAGCAATAGATGCTTTCCATCACTTTTTCCTGACTGGCCGAGTCAGGACTGATGCAGGTTAGCCCAAGAGATTCAATGCCTTTTTGATAGAGACCCATGTACAACGTGGCGTTGGTGGCGAGCAGTCCAATACGTGATTTTCCGCAGTTCTTGACCTCGTTGATGGTCGTTTCAACGATACTGAGCAGCTCTGTGTGACAGCACTCTTTTAATTCATTAAACCAAAAATGGGCGGTATTACAGGGGATCACAATACACTCCGCGCCAGCATCTTCGAGTTTATGCATATAATCGCGCATTGCCGGAAGCGGGGAATTACCATGATGCATTAACGCGTCAGTTCGGTCAGGAATGTCAGGAATAGATGAAATAATTAATGGGATATGTTCCTGGTCACGTTGTGCCGCGGTAAAGGTGACGAATTTATTAAACAGGTCGACTGTTGCAGCTGGCCCCATACCACCAAGTACGCCAATTAAACCTTTCACGATATATACCTCAATTCACCGATGATTAATATTCAGAGCTACGTTGTATCTGCTGGTAATGTTTAACAGCAGTGAGGCGTGAGGAGAAATGCAATAATGTTTTGTTCAATGCAAAAACCGCATGGATGTGGCTTCGTTTGTCATCTCATCAGGCCGGTATTCAGCCTGAGGTCCGACAATACGCGGCAGGTGAGCGGTTGTGGCCGAGGGGGAGGGAGGCACGGTAATGCCAAAAACGAAGGCTTGATGCAAAAAACGAATCACCAGGTGGCGATGATGAATTTCATCTCTGGAAATATTCAGGCATGATGCTTAAAGCCAATTGGCATATTTAAACATCCGCGTGACAGGCATGAAAAATATTGAGACAAAATGGTTATATGATTTCCTGACGCTGGAGGCGTGTCGTCATTTTTCCCAGGCGGCTGAGGAACGCAATATATCCCAACCGGCATTTAGCAGGCGGATCAAAGCGCTCGAATCAGCCGTGGGGGTACTGCTTTTTGATCGCACGACGAGCCCACTGCAACTCACGGAGGAGGGCAAGTTATTCCATTCACAAACCCGTAGCCTGCTGCAACAGCTGGAATGCAATCTGGATGAGCTCAGCGGGCACAACCTGCTTGGGGTACCCAATATCAAAATAGCGGCGGCACATTCTCTGTCGCTGACTATGTTGCCCAGATTAGTGCACTCAATGGCGGCCTGGGGGGAAGAGTTTGTTTATCACGTCGAGGCGATTGATGTGGTGCAAGCGGTGAATACCCTGCGTGAAGGGAAAAGTGATTTTATTATCTCCTTTCGGGATGAAGACTTAATGCAGTCACCTTTCTGCGGTTTAAAGGTTTTTGAGTCTGAGCTGTATCCCGTCTGTGCGGCTGACGCGCAGGGGAAGGCGTTGTTTGATATCTATCAGCCGCAGGTGCCGATCCTGAACTATACCAGCACATCCTACATGGGAAGATTGGTAAACCGTCATCTGGCGGAAGTGGGGGGCATTTCTGCTCGTACACTGTTTATGTCTTCGATGAGTGAGTTATTGAAAAATATGGCATTAGATGGGCATGGTATCGCCTGGCTACCGGCGTGGACTATCGTAAACGAACTGCGTGACAAGCGGCTGGTTTGTCTGCAGACGCCGGAACTGATGGTGCCTATTCAGGCCTATATTTACCGGATGGATACCCGCTTGAATAAAACGGCTGAGCACTTCTGGCGGATTTTGTACAACCACATGCCGGAGGATCTGGTTTCGCTCAGTTAATACACGCAGTCCGCCTCGTGCATCTGAAAAACCTCCGGTTATCCGGAGGTTTTTTTCTGACTTGCTCAATTTGTGTTCTACCTCTCATTTTTTCGCGCCCTTGCAAACTGTATCTATAAAAAATTGTGATTCTGTTCATATCTATTTGTTTTAGATCTTGCGGATGGATTTACTTTACAAAAAACCTGGCTAATATGAACACATGTTTGATAGTGAACATGTGCTCTAATAATCTTTGGTGTGGTAAGGGTTATTTCTGACGAACTCATTAGTGGTAATTATATTGCCAGGGGACGTGCTATGCGTGAAAAGGAATACATAGTAACCATTGGCTCGGCCAATATGGATGTCGCCGGGTATTCGCATGCTTCTCTTAATTATGCGGACTCGAATCCGGGGAAAATAAAATTTACGCCAGGCGGCGTGGGGCGCAATATCGCTCATAATTTGGCGCTACTGGGGAAAAATTCATGGTTACTGACTGCCGTTGGTAACGATTTCTATGGGCAATCACTGCTGGCGCAAACTAATCAATCTGGTGTTCATGTCGAAAAATGCCTGATTGTTGCTGGAGAAAATACATCAAGCTATTTGTCGCTGCTTGATAATACCGGTGAGATGCTGGTTGCCATTAATGATATGAGTATTACCGACCACATTTCAGCGGATTTTTTGTCACAACATCGTGATTTTATTCGTGCAGCAAAAGTCATTGTCGCTGACTGTAATATTAGTGAAGACGCGCTGACATGGGTGTTGGAAAATGCGGGTGAGGTACCGGTGTTTGTTGACCCGGTATCGGCATGGAAGTGCGTTAAAATTCGCGAGCAGCTCGGCAAAATCCATACCTTAAAACCTAATCGACTTGAAGCTGAAACCCTGAGTGGTATTGCCCTCTCCGGGCGAGAGGATGTTGGCAAAGTTGCCACGTGGTTTCATGAACGCGGCCTAAACCGCCTGGTGCTCAGCATGGGGGGGGACGGTGTTTATTATAGTGATATCTCGGGGAGTAGCGGTTGGTCGCTGCCCATTAAAACTCACGTCATTAATGTCACGGGGGCGGGTGACGCCATGATGGCGGGACTGGCGTCCTGCTGGGTAGACGGTTTGCCCTTTATTGATTCGGTTCGATTTGCGCAGGGTTGCTCATCGATGGCACTGGCCTGTGAATATACCAATAACCCTGATTTGTCTGTTGCGAATGTTAGCTCATTAGTGGAGAACATAGAATGTCTGAATTAACTCTTTCCTCTGAATTATTACAAATATCTCCAGAAGTTCAGGAAGCATTAAACAGTAAAAAACCCATTGTTGCACTTGAATCAACCATTATTTCCCATGGCATGCCATTTCCACAGAATGCGCAGACAGCAATTGAAGTAGAAGAAACTATTCGCAAACATGGTGCTGTGCCTGCAACCATTGCCATTATTGGCGGGGTAATGAAAGTGGGCTTGAGTAAAGACGAAATTGAACTTTTAGGACGTGAAGGGCATAACGTTGCTAAAGTTAGCCGTCGAGATTTACCGTTTGTTGTCGCCGCGGGGAAAAATGGTGCGACTACCGTTGCCTCTACCATGATTATTGCCGCTATGGCGGGAATTAAAGTATTTGCAACCGGGGGTATCGGCGGTGTTCACCGCGGGGCTGAGCATACATTTGATATTTCTGCGGATCTGCAAGAACTGGCACATACCAATGTCACGGTTATTTGTGCAGGGGCAAAATCTATTCTCGATCTCGGATTAACAACCGAATATTTAGAAACCTTCGGTGTGCCGCTCATTGGTTATCAGACAACATCACTGCCAGCATTTTTCTGCCGCACCAGTCCGTTTGACGTCAGTATTCGTCTGGACAGCGCAAAAGACATTGCCCGTGCGATGGCGGTGAAATGGCAAACCGGCCTGAACGGCGGCCTGGTTGTCGCAAACCCCATCCCTGAACAGTTCGCAATGGCAGAAGAAAAAATTAATGCGGCAATCGATCGGGCAGTGAAAGAAGCTGAAGAGCAGGGCGTAGTGGGCAAAGATAGTACGCCGTTCCTGCTGGCACGAGTTGCGGAACTGACCGGAGGCGACAGTCTGAAATCTAACATTCAGTTGGTGTTCAACAACGCCATACTGGCTTGCGAGATTGCGAAGGAATACCAACGCCTCGCCTGACCGAATTTACCGGGCAGAAAGTGGTCGCCCGTGAATATCAAACCTACCAAAACCTGGCGTTAGCGCCGGGTTTCCTGGCATGAAGGGATTTCATTATGGATATAATGAGAAGTGTTGTGGGTATGGTGGTATTACTGGCCATCGCGTTTCTGCTGTCAGTAAATAAAAAACGGATTAGTCTGCGTACCGTTGGCGCCGCGTTGGTTTTGCAAATCGCCATTGGCGGTATCATGTTGTATTTCCCTCCGGGGAAATGGCTGGTTGAACAGGCGGCACTCGGCGTCCACAAGGTCATGTCATATAGCGATGCGGGAAGTGCATTTATTTTCGGCTCGTTGGTCGGTCCTAAAATGGATGTGCTGTTTGACGGTGCCGGTTTTATCTTTGCCTTCAGGGTACTCCCCGCGATCATTTTTGTTACCGCGCTGATAAGCCTGCTTTACTACATTGGCGTAATGGGACTGTTGATCCGTATTCTCGGTGGTATTTTCCAGAAAGCGCTGAACATCAGCAAAATCGAATCGTTTGTCGCGGTGACGACAATTTTTCTCGGGCAAAACGAAATTCCGGCAATCGTGAAACCCTTTATTGATCGCCTGAATCGCAATGAACTGTTTACTGCAATTTGTAGCGGGATGGCGTCTATTGCGGGTTCAATGATGATTGGTTATGCCGGAATGGGTGTACCCATCGATTATTTGTTGGCGGCATCGTTGATGGCAATTCCTGGCGGGATTTTGTTCGCGCGTATGCTGAGCCCGGCAACAGAAGAGTCTCGCGTCACCTTCGAGAATCTGTCGTTTACTGAGACCCCACCGAAAAGCATCATCGAAGCGGCGGCCAGTGGGGCGATGACCGGGCTGAAGATTGCCGCAGGCGTTGCGACGGTGGTAATGGCATTTGTCGCCATTATTGCGTTAATTAACGGCATTATTGGTGGCGTTGGTGGCTGGTTTGGCTTCGGTCACGCGACCCTGGAAGGCATTTTTGGCTATATCCTGGCTCCGCTGGCGTGGATTATGGGGGTGGACTGGAGCGATGCAACGCTGGCGGGGAGCCTGATCGGGCAGAAGCTGGCGATTAATGAGTTTGTCGCTTATCTCAACTTCTCACCGTACCTGCAAACGGGTGGGACGTTGGATGTGAAGACCATTGCGATTATTTCGTTTGCGCTGTGTGGTTTTGCAAACTTTGGTTCGATTGGTGTTGTCGTCGGGGCGTTTTCAGCCATTGCGCCGCAGCGCGCACCGGAAATCGCACAGCTTGGGATGAGAGCACTGGCTGCGGCAACGCTTTCTAACCTGATGAGCGCCACAATAGCCGGTTTCTTTATTGGTTTAGCGTAGCCGGATGTCTTGCCGGATGGCGGCTGACGCCTTATCCAGCCTACGAGGAAGTGCTGTTGTTTGTAGGCCGGATAAGCGTAGCGCCATCCGGCATTATATCTAAGCGGTTTTCAGCAAATACAGGGCATTATCGGCAGAGAGCGTCGGGTTGTTAATACTGACGCTGGCGCGTGATAATGCTGCGCAGGCCATTGCAAACTGCGCGCTTTCGCGGAACTCACTTCCTTCCAGGAAGCTGTATAACAATCCCGCCATAAATGCGTCATCGGCGCCGAAGCTGTCTATCACCGTATGCTTCGGCGATGTCAGTAAAAATTGCTCTCCGTCCTTTTCGCTGCAAAAAACGGATTCGTCTTCCAGACACACAAAGATGCGTTTTACGCCCTGCTGATGGAGGTCGTTGACGGCTTGCACGCGATCCGCATCCGACTGGACAGGCTTACCCCATAAAATGCCCAGCTCTTTCTGCGTGGGTTTGAGCGTATGAATACGTGTAAACCAGGTCTTCATTTTTGCTGCTTTGAACTCTGAAACGGTATCAATAAATACCGGAATGTCATCAGCAATCGTAAATACCCACTCGATGGCTTCAGCAGTCAGGTTGCAATCCGCCAGCACGACGCCGGAATGGCGGATAAGATCCCGTGAACCGTTCAGCAACTGCGGTGTTAGCTGTTGCAGAATGTGGGTGTCGTTAATCGCCAGTACGGTCTCTTCCTGCTGGTTCGCGATCGACAAATAGGTGGAGGTGTTATGTCCATGCAGACGAATACAATTGGAAACGTTAACACCGGCCTGACGCGTTTGTTCCAGCAGCGTTTCGCCATAGAAATCGCTGCCAACAGCGGAAATTAAATGCACGTCACGGCCCAGTAGCGCCAGGTTGTGGGCGATGTTTCGTCCCACGCCGCCTGCAGAACAGTGGATACTGCCGGGGTTAGATGCGGCTTGAGGATAGTGGATGTCAGCGACACCACGAATATCCATGTTTATTGCCCCGACGACGACGCAATAATCTTGTTCGGTAAGGATATAACCTTTACCTTTGATCATTCCTTTGCGCATCAAATCCATAATATGTGCGGCGACGCGCGAACGGCTGATCTGCAAAATATCGGCGATTTCATTTTGTTGTATCAGCGGATTGCGTCGCAGGATCTTAAGGATCTGCTTTTCCCTGTCGTTCATGATTATGCAACCGCCTTTTCAGTTTGCTGCGCTTTCAGCCATGCAATTTCTTCGGCCCAGATATCAGGGTTGATGGTTTCCAGTACCAGTGGGATGCCGTCAAAACGGCTGTCCTGCATGATCCAGCGGAATGCATCGTGACCGATATTGCCTTCCCCTAAGCTATGGTGGCGGTCAACGCGGCTGCCAAATGCGCTCTTGGCATCGTTCAGGTGCATACCGCGTAAATAGTTAAAGCCGACAATACGTTCAAATTCAGCGAATGTCTTTTCACACTCGTCAGCGGAACGCAAATCGTAACCGGCCGCGAAGGCGTGGCAGGTGTCGATGCAGACGCCTACCCGGGATTTATCCTCGACGCCGTCGATGATTGCCGCCAGATGCTCGAACTTAAAACCCAGATTACTGCCTTGCCCGGCGGTGTTTTCAATGACTGCCGTCACGCCCTGAGTCTGAGCAAGGACAATGTTGATTGATTCGGCAATACGCGCCAGGCATTCATCTTCCGGGATCTGCATTAAGTGGCTGCCCGGGTGAAAGTTAAGCAGGGATAAACCAAGCTGCTCGCAGCGCTGCATTTCATCAAGAAAAGCATCGCGTGATTTTTCCAGCGCGTCGCTGACGGGATGGCCGAGGTTAATCAGGTAGCTGTCGTGTGGCAGGATTTGTGCGGAGGAAAAGTGATATTTCTCGCAGGCTGCCTTGAAGTCATCAATGACGTCAGTGGTCAATGGCGCGGCGCGCCACTGGCGCTGATTTTTGGTGAACAGGGCGAATGCGGTCGCTTCGATTTCTGCAGCTCGAATAGCAGCGTTAGCCAGACCGCCAGCGGCGCTTACATGCGCTCCGATGTATTTCATAATGATTCCCTAAATAGTTCGAGTTGCAGGAAGGTGGCAAGAGAGAGAATCCCCGGAAGCGTACTTCAGTACGTGACTGGGGTGAACGAGTGCAGCCAACGCGCCTGCAACTTGAAATATGACGGGAAAAACCCGCCATACTCAAAAGGGAAGAGTATAGCGGGTTAATGGAGGTGAGTCGTGATCGATTATGCCATCAGCGCGTGGATGGCAACGTTAATCGCGCCACCGCCCACAATCAGCCAGACAAACAGCACCAGTGCCATCAGCAGAGGTTTTGCACCGGCTTTTTTCAGCGCACTCACGTGAGTGGTTAACCCCAGTGCTGCCATCGCCATCGCCAGCAACACGGTGTCCAGCGTCACCAGCATGTTCACCACTGACTGTGGCAGCAGGTGGAACGAGTTAAAAATCGCGACCACAATAAACAGGATGGCAAACCACGGAATAGTGATTTTACTTTTCTCTCCGCCGGTCGCCGGAGACAGTTGTTTAACACGAGCTGCCAGGATGATGAGGAACGGAGCCAGCATCATGACACGCAGCATTTTAGCAATGACGGCTGCGTTTTCAGCTTCCGGGGTGATTGCATGCCCGGCAGCAACAACCTGTGCAACTTCATGCATCGTGGAGCCAATATAAATCCCGTAGGTTTCCGGGCTAAACCAGTGCGCCAGTAGCGGGTACATTGCCGGGTACAGGAAGATAGCAATGGTCCCGAAGATAACCACGGTAGCAACGGCGACCGTTACCTTACTGGCTTCTGCTTTCACCACCGGCTCGGTGGCTAATACCGCGGCGGCACCACAAATGCTGCTCCCCGCACCAATCAACCAACTGGTGTGTTTGTCCAGACCAAAGACTTTCTGTCCGAGGAAGCAGGCCAGCATAAAGGTGCTGCTGAGCGTCAGGACATCGATGACGATACCGCTGACACCAACGTCGGCTATTTGGGCGAAGGTGAGGCGGAAACCATAAAGGATGATCCCCAGACGCAGTAAATGTTGCTTGGCAAATAGCACGCCACCGTCACAGCTTTTCCAGATTTGTGGATACACGGTGTTGCCGATAACCATCCCGAATAAGATGGCTAAGGTGAGGGCGCTGAACCCGGCACCTGCGACGGCGGGAATGGAACCTCCCCATAAGGCGGCCCCGGTGATAACTGCACTCAGGGCAAGCCCCGGAATAAAATGCCACACTGTACGACGATGATTCTGTAGGGCGAGTTCAGTCATAACCCCTCCTGAACAATTTGAATGATTTCTTGGCAAAAATTGTAAGGTGAAGTGGCTTAAAAATAAAATTGATTATATATTTATAATTAATCTTTATAAGTGGTAAGCGCGGGCTACCCGGTGGAAAACGACTATGCATATCACCCTGCGACAACTTGAAGTGTTTGCTGAGGTACTGAAAAGCGGCTCGACGACTCAGGCATCTGTCATGTTGTCATTGTCGCAGTCAGCGGTGAGTGCTGCGCTGACCGATTTAGAGGGGCAACTTGGCGTGCAACTGTTTGACCGTGTCGGCAAGCGGCTGGTCGTCAATGAGCACGGGCGCTTACTCTATCCGCGTGCGTTGGCCTTGCTCGAGCAAACGACAGAAATCGAACAGCTTTTTCGTGAAGATAATGGCGCGATTCGCGTCTATGCCAGTAGCACCATCGGCAACTATATTTTACCTGCCATGATTGCAGGTTACCGGCGTGATTTCCCCGACTTGCCGCTGGAACTCAGCGTGGGCAACAGCCAGGATGTTATCAATGCGGTGCTGGATTTTCGGGTCGACATCGGGCTTATCGAAGGGCCCTGTCACAGTACGGAGATCATCTCTGAACCGTGGCTGGAAGATGAACTGGTGGTATTTGCGGCGCCGTCATCGCCGCTAACCACGGGCCCGGTGACGCTGGAGCAACTTGCGGCTTCGCCCTGGATCCTGCGCGAACGTGGGTCCGGTACCCGTGAGCTGGTGGATTACCTGTTGTTGTCTCATCTACCGAGATTTCAGATGGCAATGGAGTTGGGTAACTCTGAAGCTATTAAACATGCTGTCCGCCATGGCCTGGGGATCAGCTGCTTGTCACGTCGGGTTATTGCCGAACAACTGCAGGCAGGAACGTTAAGCGAAGTTCCGGTGCCGTTGCCACGTCTGGTCCGCACGCTTTGGCGCGTCCATCATCGCCAAAAACATCTTTCAAACTCGCTGCTGCGTTTTTTGCGTTATAGCGACCAGGTAGAGCAGGTTGAATAAGACGCTGGTGCGTCGCGCCTGCAATGAACACACCCCATCTTCAACTGAGGGCAATCGTCATACGTTGCCCATTTTCTGCTTTACTTATAATCCGCAGCCAGTCATGAAGGTCTCTTATAACAGCGCATTTGTGCCGGAAGAATGCCATTTCGTCTGCTACAATCGCGCCTCATTTTTTGGATGGATAGCATTTTCACATGGTTTCCGAAACTAAAACCACAGAAGCGCCCACGCTACGCCGTGAACTGAAGGCGCGTCACCTGACGATGATCGCCATTGGTGGTTCCATCGGTACGGGTCTTTTTGTTGCATCTGGTGCAACCATTTCTGCGGCGGGTCCTGGCGGCGCGCTGTTTTCCTATATTCTGATTGGCCTGATGGTGTACTTCCTGATGACCAGTCTTGGTGAGCTGGCAGCCTATATGCCGGTTTCCGGTTCATTCTCTACCTACGGTCAGAACTATGTAGAAGAAGGCTTTGGCTTCGCGCTCGGCTGGAACTACTGGTACAACTGGGCGGTGACTATCGCCGTGGACCTGGTGGCCGCACAATTGGTAATGAGCTGGTGGTTCCCGGATACGCCTGGCTGGATCTGGAGTGCGCTGTTCCTTGGCGTTATCTTCCTGCTGAACTACATTTCGGTACGTGGATTTGGCGAAGCAGAGTATTGGTTCTCACTGATCAAAGTTACCACCGTGATTATCTTCATCGTGGTTGGCGTGATGATGATTATCGGTATCTTCAAAGGTGCTCAACCGGTGGGCTGGAGTAACTGGACGACAGGTGATGCACCCTTTGCTGGTGGTTTTGCCGCCATGATTGGTGTGGCGATGATCGTCGGCTTCTCCTTCCAGGGGACCGAGTTGATTGGTATCGCCGCGGGCGAATCTGAAGATCCAGAGAAGAACATTCCACGCGCGGTGCGCCAGGTATTCTGGCGAATTCTGCTGTTCTATGTGTTCGCGATTTTGATTATCAGCCTGATTATCCCGTATACCGATCCGAGCCTGCTGCGCAATGATGTAAAAGACATCAGCGTCAGCCCGTTCACGCTGGTATTCCAGCACGCGGGTCTGCTGTCTGCGGCGGCGGTGATGAACGCCGTTATCCTGACGGCGGTGCTGTCGGCGGGTAACTCGGGTATGTATGCATCAACACGTATGCTCTACACCCTGGCATGTGACGGTAAAGCGCCGCGTATTTTCTCTAAACTGTCTCGTGGCGGTGTACCGCGTAACGCGCTGTATGCGACGACTGTCGTGGCAGGTCTGTGCTTCCTGACATCCATGTTTGGTAACCAGACGGTGTATCTGTGGCTGTTGAACACCTCCGGGATGACGGGTTTTATCGCCTGGCTGGGAATTGCGATTAGCCACTATCGTTTCCGTCGTGGTTATGTGTTGCAGGGCCATGATATTAAGGATCTGCCGTATCGTTCAGGCTTCTTCCCTCTGGGGCCGATCTTTGCCTTTGTCCTGTGTCTGATAATCACCCTGGGGCAAAACTATGAAGCGTTCCTGAAAGATACCATTGACTGGGGCGGCGTAATGGCAACCTACATTGGTATCCCGCTGTTCCTGATCATCTGGTTTGGCTATAAGCTGACCAAAGGAACCCGTTTCGTTCGTTACAGCGAAATGCACTTTCCGAAACGTGTGAAGAAGTAATCTAGTACCTGATGGCATCGCGCTTATCCGGCCTACGTAAGATAGTGTAGGTCGGGTAAGGCCTCCGTGCTGCCATCCGGCAGACAATAACCCTCCCCCGGCATAGTGAATACCTAATGCCTGTCAGTTAAACATGTCTGGAGAACGTTTTACTCTGGATTAGTTTCCGTTCACCTTATGTTCATCGCTTCTCTGATATCGCTCTGCACGTGAACGTGCAAGGGAGGCTCACCGCCGCCTCCCTTGCATCCCAGGCTCCCGGCGGGAAAATCGTCGCTGCGCGAGCTATTCGTCTTATGCCGTCTGCCTGTCGGGTCGGGGCCGAGCCTGCGTCCCTGCAGGCCGTCCCCTCTGCCCGCATCCCTGCGGGCAGCCCCGGTCGCCGTCAACACCTCATCGATTTTCAGCCGGACCGGAGACATCGCTTCAACTCTCTGATTTTCAGTTAAATTTGTTTTGCTGTTCAAACATATTCAAATAAAAATACAGGTGGTCAGGCGTGGCTGGTCCGGCTGAAAATTGCCGACGTGTTTCCGTAAGGCCGGGAGAACCCGCAGGGATGCGGGTTCAGGGTGCGTGCGACAGGGATGTTGCATCGCGCCCGGCCCGGTAGCCTGGAGGAATAAGCGGAGGGGATTGCGCAGCAACAATTTTCCGTGCCGGGAGCCGGGATTGTTAAGGGTGCGGCGATAGCACCCTTAACACGTTCACTGGCGTTCAGTGTACAGAGAAGCGATGAACATGAGGTGAACGGAACCCTTTCTCAGAGAGAGCATGTTCATTACCCCGCCAACACATGTTGATGCTTTCTGAAACTAAAATGTTAACTGAACAGCATTTGGCATGGTGAGTGCCGGGGTTATTTATTGTCCAAACTTTAGAAGTTGTAAGTCAGGCCAACAGTGTAGCGACGACCATCAAGCACGGTGTCATAGGTATCGTAATCAATCTGTTTATCCAGCACGTTATACACGCCCGCAGTAAGCAGTACATCTTTAGTCGCGTAGTAACGCATACCGATATCGACCTGGGTATAGGAAGGAGTGCCTTGCGCCATGGAGGTACGACTCAGGTATTCTGATGTTTTGCCACGCAGATTCAAACGGCTCCAGAAACCGATATCCTGCGTAGCCTGCCAGTCCAGTGTGGTATTAAACATATGCTTTGGCATTTTGTTTAACGGCTGACCCGAGAACTGACCACTTTTCTGTTCAGATTCCGTATAGGTGTAGTTCGCCGTCCAGTTGATGTCGGAGGTCATCTTCCAGCCGAAGGTGGATTCGACGCCGCGCATATTGGCTTTATCAACGTTAACCCGATCGCTGACAAAGTCGTAATGGGTGCTGCCAATAGTACAAGCTGGATCGGCACTGCTGTTACAGCGACGCACTTCGGTGATTTTGTTTTTGAAGTCGGTATTGAACAGCGTGACGCCCGCATTGAGGTCGTTGCCGTTATCCCACAGTAAACCGATCTCTTCGCTGAGGCTTTTCTCCGGTTTCAGATCCGGGTTGCCGACAATGATACCGTTCAGACGACCGCCGCCGGTCACTTGCCCCCAGCTTGCGGATGACTGGCGCAGATCCGGCGCACGATAGCCCGCAGAAACACCGCCTTTTAAGGTCCACTGATCGCTCAGGTGCCATACGCCATAGCCGCGCGGCGTCCAGTTGTCACCGTAGTTTTCATCTTTATCCATACGCAGACCGCCGGTCAGCGTGAAAGTATCGGTAACCGCCCATTCGTCTTCGGCAAACAGCGCCCAGCTCCAGCGGGTCAATTTGTTCAGACCGTCAGCAGCCTGCAGTTGGTTGCCGTTATCGCGCAGTTTTTCATAACGATATTGCCCGCCAACTGTCAGGGTGTGCGCCCCGAGGAAGACCTGGTTCTGGTTATTGAAGATCGTATTGTAGGATTTCATCTGACGACCAGGGTTTTTGGTCTCTTCCTGCTGAACATAGCTGGTGCTGTTGAAATCGTCGTAATAACCGCTGTGGGTTAATGAATACGTTGTGTGTTCATAACGGTTGTAGCTTTTGCTGTTTGGCTTACAAACACCGTTACGGCAGTTTTCTGCCGCCATCGATTCGCCCGGCGTGCTGTTGCGATCCTGGAGTTCATGCGCGACATCGAAGTCGATGTCATTTTTATCATCCGGGGTGAAGTTGAGGGTGAGTCCGCCGTTGCGCAGGCGCTGTTCATTGTAACCATTGACTATCTTATCTTCTCCGCGATGGGAGAACAGCCCGGTCACTTTTGCGCCGAGTAGCCCGTCGATCAGTGGTCCGGACGCGTAGGCATTTGTCTGGTAAAGGTCACCGGAGTCCCGATCTTCCTGGAGGGTAGCATCACCATGTAGGGAGCCGGTCTAGGCTTTGGTATTCGAGACTTTTTTGGTGATTACGTTAATCACGCCGCCCATGGCGTCAGAGCCGTACAGAGACGACATCGGGCCGCGGATCACCTCGATACGCTCGATGGATTCCAGTGGCGGTAACCAGCCTTGCTCAATACCCGCGTTGTCGCTGTTCGGGCGGGTACCGCGTGTACTGATACGTTTACCGTTAACCAGGAAGAGCGTGTATTGCGAGGCCATACCGCGGATGCTGATATCGCTGCTGCTACCGCCGCCGGTCACAACAACACCAGGGACGTCTTTCAGTGCATCGGTCACATCGCGATACGCTTTATCTTCGATCTGCTGCTTGGTAATAACCGAAATGGAGGCGGGGGCATCCTGAATTTTTTGCTCAAACCCGGTGGCGGTGACGACCACGGTATCCTGGTCGGCGGCATAGACGAGTGATGGGAGACTCGCGACGCATACTGCGGCGGCTACAGCCTTAACGTGAGGTATAGTCATTTGTATCATTCCATTTAAATGAATCTAACTGCGTGTCATGTGAAAGGCCATGACAATTGTATGTATTTGTCTTTTAAGGACTCTTTTCAGTAAAGAAGCGGGGGGATTGTACAAAAGTATGAATTTTTGTAAACACAAATGATAATAGAAATCATTTGTGTTTGATGTGAAATTTGGGTAAGTATTTATAAAATCAATGAGATAGCGGCGAAATAAAAATGGATAAAAAGTGAAGGAATAATGGAGAAACCAAGAGGGCTTGCGCCCTCGAAGGCTACTTCAGCAGCAGATACTGGGCGTGGAAACGCAGGTGATCTTCAATAAACGATGCAATGAAGTAATAGCTATGATCATAGCCAGGCTGAATGCGTAACGTCATCGGCCATGCAGTCTGGCGGGCGGTTTCGGCCAGGACTGCGGGTTGCAGCTGGTCGGCGAGAAACTGATCGCTATCCCCCTGATCAATAAGCGTTGGGATCGCATCTGCGGGTTTGCTGGCCAGCATCAGAGCACAGCTGTCCCATTCCGCCCACCGTGATTTATCCTCACCCAGGTAGGCGCTAAAGGCTTTCTCACCCCACGGTACGCGACATGGATTGACGATGGGGGCGAAGGCAGAAACGCTGGTGTATTTGCCAGGGTTTTTCAGTGCCATGATCAGTGCACCATGCCCCCCCATTGAGTGCCCGCTGATGGCGCAGCGATCGCTGACGTTAAACTGTGACTGAATGAGTGCCGGCAGCTCATCACGCAGATAGTCATACATGCGAAAATGTGAGGCCCACGGCTGTTGCGTGGCATTGAGATAAAATCCGGCGCCCTGGCCCAAATCGTAGCCTTCATCATTGGCGACTTGTTCCCCACGCGGGCTGGTATCAGGCATCACCAGAACGATGCCCAGTTCAGCCGCAATACGTTGTGCTCCGGCTTTAGTGGTGAAGTTTTCATCATTGCAGGTCAAGCCTGACAGCCAGTACAGCACCGGAGGTGGGGAGTTATCCCGGGGAGGTGGAAGAAAAATACTGAAGGTCATGGTGCAATTTAGCGTGCTGGAGTCATGACGCCAGCGTTGCTGCCAGCCTTCAAAACAGCGGTGCTCTTCAAGCATTTCCATGCGTGCCTCCTTGTTGTGTTGAACCTGAATGTGTTTGCGAACTCACCATAATACAGATTATTCATTGCACTGTGAGTAACTTTCACTTCCGCATTGAGCAAACATACTTCATCATCTATATAACTTTACATTAACACTCGAATTCACCCGGTTGAATGACGTTTGAAATCTGTGTGCTAAAAGGCAGCACCAATTTCAATAATTATCGCGGCGAATACTGGATTATGTGCGCCGCCTCACGCACAATGTTCTGGCTGTGACACAGCCTAAAAACTTTGCCCCACGCAGGGCAGAGGCGCCCCACCTGCAGGAGAAAAAGAAATGTCATCACTCAGTAAAGAAGCGGCCCTGGTTCATGAAGCGCTGGTCGCGCGTGGTCTTGAAACACCGCTACGCCCGCCCGTGCAAGAGATGGATAATGAAACGCGCAAACGTCTTATCTCCGGTCATATGACCGAGATTATGCAATTGCTCAATCTTGATTTGAGCGATGACAGTCTGATGGAAACGCCACATCGCATCGCAAAAATGTATGTCGATGAGATTTTCTCCGGCCTCGATTACGCCAATTTCCCTAAAATCACCGTCATTGAAAATAAAATGAAGGTGGATGAGATGGTCACGGTTCGTGATATCACGCTGACCAGCACCTGCGAACATCACTTCGTCACGATTGATGGCAAAGCGACGGTGGCCTATATTCCGAAAGATTCGGTCATCGGTCTGTCGAAGATTAACCGCATTGTGCAGTTCTTCGCTCAGCGCCCGCAGGTCCAGGAACGGTTGACTCAGCAAATTCTCACCGCGCTGCAAACGCTGCTCGGGACGAATAATGTGGCGGTTTCAATTGATGCTGTGCATTACTGCGTGAAAGCGCGTGGTATCCGTGATGCGACCAGCGCCACCACCACCACCTCGCTTGGCGGATTGTTTAAGTCCAGCCAGAATACGCGTCAGGAATTCCTGCGCGCCGTGCGTCACCACAACTGATCAGGGCAGGGGCCATGGAGCGTAATGTCACGCTGGATTTTATTCGTGGCGTCGCCATCCTCGGCATCCTGCTTCTCAATATTAGCGCCTTTGGTCTGCCAAAGGCGGCCTATCTGAATCCTGCCTGGTACGGCAACATTACCCCGTCAGATGCCTGGACCTGGGCTGTGCTTGATCTCTTTGCGCAGGTGAAATTCCTCACGCTGTTTGCGCTGCTGTTTGGCGCGGGTCTGCAGATGCTGCTACCGCGAGGCAAACGTTGGATCCAGTCACGACTCACTTTGCTGGTTCTGCTGGGGTTTATTCACGGTTTGCTGTTCTGGGATGGCGATATCCTGCTGGCGTATGGCCTCATCGGGCTGATTTGCTGGCGGTTGGTTCGCGATGCCCCTTCCGTCAAAAGTCTGTTTAATACCGGCGTGTTGCTCTATCTGGTGGGCGTTGGCGTGCTGTTGCTGCTGGGGTTTATCTCCGGAAGTGAGACCAGTCGGGCCTGGACACCGGATGCTTCTGCGTTGCTGTATGAGAAGTACTGGAAGATTAACGGCGGTATGGAAGCGGTCAGCAATCGCGTGGATATGCTGTCGAATAGCTTACTGGCGCTGGGCGCACAGTACGGCTGGCAGTTGGCGGGGATGATGCTGCTGGGCGCGGCATTGATGCGCAGCGGTTGGCTGAAAGGGCAGTACAGTTTGCAGCACTATCGACGTACCGGCGCGTTATTGGTCATTATTGGCATTGCGATTAACCTGCCTGCTATCGTCGCGCAGTGGCATCTGGATTGGGCATATCGCTGGTGCGCTTTTCTGTTGCAGGCCCCGCGTGAGCTGGGCGCGCCGTTTCAGACAATTGGCTATGCCGCATTGCTGTTTGGTTTCTGGCCGCAGCTGAGCCGCTTAAAAGGCGTTGTTGCGATAGCCTGCGTTGGACGTATGGCGCTGACCAACTATCTGTTACAAACCTTAATTTGCACCACGCTGTTTTATCAATTCGGCTTATTTATGAAATATGACCGACTGGCGCTGCTGTTATTTGTCATTCCGGTCTGGGCCGTTAACCTGCTTTTCTCCGTCATTTGGTTGCATTTTTACCGGCAAGGCCCGGTAGAATGGCTATGGCGTCAATTAACCCTGCGTGCGTCAGGGACATCATTACCGCGAACATCCAGATAACGATCTGGATCACATTCATTAACAAAATGGATGTAAGCGCTTTCATTCCTGTGACATCACTCACGCAGTCCGTTTCGTTGTGCTGACAAAATACCCAGCCTGGGGTGTCTGCGGGCAGCCGCAATCTAAAACAGGGCAGTGAATATGGTAACCATTCGTGATGTGGCACGGCAGTCTGGTGTTTCTGTAGCGACCGTTTCCCGCGTACTCAACAACAGTGCGCTGGTGAGTCCTGACACGCGTGAAGCGGTAATGAAAGCTGTGACTCAGCTCGGCTATCGCCCTAATGCCAATGCACAAGCGCTGGCGACGCAGGTGAGCGACACGATTGGGGTCGTGGTGATGGATGTATCAGATGCATTTTTTGGCGCGTTGGTCAAAGCCGTGGACCTGGTTGCCCAGCAGCATCAGAAGTACGTCCTGATAGGCAACAGCTACCACGAAGCTGAAAAAGAACGTCACGCCATTGAGGTACTGATTCGTCAACGTTGTAACGCACTGATTGTTCACTCGAAAGCGTTGAGCGATCGCGAGCTGGCGGAGTTTATGGATCAGATCCCCGGTATGGTGCTGATCAACCGCATTGTGCCGGGCTATGCGCATCGTTGCGTCTGTCTGGATAATATTAGCGGCGCTAAAATGGCAACCCGTATGCTGCTGAACAATGGGCATCTACGTATTGGTTACCTGGCGTCGAGTCACCGCATTGAGGACGATGCAATGCGTAAAGAAGGGTGGCTAAGTGCTCTGAAAGAACAGGGGATTACCCCGGCCGACAGTTGGATCGGTACCGGTTCACCGGATATGCAGGGCGGAGAGTCCGCCATGGTGGAACTACTGGGACGTAACCTGCAACTGACGGCAGTCTTCGCTTACAACGACAATATGGCCGCTGGCGCGCTAACGGCGTTAAAAGACAACGGCATCGCCATTCCATTACATCTGTCTATCATTGGTTTCGACGATATTCCCATCGCACGTTACACCGACCCGCAGCTGACAACGGTGCGCTATCCCATTGCTTCTATGGCAAAAATGGCCACCGAGCTTGCGCTACAAGGCGCGGCGGGAACGCTGGATCCTGATGCAACACATTGCTTTATGCCGACGCTGGTGCGACGTCATTCCGTGGCTCTGCGGCAGAATGCGGCACCGATCACTAACTGATAATGTCGGGCTATGTAACCGCTTTCAATATGTGAGTAAATTCACAGTATCTTAACAATGCGATAGCTATGATGACACTGTTTGCTGCGCTGTAACTACTATGTAACGGTGAATAATCACTTTCATCGAGGTATAGGCGTCTTAAACAACAATTAAAGCCTGTTTTTGGAGCGTTGCCAGACACGGAAGAAATATTTTTAAAAGTGAGCTTCGGCGTTCAGTAACACTTCAGTAACGTTCTGCCTGCCGAGCATTTATCTCAAGTACTACCCTGCATAATAAAACCGGAGATACCATGAATAAGAAGGTGTTGACCCTGTCTGCTGTAATGGCAAGCATGTTATTCGGCGCGGCTGCGCACGCTGCTGATACCCGCATTGGTGTGACTATCTATAAATATGACGATAACTTTATGTCTGTGGTACGTAAGGCTATTGAAAAAGATGCCAAAGCGGCGCCGGATGTACAGTTGCTGATGAATGACTCGCAAAACGATCAGTCCAAACAGAACGATCAGATTGATGTGTTGTTGGCAAAAGGCGTGAAAGCACTGGCTATCAACCTGGTTGACCCGGCAGCAGCAGGAACGGTAATTGAAAAAGCACGCGGTCAGAACGTTCCTATCGTGTTCTTCAACAAAGAGCCTTCTCGTAAAGCGCTGGACAGCTATGACAAAGCCTTCTACGTCGGTACTGACTCCAAGGAATCCGGCATCATTCAGGGCGATTTGATTGCTAAGCACTGGGCCGCTAACCCGAACTGGGATCTGAATAAAGACGGCAAAATTCAGTTTGTTCTGCTGAAAGGCGAACCGGGACACCCGGATGCTGAAGCACGTACGACCTACGTGATTAAAGAGCTGAACGACAAAGGCATTAAAACTGAGCAGTTGCAGTTAGATACCGCAATGTGGGATACCGCTCAGGCGAAAGATAAAATGGATGCGTGGATGTCTGGTCCTAACGCAAACAAAATTGAAGTGATTATCGCCAACAATGACGCCATGGCGATGGGCGCAGTTGAAGCGCTGAAAGCGCACAACAAAACCAGCGTCCCGGTATTTGGCGTCGATGCGCTGCCTGAAGCACTGGCTCTGGTGAAATCTGGTGCCATGGCCGGTACCGTGCTGAACGATGCAAACAACCAGGCGAAAGCGACTTTCGATCTGGCGAGAAACCTGGCTGATGGCAAAGGCGCGGCAGACGGCACCAACTGGAAAATTGAGAACAAAATTGTTCGCGTTCCATATGTAGGTGTCGATAAAGATAATCTGGCAGAGTTCACCAACAAATAAATACTCCGTCTGTGGGCGCAATTTCATTGCGCCCTTAATTACGCACTCTGCAAGGCCAACAAGGTATAATTATGGTCAGCACTAATACTCAGTCGTCAGGCGAATACTTGTTGGAAATGAGCGGCATCAACAAGTCCTTTCCCGGCGTTAAGGCTCTTGATAATGTCAATTTAAAAGTCCGCCCACATTCTATTCATGCTCTGATGGGCGAGAATGGCGCTGGAAAGTCAACATTATTAAAATGTCTTTTTGGGATCTATCAAAAAGATTCCGGTAGTATTTTATTTCAGGGTAAAGAAATCGATTTTCATTCTGCTAAAGAAGCGCTTGAGAATGGTATTTCAATGGTACACCAGGAATTAAACCTGGTATTACAACGTTCTGTAATGGACAACATGTGGCTGGGGCGCTATCCCACCAAAGGTATGTTTGTCGATCAGGAAAAAATGTACCGCGATACCAAAGCGATTTTCGATGAACTGGATATTGACATCGATCCGCGTGCGCGTGTCGGAACATTATCTGTTTCGCAAATGCAGATGATTGAAATTGCGAAAGCATTTTCGTATGACGCCAAAATCGTCATTATGGATGAACCGACCTCATCGTTAACCGAGAAAGAGGTTAATCATCTGTTTACCATCATCCGTAAGCTGAAAGAGCGTGGGTGCGGGATTGTGTATATTTCTCACAAAATGGAAGAAATCTTTCAACTGTGTGATGAAATTACCGTGCTGCGCGATGGTCAATGGATTGCGACCCAGCCGCTGGAAGGGCTGGACATGGATAAGATCATCGCCATGATGGTCGGACGCTCACTGAACCAACGTTTCCCGGATAAAGAGAACAAGCCGGGAGAAGTGATTCTGCAAGTGCGTAACCTGACGTCTCTGCGTCAGCCGTCGATTCGTGATATCTCTTTTGATCTCCATAAAGGGGAGATTCTCGGCATTGCCGGTCTGGTTGGCGCGAAACGCACCGACATCGTTGAAACGTTGTTTGGCATTCGCGAGAAATCATCGGGCACGATTACGCTCCACGGCAAAAAAATCAATAACCACAGCGCGAATGAAGCGATTAACCATGGTTTTGCGTTGGTTACCGAAGAGCGTCGCTCAACCGGTATTTATGCCTATCTGGACATTGGTTTTAACTCGTTAATCTCCAATATCCAGAACTATAAAAATAAAGTCGGCCTGCTGGATAATTCCCGCATGAAGAGCGATACCCAGTGGGTAATTGACTCGATGAGGGTAAAAACACCAGGGCATCGTACGCAAATTGGTTCGCTTTCTGGCGGTAATCAGCAAAAGGTGGTCATTGGCCGTTGGTTGTTAACGCAGCCGGAAATCCTGATGCTGGATGAACCGACACGCGGTATTGATGTTGGCGCGAAATTTGAGATTTATCAGTTGATTGCTGAACTGGCGAAAAAAGGAAAGGGGATCATTATTATTTCCTCTGAAATGCCGGAGCTGTTAGGTATTACCGATCGTATTCTGGTGATGAGCAATGGCCTCGTCGCGGGAATTGTTGAAACCAAAACCACAACGCAAAACGAAATCCTCCGTCTTGCGTCTTTGCACCTTTAAGATTAGGGGCTCCTCATGAGTGCGTTAAATAAGAAAAGTTTTCTTACTTACCTGAAAGAAGGCGGAATTTACGTTGTTCTTTTGGTTTTGCTGGCAATTATTATTTTCCAGGATCCCACTTTCTTAAGTTTACTGAACCTGAGTAATATTCTGACGCAATCCTCGGTGCGTATTATTATCGCGCTGGGCGTTGCCGGGCTGATTGTTACGCAAGGGACGGACCTGTCAGCAGGGCGCCAGGTCGGTCTGGCGGCGGTCGTGGCGGCAACCTTGCTGCAGTCGATGGAGAACGCCAACAAGGTGTTCCCGGAAATGGCGACGATGCCCATTATTGTGGTCGTGCTGATTGTCTGCGTTATCGGTGCTGTCATCGGTCTGGTAAACGGTATCATCATTGCTTATCTGAATGTGACGCCCTTTATTACTACCCTCGGTACGATGATTATCGTCTACGGTATTAACTCCCTGTATTACGATTTTGTTGGGGCATCGCCAATTTCTGGCTTTGACAGCGGGTTCTCAACCTTTGCGCAGGGCTTTATTGCGCTGGGTAGTTTCCGACTCTCCTACATTACTTTCTATGCCTTGATTGCCGTGGCCTTTGTTTGGGTGCTGTGGAACAAGACCCGTTTTGGTAAAAATATTTTCGCTATCGGCGGTAACCCTGAAGCGGCGAAAGTGTCCGGTGTAAACGTGGCGCTGAACCTGCTGATTATCTATGCGCTGTCTGGTGTGTTCTATGCCTTCGGTGGTTTGCTGGAAGCAGGGCGTATCGGTTCTGCGACCAACAACCTCGGCTTTATGTACGAGCTGGATGCTATTGCGGCATGCGTGGTTGGCGGCGTGTCGTTCAGCGGTGGCGTGGGGACGGTTTTCGGCGTGGTGACCGGTGTGATTATCTTCACCGTCATCAACTACGGTCTGACCTACATCGGCGTGAACCCTTACTGGCAGTACATTATTAAGGGCGGCATCATCATCTTCGCCGTCGCGCTGGATTCACTGAAATACGCACGTAAGAAGTAACGATTAGAACGCTAAAAGCCCGGTGCAGCGCAATCTGCACCGGGCTTTTTTGTGAGTGTTACAATGTTAACGCATGCGCTTTCTCGCCGGTTTTAAATTTCACCTCACCGAGATCGATACAGGCTACCGGGCAAACGTGACCGCACAGCAGGCAGCCCACGCATTTTTCAGTGTTGCAGTGTGGTGTACGGGTCTCCTCATTCCATTCCATCGCCTGGTGCCCACCGTCATAGCAGGAGATGTAGCAGCGGCCACAGCCCACACATTTTGCGAGATTGATATGCGGATAGACGATGTAGCTACGATCAAGTTCCTCTGCGGGGATGATATTGGCATTGGCGAGACCGACCATC
The DNA here is from genome assembly GCF_014103415.1 of Citrobacter sp. RHBSTW-00671. Lineage (NCBI taxonomy): Bacteria > Pseudomonadati > Pseudomonadota > Gammaproteobacteria > Enterobacterales > Enterobacteriaceae > Citrobacter > Citrobacter sp. RHBSTW-00671. Next base: position 2,326,976 of record NZ_JABXPR010000001.1, read on the forward strand.
TCCTCCAGCGAGTCAAATCCTTGATCGGCGAGGTAATGCGACAGCCCGCTGGTCATGTCCTCCACGATTCGGTAGCCATACTGCATGACTCCGGTGGTTACCTGCAGCGTGGCAGCACCCAACAGCAGAAACTCGGCGGCGTCCTCCCAGGTTTCAATCCCCCCAATGCCGCTAATCGGGAAATCGCGCAGTTCAGGGTGCATACGCAGTTGCTGAATAAAGCGCAGAGCGATAGGTTTCACGGCCTTGCCGGAGTAACCAGAAATACTGGATTTACCGTTGACGACCGGCATCCCGATTTTGCGCTTCAGGTCGATATTGGTGATGGATTTAACCGTATTGATGGTCGCGATACCGTCAGCACCTCCGCGCTTAGCTGCCAGCGCCACCTCGCACATATCACCAATATTCGGTGTCATTTTAGCCAGCATTGGTAAGGTTGAGCCGCGTTTCACTGCCCGACAATACTTTTCGACCAGCTCAGGGCTTTGCCCGACATCGCTGCCCATGGCATGTGAGGTCATTTGCGGACACGAGAAGTTGCATTCGATCATGTCTGCACCGGCCTCTTCAACCAGGCGAGCCAGCTCCTGCCACTGTTCTTCGTTTTCACCCATGATCGACGCAATCAGGACCTTGTCAGGATAGTCCTGTTTCAGTCGGCGAATTGCGGCCAGATTCTCCTCCAGCGGATGCTCGGCAATTTGCTCCATGTTTTTGAAGCCGATAAAGCCGGTATCTTCTTTGGTCAGATGGTCAAAGCGTGGGGAGACTTCATTGGCGATAAAGAAACCGATTGTCTTAAAAACAATACCGCCCCAGCCGGTATCATAGGCTTTGGCGCACATCTCATAGCAGTTGCCCACCGGCGAAGAAGAGAGGCAGAACGGGTTGGGAAATTTGACGCCGCAAAAAGTAATAGAAAGATCTTTCGTTAACATGAGCAAGCTCCCTCTAAATAGTGATGAATGGCCTGAGCGGCTTCTTTTCCGGTTTTCACGGCGTATACAACGGTTTTATCGCCTTTAACAATATCGCCCGCGGCAAACATAACCGGATCGGCGGTTTGGTAATTGTGCGTATCGATAAGGTTGCGCTGCGGCTTTAACGCAGCAAAATCATCAAGCTGCGCATGTTGACCGACGGCAAGAATAATATGTTCGGCTTCAAGCGAGAGTTCTCCCAGCAGGCGTACGTGCTTAAAGGTGACGCGATTTCCACTAACCGCCACAGGCGTGAAACCGTCAATAATCGATACCCCTAACGCCTGGGTGCTGTTGAACTCTTTGTCGCTGGCAGGGAATTCGGCCAGTTCCTCACGCGCGACACAGGTGACGGACGGGCAGCCCAGCAGTTTCAGTGTACTGGCGACATCCATTGCCACATCGCCACCGCCGATGATCAATGCGCTTTGCGCGACGGTAATATTGCCGCCTGACTGTCGGGCCCGTTGCAGAAAGTCGACGGCAATTTCGACATTATTCGCCTGGTCAAACAGAGGCAGCGTAGAACCGTAAGACATCCCTACGGTCACCAGTACGGCGCGGTATTCTGTTTTGAGTTGCTCAAGGGAGAGGGCATTACCCACTTCACAATTGCATCTGATGGTCACGCCCATTTCCACGATACGGGCAATCTCATTATCTAAAACCGTCTGCGGCAGACGAAACTCTGGAATGCCATAACGCAACCAGCCGCCTGGCTGGGCCTGCTTTTCGAAGAGGGTGACGTCATAGCCAAGATTACTCAGCGTTACGCTGGCCTGTAATCCGGCCGGACCTGCACCGATGATGGCGACCTTGCCCAGCGTTTTTGTTGCGGGCTGATAGATTTTCATTGCGGTCTGCTGTTCAAAATCGGTAATAAATCGCTGCAGACGCGCAATATCGATAGGTTTATCAATTCCTGAACGCGTACATCCGCGCTGGCATAATTTTTCGGTTGGGCATACCCGGGCGCACACCGCACCGAGCGCATTATTTTCCCGAATAGTTTCAGCCGCGCCTTTAAAATTGCGGAAATAAATGGAGCGAATAAATTTCCCTGGGTCGGTTTGTGCCGGGCAATCCTGACTACAGGGGGCATCGTGACATAATAAACAACGAGAGGCCTCTTTTATTGCTAATAATGGGGTAAAAGCCGGCGTGAGCTCATCCAGATAATTTTGTTGTGGCATATTTTCTTCCTTAATGCTTGAGTAAATTAAGGCAACCCTTTAATAACAAAATATAAAAAGTGAAAGGCTATTCTTAAGGCTAAGCACTGCAGGAAGAGTATTCTGTGAAAGGATTCACAAATAGAAGAAGGTGTGAGGGAAATGCTGACGGGCAGCATGAATCCCTTATATTGAAATGGTAACTGTTATCATAATATTAGTTATTCTCAACCGCCAATATAAAGGCAATATCGTTAACGATAAAACACCAAATAAACAACCATACCTAATGATAAACATCCGCACCCGGCATAAACCAGCACATAGGACCAAAATTGCAAAGGCTCTTGCGAGCGATAGGCGTAAACCGGTTCGCGCGCATTCTTCTTAATTTTATCTACGGCCCCGGAGCGCCATCCTTTCCAGGCTTCACGGAAACAAAAAAGGGGAATGAGCAGAAAGGCCAATACGACGAAGAGTGTTTGTACATCCATGCTTATTTTCCTTGTTTCTTTTGTAATTCGAGTAATTGTTCAGGCGTGACTGCCGGATATCCCTGAGCATCATCGGGTACCTGATGCATGGTCGGGATAGGTACCAGCGGACCTAAAAAACGGGGTTCGCGTTTAAAAAGGTAGAGATCGGCCAGCGCGCCAAAGCGAGCGCCAAATTCGCGCACCCGCACGGTAAGCATATCTTTAGGCGAGGGTACCGCATAGCACTGAGCCTGAATGCCCATATGTAGCGCAATAAACAATGCGCGCTCACAGTGGAATCGCTGAGTAATGATGATGAAATCGTTGGTATCGAATACTTTGCGGGTGCGTACAATCGAATCAAGCGTACGGAACCCTGCGTAATCAAGCACGATGTCAGCGGGATCGACGCCCGCGGCAATCAAGTCTTTACGCATCGTCATCGGTTCGTTATAGCTTTGCTGCGCGTTGTCGCCGCTAAGGAGCAGATAGTTTACTTTGCCGCTGTTATACGCATTTAATGCGCCCTGAATGCGGTAGCGGTAATACTGATTGATGACGCCGGTACGGTAGTATTTTGCCGTGCCCAGGACAACGCCAACCTGACGGTAGGGGAGATCCTGTAATTCGTCATAGATGTAGGGGGCCGTCTTCCAGCTCATCCATCTGTCGAGCCCAAGCACTGTCAACAGCAGCAAGCCTACCAGGACTAACAAGCTGTAAAACACGCGCTTTAACATGCAGAAAACTCGATAATTGGATGGAATGTCAATCAGGCTACTGTACCCAACGGCGGAGCGCAAGAAACAGCAGTCTGATTGAGGGGATTTTAGTCACTGTTGCCCGATGACGCGGCGCCACCGGGCATCACGATTTAACCGAGTAGTACGCGCTCGATATTGTCACAGCCCAGCGCGTTCAGGGTGGCAGACGTCGCATCCCACTGGATAAGCGCCGCATCCGCTTTTTCTGCCAGCACCGCACGTTGAATGTCCGGATAGTCGTAACCGTTCAGACTCAACAGGTTTAATGCACCCTGCAACGGTGGCAGCGTTGGGTTGAAGGCGGCGTTTTCAGCATAACTACCGCTGAAAATCTGACCATCTTTACACTCCAGCGCCACGCCGCTCGGGGAGTTGCTGTAGGGCATATGGCATCTGTTTGCTGCGGCAATCGCCGCCTGGGTCAGCGCATCGCCTTGCAGCGCGAAGCCGTGATCCTGGTCGTCCATCAACAGCGTTTTGATGTCGAGATCTTTTGGCCCAAAAGCGTCCGGCAGATAGTCGCGCAGTGCGTGTGGTTCACGCCCGGGCAGGTGAATACGTAAATCCAGTCCGCTGTTCAGCTCATTCATAAACTGACGGCAGTGCCCGCAAGGGGTGTAGTTGACGGTAATCGCGGCGAGTCCTTTTTCGCCACGTAACCAGGCATGGCTAATAGCGCTCTGCTCGGCGTGAACGGTTTGCTGCATTGTGGCACCCAGAAACTCCATGTTCCCACCGAAATACCAGGTTCCGCTGATACCTCGTGAGATTGCGCCAACGTTGAAGTTGGACAGCGGGGTGCGTGCGCAGGCCGCAGCTAAAGGCAGCAGAGCGAATGCCAGCGCGTCTTCGTCCAGTCCCGATTCGCGTTTAAGCAAAGATACCTGATCAGCCGTCAGCATGGCGGGGAAATGTACATCCGCCAGAATAGGGGCCAGGGCTGATTGCAAGTTATCCGCGAGTTGGGCAAAAGCAGTTTGAAAACGTGGATGCATGGCGTTGCCTCATAACAATGTAATGGAACCGTAGTTTACGGGCCTGACAGGGCTTTATATGTGATCCAAATCTCATTGTGTATGCAACTTATGAAACTTAAATGAAAAATGTGCAACGCATCGCAAATAAACAGCTTAAAAATGCAGATTAGCCTACCACCGCCAGGATAACCGGGAACAGGAAGGGGGCAACCAATGAGGTGATAATCCCGCAAATCACCAGCGCCAGCGAGCTAAATGCGCCTTCCTGGTAGTCCAGTTCTGCACAACGAGCCGTGCCCAGGGCGTGTGAAGCCGTACCCATTGCCAGTCCACGCGCTGCCTTGGTGCGAATGCGCATGGCATTGAGCAAGGTATGGCCAAATACGGCGCCGAGGATACCGACAAAAATGACGCACACTGCGCTGATTGCCGGAATACCACCAATACTGCCACCCACAGCCATAGCGATAGGCGTGGTGACCGATTTAGGCATAATAGAGGCGGCAATCTCTGGTGAAGCTCCCATCAGCAGGGCAATTGAGGTGCCCGTGACCATGGCCACGACACTGCCGGCAAAACAGATGGCGATAATGGATTTCCAGCGGGCACGGATTTGGTGCAACTGTTCATATAACGGGTAGGCTAGCGCGACGACGGCAGGTTGCAGTAAATCGTTCAGCACCTCGCTGCCTTTGAAGTAGTGATCGTAGGGGATACCGGTCAGCATCAGAAAGGGAATAATCACCACCATTGCGACGAGCAACGGATTCAGCAACGGCAGTTTGCATCGCGCTGCCAGCTTACGTGCAGCAAAAAATACCGCCAGGGTGAGGGGTAACGACCACCAGATATACGACATCATTGTTTAGACCCTTTTTGGCCAACGATTTTGCGTTCGCCGTGAACAATGTGCGAGCTCCAGCTCACTACCAGGAAAACAACCAGTGTACTGATGGTGCAGGACACCACGACCGGACCAAATTGTGCGCGTAGCAAGTCAAAGTACTGCATGATCCCCACGCCAATCGGGACAAACAGCAGGGCCATGTAACGAATCAGTACGTAGCAGCCTGGGTTTACCCATTTTGCCGGTAAGATCTGTAATGCCAGTAATACAAACAGAATCAGCATGCCGATAATGCTGCCCGGAATCGTGATTGGCAGCAGTGATGCAAGAAAAATACCTGCATAGAGGCAGGCATAAATGAGGACGAATGCGCGTAAATATTGCCAGATAATGTTCAGTGACTTGCTCATATTTGAAACCCTTGACGAGACTGATTCATCATACAATTAAACTTTAAAACGTGCTACCGATCACATCATGAATTCTAAGCATAGTGGAGATAGATATCTGGAACATCAGGCAATGCCCCCAATCAGCATAACCAAACCTGTGCCCGGCGCTGAGACGCTTTAATCTCCTGCATAGAGACGTTACCATAGCGCCTCTCTTTTTTGCGGGTAACAATATGCGTGTTTTACTGGCGCCGATGGAAGGCGTGCTCGACTCACTGGTGCGCGAGCTGCTGACTGAAGTAAATGATTATGATCTCTGTATCACCGAATTTGTTCGCGTGGTGGATCAACTACTGCCGGTAAAAGTCTTTCACCGCATTTGTCCTGAGCTGCTTAACGCCAGCCGCACGACATCCGGTACGCCGGTGCGTATACAACTGCTGGGGCAGTATCCGCAGTGGCTGGCAGAAAATGCAGCCCGCGCGGTTGAGCTGGGTTCGTATGGCGTCGATCTAAACTGTGGCTGTCCGTCGAAGCTGGTGAACGGCAGCGGCGGTGGCGCAACGCTACTGAAGGACCCTGAGCTGATTTACCGTGGCGCTAAGGCCATGCGTGATGCGGTTCCGGCCCATTTACCGATGACGGTAAAAGTGCGTCTGGGCTGGGACAGCAGCGACAGGCAGTTCGAAATTGCTGATGCCGTCCAGCAGGCCGGTGCCAGTGAGTTGGTGGTGCACGGTCGAACGAAAGAGCAAGGTTATAAGGCCGAGCACATTAACTGGCAGGCTATAGGCGAGATCCGCCAGCGTCTCAATATCCCGGTTATCGCGAATGGTGAGATCTGGGACTGGCAAAGCGCACAGGACTGTATGGCTATCAGCGGATGCGATGCCGTCATGATCGGGCGCGGTGCGCTTAATATCCCGAATTTGAGTCGTGTGGTGAAATATAACGAACCGCGTATGCCGTGGCCTGACGTCGTGACGTTACTGCAAAAATATACCCGACTGGAAAAACAGGGTGACACCGGGCTGTATCATGTGGCGCGTATCAAACAGTGGCTGGGCTATCTTCGTAAAGAATATGTTGAAGCGACAGAACTGTTTCAGGAAATTCGGGCTTTGAATAATTCACCGGATATTGCACGCGCGATTCAGGCCATCCCTATTATCGCCTGATGGCGGCGTAACCGCCTTATCCGGCCTACGGAACGGACGCGTATTTCGCAGGCCTGATAAGCGTTTGTGACATTACGCCTTCATTTATAATTCAGTGGAATTATTTTGACAGAACCATTTGTTATGTATATGTTTCTTAATTATGTGATTTTATTTCAAAAGATGTATTGCCACGCGTAACTAAAAAAGAGAATGCGGTAAGTCGTACTCTCTGTGCATCTTTTCTTACCTGTATATTCCCATGAATCGTAATTCTGTTCTTGTTGCAACGGCATGTTTGCCGCTGCTTATTTTGATGGTTGGTTGTGCACCCATGCATGACAATCGTCAATCGCTGTCACAGCAGACACCCGCAGTGAACGTTGATTCCGCGTTGCCTGCGGCATTAAAAAATGGTTGGCCGGATAGCCAATGGTGGAAGGCGTATCATGATCCACAGCTGAATGCGTTGATTGACAGCACCCTCAAGAATTCTCCAGATATGCAGGTAGCAGAACAGCGCATTCAACTGGCAGAAGCGCAGGCTAAAGCGGTTAAGGCGCAGGATGGTCCAGAGATTGATTTTTCCGCAGATGTGGAGCGTCAGAAAATGTCGGCTGAAGGGCTGATGGGACCGTTTGCTACCGATTTGGATGGAAATACGGGGCCGTGGTACACCAATGGAACCTTTGGTTTAACCGCGGGCTGGAACCTGGATCTGTGGGGTAAAAACCGGGCTGAAGTGGCGGCGCGTATTGGTGAGGTGAAAGCGCGTGAGGCTGAACGTGAGCAAACCCGCCAGTTACTGGCGAGCGGCGTATCGCGTTTGTACTGGGAGTGGCAGACACAGGCGGCGCTGAAAACCGTACTGACGCAGATTAAAAACGAGCAGCAGAACGTCATCACCGTCGATCGTCAACTGTATCAAAACGGGATTACCTCTTCTGTCGAAGGTGTTGAAACGGATATCGATTCCAGTAAAACGGAGCAGCAGCTGAACGATGTCAGCGGCAAAATGAAGGTGATAGAGGCGCGGCTGAGCGCACTGACCAACTCGCAATCTTCCGTCATGAAGCTTAAAGCAACGGCGCTACCGGCGGTCGAAAGCCAGCTACCGTCCCAGCTTGGTTATTCGCTGCTGGCCCGCCGCCCTGATTTACAGGCTGCACACTGGTACATCGAGTCATCGCTGAGCAGCATTGATGCGGCAAAAGCGGCATTCTATCCGGACGTGAACCTGATGGCGTTTTTACAGCAGGATGCGCTACATCTGAGCGATTTGTTCCGCCATTCCGCACAGCAGATGGGCGTGACGGCTGGGCTGACGCTGCCTATTTTTGATAGCGGCAGACTGAATGCGAATCTCGATATCACGAAAGCGCAGAGCAACCTGACGGTGGCAAATTACAACAAGGCAGTGGTCGATGCGGTGAATGACGTGGCGCGTGCGGCATCACAGGTAGAAACGCTGGCGCAGAAGAACCAGCATCAGCAGCAAATTGAACATGACGCACAGCGCGTCGTGGGGCTTGCGCAGGCACGATATAGCGCCGGTATCATTGCGGGTTCCCGGGTTAGCGAGGCCAAAATTCCGGCATTACGCGAACAGCTTAATGGTCTGGTTCTACAGGGGCAATGGCTGGATGCTTCTATACAGCTGACCAGCGCACTGGGCGGCGGTTACCGCGCCTCCTGATAGTCTGACCCGGCAGAAGCCGCTGTCGGGTCAATTTGCCTGTTCTTTGCGTTTACTTCGCCGTTTCATCCACCAGCGGGCAGCCACTACAACGCCGATAACCAGAACCAACCACACCCCATGTTTAATATGCTGGTCGAGGCTATGCAACCATGGGGCAATCACTTCACCGCCCACATAGCCGAGCGTGGTAAACAGCAAAGCCCAGACAAACGCCCCCAGGATATTCAGTGGGATGAAAATCTTCGGCGGCAGGTGGCTGGCTCCAATCAGCAACGGGCCAATGACGCGAAAGCCGTACATAAAGCGCGTGCCGACCACAAACAGATAGGGACGCCGTTGGATCATCTTCTGCGCATAGTGGATTTTTGCCCGATGACGCGAGAAACGACGTAAAATTTTGCCGCCATAACGACGCCCAAGTAAAAAGAGTAACTGATCGCCAATCATCCCGCCCAACGCGACGGAGAGTACCACCAGCGGAAATTTAAGAATTCCCTGATGCGCAGCAACACCGCCTAGCAAGGTAATGGTTTCGCCTTCGGCAAGGCTGCCAATAATCAGCGCCGCATAGCCGTATTGCTCAACATAATGCGTTATATCCATACGTTGTATGACCTCCACGCTCCATAGCATACACCCAGTGAATTGTTCATGCCGGAAAAGCAGCAACTCAGCGCATCGGTATTTTTCATGTGTACATAAAATAATCAAAAGCTGAATTATACTTGAAGTGTTGAGGTCCGGAGCTGACAAGAAGGGGGCGGTATGAACCATGTCTGGGGGCTGTTTTCCCATCCCGATCGTGAAATGCACGTGATCAACAGCGAGAACGAAAGTGTTTCGCATCACTATACCCACCATGTCCTGCTGATGGCGGCAATTCCGGTGATTTGTGCGTTTATTGGCACCACGCAAATTGGCTGGAATTTTGGCGACGGCAATATCCTGAAGTTATCCCTGTTTACCGGATTTGCGATGGCAATTCTGTTTTACGGTGTGATGCTGGCGGGTGTGGCCATTATGGGCAGAGTGATCTGGTGGATGGCGCGTAATTACTCGCGACGCCCGTCGCTGGCGCATTGTATGGTCTTTGCCGGATATGTTGCCACGCCGCTGTTTTTAAGCGGGCTGGTGGCGCTGTATCCGCTGGTCTGGCTGTGTGCGCTCGTGGGAACCATTGCGCTGTTTTACACCGGCTATTTACTCTATCTCGGTATTCCAACGTTCCTGAATATCACTAAAGAAGAAGGGCTGAGCTTTTCCAGTTCAACGCTGGCGATTGGCGTACTGGTGCTGGAGGTTCTGCTGGCGATTACGGTGATCCTGTGGGGCTACGGCTACCGATTATTCTAGGTGTACAACTTATCTGCGCTGCGTTGTTGGCGTAAAAGCCAGCAACGCAGCATTTCGAGATGATTCTTCTGTAGCGGCAAACCTGCCGGATCGCTATGATGCCAGAGCTAGCCTGAGATAATCCTTATTTCAGGCGGTGTGCGTTGTGACGTGCGTGAACCATTATCAGAAACCTCATCATGCTGAAATTCCGAGTTTCATTATTAAGTCTTGCCCTGGTGCTGGCCGTTCCTTTTGCACCCCAAGCCGTAGCGAAAACGGCGACTACCGCAGCGGCATCTCAACCTGAGATTGCTTCGGGTAGTGCGATGATTGTTGATCTGAATACCAACAAAGTTATCTATTCGAACCACCCGGACCTCGTGCGTCCGATTGCGTCGATTACCAAATTAATGACGGCGATGGTAGTGCTTGACGCACGACTGCCGCTGGATGAAAAACTGAAAGTTGATATCAGCCAGACGCCGGAAATGAAAGGCATCTACTCTCGTGTGCGTCTGAACAGTGAGATCAGCCGTAAGAATATGTTGCTACTGGCGCTGATGTCCTCAGAAAACCGCGCAGCGGCAAGCCTGGCGCACCACTATCCGGGCGGTTATAACGCATTTATCAAGGCGATGAATGCGAAGGCGAAATCGTTGGGAATGACCCAGACGCGCTTTGTGGAACCGACTGGCTTGTCGATTCATAACGTCTCGACGGCGCGTGATTTAACGAAACTGCTGATTGCCAGCAAGCAGTATCCGCTGATTGGTCAGTTGAGTACGACGCGTGAAGACATGGCGACCTTTGCTAATCCGGCTTATACGCTGCCGTTCCGTAACACCAACCATCTGGTGTACCGCGATAACTGGAACATTCAGCTCACCAAAACGGGGTTTACTAATGCCGCCGGTCACTGTCTGGTGATGCGTACGGTCATTAATAACAAGCCGGTTGCGCTGGTGGTCATGGATGCCTTTGGCAAATACACCCACTTTGCTGATGCCAGTCGTTTACGCACCTGGATCGAAACCGGCAAGGTGATGCCTGTTCCGGCCGCGGCGCTGAGCTATAAAAAGCAAAAAGCCGCCCAGATGGCGGCAGCGGGTTCAGCGACAGGTGAGCAAACTGCGCAAAACGATTAAACCGTAGGCCGGGCAAGCGAAGCGCCCCCGGCAACGTGCCCGATGGCGCTTACGCTTATCGGGCCTACGATTCTTTCCAGTACTTCTGCTTACTGGTTTTACCAATGCCTGGATTCATACTGTTGGTCGGGTCGTTCTCGCGATAAAAACGCGTCAATGTTTCTGGCGCTTTATACAGATGTCCCACGTTATGTTCTGCAGGGTATTGTGCCCCGCGTTCACGCAGTAACACCAGCATTTGCTCTTTCAGTTCGTGAGCATCCACACCTTTCTTCACGATGTAATCCTGATGGAAGACATAGCACATAAAGTGGCCGTAATAGAGCTTGTGAACCAGCTTGCTGTCTATTTCCGGCGGCAGGTGCTCATACCATTCGGTATCGTTACGGCGCAGCGCAATATCCAGCGCCAGAATATCTTCCACTTCATCCGCATGGACGGCCTGATATCGAATGGCCGCCCCCGCCGCGGCGAAGCGGTGCAAAAAGGCCTTGCTACCTTCTTCCGGCGTACAGGCAAAGAAATCACCTTCGGCGGTTTTGAAAAACTCAGTCAGCCAGCTCTGTGCTTCTGCTACGCCGCCACCGGCCATTTTTAACAGCAGGTGATGTTCGTATTTATCACGCCAACTTTTCATCCGTGCCGGTAAATGGCTGGGGAATAAATGGCCAAACTTCTGCATCGCCCGGTCGGTAAAGTGCGGGCGGAAAATTTTCACTTTTTCCAGCATCGCATCGGTGCGGCCTTTCAGCGTAAAGAAAAACGGCATTTTGTCAGTGCCGAGTTTGTCGATCATCAGAAACGTATCTTTGCCATAGGTTTCGGCGATGTCATAGATATCGCGGTGCATATATTCACCCGCGACCGGCAGATGTTCAAATTTGGCCAGAATATGACGACGGATTTCTGTCAGCACTTCTGGCTGGTTGGTGCCGATATAAAATACCTGCTGGTTTTTCTCAGCCTCAAAGGTATCCAGGCGCACGGCGAACACTGCAAGCTTTCCGGCGCAACCAGAAGATTCAAACAAACGCTCAGGGTCTGCGTTATAGCGTGCCGGCGTATCGGCCTCAATATCTCTGACGCGGGTGACGTAATCATGATCGTGTGCGTGACGCCCATCGTGCTGGACATCATCATCTTTGATCCGCTCGTCGTCGAGTTTACTGAGGATCTGCTCCGGCGTTTGACCCAGCTCGATACCCAGATGGTTGACCAGCTGTAACTTACCCTGCTCATCAATACGTGCAAAGAGCGACATTTCTGTGTATGCCGGACCACGTTGTACCAGCGAGCCGCCAGAGTTGTTGCAGATACCGCCGATCACGGAAGCACCGATACAGGAAGAGCCGATCACCGAATGCGGTTCACGGCCAAAAGGTTTGAGCGCCTTTTCCAGTGAATACAGTGTCGTACCGGGATACGCCAGCACCTGTTCACCGTTGCCGATGACGTGCAGCTTATCGAGGCGCAGAGTACTGATGATAACGATGTCGCGATCGTAATCATTGCCGCTAGGCGTAGAGCCTTCGGTCAGACCGGTATTGGCGGCTTGCATCAGGATTATTTTGTCAGCCGAGACGCAGGCGCTGAGGACACGCCACAGTTCTAATAGCGAGCCAGGGAAAACGACGGCGAGCGCCTCGCCCTGGCCCGAGCGGAAGCCTTTACGATAACGGGCCGTTTTGGCCGGTTCGGTGAGCAGGTGTGAATGGCCGACCAGTCGGGTCAATTCAGTCAGAAACGCTTTATTATCAGTTGTTGTAATGGAAGACATTCTCCACTCCTTGTGGTGGGACTCAATATCAGGAACAAGCATAGCGCTATGTATGACAATACGCTTTCTCATTCGCATTGTCTCTGTGTTGTATCCCACTGATTCATGCTGGTTTTGAAAATTCAGAGAATATCCTTAGCTTTCTTCCCCACTCCCGTTTAGGCTTACGGCAAGCTGCGGTTTTTGTTATATTTTCGCTGCCTCGTCGGGTAGAAATTAAGAGAGAATCAACATGAAATGGCTATGTTCTGTAGGTGTCGCGGTGGGCCTGGCGTTGCAACCAGCGCTGGCGGACACCTTGTTTGGTAACCATCCACTGACGCCTGAAGCGCGGGATGCGTTTGTGACCGATTTACTCAAACAGATGACCGTGGATGAGAAAATTGGGCAATTGCGTTTGATAAGCGTCGGACCTGATAACCCGAAAGAAGCCATCCGTGAGATGATCAAAGATGGACAGGTAGGGGCGATTTTTAACACCGTCACGCGCCAGGATATCCGTAAGATGCAGGATCAGGTTATGGAACTCAGCCGCCTGAAAATCCCTCTCTTTTTCGCCTATGACGTGCTGCACGGTCAACGCACCGTGTTTCCGATAAGCCTTGGCCTGGCATCCTCTTTTAACCTTGATGCGGTCAGAACCGTTGGCCGGATTTCTGCGTATGAAGCCGCAGACGATGGCCTGAACATGACCTGGGCGCCGATGGTCGATGTCTCCCGCGATCCGCGTTGGGGCCGTGCGTCCGAAGGTTTTGGTGAAGATACGTATTTAACTGCCATCATGGGCAAAACCATGGTGGAAGCGATGCAGGGGAAAAGCCCGGCCGATCGCTATTCAGTGATGACCAGCGTCAAGCACTTCGCCGCTTATGGCGCCGTTGAGGGCGGTAAAGAGTACAACACTGTGGATATGAGTCCGCAGCGCTTATTCAACGACTATATGCCGCCGTACAAGGCCGGACTGGATGCCGGTAGCGGTGCGGTGATGGTGGGGCTTAATTCACTGAATGGGACGCCTGCCACCTCTGATGCCTGGCTGCTCAAAGACGTGCTGCGCGATAAGTGGGGCTTTAAAGGCATAACGGTTTCCGATCATGGCGCAATTAAAGAATTGATTAAGCATGGAACCGCGTCCGACCCTGAAGACGCTGTGCGCGTGGCGATCACGTCCGGTATTAACATGAGCATGAGCGATGAATACTACAGTAAGTATCTGCCGGGACTGATTAAGTCGGGCAAGGTTTCGATGGCGGAACTCGACGATGCCGCGCGCCATGTACTGAATGTGAAATATGATATGGGTCTGTTTAACGACCCGTACAGCCACCTGGGGTCGAAAGACTCTGACCCACAGGATACCAATGCTGAAAGCCGTTTGCATCGCAAAGAAGCCCGTGACGTGGCGCGTGAAAGCCTGGTATTGCTGAAAAACCGTCTGGAAACATTGCCACTGAAAAAAACAGCAACTGTGGCAGTTGTCGGACCGTTGGCAGACAGCAAACGTGATGTCATGGGTAGCTGGTCTGCGGCGGGTGTTGCCGAACAGTCTGTCACGGTACTGACAGGCATTAAAAATGCCCTGGGTGATAAAGGTAAAGTGGTCTACGCCAAAGGGGCGAATATCACCAACGATAAAGGTATTGTTGATTTCCTTAACCTGTACGAAGAGGCGGTGAACGTTGATCCACGCTCGCCGCAGGCGATGATTGATGAAGCCGTTAACGCGGCGAAACAGTCTGACGTGGTTGTTGCGGTCGTGGGTGAAGCGCAGGGGATGGCGCATGAAGCGTCCAGTCGAACCGATATCACTATCCCGCAAAGCCAGCGTGATCTGATTGCTGCGCTGAAAGCAACCGGGAAACCGCTGGTGCTGGTGCTGATGAACGGTCGTCCACTGGCACTGGTGAAGGAAGATCAGCAGGCTGATGCGATCCTCGAGACCTGGTTTGCCGGCACCGAAGGCGGTAACGCCATTGCTGATGTGCTGTTTGGCGATTATAACCCGTCAGGTAAGCTGCCGATGTCTTTCCCACGATCGGTGGGGCAGATCCCGGTCTATTACAGCCATCTTAATACTGGTCGCCCGTATAACGCCGATAAGCCGAACAAATATACGTCGCGCTACTTTGATGAAGCGAATGGTCCGTTGTATCCCTTTGGCTATGGCCTGAGCTACACCACGTTTACCGTGTCTGATGTGAAGCTCTCTGCACCGACAATGAAACGTGACGGAACAGTGACTGCCAGCGTGCAGGTAACCAACACCGGCAAGCGTGAAGGGGCGACAGTCATTCAGATGTATTTACAGGATGTGACAGCCTCAATGAGTCGTCCGGTAAAACAGCTGAAAGGCTTTGAGAAAGTGAACCTCAAGCCAGGTGAAACCCAGACCGTCAGTTTCCCCATTGATATTGACGCGCTGAAGTTCTGGAACCAGCAGATGAAGTACGATGCGGAGCCGGGCAAATTTAACGTCTTTATCGGCGTGGACTCTGCCAGAGTGAAGCAGGGCGAGTTTGAACTGCTGTAATGGGTGAATAAAGCCACCGACAGTGCCTGATAGCGCTACGCTTATCAGGCCTGCGAAATCCTATCATCCGGTAAATTCACGTTGGGTTTACCGGATTTTTTTATTTTGTTCTCGTCGTACCGCTAATAACGCTCGGTGTTACCCCCCAATAGCCAGGTTAAGACTGGATTTTTCAACTATGCTTTTTCCTCAAGTCTCTGAAAAGGGCAGCAAAAGGATGAGGAGAGCAGCATGATTATCTCAAAGGTATGGGTGGGTTCGCTGGCGTTACTGGCTACGATAAGCTTGCCTTTACAGGCCGCGTCACCCGTCACTGTGGGGTCAAAAATTGATACCGAAGGGGCGCTGCTCGGCAATATTATTTTGCAGGTGCTTGAAAGCCACGGCGTGAAAACGGTCAATAAAGTGCAACTGGGCACGACGCCCGTGGTGCGTGGGGCCATCACTTCCGGTGAGCTGGATATTTATCCGGAATATACCGGCAATGGCGCGTTCTTTTTTAAAGATGAAAACGACCCCGCGTGGAAAAATGCGCAGGCAGGTTTCGAGAAAGTGAAAAAACTGGACGCTGAGCAAAATAAATTGATCTGGCTAACGCCTGCGCCAGCCAACAATACCTGGACTATTGCAGTACGTCAGGATATCGCTGAAAAAAACAAACTTGTCTCTCTGGCGGATTTAGGTCGCTACCTGAAAGAGGGGGGGACGTTCAAACTGGCGGCTTCCGCCGAGTTTATTGAACGTGCAGACGCGCTGCCCGCCTTTGAAAAAGCGTATGACTTCAAGCTCAATCAGAACCAATTGTTGTCGCTGGCAGGGGGCGATACTGCGGTGACAATTAAAGCTGCGGCGCAGCAGACCTCCGGCGTTAATGCCGCAATGGCTTACGGAACCGATGGCCCTGTTGCTGCGCTGGGGCTGCAAACATTAAGCGATCCCAAAGGGGTTCAGCCCATTTACGCGCCTGCGCCCGTCGTGCGTGACGTGGTACTCAAGGAGTACCCGCAAATGGGGGAATGGCTACAGCCGGTCTTTGCCAGTCTGGATGAAAAAACGCTGCAGCAGCTCAACGCCAGTATCGCCGTTGAGGGGCTGGATGCGAAAAAAGTCGCTGCAGATTACCTGAAGCAAAAAGGATGGGTGAAGTAACGGATTTGCAGCAGGTGAGTGTTGTGTCGAAGATATCAGTTAATCGGGTGCTGTTGCTGCTGGTGGTTCTGACCGTGGCCGCAGCCGCGCTTCCTTTCATCAGCTATGCCCCTAATCGTCTGGTTTCCGGTGAAGGTCGCCAACTCTGGGAAGTCTGGCCCCACATGGCGTGGGGACTGGCGGCGACATTTTTACTGCTCGTGGTTCTCTGCTTCATACCCGGTAAATCCGGCAATATATTGACGCTGGTTGTTGTCCAGTTACTGGTGATTGCGGCGTTGTTTATGGCCGGGAAAACGGCAACGCATCTGGCTCAGACGGGAACGTCTGTCGCCAGAACCAGCCTGGGGAGCGGTTTCTGGCTTGGGTCAGGGGTGCTGTTGCTGGCTGGCAGTGACGCCATTCGGCGTATCACCGTTCAGCCGCTGTGGCGCTGGGTACTGCATGCGCAAATTGTCATTGTGCCAGTGGCGCTGCTGCTGTCCGGTACTCTTAACGATCTTTCTCTGCTCAAAGAATATGCCAACCGCCAGGATGTCTTTGATGATGCTCTGGCGCAGCACCTGACTATTCTGTTCGGTACCGTGGTGCCTGCGCTGTGTATTGGCGTGCCGCTGGGTATCTGGTGCACCTTTTCTGCTGCGCGTCAGGGGCCAATATTTGCCGTGCTGAATATCATCCAGACGATCCCCTCCGTCGCATTGTTTGGTTTGTTGATCGCGCCGCTTGCCGGGCTGGTTAAGCATTTCCCGTGGCTTAGCTCGCTCGGCGTGGCGGGAACGGGCCTGACGCCCGCGCTGATTGCGCTGGTGCTGTATGCCTTATTGCCCTTGGTTCGTGGCGTGGTGGCCGGGTTGAATCAGGTTCCGCGTGATGTGCTGGAAAGTGCGCGGGCGATGGGGATGAGCGCGCGCCAGCGTTTTCTTTCAGTGCAACTTCCGTTAGCGCTACCCGTTTTTTTGCGCAGTTTGCGAGTGGTAATGGTACAGACGGTGGGGATGGCGGTCATTGCCGCATTGATTGGGGCAGGCGGGTTTGGCGCGCTGGTCTTTCAGGGACTGCTCAGTAGCGCCGTTGATTTAGTGCTACTGGGTGTGATTCCGGTGGTGGTACTGGCAGTGCTGATTGATGCGCTGTTTGATTTAGGCTTAGCGCTGCTGAAGGTGACAAACGATGATTGAATTTAGCCATGTCAATAAAACCTATAACCAGCAACAGGCCGTAAGCGATCTCAATCTGCATTTAGGCGAAGGGAGCTTTTCGGTATTAATTGGGACCTCCGGTTCGGGGAAGTCCACCACGTTGAAAATGATCAACCGGCTGGTCGAGCATGACAGTGGGCAGATCCGTTTTGCCGGGGAAGAGATCCGCAGCCTGCCGGTGCTGGAATTAAGGCGACGTATGGGCTATGCCATCCAGTCGATTGGCTTGTTTCCGCACTGGACAGTCGCCCAGAACATTGCCACCGTACCACAGCTGCAAAAGTGGTCACGTGCGCGTATTGATGACCGAACAGAAGAGCTGATGGCGTTGCTGGGGCTGGAAGCGGATTTGCGTCACCGCTATCCGCATCAGCTTTCCGGCGGCCAACAACAGCGGGTCGGTGTGGCACGCGCGCTGGCGGCTGACCCTCAGGTACTGCTGATGGACGAACCTTTTGGCGCGCTGGACCCGGTAACACGCAGTGCGCTACAGCAGGAGATGACCCGTATCCATCGTCTGCTGGGTCGTACCATCGTGTTGGTGACGCATGATATTGATGAAGCGCTGAGACTGGCGGAGCACCTGGTGTTAATGGATGCGGGCAAGGTGGTGCAGCAGGGCACGCCGCTGTCGATGTTGACGGCACCGGTGAATGATTTCGTGCGGACCTTTTTTGGCCACAGTGAACTGGGCGTCCGGCTGCTCTCGCTGCGCACGGTGGGGGATTTTACCCGTCGTGGTGAACAGTTGGCCGGTGAGCCGTTGGTGGACGAGCTGACGTTACGTGATGCGCTATCTGTTTTTGTCGCCCGGGGTTGCGATGTGTTGCCGGTGGTGAATGCCCAGGGCGTGGCCCGCGGTACGCTGCATTTTCACGATCTGCTTTCGGAGACACCGCACAGTGAAACATCTGTTTGATCCTCTGCTGTGGCTCATTGCGCTGTTCCTGGTGTTGCTGGTGGGATTGCCCCACAGCCAGGCACTGTTCAGCGCGTTGTTTCCCCAATTGCCGCGTCCTGTTTATCAGCAAGAGAGCTTTACGGCGCTGGCGCTGGCGCATTTCACGCTGGTGGGCGTTTCAAGCCTGATTGCTGTCATTATTGGGGTTGGGGCAGGTGTAGCGGTAACCCGCTCATGGGGAGTAGAATTCAGACCGTTGGTCGAAACGATTGCCGCGGTGGGGCAAACTTTTCCGCCGGTTGCTGTGCTGGCGATCGCCGTACCGGTGATGGGATTTGGCCCGGAGCCTGCGATTATCGCGCTGATCCTGTATGGGGTGTTACCGATCTTACAGGCGACGCTGGCAGGGCTGGGAGGGATCTCTTCCAGCGTGATAGATATCGCCAGCGGGATGGGCATGAGTCATGGACAGCGGCTACGCAAAGTCGAACTTCCGCTCGCGGCACCGGTTATTCTGGCCGGGATTCGCACGTCAGTCATTATTAATATTGGCACCGCAACGATTGCCTCTACCGTTGGTGCGAATACGCTGGGAACACCGATTATTATCGGGTTAAGCGGGTTTAATACCGCCTATGTGATCCAGGGGGCGCTGCTGGTCGCCTTGGCCGCAGTCATTGCCGATCGCGGGTTTGAGCGATTAGCGTACTACCTTACCCGGCACGTAAAATAAAGGTATAACCTGCCAGCATTACGCCGCCAATACCACCGATGGCCATCAGCAGGAAGAGGGTTATAACACCGATTTTAGCTGCGCTCATTATGTACTCCTTATGTGAATTCAAGGATTGTACACGTTTGTTAATAAAATATTAAATACCGAGTGGATAAATATCGTGACCTAACGCGCGCCACTCATCCAGTTGTTGGTGTTGTGCAGGAGTTTGGTTCTCTCCACACCAGACGAGCAGGGTGCGCCCTTCAAATAGCTCAGGCCGTAGCTGATTGAGCGAGTGGGCCAGTACATCAACACGCCATCCTTGCTGGCTGGCGACCCAACCTTCCAGCCATAAGCGGGTGGTATCGTGGATATTCCAGCCGACTACCAGGGCATCTTTACCCTGTTTTTTACGCGCCGAGGCAAGGCAAATCGCAATATAATTGATGAGCACACCGTCAAGGATCCCCAATAGCGCCTGAAGAATGGGCTGCTGGCATTGCAGACGTCGGCGTAAGGGAATGAACAAATGTGTATTGAGCGTTTGCGCAGGGTAATCCTGACCACGCTCTTTGATCCACAACCTGAGGCTGTGCAAATTGTTACTTTGCAAATAGCTCAATAGCGTTTCTTGTTGTTCACGCCAGCCGTTATGCACATCAATGTTCTCATTGCTGAGTAACATTTTAACTTTACTGACCTGAACGCCATTATTTATCCAGCGTTTTATCTCACGGATCCTGTCAATGTCCGCATCGTTAAACAGGCGATGCCCCCCGTCTGTACGCTGAGGTTTTAGTAATCCGTAACGCCTCTGCCATGCACGTAAAGTGACAGGGTTGATATCACAAAGCAAAGCCACTTCACCTATCGTGTAAAGCGCCATCGTTGTCTCACTCTTGCTCGCGAGGTCCCAGTTTTACTTTAGACGCTCTTTTGCGAACCAGGTAGTTTTGTCTGTTTTTTGATCAGGAGAAGGGTGAGATTGTCGTCATACTCGCGCTTTCGAGTGATCGTTCTCACAAATTCCTGTTTTTTTGCAACAGTTCAAAGAAAGTTACGCGCAGCCCATGTATGTTACGCGCTTTTAAGAAATGTGTGGTTGGCGGGTATGTACGAGTTTAATCTGGTGTTGCTGCTGCTTCAGCAGATGTGCGTGTTTCTCGTTATCGCGTGGCTAATGAGCAAGACGCGTCTGTTTATCCCGCTGATGCAGGTCACTATCCGACTGCCGCACAAACTTCTGTGTTACGTCACCTTCTCCATTTTTTGCATTATGGGCACCTACTTTGGGCTGCATATTGAAGACTCCATTGCGAATACTCGCGCCATCGGCGCGGTGATGGGCGGTCTGCTTGGCGGTCCTGTTGTTGGGGGACTGGTTGGCCTGACCGGCGGTCTTCATCGCTATTCGATGGGGGGCATGACGGCGCTCAGTTGCATGATTTCGACCATCGTGGAAGGCCTGCTTGGGGGACTGGTACACAGTGTCCTTACCCGACGTGGCCGTACTGATAAAGTATTTAGCCCGCTGACGGCGGGCGCGATTACTTTTGTTGCCGAGCTGGTGCAGATGCTGATCATTTTGCTGATTGCGCGTCCCTTTGAGAATGCCTTGCACCTGGTCAGTAACATTGCCGCACCGATGATGGTGACCAATACCGTTGGTGCTGCGTTGTTTATGCGCATTCTGCTCGACAAACGCGCGATGTTTGAAAAATACACCTCGGCGTTTTCTGCCACTGCGCTAAAAGTTGCCGCCTCTACGGAGGGGATTCTGCGACAGGGATTTAACGAGGTTAACAGCATGAAGGTCGCTCAGGTGCTGTATGAAGAGCTGGATATCGGTGCGGTGGCGATTACTGACCGCGAGAAGTTACTGGCGTTTACCGGCATTGGTGATGACCACCACCTGCCAGGCAAGCCCATATCCTCTTCATACACCCAACGGGCGATTGAAACCGGGGAAGTTGTGTATGCCGATGGTAATGAAGTGCCTTATCGCTGTTCACTGCATCCGCAATGCAAATTAGGGTCGACGTTGGTTATCCCTTTGCGTGGTGAAAACCAGCGGGTGATGGGGACGATTAAACTGTATGAAGCCAAAAACCGTCTCTTTAGCTCAATTAACCGCACGCTGGGGGAAGGGATTGCCCAGTTGCTTTCCGCGCAAATCCTGGCCGGGCAATACGAGCGACAAAAAGCGATGCTGACGCAGTCAGAAATCAAACTTCTGCACGCTCAGGTTAATCCCCATTTTCTGTTTAACGCGTTGAATACGATCAAAGCCGTGATCCGTCGTGACAGCGAACAGGCCAGCCAACTGGTGCAATATCTCTCGACTTTCTTTCGTAAGAATTTAAAACGCCCGTCGGAAATTGTGACGCTGGCTGATGAAATCGAACACGTAAATGCCTATCTACAAATTGAAAAGGCACGATTCCAGTCCCGTCTGCAGGTGACCTTAACGGTACCGGAAGCGCTTGCGCATCAGCAATTGCCTGCGTTTACGCTGCAACCGATAGTCGAGAATGCGATTAAGCATGGCACTTCCCAGCTACTTGATACCGGAGAAGTCTCTATCACTGCTCGTCAGGAAGGGCAGTATCTGATGCTGGATATTGAAGATAATGCCGGACTGTATCAGCCCACGACAGAGTCCAGCGGGCTTGGAATGAATCTGGTGGACAAACGCCTGCGGGAACGGTTTGGCGATGATTTTGGCATCAGCGTAGTCTGTGAGCCTGACCTCTTTACCCGAATTACTTTACGACTTCCCCTGGAGGAACTGGCATGATCAAAGTGCTGATTGTCGATGATGAACCGTTAGCGCGGGAGAACCTGCGGATCCTGTTACAGGAGCAAAGCGACATCGAGATAGTCGGAGAGTGTTCGAATGCGGTAGAGGCCATTGGCGCAGTACATAAGCTGCGCCCGGATGTGCTGTTCCTCGATATCCAGATGCCGCGTATCAGCGGGCTGGAAATGGTGGGTATGCTGGATCCCGAGCATCGCCCATATATCGTTTTTCTCACCGCTTTTGATGAATATGCAGTGAAAGCCTTTGAAGAGCATGCCTTTGATTATCTGCTTAAGCCGATTGAAGAAACGCGGCTGGAGAAAACGCTGAGCCGTTTACGTCAGGAGCGCACGAAGCAGGATGTGTCGTTACTGCCGGAACATCAGCAGGCGCTTAAGTTCATTCCCTGTAGCGGTCATAGCCGAATTTATCTGCTGCAAATGGATGATGTGGCGTTTGTCAGCAGTCGTATGAGCGGCGTTTATGTGACCAGTAGCGATGGCAAAGAAGGATTCACCGAGCTGACGCTCAGAACGCTGGAGAGCCGAACTCCGCTGCTACGCTGCCACCGACAATACCTGGTCAACATGGCCCATTTGCAGGAGATCCGTCTGGAAGATAATGGCCAGGCTGAGCTGATTTTACGTAACGGACTGACTGTCCCGGTGAGCCGTCGTTACCTCAAAAGTCTAAAAGAGGCGATTGGCCTGTAAAACTGGTACACTGCGCGCCATTGCATCACCGACAGTTGAAGGCTCTATGCTAAGTAACGATATTCTTCGTAGCCTGCGCTACACCCTGAAAGCGAACAATAACGATATGGTGCGCATTCTTGCGCTTGCTGAGATGGAAGCCACCTCGGCAGGTTTTGACACCTGGATGACAAAAGAAGATGAAGACGGCTTTGTTCGCTGCCCGGATATCATCCTCTCCGGTTTCCTGAACGGTCTTATCTACCATCTGCGTGGCAAAGATGATTCTGCGCCGGAACTGGCGATTGAACGTCGTGTTAACAACAATACGGTACTGAAAAAACTGCGTATTGCGTTTTCACTGAAAACTGATGATATTCTGGCCATCATGACCGAACAGAAATTTCGCGTATCAATGCCGGAAATCACCGCGATGATGCGTGCACCGGACCATAAAAACTACCGCGAGTGCGGAGACCAGTTTTTACGCTATTTCCTGCGTGGTTTGACCAAGCGGGTGCACAGCATGAAAGCGTAAAAATAGACTGGCGACCGCGGTTAAAACCGGGTCGCCGGTGCGATTATTTGACTTCTTTAAAGCCTGCCGCCGTCATGATGGTTTCCATTTGTTTCATGGTGATGCCTTTCGCTGCATCGTCCGCAGAAATGTTGATGCCGGAAATACCTTGCAAGGCTTTAAAATCAACCTTTTCCATATCGATAGTGACATTTTCCTGCGCGTAGGTATCGGAATAGGTCAGTTTTTCTTCTATACCTGCGATGTTTTTATATTTCGCGCTCAGAGCATCCAGCACTTTCGCCGCACTCTCTTTGTCGGTTGCGCCGATAGAAGCATAGTTAATTTTGCTCTCTGACGTTTGTTTCAGAACCTTATCGCCTTTATAAGTGTAGGTAATGGAAATTTCCACGCCGTTCAGATTAGCACTGTATTTTTTGCTTCCTTCTTTATCACCGCAGCCTGCCAGAGAAAAAGCCAGCACAGACGCAATGGCCAGCGTAAATAATTTCTTAAACATGTTCATGTAAAACTCCATTTTATGAATATTTGATGCCGAAAAATAATCCCCGGGAATCTGGTGTTCTCAATACTCCTGAGCGCCAGAGGGGATACAGAATAAGAGGTTTATGCGGAATCAGGCAGTCCGAAAATGGAGTGAGAGGGGTATTTCAGATTAAAGGTATATACCCGTCATACTTCAAGTTGCTTATGTGTTGGCTACGCTCGCTCACCCCAGTCACATAGTTATCTATGCTCCTGGGGACTCACTCCCTTGCCGCCTTTAAGCAACTCGAATTAATTTAGGGTATAGGTAACACGGGTTATCAAAAAAAAGCGCTGCAGTTGCAGCGCTTGATGTGAGGATTACTTCACCTGTTGGCCAGGTTTGGCGCCGTTGTCAGGACTTAGCAGGAAGATATCTTTCCCGCCAGGGCCTGCTGCCATCACCATCCCTTCAGAGATACCGAAGCGCATCTTACGTGGAGCCAGGTTCGCCACCATAATGGTCTGGCGGCCAATCAGGGCTTGCGGGTCCGGATAGGCAGAGCGAATACCGGAGAAGACGTTACGCTTCTCACCACCGAGATCCAACGTCAGACGCAGCAGTTTGTCGGAACCTTCCACGAACTCGGCGTTTTCAATCAGCGCCACGCGCAGATCAACTTTGGCGAAATCGTCAAAGGTGATGGTGTCCTGGATAGGGTCATCCGCCAGCGGGCCGGTCACCGGTGCGGCTGCGGCTTTCACTTCTTCTTTCGACGCTTCCACCAGTGCTTCAACCTGTTTCATGTCGATACGGTTGTAGAGCGCCTTAAAGGTGTTGACCTTGTGACCGAGTAGCGGTTGCTGGATGGCATCCCAGGACAGGTCGCTGTTCAGGAAAGCTTCCACACGTTCAGCAAGCGTTGGCAGAACCGGCTTCAGGTAGGTCATCAGCACGCGGAACAGGTTGATACCCATGGAGCAGATCGCCTGCAGGTCGGCGTCACGGCCTTCCTGTTTCGCCACTACCCATGGTGCCTGTTCGTCAACATAGCGGTTCGCCACGTCGGCCAGCGCCATGATTTCACGGATAGCTTTACCGAATTCACGGCTTTCCCATGCTTCGCCAATTACTGTTGCGGCGTCGGTGAAGGTTTTATACAGCGCCGTGTCGGCCAGTTCATTCGCCAGAACGCCGTCAAAACGCTTGCTGATAAAGCCTGCGTTACGGGACGCCAGGTTGACTACTTTGTTGACGATATCGGCGTTAACGCGCTGGACAAAGTCTTCCAGGTTCAGGTCGATGTCATCAATACGTGAAGAGAGCTTCGCGGTGTAGTAGTAGCGCAGGCTGTCGGCATCGAAGTGCTTCAGCCAGGTGCTGGCCTTAATGAAGGTGCCACGTGATTTGGACATCTTCGCGCCGTTCACCGTCACATAACCGTGTACAAACAGGTTGGTCGGTTTACGGAAGTTGCTGCCTTCCAGCATGGCTGGCCAGAACAGGCTGTGGAAGTAGACGATATCCTTACCGATGAAGTGATACAGCTCGGCGTCGGAATCTTTCTTCCAGTATTCATCAAAGCTTGTGGTGTCACCGCGCTTATCGCACAGGTTTTTGAACGAGCCCATATAGCCAATTGGCGCGTCCAGCCAGACATAGAAGTACTTGCCAGGCGCATTCGGGATTTCAAAACCGAAGTACGGGGAATCGCGGGAAATATCCCACTGTTGCAGGCCGGATTCGAACCATTCCTGCATTTTGTTGGCGACCTGCTCCTGTAACGCGCCGCTGCGCGTCCACGCCTGCAACATTTCGCTGAATGACGGCAGATCAAAGAAGAAGTGTTCGGAGTCACGCATCACCGGCGTTGCGCCAGACACGACGGATTTCGGCTCGATAAGTTCGGTCGGGCTGTAGGTTGCGCCGCACACTTCACAGTTATCGCCGTACTGGTCCGGAGACTTACATTTCGGGCAGGTGCCTTTAACGAAACGGTCCGGCAGGAACATGCCTTTTTCCGGATCGTAAAGCTGGGAGATTGTACGGTTCTTAATAAAACCGTTCTCCTTCAGGCGCGTGTAAATCAGTTCAGACAGTTCACGGTTCTCTTCGCTGTGCGTTGAGTGGTAGTTGTCATAGCTGATATCAAAACCTGCAAAATCAGTCTGATGCTCCTGACTCATTTCACCGATCATCTGCTCTGGCGTGATCCCAAGCTGCTGTGCTTTCAGCATGATTGGCGTACCGTGTGCGTCGTCCGCGCAGATGAAGTTAACCTGGTGGCCGCGCATTCGCTGGTAACGGACCCAGACATCAGCCTGGATGTGCTCCAGCATATGGCCGAGGTGGATTGAGCCGTTGGCGTACGGCAGCGCGCACGTTACCAGAATTTTCTTCGCGACTTGAGTCATAGTGGGCAATTACTTCTTTTGTAGTGAAAAGGGCTTTGATAGTACCAAAATGGTAATTACTGCGCCAAGCGATAAGGGCATTTATCCGTAAATGAATAATTGTTGCGGTTGGAGTAAACTACCTGGTGACTATTGTATTTTCAGAACAACAAAAAGGAGTCGGGATGAACGCACAATCCCAGGCCAAATCACCAGAAACCCTGCGCGCCATGGTCGCTGGGACGCTGGCGAATTTTCAGCATTCAACCCTGAAGCATAATCTGACAACGCTGAAAGCGTTGCATCATGTCGCCTGGATGGACGACACGTTGCACGTTGAGCTGGTCATGCCATTCGTCTGGCACAGCGCGTTTGAGGCATTAAAAGAGCAATGCAGTGCCGATTTACTGCGTATTACCGGTGCTAAAGCCATTGACTGGAAGCTGTCGCATAACATTGCGACGCTGAAGCGTGTGAAAAACCAGCCGGGTATTAATGGTGTGAAAAACATCATTGCCGTGAGTTCCGGCAAAGGTGGTGTGGGTAAATCCTCCACTGCGGTGAACCTGGCACTGGCGCTGGCAGCCGAAGGCGCGAAAGTAGGTATTCTGGACGCCGACATTTATGGTCCGTCCATTCCGACCATGCTCGGTGCGGAAAATCAGCGTCCAACCTCGCCAGATGGCACCCATATGGCGCCGATTATGTCTCATGGCCTGGCAACCAATTCCATTGGGTATCTGGTAACTGATGACAATGCGATGGTGTGGCGTGGACCAATGGCCAGCAAGGCGTTGTTACAAATGCTGCAAGAGACCTTATGGCCGGATCTTGATTATCTGGTTCTGGATATGCCGCCGGGCACCGGTGACATTCAGCTGACGCTGGCGCAGAACATCCCGGTAACGGGCGCGGTAGTGGTCACCACGCCGCAGGACATTGCGCTTATCGATGCGAAAAAAGGCATCGTGATGTTCGAAAAAGTGGAAGTACCGGTGCTGGGCATTGTTGAAAATATGAGCATGCATATTTGCAGCAACTGCGGTCATCATGAACCGATTTTCGGCACGGGTGGCGCACAAAAGCTGGCTGAGCAATATCACACCCAACTGCTGGGACAGATGCCGCTGCATATTTCCTTGCGTGAAGATCTCGACCGCGGTATGCCGACGGTTATCAGTCGTCCTGACAGTGAATTCACCGCGATTTACCGCGATCTGGCCGGCCGTGTCGCCGCCCAGCTCTACTGGCAGGGAGAGGTTATTCCAGGGGAAATTGCCTTCCGCGCGGTGTAATTTTTTCTGATGCGAAAGGTGTTGTACGTATTCACCGTATTAATGATATATTGATACGGTGAATATATGGAGTGAACAAACTGCCCAATATTATTCATCATGCCACTATAATTCCTGTCCTTTTCCGAATAATTCCTCTTAATGCATCATTCAAATTGATCATACCAATCTCATTAATCTACAATTTCAATTGGTTTTAGCAGGGAAGTTATCTCATAATTCAACGGACAAGCAGCTTGCATGCTGTTTCTGACCCATTACAGGAATAATGAACACATGAAAATTAGTTTATTCTTGGGAATTATCACACTGGCTTATGGAATTAGCACGTCTGCTTTTGCTTCTGATACCGCGACCTTGACCATTACCGGCAAGATAGTTGAACCCACCTGTAGCACTGATGTCGTGGATAGTACTGTGCAACAGCGGTGTGGTCAGACTGTGCATAGTGCAGATATCAACAATGTGATGACTGCTCCAGCACAAGGCGTTTTGACCCGTATCGTCGCTGTTCCTGGGGATTCTTCGCGACAGATAGTATTAAATCGCTACGATTAAAAAAGCGTACTGCATAGTAGGCCCCCATCATTTTAATGAGAGATGGGGGCTTTTTTTTGGCCTGAATAATGATATCTAACGATTAATTACGTTAATTTATTAAAGTCGATAATAATATCTATGATATTCATTTGTTGCAATTATATTGATATTTGTAACTTGTTTTAAATCAAAGAAACAACATGTTTACATTGCGGTAACGTTTATGCTGTGCGAATTTAATTTCAAGGGCCGACCCCTGGTAATAAATAGAAATTACTTTATTAAGGAAGATATTATGAAACGCTCAATTATTTCTGCTACTGTGCTGTCTGCTGTGTTTATGAGTGCCGGGGCTTTTGCTGCTGGGGAAGAAGGGACGTTAATTATTAATGGAGAAGTTACAGGGTCCTCTTGCTATTTTGATGGCGGCAAAGATTCTGAAACTCTTCAATTGAAAACCGTTGATGCGTCACTTTTCGCTAATAAGACTGTGGGGGAGGAGGTTGAAGGCAATGCCACGAAAACAACAAATATGAAAATAATTTGCCCTGGGAGCACACAATTAAAAAGTATAAACATCACAAATGTAACTTTTGGCGATAACGGCATTATTATACCAACAGATGGGGCGGATACTAACGTTGGTTTTAAACTTAAAATGGACGGTAAGCATATTGATAACACCGGTGTTGTTGATATTGCATCTTTAAATAAGACGCTGACGAGTAGCGGTGAGATCTATGATTTGAATTTTGATGCTGACTATTCTCGATTGAATTTAGATCCGGTTAAAAATGGTCAACTTAGCGCCACAGTCATTTTTTCTGTTTCGGCTGAATAAATTATTTTGCCGGTAATTATTACCGGCATTATTTTGGATGGCACAGTATGAAACGAATATTTATCTCAATGCTCGCGATATACTCTTTTTCTGGGCATGCTGGAGTCGTGATCTATGGCACTCGTGTTATTTACCCAGCAGAAAAGAAAGAAGTCCTGGTACAATTGATGAACCAGGGTGAACGCTCTGCACTGGTACAGTCATGGATTGATGATGGTGACAGCTCATTGCCACCGGAAAAAATTCACGTACCATTTATGCTGACTCCTCCGGTGGCTAAGATAGCTGCGGACTCTGGTCAGCAGTTGAAAATTAAAAAAATGCCGAGTATGTTGCCAAATAACAAAGAAAGTTTGTTTTATCTTAATGTACTGGATATTCCGCCGAACAATCCTGACAGTACCGGTAAAAATGTACTCAAATTCGCCATGCAAAATCGGATTAAACTATTCTATCGACCTAAAGGTATAGCGGCCGTTAATAAAAATACTTTCCATAAACTGTCGTTAACACGCAGTGGTAATGGTTATTCTATTAGAAATGATGCTGCTAACTGGGTTACGGTGACAGAAGTTAAAGCTAATAATGTCAAAATCAACAATGAAAGTATTATGCTTGCTCCGCTCTCCAGTGAAAAAGTGGCATTGAAGAATATCAACGCCAGTCAGTATAAATTGACCATTATTGATGATCACGGCAATTATATTAGCGATAACGTCAGCCTAAAATAACAGGAGCTGATTATGTTAAGGATGACTCCGCTTGCTTCGGCAATACTGCTGTTGTTGGTTGGCATTGACGCCCAGGCCGCAGAAGAGACGTTTGACACCCACTTTATGATGGGCGGTATGAAAGGCGAAAAGGTCTCAAATTTTCGCCTCGATGATAATCAACCACTGCCAGGCCAATATGATATTGATATCTACGTCAATAAGCAGTGGCGTGGTAAGTATGAAATAACCGTTAAGGATAATCCGGATGACACTTGTTTATCCCGTGACGCATTAACGCGTCTGGGGATAAATGTACAGGCGTTAGACAAGCTGAATGAATGCCCAACCTTGAAGCAGGCGGTGCAAGGGGGCAGTTATGCCTGGAATATCGGCACGTTTCGTCTTGATCTCAGCGTACCGCAGGCGTTTGTCGACGAACTTGAGCAAGGGTATGTTCCTCCTGAGAACTGGGATCGCGGCGTCAATGCCTTCTATACCTCGTACTATGCCAGCCAGTATTACAGCGACTATAAGGATTCTGGTAACAGTAAAAGTACCTATGCTCGTTTTACCAGTGGGTTAAATCTGCTGGGCTGGCAGTTGCATTCCGATGCCAGCTATAACAAAACTGATGACAGCAGCGGTGAATGGAAAAGTAATACCCTGTATCTGGAACGTGGCATCCCGCAAATTCTGGGCACGCTGCGTGCCGGGGATATGTATACCTCATCAGATATTTTTGACGCGGTACGTTTTCGGGGCGTACGGTTGTATCGTGATATGCAGATGCTGCCGAACTCAAAGCAGAATTTTACGCCGCTGGTTCAGGGGATTGCGCAAAGCAACGCACTGGTCACCATCGAACAGAACGGCTTTGTCGTTTATCAGAAAGAAGTCCCGCCAGGCCCGTTCTCCATTGCCGATTTACAGCTTGCTGGCGGCGGCGCGGATCTTGACGTTAGCATTAAAGAGGCTGACGGATCGGTAACAACCTATCTGGTGCCCTATGCTGCGGTGCCCAATATGTTGCAACCCGGCGTGTCAAAATATGATTTTGCCGCTGGACGTAGCCATATCGAAGGCGCCAGTAATCAGACCGACTTTGCACAAATGAGCTACCAATACGGGCTGAATAATCTGTTAACGCTGTATGGCGGCACCATGCTGGCAGATAACTACAATGCGTTTACGCTTGGTACTGGCTGGAATACGCGTATCGGTGCGATTTCCGTCGATGCGACACAATCGCACAGCAAACAGGATAATGGCGATGTGTTTGACGGGCAAAGTTACCAGATTGCTTATAACAAGTATTTGACGCAAACCGCCACGCGTTTTGGCCTGGCGGCGTATCGCTACTCATCACGGGATTATCGCACGTTTAACGATCATGTCTGGGCAAACAATAAGAACAACTATCATCGCGATGAAAATGATGTGTATGACATCGCGGATTATTACCAGAATGATTTTGGTCGTAAAAACAGCTTTTCGGCTAACGTCAGCCAGTCCTTGCCTCAAGGCTGGGGCTCGGTATCACTGAGCACGCTGTGGCGTGATTACTGGGGGCGGAGCGGTAACAGTAAAGACTATCAGGTGAGCTATTCCAATAGCTGGCAACGGATTAGCTATACCTTTTCCGCCAGCCAGACTTACGATGAAGATCATCATGAAGATAAACGTTTTAACGTCTTTATCTCTATTCCGTTTGACTGGGGTGATGATATTAGCAGTCCACGCAGACATTTGTATGTATCTAACTCAACGACCTTTGATGACGATGGCTTTGCATCCAACAATACCGGGCTTTCCGGCACCGCAGGCAGTCGCGATCAGTTTAACTATGGGGTGAATCTCAGTCATCAACGGCAGGGTAGCGAAACAACGGCAGGCGGCAATCTGACGTGGAATGCGCCAGTTGCGACGCTTAATGGCAGCTACAGCCAGTCGTCTAAATATACACAAACTGGCGGCGGTATTTCCGGGGGGCTGGTGGCCTGGTCTGGGGGCGTGAATTTAGCCAATCGGCTATCAGAAACGTTTGCCGTGATGCATGCGCCGGGTCTGGAAGGGGCATATGTGAATGGGCAGAAATACCGTACCACCAACCGCAATGGCGTGGTGGTCTACGACGGCTTAACGCCTTATCGTGAAAACCACTTGACGTTGGATGTGTCTAATGCCAAGAGTGAAACCGACCTGCAAGGTAATCGCCGTAGCGCAGCGCCGTACCGGGGAGCGGTTGTGCTGGCAATGTTTGATACCGACCAACGTAAACCCTGGTATATCCGGGCGCAGCGCCCTGATGGTTCACCACTGACGTTTGGTTACGAAATCGAAGATAGCCACGGGCACAATATCGGCGTGGTAGGCCAGGGGAGTCAGCTCTTTATTCGCACCAATGAAGTGCCATCAGAGATAAAAGTGGCGGTCAATAAACAACAGGGACTTTCATGCTCAATCACTTTCGGCAAAACGATTGATGAAAGTAAAGTTTATATTTGTCGGTGAGGTGTGAATAGTGAAAAATCTACTCTTTATGTTTTTGTTATTTGTTTCATTTGTAGCACAAAGTGCCTGCAGGATTGATGGCGATGGTAAAAATAGTGATACCATCACTTTGGATGCCACATTTGATTTGAGCAATAAGTTACTCTCTGTTTCTCAGGAACAGAATCTGGCATTTACAAAAAATTTTTCTTGCGTATTGTCTAACGATAAAATGTATTTTACTGATAACATTTCTGGCAATATATATTCCTTAGGCGCGAGTAGTGGTTTGAAATTTTCTATAAAAGGAACATCCACAAGTTTTCCTGTGAATGTTGGCAGAGGGGACAAAAACGTCAGCACTATAAACAAGCCAATCACTCTCGGTTTTGATTATATAAAAAATGGAGGGGGAGCGGTGAAGATCTTTGAAAACAATTCGTTTATAATAGATAAAGCTTTTACTGTATCCTCTCAACAATGTTTTAAGCTTTTTGGCGGGTGTATATGGGGGAGTGATGCCAGCCAGTTTTATGTGAATTTAAATGTCACTGTTATTAATAAGAAAACGACGTGTGAGTTTGTTTCTCCATCTTATGAAATAAACATGGAGAATATTACAGCTCAGGAGTTAATATCCGGTGAAAAGAAAAGAAGTTCTCTTACCAATATAGAACTTGCATGTGATGGCGTTCATAACATCGCCAGTAATCCAGTGGTGGTTAAGCTTTCATCCGGCGACTGGGATGCTGAAGGAGAAAAATTAGTTAACTCCATACAAAATGGTAGTAAAAATGTCGGGTTTAAAATTTTTAATGGATCAGGCACGACAAGTTTAAGTAAAGGGGATTCATTGTTAACTGTTGCTAAATTATCTGCTATAAGCGATAAATATATCTTTCCGTTATCAGCCGAATATACATTGATGAACAATGAAAGACCGACCCCTGGTTTGGTTTCCAGTAAAGTTATTTTAAGTGTTGATTATCAGTAAGTGGACTGGAACACGCACTCCCTCATAAGAACGAGTGCGTTTTTTTCACCGGTGATAAAAAATCTCGCCGTCGTAAGCTTTAATGATCTTAGCATCAGCATCATTGACCAGCACGTACGCGCCGCCCATGTAGGTCCAGTGGGTGCCTGCGGTCGGTGCGGGCAGGTTGCGCAGATTCCATTGCTTAATGGTGTATTCTTCGGTGAGATACAGTGGTGGAACCTTGTCACCGGGCTTGAAATGGGTGAAGTCAGCTATAAAGCTGCTCAGCTCATACTTATCGATACCGGTGGGGGCGGCTGTTGCGGTCGGTGCGGCCCAGACGACGCTGCTCGCGAGCAGGAGTGCACCCAGCAACATTTTATTCTTCATACCCATTCTCTCTACCTCTTCGGGTCATCAAAATCAGTCATGTATGATTCCTGGCTAACAGGATATCTGACAAGTACTATTTTGTGATTACTCAAGTTATTTCGTAAAAAGTGTAAATGAAAGTACAGAAATCCGGCAACCGTGACCAGCGGTTTCACCGCCAAAGCTTGTTCCGCGCCAATTTACATCGTTAAGCGCAGGCAGTATCCTGTTGCCGAAACCTGAATATCATATTTGTGTTTCAACGACTCGGGGTGCCCTTCCTTGTGAAGGCTGAGAAATACCCGTACCACCTGATCTGGATAATGCCAGCGTAGGGAAGTCTGGCACTGCTCGTGTCCCTTCTTCACGCGGGCAGGAGCTGAACCATGCAGCCTGACCTGCACAGCCGTACCCTTGCGGCTCACACCTTACAGCAATTTAGAACGCTTTCCCCACTGACACACTGTATGACTAATGACGTTGTGCAGAGTTTTACCGCCAATACGCTACTGGCTTTAGGGGCATCCCCTGCGATGGTGATTGAACCTGAGGAAGCCAGCCAGTTTGCTGCTATTGCCCAGGCGCTGCTCATTAATGTTGGGACACTGACTCAGGCGCGAGCAACGGCAATGCGTGCCGCCGTTGAGCAGGCACAGCAGGTAAAAACCCCCTGGACGCTGGATCCTGTTGCCGTTGGCGCACTGGATTTTCGTCGTCGCTTTTGTCTGGACATACTTGCGCTGCGCCCGGCTGCGATTCGTGGCAACGCGTCAGAAATACTCGCCCTGGCTGGGATGAATGCCGGTGGGCGTGGGGTGGATACCACCGACACCGCATTGGCTGCGATTCCGGCAGCACAAACGCTGGCACGCCAGGTTGGAACTATTGTCGCGGTTACCGGGGAAGTGGATTACGTCACTGATGGTCAGCGGACGGTGGGTATTCATGGTGGCGATCCGTTGATGACACGGGTCGTGGGCACCGGATGCGCACTGTCAGCGGTAGTCGCAGCCAGCTGCGCCCTGGAGGGAGACCGGTTGAACAATGTTGCTTCCGTCTGTAGCTGGATGAAACAGGCCGGACAACGCGCCACGCAACAATCGACCGGACCGGGCAGTTTTGTCCCGGCATTTCTCGATGCCCTCTATAATCTGAACACCCAGGAGCACGCATGAAACGGATTAACGCCTTAACCATTGCCGGAACCGATCCGAGCGGCGGTGCAGGTATTCAGGCCGACTTAAAAACTTTTTCGGCACTCGGCGCTTATGGCTGTTCAGTCATCACGGCACTGGTGGCGCAAAATACGCGCGGAGTACAGTCGGTTTACCGGATTGAGCCTGATTTTGTGGCGGCGCAGCTGGACTCGGTGTTCAGCGATGTGCGCATCGATACCACCAAAATCGGCATGCTGGCAGAAACCGACATTGTCGAAGCCGTTGCCGAACGTTTACAGCGTCACCGCGTACAAAACGTCGTACTGGATACGGTAATGCTGGCAAAAAGCGGCGATCCGCTGTTGTCTTCCTCTGCGGTTGAAACGCTGCGTACCCGTCTGTTACCGCAAGTGTCGATTATTACCCCTAATCTGCCGGAGGCGGCGGCGCTGCTCGGGGCATCGCATGCCCGAACGGAGCAGGAAATGTTAGAACAGGGGCGTGCGCTGAGTGCGCTGGGCTGTGAGGCGGTATTAATGAAAGGGGGGCATCTGGATGATGCGCAAAGCCCTGACTGGCTCTTTACCCGTGATGGCGAACAGCGTTTCACCGCGCCAAGAGTGGCAACCAAAAATACGCACGGAACGGGTTGTACGCTGTCGGCAGCGCTGGCGGCACTGCGTCCACGTCATGCTAACTGGGCTGATACGGTACAGGAGGCTAAGTTGTGGCTCTCTGCGGCGTTGGCGCAGGCGGATACGCTGGAAGTGGGCGAGGGGATTGGCCCGGTGCATCATTTCCACGCGTGGTGGTGATGAGCAGAAATGGTATACTGGCTGCGGAAACGGCTGCCAGGAAAAAGATAAATGGAACAAGCGCATACCCAGCTTATCGCGCAACTGAATGAACGTATTTCAGCGGCGGACAACACGCCGCTGTATATGAAATTTGCTCAAACGGTTAAGAACGCTGTGCGCTGTGGGATCCTGGAGCATGGTAATATCCTGCCTGGCGAGCGCGACCTCAGCCAGTTGACTGGCGTTTCACGCATTACGGTGCGAAAAGCGATGCAGGCGCTGGAAGAAGAGGGGGTGGTGACGCGTGCGCGTGGCTACGGGACGCAAATCAATAACATCTTCGAGTATTCGCTCAAAGAAGCGCGCGGTTTTTCACAACAGGTGGTGTTACGCGGTAAAAAGCCGGATACGCTGTGGGTGAATAAACGCGTGGTGCCCTGTCCGGAAGAGGTGGCTCAGCAGTTGGCTATTGCTGTCGGCAGTGAGGTCTTCTTGCTGAAGCGCATTCGCTATGTTGATGAAGATGCTGTGTCTATTGAAGAATCATGGGTACCCACCCATCTTATCCATGATGTGGATGCCATTGGCGTTTCACTGTACGACTATTTCCGCAGCCAACATATCTTTCCGCAGCGCACACGCTCACGCGTCAGTGCGCGGATGCCGGACGCCGAGTTCCAGTCGCATATCCAGATGGACAGCAAAGTGCCGGTACTGGTGATCAAGCAGGTAGCGCTTGATCAGCAGCAACGGCCTATTGAATACAGTATCAGTTACTGTCGAAGCGACCTATACGTCTTTGTGTGCGAGGAGTAACGCCTCGCGTGAGGGGGCGCAGTCGCCACCGCGGTGACCCACCACCCAGGCGGCTACCGCATTGCCAAGCAGGACGGCATCGCCCAGCGACCAACCCGATGCCAGCCCAGCCAGCATGCCGCCAGCGTGACTGTCTCCCGCACCGATGGTATCAACGACTGTGGTCGGAAAGGCGGGCACGCAACCGGATGTCTGAGCGCTGAAATACCACGCGCCGTCTTTATCGTGACGCACTACCACCGGTGCGGTGAAACGCTGCACCCATTCTGCGCCAAAACCTTCCACATCCTGACTCAATGCAAACCGTTCGGCGGCAATTTCTGCCTCCTGACGATTAAGTGACACCAGCGGACGACAGGCCATGATCCGCGCCATCAGGACATCGGGAATATCACCAATTCGTGGGCCAAAATCGATAAACGGCGTCACCTCTTCCAGACCTTCCAGCCATTGCACCAGCAATTCACCACAGGGTGAGGCCAGCTGGTAGCCGGAAAGGTAGACGTAACTCTCGTGCGGGATATTCAGCTGTGCCAGCCAGTCAGCATTCCACTGATTTTCGACGCCGCTAAAGGACATAAATGTGCGTTCACCGTCCGGCTCGACCAGTGCCAGACACCAGCCGTTATCGCCCTCAGCATTGTCGATCAGGCTGTGCAATCCTTCTTTCGCCATACGATTGCGGATTATATCGGCCCACACGCCCTGACCCAGCGGTAGGGCATTACTGGCCTCGATGCCCAGACGCTTTAGAGCGACGGCAATGTTGAGCGCACAACCGCCCACGTTCACGCCCTGTTGCTTAAGCTCAATATCACAGCCGCGCCAGGGAAGAGCATACGCATCGGCAATCACATCAATAACAGCCGCACCGACTACCGTTACTGGTCGCTGGCTGTGCAACTGTGGGAGAAGCGTTTGCAGACGCGTAGCACTCATAGCGCCTCCCGTTGCTCGCGCAGCCGCACTAACGCACTGGCATAGCGGGTGAAATCGAGCTTATTCACCGTATCCAGTTCCTGTTTTAACGTCGGATTAATCGCGCTTACGCCGTGTAGCGCACCACAAATAGCGGTTGCCATTGCCCCGATGGTGTCAGTGTCACCGCCGAGATTCGCACACAGTACGGCACAGCGGTTAGGGTCGGTTTGTGCCAGTTCGACCATCGCGATGGCGCAGGGCACGGATTCGATGGTGCTGGTCCCGGCACCAATCACCTGATACAGCTGCTCGCTGGCAGATTCCGCACCGTTGGCCTCGCGAACGATTTTCAATGCCAGTTCAAGGCGGGCGGCGAGCGATGCGCTAAACGTAGTGATCCGTTTTTGCTGAGCGTGGAGAGCAATCGCGGGAAGTGCGCCGACAATCTCAGGCCATGTCCTTGCGTCGATAGCTCGAGACACCGCCCAGGCGATGACCACCGCGCCCGCAATCGCTAAATCAGACTTATGTGTCGGGCTGGAGGCCAGCGCGATGTCGTCAATAAACGCATCAAGATTGCCTGTCGGTAGCAGACATCCCAACGGCGACACGCGCATAGCCGCCCCATTGGTGACACCGTTGTTTTCCAGCTCAGCAACGGGCTTACCGTCGCGGATGGCGTTGAGCGCAATCTTTGAGGTGGGGCCCAGCACGTTTTTATTGAAAGCATCAAAACGTTCAGCCCAGGCGAGGATATTGCGGCCAATAACGTCCGGAACAATCTCTCCGTTGCACTCGAGCAGGGCATCGGCCAGACACAGCGCCATGGAGGTGTCATCAGTGAACTCCGCCTGGTTGAAATAGCAGGCGGCATTATTTTCCGCAGGACCGGGCAAAAAACGGTCGATCCAACCGAAGTGAGCTTTTACCCGGGTTCGTGGCCACAGTTCCGACGGCATACCCATCGCATCCCCTAACGCCTGCCCATAAAGAGCACCGAGAACACGTTCTGCTTTCATTTAACTTCCCCTTGTTGCAATGCGATATCGCGGTCGTCCACCTTAATAGCGGTGATTTCTTTGTCTGACTCGCGAAAGAAAATCATAAACAGCACGGCGATAACGGCGATCATGATCGCGCCAAATCCCCACATGCCAGCCCAGTTAAAGGTGAGGCCATTAACCGGCTCTTTATAAGCAAACATTTTCTCCATCATCACCCCACCCAGGCGGTAGCCGAGCAGGCTGCCGAATCCCTGACAACAGAGCGTGATTAACCCCTGCGCAGCGGTGCGCATGTGCACCGGCGCTTTTTTATCGACATAGATGTAGGCCGTAACGTAGTAGAAATCGTAGCTAACGCCATGTAGCAGAATGCCGAGAAATAGCAGGGCGTAGGTGAAATATTCTTCCGCGCCGCCGTAAACAAAAAATCCGTAGCGGATCGCGGCAGTGATAAGACCAAGCAATAATACCTTTTTAATGCCAAAGCGTTTGGTGAAGAACGGTAGTGCCAGCATAAAGAAAATTTCAGAGAACTGACCCAGCGTCATCCAGCCGGTCGCATTTTTCATCCCAACTTCTGTCAGGTAGCCGTTGGCGAAGATGTAGTAAAACGCCAGCGGCATGGCAAACA
Organism: Citrobacter sp. RHBSTW-00671; assembly: GCF_014103415.1. Taxonomy (NCBI): domain Bacteria; kingdom Pseudomonadati; phylum Pseudomonadota; class Gammaproteobacteria; order Enterobacterales; family Enterobacteriaceae; genus Citrobacter; species Citrobacter sp. RHBSTW-00671. The sequence continues at coordinate 2,365,642 of NZ_JABXPR010000001.1, forward strand.
GAAAAGAGCAGAAGAAAAAGACCAGGAAGTTCTTATCACGCAGCAGGATCAGTGCATCCAGGCCCAGCATGACTTTGAAATCCATCTTGCCGGTACTTTTCGGCGGCGTATCCGGTAAAAAGAAAGCGAAGATACCCAGCAACGCGGAACTTGCGGCGGTAATGAGCAGCGGAACGTTGGTCGGTGAAATGTCGTTATAGCCGAGCATTTGCGGTAAGAATCCACAAGCCAGGCCGGATGCGATCCAGCCGATCGTGCCCATTACGCGAATGCGTGGAAAATCACGTTCGACATCCGGGACGTTGGCGAAGGCGATACTGTTGGTTAGTGCAATCGTCGGCATATAGGTGAGTGAATACGCCAGCAATAGCGGAAAGAATCCGCCGAACGTCGTCTGCTGCGCGGCAAAATACATCAAAATCGCGCCGACAAACATCAGCACTGCCAGTACTTTTTGCGCAGAGAAAAAGCGGTCAGTGATCGAACCGACGAAGATCGGTGAGAGGATCGCGGCAATGGCGGTACAGGCATAAGACCAGCCAATTTCACCGGCAGTAAAGCCGCTTTTACTCAGCCAGAGCCAAAGCGGCACAAACCAGGCGCCCCAGATAAACCACTCCACAAACATCATGAACGACAGCTTAACTGTAGTTTTCATCTTTAAATCCTTCATGACAGGTAAGGTACGGCTGGATAGTACCATTTGATAATACCTTTTAAATACCTTTATGGTCTAAATTTGACCGCTGTATCATTTTTTGATGCCTGAATCGAGCCAGCGGAAATCGCTGAAAAGTGCGCTAAAGATGGAAAAAATGCGTAGTCAGTACCAGGCTTATTGCTGCCCGCCACCAGGCGGGTCAGGACAATCCACTTCCGATATCAAATCGGAACTTACGGGAGCATAGCTATGACTGATATTGCGCAGTTGCTTGGCAAAGATGCCGACAACCTTTTACAGCATCGTTGTATGACCATTCCTTCTGACCAACTTTACCTGCCAGGACATGATTACGTCGACCGCGTGATGGTTGACAATAACCGTCCACCTGCCGTGCTGCGTAATATGCAGACGCTGTACAACACCGGACGGCTCGCGGGAACCGGTTATTTGTCGATTCTGCCTGTAGACCAGGGGGTGGAGCATTCTGCTGGGGCATCATTTGCCGCAAACCCGCTGTATTTTGATCCCAAAAATATTGTTGAGCTGGCGATTGAAGCGGGCTGCAACTGCGTCGCGTCAACCTATGGCGTGCTGGCGTCTGTTTCCCGCCGTTATGCGCATCGCATTCCATTCCTGGTGAAAATTAACCATAACGAAACGCTCAGCTACCCGAATACCTTTGACCAGACGCTGTACGCCAGCGTGGAGCAAGCGTTCAATATGGGCGCGGTCGCAGTGGGGGCGACTATTTATTTCGGTTCAGAGGAGTCGCGCCGCCAGATTGAAGAGATTTCTGCGGCCTTTGAGCGCGCCCACGAGTTGGGCATGGTAACGGTCCTGTGGGCCTATTTGCGTAACTCCGCGTTTAAGAAAGACGGAGTGGATTATCATGTTTCGGCTGATTTGACCGGGCAGGCAAATCATCTGGCGGCGACTATCGGCGCGGATATCGTTAAACAAAAAATGGCAGAGAATAACGGCGGGTATAAAGCGGTTAACTTCGGCTACACCGACGATCGTGTCTATAGCAAGCTGACCAGTGATAACCCGATTGACCTGGTGCGTTATCAACTGGCGAACTGCTATATGGGACGCGCCGGACTCATTAACTCCGGAGGTGCGGCCGGCGGAGAAACCGATCTCAGCGATGCGGTGCGTACTGCGGTGATTAACAAGCGTGCCGGTGGTATGGGATTAATTCTTGGACGTAAAGCGTTCAAGAAAACCATGGCTGACGGCGTGAAGCTGATTAACGCCGTGCAGGATGTTTATCTGGATAACAAAGTCACGATTGCCTGATGTCAGTAGAGTACCGTCGGATTAGCGCAATAATGGGCAGCCCGGTGGTAATCTGCAGCGCAGGGCTGCGGGCAGGATCTCAACATGAAACTCTTGCCCGCTAAGCGGTTCACCATCCAGATTGAAGGTAATTTCATGTGGCGCACGGATATCAAACCATGATGATGCGCCATCAATGATATTCGGATTGCCTTCGGACTGAGTTATCGCCGACAACAGTGCCGGAATCAGCTCCTCACCGGTAAAGATTCGCAGTTGCAGCAGACCGTCGTTAATGAGCGCTGTCGGGCAAAGTTGCTGTCCGCCACCGGCCTGACGCCCGTTGCCAATACCAATCACCAGCGCATCCCCCTGCCAGTGAAAGTTTTCGCCGCGAATTTCGCAACTGTCTGGCTTTAGCGTATCCATGCGCATTAACCCGTGAATAAAGTACGACACACCGCCCAGGGCGGCTTTGAGTTTCTCCGGTGTTTCGCTGGTGATCCGCGTACCGAACCCTCCGGTCGCCATATTGATAAAGCAGGTTTTATCGTTGACCTGCGCCATATCAATCGCTACCGAGTTCCCGGCAATAGCCAGCTTTAATGCCTTGTCCAGCGCTTCAGGAATGCCAACGCTGGTAGCAAAATCATTTGCCGTTCCCAATGGCAAAATCCCGAGTGCCGGAATATTCTCCCCCTGACAGTGGATCAGCGCTGTGGATACTTCGTTGATGGTACCGTCACCACCGCCGGCAATCACCGTTGCCACGCCCAACCGGAGCGCTTCATCAACGTAACGTTGCGCATCGCCTTTTTCCCAGGTCACGCGAACATGGATTTCGACACTCTCATTGCGCAGTTGAGCAATAGCGTCACGCAGGGGTAGGTTATCAGCACTTTTTCCATTCAGGATCAGTAAGCTGGCCGGGAATGCTATCATCCTGTTGCCTCACTTTTATCGTTTTAACTAGTGTATGTCAGGAATGCGTTTATGGCGTAGGAACTGACTGAAAGCGAAGACCCATCGACGGATTCTGAGAGCGGTTGATAGTCTGTATGGGTCATATGCGAAAAAAAAGCCCGTACTTGCGTACGAGCTCTTTCTCGAATATGGCGGTGAGGGGGGGATTGACTCGCTTTGCTCGCCCCTACGGGGCAGCCCGTTCGCGATGCTCCCGGTCTGTCCAGCTGGCTACGCCAGCAGTCGAACCCCGGTCGGGGCTTCTCATCCCCCCGGAGGTGTGCAATATTGACTAGTCCTGATATAGGTTGACAGTTTTTTGTCTATAAAACGCCTGATGAACATCATCGGGCGTTTTGTATTTCAGGGCCAGATGTGGCCGTTCATGGTTATAAATGGCCACGGACTCTTTTACCATCATTCGGGCTTGTGCAAGATCCACCGGGCGGGAGAGTAAAAACTCATTTTTCAGTATCCCGTTTATTCTCTCAGCCAGCGCATTCTGGTAGCAGTCGTAACCATCGGTCATTGAACAGATTATTCCGTTTCGCTCATGAACTGACTGATAAAGTACCGAACAGTATTGCAGTCCTCTGTCAGAGTGATGTACCAGCGGACCTGTCGTTTTTCTCCGCCTCAGAGCCTGTCTGAACGCCTTTACCACGTTTTCTGTCTGCAGGTTTTCCCCGACATGGTAACCCACGATTTTTCTGGAGCAGGCATCGGTGACCAGACTCAGATAAGCCGTGCCGCTGCGTAGTGGAAGGTAAGTTATATCAGCGACCCAGACCTGCTCTGGCTCAAGGGCGGTAACCTGTTCAGGGCCGGGTTTCAGCAGATTAGGATGCCGGTAAAAGCGATGATGGCTGTTGGTTGTTTTGTGATATGCCCGTTTCACGGGGACCAGGAGCCGGTATTCACCCAGCAGGTTAAACAAACGGTCCCGCCCTATAGCCAGTGTTTTACCGGCCTGGGTGTTCAGCAGATAGTGCAGTTTACGCGTACCTATTCGCGGCTGACGGCACCGGGTACGTGCAACAAAATCAAGAACCTGAGCATGATGCTCCTGCCGTTTATTACATCTTGTGTTGTACTGGTACCACGCCTGTCTGCTGTGCCCCAGGAATTGACATGCACGCGTAACTGTTATTTTTGGGGCCTGACTTTGCGTGAGGACTTGCCGGGCCGCTTTTTTACAACACTCACCCCGTAATCATTTTTCAGGACGTTGATAACGGACTCAAAAAACTCAGCTTTCTGGTTTGCCAGCTCAAGCTGTTCTTCAAGTTCCCTGATTCTTTGCTCGGGTGTAAGCGGGACAGTCGTCTGAGCCACAGGCAGTTTCCTCTTCACCAGGTCAGGAAGTCCGGGACTCCAGTCAAGCCGGCCATATTTACGCAGCCAGACAAGTACGGTGGAGCGCCCCTGAATGCCATATCGCTGCTGGGCCTGTTTATAGGTCATCTCGCCTTTTTCGACCTGCTCAACGACGGCTATTTTAAAGGATAGAGGATAATCGCGTTGGGTGCGTTTGAACTCAGTCATCATCACGTTCTCCGGAATTAAATCTGGAACGTGTCAACGCTATTCAGGACGGGTCATATGCGAAAAAAAAGCCCGTACTTGCGTACGAGCTCTTTCTCGAATATGGCGGTGAGGGGGGGATTGACTCGCTTTGCTCGCCCCTACGGGGCAGCCCGTTCGCGATGCTCCCGGTCTGTCCAGCTGGCTACGCCAGCAGTCGAGCCCCGGTCGGGGCTTCTCATCCCCCCGGAGGTGTGCAATATGCGAAAAAAAAGCCCGTACTTGCGTACGAGCTCTTTCTCGAATATGGCGGTGAGGGGGGGATTCGAACCCCCGATACGTTGCCGTATACACACTTTCCAGGCGTGCTCCTTCAGCCACTCGGACACCTCACCATATTGTTGTTCCTGTACTGCTGGAACGGGCGCTAATGTAGGGGAAATACCGCCCCGGCGTCAATCTACTTTTTCAAAAAAACGTGCATTTACACAAACTTCAAGCAACATGGGGCTTAAATGAGCGGGAATTGTTTTTTTTGCCAGCACCCTGAAATTTGCTAATCTGATGTTCCCTCGGAAAATGATGATAATAAGTGCGAGAATGTTCCGCATAACAATGTTCAGGAGACAATATGGAAATAATTTTCTATCACCCTACATTTGATACGGCCTGGTGGGTAAAGGCGCTGACGAAAGCCATCCCTGGCGCTAACGTTCGCGAGTGGAAAGCGGGTGATAACGCCCATGCCGACTATGCGCTGGTCTGGCATCCGCCGGTTGAAATGCTGGCAGGACGAAAGTTGAAAGCCGTCTTTGCATTGGGAGCCGGAGTGGACTCCATCCTCAGTAAGCTAAAAGCGCACCCGGAGATGCTGGATACCTCGATTCCACTTTTCCGTCTGGAAGATACCGGTATGGGCCTGCAAATGCAGGAGTATGCGGTGAGTCAGGTGTTGCACTGGTTCCGCCGCTTTGATGACTATCAGGCATTAAAATCCCAGGCGAAGTGGCAGCCGTTGCAAGAGTATACCCGTGATGAATTTACTATCGGAATCATGGGGGCCGGTGTATTAGGGGCTAAAGTGGCAGAGAGCCTGCAGGCATGGGGCTTCCCGTTACGCTGTTGGAGCCGTACCCGTAAATCCTGGCCTGGTGTGGAAAGTTTTGCAGGCACCGAAGAGTTGAGTGCATTTTTAAGCCAGACGCGTGTGCTGATTAATCTTCTGCCCAATACGGCAGAAACGGTAGGTATTATTAATGCCGGACTGTTGAATCAATTACAGGATGGAGCCTATGTGCTTAACCTGGCGCGTGGCGTTCATCTCAATGAAGACGATCTTCTGGCATCGTTGGATAGCGGAAAACTGAGAGGTGCGATGCTGGATGTCTATAGCCGAGAACCGCTACCCGAAGACAACCCATTGTGGAAACACTCGCGTGTGGCGATGACGCCGCACATTGCAGCGGTAACGCGCCCGGCGGAAGCGGTGGATTATATCTCTCGTACAATCCTTAGCCTGGAAAGTGGCAAAGCGGTTACCGGTCAGGTCGATCGCGTTCGGGGTTACTGATATCAATGTCAACCCGGCCTGCGCCGGGTTTTGACTCAATACAACCCGAATTATTTAGGGTATTAATGGCGGCGATACCTGCTATCCTTGACGGAAAACGACTACAGGAGAGAGTTATGTATCCCGTTGACCTGCATATGCATACCGTTGCCAGCACCCACGCCTACAGCACCCTGAGTGATTACATCGCTGAAGCCCATCGCAAGGGTATCAAGCTGTTTGCCATCACCGATCATGGACCGGACATGGCGGATGCGCCACACCACTGGCATTTTATTAACATGCGTATTTGGCCGCGCGTGGTGAACGGAGTGGGGATCCTGCGCGGGATAGAAGCGAACATTAAGAATATTGAAGGGGAGATCGACTGTTCAGGGCCGATGTTTGACTCACTCGATCTGATTATTGCGGGCTTCCATGAGCCAGTTTTTGCCCCTCACGATAAAGAGACCAATACTCAGGCGATGATCGCCACGATGGCGAATGGCAATGTGCATATTATCAGCCATCCAGGAAATCCCAAATATCCCGTCGATATCACCGCAATTGCACAGGCGGCGGCAAAATATCAGGTTGCACTGGAAATCAATAATTCCTCATTTTTGCATTCGCGTAAGGGCAGTGAAGATAACTGTCGCGCTGTGGCTGCGGCAGTACGTGATGCAGGTGGCTGGGTGGCCCTGGGTTCAGATTCCCATACCGCATTTACGTTGGGAGAGTTCGGTGAATGCCGTAAGATTCTGGATGATGTGGGCTTCCCGGAAGAGCGAATTCTGAACGTTTCACCAAAACGCTTGCTGTCGTTTCTGGAATCGCGGGGCATGGAGCCTATCGCGGAATTTGCTGAACTTTAATTGTTACTAACTGGAATATATCAATGAACGAGTTTTCTATCCTGTGCCGTGTACTGGGCTCGCTGTTTTACCGCCAACCGCAGGACCCTTTACTGGTTCCCCTGTTTACCCTGATTAGCGAAGGTAAACTGTCTGCTAACTGGCCACTGGAACAGGATGAGCTGTTGGCCCGTTTGCAGAAAAGCTGTGATATGCCCCAGCTTGCTGCAGATTACAACGCGCTGTTTGTCGGGAAAGAGTGTTCAGTACCGCCTTATCGTAGCGCCTGGGTAGAAGGGGCGAAGGAAGCAGATGTTCGTGCATTCCTTTCAGCACGTGGAATGCCGCTGGCGGATACACCAGCCGATCATATTGGTACCTTGTTGCTGGCGGCATCCTGGCTTGAAGACCAGTCAGCAGAAGATGAGAGTGAAGCACTGGAAACCTTGTTTGTTGACTACCTGCTTCCCTGGTGCGGCACGTTCCTTGGTAAAGTTGAGGCGCATGCGAATACCGCTTTCTGGCGAACTATGGCACCGCTAACGCGCGATGCCATTAGCGCAATGTGGGACGAATTGCAGGAAGATACCGACGAATAAATGTGATTTAGATCACTATGTACTGCAACGCAAATTATCGTCTTGCATAAATTGTGTGCACGATCTCATTACTATGCCGTTTTTCTGCTAAGATGCGCGGCATGAACATACTTCTCTCTATTGCAATCACAACGGGCATTCTCTCCGGACTCTGGGAATGGGTGGCCGTTTCTCTTGGTTTACTCAGTTGGGCTGGCTTCCTGGGCTGTACGGCTTATTTTGCCTGCCCACAAGGTGGACTGAAAGGGCTGTGGATCTCGGCATGTACGTTGCTAAGCGGTGTAGTGTGGGCGTTGGTGATTATTAATGGTAGCGCGCTTGCCCCGCATATGGACATCCTTGGCTATGTCATAACGGGAATTGTCGCATTTATGATGTGTATCCAGGCAAAGCAATGGCTGCTTTCATTTGTCCCAGGCACATTTATGGGGGCATGCGCAACATTTGCAGGGCAGGGAGACTGGCAGTTGGTTCTGCCTTCTCTGGGGCTGGGACTGGTGTTTGGCTATGCGATGAAAAACAGTGGTCTGTGGCTGGCATCACGTCGCGAAAACCCGACTTCATCCACACTGACCAGTAAATAAAAAAAGCGTGAGGCTTCCCTCACGCTTTTTATTCTCTCTTTAGTATCAGGACTCTGGAGGTACCGACATATGGCGGTATTTGACCAGAATGTCGTTATCAACTTGTTTCTTATCCTGCAAATCCCACAAGCCGCGATCGATACCGTCATTTATCAGGAAGATAACGCCAGTTTCAATGGCTGACATCAGGCAAAGCATGACCGGCTCGTTAGAGGTATAACCAATTTCCCCTTCCAGAAGCCGTTGGTAGTCAATGAAACGGAATACCCCTGCCTGCACTTCATAAGACAGGATGGTTTTACTGGTGTTGACCGAAGAAAGGATCTCACCGGTACTGACGTTAACCACACGCAGGTTTACCGCAATCTGATCGAGTTGGTATTGCGTATCTGCACCAATACCGAAATAACGTGCGCCGACACCACCTGATTTAACGTTGCTTTCATAGCCGATGATTGAACCTTCCACCATCACGTTAGCTGCGGTTAATGATTGCAGCGGAATTCGGTTGTTAATAGCAACCGTGCCGTTTTCCTGTGCCGCACGGATTATTTTCCGTTCGTTCAGTAAGTTCTGTAATCCCTGACGCTCCAGCGGGATGAACCAACGCGAATCTTTCAGTGCGGTAACCAGCATTGCCGTGGCACTTTGCGGTACGGCAGTGGAGAAGTTACTTGCCGGATAAGGTTTAAACTGACCCGTTTCATCCTGGATATTGTAAACCGATACAAAGATTTTACCCGTAGGCATCGGGAGATGCGTCAAGTCTTTGTAACTTTGGGCGCGAGGCATTAATGTCGGTTTAGCGGCTTCTTGCGGTGGGGACGTTAAGCATCCGCTGAGTAAAAATACTGCAACCATTATAAGTAAGCGCTGCATGATTTTTTCCTTTCGTGGCTATGGCTTAGAAATCGGTTGACTGTGTTTGCAAACCCGACACTTCGATCGTTGATGTTTTTCCCGATTTCCTGTCGGTAACATTCAATTGCAGTTGCCCGTCCCGGTTAGCGATATCAATGATAAAATCATTGGTCACCATTCTTCCCGGCTTACCGGTATTAATGTTGGTGAGCAGGCCGCCGAGAATTTGTGACTGAATCGCCTGAGTAAAGTTATCCAGCGCTGACGGGGTTTCAATTCCGTAATCGCTATAGCTCGGATCTTTATAGGAGTTCTGCGCCTGAGCGCTGTTCAACAAAAAAGCCCCGTTATTCGGGTTGCCACCAAAGTTTGGGTTTCGGAACTGGAACGTCATGTTTCCGGCCCAACTTAATGGTGAAATTAGCATGAGCAAAACCACTGCATGTTTGACACGCATGAAAGCCTCCGGACAAAATCATGTTTTAGAATTCATCGCGCGCTAAATCGCTCGTGCTTAATAGTGTTTGATCTATTTGCCGGCGATTTAATGCTTCCTCAGTTTGTGCCAATGCGAAGACGACAATTTTGTCGAAGTCTCTTTTCGTGGGGAATAAAAAAGTCTGGAAGATAACGTCCTGATTGACCGTTATGGTGATCCAACTTCCCCAACGCGCACTGGGTCTTTCATTGATAGTTAAATTTCCTGTGTACTCACTTTCCCACTTGTCACTAAATGCACGATAAAAATCATGCCCGATTGAAGAGACAGTGTGGTCAGTTAACAGTCCGGGAACCTCCACCTCTACGCTGGTAGCCGCGTGCAAATTCCCGGCAGCAAAGAATAAATTTGCTGCCACTATCCAGGTCAAATAGCGTTTCATGGCTTTATCGCCTGAGGTTATCATTGGCCCATGAGACCGCCTGCGTACGATTTTTGACAGCTATCTTTTTGAAAAGATTATAAAGATGTGTTTTTACCGTATTTTCACTGATAAATAGTGAGCGAGCGATTTCAATATTTGAGGCGCCGATACGCAATTTATTAAGTATTTCTTTTTCACGGTGTGTCAGTAACGCCGACTCCGTGCTGTTATAACGATAATTTCCAGAATGCGTGATCAGATAACTGGCAAGCTTTTGCGTGAAGTAACATTCACCGCGTAAGACACCCTGCAAGCCGCTAACGACACGCTGTTCGTCTTCAGTTGCGTAAAACACGCCATTGATATGTGGCCAGTTTTCGATATCCCGATAAGGGTAGTCATCAGGGGTATTCAACAATAACGTCTTTATATTGTTGTTTTTTCTGCTCAAATTATCTTGCCAGTAATGGATCAGTTTTTTATCTGCCTCCATCATATCCAGTAAAACAATGCAGCTGGAGGAAATATCATCCAGAGAACGTTGAATATTATGTAGTTTTCCGGTTAGTGCCAGTGATTGTTTTAAATGTTGTAATAATGCAGTTGCCTGCAAAGAAGGTTTCGTGATCAACAATAATGTATGACCATGAATGCTATGGACTTCATTAAACATGATGAAACTCCACTTTTTAGTCGCACACCTGACAGCTGTCTCTACTAAAATAGAGGCACCAGAAGTACTGACAGATGTTGCACTGCTGTGTAGAAATAAAATATCGACCCAAAGGGGTGAAAATATTAAAACAAATGGACTTCAACTGATTTCAATCTAGCTATTACAAATCTTAAAGCAAGTGTTAAACATGTAACAGGATGTAAAATTATATATTTAAATGTGATTTTTGGGTTTTATTGGAGTTTAGATTTGATAGGAAAGTTGTACATTTTACCGTTGCTGCATAGATTTAAAAAATCATACAAATTATAGTAATTTATTGATTTATAATGTTTTAATTTATAATTATCAAGTTTTAGAATTCTAATGAATTCAAAATTTTTTGCCCCACTTTACGTTGGACAATTTTAGGCGGAAAAAACTGACCTTTGTCACGACTTGTATCGATGACTATCGCGACGCGGTGCTGCGAAGCCCTGAAATCGTGGAAAGAGCACTTTTTCAGTGACTGCATAGACATTCATTCCTGATGACGAAATAAAAATAAAACCTATACCTGTAGCGGTGTTATTCACTGTTAATTAGTACTTTGGTGTGAATCTGGATATAAAAATACCACTCGCGGGTGAGTTATTTAAAATGTTTCAACGGACATACTCTTCATCGTAACGTGGCGTTAACAAATGTAAGTCATGTTAACAACAATTTGAGTGGTAATTAATTTAACTTCATGTACGACCAGGTCCAGGGTGACAGCATGAAAAACAAGTTGTTATTTATGATGTTTACAATACTGGGTGTGCCTGGGATTGCATCCGCAACCAGTTATGATTTAGCTAATTCAGAATATAACTTTGCGGTAAATGAATTAAGTAAGTCTTCATTTAATCAGGCAGCCATTATTGGTCAGGTTGGCACTGCTAACAGTGCAAATACTCGCCAGGAGGGCAGCAAGTTATTGTCGGTCATTTCGCAAGAAGGTTCAGGTAACCGGGCGAGAACAGACCAGACAGGATCATATAATTTTGCATATATTGATCAAACGGGCAGCTCCAATGATGCGAGTATTAAACAAAGTTCTTACGGTAATACAGCGATGATTATCCAGAAAGGTTCTGGTAATAAAGCAAATATTACCCAGTACGGTACACAAAAAACAGCAGTTGTGGTGCAGAGACAGTCGCAAATGGCAATTCGCGTTACTCAACGCTAATCCGTGAACGACGTTTAAATCAATCCGATGGGGGTTTTACCATGAAACTTTTAAAAGTGGCAGCATTCGCAGCAATCGTAGTTTCTGGCAGTGCTCTGGCAGGCCTTGTTCCGCAATTGAACAGCAATGGTCACCATAACGGTGGTAGTAATTATGGCCCGGACTCTTCATTGAGTATTTACCAATATGGGTCAAGTAACGTTGCGAATGCGCTGCAAAGTGATGCACGTAAATCAGACGTGACCATCACACAACACGGACATGGTAACGGTGCTACCGTCGGGCAAGGTGCTGATGATAGTACCATTAGCCTGAAACAGACTGGCTTCCAGAACAGCGCAGATATCAATCAGTGGAATGCAAAAAATGCTGACATCAGTGTAACTCAGTTCGGTGGTCGTAACGGTGCGGTGGTTAATCAGACTGCATCTGACTCGAATGTTCTGATTCAGCAGGTTGGTTATGGCAACAATGCGACAGCTAACCAGCACTAATTCAGTTTTATGACTGATAATAAACAGGGCGAAAGCCCTGTTTTTTTTCGGGAGCATATTATGCATACGCTATTACTTATTGCCGCGCTTTCAAATCAAATAACCTTTAATACAACCCAGCAAGGTGAGATGTATACCATTATTCCGCAGGTGACGTTATCGCAACCCTGCGTGTGCCAGGTACAAGTTCTTGCCATACGTAAAGGGTCGGGGGGGCAAAGCCAAACGCAACAGAAAACAAGCCTGTCGATCCCTGCTAATCGGCCGATTGAATTAACAAAACTGAGCTTTAATATTTCACCTGAAGATACGGTCAACATTGTCGTTACCGTTTCGGATGGGCAGTCATTGCATCTGTCCCAGCAGTGGCCTGATTCAAGCAGTCGCTCATGATTTTTTGCTGTATTTGCTTTAAGGGTGTGGCTGGGACAGCGGTGCTGTTCTATGAATATAGAGACGTGAAAACGTTTTTATTTGGTCGTTAATCGCAGCGGTGAAGGATCACTTCGATCCCTCAAGGATGGTTTATCATTGAGGAACCCTTATGAGCACCTTATTAAAACGTATTTTAAGTACCAGTTTATGTGTTACTTCTTTTTTTATGTTCTCCGCAACGGCGCAGCAAATCACACCTGGCGGAATTATCCATTTCCGTGGCGCAATAGTTGAATCGCCTTGTGAGGTGAACTCGCAACAACAACAGATTGAATTGTCATGTATACGTGATGGCAAGCTACGGAGTAGTCGCTATAACACGCAACAGATAGCGATGGCCCCTGAAAGCCTCCAGCAAATTGCCAGTGTGAAAATGCAGTACCTTAATGAACAGAAAAATCTGGCGATTCTTAATATTGAATATAAATGAATCGTTCCGGCGTAGATATGCACCTGTATGGTTAAAAAGTGAGATTTCGTAGAAAACCCTGCTGTACACTTAACAGAGAGTGTTTTGTCAGGGGGAACTTATGCAATCGCGTGTTCATGTTTTACAGGGCGACATTACGACAATCGCCGTTGATGTGATTGTCAATGCGGCCAACTCCTCATTGCTGGGCGGCGGTGGCGTTGATGGAGCGATTCATCGTGCAGCTGGACCGGCACTGTTGGAAGCCTGCAAACAGGTATTACAGCAACAGGGCGAATGCCCAACCGGTCATGCGGTTATCACCCTGGCGGGAGATCTTCCCGCCAAAGCGGTGATCCACACTGTTGGGCCCGTCTGGCAGGGCGGCGATCATCATGAAGCTGAACGCCTTGAGGAGGCCTATCGCAATTCATTACAACTGGCACTGGCCAATGGCTATCAATCCATTGCGTTCCCGGCTATCAGCACCGGAGCCTACGGGTATCCACGTGCGGCGGCGGCGGAGATAGCGGTGAATACGGTGCTGAAATTTATCACCCGCCGTGCGCTACCTGATCAAATCTACTTCGTGTGTTTTGATGAGGAAAATGCCAGGTTATACAAGAGATTACTCACCCAACAAGGCGATGATAATACGGCCTGATATGACGCGACTTGAGCGTGCCATTACCCCATTGTGCGTAAGCCATCCGGATCAGTGCGGCATTCTGGCACTGGATGACAGTCTGGATGCTTTCGCAGCCCGTTATCGGCTGACAGAAATGGCGGAACGAACGCTGGATGTGCAGTATTACATCTGGGAGAACGACATGTCCGGGCTGCTGTTGTTTTCTGTTCTGCTGGCCGCGGCGAAACGCGGGGTACGGGTTCGTTTGCTGTTGGATGATAACAACACGCCGGGCCTTGATGACACGCTGCGTCTGCTGGATAACCATCCGAATATTGAAGTCCGCCTGTTTAATCCCTTCTCATTTCGCATCCTTCGCGCGTTGGGATATTTAACCGATTTCGCCCGGCTCAATCGCCGCATGCACAATAAAAGTTATACCGCGGACGGTGTAGTGACGCTGGTTGGTGGGCGTAATATCGGTGATGCCTATTTTGGTGCGGGTGAAGAACCGTTGTTTTCCGATCTTGACGTGATGGCCATCGGTCCGGTGGTGAAAGAGGTCGCGGATGATTTTGAGCGCTACTGGCAATGTCAGTCAGTTTCAACGTTACAGAGCGTCCTTGCGTTGTCTGAGCCAGAAACGACGCAACGTATTGAACTGCCAGAATCCTGGTATAACGACGATATTACCCGACGCTATTTGCACAAACTGGAGACCAGCCAGTTTATGACGCAGCTCGATCAGGGTTCACTGTCGCTGATTTGGGCCAAAACGCGGCTGCTCAGTGACGATCCGGCAAAAGGAGAGGGGAAAGCGCCGCGTCACTCGCTATTACCGCAGCGTTTGTTTGACGTCATGGGCTCACCCACTGAGCGTATTGATATAATTTCCGCTTACTTTGTGCCGACACGTGCCGGAGTCGCACAGCTCCTGCGCCTGGTCCGAAAAGGGGTAAAAATTGCTATTTTAACTAACTCGCTGGCCGCGAATGATGTGGCAATTGTGCATGCGGGATATGCGCGCTGGCGGAAAAAATTGCTGCGCTATGGTGTAGAACTGTATGAGCTAAAACCAACCCGCGATCGCGGTGCGGTGGTACACGATCGCGGGCTGACCGGCAATTCAGGCTCCAGTCTGCATGCGAAAACCTTCAGCATTGATGGCCGCAAAGTCTTCATCGGCTCGCTTAATTTTGATCCGCGCTCAACGTTGCTCAATACGGAAATGGGGTTTGTGATTGAGAGTGAAGTGCTGGCGTCATTGATTCATAAACGCTTTATGCAAAGCCAGCGTGATGTGGCCTGGCAATTGCGCCTGGACCGCTGGGGCCGGATAAACTGGGTAGACTGTCCTGACGGCAGTGAGCGGGTAGTGAAAAAAGAACCCGCCACAGGATTCTGGAAGCGGGTTCTGGTGAGGCTGGCCTCTGTATTACCGATTGAATGGCTGCTCTGAGCCATGCAATGACAGGTCTGCTATCCGGCAATGGCCTTGTTTTTATCCTGCTTAACGATGGGTTTCCCGGAAAAGAGGAACTTCAGCACCGGTATCCGCAAGTGGATTTCGTACAATATTACCGCAATCCCGACCACAAACAGCAGCCCACAGAGAAAACCCAGCAGATTTGATGTGATGTGCGGTGTGATATAGGCACCGAAAAACAGCGTCAACGGATGATGCACCAGATAGATAAACAGTGAAGCATTGACAAAATAGGTGACGCGGGCTGACTGGAAATTCAATAAACGGTGGCCGAGCGAGAAGACGACGTTAACCATCCACAGCCCCATCACCATCGTTATCACGTATTCGGTTTCATACATCCAGGCATCGCCGTTTCCATAGCGTTGATTGAGCAGATAAGCCACAAAAGCGAATGCCGCGCCGAACGTGCAGCTGCGCGAGGGCCTTGTGAACAGTGCTTTTAGCTGCGGATTGATAAACGCCAGCGCGCCGAGCATAAAAAACGGCACATAGAACAGCGTTTGCATGACGATAAAATTAAACATGCCATCGCTGAGAATAGACGGATAGACGATAAAAATTGTTCTTCTGACGGCGGCGTATCCGACGCCAAGCAACAAAAAAATCAACGTCAGTTTCGTCATCGATACCGTGGAATGGCTGACGCCATCGGGGCTCGTCAATCGGTGTTTCATTTGGCTAAACACCCACATACTCACGGTTGTTAAAACGACAAGGACGAGTAAAAACCACAGATGAGAAATCAGCTCCCATGCCAGTGCGTTGTATTTATCGTATCCACTGAGAGTATGCCAGCTGTCGGCTTTGCCTTT
The DNA here is from genome assembly GCF_014103415.1 of Citrobacter sp. RHBSTW-00671. Taxonomy (NCBI): domain Bacteria; kingdom Pseudomonadati; phylum Pseudomonadota; class Gammaproteobacteria; order Enterobacterales; family Enterobacteriaceae; genus Citrobacter; species Citrobacter sp. RHBSTW-00671. The sequence goes on from NZ_JABXPR010000001.1 coordinate 2,381,537, forward strand.
CACATATTGCAGCATGATAAATTGCGGCAGCGTGAGTAGCGGGATGGCGGTCAGCATGGGGATACCCACACGTTCAACACGCACTTTCCACCAGCGCTTTAAGGGGTAGCGCAAAAACAGCATGTATGAAAAATAACCCGAAATAACAAAGAAGACCTGCATGCGAAATGCATGTATGAAATCGTTAAAGAGGGTCAATATCCATGACGGTTCTGCACTGTTCACATGCCAGGTATGCGTGGAGTAGATCAGCGAGATATGGAAGGGAATCCCCAACAACATCAGCCAGGCACGGATGGAATCCAGAAAATATTCACGCGGTGGAGATACAGAGCTCATAGATAGTTACGTATTCTCAGACTTTTCGTCTTATCCCTAAGACGAATTATGGTTACATTCGAAGGCAACCCTACACGAAGTCCAACAACCTGTCTCCAGGATAAGCACTCAAAGTGAAAACAGGTAGGCGAACCTGATTAAACCATGAGCCAGCACGCGAACAATACAGGGATTCAGTTGTCGGAATACCCGATTATCCATTAAAATGGATCGGATCAATATAAGCACACAAAGGGGGAAGTGCTTACTAATTATGAAACATAAACTACAAATGATGAAAATGCGTTGGTTGGGTGCAGCAGTAATGTTAACGCTGTATACATCATCGAGCTGGGCGTTCAGTATTGATGATGTTGCAAAGCAAGCTCAATCCTTAGCCGATAAAGGCTACGAGGCGCCAAAAAGTAACTTGCCCTCCGTTTTCCGCGACATGAAATATGCGGATTATCAGCAGATCCAGTTTAATCGCGACAAAGCGTACTGGAGCAATCTCAAGACCCCATTTAAGCTCGAATTCTACCACCAGGGTATGTACTTCGACACGCCGGTCAAAATCAACGAAGTCACCGCCACTGCGGTGAAAAGAATCAAATACAGCCCGGATTACTTTAATTTTGGCGATGTTCAGCATGATAAAGACACGGTAAAAGATCTCGGTTTCGCCGGGTTCAAAGTGCTGTATCCGATCAACAGCAAAGATAAAAACGACGAAATCGTCAGCATGCTCGGTGCCAGCTATTTCCGTGTTCTGGGTGCAGGCCAGGTCTATGGTCTGTCTGCGCGCGGTCTCGCGATAGATACCGCTCTGCCTTCTGGCGAAGAATTTCCCCGCTTCCGCGAGTTTTGGATCGAACGTCCAAAACCGACTGACAAACGTTTAACCATTTATGCCTTGCTGGATTCCCCGCGTGCGACCGGGGCGTATCGCTTTGTGATTATTCCTGGCCGTGACACGGTTGTGGATGTTCAGTCCAAAGTCTATCTGCGCGATAAAGTGGGCAAACTGGGCGTAGCTCCGTTAACCAGTATGTTCCTGTTCGGGCCGAACCAGCCTTCTCCGACGACAAATTATCGTCCTGAACTGCACGACTCAAACGGATTGTCTATCCATGCTGGTAACGGCGAGTGGATTTGGCGTCCGCTGAATAACCCGAAACATCTCGCGGTGAGCAGCTTTGCGATGGAAAACCCGCAGGGATTCGGCCTGCTGCAACGTGGACGTCAGTTCTCCCGTTTCGAAGATATCGACGATCGTTATGACCTGCGCCCAAGTGCCTGGATCACGCCAAAAGGTGACTGGGGTAAAGGCAAAATTGAATTAGTTGAGATCCCCACTAACGACGAAACAAACGATAACATCGTTGCCTACTGGACGCCGGATCAACTGCCGGAAGCAGGCAAAGAGATGAACTTTAAGTACACCCTGACGTTTACGCGTGATGAAGATAAGCTTCATGCGCCAGAAAATGCTTGGGTGCAGCAGACTCGCCGTTCCACAGGGGATGTCAAACAATCCAATCTCATTCGCCAGCCTGACGGCACTATCGCGTTTGTGGTGGATTTCACCGGCACCGAGATGAAAAAGCTGCCGCAGGACACCCCGATTACCGCGCAAACCAGCATTGGCGACAACGGTGAAATCGTGGAAAGCACCGTGCGTTACAACCCGGTTACGAAAGGGTGGCGTTTGATGCTGCGCGTGAAAGTGAAAGATGCGAAGAAAACCACTGAAATGCGTGCTGCGTTGGCCAATGCCGATCAGCCGTTGAGTGAAACCTGGAGCTACCAGTTACCTGCCAATGAATAAGACAACTGAGTATATTGACGCAATGCCGCTTTCGGATATCGAAAAAGCGGCACTGCCGAAAACTGACATCCGCGCCGTTCATCAGGCGCTGGATGCCGAGCACCGTACTTACTCGCGCGAAGATGATTCACCGCAGGGTTCTGTAAAAGCTCGCCTTGAGCAAGCCTGGCCAGACTCTCTGGCCAAAGATCAGTTGATAAAGGATGATGAAGGGCGTGACCAGCTGCAGGCAATGCCGAAAGCGACACGTACCTCAATGTTTCCCGATCCCTGGCGTACAAACCCGGTTGGCCGTTTTTGGGATCGCCTGCGTGGGCGCGATGTCACACCGCGTTATCTTTCTCGTTTGACGAAAGAAGAACAAGAAAGTGAGCAGAAATGGCGTACCGTCGGCACGATCCGCCGTTATACGTTGTTGATCTTAACGCTGGCGCAAACGGTCGTCGCGACCTGGTATATGAAGACGATCCTTCCTTATCAGGGATGGGCGTTCATTAATCCAGCAGATATGATGGGGCAGAACCTGTGGGTTTCCTTTATGCAGTTGCTGCCCTATGTGCTACAGACCGGTATCCTCATTTTGTTTGCCGTGCTTTTTTGTTGGGTTTCAGCCGGTTTCTGGACCGCGCTGATGGGCTTCCTGCAGTTGCTGATTGGGCGTGACAAGTACAGTATCTCTGCCTCAACGGTAGGGGATGAACCGCTGAATCCCGAGCACCGCACCGCGCTAATCATGCCTATCTGTAACGAGGACGTTGACCGCGTATTCGCGGGCCTGCGCGCGACGTGGGAGTCGGTTAAAGCCACGGGGAATGCGGAGCATTTCGATGTCTACATTCTAAGTGACAGCTACAACCCCGATATCTGCGTTGCGGAACAAAAGGCGTGGATGGAGCTGATTGCCGAAGTGCAGGGCGAAGGACAGATTTTCTACCGCCGCCGTCGTCGCCGTGTTAAGCGTAAAAGCGGTAACATTGATGACTTCTGCCGTCGCTGGGGCAACCAGTACAGCTATATGGTGGTACTGGACGCTGACTCCGTGATGAGCGGAGACTGTCTGACCGGTCTGGTACGCCTGATGGAAGCGAATCCAAATGCCGGGATTATCCAGTCTTCGCCGAAAGCGTCTGGTATGGACACCCTGTACGCGCGCTGCCAGCAGTTTGCTACCCGCGTTTATGGCCCGCTGTTTACCGCCGGACTTCACTTCTGGCAGTTGGGTGAGTCGCACTACTGGGGTCATAACGCGATTATTCGTGTGAAACCGTTTATTGAACACTGTGCGCTTGCACCGCTACCGGGCGAAGGCTCGTTTGCGGGATCGATCCTCTCCCATGACTTCGTGGAAGCGGCATTGATGCGTCGTGCGGGCTGGGGCGTGTGGATTGCTTACGATCTGCCGGGCTCGTATGAAGAGCTGCCACCGAACCTGCTGGATGAGCTCAAGCGTGACCGTCGCTGGTGCCACGGTAACCTGATGAACTTCCGGCTGTTCCTGGTTAAAGGGATGCACCCGGTTCATCGCGCGGTGTTCCTGACCGGTGTGATGTCCTATCTGTCAGCACCGTTATGGTTTATGTTCCTCGCGCTCTCTACCGCATTGCAGGTGGTCCATGCGTTGACGGAACCGCAGTACTTCCTGCAACCACGTCAGCTGTTCCCGGTCTGGCCGCAGTGGCGTCCTGAGCTGGCTATCGCGTTGTTTGCCTCAACGATGGTGCTGTTGTTCCTGCCGAAGCTGCTAAGTATTCTGCTTATCTGGTGCAAAGGCACGAAAGAGTACGGTGGATTTATTCGCGTCACGCTGTCGCTGCTGCTGGAGGTTCTGTTCTCCGTGCTGCTGGCGCCGGTGCGTATGCTGTTCCACACCGTTTTCGTGGTGAGTGCCTTCCTCGGATGGGAAGTGGTGTGGAATTCGCCGCAACGTGATGACGACTCCACTCCGTGGGGCGAGGCGTTTATGCGTCACGGATCTCAGCTGTTGCTGGGCCTGGTGTGGGCAGTAGGGATGGCCTGGCTGGATCTGCGTTTCCTGTTCTGGCTGGCTCCGATTGTCTTTTCACTAATCCTGTCGCCGTTTGTTTCCGTCATTTCCAGTCGTTCAACGGTTGGGTTACGTACCAAACGCTGGAAACTGTTCCTGATCCCGGAAGAGTATTCTCCGCCGAAGGTGCTGGTGGACACGGATAACTATCTGGAGCTGAACCGTAATCGTTCGCTGGATGACGGTTTCATGCACGCCGTGTTTAATCCGTCGTTTAACGCGCTGGCAACGGCCATGGCTACCGCGCGCCATCGTGCGAGTAACGTGCTTGAAATCGCACGCGATCGCCATGTCGAGCAGGCGCTGAATGAAACGCCGGAGAAACTGAATCGCGATCGCCGCCTGGTTCTGTTGAGCGACCCGGTGACCATGGCGCGTTTACATTATCGCGTCTGGAATTCACCAGATAAGTATTCCTCATGGGTTAATTATTATCAGGGGATAACCCTGAACCCACTGGCGCTCAGGAAAAAATAAGCGTGTGAAACGTAAAAATACCGGCCTGGAGCCGGTATTTTTTTATACTGAATATAAAAGTCATGAGGTATCCAGTGCGAATACTGGCTGTGGGAATGATGGTCTTTCTTCTGAGCGGATGCGGCAGCATTATTAGCCGGACGATCCCCGGTCAAGGACACGGAAATCAATACTATCCAGGCGTACAATGGGACGTCCGGGACTCTGCGTGGCGTTATGTCACCATCCTGGATCTGCCGTTTTCGCTGGTGTTTGATACGTTGCTATTACCGCTCGATGTACACCATGGGCCTTACGAGTAACTACCGTTCATCCCATTCATCGGCTGCGGTCTGGCCTTCCTCTGTGTCAAGGGGAGGCTCCAGTTGAAATTCACCCTCATCCCATTCGTGGAGCGTATTTTCCTCCTGCCATTCCTGGCGAATATCAATCTCATCATAGTCACCATCAAAAACGCTTTGTGCCGCTTCACCGCTCAGCATGGGCAAACATTCGCCTTCGCTATCATCTTCGTCGGCAAAGAACTCAGCTTGCCACATGATATCGCCATCCTGTAGCACGTACTTTTGTACATTCAGCTGCTGGACACTGGCTTCGTCAGATTCAGTGCCTGGATTCTCAGCCAGAAACTCTTCACGGGCTGCATCAATGGCTTCTTCAAGGGTGGGGTACAAGGCATTCATATTCGCATCCTGATCGCATGGGTGATTGGCTTAATAAAAAGATATAGGCGGTGTGGTGAGAACTGTCAAAGCATTCGTTTATCGCGAAGTTTCAGGCATGCAACGGCTTGAAGCATCGGGTGTTTCTCACCATAACCACACGGTTGTGGTGCTTCCTGGAACAACAAAAATACGGGTTGAACTCTGCCGCCAATACGATTCATGAACAATAAACCTTAAGTATCTAAGAATGGGGTGTAATGTATTAAACTCAAGCGGTTATGACTGGAGCACAATACGTGAGGATATTATAGTTTAAAGGGGGTGATTGAATAGCAAGCTTGCGACAGCTTACAATGAAAAAAACACAATGGGCAGATGAGATAAACATTAATTAACGGCATGAAATTAAAGGAGAATGATATCAAGAAGCAGATATAGATAACATCTGAAATCATCAACATTTAGTAATGTGGATAATATCGCCAATCATTTAATTTGTAACTCGTATGTAAACTCCTGGTTTGCATAAAAATGAATTCATCATATTTAATGAATAATAACAGAAGTTATAGATAAGCTATTTATCATTAAAAGATGAATAAATAATGTTGTGTTATGGGTTGAATTATTAATTTGCAAAAAGTAATAACTTAATATATAAAATGCTAAAAGGGATTCTTGCCAAGGCTGTTATGGATAATAGTAATTCAAACAATAGCAGGTTGATGAGTTTTTACATAGTTTGCTTAGTCAGCTATCTTATTGTTGGTGCGTGTCTTTCTCAGTATCAGTTAGAAGTGCAGAGTGTACCTCAAACAACATATTTAATTATCATCGTGGGGTTGTTCTTTCTGTACGGAATTATTTTTCTTTTTATGCTATTTCAGTACCTTTGCAGGAGAGATCTAACATACCTGATGATATTAGGAATGGCATTCCTCAGTAATAATATCTATTTTATAGAAACTATATATATCGTTCAGGATTTAATTAATGATAGTGTTTTGATAGAAAAACGGACAAATGATATTGCTATCTTCTATTATTTTAGGCAAGTGAGTTTTATTGCATTGTTTTTTGTATCATTGAAAGCGTATAAAGCGACTTCCACCGTTATTGAGACTAAAGAAAGAGAACCATGCTACATCATTATAGCATTGCTGATTATGCTGGCAATTGCATTCCTTTCACATAATTTATCCAGCTATAACGCTGATGTCACGATTAAAATTACCAGTCTCAAAGCTGACAATAAAACGGTGCACTGGCATATTGGCTACATATATTCTTTGATTATTGCATGGGGGATGGTTTTATTGTATCTGGCAGTGAAAACCAAAATGCATGGTATCTTATGGAAAAGCATCGCGTTACTGTGTTGCTCGGCAATCCTGACGAATGTTCTGCTGTTAAGTCTGGATGAATATAGTATGTATATTTGGTATGTCAGTAGGGGCATCGAAGTCATCAGCACCTTATGTATCATATCTATATTAATGTACAATACGTTCATTATTCTTAAGAGAGAGACGGATTCAGCAATAAAAGATGCGATGACTAAGATATATAACCGGAAATTATTCTATAAGGCACTGAAGTCATCTTTAGTAAAAGGTGCTGTTTGTATAATGATACTGGATATAGACAAATTCAAACGCATCAATGATACTTATGGCCATCAGGAAGGCGATCGCGTTATAAAGAGCATTGTTGATATTGTCAATAAATCGATCAGGGACTCCGATATTTTTGCGAGAATTGGTGGGGAAGAGTTTGGGATACTGATTAAGTGTAAAGATAAAGCTGAAGTAATGTTTGTTGCGGAAAGAATAAGAAAAAATGTTGAGACTGAAACAGTGGTGCCCAATATATATGGCTTGAAAGAGAAAATGACAATCAGCATCGGTGTATATTGTAGTAAATCTGATGATTATTCTGCTGATAAAGTCGTATCATATGCTGATGCTGCGCTGTATGAAGCGAAAAACTCAGGTAGAAATAAAGTGGTTTACTATAACAGCTAGAATAATATTAAGCGTTATTGAGTGTCATGACGTTTAAAAAAGCTGTGTAGCCAGTACGATCAGAACTGTTATTGAGTTCACTCTGCGTATCCCCCCACATTAAGCCAATTGATATGTTGGGGGGAGCGTTGAGAATGGATATACAAAATCATCCCGGGACCTGAGATCCCCGGCGACGGCGCAGACTATTCCACGAGTAGAAAGCGTTGAATAACACAACACCCGCGGTGACGCAGAAGACGGCACGGAAGCCATAATTTGCTGATATAGCAGCTCCCATTAACGGCCCAGTCACGTTGCCGATATCACGAAACGACTGGTTGTAACTAAAGATGCGCCCGGCGATTTGGTTGGTTGAGTTATACACCAGCAAGGTCTGTACGGCAGGCAGCAATGCACCATCAGCGGCACCCAGTAAAAAGCGCAGCACGCCTAGCTGCCAGGGTGTCTGGACGAATGACATTGGGATCAACAACAGTACGGAGATAACCAATGCCACGATCAGGATCTTCTCCGGGCCAATCCTGTCACCCAATTTGCCGAGTCTTGGTGCACTGATTAAGGCCGCAACACCGGGTACAGAGGCAATCATCCCGCTGATAAACGCGATATTGCTGACATTGCCCGCAAGCTCCCGTACATACAGCGTCAGGATTGGCGCAATAGAGCCGGTTGCAACCTGAATTATCAGGGTAGTGACAAACAAGCTCAGCACCAGCTTTGGATTCTTTAACGACGTCACGACTTCGCGAACGTGCAGCATCTCTTTCTTGCTCACTGGCTGGAAGCGTTCACGGATAAAAAAGAGTGTCAGAATAAAACAGATCAACAGCACCAGGGCGGTAATGAAAAATACGGGGCGCAGACCATACTGATCGGCAAGTAACCCGCCTGCCAGTGGCCCAAGTAAAGCACCGCTGACGCCGCCGGTGGAAAGTGTTCCCAACGCCCAGCCGCTTTTATTGCGTGGCACCTGGGTTGCGATCAGTGCGTTGGCATTAGGAATAAATCCACCGAGTAAACCCAGCAGGGCGCGCAGGATCAAGAACTGCCAGATATTTTGCGCCAGCCCCATCAGCAGCATGACAATGGCCATGCCCAGCGCCGAGCGTAAGAGCATAATTTTCCGGCCTTTACGGTCGGCCAGCCCGCCCCAGAAAGGTGAGGCAATCGCTGAAAACAGGAAGGTGATACTGAATACCAGCCCTGACCACATATTCAGGGCGCTGTGACCCGTCACGCCAAGACTCTCGACGTAAAGGGGTAAAAATGGCATGACCAGGCTAAATGCTGCGCCGGTTAAAAAACAGCCCAGCCAGGCAACGGTGAGATTGCGTTTCCAGTTTATGGGGACATCAGAGGGTGACATAGCGATCCGCAGTGTGATGCGCTGTTTGCGCTATCGATTAAATATAAATAAGCAGGCTAATTATGCGCCTGGTTGATAGTTGCTGCAATGCGGATAGCAGTTAAACCTAAAAGGGGATAGAAGGTGTTGCAGCCCACTGGACTGCAACAAAGACTCAGTACAGAGACGGGGAGCCTTCAGGACGTGTCTTGAAGCGGCGATGTAGCCACATGTATTGCTCGGGGGCCATCATGATGCATTTTTCAACGATTTTATTCATCCAGGCCGCCGTTGTTTCAGCATTGTCCAGCGGTGGTGAACACTCCGGTGGCAGCATGATCAATTGATACCCCTTGCCGTCAGGTTTGCGGCGGGGAACAAATGGCACCAGGCAGGCATTCGACATTCGTGACAGCATCCAGGTACCGGACGTCGTCGCAGCCTGTTCAACGGCGAACAAAGGCACAAATACACTGGCGCGAGGGCCGTAATCGTGATCCGGCGCGTACCAGACCACTTCACCTTTCTTCAACGCTTTAATCATCCCTTTCAGGTCTTTACGATCGAGCATTGATTTATTGGAGCGCATACGCCCCCAGGTTTGCAGCCAGTCGAGCAGCGGATTGTCGTTAGGACGATACACGCCAATTCCCGGTTCTTGTAAGCCAAACTGGCGTGCGCCCAACTCGAGCGTCAAAAAGTGCAGACCAACTAACAGGATCCCACGCTTCTGTGCCTGAACGTCACGGATATGCTCCATTCCGATAACTTCAGTCCAGCGTGATATTCGCCTGTCGGACCAAAACCAGGCCATACCGGTTTCCATTACGCCCATACCGACAGACTCGAAGTTTTTTACCATCATCTGCTGGCGTTCCTGCTCGCTCATTCGCGGGAAGCACAGTTCCAGATTGCGGGAAACAATCTTTGCCCGACGTTTCATCAAACGCAATGCCAGACGGCCTAATGCACATCCCATTTTATAGAGCACTGGGTAGGGTAACTGCACGATTAACCAAAGGATGCCAATACCCAGCCAGGTTAACCAATAACGCGGATGCAGTAGCGCAGCCGAAAACTTGGGTAAATTCGTCATGTCTATCCTGTCTTCTAACGACCAATTCCCTGTATTGTCGCATTTTTTTACGCGTATCTAAAATTTACGACGGGAGAACGGTGATTAAACCATCAATTGTTGTTGCGTTTTTATCGTGAAGTATGAAATGTAGCGTAAAATGTGTGGATGTAAATTGGCGATGTTTGCTTTATCATGCCGGCCAATTTTCATTTTTACTGATTGCAGGATACGTACACCATGCCAGTGTTACACAACCGCATTTCGAATGACGCGCTCAAAGCTAAAATGCTGGCGGAATCTGAGCCGCGCACGACGATTTCATTCTATAAATATTTCACCATCGCTGATCCTCAGCAAACGCGTGATGCACTGTATCAACTGTTCACGACATTGAATGTGTTTGGCCGCGTATATCTTGCGCGGGAAGGCATTAACGCACAAATCAGTGTACCGCAAAGTCACGTTGATGCGTTTCGCCAACAGTTATATGCATTTGATCCTGCATTATCCGGGGTGCGTCTCAATATTGCATTAGATGATGACGGCAAATCTTTCTGGGTTCTGCGCATGAAGGTCCGTGAGCGGATTGTCGCGGATGGCATTGATGATCCTGATTTTGACGCCAGCAACGTGGGTGATTATCTGAAGGCTGCTGAAGTGAATGCCATGCTGGACGATCCGGATGCGGTGTTTATTGATATGCGCAACCACTATGAGTATGAAGTGGGTCACTTCGAAAACGCACTGGAGATCCCGGCAGACACCTTCCGCGATCAACTGCCGAAAGCGGTAGAAATGATGCAGGAGCATAAGGATAAAAAAATCGTTATGTACTGTACCGGGGGGATTCGTTGTGAGAAAGCCAGTGCCTGGATGAAACATAACGGGTTTAGCAAAGTCTGGCACATTGAGGGTGGCATTATTGAGTATGCCCGCAAAGCGCGTGAGCAGGGGCTGCCTGTACGTTTTATCGGCAAAAATTTTGTTTTCGATGAACGTATGGGGGAAAGGATCTCTGACGATGTGATTTCGCATTGTCACCAGTGTGGTACCGCATGTGACAGCCATACCAATTGCAAAAACGATGGCTGCCATCTGCTGTTTATTCAGTGTCCAGCCTGTGCGCAAAAGTATAAAGGCTGCTGTAGTGAACTGTGTTGTGAAGAGAGTGAACTGCCGGAAGAAGAGCAGCGCCGCCGTCGCGCGGGGCGTGAGAACGGCAATAAGATCTTTAATAAATCGCGGGGTCATTTAAATACTAAACTCGGTATTCCCGATCCTGCGCAGTAACACGATGCCGGATGGTGGCAAAAGCCTCATCCGGCATCAATAGGACGTTATTTCTGCTGTACGCCTTCCACCGAGATAATTAATTCGACTTCCTGCGAAGCGGGACCGAGATCGGTGGTGATGTTGAAATCCTTCAGCTTTATTTTCCCTTGAGCTTCAAAACCGGCGCGTGTGCCACCCCATGGATCGCCACCCTGACCCATCAGCTTTGCATCAAGTGTTACCGGTTTGGTGACGCCGTTCAGGGTCAGGTTACCGGTGATATCCAAATCGTTGCCCTCTTTCTTCACGCTGGTGGACGTAAAGGTGGCCTGCGGGAACTTGCTCACATTGAGGAATTCTGCACTACGCAGGTGTTTGTCACGCTCGGCATGATTGGTATCAACACTGTTGGTGTTGATGGTGACATTGACTTTATCGGCAGCCGGATTTTTCTCGTCAAAGGTAAATGTGCCGTCGAAGTCTTTAAAAGTGCCGTACAGCCAGCTGTATCCCAGATGCTGAATGCGGAAATTAACAAAGGCATGCTGTCCCTCTTTGTCAATTTTGTAATCCGCCGCGATGGCAGAGCCGGTCGTGAATAATAAAGAGGCAAGTGTGAGTCCCAGCAGGTTTTTTTTCATTTTAAGCTCCATAGTCAGATGACGATTTTCCCAACATGCGATTAAGAGTATCGTCGTTATCGATAAAGTGATGTTTCAGGGCCATTAGCCCATGCAGAAGTGATAAAACCACCACGGCCCACGCGAGCCACAGGTGCACGCTACCGGCGATGTCGGCTTGTACGCCTGCGTTGGCAAACGTGGCGGGAACATCGAACCAACCAAATACGCTGATTGCTTTACCGTCTGCGGTAGAGATCAGATAGCCGCTGATGACAATAGAAAAAAGCAGGGTATATAGTGTGAGGTGGCCCAATGCCGCCGCAATGCGGGTTAGACGGGAATAGCTTTTCAGCGCGGCAGGGGGAGGGGAAACAACCCGCCAGACAATGCGGACAACCAGTCCCATCATCAGCAACACACCGATACTTTTATGCAGTTCAGGCGCCTGGTGATACCAACCATCGTAATAACTGAGTGTTACCATCCATAAACCCAGAGCAAACATGCCATAAACGGCAATAGCGACCAGCCAGTGCAATGCGGCAGACACCACGCCATAACGCTGTGGACTATTATTGAATTGCATAAACATACCGTTAAATATTTCAGAAGTGAATGAAAATGGCGCGTAAAAGACATTAATGCAACTAATAAATAACAATGGTGATGATATTTATTCTTATTTCAATAAAATTGATTAATTAAAGGCGCAATCATCAAATCGTTAGTGTGAGTGAACAAAGAGAAGGGCTTGAAAACAAGGAAGGATGGCAATTATGTTATTCAGTTTATTGCAATGAAATTAAGTAATCATCAGTTTTTGTCAATTAATGTCAACGCACATCAATTAGAAGAACATAATATATATGACGTCCATAATCGCCAGCAGGGACCATAAAATAATGTAGAGCATGAAATGCTCGCGAATATTATTAACCAGATAGTGAAAGATGCGGCGCATCAATGTTATTCCTGTCATTAAAAATGGCCTCACCAACGAGGCCATTGATCGATTATCGCTTAAAACGGGACAGCCTGAATGGCGTCAGGTCAAAGGCTGACGGTTTACCCTGGGCAAAATCAGCCGCAATTTCGCCCAGTACGGAAGCAAACTTAAAACCGTGTCCGCTGAGTCCGGTAATCACCAGCGTGTTGTCATGGTCTGGCAACATATCGATAATGAAGTCTTCATCTGGCGAGTTATCGTAAGTACAGGATGCGCCATGCAGACAACAGCCAATGCCAGGCAAAACAGCGCGCAGGAATGGGAACGCCTCAGAACCATCGCTGGCGACAGCGGCAAACGGTTTACGTTCTTCAGGTGAATGAATGACCTGTCCGCCGTTATGTCTGCCAATTTTTAACTCGTCATTCTCAGCCGGAAAACCGTAGTATTGATCGCCATTTGGCAGTTCGCCGGTAAATGCCGGGAATTTGTTTTTGACACTGTAGCGCCCGTCAGCCTGATACCATGCGAACACCTTACGCACCGGTTGTATCGGCAGTTCAGGCAGTAATGCCTTGACCCAGGTACCGGCGCTGACGACGACTTTTTTCGCGTGGTAGTCACCATCGGCTGTTGCAACCGTTACGCCATCACCGTGGTGATGAATTGCCGTGACGGGGCATTTAAACAGCTGTGCACAACCCGCCTCTTCAGCCAGGCGAATCCAGGTTTTAATGGCTAGCTCACTGCGTAAAAAACCGGATTCGGCTTCAAACAGCCCGATATAGTTTTCAGGCACGCGAATTTCTGGCCAGCGAGCCATGATGGCAGCTGCATCCAGCTGTTCGACATTGAGCTGCCACTGTTTGGCACTTTGCGCCACGGTCGCTAAGAAGGTTGAATCTGCTGGGCCCAGGTTGATAACGCCAGAGCGAACAAAAACAGGCTCTTCATTTTGTGCGGAAAGTTCATCCCACAAGGTCTGCGCACGTAGCACCAGTGGAACGTATTTTTCACCTTCGCCATAAGCATGACGAATTAATCGTGTATCACCGTGGTGGCTGCCCTGTTGATGCGGTGGCATATGCGCATCGATCATCAGAACGTTAAGACCAGCGCGAGTGGCGTAGTATCCGGCTGCGGCGCCCACGGAACCGCTGCCAATAATGATTAAGTCGTATTTCATCCGCTTCTCTCTGCAATCGCGATAGCATACGTTAAATAATTCGAGTTGCAGGACAAAACGCCCTGGCGGTTTTGAACAGCGCTTACGCTGGCCCCGAAGGGGCGAGGCCAAAGGCCGGGTAAAGCCAACGCACATGCAACTTGAAGTATGACAGGTATAGCAGGGTAAATAACTGAACCGGAATATTCAACCTGCAAATAAGAAAGGCACCGTGAAGGTGCCTTTTGATGGTGTGATGTATCAGGTTTAATGTCGCTGATACTCATTTACCTGGTAATCGCCAGATTCAATTTTGGCGATTCCGGCTTCTAATATCGAAATAAATTGCCTGGCAACATCAGTGGTTAACCAGAGCGTTTGACCGACTTCAGTCCCATCCGGGTCCGGACGATTCGGGGTCTGGTAGTGCAAACGCAGCATCAGCGCATCGTAGCTATCAACAGTGCTGATGTCCCACCCTACAAGCGGATGAGTCTGAATGACTTCATTATTCTTTTCCATCATGCCCCCTAATTCGTGTTACTAGACAACGGTTTTCGAGGTTCAATGCGTTTTTTTCTGAAGCAACTTCAGTATATCAATAAATAAGGGTATTCATTGAAAATTTAAAGAGGGCAACGCATAAATTTTTTGTTTTCAGTGTTATCTGACTAATAAAACAACATGTTATTCATTTTTTTTTAGCATGTTGTGCAATTATTTTGGTGATTTGATTAAAAGATAATCAAGGTATTTAATATAAATTATCTGCCAGCATGGTGAATGCAAGATTGATTTAAAGGATGCACGTATAAAAAAGCCGGGGCGACCCGGCAAAAAAACATCACTGCATATCATTTTTTATTCGTTGATGAACCAGTCATCCGCGCTTTCCCAGGTTTCCTGTAGGATTTCGCTGATGCGTTCTTTGTCCTCTTTTGATGCGCCAATAACCGACAGATTGTTGGCCCCGGCATAACGAACGGTAACGTTACCTTCGTTATCCGGAAAATGATGATGAATACGGCGGGAGAGTTCACCTGCCAGCGCGTCGATAGCACCGGCTGGTAAAGGTGAAGTTTTGGCAATAGTGACTTCAATACGCATAATAGCCCCCTGTTGGATATACTGGTTATTTATACAGTTAACTGCGCCAGTTGACAACAGTGGGCTACATTTTTTTAGCGTTTTACTGACCAGCGTACCGTTTCACCGCCAAGGAATGGCACCAGCGTGTCATTTTCCAGCGCAATGCTCTCTGGGACCTGGTGCTCAACGCGTTCCAGCTCAATAAAGGTCTCATTCACCGGCAAACCATAGAACTGTGGGCCATTGAGTGAGCAGAAGGCTTCGAAATGGTCCAGAGCGTTCATCTCTTCGAACACAGTGGCATAGCTGCCCAGCGCGGTCGGTGCATTAAAGCAGCCCGCACAGCCGCAACTGGACTCTTTACGATGACGCGCATGCGGTGCGGAGTCGGTACCCAGGAATGCACGACTGAATCCGCTGGCAACCAGTTCACGCAGCGCCTGCTGGTGAACGTTACGTTTGAGTATCGGCAGACAGTACAGATGCGGACGAATTCCGCCGACCAGCATATGGTTGCGGTTAAACATTAAATGCTGCGGTGTGATGGTTGCGGCAAGAAGCTCGTTGCCCTCGCGAACGTAGTCGGCGGCATCTTTGGTTGTGATATGTTCAAACACCACTTTTAGCGCGGTTAAACGCTGACGTAAGGGGTCCATCACCGTTTCGATGAAACGTGCTTCGCGATCGAAAATATCGATCTCAGCGTGCGTCACTTCACCATGTACCAACAGTGGCATCCCCAATTTTTCCATGCGCTCCAGTACCGGCATAATGGCATCGACCGAGGTTACACCGTGTGTAGAGTTGGTTGTTGCATTGGCGGGATAAAGTTTCGCGGCGGTGAAGACGCCTTCGTTGAATCCACGCTCAAGTTCATTAGGATCCAGCGTGTCCGTTAAGTAGCAGGTCATCAACGGCGTAAAGTGATGTCCGGCGGGTACAGCGTCCAGAATGCGCTGACGGTACGCAATGACCGCATCAACGGTAGTGACCGGCGGAGCGAGGTTTGGCATAACAATCGCGCGACCATAAGTTTCACTGGTATAAGGCACGACAGTTTTCAACATGTCGCCATCGCGAAGGTGAAGGTGCCAGTCGTCTGGGCGGCGGATCTTTAAAACCTGGGATGGTGCAGTCATCAATATGCTCCGGCTGAGGATAGTCTTTTTTGCCGGAAACAAAGGATAAGCGGAAACGTTTTCGTTTGCACGAAAAAAAAGGCGCATTCGCGCCCTGATGTTGATTAATCGGTAAACGGGATAATGATTTCGCCCGGTTTAACCTCAATCCCTTTCGCCAGTTTTTTCGCCAGCGCTTCGCCTTTGCTGCTGTCTTCACGCAGAATATAGGCCGGTTGCTGGTTAAAGTAATTGCGCAGCGACTGATTTAAGTAGGGCATCAGCGTTTGCAGCACTGATTGCATTTTCTCTGGTGTGACGGTCGCATCGACCACTTCCATTTCTTGTAGATAAATCGCGCCTTTTTCTTTATTGAAGACTGGCAATGCTTTTAACTTCAATTTCATGGTCGCTTTCTGGCTACCAAAAAGGGAATTCATATCCAGATTGGCATCGCCTGTCAGAGTCACTTTATTCGGTTCTTCGCGACCAATCTGGCTGGCGAGATTGGTCAGTACGATGTGGGCTTCAGCAACGCCAGGCAGACCAATATCTTTCGAGAAGTCGTTATGCTTAGCCAGTGCCTGATTAATCTCTTGCTCGCTAACCGTGTACTGTGTGAGTTGATTACAACCAACCAACAGGCCGCTGACAATCAGTGCAGCAGCAAAAAAAATCTTTTTCATGGGGTTCCTCAACATGATGCTTGTGGCGTAATCGTGACACAAAGCAGCATCCAGCACCAGCGGCCCGGACGCCAGCAGAAAAAACTGAAATTGAGTCCGGGACGTCTGGTCAGCTATCAGGCATCAGGTTCCAGCATGCCGCGTGACGGGCGTTTATGGCTAAACTGCCAACCCAGCGCGAGGAAGGTGATAACGCCGATAATGCCGAGCATCATCCACGGGAGTTCTGGCTGTGACAGTGCTTTACCCATATCAAACAGCCAGCCGCCACCGATATAACCGATGGCACCGCCGATGGCGAGTCCCAGGCGGCTAAAGCCCATGTAACTGCCCCGCGCACGCGCATTTGCCAACGACGCGCTCAGCGTCTCGCGTGCCGGTTCCGCAATAATAGAACCGATATAGAAGGTGCAAATCAGGGTGAAAAGCTGCTGTAAATTCCCGACCAGACCGATGGGCATCATGCTAAGAGACATAATCAGCAGGCCTGCCATCAGCCGATGCTCAAGACGAAAACGTTTCTCACTCCAGCGGGCGATAGGGTAGAGCAGCGTTAAAGAGAGACACGCCTCGATGGCATACATCCACTTCACGGCGGCTGGCGAACCGGCAATGTCATTAACCATAATCGGCAGCATCAACATAACCTGTACCGCCAGCATGTAATACCCCGCCAGCGTCAGGACATAGGTAACAAATCGTTTGTCATGCATCACATGGCTCATGCCTTCGCGCACGGGAATCTTCACGGTGGATAGCTTCCATGCCGGAAGCAGCCAGGCGTTAAACGCGGCGCACAGAACGAACAAAATTGCACCCGTAGCGCAGACCAGGCGGAAATCGTACTGTAACAGCCAGCTGCCGAGTAATGCGCCAACAACGGCACCGGCACTGTCCTGCATCATCAGAATAGAGAAAAAGCGCCCGCGCTTTTCCGGGCGGATCAGTTTGACCACCAGTGCTGAACGGGGCGGGTCGAATAACGTACCGCCTAAGCCGGAGAGGAAGCAGGAAAACCACAAGAGCCAGGGTTCGTGCGCAATCCCCATCGTGGCGAACCCGGCGGCACGCATCAGCATGCCGGTCACAATCATGGGTTTGGCACCAAAGCGGTCAGCAATTGCGCCGCCAAAAATCCCCAGACCTTGCTGAATAAATTGGCGCAATCCAAGTGCGATACCGACCATCACGGCGGCCCAGCCCATTTGGTCGACGAAGCGGATAGAGATCAGTGGGAAAACGACAAAGAAACCCAGCACGACCAGCATATTATCGATGAGCAGGAAATATTTACCCAGGTTCCTTGCCTGCGAGACTTGCGACATTTCCCCTCCAGGGAAAAAACTCGTCACTCGGTGGAGAGTTTAAAAGATAAGCACCTTCTATTCTGCGGTGTCGTTTGCGCTTTTCCCACCCTTGGCGGGACAATATTTTTTTATCAAAAGTCAGTCTTGATAGAGAGTTTTCATCAAAATGTGTGAATAATTCAAAAAATGGCATTTTGCTCTTTTCACACGGTGTATTTGCACAGGTATAGTAATGCGAATTGCGTATTGAAGACGTTACGGGAAGGAGTAGGTATAGAATGTTTGGCTATCGCAGTAACGTGCCAAAAGTGCGCTTAACCACGGACCGCCTGGTCGTGCGTTTGGTGCATGAGCGTGATGCCTGGCGTCTGGCAGATTATTACGCAGAGAATCGTCATTTCTTAAAACCCTGGGAACCTATCCGCGATGAAAGCCACTGCTACCCCTCTGGCTGGCAGGCGCGTCTGAGCATGATCTCTGAATTCCATAAACAAGGCACGGCCTGGTATTTCGCGCTGCTCGATCCGGATGAAAAAGAAATTATCGGCGTTGCGAACTTCTCGAACGTGGTGCGCGGATCTTTCCACGCCTGTTATCTCGGTTATTCCATTGCGCAGAAGTGGCAAGGGCAGGGGCTGATGTACGAAGCCCTGACCGCCGCAATTCGTTATGTACAGCGGACGCAACATATTCACCGCATTATGGCGAACTACATGCCACACAATAAGCGTAGCGGCGATTTGCTGGCGCGACTCGGCTTTGAGAAAGAAGGGTATGCAAAAGACTATCTGCTGATTGATGGGCAGTGGCGCGATCATGTGCTGACGGCGTTGACAACATCAGAATGGACCCCCGGTCGCTAAGTTTCAGGCGCGCGGCCTGAATAATGGAGAAGACGATGAAATACGAATTAACCGCCACTGAAGCCCGTGTGATTGGCTGCTTATTAGAAAAACAGGTTACTACACCGGAACAATATCCCCTTTCCGTGAATGGTGTGGTGACCGCGTGTAATCAAAAAACCAACCGTGAACCGGTGATGAATCTATCGGAAGCCGACGTGCAGGATCAGCTTGATAACCTGGTAAAAAGGCATTTTCTGCGTACGGTGAGCGGCTTTGGTAATCGCGTGACCAAATACGAACAGCGGTTCTGTAATTCAGAGTTTGGCAATCTTAAGCTTAGCGCGGGTGAAGTGGCATTGATCACCACGCTGTTACTCCGTGGCGCTCAAACACCGGGTGAATTGCGTAGCCGCGCATCCCGAATGTATGAGTTCAGCGATATGGCGGAAGTAGAGTCGACGCTGGAGAAACTGGCTACCCGGGAAGATGGCCCTTATGTGGTCCGCCTGGCACGCGAACCTGGAAAACGAGAAAGTCGTTATATGCACCTGTTTTGTGGCGAGGTTGATGAGTCACTCGCTGCGGCAGATGAACCGCAGGCGGCGTCTGGAGATTTGCAGGCGCGTGTTGAAGCGCTGGAAACCGAAGTGGCAGAGTTGAAACAGCGGCTCGATTCATTATTGGCACACCTGGGAGACTGACGTGGGAAAATTGCGTATTGGCGTGGTCGGGTTAGGGGGCATCGCGCAAAAGGCATGGTTGCCTGTGTTGGGCGCATCTGCGGACTGGACGCTGCAGGGCGCATGGTCGCCCTCGCGGGAAAAAGCACTGCGTATTTGTGAAACCTGGCGAATGCCATACGTTGATTCCGTACAGAATTTAGCGGCAACCTGCGATGCTGTTTTCGTTCATTCCAGTACCGCCACCCACTACGCTGTAGTGAGTGAGTTGCTGAATGCCGGCGTTCACGTTTGCGTGGACAAGCCGCTGGCAGAAAATCTGCGCGAAGCTGAACAACTGGTGGAGCTGGCGGCGCGGAAAAAACTGACGCTAATGGTTGGGTTTAATCGTCGCTTTGCGCCGCTGTATCAGGATCTAAAGGCGCAGTTGGGCAATGCGGCGTCTGTTCGTATGGACAAGCACCGTACGGATAGCGTCGGGCCGCACGATCTGCGTTTTACGCTGCTGGATGATTATCTGCACGTGGTAGACACCGCGCTGTGGCTGGCGGGAGGAAAGGTTCAACTTAATGGCGGCACGCTGTTAACAAATGACACCGGTGAGATGCTGTATGCTGAACATCATTTTTCTGCCGACCAGCTACAGATAACCACCAGTATGCACCGCCGCGCTGGTAGCCAGCGCGAGTGTATCCAGGCCGTGACGGAGGGGGGCTTGATTGATGTGACGGATATGCGGGAATGGCGCGAGGAACGCGGGCAGGGTGTGGTACATAAGCCCATTGCAGGATGGCAAACGACGTTAGAACAACGTGGGTTTGCCGGCTGCGCTCGTCATTTTATAGCCTGCGTACAAAATCAGACGGTTCCTGAGACGGCGGGCGAGCAGGCGATTCTGGCACAGCGTGTGGTAGAAAAACTGTGGCGGGAGGCGATGGAGGAATAACCCCCTGTAACATCTGGCGGTAGTAATTCACGGTAATCCAGGTACTATATGCCCACTCAAAAAACACCTCTTTTCAAGCTATAGACCAGTTTGTCGGCCTGATAAGACGCTTTAGCGTCGGCATCAGGCTCTGCGACATTGCCGGATGAGGGCTCAACGCCTTCTCCGGTCAATGGACTGGCTATGCGGGGTTCTGCCTCAGAGTCTGGAATACAACATAGATGAATTTATTAAAATCGCTGGCAGCCGTCAGCTCGATGACGATGTTCTCACGTGTGCTGGGTTTTGCGCGTGACGCGATTGTCGCCAGAATCTTTGGCGCAGGGATGGCGACCGACGCCTTTTTTGTGGCATTCAAACTTCCTAACCTGCTGCGCCGCATTTTTGCTGAGGGCGCGTTCTCTCAGGCGTTTGTACCGATTCTTGCTGAATACAAAAGTAAGCAAGGCGAAGACGCCACCCGCGTGTTTGTCGCCTATGTTTCTGGTCTATTGACGCTAGCGCTGGCCGTCGTCACGGTGGCCGGGATGCTTGCTGCACCGTGGGTGATAATGGTCACCGCGCCAGGGTTCGCTGATACTGCAGATAAGTTCACACTGACCACCCAACTGCTGCGGATAACCTTTCCTTATATTCTGCTGATTTCGCTGGCCTCACTGGCAGGTGCAATCCTTAACACATGGAATCGCTTCTCCATTCCAGCGTTTGCGCCGACGTTTCTGAATATCAGCATGATTGGTTTTGCGCTGTTTGCCGCGCCTTATTTCCATCCGCCGGTGCTGGCGCTGGCGTGGGCTGTCACCGTGGGCGGTGTGCTGCAACTGGTTTATCAGCTTCCGCATTTGAAGAAAATTGGCATGCTGGTACTGCCGCGTGTCAACTTCCGCGATGAAGGTGCGATGCGCGTCGTGAAGCAAATGGGGCCGGCGATCCTTGGGGTTTCCGTCAGCCAGGTTTCAATGATTATTAACACGATTTTTGCCTCGTTTCTGGCCTCCGGCTCGGTGTCATGGATGTACTATGCTGACCGTATGATGGAGTTTCCGTCCGGTGTTTTGGGGGTGGCGCTGGGGACAATCCTGCTGCCGTCACTGTCCAAAAGTTTTTCCAGTGGTAATCATGATGAGTATTGCCGTCTGATGGACTGGGGGCTGCGCCTGTGCTTTCTGTTGGCGTTACCCAGTGCCGTGGCGTTGGGTATCCTGGCAAAACCGCTGACGGTGTCGCTGTTCCAGTACGGAAAGTTTACCGCGTTTGATGCGGCGATGACCCAGCGCGCGCTGGTGGCGTATTCGGTCGGTCTGATTGGCATTATCATCGTGAAAGTATTGGCGCCTGGTTTTTACTCGCGTCAGGATATTAAAACGCCGGTAAAAATTGCCATTGTGACGCTGATTCTGACCCAGGTGATGAACCTGGCGTTTATCGGGCCGTTGAAGCATGCCGGACTGTCGTTGTCGATCGGTTTGGCGGCATGTCTGAATGCTTCACTGCTCTACTGGCAACTGCGCAAACAGAAAATATTCACCCCACAGCCGGGCTGGGCCTGGTTCCTGACGCGTCTGGTGATTTCAGTGCTGGTGATGTCTGCTGCGCTGGTAGGGATGCTTTACATGATGCCGGACTGGTCACAAGGGACAATGGTGTGGCGTGTGATGCGTTTGCTGGCGGTGGTGGTCGTGGGAATCGTTGCCTACTTCGCCGCTCTTGCTGTGCTGGGCTTTAAAGTGAAAGAGTTCGTTCGCCGGACGGCGTAATGGACATCCTATGCCGGATGGCGGTACTACGCCGCATCCGGCCAACAGAATAGCGTTGCCTGATAAGCACAATGCCATCAGGTAATGATCAAATAGAGAATTTTTTCCCGCCGCGATGTGCTGCAGAGGTCTGGCCGTTCGCGCCATACAGCGTCGGCTCCTGGTGCGGTTTCAGCACTTGAATTGCCTGTTGATTGCGTTCGATTTGCCCTTCGAGCAGCCAACCATTGTGCTGGTTGAGATCGCGCAAATGCTGTGTCTTCTTGGTGATTGTCTGCCAGCGCTCGGCAATCTCATCATTGGCGCTGCGCGTGGCGTCATTTTCCAGGCGGCGCTGCTGCTCCAGATAATCGAGGGTGGCCAGCAAAGAACTTTTTTCTTCTGTAATTCGCTGTAGCTGGCTACCGTTGATCTGTCCTGCAGAAAGCTGATGCTGCTCAGCATCCATCACCGTTTTCAGGTCATTGAGGACGGTCGTCATCTGATCAAGTATTTCTGACAAACGAGTCATACTTTATTTACTCTGTAGGTAGCTCTGTGCCTCGCGGATCAGCGAGTCGGCAATTTTTCCGGTATCCATTTTCAGCTCGCCGTTACGGATCGCGGTTTTCAGTGCTTCGACACGTTCCATGTTGATGTCATTGGTGCCGGGCTGCATCAGTTTGGCCTGAGCGTCACTCAGCATTACGCTGGTGCTGTTTGTCGTCGCTGTTTTTTCCTTCCGCGCTTTTTGTACCGGCGAGTCGCTGGTTTCGCGTGGCTGGACAGTGCTTACTGGCTTCAATGGTGAGGTACGATCAATACTCATTTTTTCTATCCTCATCGAGGGGTTACGCTATAGCGACCCGCTTTAATCATTGGTTGATTATCTATCGGCACTCGCTAAAAAATCTTTAACCTATTATAGGTTAATAAGAATATTCCCATCAGAATCGACGATTCCACTCACCACCTGACCAGAAATCATCCGCACTCGTGCGTTTTGCGCGACGGCTGCATTGTTGAGCGCTTTACCTTCGGCATTGACCCGAAAGCCGTCTCCGTTAGCGATAACCATCACGCGTTGACCCGCTTTTATCCGCCATGCCTGGCGCAACATTGTAAGCTGGATTGGCTGACCGGGAACCAGGTCGCGCAGGCTCACGGCATCCTGAACCTGGTTAATGTCCAGTACGGTGCGTGGCGGCAGTTGATCCAGACGACCACGTTTTAGCGTTACGCTGGCCGCGTTCAGTGCGCTTCCGCGGGCAACAGGGGCCGCTGCGACAACATAGTTGCCGGTGGCTTGCACAGTGACCTGCAGATAGCGTTTTTCATTGGCGCAGCGGGCCAGCACGTTCACGTTACCCCACAGTTTCGCACTGCCGGACACGCTCAGCGCAGGCTGGTCACAGCTGGGCTGCAAGTTTGGCGGCGTACGGACAGTGACGACCACCTCATCGCTAAACCCGGCCAGGCGCTGGGAAAACCACGCGGTTAACTGCGAATTCAGGTCTTGTGCCAGCGTCATAGGGCTGAACAGCAGTGCTGCCACGACTATTCCACGTTTAAACGTTTGCATCAAAACCTCGCGCTTTTTCAGGTAGTGGCAGGATTCTACCTGTGTGACGCAGTCATCAACGCAACAAATAGCGACGCATTTTGCGTTTATTCCGGCGATAACGCGCGCGTGATGGGATTTAAGCTGTCGGCTGAATTTTGTCATTTGCGGAGGAGATATGCTCGATAAGCTCGACGCCGCCTTACGTTTTCAACAGGAAGCGCTGAATTTGCGCGCCCAACGCCAGGAAATATTAGCGGCCAACATTGCCAATGCCGACACGCCGGGGTATCAGGCGCGCGACCTGGATTTCGCCAGTGAATTAAAAAAAGTCATGGTGCGCGGGCGGGAAGAAACAGGCGGTGTTTCGTTGACGCTGACCTCTGCACAACACATTCCTGCCCAGACTGTCTCGGCTCCTTCTACGGAGTTGCTCTATCGCATTCCTGACCAGCCGTCTCTGGATGGCAACACGGTGGATATGGACAGGGAGCGTACGCAGTTTGCGGATAACAGCCTGAAGTACCAGATGGGGCTTACCGCGTTAGGTGGGCAAATCAAGGGCATGATGAACGTGCTGCAAGGAGGGAACTAACCCGTGGCGTTGCTCAATATTTTTGATATCGCAGGCTCTGCGCTGACGGCTCAGTCTCAGCGTCTGAACGTGGCTGCCAGCAACATGGCGAACGCCGATAGCGTGACCGGACCTGATGGTCAGCCGTATCGTGCAAAGCAGGTTGTTTTTCAGGTTGATGCAGCACCAGGCGCAGCAACCGGTGGCGTAAAAGTCGCTGACGTCATTGAGAGTCAGGCACCGGACAAGCTGGTTTATGAACCGGGCAATCCGCTGGCGGATGCGAATGGCTACGTAAAAATGCCGAATGTCGACGTGGTTGGCGAGATGGTTAACACCATGTCTGCTTCACGCAGCTATCAGGCAAACGTTGAAGTGCTCAATACCGTGAAAAGCTTGATGCTTAAAACGCTGACGCTGGGCCAGTAAAGGAGGCGCATATGTCCGTTGCTGTAAAAATGAATGACCCGAGTACGTCGGGTGTGAATGCTGCCACTGGCAAAAGTTCGCTGACCGGGAGCAACGCGGCCGATCTGCAAAGCAGCTTTCTGACGCTTCTGGTCGCGCAGTTAAAAAACCAGGACCCAACCAACCCGCTGCAAAACAATGAGTTGACTACCCAGTTAGCGCAAATCAGTACCGTAAGCGGCATTGAAAAATTGAATACCACGCTGGGATCGATCTCCGGACAGATCGATAGCAGCCAGTCGTTGCAGGCCAGTACGCTGATTGGCCATGGCGTCATGATCCCGGGGACCACCATTCTGACCGGTAAGGGTACGGAAGAAGGGGCTACGACGACCACGACACCGTTTGGCGTTGAGCTGCAGCAGCCGGCAGATAAGGTTACCGCAACCATTACCGATAAAGACGGCAAGGTGGTACGCACCATTGATATTGGCGGGTTGAAAGCGGGCGTTCATACCTTTACCTGGGATGGCACCATGACGGACGGCACGGATGCGCCGAGCGGTTCGTATAACGTCTCGATTGCGGCCAGCAACGCCGGAACGCAGCTTGTGGCGCAGCCTCTACAGTTTGCGCTGGTGCAAGGTGTTATCCGCAGTAACGGCGGTAACACACTGGATCTGGGCACCTATGGAACCACCACCCTCGACGAAGTACGGCAGATAATTTAAGCCTTCACACTTATCAGGAGTAAGTCATGGCCTTTTCACAAGCGGTCAGCGGTCTGAACGCTGCAGCGACCAACCTCGATGTCATTGGTAACAACATCGCCAACTCCGCCACCTACGGTTTTAAATCCGGTACGGCATCCTTTGCCGATATGTTCGCCGGTTCTAAAGTGGGTCTGGGCGTTAAAGTTGCGGGTATTACCCAGGACTTTACCGATGGAACCACCACCAACACTGGACGTGGGCTGGATGTGGCTATCAGCCAGAACGGTTTTTTCCGTATGGTTGACAGCAATGGTTCCGTTTTCTTCAGCCGCAACGGTCAGTTCAAACTCGATGAAAACCGCAACATTGTTAACATGCAGGGGCTGAAACTGACGGGCTATCCGGCGACCGGTACGCCGCCGACCGTTCAGCAGGGTGCGAACCCGGGGCCGATCACGATCCCTAATACATTGATGGCGGCACAGGCAACCAGCAAGGCCTCAATGCAGATCAACCTGAACTCATCGGATAAAATCCCGACAACGACAAAGTTCGATCCGAAAGATGCTGACAGCTATAACAAAA
The DNA here is from genome assembly GCF_014103415.1 of Citrobacter sp. RHBSTW-00671. Classification (NCBI taxonomy): domain Bacteria; kingdom Pseudomonadati; phylum Pseudomonadota; class Gammaproteobacteria; order Enterobacterales; family Enterobacteriaceae; genus Citrobacter; species Citrobacter sp. RHBSTW-00671. The sequence goes on from NZ_JABXPR010000001.1 coordinate 2,407,573, forward strand.
AAGGCCCTGTCACCGTTTATGACAGCCTGGGCAATGCCCACGAAGTTAACGCCTATTTTGTAAAGCAGCCTGATAACAAATGGGCTGTCTATACCATTGATAGCAGCGATCCTAAGGCTGCTGTGCCAACCGCACCGACGTCCACGCTGGAATTTGATACCAATGGCGCGTTAATCGGCGGCGGTACATTCGATATCACTACCGCCGCGCTCAATGGCGCCCCGGCCGTCACCTTCGCAATGAGTTTCCAGAACTCCATGCAGCAGAATACTGGGGCAAACAACATTGTTGCCACTAACCAGGACGGCTACAAACCAGGCGATCTGGTGAGCTATCAGATTAACAATGACGGTACCGTAGTTGGTAACTACTCCAACGAACAGAAACAGGTTCTGGGACAGATCGTGCTGGCAAACTTTGCCAACAACGAAGGTCTGGCGTCTCAGGGCGATAACGTCTGGGCGGCAACTCAGGCCTCCGGTGTGGCGCTGCTGGGTACCGCGGGTACGGGTAACTTCGGCAAGCTGACCAACGGTGCGTTGGAAGCCTCTAACGTGGATTTGAGTAAAGAACTGGTGAATATGATTGTCGCTCAGCGTAACTATCAGTCGAATGCGCAGACTATCAAAACCCAGGATCAGATCCTTAACACACTGGTCAACCTGCGCTAAGCGCCTGACGGGATGGCTTAATGGATCACGCAATATATACCGCCATGGGCGCGGCCAGTCAGACGCTGAATCAACAAGCGGTGACGGCCAGCAACCTGGCAAATGCCTCGACACCGGGTTTTCGTGCTCAGCTCAACGCGCTGCGTGCGGTTCCCGTAGAAGGGCTTTCACTGCCGACGCGTACGCTGGTGGTTGCTTCCACGCCTGGGGCCGATATGACGCCAGGCCAGATGGATTATACCTCCCGCCCGCTGGATGTGGCCTTGCAGCAGGATGGCTGGTTGGCTGTGCAGACCGCTGATGGCAGCGAAGGATACACCCGCAATGGCGCTATTCAGGTGAGTCCAACCGGTGAGCTGACTATTCAGGGACATCCGGTGATCGGCGAAGCGGGGCCGATAGCGGTACCGGAAGGGTCGGAAGTGACTATCGCCGCAGACGGAACGATTTCGGCGCTCAACCCAGGCGATCCCGCGAATACGGTGGCGCCAGTAGGACGTCTGAAGCTGGTTAAAGCGACGGGAAGTGAAGTGCAACGTGGCGATGACGGTATGTTCCGTCTGAGTGCGGCAGCGCAGGCTACCCGGGGGCCGACACTGCAAGCTGACCCCAGCATCCGCGTGATGTCGGGCGTACTGGAAGGCAGTAACGTCAAACCCGTTGCGGCGATGAGCGATATGATCGCCAGCGCTCGCCGCTTCGAAATGCAGATGAAGATTATCAGTAGCGTGGATGATAACGCGGGCCGTGCCAACCAACTGCTGTCGATGAGTTAATACAGGACATTTTATGATCAATTCATTATGGATCGCCAAAACCGGCCTGGACGCGCAGCAAACCAACATGGATGTGATTGCCAACAACCTGGCAAACGTCAGTACGAATGGTTTTAAACGCCAGCGTGCGGTGTTTGAAGATCTGCTGTACCAGACGATTCGTCAACCGGGGGCTCAGTCTTCTGAACAGACAACGCTGCCGTCTGGTTTGCAGATTGGTACTGGTGTGCGTCCGGTTGCGACCGAACGTTTGCACAGCCAGGGTAACCTGTCGCAGACCAATAACAGCAAAGATGTGGCGATTAAAGGCCAGGGCTTTTTCCAGGTCATGTTACCGGATGGGACGTCAGCCTATACACGTGATGGTTCTTTCCAGGTGGATCAGAACGGTCAGTTGGTCACGGCGGGTGGTTTTCAGGTGCAGCCTGCAATCACTATCCCGGCGAACTCGCTGAGCATCACCATTGGACGAGACGGTATTGTCAGTGTGACTCAGCAGGGCCAGGCTGCGCCTGTTCAGGTGGGACAGCTCAACCTGACAACCTTCATGAATGATACCGGTCTGGAAAGTATTGGTGAGAATTTGTACACCGAAACGCAATCGTCCGGCGCACCGAACGAAAGCACGCCGGGGCTGAACGGCGCGGGCTTGTTGTACCAGGGTTATGTGGAAACCTCTAACGTCAACGTGGCGGAAGAACTGGTTAACATGATCCAGGTTCAACGTGCTTATGAAATCAACAGTAAAGCGGTATCGACCACCGATCAGATGCTGCAGAAACTGACGCAACTCTAAAGTGACGTCCGGTGGGGTGAAAGCCTCACCGGCGCACTGATTTTGAAGATGAAGGCAATGCGAAAACACGCGCTTCACCCATACCCGATTTTGGCCCTGCTGGTGGTTTCACTGACAGGATGTGCCTGGATACCGGCTACTCCGCTCGTGCAGGGCGCGACGACTGCCCAGCCCGTTCCAGGCCCGACGCCGGTGGCGAATGGATCAATATTTCAGTCTGCGCAGCCGATTAATTATGGCTACCAGCCGTTATTTGAAGACCGCCGTCCGCGCAATATTGGCGATACGCTGACTATCGTATTGCAGGAAAACGTCAGTGCGAGCAAAAGCTCCTCGGCGAATGCCAGTCGTGATGGCAAAACTAACTTTGGTTTTGACACGGTACCCCGTTACCTGCAGGGGCTGTTTGGCAACGAGCGTGCCGACGTAGAGGCTTCAGGCGGCAACTCGTTTAACGGTAAAGGCGGCGCGAACGCCAGAAACACCTTCAGTGGTACGTTGACCGTGACGGTTGATCAGGTACTGGTGAATGGCAATTTACATGTCGTGGGTGAAAAACAGATCGCCATTAACCAGGGCACTGAATTCATTCGCTTCTCTGGGGTTGTTAACCCGCGCACTATTAGCGGCAGCAACTCTGTACCGTCAACGCAGGTTGCGGATGCGCGTATTGAATATGTCGGTAACGGCTATATCAATGAGGCGCAGAATATGGGCTGGTTGCAGCGTTTCTTCCTTAATTTATCGCCGATGTAAGCGAGGTATCCAGTGTTTAAAACTCTTGTTGGAATGGTACTGATACTGGCTACCACCTTTGCGCATGCCGATCGCATTCGTGATCTGACCAGTGTTCAGGGGGTGCGTGAAAACTCGCTGATAGGCTACGGCCTGGTGGTGGGGCTGGACGGTACGGGTGACCAGACCACCCAGACACCGTTTACCACGCAAACGCTGAATAACATGCTCTCGCAGCTGGGTATTACCGTGCCGACGGGCACCAATATGCAGTTGAAAAACGTGGCGGCGGTGATGGTGACCGCGTCATTCCCGGCGTTTGGGCGGCAGGGACAAACCATTGATGTGGTGGTCTCTTCAATGGGTAACGCCAAAAGCCTGCGTGGCGGGACGTTGCTGATGACGCCGCTGAAAGGGGTCGATAGCCAGGTGTATGCGTTGGCGCAGGGGAATATTCTGGTCGGTGGTGCAGGCGCCGCAGCGGGTGGTAGTAGTGTCCAGGTGAACCAGCTCAACGGCGGGCGTATCACCAACGGTGCCATTATTGAGCGCGAGTTGCCTACCCAGTTTGGTGGCGGTAACACCATTAATCTGCAGCTGAATAATGAAGATTTCACCATGGCGCAGCAGATAACCGACACCATCAACCGCTCTCGCGGATTTGGCAGTGCGACTGCGCTGGATGCACGCACGATCCAGGTACGCGTCCCGAGTGGCAATAGCTCGCAGGTACGTTTCCTCGCAGATATCCAGAATATGGAAGTGAACGTCACGCCGCAGGACGCGAAGGTGATTATTAACTCCCGTACGGGATCGGTGGTAATGAACCGTGAAGTGACGCTGGATAGTTGCGCTGTTGCACAAGGCAATCTGTCGATTACGGTTAACCGCCAGGCGAACGTCAGCCAGCCGGATACCCCGTTTGGTGGTGGACAAACCGTGGTGACGCCACAAACGCAGATCGATCTGCGCCAGAGCGGTGGGTCGTTGCAGAGCGTTCGTTCCAGCGCCAACCTGAACAACGTCGTACGTGCATTGAATGCGCTGGGGGCAACACCGATGGATCTGATGTCTATCCTGCAATCCATGCAAAGTGCGGGTTGTCTGCGCGCCAAACTGGAAATCATCTGATGATTGGTGATAGCAAACTGCTGACCAGCGCAGCCTGGGATGCACAATCACTGAACGAACTGAAAGCGAAAGCGGGTCAGGACCCGGCGGCAAATATCCGCCCGGTCGCCCGCCAGGTTGAAGGGATGTTCGTGCAGATGATGCTGAAAAGTATGCGCGAGGCGTTGCCAAAAGACGGTGTGTTTAGCAGCGACTCCACGCGTTTATACACCAGTATGTATGACCAACAGATCGCCCAGCAGATGACGGCAGGAAAAGGTCTGGGACTGGCAGAAATGATGGTCAAGCAGATGACGCAAGGACAGGGGCAACCTGCGGATGATGCGCCGCAGGTGCCGATGAAATTCTCGCTGGAAACGGTGACCAGCTATCAAAATCAGGCGCTGACGCAACTGGTGCGTAAAGCCATTCCCCGGGCGACGGAAAGCAATGATGAGCCGCTGTCAGGTGACAGTAAAGACTTCCTCGCTCAGCTATCGCTGCCGGCTAAGCTGGCGAGTCAGCAAAGCGGGGTGCCGCATCATCTGATTCTGGCGCAGGCGGCGCTGGAGTCCGGGTGGGGGCAACGACAAATTCGACGGGAGAACGGCGAGCCGAGCTTTAACATTTTTGGGGTGAAAGCCTCGGGAAGCTGGAAAGGGCCGACCACTGAAATCACCACTACCGAATACGAAAACGGTGAGGCGAAAAAAGTGAAAGCGAAATTCCGTGTGTATAGCTCCTATCTTGAAGCACTGTCGGATTATGTCGGTCTGATATCCCGCAATCCGCGTTACGCCGCGGTGACCGGTGCCGCGACCGCTGAGCAGGGTGCCCAGGCATTGCAGAATGCGGGTTACGCCACTGACCCTAACTACGCGCGCAAATTAACCAGCATGATCCAGCAGCTAAAATCGATGAGCGAAAAGGTGAGTAAAACCTACAGCACGAATCTCGATAATCTCTTTTAAATAGCTCAAGTCTGCTGACCTGCTGCCGATAATACCGAGTATTGAAGGATTACAAGGAACCTCCATGTCCAGCTTGATTAATAACGCGATGAGTGGACTCAGCGCAGCGCAGGCCGCGTTGAACACTGCCAGTAATAACATCTCCAGCTATAACGTTGCCGGATATACCCGGCAAACGACAATTATGGCGCAAGCGAACAGCACGCTGGGTGCGGGGGGCTGGGTCGGCAATGGTGTCTATGTTTCTGGCGTACAGCGTGAGTATGACTCATTTATCACTAATCAGTTACGTGCGGCGCAGAACCAGAGCAGCGGTCTGACGACACGTTATGAGCAAATGTCAAAAATCGACAACCTGCTCGCCAGCAAAACCAGTTCGATCTCAACGTCGATGCAGGGTTTCTTTACCAGCCTGCAGACGTTGGTGAGTAACGCAGAAGATCCGGCGGCACGTCAGGCACTTATCGGTAAAGCTGATGGCTTAGTCAATCAGTTCAGAACGACGGACCAATATCTGCGCGATCAGGATAAGCAGGTCAATATTGCGATTAAGGCCAGCGTCGATCAGATCAATAACTATTCGAAGCAAATTGCCAGCCTTAACGACCAAATCTCCCGTTTGACCGGCGTTGGCGCGGGTGCGTCACCGAACGATCTGCTCGATCAGCGCGATCAACTGGTGAGTGATCTGAACAAGATTGTCGGCGTGGAAGTCAGTATTCAGGACGGCGGCACCTATAACGTGACCATGGCGAATGGCTATTCGCTGGTGCAAGGCAGCAATGCTCGCCAACTGGCCGCTGTACCTTCCAGCGATGATCCCTCTCGCACGACCGTCGCTTATGTTGACGGCGTGGCCGGAGAAGTTGCCATCCCGGAAAAGTTGATCACGACCGGTTCGCTGGGCGGGCTGTTGACGTTCCGTTCGCAGGAACTCGACCAGACGCGTAATACCCTTGGTCAGTTGGCCCTCGCCTTTGCTGATAGGTTTAACACGCAGCACAAAGAAGGTTTTGATGCCAACGGCGACCCGGGCAAAAACTTTTTCGATATTGGTGGCCCGGCAGTCCTTAGCAATACGAAGAATAAAGGGACCGGTGCGCTTGATGTTAAAATGACGGATAGCTCGTCGGTGCAGGCAACCGACTATAAAATTACGTTTGATGGTACTGACTGGCAGGTAACCCGTCTGGCTGACAATACCAGCTTTAAGCCGACGGTCACTGGCGGAAAAATGTCGTTTGATGGGCTGGAAATCACCGTCAAAAATGGTGCGGTGGCAAATGACAGCTTTACGGTGAAACCCGTGGGGGACGCCATTATTAATATGAAAGTGGCGGTGACCGATGAGTCGAAAATCGCCATGGCTGAAGTGTCCAAAAATGACGCTGATCCCGATGTTGATAAAGGAAAAAGCGATAACCGTAACGGCCAGAAACTGCTGGATCTGCAAACGAAGGCAACCATCGGGAATAAAACCTTTAACGATGCTTACGCTACGCTGGTGAGCGATGTCGGGAACAAAACGGCGACCTTAAAAACCAGCAGCACCACGCAAAACAACGTGGTCACGCAGCTTTCAAATCAGCAACAGTCTATTTCCGGGGTGAACCTCGACGAAGAGTACGGGAATTTGCAGCGTTATCAGCAGTATTACCTGGCCAACGCTCAGGTACTGCAAACGGCGAATTCGCTCTTTGATGCACTGCTGAATATTCGCTAAGGGAGAGGAACTCAATGCGTATCAGTACTCAGATGATGTACCAGCAGAATATGCGCGGCATCACCAACTCTCAGGCTGAATGGTTGAAATTTGGCGAGCAGATGTCAACGGGGAAACGCGTGAACAACCCGTCTGACGATCCGATTGCCGCATCACAGGCTGTGGTGCTTTCACAGGCTCAGGCGCAGAACAGCCAATATACGCTGGCGCGTACTTTCGCGACGCAAAAAGTGTCACTGGAAGAGAACGTGTTAAGCCGGGCGACGACCGCGATTACCGCGGCACAGGAAAAAATTGTCAATGCTGGCAACGGTACATTGAGTGATGATAACCGGGCATCGTTGGCAACTGATTTGCAAGGGATCCGCGATCAGTTAATGAATCTGGCGAACAGCACCGACGGTAATGGTCGCTATATCTTTGGCGGCTACAAAACGGAAGCGCCGCCATTTGCCAAGACTGATGGAACCTATAGTGGTGGAACGCAAAATATCACCCAACAGGTTGATGCCGCCCGGTCAATGGTGATTGGTCATACCGGGGATAAGATTTTTAACTCGGTGACCAGCAACGCGGTTCCAGAGCCAGATGGAAGCAAGTCAGAAACGAACTTATTCGTCATGCTGGATACCGCTATTGCAGCCCTGAAAACGCCGATTGAAGGCGATGATGCGGCTAAAGATGCAGCCAAAGCCGCCATCGATAAATCCAACCGTGGTCTGAAGAACTCACTGAATAATGTGCTGTCTGTTCGTGCTGAACTCGGTACGCAACTCAGTGAACTTAGCGCTCTGGACTCGTTGGGTGCCGATCGCGCGTTGGGCCAAACGCAACAGATGAGTAATCTGGTTGATGTTGACTGGAATGCGGCGATTTCTTCGTATGTGATGCAGCAGGCTGCGCTACAGGCATCGTATAAAACGTTTACCGATATGCAGGGAATGTCACTGTTCCAGCTCAACCGGTAACGACCCTTTTTGAAACATATCATGAAACTGGATATGTTTGTCTGCCCGCTCCACATACACCCCGGAGCGGGCATTTTTTTAGGCTGCAGTTGTCTGGCTAACAGGTAATTTACCGGTCAGTCTAATTACCAGCGCAACAACGCCGCTGAAAGTGGCCAGTGTCACCACGCCTTCCCAGTTTGCCAGCGCATAGACCTGACTTCCGAGTACAGAACCCAGCGCCATGCCGATAAACACCATGGTGAATAGCAACGCGTTCAGACGACCTCTTGCCTGAGGCTCCAGGCTATAAACCAGGTTCTGGTGGGCGACCAGGCTGGATTGCAGTCCGAGATCAAAGCCTATCGCCGACAAGGCAATCAGCAGCCATTGCCCCTGTACTGGCAGGGCCGGAAGCAAGAACATCAGTGCAAATGAAAGCGTGACTAACAGCGCGCCCAACTGTGTTACCCGCCCGGCACCTACTTTATCTGCCAGATGGCCTGCCATAGGGGCTGCCAGCGCTCCGGCTGCCCCTGCAATACCAAATGCCCCCGCCATCGCGCTGCCCATGTGGTAATGCTCAGAGAGCATAACCGCCAGTGTTGACCAGAAGGCGCTAAAGGCAATGGACAGAAAGCCCTGCGCCAACGCCGCCCGGCGCAGTGCAGGATAACGCTGCCACAGTTGCGCCATGGAGAACATTAATGCCGGATAACTCAGCGTGGAATGGACCGTAAAGCGGGGCAGCATTTTCCACATCAGTACGGCAATCACGGCAATACTGACGGCGGCAAGTTGATACATTTCCCTCCAGCCATAGGCTTCACCTACCAGCCCGCTGATGGTCCGTGAGAGTAAGATCCCTAGCAGAAGACCGGTCATGACGGTGCCCACCGTTTTTCCCTGTTTGCCTTCAGGCGCAAGGATGGCTGCGGCTGGCACGATATCCTGAGCCATGGTCGCTGCCATCCCCATCAATAAGCTTACCAGCAGTAGTGAATGCAACTGCCCGGTAAAGCTGCAGGCCAACAGCAATGCGGCAAGAGAGACGCTTTTAAGCAGGATTAATGTCCGGCGGTCATAACGGTCGCCCAGCGGCAACAAAAACAAAATGCCCAGCGCGTATCCTGCCTGGGTGAGCGTTGGCACCAGCCCCATGCCGGTGATGCTTAAGGCCAGGTCCTGGCCCATTAAAGGCAAAAGAGGCTGGGCATAATAGATTGCGGCAACGCTGAATCCAGCGCCCAGTGCCAGAACAAAAATAACCCAACGGGAAAGTGCGGTGTGTGTGTTCACAAATGATTCCTCAATCACGGGATGTGCAGCTATTTTTATCCTTCAACCGGTAGCACGGTAGCGAGCGCAGTGGTAAAACAGTTATACGTTACACGTATGAACAACGACTAAATGATAAAAAATGAACGTATAGATAGGGTGGAATTGATGCGCACGTTTGTGCGCATCGTCGAGGCTGGTTCGCTTTCCGCGGCGGCAAAGCAAATGGGCACCACCCAGGCAACCGTCAGTCGGCGGTTACAATCCCTTGAGACGCTGTTGGGTGTTAAGCTGATTATGCGTACCACCCATGCAATGAAGCTGACTGATGATGGTGAACGAGGGTATCAGCATGCCAAACACATTATTGATGCCTGGCTGGCGCTGGAGGACGGACTGAACATCACGGAGGATGAACCGGTGGGGACGTTGCGGGTTCGGGCACCGCATGCGTTCGGCCAACAGCAACTCCTTGAACCGCTTCTGCAATTCCTTTCCCGCTATCCACAGTTATCCGTCGAGTGGATGCTGAATGATAAGACGGTTGATTTTCTCAGCGACAATATCGACTGCGCTATCCGGGTTGGGGCTGAGGTTGATCCGGCAACGGTTTCGGTATTGCTGGCTGAAGTACCGCGAAGTATGGTGGCAAGCCCTGAGCTTCTCGCACAGTTTGGGGTTTTGACTCACCCTGAGCAGCTATCGGTGCTGCCCTGGATCGCGGTAAATACATTTTATCAGCACAGCGTGTCGTTACTTCACCACCGGCGTAACGACGCTATCACGTTGAATATTTCTCCCAGATTAAGTACCGACAGTATTTATGTCGCCAGAAATGCTGCACTTGCGGGGCTGGGCGTTACGCTTGTCTCAAGCTGGATGGTTGAAGACGATATCGCCTGCGGAAGATTGATTACGCTATTACCTGACTGGCATGCGTCGTCATTGCCCGTGCATTTGGTTTATCCCTGGGCTCGTTATTATCCAACCCGCTTACGCAAATTTCTGGCGCTGATGAAAGATGTTATGCCACAGGTAACGGGGATGAGGGGCGTTCACGACGTATAAAAAAAGCCGACCCTGAGGTCGGCTTTTTCATTGCTTATGACTTACTCAACAGGCTGTGGTCGCGTTGCTGGCGCGGTTGCCTGATGGCTGGCACTGTGTCCGCCTGCCGCACCTTTACCCTCAAAGGCAAAAGCAGGGCGCTGCCAGTCACTATGACGCGGCGCTTCTGGTACATACTCCGGTGCTGGTGCACGAGTCATCGGTGCGGTCGCATGGCTGTGAATCAGTTCAGCGCCTGCGCTGGCTGTTGCAACGTCGGTCACTGCGGCTGGCGCTACGGCAGTCATCACATCCTTCGGCGCTTCAACAATGGGGGCTGTCTCAACAACCGGTGCAACCTCAATAACCTCTTCAACCACTTCTGGCTGGGAAGCCACGGTTTCAACAGGCTCTTCGGCTACTGCTGTTGGTGTGATTTCAGCAACAGGCTCAGCTTGAGCGGCAATCTGTTCAGCAACAGGTGCATCAGCGGCGGCGATAATCTGCGGCTGTTCAGCAACCGGAGCGGCAATTACTTCCGGATGTGCCGTTTCAGCCACAATAGTCTGCGTTTCCGCTACGCTAACATCGGGTTGCACGACGTCTGCCTGTGCAGGGACATCCGCAATGTGCTCAACGACAGCAGCAGCGACTTGAGGCTCTACTGCCACAGATGCGTTTTGTTCCAGCTCCAGTTTCTGTTCGCGCTGTTCTTCAACCTGCATGTCCTGAGTTCGGGCAACAGGGTAGCTAATCCAGACTTTGCCGGATGCTAATTCAGGAGAAGCACAGGCAACCGTTAACGGCATCGGCGACTGAACCGGATAACGTTCGTCACGATAGCGGCGACGACGCTGCCCGCTTACGCGCAGATGGCGAGGAGAACGACGCGAGCGACGAGGCATACCGTTGTTATCACGTGCTTCGTTGTTGTCTTCTTGCTCTGGTGCAACAACTGCAGGTAAATCGACTTTAGCCAGTTCGGTACGTTGTGCCGGTGCGGACTGTTCAACAGGTTGAGCAACGGCGGTTTCAGCAACAATAGCTGCAGTGGCCACTTCGGCTTCAACCGGCGCGCTGTCGGTGAATCGAACTTTCTGATTCAACTGACGCTGTTTACGACGCGTTTGCGGCTGACGCACGCGTTCTTCCTGCTCGGAATCCTGCGCAGGCTGTTCAGCCAGGTTCAGCTCTTTAACTTCCTGCTGCGCCTGACGCTTATCATCGTTACGACGGCGGTTGCGCTCACGACGTGGAGCCTGCTGCTCGTCACCGGATTTCGCTTTATCGGCTACATCGCTGGACTGCTGGCGGTTGTCACGCGTTTCAGCATTCTGCTGCTGCGCCTGACGACGATTACGACGATTTTCATCGCGGTTTTCGCCGTTTTCTGAACGTTCGTTGCGGTTGTCACGATCGCCACGGTTGTCGCGATTATCACGGCGTTCGTTGCGGTCGCGGCGATTGTTCTGGCGCGGCTTACGACGATCCTGCTGACGTTCAGTTTTTTCTTCGGCTTTCGGTGCAGGTTGCTCCACCGGTTTCACTTCTTCGCTTCCGCTGAAGATAGACTTCAGCGCGCCGAAGAAACGGCTAATCAAACCAGGCTGTGCGGCTGTTGCGGCAGCTGTTGCGGCAACTTTTGGCGCAGCGACAGGTTTAGCAACGGGTTCTTGTAGCGCCGGGGCAGGCGGAACATCAGGCATCGCGAAGGTGGCGAGTGCCGGTTGTTCAGGTTGTTTACGCTCGACGTATTCTTCTTCCGTCGGCAACGCCATCGCTTCTTCGTGCAGTTTCGGCAGCAGATAGCTCAGGGTTGGCGTTTCCTCCCCTTTGCGTACACGCAGTACGGAATAGTGCGGCGTTTCCATCTGATCGTTTGGCACGATCACACAGCGCACACCGTTCTGACGCGTTTCAATGGCATTGACCGCAGTACGTTTTTCGTTGAGCAGATAAGACGCAATGGGTACCGGGACGATCGCGTGAACTTCCTGGGTATTCTCTTTCAGCGCTTCTTCTTCGATCAGGCGCAGAATGGAGAGCGACAGCGATTCGTTGTCACGCACGGTACCGGTGCCGGAGCAACGCGGGCAGACGTGGTGACTGGATTCACCCAGCGACGGGCTCAGACGCTGACGGGACATTTCCAGCAGACCGAAGCGAGAAATATGGCTGATCTGAATACGCGCTCTGTCCTGACGAACGGCTTCACGCAGACGGTTTTCTACCGCACGCTGGTGGCGAACCGGGGTCATATCGATAAAGTCGATGACGATCAGGCCACCAAGGTCACGCAGACGCAGCTGACGCGCAATTTCATCGGCAGCTTCAAGGTTGGTGTTAAACGCCGTTTCTTCAATATCGCCGCCGCGGGTTGCGCGTGCGGAGTTGATATCGATAGCCGTCAGCGCTTCAGTGCTGTCGATAACGATTGAGCCGCCGGAAGGCAGACGCACTTCACGTTGGAAGGCGGATTCAATCTGCGATTCAATCTGGTAGTGGCTGAACAGCGGGATTTCACCGGTGTACAGTTTGATTTTGCTGCTGAAATCCGGACGACCCAGCGCAGCGATGTGCTGACGCGCCATCTCCATCACTTTCGGGTTATCGATAAGGATTTCACCAATATCCTGACGTAAATAGTCACGGAAAGCACGAACGATGACGTTGCTTTCCTGGTGGATCAGGAACGGGGCAGGGCGGCTTTCAGCTGCTTTTTGAATGGCTTCCCAGTGTTTCAGACGGAAGCTCAGGTCCCACTGCAGCGCTTCGGCGGATTTGCCGACACCCGCGGTACGCACGATAAGCCCCATGCCATCAGGCAGTTCGAGGCTTGCCAGCGCTTCTTTTAATTCGGTACGGTCGTCGCCTTCAATGCGACGAGAGATGCCGCCCGCACGCGGGTTGTTTGGCATCAAAACCAGATAGCTGCCAGCCAGACTGATAAAGGTTGTCAGTGCTGCGCCTTTATTTCCGCGCTCTTCTTTATCTATCTGAACGATAACTTCCTGACCTTCACGCAACACATCTTTAATGTTGGGGCGGCCGTGGGAACTGTAGTTTGCGGGGAAATATTCGCGGGCAATTTCTTTTAACGGGAGGAAACCGTGACGTTCAGCGCCGTAATCAACAAAAGCAGCTTCCAGACTCGGTTCAATACGGGTAATTTTACCTTTATAGATGTTGGCTTTTTTCTGCTCGTGTCCAGGACTTTCGATATCCAGATCGTACAGACGCTGCCCATCTACAAGGGCGACACGCAACTCTTCCTGCTGAGTCGCGTTAATTAACATTCTTTTCATCGTAACTTACTCATTATTCTTACATTGACGACTAAGCTGCGGGCAGAGAAATGCCTTTCCGGGTGTGAACCGATGGCCTCGTGTCTATTCGCGTCGCCAACCTCACGGTTATCGTCAGCTCAAAGAGGCGCAGAGTGTCGGTTGCCTGTATTTCATACGGAAACACAGCGCAATTATCAGGGGAACAGTCTGGGTATTACTCTCCAGAGAAGCTTCCATTGTGCTTGTCGTCTTTCACGCTGTTGGTGCGTTGGCTTCATCTTCTCACCCCAGACACTTACAGGAGTAAGCTTCTGGGGGTTCCCAGACTTGCCGCCTTCCTACAACGCGAAATCCATAGAGCACTTACCGGTAAGGACTGCAACCCGCAGCCCGCTAACTGCCTGAAAGATCAATACGTCTTACGCCATTGCTGCGTTGATGATCGGTCGGGCAAAATTGGGTCATTCCGGAAAAGTTCTTGTTTTAACAAGATTCAACACGGAAACAAGCTCATTATTCCACTGCTAACCTTGTTATAGCAAGATGACTTTTGCCATTTATCACCCGGTTACTCACAGTTTTTACACTTCCGCCTGGCGATTGCTTTAATAACCACCAAATCGGTTATGTCAAACTTAAGTCATCGGGTATAGCAGTTAATATAAGCATAGAAAAATGTGTGGCGCGAATCTTGATGGCTATTTAAAATCGGCCCCCATGAAAACAGAGACTCCAGCCGTAAAAATAGTTGCCATTACTGCCGATGAAGCAGGGCAACGCATCGACAACTTTTTGCGCACCCAGCTGAAAGGTGTGCCGAAAAGTATGATTTATCGCATTTTGCGTAAAGGCGAAGTGCGGGTGAATAAAAAACGCATCAAACCCGAGTACAAACTCGAAGACGGGGATATTGTACGTATTCCGCCAGTGCGTGTCGCTGAGCGTGAAGAAGAAGCGATTTCTCCGAATTTGCAGAAGGTCGCTGCGCTGACTGATGTCATTTTGTATGAAGATGACCATATTCTGGTGCTTAACAAACCTTCTGGCACTGCCGTTCATGGTGGCAGCGGATTAAGCTTTGGTGTGATCGAAGGTTTACGTGCCTTACGTCCGGAAGCGCGTTTCCTTGAACTGGTGCATCGTCTGGACCGTGATACCTCCGGTGTGCTGCTGGTCGCCAAAAAACGCTCAGCGCTGCGTTCACTGCATGAACAATTGCGTGAAAAAGGGATGCAAAAAGACTATCTGGCGCTGGTAAGGGGTCAGTGGCAATCGCATGTCAAAACTGTGCAGGCACCTTTGTTAAAGAATATTCTGCAAAGCGGTGAGCGTATCGTGCGGGTGAATCAGGAAGGGAAACCGTCGGAAACCCGTTTTAAAGTGGAAGAACGCTATGCGTTTGCCACGCTGGTACGTTGTAGCCCGGTAACCGGTCGTACTCACCAGATCCGTGTGCATACGCAATTTGCCGGGCATCCGATTGCTTTTGATGACCGCTATGGCGACCGTGAGTTCGATAAGCAACTGGCGGGTACGGGGTTGAACCGTCTGTTTCTGCACGCTGCAGCGTTGAAGTTTACTCATCCCGGTACGGGTGAGGTTATGCGTATTGAAGCGCCGATGGATAATCAGCTGAAACGCTGCCTTGAGGTATTGCGCAGCAAAGCCTGATACGCGTTGCTTATCAGGCCTACAATCGCGCAATGCGCCGTAGGCCTGGTAAGACGCACCGCAGCGCCATCAGGCAAATTAACTAGGCTTTTAACGGGTTCATGTCTTCCCGGCGCAGCATCTGACACAACGCGATCAGCGGCAAGCCAATCAGGGTGTTAGGGTCGCGGCCCTCCAGACGCTCAAAGAGCGCGATACCTAATCCTTCACTTTTAAAACTACCTGCGCAATGTAACGGGCGTTCTTTACGCACGTAATCTTCAATTTCCATTTCACTTAAATGGCGGAAATGGACATCGAACGGTTCGACTTCGGTTTGTAGGTGACCGTTCGCTGAATTATAAAGCGCCAGTCCGGTGTAAAAAGTGACAATATTTCCACTGGCTTTGGTTAATTGTTGTCTGGCGTTTTCTTCCGTTAACGGTTTGCCGGTTATTTCACCATCAAGAACACAAATTTGATCAGACCCAATTATCAAATGTGCTGGAAACCGATGGGCAAGAGATTGCGCTTTTTCCTGTGCCAGGCGTAACACTAAATGCCGGGGTGTTTCGCCGGGTAAGGGGGTTTCATCAACCTCTGGGGCTGCGCATTCAAACGGGATGGCCAATTTTTCGAGCAAAGCGCGACGCCAGGGAGAGGTGGACGCAAGAATAAGTTGAGGCATATTTTTTCCCCCGCATATAGCGTAATGATGAGAGCCATTTTAAACTATGGACTTCGTCCTTCAAGCTGGCTGCGATGGCTTGTTGTGATCGATTTTAAGTCGATGACCCGCAATGTGTGCGAATTATTGGCAAAAGGCAACCACAGGCTGCCTTTTTCTTTGACTCTATGACGTTACAAAGTTAATATGCGCGCCCTATGCAAAAGGTAAAATTACCCCTGACTCTTGATCCGGTTCGTACGGCTCAAAAACGCCTCGATTATGAAGGTATCTATACTTCTGATCTGGTTGAGCGCGTCGCCGATTCTGTAGTCAGTGTGGACAGTGATGTGGAATGCTCCATGTCGTTCGCTATCGATAACCAGCGCCTTGCCGTTATAACCGGTGATGCGAAGGTTTCGGTTACGCTCGCGTGTCAGCGTTGCGGGAAACCGTTCCCACTTCATGTTCACACAACATATTGTTTTAGTCCTGTCCGTTCTGACGAGCAGGCTGAAGCACTCCCGGAAGCGTATGAGCCGATTGAGGTTAACGAATTCGGTGAAATCGATCTGCTTGCAATGGTTGAAGATGAGATTATCCTCTCCTTGCCGGTAGTTCCGGTGCATGATTCTGAACACTGTGAAGTGTCCGAGGCGGACATGGTCTTTGGCGAATTGCCTGATGAAGCGCAAAAACCAAACCCATTTGCCGTATTAGCCAGCTTAAAGCGTAAGTAATTGAGGAGTAAGGTCCATGGCCGTACAACAGAATAAACCAACCCGTTCCAAACGTGGCATGCGTCGTTCTCATGACGCTCTGACCGCAGTCACCAGCCTGTCTGTAGACAAAATTTCTGGTGAACAACACCTGCGTCACCACATCACTGCCGACGGTTTCTACCGTGGCCGTAAGGTAATCGCTAAGTAATCACGCATGACTCAATGGATTTCCCACTTCGGTGAGAAAAACAGAGAGTACAAGCGTGATGAAGCTTAGTGAGGCTTTCCCCGGGTAACTGGGGAAATACCTAACCGGGCAGCGACGATACCTTGACACGTCTAACCCTGGCGTTAGATGTCATGGGGGGAGATTTTGGCCCTACCGTGACAGTGCCTGCAGCATTGCAGGCACTGAATTCTAATTCGCAACTCACTCTTCTTTTAGTCGGGGATCCCGATACAATCACGCCATTACTTGCCAAAGCTGACTTCGAACAACGTTCACGTCTGCAGATTATCCCTGCTCAGTCAGTTATTGCCAGTGATGCCCGGCCCTCGCAAGCAATCCGCGCCAGTCGTGGAAGCTCAATGCGTGTCGCCCTGGAGCTCGTGAAAGAAGGTCGAGCGCAAGCCTGTGTCAGCGCTGGTAATACGGGCGCACTAATGGGGCTTGCGAAACTCTTGCTCAAACCCCTTGAGGGTATTGAGCGTCCTGCGCTGGTCACGGTTTTACCGCATCAGCAAAAGGGCAAAACGGTGGTGCTGGACTTGGGTGCCAACGTGGATTGCGACAGTACGATGTTGGTGCAATTTGCCGTCATGGGTTCCGTGTTGGCAGAAGAGGTGGTTGGGATTGCCAATCCTCGCGTTGCGTTACTCAATATCGGCGAAGAAGAAACTAAGGGTCTCGACAGTATTCGGGATGCTTCTGCTGTGCTAAAAACAATCCCTTCTATCAATTATATCGGCTATCTTGAAGCCAATGAGTTGCTGACTGGCAAAACGGATGTGTTGGTCTGTGACGGCTTTACAGGTAATGTCACATTAAAGACGATGGAAGGTGTTGTCAGAATGTTCCTTTCACTGCTGAAATCTCAGGGTGAGGGCAAAAAACGGTCGTGGTGGCTGCTGTTATTAAAACGTTGGTTACAAAAAAGCCTGACAAGGCGATTTAGTCACCTCAACCCCGACCAGTATAATGGCGCCTGTCTGTTAGGATTGCGCGGCACGGTGATTAAGAGTCATGGTGCTGCCAATCAGCGAGCATTTGAAGTCGCGATTGAACAGGCAGTGCAGGCGGTGCAGCGACAAGTTCCTCAGCGAATTGCCGCTCGCCTGGAATCTGTATACCCAGCTGGATTCGAACTGCTGGACGGTGACGAAAGTATCAACTCACGAGTGCACAGGTAACAGTGCGACTGAGGATGCTGTCAACGTACCAGTGATTTGCTCGTGGCGGTATATAACCAAAAAGTGACTGAGCGTACATGTATACGAAGATTATTGGTACTGGCAGCTATCTGCCTGAACAAGTGCGTACTAACGCCGATTTGGAAAAAATGGTCGAGACGTCTGATGAGTGGATCGTCTCTCGTACAGGTATCCGCGAACGCCATATTGCTGGGCCAAATGAAACCGTTGCGACGATGGGCTTTGCCGCCGCTAACCGTGCACTTGAAATGGCCGGCATCGACAAAGAACAAATTGGTCTGATTGTGGTTGCTACCACGTCATCAACCCACGCATTTCCAAGCGCGGCATGCCAGATCCAAAGTATGCTGGGGATTAAAGGCTGTCCGGCGTTTGATGTTGCAGCAGCCTGTGCTGGCTTTACCTATGCACTTAGCGTTGCCGATCAGTATGTAAAATCTGGCGCAGTCAAACATGCGCTGGTTGTTGGATCGGATGTGCTGGCGCGCACGTGTGATCCCACCGATCGCGGGACGATCATTATTTTTGGTGATGGCGCGGGTGCGGTTGTACTGAGTGCATCAGAAGAGCCGGGTATTATCTCCACCCATTTGCACGCTGACGGTAGCTATGGCGAACTGCTGACGCTGCCTAATGCCGATCGCGTGAATCCGGAAAACCCGATTCACCTGACGATGGCGGGTAACGAAGTCTTTAAAGTTGCGGTTACCGAACTTGCTCATATCGTTGATGAAACGCTGGAAGCAAATAATCTCGACCGTTCTGCGCTGGACTGGCTGGTGCCACATCAGGCAAACCTTCGCATTATCAGCGCAACAGCGAAAAAGCTGGGTATGTCGATGGATAATGTCGTCGTCACGCTGGACAGACACGGCAATACGTCCGCTGCTTCCGTACCGTGTGCGTTGGACGAAGCCGTCCGCGACGGGCGAATTAAAGCAGGGCAGTTAGTATTGCTTGAAGCCTTCGGCGGTGGATTCACCTGGGGCTCCGCGCTGGTTCGTTTCTAGTATAAGGATTTTAACATGACGCAATTTGCATTTGTGTTCCCTGGTCAGGGTTCTCAAACCGTTGGAATGTTGTCTGATATGGCAGCAAGCTACCCAATTGTTGAAGAAACTTTTGCTGAAGCTTCAGCGGCGCTGGGCTATGATCTTTGGGCTCTGACTCAGCAGGGTCCGGCAGAAGAACTGAATAAAACCTGGCAGACGCAGCCAGCGCTGTTAACGGCATCTGTCGCACTGTATCGCGTATGGCAACAGCAGGGTGGTAAAACACCTGCGCTGATGGCAGGTCACAGCCTGGGTGAATACTCTGCGCTGGTGTGTGCAGGTGTTATCAATTTTGCTGATGCCGTGCGCCTGGTTGAACTGCGCGGCAAATTTATGCAGGAAGCCGTTCCGGAAGGCACTGGTGGCATGTCTGCTATCATCGGTCTGGATGATGCCGCTATCGCGAAAGCGTGCGAAGAGTCTGCTGAAGGTCAGGTAGTTTCACCGGTAAACTTTAACTCACCGGGTCAGGTCGTTATCGCCGGGCACAAAGAAGCGGTAGAGCGTGCAGGCGCGGCCTGTAAAGCTGCTGGTGCTAAGCGTGCGTTGCCGTTACCGGTTAGCGTTCCATCTCACTGTGCGCTAATGAAGCCTGCAGCCGAGAAGCTGGCTGTTGAACTGCAGAAAATTACCTTTAACACGCCGACTGTTTCCGTTGTGAACAACGTTGACGTGAAGTGCGAAACCACCGCCGATGCTATCCGCGACGCGCTGGTTCGTCAGCTTTACAGCCCGGTTCAGTGGACTAAGACCGTTGAATTTATGGCATCTCAGGGCGTAGAGCACCTGTATGAAGTCGGTCCGGGTAAAGTCCTCACCGGTTTGACGAAACGTATTGTTGACACCCTGACTGCTTCGGCACTGAATGAGCCGGCGGCGTTGTCTGCGGCGCTAGAGCAATAAAAGAGGAAAACCATGAGTTTTGAAGGAAAAATCGCGCTGGTTACCGGTGCAAGCCGTGGCATTGGCCGCGCAATTGCTGAGACACTCGTTGCCCGTGGCGCGAAAGTTATCGGTACTGCCACCAGCGAAAGCGGCGCGCAGGCCATTAGCGATTACTTAGGTGCAAATGGCAAAGGTCTGATGTTGAATGTGACCGATCCTGCATCTATCGAATCTGTTCTGGAAAATATTCGTGCAGAATTTGGTGAAGTCGATATCCTGGTCAATAATGCCGGGATTACTCGTGATAACCTGTTAATGCGCATGAAAGATGACGAGTGGAACGATATCATCGAAACCAACCTGTCATCTGTTTTCCGTCTGTCAAAAGCGGTAATGCGAGCTATGATGAAAAAGCGTCATGGTCGTATTATCACTATCGGTTCTGTGGTTGGTACCATGGGAAATGCGGGTCAGGCTAACTACGCTGCGGCGAAAGCGGGTCTGATCGGCTTCAGTAAATCACTGGCGCGTGAAGTCGCGTCTCGTGGTATTACTGTAAACGTTGTTGCTCCGGGCTTTATTGAAACGGACATGACGCGTGCGCTGTCTGATGATCAGCGTGCGGGTATTCTGGCGCAGGTTCCTGCGGGTCGCCTTGGTGGCGCTCAGGAAATCGCCAGCGCGGTTGCATTTTTAGCTTCCGACGAAGCAAGTTACATCACTGGTGAGACTTTGCACGTCAACGGCGGGATGTACATGGTTTAACCACGATTGAAAAATATTTGCGTTATTAGGGCGAATGGCCTCAAAATAACGTAAAATCGTGGTAAGACCTGCCGGGATTTAGTTGCAAATTTTTCAACATTTTATACACTACGAAAACCATCGCGAAAGCGAGTTTTGATAGGAAATTTAAGAGTATGAGCACTATCGAAGAACGCGTTAAGAAAATTATCGGCGAACAGCTTGGCGTTAAGCAGGAAGAAGTTACCAACAATGCTTCCTTCGTTGAAGACCTGGGCGCGGATTCTCTTGACACCGTTGAGCTGGTAATGGCTCTGGAAGAAGAGTTTGATACTGAGATTCCGGACGAAGAAGCTGAGAAAATCACTACCGTTCAGGCTGCCATTGATTACATCAACGGCCACCAGGCGTAAGTGAACATCTCCAGGCGGTCATTCGACCGCCTGAGTTTTATCTTTTTTTCCCACTTGAATTATTTTTCCCTCCCTGGAGGACAACCGTGTCTAAGCGTCGTGTAGTTGTGACCGGACTGGGCATGTTGTCTCCTGTCGGCAATACCGTAGAGTCTACCTGGAAAGCTCTCCTTGCCGGTCAGAGTGGCATCAGCCTGATCGACCATTTCGATACTAGCGCCTATGCAACGAAATTTGCTGGCTTAGTAAAGGATTTTAACTGTGACGACATTATCTCGCGCAAAGAACAGCGCAAGATGGATGCCTTCATTCAATATGGAATTGTCGCTGGCGTTCAGGCCATGCAGGATTCTGGCCTCGAAATTACGGAAGAGAACGCTCACCGTGTTGGCGCCGCTATCGGCTCCGGTATTGGCGGTCTCGGTCTTATCGAAGAAAACCATACCTCGCTGGTAAATGGTGGACCGCGTAAGATCAGCCCGTTCTTCGTTCCGTCGACGATTGTTAACATGGTGGCGGGTCATCTGACCATCATGTACGGCCTGCAAGGGCCAAGCATCTCCATCGCCACGGCCTGTACTTCAGGCGTGCACAACATCGGTCATGCCGCGCGTATCATTGCATACGGCGATGCAGACGCGATGGTTGCGGGTGGAGCAGAAAAAGCCAGTACACCGCTGGGTGTAGGTGGTTTTGGCGCAGCACGTGCGCTGTCTACGCGTAACGATAACCCGCAAGCGGCAAGCCGTCCGTGGGATAAAGAGCGTGACGGGTTTGTGCTGGGCGACGGCGCAGGTATGGTGGTACTGGAAGAGTACGAGCATGCGAAAGCACGTGGCGCAAAAATCTATGCTGAAGTGGTTGGCTTTGGTATGAGCAGCGATGCTTACCATATGACATCACCTCCGGAAAATGGTGCAGGTGCTGCACTGGCGATGGTCAATGCTCTGCGTGATGCGGCGATTGAACCTGGTCGTATTGGCTATGTCAATGCGCATGGTACGTCCACTCCAGCAGGTGATAAAGCAGAAACCCAGGCCGTGAAATCGGTGTTTGGTGATGCTGCACGTAGCGTGATGGTCAGTTCGACCAAATCCATGACCGGACACCTGTTGGGTGCTGCGGGCGCGGTAGAGTCTATTTTCTCTATTCTGGCGCTGCGCGATCAGGCTGTTCCGCCAACCATCAACCTGGATAACCCGGATGAAGGTTGTGACCTGGACTTCGTTCCGCACGAGGCGCGTCAGGTTAGCGGTATGGAATACGCACTGTGCAACTCCTTCGGCTTCGGTGGCACCAACGGTTCGGTGATCTTCAAAAAGATCTAAGCACCAGCAGGTGACTTACCAGGCTCTAAGAGAAAAGGCCCGCTTGTCGGGTCTTTTTTTATTCAGTTTTCAGTCCTTGTCCTGGGTGACTCATCCTGCCAAACTAGCGGACCACGAATAAGGAGCCACGATGTTCTTAATTAATGGCCGTGAGCAGGATATGCTGGCTGCAAGCGATCGGGCGACGCAGTTTGGTGATGGCTGCTTTACCACTGCGCGTATAACCGATGGCAAAATTTGCTTTTTTGCAGCGCATCTCCAGCGTTTACAGGACGCATGCCAAACATTGTTTATCCCCTTCGATAAGTGGTCAGAACTGCAAGCTGAAATGGAAAAACTGGCTGCAGGGCATGCACGTGGCGTACTGAAAGTGATTATCAGTCGAGGCAGTGGCGGTCGTGGTTACAGTGGGACAAGCTGTCACGAGCCGACTCGTATCCTCTCCGTCTCTGTTTACCCTGCCCATTATGATAGCTGGCGAAAGCAAGGCATCGTGCTGGCGTTAAGTCCTGTTCGTCTGGGGCGCAATCCGCTGCTTGCCGGGCTTAAACATTTGAATCGGCTGGAGCAGGTGCTGATCCGCTCTCATCTTGAACAGACGGATGCCGATGAGGCGCTGGTGCTTGACAGCGAGGGATGGGTTACGGAATGCTGTGCGGCTAATTTGTTCTGGCGAAAAGACGACGTGGTTTATACGCCGCGGCTGGATCAGGCTGGTGTGAATGGCATTATGCGACAATTCTGTATACGTATGCTGGCACAATCGCCTTTCCGGGTTGTCGAAGTGTATGCCGGGTTGGAGGAGGTTATGCAGGCTGAGGAAATCGTCGTCTGCAATGCATTAATGCCTGTTCTCCCCGTGCGTACCTGTGACGACAGGCCGTTGTCTTCACGTTTGTTATTCAATTTTTTAGCCCCACTTTGTGAGCACCCAAATTAGTCATGAAAAAATTGTTACTCGTTGTCCTGTTATTGCTGGTTGTGCTGGGCATTGCCGCGGGAGTGGGAATGTGGAAAGTTCGCCATCTGGCGGACAGTAAGTTGTTGATCAAAGAAGAGACGATTTTTACGCTGAAAGCGGGGACGGGCCGTCTGGCGCTGGGGGAACAGCTGTATACGGACAAGGTTATTAATCGTCCGCGGGTATTCCAGTGGTTGTTACGTGTCGAACCCGATCTTTCGCATTTCAAAGCCGGAACCTACCGTTTAACGCCTGATATGACCGTACGCGAGATGCTGCAATTGCTGGAAAGCGGCAAAGAAGCACAGTTTCCGTTACGTCTGGTCGAGGGGATGCGCCTGAGCGATTACCTGAAACAATTGCGCGATGCGCCGTATATCAAGCATACGCTGAGCGATGATAGCTACGAAACCGTCGCCAGGGCACTGAAGCTGGAAAACCCGGAATGGTTGGAAGGCTGGTTCTGGCCGGACACCTGGATGTATACCGCGAATACTACCGATGTGGCGTTGCTGAAGCGTGCGAATCAAAAGATGGTTAAAGCCGTAGATACGGTCTGGGAAGGGCGAGCTGACGGCCTGCCGTATAAAGACAAAAATCAACTGGTGACGATGGCCTCAATTATTGAGAAAGAGACCGCCGTTGCCAGCGAGCGTGATCAGGTGGCCTCGGTCTTTATTAACCGCTTACGTATCGGTATGCGCTTACAGACCGATCCGACCGTGATTTACGGTATGGGGGCACGGTATAATGGTAAATTGTCGCGTGCAGATCTGGAAATGCCGACCGCCTATAACACTTATACCATCACAGGTTTGCCACCGGGTCCGATTGCCATGCCTGGTGAGGCTTCGCTGCAGGCGGCCGCACATCCGGCAAAGACCCCGTATCTCTATTTCGTGGCTGACGGTAAAGGCGGTCACACGTTTAACACTAATCTTGTCAGCCACAACCGCTCCGTGCAGGATTATCTGAAAGTGCTTAAGGAAAAAAATGGGCAGTAATTACATCGTCATCGAGGGCCTGGAAGGCGCCGGCAAAACCACCGCGCGTGACGTAGTGGTCGAGACACTTGAGCAACTCGGGATTCGCGACATGGTATTTACCCGCGAACCCGGTGGGACCCAGCTTGCGGAGAAATTAAGAAGTCTGGTGCTGGATATCAAATCGGTCGGCGATGAAGTGATTACCGATAAAGCCGAAGTCCTGATGTTTTATGCCGCGCGCGTACAACTGGTGGAAACCGTGATTAAGCCGGCGCTGGCAAAAGGCCGCTGGGTTATTGGCGATCGTCACGATCTGTCAACCCAGGCCTACCAGGGCGGCGGTCGTGGCATCGATCAAAACATGCTGGCAACACTGCGTGATGCCGTGCTCGGCGATTTTCGCCCTGACCTGACCCTGTATCTGGATGTGACGCCTGAGGTCGGGTTAAAACGCGCTCGAGCACGTGGCGAACTGGATCGTATTGAACAGGAGTCTTTCGATTTCTTCAATCGCACCCGCGCACGCTACCTTGAACTGGCTGCCAAAGACGCCAGCATTCGTACAATTGATGCAACACAGCCGCTTGATGTCGTGATGGCGGATATCCGCAATACCATCACCGAGTGGGTGAAGGAGCAGGGCGCATGAAATGGTATCCATGGTTACGACCGGATTTTGAAAAACTGGTAGCCAGCTACCAGTTGGGTCGTGGTCACCATGCGCTACTGATTCAGGCGTTACCCGGAATGGGTGACGACGCGCTGATTTATGCGCTTAGCCGCTATTTAATGTGCCAGCAGCCGGAAGGACATAAAAGTTGCGGGCACTGCCGTGGCTGTCAGTTGATGCAGGCAGGTACACACCCGGACTACTATTCGTTGCTGCCGGAAAAAGGCAAAAGCACGCTGGGTATTGATGCGGTACGTGAAGTCAGCGAGAAGCTGTACGAGCATTCACGCCTTGGCGGTGCGAAAGTGGTGTGGATCCCGGATGCCGCTCAGTTAACCGATGCCGCTGCCAATGCCTTACTGAAAACGCTGGAAGAGCCACCGGCGCAGACCTGGTTTTTCCTCGCTAGTACAGAGCCGGCAAGATTATTGGCGACGCTACGTAGCCGCTGTCGGTTACATCATCTTGCTCCCCCGGCAGAATCATATGCCATTTCCTGGCTTGCCCGCGAAGTGACAGCATCTCAGGAGGCGCTTCTGAGCGCATTACGGCTGAGTGCCGGATCGCCCGGTGCGGCATTAACGTTGCTACAAGCCGAAAGCTGGGCGCACCGGACCGACTTCTGTGCGGCACTGGCGAACACATTGCAATCCGGCGATTGGTATATTCTGTTGGCGGCACTCAATCATGAGCAAGCTGCGACCCGTTTACACTGGCTGGCAACGTTGTTTACCGATGCCCTCAAACGCCCGTATGGTGTGGCCCATTTAACCAATCCTGATGCTCTGGCGTTGATATCGTCAATCGCAGAACGGTTATCCGTTGCGCAGATACAGGCGATACTCGGTGACGTTTGCCATTGCCGTCAGCAATTGCTTAACGTGACCGGCGTAAACCGTGAGCTGGTATTAACCGATCTTATTCTTCGTATTGAGCATTACCTGCAACCAGGCACTGTACTGCCTGTTCCCCATCTTTGAGAGAGACATTATGTTTTTAGTCGACTCACACTGCCATCTTGATGGCCTGGATTATCAATCTCTGCATAAGGACGTGGACGACGTGCTGGCGAAAGCGGCCGCACGCGATGTGAAATTCTGCCTTGCCGTCGCGACCACTCTGCCAGGATACCGCAGTATGCGCGAACTGGTCGGTGAGCGTGACAATGTGGTTTTCTCATGTGGTGTTCATCCGCTAAACCAGGATGAAACCTATGATGTCGAGGATTTACGTCGTTTTGCCGCCGAAGAGGGCGTAGTTGCGATGGGCGAAACGGGGTTGGACTATTTTTACACCCCGGAAACGAAAGTTCGCCAACAGGAATCATTCATCCACCACATCCAGATTGGCCGTGAGTTACACAAGCCGGTTATTGTTCATACCCGCGATGCGCGTGCCGATACGCTGTCGATTCTGCGCGAAGAAAAAGTGACGGATTGTGGCGGCGTACTACACTGTTTTACAGAGGACAGGGAAACTGCGGGTAAATTGCTGGATCTCGGATTTTATATTTCGTTTTCTGGCATCGTCACGTTCCGTAATGCCGAACAGCTTCGTGATGCTGCGCGTTATGTTCCGCTGGATCGTTTGTTAGTTGAGACTGATTCCCCATACCTTGCGCCCGTGCCGCATCGCGGAAAAGAGAATCAGCCAGCCATGGTTCGTGATGTCGCAGAGTACATGGCCGTATTGAAAGGTGTTGCCGTTGAAGAACTGGCGCAAATCACCACAGATAACTTTGCCCGCCTGTTTCACATCAACGCTTCTCGCCTGCAATCAGTCCGCTAACTGAGTTTTTTTAAAGCTCGTAATTAATAAATAAAGCGAGTAAAGTTCACCGCCATTAAATGGGCGGTGAATAACCAGTTGGAAACATTCAGATACTCATTTTATCGAAATGTGCGAGTTTTTCGGTCATCCACAGCTGAATTGTGATAGCCGTGAAACAAAAATGAACTGAATTATTTTACTCTGTGTAATAAATAAAGGGTACTTAGATACCCTGTCCACGGCGAGGTTCTCCCCCCTCGCCAATGCGTGAGAACGTAGAAATACACAATATCATGCAAGCTGCGTCACGATGGCAAGTGAGTGAATCGCCAGGGTAAGTCACTGGGGTGAATGAACGCAGCCAACGCCGAGGCGGTTTGCAGGATGAAGTGTATAAAAGCACAAATACTCAGGAGCACTCCTAATTATGTTTAAGAATGCATTTGCTAACCTGCAAAAGGTCGGTAAATCGCTGATGCTGCCGGTATCCGTACTCCCGATTGCAGGTATCCTGCTGGGTGTCGGTTCCGCTAACTTCAGCTGGCTGCCAGCCGTTGTATCGCACGTAATGGCAGAAGCAGGCGGTTCTGTTTTTGCGAACATGCCGCTGATTTTCGCTATCGGTGTTGCGTTAGGCTTCACCAACAACGACGGCGTATCTGCTCTGGCATCAGTTGTTGCCTACGGCATCATGGTCAAGACCATGGCTGTTGTTGCGCCGCTGGTTCTGCATTTACCTGCTGAAGAGATCACAGCGAAACACCTGGCAGATACGGGTGTTCTCGGGGGGATTATCTCCGGTGCGATCGCAGCGTATATGTTCAACCGCTTCTACCGAATCAAATTGCCTGAGTACCTCGGCTTCTTTGCCGGTAAGCGCTTTGTTCCTATTATTTCTGGTCTGGCTGCCATCTTCACGGGTGTGGTCCTGTCCTTCATTTGGCCGCCGATCGGTACTGCTATTCAGACGTTCTCCCAGTGGGCGGCGTACCAGAACCCAGTCGTTGCATTCGGTATCTATGGTTTCATCGAACGCTGCCTGGTGCCGTTTGGTCTGCACCATATCTGGAACGTTCCATTCCAGATGCAGATCGGTGAATACACCAACGCTGCGGGTCAGGTATTCCACGGCGACATCCCTCGCTATATGGCAGGTGACCCGACTGCGGGCAAACTGTCCGGTGGCTTCCTGTTTAAAATGTACGGTCTGCCTGCTGCTGCTATTGCAATCTGGCACTCTGCTAAACCGGAAAACCGCGCGAAAGTGGGCGGTATCATGATCTCCGCTGCGTTGACCTCGTTCCTGACCGGTATCACCGAGCCGATCGAGTTCTCCTTCATGTTCGTGGCGCCGATCCTGTACATCATCCACGCGATTCTGGCTGGCCTGGCATTCCCAATCTGTATTCTGCTGGGTATGCGTGACGGTACATCGTTCTCCCACGGTCTGATCGACTTTATCGTTCTGTCCGGTAACAGCAGCAAGTTGTGGTTGTTCCCGATTGTCGGCATCGGTTATGCGATCGTGTACTACACCATTTTCCGTGTGTTGATCAAAGCGCTGGACCTGAAAACGCCGGGTCGTGAAGATGCGACTGAAGACAACAAAGCGGGCGCGACTGGCGAAATGGCTCCGGCCCTGGTTGCCGCGTTCGGCGGTAAAGAAAACATCACTAACCTCGATGCGTGCATCACGCGTCTGCGCGTCAGCGTTGCTGACGTTGCCAAAGTGGATCAGGCTGGCCTGAAGAAACTGGGTGCGGCGGGCGTTGTGGTCGCGGGTTCTGGTGTTCAGGCGATCTTCGGTACCAAGTCCGATAACCTGAAAACTGAAATGGATGAGTACATCCGTAACAGCTAAGCAGTAAGATGTTGGGGAGAACTAAGGCAGCCTGCGGGCTGCCTTTTTTATGCCTTAATTAGCCTGAACGCGAATCGGCGCCGTCGCAGCGAACAGCCACGGACGTGCGTCGCTGCCTACGCGTGGCGATAGCGTTTCTCTTACTTGTTGATGATAATCATCAATCCACTGTTTCTCTGCATCACTCAGCAGATGCAATTCAACAAGGTTCAGATCGATGGGGACCAGCGTCAGGCTAGAGAAGCGGCAAAAACCGGGTCGGCTGTTGATAATCTCCACCTGATTTTCAATACGGATCCCATATTGCCCAGCCAGATAATATCCAGGTTCGATGGTAATAATGTTGCCCGCAGCCAGAGGCCAGGGATTCACTTTCTTCGCAATGCGGTGCGGCTGCTCGTGGATCAACAACTGATGTCCGACACCGTGGCCGGTGCCATGATCGTAATCCAGGCCCAGTTCCCAAAGTGCCCGACGGCTAAATGCATCCAGTTGATGCCCCTGAGTACCACTCGGAAATTGCAGTGTGATCAGTGATAAAAACCCTTTCAGCACGGCGGTGTAATGCAGTCGTCGCTGCGGATCCTGTGGGCCAAAGGCGAGTGTTCTTGTTGTATCCGTAGTACCATTTTGATACTGGCCGCCGGAATCATTCAGGTACATTGCCTGTGTGGTGATGGGCGTGTTTGTTTTCTCGCTGGAATGGTAATGGCACATCGCCGCATTGCTGGCAGAGGCGGAAATAGTACTGAAACTTTGCTCTATAAATCCTGGCTGCTGCTGGCGAAACGCCAGCTGTTTGGCTTGTGCTTCCAGTTCAGTGACGGGGTTACCTGCTGCCTCACGCAGCGGGACCTCATGCGCCAGCCAGGCCAGAAAGTTTACCCATGCGGCGCCATCCTGTTCATGGCATTCCCGATACCCTGCCAGTTCAACATCATTTTTATGAGCTTTAATCAATGTGATGGGATCGGGGGCCCAGAGAACCTCTCCCCCGTTTTGTTCAATAGCGAACCGCAGCGCGACTGGCGCATAGTCTTTATCAACCAGGAAACGCTTTCCTTGGGCAAGTTGCTGGCAGCGAGGGAGAAAGTTTTCTTGCGGGGCCAGCGTGACCGTCTCCAGCAATGAGGCAGGCAGCTGCTGCGTCTTATTATTATCAACAAACCACTCCAGTTCGCCGCTGCGATGGAGCAGGGCAAACGAAAAAGGAACCGGAACCATCGCAAGATCGGCTCCACGGACATTGAGTAACCAGGCGATGTTATCCGGCAGCGTGATCGCCAGCACGTCGGCTTGACGCTGAGTCAGTTGCTCTACTATTCGTTCACGCTTATGTATGCTGCTTTCGCCGCTTATCTCAACGGGCATTTCACGAATAACACCACAGGGGGCGGCTGGACGGTCGAGCCAGATCTGGTCGAAGGGATCGCCTTCCATCGGAACCAGTTTGCAGTGAGTGGCCGACAGTGCTTCAAATTGGCTGTTGACCATCAGCAGAGGTTCAAAGCCGATACGCGCACCAGAGGTGACGTAAGCCTGCAAGTAGTCGGCCAGAGGTTCATCGTGCAAATGATGGATTTCAAAATCATCGAGTGAGACTTCGTTACGCACCTGGACCTGATAGCGCCCATCGACAAACATCAGCGCGCGATCGCGAAGTACCAATGCAAGGCCCGCGGAACCGCTAAAGCCGGTGAGCCAGGCCAGTTTATTGTCGTGCGGTGTGCAATCTTCGCTCTGATGCGCATCGGCGCGGGGGACAATCATGCCATCCAGTCCCTGCGCTAACAGCAGACTGCGCAGGGCGGAAAGGGGAGTTGAGTTGTGCATAGTTACCTTCAGGCCTTAACGGAACGGCGGTTCGTTGAATGTACGTAATTTGCGGGAGTGAAGCCGATCGCCTTCGGCACGCAGTCGGTCGATAGCCCGGATGCCAATTTGCAGGTGCTCAGAAATGGCCCCTTCATAAAAACGGTTGGCCTGACCTGGCAGTTTGATTTCGCCATGCAGTGGTTTGTCGGAAACACACAGCAACGTGCCATAAGGGACGCGGAAGCGGTAGCCCTGGGCTGCAATGGTGGCGCTCTCCATATCAATAGCGACGGCACGACTGAGGTTAAAACGCAGTGCAGACGCGGAATAGCGCAATTCCCAATTACGGTCGTCAGTGGTGACAACGGTGCCGGTACGCAGCCGCTGTTTAACCTCCTCACCCGGCATGCCGCTGACTTCTTTGGTGGCGTCATACAGTGCGCGCTGAACTTCGGCGATGCTGGGAATCGGAATATCCGGCGGCAGTACGGCATCCAGTACATGGTCGTCGCGCAGATAGGCATGAGCCAGAACATAATCACCAATTGCCTGACTTTCGCGCAGGCCACCACAGTGGCCAATCATCAACCAGACGTCAGGACGCAGCACGGCCAGATGATCGCAAATGGTCTTGGCGTTAGAGGGGCCGACGCCGATATTAACCAGCGTGATCCCCTGACCGTCGGCGGTAATTAAATGCCAGGCAGGCATCTGGTGTTTTTTCCACGCCAGATCGGAGATGGCCTCTTCCGGTGCCTCGGTTTCCGCGGTGATCCAGATCCCGCCCGCGCATGACAGCGCGATATACGGACTGTCCGGGTCGAGGATCTGGCTGCAGCCCCAGCGCACGAACTCATCGACGTAGCGGGTGTAGTTGGTGAACAGCACAAAGGGCTGAAAGTGTTCAACCGGCGTTCCCGTGTAGTGACGCAGTCGCGCCAGCGAGAAATCGACCCGACGGGCGTCGAAGTGCGACAGCGGAGAAAACTCTGCCGGATGGTAGGTACCATCTGCTGTTTCGTCACCAATTTGTGAGAGTTCGGTAGTAGGGAAATGGCGCGTTAGCCCGGCACTCATCGAACGATCAAGCGTTAACTCAGAACCGTCAATCACATACGGATAGGGAATTTCATGCTGTGATGGCTCGACGGAAATATGCGCATCATAATCCTGATACAGCAGCGTCAGTTGTTCTTCAAGATAAGGGCGAAAAAGCGACGGGCGGGTGATGGTTGTGGTATAGCAGCCTGCATGGGTAAAACGTCCGTATGCGCGCGTTTTCGGTGGGTTTGTGGCGCTGCCATCCCAGGTGACACAAAGCGATGGGTAAACAAAAAGACCGTTTTGGCGGGCGATGTCGTCAGGGAGTGTCCCTGTTTCAATATACTTACCAATGGCGCTACGCAGAGCCTTTACCGACTGCTCGTACAGCGCGTCCAGTTTATCCAGCGCCTGAGCGGGTGTCAGGCTGGAGCCCTTATTGTTCATGTCTGTCTCCTTGTTCCACAGATGTACTGCTCTCCCGATAGTATGTCACAGGAATGTGAAACAAAAGTCAGACGTTGAGGAAGATTATGCGAAGACCCGATGGCCTTCGCATAAAGGTTTACGCGTGTTGCTTATCTCTCATCAGCATTGCGGTGACGGCCGAAATAAGGCATCCGGCCATCAGGTAAATGGCAACGCTGTGCCAGTCGCCACCGGAGAAAGTCACCAATGCAGCGGCAATAAAAGGCGTAAAACCACCGCCGACAACGCTGGCAACCTGATAACCCACCCCCGCGCCACTGTAGCGATAGCTTGCGCCAAACAGGCCGGTAAACATAGGCTGCTGTACGCAGACCACCATATCGTGCGCAATGTTAGCCAGCATAATCGCGAAGAACACTATCCAGAAGATGGACTGCGCTTCCAGGGCCATGAAGAACGGGAAGGCGCTGAGTGTACCGACCAGCGCACCGGTAATATAGACGCGCCGACGGCCAAAGCGATCGGCAAGCCAGGCAAAACAGGGGATGGTCAAACAACTCAGCCCACCCACCAGTAACCCGATATTCAGAAACAGTTCGCGCGGCAGCCCCAGGTTTTGTGTGGAGTAGTTGAGAGCAAACGCGGTGACGATGTACATCGTCAGGAGCTCGCACAGACGCAGGGCGATAATTTTTAGAAATGCCCCTGGGTGACGGGTGAGCGCCTCGATAACCGGCAGTCGCTTTTTCACCGGTTGGGGTTCCTGTTTTTGCTGTTCGAATTCAGCCGATTCATCCATTCTGTTGCGCATCCACAGCGCGCCCAGAACCAGCACAATGCTGAACAGGAACGGAATACGCCAGCCCCAGCTCAGGAACTGCTCATCGGTTGTTTGCGAGCTAATCAACGACACCAACCCCGTAGAGAGCAGTAGCCCGACGCCGTAACCGACCTGAACGCCGCTACTGTAGGAGGCTTTTTTATTTTTTGGGGCACTTTCAACAGAGAGTAATGCCGCGCCACCCCACTCGCCGCCAACGGCGAAACCCTGGATGGCACGTAGCGTCACCAGCAGAACAGGTGCCCACCAGCCGATGGTATCGAAAGAGGGAATGATACCAATCAGCGCAGTGGCAATCCCCATCATCCAGACGGTAAGCATCAACATACGTTTGCGGCCCAGGCGATCGCCAAAGTGGCCGAAGATTACCCCGCCTAACGGACGGAACAAAAATCCGACGCCAAAGGTGGCAAATGCGGCAAGTGTACCCATCGCCGGGCTGACCTGCGGGAAGAACTCGCGATTAAAAACCAGCGCGGCGGTGATGCCATAAAGCAGAAAATCATACCAGTCGACCACGGCACCCGCGAAGCTGCCGAGAGCGGCGCGTCGGGCACGGTTAAGCGATGTGGTGTCCTGCTGGGGACCCGTGGAGGTGAGGGTGGAATCCATAGTTATCCTGTCTGTACTGTTTTTTAATTATTAGTATTGGAGTTAGGTTACGCACATTGCAGTCGAGATATAAACGACTGTAATGAGACTACCGCGACAGACGCGAAGATAAAACGATTTTATCCCTTACGGGAGGGCAAGATGAAAAATAAGACGATTGAAGAAATTAATAAGCAAAAAGCCTGCTTAGTTTCCTAAGCAGGCTTCTTAAATTTGGCTCCTCTGACTGGACTCGAACCAGTGACATACGGATTAACAGTCCGCCGTTCTACCGACTGAACTACAGAGGAATCGTGTGAACGAGGCGAATATTAGCGAGGGTGATGGGGGTTGTCAAAGGGGTAAATGAAATTGTGTGTTCGTTTGCTGACAAATTCAACAAAGCGGCGATCTTTCATGCTTTTTAGACATTTGCCCCATTCTGGTGCGCGTCTACCTCTTGTGGGGCAGCCTGGAAAAAGGCGGAATCAGTAGACGCTATCATTTTCCTGCGCCATCCCTTACTTAACGGGAGCTTAACATTAAATACTCGTCTACAGATGAAACTGGCAAGCATCTTGCAATCCTGAGTTTCATGACTGCCAGCATGGGTTCTGGTATTCCGACAGGAGGCAAAATGAACTTCAGACGACTGAAATACTTCGTAAAAATCGTCGATATTGGTAGCCTGACCCAGGCAGCGGAAGTATTGCATATCGCTCAACCCGCGCTGAGCCAGCAGGTTGCTACGCTGGAGGGGGAACTGGATCAACAGTTGTTGATCCGCACCAAACGCGGGGTGACGCCGACGGAAGCGGGGAAAGTGCTGTATACGCACGCCCGGACAATATTACGTCAGTGTGAACAGGCGCAGCTTGCGGTCAATAATGTAGGGCAGACCCTGAGTGGACACGTCTCTATTGGCCTGGCGCCTGGCACGGCGGCATCATCAATTACCATGCCGTTATTACAGACCGTTCGCGCCGAGCTGCCCGATGTACTGGTCTATTTGCATGAAAACAGCGGGGCGGTGCTGAACGATAAACTGCTCAGTGGTCAATTAGATATGGCGGTGCTCTACGAGCGCTCGCCGATCGCGGGTATTTCCAGTCAACCGTTACTCAAAGAGGATCTTTTCCTGGTGGGGACGCGCGAATGTCCTGGGGCAAGTGTCGATTTAACGGCAGTCGCGCAGATGAATCTGTTTCTGCCACGGGATTACAGTGCGGTTCGCCTCCGTGTTGACGAAGCCTTCTCACTGCGCCGCTTAACGGCGAAAGTAATAGGTGAAATTGATTCTATCTCCACCCTAACGGCCGCGATTGCCAGCGGTATGGGGGTGACGGTCTTACCTGAATCGGCGGCCCGGGCATTATGCCATGCAGCGAATGGCTGGATGGCGCGGATTACAACGCCCTCCATGAATCTGCCCCTCTCCCTAAACATGTCAGCCAGAGGCAGTTTGACACCACAGGCTCAGGCGGTGAAAGAGATCCTGTTGTCGCTGGTTAGCCGTCCGGCTCTGGAAAATCGGGAGCTACAGCTGGTGAGTTAGACCTTATTCCAGCAAGGAATAAGATGCAGGTTTTTATTATTTGTTATGCCGGGCGTCAGACTTTAACAATAGCGTAATGTCTGATGTACCCGGAGTGAAAAGTGAATTTCCAGCAACTTAAAATAATCCGCGAGGCGGCCCGTCAGGATTACAACCTGACGGAAGTCGCGAATATTCTTTATACCTCGCAGTCGGGGGTAAGTCGGCATATTCGCGAACTTGAAGATGAACTTGGCATCGAAATTTTTATTCGCCGTGGTAAGCGTTTACTTGGCATGACCGAACCGGGGAAGGCGTTGCTGGTGATCGCTGAGCGTATTCTTAATGAAGCCAGCAATGTTCGCCGACTGGCGGACCTGTTTACCAATGACACGTCTGGTGTGCTGACCATTGCGACCACACACACGCAGGCCCGCTATAGTCTGCCTGCGGTGATCAAGGCATTTCGTGAACTCTTCCCGGAGGTTCGCCTGGAGCTTATCCAGGGGACACCGCAAGAAATTGACGTTCTTCTGCAAAATGGTGGCGCTGACATTGGTATTGCCAGTGAACGACTCAGCAGCGATCCGCTGTTGGTGGCGTTTCCCTGGTTTCGTTGGCAGCACAGCCTGCTCGTTCCACACGATCATCCATTAGTTAAGGCTTCCCCGCTTACGCTTGAGTCTATTGCTCACTGGCCGCTCATTACCTATCGGCAGGGTATTACGGGGCGCTCACGTATTGATGAGGCATTTGCGCGTAAAGGGTTGGTGCCGGATATTATCCTCAGTGCGCAGGACTCGGATGTGATTAAAACGTATGTAGCGCTGGGGCTGGGAATCGGGCTGGTGGCGGAGCAATCCAGTGGCGAGCAGGAGGAGGGGACGTTAACCCGCCTTGATACCCGGCATTTATTTGATGCGAACACCGTTTGGCTGGGGCTCAAACGCGGTCAGTTGCAGCGCAATTACGTCTGGCGATTTATCGAGCTATGCAACGCAGGTTTATCTGTGGAAGAGATTAAACGCCAGGCGATGGAGCCTGATGAAGTGATGATTGATTATCAAATTTAAAGCAAAAAGCCTGCTTAGTTTCCTAAGCAGGCTTCTTAAATTTGGCTCCTCTGACTGGGATCGCCTTTGTCATTAACTGGCTAATAAGTAAGCTAAATCTGAATTGCCGTTCTGTCAAGACCACCAAACTGACCACCAATAGTTGCGGGGGGAGCAAAACTGATTTGAGCGCTCTACTACAGATGCTTATCGTTACCTGAAAGGAAAACATAGTTCCACTAAGTGGAACTATGTTCAAAGGGAACTAAAAGCCAGCTAAGTGCTAGTGTAAGTATCCCTGTAGTGATGTGATGGACGCCCCTTCCTAACGCAGTCAGTGCCATACTTTTACTGACTGAATTAATCCGGGAGTAATATCACATGAACAAGATCAGAGTTGTTGGTATCGATATCGCCAAATCTGTTTTTCAGGTATGTGTCTGGATGATTGATGACTCCGTTGCCTGGAACAGAAAAATATCGCGTCAGAAATTGCTGGATACGCTTCGCCAGTTTGAACCGGGTACTTTAATTGCGATAGAAGCCTGTTCAACCTCTCATTTTTGGGGGCGAACCCTCAACTCTATGGGATATAGCGTAAGGCTTATCCCTGCCCAGCATGTGAAGGCCTTTGTCAGAAGCCAGAAGAACGATGCAAACGATGCGCTGGCAATCTGCGAAACAGCATGCCGCCCTGGCTAACCAGCTTCGTTCTCTGCTCGCGGAATATGGCCTCATTATTCATGTCGGGAGCCAGCGTCGCTCTGGCGAATAAACTGACCCGGATCATCTGGCGAGTTCTAACTGATAATGTTGATTTTAATATGAATAAGGCTTTTGCTGTGAGTTAACGCAATACCGCGTTAAAGAAAATATATCTCTCTGAGTTTGCAGACACTGATGAGAAAACGGTTACCGTCCCTGTAACAGCCTGAAGTTGACCTTGGTAATCATATACCGGTGTAGTGATAAGGAAACAGGGTTCGGATAACATCATGGCGCAGGTAACTTAACCTACTTAGGACGCGGATTTATGGTCGCAAACCGTATCGAACCAGTACTTGTAACACCCGGGGAATTCATCACTGTGCATTGAGAACAGCAGAATATCAGTTCTCACCATCATGCATACGATTTTGTCAGTCTGGCATTTGCAAATCATCAAATAAAATAGCCGCCGGGTGAAAGTATCCTGTTTCCGAAGAACAAGTGTGTTAATGGCGATATTAACGAGTTGATATATCTACTTGCTCCTGGAAGGAGGGCCATATTTCAAGTAAAGATCCTCATCGAGATATCATCAAGATATTTAGTATCGTCACAACATAATTTATTTATCTAATAAACATATAGTTGAGAATTTTTAATACATAAAACCAAAGAATTACAATTACTACCTCCATCTTTGTACTACATTTTATTTCTATATGTAACTATGTGATTTGCTCTTTTTTCCGGGAGTAAGCGCCATGAAACTATCTCGCCCCACCGTTGGTCCTATTGTCGGTTTCACTACACCCAATGAATCACGTATCTGGTTCAGAGGTCAGTTTGAACCAGTATCTCCCAACAGCTACAGACGGTGTTTTGGCGTAATTAGATGGGGTGAAAAAACCAAAAAAGTTACTGAATGGTCATCAAAAGTGGGTAAGCTTTCGCCTAATTTCGATATGACCGGAGTTTTCCCGGTTACCGGTCTTAAAGCCGAGTGTACTTACCAATATCAGGTCGGGTGGTTTCTTGCCGATTCCGAACTGGATGCCGCTCGTACGATCATTCAATTCGACTGGAGCGATCTCGAGACTTTCACCTTCACGGCAGGAACAACTGACCAAAATCGCTCTCGTGTCTATGCGGTTGGCTCATGTCGATATTTGCTGCGTTTGTTTGGTGGACTAATTTTTGATGATCGGGGTGATAAAACTTTTGAATCCATTCTGGAGCTTCATAAAAAGACGCAGGTGAACGCAGTGCTTATGGTAGGTGATCAGATCTATGCCGATGACCTTAAATTTATGGGCGCAGATCGGGACGTACAGTCATTTCTGAACCGCTACCAGGC
The DNA here is from genome assembly GCF_014103415.1 of Citrobacter sp. RHBSTW-00671. Taxonomy (NCBI): domain Bacteria; kingdom Pseudomonadati; phylum Pseudomonadota; class Gammaproteobacteria; order Enterobacterales; family Enterobacteriaceae; genus Citrobacter; species Citrobacter sp. RHBSTW-00671. The sequence goes on from NZ_JABXPR010000001.1 coordinate 2,445,419, forward strand.
CGCATTTACCCAAGAAAATATCGCCAGGCTCATGAGCCAGATCCCGACCTATATGATCCTGGACGATCATGAAATAGAAGATAACTGGCCATCTCATGCCAGTTCCGCCGATATGGTTACAAAATATCCCAGCGCTATCCATGCTTACCAGATCTATCAGGCCAGCCATAGCCCGGTCTTTAGCCTGGACAACAGCGGCTGGATAACCGGTACTCCGACCCACCTCTTGTATACCTTTAGTGACGGCTGTGCTGATTGGTTTGTGATGGATGTGCGCACTGAGCGGATCTGGAATGATGACCCTCTCAAACGCCAGATGATAAAACAGTCGCAAATGAAAGCGCTGCTGAATTGGTTAGCTGCAAATCCGGGTAGGGTTAAAATGATTGTGAGCTCTGTTCCCTTTTTCCCGGATCTCAACAGCGATGCAGAGGATAAATGGGGCGGGTACCAACGGGAACGCACACAGATCCTTGATTACATACTGCAGAATAAAATCAGGAAGGTCTGCTTTGTGTCAGGTGACGTGCATTGCTCATTTACCACTCAACTAACAAGTCCTGTCGACAAAGACTTTCGGGTACTGAGTATTATTTCATCCTCATTATTCTGGCCTTATCCCCATATGGAGCAAAACGACTTTGTTCTTAAGGGAGCTCTCACCAGTAACAGCCAAAATCAGTATACCGTCACCAGCTCAACACAAATTTATTCTGAAGATAACTTTGCCCGACTCGAAGTGTTTCCAGACGCAGTGACGGTGACATTCTATGAACGTAAAGGCAGCGCGCTTGGGCGCCCGATCAAACTGGTATTTTAAGCCATACACAATGAATATCAGAGATTGGTTAAACGTTGCCTTATTCTCCCTTCTTTTGACAGGGTGCTCTACGCCCTCGGCATCCCCGGCCAATCTGACACCTACGGTGTCAGTGCCTGTAGCGCTGAGCAATGTCAAAGATGAACGAGGGCAGTTCAGAAATCTGTTTTGCCAGCTTATTCATCGAGATGGCATAAAAAGTAACGAGGACTGCACAGACTGGTTACGACGCTTGAAGGGGGAAGATAATAGTGGTCCTGATGAAGGGAATACGGAATACCCTCTGCAAAAAACGCCATTGCTGATCATTCCTGGGATTTTTGGTGAATGCGTCCAGGATCAGGTCACCGTTTTGGGAGATGCAATCAGCCATCTCACCCGATTGGGATACCAGAGCACAACGGTAGCCGTCAAAGGTCGTGCCAGTGATATAGTAAATGCGCGAATCATACGAGATACGATTATTTCAGCTGCCAGAACCAATCCTAAAAAACGCTTTCTGGTTATCGCGTATTCAAAAGGCGTCAGCGATTTTCTTACCGCCTTAACACTCTATCCAGAAATCCAACCCCATATCTCGGCAGTGATAAGCCTGGCTGGCGCCGTGAACGGTACTCCTCTGGCCGACCAGATCAGTCGCCCTTACACTAAAATACTGTCCCGTCTCCCTGACGAGCATTGCCCGGTAACCGATCACAACGAGATAACCAGCCTTACCCGAAATATACGTCTGTCCTGGCTGGCTAGTCACCCACTACCGGTCAACATTCCTTATTATTCCATTGTGGCGCTCCCCGAATTACAGAGTGTATCTGCAATACTTCTGCCCATTTATCTGCAGCTCGCGGCCAGCGACCCTAACAATGATAGTCAGGTGATCCACTACGACGCCATCATTCCCGGCAGTACTCTTCTTGGTTATGCCAATGCCGATCACTGGGCTATTGCACTACCGTTTGAATTTCAGCAACCTGCACTGGCCGCAACCTTGGTTAATCGTAACCATTTTCCAAGAGTCCAGTTACTGGAAGCAGCCGTTCGTATTGCTGAAAACCCGGCACACGCAGTCATAAAATCTAAGCCCCTTACTGGGTCGCAGAAAATATTACGATAACAAGTTGCAGTACCATCCAACTCCTCGTTAAGTAACCAGACTCCGGAGAAATTTATCCGAAGCCTGCAAAAAGGCCGGAATCTCTGATTTATCCTGGTATCGATATTGGGAGGAGATCACAAGCGTGACGCGTGGTTTTCTGACCAGGTTCTGTTACTTTTATGTCACTCGGGTGCTACCGATTTAAAGGAGGGTATTGGCGAGTTAGCGGTCCTTTCGGCAACACGCTGCTGTGCGGGATTGATATTTTGCTTGAGCAGTTTGCGGATACCTTCACGCTGTTGGCGAGCATCCGCCAGACAAACTTCGGGGTAGGCCCCTAAACCAAGGCAAGATTCTTTAGTATTGATGCGGTACTTGAGATACCAGAGACGAGAACCGTTAGGATTTATTAAAAGGTATAGTCCGTTGGAATAGAAGACTGTAAAGGGTTTATCAGAAGGTTTAAAACTGAGGATTTTTTTGTCACCAAGACACCTTTGCTGGCCGCGTTATTATCGCACCGCAAATGACCCCCAATCAGACCTCCAGATTTCTCCCCAACGGCAGTTGCCTAACGCAAAAAGCCTGCTTAGTTTCCTAAGCAGGCTTCTTAAATCTGGCTCCTCTGACTGGACTCGAACCAGTGACATACGGATTAACAGTCCGCCGTTCTACCGACTGAACTACAGAGGAATCGTGTGAACGAGGCGCATATTACTGACCTCACCATGACGTGTCAACAGTAAAATTAATACGTCATATCAATTGGTTAATTAATCTTCAAATTCAGTATTAATGCACATTTGATGAGCGAAAATGGTCTTCTTCCTGGCTATCGCGCAACCGAAGCATTGGGTTCTGGCGATAGAACTGGAAAAAACGTTGCCACAATGCCGGAAAACGCGGTGCAAACAACTCAGGGGCGCTGAAGAAATACTCGGATAATACCGCAAAGCATTCTGCAGGATCGGTTGCTGCGTAGGCGTCTATACTGCAGGCCGTTTCACCCACCAGATCGATTTCATCCTGGATGTTGTTCATCGCGGCATGGAGATCGTGCTCCCAGTTCGCAATTTCCCTTAGCGGGATAGCCGGAACGCCGCTGGCGCGATCGCCATTACGCATATCAAGTTTATGCGCCACTTCATGAATAATCAGATTAAAGCCGGAAGCATCAAAGGAATCCTGGATATCAAGCCAGTTCAGGATCACTGGACCCTGTTGCCAGCTTTGGCCTGACTGAACAATCCGTTGATTGTGCACCAGCCCAATATCATCTTCCCATTCGTCATCCACGACAAACGGGGCAGGGTAAATGAGGACTTCATGAAAACCATCGAGCCACTCGATGCCTAATTCCAGAACAGGCAAACAGAAAAGCAGAGCAATTCGTGCACTTTTCAGTGCGTCCAGTTCAAATCCTTGTAGTGCAACCAATCTTTTTTGCTGTAAAAAACGCTCGGCCAGGGCAATAAGCCTGGCTTGTTCTTGTTCAGTAAGATTCACCAGAAGAGGAATTGCCAGGGCATCATCCCAGGGCCAGTCATCATTCCGGGCTGTTTCTTGCTCTTTCCAGGGCCACTTAATCATCGTTTTGCTCGCAAACTCGTCACTTGAACGAAATTGACGGAACTGGGTCTGTTAAAATGCCAAATTACCTGGCATCATGACAACCACCAGAACGGAGAGATGCCAGAGCGGCTGAATGGACCGGTCTCGAAAACCGGAGTAGGGGCAACTCTACCGGGGGTTCAAATCCCCCTCTCTCCGCCACTATTCAAACACTTGCACGCCTTGCTTTCAACGACAGCAGTCACGGATGTTTTTTTCTTTGAGTATCCTCACAAGTTTGTCGTTCTATTGCCTTCGCGATATAAAAATCCGCTTCAAATAAACAAAAAGCCCGCTTCATATGAAGCAGGCCTGATACGTTTTGTGCAAAATTAGAACTGGTAGACTAAACCAACGGCAACAATATCGTCGGTTGCGATGCCATTGCTTTCATAGAAGCTGTCATCTTCATCCAGCAGGTTGATTTTGTAGTCAACGTAGGTGGACATGTTTTTGTTGAAGTAATAAGTCACACCGACATCAACATATTTTACAAGGTCTTTGTCGACGTAACGCCAATTACCATGACTGACTCTCTGACCGCCTAAATCACTACCTTTGGACTGCAGGTAAGATACGGACGGGCGCAGACCGTAATCGAACTGGTACTGAGCCACAACTTCAAAGTTTTGCGTTTTGTTTGCGATACCGCCATTGCCTTCGCCATTACCGCCGCCGTAGTAGGTCATGTTGCGGGTTTCTGCATACATCGCTGCCAGATAAATATCATTGGCATCATATTTCGCACCAATGGTCCAGGCTTCAGCTTTGTCACCGCCAGCATAGTTGTTACGGCTATTAATGCCATCGTTGTAACCGCGAGCGACCTGATTATCGGTACGGTCAGATGAAGAATACGCCGCGCCGAGGCTTAAACCAAAGTCGAAGTCATAGGAGGTAGACATACCAAACCCGTCGCCATTTTCGCGAGCCAGTTTACGGTCACCACCGTTGCCAGTACCTTCGCCTGAACCTGGGTTTTCATTATTACCCTGATACTGCAGAGCGAAGTTCAGACCATCAACCAGACCAAAGAAGCCGTGGTTACGATAAGTGGCAACACCGTTGGTACGGCCTGTCATATAAACGTCGGTCTGGGTGTAGGTATCGCCACCGAATTCTGGCAGCATATCGGTCCACGCTTCTACGTCGTATACCACGCCATAGTTACGACCGTAATCGAAGGTGCCATATTCGCCAAAGCCTAAACCGGCGAAGCCCAGACGGGTCCACGCGTTTGCGCCTTCACCTTCGGTGCTGTTGGCCTGAACGTTATATTCCCACTGGCCGTAACCCGTCAGCGTGCTATTAATCTGCGTTTCGCCTTTGAAGCCAACACGAACGTAAGTCTGGTCGCCATCATTGCTCGCATCATCAGAGAAATAATGCAAGCCGTCTACTTTACCGTACAGATCTAATTTATTGCCGTTCTTATTATAGATTTCAGCTGCATTTGCCGCGCTGGCCGCTAATAACGCGGGGACAATAATTGCCAATACTTTTCTTTTCATTATGTATTCCCTTTTGATAATAATTCATATGAATATGTAGTACATCCAAAAACTACATTTTGATACTATCTATGAAGTTCATTTAATTTAAAACATAACATGTAACAATTGTATATAAAGAATTTCAAAATGTTTCAATAGCGATTTCATATAATATAGAGGTATAATTTATAAAATTATATTTGAAAAATAAATGTATGTTTATCACGATCTTATGGGTTATGCTTATATATTTATTGAATGTATTAAATTAGTGTGGTTTATGTGTTTTTGGTGGAGTGTTTAATTAACGGATGGTTTGATTGTCTGCACTAAAAACAGAATGGTTATTATATGAAAAGAGATTAAAACATTTTTAATGATGATGAATCTGAGACTGGCAGTGGCCTGTGATGAAAATTGTTGCTAAGGTGGTTTTCTTTCTGCACAGAGAGTTAGCGTGGAACTACAACACTGGCAGTCACAATTTGAATCATGGCTGCGTGAGAATCTTACAGGGCAAGATGCCGCCCATGATATCTTTCATTTTCGCCGCGTGTGGATGACATCGCAAAAGCTGAGTACTGATGCTGATATTGACTGGCTGGTCGTACTGACCGCGTGCTATTTCCACGATCTTATCAGCTTACCGAAAAATCATCCGGAACGTCATCGTTCATCGGTACTGGCTGCACAGGAAACCTGTCGTGTACTGTCACTGGACTTTCCTGAATTTCCTCAGGATCGGCTGCATGCGGTGAGTCACGCTATTGCCGCGCACAGTTTTAGCGCAAAAATTACGCCCACTACCCTTGAAGCCAAAATCGTTCAGGATGCCGATCGACTTGAGGCGCTCGGTGCTATCGGTCTGGCGCGCGTGTTCGCCGTTTCTGGCTCGCTGGGTGTGGCATTGTTTGATGCGGAAGATCCGTTTGCCCGGCAGCGCAACCTGGATGATAAACAGTACGCGCTTGATCATTTCCAGACCAAACTGCTGACGTTGCCACTGACAATGCAAACTGAACAAGGGCGGCATCTGGCGCAGCATAATGCTGACTTCTTATTGACGTATATGGCGAAACTCAGCGCAGAATTAAAAGGAGAATATGAAATGTTGGATCTTGCGGCGATTCAACCCTTTAAAGCATATCAGTAGTCGTCATTGCTGAAACGTCAATTGCACCAATTTATGTTAACCTGTCGACTATCCATTTCGGCCGGTTAAACATATGCAGGATAATTTTTCAGTAGCAGGCTCCATGAAACCGATGACAGATGATACCGGAGTTACCATTCAGGTGATTTTGGCTAAGTTGCTTGAAATATACGATGTGAAAACGCTGGTTGCTCATCTTAATGGCGTCGGCGAAAACCACTGGAGTCCGGCCATCTTTAAGCGTGTGGTCGCCAATCAAACATGGCATCGCCTTAGCGATCGTGAGTTTGCTCACCTGTATTCTTTACTCCCGACGCCCCCTGCACATCATCCGCATTATGCCTTTCGGTTTATCGACCTTTTTGCCGGGATAGGTGGGATTCGCCGCGGTTTTGACGCGATAGGCGGGCAATGTGTGTTTACCAGTGAATGGAATAAACATGCTGTTCGCACCTATAAAGCGAACAACTATTGTTCTCCTGAGCAGCACCATTTTAATGAAGATATTCGCGATATCACCCTTAGCCATCATGAGGGGGTGAGTGACGAGCAGGCTGCGGAGCATATTCGTCAACACGTTCCCGAGCATGATGTCCTGCTGGCCGGCTTCCCTTGCCAGCCATTTTCGCTGGCGGGCGTATCAAAGAAAAACGCGTTAGGGCGCGCCCACGGTTTTGCCTGTGATACGCAAGGCACGCTTTTTTTTGACGTGGTGCGAATTATCGACGCACGGCGACCGGCTATATTTGTGCTCGAAAACGTCAAAAATCTAAAAAGTCATGACCAGGGAAAAACCTTTCGCATCATCATGCAAACGCTGGATGAACTGGGCTATGACGTGGCGGATGCAGCAGATAATGGCCCGGATGATCCGAAGATTATCGATGGGCAACATTTTTTACCCCAGCATCGCGAACGTATCGTGCTCGTCGGTTTTCGGCGGGACCTGAACCTGAAGTCAGACTTTACGTTGCGCGATATTGTCAGCCGCTACCCTCAGCGTCGAACGACGCTCGCAGAGCTGCTTGAACCGACCGTTGATGCGAAATATGTGCTGACACCGGTCCTGTGGAAATACCTGTATCGCTATGCGAAAAAACATCAGGCACGGGGCAATGGGTTTGGCTACGGTATGGTCTATCCCGGCAACCCCAATAGCGTAACGCGTACATTATCTGCACGTTACTATAAGGATGGGGCAGAAATTTTGATTGACCGTGGCTGGGATATGGCGCTGGGGGAACAGGATTTCGATGATCCCGCCAATCAGCGACACCGTCCTCGTCGATTAACGCCAAGAGAGTGCGCTCGCCTGATGGGGTTTGAGTCTCCTCAGGGTTACCAGTTTCGTATTCCGGTATCCGATACCCAGGCTTACCGCCAGTTCGGTAATTCGGTGGTCGTCCCGGCGTTTGCAGCGGTAGCCAAACTGCTGGAGCCGAAGATCAAACAGGCTGTTGTGCTCCGTGAGAAAGAACAGCAACATGGCAGACGTTCACGATAAGGCAACGCGCAGTAAAAATATGCGGGCGATAGGGACCCGCGATACGGCGATCGAAAAACGTCTGGCCGACATCCTGACGGATCAGGGGGTAACGTTTCGCACGCAGGATGCAACGTTGCCCGGTCGCCCCGATTTTGTGGTGGATGACTATCGCTGCGTTCTCTTTACCCACGGCTGTTTCTGGCATCAGCACAACTGCTATCTCTTTAAAGCCCCGGCAACCCGCACGGCGTTCTGGCTGGAGAAGATAGGAAAAAACGTGGTACGTGATAAGCGGGACTGCGAAAAATTACAGGCGTTGGGATGGCGGGTCTTGATTGTCTGGGAATGCGCCCTGCGTGGGCGTGAGAAACTGGGTAACGAGGCGCTGTCTGAACGGGTTATCGAGTGGATCTGCGGCGGCGGTGCCACCGCGCAGATCGACACTCAGGGCATTCATTTACTGTAACGACTTTTCCGATGGGGCTGCAACCGCGTCCGCTTTGACAGGGAATAAGTATTTCCCCAGCGTCACCAATACTACGGCAAAAACAATGACCCCGAGCGCCAGCCACTCGATCAACGCCAGGCTTTCACCTCCCAGACCCGTACCTAACAGAACCGCCACTACCGGGTTGACGTAGGCATAGCTGGTGGCTAACGCCGGGCTTACATTACGGATAAGGAACATATAAGCGTTAATCGCAATAATTGAGCCGAACAGGGCGAGGTATGCCACCGCCATAAAACCGGAGAAGGTTGGCATCGCGGTCAGCTTTTCTCCACTGAGCAGCGATGCGCACATCAGCACAATACCCGCGGCTAACATTTCAATAGCACCGGCCATCATGCCAACGGGCAAGGTAATGCGTGAGCCGTACACGGAGCCAAACGCCCAGCTCATTGAACCAATCAGGATTAGTACCGCCCCCCAGGGATTACCACTCAAGTTACCCCCGCTGTTAAGCATGATGATCCCGGCAAGTCCAATTGCGATCCCCATCCATTCCAGTTTGCGTGTTTTGATGCCAAGAAAGTGGCTAAAGCACAGGGTAAACAGCGGGACGGTAGCAACCACCACAGCGGCAATGCCGGAAGGGACGTTTTGATGTTCTGCGACGGTAACGAGGCCATTGCCTACCGCCAATAGCAGGATACCAATCAGTGCAGCATTCAGGAGCGGGCGCAGTGGTGGCAGCTTATGTCCGCGAATAAGTAAAAATGCGGTTAATAAAATGCCCGCAGAGAGAAAGCGCACGCCAGCCATCATCAATGGCGGCCAACTTTCAACACCAATGCGAATAACGAAGTACGTGGAACCCCAAATGATATACAGCGCGAAGAGCGCACTGAAAAGTGGTAACAATTGCCTGAAACGCATAATCCCTCACGGTGGAAATAAAAAGGTGCAACATAGTAAACGTCAAAACTATCATGCTGGCGAGATTTATAATTGCCTGCCGTTGTTAAATATTTGTTGACCAGAAAGGTCTGTTTCAGCATGGCGTGTTTTACTTCATACTTATGACGGCAAAAAAATAATATTGAGGGTTAAAATTTTGGCAGGAAGTAGCTTACTCACCTTGCTTGATGACATCGCCACGCTTCTGGACGATATCTCTGTGATGGGAAAACTGGCCGCGAAAAAAACGGCGGGTGTGCTGGGAGACGATTTGTCGCTTAACGCGCAACAGGTATCGGGCGTGCGGGCGAACCGCGAGCTTCCGGTGGTCTGGAGTGTGGCCAAAGGATCTTTCGTCAACAAAGTTATCCTGGTGCCGCTGGCGCTATTGATCAGCGCTTTTATTCCATGGGCGATCACGCCCTTATTGATGATTGGTGGGGCGTTCCTCTGTTTTGAGGGGGTGGAAAAAGTGCTTCACACCCTGGAAGCGCGAAAACACCAGGAAACGGCGGAAGAACGACAGCAACGTCTGACCTCTCTTGCCGCACAGGACCCGCTGACGTTTGAGAAAGATAAAATCAAAGGGGCGGTACGTACCGACTTTATTTTGTCTGCGGAGATTGTGGCCATTACGTTGGGTATTGTGGCGGATGCGCCGTTGTTGAATCAGGTACTGGTTTTGTCGGGTATTGCTTTGGTGGTGACCGTTGGCGTGTATGGTCTGGTCGGCATTATTGTGAAGCTCGATGATATTGGCTACTGGCTGGCAGAAAAGCGTAGCGCATTTGCTCAGGCGCTGGGTAAGGGATTGCTGGTGGTGGCTCCCTGGCTCATGAAATCACTTTCCGTAGTTGGCACGCTGGCGATGTTTTTAGTCGGCGGCGGCATTGTGGTGCACGGCATTGCACCGCTGCATCATGCAATTGAGCACTTTGCCCAACAGCAGAGTTCATTCATTGCTCTGATGCTTCCGACCCTGCTTAACCTGGTGCTCGGCTTTATTATTGGTGGGATCGTGGTGATGCTGGTAAACCTGGTTGCCAGGTTACGCGGAGTTTCGCACTAATTGTCGCGTGCCAGATTACGCAAAACGTCTCTTTGTCGTCTAAGGTGAAAAGGTTTCTCTTGATACAGGAGGCGTGTATGGTCTTTTCTGTCAGTGAGGAAGTCACCGCGAAAGAGGGTGGTCCACGCATGATCGTTACCGGGTATGCCAGCGGAATGGTGGAGTGCCGCTGGTATGACGGTTTTGGCGTCAAACGGGAGGCATTTCGTGAAGATGAACTGGTTCCTGGTGAACGCAGTCCGCTACGCCAGGATGCTTGAATACTGCAGGCTGGCGTAACCAGGTGATCTCTCAACCATTAGTTATATTTATCATTTTGGTGAGAATTATTTACTTGTCAGGCAAAAAAATTGCAGATAAGGTTGGTTTCGCATCAGATTTCCTGGTGTAACGAATTTTCAAGTGCTTCTTGCATAAGCAAGCTTGATCCCGACCCGATAAGGGCCGGGATTTTTTTCGCCCAAAGTCAGCGATTGATCTCCGTCACGCTAAAATCATGGATATCAAGCTCGAACGCATCGGCCAGCTCATGCCATGTATGATAATCCCGGCCATCAACGCTGACGCGATCGGGGTCATCATGGCTGCGGTGAATTTCGCTCTCGCAGATTTCGTTGATAGCTTTCAATAGCGCGTCTACATCGACGCTGACTTCACGTTTGGCCGTATCGCTGTACTCTTTCGCGGTTTTCATCCTCATACCTCTCAACCGTTAAGGATACCGGGGCACGTATCAGAATCTCTGATGCGTACAAGTTAAGTATAGACCGTCGAGAAAACCCGCAATCACGCGAGCAGGGCGCTGCCAGGAAAAGGAATTTGTTCTACACTGGCACAAAGCCACAGGAGGAAAACGATGAAGGTGAATGATCGGGTTACAGTCAAAACGGACGGCGGGCCGCGTCGGCCAGGCCGGGTACTGGCGATTGAAGAGTTTAGTGAAGGCACCATGTACCTGGTTTCTCTGGAAGACTACCCGCTCGGTATCTGGTTCTTTAATGAGTCAGGCCATCAGGATGGTATCTTTGTGGAAAAAGTGGAGTAATCCAGGCGCTGATTCTGACTGGTGGCGAACCCACCAGTCAGAACGTCCTAACGCATATTCACAAAGATACCATTGGTGACGTTATCCGTGAGTCGTACAACGTGATAGATAACTTGCTTATTATGTGTCTTGATCTTTCGTTTTATATTCCCCTTATGGGATGAGACTGTCTTCGCCTTGATATTCATTTGATCGGATATCTGTATTGTTCCCTGACCGGCCATCCACATACGTAGCATGCTGGATTCGGTGCGGCTTAATGATAGCGTTGGCAGGTTCACATCAATGACAATATCCACTTCCTTTTTCAGAATATCGCCAAGAAGTTCATCCAGTGAATCTGGTTTAATCGACTTAGAGCTGATTAATAAATTTTTTCTTACTAAGAGATACTCATCAAAATGGACATTGGCAATCGCCATAAATACAATAAATAAAGTGCTGGGATGTTGATTAATGATTTGCTTAATTCGCTGGCTGTTATCCGGATCGTGAATAAAGCAGTCTTCATTAATAAACACCACAGACGGCTGCAGTGAGACACAGGCGACGCTGAGTTCATCAACGCTTGAAATATCGTTGATTTCCCTTTTCTTCACCCCCCGACTTACCAGATATCCGGTCAACCCTAGCCGGGTGTAACTGCATAAATCCATAATAATCGTTGACATGGCATACCCTCACTCAATGCGTAACGATAATTCCCCTTACCTGATTATGTCATCACAACTAAACGGAATAATAACGACCCAATATGACGCTTTCGCTGTTTTCAGGCGAATTTACTATCCCGTAAAGTTGCGTATAATTTGCCAGGAAACATCTTAAAGTAAAGTAAATGTTGCGTTATGTGAGTGAGGCAAAAACAAATAAACCGCGACAGCGTTATCCTGGTGGATGTTGCCCGTATTTGAATTTAGGACAATCCTTAGTAAAACAGGATAAAAAATAAGGGTTATTATTTTGAAGGCATTTCACTGATGATATCAGCCAGCAAATTAAAAATCTCACTGAATAAGCGCTCACAGAAGGGGGAAATTAATGGCATTAGCGCGGCCATTAATGAAATACCCACGGTCAGGGTGAGTGGGAAACCAATGACAAATATCGATAGCTGTGGCGCCATACGGTTTAACAAACCGAGTGCGAGGTTGAGTGTGAGCAGCAGCGTCATCACCGGCAGAGCCAGCATCAGGCCATTGAGGAAGATGAGTCCCCCCGCCCGCGCCAGCGCGAGAAAGGCATTGCTATTCACCGGATGGCCACCGATAGGCAGAGTATGGAAGGTATCCACCAACAGCGAGATAAGCCACAAGTGACCATTAAAGGTGAGGAACAGCAGCATCGCCAGCAAATCTATCAGACGTGCCAGAACGGGCATATTCAGGCGGCTGCCCGGGTCGAAGAAAGTTGCGAAGGAGAGACCCATTTGCAGCCCGATGATTTCCCCGGCGGTACGCACTGCGGCAAACGCAAATTGCATGGTGAACCCTAACGCGATGCCGATCAGGATTTGCTGCATCGCCTGCCATATCGCGCCGACAGAAAAGATAGGCACGTTTACCGGGGGAAGCAGCGGCGCGATAACCATGGTAATCATCAACCCCAGCCCCAGTTTTACTCGCTTGGGGATGGCGCGTTCGCTGAGTATCGGAGCCGTTGAAATGAGCGCCAGTATGCGCAGCAGGGGCCAGAAGTAAAGATTCAGCCAGTGGAGCCACTCAACGCTGGTCACCTGCAACATAGCGTCGTTTACCCGATGATGTAGGGAATATTGCTGAACAGCGTACGCACGTAGTCGAGCAGCAAGTTAAGCATCCACGGACCGGCAACGATGATGGCAATAAAGACCGCGACAATTTTCGGAATGAAGGACAGCGTCATTTCGTTAATCTGGGTTGCCGCCTGCAGGATACTGATGATAAGACCCGTGACGAGGGCAACCAGCAACAAAGGCGCGGCAAGGGCAAGGGCAACTTTCATCGCCTCAGTGCCCATCATCATGACCGATTCAGGAGTCATTTCGCGCCTCTAACTGTAAAAGCTTTGTGCAAGCGAGCCGACAAGCAGCTGCCAACCGTCAACCAGCACAAACAGCATCAGCTTGAATGGGAGTGCGATGGTTGCTGGTGGCACCATCATCATCCCGAGCGCCATCAGGACGCTGGCGATGACCAGATCGATTATCAGAAATGGAATGAAAATGGTAAAACCTATCTGGAATGCCGTTTTCAACTCACTGGTGACATATGCCGGCAGCAAAATGCGCATCGGCACTGCTTCAGGTCCCTGTAACGGGCCGCTGTTTGCCAGACGGGCGAACAGGGCCAGATCGGCTTCGCGGGTCTGACGCAGCATAAACTCACGCAACGGCTGTGCGCCTTTCTCCATGGCTTCCTGCATGGAGATCTTCTCTTCGCTGAAGGGTTGATACGCATCAACGTAGATTTTGTCGATCACCGGCGACATGATGAAGAAAGTCAAAAACAGCGCCAGTCCAAGTAAAACCTGGTTCGGCGGTGCTGACGGTGTTCCCAGCGCATTACGTAACAGACCAAAAACGATGATGATGCGGGTGAAGCTGGTCATCATCAGCAAAATAGCCGGCAGGAACGTCAGCGAGGTGATAAATACCAGCGTTTGGACGGGCAACGTCCAGTTTTGTCCGCCACCGGGCAGCGGTTGGCTAACCAGACCCGGTAGTTGGGCCAGGGCCGCAGGGCTGAAAAGCCACAAACCCGTCAGCGTGAGGGATAACAAACGGCGCATCAGGATCTCCCAGGACGCTTCAGCAAACTCTTCATCATGGCCTGGAAATCCGCAGGGGAGGCCGCTTTTTCTTCTGCACTGGCAGGTGCCGGGGGGAGGGTATGCAGAACGTTGATCTGCGACGCTGTAACGCCCAGCACCAGACGCGCGTCTTCGACCTCAACAATCACCACCCGCTCACGTGGGCCTAATGAGGTACTGGCCGAAACTTTCAGTCCACGCGTACTGACGCTTTTCGGGGCGAATCCCAGGCGCTTAATCAGCCAGGCGGCTCCCAGGATCAACACAATGATCCCCAGCAGCGCGCCGCTGACCTGCACTAATGGTGAACCGGGTACAGCAGCGGGCTGAGCGACGGTGGCCTGGGTATTCATGGTTAACGGCTCAGACGACGCATACGTTCAGATGGGGTAATAATGTCGGTAATACGGACACCGTATTTATCTGCGACTACCACAACTTCACCCTGAGCAATCAAATAACCGTTGATCAGAATATCCAGCGGCTCGCCCGCCAGACCGTCCAGCGCGACGACCGAGCCCTGCGTCAGGCGCAGCAGTTCTTTGATGGTCATGCGGGTGCGGCCCAATTCAACGGTCAGCTTGACCGGAATATCCATGATCAGGTCGATATCCTGCAGCGCGCCGCTGACGTCGCCGCCACCTAGCTGCTGGAATACCGCATCGGCCGCACTTTTGGTGGTCGTTGTTTTTTGCTCGTTTAACGCGTCAGCCCACAGATCGTCCAATGCACCAGTGTTCTCATCGGACGGATTATTCATGTCACTCATTTGGGCTGTTCCTCATTCAGCGAATTCAAAATCGGGTTTATCAAATGTTCTACGCGTAACGCATACTGACCATTTACGGTGCCATATTGGCTGGTCAGCACAGGTACGCCGTCCACATGAGCAATAATGCGGTCGGGTTTTTCAATCGGCAGTACATCGCCGGGTTTCAGCTTCAAAATCTGGGACAGCCGCAACGGAATGTCAGCAAAGTTTGCAACCAGTTCCAGCTCAGAATGCTGAACCTGACGCACCAGATTATTGCGCCAGTTCTGATCTTCATTACGCGAGTTTTCCAGCGGCGGGTTTACCAGCAGTTCACGTAAAGGCTCAATCATGCTGAATGGCAGACAGATGTTAAATTCACCGGTCAGGTTGCCGATTTCAACGTGGAACGGGGTGTTCACCACGATGTCGTTCGGGGAGGTGGTGATATTGGTAAACTTCACCTGCATCTCGGAACGGACATATTCCACTTCCAGCGGGTTGATAGCCTTCCACGCGTCGCTGTAGCTTTCCAGCGCCAGTTTCAGCATGCGGTTGATCACGCGTTGTTCAGTGTGCGTAAATTCACGGCCTTCGACTTTCGTCGGGAAACGACCATCACCGCCGAACAGGTTATCTACGGCGATAAACACCAGACTCGGTGAGAACACCACCAGACCTGTCCCGCGTAGCGGTTTCAGGTGGATTAAGTTCAGGTTGGTCGGAACCGGTAAGTTACGCGCAAACTCGTGGTATGGCTGGATACGGATCGCACCCACGGTAATATCCGGGCTGCGGCGTAGCAGGTTAAATAACCCCATACGGAACTGGCGCGCAAAGCGTTCGTTAATGATCTCCAGCGCCTGCAAACGCTCACGAACGACGCGGCGCTGAGTGTTGGGATCATAAGGACGAATATCGCTTTCTTTTGCGATACCGGAAATGGGTTCGTCTTTAGTTTCGCTATCGCCGTTAAGCAATGCGTCGATTTCAGCCTGAGAAAGAATACTGTCGCCCATGTCTTTACCGCAGAATAAAAGCTGTATAAAGAACGTCGGTGACAACCTGTTTCGGCTGCCCGACAACGAGCGGAGTCGCGAGCGTCTCTTTGATAGCGGCAATCAGCTGCTGTTTGCCTTCTTCTGTTGCGAGCGTGGCTGCGTTCTGGCGAGAGAACAATAACAGCAGACGGCTGCGCACTTCTGGCAGATATTCGTTAAGACGCGAGCGTGTCGCCTCGTCTTTCATGCGCAGTGTGATACCGATATACAGCACGCGATCCGCATCACCTAAATTGACGGTAAACGTATCCAGTGCAAAGAACACTGGGGCAGGCGGTGGAGCCGGTTCCGCTTTTACGCTGGCGGACGGCTGCTGCTGCATGCGCCAGTAGCTATAGCCCGCAGTAGCGAGGGCGGCGAGCGTAATTAACACCAGCAGAGGGATCCAAATAGCGCGTTTACTCTTTTTGTTAATCGCGGAGTCAGTCATCAGATACGGGCTTCCTGTTTCGGTACAGCTTATAGGCTGATTATCCCGTGTCCTGACCACGACAAAGCGTGGAAAAGACGCGGATAATCATGCTACCTCTGGCGTTAGGCGAAGATGTCTACTGCACCATCACCGCGAGCTGCGGCTTGCAGTGCAGCAGGTGTGGCCAGAACGGCATCATCTTCGGGAGCAAAAATATCTTGTCCATGCGCACGCCCAGCCTGTTGTTGCTGTGAAGACGACTGTTGCTGACCGGCGAAACTTTCGCTGCTGATACTGCTTTGCCCCAGTTGAATCCCGCTTTCAGCCAACTGCGTGCGCAGCATGGGTAATGCCGCTTCCAACGCCGCGCGAACGTGGCTATGAGGCGAGACCATTTGCAGTTGCGCCATGTTGTCATCGAGCTTGAGGGAAATCTGCACTTGCCCCAGATCCTGCGGATGCAAGCGCAATTCCGCACTTTGCTGGCCCTGGCGGGTGAACAGCGTGACGTGTTGACTCAGTGATTGCTGCCATTCATGGCTTCCCAGCGGGGCACTCAATACCGGTGCCGCGGCTGTCGGTAACGGCTGCGCATGTGTCTGTGTGCCAGCCAGCGGAGCTATTGTTGCGCCAACGCTGGTTGGTGACGGTGAACTTTCAATCTCCGCACGCGTGGCTACCGCTGCCGTTAATGGGGTTAAACCCGCATTGTTGGTCTGATCTGCGCCACTGGCATGCATCGCTGTCTCTGCTTTACCTTTTTTCCCTTCGCCGGTCAGTAATTCACTGGCGCTATCGGCAGTCGTGTTAGGGGTATTACCACGTAACAGTACCGACAGCGTCGCATCCGCAGGGGCTGGGGTGGCATCAACAGTCGGAGTGGTTACCTGTTGCCCCGGTAGCATAGCGAACAGCGCACTCAGGTTGGCGAGATCGTCATCGCTCAGACGGGCTGTTTTTTCATCCTGCTGTGCGGTTTTGCCCAGTGTTGTCAGGGCATTAACCTTCAGTGACGGCGTGAGCGCAGACAGCAACTGTTGTGCATCAGTCAGGTCGGCCAGCGACGTCTCGGTTTGGACCTCTTTTTGTGCCAGCAGATCGGCTAATTTTACCGTCTGCGCGGTATCACCATTCTTTTGCAATAACCCTTTTTGCAGTTTGCTGCCTGCGGCCTGTAAATCAGCCAGCGACAGCGGGGCGTCTTTACCCTGTGCATCGCCTGCACCTAATGCACCCGCCAGCAGCGCCAAAAAATCCTCGGGAGAATCTACCGCTTTGCCTGACTGAAGACCTGCGGCTACGTCGGTGTCGGTGGTAATCAGTTGGGGTAACGTAATCATTCGGGTTTCCTCATAGCTGCACGCTGAGCAAATTCATCCATTTTTTTCTGATCCAGGCGGTTTTCAGCCAGTAATGCGGCTGTGGTTTGCCGGTCCTGCAGAGTCTGCCATGCCTGCAGTCGCTGCTTTTTATCGCGCCAACTGCTCAACGCCTGGTCTACTTTCTGCGTC
This sequence comes from Citrobacter sp. RHBSTW-00671, assembly GCF_014103415.1. NCBI lineage: Bacteria > Pseudomonadati > Pseudomonadota > Gammaproteobacteria > Enterobacterales > Enterobacteriaceae > Citrobacter > Citrobacter sp. RHBSTW-00671. Next base: position 2,463,116 of record NZ_JABXPR010000001.1, read on the forward strand.
CATTGGTTGAGTTGTTGGCGATGTTGCTCAATCGCTTTTTCCAGCGTCTGAATAAATTGTTGATAGTTAATCCAGCGATTACTGGTAATACCCTGACCCATATCGCTATTCAGGTTGTTGCGATATTCATGCTGATAATCGATCAGCATCTTCAACTGCTCTTCCGCCTGCTGACATCCACGGCGCATCTCGCCTAATAAGATAGCTGCGTCATCGACTTCTTTTTCAGCCAGGTCTTTAAGTGTTGCCAGCGCACCATGTTGTGCCATGACCTATGCTCTCCTGCTTATTCACACACCAGGGAAAATCAGATCCAAAGCCTGCAGGGAGTCTTCCCAGTCGGCTCGTTCAAAGATGCCTTGCTGTAAAAATGCTTCCAGCTGTGGCCATAAGGCAATGGCTTTATCCAGCATGGGATCGCTGCCTTTGGCGTAGGCGCCTACGCTGACCAGATCGCGGTTACGCTGGAAACTGGACAATAGCTGTTTAAAGTTGCGTACCCGCGCATAATGTTTTTCGCTGATTAAGGCGGTCATTGCGCGGCTGATTGAGGCTTCAATATCAATGGCCGGATAGTGACCCGCTTCTGCCAGATGACGGGACAGGACAATGTGGCCGTCGAGAATGGCGCGGGCGGAGTCAGCAATAGGGTCCTGTTGGTCATCGCCTTCGGTCAGTACGGTATAAAATGCGGTCACGGAACCGCCGCCATGAATACCGTTTCCGGCCCGTTCAACCAGTGCGGGTAATTTCGCAAACACCGACGGTGGATAACCTTTCGTTGCCGGAGGTTCGCCGATCGCCAAGGCAATTTCACGCTGCGCCATCGCATAACGGGTGAGGGAATCCATAATCAGCAGCACGTGCTGACCGCGGTCGCGAAAATCTTCGGCGATGCGCGTGGCGTAGGCAGCACCCTGCATACGCAACAGCGGGGAAACATCCGCCGGGGCGGCAATCACCACCGAGCGCGCACGTCCCTCGGCGCCAAGAATATTTTCAATAAAATCTTTAACTTCGCGTCCACGCTCGCCAATCAGACCGACAACAATGACATCAGCCTGGGTATAGCGTGCCATCATGCCGAGCAGGACGCTTTTACCCACACCGGAACCGGCGAAAAGCCCCATTCGCTGACCGCGACCGACGGTTAACAGCGCATTGATAGGCCGTACGCCAGTATCCAGTACGTGTTCAATCGGGGTACGTTGCAGGGGGTTAAACGGCGGGGTGATTAGCGCCCCTGTTTCCGTGGTGTCGGGAGCTGGCAGCCCATCAAGCGGCTTCCCGCTGCCATCGAGCACACGCCCCAGCAGGGCAGGGCCCAGCGGTAATTGTTTCCCGCTTTGCAGCCCTTCGCCGGCGATGTTTTTCGCGTATACGCGCGCGCCCGGCAGAACGCCTTCGACCTCTTCGAGCGGCATCAGAAACAGGCGTTGACCATTAAAGCCAACCACTTCGCTTTCAACTTCCTGGGTTTCGTTGCCATCCTGACGCTCAATAACGCAGGTGGCACCCAGCGGTAACTGCAGGCCCGTGGCTTCCAGTACCAGCCCAGTGGCGCGGGTCAGACGCCCGTAACGACGCACCGCAGGCAGCAGCGACATTTTCTCTTCGAAGTTGTCTAGCGTGTTGAGCCAGCGAGTCAGGCGAGTGGTCATTACACGACTCCCGGCGCTGCCAGACGGCAGAGCTCTTGCCAGCGGGTGGCAACACTGGCGTCCAGATCGCCTTCGTCAGCAGAGACTTTACAGCCACCGTGATGCAGCGTTGGATCGCCACGCAGTCGCCAGCCGTGCAGGCTGAGGGTCGCCCCGAGCATCTCTTCCACTCGTTGCAGATCGTCCGGATGGACGCGCAACTGCGGTTTGCCGCTAAACAGCGGCTCCTGTTGCAACAGCTGTTGGATTTGTTTAATCAGCGCGGCGTTATCGACGATGGGCGTCTGACCGATAACCTGGCGCGCCGCTTCCAGTGCCATTTGCATCAGGCGCGATGCAATGACGCTGTCCAGGGCATCCAGTGTATTCTGAAACTCACTGACCAGTTGCTGCATGCGGGCATGAATCGGCGCATGTTGGGCGCGAGCCTGGTTCTGACCTTGTTCCAGCCCCTGGGCCAGTCCGTCCTGATAACCTTGTTCGTGTCCTTTTTGCCGACCTTCAGCCAGGCCGGCGTTATATCCTTGCTCATGGGCCTGGAGCTGCATTTGCGCCAACTGCTGCTCAAGCTGTTGTTCAGCAGATAGCTGTGGCTCTTCTGTCTCGTCGGACGGCCGATCGTCGGTATGATCGGCCAGTACGAACTCCGCCATTGGCGGGGCGAGGTCGTCAGGCGTCCAGACTTTCCATGGCAGATCGTTAGACATAGGTATCCTCGCCGCTGCCGATCACCATCTCGCCGGTCTCGGCCAGACGACGTACGATAAGCAGAATCGCTTTCTGTTCGTTTTCTACCTGCGACAAACGTACCGGACCGCGGTTGGCAAGATCGTCGCGCAAGATATCGGCGGCACGCTGCGACATGTTGCGCAGGAACTTCTCGCGCAATGGTTGCTCGGCACCTTTCAGGGCTATCAGCAGCGATTCGGAATCCACTTCCTGCAACAGACGCTGGATGCTGCGATCGTCGACATCCACCAGATTTTCGAACAGGAACATCTCGTCGATAATTTTCTGCGCCAGCTCGCCGTCGAATTCGCGCACCGCGGTAATAACCGCTTCTTCCTGCTGTGTCTTCATCAGGTTGATAATTTCTGCTGCTGTCCTCACGCCGCCCATTTTGCTGCGCTTGAGGTTCTGGCCATCGAGCAATCCGTTCAGCACTTCGGTCAGTTCTGCCAGCGCGGCAGGCTGTACGCCGCCGAAAGTAGCGATACGCAGCATGACATCGTGGCGTAAGCGCTCGTCGAACAGCGCCAGAATATCGGCGGCCTGGCCCCGTTTCAGGTGAACCAGAATGGTGGCGATAATCTGCGGGTGCTCGTCGCGAATAAGATCGGCGGCGCTTTGTGGCTCCATAAAGTTGAGCGTTTCAATGCCGCTGGTGGTATCGCGCGTTTCCAGAATGTCTTCCAGCAGGCTGGAGGCTCGTTCTTCACCCAACGCTTTTACCAGCACGGAGCGCAGGTATTCGTTGGCGTTGATGTTCAGGGCGGCAAACTGCTCGGCTTCTTGTTCAAATTCGGCCAGAACCTCCGTCAACTGCTTGTTGGAGATCTGACGCACGTTGGCCATTGCCGTACTGAGGGCCTGCACTTCGCGCGTGGAAAGGTGCTTAAAGACCTCCGCCGCGCGATCTTCGCCAATGGTCATCAATAAGATGACGCTTTTATCGGTGCCGCTAAGATTACTCATGTTCGTTATTTATCCACTGGCGAATGACCAGCGCCACGACGCGCGGATCGTTATCTGACATTTCACGGATACGCTGGCTCATGACTTCAGCACCCAGACGCTGGTTGTTACGGCGTTGCTGGGTCTGCTCGTCTTTGCTGAGGCGAACTTCAACCGCTTCTTCCGTTTCCTGGCGAATACGTGTTTGTTCTTGTGCGGCTTTGACCTCTTCGCTGCGACGCATCAACTGCGGACGCACCGCTTTACGCCACAGGACCCAGGCCACCAGCAGAACCAGTAACCAACGACCGGCTACCATCAGCTGTTCAATAAAGGACTGCTGCTGCCAGAACGGAAGCTCTCCGCCCGTGTCATCACTCGCGGTGAAGGGGGAATTCACGACATTCAGGGTATCGCCGCGTTTTTCAGAGAAGCCCATGGCCTCGCGGGTCAGGTCCTCAATTTGTTTCATTTGGTCAGCGGTTAATGGCAGCGGTTTGCCATCCGGTAACGTTTTATAGTTGACCACTACCGCCACCGACAGGCGCTGCACATCACCCACATTCATCTTGGTGTGGCGAATGGTACGATCAACTTCATAGTTGCTGGTTTCATTACGCTGCGTGCTGCGCGGGCCGGCATTGGCGTTATTCGCCGTTTGCGTGGTTTGCGCATTCTGCTGATTTGCCGGTGGCGTATTAATCGGGGCCGTATTCGCTGGGGCGGGTTGGTTAGACAGTGCGCCCGGTACGCCGCCAGGTGCTCCGCTTCCTATCTGTTCGCTGACGTTAAGCTGGCGTGAACGCAGAACAGCCTGTGAGTCGTCGCCATTTGGGCTGTACTTTTCTTCGGTTTGCTCTTTGTTGGCGAAATCCAGCTGTGCAGTAACCTGCGCGTGTACGTTGCCGTTACCGACAATTGGCGACAGGATTGATTCAATACGACGCTGTACGCGACCTTCAACATCGCTGGCATATTTCAGCTGCGCATCGTTCAGGTCGCGGCTGCTGGTGTTCGACTGGGTTAACAGATGTCCTGCCTGATCGACCAGCGTCACGTTGCCCGGCGGCAAGCCGGCGACAGCGCTGGAGACCAGATGCGTTACCGCGCTAATCTGACCTTCGTCCAGTGCTCGCCCCGGTTCCAGGTTTACCGTCACGGAGGCAGAAGGGGCCTTTTGTTCACGTACGAACAGTGACGGTTTGGGCATCGCAAGATGGACACGGGCGCGCTTCACCGGCCCCAGGGTTTCAATGGTACGGGCTAATTCGCCTTCCAGAGCTCGCTGGTAATTGACCTGCTCGCTAAACTGGCTGATACCAAACTTTTCCTGGTCCAGTAACTCAAAGCCCACCGCACCGCCTTTCGGCAGCCCTTGCTGTGCCAGACGTAAACGCAGTTCGTGAACTTTATCCGCAGGGACTTCAATGGCGCCGCTTCCCTCAGTGAAACGATAAGGAACGTTCATCTGCGTCAACTGCGTGACAATCGCGCCACCGTCCTGATCGGATAAGTTACTGAACAGTGTGCGGTAGTCAGGTGTTTTGGCCCACAGGACCATCGCAACGATGATAGCGACGGCAGCGGCACCCGCCACAATCAGAGGGATTTTGGGATTCGCGCGCAGGCGATTTAACCACTCGAGAGGTTTCAGTTGGGTTGCAGTCGATGCTGTCGCACTCATCTCGCACCTCGTGGCTTATCGTGGACGGCGTTTTTTGCAAAGTGGAACAAGACTCACTCCCGGGTCAGCAAACTCGAAAAATTGACGGTCTCATTATTTGCGGTTTCGAATTTTTCTATGCGTTAAAAACCGAGGTTTTTTATCGTTATTTAGCGCCTTTATCTTATTGACGAGCTGGTAATCTCTGCTACGTGAAAAATCATCCAGGGGATCAGAATGTCGGCAATACAGGGGATTGAAGGGGTTATCAGCCAGCTACAGGCCACGGCGATGTCAGCGAAGATGCAGGATGTGCAGCCACAATCGACCGTGAGTTTTGCCGGACAACTGCACGCGGCATTGGACAGAATCAGCGATGTGCAAACCGCCTCTCGCGTTCAGGCTGAAAAATTTACCCTGGGTGAACCAGGCATTGCGCTAAATGACGTGATGACCGATATGCAGAAAGCGTCGGTTTCGATGCAGATGGGTATTCAGGTGCGTAACAAACTGGTATCAGCCTACCAGGAAGTCATGTCGATGCAGGTGTAGGTTCTGTTGGTTTTTTCACTATTCCAGTTTGCGCCAGAATAGTGAATGCTCATGTTATGATAGTGCGGCCTTATTATCGGCCGCATTTTTTATCTCCAGTATCTGGGATAAAAATCAATATATTGACTGATACTGTACACGGATGTAATGACACAAATGATAGCAATAAGAAGAAATGCGACTTTTCCGATTTTTTCTATTCTCATTGCGGACAAGGCAATAAGAAAAGTAATAAGAAATCCAATTTTAATCCTGTCAAATGTGTATGTCGCCGCGTGTTCAAACATAGCAATATTTTCTATCAGCATAAAGCAAATGATTGCGATTAAAATGGAAATTTTAATGTATTGATCTTTGCTAAAACTATTGCTTTTCTTGATAAATAATGAGGCGAATGCCAAAAAAATCGAGGAAATTAACCATGGACCATATGCCTGATATACAGATAGCCACCATTCACTCCAGCCAATATATGTTTTCTCCATTCCCCGGATGCTTGCCCGACTGGATAATTCGTTAAAGTATGGCCCAAGTCCAACCATGAACGAATAATACCAAAGCAGTGTCAAACCACCTGAAATTGCTATCAGAGTGTAAATGATTGTATTTTTATATCCGGATTTTAGCTTGAAGTCATGAATAAGAACAACGACGAATAATGCGATACACATCAGGTATGCGGTCCACTCAATCCAGCATGCAAGGGCTGATATGATGCCAAGTGCAATCACCGTCCTGCGGTTTATGCCCATAGCCACTATCAGAAATGCGGCGGCTGCAAAAATCTGGAATGTTTGATGTGCCCACATTGATAGTTGATGAGAGTGCATCGGTTCAACGGCAAATAACATCGGAATGACGGACAGGAAGGAAATTATCTCACTATGTTTTGATGTTCTGGTTATTGTTGAGATGGCAAAGTAAATAAGAATAATCGAAATAATCCAAAATAACATATTGACCCATTGCAACATCTCCCAGGATATCGGTATCCCCGATATCAGTGAGGCCATTTTTATTACACCATAGGCAACTACCATTGAACCGGGTGGGAAGGATATATATATGGCTTCGTTATTTATTCTCGGAGAGGGCAGAACTGCTGAGCCTGGTATTGATGGGTTATCTGTAACTGTGCATGGGTTAACTAAATCAACACATGGGCGGGATATAGCAAAATAATGTTGGTTGAATGGAAGGGTATCATAGCGTTTTAATGTGTTGAAAAAATGAGCTGATGCCTCGGCGTTTTCCCATCTTTGATTCCAGTGACTTTTGTCAGACGGTGAACCATGATTATAACTATACAGGCTTATCGCTGTGACCAACCATAGAGCAGTAATGATTACGGCCCCTATGAGGGTAGACTTACGCATCAGGTTTCCTTATTTTAGTGAACCTTTGTGATTTAACAAAAATTTATAAATTAATGCAGGTCAATGTTGTGTCCATATGTCTACAGGATGATTCATGAATGGTGTGGGCTGGAGTAAACAAAGGTGCACATTGGGTAGAGGCTGGCATTATACAGATTATGGTAACTATAGTGTCATTGATTTTAGGCTGCCAGTGCATTGTTGTTGTATAAAAGGCGAGAGAAAAAGCGTTGCGGCAACAACGACTCATATTGACGCTCCCGCAGCGTATCGCTGTGGGAGCGCTGGGTTATTTTTGAATCAGATAGCGAATAGTTGGCCCATCCTGCTGAATATCCAGCACCGTATACCCATGGTTACGCGCATCCAGCGGAATATTGTTGATTGACTGCGGGCAATCGCTGACCACTTCCAGAATTTCACCTTTCTTCAACTGCGGCATGGCTTCCAGCGTGGCAACAGCCGGGTAAGGACACGGTTCACCGACCATGTCGAGGCGATAATCAGGGACGATATTTTTCATGCGGATTCCTTAGCTGGCGTCAGCCCGGCACGGCGGAAGAAACGCTTTTCCCAACCGATGATGAGCATCAACACGATAAACAACAGCAGATAAGTCACCAGTAGCCCGCCGAGCGGCCCAAAGGTGTCGAGCAGATTCACTTTATCCCAACGAGTGGCCAGGGCAGGGGCAAAGTCATCCCAGTAGTAAGCCAGAATGGTCGAACCGATAACGTTACCCAGTCCCACCCACCAGTAATGTACCTGGCCCTCAACCGCACGGTACATCCAGCCAGTCTCACACCCGCCTGCCAGCACGATCCCGAAACCAAACAGTAAGCCGCCGATCACCGCATTTGGACCGGCCCACATAATCTTCGGCTCAACGCCCAGTTGCACATAGCTAAAGATACCAATGGCGCTCACCGCCATGCCGAAGATGATGGCTTTTGCCATATGGGTGCGCCCGGAAATCCACAAATCGCGGAAGGCCGAGGTAAAGCAGATTTGCGCCCGTTCAATCAGCAGGCCGAACCCAACGCCAAACAACATGGCCAGACCCAGCTTCGGCTTGTCCATTGCGGTCAGTAGTGCCCAACCGATCATGCCGATAAATACCAGCATACCGAGGCGGAAACGACGACGCGCTTGTTCCGGCTTTTGCGTCAGCGGGGAGGCGGCGGACACTTTCTGCATTTTGACCGGAATACGAAACATCGGCAGCAGGGTAAAGCGGGCGCCAAACCATGAGCCCATCGCCGTTGCCAGCGCGAAGAACCAGGCATGCAGCGAGAACTGTGGAATGCCGGTAAAAAACGCGGCCAGGTTACAGCCCATTGCCAGACGGGCGCCGAAACCGGCGATCATCCCGCCGACCACCGCCTGCAGAATGCGGATCCGACTGCGCGGCATGCGTAATTTGACGTTGTTGGCCCACAGCGCGGCAGCGAAACAGCCGCCGAACATACCGAGGATCATCATCCCGTCAATACGGGTCAGGGGCGAGCCTTCGAGGTGGATCAGTTTATAGTATCCCCACTCTTCGGCGTGCACGCCAAACAGTTGCAGGATTTGCCCACCCCAGCGGGTAAATTCGCCGGTAACGGCCCAGAAGGTTCCCGTAATGCCGAAATAGTAGGTGGAGAGAATACCCGCTGCGATAACCGCAGGGGCAGGGGCCCAAAATTTAATTAACCAGGCCTGTTTGAAGTGTTGCCATGACATGCGTTGTGCCTCTGAACTCAGAAGGTATGTAACAAGAAGCGTGGATATTACACCTGTCAGAATTTTTGACTATGAGTAATAAGAGGTAACACCGTCTGGATCAATCTTTCTCCGGGCTGCCGAAAGGCTGGCGACATCAGGGCTTTAATGCCACAATCCCCTTTTCTTCGCATGCAGGATGAATGATGAAAAAATTAGCAATCGTTGGTGCATTGTTGGTGCTTGCCGGCTGCGCCGAGGTACAAAATTATAATGACGTGGTGAAAACACCAGCCCCTGCCGGTCTGGCAGGTTACTGGCAGTCGAAAGGTCCGCAGCGCGCGCTGGTGAGCCCGGAAGCTATCGCCAGTCTGATTGTCACCAAAGAGGGGGATACGCTGGATTGCCGTCAGTGGCAGCGAGTGATTGCCGTCCCCGGGAAATTGACCATGCTCTCCGGTGACCTCACCAACGTGACGGTGAAACGCGAGCTGTATGAAATCGATCGCGATGGCAATACGCTGGATTATGACGGTATGACGCTGCAACGGGTAGAACGCCCGACGCTGGAGTGTGCCGAGGTGTTAAAGAAAACGCCGTTAGCTACACCGCTGCCATAAGTATTGCGCCCCGGTAGCCTGTCGCCACCGGGGTTAAGTGCTACAACACGTCTTCAATCACCCACACGCTGACGCTGCCGCCATCACAGAAAAACGTCGCCACGCCGTTTTCATCGGTCACTACGCTTTCTTCACGATTCCCCAGATAATCACGCCAGGTTTTATTGCCGTAATTTGCGCCAAGCGCGATGCTCTTTTCACCGTCATCGCCATTGGACAGCACGACGACGCACCCGGGGTCATCATCCGTACCGCTGCGACTGAAGGCGATACAGTTTGGATGATCAAAATAGAGCGTTTGTACGCCGTGGGCGAAGCGTTGGCGGGCCAGAATCAATTCATCAAGTTGTTCAATAATCGGCATATCGATGGTGTAGGTTTCGCCATCACCGCCAGTATCTTCATAATGTGCACCGTAGAGATCGGGGTAGAACACCGACGGCACGCCGTTTTCGCGCAGCAGGATCAGCGCGTAGGCCAGCGGCTTAAACCACGCCTCGACCGGGGCTTCCAGCGCCTGTAACGGCTGGGTGTCATGGTTCGCAACCAGCGTCACCGCATGAAAGGGATCGGCCTCCACCAGCGTATCGGTGAAAATCTGGCTCATGTCATAATCGCGCCCCTGGCGGGACGCTTCGTGAAACTTCATTTGCAAAGGGGCATCAAACAGCATGGTTTTCCCCTCGACCTGGTTAATATAGGTTTGCAGTTTATCGACCTCATGGGACCAGTATTCCGCCACGATAAACAGCGGCCTGGGAGCGACTTCCTGGACGTGCTCGATCCACTCTTTATAGAACCACGCCGGGATGTGTTTGACGGCATCCAGGCGAAAACCATCGCAATGGGTTTGATCCATCACCCAACGTGCCCAGTATTTGAGCTCTTCGGTCACGGCATGATTGCGAAAATCGATATTTTCGCCCATCAGGTAGTCAAAGTTGCCCAGTTCGTCATCGACCTGATCGTTCCAGCCTTCGCCGGTATAATCATTAACGATTTTAAAAATGCCGTCCTCGGTGGGATTTTCAATATGATCGATGCCGCTGAAGCATTTGTAGTCCCAAATGAATTGAGAGTACTGACCCGCACGGGCGGGGAAGGTGTAGCGGGTCCAGGCCTCGCATTCGACGATCTCATCGTCAATCTGCGTGCGGTCATCGGCGTTGACGCGCTGAACCTGAATGTGCTCTTTCTCATCGGCACCCATTTTATGGTTGACCACCACATCCAGCAGTACCGCGATATCGTTGTGCTTTAACGCGTCGATTGCCGCCAGTAATTGATTTTTATCGCCGTATTTGGTGGCAATAGTGCCTTTCTGGTCGAATTCGCCTAAATCAAACAGATCGTAGGAGTCATAGCCAACGGAGTACCCGCCGGACGCACCTTTATAGGCGGGAGGCAGCCATACCATATTGATGCCGATATCGTTAAGTCCGTCCGCGCGTGCGGCGAGCTCCGGCCAGAGCTGGCCGCCATCAGGGTAATACCAGTGGAAGTACTGCAATAAGGTGGGATTTTTCATCTTCCGTGCTCCAGAAGCCGTTTGGCCGACCTCTGGAGTATGGAAGATTATTCAGACGTAACGGGAAATTATTGTGGGGCAGTTGGGGCGTCGGGAACCAGCAACATACCGGAAAGCCGACCGTAGGCGTTATTTAGCGTCTTCTGGCGGGTTGACTGACCGATCAGCGTGCTGAGTTCATCCAGACGCTGCTGCAATAATGCTTTGAGCAACTGTTCGTTATCCAGCGTCTGTTTAATATACCCGGCAATCAAATCCTGAACGCTTCGCGTAATGCCAGATGGAGTTTGTTCTTCCATGACCACTTCAATACTTTGCAGATAGGTAACTTCCTGTTCCAGTAAAAGGTCCCATTCACCTCGCTGCGCCAGTTCCAGCAGCGAGTGACTGAGCAGCGCAATGCGCTGCCAACGGTTGATAAACTCCACGGCTGAGGTCATTAACGGGACTCCTGGGACGACGCGTTTGGTGAGATCTGTTTCCAGGCATCCGCGATGTTTCCGAGCAACCCTTCGACTTCTTCAATCGCCTGACAATCATTATTCAGATTGGCGTGCAATAAACGGCGAACCATATAGTCGTACAACGAAGAAAGATGGGTAGCGATCTCTCCTCCTTTTTCGTGGTCCAGGCCCGCCTTCAGACCATTATCGATGATATTGATTGCCTTGCTTAATGCTTCACCTTTGGCAACGATATCGCCTTGCTGCATAAACAGACGAGCGCGCACCAGGGCGCTATGTGCGCCATCAAACAACATTTCGATCAACTGATGCGGGTTGGCGCTCATCACGGCGCTTTCCACGCTGACCTGTGCATAGGCTTTGGTACCGCTCGCGGTATACATGCTTACCTCGTGTTATCAGGAATTATTCATCGCTGAAAATTGTTGGCCCAGATAGGTACTGGTGCTGTTCAGCTTACTCATCATGGAATCGAGTTGGGTAAACTGTGCTTTATAGCGAGCCACGACTTCATCAATGCTATTACTCACGGTCAGATACTGCTTAGTCAGCAGTTTCAGGTTGGCGTTAATATTGTCTTGCGCATTGTCGATAATACCGTCATCGGCCAGATAGCTTTTTACTTCGGTGGCAATCTTGGTGGTAATACCGGTTTCTTTGCCGTCACCCACCAACAGTTCACGGGTCGCTGCCGTATTATCTTTCAGTGCCTTAGCCAGTTTTTCTTCATCAATTTTTAACTTGCCAGTGCCGCCATCCTGAGTAATGCCAATCTCAGACATGGTTTTAAACGGGGACTCGCTGCCGCTGTTAGCAAATGGCGCACGAATACCGTTTTGAATGGTACGGAGAACACTGTCGCCCAGTAACGCGCCGTTATCTGTACTTGCCGCTTCACCCGGTTCAACTTCTTTATATTTAGTCAGCGTACCAAAGGTATCGACCAGTGAGTTATAGGCTTCCACCCAGGCTTTAATTGCCGTTGTGGCCTTTTCATCACTTTTTGTTACCGTGATAGAGGCATCTTTTACTTCTTTGGTCAGTTCGAGCGTGATGCCCTGCGGTGCGTCAGTTACGGTATTGCTTTGACGTACAATATCAATGCCGTTAACGGTCAGCTGCGCATTTTGCGCACCGACCAGTTGCTTCATTTTCCCGCTGCCCGCTTTGCTGTCATAGGACAGTAAATCGCTCAGTTTCGAATCATTCGAGACGGAGATGGTCATTTCGCTTTCAGTGCCGCTTTCCGCGGTTAACACCAACTGATAATCGTCTTCCTTAACCTTCACCAGACTTGCCGAAATACCGCTGTCCGCATCGTTAATGGCATCACGAATATCCTCCAGAGAGGTTTCGCCTTTGCCTAACTTGATTTCCAGAGGTTCTTTACGACCCGGTTGTGAAATCGTTATGGTGCGTTCATCAACACTAGTATCGCCCAACTGTTCTTTGGTAGAGGCAATTTTGGTCGTGGTTGATAGCGACTGTGCTTGCGCCAGTTTGGACACGCTGACGGTATATTTACCGGGAGCAGCACCGGCGGTCGTACTGACCTTTAAGTCTTCTGTGCTGCTGCTTGCCGTGGTGCTTTTAAACAGATCGGCATTGTTCAGTGCGGTATTCGCCGTTTGAAATTTTTCTAATGCACTTTTCAGCGTACCGTACGCGGTCAGACGCGAGGTGTTAGCACTTTGCTGCTGGGTAATGGGCGTTAAACGCTTTTTCTCAGCAGTGGTTAAGTTTGTCAGCAATGTGTCCAGTGGTAAGTTCGAGCCAACGCCCAGTGATGTAAATGAAGGCATGCCTAATTCCTTGTGATTGCAAACAGTAGTTAACCGCTATATCGGCAATCTGCGCGCAAAGTTTAATAATAGTTTTGCAAAAATAAAGCGCGGAATAGTGGTAATTAAAGCGGGTATTTCCGGGGCTAAAAAAAAATGGGCGGAAAGTGAAAATTTTCTAAAGTTCGAATTTAAGGTGCCGATACATGGGTTACGGTCAGAAACCGTGGGCAACAGCCCAATAACATCAAGTTGTAATTGATAAGGAAAAGATCATGGCACAAGTCATCAATACAAACAGCCTGTCGCTGTTGACCCAGAATAACCTGAACAAATCTCAGTCTTCTCTGAGCTCCGCTATTGAACGTCTGTCTTCCGGTCTGCGTATCAACAGCGCGAAAGACGATGCTGCTGGTCAGGCGATTGCAAACCGTTTCACCTCTAACATCAAAGGTCTGACTCAGGCGTCCCGTAACGCCAACGATGGTATCTCCATCGCGCAGACCACTGAAGGTTCTCTGTCTGAAATCAACAACAACCTGCAGCGTGTTCGTGAGCTGGCGGTTCAGTCTTCTACTGGTACCAACTCCCAGTCTGACCTCGACTCCATCCAGGCTGAAATCACTCAGCGTCTGAACGAAATCGACCGCGTATCCGGCCAGACCCAGTTCAACGGCGTGAAAGTGCTGGCGAAAGACAACACCCTGACTATCCAGGTCGGTGCCAACGATGGCGAAACCATCGATATCAACCTGAAAGAAATCAACTCCAAAACGCTGGGTCTGGATTCACTGAACGTACAGCAGAAATATAAGGTTTCTGATACTGCTGCGGCTCCTGCTGGTTACCAGAACTCTACAGTAGCGGTAGACAAAACTACTGGTTTTTCAGCATCAGCAGTAACAGCAATTAAAGCTAAAGATACTGCATCGGCTGCGACAGGTGCAACAATTACTGGCGATGTGAAATTTGATGAAGCTAAGAACAAATACTATGCGAATGTCACAGTAGCAGGTGACACCGCCAAAAATGGTGTTTATGAGGTAGAGATTGACGATACATCTGGAGAAGTAACACTCAAAGATGCTGATGTTGATGTGCTGCCAGCTGCAACTAAAGATGTGAAATTTAAGCAGGAACCAGCGACGTATGATACTGCTGCTGCTATTACGGCATTAAAAGCGGCGAATGTTGATTCCACTGATGCTGATACTGCTTCACTTGTTAAAGTGTCTTTTACTGACAATAATGGTAAAGCCATTGATGGCGGTTATGCGCTGAAAACTGCTAGCGGAAAATATTATGCTGCATCAGTTGACGAATCTAACAAAGTATCCATTAAAGAAGTAGCATATACCGATGCAAGTGGTAAGGACGCAACTGCTGCTGTCCAACTCGGTGGTGTCAATGGTAAAACCGAAATTGCTAACGTCGGTGGTAAGGACTACCTTGCAGAGAAAGTAAAAAATCACAATTTCAAAACTGAACCTAAAGTGAATGAAATTGCGACTGCTACTACCGATAGCCCGCTGGCTAAAATCGACGCGGCGCTGGCGAAAGTTGCTGACCTGCGTTCCGACCTGGGTGCGGTACAGAACCGTTTCAACTCTACCATCACCAACCTGGGTAACACCGTAAACAACCTGTCTGAAGCCCGTAGCCGTATCGAAGATGCTGACTACGCGACCGAAGTGTCCAACATGTCTCGCGCAAACATTCTGCAACAGGCGGGTACTTCTGTTCTGGCGCAGGCAAACCAGACCACGCAGAACGTCCTGTCTCTGCTGCGTTAATTTACACTTATCGCGCAAACCCCGCTCCGGCGGGGTTTTTTACATTCCGCTTTACCCGTAACCCCCAAATAACCCCCCATTTCACCCACTATTCACCCGATTAAAACCCCTGCAGAAACGGATAATCATGCCGATAACTCATTTAACGCAGGGCTGTTTATCGTGAATTCACTGTATACCGCTGAAGGTGTAATGGATAAACACTCGCTGTGGCAGCGTTATGTACCGTTGGTGCGTCACGAAGCATTGCGCCTTCAGGTGCGCTTGCCGGCGAGCGTGGAACTGGATGACCTGCTACAAGCGGGCGGCATCGGGTTATTGAATGCAGTTGACCGATATGACGCTTTGCAAGGAACGGCATTTACCACTTACGCAGTGCAGCGTATTCGTGGGGCTATGCTGGATGAACTACGCAGCCGGGACTGGGTGCCGCGTAGCGTTCGGCGCAATGCCCGCGAAGTGGCACAGGCGATGGGGCAACTGGAGCAGGAATTAGGGCGCAACGCGACGGAAACAGAAGTGGCGGAGCGTCTGGGTATCCCTGTACAAGAGTATCGTCAGATGTTGCTTGATACCAATAACAGCCAACTCTTCTCATACGACGAGTGGCGGGAAGAGCATGGCGATAGTATTGAGCTGGTGACAGAAGAGCATCAGCAAGAAAACCCGTTACAACAGCTTCTTGAGGGGAACCTCCGTCAGCGCGTGATGGATGCGATCGACGCATTGCCGGAGCGCGAGAAGCTGGTATTGACGCTGTACTATCAGGAAGAGCTGAATCTGAAAGAGATTGGTGCTGTTCTGGAAGTCGGCGAATCACGGGTCAGTCAGTTGCACAGCCAGGCTATCAAACGTCTACGCACCAAGCTGGGTAAGCTATAAGGGGTAATCTTTGCCCCTGAACAATGCCGCATAACGTATTGACTACCAGGAGTTCTCATGACGGTGCAGCAATCAAAAAGACGGCCACTAAGCCGCTACCTCAAAGATTTCAAACACAGCCAGACGCATTGCGCCCACTGCTTTAAGTTGCTCGACAGGATCACGCTGGTTCGCCGCGGACAGATTGTGAATAAGATAGCCATCTCCCGTCTGGACACGTTGCTTGATGATGCTGAATGGGCACAGGAGAAAAAAGAGTGGGTGGCGTTGTGCCGTTTCTGCGGTGATTTGCATTGCAAAGAACAAAGCGACTTCTTTGACATCATCGGCTTTAAACAATTTTTGTTTGAGCAAACCGAAATGAGCCACGGTACGGTGCGCGAATATGTTGTTCGCCTGCGCCGTCTTGGCAATCATCTGACCGAACAAAAAATTTCTCACGACCTGCTGCAGGAAGGGTTCCTCGACGAAAACCTCGCCCCGTGGCTGCCAGAAACCAGCACCAATAACTACCGCATTGCGCTACGTAAGTATGAGCAGTTTAAAGCCCATACGCATATGGGGCATATGCAGAAATCCGCCTGGACAGCCAGTTCTGATATATATTAAAAACGAATAAGGTGTAACAGAGTCGTGTTTGTGAATTACGGCGAACGTTCTACACTACGCTCATACACACGTTATCCTTCAAGCTGTCTCTGCGTTGGCGCCCCAGTCACTTACTTTAGTAAGCTCCTGGGGACTTACTCGCTTGCCGCCTTGATGCAACTCGAATGATTTTGTGGATAAATAGCAGTCACTAATGACAATATTCGGGGTAACTATGAAATTAGCACTTCTGGGACGTCAGGCGCTGATGGGTGTAATGGCTGTTGCACTTGTCGCGGGTATGAGCGCAAAAACATTTGCGGACGAAGGTCTGTTAAATAAAGTGAAAGAGCGCGGCACGCTGCTGGTGGGGCTGGAAGGGACTTATCCCCCGTTTAGTTTCCAGTGTGACGACGGCAAACTGACCGGTTTTGAAGTGGAATTTGCCGAGGAGTTGGCTAAACATCTGGGTGTGAAAGCCTCGCTCAAGCCGACCAAATGGGACGGTATGCTGGCGTCGTTAGATTCCAAACGTATCGATGTGGTGATAAACCAGGTAACCATCTCTGACGAACGTAAGAAGAAATACGATTTCTCTACCCCGTATACGGTTTCTGGTATCCAGGCGCTGGTGAAGAAAGGTAACGAAGGCGTGATTAAGACCGCCGCGGACCTGAAAGGTAAAAAAGTCGGTGTTGGTCTGGGGACCAACTACGAAGAGTGGCTGCGTCAGAACGTGCAGGGCGTAGATATTCGTACCTATGATGATGACCCGACCAAATATCAGGATCTGCGCGTAGGTCGTATCGATGCCATTCTGGTTGACCGTCTGGCCGCGTTGGATTTGGTGAAGAAAACCAAAGACACCCTGGCCGTGACCGGTGAAGCGTTCTCCCGCCAGGAATCTGGTGTGGCGTTGCGTAAAGGCAATGAAGATCTGCTGAAAGCTGTAGATGCAGCTATGGCCGAGATGCAAAAAGACGGCACGCTGAAAGCCCTGTCCGAAAAATGGTTTGGAGCGGATGTGACGAAATAATCATCATCCGGATAAAAAAGGCGCCTTTAACAGCGCCTTTTTTTATTCCATTGCGCCTGAACGTGCATAATAAAAAGAACATCACAACAACTTCTACTCTCAGGCTTTTGGGCTGCTTGCTGCCCACAAGATGATGAGTAAACACCGGAGGCTCTATGCCACTGCATAACTTAACGCGCTTTCCCCGTCTGGAATTTATTGGCGCGCCAACGCCGCTCGAATATCTCCCGCGTTTCTCTGATTATCTCGGTCGCGATATTTTTATTAAACGCGATGACGTCACGCCGATGGCGATGGGCGGCAATAAACTGCGCAAACTGGAATTTCTGGCGGCGGACGCACTGCGTGAAGGCGCAGACACATTGATCACCGCAGGGGCTATCCAGTCGAACCACGTGCGTCAGACGGCGGCGGTCGCGGCGAAGCTGGGGCTGCACTGTGTGGCGCTGTTGGAAAACCCGATCGGCACGACCGCGGAAAATTACCTCAGTAACGGTAACCGCCTGCTGCTGGATCTGTTCAATACCCAGATTGAAATGTGTGATGCGCTGACCGATCCGAATGCGCAGCTTCAGGAACTGGCGACGCGGATTGAAGCGCAGGGATTCCGCCCGTATGTGATCCCGGTTGGCGGTTCTAACGCGTTGGGCGCATTGGGTTATGTCGAAAGCGCACTGGAAATTGCCCAGCAGTGTGAAGGTGCCGTAGAACTGTCATCCGTCGTGGTAGCGTCGGGCAGCGCAGGAACGCACGCCGGGCTGGCGGTAGGGCTGGAACAATTGATGCCAAACGTTGAGCTTATCGGTGTCACCGTTTCACGCTGCGTTGCTGACCAAAAACCAAAAGTCGTTGCGCTTCAGCAGGCGATTGCCAGTGAGCTGGAACTGACCGCGGCGGCAGAGATTTTACTGTGGGATGATTATTTTGCGCCAGGTTACGGTACGCCAAATGAAGAAGGCATGGAGGCGGTAAAACTGTTGGCACGTCTGGAAGGCATCTTGTTGGACCCGGTGTATACCGGTAAAGCGATGGCAGGCCTGATTGACGGTATCAGCCAGAAACGCTTTAAAGATGAAGGGCCAATCCTCTTTATTCATACCGGTGGGGCACCTGCGTTGTTTGCCTACCATCCACATGTATGACAACCAGGTAGAAAAATACGAATGCAAGAAAGTATCCAACTGGTCATTGATTCGCTGCCGTATCTGCTGAAAGGGGCGGTATTTACGCTCCAACTGAGTATCGGCGGGATGTTTTTTGGCCTGGTGCTGGGGTTCATCCTGGCGCTAATGCGTTTATCGTCACTGTTGCCTGTGCGCTGGCTGGCGCGCTTTTATATCTCGGTCTTTCGCGGTACGCCGTTAATTGCCCAGCTGTTTATGATCTACTATGGTCTGCCGCAGTTTGGGATTGAGCTGGACCCGATCCCGGCTGCAATGATCGGTCTGTCGCTGAATACCGCGGCTTACGCGGCAGAAACGCTGCGTGCGGCCATCTCCTCCATTGATAAAGGGCAGTGGGAAGCCGGGGCGAGTATCGGTATGACGCCGTGGCAGACGATGCGCAGGGCGATTCTCCCGCAGGCGGCACGCGTGGCATTGCCGCCGCTGAGCAACAGTTTTATCAGTCTGGTGAAAGACACCTCACTGGCCGCGACCATCCAGGTACCGGAACTGTTCCGCCAGGCGCAGCTGATTACTTCACGCACGCTGGAGGTGTTTACCATGTATCTGGCGGCCTCGCTGATTTACTGGGTCATGGCGACGGTGCTTTCTGCGCTGCAGAACTATTTTGAAGAACAGCTCAACCGCCAGGAGAGAGATCCGAAATGAGTGCTATTGAAGTCAGAAACCTGGTGAAAAAATTCCACGGGCAAACGGTACTGCACGGCATTGATCTGGACGTTAAGCCTGGTGAAGTCGTGGCGATTATCGGGCCGAGCGGTTCAGGTAAAACCACGCTGCTGCGCAGTATTAATTTGCTGGAACAACCGGAGGCGGGCACCATCAAGGTCGGAGACATTACCATTGATACCGCACGCTCCTTAAGCCAGCAGAAAGGACTGATTCGCCAGTTGCGCCAGCATGTGGGGTTTGTGTTCCAGAACTTTAATTTATTTCCACATCGCACAGTACTGGAAAACATTATTGAAGGTCCGGTCATTGTGAAGGGAGAAGCGAAGGCGGAGGCGACAGCGCGTGCGCGTGAACTTCTGGCAAAGGTTGGGCTTGCGGGTAAAGAGAGCAGCTATCCACGGCGGTTATCCGGCGGTCAGCAGCAGCGTGTCGCCATTGCCCGGGCGCTGGCTATGCGTCCGGAAGTGATTCTTTTTGATGAACCGACCTCCGCGCTGGACCCGGAACTGGTTGGCGAAGTGCTTAATACTATTCGTCAGCTGGCGCAGGAAAAACGCACCATGGTCATTGTGACACATGAAATGAGTTTTGCGCGTGACGTTGCTGACCGGGCGATATTTATGGATCAGGGCAAGATAGTGGAGCAGGGGCCGGCAAAATCCTTATTTACGCATCCACAGCAACCGCGAACCCGTCAGTTTCTTGAAAAGTTCCTGATGCAATAAAAGGCCAGAGAGCACTCATCGAAATTGTTTTTTTGGTGAGTGCTTATTGCATAACTATTTATAATTACTGCTTTATTATTATTGCTTCACCCTGCCAGCATGGTGGGGAGTTACGTTGCACTCAAGTAATTTCATATTTGTCCGATAATTTGCATATATAAAATACATTTATGTGTTAGCTTGTTTCATACATTTGGATGATTATCAATCTCAGGGGCATTACCACTTAGTATGCAGGATCATGATTTCTTCACCTGGCGACGGAGCATGCTGTTACGCTTTCAGGAAATGGCGGCGGCAGAGGATGTCTATAACGAATTACAACATCAGACGCAGCACTTAGAGTTCGATTTTTATGCGCTCTGTGTCCGGCATCCCGTACCCTTTACCCGACCTAAAACGGTACTTCATACGACGTATCCCAAAGCCTGGGTCGCACATTATCAATCAGAAAATTATTTCGCTATCGATCCGGTACTGAAACCCGAAAACTTCAGTCAGGGCCACTTACCGTGGGATGATACCCTGTTCCGTGACGCACAACCGCTGTGGGATGCCGCACGTAATCACGGTCTGCGCAAGGGGATGACGCAATGCTTAATGTTGCCAAACAGGGCATTAGGCTTTTTGTCCGTGTCACGCGCGAGTTTGCGTAATGGCCGCTATGCGCAGGATGAAGTCGAGCTCAGGATGCAACTGCTGGTACGAGAAAGCCTGTCGGTACTTATGCGGCTGGAAGATGACATGGTCATGGCGCCGGAGATGCGTTTTAGCAAGCGCGAAAAAGAGATTCTGAAATGGACGGCTGAGGGGAAAACCTCTTCCGAGATAGCAATGATTCTGTCGATCTCTGAAAATACCGTTAACTTTCATCAGAAGAATATGCAGAAGAAGTTTAACGCGCCAAACAAAACACAGATTGCTTGTTATGCCGCCGCAACGGGGCTTATCTGAATAAAATGTCGTTCTGAGTGTCAGACGCAAAACCGGCTGAGAGCATCGCTGTCAGCCGGTTTCTTATCACTGACGATAGGCCTGTTTAATTTGTTTAACAGTGCTGGTAAATACCGCGGCCTGTGTTTCGTCCTCAATCAGCGCGATCTGTTTTTCCATTTTAAGAATCACGCGTCCTGCATCGGCTTGTCCCATAGCCTGCAGCATCAGCGTTAACATGGCCTTCAGGCAGGTGACTTCATTAGCCAGTTCTTGATTATTCTCAGCAGTGGAAAAATCAGGCGTACTCATTTATTTTCCTCGTTATGTTTCAATGAAAAAGTGCGATGGCAAACGTCAAGGCGGCGGAGTATACCATAAGCTTGGCTAAAAATATCTGAGGTTGTTTTTTGCGCAAACAAAACCCAATGAGATTAAAATAAACAAGATGTTGCAGTGCATATATTTTCTCCATTCTTTGTTTATTTCGAGTATTTTACTCGTTAATTATTGTTACAAGCTTACCTTTCTATTTAGCATTCAACGTAAGAATATGAATTTTTTGTCACTATTCTGAAACAGCTATGCAGATATAAGCGCAGGCAAACGCCCTTCAACCGTGGAAGTTTCCACGGTTCGTACAATCTAATTTCCAAAAACGAGAGCAAAATCGAAAGTCGGGTGTTTTTTAGATTTCAAAGTTGAGATAAAACCCGTTAACATAGGACCGATTAACTATCGGTAGCGTTATCCCTATTCTGGAGATATTCCTTTGATCAACGTTTTTCTTGTTGATGACCACGAACTGGTGCGCGCAGGGATACGACGCATTCTGGAAGATATAAAAGGCATTAAAGTTGTCGGCGAGGCGTGCTGCGGCGAAGATGCGGTCAAATGGTGCCGCGCTAACGCTGTCGACGTTGTGCTGATGGACATGAATATGCCCGGTATTGGCGGTCTGGAGGCAACCCGCAAAATTGCGCGTTCCTCGGCGGACATTAAAGTGATCATGTTGACTGTTCATACCGAAAACCCGTTGCCGGCAAAAGTTATGCAGGCGGGAGCCGCGGGCTATCTCAGCAAGGGGGCCGCCCCTCAGGAAGTCGTGAGCGCGATTCGTTCGGTTTTTTCCGGACAGCGCTACATTGCTTCCGATATTGCTCAACAAATGGCGCTTAGCCAGATTGAGCCAGAGAAAACGGAAACCCCGTTTGCCAGTTTGTCTGAACGTGAATTGCAGATTATGCTGATGATCACCAAAGGCCAGAAGGTCAATGAGATCTCAGAACAACTGAATCTTAGTCCCAAAACAGTGAACAGCTACCGCTATCGAATGTTCAGTAAATTAAACATTCATGGCGATGTGGAGCTGACTCACCTGGCAATTCGCCATGGCCTGTGTAATGCGGAGACATTAACAAGCCTGTGACCGATCAGTTCGATGCTAAAGCGTTTCTGAAAACTGTGACCAGCCAGCCTGGCGTCTATCGTATGTACGATACCGCCGGGACGGTTATCTATGTCGGTAAAGCGAAAGACCTGAAAAAACGGCTCTCCAGCTATTTCCGCAGCAACCTCGCGTCGCGTAAAACCGAAGCGCTGGTGGCACAAATTCAGCAGATTGATGTCACGGTGACGCACACCGAAACTGAAGCATTATTGCTTGAGCACAATTACATCAAGCTGTACCAACCGCGCTATAACGTATTGCTGCGCGATGATAAATCCTATCCCTTTATTTTCCTCAGTGGCGATACCCATCCGCGCCTGGCGACGCATCGCGGTGCGAAGCATGCTAAAGGTGAATACTTTGGACCGTTTCCTAACGGTTACGCCGTCCGTGAAACACTGGCGCTATTGCAGAAGATTTTCCCAATACGTCAGTGCGAAAATAGCGTTTATCGCAACCGCTCGCGCCCGTGTTTGCAATATCAGATTGGCCGCTGCCTTGGGCCATGTGTTGCCGGTCTGGTGAGTGAAGAAGAGTACGCGCAGCAGGTCGACTATGTACGGCTGTTTTTATCCGGCAAAGACGATCAGGTGTTAACGCAACTGATCGCCCGGATGGAGAAGGCCAGCCAGAACCTTGAGTTTGAAGAGGCCGCGCGCATCCGTGACCAAATTCAGGCGGTTCGCCGCGTTACTGAAAAACAGTTTGTTTCCAATACTGGCGACGATCTGGATGTTATCGGCGTGGCATTTGATGCCGGAATGGCCTGCGTACACGTCTTGTTCATTCGTCAGGGCAAAGTGTTAGGCAGTCGCAGCTATTTTCCTAAAGTACCTGGGGGAACGGAACTGGGCGAGGTGGTTGAAACCTTCGTTGGGCAGTTCTATTTACAGGGTAGCCAGGTGCGTACCTTGCCTGGTGAGATCCTGCTTGATTTCAATCTTAGCGATAAGACGCTGTTGGCTGACTCTTTGTCTGAGCTGGCCGGGCGGAAGATTAACGTCCAGACGAAACCGCGAGGCGATCGCGCCCGATATTTGAAGCTGGCGCGTACCAATGCGGCTACGGCGTTAACCACCAAACTTTCTCAGCAGTCCACGATTACCCAACGTCTGACGGCTCTGGCATCCGTGCTGAAACTGCCTGCGGTGAAACGCATGGAGTGTTTTGACATTAGCCACACGATGGGCGAGCAGACCGTTGCCTCCTGCGTAGTTTTTGACGCTAACGGGCCGCTGCGCGCAGAGTATCGCCGCTATAACATTACGGGTATTACGCCGGGTGATGATTACGCGGCGATGAACCAGGTACTGCGTCGGCGTTACGGTAAGGCAATAGAAGAAAGTAAGATCCCGGATGTTATTTTGATCGACGGCGGTAAAGGCCAGCTAGGGCAGGCGAAAGCGGTTTTTGCTGAACTGGACGTGCCCTGGGATAAACAGCACCCTCTGTTACTGGGGGTGGCAAAAGGGGCAGATCGTAAAGCCGGCCTGGAAACCCTGTTTTTTGAACCGGAAGGCGAGGGGTTTAGCCTGCCGCCGGACTCCCCAGCGTTGCACGTGATTCAGCATATCCGCGATGAGTCTCACGATCACGCCATCAGCGGACACCGTAAAAAACGGGCGAAGGTGAAAAGCACCAGCACGCTGGAAACCATCGAAGGCGTTGGACCTAAGCGCCGACAAATGTTGCTGAAATATATGGGGGGTTTGCAAGGGCTTCGTAACGCCAGTGTCGAAGAAATTGCAAAAGTGCCGGGTATTTCGCAAGCTCTGGCAGAAAAGATCTTCTACTCGTTGAAACATTAGGCCCTCTGTAGCAACATAGGGGTAATTTCACTGACAACAGATAGTTATCCGTCATATGCAATTTAATATCCCTACATTGCTCACGCTGTTTCGCGTCATTCTGATCCCATTCTTTGTATTGGCGTTTTATCTGCCATTCACCTGGGCTCCCTTCGTTTGTGCGCTGATTTTCTGTATCGCAGCCGTTACCGACTGGTTTGACGGTTTTCTGGCGCGCCGCTGGAACCAAAGCACGCGTTTCGGGGCGTTCCTCGATCCGGTGGCAGATAAGGTTCTGGTGGCTATCGCGATGGTGCTGGTGACGGAGCACTACCACAGCTGGTGGGTGACATTGCCTGCCGCCACGATGATCGCGCGTGAAATTATCATTTCAGCGCTGCGTGAATGGATGGCAGAACTTGGCAAGCGTAGTAGCGTGGCGGTGTCGTGGATCGGTAAAGTCAAAACGACATCGCAAATGGCGGCGCTGGCATGGCTGCTGTGGCGTCCAAATATCTGGGTAGAGTATGCCGGGATTGCACTTTTCTTTGTCGCCGCAATTCTGACTTTATGGTCAATGTTCCAGTATTTGAGCGCTGCACGGGGAGATTTGCTTGATCAGTGATCGTTTCGCCGCAAATTTCAGCAAACGATCGTCAGTGGTGAAAAATATCGTTGACTCATTGCGTCAGGTAAGTAGAATGCAACGCATCGAACGGCAGCACTGATTGCCAGACGATAACAAAATCAAGTGATTAACAAAGTTACTTGGTGATGCGGGAATAGCTCAGTTGGTAGAGCACGACCTTGCCAAGGTCGGGGTCGCGAGTTCGAGTCTCGTTTCCCGCTCCAAATTTAAAACATCGGCATTTGCGGATGTTTGGCTGTAAAGCCAGAAGATTTCGGCGCGTTAGCAAAGCGGTTATGTAGCGGATTGCAAATCCGTCTAGTCCGGTTCGACTCCGGAACGCGCCTCCAATTTCTTCCCGAGCCCGGATGGTGGAATCGGTAGACACAAGGGATTTAAAATCCCTCGGCGTTCGCGCTGTGTGGGTTCAAGTCCCACTCCGGGTACCATGGGAAAGAATAGAATAATCAAAGCAATAAGCAGTGTCGTGAAACCACCTACGGGTGGTTTTTTGTTTTTGTCGTTTGCCAGTGGCAGCAAAATGGCAGCAGCGTGGCAGCATATTTTTGTGTTTGTCTATTTTGCCTCTTGGCGGTTATCGAACGGGTTAAGTGCTACCGCAGCATCAAGGTGGTTTGGGGCAAAATGCGCATACCTCATTGTCATCATGATCGTGCTGTGCCCGAGAATTTGCTGTAACACCAAAATATTCCCACCTCGCATCATGAAGTGACTCGCGAATGTATGACGTAGTACATGGGTACGCTGTCCTTTGGGTAGCTCTATACCTGCGCGTGCGAGAGCTGCCTTAAAAGCCTCGTATGCGGGTGAGAAGAGGGCACCACGCTTTTTAGGGAGCATCGCCTGTAGTTGTTGTGAAATTGGCACTGTGCGGTTCTTCTTGCTTTTGGTTTGCGTAAACGTCAGACGACCAGGAAGGATTTGAGATTGCTTTAAGTCTTGAGCCTCGCTCCATCGTGCACCGGTCGCCAGACAAATCCGTACGATAATCCCTAAATCTTTATTTGCGGACTGGTCGCATGCTGCAAGCAATCGGTCAATTTCTTCCTCATACAGAAAAGCCAGCTCCTGATCACCTTCTTTGAACTGCCTGATTCCAGACAGCGGGTTATCTCCTTCCCATTCCCCCAGCCGCTTCATTTCCGAGAATACTGCATGCAGATAAGACTGCTCGCGGTTTACTGTCGCTTCACTCAGCTTCTTCTTGCCTTTCTGATTCCATTCACCACTCAAACGCCGTTCCCGGTATACAGCGAAAGTGTTTTTATCAAAGTGAGAAGCCAATGGATCACCAAGACGTTCGCATATGGCCAGTAGTTTCACCTTTCTTTCATCACCAGATGAGAGCGTTTTGCCATGCATCTCGTACCAGCGTTCAACGAATGCCGAAAGAGTCACAGCGCTGTCGTTTACCGGCTGGTTTGCAGCGTTATTCATTAAACGGCGCTCATGGGAGAGCGCCTCACCTTTGGTAGCAAATTGCTTACGTATGCGTTTCCCATCACGCCCGTAAGGGAAGCACTGACAAAGCCATTTACCGGAGGGTAGTTTTCGGACGGTCAATTACTCACCTCTGCATCATCATCAGATCCTGCATACGCGAGTGAAATGAACATTTCCGCAGCGTTATCAAGATGTGCATAGGTTGATGTAAATTCGATATCTCGACACCTACAGACGAATGGGCGCGTTTGATTTTCTGGTTGGAAGGATAAACTTACAACTGGAGTTTTGCGTGGTTTACCATTTTTGAAAAAGTCACAGACATCCAAACGATTGCAAAGGCCTGCATCATCTTGATAAGTAGCAACATGCCACCCCATACCATGAAGTGTATCGGCAAATGCTAAATGCACTTCTTCGATATTTTTATATAAGCCAACGGAGTATTGTTTTTTCTTACTCTCATTACGTTTTCTTGGCAGGGATGGGAGCCTTGCTACACCAGGTATTTCAATTTTTTCCAAGCTGAATGTTTTTACCGGGTGAGTCGGAGATGATAGGTCCGCTGCTCGCAGCGTAAAGTTATCAAGCAATGTCAGAGGAAGGATATCTCTTGCTGCTCCGGATCGTTCACCTCCGTGATAAATGATTGATAAATTATCTTTGGTATCAATTGACGACCAGATCAGGTCCAGAAGAGGGTGTTCATCATGGATTGTAAATGTTGGTGTATTGCCCTTTTGACCTTCTATATTTTGCGCATCCGACAAGGGGGATAGGTTTAGAAATTGCTCGGTCGACAGCACCTCTGAACCTTGCTGAGATGCCTTTTTTATTTTGCTCGGACCAGCATTTTCACCGCAACAGAGATAGTTAAGATCCTTGGTGACATCACTTCTAACGACATATCCACGAGCCTTAGCAATTTCAATAAGCTCATTTTTGTCTTTTTTCCCAAAACCTGTAAAACAAATAGTCCTCATATAAAACCCCACGAAGTCAGAAAAATAATGAACCTAACAGGAAACCAATTAAGAAGATGACAATGAATTCTTTAGCGTGGGATCGCAGCAATGTAGTGACATCCAATGGAGAGTGATTCTCTCTCGGGGGAGAAGGCGGAATATCTTGTGTTTGCTGGTCCAGCCACGATAAACACATTTGAAGCTGGTTGCGTGTTAGGTCATTCAGTCGACCAGTTCCGAAGTTAACATGGCAATAACGAATCAGTTTCTGCCTCAATTCGCTGTCTTCACTATTTCGAAGGAGAAGGCTAACAAGTGCTTTACTTGCATCTTTATCCTTAGCGCGTTCGAGCATGGACTGCAAAAAGCTAACTGCAGTCTGATATTGGTTGACGGTCATTTCTTCGATACTCGAAACGCCAATCTCTGCATGCAGCTTTTGCCAGATCTCATATGCTTCATTGCCGTAGGAATCAGAAACAAGTGCTACTAGGGCATTAAGTTCTTTTCTCTGCGCCCTAACCAAAGGACGCTCATCGTGAGTATCTGAGGGAATCGCAATGTTGATGGTGTGACGACCATCAAATTTATCGATCTGAACGCGGTTTTCTGTGAAGTCGCGTCCAGCGGTGCGGTTTTGATCTCCAGAGGAATTCACTTCCATACTGCTTCCCTATTTATTTTTTTTCGTTGTAATCCCTGCCAGCCACTCGGTTCCCATTTCCTGACACATTGACTGAGTTTGAGACGGAGTTGCCAGCCGTTAAGGCTGCAAATACAGCAGCTTTGATGGCTAATGGGGCGTTTCTGAAATGATTAATTAGATCATGCTCGTCCCGTGTTAGTGCAACACCACCAGATTCTTGCCCTGTCAAAATGAACTGGACGTTAGCCCCATTGAGGGCGAAGGAACACAAAACATTGCCGCCGGGAACGGCAGCGCCTCGCTCATACTTCCCCCAAATTTCTCTGGATATACCGCAAAGTTCTGCAATGGAGGCTTGATTAAAGCCCAATCTTTTCCGTTCATTTTTCAATCTGATAGCGCATTGAGAATCAAAGTTCATAAAACACCGTTTGACAATGAGAACTACTGTTCTCATAATGTTTTCCACAGACACTTAGCAGATCACAATATACCACTATGACACAAGCACAAAACACACAGCGGGCGCGTACGCCCAAAAACAGCGTAGCGGGAGGGTCTTTACCGCTACGTCTGTCACCTGAAGAACGCACTGAAATTGAAGCAATGGCAGAGGCTGAATGTCGATCTGCTTCAAACATGGTTCGCATAGTTTTTTTGCGCGGGCTTGAGTGCATGAAATCCACACATTTTCCGCAATCTGGTAACTGATACTAGCGTGTGAGGTAGAAATGACGGGCGTGACCATCAATATGAATGTTGCTGCTCCTTATGTATCTCTCAAGGAGTATTCCAGACTAACCGGCATTCCATTTGACACATGCAGGTTAATGGTTCGCGACGGAAGGATAATTATCAGGCCTAAAGAGCTATCAGGGGGCAAGGTGGAAGTAAACATGATAGCCATGCTCAAGGATGCCATTGCAAACAGTTGACAGGAAAATCATGAATCAGCTAATCCAACTGAGTCGACACAATTATGTGTATCGGGGATTCACTATCCACATGTGTCCTAAAAACTCCAGAACAATGCAGCGCGCATATCGCGTGATGAATGATGGGAATTATTTCGGCAGAGACTTTGCATTAGCAGAGGCAATGCGAACCATTGATAAACTAAAAAATGGTGGAAGAAATGAAACTTGAAATGGCTATCGGGCTTTTTATTATTGCCGTGTTTGTTTTGAGCCTGATTCAGATCCTGATAAGAATGCACTGTAAAAAGATAAACCAGAAAAAAGATAAAGCATTATCTGAATTTAGGTCTCGACGTGAAGAAGTGGAGCGCAAGGCGCGCAGACAATTGTAATAGGGGCATTTTATGAACGATAACACGCCATCACTTGCCAGCCTGTTAAAGCATGGTTGCCAGGTTACGCATTACAGTAACACTCGCGGATGGATCGAAACTCCTGACGGACGTTTCTTTAAGCCAGAACCTAATAAGGTTCGTTTTATTAAAGAAATGAATAAACCGTTTGTTTATACGGCAAAAATAAATAAGGGTTTATTGAGTGCTGTAATCCACCTTTTTAAAAAGTGTGGCTGCAAATGAGTCTGATCGGAGCGCACCAGCTTTCGCAAGCTACCCAGCAAGCAATGCGGAAAGCTCGAAGAGTTAGAGTGGCAAAGGCGGAACTTGCGCTACTGCGGATTCAATCGCTTCTTGGCCTGAGTGATAACGAGCTG
This sequence comes from Citrobacter sp. RHBSTW-00671, assembly GCF_014103415.1. NCBI lineage: Bacteria > Pseudomonadati > Pseudomonadota > Gammaproteobacteria > Enterobacterales > Enterobacteriaceae > Citrobacter > Citrobacter sp. RHBSTW-00671. The sequence goes on from NZ_JABXPR010000001.1 coordinate 2,492,581, forward strand.
GTGTATGCCGCTAAAAGAGTGGCAGAACTGGATGTAGTTGCTGAACCATGTATGCCACCAAACAAACCATGAGGTTTATATGTTTACAGAAGAGAAAACATCGTGGGAACGGGAAATGCTGATTCGCGAAGCGGTAGAAAACGCGGAGAAAGGCTTTATTGTTAATTTAAAAAATGGTGCGCGCATTGTTGTAACGCCTGACAGCCCATCAATTGATTTAATCATTTATGGACTTGAAAAAACAATTCGCGGGAATCATGAGCGGGCGCGAATGACATTTATTGATTTTCTTTATTACTGGCACGAAAGGTTGTTTAAACAGGTTAAAAGAAAACCTCGTCCTAACCACTAATTAAGCAGGCTTAAATTAACGGCATTCATTTTGCCGGGGGTTCGTTTTGCCTTTTTCAGGAGGTTGCATGTCGGTTAAGTCAATAAAGCTGGATACCGAAATAAGTGATCCGGAGTTTGTAGAGATAAGCACCAATGCACGAAAACACGAGCGCGCCCACCTTTTGGGGCTGCTTCGTATTTTTGTCGGCCAGCTGAAAAAGGAAAGCGCCACACCAGAAGAGATTTATTCATCAGTCGAGCGGTGGATCGTCAGCCGCGAATTAACCATTAACGAGGGTAACAAACAATGAATAACTTCATGTTAGATATTCGCGCGCTGGGGAAAGCGCCTGATTCGCCGATCTTTGCTATTGAGTGCGTTTTCTTCGAGCCCTCGACAGGTCAGATTGGTCCGCAGTTCTATCGCGCCATAAATATCAGGACGGTAGGGGGCATTTATCCTGAGGCTGTTTTGCAGCTCATGAAGGGAGATAACGCGCAGCGCGCTGAAGTTATTAGTGCAACTTGTAGCGAGATTGACGCCATACGGTCCGCCTGCAAGTTTATTAACACCACTGCATCAAAACACGAAAAACTCTATTGCTGGTCTGCGAACAATACAGCTGATGTGGCTACGTTGGCTCATGCTCTCTCCCGCTATGGCATCCCAGACCAGCTTCTGCCGCCTTTCGAAATTCGCCATCTCTCTACGTTAATCCACATCGCTGGTATCACCGGATATACACCACATCCGCGCCGTTCTACAGCGACTTACATGCTGACAGATGCTGTTTATCGCGCTGAGCAGGTTTGCGAGATTTGGCAACGCCTGACCTCCCCACACCTCGAATCGTTGTGAGGGCAAGATAATGATCAGATCACCAATCAAATGGGCGGGCGGTAAAGCTCGCGTTATGTCGCAACTGCTGGAGCATTTGCCGGAGGCCGATTGTCTGATTGAGCCATTTGTAGGAAGCGGAACCGTATTTATGAATACGGATTACCGCCGCTATATTCTTTGCGATAGCAATCGCGCGCTGATCAATTTTTTCCGTGTGGTCACGATGGATGCCGAACGCCTGATCAACATCACGAGATCGATGTTTCATGGCGATAACACCGAAGATCGTTACTACGCACGAAGGACGCTTTTTAACTCCATGCAGTGGAGTGATACCTCTAGGCCTGATCAGGCTTTGCTGTATGCCGCATTATTTCTGTATCTGAACCGCCATGGATTTAACGGGCTGTATCGCACTAATCTGAGGGGGGAATTTAACGTTCCATTCGGTAAATATGCCGCGCCTTACTTTCCTGAAAAGGAAGTGCGCCTGTTTGCTGAAAAGGCAAACGACACAAACGCCGTTTTCATCCATTGCGACTTTCGCCATTCCATTCGCTACATCGTGGAACTGGATTTTGACAAAGTCATTTACTGCGATCCGCCATACATTCCAGCCAGTGAAACCGCCAACTTCACCGCTTACGGTAAGCCATTCACCCTGGACGATCATCGTGAGCTGGTTAAAGCCTTGCTGGATGTCAATCGCCAGCATGGCATCCGCTCGATCATCTCAAACAGCGACACGCCTGATACCCGCGAAATTTATTCCGCCTTCAACCTTCACTCCCTGAGTGTCCGCCGTTCCGTGAGTGCCAAAAGCCGCGATATGGCTGGCGAGGTGATCGGTGTACTCCGCATATCTCGCAAATTTAAAGAGGTGGCGTGATGGTCATTGATTCCATTCTGTGTCAGCTGGTCAGGCATGAAGAAGACGGTATTCCGGGTCTGAATATGCTTGTCGAAACCATGGGCGAGATTGAAATAGTTTGGTTTTGCCCTGCGGAAAAGGTGGGCCTTAAAGGCTTGTGGGTGCACTGGCACCAGGTGGCTTTTTACGGGTTTGATGAAGGGGTGCCGTTCTGATGAGCAAGCCTGTCTGGATGGCGGTAGATCCCGCCGAAGAGTCTGGAGATTACACAGCAGTAACAGCGATGGTTTACCGCATAACTGGCCGTCAGCAATACCACACCTTCACCCTGATTGATTTTAGGGCATTCATCCTGGATGCAAACGTTCCGATCTCCAGATCATGTGTATCCGGTATAGGTAGCGATGATCAGGGCATTAAGAGGGGTTGCCTTGTACGGCTGCAACTCGTTCAAGAAGACCCTGACGAGGAGTTGCCATTCTGATGAATACCGTTGATGCAGTAGTAACTCGCGTACTCGACGTTCGTCCATACCGTGATTTCTGGATCGTTGAGGTGGAGGTGTTGAGCTGGGGCAGGTACAGCAGCACAACCATTATCCGTGATACCGAAAAAGACGCCCGGCAGGTTAAGCCCGGCGACACCGAGACGGTGTAGGTGGTGCGCGATGACGGCTTATTACAACGAAATCGACCCTCATGCAGCGCAGCATCTGCGCAATTTAATCGACGCCGGCCATATAGCGCCTGGTGTTGTTGATACACGCTCAATTGAGGATGTAACCCCCAATGATCTCAAAGGTTTCAGACAATGCCATTTCTTCGCCGGAATTGGCGGATGGTCACTCGCATTACGTCGCGCAGGCTGGCCCGATGATCGTCCTGCATGGACAGCATCATGCCCTTGCCAACCTTTCAGCGCGGCAGGCAAAGGACTTGGGTTTGCTGACGAGCGGCACTTATGGCCCTCCGCACATTGGCTTATCGGCCAGCGCCGCCCTGTCGTGGTATTTGGCGAGCAATCTGGAAGCGCTTACGCGAGCTACTGGATCGACCTTGTTCAAGCTGACGTGGAAGCCCTGGGCTATGCCTTCGGGGCGACTGCGTTTCCGTCTGCGAGCGTCGGCGCGCCGCACCAGCGAGACCGTGCTTATTGGGTGGCCGACGCCGCTTGCCAGCAATGGAAGAGGGGCGGGGAATTTCAAACGACAGGGGGGGGTGAACCTTCAGACAGCAGCATTATTAGCCGGATGGACAACACCAAGTGCGACAGATGGAGTGCGGGGCGGATCGGGGATCACTCCTGGAATGACGGGCAGCTCACTTACGCAGATGGTGAAAATGGCAGCATGGCCAACGCCGACGACAAGCAACGACCGTTCACCATGCCCGCAGGAAGCTATGCGGACGTATCGCGACAATGGAACAAAAATACAGAAGCGGCTTCAGGATGTGGCAGCGCTTTGCGGCCCGGCCCGCTTAACGGTTTCTGGCGAGATGCTGATTGGCTCATCTGCCAAGATGGAAAGTGGAGGCCAGTTGTCCCCGGATCATTCCCGTTGGCTAATGGGGTTCCCGCCAGAGTGGGAAGACTGCGCACCTACGGAAACGCCATCAATGTTGAAGCGGCAACAGCGTTCATAAAAGCTTACATGGCGACGGTGAGTTATGTCTGATCTCGCCGCGTTAGCATGGGAATGGAATACCAAACGGCAGGCCATCAATCCCAACAAAGCCGACGATTCAGCGATTGAATATCTCACCCCAAAAGGTGAGCGCAAGGCGCTCGCTTATGGTGATCTTGTTGATGCTGTTTATCGTGCCCCCATGCGCCCGCGCGAGAGTGATGCACGAGAGGTATTTGACCGCAAAGGCCGTGCTAACTACCTCCGCCGCAGGGTGCAAAGTCTCCCGGCATTTATCCGCAAGCGCTTCGCCCAGCATCTTGAAAACCTCGATCGTAACAAGCCAAAAGATGTAATGCGCTGGTTGTTCGGCACGTTCGAACGCCATGTTTTACGTCGCGTGGATGCGGTAAATGCGCAATACCTGCCACAAAGTACGCTTCCTGCAATTCTTTTACCGCTGCGTGATGACTTTCACCTGTTGCCGTGGGCGGACAAAAAGCGCCTGAAAAGACTGGGGTATAAGCTTGCTAACTTGATGAAAAGCGAGTTTATGCGCGAGTTTGATTTTCAGTATGAACAAACATCTGATCTCGATTTTTCGTCGATTTACGCATACGGGGCTATAGCGAGCAAGGCGGCGACGCTCAATATCGCGATCCCCGGATGGGCGCGTTATTGCGATGAAGAGTTGGACGCCGACGAGGCGCTGCGTGCCGCTGGCAGACTTCATTCCGAAAAATGGTGGCTTAACAAAATCCGCCGTATCCATGACTGCTGGCGCGAACATCTTATGATCGCGACCGGCTATGTCAGCAAAGTGGCTTCACCATATTGCTCTGATCCATGCTTCAGGGAATGGGTTGCGCAGAAAAAAGCGAACTTCGAATTCCTTCAGGCGATGGAGCTGGAAGACCAGGACACCGGCGAGCGCAGCTCATTACTGGATAAGGTGATGGGTAGTGTTTCCAACCCGAAGATCGCGCGGCATGAGCTGATGGTGCGCATGCGCGGGTTTGAGGATATGGCGAATGAAATGGGGCTGGTTGGCATGTTCTATACGCTGACAGCGCCGTCGCGTTACCACTCAACACATGTCCAGTCAGGCAGACGAAACGATAAGTACCAGCACGCCAGCCCGCGTCAGACGCAAAAATACCTTTGCAAAGTCTGGGCGCGCGTCAGAGCCAAATGGAGTCGCGAAGGTATTCGCACGTTTGGTTTTCGTGTTGCAGAGCCTCACCACGATGGAACCCCTCACTGGCATCTGTTGCTTTTCCTCCGTCCTGAGGAAGTAGAGTATGCAACAGCCATTTTCCGCAAACACGCCATGAAAGAGGACGGTAACGAGAAAGGTGCTTCAGAGCACCGTTTTACTGTTACGCCGATGGACGAGCAATTTGGGTCTGCAACAGGCTATATCGCGAAATACATCTCGAAAAACATCGATGGCTACGGCATGGATGGTGAAGTGGATCTTGAGTCAGGCCAGCCGATCAGGGAGATGGCAAAGCGTGTACGCGCCTGGGCTTCACGCTGGAATATCCGCCAGTTTCAGCAGATTGGCGGTGCGCCCGTTACCACCTGGCGCGAATTGCGCCGGTTAGGTAGTCGCGAGCTGGTATTACATCCGGAACTGGAAGCGGCACGGGCAGCAGCCGATGCGCCAGACTGGCCGGGATACACCAACGCTCAGGGCGGGCCATTTGTCGCGCGCGATTGCCTGCGCGTTCGGCTTAACTATGAATTCACCGAAAATGGCAATGATTATGGGGACACGGTCGCCAAAATTACTGGCGTTTATTGCCCTTATACGGGCAGCGAATCAGTCATTTTTACCCGCACCACCGATTACAAGATTGTGCCGAAGCGGAAGCCGTCGCCGGTCGAGATTTTGACCTTAGAAGGCCGCGCAGCGGCCCCTCGGAGTTCTGTCAATAACTGTACGGAGCGCTCCGGAACGGACGAAAAACCACCGTTAAAAGTGGCGGTGCCAGCTGGTACCACACCGTCAAAACCGGCGATGCATGCCGGTATTGATCACCCGGACAGTCAAATGACAGAACTTCCGCTGAATATCGAAGATTTGCGCCGATATTCACGCCAGCAGCGGCAGGAAATCACCAGCAGACTGAAAAACTTTGGCCGCGAAAGCTCAGATCAAGCCTTCGAGCGTACCGCGCGCGGCCTGCGCACGTCTGTTGATGATGAAACTGCGTTGACGTGGGGGCCAAAAGTGGCCGCTGCGAAAGATATGAGCCTGACACCGGAAGAGGCAGAACAGCGTTGGCGCGAACAACTGCGGGTCGAAGCGGAGCGGCGTGCGGATAACTATGCCGCCGCAGTTGCGGAATACCAGAAGAAAAAAGCCGAAGCGGCACTGCGACAGGTACAGCAAAGGGATGCTGCGAAACAAGACGGCGTTAGCCAGGAAACCATCGCCAGCATCGGCGCTCAGCTGCGTAGTTGCAGGATTTTCGTCAGCGATGACGTTGTGAGGTCGGTTGCTGGCGGCGCCCGCGTTCGCCATGGCGGCGGACTGATCGCCATGAGCAATGGCCGGTTGCAGGAAGTGAAGGCATGGCGTGCCGGTGAGAAAGATAAACCGACGTCTGAATACATGGCGGTGTGTGACCTGGTCACGCGCTGGAAGAAGGCGGCTAAACGAAAAAGCCGGGATTGATGCTAAGGAGCGAAAATGAAATCAAGTTATATCAGCTACTTCGAAGGGTACGACGCAGAAGGGCACATTGTTTATAACGGCAATGGATCAGTAACCGTTGAGCATGGGGCGGGGCAATGTGTCAACCCAGAGGAGCTTAAAGACCAGCATTGCGCTTATATCCTGGAAAAAGCTAAGCAGACCAACAGCCTTGTCACCAGGATTGTGATCAAAAACCTGATGAAGCTGTGAGAGCGCTGGTCTGCCATGGTCACTTTTGGCTGTGCTGGCCATTCTATCGAGCGCCGTCATTTTTGGCGGTGCTGCAGGTTTGTTTTTTTTGGAGCAAGAAAGTTATGAGCTATCTGGGAAGTAAAGCGGCGAGTGGGGTTTATCAAAAGATTATTGCTGAAATGCCGCCACATGATACCTACATTGAAACGCATCTGGGCAGTGGTGCGGTAATGTTTTACAAGCCACTCGCAGCCAGGACGATTGGAATTGATGTCGATGAAAATGCCTTCAAATTAACGCGGAATCGCTGGGCAGAGATGGGAGAGACTCCGCCCCCGCTGCATCTTTATCACGGAGATGCTGTAGGCTTTCTGGAAAGAGAAGACTTTACTCAACATGGCCGCGTGCTGGTCTATTCCGATCCTCCCTATCTGCCAGAAACGCGCACCAGTCGCGCCCGCTACCGTCATGAGTATACCGTTGCCGATCATGAGCGTCTGTTAGCCTGCCTCATGAGCTTGCCGGAGAACGTCAGCGTGATCCTTTCTGGCTATCCGTCGTGGCTTTATGACGAAACGTTAGTGGGCTGGCGCAGCAAAGAATTTCAGGCAATGACGCGCGGCGGGGTGAGGACGGAGAAAATCTGGATGAACTACCAGGAGGGGCGTGCTTATTCGCATACTTTTGCAGGCAAAAATTACAATGATCGCTATCGAATCAAGCGAAAAGCGCAGCGCTGGAAGGAGAAATTTGCAGCGTTACCGCCCGCCGAGCGCCTGGCGATCATGGTGGCGCTCGGCGAGGTTGATCAGGTGTAAAAATGGGGCCGCGCGGATGCAAAAAGATGCACAAATTTGCACAATTTTTGAAACAACGTTTTTTACATGCCGCCCCAGCACTGGCGGGGCCTGGGCGGCCTGCACAAAGTGCACAAAAAGAGGTCGGTTTAGCGCGCAGGCGAGGCGGGGGAGCAAGCGCGCGCAAAGGGGGTCAGGCAGGGGGTCATATCCTTCGCCATTCGCCGCCTGCTGGGCGCTCATGTTGATGGTTGAGCAAAGCGGCGGCGCGAGAGAAGTCGCGCCAGAAGCCCGCAGGCTGCGTCTGGTAGGGGGAGTGAATTATTTTTGTTTCGTGAGTGGCCGATATGGCAGGAAATGATGGTGCTGCGGGTGGTACCGCACCGCCAGAAATGACGATGCGGCCAGGAGATCACTTCGTGGGTTCAAGCAATGCGTAAGGGTTGAAGCGAATCACCTCCTCACCAAGCCAGTCGTTAACATGCTTCATGGCTTCCATGCAGGGTGTCAGCTCGTTGACGGCGAACACGCGGGCCGCTTTCTCAATATCGCCGAATGAACCGTTCCCTTCCGGAATGGCGCCCATCAGTTGCGGCGGTACCCGGTGCGCTGCCAGCATGTCATCGCGGGTGGAAGACTTCACCCCCACAAACTCATCCTTAGCCGATATCTGGCTGAATGGCAGTATTTGCACTGAGTCTTTGCCGCCGTTAGGTGCGTGCAGAAGGATGTTCTTAAACGCACCGCCCCGCCGGGTATCCGTCAGCGTCTTTTTGAGCTTATCAAGGCTCTCCTGGTCGGCCATCGCGCTGTTAACGTAGACGATGCAGCCAGCGTGCGAGCCGTTGTCGTAGTAGAGCTTTCTGAACTTGTCAGCAGAATGGGCCAGGTTTGCAGACAGCAGGCCAGCGAAATACTCAGGCATGCCGTATATTTCCTGGTGAATATCCGGGCTGAGAACGTGACATACCGAGCCCGTTGAAAACATGTGATCCTGTAGCCCGGCCTGAATAAACCAGTAAGTGTCCAGGTCAGAACCACGGCGTGTGTATTTCGCCAGCGAGTGACGAAAGCCAAAGGAACCACCAAGCCGGTTTTTTCGCATCTCAAGATAGCCATTCCCGAAGACAAACCAGTCCAGCGCGAAGGCGGAGAACACCTGGCGGGAAAGAAGTTTGTGCGGGATAAAGCATCCGGCAAGGACATTGCGCTTGAAATAAAGCGCCGACTGGTGCCAGCTTGCATAGCCAAACTGACGGGCGAGGCCATACCAGTCAATGGGGGTTTCGTAGTATCGCCCGTTGTCTGCGCAATACATGTTATCAAGCAGGTCGCTGGCACCACTCACCGGCCATGGGCCGTCGAAGGTGAATGAGTTCAGCTCCGGTGACGCTTTCAGTGAGGCGGCGAGATCTGCCTGCTCCCTGGCATACTTCCTGCCGCGTGTGGGTCTTTGTTTGCTCAAGGTTAATACTCCGTAACTGTCATACTGCTGCCGCCTTCTTGTCCCAGCGGTTCGTTAATGGTGGCAAGCATCGTCGCCCATGCGAGATCGCCATGACTGACGCCGCGAGAGCGGTCCGTGTCGTAAGTGACAACGCCTCCAGGGGTAACGATCTTGCGGACTGAGTTGAATGCACCGACCAGGTCAAGCTCACCACGATCAAACTCCCAGCGCCCGCCACGAATCAGCTGTTGCATCTTCAGCACGAGCATTCGCTTGCTGGACGGTGAGAACTGGTAACAAACCGCTGCCGGGAAATGCTTTTTAACCAGCTGATAAACCGCTTCACCAATACCGGTGCCATCGATCCCAATGTGCTGCACGTTGTACCGGGTGAGCATGCCGATAATGAGATTGGCCTGCTCTTCGAACTCCATCCCTCGTATGCGTAGTGTCTCAATCGTGCGGAACTTGCCGCCGGGCACCATCGGCACAGCGTTAACGGATATGGCTCCACTGTCCCCCTTGCCGCTGGCGCCGTTCGGGTCGTAGCCAATCCAGACGGGACGATCAGCCATGGGGCGGGCCGCATATGGCCGCCAGTCGGGCCAGTCGTCATAACCATCAGCGCCGCATGCCAGTAGCCTGTTATAGTCAAAGGCGCTTTCACCGCTTTTGATGAACTGGCATCCGTACAGGTTGTCGTATTCCTCCGGGCTGTTCTCTTCCCGGATTTCGTCGATATCAGTCAGATCCCATCCATGGTCGATAGCATCCTGCAACGTGACAATCTGCCTCCAGATCTTGTCCGGGCACATCAGGCCGCTGTTAAGTGTTTTCCAGGATGTATCAAACTCAATGCGCTTGCCATGGCTGCGACCTTTGTTAAATGCTTCACCTGTCCAGAATGGATAAGCCTCATGGCTTTCGGCTGAAGGGGTGGAGAAATAGGTACGCGTTAGGCCTTTTAGCGTTGCCATGGCGCCCGCGACTTTTTTCAGGTTGGCAAACTGGCCTACCCAAAAGAATTCGTCGAAATACAGGTTGCCCGTGTATGACTGAGCGGTAGCCGCTGACGTGCCAAGAAAATGCAGCTCGGCGCCGTTGAACAGCTGGATCATGTCGCCGCCCTTGAGCTCCACGTCAACTTCTTCGGCGGCCGAGCGAATGAAACTACGAAACTGGTACGCCTGGCGGCGGCTTGCCGATAAAAAGATTTGGTTGCGCTGATGCTTGTATTTCACATCCTCAGACAGGGCGCGCACCAGAGCTTCACGTGCGAAATACCACGTCGCGCCAACCTGACGGCTTTTCAGGATCATGCGGTTGCGCCAGTGGTGATTGTCATACCACCCTTTCTGGTGCCAGTGCAGAGAGCCGAGAATGTTCTCCCGCAGCGCGGCAATCTGCGACTCTGAGAAATAGTTTTGCTTTTTGCGGATCTTTTTCTTCGGCTGGGTGGCTGCTGTGCCGTTATCCAGCTTTTTCAGCTGACGGGTGAGCAGGTCAATCTCTTTGAAATCACCGCCGGTCTTTTTGTCTTTGCCAGTGAGCTGAATTAGCCTGGCATCAATGGATGTTGTCACGCGCTGGATCGGCGGTGTGGCGTCCCATTCATCTCGCTTTTTCCATGAGTAAACCGTGTTCTGGTTGATCCCCATCAGGCGTGCGATCTCTGCTGGCGGGTAGCCCTGCCAGTAAAGCTGTCGTGCACGCTGCATGATGAATGCTTCTTCAATCGCCATTAATCCTCCTCGCTTCCTGCCGGGGAGATTAACCCGCGCGCGCGTACCCTTGCGCTCGCTTTAGGTTGTAGTGCTCCGCTCACAACAACAACGCGTTGAGGGGGGATGCGTCCCCCTGCCATCATCTCCGGGAACTCAGAAAACAAGCGAGTAAACGAACATGGCAGGCACAGCAAAACCACGTAAGAAGTTTCGCGTGGCCGTCTCCGGAAATACCGTTGACGGGCGCGAAATTCAACCGCAGCACCTTCGCGATGCAGCAGCAAATTACAACCCAGAGGTGTATGGCGCGCGGGTCAACATTGAGCACTATCTCTCTATGTTCCCGAATAGCGATTTTGGGGCGATGGGGGATGTGGTAGCCCTCAGCACTGAAGACATCACCGAAGGTGCACTGGCGGGGCGCACCGCGCTTTATGCCGAAATCGAACCATCCGAGCGCATGGTGCAGATGACCGACAAAGGGCAAAAAGTCTATTCCAGTATTGAGCTGCATCCGCAGTTTGCCCTCAACGGCAAAGCCTATGTTGTCGGGCTGGCAATGACCGATACCCCGGCGAGCCTGGGCACTGAGCGTCTTAAATTTGCCTCACAGCAGCGTGCATCGGTGATGGCCTTCAATAACCAGCAGGGTGAGGCGCCGATGTTCACCGAAGCGCTTGAAGCAGAGGTGATCGAGCTGACCGCCCAGCGCAGCGATGAAGGTGCCAGGTGGTTTAATCGCGTGATGAGCATTATTGGCAAAGGTCAGAAAACGGACGATCAGCGCTTCAGTCAGATGTATCAGGTCGTTGAGGCCGTGGCGCAATCGCAATCCGAGCAAATTGATCGCTTCAGTGCCGCAGAGCAGGAGCGCCAGGAGGATAAGGCCGCTATCCAGAAGCTGACCACTGAGCTTGCGGAGCTGCGCCAGAAGCTGGTGAGCACTGAAGCTTCCTTCAGTCAGCGACCACCTGCGAACGGCGGCGCCAACGCGCAGCTGGCTGATTACTGATATCCACTACGAGAGCAGAGAACATGGAAAACAATACCCGCCAGCTGTTTGATCAGTACATTGCGCAACAGGCGCGCTTAAACGGCGTATCGACTGCGGCAGTCGCTGCGAAATTTGCGGTAGACCCGGCGCGTCAGCAGCGCATGGAGCAGGCCGCACAGGAGAGTGATTCTTTCCTGAGCAAAATTAACGTGTTTGGCGTTAACCAGCAGATTGGTCAGAAAGTGCTGATTGGCAGCAAAGGCCCGATGGCTGGCGTTAACAACAGCACCACCAACCGTCGTAATCCAGGGGCTAACCATTCAATGGAGCCGTTTGATTACATGTGCCGTAAGGTCAACTACGACTACGGGATCAGCTATGAACAGCTTGATGCCTGGGCGCATATGCCGGAATTCCAGCCCCTGATCAGCAAGGCTATGGCTCGCCAGATGTCACTTGACCGCATCATGATCGGTTTCAACGGCACCAAATACAGCGATCCATCAGACCGCGCGGCTAACCCACTGTTGCAGGATTGTGGTATTGGCTGGCTGGAGAAAATCCGTACCGAAGCCTCACACCGCGTGATTTCCGGCGTCACGATCACTTCCCGTGATGAAGATAACAAGGTTATTGCGAAAGGGACTTACGGTAACCTGGGCGCGGCGGTGTACGACGCAAAAAACAGCCTGATGGATGAGTGGCACAAACGTAATCCTGACAACGTGGTAATCCTGGCGGGCGACCTGTTGACCACCGGCAACTTCCCGGCGATTAACGCCATGAGCCAGACCAACCCGAATACCGAAATGCTGGCCGGTCAGCTGATTGTTGCGCAGGAACGTGTCGGCAACATGCCGACCTTCATCGCGCCGTACTTCCCGGTCAATGGCGTACTGATCACGCCGTTTAAAAACCTGTCCGTGTACTACCAGCGCGGTGGAATGCGTCGGACGATCAAGGAAGAGCCGGAGTACAACCGTATTGCGACCTATCAGTCATCGAATGATGACTTTGTGATTGAGGACTACGGCAACGTCGCATTCATTGACGGCATTACCTTTGCCGAGGCGCCGGCAGGCGGCGCATAACCGCACACTGGCGGGCTTCGGCCCGCCGTTCATCGGGGAAGAAACAATGCTGACACCGGCACAACGACATTTTCAACGCGTCATGGCTGAACGCCATGGCAAGGCAGATGATCTGTCAGAAACAGCGCGTACTGCGCACGAGCAAATTCTGCACCGCATGCGTATGGATATGAGTGCGCTGAAGAAAATTCAGGGCGAACAGGCAAAAGCCGCGCTTAAACGCCAGCTGCTACCCAATTACGAGGGGTGGATTGAAGGAACGCTGGAGGGAGACAGCGGGCGACAGGATGAAGTGATCACGCGCCTGATGATTTGGGCGATTGATATTCGGGATTATCCGCTGGCCGTGCGCATCGGGCGGTACGTCATCGCGCACAACCTGGCAATGCCAGACCGGTTTAACCGCACGGCAGCGACAGCGCTGGTCGATGAGATTTGCGATCCCATTCTGGTGCAGGTCAAGGCGGATGACAGCACTGATGTTAAGCCATATCTGGCGGTGCTCGATGAGGTCCAGGAGATCACTGAAAACAGCGATATGCCAGACGTCGTACGGGCCAAGCTGTATAAAGCCCGCGCCTTTGCATTGTGCAACGGCACTGCGGATGAACAGGCGACCGCGCTGGAGCTGTTGCGTCGCGCGCTGAACCTCGACTCCGGCGCCGGGGTGAAAAAGCTGATCGATAAGCTTGCCAGGCAGGTAAAAAAAGCCTCTGTGGAAAATGCATCAGGCGGTGAGGGGGCAGACCAGAGCGGGGGCGAAGGGGGCAATAATCAGGCTGCAGCAACGCCGGAAGTGACGGTGCCAGCTGCCAAAAAGCCAGCCGCCAAAAACAACCCCGGAAGCACAACACGCAAAACGGCGGCCCGCAAAACAACGACGAAAAAGCCCACCGCCGATAAAAAATAACCGACTTGCGCCCCGTGCGCTGGCGGCGCGGGCGGAAATCTGCAACGCATCGCGTTAGCTTTTCTCCGTCCGCTCACCGCCAACCTTTTCTGGAGACTACACGATGAGCCTTGTGGCCCCTCGCACAGTTACCTCCTCTGCGGAGGATGTGCCGGACGTGGATGACGGCGGAGAGAAAGTCACCGCCGGGGAGTTCTGGCCCGAGATAGTGCTGAGCAACGTCCGTAAGGAGATGCGGATCACCGGTGCGGTTACCACTTCGCGTTTAAAGCAGGTGGTCATTGAAGCCGTAGCCCACACAGCTGATCAGCTGAAGCAATGGCAGGCTGAACAGATTGGGGCCGGATATGCCAGTTTGGCCGCCGTACCGGCCATGGTGATTAACGACGAGAGCGTAAAGGTATATCGCTGGCGCCGCGCAGTTTACAGCATCTCGCGGGCCCTTCTGATCGAGACTTTCCGCGATGTTGACACCACGGGTGACGCGGGCGAGAAGCGCGCCGCCGCACTCGCAACCCAGGCGAATGATCACTGGCGTGATGCGCGCTGGGCTATCTCGGATATTCAGGGCGTGGTCCGTAACTCTGCGGAGGCGTTCTGATGAAAGTGAAGGCATTGCAGGGCGATACAGTGGATTTGTTGTGTCAGCGTCACTACGGCATCACCCAGGGCGTGACCGAGATCGTACTGGCTGCGAATCATGCGCTGGCCGCTCAGATCTTCCTTGATGCCGGGCAGGAAGTTGAACTGCCTGACGTCGACACCTCTGCGACAAAGGAGACTGTTCAATTATGGAGCTGATAAACCGCCTCTGGAACTGGACGGTGTACCTTTGGTCGATGCTGCTGACGGGCGTCGGCATGATGACGCAGAAGGACTGGCTGGCTTTCATTGCTGCGCTCACCGGGATCGTGGTTGCCGTGCTGGGTGAGATCCATCGCCGCCGAATGTCCCGCATCCATGAAACCAATAATGTTCTGCTGAATGAATTGATCGATGCGATTCGGGACGATACCGAGAACCGGCAGGACGTGAAGGAGTTAATTCGGACTATCAGGGAGTCACCGCGATGAAAAGAGGAATTATTGCCTGTTCTGTTGCGGCGATTGTCTCTCTCGCAGCGGCACTCTGGCCGCAGACGCTGCGCACAAGTCCTGAAGCGCAGCTGAAGATGGCGAAATACGAGGATTGCCGAAAGACGCCGTATTACTGCCCGGCAGGTGTGCTGACCGTAGGCATGGGGTCGACCAGCAACGTGCAGAACCGCGAATACGCCGAGCGCGAGATCGCCGAGCGATGGGTGAATGACCTGTTTCGTGCTGAGAAATGCGTAAACCGCGAGTTTAATGGCGCAGCTGCACCACAACGGGTTTTCGAAGCGCTCACTGACGGCGCATTTAACGTCGGTTGTGGTGGTCTTGGCTGGTACACCAACAAAAAGGGCCAGAAGGTCAGAACAACAATCTGGCGCAATGCGCAGGATGGTAACTGGCAGGGCGTTTGCGAGCGACTCACAGACTTTGTCAACTCCGGCGGAAAACGTATGCCGGGGCTGGAAAGGCGCCGGGAAGAGTTTCGGGACTGGTGCCTCTCAGAGCCTGAGCTAAAGGGGGTGAAATGAAAGCGCTGGGTGTATTTACCGTTTTTATTTCCCTTCTGCTGGTCCTCGCAGGCGTCAGGCTGACGCTGGAGAGCAGTAAACGAGAGGCCGCAGAGACGGCACTTGGAGAAGCTAACCAGAAGCTTAAGCAAACCGGTGATGTGCTGGACGAGGTCAGGGCGTTACGTAACGACGTGAACGAAGTGGCTGCTGGTCTGAAAACACTGGCTCAGAAGCGTAGCGATACAGGGGAAAAGCGCCGTGAAAATATCAAAACTGAGCTGGCCGGTGATAAATGCGCCGCTGTGCCTGTGCCTGACCGTGTGGCTGACAGCCTGTACCAGCGAGCCGCCGAAGTTGGCGCCGGTGATTATTCAGGAACCTTTACCGGAAAGCCTGACAGCAAAAACTGAAACGCCAGCACCGCCAAAACCAATGACATACGGGAGTCTCGCTCCGTGGTCCGATGCGCTGCTGGATGCGCTGGACACATGCAACGCCGATAAGGCGGGCATCAGAGAGCTGGAACTGCGGCGAATCGCCAGGGGGATAAAGTGAAAAAAGCAGAATTGATGCGTGAAGCCCTGATAGCCGGTAACACATGGTGTAAGGCCAACCCGGAGCAAATCACCGTCTGGGTGGAAAAAGGCAATATCGGGATTGAAGCGACCGGCGAACCGTCTTTCATGTACCTCTACACCATCAATATTCTCGCCGTGGAATTCCCAGGGGCGGTTGATGATCTGATGCTGCCGATCATGGCCTGGGCCTGGCAATATCAGCCTGATTTACTGCTGAATCCTGACAATAACCGCAAGGTGGAGTTTGACGCTGACATTATCAGCGACGACCTGGCCGATCTTCTGTTCAAGGTGCCGGTCTGGGAGCGCGTCATGGTGGAAACCGTTGACGGGAAGCCCGTCGCGAAGCACCTGAGCGAAGACCGCCCGCGCATCAATGGCGGAGAGTGGGAAGTGGTATTTGGCGGAGGAGAGCTGGCATGACCGATGATGCCGCGCTGTTTCATCAACTCGATCAGGTTTTTGCAGACATCCTGTCCGCAATGGCGCCAGCGAGCCGGTTGCGTACTGTGCGCGGAATAGCGACTACATTACGCCGTAGCCAGAGCCAGCGCATCGGGAGGCAGACAGCTCCGGATGGCACGAAATACCAGAAGCGTCATCGCCGCGTCTTACGCTCCCAGGCTGGGATCGGGTTTGTCTGGCAAGGTGAGGAGCGTCGTCTGAGGAACTGGCGGGCAACCCGTGGAAGCCGGGGACGCATGCTGACAGGCTTTGATGAGGGGAAAGGGGCCGTTCGCTCGTTCTATCGCTCTGATATTGAGCGTTATCTTGATATCAGTTTCAGCGAGACGCGCCGTGATACCACGAAAAGCGATCCTATGTTTCGCCGACTGCGCACAACCCGTTTTCTGAAAGCAAGAGCGACTTCTGAGGGGGCTGTAGTTGGTTTTTCTGGCGCTGCTGCCCGCATCGCCCGCGTTCACCAGTACGGGCTACGGGACAGGGTAAACGACAGTGGCGCGATGGCCAGCTATCCGCGCCGTGAGTTGCTCGGCCTGAGCAAGGCGGACCGCATGGCTATTGCCCGGCAGGTCATTGATTCTCTG
Organism: Citrobacter sp. RHBSTW-00671; assembly: GCF_014103415.1. Taxonomy (NCBI): domain Bacteria; kingdom Pseudomonadati; phylum Pseudomonadota; class Gammaproteobacteria; order Enterobacterales; family Enterobacteriaceae; genus Citrobacter; species Citrobacter sp. RHBSTW-00671. The sequence continues at coordinate 2,509,339 of NZ_JABXPR010000001.1, forward strand.
GGGGTGAGCTGATGGATCTGGCTGAAGTCATTCGCCTGCTGGAAAACATCGTTCGCACCGGTACGGTGACGGAGATTGACGAGGAAAAGTGGCGGGTAAGGGTAAAAAGCGGAGAGCTGGATTCCACCTGGCTGCGCTGGAATGCACAGCGTGCAGGTGCTTTCAGCTTCTGGGTGCCGCCGTCTGTTGGCGAGCAGGTATGGTTCCTGTGCCTTGGGGGTAACACTACCGCTGCGATCATCGGGGGAAGTCTTTACAGCAACGACAATCCTGCGCCAGGTATATCGGCAAAAGAAATGATCGTGACCGCGCCGGATGGAGCGAAGTTTCGCTATGACGCAGAAGCAGGGGCTTTGCAGGTCAGCGGCATCAAATCAGCAACGATTGAGGCGTCGGTTAAGGTCTTGCTGAAAACGCCGCTGGTCGAGTGTACCGAGATGCTGAAAACCAAAAATTTCACCGTTACGGAAGGCGGCAAAATGCAGGGGGACTTTACGCACTCTGGCGGTGCGTTCATCTCAAACGGTGTCCAGGTTGATGATCATGGTCATGGTGGAGTGCAGCGTGGCGGAAGCTGGACGGAGGGCACGCGATGACGGTGCGCTATACCGGGATGAATCCTGATGGCACGGGAACGCTGACGGATGCCGCCCACGTGTGGCAGTCAGCCAGTGATATTCTTAACACCCCGATCGGCTCGCGGGTCATGCGCCGTGACTACGGCTCTCTCGTTCCTGATCTGATTGATGGTCCGCAAAACGACGTTACACGCATGCAACTGATGAGCGCGGTGGTTATTGCGCTGGCGACATGGGAGCCGCGGATCACGCTGAGCATCGTGGATGTGCGTTATTCGCAGTCCGGAGCAGTGGAGGCGGGATTGTCAGGGGCTCTGACGGAATCTATGGAACAGCAGACGACAACCTTAACACTCAGGAAAAGCAGCAATGGCAACAGTTGATTTGGCGCAGCTACCGCCGCCGCAAATTATTGAGGTGCTGGATTTTGAAGTGATCATGGCGGATGTCAAAGCCGTCATGATCGCGGCTTTCCCTGATGAACAACAGGCCTCTGTTGCCGCTGCGTTAAAGCTTGAGTCTGAGCCCCTGACCATACTGGCGCAGGTGATTGCCTACCGGGAATTAATGCTGCGCCAGCGAATCAATGAGGGTGCTGCGGCCTGCATGTTGAGCCATTCCGTCTCCACCGATCTTGATAACCTTGCGGGTAACCTGAACACCGAGCGCCTGGTTCGTATTCCGGCTACCGAAACCACCGATGCAGAGATGGAAAGCGATACCGCACTGCGTCTGCGTGCGCAATCCGCTTTTGAAGGGTTGAGCGTTGCTGGCCCTACCGGGGCATACGAATATTTTGCGAAGAGTGCCAGCGGTAAAGTTGCAGATGCCAAGGCAACCAGCCCCTCACCCGCTGTTGTCGTCGTGTCCATTCTGTCTACCGAAGGGGATGGCACGGCGAGCGACGAGCTGATCGCAACAGTAAACGACACGCTCTCAGCGGATGATAAGCGGCCTGTTGCCGACCGACTAACCGTCCAGTCAGCGGAGATTGTGAATTATGAAATTGACGCTCTGCTTTATCTCTATCCGGGGCCGGAATCTGAGCCGATCCTGAGTGCGGCAGATGATGCACTGCGGACATGGCTGGGAGCGCAGGGGAAAATCGGTCGCGATGTTGCGCGTTCAGCCATTATGGCCGCTCTGCATGTGCAGGGGGTGCAGCGCGTAGTCTTGCTGAATCCTCAGGAAGATATCGTGATCAATGATATCCAGGCGGCACGATGTATTTCGCACACCATCAGCGTAGGGGGAACGGATGAATAACAGCCTCCTGCCGCCTTCAGCCAGCACCTTCATGCGGAATGCGGAGAAACCGACGGCGCGGATCAGCGGTATTCCTGTCGACCTTCGAAAGCTCTGGAATCCGGATGAATGCCCCGTGGAGTTTTTACCCTATCTGGCCTGGGCGTTGTCTGTTGATCGCTGGGATAAGCGCTGGTCTGAACAGACCAAGAGGCAGGTAATAAAAGCCTCCTGGCTTGTCCATCGCCACAAAGGCACGATTTCAGCGCTGAGGCGCGTTGTTGAACCTTTCGGCTATTTGCTGAGGGTGATTGAGTGGTGGCAGAACGGCGAGGAGCCAGGCACTTTCCGGCTTGAAATCGGCATTCAGGATGAGGGGATCACCGAGGAAACTTATCGGGAGCTTGAGCGCCTGATCGACGATGCAAAACCCAGAAGCCGTCACCTCACCGGCCTTTCGCTTTCGCTTCAGTCTCAGGGTTATATCGAGATAGGGGCGGGGTGTTACGTGGGTGATACGCTGACGGTATATCCCTATTTTCCTGAAACTATCGCTGTGGGTGGCAATGACTACACCGGCGCAGCAATCCATTTAATTGATACCGTGGAGATCGCAAGTGGCGACTAAATATCTTGCCCTGTTGACCAATATCGGGGCGGCAAAACTGGCAAAAGCCACGGCGTTGGGTACGAAAGTTGAGATTACCCAGCTGGCCGTTGGTGATGGCAATGGTGTACTGCCTACACCGAATCCGGCACAGACTGCCCTCGTACATGAGTTACGCCGCGCCCCTTTGAATATGTTGACGGTGGACCCGGCGAACGCCAGCCAGATCATTGCGGAACAGGTCATACCGGAAGACGTCGGCGGGTGGTGGATTCGTGAGATCGGCCTTTTCGATAAAGATGGCGATATGGTGGCGATTGCCAATTGCGCTGAAACCTATAAGCCTCAGTTGCAGGAGGGGAGCGGGCGCGTTCAGGTTATTCGCGTGATCCTGATTGTCAGCAGTACCGAAGCCGTTACGTTGAAGATTGATCCGGCTGTTGTACTGGCAACACGCCAGTATGTTGACAGCCAGCTGCGCGCGCATGAGCAGTCACGTAATCACCCGGATGCGTCAACGACAGAGAAAGGTTTTGTGCAGCTCAGCAGCAGTGTGACCAGTGACAGCGAATCGCAGGGGGCAACACCGAAGGCCGTTAAAATTGCGATGGATAACGCGAGCGCACGGCTGGCAAAAGATCGCAACCTGTCGGACTTACCCAATATCGCATTAGCCCGGCAGAATTTAGAGCTGGGTGACAGCTCGACGCGAAATGTTGGAACAACGGCCGGAACGGTAGCTTCGGGGGATGATGCTCGAATTACCGGGGCGATGCAGAAAAACCAAAACGGTGCGGATATTCCTGACGTGGCGAAGTTTCTCCAAAACCTTGGTTTGGGAGCAGGCGCTCCCCCTATTGGAATCCCGTTTTACTGGCCATTGGCTGCAATGCCAAATACGGTCATGCCGGAATGGTCGGATATGGTATTCCTGAAACCCAATGGCGCTTCATTCTCTGCCGCCACGTATCCAAAACTGGCACTGGTGTGGCCCGGCCTGATTATTCCTGAAATGCGGGGGGAGTTTATTCGTATTTTTGACGATGGGCGCGGCGTGAACCCGATACAGCCACTACTGGGGTGGGCGGACTCACGCCTCAAGGAGCATACGCATGTGTTACCAACAGGCAGGATGGCCGTTGGCGTGGACGATGTGTCTTCAACCTGGGTCGCGGTAGAAAACGATGTGGCCAACCCAAAAATATCTACAAAAACGCAGAGCGGTGGCGCCGGTGAAACCGCCCCACGCTCAATAGCATTTAACTGTCTGGTGAGGGCAAAATAATGAAACCTGTTTTTGATGAAAATGGACTGGCTATTGTGCCGGGGAATGTCGTCTGCTTTTACTATGATGCAGCCACGGGAGAATACTGCGGGTTCTCTGATGAATTTATTCATCCTGGTGTCAGTATGCCAGGGCATTCAACTGATATAGATCCGGGAGAGAAACGGTCGGGATTTGTCGCTGTATTCAACGGTACTGACTGGGAGCAACAGCCAGACCATCGCGGCATTACGGTCTATTCGACTATGGACAGAACCCCGGAATTCGTTGATTACATAGGGGAGATTCGTTCTGGTTACACAACCGTTGCGCCATCCACTCAGTATGATAAATGGGATGGCAGCAAGTGGGTTACAGATGCCGACGCGCAGCGAAATGCAGCGATAGTTGACGCTGAAAAACTGCGTAGTAAGTTGCTGGCCAGTGCCGATAAAGTAATGCTCGACTGGCGAACAGAGCTGATGCTGGGTGAAATCAGCGACGCCAACAAAGCTAAACTGTCGGCGTGGATGGCTTATAAAAACGAGGTTAAGGCGGTCGATGTGACAACTGACCCTGAGCATGTTAACTGGCCCGCTCTCCCGCCTGCGTAGGCTGTGCAGGATTGCAGAACATTATTCATTTGCCAGCCACATATCAGCCTCTTCAAACATTTCCTGAACAGTACGGCTTATTTGTTCTTTCTCATGCTTGCTGGCGTCAGTGTTGATCGCCGGCAGTGTCATCATCGGTTTTACCCGGACATCAGCATCCGGGAAAATCCGGTGAACCCTCTTAGTCAATTCGCCCAGAATGATGTCTTTTGCACCTGGCAGACCATCAAAATTCCGTTTGTCATAAACGAGTTCCACGAACATTGCGCATTACCTCTTTACTGGATAGATATACAGTATTTATACTGTATTTCTATCCGTCATTCAAGAGAGGGTACTGACATGGGATTCCCATCACCTGCGGCAGATTATGTTGAAACACGAATCTCCCTCGACCAGCAGTTTATTCGCCATCCATCAGCAACGTATTTTATGCGGGCTGCAGCTTCGTATTATCGTGAAGGGATACTGAACGGTGCGCTGCTGGTTATCGACTCATCTTTATCGCCATGCGATGGTTCGTTGTTGATATGTGCGATGGATGGAGAATTCAGGATTAAGCGATACCGGACGCACCCGAAGCCGCACCTGATCAACCTAGAGAACGGGAGAAGGGAAGCGATACCAGCCGAAAATGAAGGATATGGCACTTCGCTCCCGGTGTTCGGGGTGATCACCTACATCATTAATGATGCGAGGCTGGGGGAGTTTGATGACTGTCCTGTTATGTGATGATAAAAACAAAAAAGCCCGCACGGGCGGGCAATGATATGCTTATTTTGTGTTCAAATTTATTATAGGCGAGTTGAGTATCGGCATTAACAATGACTAATTTAGTGCTGATTAAAAATAATTCTTAGCAAGAAAATTAATTTCAAGTGATTACGGAGAGTGACAGTTTCTGTGTCGGGTGTATTTTACATTTTTAAGAAAAATGCCCTCGCAAAAGCAGCAAAGAAAAGAAGTAATCCACCAGGTTTAAGGGTTGGTTTTGTTTAAGTTCATTTGGAAACAGCTAGTTGTTGAGATTAAAAAAAATAGTAAAGTTTAATTGATTGATGACGATAACTTGAATGACACAGGCAAGCCTGGCGTAATAACCCAAAAGGAATATTTTATGGCACAAGTTATCAATACAAACAGCCTGTCGCTGTTGACCCAGAATAACCTGAACAAATCTCAGTCTTCTCTGAGCTCCGCTATTGAGCGTCTGTCTTCCGGTCTGCGTATCAACAGCGCGAAAGACGATGCTGCTGGTCAGGCGATTGCAAACCGTTTCACCTCTAACATCAAAGGTCTGACTCAGGCGTCCCGTAACGCCAACGATGGTATCTCCATCGCGCAGACCACTGAAGGTTCTCTGTCTGAAATCAACAACAACCTGCAGCGTGTTCGTGAGCTGGCGGTTCAGTCTTCTACCGGTACCAACTCCCAGTCTGACCTCGACTCCATCCAGGCTGAAATCACTCAGCGTCTGAACGAAATCGACCGCGTATCCGGTCAGACCCAGTTCAACGGCGTGAAAGTGCTGGCGAAAGACAACACCCTGACTATCCAGGTCGGTGCCAACGATGGCGAAACCATCGATATCAACCTGAAAGAAATCAACTCCAAAACGCTGGGTCTGGATTCACTGAACGTACAGCAGAAATATAAAGTTTCTGATACTGCTGTGGCTCCTGTTGGTTACCAGAACTCTACAGTAGCGCCCGTCACAACAGGTTTTTCAGCATCAGCAGTAACAGCAATTAAAAATAAAGATAGTGCATCGACTGCGACAGGTGCAACAATTACTGGCGATGTGAAATTTGATGAAGCTAAGAACAAATACTATGCGAATGTCACAGTAGCAGGTGACACCGCCAAAAATGGTGTTTATGAGGTAGAGATTGACGATACATCTGGAGCAGTAACACTCAAAGATGCTGATGTTGATGTGCTGCCAGCTGCAACTAAAGATGTGAAATTTAAGCAGGAACCAGCGACGTATGCTGCTATTAAGGCATTAAAAGCGGCGAATGTTGATTCCACTGATGCTGACTCTGCTTCACTTGTTAAAGTGTCTTTTACTGACAATAATGGTAAAGCCATTGATGGCGGTTATGCGCTGAAAACTGCTAGCGGAAAATATTATGCTGCATCAGTTGACGAATCTAACAAAGTATCCATTAAAGAAGTAGCATATACCGATGCAAATGGAAAGGCCGCAACTGCTGCTGTCCAACTCGGTGGTGTCAATGGTAAAACCGAAATTGCTAACGTCGGTGGTAAGGACTACCTTGCAGAGAAAGTAAAAAATCACAATTTCAAAACTGAGCCTAAAGTGAATGAAATTGCGACTGCTACTACCGATAGCCCGCTGGCTAAAATCGACGCGGCGCTGGCGAAAGTTGCTGACCTGCGTTCCGACCTGGGTGCGGTACAGAACCGTTTCAACTCTACCATCACCAACCTGGGTAACACCGTAAACAACCTGTCTGAAGCCCGTAGCCGTATCGAAGATGCTGACTACGCGACCGAAGTGTCCAACATGTCTCGCGCAAACATTCTGCAACAGGCGGGTACTTCTGTTCTGGCGCAGGCAAACCAGACCACGCAGAACGTCCTGTCTCTGCTGCGTTAATTTACACTTATCGCACAAACCCCGCTCAGGCGGGGTTTTTTCGTTTAGAATAATACTTTTAGGATTAAATGGATGTTCTGGCAATGAATGATATTTCTTACGGTCGAGTAGCAGAGATGTGGCCGCGTGACTATTCAATGCTCGCTCGTCGGATACAGTATCTGCGTTTTAATGATTGCCTGGTAAAACTGGTTAGCTGCAATGGGCAATCGATCATTGGTTACATCTCAAAATTCAATCCGAATGAGAACTTAATTCTGGCGTCAGATATTCCCAAAGGAAGCAACAGGATCGAAGTAAAACTTGAGTCTCTTGCCTCTCTTGAGGAACTAAACGATAACTCTGATATTTGTACTGCGTTAGTGATGACCGGGACATTCAATACCCAGCCAAATGAACCAACAAAGCAGGATTTCTTTTCGATATGCAATAAGTGTTTCAAGCAAGGGGTAGGCATCAGGGTTTATATGCTTGATGGCAGAATTATTGTAGGTGATACCACGGGTGTTAATGCTTGCCATGTTGGAATTAAAATACCTGAAGGCAACCATATGCAAATCATGTTTGATTGGGTTAGTAGGATCACTTCATCAGATTATGTTGAATAGGGCTCAGGTAGTCACGCACAGTGGATCTTCACGACTGTAAATGCTTCACCATTGGGGTCTGAGGGCTAACGGTAACCTTTTGAATGTTCAGATAATAAAAAAATGAATTAATGGTGAAATAATCCTTTAACTTGTTGATTGCTATCGATAACACGCATGATTTAAAATCCCTCGGCGTTCGCGCTGTGTGGGTTCAAGTCCCACTCCGGGTACCATGGGAAAGAACAGAATAATCAAAGCAATAAGCAGTGTCGTGAAACCACCTACGGGTGGTTTTTTTGTGCCTGAAACGGACTGACAGCTTATAGCTTGCGTCGCAATACCCACCTGTAAAGCAAAACCGCCAAAACGCCCAATTCACCAACATGATTTAGCCCATTCGTTTATCGGCGAATAGGCGTGCTCAGCATAAACCCTCCGCGGGCCGGGTTGTTCATGAACCCATCACGGGCGGGGTTATCGTTGTGGTTCTGAAAACCGCTCATTATGAGGGGATCGTTAATGCCATCCTGAATCGTAAAGGGTCTGTGGAGCCGGCTACGGGCTCTGAGCGTAAACGCAAAATCATCCATTCCGCCAATCACGATAACACCATTACCGGCAGCTAACGCAGCACTCAACTCTTGCTCTCTTTGAGCCTGACTTTGCAATGTGCCTGCTGCAACTGATGAAGACACCGACAGCAGTAGCGCAAGGACGGCGCATGAAAATACCCGTGGCAGTTTCATGATAAATACTCATAAATAATGTGGCTATTAAAGTATAGCGTTTGATGACGCTCTTATCCGGGCGGTAAACCACCATTTTCTGGCGGCTGAGGCGGTGATTCTGGGAGGCCTGGCCGTGTAATTAAGCACTATAATAAAAACAGCTCACAGGTGATTATGCCTGTTCGTAGCACAGGCAGGTGCCGCAGATTTTTCACCCCATAGGGGAGAGAAGGCGATGGCTGACTATCAGTTTTCCACAGTCTGGCGGGTTGAGGCTTCACTACAGGATGTCTGGGATGTTTTCTCCCACCCGGATCAGTGGCCAGAATGGTGGAGAAGCCTTGAGCGTGTTGTTGAGATTAAAAAAGGCGATATACAGGGAGTCGGAGCGTTGCATCGTTACACCTGGAAGGGTGTGCTTCCGTATCGTCTAACCTTTGATATCAGTGTATTAAATATTTTGCAGTACTCTCTTCTTGAAGGTGCTGCCAGCGGCGAGGTTGAAGGACGCGGGGTATGGTCTTTTATTGATACCGGTAGGGAGACTATTGTCAGGCACGACTGGAATGTACGAACTACGATTCGCTGGATGAATATACTTGCCCCACTGGCGGCACCGGTATTTCGCTGGAACCACGATACGGTAATGCGCGAGGGGGCGAAGGGATTAGCCCGTAAACTTGGCACCCATGTGTATATATTTTGATTCAGAGCCTATCCCATTAGGGCTATTTTGCTTGCCATTTCGCCGCTGGCAGTGCTCAAACTGTTTGCGCCAATAACGCTTGCTGGGATAGGTTCTTCGTCCTCTGCTCTCAGGGGCCGTTTTGTCCCTGAAAGTTAAAAATCCCGCCGTTGCTAACCTTAATCGCCTTGGAATAGGCACACAGTGCTGGATCGTTCGCCACGATACCACCATTGACCAGGACATTCTTTTACGGCAATGGGGGAAGTGAGTAAATACGCGCTGCTTCGAAATACGTCGGTGCTTGCTGCGGAGGTACCTGCATTTAAATATAGACAGGTTTTTGGCGGTGTTTCCTTAATAAGGATGAGGGATCTTCATGCCGCCATTACTGTACTTTCGCGCCGGTAAGTGGCTTAATGGCGGCCACGTAGTTTCGTATTTCATTCACAGTTAACAGGTCTGTTATTGATGAATAACCTCCATCGACTCGCCTTTTTATGTCAGCGTCTGTCTGCTGTGATGATCGCCTGCGGTTTTTTATTCAGCCGTCGCTCAACTCTCATAACATGGACAGACAGCAATGCAACGTCGACAATTTCTCAAAAATAGCGTTCTCCTTTCCGCCGCCGGTATAGTCGGCCCTTCGATTGTTAGCCGCACGGTCCAGGCTGCTGAGCCTGCAACCGTGCCGGTGGCACGTCGGCGCTTTGTGCTATCGCAAACGTATAAGCTCAACCCACCAAAGGGGTCGAGTGGCGTCGTGAAGTTGTGGATACCTTTGCCGGTCGATACCGCATTCCAGCAAATGACAAATCTTGCTTTTAGCGGCAATTACAAACAAGCGTACGTCACAACCAACAATGTCTATGGCGCGAAAACGTTGTTTGCCAGTTGGCCCGACTCGCAGGGAGAACTGCTGATTAAGGTTGATCTCGATATTGAGACAGCCGATTGGGAGCCCATGCAGCATGACGCGTTAAAAAACTGGCAAGCACCGGAACAGATTACTTACCCGCTGGATGTAAAACCGTATCTGCTGCCAACAACGCACACTCCGATTGATGGGCTGGTCCTGGAAACGGCGCGTAAAATTACCGGTAATGAACAAGACCCGCTGAAAAAAGCTCGCCTGATTTACGAGTGGGTGAGCAGTCATATGGAGCGCGATAATGACGTTATCGGCTGCGGAACCGGGGATGTAGCGGAGATTTTGAAAAGCGGGAAGCTCAAGGGCAAATGCACCGACATGAGCTCTGTTTTTGTCGCCCTGGCCCGAGCCAGCGGCATTCCTGCACGTGAATTGTTCGGGATTCGTCTGGGGAAAGCAAACAAGCTGGAGCGCTACTCAACAAGTGCATTTGGTAAAGCCGACAGTGCAGGTGTTGCTGATGTTAGCGGGGGGCAGCACTGCCGTGCGGAGTTCTACCTGGCGGGTTACGGCTGGTTACCGTGCGATCCGGCCGATGTGACCAAAATGCGCCTGGCGGAGAAAAAAACGCATCAGGATGCGGACGTCCAGGCGGTGAATACCTATCTGTTTGGCAACTGGGAAATGAACTGGGTTGGCTTCAACTATGGTCGTGACTTTGAACTGTACCCGGCTACAGAGCAGGGCGCGATGAACAACTTTGGTTATCCTTATGCTGAAGTGGACGGTGACCCCATCAATTTCTATGACCCGAAAGCGTTCTCTTACCGCTATGTCGCAACAGAACAACGCTAAAGGGGCGGGATTGACCCTGCTGACGGCCGCCGCGGCTGCCGTCACGGCTGGCTTATGTTGCGTCGGACCACTGCTGTATCTGCTGTTTGGTATTTCGGCGGCGAGCTTTGCCGTGTTCACTCAGTTTGAGTTTCTGCGCATTCCCCTGATGTTGCTGTCCTTAGGGCTGTTGTTACGCGTTTTCTGGCGGCTCTACTTTTCTAAAAAACTATGGTGTTCCGGATGGCTGTCCCTGAAGCAAGCGCGCGTTCTCTACTGGTGTGCGTTGGCGCTGATTCTGCCGGTGTTGTTTTACCCCACGATCGTGGCCTGGTTTTATGAGGTGTTTGAGTGAAGATTATTACGTTAATCGCATGTTTACTGTTGCCATTGTGGACTCAGGCTGCCAATCAGAAAGTGGTGCTGGATATCCAAAATATGACCTGCTCGTTATGTGTCATTTCGGTCAACCAGGCGCTACGTGAAACGGATGGGGTGATTAAAGCCAAATCTTCGCTCAAAACCCGGCAGGCAGAAGCTATCGTCCCCGAGGGATTTTCTACCGATACGCTCCTTAACGCGGTGGCGAAAACGGGGTATACCGCAACGTTGAACCGTATTGAGCCACAATAAACCACCTTCGGGTGGTTTTGTTCTGTTTTCCGCGTATGATGCCCGGCGGCTGATGCTCCCTTTTGTGCGTTAACTACCGGAATTCCCCTCGTTTCCTGTTAACCTGAATTGACGGTACCTGTAAGCCGCTCATGCCCATTTGGATCTGATATCCCACCAGCCATGTAAGATAATCACAGGCAAGAATTTTTACTAAGGAAAAGCGTTATGAAAACGGGACCACTAAACGAGAGCGAACTGGAATGGCTGGATGATGTACTGACTAAGTACAATACGGACAAGTCTATTCTGGATGTGTCAGAGCTGGATGGCTTACTGACGGCGGTGCTCAGTTCACCGTATGAGATCGAGCCGGAGCAGTGGCTGGTCGCTATCTGGGGTGGTGCACAGTATGTTCCGCGCTGGTCCTCCGAAAAAGAAATGGCGCGTTTCATGAATCTGGCGTTCCAGCATATGGCGGATACGGCCGATCGTCTGGATGAGTTCCCGGAGCAGTTTGAACCGCTGTTCGGCCTGCGTGAAATTGAAGAGCATGAGCTGACTATCGTAGAAGAGTGGTGCTTTGGCTATATGCGAGGCGTCGCGTTGTCGGATTGGTCAACGCTACCTGATTCACTGAAACCCGCTCTCGATGCGATTGCGCTACACGGGACAGAAGAAAACTTCGAGGTGGTGGAGAAGCTGACGCCAGAGGCATTTGAAGAGAGCGTGGATGCCATTCGTCTGGCGGCTCTGGATCTGCATGCTTACTGGATGGCGCATCCGCAGGAAGCACCGGTTAACGTCCCGGTAAAAGTTGATGCCAAAGTGGGGCGCAACGACCCATGCCCGTGCGGCAGTGGTAAAAAATATAAACAGTGCTGTCTGCATTAAAAGAGAGGGGCGTAAGCCCCTTTTACTTTACAGAGCCAATAGTAGGCCTGATAAGCGTAGCGCCATCAGGCAAAATCTTCGTTAACCCACTTCAGGCAGCAGCCCTGCGGCAATAGAAAACTGCACTGCTATCACCACGATGCCGCAAATAAAGACCAGCGCCAGCGCTGGCGTGCCACCCATTACGCGGTAGTTTGCCTGCGGGTTGTGCTTTCTGCTCCGCCAGGCCAGCATGGAGGGGATCAACAGAGCCAAAACGGCCAGGGCAACGCCTGCATATCCCAGCGCCATGACAAAACCTCGCGGATAGAAAAGAGCAAATGCCAGCGGTGGCAGGAACGTCACGACGCCAGTTTGCATCCTGCCAGCCACAGTATTACGGCGCTGAAAGAGATCTGCCAGGTAATCAAATAACCCCAGTGCGACGCCGAGGAAAGAGGTGGCCAGTGCGAGGTCGGCAAACAGATGCACGGCCAGTTCGACGTGCGGCGAAGCCACGACTTCACGTAATGCCTGTAACAAACCGTTTAAGCCAGCGTGATTGGCTAAGAGCCCCATAAACGTTGACGAGTTAATGCTACCGAGCGTGGCCAGTTGCCAGAAAATATAGGCCACTAACGGGATGGCGCTACCGCTGATAAACACCCAGCGCAGTTTACGGATGTTGCCGTTCATGTAGCTGACGATGCTGGGTACGCTACCGTGAAAACCAAATGAGGTAAAAATAACCGGGATCGCGGAGAGCGCCAGGCCTTGTTGAAGCGGCAGGGTAAGCAGGTTCACCTTATGAATATGCGGCATCAACAGCGCGAGCATTGCCACCAGGAAGATGATTTTGGCGCTGAACAACAGACGATTGAACAAATCAACCAGTGAGGTCCCGACGCATACCACGCCACCGGCAACAAAGGTGAACAGCAATACGCCTGTGGTGGGCGAGATGCTGGTTCCGGTCCAGTCGCTGATGCTGGAGGCCAATAGCTCGCCTGCACCACTGATGTAGGCGGCGGTCAGGGCATACATCAAGAACATCATGCTAAAGCCCGTTACCCACTGCCCGTATCGGCCAAGATAGCGTTTTGCCAGCGTGCCAAGCCCGGTGTCTGCCGGTACATGCTGGTACACCTCAAGCAGCAACAGCGCGGTGTAGCACATTAGGGCCCATAATCCAACCAACAACACCAGCGTGACGCTAAACCCCACGCCTGCCGCCGCCAGCGGCATTGCCAACATACCGGCACCAATCGTGGTTCCCGCCACGATAAAAATACTACCCAGGGTTCTGTTTTTCACGCTTTCCTCTGTCCCAGAGATAATCAACGGTTATATCTGCGGCGCAGGTTAAGGCATAACGCTATTTTCGTCAAATCACCGTTACAAGCGATGTATATTAATGTTTACAGGCGTTGAGGCTTAAGATGCATTAAAAATGACATTTATCTGCGCTCTGCCCGCATAAACCTGCGTTAGCGCAAAGCAGCGTTGTACGGTTCACATTAGGCTACGGGCTTTATTGAGGAGGTAGTATGGAATCTATTCACGGTCACGAAGTGCTCAACATGATGATTGAATCTGGTGAGCAGTATTCACATGCCAGCCTTGAGGCGGCGATTACCGCGCGGTTTGGTGAGCAGGCACGTTTTCACACCTGTTCAGCAGAAGGCATGACGGCGGGCGAGCTGGTCGCGTTTTTAGCGGCGAAGGGGAAGTTTATTGCCAAAGAAGACGGCTTCTCTACGCATGAAAGCAAGATCTGCCGCCACTAAGATTCTCGAATAACGGTGGCAAACAGCCACCGTTACCCAACAACATTAATTCTGTGTATCAAGGGTTGCCAGTTCTTTATCGATGAAATAAAGACCTTCGCCACTTTTACCGGCCAGCGATAACTTATCGATGACGGATTTAAATAATTTCTCTTCTTCGTGCTGCTCAGCAACATACCATTGCAGGAAATTAAAGGTCGGATAATCCTGGTGGGTCATTGCCGCATGCGCCAGTTCATTAATTTTCTGCGTGATCAATTGTTCGTGCTCATAGGTTACACGGAACAGTTCATCCAGGGACGCATATTCTGCAAACGGTGAAGAAACGGTATTAATACGCGGCAGGCTGCCGGTATCCGTCAGGTAATCGAACAGACGCTGCATATGCGTCATTTCTTCCTGGGCGTGGCGACGCAGAAACGCGGCGGCACCTTCGAAGCTGTGATAGCTGCACCACGCACTCATCTGTTGGTAGAGCAGGGACGAATATAATTCAAGATTCATTTGCTCATTCAGTTTGTCGATCATTTCTGTTTTCAGCATGGTTCTGCTCCACGAACGTTATTATATATTGACGTGGCGCCACTATAATTTGTTATTTAATTATTTGCAAAAGGTAAAATAATAAATTTATTTATTAAAAATGCGAATGGGAATAAAACGCATTAACGCTATTAAATTGATGATATAAATAAAAATAGAATAGATGACCAGCAGATGTGCTGGTCGGAATGATTAATAATGGAAAGTGGAATTTTGTGGTACGGCAACACCGTGGCACTGCCAGGACTGCGTGATTTTGGTATTCAAACACAAAGATCCGGCATAAACGCTGCAGGTCGCAACCGGCTGGCCAAATCCGACTGCACTGGCATAACCCATGCGCTGACATGCTTTTGTCGCCGTACCCTGGGCGACATAGTCGTCGGTACGTGCTGTTTGTAGCATGGCCTGGTTGTAAGTCAGACGAACCACGCCGGTAATGTTGCTGGCTTCGCTGACCTGAGCCTGCTTAGTGATAGTGCATCCCGTCAGCATGAGCGGTAAGAGGGCAAGAATAAAGGTCTTCATGAAATCGCTCTGAAAAATCGGTGATACGCTATCCTGACATACATCACGGCTAATCAATGGCCTGAATAGCCAGAAGATCACCTGCGATTAATCACAACGACACCCTGTGTATGAGTCAATTCTGAAGGCTGGCGTAAAAACCGTGAGCATCTCGATATTTTATGAAACTTAATTTCATAAAATTTGAAAGCTGATTTGCTAAATAGTAATGTGACTGAAATGTCATGACTTACGGCGGGCCCCCCGCGGCGCATTCAGGAGAGTACACAATGAAAATTGCATTGATGATGGAAAACAGCCAGGCAAGCAAAAACGCGATCATTCACCATGAACTTAAGTCTGTCGCGGATGAAAAAGGTTTTCCTGTGTTCAACGTCGGGATGAGCGACGAAAACGATCACCATCTGACTTACATCCATTTGGGCATCATGGCCAGCATTCTGCTCAATTCAAAAGCAGTTGATTTCGTTGTCACGGGCTGCGGTACGGGTCAGGGAGCCATGATGTCACTGAATATTCACCCTGGTGTGGTGTGCGGCTACTGCCTTGATCCCGCGGATGCGTTCCTGTTTGCGCAGATCAACAACGGTAATGCGCTCTCGCTGGCCTTTGCGAAAGGGTTTGGCTGGGGGGCTGAACTGAACGTCCGGTATATGTTTGAAAAAGCGTTTACCGGTCGTAATGGTGAAGGTTATCCACCGGAGCGTAAAGACCCGCAGGTGCGTAATGCGGGGATTTTGAACCAGGTAAAAGCGGCAGTAGTAAAAGAAAATTATCTTGATACCCTGCGCGCTATCGATCCTGAACTGGTGAAAACCGCCGTTTCAGGTCCACGTTTCCAGCAGTGTTTCTTTGAAAACTGCCAGGACAAAGCGATCGAAGCCTTTGTCCGTGAAGTTATTGGCTAAAACCGGTTGGCCCGATAGCGTGAACTATCGGGCTTATCGACGCTTATTTGACACTGCGCTTCCCGCATCGCGGGTAAGCCGCAGGGTATCAACCATTCCTATCAGGCAAATCATGGCGATAGCGACGAATGCCAGCCGGAAACTGATGCCGGGTATCGCCCCCAGAGACAACCATTCACTCACTTGATCCCCGATACGGATCCCGATAGCCGCCAACGAAATCCCCAGTCCAACAGCCAGTTGCGTCGCGGTACTAAACAGCGTATTGGCATAGCTCATCAGCGATGCAGGAACATCCGCAAATGCCAACGTGCTGACACCGGTAAACTGAATTGAGCGAAAAACGCCGCCCAGGTACAGCACCAGTAAAATTACCCATACGGGGGTTTGCGGCGTGATCAGCGCACAGGCCAATAGCGCCAGCACATTAAGCGCACCGTTTATCAGCAGCAGCTTTTTAAAGCCTAACCAGCGTATTAACGGCGTAGTCGCGGGTTTAATCGTCAGGTTGCCAACAAACACGGCCAACACCAGCGAACCAGCATGAAAAGCATTCATGCCAAATCCAACCTGAAACATCAGTGGCAACAGAAAGGGTACCGCGCTGATAGAGGCACGAAACAGCGAGCCTCCGTACATCGTGACACGAAATGTAGGCACGCGCATGGCATCCAGACGAATCATCGGCCACGCGGATTGGCGAAAATGGCGCAGCGCATACAGGAACGTGGCTATTCCAAGCGCCAGAAGTCCCGCGGTTATCCAGCCCTGCGGTTGTTGGGTTCCCAGCAGTTCCATCGCATATACCAGACTGACCATCGCGACCGATGTGGCAATAAAGCCGGGAAAATCGAATGGGCGACGCTCGTCATCATGAATATCCGGGATAAAACGCAGCGCCAGCGCTATCGCCAGCAACCCCAGCGGCACATTAATAAAGAAGATCCAGCGCCAGTTGGCATAACTGGTAATAAATCCGCCCAAGGGCGGGCCAATAATCGGGGCCACTAAGGCAGGCCAGGTCAGGGTGGCGATCGCGGTGATCAACTGATGTTTAGGCGTGGTACGCAGAACGGCGAGGCGGCCGACCGGCACCATCAGTGCCCCTCCGACACCCTGTAAAATGCGCATTGCTACAAAGCTTTCAATGCTGGTGGCGAGCCCGCATAAGACTGAGGCGAAGGTAAAGATCGCCAGTGCCAGGGTAAACACTTTTCGGGCACCAAAACGATCGGCAATCCAGCCACTGGCAGGGATGAGAACCGCCAGCGTAATCAGATAAGCACTGATACCGATGTTCAGATCAACGGCCTGCACGCCGAAACTTTTTGCCATATCGGGCAGGGCCGTCGCAATCACCGTGCCATCGATGAACTCCATAAAGAAGGCCCCGGCGACCAGTAGTGCAGCCGGAGAAAGACCCCGTTTATTCTCAACCGCTAAATGTTCACTCATGTTGTGCTTGCCATCTCAAACGAAATTAACTGGATCTGTTTTTTTATTTTCAGCGCGGCTGTACTGCTTTCGCCGCTACCGTTTCGAGCGCTGAATGGGTACTATGACGACCTTTCTATAAGGAGCTCACTATGTCCCAAACACTGAATGCCGATCAGGAACTGCTCTCGGACGTTGTTGCCTGCCAGTTGGTTATCAAGCAAATCCTGGATGTTATTGATGTTATTGCCCCGGTAGAGGTTCGGGAAAAAATGTCCAGTCAACTGAAAAGCATCGACTTTTCCAGCCATCCCGCGGGCGCTGATCCCGTTACGATGCGCGCAATTCAAAAAGCGGTTGCGTTGATCGAACTGAAATTCACCCCGCAGAATGAGTCTCACTAAAATAAACCGTTGTTTCAGGTTTTAGAAAGGTTTTTTTGCGCCTCTCAGAACGGGAGGCGCAGATGTGTTGCGATCGGATATCAGTGATGTTGGTAGTTTACGACGTTTAGCAGATGCTTATCCGTTTGCGCCATACACAGTCCAGCACGTTTAGCGCTACGAACTTCATCAAGAATCGTTTGTAACAGCACGCCATCCTGCTGCTGTTCTTTTTCCAGATCATGAAGAAAATCAGCGGTTGAGGCGTCGTTCAACGCTTCTGCTTCATCCGTCAGACGCGACAGCGTACGGGAACGCTGCTGATAATCTTCCAGCGTTTTCTGAAACAGTTCTTCAAGGGATGTTAGGTCATCACCGGGAATATCGATGGCCTTGACGATGGGGTTAGCCCCTGCGCTTTTCATAAAATTAAACATACGCATCATTTGCGTCACGTTACCCTGCGCCTGAGTGCGCAGAAACGTCGCGGTGCCTGTCAGGCTGTGTTCATAGCACCATTCACTAAGGTGGAGGTAGAGATTCGATGCGTAAAACTCAAGGTTCATTTGCGTGTTGAGTTTGTGAACAATTCCAACTGCAGCCATATCAATATCCTTATTTCCAGAAAGGAGAAGTACGTCACCAACGCCAGTGCAACGGGCTGCCGTTGCACTTCACATCTACGTACGAGTAATACTGTTAGCAGAATAAATCCGTTCCGCCGGTCCTTTAGGTGATCACGAATTATATTCGCTTCCGATCGTGAATCAGCATAGCGCGTGCCAGGCATCAAGAAAATCCTTAAAACCATCTATTTATGTTTTTTTACATATTGACATAACAATATGCTTAGCCATGCCATTTGGGTATATAAGTGAAGTGAATGTAATCAACTGATTTATAATGAATTTACACAAAATAAAGATAATGAAATGCGGTTTCAAGTCTCAAAATTAAATTTCATGGCGCGGTATTCTATGACGTCTGGTGATTATCACTGTTGGTTTTGATGGGAATTTCCCGGAGAAGTGATGTGTCCGGAAATTATCTACAACCTAATTTCTTGCGCCAGATCATTTTTAAATAAATTTAACGGCATGATTTATTCGGCATTTGTTGTTGGATATCGGTGGATTAATCGAGGAGTTGTATATGAAAAAGGTGGCGGTGTTACTGGCACCCGGTTTTGAAGAGGCTGAAGCCATTGTGACTATTGATATTCTACGTCGCCTGCAAATTGAGGTTGAGACGCTGGCCTGCGCAGAGTCTCGTGCGGTGGTGAGCTATCATGACGTACCAATGGTGGCCGACAGTACGCTGGAGACCCGTCGGGATACCTTCTACGATGCGATCGTGTTGCCAGGGGGACCACAGGGTAGCGCAAATCTTGCCGCCAGTGCTGCAGTTGTCCAGTTTGTCTCTCGCCATGACGATGCAGGAAAACTGATTTGCCCGGTTTGTTCGGCAGCCGCACGAGTGCTGGCGGGTAATGGGTTGCTGAAAGGACGGCGCTACGTGTGTTCAGGTGAGCTGTGGCAAACCATCACCGACGGCGAGTATGTCGACGCGCCTGTTGTTGAAGATGGCAATCTTATCAGTGGCAAAGGATTGGGCCATATTTTTGATTTTGCGTTTACGCTTTCTGCACGCCTGTTAGAAGACGATATTCCTGTTCGCGATCACGCTGACCATATTTATTACCCCTGGTAATCACTGGACTCCCGGATGTTTCGATATTCGGGAACAAGGATTCACTGGCTGAGGTTATGGATTAATCTGCTATTTCTTATTTTTCCTATTCTGAAAATTGTGTTTTTTTATGTCATTTCCCGCTGAATTTATGTACGCAACTACTGTAATTCTAGGGTGTGATGCCGCTCTCTTATGGAGAATCAATTTCCCGCTAAAAATACTCTCAGCACTGGCATTGATCTTATCAATAAAAGGTAATGCCTTGTTTTACGTCCGGATTACAAAAAATCGTTTGATTTTACCCTACATAAAAGAACGTTAAAGCTGGAGTTAACCATGCACAAATTCACTAAAGCGCTGGCTGCCATCGGTCTGGCTGCCATTATGTCACAATCCGCTATCGCTGAATCCATGAAGCTCGGTTTCCTGGTTAAACAACCGGAAGAGCCCTGGTTCCAGACAGAGTGGAAGTTTGCTGATAAAGCCGGTAAAGACCTTGGGTTTGAAGTGATTAAAATTGCCGTTCCAGACGGCGAGAAAACCCTGAATGCTATCGACAGCCTGGCGGCAAGCGGTGCAAAAGGATTTGTAATTTGTACGCCGGACCCAAAACTCGGGCCTGCCATTATGGCAAAGGCGCGTGGCTATGACATGAAAGTCATCGCGGTTGACGATCAGTTCGCCAATGCGAAAGGTAAGCCAATGGATACCGTGCCATTGGTGATGATGGCCGCAACCAAAATTGGTGAACGCCAGGGCCAGGAACTGTACAAAGAGATGCAGAAACGTGGCTGGGATGTGAAATCTTCTGCTGTAATGGCGATTACCGCCAACGAACTGGATACCGCGCGCCGCCGTACCTCGGGTTCGATGGAGGCGCTTAAAGCTGCAGGCTTCCCGGAAAAACAGATCTACCAGGTCCCAACCAAATCTAATGATATCCCTGGCGCATTCGACGCCGCAAACTCCATGCTGGTTCAACATCCTGAAGTTAAACACTGGCTGATTGTCGGGATGAACGACAACACCGTGCTGGGTGGCGTGCGCGCTACCGAAGGACAGGGGTTTAAAGCAGCAAACGTGATTGGTATCGGTATTAACGGTGTTGATGCCATTAGCGAACTCTCCAAAGGGGAAGCCACCGGATTCTACGGTTCACTGCTGCCTAGCCCGGACGTTCACGGTTATAAATCCAGCGAAATGCTCTACAACTGGGTCACCAAAGGCGCAGAACCGCCGGCGTTTACTGAAGTTACCGATGTGGTGTTGATTACTCGCGACAACTTCAAAGAAGAACTGGCGAAAAAAGGCTTAGGCGGCAAATAACGCAACTGCCGTAAAACGATCTTATCCGGCCTACAAATATTGCCCTGAGTAGGCCGGATAAGGCTACGCCGCCATCCGGCAACCGTTTAGATCCACGGAGACGTTATGCAACAGTCTACCCCCTATCTCTCATTTCGCGGCATCGGCAAAACCTTCCCTGGCGTAAAAGCGCTAACGGATATTAGTTTCGACTGTTATGCCGGTCAGGTGCATGCACTGATGGGTGAAAATGGCGCCGGGAAATCAACATTATTAAAAATTCTCAGCGGTAACTACGCGCCAACCACGGGATCTATAGCGATCCGCGGACAGGAGGTTTCGTTTGCGGACACCACCACTGCGCTGAATGCCGGTGTCGCCATTATTTACCAGGAATTGCATTTGGTGCCGGAAATGACCGTCGCCGAGAACATCTATTTAGGTCAGCTTCCACATAAGGGTGGGGTTGTGAACCGCTCGTTGTTGAACTACGAGGCGGGGCTGCAGTTAAAGCATCTGGGAATGGATATCGATCCTGATATTCCGTTGAAATATCTCTCCATCGGTCAGTGGCAAATGGTGGAAATTGCTAAGGCGCTGGCGCGTAATGCCAAGATTATCGCTTTTGATGAACCCACCAGCTCTCTTTCCGCCAGGGAGATTGACAATCTGTTTCGCGTAATTCGTGAGCTACGCAATGAGGGCCGCATCATTCTGTACGTTTCGCACCGCATGGAGGAGATTTTCGCCCTCAGCGATGCCATAACGGTGTTTAAGGATGGCCAGTACGTCAAAACGTTTACGGACATGCAGCAGGTTGATCACGACGCACTGGTACAGGCGATGGTGGGGCGTGATCTTGGGGACATCTATGGCTGGAAAGCCAGACCTTATGGCGCGGAGCGTCTGCGTTTGCATGAGGTAAAAGCGCCAGGCGTGCGCACCCCGATCAGCTTATCGGTGCGTAGCGGCGAAATCGTCGGACTGTTCGGCCTGGTGGGTGCCGGACGTAGCGAATTAATGAAAGGTCTGTTCGGCGGAACGCGCATCACACAAGGCCAGGTGTTTATTGACGAACAAGCGATAGATATCCGCAAACCCAGTCACGCCATTGAAGCAGGCATGATGCTGTGTCCGGAGGATCGCAAAGCCGAAGGGATCATCCCGGTCCATTCGGTACGCAACAACATCAATATTAGTGCGCGCCGTAAACATGTCACGGGGGGATGTCTGATCAACAACGGCTGGGAAGAGACCAATGCTGACCATCATATCCGTTCACTCAACATTAAAACGCCGGGTGCAGAGCAACTGATCATGAACCTCTCTGGCGGTAATCAGCAAAAGGCCATTCTGGGGCGTTGGTTATCGGAAGAGATGAAAGTGATTTTGCTGGATGAGCCCACTCGCGGCATTGATGTTGGTGCGAAGCATGAAATTTATAACGTGATTTATGCCCTGGCTGCGCGCGGTGTTGCCGTGCTGTTTGCCTCCAGTGACCTGCCGGAAGTTCTTGGTGTCGCCGACCGTATTGTGGTGATGAGAGAAGGTGAGATCGCAGGTGAATTACTTCATGAACAGGCGGATGAACGCCAGGCGTTGAGCCTTGCTATGCCTAAAGTCAGCCAGGCAGTCGCCTGAATAAGGAGAGTATGATGTCTTCCGTTTCTACATCGGGTTCAGGCGCTGCGAAGTCGGCGCTAAATCTTGGCCGAATTTGGGATCAGTACGGGATGCTGGTGGTGTTTGCCGTGTTGTTCCTGGTTTGCGCTATTTTTGTGCCAAACTTTGCGACTTTCATCAACATGAAGGGGCTGGGACTGGCGGTATCGATGTCGGGTATGGTTGCGTGCGGGATGCTATTTTGCCTGGCATCCGGCGATTTTGACCTCTCGGTAGCGTCCGTTATTGCCTGCGCAGGGGTGACGACGGCAGTGGTCATTAATATGACCGAAAGCCTGTGGATTGGCGTGGCGGCTGGGTTGTTGCTCGGCGTACTGTGCGGTCTGGTGAATGGTTTCGTGATTGCACGCTTAAAAATTAACGCGTTGATCACGACGCTCGCCACCATGCAAATTGTTCGCGGTCTGGCCTACATTATCTCCGACGGTAAAGCGGTGGGTATCGAAGACGAGCGCTTCTTTACGCTTGGCTATGCCAACTGGTTAGGACTGCCGGCGCCGATCTGGTTAACCGTGGGCTGCTTTATTATTTTTGGCCTGCTGTTGAATAAAACCACGTTTGGTCGTAATACGCTGGCGATTGGGGGCAATGAAGAAGCGGCTCGTCTGGCTGGGGTGCCGGTCGTTCGCACTAAGATTATTATCTTCATTCTCTCCGGTCTGGTATCCGCCGTGGCGGGGATTATCCTGGCATCACGTATGACCAGCGGCCAGCCAATGACCTCTATCGGTTATGAGCTGATCGTGATTTCTGCCTGTGTGTTGGGCGGCGTTTCGCTCAAAGGCGGCATCGGAAAAATCTCATATGTCGTCGCAGGGGTGTTAATTCTGGGGACGGTCGAGAACGCGATGAACCTGCTGAATATCTCTCCATTCGCACAGTATGTGGTGCGAGGTTTGATCCTGCTGGCGGCGGTGATCTTCGACCGTTACAAACAAAAAGCTAAGCGTACTGTTTGATGATTTAAATCCCAACTTTTTAGTCTAGCTTCGACATATCGCCAGCCGCTACCCGGCTGGCGATTGTTTTTCTAAATGGCGAGCACGGTCACACTGTCTATACTTATACCCGTCATACATCCTATATACGGCGCGATCCGCGCGGCGTACAGACCATGACGAGGAGGAGAATCGGGTGACAGCATCGCTAACCTTACCCCCTGAGCATCCCACAAACTGTGCTTATTTTTTCGATCTCGACGGAACACTGGCTGAAATAAAACCGCATCCTGACCAGGTTGTTGTTCCACAGACAATTCTGCAGTTATTACATCGCCTGGCCACGCAAAATGCGGGTGCTCTGGCATTGATTTCAGGGCGCTCAATGGCCGAGCTTGACGCACTCACCACCCCTTATCGTTTCCCGCTCGCCGGGGTACATGGGGCAGAACGCCGTGACATCAATGGTCAAACCCATATTGTGCATCTGCC
This sequence comes from Citrobacter sp. RHBSTW-00671, assembly GCF_014103415.1. Taxonomy (NCBI): domain Bacteria; kingdom Pseudomonadati; phylum Pseudomonadota; class Gammaproteobacteria; order Enterobacterales; family Enterobacteriaceae; genus Citrobacter; species Citrobacter sp. RHBSTW-00671. Next base: position 2,533,156 of record NZ_JABXPR010000001.1, read on the forward strand.
TGCGGCGGTCGAGCGCGAAGCGGGGGCGTTATTGCATGCGGCGCTGGCGACGTTACCGGGGACCACGCTTGAAACAAAAGGCATGGCTTTCGCTCTGCACTACCGGCAGGCGCCTGAGCATGAGGCCGCGCTGCTGGCGCTGGCTGAACGTATTACCCATATCTGGCCACAATTGGCATTGCAGCCCGGGAAGTGTGTTGTGGAAATCAAATCACAGGACACCAATAAAGGAGACGCAATTGCGGCATTTATGCAGGAAGCGCCATTTGTCGGACGGACCCCTGTTTTTGTTGGTGATGACCTGACCGATGAAACAGGTTTTACCGTGGTCAATCGCGCTGGCGGTATCTCGGTAAAAGTGGGAAGCGGGGAGACTCAGGCGGCATGGCGTCTGGCTGCTGTCAGGGACGTCTGGCATTGGCTGGAACACATCAACTGTCCGCAGCAGGAACAAGACGCAACGAATGACAGGAGAGGTGGCTATGAGTCGTTTAGTCGTAGTATCTAACCGCATTGCCTCACCGGATGACAAAGGCAGCGCTGGCGGTCTTGCGGTAGGTGTGCTGGGCGCACTGAAGGCGGCTGGCGGCCTGTGGTTCGGCTGGAGCGGTGATACTGGTAATGAGGATCAACCGTTAAAAAAGGTTACCCGTGGCAACATCACCTGGGCATCGTTCAATCTGAGTGAACAGGATTACGAAGAGTATTACTGCCAGTTTTCCAATGCCGTGTTATGGCCTGCGTTCCATTATCGACTGGACCTGGTACAGTTTCAGCGTAGTGCCTGGGAAGGCTACCAGCGGGTGAATGCTTTACTGGTTGATAAGCTGCTGCCACTGCTTAGCGATGACGATACCATCTGGGTTCACGATTATCACTTGTTACCCTTTGCCTGCGAGCTACGCAAACGTGGTGTGAATAATCGCATCGGTTTTTTTCTGCATATTCCTTTTCCGACACCCGAAATTTTCAATGCGTTGCCGCCACATCAGGCGTTGCTTGAGCAACTGTGCGACTTTGATTTATTGGGTTTTCAAACCGACAACGATCGCCAGGCCTTTCTTGACTGTCTGACGGCGCAAACTCAGGTAACTACGCCCCGCGAGAAACAGCATCTGGCCTGGGGAAAAGCGTTCCGCACGGAGGTTTATCCTATTGGTATTGCACCTGAGGAGATTGCACGGCAAGCATCAGGACCGCTACCGCCGAAACTGGCGCAGTTAAAAGCAGAACTTAAAAATGTGAAAAATATCTTCTCTGTTGAGCGACTGGATTACTCCAAAGGCCTGCCGGAGCGCTTTCAGGCCTACGAGGCGCTGTTGGAACAGTTTCCTCAGCATCACGGTAAGATTCGTTATACGCAGATAGCACCGACCTCGCGTGAGGAGGTACAGGCTTATCAAGATATTCGTCACCAGTTAGAGACCGAGGCCGGGCGGATCAATGGTAAATACGGGCAACTGGGTTGGACGCCGCTGTACTACCTGAATCAGTATTTTGACCGTAAGTTACTGATGAAGGTCTTCCGTTACTCTGATGTTGGACTGGTGACGCCACTGCGCGATGGCATGAATCTGGTGGCAAAGGAGTTTGTCGCCGCACAGGACCCTGCCAACCCTGGCGTCCTGGTGCTCTCGCAGTTTGCCGGGGCTGCGAATGAGCTGACTTCTGCACTCATCGTAAACCCTTATGATCGGGATGCTGTCGCGGGCGCATTAAACCAGGCTCTGACGATGCCGCTTGCCGAGCGCATTTCCCGTCATGCGGCAATGCTGCAGACTATTGTTAAAAATGATATCAACAACTGGCAGGCGAGATTCATTTGCGATCTGAAGAACGTCGCATCGCGTCATACGGAAAACCTGTCGCCTGACCCGCAAACAGCCTGCAGCAAACTGGCGTGATTAATCGCCGGCAAGTGGCACCAGCAACACATCAACCTGGCTTGCGCTGACCACGCTTTTCGCTGAGCAGGAGGCTCGCGAAAAGAAACTGTGGTTATGGTTGCCATAAATCACCAGATCAACCGCGTGTTTGCGGCATACATCCAGAATATGTTCGTTCAATGTCCCATAGGTAATAAACGTGTGCGCAATGGGGTACTGCGCCTCTTTGCTTAACTGATCGATAAAGTTATGGGTCTCTTCTTGCATGACTTCCCGCAGATCTTCCAGCATTGGGGCAGCAAACTGGTTATACAGTTCGGGATCTGAAACCAGGGTTATCAGACTAATGCGGGCGTTGACAGGGCGAGCGATTGAAACAGCCTTTGCTAACAGCTGGTGGCTTTCGGGGGTGGCGGCAACAGCGACAAGAATGTGCGCATAGCTCATAACTCGCTCCTTTTGTTCATGAATTATGAGAGAACTCTTCAGTTTTAACCGTATACCACCATACTGCTACGTTTCGTATGGTAATTGTGTGAATGTCATCATGATTATTCATTAATTATTCTTATAAATAGAATAATCACTTCATATAAGCTGTAAATCTGTTCGGATGATTTAAGTTAAACTCATCCCTAATAAAAACAATTTGTTAATAAAAAGTACACATCAATTAACATTTAAACGGTTATCACAGTCCGGTATTAATTAATCAGTCTTAATATTTAAGTCTTTGTTTATAAAGAGTTTAATTGAAATGTCATTTCTTATTAAATCTGTGATCCAGCTCGCTATTTCAGCGCGTGATATTAACGTGCGTAAACAGAATACTATTCGCTTTTATTGCAAGATTATTCGTATGGCTGGAATCGAAAAAGATAACGGCGGTTTAAAAAATAGCCAAAATAAAAGCTGTGCTGATGGATTTATGTTAAGTGTTTAGCTTGATTATGTGATCTGCGTCACATATTCTTTAAATTCGCAGCATGGCTACGTTGTATGTGTAACGGGTGGCGGGTAGAGTTGCGTCGAATTAGGAAAAATCTTAGACATTTGTAAGAAATGATGTGAGCTTGTAAGGGACGCGGCATTCTAAGAAAGGAATGTTTAGACAACGCGTAAGCACCATCACGTTGCTATGTATTTGACCTTTTGCTTTTTTTTTACCGGGCCTTCCCGGCGACATCACGGGGTGCGGTTCTGCCGCATGAAAATAATGTTGGTTATTATGGATGCAAATAATGCATACATCCGAGTTGCTGAAACACATTTATGACATCAATTTGTCGTATTTATTGCTAGCACAGCGTTTGATCGTTCAGGACAAAGCGTCTGCAATGTTCCGCTTGGGTATCAGCGAGGAGATGGCGGATACATTGGCAACATTAACACTTCCTCAAATGGTCAAATTGGCTGAAACCAATCAACTGGTATGCCATTTCCGTTTCGACGATCATCAGACTGTAACGCGTTTGACGCAAGATTCCCGCGTTGACGATCTTCAGCAAATTCATACCGGTATTATGCTTTCAACACGCCTGCTTAACGACATCGATGACGCAGCGCGTAAGAAAAGGGCTTGATGATGAGCGAAAAAAGCATTGTTCAGGAAGCGCGTGATATCCAGTTAGCGATGGAATTAATCACATTGGGCGCCCGTTTGCAAATGCTGGAAAGCGAAACGCAATTAAGCCGTGGCCGACTCATCAAGCTGTACAAAGAATTACGCGGTAGTCCTCCGCCAAAAGGGATGCTTCCGTTTTCCACCGACTGGTTTATGACGTGGGAACAAAATATTCATGCATCGATGTTTTGTAATGCATGGCAATTTCTGCTTAAAACCGGTTTGTGCAGCGGCGTGGATGCCGTGATTAAAGCGTATCGGTTATACCTTGAGCAGTGCCCGCAGCCAGAAGAAGGGCCATTGTTGGCGCTTACTCGTGCGTGGACCCTGGTCCGTTTTGTTGACAGTGGTTTGCTTGAATTGTCCGCCTGTAACTGCTGCGGCGGAAATTTTATTACCCACGCGCACCAACCCGCAGGCAGCTTTGCCTGCAGTTTATGTCAGCCGCCATCGCGAGCCGTAAAAAGACGTAAACTTTCCCAGAATGCTGCCGATATTATTCCACAACTGCTGGATGAACAGATCGAACAGGCTGTTTAACTGAAACGGTGTGGATAAACACTCCAGCAGCGGTAAGCGATTACCGCTGCTTTTTTTTGTCCTGACCGTGAGTTAACTGCCCGACTGCGCATCCTGTCATAGTCAATTGCGAAAGGATGATGTCGTGCTTATCTTATTAGGTTACCTGGTTGTTATTGGTACAGTTTTCGGCGGTTACATGATGACCGGCGGACACCTTGGGGCACTCTATCAACCGGCTGAGCTGGTGATTATCGGTGGCGCGGGTATTGGGGCATTCATCGTCGGCAATAACGGGAAAGCCATCAAAGGGACGATGAAAGCGATCCCGATGCTTTTTCGTCGTTCAAAATACACCAAAGCGATGTATATGGATCTGCTGGCGCTGCTGTATCGCCTGATGGCCAAGTCACGTCAGCAGGGCATGTTCTCGCTGGAACGCGATATCGAAAATCCAAAAGAGAGTGAAATTTTCGCCAGCTATCCGCGTATTCTTGCGGATGCGGTGATGCTTGATTTTATTGTCGATTATCTGCGTTTGATTATCAGCGGCAATATGAACACGTTTGAAATTGAAGCGCTGATGGACGAAGAAATTGAGACGCATGAAAGTGAGGCCGAAGTTCCGGCTAACAGTCTGGCAATGGTGGGTGATTCATTACCGGCGTTCGGCATTGTGGCGGCGGTCATGGGGGTTGTCCATGCGCTGGCTTCTGCCGATCGTCCGGCGGCTGAGCTGGGTTCGCTGATTGCACATGCCATGGTAGGGACATTCCTCGGTATTTTACTGGCCTATGGATTTATTTCCCCACTCGCCAGCGTCCTGCGACAGAAAAGCGCTGAAACAACCAAGATGATGCAGTGCGTGAAGATAACTCTGCTCTCCAATCTGAATGGCTACGCGCCACCGATTGCGGTCGAGTTTGGTCGTAAGACGCTGTATTCCAGCGAGCGTCCTTCGTTTATCGAACTGGAAGAGCATGTTCGTGCGGTGAGGAATCCAGCAGCGCAGCAGACGACCGAGGACGCATGAAAAATCAGGCCCATCCCATTATCGTCGTAAAGCGACGCAAACATAAAAATCACGGTGGTGGGGCGCATGGTTCGTGGAAAATTGCCTACGCCGATTTTATGACCGCGATGATGGCCTTCTTTCTGGTGATGTGGCTTATTTCCATCTCCAGCCCTAAAGAACTGATTCAAATTGCCGAATATTTCCGTACTCCGCTGGCCACTGCGGTGACGGGCGGAAATCGGATCTCGAACAGCCAAAGCCCAATTCCTGGTGGGGGTGATGATTACACCCAGCAGCAGGGGGAAGTGAACAAGCAGCCCAACATAGATGATCTGAGAAAGCGCATGGAGCAAAGCCGCCTGAGCAAGCTACGTGGCGATCTCGATCAGCTGATTGAATCCGATCCTAAGCTGCGTGCACTACGCCCACATCTGAAAATTGATTTGGTCCAGGAAGGGCTGCGGATACAGATTATCGACAGTCAGAACCGCCCGATGTTTAAAACCGGAAGCGCAGAGGTTGAACCTTACATGCGTGATATTTTGCGGGCGATTGCGCCGGTGCTGAACGGGATCCCAAACCGTATCAGTCTTTCTGGTCACACGGATGATTATCCCTATGCCAACGGCGAGAAGGGATATAGCAACTGGGAACTGTCTGCCGACCGCGCCAATGCATCGCGTCGCGAGCTGGTCAGCGGCGGACTGGATGATGGAAAAGTATTACGGGTGGTAGGTATGGCCGCCACGATGCGTCTGAGCGATCGCGGTCCCGAGGACGCCATCAACCGCCGTATAAGCCTGCTGGTTCTGAATAAGCAGGCCGAAGAGGCCATTTTGCATGAAAACGCTGAAAGCCAGAATGAGCCGGTAAGTGTCTTACAACAGCCAGTGGCGCTGCCGCCGGCAAGCGTTCCCACATCGCCACCAGCCAATCCGAGGTGATAGCGTGAGCATGGATATTAGCGATTTTTATCAGACATTTTTTGATGAAGCTGACGAACTGTTGGCTGACATGGAGCAACACCTGCTGGATTTGGTGCCTGAAGCCCCGGACTCCGAACAGCTGAATGCCATTTTTCGTGCAGCGCACTCGATTAAAGGCGGGGCGGGCACTTTCGGCTTTACCATTTTGCAGGAAACGACCCATCTGATGGAAAACCTGCTGGATGAAGCGCGGCGTGGCGAGATGCAGCTCAATGCCGACATTATCAACCTGTTTTTGGAAACGAAAGATATTATGCAGGAACAGCTCGACGCCTATAAAAACTCAGAGGAGCCGGATGCCGCCAGCTTTGAGTACATTTGTAATGCGTTACGACAGTTAGCGCTCGAAGCAAAAGGTGAAACCGCGCCCGCGGTGGTCAATAGCGCCAAACTAAGCGTTGTTGATAGCACGGCGATACCAGACGAGGTGGTTGCACAAGCCGCCCCTGTCGCTGAAGAGATCAAAAAGCGCATCATTCTCTCGCGTCTGAAAGCCAGTGAAGTCGATTTACTGGAAGAGGAACTGGGGAATCTTGCGACCTTAAGCGATGTGGTTAAAGGTGCCGATACGCTGTCGGCAACGATCGACGGTAGCCTCGCTGAAGATGACATTATTGCTGTGCTCTGTTTCGTCATCGAAGCGGATCAGATTGAGTTCGAAACCATCACTGCCGCGCCGACTGCTGCAGAAACGCCAGCCGTCGCCGATGTTGTCGAACCACAGCCGCTGCCGGTTGCTGCACCTGCGCCGGTGGCCAAAGCAACCGCCAACGAAGCGCCGCATGGACGAGCAGAGCGTGAGAAACCTGCCCGTGCCAGCGAATCAACCAGTATCCGCGTGGCGGTTGAGAAGGTCGATCAGCTGATTAACCTGGTGGGTGAACTGGTCATCACACAGTCAATGCTGGCTCAGCGTTCGAACGAACTGGATCCGGTAAATCATGGCGATCTCATCACCAGCATGGGGCAGTTACAACGTAACGCCCGCGATTTGCAGGAATCGGTGATGTCGATTCGTATGATGCCGATGGAATATGTTTTTAGCCGCTTCCCGCGTCTGGTGCGCGATCTGGCGGGTAAATTGGGTAAACAGGTTGAACTAACCCAGGTCGGTAGCTCCACCGAACTGGATAAGAGTCTGATCGAACGCATTATCGATCCGTTGACGCACCTGGTGCGTAACAGCCTCGATCACGGTATTGAACTGCCGGAAAAACGCATCGAATCCGGGAAAAGTCCGATTGGTAATCTAACACTCTCTGCCGAACACCAGGGCGGGAATATTTGTATCGAAGTGACCGACGATGGCGCGGGTCTGAATCGCGAACGTATCCTGGCGAAGGCTATTTCCCAGGGGATGCCAATCCACGAAAACATGAGCGATGACGAAGTCGGCATGCTGATCTTCGCCCCGGGATTCTCGACCGCCGAGCAGGTGACGGATGTTTCCGGGCGTGGTGTCGGTATGGACGTGGTGAAGCGAAATATCCAGGAGATGGGCGGGCACGTTGAGATCCAGTCGAAACAGGGCCAGGGCACAACCATCCGTATCTTGCTGCCGCTGACGCTGGCTATCCTTGATGGCATGTCCGTTCGTGTAGCCGATGAAGTGTTTATCCTGCCGTTAAATGCGGTGATGGAATCTCTGCAACCTCGGGAAGAAGATCTCCATCCGCTGGCCGGGGGAGAGCGCGTTCTGGAAGTGCGTGGTGAGTATTTACCGCTGGTTGAGTTGTGGAAAGTCTTTGAAGTTGAAGGTGCAAAAACCGAAGCAACTCAGGGTATTGTCGTGATTTTACAAAGTGCAGGGCGTCGCTACGCGTTGCTGGTCGATCAGTTAATTGGTCAACATCAGGTGGTGGTAAAAAACCTGGAAAGCAACTACCGCAAAGTGCCAGGCATTTCCGCAGCAACGATCCTCGGCGACGGTAGCGTCGCGCTGATTGTCGATGTCTCTGCATTGCAGGGGTTAAACCGCGAACAACGTGTGGCAATCACAGCCGCCTGATTGAGTAAGAAAGGGAAGAATATGACCGGTATGAGTAATGTAACTAAACTGGCCGGCGAACCGTCAGGTCAGGAATTCCTCGTGTTTACGCTGGGGGATGAAGAGTACGGTATCGATATCCTGAAAGTGCAGGAAATCCGCGGCTACGATCAAGTTACGCGTATTGCCAATACGCCTGCCTTTATTAAAGGTGTGACTAACCTGCGCGGCGTGATTGTGCCAATTGTTGATCTGCGGGTGAAATTTAGCCAGAGTGATGTGGATTACAACGAAAACACCGTGGTGATTGTGCTGAATCTGGGTCAACGGGTGGTTGGGATTGTGGTGGATGGCGTATCTGACGTGCTGTCGCTGACGACCGATCAAATCCGACCTGCACCGGAATTCGCGGTTACGCTGTCAACGGAATATCTGACGGGACTGGGCGCGTTGGGAGACCGGATGCTGATTCTGGTTAATATTGAGAAATTGCTGAACAGCGAAGAGATGGCGCTATTGGATATCGCGGCTTCGCATATGGCATAAAAGTAGTCAATATTATCATTCTTTGTAATATTTAGCTGGCAGTTATTAAACGCCCTCCGCAATATGGAGGGCGTTTTGCTTTTAATTTTGGGTATAGGGAGATTAAGTAATAATAGTTTTTTTTGATTTTAATTTTGAATGTTTATTGTTATTTCATTCACTTGGCTTATTTGTATTTTTTCTTTGATTAAAACTGGCGAATCTTTATAGTATCTGTCGCTTGTTGGTACATATAATATAATCTACAAGTGCAATATATAAATAATTTATCATTTGAAATGGTTTATATTGATCATGGGTATATAATGAAGTTGTGCCTTCTGATTTTTCTATTGGCGTAGAGGGAACTAAATATGAATGCTATATATAATATAGTCTGGAGTATGGCGCGTAATATGTTTGTGGTTGCTGGTGAGTTTTCCCGCGGTAATAATGGAATGCGTAATAGCATCAAGGTAACAGGCCTCGCAACATTAATCTGTACTGCGGCTGTCAATGCTGCAGAGTTAGGTCCACAAAGTGGTGCATCGATCATTTTGAGTGATAATGATGTCGTTACGGCTAGCGGGCAAACAAATACCACGGGGGTTGAGAGCATCACTACCGGTGGTGATGGCTTGCAGATTCAAGGAAAAACAATTATCAACGTATCGGGTGAAACCCTGTCTACCGGTATTTCACTGGATAATGGCACCCAAAATGATTTAGGCACGAATACCGAAATCCATGTCACCGATACGGATGGCACACAAAATTCAAGTAAAAATACCAGCGGAATTTTGATTTCAGGTAATAACCCGGGTACAGAAGTAACAGCATCCGGTATTAATATCGATGTTTCGGGTAAAAATAATGTTTATGGATTTAAAAATACAGGCAAAGACAGTAACGTCGATCTGGGTAGTGGAAGCTCTATTACAGCCACCACTGAAACGGATTATAGTATTGGTGGGATAGGTGATGCCCGCGGTGTCTATTTATTAGACGGGAGTGGTACTTTCACCATGGATAATGGATATATCCATTCGACGAGTAAAGACAACTCCGCATGGGGGATTCAAAGTACTGGTAATGCAAAAATAGATTTAGGTGCAAACAGTCATATTATTACCGAAGGGAATAATATGACGAAAGGTATTGAGTTGGGTGATGATGGAATGCTAGATGCCGACCAACTTACCCTCACTGCTACCGGGCTTGCCGAGTGGTCATCCGTCTCGGGTGTGATATTACACGCTAACAGTCATGCTGACTTAGGCGACAATAGCACCGTTATTCTTAATGGTAGCGGCGATCTTTCAGAAGGCGTTGCTGTCAAGGGGGCGAATAGTTCCTTCCAGGCTAATGCCCTGACCCTTCAGGTGAGCACCGACGGGAATTCAATGGGTACAGGTCGGGGGATTGCTATTGATGGTGCCGGTACGAGCGTGGATTTAGGCACGGGCTCCTCCATCTCGATGGACGGGTTTGCATACGGCGCTGGGGTATCGATAAATGGTGCTGCAACAGGGGCTGAATTTACTGCGGATAACCTGACAGTTGATGTTACAGGGCAATTCACGAATGCCATCATGATGGATGCCGGTTTTGCCGATTTGGGGAAAAATAGCACCATTAGTGCGACAGGCGAAAGTACAACCCTCTGGGTGACGGGGGGAGAATTCCAGGCGGAAGAGCTGACAGTCAACACCGCTCAGTCTGTGGGCATCATTGCCCAGGGTGGCGATGTGAAGATTGGTTCCGGTAGCGTTGTTGACGGCAGAAGTACGGCTATTTCAGGCTCTGCGACCAACGGTATCGCTGCGACTTCTGGCAGTACACTTGATTTTAAAGGGGATACCGACAATCGGAATGCTATTTACGCTATCGATGGTTATGGCGTTTCAGCGCAATACAGCGGTGCTGTTATTAATGTCGCCAATACTGACATTATTATGAGTGGCGATAACAGTTCCTATGGTTTATGGGCAATAGGCAGCAATGACCTCAATCAGCCAGGAATAATCAATGGTGAAAATCTGACCATTGATATGACGGCGAGTGGAGAAAATGGCTACGGTGTGGTGGTACAGCAAGGCGGGTCAATATCGCTGACCGGTGATACTACAATTAAAACTCAGGATGGGGTCGCTATTCTTGTGCCGGTTGTTGCAAGAAATCTCTTACCCGGCGGTACCGTGACAGGCTCTGGTGTCATGGATATTACAGGCGATATCATTAGCGCAGGTGAGGGTAGCATTTCACTGGATATGGCGTCTGACTCACAGTTTGTGGGGGCGACGTTTGTTAACACCGATCCGACGGTAGACTCTTCACTGAATATCTCGCTGGCTGAACAGACACGCTGGACAATTACCGATGATTCTTCTTTAACCCAATTAAATAATGCCGGAGATATTGTATTTGAGATTCCTTCACAGAACGACCAATTCAAAACGCTGACGATTAATGGGGATTATAACGGCGATAACGGTAATCTTTATCTGAACACGCAACTGGGGGATGACACTTCACCGACGGATAAAGTGATTATTACCGGTGATACTTCCGGCAGCACAACGCTCTATATCAACAACGTCGGGGGTAGCGGGGCGTTAACGACAAATGGCATTGAAGTGGTTGATGTCGGCGGTCAGTCTGATGGCGTTTTTACTCAGGGTAATCAGGTGCAGACGGGTTTGTATGAATACCGATTGTATGAAGACGGTGGTGACTGGTATCTGCGCTCGCAGGCCGTTCCGCCAGTAGATCCTGATGACGGCGACGATGTTACGCCGGTAAACCCGGATGACGGCGGTGATGTTACGCCGGTAGACCCGGACGATGGTGGTGATGTTACGCCGGTAGATCCGGATGACGGCGGTGATGTTACGCCGGTAGATCCGCAGTACCGGGCAGATATTGGCGCTTATCTGGGCAACCAGTGGATGGCGCGTAATCTGCAAATGCAGACCCTTTATGACCGCGAAGGGAGTCAATTACGTACCGATGACGGCAGTATGTGGATGCGCTTTAAAGCAGGTGAAGCGTCGTCAACCGCTGCAGACGGTCATGTGGATATTGACAACAACTATTCTCAGCTCCAGATCGGTGGCGATATACTGAGCTGGGATGATAGCGTGCAGAGCCTGAAAGCAGGGCTGATGGTGAGTTATATCAACGCCGATACGGACAGCACCGGTAACCGAGGGGCGGATGGGAGCCAGTTCTCTGCCAGTGGTAACGTAGCCGGTTACAATCTTGGGGCTTATGCCACCTGGTTTGCGGATGCGAAGGACCATAGCGGACTGTATGTGGATAGCTGGTACCAGTATGGGCTGTACAATAACAGCGTCGATAACGGTGATGTCGGGTCAACGGATTATGATTCAACTGCCAGCGCGGTCTCTGTGGAAACGGGTTATCGGTACGACATCGGACTTGAGAACCTGAATACTGTCAGCCTGACGCCGCAGGCTCAGGTGACATGGCAGCAATATAAAGCGGACGCGGTTGTGCAGAATGGAACGCGTATTGACGGACAAAACGGTGACAGTTGGACCACGCGCCTCGGACTGCGGGTAGATGGCAAGCTGCACAAGAATACCACGTCGGTGATCCAGCCGTTTGCGGAGGTGAACTGGTTACACACCAGTGATGATGTTGCCGTAGCATTTGATGGTGCTGAGGTGAAGCAGGATCTTCCGGCAGATCGCGCCGAAGTGAAAGTGGGTATCCAGGCGAATCTGAATAGCCAGTGGAGTATCACTGGACAAGTGGCGGGTCAAAAAGGACGTAATGACTATGGCGATCTCAGCGGTAGTTTGCTCGTACGCTACAGCTGGTAATTGATGTAAATTATCATCCAGCTGTTGTTGAAATACCCCAGTCTATGGCTGGGGTAATCTTTGTTGATGTGCTGCTCTTGTTTACTTAGCTCGCTCTTGTCTTAAAAAAGTTAAGCCTTAATTTGCTCTGTGACGTTTTCTGAAGACTCGCTTTCTTCCAGTAAACCTTCATCCTGTGCCAGCATCGCCGTTGCAATCCCGTTACCCAATACGTTGATCGCTGAGCGCCCCATATCGAGGAAATGGTCGATACCCATCAGTAACAAAATTCCTGCAACCGGAATATTAAAGCTTGGGATGGTTGCCGCCAGCACCACCAGCGCAGAACGCGGCACACCGGCAATCCCTTTGGACGCCAGCATCAGGGTCAACATCAGCACGGTAATTTCCGCGAAGGAGAGGTGAATATTATAGGCCTGTGCGATAAACATGGAGGCGAACGAGCAGTAGACCATGGAACCCACCAGGTTAAATGAATAACCGATAGGCAGTACAAATGACACAATATTGGGCGAGCAACCAAATTTGGTTAATTGCTCCAGCGTTTTCGGATAAGCGGCTTCGGAGCTACTGGTGGTGAAGGCGACCAGAACCGGGTCTTTCAGCATGCTGACCAGGCGGAACACCTCTTTTTTCAGCATCACATAACCCACGGCCAGCAGGACCAGACAGGTCAGCAAAATGGCTACATAATAACCACCAATGAATGACGCGTAGTTGAGCAGGATCCCCAGACCCTGGGTGGAGATAACGGAAGAGATGGCGGCAAAAATAGCCAGCGGCGCAACATACATCACGTAGCCGGTCACCTTCAGCATAATGTGGGAGACTACATCCAGCGCGGCAACCAGCGGGGCGTTAAATTTTTCGCCGAGCGAAGCACCACCGATTCCGAAGAACATCGAGAACACGACGATTTGCAGGATCTCATTATTCGCCATCGCTTCGGCGATGCTGGTAGGAATGGTATGCGTCAGAAAACCTTTCAGGCTCATACCACCGACGGCAAGGCCGGTATCAGTGGCTTCCAGCGGGATCGCCAGGTTCAGGCCGCTGCCGGGTTGTTCGAGAGAGACCACAAACAGACCGACCAGAATAGACAGAATAGAAGAGCTGATAAACCAGATCATCGCTTTGCCGCCCACGCGCCCGATAGTTGAGGTTTCGCCCAGGCGCATAATACCCACGGTCAGGGTACTGAATACTAAAGGCGCAATCACCATCTTAATCAGGCGCAAAAAGATGTCGGTCAGCAGCGTAATATTATCGGCCCAGGCGGTAACGACGCCGGGGGAGGCATAAGAGTGGATCACCGCACCCGACAGGATCCCCGCCAGCATGAAGATCACAATAAACAACGTGAGTTTGTTTGCATTTGCCACTAAAAAGCCCTCAGTAAGGATGTAACATTTATTGTTCGGTTACTCATTTTTTATACTTATTAAGTGGTAACGAAGTATTCATCATATAAATTGGATTAAAGCGTAAGCAGATACAACTTTTTTTAATTTTTTATCCATTTTGTTGTGGTATTTGATGAGTGATTATGTGATCGGTGTCACGCGAAAAAGGGGCAGGGAATACAAATAGCGGCAAAATCAGGTGAGTTGAAAATGTTATTTTCATGATAATTATGATGTTTTTATGTAAATGCGTTGTGGTTTCTGTGCCCCCGGTTTTCCCTCCGCCCACCGGCCTTGCTTTCCTGATGGATTTCCTTTTTGCAAACGTAAAGTTATCTCAGTGCATGCCGATAATGTTGATAACTCGTTTTCAGGAAGGTGCCTTATGTTTAACCGTATCCGCGTTGTCACAATGCTGATGATGGTGCTGGGGGTTTTCGCACTGCTACAGCTTGTTTCCGGTGGTCTGTTGTTCTCTTCATTGCAGCAGAATCAGCAAAGTTTTGTTATTTCTAACGATCTTCGACAGCAGCAAAGCGAACTCACCTCAACATGGGATCTGATGCTGCAAACACGCATCAATTTGAGTCGTTCCTCTGCGCGCATGATGATGGATGCGTCCAACCAGCAAAGCAGCGCGAAAAATGATCTGCTGAAGAATGCGAAAGCGTCGTTGGCGCAAGCCGAAGCGCATTACGCTAATTTCAAAAAAATCACGCCGTTGCCTGATATGACGGATGCCAGCGGTAACGTCGATGAAAAATATCAGCAGTACCATGCGGCCCTGGTGGAGCTCGTCCAGTTCCTTGAAAACGGCAACATGGATGCTTATTTCGCACAGCCAACTCAGGGCATGCAAAATGCCCTCGGCGCCGCGTTAGGTAAATATGCCGATGTTAGCGAGAAACTCTACCGCCAGGCCTTTGATCAAAGCGCAAGCGATTACCATTTTGCCCAATGGCAACTTGGCATTCTGGCTGTCGTGCTGGTATTGATTCTGGTGGTGGTGTGGTATGGCATTCGTCATGCCTTGCTAAACCCTTTATCTCGCGTCATTGCGCATATCCGTGAAATTGCCAGCGGTAACTTAACCGCAACTCTGGCGGTCAGCGGTCGTAATGAAATTGGCGAGCTGGCCAGCACGGTCGATCATATGCAACGTTCGCTAACCGAAACGGTAACCCTGGTGCGCGAAGGTTCGGATGCGATTTATTCCGGTACCAGTGAAATTGCCAGCGGTAACACCGATCTTTCATCCCGTACTGAACAACAGGCTTCCGCGCTGGAAGAAACAGCAGCCAGCATGGAACAGCTGACGGCTACCGTGAAGCAAAATGCGGACAATGCGCGTCAGGCTTCTCAACTGGCGAAAAGCGCCTCCGATACCGCGCAACATGGCGGCAAAGTGGTCGATAGCGTGGTGAATACCATGCACGAAATCGCCGATAGTTCGAAGAAAATTGCCGACATTATTAGCGTCATTGATGGCATTGCATTCCAGACAAACATTCTTGCGCTGAATGCGGCGGTAGAAGCTGCGCGTGCCGGTGAACAAGGCCGTGGTTTTGCCGTCGTTGCCGGTGAAGTGCGTAACCTGGCGAGCCGCAGTGCGCAGGCAGCAAAAGAGATTAAAGCGCTAATTGAAGATTCTGTATCGCGGGTTGATACCGGTTCTGTATTGGTAGAAAGCGCCGGGGAAACCATGCATGACATCGTTAATGCGGTCACGCGTGTGACCGACATCATGGGGGAAATCGCCTCGGCATCCGATGAACAAAGTCGAGGGATAGATCAGGTTGCGCTCGCTGTGTCTGAAATGGACCGGGTTACGCAACAGAACGCCTCGCTGGTGCAGGAGTCGGCCGCTGCCGCTGCCGCACTTGAGGAGCAGGCCAGTCGCCTGACCCAGTCGGTGTCGACATTCCGCCTCGCATCACGTCCTTCATCATCAAAGACGCGAGATACACGACTACCTGCAACAGCAACTCCGGCGTCACAACCGCGCCAGCTAGCCACCGAACAAGATACGCATTGGGAAACATTTTGACTGACAGTTAAACCGCGGCCTGCGCCGCCTGATGGGAGCGTTGATGTTTAATCGTATTCGAATTTCGACCACGCTGTTTTTGATTTTAATCCTCTGCGGTGTTTTGCAGATTGGCAGTAATGGCTTGTCCTTCTGGGCATTTCGGGATGGTTTTCAGAACCTGAACCAGGTCGAACAGAGTAATCAGCAACGCGCTGCGCTGGCGCAAACCCGCGCTGTGTTATTACAGGCCAGTACTGCACTTAATAAAGCAGGCACGCTGACAGCTCTGAGCTATCCGCCAGAGGATATCAAAGCGCTGATGACGATTGCACAGGACAGCCTGACCCAGTCCGAATCGATATTTAAACGCTTTATGGCGACGACGCAGACGGCAGAAGAGGGGAAGGCGCTGCAAAGCGCAACCGAGAAAAGTTTCAGTCAATGGCATAGCGACCTGGTTCATCAGGCAACCTGGCTGGAAAATAATCAGCTGTCAGATTTTTTGACTGCCCCGGTGCAGGCTTCACAGGATGCCTTTGATGCAAACTTTACGGCGTGGCAGAACAACATTAACCAGGTATTGCAAAAAGCAGAGGACCACAGCCAGCGTAGTTACCATATGTCCGGGGTGATTTTCGCCACCATGCTGGTACTGGCGGCGCTACTAACGACCGCAGCGCTGTACTGGTCGCGCAAAATGATTGTGCAGCCGCTGGCTATCATCGGTAGCCATTTCGACAGCATTGCGGCGGGTAATCTGGCGCGACCGATAGCGGTATATGGCCGTAATGAGATTTCAGCCATTTTTGCCAGCCTGCAAGCGATGCAACAGGCACTGCGTGAGACGGTCAGCGAGGTACGCCAGGGGAGCTCGGCAATGCATACCGGGATCTCGGAAATCGCGATGGGTAATAACGACCTGTCCTCACGAACTGAACAGCAGGCGGCATCGCTGGCGCAAACGGCAGCCAGTATGGAACAGCTTACCGCCACCGTGGGGCAAAACGCGGATAACGCACGACAAGCCTCAGGCATTGCCAAAAGTGCAGCCGATACAGCGCATAAAGGAGGGGAACAGACGGCTAAGGTTGCCAGCACTATGCATGAGATTTCTGCCAGCTCGCAGAAGATAGGTGACATCACCAGTGTGATTGACAGCATCGCTTTCCAGACCAACATCCTGGCGTTAAACGCTGCGGTAGAAGCGGCCCGTGCCGGTGAGCAGGGGCGGGGTTTCGCCGTGGTCGCCGGAGAGGTCCGCAATCTGGCAAGCCGTAGCGCGCAGGCAGCGAAAGAAATTAAAGGGCTGATCGAAGAGTCCGTCACCCGCGTTCACCAGGGATCGCAACTGGTGGATATGGCGGCGCGCACGATGACAGAGATTGTTAGCTCGGTTACCCGGGTTAACGACATCATGGGGGAGATTGCCTCGGCCTCCGATGAACAACGCAGAGGCATTGAGCAGGTGGCGCAAGCCGTCAGCCAGATGGATTCTGTCACACAGCAGAACGCCGGGCTGGTGGAAGAAGCGGCAGCCGCCACTGAGCAGTTAGCTACCCAGGCAGATAATCTTTCCGCCTGTGTTGCGTTTTTTAAGCTTGAAGAGCAAACCGTAACACAACAAGAATTGGCGCAGCCGCAGGTTGTGCCCGTTGTATCCTGAATGTGATTGAGAAGGCGCTATGACATCATCTCTGCCCTCCGGGCAAACGTCATTATTGTTACAGATGACACAGCGCCTCGCGCTGTCTGACGCGCATTTTCGTCGGATATGTCAATTAATCTACCAGCGCGCGGGGATCGTGCTGGCCGACCACAAGCGGGACATGGTCTATAACCGCCTGGTTCGCCGGTTGCGTACCCTGGGACTGGATGATTTTGGTCGCTATCTCAGCATGCTGGAAGCCAACCAGAGCAGTGCTGAATGGCAGGCTTTTATTAACTCCCTGACCACCAACCTGACCGCTTTTTTTCGCAAAGGGCATCACTTTCCGGTGCTGTCTGACCACGCCCGTCGACACAGCGGTGAATATCGCGTCTGGAGCGCGGCAGCGTCTACCGGAGAAGAACCTTACAGTATTGCGATTACGCTGGCCGATACCCTGGGTATGGCGCCGGGTCGCTGGCGTGTTTTTGCCAGCGACATTGATACTGAGGTGTTGGAAAAGGCCAGAAGCGGTATTTACCGTCTTGACGAGCTAAAGACGTTGTCGCCACAACAGCTGCAACGTTATTTCATGCGCGGTACCGGGCCTCATGAAGGGCTGGTACGCGTACGGCAGGAACTGGCAAGCCATGTTGAATTTTCCAGCGTGAATTTACTGGACAAAAAATACAACGTGCCAGGCCCGTTCGACGCCATATTCTGTCGTAACGTCATGATCTATTTTGACAAAACGACTCAGCAGGACATTTTGCACCGTTTTGTTCCACTCCTTAAACCTGACGGACTGCTGTTTGCCGGTCATTCAGAAAACTTTAGCAACCTCGTGCGCGAGTTTAGCCTGCGCGGGCAGACGGTGTATGCGCTAGGTAAGGATAAAGCATGAGTAAAATCAGGGTATTGTCGGTTGATGATTCTGCATTGATGCGTCAAATCATGACCGAGATTATTAACAGCCACAGCGATATGGAGATGGTTGCCACAGCGCCTGATCCTTTGGTTGCACGGGATCTCATCAAAAAATTTAATCCCGACGTTCTGACGCTGGATGTTGAAATGCCGCGCATGGACGGCCTCGATTTTCTTGAAAAGCTGATGCGTCTGCGTCCGATGCCCGTAGTGATGGTCTCTTCACTGACTGGCAAAGGTTCTGAGGTCACGCTGCGGGCCCTGGAACTGGGGGCGATTGACTTTGTCACCAAGCCTCAGTTGGGGATCCGCGAAGGAATGCTGGCGTATAGCGAGATGATTGCGGAGAAAATCCGCACTGCATCGCGTGCAAAACTGGCTGCCCACAAACCCACGTCAGCGCCAGCGACCTTGAAGGCGGGGCCGCTACTCAGTTCGGAAAAACTGCTGGTCATCGGCGCATCAACCGGAGGAACAGAGGCAATTCGTCATGTACTCCAGCCATTGCCGCTTTCAAGTCCCGGTATTCTTATTACCCAGCATATGCCGCCAGGATTTACCCGTTCGTTCGCCGAACGTCTGAACAAACTGTGTCAGATAACCGTGAAAGAGGCAGAAGACGGAGAACGTGTGCTCCCAGGGCATGCGTATATCGCTCCTGGCGACAAGCATATGGAACTGGCGCGTAGCGGGGCGAACTATCAGATCAAAATTCATGATGGCCCGCCGGTTAACCGGCATCGGCCTTCAGTGGATGTGCTGTTCCATTCGGTGGCGAAACATGCGGGGCGCAATGCCGTCGGGGTGATCCTGACCGGTATGGGCAACGATGGGGCCGCCGGAATGTTAGCGATGAACCAGGCTGGCGCCTGGACCATTGCGCAAAACGAAGCAAGTTGTGTGGTGTTCGGCATGCCGCGCGAGGCCATCAATATGGGTGGCGTAAGCGAAGTGGTCGATCTTAGCCAGGTAAGCCAGCAAATGCTGGCGAAAATCAGTGCCGGACAGGCAATACGTATTTGAATCAGGAGTTTATTTTTATGGCGGATAAAGAGCTTAGGTTTTTGGTTGTGGATGACTTTTCCACCATGCGTCGCATTGTGCGTAACCTGCTGAAGGAACTGGGATTTAACAACGTTGAAGAAGCTGAAGATGGTGTGGACGCGTTGAACAAACTGCAGGCAGGGGGATTCGGATTTGTGATTTCCGACTGGAACATGCCTAACATGGACGGTCTTGAACTGCTGAAAACCATTCGTGCAGACGGCAGTATGTCTGCCCTGCCGGTGCTGATGGTGACGGCAGAAGCGAAGAAAGAAAACATTATCGCGGCAGCGCAGGCGGGTGCCAGTGGTTATGTTGTAAAACCGTTCACCGCGGCGACGCTGGAAGAAAAACTCAATAAGATCTTTGAGAAACTGGGCATGTGAGGATGTGATGATGATGCAACCACAAATTAAACCTGTTGACGAACACTCGGCAGGGGACATCATTGCGCGCATCGGTAGTTTGACCCGAATGCTGCGCGACAGCCTGCGTGAACTGGGGCTGGATCAGGCCATTGCCGAAGCGGCGGAAGCCATTCCCGATGCGCGCGATCGCCTGGACTACGTTGTACAAATGACTGCACAGGCGGCAGAGCGTGCGCTGAACAGCGTAGAAGCTTCACAGCCGCACCAGGATGCCATGGAAAAAGGGGCAAAAGACCTGACCAAACGCTGGGATGAATGGTTCGAAAATCCGATTGAACTGTCCGATGCCCGTGAACTGGTCACTGATACCCGCCAGTTCCTTGGTGATGTCCCCGGTCATACCAGCTTTACCAATGCCCAATTACTGGACATCATGATGGCGCAGGATTTCCAGGATCTCACCGGTCAGGTTATCAAGCGCATGATGGATGTTATTCAGGAGATTGAGCGTCAACTGCTGATGGTGCTGCTGGAAAACATTCCGGAGCAGGGCGCCCGACCAAAACGCGAGAACGAAAGTTTGCTGAATGGTCCGCAGGTTGACACCTCTAAAGCCGGCGTAGTGGCAAGCCAGGATCAGGTCGACGACCTGCTGGATAGCCTCGGTTTCTGATGTGTATTTGCCGGATGCGGAAGGAAACTTCTCATCCGGCTTACATGTTATTCATCGGCAATTGGCGTTAAAGCCATAAATCCCGTCTTTTTTACCGCTTACTCTCCCCATTGTTGCATGGCTGTTCTGGCATCATTCACGCCTATATCTCTATCCAGGGTCTGATGCGTGGCAGAAGAAAGCGACGACGACAAAACAGAAGCCCCCACACCCCACCGACTTGAAAAAGCACGGGAAGAAGGGCAGATACCCCGATCCAAGGAGCTAACCTCACTGCTTATTTTGCTGGTGGGCGTGTGCATTATCTGGATTGGTGGGGAGTCGCTCGCCCGTAGGTTAGCAGGCATGCTGTCAACCGGATTACGCTTTGACCACAGTATGGTCAATGACCCTAACCTGATCCTGAGTCAAATCATTCTGTTGATTAAAGACGCCATGATTGCGTTGTTGCCGCTGATTACCGGGGTTGTGCTGGTGGCATTGATCTCCCCGGTGATGCTTGGCGGCTTGATCTTCAGCGGTAAATCGCTGCAACCCAAATTCTCAAAGCTGAATCCGTTACCGGGTATTAAGCGTATGTTCTCGGCGCAAACCGGGGCGGAACTGCTCAAAGCCATATTGAAATCCACGTTGGTGGGTAGCGTGGCGGGCTTCTACCTCTGGCATAACTGGCCGGAGATGATGCGCCTGATGGCCGAATCCCCGATTACGGCGATGGGTAATGCGCTGGATTTAGTCGGTATGTGCGCATTACTGGTGGTGCTTGGCGTCATTCCGATGGTGGGGTTTGACGTCTTTTTCCAGATTTATAGCCACGTAAAAAAACTGCGGATGTCGCGTCAGGATATCCGTGACGAATTTAAACAAAGCGAAGGTGACCCGCACGTTAAGGGCAAAATTCGCCAGATGCAGCGTGCGGCCGCACAGCGCCGCATGATGGCAGATGTGCCGAAGGCGGATGTTATTGTGACCAACCCTACGCACTATTCGGTTGCCTTGCAGTACGACGAAAACAAAATGAGCGCGCCACAAGTTGTGGCGAAAGGGGCCGGGCTGGTGGCATTGCGTATTCGAGAGATCGGCGCGGAGCACCGTGTCCCAACGTTAGAAGCTCCGCCGCTGGCGCGTGCGTTATATCGCCATGCTGAGATCGGTCAGCAAATACCTGGCCAATTGTATGCCGCCGTTGCCGAAGTGTTGGCATGGGTATGGCAGCTAAAACGCTGGCGTCTGGCTGGCGGCACGCCGCCACCACAACCTGGAAACCTTCCGGTGCCTGAAGCACTGGATTTTATGAACGAGAAGAATACTGATGGCTAATCTGGTCGCGATGCTGCGTCTGCCCGGCAACCTGAAATCCACGCAATGGCAAATTCTTGCCGGGCCGATCCTCATTCTGCTGATCCTGTCGATGATGGTGCTGCCGCTTCCGGCCTTCATCCTCGATTTACTGTTCACCTTTAACATTGCGCTGTCGATCATGGTGCTGTTGGTGGCGATGTTCACCCAGCGCACGCTTGAATTCGCCGCATTCCCAACGATTCTGCTGTTCACCACCTTGTTGCGCCTGGCACTGAACGTTGCGTCAACGCGTATCATATTGATGGAAGGACATACCGGCGCCGCGGCGGCAGGTAAAGTGGTGGAAGCCTTTGGTCACTTCCTGGTTGGCGGTAACTTTGCCATCGGTATCGTGGTCTTCGTCATTCTCGTCATCATCAACTTTATGGTTATCACCAAAGGTGCGGGACGTATCGCGGAAGTGGGTGCGCGCTTCGTGCTGGACGGGATGCCGGGTAAACAGATGGCGATTGACGCCGATCTGAATGCGGGATTGATTGGTGAAGATGAGGCCAAAAAACGCCGTTCTGAAGTGACACAGGAAGCCGATTTTTACGGCTCCATGGACGGTGCGAGTAAATTTGTTCGTGGGGATGCCATCGCCGGTATTCTGATCATGGTCATCAACGTGGTGGGCGGCTTGCTGGTTGGGGTGTTGCAGCACGGTATGAGTATGGGCAGCGCGGCAGAAAGCTATACCCTGCTGACCATTGGTGACGGGCTGGTAGCACAGATCCCTGCGCTGGTAATCTCAACGGCGGCGGGGGTTATCGTAACCCGCGTGAGTACCGATCAGGACGTGGGTGAACAGATGGTCACCCAGTTGTTCAGCAACCCAAGAGTCATGCTGCTTAGTGCGGCGGTCCTCGGTTTACTGGGGCTGGTACCGGGAATGCCAAACCTGGTGTTTCTGATGTTTACCGCGGCATTGCTGGGGCTGGCCTGGTGGATGCGCGGGCGCGAGCAAAAAGCACCTGAAGAAGCTCAGCCGGTGAAAATGCCGGAAAACAACTCGGTGGTAGAAGCTACGTGGAGTGATGTACAGCTGGAAGACACGCTGGGAATGGAGGTTGGGTATCGCCTGATTCCGATGGTGGATTTCCAACAGGACGGCGAATTGCTGGGGCGTATTCGCAGCATTCGTAAGAAATTTGCCCAGGATATGGGGTTCCTGCCGCCAGTGGTACACATTCGCGACAATATGGATCTGCAACCTGCCCGCTATCGTATTCTGATGAAAGGCGTCGAGATTGGGAGTGGTGATGCTTACCCTGGGCGCTGGCTGGCTATCAACCCGGGTACCGCGGCCGGATCGCTACCAGGGGAGAAAACGGTTGATCCTGCTTTTGGCCTGGATGCTATTTGGATCGAAAGCGCGCTAAAAGAGCAGGCGCAAATTCAGGGCTTCACCGTTGTTGAAGCCAGTACGGTGGTTGCCACACATCTGAACCATCTGATTGGCCAGTTTGCCGCAGAGCTGTTTGGTCGCCAGGAGGCGCAACAGCTGTTGGATCGTGTTTCACAAGAAATGCCAAAACTGACAGAAGATCTGGTACCGGGTGTGGTCACGCTGACCACACTGCACAAAGTGCTGCAGAACCTGCTGGATGAAAAAGTCCCTATTCGTGATATGCGCACCATTCTTGAAACGTTGGCGGAACATGCCCCGTTACAGAATGATCCGCATGAACTTACTGCAGTGGTGCGTGTGGCGCTTGGACGGGCGATTACTCAGCAGTGGTTCCCGGGTAACGAGGAAGTTCAGGTTATCGGACTCGACACGCCGCTTGAGCGCCTGTTGTTACAGGCGTTACAGGGCGGTGGGGGCCTTGAGCCTGGTCTGGCAGACCGGTTGCTGGCGCAGACGCAGGAAGCACTGTCGCGTCAGGAAATGTTGGGTGCGCCGCCGGTATTGCTGGTGAATCATGCGCTGCGACCTCTCCTGGCGCGCTTTTTACGCCGCAGTATTCCGCAGTTGGTGGTGTTGTCGAATATGGAGCTTTCCGATAACCGCCACATCCGTATGACCGCGACCATTGGAGGTAAATAATGCGTAAATTTCTTTGGCTGTTGCTTTTTCCACTGGCGGTACAGGCCGCCGGGGAAGGGACATGGCAGGCAAGCGGTATGGGGATTACCTTAAATTATCGAGGGGAGTCGGCCTCATCTTCGCCTTTGGTTCCCAGCCAGCCTGTTTCCGGCCTGATGACGCTGGTCGCCTGGCGCTATGAATTAAATGGGCCTACGCCTGCGGGGTTACGTGTGCGCTTATGCTCTCAATCCCGTTGTGTCGAACTGGATGGACAAAGCGGTACCACCACTGGCTTTAATAGTGTCCCTGCGATTGAACCCATGCATTTCGTCTGGGAAGTGCCTGGTGGAGGTCGCCTGATCCCTGCCTTGCAGGTTCAGAGCAATCAGGTGATTGTGAACTACCGTTAATTCCCTTCTTTACGTCGGCCAGCAGGCGAAACTGCTGGCTACCTCGCAGTTCTGCTCGACCACCCCCGATTAAAAAGAAACGCTGTTTTATAAAATCAGTGACCTGTGTTTTCGGACTCTTTGTGCTATTGCCATTTCGCAAAAACCCCTGGCAGAAACAAAAAGGTTTCCCCTGCGGTTAGCTTTTACTGTGACCCGGTAATGATGCCCCATGTTTACGCATCACTTTAGGGTAACAACACAGGGTTATCCGAATCGTAATAAACCTGCCGCGCCGAAACTGGAACAGGGCGCAGCATTGAATTCGACACTGACAGAGGTTAAGGAAATGATTGTTTACCCGGTTAAACACAGCCCATTGTTGCGTCAACCAGAACATTTTATTGCCAGGGATGAATTAAAAACGCTCATTAAAAAGGTGACGCATAACCTGGTCAATATTCATGATGAAACGGGCGAGTTCTTGCTGCGACTGGATGACGGACGTGTTATTGATACCAAAGGCTGGGCCGGATGGGAGTGGACTCACGGCGTCGGCCTGTACGGAATGTATCAGTATTATCAGCAAACCGGTGATGAGACGATGCGCGACATTATCGATAGCTGGTTTGCCGAACGCTTTGCCGAGGGGGCGACGACCAAAAACGTCAACACGATGGCCCCGTTTTTAACGCTGGCATATCGCTATGAAGAAACGCGTAATCCGGCGTATCTGCCCTGGCTTGATGCCTGGGCTGAGTGGGCCATGCATCAGATGCCCCGCACCGAGTTTGGCGGTATGCAGCACATCACGCTGGCAGAAGAAAATCATCAACAGATGTGGGATGACACGCTGATGATGACGGTGCTGCCTCTGGCAAAAATTGGCACGTTGCTCAATCGTCCTGAGTATATCGAAGAGGCCACGTATCAGTTTCTGCTGCATGTACAAAATCTGATGGATAAGGAAACGGGGCTGTGGTTCCACGGCTGGAGCTATGTGGGGCGGCATAACTTCGCGAACGCCCGCTGGGCGCGAGGTAATAGTTGGCTTACGATGGTTATCCCGGACTTCCTTGAACTTATCGATTTGCCGGCAAACAGCGCCGTGCATCGTTATCTGGTGCAGGTTCTCAATGCGCAAATTGCAGCCCTGGCGGAATGTCAGGATGAGAGCGGATTGTGGCACACCTTACTGGACGATCCTCAGTCGTATCTGGAAGCCTCCGCAACGGCTGGATTCGCTTACGGTATTCTCAAAGCGGTGCGTAAACGCTATGTCGGTCAGGAATATGCGGGGGTGGCGGAGAAAGCTATCAGAGGTATTGTGCAACACATTTCCCCGGAAGGGGAGTTGCTACAAACCTCATTTGGCACCGGCATGGGGCACAATCTCGATTTCTACCACAACATCCCTCTCACCTCTATGCCTTACGGGCAGGCCATGGCCATGCTGTGCCTCACCGAATACTTGCGTAAGTACTATTAATTGTGTTGTCCGCTGATGCCGTGTTGACCGGGCCAGGTTGTTCTGCGGCATCGGGTTGCCCGGTGTTGTCCTGCGGCGCAAACAGATGATCCATGATTTGGCGCATGACCGGCGCGGCGGTAACCCCGTCGCTGCCGCCGTTTTCCAGAATCAATGCGATAGCGACTTTTGGATTCTTGTACGGCGCAAATGCGGTATAGAACACGTGGTCGCGCAGTCGGATGGGGATCATCTTCGCATTGTAAGTCTGGTTTTCTTTCAGGCTAAAGACTTGTGATGTTCCGCTTTTGGCCGCGATGCCATAAGGTGCCGTATGGAAAAATTTATACCCGGTACCGTTAGGTGCATTCGCCATGCCGAACATGGCCTGGCGTACCAGGCTCCAGTACGGTGATGAGGCTGAGGCTATTTGCGCGGGTGCCTCCGGTGCCTGATAGCGGGTGATTGCTTTGCCGCTCTCTTCATCCTGTAGCAGGTGAGGGGCAATAACTTTCCCGTTGTTAATCAGTGCGACCATCGCTTTTACCATCTGAATTGGCGTGGCAATCCAGTAGCCCTGGCCGATGCCGACCGAAATGGTGTCTCCCTGGTACCAGGCTTTTTTATGCACCCGTTGTTTCCAGTCGCGGCTTGGCAGCAGACCGTTGTATTCTTCATCAAGATCGATACCGGTAGGTTTGCCGTAGCCAAACTGGCTAAGCATGCTGTTAATACGGTCGATCCCCATCATGTACGCCACCTGATAGAAGAACGTATCCGCGGATTCTTCAATCGCTTTGGTCACATCCAGCATGCCGTGTCCTGTTTTTTTCCAGTCGCGGTAATGCCGTTCGGTGCCGGGGAGTGTCCATGTCGGGGCGCCAAAGAAGCTGGTTTGTGGGGTGATCACCCCGTTTAATAAGGCTGACATCGCCATGTACGGTTTTACCGTTGAGGCAGGAGGATATAACCCCTGGGTGACGCGGTTAATTAATGGCAGGTCTTTATCCTGCAACAGCGTGTTGTAATCCTGGTAGCTGATGCCTTTTACAAACGGGTTCGGATCGTAGCTGGGGTTTGAGACCATTGCCAGCACGGAGCCATCGTGGGGATCTTCCACCAGCACCGCGGCGCGTTGTCCCACCAGCAGGCTTTCAATGTATTCCTGTAAGTGTAAATCCAGCGTCAGATGGATATCTTTGCCGGCGACAGGGGGGACGTCTTTAATCAAACGTACAATACGCCCGTGATTATCAACTTCCACTTCCTGATAACCCGTTTTACCGTGCAGGTCATTCTCGTAGTAGTGCTCAATACCCTGTTTACCGATGTTGTGATCGGCGGCGTAGTTCTCTGCCAGCCCTTTTTTATCCAGTGCTTTCAGATCGCTATCGTTGATTTTTGATACGTAACCAAGTACATGTGCCAGCTCCGCCCCATAAGGATACTGGCGATCTTCGTAGCTATTGATGGTCACGCCGCTGAAATGGAACTGGTTCACAGAGAAACGGGCAATTTCTACATCGGTCAGCGCATTTTTAAGTACTACCGGGCGATAGCGGCTGCTGGCCTTCAGTTCATGGCGAAACTGGTCAATATCATCTGGCGTGAGGTCAACAATCGGCGTGAGTTGCTTCAGCAGGGCGTCCATATCGCTGATTTTATAAGGCGTAACAGAAATGTCGTACCAGGTGACATTTTGTACTAGTGGAATGCCGTTGCGATCGTAAATGATACCGCGCGTTGGGGCGACGGGCAGCATTTTGATGTCGTTTGCATCCGATCGGGTGGTGTAATACTGGTGTTGACGGATTTGTAAGTTGTAGAGGTTATAAATCAGGATGCCAAAACAGATGACGACCAGGCCAAAGGCCACCATTACACGTCGCTGGAAAAGTTTTTCTTCCGCCTCAAAATCTCTGAATGTCATTGACCCGTACCCGATTAATTCGCCGCCTCATGATACGGAGGCGTAAACGGGATGACAGGCAAAAAATGTTCCATCCCTCAACGGAAATGTGTCATTCCTTGTGAGTTGTTACAAATTGATGCTATTAGTAGGCCGGATAAGGCGTTTACGCCGCCATCCGGCAAGGTGCGTCTGACCGCCTGATGGAGCTTCACTGGGCAGGTAAGGCCATAATAAAAAGCCCGCGACAGGCGCGGGCTTTAGTATCAATCTGGACGATTACATGCGTTCTACGGTTTCGATACCCAGCGTATCCAGACCCAGTTTCAGCGTTTTCGCCGTCAATTGCGCCAGTTTCAGACGGCTGTTACGAATCTCTTCGTTTTCAGCGCTGAGGATCGGGCAGTGTTCGTAGAAGCCAGAGAACAGGCCGGCAACGTCGTACAGATAAGCGCACATCACGTGCGGCGTACCTTCACGTGCTACAACGGCCAGCGTTTCTTCGAACTGCAGCAGGCGGGCGGCCAACTGAGCTTCGCGATCTTCGCTGATAATAACCTGCGCGCTGGCCAGCGCGTTTTCGTCGATATCCGCTTTACGGAACACGGACAGTACGCGGGTGTATGCATACTGCATATACGGTGCCGTATTGCCTTCGAACGCCAGCATGTTGTCCCAGTCGAAGATATAGTCGGTGGTACGGTTTTTCGACAGATCCGCATATTTCACCGCACCGATACCAACGGCATTCGCCAGTTTTTCCAGCTCATCAGCAGGCATGTCCGGGTTCTTCTCCGCCACCAGACGACGCGCACGTTCCAGTGCTTCATCCAGCAGGTCGGCCAGTTTTACGGTACCGCCAGCGCGAGTTTTGAACGGCTTACCGTCTTTACCCAGCATCATGCCGAACATATGGTGTTCCAGCGGTACGGAGTCCGGCACATAACCGGCTTTACGCACGATAGTCCATGCCTGCATTAAATGCTGATGCTGACGGGAGTCGATGTAATAGAGGACGCGGTCGGCGTGCAGCGTTTCGTAACGATACTTCGCACAGGCGATATCGGTCGTGGTGTAGAGATAGCCGCCATCTTTCTTCTGAATGATGACGCCCATTGGTTCACCTTCCTTGTTTTTATACTCATCAAGGAATACAACGGTAGCGCCTTCGCTCTCAACAGCCAGACCTTTGGCTTTCAGATCAGCAACAATGCCCGGTAGCATCGGGTTGTACAGGCTTTCGCCCATCACGTCGTCACGGGTTAGCGTCACGTTCAGACGGTCATAGGTTAACTGGTTCTGCGACATCGTGATGTCGACGAGCTTGCGCCACATCTCGCGGAAGTATTCGTCGCCGCCCTGCAGTTTCACCACATAGCTACGAGCGCGCTCGGCGAAGGCTTCATCTTCGTCGTAGTGTTTTTTCGCATCGCGGTAGAAACCTTCCAGGTCTGCCAGCGCCATTTCTCCGGCATTTTCCTGCTGCTGTTTTTCCAGCCATGCGATCAGCATACCGAA
The DNA here is from genome assembly GCF_014103415.1 of Citrobacter sp. RHBSTW-00671. Classification (NCBI taxonomy): domain Bacteria; kingdom Pseudomonadati; phylum Pseudomonadota; class Gammaproteobacteria; order Enterobacterales; family Enterobacteriaceae; genus Citrobacter; species Citrobacter sp. RHBSTW-00671. Next base: position 2,562,292 of record NZ_JABXPR010000001.1, read on the forward strand.
CTGAGTACCCCAGTCGCCGACGTGGTTGGCGCGGATCACCTTATGGCCGAGAAACTCCAGCGTACGTACCGCGGCGTCACCGATGATGGTGGAACGCAGGTGACCCACGTGCATCTCTTTCGCCACGTTAGGTGCGGAGTAGTCAACAACAACCGTTTGTTTAGCCGGTTGAGTAACGCCCAGACGATCGGAGGTCAGCGCCTGCTGAACGTGCTGCGCGAGGAATGCCGGATCGAGAAAAATGTTGATAAAGCCTGGGCCTGCAATTTCAACTTTGCTGGCAATCCCGTTGAGATCCAGATGAGTCAGCACCTGCTCTGCCAGTTGTCGCGGCGCCATACCCAGTTTTTTAGCAACTGCCATCATGCCGTTGGCCTGATAGTCGCCGAACTGTACTTTTGCTGACTGACGAACCTGCGGTTCGCAATCTGCAGGTGCGCCTGCAGCAATCATGGCCTGACTAACTTTTTCTGAGAGAAGAGCCTGAATATTCACCGGAATACCTTACATTTATGAAGCGGGACAAAATTCACCGCGCCAGTTTAAGAATTTAGGGCGGGAGTATACTGCAAATGCCCGTTGCCGTCAGCATTGCGAGTACGGCGCACAGCCTAAAATACAGACACTGTTATTACGTATAATTATTCATACCCGTTCGAAAAAATCAGCAGTTGGATGGGACTACGCAACAGAGTAAATTAGCGGCTTTGAACATCGATATGAGCTTTCATTATGGCGAACTGGCAAACAGTTACAGAACTGCATGATATTTCCGCAGATTTACCACATTTCATTCAAGCGTTAACGGAACTTTCCACCCGTCTGGGTCTGGATATTTCATCGCTGGATGCCGATCATATCTCTTTGCGCTGCCATCAAAATACCACCGCAGAGCGCTGGCGTCGGGGATTTGAACAGTGTGGCGAGCTGCTATCGGAAAATATCATTAATGGCAGACCGATTTGCCTGTTCAAACTGGATGAGCCGGTTTGTGTCGCGCACTGGCAGTTTTCGGTGGTTGAGTTGCCATGGCCGGGTGAAAAGCGTTACCCGCACGAGGGGTGGGAGCATATCGAAATCGTTCTGCCCGGTGCGCCGGAAACACTGAACGCTCGTGCGCTGGCGCTGCTTTCTGATGAAGGATTGAGTCAGCCGGGGATTTTCGTGAAAACCAGCTCGCCAAAAGGAGAGCGTGAGCGTTTACCGAATCCGACACTGGCGGTCAGTGATGGCAGCGTCACCCTCAAATTTCATCCGTGGTCAATTGAAGCGATTGTCGCAAGCGAGCAACAGGAGTGAGTGATGGCATTACTGGAAATCTGCTGTTACAGCATGGAGTGCGCACGCACCGCGCAGCGTCAGGGGGCTGATCGTATTGAATTGTGCTCGGCGCCCAAAGAAGGGGGATTAACGCCGTCGCTGGGGGTGTTGCGCTCAGTACGCCAGCATGTCTCTATTCCGGTTAATCCCATTATCCGCCCGCGTGGGGGCGATTTTTGTTACACCGACGGTGAATTTGCCGCGATGCTTGATGATATCGCGATGGTCAGAGATTTAGGTTTTTCAGGACTGGTGACCGGGATTCTCGATGTGGACGGGAATGTCGATATGCCACGTATGGAAAAAATAATGGTTGCTGCGGGCCCACTAAATATCACGTTTCATCGGGCCTTCGATATGTGCGCCAACCCATTAAATGCGCTGAATAAATTGTCCGATTTGGGCGTCGCCAGAGTGCTGACTTCCGGGCAAAAATCAGATGCAGCGCAAGGTTTAACAAAAATAATGGAACTTATTGAGCAGGTGAATGCTCCAATCATTATGGCCGGAGCGGGGGTTCGCGCCGCGAATTTATCCCTGTTCCTCAACGCTGGAGTGCAGGAAGTCCACAGTTCTGCCGGAGTATGGCTGGCTTCACCCATGCGGTATCGCAATTCGGGGTTGTCGATGTCTTCGGATACGCAGGCGGATGAATATTCCCGCTATGCGGTAGACGGGACGGCGGTTGCTGAAATGAAGGCAATCATTGCGCACCACCAGGCCAGCTGATTTTTACCGTTGCATCATGTCGCCCAATATGATGCTTGCTCGTACCAGGCCCCTGCAATTTCAACAGGGGCCTTTTTTTATCCTTCTCCTGCATATTTCGGTCTGCTACTGCGTTGGCTTTCCTCGCGCACCCCGGTCACGTAGTTATCTACGCTCCCGAGGATTTGCTGCGTCGCCGCCTTGTCGCAAACCGAACTATTTTGGAGAAAATGTGCCACCAGTCAAAAATGACTAGGGCTTACGCGCAATCAATACCGCACGTAATGGGGCAGGGTAACCTTCCAGCGTTTTACTGCTGTCATTCGGGTCGAGGAAGTCGGCCAGCGATTCGGTTACCATCCATTCGGTGCGACGCTGCTCTTCTGTGGTAGTGACACAGACATCGGCGATACGGACATCCACAAATCCACATTTTTCCAGCCAGTTTTTCAGCGCCAGTGCGGATGGAATAAAGTAGACGTTACGCATTTGCGCGTAGCGGTCGCCTGGTACCAGAACGGTATTCTCATCACCTTCAACCACCAGCGTTTCCAGCACCAGCTCTCCGTCTTTTACCAGTTGATCTTTCAACTGCCAGAGATGTTCCAGTGGAGAGCGGCGGTGATAGAGCACACCCATAGAGAATACGGTATCAAACGCGTTCAGTGCCGGAAGCTGTTCGATACCCAGCGGCAGCAGGTGAGCACGCTGATCGTTACCCAGCAGTTTGCGCACGGCTTCAAACTGACACAGGAACAACTGCGTAGGATCGATACCGACGGCCAGGTGCGCGCCCGCGCCAATCATGCGCCACATGTGATAGCCACTACCGCAGCCCACGTCGAGAATGGTACGCCCGGTCAGATCGGATAAATGCGGCAGAACGCGATCCCACTTCCAGTCGGAACGCCATTCGGTATCGATATTGACGCCGTACAGCGAATATGGACCTTTGCGCCACGGCATGAGATGACGCATCAGCGTATCAATCCGTTTGATCTGCCCTTCGCTGAGCGGCTCCTCGCTTTCGGCAGTCACACTATGCAGTAAATCCAGACGATGCGGCGTCAGTTCCGGCAGAAACTCCACGGCATTCGACCACTGCTTAAACAACCCATGTTGATCGCGCTGCCAGGCGGCGATTTGTGCCGGGAGCGTTTCCAGCCAATGGGAAAGATGGTTTTTGGCAATCAGCTGATAAAAGTTACCAAAGTCTGTCATGCCGCAACCTCAGATTTCAACGCGACCAGTGACCCAAAGTTGAAGCACTGGAACCACAGTTCGCTGTGCTCAAAACCCGCCTGATGCAGACGTGCTTTGTGCGTTTCAACAGAGTCAGTTAGCATCACGTTTTCCAGCATGCTGCGCTTCTGGCTGATTTCCAGTTCGCTGTAGCCATTGGCGCGTTTGAAGTCGTGGTGCATGTTGAACAGCAGTTCGCCAACGTTGGCATCTTCGAAGCTGAACTTCTCGGACAGCACCAGCGCACCGCCGGGGTTCAACCCCTGATAAATCTTATCCAACAATGCCTGGCGCTCAGGTGGTTCAAGGAATTGCAGGGTAAAATTCAGCACCACCATCGAAGCGTTTTCGATAGTGATGTTGCGAATATCGCCTTCGACCACGTCAACAGGCGTGGGGGCTTTATAGGCATCGATATGACGACGACAGCGTTCAACCATCGCCGGCGAGTTATCAACGGCGATAATTTTGCAATTCTCATGATGGATATTGCGACGCACTGAGAGCGTCGCTGCGCCCAAAGAGCAGCCCAGATCGTAGACCTGCGTGTTGGGTTGTACGAAACGTTCGGCCAGCATGCCAATCATGGAGATGATATTGGAATAGCCGGGAACGGAACGCTGGATCATATCCGGGAAGACTTCAGCTACCCGTTCATCAAAGGTCCAGTCACCCAGACTGGCGATAGGCGCAGAAAAAAGCGTGTCGCGGTGAGACATAACGTAAAAATCCGGGAAAAATAAAGTGGCGTATTGTGCGCTAATGCAGGGAGAAAACCAACTCCCAGGGCATATACCAAAGATTCGCCAGCACCATTAGCAACAGTGAACACCAGGTGGCGCTCATGCCGGAACGACGCCAGCGGAAAAGACGATGATGGAATCCGTAATAATGCATCAGTCGCCCGGCTATCAACATCAGCCCGCAAATATGCACCATCCACGTTTCAGCGCCGTTCATTTCCATAAAAAGCAGCAGCACTAATGCAACGGGAATATATTCCACTGCATTGCCGTGAATGCGGATAGCGCTTTGCAGCTCACTAAAACCGCCATCACCATAGGCAACGCGGTACTGCATGCGCAGGCGAACGACGTCAAAGGAGAACTTTATTAACAATAACGCACCCAGGACGGCATATAGCGCGCTTACCATACAAACTCCCTTTTAAAATGGCTGCTGGCATTGACTATGATAGGTGGCATTTTCAGAAAAGAGAAGATTGCTGTGGAATCGAGGGTGCTGATCCGATCTCTGGCAGGGCACTACGCAAATCCGCCCATAGCGTGTCTACCAGCTCTGGCGCCTGTGCGATATCCGGCGTGTGCAAAAACAGATATGGCGTGGTGGTCTGTTGCCAGAGTGACAACTTTGCCAGCCAGGCGGCAAAGAACTGCCGATTTTGTGTCATGTTATCACTACCGATAAAACGGACCATCGGGTGGTTTGCCGTGACTACCGCATGGACCGGGACCTTCGGTTTCTTACGTTGAGCGTCGCGTATCGCTTCCGTGTGTGGGATCGCGGCATGGACCGGACGACTGTCTAAAATGACCCGATTAACCCTGCGTTCATGCAGACCCCGATTGAGCTGAATCTCTGATTCACCTTTCGCAAAGAAATCCGGATGACGAACCTCGACACCGTAGGTAAACGTTTTAGGGAGAGCATCGAGGAATTGCCACAGGGCAGGGAGGTCACGCGGGCCGAACGTGGCAGGTAGCTGCAACCAGTATTGTCCGATACGGGCATCCAGTGGTGACATGCGCGTAAAAAATTCCTGTACCAGGTCATCGCAATTACGCAGTGCGGCCTGATGCGAAATGGTGGCCGGGAATTTGAAACAGAAGCGAAAATCGTCGCTGGTTTGTGCAAACCAGCGGTCAACAATCTCGGCTTTCGGCAAGGCGTACAGCGTGGTATTACCCTCCACACAGTTGAAGTGGCGGGCGTTAGGGGTTAACTTACTGATTTTAATAATCCTCTCATGCTGCCTTGTGGCCTTTGGGGCATCAATGGGGCAAAATCTGCCAGCTTCTGATTCAGCATTGCGATCTGCTCTGCGCTGCTGTCAGCCATCCATGCACCGTAAACATTGAACACCATCTGCGCGCTCGCATGCCCCATCTGACTGGCAATAAAACTTGGGTTTGCACCAGCAGATAATGACCAGCACGCATAGGTGTGCCGTGACTGGTACGCCTTTCTGTGTCTGATCCCTGCACGCTTTAATGCCGCTTCCCATGAGTCGCCTACAGAATCGACCCGGTAGATAAATCCGACCTGCTTACTGCGTCTGACCATATGCGGGTTAAAGACGAATGTACACTCATGGTTCACCGAACGGCCGTACTCACGTAACTGCACTTCAATGTGATATGGCCTGCCCAGCCTTGTCATTTCAGCCTGATTTTTCAGGATACTGATTGCGGGCTGGATAAGATGCACCACTCGATCTGTGCTTGCCTCGGTTTTCGGTAGAGTGAACTCACCAAGTTTCGTATAATTACGTCTGACGGTAATTGTTCCAGCCTTCAGGTCGATATCTTCCCAGGCCAGGGAGACCAGTTCCCCGTGACGCATTCCTGTGTAGACTGCTAATGACCACAGGTTTTTCGTCTGCTGATGCCGGCATGCATCTATCAGGCGAATAAATTCGTCTCGAGTTAGCGGATCTGGCTCTGCCCTGGCTTTTTTCAGAGGCTTAATTCCTTCGAATGGGTTCACCTCTAAGTAACCGTGATCCGCAGCAAACTGAAACATTCCAGCTATTGTCGTCATGTAATAATTTACAGTAACAACGCTCCGCCCCTTTGCTGGTTTTTTGCCATTCCCCGGATTTTGATAACCGGTCAGCAACTCCTTCCTGATGTACAGCAATTCCTCTTTGGTTACCGTTGACACCAGGCGGTTACCTCCGATCCTTGGAACTACATTCCGCGCGACAGATTCATAGCGATTGAATGCGTTCGCACAGATTTCCATCCGTTTCAGATCCAGCCATTTCTCTTCAAGTTCTTTCACTGTAATTTCTTTTTTACTTACACCAAAAGCCTTGAGGTTAGGGGAGTCAGGAAACTGTGTTGCATAATCAAAGGTTCCTGTGCGGATGGCAAAACATACTGATGTCCGCAGTTCCCCGGCTATCTTCCTGTTCTTAGCGGTGTCAGGGACACTGAGACTTTCCCTGACACGCTTACCTTTAAAATTAAACCAGATGCGTAGTGTGCCACCGTGGTTTTCGACGCCTGTTGGATATGTGACTTTATCCATTGGTGTTACCTCCAGACGCCCAAGAGCGATACGAGCTTACCTTTTTCATGGCATCAAATCATCCTGGCTGCTTGCTTTTCATTGAAGCGACCCAGGCATCTACAGCCTTTCTGTTATACATGCACTCACTGGAAGGTTTAGGATTTCCGTCAGGCGATACGTGGATATACTCCCTCCCAATCATCCAGCATTCTTTTCTGGCACGGAGGATGGTTCCGGGTTTGAGCCCGGTAACCGCGATCAAAACGCTTTCACAAACCCAATCGTTGGGAGCTAACTGGAAAATATTGCTCATAGTTATTTCTCCATTATCCCGGCTGCACCCGGGGAAAACTTTAGCTGTTGCTGGTGGTTGGGATTAGTTTCTGCCAAATCGCTGAAACATATTTCGCCTGGTGGCGGGCATCAGCCAGTGCGTTATGTGCAACCCCATCAAATGGCATATCACGCTTAGGATCGAAACCTACAGCTCTGCCTAATGTGACGATGGTTCTGACGTCGTGATCATTCCAAAATTGCCACGGGCAAACCTGGCCGGCACGCTCATATGCGCCGCGCAATATAACGTTGTCGAAAGTAGCTCCATTGCCCCAAACCTTTAAATATTTTGGGTTATCAGAATGCCGATTAATGAAATGGCTCAGTTCAGATAGGGCAGACGATATCGGCATCGCATCATCAACACAGATTGCTGATCGTGCTTCTGAGCTTTGTCTTAACCACCACAAAATAGTGTCACCATCCGGCACCGCTCCCTGCTCCATAGCGCTTTCAAGATTAACGGCGGTGTAAAACTCCTGACCAAGATCACCGCTTTGCGGATCGAAGAATACGGCACCAATGGAGACAATAGGGGCATTCGGTTTTTTGCCCATGGATTCGAGGTCGATCATTAAATTGTTCACGTTATACATTCTCCTGCTGCGGTGCTGCTGCGAAATGTTCGACACCTTTAGCCCAAATAGCTTTGATGGTCGTCCATGTGACAGGAACGGTGATTTCAATTCTTCCGCTTCCGTCGCAGGTTTCGCAATCATCATCACCAAAACACTCTGGGCAGTTTATAAATTTCGTTTCTGAAAACTCACCGGACAGCACACCCTTTGCGCCGTTCTCGGCGGTTAGCCTCTTAGGCACCAAAGCCAAACCATCTGGAGTTACCGGAGAGTTGCCAGCCTGAAGCATGGCGGAGCGGACGGTTCGAGCTATGCGTTCTCGCAATTGCTGTGTTCCGTGATACTCCACGGTAATATCGCGCAGGTCGTTTACCAGTTCGCGGATTTGATGGTCTTTCATCGGTTCCGGCGCTGGCGGTGCGGTGTAGACCTCAATGACGCCGTTATCGATGGGCCACTCACCATCCTTGATATAATCCGAGGTTCCTTCCACCTGCTGATCTGAAATGTGGAATGCGCCAATCGGTTCGGCGGTAAGCGAGGCCCTTGCGATTTCAGCAAGACGCAAATCCATTTCAATATCTCGCAGGATTTCACTATCCTGCACAAAGCCCAGTGCATAGCGTGCTGACGACATCTGCTCTTCCAGCCGCTTGAGTAACTGCTCTTTGGTGAATCTGGTAATAGTGGTCATAGTGTCATGAGTTCCATTTTTTTGATGATTTCTGAATGGCAGTCTTCCTCGACCTCATCACAAGCCAATTCATTCAAGGCCTCAATAACTACATCGCGTTGTTCTGGACAGAAGAAATCATCGCGGTAGTCGGCCCACAGAACAGCCGAAAGACGCCCACCGAGAATCTCGGTTGCCGCTGATACAACAGGCTCTGCGCCATCCTTGAAATCGACAACAAAAGTTACCTTTCCCATCACCTCTCCTTTACGCTGATGCCAGCGGCGCGTATTTCGTGGATCGCATTGTCATTACCAGAACACCAACCCTCAGCATAATCACGGCTAAATCCGCTCATGTGCATGACTTCACCGACGCTGCGCTTTGGTAGGTTGACCGTCAGCGCCTCCAGTTCTGCTATGCGCTTCTCTGCGGCTTCCAGCTCATCCAGCAGGCCTTCAAACTCATCAGTCGAAAGGTGCAAAAGCTTAACCCCGGATTTAAGTGCCGTATCGAGATAGTTGCGCATGCGCGGTGCCTGTTTGTTGAGTGCTGTCATTGGGCTGTTAGTCATTCCAGGCCTCCAGCTCGTTCTGGATTTCCTCGTCGATCTCGTCATTGGTGGCGTCTTCGTTCAGATAGTCACGAGCTTCTTTGAGATACTGTTCACGGCGTTCGTGGTACCAGGCAGAGAACTCCGGCGACCACCCTCGATTAGTCTCCTGAAAATCTACCATCGCATTATCCTCTGCCATACGCTCTACCATGCAATCAGCGGTAGTCAGGGCACATTCCCGGATGTAACTGCGAAGGTGGTGCTTACGCCAATACGGACTGTGTTTCGAGTCGCAGCGGCCTTTAAATTCGACGGTCCAGCGACGGATGCAACGTGCGTTCAGAGATTTACTCATTGTGCAGATCCCTTTCTGGCTGTGTTTAATAGCTGGTTAAACATCATGGTTAAGCTGTTACTGCACCCAAACGGCATATCGTTAACACGGTAAGTAGGAATTCCCTTGCGAACACCAGACTTCACGATCCGGCCGGTGCCATAGAGTTGCGATAATGCGCCAGCGACCGCGGGTGTCTTTTGTTCATACCTTTGGCGATTTCACCGCTGGTGGTATTCGGATGAGCCTGGAGATATTCAAATACGGTCATGGCGTTTTACCTTTACGTTCCTGTTCCAGTTGCACCAGAGACTCTTTTAATGCTGCGAACGTAGCGTCCAGTCTGGTGGCGACTTCGCGCATAAGCGGCGCATGTTTTGGTGGCAATTCAGCAACGGAGGCAAACGCCTCCGCTACGAGTTCTTTTACCTTCATGCGGCGCATTGGCGCAGCTCCACCAGTTCGTTAAAGCGGTTCATGAACATGCCGTATGACTGGCCAGGACGAACTGGATTGATAATGAATAAATCCGTTGGGACAACTCCCTCGAGGCATGGCCACACGGAACCTTCGTCAACCTCAAAATCGCGGCGTTCGCTGGCGAGCATCACCAGATCGGCATATTTCACAGTTGGGTGTTGTTCCGTCGGTAGGCCAAATTTCTGGCGAATAGCTGCGTCTACGCGAGCTTCTATCAACTGGTAATCCGGTAGCAGGCGTTTAAGAGGCGAGGGGATATCCTGCAGGTAGGCTTCGGCGGCATCATGAAGCAGTGCTTCTAATGCAAACTCCTGCGGAACGAGGTGACTGGTTAAAACGCTATGCTGGCCGACGCTGTAAAACTCAGGAAGATGCCCTGCAAAGCGGCAGATATGAGACAACGCGGTGGCGATATCTTCGATCACGATATCGTCCTGTTGGATATCGAGGTAATTAAAATGTTTGCCGGATAAAGTCTGAATATAGCTCATGGTTTTCTCCATATTGGCGCGCTGCACCGCGCAGATTTTGGTTGCACGAATCCCTCGCCGGGTGGCGATAATTAATGGAATTACGCTTCAATAAATCCCCGCGGCGCCGGGGATTTAATGCAGAGCAATTACGCTTTAAAGTTACCGATGAAAGTTTCCACTGATCCACTGTCTAACTTGCTGATCAGCAAATCGCGGAATTCGTTGGCGATCGCTTCTTCCTGGGCTTCCAACTGGACGATACGCAGAACAAAGCAGGGTTCATCGCTGGTCAGCAGGCTGTTACGCAAGCTAAAGCGGCGTTCGCCCAGACCTTCATACGGCACACATTTGAACTCGAACGCCACAGGCATTACGTCTTTGCTGCTTGCTTCAACGCTTTGCATCAGAGATTTTTTACCAGCGAAATCACCAGTTTCATGGTCCTGCTGTGTTGCTTGCTGAATAGTGATACGACGCACAGCCTGAGCCGCCTGGGAAATCTGCATCGTATTGCCATCAGCATCAAACGCCAGCAGGTAATCGCTCCAGTCTTCCAGCCATTCAGCGATTTGCTTTTGCTTCAGGCGTTGACCATCGATCTGCAGTAACGCTCGGAACGGGGCGGTTTTCTTCAGGGTGATTGAAGCAACGTTATCGGCGTGACCGGGATTATCCCGGGTTCCGATGTTGAACACTGAACGGGCGGTCATGTTGTCAGCATCAATGAAGCAACGAGCTGGCTCGCTGTCGCTGGCGTAACCTTTAGAATAACGTGCGAAGTCGTCAATACTGGTTGTGGTCATTGCGCCACGAAAGCGGAAACGCTCCAGAGAAAAGCGCTCGAGGCTTTCAACGGTAGTACCCTCTGGCAGTAATGCGGTCGGGCAAGCCAGGTCCTGAATATCATTCAGGTGATAACCGGAAAGAACCAGGTCTTTGACCTGCTTGAATGTGCCGCTGTCTAACTGAGACATAAAAATTCCTTAATTGCTGATGTTCGAAGTGGTATCAGTGAGTTTGTTGCTGCGGATCACTGAGCCGCTTTAAGCTTTCCATCCACCGCGCCGGTGATCCCGAATAGTTGCCCCTGATCTTCCTGCAGGATGGTGAGCTTCCCGCCTTTGTTGACCCACATAGGGGTTTCGGTTGTGTCCTCTTCGGAGGCTTTCCCACGCGGTGTCGGGGTGCTGTAGTTCAGCTTGTGCTTGATCTTGACGCGCTTCTCTTCGACGGAATTACCCATGCGCTCAAAATCAAAGGTGAGGACTACTTTGCCTTTGTTGCCGTTGTTCAGAACGCCAAGCGCGGTGGTATTAAGTGCTGCCGCGATTTTGTTCATGAAGACGCCGGCATCCAGTTCGCCAAGAAAATCTGGCACTACGGTCATGCGGTCATTACTCATGGTTTTACCCTCGTTAAGGCGGCTGCCACCGCCGAACTTTCTCCATACACAACAGAGAAGGGCACCTGCATTGGTCGGCGGCTTGCAGAGACCGCTTTCTTTTTGCCCGGGTGGATTGGGTTATGAGCCCGTCGCCCGGTGATGCCCTTTTCTGTTGTGTGTCGGGCTTCCACCGACTCCCATCTGTTTTTAAATGCGCTCAGATATCGTCTGGCCTGTGCTGGTCTTTCCCTGCCGTCAGCGTTCTACTTCACGCCGTCACTGCCGTCGAGGGAGCTGGCATCTCTCCGTTTTCACAGTTGAACGTCTGCCGCTGTTGTCGGTGCTGGTACCGCCACTGTCCAGGACATTTATAAGGACCGTCTCCAAGTGGTAACTCTTCCAGTCCCGGTAAGAACCCTGCGAGATGCTTACCATGACCGGCTGATATTCCCTGAAAAAGGCTGGCGGTAACCAGACAAAAGGGAAAACACTGGGCCGCCAGAATAGTGATACAAGGCATTTGTTATCTTCACCAAACGTACCAATGATTACGTTTGATGATTTAAATGTACCTTTAGTTACCTTTTGGGTCAAGCGAGTAATGTACTTTATGTTACCTTGGGGAATGTAAAAAAGCCGAGGCTATGCTCGGCTCTTAATTTTGAAGGGATTAAATGTTTTGAGTGATTTGTACAACTTTTCCGACAATGCGACAGTTACCATCAATTTGGATTGGCTTAAATAACGGATTCAGTGGCATTAGGTATGAGTAGGGGCTATCCCAAACTAATTTTTTAACCGTTGCTTCTGATGTCCCATCCAATATAGCAACGACTATTTTCCCATATAGATCATCAAGCTGCCCATAATGGGGCTCGACTATAACAATAGAACCTTCAGGTATAGATGGAAGTCCTTGCGGGTTAGTCATCGACTCACCGCGGACTACTAACCCAAACGCTTCATCCGATACATTTGCAGTTGTTTGAGTCCAGGAAATCACGTCTGTAAGTCTTGAGCAGGCATAGCTATCCGTCCATAAACCGGCTTGAACTGCCGATATGATCGGTACAGCTACAGGGGGTTTCAAAAAAGGCACGACGCGCGTGTCGTCAATGGCCTCATCACCGCTTCCATAGAGTATCCACTCTGGTGTTGTTGATAGAGCCTGAGCCAACTGGTGAAGGTTCTCACCATCAGGCTTTGTCGTGCCGTTTTCCCATTTTGTAACCGATACACGGCTTACACCAAGCTTTTTAGCCAGTGCTAATTGGGTTATATCCAGCTGGATTCGTCTGGATCTGATGCGGTCTTTCATCTCTGTTTTCATGTAACCAATGTTACACCCTTTGCTTGTAACTGTTGTTTGCTATTTAATGTACCTTTTGTTACCTTTGGTTCATTCATCACACCGGAGGAACTATGTATAAGTCCGAAGTCGTAAAGCATTTTGGCGGTATCTCTAAAACCGCTGTTGCTTTGAATATCTCACACCCTGCCGTATGTCGTTGGGGAAAGGTCATCCCTGAGAAGCAAGCCTTCGTAATAGAGAGAATTACTAATGGGAAACTTAAGTATGACGCATCCCTATATCACAAGGTTACAGGCGTATCTGCTAACCAGTAACCACAGAAAAAAGGAGTAAGCCGTGGGTAACGAACCTATTTGGAAAGTCGAACGTCAGCCAGCCTGGCTGGTGGCGGCGATAAAAAAAACGATCACCGATCTACCTGGTGGTTATGCCGAGGCGGCGGAATGGTTGGGCGTGACAGAGAACGCATTGTTTAACCGCCTTCGTGTTGACGGCGACCAGATCTTCCCACTGGGCTGGGCAATGGTTTTACAACGTGCTGGTGGTTCAACTCATATCGCTGATGCCGTTGCGCGCCATTCTCAGGGCGTATTTGTACCACTGGCAGATGTTGATGATCTGGATAACGCCGATATAAATCAGCGCCTGATGGAGTCCATCGAATGGATAGGCCGTCATTCGAATTTTGTACGTAAAGCCACGGCTGATGGGGTAATTGACGCAGATGAGCGTGCTCAGATTGAGGAAAACAGCTATCAGGTTATCGCGAAGTTCCAGGAGCACGTAACGCTTCTTTATCGAGTTTTTTGTGTCGCTGAAAAGAGTGACGCCCGCGAGTGTGCAGCTCCGGGCGCCTTGGCGAACAACTCTTCGAGTATGGAGAAATAATCCGCATGAGCAGTTTAACGGCTTTTGACCGTCTACCGCAACTCAGGATGATCCCGGTTTCGGGTACTCCGTTGTTTCGGTATGAACGCAGATTATCAAACCGCTGGGTTCCGTGTAACCACAGTAGGGCGGTTTCAATTGTGGGGGTCTACAACCGGAGGGCAAAACGCCTGTGCGCGAACTTAACCGAAGGTTCAAAGACAACCGCGGAGTGCCAGTCCGTGTTATCCGCTGGGAGCCAGAAACACAGCGCGTTATCTATCTGCGTGATGGCTACCCGCACGAATGTTTCAGCCCACTTGAGCAATTCAGGCAGAAGTTCAGGGAGATAACGGACGATCATGAGCACTAAATTAACCGGCTACGTATGGGATGGTTGCGCGGCGTCGGGCATGAAGTTGTCTAGTGTCGCGATCATGGCTCGCCTCGCTGATTTCAGCAGCGATGAGGGAGTGTGCTGGCCGTCCATTGAAACTATTGCTCGCCAGCTTGGCGCAGGGCCGAGCACTATCAGAACGGCAATCGCAAAGCTTGAAAAAGATGGCTGGCTCACGCGTACACAGCGCCGTAATGGTAACCGTAATGCGTCGAACGTGTACCGCCTGAATGTGGAGAAACTTCAGGCTGCCGCATTTTCTCAACTGTCAGATTCTGACACGTCAAAATCTGACGCATCAAAATTTGACGCCTCAAAAACTGACCCGTCGAAATCCGTCAAAAACGGCGGTTTTGACCCGTCAGAATCTGGCGGGGATCCGTCAGTAAAATCAAAACAAGATCCACAAGTAACTTCAAAACCCTCTTGTCCGGTTGCGGCGCAACCAGACCCTGAAGTCGTGATTACTGATCAGGCAATTTTGGTTCTGACCCATTTGAACCAGATCAGCGGATCCAGGTATCAGAAATCAAAAACATCCCTGGAGAACATCCGTGCCCGACTGCGTGAGGGATACAGCGTTGCAGACCTGCAACTGGTTATCGACCTGAAGCATGAGCACTGGCACGAGAACGACGAGCAGTACCAGTACATGCGCCCGGAAACGCTGTTCGGCCCGAAGAAATTCGAGAGCTATCTGCAAAGCGCTACCCGCTGGGAGCAGAAGGGACGGCCTAAACGCGCTGACTGGGGGGCGAAAAAGCGCGATGTGATGGCTTTTGGTCCGGTTGATACAACGATTCCAGAGGGGTTCAGGGGATGACGTTAAACAAATATTGCCAGTCGCTGGCGGCACTACGTAGCCAACCAGCCCACGAATTGAAAGAAGTTGGCGATCAGTGGCGAACACCGGATCTGCTTTTTTGGGGGATCAACGCGCTATTTGGTCCATTAGTTCTGGACTTGTTTGCTGACGCCGACAACGCGAAATGCCCGGCATGGTACACCGCCGAAGATAACGCGCTGACGCAGGACTGGTCTGAACGTCTGGCAGAACTGGGTGGCGCGGCGTTTGCCAACCCTCCATATAGCCGCTCGCAGTATCACGACAAGCAGGCGATCACGGGTATGACACACATCATGAATCACACCATGGACATGCGTGAAAGAGGTGGTCGCTATATTTACCTGGTGAAGTCTGCCACAAGTGAAACATGGTGGCCGGAAGATGCCGATCACATCATGTTTATTCGTGGTCGTATTGGGTTCGATCTGCCTGTGTGGTTTGTACCTGCTGACGAAAAACAGAAACCCACCAGCGCGTTTTTTGCCGGTGCCATAGCTGTATTCGATAAGTCGTGGCGGGGTGAGCGGTTCAGCTATATCAACCGCACAGAACTGGAGGAAAAAGGGCGGGCATTTATGGCTTTGGCTCAATTCGCCGTTGGTAAAGAGCAAACAATTGCAATGCAGGCAGCCAGGGAACCAGCAGCAACACCGGAAACTGAGTCACGAATCTGGCCTCTCGAGGTTGGTCTGGTGTTTAACCAGGTGGAAGGCGTTGATGTATTGAGCGAGGCCCAGCAGAACAAACTGAAAGCCAACATCAATCAACTCTGGCTGGAACGAACGGCCACCAGCGAAATTATCACAATTGCGCGTGGTCTTGTTGGCAGCATGCAGGGGGCAACCCATGCGTGAGATTATCGTTGATAACTTTGCTGGTGGCGGTGGTGCATCAACGGGTATTGAACTGGCGATCGGACGCAGCGTGGATATTGCTATCAACCACGACGAAAACGCCATTGCGATGCACAAGACGAACCACCCTGACACACTGCATTACTGTGAATCCGTATTTGACGTGGATCCGGTAGCCGCCACCGGCGGTAATCCTGTTGGCCTGGCATGGTTTAGCCCGGACTGCCGACACTTCTCAAAGGCCAAAGGTGCAAAGCCTGTCAAAAAAGAGATACGCGGTCTGGCATGGATTGTTCTGCGTTGGGCACTGGCGAAGCGACCGCGCGTGATGATGCTGGAGAATGTGGAAGAGTTTAAAACGTGGGGACCGCAGCTGGCCGATGAAATGCGTCCAGACCCTGCCCGCACTGGCGAAACATTCAATGCTTTTGTCGGCATGCTTTCCACAGGCATTCCTGCCGATCACCCGGCACTGGCAGAGGTCTGTGAATTCCTTGCTATTGATCCTGGCAGCACGCAGGCCAAACAGCTGGTGGAAGGGCTTGGATATGATGTTGATTATCGCGAACTTCGCGCGTGTGATTACGGCGCGCCGACGATCCGCAAACGCTTCTTCATGGTTATGCGCTGTGATGGCTGCCCAATCCAGTGGCCTGCTGTTACCCATGGGGATCCTAAGTCTCTGGAGGTGCAGAGCGGCAGGCTGATGCCATGGCGTACCGCGGCGGAATGTATCGACTGGAATGTTCCGGCCCTGTCCATCTTCGACCGCAAAAAACCGCTGGCGGAGAACACACTTAAGCGGATCGCGCGCGGCATACAGCGCTTTGTTATCGAGAGCGCGTCGCCGTTCATCGTTAAGTGCAACCACACGACGACCAAAGGGAAATACGACTGTTTCCGTGGGCAGGCGCTGAGAGAGCCTCTGCAGACCATTACGAAAACCCACGGCTACGCGTTAGCCGTTCCACACCTGACAAAGTTCCGTACCGGTGCAACCGGGCAGCCCGTTACCGAACCTGTCCCGACGGTAACAGCTGGCACATCAAAACGCCCGGGCGGGAATGGGCATGCTCTGGGTATCGTTGAGGCAGCCATTGCGCCGTTTGTTGGTCGACAGTTTGGTGCGAGTGTCGGTCACCGGGCCGATGAACCGAGCGCAACTATCACCGCTGGCGGTGGCGGTAAATCGCAATTGGTGGGCGCGTTCCTGGCGAAACACTACGGCGGTAACTATACGGGGCCGGGTGTCAGTATGGATGAACCCGCGCACTCAGTGACCACTGTCGACCATCATGCAGTAGTTGCCTCTCATCTGGTGAAACTGCGTGGAACATGCCGTGACGGGCAACGCCTTGATGTGCCTATGCCAACAATCACCGCTGGTGGCCAACACGTGGGTGAGGTGCGCACATTTCTCGAGACGTATTGCGGGGAAAGTGACGATGAATGGCTGGTAACGATCGATGGGGTTAAATACCAGATCGTTGATATTGGAATGCGCATGTTGCAGCCGCATGAACTCTACAAAGCGCAGGGCTTCCCGGATGGATACGTTATTGATCAGGACTACCGTGGAAATCGCTATGCAAAAGATAAGCAGGTAGCCCGCTGCGGTAATGCGGTACCACCACCATTCGCCAGGGCGCTGGTGGAGGCAAATCTTCCGGAACTGTGTGCAATGCAACAACAGGAGGTGGCATGAAACTTGTGCTCCCGTTCCCTCCGAGCGTGAACACTTACTGGCGCGCCCCTAACAAGGGGCCGCTGGCCGGTCGTCACCTCATTAGTGTTGATGGCCGTAAATACCAGAGCGCTGCCTGCGTGGCGATCATTGAGCAATTACGACGTCTCCCGAAGCCATCGACTGAACTGGCAGCGGTAGAAATCACTCTGTACCCGCCGGATGCGCGCCGCCGGGATATCGATAATTACAACAAGGCTCTGTTTGACGCGCTGACGCATGCGGGTGTCTGGGAAGACGACAGCCAGATTAAGCGCATGCTGGTGGAATGGGGGCCAATAGTACCGAAGGGAAAAGTTGAGATAACCATAACGGCATATAAAAAAGAGGTGGTTATATGTCCAGCTGTGGGTTGAATATTGGTCGATATGGCAGTAATGTCGGAAAGTGCAAGCGAAACGGGCGTGCAGGCCCTTCGCAACAATCAGAGTATGGAGATAATATGAGCAATCATCATGTTATGGGCACCGCTACGCCCAAAAATAGCACTTCATCAGTAATTTCCGTTAATCACTCATCGGTGCCGGTGATCACTTATCGCAATCAGCGCGTAGTGACTACGGAATCTTTAGCAAGCGGCTACGGTACAACAGCGCAAAACATCACGAATAACTTTAACCGCAATAAAATGCGTTTTGTTGAGGGTAAGCATTACTTTCGAATTGAGGGTGATGAAGTCGAAAATTTGCGCAACTCTTTCAGCAGTGTGCAAATATCATCAAAGGCTCGCAGCCTTTATCTTTGGACTGAGCGCGGCGCCTCCCGCCACGCAAAAATGCTTGAAACCGAATTAGCCTGGGACTTCTTTGAACAGCTTGAAGATCATTACTTCAATCTTCGTGAGGTCCACGGTGTCATGCTGCCGAATATGTCTGATCCAATAACCCTGGCGCGTGCGTGGGCGGATGCCATGGAGGCAAAACAGCAAGCTGAGGCGCTTACCCACCAGCAAGCCGAATATATCGAGCATCTCGAGAGCCTCTTCACTGATGGGCTTTCCCCAGTACAGTTCTGTAAACGTCTGAATGGCGTTAATACCTCAAAAATTAGCGCCTGGCTTGTTTCGATGAACTGGTTATATGACGACAATCCGGAAGGACGCAGCGCACAATGGCGTGTCCGGTCATACGCGCGTGATAAATACCTCACCGAGAAAAGCAGCAAAGTCTCTCCAAATTCAGCAGTCAGCTTTACCACCTATCAGCCGGTTCTGCTTCGGGAAGGGGCCACCTGGATCTACAAAAACTATCTGAAAGGGAAGCTTCCGATGAAGGTGACCTGGAACGGGAGCTTCACCCACGATAAAGAACTGGCTGGTGGCGACAATTGAGGGCATTACTCACACCTGAAATAGCCTCCCGTATGGGGATTGTGTTGTTTCGTCCCGGCGCGGAACTGATGCATCTCTTCATGCGAGGTCGCGTTCTGCTCGAGCCTGAACCAGAAGAAATGGCGTCATTCAGTACCGGGGCTGTTCCCGGAGTCATTCAGCCGCTGGCTGATGATCCGGTAATGCGGCAGGTCTTCGGGAATGAACGGGTTATACAGCGTGCCGGTGGGCTTTCTTCCCTTGAGCAGTGGCTGAGTTCACGGTTTGAATGCCAGTGGCCCCATTCATCGTGGCATGACAAGAACTTTACAACAATGCGGCACGAGCCAGGAAGCATTCGCCTGTGCTGGCATTGCGATCACATCCTGTCCGGGCAACATACCGAGCAGCTTGCAGATATAGCGGCAGGAAACCTGGTATCCTGGATTCTGGAAGTCATTCGGCGTGATTCTGGTTTTCCCGAGTCGCATATCCTGACACTACCGGAACTGTGCTGGTGGATGGTCAGAAACGACCTGGCTGATGTTATTCCGGAAAGCGTTGCGCACAAAGGGCTGCGCCTTCCGGATGAGAAGCTCCGTTCTGTCATGAGGGAAAGCGACATAGTGCCTTCCTCGTCAGCAACCAGACTCGTGCAGGAGAAGGCGAAGAAGATCCTCACGCTCTCTGTTGATCCTGAGTCGCCAGAGTCTTTTATGCTCAGGCCAAAACGTCGCCGCTGGATAAATGAGACTTACACCCGCTGGGTAAAAACACAACCCTGTGAGTGTTGCCGACGGCCAGCAGATGATCCGCACCATATCGTAGGGCACGGTATGGGTGGTACAGCAACAAAAGCCCATGACCTCTTCGTGATCCCTCTGTGCAGAGAGTGCCACGACGAGTTACACGCCGATGTACCAGCATTCGAGCAGAAGCATGGTACGCAGCTTGAGCTGCTACTGCGTTTTATGGATCGGGCGCTGGCGATCGGCGTAATTGCGAAAGCTTAAGTGTATGGAGAAAAGTGATGCGTGATATTCAAATGTTACTCGAAAGATGGGGCGGGTGGGCTGCCAGTGATAGTTCTGGCGTGGACTATTCTCCTATAGCTGCAGGATTTAAAGGGCTGTTGCCGCAAATAGGTAGCTCCCGACCGTCTTGTACTGACGATGATGCGCTGATCATCGAAGGGTGCCTGGCGCGATTGAAAAACCGAAAACCATATGAGCATTCACTTCTTGTTGCCCACTACCTATACGGAATATCTAAGAGGAAGATTGCGAAAGCGCGTAAAAAAGATGAGAAATTGATACGCATCGAGATACAGATGGCAGAAGGATTTATAGACGGATGTTTGGCTATGCTTGATATTCGACTTGACATGGATGATTGATTGTTAAAATCAAGACTGCCGGTTAGCCTTGAGGCCCGGCAGTATCTGGTAGTTGGCTCGAACGTGATGAGGCTTCAAGGATAGAGTCGCTGCCAATAGAAACGAGTATTTCAATTGTCTTGGCCTTTGCCTGCATCAGCCTGGCTTCAATTTCAGGGGTTAAATGCTCTGAGCTTAGCTGTTTTTCGATCTCAGCTAAATCTCGTTTACACTTCGCTCGTTTAGCTGCATCTTCTGGTGATTCAAACCCATGCCTAGAAATGAACCAATTCATCACGTAGGTAAGGACAGCAGCAACACCAGGCACAAGGGCATAAGCAACCGTCCTCCACACGCTGTTGGGGTCTGTAAGAACTGCACCAACTAAAACGCTGAGTATTGCTCCCCAACCACCAGTGGAAAGTGTCGCTTTTCCAGTACTTAAACCTTTACTTTGAGAACTCATTTTGGTTTTGAATTCTCCGAAATAGCCTCATCAATAAGGCTGGTAAGCATTTTGCCGTTTTTTCTTGGCACCTTAACTATGAGTGTTTTAGTTGTACCAGTATCTTCATCGTGATACCGGAACTCAAAGGTCCTGGTAGGAAACAATCGACGCCATAGCAAAGCAGATGCCGAATAGCAGAAACGACTAAAGGTAGGAATGATCATAATCACTCCTATCCAGAAGATCAGTTGCGCTATCTGCAAGTTTAATGCCACGTTAATCAAGCCTCAGCAGGGCGTTTTCGCTTAACTTTGGTTATAGCATACTTGGTTGAAGCATTACGTGCAGTGAAAGTTTTTGTTGTTTTGAGGTCAACGACAAACAAATCTTCTTTGGTGAAACTAACGATCCCATTTTGGACTTGATGTATAAAAAGTTGATCCTCAAACGAAACTGCATGTTCCTCTCCGAGGTACTCAATCCTCCAACCTTTTGTTCCTTCAAAGTTTATTTGGACGAATCTTACGTTTACTTCTTCCACTGATTCTTCTTTTTCCAGCAAAGTGCCCCTGGGAAGTGGTTTTATTTCCTCAGTTTCTTCACCTTCCAGGCGGACGACTTCGATACCGTCTTCATTCAGAACTTTGAACACTGCGCCTTCTTTCCCGTCTAAAGGTGCGCGCACAACGTTCACTAAAGCATTCCTAATTTCTGGATCAGTCACTAGCTTTGCTACAGAATCATGACAAACAATCTCTTCACCTTCGAGCTCAAGAACGGATTGGTTTGTACCTGCTCGTTTCGTGATGGAAATGACTTTCTTACTTCCCAACTGTCGAATTAACGATAATGCAGGTGCACCAATTGCTGCGCCGGCTAACCCTGTCAATCCGATCACTTTCGCAACATTGATTGCATGTGGGACAAGTTCCATCATCGTATAGGATACGCCGAGAGAGCCAGCCTCAGCCGGGTTTGTCACCATCAACTTCACAGTTTGTTGACCGTCGTTAAGCCGTTTATCGGCGGCTGAAATTAAATCAGCCATAGAACCTATGGAAATGCTAAGTGTTTTTGCATCAATTTTATGCTGTGCCAATTCAGTGTCTTCTGCATCATAGAAGATCTGAAAAGAAGTAGTATTGGTCACTATTTGCTCGCTATGGTTTGATTTTTTTCCATAAAATACCTGTTTTAATAATAAAAAACATTATTGCGGTCCGCAAAAAGTAATGTAACGTGTTAAGAGTGGTTACTTAGACGCGTACTTAACATCATTAAAAACCTCGCTACAGCGGGGTTTTGTCGTATTTAGGGCTGCCATTTGGCGGCCTTTTCTATTTCAGGCTCTGGGAATCACCCTTACTTTTACCTTTGCATAAGAGCCCAGAAGCCTGATCCTCCTTTCATCACACAGCGCCATCCGAAGAATCGGAGGTGAGAGACCATGAAAATGCATAACGACCCTCACTCCTGGACGGAGTTAATTGAGTTACTTCATAGCTGGTGGCGCGGTGATACGCCAATGGGCGCAGTTCTTTTATCGGTAGCGATGGCTGTACTGCGGATTGCGTATGACGGCGGCAAAATTTCGTGTTTACCACGACCTCGACAAAAAAGAGAACATCCGTGACTACCTGACGCCGGAGCAGATCCACTGCGTAACTGAGTTGCAGCGGGCCAATACAGTTTTCATTGGCATGGGCTGGGACTTTGAGCAGCGCAAAGAGGCGCTAAAGGGTGTATTTGATCGCAATCATCGCCAGCCGCTGATTGAAGAACAGCACAGTTTAGCAGCGTAATGAGCGTCACTTCGACACACAGCCTAATCATCGGAACCCTGCCAGTCGGCGGGGTTTTTGCTTTTCGCACTCAGTGTAAGTGAAATATAACCATGTGCTTTCAGGGTGAGTTACTATGCAGATTCCTTTCAAAAGTTGTCTGGAGAGTGGCATGGAATTAACATTTAAGGATCTGAAAGAAAAACGCACTAAACTGGTCGAGGCGCAATGGAAGTTACAGGATAAACTTCAGGAGAAGGCGAGCGAACTACTACGAGAGTATTCAGGTTCTCTTGATCTTACATCTCGTGAGTGGACTGGTTCTGACGGAACAAGATGGCCTTATGTGGACATTGGTATTTGGGAGGAGGAGGGGAAGTTCTTTCCTGTCTTAATCCCCCAACTCAATATGGACAGCCGTTACCACTTGAATTTCGTGATTGCAACCACTCTTGATGATTCTCCGCTAACAGGTGGCTACAGGCAGGGCGTAAGCATCTCACTCTGGTATGAGAACTCATCATTTTATGCTGAAGTAGGCTCAGGAGACGACGTCTCCCGTTTTTCTGTCTCATCTCAGCTGGGTGGATTTTATCAGGTATGCAACGCTATTAAGGCGTTAATTAGCTCTTCTATGGATCGCGCCATGCCAGATATTCCAGCGAATTAATAAAGCATAAACATCTTTCAGGGCTATGCAAATGCACGGCCTTTTCTATATCCCGTTGTGAAATGTTCGTGAGGCATGGGTTGTCAGCCAAAGGATCACCGGGAGACACCCGGCACCACGCATCCATTATTGCATAGCAAAAAGGCTCACAACGGTGGAACTTTTAGCAGGGCGAAAAAAAGCCCGCATTGGGTTGCGGGCATAACAGAGAACAAATAGCTAATATTCAAGTTGTCTTTCATCAACTTGTCAGAAGAATTTAACCTTAAGAAAAATTGATGTAAAGACAATATTGATTTCTGGTTACAGGCTGCGCATTTGCGTGGCCTTTTCTATTTCAGGCTCACGGGAATCATCCGCTACGTGCTTTGTTGATAAATCCAGCCCGTGAAGCCTGACCTTTTCATCACACACAGCGCCATCCGAAAAATCGGAGGTGAGGCTATGACCAGAATGAGCACCATTTACAGCAGACTTTCATATGGATCAGGAACCACGCTTGCCGGCTGCGGTGTATCAGCGAAGGCATATGCCGAAACAGCTAAAACAGCAAAAGAGGTGTCCTGGATGTTGGCCGACAGAATTGCAGGGTTAAGCCTGAGCGACTGGGCAATTATTGTCGGTATCGCATGCACCGTTATCACCTGTGCAGTGAACTGGTATTTCCGCTGGAAAGAACGGGAGGATCGGCGCAATGGCTATGCCACCAAAGCTGAAGAATAAACTGAGTGCAGCGGTCGTTGGTTTAATTCTTGCGGGGGCTTCCGCGCCCGTGATTCTCGATCAGTTTCTGGATGAGAAAGAAGGCAACAGTCTGACCGCATACAAGGATGGCTCCGGCATCTGGACTATTTGCCGTGGCGCCACGATGGTTGATGGTAAGCCAGTAGTTCAGGGCATGAAGCTGTCTGCTGAGAAATGCGATCAGGTAAACGCCATTGAGCGTGATAAGGCACTGGCGTGGGTTGACCGAAATATCAAAGTACCACTGACCGAACCACAGAAAGCCGGGATCGCGTCTTTCTGCCCATATAACATCGGTCCCGGAAAATGTTTCCCATCTACGTTCTATAAGCGAATAAATGCTGGCGACCGTGAAGGTGCCTGTGAAGCGATCCGCTGGTGGATAAAAGACGGTGGTCGCGATTGTCGTCTGACCAAAGGGCAGAAGAACGGTTGCTATGGTCAGGTTGAACGGCGAGACCAGGAAAGCGCGTTGACGTGCTGGGGGATAGACCAGTGAGCCTGCGCTATCAGTTCATTGTTATTTTGTTGCTGGTGGCCGTTGCATTCTTCGCGGGTAGTGTATGGAGCAGCCGCGGTTGGGAAAAGAAGTGGGCCGAGCGTGACAGCGTAGAATCATCGCAAACAGCGAACGCACAGACCGCCGCTCGCATGATTGAACAAGGGCGTATTATTGCCCGTGATGAGGCTGTAAAAGATGCACAAGCACAAGCCGCTAAATCCGCTGCCACTGCTGCTGGCCTGTCTGCCACTGTTAACCAGCTGCGTACCGAAGCAACAAAGCTTGCCACTCGCCTGGACGCCGCAAAGCACACCGCAGATCTTGCCACTGCCGTCAGAAGCAAAACAGCCGGAGCCGACGCCGCAGTGCTCGCCGACATGCTCGGACGCCTTGCAGAAGAAGCTCGATATTATGCTGAGCGATCTGACGAAAGCTACCGGGCAGGAATGACGTGTGAGCGCATTTACGACTCAGTGAGGCAGTCAAACAACAACAGGGTTAGAAGATGAACGCAGAAAACCTAAGTGAAGCGTATTACCTCAATAACGATATAAAAGAACTACAACTTCAGAAAAGCATACTGGAAAGTGGTGCCGGACTTGGTGTGACAATCCAGTCTACCTATCAGGATAACGCCTTTCTTGATGCCATACGCCCGCATGCAGTGGCTGAACTTGATCGCCGTATTGTGGAGAAGAAAAAAAACCTCTCCACTCTGGGTGTTACATTCTCTTAAATGAGAACAACAATAAAAGGTTATGTCTGCTTTGCCACATTCTGAGAGTATGAGTTTTATTTGGTAGTCAATCAGTTACTTTATTGGTTTGCTTTCCGATGGAAGATAGATGTTTCCACAGAAGGGGCAAATTAACGTTATATTGTTTTTTATTCTCGACAGACTGTGCTTTGACTGGCGGGAGCAATGAGGACAAGTACTTTTCACATGGCGTAAAGTACGCATCTTGATATCTTTGAGTATCGACATGTTGATTGTCCTGGTGGGCGGTTAACAACCATACACCACATGTTGGCTAATAGCTTCTTTTATAACCGTTACGATGTAGTCGTTAGCCATAATCAATCAAGCCTCGCAATAGCGGGGCTTTTTAACAACTGAGGAATGAGCGTTACAGTAGTTCTTACAGCTAAGCAGATTGAAGACCTGGCTGCCTTCGCAAAAGAAGATGGCCAGCCACAATATACCATCACTACCGGAACAATCCCTGAGTTCGAAGCGGATGATGGCGAGGTTATCCCTGAGTACACCGGGCTGATTGCCTATTCCGAGTCGCTAGAGCATAGCGTTCTACAGCTCGATAACTAACGAATCAACATAACTTTCCATCCGCCATGACACCACAATGCTCGTAGACATGCCAGGAAGCCTGGCAGAAGAAGCTCGATACCATGCTGAACGCGCTGATGAAAACTACCGAGCAGGAATGACATGTGAGCGGATTTATGAGTCCGTAAAAATACTAACAATGAACCGTAGAGGAAAAATAATAGCTCTATAAATTAAGATGTTGACGGTTTTCGTGGATAAATTTGTGAATTTTTACTATGAAGGAAATACGACTCTTCCTTGAGTCAAAATCCCTGACAACTTAGGGTGATAGATAAAGGTCTTACGCAGCATGACATAATTTTCGATTTAAGCTATTTAAATTAATTTTTAAGATCAAAACCCACTGAGATTTACTTACAAAACTAAACCTTGCTATGTCTGGTTAATCATGCGTTAATGAATGTCTGGTTTGTAACGAATTTATCTGAAGCAGTCGCTGTAATAATTTTATTCCTTGTTCCTGTTGAGATTTCCTTGTTAGCTTTTCTCTCTGATAATTTTTTTTCGGACCATTCTGCCCAAGGGCTTACTCAATAAAGGTAATGTTTATGTCTAATAAAATGACTGGTTTAGTTAAATGGTTTAATCCTGAAAAAGGTTTTGGTTTTATCACTCCAAAAGATGGTAGTAAAGATGTGTTTGTTCACTTCTCTGCTATCCAGAGTAATGATTTCAAGACGTTGAATGAGAATCAGGAAGTTGAATTTAGTGTTGAACAGGGACCTAAAGGCCCCACGGCAGTTAATGTCGTGGCTGTATAAGGTAACTGTTATTACTAATAATATTCACTTCAGATGTCCGTGTTGCCACGGATCTCAGTACCGAACGTCAAACTTTGATGTTACTGAAAAAAATCCTTTCGGAGCAAAATGTATTTTTTGCAAATCAACAATGATTACATTTGATAATATTGCACTGTACATTCGTTCTGGTCAGTCTTCGTTAGAATTCAGAAAATAAATTTCAGGCTCCTTATGGAGCCTTTTTTGTATGCTGAACCGACAATCTCTGTAAGAGACATCACGGTAAAATTATGAAAAAAGTCATCGTTTTTTTTAATGCAGAACCAGCAGTTGTTGTAACCGTAATGAAAGGTATTACTACGATAATGCGTGAGTTTCCCAATGGGGAAAAAGCACACCTACCCGTGATGTCAGCGGGATTTCCATCTCTGACAGGAGACCATAAAATAGTTTATGTAGCCTCTGATCGTGATGTCAGTTCAGAAGAGATCCTCGAGGCAGCCTCGAAGCTTTTGAAATGAGATCTGGTTGTTTCGTGACCGACCCGGATTTTAGTACAGTGGTTTGTGTGGTCGCGAGCTCTTTTGCATGAAGATTGTACTGCAAACTATTGATAATTGAGTCTTTCTATTCTATCTTTTAAACATATCAGCGCTTATACAAGTGCTCTACGGGGAATGTAACATGCCTGGCGTTGATACGTTAGAGATCAAGAGAGGTAAACAATGAACGTCGAAGATTTAAAAAGAAAAACTGAAGCGGATATTTCTGAATTCATCACAAAAAAAATTATTGAACTCAAAAAAAAGACAGGAAAAGAAGTTTCCGATATCCAGTTTAATGCTCGTGAAAAAATGACTGGGCTTGAAAGCTATGATATTAAAATCACATTAATCTAATTGTTATAAGACTCAGTTCGAGTGAAAAAGCATTATCTTGAAAGGTAATGCTTTTTTATTTCTGTCATAAAATTTAGAACGTTGTCAAAGCCTTCACTTCTAACCACAGATTTTCTGCTTACCTTTTAACGGGTCCTCCTTGACGATTCTGACCATCGAGGGGCAGCAGCGGCGCGGGATTTGGAGCATTTTTGATTCTTCACGCAACCATTTCAGCATTTGATGCTGATGACGGAACACTATCCCCGAATACACTGGGTTTGTTGCATTCTCTGATTCAAAAGAACACGGTGTGCTTCAACTTGGCTGAGCAGGCATTACAGCAGACATTCACTGAGTGCCTGCGACAAAGTTAAATGGCATCAAGCATGCGATGATGATTGATTAATAATTGAGCTATGCATGGTATAATAAGCCCCATTCATTGAAAGGTTAACCACCATGTCATTTTTCGATTATGCAATGCAGCGTGTTGGGCTTGCAGCCAATACGACTGTCATGTGCCCGATATGCGGACATAAATCCACACACTCGACCACGAAAGTACGCCAACAACAGGCGTTACTTTGCCCTAAATGTAAATCGCTGTTTGTCATTCACAGATAACATGCGACCTGCTGAATATAACCGCCTACGGGCGGTTTTTTATTGCCATCACAAAGGCCACTTTCGAGTGGCTTTTTTAATGGTCATCACGACGGGTATTACAGCAGGAATTACTGAGTGCCTGCGATAATGCTCAATATTTTTATCGGAGTGAATATGCCACCGCGCACACCGAAGGCCGGCCTGAAAGGGGCGATACAAAAAAGGGAAAAAATGAAAAGACATAAGCGAAATAAAAAAGCCACCACATCTGCAAATGTGATGGCTGGCATTCGGATTAATTCAGGTTGGCTGAATAAGTTAGCCGCAGATATTACTAAAATAATTAATGAAGCATGTCCCTAATCTCATCTGAGATATCTCTTGGCCCTGCAGGCTGAGGCGCAACCAACCGGGTCGGAAGTCTCTCGAAGAAACCACCACCACCATGATGATGAAAACCCCGGTTATTTTTATAACTATTGAAGTTACTGTCGGTAGTGAGAAGGATGTTGCACTGGTGCGAGCAGTCAACAACAACGACATCACCTGCATTCAGGTGCATTCGTTTGTGAAGAAATTGCATAAGTCTCCTTATCAAGAGGCAATCAGCACTCCTCTCAAGGCTGGTACGCCAACGTCCCACCGCTGACGGGCTGAGCCATTACCTTACCCAGACTCAACGATAAGTAACATCCTGATATTCAGACAGTAACTGTAATCGATAATGCTGAAGAATAGGCAGTAAATACAGGTGACTGATATGGCAACACTGAAGGATTTATCAAACCAGTTAAAGCAACTGCAAAAGCAAATCCCGTTTGCCACAGCTCAGGCGATGACAAAAGTTGTACGCCAGATTGAGTTGGCTCAGAAGACGGCATTCGAACGACATCTGGAGAGCCCCACGCCGTTTACCGTTAAATCAGTTGGTTCGGTGGCGGCAAGAAAGAACAATCTGACCGCAAAGGTTTTTGTCCGTGATACCGCTGCTGGTTATCTGGAACCATTCGAGTTTGGCGGAGAGCACAAGCTCAATAGCCAGGCTCTATTAAATCCCAAGAACGTTAAGCTAAACAAATACGGCAACATGCCGCGTAATAAGCTCTCACAGCTTAAAGCAAAGGAAAATGTATTCGTAGGTGAGGTTGATGGCGTTAACGCTGTCTGGCAGCGTAAGAAGCCGATGAAAGCTAAGAAGCGACGGGCCAAACGTTCCGCTAACGGGACGCGAAGACCGAAACGCAAACAGCGTTCTCCAAAGCTTTTGATCCGGTTTGGTGATGCGCTACCTGTGACTCCAGTGCTGGGGTATATGGATAGGGCCCGTACCATGGCGAACGCACTGCTACCGTCTGCTTTAAATCAGGCGATAGCAGAAGCCATCAGGACGGCAAAATAAAAGCAGTAACTTATAAGTTAATTTCGCAAGCTTTTATGAAGCTGTTTACTGCAGTTGTCGATCCAGAAACATTGGCTGACATGGAATGCTGGTTTCCGCCATCCTTTGTTTGCACACCAACTAACACTTTGGATTTCGCCCCCTGAAGCTGCTTAAGCACTGTTTTCAGTTGGTCCGTGTCATCCGATTGAATCTGGAGGCTCTGAACATTACGTCTTGAAAGGGTAGCATCGAGCTTCACTGCGGTATTCCCGTCGACCTTCATTATCAGGTCCATTGGTACCTCTGATAGTGATTCGGTGCTTTTATCCATTTCAACGTATGCCGCCGATAGCTTTTCTTTAGTGCAGTCAAACACAATGGCGCCATTGTCGGATGAAACCTCGCCAAGCATCATTGCTTTCTTACCACCAGAGAAAAGGTCATCTTCAGTATTAGTTACCCACTGGGCATGAGCAATTGGTGATGCCAGCACTGCGGCTACGAAAGTTATTTTGATTATATTGTTACCCATTACATTCTCCTTGTATTGAATAGGAATAATCATAGTCGGAGCGAATGGTCGAAGCCATTAAAAAAATGGGTCCTTCCTGAGACTTTTGTAAGGCACGGGCATTGCGCGCCGCGGTGTTTTCCTAGCTACAACTTTCAGATTTGTGTCCCATGTCCCACCTCTGGCGATCATTACGGACACCTCGCCAGCTCTGGCTATTCCAGTTTATTCCAGTGGGACATTCTGGTGGGACATGGCAAAAATGTCCCAGGCGAATGTCCCACCCCAGAAAATGTCCCAGGTGATGTCCCATGACCACGATGAACCAGAGTCAGTACGCACAACATTCAGGTGTGGATCGCAAAACAATTGGTCGGTGGATTAAAGCCGGGCGCTTCATTGTGATGGACGGAGACCTGATTGACGTAGAGGCCAGCGATGCGGCATTGAAGAAAAACC
Source organism: Citrobacter sp. RHBSTW-00671 (assembly GCF_014103415.1). Taxonomy (NCBI): domain Bacteria; kingdom Pseudomonadati; phylum Pseudomonadota; class Gammaproteobacteria; order Enterobacterales; family Enterobacteriaceae; genus Citrobacter; species Citrobacter sp. RHBSTW-00671. Next base: position 2,592,410 of record NZ_JABXPR010000001.1, read on the forward strand.
GCGATGGCAAAGACCCGCGCGCCTCGAACGCGAAGAAAAAGAAAACTCCCGTCGTTAGCGATAACGATGATGACGGTGATGAAATCAATAAAACTGTCCGCCAGATAATGCTCACTGAAGGGGCAGATCTTTCGAGAGAGGAAGCGGGACGTATCCGCGAGAATTACATGGCCCTGCAGGCAAAGCTGCAGTATGAAAAAGACAGCGGCCAGCTTATTGAGCTGACAGCAGCCGAGGAGGTTTTATTCAACGCCTTTCGCCAACAGCGTGATGCCTGGCTTAACTGGCCGTCCAGGGTGGCGCCGCTAATGGCTGCTGATCTGGATGTACCGGCGGACAGGATGACAGAGGTGCTGATTGAACATGTCCACAAACACATCTCAGTCCTCGGAGAGCCAGAGTTTAACCCGGCAGAAGATTGAGCGTCTTGAATTAAGCGTCCGCAAAGGCTGGACACCCCCGCCGCGTATCAGTGTGCCGCAGTGGGCAGATGACTATCGTAAGCTGGCAAAAGAGGCTGGGAGCACTTCGGGAAACTGGGAAACATCGACGGTAGAAATTGCCCGCGGACCGATGCTTGCCGCGACGGAGTCCGGGGTTCATATCATCACTGTAATGTGCTGTACCCAGTTGATGAAGACAGCACTGCTGGAAAACCTTTTTGGCTATTTTGCCCACCTCGATCCTTGTCCGATACTGCTGCTGCAGCCGAAAGAAGAAGCCGCTGAACAGTTTTCGAAAGAGCGTATTAGCCCGCTGGTAAGGGTGACGCCGGTACTGCGTAAAATCATCGGTGATTCGAAACAGAAAAGCTCGAAAGAAACCATTCTTTACAAGGCGTTCACTGGCGGATTTCTGGCGCTGGCGGGTGCTGGTAGCCCTGATAACCTTGCGCGTCGTCCGATTCGTGTCCTGCTGGCGGATGAAGTGGACAAGTACCCGATAACCCGCGAAGGCGATCCAATTGCGCTGGCCGAAGAGCGTACAGCGACATTTGGCCTGACCTGGCTGTCTGTACGCGCCTGTTCGCCGACGGTGGAGGATGAGAGCCGCATTGCTGACAGCTACGCCGACTCCGATCAGCGCCGGGCATCTGTGGTTTGCCCGCACTGTGGCCACCGCCAGTTCCCCGACTTTTTCAAACACGTTCAGTGGCCGAAAGAGGGAGATAAACACCTGACTAAATCGGCGATGCTCTATTGCGAATGCTGTGGTAGTGGCTGGTCCGAAGGACAGCGCCTCAGAGCTCTGCAAACTATTCGATGGCATCAGACGCGCCCATTTGAGTGCTGCGGGGAGCGGCACTCACCGCTGATGGATTATGACCTTGTTTGGCGGGCGGCAGACGAGGGCAGCGTTGAAAAGGTCTGGCAATGGTCAGAGTCGGAACGGCATGCGGTCTATCGCGCAATCTGCCCCTCCTGTGGAAAGGAGGCAGTCGATAACCACCACGTGGGGTACCAGGCATCCAAGCTTTTCAGCCCCTGGCAAAAAGATAAGCCGTCGGATATTGCGAAAAAATATATCGATGCGAAGGGCGATCCGGATAAGGAACAGGCGTGGTGGAATACCCAGATGGGGCTTCCGCACCGACCTAATCATGGGAAACAGCTCCCTGTTGATGTTCTGCTGGCGCGCCGGGAAATATTTCCGGCCCTCGTTCCGGACGGGGTGGCATTGTTAACAGCTGGAGTTGATACCCAGGACGATCGCTTCGAAATTACGATCACCGGCTGGGGGAGAGATGAAGAATCGTGGTCGGTCGCGCATGACGTTATTTATGGTGACCTTGAGACGGAAGAACCCTGGAAGCGACTGGATGCATACCTGAAACAGATCTGGCGACGTGGTGACGGGCGCGGCCTGAATATCATGGCAACGTGCATGGACTCCGGCGGCCACCATACGCAGAAGGTATACGAATTCGCCAAAGAGCGTCTTGGCCGTCGTGTCTGGGCAATTAAGGGGGAGTCTGCACAGGGAGGCAAACGCAATCCTGTCTGGCCGACCAAACGACCATCATCGAAAAGCAAAGCCAGTTTCCGCCCTGTCATTCTGGGGGTTAACTCAGCGAAAGACGTGATACGCGGTCGCCTGCATCTTGAGCCACCCAAACCTGGCGCCGCCGCTGCGGGTTATATGCATTTTCCTGACGATCGCGATCTCGGGTACTTCAATCAGCTGCTGGCGGAGCGACTGGTTTACAAAGTCATTTCCGGGCAGCGGTACAGTATCTGGGAAGCAATACCAGGACGAGCTAACGAAGCGCTTGACTGCCTCGTTTACAGCTATGCCGCGCTGTGCGGTCTCAAACATATGGGGTTAAAACTCAACGTCCGGGCCGCCAACCTCGAAGCCGATCCGGATAAGTTCCTGCCAGCGCCAGTTGGACAGGAAGAAAAAATCAATTACGAGCTGCCGGGTGCGGTTATTGAAGAACCAGCGCCGGTCAAACGTAAGCGAATATCGCAACTCCTGCCGAAATAAGGAAAATCATGTTCAACCGGAACACCAGCCTGCTTGCCGGCGCAATGACTAACGATCAGCTCAGGGATGCGCTTGCGAAAGCTCAGCAGGCGTACATTGATTTAGCAACCGGGAGCCACGGTGTTTCGTTTTCCTATACGCAGGGAGACGGGACGCGATCAGTGTCCTATCAGCAAAGCACCCTGGCTGATCTGCTGGCCCTGATTCAACTTCTGCAGGCGCAACTGGGGATTATCTCTCGTCCCCGGAAACCAGCGAGGTTTAGATTCTGATGAATAAAGTACAGATACTGGGCTCTGATGGGCAGCCGTTGCGACAGCAGCGTCCCTCTATGCTGGTGGGGGGGAGCCGCGTACCTTATGACGCAGCTGACTCTTTCAGCGATCAACTGGCGAACTGGCAACCCGCGCTGTGGTCCCCGGACAATGAAATTAACATTTACCGGGATCGCATCGTGTCCCGCGCACGCGATCTGGTCCGTAATGACGGCTGGGCAAACGGTGCGGTCACACGTCTGCTGGATAATGCGGTTGGTGCCAACTTCCGCCCCATCATGAAACCCGATTACCGTGTTCTCAGAATGATCACCGGAAACAAGGCGTTTGATGCGTCCTGGGCGGAAGAGTACGGAAAAGCACTGGACGGGCACTGGCGGACCTGGAGTAACGATCCTGGCCGGTATTGTGATGTTGAACGAAAACTCACCGTGTCGCAGATGTTACGCCTGGGATTTCGTCACAAGCTTATTGACGGGGATGCTCTGGCCATTCTCCAGTACAGAACTGACAGGCTTGGTCCCGGAAGAGGGCGTTACGCCACCACGGTACAGATTGTCGATCCTGACCGCCTCAGTAATCCTCAGCAGAATTTCGATATGCCAAATGTCCGTGGTGGCGTTGAAATTGATGCGGACGGTGCGCCGGTTGCTTACCACATCAGGGAGGCCCATATCGGTGACTGGTGGAGCGGGGCTAAAACCATGACGTGGCAGCGTATCCCGCGTGAAACTGACTGGGGCCGCCCGCATGTGGTTCACGATTTTGATCATGAGCGTGGCGCGCAGCACCGCGGTAACGGCATCCTGACTCCGGTTATTCAGCGTCTGAAAATGCTGGTGAAGTATGACCAGAGTGAGCTTGAGGCAGCAATTCTTAATGCCATATTTGCCGCTTACATTGAGTCACCCTATGACCCTGCGATGGTTCAGTCTGCCCTGGGCGAGACCTATGACGAGTCGGAGTTAGGCACTTATCAGGACGGGCGTGTTGAGTTCCATAACGATCGGCGTCTGACACTTCAGAATGGTGCCCGAATGCCCATTCTTTATCCTGGTGAGAAAATCACGACGGTTAACGCGGCGCGGCCCTACAGCAATTTTGAAGTCTTCGAATCTGCTGTTCTCCGTAATTTTTCTTCAGGAACAGGGTTGTCCCCACAGCAGGTCACCCAGGACTGGTCTGACGTTAACTACAGTTCTGCACGCTCCTCGTTGCTGGAGGCATGGAAAACACTGACTCGCCGCCGGGACGATTTTTCTACCGGCTTCGCTCAGCCCATTCTCACCGCCTTTGTTGAAGAAGTTCACGACAATGAGGATTTACCCCTGCCCGCAGGCGCACCTGATTTTGTTGACGCCAGAGCCGCGTATTCTCGCGCGCGCTGGATGGGGCCAGGGCGCGGCTGGGTGGATCCGGTTGCAGAGAAAAAAGGCGCCATTCTTGGTCTGGATGCCGGACTTTCCTCCCTCGAGATTGAGGTGGGTGAAAACGTCGGTGAAGACTGGGAAGAAGTGCTTGATCAGCGCCAGAGAGAAATTGAGTCATGTCTTAAACGCGGATTACCGCTTCCGAGCTGGGCACAGGCTGACCAGTTTGCGAGCCAGACCATTACCGATCCGGAGGAAAAGTGAATCTACCCCATCTGGCCCAGCGATTATTTAACACCCCGCTGGCGCTGCACCCGAGTAAAGCCGAAGTCATCATGGCATCCGTAATGGACCGATTTGGTATCAGTAAAATCGAATCTTCTCTTGCCATGGAGGATGACTGGTACGGATATGACGATAACCGGGGACGTGAATCCCGTAGTGATCCGGGTTATGACAATGTGCTGGGTGTCGCCGTCATCCCGATATGCGGAACGCTGGTGCAAAAACTGGGCAGTCTGCGTCCGTACAGTGGAATGACAGGGTATGACGGCATTCGTCAGGCGTTTCTTACTGCGATGGAAGATCCCGACATTTCGGGCATTTGCCTGGATATCGACTCACCCGGCGGCGAGGTCGCTGGATGCTTCGATCTGGTTGATGTCATTTACGGCTCCCGGGGGAAAAAGCCTATCCATGCCATTCTGACGGAAAGCGCTTATTCCGCTGCGTATGCCATTGCCAGTGCAGCGGACCGGATTTCTGTTCCGCGCACCGGCGGAGTGGGTTCTGTGGGTGTGATCACCATGCACCTTGACTGGACGCAGCGGATTAAAGATGACGGTCTTAAAGTTACGATCATCACCTATGGATCCCGCAAGGCTGAAGGTTCGCCGCTGAGAGAGTTGTCAGATGAAGCGCTGGCCGCCATCCAGCAGGACATTAACACCATGGGCGAATTGTTTGTGAACACTGTTGCCAGAAACCGGGGGATTAGCGCAAAGGTTATAAAAAGTACCCAGGCCGCCTGTTTTATGGCTGCTGATGGCGTTGAAATTGGACTGGCTGATGAGGTGTGTCCTCCTGACGCTGCGTTCAAAAACTTACTTGAAAAAACAGGAGCCTGAAATGGCAAAGAAAAAGACGTTTAGTTTTGCTCACCTCATTGGTCTTGGCCCTTCCGCTTCTGAGGAAGAAGAGGATAAAAAAGCCAAAAAAGCGAAAGCCCGTCGCGCGGAAGAGGACGAGCGCGAAGATGATGCCGATGATGATGAGCGCGACGACGACGCGGAAGAAGACGAACGCGACGATGATGCTGAAGATGACGGCGATGATCCGGATGCGTCAGAAGATGATGATTCTGAAGACGACGGCGACGACGATCGCAAAGAGAGTAAGGCGGTAAAAAATGCACGCGCTGCTGAGCGTAAACGCTGCGCCCGTATTTTCGGCAGTAAGCATGCAGCTGCGAATCCTTCACTGGCCGCGTCACTGGCTTTCAATACCGGGATGAGTTCTGCGGCAGCAATTAATGTCCTAGCCTCTTCGGCTCCGGCCGCAGCCGCATCTCAGCCATCCCGTAAACGCTCTCTCGATCAGCGTATGCAGGAAAGCCACCAGGTCCGGCTTAATCCGGATAGCGGACAGAAAGAGACCGGAAAGTCTGCGCTGGTAAGTAAAATGACCGTCCTCTACAACTCCACAAGAGGAGAGAAATAATGGATCAGTTTGGTCAGAATGCGTTTGCGCCTGGCATGAAGAGCGCGCTGTTTGTTCCGGATCAGCTTGTCGCTGGCACGCTCCAGCTGGTGACTGACACCGGGATCATTACGGGCGGTGCCTTTAAGCGTGGTACTGTCCTGGGCCTGGTGGCTGCCAGCGGGAAATACACGCAATGTGTGAAAACGGCTGAAGATGGCAGTCAGTTACCCGTTGCTATTCTGGTTGATGATGTTGATGCATCGTCTTCCGATCAGAACGGCGGCCTGTATCTGATGGGGGAATTCAACCAGCACCGAATTATTTTTGATAACTCCTGGACGACCGCTGACCTGAAAAAAGCGCTCCGACCGCTGGCTATCTTCCTGAAAGACAGTGACCAGGCACCTGTAACCACCTCCTGATTTCCCCCACGGCTCTCCTGACGAATGCTTTAACCGGCAGGGGCTGGCTCGTTTAAATTTTTTGCCAGCTGCGGCTGGCACTATCAAGAGACTGAATATGGAAAATATTTTTGATACCAGCGTGCTGGTGCAGGTTGTTCCTAACCTGAAAACCAGTCAGAACTGGCTGCTCGATCGCTTCTTCCCGAATGTCGTGACTTACGAGACTGAAGAAGTGGCGATTGATGTTGATGTCGGCCTGCGTCGTATGGCGCCGTTCGTCTCCCCGCTGGTGGAAGGTAAGCTGGTCGAATCCCGTAAATACCAGACCAATACCTTCAAACCGGCATACATCAAAGATAAGCGCGCGCCGGACCTGCGCAAACCTATCCGCCGCCAGATTGGTGAGCGTATTGGCGGGGAATATACCGCTGCCGAGCGCGAAATGCTGAACCTTCAGTTTGAAATGACTGACCAGATTGACATGATCAACCGTCGTCTGGAATGGATGGCGGCGAGTGCGCTGGTGTCCGGGACCGTAACCGTCGCCGGGGAGGGCTATGAAACTCAGGTGGTGGATTTCGGGCGTGCTTCGGATCTGACCATCACTCTTAGCGGCTCGGATAAATGGCCACTGACCGTTGCAGCTGGCGCTACCAATACCCAGCCATCAGATGACATTGAAATCTGGCAGACTACTTTCCTGAAAGAGTCCGGCTCTGTCGCCACGGATCTGGTCTTTACGAATAAGTCATGGCGTGCATTCCGACTGGATACCACCATCAAGGATAACGCCATTACATTCCCGGCGCTGAGCCCGTTTGGTAACCAGATTAACGCCGGCCCACAGGTAATGAAGGGCGCAATTTATAAAGGGCGCTGGGGTAACTTTGACCTCTGGTTATATAACGACTGGTTTATTGACCCGCTGGATAACGTCGAGAAGCCTATGATCCCCGATGGCGCTGTCATTATGAGTGGTGCCGATCTGATGGGTACCCGCGCCTTTGGCGTTATCCTGGACCCGGCTTTCAACTACGGTCCGCTGGCTTATGCGCCAAAATCCTGGGTGAAAGAAGATCCAGCCCAGCGTCTTATCCTGATGCAATCCTCCCCGCTGGTTATTCCGAGCCGGGTAAATGCATCCCTCTGCGCAACGGTGGTCTGATATGGCAAAACAACCTAATACCGGGCTGGCTGATGATCTGAATGCAGAAGGATCTGCCAAAGACGGCCTGAGCGTTGACGACCTGAATGCTGGCGATAACACCCAGGAAAAACAGCCTTTGAGCAAAACAGATGATGCCGAATTGTCTGTTGATGACGATGGTGGTGACGAAAAATCCGGAGACACTGAATCGCAGGAGTATGTGGTGTTGAAAGGGAATTGCATTCGTCATGACGGGGAGATGTACCGCGAAAATATGCGCATCCCTGTAACCGGCAAAGATGCTGAGCGTCTTCTGCAGTCCGGCGTTATTGCTGATGTTGATGTGCTTCGTAAGCGAGTTCTTGCTTCTCAGCCATCAGTTTCAGTTACGACAGGGTAATGACATGGGCGTGGACTGGGATTCTCATCTTCTGAGTCCGCTGCATGATGTCTTTGGCGATGAGCACGAGTACCGTCCACGTAACGGTACTCCTTTTACAATTAACGGGATTTTTGACCGTGGTTATGCGCAGGTTGCTGAAAACCTTGATGGCGATTCAGAAATTAACACCTCCAGCCCGATGTTGGGTGTGCGCGATGCTGAATTTCGCAAGCTGGGTAAATCGCAACCTGCTGTATCTGACCGGGTATTTATAAAGACGGTCGGTGGTCACATCATCAATCAGTTATTTGTTGTGTCAAACGTCGAACCCGACAGTCATGGCGGATCTCGTCTTGTCCTCAATGTGGTAAAACCGCGATGAATTCAGCAGCGATACGGCAAATGGTTGTCACTGCACTAACCGGGACAACCAGCGCGGGCGACCGCGTATTCTCTCCACGCGACTGGTCAACTTCACCAGATATGTATCCTGTGTTGTTGGTTCAGACGCCTTTTGAACAGAAAAAATCACAGGGGCGTAATACCCCTGCTTTTACCACCCTCACCACTGTCAGGATCACTGGGCGCGTTCAGGAGTATGACGGCGATACAGTGGATGATGGAGCCATGCGGGCAGAGCTGGCGCTTGAAAGCCTTCGCGAGCAGGTGGAGCGCGCGGTGATCAACAGCTACGAACTGACGCGGAATATTCAGAAATACGCGGAAGTTCGTTCAACCATCAATGTTGATTCAGAAGGAGAGGCCCATATGGGGCAGCTTCTTTTCGAGATCGACATAGAGCATTACCAGGGGCCGGAAGATTTTTATCCTGTCCAGTCGGTTCCCCTTGAGGGCATGGATATTGCGGTCGACATGCCAGACGGCACAGTTAAACCGGGTATCAGCCTCAATCTTCAGGAGTAATCCATGTTTGTTAAGCCGAACAACGGGCTCAGCGTTCGCTGCCCCGTCAAGGGCATCCCATTGCCTAAAGAGGGTGCTGAAGTACCTGACAATATTTTCTGGCGTCGCCGTCTGAGCGATGGGGACGTGATCCTCTCTAAAAAGGATGAGGGCGCGCCAGAGAAACAATCATTACCTAAAAAAGCGGGAGAAAATGAATGACCGTACCTTTCGCTCGTGTTCCCGATAACCTGCGGGTAGGGCTTTTCTTCGTTGAGTTTGATAACTCAATGGCGAATAACGCCACTGCCACGCAGCGCACCCTGCTTATCGGTGGGATGCTCAGTACCGGCTCAACCCTCCCTGGTATTCCGCAGCGAGTTTCCTCTTCGGATACCGTCGGTGAGCTGACAGGAAAAGGGGGAATTCTGCAGGCCATGATGGCGGCGTATCAGAAAAATGATACCGCAGCCGAAGTCTGGATCCTGCCGCTGGAGGAAGACTCCGATTCCATGGTGGCTGCAACCGGCACCATTAAAGTGAGCAGCGCACCGACGGCAACCGGAGTGATCTCCCTTTATATTGCTGGTGAGCGCATTCAGTTGACCGTTGTAGCAACAGATACGGTGGCAGCGATCGCCACCTCTCTGGCCGCGGCGATTAACGCAAAAACCACGCTACCTGTAACCGCCAGTGCGACTACGGATACCGTAACCCTGACCGCGAAGAATCTTGGTGCTACGGGTAATGGGATCGACATTCGCCTGAACTTCCTCGGCTTACCTGGAGGCGAGTCCACACCTGCAGGCCTGGAACTGACGATTACTGCTATGTCTAACGGAGTCGGGGCTCCGGATATTACCGGCGCGCTGGCAAACCTGCAGGATCGAACATTCGATTTCATCATCAACCCTTACGACGATACAACCTCGTTGAATGTGATGAAGGAGTTCCTGTCAGACACTGGCGGTCGCTGGGCATGGGACAAGCAGCTTTATGGCCATTCCTTTGGTACCACCACCGGGACTTACGCCCAGCTCGGTACCAAAGGTGAGCTGCGCAATAACCAGCATGAGACCCTGCTGGGCGTAAATAAATCGCCGTCCCCTTCCTGGGCATGGTCTGCAGCTTACACCGGCGCAGCTGCGGTGAGTCTGCGTAATGACCCCGGCCGCCCGCTACAGTCGCTCGCTGTTCAGGGGGTGCTTGCGCCAGAACTGCAGGATCGCTTTGAGCTGACCGAGCGTAACAATCTGCTGTACAGCGGCATTTCGACATTTACGGTCGATGACGATGGCACGGTGCGCATTGAAAACCTGATCACCACCTACCAGAAAAACAGCTATGGCGATGCAGATGACAGTTATCTGGAAGTGGAGACGCTGTTCAGCCTGATGTTTGTGACCCGCTACCTGCGCACAGCGGTGACCAGCAAGTTTGGCCGTATGAAGCTTGCTGCGGATGGAACCCGATTTGCACCTGGCGCGGCGATCGTCACGCCAAACATTATCAAGGCCGATCAGATTGCCGAGTACCAGACTCTGGTATGGAACGGTTATGCGCAGGATGCGGAGGCATTCGCAAAAAATATCATCGTCGAGCAGAACGCCAAAAATCCGAACCGCGTCGATGTGCTGTGGCCGGGAACCCTCATGAACCAGTTGCGCATTTTCGCGCTGCTCAATCAGTTCCGCACTCGGGCTGAATCAACAGGAGCTTAAACGATGGCAGGTGATACTACTAACCGCCTGGCGGGAACCGCCTATGTCACTGTTAACGGTGTGACGGTAATGGTGGAGGGCTCGTTTAAATACCAGGCTGCCACCGTAAACCGTACCACCCTGACAGGGATGGATGGTGTGCACGGATATAAGGAAAAACCTGTGGCGCCATACATTTCTGCCCGACTGCGTGACAGTGGCGGAACGAATGTGCAGGGCTTTAACCAGCAGACGAACGTCAACGTGATCGCCGAGCTGGCTAACGGGAAAACTATCATTGGCCGTTCACTCTGGACGGTCAACGTCCAGGAAGTGGAAAGCGAAGATGCAGTATTTGATGTTCGCTGGGAAGGCCGCGACGTAACGGAGAACTAAGATGGCTGAGATTGAACGCGTTAAAACCATTCCATTAACCGTAGCGCTGGATGATGCTGCGGAGAAGACCACTTATACGCAGCTGGAGCTGAAAGCACCCACGCTAAGCCAGGCTGAGCAGTTTTATGAGAAACAGGCTGCGTCAACGTCGCTCGCGGCGATGCGCCTGCTTATTGCGCTGGTTTCCGGTACGCGTGAAAGCGTACTGCAGCCGATGGATTTTCTCGACTTCCGTAAGTGTGAGGAGTATCTGCTCAGTTTTTTGACCTGGAAGCCCTGACAACCTGGCAGGAAATGGCCGCTGACGTCACCTTCTATTTCCGCTGGTCTGAGGACAGGGCGTGGGGAATGACCCGCGCCCGGCTGAAATGGTGGGTGGCGCAGGCATCCCGGATAAACAAGCTTAGGAAACCTGAAGACGATGAGTAATTCTTTTGATTTTGAGCTGGTGGCCAGCGACCAGGTTAGCGAGGCTATAGACCGCATTAATGAGGCTGTCCGTGACCTGGAGCCGAAGCTAGATAAAACTAAAGAAGGGCTCAAGTTAGGCGGTCAGGAAGCAGCCGACGGACTGAGCGGTTTTATTTCTCGCCTCGAGAATATGTCGAAGAGCGCGCGGGATAACGTGCAGTTTATTGGCGACATGGTTCCCCCACTGAAAATGGTGGGGGAGCTCACGGGGAAGATGGGGGCGCTGGGGTTAGCCGGTGCTGCCGGCTACGGACTGAAACAGGTCGCTTATGGATTTCGGGAGGCATCCCGTCAGGCCTATAATCTTGATGTCTCGGCAAAAAATGCGGGAATGCGCGTTGACGATTTTTCCCGTCTTGCTGGAGCGATGCGCATCCTTGGCGCTGATAGTGAAAGTGCCAATGCTTCTATCGATGGTATGGCGAAAACGCTGAAAGAAGCCGCCAGTGGCGCGAATGGGCAGGTACTTGGTGCGCTCGCACAGATCGGTGTTCAGATACAGAAAAATAATGATGGTTCTGTTGATACGCTAAAAACATTACAGGAGATTGCTCGTGTCTTCCCTTCGTTGCGGCCTGAGCAACAAAAGTCCGTAGCGGATGCTCTTGGGCTGACGCCAGAAATGTTGGCGTTAATGCGTGAAGGTGAGCGCATGAAAACGCTGCTGGCTAAATCTGATGAGTTTGGGCTAACAATTGATCCTGAACTTAATAAAGAACTAAGCGACATCAATGGAACGATGAATGAACTTAGCGCCTCCTGGGATGGGCTGTGGCAACGTTCAAAAAACAAGGCGCTTAAGACCATTCTATCGGATGGTTCAGTCAAAGACGGACTTGAAGGTGTTACCGATCTGTTCACTAATGGTGATTTTACTGGGCTGTCTCATGCTCTCGGTTTTATCAACAGCAATGATGCTGAGAAACTACGGCGCATTCAGAACGATAAGGAACTTTATAACAGCTTACCCCGCAGTGAACGTGGGCAGGTTGACGCGGGTTTCATGACTGATGCTGTAAGAAAGCGGTACGATGCGAATTACCGCGCGACCGATTCTGCGATTCAATTGCAGAATGACTTATCCGCTATCAGCCAGCCACAATCCAACGTTGCACGCGGCAATGTTCCTTACGGGGAAACAAGGAATAACGCAATTGGCTTCAGAAATAATAATCCCGGTAATTTGAGGGTTGCAGCAAACGCAACGGGTAAAAATGGCGGATTTTCTACTTTTGCGAATGATGCCGACGGAAGAACTGCAATGGCGAGACAGCTGATGTTGTATGGTGACAGGGGGAATAATACTCTGGATGGGATTATTCATACCTATGCTCCGCAATCAGAGAATAATACTCGTGCATATATTGACTCCGTCTCAAAAGCCACTGGATATGGAGCCAAAGAGCAAGTAAATCTGCACGATCCGGAAACATTAAAAACGATAATGGCAGCCATGATTAAACATGAGAATGGCGCACAACCTTATACTGAGGAACAACTGCTAAACGCCATCCAGACCGCCATTACTGATGATCGGTGGTCAGGGAAGAGAAATCCGGATGTGCTGGCCCAGCAGCGGTATGACATTATCTCTGGATCACGCGGCGTGGATCAAGAACCCACGATACTCAGAACACAACAAGGGAAAAGTGATGCTTTCCCTGACAGTCCGGTGAACGAACAATCCTCTGGAGACGGAATCATTCAGCCAGAGTTGCAGCGTTCGGGACCAGATAAGACCCTTACCGATAATATTACGCGCTCCTTCATGAGTGCGATGGCTGAGCAAAAATTGAAACTTGAGATCACCATGATCGACGGGAAGGGAGGGCGAAGGGAATACAGCGCCGAAGATGGCGGAAGAATAACGTTACCCATGTCTTACTGATCATTTTCAACTGTCATTGTATATACGGTAACCGCCAGGTGGCGGTTTTTTTATTTCCGGAGGCGTGATGCCGTCAATTATCCAGGACGCAATAACTTCTCTTTTGGGGGGAGATACCAGCGATGACTGGCAGGGGCAGTTACGGCCCAGCTCATTCAGAGGTGTGCCATTTGCAATTGTTGCTGAGGAAGGGAGCCACGGCCGACGCCAGGCGGTACATGAATATCCCTACCGTGATACAGCCTGGATAGAGGATATCGGGCGGGCAACACGGCGATTTGTTATTCGCGGTTTCTTGATCCAGAACAGCCAGGTTTACGGCGGCGGCGATGCTATCACGCAGCGCCAGTCACTGATTGAAGCCTGTGAACAAAAAGGTAGCGGTACGCTTGTCCATCCGACACTGGGCGAATTAACGGTTTCCATCCCTGAGAATGGTTTGCGTATTTCCGGTTCGATGGAGAACGGGCGAGTATTTGAATTTACCCTGATGGCAATTGAATCAGGGCTTAAAGTGTTTGCTGTCACGGGCAGTACCGTTGCAGGCGCCACGGTGAAAACCAACTATCTGAAACTGGTCAGCACTGCTGTGCTGAGCACGATTGCCAGGGTTAAGAGTGAAATCCGCGGTGTCACACAGGCTATAAACACCATCAGAGGCACGGTCACGTTCTGGACTAACATGGTTGACAGCACCATCAGTCAGGTCACGAATCTCAGCAATGTCCTGAACTCCACGTTCGGGAATACCCGGTACGGACGTTACAGTAAAGGCTCTGTGGGCGGTAGTTCCTCTGCTGTTGCTGGCAAATCGTCAGTTGCTGATGTGGATGATGAGAGAGCACTGGCTGACAAGGTAACAGCCCAGTCGGTAATGGACCGGAAAAATGTTACCGACAGGTCGAGCCAGCTTAGCAGCTCCAACACACCTGATGAGTTTGTCCAGGGCGTCGCCGACGTGGTAAACGCAATTCTTAACAGCGCCGGCAGCGTTAATGACCGAATCACAGCGCTGGAAAAACTGGCTAATTCAATCAGCACGGAGTACCAGCAGTCCGACAGCAGCAAAGCGATTTCGGCGACCATGAACACGCTGATTGTTGTGCTATGTACTGGTGCCATGACCAGTGCCGCTGCGGACTCCAGACCAGCCAGTACAGACGAGGCAGAAGAGTTAACTCAACGAGTTTCTGTGCAACTTGATACGGCGCTGGTTCTGGCTGGAGACCGCGCGGACGATGATATGTATAACGCGCTTCTCGCCGTCAGATCGGCATTCCTTTCTACGATGAGTGAGCGTGCTTCTGGTCTGAGCGAGCTTCTGCAGGTTACTACCGCTCAGCCGCTTCCGGCGCTGACGCTGGCAAACCGATTATACCAGGATGTCACCCGTGCAGATGAACTGGTACAGGAAGCGCGCGTACCGCATCCGGCGTTTATGCCGACAACCATGAAGGTACTGAGGCAATGAATGCAGACAGCGATCTGGATGTTGTTTCTTTGACGGTCGACGGCAAAATCATCGAGGGGTGGGATTCTGTCCGGGTAACGCGGGGTATTGAGCGTTTTCCCTCTGATTTCGATCTTGGGCTAATGGATTACTTCCCTGGCAACGAAGATCGTCAACTCGTTGAAGAGGGAATGTCTTGTGAAGTTCGTATCGGAGATGATCTGACACTGACGGGATATGTTGATGACTGGGAACCAGCGATATCACGCTCTCGGCATGAAGTAAGAGCCACGGGGCGCAGTAAATGTCAGGACCTTGTGGATTGTTCTGCGGAGTGGCCCAATAACGTTATTAATGCCAGTAATGCGCTTGAAATTGCTCAGCGCCTGGCATCGTACTATGACATTCAGGTTTCGACTGATGTCGATGACTTGATTAAGGTACCTCAATTCACAATTAACTGGGGTGAATCACCACAGGAAATTATTGAAAGGGTGGCCCGTTGGTCAGCATTGCTCTATTACGACCAGCCTGATGGAAATTTGCTTCTGACTCGTGTTGGTACACGACGGGCCGCAAGCGGTATTGCAGAAGGCGTAAATGTTGAACAGGCATACTATCGTAGGTCAATGGCGGATCGGTTCTCGGACTATGTTGGCGTGTCTATGGGAATATCACCGATAGCCGGATTTTCACCTGATACAGCATATGACGCGGTAACGCTGGCGACGGCAAGGGACCCTGAAGCTGCCAAAATGCGTTATAGAAAGCATATTTCTATTATCGAAAGTACGTTGATGGCCTCGCATCAGGCACAGCGTGCAATAGATTGGGAAATGAATCGTCGATATGGCCGCTCAAAACAATTATCTGTAACCATCGACTCCTGGCGGGACAGGGATGGGAAACTTTGGGAGCCCAATACTCTGATCCCGGTTGACCTTCCAACACTGCAACTTCCTGATACTGAATTACTCATTGCTGAAGTCACTTATATGCGAGACGACAACGGCACACATGCGCGTCTAGCGCTGATGCCGCCGGAAGCTTTCGCCGTTCAGCCATATGCCTTCTACCAGAACCTGGCGGGATTCAATACATG
Organism: Citrobacter sp. RHBSTW-00671; assembly: GCF_014103415.1. NCBI lineage: Bacteria > Pseudomonadati > Pseudomonadota > Gammaproteobacteria > Enterobacterales > Enterobacteriaceae > Citrobacter > Citrobacter sp. RHBSTW-00671. Next base: position 2,608,086 of record NZ_JABXPR010000001.1, read on the forward strand.
AAGCAACTATTTAAACATGCAGCGACTAGGATCGCCGGCATGCTGGGGATTGGCCGGATCACGGCTATGAAAGATGGTGGGGTGGTGCAGTCAATCCAGTACCAGACTCCGCTGGAGGTGGCCAGCGCACCGCGGATGGCTGAATTTGGTTTTTCATCCGGCCTGCCGTCAGGGACTGACGTGGTTCTGGCTTTTATTGGCGGTGATCGTTCCAGCGCGGTGGTAATTGCGTCCAACCATCAGGGGTTCCGTCATACAGGCCTGAAAGCGGGCGAAACGGTCATGTATAACCAGTGGGGTCTTAATATTCTCCTGACGGAGAAGGGGATCTTCCTGGATGCAAAGGGCCAGAATGTTGAGGTCAATAACGCCACTAACGTGACCATCAATGCCAGCCAGGGGATTCTTGCAAATACCCCGATCCTGAGGTGCACGGGTGACATTGTTGATAACTGTGAAACCAATACCCGAACACTGAAAGAGCTGCGGGATGCACATAATGACCATGATCATGTGGTTAAAAATGCCCAGAGTGGCAATGACAATATCCGCAGCCAAAAAACAGAGGATCAGGTGACATGAGTGACATCGCTTCATTCTGGAATGTGGATGAGATGTTTGCTGACTGGCAGAAAGGGCTGGGTGAACTCACCACGGGGAACGATTTACAGACTGCAATACTGGACAGCCTGTTTACCGACAGGCTGGCGCGCGCTGACGATGATTATGAGGATAGCGATCGCCGCGGCTGGTGGGGGGATTCCGGGGAGGAATCCCAACTGGGATCCCGGCTTTGGCTGCTACGGCGGAAAAAACTGACCCCGGATGTAGCAAAAAAAGCGGAGGAATACTCGAGTGAAGCGCTCAACTGGTTAAAGGTTGATGGCGTTGTCAGCGAGGTTATTCCTGTTGCAAGGATCGTCCTGCCTGACCGGCTCAATCTCATTATCCGCTATCAGGCACCGGGGAAGGACTGGCAGGAATTCAGGTTTTACTGGATATGGGAGCAACGTTAATATGCCGTTTAAACGACCGACGCTGAGCGAACTCCGCGACGGAAACCGGAAATTTATGCAGGCGGAGCTTGAGGATGTTGGTGCGCTCCTGCGCTTCGCGAACCTGAAGGTACTGGCTGACATGGATGCGGGGATGGGGCATCTGCATTACGCCTACCTTGACTATATTGCCCTGCAGACAAACCCGTTTACCTCTACCGATGAGTATCTCGCCGGGTGGATGGCCCTTAAGCAGGTATTCAGAAAACCAGCTGCAGCGGCGAAGTCGCCTGCGGTACAGGCTAGTGGCAGTGTTGACAGTATTATCCCTGTTGGCTCGATCATTAACCGCGGGGACGGATACCAGTACCGGACGGATGCAGATCTTAAAATTCAGGCAGATGGATTTGGTATCGTCGCGGTGACGGCCATCCTGCCGGATATTACCAGTGATGTAACGGGTGGAGGCGCGCGCGGTAACGCTGATGCCGGGACCATAATGACCCTGGACGCGAATATTGCTGGCGTGGATCCACAGGTAACGTTACTGTCCGCTGCGACCGGCGGAGCCGATATTGAAACGGAAGAGGACTTTCGCAGTCGTGGCTTGCTGGCATGGCAGAATCCGCCTCAGGGTGGAAGCGACGCCGATTATAAAAAATGGGCGCTTGAGGTTTCGGGCGTCACCCGCGCGTGGGTAAAGCGGCGTCTGAACGGGGCCGGGACCGTTGGCGTGTATATCATGTGTGATCGGAATGACAATGGTGGGTTTCCGGTCGGTACCGATGGAATATCCCAACTTGAGGACTGGGGGGCTGTTAAAGCCACCGGAGACCAGCTCGCTGTCGCCGACCACATCTATCCGCAGCAGACAGACACTGCCATTGTTTTCGTATGTTCCCCGATCAAGAAAGTCATCAATATTGAAATCTCTGGTATCAAAAATGCCGACAGCACCACAGTTCAGGGTATAAAAGACGCGCTGACGGCGCTGTTTTTTGATGAGGCTAACCCTGATGGTTCCGGGAAAGTTTACCTCTCTGATATTAACGGGAGTATCGGCGGTGTTAGTGGCACGACGGGCTATATCCTTAACTCTCCGATGGCCAATATCACCTTTGCTGTTGGCGAAATTCCGGTGCTTGGCGGGGTGAATTTTGTATGAGCCTCTTTTCAAAAAATGATTATGCCGGTGCGCTTGGCGCGTTGCTGCCGACGGGCAGGGCGTGGCCCAGATCGCAAAAAACGGTACAGGCTGCGGTATTACGGGCACTGGGCAGCGTGTTTCAGCGTTCTGACAACGATGCGCAAAGCCTGATTACTGGTGCTTTTCCCCCTACAGCGACGGTAATGTTGTCAGAATGGGAAAGCTCTCTGGGGTTACCAGATGATTGTGCGATTGGTGAATCCGGTGGCGTCAGCGATCGCCAGCGCGCCGTGGTGGCAAAGTTAATCAGCACCGGCGGCCTGAACCGCGATTATTACATCCGGGTGGCTGCAGCTCTTGGTTATACCATCACTATCACACAGTTCCGGCCCGCTATGAGTGGCATGTCAGTATGCGGTGATGCGCTTAACGGTGACGAGTGGCCATTTACCTGGCGGATAAATGCGCCACAAACAACGATCAAGTATTCGCTTGCTGGCGCGTCCTACTGCGGAGATCCGCTCGCATCGTGGGGCAATAAACAACTGGAGTGTTCAATCAACAAAATTGCCCCATCCCATCTGAACATCATTTTCAATTATTCATAACTGATATTTCCCCCTCTGATTTTATCGCTTAACACTAAGTGAGGATTAACTATGCTCCGAATCGGGCAAGTCGAAGCCACTGCAACGCAGGATGGCAAATATACTGATGGAAGTGTTGCTGGTGGTATTGCCGCAACGAGGCTGCGGGCAGCAGCGTTTAACGCCATGCAGGAAGAGTTAGCGCATATCGTAGAGTCAGCAGGATTGGCGCTCGACATTAACGATATGACTCAGGTTTTAAAAGCCATTCAAAAACTCACACTGAGCCGTGCAAACCCATTTGCCGATATCAAATCAGATGGTGCAGCGGCGATTTCTACGGCTCTCACAAACCTTGGTTTGGGAGCAGGCGCTCCCCCTATTGGAATCCCGTTTTACTGGTCATTGGCTGCAATGCCAAATACGGTCGTGCCGGAATGGTCAAACATGGTATTTCTGAAAACCAATAATACGTCGTTCTCTGCCGCCGAATATCCAAAACTGGCGCTGATGTGGCCGGGTCTGTTTATTCCTGATATGCGGGGGGATTTTATTCGTATTTTTGACGATGGGCGCGGCGTGAACCCGACACAGCCATTACTGGGGTGGGCGGACTCACGCCTCAAGGAGCATACGCATGTGTTACCAACAGGCAGGATGAATGTTGGCGTGGACAATTTCTCTTCTACCTGGGTCACGGTAGAAAATGATGTGGCCACGCCAAAAATATATACAAAAACGCAGAGCGGTGGCGCCGGTGAAACCGCACCACGCTCAATAGCATTTAACTGTCTGGTGAGGGCAAAATAATGAAACCTGTTTTTGATGAAAATGGACTGGCTATTGAGCCGGGGAATGTCGTCTGCTTTTACTATGATGCAGCCACGGGAGAATACTGCGGGCACTCTGATGAATTTATTCATCCAGGTGTCAGCATGCCAGGGTATTCAACGGATATCAATCCGGGAGAGAAACGGTCGGGATTTGTAGCTGTATTCAACGGTACTGGATGGGAGCAACAGCCAGACCATCGCGGCATTACGGTCTATTCAACTATGGACAGAACCACGGAGTTCGTTGATTACATAGGGGAGATTCGTTCAGGTTACACAACCGTTGCTCCATCCACTCAGTATGATAAATGGGATGGCAGCAAGTGGGTTACAGATGCTGACGCGCAGCGAAATGCGGCGATAGCCAGCGCCGAAAAACTGCGTAGTCAGTTGCTGGCCAGTGCCGATAAAGTAATGCTCGACTGGCGAACAGAGCTGATGCTGGGTGAAATAAGCGACGTCAATAAAGCTAAACTGTCGGCGTGGATGGGTTACAAAAACAAGGTTAAGGCGGTGGATGTGACAACCGATCCTGAGAATGTTAACTGGCCCGCTCTCCCGCCTGCGTAGGCTGTGCAGGATTGCAGAACATTATTCATTTGCCAGCCACATATCAGCCTCTTCAAACATTTCCTGAACAGTACGGCTTATTTGTTCTTTCTCATGCTTGCTGGCGTCAGTGTTGATCGCCGGCAGTGTCATCATCGGTTTTACCCGGACATCAGCATCCGGGAAAATCCGGTGAACTCTCTTACTCAGTTCGCCAAGAATGATGTCTTTTGCACCGGGCAGCCCATCAAAATTCCGTTTGTCATAAACGAGTTCCACGAACATTGCGCATTACCTCTTTACTGGATAGATATACACTATTTATACTGTATTTCTATCCGGCATTCAAGAGAGGGCACTGACATGGGATTCCCATCACCTGCGGCAGATTATGTTGAAACACGAATCTCCCTCGACCAGCAGTTTATTCGTCATCCATCAGCAACGTATTTTATGCGGGCTGCGGCTTCATATTATCGTGAAGGGATACTGAACGGTGCGCTGCTGGTTATCGACTCATCCTTATCGCCATGCGATGGTTCGTTGCTGATATGTGCGATGGATGGAGAATTCAGGATTAAGCGTTACCGGGCGCACCCGAAGCCGCACCTGATAAACCTGGAGAACGGGAGAAGGGAAGCGATACCAGCCGAAAAGGAAGGATACGGCACTTCGCTCCCGGTGTTCGGGGTGATCACGTACATCATTAATGATGCCAGGAATGCGGAGCTTGATGACTGCCCGGTGATGTGAGCACATCACTGTTAAGTGAAGTATGAAGTGTGGTTACGTGGTTGAGGTTAATTATCATTTCTGTCTGGATTGTTAGACAAACCAATCCCTACCTTTACGGTAGCGAACACCATGATACATAGAGTGACTATTACAGAAGATATCAATGAGAGGCTAGTGATCATAACGCTTCTTAATGTTAGATGGATTCGACTATTAGACTACTACATTGTGGAAAGGTTCCTGGTAATTCTCGCACACTCAATAAAGTAGGTATTGTCGACACGCCGGATGCAAGAATGTAACTCGGTGTGCTATGGATATAGACGACTTGAAGACGTGACTTGTGGGGCATACTTGGGGCAAAAATGTCTGCTTTGGGGCATTTTGGGGCATAATTGGGACGTTATAACACGTATGAACTTTGCCGAATTTCACATGATGTTAATTTTTAATGCGTTGAATATACTAAAGAAAACACATGCTCTTGGGCGTTCTTTAGTGATTTTTAAAATACCCGCGTCACGCAGTTGAAGTGGCGGGCATACTCTTCAAGGCTGGTGATCCCCAGACGCAGCCATTTCGGGTGTGACCACTGGGGTAAGCCGATATAGATCATAACGCTTGCAGGATCTCGTCAACGCGACGTATACGGGCAATGCGTGGGAAAATATGCGTCATGCTGCCCTGATGCTGGTCGGAGCTGGCGGCACTGCAGGCGTCTTCGGCAACGATCAGGCTAAAACCCAGCTCCCAGGCGTTACGCGCGGTGGATTCGACACCGATATTGGTGGAGATCCCGCAAAGGACGATGGTGTCGATACCACGACGGCGCAGCTGTAGTTCCAGGTCAGTACCGTAGAATGCTCCCCACTGGCGCTTGGTAACCTCCAGGTCTGTTGCACATTTTCCCAGCGCTTGCGGGTATTCCCACCAGTTGTCGGGTAATGCTTTGGCTGGCGCGGGGGCATCAACCGGTTGTTTTAGCGCTTCGGCATAATCCGCAGACCAGCCGACGCGAACCATCACCACTGGTGAACCGTGAGTACGGAATTTTTCCGCCAATTGTGCCGTACGGGCGACCACGTCGTTTGCCGAATGAGGCCCACCTGCGAAAGGCAGGATCCCTTCCTGTAGATCGATGACGACAAGCGCGGTTGTTTTTGCGTTCAGTTCCAGCATGGTGACTCCAGTAAAAAAGATTTCCGTTACACCTTAATCGCGAATCTGTGTGAAAGGGGCGACAATTTTTGTTATTTTTTGTGAGATTACGCAATACCCGCTTAGGAAACACGCGTACAGTCAGTACCGGACTGAGAGTCTACCCCAGTAGGCTCTTATCGTGCGGCAGAATTTCCAGTATAATAGCCGCCTTTTTTCATTCAGTTGTGACATTCAGCTAAAGCTGCGACTTCGTCATCTGCCGGGCAGGTGACAATCCGCCTGCGGCAAAGTTAAGGGATATCTCATGCGTACAGAATATTGCGGACAGCTACGTCTGTCCCACGAGGGGCAGCAGGTGACTCTGTGTGGTTGGGTCAACCGTCGTCGTGATCTTGGTAGCCTGATCTTTATCGATATGCGCGACCGCGAAGGTATCGTGCAGGTATTTTTCGATCCGGACCGTGCGGACGCGTTAAAGCTGGCCTCCGAACTGCGTAATGAGTTCTGCATTCAGGTAACGGGCACCGTGCGTGCGCGTGATGCGAAAAACGTCAACGCCGATATGGCGACGGGCGAAATTGAAGTGCTGGCATCCGATCTGGTCATTATCAACCGTTCAGATTCACTGCCGCTCGACTCTAACCATGTCAATACTGAAGAAGCTCGTCTGAAGTATCGCTACCTCGATCTGCGTCGTCCTGAAATGGCGCAGCGTCTGAAAACACGTGCCAAAATTACCAGCCTGGTGCGTCGTTTCATGGACGACCACGGCTTCCTCGACATCGAAACGCCGATGCTGACGAAAGCGACGCCAGAAGGTGCGCGTGACTACCTGGTACCGTCTCGCGTACATAAAGGTAAATTCTACGCGCTGCCTCAGTCTCCTCAGTTGTTCAAACAGCTGCTGATGATGTCTGGCTTCGACCGTTACTACCAGATCGTAAAATGCTTCCGTGACGAAGACTTACGTGCTGACCGCCAGCCTGAATTTACGCAGATCGATGTTGAGACCTCCTTCATGACCGCACCGCAGGTGCGTGAAGTGATGGAAGCGCTGGTGCGTAATCTGTGGCTGGAAGTAAAAGGTGTGGATCTGGGCGATTTCCCGATCATGACCTTTGCCGAAGCAGAGCGTCGTTACGGTTCCGATAAGCCGGATCTGCGTAACCCGATGGAGCTGGTAGACGTCGCTGATCTGCTGAAATCTGTTGAATTCGCCGTATTCTCTGGTCCGGCTAACGATCCGAAAGGGCGTGTAGCGGCTCTGCGCGTCCCTGGCGGCGCTGCACTGAGCCGTAAGCAGATCGACGATTACGGTAACTTCATTAAGATCTACGGCGCGAAAGGTTTGGCTTACATCAAAGTCACCGAGCGTGCGAAAGGCCTGGAAGGTATCACCAGCCCGGTTGCTAAGTTCCTGAATGCTGAAATCATTGAAGCCATTCTGGAACGTACTGGCGCACAAGACGGCGATATGATCTTCTTCGGTGCCGACAACAAGAAAGTGGTTGCCGATGCGATGGGCGCGCTGCGTCTGAAACTGGGTAAAGACCTGAGCATTACCGACGAAGCCAAATGGGCGCCGTTGTGGGTTATCGACTTCCCGATGTTTGAAGACGATGGTGAAGGCGGTCTGACCGCGATGCACCACCCGTTCACCGCGCCGAAAGACATGACGGCGGCTGAGCTGAAAGCTGCGCCGGAAGATGCGGTTGCCAATGCGTACGATATGGTTATCAACGGCTACGAAGTAGGCGGCGGTTCTGTACGTATCCATAACGGTGATATGCAGCAGACCGTATTCGGTATTCTGGGTATCAACGAACAAGAGCAGCGCGAGAAATTCGGCTTCCTGCTGGATGCGCTAAAATACGGTACACCGCCGCACGCGGGCCTGGCGTTTGGTCTGGATCGTCTGACCATGCTGCTGACCGGTACGGATAACATCCGTGACGTTATTGCTTTCCCGAAAACGACAGCTGCCGCATGTCTGATGACCGAAGCGCCGAGCTTTGCCAACGAAGCTGCGCTGGCGGAACTGAGCATTCAGGTTGTTAAGAAGGCCGAGAATAACTGATATGGCATATAAGCAGCCTGTCTCGGTGTTAGTCGTGATTTATGCAAAGGACACCGGGAGAGTGCTGATGTTACAGCGACGCGACGATCCTGATTTTTGGCAGTCGGTCACCGGCAGCCTTGAAGAAGGTGAAACCGCGTCGCAAGCCGCCCTGCGCGAAGTAAAGGAAGAGGTCGCCATTGATGTTGCGCGTGAGCAACTGACCTTAATTGACTGCCAGCGCACGGTGGAGTTTGAGATTTTTAGTCATTTACGTCATCGCTATGCGCCAGGAATTATACGTAATACGGAGTCCTGGTTTTGCCTGGCACTGCCCACTGAACGAGAGATCGTGTTCACCGAACATTTGACCTACCGTTGGGTTAATGCGCACGAGGCTGCACAGTTAACCAAGTCGTGGAGTAACCGGCAGGCGATTGAAGAGTTTGTAATTAACGTCGCCTGAGAAGGCGCGCTTTTTGGAGAGATTATTTATGGCAGGTCATAGTAAATGGGCCAACACCAGACATCGTAAAGCAGCGCAGGATGCTAAGCGCGGTAAGATCTTCACCAAAATCATTCGTGAGCTGGTAACGGCGGCTAAATTGGGTGGTGGCGATCCGGATGCTAACCCGCGTCTGCGTGCAGCGGTTGATAAAGCGCTGGCAAACAACATGACCCGTGACACCCTGAACCGTGCGATTGCGCGCGGTGTGGGTGGTGATGAAGATTCCAACATGGAAACCATCATCTATGAAGGTTACGGTCCTGGCGGTACAGCCGTGATGATTGAATGTCTGTCTGATAACCGTAACCGTACCGTTGCGGAAGTGCGCCACGCATTCACTAAAACAGGCGGCAACCTCGGTACCGACGGTTCCGTCGCATACCTGTTCAGCAAGAAAGGCGTGATCTCCTTTGAGCAAGGCGACGAAGACGCCATCATGGAAGCGGCACTGGAAGCCGGTGCTGAAGATGTTGTAACCTTCGACGACGGCGCGATTGACGTTTACACCGCGTGGGAAGAGATGGGGAAAGTTCGTGATGCGCTGGAAGCGGCAGGTCTGAAAGCGGACGCGGCTGAAGTTTCTATGATCCCATCCACCAAAGCGGATATGGATGCAGAAACAGCGCCGAAGCTGATGCGTCTGATCGATATGCTGGAAGATTGCGATGACGTGCAGGAAGTTTACCACAACGGCGAAATCTCCGATGAGGTTGCAGCTACGTTAGAATGATGTGGTTAAGCCATAAAATAACAGGAGATGCGTGATGTCTATCATTCTCGGCATTGATCCGGGGTCGCGCATTACCGGTTATGGCGTAATCCGTCAGGTCGGCAGACAGCTGACCTACCTCGGCAGTGGTTGTATTCGCACCAAAGTTGATGATCTCCCGTCACGCCTGAAATTGATATACGCGGGGGTGACGGAAATCATCACCCAGTTCCAGCCGGATTATTTTGCCATCGAGCAGGTCTTTATGGCGAAAAATGCCGATTCGGCGCTGAAGCTGGGACAGGCGCGCGGCGTAGCGATTGTTGCTGCGACCAATCAGGATCTTCCGGTGTTTGAGTATGCTGCCCGACAGGTTAAACAGACAGTCGTCGGTATCGGCAGCGCGGAAAAAAGCCAGGTACAGCACATGGTGCGTACGCTGCTCAAGCTCCCGGCTAACCCTCAGGCGGATGCTGCGGATGCGCTGGCGATTGCCATTACCCACTGCCATGTCAGCCAGAACGCTATGCAAATGAGTGAGTCGAGGTTGAATTTAGCACGCGGTAGGTTACGTTAGTGACAAATGAGGCTGGATATCTATCCAGCCTTTTTTTATGATAGCGCATTACCTTTTAGCCCTTAACGCAGGAGCGTCATGTGATAGGCAGACTCAGAGGCATCATTCTTGAAAAACAACCCCCACTGGTCCTTCTGGAAACGGGCGGGGTAGGCTATGAAGTACATATGCCGATGACCTGTTTCTACGAGCTGCCGGAAGCCGGGCAGGAAGCGATCATCTTCACGCATTTTGTGGTGCGCGAAGACGCACAGCTACTGTATGGCTTCAACAATAAGCAAGAACGCACGCTGTTTAAAGAGCTAATTAAAACCAACGGCGTGGGGCCAAAGCTGGCGCTGGCGATCCTCTCCGGCATGTCTGCGCAGCAGTTCGTGAATGCTGTTGAGCGCGAAGAGCTTGGCGCGTTAGTGAAATTACCGGGCATTGGTAAGAAAACCGCAGAGCGTTTGATTGTCGAAATGAAAGACCGCTTTAAAGGACTGCATGGCGATCTCTTTACGCCGGCTGCCGATCTGGTGCTGACATCACCTGCCGGTCCGGTAAGCGATGATGCCGAGCAGGAAGCGGTTGCTGCGCTGGTAGCGTTAGGCTATAAACCACAAGAAGCCAGCCGCATGGTAAGCAAAATTGCTCGCCCTGATGCCAGCAGTGAAACCCTGATTCGCGAAGCGCTTCGCGCGGCATTGTGAGGTAAAGGATGATTGAAGCAGATCGCCTGATTTCGGCTGCCAGCACTACCCCTGAAGACCTGGTGGATCGTGCGATCCGCCCCAGGCTGCTGGAAGAGTATATTGGCCAGCCTCAGGTACGTTCGCAGATGGAAATTTTTATCCAGGCGGCGAAGCTGCGCGGTGATGCCCTCGATCACCTGCTGATTTTTGGTCCTCCGGGTCTGGGTAAAACCACGCTTGCCAATATTGTTGCCAATGAAATGGGCGTCAACCTGCGCACTACATCCGGCCCGGTACTGGAAAAAGCAGGCGATCTGGCGGCCATGCTCACCAATCTCGAACCCCATGATGTGCTGTTTATTGATGAAATCCATCGCTTGTCACCGGTAGTGGAAGAGGTGTTGTATCCGGCAATGGAAGACTATCAGCTGGATATCATGATTGGCGAAGGCCCGGCAGCACGTTCAATTAAAATCGATCTGCCGCCGTTTACCCTGATTGGCGCTACAACGCGTGCGGGTTCGTTAACCTCTCCACTGCGTGATCGCTTTGGCATTGTGCAGCGCCTGGAGTTCTATCAGGTGGCTGATCTTCAGCACATTGTTGGACGCAGTGCCCGCTTTATGGGGCTGGAGATGAGTGACGAAGGGGCGCTGGAAGTAGCGCGCCGGGCACGCGGTACGCCGCGTATTGCCAACCGTTTACTGCGTCGTGTGCGTGATTTCGCCGAAGTGAAGCATGACGGCACCATCTCGGCGGATATCGCGGCCCAGGCGCTGGATATGCTCAATGTCGATGCTGAAGGCTTCGATTATATGGACCGCAAGCTGCTGCTGGCGGTGATCGATAAATTCTTTGGTGGTCCGGTCGGGTTGGATAACCTGGCGGCGGCAATCGGCGAAGAACGTGAAACTATTGAGGACGTGCTGGAACCGTATTTGATTCAGCAAGGTTTTCTACAACGTACCCCACGCGGACGTATGGCAACCGTGCGGGCGTGGAACCACTTTGGCATTACACCGCCACAGATGCCTTAGTGCCTGATGTCGCTACGCTCATCAGGCCTGGGCGATTTTGCAGGCCCGGTAAGCGTAGCGCCACCGGGCAACGCATGCTCAGCTCGCTTGCTTCTTCATCATACTGAAGATAAACAGCAGCGCAGCGCAAAGCACCACGGATGGCCCTGCCGGTGTGTCATAGAACGCTGAGAAGGTCAGTCCGCCTGTAACCGCTATCATTCCCACACCAACGGCAACCCCTGCCATCTGTTCCGGCGTACGGGCAAAGCGACGGGCGGTCGCCGCAGGGATAATAAGCAGTGAGGTGATAATCAGTGCCCCGACGAATTTCATCGCCACACCAATAGTGAGTGCTGTGACCAGCATCAGCAGCAGCTTCACGCGTTGCAGCTTCACGCCATCAACAAAGGCCAGATCCGGGCTGATAGTCATCGACAGCAGGTTACGCCACTGCCAGAACAGAATAGCCAGTACAACCACGACACCAATGGCAATAGCCACCAGATCTTCAGGCGTTACGGCGAGCAAATCACCAAACAGGTAAGCCATCAGATCCACACGAATATTCGACATCAGGCTGACAACCACCAGGCCTAATGACAGCGCGCTGTGTGCCATAATACCGAGCAGGGTATCAATCGCGAGATGCGGGCGTTTCTCCAGCCATACCAGGCCTGCGGCCAGCATCAGGGTGACGACGATAACAGCATAGAAGGGATTTACATCCAGCAGCAGACCAAACGCAACGCCCAGCAGTGATGCGTGCGCCAGCGTATCGCCAAAATAAGACATCCGACGCCAGACCACAAACGAGCCAAGCGGGCCAGCAGCGCAGGCCAGCATGATCCCGGCTAACCAGCCGGGTAATAATAATTCAATCATGAGTGACCATTTCCCCGGCGTAAAACAATGCGACCCTGTAAATCGTGGCGATGATTATGGTTGTGACGGTAAATTCCGAGTTGTTCAGCGCCGCGTTGCCCGAACATAGAGATGAATTCAGGGTGCATTGAAACCACCTCCGGCGTGCCGGAGCAGCAAATGTGGTGGTTCAGACACAGGACTTCGTCGGTTTTTGCCATGACCAGATGCAGGTCATGGGAGACCATCAGCACGGCGCAATCCAGTTCACGTCGCAACTGATCGATAAGATCGTACAGTGCAACCTGACCATTCACATCCACTCCCTGAGTCGGTTCATCGAGCACCAGGAGCTGTGGTTTATTTAGCAATGCTCGGGCCAGCAAGACACGCTGCGTTTCCCCGCCGGACAGTTTTTGCATCGGAGCATCCATCAGATGCCCGGCCTGAACACGTTTCAGCGCAGGGAGAATGTCGGCTTTCTTTGTGCCAGGACGTAAGCGCAAAAAGCGGCTCACCGTCAGCGGGAGTGTTGTATCGAGGTACAGTTTTTGCGGTACATAGCCAATCCGCAAATGCCCGTTGCGCTTGATCACCCCTTCATCAGCCGCTACCAGTCCCAATACAACGCGCACCAGCGTAGACTTTCCGGCCCCATTCGGGCCAAGAAGCGTTAAAATTTTGCCGGGTCGAAGTTCAAGCGATACGTCAGAAAGGACGCGGCGTTGACCATAAGAGACCGAGACATTTTCCAGTGAAACCAAAGTCGTCATATCAATTTTAGTCTTGCAGAAGTTATAGAATGTTATAATATCACATTTCTCACATTCGTTACGATGATTGGTCGCATTATGTTACATAAAAATACGCTTCTTTTCGCAGCATTATCCGCTGCTCTTTGGGGTAGTGCAACTCAGGCTGCAAATGCCGCTGTAGTGGCGTCACTTAAGCCGCTGGGCTTTATTGCCTCAGCGATTGCAGATGGGGTTACAGACACCCAGGTTCTGCTGCCTGACGGGGCTTCCGAACACGATTATTCGCTGCGCCCTTCCGATGTAAAACGCTTACAGAACGCGGACTTAGTCGTTTGGATCGGTCCGGAAATGGAGGCGTTTATGGAAAAGTCAGTCAAGAATATTCCTAACGCAAAACAGGTAACGATTGCGCAGCTCAATGACGTGAAACCGTTACTCATGAAAGGCGCTGACGATGATGATGACGATCATGGGCATAACGACGCTCACGGCGAAAAAAGTGACGAGCATCACCATCATGGTGATTACAACATGCATCTTTGGCTTTCCCCAGAGATAGCGCGGGCCTCAGCGGTTGCAATCCATGATAAATTAGTGGAACTTATGCCGCAAAGTCGAGCCAAACTTGACGCCAACCTGAAGGATTTTGAGGCACAATTAGCCGCAACCGATAAGCAGGTAGGTAACGAGCTCGCACCGCTCAAGGGTAAAGGGTATTTCGTTTTTCATGACGCCTATGGCTACTACGAAAAACACTACGGGCTAACACCGCTTGGTCACTTTACCGTGAACCCTGAGATTCAACCTGGTGCGCAGCGTTTACATGAAATAAGAACACAGTTGGTTGAGCAAAAAGCAACCTGCGTTTTTGCTGAGCCACAGTTCAGGCCAGCGGTCGTTGAAGCCGTAGCGAGAGGGACATCCGTTCGAATGGGAACGTTGGATCCCCTCGGAACGAATATCAAACTGGGTAAAACAAGCTATTCAGCGTTTCTGAACCAATTAGCCAACCAGTATGCGAGCTGCCTGAAAGGAGATTAATGAGGAAGTGAATACGTGCAACAGATAGCCCGCTCTGTCGCTCTGGCATTTAATAATTTGCCGCGACCCCATCGTGTAATGTTGGGGTCGCTTACTGTTCTGACATTGGCCGTCGCAGTCTGGCGGCCTTATGTATACCATCCCGACTCTGCACCTATCGTTAAAACCATTGAGCTGGAAAAAAGCGAGATCCGTTCACTGTTGCCAGAAGCCAGCGAACCTATCGATCAAGCCGCTCAGGAAGATGAAGCTATCCCTCAGGACGAACTCGATGACAAGACCTCTGGCGAAGCCGGGGTTCACGAGTATGTTGTCTCTACCGGCGATACGCTGAGCAGTATCCTGAACCAGTACGGCATTGATATGGGCGATATCAGCCAGCTTGCCGCATCTGATAAAGATCTACGTAATCTGAAAATTGGCCAGCAACTTTCCTGGACGCTGTCTTCGGAAGGTGATTTGCAGCGCCTGACCTGGGAAGTTTCCCGCCGTGAAACCCGTACTTATGATCGTACGGCAACGGGTTTCAAAATGAGCAGCGAAATGCAGCAGGGCGACTGGGTTAACAGCCGAATCAACGGTACGGTGGGCGGTAGTTTCGTCGCCAGTGCAAGAGATGCTGGCCTGACCAGCTCTGAAATCAGCGCGGTGATTAAAGCGATGCAATGGCAGATGGACTTTCGCAAGCTGAAGAAAGGCGATGAGTTCTCCGTTTTGATGTCTCGCGAGATGCTGGACGGTAAACGCGAACAAAGCCAACTGCTGGGCGTTCGTTTGCGCTCTGAAGGCAAAGATTATTACGCGATCCGTGCTGAAGACGGTAAATTCTATGACCGTAACGGGACCGGGCTAGCTAAAGGGTTTATGCGTTTCCCTACGGCGAAGCAGTTCCGTATTTCGTCAAACTTCAATCCACGTCGCCTGAATCCGGTAACCGGACGCGTTGCACCGCACAAAGGTGTCGACTTTGCGATGCCGCAAGGTACGCCGGTGCTGTCAGTCGGTGATGGTGAAGTGGTGGTCGCGAAACGGAGTGGCGCGGCCGGATACTATGTTGCTGTTCGTCACGGTCGCACTTACACCACCCGTTACATGCACCTGCGTAAGCTGCTGGTTAAACCGGGACAAAAAGTGAAACGTGGCGATCGTATTGCGCTGTCAGGTAACACCGGGCGTTCTACTGGCCCGCACCTGCACTACGAAGTATGGGTCAACCAGCAGGCTGTGAACCCGTTGACGGCAAAATTGCCGCGTACGGAAGGGCTGAGCGGTTCGGATCGTACCGAGTACCTGGCACAGGTGAAAGAGGTTCTGCCTCAGCTACGCTTCGATTAATAAATACACTGACAGAGCCGGTACGCTATGCGTGCCGGCTTTTTTTATTTTGTACGGGACACGGTGCGCCGCTACACTATCAGCAGATTTACTTTTTCGCGGCCCCCGATACTGGAAGAGCATGGAAACGAAAAAAAAGAGTATTGAGTATATCCCTGAGTTTCAAAAATCATTCCGTCACCCGCGCTACTGGGGCGCCTGGCTTGGCGTGGCAGCGATTGCAGGGATTGCATTAACACCCGCGTCATTTCGCGATCCCGTTCTGGCGAAACTGGGACGGCTTGCCGGACGGCTGGGGAAAAGTTCGCGTCGCAGAGCGCTTATCAATTTATCCCTCTGTTTTCCTGAGCGCAGCGAAGCCGAGCGCGAGGCCATCGTTGATGAGATGTTTGCGACTGCGCCTCAGGCGATGGTTATGATGGCAGAATTGGCCATGCGCGGTCCGGAGAAAATTCAGCACCGCGTTGACTGGCAGGGCCTGGAAATTATCGATGAGATGCGACGTAATGAGGAAAAGGTGATTTTTCTCGTCCCTCACGGCTGGGGTGTTGATATTCCGGCAATGCTGATGGCATCCCAAGGCCAGAAAATGGCAGCGATGTTCCATAACCAGGGCAATCCGGTATTTGACTATGTCTGGAACACGGTACGTCGACGTTTCGGCGGTCGTTTACATGCACGTAACGACGGTATTAAACCTTTTATTCAGTCGGTACGGCAGGGATACTGGGGATATTACTTACCGGATCAGGACCACGGCCCGGAGCACAGCGAATTTGTCGATTTCTTCGCGACCTATAAGGCAACGTTACCGGCAATTGGCCGCCTGATGAAGGTTTGTCATGCGCGCGTAGTACCGCTGTTCCCGGTGTACGATGGCAAAACGCATCGTCTGACGATTCAGGTACGCCCACCCATGGATGACATTCTGACGGCCGATGACCATACCATTGCCAGACGGATGAATGAAGAAGTGGAGATTTTTGTCACCCCGCATCTCGAACAATACACCTGGATTCTGAAACTGCTAAAGACCCGCAAACCCGGTGAAATTGAACCGTATAAACGCAAAGATCTTTATCCTAAGAAATAGAAAAAGCCTCTCGTTCGAGAGGCTTTTTTGTATCAGCTGACCCGTCCTGAATAGCGAGTAATATCAGGCAGTAAGCAGAGTCGTTATTCTACAGTCAGAATACGTGTGGTGTTGGTGGAACCGATGGTGCTCATGACATCACCCTGGGTCACAATCACCAGATCGCCTGACACCAGGTAACCTTTGTCGCGCAGCAGATTGACCGCTTCGTTGGCAGCCACGACACCGTCAGTTTCACTGTCAAAGTGAACCGGCGTAACGCCACGATACAGAGAGGTCAGGTTCAGCGTACGCTCATGACGAGACATCGCGAAAATCGGCAGGCCAGAACTGATGCGGGATGTCATCAGCGCAGTACGACCGGACTCGGTCATGGCGATGATAGCGGTAACGCCTTTCAGATGGTTCGCGGCATACATCGCTGACATGGCGATAGCTTCTTCGACATTATCAAACTGTACGTCCAGGCGGTGTTTAGAAACGTTGATGCTCGGGATTTTCTCTGCACCCAGACAGACGCGAGCCATCGCTGCGACGGTTTCCGCCGGGTACTGGCCTGCGGCAGTTTCGGCAGACAGCATGACGGCATCAGTCCCATCCAGCACGGCGTTTGCCACGTCCATGACTTCCGCACGGGTCGGCATTGGGTTAGTGATCATCGACTCCATCATCTGCGTTGCGGTAATTACCGCACGGTTCAGCTGACGTGCGCGACGGATCAACGCTTTCTGAATACCGACCAGCTCCGGGTCACCGATTTCCACGCCCAGGTCACCACGCGCAACCATTACCACGTCAGAGGCAAGGATGATGTCATCCATCGCATTCTGGTCGCAGACGGCTTCAGCACGCTCTACCTTGGCAACAATTTTCGCATCGCAGCCAGCGTCGCGCGCCAGGCGGCGGGCATAATTCAGATCTTCGCCGCAGCGAGGGAAGGAGACCGCCAGATAGTCAACGCTGATTTGCGCTGCAGTAATGATGTCTGCTTTGTCTTTTTCCGTCAGCGCTTCAGCAGAAAGGCCGCCGCCAAGTTTGTTGATGCCTTTGTTGTTGGAGAGCGGGCCACCGACAGTGACTTCGGTGAAGACTTTCATACCCTGAACTTCCAGCACTTTGAGCTGTACGCGACCATCATCCAGCAGCAGGATATCGCCCGGCACGACGTCAGCAGGCAGGCCTTTGTAATCGATGCCGACTTTTTCTTTGTCGCCTTCACCTTTACCGAGGTTGGCGTCTAACAGGAATTTGTCGCCAACATTGAGAAATACTTTGCCTTCTTTAAAGGTCGATACGCGGATTTTAGGTCCCTGCAGGTCACCCAAAATAGCTACATGACGTCCCAGTTTGGCGGCAATCTCACGGACTTTATCCGCCCGCATTTTGTGATCTTCTGGAGAGCCGTGCGAAAAGTTCATACGTACAACATTCGCCCCAGCGGCGATAATTTTTTCAAGGTTGTTATCGCGGTCAGTTGCCGGGCCTAACGTGGTAACGATTTTGGTTCTGCGAAGCCTTCTGGACATGTAATACTCCGTTGACTGAAACAACTAGGTGTTGCGTGAACATTGATCCGGCCGTTCTCGAACATAAACGGTAAAATGAACGACCCGGATGATAAAAGGGTAGAACATTGTTATTGCTTTTAGCGGTCATCACTCTTGATGAGTAATTCTTTATCAAAACGCGATTCCTTGAGCGCTTCCTTGACACGCTTCAAGTTATCTCTAAATTTTGCCCCACGGCGCAAAGTAAATCCCGTAGCCAGCACATCTATCACGGTAAGTTGAGCAAGTCGAGAGACCATGGGCATATAAATGTCAGTATCTTCCGGTACATCGAGGGTAATTGCCAGCGTTGCTTCACGTGCCAGCGGAGTACCAGGAGATGTCAGGGCAATCACCATGGCATCGTTTTCTCTTGCCAGTTGTGCCAGTTCCACCAGACTTTTGGTTCTTCCGGTGTGTGAAATGAGCACAATGACATCATCATCACTACAATTCATACAGCTCATGCGTTGCAGAACGATGTCGTCGGAATAGATAACCGGAACGTTAAAACGGAAAAATTTATTCATGGCGTCATGCGCCACCGCGGCGGAGGAACCGAGCCCAAAAAAGGCAATTTTCTTCGCCTGAGTGAGTAAATCAACCGCACGATTTACTGCCACGTTATCCAGAGACTGACGAACATGGTCAAGGCTCGCCATTGCAGACTCGAAGATTTTCCCCGTGTAGGATTCAACGCTGTCATCCTCATCCACATTGCGATTAACATATGGGGTACCATTTGCCAGGCTTTGCGCCAGATGCAGTTTAAAATCAGGAAAGCCACGCGTATCCATGCTGCGGCAGAAACGGTTAACGGTCGGTTCGCTGACATTGGCTTCCAGCGCCAGCGCAGCAATGCTCGAATGGATCGCCTGATCTGGTGAGGTAAGAATAACGTCAGCAACCTTACGTTCTGACTTGCTCAAATGTTCCAGTTTTAACTGGATTTTTTCCAGCATATTCATGATGTAGGTAGACTCATGGGTCATGGGCAAAAGCGATTTCAGCAATATGGGGAAATCGGCGCA
Organism: Citrobacter sp. RHBSTW-00671; assembly: GCF_014103415.1. NCBI lineage: Bacteria > Pseudomonadati > Pseudomonadota > Gammaproteobacteria > Enterobacterales > Enterobacteriaceae > Citrobacter > Citrobacter sp. RHBSTW-00671. The sequence continues at coordinate 2,627,299 of NZ_JABXPR010000001.1, forward strand.
TAATTTTGTTATACACGTCATACGTCGAGCCGCAGGGGGGCTACGTTAAATCACCTGAATCGCTTACTTGAGTAAGCCCATCGGGATGAAATGAGAGACATCCTTCGGTTGGAAAGATTCGTTCCTGGCGAATTTGTCACTCGCTTGCCGCTTTCCTGCAACGCGAATTATTTTGTGTGTAGATACTACCCCTGAGAGTGAAGGAACGGGGCAAAATGGAGAGAATAGTTGTTGTTTTTTTTCATTACATGATCGAAGTCCGGTTTTCATACTTCTTCATGGGTACGAAAAAAAGCGACTTTTTTATCCATTTTGAGCCCGACTGGCGTCTGTTTAGCCGCTGTTTTCGGTAACAGCACGGCTGGATAAGCGTTTACGGTTCACGGAATCACGTAAAAGCAGTACAGTGCATTGTAATAAAATTACAACCAGTGTCTGGCAAAAGCACCAGGCACTCAATTGAGGAGAATGACATGGCGGTAACGCAAACAGCCCAGGCATGTGACCTGGTCATTTTCGGCGCGAAGGGCGACCTGGCGCGACGGAAATTGCTGCCTTCCCTGTATCAACTGGAAAAGGCCGGTCAGATTAACCCGGATACCCGCATCATTGGGGTAGGGCGTGCTGATTGGGACAAAGCTGCCTATACCAAGGTTGTACGCGAAGCGCTCGAAACTTTCATGAAAGAAAAAATTGATGAGAGTTTATGGGAAACCCTCAGCGGCCGTCTGGATTTTTGTAACCTGGACGTCAATGACACCGCCGCATTTAGCCGTCTGGGCGAGATGCTGGATCAAAAATCACGTACCACGATTAACTATTTCGCTATGCCGCCAAGCACCTTTGGCGCGATCTGCAAAGGTTTGGGTGAAGCAAAACTTAACGCGAAGCCTGCGCGTGTCGTGATGGAAAAACCGCTGGGTACTTCGCTCGCGACATCCCGTGAAATCAACGACCAGGTGGGGGAGTATTTCGAAGAATGCCAGGTTTACCGTATCGACCACTATCTTGGTAAAGAGACGGTTCTGAACCTGCTGGCGTTGCGTTTCGCTAACTCCCTGTTTGTAAATAACTGGGATAATCGCACTATCGACCACGTAGAAATTACGGTGGCGGAAGAAGTGGGTATTGAAGGGCGCTGGGGCTATTTTGACCAGGCAGGTCAAATGCGCGATATGATCCAGAACCACCTGCTGCAGATCCTATGCATGATCGCAATGTCCCCTCCGGCTGATCTGAGCGCCGACAGCATTCGCGATGAGAAAGTAAAGGTACTGAAATCGCTGCGTCGCATCGATCGCTCGAACGTGCGTGAAAAAACGGTGCGCGGTCAGTACACCACCGGTTTTGCCCAGGGTAAAAAGGTACCGGGTTACCTGGAAGAAGAGGGCGCGAATAAGAGCAGCAACACGGAAACGTTTGTGGCGATTCGCGTCGATATCGATAACTGGCGCTGGACGGGTGTACCGTTCTACCTGCGTACCGGTAAACGTTTACCAACCAAGTGCTCTGAAGTGGTGGTTTACTTCAAAACACCTGAGCTGAATCTGTTTAAAGAATCCTGGCAGGATCTGCCGCAGAACAAGTTGACTATTCGTTTGCAGCCTGATGAAGGGGTTGATATCCAGGTACTGAACAAAGTGCCAGGTCTGGACCACAAACATAATCTGCAAATCACTAAGCTGGATCTGAGCTACTCAGAAACCTTCAACCAAACGCACCTGGCCGACGCCTATGAGCGCCTGCTGTTGGAAACCATGCGCGGTATTCAGGCGCTGTTTGTGCGTCGCGATGAGGTCGAGGAAGCCTGGAAATGGGTGGATTCAATTACCGAAGCCTGGGCGATGGATAACGAGTCGCCGAAGCCTTATCAGGCAGGAACCTGGGGACCGGTTGCGTCTGTGGCCATGATCACCCGTGACGGTCGTTCCTGGAACGAATTCGAGTAAAAGATCATCTAGCCATTAGGTGTTATTTTACCGGTAACATGATCTAACACAGATTGTAGAATAATTTTTGCACTTTTAAACCTCGCGTGGATTCACCCGCGAGGTTTTTTTTATTACACTGCCTGAAACGATTTTGCCCCTGAGCTACGGCTAACAAGCGATTCAGCAATATTTAGTGATGCTGAGTAACACTGTTTACCCAACCGCTCTGACAGATAAATTTTAGGAGCCTCTATGAATCCGAATTTGTTACGCGTAACACAACGTATCGTCGAACGTTCCCGGGACACGCGTTCCGCCTACCTCGCTCGAATCGAACAGGCTAAAACGACTACCGTCCATCGTTCACAACTGGCGTGCGGTAATCTGGCGCATGGTTTTGCCGCCTGTCAGCCGGAGGACAAAGCCTCGCTAAAAAGCATGTTGCGTAACAATATCGCGATCATTACCTCCTATAACGACATGCTTTCCGCACACCAGCCGTATGAACACTATCCGGCCATTATTCGCAAAGCACTGCATGAAGCCAATGCGGTGGGCCAGGTTGCTGGTGGCGTACCAGCGATGTGCGACGGAGTGACCCAGGGTCAGGACGGCATGGAGCTTTCTCTGCTCAGTCGTGAAGTCATTGCGATGTCGGCGGCCGTGGGGCTCTCACACAATATGTTCGATGGTGCGCTGTTCCTAGGCGTATGTGACAAGATTGTCCCAGGCCTGGTCATGGCGGCGCTTTCCTTCGGCCATCTGCCTTCAATCTTCATCCCTTCTGGCCCGATGGCGAGCGGTCTGGCGAACAAAGAGAAAGTGCGTATTCGTCAACTGTATGCCGAAGGCAAAGTAGATCGTATGGCACTGCTCGAATCCGAGGCTGCGTCTTATCATGCACCGGGTACCTGTACGTTCTACGGCACCGCTAACACCAACCAGATGGTCGTGGAGTTTATGGGCATGCAGTTGCCAGGCTCCTCTTTTGTGCACCCGGATGCACCACTGCGCGAAGCATTGACCGCCGCGGCGGCCCGTCAGGTAACACGTCTGACCGGTAACGGTAACGAGTGGATGCCGATCGGTAAAATGATCGATGAAAAAGTGGTAGTGAACGGTATTGTGGCACTGCTGGCGACCGGCGGTTCAACCAACCATACGATGCACCTGGTCGCCATGGCGCGTGCAGCCGGTATTCTGATTAACTGGGATGACTTCTCCGACCTGTCAGATGTGGTCCCGCTGATGGCCCGACTCTACCCGAATGGCCCGGCAGACATTAACCATTTCCAGGCTGCTGGTGGTGTGCCTGTATTAATGCGTGAACTGCTGAACGCGGGTCTGTTACATGAAGATGTGAATACCGTGGCCGGATTCGGTTTATCGCGTTATACCCTGGAGCCGTGGCTGAATAACGGTGAACTGGACTGGCGCGAAGGCGCGGAAAAATCGCTGGACAGCAATGTGATTGCCGCCTTTGACCAGCCATTCTCCCATCATGGCGGCACTAAAGTACTGAGTGGCAATCTGGGGCGTGCGGTGATGAAAACCTCAGCTGTTCCAGTTGAAAATCAGGTGATTGAAGCGCCTGCCGTGGTCTTCGAAAGTCAACATGATGTGTTACCGGCGTTTGATGCGGGTCTGCTTGACCGGGATTGTGTGGTTGTTGTGCGTCATCAGGGACCAAAAGCGAACGGAATGCCAGAATTACATAAACTCATGCCACCACTTGGTGTATTATTGGACCGTTGTTTCAAAATTGCGTTAGTTACTGATGGACGACTTTCAGGTGCTTCAGGTAAAGTGCCTTCAGCAATCCATGTAACCCCAGAAGCCTACGATGGCGGGCTGCTGGCGAAAGTGCGCGATGGCGACATCATTCGTGTGAATGGACAGACAGGTGAATTGACGCTGCTGGTTGATGAAGAGGAACTTGCCTCTCGTCAGCCTCACATTCCTGACCTTAGCGCTTCGCGCGTGGGTACCGGGCGTGAAATGTTCAGCGCGTTGCGTGAAAAGCTGTCCGGTGCGGAGCAGGGCGCAACCTGTATCACTTTTTAAGACTTAATTTGTAATCAGGCGAGAGAAAACTCTGATGAAAAACTGGAAGACAAGTGCAGAAGCAATCCTGACCACTGGCCCGGTTGTACCGGTTATTGTGGTTAACAAACTGGAACACGCTGTGCCGATGGCAAAAGCGTTAGTTGCAGGGGGCGTGCGCGTTCTGGAAGTGACGTTACGTACCGCATGTGCGATGGATGCTATTCGTGCAATCGCGAAAGAAGTACCGGATGCTATCGTCGGTGCGGGTACTGTGCTGAATCCACAGCAACTGGCTGAAGTTACTGCGGCTGGTGCTCAGTTTGCGATTAGCCCGGGTCTGACCGAGCCGCTGTTGAAAGCAGCAACCGAAGGGACGATTCCGCTGATCCCTGGCATCAGCACCGTTTCTGAACTGATGCTGGGTATGGACTACGGTTTGAAAGAGTTCAAATTCTTCCCGGCTGAAGCGAACGGCGGTACGAAAGCACTGCAGGCAATCGCGGGTCCGTTCTCTCAGGTTCGTTTCTGCCCGACTGGCGGTATCTCCCCGGCGAACTACCGTGATTACCTGGCCCTGAAAAGCGTGCTGTGTATTGGCGGTTCCTGGCTGGTTCCGGCGGATGCGCTGGAAGCGGGTGATTACGATCGTATCACCAAACTGGCTCGCGAAGCGGTTGAAGGCGCGAAGCAGTAAGCTATCAATGTGTAAACCGAAGGCCCGATAATAGGCGTTAGCGCCGATATCGGGCTTTGCCGGATGGGGGGTTACTGCCTCATCCGGTCTACGGGTCCGGTTTTAACCTGCCACTTTTACCTGTGCAGCCGCGTTTTTCGCACGATCAACCGCTTCTTCAACACTTTCTGCCGTTGCCAGCACGACACCTAAACGACGCGTACCGTCGATCTCGGGTTTACCAAACAGACGTATCTGCAAACCCGCGCCAACGGCAGCATCCACATTATCAAAGGTAACGTTTTGACTGCTTAGCTGCGGCAGGATCACCGCTGACGCTGACGGACCATACTGGCGGATTGCGCCAACGGGAAGACCAAGGAATGCACGCACGTGCAGGGCAAACTCAGACAGATCCTGAGAAATCAGCGTCACCATACCCGTGTCGTGCGGGCGAGGGGAGACTTCGCTGAAAATGACGTCGTCACCGCAGACAAACAGCTCCACACCAAATAATCCGTGGCCGCCCAATGCCAGTACCACTTTCCGGGCAATCTCCTGCGCCCGGGCTAACGCCAGTTCGCTCATCTGCTGTGGCTGCCAGGATTCGCGATAGTCGCCGTCTTCCTGGCGATGACCTACCGGTGCGCAAAAATGTACGCCGTCAATGGCGCTGACGGTAAGCAGTGTGATTTCAAAATCGAAATTCACCACGCCTTCGACGATAACACGCCCGGCGCCCGCTCGCCCGCCCTGTTGGGCATAGTTCCAGGCTTCGGTTAGCTGTTCGGCGGAGCGGATAAAGCTCTGGCCTTTACCGGAAGAACTCATTACCGGTTTTACGATGCAGGGATAACCGATTTCGTCTACGGCCTCGCGAAAACGCATTTCACTGTCGGCGAAGCGAAAAGATGATGTCGGTAAAGATAACTCGTCGGCGGCGAGGCGACGGATGCCTTCCCGGTTCATGGTCAGTTGAGTCGCGCGTGCGCAAGGCACTACGTTCAGGCCTTCCTGCTCCAGTTTTACCAGCATATCTGTGGCGATGGCTTCAATTTCTGGCACGATAAAATGCGGTTTTTCATGCTCGACAACCTGGCGCAATGCATCGCCATCCAACATGTTGATGACGTAGGAGCGATGAGCAACGTGCATCGCTGGTGCGTCGGGGTAACGATCCACGGCAATGACTTCCACGCCCAGGCGTTGGCATTCAATCGCCACCTCTTTACCCAGTTCACCTGAACCTAATAACATCACACGCGTTGCTGCAGGACGCAGTGCTGTGCCTAATAACGTCATAAATTAATCCCCTGTTTTAACTGGGGGCAGTATATACGAAAACGTTTGCGTCTGTCTTTATTACCAGGTTGATTTCAGGGATGAAAAAGAATATGCTGTATATAAATACAGGTAATTTAAGAGGCTGCAAAAATGGCGGTTGAAGTTAAATACGTAGTCATTCGGGAAGGTGAGGAAAAAATGTCGTTTACCAGCAAAAAGGAAGCCGATGCGTATGACAAAATGCTCGATACAGCCGATCTGCTCGACACATGGCTGGAACAATCACCGGTAGCGCTGGAAGATGAGCAGCGTGAAGCGCTTTCTCTGTGGCTGGCTGAACAAAAAGAGGTGCTGAGCGCCATCCTGAAAAACGGCAAGCTGCCTTCTCCACAGGTGGTCGACAACAACGCATCTGCTGAGGATGATACCCAGGCGGCCTGAAGCGACTTGCGCTCCTGATATTTTGTACCATGCTTTTCCCTGAATCATTGTGCAATCTCTGACAGCCTTCACACCGCGGGTCTGCGGCCTGAAGGACGAAAGGGAGATAAGGAGAAAAGAATGTATAAAAAAAGAGCGTTGTTGAGCCTGCTGTTGTTATCTGCCAGCGTATCAGTATTTGCGGCGAATACGGAAAGTAAGTCAGTTCAGTTTCCAAACTGTGAAGGTCTGGACGCTGATGGCATTGCAGCCAGCGTCAAACGTGATTACCTGCAGAATCGCATTGTGCGCTGGGCCGACGATCAAAAGAAACTCGGTCAGCTTGACCCGGTAGCATGGGCCAATCCACAGGATATTGTCGGTAAAGACGGGCAGTGGACAGTCCCCCTGACCGTGCGCGGCAAAAGCAGCGACATTCACTATCAGGTAAAGCTTGATTGCAAAGCCGGCACAGCAGAGTATCAGGTGCGCCAGTAGCTGAATTTGCACATCTTTTGATGACCTGAACACTTCCTGACATCCCCTCGGGTACGCTTTGATAATTATTCGTCTGTACTTGAGGGGCAAAATGGCTAACTGGCTGAATCAACTACAATCTCTTCTTGGGCAAAAAGCATCATCTGCGTCATCTTCCGGTGAACAAGGGCTCAGCAAACTGCTGGTGCCTGGCGCGCTAGGCGGTCTGGCAGGATTACTGGTTGCCAACAAATCCTCACGTAAATTACTCAGTAAATACGGCACCAGCGCGCTTTTGGTTGGCGGTGGGGCGGTTGCCGGGACGGTGTTATGGAACAAGTACAAAGATAAGGTCCGTGCGGCGCATCAGGATGAACCACAATTTGGTGCGCAGAGCTCGCCGCTGGATCAGCGAACCGAGCGTCTGATCATGGCGCTGGTCTTTGCGGCGAAAAGCGATGGGCATATTGATGCTAAAGAGCGTGCTGCCATTGAACACCAACTCCGTGAAGCGGGAGTCGAAGAGCAGGGGCGTGTTCTGATTGAGCGTGCGATTGAACAACCACTCGACCCGCAGCGTCTGGCTCAGGGGGTCCGTAATGAAGAAGAAGCACTGGAAATCTACTTCCTGAGCTGTGCGGCAATTGATATCGACCACTTTATGGAGCGCAGTTATCTGAATGCGTTGGGTGATGCGTTGAAGATCCCGCAGGATGTTCGCGAAGGGATTGAGCAGGATCTTAAGCAACAAAAACAGGCACTGCCAGACTAAATAGTTACTGCTAAGGCGCATGTTTCGCTTGCATCATTGCTGACTTTTGCCACCCTTATAGAATGTTTAAGCAAAAGAACAATGACATGCTATCTAAAGCTCCTCGTATTCCTCACGCCATGACGCAGCATGGCGATACGCGTGTTGATAATTATTACTGGTTGCGAGATGACACCCGCTCGCAGCCAGAAGTACTGAATTACCTGCAACAAGAAAATGCGTATGGCCGCCAGGTGATGGCTTCGCAGCAAGCTTTGCAGGATCGTGTTCTGAAAGAGATTATCGACCGTATTCCCCCTCAGGATGTGTCCGCACCGTATGTGAAAAATGGGTACCGCTATCGCCATCTCTATGAACCGGGGTGTGAATATGCCATTTATCAGCGCCAGTCTGCTCTCAGTGAAGAGTGGGATGAATGGGATACCTTGCTGGATGGAAACCAGCGCGCAGCCCATAGCGAATTCTATACGTTAGGTGGTCTGGCAATATCACCGGACAATACCATTATGGCACTGGCGGAGGATTACCTTTCCCGTCGGCAATATGGTGTGCGCTTTCGCAACTTACAAACGGGCAACTGGTACCCGGAGGTACTTGAAAACGTCGAGCCGGAATTAGTCTGGGCCAACGACTCGCAGACTTTCTATTATGTCCGCAAGCATGAAACCACATTGCTGCCGTATCAGGTCTGGCGGCATACTGTCGGTTCACCATCCACTGATGATGAGCTGGTGTATGAAGAGGCTGATGATATGTTTTATGTCAGTCTGCATAAAACCACCTCACAGCACTATGTTGTTATTCATATTGCGAGTGCAACCACCAGTGAGGTTTTGCTCATTGATGCAGAACTGGCTGATGCCGAGCCACTGGTCTTTTTGGCGCGTCGAAAAGACCATGAATACAGTCTCGATCACTATCAACACGCCTTTTATCTGCGCTCAAACCGTCAGGGTAAAAACTTCAGCCTGTACCGTACCCGTGTACGAGATGAACACGCCTGGGAGACGCTAATCCCAGCGCGTGACAGTGTCATGCTGGAGGGTTTTACGCTGTTCACCGACTGGCTGGTGGTGGAAGAACGACAGCAGGGGTTAACCAGCCTGCGACAAATCAATCGCAAAACGCGTGAAGTAATCGGGATTGCCTTTGACGATCCCGCCTATGTGACGTGGCTGGCTTATAATCCTGAGCCGGAGACATCGCGCCTGCGCTATGGCTATTCCTCCATGACTACGCCGGACACGCTGTTCGAACTGGATATGGATACTGGCGAGCGCCGCGTACTTAAGCAGACTACTGTCCCCGGCTTCGACGCCGCAAATTACCGCAGTGAACATGTGTGGATAACCGCACGCGATGGGACAGAGGTACCTGTCTCGCTGGTCTACCACAAGCAGCATTTCCGTAAAGGGAAAAATCCATTATTGGTGTATGGCTATGGTTCATATGGCGCAAGCATGGACGCTGATTTCAGCAGCAGCCGCTTAAGCTTATTGGATCGCGGCTTTGTGTACGCGATCGCCCACGTGCGTGGTGGTGGTGAGTTGGGGCAGCAATGGTATGAAGAGGGTAAATTTCTGCGTAAGAAAAATACCTTCAATGACTATCTCGACGTCTGCGATGCACTGCTCAAACTCGGTTATGGCTCACCTTCATTGTGTTATGGGATGGGAGGAAGCGCCGGAGGGATGCTGATGGGTGTTGCCATCAACGAGCGTCCGACACTTTTTCACGGCGTTATTGCCCAGGTGCCGTTTGTCGATGTGGTGACCACCATGCTGGATGAGTCAATTCCGCTGACAACCGGTGAGTTTGAAGAGTGGGGCAATCCGCAGGACAAAGAGTATTACACCTACATGAAAAGCTACAGCCCATACGATAACGTCACCGCACAGGATTATCCGCATCTGTTGGTAACCACAGGGTTACACGATTCCCAGGTGCAATACTGGGAACCGGCGAAGTGGGTGGCGAAACTGCGTGAAATGAAAACAGACGATCATCTGCTGCTATTGTGTACGGATATGGACTCCGGACACGGTGGTAAATCCGGGCGCTATAAATCCTATGAAGGTGTGGCCCTCGAGTTCGCTTTTTTAATTGGTCTTGCGCAGGGAACACTGCCCGGTCAGGCGGCAACTCAGGCGTTATCCAGATAGTGTTTCAGCGTCAGGCGCAATTCCGGGCTCATATTGTCAAGGTTATTAAACAGCCAGCGCAAATAGCCCGGATCGCGTTCAGCGACTTCAGATACCGGTTTCCCGCGGTATTTACCGAAGGTAAAGGTAGTTAGCAGCGCAGGACGGCCGGTGACATCGGCCATTTGCTCCGGGGTCCAGCCGGACGTCTGCATGATGTCTATCAGCAGTGCCGCCGTGATGTAGCAATCATAAAGCGCGCGGTGGTGGTGCAGACCAGACGGCGTCTGGACGTTCAGCTTGCGGGACTTATAGAGCGCCATATTGCTGTATTTGATCCCCGGCCACAGGCGGCGGGAAAGCTTCATGGTGCAAATCCATTCCCCCGGCATTTCGGGCAGCACACGCCGATCAAAACTGGCGTTATGCGCCACGTACCACTCGCTGCCGTAATAGTGCGGGATGACATCTTCAATCCACGGTTTATCCGCTACCATCGCTTCAGTGATGTGATGGATAGCCATGGCTTGTGGGCTGATGGGACGGTCAGGACGCACCAGATGGCTCATGGGATTGACGATCGTTCCGTCAACGACATCGACCGATGCAATCTCAACAATGCCTCCCTGCAGACCACAGGTTTCTGTATCTATTATGCGCAACATGCCGGGCTCCGAGCCAAAAACGACTAGCGTAATGGAATGATATCACCTTGCCAACCCCGTGGCGTGCGTTGCCCGGTTAACAGTAATGAACCGCTGTCGGCGCGGACAATTAACCGACCACGTTCATCCCACAATGCGCTGCTGCCACGGGCATTGGCCATCAGTACCGCAATGGCGAATTTATGCGAAAAACTTTGCAGACGCGAAGCGGAAGAGAGCAGTTCTGGTTCTTTGACGGACTGACAGGTTGTGAACAGCGAAAATGTCGGGTCGATATCAATACCTTCCGGCTGGCTGTCGACCACGCTGATGGCATTTCGTTGCCTGGCGATACAGGCGCCATGGCTTTGATGAAACATTAACGGCGAGGTCATCCAGGGAGAGAAAAGCGCTATTCCCTTCACAAAGCGATCGTTATGCTCTACCGACAACCCGGCAATGATGGTCATACGATACGTGACTGCGGCGTGGGCGAGGGGTTGCAGTAACTCTTGATCGGGCGGGGCGGGGAGGGCGTCGTCTTCGTCCACACATCCCAACAGGGACAATGATGGAAAAACCAACAATTCGCATTGGCATTTAGCCGCTGCCTGAATGAACTGTAAATGATGGGCGACGTGTTCGCTTAATGATCTCTGAAGTGGTTCGTACTGCGCTGCAGCAATTTTCCAGTGTGACATAATGATTTCCTTTTCATAGTGTCTACAACCATCCTTAAATAGTAGGTTAAGAATGTACTTATACTGTAGCAGGCATCATGTAAGGAACTGTAACTTAATATAAGGTTTATTTAACTTTAGGCTCGTAAGGTAAACGTGAGAGGGAAACGGAAGCTAAACGGTGTGCGATCAGGCGTTCACGGAACCAGTCGCGTAAATGTGCAGGCTGTTCACGCTCGACAACTTCAGCAACGACAGGCATGTTGTAGCGCTCTTTAAATGCGACGCCTGCCGCAGCCAGATCGACGTTAACCTTATCCATTTCTGCTTGCTCAAGTTTGGCCAGATTAATATTCATACGTTTTTCCTCATCTCTCCATTGGCGCGCAAAAGTTACTAAGAGTGCGCATTAATGGCAAGCCTGAAATGATGATTCTCGACTCGATCATTGTAGAAGGTTATTCTCTACAGACTAGACATAACAAAAAGGAATAGTTGATATGGCTTCATCTGCATCTGCATCTTCACTTCGCTTTGCTCTCATCGCTCTTGCCGGCATACTGGCGACACCCGCGGCCCTGGCGCATGCGCATCTGACACAACAAAATCCCGCGGCTAATGCGCAAGTCACAGCATCACCCCAGGCATTGACGCTCAATTTTTCTGAAGGTGTCGAACCTGCATTCAGCGGGGCAACGCTGACAGGCCCGCAAAACGAACAGATCAAAACGGGTAAGGCAACGCGTAATGAGCAGGATAAAACGCAGCTGATTATTCCGCTCGCTCAGTCACTGGAAACAGGAAAATACACGGTCGATTGGCACGTTGTGTCAGTGGATGGGCACAAGACGAAAGGGCAATATAGCTTTAGCGTGAAATAACCGATGCTGGCGTTTACCTGGGTTGCACTGCGTTTTATCCATTTTACCACGCTGATGCTGGTGTTTGGCTGTGCGCTCTATGGCGCATGGCTGGCACCTGTTTCGCTCCGTCGTTTGATGATGCGTCGCTTCTTGCATCTACAACGCCACGCCGCGGCGTGGAGCTTTATCAGCGCGACGCTGATGCTGGCGGTTCAGGGGGGGTTAATGGGCGCGGGTTGGCAGGATGTCCTCTCCATCACTGTTTGGGGAGCCGTCCTGCAAACACAATTCGGGGGCGTCTGGCTGTGGCAGATTATCCTTGCGCTGGTCACACTGGCGGTGTCCATTATCGTACCGCGTAGTATGCCGCGACGACTGCTAATGCTGACGATTGCGCAGTTTATTCTGCTGGCGGGCGTTGGGCATGCGACACTGCACGATGGCGTAACCGGCACACTTCATCAGATTAACCATGCGCTGCATCTGATATGCGCTGCAGCGTGGTTTGGCGGCTTGCTGCCGGTGCTCTACTGTATGAAAATGGCGCAAGGACGCTGGCGCGATCAAGCCATCAGTACCATGATGCGTTTCTCCCGCTATGGGCATCTTTTTGTGATTGGCGTGTTGCTTACCGGCATCATGAATGCGCTGTTTATTGTCGGTTTCGCTGTTCCCTGGCATGCGGCTTATGGGAGACTGCTGTTGTTAAAATGTGCCCTGGTCATGCTAATGGTGGCGATTGCGCTGGTGAATCGGTATGTTCTTGTTCCACGTATGCAGCAGGATAACCGCTGCATGACCCTCTATTTTATTTGGATGACGAAGCTGGAATGGGGTATAGGCGCTGTTGTGCTGGCAATTGTCAGCCTGTTTGCGACCCTCGAACCGTTCTGATGGACTGGCAAAACGTATGAAAAAAATCATTATCTCTTTATTGCTACTGGCAAGTTCGGGAGCGGCACTGGCTGCGCCGCAGGTTATTACCGTCAGTCGTTTTGAGGTTGGCAAAGATAAATGGGCGTTTAATCGTGAAGAGGTGATGCTGACCTGCCGTCCGGGCAACGCGCTGTATGTCATCAACCCCAGTACGCTGGTGCAATACCCGCTGAATGATGTAGCCAGACAGCAGGTTGAGAGCGGTAAAACCACGGCAAAACCGATCGACATTATCCAGATTGACGATCCGGCTAAACCTGGCGAAAAAATGAGCCTTGCTCCGTTTATCGAGCGTGCAGAAAAACTCTGTTAATTGTCAGATGTAGTGCTCTGATTTCCAATAAAAAACCGCAAGGATCTCACAGGAGAACTTGCGGTTTTTACATTGTAGCGTGTGACAATCCCCCTTTTTTTCAGACCACTTTAGTCGCGGACTGGAAAACCTGGCGCTGTCATCTATTCTTAAATGGCAGGGTAACTTAGCCTGCATTAATGCCAACTTTTAGCGCACGGCTCTCTCCCAAGAGCCATTTCCCTGGACCGAATACAGGAATCGTATTCGGTCTCTTTTTATATCTTTGTTTTCTTATGGTGTTTTTCGATGCGGCCACGAAACACCACGAAAATTGCTCGAAATTTCCATATCCTGTCCAAACCATAACATATTCTGCACCGTGTGCGTCCAGCTATTTTTGGTTATTGTTAAATTTTTATACCCCAGCAATCTCCGAGCAAAATCCTCTGCGTGTTCTCTTTTCTGACGCGAAGACGTGAGACCATGCTTTCCTACTGACGGTCACCTGCAGCATGAAATAACAGTCCACTGTACCGTATTTATACGTTAAGTTTTCTCGCGGGATTGTCGATATTACTCTTTATTGGCTCTTCAAAAGGAATAAAAGATGAAATATTTCTATGCTTATCATGGACCCAAAAATACAAAAGATTTTGACTACAGTAATGGGTATGGGGTTGGGCAGGAATGGAAAACCCGTCAAGTGACTCCTGGTGACCGCCTTTTTGTGATTCAAAAACTCTCTGGAAAGCGAGACTTCCAGTTGTGTGGCGTGTTCGAAATTATTGATACTTTTGTGGACCCAAACAACGTTTATCCATATCGAGTTCAACTGAAAGACCTATCCACTCTTGATACTTTCCTTCCGATGGATGAATTGCTCGTTGGTGAACAACTCCCTCCCAGCAAGCGAAAAGAGGAGTGGACTAATTTTAAACGACATTTTTGTCATCAGGGAGCTTCATTTGAAGCACCTTTGTGCGAAGAAATTGTGTCGGTTCTCAGTTTATTGATTGCAATACCTGATTATCAAATAGGAACGCCTGCTCGCAGGGAAGACGGTCTACGCATGGTTAAAATTCGCCGGGAGCAGGCAAAATTTCGTAAAGCGGTGATGTCGAATTGGGGCAATAAATGCGCAATTACCGGCAGTACTTTGGCAGTTGAAGCTTGCCACATAATTAGCCACGCCAATAAAGGCTTACCGAGTGTAGAAAATGGCATCGCGCTTGCTGCTGATTTTCATAAGTTATTTGATAGTGACCATCTGAGCTTTCGGGATAATAGAGTTATTCTTTCAGAATCTGCCCGTCTCGAACCACGATATAAAGATTTTCATGGTACTGAATTGAGGAAGCCACTGAAACCCGTTGATCTATCAGTGAAATAACGGATGAACCAGGCAGAATAATAGTAACACTATTAAAAAGTGAAGAAGCCCTATCGCAAAGGCGACTTGTGGGCAGCATCAACAGCATAGTTATTCTGGGCGGCATGACATCGACGGCAGAGAGTTTGTCGTGATGTCAAATCGCACCCTGCGCAAATCATCGCGTGTCGTATGCGGTTTTCTCCTCGTCTCATGCCGCTATTGCTAAAGTTATAGGCAGGGAATATCCGAGTGCAGAAGGTCATATGGGGCAGCCTGATAACGTCTACCAGAGGGTAGAAGGAACAAACTGGCGTCACATCTGGGTCGTGGGGGATCTTCACGGCTGTTTTTCTATGCTGATGGATAAACTGCGCCAGTGTCGGTTTGATCCGTGGCGCGATTTGCTGGTTTCTGTCGGTGATGTTACCGATCGTGGGCCTGATAGTCTGCGCTGTCTACAGTTGCTGCGCCGGAACTGGATCGTGGCGGTCAGGGGGAATCACGAGCAGATGGCGCTGGATGCGCTGATGACGGGGGATCTGCAGTTGTGGTTTATGAATGGGGGTTCGTGGTTTGCACAGGCCGCACAACCCGCGGCAAGATTTGCTCTTGAAGCCTGTCAGCAATTACCGTGGATTCTGGAACTGCATTGTCAGAACGGCGTACACGTGATTGCCCACGCCGATTACCCGGATGATGATTATCTGTGGCGAAAAGAGGTCGATTTGCAACGGGTGTTGTGGGATCGTGCGCGATTAATGAACAAAGGCAGTGGAATTCATGGCGCAGATCACTTTTGGTTTGGCCATACGCCCCTGCGCCATCGGCTTGATCGCGATAATCTGCACTATATTGATACCGGCGCGGTATTTGGCGGTGAGCTAACGTTGGTGCAGTTACAATAATTAGAAATCGCTATATTCCTGAGCAGGACGCCAGAAGCTGTCGATATAGTCTTCGGCAGGCAAGCATCCGCCGTTGCGAATGCGCTGATCGTCCATCGAAATTAGGCACTGCTGTTCCGTATTGTAGACATCAACCACGATATCTTCACAACCGCCATCCAGGTAGCAAACAAAAAGAATCAGCGTGAACATTCCATCCTCAAATTGTGTTGCCGTATCAATAGTGTAGAAGAAATTGCAGTTAATGGGGCGGGGAGAAAGACGTTAACGCGTCACAGTGTGCTCACGAGTGAAGGGCTGAGGCGTTTCAGTGGGCAGTTCAAAAGATTGCAACCAGTGGGTAAATTTTCTTACGGCCTCATCTTGTCTGTCGTTCCACAGCAGAGAATAGGTTCCGCTATCGATAGTCAAATCGCCAAATGGCGCAACCAGCCTTCCTGTTTTCAGGTGTTTTTCACAGAATAAATAGGGCATCACGGCCAAGCCTAAACCATCTTCAGCCGCCTGCATTGCCGCAAACGTATGATCCAGCGTGATAATCTGGTTGCTTTCATGATGATCATTTGGGAAATGGCTATGCCAGCGTTTCCAGAGATCGTTACGCGCACGAATTTGAATTTTTATATGATCGTCCAGTTGACCTGGCGAGATCAGCGGTCGGCTGTGCAGGTACTGCTGGCTGCAAACCAGCAGGCTTGATTCGTGAAGAAATGGCACAGGTTTAAGTCCGGAAAAATGCGCCGGATCCCGGCGAATAGCGATATCAAAGGGAGAGGCAAAGCTAACGGGACCGATGCTGGTGGTGACATCGACGGTGAGTTCAGGGTGGATTTCATTCAGCTCAGCCAGTCTTGGCATTAGCCAGTGCATGGCGAATGTGGGTAAGCACTGGATGGTTAATCTTCCCGAAAAAACGTTAGCGTTGACCTCTTTTTCTGCCTGGGCAAGTTCATCGAGTAACCGTGTTGCGACACGGGAAAAGGTCTCTCCGGCACTCGTCAACCTGACAGATTTGTGTGCACGATAAAACAGTTGTACGCCCAGTTGTTCTTCCAGTGTGCGGATGTGTCGGCTGACTGCTCCTGTGGTGATAAACAGTTCATCAGCAGCCGCACTGAAGCTGCTTCTGCGTGCAGCAGCTTCGAATGCCGGCAAATGGGGGAGCGAGAGTAATCGTGTCATTGGTTGAGTCTAACTCAACCAATGGACGCAATAAAGATCGTTTGTCAGCGTCTCCCCCTTGCTCATAACATGGCCCGCAACGTTCTGATTCACTATTGATATCCACTTTTCTGCAGGCAATTTTAGTGAAAGCATTCAATTTGTTTTGCCTTGGCCGGGCGGGGACATGCCTGGGGACAATGGCTTTTGCTGGTGCACTTCCGGTAATACGCGATGAGTGGCATATCGACGCCGCCGCTGCGGGAACAGTACAGACGGTATTTAGTATTGCAAACGCCTGTGCCTTATTTGCTGCCTCCTGGCTGTGTGACTATCTGGGGGCGCGCAAGGTGTATCTCATTTTCTCGTGGTTAGGTGTGTGCGCTTTATTGCTTTTTGCCTGTGTTGCCCGCTCTTACTCTTCCGCTCTGGTCATGATGGCCTTTGTTGGATTGACCCAGGGTGGGGCCTACACGCCAGCGATGATGTTGGCGATGGGTATGAACAGCGTGTCCAAACGTGGACTTGCCGTTGGGATGATCCTGGCCGCAGGTTCGTTTGGCTACCTGCTGTCAGTATTTATCTCCGCCTGGGGAGCATTGCGCTGGGGAGCGTCCTTTGCGTTCTATTTATGTGCCGCAGGCGCATTGGTTGGCGCGGTATCCGGTTCAGTGGCGCTATCCAGCTATCAGGAAGACAAGCACAGGATGCGGAACCCGGGAGGAGCGGCAAAGAGCCATGCTCTGTCGGCCGGCGCAATACTGCTGATGGTGGGCTATATTGCGCATTGCTGGGAGTTACTGGGGAGCTGGGCATGGACCCCCAGCCTGGTGGCGAATGCGCTGCAAGTCTGGCAGATGGAGCCGATGACTACCGGGTTGATCGTCGCCTGTGCTGTACATTTATCGGGGATGTTCTCGACGCTGATTGTAGGGGCAATCTCCGATTATTTTAATCGCGCATCGGTGTTGATTTTTATGGGCGCTGCCGGCGCGTTGAGTTCACTCCTGATGGGATTATCGGTTTCCTGGGGGGCGGGGTGGACGTTGCTGTTTGCGTTTATGGGGAGTTTTTTCATTCTTGGCGATTCAGGCGTTTTATCTGCCGCGATTGCCGATAATGTGCCTCAGGCAAAGCTGGGGAGTGTGATGGGATTGCGGTCGCTGCTTGGATTTGGCGTAGGGTCTCTTGCACCGTTATCATTTGGTGTGGTGATGGATTCAACGCAAAGCTGGGAACTCGCTTATAGTGTGCTGGCTGCGGGGGGAACCATCGCTTTCTTCTGTGCCTGCGTACTTAGAGTCAATTGTTTTAACGCCAATAAATAACCCGTCTGGCGACGGGTTCTTTTTGAATCAGGCAAAACGCATGACCCAGGCATCTGACTTACGGTCGTAGTGCTCGCGGAATAGAACGGAATGTTCTCCATTGAGAAGGGCCGGGACGCTGGTATCGGCATCCCAGGCGTCCAGTTGCATGCATAAATCCGGATCGGATTTACAAGGAATGGTTAACGTTCGGTCCCCCGGCGATTCGCCATGTAACTCGGCGTCGTCGATTTCAAAAGCGCCAATGCGCACACTGGTTTTCATCATCGTGCTCTCCGTTGATTTGCGGGTTGTGGTACGACCAGTTAAGCCGTCCATTTTTCAGCGTAGTCAACGTGAGCAAAAGCGCCAGTAAAAACGTGCGTTATCCTGTAAAGAGTTTACCATCCCGGACAAGATCGCGTGGATAACTGTTCTTCAACCGTGATCCAATACGTTTTGCCAGTCCAAGCGGCTGACGCTGGAACGTGACCAGTACATCGTCGGCTGTTGGTGAGGTTTGTGGGTAGACATCTCTGCCGCGATACCACTCTTCCGCTTCTTCGAGCGTCAGTTCAAACGCATTGCGATGTTCTGGGTTAGCAAGGGCGATAACCGCCTCATGCTGCCAGCGATAACCCTTATTGTGGGTTTCAGCGAGTTTAATCCCGAGGCGGGAAAAACGAACTTTACCAATCAGCGGTTCAATATCTGTCGGGAATAACCAAATTTCTTTATCACGCTGCCAAAGGCGCAGATTGTCTTGCCACTGCAATCCACAGGCGGTAGCGGCCTGGGTGATTTGTGCGGCTTCCCTGCTTTTCAGCGGGCTGAAGGGGAAATTTCCCACCTTATATTTCGGCGCGGGCAGGGCAGGGATAGGGGCAGTTTTTCGCAAACGCGCGACAAAGAATCCTTCACAGTCATAAATTTGCGGGAAGACGTGCAGGAATCCTTCCGGTGTCAGGGCGCGTCCGGCCTCCGGAAATAAATCACCCAGTGGCAGAAATTCGACGGCGTCCGGGTAAGTCTCTATCAGCCACTGCATGATGGCTTCATTTTCATCACGGTTAAGTGTGCAGGTGGAATAGACCAATGTGCCGCCGGGACGCAGGGCGTGGAAGGCGCTGTCGAGCAGTTCGCGCTGGGTGGCGGCAATGTCCAGATTACTTTCTGGCGACCAGTTTTTCAGCGCATCGGGATCTTTACGCACGACGCCTTCACCGGAACATGGTGCGTCCAGCAAAATGGCATCAAAGGCTTCTGGCAACGCGGCGCCAAACACGCGGCCATCAAAATGAGTGAGTGCGACGTTCGCAATCCCGCAACGACTGATATTGGCATGCAGAACTTTGACGCGGCTGGCAGAAAATTCATTCGCCAGAATTGCACCCTGATTATTCATTTTGGCAGCAATTTGCGTGGTTTTAGAGCCAGGCGCGGCGGCAACATCCATCACCCGCTCCGGGATATTGCCATCGGCAAATAATGCAGCAACAGGCAACATCGAACTGGCTTCCTGAATATAAAACAGGCCGCTTAAATGCTCAGCAGTACTGCCGAGAGGTACAGACTCTTCATCGTTGCGCTCAATCCAAAAGCCTTCAGCACACCAGGGAACCGGAGTGAGTGACCAGCC
The DNA here is from genome assembly GCF_014103415.1 of Citrobacter sp. RHBSTW-00671. Lineage (NCBI taxonomy): Bacteria > Pseudomonadati > Pseudomonadota > Gammaproteobacteria > Enterobacterales > Enterobacteriaceae > Citrobacter > Citrobacter sp. RHBSTW-00671. The sequence goes on from NZ_JABXPR010000001.1 coordinate 2,646,845, forward strand.
ATAAGGCGCGGTTAAGTCGATAAAATCAGCAACGGAGATTTTCAGCGTATTGATGCGGATACTGCGGCGTAATGGACGCTGGCAGGCTGCGAGAAAATCGTCAAAAGAGAGCGTGGAAGGCATTGCTTCACGCATTTGTGTCAGAAAGGCGTCAGGAAAATAAGCCACTTGGTACCACCGGCAAAAAAACAAGTGCGCAGTGTAGCATATACCCTCAATAATTCGAGTTACAGGGCAACAACGCACCTACGTGAAGTATGACGAGGCTAACCGCTCCAGCGCGAGTACGCCGGAGCGCGGGAAAGATTAGCGTGGCAGGGCGGTTCCCCATTGACGCCATTCTTTCGGTTCACTCTCCAGCAGCAGGAAGTGTTTACCCGCCTGCGCTTTCGGCGCCAGTGGCGTACCAGGTGGGGTGGCAAACGCGATACCACCGCGAATGAACTGATTGAAGGTCCCGGTTTTCACCACGCCGCCGGTGAGGCCGAAGTCGAGATTGTAGCCAGATGCCAGCCAGAACACAGAGTTGTTACGCACCAGGTGCTGATAGCGTTGACTGATGCGCATGGCCACCATCACGCGATCGGACAGTGAACCCAGCGTCAGACCCGTGACGGTCCCCACCTCAATACCTCTGAACAGAACCGGAGTACCGATATTCAGCGAACCAGCTTCTGGCGCTTCTACCACGATACTCAAACCATCAAGGTAACGTGAATCAGTAATTGTCGCTTCCTGCAGTTCAAAATCACGGCGCGGATTACCGCGTCCTGGTTCGACGTTAATATAGGGCTGTAAGATGGTATCCAGATGCTCTACACCTGCCGCTGAAATTTGCGGGGTAATCACCGAGAAACGTGTACCGCTGCGCGCAAAGGTCTGGACATACTCCGGATACAACACCGCTTTGGCCTGAACTTCGTTACGGCTGGTGAGCAGTTCAAGGGTCTGGATCTGACCTATATCGATCCCCAGGTAGCGAATGGGCATGCCTGCGGCGAGTTTCCCGGCGTCAAAGGCGTGCAGCGTAATCTGTCCACCTACCGCGCGTGCAGCGGTTTCTGAGGCGTACAAGATCCGCTTGTCCCCTTTGCGCTGGCTGGCGCTGGCACCGCTCAGGTTATCGAAGCTAATCGCCCCTTTTAGCGCCCGCGACAGGGGAGAGGCCTGTACGGTCAGGCCGCTGCCGTTAAGCTGAACTTTTGCGCCACCTTCAGCCCAGAACACGCTGTTGCTGGTTAGCAGATTGCGGTATTCCGGTTTGATATGCAGATCGATATCAAACGCATCGGCACGAGGGCGTACGCTAATGACTTCACCGACGTCGAATTTACGGTACAGCACCACCGACCCGGCCTGCACATCGGGTAGCGTCTCGGCACTCAGGCTGACGGTGGTGGTGGGCAGATCGCTCAGGCTGTTCTCAATGGCTTTTTCGAGGTTTGCATACAGCGGATAGCTTTTTTTCATTTCACCTTTGGTACCCGGCAAAATGCGAATACCGCCGCTTATCCATTCGCTGGCGCTGGCGCCAAGGAACTCAACGCCATCAATGCCCACTTTGACATCTACTCGACTATTAACCACGAATTTGCTGTCACCTTGCACCAGTGCACGATGCTGCGGTTCGATAGCCACGATAAATGAAACGCCATCGCTTGATAGCTTCCGCTCGATAACCTGACCGACCTGCACGCCATGAAGGATCAGCGGCTGGCCGGCATCGATACCGTAACTTTCCGGGGCGGTCAGCGTAAGCGTCATAACACCGGGATCATGAAGCAGGGACTGTTCACCGGGGATCACCACAAACTGGCTACGTGGTTCGCCTTCGCCGGGCACCAGTTCAAACGTTTTTCCTGTTAACAGCGAGCTCAGGCTCATATCGTTTAATGATAATTTAGGGCTTTGTAACTCAATGCGCGTGCCGTCGCGCAGTAGCGTTACAACGCTGGGGTCGACGGTCATTTCACCGGTGACTTTACCGCCTGGATTCAAATCCAGCCTGGTCAGTTGACCAACCTCCAGGCCCTGATACATCAGCGGGGTTGAACCAGCCTTCAGGCCATCGCCGCTGGGCAGCTCCAGTTTGACGATCACGCCACGTTGGCTGTGGGCGAGATCCTGATATAACCCAAACGTGTCATCGGCGGCGGCAGGTTGTGAATCCTCTGGGGAGTCAAAGGCGATGGCGCCATTGACCAGCGCGGCCAGACTTTCCAGTTTTACTTTTGCGCCGCTCAGGCTGACATCCGCATTCACCCCGGACACATTCCAGAAACGACTGCCTTTTTTCACCAGATTGGTAAAGCGACGCTCAATCAGGACATCGATGGTTACCCCCTGATGATTGGGGTTGATGGTATAGTCATAGACCCGGCCTACCGGGATCTTGCGGAAATAAACCAGTGAACCGCTGTTGAGAGAACCGAGGTCGGATGCTTGCAGATGCAACATCAAATCGCCATTATTCAGCCGATATTTTGGCTGCGTGTCGAGCGCGACGAAATGATCTTCCGGCTCGCCGGTGCCCGGCATCATGCCGATATAGTTCCCGCCAACCAGCGCATCGAGGCCAGAAACCCCCGCCAGTGATGCCTTCGGCGTCACCAGCCAGAATTGCGTGTCTTTGCGCAGGGCATCTTTCATGGTGGACTTGATGCTGACGCGAACTTCAATTTTGCGCAGATCTTTACTCAGGCTGATATCCTGCACGGTGCCAACTTCGACACCCTGATAGCGCACGGGAGTGCGGCCTGGGACAATACCGTCCGCGGACATAAAGTCGATGGTCACGGTATTGCCACGATCTTCATAGCTGCCCCAGATGAGCCATCCTGCAATCATCAGCGCGATGAACGGCAGCAGCCAGAACGGAGAGATACGGCGTTTTGTTTTAATCTGCGCTTCAATCTGCGAAGCGGGCGTTTCCTGACTCATGTGCATCCCAAAGTAAGCGGCTGTCCAGCCATTCCACTGCAAGAATAGTCAATATTACCGCTGCACCGAAATAAAACGCAGCCGGTCCCATAGTAAAAGCAAGTATCTGATCGCGATTTATCAGCGACATGGTTAAGGCGATAACAAACAGGTCCAGCATCGACCAGCGACCAATCCAGGTCACCATACGGAGTAGCAGGATGCGGGTGCGCAACCCTTGTTCACATTTAAACTGGATACTGAACAACAACGTAAACATCACTATCACTTTGGTGAAGGGCACCAGGATACTGGCGATAAAAACAATGGCTGCTACGCCAACGTTGCTGTTCGCCAGGGACATGATGCCGGTCAGAATTGTGTCTTCCTGACGGGCACCGTTAACGTAAATTACCGAGATAGGCAGCAGATTAGCAGGCAGCAACAGGACAATCGAGGCCAGCAGAGCTGCCCAGCACTTTTGGATGCTCTGATTTCTGCGCCAGCGTAATGGAATATGGCAACGGGGACAACGGCCTCGGGCATCAGGATAACCTGTAAAGTGACAGCCGAGGCAAACACGAAGCTGTCCGTCGGGGCGACGTGCGGGCCTTTGTGGATAAAAGCGTTCCCACAATTGCTCAACATTGAGGTGCGACAGCGTCAAAATGCTCAGGATCACCAGTGCGATAAAGGCATAGAGTCCCACTCCAGGCAGCAGAAAAGCATAGTCCTGCACTTTGATCGAGGCGACGCCGATACCAACAAGATAGATATCAAGCATGACCCACTCTTTAAGCCTTTCCAGCATCAATAATACCGGGCGCAGGTTCATACCGAGAATATTGCCAAACCACAGATAAGCGATTGATGACACGAGTATCACGGGAGCGCCAATGACGCAAAACATCACAAAGGATGCTGTCAGCGGATCGCCTTGCCGGGTCATCTGCCAGATGCCCTGTACTACATTCGCGTCAATGCGTATGCCTAATAAATAGATGTGCAGCAGCGGCTCTCCCCATGCAAAGGGCATCAGTAACAGCATGGTGAAAGCCATTGCCGCCAGTCGCGTTAACGACCAGTCACGGCCGTCACGAATTTTGGCCTGACAGCGTGGGCAGAATGCACTTTGGTGCGAACGCATTTTCGGCAAGCTAAACAGCAGGTCACATTCAGGGCATCGTTGGTAATGCGCACGGGGTAGCGCTTCACCAATGGACCTGATCGCTATTTTTTTAGTCGGCGTGATGCGTGGATGAGTAAGGGCCATGTATCGCGAATCAAAGTGTTGAAGTAATGTTATCTTAACCCATGATGGGAATGATCTTGAGCATTTACGCATTTAATGTTTATTTTAGTAGGCTGCAGTTTTAAGTAAGACAACTAAGTGATTACATAATGAACAAAATAGAGCTATACACGGATCTGAACCGTGATTTTCAGGCATTAATGGCAGGTGAAACCAGTTTTCTGGCAACGTTGGCGAATACCAGCGCGTTATTGTACGAACGTCTTGCAGAAGTGAACTGGGCGGGTTTTTACCTGCTTGAGAACACTACGCTGGTGCTCGGTCCCTTCCAGGGGAAAATTGCCTGCGTTCGCATCCCGGTAGGGCGCGGCGTGTGCGGTACTGCGGTGGCGCAGAACCAGGTTCAGCGTATAGAGGACGTGCATGCCTTTGATGGTCACATCGCTTGCGATGCCGCCAGCAATGCGGAAATCGTTCTGCCGATTACGGTTGAGAATCAAATTATCGGCGTGCTGGACATTGATAGCACGGCGTTTGGACGCTTTACTGAAGAAGATGAACAGGGTCTGCGGACGCTTGTGGCACAGCTTGAAACCGTGCTTGCAACGACGGATTACAAAAAATTCTTTGCGACCGTCGCAGGATAATCAACGGATAACGTAGCAATTACTGATGACGTCATTATAATGACGCCTGTTCATGCCTGCGCTTGTTGGCTACGTCCGTTGTAATCAGGAAATTTCATGGAAAATCAACCTAAGTTGAATAGCAGTAAAGAAGTCATCGCGTTTCTGGCCGAACGCTTCCCGCAGTGTTTTAGTGCGGAAGGCGAAGCGCGCCCGCTGAAAATTGGCATTTTTCAGGATTTGGTAGAGCGTGTTGAGGGCGAAATGAACCTCAGTAAAACACAGCTCCGTTCGGCCTTACGTCTCTATACTTCAAGCTGGCGTTATCTGTACGGCGTTAAGCTGGGCGCAACGCGTGTCGACCTCGACGGCAACCCATGTGGTGAGCTGGATGAGCAACACGTTGAACATGCGCGTAAACAGCTTGAAGAAGCTAAAGCCCGCGTTCAGGCGCAACGTGCAGAGCAACAGGCGAAAAAACGCGAAGCGGCGGCTGCTGCTGGTGAAAAAGAAGACGCACCGCGTCGTGAGCGCAAGCCGCGTCCTGCACCGCGTCGTAAAGAAAGTGCTGAGCGTAAACCTCGCGCTGAAAAACCAGTGGCAAAAGCACCGCGTGCTCCTCGTGAAGAACAGCATACCCCAGTATCTGATATTTCAGTGCTGACGGTAGGGCAGTCTCTGAAGGTGAAAGCAGGTAATAATGCGATGGATGCCACCGTATTAGAAATCACCAAAGATGGTGTCCGTGTACAGCTGAATTCGGGTATGTCTTTGATTGTACGCGCAGAACACCTGGTGTTCTGAAACGGAGGCCAGGCCTGGCATGAACACTTTTTTTAGGCTTACTGCGTTAGCTGGTCTGCTTGCATTTGCAGGCCAGGCACTCGCTGTGGAAGACATCACGCGAGCCGATCAAATCCCCGTTTTAAAGGAAGAAACCCAGCATGCGACGGTGAGTGAACGTGTGACATCACGCTTTACGCGTTCACATTATCGCCAGTTCGATCTGGATCAGGCGTTTTCGGCAAAAATTTTTGACCGCTATCTGAATCTGCTCGACTACAGCCATAACGTGCTGTTGGCGAGCGATATCGAGCAGTTTGCCAAAAAGAAAACCGTCCTCGGTGATGAACTGCGTTCGGGCAAGCTCGATGTCTTTTACGATCTCTATAATCTGGCGCAAAAGCGCCGGTTTGAACGCTACCAGTACGCATTAAGCGTACTGGCACGTCCAATGGATTTCACCGGTAACGACAACTTTAACCTCGATCGGAGTAAAGCGCCGTGGCCGAAAAGCGAAGCAGAGCTGAATGCGCTGTGGGACGGCAAGGTTAAATTTGACGAACTCAGCCTGAAGTTGGCTGGTAAAACCGACGCTGAAATCCGTGAAACGCTGACACGTCGTTACAAATTCGCCATCCGCCGTCTGGCGCAGACAAACAGTGAAGATGTGTTCTCACTGGCGATGACCGCGTTTGCACGTGAAATCGATCCACATACTAACTACCTGTCTCCACGTAATACTGAGCAGTTCAATACTGAAATGAGCCTGTCTCTGGAAGGTATTGGCGCGGTTCTGCAAATGGATGATGACTACACCGTCATTAATTCCATGGTTGCAGGTGGCCCGGCAGCGAAGAGCAAAGCGATAAGCGTTGGCGATCGTATTGTTGGCGTCGGTCAGACCGGTAAAGGCATGGTCGATGTGATTGGCTGGCGTCTGGATGATGTTGTCGCGCTGATCAAAGGACCAAAAGGCAGCAAAGTTCGCCTTGAGATCCTGCCTGCGGGTAAGGGCACCAAGACACGTACCGTTACGCTGACGCGTGAGCGTATTCGTCTGGAAGACCGTGCCGTTAAAATGTCGGTGAAAACCGTTGGCAAAGAAAAAGTCGGCGTACTGGATATTCCTGGTTTCTATGTTGGCCTGACGGATGACGTCAAAGTTCAGCTGCAGAAACTGGAAAAACAGAATGTCAGCAGCGTGATTATCGATCTGCGTACCAACGGTGGTGGCGCACTGACCGAAGCGGTCTCGCTTTCCGGTCTGTTTATCCCTTCTGGTCCGGTTGTCCAGGTTCGTGATAACAACGGCAAGGTGCGCGAAGACAGCGATACCGATGGCGTTGTTTACTACAAAGGTCCGCTGGTGGTGCTGGTTGACCGCTTCAGTGCCTCGGCATCAGAGATTTTTGCCGCGGCAATGCAGGATTACGGCCGTGCACTGATTGTTGGTGAACCGACGTTTGGTAAGGGCACCGTACAACAGTATCGCTCCCTGAACCGTATTTACGATCAGATGCTGCGCCCGGAATGGCCGGCACTGGGTTCTGTTCAGTACACCATTCAGAAGTTCTACCGCGTTAATGGTGGCAGTACGCAGCGTAAGGGCGTAACGCCGGACATCATCATGCCGACAGGTAATGAAGAAACCGAAACCGGTGAGAAGTTCGAAGATAACGCGCTGCCGTGGGACAGCATTGATGCTGCAACCTACACCAGGTCCGATAACCTGGCGCCGTTTGGACCGGAATTGCTGAAAGAGCACAATGCACGTATTGCCAACGATCCTGAGTTCCAGTACATCATGAAGGACATTGCGCGTTTCAACGCAATGAAGGATAAGCGCAACATCGCTTCTCTCAATTACGCCCAGCGTGAGAAAGAGAATAACGAAGATGACGCAATGCGTCTGGCGCGTATCAACGATCGGTTTAAGCGAGAAGGTAAACCGCCGCTGAAGAAACTGGACGATCTGCCGAAGGATTATCAGGAACCCGATCCGTACCTGGATGAAACGGTAAAAATTGCGCTCGACCTGGCGCATCTTGAAAAAGAAAAGCCAGCGGAACAGCCCGCGACCAGTCAATAACGTCAAACAGGCACAAGAAATTGTGCCTGTTTTTTTAACAAACGCATGAAGACGTCAGTCTGATACGATAAAATGTAAAGTTGTGTCTTTCTGGTGACTTAGCACCTATGGATGCTTGAAAATAGCCGTAAGACCCATACGATATGGGTAATCGCATAGTGCGTTTTGTTAAATTGAGGTTAAAAGAAAATTATGATGCGAATCGCGCTCTTCCTGCTGACGAACCTGGCTGTGATGGTCGTTTTCGGGCTGGTATTGAGCCTGACAGGGATTCAGTCAAGCAGCGTTCAAGGCTTGTTGATCATGGCACTGCTGTTTGGTTTTGGTGGTTCCTTCATTTCGCTGCTGATGTCCAAATGGATGGCATTAAAGTCCGTTGGCGGAGAAGTTATTGAGCAGCCGCGTAATGAGAGAGAACGCTGGCTGATGAATACGGTAGCGACTCAGGCCCGTCAGGCCGGTATCGCTATGCCGCAGGTTGCCATCTACCATGCGCCTGATATTAACGCGTTTGCTACCGGCGCACGCCGGGATGCTTCGCTGGTAGCGGTCAGTACTGGCCTGCTGCAAAACATGAGCCCGGACGAAGCCGAAGCGGTTATTGCGCATGAAATTAGCCACATTGCCAATGGCGATATGGTGACCATGACCCTCATTCAGGGGGTGGTGAACACCTTCGTTATCTTCATTTCACGTATTCTTGCGCAAATTGCCGCCGGATTTATGGGCGGGAACCGCGATGAGGGCGAGGGCAGCAACGGCAACCCATTAATCTATTTTGCCGTGGCGACGGTGCTGGAGCTGGTGTTCGGCATTCTGGCGAGCATTATTACCATGTGGTTCTCACGCCATCGTGAATTCCATGCGGATGCAGGTTCTGCAAAGCTGGTTGGTCGTGAGAAGATGATTGCCGCATTGCAGCGTCTGAAAACCAGTTATGAGCCGCAGGAAGCGACCAGCATGATGGCGTTCTGCATCAACGGTAAATCCAAATCGTTGAGTGAGCTGTTTATGACTCACCCACCGTTGGATAAACGTATTGAAGCGCTGCGCAGTGGTGAATACCTGAAGTAATCCGTGGTAAACGAAAAAGAGAAAGCGCGTCGAGAGACGCGCTTTTTTTATGCTTTGATCCGGGGCTGGGTAATGCGTAATCCGCTAACGATTGCCGCAACCGTTGCCAGAATGCCCGCAGTAATCAACGAGACGTGTGTTCCGCTGTCACCAAACTGATTGAGCATTAACGCCACCAGCGCCGCGCCGGTACTTTGCCCTAATAAACGCGCAGTCCCCAGCATCCCGCTCGCCCCGCCGCTGCGTTCACGCGGTGCGGAGGTGATGATGGTGTGGTTATTCGGTGACTGGAACAAGCCAAAACCCGCACCGCATAAAATCATCGGCCAGATGATATTAAAATCGGAGGGCGCAGAGGGGAGTAACACCAGTGCAAATAACCCGCTTGCCATGACGGCCATACCCAGCGCACCTAAAAGACCCGCATGAACGCGTTCAATCAGATAACCAGCCAGCGGTGCCATCACCATGGTGGCCAGTGGCCATGGGGTCAGTAGTAGTCCTGTTTCAACTTCGCTACGACCCAGTACGGTTTGCAAAAAGAAGGGCAGGGAAACCATCGCCAGCATTTGTGCACTAAATGAACAGATTGACGTGCAGATTGAGAGCGAAAACAGCGGAATGCGCAGCAGGTCAACCGGTAGTAATGGTACTGGCAGTGCGAGCTGACGGCGGATAAAGAAGAAACCGACCACGATGAGACCTACGAGCTCAGCACCAATTAACTTAAGCGATTGCCCTTGTGCAAAACCGCTAAGTGCGGTGATTAGCAAACCGAAGGTTAGCGCATTCATCACCGCGCTGGGTAGATCAAAACGTGGCTTATTGCTACGCGGTGTATTAGGTGGCAGGAAGCGCATGGCCAGCAGCAGCGCGATAATCCCCAGCGGGACGTTAATCAGAAACAACCATTTCCACGAGGCAATCGAGAGGATCGCTGCTGCAATAGTCGGGCCTGCTGCTGAGGAAACCGCCACGATAAAGGAGTTGATCCCCATGCCTCGCCCAAGCTGGCGCTGCGGATAAATCAGGCGAATGAGTGCGGTATTCACGCTCATCAAGGCCGCGCCGCCGAAACCCTGAGCCACTCGCGCCAGTGTGAGCATGTGCAGCGAATCGGAGAGGGCACAGAAGAGTGATGCGAGCAGAAATACCACCAGTCCGCACTTGTATATGCGTCGGTAGCCAAACATATCACCCAAAAATGAGAGAGACAGGAGTGATACGACAATCGCGATTTGGTAGGCGTTAACGACCCAGATTGAGCTGGCTGCGGAGGCCTGAAGATCGGTGGCAATCGTCGGCAGGGCAACGTTAGCAATTGCGCCGTCCAGTACTGCCATAGAGATGCCAATAACAATGGTTAAAATTGCACCATATCGCTGGGGCAATGGCAGGCCATCGGCCTGAATTTTTTCCATAGGAAGTCAATTTTGTCGGAAATTATGATGAGAATAATAATTTTAGCATTGATATTCAGGCGTTAGGTCGCAGATTTGTAACTAAGTGAGCAAAGACAGATTGCGACGGCTGGTACGTGAAATTATAATAAAAACCGGTTCTGATTTTTATAAAACACTCGCAATGAGGTGCTAAATAGCCATCGCGCTCAGGGTAAACAACCCGATTCTCTATCTTCCGTGCTGAAGGTTTTTGGCATCCTGCGGACGCAGGGTGAAGAGTGCGAAATGGGTATTCTTCCATGTGATAAAGAATAAACGCTCCTAAGCCGAAGATGTTACCAAAGAGGGATTGCTTTGTGCTCCGATAGGTGCGATATATCCACGGAAGTGGTTGTAGTTGCAGGCTCAGGTTACCAGTATGAAGCCTTGTGACATTCCTGATGGGTGTATGCCGTACATGTATAAAAAGAAAACCTCCTTGACCTCAGTTTCAACGCTGGAGTATTAGAGGTTTTTTCACATCTGCTCTCTGGTTAAATTTCTCTCTTAACCAGACAATACGATGATCGATGGATCGAGTGCTGGCGATGTTCTGCACCAACTTTGGAAGAATGAACGTGAGTCAGCCAGCGTTCGATTTCGCCTTTGTGTCAAATACACCATTAATGAAGACGGTCAGTCCTTCCTGTATCGCGTAGCCGTATTTCCCGAACAACGGAAACATCCTCTTCATTGGGATTGTCTGCACCTCGAGGGGACTTTCCTTCATTACTTCACTGCGGTGACAGCTGCACAGTTTTTGCTTACCCAAAACTGAGCAGCCATAGCTTGCCAGGACTCAGGTGCAAGAGGTAGGCCTTGTGCATTGATAGCTTTAAACATGTCATCTTCTGTATCTGACACTGACTGCTGGAAGAACAGCGCATAGTCAGTGGCCAGATCGCCAGGAGATGGGTTATAACCGCCAGGGCGCATTCTCGCTGTTATGTCTACATACTTTTTGAGTGACAACTCCATCACCTGAGCAGTGTTGTCAGCAATCATTGTGTTGGCAATATACCCACATTGCGCGATGTTCTGCACCTGCTGGTATTCACCATACTGCACACCCACTGCATGAGCAGCACCAGAGAACGAAGCCATCAATGCCATGACAGCCAAAATTTTAGTTTTCATCGTTTGGAACAACCTCAGAGTCCAGAACGTTGAAAGAGCTGTGTCCAGATAAGCCAACGTTCAAATAATAGTCGTGGAAGTGTGCGTTATGAACGCAGATACGATCTTGGTTAGCGTCAATAAACTGTTCTTTTAAAGTGTCAGCTTTGACAGAAATGACAGCGCTGATTAATGATCAGCCCGAAACTGGCCGCGGAGGCCTGAAGATTGGTGGTAATCGTCGGCAGGGCAACGTTAGCAATTGCGCCGTCCAGTACTGCCATAGAGATGCCAATAACAATGGTTAAAATTGCACCCTATCGCTGGGGCAATGGCAGGCCATCGGCCTGAATTTTTTCCATAGGAAGTCAATTTTGTCGGAAATTATGATGAGAATAATAATTTTAGCATTGATATTCAGGCGTTAGGTCGCAGATTTGTAACTAAGTGAGCAAAGACAGATTGCGACGGCTGGTACGTGAAATTATAATAAAAACCGGTTCTGATTTTTATAAAACACTCGCAATGAGGTGGTAAATGGCTATCGCAGATCTGGATAAACAACCCGATTCTGTATCTTCCGTGCTGAAGGTTTTTGGCATCCTGCAGGCGCTGGGTGAAGAGCGCGAAATTGGTATTACCGAATTGTCGCAACGCGTCATGATGTCGAAAAGCACCGTTTATCGCTTTTTGCAGACCATGAAAACGCTGGGTTATGTGGCACAAGAAGGCGAGTCTGAGAAGTATTCCCTGACCCTGAAATTATTTGAACTGGGCGCGCGTGCGTTACAGAACGTTGATCTGATCCGTAGCGCTGACATCCAGATGCGCGAACTTTCGCGTCTGACCAAAGAAACCGTACACCTCGGTGCGCTGGATGAAGACAGCATTGTCTACATCCATAAAATCGACTCGATGTACAATTTGCGCATGTATTCCCGCGTCGGTCGTCGTAATCCGCTGTACAGCACCGCCATTGGTAAAGTGCTGCTGGCATGGCGCGACCGCGAAGAAGTGAAGGAAATTCTTGACGGCATCGAGTACAAACGTAGTACAGATCGTACAATCACGAATACTGATGAATTGCTGGTACTGTTGGATAAAGTCCGTGAACAGGGCTATGGCGAAGACAACGAAGAGCAGGAAGAAGGCCTGCGCTGCATCGGGGTACCGGTGTTTGATCGTTTCGGCGTGGTTATTGCGGGTCTGAGCATCTCATTCCCGACGCTGCGTTTTTCTGAAGAACGTTTGCACGAATATGTCGAAATGCTGCACACCGCAGCGCGTAAGATTTCAGAGCAAATGGGTTATAACGATTACCCGTTCTGATTTTAACGTGTTGCGATACGCGAAAACCCGATACAGCGTATCGGGTTTTTTTATGACCTGTCGTCGTAGCCGGAGCAAATAACGTACTGACTTTTTGCTGCTATATTAACCGTTATCGATAACGACGGTGCTTTTCCTCAAAAGGGGACAATCTGACAGGCCAATGATGCCGCTGTTGGTATGGACGTATTGCGCGGTGCTGGTCCCGCGGGCAGTCAGATATTGACATTGCAGGCCCAGACCTGCTGCAGTCTCCTTACTTCCTATCAAAACGCCGTAGCCACTCAATAATAAACCGATCCAAACCAGAGCGAGCAACACAATAGCGCGGATAATCAGACGCATTACAACCTCTTATCTTTTCTCGTTATGAGTAGATTAGCCCGTACATGGGATGAAACAAGTGAATCATTCCTAAAAACATTTAATGCCGTTACAGTTAACTTAGGGTTTAGGTAACTCATGATAATTTATCAACATAAGCTGTAGGTTTGGAGAGTGGAGTTGGAGTGAAAAAAATTCGATGGGTGGTCCTGATAGTTGTCGTGCTGGTATGCATGCTGATGTGGGCGCAGGTGTTCAACATCATGTGCGATCAGGACGTACAATTTTTCAGCGGAATTTGCGCCATCAATAAATTTATTCCCTGGTAAGCGCATTTCAGTAACAGTTGATTACCTTCTCGTGCGGCAATGGTAAACTACGCTGTCTACATTGAGGTGGTGAAATGAACGAAGTTTTGAATTCTGGCGCGTTGAGTTTAGCGTCTTTAGCGGTATCGGTGGTGGTTCTGGTTGTCGGGCTTGTATTGTGGTTTTTCATCAATCGGGCAAGTTCGCGTACTAACGAGCAGATTGAACTGCTTGAGGCGTTGTTGGATCAGCAAAAACGACAGAACGCATTGCTCCGTCGTCTTTGTGAAGCTAACGAACCGGAAAAAGCAGAAGAGCCTGCTGCGGTGCCAACTCAGGATGAAGATGATGACATCATTCGCCTGGTAGCCGAACGGTAGTAAACAGAAAGACAGGGTGAGAGTCTGTAGATGCTATTCTCAGATGCTTCATCCTGTCGTCAACGATATCAGATTATTTTCTTCTGCAACAATCCGGCAATTACTGCGCTGCCACACGTGGAACCTGCGCTTTTCCAGATGCTCTGACCAATTAATATCTTATCTCTGGTTCGACATAAATATAATTATCCATAGATTAATAATATGATTGTGTCATTTTTGTGATACCGATCGTTTTATTATCAGCGAAACGTTTCTCTTACTTTTTTTTGTGCATTGTCATCATTCTTTCATTATTTTGGTGCAAAACCAGAATGCCGGTCTCATTTTTATGCTTGTGATATTTTATGCATTACTAAGCATAAAAAATGATATCCGGCAGAGGCTGTGACAGATAACCTGGAACAGTTCAACCTGATGAGCTATGGTAGAAAAGTCCCTGCTACGGCGCAGGCCAGCCGGGGGAAGGGGAGAGAGGCGAGGATATATCTCTACTTGGTCTGGCGCATAACTGTGCAGTTGTTGTTTGATGAACTGCGGGATTTGTGCGACCGATCGAGACACGTTTAAAAATGGCTTGCCATTATTAACGTTGTATGTGATAACACGGTTTGGGTTAAACGAGGTACAGTTCTGTTTATGTGTGGCATTTTCAGTAAAGAAGTCCTGAGTAAACACGTTGACGTTGAATACCGCTTCTCTGCCGAACCTTATATTAGTGCCTCAAGCAGTAATGTCTCAGTTTTATCTATGTTATGCCTGCGGGCGAAGAAAATACTCTAAGGAATTTTGCAAATGGCAAAGATTAAAGGTCAAGTTAAGTGGTTCAACGAGTCTAAAGGTTTTGGTTTCATTACTCCGGCTGATGGCAGCAAAGACGTGTTCGTACACTTCTCCGCTATCCAGGGTAACGGCTTCAAAACTCTGGCTGAAGGCCAGAACGTTGAGTTCGAAATTCAGGACGGCCAGAAAGGTCCGGCTGCTGTTAACGTAACAGCTATCTGATCGATACCACTGATTTGAAGCGCTCAGGCGCAACCAATTCAGATATAAAGCCTCGCTTATGCGGGGCTTTTTAATTCAAATTACGTCAAAATATTTCTGAATGCCTCTCCATTAGCGCTTTGTTGCAAAGGCGTGATGTTCGTAGCATTGTTTTCCCCGCTTTCTCCCGGCAATTCCCGTTAAATCAGTCACCTGAAAAACTATCTTGCTGGAGCCCCGGTGAAAAAGAAAAACGACGGCGATGCGCGCAGTTTTACTCCCGTACGTTTTGCCCTGCTTTGTGTGGCAATACTGTTGAGTCTGGGATTGTTGCTTGGTCGGGTTGCGTGGTTACAAATCGTCACCCCAACGAGTCTGGTCAAGCAGGAGGATATGCGTTCGTTACGTGAAGTCACAACCGCCTCACCACGCGGGATGATTACCGACAGAGAAGGACGTCCCCTCGCAGTAAGCGTGCCGGTGAATGCAGTTTGGGCCGATCCCAAGACCATTATTAGCAAGGGGGGCGTGGGTTATAACGAACGTTGGCAAGCACTGGCCAGAACCCTGCATCTGTCACTCAGTTCACTGGCGGAACGTGTAAACAGTAACCCTGCTGGACGTTTTATCTATCTGGCACGACAGATTTCTCCACAGCAGGCAGAGTGGGTTGATGATCTGAATCTCCCGGGGATCAATCTGCGCGAAGAATCCCGCCGTTTCTATCCCGCAGGTCATGTGGCGGCGAATCTCATCGGCTTTACCAACATTGATGGACAAGGTATTGAAGGCCTGGAGAAAAGTTTCAACAGCCAGTTGATGGGTAAACCCGGCTCTCGTCTTGTGCGCAAAGACAAGTTCGGGCATGTGATTGAAAATATCACGGAAGTGATGCCGGTCCCCGCGCACGAATTGCAGCTCAGTATTGATGAGCGTTTGCAGACGGTGACTGAAGATGCGCTGGACAATGCCGTGACATGGAATAAAGCGGATTCTGGTGCGGCGGTGCTGGTAAGTATTGCCACCGGTGAAATCCTGTCGATGGCGAGTTTTCCCGATTTTAACCCTAATAACCGTGAAGGCGCGGTACTGGATGATTTCCGCAACCGTGCAATAAGTGACACCTTTGAGCCTGGCTCAACCGTCAAACCATTAGTGATCATGACTGCTCTGCAGCAGGGGATTGTACAGCCTGACAGCGTGATTGATACCCACCCCTTTAATGTTGATGGCCATCGTATCCGCGACGTCGGGTTTTACCCTGAGCTATCGCTTACCGGTATTTTGCAGAAATCGAGCGATACCGGTGTGTCGCACCTTTCGCTGGCAATGCCGGTACAGAAACTGCTGGATACCTATAAAAGCTTTGGCTTTGGCGACCCAACCGGCTTGGGTCTCACCGGGGAAAGTAGCGGCTTAATGCCTCAGCGACGTTACTGGAGCGATTTGGACCGCGCGACCTTTGCATTCGGCTACGGGTTAATGGTGACACCGCTCCAACTGGCACATGTCTATGCCACTATCGGCAGTTTTGGCGTCTACCGACCGCTTTCAATTACCCGTATCGACCCACCGGTGATAGGAACTCGTGTAATGCCAGAAGCGCTGGTGCATCAGGTTGAACATATGATGGAGAGCGTTGCGCTACCCGGCGGCGGTGGGACCAAGGCTGCGGTGAGGGATTATCGTGTTGCGGTGAAAACCGGGACGGCAAAAAAAATAGGCGATGACGGTAAGTACGTCGATAAATACGTGGCGTATACGGCAGGGGTTGCCCCTGCCAGTGATCCGAAATTCGCGCTGGTGGTGGTGATAAATAACCCACAAAACGGCGCTTACTACGGCGGTGCGGTATCGGCCCCGGTGTTCAGCCAGATAATGGGCGATGTCCTGCGTCTGGAAAACGTGAAACCCGACGGGATGCCAGCCGATTCAGACCATCTGTTGGTGATGCACGGTAATAGCCTGGCCTCGCCGTCGCTGTAAGTTATTTTCGCGGGGCGCAAATCGCGTTACACTTGCGCCCTTAAATCACCAGCCGGAGTTGTCATGTCGTTTTCCTGTCCCCTTTGTCATCAGCCTCTTACTCAAGCGAATAACAGTTTTGTGTGCCCTGGACGGCATCAGTTTGACGTGGCGAAAGAGGGATATGTCAACCTGATGCCGGTTCAGCATAAGCGGTCGCGTGATCCGGGTGACAGTGCGGAAATGATGCAGGCTCGCCGGGCATTTCTGGATGCCGGGCACTATCAACCGCTGCGTGATGCGATTGTGAATGTACTCAGCGAGACGCTGGGAACAAACGAGGCGTCGATTCTGGATATCGGCTGTGGGGAAGGGTACTACACCCACGCTTTCGCGGATGCGATAGCGGGCTGTACAACGTTTGGCCTTGATGTCTCCAAAGTGGCAATTAAAGCCGCGGCACGGCGCTATCCGCAGGTAACCTTTTGCGTTGCCTCCAGCCATCGTCTGCCGTTTGCCGATGCGTCAATGGACGCCATTATCAGGATCTACGCCCCCTGCAAAGCGCAAGAGCTGGCTCGCGTGGTAAAACCGGGTGGATGGGTCATCACCGCCACGCCGGGTCCGCGTCATTTGCTGGAGCTGAAAGGGCTGATTTATGATGAGGTGCGTTTACATGCGCCACACACAGAGCAACTGGACGGTTTTGTTCTGCAACAGAGTATTGCGCTGGGGTATCAGATGCAGCTTAAGGGCAGCGAGGCCGTTGCGTTATTGCAAATGACGCCGTTCGCCTGGCGGGCAAAGCCGGAAGTGTGGGAAACGTTAGCAGGGGAAACGAAGTTTGACTGCCAGACTGACTTTAGTATTCATATCTGGCAGCGCCTGAATTAACCGTGGAAGTGTGCCCAGAGGATCTGGGCGCCGATACCAATCAGTACCACCCCGCCTAAAATTTCCGCACGTTTGCCCAGCATCGGGCCTATGAAACGACCGATCATCATCCCGAGAGTAGACATAATCAACGTGGCGCAGCCGATGGCCAGCGCAGTGGCAATAATGTTGACCTGCAGGAAAGCCAGACCGACCCCGACGGCCATCGCGTCCAGACTGGTCGCAATGGCGGTGGTGACCAGCAGCCAGAAACCGTGACGGCGCTGCGGCTCTTCATCTTCATCATCGTTGTCACGAAAGCCTTCGATTATCATTCGCCCACCGAGGAAAATCAGCAGAATGAAGGCGATCCAGTGGTTCCACTCCAGCACGAATTTGCTGGCAAGCATGCCCATTCCCCAGCCAATCAGTGGCGTAAGGGTCTCGACTGCGCCAAAGATAAGGCCGGTACGCAGAGCTTCAGAGAATTTAGGTTTATGTAAGGTGGCGCCTTTGCCAATTGATGCCGCGAAAGCATCCATCGACATGCCGAAAGCGAGAAGAACGGTAGCGGTGAGATTCATAACAGCGTCCTGACCGGGGTATTCCATAAAACACATCACTGCCCCCAGTAACCATGCACATAAGCTGGAATCACTGTAAATACAGCGCCGTTCAAATATGCATTGCAGTTGATGTGCCTATGGTCTCGCCTGACTAAACGTGATGTTCAGTCCGTACGTGCCACGTTTTTCAACGAGTATGTTGACACGTACATTTCCGGAGTCTGGAAATCGGCTACTCCCCAACGACGGGCGCAACCTTAACATATTTTTGGAATATAAAACAAGAAACGCAGAAATATTATTTGACTTCTAAATGAAAACAATTTTCATTTAGATTTATTTATAGATAAAACGTTAAATTAAATAACATGTGGGAGGGGGGATATAGCCTTAGCTATGTTTGTTTTTCACTGAGATATAAAAAACATAGTTCAGGCTATATTTGTAATCTATTGATTTGAAATGAGAAGTTTATATATCCTCTCCAGGTCGTCTATATTTCGTACGCGAATAAGCAATCGTCTCTGTTCTAATTGCATCACCAGTACACCATCTTCTGATAAATTCATCTCTTTAATCCGGTTATATTCAATCCAGACATTGGCGAAGAAAAAACCTTTTTGTTTGAAAATAATTTTGGGCGTACGGATCCAGAACAGATACAACCCCATTAACACCAGTGCACATAATAACCATGTGGTGAATTGTGCTCCGTGGCTGGTGATGTTGTTGTAGATCAGAATAACAATCAAACCGATGAAGATAACGCTGTCGACTCGACTGCGTGGAAGCAGGGCAACAGTCAGTAGAGTGGGGCCATTACGGCGGGGCATGATGAACTGATCGTAAATGGCATACGCCAGCAGCGATAAGATAAAAAGAACCAGCACCAGGTCCGTGATAGTCATGAATCCTCAACCCTCTAAATAGAAAAACCGGGGGCAAGCCCCCGGTGATGTACAACAGTCTTACAGGCCGAGCAGGCCGACAGCGTAGCCCGCGATACCGATGACGAAGAAGCCAACGATAATCCACAGCGGGTTCACTTTTTTACGCAGAAGCCACATGCAGGCGAAGGTCAGCAGCAGAGGAACCAGGCCCGGCATCAGCTGGTCAAGGATTGTCTGCACGGTGGTCACGCGTGTCTGGCCATCCTGACCGGTGATAGTGGAAACCACCAGCGGGATGTTTACGTGCGTCCACTTGTTAACCAAGGCCCCCATAACAAACAGGCCGAGGATTGACGCCCCCTCAGTCAGTTTCTGCAGGAAGCCGCCGCCCATATCTTTAACGATATCGACACCTTTACGGTAGCCGTAGGCCACACCGTAATAGCGGGTTGCCAGACGTACCAGGTTGAACAGGATAAAGAACAGCAGTGGCCCAAGCAGGCTACCGCTCATTGCGATACCCGCGCCGAGCGCGGCAAAAACCGGACGCACTGTACCCCAGAATATCGGGTCACCCACGCCTGCCAGCGGCCCCATCAGACCCACTTTGATACCGTTGATGGCACCATCGTCAATCTCTGCGCCGTTTGCACGCTGTTCTTCCATTGCCAGCGTAACGCCCAGAACCGGTGCCGCTACATAGGGATGGGTGTTAAAGAATTCCAGGTGACGCTTAATAGCCTGCTTACGTGCGTCGTTGTTTTCCGGGTACAAGCGGCGGATAGCCGGCACCATGGAGAAACAGAAACCCAGCGCCTGCATACGTTCGAAGTTCCATGAACCCTGAAACAGGTTAGAACGAATGAACACGCCACGAATGTCACTCGGAGTGAGTTTTTTCTCGGTGGTAGTTTTAGTCATATCAACCATTTCGCTCACCTGCTAGTCCAGTTCGTTATCAAGATCGTTGTTACCCGCCGCCTGTACTGGCGCACCGGCTACGCGGTTATATTTCGGGCTCAACTGAATGTAGAGGATGGCCATTACGGCACCAATCACACCCAGAGCAACCAGGTTGAAGTTAGTAAATGCCGCGGTGACGAAGCCAAGGTAGAAGAACGGCATCAGGTAGCCTGCGCGCATCATATTGATGACCATCGCATAACCGACCACGACGATCATGCCACCCGCAATATTCAGGCCGCCGGTAACGACTTCCGGAATCGCGTTCAGCATGCTCTGAACTTCACTGGTACCGACAGAAATCGCTACGATTACCGCTGGGATAGCAATACGCATAGCCTGCAGGAACAGGGAGGACACGTGCAGCCAGGAGAGCGCCGTCAGGTTGCCGTTTTCGGCCGCCTTATCCGCCGCGTGCTGGAAGGCTACGGTGATGGTACGAACGATAATGGTCAGAACCTGGCCTGCTGCTGCCAGCGGGATAGCCAGCGCGATACCAGCACCGATACTTTGGTGACCGGCAATAACCAGAACGGTAGAGATAATGGAAGCCAGCGCGGCATCAGGCGCAACCGCAGCACCGATGTTCATCCAGCCCAGAGCGATCATTTCCAGGGTACCACCGATGATAATACCGGTTTTCATATCCCCGAGAACGGCACCAATCAGCGTACAGGCCACCAATGGACGGTGGAACTGAAATTCATCGAGTACCGACTCCATACCCGCGATACATGCGACGATGAACACCAGCACAATCTGAAGAGTGGTAATCTCCATTGTACTTCTCCTATTGCTATACAGACTTAAGTGTGAAAACTAAGTAAATGCCAGGTGGTTATTTCGCCTTGGCAATCAAATCCATCATTTTCAGTTTCTGATCGGTAGAAACCTTACGGGCTTCGAGTTCAATACCGCGTTCGTTGAGTTTCTTGAAGGCTTCGATGTCTTTTTCATCCACCGAAATCGCGTTGTTTACCTGCGTTTTACCCTGGCGGAATGCCATGCCGCCAATGTTAACAGAGGTAATTTTTACGCCACCTTCAACGATGCGTTCTACATCGGTAGGGTTGGTGAACAGCAGCATTACACGCTCACCGGCGTATTTCGGGTTGTTATAGACGCGGATCATTTTCGCGACATCAACCACGTGTGCTGTAACGCCTGGCGGTGCGACCTGGGTCAGCAACGTTTTACGCACGGTATCAGCGGCGACTTCATCGCTGACGACAATAATGCGCGTTACGTTGGTTTCTTTGGTCCAGCGGGTTGCCACCTGACCGTGGATTAAACGGTCATCGATACGCGCGAGGCCGATCTGCATATAGTCGTTCGGGCCCATCGGTTTCGCGGGTGCCGCTGCCTTAGGTGCTGCGACGGGGGCAGGTGCGGCTTTTTCAACAGGTTTTGCTTTCAGCGCTTTTACGCCTTCGCTACCCGTTTCAACCGCCAGTGCGACTAATTCATCGAAGCTGGGGTTGTCGTCACGCGCCATGAAGGTTTCGACCAGCATGGGAATGTTCACGCCTGCGATAACTTCGTAATGCTCTTTATCGACGACAATGCGGCTCGCAGCGTTAAACGGGCTGCCTCCCCATGTGTCAACGAGAAACAGCACGCCTTTACTGGTATCCAGTTTTGCCAACTGAGCGTTATACTTTTCAATCAGCGTTTCGGCATTTTCGCCTGGAACGAAATCGATCCAGCCGACGTTTTCCTGCTCGCCTAACAACATCTCTGCTGTTTTAAGTAACTGCTCTGCAGCCCAACCATGTGTGCCTATTACAATAGCAATGGTCACTTGCTACCTCCTTTATTATCGTTAACACATCAACGTGAAGATGCATTTTGAATCGCTCGTCCGCAATCGAATCGATTCAGATAAGGGTTACAAAGAAAAACCTATGATTTTCGTGAATTATTTTAGATATCGAAAAAAATATTTTATGTGATGAAGATCCGTAATTTAACTTCCGATCATAAGAAATTTCGAAGGGTGAAATATCTCCGAAACAACTTATTGCAAAGGAAGGTAAATCTTTGCTAAAAACCGGTTGTCTCTGTTATGTTTAGCATCTGTTTAATTACTCAGGAGTATAGGGCAGTAGCCCACCATATGGATCGTCACCGACGTCATTTCACCTTCAGGCCGCTTTGCGCCTGTCAGATTGGCACTTTTTGCCACAAATTTTCTCTGCATATCGCTTTAACGCCTGAGATGTTCAGGGCGCAGTTTGGTCATTCCTTAAGCAGGAGCTTGTCATGGAACTCTTAATGGACCCGCAGATTTGGGTGGGTTTGCTCACGCTTGTCGTTCTCGAAATTGTTTTGGGTATCGATAACCTGGTCTTCATTGCGATCCTGGCTGATAAGCTGCCGCCGAAACAGCGAGATAAAGCGCGTTTAATCGGTTTGTCACTGGCACTGATTATGCGTCTGGGCTTGTTGTCCGTGATTTCGTGGATGGTAACGCTGACGAAACCGCTGTTTACGGTAATGGACTATGCGTTCTCAGGGCGCGATCTGATTATGCTGCTGGGGGGTATCTTCCTCTTGTTCAAGGCTACGACAGAGCTGCATGAGCGGCTGGAAAACCGTGAACATGATACCGGCCAGACAAAAGGCTATGCGAGTTTCTGGGTCGTGGTGACGCAGATTGTTATCCTCGATGCGGTGTTCTCGCTGGATGCGGTCATTACTGCAGTCGGTATGGTCAACCATCTGCCGGTGATGATGGCGGCGGTGGTTATTGCGATGGCGGTGATGCTGCTGGCGTCGAAGCCGCTGACGCGATTTGTGAACCAACATCCGACGGTGGTGGTGCTGTGTCTGAGCTTCCTGCTGATGATTGGTCTGAGCCTGGTTGCCGAAGGCTTTGGCTTCCATATTCCGAAAGGTTATCTGTACGCGGCGATTGGCTTCTCCATTATTATCGAACTGTTTAACCAGATTGCCCGTCGTAACTTTATTCGCCACCAGTCGACACTGCCGCTGCGTGCGCGTACTGCGGATGCAATCTTGCGTCTGATGGGCGGTAAACGTCAGGCCAGCGTGCAGATGGAATCTGACAATCAAGTGCCCGTACCGGTCCCGGAAGGCGCGTTTGTGGAAGAAGAGCGCTATATGATCAACGGTGTTCTCTCACTGGCATCCCGTTCATTACGCGGCATCATGACTCCTCGTGGTGAAATTAGCTGGGTTGACGCCGATCTGAGCGTAGCGGAAATTCGCGAACAGTTGCTTTCTTCTCCACACAGCCTGTTCCCGGTGTGTCGTGGCGAGCTTGATGAAATTATCGGTATCGTGCGTGCTAAAGAGCTGCTGGTGGCGCTGGAAGACGGTGTGGATGTTGCAGCGATTGCGTCTGCCTCGCCGGCAATTGTCGTCCCGGAAACGCTGGACCCGATTAATCTGTTAGGCGTACTGCGTCGTGCCCGCGGTAGTTTTGTCATCGTCACTAACGAATTTGGTGTGGTGCAGGGGCTGGTAACACCGCTGGACGTATTAGAAGCGATTGCGGGTGAGTTCCCGGATGCCGATGAAACCCCTGAAATCATTGCTGACGCCGGTGGCTGGTTGGTGAAAGGGGGAACCGACCTGCACGCGCTGCAACAGGCGCTGGACGTGGATACGCTGGTGGATGAGGACGAAGACATCGCCACCGTAGCAGGGCTGGTGATTGCGGCTAACGGTCACATCCCGCGTGTCGGTGATGTTATTGAGGTCGCACCGCTGAGCATTACGATTGTCGAAGCCAATGACTATCGTGTGGATTTAGTTCGCATTGTTAAAGAACAACCCGCTCACGACGAAGACGAGTAAACGGGGTTAGCGAAACGGCATAATGGGCATGATATGGCGCCCGTTATGCCTGGCGGGTGGTGGTGTACTGCCCGCCAGCCATTTGGGAAAATCGCGCAGCGGCATCGGCTTCGCATACAAAAAACCTTGCAATAAATGTACGCCATGACGGCGTAAATGCTGCGCCTGTGCCTGCGTTTCTACGCCTTCAGCCACCAGTTCGATATTCAGTCTTTTTCCCAGCGCGATAATGATGTCTGTGACGGTTGAATTCACGGCGTCGGTTCCGATCGCCGAAGTAAATGATTTATCAATTTTCAACACATCCGGGCGCAATTTTTCCAGCCAGGAGAGTGAACTGTTTCCGGTACCAAAATCGTCAATCGCCAGCTTAACGCCGAGGCGATTCAACTCGCGCACGATCCGATAATCCACATCCAGTAAGGCATCGCGTTCGGTCAATTCAATAACCAGTTGCTGGATGGGATGCTGGCTGAACCAGTACTGATTGAGGTCTTTTAACAGCGTACCGTGGCGGAAATGGCTGGCGGCAACATTGATACCGATATGAAACTGGCTACTCATCGGAAAAACGTGTCGTTGCTGAATGGTTTCTGCGATGACATGACGGGTAAGAGGGACAATCAGGTTGTGCTCTTCGGCGATAGGAATAAATACTTCCGGCGAAATCCAGCCCTGGCGTGGGTTGTTCCAGCGTAACAGAATTTCTACACCCATACATTGCTGGGTCTGCGCGTTCAGCAGTGGCTGACAAAACAACTCGAACTCGTGTGCCGCGAGAGCCAGATTAATCTCCCAGGAAAAACTCATCCTGCTGGCGGTTGCCAGCCAGGCAAGGTATCCCACCAACAGGCTCAGGATCACTGCCAGCGGTAGTTGTGTAGGCAGATGTTTCATCGCTAATTCACTGGCGCCTGGGCCGGTGACGCTGATCGTGAAGGGGAAATGTTGCGATGAAAGCTGATAACGTTTTTCATCGTTCAGTGCAGGCAAGGTCTCGACAACACCTTGTCCGTAGAGCAGGTGGCGGTTACCGACGGTTAAACTGGCGTTGGTGATTTGCGGTGGCTGGGGTTCCAGCAGCATGGTCGACAATAAATCAATATTGACGATTTCCAGCACCCCATTTTCGCCATCCGCGGAGGCCGGATACCACTGCGTCAGAATGGGGCTACCTTTAATCAGCGAATGGTCGGTGGACAACAGCAGTTGTGCCTCCCGGCTTGGTAATTCAGGTTGAATTTGGCGGATAGGCACATTGCGATAGCCAAAGATACTGGAGCAATAAAGAATCCCCCCCTGAATCAGACTGATGGAGCGCACTGTTTGTAGTCTGGCAGCATGCTTGCTCAAGGGTAAACGCGCCACCGAGCAGGGAAGACCAATCAACGGGAGCAGCATATCGCGCCCGGCCTGCAGTGGGAGCAGCACATCATCTAGTGCTTCAACGGCATGATTAGCAAAAGTGACGGTGTAACGGTGATTTATATTACGCTCCGAAATAAATCGGACCGTTAATGTGAGGATGAGCGTCAGTAGTGCACATATTGTGCAGACGATTAAGCGATTACGGCGATAGTTTTGAATGATCCGTTGTGCTGTTTGCATGCGGGCCGCCCGATAAGCCGTTGGTCCCAGAAGCCAACAGCAACAGAGCAAGTGTAGTGGGGAAAATTACAGTAGACGAGCGAGAAGGGGTAAATTCGCCCATCCGTCGCAGATGGGCGAAAATTAAGTATTAGTCACACTGGACTTTGATTGCCAGACCGCCGCGTGATGTTTCGCGGTATTTGGCGTTCATATCTTTGCCTGTTTCGTACATGGTTTCGATGACTTTATCCAGCGAGACGCGCGGTGCGCTGGTACGACGCATCGCCATACGTGCGGCGTTAATCGCCTTCACGGACGCAATAGCGTTACGTTCGATGCACGGAACCTGCACCTGTCCGGCAACCGGGTCGCAGGTTAAGCCCAGGTTGTGCTCCATACCGATTTCGGCAGCAATACACACCTGTTCAGGGCTCGCGCCTAACAGTTCTGCCAGACCTGCAGCAGCCATGGAACATGCCACGCCGACTTCACCCTGGCAGCCTACTTCGGCGCCAGAGATAGAGGCGTTCATCTTGTACAACGCACCAATTGCCCCCGCCGCCAGGAAATAACGGGTGTAGATATCCGGGCTGACAGATTCAATAAAGTGATCGTAGTAAGCCAGAACGGCAGGCACGATCCCGCAGGCACCGTTAGTAGGTGCTGTTACTACGCGGCCACCTGCAGCGTTTTCTTCGTTAACGGCCAGCGCAAACATGTTCACCCAGTCGATCACGTTCATCGGATCGTTGGAGAGCTTGTCGCTGGAGACCAACATACGACGCAGGGCGGAGGCACGACGAGGAACGCGCAGCGGTCCAGGCAGAACGCCTTCGGTGTTCATCCCACGATCGATACAGGCCTGCATGGTTTGCCAGACGTTGCCAAAGTACTCTTCAATCTCTTTCTTGCTGTGCAGTGCGAGTTCGTTCTGCATCACCATGCCAGAGAGAGACAGACCGGTGCTGTTGCAGTATTCCAGCATTTCGGTCGCGGATTTGAACGGATAAGGTACGCTGACCTCGTTCGCTGCATCCTGGCCAAAATGTTCTTCATCAACGATGAATCCACCGCCAATGGAATAGTACGTTTTGCTGTAAATGACGGTTTCGCCGTTGTACGCATGGATCTGCATCCCGTTTTCATGCAACGGCAAATTGCCGTTGTGAAAACGCATGCCGTCATTCTGTGGGAAATCCACTTCGTGTTGACCCTGCGCAAGCAGCAGGCGGCCACGCGCTTCTACATCGCGGATAAATCCGGGAATGCTGTCAATGTCCACGGTAGCAGGCTCATTGCCCGCCAGACCCATAATAATGGCGATATCGGTGTGGTGACCTTTACCCGTGAGCGACAGTGAACCATACACGTCGACGGCAACACGGGTAACGCTGTCCAGTAATCCTTTTTCGACCAGGTCATCGACGAACTGTTTACCCGCCTTCATAGGCCCTACGGTATGGGAAGATGAGGGACCAATCCCCACCTTAAACATGTCGAATAGACTAATCACGATAATACTCCTACAGGGCGACTGGGCTTTCCAGTAACGATGTTATAACTGCGCATAGTGTAAGAGGGAACGCGGCGATCGGCTTAACTATTCACATGAATTAAACTAATAGATAACCGCGATTTTACTAATGTTGTGACCTGAGTTTCAAGTTGTCTATGGCGTGCGTAAAGATAAGTATAGTCAGGGCTTCACGCCAATTTGCAGCGCCAGCTCACGAATTATTCCGGCGGTCATTCCCCAGACGAAATAGTGTTCATACCAGGAAAGCCACACACGATGTGAATCGCCACGACGGTAGATATCGAGGGGATGGTAACGACCTAAATGCAGGGCTTGCGCCAACGGCATTTCAAACACCGCTGAAACCTCATCTTCACTGGCTCGATACGGTAAATTGGGCGGGATGATGCCCACCACCGGTGTGACCTGGAACCCGGTCACACTATCGACCGGCGGCAGCACGCCAATGACCTCAACGGATGAAGGCGGAATTGCCACTTCTTCCTGGGCTTCGCGCAGTGCGGCGGCAATCAGCGAAGCATCGCTGCTGTCCACCGCGCCCCCAGGAAAGGCGACCTGCCCGGCATGTTTTCGCAAATGAACGGAGCGCTGAGTCAATAGCAACCCCGGCTGTGGACGACGGACGATAGGGATCAGTACGGCGGCCTGGCGTTGGTTTAGCGCATCATGATTTACCTGCGGGCGCAGGAGTTGAAAACGTGATAAAAAATCATCAAGCGTCAGGCTGCTGTTTTCCACGTGTCAGTTCTCCAGTTGATGCAAAATACGATTCACTTTATCAAATGTTTCCTGATATTCCGCGTCTTCCTGACTGTCCGCTACAATGCCGCCGCCAGCTGAACAGTACAACTGCCCGCCGGTCGCTGTCAGGGTGCGAATGGTGATACTGGTATCCATATTGCCGCAAAAGCTCAGATAACCGATGCTGCCGCACCAGGCGTTACGACGATGCGGCTCCAGCTCATCAATAATTTCCATTGCCCGCACTTTTGGTGCGCCCGTAATGGAGCCACCTGGGAAGGCGGCACGTAATAGATCGGTCGCGTGCAGCGTCTGCGGCAAACGTGCGGTGATGGTACTGACCAGATGATGTACGGCCGGGAAGGGTTCAACCACAAACAGTTCCGGAACCTTAACCGAGCCTGGAACGGCGACGCGTCCGATATCGTTACGCATCAAATCGACGATCATCAGGTTTTCCGCCCGATCCTTTGGCGAATTGGCCAGCGTGTCGGCTTGCTGGCGATCGGCATCAGGATCGTCCAGTCTGGGTAGCGTGCCTTTGATGGGGCGCGTCTGGATATGCTGATTTTCCAGTTGGATAAAGCGCTCCGGTGACAGGCTGAGGATCGCCCCGTCTTCCAGACGTATAAACGCACTGAATGGCGCGCGGTTGGCACGATTGAGCTGGACAAACGCTTGCCATTCATCGCCCTGATACTGCGCCTGAAAACGTTGGGCCAGGTTGACCTGATAGCAGTCCCCGCTGTGCAGATACTGCTGCACCTGACGAAACTTTTCGCCGTATTGCTCACGGCTCATATTCGAGCGCCATGCCGACGTTAATGTAAAGGGCTCGCGTACCGGCGGCAGTTGATTTTCAAGCCAGGCCAGACGGGCATGCACATCGCTATGGCTAAGTAGTGATATAGTCTGTAGCTGGTGATCGACAATCAACGCCCAGTCATAGATACCGACGGCCATATCCGGCAGGGCGATATCGCATTCGGCGATATTCGGCAGCGATTCAAAGCGGCGGCCCAGATCGTAGCCAAACAGGCCCAGTGCGCCGCCCTGGAACGGGAGGTCGGGATGATAATCGGGCTGAATAGCCAGGGCGGTTAGCGTTGACTGTAATACTGCCATCGGGTCATCAGGCGTGCGCAAAATGCCTTGCCTGTCCTTGACCACCGTCTCCAGAGCACGCGTGACCAGTGTCGCTAAGGGGTCGGCGACCAGAATATCAAAACGGTTATGCGGATGATCGGCATCACCTGAATGTAACAGCATCGCCCAAGGGAGATGGCTTAAGGTCGAAAAATAGCGTTCAGCGGCGTTTTGACACCAGGGTAATGTGATTACTGCGGGAGATAACGTCTTCATCAGTCCTGACTCGTTGCTACTCTACTGGCTAACTGCCCGGTAGCATGAAATAATTAGCGCAGACAATTTAGCAGGAGTTAACAATGTTTGCAGGTTTACCTTCACTCAGTCATGAGCAGCAGCAAAAAGCGGTAGAGCGTATTCAGGAACTGATGTCGCAGGGGATGAGCAGCGGACAAGCGATTGCTCTGGTTGCTGAAGAGCTACGCGCCAGCCATACCGGTGAACGGATCGTGGCGCGTTTTGAAGATGAAGACGAGTAACGTTGCTTAAACCGCAGCGATAATCTTGATCTCGACTTTGTATTTCGGGTTCATCAATCCGGCCTGTACCGTACAACGTACCGGCGCGTGACCGGCAACGACCCACGCATCCCAGGCTTTATTCATTGCGGCAAAATCACTTTTGTCTGCCAGAAAAAGGGTGGCATCAAGGATTCGTGACTTGTTGCTACCCTGTTTTTCCAGCACCGCATCAATTTGTGCCAGCGTATTTGCAGTTTGTTCAAAGGCATCTGCGTCCAGGTTCTCCGGTACGCCGGTGTAGTACAACGTGTTGTTATGGATAACCACGTCAGACCAACGTGCTTCGGCATCAATGCGCACAATCGTCATAAATCATTCCTTATTTACATTTTTCTTCATGGGCTTCAGATTGCGCCAAGACTGCCATAATGTTGCGCCTGCGTCACCTCTTCAACTGGCGAAAGACCCGCTGGCCTGACATAATCCCTGTTCAAATGAACAGGGGGCAGTGTGACGGACGATTTTGCAGCAGACGGTCAATTGGCTAAAGCGATACCGGGTTTTAAACCGCGTGAACCACAGCGACAGATGGCGATTGCTGTCAGTCATGCCATTGAAAAATCACAACCGCTTGTTGTAGAAGCCGGCACTGGCACAGGTAAAACCTACGCTTATCTCGCCCCGGCGCTTCGCGCTGGCAAGAAAGTGATCGTGTCGACGGGTTCAAAAGCGTTGCAGGATCAGCTTTACAGCCGCGACCTCCCGACCGTCGCAAAAGCCCTGAAGTTCACCGGTAAACTGGCGCTGCTAAAAGGGCGCTCCAACTACCTGTGTCTGGAACGCCTCGAACAGCAGGCGCTGGCGGGTGGCGATCTGCCGGTACAAACGTTAAGCGACGTCATCCTTCTGCGTTCATGGTCAAATCAAACCCTTGATGGCGACATCAGCACCTGCGTCAGCGTGGCGGAAGATTCACAGGCCTGGCCACTGGTGACCAGCACTAACGACAACTGTCTTGGCAGCGACTGCCCGCTGTATAAAGAGTGTTTCGTCGTCAAAGCCCGTAAAAAAGCGATGGATGCCGATGTGGTGGTGGTCAACCATCATCTGTTTCTCGCCGATATGGTGGTGAAAGAGAGTGGATTTGGTGAATTAATCCCCGAGGCAGATGTGATGATCTTCGATGAAGCCCATCAGCTACCGGATATCGCCAGCCAGTACTTTGGTCAATCACTCTCCAGCCGGCAACTACTCGATCTGGCGAAAGACATTACGATTGCGTATCGCACAGAATTGAAAGACACCCAGCAGCTACAAAAATGCGCCGATCGTCTGGCGCAAAGCGCACAGGACTTTCGCTTACAGCTCGGCGAGCCCGGCTATCGTGGAAACCTACGAGAACTGTTGGCTGACCAACGTGTGCAACGGGCGTTTCTACTGCTTGATGACACCCTGGAGCTGTGCTACGACGTGGCGAAATTGTCCCTTGGGCGTTCTGCGCTGCTGGATGCCGCGTTTGAGCGCGCCACGCTGTACCGTGCCCGATTAAAACGCCTGAAAGAGATCAACCAGCCAGGATTCAGCTACTGGTATGAATGTACCTCCCGGCATTTTACGCTCGCATTAACGCCGCTTACCGTGGCTGACAAATTCAAAGAAGTGATGGAACAAAAGCCGGGGTGCTGGATATTCACCTCCGCGACATTGTCGGTAAACGACGATCTCCACCATTTTACGGCGCGGTTGGGCATTGATGAAGCCGAGTCGATGCTGCTGCCGAGCCCCTTTGATTACACGCGTCAGGCACTGCTGTGCGTACCACGCAATCTGCCGCAAACCAACCAGCCTGGTGCGGCGCGTCAACTGGCTGCTATGTTGCGCCCTATTATTGAAGCGAACAACGGGCGCTGCTTTATGCTGTGTACCTCGCACGCGATGATGCGCGATTTGGCGGAGCAATTCCGCGCCACCATGACGCTTCCCGTACTTTTACAGGGCGAAACCAGTAAAGGGCAACTGCTACAGCAGTTTGTCAGCGCAGGGAATG
Source organism: Citrobacter sp. RHBSTW-00671 (assembly GCF_014103415.1). NCBI lineage: Bacteria > Pseudomonadati > Pseudomonadota > Gammaproteobacteria > Enterobacterales > Enterobacteriaceae > Citrobacter > Citrobacter sp. RHBSTW-00671. The sequence goes on from NZ_JABXPR010000001.1 coordinate 2,678,072, forward strand.
CCTTGCTGGTTGCTACCAGTAGTTTCTGGGAAGGGGTGGACGTGCGTGGCGATACGCTGTCGCTGGTGATTATCGATAAATTGCCGTTTACCTCCCCGGACGATCCGCTGTTAAAAGCGCGGATGGAAGACTGCCGCCTGCGTGGCGGCGATCCTTTCGAAGAGGTTCAGCTCCCGGATGCGGTTATCACGCTGAAACAGGGGGTAGGGCGACTGATCCGTGATGCTGACGACCGTGGTGTGCTGGTGATTTGTGATAACCGTCTGGTGATGCGCCCTTATGGCGCGACCTTCCTGGCAAGCCTTCCGCCTGCGCCCCGTACGCGTGATATTGCGCGTGCTGTTCGCTTTCTTGCGATACCATCGGCTGAGTAATTTGTTACGGAGTGTGGTAAGATGCGCGCCAAATTTATTGATCTGATCACAAATACCCATGCGAATTCTGGCTATCGATACCGCCACAGAGGCGTGCTCTGTTGCCCTGTGGAATGACGGTACTATTAAGGCTCACTTCGAGCTTTGCCCACGAGAACATACCCAACGAATTTTGCCGATGGTCCAGGATATCCTGGCCGCTGGCGATTTAACGCTCACCGATATTGATGCCCTGGCATTTGGTCGCGGTCCCGGCAGTTTCACCGGTGTACGCATCGGTATTGGTATCGCTCAGGGGCTGGCGTTAGGGGCGAATTTACCGATGATCGGGGTTTCTACTCTGGCGACAATGGCACAGGGTGCCTGGCGTAAATCCGGTGCGACACGCGTGCTGGCAGCGATTGATGCGCGTATGGGTGAAGTGTACTGGGCTGAATATCAGCGTGATGAAGATGGTGTCTGGCGCGGCGAAGAGACAGAAGCGGTGTTAACGCCGGAGCAGGTACACGATCGCCTGCTGCAGCTTTCTGGCGACTGGGTAACCGTTGGCACGGGCTGGCCAGCCTGGCCTGAACTCGGCAAAGACAGTGGTCTGACGCTGAACGATGGCGACGTATTGCTGCCAGCGGCAGAAGATATGCTGCCTGTCGCGACGCAAATGCTGGCATGCGGCAAGACCGTGGCTGTTGAACATGCTGAACCGGTTTATTTACGTAACACCGTGGCGTGGAAGAAACTTCCTGGTAAAGAATGAATCTTAGTAGTAAATCCCCCGGTTAATACGAACAGCCGCCGATGTGCAGTTGTCTGAACGTGCCGGGGCAGGCGCTAAGAAAAGGGAGTCGCAACATGGTGGTCCAAAAGCAGTTAATGAAAGGTGTACTGGCAGGCGTATTAGCGTTATCGCTAAGCGGCTGTGTCACCATCCCGGATGCGATTAAAGGTTCGAGCCCGACACCGCAGCAGGATCTGGTGCGGGTGATGAATGCGCCGCAGTTGTACGTCGGACAAGAAGCACGTTTTGGCGATAAAGTGGTGGATATTCAAAACCAGCAAGGGAAATCCCGACTGGAGATCGCCACCATGCCGCTCGACAGCGGGGCACGACCGATTCTGGGCGAAGCGTCACGCGGGCGAATTTATGCCGATGTTAACGGCTTCCTCGACCCGGTAGATTTTCGTGGTCAACTGGTCACCGTAGTCGGACCGATTAGCGGAACAGTGGACGGAAAAATTGGTAGTACACCGTATAAGTTCATGCTGATGCAGGTAACCGGTTATAAACGCTGGCATATTACCCAGCAGATTGTGATGCCTCCGCAGCCGATTGACCCCTGGTTCTACGGTGCGCGTGGCTGGCCTTACGGTGGCTACGGCGGATGGGGATGGTACAATCCCGGTCCCGCACAGGTTCAGACCATAGTAACAGAGTAACTCATTGTTTTAATGGTAAAAGAAACAGCGGCTCGTCCGCTGTTTCTGCATTAACGTGGATATAAGAAAAATAAATAGTGACGTGCTTCGCAACCTTGTCGTTGTGTAATAAACAAACTGGTACGCTGAGTTAATATTATGTTAACAGTTTGTTTATTGCCTGGGGTTGTGATGACGACGAATACGCATTTTAGAGGTGATGTATTGAAAAAGGTTTGGCTTAACCGTTATCCCGCAGGTGTTCCCGCGGAGATCAATCCTGACCGTTATCAATCCCTGGTGGAACTCTTCGAACACTCAGTAAGGCGCTATGCCGATCAGCCTGCGTTTATGAACATGGGGGAGGTGATGACCTTTCGCAAGCTCGAAGAGCGCAGTCGGGCATTTGCGGCTTATTTGCAACAAGGACTTGGACTGAAAAAGGGCGATCGCGTGGCGCTGATGATGCCCAACCTGTTGCAATATCCCGTTGCACTGTTTGGGATTTTACGTGCCGGCATGATTGTGGTGAACGTTAACCCGCTGTACACGCCCCGCGAGCTGGAACATCAGCTCAACGATAGCGGTGCCTCGGCGATCGTCATCGTCTCTAACTTTGCTCACACGCTGGAGAAAGTGGTCGATAAGACCTCGGTTCAACACGTGATCCTCACGCGTATGGGCGATCAGTTGTCGACCGCGAAAGGGACGCTGGTTAACTTCGTCGTGAAGTATATCAAGCGTCTGGTGCCAAAATATCACCTGCCGGATGCCATCTCATTTCGCAGTGCGCTGCAAAACGGTTACCGCATGCAGTATGTGAAGCCGGAAGTCGTGTCTGAGGATTTGGCTTTCCTGCAGTATACCGGTGGTACCACCGGTGTGGCGAAAGGCGCAATGCTCACGCACCGTAACATGCTGGCTAACCTGGAACAGGTTAATGCCACATACGGACCGTTGCTGCATCCGGGTAAAGAGCTGGTGGTGACGGCGCTACCGCTGTACCACATTTTCGCGCTCACCATGAACTGCCTGCTGTTTATTGAACTGGGTGGACAAAACCTGCTGATCACTAACCCGCGTGATATTCCGGGGTTGGTGAAAGAGCTGGCAAAATACCCGTTTACCGCGATGACCGGCGTCAATACGTTGTTTAACGCATTGCTGAATAACAAGGAGTTCCAGCAACTGGACTTTTCGTCGTTGCACCTGTCTGCTGGGGGCGGTATGCCCGTTCAGCAGGCGGTGGCAGAACGCTGGGTGAAGCTGACCGGCCAATATCTGCTGGAAGGTTATGGTCTGACCGAGTGTGCTCCACTGGTAAGCGTTAACCCGCACGATATCGACTATCATAGCGGCAGTATCGGGTTACCGGTTCCGTCTACCGAGGTCAAACTGGTTGACGATGACGATAATGAAGTTCCGCCGGGAGAGCCGGGCGAACTGTGTGTTAAAGGGCCACAGGTGATGCTGGGCTACTGGCAGCGCCCGGATGCGACCGATGAAATTGTCAAAAATGGCTGGTTGCACACGGGTGATATCGCAGTGATGGACGACGAAGGCTTCCTGCGTATTGTCGATCGTAAGAAAGATATGATCCTGGTGTCGGGTTTTAACGTTTATCCGAACGAAATTGAAGATGTCGTCATGCAGCACCCCGGCGTTCAGGAAGTGGCTGCCGTCGGCGTACCGTCAGGCAGTAGCGGTGAGGCGGTAAAAATCTTTGTGGTGAAGAAGGATGCTTCGTTAACCGATGAAGCGCTGGTTACTTTTTGCCGTCGTCAACTGACGGGCTACAAAGTTCCGAAACTGGTGGAATTCCGTGATGAGTTGCCGAAATCTAACGTCGGTAAAATTTTGCGACGAGAATTACGTGACGAAGCCCGCGTCAAAGTGGACAATAAAGGCTGAGCGTTAAGACAGCCAGCAGAAAGCGCCGGATAATCCGGCGTTTTTTTTGGCGAAAACCTAAGAGAGCACGATTTGAATTATCAAATGATCACTACGGACGACGCGTTAGCCACGCTGTGCGAAGCCGTCCGTGAATTTCCGGCGATAGCCCTGGATACAGAATTTGTTCGCACGCGTACCTACTACCCGCAGTTGGGGCTGATCCAGCTGTTTGATGGCAAACACGTTGCTCTGATTGACCCGCTTGGGATCACCGACTGGTCGCCGCTGCGCGATATCCTGCGTGACACTACGATCACTAAATTTCTGCATGCCGGAAGTGAAGACCTGGAAGTGTTTCTCAACACGTTTGGTGAACTCCCGCAACCACTGATCGATACCCAGATTCTGGCCGCCTTTTGTGGACGCCCGCTGTCGTGGGGCTTTGCTGCGATGGTGGAAGAGTTCACCGGGGTGGCGCTGGATAAAAGTGAATCGCGCACCGACTGGCTGGCCAGACCGCTGACCGAGCGGCAGTGCGAGTATGCGGCGGCAGATGTCTGGTATTTATTACCGATCACCACAAAACTGATGGCAGAAACCGATGCGTCCGGCTGGTTGCCCGCTGCGCTGGACGAATGTCGTTTGATGCAACAGCGTCGTCAGGAAATTCTGGCGCCTGAAGATGCGTGGCGAGAAATTACCAATGCCTGGCAGTTGCGTACCCGTCAGCTCGCTTGCCTGCAACTCCTGGCCGACTGGCGGTTGCGCAAAGCGCGTGAGCGTGATTTGGCAGTGAACTTCGTGGTGCGCGAAGAACATCTGTGGGCGGTTGCCCGCTATATGCCGGGAAGTCTGGGGGAACTGGATAGTCTGGGTCTCTCAGGTAGTGAAATTCGTTTCCATGGCAAGACGCTGATTTCACTGGTCGAGAAAGCGCAGGCAATGCCGGAAGAAGCCTTGCCGCAACCGTTGCTGAATCTGATGGATATGCCGGGTTATCGCAAGGCATTCAAAGCCATTAAAGCCCTGGTGGCCGACGTGAGTGCGGAGCACAATCTTAGCGTGGAACTCCTTGCTTCGCGTCGTCAAATCAACCAGTTGCTCAACTGGCACTGGAAATTAAAGCCGCAGGCGTCCCTGCCGGAGCTGATTTCCGGTTGGCGTGGCGAACTGATGGCCGACCGCCTCAGGGCGCTGCTGCTGGACTATCCGCAGTAAGCGAGCAGGCCGACCGGGTATAGTCCATCGCTTATCCGGTCGGTTAAATTCTACAAATCAAGCACCAGGCGTTTGCCTTTGGCGCGTGAACAGCAGATAAGCATGCTCTGCTGACTGGCTTTTTCGTCGTCGCTAAAGTATTGATCGCGGTGATCCGCTTCCCCTTCAAGAATCGCCGTCTCACAGGTACCGCACACGCCTTCACGGCACAGACACTCGACTCTGGCAGCTTTGTTATTTTCGATAACCTGCAGAATAGTCATCTCTTGCGGAACGACAAACTCACGTCCGGAACGTGCCAGCACGAGGGTGAACGCATCACCGCTCTTATCCTCTAGCGCAAATTGCTCAAAATGCAGCGTATTGTTATCCAGACCGTGGCGGGCGGCCTCGCGTCTTACGGCATCGTTAAGCACGGCCGGGCCGCAGGTATAAATGTGGGTGCCGGGTTCTACATCGGCCAGCAGACGAGCCAGGTCGAGGCGAGTGCCTTCGCTCGAAAGATGCAGATGAATGCGATCGGCCTGGTGGTGCTGTTTCAGTTCATCATGAAACGCGCAGTTTTCCAGGCTGGGTGAACAGTAATGTAGCTGCCACTGTGCCTGGGCGTTTTCGAGTTCCGGGATCTGCGACAGGAAGGGCGTAATACCAATGCCGCCAGCAATTAACAGATGCTTTTGCGCCTGCGGTTCGAGGGCAAAAAGATTATTGGGCGTGGAAATCGTCAGCGTATCGCCGGGTTTGACCTGCTGATGCAGGTATCGTGAACCGCCTTTGGAATTCTCCTCCAGGCGCACAGCAATTTGCCAGGTGCGGGTATCCAACGGCGAGCTCATCAGCGAGTACGCGTTGCTATAGAGATTTTCGCCATCGCGCATTTGCACGATAATATGGCTGCCGCCCTGGAACGCAGGCAACAGATCGCCTGAGGCAGCCGTTAGGGTGAAGCGCTTTACATGCGCGGTAATCGTTTCAATCTGACTGACCTGAACTTCTCGCATTTGATATTCAGACATTGCGGCACTCCCTAAAAAATCTGTCCGGCGCGGGTTACCCTCCACGCCGGAATCTGTCGTTACAGCCCCTGGCAGAGATATTTCATTTCCAGGTAATCTTCGATACCGTGTTCGGAACCTTCTCGCCCCAGCCCTGATTGCTTCACACCACCGAACGGGGCGACTTCATTCGAGATCAGTCCGGTATTAATCCCGACCATGCCATACTCCAGTTGCTCAGAAACACGCCAGATGCGCGCGGCATCATTGCTGTAGAAGTAGGATGCCAGTCCATAAATGGTGTCATTTGCCTGGCGGATCACATCCTGTTCATCTTCAAACTTCACCAGCGCGGCGACCGGTCCGAATATCTCTTCCTGGAGCAACTGCGTGCCCGGCTGCACGTTGCCGATGACGGTGGGCGTAAAATAGTTTCCTCCCAGCGCATGGCGTTGCCCCCCGGTTAACAGCGTGGCGCCCCGCGTCAGCGCGTCGTCGAGAAGCGCTTGCACTTTGTCGACGGCAGCGGTATTGATCAGCGGACCGGTTTGTACGCCGGGTTGCTCACCGTTGCCGACTTTCAGCGTAGCGACCCGGGCCACGAATTTCTCACAAAACGCGTCATAAACAGCCTGATGAATGTAAAAACGGTTCACGCAAACGCAGGTTTGCCCGGCATTGCGGAATTTAGCCACCAGCGCGCCTTCAACGGCTTTGTCGAGATCCGCGTCCTCAAATACGATAAACGGCGCGTTGCCGCCCAGCTCCAGTGAGACCTTTTTGATAGAATCGGAACACTGACGCATCAGTACGCGCCCTACCTCGGTAGAGCCGGTAAACGACAGTTTGCGTACGCGATCGTCAGCGGTAAACATTGCACCAATTTCGCGAGACTTTCCGGTCACGACATTGATAACACCCGCCGGAATACCGGCCTGACGTGCGAGTTCTGCCAGCGCCAGCGCGGTAAACGGTGTTTCGTTGGCCGGTTTGACGACCATCGTACAACCTGCGGCCAGCGCGGGACCGGCTTTGCGGGTGATCATTGCCGCAGGGAAGTTCCATGGCGTAATTGCCGCGCAGACTCCGATACCCTGACGGATCACCATCAACCGCTTATCCGTCGTAGGCGAGGGGATTATCTCGCCATTAGTACGTTTAGCCTGCTCGGCAAACCACTCAATAAACGACGCGGCATAGACAATCTCTCCTTCCGCCTCAGCCAGCGGCTTGCCCTGCTCGGCGGTCATGATTTGCGCCAGCGCCGTTTTGTTGTCGAGAATTAAATGATGCCAGGCTTTAAGCAACGTGGAACGTTGGGCTGCGGTCATTGCCCGCCAGGCCGGTAGCGCCTGAGATGCGGCATCAATGGCGCGTTGCGCCTCTGACGTTCCCATGTTGGGAATTTGCCCCAGAACGGCCCCTGTTGCCGGGTTGCTGACTGACAACGTGTTACTGTCATCGGCATCACACCAGTGTCCGGCGATAAACGCCTGCTGGCGAAAAAGTGAAGTCTGAAAAACGGTCATGACGAACTCCTTCGCGGATTAATCCTGAAACACCTGAGCGACCAGATTATGGAAATGGGCAATGCCATGTTCGGAGATTCCGCTACCGCTGGTGTCGGCCATAATGCGTCCCTGTCCACGATAGCCACGTGATTTCAGACCTTTTTGTACGCTCTCAACCAGGCGTAAATCCTCAGGGCGGAAGACATTGCGATACCATTCGATCAGTGCTTTTTGCTCTTCGGTCAGCTCTTCATTAGTGAAATAGATGTCGTAGTTTTGCAGCGTGGTTTCTGCATCCACCGGGAATTCATAAATAACGGTCATCATGCCTTTGATTGGCGTGACGTTGAGCATGGTGCACGGCCACAACCAGAAGCCGTGGAACGCAGCATCAACACCTTCTTCGAACTTAAATGACTGTTCAGAGGGTTTGGCAAAACCGTATTGCAGCGTCCAGTTGCCGTGCATGGTATGCCAGTAACGGTCAACCTGTACTGAGTCGGAAAAACCAGGGTGGGCCGGACCGCAGTGGTAGCACTCCAGATAGTTATCAACGATATTTTTCCAGTTGGCCGGCGTGCGGGTAGTGAAACGCGCGGCGAGTTTCAGATCGTGCACGTCAGGGCAGGCCTCGACGACTTTGGCTGCCAGTCCCGGAAGCTGATCTTCAACGCTACCGGCGTTCGGGTCCATATTGATGAAGACAAAACCGGCATATTCTTCGAGTCGTACTGGTGTCAGATGCGCCTTTTCACTGTCAAAGTTGGCGACGTTTTCACAGTTACGCGCATGCGCCAGATTGCCATCAAGTTTGAACGCCCACGCGTGGTAGGGGCAGGTAATCACGTTTTTGGCTTTCCCTTCGCCGCTCAGCAGTTGATGACCACGATGCGGGCAGACGTTGTAGAATGCGCGCAGTACATTATCGCGACCACGCACCAGCACGATGTTCTCACCAATCACTTCACGCGTGACATAGTCATTTGGCTTTGCCAGTTCGCTGCTGTGGGCAACACAAATCCAGCTTTTGGCAAACACGTTCTCTTGTTCGTGTTCAAAAGCCTGCTGGTCGGTATAGAACCGTGCCGGGATAGTCCAGGCGTCCTGCGGATTAGCACAAAAATTTTGCGGCAGAATAAACTCAGGGCTCAGATTGCTCATTGGATTACCTTTAATTTGTGAGTAAGAGGATTCTTTTACTGGCGCTTAATTGCCGCCTTTGAGTAGTGTCCCAGCCGGTGGCGTGACAGGCGCGTCGACCGGTGCTTCGGGAAGATAACTTTCAATTTGGTGAGCAGGTACATGGGCATAGTCCTGACGTACCCAGCGCAGAAAACCGCCGACCTTCACCAACAGGATGGCGAGGAAGGGAAGGGCGGTCAGAACCACCGTGGTCTTCATTGTTTCCAGAGACGCACCGGTGAATAAAATGGATAATGGAATCAATGTGATGACTACACACCAGAACAAACGTAAGCTTCGTTCAGGATCTTCCCCTTCCTGTAGGTTACGTGTGCTGGTGGCTGCCATGGTGTAGGCCACGGCATCCATATGCGAGGCAAGGAAAATAATCATGATGGCCAGATACGCGACCAGGAACAGCTTCCCGGCAGGCAGTGACATCAGTACCTGCTGCACCGCCGTTTCGCCGCCCTGCGTTGCCATGATCTGCGGGATATCAATCACGCCATTGACAAACTGATGGATAGAGTAGCTCTCCATCACCCCGAAGAAGAACCAACAGCCGACGGTGCTGCCAAGGATTAACGCCCAGATAACCTCTTTGATTTTGCGCCCGCGAGAAACGCGCGTCACAAACATAGCAACACCCGGGGTGTAGGAGATCCACCACAGCCAGTAGAACACCGTCCAGTTGCGGGTAAACTCACCGTTACCGAGCGGGTCGGTAAACAGGCTCATCTGCAAAAAGTTTTGTGTCGTCAGGCCGATAGCGTTGATGATGTTATTGGTGATGAACTCGGTTGGGCCGACAATCAGTACCACCAAAGGCAGTAAAAATGCCCCCCAGCCCACCATCTTGCTCAGACGTTGCAGACCATTGTTGATGCCAATCCAGGAGCTGAGGCAGAAGATGCCGCCAGAGAACAGGATCACAAAGGCTTGTACCGTAAAGTTATCCGGTAAACCGGTAAGTGCTGATAAACCACGGGTGAAGGTTGCAGCGGTAACGACCAGGGAGATGGTTAACGCGCCGACGGTGGCGATCAGGAACATCAAATCGACCAGTCTTCCCCATACGCCCTGTGGATGAACGCCGGTGATAGCGGCAATTATCCCGGACAGGCTCAAACCTTTATTTTTACGCACATGGAAATGGTAGGCCATGGTTAACGAGGCCAGTGTGTAGGTCGCCCACGCGCTGATCCCCCAATGGAAAAAGGAGTAGGGCAGACTAAATTCCAGCGCTTTTTGTGAATGTGGGGCGATGTTCAGACCCGGCGTTTGGTAGTAATAGGCCCATTCAGCAACACCCCAGTAGAGGGTGGAGGAGCCTAATCCGGCGCAAATAAACATAAACAGCCAGGAAAGGGTACTGTATTCTGCTTTACCTTCACCGAGGCGAATATTGCCGTATTTGCTGGTGGCCAGCCAGACAACCAGCCCCATAGCCATGAGGACCAGGATCTGCACGGCGGAACCCAGCATGCGAGTGACGCCGTTAAAAATGGTATTCGCTACTTGTGCAGACTGCTGAGGGAAGAGACTGAGTGTGGCGGCGATAAAAAGAATAGCCACCAGGCTGATGGCTATCAGTGGCACATCTTTTTTCTTTACGTTGCTCAACATGGATGATCTCCTGGGCATAGTCGCCCGCGTTTGGCATTAGCCTGTCGTTGTTATCATGCTGTAGGGTAAGATTTTGTCGCTTCGTATTTAACAATTTTATTATTTGTTCTTTACATGAATTAAACAATTGCCTGATGCGTGAAGCAATAAAACACGGAACGGAAATAATAAAAAGTGAATTCACGCAGGTTATTTGACGCACAGGACACATAAAAAAACCGCGTCAGTGACGCGGTTCATATTTCGTGGTTTGACCTCTAACGTAGTGCCCGGCAGATAGCGTCACCTACCTGTTGCGTGGTGGCATTGCCTTTCATGTCCGGCGTTTTAGGGCCGCTGGCAATCACCTGTTCAATCGCAGCCAGAATGCCATCGTGGGCGGCCTGATAATTCGCATCGCCGTTGCCAAGGAAATCCAGCATCATCGCACCAGCCCAGATGGTGGCAATTGGGTTCGCAATATTCTTGCCGTAGATATCAGGGGCCGAACCGTGGACCGGTTCGAACAACGATGGGAAGGTTCGTTGCGGATTTAAGTTTGCCGAGGGGGCAATGCCAATCGTGCCAGTGCAGGCTGGCCCTAAATCGGACAGGATGTCGCCAAACAGGTTAGAGGCGACCACCACATCAAAACGCTCCGGTTGCATGACAAAACGGGCGCACAGAATATCGATATGCTGTTTATCCCAGCGGATTTCAGGGTACTGGGCGGCCATTGCTTCAACGCGTTCATCCCAGTAAGGCATGCTGATGGCCAGGCCGTTTGATTTAGTGGCCGAGGTCAGCGTTTTACGCGGACGGCTCTGTGCCAGTTCAAACGCGTAACGCAAAATGCGATCAACGCCACGACGCGTGAAGACCGACTCCTGAATGACCACTTCATGTTCGGTACCCTCGCTTACGCGCCCGCCCAGTGATGAATACTCGCCTTCGGTATTTTCACGCACAACGTAGAAATCAATGTCGCCGGGTTTCTTGCCCGCCAATGGGCAAGGAACACCAGGAAACAGGCGTACCGGACGCAGGTTGACGTATTGATCGAACTCACGACGAAACTTGAGTAACGAGCCCCATAGTGAGATGTGATCCGGTACAGTGTCCGGCCAGCCGACGGCACCAAAGTAGATAGCGTCGAAGGATTTCAACTGTTCATGCCAGTCATCCGGCATCATCTTGCCGTGATGCGTATAGTACTCGCAGCTGGCCCATTCCATTTGCTCAAAGCTGAGCGACAGGTCCCAGCGTTCGGCGGCTGCCTGTAACACATGAATGCCTTCAGGCAGGACTTCTTTACCAATGCCATCTCCGGGGATAGCGGCAATACGACAGGTTTTCTTCATAGCAGCTCTCACTTGTACGCCATCAAAATTGACTTTCCCCTTATCCTATAATTGACTGATTAATAGTTAATCCCTCCAACTGGTGAAACATAAAACACAGATCATGAATAATCTGCCGCTGTTAAATGATTTACGCGTCTTTATGCTGGTTGCCCGCCGCGCGGGTTTTGCCGCGGTTGCTGAGGAGCTAGGCGTTTCACCCGCTTTTATCAGCAAGCGTGTTGCGTTGCTGGAACAGACACTGAACGTGGTGTTGTTACACCGTACAACACGGCGTGTCACCATCACGGAGGAAGGGGAACGGATCTACGAATGGGCCCAGCGGATCCTGCAGGATGTGGATCAGATGATGGATGAGCTGTCTGATGTCCGGCAGATCCCGCAGGGGATGTTACGTATTATCAGCAGCTTTGGATTTGGTCGCCGTGTCGTGGCTCCAGCGTTGTCAGCGCTGGCAAAAGAGTATCCGCAGCTGGAGTTGCGGTTTGACGTTGAGGATCGGTTAGTCGATCTGGTTAATGAAGGTGTCGATCTTGATATTCGTATCGGGGATGATATTGCACCCAATTTGATTGCACGTAAGCTGGCGACCAATTATCGAATATTATGCGCATCACCCGAGTTTGTGGCGCAGCACGGTACACCGAAACAACTGAACGATCTGTCCACGTTGCCCTGCCTGGTGATTAAAGAGCGCGATCATCCATTTGGCATCTGGCAAATGCGTAACAAAGAGGGCGTGCACTCGATCAAGGTGACGGGGCCGCTCTCCTCCAATCATGGCGAAGTTGTTCACCAATGGTGTGTGGATGGTCAGGGGATTGCGCTACGTTCATGGTGGGATGTCTGCGATAACATCGCCAGTGGGCATCTGGTTCATATATTGCCTGACTATTATCAACCAGCAAATATTTGGGCTGTTTATGTGTCACGTCTGGCGACGTCAGCAAAGATCCGTATTACCGTGGAGTACTTACGTCGCTATTTTGCTGAGAACTACCCGAAGTTCGGTTTGGAATAAATGGGGCGCAGCCTGGACTACGATCAAAAATAAAAAAGGCAGAATAATCTGCCTTTTTTCAACCATGACTCATTTACAAAAGACGCTATTTAGACTCTTCTGCTTCAGGTAAAGTCACGTTAAGTTCGAGGATAGAAATATCGCCGTCTTTTTGTTCAAGCTGTACGGTGACCATTTCAGGATCAATTTGTACATACTTACAGATAACGTCGAGAATATCTTTCCTCAACTGCGGTAAATAATGCGGCTCTGCGTCACTACGACGACGTTCCGCAACAATAATCTGCAGTCGCTCTTTAGCGATGTTCGCTGTGCTCTTTTTCCGCGAGAGAAAAAAATCCAGTAATGCCATAACTTATCCTCCGAACAGGCGTTTGAGGAAACCTTTCTTCTCTTCTTCAATGAAGCGGAAAGGACGTTCTTCTCCCAACAGACGGTCTACGGTATCAGCATAGGCTTTGCCGGCATCAGCATTGATGTCGAGAATAACCGGCTCACCCTGGTTAGACGCGCGCAGGACTGACTGATCTTCAGGAATCACGCCAACCAGCTTGATTCGCAGAATTTCCAGTACGTCTTCCATGCTGAGCATGTCACCTTTATTTACGCGGCCAGGGTTATAGCGCGTAAGCAGCAGATGCTCTTTAATCGGATCTTCGCCATTTTCAGCGCGACGAGATTTCGACGCCAGAATACCCAGAATACGGTCAGAGTCACGTACAGAAGACACTTCCGGGTTGGTGGTAATAATGGCTTCGTCGGCAAAATACAGGGCCATCAGCGCGCCGGTCTCAATACCCGCCGGGGAGTCGCAGACGATGAAGTCAAAATCCATCGCTTTCAGATCGTCCAGAACTTTCGCGACGCCTTCACGGGTCAGCGCGTCTTTATCACGAGTCTGTGAGGCCGGAAGAATAAAGAGATTTTCGGTACGTTTATCTTTGATCAACGCCTGATTTAACGACGCATCGCCCTGAATAACGTTGACGAAGTCATAAACGACGCGACGTTCACAACCCATAATCAAATCAAGGTTACGCAGGCCGATATCAAAATCAATAACGACTGTTTTCTTTCCCTTCTGGGCCAAACCTGTAGCGATGGCCGCGCTGGAGGTGGTTTTGCCAACGCCCCCTTTACCCGAAGTAACAACAATAATGCGTGCCATAGAAATTCCTTGTTAAAAAGGGATCAATTCAACGGTTGAACTGTCAAAGCGTTCTCTGCCAATTGCAGACGTGCCGCTTTGCCATAAAATTCTGCTGGGATTTTATCACTCAGCCAATAAACACCTGCGATAGACACCAGTTCTGCCGTCAGGTGGGTACAGAAAATTTGCGCTTCCCGATCGCCGCTTGCGCCCGCCAGAGCACGGCCTCTCATCATGCCATAAACGTGAATATTGCCATCAGCGATAAGCTCTGCGCCCGCACTGACGTGACTTGTAACAATCAGATCACATTGTGGAGCATAAATGCGCTGACCGGAACGAACCGGTACATTTATTAATCGTGTTTTTGTGATGGGAGTAACGTTTTGCGGCGGTGCGGCAGGTGCCGGAGCTTCAACAGGTGCGGAACGAATGGCTTTTTCTTTACCTTCTGTCAGTAAAGGAAGCCCCATTTCGTCGATTTCTGCCTTAAGTTTTGCATCCTTGCATCCGCTAACACCAATAATGCGCAGACCCGTGGACGTGATGACTTTTTGCAGCGCCGACCAGTTTACCGGGCTTTCAAGGCCACTCACGTTGATCACCACGGGAGCATGTTTTAAAAATGCAGGTGCCTGCGCGATTTTGTCTTCCAACGCCTGACGAATAACCTCGGGTTCTGCTTCATGTAAGTGAACCACTGATAAGGTGAAGCTACTGCCTTTAAGCTCGATTGGCGTGTTTGACATCCTGGCCTTACTCAATTTGCTATTATCATCCCCAGTGCGGGGTGATATTCCGAAGACTATAAGGCATGTTATAGTCAGTATTATATTGAGGCAAGCCACCATTCCGTGAATTCAGAGTAAAAGATATGTTTTGTGTGATCTACCGAAGCAGCAAACGTGACCAGACCTATTTATATGTCGAAAAAAAAGACGATTTCTCGCGTGTTCCTGAAGAACTGATGAAAGGATTTGGTCAGCCAAAGCTGGCAATGATTTTACCGCTTGATGGTCGTAAAAAACTGGTTAATGCCGATCTTGAAAAAGTAAAACAGGCACTAACCGAGCAGGGCTATTATTTACAAATACCACCGCCGCCTGAGGATTTACTCAAACAGCATTTATCTGCGGTAAAACAAAATACACCAGACGCTAAACGTTAAACTGCATCCGGCAGCAGCATGTCTCATCGATGCAGTACCTGAAATCTATGACTACGTTAGGGGAAAGTAATGTATCAACATCACAACTGGCATGGTGCTCTGCTGGATTATCCGGTGAGCAAAGTGGTTTGCGTAGGTAGCAATTATGCAAACCATATTAAAGAGATGGGGGGAGCAACGCCGGAAGAGCCGGTGTTGTTTATTAAGCCTGAAACTGCGCTGTGTGATTTGCGCCAACCGCTGGTTATTCCGGCGGATATGGGTTCCGTTCATCACGAAGTTGAACTGGCCGTGCTGATCGGGGCAACCCTGCGCCAGGCGACAGAAGAGCATGTGCGCAAAGCCATCGCTGGCTATGGTGTGGCGCTGGACCTGACCCTGCGTGATATCCAGGGCAAAATGAAAAAAGCGGGTCAGCCGTGGGAAAAAGCGAAGGGTTTTGACAACTCTTGTCCGCTGTCCGGGTTTATTCCGGTCGCGGAATTTAACGGTGATCCGCAGGATACTCAGCTCGGATTAACGGTGAATGGCGAAGTACGCCAGCAGGGCACTACGGCGGATATGATCCATCATATTGTTCCATTGATTGCTTACATGAGCCGATTCTTCACGCTTAAAGCCGGTGATGTGGTATTGACCGGGACGCCAGCAGGCGTTGGGCCGTTACACAGCGGTGATGAACTGGCTATCAGTTTCCATGGTCAGACGCTAACCACCCGGGTGTTGTAATCTCTGCTTGCCGCCTATTTCGGGCGGCAAAACTTGCATCAACGTGCCAGACTGGTTATAAGGTGCAGCTTTAGTGAAATAGCGGATACCCTGATGAGCGACATACCTTTCTGGCAAAGTAAAACCCTTGATGAAATGACCGATGCCGAGTGGGAGTCATTATGTGATGGGTGCGGCCAATGCTGCCTGCATAAGCTGATGGATGAAGACACCGACGAAATCTACTTTACCAACGTCGCGTGCAAGCAACTCAATATCAAAACCTGCCAGTGCCGTAATTATGAACGTCGATTTGAATACGAGCCCGATTGCATCAAACTCACGCGTGATAACCTGCCAACCTTTGAATGGTTGCCGATGACCTGCGCCTATCGTTTATTAGCGGAAGGGAAAGGGTTACCGGACTGGCACCCATTGCTGACGGGGTCAAAGGCGGCAATGCACGGTGAGCGTATTTCAGTACGCCATATCGCGGTGAAGGAATCAGAAGTGCGTGACTGGCAGGACCATATTCTGAACAAACCTTCATGGGCGGACTAACGTCATGATGTTAAAGGAGTTTGTGTTTACTCGTTTTGGGCATGGGGCGCCTGTGGGGCATCACCTTCGAAATTAGCATTCAATATTGCCAGTTGATTGTCATTGTTGTCGGACATCCATTTACCGTAAATGCTGTAAACCATCTGTGCCGATGTATGCCCCATTTGAGCTGCAATGAAGTTGGGATTGACTCCGGCGCTTAATGCCCAACAAGCATAGCTTCATACGGCCTCCGTCGTCTTTTTGAAGGAGTGAGCTATTCGCGCCGATGCGATTGTCGCGTAGTCAGGATTCATGTCTATTCTGATGAAGCTGAAACCTTCTTCTATGGCTGCTCGACCCGTGCTCCCGCTACCCATCCATGGATCAAGAACGGTACCGCCATGCGGGGTAATCAACCTGCATAGGTAGCCGAGTAGTTCAGTTAGCTGACGGGCGCACTGTAAATATTGGAGGAAAGCTCCACGGAGCGGGTGCTAATGCATTCTATGAGGGCGTTGATGACTATGGGAATATGGTCAGAGTTCCTGCCAATGCCATCGCTGCACCTCCTACATCGGCCGCCAGTGCGCAAAATTACGGGATGAAGAAAGACCTTGATGCAATATTCAAAGCATCACCAGATCAATTGGGGTTTATGACGGGGATTACTGGAGGTAGTGGCACTCCATCATGGGATGCAGAAGCTAGAAGCCGGTGGAGTGGTGGTGACCAGCGCCAACTTTTCAATGCTACCAAGCGCATTCAGGGAAAAATGCAAAATCAGGGCATTGCCGCAGCTCGTGATATGGGCGCATCAGGCATCAACACCGTTGCAGAGGCGAAGATGTACTTTCAGGGCATGCCGCAGGTTGACTATTCAAGCCCTCAAGCTATGCAGAAGTCTATTCGAGAAATTAAGCAGTACACCGACAACTACAACCAGCAGTATCAGGTTGATGTTGGTAATGGTGGGCAGCGGCAACAGCAAACATCACTGACGGCAGCACAACAACCAACGCAATCGAAAACATCGGGTTACCAGTCTCTATGGGGTGATTAATGGCTAAGGCATGGAAAGACGTTATTGCCTCTCAACAGTACTAGGCATTAGCACCAGAGCAGAAAGCACAGGCGCAGGAGCAATACTTCAATGAAGTAGTCTCCCCACAAGCAGGAAGCGATGCAGAGCAGGCCAAGCAGGCTTTCTACGCTGCTTACCCGCCCCCAACAACTCAACAACCTGTACAGCAGACGCAGGAATCGGTTCAACCACAGCAAGAAGATGGATTCATGTCTGACCTTGGCAATGCTGCTGCAGAGACTGGGCGCGGATTGCTTCAGGCTGGCGTTAATCTGGCGAATATTCCGGCATCATGGCTGATGCAGTAGCCAGTGCCGGGGCATGGGCTGGTCAGAAGCTTGGTATAGGAGATGGAACTTATCAACCAGCTCCACGCGTCACGACCCAAGGGCTTGAGCAGGACTTCGGTTTGCAGCAGGGGGCGCTTACTCCTCAGACAACAGAAGGTAAAATCTTCTCAGAAGCGCTTCCATACCTGACTCCAGTAGGAGCAGAACGAATTGCAGCACAGGCTCCATCTATTGCAGGACGTGTTGCTCAGGGCGCATCACGTTTGCTTGCAGAGAACGCTGTTGGTTCTCTGGCTGCAAATAGTGAACGTGATAATCCTGAAGCTCTGGCAGCAGATCTAGGTACTGGTGTTGCACTTGGTGGGGCTATTAACCAGTTGGGCCGTGCCGCAGGGGCTGTCTATCGTGGAATCCGCGGTACGATAGCACCAGAAGCGCAACAGGCTATTCAGTTCGCTAATGCTGCTGACGTTCCTCTGCATACGACTGACGTTTTGCAGCCAAATTCCCGTGTCGGTCGCATGGCGCAAACCGCAGCTGAAAACATCCCGTTCGCCGGCACAAGCTCAATGCGAGCTGGACAGCAGGAAGCTCGCAGCCAGTTGGTAGATGAGTTTGCATCGCGATTTGGTGAGTATGAACCGTCGATTGTGGTTGGTAGCCTGAAGGCTAAATCATCTGGAATTCGCAGAGCTGCTGGAAATCGTCTGGAACAGGTACAGAACGCCATGGCAGGAGTTAACATCCAGCCAGGTCGTGCTATTCAGCAAATTGATAATGAAATCGCTGATTTGCAGAAGCTTGGAGGCGCTGCCGATAACGAAACCATCTCAAAGCTTAAAATATACAGGGACGAGTTATCTCGCAATGCCGGGGCAAGCGGACCAATGGCTATGGATCTGCAGCAACTAAGTGCATTGCGCAGCCAATTCAGACAGGACGTGAAGGGAGAGCGTCAGGCTCTAATTAACAGATCTGAGGCTGCAGTTTATCGAGTCTACAACGCAATTACCGGAGATATCGACAGCGCTATAGGGCAGAATCATTGGTAATGACAGCCTGCGTCGTTATAAGCAAGCTAACTCCATCTACGCTGACGAAGCCAACAAACTACAGAATACTCGCCTCAAGAATGTGATCATGAAAGGAGACCTAACTCCTGAAGTGGTAAACAACATGCTTTTCAGCAAGAACAAATCAGAGGTTCAGAATCTGTATCGGTCTGTCGGACAGGTGGGGCGAGCTCAAATGCGTAATGGCATCATCGGAAAGGCTATGGAGAAATCAGGTGGTTCTCCAGACCAATTCCTGCGCCAGGTTAACTTGATGTCAAACCAGACGGGAATCGCTTTTAAAGGACGAGATGCTGCATATCTGAAAGGACTGAAGAACTACCTTGAGTCAACCAAGCGAGCAGGTCAGGCCGGGGTAACAACGCCAACAGGTCAGCAGACAATCCCGTTCATTTTAGGTATCGGATCTGCAACGAACCCGGCACTCGTTGGGGTTGGTGGTGGTTATGGATTGCTGGCGAGAATGTATGAGAGTGAACCGGCACGTAACGCAATGCTTCGTCTTGCCAACACGCCTCGTGGATCTACGGCATTTGAGAAGGCGTTAGCAGATGTTGAGCAAGTTGTTAACTCTGTTGCTCAGGGCGCTAAGTCAGAAACGTTAAGCGAATAGCAACTTTCCTACAACAACACCGCAGAGTAACAAAGCAAAGTTCAGCAAATCACGTTCCATAAATCCTCCTGAATTTCAAATCATTATAATCCAAATTCACCGCAACGTTGCGCAAGTTTTAGCTTGTGCAGTTATCAGGATCAGTCATCTCACCAGGAGGTGTATCTATTTTTGAAATGTATATTTTGCCATTAAAGTTAGCTTTAAATGAGCGTGCCAAGGTAAACAATTGAGCTGGCATGCTTACAACAATATTGGCTGTAATGTCTGACATTTGCTATGCTCCGGGCGCAGCAAAACTATGTGCAGGTTTATCTGGAGAATGAGGATGGGTCACACGTCCCAGTTTCTCAGCCAATTATCATCAATGCAGGCGGATATCCTGTTTACAACGGACAGATTTCAAAGTTTGTTACCGTTGAAGGTTATGCAATGTCTGTATATGACGCCGCGGGTGTTCAGCAACACTACTTCCCAAACATACTGAAATACGCCCCGGATCAGTTAAGACAGGGTTTGGCTGGGCAAGGCGGTGCAGATTTAATTGGTATAGGTAATAGCACGGTAGCAGAAAGGCTCAACAACTCTATGATTCAGGCAGTGCACAATCTCTATGGTTTCACACCAGACAGGAAAGTAACTGTAAACGTGATATCAATGTTTGATGGATGGTCAGTTGATGCTACTGGAAATTACCGGCCATATGGAGGTGGGCATTTCGTTTTCGATCCTGACATGGAAAAGAGCAAGCATGATGGAGCATTCATAGTAAGCTCCACAGTACCTTGGGATGGCTCTCTGGCTGGTCGTGATGACTGGCTGGATAAAGTTGGTGAAACATCACCTACCGGGAAGGGTGCTTGGGTTCGTTGCGCTTCAGGAAGGAAGGTAAATATCCTATGATATGGTGCTACACGAGTTAATGCTGATGATAATACGAAGCCTATTAAAAAATTCGTAAACAAAATGCTGTCTGAGAACATGAATGGGTATGTTCCGAGAGGCAATTACCGATCTGTTGAGCGCATATTGTTTGATTTGAATATATCACCCACCAGAAACTTTGGTGAACTTTCTGGCGATGGAGCATATGAAAACATACTGTTCTCCAGTGCAACCGATGCCAATGCAATTCATTTTTACAATTCGAAAGGTGCTGAAGGACCAGACTGTTTCCAGGGTAAAATTAGCAGAATAGGGTTCTCAGCATCCCCTCTTTCTGGTGCTGCCATTATATTTGGACTTGAGGACTTCACTGATAACTTCGGAAACTGGAGTTTTGATCAGGTTCACTTCGCATCTGATACCAGAGTTGGAACTGTTACAGATGACAGGATCGTTCTGAAACTTAACTGGCTTTTTGATTGCACTTTTAATAACGTTGTTGTTACAGGATATCCTAACTATGGAAAATCTGTAGAAATGGATAAGGTTCAGTTCACAACATGGAATGGTGGCAGTATATCAAATGCTAAGTATGGGCTGTATTTTGGAGCGGTATCAGCAAATAACCACAGCATAGTGTTTACATCTCTGGACATGGAGAATATTCATTATGGTGTCTATAGCAGAGATATTCACCTCGAAAAGATTAGATTTATTTCTCCATTTGTCGATATTCGAGATCCCTATGCTGATGACGAACCGGCAGACAACTATGTAATAAATATTGAACAAGGTGACAGAAAGGCTGTTTTAATTGATGACATCAGGCTAGGTCGTGTTTATTCAAATCTTTATACTGGTAAATTTTTTGGACCAACGCATAGTCATGAAAAATTAATGGTTACTGGTTTTTATCCAGACCAACCAAATCCAGCGGTTCCCGCTACTGATATAGCCTGTCAAAACAAAACAGGTCAATTGCAGAGGGTTCTTGTTTACCTTGCGCTTGGCACTACCAGTATCTTCATCAATGGAGAGGACACAGGTTTTAAAAGTGGTGAGTTCACCATCGATGTTGGAGAGCAAATTGCCATTAGATATACGGAAACTGCTCCGGCGTGGAGATGGAAAGCCATTCGCTGAGTAATATGAAAAGCGGCCATCAGGCCGCTTTCAATCACTTCCAGTATCTTGGGTAATATTCAAGGTATTGGTTAAGACTGAACATTGATGCCAGAACGCAGATGATAGCAATAAGAATCAATGCAGACCTACCTGCTTTTTCCATTCTCATTGCCGACAACGCGAAAAGAAGTGCTATCAAAAACCCTATCTTAAGCCTGTCGAATGTGTAAATTATCGCGTGCTCAAACATGGCTACGTTCTCTATCAGCAGAATACCAACAACAGCAATAAGAATGTATGCAGTTATATAGTTATCTTTACTGAAAGAATCGCTTTTTTTGACAAAAAGTGATGCAACAACCATGAGGATTGATGATATCAACCATGGACCATATGACTGATAAACTGACAGCCACCAGTCATTCCATCCAACATACGCAACCTCTAATCCCCTGGATGCTGCTCTGTTAGAAAGCTCTTTGAAGTAAGGACCAAGTCCTACCATGAACGAGTAGTACCACAACAGAGTCAGACCGCCAAGAATGGCTATACCAGAATAGATAATGGTGTTTTTATAGCCAGATTTATTTTTTATATCGCTAATAAGCACCACAAAAAATACCGCTACGCACATCAGGTATGCTGTCCACTCAACCCAGCAAGCTACTGCAGACAACACCCCTAGCGCTATAACAGTTTTTCTGTTTATCCCGATAGCCAATAAAAGCAATGCCGCCGATGCAAATATCTGGAATGTTTGATGGGCCCACATTGATATCTGGTGTGAGTGCATTGGCTCTACAGCGTATATCATCGGAATGACTGAAAGAAAAGAAATTACAGCACTGTATTTTGATTTTTGTGTAAAAATAGAAATGGCAAAATACGTCAGGATTACTGAGATAATCCAGAACAGCATGTTAACCCATTGCAGCATCTCCCATGAAATAGGTATGCCAGACAATAATGATGCAGGTTTTATTACTCCATAAGCTATAATCATAGCTCCAGGTGGAAATGATGAGTATACGGCGTCATTATTTATTCTAGGTGATGGGATAATGGCTGACTCGTGTACTGATGGGCCTTTTGTTTCAACGCAAGGGGTGCTAAGAACAGTGCATGGGCGACCAACTGCAAAGTAATGTTTACTAAAAGGCAACGTATCATATCGCTTCAACGTGTTGAAAAAATGACTCGCTGCTTCATTGTTCTCCCACCGCAGGTTCCAGTGGCTCTTGTCTGATGGTGATCCGTAGTTGTAATTATATAAAGTTATTGCCGTTACCATCCATAGAGCAACAATGGCTATTGCTCCTATGATTGTAGACCTGCGCATCGTGCGTCCTTTTTCTTGCTAATACCCAGCGGTTGGAGGATATGATTTTGTTATAGAGGGTGTCGATTATACACTTTTTGATATAGGAGTATTCCTTGATTAGAGCCAATAGGTGATGTGATCAGGGATAAATGAAATTTATCAGAGCCAATAAATACAGATTTGGAAGTTTTTAATTGAGAAAAAGATGGATGCACAAAGCTTTGCATCGGTTTGCAAGGCTTTGCATGTTTTTCGAAGATGGGTGTGTGATGTGGCATGGATGGGGCAAAAAATTAGCGCAAAACAACTCAAAACCTCGGAAGGTGGTGATTCGTCTTGCGCTAACACTCTGCTTTACGACTGCTTTCTGCTCACTTCGACGCACTATAAATTAATAGTGCCGCCTATTCTGAACAAACCTTCATGGGCGGACTAAGCCGCCCATCGATTAACAGGCGTTAAGGATTAAGACTTTTTCGCCTGATACATCTCATCACTATGGTTGTCATCTTCAACCCAGAAATTAATGTTGAACTGCGCATCGTCGCTTAATTCAACGCGATGCCAGTACTGCGGTGGGCTGGTCGCGAACTGTCCGGCATTAATGACCACTTTTACTTCAGGTTCTTTTGCGTCTTCATTGGCAAAACCGTAATACGTTACAGTGCCTTCCATCACGCAGAGTTGTCCAAAAACGCCCGCTGCAGTGTTGTGGTGAGAAAGCAGAGCGGCCGGGACATTGTCTTTCGTAAAGAAGGGAGTGGAGCGTTTAACTTTCCAGTTTGCCGGGATGCGTAAATGGGACATAAGACATCTCCTTTGTGGGGCATCTATAAGATGTATTTAATATACATCTTATAGATGCCAGCAGGCAATGAATTTAAGGCAAAAAAAACGCTCCCGAAGGAGCGTCTCTGTTAGCGACCGAAGAGGTCACGTTTTTTCGGTTTGAACGGCTGTGCTATCAGCACCAACACGGCAACGACCAGATAGGCGGCAAAAATCCCCAGCAGCCACTGCGGCATCTCCAGGGTTAAAAATGACCACTGACGCTCAGCACAGTCACCGGAAGCCATAAATACCTGCGGCAGCCATTTATCCAGCGGTAACCAACTCGGGAAGCGCGCAGCAAAATCACAGGTCATGAACGGTGACGGGTGCAGCTGAATCATCGTGTGTTCATACGCTAACTGAAGTCCGCGCCAGGCGCTGTAAATCCAGATAAGCATCGCCACATAACGCAGCGGCGTTTTTGGGGCGATGGCGCCCACCAGACCAGCACCCATCACGCCAAATAATGCGCTACGTTCGTAAATACACAACACGCAAGGTTTAAGCAGCATGACATGCTGGAACCACAAGGCAACAAGTTCCAACGCCAGGGCGGTGAGCGCCAGCAATAACCATGCTCCACGCCCACGGGAGCACTGGTTTAAAAATCGCAACATAATAATTTCCCTGCAACATGCGTAGAGACCGCAGTTTAAACCAATTCAATTTATGCGCCACTAGCGGCAATTGAAATATTGTGTAATCGGATAATTATCATGCAAAAAGTCAAACCGGGCAGTGATTTACCCGGTTTATTGTTATGAAAGTGTAGCTAACCAGCCTGTTTGCATCATCCATTCGGTCACGGGGACCAGCGTGAACTCTACGCACAACAGACCCACCAGCGTCAGGACGATCGTATACGGCAATGCCATCCACACCATACGGCCATAGGAGAGGCGAATCAGTGGTGCCAGTGCGGAGGTAAGCAGGAACAAGAATGCCGCCTGACCATTTGGTGTCGCCACGGAAGGCAGGTTGGTTCCGGTATTAATCGCCACCGCTAACAGTTCATATTGATTCAGGCTAATCGTCCCGTGCTCCAGCGCCGCTTTCGCTTCGTTGATGTAAATTGTGCCAACAAAGACGTTGTCTGAAATTGACGACAGCAGGCCGTTGAAAAGATAGAACAGGGTCAGCTGTGCATGTTCAGAAGACTGCAAAACAAACTGAATAATCGGCGCAAAGAGTTGCTGATCGATAATCACCGCAACCACGGAGAAAAATACGGTAAGCAGCGCGGTGAAGGGCAGCGATTCGGTGAAGGCTTTACCAATAGCGTGTTCGTCAGTGACACCGGTTAACGAAGTCGCCAGAATAATCACCGAGAGGCCAATTAATCCGACTTCTGCCAGATGCAGCGCGAGGGCGACGACCAGCCATACGCCGATAACAGCCTGAATAATCAGCTTGATTTTATCCTGGCGGGTACGTTGTTGACGGCTTTCATCGTCAAACTGTTGCAGAACGCCACGGACCGCTTCCGGTAATGTTTCTCCGTAGCCAAACCAACGTAACTTTTCAACCAGCAGGCAGGTGAGCAGACCGCAAATCAACACCGGAACGGTGACCGGTGACATGCGCAGGAAAAAATCACCAAAATGCCAGCCAGCCGCTTTGGCGATAATCAGGTTCTGCGGTTCGCCAACCATGGTCATCACACCGCCTAACGCGGTGCCGACTCCCGCGTGCATCATCAGGCTGCGCAGAAAACCGCGGAACTGCTCGAGTACGGCTTTATTGTGCTGGTCGATATGGCTGTCATCCAGCAAATTGTTATCTTCCGGGCGGGACGAGGCGACGCGATGGTAGATACCGTAAAAACCGACCGCCACGCTGATCACGACCGCGACCACGGTCAGTGCGTCGAGGAACGCAGAAAGGAAGGCAGCAGCAACACAAAAGGCCAGCGACAGCAGCATCTTGGAGCGAATACTGAGCAGCAGTCGGGTAAAAATAAACAGCAGCAGTTGCTTCATAAAGTAGATGCCCGCCACCATAAACATCAGCAGCAAGAGCACTTCAAGGTTGGCGGCAACTTCTTCACGAACATGTGCGGCGCTGGTCATGCCGATGACGACTGCTTCGATGGCTAACAGCCCGCCCGGCAACAGTGGATAACATTTAAGCGCCATTGCCAGCGTAAAAATGAATTCGGCCACCAGCAACCAACCGGCGATAAAAGGGTTGATGAAAAAAATAATCGGGTTAACAACTAAGAAGACAAGCAGTGCAAGTTTGTACCAGTCTGGTGATTGACCTAAAAAATTGCGCCACATCGCGCGGCCCCATGATAGCTCCATGGTGATTTCCCTACCTTTAAAAATGAAATCATGTTTTTATGTTTGACCGCAAAGCTTAGCGGGAGGTGGGAGTACAGGCAAGCTATTCACGAGACTGGCAAGGTTGGCTGTACTGTAGCGTTATTTGGAAAATGAAGCCTTGATCCACTTTTTCTTCATTGCGTCAGCTATCAGCTAAGATACCCATCTGGTATGATGTGTATAACTATGTTTTGCTGTGTAATGGAATTTTTACTATGGTCATTAAGGCGCAAAGCCCGGCTGGGTTCGCGGAAGAGTACATCATTGAGAGTATCTGGAATAACCGCTTCCCACCTGGCACTATTTTGCCCGCTGAACGTGAACTCTCCGAACTTATTGGAGTAACACGTACCACGTTACGCGAAGTATTGCAGCGTCTGGCGCGGGACGGCTGGTTGACCATTCAACACGGCAAACCGACGAAAGTGAATAACTTCTGGGAAACCTCCGGACTGAATATTCTGGAAACGTTGGCGCGTCTCGATCACGAAAGCGTTCCGCAGTTGATTGATAATCTGCTGTCTGTGCGTACCAACATCTCGACGATCTTTATTCGCACCGCATTCCGCCAACATCCTGATAAAGCCCAGGACGTTTTGGCCACGGCGAATCAGGTTGCTGACCATGCTGACGCGTTTGCCGATCTGGACTACAACATTTTCCGCGGTCTGGCATTTGCGTCGGGCAATCCGATTTACGGTTTGATCCTCAACGGCATGAAAGGACTTTATACGCGTATTGGCCGTCATTACTTTGCCAACCCGGAAGCGCGCGGCCTGGCGCTGAACTTCTACCGTAAGCTGTCAGAGCTGTGTGAGCAGGGCGCTCATGATTCGGTCTATGAAACGGTGCGCCGTTATGGTCACGACAGTGGCGAGATTTGGCACCGTATGCAGAAGAATTTACCGGGCGATTTAGCTATTCAGGGACGCTAATCGCGCAATGCCGGATGGTGACGCCAAAGTGTCTTATCCGGCCTACAATGCGTCTGCGTCGTAGGCCGGATAAGGTGTTTACACCGCCTCCGGCAATCAGCTTTACAGGCCGTTCATCCTTGGCGGGCAACGCTCCAGCAGCTCAACGCTGCCGTCCTCATTTTGCTGCTCCAGCATCACATCAAATCCCCACAGCCGATGAACATGCTTCAACACTTCTTTGCGTCCTTTATCCAACGGCGCGCGGTTATGTGGGATGTAACGCAAGGTCAGTGAACGGTCGCCGCGCAGATCGACATTCCAGATTTGAATATTCGGCTCCAGGTTGCTCAGGTTATATTGCGATGATAGCCTGTTACGGATCTCGCGATACCCCTCCTCATTGTGAATCGCTGAAATTTCCAGGTAATTATGGCGGTCATCATCCAGCACCGTGAACAGGCGGAAATCACGCATCACTTTCGGTGACAGGAACTGGCTGATAAAGCTCTCATCTTTAAAATCGCGCATTGCGAAATGCAGCGTTTCCAGCCAGTCGGAACCCGCAATATTGGGGAACCAGTATTTGTCCTCCTCGGTGGGCGACTGACAAATACGTTTGATATCCTGGAACATAGCAAAACCCAGCGCATAAGGGTTTATCCCGCTATACCATGGACTGTTATACGGTGGCTGGAATACCACGTTGGTATGGCTATGCAGAAACTCCAGCATAAAGCGCTCGGTGACTTTGCCTTCATCATAAAGATGATTGAGGATAGTGTAGTGCCAGAAGGTTGCCCATCCCTCGTTCATCACCTGAGTCTGTTTCTGCGGATAAAAATACTGGCTTACCTTGCGCACAATACGCAGGACCTCTCGCTGCCAGGACTCAAGCAGTGGGGCGTTTTTCTCCATAAAATACAGCAGGTTTTCCTGCGGCTCAGAAGGATAACGCCGTGCGGTAGAGATGGTCTTCTCTTCCTCTTTCTTCGGCAACGTACGCCACAGCATATTCACCTGACTTTGCAGATACTCCTCACGGCTTTTCTGCCGGGCCTTCTCTTCCTGTAGTGAGATTTTTTGCGGGCGTTTATAGCGGTCAACGCCGTAATTCATCAGCGCATGGCAGGAGTCGAGGAGTTTCTCAACTTCATCAACACCGTAACGCTCTTCACACTGGGTAATGTAGTTTCGTGCGAAGATCAGGTAATCGACGATGGAGCTGGCGTCCGTCCAACTGCGGAACAGGTAGTTATTCTTGAAGAACGAGTTATGTCCATAGCAGGCATGCGCCATGACCAGTGCCTGCATGGTGATGGTGTTCTCTTCCATCAGGTACGCGATACACGGGTTGGAGTTAATAACAATCTCATAGGCCAGTCCTTGCTGACCGTGCTTGTACAGGCGTTCGGTTTCAATAAACTTTTTACCAAACGACCAGTGCGGATAGTTGATTGGCATCCCGACGCTGGAGTAGGCGTCCATCATTTGCTCAGAGGTGATCACCTCGATTTGGTGCGGGTAGGTATCCAGCCTGTAGAGTTTCGCCACGCGGTCTATCTCTGCCAGATAGACATCCAGCAGATCAAACGTCCAGTCGGGTCCATCGCTTAACCGTGTGCTGTCCTTGTTCATGGAATCAATCGTAGCCATTCGCGCACCCTCATTGTTGGCGGCACTCTCTGTCTGGAGTACCTCATTTCAAGCATAGATCATGGTGTTAAAAAGCGTGCTGCAGGAGAAGTTTTTTCTTTGCGATTTCACGTCAGCGAAGCGTCGAAAAACGTCGAGGTAATAAAATTTTATGCTGGATAAAATTTACGCGCAGCAGGAGATGCCAAAGCAGAGACTTCCCTGCAATCACTGCTATGTGTGAGATACATCACCATAAAAAAGCCATATGTTGAATAATATTTTCAACTGAGTTATCAAGATGTAATTAGAAGATTGTTCTTTTACTGTTAACGGAGTGGCTATGCGAGTTGTCATACTGGGAAGTGGCGTCGTTGGCGTGACCAGCGCCTGGTATTTAAGTCAGGCTGGACACGATGTCACCGTCATCGATCGTGAGCCGGGTCCGGCACTGGAAACCAGTGCGGCGAATGCCGGGCAAATCTCTCCTGGTTATGCCGCGCCGTGGGCGGCGCCAGGCGTACCGCTAAAAGCGATTAAATGGATGTTTCAGCGCCACGCGCCGTTGGCTGTACGCCTCGACGGCACGCAGTTCCAACTGAAGTGGATGTGGCAAATGCTGCGCAACTGCGACACCAGCCACTACATGGAAAACAAAGGGCGTATGGTGCGTCTGGCGGAATACAGCCGTGATTGTCTGAAGGCGCTGCGAGCCACCACGGGGATCGAGTATGAGGGTCGTCAGGGCGGTACGTTACAACTGTTTAGAACTGCTCAACAGTATGAGAACGCCACGCGTGATATTGCCGTGCTGGAAGATGCCGGTGTGCCGTACCAACTTCTGGAGGCAAATCGTCTGGCGGAAGTCGAACCTGCGCTGGCAGAGGTCGCGCACAAACTAACAGGCGGGTTACGGTTACCGAATGACGAAACCGGTGACTGTCAGCTGTTTACCCAGCGTCTGGCGCAAATGGCCGAGCAGGCGGGGGTAAAATTCCGTTTTAACACTCCTGTCGATAAGCTACTCAGCGAAGGCGAGCAAATATATGGTGTCCAGTGTGGCGACGAAGTTATCAAAGCCGATGCCTATGTTATGGCCTTTGGCTCGTACTCCACGGCGATGCTCAAAGGGATCGTTGATATTCCGGTGTATCCGCTTAAGGGCTACTCATTAACCATTCCGGTGGCAGAAGATGATGGTGCGCCGGTTTCCACTATTCTTGATGAAACCTACAAAATCGCCATTACCCGTTTTGATGAGCGTATTCGTGTTGGCGGTATGGCAGAGATTGTTGGTTTTAATACCGAGCTACTACAACCACGTCGTGAAACGCTGGAGATGGTGGTGCGCGATCTCTTTCCGCGCGGCGGTCATGTTGAACAAGCCACCTTCTGGACCGGGCTGCGTCCGATGACGCCAGACGGAACGCCAGTGGTGGGGCGTACCCGCTTTAAGAATCTGCTGCTCAATACGGGTCATGGCACATTGGGTTGGACAATGGCCTGTGGATCGGGTCAGTTACTGAGCGATATTCTCTCTGGTCGCACGCCAGCCATACCTTATGACGATCTGAGCGTGGCGCGTTACAGTCCGGGATTTACTCCGTCTCGCCCGCGGCATTTACACGGTGTACATAACTAATAAGGACGCGAGATGACCCGCCCGATACTGGCCAGCATTGACCTGCAGGCGTTGAAACAAAATCTGACCATTACGCGTCAGGCTGCGCCGGACTCCCGCGTCTGGTCGGTCGTAAAAGCCAATGCCTACGGACACGGTATAGAACGTGTCTGGAATGCACTGGGAGCGACCGATGGTTTCGCTATGCTCAATCTCGAGGAGGCGATCACCCTGCGGGAGCGGGGATGGAAAGGACCGATTTTAATGCTGGAGGGTTTTTTCCATGCCGCAGACCTGACGGTGTATGACACATATCGTCTGACCACCAGTGTCCACAGTAACTGGCAGCTCAAAGCGTTGCAAAATGCCCGCCTGAACGCGCCGCTGGATATTTACCTGAAGGTGAATAGCGGCATGAACCGGCTGGGTTTCTTACCAGAGAGAGTAGCGACCGTCTGGCAACAGTTGCGGGCAATGCCTAACGTGGGTGAGATGACGCTGATGTCGCATTTTGCTGATGCTGAACATCCGGATGGCATCAAGGACGCGATGGCGCGTATTGCGCAGGCAACGGAAGGGCTGGAGTGTCGACGTTCGCTGTCGAATTCGGCTGCGACGCTGTGGCACCCACAAGCGCATTATGACTGGGTTCGTCCGGGTATTATTCTGTACGGCGCGTCGCCGTCGGGACAATGGCGGGATATTGCCAACACCGGACTTAAGCCAGTGATGACGCTGAGCAGTGAGATTATCGGCGTGCAAACGCTGAAAGCGGGTGACCGGGTGGGTTACGGCGGTCGTTACACTGCCAGCGGTGAACAGCGCATAGGGATTGTGGCGACAGGCTATGCCGATGGTTATCCGCGCCATGCGCCAAGTGGGACACCGGTGCTGGTGGACGGTGTACGGACCGGGACGGTCGGCACGGTATCCATGGATATGCTGGCGGTAGACCTGACGCCATGCCCACAGGCGGGGATAGGAACGCCTGTGGAACTGTGGGGCAAAGAGATTAAAATCGACGATGTGGCGACAGCGGCGGGCACGGTGGGCTATGAATTAATGTGCTCGCTGGCGCTGCGCGTGCCGGTAGTGACGGTGTAACTTTTGTAGAGTTGCCTGATGGCGCGCAGCTTTCAGGCCTACAGAAGCAGTACATTTGTAGGCCGGGTAAGGCGCAGCCGCCACCCGGCAAAAAATATCCGCGTTATTCATCCTCATCTTCTGCTACGCGGACACCCACTTTCAGCACGGCATTATCTTCTTTCTCGGCGACCGTCCAGATCATACCGGCAAATTCCACCTGGTCACCGACGACCGGCGCAGCACCCAACAGCTGCTGAACAATTTCCCCCAGCGTTTGCTGCTTATCGCGATACCCGGTGCCATCTTCCAGACCATAAATCAGAGCCACATCGGCATATTTCGCGCTGGCTTCGAGAATAAAATCACCAAAGAAGCGCTGGTCTAACGACACTGGCGGCGACTGGCTGAACAGCTTGCCTAAGGCGGGCAGGTCGCGTTCGCGACCAATGACGCACAGCACATCGCCTTCACGCAGGCGGGTACTGCCTGAGGGGTGAAACAGCACGTTGTCACGAAACAGTGCGGCAATACGCGTTTCCTCAGGCATATGCAGGTCACGCAATGCGGCCCCTACGCACCATTTATCGGCACTCAACTGGTAAACGAACTGCTCCCAGGGATTATCCGGGTGAATATCAAGACCAATGCGCGACACCGGCCAGCCAACGGGAGGTACCACGACTTTGGCTTTTTTGGCGGCCCACGACAGCGACGTTCCCTGGAACAGCAGCGAGATCAGTACCACAAAGAATGCGACGTTAAAGAACAAACGCGCATTTTCCAGACCCGCCATCATCGGGAAGACGGCAAGGATAATGGGTACCGCGCCGCGCAAGCCAACCCAGCTAATGAAAATGCGCTCGCGCAGATTGAAACCACGAAATGGCAGCAATCCGGCGAACACCGACAACGGACGCGCGAAGAAAATCATCCAGGCAGACAAAATCAGCGCCGGAATCGCAATAGGCAACAGGTCAGACGGCGTCACCAGCAATCCCAGCACCAGGAACATGGCAATTTGCGCCAGCCAGGCCAGTCCGTCAAAGTTTTGCAGAATACCGAATCGGTTGCGGATGGGGCGATTACCCAGCAGGAAACCACACAGATAAACCGCCAGAATACCGCTGCCTTCAAGCGCGGTAGTTAGGGCAAAAATGAGGATACCGCCGCTTAAGGCCAGCAGCGGATACAGCCCGGCAGGCAGAGAAATACGGTTAATCATCTGCTGGAGCAGGTATCCACCGCCGAGACCGATAGCGATACCTAAGCCAAACTGCTGGATAATATGCACGGCGAACATCCAGCTTAAACCGGTCTCGTGGTTCTGGATCATTTCGATAAGCGTAATGGTCAGAAATACGGCCATCGGGTCATTACTACCTGACTCAATTTCCAGCGTCGAACCCACACGTTCGTTCAGCCCCTTCCCGCCGAGCAGCGAAAATACCGCTGCGGCATCGGTTGAGCCGACAATCGCGCCAATCAGCAGCCCTTCGATGAGATCCAGATGAAACAGCCATGCCGCCATCATGCCGGTTAAACCAGAGGTAATCAGTACGCCCACGGTCGCCAGCGATAATGCCGGGCCTAGCGCAACACGAAAGGAGCTGGCCTGAGTTCGCATCCCGCCGTCAAGCAGGATCACGGCCAACGCCAGGTTACTGACCATGTAGGCAAACGGGTAGTTATCAAAAGGAATGCCGCCAACACCGTCCACGCCCGCTAACATGCCAATAGCGAGGAAAATCACCAGAATCGGGATACCAAGACGTGATGAGAATGAACTAAGCAAGATACTGCAGGTGACGAGAACGGAACCCAAAATAAAAAGGCTAATGATTGCTGCGGCATCCAACGTTCGGTTACTCCTGAATTACGCTGTTTCGTATTAATAAACCCTAACATAATAACGACAGAAACAGCGTTTTACTTAGCCCTGAGGCAGGCTTTTTTTACGATTTAAGCACCGGATGTCCGGAGATTGTGAGTTGACTGCCGTTTTTATCATTTTTCAGCACGGCTTTGGCCCCTAAAGGTAAGGTGACGGTGCGTTGTTCATGGCCAAAATCGAGGCCGCTTAACAGTGGAACCGATAATTTGGCACGCAAAAACGCGCAGACTGAATCAAGACTATAACCGGCATCATAATCATTAGGTGCACTGCCGCTAAAACTGCCGAGAATGATGGCATTCTGGCGGGCGAGGACCCCAGCATGATAAAGTTGCAGCAGCATGCGCTCGATGCGAAACGGGTGCTCGTTGATGTCTTCCAGCACCAGAATACCGTTCTCAATGGCGGGCATCCACGGCGTCCCCATCAGCGAAATGAGCATCGCCAGATTTCCGCCCCACAGCGTGCCTTCGGTAGCGCAATCCGGGCCATGACCTTGCCAGTCGAGGGTAAATTCGGCATTGCGCAAAGCCTGCCAAAAATGATGCTCGGTAAAGGCGTTCATTTCCTCGGCACCGAAGTTAGCCGCCAGCATCGGGCCACTAAACGAGATGACATGACTCTTCGCCAGCAGCCCGCACTGAATAGCCGTGAAATCGCTGTGACCACACAGCAGGAGTGGGTTCTGTTGCTGGCGAACGGCCAGCGCCTGCCAGTCAATATCTGCCAGCAAACGGCTTGCACCGTAGCCGCCGCGCACCGCCATCACAATAGTATCAGGCGTTTTTAGCTCAACGAGTGAGTTCACATCCGCCAGACGCTCGGCTTCGGTACCGGCAAAACGCTGACAGCGACGGGCAATGACGACAGTGTTATCGACCTGATGACCGGCCTCGGTAAGACGCGCAAGCCCACGTAATGCTGCCTGCTGGTTGATACAGTAGCCCGACGGGGCAATTAAGTGAAACCGGGACATGGCATTTCCTTGCTACAACTAAAACCAAATGTATATCATGCCGCGTAGGTATGTCGTTGTCACCTCAGCGACAGGTTCCGGCTATAAGGATAGATGACGTGAAATTGAGATGGTTTGCTTTTTTGGTTGTAATACTTGCGGGCTGTAGTTCAAAACAGGATTACAAAAATCCGCCATGGAATGCAGAAGTTCCGGTTAAACGCGCGATGCAATGGATGCCTATCAGTGAAAAAGCCGGTGCGGCCTGGGGCGTTAGCCCACAATTGATTACGGCGATTATCGCTATTGAATCAGGGGGTAACCCCAATGCAGTCAGTAAATCTAATGCCATCGGTCTGATGCAGCTTAAAGCCTCTACCTCCGGGCGGGATGTGTATCGTCGCATGGGATGGAGCGGAGAGCCGTCGACCAGCGAGCTGAAAAATCCAGAGCGCAATATCTCCATGGGGGCGGCGTATCTGAGCATTCTTGAAACCGGTCCGCTGGCGGGAATTGAAGACCCACAGGTGATGCAATATGCGCTGGTGGTGTCATATGCGAACGGTGCCGGGGCGCTGCTGCGGACGTTCTCCTCTGACAGGAAAAAAGCCATCAGCAAAATCAACGATCTGAGTGCCGATGAGTTTTTTGAGCATGTTGTCGATAACCATCCTGCGCCGCAGGCTCCCCGTTATATCTGGAAGCTTCAGCGAGCGCTGGATGCGATGTAACGCACGTGATATTACTCGCGTACTTTATTCGACTTTTCCCGAGCCTCACGCTCAAGTGAAAAAATAATCCGCTGTAAATTCCGCTCCACCGCCGGGCCGACGTTGAGAAAACGAAAGCTCAGGCGGGGAGTGGTGATGGTCTCATTTTTCCCGTCGATCACTTTTCGCTCGGTAATCGAGATGAGCTGGGCATCAACGTGGTACACGCCCCATTGTTCCATATTCAGCTCAACCTGCGAGAAGCGTATACCTTCGACCAGCCCCTCCGGTGTAGCCCCTTCTAATAGCGCGCCCATGCCGCCAAGAGACAAATCGAATAAGCGGAAATGCAGGATACTGTTGTCCGGCATCTTCGCCTTGCAGTGATAGGGCGGATGTAACGGCGCACCGATGCGGAAGTATTCCCGGCGCTGGACGAACCACAGCGAAGGTGGCAACGATGAGACAAAGGCTGGCAATCGTTGATACTCGCCTTTTGTCAGTTGCGGGAGGGTAAACTCCACCTTGGCACCCTGTGTTTCGGCGATAATTGAGATCTGGCTGGCGCGTTGCACGGCCTGGTTTTCATACTCCTGACTGCCAAAATCCATGATCAATTCGTCCGGGCTGACAGCAAGAATTTTGCTGATGAACTGACCTCCCGACCAGGAGATACGCAGTGGAACCTGCTGTGAATTTAAGTCCCGGAGAACCCCTAATACTGCGAGCGGGTTTTGCTTCAGGAACTGCTCATTGTAGTTACTCACACCTAATGACTCCTGGATACCTGGCTTATCGTTGGGTTATCGGCATCGCGAGACGGAACTTAATACAAATGGATGAAATTTTTTACTCACGCCAATGAATTAAGTCTGAGTGCAAACAGCAGGTAGCGATGGCTTGCCTATACTTAACGTGCTGGCGCAGGAATGTCTTGCGTATGCGTTCACTGGAAAGAGGGCCTGAAAATGGGAATTATTACCTGGATTATTTTTGGTCTGATTGCGGGGGTTATCGCCAAGCTGATTATGCCGGGGCGTGATGGCGGCGGATTTATCCTGACCTGCATTCTCGGTATTGTCGGTGCTGTGGTCGGTGGGTGGTTGGCAACGATGTTTGGTATCGGCGGTGATGTCAGTGGGTTTAATCTCCACAGCTTCCTGGTGGCCGTGGTCGGCGCGATTGTGGTACTGGGTGTTTTCCGACTGGTACGACGAGATTAATCAAACGGCCCCCGAGCAGTAATGCCGTTCAGTTAAGCATGTCTGGTGAACATGTGATTCTTGCTCAGAGTTCCGTTCACCTTAGTTGTGTCATTTCTCTGAAGCGCAGATACCCGTGAACGTGCAAGGGAGGCTCACCGCCGCCTCCCTTGCATCCCAGGCTCCCGGCGGGAAAATCGTCGCTACGCGAGCTATTCGTCTTATGCCGTCTGCCTGTCGGGTCGGGGCCGAGCCTGCATCCATGCAGGCCGTCCCCTCTGTCCGCATCCCTGCGGACAGCCCCGGTCAGCCGTCAACGCCTCATCGATTTTCAGCCGGAACCAGAGTCATCGCTTCAACTCTCTGGCTTCCAGTTAAATCTGTTTTGCTGTTTAAACAAAAACGCAGAAGGTGAGGTGCGGGCTGGTCCGGCTGAAAATTGCCGACGTGTTTCCGTAAGGCCGGGAGAGCCAGCATGGATGCTGGCTCAGGGCGCGTTTTGCAGGGATGCTACCTCGCGCCCGACCCGGTAGCCTGAAGGAATAAGCGGAGGGTATTGCGCAGCAACAATTTTCCCGCCGGGAGCCGGGATTGTAAAGGGCGTGGCGGAGAACGCCCTTTACACGTTCACAGGAGCCGGCGTTTCAGAGAAGCGATGAACATGAGGTGAACGGAACCCTTTCTCTGAGAGTGCATATTCATAACTTCTACCCTCACAGGCGATACTTTCTGAAACTGAGGCGTTAACTGAACAGCATTACCCTGAACGGGGCCGTTTCTCTGCATCGCTATATCAGAATTGATACTCAACCCCGGCCCAGTAATTGCGACCTTCTTCGATAAACCCTTCGCTGTAGACGTACTGTGTATCAAACAGGTTGTTGACCGACGCGTTAACGCTAAAGCCATGTCCGATGGTGTAATCTGCCCGGAGGTGGGTAATGGCGAACCCGGCCGCTTTTTGTGAGCCATCAGAATTGCTATAGCTTGAAGAGCGGGCTTCTTCGGACAGCGTAATGCTGAGTGGGTCCCACGGTTTCAGCGTCATCCAGGCGGTCAGGGTTTGCGTTGGCAGGTCGGTAATCTTGCCGATGTCGCTGCGTTTAACGTCAGCATGGATAAGACCGTAGCTCAGCCCCATATCCAGCATGTCAAAGACCTTACCTTTGACGCCTGCATCCAGGCCGGTGTAATCCACCCGACCACTGTTTTGGTTCTGAATCGTGTCGGCATCAATATTGTGGGACAGAATCGCATCGGTAATGCGGTTGTAATACACGCTGGCTTCGAATCCCCAGTTCTGGGTGAACGAACCGTTCCACGTGAGATCGACGCTACGGGCGCGTTCCGGTTTTAGCTGCGGGTTGACCAGCGCTATCTGGTTATAAGCCGGTTTTGACGTGGTGTAGCGCTCTTTCAGCGTGGGGAAGCGCGTTCTGTCAGAGTAGGACAGCGCTAACGTGTCAGAATTTTCAAAGTGGTATTTGGTCATTACCTGCCAGTTAAAGGCGGACTGGTCGTTGTCATCATAATGGGTAACGCTGCCGTTTTTCTCGTGCTTCATCCCCTCTACGCTGTCACGCCAGTCGTAGCTGATACCTGCCACCACATCGACATTATCCGCAGCCGCCCATTGATATTCACTGGCGACAGACCAGGTACGATCTTCGTAGCGGTCATAAGCGGCATTCGGAGCCCCTTTTTCGCGATGAACGTCGTCTTTCCAGTTTACGGCGAAAGAGAGCAGGTCGTTTTCCCGCATATCAGCGGAAAGCTGCAGACCTGCGCCGTCGCTGTAGTCAGAATAATGGCTGTAGCTGCCTTTCTTATTTTTCAGATCGGCAAGGGAATTGTACATCATCAGCGTATTTTCAAAGGTGTCGCGATACAGGCGGCTTTTCAATGTAAAGCGATCGCCCAAATGCGTGGTGCCCTGATAGTAGTAACTTTCTTTATCATATTGCGGCCATTGCCAATAACGCGATTTCTGGCTGCTGGTTCCGGCATACGGCGGGTTATCTTTTTCGCCGTCCTGATTAATGTAGGTCAGAACATACTCATCATCGCCGCGTGGCGTGAACCCCAGTTTCACGATGCCGCGTTTATCATCGGCTGATGAGTTAATCATCTTGCCATTGCTGCCCGCTACCGGGTTATCAACACCATGAGGTAATCCGAGGAAATCCTGTTTTAGCTGGCTACCACTGAGCTGGATATAGCCGAGATCGTTGCTGGCACCGAACGACGCGTGCATATCATGGGCATTGTCTTTACTACGGCTCCAGCCCTGACGATACCCCAGAGAACCCTCAATCGGCTTGGTGGGCTTTTTGGTCGTGATGTTGATAGCGCCGCCCATCTGGTTCGGCCCCTGTAGCAAAGATGAGTAGCCTTTAGAGACTTCGACAGAAGCGATATCGGATGTCAGAAAACGGCCTAAATCAAGGTTGCCATCGTAGGGGATGTACACCGGAACACCGTCGAAAAAGGCCGGGACCTGACGGCTGTCAAAACCGCGGACCTTCACTTGTTGCTCATTACGGTTACCGGATTTTTGCAGCACGACGCCGGGAACGACGCTTAGCGCCTGCGCCACGTTTTGTTTATCCAGTTGCTGCATCGTTTCCTGGCCGAGAACCGTCGTGGTTGCGGCGGAGGCCGGACTAGACCAGACGGTCATGGTTTCGCTTTCCTGCCCAGCAAAAGCACCTTGCGCGAAAGCAAACGACAGGGCTGTGTAAAGACAACTTTTGTTGAAATTCATTATTTATAGTCCATTTATAAATGTTATATGCCACGTGCGTCCGGGCTCAGGCTAACTTTGATATCCGCCGGTGGGGCGTAGTAAGGCGCGGAGGTGATAAAGAGCCTGATGCCACAGTCGAGATAACTCGCCAGTGAGGCGAGGGTAATGCCGCCAGTCAGCGCCAGCGTGCAATGGGGGGCCAGAGAAGGAGCCAGGCGAGCGATGTCTGCTGCCTGCTCAGGGGTAAACTTATCGAGTTGCAGCACATCAGGGGCTGCATGTAGCGCGGCCAGCGCCTCATCGGGGGTATCGGCTTCGACGACAATCTTTTTTTCTGGCGCATGGGCGCGGAGTTGCGCGATTGCCGCAGCCCAGTCGTGCGGATCGGCAAGAAAACGGCGATGATTCGCAAACAGCAGCACGGTTTCGGCGCATCCTCCGCGATGGATAATGCCTCCGGCGGCAAGGATCGCCTGGGTCGCCAGCATACGGGTGCTAGGGATAGCTTTACGGGTGCAGGCAATCTGGCCATCCGGATAGCGCTGACGCAGGATGCTCAGCATCTCGTCGAGATAGCGCGAGACGCCG
The DNA here is from genome assembly GCF_014103415.1 of Citrobacter sp. RHBSTW-00671. Classification (NCBI taxonomy): domain Bacteria; kingdom Pseudomonadati; phylum Pseudomonadota; class Gammaproteobacteria; order Enterobacterales; family Enterobacteriaceae; genus Citrobacter; species Citrobacter sp. RHBSTW-00671. Next base: position 2,717,105 of record NZ_JABXPR010000001.1, read on the forward strand.
CAGCTCCATTCCAGTACGTTCTGTACCGCTTTCCAGCCCTGGTGTAACGCCGCCGCGTTACCGTGTGCGCGCAGAAGTAACTGTCCGCTGTTCGCCCGTTCGCCATCGGGCACAAGGTCGGTAACGGTCAAACCCAGTGATGTCAGCATTTGTCTGGCCACAGCGGTTCCGCTCACGCACCCGCCCTGGCGGTGATAAAAATCCATATTCCCCGGCTGTTCGCCGATACCTAACGCCCGGGTTGTTAAATCGCCGCCCTGAATATCCTCCAGCAGCAGCGCATCGACTTGCGCCTGTGAGACGTAGATCATTGCAGCGCCTCCCGCGGTACGCTGTCCCACCAGATAAGCGCCCAGTCGCGACTGGCGGGCGCGATGGTGCGAGGGTCCTGCTGATGGTACCAGTGTTCCAGACGCTCAATTTCGTCTGTGCTCAGTTCCCCCATGCTCCAGCGCACGTTCTCCAGAAAACGTGCCCAGGTGCTGTTGTCCTGCTGGCAGTTGGGTCCACGGATAAAATCAACATGTGCGTGAATGCCCATCTGATACAAAACATTCAGTGCATAGATATAGTTGGGAAGATCAATCACCTCGCGCCCCAACGCACGCTGAATCGTAGGTGATACAAATGAGGAACTGACGAGATGGGTGGTGTAAACCCGTAGCCGTGCCTGATTATTCAGTTTGGTCATGGCCTGGCGCATATCGGCAACCAGCGTCGAACGTGAGGCAACGGCAATATCACATTGGGGTAGGTCGTCCCAGTGTGCTTCCCATGCGCGCTGCACCCACTGTACGTGGCGCGCGCCCATCTGCCCGGCACGGCGAGCGGCAACGCTCAGCATTCCCTGGCTGTAGTCAACGCCGTAAACGATCGGCATTTTTTTGGCCAGCGCCAGCGCAACCGTTCCGGGGCCGCAACCCATATCAAACAGTGACTCCGCGCCTTTCAGGTCAATCTTGCTCAATAACTGGAGCAGGTAGCTGTCGGTTAATGAGGCGCAATTCTCTGCCATCTTTTCCGCGCGTTTGTCCCAGTGTTCTGGTTTTTTCTCGGTTCGCTTCGCCAGAAGTAACTGTTTGCGGTACAGGTCAGCAAAATCAATGTCGTCAATGAGCATCGTGATTCCTTAATCGTGTGAGCCAAAGAGGTGATGGGCTATTTGTGAGGGGGTGACCCGATACAGGGTGGCAAGACGTTCAGCAGCCAGTTGGTGTTCTGGCCCCCCCTGTGACACCAGACCGTCTGGCTCGACGCGCACCACGCTGTCGGCAATGGCACGCGCATGCAACGGATGGTGGGTCGACATCAGCAGCGCCATGCCAGAATCTTTTAGCGTGACCAGTGTGTCGAGCAGTCGGATCTGGTGACCAAAATCGAGGCTGGAAGCGGGTTCATCCAGCAGTAAAAGACGTGGACGTTGCGCCAGCGCACGGGCAATCAACACCAGTTGGCGTTCACCACCGCTAAGAGTGTTCCAGCGCCGTTGCGCGAGATGAGGGATTGCCAGCACGTCCAGTTGTTCAAGGGCGATGTCGCGTTCTTTGACGCCGGGAACGGCAAATGCCGCCATTTGCGGGGCCAGCCCCATCATCACCATGTCCAGAGCCGTGAAGGCAAACGCACCGTCATGTGCCTGAGGAACCCAGGCGATGGCGGCGGCGCGTTCACGGTCGCTGAGATGATTCACCGCGATACCGTCAAGCGTAATCTGGCCAGCAAGCGGTTGAAGAACGCCAAGAATGGTACGCATCAGGGTGGTTTTCCCGCTGCCATTGGCGCCAATCAGGCAACAGATTGACCCTGGCGCGACGCTAAACGAGACATCGCGCAAGACAGGGTGCCGGGAATGGTAGCCGAGAGACGCATGTTGTACGGTCAGCAGCGTCATTGTCGGCCTCCCCGGAGCAGAAGTAACAGGAAGAAGGGGGCACCAATAAATGCGGTCAGGATACCCAGCGGGATTTCCGTGCGGCTCAGGGTGCGGGCAAGGGTGTCTGTCAGCAGCAGTAAAATAGCGCCGATCCCCATTGAAACGGGCAGTAGCCGTTGGTGGTTGTTCCCACAAAGCAGTCTGCCAATGTGTGGCACCACCAGCCCAATCCAGCCAATGATTCCGGCAATCGCCACAGTACAGGCGGTGATAAGCGTGGCGCAGATAATCAGCCAGAGCCGCAGCCGGGATACGTTGATGCCCAGAGAACGGGCTTCATCATCCGAGAGGGTGAGCAAATTCATGCGCCAGCGTAGCAGCAACAGCGGCACCAAACCGGCCACAATCAGCGGTGCGGACAACCACAGGTCGTGGGCGGTGATGGTCGACAGACCACCGAGTAGCCAGAAGGTAATCGACGGTAGTTGGGTATACGGGTCAGCCAGCGTTTTGATGAGCGAAATCCCTGCGCCGCACACCGTACCCAGCGCAATGCCGACCAGTACAAGGGTGAGTACCGGATCGTGGCGTTTTACCCGCTGGGTAATGAGCCACACGCCCGCTACCACGAACAGACCGCCGACAAACGCATACAGTTGAATAAACAGGATCGGTAAACCCAGCAGGATGGCGGTACAGGCCCCTAAACCCGCCCCGGCCGCTACGCCGAGAATATCCGGCGACACCAGTGGGTTGCGGAACATACCCTGATAAGTGGTCCCTGCGCCCGCCAGTGCCGCACCCAGCAGCAATGCAGCCAGAATGCGCGGCAAGCGAATCTGCCAGAAGACGATTTTGTCCTGTGTCGGCACGTCTGGATGGCCAGCAATGAGGTTCATCACCTGCTGGGCATCCAGGCGGTATGCACCTGAAACCGTTGCGACGATGACACACGCGGCAATGGCTGCGATCATCAGGATACTCAGCGTTGTCATTCTCATCAGCGTGTCACCAGCTTCTGAAACTGTGCATCGCTTAATGAGGTGTGCCAGAACAACTCCGCGTAACGCTGCATATCGGTCTTAAAGTGGGTTTCAATTTGGGGGTCAAGCCAGGCGTGCAGGCGACGCAATCCCAGCAACCGGTTGATGCCCGGCGGGGCGTCCAGCCAGCCAAACGGCAGTCCGCTGAGAAACAGAATACGTTGCTCAGCAACGGCTTTGACCCCTTGCCAGACGGGATCGTCTCGCAGGTACTGTGCGGTAACTGCATCCTGAACCAGAATAATATCGGGCTGCCAGCTCAACAGATTTTCCATGGATACCTGGGTCAATCCATGTCGTCCCGGGATTTGCGCGACATTGTGTAATCCCAGTAACTCTGGTGCCTCGGTATGCAGTGAACCCTGCAAGCCGGTTTCCAGCCCTCTGGCACCGCGTGCGGCATAAAAGCGCAGTTTTGCTGCGGGGGAGTGCGAAAACGCATCTGCGTCATCAATAAACCGACGGGCCAGTGCGGCCTGTGCAGAGGCCCGTGTTGCCATACCCAGCGCGGCCCCTGCAGCTTGCAGTTGCGCCGGGGTTTGTCGGAGCTCGCCGTTAATCAGCAGCCACGGAACGCGCGTTTGCGCGTTGACCTGCCGGGCTTGAGAAAGCCAGGTTTCATCAGCATTGCCGCAGTCAACCACCAGATCGGGTTTCAGCGCTAACAAGGCCTCCAGTGACAGGGTGCTGGCGCGTCCTGCCAGTCTTCCCAACTTCGGTAACGCCAATATGTCATGATGGAATGGCACTGCGGCCTGGTGAGAAAAATCAAAGGATGAAAAGCCCACCAGTTTTTCCGGGGCGACAGCCAGCAATAGCATATCGGCAGGTGCTCCGGCACTGACGACGCGCTGGATTGTATCGGGGGACGGCGGCGAACCGACAGCAACGGTAAGCGGCGTTTGGGCAAGGGCCGGAAAATGGCGTAACAGCAGCGCAGATGCCACGAGCTGGGCAAACATCCTTCTTGTCAGTGGCATTATGTTGATCCTGAACAGTGATAAAATCGCTATATATTTACATATACAGCGAATAAAAACATGTTCAGAATCAATTTCACACGGATGAAAACAGGGGCTACCCCATAAGGGCTAGACGCAATGGATACACCTGAAATGGAGATCTATGGCACCAAAAAATCCGCGCCAAGGCGCGGGTTTAGAGGACGCTTAAGACATCAGAAGAAGATTAGGACGTCGGTTGAGTCTGCTTTTGGGCCTCGGAAGGCGTGTGACTGGCGGGGGCGGGGCGCGTTGCCGGTACGCTGTCGCAGGGGTTATCTTTAGCGCATATCAGATCGAGCATTTTTAACGTTACGCCGTTGGTCCAGCCGAAACCATCCTGTAGCGGGTACTCGCCACCACCGCCGCCGGTTCCTGTGCTGCTCACGTCATACTTCTCAACCAGTTTTTTCTCACGATCGTAGGTGTGCTGCACATTGGTGAGGAATCGCCAGGTGACATCCATGGCGACATCATTTTGGCCATAGTTCTGTAATCCCGATGCAGCGACCCACTGTAACGGCGCCCAGCCGTTGGGGGCATCCCACTGCTGGCCGCTTTTCACCGACGTGGTGGCAAGGCCGCCAGGTTGCAACAGATGCGCCTGAGTTGCTGCTGCCACCTTGCTGGCGCGATCTTTCGCTGCCGCATTCACAAATAAGGGGAACAGCGCGGCGGCAGTTAACTGATTACGGACTTTGTGGCTCTTCAGATCATAGTCGGCATACCAGCCTTCTTTGTCATTCCATAACCAGGTTTCAATCCCTTTTTGGCGGGCATTGGCAAAGCCCTCATACTGCGCGGCTTTGGCATCGTCACCTGCGGCTTTGCTGGCGAGAGCGATCATTTTCTCCATCTTGTATAACAATGCATTGAGATCGACGGGCACGATGCTGGTGGTGCGCAGGGTACTTAGCTGGTTGGGGTTATCCATCCAGCGTGAACTAAAGTCCCAGCCGGATGCGGCGGCTGAGCGCAGGTCGCGATAAATTTCAGTGGCAGGGCGGTTCGGGTTACTTTTCGCGGTGGCAATATCTTCAACCCAGGATTCAGGTCTTGGCGTATCTCTGTCATCCCAGTAGCGGTTTAAAAGGGTGCCATCAGCCAGTTTGACCACCCGTTTATGCTGTTGACCGGGCTGAAGCGCTTCGCCTCCTTCCATCCAGTAGCTGTACTCTTTTTGCATCTGCGGGAGATATTTTTTCAGCGCGTCGTTACCGTCATGCTGTGCCAGCAGTTCAACCATAAAGGCAAAGAACGGCGGCTGCGAACGGCTCAGGTAGTAGCTTCGGTTGCCGTTAGGAATGTGCCCCCACGAATCAATTTCGTAAGCGAAGTTGGCCACCATATCAGAGACCTTGTCCCAGCGATTGCTCTCGGCCAGCCCCAGCATAGTAAAATAGCTATCCCAGTAATAAATCTCACGAAAACGCCCACCCGGCACCACATAGGGTTCTGGTAGCGGCAGCAGAGAGTCCCATTTTTCGACATCGGTCGTTGAGCGAGTGAGTACCGGCCACAGTCCGTCAATATGCTCGCGGAGTGATTGCCCGGCCGGGGGGACGTATTTCTCTCCCTCTTTTCGCAACGTGAAATTCACTTCCACAAAATGGCGTAAATCAAAGCCGGACTGATTTTTCTGCATCCGATAATCAGCGAGGATCATCAGCGGATCGCTGTTAGGCACTGCGTCGGCAAAGGTTTTCTGATCGGGAAATAGCTTTGCTGTCTGTACATCATTGAACAATGGGCCAAGCAGAATATCAGGAGGAGAAGGCGTAGCGGCAGGTGAATCCTCGGCGTGCGCAGTAAAAGAGGCCAGAGCAAAAAAGGTGCTTGCGAGCGTCAGTTTTATCGCCACTGACAGCAGGCCTGGATGGCGAATGGCGGGCGTTATCATCGGTTAATCTCCTTAGCGGCGTGCCGAAGCTGCGGCATTTACCATGAGAAAACCTTAGTTCAGGATCGACCGTTGCGCGTGATCCGCCCCCCATTTTGCGATTAAACAGACATTTCCTGACGGAGGAAGTGAAATAGCCCACCTTTTACAGATAACGGGTGGGCTGCGGGTATCAGACTGCGAGGATCACCCGATTTGCTGCACCGTCCAGAGTCAGAGCGTCACCCATCTTGATAGCATCGAGGGTTTCGCCTTGTTGGCATACCCAGCACAAGCCCATCTCGCGGGCGATAATCGCCGAGTGCGAGGCTTCACTACCGGCTCGCAGGCAGATCCCTTTGATCGTGAGCGGGTCGAGTTGCAGCACGGTAGACGGATAGATGACATCGGCGACCAGAATGGTCGGTCGAATAAACGCGGGGATATGTGCACTTTCGCCGGTTAAATGTTGCAGCGTACGGGACAGCAAATCTTCAATATCAATGTATCGCGCCTGTAAATAAGGATCGTCGAGTTGCAGATACTGCTGACTCAGATCGCTCAGTACGTTATGCCAGGCATAGGCTGCGCTACACTGCTCTTCGCGCATCAAATCACAGGCCATATCGAAAAGCTCAGGATCGTCGAGCAGCGTGTGATGACCAGAGAAAATGGCGGCGATATCAGCGGAATATTTCTCCTCTGCCAGCGCGGTTAAATCACTCAGGTCGTCGAGTGTGCGTTGAATGGCCGCTTTTAGCCGCTGCTGCTCGTTCTGTACATCCGCGGTGGGTCGATGGGTGACTTCCGGTGAGAACGGCGTATAGCAAAAGGCCGTACCCGTTGCCAGCGCTGGCACCGGTACTACGACACTTTCAGCGCGTGCTTCTGCGACGGACTCGCCAAAATTCTCAGCCGCCAGCTGTTTAAACGCAGCCAGCGCCGCATCTGCCTGTTCACCTTTGGCAATCAGGCGCAGCGTGTCATTACAGCGCACCTGCAGCAGGGCTATCTGATTCAGGCTGTCAGGAACGACGCACTTGCCGTTTTTTTCCAGCCACATGTCGGCATTAAAGCCAGACAATGTGGAGACCAGCCGTGATGCCGGGCGAACATGTATACCGTTGGGGTTTTTTACGGTCACGGCAACCGAACGGGCATCCGCGTCGGGTGACAATTCAGCTGGTGTGGTCTTCGCGACAGAAGACGAAGGTAAACCCAGTTGCTCACGCTTGGCGTCGAGGGCATTCATGGCATCATTGATGACCCGATCGATATCCGCGCCCGCCGCAGCACTGACGGTTGCCGCCAGCGTACCTTCAACCAGCGGGGCGGCGCACAGACGCACCTTGGCGGCGATCGCCGGGTCGAGCAGATCCAACGCGGTTTCCGCACTCAGTAGCGCGCTGCCAATATCCATCATCACCAGCACGTGATCCGTGTCTGCCACTGACTCAATGGCCTCCATCACTTTGATGGGGTCGGTGCCAATGGGGTTCTCAGGATCGTCAATGCCTGCGGCAATAGCGAGTTTACAACCATCACCCATTAACATCTGTCGGGCTAACGCACCGACGCCTTCGCCCAGTTGGGCGCTGTGAGACACAATAACCAGGTTTACCATCGTTTTATCCTTACTCTCTGGAAGCCTGCGCCAACATTTGCATCATAAACATAACGGATGTTGCGCCGGGGTCCTGATGCCCAATGCTGCGCTCACCGAGGTAGCTGGCACGGCCTTTGCGCGCCTGCATGGTGATGGTACTTTGCGCCGCGGTTTCTGCCTGGGCGCTTGCCGCCTCCAGTGCGGCCTGTACGCTCAGCTTTTGCTCGCTGGACTGGCGCAAAGATTCGACGACGGGTACCCAAACGTCGCACATGGTTTTGTCACCCGGTTCGGCTTTACCACGACTAATGACACCTTCCGCGCCATCACGCATCATCTGATACAACTCGTCAACCGTCAGGCTTTGATGGGCCTGAGTGACCTGCGCGGCGCGGATGAAAAAGGTGCCGAACAGCGGGCCACTGGCGCCACCGACGCTTGAGAGCAGTACCATCCCGGTATTTTTCAAAATAAAACCGATGTCTTTATCCGCAATAGACGGGAGCTTTTCGACCACTTTACTGAAGCCGCGGTGCATATTCAGACCGTGGTCGGCATCGCCGATTTCCCGGTCAAGACCGGTAAGAAAATCGCTTTCGGTGGTGAATATTTCGCCGCAGCGATAGAGCCAGTTAACAATTTGTGTTCTGGTGAGGGACATCATGAATCTCCTTATTTACCCCAGTTAAGTGCAGGGGTGTGAACCGGTGCATCCCATAAGCTCAGCGTTTCGTCATCCACTTGTAGCAGGGTGATTGAGAAACCGGTCATGTCCAGAGAGGTGCAGTAAGAGCCAATCAGGTTACGCTCGATGACAATACCGGCATCCTGGCAACGGCTTTCAAGGCGGTTATACACGCCGAAGAGTTCAGACAGCGGTGTCGCACCGAGATTATTGACCAGCGCAATCACGCGATCGCCGCTTTGTAGCGCGCGTTTGCTTTCTTTCCCTTCCTGCCATGCGCCCTGAAGGTGATCCCAGTGACGCAGCGTACGACTGTAGTGGCCGTTTTCCAGCAGGGTGTCAAACATTTCATCGACAGTTTGATCAAGCGAAGAGAATGGACGGCGGTCAATGCCGGGTTCGCCGTGGATACCGACGCCAAACTCCATTTCGTTGTCCTGCAGGGTGAATGACGGTTGACCGGCCGCCGGCACGGTACAGGCGCCAATGGCAATCCCGATGGAATGGCCCTGGTTGTTCAACTGGCGTCCCAGCGCTGCGCAGGCATCCAGTGAGTCACCGCGTTCTGCGGCCGCACCGACCAGTTTTTCAATCAATACCGTATTTGCCACACCGCGACGACCGGCGGTGTACAGACTGTCTTTCACCGCCACGTCATCATCCACGACCATCGTGGTGACTTTGACGCCGCTTTCATGCAACAACTCGGTTGCCGTTTCGAAGTTAAGAATGTCGCCGGTGTAATTTTTGATTATCAGCAGTACGCCTTCGCCGCCGTCAATTTGCATGGCACATTCAAACATTTTATCCGGCGTTGGCGAGGTGAAAATTTCACCCGGACAGGCACCGGAGAGCATACCCTGGCCAATGTAGCCGCAGTGCATTGGCTCATGGCCGCTACCCCCGCCGGAAAGCAGCGCCACTTTGCCCATCACTGGCGCATCTGCGCGAGTCACGTACACCGGGTCCTGATGCAGTGCCAGAGAGGGGTAGGCTTTTGCCAGCCCGGCGAGTTGTTCGTTCAGTACGTCTTCAACACGGTTGATCAATTTTTTCATTGTTTATGCTCCGCAGACAGTCCTGAGATGGCTGCACATATCAGGCAGACATCTGATGTAGGGTATCGGTTTGTACAGCGTCACGGCGACCTCTCGCTGCCGATAAGGTAATTTTGCACACGGGTAGTCAAAAGAAAATTGATGTGATTGGCGTTTCAATAAGGAACATTAGCATCTGGTAATGTTCCGTATTGAAACGTATTGGTGCATAAAACAGCGGAAGTGAGAGATGCGGCAAGGTTTATGCTGACGGCATCGTGAATAAAACGTTATTTCTTACTCCTCCTTGCCATTAAAATCGAAAAACCAGAACAAGATAAAACCAATGAAACCAAAAATGAGCAGAATAGCCAGGGTATAGACTTCATATCGTGCGGCATCTGCAGCAATCGCCTGTAACGTGTCGATTGCCGGGGCTGGCTGCTCTTTGAATAGCATGAGTTGCCATTCATAAAGGTTTGTCGTTTTTATCTCTTTAATCGGTTCCCAAATATGGTTAGCCGCCGCGCCGAGTGCTAAAGCGGAAAACAGTGCGCCGTATACGCGTTGACGTTTTTCCTGACGCTGACTAATCGCCTGGCGCATGAGCTGATCCAATTGCTCTATCTGCGCCATGAGCTCCTGGCGTTGCTCAGACAATCCCCACTGCCGCGAGAGATCGTCACTCAGTTGGTTATGTAGGGCATCGTTGCCGACCAAAGCACCTTTATTCATGGCTTTTAGCGCCCGGGCCTTGGTTTCCAGCATCATTTCGGACCAGTCAGATAGACGACGAATTTTGCCCTTTCGGTTGTGCATTTGCTGCGATTCGAGCAGATCCTTGAGCCACTGTTCAATCTGTTGGCCAGAGTTCGCCAGAAAATTTTCATACTCATGGCTGACATCCGCGACTGAACTGGCCGCTTTAATCAGTATCGCCAGATGTTTATTCTCTTCTTCGCGACAGAAGAACGTGACGCCATGACGGTGAGCGACGACCAGAATATTGCTGTACCACTGGCTACTGTACTCGCTGGCGGGGGGCAGATCCGCAGGGCTACGGACGACGTGCGTGCTATCGCTCTGTGCTGCCAGCCAGGCATGGAAGGTGGGGGTATCGATCATACGCATCAGCGGTACTATCGTAATATCACCACCCTCCGGGATGCGATGCTGATAGACACGAATGCATTTGCCCTTTGTGCGGCAATCCAGTTCGGGTAAAACTATTGGCACAATGGCGTTATCAAGGTAACGGGTAAAATAATTTTCCCAGATTGCGGGCAAAACGTCTTGTTGCCAGGTCAGTTTCGAGCCGGGCTCTCCGGGTGCAAGCTGCTTCGGTGCCGCAATGAGCGTCATTCTGCCTTGATCGTCGTACCAGGGTTGGTTCGGTGCTCCAGGGATTAATTTATCGCTTCCGGCCAGGCGATAACTTTCGAGAAAACGCGGCCTATCGTGCGGGCGTAACCCTTGCCAGGCCGCATCTTCACGTTGTTCCAGAGCGGACCACAGGGCATCAAGGCGCGTCCCCTGAATGGGGTTGAGTGAAATAACGATATCATTGCCCGTGCCCACTTCTTGCGGGCGATAAATGGCCAGTAACCCAAATCCATTGTGCGTCCAACTGCGTTCTTTGTCGCAGCGTGCGAGAATTTTCAGCATCCCGGAAGGGAGCGTTTCGGTGATAAACAGTGCATCAACCACCGTTTGCCGCCGGCCTGTGCCGAGATCCAGCAGGAGCTGGCAGGTCACCGAGCGCTTGATCACGTGTTGGTAAATCTGTTGCTCATACGCCAGACTTGCGACCGCACTTGCATAACATTGCGTGTGCATGGGCATAATGCCTGCGGTGGGGTCTGGGTTGGCTATTATCATATCGCTCAACAGGCGCAGGCAGGCCAACATGTTGTGGCGAACAACGGCAGTATCATCCAGGGATTGCTCGCACAGGCTGCTATGCGCGAGTGCGGATAACAAGCACGCGGCAGAACGCGCCGTATCATCACCGTCCAGGTAAATACCGCTTTCCCATGCGGTGACGTATTCCAGCCACGGATGTGTTGATAGCGACAGCGAACCAGCGGCATCGAGATGGTTCAAAAACAGCAATAGCGTAAAACAGGTATCCAGAGAGAAATCTTCAATAACGACTCGTTGTATTCCCTGGACACTTGAGAGTTTGCTGCGCCATATAGTCCATTGACGATCGTCGGCATTTGCCACCAGTTCACTCACCGAATTGTAGTGACCTGCACGGTATCCTTTGTTATTGAGCGCGACACCCTTATGGCTTTCCGTATCATTGCCGTCGCCCAATCCGATCAGCAGGCTGCCTGCCGGTGCATCACGCTGTGACGGATTGAACTCGAAAGTAAACTGCGGCCATGCATTGTTGAATGCGAACATATAATTCTCTGTCGATGAATGTGTTGGTGTATCGCTCATTATTTGACTACGTTATAAATGACCCGTTGTGAGCGACTCCAGTTATCGCCAATCGCAATATTGGGTTCATGGTTTTCTTGTTTTACGCAGTAGTTCTTAACCAGGCTTTTTAACTCTGCCCCGTTGAGCGTGCCGAACATCAGACGCGTATTCAGTTCTTTCAATAACACATCGTGGAGTGAATAGGTGGTAGGTCTTTGCAGTGAAAACTGCGCCGCGTCAGCCAGTAAGTCACGCGCATTATCGGCCATCAAACGGCGTTCACAGCGACCCGCAGGTTCATTTTTGGCCATTTCTTCATCGTAAGCTTTCTTCTGGGCTTTCTCAAAATTAAGCGCGCTGTCCAGTTCCGCTTTAATACCCTGAACATCTCTGGCAGAAGAACAGAATGTTTTTAAATAACGAATCTGTATGGGGGTCAGCGTGCCATTGTGGTTCGCTTGCTGACGTAATTTACCGGCCATTCTGAGACAACCGTTTTTTTCATCCATCAACGATGCTGATTGTAATAGGGCATCCAACGTTTCCTGGCGATCTTCCTGTAATGCGGCTTCGGCATAATACAGTTTCCAGCGCATGCCTCCGGCAAGAAACAAATTGACAACCTGGGTATCACCGCGGTCGATAGCGGCGCGAAGATTTTTTTCATCCCAGGCTATGCCGATATTCGCCAGTTCTTTACGCGGATCGTTACTGGTTTCTTTTTTCGCACCGGCAACCGTTTTACCCACTTCCCCGAGATCGCTACGGATGGACTCCGTATTCACCAGCGTCTTGGTTGAGGTTCCGAAAGTCAGCACCGAGCCAATAATAAGGACGGCGATACCGCCCAGCACCCAGGCGACTCGATTGCGAATGATGCCCGTTTCAATTTTGATTTTACCAATATCCTGAGCCTGAGCCGCCAGGTCATCCTTTATTCCCTGAACGTCGCCGCCGAGATCTTCAATCTTTTGGGCGGTCCGTTCGAAATAACGAGCAACCTCAGCATTGCTGTCATCAAAAAAGCGATCAGGGTTAACTTTTACGCGGCCTTCATCGAAGGCCTCCTGTACCGGCTCAGTAATTTCTCGGTAATAGTAATTCACCAATGTTGTTTGGACGGAGGTTACCCGCTTATGATGTGCAAGACGGTTGCGAATTACGCGAATATCGTCAAGAAAGGTGTTCAGTGTTGTCCGTTTATCGTTAACAAAGCTGAGCAAAGGGGTATATTGATAAAGTGGAGAATAGTGGATGGGATATTCGTTTTTATCAATAAACAGTGAGGCGAGTTCACTGAAAAGGGTCCCACTCAATACGTCATCACGATCGGCAACGTTTAGCCATTTTTTTACCCGTTCCTGACCAAATAATTTGTTTAGGTGCTCAAGTAGAGCTTGTTGGTTATTGTACGCTTCATTAATTAAACTACGAATGGTCAGCTCTAATGCCCGTACCTGCTGCAAACTACGTAACTGCTTTTCTTCGCCTTCGTTATGCAGCGTCGTTGAATAAGTTAATTGAGGCTGTTTTTCTCGTAAATATTCGAGCTGCCACAAAAAACGCAACGCGGCAATGGTCAGATTTCTGTCCGCAGGCTGGCCATCTGTATTTCTGACGAGCCATTTTTTCAAGGTTCTAAGTGCCGCAAGAAAGCTCGCCATTTCCTGCTCGTTATAGTTAAATCGAGCCGCTACACTGTTCCAGTTGCCCAATTTCTCTCGGGCTTTATCAAGTGAATAATAAAACGTATCAGGCGAGAGCTGCGTGGGGGCTGGCATACCCAGCAGGGATAAGATTTGTGGAAATGCGCTGTCGAAAAGATACAGGCAACGAGTAAAATTGTTGTGCTCAGAAGCAGATGAATGATCGACCATTATATTCTCACGTGGTTATTCGCTGAGTTTTCCCGGCCCGATCTAATCGCACTGTGTCAGGCAACTTTCCCTGCAGCCAGAATGCCATAATTCGACAATTATTCGGGATTTTTAATCAGTTCGTCAATATATATGCGGGGCGTAATATTGGTAGTAGACATTGCAATCAATAATGCGTTGTCACGCGTTCTTAACGCAAATTATGGTTGCTGCTCTGGGATTTAATGTTTATTGGCTAACAAAATGCGCAGATATTGGGTAAGTAAAACGCAGAAAGCGGGGCGGATGAATCAGGCGACTATGCGCCAATAATGCCACAAATAATGCCGCATTATTGGCGTAACTCACGACTGGCGTTTATCGTCGGTCAAAAACGTTGGCGTATCGGCCTTCGTATTATCCCGGATAAATACCACGGTCTTTACGTGCCAGCAGGATACGCTCGCAGGCCACAATATAGGCGGCAGTGCGCAATGAGCAGGATTTCTCCGCCGCTTTCTCCCACACATGAACCATCGCATCGGTCATGATTTTATCCATGCGATTGTTGATCTCTTCTTCGCTCCAGAAGAAGCTGGCCATGTCCTGAACCCATTCGAAGTAGCTGACGGTGACGCCGCCTGCGTTACATACGACGTCAGGAACCACGATGATACCGCGGCTTGCCAGCATATCATCGGCATCCGGGTAAGTTGGGCCATTAGCGCCCTCAAGCACCAGTTTGCAGGTCAGTATTTCTGCGCGTTGACGGGTAATCTGTCCTTCCAGCGCGGCAGGGATCAGGATATCCATCTCCACGCTCCAGAAGGCTTCGCTGGCGATCGTTTCCGCCCCCGGGAAACCGGCAATCTGTTTGTGCTCCAACTGCCAGGCGGTCAACGCGGTCATGTCGATCCCGGTGGTGTTAAACAGGGTGGCAGTATGATCCTGAATGGCAACGACGCGTGCGCCCGCACTGGCGAACAGGCGAGCAGCTTCACTGCCGACATTACCAAAACCTTGTACCGCAACGCGCGCGCCTTCAACGTCGATGTTGGCACGACGAGCCACTTCCAGACCGCTGACGAACACGCCACGACCCGTTGCTTTATCACGACCCAACGAACCGCCAAGGTGGATAGGTTTACCGGTGACCACGCTGGTTACGGTGGTGCCGTGGTTCATGGAGTAGGTATCCATCATCCATGCCATCACTTTGCCGTTGGTGCCGACATCCGGCGCAGGAATATCTTTTTGCGGCCCAATGATAATGCCGATTTCGCTGGTATAGCGGCGGGTCAAACGCTCCAGTTCACCTTCAGACAGCGAGAATGGGTCGACGCGAACGCCACCTTTGGCACCGCCGTACGGCAGGTTCAGTGCGGCACATTTGATGGTCATCCAGGCGGAAAGGGCCATCACTTCATTAAGATCAACATCAGGATGATAACGCACACCGCCTTTTCCCGGGCCGCGGGAGAGGTTGTGCTGTACACGATATCCTTCGAAATGGCGAATAGTGCCGTCATCCATCTGCACCGGAATATCGACAATTAGGGCGCGTTTCGGGTGGCGCAGGGTATCCACCCAATGGGAAAGTTCGCCCAGGTAAGGGGCCACACGCTCGATTTGTTGCAGGTAGGTATTCCAGGCAGATGTGCTGCTATCTGAAGCGTAAGATAACTTATCCATGATAAACCTTAGTTATAAAAGTAATATGTTCTTAATTTGGCCGTGGTATACAGTGTATCTCACCATATAAACTTAAATTTAACATTTTTTTCAAGAAACGGCCTGCCCTCCAGCCCCTCAATAGCCATAGTAAAAACGTGTGAATTAAGCGGTAAGTGAATAATTATCTATTGATTTTGCGAATATTTGCAATCAAGTCGCGATTCAGGCATTTAATATGCATGGTGCATGAGAATGACTATTTGTCAGATTTATGATGCACCTCTAAAAGTAAACAATATGATAATTATTTGTGTTTTCTTGATTGCATTTTAGCGGCGCGTCAGTAGGTTACTGAGATAGTGACGGTGTCTGCATAGTTGTCGGGCGTGTAGTTCGCGCTGGGAACGGTGGCATACACCGAATATGGCGTAGCTGAGCCGGTGCCAGTGCCTGTAACGGTATTGAGCGGGGTGTTGCCCCACACGGTACCGGAAGGCCCTGGCGTTGAGCTGAGCTGATAAGGGACTTTATCGCTGTTTGCCCCCGTTCCGCTCATCACACCGCTGCCTGCCGTATTGCCGTTGGAGGGTTGTAGTCCAAGGGTATAAGGGGTGTTATTGGTGCATGCCACCCCGATGGTATTTGATGCTGTCGCATTGCGCTGAGTTGCCTTCACCGGGGTGAAACTAATGTTAGTGGCCGAGGTGATATTGCACTGTTTGCTGACAGTGGCTGATACGGTGAAGGGGAGTCTGGCGGCAACGGTATCACCACACGTGGTGGGCGGAATAACTAATCCAGGGTTGAGGGTGATAAGCGCCGTGGCTGCCGTATAGCTGTCCTGATAGCTTCCAGGGACTGCAGAGGTTTGCGGAGTGACGAGCTGAGCGGATACGGTCAGTGAACCGGTCACCGGGAGCAAATTGAGCAAGTTAAGTTGTACCATGGGAACCGAGGTTCCGCTCTGATACTGACTCCCCCAGATTTTACTGTGCCCGGCGTCCTGATATAGCTGGTAGCTCAACGTTCTGGCAGGTGTTCCGCTTAACGACATATTCCGTGTTGCCACCTGACCGCTGACGGCTGATGCGCCAATATTAAAACAGAGGTTAATCCCCGCCAGTACGTCGGTCACTTCTTTTGCACAGGTCCAGGTAAAGGTCATTGAGGTCGTTGCGCCTGATGATGACAACGGGTCCACTGTACCAAAACTGATGGGTTGGACGTTACTTACGGAGCAGGTTACCGCATGGCTTATCCCTGGACAGGCGAGGAGTGCAGCGATAAACAGCAACTGTCTTAATCTCATGAATGAACTCCTGCTATTGTGACCGACATTCCAGCGGGCCTATTTGTACGATCCCCTTTGCATTGGCGGGATAATCGAATTGTGCGTTACAGCTACCGGTATCTGTGTCAACGCGTAATCTGTTGTGCTGTTCCAGGGTGTCGAACCAGGCCATACCATCGAATCCGACCACGGATGACTGGCCCGTGCCGTTAGTGATAGATGCCATGCTGCCCTCGGAAATGGCCTTACCCTGTTCATTAACGAGAGTAACCTGCGCGGCGCGTACGGGAGTGATACCAAAACTGACCAGGGTTCCGGAGCGATCCGCCGGTGTCGCATTGGCTTCAACGCGGGCGATCCGCATATTGGCGGGGAGATCCATGGGGTCAATACTGATTTGATTGTTTTGATAGCTGTTGAGTGACGTGACCAGCAGCAGACCCTGATCGTCGCTGCGACCGACAAGGTTATTTTGCAGCTTGACGGGTACGTCCGGAATGCCGTCTGTAGATACGACGGCAAAACCATTGTTGATCTCCCGAGCCGCGAACAAACCTCCCCCCATCGCAACCAGGGAGCCGGTCGCGCCCGCATAACCGTAGTGGTTGTCGGGCAGGCGGCTAAATCCGGTGTAGGCTTTTCCGAAACGGCCCAAATACCCGACTTCCCCCTGGCCGCTTTGCCGGGAGGCTTGTTGGCTGGCAGCGACGTTCCATCCCCAGCCGCCGTCACCGGGTGGCGTTTGGCTGGCATTGATCTGGTAGCCGGTTTCATTATTGGTACGTTGCACGGTGCTGCTGGCGCTCAGATTACCGCTGGTGGTGACCGTCACCATCAGGTAAACGCTGCGATCGCGGGTGTCGTCAATATTCTGGTTAAAGCCGGCATTGAGTGAAACGTTATCGGTGACGGATTTGAACCAACTGGCGTTGGCGTAGCGCACCGCGCTATCGTGCGGATAGCGAAACTGCAGGTAGCTCAGGCTGACATTGCCGGCAGACGGCATTGCATAACCTATCACCGTATTGCTGCTCAGCGAGGGCGGCGGCTCACCATAATGGGTCGCGACATCCCGGTAGTCACCCGACGTCGCCGTTGTGCTGGTGCTGAAATTAAACTGTTCACCTGACCAACGATAACCCACACTGTACAAAAATCCGCTTTTCCCTGCGTCCGTACTGGCTGCCAATGCGGTGGATACTGTGCCGCTGCGTGGGCCGGGAACCCAGTCATTGCTGAAACCTGCGTTGATCAGCCCATCGCTGGTTTCCGCGTGCGTACCTGCAGTAAAGGTATTACTGAATCCCCGACGCCAGGTCCCGCTAAACACAGGGGCGCTGGCATAATCAAATGAGGCGTAACCGTAATTCTCTCTTACTGCGCCTAATTCCGCTGACCAGGCTGTTAGCCCTTCGCGCAGCAGTTGCTGATCGTTGTAGAACGCGAAATTTTGTACTGTCGTTCTGCCCAGCGCGTCGGTCATCATCACCTGACCAGTCCCTGCGCCACTGATATTCGGCATGGTGTTGATTTGAAAACTCCCGGCCGGAACCTCCCCGTTGTAGTACTTAACCCCATTGACGTACAACTCAACGTTTGAAGGAAGCGTGGCAGAACCAAGATAGGAGGGCAGCGGGGTGGTTGGCATATACGGCTGTAAACCAAAATCGGTTCCTATCTGGATGCCGCCAATGCGGGTCGGTCGGGACCAGGTGAGCGAGCTTGTCAGGGTATCGCCAACGTTTATCGCCACCATATTATCCGGAAATGACGTGCGCCAACGGGTGTCCATGCGGTAGAAGGCATTATCTGCGTTGGGCGCGGTGGAATATTGCGTCAGTTGGGTTGTGCTTAATACCCCCAGGCTATTAAACATGCGCAACTCGCTAAATGTGTTGGCGCTGGTTTCATCTCCCTGCTGAGCATAGACATCGTAATTGAGTAGCGCCCCACGTGAGTTTGATGCTATTGGCGTCGCTTCGCCGGTCGGGTTCACCTGCGTGGTGACAAGATCAAGGGAACTGAGCGGCACAGTAAGCGCCAGGGTTTGTTGTTCGACGTTGTAGTCAAGGCTCAGTTGGGCAATATCGTTCAGGCTGACGGTGGCAGCCGTATTTTGCGGTAAGCGAAAGCCCAACTGGCGTAGGGTATTTGCGCCAGCATAGAGTTTTTCATTCTGATAGCCAAAATGAACCAATCCGACAGGGTTTCCATTCAGGGTCACGTCGAGATATAAATCGATACCCGCAAGAGGTGTTGCGTCATCAATAATTCCACTGTTTGTCGGGTTATTATTGTTCTCGTGAGCTGAAACCATTCCAGATAATAATGCTCCATTGAGTAAGCAACATTTCACCAGAAGCCAGGATCTCTTAGAGATCTTGTACTGTTTTTTGGCCATTAATTGTTACTTCAACTTTACCGCCATAATGGGTATCGCTGGCGGACGGGGATAATATCCACCGCATTGTTGAGCCCGGAAGAACGTAGCCTAATAGTCCCGGCGTAATGACCTTTTTCGCGCCATTATGGTTTATAAAGGTTGCCGCTGATAATTGCGCATGACCATTTCCCTGATTACTGACTTCAAGAAATTTTTTGCCGTCAAGTTGCTGTAATTTCCATTGCAATTTGGCCTGAGTTTCAACCTGCGCCGTGGGTTGAATAAACACAGGTACGGAATAATGCAGCACAAACTGAAGTTTATTTTTTTGTAACTTTGCTGGCGGTAATTCGTCAATTGATAACCGATATGCATCTTCGGTATGTGTCGAGGGCGGGCCGGTGCGAATAACACGAATCAGCTGGCGTTCACCAGGGGCTAGCGCCAGCATCGGCGGGCTGATAACCAGTCCCTGAGAGGGAGACAGCTTGTCGCCGTAAGCGCTTTGGCTCCAGCGAAAGACCCGAACCTGGGCATTCAGCACGTTTTCTCCGGCATTGCTTAGCCAGATCCCATCGGCATTTTGCGACGCTTGCAGCGTTAATGTGACTGGGGCAACCTGCAATCCGCTGGCTGTCGCCGGATTTACGCTCACAGCCGCGCCTAACAGGCATGCGCAGGCATACTGCGGTACAGGCAGTTTTACTGTCATCTGTGTTCCTGAATTTAGTAGTTAACGTTTACCGTTACGGTGTCGGCATAGTCGTCAGGTGTGAAGTTCGCGCTTGGCGCGGTGGCATAAACGGTAAAACTCTGTAGAAGCCCAGTTCCCTGAGATGCAACGCCATTTCCTACCGTGGTGGCGGTGGCCGTATTCCCCCAGACCGGTCCTGTTGCTGATGTTTGGTTCAGCTGGTAAGGCACTTTATCGGTATTGTTTGCTGCATTTGCGACAGAGGACATGGCGCCGGACCCCGTGGGTGTCCCGCCGTTGGCCGCTGAGGGTGCCAGGCCAATAAAGTAGGGGGTGGTTTTTGAGCAATTAATTGAAATTGTGTTGCTTGCGCTGGTATTTGTCGCAGTGGTATTCACGGGACCGAGAGTAATATTTGAAGCCGACCCCGCAGTGACGGTACACGCTTTTTGTATCGTCATTAGTACCTGAAATGTCCCGCTGGTGGACGCTGCATTTGCCGCCGGAATTATGGAAAAGGCGTAGCAAAAAAGAATTAAGCGTTTGTCGAAGACTAGAGCCATATCCTTCACCTTTTTCAAATAACCACATTTTTTGCTTTAAAAAAACAATAATGTGACACAAGAAGACATGATTTAACCCTAGAATAAGTATTAGACGTACGCCAGTTGATCTCATGAATTTTACTTAGAGAAAAGGTGATGCCGTCGACAAAAAAATAATACCAACGGGTGAGTATGTCGTTTCTTTTTTGTGCTACCCAAAAGTATGCCCAGGGGCTTCAGGACGGAATTAAAAACGACGTGGGCTATACAGTGTGCATAACTCTCTCTAAGATTGAGGGTAAGTCGCTCTCTTTTTGCCAGATAAAGGAAATTCAGGTAATGACGTTGATGTCGCATAAACTTGCAGTTGAGCACTCCGTTCCGCTCCCACTGTATGCCAAAGTCAAGGCGATGGTCGCGGATAGAATCAACAGCGGTGAGTGGCGGCCCAACGATCGTGTTCCTTCGGAATCTGAACTGGTTCAATTGCTCGGCTTTAGTCGAATGACGATTAATCGCGCCCTGCGGGAACTGACAGCAGAAGGGTTATTGGTCAGATTGCAGGGGGTCGGAACATTTGTGGCTGAACCGAAAAGGCAGTCAGCGCTGTTCGAGATCCAGAATATTGCCGATGAGATACAGGCGAGAAATCATCAGCATCGTAGCTCTGTGATGCTGTTGCAGACAGTGAGTGCCACGAGAGAGCAGGCGATGGCACTAAATATGCAGCCGGGAAGTGAAATCTTTCACTCTTCGATCATTCACTATGAAAATGATGTCCCTATTCAGATTGAAGATCGTTTTGTTAATCCCGACGTAGCGCCGGAGTACCTTCAGCAGGATTTCACGCAGTTAACACCGAATATTTACCTGAACAGGCTGGCACCGCTTACTGAAGGGGAGCATGTTGTTGAAGCTGTGTCGGCCACTGCGCTGCAAAGCAAGTGGCTTCAGCTGGCGCCTCATGAGCCTTGCCTGCTTATTTGCCGCCGGACCTGGTCACAACAGGTTAATGTCAGCTATGCCCGACTGCTGTATCCGGGAACTCGCCATCGTTTAAAAGGACATTTCACGTCATGAATGGATGGCACGTGCTGCGTTACGACGATTACAGGCTGATGCCGTGGAAAAACGGGGCCGGAATGACCCGGGAAATTCAGCGTTTTCCGCCAGAAGATGACAATTTTCAGTGGCGACTTTCAATGGCGGAGGTGGCACAGGCCGGTGAGTTTTCACGCTATCAGGGATACCAGCGGCTGCTGTCGGTACTGCGTGGCCGTGGGATGACATTGCACATTGATGCGGCTTTCGGCGTGACGCTTTATGCTTTCGACACCGGGGCATTCTCCGGTAATAGCCGCGTGGACAGCGAACTGGTGGATGGGCCGATTCTGGATTTTAATCTTATTTATCAGCCAGAACGTTTTGATGCAACGCTAAGTTGGCAGACGGTCGACACGCAAGCGCAATACCGGCTCCGTCCCGGCGTTACGACACTCATTTTCTGTGCCGCGTCGAATTTGATCCTCTCTTCAAGCGCAATGCAGCCATTACAACTGCATTGTTATGATTGCGCAGTGCTTCCACCTCAACCTCAACACTCTGACGTTCTGGACCTTGGCATTCATGGTTCCGGTTACTGGGCATTCATCGAGTTGCGCAGTATCGAAGAGTGATCCTCATCCTGCTTCACCCCCCCCCCTGAAAATGTTAATTAATTGTGTTTTTTGTTTGTGACTGATGCCGCAAATTTAATCAGTAGTTTGTGGCTATTTTGTGAACAAGATCAACGCCATTCATCTCCCCATTCTTTTTTACTTTAACTTAACGTATTGTATTTGTTGATTTAAATCGCATTTTTGTTTTTTTCTGTTTTGCAAATCCATCTTGTTTTTGTGAATAAATATTTTATTGAGTGTACATGTATATACAAGTATATATTGATCACATGTTACTCATGTTGCGTAAATGTTGAGCGATATGGGTTGGGCCAACCAGATGTTGATGACCTTATTCATCCGAACACTCAAGGATATCGCTATGACCGCTGAAAATCGTATTCGTCATGTTGATGTACGCGCCTCCCGGGGGACTAAACTCACGGCAAAGAGCTGGCTAACCGAGGCTCCGCTACGGATGCTGATGAATAACCTCGACCCGGAGGTGGCTGAAAATCCTCATGAACTCGTGGTTTATGGCGGAATTGGGCGTGCGGCACGTAACTGGGCGTGCTATGACAAAATCGTAGAAACCCTGACTCAGCTAAACGATGATGAGACGCTGCTGATCCAGTCCGGCAAGCCTGTGGGTGTGTTTAAAACCCACAGCCATGCGCCACGGGTCCTGATCGCCAACTCCAACATTGTTCCGCATTGGGCGAACTGGGAATACTTTAACGAACTTGATGCGAAGGGCCTGGCGATGTACGGCCAGATGACTGCGGGTAGTTGGATCTACATCGGTAGTCAGGGCATCGTTCAGGGCACCTATGAAACCTTCGTTGAAGCCGCTCGCCAGCATTACAACGGTAGCCTTAAGGGGCGCTGGGTCCTCACCGCGGGCCTGGGGGGGATGGGAGGAGCGCAACCGCTGGCGGCAACGCTTGCGGGTGCTTGTTCTCTGAACATTGAGTGCCAGCAAAGCCGCATCGATTTCCGCCTTAAGACGCGCTATGTCGATGAACAGGCGACCTCGCTTGACGATGCGTTGGCACGCATCAAACGTTACACCGAACAGGGCAAAGCAATTTCTATCGCGCTGTGTGCTAACGCCGCCGACATTCTTCCTGAACTGGTTCGTCGTAACGTGCGTCCGGATTTAGTCACCGACCAGACCAGCGCACATGACCCATTGAATGGCTATTTACCACAGGGGTGGCAGTGGTCCGATTATGTCGCACGTGCGAAAACTGAACCTTCCGTTGTTGTTCAGGCAGCCAAACGCTCAATGGCTGAACATGTCAATGCGATGCTGGCGTTCCAGCAACAAGGGATTCCTGTTTTTGACTATGGCAACAACATCCGCCAGATGGCGCTGGAGATGGGGGTGAATAACGCGTTTGATTTCCCTGGATTTGTCCCTGCCTATATTCGTCCGCTGTTCTGCCGCGGAATTGGTCCCTTCCGCTGGGTGGCGCTCTCTGGCGACCCGGAAGACATTTACAAAACCGACGCCATGGTCAAAGAACTCATCCCGGATGACGAGCATCTGCACCGGTGGCTGGATATGGCTCGCGAACGTATCAGCTTCCAGGGCTTACCGTCACGTATCTGCTGGGTTGGCCTCGGACAGCGCGCCAAATTAGGTCTGGCATTCAATGAAATGGTGCGCAGTGGTGCGCTTTCTGCGCCTATCGTCATCGGCCGCGATCACCTGGACTCAGGTTCCGTTGCCAGCCCAAACCGTGAAACGGAAGCCATGAAGGATGGTTCTGATGCGGTATCCGACTGGCCGCTACTCAACGCGCTGTTGAATACAGCCAGTGGCGCGACCTGGGTTTCTTTGCATCATGGCGGCGGCGTCGGCATGGGCTTCTCGCAACATTCAGGCATGGTGATTGTGTGTGACGGCACAGACGAAGCGGCTGAGCGTATTGCGCGGGTTCTGCACAACGATCCGGCTACGGGCGTGATGCGCCATGCTGATGCCGGCTACGAAATAGCGCAACGCTGCGCCCGTGAGCAGGGGCTGAACCTGCCAATGGAAAAATAGTGACGTATTTCCCGGTCTGGGCGGAAGTATAAAACGTCCGTTGGAAGCCTCTAACCCATAGGATGCACAGTGATATGAGCAAACAAACACATTATCAGCCGTTATGCGGTGTTCGTGTTCTCGACCTGAGTCGGGTACTGGCTGGCCCTTATTGTACGGCGATGCTGGCCGATCTCGGCGCTGAGGTGATTAAAATTGAAGCACCTGGACACGGTGACGATAGCCGCCACCTTGGCCCCTTTGTGAAGGGTGAAAGCGTCTATTACGGCCTGATTAACCGCGGCAAGCGCAGTATTGAGCTGGATTTTAAATGTCCGGAGCACCGGCAGCATTTCTATCAACTGGTCGAAGAAGCGGACGTGGTGGTGGAGAACTTTCGTCCAAGCGTAACACAGCGCCTTGGGATCGATTTTGACACGCTCAAAAAGTATAACGACCGGCTGATCTACGCCAGTATTTCAGGTTTTGGCCAGCACAGCCCGTTGGCCAAACATCCTGCTTACGACATTGTCGCCCAGGCGATGTCCGGCTTGATGAGCGTGACGGGATTTGCGCAAAGCGGCCCCACACGCAGTGGTGAATCTCTCGGTGATGTCTGTGCCGGGATCTACGCCGCCTGGGCCGTCAGCAGCGCGTTATTTGCCCGCGAGCGGCATCATCCCGAGGCGCAATACATCGATGTTGCCATGCTGGACGTGTTGGTCAGCATGCAGGTAACAGGGCTATCGAATTTGTTTGCCCACGGGAAAGCGCCGGGATTGATTGGCAATCGCCATCCTGTTTCCACGCCGTTTGATACCTATCGAGCCGCAGATGGGCTGGTGGTGATCGCGGTAGCCAGTCAGCGTCTTTATGCGCGGTTGTGCGAATGCATGGGGCAACCCGCGTTGGCAACGGATAGCCGCTTCATTGATGACATGAGCCGTACGCGAAATGAGCAGCAATTAAAAGCAGCCATTGAGCGCTGGAGCATGACGTTTAGCGTAGACGAACTTTGCGATCTCCTGCTGGAGGCCGGTGTTCCGGCTTCGCCGATTCATAACCTGGAGCAGGTGACACAAAGCGAACATGCACAGGCTCGCCAGTTACTGATACAGCCATCTGATGAGAGCAACCCTTTAGTTGTGCAGCCGGTGTTCTTCAATGGCCATAAACCCCATGCGATCGATAGGGCTCCTGCATTAGGAGAAGCCAACGCGCTCTATGGCGTAGATACCCACTCATTACCAACAGGAGCAGTGCATGAGCTTTGAAATTAATGAAACTGAGCGCGCGATTGTCGACGCGGTGACAAGCGTCGCCCGGGATGTCCTGCAACCACGCGCCCAGCACTATGATGAAACGGAGGCTTTCTGCCAGGAGAGTCTTACTGCGCTGGGCGAACTCGGCTGCATGGGCATTAACTTACCCGAAGCTTATGGCGGCTTCGGGGTGGGTAGCGTCGCCATGAGCCAGGCGGTAGAAGCGATTGCTGGCGCCTGTGCCTCCACCGCTTCTGCGCTGACCGCCCATTTCCTGGCCACCGACTCTATTCTGATTGGCGGAACCGAAGAACAAAAGCTGCACTGGCTCCCACGGGCAGCCAGTGGGGAATTGTTGGGGGCGTTTGCGCTAACGGAACCTGCCGCTGGCTCAAACCCCGCCGATATGCGAACGGTTGCAAAGCGTGAGGCTGATGGATGGCGAATCCAGGGCAATAAACACTACATCACGAATGCCCGGGAAGCAGACTTCATTGTGCTGTATGCGAAAACGGCTCCGGCAGAGGGGCATAACGGTATCAGCGCGTTCATTATCCCTAAAGACACCGGCGGCGTCGTGTTCTCCAGCCCGGAAAAAACCATGGGGCTACGTGGCAGCACTATTTATGAACTGTCCTTAGATTGCTGGCTTCCTCAGTCCGCGCTGCTGGGTAAAGAAGGCCAGGGATTCGCAACGGCGATGGAAGTGCTTGATCGTGGGCGTGTTGAAGTTGCTGCAATGTCACTGGGTATTGCCAGCGCGGCAATGGAGAGTTGTTTGCAGTGGGTGCATGACCGACAGATTGGTCCGAAACCATTGATGGCCTATCAGGGAACGCAATGGCGACTGGCGGATATGCATACCCAGTTACAGGCCGCACGGATGCTGACCTGGCAAGCGGCGGAAAAGCGCGATAGCGGGCAACGTTTTAGCCTTGATTCAGCGACCGCCAAATTGTTTGCCGCAGAATGTGCCGGTTTTGTCACGGATGCCGCACTGCAGTTACACGGTGGCTATGGCTACATCCGCGATCTTCCCCTGGAACGTTATGTCCGGGATGCCCGCATCCTGCGCATCTTCGAAGGCACGTCGGAAATACAAAAAATCATTATCTCAAGAAGCTTGCTGAACAACCGTTAGGCATGACCAAACGGTAGAGCAAAGTGCGTGCGGGATTGCATGCTCCAGGCTGTTCCCGGCCTGGAAATTCGATGGGTAAAAGCACCATTTCCAGGTTCGTTCTATAACGTGAGGAAGCATGCATCATGAACATTGACGACAGTACACAACAACATGTAAAGCCTGCAGCCGTGGCTCCGTTAATTGAGTCACGCTCTATTGACTACATTCCTGAGGCTGAACGACACGGCAGTTTGTTCAGTCAGTTTACGCTGTGGTTTGGCGCCAACCTGCAAATTACAGCAATTGTTACCGGCGCATTGGCCGTGGTGTTGGGCGGTGATGTGTTCTGGTCGCTGATTGGATTATTCGTCGGACAGGTACTCGGTGGCGCAGTGATGGCGCTCCATGCTGCGCAGGGACCTAAACTGGGTCTTCCACAGATGATATCGAGCCGGGTACAGTTTGGCGTATACGGTGCAGTGTTGCCGATAATCCTGGTCTGCATGATGTACGTGGGTTTTTCCGCGGGGGGGACGGTACTCGCTGGCCAGGCCATCGCGCAGCTCGTCAACGTGAGTGACTGGTTTGGTATTCTGATATTTGGTGTCGTGATTATCACCATTACGGTTTGCGGTTACCGCGTGATCCACGGGCTGGGTAAACTGGCGAGTGTGGTGGGTATCGTCATCTTCTTTTACCTCTTTTTTAAAATTCTCTATGGCTATGATGTTCAGACGTTGCTGGAAAATCGCCACTTTACACTGACCAATTTCTTGCTGGCTATGTCCCTTTCAGCATCATGGCAGATAGCGTTTGGTCCCTATGTTGCCGACTATTCGCGCTATTTACCGAGCAACACGTCTACCGCAAAAGCATTTTTCGCTGTCGGACTGGGTAGCGTCGTGGGGACTCAGGCATCCATGGTGCTGGGGGTTTTTGCTGCCGCAATCGCAGGGAAACAGTTTGCGGGTCATGAAGTTGCCTACATCGTCGGCCTGGGCAGTACAGGGGTTATTGCCGGTCTGTTATTCCTCGGCATCTTCTTTGGTAAGGTCACCATTACTGCACTGAATGCCTATGGCAGTTTTATGTCACTCGCCACTATTGTCAGCGGCTTCCGTGGAAAACATAGCGTATCACCCGGTATGCGTCTGTTTTTCATCATTCTCATGGTGGGGTTCTCTACGCTGATCGGTTTGTTAGGACAGCATGAATTTCTGAAGTTGTTTACCGCATTCTTATTGTTTTTATTGGCCTTCTTCACCCCGTGGAGTGCGATTAACCTGGTGGATTACTACCTCGTCACCAAAGGGCGCTATGACTTGCCCGCACTCTCTGATCCTAACGGGCGCTATGGTCGCTGGAACATGACCGGCATCCTCACTTATCTGTTCGGTATTGTCGTCCAGTTACCGTTTATCGCGACCAGCTTTTATACCGGCTCACTCGTTGAAAGCCTGGGCGGGACTGATATCTCCTGGATTGTTGGCCTGCTGGCAACCGGGGTGGTCTATTTTGTGGCAACGCGGTTCTGGCCGCCCTCTATCGCACCGGCACTGATTTTGCCTGAAGAGCGCTAGTTTTCTCGCTCATACAAAACAGAAGGAATACGAAATGAAAATCTTAGTGGGCGTGAAACGTGTTATCGACCATAACGTCAAAATACGCATCAAAGCTGATGGAACCGGTGCTGAGCTGGAAAACGTCAAAATGTCGATGAACCCTTTTGACGAAATTGCACTGGAGGAGGCGGTGCGTCTGAAAGAAGCCGGCGTGGCAAGTGAAGTCGTTGTTGTTTCAGTCGGGGATAATTCCTCTCAGGAAACGCTACGCAATGCGCTGGCCCGCGGCGCTGACAAGGCGCTGTTGGTGGAAACCGAACAGGGGGCAGCATTCGGGTCATTGGACATCGCGAAAATACTCCAGCGACTTGTCGCCCAGCTAGAACCTCAGCTCATCCTGCTGGGCAAGCAAGCGATTGATAATGACGCCAACCAGACCGGGCAAATGCTGGCCGGATTGCTGGCGTGCAGTCAGGCAACCTTTGCATCGGCGCTGGATGTGACCGATGACGGTCGTATTACGGTTACCCGGGAAATTGACGGCGGTTTAGAGGTGCTCTCCCTGGCACTACCTGCGGTGGTAACTGCCGATTTGCGCCTGAATCAACCTCGTTACCCGAGCCTGCCGAATATTTTGAAAGCGAAGAATAAACCTCTGGAGATTATCTCATTGGCATCTATGGGTTTTCTACCCTCGAAGCAGTTAACCACCCTCAATATCACCGAGCCGAAAAAACGCAATACCCGCTGTCAGTGGCTGGAAAATGCGGCCCAACTGGTTGCGGTGCTGAAAGAACACAAAGCCATTTAATTCTCAGAGGATGCCGAAATGAGTCAGACATTAATTCTTGTTATTGCCGAACACGATAATCAGACGCTGAAAAGCAGTACCCTGACTACCCTCACTGCGGCGCAGCACATTGCTGCCGGCGGCGAGGGGAGGGTTCACTTGCTGATTGTGGGCCATCAGTGCCAACAAGTTGTGGATGCCGCGCGAAATCTCAGTGGGATCACGGAAATACTGGTTTGTGATGCACCTCATTACGCCAGCCTTCTGGCGGAAGAGGTGTGCGCAGCGGTTGTTCCCCTGGTGACTGATTTCACCCATGTACTTTTACCGGCGACCGGATACGGCAAAAATATCGCACCGCGGTTGGCGGCAATGCTGGATGTCGCACAAATTTCTGATATCACCGAAGTCTGTGATGCAAATACGTTTGTGCGTCCAATTTATGCAGGTAATGCCCTGGAAACGGTGCGCAATAATGGCGGACAACTGGTCATTACCGTGCGCGGTTCAGCCTTCACGCCATCACAACATACCGGGAACGACGTACGGGTAACGCCGGTTCAACCAACCGCCGCGCTGGCATTGTCACGCCATGTGAGCCAATCACTTACGCCGTTTTCTCGTCCGGAACTGAGTACCTCAAAAATCGTCATTTCGGGGGGGCGCGGACTGAGTGCGAAAGAGAATTTTCAACTTATTGAGACCATTGCCGACAAGCTTGGCGCAGCAATTGGCGCATCCCGTGCAGCCGTTGACGCCGGTTTTGTGCCTAATGATTATCAGGTTGGGCAGACCGGTAAAATTATTGCCCCCGACCTCTATATCGCCGTAGGTATTTCCGGTGCGATACAACATTTGGCGGGCATGAAAGAAAGCAAATTGATTGTCGCCATTAATAAAGATAAAGAGGCGCCGATTTTCCAGATTGCAGATTACGGTATCGAAGGCGATCTGTTCCAGATTTTACCCGAGCTGGAGAAAGCGCTGGCGTAACCCGCCAGACCCCATAACGTTTTTTCTTTCTCAGGAGGACATATGCATCCAGACAGGTCAGCGCTCGACACCCAAAAGAACCGTGAGGCAATGGAGTTTGATGTCCTGATTGTAGGGGGCGGTCCATCGGGGCTGGCGGCGGCGATTCATCTGCAGCAACTGGCGGGACAGCGCCAGCAAACGCTTTCCGTTTGCCTGATCGACAAAGGAGCCAGCATTGGTGCACATATATTGTCCGGAGCGGTCATCGATCCTGTTGGATTGAATGAACTGCTGCCGGGCTGGCAACAAAAGCTGTCATTACCGCTAACGCCAGTGACGGAAGATCGTTTTTTGTTTTTGGGTGCCCAAAAGCAGATTCGTGTACCGCAAGCATTGTTACCTGAATGCTTTAAAAATCATGGCAATGTGATTGGGAGCCTTGGCCTGGTGTGCCAGACCCTTGCCCAGCAGGCAGAACAACTGGGCGTCGAAGTCTTTGCCGGATTTACGGGGACTGAAGTGCTTTATGATGAACAGGGTGCAGTAATCGGTGTCGCTACCGGTGATAGGGGGCTGGATAAATCAGGCCAGCCAACCGCGCAGTATCAGCAAGGGATCAACCTGCTCGCCAGAACCACGCTTTTTGCTGAAGGATGCCGCGGACAGCTAGGAAAAACAGTAATTGAGCAGTTCGCACTGGACCGGGATAGCGCCCCCCAGACCTACGGACTGGGGTTGAAAGAAGTGTGGCAAGTTCCCCCAGAACAGCATCAACCGGGGCTGGTGGTGCATTGTGCCGGTTGGCCGTTGGGCACTGCAACCTACGGCGGTGGCTTTGTCTACCATTATGGCGAGAACCTGGTCGCGGTGGGATTGGTTGTTGGGCTGAATTACAGTAATCCGTGGTTGTCACCGTTTGAAGAGTTTCAACGTTTGAAAACGCATCCGGCCATTTCTGCGCATCTGCAACAGGGGAAGCGCCTCAGCTATGGCGCCAGAACGATGGTTGCGGGAGGATTGTCATCACTGCCGATACTGAGCTTTAAAGGGGGGGCGCTTCTCGGTGATAACGCTGGGTTTTTAAACGCCGCACGAATCAAAGGCAGCCACTGCGCGATTAAAAGTGGAATGCTGGCTGCCCGGGCGACTCTCGAGGCTTTAGATATCGCGCAGGTTCAGGGGCAGTATCTGGCAGATGAAGCGACTCTGACCGCGGTTTATCAGCAGGGCTTCCAGGACAGTTGGCTGTACCGCGAACTATACCAAACGCGTAATTTTAAACCCTATATGAAGAAGGGGCTGTATACAGGCTCTCTCTTATTTGGTGCGGAACAACTGTTATTGAAAGGCCATACACCGTGGACGTTAACACTGAAACAAAGCGATCATCAGGCACTCAAATCCGCTTCCAGCGAAGCGAAGATTAACTATCCAAAGCCTGACGGCGTGCTGACATTCGACCGCTCTTCATCGGTGTTTTTGTCGAATACTAACCATGAAGAAGATCAGCCCTGTCATTTGAGGTTGAAAGATGAGCGTATCCCGCTCACGGTCAATCTGCCGTTGTACGCGGCCCCGGAGACACGTTACTGTCCGGCGGGTGTCTATGAAATTGTTGAGCTTGAGCAGCAACCTCATCTGCAAATTAATGCGCAGAACTGCCTGCACTGTAAGGCCTGTGATATTAAAGACCCAACGCAAAATATCACCTGGACGGCTCCTCAGGGAGGCGAAGGTCCTTTGTATCAGGGAATGTAATACGGCTGTTCTGAGTAAACCAGAGAGACAAAAAAACCACGCAATCGCGTGGTTTTTTGTCTCTCTGGACTGATGAGGTTCGATGGAGCCTCATCAGACAACAGAAATGATTTAGACGTTAAACAGGAAGTTCATCACATCGCCATCTTTAACGATGTAATCTTTACCTTCTGCACGCATCTTGCCGGCTTCTTTCGCGCCTTGCTCACCTTTATAGGTGATGAAGTCTTCAAACGCGATAGTTTGTGCACGGATAAAGCCTTTTTCGAAGTCAGTGTGGATCTTACCGGCTGCCTGCGGAGCGGTTGCGCCGACAGGGATGGTCCACGCACGGACTTCTTTCACGCCCGCGGTGAAGTAGGTCTGCAGGTTCAGCAGTTCGTAGCCTGCGCGGATAACGCGGTTCAGGCCAGGCTCTTCCAGACCCAGTTCAGCCATAAATTCGTCACGGTCAGCATCGTCGAGTTCAGCGATGTCCGCTTCAACAGCGGCACAAACGGCAACCACGACAGAACCTTCTGCGTCGGCGATTTCGCGAACTTTATCGAGGTACGGGTTGTTTTCAAAACCGTCTTCGTTCACGTTGGCGATATACATGGTTGGCTTCAGAGTCAGGAAGCTCAGGTATTTGATGGCTGCCTTGTCTTCGTCAGTAAGGTTTTTCAGCGCACGCAGCATACCGGCGTTTTCCAACTGCGGCAGGCATTTTTCCAGTGCAGCCAGTTCAGCTTTAGCGTCTTTATCACCGCCTTTGGCTTTCTTCTGTACGCGGTGGATAGCACGCTCGCAGGTGTCGAGGTCGGACAGCGCCAGTTCGGTGTTGATAACGTCGATGTCGTCAGCCGGGTCCACTTTGTTGTTCACGTGGATGATGTTGTCGTTTTCGAAGCAGCGAACAACGTGACCGATAGCTTCGGTTTCACGAATGTTGGTCAGGAACTGGTTACCCAGACCTTCACCTTTGGATGCGCCTTTTACCAGGCCCGCGATATCCACAAATTCCATTGTGGTTGGCAGGATACGCTGTGGTTTGACGATTTCGGCCAGTTGATCCAAGCGAGGATCGGGCATCGGGACAACACCCGTGTTCGGCTCGATAGTACAGAACGGGAAGTTTGCCGCTTCAATACCCGCTTTTGTGAGCGCGTTGAACAGGGTGGATTTGCCTACGTTTGGCAAACCGACGATACCGCATTTGAATCCCATGTTTAAATCACCTTAATCTTTTGATATTCAACCTGTTATGGAAAACAGATTGTAGAAATGTAAATAACTCTGCCTATTATACACAGCACGCGAGAAAAATGCCGCACATCGCTGCTTATTGCGCTTTAAAGGTGTGTAACCGGCTCGTTGCTTTGGTCAGTCCATCTTTGAATAAAATCTCGGTACAACGTGCCGCTTCGTCAATGGCTTCATCAATTAACTTCTGTTCTGAAACAGGCGGTTTGCCTAAAACAAAACCGACAACTTTATTTTTATCGCCCGGATGGCCGATTCCAACGCGTAAACGATGAAAGTTAGGGTTATTGCCTAACTTGCTTATGATGTCTTTCAGGCCGTTATGTCCGCCATGGCCGCCGCCGAGCTTAAATTTGGCGACGCCGGGCGGCAGATCTAATTCATCGTGGGCGACCAGAATTTCATCAGGGTTAATGCGATAAAAGCTGGCCATCGCGCCAACGGCTTTACCGCTCAGATTCATAAATGTGGTCGGTACCAGCAAGCGGACATCTTCACCTTCGAGCGTGACTCTGGAGGTGTAACCGAAGAATTTCGGCTCATCGCGCAGGGGGGCCCGGAGTCTCTCTGCCAGTAAATCGACGTACCATGCGCCTGCATTATGTCGCGTTGCCGCATACTCTGCGCCGGGATTCGCCAGGCCGACAATCAATTTAATCGCCACGTAATTTGTCCTGAGTGTGTCTATAACCGGCGTGTAGTTTACTGTTTGCCGACGCGCTTGACAAAAAACTGCGAGGGGCGCACCGAAAACAGAATAATTGCGGGAATGGACTATTAGAAATCGAGGGTGTTCAGTAGCTTATTTGTAAAGTTTTGTTGCGTTGGTGTTTGTATTTGTGATCACAGGCGCACTTGCGAATGGCAGTGTTGTCTATACTTTACACATAAGGATTAGGGGTATTCCCTGTAACAACCCAAAGTTCCGGAGGTGACACATGAAACGCAAAAACGCTTCGTTACTCGGTAACGTGCTCATGGCTTTAGGGTTGGTGGTGATGGTCGGCGGTGTTGGTTACTCTATTTTAAACCAGTTACCGCAATTTAATCTGCCACAGTTTTTCGCACATGGTGCCGTGCTCAGTATTTTTGTTGGCGGCGTCCTCTGGCTGGCGGGTGCCCGCGTCGGGGGACATGAGCAAATCAGTGACCGCTACTGGTGGGTTCGCCATTACGACAAACGCTGCCGTCGTAATGATAGCCAACGCCACAGCTAAGAGCTGACATAACCTGCAGACCAGCCAGCGTTTCGCTGACTGGTCGTTAGTTTTTCTCGTTGCTGCGCGAGCGGGATCGCCTGCGCTGTAACAGTGCTAATAACGCCAGCATACTCGCCAGATATCCCATAACGACCGCTCCCTGATGTTTTCTACTTTCAAGTTGCGGGTCAGCGGCCCACGCCAGAAACGCGGTGACATCTCGTGCGTACTGTTCTTCCGTTTGGGGAACATGCGTTTGCATAGCCCAGGTGATGTCATTGTCAGCCAACGGTTTGGGCATATTAATCATCCCGCCAGGGAAAAAACGGTTGGTTTTCATCTCAGGGTCATCGGTTGTATACCCGGTCAGCAGCGCATAAACGTAATCAGCGCCTTGCTCGGTGTAGGGGGTGAACGCATCCAGTAAAAATCGCGGAAACCCGCGGTCGTAGGTCCGTGCTCGAACGATATAGCTCAGGTCAACCGGCAGCGCGCCATTATTAAGGTATTTTGCTTCCTGTTCATTCAGATAAGGTGACGCGAAAACATCGTTCAGATTGCCTTCCCGTTCGCCGGGTTGACCGTCGTCTTCAATTGTCGCAAAGACGTAGCCGCTGGCCAGTGTTTTGGCCTCCGCCTCACTGAGTTGTGGCCCTCCAGCTTTAGTTAACGTTTTGAAAGTGAGATATTTCATACCGTGGCAGGCCCGGCATTTCTCTTCATAGACCTGCAGCCCGCGTCGCAGTTGTTCGCTATCGTGTTTACCGTTCATGCCGCTAAACGACCATGTCTGCGCGGTGGGTAGCTGTGCACAAATCGCGTTGCTCAAGAAAAGAGCCAGAGTCAGAGTTACAGTGGTTAGAAATCGCGCCATGATGTCAGTCCTGTCGTTCCAGTAAACGTCGGCACGGCAGCACAAGCAGAAACCATGCAAAATAAATAACTGTTGAAAGCTGAGACGCCGCGCGTGTCCAGCCATCGTCATCGCTAAAACCCTCAACTAAGTCCGGCCCAACCAATGCTTTTGAACCCAACCAACCCAAAAAGAGCGCATTGGCGACCCAAAGCCAAAAAAAGGTTTTAACCAGCCGACTGTTATTGCGAAACCGCGCGTGTGACGTATCCAGCCAGGGGAGAAAATAGAAAATCAGTACCGCAGCGCACATCGCAGTGATGCCTGCCAGTTCATTGGGGAAGCAGCGCAAAATGGAGAAGAAAGGCAGGAAGTACCATTCAGGTGCGACGATAGCCGGTGTGAGTGTCGGGTCTGCTGGAATAAAGTTATCGGCGCTGCTGAGATAGTGCGGCGCGAAAAACAGAAACCAGGCGAACAGCATTAAAAAGAGGGTGAGTTTGATAGCATCGCTTTCGGTGATGCGAAAATCGAACAACAAACTCTGAGACTCTTTGGGCGAAAATGTTTTCTTCCGCGCGTGGGCAAACGCCGACTGGACGGTACGGATGTGCCATATCGTGACCACGACAATGGCGAAGGGAATGATAAAGTGAAGGACATAAAAACGGCCTAATGTCGGCGTGCCGGGCATATAGCCACCGACTAAAAAGGTATATAGCGTATCGCCAATAAACGGTATCGCCCGGGCGAAACTGGTGATGACCGTAGCGGCCCAGTAGCTTTTTTGCCCCCAAATCAGGCTATAGCCGAGAAATGCAGTGATCATCAACAGCACATACAGCGTCACGCTGATTGCCCACATCTTCAGATAGGGTTTGCGGTAAACGTTGTAATACATTGCCCGGAAAATATGCAGATAACAGGCGAAGAAAAAAAGCGATGCGCCAATAGCATGCAGATTGCGCACCAGCTCACCGTGTCTGACCGCGCGCAGAATATGAACAATAGAGTCAAAAGCGGATCCCGCTGTAGGCACATAGAACATAGCCAGCACGATACCGGAGAGCATTTGCACGCCCAGCATGACCAGCAATATGAGACCGATAGCAAAGATCCACACGCCAGCGACCGAGCGGGGGACGGGAAGACGAAACTGCAGGTGATACCAGGGGGGTGACGGATAAGCGGATTTCATCTCAGGCATCCTTCGTACCAATTCGCAGACTCAGGCCGTCAGCTGACACGCTAAAGTCAGGGATGGCCAGATTCGCCGTCGCCGGGCCTCGCGTTACGCGCCCGGAGGTATCGAACTCGGAACCATGACACGGGCAGACCCAGCCTTGTCCGTTGGGGTTGGAATTGGGTACACAACCAGCGTGGGGGCAGTAACCTTGTACTACCAGCCACTGGGGATGTGCCGCTGCCACCCGCTCGCTATCCGCCTGTGGATCGGCCAGTAGACGCAGGTCAGCTTGCCGCGCCGCGGCGATCTCCTCCGCCGTGCGGTGGCGAATCAGGATCAGTTTTCCCTGCCAGATACGCTTCACCGTCTGGCCTGCTGTTACGCCAGCGAGGGAGACATCAACAGGTTCATTTTCCGCCACCGTTTTATCATCCGGACCCAGCGCGGAAATGAGTGGCCAGACGGCGGCGGTCACGCCCGCTGCGCCGACAAATTTCGTCAGCTTGCACAGGCAATCGCGTCGCTGAGTTTGGATTGTTTCGCTAAGCGTTTTTTTATCCACCACCGTTATTCTCCCTTTATGACCGCGTTACTGTTTATCGAGGCGGGTATAAATTTCCTGAAAACGCTTATCGGCAAGACCAGGGGCTTTGAACGCGCGGTAGCTGTCGGGTAACACGGCGTCGCCGACTTTAATCAGCATGATCATGCCCTGCGCGTAGTGCGGTGAACATTTGATGCCGTAGAAACCAGCGTTGTCGTATTTCACTTCAATCTCTTCATCGATTTTGCCGATAAAACCGGGGTATCCGGCGGGAGAGAGTTCGGCAATCGACGCGGCATTGTGGCTCTTATGTTTGCGGATAAACTTCACGCTATCACCAGGCTGGATAGCCAGATAGTCAGGCTCATAAACCATCGGGCCGCCTGTACCGCGGTTTTTCATCAGCACTTCGTAGGTTTGTGCAAAAGCCGTCGAGGTGAAGGCTAACAGGCATAAGATTTGCAAACTTTGCTTAACACGTTTCATTGCGGTTCCTTTCAGTGTTTACGCGGGGCGTTGGTAACGGATAAAACAGCTCGTGTCGTCGGGGGCGTGTTCGATAATCGCGTCGATGCCAAACCAGCTGTTAAGATTTTCACGGGTAAAAATGGCGGCAGGACGCCCCTGCATCGCCAGTTGTCCAGCCTTCATCACCATGATGCGGTCGCAGAACATCGCCGCATGATTCAGGTCGTGTAGGGCGGCGATGACGGTGAGTTTTTCACGTTTAACCAGATTGAGCAGACCAATCTGATGCTGGATATCAAGATGGTTTGTCGGCTCATCCATCAGCAGTACCTGCGGCTGCTGTGCCAGCGCTCTGGCGATGTGCAGACGTTGACGCTCTCCGCCGGAGAAGGTATGCCAGCAGCGATGCTGCATGTTTTGTAGGGAGACTTTTTCCAGCATCGTCTGCACAATATCGTCGTCTTTCCTCGACCACGGCGACAGCAGGCTCAGCCATGGCGTGCGACCAAGCGAAACCGCCTGAATGGCGGTAAGACGCTCGCTGGTTTCAGCCTGTTGTTCAACCAGTGCCACCTTTTGCGCCAGATGGCGGCGTGAATAGCGACGAATATCCTGGTGATTTAGCGTAACGTGCCCGGAAGACGGTTTCAGTAAACCCGCCAGGAGCGAAATCAGCGACGTTTTCCCGGAACCATTGGGGCCGATAATACCGACAAACTCACCGTGCGAGACCTGAAAAGAGACATCATTGACGATGGCTTTGCCTTTGACCTCCCAGTACAGATGCTGGGCGTTTACCACAGGATTAGCGGTCATTTCCCCGGATTCCCTCGTATCAAAATGATGGCAAATGCAGGTGCGCCGACCAGTGCGGTAATCACGCCGATCGGCAAGACCTGTCCTGGAAGCAAGGTGCGTGAAATAACATCCGCGACGATAAGGAAAATGGCGCCAATAAGAGCGCTGATGGGCAATAGGCGATGGTGCTGATTTCCCACCAGTAACCGCGCAGCATGGGGAATGACCAGTCCGACAAAGCCAATGGCGCCGACGATTGACACCATGATGGCCGTCATCCCTGTCACGGCGGCAATCAGTACGCCACGGGTGCGTTTAACGGGAATGCCCAGCGATGCCGCCGATTCTGCGCCAAACGAGAAAGCATCCAGATGGCGGGCGTAGCAAAAGCAAACGACGACGCCAATCAGCGCAGTAGGGATGGCCAGTACGACATCCGGCCAGCGTACCCCGCTGAGATTGCCCAGCAGCCAGAACATGATGCCCCGAGCTTGTTCGGCATTGGCTGAACGCGTAATGATGAGCGAAGTAATGGCATTGAACAGCTGCGAACTGGCAATCCCGGCGAGAATGATTTGCGTGGTGGCCGAGCCGCTTTTGCCCCTTGCCGCCATGGCTAGTAGCGCGACAAACAGAAATGCCGTCAGCGCGCCAATAAACGCGCCAAGCGACATGGAAATGATCCCTGCGCCAAGTCCGGTCAGAGCAATGAGCACCGCGCCTGTTGAGGCTCCGGCAGAAATACCCAGCAGGTAAGGTTCGGCCAGCGCATTGCGCAGCAGCGACTGGAGAACCACGCCTGAAACCGCCAGACAGGCTCCGCAGCAGGCGGAAACCAGCGCACGGGTCAGGCGGTAGTTCCAGATAATCCCGGCATCAAGCGCATCCACCGTATACTGTGTATCAAACAAGCGGTTTGCCAGCGTATGGCTGACATGCCGCCATGGGATAACCGTCTCACCGATTGAAATGCCCGCCAGAAGGACGCCGCACATCACCATGCTGACCCACAGCGTGTGGAACAGCGTCCGGCCAGCAAGCTGGCTCATGGCATGGCGCGTCCTGCGTAATTCGCTCATTATTTACGACTTCCCGGGATACGAAAGGGCGCTATGCCCGCATAAGGCATAGCGCGCGACGAGAGTTAG
The DNA here is from genome assembly GCF_014103415.1 of Citrobacter sp. RHBSTW-00671. Taxonomy (NCBI): domain Bacteria; kingdom Pseudomonadati; phylum Pseudomonadota; class Gammaproteobacteria; order Enterobacterales; family Enterobacteriaceae; genus Citrobacter; species Citrobacter sp. RHBSTW-00671. Next base: position 2,755,700 of record NZ_JABXPR010000001.1, read on the forward strand.
TGAGTCGCCTGAGGGTGCGCAAGGCCATATTGCACCAGCGCATCAGAGAGTTTTTCCAGCCCGTCAATGGTTCTGATACCCGCGTTCATGGTCTGCACGTCGATCACCGGCAGGTGGTTTTCTTTCACTGCCGGGATCAGCCGGGTAACAGGATCGGATGTGAGGTATTCCATTTTGACTTTCCAGTCATCGGCCGGGAAGCGGCGGCGGCCCATCTCGCCGAGGACGATGACCGATGGGTTGGCTTTGGCGATGGTTTCCCAACCTACCGTTGGCCACTCCTCAGCGGAATCAATGACATTTTTCACCCCAAGAGATTGCGCTATCCACGCCGCGGGGCCAAATTTCCCGGCGACATAGGGGTCAAGCTGCAGGTCGGCGCTGGAGAACCAAAAGACGGCAGATACGTTGTTGTCCATACCGGCAATCTTCGCTTTCGCGGCGGCTTCACGTGCTTTCAGGCTGGCAATTAGCTCATCGCCTTTATCCTGTACATCAAAAATTTTCGCCAGGTCGGCAATTTCCTGATAGACCATGGCGATATCAAACATGCTCTTACGCACGCCGTCACCGCCGTCTTCGTTGTCTTTGGCGCAATCGGCTGGGGCGGTATAAACCGGAACGTGTAATTCGCTAAATTGTTCGTAAGAGGCAACTGTGCCCGCAGGGCCAATCTGCCATTCAAACTGACTGGCCACCAGATCCGGTTTTTTCGCAATAATCCCTTCGAAACTCGGGATGTTTTGCGCAATGACCGCAATCTTGTCATTCGCCGCTTTGTACTGTTCAGGTACCGGACCAAACCACAGTGATGTCCCAACAACACGATCGGCAAGACCCAGGGAATAGAGGATTTCAGTACTGTTTTGTCCAACGGTAGTCACGCGTTTTGGCGCATGATTAAACGTAATATCCCTACCACAGTTTTTGATCGTCAGTGGATATTCTGTTTTAGCCGCAGAAGCCATATTGCTGGTCAGGAAGAGTGCTGCGCCAGTCAGTGCCAGAAGTGAAAGTTTGCAATAAGCAGAAGTTATTTTTGCGTGCATTAGTGTTGTCCCGTTCATGCCAGAATCTGAACGTCTGGTCATGGTTCATTTCGTTCCATAAATTCGGGACAGGCACATGACGATAGATGACATCTAATCGTGAACTGCGGGCAAGATAATATGAAAATAAAGCATATTGTTGCCAATTTGTTCAGACATTATATTATACATTCGTCAAATAAATCACCCCATGGACCATCCCGTCCACTCAATGTATACAACCTTGACAGCAGGTCTCCTGGCTCGCGGCAATCTGAATATCGGCCTTCCCATAAATGCGTTCTTTACAGTGACCTGTCGTGGATAATCCACGACACAGTGATATTCAGTTTCCGCTTACAGTTGCGGGGGCAGCTATGGCATAAGATTAAAATAATCCGCACCATATTCCGTTTCAAAATAATCAATAGATTCTGAAATACTGTCGGTGGGGACTTTATCGGTATCGAATAGCCCCGTCAACCGCTTGAATAAGTAGGGTTGATATCACTTTTAGTTTTTAATTCAATAAAATCAATGCGTTGATTTTATGCTTGTGACATTAATTATGTGGAAAGCACAAATGTCGATAAACTAAATGAGAATTGTTTGATGTTGATCAATTAATATTTTCTTTGCCGAGAAGACAACGATTAATAACGAAATTAATTGTGGTATTTAATTATTTGCGCGGCGTCACATTTTTATTGGTATTTTTCCATGTGCACGATTTGCTGTTCGCCACCTTCATCAAAATAGACGGTAAAGTGATTTCGTAACCAAAATTGATAGCCGCCAGGTAAAAAATGATGGGTGTGCAGATAGCGTGTTTTATATTGTTGTCGGTCGCAAAATTGTTCCGCCAGCAGAACAAGTTGGCTGCCTATGCCTTGCCGACGATATTCCTGTGCGACATAGCAGCGACAAATTTCAGCGGTTGAGGATAATTGATAGCGTCCACGCAGTGCCGGTATTCGGTCATCGTACTGGCAGACCGCCAGCGTAGCGATAAGTTGCTGTCGGTTATTCCATGCACCGATCAACAGATTTCGCGGTTGATGGAGGTAGTGTGAGCGCAGATTCAATACATCTGTATGCGGTTCAGGTGCCGGTCGGTTAGCGTTAAAATAGAGATTTAAATGGTGGATAATAAACGACTGAACGGCCGAAATATCAGCCTCGGTTATCTCACGGAATATAAATGTAGTATCAGCGTTCATCGTTGCAGATATCATCAGAACCAGGGAAACTGGATAATAGCAACTCAGACACGTTTACAGAAGAGAAGTGTTACCGGCAAGCCTGCGCAAGCCGGTAACATAGTATGATTAAATATCTGCCAGCGCGGCATCACGGTTCGGGAAGAACGTCAGACGACCAGGGATGGGTTGGATACCCGCGCGCGCCATGGTGCGTAGCGGCTGGAACTCCAGGTTACTGATACGCAGCTCACAACCTTCCGGCAGGCGTTTAACAAAACGCTGGAAGGCGTCCAGACCGCCGGCATCCAGCACCGGTACCGCGTCCCACTTCAGCACTACAATGCGTTTGCCTGCAATACGCGTTTCGAGATCGGTAAACAATCCCTCTGCGGCGGCAAAGAACAGCGGGCCAATAACGCGTAGTACCAGTACATCGTTTGGTACGTCTACGTTGACCGGTGCCAGACGCGTCATGCGCGCAATACGGCGCATAAACAGCAGCGAAGCGAGAACAATACCGACGCTGATGGCGATAACCATATCGAACAGCACCGTCAAAGACATACACATCAGCATGACGATGATGTCGTCTTTTGGCGCGTGGCGCAGCAGATCCACCACTTTATGCGCTTCGCTCATGTTCCATGCCACCATTAGCAGCAGAGCAGCCATCGCCGAAAGAGGGAGCCAGGAGAGCAGCGGGGCCAGCACCAGCAGTGCGAGGATCACCAGAATCGCGTGAATAACCGCAGAAATTGGCGACGTTGCGCCGGCACGAACGTTAGCCGCTGAACGGGCAATCGCGGCGGTGGCGGTAATACCACCAAAGAACGGGGCGACAATATTACCCAGGCCCTGACCAATCAGTTCGCTATTGGCTTTATGCTTCGTACCGGTCATTCCATCGAGCACGACGGCACACAGCAGGGATTCAATCGCCCCCAGCATCGCCATCGAGAAGGCGGCAGGTAGCAGCGCCTGCAGTGAACTCCAGCTCAGCGTAAAGTTTGATTCCGGCATATTCCACGGCAATACCAGTTGGGGTAGCAACTGTGGAATACCGTTGCCTTGCGAACCATCAGCCAGAATGTAGTGGAACTGGGAACCGATAGTGGCGACATGCCCACCGCTCAGGTTAACAATCCCCATTACCGCACAGCCTGCCAGCAGCGCCGGAAGGTGGCCTGGCAGACGGATCCCCAGCCGCGGCCAGAAAATCAGGATACCCAGCGTGACCACGCCAATGGCGGCATCGCCAACGTTAATGGTTGGCAGAGCCATAAACAGCGCGCCGACCTTCTGCAGGTAGTGCTCCGGGACATGAGCCATTTGCAGGCCAAGAAAATCTTTAATCTGCATGGTACCGATGGTGATACCAATACCCGATGTAAAGCCTAACGTAACGGACACCGGGATATATTCGATCAGGCGGCCAAAGCGAGCGAGGCCGAAAAGGATCAGGAATATTCCCGACATTAGCGTGGCGACCAGCAGGCCTGCCAGCCCAAACTGTTGCGACACCGGATACAAAATCACCACGAAGGCAGCGGTAGGGCCTGATACGCTAAAGCGTGAGCCCCCGGTGAGGGCGATAACAATCCCAGCCACGGCCGAGGTGTACAGGCCGTACTGTGGTGCAACGCCACTGCCGATTGCCAGCGCCATTGCCAGCGGAATCGCAATGATCCCAACGGTAATCCCGGCTATCAGGTCACGTGTAAAACGTGAGGCGGTATACTTTTCTTTCCAACAAGCGTCGATGAGGGCGCGGAAAGGCATCACATGTGAGGAAAATAGTCTGTTCACAATAATGTTTCATCCATGAGCGCATCATCTATCTAAAAAACGATAGTTGAAGTTGGCATAAATCATACAAATAAATAAAACGGATAAAAAAACCCGCCGCAGCGGGTTTTTGAGCCGGGCTCGATTAATGCTCGAACATAGCAGAGATGGATTCTTCGTTGCTGATACGACGAATCGCTTCGGCCAGCATACCCGACAGAGTCAACGTACGCACGTTTGGCAGTGCTTTGATTTCGTCGGTCAGTGGAATGGTGTCACAGACAACGACTTCATCAATTACTGAGTTGCGCAGGTTGTTTGCCGCATTACCTGAGAAGATCGGGTGCGTTGCATAAGCAAATACGCGTTTGGCACCACGTTCTTTCAGCGCTTCAGCTGCTTTACACAGCGTACCGCCAGTATCGATCATGTCATCAACCAGCACGCAGTCACGGCCCGCAACGTCACCAATGATGTGCATCACCTGAGAAACGTTCGCACGTGGGCGACGTTTATCGATGATAGCCATATCGGTATCGTTCAGCAGTTTAGCGATAGCGCGGGCACGCACGACGCCACCGATGTCTGGAGAAACCACAATCGGGTTGTCCAGATTCAACTGCAGCATGTCTTCTAACAGAATCGGGCTACCGAATACGTTATCAACCGGCACATCAAAGAAGCCCTGGATCTGTTCAGCATGCAGGTCAACGGTGAGGACGCGGTCAACGCCAACGCTGGACAGGAAGTCCGCGACGACTTTAGCGGTAATCGGAACACGAGCAGAACGTACGCGACGATCCTGACGTGCATAGCCGAAGTAAGGGATAACTGCGGTGATACGGCCTGCGGAAGCACGGCGCAGCGCATCAACCATAACGACCAATTCCATCAGGTTGTCGTTAGTCGGGGCACAAGTGGACTGGATGATGAAAATATCACCACCGCGTACATTTTCATTAATTTGTACGCTGACTTCGCCGTCGCTAAAGCGACCTACAGCGGCGTCGCCGAGTGAAGTGTACAGGCGGTTGGCAATACGTTGTGCTAGTTCCGGGGTGGCGTTACCAGCAAAAAGCTTCATATCAGGCACGAGAAGAACCTCAGGCATGCGTCCATTGGTGGAAAGAATCTGCCGAAAACTGTGCGGGCCAGGCAGTATCCTCTCCAGGCGGTGTATTAAAGAGCGCGATGCAACGTCTGGAACAGGGTGACGTTGTCACCGCAACTCAGCTTGCCCGGCTTACTCGTCATCATTCACGTTTCATTTGTGCTGGCATCAATTTCCCACCCCAGTCACATACTTTTGTATATGTCTGGCGATTCGTCATCTCGCCATCTTCCTGAAACCCAAATGATTTAGAGTAGCGCTCTGTGCAATGGGGAGAGGTTTACACCTTTCGCCACAAAGCCTTTGAGCCAATCCGGGGCTTGCTCAAGCACCTGGCGAGCACGGGACTCTGTGTCAAATTCAGCAAAGACACAAGCCCCTGTACCAGTCAGGCGCGACGGCGCGTATTCTAACAGCCAGGAAAGCGCTGCATCAACCTCGCGAAAACGTTTTCTTGCGATAACCTCGCAATCATTGCCGAATTCACATTTTAGTAACGTTTCTATTGACCTTTTTGGCGTGTTACGCGGGAGGTCAGGATCGTTAAAAATCAGCGGCGTTGGAATACTGACTCCCGGATGGGCGACCAGGTACCACTTTTCTGCTGGATTGACCGGCGTCAGGATTTCTCCTACGCCTTCAGCAAAGGCTGCGTGACCGCGTACGAATACCGGTACGTCAGCACCCAGCGTTAAGCCCATTATTGCCAGTTCATCTACAGATAACCCACACTGCCACAGATGATTCAGTGCCACTAAAACGGTGGCGGCATTCGATGAGCCACCGCCCAGACCACCGCCCATCGGCAGACGCTTGAGAATGCTGATGTCTGCGCCGCTGCCGGCAGGCAGGCGACCGCGTTCCGCGGCGGTTTTCATGAGCAGACGGGCGGCGCGCACAATCAGGTTGTCTTCATGCTCAACGCCATCAACGGGCGTTAACAGGTGAATTTCACCGTCGCTGCGTACGTTGATACTCATCTCGTCGCCATAATCGAGAAACTGGAACAGCGTTTGAAGCGTGTGATAACCATCCGCACGTTGTCCGGTGATGTATAAAAACAGATTCAGTTTCGCCGGAGAGGGCCAGTGGGTCATCATTTCACAATCCAGTTATCCATTTTCAGCTTAATGCGCTGGTCGCCGTCGGACAGCTCCATATTTGCCGGCATCGCTGGCTGCGTTTTACTGTCGTAGGCGCTGTACACGACTTTCCAGCTTTTACCGTCTTTACTGTAATTCACTTCGCTCAGGCGGTATTGATCGTCGAGTTTGTAATCGGTGGCGTCACCCGGCAGACCAAGGATCCACTGGCGCAGGCTGTTCAGCGGGATGGGCATCCCGGTCAGTTTGCCGATCATTTCTTCAGCGTCGTCAGCGGTGTAGTGCTTCCCTTTGTTGTCGACGAGTTCCACGTTGCCGGGTTGCGCGTTCAGTTCCAGTTCGGTACTACCCAACGGATTGGTCAGCAGAAGACGATAGCGATCCTGGCCAGTTTGCTGCCAGAAAAAGCGGGCATACACTTTCTGCTGGTCGGAAATATAGGCAAACGCACCGCGTGTCTGATATTGGTTCAGTGCGCGCACTTCCTGCTGGTGCTGACGCCACTGCGGCGAGTCGGGGCTTTTGCCGGGACCTTTCGGCGCGTTGAGCGTACAGGCGGTAAGAACCAGGGCCGCCAGCGGCAGCAGACGGATCAGGCGAAAATCAGGCAGGGTCATAATGATGACAAATCCTTGTAATACGGTGCATTAATTGCCTGATGGCGCGGCGCTTATCAGGCCTACAAACTGAATCCGCAGGTCGGAAAAGACGCGTTTTTCGCCATCCGGAAAAATAATGCCAGCGGTTGCAGTTATAACCCTTAATGCTAGCGCCGACCGTGAATATCGTCTACGGTCACGTTATCTTAATTTAAACCGTAAGCTATTACTCCAAAAGGGGGCAGTCTCTTTTATTGGCCGCACGCATCCTGTATGATGCACGCAGTCTAACCTTATCAACGCTGGTACTATTCCCGCACACATGACCCTTTTAGCGCTTGGTATTAACCATAAAACGGCACCTGTATCGCTGCGAGAACGCGTAACGTTTTCGCCGGACACGCTCGATCAGGCGCTGGACAGCCTGCTTGCGCAGCCAATGGTGCAGGGCGGGGTAGTGCTGTCGACGTGTAACCGCACGGAGCTGTATCTTAGCGTTGAAGAGCAGGATAACCTGCAGGAAGCGCTGGTTCGCTGGCTGTGTGAATACCATAACCTCAATGAAGAAGACCTGCGCAGTAGCCTGTACTGGCACCAGGACAACGATGCCGTCAGCCATCTGATGCGCGTTGCCAGTGGTCTGGATTCACTGGTGCTCGGTGAACCACAAATTCTGGGGCAGGTGAAAAAAGCGTTTGCGGATTCGCAAAAAGGTCACCTGAATGCCAGTGCGCTGGAGCGTATGTTCCAGAAATCATTCTCCGTTGCGAAACGTGTACGCACAGAAACGGATATCGGCGCCAGCGCGGTGTCCGTCGCCTTTGCTGCCTGTACGCTGGCGCGTCAGATCTTTGAATCCCTTTCCACGGTAACCGTGCTGTTAGTGGGTGCCGGCGAGACCATCGAGCTGGTGGCTCGACATCTGCGTGAACACAAAGTGAAGAAGATGATCATCGCTAACCGCACACGTGAGCGTGCGCAGGTGTTGGCCGATGAAGTCGGCGCCGAGGTGATTTCTCTGAGCGATATTGATGCCCGCTTACAGGATGCCGATATTATTATCAGTTCTACCGCCAGCCCGCTGCCTATTATTGGCAAGGGGATGGTCGAACGTGCGCTAAAAAATCGCCGTAATCAGCCTATGCTGCTGGTCGATATTGCGGTACCACGCGACGTTGAACCGGAAGTGGGCAAACTGTCCAACGCCTATTTGTACAGTGTTGACGACCTGCAAAGCATCATTTCGCATAACCTGGCGCAGCGCAAAGCGGCCGCCGTGGAAGCGGAAACCATCGTGGCGCAGGAAACCAGCGAGTTTATGGCCTGGCTGCGAGCACAAAGCGCAAGCGAGACCATCCGCGATTATCGCAGTCAGTCTGAACAAATCCGTGATGAACTGACCGCCAAAGCGTTGGCTGCTCTGGAACAGGGCGGTGATGCGCAAGCCATTATGCAGGACCTGGCGTGGAAACTGACTAACCGCCTGATCCACGCACCAACCAAATCACTTCAACAGGCCGCCCGTGACGGGGACAGTGAACGCCTGAATATTCTGCGCGACAGCCTCGGGCTGGAGTAGCGGTACACCAATCTCATTTTTTACAGGGTGCATTTACGCCTATGAAGCCTTCTATCGTTGCCAAACTGGAAGCCCTGCATGAACGCCATGAAGAAGTTCAGGCGCTGCTCGGTGATGCGGGAACTATCGCAGACCAGGAACGTTTTCGTGCATTGTCGCGCGAATATGCGCAATTAAGTGATGTTTCCCGTTGTTTTACGGACTGGCAACAGGTTCAGGAAGATATCGAAACGGCACAGATGATGCTCGACGATCCTGAAATGCGTGAAATGGCGCAGGATGAACTGCGCGAAGCAAAAGAAAAATGTGAACAACTGGAACAGCATCTGCAGGTTTTGCTGCTGCCAACCGATCCTGATGATGAACGTAACGCCTTCCTCGAAGTGCGTGCGGGAACCGGTGGTGATGAAGCTGCCCTGTTTGCGGGCGATTTGTTCCGCATGTACAGCCGTTACGCTGAATCGCGTCGCTGGCGGGTAGAGATCATGAGCGCCAACGAAGGCGAACATGGTGGCTACAAAGAAATTATTGCCAAAGTCAGCGGTGATGGCGTGTATGGTCGACTGAAATTCGAGTCCGGCGGTCATCGCGTGCAGCGTGTGCCGGCGACCGAATCTCAGGGACGTATCCATACTTCGGCCTGTACGGTCGCGGTAATGCCGGAACTGCCGGAAGCAGAACTGCCGGATATCAACCCAGCCGATCTGCGTATTGATACTTTCCGGTCATCGGGGGCAGGGGGTCAGCACGTTAACACCACCGACTCCGCAATCCGTATCACCCACTTGCCAACCGGTATCGTGGTGGAGTGTCAGGACGAACGTTCGCAGCATAAAAACAAAGCGAAAGCGATGTCGGTGCTGGGCGCGCGTATTCGTGCCGCCGAAGTGGCCAGACGTCAGCAGGCGGAAGCCTCTGAGCGTCGCAACCTGTTGGGCAGCGGCGATCGTAGCGATCGCAACCGTACCTATAACTTCCCGCAGGGGCGTGTGACCGATCACCGCATCAACCTGACGCTTTACCGTCTGGATGAAGCGATGGAAGGTAAACTGGATATGCTTATTGAGCCGATTGTCCAGGAATACCAGGCCGACCAGTTGGCGGCGTTGTCCGAGCAAGATTAATGGACTATCAGCACTGGCTGCGTGAAGCCATCAGCCAATTACAGGCAAGCGAAAGCCCGCGCCGTGATGCCGAGATCATACTTGAGTTTGTCACAGGCAAAGGGCGAACCTATATTCTGGCTTTTGGCGAAACGCAATTAACCGACGAGCAGTGTGAACAGCTGAACGCGTTGGTGGTACGCCGTCAGCGGGGGGAGCCCGTCGCGCACTTAACCGGTGTTCGTGAATTCTGGTCGCTGCCGCTGTTTGTTTCACCCGCCACGCTCATTCCGCGTCCGGATACCGAGTGCCTGGTTGAACAGGCACTGGCGCGTTTGCCTGCTTCGCCGTGCCGTATTCTTGACCTGGGCACTGGTACTGGCGCCATCGCGCTGGCGCTGGCGTCTGAGCGTCCGGATTGCACGGTGACAGCAGTTGACCGCATGCCGGATGCCGTCGACCTGGCAAACCGCAATCGACTGAATCTGGCCATCGACAATGTGCGTGTGTTGCAAAGCAACTGGTTCAGCGCCTTGTCGGGGCAACAGTTTGAGATGATCGTCAGTAATCCGCCGTACATCGATGAGCAGGACCCGCATCTGGCGCAGGGCGATGTGCGCTTTGAGCCACTGTCGGCGCTGGTCGCGGGCGCGAGCGGTCTGGCGGATATCATACTTATCATCGATCAGTCCCGCCGTGTGTTGAGTGCGGGCGGTTATCTGTTGCTGGAACATGGCTGGCAGCAGGGTGAGGCGGTGCGCGATGCGTTTACCCGCGCAGGTTACCAGGCGGTTGAAACCTGTCGTGACTATGGCGGCAACGAGCGGGTTACGCTCGGGCGCATCCCATCATGAATACGTTCAGCACGCTACTCACTATTCATCTCGTTAGCATCGTGCTTTCTGTCGGGCTATTCACGTTGCGTTTTTGGTGGCGTTCTACCAATGCACGCCTTGCATCGGCGCGCTGGACGCGTATTCTGCCACCGATCATTGATACCGTTTTACTGCTCAGCGGCGTGGCGTTGATCGCTAAAACGCACATCCTGCCATTCACCGAACAGGGGACATGGCTGACTGAAAAGCTGTTTGGGGTTATCATTTACATCGTTTTGGGTTTTATTGCGCTCGATTACCGTCGGGCGCGCAGCCAGCAGGCGCGACTAATCGCATTTCCGCTGGCGCTGGTGGTGCTGTACATCATCATTAAACTCGCCACCACAAAAATACCGTTACTGGGGTAAGTCATGAGGTCGTTAGCTGATTTCGAATTTAATAAAGCGCCGTTGTGTGATGGGATGATCCTGGCGTCGGAGTCAATCCGTCTGGATTTTCCAACACAAACTGTCTACGACGAACTGGAACGTCTGGTGAGTCAGGCGCAAGAAGAAATTAGCCAGCTCCTGTCTCAGGATGAGCAACTGGAAAAACTGCTGGCACTTTTTTATGGCGAATGGGGGTTTACGGACACCCACGGCGTCTACCGTCTTTCTGATGCACTATGGCTCGACCAGGTCCTGAAAAATCGTCAGGGCAGTGCGGTTTCACTCGGTGCCATCTTGTTGTGGATTGCTAACCGACTGGATCTGCCGTTGGTTCCGGTGATTTTCCCGACGCAGCTGATCCTGCGTATTGAATCGCTGGAAGGTGAAATGTGGTTGATCAACCCGTTCAATGGCGAAACGTTAAATGAACACACGCTGGAAGTGTGGCTGAAGGGTAACATTAGCCCGGTTGCCGAACTGTTCAACGAGGACCTTGACGAAGCGGATAACGCGGAAGTGATCCGCAAACTGCTCGACACGCTGAAATCTTCGCTAATGGAAGAGCGGCAAATGGAACTGGCGCTGCGAGCCAGCGAAGCATTACTGCAGTTTAATCCTGAGGATCCGTATGAAATACGCGATCGCGGATTGATTTACGCGCAACTGGAATGTGAACATGTTGCGCTGACAGATTTAAGTTATTTCGTTGAGCAGTGTCCGGAAGACCCGATCAGCGAAATGATCCGTGCGCAGATTAATACTATTTCGCACAAGCAAATTGTATTGCATTGATTAATAACACTTTACCTACCGTTTAAGGCGATCCTATGAAACAAAAAGTGGTTAGCATTGGCGACATCAACGTGGCAAATGACCTGCCGTTCGTGCTGTTTGGCGGAATGAACGTGCTGGAATCCCGCGATCTGGCGATGCGCATTTGTGAGCACTACGTAACCGTTACTCAAAAACTGGGTATCCCTTACGTGTTCAAAGCCTCCTTTGATAAAGCCAACCGTTCTTCCATCCACTCTTACCGTGGGCCAGGCCTTGAAGAAGGGATGAAAATCTTCCAGGAACTGAAGCAGACGTTTGGCGTAAAAGTGATCACCGACGTTCATGAAGCCAGCCAGGCACAGCCTGTTGCCGATGTGGTGGATGTGATTCAGCTTCCGGCATTCCTTGCGCGTCAGACCGATCTGGTCGAAGCGATGGCGAAAACGGGCGCTGTTATTAACGTGAAAAAACCGCAATTCGTGAGCCCGGGCCAGATGGGCAATATCGTGGATAAATTCCATGAAGGCGGTAACGACAAGGTTATCCTGTGCGACCGTGGTGCGAACTTTGGTTATGACAACCTGGTCGTCGATATGCTGGGCTTTAGCGTGATGAAGAAAGTTTCCGGTAACTCTCCGGTGATTTTTGACGTCACCCACGCGCTGCAGTGCCGCGATCCGTTTGGCGCAGCAAGCGGCGGTCGTCGTGCACAGGTTACCGAACTGGCTCGCGCCGGTATGGCGGTAGGCCTGGCGGGTCTGTTTATTGAAGCGCACCCGGATCCAGCCCATGCCAAATGCGACGGTCCGTCCGCGCTGCCGTTGGCGAAACTGGAACAGTTCCTCACGCAGATTAAAGCAATCGATGATCTGGTGAAAAGCTTCGATGAGCTGGACACTGAAAACTAAGAGCGTTGAACAGGCCGGGGGGTATTCCTCCGGCCTGTTATTCCCGTCAGGCGCCAAACGCGCCGTCAATAGTATGCATTGCGCCTGTCACAAACCCTGCTTCAGGGCCAGCAAGCCAGGCAACCATTCCGGCAACTTCTTCCGGTCGCCCATGTCGTTTTAGCGCCATAAAGCTGTGCATCAGCTCTTTCAACGGACCTTCTGCCGGATTGGCATCGGTATCAATTGGGCCGGGTTGTACAACGTTCACCGTAATACCACGTGGACCAAAATCACGAGCCAACCCTCTTGCCATTCCTTGTAGTGCCGACTTGCTTAACGCATAAGAAGCCATACCGGCGATGGGCATACGGTCACCGTTTACTGAACCGATAATGATGATTCGTCCACCCTCAGGCATCTGGCGTGCAGCCTCCACCGCGGCGTAGTAGGGGGCGTGAATATTAATGCGGAAAAGACGTTCAACTTCATCAGGGTCCTGATCCAGCGCGTCGCCGAACAGGATAATTCCAGCGTTAACGACCAGCACATCTAACGGGCCACTTTCCCGCACTCGTGCGATAACGTCCTCGCGTCTGGCACTGTCGGTTTGCGCCGTGCGGGTGCCAGTCTCATCGGCCAGCGCTTTGGCGGCGTCAGGAGAGCCGGAATATGTGAAGGTGACGGATGCCCCCTCCGCGGCAAAGCGGCGTACAATTGCCGCGCCGATCCCACGACTACCACCGAGAACCAGCACCGATTTACCCTTGAATGAAGACATCAGATACTCCTTGAACAATTATGTAGTGATCGATATATAATAGCCGCATGGTTTTCTGTCAATGGATTTATAATGATCACTACAGAATGTTCGCGTGCGCCGGGGCGACCGCGTAATTTTGACCCGGAACAGGCGGTTGCGACGGTGCAACGATTATTTCACGCCCACGGCTACGATACCGTTAGCGTGGCGGATGTCACTCAGGTTCTGGGTATCAAACCTCCCAGTTTCTACGCGGCTTTCGGGAATAAACTCGGCCTTTATCAGCGAGTATTGAGGCGTTACGTGCAAACCGACGCGATCCCTTTTGACGATATTTTACGTGCCGACAGGCCCGTTGCTGACTGTCTGGCTACGCTGCTTGAGGAGGCGGCTCGTCATTACGCTGCCGATCCTGATGCGACAGGATGTTTAGTGCTGGAAGGAACACATTGCAATGATCCACAGGCACGCAATGCCGCCCGCGCGTTCTACTCGATTGCTGAAAATAAGATCCATAACTTTATTGCCCAGCGTTACCCCGCAGAGGCGAAAAGTATGACCGATTACGTCTGTACCACGATGCTGGGTTTGTCAGGAAAAGCGCGTTGCGGACACTCGCTTGAACGACTGGTATCCAGCGCGCAACTTGCCAGCCTTGCGTTTCGGCACAGGTTTCCTGATTAGTTTTGCACACAAAAGGAAGATAAACATGATGAGTAAAATGGGCCTTTGCTTCAAAACGCCCCCTCCTGCGATGCGTAACATGGCACTGGCTGTAATGCTGATGGGGACATCCTCTTTGGCTTCTGCACAGGATAAGGCTGATGTTATTTTGTATAACGGCCAGCTTATTACCATGGACGAACAACAGCCAAATGCGCAGGCTCTGGCGGTAAAAGGGCAACACATTATTGCTGTCGGAAATAATGAAGAGATTAAAAAATGGTCGGGACAGAATACGCGAGAAATTAATCTTGCGGGTAAAACGGTGATCCCAGGATTAATTGATGCGCATCTGCATGGTATTCGCGCAGGAAGGACGTTCTCATTCGAAACCTACTGGTTTGATGCCAAAACGTTACCTGATGCCCTGCGCAAACTGTCGCAATCGGCAGAAGAGAAAAACGCGGCGCAGTGGGTGGCCGTGGTGGGATCATGGATACCTGAACAATTTGCCGAAAAGCGAGATCCAACCCTTCAGGAACTTAATCAGGCGCTGCCTGCAAACCCTGCATATGTTCAGAGCCTTTATGATTATGCGTTGTTAAATCAACATGCTATTGATGCTCTCAAGCTGAACAGCCCTACGCCAGCTATCCCCGCCGGGATAGTTATAGAGCGTAACGATAAAGGTTTTGCCACGGGGAAATTACGCGGCACCATTGGCAGTTTTAACCAACTTTTCGCTCAGATCAGTCAGGATAATAATGTAGGAGAAAACCTCAACGCCTTTATTCACTATTTAAATAAACGGGGCGTCGTGGGTTTTATTGACCCTTCAGCTGGGCAAGAACAGGCCTATCGCGATTTCTTTAAATTACAGCAACAGCAGCCAATGAGGATGCGTGTCGGGTATCGCTTATCTGCACCGCCCGGTAATGAGGCCGAGTGGTTTAAACAGCGTCTGGCGTTTCGTCCGGCAGTGCATGATGATGGGAAAATATCCTTCTTAGGTTTTGGTGAAAGCCTGGTGCTGGAAATGAATGATGGCGTGCGGATGTCATCCGGATTTAGTTCATCGCCAGATGCCAAAAATGAACAATATAAGGTGTTACAGCTGGCGGCGCAGGAAGGTGTCCCCGTTGAAATACATGCTTATACCGATAATAGCGCAGACGCGATTTTGGATGTCATTAGCGAGGTGGCGAAATCGCATGATATTACCCAGCTTCGCTGGTCAATTGCCCATTTAAATACCGGTACGGCAGAGACGATAGCCCGGATGAAGCAATTAGGTTTAGCCTATTCCGTGCAGATGGGGCCGTATTTTGAATCTCCCGCCATTGAACGCGCTAATGGTAAAACCGTTGCAGCGCAGTCATCCCCCATTCAACTCGCACTGGAGCAAGGCGTGATCGTTGCCGGGGGGACGGATGCGACAAGAATAGGCGTTGCGGGTGTGTGGCATGCCATTGAATACCATGTGACGGGGAAAGCACTCGACGGCTCTGTGCGTGATGAGGAACGCCGGGTCAGCCGGGAAGATGCGTTAAAAATGTATACGCTAAATGCCGCCTGGCTGGCATTTGCCGAACAGCAAAGAGGGAGTTTACGCGCTGGTAAGCTCGCTGATTTTGCCGTTCTGGATCAGGATATTCTGACCGTTGCGGCAGATAAACTGCACCAGACACAAGCACTATTAACGTTTGTGGATGGTCAACAGGTCTACCCAGAGCAATAAGCATGGATAAAAAAACGGCCCTGCAAAGGGCCGTGGGTTGCACCTGAGTTGATTATCAGGCGAATATCGTCATCAGGTAGGCGATAAACAGTGCCAGATGCGCTGCACCGTTGAGCACATTGGTGCGTCCGGTGGAGAAGGAGATATGGCACAGCACCAGCGAAGAAACCATGACAATCATCTCTGGTGCGCCCAGCGCGAATACCAGGTCATTCCCTGTTGCCCACGCAATCAGTGTGACGACGGGTACGGTCAGTGAGATGGTGGCAAGTACGGAGCCGAAGAATAAATTCATCGCTCGCTGCACCTGATTGTTCAGTACCGCTTTCAATGCACCTAAACCCTCTGGGGAGAGAATAAGCAACGCCACCAGGAAACCGGTAAATGCCACGGGTGCATTCAGCTCAGTGAGTAACGTCTCCAGCGGATTGGCGTTCATTTTGGTGACGGCAATAACGGCAATCAAATGGATCACAAGCCAGGCGGCGTGCCACAGATTGCTGTGCGCTGAAGGTTTACCGTGATGTGGGTCGTCGCCGTCCCCCTCATCTTCATGCTCGTAAATGAACAGGCTCTGGTGTGTTTTGGTCTGGATCAGCAAAAATACACCGTACATTGCTGCTGAAATTAAGGCTACCAGCAGTGCCTGCGCGGTGGTGAAATTCGCTCCCGGTAATGCCATCGGGAATACCAGCACGATAATGGCCAGCGGGAATAGCGCAATTAAATACTGCTTAATACCGAACAGGTTCATATACTGGGTAGCAAATTTGCGGCCACCCAACAGTAATGAAAACCCGACCAGCCCACCGGTGACGATCATAATGATGGAATAGAGCGTATCGCGCATTAGCGTGGGCGCGGCGTCACCGGTTGCCATTAATGCGGAAATTAAACTGACTTCGAGAATAACCACCGAAAGGCTGAGAATCAGCGAGCCATAGGGTTCACCAAGTCGGTGAGCTAATACGTCTGCATGACGGACAACGCTGAATGCGCTACTTAATATACCAATAAGGGCTAGTGCGTTAATGCCGATGACCACTGGTAGTGACTGACTGCTCCCCCAAAAGAACAGTACTACCAGCGCCAAAATCGGAAAGGTGAGTGAGGTCTCCTTGTGGCGGGTTTTTACCGCCTCATGTGCATGTGTCATGTCATTAATTCTCCATCTCTGCAGGTGCTTATAATTATAAATGTATTAAAGAATGTAAAAAATAACAGATCTTTCGGTATTTCCGATCTGATTTTACGTAATTTTACGGCATGGACCATTTTTTGCATCAAAGCGAACAAAATGATGTGTCTTGTTTAGAGAGCATTTAAATAACAAGATGTTAGGTTTCTGAATCAATCAAAATATCACACGATGATATGCTAACAGTCGCGCCATACCGGGACATAAAAAGAGGATATAAAGTGCCGTTGAGCCTTTGTTGCCTTGCATGCAGTCGGTGAATTGCCTATTGTCCTGGTATTGGTTTCAAAATGAGCAGTAAAAAAGCCTGGAAGGCGTCAAAAAAGTTGTCGCAGGGAAGTCGCAGTGGCGGAGGTGTAAGGTGTTAACGCGTGATTTTTTATTGAATGCTGACTGTAAGACGGCATTTGGTGATATTGAAGAATCACTACTCTGGTCGGCGGAACAACGGGCAGCCTCACTGGCCGCCACGCTTGCCTGCCGTCCAGATGATGGACCGGTGTGGATCTTTGGTTATGGATCGTTGATGTGGAACCCGGCGTTAGAGTTTGAAGAGTCCTGTACCGGGACGTTAGTCGGCTGGCATCGCGCATTTTGTTTGCGCCTGACGGCAGGGCGAGGAACGGCGTGTCAGCCGGGACGGATGTTGGCCCTGAAAGAGGGGGGGCGCACTACGGGTGTGGCATACCGTTTACCGGATGCATCGCTGGAGCAAGAGCTGTCCCTGCTGTGGAAGCGTGAAATGATCACCGGATGTTATCTTCCAACCTGGTGTCAGCTCACGCTGGATGATGGCCGAACGGTGAGTGCGCTGGTTTTTATTATGGATCCGCGACATCCATTGTTTGAGTCCGATACCCGTGCTCAGGTTATCGCGCCGCTTATTGCTTCTGCCAGTGGGCCATTGGGAACCAACGCGCAATATCTGTTCTCGCTGGAACAGGAACTGGTGAAGTTGGGAATGCAGGATGACTGTCTTAACGATCTGGTGATTACGGTCAAAAGATTGTTGGGAGAGAACCTGCCGGAAGGCGTCATGCGACCCGGATTTGCCTAAGCGTTGCCGGATTATCTGTTGTGTGCCCGATAAGCGTAGCTGCTTTCGGGCATTACATCATCAGGCTGCAATATAACTGATTGAATGCTCCAGAGACTGGCTGTGGCTGTCGATCAGCACGTTCCAGACGCCGGTATAGGGTACGGTCAGCCATGCATTATCACGATTCTGCACGCTTAAAATGTCGGTCTGCGTGTCTTTGACGTGATTTTTCTCGCTCATCAGATGGATGTGACAACGCTCCGAACAGCGTACCACCACCGTATCGCCACCAAATAATTTCAAACTTGCCTTCACTAATGCCATTTTTCACCCCGTTCTTGAAAACAACGTACTTTCTGTCGAAAGTGCTGCGTGATGTTGTTCACATTTCACTCATTGCATAACACCAAAGGGGAGGGGGCAGGATGCTGATTTTGATCAAAAAATGGCATAACGGTTAAACAAAAATGACAAAATCCCTTAAAAGGGTTGAAAGGGCGAGCTTACGTTTAACGAAACCGCGCCCATCTGAGATTAAATCGGGAAATTTCCGGCACTTTCAGTACGCTTGCCTGAAAGGGTTGGCATCAGAAGGTCAAAACCTTATCTGCTGCCAGCGTCCACTGAGCCAGTTCCACCAGCGTACCGACTTCAACGCCATCAATTAACGGCAGTGCGGTGATCCCGCGGCCATCGGTACAGGTTTTGCAGAGTTTTACCGGAACGTTTTGTGCTGTCAGGATTTCCAGCATTTGCTGAATATTATAACCTTCTGCGGGTTTCTGCCCGCGCAGCCCTGCAGTGACGGCATCCGACATTAAAAACAGACGCAGGTCGAGGCTGCCCTCCTGCTCGCGCAGAGCGATGGCCAGACGCAGACTGTTGAATAACGACTCGCTTCCATAGGCTGCACCGTTCGCGATGATCACTATCTTTTGCATTTTGACTCCTGTTGTCGAATGGGAGGGATAATTACCAGCGGCTATGTTACTCCGTGTTGTCTGCTGTGGAAAATGACGGAGGGGTAAATCGGTAAGTACCCCTTTTTTTCCGGGTCAGAATAGCCTGAAAACGGGGAAAAGGGCTGTAAATCAGGGCTGAAGGCGTTATGGTTTAGGTTAAGTACTACGCCATAATTTATTGATGTAAGAAACAACTGACGATTTGAGCCGTTATTATCACGCTTTTTGTGCTGTATTCACACTCTTGCTGCTGGCAGGAGGTACTGCCAGTGCGCAGTCTTCCTTCATGCAGCGCGCTGAAAACCCTTTCGATAACAACAATGATGGCTTGCCAGACCTCGGTATGGCGCCAGAATCCCGCGCGGGCGAAAAACAGTTTGCTGAAGTGGTCAAAGCCTTTGGTGAAGCTAGCATGATCGATAACGGACTTGATACTGGCGAGCAAGCCAAACAGTTTGCATTTGGTCAGGTTCGCGACACGGTCAGTGAGCAGGTAAATCAACAGATTGAATCCTGGCTTTCTCCGTGGGGGAATGCCAGCGTTGGGCTGCAGGTGGATAATGAAGGCAGCTTTACCGGCAGTCGGGGAAGCTGGTTTATTCCGTGGCAGGATAATCAACGCTTTCTGACCTGGAGTCAGTTGGGGCTTACGCAACGTGACGAAGGGTTGGTGAGTAATGCGGGGATTGGACAACGCTGGGTACGCGACGGTTGGTTGCTGGGCTACAACACCTTTTACGATAACCTGCTGGATGAGAATCTGCCGCGCGGCGGGTTTGGCGCCGAGGCGTGGGGAGAGTATCTGCGGCTATCTGCGAACTACTACCAGCCGTTTTCCTCGTGGCAGAATCATTCTTCAACACAGGAACAAAGGATGGCGCGGGGCTACGACCTTACCGCGTTGATGCGGCTACCCTTTTATGAGCATCTCAATACCAGCGTCAGCGTCGAGCAATATTTTGGCGATCGGGTAGACCTTTTCCACTCGGGAACGGGCTACCGCAACCCGGTAGCGGTAAATCTGGGACTAAGCTATACGCCAGTGCCGTTGATTACGGTGACCGCGCAGCATAAACAGGGCGAAAGCGGGATAAGCCAGAATAATCTGGGATTGACCCTCAATTATCGTTTTGGCGTTCCGCTAAAAAAACAGTTAATGGTGAGTGAAGTCGCAAGCAGCCGATCGCTGCGCGGGAGTCGTTATGACGATCCTCAACGTAATAGCGTGCCAACGCTGGAGTATCGCCAGCGTAAAACCTTATCTGTATTTCTGACGACACCGCCGTGGGATCTGAAACCCGGCGAGACGGTAGCGCTGAAATTACAGGTGCGTAGTCAGTACGGCATTCGTCATCTGACATGGCAGGGAGACACGCAAGCATTGAGTTTAACGGCCGGGAGTCATCCTCGCAGTGCGCAGGGCTGGACGATTATTATGCCGAAGTGGGATAGCAGTGAAGGAGCAACCAACCGTTGGCGGCTCTCCGTCGTTGTGGAAGACGAGCAGGGCCAGCGTGTCTCTTCCAATGAGATCACGCTATCACTGGCCGAACCGTTTAATGCCGTTTCGGGAAATGATCCTCGTTAATACTCGCGTTATCAGAAGATGCGTTCCTGGTGCACCCATACCGCGGCTTCAACGCGTGATTTAAGCTTCATTTTCTTCAGCATATGCTTCACATGCACTTTTACCGTGCTTTCGGTGATGTCGAGGCGGCGCGCAATCATCTTGTTAGGCAGACCCTGCGCGATGAGCTTAAGAATATCGCGTTCACGTGGCGTCAACTGAGTCACATCACGATCGGAGGTCGCACGGTTTGCACGCAGGCTGGCGGCCAGAACCGGGGTTAATGCTTCACTCAGTACCATTTCGCCGGCGGCAGCCTGTTGCAACGCTTTCAGTAGATCTTCTGGCTCCATGTCTTTCAACAGATAGCCGTCAGCACCGCGTTTCAGGGCGGTCACTACGTCTTCTTCATGGTTGGAAACACTGAAAACGACGATGCGTCCGGACAGCGATTTCTCGCGAAGCTTATCAAGCGTTTCCAGACCGTTCATACCCGGCATGTTGAGATCTAACAGGATCAGATCGGGATCAAGGGATTCAGCCAGCTCGATACCCTGCTCGCCATTACTGGCTTCGCCGACCACGGTGATATCGGACGCCATGCTGACAAGCTGTTTTACACCGGTGCGCAGCATCGGATGATCGTCGATCAACAGGATGGTTGCCGGTTCCAGATTACTCATGGGTATCTCCTTGGACTTCTGTGAAGTTTGTTTCGGGAATAAAAGTGACAGCAACTTCGGTACCGCCTGTCTCTCGACGGCGTACACGGCAATCGCCGCGCAAGCTCTGCGCACGGTCGCGCATTATAATCATGCCGTAGTGGTTACTGCGTTCGGCGTTTTCCGGTACGCCGCAGCCGTTATCTTGAACGGTCAATTTGACCTGTCTGCCATTTTGCACCACCGTCACGATCACTTCATTGGCCTGAGAGTGTTTAAGCGCATTACTTAGGGCCTCACGGGCAATCTGCAACAGGTGGATCGCCTGATGTGAAGGGACCAGGCGCGGCGGCAGCTGATAATCCAGCTTCACCGTAAAACCAAAGCGAGCGCTGTATTCCTGGCAACTGGCTTCCAGCGCAGGCCGCAACCCAGGCTCAGTCAACTGCAAACGGAAGGTCGTCAACAATTCACGTAGCTGTGCCCAGGAGGCGTTCAGCTCGTTACGAATCTGACTTAGCAACTCACGACTGTTTTCCGGGAGCGCGTCGCCCTGCATCTGCAAACAGCTGACCTGCATCTTCATACAGGAGAGCGATTGTGCAATAGAATCATGGAGTTCGCGAGCAATGGTGGCACGCTCTTCCATCACGATCAACTGCTGCTGACGTTCCTGGTGTCTGTCCAGCGCCAGTGTTGCGGTGAGTTGTTCAACCAGAGTATCGACCAGTTGCTGCTGATCGTGACTGAGATGGCGCCCGTATGGCAAGGTGGCGAGCAGAATACCGTACTGGGTATGCGCATCGGTCAGCCGCCATTTCAGCGTAATGCCACCTTCAATGGCGGGCAGCGTGCCTCGTGGGCACAGATGACAACCTTTTTCATCGCAACTGGCATTCGACTGACAGGTAAATTCCTGATGATTGTCTTCATCTTCCAGGTCATAAACCCGCAACTCAATATCGTGGAGCAGCGTTAAATTTTGCAACCCATTGAGTACCGGTGAAAGCCGCTCACACAACGGTATCTGTGAGTGCAGACGGCGGTTGGCTTGCCACAGGAAAGAGAGGATCTGGTTTTTATGTTCCAGACCTGCCGTTTTTTCCTGCACCCGCTGTTCCAGTACGGCGTAACTTTCGGCCAGTTCTTCGGACATATTGTTCAGCGCCGAACCCAGTGCCGCCATCTCATTACGCCCGCTTATACGCGCACGTTGCGTAAAATCACGCTGGCTGACGGCGCGCGCCATCGCCAGCAGTTGTTTCCACGGCTGCAGCAGACGTACGCGCAGCCAGATAATCGTAAAGACCAGCAGCAGAGCCATAAATACTGCCATCAGGCGATGCAGCATAACGACGCGTTCAATACGCAACTCCGTGGTATGGTCAAAGGCGGTAACCAGCTTATCCAGTCCGGTCACAAAGCGTGAAACGTCGTCGGCGACCGCATCACCCGTTTGTGCATGTTTAAGCCCTGGTGCCAGTTCGGTGTGCCAGTAATCCTGCAATGCCTTTAACTGGGCCTGCTGGCCGTCGCGTTTTGCGGCACGAGTCAGTTCAGGGCTAAACGCTGTTTGTTCCATTTCATCCAGCAGCGGTTGATCGCTGGCATCCAGCGGTACGGCAGCCAGCAAACGGTAGCTCTGCATACGTAGCGAGCCGGCTTTATTGATTGCGTGAGCGCTACCCTGAATGCCTTGTACCAGCCAACCGGAGACAGCCATACCCGCCACGCCAAGCGCGGTAGACAGTAAAACAATCAGCGCCACCTGGTTAACCAGCGTAAGCGGGGAAAGACAACGTTTAAACATGTGACTTCTTCCTTCGGGTTTTCAGTGCGCAGAAAACCTTATTGAATGACGATTCTGCTGCAGGCAGTGCCGCTATTCTCAGCGATACACTGGAGTATACCCATACCTCAAACGGGCTACCCCTTAATTGCCGACGGGGGGAGAGATCCCGAACGTCGGGGAGTAGGGTGCGACAGAAGCGTGAAAAACCACATCTTTTTTACCGAAGTTATGTACTCATTTAGGGTAATGATAAATTTTAGGCGTTAATAATGACACCTTTTCCTTTGATTTATATCAACTTACCCCCGGCTGTAAACCCTAATGTTGCAGGCATCGAAACAAGTATCAGAGGTGTCTATGAGTCACTCATCTGCCCCGGAAAGGGCATCTGGATCTGTAATTACAGAATGGCGGCCGGAAGATCCCGCCTTTTGGCAACAAAGAGGTCATCGTATTGCCAGCCGCAACCTGTGGATTTCCGTCCCTTGTCTGCTGCTGGCATTTTGCGTATGGATGTTATTTAGCGCCGTGGCGGTGAACTTACCGAAGGTTGGCTTCAACTTTACCACTGAGCAGCTGTTTATGCTGACGGCATTGCCTTCAGTTTCCGGCGCACTGCTGCGCGTACCGTACTCCTTTATGGTTCCCCTGTTTGGTGGACGTCGCTGGACGGCATTCAGCACCGGTATCCTGATAATCCCCTGCGTGTGGTTAGGCTTTGCGGTGCAGGATACCACCACGCCGTTCAGTACCTTTATTATCATCTCTTTGCTGTGTGGTTTTGCCGGGGCAAACTTTGCCTCCAGTATGGCGAACATCAGTTTCTTCTTCCCGAAACAGAAACAGGGCGGTGCGCTGGGCCTGAACGGTGGTTTGGGTAACATGGGCGTCAGCGTGATGCAGTTGGTTGCGCCGCTGGTGGTCTCTTTGTCCATCTTCGCCGCTTTTGGCAGCCACGGCGTTGAACAACCGGATGGCTCGCAGCTGTATCTGGCCAACGCGGCGTGGATTTGGGTGCCGTTCCTGGCGGTGATGACGCTGGCCGCGTGGTTTGGTATGAACGAACTGGCGACATCTAAAGCGTCGCTGAAAGAGCAGTTACCGGTGCTGAAACGCGGGCATCTGTGGATTATGAGCCTGCTGTATCTGGCAACCTTCGGCTCCTTTATCGGCTTCTCCGCAGGTTTCGCGATGCTGTCAAAAACGCAGTTCCCGGACGTGCAGATCCTGCATTATGCCTTCTTTGGCCCGCTGATTGGCGCACTGGCGCGTTCTGCCGGGGGAGCAATCTCCGACCGTCTGGGCGGGACACGCGTGACATTGGTTAACTTCGTGTTGATGGCCGTCTTCAGCGCCTTACTGTTCCTGACCCTGCCAACCGATGGGGTAGGTGGTAACTTTATTGCCTTCTTCGCGGTATTCCTGGCACTGTTCCTGACGGCTGGTCTGGGTAGTGGCTCAACCTTCCAGATGATCTCTGTCATCTTCCGTAAGCTGACAATGGACAGGGTGAAAGCGGAAGGCGGTTCTGAAGAGAAAGCGATGCGTGAGGCAGCGACTGACACAGCAGCGGCGCTGGGCTTTATTTCAGCGATTGGCGCGATTGGCGGCTTCTTTATTCCGAAAGCGTTTGGTACGTCTTTGGCATTAACGGGCTCGCCGGTTGATGCGATGAAAGTGTTCCTGATCTTCTATGTCGCCTGCGTGGTTATCACCTGGGTGGTATACGGACGTCATTCTAAAAAATAAAAAAGTTGTATACACAAAATCCTTCGAGCTGCATCAAGGCAGGCAAGTGAGAAATCCCCAGGCGCTAACTGAAAAGTGAGTGACTGGGGAGAACGAGCGCAGCCAACGCAGAAGCAGTTTAAAGGATGAAGTGTAGGTTGATTATCCATTGCGCGGTGTTAGACCGCGCTTTTTTTTGCCTTGAATTAGTTACAACATACTTTTGTATTGTGACATGACAACAGCCTGTGAGAACGGTGCTCACAATATGCTAAGCAGGGGGGATACCCCTTAATACCCACTTGTAAAGAATTTAACATTTGCACGAGAAGTTGTTTTGGAAATCTATATATAAATCAATAAATTATATTTAATATCAGTATCATACTTAAGGGGTATACGGAAATTAACCACCTATTTTCATCCCTGTCTGCCTTGATCGTTATCAATTATCACGCCCTTTCAGAGCGTTACCTTCACTCCCAATCAAGCAATGTCGATTTATCAGAGAGCCGTCAGGCTCCTACAGGAGAAAACCGATGAGTAAATTCCTGGACCGGTTTCGCTACTTCAAACAGAAGGGCGAAACCTTTGCCGATGGGCACGGCCAGCTTCTCAACACCAACAGGGACTGGGAGGATGGATACCGCCAGCGTTGGCAGCATGACAAAGTCGTGCGTTCAACCCACGGCGTAAACTGCACCGGCTCATGCAGCTGGAAAATCTACGTGAAAAATGGTCTGGTAACCTGGGAAACCCAGCAAACTGACTACCCGCGTACTCGTCCTGATCTGCCAAACCACGAACCTCGCGGCTGCCCGCGTGGCGCGAGCTATTCCTGGTATCTCTACAGCGCTAACCGCCTCAAATATCCGCTGATGCGCAAACGTCTGATGAAGATGTGGCGTGAAGCGAAAAGACTGCACAGCGATCCCGTTGACGCCTGGGCCTCCATCATCGAAGACGCCGATAAAGCAAAAAGCTTCAAACAAGCGCGTGGTCGTGGCGGGTTTGTCCGTTCTTCCTGGCAGGAAGTCAACGAACTGATTGCAGCATCTAACGTCTATACCGTGAAAACCTATGGTCCTGACCGCGTGGCGGGTTTCTCTCCGATCCCGGCAATGTCGATGGTTTCTTATGCTTCCGGTGCTCGTTACCTGTCACTGATTGGCGGTACCTGCCTGAGCTTCTACGACTGGTACTGCGACCTGCCGCCTGCCTCTCCGCAGACCTGGGGCGAGCAGACTGACGTACCGGAATCTGCTGACTGGTACAACTCCAGCTACATCATCGCCTGGGGTTCTAACGTACCGCAGACCCGTACACCGGATGCGCACTTCTTCACAGAAGTTCGCTACAAAGGGACCAAAACTGTCGCGATTACGCCGGACTATGCAGAAATCGCCAAGCTTTGCGACCTGTGGCTGGCACCGAAGCAGGGGACTGATGCCGCGATGGCGCTGGCGATGGGCCACGTTATGCTGCGTGAGTTCCATCTCGACAACCCAAGCCAGTATTTTACCGACTACGTGCGTCGTTACACCGACTTCCCGATGCTGGTGATGCTCGAAGAGCGTGACGGGTATTATGCGGCGGGTCGTATGCTGCGTGCGGCGGATTTGGTCGATTCTCTGGGCCAGGAAAACAACCCGGAATGGAAAACTGTCGCGATTAACAGCAACGGCGAGATGGTTGCGCCGAACGGTTCAATCGGTTTCCGCTGGGGCGAAAAAGGTAAATGGAACCTGGAGCAGCGCGACGGTACGTCTGGTGCCGAAACTGAACTGCAACTTAGCCTGCTGGGTAGCCAGGATGACATCGCGGAAGTCGGTTTCCCGTACTTCGGTGGCGAAGGAACTGAACACTTCAATAAAGTCGAACTGGAAAACGTTCTGCTGCATAAACTGCCGGTTAAACGACTGCAGTTGGCCGATGGCTCTACGGCGCTGGTGACCACCGTTTACGATCTGACTATGGCTAACTACGGCCTTGAGCGTGGTCTGAATGATGAAAACTGCGCGACCAGCTACGATGACGTAAAAGCGTATACCCCTGCGTGGGCAGAAAAAATCACCGGTGTTTCACGTTCTCAAATTGTGCGTATTGCCCGTGAATTTGCTGATAACGCCGATAAAACCCACGGACGTTCGATGATCATCGTCGGTGCGGGTCTGAACCACTGGTATCACCTCGATATGAACTATCGCGGCCTGATCAACATGCTAATTTTCTGCGGCTGTGTCGGTCAGAGCGGCGGCGGCTGGGCACACTATGTGGGCCAGGAAAAACTGCGTCCACAGACCGGCTGGCAGCCACTGGCGTTTGCACTTGACTGGCAGCGTCCTGCGCGTCACATGAACAGTACGTCCTACTTCTATAACCACTCCAGCCAGTGGCGCTATGAGACGGTAACAGCGCAAGAATTGCTGTCGCCGATGGCGGATAAATCCCGCTATAGCGGTCATCTGATCGACTTCAACGTGCGCGCCGAGCGTATGGGCTGGTTGCCGTCCGCACCGCAGTTGGGGACTAACCCGCTGTACATTGCGCGTGAGGCGGAAAAAGCGGGGATGACACCCGTCGATTACACCGTTAAATCTCTGAAAGACGGTTCTATTCGCTTTGCGGCAGAACAACCAGAAAACGGTAAAAACCATCCACGTAACCTGTTTATCTGGCGCTCTAATCTGCTGGGTTCATCCGGTAAAGGCCATGAATACATGCTGAAGTATCTGCTGGGTACTGAGCACGGTATTCAGGGACTGGATCTGGGTAAACAGGGCGGCGTGAAACCAGAAGAAGTGGAATGGCAGGATAATGGTCTTGACGGCAAGCTGGATCTGGTGGTGACGCTGGACTTCCGTCTGTCGAGCACCTGCCTGTATTCCGACATCGTGCTGCCAACGGCCACCTGGTATGAAAAAGACGACATGAATACCTCGGATATGCATCCGTTTATTCATCCGCTGTCTGCTGCTGTTGACCCGGCCTGGGAATCGAAAAGCGACTGGGAAATCTACAAAGCTATCGCTAAGAAATTCTCTGAAGTTTGTGTCGGTCACCTTGGTAAAGAAACCGACGTGGTGACACTGCCTATCCAGCACGACTCTGCTGCTGAACTGGCGCAGCCGCTGGACGTGAAAGACTGGAAAAAAGGCGAATGCGACCTGATCCCTGGCGTCACCGCACCGCACATCATGACCGTTGAGCGTGATTATCCGGCAACTTACGAGCGCTTCACCTCTATCGGCCCGTTGATGGACAAAGTCGGTAACGGTGGTAAAGGGATTGCCTGGAATACCCAGAGCGAGATGGATCTGCTGCGTAAGCTCAATTACACCAAGGCAGAAGGTCCGGCGAAAGGCCAACCTTGTCTTAATACAGCCATTGATGCCGCTGAGATGATCCTGACGCTGGCACCGGAAACGAATGGCCAGGTCGCCGTCAAAGCCTGGGCTGCGCTGAGTGAATTTACCGGCCGTGACCATACGCATCTGGCACTGAACAAAGAAGACGAGAAAATTCGCTTCCGTGATATTCAGGCGCAACCGCGCAAAATCATCTCCAGCCCGACCTGGTCAGGTCTGGAAGATGAACACGTTTCTTATAACGCCGGTTACACCAACGTTCATGAGCTAATCCCATGGCGCACGCTGTCTGGTCGCCAGCAGTTGTATCAGGATCACCAGTGGATGCGTGACTTCGGCGAAAGCCTGCTGGTCTATCGTCCGCCAATCGACACCCGTTCGGTGAAAGAGGTGATGGGCGAGAAGTCTAATGGCAACCCAGAAAAAGCGCTCAACTTCCTGACGCCACACCAGAAGTGGGGTATCCACTCTACCTACAGTGACAACCTGCTGATGCTGACGTTAGGTCGCGGCGGTCCGATTGTGTGGATGAGTGAAGCCGATGCGAAAGATTTGGGCATCGAAGATAACGACTGGATCGAAGTTTTCAACAGCAACGGTGCCTTAACTGCCCGTGCCGTTGTCAGCCAACGTGTGCCGGCCGGGATGACCATGATGTACCACGCGCAGGAACGTATTGTGAACCTGCCTGGTTCAGAAATTACCCAGCAGCGTGGTGGGATCCATAACTCGGTAACGCGTATTACGCCGAAACCGACCCACATGATCGGTGGCTATGCACATCTGGCCTACGGCTTTAACTACTACGGCACCGTAGGGTCGAACCGTGATGAGTTCGTTGTGGTACGTAAGATGAAGAACATTGACTGGTTGGATGGTGAAGGCAATGACCAGGTACAGGAGAGCGTAAAATGAAAATTCGTTCACAAGTCGGCATGGTGCTGAATCTCGATAAGTGCATCGGTTGCCACACCTGTTCAGTAACCTGCAAAAACGTCTGGACCAGCCGTGAAGGTGCCGAATATGCCTGGTTCAACAACGTTGAAACGAAGCCAGGAACGGGCTTCCCGACTGACTGGGAAAACCAGGAAAAATGGAAGGGCGGTTGGGTCCGTAAAATCAACGGCAAGCTGGTGCCGCGCATGGGTAACAAAGCGCTGCTGCTGGGTAAAATCTTTGCTAACCCGCATCTGCCGGGCATTGATGATTACTACGAGCCGTTTGATTTCGACTACCAGACACTGCACAACGCGCCCGCAGATAGCAAGGCGCAGCCGATCGCCCGTCCGCGCTCGCTGATTACCGGTCAGCGTATGGACAAAATCACCAAAGGTCCGAACTGGGAAGATGACCTGGGCGGTGAGTTTGAGAAGCTGGCGAAAGACCAGAACTTCGAAAATATGCAGAAGGCGATGTACGGGCAGTTTGAAAATACCTTCATGATGTATCTGCCCCGTCTGTGCGAGCACTGTCTGAACCCGGCGTGCGTGGCGACCTGCCCAAGTGGTGCCATCTACAAACGTGAAGAAGATGGCATCGTGCTGATTGACCAGGACAAGTGCCGCGGCTGGCGTATGTGCATCACCGGGTGTCCGTACAAGAAGATCTACTTCAACTGGAAGAGCGGTAAATCTGAGAAGTGCATCTTCTGCTATCCGCGTATCGAAGCGGGCCAACCGACGGTATGTTCTGAAACCTGTGTTGGTCGTATTCGTTACCTCGGCGTGTTGCTGTATGACGCCGATGCTATCGAAAGCGCTGCCAGCACCGAGAACGAGAAAGATCTGTATCAGAGTCAGCTGGACGTATTCCTCGATCCAAACGATCCGGCGGTGATTGAACAGGCACTGAAAGATGGCATTCCGCTGAGCGTAATCGACGCGGCCCAGCAGTCGCCGGTATACAAAATGGCGATGGACTGGAAGCTGGCGCTGCCGCTGCACCCGGAATACCGCACGTTGCCGATGGTCTGGTATGTTCCGCCTTTGTCACCAATTCAGTCTGCGGCTGACGCAGGTGAGCTGGGTAGCAACGGTATTCTGCCAGACGTGGACAGCCTGCGTATCCCGGTTCAGTACCTGGCGAACCTGCTGACTGCGGGTGATACCCAGCCGGTACTGCGGGCGCTGAAACGTATGCTGGCGATGCGTCACTACAAACGCGCAGAAACCGTAGACGGTAAAGTTGATACCCGTGCGCTGGAAGAGGTCGGGCTGACCGAAGCTCAGGCGCAAGAGATGTATCGTTACCTGGCGATTGCTAACTATGAAGATCGTTTTGTGATCCCGAGCAGCCATCGCGAACTGGCGCGTGAAGCATTCCCGGAGAAAAGTGGTTGTGGTTTCACCTTCGGTGATGGTTGCCACGGTTCTGATACGAAATTCAATCTGTTCAACAGTCGCCGCATCGATGCTGTCGATGTGACCAGCAAAACGGAGCCGCACCAATGATTGAACTCGTCATTGTTTCGCGTCTGCTCGAGTACCCGGATGCTGCCTTGTGGCAGCATCAGCAGGAACTTTTCGATGCACTCGCGTCATCTGAAAACCTGGACAAAGAGGATGCCCAGACGCTGGGCGTTTTCCTGCGCGATTTAACTGCGCAGGACATGCTGGATGCGCAGGCAAGCTATAGCGAACTGTTTGACCGTGGCCGTGCGACGTCGCTGCTGCTGTTTGAACATGTTCACGGTGAATCCCGCGATCGCGGCCAGGCGATGGTTGATCTGATGGCCCAGTATGAGCAGCACGGACTACAACTGGATAGCCGCGAATTGCCTGACCACTTGCCGCTGTATCTGGAGTACCTTGCACAGTTGCCAAAAAGCGAAGCGTTAGGTGGCTTGCAGGATATCGCTCCGATTCTGGCGCTGCTCAGTGCACGTCTGCAACAGCGCGAAAGCCGTTACGCGGTGCTGTTCGATCTGCTGTTAAAACTGGCGAATACCGCTATTGACAGTGACAAAGTGGCCGAAAAAATTGCGGATGAAGTTCGTGATGACACGCCGCAGGCATTGGATGCTGTTTGGGAAGAAGAGCAGGTGAAATTCTTTGCCGACCAGGGATGTGGTGAGTCTGAAATTTCTGCTCACCAGCGTCGTTTTGCCGGGGCCGTTGCGCCGCAGTACCTGAACATCACCACCGGAGGACAGAACTAATGCACTTCCTGAATACGTTCTTCTTTGACATCTATCCGTATATTGCGGGTTCTGTCTTTCTGATTGGCAGCTGGTTACGCTACGACTACGGTCAGTATACCTGGCGTGCGGCTTCCAGCCAGATGCTGGATCGCAAAGGGATGAACCTTGCGTCAAACCTGTTTCACATTGGGATCCTCGGCATCTTCGCGGGTCATTTCCTGGGGATGCTGACGCCGCACTGGATGTACGAAGCGTGGTTACCGCTTGAAGTGAAGCAAAAGATGGCGATGTTTGCCGGTGGTGCCAGTGGGGTGATGTGCCTGGTGGGGGGCGTGCTGCTGCTGAAACGTCGTCTGTTCAGTCCGCGCGTGCGTGCAACGACCACGGGTGCCGACATTCTGGTGCTGTCTGTTCTGGTTATCCAGTGTGCGCTGGGCCTGCTGACCATTCCGTTCTCGGCTCAGCATATGGACGGTAGCGAAATGATGAAGCTGGTGAACTGGGCGCAATCAGTGGTGACCTTCCACGGCGGGGCGTCTCAGTATCTGGATGGCGTGGCATTCATTTTCCGCATGCACCTGGTATTAGGCATGACGCTGTTCCTGCTGTTCCCGTTCTCGCGTCTGGTACATATCTGGAGCGTGCCAGTCGAGTATCTGACACGTAAATATCAGATTGTGCGCGCCCGTCATTAATATCGCATTGCAACGCACCAAACCCCGCTTCGGCGGGGTTTTTTTATGCCAGTTCGCCGGATGGCAGCGTAACCGCCTTATCCGGCCTACGCGGACACCAGCTCTCTGTCGGCCTGATAAGCGAATTGCACCGCAGATGTCAGTGATGTTTGTAGGCCTGATAAGCGTAGCGCATCAGGCAAATAAAGGGCATTGCAGTTGGATTGTGTGTTGATTCTTTATGAAATGATGGTGGTGGGGGAAGGATGACTCAGCGCTACGCGCTTCGCCCTTCGGGTCGTTGCCTGCGGCAACGCTTTCTCGCTATGCTCGAATCGAACCTTAGTCGAAGCTTCTCATCCTTCCCGCATGGGTAGAATATGGAGCATTGCGTATTGATTGGGATGTAGTGCTTTATGAAGTGATGGTGGTGGGGGAAGGATTCGAACCTTCGAAGTCGATGACGGCAGATTTACAGTCTGCTCCCTTTGGCCGCTCGGGAACCCCACCAGGGGTAATTCAAATTGTAGGCAGTGCTTGAAGATGGTGGTGGGGGAAGGATTCGAACCTTCGAAGTCGATGACGGCAGATTTACAGTCTGCTCCCTTTGGCCGCTCGGGAACCCCACCACGGGGTAATGCTATGTTACTGGCCTGCTTCCTTGGGAAGCGGGGCGCATCATATCAAATGACGCGCCGCTGTAAAGCATTCCTTTGCTTAACGTGGATCGTTTGCGTACTTTTCATCCGTAACGCAGTAAAGCTAATCAATTCATATTATTGGTGATTACAGAATAATCGTTCGGTTACCGTAAACGAAAACTCGCTGGGCCAGAACCTGATACAGCGCACGGCTTAATACGTTTTTCTCAACGTCACGGCCGGCACGCATCATATCCTCTGCGGTATAGGTATGATCCACATGAATCACGTCCTGCATGATGATCGGACCTTCGTCGAGATTGTCATTTACATAGTGGGCTGTCGCTCCGATGATCTTCACGCCGCGCTCATACGCCTGATGGTACGGGCGTGCGCCAATAAAGGCGGGCAGGAATGAGTGGTGAATGTTGATGATCTTATTTGGGAAGCGAGAAACAAATGTCGGCGTCAGGACACGCATATATTTTGCCAGTACGACATAGTCTGGCTGATGTGCGTCGATAGCGTCCGCCATTTTTTGGTCATGCTCGTCACGCGTTAATCCTTCGTGGCTGACCAGCTCAAAAGGAATGTCAAAACGCTCAACCAGGGAACGTAGCGTGTCGTGGTTGCCGATAACCGCGGCAATTTCAACATCCAGTCCGCCGTAATTGGCCTTCATTAACAGATCGCCCAAACAGTGGGCTTCTTTGGTGACTAAAATAACGATGCGGCGGCGTCCCGCTGGCGTAAGCTCGCGAATGGAACCTTCTGGTAGCGCGCTGTCCAGATCGGCCAGCAGTGTGACATCGTTAAAAATACCTTCCAGTTCGGTACGCATGAAAAAACGGCCGGTACGGTGGTCTACGAACTCATTGTTCTGCACGATGTTCAGTTCGTGCTTGTAACAGATGTTAGTAATGCGCGCGATCAGACCTTTTTGGTCCGGGCAAATAGTACGCAGCACTTTTCGTTGTAATGAATGCATTTGCAGCGGAGATCCTGTTGAGAATGTTTGCATAATTGATACTGTCGGGCGTTGATTAGCCGCAGCACTTTTTAAATTTTTTACCGGAGCCACAAGGGCAGGTATCGTTTCGTCCAATTTGCGGGCGTGTACCATCGATATAGTACCACTGACCGTTTTCTTTTAAAAAACGAGAGCGTTCGATAATTGCGCCTGTTTTTCCCTGTTCAGAAAACCGTGCGACAAAACTGACATAACCGATAGCGTCGGTTTCTGCCGTCTGCTGTTCAAAAACGGTCAGCCCCAGCCATTCGGTATGGGTAAATCCTGCAATAATGTCATCCCGGAAATCGGCGGCATGGCAATCTGGGTGCCAGGTTTTGATGAGGTAATCTGCGTCTTTCATCACAAAAGCACAGTAACGAGAACGCATGAGGTGTGACGGCGTAGGTGCTACTTGTGCACCGGACACATAACGGTAGCAACATAGGCTATACTCGACAGCGCTACCACAGGGACAAAGCTGAGACACAAAGTACTCCCTGGAATAAAAAAACGGCGTAAAAACGCCAGGGTGGCACTATGTTAACTGAGCCGTGGCGATGTTGCTACGTCTGCAAGCCAGGGGAAGTCTGTAGGTATAATGAGAAAAATAAAAATTGGGCTGGCGCTAGGTTCCGGCGCAGCACGCGGCTGGTCGCATATTGGTGTGATCAAAGCCCTGAAACACATGGGCATTGATATTGATATTGTGGCAGGGTGTTCCATTGGCTCACTGGTCGGCGCCGCCTACGCATGTAACAAACTCCCCGCGCTTGAACAGTGGGTTTGCTCCTTCAGTTACTGGGATGTTTTACGTCTGATGGATCTCTCGTGGCGCAGGGGCGGATTATTGCGCGGCGAACGGGTATTCAATCAGTATCGGAATGTCATGCCGGTAGAATCTATCGAACAATGCTCACGTCGTTTTGCCACTGTCGCAACCAATCTCAGTACGGGCCGTGAACTCTGGTTTACCGAAGGTGATTTGCACCTTGCCGTCCGTGCCTCCTGCAGTATTCCTGGCCTGATGTCACCTGTGGCACATAATGGTTATTGGTTGGTTGATGGTGCGGTGGTGAACCCTGTACCCGTCTCTCTGACGCGTGCGTTGGGGGCCGATATCGTTATTGCGGTCGACCTGCAACATGATGCGCACCTGATGCAACAGGACCTGCTCTCCTTCAACGTCAATAGTGAAACCGAAGCGAACGATGATGATGAGCTGTCATGGCATGCCCGCCTGAAAGAGCGCTTGAGCAACATTACGGCCCGGCGAGCAGTCACGGCACCTACGGCGATGGAGATCATGACGACCTCGATTCAGGTTCTGGAAAACCGACTCAAGCGCAACCGTATGGCTGGGGACCCGCCTGATATTCTGATTCAGCCGTTTTGTCCGCAAATATCCACGCTGGATTTCCATCGCGCCAGTGCAGCAATTGCTGCCGGGCAGTTAGCGGTCGAGAAGAAAATGGATGAGCTTCTGCCCCTGGTAAAAACCAACGTTTAACGCATTTTTTATCAACACTTAAGCAAATTCTGACAGGCGTGAGTTGCAATAGCATGCCACTATTTACTAAAGCCAGTCAGGGGGGAGAATATGACGCAGCCATTGGTCGGAAAACAGATTCTTATCGTTGAAGATGAGCCAGTATTTCGCTCGCTTCTGGATTCATGGTTTTCCTCTTTGGGAGCGACAACAGCAGTAGCGGAAGACGGGCTTGATGCGCTGGAGTTACTGGGGCGCTTCACCCCCGACCTGATGATTTGCGATCTCGCTATGCCGCGAATGAACGGCCTTAAACTGGTTGAGTATCTGCGTAATCGTGGCGATCAGACGCCTATTTTGGTGATCTCCGCAACGGAAAATATGGCCGATATTGCCAAAGCATTACGACTCGGTGTGGATGATGTTCTTTTAAAGCCCGTGAAGGACCTTAACCGCCTGCGAGAAACCGTTTTTGCGTGTCTTTATCCCAATATGTTTAACTCTCGCGTGGAAGAAGAAGAGCGCCTGTTTCGTGACTGGGATGCGATGGTGGGCGATCCTGCCGCAGCTGCAAAACTGTTGCAAGAATTGCAGCCCCCCGTGTCGCAGGTCATCTCGCATTGTCGGGTTAACTACCGCCAGTTGGTCGCCGCTGATCAACCTGGACTGGTACTGGATATTGCCCCATTGTCGGACCACGATCTCGCCTTCTATTGTCTGGATGTTACTCGAGCAGGGGATAATGGTGTCCTGGCTGCATTATTACTGCGCGCGCTGTTTAATGGTTTGCTGCAAGAACAGCTCACCCATCAGAATCAACGTTTGCCTGAGCTCGGTGCGCTATTGAAACAGGTGAATCATTTACTGCGTCAGGCTAATTTACCCGGACAGTTTCCACTGCTGGTGGGGTATTACCATAGCGGATTAAAAAATCTGATTCTGGTATCGGCTGGGCTGAATGCGACATTAAATACTGGTTCACATCACGTACAAATCAGTAATGGTGTTCCGCTGGGTACGTTAGGTAATACGTATTTGAATCAGCTAAGTCAGCGCTGTGAATCCTGGCAGTGCCAAATTTGGGGGGCAGGCGGTCGCCTGCGCCTGATGTTGTCTGCGGAATGAACAATCGAGAGGGGAGTGAATGAAATTGGTTTACCTCCCTTACGCTGTGAGTGCTACTATCAGCGGCAGATTTATTCGTATTTATCTTAATTATACCGACGTGCGTCCTTTTCAGACCAGAAGCTTACTGCGGTACTGATATACTCGGATGCGAAACAGATTGATGAACACGTTCAATATATGAACAGTCCAGGAGAGTTTTAAATGGCTGCCCTTAATTCAAAAGTCAAAAAGGCCGTTATCCCGGTTGCGGGATTAGGAACCAGGATGTTACCGGCTACGAAGGCAATCCCGAAAGAGATGCTACCGTTGGTTGATAAGCCATTAATTCAGTACGTCGTAAACGAATGTATTGCTGCGGGCATCACTGAAATTGTACTCGTGACTCACTCGTCTAAAAATTCAATTGAAAACCACTTTGATACCAGCTTTGAGCTTGAAGCGATGCTGGAAAAACGCGTAAAACGTCAGCTTCTGGAAGAAGTGCAATCTATTTGTCCTCCGCATGTCACTATTATGCAGGTGCGTCAGGGGCTGGCAAAAGGTCTGGGGCACGCGGTATTGTGTGCCCATCCGGTTGTTGGCGATGAACCCGTTGCGGTCATCCTGCCGGACGTTATTCTTGACGAATACGAATCTGATTTATCCCGTGACAACCTTGCTGAAATGATCCACCGTTTTGATGAAACAGGCAGCAGCCAGATTATGGTTGAGCCTGTAGCAGACGTAACGGCTTATGGTGTTGTTGATTGCAAGGGCGTTGAATTAACGCCTGGTGAAAGCGTACCGATGGTTGGCGTGGTAGAAAAACCGAAAGCAGACGTTGCGCCCTCTAATCTGGCCGTTGTGGGGCGTTATGTTCTCAGTGCGGATATCTGGCCTCTGCTGGCAAAAACACCTCCGGGAGCAGGTGATGAAATTCAGCTGACCGACGCTATCGATATGCTGATCGAAAAAGAAACGGTAGAAGCCTATCACATGAAGGGCAAAAGCCATGACTGTGGCAATAAGCTGGGCTATATGCAGGCGTTCGTTGAATATGGTATTCGCCATAATACGCTTGGCGCTGAATTTAAAGCATGGCTTGAAGATGAGATGGGTATTAAGAAGTAACCTCGCGGTATTATAAGGACAGAACGGCGCTGCTAATCCAGCGCCGTTTTTTATACCTAATTTGGGTAGGCGATGGGCGAAGTACGGGTAAAAAAAAATCCCGCCAGTGGCGGGATTTTAAGCAAACTATTTCTGAATTATTCCTTGATCAGGAAATCGTCCAGTTGTTTACCTTGTTCTTCCATCGCTTTTTTGATCACAGCCGGTGTACGACCCTGGCCAGTCCAGGTTTTAGTTTCACCGTTTTCGTCAACGTAGCTATATTTAGCCGGACGCGCTGCGCGTTTAGCTTTGGTGCCGGACTTAACCGCCGCCATGCTATTCAGCAGTTCGTTCGGATCAATACCATCAGCAATCAACATTTCACGATATTGTTGCAGTTTACGAGTACGCTCTTCAACTTCAGCAGCGGCAGCGCTTTCTTCTTCGCGACGCTCGCTAACTACAACTTCTAATTTTTCCAGCATTTCTTCAAGCGTTTCCAGAGTACATTCTCTCGCCTGCGCACGAAGAGTACGGATGTTGTTCAGAATTTTAAGTGCTTCGCTCATTGTAGTAATCTCAAACTTATATTGGGGGTGGTTTGTTGAGCTAATAATAGAGCGATAAATTCAGTTGTGCAATAGCCAGGAATGTAAGGAATTCAAAATTGCTCTTTATTTAGTGTCTGTATTAATTGTTCTGTCTTAATTTTACGACGCGGTCGGGCATAAAAAAGGCTTATTGGTATGCGAGCTTCCCGGCTGCAGCGAGTAAAAATTCAAGATTCAGGTCACATTTCATAGTGTACAAATAGTATCTCTTTGCAGTGATTTCAACCTTTTGTATTAGTTTTGCTTACGGGAATCCCCTATTACAAGGTGGCTATCGTTAGAGGCAATAACAATAAGGGCAGGGTTTCTTTATTGCACGGTGTTGATAAGTGACGTTGATGAATTTCAGGAGCACTATTTGTGAAAGAATGTGTATATACACATCATACTTCAGGTTGTGTGTGCTTTGGCTGCGTGCTTTCACTCTATCGTGCCCTTGAGAAAGTACTCAAGGGCACTTCCGCACGGCGAGGTATTTAGACGAAACAGGGCGATGTTCGCACGTTCTTTTATACATCCCGGATGTCACGCTGCACCGACATGTTTGTGAAATATGATACAATCCTGCCCATATTTATTTTCCCCGGTGAGGGCCGATACACAATGGCACAGCTTTATTTTTACTATTCTGCAATGAATGCAGGCAAGTCGACGGCATTGCTGCAATCTTCATACAATTATCAGGAACGTGGGATGCGTGCCGTTGTATATACAGCGGAAATTGATGACCGTTTTGGCGCGGGAAAAGTAAGTTCACGTATAGGCCTGTCATCACCAGCAAAATTGTTTAACCAAAATTCATCATTGTTCGAGGAGATTCGTGCGGAGAACGCGCAGCAACGAATTCACTGCGTGCTGGTTGATGAGTCTCAGTTTCTGACGCGACAGCAGGTTTATGAATTATCAGAGGTTGTTGATCAACTGGATATTCCCGTGTTGTGTTACGGCTTACGCACCGATTTTCGTGGTGAGCTATTTGGCGGTAGTGAATACCTGCTTGCATGGTCAGATAAGCTGGTTGAATTAAAAACGATTTGTTTCTGTGGCCGTAAGGCCAGCATGGTATTACGTCTTGATCAGGCCGGAAGACCTTATAACGAAGGTGAGCAGGTCGTTATCGGCGGAAATGAACGTTATGTATCGGTGTGCCGCAAGCATTATAAGGAAGCACAGTCTGAAGGCTCTCTGACGGCCATTCAGGAACGTCACAGCCACGACTAGCTCTCTGTTCTCCTGCTGAATTAAAATCGCAGGGTAGGTCTCTGCTTTAGCCAGAAGCACTACCCTGCGGCATTGCCTTCTGGTGCCACTCTCACACCTATTTCCCTTGCGCCTTTTCACCACAATGGCTGACGTCTGCATAGACTGGTTTTGGCTGAGTATGGCAAAAAAAAACGGCCCCAAAGGGCCGTTTATGAAGATACTAAAACTTATGTGAGTGCATTAAGCGGATTTTTTCGCTTTTTTCTCAGCTTTAGGCGCGGCTGCTGGCTCAGTTTTAGCAGCAGTTTCACCTTCGCTGTACTCACGACCGTAGTAAGTATCCAGCAGGATCTGTTTCAGTTCAGAAATCAGCGGGTAACGCGGGTTAGCACCGGTGCACTGGTCGTCAAACGCATCTTCCGACAGTTTGTCGACGTGTGCCAGGAAGTCAGCTTCCTGAACGCCAGCTTCACGGATAGATTTAGGAATACCCAGTTCAGCTTTGATTTCTTCCAGCCATGCCAGCAGTTTCTGGATTTTAGCCGCAGTACGGTCGCCCGGTGCGCTTAAACCCAGATGGTCTGCGATTTCAGCGTAGCGACGACGAGCCTGAGGGCGATCGTACTGGCTGAATGCAGTCTGTTTAGTCGGGTTGTCGTTCGCGTTATAACGAATGACGTTGCTGATCAGCAGGGCGTTCGCCAGACCATGAGGAATGTGGAACTGAGAACCCAGCTTGTGCGCCATTGAGTGACATACACCCAGGAAGGCGTTAGCAAACGCGATACCGGCGATGGTTGCTGCACTGTGAACACGCTCACGCGCGACCGGGTTCTTAGAACCTTCATGGTAGGACGCAGGCAGGTTTTCTTTCAGCAGTTTCAGCGCTTGCAGAGCCTGACCGTCAGAGAATTCAGAAGCCAGCACGGAAACGTAAGCTTCCAGGGCGTGAGTCACCGCATCCAGACCACCGAATGCACACAGTGATTTCGGCATATCCATAACCAGGTTGGCATCGACAATTGCCATGTCTGGGGTCAGCGCGTAGTCAGCCAGCGGATATTTCTGACCCGTTGCATCGTCGGTAACAACCGCAAACGGAGTCACTTCAGAACCGGTACCGGAAGTGGTGGTGACGGCGATCATTTTCGCTTTCACGCCCATTTTCGGGAACTTATAGATACGTTTACGGATGTCCATAAAGCGCAGTGCCAGCTCTTCGAAATGGGTTTCCGGATGTTCGTACATCACCCACATGATTTTCGCGGCGTCCATCGGGGAACCACCGCCCAGTGCGATGATAACGTCAGGTTTGAAGGAATTAGCCAGCTCAGCACCTTTACGAACAACGCTAAGAGTCGGGTCAGCTTCAACTTCAAAGAACACTTCAGTTTCAACGCCGGATGCTTTCAGCACGGAGGTGATCTGGTCAGCATAACCGTTATTGAACAGGAAGCGGTCGGTCACGATCAGAGCACGTTTGTGACCATCGGTAATCACTTCATCCAGCGCGATTGGCAGTGAGCCACGACGGAAGTAGATAGATTTCGGAAGTTTGTGCCACAACATGTTTTCAGCTCGCTTAGCAACGGTTTTCTTGTTGATCAGGTGCTTAGGACCAACGTTTTCAGAGATGGAGTTACCACCCCAGGAACCACAACCCAGAGTCAGGGAAGGTGCGAGTTTAAAGTTGTACAGGTCGCCGATACCACCCTGTGAAGCCGGGGTGTTAATCAGGATACGCGCGGTTTTCATCATCTGACCGAAGTAAGCAACGCGTTCTGGTTGGTTGTCCTGGTCAGTGTACAGGCAAGAAGTGTGGCCGATACCACCCATCGCAACCAGTTTCTCTGCTTTATCTACCGCATCTTCGAAATCTTTCGCACGGTACATCGCCAGCGTCGGGGACAGTTTTTCGTGAGCAAACGGCTCGCTTTCATCAACAACTTTCACTTCACCGATCAGGATCTTAGTTGTTTCCGGAACCGAGAAGCCTGCCAGTTCAGCAATTTTATATGCCGGCTGACCAACGATAGCGGCGTTCAGTGCGCCATTTTTCAGGATAACGTCCTGAACAGCTTTCAGCTCTTTACCCTGCAGCATGTAGCCGCCGTGGCTAGCGAAACGTTCACGAACTGCATCGTATACAGAGTCAACAACCACAACGGACTGTTCAGAAGCACAGATTACGCCGTTATCGAAGGTTTTAGACATCAGCACAGAAGCAACAGCACGCTTAATATCCGCAGTTTCGTCAATAACCACAGGGGTGTTACCTGCGCCTACGCCGATTGCTGGTTTACCGGAGCTGTATGCTGCTTTAACCATGCCTGGACCGCCGGTCGCAAGGATCAGGTTGATGTCCGGGTGATGCATCAGAGCATTAGACAGTTCAACGGAAGGTTGATCGATCCAGCCGATCAGATCTTTCGGTGCACCCGCAGCGATAGCAGCCTGCAGAACGATGTCAGCCGCTTTGTTAGTGGCATCTTTAGCACGCGGATGTGGAGAGAAGATGATTGCGTTACGCGTCTTCAGGCTGATCAGCGATTTGAAGATAGCGGTAGATGTCGGGTTAGTGGTCGGAACGATACCGCAGATGATACCAATCGGTTCAGCGATGGTGATAGTACCGAAAGTGTCGTCTTCAGACAGAACACCACAGGTCTTTTCATCTTTATAAGCGTTGTAAATGTATTCGGAAGCAAAGTGGTTTTTGATCACTTTGTCTTCGACGATGCCCATGCCGGATTCGGCAACGGCCATTTTCGCGAGAGGGATTCGAGCGTCTGCGGCTGCCAGAGCGGCGGCGCGGAAGATTTTGTCAACCTGTTCTTGA
Organism: Citrobacter sp. RHBSTW-00671; assembly: GCF_014103415.1. Taxonomy (NCBI): domain Bacteria; kingdom Pseudomonadati; phylum Pseudomonadota; class Gammaproteobacteria; order Enterobacterales; family Enterobacteriaceae; genus Citrobacter; species Citrobacter sp. RHBSTW-00671. The sequence continues at coordinate 2,797,440 of NZ_JABXPR010000001.1, forward strand.
GTGAAACTGGCATATTCACGCTGGGCTTTTTTTACGCGCTCTACAAGTGCGTTAAGTTCAGCGACATTAGTAACAGCCATAATGCTCTCCTGATAATGTTAAACTTTTTTAGTAAATCATCTGCTCGATACGAGAGTATAGACAGACTGACGAAAATTTGTATAACGTTTTGAAAATCAAACGGTTAATTAACGTCCACTTTACTTTGATTTACTAAAAGAGCTTATACGTTAGCGTCATTTAACTCTAACGCGTTACCTCCAGGTGGCGTAAGCAAGATTACTCACTTCTGAGTAGTAATTGCGTGATCTGGATCAAATTTCCGCGAAGCTGACACCTTTCAGCAGGCCCTTTTAGCGTTTCTTGGTAAGTGTTAAAAAATTGATGTAATGAATGAGGTTAACATTAGCATATTTAATACATATTAATAACACCGAGTAATGGTAGCGTATTTACGTAGATATACGCAGATAGCAGGTGAAGTATGCTGACAAAAGGCGTATCTTCAGCGCGGATTTCATCAATTTTTATGACTCATTTTATCCGGCTAACGCTTCGGAGCTAACCGTGATCCATACGCTATTCGATTTTCCTGTCTATTTTAAATTTTTCATTGGGTTATTTGCCTTGGTCAACCCGGTAGGGATCATCCCTGTCTTTATCAGCATGACCAGCTACCAGACCGCTGCCGCACGTAATAAAACCAACCTTACGGCAAACCTATCGGTTGCTATCATTCTGTGGACCTCTCTGTTTCTGGGGGATGGAATTCTGCAATTGTTTGGTATCTCAATTGATTCGTTCAGGATTGCCGGTGGTATCCTGGTCGTGACTATCGCGATGTCGATGATCAGTGGAAAACTGGGGGAAGATAAGCAAAACAAGCAGGAAAAGTCGGAGACGGCAATACGCGAAAGCATTGGCGTAGTCCCGTTAGCGCTGCCGTTAATGGCGGGGCCGGGGGCGATAAGCTCGACCATCGTCTGGGGCACGCGTTATCATAGTGCCATTAATCTGTTTGGTTTTTTCGTGGCGATTGCGCTGTTTGCGCTGTGCTGTTGGGGATTGTTTCGTATGGCGCCGTGGCTGGTTCGCCTGTTGGGACAAACCGGCATCAACGTCATCACGCGTATTATGGGGTTGTTACTCATGGCGTTGGGCATTGAGTTCATTGTGACCGGAATCAAATCCATTTTCCCGGGTTTACTTGCCTGAATCCACCCATTCAATATAAACGGAGCTGCTCTCTGGCTCCGTTTCCCTCCATTATCAGTAAAACTTCTCACTAAAGTTGAAATGCGCCATAGCAATAATAAAAAATGCTGATAGCCAGCTGTATTTTTATGTATTGATTTTAAAGGCAATTGTCTTTTCAGCAGAACAGATGAAGCAGGGCAGCGTTGTTATTTTATTAACATCATACTCTTGGGCTTGCTGAAGGATTATCGAAATGTTATTAGTTATTTTAGCACCTAATTTAGATGAATGTGCTAATTAATAACCAATTGTTAAATTTATGTGCATTATGACGTCTCTTCGATGCCGAACAGGGTGATGAGCCGAACGTCTCACACAATGCATTGAATTAATTGGTATTGTTGTTAAAAAATCGCTTTTTTGCTGCTTTTGTTGTGCGGTTTTTTTTCAATAAAAGAGAATTGGTTAACAAATCTGTAAAATGTATTGGCGGTGAAGAAACGCATTTGATACTTTCCGGCCAGGTATTTGGCAGAAGATTTCACGTTGATGAGAATCATTTTCAGTTAGTTTCTCTCAACAGGGTAATAGCGTGCTTCCGGCAGGGGAGGCACGTAGATAATCGACGCAAGGCGATCAAACGAATCGCCAGAATAAATAAAGTCGGTGATAGCGAGCAGTAAACAAAAAACACCTGACGGCAGAAAATCTCCGGTGCCGTACAGGGATCCTGACAGGATTAACAGTCTGGTTATAAAACCAGCCATAATAATGAGGGAGTACAAACACAATGACTAATATCACTAAAAAAAGTTTAGTAGCTGCGGGGATCCTAACTGCGCTAATCGCTGGAAATGTTGCTACAGCAGCAGTGGTACCAGCTGGCGTACAGTTGGCAGAGAAGCAGACTCTGGTGCGTAATAATGGTTCGGAAGTTCAGTCACTCGATCCGCATAAAATCGAAGGTGTACCGGAATCCAACATTAGCCGTGATTTATTTGAAGGTTTATTAATCAGTGACGTTGATGGCAAACCATCGCCGGGCGTGGCTGATAAATGGGAAAATAAAGATTTTAAAGTCTGGACATTCCATCTGCGTAAAGATGCCAAATGGTCTGATGGCACGCCCGTTACCGCACAAGATTTCGTCTATAGCTGGCAACGTCTGGCGAACCCCAATACCGCTTCACCGTACGCCAGCTATTTACAATACGGACATATTGTCAATATTGATGACATCATCGCCGGTAAGAAGCCAGTTACCGATCTCGGTGTAAAAGCGATTGACGACCATACCTTTGAAGTCACTCTGAGCGAACCTGTTCCTTATTTCTACAAACTCCTTGTGCACTCCTCTCTTTCCCCTGTGCCTAAAGCCGTGGTGGAAAAATTCGGTGAAAAATGGACCCAGCCGGCTAACATCGTTTCTAACGGCTCTTATAAACTGAAAGACTGGGTTGTCAACGAGCGTATTGTACTTGAGCGTAATACCCAATACTGGGACAACGCGAAAACCATTATTAACCAGGTCACATACCTGCCAATTTCTTCTGAAGTGACTGACGTGAACCGTTATCGCAGCGGTGAAATCGACATGACCTATAACAACATGCCGATTGAGTTATTCCAGAAACTGAAAAAAGAGATCCCGAACGAAGTTCACGTTGATCCTTATCTGTGCACCTATTATTACGAAATTAACAACCAAAAAGCACCGTTCAACGATGTTCGTGTTCGTACCGCCCTGAAGCTGGCGCTGGATCGTGACATTATCGTCAACAAAGTGAAAAACCAGGGCGATCTGCCTGCCTATAGCTTTACCCCGCCATATACTGATGGCGCTAAACTGGTTGAGCCAGAGTGGTTCAAGTGGTCACAGGAAAAACGTAACGAAGAAGCGAAAAAACTGCTGGCCGAAGCTGGTTTTACCGCGGATAAACCGTTGACCTTTGATCTGCTGTATAACACCTCCGATCTGCATAAAAAGCTGGCTATCGCTGCGGCATCCATCTGGAAGAAAAATCTGGGTGCGAATGTGAAGCTGGAAAATCAGGAGTGGAAGACGTTCCTCGATACGCGTCATCAGGGCAACTATGATGTTTCACGCGCAGGCTGGTGTGCGGATTATAACGAACCGACGTCTTTCCTGAATATGGTGCTGTCTGACAGCTCCAACAACACCGTCCACTATAAGAGTCCTGCATTTGACAAGTTGATTGCTGATACCCTGAAAGCAACTGATGACGCTCAGCGCAGTGAACTGTACTCGCAAGCAGAACAGCTGCTGGATAAAGACTCTGCAATTGTACCGGTGTTCTACTACGTTAACGCCCGTCTGGTGAAACCTTGGGTAGGCGGATACTCCGGTAAAGACCCGATGGATAATATCCACGTTAAAGACTTGTATATTATCAAGCATTAATGGCAAGACGTGGGGTAATCATGTTTGCCCCACAGTGTCTTTTTCTTCGAACTATAAATACCTCTTTCGACAAAGAGAGGTATACCCTAAATAATTCATGTTGCAGGAAGGTGGCAACGCAGCGAATCGCCAGTAGCTAACTTAAGTAAGTGACTGGCGTGAGCGAGTAAAGCCAACGCACCTGCAGCTTGAAGTATGACGGGTATAAAGGCACACGCCAGAAGGTACGGGCAATGTTGAAATTTATATTACGCCGCTGTCTGGAAGCGATTCCGACGCTATTCATTCTTATTACGATTTCATTCTTTATGATGCGTCTCGCGCCGGGGAGCCCTTTCACCGGAGAGCGCGCGTTACCGCCAGAAGTTCTGGCGAATATTGAAGCGAAATACCATCTTAATGATCCGATCTCAACGCAGTACTTTAGCTATCTGAAACAGCTGGCGCACGGTGATTTTGGGCCATCCTTTAAATATAAAGACTACACCGTTAATGACCTGGTCGCGTCAAGCTTTCCGGTTTCCGCGAAGCTGGGGGCTGCGGCCTTTATTCTGGCGGTGGTGATCGGCGTCAGTGCGGGTGTGATCGCCGCGTTGAAGCAAAACACGCGTTGGGATTACACCGTCATGGGGGTGGCGATGACCGGGGTGGTGATCCCCAGTTTTGTCGTTGCTCCCTTATTAGTCATGATATTTGCGATCACCCTGAAATGGCTACCCGGTGGCGGCTGGAACGGTGGGGCGCTGAAATTTATGATCCTGCCCATGGTGGCACTATCCCTGGCCTACATTGCCAGTATTGCGCGTATTACCCGCGGCTCGATGATTGAAGTGCTGCACTCTAACTTTATTCGGACCGCGCGTGCTAAAGGGTTGCCGATGCGACGGATTATTTTCCGCCATGCGTTAAAACCTGCGCTGTTGCCGGTGTTGTCCTATATGGGCCCCGCGTTTGTCGGCATCATTACCGGTTCGATGGTTATTGAAACTATCTATGGTTTACCGGGTATTGGGCAGCTGTTTGTGAATGGCGCATTGAACCGCGATTACTCGCTGGTACTGAGCCTGACTATTCTGGTCGGCGCGCTGACCATCGTGTTTAACGCGATTGTCGATGTGCTGTATGCCGTAATCGACCCGAAAATCCGTTACTGATACTGGAGCTCGCTATGATGTTAAGTAAGAAAAACAGCGAAGCGCTGGAAAATTTCAGTGAGAAGCTGGAGGTCGAAGGCCGCAGCCTGTGGCAGGACGCTCGTCGACGCTTTATGCATAACCGGGCGGCAGTAGCCAGTCTCGTGGTACTGGTGATTATTGCGCTGTTTGTGACGTTGGCGCCGATGTTATCGCAGTTTACCTACTTCGATACTGACTGGGGCATGATGTCCAGCGCGCCTGATACGGAGTCCGGGCACTATTTTGGCACTGACTCATCCGGTCGTGATCTGCTGGTACGGGTGGCGATTGGGGGACGGATCTCGTTGATGGTGGGGATTGCGGCGGCGCTGGTGGCGGTGATTGTGGGCACGCTGTACGGTTCACTGTCGGGTTACCTGGGCGGCAAAATCGACTCCGTGATGATGCGTCTGCTGGAAATCCTTAACTCCTTCCCGTTTATGTTCTTCGTTATTCTGTTGGTTACCTTCTTTGGGCAAAACATCCTGCTAATCTTTGTGGCGATTGGGATGGTGTCCTGGCTTGATATGGCGCGTATCGTTCGTGGCCAGACGCTGAGCCTGAAGCGCAAAGAGTTTATTGAAGCAGCCCAGGTCGGTGGGGTGTCTACCGTGCGTATTGTTGTGCGTCACATTGTGCCAAACGTATTGGGTGTGGTGGTGGTCTACGCCTCATTGCTGGTTCCCAGCATGATCCTGTTTGAATCTTTCCTGAGCTTCCTGGGCCTTGGCACACAAGAGCCGCTAAGTAGCTGGGGTGCACTGCTCAGCGATGGTGCCAACTCGATGGAAGTATCGCCATGGTTACTGCTGTTCCCGGCAGGGTTCCTGGTGGTGACGCTATTCTGTTTTAACTTTATTGGCGATGGCTTGCGTGATGCCCTCGACCCGAAAGACCGTTAAGGAGTGCCGCCATGAGCGTAATTGAGACCTCAACCGCGCCGCTCGCGCAACAACAGGCTAACGCACTGCTGAACGTGACCGATCTGCGTGTGACGTTTGCCACCCCAGATGGTGATGTTACTGCAGTAAACGATTTAAACTTTTCACTACGTGCCGGGGAAACGCTGGGTATCGTTGGTGAGTCTGGTTCAGGTAAGTCGCAGACTGCATTTGCCTTGATGGGCCTGCTGGCCGCAAATGGCCGTATTGGCGGTTCTGCTACATTCAACGGTCGTGAGATCCTGAACTTACCGGAGCGTGAGCTGAACAAACTGCGCGCCGAGCAAATCTCGATGATCTTCCAGGACCCCATGACCTCTCTGAATCCGTATATGCGGGTCGGCGAACAGTTAATGGAAGTGCTGATGCTACACAAAGGTATGAGCAAAGCAGAAGCCTTTGAAGAGTCAGTCAGAATGCTGGATGCGGTGAAAATGCCGGAAGCGCGTAAGCGAATGAAAATGTACCCGCATGAATTCTCCGGCGGTATGCGTCAACGTGTGATGATCGCCATGGCGCTACTGTGCAGGCCAAAGTTACTGATTGCCGATGAACCCACTACGGCGCTGGATGTCACGGTTCAGGCGCAAATCATGACGCTGCTGAATGAGCTGAAAAGTGAATTCAATACCGCAATTATTATGATTACCCACGACCTCGGTGTTGTTGCCGGTATTTGCGACAAAGTGCTGGTAATGTATGCCGGACGTACGATGGAATATGGTAGTGCGCGCGATGTCTTTTATAAGCCGGTTCACCCGTATTCGATTGGCCTGCTTAATGCCGTCCCGCGTCTGGATGCCGAAGGGGAAGAAATGCTGACTATCCCGGGTAATCCGCCGAACCTGTTGCGTTTACCGAAAGGCTGCCCGTTCCAGCCCCGTTGCCCGCATGCCATGGAAATCTGTAACAGTGCTCCGCCACTGGAAGAGTTTAGTCCGGGCCGTCTGCGCGCCTGCTTTAAACCGGTGGAGGAACTGGTATGAATGCGGTAACCGAACAACGAAAAGTACTCCTCGAAATTGCCGATCTGAAAGTCCATTTCGATATCAAAGATGGTAAACAGTGGTTCTGGCAACCGTCGAAAACGCTGAAAGCCGTTGATGGCGTGACCCTGCGTCTGTATGAGGGCGAAACATTAGGCGTGGTGGGGGAATCCGGTTGCGGGAAATCGACGTTTGCGCGTGCGATTATCGGTCTGGTAAAAGCGACCGATGGTAAAGTTGCCTGGCTCGGCAAAGATTTGCTTGGCATGAAACCCGATGAGTGGCGGGCGGTGCGCAGTGACATCCAGATGATTTTCCAGGACCCGCTGGCATCGTTAAACCCGCGTATGACCATCGGTGAAATTATCGCTGAACCGCTGCGGACTTATCACCCGAATCTGCCTGGGCAGGAAGTTCGTGACCGCGTAAAGGCGATGATGATGAAAGTGGGGTTACTGCCTAACCTGATTAACCGCTACCCGCATGAGTTTTCCGGTGGGCAATGCCAGCGTATTGGTATTGCTCGCGCGTTGATCCTTGAGCCGAAGCTGATCATTTGTGATGAGCCCGTATCCGCGCTGGATGTGTCGATTCAGGCGCAGGTCGTTAACCTGTTGCAGCAATTACAGCGTGAGATGGGCTTATCATTGATCTTCATTGCCCATGACCTGGCTGTGGTTAAGCATATTTCCGATCGCGTGCTGGTGATGTATCTCGGACATGCGGTGGAGTTGGGGACCTATGACGAGGTGTACCATAATCCGCTGCATCCCTATACCAAAGCGCTAATGTCAGCGGTGCCAATTCCCGATCCTGATATGGAGAGGAACAAGGTTATCCAACTGCTGGAAGGTGAGTTACCCTCCCCAATTAATCCGCCTTCGGGGTGCGTGTTCCGCACGCGTTGTCCGATCGCCGGACCAGAATGCGCGAAAACGCGTCCTGTACTTGAAGGGAGTTTCCGACACGCGGTTTCCTGCTTAAAAGTAGACCCGCTATAATCGAGAGGGCTGACGCACTGTCAGCCCTTCTTTTTGGTGAGGTAAATGTGTCAGGCTTAGTCTCTTCTGTTCGCCGTACTCTCTATCGTACATTATTTGATTTAGACACCCGCTCGGGGCGCCGTTTTGAAGGCATGTGCGCACTGTTCGCATTGCTGAGTGTGATTGTTATCTTCATTGAGTCTGGGGTCGGGACGCAATACCATTTAACCTATGATGAATGGCATATTTTTGTCTGGCTGGAAGTCTTTATTACGCTGGTCTTTACCCTCGAATATCTGCTCAGATTGTGCTGCTGGGCCAATCCTGCAAAATATGTGTTTAGCTTTTGGGGAATTATCGATCTCGCGACGATTCTGCCACTGTATGTGATGTGGCTATGGCCGGAAATTAGTCTGAGTTATGTTTTTGCCTGGCGAGCGATGCGCGTGCTGCGTGTACTGAGAATACTCAAACTGTTGCGATTTATGCCGTCGCTGCGTGTGTTCTGGAGCGCAATTAAAAGTGCCCGTCATCAGTTGATACTGTTTTACTCGTTTATTGCCATTCTGATGATTGTCTTTGGCGCACTAATGTACCTGATTGAAGGCCCGAAATATGGTTTTACTACGCTGAATGCGTCGGTGTATTGGGCAATCGTTACGGTGACAACGGTTGGCTATGGTGATATTACCCCACATACACCGCTTGGCCGCATGGTGGCGTCAGTGCTGATCCTGATTGGTTATTCGGTTATTGCAATCCCGACAGGATTGATAACAACACACATGAGTAGTGCGTTTCAGCACCGGCAAAATCAGCGCAAATGTCCACAGTGCCAACAAAGCCAGCATGAGCACAGCGCGCAATTTTGTAATCGTTGCGGAAGTAAATTGCCTGACTAGAAATAAAAAAAGCTGCGAGAGCAGCTTTTTGTTTTCATTATTCGCGCCAGAGAATGTGGCAGAGTTTGTGGTCTTTTTCGCGACATAACAGAACACGCGCAAAAATATCGTTAATCTCGCCGTCTTCTGAGTCTGCCAGACCAATCACCACTTCGGCGAAGAAGTCAGGATTCAGGTCAAAATCAACGTGCTCCTGCCAGTCATCCGCAGGGTCGAATAACTCTGCTCCGCCACGCTCTTCAAACTGTAAATTGAACAGAAGGATGTCGGCCGGGTCGAGATTGTCCGCCGCCAGTTCGAGAAAAATGTCATAAGCCTGCTCGAGCGTTTCGTCTTCGGTCAGGCGGTTGTTCAAATCCATATCCATAATGACTACCTGTTTACTGTCTGATGGGCACGTTTTACAGCAACGGGCTAAAGAAGTAAAACAGTCGCTCAGCGATACGCTGCCAGAGTGGTCGTTTTACCCACAAACGAGCATCTAGCAGGCGGGAACGCGAAATATAATCATCCTGTACCGCGGCGAGGTCACCGCCGAATCCAGCATCGTCAATAACCAGTGTTATCTCAAAATTCAGCCACAGGCTGCGCATATCCAGGTTTACGGTACCGACCAGACTCAGTTCGCCATCGACCAGCACGCTTTTGGTATGTAACAACCCACCTTCGAACTGGTAGATTTTCACGCCTGCCGCCAGCAACTCGGTGAAAAAAGCCCGGCTTGCCCAGCCAACCAGCATTGAGTCATTCTTGCGTGGAAGAATGATGCTGACATCTACACCGCGCTGCGCCGCTGTACAGATGGCGTGCAGCAGATCGTCACTGGGGACGAAGTAGGGGGTGGTCATGATCAAATATTCACGAGCAGAATATGCGGCGGTCAATAAGGCCTGATGGATTAAGTCTTCAGGGAAGCCAGGACCTGAGGCAATAGTGTGAATGGTGTGCCCGCTGGCCTGCTCAAACGGCATGATGTTGACATCGGGAGGCGGGGGCAAAATGCGTTTACCGGTTTCAATTTCCCAGTCGCAGGAGTAGACGATCCCCATGGCAGTAGCCACCGGGCCTTCCATTCTCGCCATCAGGTCAACCCATTGTCCGACACCGGCATCCTGTTTAAAGAACCGCGGATCGACCATATTCATGCTACCGGTGTAGGCGATGTAGTTGTCGATCATGATCATTTTACGATGCTGGCGCAGGTCCATACGACGTAAAAATACACGCATCAGGTTAACTTTCAGCGCTTCGACCACCTCGATACCCGCGTTGCGCATCATCGCCGCCCACGGACTGCGGAAGAATGCCACGCTGCCGGCGGAGTCCAGCATCAAACGGCAGTGAATCCCCCGTCTGGCGGCGGCCATCAATGATTCCGCGACCTGATCGGCCATACCGCCAGGTTGCCAAATGTAGAACACCATCTCAATGTTATGACGCGCCAACTGAATATCGCGGATTAACGCCTGCATCACGTCGTCAGAGCTGGTGAGTAGCTGTAGCTGATTGCCTTTAACGCCGGCAATGCCCTGGCGACGCTCGCATAACTTAAATAATGAGGAGGCAACGCTGCTGTTTTCTTGCGCGAAAATATGTTTGCAGGCTTTGAGATCGTTCAGCCATTTAGCTGTTGATGGCCACATCGCTCTGGCACGCTCGGCGCGGCGTTTGCCCAGGTGAAGTTCACCAAAGGACAGATAAGCAATGATCCCTACCAATGGCAGTATATAGATGATCAAAAGCCAGGCCATTGCGGAGGGTACTGCGCGTCGTTTCATCAGAATGCGTAACGTTACGCCAGCAATGAGTACCCAGTAACCCAGAATGACCAGCCAACTCACCACGGTGTAGAAGGTTGTCATAAATTTAAAAATCCTTTTGAAAGCGTATTGTTAAGAGTTTACGCATCAGGAGTCATCTGGCAAATAAAAACACGGGAAAACCACTGGTCTGCATTCGGTCTGGGGGTATAATGCCCGCTCTGTGACTGGAAGAGTAGTTAACATGAAGCGTAGTAGAACGGAAGTGGGACGCTGGCGGATGCAGCGTCAGGCTAGCCGCCGTAAAGCACGTTGGCTTGAAGGGCAATCGCGCCGTAACATGCGTATCCACTCCATCAGAAAATGCATTCTCAATCATCAACGAAATTCGTTGCTGTTTGCGATCTACAGCATTTGATCCAAAAAGGGCACCGCTGGCGGTGCCCAATGTATTCCTGCCCGTTCTGTTTCTTAAAAAACCTTTTTGTACGGTTTGACCGAAACCTGCGCATAAACGCCTGCAGCCACATACGGGTCGGCATCTGCCCACGCCTGCGCTGCCTCTAAAGATTCAAATTCCGCAATCACCGTCGAGCCGGTAAATCCCGCCGCACCCGGATCGTTACTGTCGACCGCGGGCATGGGGCCAGCGGTCAGTAGACGACCTTCATCATGGAGGAGTTGCAGACGGGCCAGGTGAGCAGGGCGCACGGAAAGACGTTTTTCGAGAGAATCTGCGATATCTTGAGCATAAATAACATACAGCACGGGTAGAGCTCCTTGATCGGTATAAAGTCGCGTTTACGTTATTGGAAAGCCCTGGTAACTGCAACGTAAAGATAATAGCTTTGTTAAGGCCATATTAAGATAATGGTTTTTTTACATGAAATTGCGTTTTAAATGCGGCTTACTGTCATGGGCTTATTGAATATGATTGCTATTTGCATTTAAAATCGAGGCCTGGTTTTATAACTGAAACGATTATGACTGCAATGACCCTTGATTTACCTCGTCGCTTTCCCTGGCCGACGTTACTTTCCGTCGGCATTCACGGCGCTGTAGTGGCGGGTCTGCTGTATACCTCGGTACATCAGGTTATTGAACTGCCTGCACCCGCGCAGCCGATCTCCATCACGATGGTCGCACCTGCCGATCTTGAGCCACCTCAGGCAGTTCAACCACCGCCGGAGCCTGTCGTTGAGCCTGAACCGGAACCTGAACCTATACCGGAACCGCCAAAAGAGGCGCCGGTGGTGATTGAGAAACCGAAACCTAAGCCAAAACCGAAGCCGAAACCGGTGAAAAAGGTTGAAGAGCAGCCCAAACGTGACGTGAAACCGGTTGAGTCGCGTCCAGCATCGCCGTTTGAGAACACGGCGCCTGCTCGTCCGGCAACGACCAGTACCGCGCCGGCAACCAGTAAACCTGCGGTTAGCGCACCGTCTGGGCCACGCGCCTTAAGTCGTAATCAGCCACAGTATCCGGCGCGCGCGCAGGCTCTGCGTATTGAAGGTCGGGTGAAGGTCAAGTTTGATGTGACATCAGATGGCCGTGTGGAGAATGTTGAAGTACTTTCCGCACAGCCTGCCAATATGTTTGAGCGTGAAGTGAAAAATGCGATGCGCAGATGGCGTTATGAGGCGGGCAAACCGGGATCTGGCCTGGTGGTTAATATCGTTTTCCGTCTGAACGGTACGGCGCAGATTGAGTAACTGACGTGCCGGAGTTGGCGTCAGGCCTTCTCCGGCAAGCAGGTTTGATAACGGTGTCAACGTGGTTATCAGACCTGTGTTGGTATCGGACGAGGTTTTCCATCTTTATCTACAGCGACGTAGATAAACAGGGCTTCAGTGGCTTTGTAACGCTGGCCGATGGGTTCCGAAGCGACTTTCTTCACCCAGACTTCAATATTAATGCTGATTGACGTCGTCCCGCGTTTTACGCAGCGTGCGTAGCAACAGACCACATCACCCACGGCAACCGGGCGCAAAAAGCTCATTCCTTCAACTCGCACCGTCACCACGCGACCGTGTGCGATCTCTTTGGCCTGAATAGCGCCACCAATATCCATCTGTGACATCAGCCAGCCGCCAAAAATATCACCGTTAGCATTGGTATCGGCAGGCATGGCCAGAGTGCGTAAAACCAGTTCACCCTGGGGGGTGTTATTCGTTGTTGTCATTGTAGAACCGACTGTAGAGAAAGATTACAGGCGGGATGCTACTAGAATTTACGGGCGGAGAACAGGGGGGATGCAGTACGCGGTGGGAAGTAAGCAAGCTTGTCTGCCACGAAGAACGCAGGTGGATGAAAATTCGCCAGATCCGCAGATCTGGCGAACACATATTACGATTTATCTTCCTGCGGCAGATGGCGGTAGATATAGACGCCGCTCAGCAACGTGAAGAATAAGGTCAGGGCGGTTAATCCGAACACTTTGAAGTTGACCCAAATGTTCTGCGGCAGCCAAAACGCAATATAGATATTGGCCAGCCCACACAGGATGAAGAAGATGGCCCAGGCCAGATTCAGCTTCGACCATACCGGCTGCGGCAGCGTCAGCTCTTTTCCTAACATGCGCTGAATCAACGGCTTTTTCATCACCCACTGGCTAACCAGCAGTGCACCGGCAAACAGTCCGTAAATCACCGTAACCTTCCACTTAATGAATTCATCGTTGTGGAAGAAAATCGTCAGGCCACCGAAGACGGCAACCAGAACAAAGGTGATTAACGCCATCTTCTCGACCTTGCGATAGCGAACCCAACTGTAAATCAGTACCACAGCCGTTGCGACAATAAGCGCCGAGGTTGCCGCGTAGATGTCATAGAGCTTATAAAAAGCAAAAAAGACAACCAGCGGTAAAAAATCAAGAAACTGCTTCATTCTTCGAGTCCGTAATCAAAAAGCATCGGGTAACACGCCCGGGATGCGTTCAGGGTTTATTGACGAATCAGCATATACAGGCGGAACAAATAGATCAGCAGCACAGCAGAGATCATATTGCTCAGCGTATTCGCCAATACCGCGCCTACGTTTGGCGTTAGTACTGCAAAACTTGGCGCAAAAAGCAACAGCAGCGTTTTTGCCAGAAGCCAACCGATCACTGCCGGCGCTACCAATCGCATATTAGACCACGCCAGACGCATACTGTTGCGCATAGCGGCAAAGACGCCCATTTTATCCTGCACGACCATCACCGGCGCGAGGGCCAGCAAGATAGCCAGCAGAATACCAGGCACGACAACCAGCATAATACCGACCTGTACCAGCAGGGTAGTCAGAAAAATCAGAATAAACAATTTAGGTAATACCGGCGCGCTGGCGCCAATGGCGCGTAATGCGCTAACCCGATGACCCGCCGAAATCAGTTGAATCATCAGGATGATGCCTCCTGCAAGGATGGCATTACCAATCAGCCCTGAAAACGTCGATGCTGCAGAAGCGCGGAGCAAAATTTGCTGCTGCTCCGGCGTCATATTCTGCACCAGATCGAACAGTCCCACACTGCTGGTTAGCTGATCCCCTTCGCTCAGTTGCGCGATGTGCGCGTCGCTGGGAGAAAAGGCATGCCCTAGCACCACTGTGATAAACGCGCACAATAACGATACCAGCAAGATGGTAATAAATTGATTACGGAAAAAGTTTCCCGTGTCACGGTAAACGGATTTCGCCGTGATAGACATGCACTCTCCTTGAGTTCTGCAGGTGTTCATTTGCGCGCAATTGTACCCTGGATAACTCTACAGTGGCAGCATCGTGCGATGTATGGAAAAGCATATCTTTGTAAAGCTCCGGTAATTTTTGGCCAGGACTTCAGCAACTTGCAACATTGTTGTTTGTTCTCTGTACATCACGTTCAAATAACCAACATTTCGTGTCGGAGTCAAAGGTACTTGCATAGTGAAAATATATCAAAATTGATCTGAATTAATTTAACCAGGATTTTGAATGCAAGTTCTAACTTAATCTGGATCAATAAATGTTAAATTATCAAACTCAATGTGATCTAAGTTAGATCACTTATTACTCCATTGTGGGTATATTCGTTCCGCTTTTATAACCATAACGATGGAGCGGACATGAAAAAATTAACAGTTGCAGCATTGGCTTTAACAACTCTTCTCTCTGGGAACGCATTTGCGCATGAGGCCGGAGAGTTCTTTATTCGTGCAGGTTCGGCAACCGTCAGACCGACGGAAGGCGCGGGTGGTACGCTGGGAAGCCTGGGGGGCTTTGATGTCAGTAACAATACGCAGCTTGGCCTGACATTCACGTATATGGCAACCGACAATATTGGTGTTGAATTACTGGCAGCCACACCGTTCCGCCATAAGATCGGCACCGGGGCAACCGGTGATATTGCCACCGTTCATCATTTACCGCCGACGTTAATGGCGCAGTGGTACTTTGGCGACTCCAGCAGCAAACTGCGTCCTTACGTTGGCGTGGGTGTGAACTACACGACTTTCTTCGATGAAGGTTTTAACAACAACGGGAAAGAGGCGGGTTTATCCGATCTGAGCCTGAAAGACTCCTGGGGTGCAGCTGGACAAGTCGGTATGGACTATCTGATCAACCGCGACTGGCTGATTAACATGTCAGTCTGGTACATGGATATCGACACCACCGCGAGCTATAAAATGGGTGGCGTCCAGCAGCGCGACAGCGTACGCCTTGATCCGTGGGTGTTTATGTTCTCTGCGGGTTATCGTTTTTAAGTCAGTGATTCCAGTCTGAAAGGCTGGTCGTTTCGCGGCCAGCTTTTTCCCCTCTGTTTTTCCCTTCCCGACTTTCTCCCCTTTGATGTAATGCTACTCTTTAAGCAATCTGGCTTTGAGGGTATTGATGATGATATTGACCCGTCAGTTGCTACAACAAAAAATTTCCCTTATGGAAGCATCCATAGACGATGATACGACAGAGTTTGCCGTGTATGCTGCGCGCGAATTATTGAATTACATGAGCAGGGTGGAAGCCCTGGAAAAGGTCATCGCCACACAAATCACACTACCTTATTGCAGCGCCAGTCCGGTTTGTGAAATCGAAGCTGGGTATGCCGCAGGTGTGAGCGACTGTCGGGAAGCGATTCGGCGTGCCGGCTATCCGATTGCCGGGGATGACTAGTTTGCATTTTTGTTAACAAAAATGTTCTTTTGTTGTATAAATCTGTAACTTAGGTACACGGGAGAGACGTTATTTTCATCGATTATCAGGGCCACAGGACGATCAATATTATTTTTAATACTCAGCGCTGTTATGCAACAACATAAACGGGTAACCGGTTTGGCATCACCGTTAACTATCAGGGTGGACTCGTGAAGATTGTGCAAGATAAGCTCAGGAACAGGCAGGCACTGCTGGTATCGGGGCTGATTACGCTGATATTTACCTCGTTGTTTCTGTTTATCATCTACGAACAGCGTATGGCCACAGCCAGCGAAGGGATTAACCGCCTGCAGGCCCGTATGCTGGATATCTTTAACGATAATGAACTCATCGCCGATGCGATTGGTGAGCGCTACCATCACATTAAAAATGACGATCAATGTGATAATGCCGCGCAGTTTGTTCCGCGAAATGTGGGTGAATGGGGAATTAATGCCGACCCAAAGCGGGTGCACTCGGCGACAGGGACGATTATCGCCCGAGAAGCCAACCTTAAAGCTCTATGTATGTATACGGCAGCGGAGTTTATTCGCGGCATGGTTAATGAGTTAAACCCTGGCAGTTTTGACGCGCATCGTTACATCATTGCCAAGAATGCGGATTATTTTTACTGGTTTATGCCTTCTGATTCGCGCAATTTTACCTTCTCTGATTCTGAAATGGCGCAGGACATTACCGGATTTTTCTATCCGCCGGTCGATTTTTATACCCGTCTGCTGCAAAAAAACATCAAGAATAAAGCGCTCAGCTCAACGAATTTTTATACCGACAAAATTACCGGTGAAAAAGCCTACAGCGTGGTGAGCTATATCTATGACCTTTCCGGGAAAGAGATATCGGATCAAATCGTCGCCTATCTGGTCTATGACCATTCAAAGCCGGAGTTGCAGGAGGCGCTGGCAAATGCTTTTGACTATCAAATGCCACCGGGCCTGAATGTGGCTCTGGTGAATTTATCCAATAATGAGCGCCTCTGTTTATCCGGTAAATGTGCGGGTAAAACGCGCATTATGGTGCGGAAGTTGTCAGAAAAATATGCGCTGTACTATTCGATAGCATTAGGCCAGTTTATGGTGCGCGATACGCACGCCGGAATTGTGATACTGCTGGCAACGTTCTTCTTTATTATGATCAGTTTCTCGCTGAAGTCGTGGCTGAATCAAAGCGACCTCAAGGTCTATATTGATTCGCTGACGGGCTGCTTTAATCGGCGAATTCTCGACATTATTAAGCGTCGGGACTTATCACATTGTTCTGTGGTGCTGCTGGATTGCAATAAGTTTAAGGCAGTCAACGACACCTGGGGGCATGCCGCAGGCGATCGTGCGCTGCAAACTATTGCCAACAGAATGTTGTCAAACACTCGTACCAGCCACGATCTCGTGATTCGTACCGGTGGGGATGAATTTATGATCCTGCTGTTTCGCTCCCAGACAAGTGATGCTATCGCGATTGCGCAGCGTATCAGTGGTCAGGTCAACAATCACGTTTTTGTGGTGGATGGCCACACCGTACCGCTGTCGGTGTCATGGGGAGTCGCAGAGGTGAAGGGCGACCTGGATGTGGCAATCCAGAATGCGGATAACGCCATGTACAAAATGAAGCAGGCAAAGGAAGGGTAAAACCGCCAGAAGTCTCTGGCGGTTATTTCAGCTTACTGATGGGTCGCGGTTTTCATTGCACTGACAAAGGCTTTCAGCTCAGCCAGCATTTGCTCTGGTGCTGCAACATTCTTCTCAATGATTTTGACAATCGCCGATCCGGAAATAGCCCCCGCAGCACCTGCTTCAATGGCGCCTGTCACCTGTTCCGGTGCAGAGATACCAAAGCCCTGTAAGGAAGGCGGGGCATTAAATTCTTTCAGCTTCTCGACCAGATGATGCAACGGTAACGCTGCACGATTTTCGGCACCTGTAACACCTGCGCGTGACAATAGATAGGTATAACCGCGGCCATGAGCGGCAATCTGGCGCAGCAGTTCCTCGTCAGCGTTAGGCGGGCAAATGAAAATTGGCGCGACATTATGGCGTAATGCCGCCGTTCTGAATGGCGCAGATTCTTCTACCGGCACATCGGCGACTAATACCGAATCTACGCCGACCTTCTCGCACTGTGCGTAAAATTCGTCAATACCTTTACTGAACACCAGGTTGGCATACATCAGTAAACCAATTGGAATGGTTGGGTGTTTTTGCCGAATCAGCGCCAACATTTCAAAGCATTGTGACGGTGTGACGCCTGCCGCGAACGCACGTAATGTCGCTTCCTGAATGGTTGGACCGTCGGCCAGCGGATCGGAGAACGGAATACCCAGCTCAAGCGCATCGGCACCCGCTTCGATCAGCGTATCAATGATTTTCAGTGACTGTTCAACAGAAGGATCGCCCAGGGTCACGAAGGGGACAAAAGCGCCTTCTTTGCGGTCCTTCAGTTGTGCAAATAGGTTTTCATAACGTTCCATCAGATTTCCCCTCGCGCTTTCAGAATATCGTGTACGGTGAAAATGTCTTTGTCGCCGCGACCAGAGAGGTTGACCACCAGTAATTGTTCTTTCTCCGGGTTTTCCCGCATCATTTTCAACGCATGTGCCAGGGCGTGGGAAGACTCCAGCGCCGGGATAATCCCCTCATGCAGACACAGCGTTTTGAAGGCTTCCAGCGCTTCATCATCAGTAATCGAAACATAGTCAGCGCGTCCGATACTGTTCAGATAAGCGTGCTGTGGCCCGACTGACGGGAAGTCCAGTCCCGCAGAAATGGAGTAGGACTCTTCAATTTGCCCTTCAGTTGTCTGCATCATTGGCGACTTCATGCCGAAGTAAATCCCAACACGACCATGTTTCAACGGTGCGCCGTGCTCGCCGGATTCGATCCCGTGACCACCTGGCTCAACGCCAATCAGACCAACGCTGGTTTCATTTATAAAATCGGCGAACATGCCGATCGCGTTCGAGCCACCGCCTACACAGGCGATCACGGCATCCGGCAGACGACCTTCTTTTTCCAGAATCTGTGCTTTTGTTTCTTCACCAATCATGCGCTGGAACTCGCGTACGATAGTCGGGAAAGGATGCGGACCTGCAGCCGTACCCAGCATATAGTGCGCGGTATCGTAACTGCCAGACCAGTCGCGCAACGCCTCGTTACAGGCATCTTTCAACGTGGCAGAGCCGCTGTGTACCGGAATAACCTCAGCACCCATCAGACGCATACGGAAAACGTTCGGGGACTGACGCTCGACGTCTTTCGCACCCATATAAATGCGGCACTTTAAGCCCAGCAAGGCGCTGGCAAGGGCAGACGCCACCCCGTGCTGACCCGCGCCGGTTTCTGCGATGATTTCTGTTTTCCCCATGCGTTTCGCCAGTAACGCTTGTCCCAGTACCTGGTTCGTTTTGTGCGCGCCGCCGTGCAGCAGATCCTCACGCTTGAGATACAGCGTCGTCCGGGTGCCGTTAGTGATGTTCTGACATTTGGTCAATGCGGTAGGGCGCCCGGCATAGTTTTTCAGCAGGTCAGTAAACTGGGCCTGAAACTCAGGGTCTTTTTGTGCACTGACGAACGCTTCTTCCAGTTGGCGCAGCGCAGGCATCAGAATCTGTGGCACATACATACCGCCAAATTCACCAAAATATGGATTGAGTAATGTTGTCATGTCCTTTTCCTTAATATGCGCGCAGCGTCTGAAAGACTGAAGCCAGCAGACGTGCATCTTTGATGCCCGGCTGTGACTCTACGCCAGAATTGAAATCGAGCCCGGCGCAGCCGGTTTTAGCCGCGTCGACGCAGTTATCTGCACTGAGTCCGCCGGCCAGTAAAACGTTATCCAGCGATTGTCCGCTTAGCAGCGACCAGTCAAAGCGCTTACCGCTGCCGCCCTGGCCGTTATCAAAAACGTATTTATCAATATGTTGATAGCGGCGAGCAGGCAGTGATTCGCCAACGCTCAGTGCCTTCCAGATTTGCACCTGCGCGGGTAGCACATTGCGCAGAGCATCGACATAGGCCTGATCTTCGCTGCCGTGTAGTTGTACGGCGGCCAGCGACAGTGCGGTGACTGTTTCGTGGACGTCGGCGATGTCGGTGTTACGGAACACGCCGACATACTGTAACGGTGCTCCTGTCATAACGTCTCGCGCCTGTTCAACGCTGACAGCGCGCGGGGAGGTCGGGACAAAAATTACGCCGCCATAAATGGCCCCAGATTCGTACGCTGCTTTTGCATCCTGTGCTCGGGTCAGTCCGCAGACTTTATTTTCGCCAAGCAAAACACGACGCACGGCAGTATGCAGGTCATCATGGGACATCAGCGCAGAGCCTATCAGAAATCCGTTGGCGAAATGGCTGAGTTCGCGAACCTGGCTATAGGTGTTGATCCCGGATTCACTGATGACGGTGACACCATGGCCCAGACGAGGTGCAAGCAGGCGGGTACGATTGAGGTCAATCGACAGGTCACGTAAATCACGGTTGTTAATGCCGACGACTTTTGCACCCAGCGCAATGGCGCGCTCCAACTCTTCTTCATTGCTGACCTCAGTCAGCACGCCCATTTTCAAACTGTGGGCGACGGCAGCGAGTTGACGATACTGTTCATCATCCAAAACCGACAACATCAGCAGGCAGGCATCCGCCTGGTAGAAACGTGCCAGGTAAATCTGGTAAGGATCGATAATAAAGTCTTTACACAGAATCGGCTGTGGTGCGATGCGACTGACGATGGGCAGGAAATCAAAGCTACCCTGAAAATATTTCTCGTCCGTCAGCACGGAAATTGCGGACGCGTAATGTTTGTATACTCCCGCAATCTGTGCCGGGTCGAAGTCATCACGGATCACGCCTTTTGACGGAGAGGCTTTTTTACACTCCAGAATAAAAGCGGTTCGTGTCCCTTGCAGCGCATCGTAGAAATCACGTGTGCTGGGTTGAACATCATTTTGAAAGCTGGCCAGCGGTTGTTGCTGTTTGCGGGCTTCTACCCAAATCGCCTTGTCAGCGACAATTTTCGCTAAAACGGTTTGCATCATTTACCCTCTTGCGGCCAGTGCAGTGACACGGTCGTAAGCCGCACCGCTGCGCAGCACATTAATCACGGTTTGCGCGTTGGCTTTTAAGTCTTCTTTACCGTGCAGGCGCATTAACATGGCGACATTCGCGGCAACAGCAGCCTCATGAGCGGCCTCACCTTTACCTTGTAACAAGCGACTCAGAATGTCACGGTTTTCTTCCGGCGTGCCGCCAGCCAACTGTTCCTGATGATATGGCGTCAGGCCAAAGTCTTCCGCCGTTAGCTGGTAGCTCTTGATTTCACCATCATGCAGTTCCGCCACTATGGTCGGCGCATGCAGCGAAACTTCATCCATTCCGCCGCTGTGTACCACGGCTGCCCGTTGATATCCCAGCACGCGCAGTGTTTCGGCAATCGGTAACACCAGTTCCGGGCTGTAAACGCCGATCAGCGCCAGCGGCGGATGCGCCGGATTAATCAATGGCCCAAGCACATTAAACAACGTACGGGTTTTCAACTGCTGGCGTACCGGCATCGCATGGCGAAAACCTGTGTGATATTTCGGTGCAAACAGGAAGCACACGCCCAGGTCATCGAGCGCCTGACGGGACTTATCGGCGTTCATATCCAGATTGATACCAAATGCCGCCAGCAGATCCGAAGAGCCAGATTTACTGGAGACGCTGCGGTTGCCGTGTTTGGCCACTTTTAATCCACAGGCCGCCGCGACAAACGCGCTGGCGGTGGAAATATTGATACTGTTACTGCCGTCACCACCGGTTCCGACAATGTCGGCAAACAGATAATCCGGGCGCGGGAATGGGGCGGCATTTTCCAGCAGCGCGGTTGCCGCACCGGCGATTTCATTCGGATGTTCGCCACGAATTTTCATACTGACCAGCGCTGCAGCCAACTGTTCCGGCTTCAGTTCACCGCGAACGACAGCAGAGAACAGCTGGTGGCTTTCCTGCTGGGACAGCGTCTGAGCCTGGTACAGTTTTTCCAGGATGGGCTGCAGCGTATTGGTTTGTTCGAGCTTCTGTTGCGCCCAGGCCAGCGTTTGCTCCAGCAGGCGCGCACCCTGAGTGGTCAGAATCGATTCCGGATGGAACTGGAAGCCGCATACGCGATCGGTATCGTGACGAACTGCCATGACCATACCGTTAAAATGCGCGTTTATGGTTAATCCGGCTGGTACGTTGCTGCCAACCAGCGAGTGATAGCGCGCCACTGGCAGCGGATTTGCCAGACCGGCGAACATCGCCTGGCCATCGTGTTCAATGCTGGAGGCTTTGCCGTGTAGGATTTCCCCAGCCTGACCGACATATCCACCATAGGCTTCAACAATCGCCTGATGCCCCAGACAAATACCGATAATGGGCAGTTTGCCGCGCAGGCGGGTTAACAGTTCAGGCATGCAGCCCGCTTCACTGGGTGCACCAGGCCCAGGAGAAAGCATCAGCACAGGGTTTTTCATCGTCGCTAAACGGTCAATTAACGTCTGAGCCGGAATATGGTTACGGTAAATCACCACGTTGTGACCGTTAGTGCGCAGCTGATCTGCCAGGTTGTAGGTAAATGAGTCGATGTTATCGAGCAGCAGAATGTCAGCCATTAGAAAGTCTCCTGTGCGTGGTGCGCGGTGGCAATAGCACGCAAAACGGCACGCGCTTTATTACGGGTTTCATCGGCTTCAGACTGCGGAACAGAATCCAGAACAATCCCGGCACCGGCCTGCACGGTGGCGATGCCGTCTTCCACCAGGGCTGAACGGATCACAATGCAGGTATCCAGGTCACCATGGGCGGTAAAGTAGCCGACCGCGCCGCCATAGCTGCCCCGGCGGCGACCTTCTGCCTCGGCGATTAATTGCATAGCGCGAACTTTGGGCGCGCCGCTCAGCGTGCCCATGTTCATACAGGCGCGGTAAGCATGCAGCACATCCAGATCGCTACGCAGTTCGCCCACCACACGGGACACCAGGTGCATCACGAAAGAGTAACGGTCGACTTTGGTCAGGTCGGCAACATAGCGGCTACCTGGGGTGCAGATACGTGCGAGATCGTTACGAGCCAGGTCGACCAGCATCAGGTGTTCGGAAAGTTCTTTATGGTCGGTACGCATTTCCAGCTCGATACGACTGTCGAGATCGCGGTCCAGCGAACCGTCCGCACGGCGACCACGCGGGCGGGTCCCGGCAATCGGGTAAATTTCAATCTGACGGCTGGTGGCGTCGTATTTCAACGAGCTCTCTGGCGACGCGCCGAACAGGGTGAAATCGTTATCCTGCATGAAAAACATGTACGGGCTGGGGTTACTTTTCTTTAGCACATAGTAGGCTGCCAGCGGCGACGGGCAGGGCAGCGAGAAACGACGAGATGGAACCACCTGGAAAATTTCACCTGCGCGAATCGCTTTTTGCAGGCCGCGTACCACGGCGCCGAACTCTTCGTCGCTCTGATTGCATTCGCATTGCATCTGCGGGATTTCAGTGACGGGCAGCGGCGGTGCGGGTTCGGTGAGCTGTTGGCTCAACTGTGCCAGGCGGGCGTTCAGTCGCTGTTTTTCCTCGTCATTTGGCGTAAAGATGCTGGCCTGAATGCGGGTGCTTTTTTTCTGGTGGTCGATAACCATCAGTGTTTCTGCCAGATAGAAGCAGTAGTCCGGGCAACGGTTACCCGCTTCAAGCTGGGGTAAATCTTCAAATCCAGCAACCAGGTCGTAGGAAAACAGACCGCCGAAGAACATGGCTTCACGTTCTTGCGCCGGAACATGGACCAGCTCCTGCAACAAACGGAACGCGTCAAATACAGAAAGTGAGCATAAACGGGCGTCTTCATCCAGCAGCGGGCTTACGCTGGGGAAGGTCAACTGACGAACGTTCGGCTGTTTATCGTTGTCAACGCCTGCGGGCAGGGCGGCGTCCAGCAGAGGAAGCAGCGACGCGCCATTTGCCGACAATGCCTGAATGGTGACAGTGTCACCCAGGGCGGTAATACGCAACGCGCTGTCTACCAGCAGCAGGCTCTTGAGATCGTCCTTGCTGTCGATATCGGCGGATTCCAGCAACAACGTTGCCGGTCGTGCGCCACACACCTGATGAAACAGCGCCGTTGGGTTCTCACGGTAGGCGGCATCGCAGGCGAGCAGTTCAAGTGTTGGTTTTTGTGCTTGCATCGTTCTTCTCATTAATTTTGTTCAAAAAAAAGCCCGCTCATGTGGCGGGCCGGGTATCTGGTTGCATAGTGCAGACGTAAGACACTGCCCGAAATCAGGAAGTGCGCCACCAACCGTGCAGAACAAAACGTGCTTTCATCTCAGATACCTTCTTCATGTGAACTTGCGTACTAGTTAACTAGTTCGGTGGGGTAAAGTCAACACCTGATTTCAGTTAATTTGTCGAAACCGCTATGATGATCGTGATACGACATTTATTGAAACGGGAGACGCCTTGAGCGACACGAATTACGCAGTGATTTATGACCTGCACAGCCATACGACAGCCTCCGATGGGCGATTGACGCCAGAGGCCTTAGTACATCGTGCGGTAGAGATGCGAGTCGGTACACTGGCGATCACCGATCATGACACCACGACAGGTATTGCGGCGGCAAGAGAAGAAATTTCACGTTCGGGGCTAGCGCTAAATCTAATCTCGGGTGTAGAAATTTCAACGGTCTGGGAAAACCATGAGATCCATATTGTGGGTCTGAATATTGATACCGCACATCCTATGATGTGTGCGTTTTTGGCACAGCAAACGGAACGCCGCCAGCAGCGCGCGCGCCTGATTGCAGAACGGCTGGACAAAGCGCATATTCCGGGGGCGTGGGAAGGGGCTTTGCGTTTGGCTGACGGCGGGGCCGTCACGCGGGGCCATTTTGCGCGTTTTCTGGTGGAATGCGGAAAAGCCACAACCATGGCGGGTGTCTTTAAAAAATATCTTGCCCGTGGGAAAACCGGTTACGTTCCGCCACAGTGGTGTACAATAGAACAAGCTATTGATGTCATTCATCATTCTGGCGGTAAGGCAGTTCTGGCTCATCCTGGGCGGTACGATCTTAGCGCTAAGTGGCTGAAAAGACTGGTTGCACATTTTGCTGAACATCACGGTGACGCGATGGAAGTGGCACAGTGCCAGCAGTCTCCCAATGAACGCACCCATCTGGCGACGCTTGCGCGCCAGCATCAGTTGTGGGCATCGCAAGGGTCTGATTTTCATCAGCCGTGCCCGTGGATTGAACTGGGGCGCAAACTTTGGTTGCCTGCCGGCGTCGAAGGCGTGTGGCAGCTTTGGGAACAGCCCGAGATCACAGAGAGGAAAGTATGAGCCAGTTTTTTTATATTCATCCCGAAAACCCACAGCAGCGGTTGATCAATCAGGCCGTTGAAATCGTGCGTAAAGGTGGGGTGATTGTCTATCCAACCGATTCCGGCTATGCGTTGGGTTGCAAAATTGAAGATAAAGGCGCGATGGAGCGTATTTGTCGTATCCGTCATCTGCCGGACGGCCACAACTTTACGCTGATGTGCCGCGATTTGTCAGAGCTGTCTACCTATTCATTTGTCGACAACGTGGCCTTTCGTTTAATTAAAAACAATACGCCGGGCAACTATACTTTTATCCTGAAAGGGACGAAAGAAGTTCCACGCCGACTGCTGCAGGAAAAACGTAAGACTATTGGCTTGCGTGTTCCGTCGAATCCCATTGCGCTGGCGCTGCTCGAAGCCCTGGGTGAGCCAATGCTTTCTACTTCACTGATGCTTCCGGGCAGCGAGTTTACCGAGTCCGATCCTGAAGAGATCAAAGATCGTCTGGAGAAGTTGGTCGATCTGATCATTCACGGTGGTTACGTTGGTCAACAACCGACGACGGTCATCGATTTAACCGATGATTCCCCGGTGGTATTGCGCGAAGGTGTTGGTGACGTTAAACCTTTCTTATAAGGGCGCGAACCGCTATACTACGCGGCCTTAAAATGGCGCTGACTGGCGCCGTTGATTCTCCTGTTCGACGCCTGTGAAGGCGACACCTAAAGGAAGCTCTATGAGCGAAAAGTTACAAAAAGTGCTGGCGCGTGCCGGCCACGGTTCTCGCCGTGAAATTGAATCCATTATTGCCACGGGTCGTGTGAGCGTTGATGGCAAAATCGCCACGCTTGGCGATCGCGTTGAAGTGACGCCGGGTCTGAAAATCCGTATCGACGGCCATCTGATTTCGGTGAAAGAATCTGCAGAACAAATCTGCCGCGTTCTGGCTTATTACAAGCCGGAAGGTGAACTGTGTACCCGTAACGACCCGGAAGGTCGTCCAACCGTTTTTGACCGCTTGCCAAAGCTGCGTGACGCGCGCTGGATTGCCGTAGGTCGTCTGGACGTCAATACCTGTGGTCTGCTGCTGTTTACCACCGATGGTGAACTGGCGAATCGTCTGATGCACCCGAGCCGTGAAGTTGAACGCGAGTACGCGGTGCGTGTGTTCGGTCAGGTTGATGATGCTAAACTGCGTGATCTGAGCCGTGGCGTACAGCTGGAAGATGGTCCGGCTGCGTTTAAAACCATCAAGTTCAGCGGTGGTGAAGGGATTAACCAGTGGTATAACGTCACGCTGACTGAAGGCCGCAACCGCGAGGTTCGTCGTCTGTGGGAAGCGGTAGGCGTGCAGGTAAGTCGTCTTATCCGCGTACGTTATGGCGATATTCCATTGCCGAAAGGTCTGCCGCGTGGCGGCTGGACGGAGCTTGATCTTGCACAGACCAACTATCTGCGTGAACTGGTGGAGTTGAAACCGGAAACCACGTCTAAAGTCGCTGTCGAGAAAGACCGTCGTCGCATGAAAGCGAATCAGATCCGCCGTGCGGTGAAACGTCACTCTCAGGTCGGCAGCAGCCGTCGCCCGGGTGGACGCAGCAATAACGGTTAATCGTGAACAGGCCTGATAAGCAAAGCGTTATCAGGCGTTAGTGGAGCCGGATGCGGCGCAAGCGCCTTATCCGGCCTGCTGTTAGTAATCAATCCCCATTTGGGCTTTAATGCCCGCCTCAAAAGCATGCTTGACCGGACGCAACTCGCTGACCGTGTCGGCTAACTCCAGAATATCGCGATGACATCCTCGACCCGTAATAATGACCGTCTGCTGGGCTGGGCGCGCGTTTAAGGCGTTGAGCACCTCTTCAAGCGGGAGGTAGTCGTAGGCCACCATATACGTCAGTTCATCCAGCACAACCATGTCCAGCTCAGGATCGGCCAGCATTCGCTTACCGTGTTCCCATACGGCCAGACAGGCGGCGGTATCAGCTTCACGATTCTGTGTTTCCCAGGTAAACCCGGTCGCCATCACCTGAAACTCTACACCATGAGGTTCGAGCAGGTTTCTTTCGCCGTTTGGCCATGTACCTTTAATGAACTGCACTACACCGACTTTTTTACCGTGGCCCACTGCGCGAGTCGCTGTACCGAACGCAGCGGTAGTTTTACCTTTTCCATTACCGGTAAAAACGATGACAATTCCACGCTCGTCCCTGGCGGCCGCAACACGTGCGTCAACCCGGTCTTTTACGCGCTGTTGGCGCTGCTGATAGCGTTCTTCACTCATTGGGCAATTCCTGGTTTACGGCCCGGCTGGGCATCAAAAGTCATACCGGTTTTACGGCGGCTGTCATCGCCCATCAGCCACAGGTACAGCGGCATAATGTCGGCGGGGGTTTTGAGTTTTTGCGGATCTTCCGTCGGGAATGCGCTGGCACGCATGCCGGTACGCGTGCCGCCTGGATTAATGCAATTTACGCGCAGATGGCGATTCTGGTATTCGTCTGCCAGGACCTGCATCATCCCTTCGGTAGCAAATTTCGAGGTGGCATACGCTCCCCAGTTAGCCCGTCCCTGGCGACCAACGCTTGAAGAAGTAAAGACCAGCGATCCTGAATCTGATTTGAGTAACAGCGGCAGCAATGCCTGAGTCAACAT
This sequence comes from Citrobacter sp. RHBSTW-00671, assembly GCF_014103415.1. Taxonomy (NCBI): domain Bacteria; kingdom Pseudomonadati; phylum Pseudomonadota; class Gammaproteobacteria; order Enterobacterales; family Enterobacteriaceae; genus Citrobacter; species Citrobacter sp. RHBSTW-00671. Next base: position 2,824,948 of record NZ_JABXPR010000001.1, read on the forward strand.
AAACGTCGCGTTGACATTGACCTGCATGACATCCTGCCATACCTGCGGATTTTGTTCGCTCATCGGGCAGATATCGCCGAGCAGCCCGGCGTTATGCAACACCCCATCCAGACGCGGATAATGTGCAGCGAGGCGTTGCGCCAACTGGTGGCACTCTTCGGAGGTACAGGTCAGCAGATCCAGTGTAAACCATTGTGGTTGTGCTCCGTTTTCATCGGCGACGGTCTGGGCAACCTGACGCAATTTTTCTTCATTACGTCCAAGCAGGATAACGGTCGCACCGTAGCGTGCGTAGGTAAGCGCGGCTTCACGCCCGATGCCATCACTGGCACCGGTGACCAGAATAATGCGATCCTGTAACAGGTCTTGTTTAGGTTGGTAATGCACGGCTACTCCTCGGCGACGCTTTGGCCATCTCGTTCGCGATAACTTTTCGGCTTTATGCCTTAAACACTGGTGTTTTTCAATCAGCCAAAGGCAATAACACCGCAAAATGAACACTTTGTCATGCTTTTTGCCGATTCAGCATCGGATGGATGAAGCAAGACGGGTTTACACGCCTGTTGTACACTGAGCGAAAGTAGCGTTGTTTAACCAAGGTGGGTCTCGTGGAATTGTTGTCTGAATATGGGCTGTTTTTGGCAAAAATTGTCACTGTTGTGGTGGCTATTGCAGTGGTGGTGATGCTGATCGTAAACGCGACACAACGCAAACGTCAGCGTGGGGAATTGCGGGTTATTAACCTCAGCGATCAATATAAAGAGATGAAGGAAGATCTGTCGCTGGCCTTATTGGATGGGCATCAGCAAAAATTCTGGCATAAGGCGCAGAAAAAGAAACAGAAGCTGGAGGCGAAGGCCGCCAAGGCAAAAGCGAAACTGGGTGACAGCACGTCATCAGATAAACCTCGTGTATGGGTGCTTGATTTTAAAGGCAGTATGGATGCCCATGAGGTCAGCGCATTACGCGAAGAGGTGACGGCGGTGCTGGCGGTTGTTAAACCTCAGGATCAGGTGGTGGTTCGTCTGGAAAGCCCGGGTGGTGTGGTACATGGCTATGGCCTGGCTGCATCGCAATTGCAACGTCTGCGCGATAAGCAGATACCGTTAACCGTCACGGTGGATAAAGTCGCTGCGAGCGGCGGATATATGATGGCCTGTGTAGCGGATAAAATTGTCTCAGCGCCGTTTGCCATTGTGGGCTCGATTGGCGTGGTGGCGCAGATCCCGAACTTCAACCGTTTCCTGAAAGGCAAGGATATTGATATCGAGCTGCACACGGCGGGACAGTACAAACGTACGCTGACACTGCTTGGCGAAAATACGGAAGAAGGGCGACAGAAATTCCGTGAAGATTTGAATGAAACCCATCATCTGTTTAAAGATTTTGTGCAGCGTATGCGTCCAACTCTGGACATCGAACAGGTTGCTACCGGTGAACACTGGTTCGGGCAACAGGCGCTGGCAAACGGGTTGGTCGATGAGATCAATACCAGTGACGAAGTGATTCTGGGGTTGATGGATGGTCGTGAAGTGCTAAACGTCCGCTATATGCAGCGCAAAAAACTGATGGACCGTTTCACTGGCAGCGCGGCAGAAAGTGCAGACCGCTTACTGATGCGCTGGTGGCAGCGGGGACAAAAGCCCCTGATGTAAAATGGCAATTGCCGGATGGCGATGCTCACGCATCTTATCCGGCCTACAGGTTCAGAGCATCGTAGGCCGGATAAGGCAGCGCCGCCACCCGGCAAATCATTTCTCGCGTTAATCGATCAAGTGGTACTTTTCAGAAAGCACATGCGCCAGGTGTTTAAACATATTAAATACCGCAGTGCTTTTGGGCGTTGGTAGCCCTTGCTCGTCTAAAAAGTAATCTCCGCTGAAAACCAGCACGCCGTTTCGCTGCGTTACGCCGGTGGCGACAATCCCCGCCAGCGTGTCCTCATGCTCACGAATGATTTTGTTGGCTTCAATCAGCAGTGTTTCGCGATCGATGGGTTGAGTGTCTTTATGCATGATTTACTCCTTAAACAAGGACATTAGTCTACGCCGAGCCCAGCTTATGGGCAAATATTCCCTGACTTAAATGAAGGCTATAGGATGGGATTGCAACTGGCGAGATTTGTTTTTGCATGCTAATAAAGTTGCGTAACGCATTTTATCAGGTACAGTGTGACGCTTTCGTCAATCTGGCAACAGATTTGCTTGACATTCGACCAATACTCCGTCGCGCTAAAGCGTTTGTGTGCGAAAAAGCCTGTTAACTCAGTTACATGAGAGTTACATTACAAGCGCAAATCAGTTTAAGGGGTTGATATCCGCCGACGCAGAGACCATATCGATGTCTCGTCGCCAGTGGAAGGTGAATCAACGTGCGACGCATTCTGGAAGAATCAAATTAGGTAAAGGTGAATATGGGTAAAGCTCTTGTCATCGTTGAGTCCCCGGCAAAAGCCAAAACGATCAACAAGTATCTGGGTAATGACTACGTGGTGAAATCCAGCGTCGGTCATATCCGTGATTTGCCGACCAGTGGCTCAGCAACTAAAAAGAGCGCCGACTCAACCTCAACCAAAACGGCTAAAAAGCCCAAAAAGGATGAACGTGGCGCTCTCGTCAACCGCATGGGCGTTGACCCGTGGCACAACTGGGATGCGCGCTATGAAGTGCTGCCTGGTAAAGAGAAAGTTGTCTCTGAACTGAAACAACTGGCTGAAAAAGCCGACCACATCTATCTCGCAACCGACCTTGACCGCGAAGGGGAAGCCATTGCCTGGCACCTGCGGGAAGTTATCGGTGGCGACGACACCCGCTACAGCCGCGTGGTGTTTAACGAAATTACTAAGAACGCTATCCGTCAGGCGTTTGAAAAACCGGGCGAGCTGAACATCGACCGCGTAAATGCACAACAGGCTCGCCGCTTTATGGACCGCGTTGTCGGCTATATGGTGTCGCCGCTGCTGTGGAAAAAAATTGCCCGTGGCCTGTCTGCCGGCCGAGTACAGTCGGTTGCCGTGCGTCTGGTTGTTGAGCGCGAGCGTGAAATTAAAGCATTCGTCCCCGAAGAGTTCTGGGAAATTGATGCTAATACCACGACGCCAGCCGGTGATGCATTGCCGCTGGAGGTCACTCACCAGAACGATAAACCGTTCCGCCCGGTAAATCGCGAGCAAACACTCGCGGCAGTAAGCCTGCTGGAAAAAGCACGTTATAGCGTTCTGGAACGCGAAGATAAGCCAACCAGCAGCAAGCCTGGCGCGCCGTTCATCACCTCCACGTTACAGCAGGCTGCCAGCACGCGTCTGGGCTTTGGCGTGAAGAAAACCATGATGATGGCACAGCGCTTGTATGAAGCAGGTTACATCACCTATATGCGTACTGACTCCACCAACCTGAGTCAGGATGCTGTGGCGATGGTCCGTGATTACATTAGCGATAATTTTGGCAAGAAGTATCTGCCAGAAAGCGCCAACCAGTACGCCAGCAAAGAGAACTCGCAGGAAGCGCACGAAGCTATCCGTCCTTCTGATGTCGCCGTGCAGGCGGAATCGCTGAAAGATATGGAAGCCGACGCCCAAAAACTGTATCAGCTGATTTGGCGTCAGTTTGTTGCCTGTCAGATGACGCCAGCCAAATATGACTCCACCACACTGACCGTAGGGGCTGGTGATTTCCGTCTCAAGGCGCGTGGTCGTATTTTGCGTTTCGATGGTTGGACGAAAGTGATGCCTGCGCTGCGTAAGGGTGATGAAGACCGCATTTTACCAGCGGTGGATAAAGGCGATACGTTGACGCTTATCGAACTGACGCCTGCGCAGCACTTCACCAAACCGCCTGCACGTTTCAGTGAAGCTTCGCTGGTTAAAGAACTTGAAAAACGGGGTATTGGTCGTCCGTCAACGTATGCCTCGATCATCTCTACGATTCAGGATCGCGGTTATGTTCGCGTTGAGAACCGTCGCTTCTACGCTGAAAAAATGGGTGAAATTGTCACCGATCGTCTGGAAGAAAACTTCCGCGAATTGATGAACTACGATTTCACCGCGCAGATGGAAGACAGCCTTGACCAGGTGGCGAACCACGAAGCCGAGTGGAAAGGTGTGCTCGACAACTTCTTCAGCGATTTTACTCAGCAGTTGGATAAAGCCGAGAAAGATCCCGAAGAAGGCGGCATGCGTCCGAACCAGATGGTACTGACCAGCATTGATTGTCCGACATGCGGACGCAAGATGGGTATCCGTACCGCCAGCACCGGTGTATTCCTTGGGTGTTCCGGCTATGCGCTTTCACCGAAAGAGCGTTGCAAGACCACCATTAACCTGGTGCCGGAGAATGAAGTCCTGAACGTACTGGAAGGGGATGACGCCGAAACTAACGCCTTGCGCGCGAAGCGTCGCTGCCAGAAGTGTGGTACGGCGATGGACAGTTATCTCATCGATCCAAAACGTAAGCTGCATGTCTGTGGTAACAACCCGACCTGCGATGGTTACGAAATCGAAGAGGGCGAGTTCCGCATTAAGGGTTATGACGGTCCTGTCGTTGAGTGCGAGAAATGTGGTTCTGAAATGCACCTGAAAATGGGGCGTTTCGGTAAATACATGGCATGTACTAACGACGAGTGTAAAAACACCCGTAAGATCCTGCGTAACGGCGAGGTGGCTCCGCCGAAAGAAGATCCTGTTCCGTTGCCGGAACTGTCGTGTGAAAAATCGGACGCGTATTTCGTGTTGCGTGATGGCGCAGCAGGTATTTTCCTTGCCGCCAACACCTTCCCGAAATCACGTGAAACCCGTGCGCCATTAGTGGAAGAGTTGTATCGCTTCCGCGATCGTCTGCCGGAAAAACTGCGTTATCTGGCCGATGCGCCGCAGACGGACCCCGATGGTAATAAGTCGATGGTTCGCTTTAGCCGTAAAACGAAGCAGCAGTATGTCGCTGCGGAAAAAGACGGCAAAGCAACCGGGTGGTCTGCATTTTTCGTTGACGGTAAATGGGTAGAAGGGAAGAAATAACAGCGTTCCGGCTGAATTTCTCCTCAAAGGGTCGCGTAAGCGGCCCTTTTTGTTTCTGGCGTATTATTTTTTTTCATCCCTATACAGCGTACATATAAATGATATAGTGGTTATAGTTAACAGGCTTTTTATTATTAAATCGTATTAGCAGCGCGTGTGAGTCTGCTTTTAAACGATGTTCTGATGGCACAAATCTGGATGGCTTAACATGAAATTACAGCAGCTTCGCTATATCGTTGAGGTGGTAAACCACAACCTTAATGTTTCCTCAACGGCCGAAGGACTCTATACCTCCCAGCCAGGGATCAGTAAGCAAGTTCGTATGCTGGAAGATGAGCTTGGCATCCAGATTTTTGCCCGTAGCGGTAAGCACCTGACGCAGGTGACTCCGGCAGGGCAGGAAGTTATTCGTATTGCCCGCGAAGTCTTGTCTAAAGTGGATGCCATTAAGTCGGTTGCTGGTGAACATACCTGGCCCGACAAAGGTTCGTTGTATATTGCTACCACACACACTCAGGCACGTTACGCGCTGCCCAACGTGATTAAAGGTTTTATTGAGCGTTATCCTCGCGTTTCGTTGCATATGCATCAGGGATCGCCGACGCAAATTGCCGAGGCCGTGTCGAAAGGGAATGCTGATTTTGCCATCGCGACGGAAGCACTGCATCTGTACGATGATCTGGTGATGCTGCCATGCTATCACTGGAACCGTTCGATTGTTGTTACGCCAGACCATCCGTTGGCGGGCAAAGCCTCCGTATCCATTGAAGAGCTGGCGCAATATCCGTTGGTGACGTACACCTTTGGTTTTACGGGGCGCTCAGAGCTGGATACCGCGTTTAATCGCGCGGGTCTTGAGCCACGTATTGTTTTTACCGCAACCGATGCTGATGTGATAAAAACCTATGTCCGACTGGGGCTGGGCGTGGGCGTGATTGCCAGCATGGCAGTTGATCCTGTCTCTGATCCGGATCTGGTGCGTGTTGATGCTCATGATATTTTCAGTCACAGCACCACGAAAATTGGTTTTCGTCGCAGCACGTTTTTACGCAGCTACATGTATGATTTTATTCAGCGTTTCGCACCGCATCTGACACGCGATGTGGTGGATACGGCGGTGGCACTGCGTTCCAACGATGATATTGAAGCTATGTTCAAAGATATTAAATTGCCAGAGAAATAATAACGGAAGTTGCCTCGTTGGTATCCTGGTTCTCCAGCCATACCAGCGGGGCGGTTGAATGTATTCATGATTTTTTATTTGTCTATTATCCCTATATTATTTATGGAAAATATTCTCCAAAGTAGTTTCAAATGAGTCAGCCTGCCAAAATCCCTTTCAAATATTTATAACCGATCAAACAATTAAGTTATTTATAAAGCTGGTTTCGAAAATTAGCTGGCTTTTTCAGGACGTTTTTATTAGGATTCCTCTTATCTGATGATTAATTGTACCGATTGTTTGGTGCCTAAATGATAAGTGATTTCGATAGTATGAGGTTAGCAATGCCTTCTGGAAACCAGCCTGCGCGCAGAGATCCCGTGATGAAACGTAAAGCATGGTTCACCGTGTTTCTGGGCTCCGCCGTGTTCTGGATCGTGGTTGCTCTGGTGGTCTGGAAAGTGTGGGGGTAATTGATGTCCACACAGGAACAACGCTCCAGTGCTACACCTGCTCATCATGATAATGAGCAAGCGAATGAAACCGTTGTAGAAAAAAAACAGGATATTCCCGCTTCGTGGGATCTTTCACCTGAGCAACGGGCATTTATTGATCTGTTCATTGAAGATGATAAGCAGGAACAATAAACAATACGTTTTTTATAATAATAAGTATTAACATGCTTATTGAATTCAGTATGAATAATCACACGCAATCGTGGTACGCCATCTAAACAGCGTATTGTCGGCTGCATCGATGTATCGGGTCCATTCATTTACCGTACTTCAATCTTATTCCCCGCCGCGTGCATAGTTCGTTACCTTTTTGTCGTTCTCCTCTTTTATCAATTTGAGTTGTTATCAAAGCGTTACATTTTGTTTGTGTTATCTTTAATACTAACCCTGAGGAGAGTCAGGGGATCAAACCCTGTCATTTAAGGAGGAGCTATGTCGTCTACCCTACGAGAAGCCAGTAAGGACACATTGCAGGTTAAAGATAAAACCTACCGCTACTACAGTTTGCCCCTGGCTGCCAAATCACTGGGTGATATCACCCGTTTACCTAAATCACTAAAAGTATTGCTGGAAAACCTGCTTCGCTGGCAGGACGGTGACTCTGTTACCGAGGAAGATATTCATGCTCTGGCGCAATGGCTGAAAACGGCTCATGCCGATCGCGAAATTGCCTACCGACCCGCTCGCGTTCTCATGCAGGACTTTACCGGCGTTCCGGCGGTGGTCGACCTGGCCGCCATGCGCGAAGCGGTTAAACGCCTTGGCGGGGATACCGCAAAAGTGAACCCGCTTTCACCTGTTGATCTGGTTATTGATCACTCCGTTACGGTCGATCGTTTTGGTGACGATGATGCTTTTGAAGAGAACGTTCGCCTGGAAATGGAGCGCAACCATGAGCGCTATGTATTCCTGAAATGGGGGCAGCAGGCGTTTAGCCGATTCAGTGTTGTTCCACCGGGAACAGGAATTTGCCACCAGGTAAACCTCGAATACCTGGGTAAAGCGGTGTGGAGTGAGCTGCAAAACGGCGAGTGGGTAGCTTACCCCGACACGCTGGTCGGTACCGATTCCCATACCACAATGATTAATGGTCTCGGCGTGCTGGGCTGGGGTGTCGGCGGGATTGAAGCAGAGGCCGCCATGTTGGGGCAACCGGTTTCAATGCTGATTCCGGATGTCGTGGGCTTCAAACTCGTTGGTAAACTTCGCGAAGGGATCACCGCTACCGATCTGGTACTGACCGTTACGCAGATGCTGCGTAAACACGGTGTGGTCGGTAAATTTGTTGAGTTCTATGGTGATGGGCTGGACAGCCTGCCGCTCGCTGACCGGGCGACCATTGCTAACATGTCGCCGGAATACGGCGCAACCTGCGGCTTTTTCCCGATTGACGGGGTAACGCTTGAGTACATGCGTCTGAGCGGGCGTAGCGAAGAGCAGGTTGAATTAGTCGGTGCTTATGCTAAAGCACAGGGGATGTGGCGTAACCCAGGTGATGAGCCTGTGTTTACCAGTTCACTGGAGCTGGACATGGGCACTGTGGAAGCCAGCCTGGCCGGGCCGAAGCGCCCACAGGATCGTGTCGCATTGGGGGATGTGCCGAAAGCATTCGCCGCGAGTAATGAACTTGAAGTGAATAGCTCGCAAAAAGATCGTCAGCCGGTCGACTATGTTATGAGCGGTCATCAATATCAGCTACCCGATGGTGCTGTGGTGATTGCAGCGATCACGTCATGTACCAACACCTCCAACCCCAGCGTTCTGATGGCGGCTGGATTGCTGGCGAAAAAAGCGGTCACGCTTGGTCTGAAGCGCCAGCCGTGGGTGAAAGCGTCGCTGGCGCCTGGGTCAAAAGTCGTTTCTGATTACCTGGCGCAAGCAAAACTGACGCCGTACCTTGATGAGCTGGGGTTTAACCTTGTTGGTTATGGCTGTACTACCTGTATTGGTAACTCTGGCCCGTTGCCTGACCCTATTGAAACGGCGATTAAAAAAGGCGATCTGACGGTAGGGGCGGTGCTTTCCGGCAACCGTAACTTTGAAGGGCGTATCCACCCGCTGGTGAAGACCAACTGGCTGGCTTCTCCGCCGCTGGTGGTGGCTTATGCGCTGGCCGGGAATATGAATATTGATCTGACGAAAGATCCGCTGGGTCATGACAGAAAAGGCGATCCTATCTATCTGAAAGATATCTGGCCGAGTGCGCAGGAAATTGCCCGTGCTGTGGAACAGGTCTCTACCGAGATGTTCCATAAAGAGTATGCCGAGGTGTTCGAAGGCACGCCGGAATGGAAGTTGATTAATGTTGATCGTGCAGATACCTATGGCTGGCAGTCGGACTCAACCTACATCCGGTTATCACCGTTCTTTGATGGTATGCAGGCGAAGCCGGACCCGGTACAGGATATCCATGGTGCACGTATCCTGGCGATGCTGGGCGATTCCGTCACTACCGATCATATTTCTCCTGCGGGGAGTATCAAGCCAGATAGCCCAGCCGGGCGTTATTTGCAAAACCACGGTGTTGAACGGAAAGATTTTAACTCCTACGGTTCTCGCCGTGGAAACCACGAAGTAATGATGCGTGGTACGTTTGCCAATATCCGTATCCGTAACGAAATGGTACCGGGGGTGGAAGGGGGGATGACGCGTCACTTGCCGGGTACAGACGTGATGGCTATCTATGACGCCGCCATGCAATACCAGCACGAGAAGACCCCACTGGCGATTGTTGCCGGTAAGGAGTATGGGTCGGGTTCCAGCCGGGATTGGGCTGCAAAAGGCCCGCGTTTGTTGGGTATTCGCGTCGTGATCGCCGAGTCCTTTGAGCGAATCCACCGTTCTAACCTGATTGGCATGGGGATCTTGCCTCTGGAATTTCCGCAGGGGGTTACACGTAAAACTCTGGGGTTAAACGGGGAGGAGGTCATTGATATTACGGACTTACAAAATATTAAACCGGGAGCGACTATCCCGGTGAATATGGTCCGCGCGGATGGGCAAAAAGAGGTGATTTCGTGTCGCTGCCGTATTGATACCGCGACAGAGCTGACCTATTACCAAAACGATGGTATTTTGCACTATGTTATTCGTAATATGTTGAATTAAATTATAAAAAAGCCTGCGTAAGCAGGCTTTTTGTATCGTCAGCAAGCGAGAATGTCACTCGCTTAGCAGATGTCCCATCTTAGCGGCTTTGGTATCCAGATAGTGCTCATTCTTCGGGTTACGGCCAACAATCAGCGGCACACGCTCCACAATATTGATCCCAGCTTCGGTCAGAATTTCCACTTTCTTCGGGTTATTGGTCAGCAGACGGACTGCATCCACGCCCAATAATTTGAACATATCAGCACACAAGGTAAAGTCACGCTCGTCTGCCGCAAAGCCTAACTGATGGTTGGCTTCGACGGTGTCATAGCCCTGATCCTGCAACGCATAGGCGCGGATCTTATTCAGCAGGCCGATGTTACGTCCTTCCTGACGATGGTAGAGCAGAATACCACGTCCTTCTTCAGCGATATGCATAAGCGCCGCTTCCAGCTGGAAGCCACAATCGCAACGCAGACTGAACAGCGCATCGCCGGTCAGACATTCGGAATGAACACGTGCCAGGACAGGCGTCTGGCCTGAAATATCGCCAAAAACCAGTGCGACATGATCGTGTCCGGTTGCCAGTTCTTCAAATCCCACCATCAGGAAATCACCCCAGGGGGTTGGCAGTTTGGCTTCTGCCACACGTTTAAGCTGCATGTAATTCTCCAGATTATGCTGGCACTGTGCGTGCCGTCGCCTGTTGGCTTCTGTATTGCGCTATTTTGCCATAAGGCAAGGGTGTTCACCTAATTGCAGCAACGCATTCATTTCCGAATGGCACAAAATTGTCAATTTTCCCGGTGTGCGGATTTTTCAGTTATGATTGTGGGACTTATCGACGAAAGGAGACGCAATGCTGTCCATTGCCAAGCGAACCACTGTAGGCGCAGCACTGTTATTGATTATGCCGGTTTCCGTATGGATATCTGGCTGGAGCTGGCAGCCTGGGCAGAATGTCTGGTGGTTAAAATCCTTATACTGGGTAACTGAAACGGTGACGCAACCCTGGGGGATTATCACCCATGTTGTTCTCTGTGCGTGGTTTTTGTGGTGCCTGCGATTTCGTCTGAAGGCCGCAGTTATGCTATTTGCGATCCTGGCGGCGGCTATCTTAATTGGCCAGGGGGTGAAATCCTGGGTGAAAGAGCGGGTGCAGGAGCCCCGACCCTTTGTTCTGTGGCTGGAAAAAACGCACCATGTTCCGGTAGATGAGTTCTACACTTTAAAACGTAAAGACCGTGGGCACTTAGTAAAAGAGCAGTTGTCCGGGCAGCAGGATATTCCACCTTTTTTACGTAAGCACTGGCAAAAAGAGACCGGTTTTGCTTTCCCTTCCGGGCATACCCTGTTTGCCGCCAGTTGGGCGTTACTGGGCGTCGGGTTGTTATGGCCACGCAGGCGCACGCTGACGATTGTGTTCTTACTCATCTGGGCGACTGGCGTAATGGGCAGTCGTTTGCTTCTGGGCATGCACTGGCCGCGCGATTTGGTTGTTGCGACGCTGATTTCGTGGTTGCTGATTACGCTGGCAACATGGCTTGCACAGAGAATATGTGGACCTCTGACACCGCCCGTCCAGGAGACAAAGGAAATAGCGCAGCGTGAGCAATAACGCAGCCCGTGATTGATTTTTCAAATTTAGCCCTCAAATCATACAGCGTAAGGCGCTTTTCCGTTTCGCACTTGTCGTGAAAATGGTAATTTAAAGGGCTTAACGCGGTAAGTTGTACACGATTTATTCGCTCAAACCACATAACGGGAAGTAATGTGAAATATTTACTCATTTTCTTACTGGTGTTGGCGATTTTTGTTATTTCGGTGACATTGGGTGCGCAAAACGATCAACAGGTTACGTTTAATTACCTGCTAGCTCAGGGTGAGTATCGTATCTCCACGCTGCTTGCTGTATTGTTTGCTGCAGGTTTTGCGATTGGTTGGTTAATTTGCGGCCTGTTCTGGCTGAAGGTTCGTGTGTCTCTTGCGCGTGCCGAACGTAAAATTAAACGCCTGGAAAACCAGCTTGCGCCTGCGACCGACGTTGCGGTAACTGCCGACTCGTCGGTTGTGAAGGAATAATTATTTATGTTGGAGTTGTTGTTTCTGCTTTTACCTGTAGCCGCTGCCTATGGGTGGTATATGGGTCGCAGAAGTGCGCAACAAACAAAGCAGGATGAAGCTAACCGCCTTTCGCGTGACTATGTCGCCGGGGTTAACTTCCTCTTGAGCAACCAACAAGATAAAGCGGTGGATCTGTTCCTCGATATGTTGAAAGAGGATACCGGCACCGTTGAGGCCCATCTCACCCTCGGAAACCTGTTCCGCTCACGCGGTGAAGTCGACCGCGCTATCCGTATCCACCAAACCCTCATGGAAAGTGCTTCGCTGACTTACGAGCAACGTTTGTTGGCTGTACAGCAGTTGGGACGTGACTACATGGCTGCCGGATTGTATGACCGTGCGGAAGACATGTTCAATCAGCTGACTGATGAAACGGATTTCCGTGTAGGGGCATTGCAACAACTGCTGCAAATCTATCAGGCAACCAGCGAATGGCAAAAAGCCATTGATGTTGCAGAACGTCTGGTGAAACTCGGCAAAGATAATCAGCGTCTTGAAATCGCGCATTTTTACTGTGAACTGGCCTTACAGCAAATGGGCAGCGACGATATGGATCGCGCCATGGCATTGCTGAAAAAAGGAGCCGCTGCAGACAAAAACAGTGCTCGCGTCTCGATTATGATGGGGCGCGTTTATATGCTGAAGGGAGATTACGCGAAGGCCGTTGAATGCCTGCAACGCGTTATCTCCCAGGATAAAGAGCTGGTCAGTGAAACGCTGGAAATGCTGCAGAGCTGCTATCAACAGCTGGGTAAAAACGATGAGTGGGCGGAGTTTCTACGCCGTGCGGTTGAAGAAAACACCGGTGCTGCCGCGGAGTTGATGCTGGCTGATATTCTTGAGGCGCGTGAGGGTACTGATACTGCGCAGGTTTATATTACCCGTCAGTTGCAACGTCATCCGACGATGCGCGTGTTCCATAAACTGATGGATTACCACCTTAATGAAGCGGAAGAAGGACGTGCAAAAGAGAGTCTGATGGTCCTGCGCGATATGGTTGGCGAGCAGGTGCGCAGCAAGCCGCGCTATCGTTGCCAGAAGTGCGGGTTTACTGCGTATTCGCTGTACTGGCACTGCCCATCGTGCCGCTCCTGGTCAACCATTAAGCCAATTCGCGGTCTGGACGGGCTCTAATTTTTAAAAAAACCTCATTTTAGTTACAACATACTTCATTATTTTTCTTCACCCTGCGCTCAGGCTCCTGCGCCACATCGCTTCGCAGAAATGTAAACGCGCCTGTTAATTTTCTATTACCACAGGTAGAATGCACGCCGTTTACCCATTTTGCGCCTTTCGTGCGCCCATCATCAAGAAGGTCTGGTCATGACGTTTACTGCTTCATCTTCTTCCCGTGCTGCTACTGATTCTTCCGTCGTTGTCGCGTTGGATTACTCAAATCGTGATAAGGCATTAGCGTTTGTCGACAGAATTGATCCCCGTGATTGCCGTTTGAAAGTGGGCAAAGAAATGTTCACGCTTTTTGGACCTCAGTTGGTTCGGGATCTGCAACAGCGTGGCTTCGACGTCTTTCTGGATTTGAAATTTCATGATATTCCCAACACCACGGCGCATGCCGTCGCGGCAGCTGCTGACCTTGGCGTCTGGATGGTAAACGTGCATGCTTGCGGTGGGGCTCGAATGATGACCGCCGCCCGCGAAGCATTACTGCCTTTTGGTAAAGATGCGCCGCTGTTAATTGCAGTGACGGTCCTGACCAGTATGGAAGCCAGCGACCTTGCCGATCTTGGAGTGACGTTGTCACCTGCTGAGCATGCTGAAAAGCTGGCGCGTTTGACGCAACATTGTGGGTTGGACGGGGTAGTATGCTCGGCGCATGAAGCGGTGAGGTTCAAGCAAGCGTTTGGTCAGGCATTTAAGCTGGTGACGCCAGGCATTCGTCCTGAAGGTAGTGATGCGGGTGACCAGCGCCGTATTATGACGCCACAGCAGGCGCAGGCCGCTGGTGTGGATTACATGGTGATTGGTCGTCCAGTCACGCAGTCGGAAGATCCGGCGCAAACGCTGAAGACGATCAACGCCTCTCTGAATCGAGGTGCATAAATGAGAGACTCAAACTCTCGACTGGTTTATTCAACGGAGTCCGGGCGAATTGATGAACCCAGAGTGGTAGCAGAGCGTCCGAAGGGTGATGGCATTGTGCGCATCCAGCGCCAGACCAGCGGTCGTAAAGGTAAGGGCGTTTGCCTGATTACTGGTATTGATCAAGATGACGCTGCACTGATTAAATTGGCCGCAGAGCTGAAGAAAAAATGTGGTTGTGGTGGGGCAGTGAAGGACGGCGTAATTGAAATTCAGGGTGATAAACGCGACCTGATAAAATCGCTGCTGGAAGCCAAAGGAATGAAAGTTAAGCTGGCCGGCGGCTAATAAAAAAGCCACGGAGAGCATCCGTGGCTTTTCTAATAATACAAACCTGAAAAAGTAAACGTATTATTATATCGAGCCGTTCAACCGTAAATTATTTACCCACCTGGTGGCCGATAATACCACCCACTGCAGCACCACCCAGCGTACCCAGCGTGCTGCCGTCAGTCAGGACTGCACCGCCTATCGCACCTGCACCAGCACCGATCGCAGTGTTACGGTCACGTTTGGACCAGTTAGAGCAGGCACTCAAAGACATTGCCAGTGTAATCGCCAGAATGGCAGCGGTCATTTTTTTGCTCGTTACTAACATAATACTTTCTCCTGAATTATTGAATCACGGAATCCAGTTCACTTTAATGATAGCGCCAAAATAGGACGACTAAAGATATTTCCGCGAAACCGTTTAGCGCAGGGCATTACAATCAAATCCTGAGGTGACTGTTCGCTCCTGTTATATCGCTAACATTAATTCTACGACTTTATCCTGTTAACGACAGGTAAAAAGTCTTAATTGGACTGTCGGATAAGTCTCAGAGAGAAGATGATCTGCCCGTAGACAAATCATCTGCTGAAGTATTATGCGTGGGCATCAATGATATTGACGGTTAAACCCGAGTGCTCAAGTTGCATTTGCACACTGGCGCTGAGTCTGGAGTCCGTGACTACGCGACTGAATCTGTCCAACGGGCCCAGCGTGTAGGGATGAATGGCCTCAAATTTAGAGCTATCGGTGAGTACAATCACCTCAGCGCCTTTTTCCAGAACCGCATTAACCACATCAGAGCGCATCATATCACGCCCGGTGAAGCCGGTGTCGGCCTGCCAGCCATCAATACCGATAAAGGCTTTACTGAAATGTACCTGCTGAATAAATTGGCGAGTCAACGGTCCGACCATGCTCTCGCTTTTTTTCTGATAGATCCCACCGAGGAGAATGACTTCACACGGTGTTTCTTTGAGCAGGTGCGCGATGTAGCTACTGACCGTGATGATGGTGACATCTTTTTGTTCCGCCAGCGTTCTGGCCAGCAGCGCATTGCTGCTGCCATTTTCAATAAAGACGGATTCACCTGGATTAACCAGCGACGCCGCAAATTCGGCCAGTTCACGTTTAAGGGGGAAATTGGTCATCATGCGCGTTTCGACATCATCACTGTTCAGTGACACCGCAAAACCGTGCGCACGGCGCAAGTAGCTCTGTTTTTCCAGGGTGTTCAGATCCTGTCGAATCGTCACTTCGGAGACACCGGTGATTTTAGCCAGGTCGGCCACGCTCATCTGACCTTTATCGATCACCATCTGCAAAATAGATTGTTGTCGGGAATTCATAGTATTAATTTTTATAGCGATATCGTATCGGAAATTAAACGGTAGCTGCGTTATCTGAAATCTGATGTCTACAGCGACATAACGTGAGTGAGGTTATCAGATCTCCCACGGGGCCTTCGGTTTTTTTGACACAGATGCTGCATCCTCTTTGACCGTATCTAACAGTTCAGCCTTGAGAATTTCGAGATTGTGGATAGCTGAGTGGTAATCGCCTGCAACGAGAATATCCAGCACGGTATCAATGCGCTCGGCCAGACGTTGTGCGTCGATATCAGACATGGTCATCATCCTAATGTCAAAATGGTTTGAATTTCATGATGCAGAAATTCATGCCAAAAGAGAAGGGAAAAATAGTATTAACATGAATGATTGGAGAATATTATATATTCTGTGATTACATACAGATATGATCATCACGCAGTGTCCATTTTTGGCTATTTTTCACGTTTATCCCTTCCACTTTTCTTGTCGCGTTATCGCAATTTTTTATTCAGATGACGCTTATACCAACGTTCAAACGCAGCGGCGGGCATTGGCTTAGCGAACAAAAAACCCTGACGTTCATTGACGCCATTTTTGGTCAAAAAGGCATCCTCTTTGGTACTTTCAACGCCTTCAGCTATCACCTGTAGGTTAAGCGCCTGCGCCACCGCGACAATGGCGCGCACCAGCGACTGTGAAATGGGTTGCTTATGAATATCCCTGACGAACGCCTGGTCCAGCTTAATGGCATCAAGTGGGAAGCGGGCCAGTTGAGATAATGAGGAATAACCCGTCCCAAAATCATCTAAATGGATCTGTGCCCCAAGCTGGCTAAATTGCTGAATAACGGACAGTGCCAGCTGTTCGTTTTCAATTAAACTGCTCTCGGTCAGTTCGACATCGATAGGGCAATATTCAAAATTGAGGTCGTGAAGCACCTGTTTCAGGTCGGTAAACAGCGTCTGATCGGCAAGCTGGCGAGCAGAAACGTTCACGGCCACTCGCAGATTAATCCCTTTATCGCGCCACTTTGCGACCTGACGAACAACGTCGAGAATAACCCAGCGCCCCAGCGGCACAATCAAGCCTGATTCTTCAGCGTAGGAGATAAACTCCAGCGGAGGAATGAGACCACGTTCAGGGGACTGCCAGCGCACCAGCGCCTCCAGACTACGTACTTCACCACGCCATGTTATTTTCGGCTGGTAATGAATCAACAGTTGATCGTTTTCCAGCGCCTTACGCAAGTTGGTATCGAGCCAAAGATACTCAAAGACTCGCTGGTTCATTTCCGGAGAGAAAACGCAGAATTGTCCACGTCCGCCTTCCTTTGCGGTATACATGGCGGTATCGGCATTGCGAATAACACTCTCGCAGTCGTGTCCATGCTGTGGTGCAAGGGAAATTCCAATCGAACAACCGGTATAAACTTCAATCAGGCCAATTCGGAAGGGCTGGCGCAAACGGGTCAAAATACGTGACGCCGTGGCTTCCAGCGCCACTTGAGATGTTTGAGTCGCGAGCACAATAAACTCATCGCCACCAAAGCGGGCCAGTAACTGGTTATCATCAAGACAGCTGAGAATCGCCAGCGATACGCTTTGCAACAGTTGATCGCCGAACATATGTCCGTAGGCATCGTTTACTTTTTTGAAATTATCCAGATCGAGGTACACAATACCAACCTGGGTATCGCCTGCATTCTCAATGGCTTCAGTGATCAGTTCATGAATCGCATTCCGATTAGGTAATCCGGTAATGGAGTCGGTATTTGCCAGAACTCTCAGGCGTTCCTGAGCACGCCGTTCTTCGGTGATATCAGTACCTGAGCAGATCAGAAATATTTCGTTCTTACCGCTACCGTTGTGCACAAATTTATTGCGAAACAGAAACAGTCGCTGACCTTTACAGGTATTCACCCAACGTTCGACTTCATATGAGTTACCTTCGCGAAAGAAAACATCGATGTTGCGTCTGGAGGCTGCGGCTTCGCGTCGACTCATAAACAGCGTGAAGACACTTTGACCAATCACTTCGCGTTCTTTGAGTCCGGTATATTCCTCACACAGACGATTGAAACGCTGAATGTTGCCCATGCGGTCAAGGATGACAATAACGGAGTTGGCTTCAGAGACCACCTGTTCGGCAAAGGAAAGGCCTTGTGCCAAATCACGGGCGACCGAGGGAGTATCATCCCAGGCGGATGCACTTCCGGCCCATTCGCGTTTATTGATTTTGCGCCCAACCAGATGAACAGGGATATCGTCGTCTTCAATCGACAGTGTCATTAACAGGCTTGACGTGATGACCGTCATCTCCCGAATGCGGTCGGCTTGCTCAGGTGATAATTCGATGTTCTGGTTCGTTTCTGCCGCTTCGTCAATAGCGAAATGCAGGATGTCGCAATCCTCTGACAAACGCCAGTAGGGGGTATGGGTGCCCACATAGCTATACAACGTAGCCAGCTCCCGAACGTCTTTCATGATGTGTACTATCCCGTTTAAAGCGCATAAAGCCTCAAAAGTAAGGGTAGCCATAATTCAAAGGGTGATGATGGCTGAACGTATTGTTTTATTTATATATTTATGTGTAATCCAGATTCAGGAAAAAGCAAAGCTGGCGAACGGAAAATAGTAAAAAATAAATCTGACTGGATGAAAGAAGTGTAGTGCGTGGCAGGCAATTGGGCGGGAAAAAAGAAAACGACCTTTCACAAAAGAGAAAGGTCGTTGAGTTAATGCGTATTATACGGCAGGGCGTGCGATGACGCTGCGGGTTTCCATCCGCACTTCGGCGATGGTGACGTCAATGACATCGGTAACTTTGTAAACCACTTCACCTTTGATCTGGACCGTACCACTTTCCTGGCTACACACCAGTTCATCACGAACCGCGTGCAGGAAGGGGGCCGGAATAAAGGCTACCGCGCCGTTATCAATTAAACGTACACGCATACCACCACGGCTGACATCAATAATCTCGGCCGCAAAGCGGGTGTCGGTACCGGCTTTGTCATTCAGAAAACGTGCATACAGCCAGTCACCCACATCACGTTCAGCCATGCGGTTCAGGCGGCGACGTTCAGCCATCTGCAGAGTCGTATCATCCTGCGGGCGGGAAATTGTCTCACCTTTGATGACGGCCTTCAGCAGGCGATGGTTAATCATGTCGCCATACTTACGGATAGGCGAGGTCCAGGTGGCATAAGCTTCCAGGCCCAGACCAAAATGCGGGCCTGGCTCGGTGCTGATCTCAGCGTAGGACTGGAATCGGCGGATGCGGCTGTCGAGGAAACCGGAAGGCTGCGCATCCAGTTCACGACGCAGTTTACAGAAGCCTTCCAGCGTCAGGACCTCTTCAGCATCAACGTGCATACCATGGGTTTTCAGGAGGGCAGCCAGTGCTTCTGCGTTCGCCGGATCGAATCCCATATGCACGTTATAAATACCGAAGCCCAGCTTGTCGCGCAGTACGCGGGCGGCACAAATGTTCGCCGCAATCATGGACTCTTCCACAATGCGGTTCGCGATGCGGCGCGGCTCAGCGACGATGTCCAGTACTTCACCTTTTTCACCGAGAACGAAACGGTAATCCGGGCGATCTTTAAATACCAGAGCATGATTATGGCGCCACTCACCACGGCTCAGACAAATGCGGTGTAGCAGGCGGATCTGCTGTGCAATTGCGTCATTCTCCGGCTGCCAGTCACCCGTGCCTTCAAGCCAGTCAGAGACGTTGTCGTAGGCCAGCTTCGCTTTCGATTCAATCGTTGCTGCGAAGAAGGTGATATTGTCTTCGATCGTGCCGTCAGCAGTGATGCTCATGCGGCAGGCCAGAACCGGGCGAATTTCGTTAGCGCGCAGAGAACACAGATCGTCCGAAAGCTCGCGCGGCAACATTGGGATGTTGAACCCCGGCAGGTAGTTGGTAAATGCACGAATTTTTGCAATGTTATCCAGCTTACTGCCTTCAGCAATCCAGGCGGTAGGATCGGCAATCGCGACGGTTAACTGCAATTTACCATCCGTTTGTTCTTCGGCGTAAAGCGCGTCATCCATGTCCTGCGTACTGGCGCTGTCGATGGTGACGAAGTTCAGTGCGGTTAAGTCCTCACGCACCAGGCCCTCATCCAGCATCTCAGTGGCGACGCCATCGGGTGCTTCTTTTTCCAGATTATGGCGAGCCAGTGTGACCCACCACGGAACGAAGTGATCGTCAGCGAAGGTAATAAATTGGGTTAACTCGGCGTAGAAGGTGCGGTCGCCTTTTAACGGGTGGCGGCGCATTTCTGCTACAGCCCAGTCACCTTCTTTAAATTCATGTTCAACGCCACGCGCGGCGCGGCAGGGAATCGCATCTTTCAGCAGCGGATGATCCGGCACAATGGACAGGCGGTCATTCTTACCCTGAACTTTGCCCACGAAGCGCGTCAGGAACGGCTCGATCAGTTCTTCCGGTTCGGCAGATTCGCGATCTTTTTCCGTATGGATAACCGCCACAATGCGGTCGCCATGCATCACTTTTTTCATCTGCGGCGGTGGAATGAAATAGCTTTTTTGTGCATCGACTTCCAGGAAGCCAAAGCCTTTTTCCGTGGCTTTTACCACCCCTTCAGCACGTGGCGTCTGGGAATGTAGTTGCTGTTTAAGCTGCGCTAGCAGCGGGTTGTCCTGAAGCATAATTGTCTATTTTCGTGGCTGAAAGAGCGGCTGACAGTTTTACGCGAATCTGCCAGTCGCAGCAAGCGCTCTTTCAGCAAGTGGATCGGTTAATACGTCTCGCCCAACGCGATCTTCAAACGATTTAGCCATCCGCACAATCCGCTCCAGGTCAGCACGTTAATTGCCTGTTCTGAAGGTATACCCTGATCGAGCAACGGGGTAAGCAGTGCGGCGCTAAAGCGATCGGGCGCCCGGGTTAGCCATTGTACCGCCTGCAGGGTGACGCGCTCAACCGGATGTCGTTGCTCCCAGCGCTGTATTTGGCGCTCATCCTGGCGAAGTACGGTAATCATCTCAGTGAGCTCAGTGGCTGAGCGGGCGTACTCATTGAAGCAGGACACGCTACCGTTAATCCGCGATGTGAGCAGCGAGGCCAGAGAAAATGTCCGTGAGTGCTCATCGCTGTGTAATGTGCTGGTAAAAAGCGCTTTAAATAACGCCAGTTCGTCAGGTGAGTGTTGCAGTAATGGCCTCAGCGTTTGCAATACAGTGGGAGTATGGCTGACATGTGTTTCTGCGCTGGCAAGATGTTTTTCAATCGGCAGGTCGGCGGTGTGCCACTGTGCTTCTTCTGCACTAAAGGGGGATGCCTCGGCAAATTGCTGAATATCAAGGCCTGGAATGCGGCGCACAGGATGGCCAAACCAGGCCTGAAACAACGCAACGGCGCGGGCCTGAAAGCCGACAAAACCAACGATTTGATTCATCAGAACAGTGTCGCTGGTCGTGAGGCCAACCGCCTCCAGATGCTGGCGATCGCGTGAGCCGATGACGTCAGGAGAGCTGGCGAGTTGGCGAGCATATTGGGTGATTTGCGCCAGTCGATGGTTGCTTTCCCTGGATGAATTAGGGCCAGGAAGGGGGGCCAGACGTGCAGCATAATGATTACATAAACGCTGTACGCCACAAACCTGTGCGACGGTTAAAGCGGTACTCATCCGCTCATAGGCGCTGAACGTGTGCATTGAGTCCAGAGCAACATGCACAGGGAAGAGAAGGTGAGCAAGTTTACGGGCAGGTTCTAACCAGGACTGAAAGGGTAAAAGCGCAACGGCAGGTATCGCCAGATCCAGCAAAAATCGGTCCTCGACGTGTGCGGCTTCGGGCACCAACGGTAGAACATCTTGCGGATATGTACTGGATTGTGTCTCATGATACCAGTGGCTTTTGCCTTCAATTCGGCGTTGTTCCATGGGCGTTCCTTGGTCGAAAAAGTGGCGACCCGGATACGTCGTCATACCTGTACGCCGGATCGTTTGCGCTGCGATATCCTGACGTAAGCGAATGAGGTGATGAAAGATTGTTAAGTGATAATAAATATCAGAAAAGCATATATAGCGACGGGCGAGGGAGAAGGGAGAGGAAAATAATGGGCGACGGAGCGTCGCCCATAGAGGAAGTCTGAAAGATTATTTCAGTTCCAGTTCGTTCATTGCGGCGATGCTGAAGCCGCCGTCAACGTGAACGACTTCACCAGAGATACCGGCGGACAGGTCTGAGCACAGGAATGCCGCAGAGTTGCCCACATCTTCAATGGTAACGGTACGACGAATCGGCGTAACCGCTTCGCAATGTGCCAGCATTTTACGGAAATCTTTGATACCGGAAGCCGCCAGAGTACGGATTGGGCCGGCGGATATTGCGTTCACACGTACGCCTTCAGGACCCATCGCGTTAGCCATATAACGAACGTTGGCTTCCAGAGAGGCTTTCGCCAGACCCATTACGTTGTAGTTCGGGATCGCGCGCTCTGCACCCAGGTAGGACAGCGTCAGCAGTGCAGAACCAGGGTTCAGCATGGAACGGCATGCTTTTGCCATTGCAACAAAGCTGTATGCGCTGATGTCATGAGCAATTTTAAAGCCTTCGCGGGTGACCGCATTCACGTAGTCGCCATCCAGCTGGTCAGCAGGTGCAAAACCGATGGAATGTACGAAACCGTCGAATTTCGGCCAGACTTTGCCCAGTTCAGCGAACATGGTGTCGATGCTGGCGTCTTCAGCCACATCACACTGCAGTACGATGTTGGAACCCAGCTGAGCGGCAAATTCTTCCACGCGGCCTTTCAGTTTGTCGTTCTGGTAGGTGAACGCCAGTTCAGCGCCTTCGCGGTGCATCGCCTGAGCGATACCATAGGCGATGGACAGTTTACTGGCAAGACCGGTCACCAGAATGCGCTTACCGGAAAGAAAACCCATAGCTTTAATCCTTATAGTCATTACTTATTTTTTTAGCAATCAATGAGTTATGATTGCAATTTCAAGGTCACTCGAAATTGGTGTGAAATTATATCCCACTCTTTGCCCCTTGTGTCACGATCTTTCTCTGCTATTCACCCGTCGGGGAGCAGCAGTAAACGGCATTTCAAAGGGCAGGGAATTGTTGTCAGCACCTGGTGGCCTGTCACTATTCATTGCACGTGAGGAGTATATCACTCCCCCCTGGTTCTGCCTCATCCAACCAGAGAAGAGCCGGGGGATAAGGTGAAAGTACAAGGCGTCAGAGGGTTAAAATGGTATGATCTGACCTCTAGTCGATGTTTTAAAACATATCAATGTAAGAACATTCTTAAAACAAAAAATATGACCATATTCATTTAGTTATGATATATTGTTTTTATCGATCAATATCGATTCATTGATCGATATTATTGATTGATTCTGATTAGAAGTGCATTATCAGGACGTTATGATCAATTGGAGTGGTCTTATGCACTATCATTTCATCGCGGAACCGATGAGAGACACAACAGATAAGTTGCTGGGTGTTGAGATGCTCGCCCGCTTCACCTCTGAGACGGTTCATCCGTTACATGCAGATTCCATCATTTCGGCATGGAGTAGCGAACAAAAACGTAATTTCATGCTGGAACAAATTCGGTTAATTGCAGAAAAACGTGATTGGTTCGAGAACAATAATCTGCTCTGTACGCTTAGCCTTATTGATGAAATGGCGCTATTAGCCATTGGCGATCCCGTCATTAAGTCGGCCCTACATTCCATGCCCTTTATTGCGCTGGAACTCTCAGAACGTTTTCTGTCGAATACAGTTTGCCTGAACAACCTACTGATTAATTCGCTGAGTGATGGCCCAAATGCCTTGTGGCTGGGCGATCTCGGCTCTGGCAGTATTGGCGCGAGTCCGCTGGTGTGCGGCCGTTTTGACGTTGTGAAAATGGATCGCGACTTCTTCCTGTCACAGGTAGAAAAAACAATATTCCCGGTGTTGATTAAAAATATCAGGGGGTATTGCGACCGCGTTGTGGTTGAGGGGGTAGATACGACCCGTCTTATCGAGGAGGTCTGCACCGCCGGCGTTTGGGCGATGCAGGGTGAAATTTTCCCGTCAGTCACGTTCTCTGAGGTTGACGCGCTACTCTTGCCCCGGTTTTGCCACTGATGACTGAACGGATAGCCCTCCCGTCCTGGTGGGCTATTATTTCATTAACGATCTTTCCGCCAGGCATCGGCGGTAAGCGCCTCGCCAAAATGACCTGCAATCAGACGACGAGTCAGCTCATGCAGCGGAGAGGCCAGCACATCCGCCGTACTGCCGCGCTCGACAACTTCGCCCTGATGCATGACTAACACCTGGTCGCTGATGTGTTTCATCATCCCAATGTGTTGGGTCACATAGATATACGAAATCCCCTGTTTTTCCTGTAATTCCAGCATCAGGTTGATGAGCTGCGATCGCATCGACATATCCAGAGAGGCTAGCGCTTCGTCAGCGATAATCACTTTGGGGCGCAAAATCAGCGCACGGGCAAGTCCCAGGCGCTGTTTTTGCCCTGGCGCAAGCATATGCGGATAGTAGCTAACATGATCGGGTAGCAGACCCACCATACGCATGGTTTCCACAATCTGTTTGCGGCGCTGTTCTGGCTCCAGATCGGTATTCAGGCGTAACGGAAAATCGAGGATCTGCGAAATACGTTGGCGCGGATTAAGCGACGTGGACGGATCCTGGAAAATCATACGAATACGCTGACTACGAAATGAATAATCGCCATATTTTAGCGGATGATCGTCAATCAGCAGCTCGCCGCTGCTCGGTTCAACCATCCCAGCCAGCATTTTTGCCAGCGTGGACTTGCCTGAACCGTTCTCGCCAATAATGGCGAGCGTCTGGCGTTCACGCAGCGTAAAGCTAAGCGGTTTAACGGCTTCGACGGTCTGGCGGCGAAATAATCCCGTCCGGTAGCGAAAGGTTTTGCTCAGATTGCGAACTTCGAGCAGGGTTTCTACCATCTCACTCTCTCTCCATGTTCAGGGGGAAATGACAGGCGTAGAGATGATTCTTTGCTCCGGTCAGTCTTGGGGTTTCAATGCATTCGCGCTGCGCATAAGGGCAACGCGGCCCCAGACGACAACCGATAGGCAACTGTTCTAACAACGGAATTGCTCCTGGCATGGTATTCAGGCGGCTTTTATGCGGCATTGCGCTACCAAAATCAGGAATGGCGCGAATCAACGCTTGCGTATAAGGGTGATGGGGTATCGTCACCAAATCTTTACTGGGCGCGGTTTCCACCGTTTGTCCGCAGTACATTACGTTGATTTTGTCTGCCCATTGGCTGAGCATTTGCAGGTCATGGCTGATCAACAAAATGGTGGTATTGCTGTTTTGATTCAGTCGGGTCAGCAGACGAAAAATTTGCGCCTGGGTTGTGGGTTCCATCGCATTGGTGGGTTCATCTGCAATCAGCAGGCGAGGTTGGTTTGCCAGTGCAATGGCGATCATGACCTTCTGGCACTCGCCGTCGGTCAGTTCATAAGGGAAACTGCGCATTGCATCTTTATGATCTTTGATCCCAACGCGGTGTAGCAGTTCAATCGCGCGACGTTTGCGCCAGCCAATACGTTGCCACCAGCGCCCCTTGTATGTCCAGGCGGGAATGTTTTGCATCAGTTGGCGTCCAATACGTTCGGACGGATCCAGACAAGACTGCGGCTCCTGAAAGATCATGGACACGTTATGGCCTACAAGCTTACGTCGCTCGCGGGCGGAAAGGCGCAACAGGTCGATATCATCAAAACGCATGCGGTCCGCGGTAACGCGCCAGTTATCTTTGGCGACGCCGCAGATGGCCTTAGCGATCAAACTTTTACCTGAACCCGATTCACCGACCAGTCCACGGATCTCACCTTCGTTTAGCGTCATGCTGACGCGGTCAACCGCTTTCACCCAGTCGTCACCGGTCCTGAACTCGATAGTCAGGTTGCGGATATCCAGTAATGGCATTATTCCACCCCCGCAATAATTGCGCGGCGTACGCCGTCACCTAACAGGTTTACCAGCAGCACACTTATCATAATTGCCGCTCCGGGCAGCATGACTGTCCACGGCGCAACATAGATCAACTCCAGCGCATCGCCGAGCATGGCACCCCATTCTGGGGAGGGCAGTTGTGCGCCGAGATCAAGGAAGCCCAGGGCGGCGATATCCAGAATCGCCATTGACAGTGCTCGGGTGATTTCAGTGATAAGACCGGCAGTGATATTCGGCAGAATCGCGAACCACAGGATATTGAGCGTGCTCGCGCCATCCAGACGAGCGGCAATGACATACTCTTTTTCCAGCTCGTCATGCACCATGCTGTAGACGGAGCGCACCATACGCGGCAGTAAAGCCAGCCAGACGGCGAACATCGCATGCGTCAGATGTGGCCCGGCAAAAGCCACCACAATAATGGCCAGCAGTAGCGATGGAATTGACAGCAGGGTGTCCAGAATATGGTTCAGCACCGCTGAACGTAGTCCGTGCGTTGCCCCGGCAACCACGCCCAGCAACAGACCGCAGAGTGTGGCGGCGAGGGTAACGACAAACGCGCCGCCAACGGTCGGGGCCGCGCCGCTGAGCAGACGACTTAATACGTCGCGGCCCAGATCGTCGGTCCCGAGGAAGAATGACACTTCGCCATAACGTGACCAGGACGGTGGCAACAGTTGGTAGCCAAGAAATTGCTGATCGATGCCGTAAGGGGCAAACCAGCCACCAAACACACACAGAATGACCAGTCCCGCACAACCGTACAGACCCACCATCGCAGAAGCATCACCATAAAAATTACGCCACGCGGTGCGTAGCGTTCCGGGCGGGCGCTTCTCGCTATATACGCTATCGTAAGGCATACCATTCCTTATGTTTCAGAGGGTTAGCCATAGCACCCAAAATATCAGAGATGACGTTAACGATAATAACCAGGGAGCCAATCACCATCACACCCGCCGAAATAGCGGCGTAGTCTTGCTGGCGAATCGCGTTAATCAACCAACGCCCCAGCCCTGGCCAGCTAAAGACCATCTCGGTGATCATCGCCAGCGTCAGCATGGTGGAAAACTGTAATCCAAGACGAGGAATGACCGGCGGAAGGGCGTTGTGCAATACGTGGCGACGCAGAATGGTGAAGCGTGACAAACCGCGCGTGGCTGCCGCTTTAACATAGTTCTGATCGAAGACCTCAATGGTGCTGATACGCATCAGACGGATGACCTCCGTCGTGGGCGCGACAGAAAGCGTCAATACCGGAAGCACCATATGACGGATTGCGCTGACCAACATTTCGTCGCGCCAGGGGGAGTCAGAGATCCATGCATCAATAATGGCGAAACCGGTCACCGGTTTTACTTCGTAAAGCAAATCGAAACGTCCCGAAACGGGTAACCAGCCTAGAGTCAGTGAGAAGAGGAGCGTCAGCAGCAGCGCCAGCCAAAAAACGGGAATGGAAAACCCCATCAGAGCCAATGCGCTGATGCAGCGATCCTGCCATTTATTACGTGTGATGCCGGCCAGCATACCAACGGGGATCCCGACCATCAGCGCAAACCCAAAGGCCAGAATACACAGCTCCATCGTGGCTGGGAAAACCTCTTTCAGCTGTTCTGAGATTAACTGACCGTTAATACTGGAAACGCCAAAATCCCAGTGAATCAGACCGTTGAACCAGAATATCCAGGCGTTCCACAGCGATGCGCCTTGTAACGGCGCATGGGGGGTGAAGTAGCTCAGGCTGAACCCAATGAATGTCAGGAAGAACAGGGTGACCAGCAGCAATAAGAAGCGGCGCAGGGTGAAGATAATCATGGTTTTTTCACCTCATCAGTCTTTTCCCTGGAAACGCCGGCAAAGGAGGCATTCCCGAACGGACTTAGCACCAGACCTTTGATGTCATAGCGGTAAGCCTGTAGACGCAATGATGAGGCCAACGGCAGGATCGGCAACTCTTGCGCCAGGATATTTTGTGCTTCGTCATAGGCGTCAATACGTGAGGAGAGCTGCTGCGAAGACAATGCCTTGCGCAGTATGCTGTCGAACTGCGGATTACACCAGTGCGCGAAGTTGGTCTGTGAGTTGATGGCGGCACAACTGAGCAGCGGTCGGAAAAAGCTGTCAGGATCGTTACTGTCCGTCGCCCAACCGGATAACGTCAGATCATGGTTCATATCCATTAATCGCGCCTCCTGAAAACGACCTTCAACCGGGATGATCTTCACTTTCACACCCACCTGCGCCATATCTGCCTGGATCAGTTCCGCTGTTTTCAGCGGACTCGGGTTCCAGGCCTGAGAGCTGGTCGGGACCCACAGTTGCAACGTCAGGTTCTCCAGTCCCAGTGCTTTTAACTGCTCACGGGATTTAGCCGGGTTGTATTCAGTAATCTTAGCTTCGTTGTCATAAGCCCACGAGGCGCGGGGCAAAATAGATGCTGCAGTTTCTGCCGTACCGTAGTAGATAGACTGCATCAGACGCTGGTTGTTAATGGCCAGCGCCAGCGCATGCCGCACTGCAGGGTTATCCAGCGGCGGCTTATTGGTGTTGAATGCCAGATAGGCAATGTTCATTCCAGGGCGCAGCGTCAGGCGCAAACGTGGGTCATCACGTAAAATGGTGAGCTGACTGGCCGCGGGCCAGGCCAGAACGTCGCACTCCCCGGTCAGGAGTTTTGATAACCGTCCGGTTCCGCCTGAACCGAGATCCACAACGACCTGTGGCATCAGGGGCGTGCCGCGCCAGAATTTTTCGTGGCGTTGTAGCCGAATATATTGTCCCGCGCGGTTTTCTGAAAGCAGGAACGGTCCGGTGCCGACGGGCTGCCTGTCGAGTAATTCCTGGCGATCCTGTTTGGCCAGTTGTGTGGCATATTCAGCCGACATTACGGAGGCATAGTGTGTCGCCAGATGCCACAGGAAGGAGGCATCTGGCTGAGTCAGACGAAATTCAACCGTGTTGTTATCCAGTTTACGCACGCTTTGCACGTTGTCAGCGAATTGCAGGCTATCGAAGTAGGGAAAGCTGCTGCCATTGACGTTGTGCCACGGATGGTGGCGGTCAAAGATGCGCTCGAAGGTAAACACCACATCGTCTGCATTTAGCTTACGGGTTGGCGTAAACCAGGCCGTCTTTTGAAACGAGACGTCGCGGCGCAAGTGGAAACGGTAGGTTGCGCCGTTGTCCAGCACTTCCCAGCTCTCAGCCAGTTCTGGCACCAGTCGGTAGGTGTACGGGTCCACATCAAGCAGCCGGTCATAGAGTTGGGCAGCCAGGGTGTCGACAATCAGGCCGCTGCTCGCTTTCTGTGGGTTGAATGTATTGACTTGCCCGCTGACGCAATAGACGAAGCCGCTGTCACGAATATCAGCGTGCGTGGTCTGCAGAGGCGCGGCAACAGCCTGACCACTCAGAAGTCCAGCCATCACGATCAGAGTTGATAAAACCAGGCGCATAATTTTAAGGGACTATGAATAAAGAAGCTATCTTACTAATATTTAATGACATTCGCCATTACCGTTTGAGTTTGGGGGCAACCATACAGTTAGTTGCAAATTCAACGTTGCGGCCTGGTCAATATTCATACCAGCGCTCCACTTTGAATATAACTCATAAACTATCTTAGCATTTTCATGCCTCATCTGACCCGTAATAAACAAAGCGCGAGCCTCGTGAGGGTACAGCTATGCCAAATTTGTGCTCTGGAGTGTTGCAAGTGCCGAAACTTAAGGAAGGGATAGCGTTAAAGAGAATCTGGAAGGGGACAGAAATCATATGCATGCTGAACTATAATCATTCAGGTAGTGGTTTATGTTAATTACAGAGCGATAATGCCAAAATATCTAATTATTTCATCGTATTACTTATTCATTTTTTCTGACGTCTTTATTTTCTACTCCCGGCGTATGTTAATGGTTTCTATTGGTTATTACAGGTGATTTGACTATCCGGTTATCAATGACCTTCTTGTGGACATCTAACCATTAATGGAATGATTACTATGAAGAAATTACTTGGTTTTGCTGTTTCACTGATCCTGTTATCGGGCCCCGTTTTTGCGACTCCGGCTCCAGAATGTGTGAAGGTGGACAAAGCACAAATCGAAGCGCTATTCGACAAGTGGAATGAATCACTGAAAACGGGTAACGCGAAGACGGTATCCGAAAATTATCTTAGTGATGCCGTATTACTTCCCACGGTATCGAATAAAGCCCGGTTAACAGATGCTGAACGTGAGGATTATTTTGAACATTTCCTGGCGAAGAAACCGACCGGGAAAATTGACAGTCGAACTATTCGCCTTGGCTGTAATAAGGCGATTGATGCTGGTACTTATACCTTCACCTTCGCAGATAAATCGACCGTTTCGGCCCGTTATACGTTTACTTACGCGTGGGATGGGAAGGCGTGGAAAATTTCCACCCACCATTCTTCAGCAATGCCTGAGGGGTAACAGAACAGATACACAGGGGCGGGGATTCACCGCTCCCTGGTGTATTGCGGGCTTGCTTAGCCTGGGCTAACCGATAATGGCAATCCCAAGCCGTTCCATGATCAAAGAGGCCTGGTAGCTATCTATCTTAACGCCTTGTAAATCGACGCCCCGAACATCTAAATCACCCAATTCAGAATTGGTCAGATCGCAATGCGTGAAGTTCGCAGCTCGCCAGTCGAACGACGTAAACTCACCACCAGAGAGATCGGAGCCGCTAAATGTTGCGCCGAGTATCTGCGTGCCAATCCAGCGGTTTTCCCATAGCTCACACTTTTCTAACACGACTTTTGAAAAATTGGCGTAGCTCAGGTTAGTGTTGGTGATATATGCGCTGCAGAACCAGGTGCGCGTGGTTATCATATTCATAAAACTTGCGCCGCGAAAATCCGCACCTTGAGCGCGGCATCCACGGATTTCAACACCCAATGCGCTGACATTCCTGAAGTCTGCCATTGATAAATCACAGCTTTTAAAGATGGCATCCTTCAGGATGGCCCGGCTGAAATGACACCCTTTTTGGCTCTCACGGTCGTAAAACTGACAACCGATAAATTCAGTGCCACTAAGGTCGGTGCCAGAAAAGTCGCAGTTAAAAAACGTGCTGTTTTCAATTTTCGCCCCGGTAAAGCGGTTCCTGTCAATTTTTTCGCCCACTAACGCTAGAGTCATAATGCTAATCCTGTTTTTTTATACAGTACTTGCATCATGGTAAACTGATTCCCGTCCTCGCGTCAAACGACCAACTTATTCGCCGGTAGCGTTAGACTGACGGGCGTACAGGTAGGCGGTTGCTCTGGACACGCCCAGATGCTGCGCCACCGTATCCATGGATTTTCGTACGTTCAGTAAACCTTCTTTACGCAATTGTTGAATCAGTACCTTTCTGTCTTCTGTTTTTAACGCTCGCGCCGTTGTTGCACGTTTAGCGGCAAAGTCATCAATACGCTGGCGAATCACTTCATTACTGCCAGGGTCGAGGTGTTCGCTGACAGGCGAGCACTCGGTTTCAGTAAACCGTGCCAGCGCACTCTGCATCCCGCGAAATAGCGTCATATCAACATTCAGGCATAGCGCTGCGACGTATTTGCCTTGTTCGTCTTTGATACCAATAGAGGTGCTTTTTACCGGGCGACCATCCGCAAACTGATTGCTGTAGTTGGCAACGATGTTGGGAAAATCAGCTGATGCGATCCGCGCCAGCCCAAGCTCCGTTGCGGGCTGGCCAGCTTTGCGGCCGGACAGATTATTGTGTATGGACAAGATCGCATGCTCAGGGTTCTTGAGGTCATGAACCACAACCTCGCAAAACGGAGAGAAGGTGTCGCTCAGTCCTTTGGCGATGATATCAATTTGATTGAGTAGCGAGTTATCGTTGGT
This sequence comes from Citrobacter sp. RHBSTW-00671, assembly GCF_014103415.1. Classification (NCBI taxonomy): domain Bacteria; kingdom Pseudomonadati; phylum Pseudomonadota; class Gammaproteobacteria; order Enterobacterales; family Enterobacteriaceae; genus Citrobacter; species Citrobacter sp. RHBSTW-00671. Next base: position 2,856,413 of record NZ_JABXPR010000001.1, read on the forward strand.
TTTTGGCATGCCAGTCTCCTGCAGTGATGCCTGTTGCCATTATGGCGGCCAGTTTACAGCGTCCTGGGGCTTCTTTTCCAGACTGGAACAGGCGCATAGCGATAAGGTATCCGCACCGCAGATACCTTAATGAGATTACCCGGCAAGAAATTCACTGTAGCGGCTGATATCAACATTGCCACCACTGATGATAATGCCGATTTTCTTTCCTCTAAGGTCCGCTTTTCGTGCTCTTGCGGCGGCAAAACCAAGACAGCCCGTTGGCTCCACGACCATTTTCATTCGTTCCGCGATAAATTTCATTGCGGCAATTAATTCATCATCTGAAACCGTCAGAATATCGTTAACATGTTTCTGGATCAGTGGAAAAGTATGCTGTCCAAGATGTTGGGTTTGCGCGCCATCAGCAATGGTTTTCGGCGTATCGATATGCACAATTTTGCCACTGCGAAACGACTGTTGACCGTCGTTGCCTGCCTCAGGCTCTACACCATAGATAAGACAGTCAGGGGACAAGTGTCGTGCGGCCAGTGCGGAACCCGATAGCAGACCGCCACCGCCCAGACAAACAAAAAGGGCATCCAGAGCACCAACTTCTTCAATCAATTCTTTCGTGGCGGTACCCTGGCCTGCAATAACGTGTGGGTGATCGTAAGGTGGGATCAGCGTCAGTCCCTGTTTTTCTGCCAGATCCCGGCCAATTTTTTCACGATCTTCAGTGTAACGGTCGTACATCACGACATGTCCGCCATATCCTTTCGTGGCAGCAACTTTAGCGGCTGGCGCGTCGTGCGGCATGATAATTGTCGCCGGAATACCCAGCAATTTTGCGGACAGGGCAATTGCCTGAGCATGGTTTCCGGATGAAAAAGCCACAACGCCGGCGGCTCGCTGCTGTGGCGTAAACTGGCGCAAAGCATTCATCGCGCCGCGAAACTTAAATGCCCCCATCCGCTGGAAGTTTTCGCATTTAAAGAAAACGTCAGCGCCAAACTCTTCATTCACCGTTCGTGATGTCATAACCGGTGTCTTGTTAGCATAACCTGCGATGCGCTCAGCGGCCGCGGCAACATCGTGGTAATCAGGTAGTGTCATTTCAGTCATTGTTTTTCACCTGTAGCAGTTAAAAGTCACACTTGTTGTGCTAACGCGATGGCTTCAATTTCTACGGCAAAGCCATAATGAAGCTCTGCAACGCCAGCGACAGCACGGGCTGGACGGGAATCACCAATCCATTCGCCGTAGATCCGATTAAACGTCGGCCACTGCTTAATGTCCGTGACATAGACGCGTACCGATACCAGTTGCTGACGAGCAACGCCGGCTCCTGCCAGGCAAGCATCAACATTCTGGAGAGCCAGTCTGGTCTGTTCTTCAAAAGACGCATCCGCTTTTCTTTCGCCATTAGCCGTGACAGGTAGCTGTCCGGAAATGAAAACGAATCCTCCGGCAGTCACACTATGTGAATAATGGCCTGCTGGCGGGAAGCTATCCGTCGTTGTGTTCAGGGTAATATTGGTGGGCATGGTTCAGTCTCCGGCTTAAGTAGTAATGATTCATTTAGTATAAAACAATACTGTTTGTATTATTCTATACACCATCGTCATCCAGGTATCCAGTCTCTTTTTTCAGCGACACGGCCCTGTGAGCGACGTAAAACGCTCGGCATATCCGCTGAAATACTTGTATAACGTTAGGGTTTTTGGCTGTAAGGTCGGGTAGGAATGATGAGATCGCAGAAATGATTTTTTGCTGTTACTCGTGGTCGGGAGCTCAGATGCAATTCACCGTTAAATGTATAAGTTGATACATAATGTATTGGTATTTTCGATGCCCGTAATGCCCACTTCTGGCGCGAAGTGGGCAGGGAAAAGATCAGAAAGCAGGCGAGGGAAGTATTTTATTTGAGCAACTTTGACATTAAATCAGGGAATGCAGGTACATCTGTGGCCAATGAAAACGCAGGGTTAATAGCCTTACGGGCAATCAGCCCGTCAATAAATGCAAACAGAATGATGGTGATCGCTTCCGGGTCAATATCCCGACGAAACTCTCCTGCGGCGATACCTTGCGCAATTATTCCCGCAATGCTTTGCCGCATGATGTTATCACTGGCGATAAACGCTTCCCTGAGCTCCGGGTTGCGTGCCGATTCGGCCATGATTTCTACCCAAAGGTGGTGCGTGACAGGGTAACCGACATCGCTAATGCAAGAAACGACCTGCTTGCAAAGGCGATCAAAAAACGATCCGCTACAGGGCTCATTATGGGCAGCCAGCGCAGTGTTTTGCTCTTCCAGAACGATTGCCCGTATAAGCTCATCCTTACTTTTGAAGTAAGTGTACATGGCTCCCTGGCTGATACCTGCACGCGTGGAAATTTCGCGCACGCTGGTAGCACTGAATCCTTTCTCAGCAAAACAGGCAGCCGCAGCGGTAATCAGCTTATGGTAGGTTTCAGTATTCTTTAGCATATCGACCTTTATCTTTGAATCTATGGCGAAACTTTACCGTGCTTTGAGGCCTGGAACCAGCGATGAGATTTATCGATATCTTGCGTTACTTCATGAGAGGTAATGCGCTGAGCATATTCTTGAGATTCACCATATCCCACGGCAGATGTTCAGCAATGGTAAGCCCGACCGCCTCGGCGTTTGCCGTGGCAAGATTAACCAGTTTAAGCACCTCTTCAATAGTCAGTTTACCCTCGGCCACATCGCCAAAATCATGTTCCCCTCGGCCTGGTTTGGCGAACAAAACAGAACGGAAAAGTGACGGGTCCAGAACATCCAGATCAATATGAATCGCCAGATATTCAATGTGCTCGCGGGCAATCCACGCCATAACCTCGTTAGCACTAGTTTTGACATCATCAGGGCCAGCCGTCGCAATCCGCTGATGCGCCAGATAGTCGCTTTCGTATTTAAGCGGATCGTGAATACCGGCAATCATAATTTTTGACGGAGAAACCTTGTGTGTGACGTGGTCCACTAAATCTTTATCGCCCGTGCCGATCAGCGCGCCAAGAACATGGGCATGCGCATTTGGATACTGTTCAGCCGTCTGCACGTCGGGGTGAGAGTCGATCCACAGCACGCCCAGCTTATCACCGTACTTATGCAGCAGATGCGCGAAGGGCACCAAAGAAACCAGGCAGTCACCGCCCAATACGACAATCGCGTCGGGATCGTGTTTTTCAATACGCGTCGCGGCATCGTTCAACTGTTTAAGGATCTGTGGTTTACCAGTAATGCCATCGATTACACCCAGCGGTTCACTTTCTGGTAAAGCAACGGGAACATCCTCGACGGGGCCTTTTGCTTCAGGCGAGAGAAAGGACAACAGAAGTGATCCGAGATGATAGGGGGGATTGTTGCCTCCCTGCCACTGGGGGAATGAAAGTCGAAGCGTTTTTTTGGCCATAATTTACCTGCCGTCAGTTTCTAAAGAGGAGCGTCAAGGCGTATCCGTGTTGGTCGCCTTGTGATGATTATATGAATGAACATTCATTCATTGCAAGGCAGTATGAAACTTATGCAAGAATGGTGATATGCGGGAACCGTTAAACGGTACTATTTCAATGTGCGTTGTGGAGGATTTTGCACATGAAGGCGCTTAACGGTCGGTAATGCATCGCTAAATCTGGTGTTTTTTAAGCAACGCACGTAGCTGATGGTATGTCAGCCCCAGCAGTTCGGCGGCCTTTTTCTGGTTGAATTTTGCCTGTTGTAGGCTGGTTTGCAGAAACGTCTTTTCTTGCTGCTGCTGGAATGCGCGGAGATCCAGCGGTAACGTTGCCGCTGTAGGGGGGGGGTCCTGCTGCTGAACGTCTGTGGTGTGGCGCTTAAACGGATCTATCACTACCTCGTCCAGCGGATATTCGCTGGTACCATGGCGGTATACCGAGCGTTCAACAACGTTTTTCAATTCACGGATATTACCCGGCCAGCGATAGTGGAGAAGTGTTTCTCTGGCTTGTGCGCTAAAACCGGGAAACAGCGGTAATCCAATCTCGCGACACATTTGAATCGCAAAATGTTCGGCCATCAACATGATGTCGCTTTTACGCTCCCGTAAAGGTGGAAGTTGCACGACATCAAAGGCCAGTCGATCCAACAGGTCTGCGCGGAAAGTACCTTCACTGACCATTCCTGGTAAGTCGGCATTGGTGGCACAGACCAGGCGCACGTTAACCTGTAGCGGCTGGCTACCGCCTACGCGCTCGAGTTCTCCATACTCAATAACGCGCAGTAATTTCTCCTGTACCAGCATCGGCGCAGTTGCCAGTTCATCAAGAAAAAGTGTGCCACCGTCGGCACGCTCGAAGCGACCAGGATGGCGTTTTTGCGCCCCGGTAAAAGCGCCAGCTTCGTGGCCGAAGAGTTCGGAATCGAGTAAATTTTCGTTCAGCGCCGCACAATTAAGCGAAATAAACGGTCCTTGCCAGCGCGTGGAAAGGTAGTGCAGACGGTTGGCGATTAGCTCTTTTCCTGTGCCACGCTCACCGATAACCAGCACGGGTTTTTCCAGAGGGGCCAGATGGGAGACTTGTTCCAGCACTTCAATGAAGCTGTTTGCTTCTCCCAGAAGAGTATCTTTGTATCCTGCCATGATGAAATTCACCATTTGTTAGTGTTATTCACCAATTTACCCTAATTCTCTCGTCAGGTAAAATTAGATATTATCTTTAAAATCAATAAGATAAAAAGTTGGCACGACAAGTGCATTATGGAAGCAGCAGGGCATTGCCCGATATCAGAACAGTAAGTGAGGATTACATTATGGGTATTTTTTCTCGTTTTGCCGACATCGTGAACGCCAATATTAATGCGTTGCTGGAAAAGGCCGAAGATCCGCAGAAACTGGTGCGGTTGATGATTCAGGAAATGGAAGACACGCTGGTTGAGGTTCGATCTAACTCAGCGCGTGCACTGGCAGAAAAGAAACAGCTGTCCCGCCGGATTGAACAGGCCAGTGCGCAGCAGGCGGAGTGGCAGGAAAAAGCGGAGCTGGCGCTGCGTAAAGAGAAAGAAGATCTGGCGCGTTCTGCATTAATTGAAAAGCAGAAACTGACCGATTTAATTGCCTCTCTGGAACATGAAGTGACGCTGGTTGACGATACGCTGGCGCGGATGAAAAAAGAGATTGGTGAGCTGGAAAATAAACTCAGTGAAACCCGGGCTCGCCAGCAGGCATTGATGTTGCGTCATCAGGCGGCGAGTTCTTCCCGCGATGTCCGTCGTCAGTTGGATAGCGGCAAACTGGATGAAGCAATGGCCCGCTTTGAATCTTTTGAGCGCCGCATTGATCAGATGGAAGCGGAAGCCGAAAGCCATAACTTCGGTAAGCAAAAATCTCTGGATCAGCAATTTGCTGACCTGAAAGCAGATGATGAAATCAGCGAGCAGCTGGCGCAGCTTAAAGCCAAAATGCAGCAAGACAAGCAATAATAACTACTGGCGGCGCCCGAACGCGCCGCCGCTCATCACCTGTAAGGAGTACTCATGAGCGCGCTATTTCTGGCCATTCCGTTAACTATCTTTGTGCTGTTCGTTTTGCCGATCTGGCTGTGGCTGCATTACAGCAACCGTTCCAGCCGTGGTGAACTGTCGCAAAGCGATCAGCAACGTCTGGTAGAACTCAACAATGATGCACAGCGTATGCGTGAACGTATTCAGGCGCTGGAAGATATCCTTGATGCCGAACATCCAAACTGGAGGGACCGCTAATGGGGGGCGTTAACCTGAACAAAAAACTGTGGCGTATCCCGCAGCAGGGCATGGTTAAAGGGGTCTGTGCCGGTATTGCGCACTATCTTGATGTCCCCGTGAAGCTGGTAAGGATCCTGGTGGTACTGTCAGTCTTTTTTGGTCTGGCCTTTTTCACCGTAGTTGCCTACATCGTGTTGACGTTTGTGCTGGACCCAATGCCGGACAACGTCGCATCTGGCGAACAACAGCCATCGAGCGGAGAACTGCTGGATTCCGTCGATCGTGAACTGGCCGCGAGTGAAAAGCGTTTGCGTGAAATGGAGCGTTATGTGACATCGGATACCTTCACATTGCGCAGTCGTTTCCGTCAATTGTGAGGATTGAAATGAATAATCGCTGGCAACGAGCCGGGCAAAGGGTTAAGCCGGGCTTTAAAATAGCAGGCAAGCTGGTGCTTCTTACTGCACTTCGCTACGGCCCTGCGGGCGTTGCGGGGTGGGCGGTGAAATCCGTAGCCCGCCGTCCGTTAAAAATGTTGCTGGTGTTGGTACTGGAGCCCTTATTGAGCAAGGTTGCCAGGAAAATTTCCCAACGCTATAGCCAGTGATAGTACGCTCGCAATATTTCCTTAAGATCAAGTATATAGTGTTAGGTGACTTTCCATCATTTAACGGAACGATACTATGTTGAAAAAAAGCGTATTGGCGCTGGCGCTGGTCATCGGCATGCCGGTGTTTGCGGCGGAGCACTGGATTGATGTTCGTGTTCCTGAACAATATCAGCAGGAACACGTTCAGGGTGCCATCAACATCCCTTTAAAGGATTTGCAGGCACGAATTGCGGCAGAAGTCCCTGATAAGACCGACACCGTGAAGCTGTATTGCAACTCAGGTCGTCAATCCGGGATGGCAAAAGATATGCTGACCGGGATGGGCTATACACAGGTAACCAACGAAGGCGGTATCAGCGGGATTAATCTTCCTAAAGTAGAGAATAAATAATCCGCATGCTTTCTCTTAGCTAAAGGCGACATGAACGATGTCGCCTGATTTCTTTCAGGGAGTTGATAACTCAGTATTAAACCTTATGTTTACTCCCTGTTTGTTATAATTTCTTCGGTTCCTTCAGCATAACGGGATGGCGATGAAGCGACTTAAAAATGAACTCAACTCGCTGGTTAATCGCGGCGTAGATCGGCATCTGCGCCTGGCTGTCACCGGACTTAGCCGCAGCGGTAAAACGGCGTTTATTACCGCTATGGTAAACCAGTTACTCAATATTCATGCCGGTGCTCGTCTGCCGTTGCTCAGTTGTGTGCGTGAAGAGCGTCTGCTTGGCGTAAAGCGGGTTCCCCAGCGCGATTTTGGTATTCCGCGCTTTACCTATGACGAGGGACTGGCCCAGCTTTATGGCTCTCCGCCAACCTGGCCGACGCCGACGCGTGGCGTCAGTGAAATTCGCCTGGCGTTGCGCTACAAATCCAACGACTCTTTGCTGCGTCACTTTAAAGATACGTCCACGTTGTACCTGGAGATCGTCGATTATCCGGGGGAATGGCTGCTTGATTTACCAATGCTGGCCCAGGATTACCTTGGCTGGTCACGGCAAATGACCGGATTATTGCAGGGGCAGCGAGGTGAATGGTCGGCCAGATGGCGGCAGCTATGCGAGGGGCTTGATCCACTGGCGCCTGCTGACGAAAACCGTCTGGCGGAAATCGCCGCGGCGTGGACAGATTATCTGCATCAGTGCAAACAGCAGGGATTGCATTTTATTCAGCCCGGGCGCTTTGTGCTGCCGGGGGACATGGCTGGCGCACCTGCGCTGCAATTTTTCCCGTGGCCGGATGTTGATGCCTTTGGTGAGTCAAAACTGGCACAGGCGGATAAACATACCAACGCAGGCATGCTGCGCGACAGGTTTAATTACTACTGCGAAAAGGTCGTGAAAGGGTTCTACAAGAATCACTTCCTGCGCTTTGATCGCCAAATTGTGTTGGTCGATTGCCTGCAACCGCTTAACAGCGGACCACAAGCGTTTAACGATATGCGTCTGGCGCTGACACAACTGATGCAAAGCTTTCATTATGGGCAGCGCACGTTGTTCCGCCGGTTGTTCTCGCCGGTAATCGATAAGTTGCTGTTCGCTGCCACCAAGGCCGACCACGTTACGATCGATCAACATGCCAATATGGTGTCGTTGTTGCAGCAATTGATTCAGGATGCCTGGCAAAATGCTGCGTTTGAAGGCATCAGTATGGACTGTCTGGGACTGGCATCGGTGCAGGCAACCACCAGTGGGCTGATTGATGTGAAGGGCGAGAAGATCCCCGCGCTGCGCGGCAATCGTCTGAGCGATGGCGAGCCGTTGACCGTCTATCCGGGAGAAGTCCCTGCGCGTTTACCGGGCCAGGCTTTTTGGGATCGCCAGGGTTTCCAGTTTGAAGCCTTTCGCCCGCAGGTCATGGATGTGGATAAACCCTTACCGCATATTCGCCTGGATGCCGCGCTGGAGTTTTTAATAGGAGATAAATTGCGATGAGCGAGCCGTTAAAACCGCGTATCGATTTCTCAGGTCCACTGGAAGTGGAACCAAACACGGCATTTAAAGCACAGCAAATGTTCAACGATACCGAAGCGCAGACATTTTCTCCGGCGACAGTGGATGAGCCGCTGGAAGACGAAGGTCAGGCTGAAGCCGTTATTGATGCCGCGTTACGTCCTAAACGCAGCCTGTGGCGCAAAATGGTGATGGGCGGGCTGGCACTGTTTGGTATCAGTGTGGTTGCTCAGGGCGTGCAGTGGACGATGAACGCCTGGCAGACTCAGGACTGGGTCGCGTTGGGGGGCTGTGCTGCGGGCGCGCTGATTATTGGCGCAGGCGTGGGGTCGGTGGCAACCGAGTGGCGTCGGCTGTGGCGTTTACGTCAACGCGCGCACGAGCGTGATGAAGCGCGTGATCTGTTACACAGTCACGGAACCGGAAAAGGCCGCGCATTTTGTGAGAAGTTGGCGCAACAGGCGGGTATCGATCAGTCTCACCCTGCGCTACAACGCTGGTATGCCTCTATCCATGAAACGCAAAATGATCGGGAAGTTGTGAGCCTGTATGCCCACCTGGTGCAGCCAGTGCTGGATGCGCAAGCACGACGTGAGATCAGTCGTTCTGCGGCAGAATCCACGCTGATGATTGCGGTCAGCCCGTTAGCGTTGGTGGATATGGCGTTTATTGCCTGGCGAAATCTGCGGTTGATTAACCGTATAGCGACGCTGTATGGCATCGAACTCGGCTATTACAGCCGCCTGCGTCTGTTTCGTCTGGTACTGTTAAATATCGCTTTTGCCGGGGCCAGCGAGCTGGTGCGGGAAGTGGGGATGGACTGGATGTCGCAGGATTTAGCGGCCCGGTTATCCACGCGTGCCGCGCAGGGTATTGGCGCGGGCTTGTTAACCGCGCGTCTGGGGATTAAAGCGATGGAGCTGTGCCGTCCATTACCGTGGATTGATGATGATAAACCGCGACTGGGGGATTTCCGCCGTCAGTTGATCGGTCAGGTGAAAGAGACCTTACAAAAGAACAAATCCCCGCGTGAAAGTTGAGTAAAACGGGTGCCGATCGTATAACTTTACGCCCCGGCGCCCAATTTTCCAGCGTGCTGTCAATATTTGTTGACAGAATCCTTCCTGCTAACCCAATACTGGCTTATCATCTAACACATGATCCCTTGTCCAGGTGAAGGTTCCTATGCGTTTGGAAGTCTTTTGTGAAGACCGTCTTGGTCTGACCCGCGAATTGCTCGATTTACTGGTGCTGAGAAGCATTGATTTACGCGGTATCGAGATTGACCCCATCGGGCGAATTTACCTTAATTTTGCGGAACTGGAGTTCACTAACTTCAGCAGCCTGATGGCTGAAATCCGCCGCATCGCAGGGGTAACGGACGTCCGAACCGTGCCCTGGATGCCTTCCGAACGCGAGCATCTGGCGCTTAGCGCGTTGCTTGAAGCACTGCCTGAACCCGTTCTTTCCCTGGATATGAAAAGCAAAGTGGAGATGGCAAACCCGGCAAGTTGCCAGCTTTTTGCCCATCCCCAGGAGCGGATGCGCAACCACACGGCGGCACAGCTCATTAATGGGTTTAACTTCCAGCGCTGGCTGGAAAGTAATCCGCAGGATTCCCATAGTGAACATGTTGTGATTAACGGGCAAAACTTCCTGATGGAGATTACGCCAGTCCATTTGCAGGGTGAAAACCAGGAGCAGATGCTGACGGGAGCCGTTGTCATGTTGCGTTCCACCCTCCGCATGGGCCGTCAATTGCAAAACATGACCACCCAGGATCTGAGCGCATTCAGCCAGATTATTGCCGTTAGCGCCAAAATGAAACACGTTGTTGAACAGGCTCGCAAGCTGGCGACGCTGAGTGCACCGCTGCTGATCACCGGAAATACTGGCACCGGCAAAGATCTCTTTGCACATGCCTGCCATCTGGCGAGTCCACGTGCGTCAAAACCCTATCTGGCGCTGAACTGCGCGTCTATTCCTGAAGATGCGGTAGAAAGCGAACTGTTTGGCCACGCCCCGGAAGGTAAAAAAGGGTTCTTTGAGCAGGCGAATGGCGGTTCAGTGCTGTTGGATGAGATTGGCGAAATGTCGCCGCGCATGCAGACGAAATTGCTGCGCTTCCTTAATGACGGGACGTTCCGTCGCGTGGGCGAAGATCATGAAGTTCATGTTGATGTTCGTGTAATCTGCGCGACGCAAAAGAACCTGGTGGAACTGGTGCAGAAAGGTCTTTTCCGTGAGGACCTCTATTATCGCCTGAATGTCCTGACGCTTAATCTGCCGCCGCTACGCGATTGCCCACAAGATATTATGCCGCTCACCGAGCTGTTTGTGGCACGTTTTGCCGACGAGCAGGGCGTACCGCGTCCGAAGTTGTCTGCCGATCTCAGCACGGTGCTCACCCGCTACGGCTGGCCGGGTAATGTGCGTCAGCTTAAAAATGCTATCTATCGGGCGTTAACTCAGCTTGAAGGCTATGAACTGCGTCCGCAGGATATCTTATTGCCGGATTATGATGCAGCGACAGTTGCCGTCGGAGAAGAGGTGATGGAAGGGTCGCTGGATGAAATCACCAGCCGTTTTGAACGTTCCGTGTTGACGCAGCTTTATATGAATTATCCCAGCACGCGTAAACTGGCCAAACGCCTGGGGGTTTCACATACCGCGATCGCCAATAAGTTACGCGAGTATGGTCTGAGTCAGCAGAAAAAAAGCGAAGAGTCATGATGCAAATAAAAATGCCTCCATCCGGAGTAATGCCAGTCAGTTAAGCATGTCTGGAGAACGTTTTACTCTGGATTAGTTTCCGTTCACCTTATGTTCATCGCTTCTCTGATATCGCTATACACGTGAACGTGCAAGGGAGGCTCACCGCCGCCTCCCTTGCATCCCAGGCTCCCGGCGGGAAAATCGTCGCTGTGCGAGCTATTCGTCTTATGCCGCCTGCCTGTCGGGTCGGGGTCGAGCCTGCGTCCCTGCAGGCCGTCCCCTCTGCCCGCATCCCTGCGGGCAGCCCCGGTCAGCCGTCAACACCTCATCGATTTTCAGCCGGACCAGAGACATCGCTTCAACTCTCTGATTTTCAGTTAAATTTGTTTTGCTGTTCAAACATGTTCAAATAAAAATACAGGTGGTCAGGCGTGGCTGGTCCGGCTGAAAATTGCCGACGTGTTTTCGTAAGGCCGGGAGAACCCGCAGGGATGCGGGTTCAGGGTGCGTGTGACAGGGATGTTGCAACGCGCCCGGCCCGGTAGCCTGGAGGAATAAGCGGAGGGGATTGCGCAGCAACAATTTTCCGTGCCGGGAGCCGGGATTGTTAAGGGTGCGGCGATAGCACCCTTAACACGTTCACTGGCGTTCAGTGTACAGAGAAGCGATGAACATGAGGTGAACGGAACCCTTTCTCAGAGAGAGCATGTTCATTACCCCGCCAACACATGTTGATGCTTTCTGAAACTAAAATGTTAACTGAACAGCATTACTCCATCCGGAGGCATTTTTGTATTCAGGGCAACTTAGGCTTTCAGCACGGCCAACGCTGCATCATAGTCAGGCTCGTTGGTAATTTCATTTACCAGTTGGCTGAACACGATGTTGTCATTTTCGTCGATAACGACAACGGCACGAGCAGCCAGACCTTTCAGCGGACCTTCGGCAATTTCAACGCCGTAGTTTTTCAGGAATTCAGCGTTACGCAGGGTGGACAGCGTGATAACGTTGCTCAGGCCTTCTGCGCCGCAAAAACGAGAGTGGGCGAATGGCAGATCGGCTGAAATGCACAGTACGACGGTGTTGTCGATTTCTGTCGCCAGTTGGTTAAACTTACGTACTGATGCCGCGCACACGCCGGTATCGATGCTTGGGAAAATATTCAGCACTTTGCGCTTGCCTGCGAACTGGCCCAGCGTAACGTCAGACAGGTCTTTAGCCACAAGGGTAAAAGCCTGAGCTTTGCTTCCAGCCTGAGGAATGGAGCCGGCGACGGCAATCGGGTTGCCCTGGAAATGAACGGTTTGTGACATGGTTATCTTCCTGTTTACATATAGTTAACGTCAAGGCTAGTTTATGCCATCAGCAGTTAACACGGCAAACGCTATTTGCGGATATCCGCTTCAGGGGCTGCAATAAGGAAAACAAATGAGATCAGTTAAGGTGTATGAGGAAGCCTGGCCGTTACACACTCCCTTTGTGATTGCCCGCGGGAGCAGGACCGAAGCGCATGTGGTGGTGGTTGAACTGGAAGAGAATGGTGTAAAAGGGATTGGAGAATGTACGCCTTATCCTCGCTATGGCGAAAGCGATGCGTCGGTACTGGCTCAAATCATGAGTGTTGTGCCGCAACTGGAGCACGGTTTGACGCGTGAAGCGCTGCAGGCATTACTGCCCGCGGGGGCGGCGCGTAATGCCGTTGACTGTGCGCTTTGGGATCTCAATGCACGTCAGCAACAACAGTCTCTGGCCGACTATGTTGGCACTGAACTGGATGCAACAGTAACGACCGCGCAAACCGTCGTGATCGGCACGCCAGAGCAGATGGCGGCGAGCGCGACCGCGCTATGGGATAACGGTGCCCGATTGCTGAAAGTCAAACTGGATGCACACTTAATCAGCGAAAGGATGGTTGCAATCCGGGCGGCTGTGCCTGAGGCGACAATCATTGTCGATGCTAATGAGTCCTGGCGTGCTGAAGGGCTGGCCGCACGCTGCCAGTTAATGGCGGATTTAGGCGTTGCGATGCTGGAGCAGCCTCTGCCGGCTAATGATGATGCCGCGCTGGAGAATTTCGTGCATCCGCTGCCTGTCTGTGCCGATGAAAGCTGCCATACCCGCAGCAGTCTGAAAGCGCTGCATGGCCGCTATGAAATGGTGAATATTAAACTGGACAAGACAGGTGGTCTGACGGAGGCGCTGGCGCTGGCGACTGAAGCTCGCGAGCAGGGATTTGCGTTGATGCTCGGCTGTATGTTGTGTACATCCAGGGCGATTGGCGCTGCATTGCCGCTTACGCCACAGGTCAGCTTTGCCGATCTGGATGGCCCAACCTGGCTGGCCCGGGACGCGGAGCCTGCCTTGCATTTTACCACCGGACAGCTTCATCTCAAGGATGCCAGCGCAAAAGATTAGACATTGCCAGCAGGTATTTTTCGCTCGCTTCATCCGATGAAATGGGCGGAAATTCTGCAGTAATGCAATGTAGGTTTAGATCGGCGCACCAGCTACCAAAAGAGCCTGGCGTTTCATAACCGACGCTGGTTACCAGCGGCAATTCGAACGACTGCGCCAACCACGCACCTAATTCGCTGTGTCTGGGATCTTCAATACAGGCCAGCGGATCGTGGAAAGAAACTACCCATGCAGGATGAATGTGGTGAATAAGTTGGCATAGTGCCTGGGTCTCAGGCTCTGATCCCGGATGATCGCCGGTTAATAACACCACATCACGCTCTTCTGCGCTGCTGTTCCAACGATATACCGTTTCACCGGATTTCCAGTTTGCCGCCGGAAAGTTACGGTTAAGATCTACGCCGTTTGCATTTGCGCGCAGGCCCAACTGGCAACCGTCAGGGTTAACGGCCAGCACGACATGATGACGACGCAGGGAAGGGTTGAGCGTACGTAAGGCACAGGACAGGGTGACGACTGATGAGTTTTCATCACCGTGAGTACCAGCCAGTATCAAACCGCTTTCACGATCGGCTGCCGGCGCCGGGAACCAGATTAGCGGTGCGCCCAATAGTGAACGTCCGTAATGTTCAGTTCCTGGCGGAAATGCGCCGCGCTCGGCACGGGGACGGGTAACGGTCATAGTCATCTCTGAATGCTGAATGGTTACTCGCAGTGTTGTGCAAAATGTATGGATAATCAAATCGTTTTCACACACTTATCTTTTCAGGTGTAATATCACTTTCCTGTCGGAAGTTAATTGCATTTCCTGCTGGCGATACAAATAATTACTCATTCACTTAGTGGCCAGATTTGAGGGTATTTTATGAGGCATTCTGTTTCAGTAACCTGTTGTGCGCTGTTGGTTAGCAGCATTTCTTTATCCTATGCTGCGGATGTTCCCAGCGGAACGGTACTGGCAGAAAAGCAAGAACTGGTGCGCCATATAAAAGATGAGCCAGCGTCACTCGATCCGGCAAAAGCCGTTGGGCTTCCAGAAATTCAGGTTATTCGCGATTTATTCGAAGGGCTGGTAAACCAGAATGACAAGGGTGAGATTATTCCCGGTGTTGCCACACATTGGAAGAGTAATGATAACCGCATCTGGACGTTTACGTTGCGCGATAATGCACAATGGTCCGATGGTACGCCGGTAACGGCACAGGACTTTGTCTACAGTTGGCAGCGTCTGGTGGACCCGAAAACACTGTCGCCGTTTGCCTGGTTTGCCGCGCTTGCAGGGATCAACAATGCCCAGGCGATCATTGATGGCAAAGCCACACCCGATACGTTAGGCGTCAGCGCGGTGGATGCGCATACCTTCAAAGTGCAGTTGGACAAACCGCTCCCCTGGTTTGCCAACCTGACAGCGAGCTTCGCGTTTTATCCCGTCCAAAAAGCGAATGTTGAAAGCGGTAAAGAGTGGACAAAACCCGGCAACCTTATCGGTAACGGTGCCTATGTGCTGAAAGACCGCGTGGTTAACGAGAAACTGGAAGTTGTGCCGAACACACATTATTGGGACAACGCCAAAACGGTGCTGCAAAAAGTGACTTTCCTGCCGATTAACCAGGAGTCTGCTGCGACCAAACGCTATCTTGCTGGCGATATTGATATTACAGAGTCCTTCCCGAAAAATATGTATCAGAAGCTATTGAAGGATATTCCAGGCCAGGTTTATACCCCGCCGCAGCTTGGTACTTATTACTATGCGTTTAATACGCAAAAAGGGCCGACCGCCGATTCACGCGTGCGTCTGGCTCTCAGTATGACTATCGATCGGCGTCTGATGGCGGAGAAAGTATTAGGGACTGGAGAAAAACCCGCATGGCATTTCACGCCGGATGTGACGGCAGGATTTATCCCGGAACCTTCTCCGTTTGAACAAATGAGTCAGGAAGAGCTTAACGCTCAGGCGAAAACGCTGCTGCGTGCGGCGGGTTATGGTCCACAGAAACCGCTGAAATTGACGCTGTTGTATAACACCTCTGAAAATCATCAGAAGATTGCTATTGCTGTGGCTTCCATGTGGAAGAAAAATCTTGGCGTGGATGTGAAACTACAGAACCAGGAATGGAAAACGTATATCGATAGCCGTAATACCGGTAATTTTGATGTGATCCGTGCATCCTGGGTGGGCGATTACAACGAGCCATCCACATTCCTGTCGTTATTAACCTCGACCCATACGGGCAATATTTCTCGCTTTAACAATCCGGCATACGATAAAGTGTTGACTCAGGCGACGCTGGAAAATACAGAGAAAGCACGGAACGCCGATTATAACGCAGCAGAAAAAATCCTAATGGAACAAGCGCCTATTGCGCCGATTTATCAGTACACCAACGGGCGTTTAATTAAACCGTGGCTGAAAGGGTATCCGATTACCAACCCGGAAGATGTGGCCTATAGCCGCACAATGTATATTGTTAAGCACTAGTTGCGTACATTCTCCTGTTAACCTTCGTTACCCTCGCCAAAAACCAGAACTGGCGCTGATTTCAGCGCCATCACCTCTCGTTAACCTTTATTAACCGCTTCAGGAAACCCCATTTTTTTGACGGTATAAATGACGTATTAAACGAATCACCGTCATAGTCCATCATCAATAACGGTATTTATTGATACGGGATACCGTCAATGCTTACCGATACAAAGCTCAACAACCCACCGCACTGGCGCAGCGTGAAAATTCGACATGTATGAAAGCGGCAGGGGGGAGAATTTATAAACTATGATTGTTTTTATGATTACTAAGCTGACGAAGTATTAGGTCTGATGTATTATTAAATAATATTAACATCCCCAAACTATCAGGTGATGTAATTAAATTAATTATAAATGTTATCTTTATATTAAGGAACCAGTTTGAAAAAGAAAACTAGTTGTTTAGTTATTAGCAGTATCCTGGGTAGTGCGGGAATGTTGACTTCGCCAGCGGTTTGGGCTGACTGTACAGACCCCACTGGTGCGACGGTAACGTGTAATAACAACGTGACGGTACCACAACAGTTTCAAACTTATCAGCAACGCGTGATTATTGAGTCAGGCACGCAGTTTAAAACGACGGGAGGGAGTGCAGCTGTCCACTTTTCCAGTCATGAAGCAAATCTACAGAATAACGGCAGCATTTCTTCAGACGACGACGGTATCCAGTTCTTTTCCACAAATCAGTCGCAGGTCATTAATAGCGGTACAATTAGTACCCCAGCTAACAATAAAAATGCCATAAACGTGGCAGAGGTATCCGATAGCGCGCTGGAGAATAAGGGGACGCTGACCACGACCGGCGCCGCTGGTAATGGGATCTTGCTGAATGCTGTCTCGCGGATGTCCGTTAAGAACTCGGGGAGTATCACCACATCAGGTGCTGGCGGGGATGGCATTCACGCGAACTCCACTGGAAGCAGCCAAATCGCCAACCAGGGTAATATCACCGTTAATGGAACTGGCAGCAACGGTATTTATGTCGGGAGTAAGGTCAAGGATACGACCATTCAAAACCTTGATGGCGGTGCTATTTACGCGCCAAATGGGAATGGTATTACCGTTGACGATTCAGCGGCGATTAGTACGTTGCTCAATACGGGTATCATTGATGGCGGCGTTGCCGGCGTATATCTTGGCGGAACGTCTCAGACCGGTACGCTAGTCAATATGGGGACGATTATTGGCGGCGACAGTGGCAACGCGGTCGTGTTAGAGAATTCTTCCGTGGTAAATCAGTTCGAAAATAAAGGATTGATAGGCGCGTTAACCGGTGATGCTATTCAAGTGGCCAGTACAAGCACAATAGTGGGCGGTATCAATAACGAAGGGATTATTATTGGGCGTGTTAATGCCCCGAACAGCGCGATGAGTAACAGCGGTATTTTCGAGTTACTCAGCAGCCAGCAGCCCTCAACCGTAAATACTTACGTACAAAATAACAACGGTGTCCTGGCCTTGCAGGCAGACAGCACCAGCAGCTATGGTCAGCTGAATGTTGCCGGTAACGCGGCACTGAATGGACGGACGCTGGTGATAACCCAGGGTAGCACTAGCTTCGCTGATGGCGATGAGTTGGTTGATGTCGTTACGGCCAGTAAGATAACAGGCACACCCTCGGCGGTACTGGATGATTCGCTTCGTTATCAGTTTATTTCGGTGCAAACCGGCACCAGCTACTCGCTGAAAATTGCCGAGACGAATCTGACTACCGTCGGTAATGCCATTGATAAAACCAGTGATAATCCATCATTAGTCGGCGTCGGGACCGTGCTGGATAACCTCATTAATAATAGTTATACCGCGCCTCAGAACTGTACCGGTGCGCTGGCGAGTACCGTATGCGCGATCACCTCGTCATTTAATGCCAGTCAGGTTCACAAAAATGTGGTTCAACTTGCCCCGTTGATGGATGGCAGCATGCCGTACATTGAAATGAATAATCTGCGTGCGTTTGGCGACATCGTCAGTGGTCGTCAGGAGTCCGTACGCGGTCAGGGTTATACCAACGAGTTTAATCCGGAGAAATATCTGTGGATACGCCCCGTTGGGCGCTGGGATAACCAGTCCAGCCGTGGAGATTACGCTGGGTATAACGCAGATACACGTGGGTTCGCCATTGGTGCCGATGGTCTCATTTTAGAGAGAACCCGACTGGGTCTGGCTTTGGGCATGAGTCGCACAGATGTTAACGATAATTCTGACGATATCAGACATGACGCACGTGTGGACAGCTGGAACCTTCTTGCATATGGCGGATATGACTTTACCCCAGATACGGGGATGACCTGGCAGACTGGCTTCGGGCGAAATAATACAACGGGTAACCGTTACCTGAATATTGAAAACCCTAACGATGGCAGCACTGCTTACAATGGTGTGGCGCATTCTGACTACGATAGTGATACCTTCCAGGCCGGGCTTGGATTCCAGAGCACCTTCCACCCGCAGGACAATGTGATGCTCACTCCTGAGCTGCGTACAGATTACTATCGCGTGAAGGATAAAGGTTATCAGGAGAGTGGCGCAGAGGATGTTGGGCTGAAAGTAGGTGGGACCACCACCGAAGCGCTGGTGGTTTCTGGTAAGTTGAAAGCGGGCATTAAGCTATCGGAGATTGTTGATGTGCACGGTTATGTTGGGGCTGGTTACGATACAAAGAACGATCGCAGCAAAACCACGATGGCATTTATCGGAGCCGCCGACTCGCCATTTACCTATCACGGGATGAGTGAAAGCCCCTGGATTGCTATGGCGGGTGCTGGGGTAACGGCAAAGTTCAGCGATGCGCTTGACGGCACGGTACAATACGATGCCAATCAGCGAACTAAATTCACCAGTCAGAGCATTAGTTTGAAGCTTCGTTACGCGTTCTGAATGCCGTTGAACGCAATGATTAGCCAGCGACTGATTCTCGCTGGCTTTTTTATTTGATGACTCTACTCTGCATATTTAAGCCGTAATATCGACGCGTCAAATGCCAGGAGCGAGTGGTTATCCTGGAAAGCGGCTACCCGACCACATTGAAGACACTAAACCAGAGAAGATCATACGTCCGGGGGCTGATGCTCCCGACAAATTAACATCGAATCATCCTCACTCAACGGTTCTTTTGTTAAATTACAAAATCCCTGACCATTCACTTTTTGGTGGAATCGACAGCTCTGGCACAGACCAAATCCCGGCACATTACTGGTGCGCTGAATGCCTCGCAGGAGATCGAAGAGTAGCTCCTTGAGTAAACCTGCGTGCTCACCCATTGCCGATTCGCCCGTCACCAAAAATGAGGGGGGAAGCAGGGCATCCAGCAGATTTTTGGCCGATTCGGTGAGCTGCAGATGAACGCTACGCTTATCCCTGGCATCCTGCGTGCGTACCACCAGTCCTTTTGATTCCAACAACTTTAGCGATTGTGACACCGTTCCTTTGGTGAGGCCGAGGTAGTCCGTCACGGCGAGAGGCGTATTGGAATAGCGATTACAGCGTGCGAGATACATCAACGCACTGAGCTGTACTGGCTGAAGATCCGCCAGTAAAGGATGCTGGCGAAACCACATCCGCGTCAGACCAGACAGCCGGTCCAGTACGTCAAAAAGCGACATGTCATGCATAACAAAATCCTCCTTGGCATATAGTATCGACTAAAAACTATATTGACAAAGCATAAAACTGGCGTAGCATAAATTATAGTATCGAGTCGATACTATAATTTAAAGGAGAGGTATCATGACCAAAGCCCGTTTTTATCATGCTGGTTGCCCGGTTTGCGTTTCCGCAGAAGAAACACTGCTGCAGCATCTGTCCCCGGATGTGGAAATCGAGGTTATTCATTTGGGGGAACAACCCGATCACGTTGCAGAGGCGGAGCGAATCGGAGTGAAATCTGTTCCTGCGCTGGTGATCGACGGCAATGTGCTGCATATCAACTTTGGCGCACCTATTGAAGCGCTGAAATAGCGTCGCATGTTCGGGAAGTCGCGTGAGCTATTTCCCGAACCGGTGTGGACATGGGAAGGGGGCATTTATGTGTGCTGCAGAAAAGTACCATCCTGTCGATTGCGATCTGCATGACTATCTGGAGATCGCCTGTCTTTATCACTATTTGCTGCACATTGAACTGACCACAGGGGAACACTTTGATGCCTGGGCCGTGACGACGTGTACCACAGCAGACAAAGAGGAATTCTTGTTTGTGGAGTACCATAAACGCCATCATAGAATTCGCCTGGACTCTCTGTCAGCCATTACCCCATTGACGGCTGGCGCCACTTTTAGCACCGTGATATTCCGTTGAATCTGTACGTAAAAAGACTGCGCTACCGTTATACGGTGTAAATGCGGATGTCATGCGCCTGAAAAGCGGTGCCGTACTGTTTGCTGATGTTTTCCTCCACGACAATGACATCGATGTTACTACTGGCGGTGACAACATAACGTGCGACTGCAGGGATCTTATCCGCCGTCAGTGCGACGATAGTTTCGTTACACTGCTTAATTACCGCTTTTTTAAACTCACAATCGGCGTAATCAAACCCGGTTAATCCGGATTCCGGAGCCATCGCACAACCACCAATAAAACCTTGATCAAATAAAATATCCTGTACCTGGGCAATGGCTGTCGGACCTACGCACCCACCGGACGATCGCTGCACTGGCCCACCTAACATGATGACCTCGAATAGCGGTTTTTTCAGCAGTACGGCGGCAATATCGGGTGAATTTGTCACGACGGTTAATGCCAACTCAGCGGGAAGGGCTTCAGCCATTGCCAGGTTGGTTGTTCCTGTGTCGATAAAAATACAGCTCCCGGATTTCACTAGCCGGGCGCATCTTTGCGCGATACTGCTCTTTTTCGCGGTATTAATATTCTTGCGTACTGCGATGTCCGCTGAATCTGGTAGTGAAATGACAGCCCCGCCATAGACTTTCTTGCAAACACCTTCTTTACACAACTCATGTAAATCACGGCGGATCGTATGTTCTGACACCCCCAAACGGGCGGCCAGTTCAGTACAGATCACTCTGCCGTTTTCCTGCAGGATCTGATAGATAAGCGCCTGGCGTTGATCCGGGAATGCAGCGTAATCGAGCATGAGAACTCCATAAAAATAAACATCGAGCAATAACGTGCATAATCGTGCATTATGGTGCAGGATGTCAATATCCCTTAGCGGGGGCGTACCGTTCAGAATAAAACGATAAGAGGATCGCGATGAAAATTGCACACATGGCTTTATGGACCCGGGATCTTGAGCGACAAGCCCGGTTCTGGGTGTCGTTTTTTGATGGTGTGATAAACGAAAAATACTGCAGCAAAACCAATCCCGGGTTTGAATCTTATTTCGTCAACATTGGTGAGGACATTGCGATTGAGTTAATGACCAAACCGGGACTGACCCACTCTGTACCTGACAATAACACTCCAGGATGGGTACATCTTGCTCTCTCTGTGGGTGGCGCGGAGCATGTTGATGCTCTGGCGATACGCGCAAAAGAACAGGGTATCCTGGTCTCCGGGCCACGAACCACCGGTGACGGGTATTACGAGGCCGTTATTCAGGACCCCGACGGTAATTTAATCGAGATTTTAGCGTAATACGTAAATCAGGCCGGATGACAAAATTGCCCGCGCAGGATCTGTGTTAGTTGTTCAAATACCAACCTCACTCTGGCTGGTAGCAGCGGGAGATGTGGTCGAAAAATATAGAGTTGCCAGGGCTGATAGTTAAGTTCTGGCAGCAGGTTAACCAGTTCACCATTTTGCAAATAAGGCCGAACAGAGATATCTGCCAGCTGCCCAACCGTTCTTCCCGCCAGGGCAGCGGCCAGTTCGCTCTCAATATCGGCAGCGATAAACACCGGGTTTGCCGGAAAGAAACTGTTGCCATCGGCAAACTGCCATGGCCAGACGCGCCCTGAATTACTGTTGGTCAGGGCACTGAGCGGGTAGTTATGTTGCAAATCCTGGCGGTTCTTCGGTTTGCCCATTTTTTCAACTAAGTGGGGAGAGGCAACGATATTGACACCTACCGGGCAGATTGTTTTCACGATATATCGGTTATCCGGGACGGTGCCAATACGAATACCCATGTCGATCTGCTCGTCAATAATATTCAGATGTCTGCCGGCATTGTGCCACTCGATGCTGATTTCCGGATAACCGGCAAGGCCGTGCAGCAACTGGCGAATAATCTCACGGTTTTCGAATAGCGGGGGTAGGGTAATGCGTACTTTCCCTGCTATCTCCTGCGGATTGTGACGTTTACCTTCTGAGAATAGCGCTTCGCTTTCAGCCAGCAGACGCTCTGCTTTTGGCCAGAACTGCTGACCAAACGGCGTCAACTTCATTTGTCGTGTATTGCGCAGAAACAACATTTCGCCAAGGCTTTGTTCCAGTTCAGCAATACCTCGGGTGATTTGTTGGGGGGCCAGACCGAGTGTTGCGGCAGCCTCTCTGAACTTCAGCGTTTCAGCTGCCGTACAAAATATCTTTAATGCGTCGAGTTTATCCAGCATATCGGGTGCGCTTTTATGGGAAGATTATTTCTTCATTATATCAATATATGGAATTCTAAAAGCATAAACGATTCATATACGAGTGATAATTATGGCGTAATAATCATGCTCATTGAGGTTCGGGTGGCGTAATACCCCGAATGTCTAACACTTAAAACAATGAACAGGAGGGCGTATGGTGCAACGTACATGGCTAATCACCGGTGTCAGCAGTGGGTTTGGTCGCGAGATGGCGCAGCAACTTCTTGAACGCGGTGAACGCGTGGTGGGGACCGTACGCGATCGCGCTAAAGTTAGCGATCTCCTGAGTCGCTGGCCCGTGACATTTGATGCACCGCAAGTGGATGTGACGGATAGCGCTGCACTGCGTCACACAGTGGATAGTGCCGGGCAGCGCCGACCTTGTTCCTGCGCCATTGCGTATGGTTCTGGGTTCGCAGGCGCTGCAAAGTACGCTCTCGGTGCTGCGCCAACGTGTCGCTGACTTTGAGACCCAGCATGCGCTTGCAGCATCAACAGATTTCCCTGCCGGTGAGTAGCACCTGCCACAGCGCTATTCATGACTTGTCTTCATAAGTTTGTCCTTATTTAACCCTCTAATCGTCGATACGCTGTGCCTCTATAATTTTGTTGTTTTCAGCATTCGGCGGCAGAGACTGTCGCCTGCCCGGAGAATCGAACATGTCAAATCATTTGAGTGCCAGACAGCTGGCAGTCGTCCCCATTGCAGCATTCACTGCCACAGGACAGCCAGATAAGCTGGAGGCAGCGCTTAATGCAGGGTTAGATGCAGGGCTAACCCTGAATGAAGTGAAAGAGATTTTACAGCAGCTTTACGCATACTGTGGTTTTCCCCGCAGTCTGAATGGCCTGTCGTGCCTGATGTCGGTAGTGAAAGACCGCAAAGAAAAAGGGATTGTGGACCCAGAAGGGAAATCCGCTTCGCCGCAACCTGCTGACTGGAACAGCCTGTTGGCGGGAAGCCAAACGCAAACCCAACTGGTTGGACAGCCGGTTAGCGGCCCGCTGTTTGATTTTGCCCCTGCCATTGATACCTGGCTTAAAGCACATCTGTTTGGCGATATTTTTCAGCGCGATGTGCTGGACTGGCCGACCCGGGAACTGGCAACCGTCTCTGCGTTAGCCGTACTGGGTGGCGTGAACAGCCAGCTGAAAAGTCACTTTGCGATCAGCCTGAATGTTGGGCTTCGCCCTGAGCAACTTATCGCGTTTACTGCGCTTCTTAAGCAGCACTGTGGTGCTGAGATTGCGGAAAATGCCCGTGCAGTTCTTGATGAATGTATGTCAGGAATACCGTCAGCTACTACCCCTACGGGAGTCATGATGAACGAACAATTTGATGGCAACAGCGTCTTTCCCCGGGGAGAGAAAAATGAAGCCTATGCGAAGTACTTCACCGGGACCAGCTATCTGACCATGCTTTCAATGGAAGGTGTGGTGATTGGTAACGTGGCATTTGAACCTGGCTGCCGTAATTTTTGGCACATTCATCATCAGGGCGGTCAAATTCTGCTGGTGACTGGCGGTAGAGGCTGGTACCAGGCGTGGAATCAACCCGCGCGAGAACTGAAAACGGGTGATGTGGTTCATATTCCGGCGGGAATGAAACACTGGCATGGTGCTGCGCGTGATAGCTGGTTTGCCCATATTGCGGTGGAAATCCCGGCAGCAGGCGCATCGAATGAATGGCTGGAGCCGGTCGCTGACGCCGAGTACAACCTGTTGCCCTGAGCTATGCTGGTTGAGGTGCACGTTATCCCTGAGGAGATCTAAATGGTCATGAACGTGAAGGGTTATGCCGCGTTGGCGGTAAAAGAAGATCTGGTCCCGCACAGTTTTGTTCGTCGGGATCCGCGTGAAGATGATGTCGTCATTGAAATATTATTCAGTGGGGTGTGTCACTCCGACATCCACAGTGCCTACAATGACTGGGGCGGCGCTACGTATCCGATGGTTCCCGGCCACGAAATAATAGGCCGTGTAGTGCATGTTGGGAAATCGGTAACAAAATTCGCGGTCGGCGATCTTGCCGGCGTGGGGTGTATGGTTGATTCATGCCAGCACTGTAGCGCCTGCGAACAGGGTCTTGAGCAATATTGCGAAGAGGGGAACACCCTTACGTATAACGATACAGACCGTCATGATGGCCTGCCTACTTTCGGCGGCTATTCTGACAAGATTGTCGTGACCGAGAAGTTCGTCGTGAAGGTGCCAGAAGGAATCGACTTGCGTGGTGCTGCACCGTTGTTGTGCGCCGGTATCACCACATGGTCGCCGTTGCGTCACTGGCAGGTTGGGCAGGGGAGTAAAGTCGCTGTTGTTGGGTTGGGTGGCTTGGGACACATGGCGATCAAGCTTGCTAAAGCATTGGGGGCTGATGTTACGTTGTTCACGCGGTCGCCAGGCAAAGAAGCTGATGCCCGACGCCTGGGAGCCAGTCATGTTGTGCTTTCAACGGATAGCGAACAGATGAAAGCCGCGGCAAATCAGTTTGACCTGATTATTGATACCGTTCCCTACGTGCATGATCTGAACCCATATATTCCAACGCTGGCGCTTAGCGGAACGTTGGTGCTGGTGGGATATCTGGGGCCGTTGGATCCGTTCCTGAACACGGTTCCGCTGATCCTCGGTAGACGAGCCGTTGCGGGTTCGGTGATTGGGGGGATTGCGGAAACTCAGGAGATGATGGATTTCTGCGGTCAGCATGGCATTACGGCCGATGTTGAGGTTATCAATATTCAGGATATTAATACCGCGTGGCAACGGATGTTGAAAAGCGACGTGAAATACCGCTTTGTCATTGATATCGCGTCACTGAAATAAAGGCAAAAAAGACGCGGATATCCGCGTCTTGGTTTTGGTTAGTGGGCAGAAGGTTGTGCCTCGGCGTTATCCATATACAACGTCTGACTGGGGAACGCAAAGTCAGCTCCGTTTTCCTGAACTATTGTAATAATTTTCAAGTACACATCTTGTTGTACAGCAAGCCATTCCTGCCACACGGTGGTTTTCGTGAAGCAATACACCATGATATTCAGCGATGAATCGGCAAACTCATTAAAGTAGACCAGCAGGGTTTGCTTTTGATCTATTCCGGGATGACTTTGCAGCATTTTTCTGACTGACTCGACAACTGCGCCAATTTTATCTGCATCTTCATAACGTAACCCGATCACCGTTTTGATTCGTCGATTACTCATCCGCCCCGGGTTTTCTACACTGATGGAAGAGAAAATTGAGTTCGGCACATATAACGGACGATGGTCGAAGGTGTTTATTTTGGTCATTCTCCAGCCAATTTCCGTCACCGTACCTTCGATATTTCGGTCCGGAGAGCGTATCCAGTCACCGATGCTAAACGGTCTGTCGAAGTAGAGCATAATGCCAGAGAAAAAGTTACTCAGGATATCTTTACCGGCCATACCGACAGCGATACCGCCGATGCCGCCGAATGTTAACAGCCCTGACAGGCTCATGCCGAAATGCTCGCCGTACAGCAAGATGATGGCGACGACGATGGTAATCTTAATGATGCGCGACATGATCCGCGCACTGGTGATATCTCTGCCCTTGTTAATCTGCGTTTTTTCAAACTGGTTGATGACCAGAAAGAGTTTTATCGTCAGGATCAACGCAATCAACGAGGTACAGATAAAGTCGACCACGCTTGGGGAAATAAATTTCAGCTTATAGCTATCGATGACGTTATTGGCAATAGTGCCAAACGTACCAATGATAATGGCATAAACAAAAAACTGTGCTGCATGGAATATGAATCCTTTGCAGTGTTTTTCACTACGATGAAACCAGACGCTCATCAGGACTAACGCTGCACAGCTGCAGAGAATTACCGTTAAATTAAACGCATTATTTATAAACAGTTCAGCGATCATGATTCTCCCAGGTTACTCCGTGTTAGCTAAATATCATCTGACATCCTTCATCAGCGGATATTTTACTCAGTTCAGGCTGTCAGATCATTCATCAAAAGGAGAGAGAAATAATACAATCAGCGTTATTTTCAGGCGAATAGTGCGCATGTCAAGTCTGAGTGTGGCGTATGTAGCAGACAGTGAGTTGATGTCATGGTATTGTTGCTGCAAAGTAACACGGTTTTCATCTGCAAAAGGACGATATTATGATCATGGCTAAGCTGAAGACAGCGAAGGGACGGAAGTTTCTGTTATGTCTGCTTGGGGTATTTATTATTGCGGCATCGGTTGTGACGCGCGCGACGATTGGTGGCGTCATTGAACAGTATGACATTCCGCTTTCCGACTGGACAGCCTCGATGTATGCCATTCAATCCGCAATGATTTGCGTCTACAGTATGGTTTTTACTATTTTGCTGGCTATTCCGCTCGGTATCTATTTCCTCGGAGGCGAGGAGAAGCACTAAATATATGTCATGCCGGATGACATCGCCATCCGGCATTGTGCTGCAGGATTAATCGTCTTCGTCGTCGTCCAGTTCAACCGGGGTCTGGTACTGATCCGGTTTGATAACCAGCAGGTCGCAACGCAGATGGTCGATAACCTGTTCTGCGGTATTCCCCAAAAACGCGGCTGATAAACCGGTGCGCCCAACGGTGCCGAGAACCACGATACCCGCCTGTAAATGCTCAGCTAAATCCGGGATGACCTCTTCAGGCAATCCTTTTTCAACGTGTGTAACTTTTTCATCAATACTGAATTTTTGGCGTAACGCCTTCATGGCCAGCAGATGTTGTCCACGGATGGCGTCGTTGTACACGCTGGGATCAAATTCAGGTAGCTCAATCGCAATGTTGATAGGTGTTACAGGATAGGCGCCCACCAGGTGTACTTCGGTATGGTTAACCTGTTCTGCAAGCTGCAACGTTTCTTTGACCAGTTTTTCGTTGAGTGCATTGTGATATGCCTCTTCACTGGCGAGGTTCACCGCCACCAGCGCTTTACCACCTTCCGGCCACGGCTGGTCTTTGACCATCCACACCGGGCTTGGACATTTACGCAATAAATGCCAGTCGGTTGGTGTGAAAATCACGGCTTCAAGGCGGTCGTGCTGGTGTGCCATTTTGAGCACCAGGTCATGCTTAGCGCTGATCACTTCCTGGATGATGGCTTCGAAGGGACGGTTGTGCCAGACCACTTTAATATCAAGCGGGATCCCTGCTTCGATATAGTATTTCGCTTGTTCACGTATCCATGCTGTTCGCTGGCTGATGACCCCCTGACGCATTGCCGTACGCTCGTCCGGCGACAGCAGGGTGGTCATTTCGTAGGAAAAGTCATAGATCGGCAAAAAGGCTTTAATTTTGCCACCAATCCGTTGATGCAAATAAACTGCTCGCCGTAATGCTGGTTGATCGTCCTGGTTTGGATCGATGACTACCAGCATGTTTTGATACATAGCCATACAGGGTCTCCTTACAACTGTCACCGCAGTTCGTATTTAAAAGAGTAACCCAATAATGTGGATTGAAACAGGGGAGAACCTTCTGTCAGATCAATAAATGGAGGGAATCTGTGGTTTCAGCCTACATCCAACTCAATGTAAACCACTTTTTCTCAGGATATGACTTCCGCCGGGAGCAACATTGCTTTCAGCACATCATTTGTTTCTCCTGGTTGCCGTTATTTACACAGGTGAAGAGTAGGGTTATTCCTGATTTAGCAAAAGGCTATGAATAATGAAGACTGGAATGGTTAGATATTTATAAGGAACAAAAATGCAAAATCCTATTCCTCTTGAAGAAGGGCGCGCCTTGTTTGGCCGGAACACTGAGATCTACCAGGAGGGCAGGCCTGATTATCCTGAACGGGTATATGATTTATTGAAAAAACATTGCGGTTCTGAAAACCATTTTCAGGCTTTCGAGATTGGGCCAGGAACGGCGCAGGCAACGGAAAAACTACTGAATATGGGCTATCAGGTTACTGCAATTGAACCCGACCCGAATTTGGCGATGAAGTTAAACAAACGGCTGGAAGGTTATCCGCAGAATTCATTTACGCTAGTCCATTCCACCTTTGAAGATGCTAAATCGCCAACGAGTTACTTTGATTTAGGCATTGCCGCAACGTCTTTTCACTGGGTTGATCCTGCAAAGGGACTCGAAAAGGTTTTCCAACTTTTGCGGTCTGGAGGATGGTTTGCTATGTGGTGGACTGTTTTTGGTGATCCAACCAACATGGACGCTTTTATGCAGAAAACAAATCACTTATTTGCCCCTCTGAGCACCAGCCCTTCGCACAAGGCCGGCTACCGTCACCCCTATCCATTACAAAAAGACGAAAGGATTAACGATCTGACTAAATCCGGATTTACCGAGATCCTCAGCGAGGAGATCAGATGGGCGTCTCAAATGGATGTCAGACGAACAATTCAACTCGTATCGACATTCTCCCCGGTGGCTCGCCTGAATGAAACGGAGCGCGCAACATTTCTCTGTGAGATAGAGAGAATCATCAATAACGATTTCGGTGGCACGGTTAAGCGCAATTTCGTTACCGCTATTTATCTTGCCAGGAAGCCAGAGTAAAAAGCGAGACGTTTATGCGCTCAGGAAAATAGGCTGGTGGGCATGTGACTTTGCTGGAAGAGGAGGAAAGCGGAACCTCCTGCCAGATCGTTAAATCGAAAAATTTAGAGATTTGACAGAAGGTTAGCTGAGAAGGTTACGCAACGTTACGCGTGTGTCCAGCCAGGACGGCCAGCGCATCGCTATTCTCAATCGTGATATATTTACCTTTCACCGCCAGCATACCGCTTTTCTGGAAACGACCCAGCAGGCGGCTGATGGTTTCAACCGTCAGGCCGAGGTAATTCCCGATATCGCCACGGGTCATCGTCAGACGGAATTCGCGCGGAGAGAAGCCTCGCTGGGCAAAACGGCGGGACAAATTGTAGATAAAGGCCGCCAGGCGCTCTTCAGCATTCTTCTTCGACAGCAGCAGGATCATGTCCTGGTCGCCTTTGATTTCGCCACTCATCAGACGCATCATCTGCTGACGCAGGTTCGGCATTTTACCGGACAGGTCATCCAGGGTTTCGAAAGGAATTTCGCATACCATTGACGTTTCCAGCGCCTGGGCAAAGCTTGGGTGATGACCGCTGCCAATCGCGTCAAAACCAACCAGGTCGCCCGCTAAGTGGAAACCGGTGATTTGCTCATCGCCTTGTTCGGTAATGGTATAGCTTTTAATCGTTCCGGAACGGATAGCATAGAGTGACTTAAGTTCGTCACCTGCTTTAAAGAGCGTTTGCCCCTTTTGGATAGGCTTTTTGCGCTCGATAATGTTATCGAGCTGGTCAAGCTCATGCTCGTTAAGTGTGAACGGGATGCAAAGCTGGCTGATGCTGCAATCCTGGCAATGGATAGCACAACCGCCAGACTGAATGCGCCGTATAATTCGCTTTTCCGGGATCATAGGTCTGCTCAAGCCGTAATTGATATTTGTCAATTTTAACATCTTTTTGGTGAGCACGTAAGCCTGAGCTACTCCCAATAGAGAATAATTCAGGCATAAGCGAGTTGAATGTTTGTATCTATCTGATTAACCGCACTTTATTTGAGGACGTATTGTGTGGAAGTGTGATGAATAAGGCATTAATTGCCTGGATTCTAGAGTAGTAGATAGCCTTCATGGCGCAATAACCACTCTTTTCGCTGCACGCCACCCGCATATCCAGTCATTGTGCCATTCCGTCCAATCACGCGGTGGCACGGGACGACGATGCTGACAGGATTGGAACCATTAGCCGCGCCAACGGCTCTGGCGGCACCGGGGCGCCCCAGCTGTTCAGCCAGTTGTCCATAATGCATGACCTGCCCGCAGGGGATAGTACGCAACGCTTTCCAGACCTCGCGTTGGAAAGGGGTTCCCGCGGTTGCGGTTTCAAGCGTGTCTATAATGCTGAGATTTCCCGCAAAATACTCTGCCAGCTTATCGCTTAGCCCTCCGGGGTTTTTGGCAGCAATACGCTGATAACCCTCAGAACGATAATGAATATCCAGCAATTGCTCCATACGATCGCGATGTTGATCCCATTCAACCGCACGCAGGCGAAATTGCTCATCACAAATTACCCACAACGGGCCAAGGGGCGTTGCAATGGTGTCTTCAAGTAAGTTCAGCATCCGTTTCTCTCATTACAGGCGGGGTTACACATTATCATGTCAGTGATAGTCGCAGCTATACCCCCAAAAACGGATCTTAACTTGTGGAGGTAAAGGAATGTCGAACGGTACGTTATTGGAAATAACCGTAAACCGTTGTCGGTATAATAGTGCGCGGTTATGATAATGACCGTCGCATAATCGCTGGAGGATGAAACATGAACCTTGATGAAGCATCGCTGTTTCTTGACGCCATGGGGGATGTTCAACCACTGAAGGGATGCGCCGATGTTCACTGGCAGCCAACGCGTAATCTTCGCGCTCCGGCACGTATTGATACGCTGCAGCTGGATAACTTTCTCTCGACAGGTTTTCTGGATATCGTCCCGCTGAGCGTGCCGCTGGAATTTCGTCGCGAAGGGTTACAGCATGGCGTGACTGACAAGCTGCGAACCGGGAAATATCCGCAACAAGCAAGCCTTAATCTTGTGCGCCAGCCCGTTGAAACCTGCCGCCAGATGCTATTTAGCTTTATTTTACAGGCGCAGCAGGATGGGCTGCGCAATGTCCTGGTGATTCACGGCAAGGGGCGTGATGATAACTCCCATGCCAATATCGTTCGTAGCTACGTCGCGCGTTGGTTAACGGAGTTTGATGATGTGCAGGCTTTCTGCACCGCACTGCCGCATCATGGCGGCAGCGGGGCATGTTATGTGGCGTTACGTAAAACGGCGCAGGCGAAACAGGAGAACTGGGAACGCCACGCTAAACGTAGTCGCTAACCAGGGCAGTCATCAGGCAGCCAGCACTCTGTTTCTGCCTTCATTTTTGGCTTTATACAATGCGTCGTCCACGCGCTTAAATAACTCATCAATACTTTCATTGGTTTCGTGTCGCGCCACGCCAATACTGACGGTAAAGCGGGGAAGGCCAGGGAGACTCACCTTGGCTACCGTCGCGCGTATGACTTCAGCGAGATTAAGGGCTGCATCTAAAGACGTTCGTGGCAAAAGCAGTACAAACTCTTCTCCCCCCCAACGAAAAACCAGATCGTCTTTTCTTGCACAGGATTCCAGGGTGCGTGCCAGCGCGCAAAGGACATCATCGCCTTTTAAATGCCCGAAAAGATCGTTAATGCTTTTAAACCGATCGGTATCGATTAGCAGTAAACTGTAATCCTGCGTTAACGATGTTGCGTGTGTCTGTTCTGGCTCAGTTATCTGATAAAAATGCCGCCGGTTGAGTAACCCGGTTAAAGCGTCATGCAAGGCGGCGCGTTCCAGTTCCAGTTCCAGACGTTTTTGCTCGGTAATATCGTGAACAATACACAGCATCAGCTTATTGCCGTAGATTTCGATAGGGCCGGCATAGGTTTGTACGTGACGGGTGCTTCCATCGGCAAGTCTGTGGACAAAATGTAAGGGCTTATGACCGCCAGGCAGATGCGCAATTTTATGCATTACCGGCAATATATGGCGCCCCAGCATATTGATTTCCCAGGTATGCTTCTGACACATCACGTCATGACCATAGCCATAGAAATTCAGGGCACTGAGGTTTGCATCCACAATCAATCCGTCGCGTGACGGATCGATAAGCAACATTGGTGCTGAGTTAGTCTGGAAAAAACGGGCATAGAATCCTTGTTTTTTCCGCTGATAGGTGGCAGATCGGCTGGCTTTCAGACCTTGCGCTGTCGGTGTTTCAATGCCTTCATAGAGGATAACATCACCTATATCCTGCAGCGTCCTGATGGACAAACGACAGGCCAGCGCGATTTCCTCGTTTTCGCGGTAAACCGTGAGAATCTCCACAATGTCATGATGATTGCGCAAATCACTGAGATACATAGGTAAATCATTTTGTGCGTGCGTGGAGAATGTGCCTTTTCTGAGAGGGGGGAAACACGGGGCCTGCATCAGTTCCCGTGCAACGGTATTGGCGAACACCAGTTCTTCGGTATGTGGCGAAACGATCCAGACCGGAATGGTTAATAAATCCAGTGAATGCAGCTCGTTTATGCTCATCGATAATCCCGTTATCTTCATATGCTGTGTTGCCGGTTTATTGGCGAATTTTTTTAATTATGCAATCTCACAATGTTATTGATTGTCGGTGAGACAAGGGTTGTACCGTTGGTTTTACTTTTGTGGCGTTTTCAGTTTGTATCAATTCATAGATTTTATGTGCCGGCAGCGGTTTCGCATACAGGAAGCCTTGCAGCACACCGCAGCCCATCTGGGTTAACAGCGTTTCCTGCTCCTGGGTCTCTATCCCCTCCGCCACAACACACATATTCATAGAGTGCGCTATGTCAATAATAGTAGACACGATTTTTGTATTTTTGCTGTTCTCACTAATATCTTTGACAAATATTCTGTCTATTTTTAATTCTCGCGCCGGAAGTGATTTCAGCATCAATATATTTGAATAACCGGTGCCAAAATCATCAATAGAAACGGTGATCCCCAAATCGGCAAACGCGTTCAGGACTTCCACGCTGCGTTTTAAATTTTTAAGTGCCGTACTTTCAGTCAGTTCCAGCGTGAGATGTGCTGGTGAAAGCTGATACTGCGCCAGGGCGTTGCAGACTATATCGACAATATCAGGTTGTTCAAACTGGGCGGGCGACAGATTAACGGCAAGGGTCCACTCCGTGTGGCCTTGTGACTTCCATTGATATAACTGGCGGCATGCCTGCTGGAGAACCCAGGTGCCGACAGGAATAATCAACCCCGTTTCTTCAAGTGCGGGCAGGAATTCAGCCGGCAGCAGAATGCCGCGTTCAGGATGATGCCAGCGTAACAACGCCTCAAAACCTGTCAGAGAGTGATCCCCGGCGGTGTATTTAGGTTGATACCATAATTCGAATTGATTCCGCTCAAGCGCTTGTGACAGTTCCTGCAAGAACGTTGGCGGCGTATCGGCGATGGCCTCCATCTCAGGGGTGTAAATCGCCCAGCCGTTTCTGCCCGCCTGTTTGACATGATACATCGCAGTATCGGCTTTTACTTTTAGCTCATGTAACGTTGAGCCGTGTTCGGGATAAAGACTGCTTCCCGCGCTTAACGAAACACGAATGGTGTGTCCAAACAGTGTAAACGGTTCTTTGACTGCGCAGGCAATGCGGGTCATCAGCGCCGAAATGGCTTCCCGGTTGCTGTTTGGCACCAGCAGGATAAATTCATCGCCGCCCAGCCTCGCCAGCGTCATGGTGTCATCAAGGCAGCTGTATATGCGTTGTGTGCTGGCGATAAGCAACTGATCGCCAATGTGATGGCCCCAGGTGTCGTTTACGATTTTGAATCGATCAAGGTCGATAAAGACCAGGGCGAAGTGTTGTTGATGCAGTTTGGAATGACGCAGGCAGGTCTGTAAGCAGGCGTCTATTTGCGTGCGATTGGCAAGGCCGGTCAGCGCATCGAAGTGGACCTGATGCTCAAGCTGGCAGTTCAGTTGATGCAGATTATCGGCCAGTCTTGAGGTACGTAGCTGAGAATCCACCATCGAAATAACCAGCATAATACCCAGAATCACCAGCGTGATGGCGCAGACCCAGATAGAGAGTTCCAGTGTGCTCAGTCCATCATGCGCAGTGTGTCCGAAATGAGTGAAGGTGGCCGCCCCCATCCCGGTGTAATGCATTGAGGCAATCGCCAGTGCCATTACCAGAGCGGCAATAAGTCGGTTTATTAATGCGCGTCGGGTATTTTGCCGCAAATGAAAAGCTAACCACAGGCCGATCCCTGACGCGATAATGGCAATGACCACGGAAAGTAAAATGAGTGAGAACTGCCAGCGGATAGCAACATGTTCAACGATAGCGACCATGCCAACGTAGTGCATGGCCACAACACCGGTGCTTAATAGGCTTGTTGCAACAATAAGCCGCTTAGTCGAAAGCGTTTGACCTGATATTGCAATATTGATGGCAAGCGTCGCGGAAATGAGTGCGATCAAAAAAGAAAATGCCGTGAGTGAAAAGTGATAATTAATCGGCATGCTCATTTTCATGGCCAGCATGCCAATAAAATGCATCGACCAGATCCCCATCCCCAGCGTTGCACCGCCAGATAAACGCCAGAAAGTCGATTCCCGACGACTGGAGATCGCCACTTTCCCTGCGCTATCGAGGGCAATAAACGAAGCAATGAATGCGACAACAAAGGAAATCCCAATCAGTACAGGGTCCCATGACACGTGCAACATCTTACTACCCATCGATAAAAAACCGTGATGATAAATCTAGCAGATTCTGTCCAGTTAACCTGGTAAAACCCGGCGCGTTCTTATTTTCCTGTCAGCAGTATTAGTCTGAGCCGCTATAACGGTGGAATATGTGATATTCGCTTATGAAAACATTCACCATATTTATGGTTTGGTGTATTTTTGTTCGTATTGTGCACTGGGTGACAATAGTCTGGCAACTGGCGTGAACACCAGCTTATGCGGGATAAACAACCAGACTAATGTAAACTGGTAGTGTGATAGTGTGCTTTAAGTGAAAAGGTGACATGCTCTCATTGAAAATGGAACTTTCGGTATCGCGGAATGGCAATCTGCATTGCAGGTGCTATAAAAAATAATACTCCGCGTTATTCTTTGGCTGGTGGGATTAAAATGTTAAATAACATAAGCGTCAGGACGTTTATTATTTTATTTCTGGTATGTACCGTAGTGGCCCTCAATGTCGTAGAGGTAATATTATCTGCAGGGTTTGATGTCATTATTGGCACTGATGTGGTTTGTACTATTTCACTATTATATTTATGGTGGTATATGACAAAATATCTCGTCGTGCCGATTAATACGGTAAAAGAAAGCATTGAAGAGGTGACCGCAGGGAATCTGGCGATGAGTATTCCTGAGTTCGGTAATAACTGTGCAGGCAGACTTATTCCGGGAATTAACAGTCTGGCGAGTAATATTTCTACGTTAGTCAGTGAGATCAGAACCTCTTCGCGGACCGTGATGACGCTTTCCGAACAGCTCGCAGAGCGTAGCGCCGAATTGTCAGTAAAAACGGAACAGCAGTCTGGCGCGTTAATGCAAACAGCTGCAAATATGGATGAGATAGCGGTTAGTACGCGCAATAATGCAGATAATACGCAAATGGCGAGCGCCCAGGCAAATATTGCGACACAATCGGCTCGCCAGGGGGGCGATTTAATGGTGCAGGTCGCCACCAATATGCGCTCGATCACCGACTGTGCTCAGCAGATGACTGAAATTATCGCGTTAATCGATGGTATTGCATTCCAGACGAATATTCTGGCATTGAATGCGGCGGTT
Organism: Citrobacter sp. RHBSTW-00671; assembly: GCF_014103415.1. Taxonomy (NCBI): domain Bacteria; kingdom Pseudomonadati; phylum Pseudomonadota; class Gammaproteobacteria; order Enterobacterales; family Enterobacteriaceae; genus Citrobacter; species Citrobacter sp. RHBSTW-00671. The sequence goes on from NZ_JABXPR010000001.1 coordinate 2,892,272, forward strand.
GAGGCGGCGAGAGCCGGCGAACATGGCAAAGGTTTTTCTGTCGTTGCAGGTGAAGTGAGAATATTGGCACACCGTAGTGCAGAAGCGGCAAAAAGCATTAAACGGCTTATCGATGAAACGCATTACAATGTCCAGCAGGGTGCGGCGGTTGTACGTGAAGCCGAAAAGAACATGCAGGATATTGTGGGTGGTGCAGGGCAGCTAAATCAACTGATGGCGGAGATATTAACAACCACACGGGAACAGGAAAACGGGATCACCAGAATTACCCAGGCTCTGACCGAACTGGAAAACGTGACGCAAAGTAATGTCAGCATGGTCGATGAGTTATCTGATTCGTCCGGCATCCTGAAAAGTCAGGTGAATGATCTTCTGTCACGTACACATAAATTTCGCTTAAGTAAAAATATGTCTGTCGAAACAACCACGATCTTGCATCGGGATCCCCCTGTTTCCGGACTACGTCAACGGGTTAAATACGGTTCTTCATTTTAAGATTCAACATCTGCTCGCCACAGCGCCGAACCCGTCGGCGCTTTTTATTTTCTGGAACACTTTTATGAATCATTTCAGCATAATGGGACAATGCGATATTGCTTAACATATACTGAAGACTAGACTAACGAAAAGTTTGAATGTTTATGGAGGCCCTGTGGAAGCCATTAAGGGAACCGAAGTTAATGTGCCGGATGCCGTGTTTGCCTGGCTGCTGGATGGTCGCGGTGGCGTGAAACCGCTGGAAGACAACGATGTTATCGACAGTGCGCATCCGTGCTGGCTGCATCTTAATTACACCCATTCTGATAGCGCGCAATGGCTGGCGACAACGCCTCTGCTTCCTAATAATGTGCGTGATGCGTTGGCGGGAGAAAGTACTCGCCCACGCGTAAGCCGGGTCGGGGAAGGGACGCTGATTACGTTACGCTGTATTAATGGCAGCACCGACGAACGCCCTGACCAACTTGTCGCCATGCGCTTATATATGGACGAACGCCTGATTGTCTCAACGCGTCAGCGTAAAGTGCTGGCACTGGATGATGTGGTGAGTGACTTGCAGGAAGGGACGGGACCGTCTGACTGTGGTAGCTGGCTTGTGGATGTTTGTGATGCCTTAACCGATCATGCCAGTGAGTTTATCGAACAATTGCATGACAAAATTATCGATCTGGAAGACAACCTGCTGGACCAGCAGATCCCGCCTCGCGGTTTTCTGGCATTACTGCGCAAACAACTGATAGTCATGCGGCGTTATATGGCCCCTCAGCGCGATGCTTATGCGCGCCTGGCGAGTGAACGTTTACCGTGGATGACTGACGATCACCGACGTCGGATGCAGGATATCGCCGACAGGTTGGGAAGAGGGCTGGATGAGATCGATGCGTGCATCGCCCGGACGGGCATTATGGCGGATGAAATTGCTCAGGTTATGCAGGAATCTCTGGCGCGAAGAACCTATACCATGTCGTTGATGGCAATGGTTTTTCTGCCCAGTACATTTTTAACCGGCCTGTTTGGCGTCAATCTCGGGGGGATTCCCGGTGGCGGCTGGCAGTTTGGTTTTTCACTATTCTGTATTCTGTTAGTTGTCCTGATTGGTGGTGTTACTTTATGGTTGCATCGTAGTAAATGGTTGTAACAACTACGTTTTTTAGCGACTTTCGTGAGTGAAAACGGCGAAGTTTTTGAGCGAGGTCAATAAACCATCTACCTATTCGGGGCAATATCTCTCTCGCAGGTGAATGCAACGTCAAGCGATGGGCGTTGCGCTCCATATTGTCTTACTTCCTTTTTTGAATTACTGCATAGCACAATTGATTCGTACGACGCCGACTTAGATTAGTCGGCTTTTTTTTGCCTGCAGGAAACCAGCGTCTACCCTAAAAGGGTCAGTCTGACTCACTGGAGGGTAATATGACCTGCTTATTCGCCCCGTTGCCGTTGCAACGACCCCATTTCGATACTGTCCCCACCGACCCGCTTCCGATTCCCGATCCAATACCTCGTCCGCAACCTATGCCGGACCCGTCACCGGATGAAGAGCCGATTAAATTGTCGCATCACGGGCGCAGATCTGCGAGGATACGCGCCTGCTGAATGTGAGTTTTTACCGCGAGATTAAATTGTGACCGCTTTTTCAACCCTGAATGTTTTGCCAGCCGCCCAACTCGAGAATCTTAATGAGCTGGGTTATCTTGAAATGACGCCTGTTCAGGCCGCTGCGTTGCCGGCAATCCTGGCAGGAAAAGATGTTCGCGTGCAGGCAAAAACCGGCAGTGGCAAAACGGCCGCGTTTGGTCTTGGCCTGTTACAGCACATTGATGCTGCACTGTTTCAGACTCAGTCGCTGGTACTGTGCCCAACACGCGAACTGGCTGACCAGGTCGCCGGGGAATTGCGTCGTTTGGCGCGTTTTCTGCCAAATACCAAAATTTTAACGCTGTGCGGTGGCCAGCCCTTTGGCGCTCAGCGTGATTCTCTGCAACATGCCCCACATATTATTGTTGCCACGCCGGGACGTTTACTCGACCACCTGCAAAAAGGCACCGTCTCCCTTGATGCGTTGAATACGCTGGTGATGGATGAAGCCGATCGGATGCTGGATATGGGATTTAGTGATGCCATTGATGATGTGATCCGTTTTGCGCCAGCGTCACGTCAGACATTGCTGTTTTCCGCAACCTGGCCGGAAGCGATTGCCGCGATCAGTGGTCGCGTACAGAATAATCCGTTAACGATTGAGATTGATACGGTCGATGCGTTGCCAGCGATTGAACAACAATTCTTTGAAATCTCCTCACACGGCAAAATTCCGCTGTTACAAAAATTGCTTAGTCAGCATCAGCCGGCATCATGTGTGGTTTTCTGTAACACCAAAAAAGATTGTCAGGTCGTTTGTGATGCACTGAACGCAGCAGGGCAAAGCGCATTATCGCTTCACGGCGATCTTGAGCAACGCGATCGGGACCAGACGCTGGTACGTTTTGCCAACGGCAGTGCTCGTGTGCTGGTTGCCACCGATGTGGCGGCGCGTGGCCTGGATATTAAATCGCTCGAGCTGGTGGTTAACTTTGAACTGGCATGGGATGCGGAAGTTCATGTACACCGTATTGGACGTACTGCCCGTGCGGGTAACAGTGGTCTGGCAATTAGCTTCTGTGCGCCGGAAGAAGCGCAACGTGCCAATATTCTGTCCGAGATGCTGCAACTGAAGCTAAACTGGCTACCCGCACCGGGTAATGGCTCAATTCTGCCGCTGGAGGCTGAGATGGCGACGCTGTGCATCGATGGCGGTAAAAAAGCGAAAATGCGGCCTGGTGATGTATTAGGGGCGTTGACCGGAGATATTGGTCTGGACGGGGCGGATATTGGCAAGATTGCCGTGCATCCGGCGCATGTCTACGTGGCCGTTCGCCAGTCGGTGGCGCATAAAGCGTGGAAGCAGCTGCAGAATGGTAAGATCAAAGGCAAGAACTGCCGGGTTCGTTTATTAAAATAAATGCCCGTAGGCGTGCCTGATGGCGCTCCGCTTATCAGGCCTACAGCGCTTGTGCACGTTGTAGGCCTGACAGAGCTTTACTTCACTTCCACCACGTTCAGACGCAACTCATCTAACTGGTTTTCATCTTCTTCCGGCTGCCAGCCTGCTGGTTGCAGTGGGATCTCTTCACGATCGAATGCCAGATCACCGCCATCTACCACTTCTGAACCGTGCTTGATGCCTTTAAAATCGAACAGATTAATATCGCTCAGGTGAGAAGGCACCACATTCTGCATCGCACTGAACATCGTTTCAATACGACCTGGATAGCGCTTGTCCCAGTCACGCAGCATATCAGCGATCACCTGACGCTGCAGGTTAGGCTGTGAACCACACAGGTTGCACGGAATAATCGGGAAACCTTTCGCTTCAGAGAAACGCTCGATATCTTTTTCGCGGCAATAGGCCAGCGGACGGATCACAATATGCTTACCATCATCGCTCATCAGCTTCGGCGGCATACCCTTCATCTTTCCGCCGTAGAACATGTTTAAAAACAGCGTTTGCAGGATGTCGTCGCGATGGTGTCCCAGCGCAATTTTGGTGGCGCCTAATTCGGTTGCCGTGCGGTACAAAATGCCGCGGCGCAGACGGGAACAGAGGGAACAGGTCGTTTTGCCTTCAGGGATTTTATCTTTGACGATCCCGTAGGTGTTTTCTTCGACAATTTTATACTCAACACCCAGTTGTTCCAGATACTCAGGCAGGATGTGCTCCGGGAAGCCCGGTTGTTTTTGATCCAGATTTACGGCGACCAAAGAGAAACTGATCGGGGCGCTTTGCTGCAAATTCCGCAGGATTTCCAGCATGGTGTAGCTATCTTTCCCACCGGAAAGACACACCATAATGCGATCGCCGTCTTCGATCATATTGAAATCGGCAATAGCTTCACCCACGTTACGACGCAGGCGTTTCTGTAATTTGTTCAGGTTGTATTGTTCTTTCTTTGTAACTTGTTGATTATCTTGCATTCTTACCGTTCTCAAAAACCAAAAGGGGCATATAAGGGGCAAACTGCCATCACAGGGCGAGTTTGTTATTCAACATGGCAACCTGATCGCCACTCATTACTTCAATCCATGTACTGTAGACTTCGTACACCATTTGCGCGTTTTCATGCCCCATCTGATTAGCTATAAATGATGGGTTCGCTCCAGCCGATAACAGCCAGCAGGCAAAAGTATGCCGCGTATGGTACGGATTACGGCGACGAATACCAGCACGTTTTACCGCTGCGATTTATTTGATTCCGATACTACTCACAGAGTAGTAAGGTTTCTGCTCGCCTACACCCCAGGCATTGGGCCACAATTTGACAACGTTGAGCTCGTCCTTGCAAGCCATCGGCACCGCAGGTTTTTTTATGCCATCGCCATGGGCAGACCTATGGCAATGGCTAAAAGATCACTTCTTACAAAGGATGCGTAACTCTTTGCGGTTGAAACCACCTTCTTTCGATAAATCTTGATAACCGTTGGGGCAAACTTCATTGGCTTTTGAATAGCAAATATTCCATCCGGTAGCAGCCCCACATTGGATATCGTACTCACTTGAACCATCTGGGCGTTTAATTTCCTGGGATGTAGAACATGCAGCAAGAAGGCATACTCCCATGAACACTATTAGTAATTTCACTTATCGTCTCTCTTCATTGCCTGTCGGCATTTCCAAAGGTAAATTAATGGCACTCGACGCAACGCAAGATACGTTTTCCGCGAGTATCTCATCAATTAAAGCGCCACACAGGTGGCCATCAAAAGTTGACATCCGGAACAGGATTGTCGAGCTCAAGAATAATTGAAGTAAGGTATTGGGTATTGATGCTGATTATGTATTGCGTTACTTACTGCAAATCTAACAGATGGACAGAGGAACAACTTTGTGTATCCAGTGTTCGAAGTGGTATCAATAATGCGGGAACGGTCATGTTTGATGGCAGTTCGTCAATGTAATCATATCTGTAGGGTATCAGATACGCTGGGTTTATTGATTTATCAATTGCACCATATATCATCTGTTCGAAAAAATTCGATGATAAAGGCTGGCAATGAAAAAGTTGATGATGATTGTTTTACTCCTTTCTTCTGCTGCAACGGAAGCTAATGTTCAAAGAATTGCATGTAGTTTTGATGTAAATGGCTCTGGGCGTGAGTTAGTCGCAGAACGAAGCGAAGCACAGGGAGAGCGGGTGCTGACTGTTAGAGGAGATGGTTTTACGCCTTCTGATACGGGGCAATGGATAAGAGATAGCCAAAAAGGAAGGGTTTATCTTGAAAACTGGAAAAGCCCGCAACGGTATGCGGGCCAGACAGCTTAGCGAACCACCAGAACTGAACACTCCGCATGACGCACCACGGCTGCGGCGTTAGAGCCCAGCAGATAAGTGGTGATGTCCGGTCGGTGTGAGGCAATAATGACCATATCTGCCGGTAATTTTTTAGCGATCTCCAGGATTTTATCTTTTGGCGCACCTTCAGCAACGTGAACATGCACTCTGTCCGTTGGGATATTGAACTTCTTGATAATCTCTTCCAGTTGAGATTTCGCTTCGGCTTTCAGATCGTCCATGGCCGGTAACTCTGCCGAGTAGGCCAGTCCCAAAGAAGCGTAATAGGGCAGTGACGGAATAACGGTCAGAAAATGCACCTGTGCATCGTCAATTTTTGCCTCTGCTTCAACATGGGCAATAACGCGTTGAGTTAATTCTGAGTCTGAAATATCGATGGGTACAAGAATCGTTCTGTTCATAAAACCTCCTGTTTAAGTATCCACGTAAAGCTTACCGCGTAATGGCACTTTATGTACAATGACAAAGATCACATTTTGGCATCACTTTATTTTGATTTCAGGAAATTTCCCTTTTATAACGCCATCATAAAATCGACCTTTAGAGACTACGCTCAGGAAATCTCGAAAAATACGCGCCGGGACATGTTGATATTGCAGCGTAGACAATTGATGAAAGCGAATTTCAAGTGTGCGAGAGGATTCGTCATAGCCGACGGATGCAATACGGGATGATTTAACGGGGTGATGATTCATTGCAGGTATCCTCTACTACAGGTATTAATGCAAGATATCATCTATCAAAGGTGTGTTTTAACGCAACAGATATAATGTTTTGATCTGGATAAAACAGAATTGCTATTAATGAAAGGATAGCCCGCTGTTGCCAGCGGGCTGACAGAGACAGATTAGAACTGGTAAACCATACCCAGTGCTACAACGTCATCGGTAGAGATGTCGTTGCCAGCGTAGAAGCTGTCATCTTCGTCCAGCAGGTTGATTTTGTAATCAACATAGGTGGAGAAGTTTTTGTTGAAGTAGTAAGTTGCACCTACATCAACGTATTTAACCAGATCTTTGTCGCCAGTCGTTCCGTTCGGGTTGCCTGCATTGCCTGCCAAAGAAAGGTCTTTACCTTTAGACATCAGGAAAGAGACTGCCGGGCGCAGACCGAAGTCGAACTGGTACTGTGCAGTGACTTCGAAGTTCTGAGTTTTGTTTGCAACAGTATAATCGCTACCATTTGAGCCGCCATACGGGGTCATATTACGGGTTTCAGAATACATGGTTGCTAAATAGATGTTGTTCGCGTCGTATTTCAGACCGGCAGTCCACGCATCCGCTTTGTCGCCGCCAGCAGTGGATTGATTTACCTGCTCGTTGGTACGATCGGAAGAGGTATATGCTGCACCGAAGCTTACACCCATACCCAGATCGTAGGTAGAGGAGATACCGAAACCATCACCGTTGGAATGTTTCAAATCACGGCCATCGTTGTTGGTACCTTCCTGGCCATTCTGGTTTTCATTCTTACCCTGGTATTGCAGTGCAAAGTTCAAACCATTAACCAGACCAAAGAAGTCGGTATTACGGTAGGTTGCAACACCGTTAGCGCGGCCGGTCATAAAGTTATCTGAGTAAGTGTAGGAGTCACCGCCGAATTCCGGCAGCATGTCGGTCCAGCCTTCCACGTCGTACAGTACGCCATAGTTACGACCATAATCGAATGAACCGTAATCGCCGACTTTTAAGCCTGCAAATCCCAGACGAGTCCAGGCGTTTGAACCTTCAGATTCAGTGCTATTAGCCTGAACCTGATATTCCCACTGACCATAGCCGGTGAGCATATCGTTAATCTGAGTTTCGCCTTTGAAGCCACCACGAACATAAGTCTGATCGCCATCGCTGCCTGAATTATCAGAAAAGTAGTGCAGGGCATCCACTTTTCCGTAGAGATCTAACTTGTTGCCGTCTTTATTATAAACTTCAGCAGCGTGAGCAGCGCCAGCAGCTAACAGTGCAGGAATTACGAGTGCCAATACTTTTCTGTTCATTGAAATAATCCTTTAGTTTTTTTATTAACCTGTGACTACCCGTGTAGGGAGTAAAAGCATGCTAAAGGAGAAGTTCCGTAAAGAGATAAATATGAATTGTTACGTCTTAAGTAAAACCTTAAATAAATAATTCTGCTGAAATGATGATAATTACCATGAATGTTTTATTGTGAAAGTATATAAAATAAAAATTATACAAGCGAATTTTATTGCGTTATTCTGCGTAGGTTATATGCCTTTATTGTCACGATTTAATTTATTTTCGTTGGTATGTTGGCAGGAATGCTTACTACCCAGCGAATAAATTGACAAGCCCGAACAATTGTTCGGGCTTTTTTTTGACTCCAGGTTAATACCTAACAGAGCATATTAATCAGTACTGCTCTTTTCTGCTTTTCCTGCCAATTGTGCCAGGAAATCGTAGCGTTTTTGCAAGTCAGCCGTTGCGTCTTTCCACAGTTGCTCCGCAACCTCGGGTTGTTGAGCATTCAGGCGGCGGAAGCGCTGCTCGTTAAGCAATGTTTCAGCCAGCGCGTCTGACGGTGGGCGAGAGTCCAGCGCCAGCGGCAGTTTACCTTCGTCTGCACGACGCGGGTCAAAGCGGTATAGCGGCCAGAATCCGGTTGCGGTGAGCTGACGCATCTGATCGTGGCTCAACGCGAGATCGTAGCCATGTTCTTCGCAAGGGCTGTACGCAATAATCAGCGACGGGCCCGGATAAGACTCCGCTTCCTGAATTGCTTTCACCGTCTGGTTTAGCTGTGCGCCCAACGAGATCTGCGCCACGTATACATGGCCGTACATCATCATACTGACACCAAGATCTTTGCGGGCCTTGCGTTTACCATGCTCGCCGAATTTAGTTACGGCACCGAGCGGCGTGGCTTTTGACGCTTGTCCGCCAGTATTGGAGTAACACTGGGTATCCAGTACCAGAATGTTAACGTTCTCGGTCAGGCTTAAGACATGGTCCAGACCACCAAAGCCTATGTCATAGGCCCAGCCATCACCACCAATCAGCCAAATGGATTTCTCCACCAGCGCATCGGCGTCGGTCAGCAACTGCTGTGCGTCTTCGACACCCTGCAGATGCTGGCGCAACGCTGCAACTTGCTCACGACGGACTTCTGGTGTTGCCTCCGCGTGCAGGGCGTCATTCAGCTCAGTCGGGATTTTATCGGCAAACTGTTCCAGTAAACGCATGACGCGCACACGATGCTGATCTACCGTCAGACGGAAGCCCAAACCAAACTCGGCGTTATCTTCAAACAGTGAGTTCGCCCACGCCGGCCCACGGCCATTAGCATCGGTGGTATACGGCGTTGAGGGCAGGTTACCGCCATAAATTGATGAACAGCCAGTGGCGTTGGCGATCAACATACGATCGCCGTACAACTGCGTAAGGAGTTTGATATACGGCGTTTCACCGCAACCGGAACAGGCTCCGGAATATTCAAACAGCGGGGTAATCAGCTGAGACGTTCGGATATCAATACGTTCCAGCTTGCTGCGATCGATCTCCGGCAGATTGAGGAAGAAGTCATAATTCACTTTTTCTTCTTCAACGTGTTCAAGGCGAGACATCATATTGATGGCCTTGATCTCAGGATTCTGGCGATCTTTCGCAGGGCACACTTCGACGCACAGATTACAGCCGGTGCAATCTTCAGGTGCAACCTGCAGTACGTACTTCTGACCGCGCATATCGCGTGATTTCACATCCAACGAATGCAGGCTGGCAGGGGCGCTTTCCATCACTTCTGGTGAGACCACTTTGGCACGGATGGCCGAGTGCGGACAGGCGGCAACGCAATGGTTACACTGGGTACACAATTCTTCTTTCCAGATAGGGATTTCTTCGGCGATATTGCGTTTTTCCCAGCGCGTGGTTCCCATCGGCCAGGTACCGTCTGGTGGTAACGCTGAAACGGGCAGGGCATCGCCGAGACCTGCGAGCATCGCTGCTGTCACGGTTTTTACAAAATCAGGCGCGGCATCAGAAACGACCGGCGGACGGTTGGCGCTGTGCGGATCAACCGGTTGCAGTGCCACCTCGGCGACGGATTCACGTGCCAGCGCCAGCGCCTGCCAGTTACGTTCAACCAGATCCTGACCTTTGCTGCTATAGCTTTTGGCTATGGCGCCCTGCAATTCAGCCAGGGCGCTGTCACCGGGTAAGATTTGCGTCAGATGGAAGAACGCCATTTGCATGACGGTGTTAATACGCGCGGCCAGACCGCATTCACGCGCGATTTTGGCCGCATTAATCACATAGAAACGGGCTTTCTTCTGATTCAGAACCGCCTGAACTTCCTGTGGCAGGCGAGTCCAGACTTCATCCACGCTATACGGCGTATTGAGCAGGAAAATACCGCCAGGCTTCAGACGCTCGGCCATTTGATATTTATCGATAAACTGCAACTGATGGCAGCCGACAAAATCAGCCTGCGATACCAGATACGCCGAACGGATAGGGTGCTCACTGACGCGCAGGTGAGAAACGGTCAGGCCACCTGCTTTTTTCGAATCATAGACGAAATAACCCTGCGCGTACCACGGCGTGGAGTTACCGATAATCTTGATATTGTTTTTGGTGGCCGATACGCTGCCGTCGCTGCCCAGACCATAGAACAACGCTTCGAGTTTGGCGGTACCGGGCAGGGTATTTTCTGGCAGAGGCAGCGACAAATTAGTGACGTCGTCATAAATACCGACCGTAAAACGCGATTTGGGCTTAGCGCTGCTCAGTTCATTAAATACCGCCATCACGCAGTCCGGGCCAAACTCTTTAGAAGAAAGCCCGTAACGCCCGCCAATGACGCGCGGTAATGTTTCCCGCTCGCCGCAGTTAAAGGCTTCTGCCAACGCGGTCATCACATCCAGATACAACGGCTCTGCCTGGGCGCCTGGCTCTTTGGTGCGATCCAGAACGGCAACGCTACGCGCCGTTTCTGGTAATGCCTGCAGTAAATGTCTGGCGGAGAAGGGGCGGAACAGCCGAACTTTCAGGACGCCAACTTTCTCTCCACGAGCAAGTAACTCTTCGACGACTTCTTCGCAGGTACCAATCGCGGAACCCATCAAGATAATGACACGCTCTGCCTGTGGATGACCGTAATACTCAAATGGCTGGTACTGACGACCCGTCGCCGTGGCGAAATCGTTCATCGCCTGTTCTACGTGATCGTAAACCGCGTTGTACCATGGGTTCGTCGCTTCGCGTGACTGGAAGTAAGTGTCCGGGTTGGCAGACGTCCCGCGAATAACCGGATGCTCTGGATTAAGCGCACGAGCCCGATGTGCATCAATTTCAGCTTGCGGCATCAGGCTGAGGATCGTGTCATCGGCCAGCGGCACAATTTTATTGATTTCATGCGATGTGCGAAAACCATCAAAGAAATGAATAAAAGGGACGCGGCTTTTCAGCGTGGCGATTTGTGAAATCAGCGCGAAATCCTGTGCTTCCTGGACGCTGCTGGCGCAGAGCATGGCGCAGCCTGTCTGGCGCACGGCCATTACGTCGGAATGGTCGCCGAAGATAGACAGCGCATGAGTAGCAATGGTACGCGCGGCAACGTGCAGCACAAATGGCGTCAACTGACCGGCCAGCTTGTACAGCGTTGGGATCATCAACAGCAGACCCTGCGATGAGGTAAACGACGTGGAGAGCGCACCGGTCTGCAATGCGCCGTGAACGGTCGCGATTGCGCCGCCTTCTGACTGCATTTCTACGACGCGAGGGGTATCTCCCCAGACGTTTTTAAGCCCGTTCCCGGCCCAGGCGTCTGCCTGTTCCGCCATCGTCGAGCTCGGCGTAATCGGGTAGATGGCGATAACCTCGCTGGTACGAAAGGCAACCGAAGCAACCGCACCATTACCGTCAATTGTTTGCATACTGACACCCTTACATTGCGCAAAAAGAGGGACACGCGTAACAACGGCGTATCCTGATTGTTATCCTTCTATTTTAGCAAAAGGCCTTCAGGCACATTTTCGCTTTTGTGTCCCTGGAATAAACAGAATGAATGGTTTGATCAAAGGAGTAGCCAAAAAATTGCCAGAAAATGTAAACAGCACGCATAAATGCGCATTTTGCCTCTCGACGGCAGTGTTTCCGCTGCCTATTATTTATGGCTGTGTCGTTTGGTTAATATTCAGAGGGGAGTAAGATGCGCGCAGCGTTTTGGGTAGGGTGTGCCGCGTTATTATTATCGGCTTGCAGTAGTGAACCTGTTCAGCAGGCAACGGCCGCACACGTTGCACCGGGCATGAAGGCTGCAATGTCCAGTTCCGGAGAAGCCAACTGTGCCATGATTGGTGGTTCGCTATCCGTTGCTCGTCAACTGGATGGATCTGCCATCGGGATGTGTGCATTACCCAACGGCAAACGCTGTAGTGAGCAGTCGCTTGCCGCCGGAAGCTGTGGGAATTATTGAGCCACTGCTTTTACTACATTAAATCCGCCAGTTTAAACGTTAACGTTTGTTCTGCCGTAGCCAGTGTTAACTGGTCAGCAGTCAGATCGACCTGTGCGCCTTGCTTAAACATTTCGCTGACGATGCCGTCGAGCGCGTTTAGCTGTGGAGCGGCGCACATCATGCGCGTCATTGCCATGTCTTTCACTTTTAATTCACCGTCGGACAGCTTGCCCTGACCGTGGAACTGATTACACATTTTTCCCGATACCGTCATATTTTCACCGAAACTTAATTCAGGTGGGTTATTGGCGACGGTTACCGGCTTGCCATTGACGCTCTGTAAAACAAAACGGTGGTGCTGTAACTGTTCGCGATTGACGGAAATTTTTCCATTGCTCACACAGCCAGCCATAAGCATGCTGAGCGCAATCAGCGTGACAATTTTCTTCATTAACTTTCTCTACGTTCGTGACGGGATCACATTCATGATAATAATGATATCGCCAGATTTATCATCGGGGATTATCTGAAAGTGCTCCCCTGAGGGCAGGGGAGCGGAATGATTAGAAGAGGGCGTTCGGGCAGGTTTCGCCTTTGGCGATTTGAGCCAGATTCTGCAAGGTTGTTTCAGAAATGCTGGTCAACGCTTCGGCAGTCAGGAATGCCTGATGCCCGGTGAACAGGACGTTATGGCAGGCTGACAAACGACGGAACACATCATCCTGAATCACGTCATTGGACTTATCTTCAAAGAACAGGTCGCGTTCATTTTCATACACGTCCATACCCAGGGAACCGATCTTCTGGTTTTTCAGCGCGTCGATTGCTGCCTGAGAATCAATCAGTGCACCACGGCTGGTGTTGATGACCATCACGCCATTTTTCATTTGCTCAAAGGCTTCGTGATTGAGCAGATGATAATTTTCCGGTGTTAACGGGCAGTGCAGGGAAATAACATCCGACTCCGCAAACAGTGTTTTAAGATCGACATATTCAACCCCTAACTCAAGCGCCGCTGCGCTGGGATAGGGATCAAACGCCAGCAGACGCATACCAAAGCCTTTCAGGATCCGCAGTGCGGCAATACCAATTTTACCGGTACCGATCACCCCGGCGGTTTTACCGTACATGGTAAAGCCGGTCAGACCTTCCAGAGAAAAGTTGGCGTCGCGAGTGCGTTGGTATGCGCGGTGAATACGACGGTTTAGCGTCATCATCATACCAATCGCATGCTCGGCGACCGCTTCCGGCGAATAAGCCGGGACGCGAACAACCTGCAAACCTAGCTCTTTGGCTGCGTCCAGATCGACGTTATTGAACCCGGCGCAGCGCAGGGCGATGTACTTCACTCCGTGCTTTTTCAGCTCTTCCAGAACAGGGCGGCTGCCATCGTCATTCACGAAGATACACACGGCTTCGCAACCGTGGGCTGTTTTTGCCGTCTTTTCCGTCAACAGAAAGTCAAAAAATTCAAGTTCAAAACCAAAAGCCTCGTTAACCTGCTGCAGATACTTCTTGTCGTACTGTTTTGTACTATAGATGGCGAGTTTCATAAGACTTTCTCCAGTGATTTTGACGTCACATTAATCTAATTCAAATTATTTTACAAAATATAAAAAATTATTGATAGTCAAAGACGTAATGAAAAATTCCAACGCATCTGTTGTTAGTGTGGGCAGGTTCTTTAATTTCAACAACTGATTTCACTCATGTCAGACTGCATGCGGCTTTTGGTTGTTTTTTTGCCCATGCAGGCGGAGTCAGGTACGGACATACGGTACGTCCCCACATTGCAGACGTAGCGTTTAAAAAAACTCATCGAGCATCAAATGAAACTGCACTTTGTTACTGTCTGGGTGGGAAATGCCATACGTTTGAAAAAGTCGTTGCTGTAAAGACCGTGAAAATTCCCCGAGACAACTCCAGAGGATCGCAAGGTCCTGGTAACGATCGGCAATGCCAACCCGACCAACGTCAATACAACCCATCACGCGGCCGTCAGCAAAAATAAGGTTATCAAGCGAGAAGTCGCCATGCGTCACAACGGGATCGGGTGGAAATGGCAAAAGGGTATGCATTGCATCCCAGACTTGTCCAGCAGACCAGTCATGACGTTCATCATCAAAATCATCGGTATCTACCAGACCGTTGACCATTCGTGTATGGGCTAATGAGAGACGAAACGGATAGTCGCTGTTAAAAGGGCAGTGGCTGACTGGAATGGCATGTAATCGACGCAGGAATACTGCCAGCGCATCAACAATATCGCCACGGTCATCAGGATAGTCTTCCAGCATCTGAAAAGCAGTTTTTCCACTGATTGCTGTTGTCAGAAGCCACGCTTCATCAGCCGTACGGCTAAAATGATTGATGGTGGGCAGAGGCATATAGGCCTGCAGCCAGTTGAGTCTGACCATTTCATCGGTGATATCATTAGCAACGGTGCCTTTGCCATGCTTCAGAAATAACTCTGGCGCGTCAGCCTTGCCATATAAGTGATAAATTGCCGCTCCGGACAGACCAACATGATTCCGCGCCCATTGATAACCTGCCAGCTCAGCGTCCAGCAGTGGGTTTAACGGCAGACTGGCGCATAGCGTTTCTCTTTGCGAATGATTCATACAACCCCTTTGTTTGGCAACAGACGCACAGCAGAGCATTCTAATCGCACTCACTGTAAACCCATCATTTTGCAATGTAAGGTATTGATTGACGCATCGCTGTCATAACAGTCCTGAACGGATGTAATTAATATCCATCCTATTGATTTATCAGTATCTTTGCGATTACTCTGCGTTCTGTAAAAACGACATATCTTGCGGGAGCATCTATTCTTAATGTGGGCATGTTTAGTTAAACATGCCACAATACAAGCCTAAACCGGCTTAAATTTTCGCTAAATCAGGATATTAACTACCCATGAAGGGTAAATATAAAGCCGTTCTGGCACTCCTCTTATTATTGATTCTCATGCCGCTGACGCTGCTGATGACACTCGGTTTGTGGGTGCCTACGCTGGTGGGTGTCTGGTTACCGGTAGGCACGCGTATCGCGCTTGATGAGAGCCCACGGCTGACCCGACACGGACTGTATATCCCGGAACTTCGTTATCTGGTCGATGATTGCCCGTTAGCACGTATTACTCAGGCCGAACTGTCGCACCCGAGTCGTTGGTTGTTGAACGTCAAGACGATTGAAGTGGATTCTGCTTGCCTGGCCAAACTGCCTCAGACGCAACCCTCACCCGTCGCGCCTAAAACGTTGGCGGAATGGCAATCGATGCTGCCCAATACCTGGATTAACATCGATAACGTTATTCTCTCTCCATGGCAGGAGTGGCAGGGCAAACTGTCACTTTCGTTAACATCGTCTATTCAGCAGCTTCGCTACCAGGGGGAAAAGGTTAAATTCCAGGGGCGCCTGCATGGACAAAATCTGACGGTAAATGAACTGGACGTTGCGGCATTTGAAGGGCAACCGCCGGTAAAACTGGTTGGGGAATTTACGATGCCGCTGGTTCCTGACGGACTGCCTGTGAGCGGGCATGCGGTTGCAACGCTCAGTTTACCGCAGGAACCCACGCTGGTGGATGCGGAGCTGGAATGGCAAGAAAATAGCGGACAACTGATCGTGATGGCACGGGATGCGGCCGATCCGCTTCTCGATCTGCCATGGGAAATAACGCGTCAGCAACTGACTATCAGTGACGGTCGCTGGAACTGGCCTTATCAGGGGTTCCCGTTAAGCGGGCGTCTGGGGGTGAAAGTCGAAAACTGGCAGGCCGGCCTGGAAAATGCCGTGGTGAGTGGGCGTCTGAATATTCTGACGCAAGGTGAAGCCGGCAAAGGGAATGCGGTGTTAACCCTGGGGCCCGGCAAGCTCAACATGGATAACAGCGAAATGCCGCTGCAGTTGACCGGTGAAGCCAAACAAGGCGATCTGATTTTCTACGCCATGTTACCTGCAAGGCTCACCGGCAGCCTGAACGATCCGCAATTGGCGTTTGAACCTGGAGCATTGCTGCGTTCGCGTGGCCGAGTCATCGACTCACTTGATATTGACGAAATTCGCTGGCCATTGGCTGGCGTTAAAGTGACACAGCGCGGTGTGGATGGGCGGCTACAGGCCATTTTACGCGCGCATGAGAACCAGATGGGGGGCTTTGAGTTACACCTTGATGGTCTGGCAAATGATTTTCTTCCTGATGCCGGTCGTTGGCAGTGGCGGTATTGGGGCAAAGGCAGTTTTACACCGATGCATGCGCGTTGGGATGTCGCGGGCAAAGGGGAGTGGCATGACAACACCCTGAGACTTTTCGACCTCTCGACCGGATTTGATCATCTGCAATACGGCACCATGAAGGTGGAAAACCCGCGTCTGGTGATGGATGCGCCGATCGTGTGGGTCCGTGATGCCGAAAAACCGACGTTTAGCGGTGCGCTTTCGCTCGATGCCGGAAATACGCTCTTTAGCGGGGGCAGCGTCTTACCCCCTTCAACGCTGAAGTTCAGCGTCGAAGGGACCGATCCGACGATTTTCCAGTTCAAAGGTCAACTTCATGCCGGGGCAATGGGTCCGGTACAGTTGAATGGACGCTGGGATGGGGTCCGCCTGCGTGGCCAGGCCTGGTGGCCAAAACAATCACTCAGCGTTTTCCAGCCATTGGTACCCCCGGACTGGAAAATGAATCTGCGCGAAGGTGAACTGTATGCGCAGGTGGCATTCTCTGCCGCGCCGGAGCAGGGCTTTGAGGCGGGGGGGCACGGCGTACTTAAAGGGGGCAGTGCCTGGATGCCTGATAACCAAATTAACGGTGTCGATTTTGTGCTGCCGTTTCGTTTTAGTGAAGGCGCATGGCAACTGGGTACGCGGGGGCCGGTGTCATTACGTATTGCGGAAGTTGTGAATCAGGTTGCTGCGACAAACATCACCGCCGATCTGCAGGGCGGATATCCCTGGAGTGAGGACAATCCGTTACTGTTAAGCGATGTCAGCGCCGAACTGCTGGGTGGCAAAGTGGTTATGCAACAACTGCGTATGCCGCAGCACGATCCGGCATTGTTACGGGTGCAGAATATCTCCTCCAGCGAACTCATCAGTGCGGTAAATCCGAAGCAGTTTGCTATGTCGGGTCCGGTTAGCGGTGCGTTGCCGTTATGGCTGAATAATGAAAAGTGGATTATCAAAGACGGATGGTTGACTAACCCTGGACCAATGACGTTACGTATTGATAAAGACACCGCGGATGCCGTTGTCAAAGACAACATGGCAGCCGGTGCGGCGATCAACTGGTTACGCTATATGGAAATAACGCATTCCTGGACGAAAATAAATCTGGATAACCTGGGTGTTTTAACTATGCAGTCAAGCGTCACGGGTAATAGCCGGGTGGATGGCAAAGTGGGTACCGTTAATTTGAATTACACCCATGAGGAAAACGTATTTACGTTATGGCGTAGTTTGCGTTTTGGTGACAATTTACAGGCATGGCTTGAGCAAAATGCGGCGCTGCTAGAAACCCATTGCCCGGAAGGCAAGGAATGTGAGGAACAACAATGAAAATGATAGCTGCCATGCTGAGCCTGTTTGCGTCATCTCTGCTGGCGGGGTGTACCCCCAGAATCGAAGTGGCGGCGCCTAAAGAGCCCATCACTATCAATATGAACGTCAAAATCGAGCACGAGATCCATATCAAAGTGGATAAAGACGTCGAGAGTTTACTGAAATCGCGCAGCGATCTGTTCTGAGGCCACGATGAAAAAACAGCTTGTAGCGATCCTGGTGGCGTTAAGTTTTTTGAGCGGCAACGTGTGGGCATTGACGCTGAATGAAGCCAGAACCCAGGGGCGGGTCGGTGAAACGCTCAACGGCTATCTTGTCGCGCTGAAAACGGATGCTGAAACGCAGGCGCTGGTGAATGAGATTAATAAAGCGCGCAACGCCAGTTATCAACAACTGGCTGAAAGCAATAATATTCCGCCAGATGAAGTGGCAAAAATGGCCGGGCAAAAACTGGTTGCTCGCGCCAAACCCGGCGAGTATGTACAGGGCATAAATGGCAAATGGTTAAGGAAAGAATAATTCATTTCTGAGCCGGAACTGACAATTATTGCATTCACTTGAATTATTCATCGACATCGCAATAGTTGCCACACGGCATGATATCGATGTTGATATAGTCCCCCTCCGGTAGCGTCCTGGAGTGAAATCATGTGGCTTTTCAAGTGGTATGTCTGGAATCGTTGGGTATTCAAGCTGTTAAGCCTGGATGTCGCGGAGCCGGAACAATTTTTACAGCATTGCTGGGAAGAAAATCTGGCGAAGTGCAGGAATTATGCAACCATTTGGCGTGATATTAATCGCATCCACGGGAAGCAGGCAAAGAAGTAAGTACCCTCCCACCGGATGGTGAGAGGGTCAATCATCAGGCAGCGACGACGCTGTCGATTGCTGCTTTCGCATCGGACTGTGCTTTAGATGCCACTTCCGGACCGTAAGCAATACCTTCCGCGAAGACGACGTTCACGTCGGTGATACCGATAAAGCCCAGGAACACATTCAGATACGGGGTGATCAGATCGGTCGGTGTATCTTTATGGATACCACCACGGCTGGTCAGCACGATAGCACGTTTTCCGGTTACCAGACCTTCCGGGCCTTTTTCGGTGTAACGGAAGGTTACGCCAGCACGGGCAATCAGGTCGAAGTAGTTTTTCAGCTGCGTTGGGATGTTGAAGTTATACATCGGCGCGGCGATAACAATCACATCATGCGCTTTCAGCTCAGCGATCAGCTCATCAGACAGCGCCAGTGCTTCTTGTTGACGTGGTGTCAGCGGGGCATCGCTCGGGCGCATCGCACCCACCAGTTCGCCATCCAGTACCGGAACAGGATTTGCAGCCAGGTCACGGACGGTGATTTCGTCAGCAGAGTGCTTTTCACGCCACTGTTCAACAAAATAATCAGACAACTGACCAGACTGAGAGTACCCTGCCAGAATACTGGATTTAAGAACTAATACCTTGCTCATGGGTGTTTCCTTTTATGTGTTTGAAGGGGATGTGCCCCGTTGCTTGTTGACACTTTATTCACAATCCTGCCGCAGTGATAGCGCAATATATCGAATCCTATGTTCGAAATTATTGAACAACACATGAAAAGCGCCGATGTGGTACTCTATACCCATCATCTACAAGAGATTTAACCCGGCAGAGCACTGCCCTCTAACGCTATGACAGAACAACAAAAATTAACCTTCAACATCCTGCAGCAACAGCTGGAATCGCTGATGCTGCGCGACAGACAGCGTTTTTCTCGTCGCTTGCACGGCGTGAAGAAGGTTAAAAATCCTGATGCACAACAGGCCATTTACCAGGAGATGGCAAAAGAGATTGACCAGGCAGCCGGTAAGGTTGTGCTGCGTGAAGCTGCTCGACCGACAATTACCTACCCGGAAAACCTGCCTGTCAGCCAGAAAAAACAGGATATTCTGGAAGCCATTCGCGACCATCAGGTGGTGATTGTTGCCGGGGAAACCGGTTCAGGTAAAACCACCCAGCTACCAAAAATTTGTATGGAGCTGGGGCGAGGGGTGAAGGGGCTGATCGGCCATACCCAGCCGCGTCGTCTGGCGGCGCGTACCGTCGCCAACCGTATTGCTGAAGAGCTACACACTGAGCCGGGTGGCTGTATCGGCTATAAAGTCCGCTTTAGCGATCATGTCAGCGATAACACCATGGTTAAGCTGATGACGGACGGTATTCTGCTGGCGGAAATCCAGCAGGATCGGATGCTGATGCAGTACGACACCATCATCATCGATGAAGCGCACGAACGCAGTCTGAATATCGACTTTCTGCTCGGCTATCTGAAAGAGCTTCTGCCGCGCCGTCCGGATCTAAAAATCATTATCACTTCGGCGACCATCGACCCGGAGCGTTTTTCAAAGCATTTCAATAACGCGCCGATTATCGAAGTCTCCGGTCGAACGTATCCAGTAGAAGTACGCTATCGCCCGATTGTCGAAGACGCGGATGACACCGAACGCGACCAGTTGCAGGCAATTTTCGATGCCGTTGATGAACTGGGACGCGAAAGCCAGGGTGACATTCTGATCTTCATGAGTGGTGAACGTGAAATTCGCGATACCGCTGATGCACTGAACAAACTGGATTTACGTCATACCGAAGTATTGCCGCTGTACGCCCGTCTCTCCAACAGCGAGCAGAACCGCGTGTTCCAGTCGCACAGCGGTCGCCGTATCGTGCTGGCGACCAACGTGGCGGAAACGTCGCTGACCGTACCTGGCATCAAGTATGTGATTGACCCGGGAACGGCACGTATCAGCCGTTACAGCTACCGTACCAAAGTGCAGCGCTTGCCGATTGAACCGGTGTCGCAGGCCTCTGCGAACCAGCGTAAAGGTCGCTGTGGCCGTGTATCGGAAGGGATCTGTATTCGTCTCTATTCAGAAGATGATTTCCTGTCGCGCCCGGAGTTTACCGACCCGGAGATCCTGCGTACCAATCTGGCGTCGGTTATTCTGCAAATGACGGCGCTGGGTCTGGGGGATATTGCGGCATTCCCGTTTGTTGAAGCCCCGGATAAACGCAATATTCAGGATGGTGTGCGCCTGCTCGAAGAGCTGGGGGCGATTACCACCGACGAGCAGCAAACCGCTTACAAACTGACGCCGTTGGGCCGTCAGTTGTCGCAATTGCCAGTGGACCCACGTCTGGCGCGTATGGTGCTGGAAGCGCAGAAACATGGCTGCGTCCGTGAGGCGATGATCATTACCTCGGCGCTGTCCATTCAGGACCCGCGTGAACGTCCTATGGATAAGCAACAGGCTTCCGACGAGAAACACCGCCGCTTTCACGACAAAGAGTCTGATTTCCTTGCATTTGTAAATTTGTGGAATTACCTCGGCGAGCAACAAAAGGCGCTGTCATCGAACCAGTTCCGCCGTCAGTGTAAGGTTGATTTCCTTAACTATCTGCGCGTGCGCGAATGGCAGGATATCTACACGCAACTGCGTCAGGTCGTGAAAGAGTTAGGTATTCCGGTCAATAGCGAACCTGCTGAGTATCGGGAAATCCACGTTGCGCTGCTGACCGGATTACTGTCGCATATCGGGATGAAAGATGCGGATAAACAGGAATTTACCGGCGCGCGTAATGCCCGTTTCTCGATCTTCCCAGGTTCCGGTTTATTCAAAAAACCGCCGAAGTGGACAATGGTTGCAGAGTTGGTGGAAACCAGCCGTTTGTGGGGGCGCATTGCCGCGCGAATCGATCCCGAGTGGGTGGAGCCAGTTGCCCAGCATCTGATGAAACGTTCGTACAGTGAACCGCACTGGGAGCGTGCCCAGGGGACGGTGATGGCGACAGAAAAAGTCACTGTTTACGGCTTGCCGATTGTTGCTGCCCGTAAGGTGAACTACAGCCAGATCGATCCTGCACTATCGCGTGAACTGTTTATTCGCCACGCACTGGTTGAAGGTGACTGGCAGACGCGGCATGCGTTTTTCCGTGACAACCTCAAGCTGCGTGCGGAAGTGGAAGAGCTGGAGCATAAATCACGTCGTCGCGATATTCTGGTCGATGATGAGACGCTGTTTGAATTTTACGACCAGCGCATCAGCCATGATGTGGTTTCCGCCCGCCACTTTGATAGCTGGTGGAAGAAGGTCAGCCGTGAGACACCGGATCTGCTCAACTTTGAAAAGAGCATGCTTATCAAAGAGGGCGCGGAGAAAATCAGCAAGCTGGATTACCCGAACTTCTGGCATCAGGGCAATCTTAAACTGCGGTTAAGCTACCAGTTTGAACCCGGCGCTGATGCGGATGGCGTGACCGTGCATATTCCGCTGCCGTTACTAAACCAGGTTGAAGAGAGCGGTTTTGAATGGCAAATCCCGGGACTGCGTCGTGAACTGGTGATCGCGCTGATTAAATCACTGCCAAAACCGGTACGACGTAGCTTTGTGCCAGCACCGAACTACGCGGAAGCATTTTTAGGTCGTGTGACGCCGCTGGAACTGCCGCTGCTGGATTCGCTGGAGCGTGAATTGCGCCGGATGACCGGCGTCACCGTTGACCGTGAAGACTGGCACTGGGATCAGGTGCCCGATCATCTGAAAATGACGTTCCGGGTGGTCGACGATAAGAACAAAAAGCTGCAGGAAGGACGCTCACTGCAGGATCTGAAAGATGCGTTGAAGGGTAAAGTCCAGGAAACGCTGTCTGCGGTGGCCGATGATGGTATCGAACAGAGCGGTCTGCACATCTGGAGCTTTGGTCAACTGCCGGAAAGTTACGAGCAAAAACGCGGCAACTATAAAGTGAAAGCGTGGCCAGCGCTGGTGGATGAGCGAGACAGCGTTTCCATCAAACTGTTTGATAATCCGCTGGAGCAACAGCAGGCGATGTGGTGCGGTTTACGCCGTCTGTTGCTGCTGAATATTCCATCACCTATCAAATATTTACACGAGAAGCTGCCCAATAAAGCGAAGCTGGGGCTGTATTTTAACCCGTATGGCAAAGTGCTGGATTTGATTGACGACTGTATTTCCTGCGGTGTGGATAGACTTATCGACGCTAACGGCGGCCCGGTGTGGACGGAGGAGGGCTTTGCGGCGTTGCACGAAAAAGTGCGGGCTGAGCTGAATGACACGGTGGTTGATATTGCGAAGCAGGTCGAACAGATCCTGACGGCGGTATTTAACATCAACAAACGTCTGAAAGGGCGTGTGGATATGACCATGGCGCTGGGGCTTTCGGATATCAAATCGCAAATGGGCGGGCTGGTGTACCGTGGATTTGTCACCGGCAACGGTTTCAAACGTCTGGGCGATACGTTGCGTTATTTGCAGGCCATTGAAAAACGGCTGGAGAAACTGGCGATTGATCCGCACCGCGATCGGGCGCAGATGCTGAAAGTGGATAGCGTACAGCAGGCCTGGCAGCAGTGGTTCAATAAACTGCCGCCTGCGCGGCGTGAAGATGATGATGTCAAAGAGATCCGCTGGATGATAGAAGAGCTGCGCGTCAGCTACTTTGCCCAGCAGCTTGGCACGCCGTATCCCATCTCGGATAAACGTATTCTGCAGGCGATGGAGCAGATTTCAGGCTAACGCGTGGTGGTGCCGTAGGCCGGATAAGGCGACGCCGCCATCCGGTGAGGTAAGGCGCGGTGCCTGCTGGTGCTGCGCTTATTAGGCCTACGCCGGTCTACAGAACAAAGACCAGGAGTCACGAACATGAGACAGTTTCCAACACTTTCCGCGCCTACCCTTGCGGCAATAAATACCGTAGGACAATGGTTAGCGCAGAGCGATTTTGTGGACCACGCCGCTATTCAGGCAGACTGTGTGGTTCTGGCGGGGAATGCGGTGATCCCGACTATCGATGCGGCCTGCCAGATAGCGAAAGAACATCAAATTCCCTTGCTGATCAGCGGGGGAATAGGCCATTCCACAACGTTTCTGTATAGCGCGATTGCTCAACATCCGCGCTATAACATCATCCGCACCAGCGGACGAGCAGAGGCGGCGATCCTGGCTGATATCGCGCACCAGTTCTGGCAAATTCCGGGTGAGACGATTTGGGTGGAAGATCAGTCAACAAACTGTGGTGAGAATGCACGCTTTAGCTGTGCCTTGCTGAACCAGGCGACAGAAAATATTCGCACGGTCATTGTGGTGCAGGACCCTACAATGCAACGCCGCACGATGGCGACATTCCAGCGTGTAACCCGTGATGATCTGCAGGCGCCGCGCTGGTTGAGTTTTCCCGGTTTTATCCCTGAGTTGACTCTACAGAACGGCGGTGTGGATTTCGCGCCGACTGCGGAGGGGCTGTGGTCTGTGGATCGCTATCTTTCACTGATTACCGGCGAATTGCCGAGACTGCGCGATGATGCAAGCGGCTATGGCCCTCGCGGTCGTGATTTTATTGCCCATGTTGATATTCCGCAGAATGTTGAAGAAGCATGGCTGCATCTGCAAAACGATACGGCGCTGACTGACCTGCTGGCGAGCCGATCGCTGTAATCTCTGCCGCCCGTTTGTGCATGTTTTGTCGCAAACGGGCATAAATCCTGCCTGTTTTTTCCCTTCGCCATGACATTACCAGACACTTTTATGAAGCGGCTCACAGAACGACAATTCCAGCAGTAATGCGCCATGCATGATTGGTATTAATTAACAATAGTTTTACTTGTTAAAAACAAATCAATCACAGGAGAAGCGCATGTCAGTACCCGTACAACATCCTATGTATATTGATGGGCAGTTTGTGACCTGGCACGACGATGCCTGGATTGATGTCGTCAATCCAGCGACCGAAGCGCTGATCTCGCGTATTCCCGATGGACGCGCTGAAGATGCACGTAAAGCGATTGATGCCGCGGAGCGGGCCCAGCCGGCATGGGAGGCGCTACCCGCGATTGAACGTGCAAGCTGGCTACGCAAAATTTCTGCGGGCATACGTCAACGCGCCAGTGAAATCAGTGCGCTGATTGTGGCAGAGGGCGGGAAGATCCAACAGCTGGCCGAGGTCGAAGTCTCGTTTACCGCCGATTACATCGATTATATGGCGGAGTGGGCACGGCGTTACGAAGGAGAGATCCTGCAAAGCGATCGTCCGGGTGAGAATATCCTGCTGTTTAAGCGTGCGTTAGGTGTAACAACCGGCATTCTGCCGTGGAACTTTCCGTTTTTCCTGATTGCCCGCAAACTGGCGCCAGCTTTGCTGACGGGTAATACCATTGTGATTAAACCCAGCGAATTCACGCCGAATAATGCGATCGCCTTTGCCAAGATTGTTGATGATATTGGTCTGCCGCGCGGGGTATTTAACCTGGTGCTTGGACGTGGTGAAACGGTCGGTCAGGAACTTGCCGGGAACCCCAAAGTAGCGATGGTGAGCATGACCGGTAGCGTTGTGGCGGGCGAGAAAATCATGGCTGCAGCAGCGAAAAATATCACTAAGGTATGTCTGGAGTTGGGTGGTAAAGCGCCGGCAATCGTCATGGATGATGCCGATCTTGAGCTGGCCGTGAAGGCAATTGTTGACTCGCGGGTGATTAACACCGGTCAGGTGTGCAACTGTGCCGAACGCGTGTATGTCCAGAAAGGTATCTATGACCAGTTTGTGAATCGACTGGGAGAGGCAATGAAAGCCGTCCAGTTTGGCAACCCGGCCGAGCGTAACGATATCGCGATGGGGCCGCTGATTAACGCCGCTGCGCTGGAACGTGTGGAACAGAAAGTGGCGCGCGCAGTGCAGGAGGGGGCGAGGGTGGTGCTAGGCGGTAAGGCCGTTGCCGGTAAAGGTTATTACTACCCGCCGACGTTGCTGTTAGACGTGCGCCAGGAGATGGCGATTATGCACGAGGAGACGTTTGGTCCGGTGCTGCCGGTGGTAGCGTTTGATACGTTGGAAGAGGCGCTGACGATGGCCAATGACAGCGACTACGGGCTGACTTCGTCGATCTATACGCAGAACCTGAACACGGCGATGAAGGCGATTAAAAGGCTGAAGTTTGGCGAAACCTATATTAATCGTGAAAACTTTGAGGCGATGCAGGGGTTCCATGCGGGATGGCGTAAGTCAGGGATTGGCGGCGCAGACGGTAAGCATGGCTTGCATGAATATCTGCAAACGCAGGTGGTTTATCTGCAGTCCTGATACTGATACGCCGAGTATAAGCCGGGTGATCCTGTGTGCCACCCGGCACAATCATCACACTTTTGTGGCTATCCAGTTCATCATCATTTCCGGCCACACGGCCAGCGGTAACCCTTGAGTATCCCGAATACCGAAGCCGTGTTTGCCGCGTTCAAACAGATGCATTTCAACAGGAATCCCCTGTGCGCGAAGCGCATTAAAAAATGCCAGACTGTTTTCGACTTTCACCGCCGGATCGTCAATGGCATGCAGCAGGAATGTTGGTGGCGTCGTGTTCTCAACCCGTTCTTCAAGTGAATAGCGGTGCAGATCCTGCTCTTCGGGGGTCGTACCAACTAATTCAAGGCGAGAGCCAGGATGAGCAATATTCTCACGCAGGCTAATCACCGGATAAACCAGCGCCATGAACGCGGGGTGGGCGGGTTGTTCGTCTACGCAATCGATGGGCGTATAAACTGATTCAGCAAAACGTGTTCCCAGGCTGGCTGCCACATGACCGCCGGAGGAAAAGCCCAGGACACCGATACGATCAGGGTCGATTTTCCACTCATGAGCGTTAGCCCGGATGTAGCGCATCGCACGTTGGGCATCGGCCAACGGGGCGTTTGACGCTTCCTCGTGACCATCCCCCGGCATGCGATAGGTCATGACAAACAGGGTATAACCGCGGGCATTAAAAAAGGGCGCCAGCGCGCTGCCTTCTTTGTCCAGCACGACGCGTCGATAAGAGCCGCCGGGGGTGACAAGTATTCCCACACCATTCGGTTTTGCGGGGGCGTAGACGGTGATTTCTGGGGCACGAATACCGGTTACCGCACGATCGTAATGAGATGTTCCCGTATGTCTGGGTTCGGGGGTAAATACCGCATCGCTGTTTTTTGCTCCGGGGGCTTCACCCATTGGCCAGACTGAGACGGTGGCGGCGTGGGCAACGGCTTGCGCTATCATAGTTTCTAACGTTTCACGACTCAGTGCTTCCATTACTGTGCTCCCTCTGTGGCAAAGGTTAGCTATAGCACACTTAATGAATTGAAAACGGGGAGAGACTCACAACGTATTGAATTAGCGGGAAATGAAACGAGGCGGAGGCGATCCTCCGCCATAACACTAAAGCGTGATAAATTTATCCAACGTACGGATAAGTTGGGTGACAAAACCGTACTCGTTATCGTACCAGGCCACGGTTTTTACCAGTTGCAGATCGCCCACTTCGGTGATTTCGGTTTGTGTCGCATCAAATACTGAACCGAAATGTGAGCCAATAACATCTGACGAGACAATTTCTTCGTCGGTATAGCCGAATGACGCATTGTTCAGCGTTGCCTTTTTCAGCGCGTTGTTAACTTCTTCCGCAGTGACTTTTTTACCCAGAATCGACACCAGTTCAGTGACAGAGCCTGTTTTTACCGGAACACGCTGGGCGTGGCCTTTTAATTTCCCGCTCAGGGCCGGGATCACCAGGCCAATCGCCTTTGCCGCACCGGTGGTATGAGGAATGATATTTTCTGCTGCCGCGCGTGAAGCTCGCAGATCCTTACCACGTGGCCCATCAACCAGTGACTGTGTCCCGGTATAGGCATGGATGGTGGTCATGGTACCAAGCTGAATACCGAAATTATCGTGCAGCGCTTTTGCCATCGGTGCCAGGCAGTTAGTGGTGCACGATGCGACAGAAATAATCCGATCGTTTGCATCCATCGTGTCGTCATTCACGTTAAAGACGATCGTCTTCATCTCTCCCGCCGGGGCGGATATCAGCACTTTTTGGGCACCTGCATCCAGGTGGGCCTGCGATTTTTCTGTTGAAGTATAAAAACCGGTGCACTCGATAATAATTTCCGCACCTGTAGTTTTCCACGGAATATTTTTGGCCTCTTTTTCGGCGTAAACAGCAATTTTTTTACCATCAACAATCAGTGCGTCCTCGGTAAAGTCGACGCTCCAGGGGAATGGTCCGTAGTTTGAATCGTGTTTTAACAGATAGGCGAGAATTTTCGGTGAGGTAAGGTCATTGATAGCGACGACCTCCACACTGCTTTTGACTTCCAGTAGCCGACGCAATACCAGACGACCGATACGACCAAAACCGTTAATGCCAATTTTACTCATGGTTTTCTCCTGTCAGGATGAGACGGTACGACATATTTTCCCTACCAGGCATAGTCCAGTCAGGCATCCGCGGCAATAGCTGTTTTTGCGGTTAAACGTAACTTACTGAAAATGAGTGAACAAAACTTAATGAATTTTTAACAAAAGCCCGTTATGTTGACGCATTATTGTTTTTATTCGAGAAGTGTTATGGGGAATAAGTATTCTGGCCTGCAAATTGGCATTCACTGGCTGGTCTTTTTGTTGGTCATTGTGGCCTACAGTGCCATGGAGTTTCGCGGATTTTTCCCGCGCAGCTATCGTCCCGGGTTCAACATGGTGCATGTTTCCTGTGGTATCACGATTTTAGCGTTGATGGTGGCACGTCTGCTGGTCAGACTTAAGTATCCGGCACCGCCGATTGAGCCAAAACCGAAGCCGATGATGATTGGCATGGCGCATCTGGGGCACCTGGTTATCTATTTGCTGTTTATTGCGCTGCCGATTATTGGCCTGGTGATGATGTATAACCGGGGAAATCCGTGGGTTGCATTCGGCATTGTTATGCCACATGCAGCAGAAGCCAATTTTGAACTGGCCGATATGCTGAAATCATGGCACGAAACGCTGGCAAACCTGGGTTATTTTGTCATTGGCCTGCATGCCGCTGCGGCTCTGTTACATCACTATTTCTGGAAGGATAATACGCTCCTGCGCATGATGCCGCGTAAGCGTTCCTGATCAAACGCCCCGCGTAATGCGGGGTGTTTTATTCTCCGTGATTATTTTTCGCAAGAGATCTCTTTTTCAACGCGTTGCACCTGCGTGGCGCGTTTCTTCAGGCTGATGATGGCCAGCGCCAGAACAATCAGCACAATCCCGCTACCTTCGACAACGCCAGGTTCTTCGCCGAGCAACCACCAGGAAAAGAGTACTCCGCAAACCGGTACCGCCAGCGTGCTTAAGCTGGCGATACTGGCTGGCAGGTTACGCAGCACAAACAGCCATAAGCTCCAGGCCAGCGCTGTTGCCAGTACGGCGCTGTATCCTAATGCCCAGAACACGACAGGCTGCCAGTCAGGCGTTCGCTGTGGGACCAGCCAGGCTACCAGGCTCATCACCAGCGCGGCATACAGCATCTGCCACGAGGTGAGTGCTAACAGGTCGATATTGGGATGACGAGCGTACATACGTTTGGCAACAACCGCACTGGCTCCCCAACTGATGCCCGAGAGGATTGCCAGCAGCGCGCTCTTCATTGACGAAAAGTCCAGTTGCCACGGCTGTAATACCAGTACCAGGCCAAACGCCGCCACTGCAATAGCGACGTACTGCAAACGACGCATGCGTTCACCGAGAAAAAGGGCGGCCATAATGACCACCCAGAAGGGCATGGTATAACTCAGAATAGCGACTTTTCCCGCACCGCCGCTGACCAGCGCCCACTGTGATAATCCCACCATGCCGCACGTTTGTAACAAGGCTATCGCCAACGTATACCTGAACGGGGTCGGGCGCATTCCGCGTCCACGTAGCATCAGGACAATAAATAATAGCAATGCCCCAAAAGAACAACGTAGTGCGGTGAAATCGAATGAACCAATGTAGTGCGTGACCTGTTTCATAGCAATCCAGCTATAGCTCCAGATGAGCGTTAGCGCGATCAGGCCGCCAATGGCCAGCGGATTGCTTTTCCCTGCGGTAGTCATAGTGTGTCCGTTTTGATGATGTTATGGCGCTACTATACCCGGTTTCATGTCGCGATACTTTTGTGCAGACACGAGTCGTTATAATTCAGGTGAATAGCAATAGCGCCACAAAAAGTCGCTTGAACAACTGCTCAGATAAAACTACTGTATATAAATACAGTTAATATTGGATGAGTCATTATGTTGTTTCTCAAGCCAGCGGATCTCCGCGAAATCAATACAATCCCCTTGTTTAGTGACCTTGTTCAGTGCGGGTTTCCCAGCCCGGCTGCGGATTATGTCGAGCGGGGCATCGATTTGAATGAATTGTTAATTCAGCATCCCAGTGCCACATACTTCGTGAAAGCCGCGGGGGATTCAATGATTGAGGGGGGGATTGATGATGGCGATTTGCTGGTTGTTGACAGTTCGCTGACGGCGGTACATGGCGACATTATTATTGCTGCTGTTGATGGTGAGTTCACGGTTAAGCGGCTGCAGCTTCGTCCAACGGTACAGCTCGTTCCAATGAACAGCGCTTATGCACCGATCGTTATCGGCCGTGAAGAATCACTGAATGTATTCGGTGTCGTTACCTATGCCGTGAAGGCTCTGCGCTGATGTTTGCGCTCTGCGATGTCAATTCGTTTTACGCCAGCTGTGAGACCATTTTCCGGCCCGATCTCTGTGATAAACCGGTGGTGGTTCTCTCAAATAACGATGGCTGTGTTATTGCCTGCAGCGCGGAGGCCAAAAAACTGGGTATCCAAATGGGGGCGCCGTACTTCAAACAAAAAGAGTTGTTCCGACGTTACGGTGTGACGTGTTTTAGCTCAAATTACGAGCTGTATGCGGATATGAGCAGTAGAGTCATGTCCATCCTCGAGGAACTCTCTCCGCGCGTGGAAAGGTATAGTATTGATGAAGCGTTCTGTGACTTGACGGGGGTGAGGAACTGCAGAGATCTTACTGATTTTGGTTGCGAGATGAGGGACGCTATTTTGCAGAAAACGCATCTTAAGGTGGGCGTCGGTATTGCTCAGACCAAAACACTGGCTAAGCTGGCAAATTATGCGGCTAAAAAGTGGCAGGATCAGACGGGCAGCGTGGTCGATCTATCAAATAGCGAGCGCCAACGCAAGCTGATGGCAGCCGTTCCGGTAGATGAAGTCTGGGGCATTGGTCGCCGTATCGGTAAGAAACTGGATGCAATGGGCATTAAAACGGTTTGTGACCTGGCTGAAACCGATATTCGCTTTATCCGCAAACATTTCAGCGTGGTGCTGGAAAGAACCGTACGGGAATTGCGCGGCGAATCGTGCCTGGCGCTGGATGAGTTTGCGCCGGTTAAGCAGGAAATCATCTGCTCAAGGTCGTTTGGTGTACGGCTCACGGATTACAATGCCATGCGGGAGGCGATTTGCACCTATGCTTCACGTGCGGCGGAGAAGTTGCGCGGAGAGCACCAGTTCTGTCGCTTCATTTCTGCGTTTATTAAAACCAGTCCATTTGCCCATAACGAACCTTACTATGGTAACAACGCGTCGGTAAAACTACTGACGCCAACCCAGGACAGCCGGGATATTATTGGTGCGGCGACGCGTTGCCTTGATGCCATCTGGCGAGAGGGGCGGCATTATCAAAAAGCAGGCGTGATGTTAGGGGATTTTTTCAGCTCCGGTGTGGCGCAGCTCAATCTTTTTGATGAAAACGTCCCGCGGCATAATAGCGACAAACTTATGACGGTTCTGGATACGCTTAATGCTAAAAATGGTAAAGGGACGCTCTGGTTTGCCGGACAAAGGATACAGCAACCATGGGCAATGAAGCGAGACATGCTCTCACCTCGCTATACGACGAGATACAGTGATTTACTGCGGGTGGGGGATCTCCAACGGTGTAATGCCACATCTACGATTGCGTGTCTCTGACATTTCGGGAGCATGAAAAAGCAAGATACAGATCCCGCCTTTTTCATGCTATGGCCCGTTATTTACCTGATAATTCCTGCAAATACTGTGGTGGTTGATATCAAAAGTGGCCGCTATAAGTACGCGTTCAGACCACGGCCTATTCCTTACCAGCCATAAGACATGCCGCCGCCAACCACAAAGTTATGCTGTGTATCGTTGGAAACGGACGCTTTAACGACAACGTGCTCTGATGCCCGGGCTGAGAAACCGACAGCCAAAGCTGTTTCGCCATCCGTCGTACCGACACCCGCGCCGACGTTGACGCTCTGAGACTCAATAACCTGGGGGATATTCGCCATTGCTGCGACACCAGCGATGCCAGCGGACGCGCGTTTACGGTTCTGATCCACTTCATTTTTCAGCTTACCGAAGTTAGCGTTGGTGTTCTGCTCCAGTGTTTCGATGCGTTGCTCATGATTGGCCAGTTCGTCGGTGTGTTTCGCAACCGTCGCGTTGGTCGCTGCACGTTCAGCTGCGGCATCAGCCAGATACTTATCGACGGATGCCGAACGTTGAGCGAACGACGAGGCTGCAACTTTTTGGGACAGGCCCGCTGTCAGCGTCTGGTAATGCGTTGCTTCTGTCTTCACTTCATCTGTGATGGCCTGTTTGTTAGTGGCAACCTGGGCTGCGTCAGCTTTGGTGCCGATTGCCGTTCTGAGCTGGTTATCAGCATCTGTACGATCGGTGATTTCTTTCTGTAATTCACCATCCTGACGCTGCTGATCGGTGCTGAACGTGCTGCTATCAACCTTGTTTTTGAGGGCATTAGTGTTGTTGTCAGCGGTTTTCTGTGCATTCCCCGCGTCCCGCATGGCTTGTGTGATATCGTTATTCTGTTGTTGGTCAAGTGCTGCCTGGGTGTTTTTATCCGCAGTATAGGTTGGCTTATCGACAAAATTACCTTGTGACTGCTGGAGTTGCGTGATGGCCTGTTGGTTGGCAATTGCTAAGGTAGCAATATTGTTTGCCTGAGTGACATCGGCTTTATTTGCTGAAAGACCCGCAATCGCCCCGTGGAGGTTTTCTAAATCGTACGTTGCGCCATCAATACCCGTGATAGTAATGGTGCCGACAGGATTAGGTGTTTTGGTGAAGGTAGTGACACCATTTGTTGTCGTGCCGATAGCCGCTTCTGCAATTCCAGACAATAGCAAAGAAGAGAGAGTAATAGCAGTAATTAAGTTGGTTTTCATACATGTCATCATTAATATATAAGTGTTTAAGATTGCGTTGAGCGCTGTTTGAACTTCAACGTAAATAAAATTAGATAGAATACTATCTGGCGTTTTTTGATGTTCTCTTGTCCTGTGCGTGAAGCGGCATTTTCAACAGAGACCATATACAATGTTTTTATTATTAAAGCTGATGTGCTGAATTAGAGTCTGTGTAGTGAAAACGGTTTTTTATCTCGACCTTACCGTTTACTTTTCTTTTGTATTAGTTAGTTATGCTTCCTGTGACGTGATGTGGGTAAGGGCGATGGGGACCTTGAAACCCGGCAGTCCATTGATAGTGATTAGATGGTTAAATGTTTCGCTGATTATTATTGTCATGCATTGCTTATTCGTTAGTATTTCATTGAACGAAAATTACCACTACGCCAGATAGAATCAATATTGAAAAATGTCCAAAATTCTACTTATTTAGAAAATTAAGAATAGTCCTGGATTTGGTGATTGGTTAATTAAGTTATTGGTGCATTGGTCCCCGGACCATCGTAAATACAGGCGTGCCCGTACGGATTTTGCCCTGGTAAAGCATCAATCACCGCAACGGCTAGAACACGTAGCCTTGGCTTTTTTGATGTGCGTGACTTCGCGCATACGAGACCGCTTCGTGTTTATTCCATGACATAAGCTTCCCTCAATAATAGAACGAATGGCAAGAGAATATTACGTCAGCAATTAATTGAAAAAATTGTATTTTATAGTCAGGCTTAATTACCCAACATAATTTTGTTAATATTGATTTAGAATAAATAATTAACATGTATGGCAATATATTTAAATATTCATTTCCGTAAACCCCATCGCTAACCGCATTCACGTCGTGCTTGTTGTTAAGTCCGGTCTATGGGATTAGCAGATCACACGTAAAACGGTGCAGGCGTGGTCGCTGGAGGCTTTCGCGCTGCAATGTGCTGTTGATGGCGGAGTGGCAAGCGATGAGCAACTTAATCTAAACGACTGATATTCAATAAATCTTATATTTTACAATTATATAAAAAATCTGATAGTATACCCCCCTATAGTATTAGGAGGGCGTGTGCCGCATTCACCTGAAGATAAAAAACGCATTCTCACCCGTGTGCGGCGTATTCGCGGCCAGGTCGATGCGCTTGAGCGTGCGCTGGAGTCCGGCGAGCCGTGTCTGGCGATCCTGCAACAAATTGCCGCCGTGCGCGGCGCATCCAATGGCCTAATGGGCGAAATGGTTGAGATCCACCTGAAAGATGAACTGGTCAGCGGGGATACAACCCCAGACCAGCGTGCTGTGCGCATGGCTGAAATCGGCCATCTTCTGCGCGCTTATCTAAAATAACACCATCACCTCGCAATAATGGGAAGAGACAAATGAAATCACGTGCAGCAGTTGCATTCGGCCCCGGCCAGCCGTTAAAAATTGTCGAAATCGACGTCGCACCACCAAAGAAAGGTGAAGTGCTGGTTAAAATTACCCACACAGGCGTGTGCCATACTGACGCTTTTACGCTCTCTGGCGACGATCCGGAAGGTGTGTTTCCGGCAGTACTCGGCCATGAAGGCGGCGGTATCGTGGTTGAAGTGGGTGAGGGTGTCACCACTCTGAAAGCGGGCGACCATGTGATCCCGCTGTACACGGCAGAATGTGGTGAGTGTAAGTTCTGTAAATCTGGCAAAACTAACTTGTGCCAGGCTGTACGTGCTACCCAGGGTAAAGGCTTGATGCCGGATGGCACTACGCGTTTTTCTTATAACGGCGAACCCATCTATCACTATATGGGGACCAGTACCTTCAGTGAATACACCGTTTGCGCAGAGATCTCTCTGGCGAAGGTTAACCCGCAAGCGCCGCTGGATAAAGTGTGTCTGCTGGGCTGTGGCGTAACCACCGGGATCGGGGCAGTACATAACACGGCGAAAGTGAAAGAAGGCGATACCGTGGCCGTATTTGGTCTTGGCGGCATTGGTCTGGCGGTGATTC
The DNA here is from genome assembly GCF_014103415.1 of Citrobacter sp. RHBSTW-00671. Lineage (NCBI taxonomy): Bacteria > Pseudomonadati > Pseudomonadota > Gammaproteobacteria > Enterobacterales > Enterobacteriaceae > Citrobacter > Citrobacter sp. RHBSTW-00671. The sequence continues at coordinate 2,927,194 of NZ_JABXPR010000001.1, forward strand.
AGGGCGCGGCGCAGGCGAAAGCCGGACGTATTCTGGCAGTTGATACTAACCCGGAAAAATTCAAGCTGGCGGGTGAAATGGGCGCGACCGACTTCATCAACCCAACCGATTATGATAAACCGATTCAGGATGTGATTGTCGAGCTTACCGACGGCGGTGTGGACTTCAGTTTTGAATGTATTGGTAACGTAAATGTCATGCGTGCGGCGCTGGAATGCTGCCATAAAGGATGGGGTGAAAGCATCATCATCGGCGTGGCGGGAGCAGGGCAAGAGATCAAAACGCGTCCGTTCCAGTTGGTGACCGGGCGCGTGTGGCGCGGGTCGGCGTTTGGCGGCGTGAAAGGGCGTACACAGCTGCCTGGAATGGTTGAAGATGCGATGAGCGGGAAAATCCAGTTGGACCCGTTTATTACCCATCGCTTACCGCTGGAGCAGATCAACGAAGCGTTTGATTTAATGCATCAGGGTAAGTCCATTCGTACCGTTATCCACTTTGGCGATAACTGATTCATTGGCCAGCGGAATTCACCGCTGGCACTTTCCTGAATTTCTTTGAATGATGTTGTGAAAGTGTGACGAATCTTGCGCTTTTCACGGTAAGCAAACTTTATGAATTGCCGATGACTATCTAATGGGCGTGTTTTCACGCATAAACCCTACAAGAGAGTCGACGGTCATGGACAATACAATATCGATGCAAGCCCAGAATAAACTGGGCTTTCTGCATCAAATCAGACTGGTTCCGCTGTTTTCCTCCATTCTCGGTGGCATCCTTCTGCTGTTTGCTTTGAGTTCCGGGCTGGCAAGCTATTTTCTTATGCAGGCCGATCGCGATCAGCGCGATGTGACCGATGAGATTCAGGTCAGGATGGGGTTATCTAACAGTTCCAATCACCTACGCACAGCCCGTATCAATATGATCCACGCCGGCGCAGCGAGTCGCATTGCCGAAATGGATGATATGAAGGTCAATATCGCCGAGGCGGAAAAACGCATTAAGCAATCGCAGGATGGTTTTACTGCCTATCTGTCTCGCGTAGTGAAAACGTCGGAGGACGAAGCCTTAGACGCTGAACTGAGCGCCAGTTTCAAAGCCTATATCGACGGTCTGCAGCCGATGCTGAAATATGCCAGAAACGGCATGTTTGAAGCAATTATCAACCATGAAAATGAACACGCCAGGCCGCTGGATACGGCTTACAACAAGGTGTTGCTGAAGGCCATAGAAATTCGTACTGCCAGGGCTAATAACCTCAGCGAGCAGGCCCACTATCGTACCCAAATCGGCATGGCCTTTATGCTGGGCGCATTCATTCTGGCACTGGTGTTAACCGTGATAACGTTTGTTGTCCTGCGTCGTACTGTGATTCATCCACTGTTGCGTGCGGCCCAGCGTATTGAGCAAATTTCAGCAGGCGATCTGACCATGCGGGATGAACCAACCGGGCGCAGTGAGATTGGTCGTCTGAGTCGTCATCTTCAGACGATGCAGCATTCGCTGGTGAAAACCGTGGGCACGGTGCGTCAGGGGGCGGAAGAAATTTATCGCGGCACCAGTGAAATCTCGGCGGGCAATACTGATCTGTCATCACGTACTGAAGAACAGGCCGCGGCGATTGAACAAACGGCAGCCAGCATGGAAGAACTGACTGCGACGGTGAAACAAAACGCGGACAACGCGCACCATGCGAGCAAGCTGGCGGAAGATGCTTCCGGCAAGGCCAGCCGCGGTGGGCAGATGGTTTCTGGCGTGGTGAAAACCATGGGCAATATCTCGACCAGCTCGAAAAAAATCTCTGAAATTACCGCTGTCATCAACAGCATTGCCTTCCAGACCAATATTCTGGCGCTGAATGCTGCGGTGGAAGCGGCACGGGCAGGAGAGCAAGGGCGTGGATTTGCCGTCGTCGCCAGCGAAGTTCGCACGCTGGCAAGCCGCAGCGCCCAGGCAGCGAAAGAGATTGAAGGATTGATCAGTGAGTCAGTGCGCCTGATTGATCAAGGGTCCGGTGAAGTTGTGGCTGCGGGTAATACCATGACGGATATCGTTGATGCGGTAAAACGTGTCACCGATATTATGCTGGAGATTGCAGCGGCCTCTGATGAACAGAGCCGGGGTATCGTGCAGGTAAGTCAGGCGATTTCAGAGATGGATAAAGTGACGCAGCAAAACGCCTCTCTGGTTGAAGAAGCGTCGGCCGCAGCGGCATCGCTGGAAGAGCAGGCGGCACGTTTAACTGAAGCCGTCGGCACGTTTCGCCTGCAGGGCGCAAGTGCGACAAAACGCGTTGCAGCCGTTGTTAATTCAGCGTCTGCAACACCACGGTCAAGTGCGATAAATACGGATAATTGGGAAACTTTCTAATAGGTCAGCAATCCGGTAATTCGGTTCTCTGAATTACCGGGTGACTCACTTACTTATAGGTTGCGCTAATGGTTCCAGAGGCCGTGAACGCGCCGGGGGTATAGTTATCGCAGGTGCCTTTGATAGCCGAGGCACAGGTGAGTAGTCCCGCCATCGGAATATCTTTCGCCGTCACGATACTGCCAAAATTGATGGTGACGGTAGAGTTGGCATCATTTGCCGACAAATACGTCCGAGGTGATCCATCCTCGTAAGAAACCGCCACGCCCCGTCCTCCCGCCGCTGAGGTGCCGGTCGTGGTATTGGCCAGAATACCCAATCCGTTGTTATCAGAAATGGTTTTGGTTGAGGTTAGTTTAAGGGTAACGCCTGAGGCATTAATACAACCGCTGTTCTGCAACGTGAAGCTTTTCCTTTGGTTTTGATTGTTCACATCGCCAAAGTCGATGGTGGTGGGGGAGACGGATAAATTACAGGTTGGTGTCTTGAATTTCACTGTGAAAGAGCTGCTGCTAACATTGACCTTAAGCAAGGGGTTCTCTGAGTCTGAGTTACCCGCACGAAATGTTCCTAACAACCCACTCTGAGTTGGCTTTGCATCTCCCACCGCTGTCACGATACCTCGCTGCCATATCTCAACCACTATATTCATGTTAAAAGATACCGAATTCTTCACATCGACATTGAGCACCCCGGTTGCGGATGTAGCCGAAGGCATATATGCGTGTTCCTGCTGCACCTCACTAGCAGGATATGCATAAACGGTATAGTAAATACCGGGAATCGTTGTAGGCCAGAACACTCTGTTATAGCTATAAGTAACGCCATCATTACTGGTTGACCAGGATTCAGTTTGAATCCCGGCAGTATTGTTTGTCCAGCCATACCAATCGGACCCATCATTACCCGCATGACAATCTATCCACCCCGCCTTCCCCAAATCCCTCTGGGCCAGAAGTACAGGCGTGCTGCTATTGGGTGAATTGATGTCTAGAGCAATGTCACCTAAATTCAGAGTGTAATTAACAGCCTGGCTCAAAGGGCATTCTACTGCCCAAGTGGGAAATGCAATAATCATTTGCACCAAAAAGAACAGTGACAAAATTCTACGAACAATCGCTGTTTTCATATCAGCTAACCTTGTCTTTATTATTTATAGCTCACGCTAATTTGCACCTGGCTTAATACGCCGCCTGGTGTGACTGATTTTGAGGAATCTACCTTCTGATAGCGAGCCTTAAAGGTATAATCGCTGTAAGTGGAAGTCGAGCCTTTATAATTGCTAAAATTGACCGCGGAAGTATTATCTTTATTTAGCACATTCGTGCTGCCGTTAAAAACTACAACGCCGACGTTACTCGCCGCTGTCGATGCGGTAACATTTCCTACTGGGCCAGTATATTCGTTGGGAAAAATCTGGTTTCCGGTTAGCTGCGCCTTTTGCGGATTAAAGCTCAACACTAGCGTTTTGGCGACGGAACCGGAGTCGCAGCGTGCGCTTATCTTCAGCGACTTTGTAGCTACATTGCCCACCGCAGTGGCGGATAGATTCGCCCACGCGCCACCGCTGGCGAAAGCACTTGCCTCCAGATCGCCTAAATCAACATCGGAGGCACTGATATTACAGCTACCGCTAACTACCTCCGCTTTTACCGTGAGTACATTGGTGTTGGTCGTGACCGCTGCCCATAACGGCGTGGATATCAGTAATAAGACTGCTGGTATAAATTTCACGCTGGCTCCTACTGATAGGTCGTGGTGAATGTTAATGTCGCACTGTACATCCCCGAAGTCGTAGGGGGGCCAGGATAAGATGTTGGGCGTAGAAAGAGGGACAGCGGCAACTTACCGTTGCTGCGCTCTGTGCTGCTCCAGACTATTTTTTCAGTATTGTTTACGCCGAGCGGCAACGGCGTATTGAGATTACTGGTACGATACAGCACGCCTGCAACGCCCACCGTTCCCCCTTTCATTTCTGTCGGATATCCACTCCATGAAGAGCTGGCCTTTGGTAAGGTTTGCATCCAGTTCAGCGTCTGCGAGGTTTTCGTTCCGGACTTCGTGATATAGCAATCACTGTATTCCAGAGAAAAATCTTTTCGAGTATTGCTACCCTGAGCTTCTATTTCGGCCCATGTTAATACGCCAAAGTCGATGGTCTGGTTCACTGCTTTACTACTTCCGACCACAATATTAATGGTACAGGTTGTGGCGAGTAAGTTGGCCTTGAAATTCACCGTCACATCCGCGGCGAAAAGCGATGAGCTACATAAAAATAAAGAGATAAGCATTACACGGCGCATAAACTATTTCCCGGCTCCTGGCATCTGACACACTAAGGTATCCAGACGGATTGATTTACCTATCATTGCGGGTGCATCGGGGATTTGATAGGTTACATCGCAATAACTTGCCGCATCGCTTCCCCAAATAACCTTCAAACTGCCACGTTGTTCGATACCGCGCAAAAAGGCGCGGCCTGCCTGACCCATTGCGCCAACGGATTCACCCTGTTCGTTAAGAATATTGGCCCCCAGAGGAATAAAGCTGTTATCGCTGCGCTTCAGGGAGACAAATACCGATTGCCCTTGCTGGGTGGCGAAGGTGACTTTCACCACAGCGCCATCGCGCGGCACCACGGCGGCCGAGGTGTTTTTCACTTCAACGTCCGCCTTGATGGTGCTGAGATCCAGTCCGACGGTATTCTCAGCGTAAGGGGTCAGGCTGGTAGCAACGGTATACCCAGCGCTGTCAATCTCGCCATAACCATTAGTGGTGGTAGCGCCATCTGCACCTTTCGCTTCAATAAGGGCGATGGCGCTTTGTGTGTTGACATTGCCCGGTAAGAGCGTCAATCCACCGCTGTGTAACAGCACACCGCCGTTATTGTTTAAGGAATACTGCTGGTTATGTTTTTTATCGACCGTAGCGGAAACGCTGGTTGCCCCATGCGCGCCGTTATAGGTGGAATACCCACTTACGGAATAGGTATCCTCTCCCTGGCTGTCCTGGTTAGCGGTGGTACTGAGGCTGTAGTTCCATCTATTGTTGCTATTGTTGCCGCTGGCCGTACTGGTAAAACCGTTGTTGCCACCAAAGTCGCTATTAGCGCTGAGGTTCAAACTGGAAAAGGCCGGTTGATCGTTCTGAGCATTACTACCAAAAGGAATACTCAACCCAACGTACAGGCTGTCATCTTCATCGCCCCATTCGTTATAACTGCGCTGCAGCGAGACATTCCACGAGATGGAGCGGAAAGTATTGCTGTAGCCCAGCGAATATTGAGACGTTTTGTCTGAGTTACCCCAATAACTCGTCCAGGTGCCGCTGAGATAAAATGCGCCGTAATCTTCGCCGTTAAGGGTAATGGGCTGATTGATGTTAGCCTGAAGCTCATTTTTAGAATGGCTGTAGTTGTTACGATACGCATCGTTAGGGTTAGTATCGTGATCGTCGCTATAGTTATCGATACTATTTTGCAAAGAGATGGCGTCATTAAGGGAGAGATAGTCTTTGGTACTGTAACGATAGGCACTAAAGCTGAAGTTAGTCTGTGTTGCCTCCAGGACATTACTGTAGCTTAAACGGTAACTCTGCCCTTGCAGGACACCAATATCGTCAAGTGACGCACGAGAGTGGATAACATCGACTGCGATGGCACCAAGACGGGTATTCATAGCAAGACCCAGCATCCCAGCCAGATAGTCTTCTTCCATTGACTGTATGCCGCCATATAGCGTGAAAATATCGCTCAATCCATAATTACCGTTGGTGGTGAACACCCACGGGGAATCATCGTTGCTGTCATCATCTAATGTCCCAACGGCAAAATCCCAGTCGACTTCACCTTTAGTCATTAACTGCGCGACCGAAGCATACGGCACGGTAAACATGCGTTTTGAGCCATCAGCTTCTTCTACAGTAACGTCGAGGTCAGCACCGTTGATGGCCAAATAATAATCCTTCAGGGCAAAAGGACCTGGGGGAACGGTGGTCTCATAGATGATGCGCGACTGCTGTCGTACGGTAATTTTAGCATTACTGTTCGCTACGCCGTTGATGACCGGGACGTATCGTCCATCATGGGGATCCATTCGTTTGTCATTATAAAGGTGTACGCCTTTAATACCGATACTATCCAGTACTTCGCTACGAGAGGTCACCTGACCCAGTTCCATTTGCGCCCGGATGGGCGGTAAGTCGCGTGCCAGATAAAGGTCGTAGTTGTCCCAGGTTGCGCTCTCGTCTTTTGTCCAGTTCAGCGCGCCACTGGAGCGTAACCGCCATGCCCCCAAATTGAGACCATAGCCAAGTCCCAGATAGCCACTGTCAGAGGTGCTGCCCTCATTTTCACTGTGATAGCCGTTGAAGCTCCAGTTCAGCATTGCTGCAGGTATCCCGGCATCCCAACGTGCAGGATTAACATAACCTGCCGGGTGGCTGACTAAAAACAGTTGTGGAATGGTAAGCATCAGGATTTGCGTGTTGGGATCGTAACTCACGCTGGATGAGGGATAATAGTCTGCCAGCATGTAGCATTGTGACTCACCTTCGTCTGCATTTTCCGTGGGGAGTTTGCTTACATCGACGTTCGCTTCATCGAGCACTTCACGCGTCAGACAGGGAGACGCGTTTGGGGTGTGATTATCAATAAACTGGATCTTTGTAGTCTGTTGTTGCTCACCGTTAATCCATATAGAGACGGTATAAACACCCGATTTCACCGGGTTGCCGCGCGCATATTGTGATACGTCGATTGTCGATTTTTTACCTGCGTTGCTGAAGATAAAGTCATCGTTGAATTCAATGTAGTTATCGTCAGCAAATCCTGTCTGACAAACAACCAGCAATACCCATACAGAAGTGGCCAGGCGGCGTTTTGACATCAACATTAGGGCAATCCTTGCGCGAATTTTATTATTTTCCTGTTGCGTCAACGTTGCCACCGTAATCATTGACAGCAGTCCATGACACGGATTCAAAACGCGGGGTAGTGAGTGATTTCACTTCATAGCTTGCGCTGGAAAAGGGGGCGACCATATCGGGTTCAATACTGTATTTTTTACCCCCAGAGATAATCTTCGCACCGACCAGCGAGACAAAGTAAGGGGAGTCATTTTTTGCCGTCGCCCAGATTTGTTTGCCCTTGTTTGCCAGACTCCATTTCAGATGTTGAATGGCCTCGTCAGGTGAACCGGGGAGGGTGGCCGGGCGGTAAAACACTTTGATACGCGTTTTAAGCGCAATTTGCAGTTGATTTGATTTGGCTGCATCTTTGTTTTTTCCGGGGATTTCAAGCGCGTTAAACCAATAAACACTTTCACGGTCGGAGGGCAAAGGCTGGCCATCCCAGTTTAAGCGTACGGTTAGTCCTTGTTTGGGGTCGACGCGGCTTACCGGTGGCGAAGCGATAAAAGGGATATCTAAGGTTTGTGGATCGCCATCTTCGCGGCCATCATCTAACCATGACTGTATTAATAACGGTTGCTGGCCCTGGTTAACCATTTTAACTAATGCTTCTTTGGCATTAGAAAGATAAATAACACGAGTTGCATTAATTACCAGGCTGGCGGTAGCCGAATAACTGAACGAAATGGCTGATGAAAACATAATCATCATGAATGCTTTTTTTGAAATCATATTATTCGTTTCTAATGTTAATGACTGCAACCCCAAATTGATAAGATTGCAGTAGGGTTGTTAAGCTTTTAAAAATTATTAAGGATAGGTCGTTGTAAAGGTGGTATTTGCTTTAACTTGTCCAACTTGCGGGGTGCCGGAACCTGAATAGATATAGCCAACGGTATAGTCAAATACTGCCCCGTTATCGGCATCATAATTGGCTTCAGACTGCGGCGTTGCAGAGTTGAAATCGATGATAGTATTCGTATTGGTGTCTTCTACCTGGAAGCCAGCATCTTTATCACCCGCAGCAACAGTGTTTAACAACGCGTTGGTTGTGCTATTAAAATTGCCTGTTGTTGAGAATTGCCCTTTTACTTTACCGCCAGTCGGTGCCGTTGCGCAGTTTTTAACGGTAATCTGGAAGTTGGTCTTCATCACTGGATTAGTGACGGCTGCTTGCATTACTTGAACAGTGACATCACGAAGCTGAACTTCTTTTGATGCGGAAACGCCATCAATGCTGACATCACAGGTTGATGCTGTAATGTTCCCCACAAAATCGATGTTTGCTGCGTCAGAATCAGCCGCCTGTACCTGAAAAGTTACACCTGCGACCAAAGCCGCTGCTACACTTAAATAAGTAAAAGATTTCATGTTATTTTCCTTAATAACAGGTTAAATGACGTAAGGATTATATGACTCTGGTTTATAGTTGAACAGTAGATGAGGAAGGGGGATTCTTTTTTGAGAATTTATTTAGGGAGAATTAGTAACAGATTAGTGTATGTATGCTGTACAATATATTAAATTAATATTTCCTATTTCTTTATGAATTTTAAAAGAAAATTTTCAGAACTGCGGATTATGGTCAGGGATGTCATCAGATATTGTTCGCTGAAAACACCACCTAAAGTAAGTATTGCTTAATTTATTTGTAAGAAAAGGTGCGGCTTATTAGATATATTTCGTGAATGTTATACTGCACTTTTACGTAGGCAGGACTTGTCGGTAACGACAGGTCTGCCTAAATAATCAAAACGGTACGGTTTTGCGAATCGCGCTAATGAGGATTTGCGCGGCAGAGGAGAGCTGAACGTCTACACGGGTAAGAATGCCAATAGGTTCACCCGCCCCGTGGGTGGGAATCGGCAATGATACCAGCGTCGCCTGGCGTAAATCTTCCCGCACTGCGCCTGAAGGCACAAACCACACATAGTCGTAGTCAACCGTGAGTTGGCGGGAAAGCGATGCAGATAGCGTTTCGATGCAGCCTGGCGGCATTTTGCAACCCTGGCTTTGCAGCAGCGTCTCCGCGTGCTGACGAGGAGCAGTTCCTTTGGGTGACACCACAACGGGCCATTCCATTACCCGACTCAGCGTGATGGTCTCTTGCAACAATGGATGATTCGGCCGCACAACCAGTTTGAGCGACTCAAGAAACAACAGCTCGTAATTCAGACCAACCATTAATTCCGGATCGGCCATCCGACCGATACCGAGGTCGATCTCCCCGGATTTTAAGCCAGCCAGAATCATGGGATTACTCATGGTGGCAACTTGCAGCGTAGTCTCCATTTGCTGCTTATGGAACGGACCGATTACCGCCGGAAGAATACCCAACGCAGCAGTGGGTAAGGCTCCAATTCGTACGACATCCGTCTGCGACTCCTCGCGCTGGTTTAACGCCTGTCCGGCAGTATTGAGCGCATCCAGCACTCTTACCGCGTGGGTAAGAAACTGTTCGCCGGGCAACGTTAACTGCGCGCCAAGGCGGCCGCGTTCAAAGAGTCGGGTTCCGGTCAGTTGCTCCAGTTCGTTCAGCGTTTTGGAGAGGGCTGGTTGACTCAGGTTAAGGGTTTCGGCCGCACGCCCCAACGTTCCCTGTTGGGCAACGGCGACAAAAGTATGAAGATGGCGCAAGCGAATGCGCTGATTGAACAGAACATTTTTTTCCATAAGCGATGTTAAAAACAGAGCCGTATCGGTGACAAGTGAAGTTGTTTGTTTTTGATAACTTGATAGCAAAATATTATTAACATTTAACGCGTTTTACTTACAACTGATTTATTTTGCTTATGTTTTGTACAGCGTGGCCGCGTGGTGGGATCATGGAAGGGAAGGTAGCCAGTCGTTATACTCGGACAATGGTTCGCTTTTTCATCATCCATAATCACAGGGCACTCACCAATGATCCATGTAATAGGGCACCTTAACCCCGATAGCGATGCCATTTGCACCGCGGCAATGACAGCTCGCTGGCTTACGTTACGCGGCCAGCAGGCGACGGCATGGCGTGCGGGGGAACCTAACCGCGAAACGCAATTTATCTTTGCGCATGCAGGACTGGACATGCCCGAACGACTCACGTTTCCGCTGACCGATCTGGATGTGTGGGTGGTCGATTTCACCGAACCGACGCAAGGACCGGAATCGCTGTCTGAGAGCAATGTCGTCGGTATCATCGACCATCATCGACTTGGCGGATTAGTGACTCGTCTTCCCCCAGAGGTCTGGGTTAAGCCTGTTGGCAGCAGTGCGACGCTGCTGTGGCAACTGATGACGGATGACGAGCGCAGTCAGCTGTCGTCTGCGGAGGCTGTTTTGTTGCTGGGAGCTATTTTAAGTGACACTGTCACGCTTCGTTCGCCCACTACCACGCCGGATGACAGCCAGGCGGTGGGGGCCCTGGCCCAAAAAACGGGTGTGGATCTGGATGCTTTTAGCCGCGATCTGTTGTCGGCCAAAACCAGCGTCGAAGGCATGAGTGCCCGTGAGCTGCTGCATAAAGACATTAAAACGTTCGCCATTCATGGGCATAAAGTCTGCGTGGCGCAACTCGAGCTGTATGCACTGTGCCAGGTTGACGGTGTGCTGGACGATCTCCGCGAGGAGATGACCCGCTATGCTGAGGAAAATCAGGCTGCGCTGGTGGTACTGATGCTGACGGACATCAATCTTGGCGATACCAGCCTGTGGTTTGCGGGATCTGAGTTGTCAGAATTACCGCAACCCTGCAAGGTCGAAGGTATGCTCAGTCGTAAAAAACAGATGCTGCCATGGCTGGAAAGTCATTTAAAAGCACGTCAGTAAGTTTTAATTCACTGTCCTGGTGGGAGGGGGGAATTTATGCGGGATCACAGTTTGTAAATTCTTCCCACCGGACTCAGCGGTGTTTTCTACACTCCAGGTAATATTCACTGGAGGCATGACATTATGGCGAACACCATCACGGCAGATGAGATTCGGGAACAATTTTCGCAGGCAATGTCAGCAATGTACCAGCAGGAAGTCCCGCAGTATGGCACGTTGCTGGAACTTGTCGCTGATGTGAATCTGGCGGTACTGGAAAATAACCCGACGTTGCATGAAAAACTGGCCAATGCGGATGAACTGGCACGGCTCAATGTTGAACGCCATGGGGCTATCCGGGTCGGCACGGCGCAGGAGTTGTCTACACTGCGGCGGATGTTTGCCATTATGGGAATGTATCCGGTCAGCTATTACGATCTCTCCCAGGCGGGCGTCCCCGTCCATTCCACGGCGTTTCGTCCCATCGACGATGCCTCGCTTTCGCGCAACCCGTTTCGGGTATTTACGTCACTATTACGCCTCGAATTAATCGAGAACGTGGTGTTGCGCCAGCAGGCAGCGGAGATCCTCGCAAAGCGTGATATTTTCACACGTCGTTGTCACGAATTGCTGGATGAGTTTGATGCACAGGGCAGTTTCACACTCGCACAAGCCCAGGAATTTGTGCATGAAGCACTGGAAACGTTCCGTTGGCATCAACACGCCACCGTAGATGAACAAACGTATCATGCTTTGCATAACGAGCATCGACTGATTGCAGATGTGGTCTGTTTTCCCGGTTGCCATATCAACCACCTGACGCCGCGCACGCTGGATATCGATCGGGTACAGTCGATGATGCCGGAGTGCGGTATTACACCGAAAATTCTCATTGAAGGCCCACCACGGCGCGAGGTGCCCATCTTGCTGCGCCAGACCAGCTTTAAGGCGCTGGAAGAACCGGTATTGTTTGCCGGCGAAATGCGTGGAACGCACACAGCACGTTTTGGCGAAATTGAGCAACGTGGTGTGGCGCTGACGCCAAAGGGCCGGGTGTTGTACGACGAACTGTTGAGTAAAGCGGGGACCGGGAAAGATAACCTGACGCACCAGCTGCATCTTCAGGACGTGTTTAAGGCGTTCCCGGACAGCGAGTTTCTGCTGCGCCAACAGGGACTGGCCTGGTTCCGTTATCGTCTGACGCCGTCGGGCGAAGCGCATCGCCAGGCTATTCGCCCGGATGACGATCCACAACCGCTCATCGAGCGGGGCTGGCTGGTTGCTCAGCCCATCACCTACGAAGATTTCTTGCCGGTGAGCGCTGCAGGGATTTTCCAGTCTAATCTGGGTAATGAAACGCAGGCGCGCAGCCACGGTAATTCCAGCCGCGATGCCTTTGAACAGGCGCTGGGCTGCGCGGTATATGATGAGTTTGCGTTGTATCAGGAGGCAGAAGAGCGCAGTAAACGGCGGTGTGGTTTGCTTTAACGGAATTTACACGGGATTCGGCCTGTTCTCATCGACATAAAATATTTTCGATTTTGTACAGATAATCGGCGACCAACAATTGGATTATTAATGAATTTTGTCTAGAGTGAGCGGTCAGAAATGTGCACTCTCTTGCCGCAGATTTTGACCGGCGCGGGACCATTTACACGACCAGAAGGACTCACTTTCAGGCATGAATCGCAGACGATTTATTAAAGGTTCAATGGCAGTGGCCGCCGTGTGCGGAACCAGTGGTATTGCATCACTCTTTTCCCGCGCCGCCTATGCGGCAGAGTCTGACATTGCAGACGGAAAAACCGTACGTTTTGATTTTTCCGTTCTGCAGTCGATGGCCCATGATTTAGCACAGAAGCCGTGGGGCGGTGCGCCGCGCGCATTGCCGGATACGCTGGCGAAACTGACGCCGCAGGCTTACAACAGTATTCAGTACGACGCAGAACAGTCACTGTGGAACAACGTTGAAAATCGTCAGCTTGACGCGCAGTTCTTCCATGTGGGAATGGGCTTCCGTCGTCGCGTACGCATGTTCTCGGTTGATGACAGTACGCATATGGCGCGTGAGATCCACTTCCGTCCGGAGCTTTTCAAGTACAACGATGCCGGTGTGGATACCAAACAACTGGAAGGGCAAACTGACCTCGGTTTTGCCGGTTTCCGCGTGTTCAAAGCGCCTGAACTGGCCCGTCGTGATGTCGTGTCCTTCCTGGGAGCCAGCTATTTTCGCGCCGTAGATGACACCTATCAGTACGGTTTGTCGGCGCGTGGCCTGGCGGTCGATACGTATACCGACAGCAAAGAAGAGTTTCCTGACTTCACCGCATTCTGGTTCGAAACGGTTAAACCGGGCGCCACTTCATTTACTGTTTATGCACTGCTCGATAGCCCAAGCGTGACCGGCGCGTTTAAGTTTGTGATCCACTGTGAGAAAACGCAGGTGATCATGGATGTGCAGAATCATGTCTATGCGCGTAAAGACATCAAGCAACTCGGCATTGCGCCGATGACCAGCATGTTCAGCTGTGGTAACAATGAACGCCGGATGTGTGACACCATTCACCCGCAAATTCATGACTCCGACCGTCTGGCAATGTGGCGTGGCAACGGGGAGTGGATCTGCCGTCCGCTGAACAATCCGCAAAAACTGCAGTTTAATGCCTACACCGATAACAACCCGAGAGGGTTTGGCTTACTGCAGTTCGATCGTGACTTCTCTCATTACCAGGACATCATGGGTTGGTACAACAAGCGGCCAAGCCTGTGGGTTGAACCACGAAACCAGTGGGGTAAGGGGACCATCGGCCTGATGGAGATCCCGACGACGGGTGAAACGCTGGATAACGTCGTCTGCTTCTGGCAGCCGGATAAAGCCATCAAAGCCGGTGACGATCTGGAATTCAAATATCGCCTGTACTGGAGCGCACAACCACCGGTACGTTCGCCGCTGGCCCGTGTGATGGCAACCCGCACCGGTATGGGGGGCTTCCCGGAAGGATGGGCTCCGGGCGAACATTATCCAGAAAAATGGGCACGTCGTTTTGCCGTTGATTTCGTGGGGGGAGACCTGAAAGCGGCAGCGCCGAAGGGAATTGAACCGGTCATTACGCTCTCCAGCGGCGAAGCGAAGCAGATTGAAATTCTCTACGTGGAGCCTATCGACGGCTATCGTATCCAGTTTGACTGGTATCCAACCTCTGATTCAACCGACCCGGTTGATATGCGCATGTTCCTGCGTTGCCAGGGCGATGCTATCAGTGAAACCTGGCTGTATCAGTACTTCCCGCCTGCACCGGATAAACGTCAGTACGTTGACGACCGTGAAATGCGTTAATTGCTCTTCTGATGGCTCTCCTTCCGGGGAGCCATTGCTGAAACCTCTTCCGTAACAATCTGTACACTATTTACTCGATCCTGTTCGCATTTTTCCCTGACCTAACCGGGTAAGCTGATCGTGTGTATTTCTTATACACATTCTTTACCACTAACAGGGAGAAAGTATGTTTCCAGAATACAGAGACCTTATTTCCCGACTGAAATCCGAGAATCCTCGTTTTCTGTCCTTATTCGAAAAACACAACAGCCTTGATCATGAGATTTCCAGACTGGAAGGTTCGGATGGTCGGGGATACAGTTTGGACATTGTTCGCCTTAAGAAACAGAAACTCCACCTGAAGGAAGATTTGCTCAAAATTTTGCAAAGAGAGAGTGTCAGTGAGAGCTAAATAGTACTGTGCTCACTGTGTAAAAGGGCTTCCCGCGAGAAACGGAAGCCCTTCCTGTTTCAGGCGTTAATCGACCATCACACGTTTGTTTGTCGCCCCCCAGAGGATCGACATTTCAGTGAACAGCGCGCCGCTAATTTCTTCGACTTCTTCTGCGCTCACCTGCGCATTTCCCTGTTTACCGAATAGCACCACTTCATCGCCGGAGGCAACCTGCGGTAGATCGGTTACATCAACAATCACGGTATTCATGGATGTTTTACCCAGCACAGGAACCCGCTGGCCGTGGATCAATACGTGCCCCACGTTACTGAACACACGACGATATCCATCTGCATAACCCGTTGGAATATTGGCAAGAACGGAATTTCGTTTAAGGGTATAGGTTCTGTCATACCCGACGGTATTTCCTTTAGGGTAATGGTTTACCGACGCGATTGCGGATTTAAACGTCATGACGCGTTTGTATTCGGTGCTGGCAATGGTATCGCCATAAAAAATACCGCCAACACGCACCATGTCGAGCCAGGATTCAGGAACGGTCAGGGTGGCGAACGTATTCGCGACATGGAGGGTGACATCTTCGCGCTTCAGCCCGGTAATATTGAGTACCTGGGCCGATTGCGTATTGAAACGGGCCAGATCGCGTTTCACCACCGCCGCATCTTCTTCCGGGAAATGCGACATGATGCCAACAATTTTCAGACCGGGTAACGCGGAAATAGCGCGGGCCTCTTCCAGACCTGCCGCGGTGCTGACTTCCAGACCGTTTCGTGACATACCGCCAGAGTTCAGTGCCAGATGGATACGAATCGTTTTTCCTTTCTCCTGGGCAATGACACTCAGACGTTTAGCCATATCCAGATTGCCAATCAGCTCTTCAGTATCAAAATCCGCCGCCTGGCGCATCTCTTTTTCCGTCGCGTTGCGAACGCGCATTAGCTGCGATGTATAACCTGACTGACGAACAATGCTAATCTCCTCGTTGCTGGCGATGCCAATACACTGCACACCGTTTTGCATCATCACCGGCGTAACCAGTGAGAGATCGTGACCATACGCATCGCCTTTAAGAATGGCGCACATCCGGGTTTTGTCTCCCAGCAGTTGCTGAACTTTATGAATGTTATATTCCAGCGCGCTACGGGAAATCTCCAGCGTGGTATTGTCCACAACCTGTTGTTTATTAACGGCATAGGGGACAGGACCCGCTTGCGTGGTGGGGACGGGTTGGTGACAGGCGGTAATCAGTAAAAGCGGAATAAGTGCTAAACGACCCAAAGGTGCTGCCATGCTTGCTCCTTAGCAATAGAATGAAAGTGTTATTGTCATCATTGCGGCCTATCCATGCATGGGATAACCGGACATCCAGAGTAACGGCTTCCGCGCCAGAGATTGTTTCTAAGTGATTGCTGTTACAGCATAAAAATATGATATCCACGGCGCTAAACAGATTAATATCGGCTACTGCCAGTCAGAAATCCTCCGTTTACAATCGCAAAGGAGATAAACATGTCAGAAATTATTACCGTCAGTGACACGCTGGAACTGCGGGCAGTAGAAGAACAGCACGTCACGCCTTTGCATCAACTGGTGCTCAAAAATAAAGTTTGGCTCCAGCGGTCGCTGAACTGGCCGCAGCTTGTCGAATCTGAGGACGATACGCGTAAGAATGTGCAGGGGAATATGATGTTGCACCAGCGTGGCTACGCCAAAATGTTCCTTATCTTCAAACAAGGTGAAGTGGTTGGCGTTATCTCGTTTAACCAAATAGAACCGTTGAATAAAGCGGCTTACATTGGTTACTGGTTGGATGAAGTTCATCAGGGACAGGGGATTATGTCCCGGTCGCTACAGGCATTGATTCATCATTACGCTCAGCGTGGCGAGATCCGCCGGTTCATTATTAAATGCCGCGTGGATAACCTGGAAAGCAACCAGGTGGCGCTACGCAACGGTTTTCAGCTGGAAGGATGTTTAAAGCAGGCGGAATTTCTCAATGATGGTTATCATGATGTGAACCTCTATGCCCGTATCATTGATAGCGTTTCAGAATAAACCGGCGAGTGGGGTGCGCGTAATACGCTGTTCGCCGTTGATCACTTTTGGCCCGCGCAGATGGATTGCATCGCCATCAAAAGCTTCCACGTGGGCCTGACCGGTTATCTCAATATGATGCTCGATCAGCACTTCCCCCAGAATACAGGCGTGGCCTTCAATCAGGATGTGACCGTCCAGTAGGATCGGGCCGCCGCGTAATTTTGCATGCCCCCCGACCAGCACATGGTGTTTCAGGATACAGTTACCTTCAACTACCGCATGCTCAGCCACCTGTGAGCTATAGCGCAGGGTCGGTATCGCATCTTCATCGGTACCCGCGATGATGCGGGCGTTGCCGTATACCTTCGCACAATCGCAGATCCAAACGTTATTTTCCTCATTACCCTCGATGCGAGCATAATCAAAAACCTCGGCGCGGTGTTCAATAAAGGCGTAGTCAATGGTTGCATCGCCATAGATCTGCACCTGATGCACAATGCGTGAATGGTTTACGGTTGCGCGATCATATATTTGCAGGGGCTGGTCACTTTCGCGGGTTAACCCTTTGGCGGCGATGACTTCGGATCCTCCCAGAACACGCGCATTACCCGACAGAAGACACTCGCCACGTACAACAGAGTCCTGAATGGTGACGTTGTCACGTATTTGTGCGCCATGGCTAATTTCAGCCCGATCTATCCATACGGCATCGCCAATCTGTGCGCCATCTCTGACCACGCTGGCCTGCGTAATACGGGCATTTCCTGAAATGGTTGCCCCCGAAAATGCCATCGCATTCTCATCGTAAATCCAGCAATCGCCGCTTTGCGCCAGTACGGCTTCATCATCAATCCAGCCACCAGGCGTGCCAGCCGGAACATCATTAAAATCAATCAGTGCAATTATCTGGCGTAGTAATACGCTTCTTTTGTTGCCATTATCCTGATAACTGAAGGAGCGAGGTTCGTCGCTCAGACGGTATTTGGTCATAGCTCATTTCCGTGTTGCGCACCTTAGTTAAACGTAGCAAAGTTTTCCGTACTGGCTAAATCGCCATAATTTCCATAAAATGCATTTCAAATATACTTTAAAAAATAAACAAAATGAGTAATAACAAGCATAGTGATCGGGTCCTTAACCTTCCGGCCGGTTATTTTGGCATGGTACTGGGCACCATCGGCATGGGATTCGCCTGGCGATATGCCAGCCAGGTGTGGTCGGTGAGCCACTGGATTGGCGATGGGTTAGTCATCCTGGCGATGGTTATTTGGGGTCTGTTAACGCTGGCCTTTCTGAGCCGTTTAGCGCGTTTTCCCCAGAGTGTGCTGGCAGAAATCCGCCATCCGGTGATGAGCAGTTTTGTCAGCCTTTTTCCGGCAACAACCATGCTGGTCGCGATTGGTTTTGTTCCCTGGTATCGCCCGTTAGCCGTCGGGCTATTTAGCATTGGCGTGGTGATACAGCTAGCGTACGCGGCCTGGCAAACGGCAGGCCTGTGGCGAGGTTCGCATCCCGAGGAGGCAACCACGCCGGGGTTGTATCTGCCAACCGTCGCCAATAACTTTATCAGCGCGATGGCCTGCGGTGCGCTCGGCTATAACGATGCCGGACTGGTATTTTTAGGGGCAGGGGTTTTCTCCTGGCTTAGTCTTGAACCGGTGATCCTGCAACGTTTACGCAGTTCAGGTGAGTTACCCGCGGTATTACGTACGTCGCTGGGGATTCAATTGGCACCCGCGTTAGTGGCCTGTAGCGCATGGCTTAGCGTCAACGGTGGAGAGGGCGATACGCTGGCGAAAATGCTGTTTGGTTATGGTCTGCTGCAGCTGCTGTTTATGCTTCGGCTGATGCCGTGGTATCTGTCCCAGCCGTTTAATGCGTCTTTCTGGAGCTTCTCGTTCGGCGTGTCGGCACTGGCAACCACAGGGCTACATTTGGGACATGCCAGTGAATCGGGATTTTTCCATACGCTGTCGATTCCACTGTTTATTTTTACCAATTTTATCATTGCGTTATTACTGGTACGTACGTTTGCATTGCTGATGCAGGGGAAACTGCTCATCCGCACGGAGCGTGCTGCATTACTGAAATCTGAGGATAAATAATGACCCTTTGCGACGAAAACTACTTTACTGAAAAATACGATCTCACCCGGACCCATTCCGAGGTTGTTGAAGCGGCCAACATTGTCCCGCCAGGTAAAACACTGGATCTGGGCTGTGGCAATGGCCGTAACAGTCTGTATCTGGCGGCAAACGGCTATGACGTCACCGCGTGGGATAAAAACCCCATGAGTATCGCTAATCTTGAGCGCATCAAAGCGGCTGAAGGGCTGACCAATTTGCACTCGAACGTCGCAGACCTGAATGCACTCAGCTTTGATGGCGAATATGACTTTATTCTTTCTACCGTGGTGCTGATGTTCCTGGAAGCGAAAACGATCCCGGGGCTTATCGAAAATATGCAACGTTGCACGAAACCGGGTGGATATAATTTAATCGTAGCGGCAATGGATACCGATGATTTCCCGTGCACCGTCGGTTTCCCGTTTGCATTTAAAGCAGGTGAATTACGTCACTATTACAGTGGATGGGATCTGCTGAAATACAATGAAGACGTGGGTGAACTTCATCGTACAGATGAAAATGGCAACCGCATTAAACTGCGCTTTGCCACCATGCTGGCGCGTAAAACTGCCTGAACATCCCGTCTGGCTTAACTCTTTCTGCGTTCAGCATTTTTTTGTGCTGAGCGCAGAGAAAAAATTGTGCGGTCGTTACCATTTTTAGTACATCCAAAATGAAACTGTTTTGCTATCCTTTTTATGCATCATTGCGAAAACTAAAGGGATCGTTTCATGCGTACTCAAACTTTATTTAAAGTTGCAGTGCTTACTGGTCTGTTGGCATTATCGGGCTGTGCGTCAAAAGTGACGCAGCCGGATAAATATTCTGGGTTTTTAAAAAATTATTCTGACCTGAAGGAAACAAAATCAGCAACGGGACAACCGGTACTTCGTTGGGTTGACCCGAACTATAATGAATCCAAATATGACAGTATCGTGTATAACCCGATAACGTATTACCCGGTTCCTAAACCTACTACGCAGGTAGGACAGAAGGTTCTTGACCAACTGTTGAACTATACCAATACGCAGATGAAAACGGCCATCAGCAAGCGTAAACCTCTGGTGGCAACGCCAGGGCCACGCAGTCTGATTTTCCGCGGGGCGATCACCGGTGTTGCGACCAGCAAAGAAGGTCTGCAATTCTATGAAGTGATCCCGGTTGCGTTGCTCGTTGCAGGAACACAAATGGCGACGGGTCACCGTACCATGGATACCCACCTTTATTTTGAGGGTGAGCTGATCGATCCGACAACCAATAAACCTGTGATTAAAGTTGTGCGTCAGGGTGAAGGTAAAGACCTGAACAACGAAAGCACGCCAATGGCGTTCGAAACGTTGAAGAAAGTTGTTGATGACATGGCGACAGATGCCTCCATGTTTGATGTGAACAAAAAATAATAAATGAGAACGCACCATCTGCGGATGGTGCGTTCTTTTTATGCCACTCGCCGACGGTACAACAATTTTCCCATCAAGGCTTCCGGCCGTGCAAACATCACCAGATTTCCCAGTAAAATCAGCACTAAACCGGCAATTGCGTTAGCCTGCCAGACATACCCTTCATACAGCGTTGACAGCGTGAGCGCCACCAGAGGGAAAAGCAACGTACTGTAAGCGGCCTTACTTGGACCGATGCGTCCTACCAGTGTGAAATAAGCGCCGAAGGCAATCACAGAGCCAAAAATAGCCAGATACAACAGTGCGCTAAGGTAGCTAAACGTCCACTGCGGTGTGAAGTCATCACCGCGAACCAGTGCAATGGTGGCAATCAGCAAGGTACCGTACAGCATGGCCCAGCTGTTGGTGGTCATCACCTCCAGCCCTTTTTTCTGATGACGCAGGCTGATCATATTGCCAAGGGAAAAACCAAACGTTCCCAGAGCGCTTAAACCAATACCCAGCAGAAGCGAGTGATTCAGGCCGCTATTGACCAAATCCTGCCAGAACAGGGTGATGATACCCGTCAACCCCAGCGCCGCGGCGAAATAAAAGCGTAGCGGTGGTTTTTGACCAAAAAATACAAAACTATTCACCGCATTAAACAGCACGGCCATCGAGAAAATTACTGATTCCAGACCGGTGTTAATCCAGGCCGCTGCCGTGTAAAAACACCAGAAATTGAAGCAAAAAACACATCCGCCCTGTAACAGACAAAACAGATGGTCGCGCCCGGAGAGCTTACGCAATTTGCCGCTGAACAGCAGGAGAAGGATCATCACCGAACTGGCGACCGCAAAGCGCCAAAAGATAGAGACTGGGGCAGCAACCGGCCCTTGCTGCAGGTAAATGGCAATCCATGTCGTTCCCCATATCACGACCACCAGGCAGTACAACAATGCGTTCATACATCTCTCTCATTTTTGTATTTAAGCGTACACAGTGTCATGACTGGCCAGGGTTGGCTTTCATCTGATTGCGGTCGACTTGCAAAATCTTGCGCTTTTTTTCGCGCAAACATGAAAAGGCGGCTGTTAACAACATGTCGCTGATATAGACTGAAAGCCTGCTAACTTATTCTGAATGTGATGGTATGTCTCAGCCCTATGGCGCCTTTGAAAACTTACGCAAACATAATGCCGTGCTGCATGAGTCGGTTGCGTTACATTCAGGTATCCAACTGGCGGCGTGGTCAAACAAACGCGACACCATTACCCAATATTGCGATCACCACACGCTCAGCTTATATGTCGCGGATGGCTACGAGAGCTATCACAAGACGGCTGGGGGCTGGAAAAACGGCGGCGGCCCGGATCGCTTCTGCCTGATGCCGAAAGACTGCGAATCCAGTTGGGATATTCGTGACGATCTCTCCTTTGTACATCTTTATTGTACCGACGCGCATCTACGGGAAGTGGGTGAGAAAGTGTGGGACAAAAGCCCTTATAGCTTCACGCTGGACGAACATACGTTCGGCAGCGATCCGGGGATCACGGCGGTTTATCGCCAGTTTTTACTGGGTAATGACTGGCAACAACCGGCTAATCACCTGACGCTCAGCGCGGCATCTTCGCTGTTGCTGACGCATCTGATTCAACATTACAGCAATGTTCAATGGCGGCCGCCGGCGGTAACCGGTGGGCTTGCGCCAGCCACATTGCGCAACGTGCTGGCCTATATTGACGCGCATCTGGCCTACCCAATGACCCTCAGCGATTTGGCTGGCGAAGCGGCATTGAGCGATTTCCACTTTGCCAGAATGTTTCGCCAGTCAATGAATATGGCCCCGCATCAGTATGTTATGCAGCGTCGTATGGCGCTGGCGCAGCAACTGGTCCGTTATTCTTCACGTAGCTTGTCGGATATCGCGATGGCTTGCGGATTTAGTTCAGCAAGCCATTTTAGCAACCGGTTTAAGCAGGTGACGGGCAAGACGCCAACGCAATTACGTGCGTCGCGATAATCTCAGCACGGCATAGCATATCCCTCCGGCGATTAATCCCCAGAACGCAGAGCCAACCCCCAATAAGGTCAAACCGCTGGCTGTAACCAGAAAGGTGACGATGGCAGCATCTCGCTCCGCTTCATGGATCAATGCCTGATACAGACTACCGCTAATCGCACCGAGCAAGGCGAGGCCAGCCAGCATCTGGACCCAGCTTGCCGGCAGAGCGGCCATCAATCCGGTTACCGACCCACCAAACACTCCGGCCAGAAGGTAGAACACCCCGGCAGCGGCAGCGGCTAACCAGCGTCGCTGGGCATCAGGATGCGCATCCGGGCTTTGGCAAATTGCGGCGGTGATGGCGGCAATACAGATGGAGTAGACGCCAAAGGGTGAAAACAGTAACGCCAGCAGCCCCGTGAAAATAATCAGCGGTGAAACGGGCAAGGAATAACCTGACGCTTTCATGGTGGCAAGGCCGGGGGCATTTTGTGACGCCATGGTGACCAGGAAGAACGGCAATGCGATGCTGATACTGTGTGCAAGAGAAAAGTGGGGGGCAATGAATTCAGGTATCACCGGAGATAAATCAATGTTATTAGTGACAATGTCACCTTTTAGCAGTGCGATAGCGATACCCACCAGCATGGCAGCAATGACGGCGTACCTGGGGGCGACAACTTTTAGCACCAGCCACGCCAGCAGCATGCTGGCGCACAGGAGAAGCTCATTATTAAGGCTATTGAATGCCTGCAAACCAAAACGCAGCAGGATCCCGGCCAGCATTGCCGACGCCAGTGAGTGTGGGATTATCTGCATCAGACGTGCAAACAACCCCGTCACACCACACAGGACTATCAGCGCGTTAGCAACAATAAAAACGCCGATTGCATCCTGAATGGTCACGCCTTGTAGACCCGTAACCAGCAGCGCAGCCCCGGGCGTAGACCAGGCGGTCAGAATGGGGGCGCGATACCACACTGACAATGCCAGCGTACTCACGCCCATCGCGATTCCCAGTGCGGTCATCCAGCCCGCAATCTGCCCGGTCGTTGCGCCTGCGGCAATCGCCGCTTGCCAGATGATGGCTGCCGAGCTTGCATAGCCGACCAGCACGGCAACAAAACCGGATAAAACGGTGGGCAAAGGGATTGATAATGTGCGCATAGCGACTCCGCGTGCGTTATAACGGTCATCGACTGTAGCACTGTGCGTTATAGCGTACAAGTGATAAGCTGCTGGACAGAAACAGGAGATAGAGGAAGGCGACAATGGACAATTTAACCCACTATCTGGCTACCACGCTCCGGACATTACGTCACCAGCGGGAATGGAGTCTGTCGCGTCTGGCAGAAGAAACCGGTGTATCCAAAGCCATGTTGGGGCAGATAGAACGCAATGAATCCAGTCCAACAGTGGCGACGCTATGGAAAATTGCCACCGGACTGAACGTGCCGTTTTCGACGTTTATTTCACCACCCGAGTCAGCAGGCGCAGCGACGTTTGATCCCCAACAGCAGGCAATGATAGTGACACCGCTGTTTCCATGGGACCCACAACTCTGCTTTGACCATTTTTCAATATTGCTGGCACCGGGGGCGTTGAGTGAATCTACCCCGCATGAAACCGGTGTGATTGAGCACGTAGTGGTGATTACTGGCCTGCTGGATATGTGCATTGATGGGCAGTGGCGAACCATCAAATCGGGTGAGGGCGTCCGCTTTGCGGGTGATACTGCACATAGTTACCGTAACAGCAGCGAACAGACGGTTCACTTTCATTCCCTGATCCATTACCCACGCGGTTAATCGGGAAAACTATTCCGAAATGCCGCGCTTCTGACTACAATAGCCGCCATTTTTACCGCTTGTGGATGGTAACAACTGTATGCGCCAGCAACCTCATCACCTTGAATTGTTAAGCCCGGCTCGTGATACCGCCATTGCGCGCGAAGCCATTTTGCACGGCGCGGATGCCGTATACATTGGCGGTCCCGGTTTCGGTGCGCGTCACAACGCCAGTAACAGCCTGAAAGACATTGCTGAACTGGTGCCATTCGCTCATCGATATGGGGCGAAAATCTTTGTGACGCTGAACACGATTTTGCATGATGATGAGCTGGAACCTGCTCAGCGGTTAATTACCGATTTGTATCAGACGGGTGTTGATGCGCTGATTGTGCAGGATATGGGGGTTATGGAACTGGATATCCCGCCGATTGAACTGCATGCCAGCACCCAGTGCGATATTCGCAGCGTCGAGAAGGCGAAGTTTCTTTCTGACGTCGGATTCTCGCAGATTGTACTGGCGCGCGAACTGAGTCTTGAGCAGATTCACGCGATTCATCAGGCGACGGATGCGACGATCGAGTTTTTCATCCACGGCGCGTTATGCGTTGCTTATTCAGGCCAGTGCTATATCTCTCATGCGCAAACCGGGCGCAGCGCTAACCGCGGCGACTGTTCACAAGCCTGCCGACTACCGTATACCCTGAAAGACGATCAGGGCCGGGTGGTGTCGTATGAAAAACACCTGCTGTCGATGAAAGATAACGATCAGACCGCCAACCTCGGTGCGTTGATCGATGCCGGAGTACGTTCCTTCAAAATTGAAGGGCGCTACAAAGACATGAGCTATGTGAAGAACATCACTGCACATTATCGGCAGAGGCTGGATGCCATCATCGAAGAACGTGGCGATCTGGCACGTTCATCTGCAGGTCGCACTGAGCATTTCTTCACGCCATCTACAGAGAAAACTTTCCACCGCGGCAGCACTGACTATTTTGTCAATGCCCGTAAGGGCGACATCGGCGCATTCGACTCGCCTAAATTCATTGGCTTGCCGGTGGGTGAAGTCCTGAAGGTGGCGAAGGATTATCTTGATGTCGAGGTGACGGAACCCCTGGCAAACGGGGATGGCCTGAACGTATTGATTAAGCGTGATGTGGTTGGATTCCGTGCCAATACGGTAGAAAAAACGGGGAATAATCGTTATCGGGTATGGCCGAATGAAATGCCAACGGACCTGCACAAAGTTCGGCCGCACCATCCGCTCAATCGCAATCTCGATCATAACTGGCAGCAAGCGTTAACCAAGACATCCAGTGAACGCCGTGTCGCGGTTGATATTGAATTGGGCGGCTGGCAGGAACAGTTGATCCTGACGTTGACCAGTGAAGACGGCGTGAGTATCACCCATACGCTGGACGGCCAGTTTGAAGAAGCGAACAACGCCGAAAAAGCGTTGAGTAACTTGCAGGATGGTCTGGCAAAACTTGGACAGACGCTGTACTACGCCCGCGATATTCAGGTGAATCTGCCGGGTGCGCTGTTTGTGCCGAATGGTCAACTCAACCAACTGCGCCGCGAAGCCATCGACATGCTGGATACCGCACGTCTGGAAAACTACCAGCGGGGCAGTCGTAAACCCGTTGCCCAACCGGCGCCGGTCTATCCGCAGACGCATCTGAGTTTTCTGGCCAACGTCTATAACCATAAAGCGCGTGAGTTTTACCACCGTTATGGCGTCCAGTTGATTGATGCTGCATATGAAGCGCATGAAGAAAAGGGCGATGTACCGGTGATGATCACCAAGCACTGCCTGCGTTTTGCATTCAATCTGTGTCCAAAACAGGCAAAAGGGAATATCAAAAGCTGGAAAGCCACACCGATGCAATTGGTGAATGGTGATGAAGTGCTGACGCTGAAATTTGATTGCCGACCGTGCGAAATGCACGTTATCGGCAAGATGAAACACCATATTCTGAAAATGCCGTTGCCGGGCAGCGTAGTGGCTTCTGTTAGCCCTGATGAGCTGATGAAAACACTGCCGAAGCGGAAAGGCTAACTCAGATGTGTATCTGGCTTGCGTGATTTTTGCCAGTGATGGTGTTCGCGTAGATCGGCGGCGGATTCTTCCGCCGTCACCCTCAGCTCATCGCTGTCTGCCGTGTGGCGTAATAAATGATCGGCATCCTGTACCTGAAGATATTCATGTCCCTGATGAGTAGCGAAAAGCTGGCCGGAGAAAAGCGCGCTGGCCAGCAATAACACCGTTAACCCTTTCTTAAACATCATGCACCCTCTGGCACGTTAGCTGTGGACGTGGCGATAATTTCGCCTGGTGACTATTCAATATTTTAATCGGTGAAATGGCAATCTCTGTTTTGCCAGTGAGATGTTTTTTGCATTTTTGTTTGGTTAACGTTGGGATTTGTTACAACCGGGAAGCATCGCGCCGCCCGGCGTTTATTCATGTTTATCAGGACTTAAAGCCTGCCGCAGTCATCAGTAGGCGAAAGAACATACCGACGGCGGCCAGAGCCAAGACGCTTCCCCCCCACAGGGTCACCAGCCACATCAGACGTTTCCAGATTGATTGTTCCATCAATGATACCCCTCACCATGTTGAACTTTGCCGCGAAAGACGTAGTAGCTCCAGAAGGTGTACACCAGGATTATCGGGATAATCAGCAACGCTCCCACCAACATAAAGCCCTGGCTTTGCGTCGGCGCCGCGGCCTGCCAAAGGGTAATAGACGGTGGAATGATATGTGGCCAGATACTGATCCCCAGCCCGCTGAAACCAAGGAAAATTAAACCCAGCGTCAATATAAATGGCGGGGCATGGCTATGCTGCTGGCCCAGAGAACGCCACAGCCACAGGCTGATGAGTGCGACCAGCAGCGGAACCGGCATCAGGAACCACAGATTTGGCAGGCTAAACCAACGATCGGCAATCGCACTGTGTGCCAGCGGTGTCCACAAACTGATAATGGCCATGACGACCAGCAGCGCCAGCAGCAGTTTTTTTGCCACACTGCGCATTTTATCCTGTAGCGGGTTTTCGCTTTTCATTACCAGCCATGTTGCGCCAAGCAGCGCGTAGGCCACGACCAGCCCCAGCCCGCAAAACAGCGTGAAAGGCGTTAGCCAGTCAAACGGACCGCCACTGTAGCTGCGGCCAGTAACGGAAAATCCATTGAGGACCGCACCCACGACCACTCCCTGGGTAAACGTGGCAAGAATTGAACCGCCCAGAAAGGCTTTATCCCAGAACGGTCGGTGTGCAGGCGTGGCTTTGAAACGAAACTCAAAGGCAACGCCGCGAAAAATCAGGCCAATCAGCATCAGAGTGAGCGGGATCGTCAGTGCATCGACAATGACCGCATAGGCCAGAGGAAATGCGCCAAACAACCCTGCGCCGCCCAGTACCAGCCAGGTTTCATTCCCATCCCATACCGGTGCGACGCTGTTGACCATCACGTCGCGGTCATCAGCATCCTGAATGGCGGGGAATAAGATGCCGATCCCGAGATCAAAGCCGTCCATCACGATATACATCAGCGTGGCGAACACGATAATAACGAACCAGATAACTGATAAATCAATACCCATTAGCGATGAGCCTCAGCTTGAGAATCGAGGACCGCAGCGGAAAGCGGCCGTGCAGGTGTGCCGGTTGGCGGAAGGGTCGGATCATCTTCCTGTGGCCCTTTACGGATCAGGCGAATCATGTAGCTATAACCCACACCGAAGACCGAACTGTAAACCACAAAGAAGGCCAGCAGGCTGATGCTCATATGCAAATCACCATGTGCGGAAACCGCATCCGCTGTGCGTTGCAAACCGTAAACCACCCACGGCTGACGACCAACTTCAGTGGTGACCCAACCGGCCAGAATAGCGATCAGACCAGACGGTCCCATCCACAGCGCGAAACGCAGGAAGGGACGTGAGGTATACAGGCGTTGCTTGTAACGTAACCACAAGGCGAACGCGCCCAACAGGATCATCAGCATGCCAAGCCCCGCCATGATGCGGAACGACCAAAACACCATGGTGGAATTGGGCCGGTCTTCTTTAGGAAACTCTTTTAGCGCCGGGACCTGTTTATCCAGACTGTGGGTCAGGATTAGGCTTCCCAGCGCCGGAATTTCCAGCCCATAGTGGGTACGCTCTTGCTCCATATCTGGCCAACCGAACAGTAGCAACGGAGTGGGTTCGCCGGGCGGGTTTTCCCAGTGCCCCTCGATGGCGGCAATTTTGGCAGGCTGATGCTCAAGCGTATTCAACCCGTGCATATCGCCAATCAACGCCTGCAACGGGGCGACGATTAACGTCATCCACAGCGCCATAGAAAACATGGCGCGAATCGCCGGAGTGTTATTCCCGCGTAATAAATGCCATGCCCCCGACGCTGCGACAAACAGCGCGCTGCTCAGGAAGGCGGCGACCGACATATGCAGCAGGCGATAAGGGAATGACGGGTTGAAAATAACGGCAAACCAGTCCACAGGAACGACCTGTCCATTGACGATTTCATAGCCCTGTGGCGTCTGCATCCAGCTGTTGGAGGCCAGTATCCAGAAGGTAGAAATAATTGTTCCCAGCGCAACCATGCACGTTGCGAAAAAGTGCAGGCCCGGCCCCACACGGTTCCAGCCAAACAGCATTACGCCGAGGAAGCCTGCTTCGAGGAAGAAGGCGGTTAACACTTCATAGGTTAGTAGTGGCCCGGTGATGCTCCCGGCGAACTCGGAAAAACCGCTCCAGTTAGTGCCGAACTGATAAGCCATCACCAGCCCGGACACTACGCCCATACCAAAGTTTACGGCGAAGATTTTCGACCAGAAATGATACAGCGAACGCCAGGTCGGATTTTTGGTTTTCAACCAGAGACCTTCCAGCACCGCCAGATAGCTGGCAAGACCGATGGTAATGGCCGGAAAAATGATGTGAAAGGACACCGTAAACGCGAACTGGATCCTCGCCAGGTGAAACGCGTCAAGACCGAACATGCTTAACTCCGCAGGCAAAATTGATTTGGCGCAATTCTAAGCCCCTGGCGAAATGTGGGGCAGAAACAGAACAGTTCTTTTTAACCATAACAGTTGTGCTGCTGTTATAGGTCGCACGAGCTGATATGCAATCTGGTCGCCGCATTTGAATTTTTCTTCGACGATACGTGGCCTGCGGTGGTTGACGGTGCTGATGACTCTGTGAACACCACCTGTCTATTCGCCTTAAAGCACACCCCGAAAATTGATGCTGTACAGATAGCTGCCCGGGCCTTAGGCAAAGAGCTTTCGCTAACGATGTTGTAAAAATGTTAACTATAACAGTTCTTAAAATATCGTTATTTATGTAGACTGATATATACAGAGGTTGTCACCGATACCGAATATCAGGACGAAAAATGAAGAAGTACCAGCGACTGGCGGAGCAAATTCGCGATCAAATCGCGTCTGGCGTATGGCAACCAGGCGATCGGTTGCCCTCTTTGCGTGAGCAGGTGGCAAGCAGCGGGATGAGTTTTATGACCGTGGGGCATGCCTACCAACTGCTGGAGAGTCAGGGGCGGATCATCGCCCGGCCGCAGTCGGGCTATTATGTTGCCGCGCGTCCCGAGCGCGAAGCCGCCGTGCCGCAGGTACAGGTCATGCGCGATGAAGCCGTGGATATCAACACCTACATCTTTGACATGCTGCAGGCCAGTCGTGATGCTTCCGTGATGCCGTTTGCATCCGCTTTCCCCGATCCGCGCTTATTTCCGCTTCAGCAGCTTAATCGTTCGTTGGCTCAGGTGAGTAAAACGGCTACCGCCATGAGTGTTATCGAGAACCTGCCGCCTGGAAATGATGAACTGCGTCATGCTATTGCCCGTCGATATGCGCAACAGGGAATGACCCTTTCCCCGGATGAAATTGTAATCACCACCGGCGCACTTGAAGCGCTTAACCTGAGCCTGCAGGCGGTCACTGAGCCGGGGGACTGGGTGATTGTCGAAAACCCGTGTTTTTACGGCGCATTGCAGGCTCTGGAGCGATTGCGCCTGAAGGCGTTGTCCGTTGCCACCGACGTGAAGGAAGGAATCGACCTTGTCGCACTGGAGCAGACGCTACAGGAATACCCGGTCAAAGCCTGCTGGCTGATGACCAACAGCCAAAACCCACTGGGTTTTACGCTCAGCGCACAGAAAAAAGCCCATCTGGTCGCATTACTGGAAAAATACAATGTGATGCTGATTGAGGATGATGTTTACAGCGAACTCTATTTTGGCCGGGAGAAACCGCTGCCGGCTAAAGCCTGGGATCGAGGGGACAGGGTGTTGCACTGTTCATCGTTCTCGAAATGTCTGGTCCCCGGCTTTCGCATCGGTTGGGTTGCTGCCGGGAAACATGCCCGTCGAATTCAGCGGCTGCAGTTGATGAGCACCTTATCCACCAGTTCCCCCATGCAGCTTGCGCTGGTGGACTACCTGTCGACCCGGCGATATGACGCGCATTTGCGACGGCTGCGTCGTCAGCTGGCGGAACGCAAACAGCAGGCCTGGCAAACGTTGCTGCGTCATCTTCCGGCAGAGGTCAAAATACACCATAACGACAGCGGTTATTTTCTGTGGCTCGAACTGCCAGAACCGCTGGATGCGGGAGAGCTCAGCACCCAGGCACTGGCACACCACATCAGCATTGCACCAGGTAAGATGTTTTCAACCTCAGGGACATGGTCACGTTTCTTTCGTTTTAATACCGCATGGCACTGGGGGGAACGCGAAGAACAGGCGGTTAAGCAGCTTGGAAAATTAATTCGCGAGATGATGAAATAAAACGGAACGTGCTATTCAATATAAAAGAATAGCGCATTCTTATTTTAGAAATAGTGAATGTTAAACCCTGATGTTATTTATATCAGGTGCCACCATACGAAATATCAATAGTTCTTCCAGGTGCCACCCTGGCACCTAACTCCTTGTCTATACTCCAGAAGATTAAGTCACCTTGCTATAACCCGTGGCGTAATGAGCGTTAGCTCACAACCTGATTAAATTTCCTTGCGCCAGCAGGAACGCTTTCAACACCCCGACTATTTTTAGGAAAGGACATATATTTACGGCAAGGCTGCCGCTCAATATTTTTTCGACAGGAGTAAGACGTTATGAGCAAGCAATTTGCCCTCAGTAGCTTGTGTGCACTCAGTATGACGCTGATGACAGCCCAGGCAGCCGAACCCCCAACATCATTAGATAAACCGGAAGGGCGGCTGGATATTATTGCCTGGCCGGGTTATATCGAACGCGGACAAACCGATAAACAATATGACTGGGTTTCGCAGTTTGAGAAGGAAACCGGTTGTGCCGTCAATGTTAAAACAGCGGCCACATCAGATGAAATGGTCAGCCTGATGGCGAAAGGCGGCTATGACCTGGTGACGGCGTCTGGCGATGCTTCACTGCGCCTGATTATGGGCAAACGTGTCCAGCCTATAAATCCTGCGCTTATTCCAAACTGGAAAACTATCGATCCGCGTGTGGTCAAAGGGGAATGGTTTAACGTCGGGGGGAAAGTTTACGGTACTCCGTATCAATGGGGGCCCAACTTGCTGATGTATAACACCAAAATTTTCCCAACGCCGCCAGATAGCTGGAACGTGGTGTTCGTCGAGCAAAAACTTGAGGACGGAAAAAGCAATAAAGGGCGAGTCCAGGCGTACGATGGCCCGATTTATATCGCCGATGCGGCGCTGTTCGTCAAAGCCACTCAGCCGCAGTTGGGTATCACCGATCCCTATCAGCTCACCGAGAAACAGTATCAGGCGGTCATCAAAGTCCTGAGCGATCAGCACGCACTGATCCATCGCTACTGGCATGACACCACTGTACAAATGAGTGACTTCAAAAACGAAGGTGTGGTGGCATCAAGCGCCTGGCCTTATCAGGCTAACGCCCTGAAAGCAGAAGGCCAGCCAATCGCCACGGTTTTCCCGAAAGAGGGCGTTACCGGTTGGGCTGACACCACCATGCTGCATAGCGAAGCAAAACATCCTGTTTGTGCTTACAAATGGATGAACTGGTCATTAACCCCGAAAGTTCAGGGCGATGTCGCTGCCTGGTTTGGATCTCTGCCGGTAGTTCCTGAAGGTTGTAAAGCCAGCCCGTTGCTGGGTGAAAAAGGCTGTGAAACCAACGGTTATAGCTATTTCGACAAAATTGCTTTCTGGAAAACGCCAATCGCAGAAGGTGGAAAATTCGTTCCTTACAGTCGCTGGACGCAGGATTACATCGCCATTATGGGCGGTCGTTAATTCCGCTGGGGGTTTTATGACGTACGCAGTGGAGTTTCATAATGTCTCGCGTCTGTACGGGGATGTTCGTGCAGTTGATGGGGTAAGTATTGCAATTAATGATGGCGAGTTTTTCTCTATGCTGGGGCCATCCGGCTCCGGCAAAACGACCTGTCTGCGCATGATTGCAGGGTTTGAGCAGCTTTCGGGCGGTTCAATTAAAATTTTTGGTAAGCAAGCCAGTGAATTACCGCCCTGGGAACGGGACGTCAACACGGTATTTCAGGATTACGCACTCTTCCCGCATATGTCGATTCTCGACAACGTGGCTTATGGGCTGATGGTGAAAGGCATTGATAAAAAGCAGCGTCATGCCAGGGCGCGAGAAGCGTTAGACAAGGTTGCACTCGGCTTTGTCCATGAACGCAAGCCATCACAACTCTCGGGTGGACAGCGTCAGCGTGTAGCAATTGCCCGTGCGTTGGTCAATGAGCCTCGCGTTTTACTGTTGGATGAACCACTCGGTGCGTTGGATCTCAAGCTACGTGAACAGATGCAGCTGGAGCTGAAAAAACTCCAGCAGTCTCTCGGCATCACCTTTATCTTTGTCACCCACGATCAGGGTGAGGCGCTGTCGATGTCCGATCGTGTGGCGGTATTTAACAATGGTCGTATCGAGCAGGTGGATTCACCCCGCGAACTCTACATGCGTCCACGCACGCCGTTTGTGGCGAGTTTTGTGGGGACGTCAAACGTCTTTGACGAAACGATGTCGGCAAACGTCTGTGGGTTACAGGGTATGTTCTCGCTGCGCCCGGAACACATTCGGCTAAATGATATGGCGGGCGAGGTTCAGGCTCGGGGTGTCATTCAGGCGGTGCAGTACCAGGGGGCGGCGACGCGTTTTGAGCTGAAACTTGCTGGCGGTGAAAAGTTGCTGGTGAGCCAGGCGAACCTGACGGGAGAAATGTTGCCGTCGACGCTGTCGCCGGGTCAGCAGGTGATGGCATCGTGGTCACGCGATGTCATGGTTCCGCTGATAGAGGAGAGGTGAATGGCTATGAACGTCATACATTCGCCCGCACAACCGACAAAGCTGAACCGTATCTCGGGGTTCTTCTGGCGTAATCCAGGGCTTGGGCTGTTTTTGTTGCTGCTCGGGCCGCTGATGTGGTTTGGCATCGTCTACTTTGGATCGCTGCTGACGCTGTTGTGGCAAGGTTTTTACACCTTCGACGATTTCACCATGTCGGTGACGCCAGACCTGACGCTGGCGAATCTGCAGGCGCTGTTTAATCCGGCCAATTACGACATCATTGTACGAACGTTGACAATGGCGGTGGCGGTGACGATTGCCAGCGCCATTCTGGCGTTCCCGATGGCATGGTATATGGCGCGCTATACCAGTGGCAAAATGAAAGCCTTTTTTTACATTGCCGTCATGTTGCCGATGTGGGCGAGCTATATCGTCAAAGCCTATGCGTGGACGCTGCTGTTAGCGAAAGACGGCGTGGCGCAGTGGTTTTTAACCCATCTCGGGCTTGAGCCACTGTTGACCGCGTTCCTCACCTTGCCGGCCGTCGGCGGTAATACGCTCTCAACATCGGGATTAGGGCGCTTTTTGGTTTTTGTCTACATCTGGCTGCCCTTTATGATCCTGCCGGTTCAGGCTGCACTGGAACGGCTTCCGCCCTCGCTTTTGCAGGCATCGGCTGATTTGGGCGCACGTCCTCGTCAAACCTTCCGCTATGTGGTTTTCCCGCTGGCAATACCCGGTATAGCCGCTGGTTCTATCTTTACGTTCTCACTGACGCTGGGAGACTTTATTGTGCCTCAGCTGGTGGGACCGCCGGGCTATTTCATCGGCAACATGGTGTATTCGCAACAAGGGGCTATCGGCAATATGCCAATGGCGGCGGCATTCACTCTGGTGCCCATTGTCTTAATTGCACTGTATCTGGCGTTCGTGAAGCGTCTGGGAGCTTTCGATGCACTCTGAACGCGCACCCTGGTTACTCAAACTGGCCGCATGGGGAGGGGTTCTCTTTCTGCACTTTCCCATCCTCATCATCGGCACCTATGCTTTTAATACAGAGGAGGCTGCTTTTAGTTTTCCGCCGCAGGGACTGACACTGCGTTGGTTTAGCGTGGCGGCACAGCGTAGCGATATCCTTGAATCAGTGACGTTGTCACTTAAAATCGCCGCGTTGTCGACAGCAATCGCTCTGGTACTGGGTACGCTGGCGGCGGCTGCGCTGTGGCGCAGGGACTTTTTCGGGAAAAGCGCAATATCGCTGTTGCTGCTGTTGCCGATTGCGCTGCCGGGCATTATTACCGGCCTGGCACTGCTGACGGCATTTAAGACCATCAACCTGGAGCCGGGTTTTCTCACGATCGTGGTGGGTCATGCGACGTTTTGCGTGGTGGTTGTCTTTAACAACGTCGTGGCGCGTTTTCGCCGCACCTCATGGAGTCTGGTTGAAGCGTCTATGGATCTTGGCGCCAACGGCTGGCAAACCTTTCGTTATGTCGTGCTGCCCAATCTGGCATCAGCACTGCTGGCGGGGGGGATGCTGGCGTTTGCCTTGTCGTTTGATGAAATCATCGTGACAACGTTCACCGCCGGACACGAAAGAACACTTCCTCTGTGGCTGCTCAATCAACTGGGCCGTCCACGAGATGTGCCTGTTACCAACGTTGTGGCATTGCTGGTAATGCTGGTAACAACACTGCCAATTTTAGGGGCCTGGTGGCTAACGCGTGAAGGCGACACCGTCGCCGGAAACGGTAAATAAACGACGATATGGGAAATTGCTATGCAACATCAATTACTGATTAACGGTGAGCTGGTCAGCGGTGAAGGTGAAAAGCAACCAGTTTATAACCCTGCCACTGGTGAACTTATTCTGGAGATTGCTGAGGCGTCAGCCATGCAGGTTGATGCCGCAGTGCGTGGGGCAGACAACGCGTTTGCCTCCTGGGGCCAAACCACGCCGAAAGTGCGTTCGGAGCTGTTGTCAAAGCTGGCGGATGCCATTGCCGATAACGCACAGACCTTCGCGGAGCTGGAATCGCTCAACTGCGGTAAACCGCTACATTGTGTGCTTAATGATGAAATTCCGGCCATCGTGGATGTTTTCCGTTTCTTCGCGGGGGCTGCGCGCACCTTGCAAGGACAGGCCGCCGGGGAGTATCTGGAAGGGCATACTTCCATGATTCGTCGCGATCCGCTGGGTGTGGTGGCTTCCATCGCGCCCTGGAACTATCCGCTAATGATGGCGGCATGGAAGCTGGCTCCTGCGCTGGCCGCCGGCAACTGTGTGGTGATTAAACCTTCAGAAATTACCCCGCTGACGGCGCTTAAACTGGCGGAATATGCGAAAGATATTTACCCGGCAGGCGTGATTAACGTCCTGTTTGGCCGGGGTAAAACGGTGGGCGATCCGCTGACCGGCCATGAAAAAGTCCGTATGGTTTCACTGACCGGCTCAATTGTGACCGGAGAACATATTATCCAGCATACTGCGCCTTCGATTAAACGCACGCATATGGAACTGGGCGGGAAAGCCCCGGTGATTATTTTTGATGATGCCGATCTTGATGCGGTGGTCAGTGGTGTGCGGACCTTTGGGTATTACAACGCCGGACAGGATTGTACTGCTGCGTGTCGAATCTACGCGCAAAAAGGCATCTATGATGCGTTGGTCGAAAAACTCGGCGCCGCCGTTGCCAGCCTGAAAATTGGCGCACCGAATGATGAAACGACAGAACTGGGACCGTTAAGCTCACAGGCGCATCTTGACAGGGTAGCTAAAGCGGTCGATGACGCGAAAGCGCTCGGACACATCAAGGTCATCACCGGCGGCAAAAAAGTGGAGGGTTCAGGTTACTATTTTGCGCCAACGTTGCTGGCGGGCGCGAAACAGGAAGATGCTATCGTGCAGCGTGAAGTCTTTGGGCCGGTGGTCAGTGTTACCGTCTTTGATGATGAAGATCAGGTCCTGGCGTGGGCTAATGATTCGAAGTATGGACTGGCATCGTCAGTCTGGACGCGGGATGTTGGTCGCGCGCACCGACTGGGCGCCCGCCTGCAGTACGGCTGTACCTGGGTCAATACCCACTTCACGCTGGTGAGTGAAATGCCGCATGGGGGACAAAAACAATCAGGCTATGGCAAGGACATGTCGGTCTACGGACTGGAAGATTACACGGTGATTCGCCATGTCATGATCAAGCACGAGTAATATCTTAAACCGCTGACGGTAAAAGGGGCACGGATAGCTAAATATCGTCAAACGTGTCTCTATACTATGCGCGCCACTGGCCTCGTCGCCATCGGACGGCGGTAAGTTGGAAATATCCGCGAGGTCAGGCTAATTTGCACATAATCAGGCCCCGGCACAATGTCGGGGCCTGAATATTTAGGTGAGTGTTCTAACGACGGCACAGGCTACATAGCCAGGCGATGAACGAACAGACGGTCAGAACCAGTCCCAGTTGCTGCACGATACCCGCTAACCCTAACATCATTCCCAGTAACAGGTAGTAGCATAATCCGAACATAGCCCCCGCGGCCCCAGCCTGTTCACGATAGTGATGCAGAGCCTGACTCAGCACATTGGGGATCGCGATGCCATAGGCCACAACAACCCCGACCACAGGCAGCAGAATCCAGACTGAATGCTGTAGCCACCATGCTGCGAGACCAGACAGCAGCGCTAAAGCACAGGCATGGCGCACCAGATATTCCGATGACAAACCGATCATTAACAGCTTGCGATTCAGCAGGCTGCCTGACAGTGACGCGAGGGCAAGCAAGGATCCCGTCCAGCCAAATGCCCTGGAACTCCATCCTAACTGTCCGAAAAGAAACGGGGCCAGGCTGTAATAGCTGAATAGCATGGTATTCAACAGTGCAACCAGCATGGCATTTTTCCACAGTGTACTGTCCCTCACCATGCGGGAGACCAGTCCTGTTAATTGTGGTCTGCGCGTCGTCTCCGGCCGTGTCTCCGGCAATAAGGCTGCGGTTAGCATTAGCAACAGTATCGCCAGCAATACCAGCACAGTAAAAACGCCCGTATGACCGTATAGACTGACTAACCAACCTCCGCTCACCAGACCAAAAACCGGGCTGATTGCCAGTGCTGCGCCCATAATGGAAAAAATGCGCGACAGTGTTGCTGATTCATAACTGTCCCTCAACATCGTCTGCACCACCACAGACCCGGCGGCCGCGCCAATGGCTGATACCATACGGGCCAGCAGCAAGATGCTGAAATCAGAGGCAATAACCGCCATTACGGAACCCGTCCCGTAACAGATGAGCCCAGCCATCATTGCCCAGCGTCGTCCAATGCAGTCGCTAAGCCAGCCCCACAGTGCAACCCCCACGGCAAAGGCGACAAAATACACGGAAAGTGTTTGAGCAGCACGTTCACTGCTTATTTGAAAAAACGTGGCGATATTTGGCAATGCCGGGCTGTAAATGGTTTCCACCAGTTGTGGAAACATAATCAGTAATGTGAGAAGCCATAAGGGCGGTCTATGAGTCATATTCATAGCAATATCCAGAGAAACAAAAAACTTGGGGGGATTATTGCTGAATAGAAAATGTCTAATTACCATTATCAGGACTTTATATATCAAATATCGGATAGATGATGAAAATTGCGCCTGATGATGTCTTCGACCCGGATGGTTTTAAGGAAACAGTCGTCGGTATTGCCTCTGATATGGGCGTACATGATTCAGGTCGGCACAGTCATCTTCGCCATCAGTTACTCTTTTCGGCGGCGGGGTGCATCACCATTGAACTGGAAAATACCCTGTGTCTTCTTCCGCCTCGCCGTGCGGTCTGGATCCCCGCGGGTACGGTTCACCGGGCCATCATGCGAGGGGTGATGGCTTATCGGTCATTATATTTTTCAACCATTCTGCCGACGTTATCCGCCTTGCCACTACAGGTTGTCGAAGTGAACCCGCTCTTTTTTGAAGTCATAGAACGGATGGCATTCTGGCCCTGGCAGATGGCAGAAACGCAGCAGGCCAGCCTCATCACTGTTTTTTGTGAAGAAATCAGGGCTGCACGTCGTGAAAACTGGACGTTGCAGTTTCCCTCAGATGTTCGCCTTGAGCGGTGGCTGGAAGGGGTTCGAATGGGGGCGTTACCACCCCGACTGAATCAGTTGTCCCGCCAGGTCGGTGCTTGCGAACGAACAATCAGCCGCATTTTTATCAGAGATACAGGGATGAACTATCAGACCTGGCGGCAGCAATTCAGGTTGTTAAAAGCGATGGAGATGTTGGCGGAGGGGGACTCAGTCAGCCAGGTGGCGCAACAGCTGGAATTTGTTAGCGACAGTGCTTTCATCGTGTTTTTTCGGCAGCTAACAGGTACAACACCGACCCGTTATCACGGGGGAATAATGCCGCAGAAGGATTAGGGGTATTACATATTAAGGATAATTTACCGGGCTGTGGCGGAGTGGGAAGATCGTTTACTAATGGCAGAGAGAAGATTTTCTCTCTGCCAGCAGGCGCTGCAATTCATCAAAAAGAGTCACATCAAGCAAACCAGCCGAACCTTACGGAGATCAGGCTGAAAAGTCCTACAGCAGCAAATATATTTATCAGCACCACAGTCTTACTGGAAACATTCATTTTTGCCACCTTTCGTTTTAACCCCTTTGGGTATAGTACGGCTTATAGCTATCCGCAATAGTACGAAATCTGAACATGTTGAAAGTGGGCTGTTATTTAGGCGGTTTTCTTAAATAAATGAATAAAACTTGATGTGGGTCATAAAAGAGAGCATATTGCGCGCGATTTTCCCTTCTGGCCTGGATGCCCTAAATGTCTCTGTACCAAAAAATGTTGATTTTTTATGCGGTAATGGCCGCTATTGCGGCCATTATCACCTGGTTTCTGTCGCGTGATAAAAAACGTATTCGCTTTCTGAGCGCGGTATTAGTCGGGGCGACATGGCCGATGAGCTTTCCCGTCGCACTCCTGTTTTCTCTTTTCTGATGGCTCTGTCAATGCTGTATCAGGGGGTCAGCAGAGCGACTAATCTCAGTCTGTCGTCTTTGGTTACATCCAGAGGATGCTGGTATCCCACGTTTTCATTCGCACGGGTGTACAACGCAACCAGCCAGTCGTAAACGTGCCGGCTTGCACCGTGCTGCGGCTGCTCATCCAGTTGCGTCAGGCGCGACATCGGTTGTTGTACTGGCGCACTGAAAATAGCCGCGCCCTTGAAGACCCTACTGGCAGGGCGCTGATCCTCTGCAACGTTGGCGTAGCCGAGCCAGGTAATAAAATCACCGATATCGGCGTGTAACTGCGCCCCGCAGACATTCTCTCGCTGCATAATCTGCTGAAGCCGTTGAGGCATCTCGAGCCGATAGCTGGTAGTGATAAGAATGTCGGCTACCTGTCGCAGCGTTCGCGGCTCAAGCCGTAATCGGCGCGCATTATTGTCATCGCGACACCACTGACGCACATGGTTGATCCACATTTTGTGCGCCTGGTACCCGGTCTCTTTGCTTTCGGATGAGTGCAATGGCTCCCGGACGTCGGCAAACAGGTCGATCTCTTCATTAAAAAGTCCACTGACTTGTTCTTCGCGTGGCTGCTGGACGCGCAGCAACGACTCAAAGCAGCGCATCGGTGGTAGTAACCCCTCCAGGAGTTCACCATGCTTCGCTGCCTGGGCCTGAAGCTGGCGGATCACTGTCTCGCTGGCGTCTGGTGCGCTTTCGCTGTCGTTAAGCCAGCTCATTAGCGCCTCACGAACACGCTGTTGATGCTGTTCATGCAGGGACGTTAACCGTGACTGGCGTTGTTGCGCGGATATCGCTTGCGACAGCCATTCAGCAAGGCGCAACAGGCTGTGTTTATCCAGTGCCTGCAATGTCCCCCAGCGCAACCCGGGCTTGCCCATTAGTTGCTGCACGGCCTCATCGAGGTTTTGCTGTGTGCTAAAACGAGCGTCTTGTGGCGTAATGGCCCACACAACCCCCGGTAATGCCGCATCATGCACGGGTTGGGTATCGTTGGCCCAGCTCATCAGTTTACGCGTGATGGCCGGTGTCTGCGAGCGTGAAGACACCGCGTTGCAGATCAGCAGGACATCGGGTTGCAGATGTTGGCGGTAATGTTCCAACATCCAGCCTAATTTGGCCCGCCACAGCGGGTTGGGGTGGGCATCCGGTGCGAGGGGAATATCGAGCAGGTCGACGTTTTCCAACACCGAGTCTTCGACAGTCAGCACCAGTTCACGCGTCAGCAGCGCCAGCGATTCCAGCGACAGACTGACCGCGTTAAGTAACTGATGGTTTGCAACAGGATGAACCACCACATCGCTTTGCGCGTCGTTCCCGGTTAATGCGACCTGAGTCAGGAAGCTTTCGGCAGGCAAGCCAAAATGATCGACCAGCAAACTCAGCGGCGCGGCTAGCTCGTGCGCCTGTCCGGTTTGTTGCAAAGTGTGCGCTAATGCCAGCCATTGCTGCGTTAGCTCTGGTTGTTCTCCCCACAACAGCGCCCAGGCGTGAGCGCGGGTGGTCAGATCCAGCGCCGGCAGCAACGTAGCAAATTGATGCCATAGCGCATCATCAATTTGCTGCTGGTTCGCAGGAACACAAGAGCGCCAGAAACGGCCAATAGCGGCTACGTCATGTGCCGTGATGCCCTGAACCGGATGACGCTGACGCAGCGTTTGCCATTTTTCTAACCGGGCTTCAATAATCGATTTTTCAACCTGGCGGCTGTCAGGCATTGCGCAAAACTGTGTGATAAACAGCTGTACCAGTTCTGCTTCACTCAGTAGGCGCAGACGCAGAGGCCACTCGCTATCAACGGGATTGTCTTCACGCGTAAAGCGGATCGCCATGTTGGTCGGCGCATGGCCCGGATTGATATGCGA
The DNA here is from genome assembly GCF_014103415.1 of Citrobacter sp. RHBSTW-00671. Taxonomy (NCBI): domain Bacteria; kingdom Pseudomonadati; phylum Pseudomonadota; class Gammaproteobacteria; order Enterobacterales; family Enterobacteriaceae; genus Citrobacter; species Citrobacter sp. RHBSTW-00671. The sequence goes on from NZ_JABXPR010000001.1 coordinate 2,968,526, forward strand.
AAAGTAATCAAAGCTGCGATCCGGTGTAGCAATATTCAATTTCCCACTGGTGTTGCTGCACAGTGCGGACAACAGATGGGCTTTTGCTGGCTGTGAATGACCGTACAGACCCACACAGCCACGCGATGAAAATGCCGTGTTCAGCGCAGACTCAGTAACCGCGGCGATGGTGAGCTGAGCGAGCAGGGAATCCGCCTCATCATCAAGACGCGCTGCGCGCTGGCGTGTGTCATTCACCCATTCGATGGCGGCTTGTGCTGTGTTAAACATCTTACTCATTTCAGGTACACACTCCCGCTATCAATCCAGTAATGGCTGCCGCTATGGCGACGATCTGCCAGTGTATTCAGTTTTAACGTTAAGGCATTGGCGGCAACGGGCGTGCCATCCTGTAGCCAGGCATCACTGAGAACGAAAAATTCCGGTCCCGTCTCTTTGCTGCCGCCGCGCAGTTGCAGCCGTACATTTAATACACCGTCACCGGCAATCGTTTTTGCCAGCTCAGCAGAATTGATGCTCAGCGTATACAGCGGGGTGGCTGGCCAGCGGCTGTTTGCTAACTGGCGAAAGCCCAGCGTCACGTTGCCGCGCAGCGGGAAGTGCAGACGGGTATCCAGTTTTGCTCCAGGTTTATCCAGATCGATGTCGTGATACCAGATATTTTCATCGCGCAGCGTATTGACCGTATTATCCAGTACACCGAGGTAGCGGACCGTCGAGTACGCGCCGATATCCGCAGCTTTAAAGTTAAAGCGCGGCAGGCGTAAATCCAGCGCCAGGCTACACAGCATCGCGCCAACGGCGGCGGTAGATTTTGGATTGCCGATACGCCCTTGCTGGCTGAACGGATACCACTCATGTACGCGATAGCTGTCCATCCAGATCATGCGGTTGACCGGAACGGGTTGCAGATGGCGGATTAGCGCCTGTACCCCCGGCAAACAGGCGGGTCTGCCAGTGACTAACAAAATATCGCAACGATAGTGGGAAATCGCTTCACAAACGGCGTGCAGAGGGGATGTCAGGGTAAATTGCCCGGCCAGCAGCGCTTCTTGCAACTGTCTGAACTGCACCTGCAACGGAACGCTCAGCACATCAAAAGCCGGTGAACCAGACGGTAATGCATGATCGATAGCCTGTTGGATATAGTTCATCACATTGCGTGTTGGGCGCTGTGAAAGCAGTTCGCCAAAGGTGGCGTGCAAGCCCGCTACGGGATCGTTAATATCGCTTTGTTCCCAGGCACTGAGCACCGCATGGCCCAGTGGCATAAAGAGTTGCAACGCGGTTTGTTGTCGCAAAATAGCCTGCGTATCGATTCTCCCGGAATCACCAAACAGTGTGGCCAGCAGGGCGGCGGCATCGGTCACGCCAGCCTGTTGTAAGCGGGTTTGCAGGGCGGGCAGTATGCAGCGTTGTATGACATCCAACAACATATCATCCCCGGCGACTTTGAAGCCTTCACGAAACAGCAGATGCGGGGTGATTTTGACATTCGCCCCAACGCCGTCATCCAGTTGATAATGGACCACGGCCATATCCGTCGTGCCACCGCCAATATCGATGGAGGCGACGCGGAGTGCACGACCTTTAACTTCACCGGGTTCTGGCTGGCGGTCCGGACGGGCGAGGGCGTTAAAGAACGATTCTGTATGCCCGTCGTAGTGTGAAATCGCTTCGTTGTACAGCCAAACCAACTGCCCGCAGCTGGCTTCATCCCACTCCATCTGGATCTCAGGTACGGGAACGACGCTTTTTTCTTGCTGTTTGCGGGTGGTGAAATCTTCGTCCTGCGGGTGCCAACCCATTGCTTTCCAGACCAGCGCAATGGCTTCAAACATACGCAGACGGAAGATCTCGCGCTCCTGTTTTGGCATGGCTGACGGCAGCGTGAGGATCAGCGTGCGCAACTGGCGTGGAGAGGCCGGGAACCCGAGACGCAGGCGTGTCGCTACGCTGTTAATTTGTCCCAGCGCCTGGGCCAGAATCTCGCACAACATATGCGTCATCAGCGTGCTGCGGCTGTATTGGGGTGAGAACACCGGCAGCCGGTCATCTTGCGGCAGGCTGAACAGCGGTTGACCGTCATCGTTCATCAAATTCATCAGCGGGAAGGCGGTAGCCAGCGGCTCGCGCTGCGTTTTGCTGTTCATCTGGCTAAAGCGCCAGTCGTGTAAAACGGGGGTTTCATCCCATAAGTACCGACGTGGGCTGGAGATCCCACTGCTGCCTTCCGTTCCCATACGCTGCATCGCCAGCTTACGGGCCTCATCCCCAACGCGGACAATTGACGGCCAGATAAAGGCATCATCGCGACCGCTCTCAACGGAGAAATGTTGCTTACCAAAGCGCGCCTCGGAAAACTCCAGTCGGCTGGTGAACAGGGGATCGTTGAGGAACTGTGGTTCGCTTAATGAACGCACCTGCAATTCAGCCGTCTGACGCAAACCGTCATTGGCATCGCCATGATCTTCAATCAACACGCCGCAGGTATGGGTATTACCAATATCCAGAATCAGATCGACAGGAATCGCGGGCGTGCTGAGCGTATGGGTCACCAGCTTCACTTCCGGGACGGAAAGTTGTTCGCCTAACAGGGTCAACATATTCAGCCAGTGCGCCTGATATTCAAAGTTGCGTAGCGCTTGTTGGATCTCCTGCTCTGAACGGTTTTCTTGCTGCGTGACGTGCTGCAAAAAGGACTCGCGTAACCAGCCATCAATCCACGTCTGGTCGAGGAAATCTGCGATCTCATTATCGTGCCAGGCCAGCGCAAATCGCGTGCCATTCAGCAGATCGTTCTCATTGGGCGTCAATGCTGCCGGGGCTTCAGTCAACTGACTGTCCAGCGCCACCGTGACACGGTGAGTATTGCCGGCACTGTCCGGTTGTGCGAGTTTTCGCACCTGCACGCGCGCCCAGTTATCCGGGCCTTCAACAAATGTGCGGGGCGGGTTAAAACGCAGGAACGGCAGCGGCAACCAGACACCGTCAAGAACGTCCAGAGAATAATGCAGCGTCTGCGTGCTTTCCGGTTTCACGACTTCGGGTTGGCCACCGGTATTGCCCGGCAGGGTATAGCGTCCCGACGCCAGATCAAAATCCAGACGCAGAAGGGGACCGTTTGCCGTTTTACGCACAAAACGACCGTGGTGCGCAGATTCCTGTGGTGTCAGCCCAAAATCCAGAAATTGCACACCGCTATTGGCGATGAGCGTTACGCTCTGTTTGTAATCACACAGATTCACCAACATAAAATCAGGCACCTATCTTTTTGATCGTCAAAGGGATTTCCGCGTGTTCGTCATAACGTGCGGTACAAGCTGCGACGTCGTTTGTTCCTGCTTTACAGGTGATTTCGGGCATGGGGTATCGCGAACCGTCCGTGCAACGGGCATTCCCGCGACTCTTAATCATTAATTCGCCCGATTGATGCAGACCAGAGAAAATTTCAGCGCGGCAAACGATATTGTCGCCATGCACGACACGCGCAGTGCCCTTATTGGCCTGAATTTGATAACGCAGCGACGGGGCTTTACCACTGACCGGATCTTTTATATCGACCAGCACACGCCAGTTGCCGTTAAGAAAACGTGTTGTACCAGCCTTCATCTGGTTGGTATCCATTACCAACGCATCTTTCGGGATAGCGGCAATTACCACCGGTCCTTCTACGGGCTTCTCTTTTTTCACCGGTGGAATAACTTCAGCCCGATGCAGCGGCAGCGAAGGTGTCAGCTCTGGCAGGGGTTTACTGTCTATCTTTGCCACGTCAATGAGGGCGACTGCAGGTGCGGGAGAATCCGTGTGCTGTTTCCACAATAGCGGCCCTGCAATGGCGGCAATGACTGCCGCAGCAACGGGCAGGCTCCACAGCGGCAGGCGACGCGTGGGCTTACGCTGTACTGGCGGTGGCGCGACCTCTGGCTCACTCACGATGACCGGGGGTTGTGGTTCGGGTTCAGCGGGTTTCGCTAGCTCAATGGCCGTTGTCAGCAGCGGGGTATCGGCCTCGGCGAAAGTGATTTCCGTCGGGATTTCTTCGACTTCCGGTTCCGGCTCCGGTTCAGGTGCCACTACAACCTGGGGAACGTCGGTATGACGCAGGCAATCGAGTACATCGTCACGGGTGTTTTCATTCAGATTGACGAAGCCCCAGAACGTAATGACGGGTTTGCCATCAACCAGGAACACGTGGTTCTCACCTGGAAACTGGATGGCTTTGTCGAGTAGTGAACCAAACAGTTGCAGAGAAGTTTTACCCGATTGCAGGCTTTTCCGACTCAGGGCCGCGGCATTCTCCAGCGTACTGGACAGATAGCGCAGAGCCCGAAAACGCGCATCTTCATCAGCGGCTTTCCACGCGACAGCCTTTCCTTCAAGCGGGGAATACCAGTCCACCCGATCGCCACTGTCGTTAACTTGTGGGATTGCCAGACAATCCGCCATCGCCTGTTGTTTACGCAGACGAAGCGTTTCACGAATTTGTAGTGCTGAATCAAACACGGCCTGACCACCGCCACCCACGGCCTGATAGTCATCCAAATTGCCGCTGCGCAAGAGAGTTTTTGCCACGTAATTGCCCCTTAGACTTCTTCACACAGCCATTATACGGATTCTCAAAACAAGCAAATGCCAGAAGAGATGCCAAAATGGGCGAATTTTCATGGCATAGAGTATTGGGAAAAATCTTGACGTTTTGAAAAAGACTTAAGGTAAATTACTTCGCCTGCGATGATGAATTAATCAGCGAAAACCACCCGATTAGAATAACCTGATAGAGATTTGTTATTAGTGCGTCTTTGCCAGCTATGCTCTGATAGACGAGTAAATAATAAAAGAAGAAGGCTTATAACCATGATTGCAAGGAAAACGCTGCTCGCGCTGGCACTCAGCGCCGTCTTACCAACAGGTGCTGCCTATGCCGCCAGTACTGATACCATTGTTTACTGCTCTGAAGCATCGCCGGAATCATTTAACCCCCAAATTGCCAGTTCAGGTCCGTCGTTTGTCGCCAGTTCACAGGTGTTGTACAACCGATTGATCAACTTCGATCCGGTCAAAAATACCCCGGTCCCGTCTCTGGCAACGGAGTGGACAATTTCCCCCGACGGCAAGACCTACACATTTACCCTGCGTCAGGGCGTGAAGTTCAATAGTAATAAGTTCTTTAAACCTACCCGTGATTTCAATGCCGATGACGTCGTTTTCTCGGTATTACGCCAGAAAGATGCCGATCATCCGTACCATAAGGTTTCACAGGGTAGCTATGAATATTTCAACGATGTTGGCCTGGACAAACTGATCAAAGAGGTTAAGAAGGTTGATGATTATCACGTTCAATTTGTCCTGAACGAGCCCAACGCTGCATTTCTTGCTGACTGGGGGATGGATTTTGCCTCTATTCTTTCGGCAGAATATGCCGATGAGATGCTGAAAAAAGGCACGCCGGAAAACGTCGATAACTGGCCGATTGGTACCGGGCCTTATGTCTTACAACAGTACAAGCAGGATTCACAAATCCGCTATCTGGCAAACCCGAACTACTGGGATGGTGCAGTGCCAACGAAACATCTGATTTTCTCCATCACACCAAACGTACAGACGCGACTGGCGAAACTGCAAACCAATGAATGCCAGATTATTCCCGCGCCAGCACCGGTGCAGTTTGATGAAATCAAAAAGAACAAGGATCTGACGCTGCATTCGGTCGAGGCGCTGAACGTCGGTTATCTGGCGTTTAATACGGAGAAAAAGCCGTTTGATAACGTACTGGTGCGCCAGGCTCTGAACTATGCGACAGATAAAAAAGCCATTATTAACGCGGTCTTTTTAGGTTCCGGCACGGTGGCGAAATCGCCAATCCCGCCGAATATGCTGGGCTTCAATAAAGACCTGAAAGATTACGATTACGACCCGCAAAAAGCGAAAGAACTGCTGAAGAAAGCGGGGCTGGAAAACGGTTTTGAAGCGACACTGTGGTCAATGCCGGTGCAGCGTCCGTATAACCCGAACTCTCGTCGTATTGCGGAGATGATTCAAAGCGACTGGGCAAAAGTTGGTGTGAAAGCGAAAATCGTCTCCTGGGAATGGGGGGAGTATCTCTCCGGTATGCGTAAAGGCGAGCACGATACTGCGTTGTTTGGCTGGATGTCAGATAACGGTGACCCGGATAACTTTGCCGATGTTCTGCTGGGTTGCGACAGCATTAAAACCGGATCAAACGCCGCGCGCTGGTGTGATAAAGAGTATAATTCGCTGGTTCAAAAGGCGAAACTGGTGAGCAAACCGCAAGAGCGCGCCGCGCTTTACCAGCAGTCGCAGGAAATTTTCTATCAGCAGGCTCCGTGGATTGCGCTGGCGAATGGCAAAACCTTCTATGCCACACGCAGCAACGTCAGCGGATACAGCGTTAGCCTGATGGGCAGTGATTTTTCAAAAGCGAAATTAAATTAATGAGTTAAGGAGGGAGTATGTCGCATCTGGATGAAGTCAGCGCACGTGTTGATGCCGCCATTGAAGAGAGCGTCATTACGCATATGAATGAATTGCTGATTGAACTGAGCGATGATGTTGCGCTGAGCCGGGAAGATCGTTACACCCAGCAACAACGTTTGCGTACGGCAATTGCACATCATGGGCGCCAGCATAAAGAAGATATGGAAGCGCGTCGTGAGCAGTTGACCAAAGGCGGCTCTATTCTTTGATATTTCCTTGCCGGATGGCGGTGTTCACACCTCATCCGGCGTTCCGTAGGCCTGATAAGTGAAGCGCCATCAGGCAATTAAAACGAACGTCTTGCCACCAGCCAGGCACCCACTACCAGCAATATCGCACCGCATACCGGACCCACCAGCGCACGAAGCGGTACACCCTGGCTACGCAGAATATCCAGCACCAGACCGCCAATAAGCTGGCTGGCGACCAGCACCGCGATGGTGGTGGCGGCGCCTACGTTTTGGTATCCGCTGATACTGGCGAAAACAAAGAACGATCCCAGTAAACCCGGGATCAATGTCCACCAGCGCACGCTGGAAACCAGTTCGCCAAACCCCGCCGCACCTTGTTTAAACCACAGTATGCTGACAAACAGGACGATCCCGACCAGTGAGTTAAGCAGCATAGCAATCAGGATTGTCGAGGACGTCTGGGTAATGCGCACCATCAACGTGTTTTGCACCACCAGACCAATACCTGCGGCAATCAGAAAGGAGAGGGTCAGCGTCTGGTTCATCCACGCGCATCCGGTTCGCTACGATCATCTAACTGCAGCTGCATAAAAGTCAGATCCAGCCAGCGACCAAATTTAGTCCCGACCTGGGGCATCTGCGCGGTAACATTGAAGCCCAGCGTGCTATGCAGGTGCAGCGATGCCTGATTTTGCGACTCGATTCCTGCCACCATGACATGCTTGCCACACGCGCGCGCTTCTTCAATGAGTCTGCTGAGCAGCCTGCGCCCCAGTCCTTTTCCCTGATGTTCCGGGTGTACGTACACTGAATGTTCGACGGTATGACGGAAACCGTCAAAGTTGCGCCAGTCGCCAAAAGAGGCGTACCCCGTGACGACGCCATTCTCTTCACTTACCAGCACCGGATACCCCATCAGTTGGCGAGCTTCGTACCAGGAGATGCGGTTTTCGGCATCGACCGTTTGATCGTTCCAGATAGCGGCCGTATGCAGTACGGCGTGATTGTAGATTTCTGCGATGGCGACACAGTCGTCTTTGCTGGCAAATCGAATTGACATGTTGAACCTCAGGGGTTGTTCACTATAGTATTACAATATGAATACTATTGAAGACAGCATAAATCAACGGATCAGTGCAAGAATTCGCATTGAGCGGGAATCTCGCGGCTGGTCGCTGACGGAACTTGCCGAACGTGCAGGGGTGTCGCGGGCGATGATCCATAAAATAGAACGCGGAGAGAGCAGTCCAACGGCGACGCTACTGGGACGGCTTTCCGGTGCGTTTGGTATCAGCATGTCCACGCTGATTGCCCGGGCCGAAATGCAGGAGGGTAAACTGTTACGTTTCGCCGACCAGCCGGTCTGGCACGATCCGCAAAGCCACTATTTGCGCCGCCACGTTTCTCCGCGCAGCGATCTGCCTATCGATCTGGTGCAAATCGAATTACCGGCTGGCAGTGATATCCCGATGCCCGCCTCTTCTTATGTGCAGGCCCGACAGCTTCTCTGGTTGCAGCAGGGGGAATTGGTGTTTGTGGAAGGTGATACACGCCACGAAATGAAAGCCGGGGACTGCCTGGAGTTGGGGCCGCCAAACGACTGTCGGTTTATCAATGAAACCGCGCAGTCCTGCGTTTATCTGGTTGTGCGGTTAAACCACGCTGGCAATTAATGTGAAAGCATCACAGAGATAGCGCGTCTACTATTGATGGATTCATGCCAAAAGCAGAGGAGAACATCAATGGGTCAACAAATGCAACGCAATCGTCGCTGGGTTCTGGCGTCACGCCCGCATGGCGCACCGGTGCCCGGTAACTTCCGTCTTGAAGAAGAGGCCATCACGACGCCCGGTGACGGAGAGGTGTTACTGCGTAACGTCTACCTCTCACTCGATCCCTATATGCGTGGGCGTATGAGCGACGAACCGTCTTATTCGCCCCCGGTTGAGATTGGTGCAGTGATGGTGGGCGGCACGGTCAGTCGGGTCGTGGCATCGAATCATTCGGATTTTAAACCCGGTGAATGGGTGTTGAGCTATAGCGGCTGGCAGGACTTCGCCATCTCTAATGGTGCTGATTTGGTAAAGTTAGGCGATCACCCTGAGCATCCTTCCTGGGCGCTTGGTCTGCTGGGGATGCCGGGTTTTACGGCGTATATGGGGCTGCTGGATATTGGCCAGCCCAAAGCCGGTGAGACACTGGTTGTTGCTGCGGCAACCGGACCTGTTGGCGCAACCGTGGGTCAGATCGGTAAGCTGAAGGGCTGTCGGGTTGTTGGTGTGGCAGGTGGGGCAGAGAAATGTCGCCATGCTACCGACGTGTTGGGCTTTGATATCTGCCTCGATCATCATGCCCCCGATTTCGCACGCCAACTGGCACAAGCCTGTCCGCAGGGTATCGATATCTATTATGAAAACGTCGGCGGCAAAGTTTTTGACGCCGTTTTGCCGTTACTCAACACTTCCGCCCGTATTCCGCTGTGTGGTCTGGTGAGCGGTTATAACGCCACATCACTGCCGGCGGGCCCAGACCGTTTACCGCTGCTTATGGCCACGTTACTGAAAAAACGTATCCGCTTGCAGGGCTTTATCATTGGTCAGGATTATGGTCACCGCATTCATGAATTTCAGCGAGAAATGGGGCGCTGGGTCCAGGAAGGCAAGATCCACTATCGCGAGCAGGTCACTGAGGGTCTGGAAAATGCCCCGGAGACCTTTATCGGTCTGCTGACCGGTAAAAACTTTGGCAAGGTCGTGATTCGTCTTGCTGAAGAGTGATACGAAGAGGCTAAAGGCGCTAACAGCCGGATGGCGCCTACGCCGCCATCCGGCAAGCGTTGTAGAGCCAATCTGTTTGAATATTGATTTCGCTACAAGCGTGTATTCATGGAGAAAATAAGAAGGTTTTCACCGAAAGTGAATAAACACTCCACTTTGCGATAAATAATGATTACTATTCTCATTCTTAAAAAGGCAAAACCATGATTTTGCTCATTGAAGCTATGTGAAGCAGTAACAACTGAATTTATCAAAGGGAGTCGTCATGTCTTTACGTCATCTGTTTTCACCGCGTCTGCGTGGTTCTTTACTGTTAGGTTCACTGCTCGTTGCATCATCATTTAACACGCAGGCTGCGGAAGAACTGCTGCGCAAAGGCGTAGGTAAAGGCGCCTACGAAATGGCGTACAGCCAGCAGGAAAACGCACTGTGGCTGGCCACCTCGCAGAGTCGTAAGCTGGATAAAGGTGGGATAGTTTACCGTCTTGATCCGGTGACGCTTGAAGTAACTCAGGTTATTCATAACGATCTCAAACCGTTTGGCGCGACCATCAATAACGCGACGCAAACGCTGTGGTTTGGTAATACCGTGAATAGCGCGGTGACGGCGATTGATGCGAAAACCGGTGAGGTGAAAGGGCGCCTGGTACTGGATGCGCGTAAACGTTCTGAAGACGTCCGTCCGCTGCAGCCTCGTGAACTGGTCGCCGATGACGCCACCAACAAGGTATACATTAGCGGAATTGGTAAGGAGAGCGTGATTTGGGTCGTGGACGGTGAGACGGTCAAACTTCAGGACACGATTCAAAATACCGGTAAAATGAGCACCGCACTGGCTGTCGACAGCAAGGCTAAACGCCTGTATACCGCCAATGCCGATGGCGAATTCATTACCATCGATACCGCCACCAACAAAATTCTCAGCCGTAAAAAACTGCTGGACGATGGCAAAGAGCACTTCTTCATTAACCTGAGCCTGGATACGGCCGGTCATCGTGCGTTTGTCACTGACTCCAAAGCGGCGGAAGTGCTGGTTATCGACACCCGTAACGGTAACGTGCTGGCAAAAGTTGCCGCACCGGAATCTCTGGCCGTACTGTTCAACCCGACACGCAATGAAGCCTATGTAACCCACCGTCAGGCCGGTAAAGTCAGCGTGATCGATGCGAAAAGCTATAAAGTGGTTAAAACCTTCGATACCCCGACGTTCCCGAACAGCCTGGCGCTCTCTGCCGATGGCAAAACCCTGTACGTGAGTGTGAAACAGAAATCCACACGCGAGCAGGAAGCGACTCAACCGGACGATGTTATTCGTATCGCCCTGTAATTCTTCGGAGGGGGCAACCCCTCCTGTCATTTCTCTATACGCCACGATACGCCTCGTTACACCCCATCGGTAGCCTGACAAACTTCAGCGACTTACACTACGCCCTCAACGGCTAACTGAATAACACGGGAATACCATGAAAAAGCCATTAATCTGTCTTTGTGCGGGCGTAATGCTGTTTACGCTGGCTGGCTGTACCACCGATTACGTCATGACGACGAAAAGCGGACAAACTATTACCACCCAGGGCAAACCAAAACTGGATAAAGACACGGGAATGACCAGCTATACCGATCAGGACGGGAATGCGCGGGAAATTAACAGCAATGATGTGGCTCAGCTAATTGAAGCAAACTAAGTCGCCCAAACAGGTAGGCCAGAAATCTGACCTACCTTAAAGCGTTACGGCGCGGTGCGGTGGATTTCCGCAACGCGTTTACGTACCCCAAACCAACCAGCGACCAGCAGAATGGCAATCAGCGGTAATGAGGCGATAGTGTAGGTCCCATTCGGATAGTCAAACGCCATCAGCACCAGCACCGCCAGTAAAAACAACAGTGTTAACCAGGACGTAAACGGCGCACCAGGCAGTTTGAAGTGAACGTCTGCGGCTTTGCCATCTTTAATGGCCCGACGCAGACGCATCTGGCACACCATAATGAATGCCCACGATGCAATGATGCCCAGCGAGGCAAAGTTAAGCACGATCTCGAACACCTGCGAAGGCACCAGATAGTTGAGGAAAACCCCAACGACGTACACGACAAGCGTGGCCAGTATCCCGGCATAAGGTACGTGTTGACGGCTCATTTTGCCCATAAATCTTGGCGCGGAACCGCCCATCGACATTGAGCGCAAAATACGACCGGTGCAGTACAACCCCGAGTTGAGACTGGAAAGCGCGGCGGTAAGCACCACGATATTCATAATACTGCCAATATAGGGAACGCCGAGTTTGGAAAAGAAAGTAACAAACGGGCTTTGACCTGCCTGATAGGCATTCCACGGCAACAGCATGACCAGCAACACCACTGAACCTACATAGAACAGGCCAATTCGCCAGATAACGCTGTTAATCGCTTTTGGCACCATCGTTTGTGGATCTTTGCACTCGCCAGCCGCAGTGCCTACCAGTTCAATAGAGGCAAATGCAAAGACGACACCCTGGACCAGTACCAGCGCTGGCAGCAGGCCATGCGGGAAAAAACCACCGTTATCGGTGATCAAATGAAAGCCCGTGGCGTTACCATCCAGCGGTTTTCCCGTGCCCAAAAAAACAGTTCCGACGACCAGGAAGATAACGATAGCCAGCACTTTGACCAGGGCAAACCAGAACTCCATCTCCGCAAACCACTTTACGCCGATCATGTTCATGGTGCCGACAATGGCCAATGCGCCGAGGGCAAACACCCATTGCGGTACATCACCAAATGCGCCCCAGTAGTGCATATACAAGGCCACGGCCGTGATATCCACGATTCCGGTCATCGCCCAGTTGATGAAGTACATCCAGCCAGCCACATAGGCCGCTTTCTCACCTAAAAATTCGCGGGCATAAGAGACAAAGCTGCCGCTGGAAGGGCGGTGTAAAACCAGTTCACCGAGTGCCCGCAGAATGAAGAATGAAAAAATACCGCAGACCAGATAGACCAGTGCTAAAGCGGGTCCGGCCATTTGTAAACGTGCGCCAGCCCCTAAAAATAACCCGGTACCAATAGCACCGCCAATGGCGATCATTTGTACCTGCCGGTTCCCCATCGCTTTGTGATACCCCTCTTCGTGAGCATTCAACCAGCGTCGTTTCGCCGCGTGTTGTTCCGCGGCTTGCGTGTTGTGTGTGTTCATTACGTTTCCTGTTAACCTGACTAATTTACAAAATCCTTTTTGCCGCAGTAGTTGCGGCGAAAACAGCGTTACCCTTCATTGTGTTACCGCGGGAAAAGTGTCGGCCGAGCATCCTACATTCAATTGATAAGTGACGCAAAGCCTGGACACGGGGAAGTGGTTTTTTTCTGTAGCCTGAATTGACGGGATGTGGACTCGATTCAGTAAAAAATAGATGAGGTGGGCAATGTGGAGGAATGCGCTCATCCTGATCGTCAGCAGAATGAGCGCTGTTTACTTTACGCCGACACGCCAAAGACCTGTACGGCCTGCTGCAATCGCGATGAGCGCTGCGTTAAATCGGCAGTCGCGTCAGTGACACGCTCCACCATCTCGGCATTATTGTGCGTCATGGTCCCAACACGTGAAATGGAATCATTAATCAGATCCAGCGCCTGGGTTTGCTCCCGCGTTGCCAGACTAATGTCTTTAATCATCATCGACATCTGTAACACATCGCTGATCATCCCGGTGAGATGCGTTTCTGTCTGTTCAACCATTTTTACGCCGGTATTGACGTTAGCGACGTTCTTCTCGATAAGCTGTTTGATCTCTTTTGCCGCTGATGCAGAGTGTTGCGCAAGATTGCGCACCTCCGCGGCCACGACGGCAAAACCGCGCCCGGACTCTCCGGCTCGCGCCGCCTCGACAGCCGCGTTGAGCGCCAGAATATTTGTCTGGAAGGCGATGCTATCAATTACGCCAATGATGTCGACAATCTGACCATTATCACGAGAGATCGCCTGCATCATGGCGATAGTTTGTTTCATAATATCGCCGCCTTCAGCGGCATTGGTGCTGGTTTGAACGGCCATCGTCATGGTATGAGCCGCCGTTTCTGCAGTTTGCTGCACTGCGCTACCAATTTCTTCAATGGCGGCAGCGGTTTGCTGAAGGTCCGCGGATGTTTCTTCAGAACGTGTATGCAGCGCGATACCTTCTTTAGAGACGCGTTGGCTGATGGCCCGGATTCCGGATATTTGCGTACTGACGTCATCAACCAGTGAATTTAGATTAAGTCCGGATTGATTAACCAGTCGCATTAACATGCCGATTTCATCTACGCGATTTAAATGGCAGTTATCGGGTTTTCGTCCGGATACGACTTTCTTCATTTGAGTCAATAGTGTATTAACTGGCTGACAAATTTGACACTTAAGGTAAATAGCAAATAACAGAAATAACGCCAGTAACCCGCCGGATTGAATAAAGTGATTTACAGGGGCGAAGATTAATAACAAAGAGAGCAGGGCTACGACTCCCAAGGCATAATTGACGCGTTGACTAATGCTCAACCATTTAAACATTGAAGTCCATGCCAATATGCCACGGCGAATGATAATACCCTTAAAAAGACGGAACCCGCTAAGTTGTTGATTATTTATTTTTTCATACAGCTGCGCACTCTGAGATATTTCGTCTCGCGAAGGAACAGTGCGCACTGAGATGTAGCCCGTTAACTTTTCATTGTGCCAAACGGGCGTGACGTTGGCGCGTACCCAGTAGTGGTCGCCGTTTTGACGCCGGTTTTTCACCATTCCCGTCCAGCTGTCACCCCGCTGCAACGTGTACCACATGTCAGCAAACGCGGCTGGCGGCATATCCGGATGGCGAATAATATTATGCGGTTCACCCATTAATTGACTTTCGTTAAAACCACTGGCATCGATAAACGCGGAGTTTGCATAGGTAATATGACTCTCCTTATCTGTCGTCGATAGCAGCGTCGCTTTACCGTTAAGTGTGTGCTCAATTTGTGTAACGGGCATGTTACTTTTCATAAAGGCCCCATGATGGTATGTATAATTCATACAAAGATCCCCGTAATAATGCCAGGGGATATTAAAAAGCTGTTTTAAACCATTTTAATAAGAAACGCTGCATTCTCTACTAATCATCAGTTCTGTGAAAGTATTTAAAATAAAAAAATTAATGCGCGGAATCCATGTCTCTTTCATAAAAATGAAACAATCAATACAAGCGCATAACACAAACAGGTGTTTAGTCTGACTTAAATTAAATTCAATACTGAACACGCATGTAAAAATAAATCAAACGAAAAAGGATGTTGCCGCCTTTCCAGTATCAATAAAAAACCTATTATATTTTGTAGTATGCAAATACAAGCCATTTTTTCTGCATAGTGGCGCGTTCAAAACCGGAAGTTTGACTCCTGTTGGGATGAACGTTATCCCTGATCGCTGCGGGGTTGGTTATCTGTTTTTTAGCTGAGCAAATGTGAATTAAATGTTTCTATATGGTTATTTGATAATTTAATAATACTGACATGTTAACAAATATAGGCCTGCAACATGTCATACCGCCTGAGTATTCTGGATAAAAGCCCCATCGGGGAAGGTGAAACTGCCGCAACCGCACTGGCCCGCACGCTGCGCCTGGCACAACACGCAGAAGAGTGGGGATATCATCGTTTTTGGATAGCTGAGCATCACAATACGCCGCAGCTTGCCAGCCCATCACCGGAACTGGTGATCGCCTGGATACTGGGACAAACCCAGCGCATTCGTGTGGGCTCCGGTGGCGTCATGCTGCAACACTATAGCCCCTACAAAGTAGCGGAAAACTTTAATCTTCTGGCCTCACTGGCGCCGGGACGTGTCGATCTTGGGGTTGGGAAAGCGCCAGGCGGCTTACCGCTGTCAACGCAGGCACTGCAGGTGGGTCTGCATCAGGAAGAAAAAGGCAGTTTTGCCGACCAGCTTACTCAACTGAACGCCTGGCTGGCGCTGACCGGGACAGAAAGCGGGCAGACAGTATTCCCGACTCCGCTCCCGCCAGCGCCGCCGCAAAGATTTGTGCTGGGCGCGAGCGTAGAAAGTGCACGCCTGGCGGCAGAGTCCGACTGGAACTTTATTTTCGCAGCGCACCTGAACGGCGATAAAGCGTTACTGCATGAGGTGCTGAGCTTCTGGCAGGCCAACAGTTCACGGCCAACGATTGTCGCTGTGCAGGTTATTGTGGCTGACAGCAGCGATATGGCAGCGCAACTGGCGAAAGATGTACAAATCTGGGGCGTCGAGTTGGAGGATGGACAACGCGTCACCGTCGCCAGCGAAGAGCAGGCGCTGGCTTTCGCCGCGCAGGCGGGCAGCGCACCACGAACAATTGCCCGGCGTGAGCAGGCGTTACTGCAGGGGAGCGCTCAGGAGGTGGTGGCCACACTGCGTTCATGGCAGGTGCAATACGGTATTGATGAATTCATTATCGATACGCCGGTGGCCGAAGGTCAGGCGCGCCTGACATCGTTACGCCTGTTGGCACAAGCACACAGCACGATGGAGGTTGTCTGATGTCATTCGCCTCACAGCTTATCGACTGGCGTCGCGAGCTACATCAGCACCCGGAGCTGTCCCTCCAGGAAGTGGCGACAACCGCGCGTATTCGTGACTGGTTGCATGCTGCAGATGTCACGCTATTGCCGTTCAATCTGAAAACGGGTGTCGTTGCCGAAATTGGTCAGGGAGACGATGTCATCGCTCTACGGGCGGATATCGATGCTTTACCGATCGAAGAAAATACCGATGTGCCGTTTCGCTCCATCACGCCGGGGGTGATGCATGCCTGTGGACATGATATTCACACCAGCGTGATGCTCGGCGCTGCACTGTTGCTTAAGCAGGAGGAAAACACATTACCGGGACGCGTGCGTATTTTGTTTCAGCCGGCAGAAGAAAGTTTTGGTGGCGCTAAAACGCTGATCCGTGCCGGAGCCCTGCAAAATGTGGCCGCGATCTTTGGCATGCACAACGAGCCCGGGTTGGCGGTAGGCGATTTTGCCACCCGAGGAGGGGCGTTTTACGCCAATGTGGACCGCCTTGTGCTGCGTATTACCGGAAAAGGCGCGCATGCGGCGCGTCCACACGAGGGAAAAGATGCCATCCTGCTCGCCAGTCAACTGGTGACGGTATTACAAAGCGTCGCCAGCCGTGAGGTCAATACGCTGGATTCGGTGGTGCTTAGCGTCACCCGAATTCAGGGGGGAAATACATGGAACGTACTACCGGAATCCGTTGAGCTGGAAGGGACGCTCCGGACACATCGCGCAGAGGTGCAACAACAGGTCAAATCACGGGTCAGTGATATTGCCGCTGGGTTTGCCCACGCCTTTGGCGCACAGATCGATGTTATCTGGCACGCGGGGCCCACGGCCCTGGTCAATGACGCGCTCTGGGCCGATATTGCGACCAACGTAGCCAGACAATCCGGTTACACGACGCACCATGCCGACCTGCATATGGGCGGGGAGGATTTTGCCGTTTATTTGCAAAATACGCCTGGGGCGTTTGTTAGCATCGGTAGTGCCAGTGAATACGGATTACATCATCCGGGGTTTAATCCGGATGAACGGTTAATTGAACCTGCCGCACACTACTTTGCACATTTAGCAAAAACGGCATTCGCACACCTTTAATTTATCTGTTGGGTAGGGGTTACTATGGCTGAAAATCGGCAACTACGTCTGGGCACTATTTTGCATGGTGCCTCCGGGAATATGTCAGCATGGCGTCATCCGGCAGCGCGTGCTGATGCCAGTATTAATTTTGATTTTGTAAAAGAGACGGCGCATATTGCGGAGAAAGGGAAGCTGGATTTTATTTTTGTCGCTGACGGTTTGTATATTAATGAGAAATCTATTCCACATTTTTTAAATCGCTTTGAGCCGCTGACGGTATTATCTGCGCTGGCAAGCGTCACCCGTCATCTTGGCCTGGTGGGTACGGTTTCTACCTCCTATAGCGAGCCGTTTACTACCGCGCGACAGTTTGCCAGTCTGGACCATCTTAGCCAGGGCAGGGCCGGATGGAATGTGGTGACATCCCCACTGGAAGGTTCGGCTAAAAACTATTCCCGTGCCCAGCATCCTGAGCATGCTCAACGTTATCGCATTGCCGATGAATATTTACAGGTAGTGAAAGGTCTATGGGATTCCTGGGAAGACGATGCGTTTGTCCGCAATAAAACAAGTGGCGAGTTCTTTCATCCGCATAAATTACACACCCTGAATCACCATGGTGATTATTTCCAGGTGGCAGGGCCACTAAATATTGGCCGGACCCCACAAGGTCGTCCGGTTATATTTCAGGCAGGCGCGTCAGACGATGGGAAAAAATTGGCGGCGCAGCATGCGGACGCTGTTTTCACCCATCAGGAATCTCTGTCTGAAGCCAAAGCATTTTATCAGGATGTCAAAAGTCAGCTTGAAGCTGTCGGACGTCATGCCGATGAACTGCATATTTTCCAGGGCGTCAGCATTATTGTTGGCGACAGTGACGCTGACGTAGAGCAACAGTATCAGGCGACCGCAGCACTGGTGTCGATCACCGACGCGCTGAATTACCTGGGACGCTATTTTGAACATCACGATTTTAGCCAGTACCCGCTGGACGCACCGTTCCCGGATCTTGGCACCCTCGGGGAAAACAGTTTTCGTAGTACCACTGACGAGATCAAGCGCAATGCGCGGGAGCGGGGATTAACCCTGCGTCAGGTGGCGCTGGAAGCTGCCAGTCCTCGTCCACGTTTTAGCGGAACGCCGGCGCAGGTGGCTGATGGGCTGCAGCAGTGGTTCGAGGAGAAAGCCGCCGACGGTTTCATCATTCAGGGGGGAACGCCAGATACCTTCCCACGGTTTGTCGACCAGGTTATTCCCGTGCTTCAGGCGCGCGGTTTATTTCGCCACGACTATCCCGGCACGACGCTGCGCGCAAGCCTAGGGCTGGCAACACCTGCAAATCAATTCACACAATAAGAGAAAAACGCTATGCAGAAAAAATCACTACTTCTTGCGCTGTCGCTGGCTTTCAGCGCGACGGTCTGGGCAAATGACGTCACCATCAACGGCACCGGCGTGAGCCTGGAAGCCAATAAAACACCGATTCACACGGTTAAAAATCCACAGGCGATTGCGCAGTTACCCGCTAATCTGCGCCTGGCTGTGCCGGGTAAATTTACGGTCGCTATCGCCGGACTGAGCCAGCCGCCGCTGACTGTATTTGCCGATGATAATAAAACGCTCATCGGCAGTGAGGCCGATATTGCCCGCCTGGTTGCCGATAGTCTGGGGCTGGAGCTGAATGTCGTCCCCACGTCATGGGAAGACTGGCCACTGGGCGTGGCGTCCGGGAAATACGATGCTGCGATCAGCAATATTACCGTGACCAAAGCGCGCAAAGAGAAGTTCGATTTCGCCACCTATCGTAAGGACTCCCTGGGTTTTTATGTCAAAACCGGCAGCACGCTGACGAAAATTGAACAGGCGGAAGATATTGCCGGGCTGCGCATTATCGTCGGCTCAGGGACGAACCAGGAAGCCATTCTGTTGGCGTGGAACGAAGAGAATTTGAAGAAAGGATTAAAACCGTTTACGCCAGTGTATACCAAAGATGATGCTGCTCAGACGCTGGCTCTACAGTCAGGTCGTGCGGATGCTTACTTTGGTCCGAATGTCATTGGGGCCTGGAAAGCGGCGCTCAATGGTAAAACGCAATTGGTGGGCAGCGTCGATGGCGGATGGCCGAAAGCCGCACATATTGCCGTTACGCTGAAAAAAGACAGTGGCCTGGTGCTGCCGGTGCAAACTGCCCTCAACGGTGTGATCGGCAATGGCGACTATGACAAGGTGCTGAACCGCTGGGGGGAAGGGGTAGAACGTATCCCGCAATCTGAAGTTAACCCGGCCGGTTTAGGCGACTAAGGAGGTCAATGTGAGCGATCAATTCCGCGTTGTCTCGCCCGACGCCATTGAGCTACAGCCGATCCTCAACGGCCTGTTTGGTGAATATGCCGCCCGCTATGGCGATTATTTTTCTCGTGATGCTGAAGTGGAGCTAACCGAATGGTATCTGGTCCCACAGGGGATCTTTGTGGTGCTGGAGCGCGACGGCGAAATTATCGCCACTGGGGCTTACAAACCCTATGACAAAGACACCGCTGAAATTAAGCGTATCTGGACGAAAAGCAGCCTGCGTAAGCAGGGGCTGGCAGCGCATGTGGTGCAGGAGCTGGAGCGCCGGGCATTACTGGCGGGCTATAGCCGTATCTATCTGACCACGGGTTTTCGCCAGCCAGAGGCCGTCCGGCTTTATTTGAGTCAGGGATACGATCCTCAGTTCGACACCACACGTAATCCAGAAGAGTACAGCCAGCCGCCTTTTGATGGACGACTGCGCTTCACCAAACTGTTGACTATCGCAGGTCAGGCCAAAATTGCCTGAGGAGAGAAGATGAAAACGACTGCAACCATCAAAGTCGTCCCGGCACGTTACCCGATGCGTACCGTAGGGGCGGTTATTGCCCTGTTTGTGCTGGCGGCGATTATACAGTCTGTCGCGTTTAATCCGCGTTGGGAATGGGGCGTTTTTGCTCGCTGGTTCTTCGACCCGGTTATCTTGTCTGGACTTGGGCAAACGCTGTTGTTGACGCTCATTGGGACATTACTGAGCGTGGTATTTGGCGGGTTGCTGGCGCTGGCCAGACTCTCATCATCCTGGCTACTAAACAGCCTGGCGTGGGGATACATCTGGTTGTTTCGCTCACTCCCGCTGATTGTGGTATTGATCATTTTGTACAACTTCTCCTATTTGTACGACACGCTGGCGATCGGCATACCGTTCACTGCTCTCCAGTGGGGCAGCTTTGAGACTATCAATGTCCTCGGACAGTTTTCCACTGCGGTTGTTGGCCTGACGCTTGTGCAAAGCGCTTATACCGCTGAGATTATTCGCGGCGGGTTTCTTGGGGTTGATCATGGTCAGTATGAGGCGGCAGCAGCCCTGGGATTACCTGCCTGGCGCCGCACGCTACGTATTATCCTGCCACAGGCGTTGCGCACTATTTTGCCCGCCGGATTCAACGAAATTATCAGCCTGGCAAAAGGAACGGCGATGGTTTATGTGCTGGCCATGCCGGAACTGTTCTACACCATCCAGATGATCTACAACCGCACCCAGGAAGTGATTCCGCTGCTGATGGTTGGCGCCGTATGGTATCTGGTGATCACCAGCGTTTTGTCATTTATTCAGCATCTGGTTGAACGCGCGCTGGCACGCAGTGAAAGACGATCCGCTATTAACACCGCCAGGGTGAGTCGCACGGCTAAACGTCGCCGCCAGGTTCCACAGCAGGAGGCTATCCATGTCCCACTCGCCTGAAGGTCATATTTCCATTACCGGCGTCAGCAAATATTTTGGTCGCCATAAGGCGCTGGATAACGTATCGCTGGAGATCCCACCCGGTACGGTCACGGTTATTCTCGGGCCTTCCGGTTCAGGTAAATCAACCCTACTGCGGGCGATTAATCATCTGGAGCGTGTCGATGAGGGGTTTATTCAGATTGACGGTGATTATATTGGTTATCGCCTTCAGGGAGACCGGTTGTATGAGCTGAAAGAGGCGGAAATCCTGCGCCAGCGCATCAATGTGGGCTACGTATTTCAGAACTTTAACCTGTTCCCGCATTTAACGGTGCTGGAAAACCTGATTGAAGCGCCTGTTGCACACGGACTGGCTTCGCGCAAAGAGGCTATTGAGCGAGCATTTACCTTGCTGGATGCTGTCGGACTGCGGCAAAAAGCCGATGCCTGGTCGCGGCATTTATCCGGGGGCCAGCAGCAACGTATCGCCATTGCCCGCGCGCTGGCGTTAAATCCGCGCGTGATGCTATTTGATGAGCCGACGTCCGCACTCGATCCTGAACTGGTGGGCGAAGTGCTGGACGTGATTAAGTCGCTGGCACAGTCGGGAACCACGCTGGTTGTGGTGACGCATGAAATCGGGTTTGCCCGGGAAGTGGCCGATCAGGTGGTGTTTATGGTTGACGGCAAAATTGTCGAACAGGGTAGCAGCGAACAGGTGCTAAATTATCCGCGCCACACGCGCACGCAGCAGTTTTTGTCGAAAGTTCTGTAAATACGTGGAATTGCGTTGCGGCACAGGATTGTGCCGAACAGCGATTACAGGGTAACGACGATTTTGCCTACCCCGAGGGGCGAGATGACGCCTCTGTGGGTAATGCGCAGAAACGGGTTTTGATTCTCCGGTATAGCTGACACTTACAATCAAAAGTAAGCGGAAGAAAAGACCCGCCTATGCGATGACCGGGTTGGCTACCTTACTTAACCTTGCGGGTGTTGTCTGCCTTCAGTTCGTCATAAGAGGCTTCAAGAATCCAGAGGCATTTTGCCCCGGCAGCCGTGCTCAGCAGCACCTGACGCGTACGCTGGTAGAATGCGTCCACCTTGTCCGGGGTTTCCGTCGGTGGGGTGCATACGATATCAGAGCCAATCATGTGAGGCCAGTGCCCGGCGTCGATAACGTCTAGCGCCCTCAGTGCGCCGGCGGTGTTTGCTGTCAGTGCTGCCGCGAGCGAATCCTCCAGCCTCTGAGCCTGTTTAACGTCGGCAACTGCTGCCAGTGCCGGGACCTGCTCAAGCCATTGAGCCTCACCAGCGGCAATGCCTCGGAATGCGTCTGGCCAGTCAGTGCTGCCCGCCATCGCAGGGAGCGACTGCGCCGCCAACAGCAAAATTGCCAGGCGCTTCATCGCACGACCTCAAGGTCGCCACCATCGCGGAGTATCAGCCGTCGGGTGGTCAAGGAGAGGATAATACATCCCTCCGAGGCGAAGCCCGCTGGACCGTGCTTGCGCTCGCCGTGAATGCGGAATTCTGAACGCCCGAAAGTCTCCCCAGAGGCCTGCTCCAGAATGATGGTCACAGGTCCTTTAGAGGTTGAATGCCCCGCTATTTTATACGTTCCCCGCGGCAGCGGCCCAAGTCCTTTGACCTGCTGGCGGTCTGGGTTGTTTTTATTGGTAAGTGCACCGGAGTAGCCGCTCTCTATCAGTTTACCGTCTTTGTACATGTTGCCGGTCGACTGCTCATATTTCCATCCCATAGTCTTTCTCCTTATGCAGTCGCGCGTTCGTTCCAGCTGTCCGAGTGCATGATGTTACCGTCGGCATAACGCCAGGTGATTTTTTCGTACAGTAACTCGACCAGCTCGATGTGATTATATTTCTCATAGCACGGGTCTTTGATATCCAGCATCATCGGGCAGACGCTGACAATCTTCACGCCTTCCATCAGGGTGGAGAAGTATTCAACCTCCTGACCGGCATCATTAATGCGCTAAAATTTCACCTCGGCGGATTTGAGTTTCTGGCCAGAGCTAACGGCCTTGTAAAGATACGGGCTAGAGGAGTCGATCTCCTTGTCGAACGAATAAGGAGAATGGACGCGGAGACTGGTCGCCTTGCCATTGTGTTTATCGGTGGGCTGCATTACACCATGGTTCAGGCCAATAATCTCGATACTTCCTTCACGGCCATGAATGTCGACAGAGCCTTCGATATCAGCGCCGCCGTCGTCTTTTAGCCACAAATACGCGGGAATTGCCATTTGTTTAAAACTCCATTTAAAGAAATCCTATTTAAAGTCCTGTAGCGTTAATCAATTACGTTACCCACAAACGCTATCGCCTATAAAATTACACGTCAATTTAGTGCTATGAGGATACAAAACGATCTAAATTTTCTTTGATACAAGTAAAAGAAGGCCGGTATAATACGGCCCCTATTTCTGAAAAGTTAGTCCAGAATTATCCGCATTATTTATCGTTTTTGGCCAATCAGGCCAAGAGCCGTACAGAATCCTCGAACCTCCCGAGAACCGCACCAAATCTACGTCGCGTCGATTCTCCTGAACCTCCCTGTAGTCCAGAATTGATCACCTCCCCACATGCTCTACACTTAGGGTTTTAACTTTGGGGTTGCAGCATGATTAAAGTCTATGGGGTACCGGGCTGGGGATCGGCCATCAGTGAAGTGATGCTTACACTGGCGGAGATCCCTTACACGTTTATTAATGTGGACGGCTTTGACAGCGATGGGCCGTCGCGGGCGTTGCTAAAAACAATGAATCCGCTGTGTCAGGTGCCCACACTGATACTGGAAAATGGCAATGTGATGACGGAAACGGCGGCTATTGCGCTGATGATTCTGGACAGCAGGCCCGAACTGGCGCCGCCTGTCGGACATGTAGAACGTCAGCAATTTCAGCGCCTGCTGATATGGCTGGTGACAAATGTCTATCCCACGTTCACGTATGCTGACTATCCCGAACGCTGGACGCCTGATGCCCCGGCGCAGTTGAAAAAGGGCTGTATTGAGTACCGTAAATCGCTTTATATGTGGCTGAATGACCAGCTAAGCGCCGAACCGTACGCGTTTGGCGATCAGCTCACGTTGCTGGATGTTTATATTGCCGTTCTGCGCACCTGGGGGCCTGGACATGACTGGTTCCAGGACAATACGCCCAATATCAGCGCCATCGCGGACGCGGTTTGTCAAATCCCGCGGCTGCGTACTGTACTGAAAGATAACAGAATTATTTGACGCGATGAACGCTTAAAACATGTCTTGCCCCTGTTCGCGGATCATCCTGATAAGTCGTTCTGTGATGGGAGAGGGGCAGCGATCCTTGAGTCGACCAAGAATAAAATGACGGGAATTTGCTGTTCCTTCCAGCGGGATTTCCTTCAATTGTTTATATACCACACCGCCCTTGGTCAAATTACGCCGGGGTATGAAGCCCAGTAATTCTTTATTTGCCGCAAGGATTTTGGGCATAAGATGAAACGATGATGTTTCTATCTGGGCTCGAGGTGGCGGAAGCCCTCGGCTAATAAAAAACTGATCGATCCAGCGTCGGGAGGCCGTATTTTTCCCCGATAACAACCATTTGTATTCGACAAGATCTTGAGGCGTAATTGACTTCAACTCTTTTGTGAAAATAGGATGCTCGCAGCTGCCGACTAAAACCACAGCATCCTCCATTATCGGGTAGATAATGGCGTTTTCATAGCTGATCGTTTTAGTAACAATAATGATATCTAACTGATAATTCTGCAGGTTATCCCAAAGATAATTATTCACTCCGGGAACAATTTCGAGCATAGCGAGGGGGTTTTCTGTCAGAAAAGCCTGACACAGTTTAGGTATGAGATATTCAGCGACAGTCGGTACACAGCCTATACGTATTTTCCCTGACACCCCGCGAACATAGTTTTCGAGGTCCTGTTCCGTTTGCTCCATAAAAAAACAGAGCTTTCTGGCCCGTTCACGCATTAACTCGCCCGCGGCGGTAAGCGTTATACCGTGCCCGCTGCGGGTCAATAATTGTGTACCCACTTCCTCTTCCAGACGCTGGATGCATTTTGACAACGCAGGTTGCGAGCGCCCAAGGCGTTCTGAGGCTTGAGCGAGGCTACCCACTTCTGCAATAACATAAAAAAACGTCAAATCGCGAATATTGAGATTCATGACTCTACAGCACCTTTTCCCATCCGCCCGGTATTATCGTCACAGCATGGTAGAGAATGACGCGCCATTATTTTTTGACCTGACAGCAAAAAGATGACGTTTTCTCTTGCATAAAAAGTAAGAAAATACGGCGAAATGTGTGAACCATGCCGCCTGTCAGTTCCGAATTATTACGCAATGACATCCTGATGAATTAATGCAACCAACTGTATTTTATGATGTTTATAAGCGCATTTTGTTTTTACGCTATTTAACGAAAAGTTATTGCCGCTATCAATATTATTGCCTGTTGCGTCGCCTTGTCCTGGGGTAAAAATCTCCCATCCCGACTATGGCAAGGAGAAGAGGATGCGTTTTACCGTATTAATGACGGCACCAAAACTGGCGCCGAAGGGTGTTAAAAAACTAATAGATGCTGACTGTAAAATAATCTATGTAAATGATTCAACAGATCCGCAGGCGATCCTGTCGATTTTATCCACTGAGCCTGTTGATGCTGTCATTTCACGCACGATGACGCTAACGGGCGAAGCTATCCGTGCTTGTCCAACGCTGAAAGTCATCACCAAACATGGCGTAGGCGTAAGTAACATTGATGTCGATGCGGCGACGGAACGTAATATTCCCGTCCTCGTGACGCCGGGAACAAACTCACAATCGGTTGCCGAACTGGCATTAGGGCTTATGCTGGCGGCCGCCAGGCGCATTGCATCCTATGACCGGGATTTACGCACAGGGAACTGGAGTCGCGCCGGAAACGGCCAACAATTAAGTGGACGCACTTTGGGATTGGTGGGTTTTGGCCAAATAGGACAAACGCTGGCGCAATTCTGTATAGCGCTGGGCATGAAGGTCGTCGCTTACGATCCCATGCTCAAGGCCAGCCCAATCGAACAGGTCACACTTGTCAACGATTTACCGGCGTTGCTTCGCCAAAGCCAGGTGCTCAGCCTGCATTGTCCGCTGGTTCCCGCTACCCGAAATCTGATTAACGAAGAGGCGCTTTCACTACTGCCTGATGGTGCAATTCTGGTTAATACCGCCAGAGGGCCGCTGATTGATGAAAATGCGCTGGTAGCTGCTTTGCAGAGTGGAAAACTTGCAGGCGCAGGTCTGGACACTTTCGTTAATGAACCACTGCCCCTCAGCGATGCTATTGCCTCACAACCCACCGTTGTTATGACCCCGCATGTTGGCGGGTCCACGCCTGATGCGTTAGACGCGATGGCTGCGCATGCCGCTGACAACGTGATTAATTTCCTTAACGGAAAACCGTTATCCCCGAGTCTGTGTGTTAACCACCTGATTAAATAATATTTACGACGTACTGGAGAATAAAATGTCTATTGGATTCAGAGTCTTTACTCAACGTGAACTGCCTACAACTGATGTTATCGAAGGTTTCAAAACCATACCAGCAGCAAATATTGCCGACTGTATGGGGCGCCTGAGCGCGATGAATTGCCGCATCCGACGCATGACGGCACCTGCGGAACAAAATATGGTTGGTGTCGCGCTGACGGTAAAAGCGCGTCCTGGCGACAACCTGATGATGCACAAAGCGCTGAACATGATTAAACCTGGCGACATTCTGATCGTCTCCAATGAAGGGGATAGCAGCCAGTCGCTGATGGGCGAGATCATGGTCGCCTATGCCAAATCTCAAGGCATTGCGGGCATCGTGCTGGACGGACCAATGCGTGATCTTGATACCATCTATGCAATGGGGGTTCCAGTTTATGCGACAGGTCATACCCCAGGCGGCCCATTCAAAGAAGGTCCAGGCGAAGTCAATGTTCCTGTCGCTTGCGGCAATATTCACGTTACGCCGGGCGATATTATCGTCGGAGACAGTGATGGCGTCATTGTGATCCCTAAACATGATGCGGCAAAATTGCTGGAAGAAGCTCGCAAGTTTTCTGCCAACGACCATGCAAAACTGGTTGCGGCGCAGACCGGAAAAGCCGATCGCAGTTGGGTGGATAAAGCGCTCGCGGCGAAAGGCTGCGAAACGATTGACGCTGTTTATCCGGGTTAACTCTACAGATGCCAGCCACGTTTGTGGCTGGCTTGCTCAAATAGGCTAATAATAATGGCAGAAAATATAAAAACGTTGTCGTTTAAGAAACGGTGGGGAATTCCGTTAGCGATCCTGGCGATGGCGATTACCTATACCTTTCCCATGGCAGGACTCTCCATGGAGGGGAAGCATGCGCTGGTATTGTTTGCGGGTGTTTTTATCCTGTTCTTATCCGAACCCATCCCCATTGTTGTTTCAAGCTTACTGATTGTTCCTGCTGCTGTATTATTAAAAGTATGCAGCTTAAAAATGGCACTGTCGGGATTTTCTTCATCTTCCTCTTATCTTCTGGTTGGCGCATTTATTATGGCTGTGGCGCTAACCAAAACACGCTTAGCTGAACGGATTACTTTTTTAATTCTTAAAGTTACCGGCAGTAGCGTGCGTAATTTAACACTGGGGGTGACCATTGCGAATATTGTGCTGGCATTCTTTATTCCGTCGTCAACCCCAAGGGTCGCGATCCTGCTACCCATTTGTCTGAATTTAATTGCCTTATTTAAAGAAGAAGGGCGAACAAAATTTGCAGTAAATTTACTGCTCACCATGTCGTTTACTAATTCCACGATCAGCGGCGGTATTTTGACAGCCAATTTACCGAACCCCATTACCGTTGAATTTATTCATAATGCCGGTGGGCCAATGATCTCCTATCTGGATTTTTTGATAGTCGGATTCCCGCCAGCATTACTGATGACGTTTATTACCTGGATCTACCTGCAGTTTGCTTATCCGCCTGAGCAATCGCATATCCCCGGTGGAGAGCAGTTGATTAAAGACAGTCTGGACGGGATGGGAAAAATGTCTGCGGCTGAGTGGAAAACGTTATGGATTTTCCTCGGCGTGGTCTTCCTGTGGGTCACCGGCGATTGGATAGGTGTCGATTCTACCACGGCCTGTATGCTGGGGGCTTGTCTGCTCTTCTTCCCTAAAATTGGCGTGAT
Organism: Citrobacter sp. RHBSTW-00671; assembly: GCF_014103415.1. Classification (NCBI taxonomy): domain Bacteria; kingdom Pseudomonadati; phylum Pseudomonadota; class Gammaproteobacteria; order Enterobacterales; family Enterobacteriaceae; genus Citrobacter; species Citrobacter sp. RHBSTW-00671. The sequence goes on from NZ_JABXPR010000001.1 coordinate 2,996,567, forward strand.
TAATTGGTCGGAAGCCAATAAAGGCGTGTCGTGGCAAGTGCTGTTCATTTGCGGCGGCGGTGTCAGTATGGGGGCTATTTTGATGAAAACCGGTGCGGCAGAGTGGATATCGATGCTGATCTTTAACCATCTGGGTTTATCCACGCTGAGTACCATCGCCTTGTTGATTGTCGTGCTTATCGTCGTGCAATACATGCATATTTTCTTTGTGGGCACTACGGCGATGGCGGCAGCAATGTTGCCTGTACTGATTGGTATTGCCCATGCGGCAGGTCTGCCACCGGCAATGCTGGCGTTACCGGGTGGGATGATTATTGGCGCTTATCCATTATTGATGTTTTATAACACCATTCCGGGTGTGTTGGTCTTTGGTACCGGGAAGGTTGCTATCAATGATTATCCGCGAGTCGGTATTGTTCTGTGTGCGATTGCTTGTCTGATTTATGCATTATGCGCATTGTATTATTGGCCAATGCTTGGCGTTTTTTAATTTTCAGGAATAATTACTTATTTGTTGTTAGCGATTATTTTACCGTGGTGTTTATCTGAAGTATCGCGTGGTTGATTATATCTGTCGATAACCTTGTAAAGGATATTATATGAAAGTTACGCTTCTTGGCGCGGCCGGAGGAATAGGGCAGGCGTTGTCGTTACTCCTTAAATTACACATGCCAGAGGGGTCTGAACTCGCCCTCTACGATATATCAACAGCAACCCCAGGGATTGCTGTTGATTTAAGCCATATTCCAACCGATGTGCATATTCACGGATATTGTGGCACGCAGATTCAACATGCGTTAGAAGGTGCAACAATTGTTATTGTCTGTGCCGGTATTGCCCGTAAACCGGGAATGGATCGTTCTGACCTCTTCAGTATTAATGCCAATATTATTCATCAGCTTATTGGTGATGTCGCAAAAATATGCCCGGATGCCTGTATTGGTATTATTACTAACCCGATTAATACCACAGTGGCGATTGCCGCTAATGTCCTGCAAAAGGCTGGCGTCTACGATAAAAGCAAGCTCTTTGGCATCACCACATTGGATGTTATTCGCGCAAATACGTTTGTTGCACAAATCAAAGGCTGCAGCGTGCGGGACGTTGAGGTTCCGGTCATCGGCGGACATTCGGGCGTCACGATCCTGCCGTTGTTCTCGCAGCTTACGGAGATAAAATTATCCGATGACGAGATCCGTGCGCTGACAGACCAGGTCCAAAATGCCGGGACTCGGGTTGTCGAAGCTAAAGCGGGAGCCGGGTCGGCCACATTATCAATGGGGCAGGCAGCCGCACGTTTTTGTTTGTCGTTACTCCGTGCACTGAGTGGGGAACAAGGCATTGTGGAATGCGCATATGTAGAAAGCGGCAGCCAATACGCCCGTTTTTTTGCCCAGCCCGTTGAATTGGGCGTCAACGGTGTATCTCGCGTTATTGCGCTTACTGACCTGAGCCGCATTGAGCAGGATGCACTCGAGGCAATGCAAAGCGAACTGCGTAAAGATATTGCGTTTGGTGAGCGGTTTGTTTGTAAGAATTAACGCGGGTAGTTTTGAAAAAGCCGATCGTCGAAATCGGCTTTCAACGTTTACCAGCCCGGTAACGTTGTGCATCTGAGCATCATGGTAGACCAAAGACGTCTGGAGGAATTTTGCTAACTGGCGCATATTAGGTGATAGTTTTTTTGCCCAAAACAATAAGGAACCTGCAATGCCGCACATCGATATTAAATGTTTTCCTCGCGCCCTTACCAACGAACAAAAAACCGCGCTGGCGGCGGATATTACAGATGTCATTATTCGTCATTTGCAAAGCAAAGACAGCTCGGTCAGCGTGGCGCTGAATGAGATTGAACCTGACGCGTGGCAAGCGGTATGGGATGCGGAAATCGTGCCGCAGATGGACACGTTGATTAAAAAACCCGGTTACAGCATGTGAAAAAAAACGGGCGAGTTATTCGCCCGTTTTTGATGCCGTTATGGTGTGACAATATTGAACCAGAATTCAAATTTGTCCATGTAACCGAGCATGGCGTCGAGCCTGGCGCCGTCACCGGTAATTTTCACATCACCGCTGTCTTGCGCCTGTTTTAGCGTCACTTCCTTGAGGATGATTTTGTTCAGCGTATCGCGATTGAGCGCGATAGTGGCATCCGCATCTTTCGCTTCGGAATTAGCGGTATGGTTCAGAACACCGTTTTCCAGCTCCAGTTTGTATTTACCACCATCGCTACCAAGGTCGATATTGAATACTGATTTCGCATCGCCCGCTTTCTGCCCGTTAATATGTACCGCCAGGTAGTCGAAGAACATTTCTGGCGTCATGGCGCGAACGGTATCCGGACTGGCCGTATTCGGCGTTGGGCCTTTCACCACGCCGTTGCGCAGTTCTTGTGCGCCCGTCAGGTAGAAGTTACGCCACGGTCCAGACTCTGCCTGATAGCCTAATTGTTCCAGCGCATCGGCTTCGAGGTTTCGCGCGGCCTGGTTGTTCGGATCGGCAAATACGACTTTGCTCACCACCTGTGCAACCCAGCGATAGTTACCCTGGTCGTAGTCAGCTTTCGCTTTTTGCAGAATGGCATCCGCACCGCCCATATAGTCGACGAATTTCTTCGCTGCTTCTTCTGGCGGCAGTTCATCCAGCGTTGCCGGGTTGCCGTCAAACCAGCCGAGGTACAGCACGTAGGTGGCTTTCACATCGTGGCTTACGGAGCCATAGTACCCGCGGTTCGCCCAAGTGTGTGCCAGTGAATCCGGCAACTTAAAGTTCGCCGCGATTTCATCACGGGTCAGACCTTCATTGGCCATACGCAGCGTCTGGTCGTTAATATAACGGTACAGATCGCGCTGGCTTTTCAGTAGGCTTACCACCTTGTCATTGCCCCAGGTCGGCCAATGGTGCTGTGCCATCAGAATTTCCGCCTTATCACCCCAGCGTACAATCGCTTCGTTGATATATTTGGACCATGGCAACGGTTCGCGGATTTTTGCACCGCGCAGAGAGTAGGTGTTGTGCAGGGTATGGGTGACATCTTCAGCCGATTCGATGAGTTTTTTCTCTTCGATGTACCACAACATTTCTGAAGGCGCTTCGGAGCCCGGGGCCAGCATGAAGTCATAGGTCAGGCCATCGATAACCTCTTTTTGCCCATCTTTCTCGATGATATTCGTTGGCGCAATCAGCGTAACCGTTCCTGCGGAAGTGGTGGTTCCCAGCCCGGCGCCGACCTGACCTTTAGCATCAGGTTTTAGCAGGTTACCGTACATGTAGCTGGCGCGGCGGCTCATGACGTTACCGGCCATGATGTTTTCAGCAACCGCTGCTTCCATAAAGCCGGCAGGCGCATAGACCTTCACTTTGCCTGCTTTAACATCGGCTTCATCAATAACGCCGCGCACACCACCGTAATGGTCGACGTGGCTGTGGGTATAAATCACCGCGACAACCGGTTTTTTGCCACGGTTTTTAAAGTAGAGATCCATCCCGACTTTGGCCGTTTCTGCCGAGACCAGCGGGTCAACCACGGTGATGCCTTCTTTACCTTCGATGATGGTCATATTCGACAAATCGAGGTTACGGATCTGATAGACACCCTCCGTGACTTCAAACAACCCGCTGATATTGATCAACTGAGACTGGCGCCACAAGCTCGGGTTTACCGTATCCGGCGCCTTATCGCCTTCCTTAATAAACGCGTACTGTTGCGGATTCCAGATAACGTTGCCTTGTTCACCTTTGATCACGTCCTGAGGAATCGGGGCGATAAAGCCTTTGTGCGCGTCGGTAAAGTCGGTGTTATCGGAGAAGGGCAGTTGATTGTAGAGTGCATTGTTGGCTTGTTGCGTGGCCGCCGTCGCCTCTTTCGGAGCTTCAGCAGACATGACGGGAACAGTAAAAGACGTTAATAACCCAGTAAGTATAAAGCTTTGTGCGATTCTATTAAGTTGCATCGTAAAACCTCTCTGACACTTCGTAAGTCCAGTTCTGGGGAGATGCTGCTTTAACGGATTGCGTTTTGAATCAATATTTGACGTAGTGCACGATTAAATATAATTCACATGTATGATTCAGCAAGGTAAGAGAAACGATTTATCTGACTGGTTTTTCGGAAGTTTTGAGAAGGCTGATGGGGATGACAGGCGGATCTGCCATCCGTTTGTCTGTGATTATCTACCGGCAGTAACCTGTTTCCCGCTGGTGACAAATGTTCCGGCACCAAGGTGATGCAGTGTATTGAGTTTGCCATCATCAAACTGCCAACGACCTTCAACGAAGACTCGCTCATCAGCGGCAGCCGAGACCACTTCGCCAAACAGGGTGTCATATTTGTCCTGAGCCGCTGTGGCAGGAAGCAGGCGGCATTCCATCCAGGCGAGACACTTGGCTTCTATTAGCGGTAGTCCCAATACCGGGCCGTTGACCACCGGAATGCCGTAGCAGTTGAACTTATCTTCTATTCGACCGGAAACACTCCCCACGGCATAGGTCCAGTTCATCGCGGCAACCCCTGGAATAACAATACCAAATTGACCGCTACGCTCGATCAGTTCGCGCGACCAGGCAGTCTTGTCGACAACAATGGCTACCCGCGGCGGATCAAATTCCACGGGCATTGACCACGCGGCCGCCATCACATTACGCCGTTCTGTATTCTCGTCACGACTGGTTATCAAAATGGTGGGGCCGTGATTAAGCAGTCGGCTGGCGTGTTGTAATTCAACCGGACGAAAATGACTCATAGCGACTCCTCGGCAGAATAAAAATGACATCACAATAAACATAGATAGTAACGGGATTAGCGATTTTGTCGCCTCACCGGGGTGAACAGCGCACAAAAGCGACAGCGTAAAATTAAAAATGCGTTATAAGTACAACATTCAACAAACAGGAATCCCGTATGACGCCTTTTTTACACGCTTATTTTGCCCGTATTGGCTGGTCTGATGTGCCCAACGTCGACATTGAAACGTTGAGAGCGCTGCACTTACTGCATAACGGTGCCATACCCTTTGAAAATCTTGATGTGCTGCTGCCGCGTGAAATGCAGCTTGACGATGTGTCCCTTGAAGAGAAGTTGGTCACGGCCCGCCGCGGGGGCTATTGTTTTGAACAAAATGGTGTATTTGAACGGGCGCTACGCGACATCGGCTTTACCGTACGCAGTTTGCTGGGACGCGTGGTATTGGCGAATCCGTCAAGTCTGCCGCCGCGGACACATCGCCTGTTACTGGTTGAATTACAGGGTGAACAGTGGATCGCTGACGTTGGCTTTGGCGGACAAACGCTGACGGCGCCCATTCGTCTGCAGGCTAACATTGAGCAGAAGACGCCACACGGCGAATATCGCCTGATTCAGGAGGGGGAAGACTGGATATTGCAGTTCCGCCATCATGATCACTGGCAGTCAATGTACCGATTCGATCTGGTGGTGCAACATCACAGCGATTATCTGATGGGGAACTTCTGGTCTGCACACTGGCCGCAGTCGCATTTCCGCCACCATCTGCTGATGTGTCGCCATTTACCCGACGGCGGCAAGCTGACGTTGACCAATTTCCACTTTACTCATTATCAGGATGGTCATGCGGTAGAGCAGATTAATCTGCCTGACGTCGCCAGCCTGTATACGCTGTTGCAGGAGCGCTTCGGCCTGGGCGTTGACGATGTCAAACACGGCTTTAGCGAGGAGGAACTGGCGACGGTCATGGCGGCGTTTGATACGCATCCGGAGGCGGGGAAATAGGGGCATCAGAATTAATGCCGGATGCGGCGTAATCGCCTTATCCGGTCTATATGAAGATTTAAAAATCGATCGCCCATTCGGCGTGAAACAGGATCACTGCCGAGCCGGAAATCGTCACTTTTTCTGGCTGGTTATCACGGATAGTCACCGTCACATCAACAATGCCGTCGCGTCCCAGCGCACGCCCCTGGTGCCCCTGAACATGCAACGTTTCGCCATCATGAGCCATCAGGTTATGGTGTACCAGCCAGGCGCCCATTGGACCATTCGCGTTGCCGGTGACCGGATCTTCCACAATTCCGATAGCCGGTGAAAACATGCGGCCATCGGTTGCGTTTTCGCCCGGACGGAGTTGAAACGGGAAGAAGCCGTTACAGCCAATCTCTTTGCTAATTGCCGTCAGCGCAGGCAGGTCAGGGGAAAGGGCGTCAATATTCACCTCGGGCTTCAGTGGGATCATCACTTTTGAATGCCCGGTAGATGCCACCTGAATCGGCAACCCAGGCAGCATATCGTCTTCAGTTAGGTGCAGCGCGTTAATAATCGCACGGCGAATTGCCCCATCTAGCGGCGCCTCAAAAACAGGTTTCCCTTGCTCCAGGCTGATGCGGTAGTCAGCGCCGTGCGTACGTACGTCAACCCGGTGGCGACCGGCGAGTGACGTTTGCCAGACGGTTGTATCACCCAGCCCCAGCACGTTGGCGCGAACATAATGCGCGGCGACGGTAGCATGCCCACAGATGGGCACTTCGACCGTTGGCGTGAAGTAGCGAATACGCACATCGCTGTCGTCACTGGTCAGTAGAAAAGCCGTTTCCGAATGGCGCAGCTCACGTGCAATCAGCTGCATCTGGGCGTCACTCAACCCATCCGCATGCAGCACAACTCCCGCTGAATTGCCGCGAAAGGGTTCTGAGGTAAAGGCATCAACGTGGTAAACCTGTGGTTTCATTGGCGTTCTCCTGGAATGGAGAAGCATCATAACGTACAAAAAGTGGGATAGCGATGCTGCCCGGCAAGCGCACGCGCTACCGGACAGCAGAGAAAATTATCGGCGAGAACGTACTATCTGGTAACGGCGAGTGAAATACTCAACCGGCGCGCTCCAGACGTGAACCAGACGGGTGAACGGGAACAGCAGGAAAATCGTCATCCCCAGCACCAGGTGTACCCGGAAGATCAACGCCACGCCATCCAGATGTGCAGACGCACCGCCCTGGAAGGTGACGACCGACTGCGCCCAGCCCACCAGTTTCAGCATTTCACTGCCGTCCGGATGTTGTGCCGAAAACGGGATAGTGGTCAGGCCGAGGATACACTGAATCAACAGGATACACAGGATCAGGATATCTGCGGTTGAGGATGTTGCGCGAATACGCGAGTTCGTCAGACGGCGCACCAGCAGACCCGCGCCGCCTACCAGCGTCAATACGCCACACAGACCGCCGGCAATCATCGCCATCTGTTGTTTCACCGCAATTGGCAGGAACCAGGCATACATCCAGTGTGGGGTTAACATGCCAAACAGGTGTCCAAAGAAGATCCCCAAAATGCCGATATGGAACAAGTTTGACCATAGCACCATACCGCGTTTATCCAGCATCTGACTGGAGGAGGCGCGCCAGGTGTACTGTCCGTAGTCGTAGCGTAACCAACTCCCGAGGATAAATACCGTGCCGCACAGATACGGGTAGATGTCGTAAAAAAAGACGTTCAGATACTGTATCATTTCGGGCCTCCCGCGCTGATGTCGACATATTGTGGTGCCACGTCCTGGCTAAAGCGTCGTTGATAGTTTTGTAACGGTGAACTGTCACAGGCAGTCGCATTATCCTCAATAAACTTCACCTGTTCCTCTTCCCAGACGGCATCCAGCGCCTGACGGGTATCATCGCGGGTTTCAGCGCCAACCTGTTTTGTGACACTGTCACTTGATAGCGGACTTCCGGCAAGCAACAGCAGGGCGTCAAACAGTTGATACCAGGGGGTATCGCGCTGCTTTAACCGCCCGCCGAGCAGCGCCAGTATCGGGGCAACGTTCTGCAATCCCTCTTTGGCTTCTGCTTCAGGCAGCACGCTTAAATATTCCAGATACAGCGGCAGGTGATCCGGCAGTTCGCGACAGTCGAGCTGTAGCCCGACTTTTTCGTACTGGGCCAGCAAGTCGACCATCGCCTGACCGCGGTCGCGGGATTCGGCATGCACATGCTCGAACAACAGCAGTGAAGTGGCGCGTCCACGGTCAAATACTTCACACCATTCAGCTTGCTTATCCAGTAACGGGGCATTGAGCAGCTCGTGGGTAAAGTCGCTTAGCATGGGCGCATCGCTGGCGACCAGCGCGAAGGCGTCATCTTTGCACTCCCAGAGCAGCGCGTCCGGGTATTCCATCAGCAGACCGATAACCTTGAGGATTTGCATTATTGACCCTCCGCTTTATCGCGTACTTCGGTGATATCGATAGCGTCAATGCGGCTACTGTTAAACAGATTGAACTTGGTGTCCGATCCGTGACAGCCGTCGCCGAAGGTGAAGCCGCAACCGTTTTTCTCCGGGAAAGCGTCACGCGCCATTTCACGATGGCTGGTTGGGATCACGAAGCGGTCTTCGTAGTTGGCAATGGCCAAATAGCGGTACATCTCCTCAACCTGTTCAACGGTTAAGCCCACTTCCTCAACTGCACGGGTATCGGTTACACCTTCCACGGTTTGTGAGCGCATGTAGTGACGCATCGCCATCATGCGTTTCAGGGCGCGCAGTACGGGGCCGGTATCACCTGCACTGAGCATGTTGGCGAGGTACTGGACCGGGATTCGCAGTGACTCAACCGCGGGCAGAATGTTGCCATTGTGCGGCAGACCACCGGCATCAGCGTAAGACTGAATCGGTGACAACGGCGGCACGTACCAGACCATCGGCAGAGTGCGGTATTCCGGGTGCAGCGGCAGTGCCAGCTTCCAGTCCATCGCCATTTTGTAAACCGGTGAACGCTGAGCCGCCTCAATCACGTTGTGCGGAATACCCTGTTTCAGCGCTTCTTCAATGACGGCCGGATCGTGCGGGTTAAGGAACACATCGCACTGACGCTCATAAAGATCGGTTTCATGTTCGGTGCTGGCCGCTTCCTCAATGCGATCGGCGTCGTACAGCAGCACGCCAAGATAGCGGATACGTCCGACGCAGGTTTCGGAACACACGGTAGGTTGGCCGGATTCAATACGTGGATAGCAGAAGATGCATTTTTCTGACTTGCCGCTCTTCCAGTTGAAGTAGATTTTTTTATACGGACAACCGCTGATGCACAAACGCCAGCCGCGGCACTTATCCTGGTCGATCAGCACGATGCCATCTTCTTCACGCTTATAGATAGCACCACTCGGGCAGGTGGCGACACAGCTTGGGTTCAGGCAGTGTTCGCACAGGCGTGGCAAATACATCATGAAGGTGTTTTCAAACTGACCGTACATCTCCTTTTGCATCTTCTCGAAGTTACGGTCACGGGCACGTTTTGAGAATTCACCACCCAGCAATTCTTCCCAGTTGGGGCCCCAGATAATTTTGTCCATCCGTTTACCATCAATCAGCGAGCGCGGGCGGGCAGTGGGCTGATTTTTGCCTTCCGACGCACTGTGCAGATGCTGGTAATCGTAGGTAAACGGTTCGTAGTAATCATCGATTTGTGGAATGACCGGGTTGGCGAAAATTTTGGTGATGACCCCCATCTTGCCGCCCAGACGCGGTCTGATTTTACCGTTAACATCGCGCACCCAGCCGCCTTGCCACTCTTCCTGGTCCTCCCAGTTTTTCGGGTAACCAATGCCGGGTTTGGTTTCGACGTTGTTAAACCACGCATATTCCATCCCTTCACGCCCGGTCCAGACGTTTTTACAGGTGACGGAGCAGGTGTGGCAGCCGATGCACTTATCCAAATTCAGAACCATGCCTACCTGTGAGCGTATTTTCATTTTTTCGCCTCCTGTACCTGATCGCGACCTTCATCATCCAGCCAGTTAATATTTTTCATTTTCCTAATCATGATGAACTCATCGCGGTTAGAGCCGACCGTTCCGTAATAGTTGAAGCTGTATGCCAACTGCGCATAGCCGCCAATCATGTGGGTCGGTTTCGGACACACACGGGTGACGGAGTTATGAATACCACCGCGCATTCCGGTGACTTCGGAACCGGGTATATTCATGATTCGTTCCTGTGCGTGGTACATCATGGTCATGCCTGGCGGTACACGCTGGCTGACCACCGCGCGTGCGGTCAGTGCCCCGTTTGCATTGAAAGCTTCGATCCAGTCGTTGTCTTCAATACCCAACTCCTTAGCATCAGTTTCACTGATCCAGACAATCGGCCCGCCACGCGACAGCGTCAGCATCAGCAGGTTTTCACTGTAGGTAGAGTGGATGCCCCATTTCTGGTGCGGCGTCAGGAAGTTGAGTGCTTTCTCCGGGAAGCCGTTTGGCGGTATCTCACGCATTTCGCTGACGCTACGGGTATCAATGGGTGGACGATACGCCACCAGACTTTCGCCGAAGGCGCGCATCCACGCGTGATCTTGATACAGTTGCTGACGACCCGACAGGGTGCGCCATGGGATCAGTTCGTGCACGTTGGTATAACCGGCGTTATAGGAGACGTGCTCGCTTTCAAGACCCGACCAGGTCGGGCTGGAGATGATTTTGCGCGGCTGCGCCTGAATGTCGCGAAAACGAATCTTTTCGTCTTCTTTGTTCAACGCCAGATGTGTATGGTCCCGCCCGGTCATTGCCCCCAGCGCTTGCCAGGCTTTCACCGCCACCTGGCCGTTGGTTTCCGGCGCCAGCGCGAGGATCACTTCCGAGGCATCCAGCGCGGTGTCGATCAGCGGGCGGCCTTTCGCCGGACCTTCGCGCTTGGTGTAATTCAACTTGCCGAGGAAATCGACCTCCGCCTGGGTATTCCACGAGATGCCTTTCCCACCGTTGCCGAGCTTGTCCATCAATGGCCCGAGCGAGGTGAAGCGTTCGTAAGTGGCGGGATAATCACGCTCCACAACGGCGATATTGGGCGCGGTCTTACCCGGAATAAGGTCGCATTCGCCTTTACGCCAGTCCAGGATATCAAACGGCTGCGCCAGTTCTGCCGGGGAATCATGCTGCAGCGGTTGCAGTACCACATCGGTTTCTTGCCCCAGATGGCCGACGCAGACCTCCGAGAACACTTTGGCGATGCCTTTATAAATTTCCCAGTCGCTTTTTGACTCCCAGGCAGGATCGACTGCAGCCGACAGCGGGTGAATAAACGGATGCATATCCGAGGTATTCATATCGTCTTTTTCATACCAGGTGGCGGTAGGTAGCACGATATCGGAGAACAGACAGGTGCTGGACATGCGGAAGTCGAGCGTCACCAACAGGTCGAGCTTGCCTTCAATCGCCGCCGACTGCCATTCCACTTCTTCCGGTTTAATGCCATCGGTTTCGCCAAGCGCTTCACCCTGAATCCCGCTTTCAGTACCCAGCAGATATTTGAGCATGTATTCATGCCCTTTACCGGAAGAGCCCAACAGATTAGAACGCCAGACGAAGAGGTTGCGTGGATGGTTTTTACCGCTGTCAGGTTGTTCGCAGGCAAAGCGGATATCTCCGGACTTCAGCGCCTGCGCGGTGTATTCAGCAGGGGATAATCCCGCTTGTTGTGCCTTTGCTTTCACCGTGAGTGGGTTAAGGTTGAGCTGCGGGGCAGACGGTAACCAGCCCATCCGCTCGGCGCGGACGTTGAAGTCGATCAGATGCCCGGTGAACTTCGAGGCATCGGCCAACGGAGAGAGCAGCTCCTGCGCGGTGACTTTCTCATAACGCCACTGGCTGGAGTGGTTGTAGAAAAACGAGGTGCTGTTCATCTGGCGCGGTGGACGGTTCCAGTCCAGCGCAAAGGCCAGTGGCAGCCAGCCGGTTTGCGGACGCAGTTTCTCCTGACCCACATAGTGGGCCCAGCCGCCGCCGCTTTGTCCGACACAGCCGCAGAACACCAGAATGTTGATCATCCCTCGGTAGTTCATGTCCATGTGGTACCAGTGGTTCACACCAGCACCAAGGATGATCATCGAGCGACCGTGGGTTTTGTGTGCGGTATCGGCAAACTCACGGGCGATTTGTTCGATATGACGGCTCGGAACACCCGTAATTTGTTCGCCCCAGGCCGGCGTGTAGGCTTTAACTTCGGTGTAATCTTGTGCGCTGTGGATATCATCCAGTCCACGGTCCAGACCATAATTTGCCAGTACCAGGTCATAGACGCTGACCACCGGACAAACGCTGCCATCCGCGAGGGTGAGACGTTTTACCGGCAATTGTCGAATCAGCACCGGTTCCTGCTTCACGCTGCGAAAATGTGGGTTTTCATTGCCGCCAAAGTAAGGGAAGGCGACACCGGCCACGTCATCGTGCTGTCCGAGCAATGACAACGACAGTTCGGTTTCCGCGCCAGCCGCCAGCGGCTCCAGGTTCCATTTCCCTTTTTCACCCCAACGAAAGCCAATCGAACCGTTCGGCACGACCAGTTCACCGTTGCTGTTAAACGCTACGGTTTTCCACTCCGGGTTGTTGGTTTCACCCAGACCATCAACCAGGTCTGAAGCGCGCATCATTCGACCAGGGACAAAACTACCATCTTCGCGGCCATCCAGCAGGACCAGCATGGGCATATCGGTGTAGCGGCGGCAGTAATTGAGGAAGTAATCGCTGGGGTTGTCGAGGTGGAATTCTTTGAGGATCACGTGCCCCATGGCCATGGCCAGTGCGCTGTCGGTCCCTTGTTTCGGCGCCAGCCACTGGTCGCATAACTTGGCGACCTCTGAGTAGTCCGGCGTAATGGCAATTGTTTTGGTGCCTTTGTAACGCACTTCCGTAAAGAAGTGGGCGTCTGGCGTACGGGTTTGTGGGACGTTTGAGCCCCAGGCAATGATATAGCTGGAGTTATACCAGTCGGCTGACTCCGGAACGTCGGTCTGCTCACCCCAGGTCATGGGTGACGCCGGCGGTAAATCGCAGTACCAGTCATAGAAGCTCAGGCAGGTTCCACCTAGCAGCGAGAGGTAACGCGTACCCGCCGCGTAGGAAACCATCGACATGGCGGGAATGGGTGAGAATCCGGCCACCCGGTCCGGACCATAGGTTTTTACCGTCCAGACGTTGGCGGCGGCAATCAGTTGGTTTAGCTCTTTCCAGTTGGAACGAATAAACCCGCCGCGCCCGCGCACCTGTTTGTAGCTCTGGCATTTTTGCGGGTCGTTCATGATCGATTCCCAGGCCAGCACCGGGTCGGGCTGGCGGGACAGGGCGTCGCGCCACAGTTCGATCAACCGTTTACGTACCAGCGGGTATTTCAGGCGGTTAGCGCTGTAGAGATACCAGGAATAGCTGGCACCGCGCGGGCAGCCGCGTGGCTCATGGTTGGGCAGATCGGGACGGGTTCGCGGGTAGTCAGTTTGTTGTGTTTCCCAGGTCACAAGTCCGTTTTTAACGTAGATTTTCCAGCTGCATGAGCCGGTACAGTTCACGCCGTGGGTAGACCGCACAATTTTGTCGAACTGCCAGCGTTGACGATAGCTGTCTTCCCAGTCCCGGTTGGTGTGCATCACTTGCCCATGCCCCTCGGCAAACGTCTCGCCCTTTTGTTTAAAGTAGCGAAAGCGATCCAACAGTTTACTCATGACATTTCTCCTGCTCCTAATGGACGCTGCCTACGATCTGCAGGCCAAATAGTTGTTATTTTTTTTGCGATTTGCGGCCATAGACCAACCAGGTCACCAGCACGCAGACGATGTAAAACACTAAAAAGATTTTCATTGCCCCTACCGGCGAACCGGTCAGCGCCAGAGAAGAACCAAAGGCTTTTGGAATGAAGAAGCCACCCACGGCGCCGATGGCGGAGATAAAACCCAGTGCCGCTGCGGTATCGGTCACCGCTTCACGCTGGGCTTGTTCTTCCGTTCCACCCTGTAGCTTCACGCGGTAGATGGTGATTTTGCGAAAGATCACCGCAATCATCTGGAAGGTTGAACCGCTGCCCAGCCCCGCGGTCAGGAACAAGCCCATGAACACCAGATAGAAGGCAACAAAATTTCCTTCTCCTGAGCCGGGGAGGGTAAGAAACAGCAGCGCACTAAACAGCGCCATAAAGATGAAGTTGATTAATGTGACCCGTACTCCGCCGAACTTGTCAGAGATAACGCCGCCCGCCGAGCGTGCCAGGGCGCCGATAAACGGCCCAAAGAACGCCAGTTGCAGAATATTAACGTCGGGGAACTGGGTTTTCGCTAGCATGGCAAAACCGGCTGAAAAGCCGATAAACGAACCGAAAGTGGCAAGGTACAACAGGCTTAGCAGCCACAGATGAAAGCGTTTGAGGACCGGTAGCTGAGAGGCGATTGAGGCCTTCGAACTGGCGATGTCATTCATTCCCACGCCCGCAGCCAGCGTTGAGAGCAGCAGCAGCGGAACCCAAATCCATGCGGCGTTTGCCAGTGACAATAAAGAACCGTCAGGCTGCGGTACGCCTTGTACCCCTAAAAAGGTAAATAGGGGCAGGAAAATGACTAACGGCGCGATTAACTGCATCACGCTGACGCCAAGGTTACCGAGACCGCCATTCACGCCCAGCGCACTGCCTTGCTTCGCTTTCGGGAAGAAGAAACTGATATTACCCATACTGGAGGCAAAATTGGCACCGGCAAAACCACACATCAGCGCAATGATGATAAATACACCGAAAGGGGTAGCGGTATTTTGCACAGCGAAACCGAGCCATACACATGGAATAACCAGGATTATCGTACTAAAAACGGTCCAACGGCGGCCGCCAAATATAGGTACCATAAAGGAGTAGGGGACGCGTAATATTGCGCCAGACAGAGAGGGTAATGCCGTTAATAAAAAGAGTTGATCGGTGGTGAAATTAAAACCAATTTTATTTAAATTTACCGCAACCGCACTAAATAACATCCAGACGCAGAACGCGAGTAGCAAGCAACTCACTGATATCCAGAGGTTTCTTCGCGCAATGTGTTTGCCTTTATTTTCCCAAAAAGCGGGATTTTCTGGTTTCCAGTCAGTCAAAAGATAACGATTATTCTTCTCATTTGGTGATGACATATTTTCCTCACATGCGCACGTCGTTCAATAAATAAACGCCTGGGGTTCCGCACTGGTGCTAATTAGAAATTATTGAAAAGTTTTAGGAATATTGACTGAAAGGATAGATAAAAAAGCGCAATAACGCGGCGTGTCAGAGGAATAACACGTTGCTTAAGTGTTACTAATTGTAAATTGAAAAGATGTATTGTTAATTCATGTATAACATCAAATAAATAACTCTAGCGTTATCATGCGATCCAGGTGGCGATCGAAAGCCGGATCGGCCATTTCTGCAAAGCCCAGCATATACATCCCATCCAGTCCGCAAACCAGCGCAATTAAACGCCAGGCGACGTCGGCGGCATCAGGCGCTGAAGAGAACTCGCCGGCTTTCTGCCCGTGGGTAATGATCGCGGCGGTTTCTTCATGCCACATACGCATTGTGAGCAGGTAAGCGCTTTTGATTTCCGGGTCCTTATCGGCGAGGATCTGCGCTTCGCGCCACAGCTTGATATACGGCTCGAACCCACCGTCTTCACTTCCCAACATGGCATGAAGTCGTTCACGGTAAGTTGCGTTTTCACTGACCAGTTCGGCATCAAGAAGGGTGCGGATCAGGCGGACAAAGGCCTGGGATTTGAGCTCACCGGCAGAGGTAAAATGATGATGCAGTTGCCCGGTCGCTACCTGAGCCTCTGCGGCAATACGTCTAACGGTCATGGCGGAAAATCCTTCTTCAAGCGCCACGCGCATTGCCGCCTGCAGGATCAATTCCCGACGTTCATCCCGATTCATATAGCTCATACTACCTCCCTATATTCACATTATTGGCAGTTTAACAAAAAGTTGGACATACGTTCAATTTTCCGTAGGATCGCTAAAGCTGGACATGTGTCCAGTTTCAGTTTTGTAGGGAATTTTATGTTTCGTCAGTGGTTAACGTTAGTGATTATTGTGCTGGTCTACATCCCTGTTGCGATTGATGCAACGGTGCTGCACGTTGCCGCGCCCACGCTGAGTATGACGCTGGGTGCCAGTGGTAACGAGCTGCTGTGGATCATTGATATCTATTCTCTGGTGATGGCCGGTATGGTGTTACCGATGGGGGCGTTGGGCGATCGCATCGGCTTTAAACGTTTGCTGATGCTGGGTGGTGGGCTATTTGGTCTGGCTTCGCTGGCTGCCGCGTTTGCGCACAGTGCCGGCTGGCTAATCGCAACCCGGGCCGTGTTGGCCATTGGTGCAGCGATGATCGTTCCGGCGACGCTGGCAGGTATTCGTGCCACCTTTGCCGAACAACGTCATCGCAATATGGCGCTTGGCGTCTGGGCTGCTGTCGGTTCCGGCGGCGCGGCATTTGGTCCCTTAGTCGGTGGTATGTTGCTGGAGCATTTCTACTGGGGCTCTGTGTTCTTAATCAATGTGCCCATTGTACTGGTGGTGATGACCTTGACCGCACGTTACGTGCCACGCCAGACCGGACGTCGGGATCAGTCGTTAAATTTTGGCCATGCGATTATGTTGATCGTGGCGATTTTACTGCTGGTTTACAGTGCTAAAACGGCGCTAAAAGGGCATATAGCGACCGGGGTTATCGTATTGACGCTGTTAACCGGAGCAGTACTGTTGTGGAAATTTGTGCGTATTCAGCTCGCGGCCTCACGTCCGATGATTGATATGCGATTGTTCACCCATCGCATTATCTTAAGCGGCGTGGTCATGGCGATGACTGCGATGATCACCCTGGTGGGGTTTGAGCTGCTGATGGCCCAGGAATTACAGTTTGTTCACGGTTTAACGCCGTATCAGGCGGGGCTGTTTATGCTACCGGTCATGCTGGCGAGTGGCTTCAGCGGCCCAATTGCCGGTATGTTGGTTTCACGGCTGGGATTGCGCTGCGTGGCAACGGCAGGTATGGCGTTGAGTGCAGTCAGTTTCTACGGTCTGGCAATGACGGATTTCAGCACTCAGCAAATCCAGGCCTGGATATTAATGGCGTTACTGGGGTTCAGTGCCGCCAGCGCGCTACTGGCCTCAACGGCAGCCATTATGGCGGCAGCCCCGGCTGAAAAAGCCGCTGCTGCGGGGGCTATCGAAACCATGGCCTATGAACTGGGGGCCGGTCTTGGGATCGCGATTTTTGGTCTCTTGCTAAGCCGTAGTTTTTCCGCGTCGATTCTACCGCCTGGCGGCCTCAATGCGCAGGAGCTGGAACGTGCTTCATCGTCAATGGGCGAGGCGGTGCAATTAGCTCATTCGCTTTCGCCGTCTCTTAGCGACGCGTTGCTTGCAGCTGCCAGAGAAGCATTTACCTGGTCGCACAGCGTGGCATTGAGCAGCGCTGGCAGCATGCTTATCGTATTAGCGGTAGGGATGTGGTTCAGCCTGGCAAAAGTGAACCGTCAATAACTAGTGAGCTAAATGACAGGGGTAATCCATCGCTTCGACTTCTTTTCCACTCAGGCGAGCGTATTGCCCCGTCAACCGCCAGAAAGCAGGCTGTGTTTCGGTATAGATTTCAGCCGCCAGAATCAGACGGCGGCGATCCACCTCATTCAGCTCCAGCAATGTCCACGGAATAAAGTAGCGATCGCTATCGGTCAGCGTAAACCACAAGGGGCATCCACAGCCGGAACAGAAGAAACGTTCTCCGCGCGTTGATGAGGGAAAGTGCGAAGGTTCTGCTGAATCAGGGGACAGTAGTGGATGACCGCTGGCTTCCAGATACATGGCGACACCACCGGACCATTTCTGGCACAGCGTGCAGTGGCAGGCATAGACATCAAGCATTTCGACGTTTACGGTAAAATGACTCTGTCCGCAAAGACAACGACCAGTGAACGTCTGCACGGCATACTCCTTATGACCGAGTCTACATCAAGAGAAAAAGCCAGCCCTGGATGGACTGGCTTTGTATTCAACTTACAACAAAATTAGAACTGGTAGTTCAGACCAACTGCCACGATGTTGTCAGTGCTAACACGGGCGTCAGAAGTGAATTTGTTGTCGTCCAGCAGGTTGATTTTGTAATCAACGAAGGTAGACATGTTTTTGTTGAAGTAGTAGGTCGCACCCAGATCTACGTATTCAACCAGATCCTGGTCGCCGTAAACACCCAGATCTTTACCTTTGGATTTCAGGTAAGCGATGGACGGACGCAGACCGAAGTCGAACTGGTACTGAGCAACAACTTCAAAGTTCTGCGCTTTGTTTGCGATACCGTTAACTTTACCGAAGGTGGTCATGTTGCGGGTTTCAGAGTAGGTGGTTGCCAGGTAGATGTTGTTCGCATCATATTTCAGGCCAGCAGCCCATACTTCTGCGTTTTTACCGGAAGCGTAGAATTCGTTGTTACCATTACGCATCTGGTCATCAGTACGGTCAGATTTCGCATAGGTTGC
Organism: Citrobacter sp. RHBSTW-00671; assembly: GCF_014103415.1. NCBI lineage: Bacteria > Pseudomonadati > Pseudomonadota > Gammaproteobacteria > Enterobacterales > Enterobacteriaceae > Citrobacter > Citrobacter sp. RHBSTW-00671. The sequence continues at coordinate 3,014,839 of NZ_JABXPR010000001.1, forward strand.
ACCGATGCCGAAGCCTTCGTATTCATAAGTAGAAGACAGACCGAAACCGTCGCCGTTCGCTTCATGTAATTCATCTTCGTTGGTACGGTCGTTTTTGCCCTGATACTGAGCAGCAAAGTTCAGACCTTCAACCAGACCGAAGAAGTCAGTGTTACGGTAAGTTGCAACGCCGGTAGCACGCTGAGTCATGAAGACGTCAGTCTGGGTCCAGGTATCACCGCCGAATTCTGGCAGGACGTCAGTCCATGCGCCGATGTCGTAAGCTACGCCGTAGTTACGACCGTAGTCGAAAGAACCGTATTCAGCGAATTTCAGGCCAGCGAATGCCAGACGGGTTTTGTCTGCTTCGGAACCTTGATCTTCAGAACGGTTGCCTTTGAATTCATATTCCCACTGGCCGAAACCAACCAGCTGGTCGTTGATCTGAGTTTCGCCTTTGAAGCCCAGACGCGCGTAAGTTTTGTCACCATCGCTGCTGGTATCGTCAGAGAAGTAATGCTGAGCGTGAACTTTACCGTACAGATCCAGTTTGTTACCGTCTTTGTTATAAATCTCAGCTGCGTTTACCGCACCCGCTGCCAACAGGGTAGTCACTGCCACTGCAACTAATTTAAGTTTCATTCTAAATAATCCTTATAATTTTTTCTTGGTGTGTTTCCTAAACCATTGCTAAACGAGGCCGTTCATCAATGACGAACTATTTTTAAATGACGATGTGGTATTAGTTCAATAATAAGTTTCATAATATTGCGGAATATTTGAATTTGTGTGATCCAGATCTACATAATACAGCTGATTATATTAATATTAATATGTGATCTTTTGTTGGGATATATTTTCAACGGGGACTATTGTGCTGATTATGGTTTACTAATCGTTAGTAACCTATGTAAAATATATACAACCGGAGGGTTATAGGTAAACATACAATATTTTCGGGCGTTGATTAATTACCAGTCATTTAACATTTAATTAAACAAATAAAAACATAAAACACAAGCGGAATGTACAATTATTATCCGTTAACTGACCAGAGTGTAACCGGGTTCTATCTCTATGCCATAAACCCGGCCTGATTTCTATGCCCGACGTGTTGCCAGCCAGCACAGTAGCGAGCCAGCACAGACCATCAGTGCGCCTTGCCAGAACGAGAACGACAGCGGGGCGCTGAGCAATACGGCAGCCAGTGCAGAGGAAAGCACTGGAGTGAAATAAGACCCTACCGCCATGACAGTGACATTACCGTGTAAAATTCCGATATTCCAGGCCGCATAGGCAAATCCTAGCGTTAATGCAGCCGTGAACATCTTAATGGTCACCGGCGTGCTAAAAACCATTTCTGGTTGTGGCGTCATAAAATAGTAGACCCACAAACTTGTCGCCGTCAGTAAAACAAAAACGGTGATACCGTTAAACCCTTTCGCAAATTTATTAGTGACAGTGCAATACGTTGCCCAGATAAAAGCACCCAAAAATGCGAGGAAATAACTCAGCGGACTACTGGCAATGTTGCTGATAATTTCACCTGGATTTAGACCATTATCACCACCTAAAACCCAGCAGACTCCGGTCAATGCGAGAATTAATCCTGGAATTATCATCCAGTTTGTTTTTTGACCATTAAATAATATAGCAAACAAAATCGTCAGACTTGGCCAGAGATAATTGACCATTCCTACTTCTATTGCCTGGTGTCGGGTAGCGGCATAACCTAATGCCAGAGCCAGGCACATTTCATAGCTGACAAAAAGCACGCTACCGGCGATTAAATAACGAACAGGTATTTTTCTAATATTGGGGAATCCGACGGTAAATATCAGCAACAGGCCGCTTAGCGAGAAGATCATCGCTGCGCCCCCCGCTGGCCCGAGCCCTTCGCTTACCCCACGAATCAACCCCACCATTGTGCTCCACAGCACGATGGCGATGAGCCCGATTAACGTTGCTTTTTGTTTTGTCATGCTGTTTGTCTGTCCGTCGTCCTGGCAAAAATGAAGCTGAAATTTATAGCACTTTTACCTCAGTGCGGGCTAACTAATTAGCTTTTAGCTAACTCCTTGTGGGTACGCAGGTTACACAAACTGCACTATTTAGTAGCGGAACCGTTTCGTTATTGATTTGACGCAAAAAAAATATGGATATAGCTGTTAGTTTCGTCGCGAAGTTGTACATGTCATCTTTCAGACTGCCGCGCTGGCGCAAGGTGAAAGATGTCTTGTACGAACCCCTGTAAAAAAGAGGAAAGCAATGGACGTCAGCCGCAGACAATTCTTTAAAATCTGCGCGGGCGGTATGGCGGGGACAACAGTGGCCGCACTGGGTTTTGCACCCAAAATGGCACTGGCTCAGGCGCGAAACTACAAACTGTTACGCGCAAAAGAGATCCGAAACACCTGCACATACTGTTCCGTAGGTTGCGGGCTATTAATGTATAGCCTGGGTGATGGAGCAAAAAACGCCAAAGAGTCGATTTATCATATCGAAGGGGATCCGGATCATCCGGTGAGCCGTGGGGCACTTTGTCCTAAGGGCGCAGGATTACTGGATTACGTGCACAGCGAAAGCCGTTTGCGTTACCCGGAATATCGCGCTCCCGGCTCCGACAAATGGCAACGCATCAGTTGGGATGAAGCGTTCTCCCGCATCGCAAAACTGATGAAAGCAGACCGTGACGCCAACTTTATTGAGAAGAATGAGCAGGGCGTTACGGTCAACCGCTGGCTTTCAACCGGGATGCTGTGTGCATCTGCGGCGAGTAATGAAACCGGCATGCTGACGCAAAAATTCGTGCGCTCACTCGGCATGCTGGCGGTAGACAACCAGGCACGCGTCTGACACGGACCAACGGTAGCAAGTCTTGCTCCAACATTTGGTCGCGGTGCGATGACCAACCACTGGGTTGATATCAAAAACGCTAACGTCGTGATGGTGATGGGCGGTAACGCCGCTGAAGCACATCCAGTCGGATTCCGCTGGGCGATGGAAGCTAAAAACAACAATGATGCTACGCTGATTGTTGTCGATCCCCGTTTTACACGTACAGCGTCGGTTGCGGATATCTATGCGCCGATTCGTTCCGGTACGGACATTACGTTCCTTTCCGGTGTGCTGCTGTACCTGATTGAAAACAACAAAATTAACGCTGAATACGTTAAGCACTACACCAACGCCAGCCTGCTGGTGCGGGATGATTTTGCTTTTGAAGACGGTCTGTTCAGCGGCTACGACGCAGAAAAACGTCAGTACGATAAGTCGTCCTGGAACTACCAGTTCGATGAAAATGGCTACGCAAAACGCGATGAAACCTTAAGTCATCCCCGTTGTGTCTGGAACCTGCTCAAACAGCACGTTTCCCGCTATACGCCGGATGTGGTGGAAAACATCTGCGGTACGCCGAAAGCCGACTTCCTGAAAGTGTGTGAAGTGCTGGCCTCCACCAGTGCGGCCGACCGTACCACCACCTTCCTGTACGCGCTGGGCTGGACGCAGCATACCGTTGGGGCGCAGAACATTCGCACCATGGCGATGATCCAGTTGCTGCTCGGTAACATGGGGATGGCCGGTGGCGGCGTAAACGCATTACGCGGTCACTCCAACATTCAGGGCTTAACCGACTTGGGTCTGTTATCGACCAGCCTGCCCGGTTATCTGACGCTGCCGTCAGAAAAGCAGACTGATCTGCAAACCTATCTGGCCGCCAATACCCCCAAAGCGACGCTGGCCTCCCAGGTTAACTATTGGGGCAACTATCCGAAGTTCTTCGTCAGCTTGATGAAATCTTTCTACGGCGATGCGGCACAGAAAGAAAACGACTGGGGCTTTGAATGGCTGCCGAAGTGGGATCAGTCCTACGACGTCATCAAATATTTCAACATGATGGATAGCGGGAAAGTCACCGGCTACATCTGTCAGGGCTTTAACCCGGTGGCGTCCTTCCCGGACAAAAACAAAGTAGTACAGAGCCTCAGCAAACTGAAGTATCTGGTGGTTATCGATCCGCTGGTCACAGAAACGTCCACATTCTGGCAAAACCACGGCGAATCCAACGATGTCGATCCGGCGTCGATTCAGACTGAAGTTTTCCGTCTGCCATCCACCTGCTTTGCAGAAGAAGACGGCTCGATTGCTAACTCTGGCCGTTGGCTGCAGTGGCACTGGAAAGGTCAGGATGCACCAGGTGAAGCGCGTAATGACGGCGAAATTCTGGCGGGTATTTACCATCGTCTGCGCGAAATGTATCGCACCGAGGGCGGTAAAGCAGTAGAGCCTGTGCTGAAAATGAGCTGGAACTATAAGCAACCGGACGAACCGCATTCCGAGGAAGTGGCCAAAGAGAACAACGGCTATGCGCTGGAAGATCTCTATGATGCCAATGGCGTGCTGGTGGCGAAAAAAGGTCAGTTGCTCAACAGCTTTGCGCTCCTGCGTGATGACGGTACAACGTCATCCTCCTGCTGGATTTATACCGGTAGCTGGACCGAGCAGGGCAACCAGATGGCCAACCGCGATAACGCCGACCCATCAGGTCTTGGTAATACGCTGGGTTGGGCATGGGCATGGCCACTGAACCGCCGTGTACTGTACAACCGCGCTTCGGCAGATCCACAGGGTAAACCGTGGGATCCGAAACGAATGTTGATCCAGTGGAACGGGACTAAGTGGACCGGTAATGATATCCCTGACTTCAACAACGCTGCGCCGGGCAGTGGCACCAATCCGTTTATCATGCAGCCGGAAGGGCTGGGGCGTCTGTTTGCCATCGATAAGCTGGCGGAAGGGCCGTTCCCGGAACACTACGAGCCGATGGAAACGCCGCTGGGTACTAACCCGCTGCACCCGAACGTGATCTCCAACCCGGCAGCGCGTCTGTACGAGGCGGATGCATTGCGCATGGGGACGAAGCAGGACTTCCCATACGTCGGGACCACCTATCGTCTGACCGAACATTTCCACACCTGGACCAAACACGCATTGTTGAATGCGATTGCCCAGCCAGAGCAGTTTGTGGAAATCAGCGAAACGTTGGCGTCAGCAAAAGGTATCGGCAACGGCGACTACGTGAAAGTCAGCAGCAAACGCGGATTTATTCGTGCGGTTGCGGTGGTCACCCGTCGCCTGCAAACCCTGAACGTCAACGGTCAGAAGGTCGAAACCGTAGGGATCCCGATCCACTGGGGCTTTGAAGGAGTCGCGCGTAAAGGCTTTATCGCCAACACCCTGACGCCGAACGTCGGTGATGCAAACTCGCAAACGCCGGAATACAAAGCGTTTTTAGTTAACATCGAGAAGGCGTAAGGGGGCGAATATATGTCTATGGAAACGCAGGACATCATCAAAAGGTCCGCAACAAACTCCATCACGCCGCCACCTCAGGCCCGTGATTACAAAGCCGAAGTCGCGAAACTGATCGACGTTTCCACCTGTATAGGCTGTAAAGCCTGTCAGGTGGCCTGCTCAGAGTGGAACGATATCCGCGATGAAGTGGGTCATTGCGTCGGGGTGTATGACAACCCGGCCGATCTCAGCGCCAAGTCCTGGACGGTCATGCGGTTTACCGAAACCGAACAGAACGGCAAGCTGGAATGGCTGATTCGTAAAGACGGCTGTATGCACTGTGAAGATCCGGGCTGCCTGAAGGCATGCCCGTCTGCCGGGGCCATCATCCAGTACGCGAACGGGATTGTTGATTTCCAGTCAGAGCATTGCATTGGTTGCGGGTACTGTATTGCCGGGTGTCCATTTAATATTCCGCGCCTCAATAAAGAGGATAACCGCGTGTATAAATGTACGCTGTGTGTGGATCGCGTCAGCGTTGGGCAAGAACCTGCCTGCGTGAAAACGTGTCCGACCGGGGCGATACATTTCGGCACCAAGCAGGAAATGTTGGAAATGGGCGAACAGCGTGTGGCGAAACTAAAAGCACGCGGTTTCGAACATGCCGGACTCTACAACCCAGAGGGGGTGGGGGGGACGCACGTCATGTACGTTCTGCATCATGCCAACCAGCCGGAGCTGTACCACGGTTTGCCGAAAGATCCGCAGATAGATACCTCTATCAATCTGTGGAAAGGGGCACTGAAACCGTTGGCCGCCGCCGGATTTATCGCCACCTTCGCCGGACTGATTTACCACTACATTGGCATCGGCCCGAATAAGGAAGTGGACGACGACGAGGAGGATCATCATGAGTAAGTCGAAAATGATTGTGCGCACGAAATTTATCGATCGCGCCTGTCACTGGACGGTGGTGATCTGCTTCTTCCTGGTGGCGCTGTCGGGGATTTCATTTTTCTTCCCGACTCTGCAATGGCTGACGCAAACTTTCGGTACGCCGCAGATGGGACGTATTCTGCACCCCTTCTTTGGTCTGCTGATTTTCGTTGCGCTGATGTTCATGTTTGTGCGCTTTGTCCACCACAACATCCCGGATAAGAAAGACCTCCCGTGGCTGAAAAACATTGTGGAAGTGCTGAAGGGCAATGAACACAAAGTGGCGGATGTGGGCAAATACAACGCCGGACAGAAAATGATGTTCTGGTCGATCATGAGCATGATTTTTGTGCTGCTGGTCACGGGCGTTATTATCTGGCGTCCATACTTTGCGCAGTATTTCCCGATGCAGGTAGTGCGTTACAGCCTGCTGATCCACGCTGCGGCGGGCATTATTCTGATGCACGCTATCCTCATCCATATGTATATGGCATTTTGGGTGAAAGGATCAATTAAAGGCATGGTTGAAGGGAAAGTGAGCCGTCGCTGGGCGAAGAAACACCACCCACGCTGGTATCGCGATGTTGAAAAGCTGGAAGCAAAGAAAGAGAGTGAAGAAGGGGTTAAGTAAACCTGACGCTTTCTGACAACAATGGCGCTGCGGATGTAGCGCCATTTTTTTGCCAAAAAAACGTCATGTTTCTGTCATCTGGCATACGTAAGGTGTTGTCTTTCCAATAAGAGAAGAGTTAAAAGACAATGCATCTGGTGAAAAAATTACTCGCAGTCAGCGTATTTCTCTGTGCGTCCGCACAGGCGCAGAATATCCTCGAATTTCCGCAGCCGGAGAATAACCCGGAAGAGTTTTATGCCGTGACCGAAATCCCGGCAGGCGGGATCATCAAATATGAAACCGATGCGAAAACCGGTTTTATCGTGGCCGATCGCTTCCAGTCGATGCCGGTTGCCTATCCGGCAAACTACGGCTCATTGACCCAGTCCCTGGCAGGCGACGGTGACCCGCTGGATGTGATTTTCTATACCCGGGCGCCGCTGGCCCCGGGAACGCTGATCAAGTTGCGTGCGATTGGCGTGCTGAAGATGATCGACGGCGGGGAAAAGGACGACAAGATTGTGGCGGTACCGGCCAGCAAAATTGACCCCACCTATGATGACATCAAAGAGTTGAGCGATTTGCCAAAGATCGAAGTGCAACGACTGGAGTCGTTTTTCCGCGTGTACAAAGAATTGCCGGAAGGGCGTAAGAAAGTAGAGTTAAATGGCTTTAACGATGCGGCCACCGCGAAACAAGAGATCAAGCAGGCATGGGATGCCTGGAAGGCGAAATCACCGCAGAAATAATAAAAGTGCCGGATGGCGCAAGCTTATCCGGCCTACAATACCCGTTACTGTGCTGCCAGCTTACGCAGGCGTGAAATATCCACGTTTTTTTTGGCCTCTGCCAGGCTCCAGGCATTTTGCAGGTTTAACCACATTTCGGGGGAACTGCCAATCACCACGGAGAGTTTAATTGCCATCTCAGGCGTCAGGGCCGCTTTCCCGGTTAATAGCCGGCTTGCCGTTGAAGGTGCAATCTCCATCGCTCTGGCAAACTCGCGCAGGCTGACAGTGAGTTCGTCCAGCGCTTCCTGAATGATATCCCCAGGACGGGGATGATTTGCCATCTTCATCAATGATAGTCCTCGTAGTCCAGTATGTACGCGTCGCCATTGACGAATTCAAACGTAATACGCCAGTTACCTGAAACAGAAATTGCCCATCTGCCGTCACGCTCGCCCGCCAGAGGATGTAGCTGATAACCGGGCATATTGATATCTGTAACCTTGCTTGCCGCATCAATAACGGCAAGTCTGTGTCGTAATCGTCGGACATGTTTCGCCATAACGCCTGATGTTCGTCCATGAAGAAACAAATCGCGCAATCCCTTGTGCCTGAAGTTCATGATCATCCGTAACATCCTTGTTCCTTCAAGAGGAACACTACCATTAATGTTCCTTTAAGCGCAACACCAGGATTGCGATATTTAAAATTGTGCGGCGAATGCACAAAAAGGAAAAGGGAGAAGGGGCATATCTGGAAAGCACCACGCAAGAATCGCCGGATGGCAGGCCTACACGCGCATTTTGCCTGATGTAGGCCGGACAGGCTTGCGCCATCCGGCAATAGAGATTACTCCAGTTGTGAGTTCAGACGCTCAATCTCCTTACGCCATTGCGCCTGCAACAGCGGCTTTTGATGTTTCGGCTTGCGGGCGAGATCGTCGGCCAGACGTTGCTCCAGCTCGAGAAGCTGTTCCAGTAATTCATCGCTGTCACCGCGTATTTCGGCTCTCGCTTCGACCACCGTTTTGGGAACGCTCATCTCCTCAGACGTTTCCCGAATACGATCGTTGATCGCGTCCAGATCGTGCCATTCGCTAAGTTCGCCATTATCGATAAACCAGAACCGATTACAGCTTTGGCTGATAAGCTGACGGTCATGGCTGACCAGCAGCACGCCGCCGCTGAAACTTTGTAGCGTCTGCGCCAGCGCTTCTTTACCTTCCATGTCCAGATGGTTGGTGGGTTCATCGAGCATTAGCAGGCTATAACGCGCCAGCGTAAGCCCGACAAACAGTAGCCGCGAGCGCTCTCCACCGCTTAAGGTATTGACCCGCTGCTGATGGCGGACCCACGGGAAGCCCGCGCTAATCAGCGCCATCTTGCGAACATCAGGCTGCGGAGCAAACGGTTCGAGGGCATCAAACAACGTGTCGTCATCGGCGAGCTGGTGTAGCGTCTGATCGTAATACCCCAGTGTGACGCGAGGGTGCAGCACCAGTGAACGCGATGCCATTTGCGACTGATACTGCTGCCAGATAAGCCGTAGCAGCGATGATTTCCCGCAGCCGTTACGCCCAACAATTGCCACCCGGTCACCACTTTTTATCCTGATCCCGGCGATGGAAAATAACGTCGCTGCGTCAGGGGCTGGCGCGACAGACAGGTTTGTCATTTCCAGCAGACGGTCGGCACGCAGGGCATCACCCTGCAATGTTAGTGTCCACTGACTTCCAGCAGTCACTTCCGTCTGAACATCCTTCAGGCGCTGCACCTGCTTTTCCATCTGCTTCGCTTTGCGGGACAAATCTTCGTTGTCGTAGACACGCCCCCAGGTTGCCAGTCGTTTGGCACTGGCGGTAACGCGGTCAATTTCCTTTTGTTCCGCCTTATAGCGCAGTGCATCGCTGGCATCTCTCTCAACCAGAGCCTGACGAGCGGCGCTGCAGGGAAGATCAAAAGCGTGCAGTGTGCGATCGCGCAGGATCCATGTTCCCTGCGTAACGGCATCAAGCAGTTGTGGATCATGGGACACCACCACGAAGCTGCCAGACCAGTTCTGTAAGAACTGCTCCAGCCACAGCAATGTCGGCAAATCCAGGTGGTTGCCAGGTTCGTCCAGTAGCATCAGGTCAGGGTTTCGCATTAGCGCACGCGCCAGCAGCAGGCGAGTATGCTGTCCACCGCTCAGCGTTTGTGCAGTGAGATGCAAATTTTCCGGCGTAAAGCCCATTTCGGCGAGTAACGCTTCAACACGCCACTGCTGGCTGGCGCGCTCATGTTCGGGAAGCTGAGCAAGTACAGCCTCCTGCAACGTAAGTGGCAGTATATCGTCCGGCAAGTGCTGCTCCACGCGGGCGAGGTGGCAGTGATTCGCCTGCGCAATGGTTCCACTGGTGGGGGCGATTGTGCCATCAAGCAGTTTTAACAGCGTGCTTTTTCCACAGCCGTTGTAGCCGATTAGCCCAATACGGTCGCCTTTTTTCAGGGTAAAAGAGAGATCGTCGAACAGGGTGCCGAATGCCGTATCAACGTGTAAGGATTGTGCGGTTAGTAATGTGCTCATTGTTGCTTACTCAAGAGTTACAGGCGTGAAAACGCCTCGTCAAACATCGCTGACGATAACCCGGTAAGCCCGAGAGAAGGGAATTGAGAAGTTAGCTTCGCTCAAGCAGAAGTTATCGCAGCACGATACCGATAACGCTTGAGCACTGGCGATCGCCAAAAGCATGTGAAACGATAAAACGTTCACAGTACAGCATAAGTATCCTCCTTTTATTTTTTCCGAATGTTAATCGATGGTGAAAGTGTAAACGCAACTTACACCGTTGTGCAAGCGTTGAGCGCCCGACGACAGGATCGCCGCCGGGCAAACCGTCAGATAGAAGTACGACGGTAGTCGCGGTATTCCGCCTGCCAGAAATTCTCGTCGATTGCCTGTTGCAGGGCTTCGGCGGAGGTTTTCACCGCCACACCTTGCTGCTGGGCCATTTTACCGACGGCAAAGGCAATAGCGCGAGAGACGGTCTGAATATCTTTCAGCTCCGGTAACACCAGCCCTTCGCCGTTGAGTACCAGCGGTGAATACTGCGCCAGCGTTTCGCTGGCCGACATCAGCATTTCATCGGTGATGCGTTTGGCGCCTGAGGCAATGACGCCAAGGCCGATACCCGGGAAGATATAGGCATTATTACACTGGGCAATCGGGTAGATTTTATCTTTCCAGGCGACCGGGGCGAACGGGCTACCGGTGGCAACCAGCGCATTACCTTCGGTCCATGCAATGATATCCTGCGGCGTGGCTTCAACGCGCGAGGTCGGGTTAGACAACGGCATGACGATCGGACGCGGACAGTGCTTGTGCATCTCACGAATAATTTCTTCGGTAAACAGCCCCGTCTGGCCGGAAACGCCGATCAGGATGTCTGGCTTGACGTTGCGAACGACATCGAGCAGTGACAGCACATCTTCCTGCGTATCCCAGTGTTGCAGGTTCTCGCGCTTTTGCACCAGCTTAGTCTGGAAGGAGAGCAGGTTTGGCATTTTATCGGTTAACAGGCCAAAGCGGTCGACCATAAACACGCGTTGACGCGCGGCTTCTTCACTTAAACCTTCACGCTGGATTTGCGCGATGATCTGCTCGGCGATCCCGCAACCTGCAGAACCGGCCCCAAGGAAAACAATGTTCTGCTCGCTCAACTGGCTGCCGGCCGCACGGCTGGCTGCAATCAGCGTTCCCACAGTGACCGCCGCGGTACCCTGAATATCATCGTTGAAAGAGCAAATTTCGTCGCGATAGCGGTTGAGCAGCGGCATCGCGTTTTTCTGCGCGAAGTCTTCGAATTGCAGCAGTACGTCCGGCCAGCGATGCTTCACGGCCTGGATGAACTCATCGACGAATTGGTAGTACTCATCATCAGTAATGCGCGGGTTACGCCAACCCATATACAGAGGGTCGTTGAGCAATTGCTGGTTGTTGGTCCCCACATCCAGCACCACAGGCAACGTGTAAGCCGGACTAATTCCACCGCAGGCGGTGTACAGAGACAGCTTACCGATCGGAATACCCATGCCGCCGATACCCTGATCGCCAAGACCAAGGATGCGTTCACCGTCGGTGACAACGATGACTTTGATATTGTGGTTCGGAACGTTTTGCAGAATATCGTCCATGTTGTGACGGTTCTGATACGAGATAAACACACCGCGTGCACGACGGTAGATCTCGGAGAAACGCTCACAAGCCGCACCCACCGTTGGGGTGTAGATAACCGGCATCATCTCATCAAGGTGATTATGTACCAGTCGATAGAACAGGGTTTCGTTGGTGTCCTGGATGTTGCGCAGGTAGATATGTTTGTCGATTTCTGTTTTGAATCCCTGATATTGGATCCAGGCACGTTCAGCCTGTTCTTCAATCGACTCGACAACTTCCGGCAGTAACCCCAGCAGGTTGAAGTTACGGCGTTCTTCGATGCTGAAGGCACTCCCTTTGTTCAGTAGGGGAAACTCAAGCAGTACCGGGCCAGCGTAAGGGATGTAAAGGGAACGCAGTTTTTTAGTTTCGTTTTCCATGTCACTCACTCTTTTTTGAATAACCGTCCCTGGCACTCTTTATGATCGTATGTGGCCTGTCTGCCAGGGAAACGGGCGAAGTATAAAGCATTGTGAATGGGTTAAGGGGTTTTATAAGCAAAAACACCACTGCGGTTGCAATGGTGTTTATCTCGTGAATCAGTATGTCGTGCGGGAAACTACTTGCTGTCAGCGCGGCGTTTTCTTCCGGTAGGATTGTTGACCACGCTGGATTTGTCGCCTTCGGTCACGACTTTACGTTGATTGGAGATTTTGTGGTCCAGTCCAAGAATATGACGGGCCTGACGGTTCGATTTCATTCTAACTCCTTAATCCTGTTACTGGTTTCAAGGGCGAGCCCGCGTAAGAACGGACGAAATACAACCTGACAAAAAGCCGATGAGTGAATCAACGGCTCTTTGGATGGTCGGTCATTTTATCTGAAAGGTCAATGCTTAAGCAGGAAATGCAGAACTTTCCATTATGAGTCATGCATTTTCCCATGAGGCCTATACTTGTTACTCCGATGACAACACAGGAGAGCGGTAATGACTATCCATAAGAAAGGTCAGGCCCACTGGGAAGGCGACATTAAACGCGGCAAAGGGACCGTGTCGACAGAAAGTGGCGTACTTAACCAGCAACCGTATGGATTTAATACGCGTTTTGAAGGCGTCAAAGGCACTAACCCTGAAGAGTTGATTGGCGCAGCACATGCTGCCTGCTTCTCGATGGCACTGTCGTTGATGTTGGGCGAAGCCGGTTTTACACCCGATGCTATTGATACGACTGCCGATGTTTCTCTGGATAAGGTGGATGCCAGTTTTGCGATCACCAAAGTGGCGTTACACAGCCAGGTGAGCGTGCCGGGGATAGACGCCGCTACGTTTGACGGGATTATTCAGAAAGCGAAAGCCGGATGCCCGGTATCGCAGGTACTGAACGCGGAAATTACGCTGGATTATCAGCTGAAGTCTTAATCGTGGCGTGCCGGATGCGACTGCGTCTTATCCGGCCTACGACAGTGCCGGATGTAAGTCGGTCTTATCCGGCACCAGATGATGTTATTGCGCTACCCAGCCGCCATCCATATTCCACGCAACGCCGCGCACTTGCGCCGCGCCGTCTGAGCACAGAAATAGCGCCAGCTCACCCAACTGTTCCGGCGTGACAAATTCGCGCGACGGCTGCTTTTCTGCCAGTAAGGCATCGCGTGCCGCAGCGGGCTCAGCACCATCAGCAATACGCTTGTCAATCTGCTGCTGGACCAGCGGGGTCAACACCCAGCCTGGGCACAGTGCATTACAGGTGACACCGGTCTGTGCGGTTTCCAACGCAATCGTCTTGGTTAAACCCACCACGCCATGCTTGGCTGCAACATACGCCGATTTCTCTTTTGACGCGACCAGCCCGTGCACCGAAGCGATATTAATAATGCGTCCCCAGTTACGCTCGCGCATACCGGGCAGGGCCAGGCGCGCAGTGTGAAAAACGGAAGAGAGATTAATGGCGATAATCGCGTTCCATTTATCAACCGGGAAGGTTTCCACCGGGGATACATGCTGAATCCCGGCGTTGTTAACCAGAATATCCACACCGCCAAACTCACTTTCAGCGTAATGCATCATATCGGCGATTTGCGCTTCATCGCTCAGATCCGCACCATGGAAACCTGGCGTTTTGCCGTACTGCGCAACCGCGTCTTTCGCGGCCTCCACATCACCGAAACCGTTAAGAATCAGGGTGGCACCTGCTTGTGCCAGTACCTGGGCGATACCTAAACCGATACCGCTGGTCGATCCGGTAACCAGAGCGGTTTTACCCGTTAAATTCATGATGATTCTCCTTAGACGATTCCGGTGGTGTAGAAGACGCCGATAACAAACAGCACGGCCAGGCTTTTGATGACGGTGATGGCAAAAATTCCGCCGTACGCCTGACGGTGGCTGAGGCCGGTAATCGCCAGCAGGGTAATGACCGCGCCGTTATGTGGCAGGGTGTCCATGCCGCCGCTCGCCATCGATGCGACGCGGTGGAAGACTTCAAGCGGAATATTGGCGGCATGTGCGGCAGCAATAAACGTATCGGACATTGCCGCAAGCGCAATACTCATCCCGCCGGATGCCGAGCCGGTTATCCCGGCCAGGGTGGTAATGCTGATCGCTTCATTGAGCAACGGATCGGGAATGGCCGCCAGTGCTTTTGATAACACCAGGAATCCCGGCAGGGCGGCGATTACCGCGCCAAAACCGTATTCTGATGCGGTATTCATCGCCGCGAGGATAGCGCCGCCAACCGCCGTTCTGCTGCCTTCAGCCAGGCGACCTTTGATGTTGCGGTAGCCGAATAGCACCACCAGCAGTATCCCCGATATCAATGCTGCTTCTACGGCCCAAATAGCCGTAATTTTCCCCACTTCAGTGGTAATCGGTTTGGCAAGTCCCGGGAGCTCCAATTGGTGCGTCGCGCCATACCACTGCGGGATCCAGCGGGTAAACAGCAGGTTAAACACCCCCACCAGGATCAACGGAGAAATAGCGATAATCGGGTTTGGCAGGTTAATGTTATCCGGCGTTTCCGGCTCATTTAACAGTTCAGTGCCATAGCCCTCATTTTTAGCCTGCGCTTTCCGACGCTGGCGCTCGAGATACACCAGGCCAACAAAGATAATAAATAGCGAACCAATTAGCCCCAGCCACGGCGCGGCCCAGGCGTTAGTCCCAAAGAAACTGGTTGGAATGATGTTCTGGATCTGCGGCGTCCCCGGCAGGGCATCCATCGTGAAAGAGAATGCCCCCAGCGCGACGGTTGCCGGGATCAAACGTTTGGGAATATTACTTTGGCGGAACAGTTCAGCCGCGAACGGATACACCGCAAAGGCGACCACGAACAATGACACGCCGCCGTAGGTCAGGAGCGCACATACCAGCACAATGACCGGGATTGCATGGCGTCGCCCGAGAATATTAATGGCAGCCGCTACGATTGAACGGGAAAAACCGGATAACTCGATTAACTTGCCAAACACCGCTCCCAGCAAGAACACCGGGAAGTAAAGCTTTACAAAACCGACCATTTTTTCCATAAACAGGCCGGTGAAGGCGGGGCCGACGGCGCTCGGTTCCGTAAGCAGAACAGCACCTAATGCCGCGATGGGGGCAAACAGGATAACGCTGTATCCGCGATAGGCTGCCAGCATCAGCAAGCCCAGCGCTGCCAGGGCGATTAATACACTCATCATGACTCCTTATTATTATAGTGGGGTACAGAAAGAGACGTTATGGCTTCAGGGCAAAGCGCAGTTGATGTTCACGGCGTTGCTGGATGTATTCCTTGCGCGAATCATCCCAGCGATAAAAGCCCTGACCACTGCGCAAGCCGGTGTCGCCGTTGGCAACCTTGTCAGCAACAAGCGACATCATGTCGCTGCCGGTGGCGAGTGTTGGGAGCAGATGGCGGCAAATGTCCTGCACGGTGGACAGTCCGGTCATATCTGCCGCTTCCAGCGGGCCGACCATGGCATAGCGACGCCCGAGGGAGGCGCGCATCACCTGATCCACCACTTCCGCGCTGGCGATCCCGCTTTTGACGATATGCAGCGCCTCACGCAGCAGGGCGAACTGCAGGCGGTTGCCGACAAACCCGGGTGCGGCACGATCGAGCACCACCGCTTCCAGTTGCATCGCGACCAGCAATTGCTGCAATTCGCTGAGATATTCAGGTTTGGTTGCCGTGCCCGGCACGATTTCAACCAGCGGAATAAAGTGGGGTGGATGCCAGAAATGGGCGATCAGCAACCGTTCGGGGTGGGTGAGTTTTTCTGCCAGCGCATCCGGCGGCAGACCGCTGGTATTACTGGCAATCACCGCATCTGGGGCGATTAATGCTTCCAGTTGTGCATACAGTGCGTGCTTAAGCTCGAGTCGTTCCGGGATCGCTTCAATCAGTAATCCCGATGCGGCGATATCCGCCAGCGAGGTTGTGCCGTGTAGTCGCGCGAGAACCGATGCTTTTTCCTCTGCATGAAACTGGTCCGTCGCGATCAGCTCATTGAGAATACTCCCGGCAACGGCGGTAATTTCAGCTATCCGGTCGCTATCGGTATCAAATAGCCAGATATTGTGGCCAAAACGGGCAAAATGGGTGGCAATGCCGACGCCCATTAAACCCGCGCCGAGGACGCTAAAGTGATTATTTTGCATGCTGTTCTCCTGTTGAACGCTCAACCGCCAGTGCGACACCCTGACCACCCCCGACACACAATGTGGCCAGTCCTTTGGTGACGTTGCGGCGCGCCATTTCATGTAACAGGGTCACCAGAATGCGGCAGCCAGAGGCACCAATAGGATGACCCAGCGCAATCGCACCGCCGTTGACGTTAACGTTGTTGCTGTCCCAATTCAGGGCTTCACCCACCGCCAGCGCCTGTGCGGCAAATGCTTCGTTAGCTTCGATAAGATCAACGTCATTGAGAGTCCACCCGGCGCGTTTCAGACACTGGAGCGAGGCTTCTACCGGGCCAATCCCCATGAAAGCCGGGTCGACACCGGAAACGGCGTAACTCGCGACACGGGCCAGTACCGGCAGGTTGAGCGTTGCGGCTTTGGTGGCGCTCATCAGCATCACCGCCGCCGCGCCGTCGTTGATTGATGAGGCATTCCCTGCGGTGACCGTGCCATTACCAGGGCGAAATGCCGGTTTCAGTTGTGCCAGTTTCTCAGCCTGAGTATCCGGGCGTGGCTGTTCATCACGCTCAACCAAACGTGGTGGTTTTTTCCCTTGTGGAACGCTGACCGGCGTGATTTCCGCATTGAATCGACCGGATTCAATTGCCGCTGCGGCTTTCTGCTGAGACTGCAGCGCAAAGGCATCCTGTTGTTCGCGGCTGATAACAAACTTATCTGCCAGATTTTCAGCAGTAATGCCCATGTGGTAGTCGTTAAACGCATCCCACAGTCCGTCGTGTACCACGCTGTCTTTCAGACTGGCATGCCCCAAACGCAGGCCCGAACGTGCGCCGTCGAGAAAATAGGGCGCATTGCTCATGCTTTCCTGGCCTCCGGCAATGACGATGTCCGCATCACCACAGCGGATAGCCTGCACCGCCTGTTGCACCGCTTTCAGGCCTGAACCACATACCAGGTTGATGGTTAGCGCAGGGACCGTCACCGGCAAACCTGCCCGTAATGCTGTCTGTCTGGCCGGATTCTGGCCGCTGCCCGCCGTCAGAACCTGTCCCAGGATCACCTCGTCAATGTGCTCCGGCGCGACGGCGGTTTTTTCCAACAAAGAGCGGATCACTACCGCCCCCAGCTCCACGGCACTGAGCGGTGCCAGGGCCCCGTGAAAACTGCCAATGGGTGTGCGCGTTGCCGCGACAATAACAACATCATGCATGGTCAGCTCCTCAGTTGAATTGCATTTCGGGCACGGTGTCGGGAACGATCAGTTTTCCAGCGGTCCTGGCAACAATCTCCTCGACGCTGATGCCCGGCGCACGTTCGCGCAGGATGAATGCGCCGTTGGCGATCTCCAGTAGCGCCAGGTCGGTAAGCACGCGTTTAATGCAGGCCACGCCGGTTAATGGCAGGGTGCAGGCGGGGAGCAACTTGGACTCACCGTTTTTGGAGGCATGCGTCATCACCACAATGATGTTTTCAGCCCCGGCCACCAGGTCCATTGCGCCGCCCATGCCTTTCACCATTTTTCCGGGGATCATCCACGACGCAAT
The DNA here is from genome assembly GCF_014103415.1 of Citrobacter sp. RHBSTW-00671. Lineage (NCBI taxonomy): Bacteria > Pseudomonadati > Pseudomonadota > Gammaproteobacteria > Enterobacterales > Enterobacteriaceae > Citrobacter > Citrobacter sp. RHBSTW-00671. The sequence continues at coordinate 3,032,695 of NZ_JABXPR010000001.1, forward strand.
GTTGCCATTGGTGTCCACCTCAAATGCGCCAAGCACCGTCAGGTCAACGTGACCACCACGGATCATGGCGAAAGACTGGGCTGAATCGAAAATTGCCGCGCCTTTACGTGCCGTCACGGTCTGTTTCCCGGCGTTGATCATGTCGGCATCCAGTTCGTCTTCGGTCGGAAATGGGCCCATCCCCAGCAGACCGTTCTCCGACTGCAGCATCACGTCCATACCCTCGGGGATATAGTTGGCCACTAAGGTTGGAATACCGATCCCGAGGTTGACGTAATAACCGTCGCGCAGTTCCCTGGCGACACGCATCGCCATTTGTTCACGTGTTAACATGGTCAGGCTCCTTTCTGGCGCAGGGTGCGTTGTTCAATGCGTTTTTCAAACTGTCCCTGAATGATGCGGTTTACGAAAATTCCTGGGGTATGAATCGCCGCAGGGTCCAGTTCACCGGGAGGAACAATTTCTTCAACTTCCACGACGGTAATGCGCCCGGCGGCGGCCATCAGCGGATTAAAGTTCTGGGCAGTGTGGCGGTAGATAACGTTGCCGTACCAGTCGGCTTTCCAGCCTTTGACCAACGCAAAATCACCCGTAATAGCCTGTTCCATGATGTAAGGCCGGCCGTCAAATTCACGTACCTCTTTGCCTTCAGCGACGGGTGTACCGTATCCCGTGGCGGTGAAAAACGCCGGGATCCCCGCGCCGCCGGCACGTAACTGCTCAGCCAGCGTGCCCTGCGGGGTCAGAATGGCTTCCAGTTCGCCGCTCAATACCTGCTTTTCAAACAGCGCATTTTCGCCAACATAGGACGCCACCACTTTACGTACCTGACGTGTTTCGAGCAGCACACCGAGGCCAAAACCATCCACGCCGCAGTTGTTTGAAACGACGGTCAGTCCCTGAACCTCCCGACGGCGTACTTCGGCAATCAGGTTTTCAGGAATGCCGCATAAGCCAAAACCGCCCGCCAGTAGCGTCATGTTGTCGGTCAGCCCAGCCAGCGCCTCTTGGTACGTGGCGACACGTTTATCCAGTCCAGCCATACACTTGTCCCTCCAGTTGTCCTTGCCGACATCATTGGGGGTGAAAAATGATTTGTTAATTTTAAATTTGTGACTCACTCATTGGGTTTTTTTATCAATTTAATGTTAATTAAAGGTATTCAATAGGTTAAAGGAATGAGAAATGGGAATGAGCATCAAACAGTTACGCGCGTTTTTAGCGGTAGCTCACACTCTGAATTTTGCTCATGCCAGTGAACGACTGAATATGTCGCAACCTGCGTTAAGTCTGGCGATTAAAGGGCTTGAGGACTCGTTGGGCGGGGCCTTACTGCTGCGCACGACGCGCAAAGTCACCCTGACACAGGAGGGCGAAACGCTGCTGAATATGGGGAGGCAACTGCTTGCTGACTGGGAGAATACTGAAGAAGCGATGCGTCAGCGCTTTACGTTGCAACGCGGTAAAATCTCCATTGCTGCCATGCCTTCGTTTGCGGCAAACGTCTTGCCACAGGTACTGAAAACCTTTCGGGATTGCTATTCTGGTATTAACGTGACGGTTCACGATGTCATAAACGAACAGGTCATTGAAATGGTGAGTGAAGGGCGGGTGGAGATGGGGATCGCCTTCGAGCCTGATTATTCAGGACAACTGCACTTCACGCCGCTCGGTGTCGATCGTTTTGTGGCGATCGTCCCGCCAACGTCCAGGCTGGCGGGGCGAGAGCGTATTGCATGGCGCGAATTGCTGACGCTGGATTTTATTACGCTGCAACGTCCATCTGCCGTGCGCCTGATGCTGGAAGAACAACTGGTGCAAAGCGGACATACGCTGGACGTAGCGCTGGAAAGCCATCAACTGGTGACCGTTGGCCGTATGGTGGCAAACGGATTGGGCGGCAGCGCAGTTCCCGCACTGTGTCGAACACAAATGACGGAACTTGGCGCAACCTGTATAGAGCTTGACGGTCCCGTGATCCAGCGGCGGATCGGGGTGCTGCGTTCGGCACACCATAAATTATCAACCGCGTCAGGAATGCTGGTGGATGCGCTGAAAAAGGCGTATCTCGCCTGAAAATGCGCAGTCAACAGATATCAATGGCGCGCCAACAGCGAACTTCCCGTCCGGCTTCATTTTTCAGTAATGTCTGTTTTTTTTCACATCCGTGGGTTGCCAGAGGGCATCTGTCGCGGAAAAAACAGCCTTGTGGTAGCGTCCTGTTGCCGGGGAGTTCGGTTTTACGCAGGACCAAATCTTCAGCCAGTGGCGTACCCGTTTTAGGCACCGAATCCAGCAACAGACGGGTGTAAGGATGCGCCGGATGCGAGAGAACCTGCTGCGCATCGCCCAGCTCGACAATTTGCCCAAGATACATCACCGCCACACGGTCGCTCATATGCCGGACGACCGATACGTTATGCGATATCAGCACAAACGTCAGATTCCGCCGAGCCTGCAATGCAACCAGTAGATTGAGGATTTGCGCCTGTACCGAAATATCCAGTGCCGACGTCGGCTCATCAAGAACGATCACATCCGGCTCCGATGACAGCGCACGGGCGATGGCAATACGCTGACGCTGTCCGCCGGAAAAGGCGTGCGGCAGGCGATCGAGGTATTCCGGACGAATCCCTACCTGTCGAGCCAAACCCTCGGCCAGGGCGCGGCGTTCGCGTTCAGGGCTATGCTTTTGGATCCATACCGGCTCAGTGATTATTCGCCATACCGGCAAGCGCGGGTCCAGGGACGAAAGCGGGTCCTGAAAGACCATCTGCATACCGTTGTGCTGTTTGCCACCGCCGCAAGAATAGCGCCCCTGGCTCGGTTTGAGCATCCCCATCAGCAGTTGTGCCAGCGTACTTTTACCGCAGCCAGATTCGCCAACAATCCCCAGCGTTTCCCCCTTGCGGATTTGTAAATCCAGACCGTTGAGTGCATGCACCCGCTCTGTTACTTTGCCGAGCCAGTTTTTTCGCGCGGGGAAGTTGATATGAACATCCTGCAGGTCCAGTAAAATATCAGACATGTGTTGTCTCCAGTTGTGGATACCAGCAGGCGGATTGTTGATCCGCACCGCCCTGGCTGCATAAATCAGGTGTTTCTTCACAGCGAGGCCCCGCGGCAAAGCAGCGCTCGCGGAATGCGCATCCGATAGGTAAACAGGTTAAATTCGGTACGGTACCCGGAATCGCGGGGAGCAAAGCACGCGGTTCACCGTGCTCAGGCGCACATTTCAGGAGGCCAATAGAGTAGGGATGCGTGGGGTGCTGAATAACGGTTTGCGTCGGGCCGCTTTCAATCACGCTCCCGGCATACATAACGTATAACCGGTCACATAATTGCGAGACAACGGCCATATCATGGCTGATAAACAACACGGCGGTACCGCTGGCCCGTGCTTTAAGCTTCAGTAATCGCAGTACCTGAAGCTGTACCGTGACATCCAGCGCGGTAGTGGGTTCATCGGCAATGATCAGGTCTGGCTCGCAGGAAAACGCGAGCGCAATCATCACGCGCTGACGCATCCCCCCAGAAAGCTCAAACGGGAAGCGGGACATCACTTCCGGGGCATCCGGGATTTGCATTTCTTCCAGTAACGCAATGGCTTTCTGCCGGGCATCCGTGCGGTTCAATGCCTGATGATGACGAATGACCTCCACCATTTGTTGGCCGATTCGTCGTGTTGGATTCAACGCCGTCATCGGCTCCTGGAAAATCATCGCCACGCGCTGGCCGCGCCACTGGCGCATTTGTTTTTCGCTGGCAGTTAAAACATCTTCACCCAACAGCGTAACGCGCCCCTGATGGATACGATAGCTTCCTTCGGGTAACAGACGCATGGCGAGCATGGCCGTGACGGATTTCCCTGAGCCAGACTCACCGACCACGCCGACAATTTCACCCCGGTTGATATGCAGCGACACATGATTCAGCGCATGCACATCCGCTTTATAACCGGGGAAGCTCAGGTGTAAATTCTCGATCTCCAGGACAGGTTGTGTCATGACTGTTTTCCTCCGGCTTTCGGGTCCAGCAGATCGCGAATACCATCACCAAAGAGATTAAAGCCCACGGCGGTAATCAGAATGGCGGCACCAGGAAATGCGCAATACCACCACTGGTCAAGCACGTAGTTTCTACCAATCGCCACCATTGCGCCCCATTCAGCGCTGGGTTGTTGGGCGCCGAGCCCAATAAATCCGAGCGTGGCGGCCATCAGGATCGCACTGCCAATATCCAGTGATGCCTGCACAATCAGCGGGGGAAGTGAATTGCGTAAAATATGCCAGCTGATCAGATGCCAGCGTGATGCGCCATAGGTTCGTGCGGCCTGTACATAAGTAAACTGACGAACGACCAACGTTTGACCGCGCGCGAGGCGTACATAGAAAGGAATACGCACAATCGCAATCGCCAGCATGGCATTGAACAGGCTTGGCCCTAATGCGGCGGCCAGTGCCATTGTCAGTACCAGCGAAGGAATGGACAGCATAACATCCATCAAACGCATGATGATCGCATCGGCACGTCCGCCCATCACGCCAGACAGGCATCCCAACAGCGAGCCCAGCCCGCCAGCGATACCGACCACCACCAGACCGGCGACAATTGACTGCTGACTTCCGACCAGGACGCGACTGAACAGATCACGACCCACTTCATCGGTGCCAAACCAGTGGGTGGCTGACGGTGGCAACAGGCGTGCGGTCAGATCGATAGCGTTAGGATCGTAAGGGGTGATCCACGGAGAGAGCACCATTAACAGTAGCATCAGTACAATAATGACGCCGCCAATCAGCGTCAGCGGACTGCTCTTCATCATCCAGAATAGCTTTGCCCAGTCAACACGGCGGCGGGTCGCTGGTGATGGGGCGGGTGTTTCTTGTGTGAGCATCACTGTGCACCTCCACGTCCGATTCGCGGGTCAATCCACAGGTAAAGGAGATCCACCACCAGGTTGACCAGCACATACGCAAAAGAGACCACCACGGCAAATCCCATGACTGCCGGGAAATCGAGCGCCTGAATGGAGGTCACGACCCAGGCGCCCATGCCTGGCCAGGCAAAGACCGTTTCGGTCAGTACCGCGCCATAGAGCAGATCGCCCAGGGCCAGGCCCAGCACGGTTATTGACGGAATCAACGCATTCGGCAGCGCATAACACAAAATGATGTACCAACCCGGTAAACCACTGGCCCGTGCGGTGCGGATATAATCTTCGCTCAGTTGTTCCAGCATGGCGGAGCGAATCTGTCGGGCAACGATCCCTAAGTGCACAAAGGCCAGTGTCAGCGACGGCAGGATCAGGTGCTGCAGGGCATTGAAAAAGACCTCGGCGTTGCCTTCCAGCAGCGCATCAACCAGATAGAAACCGGTGACGTGCGTGGGGGGATCGAGCCAGTCATCAAGCCGCCCGCCGCCGGGTAAAATCTGCAAATGTCCATAAAACAGCACGATAACCCCGAGGCCCAACCAGATGCCGGGGTCGAAATACCGGTAATAGCCATCAGGCGGACAAGGTGGTCGAGCCAACGGTTGCGCCAGACAGCAGACAGAATACCCAGCGGGATACCGATGATCAGCGCCAGCAGCAGAGAGCAGAAGGCCAATTCAAGCGTGGCAGGGAAGAATACGCGCAGTTCATCCAGCACCGGACGTCCGGTGCGAATGGAGGTGCCTAAATCACCCTGAAAAATATCGCTGACGTAACGGAAAAACTGAATATACAGCGGCTGATTCAATCCCAGCTGTTGGCGAATATTTTCGACAATTTCATCGCTGGCGCGATCGCCGGCCAGCAGCCGTGCGGGGTCGCCCGGGATCAGGTGCGAAATAATAAAAGTGATTACACAGACACCGGCAACCACCAGGATAAGTCCCCAGCATCGCTGGCGTAAAATGCTCCAGAACGTCATTGGCTTCCCCTTGCGGAGCCAAATCGGCTCCGCATTAACGTGGCTTATTTACTCATGGTGGCGATGTTGAAGACCTGTTCCAGCATGGGGTTGAAGACAAAACCTTTGACGTCTTTATTCATCGCCAGCTGGTAGTTTTTCTGGAATAAATAGACGTAAGCCGCTTCATCAATGACGATGGTTTGCGCCTGCTGGTAATCATTGGTTCTGGCAACCTGGTCGGTGGTGGCCAGCGCGCTGCGCAGCAACTTATCGACCTCACTGTTTTCATAGAATGAACGGTTACCCGGCAAGCCTTTCTTATCCGATTCGAACCAGTAGTTCATGAACATGTACGGGTCTGCAAAGTCCGGGCTCCAGTTACCGATGGCAATGTCATAGTCACCTTTACCGACGCGATCGCGCATGGTGGCATTCGCCAGTTTTTCCAGTTTCACCTTAATACCTAACTTGCCGAGGCTGGCCTGAGTGGAGAGAGCAATCGGCTCCCAGTTCGGATCGTTATCGGAATACAGGAAGCTCAGGGTTTCGGGTTTGTTGGCAACGTTACCTAATGCTTCTTTTGCTTTTGCTTCATCAAAGCTGTACTGCATGGCTTTGTCATCAAAACCCCACATTCCCTCAGGAATAGGACCACGCATCTGCTTGCCGTTACCGCTCAGTATCCCTTTCACCATCCCCTTATAATCCGTGGCCCATGAGATGGCGCGGCGCAAATCCACCTGATTGAGCGGCGCTTTGCTGTTGTTCAGGTATAAATAGGTCACACGCAAGGATGGGTAATCCGCCACGTTGACTTTACCTTCCTGTTTGAGGGCAGCAAGCTGGTCAACAGGGAGTGCATCGGCGATATCAATATCGCCCCGGGACAGTTGCAAACGACGGGAAGCGCTTTCTCCGATGATTTTGACCGATACGCGTTTAAACGTGGGTTTAGGGCCGGAATAATGTGGGTTGGGCACCAGCACCAGTTGTTGTCCTTTTTGCCAGCTCTTCAACATAAAGGGACCAGACCCGGCCGTATTTTGTGCCAGGAATCCACGGGCATCATCCGCAGCATGCTCTTTTAAGATAGCCGGGTTTATAATTGAGGCACCGTCATTGGCCAGCGTATATAAGAACGGCGCGAATGGTTGGCTAAGGGTAAATTTCACCGTGTTGTTGTCGATGGCATCAATCTTCAGGTCTTTCGGGAATGCCTCAGCTGGCCCTTGACCGATCTTGAGCAGACGCTCAAAAGAGTGTTTTACTGCATCAGCGGTCACTGGCGTGCCGTCGGCGAATTTAGCATCGCTTTTCAGGGTAAAGGTCCATTCTTTTTGGTCATCAGACGCTTTCCAGCCGCTGGCCAAATCACCTTCAACTTCCGTGGAGCCTTTGCCGCCCTCAGTTTTGTACTGAACCAAACGCTGATATGAGGGGTAGGTCACCGTCCAGTCGTTGTTATCGATTGTTACAGCGGGGTCGAGCGTTTGTGGATCGGCGGCTTTACCGATAACCAGCATATCTTTAGGGACAGCGGCCTGCGCGGCAGGCAAGGCGACCGCCAGCGCAACGGCTAACAGAGCGGGGCGAAAAAACGAGGTTAACGCAGGTGTAGTCTTCATAACCAGGCTCCAGAATTAAAGGGGATGTTGTGTTGTTATAGACGTGACACTGTAACAAGCTATTTGATCGTTAAGCAGCGGGTAACGCGCGGCATTCGGCAGTTCGAAATGCCACCACTCGCTGTTGATGCCGACAAAACCGCCGCCGAACATGATGGCATTGAGCAGCAGTCGATTACGCTGCGCAGCCGGAGGAACTGAAGGGTGCCAGGCATGGGAACGGTCATGCATTTCATCAAAACCGGCCCCCATATCGAGCACATTACCGCGAGCGTCCATCAGCGTGACGTCAATGGCCGTACCCCGGCTGTGATTCGAACCGATCGCCACATCTACCACATACTGCGGGTCCGGACAGGCATTCCACAGTATCGCCTGCGCCTGCTGTGGGCGGTACGCGTCATACACCACCAATGACAAACCCGCCAGCTGCGCGATGCTGATGCTTTTGGCCAGCGCAGTGACGGCCTCGGAATGCAGCAGGCAGCGCGCTTCCTGGTAGATAGGCGCGCCGGTAATGTTATCGGCTGTAGCGTATTTCAGATCGATATGCAGTGACGGGAATATCACCGACAAATCGACCAGTACTGGGGTATCTGACATAGCACGTTTCCTGTTTATTGTTCGAATTGACCAAATTGTTGTTGTAACTGGCGGTTAGTTTGCAGGCGTCCCGCGAGGGAGTCGCCCAGTTGCGCGACCACCGCGGAGAGTAATAGGTTGAACAGGCAACTTACCGGCGCAAGCGAATCCCAGAAGTGCCCGGTGTCCGTTTTCACCTGAAGTAAATCAATGGCATAGTCTCTGGCCCAGGGGCACCAGACATCCGTGATTAACGCGAGAGGAATGCCGCGCTCACTGGCAACGCGGCAATATTGTCGGGATGTCGCCGAGTAAGCGCGCGTATCGGTGATCACGACATAAGGTTGATTAAATCCCGAGTTCAGCGACTCAACCCAGCTACCGGAAAGCCCTTCGGAGTAACTCACTTTCGGGCGCAGATATTCCAGATGGCTAAAAAAGGCGTTGGCGATCCCGCGGGTGGACTGGATACCAAGAATATAAACAGCTTCTGCCTGCGCTAATTGCTGCGCAATACGTAAAAATGTCTCGCTTTGCGCCAGTTGGTAGACGTGGGTGATAGCGTCAATTTCCAGCAGCAGCGACTGTTGTACGCGGTCAGGTAGATTTTGCTGCTGGTGCCAGGAGTCCAGGCGCTCGTTCATTCCCCAGGGCTGATAGGGAATTGCGGGTATTTCACGCAGGCTGGCTTTCGCATCTTCCAGGTTACGAAACCCGAGTTTACGCAGGTAACGCCCGACGGTAATGCCACTGGTTCCTGCTGCTTTTGCGATGCCGTCTGCCGTTTCAAAAGGGATCTGTGCAACGTGCGCTAACAACCAACCGGCAACGCGCTTCTCGCTGGGCGTTAGCTGGATAAAGGTCTGTTCTATGCGGGCAAATAACTCAGGTTTTGATGTCATTACCATCTCGCTGTTAGTTGTTTGTCAGATACCGCTTCACTGTTACCGGATTAACAATGCAGGACGCGTGCCAGGTCGGCGACAACGCTACGTCGACGTTCTTTGTTAAAAAACATCAATTTTCATTAACTAATGATCAACATTTGTGCAGCGTAGTTCAGTTTTGGTGCAACGGTAGGGGAAGTGAGGGATGAATCTGCTGATTTCGTCGTAACGATCACATTGTGTGCAACATTTCTTATCAGACATCAGAATCAGTAATGTGAAATATAAATTTCAGCCATATCGATGGCCGTAATCTTTATTCTTCTGATGGTGGGAGTATTATTTTTTGCGAACTACATTAACGGTTTAAAGCGCAAGTGTAGATATTATCTGGATTATAAATGGAGTACTACAATGAATAAATTCTCCCTTTCTACAGCAGGCATCCTGGTCGCAGCGCTGTTAACCAGTGTAAGCGTCAATGCAGCAACTGATAACGCTAAAACTGAAGTCACTCCGAAAAGCATGAGCTGCCAGGAGTTTATTGATTTGAATCCGCAAACTATGGCTCCGGTTGCTTTCTGGGTGCTGAATGAAGACGAAGACTTCAAAGGCGGTGACTTCGTTGACTATAACGAAACCATCACTACAGCTGTGCCTCTGACCGTTGAACTTTGCAAAAAACATCCGCAAAGTGAATTAAGCAAAATAAAAGAAGAAATCAAAAAAGAATTATCTAAATAAGATTAACTGTGTATTAAAACCCAGCCAGAGTGCTGGGTTTTGCTATTCGTGACAACGTCACTTATTTATTTCGTAATACTTAAGAAAACGTTATAAAGATATAAACTCCTGTGCCGATACTGGGTAAAAGTTAGCCTTTTGCAGAAGGAGTTTGTATGGCCTGGTATCCTACTCGTATTTCAACGCGGTTAACCATTGGCGGCATCCTGCTGCTTGCGGTGACCACCCTTGTTATTGTTGCAATTATGCTCTGGCGTGGTCAGCCACGCGTCGTTGAAATCAATACCGCCCTGATAGAAGAGACAGGGCAAGGTTTAACCCGTCAACTGAGTACGGTGCTCTCTCGTATCGAGGGCGAAACCGTCAGTCTGTCACGACTGGCCGAAGTACTGCCTAATGATGAGTCTTTGTATCAAAGCGTGGTTCCACACCTGATTGGCGAAGACAGCCACTCAATTATTACCGGCGGCGGGATCTGGCCAGAGCCAAACGCGTTCACCCCGGGAGTAGAGAAACGTAGCTTTTTCTGGGCGCGCAATGCTGAGGGTAAGCTTGATTTTTCGAATGATTATAATGCCGAAGGATCTGCCGGTTATCACAATGAAAGTTGGTATCAGCATGCGAAAGGTCACTCACAAAACAGTTGTCTGTGGTCTGATGTTTACCAGGATGCCAGTTCCGGCGTGAACATGGTGACGTGCAGTATTCCGTATCAATTAGCCGGCAAGTTTGCCGGTGTGGCCACCACCGATATTCGTCTGGATAACGTTGCGACCTTTATGCAGCAGCAGGGCAACAGCACCGGCGGCTACGCATTTGTGGTTGATAAACAGGGGCAGATCCTCTATTTCCCCCAGGCCGATCAGACAAAATACAAAACCTTTAGCGATCTGGTGCAAAGCGCACACTGGCTGGCCCCGGTAGAAGCCGGGCTGAAATCGCTTCGTGCGACTGATGGCGTGAAAACCATCACGCTGGAAAGCGACAACGTACTGAATGCCCCGTCACGCGTCATGCTGTTCCCGATGGCGGATACTGGCTGGGTCGTAGGACTGGTGACACCGGAAACGCGCATCGTTGGCCTCGCCAAAGTCATGATGCAGGATGTGCTGGAAGTGCTGATCCCGATTATGACCGTGTTGCTGGTAGGGTCATGGCTGGTGGTGCGTCGCTTGATCTCTCGTCTCGATGATACACGTCGCGCACTCGATGATATCGCGCAGGGTGAAGGCGATCTTACCCGGCGTCTGGATGTTCGCGGTAAAGATGAGATTTCAGATATTGCGGAAGCCTTTAACCTGTTCGTCGATAAAATTTCCGCCATTCTGATCACCGTCAGAAGCAGTAGCGTGGTGGTAGCTAATAACGCCGTCAGTCTGGCCGACAGTAACATGGAGCTTTCTTCACGGGTGACTCAGCAGGCGGCCGCGCTGGAAGAGAGCTCGGCGGCGATGGAACAGTTAAATGCGACCGTTCATCAAAATGCGAGCAACACGCAACTGGCAGATGAACTGTCCGACAACACTGCGCAAACGGCGAATCGCTGTGGCGACGTGATGCAGGGTGTGATTTCGACAATGGATAACGTCAGTGCCTCGTCAGGTAGAATGGTGGAAATTGTCGCCGTCATCGACAGCATTGCCTTCCAGACCAATATTCTGGCGTTGAATGCCGCCGTTGAAGCCGCCAGAGCGGGGGATGCAGGCAGAGGATTTGCGGTTGTCGCATCAGAAGTTCGTACCCTGGCACAGCGCAGTGCCACTGCGGCCCAGGAAATCAAAGCGTTGATCGATGAGTCCGTTTCACATGTTGGCAGCAGCAGCCAGCAAATCCACAATGCCGGTGAGCGCCTGGAAGAGCTGGTCAACAACGTGCGTCAGGTTAGCCAACTGATGGGGGAAATCCGTGTCGCGGGTGACGAGCAGCGCAAGGGCGTTTCCGAAGTCACCCTCGCCGTCACCGAAATGGACAGCACCGTGCAGCAAAACGCATCGTTGATTGATGATGCCGCCACACGAACCCAGGTGCTGAAAGAAGAGGCGGAACAACTAGCGTTACTGGTTTCCTCATTCAAATTGCCGGAGCCTTCAGCGGCCTGATCCTAAAGTATCCGGGTGCATCATCTGCGCCCGGACAACACCAGGCTACACTTAACGTGGTTAACACGTCGGGAGCCAGAATATGGCTGAGTTTGTCGTAGCGATGCTGGTGCACACCCCGGTGTGGGTATATGTCTTGTTGGTCTTCCTGTTATTTCGGGGGATTAAAGCCAGGATACCCGCTACCGTTACGCTGGAAAAGCTGGCCCTGATCCCGGCGCTTTTTCTTTTTTTGGGATATTTACGATCTGGTCACTTACCGCGATCGGTCCATCAGCACGTATCTACAGTGGATGGTTGGTATTATTAGCGGCGTGATTGTGGGCTATATGTTGATAAACCCCAGCCGTCTGGCACGCAGTACCGCACCACGCAGCATTCATCGCCCGGCAGATTACTCTGCATTACCGTTCATGATGTTGGCCTTTGGCATCAAATATGTACAAGGTGTATTGAATGCTATCGCTCCCGATATTTTACGCCAGCCGGTCATAAGCGCGTTGGCGATCATGACCGGTGGCGTGTTTGCCGGGGTGTTTATCGGGAAATTTATCCGTTACGTCAGCGTTTATCTCCGATCACCAGCTCCCGGCAACACTTAGCGTCCCCAACGCTCACGAATATAGGTCACGGCTTCCTGGGTTTGCGGTTGGTTTAGATAGTCCTCCCGAAACAAGATAGTGCCATTAATATTCGGTTCGGACTCGTTTAGATCGAGTTGCTTTTTCAGCTCCGGCACACCGCCTTGTACCGTCCAGTCCGGTTCTTTTCGTGACGGCTCACCCACTTTATACAGCGCAACACCTATATACAGGCGGGTATGGGTGGATTTCACCACGCCAGCCCACCACTTTGCCAGTACATCATAACGTGCCGCATCACGGGCGAAAGGCCAGTACAGTTGTGGTGCGATGTAATCCAACAGACCTAATTGCACCCAGCGGCGGGTATCGGCATACGATTCATCATACGCGGCCGCCCCTCGGGTGTCGGAGCCTGCCGGATCGTGGGAGCGATTACGCCACACGCCTGCAGGACTGACGCCAAACTCCACGTCAGGCTTAAGCTTTTTGATGGTCTGTGAAACCTGTTCGATCAGCCGTTGCGTGTTATGACGTCGCCAGTCTGCTTTTGAATCAAAACCCTGACCATATTTTCTGAAAGTCTGGCTGTCGTTTAGCGTCGAACCCGGCGATTCGGTGTAGAAGTAGTCGTCAAACTGCACGCCATCCACCGGATAATTCTCAACGACTTCCGCCACAATGCTGGTTATCCAGTCGCGCACATCAGGAATACCCGGGTCCAGTACAAAACGTTCACCCGATGTCCGAATCCAGTCCCGATGCAGGACATAAACACTGGACGGATTCTGCGACAACGTGCGATTTAATTCTGCAACCGTTGACGGTTTCGTATTGACGGAGACGCGGTAGGGGTTAAACCAGGCATGAACTTTCATCCCGCGTTTGTGCGCCTCATCGAGCATAAATTGCAACGGATCGTAACCAGGATGCTGGCCGATGGTGCCGGTCAGAGTGTCTGACCAGGGAAGAATTTTGGATTGCCACAGCGCAGTGCCGTCCGGTTTTACCTGGAAAAAGACGGTATTGATCCCTAGACGTTGCAGATTATCCAGCTTATCCGTCAGCGCTTTTTGCTGCTGGCTGATGCGGGTGGCGGGCGAACTGATGTTTACGGATGAGATCGGCGGCCAGTCCAGACGGGAAACCGTTGCCAGCCAGATACCACGAACCGGCTCTTTGCTCTGTTGCGGGGTTGTGACCGGGGGATGAGGGGTAACCTTCGGCCCTGGCGGTTGTGAAGAGCAACTGCCAAGTAACAGCATACTGCCAACCAGTACAGCAAACCATTTCACATTGGTTAGCGGTAGCGTGTTGCGGGAACGGGCGAGGAGAGTCGCCAGTTTTTTCTGATAATGACCTGAAAAAAAACCGGATGCTGACATCGGATTTTGCTCTTATTTTTTCTTGTTGCGGCTGTTAGCCCAGGGATCAACGGCAGGAGCGGTGGGTTCTGGTGCAACGTCATGCAGAGAATCAAGATACAGTGCTTCAACTTCTGCCCGCGCCCACGGCGTACGACGCAGAAACTTCAAACTGGATTTAACGCTCGGTTCATTTTTAAAACAGTTGATGTTTATCTGTTGGCCAAGTTCAGCCCAACCATAACGATCAACCAGGGCATTGACCTGCATTTCGAGCGTCACGCCATGTAAGGGGTCTTTAGAAATATGAGCATTCATATGAAGTCCAGTTCGGTGGTTCCAGATTTTGTCAGTCGCGCGAGCGAAAGGTTACAAGAAAGCAAGGCGACCAGCAATGGTATAAACCGGCATAGCACGGTGAATGAGCACCATGCCAGCAATGTGCGCTCAGTACTCCTTAAAGGCGAGTTCCAGACGGGCGATCAGCGGTTTAAACAGGTAGCTTAAAAAAGTTCGCTCGCCGGTCTTGATGGTCACGCTCGCGGGCATACCCGCTTTAATCTTGTAATCGCCCAGCAAACGCGCTCCTTCTGCGGAAACTTGCACTTCGGCGAGATAATAGGGCTGTTGCGTCGCTTCATCAATTAAACGATCTGCTGAGATGGTCAGAACTCGGGCTGGTACGGAAGGTAACAGCGCATGGTTCAGGGCAGGAAACAGCACGTCAACGATTAAACCTGGGGCCAGTTTATCAATGGCGTGCACCGGTATCCTGGCGTCGATTTGCATCGGCTGTCCAGCGGCAACGATATCCATGAGATGCTCACCGGGCTGAATCACACCGCCGACGGTACTCACTTTGACATCCAGAACGACACCGTTGATTGGGGAACGAATCTCCGTGTTATCCAGTTCATGGCGGGTAGAAACCAGTTCATCCTCCAGCATCGCCACTTCTTTTTGGTTTTCAGTTAGTTCGGACTCAACTTCGCGTAAATACTGATGCCGTACCTGATACGCTTTGATTTTTAATTCGTTTTGCTGGGATTTGAGTTTAGCAATGTTCAAAATATCTTCGGACACACTGCCGGATATTTCGGCCGCCTCGCGCTCCAGCACCAGTAATTGTGCCTTGGGGTAATAGTTTTTTTCACTCAGCGCCCGAATCGCGCCCAACTCCCGATTGATCAGGTTGAACTGGTGATCGCGGTACCCTTTTATTTTATTAAGATTATCCGTTTGCCCGACCAGGCCATCGAGCGTTTCCTGAATCATGGACAATTCATCCTGAATCGTTTTGCGTCGCGTATCGAACAGTTTGGCCTGTAGATTCCTGACTTCTGCCAGCCGTTTATTACCGGAAAACTGCTGCGTCAGCATGGGATTAAATACGATTGCCTCCAGGCCATCTCTTTCTGCTAACAGACGATCTTCAATGCTTTTGGCGGAAATATACTGTGCGTTTAACGCGCTGTAGCGCATGTCGAGTTGCATCTTATCCAGGCGGACAAGCACCTGATTTCGCTTAACCAGGTCACCCTCTTTAATAAAAATATCCGTCACTCTACCGCCGCTCAGATGCTGAATAGTTTTTCGGTTACTGGATACGGTTACCGTACCGTCAGCAACGACGCCCGCATCTAAAGGGGCTTGCACTGCCCAAAATAAGAAACCACCCACCCCCAGCACAATGACAACGACGCCGCGAATAATGGGGGACCAGATGTTGGTATCCACACCGGTGACGTCCGCGTTACTTGGATTCTTTTTCATCTTCATGCCTCGCGCTGCTGTTCATTGGTGGATGAAGAGGGTGTTGCCACTGGTTTCAGCACGTTAGCCTGGCGCAGATGGGCGAAGACCTGATCGCGTGTGCCGAACTCCTGAATAGCGCCGTCATTGAGCAGTAAAACTTTATTGACCACACCGAGCAGAGTAGGACGGTGCGATATAATCACGGTCGTTTGTCCCTGTGTTCGCAGCGTGTTGATGGCTTTAATGAGAGCAAATTCCCCGGCATCATCAAGATTGGCATTCGGTTCATCAAGGACGATAAATGCGGGGTTGTTGTAGACAGCACGCGCCAGCCCAATACGCTGGCGCTGCCCGCCGGACAACTGGTATCCACCTGCGCCGAGCGGTGTATCGTACCCCTGCGGCAGGCGCAGGATCATCTCGTGTACACCCGCCAGAAGTGCGGCCGCCACGATCAGTTCGCTGTCATTTTTCGTAAAACGCGCAATGTTCTGTGCGATAGTGCCGTCAAACAGTTCAACATCCTGTGGCAGATAGCCTATCGAGGGCCCCAGCAGGGCTTTATCCCACTGGCAAATATCTGCACCGTCTAACCTGACTTTTCCTGATAACGTCTTCCAGACACCGACCAGTACTTTCGCCAGTGATGTTTTTCCGGATGCAGAAGGACCGATAATCCCCAGCACTTCGCCTTGTTCGAGTTGAAAGGAGATATTACGCAGCAACGGGGCGTGTTGTCCGGGAGCTGTCGCAAACACGCCTTCAACGCTGATGTTGCCTTGCGGACGCGGCAGGGTCAGCACGTCTTGCGGGGCCGGATGCTCCTTTAGCAGCTCCGATAACTGATGCCACGCGCTACGAAACTGTACAAACTGCCTCCAACTGCCAATGACTTGTTCCACCGGGTTCAGGACGCGTCCAAGTATAATCGAGGCCGCGATCATCAGACCTGGGGTAATATGCCCACCAATTACCAGCAACGCCCCGGCGCCCAACGCGACAGATTGCAGCAACACACGAACAAACCGGCTCAGGCTGCTTAACCCCGCCGTTTTATCGGCGATCTGTGTTTGCAGTACCAGCACTTTGTTATGCTGTTCCTGCCAGTATGCTTTTAGGGTGGAAAGCATGCCCATCGCCTCGATAGCATCGGCGTTTTGCAGCTGTTTATTCAGCCTGCTGGCATTATTAATGGTTAAGGCATGGGCTTGTTGAATAGGGCGCTTAGTGGAGAACTCTGAAACCAGTGTCAGAATGAACAATAGTGTGATTCCGCCCAGAGACAGGTACCCCAACAGGGGATGCACCAGAAAGGCAATAAACAGATAAATCGGCGTCCATGGAATATCCAGCAATGAAAACAAGCTGTTCCCGGAGAGAAACTGGCGGATCTGATCGAGCTCGGCTAAAGATTGTGCCGGGTTGTTATCACCGGTGGACATTTTTCTTCTAAATGCCGCATTAAAAACTAATTGACTGAGCTTTATATCCAGCCGATTTCCCAGTCTTACCATGACCTGTGCACGAGCGGATTCAATCATGGCAATAATGATGTACAAACCGACAATTAATAAGGTGAGCATTAGCAGCGTCGTGGTGTTTTTACTCACCAGTACGCGATCGTAAACCTGCAACATATAGATTGCCGGCGCCAGCATAAGCATATTAATCACACAACTAAAAAACAGCAGCATCAGAAAAGTGGGTTTCGTTCCTTTTAATGCATCATTCAGTTCTGTTGGCGTATGCTGGCGCGACATAGTCTTCTCCTTATACGATCAATGAACTATTGCCATTGTTGCTGGCAAGGGTAGTTGGCATTTCCAGATAAAAATCACCCATATTAACGGTGGTCGAATTGACGCCCACTAACGTAATGGTGTCAGTGCCGATGGTCACGATGGTGTTGCCGTTATTTCCGGTGATAGAGACGCTGCTGGCAAAGTTCTCCGCGTTAATGCCGAGCAAAACGAGGTCAAGGAAGTCCTGTCCGCCATTGGGGTTACTGTCAAAACCCGTGATACGGTCCTGTCCAAAGTTGGCTCCGAAGGCGAAAATATCACTTCCGGTTCCGCCATCCAGAATATCGTTTCCTTCCTGACCATTGAGAATATCGTCGCCATTACCGCCAGAGAGGGTATCGGCACCCGCGCCGCCAATCATGACGTCGTTACCGTTCCCACCCTGCAGGTTATCGGCACCCTCTCCGCCATCCAGGAAGTCATTTCCGATACCACCAAACAACTGGTCATTGCCGCCCATACCGAACAGATAGTCATTGCCGCTACCCCCCGTGATGATATTGGCGATTGAATTACCAGTACCGATAAAACTACCGTTCCCGGTAAAGACCAACTCTTCCACGTTATCGGTCAGGTCATAACTGCTGAGAGTAGTACGGACAATATCCGTCCCGCCGTTGAAATTTTCGATCACGACATCACCAAAATCATCAACGATGTAGGTATCATTACCTGTACCGCCGGTCATACTGTCAGCGCCAAGCCCACCGTCCAGGGTATCGTTTCCCGCGTCACCTTGCAGCGTATCTTGTCCCGCCTGGCCGGAGAGAGAGTCATTACCCGCACCGCCGACTAACAGGTCATCACCCGCGCCACCCAGTAAGGTGTCATTGCCGTTTTCACCGCGCAGGATGTCACTCCATGCGGTACCGATGAGCGTATTGGCACCATTATTACCTACGATCAGATCGCCCACAGGCTGCGTGGTTGTCGACGTCAGGATAACCGGGGGGTTACCTTCATCATCTACGACAGTGACGACCACCTGCAACGTGCGGCCGACCATAGCCTGGCCTGGCGTGAAGGTGGCAGATGTTGCGCCGTTGATGTTGACGAATCCGGTCGGTGAACTCATTCTCCATTGATAGCTGAAATTTCCGCCGCTCAGGCCATCAGCGTCGGCGATACCCGAAACCACCGCCGTCAGCGTCAGACTTTCCGTTGGCGTGAGATCATTAATCACCGGCGCACCTGTTGTCGCCTGATTACGCGGCAAGACGGCCTGAGTTTGTGCCGATACTAAGGTCTCGGCATCGCCCATTCGGTCATTGAAACTGGCGACAACACGCAGCGGAGCGCCCTGGATAGCGCCGGGAACGCTGAACTCCACGCCGGTTGCCTGATCCTGCCATTGTCCGTTAATTAAAGCCTGCCATGTCATGGTGATTGCGACATCTGCCGCAAGACCGTTGCCATCGAGCAGGTTTGCTACGTTAACCCGTAACAGGTCACCCACCGACGGGTTTGCACGACTGATTGCCAGGTCGCCCGTCGCGTGTTGCGCCGTGACCCACAGCTGTTGACCATCGCCAAATTCCAGTTTTTCGATATTCAACAGGCGGTCAACGCCATCATTCAGGTTCAATGCGGCATTAGGGGTGGCGTGATCGACTCTGAGGCTACCATCTGCCATTCGGGTAAAGGCATAGTTGCTACTGACATCGCGATACACTGCCACATCAGTTTCCGTGCCATCGCCCTCATGCAGGATTTCGCGCACAATCGACAACTGGTTCGGTTTCAGCGTACCTGCCAGCATGTACGATTTCAGCTCAGCCATGCTTTCGGCGCTGGTGAGCCCCGGCATACCTGAAACAGCAATGCGCACGTTCAGCCAGGCGTCGCCATCAATGATGTCATTACCGGCTTTACCCATAATGCGGTCGCTACCGCCGCCGCCGAGTAGAATGTCACTACCATCATCCGGATTGAGTAACACCGCATCCGGGTTGGCTGAACGCGCGACACCGAGAATAGCCTGCAGACCGTCGATTCTGTCGGCACCTTCCTGGGTCAGATTATTAGAGAGGGGGACACCCTGAACCGGTGCAGTACCGATCGGTTGTTCCGTACCGGTCAGGATATCATTGTGTTTCCAGCCAGAAAGACCTTCGACCAGGTCAAAACGGTCGCGCAGAATAAACTCCTGCTGGTTGACGAAAATCGGGATACCCAGGTCAGAGTTAGCGCCATTAGGATCGCCTTTATGGATCGCCCAGTCGAAACCGGCCATACCATTATTACGCTGGATCCCCGCGCCCTGAACCATGATGTCATCACCGGCTTCGCCATCGTAGTCCGTATCGTTACCCTGACCGTTCAGGACATCGTGGCCAATAATGGTGCTGTTGAAGAACAGCTCAGAGTTATCACCCGCGAGAGTGTCAAACCCATCACCACCTTCCAGCCAGTCATCGCCCTCATTACCCATCAGGAAATCGCCACCCGATCCCCCAAGCGCAAAGTCGTTGTCCTGCCCAGCGAAAACCTCCTGGGCATCTTCACCGACCACGACGAAGTCACTGCCCGTGCCGCCAAAGACCAGATCGTTTCCGTTACCGGAGAAGATCACATCATGCCCGGCATCACCATGGAGGAAGTCAGCATCGCCTACGGGTGTACCGGTGTCCGTAATGATGTCATCGCCATCACCACCGTGGACCACATCCGCTTCATCGCCGCCGTCCAGACGGTCATCACCACCATCTCCCCACAAGCTGTCGATACCTTTCCCTCCGATGAGCGTATCGTTCCCTGCGGTACCGCCAAGCACCACATGACCATCGCCGGTATATTTCAGATAACCACCATCGGCGAAACCGTCACCGTCCACATCCGCCCCAGGATCGCGTCGTACCAGCAACGGCGAGAGCAGATCTTTCAGCGGATTTCCCCATTTAGGGTCGATTTCCGTTTGCAGCACGCGGTTTACTTCGAATATATGGTCTGGGGTCTGAAACAGGTTAGCAGGCAGGTGAGAGGAACCTTCTTCACCGAGATCGCTGTTGCGCATAACCAGGGCAGAAAACGAGTTGGCTTCCAGTTCGTTCAGTAAATTCAATCCTTGTACCCGACTCAAATAGTAGAAACGGTCACCGTCCTGCAACATTTCCATCTGTGTTTCGAAGACAAAATTGAAGGTTGATCCGAGCATGCCGCCAAATTCATTTTTGCGTTCAGCAAGCCCTCCAATCCAGAAATCGACCTTATTCAGACCCGTTTCTTTGCTGGCCCATGCGCCGGTACTGTTGAAGAAATCCATGGCGTCTGCTGGTGGCGCGTTGTTGGCATCACCAAATAACAGGAAATTAACCGCTGCGCGTTTACCCTCCAGGCTGGTGGCATTGAGGATCAGTTCGTGCTGACCATAGGCGGCCATAAAGTTGATTATGGAGGCCGGGTTTTTCAGGTATGTGGTGAAATCGGCCCAGCTGGTATACGGCCGTAGCTGGCTATCGCCGCTTAATGCAAAGAACTGTTCACGGGCCTGGTTCAGCGACGGCATAGCCGTATCACGTCCACGGGCAATGTTAAGTGCCCCCAAATCAAGCGGCAGGCCAATCAGGTTATTACGCAAGGCGTCAGTAATAAACTCATCAATCTCGTTACCGACTTGTCGCGTCATACCCCGAACAATCGCGCCGATGGCCTGTTCATCGGACACGGTGGCACCGTTAATTTCATTAAATGCCACTGGATTGAGGAATGCGGCAATCAGACCGATATCACCGTTTTGCATGTCAATGTCAGTGCGCGCTACGGTTTCTGTGAGCATTGAATGCCCGAAGCGATAAACCACGTGCGCAAATTCAGCAAAGATCTGCGGGTTGATATCTGCCGTGTTTGAAAAAACAAACGGATCGACGGCAGGTTGTACGGTGCGAGCAAACTCCTCGAAAACGAGGTGCTGGTACTGCATTTCCGTGGAGAATCGCCCCGCCTGGAAGAGGTATTCACCGTTCCAGACCAGCGTACTGGTGTCAGCGGGTAGCTCAGTGATTTGATGTGAGGGCATCAGCCACTGGTTGATAAGGTCAATATCACCGGTTTCCAGCAGGGTGGTTTTATATTGCTCAACCAGCCGGTTATGTTCACTGTGAAATACGGCGTGAACGGCAGTTAGCCCAATGTTTTCATTACCGCGCCCGTCACCGGTGATAAAGTGGCGATCCAGGAGTTCATCATCGTACGTGCCCGCTGGCTGTTGCCCGCCAATAACGTCGTCATCATCTGCCAGTAAACCCGCTTTTGGCGCGGCAGTATGCGCAATATCATCGAGAAAAGCATGCCCGGTTCGAAAGGTGCCCTCAGGTAACAGACCGCCATTGGCTTCTACCAGCCCACTCGTGGTAACAATCTGTACTTTTCCATTTTCACTTAAAATCAAATTACCGTAACGATCAGTCGCCAGCAGCGGCACATTAAACACATCCTGATCGGTCAATTTAATGCCGAGTAGCGTTTCCGCCTGGTTCTTGACGTCAGCCCAGGTTGCCAGCCCACCGTTAGCCCCACCTAATAAATTACCCGTCGGCTCAGGTTTACCGTCAATTAATACATATTCACGGATAAAGATCTGATGCGACGGATGAGAGGTGTAGGTTTGGTTCTGGTCGATAAATGGGGTTGTAAGGTTAACGGTTTCTCGATTCTCATCGACCGTTGCCCGGGTTAATAACATAAAGTTGGTCGACGAACCTTCAACATATAAAGGGTCGTCGGGTTGCAATGGAATGAAGACGATGCCGTTTCCTCCTTTGGGGATGAGGTCCAGACCATGGTCAAAAAACTGACCAAAGAAAGTCATCCAGCCATTAAACGCCGGAGAAAGGCCAATGTCAGGGGATTGGTTAGGAATAGATAAACTGCCATTTCCGGTAGTCGTCCCCCCCCCGGGAGCATCTTTTAAGACATTAAATGCCTCCAGCGCGGCCGGATTGGAGGCGGTTTGGTCCGAAATTAAGTTACTAATAACACGAGGATCGGCATCAATGACCGTCCCACCGATCTGGATATAACTGGTCATTTCATCCGCATCCTGCCAGTTCAGTGCCGTTAATCTTGGCATTGTCTGATCGGCCGAACCGTATAATTCCTGACCGGGGAGGAGGTTATTCCATGAACCATCTACAGTACGCAGCCCGTAAGGTAACAGTGGACTGGAGACTAATTCCCGTAGCATATCAGCGTTGATGCTACCATCCGGGTTAGTCGCCGCTTCGGATATTTTTATCTGCTTAAGAATAAAAGCAAGATCGTGGAGAGTGACAGTAAAGTCATATTGTGAGGCCATACGTTATTACCCCTATCTTTACCTGTATTAGCTATCATCACCCATTTTTCTATTTACAAAAACTGACAGAAGAATAGGCAGTATCAGATACCTGATTGTTATTACATGCTTAGATTCCATTTTGAAAATACAGAAGATACCCACAGCGTATTTAGAGTTGTTCTCCTGAACTTTACTTTTCACAATGAGGTGCTCACCTCATTTATATAAAGGTTTGAGCGGATAGCTGATACCGTGGGCCATTGAATTAAAAGGGTTACTTATGGCGCACGGTTTTGAGAAGGACAAGTCTTCTCAAGGCTTAAGCGTGTTAGGGGAGTTGTAACCTCATATTACATTTCTGTTATGATCATAACTATGGTTTTTCCTTTGCCGACTTCACTCATACTTTTCTATCAAAAGATTAAATTTTCATTTCTTTACATTAAAATTTATTACCATGCTAACGTGTTTTATAATAGTAACGTCGTAGTGTGGAATATAAAATTTAATATTGGATAAAATTCAACAAGACACCATTCCTGGTCAATGATTATGATGTTGCGAAAATCAATATAACAATCTTTGTTAAACAGAGAGGAGACTTTATCGTTTTACAGGGAAACCACAACGTTCCTCTGGCAATAAAGATTACCCTTCCAAACAGGTAACCCAATGAATAAAAATATTATTCTCATCTCCGGGATGCTCTTTTCGACTGTCGGGCATGCCAGCCCATGAAACAGACATCGAGGATACCGCGCTGGCGGAAGCAGGCCAGGCCGCGTGCACTTAGGGTTTGCCAGTGTTAACTACAGCTATCAGTTCTGGTATTTGGGTGCTTTCCGCTCATTATCAATAATCACCACGTTGAACTATCTCCCGTCATTTTTTCGTCTAACACGCACGGTATAGCCGCATTTTTACCCATGTCAGGCTATCTGCTGGTGGCCTTTTTCATTTGTTCTAATTTAAATAAAAACTCATTTCTGCTTTAAGTATTGGGCAACATATGATTCTAATAGGCTAATGAACTATCTTCATGAAATAACCATTGATTCACGCCACTCAACCAATTGAAAGAATACAGGTTTTCTCATGCAAATTTTACCCCCGGTACGCCCAGAGCAAAGCATACAACGTTTGACGCAAGCGCTTGAACCCATTGCGGAAAAATTCAATGTTGTTCCGCGACGACGCATCATGTGGAAATACAAAAATCAGCCTCAACTCTACTTGTTTTTGCAAGGAGAGCTCTCTATTTTACGTTCTTCCGATGGTCTGTTGATTGTGACTGTCTATGAGCCTCATTTGTTTGGTATTGCCGAGATGATCCAACCCGTGCACGCTCACTTGCTACGTGCTGAAGCGGAATCAACAATATTACGTGTTGATGCCCTTAAAGCCAGGGAACTCTTCAATCAACAAGGATTGTGGGAAGATGCCGCTGCGCTACTTGCCTATCATACCGGCTATTTATTTTACCGAGACGATTTAGTGGTGCAACAGCGTACCTATTCAGTGATACGAAATCATTTAGAGGAAATGAATCTGTTACCACAAGAGACCCGACTGCGCGTTTCTATTCTGGATTATATTCAGGAACGTACGCATTTATCGCGCAGTAGTGTTTTGAATGTTGTCTCTGCGTTAAAAAAAGGGGGTTATATTGACTTTGAACGGGGAGGGTACCTAACGTCAATCCACAAATTACCTGAGGGGTTTTAAATAAGTCCAAAAATAAATTAAAAACCAATTATCAACGTAGTCTAAATATCCTATTGTAGCGACACTTTATTTGTTCCAAACATAACTCTATGTCCACGATAGGAAAGCTATGAAAAAGACACTTATTACACTCATTATTGCTAACGCTTTTACCGCAACAACCGCTTTTGCTGCTGCCGATGTCGGCACCTGGTACGCGGGGGGGAAATTTGGTTGGTCACATTATTTTGACTCCAGCACAACACAACAAGCCAATGACCACGGGGATAAATACGGTAATGTTGGCTTTGATAGTGATAATGTGGGTGGCGGTGTATTTACCGGTTATCAAATTACACCGTGGCTTGCCGTAGAGGGTGGTTACGATTACTTAGGTAATATGCAATTCAATGGTAGAAATGGTGCATCAGGTTCGCAAATGAAAAGCCAGGGGTTGCAAGTAACGATGAAAGCAAGTTATGGTCTGACCGATGCCTGGGATATTTATGGTCGGGCAGGGGCAATAGGATATCGCGCAGAATCTGATATTAAAGGAAGTAACCATTTTGACACGGGTATACGTCCGGTAGTCGCGGTGGGTACGGAGTATGCTTTCAATAAAAACTGGGCTGGACGCCTTGAATATCAATGGGTAAGCAACGTGGGTAACGAAAACCAGATTGGCGCCAGCAGCGATATCAGTTCAGTAACGGCAGGGGTATCCTACCGTTTTGGCCAGCTTGACTGAGTAGATTAGTAGAGCGCAGAACAATGCATTAATAGCGCAATGTGGGAAAAGCCTCCTCAATAATAATGAGGAGGCTTTTTTATTACTCAAATAAAGTGGCAACAGTTTGATTGATGCTTAACAGCCCAGTTTTATTCTGCTCTTTATAATAGTAATCGTTCATCTGTTGCATTTGCTCAAGCTTGGTTAAAGATGCATACACCTGGTGAGTCTCACTGTGAACATCAAAAATATCACGTGATTTAACATCCTGAAGATATTCACTTTTTAGCGACATCGCAACATTGTTAATTTGCTGTTTATTTTTTTGATATAACGATCTGTACAGTTCAGGATTAGCGGGTGGCGATGGGGCGTCCTGTTGTACAACTGGAATAATTATGTTGTTAACTTTGCTTACCGGTGCAGGTGGTGCCGAATTACAGGCAGAGAGTATGCCAATGAAAAAGATAAGATAGAGTTTGCGCATGTGCTTTATATAGACAGTAAATGGGTGTCTGCCATTATCTTTTTAAACAGGGGTGCGTCCACAACTATGATGTTTAAAAATAAATTGGTCGAAATTTAAAATTAAACACAGTTTTATTTCTCGGTAGAAGATGAGCGTGTTAGCCTTTGATTATTGAATTATGGTCATCGTCAGCATGCAACGATTTTAAAGCCAATCAGCAATCAAATCTGCAGAACCCATTTCTGCACATTAATATATTATCAGCCGAGGATTTATGAAACTTAATAAAGTAGTTGGTTATATGGTTATGGCGGGGATGTATTCTGTATCGTTAATATCACTTCCTGCGATAGCACAGGAGGTGGCGAAAGGGGCCACGGCACAGACTAAAAGTGTGAATGATGCGTTGTATGGACAACTCCCGTTCACGGATAAAACCGATTTTTCTAATGCTCACAAAGGCTTTATTGCGCCACTGCCACACGAATTGATTAAAGGGAAACAAGGAAATATCGTCTGGAATCCGCAGCAGTATGCCTTTATTAAAGAGGGCGATAAAGCGCCGGATACGGTGAATCCGAGCCTGTGGCGCCAGTCACAATTGATCAATATCGGCGGCTTGTTTGAAGTCACTGATGGCGTTTATCAGATCCGCAATCTGGATCTTTCGAACATGACCATTATGGAAGGTAAAGAAGGCATTACCGTTATTGACCCGCTGGTCTCGGCAGAAACAGCCAAAGTAGGAATGGATCTCTACTACCAGAATCGGGGCAAAAGACCTGTTATTGCCGTTATTTATACCCACAGTCATGTTGACCATTACGGCGGTGTGCGTGGTGTTGTCGATGAAGCAGATGTGAAATCCGGCAAAGTAAAAGTATATGCACCGACAGGCTTTATGAAAGAAGCCGTGTCGGAAAATATTATGGCAGGTAATGCGATGAGTCGCCGCGCCAGCTATATGTATGGCAACCTGCTGAAGCCCGATGCAAAAGGTCAGGTAGGCGCGGGCCTTGGTACGACAACCTCCGCCGGCACGGTAACGTTGATTGAACCCACTAACTACATCACTCATACCGGACAGAAAGAAGTTATCGATGGTTTGACCTATGACTTTATGATGGCCCCGGGTTCGGAGGCACCGTCGGAAATGCTGTGGTATGTGGAAGAAAAGGGGATGATTGAAGCGGCGGAAGATGTCACACATACCTTGCACAACACTTATTCACTGCGCGGTGCGAAGATCCGCGATCCGCTGGCATGGTCGAAATATATCAATGACGTCATTACTCGCTGGGGGTGTAAAGCGAACATTATTATTGCTCAGCACCACTGGCCAACCTGGGGGAATGATAATGTGGTGAAGTTAATGAAGAGTCAGCGTGATATGTACCGCTACATTAACGATCAAACTTTGCGCATGGCAAACCTGGGGCTGACCCGCGATGAAATCGCCGCCAATTTCAAATTGCCATCCGGTCTGGCAAAATCATGGGCCAGCCGGGGGTATTACGGATCAGTGAGTCATGACGTGAAAGCAACGTATGTCTTTTACTTAGGCTGGTTTAACGGTAACCCGGCAACCCTCGATGAACTTCCGCCTGTTGATGCAGCGAAAAAGTATGTCGATTACATGGGGGGAGCGGATGCCATTATGCAAAAAGCAAAAGCTGACTATGCTCAGGGGAATTACCGCTGGGTAGCGCAAGTGACTAACAAGATAGTCTTTGCCGATCCACATAATAAAGACGCGCGCAACCTGGAAGCCGATGCACTTGAACAGATGGGGTATCAGGCAGAGTCTGGCCCGTGGCGCAATTTCTATCTGACCGGTGCACAGGAATTGCGTAACGGTGTAGTGAAAGGTGCGACACCCAATACGGCCAGTCCGGATACGGTTAAAGCTATGTCGCCAGAGATGTTCTTTGATTATCTGGCGGTACATATCAATGGTGAAAAAGCGGCAAATGCGAAAGCAGTCTTTAACGTTGATTTGGGGAGCGATGGCGGAAAATATAAGCTGGAACTGGAAAATGGTGTGCTTAACCACAGCGCTAATGCACAGGCCAGCGATGCGGATGCTTCCATTGTTTTGAACCGTGCAACCCTCAACAAAATCCTTCTTAAGGAAGAGTCGCTGACACAGGCGAAAGAGAAGGGCGAAGTGACCATTACCGGCAACCAGGCTAAAGTTGATGAACTCCTCAGCTATTTAGATAGCTTTGATTTCTGGTTTAATATCGTAACACCATGATTTTATAGATAAATGATAAGACCCGCCATAACAGGCGTTTTTTTTATTCTCTGATGCTGCGCTTCATTCAGGTTCGTTAACAAGGAGGTTTAAATGTTGTATAGCAATTTGCTACCATTTGAGCTAAGGTTTACGTATAGCATTTTGCTACCAACAGGAGAACCTCATGCAAAATAGCGTCCGTAAACCGACTCGTGATAAGCAAATCAATATCCGTGCTACTGATGAAGAGCGTGCAGTGATTGATTATGCCGCTAGTTTGGTCAATAAAAACCGTACTGACTTTATCATTGAGAAAGCCGTACATGAGGCCCAGAATATTATTCTGGATCAGCGTGTGTTCGTCCTGGACGATGCCAGTTATAAGTCTTTCATTGAACAGCTTGAAGCGCCTGTGCAAAATGTTGAGGGGCGTCAGCGCCTGATGGAT
The DNA here is from genome assembly GCF_014103415.1 of Citrobacter sp. RHBSTW-00671. Classification (NCBI taxonomy): domain Bacteria; kingdom Pseudomonadati; phylum Pseudomonadota; class Gammaproteobacteria; order Enterobacterales; family Enterobacteriaceae; genus Citrobacter; species Citrobacter sp. RHBSTW-00671. The sequence continues at coordinate 3,060,899 of NZ_JABXPR010000001.1, forward strand.
GTGAGACCTGAATGGAAATAAATGTCACGATGCCAGTGTTACTAACCGAAGGGCATGATCTAGAGCCTTTCGATTGCGGTAATGAGGTGTTAAATGAGTGGCTACGGCGCCGGGCGATTAAAAATCAGTACATTAATGCGTCACGCACGTTCGTCATTTGTCTTGAGGGTAGCCAGCGTGTTGTGGGTTACTATTCTATCGCAACGGGATCTGTGAGCCACGCTGACTTAGGCCGTAGCTTACGTCAGAATATGCCCGATCCGATTCCGGTCGTTCTGCTCGGGCGCCTTGCTATTGATGTCTGTACGCAAGGTCATAGTTTTGGAAAATGGCTGCTTAATGATGTTGTATTGCGCATTTCTAACTTAGCCGATCAAGTGGGTATCAAGGCCATCATGGTACATGCCATCGATGATAAGGCCAGGGCTTTCTATGAGTATTTTGGCTTCGTTCAGTCTCCTATAGCGGCAAATATGTTGTTCTATAAAATTTAATAACAGAAGTGGAGTAAGAATAATGGAGGGGGACCCGTAGAGGCTTATGAGTCAGGTACGCATTGATTGCATTTAACATAATATACATTATGCGCACTATGATTGTAATGGCTCAATAGTAATGTCCGCCTGTGGCTCAATTCAGATGTCCGCGCTATGGTAAGCTTCACTGGTCCGTTTAAACTACCGGGAGGCATATCATGAGCGCAGAAAGCTCAGGAGTGTTTACTTTGAAAGAGATCAACCGGATCAAGATTATACAGGACGTCATTGAACGTCGCATCACAACGCGCCGTGCGGCCGAGCACCTCGGTATCAGCGACAGGCAATGCCGCAGACTTCTTGCCCGTTACCGTGAAGGCGGACCGCTTGGTATGGCCAGCAGACGATGTGGCATGCGTGGTAACCGCCAGTTGCCACCCGGGCTCGCAGATCAGGCTCTGGAACTGATCAAGACGCGTTATGCTGATTTCGGTCCGACTCTGGCGCGTGAAAAGCTCGAAGAACTCCACGGACTGTTTCTTGGCAAAGAAACTGTCCGGCGCATCATGGTGCGGGCTGGCTTATGGGTTCCCCGTAAACAACGTGCCGCAAGGATCCCTCAACCACGGTACCGGCGTCCGTGTACTGGTGAGCTGATACAAATAGATGGCTGTGATCACGACTGGTTTGAAGGCCGTGGCCCGGCCTGCACCGCGCTGGTCTATGTTGATGATGCAACCAGCAAACTGATGGAACTGTTGTTTGTTAAATCGGAGTCCACGTTTTCTTACTTCGAAGCCACGCGGCGCTATATCGATAAGCATGGTAAACCGCTGGCACTGTACAGCGATAAAGCCGGTGTTTTTCGTGTTAACAATAAACACGCCACAGGCGGAGACGGGCATACTCAGTTTGGGCGAGCCATGCATGAACTGAACATCCAGACTATCTGTGCAGAAACCAGTCCCGCCAAAGGGCGTGTAGAACGAGCTCACCTCACTTTACAGGATCGTCTGGTCAAAGAGCTGCGGTTACAGGGCATTTGTTCAATGGAGGCTGCAAATGACTTCGCTGAGGCCTATATGGCTGACTATAACCGCCGTTTTGGCAAAGTACCGCGACATGATTTTGACGTACACCGTGCTGTAGAACATGATGAGGACCTGGGGCTTATTTTCACTGTTCGTGAAAAACGTAAAGTCTCAAAATCGTTGACGATACAATATGATAAAATGTTGTACCTGATTGAAGACAGCGAACTGAGTCGCCGTGCAATAGGTAAATATATCGATGTGTATCACTATCCTGATGGCAGAAAAGAGCTGCGCCTGAACGGTACGCTACTTCCCTACTCTACCTACGACCGACTGTCAGAAATCGACCAGGGCGCGATTGTCGATAACAAGCGTCTTGGCCGAACCCTGGAGTTTATCAGTCTGGTGCAGAGCAAGCGGGATAACACGCGCTCTCAGTCAATTCCCGCTGGAGATGGCCCTTCCCGACGACGGCCAAAGCAGGAAGGGAAGAAATCCCAGCGCTCACTGGATAATGATGACATGCTCGAAGCACTCAAACAGCTTCAGTCACGTTCAGAGGACATTTTTGGTAAAAGAGCCCGCTGATGGTACTCACTGGCCGGACAGTGGTTGCTCACCAGTTGATATTGTCCGGCCAGACCCATGATGTATTATTCATTTCGTTCAGCATCTTTATGTCCTGCTTTTCACGGGCATACTTACCCCATAATGAATGAAAAGAACGAACAATACTGATTAACTGCTTTTTTCTTTGCTCCGGAGATAGGCTGATAAAATAGCAGCACCTGCTGTCAATATTATCCTCAATGAAATTAAAATCAGAGTCTGATGCATATTTTACTGTTAGCATAATATCATTCGACGTTGTTCTCTCAGACTCTGTTAATGCTGATTCTATCAGGTATTCAAAGGCATACATGACAGACAGCTGGTTTTTGTCTGTCTGAATATAACCCATTGAGTTTCTGAGTATTGAGGACTGTACCAGGACCAGAGGCCATAAAAGCTCAACACCATAAAGCTTATATGTATCATGTTGATCATACTGATGTTGCTCAACACGACGATTACCTTCCCGTGCTTTACGAATATCATAGGCAAGGGATAACATAAATCCGTCTTTAACTTTAATCAGTGGGCTTTCATCCACGATGTAATGAATGAGTTCATGTAATTCATTCAGGGCTTCTGAATCTCCCCACAGTATAAAACCTGCATTGTTCGGCGTTAACTCGTATCGAAGCATGGGCTCAATCATCCTGTTGTTTCAGTCGGAGGAAAGTCTATCAGTAAAGAGAATGAGAGATCAAAGTGGTCATTTTAATTGAGCTGGATAACGGACATTTCAATTGAGCCTTGACAATGATAATGAAAGGTAAAATCTGGCATGTTGGGTTCATCATTGTGCTGGTCGTTGATAACGCCTGACAACGCAGTTCCTGGATTCATGCTGGTCACCGACAACCATTCAAACCTTACACTTTACGCATAACGCATACGTCAAATCGTTGACGTTGTCATTGCTCACTCAGTCCTTTTCGCGTACAACCAAGGTACGACACAAACCTGTGCCTTTGGAATTTCACAGCAACGGCCCCTACAGCACAATGCAAAGAACCATCCATGTTCATCAAAATGACAACGCTATCTTACGCGTCGCTTTTTTATTGATTCTTTCATTCACCCTGACTGGTTGTGCGTTGACCCGCGTCTCTGCCAGTTCACATGACAAAGACGTCGATGAGCTAAATGTTATTGGCTTGAATCTGGATACTGCAAGGCAAAAAGCAATCGTGGACGGTTTTGTTTGCAGTAAGGATGCAAGCCTCAATCTGGTACAAACCGAAAGTGGCAGCCATAAATGGTTACAAACGGAATGCAGTAAAAAAAGCCTGGAACTATTCTGCCCACAAATGCGGTTTATAGTGCTCAATGTTGACCCCGATACAAATAAAGTTGTTGATGTGGGGAAATATATTAATCAGCATACTTGTTTCTGAATATGACATTGGCACCAACACCAGTAGGACCTATGTGATATCGATGTCCCCTTCTGTCTCCACCTCGATTCAAGCGCACCGGATTGTATTGATCCTATGAAAATAATATAATATCTGCATATTTTTAATGATAATCGTTACTGTTTAGCGGACAGTCAACAGCCAGATAAAACTTATACCTAATCAAAAGTTTTATTTGCAATAATCACCTGGGGTTATGATGAATGATTTAAACCGTTTTTACTTTGACTTACCACAATGGCTAGGTAAGAGTGAAGGCATTCATCGACAATTTATTGGTAACTTTATATCTTGTCTCCATGATGAACAATTACATGTAATACTGAATCCTGCTAATTTCCCTTGTTATGGTCTAAAAAGACTGGCAATTAAAGAATCTATTACATTCTCCTTTCATTCATATAATAATGACAAAAATGTTTTTTCGATAAAAGAATCACCTATATATGGGCTGTACTCTGTAGATAAAAATGGGTATTCGGGGTGGGCAGATATTTGCGTCAATTTCAGCGCATATGTCGATAAAATAAATAAAATAGATAGTGATAGTGCCAAAAATATCATTGGCGAGAAACGGGATTTTTTCAGGGAGACAAAACTCTCCAAGCATCAACAGCCACAGAATAACGCTGTTCTTCCCTCGGATTACCTGTTTTTCCCCATGCAGGTCAACTCTGATTCGGTTACCGATCATGAGAACATCAGCGCCATGGATGCATTAGACTATGTTGCGGCATTGGCTAAAAAGACAAATAGAACGTTGGTAATCAAACGCCACCCGATGTGTAAATCCAGAGGTATTGATGCCAAGATTGCGTATCTATTAGCAACCAACGAGAATGTTTTGTCTGTTGATGCTAATATCCACGAATTAATTGAAGGGAGTTCTGCCGTTATCGCATGTAATTCTGGCACAAGCATTGAAGCCTTGATTTTAGGTAAGCCAGTTTATTGTTTTGGTCGGAGCGAATGGTACGAAGCCACACATAAAATTGAAGTCTTAGACGATTTCGATGCCATATTTTTGAATGATAAACACAGTACTATGTCTGCTTTTCAGGAAAAGTTGATAGCATACTTATTATCTGAATATTGGATTCAATTTGATGATATTGAGTCTATTAAGGCAAAAATAAAAGACTGCATAAGCCTCTATGAGAGCAACTACGGTGATGACTTCAACGATAATCATAATGATGGTGAATGTTATGTCAGGAGTTTTTTGAATGCCCAACGAGAGATCGCGATCCTGAAGAGAAAACAAAAGAAGTATAAGAAAGATTACGAATTATTATCTTTTGTAATGCGATTTGTCCTATTTTTGCCCTTTAAAGCTACACTTACTATGCTGGGAAGGAACAAGAATCATTGATTCTGAGGGGCGTGATGGAAATTACCGACTCAGAATCATACTATTTCATCGCATACAGGATACAGAAACATGGCTGACTGGAACCCTTCGCTCTATCTGCAATATGAAACCGAACGTTCAAGACCTGCAGCTGAGTTACTCAGCAGAGTCGCGCTGGAGAATGTCCGCTCAGTCGTCGACCTCGGCTGCGGCCCGGGTAACAGCACCGCATTGCTACACCAACGTTGGCCATCAGCACAAATAACAGGCGTGGATTCTTCACCGGCAATGCTGATCGAAGCGCGTAACGCGTTGCCTGGCTGTCATTTTATCGAAGCGGATATTAGCGCATTTCAGACAGAAGAGCCTGTCGATCTGCTGTATGCAAACGCATCTTTGCAATGGGTTCCCGATCACTATCAGCTGTTCCCACACCTGGTCTCTCTGCTGGGAAGAGATGGCGTACTGGCCGTACAAATGCCGGATAACTGGCTGGAGCCAACGCATGTTCTGATGCGTGAAGTCGCCTATGAGCTGGGTTACCCCGATCGCGGCCGCGCGCCGCTTCCCGGAGTGCATGCGTATTATGATATTTTGACTGACATGGGCTGCGATGTTGATATCTGGCGTACAACCTACTATCACGTGATGGATTCACACCAGGCAATTATCGACTGGGTGAGTTCGACGGGATTGCGTCCATGGTTGCAGGACCTGAGTGAAAGTGAACAACATCGCTATCTGGCGCGCTATCATGCATTGCTGCAGGAGCAATATCCGCTGCAAGAGAATGGGAAAATACTGCTGGCATTTCCGCGGTTATTTATCGTAGCTAAACATAATTCATAAGCACTGACCGCCAATTATCAGTCTCTTTATACCAGGGGCTGATAATTATTATGAATTCCCCATGCGCGCCCTCGCCTTTTTACGATGAGGATCTAGTGATGAAGCCAGTCATCTGCTAGTGTCTGAGAACGTTTACTGACGGGGGTTGTCATGTCTAAAGTCTACATTGGCGGTTGTCTGTGTGGCTCTATTCGCTTTACCGCGACGAGCCCTACTAATTCGCATACCTGCTCGTGCGATATTTGCCGCAAGCATACCGGTGCACCGACCGTCGTCTGGATTGAATTTAATGCTGAAAATGTAGAATGGACGGGAGAAGCGGGTAAACCGACGACCTGGCGTTCTTCAGAAACATCCAGTCGCGCTTTTTGCCCTCGATGTGGAAGTTCAGTTGGTGCCATTGATGACGCTCCGGTAATAGCGCTATTAGCGGGCGTTTTTGATGATCCCAATGATGAAGATCTGGCCCCCGAGTTTCATTCATTTACCGATATGCAGCCTGCATGGTGGCAAAGAGAATTCGGCTAAAACCGCACTACCCGGCGCATCAAGTCTTACCTATTCTTTCCGTGAAAAATAAGAGCTGGTCGTGCTACCAGCTCTACCGGATGTTATGTCAGCTGGTAATGTTTATCTGGCATATGTTTCACCGGCACAACGGTTTCATCATTCATCTGCAGTAAATCGATTTCTATCGCATTACAAATCGCATCTAATGGTAGATCATTATTCTCGGTGCCAAACGGATCTTCGAGCTCTTCGGCTAGCGCATCGAGCGCGATAAAGGTATACGAAATAAGCACCGAGATGAACGGTGTCATATAGTGTAAATCCACCACTAACGCGAACGGCAACATAATACAAAACAGATATACCGTGCGATGCAGGATTAAGGTATAAGCAAACGGAACGGGCGTGTTCGCGATACGCTCACAACCTGCCAGCACTGCCGACATATCATTTAATCTGTTGTTTAAACTGTGAAATAATATATCAGATAGCTGCCCATTTCGTCTGCGAACGGCCAGCCATTCCCCCATCAGCAGCAGAATGCGGTTGGCCGGTGATTGGGACGCAAAAACGGTCTGTAAATCGCTTTCGCTGAGGTATTTTGCCAGGGATTCCGCCTGCGGTTGTCGACGTAAAGTCATACGCAGGCAATGCGCAAATGCGATTTGTAAACGAACGAACTGCCCCAGTTCAGCATCGTCTGGTAAGGTCGTTTTCACCTCGCGCAGAAGTGAACGGGAAGCAATCATCAGCTGCCCCCACAAATGTCGGGCTTCAACATAGCGCGAATAGCAGGCGTTGTTACGAAAGCCTAAGAAGATTGCAATTGCGACACCGAGAATGCTGAACGGCGCCAGGGTAAATTTGATACCCAGCATCGTATACCACGGCAGCATGATGATAACAGCAATGGAGAGCAGGAAATTCAGCAGCAAGCGTGAAAAGATTTTGGATAATACCGAGCCATGCCAGACGAATATCAGGCGTAGCCAGTGTTGTTGGGGGCGAACGATCATGGTTATCTTCGGAAAATGTGAAAGCCGGAACATTAAACGTGATCGTGATCAATGTTGCAAGCTTACAGTAACACTATCTAAACATCTTTTCTTGCTGACCATTGAGTGCACTGAAGGTACAGATGTACGATATTGAAGATAAGCATAATGTATGTTGTAACTAAGCAAGATCAATAGAAAACCCGGCCTGAACCGGGTTAACGTATTAGCACAGTGGCTTAACCGCTTCGCGCATGCCTTTCGCCAGGATAGAATCCAGATCGGCAGAAACCTGCTCTACCAGACCAGAAACCTGTGTCAGATCCTGTTCCCAGTGCTCTTTTACGGCCAGGACCGCGATGACCAGCGCTTCGGTCGTAATCTGGCGGTCACGATGCTGAGCCCACAACACCTGGAAACGCTCCATCCAGTGCGCATCATCCTGAACCGGATAAGATTCACCGTTACGCTCACCGCGGTAGAAAGCAATCAAGGCTGCCAGGGCGAATGTCAGACGCGGCGGCAGTTGGCCGCTGGCCTCCTGCCCTGCCAACAGCTGTGGCAGAATACGGGTGCGGAATTTGGTCATGCCATTAAGCGCAATCGACAATAGCTGATGCTTAATGTACGGGTTGCAGAATCGGCCAGTCACCGCACTGGCAAATGAAGCCAATTCATCACGCGGCAGATCCAGCACCGGAATAATCTCTTCATAGATAGCTTTTTCAACGAAGGCGCGAATTTCAGCATCATTCATTGCTTCACCCACGGTATCAAGCCCTGCCTGCCAGGCGACCGGTACCAGTGCAGTGTGCGCACCGTTGAGAATAGCGACTTTACGCTCTTTATACGGCTTGATGTCATCAACAATCAGAACATTCAGCGGGTATTTATCGAGGCGAAGTTCGGTGGCTAATGATTTTGGCCCCTGAATAACAAACAGATAGAAGTGTTCTGCGGTATCAAGAAACGCATCATGATAACCCAATTCAGCTTCAAGCTTCGCAACTTCGTCACGTGGGTAGCCGGTAACAATACGGTCCACCAGCGTAGAACAAAATGCGTTTGCCTGGTCCAGCCACTGTACGAATGCTTCCGGCAACGCCCATTCCTGAGCATAACGCAGAACCAGTTCATGTAGCGCTTCACCATTGTAATCAATCAGCTCGCAAGGAATGATAATCCAGCCTTTATCAAGCGCACCATTGAAATGGCTATAGCGTTCGAACAGCAGTCGGGTCAGTTTGGCCGGATAGCTCACCGCTGGCGCATCATCAAACTTATCACCCGCGTGGTAGCTGATACCCGCTTCCGTGGTGTTAGAGAAAACAAAACGCATTTCAGGATTATGCGCCAGCTTCAGGAACTCATCGTATTCGCTATAGACGCTGATTTCGCGGTTAACCGAACGAATTAAACGGGCATCGCTGACGGCCTCGCCCTTTTCATTCAAACCACGAATGATGGTGGTATAGAGACCATCCTGGGTACTCAGTGACGGCGGAAAAGTACTTTCGATAGGACGAACAATGACCACACCAGCGTTTAGATCGGTATGTTCATTCAGCAGATCAACTTGCCAGTCAACAAAGGCGCGCAGGAAGTTTCCTTCACCAAACTGAATAATGCGTTCAGGATAGTGAGCACCGGGAAAATCGCGACGATTTAGTGTTTGCACAATGGGTTCCCTTTTTGATTAGTCATACAACCTGATTGAATTGGTCCAATAGGTTAGCAAACTTTAATACAATGAAACCCTGTTTTGATCAATCCCCGGTGACAAATTAGAGCGTTTTATAAAAAAGTGTGGTCCCGGACAGTGTTCCATCAGGCATTTTTGCATAGTCAGGAATTACCCCTGCTTTTTGCCATCCACAATTGTGGTAGAACAACTCGGCGGCGCTACCTGTAGAGGTATCAAGAACCAGTAGGGTTTTCCCTTCATGATGTGCGCAACTTTCCAGTGTATTCATCAATTCCCGAGCGATTCCACTCCGCCGCGCAGAGGTATGAACCAGGAGTTTGGCAACGTCTGCACGATGAGGCTGGTTTTCGGGTTGATCGATAATGAGCTGAACGGTCCCAACAAGCGTCCCTTGCGCATTTTCAGCCCCCAAAACAATGCGTTCTCCACAAGAGACACTTTGCGCAACACGCGTCCAGAAAGGCCGTGACTTATCGCGGTTAAAAGGAAGCATAAAACTGACAGATGCGCCATCGTTCACGCACTGTTCAAGGACATCACTAAGCTCGTCGATTCTCGACAGGATCTGTTCCGCACTGAGTATAAAGCAGGGGGTGTGGGTAGCCATTTGATCTCCTTAGATTGACCCCTTCATACTGCAATTAACAATTACATAACACAAGGAGTCGGATCATAGGATTATGTTATCTATGGCTTATTCATTTGCAGCACTAACCAGTGGTAGATAACAGTGACAACGTAACGTTGCTGTTGCTCGCTCAGCGGTTGCCCCTGAGGTATATCATGCCATTTGGCCAGACATCCCCTGCAGCACGTCGCCGTGGCATGCTGAGCGATAAACACCGGATGTCCACGCATCGGCGTTTGCTTTCCATCATTGGCCGGAAACGCGGGAGCCAATCGCTTAGCAATAAAATCGGCCGCATGTTGTTCAATGACCGGCGCACCTTTTTCCAGACAATATTGTCTTTCTTTCTGACCGAGACGAAACCGTGATCGAAAGGTCGATTTCGCCAGTCGGGCAAAAAGCGGGTCGAGCGTGTTCATCAGTAAACCGAGCGCCCTAACTGTTGAGTTAATTGTTCCAGTACCGCAATACCCGCCAGCGAGTTCCCTGCGGGATCCAGCTCCGGACTCCAGACCGCAATCGCCATCTCATGCGGCACGATCGCCACAATGCCACCACCGACACCCGATTTCGCCGGCAGACCTACCCGCCAGGCAAATTCCCCGGCATTTTGATACATACCGCTGGTCGCCATTAGCGCGTTAATCTGCCGCGCCTGCATCGGCGAAACCACCGGCTCGGTGAGATGGAATGCGTTCCCTTGATTCGCCAGAAACACGAAGGTCCGCGCCAGTTCCACGCAACTCATTTTCAGCGCACAGTAGTGAAAGTAATTTTGCAGAACGGTCGTCACATCGTGATGAAAATTGCCAAAGGACTTCATCAGCCAGGCAATTGCCGCGTTGCGGGCGGAATGCTCAAACTCAGAGCGAGCAACCGTCGCATCATAAGCGATATCTGAAACGCCGCTTAATGCACGTACCACTTCCAGCATTCGTTGTCGTGGCGCGCTCAGGCGACCTTGCAGCATATCGCAAACCACCAATGCCCCGGCATTGATAAAGGGATTACGCGGTATACCCTGCTCCATTTCCAGCTGCACCAGCGAGTTAAATGGATGACCGGAAGGATCTTTGCCAACACGTTGCCAGATCTCGTCTTCCTGGTAATGACGCATTGCGACAACCAGGCTAAGCACCTTTGAAATCGACTGAATAGAAAAACGTTCTTGCGCATCCCCCGCCTGATAGTGCTGACCATCAACGGTGCAAATGGCAATACCCAGTTTTGAGCCATCAACGGAGGCTAATGCAGGAATATAATCGGCGACTTTTCCCTGACCAATCAGCGGACGAACCTGCTGCACAATGGTCTCTAAAATTGAATTGTCCATGGCCCTGGCCACAACATGCTCCTTGCTCGCAGGTATGAAAGGCCTGCGAGTATAACAGAGCTGAATACACAGCGTCAGGCCGGAAGACGGAATCTGGCAACGGCCTGCATAAGCTGATGAGATTCATGATGTAACTGAAGGGAGGAATCAGACGCGGCGTTCACCAGATCGCTGGTCTGTCGGGCTTCGTTATTCAGAGCCTGAAGCTGACTGGTCAACACGTGAATACGCGTTCCTTGATTCATCGTCGCAGCAGAAATGTCATTCAATAAGGCGCCAAGATTTTCCACCAGCGATATCACCTGCTGTAAGTTATCATCCAGTCCGTTCACCGCATGAAAGCCCTCATCAATACCCGCTAAGGAATGATGAATCAGCGCCTGAATATTCTGCGTGGACTGACTGCTTTTCCTCGCCAACAACCCCACTTCTTTTGCAACAACCGCAAATCCACGCCCTTGTTCACCAGCATGCGCAGCTTCAATCGCCGCATTCAACGCCAGAATATTGGTCTGAAACGCGATGCTGTCAATCAGTGAGATGATCCCGCGCATCTCTGATGAACGGGCAACAATCGCCTGCATCGACGCATTTACCGTTGCCATCATCCGGTCGCCACCTGCAGCAATATCCCGCGCCTGAACGGCGCGTTGATTCGCCAGTTGAGCAAAACCGCTGTTATCTTCAACATGTGTTTCCAGAAACGAAATATGTGATGTCACCGTATTTAGCTCATCGCTCTGTTTCGCGGATTGCTGATACAACTGTTTATTGCTTTGCGTAAGCTGAGTGATATTCCCCACCATTGAGGTAGTCGCGTCATTCACCTGCTGCACCAGCATACTTAGCCCCTGCTGCATCGCGTCGATACGGGAGCTGAGTTGTGTCACTTCGCGATTAAACTGGCTCACCTGGGGTGCGGGGCGGGAAAGATCGCCAGCCGCTAATACATCAATATGATCGATCAGTCGTCTCAGCGGCGCGATGACCCAGCGGGACATACTGCGCCAGACCAGTACCGCAATCACCACCAGCACAAGAGGAATAAATAAAAAGAGCTGCCGTAAACGTTCAAGACTGGTCAACAGCTGCTCTCGCCCTTTTTCCGCCTGCTGGCCACTGTCTTGCTGAAAACGTGCATAATTTTCATTAAAGTCTGTCTGAAACGCCTGCACAGGTACGGCAAAAAACGCATCAATGCTGTTGGATTGCATTAATCCATCGGCCTGCTCCTGAATACCACTATAAAAACGCTGATAGCTCTCCATCAAGTCGGGAGCCTGATGCGGACCCATTGCAAGCCAGGCATCCCATGCCGTTTTTGACTGAGTTAACGCATGCTGAGCCTCTTCCATTAACGGACGCCAGCTCCCTTCCGAGCCGGTAGTCGCATCCTGCATAAAGTACACGCCGGCACGATTAAGTAAGTCGCTGGCCGTTAACAACGCCACCCTTGCTTGATCGATCTTCGCCTGTTGCATAAGCACCTGCTGATTATGCTGTTCATTAATCTGCGCGTCTCTGACAGAGGTTGAGAGCATGAGCGAGGATGCAATCTGTAAAACAGAGAACAGCGCAATAATACAAATGATACCGGTTAACAGACCAAACTGACGGGGGATCAGGCGACGAAAAATTTGCGTTATGTTCATATTACTCTTCTGTATCAAAGCGTTAGACGCGAGTGTACGCAGAGTAAATGACAAATTTATTGCAGAAATAAGACGGGTGCCCCTGCAGAGGCACCCGGGCAATCAGAGACGGTTTTTCCAGACAGTTTGCACATTGCAAAACTCATGCAGACCAAAGTGAGAAAGCTCACGACCAAAACCGCTTTTCTTCACGCCGCCAAAAGCAACGCGAGCATCACTGGCACTGTAACCATTAATAAACACGCCACCACACTCCAGACGGGCCGCCATATTTTGCGCCAGTGCCTCATCCACGGTAAACAACGTGGCCGACAAGCCGAACTCGCTGTCATTAGCCAGTGCTAATGCGTGCTCAGCATCCTTCGCGACGGTAATCGCCGCAACCGGGCCAAACAACTCCTGACGAAATGCCGTCATTTCCGGCGTAACATCACCCAGCACCGTCACGGCATAGTAATTACCCTGACCGGCGATCTTTTCCCCGCCGAGGAGTAAGCGCGCCCCTTGCGCCAGTGAGGCTTCAACCTGCTGATGCAGTTCATCCCGCAGATCAAAACGTGCCATTGGGCCAAGATCGTTCTCTTCATTTAGCGGATCGCCCATTTTCAGTGCGCTGGCTGCCGCCACAAAACGTTGGGTGAATTCTGCGGCAATGCCCTCTTCAATAATAAAGCGCTTCGCTGCGGCACAAACCTGCCCGGTATTCTGATAACGCCCTGCCACTGCTGCTTTAACGGCTAAATCAAGGTCTGCATCATTAAGTACGATAAACGGATCGGAACCCCCTAACTCAAGCACGCATTTCTTCAGCGCAGCACCGGCCTGAGCGCCAATCGCAGCCCCTGCCCGCACGCTGCCCGTCACGGTTATCGCTGCGATACGCGGGTCATTAATCATCTGGCTAACCCCGGCGTTATCGGCATTAACCCAGCCATATACCCCAGCCGGTATTTCCGCATCGCTAAACACCTGGGCGATAATCGCGGCACAACCGGTCACATTCGGTGCATGCTTTAACAGATAGCCATTTCCAGCCAGCAAAATCGGTACCGCGCCGCGCATAACCTGCCAGAGCGGAAAGTTCCACGGCATGACCGCCAGAATAGTTCCCAGAGGACGGTACTCTATCACGGCCTGGTTATTCTCAACCTGCGTTGCCTCGGTACTGAGCATCGCTGGCCCATGTTCGGCGTACCAGTCACATAATGCCGCAGACTTTGCCACTTCCGCACGAGCCTGCCTGACGGGCTTACCCATTTCACGCGAGATACACTGCGCCATCTCTTCGGCGCGTACACGCAGCGCCTGTCCGACCCGGCGCAACATCTGTGCGCGATGGGCGACGGTCGTGTGTTTCCATGCGTTGAATCCGGTCGCCGCCAGATTCAGCGCATGGGTAATCTCATCGGCGCTGGCCCACGGCATTGCCGTCAGCATTTCGCCACAGGTCGGGTCAACGGATATAGCATGTGTTGCTGCTGTGATGGTCATAAGTGCCTCTCATTCTCGCAAGGTATGGTTATATCATGCGCAGGTTTACTCTTCCTGAAAAATGAATAATATTAACCATACCATTCACGAATAGAGAAAATTATGGATCTGACGCAACTGGAAATGTTCAATGCCGTCGCAGAGACCGGCAGCATCACACAGGCAGCGGCGAAGGTGCATCGCGTGCCATCCAACCTCACCACGCGTATTCGCCAGCTTGAAGCGGACCTTGGCGTCGATCTGTTTATTCGTGAAAATCAACGTCTGCGACTTTCGCCCTCCGGGCACAACTTTTTGCGTTACAGCCAGCGGATCCTGGCGCTGGTAGAAGAAGCGAGGATGGTGGTCGCAGGAGATGAACCACAGGGATTGTTCTCTCTGGGGTCACTGGAAAGTACAGCCGCCGTGCGTATTCCGGCCACACTTGCCGAATATAATCAGCGCTACCCTAAAATCCAGTTTGCACTGGCAACAGGGCCATCAGGCACCATGCTGGACGGTGTGCTGGACGGTACGCTGAATGCCGCTTTTGCCGATGGCCCTATAACCCATCCAGGTCTTGAAGGAATGCCGGTATACCGTGAAGAGATGATGATTGTCACCCCACACGGGCACCCGCCCATCAAACGGGCCAGCGATGTGAATGGTTACAATATCTATGCCTTTCGCGCCAACTGTTCATATCGCCGCCATTTTGAAAGCTGGTTTCACGCCGATCGTGCGATGCCCGGCACGATCCATGAAATGGAGTCCTACCACGGCATGCTGGCCTGTGTGATTGCGGGGGCGGGGATCGCGCTGATTCCACGTTCTATGCTGGAAAGCATGCCAGGCCACCATCAGGTCAATGCCTGGCCGCTCAGTGAAAACTGGCGTTGGTTAAATACGTGGCTGGTCTGGCGTCGCGGGGCGATGACGCGACAGCTGGAAGCATTTATTGAGGTACTGGAACCTCAGCTGTCGCAGAATGCGGATTAACTGGCGAACGTCAGATGGCAAGGCAGTTGCTCAAGCTGCTGCCGTACCTCTTCATTGAGTCGGGCATCGGTCACGATATCCGTCAACGCATCCAGATGTGTGACGTTGAAAAGTGACCATGCACCATATTTTGAACTGTCTGCCAGCAGGACGCGACGTTTGGCGTTTGCAACCAGGTCACGCTTCAGACCAGCCTTTTCTTCCGTCGGTGCGGTGATCCCGCGGGCCAGGTCCCAGCCGTTACAACTTAGAAACGCGATATCCGGCCACACGCTTTGCAGCAGTTTACGCCCGTGCTCGCCGATACAGGACTGGCTGGAGTCATCAATGCGCCCGCCAATGATCGTCACTTCAATTTGCTTGAACTCAGAAAGAAATAGCGCAATGTGCAAATCGCTGGTGATGACGCGCAACGGCAGATGGGTAAGCTGGCGCGCCAGTTCAATCATCGTCGTTCCCGCATCCAGGACAATGGCGTCTCCGGCTTTCACCAGGCTTGCCGCCGCGCTGGCAATAGCCTGTTTTTCCATCAGGCTACGCTGCATTTTCTCATGCGTGGTCGGTTGCGAAGGGATAAACCGGTTAAGCGTCACGCCGCCGTGAGTTCGGCTGATAACACCTTCCTGATCGAGTTTAATCAGGTCGCGACGAATGGTCGCCGGCGAGGCCTGAGTCACAGCAACAAGCTGTTCAACCGTTGCCAGATTATGCCCTTTCAGATAATCCATAATCTGTTCTAACCGATTATATCCCTTCATTTTAATCCCGCGTAATTTGCATTGCTAACTGGATGGACACGGCCATGCTCTCAGACTTGGCTTTACCTGTCCAGGCAATATCAAACGCCGTGCCGTGGTCTGCAGAAGTGCGAATAAATGGCAATCCGGCGGTGATATTCACCCCATCATAGAATCCCAGCAATTTTAGCGGAATATGGCCCTGATCGTGATACATCGCCACCACCATGTCATACATACCTTCGTGGCACTGCATAAAGACAGTATCCGGTGGGCAAGGTCCGGTGACATTCAGCCCCTGCTCCCGCATAGCCTGTACCGCTGGGCCAACTATGGTCATCTCTTCATCGCCAAACAGACCGTTTTCCCCGGCATGGGGATTAACACCTGCTACCGCAATACGTGGATTATCAAACCCGACACGACGCAGGAAATCATCTGCGACCTGAATGACTGTTTTCACACGCTGTTCACTGAGCGTATCAAGGAATTTACGCAGTGCAATATGCGTGGTGACATGGATCACCTTAAGCTGTTCGGTATACAGCACCATCGCGTAGTCTTTGCTGTTCGTCAGTTGCGCCAGTAATTCGGTATGGCCGGGATAATGATGTCCCGCCATGTGCAGTGCTTCTTTATTCAGCGGCGCCGTGGCAATGGCTTTCACTCCCCCGCTGAGCGCCAGCGCGGTGGCGCGCTTAATACAGCGGTATGCCAGATCGCCAGCCTGTGCCTGGACCACGCCCGGTTCAAGCGCAGCAGGATCGGCAAGGGGTTCATCAATTACATTGATAACCCTGGGGGCGAATTGTGCCTGGGTGACGTTATCAATCACCCGGAGTTCCGCAGGCGGCGTGACGTTTAATGCCTGGATGCGCCTCAGCGTTTGTGCACAACCCACAACCACGACCGGCGCGCCAGACAACTCTCCCTCCACCAACGATTTAATAATGATCTCCGGTCCAATACCTGCCGGGTCGCCCATGGTTACCGCTATCGTGTTATTCACTCATTTTCTCCTCGATATAATTCAAAACCTGACGCAGAGTGGTTTCGTCACCGAATCCCCCTGCTTTTGTCATAACCGGGCGTTGCCAGTAGCTACCGGCAAGATGACCGTACGGTACACACTGGGCCACACGGTCGGTAATACGGAATCCTGTTGCCTCCAGCGCATCGGCGATCGCCATCGCGACATCACCGCCGGAAAGATACAGCGCGCCAGGTGAGACTTCGTGCAGCACCTGGCGGGTAAGCTGTCCAAGAAACTGGCAAATTGTTTCACCGAGCTGTGCGCGACTCATCTGCAGGTGCGCACACAGCATTGGAATATGATGGCGTGCTTCGCTGTCAGGACAGGTGTGAACGATGCAGTGTTTACCTGAGATGAGAACCCTGGCGATACGCTGCACATACTCTGTCAGGCTGCCACTGAAGATATTTTCGATATCAATGAATACAGCCTCCACCCGCGGGTCCTGATACACTGCAGCAATCTGCTGTTGAGCGATTTCACTCATTGAGCCCACTACCGCCAGTAAACACTGTGAGGACGGTGTCCGGACATGGCGGGCCAGCGCGTCACAGATCCCAGCAGACCCTATCAGCAGCGGCGGTTCCTCCTGCATCAGCGCTTCCGTAGCAATGACATCAAGATC
This sequence comes from Citrobacter sp. RHBSTW-00671, assembly GCF_014103415.1. Taxonomy (NCBI): domain Bacteria; kingdom Pseudomonadati; phylum Pseudomonadota; class Gammaproteobacteria; order Enterobacterales; family Enterobacteriaceae; genus Citrobacter; species Citrobacter sp. RHBSTW-00671. The sequence continues at coordinate 3,078,320 of NZ_JABXPR010000001.1, forward strand.
GGTCTGCGTGCGGGCATCTACCACCCAGATTTGTGACGTTTTCGCAACAGGCTCTCTGAGGCGCTGCAGATAGTCGCTCAGAGACATAGCCCGACACGCAATGGCGGTTTGCGCCTGTAACACCTCACAGATATCGGCGCTAATAACCGGCGTTTTCGGATCGCTGGCAAATTCAGTCTGCGTTACGGGGATACCGTTAACGAGGCACTGCCCCTGCTCGGTGGTACGCCCGGCTGAGGGGCAAGCCAGTGCCACGATGGCCCGCTTTTTACCTGTAATCCGCATTAACGCGTCCAGTTCGGCCCCTGGGTTTCCGCGCATTGTTGAATCCATTTTCTTGAGCCACCGCGTCTGGGGACCTGCCTGACTGGCAAGAGCCAACTCACTTACTCTGGCGGCGGCCTGCCCTGCCTCCAGCGCACGACTGTCCGTGTTGATGACCAGCACATCTGCATCATCGGCACAGGGCAATGTGAAAGCGACATTCACCGTCATACCCGTCAGCGCCAGACTTACCCCCGCATCATTACCACCAGTAAAGTCGTCGGCAATCACCAGTACCTGTGGCCTTGCTACCTGTCTACTCATCCATGCTCCGGGTTGTTGTATGCTGATAATGATTATATTCAATCACATTTGATTAAATGTGAGCAAGCTCAAGTTATTCGGTTCCGAGATAAATTATAAATTTAGCCCATGATGCAATCGTTCCTGAATCTCAGTGAGCGAATTCAATCACTCGAACAACAGGAGAATGTTGTGGCAACAATCAATAGCACCGTGATTAGCGGTTCGAATGCCATCCTCGCACTGGAGCCGTTACTGGCGGGGAAACGCCAGCTGTTACTGGTGACGGATAGCAATATTGTCGGGCTGGACGCGGTAACACAGATCCGCAACTTGCTGGCCAACGATGGACGTCATGTGGCTCTGATTGACAATGTGCCTGCAGAACCCGGGCATCACGATGTCAGCGCACTATTAAAAAACGTACAAGATCTCAACGTAGAAATGGTTATCGGTATCGGCGGAGGCAGCGTACTGGATGTGGCGAAACTGCTCTCCGTCTTATGCCATCCTGAATCTCCGACGCTCGACGCCATGCTGGCGGGAGAAAAACCGCTGCAACGCGTTGCTTCTGTGCTGATCCCCGCCACGGCAGGTACGGGGTCTGAAGCAACCCCGAATGCCATTCTGGCTATCCCGGAGCAAAACACTAAGGTCGGTATCATCTCTCCCGTGCTGTTACCGGATTTCGTGGCCCTGTTGCCAGAACTCACCACCAGCATGCCGGCGCATATTGCCTCGTCCACTGGAATTGACGCGTTATGTCATCTGATTGAATGCTTTACCGCTACCGTCGCCAATCCGGTAAGCGATAACGCGGCGCTCATTGGCCTGCGTAAGCTACTCAACCATATCGAAACCTCCGTCAAGGAGCCGGAAAACCTGCTGGCCAAACTGGAGATGCTGTGGGCATCGTATTACGGCGGTGTGGCGATTAATCATGCCGGTACTCACCTGGTTCACGCGCTCTCTTACCCGCTTGGCGGTCGATACCATCTCCCTCATGGCGTCGCTAACGCCATTCTGTTAGCACCCTGCATGAAAGTGATTCGCCCTTTTGTGGTCGACAAGTTTGCCCTGGTATGGGATCTGCTGCCTGACGCTGACCTCACACTCAGTGCCGAAGAAAAATCCTGCGCCCTGGTGGAGTACTTCTCCACACTGGTGAAACGCCTGAACCTGCCCGATAACCTGGCAACGCTTGGTGTACCGTCTACTGATATTCCCGCACTGGCCGATGCCGCGCTGAACGTAAAACGCCTGATGAATAATGCTCCCTGCGAGGTGAGTCATGAGGATATTCAGGCCATTTATCAAACTCTGTTTCCAGAACTGATGACAAAGGAGTGAATAATGAGTAGCAAAATCCGAGGAGTACTGACGGCAATCGTTACCCCGTTCGACCACGACGGCGGGCTTAACCTTAAAGAACTGAGAAACCAGGTAAACCGCCAGTTAAACGCCGGAAACGGTATTTTCTGCGGCGGGACCAACGGCGAATTCTTTGTACTTAACGAAGATGAAAAAATCGCCGTCACGCGGACCTGTGTAGAGGAAGTGGCGGGTCGGGCACATGTAGTGGCACACATTGGCGAAATATCTACCCGTGAAACCATCCGCTTGGGCAAACAGATAGAAAAGCTGGGTGTCGATGCGGTGTCGGTCATTACCCCGTACTTTGTTCCTCTAAAACAGCCTGAGCTCATTGCCCATTACACCGCGATTGCCGATGCGCTCTCCGTCCCGGTATTTCTCTATAACATTCCGGCGCGGACGGGAAACACCATTGAGCCTCAAACAGCCAGAGTGCTGGCGGCACACCCGAACATTATCGGGATCAAAGACAGTGCCGGCAGTTATGAAAGTCTTAGCGGCTTCCTGGACGCAGTTAAAGATATCGAGGGATTTGATGTGCTGAATGGTCCAGATTCACTCATTCACCAGGGGTTTGTTGATGGCTGTTCTGCTTGTATTTCGGGGCTGGCTAACGTCGCACCACAAGAAATCAACGCGATCTGGTCTCGCTTTAACGCCGGTGACGTTGCCGGGTCGCATCAGGCTCAGGAGAGCGTCACGGGTCTGCGCACCGATCTCTATAAAGTGGCCTTCTCTCCGGCTGCGGTAAAAAAAGCATTACAAATCATGGGCCATGACGTGGGCGCAAGTCGTTACGCTGTCACGTTTGATGCGCATCAGGAACGCCAGATTCAGCAAATTATCAATAACTATTTGCGATAGACATTTTTACAGCGGCGGCAACGCCGCTTAACTAACAGGATTGTGTTATGAACGTCATCTGTACATCACCTTCATTTGCCAAATACGATCAGCAGCCGATCAAACGGCTTAACGACGCAGGACTTGAATTAATCATGCTACCTGCAGATGCCGGTTTAGAAGCACTTGCGCCTCATCTGGAACAGACAGTGGCAATGATCGTCGCTTTTACCGATGTTAATGCCGGACTAATCGCGGCGGCACCGAATCTGAAAATCGTCTGCAAACACGGCGTGGGCGTCGATAATATCGACCTCGACGCCACGCGTGAAAAAGGTATTTTTGTTACCAATGTGCCGGATGCCAATAAGCATGCCGTCGCAGACTTTGCGTTTTCCCTGATCCTTAACTGTGCACGTCAGCTCCCCTACGCGATTGAACAAACCCGCACAGGAAACTGGCCACGGATCTTCGCCTCCGATGTATATGGAAAAACGATTGGCATTATTGGGTTAGGTAACATCGGTAAACAGGTTGCACTGCGAGCCCGCGGCTTTAATATGCGCGTACTGGCTCACGACGCATGGCAGGATGCACAGTTCGCTGCAGATAATCACATTGAATACGTGTCGCTCGATGAACTAACAGAACAAAGTGATTTCATCACGTTACACACTCCGCTGACGCCAGAAACCACAGATCTCTTTGATTTAGCACAGATAAAAAAAATGAAGAGCAGTAGTTACCTCATTAACGTTTCACGCGGTGGTGTCGTTAATGAAGAGGATCTCTTTCTGGCTCTGACACAGGGCGTCATTAAGGGCGCTGCCGCCGATGTCTTTCTACAAGAGCCGTGCAATTCACATCCTTTATTTGCGCTCGATAATTTCATACCAACGGCACATATTGCAGGATATACCGAGGGTGCGATCAGCAATATCGGCGAGCAATGTGTTTATAACATCATTGAACATGTCATTCATCAGCGTAAGCCTCAAAATATCATGAACGGATTATAACATTGTGGAGATAACCCTACTCTTCCCACAATAATAAAAATGAACATCTACCATGGGCCAGATATATGAATAATTTTGCAGAAAAATCCCGAATTCGCTGGTGGATTGCGGGATTAATGTGGCTTGCTATTGCAATTAACTATATTGACCGGACGGTATTATCTGCTGCAGCACCTCACCTCATTGATGAGCTAAAACTCGATCCTGAAATGATGGGGTTTATTATGGCGGCGTTCTTCTGGTCATATTCTTTACTGCAAATACCGGCAGGTTGGTTTGCAGACCGTTTTGGTCAGAAAAAAGGTCTGGGCTTTGCCGTCGCGTGGTGGTCAATCGCCACCTCAATGATGGGTTTAGCCACTGGATTTAAATCTCTACTCGCATTGAGACTGGCTCTGGGCGTCGGTGAAGCCGCCGCCTATCCAAGCAATGCAGGGATCGCTGCGCGTTGGTTCCCGGATCGGGAGAGAGCCACCGTCTCAGGATTGTTTGACAGTGCCTCTAAATTTGGTGGTGCCGTCGCGATGCCGCTTATTGTCTGGATGATCTACCAGTTTGACTGGCGGATGACATTTCTGATTATTGGTGGCGTAGGCGTTTTTTGGGTCATTGCCTGGTATTTTATTTATACAGAAAACCCGGAAGACCACAAAAAGATCAGTACAAGCGAAATTAAACATATTCGCGAAGGGCAAAAGCAAAAACACGGCGACAAATCCGTATTACCGATGCGTTGGTATAAACTGTTGCGCTACCGGAATATTTGGGCAATGTGTATCGGTTTCTTTACCATCAACTATACATCCTATTTCTTTATTACCTGGCTGCCCACTTATCTGGTAAAAGACAAAGGAATGGATTTTATCAAAATGGGGATGGTTGCCGCCCTGCCATTATTATGTGGGATGGTGATAGAAGTCTTTGCCGGCTGGGCCTCTGACCGTATGGTACATAAGCGGATCCTGTCGCTGACCGCCACAAGAAAATTATTCCTGACAATCGGTCTGTTAATGGCTTTATGTATTGGTTTTGCCCCTTTCACTGATTCCGTATTTATGACCGTGTTTTTACTGTGTGTGGCGAAATCAGGCACCACGGTTGCCGCCTCGCAGGTCTGGGCATTACCGGGTGACGTTGCGCCTAAAAACAGCGTATCGATTGTTGCAGGGTTACAGAATACTGTCTCCAATATGGGGGGCGCGGTAGGACCCATTATTACCGGTGCCATTGTGGCAGCCACTGGCTCCTTTACCTGGGCGCTGGTGTTCTCTGCCGCACTGGTGGTTCTGGGAATTTTGAACTATCTATTTTTGATGGGCAAAGTTGAGCCAATCATCGATAGAGAGCATGAAGCGTTGTGCATGAAAGAAGCACAGCAGCACTAAACTCGCTCTGGCGACGGTATTCTCCGGTCAGTCAGTCGTACTGACCGGCTTTATTTTTTCTCGTAACACACCCCATTATCATCCGCAAAGCAACGTGATCTAAATCACGAAATGATTGTATTTTCACCAGTAAACGTTTTAAGATCGCCACCTCTCCTTTTTGCAGCTAACCCGATTTATACATATGACAACAAACACTGTTTCCCGCAAGATCGCGTGGCTACGGGTAGTTACGCTTGCTATTGCCGGTTTTATTTTCAATACCACTGAGTTTGTCCCGGTCGGTTTGCTGTCCGACATCGCGCAAAGCTTTAATATGCAAACCGCGCAGGTTGGGATCATGTTGACGATCTACGCCTGGGTGGTAGCCCTGATGTCGCTGCCATTTATGCTGCTTACCAGCCAGATGGAACGACGTAAGCTTCTGATCTGCCTGTTTGTGGTGTTCATTGCCAGCCATGTTCTCTCTTTCCTCGCATGGAACTTCACTGTACTGGTCATGAGTCGCATAGGGATTGCCTTTGCCCATGCCATCTTCTGGTCAATTACCGCGTCACTGGCTATTCGCATGGCTCCTGCCGGGAAACGCGCACAGGCGTTGAGCCTGATTGCCACCGGTACCGCGCTGGCGATGGTATTAGGCCTGCCTATCGGGCGTATTGTTGGGCAATATTTTGGCTGGCGTACCACCTTCTTTGTCATCGGTATGGGGGCGTTAATCACGCTTCTTTGCCTGATTAAGCTATTGCCTAAGCTGCCAAGCGAGCATTCAGGCTCATTAAAAAGCCTGCCACTGCTGTTCCGTCGCCCTGCGCTGATGAGTTTGTATTTGTTAACGGTGATAGTGGTGACCGCACACTACACGGCTTACAGCTATATCGAACCGTTTGTCCAGACGGTCGCCGGGCTGAGCGCTAACTTTGCCACCGTGCTGCTTCTGGTCCTCGGTGGAGCGGGTATTATTGGCAGCGTTATTTTTGGCAAGCTGGGTAATCAGTATGCCTCGGTGTTGATAAGCGCGGCTATCGCCCTGTTGACCCTGTGCCTGGTACTGCTACTGCCTGCTGCTGATAGCGAAATGCACCTTGCGATCCTGAGTATTTTCTGGGGCATTGCCATTATGGTGATCGGGCTGGGTATGCAGGTGAAAGTACTGGCGCTGGCTCCGGATGCCACTGACGTCGCGATGGCGCTGTTCTCCGGTATCTTTAATATTGGTATTGGCGCGGGGGCGCTGGTGGGAAATCAGGTAAGCCTGCACTGGTCGATGTCGACGATTGGTTACGTCGGTGCACTTCCTGCCGTTGCCGCACTGATTTGGTCCGTGATTATCTTTCGCAAATGGCCGGTAACGTTGGAAGAGCAACCACAGCCGCGATAAGAAAAGGGCCCGGTAGACATACCGGGCCCGTTGTTTAATGGTAGGTTTGGATGATTTCCAGCACGCCGTTAATAATAAACTGTACACCCATGCACACCAGCAGGAAGCCCATCAGACGGGAAATAGCTTCGATCCCGCCTTTCCCCACCAGCCGCATAATTCCGCCAGAACTGCGCAGACATCCCCACAAGATAATCCCGACGACGGCAAAAATAATGGGGGGCGCAACCATGATCACCCAGTCCGGGAATTCGGAGCCGTGACGTACGGTAGAAGCCGAACTGATAATCATTGCAATCGTCCCCGGGCCGGCAGTACTCGGCATTGCCAGCGGAACAAAGGCAATATTAGCCGTCGGTTCGTCTTCCAGTTCTTCGGATTTGCTTCTCGCTTCCGGAGACTCATGCGCTTTCTGCTGAGGGAACAACATACGAAAGCCGATAAACGCAACGATTAACCCGCCCGCAATACGCAATCCGGGAATCGAAATCCCGAAAGTATTCATCACCAGTTGCCCGGCGTAGTACGCAACCATCATGATGGCAAACACGTAAACAGACGCCATTAATGACTGACGGTTACGCTCTGCGCTGTTCATGTTGCCGGCTAACCCAAGAAACAACGCCACGGTGGTTAACGGGTTGGCTAACGGTAACAGGACTACCAGCCCCAGTCCTATCGCTTTAAACAAGTCCATCATAATGTCATCTTTCCTGTGCGTTAATCGTCAACGGCAAGTATAAGGTGAAATCGCTGAGATAAGGCATTTTAGCGATGTAAGGATTCATTTTTCATCCTGGCGGATAAACCAGAATTATCAAAACGTTAAAAATAGATGAACCATTCGCCGGGCCTGATGATTTAGCAAAACGTGGCATGCGGAGACTCATTCATTTGACTTATATTTGCCTAAGCAATAATATCAGCCGTGACTAACTACTTGCCAGGGCAACCATTGTGAAAAGCACCAGTGATCTGTTCAATGAAATCATCCCACTGGGTCGTTTGATCTACATGGTTAATCAGAAAAAAGATCGTTTATTAAACGACTATTTGTCACCGCTGGATATCACGGCATCGCAGTTTAAGGTGCTCTGCTCCATCCGTTGCGCGGTGTGCATTACCCCTGTCGAATTGAAAAAAGTGCTGTCTGTCGATCTTGGCGCCCTGACACGGATGCTGGACAGACTGGCCTGTAAAGGCTGGATAGAAAGGCTTCCGAATCCACATGACAAGCGCGGCGTGCTGGTGAAACTCACCGAAGACGGCGCAGCAATTTGCGAGCAGTGTCATCAATTAGTAGGGCAAGACCTGCACCAGGAACTAACAAAAAACTTAACGGCGGAAGAAGTAGCAACACTTGAGCATTTGCTTAAGAGAATCCTGCCGTAAACAGAAAGAGGTATGACGATGTCCAGACGCAATACTGACACAATCACTATTCATAGCATTTTGGACTGGATCGAAAATAACCTTGAATCGCCACTCTCGCTGGAAAAAGTGTCTGAGCGTTCAGGTTACTCCAAATGGCACCTGCAGCGGATGTTCAAAAAAGAAACCGGCCATTCATTAGGTCAATACATCCGTAGCCGTAAAATGACTGAAATAGCGCAAAAATTGAAAGAGAGTAACGAACCGATCCTCTATCTTGCAGAGCGTTACGGTTTTGAGTCTCAGCAAACGCTGACCCGGACATTCAAGAACTATTTTGATGTACCGCCGCATAAATATCGGATGACGAATATGCACGGCGAATCCCGGTATTTGCTACCGCTCAATCAATGCAATTGCTAATCGCCAGTTAACGACGTAACCGAGGAAATCATGAAACTTCTGTCTTATGCGATGCTGGCCCTGCTGCTTGTTGTATCGGGCCAGAGCATGGCGGAACAGACCCCGCAACCGACAACGCAAAATAATCGCGACGCGATGATTTTGCCTCCTGCGCACGATCAGTCCCCGTTCGATTTTAACCATATGGGTGCCGGCAGCGATAAATCCGACGAATTAGGTGTGCCTTATTACAATATGCACAGCCTGTAATTTTTTGCCCCGTCACTGCGGGGCTTTTTTTAGCCCCTCGCCTGTGCAATCTTGCGCAGTCGAAAACCGAACACATTGATATACAACCCCGCCATGATCAACAACGCACCAATCAGTTGCAGCCCGGTTAACGTTTCATCCAGCAGCACGGCGGCACTGGCCAGCCCCACCACGGGTACCAGCAACGACAGTGGCGCAACACGCCAGGTTTCATAGCGCCCCAGCAGAGAACCCCAAATGCCATAGCCCACAATGGTCGCCACAAAGGCCAGATACACCAGTGACAGAATGGTAGTCATATCGATTGCCACAAGGCTCTGCACGATTTGCGTTGGGCCATCAAGCAATGCCGATGCCAAAAAAAACGGAACGACAGGAATTAATGCGCTCCACACCACCAGCGACATGACCGCTGGACGCGAAGTATGCTGCATAATTTTCTTATTAAAGATATTGCCGCAGGCCCAGCTCAGTGCAGCCGCCAGCGTCAACATAAAGCCAAGCATACCGACATGCTGTCCATTGAGACTCGCCTCAATCAATACCAGTACACCAAACACCGCCAGCGCGATACCGACCAGTTGCTTCCCCTGCAAACGCTCGCCAAAGGCGAACGCCCCGAGCACGATGGTGAAAAACGCTTGCGCTTGTAAAACCAGCGATGCCAGACCGGCAGGCATCCCAAATTTGATGGCGCTGAACAGAAAAGCGAACTGACCGAAGCTGATGGTCAGGCCATAGCCAAGTAACAGCGAAAGCGGGATCTTCGGGCGGGCAACAAAAAAGATCGCAGGAAACGCCACCAGTAAAAAGCGCAAGCCTGCCAGCATCAACGGCGGCATATTGTGCAAGCCCACTTTGATGACGACAAAGTTAAGCCCCCATACCACGACAACCAGTAACGCCAACAACCCATCTTTACGCGACATACCACCGCCCCTGCAAATATTAAATTTTTGTAAACAAGTTAAGGTAACGGAAATCGTTGTACCGTAACAGATCATTAATTCAGGTAGGCCACACAGGGCATTTTCAGACAACTTATTGAGTGTACATCACACTTTTAGCATGCTATTTGTTTCTGATATCTAAAAAAAACATAACAACATGCACTGTCGGGCAAAAAAATGAATATCTCGCTGAGAAGGTCGACCCTTGCATTACTCGCGTCATCATTACTATTAACCATTGGACGCGGAGCCACGCTACCATTCATGACGATTTACCTCAGTCGTCAGTATGGCCTGGGTGTCGATCTGATCGGTTATGCAATGACAGTAGCACTGACTATTGGCGTCGTTTTCAGTCTTGGATTCGGCATCCTGGCCGATAAATTTGAAAAAAAACGCTTTATGCTGCTGGCGATCGCGGGCTTTGCTTCCGGCTTTATCGCGATTCCTCTGGTGCATAACGTGGTGGTGGTAGTTCTGCTCTTCGCGCTGATCAACTGTGCCTACTCCGTGTTTGCCACCGTGCTGAAAGCCTGGTTTGCCGATAACCTCTCAGCCACCAATAAAACAAAGATTTTCTCACTGAACTACACCGTGCTGAACATCGGCTGGACCGTTGGCCCGCCGTTGGGCACGCTACTGGTTATGCAAAGCATTAACCTGCCGTTCTGGTTGGCGGCCATATGTTCAGCCTTCCCGCTGGTGTTTATCCAGACATGGGTAAAGCGCTCTGCTATCCCTTCTGAAGGTTTGAACGCGACAGTATGGTCCCCCTCGGTTTTGCTGCGCGATAAAGCATTATGCTGGTTTACGTTGTCTGCTTTTCTGGCCTCGTTTGTCGGTGGTGCATTTGCATCCTGTATTTCTCAGTACGTGATGGTGGTTGCCGATGGTGATTTTGCTGAGAAAGTAGTGGCAGTCGTTCTGCCCGTCAACGCGGCAATTGTGGTATCGCTGCAATATGCAGTCGGACGCAGACTGACGTCTGCAAACATCCGCCCACTGATGGCTGCAGGTACACTGTTTTTTGTTATCGGTCTGGTCGGTTTTACCTTCTCTGGCAACAGCCTGCTGTTCTGGGGGATTTCAGCCGCCTTTTTCACCATTGGCGAAGTCATCTATGCACCGGGTGAATACATGCTGATCGACAACATCGCGCCGGCAGGCATGAAAGCCAGTTACTTTTCCGCCCAGTCACTGGGCTGGCTTGGCGCGGCGGTCAACCCATTAGTCAGCGGGGTCATCCTGACCACACTGCCCCCCTGGTCGCTGTTTGTCGCACTAATGGTGGCGATTGTCCTTGCCTGGGCGTTAATGATAAAAGGCATGCGCGCCAAACCCTGGAGCCAGCCGGCAGTCTGCTGAACATTACGGCGACAGTGACAAAACGCCGCTGTCGCCTGATTCAGATAGCAACCAACCCACGCACACCTTCTGCTGCCATGTTTTCACCAGATCCGCGTTGAATAATGTTTCCTCGCGACATTAACAGGTATTTGTCCGCAAGCTGTTCGGCAAAGTCATAAAACTGCTCCACCAGCAATATGGCCATATCACCACGATGGGCCAGTTGGCTGATAACCAGGCCAATCTCCTTAATCACCGAAGGCTGGATCCCCTCTGTTGGTTCATCGAGGATCAACAACTGCGGGCGACTGGCCAGCGCCCGGCCAATAGCTAACTGCTGCTGTTGCCCACCCGACAAATCACCGCCCCGTCGGTATTTCATCTCCTGTAATACCGGAAACAACGCATAAATTTCATCCGGTACACGTTTTGCCTGTTGTGCTGAAAACCGGGAGAGTCCCAACAACAGATTTTCTTCCACCGTCAGGCGAGGAAAAATGTCTCGCCCCTGCGGCACATACGCTACCCCCGCCTGCACCCGTTGATGTGGCTTACGGTGAGTCATGTTTTTACCCTGCCAGATAACGCTGCCGCTGCGGGTTGGAATCAGCCCCATCAGGCACTTCAGCAGTGTCGTTTTGCCAACCCCATTACGCCCCAGCAGACATGTTACTTCACCGATACGCGCCTCAAAACTCACGCCGCGCAGGATATGGCTGCCGCCATAGTATTGATTTAGTTCATTTACCTGTAGCATCAGCACTCCTTAGCGTCCGAGATACACTTCAATCACCTGCTCGTTGGACTGAACATCGCGCAGGCTCCCCTCGGCCAGTACCCGCCCCTGGTGCAATACCGTGACGTGATCAGCAATGCTTTCAACAAACCCCATATCGTGCTCAACCACCATCAGAGAATGTTTTCCGGCAAGCTGGCGAAACAGTTCAGCGCTGTATTCCGTCTCGGCATCCGTCATCCCGGCCGCCGGTTCATCCAGTAGCAGCAAATGCGGCTCCTGCACCAGCAACATACCAATCTCCAGAAATTGTTTCTGTCCATGGGACAGGCGTCCGGCACGACGGGCGCGTTCGTTACTCAGTCGCAACAGCGTCAACATGTCATCGATGCGATCCCGCTGTTCTCCCGATAAACACGCGCGTAAGGAACCCCAAACGGATTTATCATTTTTCATCGCCAACTCGAGGTTCTCCTCCACCGTCAGCGCTTCAAATACGGTCGGTTTCTGAAATTTGCGACCAATGCCCTGGCGAGCAATGGCGATGGCGTCGAGTGATGTTAAATCAATGGATTGATCGTAAATCGCCTGCCCACTTTGCGGCTTCGTTTTACCGGTGATAACATCCATCAAGGTGGTTTTTCCTGCGCCATTGGGTCCAATAACGCAGCGTAACTCTCCCACCCCAATATTGAGCGTCAAATCCGTTAGCGCCTGGAAACCATCAAAGTTAACGTTTATTTTTTCCAGTTGGAGCACCGGATCGGTTTGATTGCGAAAACGATCGCCCGGCATCTGGCGGGTAAAAAGCCCTTCATCTGGCTGCATTATTTGTCTCCCTTGCGAAACAGACCAATCACGCCGCGAGGCAAAAACAGCGTAACGCCAATAAAAATCAGGCCGAGAAACAGTTGCCAGTATTCCGGCATGATGACGGTAAACCAGCTTTTAGCGCCGTTCACCAGCACCGCGCCAAACACCGGGCCAATCAACGTGCCGCGCCCCCCCAGTGCGACCCAAATCGCGGCTTCAATTGAGTTGGTGGGTGACATTTCACTGGGGTTAATGATGCCCACCTGCGGAACATACAGCGCCCCCGCCAGTCCGCACAGGACGGCGGATAGCGTCCACACCAGGAGTTTGAAGCCCTTTGGGTCATACCCGCAGAACATCAACCGATTTTCAGCGTCACGAACGGCGGTCAAAATACGGCCAAATTTACTGCGAGCCAGCGCCCACCCGATCCACAGCGCCAGAATCAGCAGCACAACGGTCGCCAGGAACAACGCGATACGCGTCGTGGTCGCCGTCACCGGAAATCCCAGAAGGGTGGTAAAACCGGTAAATCCGTTATTACCGCCAAACCCGGTTTCGTTACGGAAGAACAGCAGCATGCCGGCAAAGGTCAGCGCCTGCGTCATGATGGAGAAATAGACGCCTTTGATTTTTGAGCGAAAGGCAAACCAGCCAAACACCAATGCCAGTAAACCAGGCACCATAACAACCAGCGCCATCGCCCAAAGAAAGTGCTGCGTTCCCCACCAGAACCACGGAAGTTCAGTCCACGACAGGAACGACATAAACGCGGGCACCCCTTCACCAGACGCCTGGCGCATCAGGTACATCCCCATCGCATAACCGCCCAGCGCAAAGAAAATACCGTGGCCCAGCGACAGCATTCCGGCATATCCCCACACCAGATCCAGGGCAACAGCCACAATGGCATAACAGAGAATTTTCCCGACCAGTGTCAGCGTCCAGACAGATATCGCCAGCGGATGATCCGCAGGCAGCAGCGCGAGAAATGGCAGAATAATCAGTGCCAGCAGTAAAGCCAGCCCCAGCACACCGGTAATACGCGGCGCTTTGCGCGCCAGCGTTAATGTCATTGGCATCGTCATCAGTCAATGACCCTCCCTTTTAGCGCAAACAGCCCCTGCGGACGTTTTTGAATAAACAGAATAATCAGCACCAGAATCATAATTTTGCCGAGGACGGCCCCAACCTGCGGTTCGAGAATCTTGTTGAAAATCCCCAAACCAAACGCCGCCGCAACGCTCCCGGCCAGCTGTCCCACGCCACCCAGCACCACCACCAAAAATGAATCAATGATGTAGCTTTGCCCCAGTTCTGGTCCCACGTTGCCCAACTGCGATAGCGCCACCCCTCCCAGTCCGGCAATGCCCGACCCCAGACCAAATGCCAACATATCCACCCGCCCCGTGGGAACACCGCAGCAGTCAGCCATGCTGCGGTTTTGCGTCACCGCACGCACGCGCATACCCAGACGGGTTTTATTCAGCAACAACCAGGTGAAAAACAGCACCAGAATGGCAAATCCCAGCACCACAATCCGGTTCCAGGGCAAAATCAGATTGGCATAGACCTGAATACCTCCCGACAGCCATGCCGGGTTGGCAACCTCAAGGTTTTGCGCACCAAAGGTCATACGCACCAACTGGATCAGAATCAGGCTAATCCCCCAGGTTGCCAGTAGCGTCTCAAGTGGGCGTCCGTATAAATGGCGGATCACTCCGCGTTCCAGCAGCATTCCAATAGTGGCGGTCAGCAAGAAGGCAACCGGTAGCGCAATCAGCGGATAAAAGGCTAACCACTGCGGGAAAAACTGGCTCATCAGCTGTTGCACTATCCAGGTACAGTAAGCGCCAAGCATCAGCATTTCACCGTGCGCCATATTAATGACGCCGAGCAGCCCGTAGGTAATGGCCAGCCCTAGTGCTGCCAGCAATAAAATAGACCCCAGCGATAATCCCATAAACGCCTGGCCAAGCAGCTCACCAACCTTCATTCGATGCCCGATGGTATTCAGGCTTTCGCTGGCGGCAGCGCGTACGCGTGCATCGGGTTCATGTTCCAGCTGGGTGAAGGGCTGTAATCGCGCCTGTGTTTCAGGATCATTGGATGCACCCAGCAATTCGATGGCCTGGCGCCTGACATCGGGCGAAGTACTGCTCAGTTGCAGATTTGCCAGAGCGGCCGCCAGGGCGGATTTCACGCCAGCATCCGTCTCCTGCATTAGCCTGTGCTGCAAAAATGGCAACATGTCTGGCAGTGCTTCACGCTGTAATGTCCGGGCGGCAGCCACTCTCAAAGTGACACTGTCACTTAAAAGTTGATGAATAGCCAATGTGCCAGCCACCAGATTACGCAGGCGGTTAGTCAGGCGGATTTTTTTTAATTCGCCACTAGGCGTGCTGGCCGTCCCCAGTGATTGCACATGCGAACCGTTCATCGTGAATGCATTTTTAACGCCATCGGTCAGCAGGTTTTCGCCACTCAGGGCATTCAGCAAAGGTAAACGCTGCACATCGGGGTTAATCGCCCATTGTTTCAGTAATGTCGCCTGCTGTGTCCGACTGGCCGCGGCGAAAGTATCGGCATCTGTTGCCTGCGCTATCCACGGCAAAAGCCACGTCAGCAACAACACGCCACGAATAAAGCGCATGGCTTTCATGATAGCGTTCTCCAAAATTGGGCCCTCCCACAGGAGGGCGTAAGATCAGTTGCTGGCGGTTTTGACGGGTTGTTCAGATTTTTTATCATTCCCGGCGATATACGGACTCCACGGTTGGGCACGGACCGGGGCATCCGTTTGCCATACCACGTTAAACTGACCGTTACTTTCGATTTCGCCAATCATGACGGGTTTATGCAGGTGGTGGTTCGTTGCATCCATTGTCAGCGTAAAGCCAGAAGGTGCAGCGAATGATTGCCCCGCCATGGCTGCGCGAACTTTATCGACATCCGTCGTTCCGGCTTTTTCAACAGCCTGCGCCCACATGTGCAGGCCAACATACGTGGCTTCCATCGGATCGTTCGTGACCACAGAATCCGCATTCGGCAGTTTGTGCGCTTTCGCATAGGCGCGGTAATCAGCAATAAATTGCTTATTGGTGGCATTATCAACGGATTCAAAATAGTTCCAGGCCGCAAGATTGCCTACCAGGGGTTTGGTATCAATACCACGCAACTCCTCTTCTCCAACAGAGAACGCAACGACCGGAACATCGGTCGCTTTCAGGCCCTGGTTTGCCAGCTCTTTATAGAACGGAACGTTAGAGTCGCCATTAATGGTAGATACCACCGCCGTTTTGCCCCCGGCGGAGAATTTTTTGATGCTGGCGACGATGGTCTGGTAATCACTGTGGCCAAACGGGGTATAGACCTCTTCAATGTCTTTATCGGCGACGCCTTTTGAATGCAGCCAGGCACGGAGAATTTTATTGGTTGTTCGCGGATAGACGTAGTCGGTGCCCAGCAGGAAGAAACGTTTTGCACTGCCACCGTCTTCACTCATCAGATACTCAACCGCCGGAATGGCCTGCTGATTGGGCGCGGCGCCGGTATAGAAAACATTAGGTGACATCTCTTCACCTTCGTACTGCACGGGATAAAATAACAGGCCGTTTAACTCTTCAAATACCGGCAGTACAGATTTGCGCGAAACCGATGTCCAGCACCCCAAAACCACCGCCACTTTGTCCTGGCTTAGCAACTGACGGGCTTTTTCGGCAAACAGCGGCCAGTTTGATGCCGGATCGACCACTACCGGCTCCAGTTTTTTTCCCAGTACACCGCCTTTGGCGTTGATCTCATCAATGGTCATCAACGCCACATCCTTCAGCGGTGTTTCAGAAATAGCCATTGTCCCGGACAACGAATGCATGATGCCAACTTTAATGGTGTCGGCAGCCTGAACGCTAAAACTCATCCCCATAGCCACAACAGAGGCCGAAAGAGCAAAGGCTTTTAATAATGTACGACGCTGCATAGTTTCACTCCTGAAAGTAGACTTGCTGAAAGCTCCGGTGCAGCCGGACAGACAAAACGGTGCAAATTAAGGGTGTTCAGAAGGGATAAGGCAAAAACAGTGCCAGATATAAAAACAGCATACAATTCAATAGATTACAAATATTTCAATGAGGCGCATATAAAAAGAATGCGTCGGCATGACACTAAGAGAGAAGAATTGAACCACCATGACGCGGTGTTGCATTATAAACGTGCAACATCTTGTGTCCGGACAACCCGGCAGCTACAGAGGATTACAGGATGAAATTATGATTATTTGCAGATGGGGGTGCCTGTTTCGTCACTATTATTTATTTTCTTCGACGAGAAAAAGCCATAACTTTACATTTCAGACGAAATAATCACACAGTTCACTCTTTGTTTAAGTTCGAATTGCTACTATAGTCATTAACGAGGTGAAATTAAGGTAAGAGAGGAAACTCATAGATAAAGGAGCATTTACTATGCTGGGTAATATGAATATTTTTATGGCTGTTCTGGGAATTATTTTATTTTCCGGTTTCCTGGCCGCGTATTTTAGCCACAGATGGGATGATTGATGAACGGAGATAATCCTGCGCCGAACCGGCCCCTTGTCGCGTAACTGCACAAGGGGCCATTTTTTTACCTGCTTCCCTTCCCTGAATCATTTCTCTGAATTACAGGTAAAAAAAACCGCCGGAAAACCAGCGGTAAATGCTTGCATGGATAGATTTGTGTTTTGCTTTATACGTTATCTGGCAATTCCCTGCGAAGATAACGAATAGTCGGCTAACATATCACCGACAACCACAATGGAAGTTAAACGAAACGTAACTACAGCCGATCTGCGCTGATAAAATTCACGCTCTGACGAGCAGTGTCGGTTGATCATTGATGCCAACTAACGTGATTTTCTCTTTTTCATCCATAAACATGCAGCGATTCCTGCCGGTCTGTTTCCCTTCATACATGGCTCTGTCAGCACGCCCAAGACCGTTGTCCAGCGTTTCACCCTGTTGAACTCTGGTAATGCCAGCCGTTACCGTTATGCCGATTTCGCCTTCTGGATAAGGGATTTTTTTCTGGCCAATCAGATGACAAAGACGCAACCCTGCCTGGCAGGCCTGCTCGTCCGTTTTGGTGCGGATGATGACAATAAATTCCTCACCACCATAGCGATAAGCAACCTCATCATATCGCGTCCAGGATAATAAATTTGACGCCAGGTTACGCAATACTATGTCACCAACCAGATGCCCGTAGGTATCATTAACATGTTTAAAACGGTCGATATCCAGCAACAATATGTACAGGTTAAGCGGTTCAGCATCGAGTAACTGCTGGTCAAACGACTCATCAAGCATTCTTCTGCCAGGTAAGCCTGTTAACACATCAATATTACTGCGGATAGTCAGTAAATATATTTTGTAGTCCATGACCGCAGACGTAAATGCCAGTAACGCATCCTGGAAACTGTCGAAATGCCATGAATGGCTGCGCTCTTCCACGATTGCCAAGAGCAATTCCTTGCCTAACAAATGCATTTTCTCATGTGTCGCGTTAATCTTGCTGACATAACTACATTCATCATCATCGTGCTGTGGATGGTCTTTGAGCCACTGGCCAAATTGACAAACGAAGTGAGCGTCATCGCCCGTAATATCAGGCTGAGTAACGTCTGATGACACCACACAGCGAAACATTTTCACTAGCCACTTATAATGAGCATCAATTGATTTGTTAAGTTCGATTAAAATTGCATCTATTTCCTGTGTTCTTCTGATCATCACGGTTTCCTTCCCTGTATGAACATTTAGACATGGGTATTTTAGCGCCCAAAAAGAAAACTTATGTAAATTTTTTAATAGTAATTAATATTAAAGAAAGAAAATAGAGATTACTTCGCATGATAATAAACTAACCTGAAATTAAAATAATTATAGCAATCAATGCAATAGAGTGGATGTGACTTTTATTGTTTTATATTTAATGAAACAATAATCCTCTGAGTTAAATCGCAAAAAACGACGATGATATTAACCGCATGAAGTGTGATTAAGAATCAACCATTACGTTGACGGTGTTATAGAGAAATTACTGCTATGGTTTCCAATTAATCAGCATCGGTTCCAGGAATGTTCCCAAAATAGTTGCTTCATTCGCTACATTGTGTTCTCGTCTGCTGACGGTTCAGTTTATTTGGTGCTATGTTGGCGTGACCTGCAATCAGGAGATGATATGTTTTCTGTTCTCAAAACCCTTCACCGTCTAATCACCACACAACAAAAGACAGAAGAATCGAACGTTCAATACTCGAAAGAGCAACTCATTCAATGGGCTACAGGCTGCATGCTGGAAGGACTTCCCGATGATTTTTATCAGGCCCGGTTATTTTGCATAAAATCTCCTGATCCTGAAAATCCTGAGGGTTCGATAGTCAACGTCAATCATGACGTCATGCTCACATCTGAATCCGAATATGAACAATTTCAACCTGCTGATTTTCTTTACCCCACACAATGTCTGGAAATGATCCTTGATGGTAAGGAATGGCATCAGGCCACCATCATTTTCAACAAAGATAACGCATCGTTTAAATGGGAGTAGCTTCGCGGTAAAGAATCTGCCCGCCCATACCGGAAATCAGCTTATCTACCCGAATATAATCCTTATAGAAAAAAGCGGGCGCATCATCCCAGTGGCAGAGTGCGATTTCGCGCTTCAGATATGTGTCATAGTAGATAATCAGTTATCAATCCGTTTTTTTTAAAGAAATTTCTCATTCTGCCGATTCAACATTAGGGTCTGTATATATGGCAGGGTCGTGTATACCGCCACCCAACGGATTAAAACGGATTAACTTCAAAGGATTCTGCATGTCTGCCGCTATTGAGACCTCCGGACAGGTCTACAAGAAAATCTCACAAGAAGTTGGACGCATTCTCGATAATCTTACTAAGCCTGTAACCGACACTGCGCTAAAGAAAGCCAACGACCAAGCCCGTCTTCAACTTGAAAGTTTCCAGACACGGTTAAATGAAGCCATCGAAAGCTTGAGCGCGAATGCTGAGTGGGAGACGTTTACTATCGCCTTCTATGGCGAAACAAACGCCGGAAAATCAACAGTTATTGAAGCACTGCGCATCCTGCTTAAGGAAGAATCTAAACTCGCCAGACAAGATGCTTTTCGCAAGTTTCAGCAACAACATAATCTCTCGCCTGAGATTCTTGAGAACAACGACCGGCTGTTGAAAGACAATGAGACCCGGACCGAGGCCCTTAGCCGAGCTATAGCAGAATTACGAGGAAGCTATGCTGCGCGGGAAGCTGAACTTGAGAAAGAATTGTCGCGACTGAGCACGTTTATCGAAGATCAGAAAAAGCATTGGTCCGCAATACGTCGGCTGATAGCCCTATACATTCTCTCCCCAGCGCAAAAGCAACAACAACAGCTAAGGAAGCGACAACTGGCATTGGACGCTGAAATGAGTCAGGCAACACAACCCTTAACAAGCCAGCAAGCGGAATGCGACAGAGAGCGGCAGACGATTATAGAGCTACGGGCAAGAGTGGAGAACCAACTTGGCGAACTAAACGCGCTGGCGGATGGTGAAATCATCGGCACTGGTCTGTCAGACTTCACTCTGGACGCTACTCTTTATCCTTTCGAAGCACATGGCCAGCGTTTTGCTCTACTGGATATTCCTGGTATTGAAGGTAAAGAGAGCAAGGTGCTCGAACAAATTAAGCGAGCGGTCGAGAAAGCGCATGCGGTGTTTTATGTAACCAGCAAAGCAACTGCACCGCAGAAAGGTGATGAAGAAAATCCCGGAACACTGGAGAAAATTAAATCACACCTTAATGCGCAGACCGAGGTCTGGACATTGTTTAATAAGCGTGTGACAAATGCGATGAGTCTTAACAAACCCTTGGTGAATGAGGATGAAGCGCAGAGTATCAAGGATCTTAATGAAAAAATGCGCGAACAACTGGGTGAAAACTATCGAGATACGCTGGTTGTCAGCGCCATGCCAGGGTTTCTCAGTGTGGCTGAACATTTGGTGCCTGGCGGGTCGTACATTAAAAGCCGCGATAAATTTCTAAAATCCTTTACCAGAGAACAGTTACTTGAGAAAACGGGCGTTGCGGAACTTGCGCGCGTATTAACACAGCAGCTCGTCACCGACAGCAAAGACAAAATTACCCGCTCAAACACCCAAAAAACTCGCGTTGTGCTGGATGATATTGCTGCACAAGTGACTACGCTGCAACAGGACACCTATGCCGGGCTTGCCAGTCAGTTCAGTGATAAAAAAGACAGTGCGCATAAGCAGCTTGACCTTGCTCTGAAGTCACTGTACCAGCGACTGATTGACCGAGCTGATGAGGGAATTAGCCAGTTCCGTAATCAGGCACGGGAACAAGTTTATCAGGCCATTGACGGTGACATTAGCACCGACCGTTTTAAAAGTGAGCTGGAGTCTGCCATCAGCAGGGAGCACGGCAAGCTTGAAAAATCCCTCCCAGAAGCACTGAAAAAAGAGCTCGAGCGTTTTCAGCTTGAGATTAGCGACATCATTGAGCAATTCCAGCAGCACGCTCACGAGATACTCGACACCTTCGCAAGCCTGCAAAAACATCAGTTCAGTAGCGAGTTTCCACTCACCATTGATATTGATAATGGCATCAAGGTCTCAGGGCTATTGGCATCGCTTGCAGGAGGTGCGCTGTTATTTTGGAACCCCGCGGGGTGGCTAATCCTTGCCCCTGCACTCGCAAGCCTTGCCTTTGCGGCTTACAAGGCGGTGCGCAGCTTTTTCAGCTCCAACTACAAAATGTCGCAACAGAAGCAGTCAGCTGACAAAAATCTCAGCAATGTGGCCGCTCATATGAATGGCGCAATCTTAGAAGGTATCGAAAAGGCCTTCCCTGAACTGAAGAAGAAAATAGCCGAACTCAAAGTAATGTTGGAAGCACCGGTACAGCAGGTATCAAGCATAAATGAGATTTTGACTCAGGCGGCCGCAGCGTTACGCCTGTTATCTAATGAAATTGATTTTTCTGGAGCTAAGTAATGGAAAAAACGCTTGAGGCTTTTAAAGCACAACAGTTACGCAATATTTACATTTTGGATGGACTGACTGCATTTCTCGAGCAGGGGGAAAAGGTCGGTGTCCCGGTCGATGTACAACTTATTCATAAAATTGAGGCGGCCAAAGAGAATGCTGCAAATGGGAAATTAAAAATCGCTCTGATCGGTGGTTTTTCCGAAGGTAAAACCTCCATTGCAGCGGCATGGATGGGGCGTCTGGATAAAGCTAGCATGAACATCAGCCATCAGGAGTCATCCAACGAAGTCAAAGTGTACGACGTGGGTTCTGATTTTGTTCTGATCGATACGCCTGGGCTGTTTGGTTTTAAAGAGCAGTTCAATGAGGACACCCGAGCCGTCGAAAAATACAAGGACATGACAAAAAAGTATATCAGCGAGGCACATCTGATCCTCTACGTCATGAACTCCACCAACCCGATTAAAGAAAGCCACAAGGCCGACCTTGAATGGTTGTTCCGCACACTGAACCTGCTCGACCGAACGGTGTTTGTGCTTAGCCGTTTCGATGAGGTAGCTGACGTAGAGGACGAAGAGGATTACACGTCTAATATGCTGGTGAAACGCCAAAATGTGAGTTCTCGCCTTAGTGACCTGATTGCGCTGACCCAGCAGGAACGTGATGCGCTCAGTATTGTTGCTGTTGCGGCCAACCCCTTTGATATGGGAACGGAATATTGGCTGGAGAATCCTGAGAAATTCCAAGCCCTTTCCCACATCGTCGAATTACAGGATGCGACAAGTTACAAAATCGAGCGCAGCGGCGGTGCACTGGCACTGAGTGAAGAGACGAAAAAGAGCGTAATAAAGGATATTTTGTTCCGAAAACTTCCTGAGGCGATCGCTAACGATGATCGAATTAAGAAGGAGGTTGAAGGTCTTTCATCGATGCATACCCGGCTCTCTAAAGAGCTGCTCATGATGCAACGCGACATCACTGACGCCCGCATCAGTTTGAAAACCTTCGTTACTGATTACTTCAAAGATTTGATTTTGAGGGCCAAAGGCCTAAGTCTCGAAACCTATGTGGAATTTTTCGAGAACGAAATAGGCGAAAAAGGCATCGTGATTAATACCCGTCTCGAAAACGAGTTCGATCGTCGAGTCCAGTCCGTTAACAATGCTATCCGGAAAATGCATCTGGGCTACAGTGCGGAGATTAATCATTACAACGGTAATATTGCAGCCATGGGTAAGCAAGGGCTCAATTACATCGTTAAGAGCAATTTCATCAACAGTACAACCGTGATTGCGGCGCGTGATGGCGTGGTAACGGTTGGCAAAATGGCCGGATTAGAACTGGGCAAATTTCTGAAATTTAAGCCCTGGGGTGCCATAAAATTTGCAAAAGGCATGAACGGCGCGCTGGTATTTGTCGGCGTTGCGCTTGAACTCTGGGATACCTATAACCAAGCGAAGCGTGAAGAAGAGTTCAAGAAAATGATTGAATCCATGGTGGGAAATTTTAATCAGCAGCGCGAGGGGTTGATTAATACGCTGGAAGAGAGTGATTTTGACCGTAAGCATTTTACCGGCTTCGCAGAGATGCAGGACGAAATGACCAACCTTGAGACAACGATGCAGGCGATCCGCGAGCAACAATCCCTTTTTTCCCGCTGGCGCGCGGATGCGGAAGCGATTGACGCTGAATACACGCGTGCGAACGACTGAGTCTGGAAGAAACCTGGATGGGCACGGAGGGTTGTAATGTGCCTGGCCCAGATACGTTTTCAAATGATGCCTTGAAGCTGGCGCAGGACTTATTTCTTCAACTTTTAAATTTCTAAATGAATCCTGGCCCTCGCCTTTGCAAGAGGCAGTCGTTAACCACGTTCACTTCTGGCGCAGAGCGAAGAAAGGCCCCCCCCGCAAATTTTGCAGAATTTAAGGATTCATTTTAGGGAGGAATTTCGGGGAAGAAAAAATCCAGCTAAAAACCGGGCATCGCGCCCGGTTCAATTTTTTGGCTGACAATGCCTTAAGCGCTCAAACCACGATGTTTGAGCATCGGCTCCATTTTGGGTTCGCGTCCGCTCCACTGGCGAAAAAGCTCAGCTAAGTCAGTGCTGTTGCCACGGGACAAAATCGCTTCGCGGAATTTCTGCCCGTTTTCACGAGTCAATCCGCCCTGTTCTACAAACCACTGATAGCCGTCATCGGCCAGCATTTGCGTCCATAAATAAGCGTAATATCCTGCGGCATAACCACCGCCGAAGATATGGGCAAAATAGCTACTGCGATAACGCGGCGGTACCGCCTGCAGATCCAGTCCTTCCGCAGCCAGGGCCTGCAGCTCAAATTCATCGACTGACAGCGATGACACACTCTGCTCCAGGCTGTGCCAGCGCATATCCAGCAATGCAGCGCTGAGAAGCTCCGTCATATCATAACCTTTGTTAAACAAGCTGGCCCGTTGCATCTTCTCCAGCAATGGCTGGGGCATTTTTTCACCCGTTTCAACATGGCGAGCATAACGCGCGAAAACCTGCGGATCACTCGCCCAGTGTTCGTTAATCTGCGACGGGAACTCGACAAAATCACGCGGGGTATTCGTGCCTGACAGCGTTGCATACCGTTGGCTGGCAAACAAACCGTGTAACGTGTGTCCGAACTCATGGAACAACGTGATGACATCATCCCACAGCAGCAAGGCGGGTTGGCCCTGAGCAGGTTTCTGATAGTTGCAGACGTTGTAAATGACCGGTCTGGTTTCATTTTGCAGCGATTGCTCAACAAAATTCCCCATCCAGGCACCACCGCTTTTTGAGTCACGGGCAAAGAAATCACCATAAAACAGCGCCAGTCCTACGCCATCATGATCGAAAATTTCCCAAACCCGTACATCCGGATGATAAACAGGGATGTCAAAGCGCTCGATGAATTTAATGCCAAACAGTTGGTTTGCTGCCCAGAAAACACCTTCATTCAGCACCGTATCCAGGGCAAAGTAAGGTTTAAGCAGCGCTTCATCAAGAGCATATTTTTCACGGCGTACCTGCTCAGCATAAAATGCCCAGTCCCAGGCCTCAACCTCGAATTCGCCCTGTTGCTGGTTAATCGCTTTCTGAATTTCAGCCTGCTCATTCAGCGCGCGTTGACGTGCAGCAGGCACGATCGCCCGCATAAAAGAGAGTGCCGCTTCTGGCGTTTTCGCCATCTGATCGGCAATTTTCCAGGCTGCAAAATTCGCAAAACCCAGTAATGTTGCCTGCTCTCTGCGGATCTCCACCAGCCGTTTAATGATAGCGCGGGTATCGTTGGCATCATTTTTTTCCGCCCGCGTCCATGCCTGGGTAAACAGGTTTTCTCGTGTCTGTCGATCGCGTAATGCAGCAAGCGCCGGTTGTTGTGTGGTGTTCAATAGTGGGATAACCCAGCGTCCCTCAAGTCCTTTGTCACTGGCGGCTAGCGCCGCAACGGCAATTTCCTCTGCACTAAGTCCGTCAAGTTGCCGGACATCATTCACAATCAGTGCACCCGCTTTGTTCGCCGCCAGCAGACGCTGATTGAACTGACTGGTTAACGTCGCCGACTCCGTATTTAGCGCTTTCAGGCGCGCTTTGTCGGCGTCATTAAGACGCGCACCTGCCAACACAAAGCGTTGGTGAACCACCTCCAACAGACGCAATGACTCACCTTCCAGCTCCAGCGAAGAGCGTTGCTGCCAGACGGCATCTATACGCGCAAAAAGTGCGTCATTGAGGTAGATATCATTGGCCAGCGCAGCCAGTTCGGCGGAGAAGGCCTCGTCAAGCCGCTGCAGCTCATCGTTGGTATGCGCCGCCGTCATCGCAAAAAAAACGCTGGTGACGCGCGTCAACAACGCCCCACTTTGCTCAAGCGCCAGCAACGTATTTGTGAAATCAGGAGCCTGTTGGTTTTGCACAATCGCCGCTATTTCAGCGCGTTTTTGTTTCACACCTTCATCAAACGCGGGCCGATAATGGCAATCTTCAATCTGATCGAATTGCGGTGCCTGGTAAGGTAATGTGCTGTGGTGCAAAAAAGGATTTGTTAACGACATCTTTTCCTCCTGAAAACGATTTGTTTACTAGAGTAGGCCTCCCAGGATTCGACCGCAATCTCGTTAAGCAGGAATAGCTCTGAACAGAAATGACGTGCTATGGTAGTACTACATAAAAAGCGTTGAGGAACAGTGAGATGATCGTTTTAGTAACCGGAGCAACAGCAGGTTTTGGTGAGTGCATTACGCGTCGTTTTATTGAGAATGGGCATAAAGTTATTGCCACCGGACGCCGCCAGGAACGTCTGCAGGAACTGAAAGATGAACTGGGTAATAATCTGTATACCGCCCAGCTTGACGTACGCAATCGCGCATCCATTGAAGAGATGCTGGACGCCCTGCCCGCCGAATGGCGCAATATCGATATTCTGGTCAACAATGCCGGTCTGGCGCTGGGTCTTGAGCCAGCCCACAAAGCGAATGTTGATGACTGGGAAACCATGATCGATACCAACAACAAAGGCCTGATTTATATGACTCGTGCCGTTCTGCCTGGCATGGTCGAGCGTAACCGCGGCCACATTATTAATATCGGCTCTACCGCCGGTAGCTGGCCGTATGCTGGCGGGAACGTGTATGGTGCAACCAAAGCGTTTGTTCGTCAGTTTAGTCTGAACCTGCGTACAGACTTACACGGCACAGCGATCCGCGTTACCGACATTGAACCCGGGCTGGTTGGCGGTACCGAGTTCTCTAATGTGCGTTTCAAAGGCGACGATGATAAAGCAGGTAAAACCTACGAAAATACCACTGCACTGACTCCGCAAGATGTCACTGAAGCCGTATGGTGGGTTGCTTCGTTACCGGCTCATGTCAACATCAATACCCTTGAGATGATGCCAGTCACCCAGTCTTTTGCCGGGCTCAGCGTGCATCGAAGCTAAATGAGATACCCGGCCTTGTGCCGGGTATAGAAAGCGCGCGATAAGTGATAAAATAGCCGGGTTAACTCTCTAATAAGTAAGAATGAATGACCGTAGAAACGCAGCTCAACCCTACACAGCCGGTAAATCAACAGATTTACCGTATTCTTCGCAGCGATATCGTGCATTGCCTGATTGCACCCGGTACGCCATTGTCGGAGAAAGAGGTTTCCGTACGCTTTAACGTGTCTCGCCAGCCGGTACGAGAAGCATTCATCAAACTGGCAGAGAACGGTTTGATTCAGATCCGTCCACAACGTGGCAGTTACGTGAATAAGATCTCGCTGTCGCAGGTGCAAAATGGCTGTTTTGTACGTCAGGCCATTGAGTGTGCCGTAGCCCGCCGCGCCGCCTCGATGATCACCGACAACCAGTGCTATCAACTGGAACAAAACCTGCATCAGCAACGCATTGCCATTGACCGTAAGCAGCTCAACGATTTTTTCCAGCTTGATGATGAGTTTCATCAGAAACTGGCATTAATCGCTGATTGCCAGCTTGCCTGGGACACCGTCGAGAATATTAAAGCCACGATAGACCGAGTGCGCTATATGAGTCTGGATCACGTCTCTCCGCCTGAAATGCTACTTCGTCAGCACCATGATATCTTTGCGGCGCTGGTAAAACATGATGGCGATGCCGTCGAGCATGCAATGAAGCTGCACCTACAGGAAATTAGCGAATCTGTTCAGCTTATTCGTCAGGAAAATAGCGACTGGTTTAGCGAAGACTAATACGTAGCTCACCTCTCACTGAGGTGAGTTTCCCCGAACAATCCCCTCTCCCGCATATCCCCATAAAAAAAGCTGTGATTTTGATCGAAAACAAAAAAAATCATTAACGAGAAGCGTATTTATATTGCGCCCGTTACGTGGGACTAAAAGCCCACGGGCTTTGACGGTAAGTTGGAAAGGAGAAAACACCATGAAAACATACGATCGTAACCGCAACGCAATCACCACTGGCAGCCGCGTCATGATTAGTGACACCGGACTCACCGGCCGTATTACAGCCATTGACACCGATGGCCTGACCGCTGAGCAAATCCGCCGCGGTAAAACAGTGGAAATCGAAGGATGTGAAGGCAAATATGCCCCCCTCGAACTGATTCGTTTAGGCATGAACTAATTGGTGTGAATGCCAAAAATAATGCGCCATCTGGCTGTCGTTAAAGCCGGATGGCGACATAAAGCGTTATCTTACTGACTGTAATTTCGCCGCATATTTCGCAACCGTTGCCTTCGCACCTTCCGCCAACAAAGTCAGGTACGCTTCTGTAACCTGCTTTTTAACCAGTTCAATTTGTGGCAGTTTGTCACCAAAAATAGCGTCAATAGCCAATAGCGCCAGCACACGATCTTCACCTTCGTGACTGTTCTGTACCGCTTTCTGGATAACTGGCAGCAGCGGATCGCTAATTTCAATAGTTTGTCCCTGCTCATCCACACCACCGACATAGCGCATCCAACCCGCCACACCGAGCGCAAGAAGATCAAAACCACTACCGTGCACGATATGCCAACGCACAGAGTCAAGCATACGTTGCGGCAGTTTCTGGCTACCGTCCATGGCAATCTGCCAGGTACGGTGGCGCAACGCCGGGTTGCTATAGCGATCAATCAGCAAGTCGGCATAATGCTGGAGATCCACCCCTTTCACTTTTAATGTTGGCGCTTGCTCCTGCAGCATCAAGGCGCGGGCGGCGAGACGATAGTTCTCATCCCCCATGCAGTCGTTGATGTGTTGATATCCTGCCAGGTAGCCGAGGTAAGCCAGGAAAGAGTGGCTGCCGTTAAGCATGCGCAACTTCATCTCTTCGAACGGGATAACATCTGCCACCAGTTCAGCCCCGGCTTTTTCCCACTCTGGACGCCCAGCGACAAAGTTATCTTCAATGACCCACTGACGGAACGGTTCGCATGCCACACCCGCCGGATCGCGTACCCCGGTAAGTTGTTCAATTTTGTCCAGCGTATCTGCGGTTACCGCCGGGACAATACGGTCAACCATTGTTGACGGGAACGTCACATATTGTTCGATCCATGCAGCCAGCTCAGCATCCACCGCACGTGCATATGCGGTGACAACATTGCGCATCACATGACCGTTTTCAGGCATGTTGTCACAAGACATCACGGTAAACGCACCTAAACCTGCGGCTTTACGGCGTGCAAGTGCTTCAACCACCACACCCGGCGCGGTCTTTGGCTGTTTTGGGTTTTGCAGGTCGGCGGCAATCATCGGGTTATCCAACATCAATTGCCCGGTTGCCGGAGAGTGGCAATACCCCTTCTCAGTAATGGTCAGGGAAACGATCGCCACCTGCGGTTCGCACAGCGCGGCCAGTACTGCTTCCAGTCCATCAACCTGCGCATGCAACGCCTTTTTCACCACGCCAACAACTCTTGCGGTCCAGGCATCCGCAGACATTTCCGCAACGGTGTACAGGTTATCTTGCTGTTTCAAATCAGCAATCTGCTGCTCTCCGCCAATCAGGTTTACTTCGCAGTATCCCCAGCCACTATTGTGATCTGCTGCCAGGATGTCAGCGTATACCCCCTGGTGTGCGCGGTGGAAAGCACCGAACCCCAGGTGAACAATACGCGGAACCAATTTTGTACGATCGTAGCCAGGAAGTGCAGCCTTTGCCGCTAAGAGCTTGTTTTGCATTGTATGACCTACTTATCAATGAAATCAGGACTGTCTCAGAGTAACGCCAGTATGGTTGTATGTTTTGATTTGCATTAAATTTTCTATAATTGGTATGACATCATTTATTGAGTTATGTACCAATGTCGGTGAATTTGGCGGCATACTGCCGCCAAAGGATATTAATGTTTCTGCCACTGCTGGTATTCACGCTTAAGTCTTTGCGGAGCGGTTTCCGGCATCATCAACAAACCAATAATTGAGATAACGCCAAGCACAATCACATAGGTTGCAAGTCCATAGTAATGTCCACCTGTTACTTGCAGAATTTTTACTGCTACTAAGCCAAGAATCCCACTGCCTATTAGCGACCCCAGTTGCCAAATTAATGCTATTCCGCTACAGCGAATATGAGTTGGGAAAAGCTCTGGAAAATATGAAGCCTGAGGTGCATAACACATACTATGTCCAATACTCAGCACCATGATCATTACTATTTGTGTAAGCCAAAAACTATCCTGATTAATCGCAAGGAAGAAAGGAATAATCATAACGACCTGCAGCAACGCACCGATAATATAGACAGGTTTACGTCCAATTTTATCGCATAGTGACCCCATCAACGGTATTGCAATGATTTCTATTATGACCGCAACGATCATTGTCTCCATCAAAATATTAGCATCAAGATTATTTGCCTTACCGTAAGCCAAAACAATCACTGTGAACATTGCAAATGTGCAAGCTTCAATCAGTTTCGCACAGACTCCCTTGACAACAATGCCAGGAAAATCACGGATAACTTCAACGAGTGGACGTGATTCTTCTGCTTTTGTCTCTCTAATCTGAGCAAAGACAGGTGACTCATCAATTTTTAAGCGGATAAACAGCCCAACAATAACCAGTAACAGACTCAACAGGAACGGTATACGCCACCCGTAATCCATCATTGCCTCTGGAGAAAGTGTGGCATTTAACAACGCAAAGAGTGCTAACGGCAGAAGGAAACCAACCGGGGCACCAATTTGAACCCAACTGGAAAAAAATCCACGATGTTTGGGTTCAGAATATTCAGCAGTCATCAGTACTGCACCGGCTTGCTCTCCTCCGACCCCAAATCCCTGTAATACACGAATAAAAATAAGTAAAGCTGGAGCCCAGACGCCTATTTTCTCATATGTAGGTAATAACCCGATACAGAACGTCCCCAAACCAACAATTAATATGGTAATAACCAGTGCTTTTTTACGCCCAACCTTATCGCCAATATGGCCAAAGACAATTCCTCCTAATGGTCTAGCGAGAAAACCAACAGCATAGGTTGCAAAAGCAGCGAGAGTACTTATTAACGGATCGTCACTTGGGAAAAATAAATGACCAAAAAAGAGTACAGCTGCTGTCCCGTATGCAAAAAAGTCATAATACTCAGCAGCAGTACCAATTGCGGATGCTGAAGCCACTCGACGAATAATGGGCTTATTATCTACGTTATTTTTAATATCGACTGAACTAACCATAAGTTTAACCTTCTGTAGGGTATTGGGTTAATCAACATCTTTCGTACGTAAAAATTACATTTACCAGTTCCACAGCGTGCCATCTTCAAGACGGGCTACCGGCAGATATGCGGGATCGTACGGATATTTCGCTGCAAGTTTTTCGTCAAACTCAATACCGAGCCCTGGTTTGTCTCCTGGGTGCATATAGCCGTTATCAAAGGTCCAGTTATGCGGGAACACTTCCAGCATCTGTTCTGAGTACCCCATATATTCCTGCACCCCGAAGTTTGGTACCCACAGATCGAAATGCAGCGCAGCGGCCATGCAGACTGGCGACAAATCGGAAGGTCCATGAGAACCCGTGCGTACCTGATAAAGTGAAGCAAAATCAGCAATACGACGCATACCGGTGATACCGCCTGCATGGGTAATAGTGGTGCGGATATAGTCAATCAGCTGTTCTTCAATAAGCTGCTTGCAGTCCCAGATACTGTTGAAGACTTCCCCTACGGCAATCGGCGTGACCGTATGCTGGCGGATCAGGCGGAAGCACGCCTGGTTTTCAGCTGGGGTTGGGTCTTCCATCCAAAATAAACGGTATTGTTCAATGCTCTTGCCAAAACGGGCCGCTTCAATTGGCGTCAGGCGGTGATGCATGTCATGCAGAAGATGTTCATCAAAACCAAATTTGTTGCGAACGGCTTCAAACAATTTCGGTGTGAAATCGAGATATTTCTCCGTCGACCACAGTTGTTCTTCCGGCCACTGGCCTTTGGTCGCAGGTTCGTAGGCCAGGCCTTTACCTTTAGACATACCGTAGGTGGTCTTCATCCCCGGTACACCACACTGCACCCGGATCGCTTTAAACCCCATCTCTTTATGACGCGCGTAATCCTCCAGCACATCATCAATGGAATGACCCGTTGTGTGACAATACACCATGACGCCTTCGCGTGATGCGCCACCCAGCAACTGGTACAACGGCATATTCGCCGCCTTCGCTTTGATATCCCACAGGGCCATATCCACCGCAGAAATCGCCGACATCGTTACCGGGCCGCGACGCCAGTAAGCCCCCTTGTAGAAAAACTGCCAGATATCCTCAATTCGATGCGCATCACGCCCAATGAGCTGTGGACACACATGATCTTTCAGGTAGGACGCCACGGATAATTCACGCCCGTTCAGCGTGGCATCCCCTAATCCAGTGATCCCATCGTCTGTCGTGATTTTCAGCGTGACAAAATTACGCCCTGGACAGGTAACAAAAACTTCAGCCCCGACAATCTTCATTTTTTAATCCTTACATCTGTTCTTGTGATGCAGGAAATTTACCCAACTGAGCTACTACCATACAAGTATGAAGATCAAAAAAACGCTCACTGATCACAAAAAAGGCGCTATGCGCGCCCCCATCCGGCCACAATGATCAACATCCCACACAATGCCACTAACGCGCCGGACCAGTCGTACAGGCTCAATTTTACGCCATCGACAATGCGTAACCAGAGCAATGCAGTCACCACATAGACACCACCATACGCGGCATATACCCGCCCGCTCGCCGCCGGATGTAGCGTCAGCAACCAGACGAACAGCGCTAATGACACCCCAGCGGGAACCAGCAGCCAGGCCGTCGCCCCACGCTTAAGCCAGAGCCAGGGTAAAAAGCAGCCAATGATTTCGCATAACGCGGTGACGAAGAAAAGTAATGTTGTCTTAAGCATTGAAGTTATTCAGTTACCTTCGGTTTAACCATGATACGACAGAATATGTCCAACGTATCCATATGCGCCCAGTGGGTATGCCCTGGCGCAGGAATAGTGTAGAATTTAACCCTGTTTTATCGTTTTTTTCCCTTTCTCATTAAAGGAATTCGCCATGAAAATTACACTGACCAAACGCCTGTGCCTGACGGCGATGCTGACGCTGGCGGCGGCTGTGTACACCTCTTCCGCATTTGCTGAAACCAGTAAACTGGTCATAGAGTCCGGGG
Organism: Citrobacter sp. RHBSTW-00671; assembly: GCF_014103415.1. Classification (NCBI taxonomy): domain Bacteria; kingdom Pseudomonadati; phylum Pseudomonadota; class Gammaproteobacteria; order Enterobacterales; family Enterobacteriaceae; genus Citrobacter; species Citrobacter sp. RHBSTW-00671. The sequence continues at coordinate 3,110,960 of NZ_JABXPR010000001.1, forward strand.
ACAGTGCGCAAAGTCGTCAACAGGCCGCAATGGAAAAGGAACAATGGAACGATACGCGTCAGTTGCGTCAGAAAGTCAACAAGCGTACAGAGAAAGAGTGGGACAAAGCCGACGCTGCTTTTGATAGCCGTGATAAATGCGAACAAAGCGCGAACCTGAATGCGTATTGGGAGCCTAACACCCTGCGTTGTCTCGATCGTCGCACTGGCCGCACCGTTGCCCCATAATCATTGTGCTCACCAAAATATTGAAAGGATACGATATGGCAAGCGCCCTCAGTGTAAAGCTGCGCCCGCTGGAGCGTGAAGATTTACGTTTCGTCCATCAGCTTGATAACAACGCCAGCGTCATGCGCTACTGGTTTGAAGAACCTTACGAAGCGTTTGTGGAGCTGTCAGACCTGTATGACAAACACATTCACGACCAAAGTGAACGCCGTTTTGTGGTCGAGTGTGACGGTGAGAAAGCCGGGCTGGTGGAGCTGGTTGAAATAAACCATGTGCACCGCCGGGCTGAATTTCAGATCATCATTTCCCCGGATTACCAGGGCAAAGGTCTGGCAACGCGCGCGGCAAAGCTGGCGATGGATTACGGTTTTACCGTGCTTAACTTATATAAGCTGTATCTGATCGTTGATAAAGAGAACGAAAAAGCAATTCACATCTACCGCAAACTTGGCTTTATGGTGGAAGGTGAACTGATTCATGAGTTCTTTATTAACGGCCAATACCGTAACACCATTCGCATGTGTATCTTCCAACAGCAATATCTGGCCGACCACAAAACACCGGGTTCCAACCTGTTACAACCTACCGCTCAGTAAAAACGGTTAGTAGTAATCAATGGTGTTTTCAATCGAGTAATGATGCTCAACTGCCGGCTTTACGCTTTCGTCAACGATAACCAGCTGGCAGTTGACCGGATTAGCATACGAATCATACTCACAGGTTTGTTTGACGTTACCTAAAGGGCGATCGTTCAGCATGCTTACTGCCGTGTAATCCAGTTTTTTCAATGGATCGGCTGACGGTTTAGCGTCAACCTGCAGCGTATTGTCCTTACTGATGGTGGTTTTGCCGAGCGGGTAGCCTTCCGCGTCATACCGGTACTGCACCTTCATCTCTTTTCCCGTGGCGGACACAACAAAACCGTTATCGTCGGTATCCCACACTACGCCCGCAGAAGGCAGTTCCGCCAGTTGGCATTTCCCCTGTAAACGGATCCGTTTTTCCAGCGTTTCGGCGTCCCGATAGAAGTTCGCATCCAGCACTAATGCCATTCCCGTATTATTTTCGACATCATGCAATTCCAGCGTATCAAAACAGCCTTCCTGCGAGAGCGTACCTGTGACGCGCTTAGTCACTTCGCCTTTGTCGTTGAGCAGTGTCTGACTAAAATCTTTCACCGGGCCGCGTAACGGATCAAAATCAAATTCATTGGAGAAGCTGGCCATTTCCGGCGTAAAGGACACCAGCCCTTTGGCGTTATCACACCCAACCAACACGATACACAGGAAACCTAACAGGGTCTGTTTCTTCACATTTTTCACCGGGATAAGAAGATAATTCTCAATCATATTAGCAAATACAGTTATTTACACCAGAAATGCTAATCTTAGTTTATGTCGATCACGAAAGGAGTTGATGATGAAATACATAGCAGGAATTGCCGCGAGCTTATTATTGGTCGCTTCCCCGCAGATCCTGGCGGCACCCGCGTCCTGTGAGCGCGTGAAGAGTGATATCGAACAGCGCATTATGAATAATGGTGTCGCGGAATCCAGTTTCACGCTGAATATTGTTCCTAATGACCAGGCCGATCAGCCTGATTCACTGGTGGTCGGTCATTGTGCCAATGATACGCACAAGATCCTCTATACCCGAACCCACAGCGGTAACGCGCCCGCAAACAGTAGCCCTTCTCAGGACGGCCACGTGGCTGAACCGCAATAAATTTTTACCCTCCGTTCGCGGAGGGTCACTCCTGTTTGATATGCATTAATAAGATTTACCTATAAATAGGTAGACTCAACTTCATTGTTAGCAAGCTAGTTATTTCGTTATAAAGCAATATATATAACGACAATTACAATGGAGTGGGTTATGTCTGAAGATGAGCAATATGGAGGTATTAGCCGCAGGACGTTAGTGAAATCCTCGGCTATAGGTTCACTGGCACTTGCTGCCGGAGGCCTGTCACTACCCTTTGGTATTCGTGCCGCTGCTGCTGCCGTACAGCAATCAGTGCAACCTGTTGAAGATAAAGCTGTCTGGAGTTCCTGTACGGTTAACTGCGGCAGCCGTTGCCTTTTACGTCTGCATGTGAAAGATGATGCAGTCTACTGGGTTGAATCTGATACGACCGGCGATGATATCTACGGTAATCACCAGGTTCGCGCCTGCTTGCGCGGTCGTTCGATTCGCCGTCGTATGAACCACCCTGACCGCCTCAAATACCCGATGAAACGCGTTGGTAAACGCGGTGAAGGCAAATTTGAGCGTATCAGTTGGGATGAAGCACTGGATACCGTTGCCGGAAACCTGAAGCGTATTTTGCATGATTACGGTAATGAAGCCGTTCACGTTCTTTACGGTACCGGTGTGGATGGCGGTAATATCACGAACTCCAACGTCCCCTACCGTTTGATGAATTCCTGTGGGGGCTATCTAAGCCGTTACGGGAGTTACAGCACCGCACAAATCAGCGCCGCCATGGGATATATGTTCGGTGCTAACGACGGTAACAGCCCCGACGATATCGCCAACACAAAGCTGGTTGTGATGTTTGGTAATAACCCAGCCGAAACGCGTATGAGCGGCGGTGGCGTAACCTGGTATGTCGAGCAGGCGCGTGAGCGGTCAAATGCCAGAATGATCGTTATCGATCCACGCTACAATGACACCGCCGCAGGTCGTGAAGATGAATGGCTGCCTATTCGCCCAGGGACGGATGCTGCACTGGCCGCCGCAATCGGCTGGGTGCTGATCACAGAAGATCTGATTGATAAACCTTTCCTTGATAAATACTGCGTCGGCTACGATGAAACCACTCTCCCCGCCAGCGCACCGCGTAATGCGCACTACAAGGCCTATATATTAGGTGACGGCCCGGACGGAATTGCCAAAACCCCGCAATGGGCATCTCAGATTACCAGCATCCCCGCAGACAAAATCATCCAGTTAGCGCGTGAAATCGGTTCGGCAAAACCGGCTTACATCTGTCAGGGCTGGGGGCCGCAACGCCATTCCAACGGTGAACAGACAGCCCGAGCAATCACCATGCTCTCTGTTTTAACAGGAAACGTGGGAATTAACGGCGGTAACTCCGGTATGCGTGAAGGGACGTGGGATCTGGGCGTTGAATGGTTCTCCATGTTAGAGAACCCGGTCAAAACACAGATATCGGTGTTCACCTGGACGGATGCTATCGATCATGGCGCAGAAATGACAGCCACCCGCGACGGTGTACGCGGCAAAGATAAACTGGATGTGCCTATCAAGTTTATCTGGTGCTATGCCAGCAATACGCTCATCAACCAGCATGGCAATATTGCTCATACTCATGACGTTTTACAGGATGACAGTAAGTGCGAAATGATTGTCGGCATTGAGCACTTTATGACCGCATCGGCGAAGTACTGCGACATCCTGCTGCCGGATCTGATGCCTACTGAACAAGAAGACCTCATTTCACATGAATCCGCCGGGAATATGGGCTATGTAATCCTCGGACAGCCCGCTACCTCACCTAAATTTGAACGAAAACCCATTTACTGGATGTTAAGTGAAGTCGCGAAACGCCTGGGCCCGGACGTCTATCAAAAATTCACGGAAGGCCGCACCCAGCACGAGTGGGTGAAATATCTGCATGCCAAAACCAAAGAACGTAACCCGGAAATGCCGGATTACGAAGAGATGAAAACAACCGGTATTTTCAAGAAAAAATGCCCGGAAGAACACTATGTCGCCTTCCGTTCATTCCGCGAAGATCCTGCGGCAAACCCGTTGAAAACGCCCTCAGGGAAAATTGAGATTTACTCTGAAAGACTGGCCACCATTGCCGAGACATGGGAACTCAAGCAAGACGAGATTGTGCATCCGCTACCGGCTTATGCGCCAGGCTTTGACGGCTGGGACGACCCCAAACGCAAAACGTATCCGCTACAGCTCACCGGATTCCACTATAAGGCGCGAACTCACTCAAGCTACGGCAACATTGATGTTTTACAACAGGCATGCCCGCAGGAAATCTGGATTAACCCCGTCGATGCCCGTTCACGTGGCATTCATCACGGCGATACGGTACGGGTGTTTAACAGCAATGGTCAGATGCTGATCGCTGCGAAAGTCACACCGCGTATTTTGCCCGGCGTGACAGCCATCGGCCAAGGCGCATGGCTCAATGCTGATATGTTTGGTGACCAGATCGATCACGGTGGCTCTATCAACATTCTCACGTCACATCGCCCTTCTCCGTTAGCGAAGGGGAATCCATCACACAGTAATCTCGTTCAGGTTGAAAAGGCGTAAGGTGTAACCCATGACGACTCAATACGGATTTTTTATCGACTCCGCCCGTTGCACCGGTTGTAAAACTTGCGAACTGGCCTGCAAAGACTTCAAAAACTTAACGCCGGACGTCAGTTTCCGCCGTATTTACGAATACGCCGGCGGTGACTGGCAGGAAGATAACGGCGTCTGGCACCAGAACGTTTTCGCCTACTACCTCTCCATTGCGTGTAACCACTGTGAAGACCCGGCCTGTACCAAGGTGTGTCCGAGCGGCGCGATGCACAAACGTGAAGATGGTTTTGTGGTCGTGGATGAAGATGTGTGCATTGGCTGCCGCTATTGCCACATGGCCTGCCCGTATGGCGCACCGCAATACAATGCTGCCAAAGGGCACATGACCAAGTGCGATGGCTGCCATGAACGCGTTGCTGAGGGTAAGAAACCCATCTGTGTCGAATCCTGCCCGCTGCGTGCGCTGGACTTCGGCCCGATAGAGGAACTGCGTAAAAAACACGGCACCCTGGCCGCGGTTGCGCCGCTCCCTGGCGCGCACTTTACCAAACCAAGCATCGTCATCAAACCAAATGCCAATAGCCGCCCGACCGGGGATACCACGGGTTATCTGGCGAATCCGAAGGAGGTCTAAAATGGGAAGTGGATGGCATGAATGGCCGCTGGTACTGTTCACGGTTCTGGGTCAATGCGTAGCAGGCGCGCTAATCGTCACTGGGCTGGGTTGGTTTACCGCTAAAGACGATGTTGTAAGACAGCGCATTGTTCGCAGTATGTTTTTTCTTTGGCTGGTAATGGGCATCGCATTCCTGGCCTCGGTTATGCATTTGGGGTCTCCGTTACGCGCATTTAACTCGCTGAACAGAATCGGTGAGTCAGCGCTAAGTAATGAAATTGCCAGCGGCTCGCTGTTTTTTGCCGTCGGTGGTTTATGGTGGCTGGTCGCTTTTCTCGGTAAAATGCCTGCTGCATTAGGTAAAATATGGCTGCTGATAAGCATGCTGCTGGGCGTGGTGTTTGTCTGGGCGATGACCAACGTTTACCAGATAGATACCGTACCGACCTGGTATAATGGTTACACTACGGTGGCCTTTTTCATGACCCTGCTACTGAGCGGGCCACTCTTTGCCGCCCTGCTACTGCGTGCTGCTGGTGTTTCTTTTAATGCCAACGTGTTCGCGGGGATCAGTGTGCTGGCGTTGCTGGTTAGCGCGGGTGTGATTGTCCTGCAGGGACTTTCCCTCGGCACAATCCACAGCTCAGTGCAATTCGCCAATGCGCTGGTACCTGACTATGGCCGCTTACAGGTGTGGCGCATCGTCTTGCTGGCCGCAGGTCTTGGGTGCTGGATATGCCCGCTTATTCGCCGCAAAGACCCGCATGCCGCTGGACTGGCGTTAGGTTTACTTTTAGTCCTGGCCGGTGAAATCATTGGTCGTGGTTTGTTTTATGGTTTGCATATGACAGTCGGAATGGCTGTTGCAGGTTAACTCTCGGGTGCGGGGCAACCCGCACTGTTCAGGATTGTTTGCATGACCCATTTTTCACAATGTGACAACTTTTCAACCGCTGCGCGCGTTCTGGGCGCGTTGTTCTACTATGCACCAGATAGCGCTGAAGCATCTGCGATGGTCAGTGCGTTAAAAGCAGATGGCTGGCAAGCACAGTGGCCGCTGCCGGAAGCTACGTTGTCGCCGCTGGCTGCTCAGATGCAGACAGATAGCGATGAAACGCTCCCGCAAGCCTGGCAACGTTTGTTTATCGGCCCCTACGCATTGCCATCCCCGCCCTGGGGTTCGGTCTGGCTGGATCGCGAAAACGTGTTGTTTGGTGATTCCACGCTGGCGTTACGTCAATGGATGCGCGACAACGGCATTCAGTTTGCGCTGCAACAGAATGAGCCAGAAGATCACTTTGGTTCGCTGTTACTGCTAACCGCCTGGCTTGCCGAAAATGGCCGCCACACCGAATGTGAGCAGTTGCTGGCCTGGCACCTACTGCCGTGGTCGGCTCGCTTCCTCGATGTTTTTATCGAGAAGGCAGACCATCCATTCTACCAGGCATTGGGTAAACTGGCACGCCTGACGCTGGCACAATGGCAGTCGCAGTTGTTAGTGCCGGTGGCAGATAAACCACTGTTCCGTTAATGTCACCGACGGGCAGGATATTTCCTGCCCATTTCCCGCTGAGTTTCGCACGCTGAGCTTTTGCTTCTGCGGCTAATTACCCGCAAAATAGACCGTCTGAATTTTCCTGTCTGGCAACCCATGCATCGTTTACATGCTTATCCTGACCTGCGCACTCTGTTTCGGCGTCTACTGATCGCCGCGCTGATTGGTATCCTTGCAGCCCTGGCCGTTGCAGGATTTCGTCATGCGATGCAATTGCTTGAGTGGCTGTTCCTGAGTAACGATACGGGAAGCCTGGTCAACGCCGCGACAAATCTGCCGCCGTTCAGACGCATGCTGACACCTGCGCTCGGGGGGCTGGCGGCTGGACTTTTACTCTGGGGCTGGCAAAAATTTAATCGTTTACGCCCACAGGCTCCTACAGATTATATGGAAGCCCTGCAGACTGACGGACAGTTCGACGTCAGCGCAAGTCTGGTGAAATCACTGGCCTCTTTGGTCGTCGTGGCAAGCGGCAGCGCCATTGGTCGTGAAGGGGCAATGATTTTATTGGCCGCACTGGCGGCTTCGTGCTTCGCACAACGCTTCACACCGCGTTCAGAATGGAAATTATGGATTGCCTGCGGGGCGGCTGCGGGTATGGCTGGTGCGTATCACGCGCCGTTGGCGGGTAGCTTATTTATTGCCGAAGTGCTGTTTGGCACGTTGATCCTCGCCTCATTAGGGCCGGTGGTTGTCTCCGCCGTCGTCGCATTGTTAACCACCAATGCGCTTAGCGACAGCAACGCGCTGCTGTATACCGTTCATCTGACACGGGAACTGCATGTGCTGGAATATGTGATGATTATCAGCACTGGTCTGTTAGCCGGTCTCTGCGGACCTCTTTTTATGTGGCTTATGACCACCAGCCACAACGGTTTTTTGCGCTTAAAACTCGCACCGCCAGGCCAGTTAGCCCTGGGCGGGCTGATCGTTGGCCTGTTGTCGCTACTCACTCCTGCGGTCTGGGGCAACGGCTACAGCGTAGTGCAATCGTATTTACTCTCTCCTCCTTTGCTCGCCGTCATCAGCGGAATTTTCATTTGCAAATTGCTGGCCGTACTCGCCAGTAGCGGGTCAGGGGCACCCGGCGGCGTGTTTACACCAACGCTGTTTGTCGGTTTATCAATCGGTATGTTGCTGGGTCGGGTATGGGGATTCTGGCTTCCGGGGACGGATGACATTGCGGTACTGTTGGGTTTAACAGGAATGGCTACACTGCTGGCGGCGACGACCCATGCCCCCATTATGTCGACATTGATGGTCTGTGAAATGACCGGGGAGTATCGACTGCTCCCCGGCCTGTTGATTGCTTGCGTCGTGGCGTCAGTGCTGTCGCGAACGTTACGCCGTGACTCTATCTACAGACAACACGCTGCCGAGCATTGACAGACGAATGTACTGAGAAAGCTCGCGCTGTTCTGCTCGTGGCAAATAAGGCAATTCACCAATCAACGGTGCCGGTAATTTTTTGCTTAGCACGTCGATGATTTCGGCATAATGCGCCAGCCCCGGGTTAATACGGTTCGCTACCCAGCCAATCAACGGCAGCCCGTCACTGGCAATCGCCTGTGCGGTAAGAATGGCATGGTTAATACAGCCTTCCTGAATACCCACCACCATCAAAACCGGGAGTTGCTCCTGTACCACCCACTCCGATAACGGACGCAGATCGTTCATCAGACTACGCCAGCCGCCTGTGCCTTCAACAACAACGTGATCAACCTTCTCACTCAGGCTTGCCAGTCCATTGGATAACAGGGTGTAGTTAACCGGACCACTATGCGCCACGCTGCTTTCGTCTTCGCTCAGCGCGATAGGGTTAACCGCCTCGTACGGCAATTCGATGGATGACACGCTTTGCAGCACCAGCGCATCTTTATTGCGCATACCTTCCGGTGTCTCTTTGCTGCCTTTGGCGACGGGTTTGTAACCCGCCACACGTTTACCCCCTGACGCTAACGCTTGTAGTAATGCGCGGGAAACCACGGTCTTCCCAACAGAAGTGTCTGTACCTGTAATAAAGAAACGCTTCAGCATCACTAACTCCACCGTATGCTATGAAAATATAAGTCAGGAAAATAAAACAGTGGAGAAAGTCTAAGGTATGACGGCCAGAACCAGCTTGAGATAGCGCAATTTTTCGTACAACAGTTAAAAAATGTTAACCCTGTAATAGACGAATCAACAAAGAACCGTTATACATCGCGTCCTTAACGAGGGCGGCCCCCGCCATCGTCCCCTGATTCGAAAATTGCGTACTTTCGACAACAATGTGCTGGCTGTAGGCCGGAAGCGCCTGTTGACGAATGCTGTCAGCAATGGTCGGGAACAAAATGTCAGCAGCTTTACTGAGTGGGGATCCTATCAATATTTTTTGCGGGTTGAACAAATTCACCATGATGGCCAGGATACGACCGACATGGGTTCCAACGCCGCTAATAATATCTTTCGCCAATAAATCGCCCTGCATGGCCGCCTGACACAGTGCGTCTACCGTCAACGGTTGTCCGTGCAGAGAGGAGCTCATTGACTGCTTCAGTCGCACCTGCGCCAGTTCCAGCACGCTGTCGACGCTGGCGATCGTCTCCAGACACCCATGGTTACCGCAGTAGCAACGTTTGCCGTAAGGGTCCACCTGCGTATGACCTATTTCGACCAGACTGCTGCTGCCTGCATGCAGTAAATGACCATCAGTGATCACCCCGGCACCCACGTTGTGATCGATGACTACCTGAATAACATCACGCGCCCCGCGTGATGCACCAAACAGCGCTTCTGCCATGGTCCAGGCGCTGATATCGTGCTGAATGTACACCGGTACGCCGGTATGCCGCTCCAGCGTTTCGCCGAGCGGCATCTCTTTGACGTCATCATAGAACGGCATGCGATGTACGATACCGTTTTCTGTATCAATAATGCCGGGTAAAGTAATCGCGATAGAGGTCAGGCGCTCGAGTTTTTGCTGGTGACGGATAAAAAACTGATCGACTTGCGCAACAACCCGTTCCAGTAACGGTGTCTCGCTGACCAGCGCCATTTCAAGACAATCCTCGACCACCAGTTTGCTGCTCAGATCGCGCAGCGCCAGGAAAATCTCGCCACGACTAATACGAATAGAAAGGTAATGCCAGGCTTCTGTTTCAACCACCAGCCCTACAGCCGGACGTCCACGGTTACCGGCTTCTTTTATTTCCAGCTCCTGCACCAAATGCGCTTCCAGCATTTCTCGGACAATTTTGGTAATACTGGCAGGTGCCAATTGTGCCAGGCGAGAGAGATCAATACGCGATACCGGTCCCAGCTGATCAATCAGACGATAAACCGCGCCCGCATTGGTCTGCTTAATTTGATCGATATGCCCAGGCTGACTATCAGCAACCACCACTTACTCCCTTTATTTTCGCGCTCCGAAATAATCTGCGGACTATGGTGAAGCACTTCAATGGTTTCCGTCAACTTTTTACTTAGCCTTGTGATTTACTGCACATTTTCGACCATTTTTAAACTAAATTAACCGCGCTGCACCGCGGCTAAAAGCTGCTGGCGAAAACGTTGCGCTGCGTGGCTTTGTTCATGATGCTTCGGCCACACCAACCACATTTCGGAGACCGCATCGTCTTCCGCAATAGGGATCCAACACATTTCATACAATTGCACCCGTTTAAAAGAGGCTGGCAAAATGGAAACCCCCAACCCTGCGGCCACCAGTCCAATGATAGTCATCGCCTCACCGACTTCCTGGGTGATGGTTGGCTTCAGATCATAACGGCGCATCAGGCCGAGAATATCGTCATACAACCCCGTTCCAACATGCGGATCAAAAAAGACAAATGGCTCATTGGCCAGCTCCGCCAGCGTCACCACTGGTTTTTGCGCCAGAGGATGTGCGCGTGGGATCATCGCCATCAGCGGCTCATGCAAAATGACCTCCCGCGCCAATGTGTCCGGAAGTTGCGTATTGCGCAAGAGCCCCAAATCCAGTGCACCCTCGTTGAGCGGGGCAATTTGCTCGCGCGTATTCATTTCACGGGTTTGCATATGCACTGCTGGATAGCATTGGCGAAAAAGAGACAGCGTATCGGACACTGCCTTAATAAACGGGGCTGATGACGTAAAACCGATGCGCAGTTCCCCCACCTCTCCCAGGTGTAATCGTTCGGCACGGGCGGCAGCCTCATTTACCAGCCCCAGAATCTGCCGACTGTCCGCCAGAAACTGTTTTCCGGCAGCGGTAAGCGCTACGCTGCGGTTAGTCCGCGCCAGTAGCCGTGCACCCACCTGCTGTTCGAGGATCTGGATCTGCTGGCTTAGCGGTGGTTGCGAAATGTTTAACCGCGCCGCAGCCCGACCAAAATGCAGTTCTTCGGCAACGGCCACAAAGTAACGTAGGTGACGCAGTTCAATATTCATATTTTTAAGATATTATTTGAGATTATTAATATATTAGACAGAATATTGTGATTTTCATACTCTTGAGGCTGGTCCTGTAGACCCTATGGATTTCACGTCGCATTGCGTGGCTTGAAAAACGCAGGGTATAGATGTAAATGATTGAGCAAGGATTTTAAGTGAGCCGTACAACTACTGTCGATACCGCCCCGGCGGGCGATGTTGATGAACAGATAGTCAATCCGCCGGATGGTTTTATTAAACGCGGTACATCCCCTTTTATGCGCGTCACGCTGGCGCTTTTTTCTGCCGGGCTGGCGACATTTGCCCTTCTCTATTGCGTCCAGCCCATACTGCCCGTGCTGTCGCATGAGTTTGGCGTCTCTCCTGCCAGCAGTAGTATTTCGCTTTCCATCTCAACGGCCATGCTGGCAATCGGCTTACTGTTTACCGGCCCACTTTCCGACGCCATAGGCCGTAAACCGGTCATGGTTACGGCGCTGCTTTTGGCCTCCTGCTGTACGCTACTCTCTACAATGATGACCAGTTGGCACGGTATTTTAATCATGCGTGCTCTTATAGGACTTTCACTGAGCGGCGTCGCGGCCGTGGGAATGACCTATTTGAGTGAAGAAATTCACCCGAGCTTTGTCGCATTCTCAATGGGCTTATACATCAGCGGGAACTCGATTGGTGGTATGAGTGGTCGTTTGATTAGCGGCGTATTTACTGACTTTTTTAACTGGCGAATTGCGCTGGCGGCTATTGGCTGCTTTGCCCTCGCCTCCGCGCTCATGTTCTGGAAGATCTTACCGGAATCACGGCACTTCAGACCGACATCGTTACGGCCTAAAACGTTATTTATCAACTTCCGTTTGCACTGGCGTGACAGAGGACTTCCGCTGTTGTTCGCAGAAGGGTTCTTGCTGATGGGGTCGTTTGTCACACTGTTTAACTACATCGGCTACCGTCTAATGCTGTCTCCGTGGGAACTCAGCCAGGCTGTCGTCGGTTTGTTGTCCGTGGCTTATCTTACCGGCACCTGGAGCTCGCCAAAAGCCGGTTCCATGACCACCCGTTATGGGCGCGGCCCGGTAATGTTGTTCTCGACAGGCGTGATGTTGTTTGGGCTAATAATGACCCTGTTTACCTCGTTATGGCTGATTTTTGCCGGTATGTTGCTTTTTTCAGCCGGGTTCTTTGCCGCGCATTCCGTGGCCAGTAGTTGGATCGGGCCGCGAGCCAAACGTGCTAAAGGCCAGGCCTCTTCACTGTACCTGTTCAGCTATTATCTGGGCTCAAGCATTGCCGGGACACTGGGGGGTATTTTCTGGCACAGCTATGGCTGGAACGGCGTGGGCGGGTTTATCGCACTGATGCTGGTGCTGGCGCTATTGGTTGGTGCCCGTTTGCATCACCGTCTGCACGTATAATCCACGATGCCCAGGTTCCGGGCATCGCCTTCATCACCCTGGCTGTAACGTCTGAGCCGCCATCTGCAGAGCAACAACCGTCCCGTTCATCACTATATGCAGCAAAATTGGCATCAACAGACCGTTGCTTTTCAGTCTGGCCAGGATCAACACCTGCGACACAAGAAACAACATCAGCAACGTGCGTAGATCCACATACTGCGTATGCATGATGGCAAAAATGACCGATACCACCACTGACGACAGCCAGGTTTTATTATTGAACCAGTACTGGAACGCGTTGAATAAACAGCCTCTGAAAACAATTTAATCATAAACTGGCGCGATAAATATCAGGGTCAACGTAGATAACCACAACGCATAACTACTTAAGGATATTTGGCTGGTCACCCACGCTTCAGTTTGCCTGAGACCCAAAATCAATGGCAGGATAAGCTGAATAAACAGCAGCGCCGCGAACAAAATGGCAAACCACCTGGCGTTGAAAATGCCTTTGCCCAGTCCCTCTCTTTTTCTAAAGAAGAAATAATACAGCGGAACCAGCACAACAAATTCCAGCGCAAACAGCAGCGGAAAAAGTAACCCTTTGGCAAGCAGGTCCTGACTCGCGGGGAAAAACAATGGGGAAAATGTGAGGCCGAACATCAACAAAAACATAGAAAAACAGCCAGCCACCGCTTTTGTCCTGGCGATATACAGGTTGTCGGCATCCTGTGACATACGATCTCCTTGGGCTTATCGAAGATAAGTTGATGAATTACCAGAATATGATAAAGATTCCCATTATCACAAGCAACCTACCAACTTTTACGCAATGCCCCGGGTTGCAATGCCAGAAGCGTTATAATCCCTGTATGCCGGAACCTCATCAGCGACGCAGTGACGAATCCGCTAGCGGCAAGGAAAAACGGAAGCAGGCCCCTGCCGTTGAATTAACAAGGCTAATATCTCCCCCATGCAGTTCGAGCATTCTACGCACAATCAGTAAGCCCAGGCCGCCCCGCTCTGCCCGCTGCTCACGGGGAATTAACGCAGTCGGGCGCTGAAATAATACTTCTCGTATTGCCTCATCTACCCCTGGCCCGCTGTCCTGCACTTCGGCTAACAAACGGCCTTCATCACACCAGACTTTTAGCCGCACTTCGCCTCCGTCAGGCGTATGACGGATAGCGTTATCCAGCAAATTCGTCACGACCCTTTCCATCATCGATAAATCCGCATTCACCAGCGGTAACGGCCCCGTTACCTCAAGGTGCAACTGCAAATGACGTGTGGCAACGGGGAGATCAAATTTCTGTGCCACATCCTGGATCAGCTCGCCAATAGCAAATCGTTCACGCTGCGGTTTTATACCACCATGCTCAAGCCTCGCCAGCTCAAACAGCTGTTGTGACAGATGGCGAACCTTATGCCCCTGGCGCAGCGCGATGCTAAGATAATGTCGATTTTCCTCCGGGGTCATCGTATCGGCTTTCAACGACAGCATTTCCAGATAACCCAGCAGTGAAGTCAGCGGTGTACGTAAATCGTGCGAAATATTGGCAATAAACTCTCTGCGCTGACGATCGCTGTCCGCTAATAGATCCCACTGCTGGGCAATTTTCTGCGCTAACTCGATAAACGCATTGTCCAGCAACGCAATTTCATTCGCCGGTCCCGGTTCGGGATTTTTTTGCGCCAGCTGTTTGATGACGCTAATGCTGTCCAGCTCCAGTTTAGCCACCTGTCCGGTAAGCCTTTTCACCGGGTTCGTCACCCATCGCCATACCAGGAATCCTGCGATGGCAGCGGCTAATAAAACCAGGATTAACGTCCAGGCCACAGTATTCCAGAGCGTTTTTTGCCAGGCGGTATTCGCCAGCATATTCAGGTCTTCGCCCTGCAAAATAATGTACAAATAGCCATGCAGCTTGCCGTTAAAGAAAACTGGCGCGGCGCTGAAGACTTTTTGCTGGCTGCTGCGCGGATCGTTGCCGTAGACGGGCAGTTCGTCCGAGTTAAGGAAAACCTGAATCGGCTGCACGCTAATTTTCTGGCGCTGAATATGCCCAGGCGGAGCAGCGTCGGCGAGGATTTCACCTGACGGTGAAACCAGATACAGCTCCACGCTTGGGTTGAGCGTCATCAGGTGATCAAACACCCCCTTTAACGCCTGGCGATTAACCTGCCCACTGGCATCAATAAGTGACTCACTTTTGACAATCTTGCTGGCCAGTTCCAGCGAGAGCCTTTGCACCATGGCGTCGCCATACTGTTTACTGCTGCGGATCTGGACAACGCTGACGGCAACCGCGCAAATCAACATAATGGCGGTAAAGACCAGGGTCAGACGCTGGCTCAGCGACAGGCGATAAATCATGGCTGATGCCCCGCGTTAACCGCAGCAAGCTTATAGCCTCGTCCCCAAACGGTGAGAATAACTTCCGGCTCCGCCGCATCTTTTTCAATTTTGGTCCGCAGGCGATTGATATGGCTGTTCACCGTATGCTCATATCCTTCGTGCTGGTAGCCCCACACCTGATCTAACAGCGCCTGACGCGAAAAGACCTCCCCTGGATGGCGGGCGAAAAAGTAGAGCAGATCGAACTCACGCGGCGTTAAATCAAGGGATTTACCATGCTGGCGGACTTCCCTGGCTAATGGATCAATCTCCACGCCATGGACGGTAATAATCCCCGCCTCCATACGCAAGTTTTGACTCATCGCCGCCTGACGGCGAAACAATGCTTTTACCCGGGCCATCAACTCCAGCACCGAGAAAGGTTTGGCTAAATAATCATCTGCCCCCATTTCCAGCCCCAATACGCGGTGAGTTTCACTGGTGCGGGCGCTGATAATGATGACAGGGAGGTAGAAACTCATTTGGCGAATGCGACGACAAATCTCCAGACCGTCTACGCCCGGTAGCATCAGATCGAGGATAACCGCATCCCAGACATGCTTCTCAAGTCGCTCAAGCGCTCGTGCCCCATCAGCCTCATGAATAATTTCGTACCCCTCATCTTTCAGGCTAAGTTGCAAAAGTGCGGCAATATCGCTGTCATCTTCCACCAAAAATATCTTTTTTGCGCCTGCCATCAGTGTCACCTCCCTCTCGTCGTGCTGAAAGCTTACCTCAGGCAAGGGGCGGAAGTTATCACAAAATTTTTAACTTTTCGTGAGGATCCTGGGATACGCATACGCCCAGTATGTCGCTATACACTCGTCAGGCATCAACAGGGAAACGTCGCTTTGTTGCCCCTAACATGAAAATAAAAAGGAAACGTTATGCAGAAAAAACGTCCACTTCGGGAAGCTGATGTTACAGCCGAGTCCGTATTTTTGATGCAACGACGACAGATCCTTAAAGCACTTGGGATCGGCGCGGCGGCGGCATCGTTGTCTTCCCCGACACAGGCCAGTTTGTTGAATTGGTTTAAAGGCAACGATCGTCCACCTGCGCCGGCGGGCAAACCACTCGGGTTTACAAAGCCCGAGCACTGGCAAAAAAATCTGTCCCTGACGCCGGAAGACAAGGTGACGGGCTACAACAATTTCTATGAATTTGGTCTGGATAAAGCCGATCCAGCCGCCAATGCCGGTAGCCTGAAAACCGATCCCTGGACGCTGACCATCAGCGGTGAGGTGAACAAACCTTTAACGCTGGATCATGATGCGCTAACCACGCGTTTTCCATTAGAAGAGCGTATTTACCGGATGCGTTGCGTTGAGGCCTGGTCGATGGTTGTGCCATGGGTAGGTTTTCCTTTGCATAAATTATTGGCGCTGGTTGAGCCAACCAACCACGCCAAATACGTCGCCTTTGAAACGCGCTACGCCCCTGATGAAATGCCGGGCCAGAAAGATCGCTTCATTGGTGGTGGGTTGAAATATCCCTATGTTGAAGGTCTGCGTTTGGATGAGGCTATGCACCCGCTGACACTGCTGACCGTGGGCGTGTATGGCAAAACGTTACCGCCGCAAAACGGGGCGCCGATACGCCTGACCGTACCCTGGAAGTACGGCTTTAAAGGCATTAAATCGATAGTCAGTATTAAGCTCACGCGCGAGCAGCCGCCAACGACCTGGAATATGTCAGCGCCGAACGAATACGGTTTTTACGCCAATGTAAATCCACAGGTCGATCACCCGCGTTGGTCTCAGGCCACAGAGCGTTTTATTGGTTCGGGTGGCATTCTCGATGTACAGCGACAGCCCACGTTGCCTTTCAATGGTTATGCCGATGAGGTGGCCTCTTTATATCAGGGCATGGACCTAAGGGAGTATTTTTAAGTGAGGTTAACCGCAAAACAGATAGCCGCGCTGAAAGTACTGCTGCATCTCGCCGGTTTTTTACCTCTGCTATGGCTCTTCTGGGCCGCACAACATGGCGGGTTGGGTGCTGACCCGGGAAAAGATATCCAGCACTTTACGGGCATTACCGCGCTGAAGTTTTTTCTGGCTACCCTGCTGGTATCGCCGCTTGCGCGCTATGCAAAGCAGCCTTTGTTGTTTCGCACCCGGCGGTTGTTAGGTTTATGGTGTTTTGCATGGGCCACGCTGCATTTGACCAGCTATGCGCTGCTGGAGCTGGGTATGCAAAACCTGGGATTGTTAGGACGTGAACTGGTTTCACGCCCTTGGCTAACGCTGGGCATGACGGGTTGGGTTATCTTACTCCTGCTAACGCTGACCTCAACGCAAACCGCGCAACGTAAAATGGGCAAACGCTGGCAAACGCTGCACAACTACGTTTACCTGGCCGCCATTTTGCTTCCGCTGCATTACCTGTGGTCGGTAAAAGTGCTATCCCCGTTCCCCATTAGCTACGCCATTTGTTTTGTCGTGCTGCTGGCTTTTCGCTATAAGAAAGCTGTTACAGAAAACCGGGCATAAAGGTGTGTTTATGAAAAGTGAATGAATCACGGTAAACTTCTCACTACCCCTAAGCAGAACGAGAACAAAAAATGAGTAACAATGATAATTACCATCAGCTCACCCGCACGTTCCAGCGTCTCTCTCGCTTCTCCCATCTCTCGGCTATTGCCAGTTGGGACATGTTTACCATGATGCCGCCTGGCGGTAGCAAAGCCCGGGGTGAAGCGCTGGCTGAACTGAGCGTGCTTGAACATCAACTGTTAACCGATGCCAATGTGGCAAAGTGGATCGCCGCTGCACAGCAGGAAGATCTGAACGATGTCGAGCAGGCCAATCTGCGCGAAATGTCACGGCTACATCATCAAGCGTCCTTGCTACCCGAATCGCTGGTCGAAGCGAAATCACTGGCGGGCAGTCGTTGCGAACATGCCTGGCGCAGCCAACGCCCGGCCAATGACTGGGAAGGGTTTGCTGAAAACCTGAAAGAGGTGGTTAAGTACAGCCGCGAAGAAGCCCGACTGCGTGCTGAAGCAAAAGGGTGCTCGCCCTACGACGCATTGCTGGATGTCTTTGAACCAGAGATGACCAGCGCCCGGCTGGATATTCTCTTTGCCGACATCAAAAGCTGGCTACCCGAATTGCTCAATAAGGTGGTGGCCAAACAATCACAACAATCGCTTATCGCCCCCACAGGCCCCTTCCCGACTGCAGTTCAGCGTGAGTTGGGCCTTGAAACCATGGCGCAGTTAGGTTTTGATTTTACCGCAGGACGCCTGGACATCAGTGCACACCCCTTCTGTGGCGGTGTACCGGAAGATGTCCGTATTACCACCCGCTATGATGAAAATGAATTGCTCAGCGCGCTGTTTGGCGTCATTCATGAGACAGGTCATGCGCGTTATGAGCAAAATCTACCTCAGAACTGGTCAGGGCAACCTATTGCCCTGGCACGATCAACCGCCATCCATGAATCTCAGAGCCTGTTCTTTGAAATGCAATTAGGCCGCAGCCCGGCGTTTCTGAAACGGTTAATTCCCGCAGTAACCCGGCATTTTGGCGATCAACCCGCCTTTGAGGAAAGCAATTTCATCGCTTGGAACCAGCAGGTCAAACCAGGCTTTATCCGCGTTGATGCTGACGAGGTTAGCTATCCTGCTCACGTGATCCTGCGTTATGAAATCGAGCGTGCGTTAATTAACGGCGACATTGAGGTCGATGATATTCCTGCCTTGTGGAATGAAAAAATGCAGGCCTGGTTAGGGCTGTCTACAATCGGGAATTACCGTAACGGCTGTATGCAGGATATCCACTGGACCGATGGCGGTTTTGGTTACTTCCCTTCGTACACATTGGGGGCGATGTATGCAGCCCAGCTTTTCAGTGCGGCTAACCGTGCATTGCCAGACTTAAACCACGCCATTGCGCAAGGAAACTTTAGCGCCTTGTTTGACTGGTTGCGCCAGAATATCTGGCAACATGGCAGTCGTTTCACGACCGAGCAGCTCATTACCCAGGCAACCGGAGAACCGCTGAGCAGCCGCTATTTCCGCGCCCATCTGGAAGCCCGCTATCTGTAATCGTATACCGTGAGTCATTGTACAAACGGTTACACGTCGAAACCAATGACTCACGGAAGCCCAGAGATTACAGCGATATAGTTATTTCAACGGCCCCGCAGTGGGGTTGAATGAAAAACCAAATCGAGGGTATGAGAATGAAAAAAGTATTAGCTCTGGTTGTTGCCGCTGCTATGGGTCTGTCTTCCGCTGCATTTGCTGCTGAAACAACTGCGACTACCGCTCCGACTGCTGCTGCGACCACGAAAGCTGCACCGGCAAAAACCACTCATCATAAAAAACAGCACAAAGCAGCGCCGCAGAAAGCACAGGCTGCCAAAAAGCACGCTAAAAAATCCACGACTAAACCGGCTGTAGAACAAAAAGCGCCAGAGCAGAAAGCTCAGGCTGCCAAAAAACACACCAAAAAAGCCGCAACTAAACCAGCTGCAACCAAACCAGCCGCAGAGCAGAAAGCTCAGGCCGCTAAAAAACACACCAAAAAAGCAGTAAAACACGAAACCGCTAAACCTGCTGCTCAACCGGCTGCATAAAACATCTGTAGTAACCATGGCGTCCCCCATGCCATAGCATACGGCGCTAAATCAGTCTGATTTAGCGCCGCCTTTCGGAGGGTAAAATGGTGTCACATTACCGCTTTGAGTTCATTCTTATTACCCTGATAATTTGCGCTCTTATCGCCATGCATTTTTATCTTTCCTGAGTGTAGTTATCTGATTTTACTCCCACTTTCCCGCCGTCCCGTCTATAGTATTAACTGAGGGTTTGCTGTTAATAATCATAATTCCCCACCAGAGTGTGATATGCATAAAACCATTGCGGTATTACTGGGTTCAATTTGTCTATTTCCTGTCGTTGCACATGCGGAGCAGCCTGCAACGACCGCTGCTGAAGCCGATAACATAAAAACGCTGTTTTTTGGTCATGATGATCGTGTGAGGGTGACTGACCCGACACAATCACCGTGGGACGCTATCGGGCAACTGGAAACCGCCAGCGGTAACCTGTGTACGGCTACGCTCATTTCACCTCACCTGGCCCTGACCGCCGGGCACTGCTTACTCACCCCACCGAAAGGCAAGCCGGATAAAGCCGTCGCGCTACGTTTTGTGTCGAAAAAGGGTATCTGGCGCTATGAAATCCACGGCATTGAAGGACGGGTTGATCCCTCTCTCGGCAAGCGCTTAAAAGCAGATGGTGACGGCTGGATTGTCCCACCTTCTGCGGCACCGTGGGATTTTGGTCTGGTGGTGTTACGTTATCCCCCCTCCGGGATCGCGCCGCTACCGTTATTTGACGGTGATAAAGCCGCGTTAACCGCAGCGCTAAAAGCCGCTGACCGTAAAGTGACTCAGTCGGGGTATCCGGAAGATCACCTGGATGACCTGTACACGCATCAGGATTGCGTGGTAACTGGCTGGGCACAAAATACCGTCCTGTCACATCAGTGCGATACGCTCCCTGGCGATAGCGGCTCCCCATTGATGCTAAAGACAGATTCAGGCTGGCAATTGATTGGTGTGCAAAGCTCCGCTCCAGCAGCAAAAGATCGCTGGCGGGCAGATAATCGCGCCATTTCTGTGACGGGGTTTCGCGATAAACTCGAAGCACTGGCGAAGGGATAACACATGCTGCCCACATTTGCGGGCAGCACGAAGATTAGGCAAGTTTGATCATGATCATTCCGGCCAGCAGCAAGGCGACGCCAATCCAGCCTTTGTTATTCAGGCGCTGACCAAAAAGCACCCATCCTGCGGCTAACGTTGCGGCGATCCCGAATCCTCCCCACAGCGCGTAGGCGACAGAAAGATCGATTCCTTTTACCGCCTGGGACAGCGCACTAAATGCCGCTAATACCGCCACCAGCGACAACACGCCATAAGCCTTACGGCGGAAACCATCGGAAAATTTTAAGAAGACGTTAGCAACGATTTCAAGAACGATAGCCATTCCAAGCCAGGCACCGTGAACCCACTCAAACTGCTGCATGGGTCACCTCCCTCCTCGCTTTTGCTGGCTTGCGTGTACCCGATTTGATCAACACAATGCCTAACACCAGCGAGACCAGTCCAGCAACTTTCATCGTGGTCAAGGTTTCGTCGAATAACAGCACGCTAAACAGCGTAATAAATAAAATTCCGATACCTTCCCATAAGGCATAGGCCACACCAAGGGCGATTTTTTTAACGGCAAAACTGAGAAAAATATACGATAAGGCGATCATTACCAGCATTAAAATAAAGCCCGCATTACCATGGCCTACGCTGGCCCATTTCATTGACAGCGTACCGGTAATTTCAGCCGCAATGGCCAGACCTAATAATATCCAGTAAAACATGATGCTTCTCCTGCTTGAGAATATAGTCCTTTGGGCCTACTGCATGCAGTAAACCAAAAAATAGAATCAGATAGCTCAGCGCATAACGCCAGCTCAGGCAGAAGAAGGGACTAAAGCGCGTTGCGCCAGTGTTGCTCACCCGCAAGCAAGAAAGTGGAAGAGGTACGAAGAAGTGTAGGTAAACGCAAAAACATCCTGAACGTATTGTCCATAATATTACAATTATCCGCAGTGTTGCTTCTCATCATCGCGGATGATAATTGTCCTCGGTAGTTAAACACAGATGATTTGTATCATAGGTTCAATGCGAACTCAAAATCTTTTCACTTCTTTACCCGGCTCGTTTGATTTTTGTTATAACGGCTCGAGGCAGATCACATTATTATATAGATAAAAAACTCAGGGATTCACATGGCAAAACCGATCATCACGCTTAACGGCCTAAAAATAGTTATTATGCTTGGCATGTTGGTTATCATTTTAACCGGTATCCGATTTGCCGCCGAAATCATCGTACCGTTTATTCTGGCGTTATTTATCGCCGTCGTGCTTAATCCCGTAGTACAACGCATGGTTAAGCTCCGTATACCGCGTGTATTCGCCGTGTCATTGCTGATTGTTATTATTGTCATGCTAATGGTGCTGCTTCTGGCTTATTTAGGTACCTCCTTAAATGAGCTGGCACGGACACTGCCGCAATATCGTTCGTCCCTGGTTATCCCACTGAAAAATATCGAACCGTGGCTACAACGTGCGGGGATCGGGGTTTCCGTCGACGAGTTGGTGAAATATGTTGACCCGAACGCTGCAATGACGCTGGTCACCAATTTATTAACGCAACTCTCCAATGCGATGTCCTCGATATTTCTACTATTGCTGACCGTGGTTTTTATGCTGCTGGAAGTACCGCAACTCCCCGGCAAACTCAAACAAATGATGAGCCGCCCTCTTGAAGGAATGGCCGCGATCCAACGCGCTATCGACAGTGTCTCGCACTATCTGGTGCTAAAAACCGCCATCAGTATCGTCACCGGACTGGTCGCCTGGGGCATGCTTGCCGCGCTGGATGTCCGCTTCGCGTTTGTCTGGGGACTGCTGGCCTTTGCCCTGAATTATATTCCTAACATCGGTTCGGTGCTGGCAGCGATTCCCCCTATTGCTCAGGTACTGGTATTCAGTGGTTTTTACGACGCGTTGCTCGTGCTGGCAGGTTATCTTGTGATTAACCTGGTGTTCGGCAATATCCTCGAACCACGCATCATGGGGCGAGGGTTGGGGCTTTCTACGCTGGTGGTGTTCCTGTCGCTGATTTTTTGGGGCTGGCTGCTCGGCCCCGTTGGAATGCTGCTTTCAGTACCGCTGACCATCATCGTAAAGATTGCCCTTGAGCAAACAAATGGTGGTCAAAGCATTGCTGTCCTGCTGAGCGATCTTAACAAAGAATAAGTGTATGCCCTGCTCTCGCGGGGCTGTTCAACTACTGTTTGACACGGAATACCAGTGCAGCGCTCATCAGTGTGAATAGCGCAATAATCCAGGCCATGGTCCAGGGGGTGCCGTCACTCAATCTCGCCAGCAGTAAAGACGAGATGATGCCACTGCCATACTGTAATGAACCAATCAGCGCCGAAGCTGAACCGGCGATATTGGGAGCGGCATCCAGCGCGGCGGCCGTCGACGTTGCGGCAATGATTCCATTCATCGAAAACAGCAGAAACACAGTGATGATAATGGCAATAACTCCTCCTATTTCCAGCTTAACCAGCAACGCCAATGCAACAGCAGCCAGTGCCGCCAACATCGTCGCGTACTTCAGCAACTGTTCTAACGCATGCCGTTGCACCAACCGGCGGTTGACCGCACTCATCGCCATAACGCCAACAATATTTAACGCAAATAACCAGCCGTAATGCTGTGGATCGACATGGTAGTAGCGAATATAAACAAATGGCGAACCGGTAATAAACGCATACGCCCCCACATAATAAAAGGTCAGACTCAGGGTGTAGCGCATAAATTGACCATTGGTTAACAGAGTGCGGTAATGACGAAATGCGCCTGCCAGTGAGGCTTTTACGCGTCTTTCTTCAGGGAGTGTTTCCGGCAACCACAGCAGCGAGATAAACATCAGCACGCCAATGACCACCAGCAACCAAAAAATAGAGTGCCAGGTGCTCAGTCGAATAATTTGCCCACCAATCAATGGCCCTGCGATGGGGGCAATCGCCATAACCAGTACCAGGGTAGATAACATTTGCGCCGCACGAGTACGAGCAAAGAGATCACGAATCATGGCACGCGCCAGCATCGGCCCGGTGCAAGCCCCCAGCGCCTGAAAGACCCGCCAGAAAACAATTTGCGTGATATCCGTAGACAGCGCACACCCCGCTGAACCGATGATAAACAGCACCATGCCGATGAACAGCGGTTTACGTCGACCCAGATGATCGCTGATCGGTCCCCAGATCAGCTGCGCAATAGCAAACCCCACCAAAAAACCGGTAACAGTAAGCTCCACATTGCCGTTTAAATCCCCTGCCATGGTCGGCATCGCCGGGAGATAGATATCGGTTGAAAGTGAAGTAAAGGCCATCAAGCCGCTGAGGATAAGAATAAAAGAGAGACCGGTGTGGCTTGCAGTCGCAACCGACGAGCGCTGTTCACGTGTACGCATAGCGTCCTGTTATCTTAGGAAAAGTCAGGTGGCAGTATATACGGGGTGAATGGCAGTGATTAGATAGCGAAAGAAGCATAAGTTTATGAGTATCAATCATGAATCCCCCCCCTTTCTCACCAAATATATGGGACATACCTCGCATACTATCCTGCTAAAAATGAATTTTACTCATAGGTCTATGCTGATTTAACCGACTAATAGTGTGAACAGATTCTTGCTAATCTGCTGCCAATGCAAAAATGATGTTCAGGAGCGTTCCATGAATACAACCGTCTTAAATAATGGTGTTGAGATGCCTCTGCTCGGTTTTGGCGTATACCAAATGACCGACGCTAACGAGTGTGAGCAAGCCGTGCGGGATGCCATCGAAACAGGATATCGCCTGATCGATACCGCCGCCTCCTATCTGAATGAAACTCAGGTCGGCAATGCGCTGCAACAAAGCGGCGTACCTCGCGATGAACTCTTCATCACCACCAAGCTGTGGTTACAAGATACCAGCTACGCCGGCGCGAAAGCTCAGTTTGCGCGTTCGTTGCAGCGCCTTCAGCTTGACTACCTTGACCTGTATTTAATCCACCAGCCCTATGGCGACGTGCACGGCGCCTGGCGTGCTATGGAGGAACTCTACGAGGAAGGGAAAATTCGCGCGATTGGCGTCAGCAATTTTCACCCGGACCGTCTGGCCGATTTGGTGGCCTTCAACCGCATCATCCCGGCGGTGAACCAGATAGAGGTGAATCCCTTCCACCAGCAACCGCATGCCGTAGCCTGGATGCAGAGCCGCAATATTCAACCACAGGCCTGGGCGCCGTTCGCCGAGGGGCGCAACGACCTGTTTCAAAATCCGACACTGGCCACAATTGGTGAGAAGTACGGGAAAAGCATCGGTCAGGTGGTGCTGCGTTGGATTTATCAGCGCGGAATTATTTCTCTGGCGAAAACCGTGCGCAAAGCGCGTATGACAGAGAATATTCAGATACTGGATTTTGCCTTAACGGCTGAAGAAATGACGCAAATCGCCGCCATGGATGCCGGGATCAGCGCATTTTTCTCGCATCGCGATCCGGCTCGTGTGGAATGGATTACCCAGCGTAAACTGGATGTTTAACAAAAAAACGGCCTCCGCAGAGGCCGTCTTACTTTTAAGCACGCATTACAACGCTTTCAGAATCGCATCCACACTGGCTTTGGCATCGCCAAACAGCATATGGGTGTTTTCTTTAAAGAACAGCGGGTTCTGCACGCCTGCATAACCGGTGTTCATTGAGCGTTTGAACACGATAACATTCTGCGCTTTCCACACTTCCAGCACTGGCATTCCGGCAATTGGGCTGCGCGGATCGTCCTGCGCTGCCGGGTTTACCGTATCGTTCGCGCCAATAACCAGCACGGTATCGGTATCGGCGAAATCATCGTTGATCTCATCCATTTCCAACACGATGTCATACGGCACTTTGGCTTCCGCCAGCAGCACGTTCATATGACCAGGCAAGCGTCCTGCTACCGGGTGAATACCAAAACGGACTTTGATACCACGGGCGCGCAGTTTCTCAGTAATTTCCGCCACCGGATACTGCGCCTGCGCCACCGCCATACCGTAGCCCGGGGTGATAATCACGGAATGCGAGTTTTTCAGCATTTCAGCGGTATCTTCGGCATTAATCTCGTGATGTTCACCGGCTTCTTCGGCATCACCGGTTGAGGAGCCGTCAGTGCCAAACCCACCCGCAATAACGCTGACGAAAGAGCGGTTCATTGCCTTACACATAATGTAAGACAGGATCGCACCCGAGGAACCGACCAGCGCACCGGTAACGATCAACAGATCGTTGCTCAGCATAAAGCCTGCCGCTGCTGCTGCCCATCCTGAATAGGAGTTCAGCATAGAGACGACGACTGGCATATCGGCCCCACCGATGGATGCGACCAGGTGCCAGCCAAACGCCAGGGCGATAATGGTCATCACCAACAGCGCCAGGACCTGCAGGCCCAAGCTCTCGGTACGAACAAACACGACCAGCAGCAGGAAAGAAACCACCAGCGCCGCCAGGTTCAGCTTATGGCGGTTCGGCAGCATCAGCGGCTTAGATGAGATCTTGCCGCGCAGTTTACCAAACGCCACGATAGAACCAGTGAAGGTGACTGCACCGATAAAGATGCCGAGGAACACTTCAGTCAGGTGAATGTTCACCAGGATCGGTTCCAGACCGGTATCGTGATACAGATAGCTGTTGAAACCAACCAGTACGGCGGCCAGACCGACGAAGCTGTGCAGAATCGCCACCAGCTCCGGCATCTCGGTCATCTCGACTCTTTTCGCCAGACGAATACCAATTGCGCCACCGATGATCATTGCGACCAGAATCCAGGCGACGTTGCCGGTATCCGGGCCAAAAATCGTGGCAATCAGCGCAATCGCCATCCCGGCGATGCCGTAGTTGTTACCCTGTTGCGACGTTTCGTGTTTGGAAAGCCCCGCCAGACTAAAAATAAACAGGATTGCGGCAACAATGTATGCAGCTGTAACTAATCCTCCAGACATATGTTACCCCTTAGTTTTTCCGGAACATTTTCAGCATGCGCTGAGTCACGGTGAAGCCACCGAAAATATTAATGCTGGCAATAAGCACCGCGATAAAGCTCAGGAAACTCACCCAGCCGCCCTGGCCAATTTGTAATAATGCCCCCACGACGATGATCCCGGAGATAGCGTTAGTCACGGACATCAGCGGGGTATGCAACGCATGCGAGACATTCCACACCACGTAGTAACCTACCACGCAGGAAAGTGCGAACACCGTAAAGTGTCCGAGGAACTCTTTTGGCGCGACATCGGCTAGCCAGCCAAACAGAATCACCACCAGCGCCATCAGCGCATATTTGCGCCATGGGGATGCAGGTTTTTTCTCTACCTGTGGTGCAGGAGCAGCTTTAGGCGCCGCCTGTGGCTGAGCAGAAACCTGGATAGGGGGTGCAGGCCACGTAATTTCACCATCGCGAACCACTGTCACGCCACGCACCACCACATCGTCAAAATCAACGGTGATGTTGCCGTCTTTCTCTTTGCACAACAGTTTCAGCAGGTTGACAAGGTTGGTGCCATACAATTGCGAAGACTGAGTCGGTAAACGACCCGGCAAATCGGTATAGCCAATGACCTTGACGCCGTTCTCGGTGGTGGTCACCTGATTGGCAACGGTATACTCGCAGTTACCCCCGTTTTGCGCGGCGAGATCGACAATCACGCTGCCGGACTTCATCGAATCAACCATCTCTCGCGTGATCAGTTTCGGCGCAGGTTTCCCTGGGATCAGCGCGGTGGTAACGATGATGTCGACGTCTTTTGCCTGCGCGGCGAACAGCTCCATCTCCGCTTTAATAAACGCTTCGGACATCACTTTGGCGTAGCCATCGCCGCTGCCCGCTTCTTCTTTAAAGTCCAGCTCAAGGAACTCAGCGCCCATACTCTGAACTTGTTCTTTTACTTCCGGGCGTGTGTCAAAGGCGCGAACAATCGCCCCGAGGCTGTTTGCCGCACCGATAGCGGCCAATCCCGCCACACCAGCACCGATCACCATCACCTTGGCAGGTGGAACTTTACCCGCCGCGGTAATTTGCCCGGTAAAGAACCGACCGAACTCATGTGCCGCTTCAACAATTGCACGGTACCCGGCAATATTGGCCATCGAGCTTAAGGCATCCAGAGACTGCGCACGCGAAATACGCGGCACAGAATCCATCGCCATGACCGTCACATTTCGCTCAGCGAGTTTTTGCAGTAACTCTGGGTTCTGCGCAGGCCAGAGAAAACTCACCAGCGTGGTACCCGGATTAAGCAACGGAATCTCAAACGCTTCTGGCGCGTTGACCTTCAGGATAATCTCTGACTGCCAGACAGCATTCCCGTCAACAATTTCTGCGCCTGCTTGCACAAACGCCTTATCGTCAAAACTAGCCAGTTGACCTGCGCCGCTTTCAACCGCGACGCTAAAACCCAGCTTCAGCAGCTGCTCAACCGTTTTCGGTGTGGCTGCAACACGGGTTTCATTGGTTAACCGTTCTTTTGGTATGCCAATTCGCATAATGTTCCCTTCCATCTGTATTTTTGATGATGGTTTATCAATGTTCGCAAGAGGCATGCGCACACTCCCGAGAGAGCTCAGTGTTACCTCAATAAAATAAAACAGTAACAAACTCTGTATAACCTACTGAAAATGACGCCTGTGATCTAGCGCCAAAAAACAGTATTTATTATGAAATTTGCAAAACAGGAATGAATTCACTCGCAAGCAGGGATAATGCCCTTTAAATAGCCCGCAAAGGCTGATAATTCGCTCAAGCGAAGCGGCAAAACATGATTAAGCGCCACCGTAGAACAATTGATTAACATTAAATTAACTTATGAAATTCAACTGCTTTATCAGTTTTAGCCGCCAAACGCCGAATTTTTAGACATATCACTAAATGTTATCGATGTTGTTAGCATGGGTGGCACGATGAGTGAAAAATCACGCAGACACTGACACAATTTAAATGCAATAATCAGCCACGTTTCTAGTCAATAACAATACCAGTACCTGGTTTGCGCAAGGCGAAGGATTATTTTTATGAAGCTTAAGAACACTCTCCTGGCGTCCGCTCTTCTTTCTGCGACTGCTTTTTCTGTAAATGCAGCGACAGAATTGACGCCGGAGCAAGCAGCTGCCCTGAAACCCTATGACCGCATTGTGGTTACCGGTCGTTTTAATGCTATCGGTGATGCGGTAGACGCCGTATCCCGTCGTGCAGATAAAGACGGTGCAGCCTCCTTTTATGTTGTTGATACCTCAGATTTTGGCAGTGGCGGTAACTGGCGCGTCGTCGCCGATATCTATAAAGCCGACGCGGAAAAAGCAGAAGTCACCAAAAATCGCGTCATCAACGGCGTTATGGAATTACCCAAAGACCAGGCCGTTCTGATTGAACCTTTCGATACCGTTACGGTTCAGGGTTTCTTCCGCAGCCAGCCTGAAGTAAATGATGCCATCACCAAAGTGGCGAAAGAAAAAGGGGCTTACTCTTTCTATATCGTACGCCAGGTTGATGCCAACCAGGGTGGTAACCAGCGTATTACCGCATTCATCTACAAAGAAGATGCGAAAAAACGTGTTGTTCAAAGCCCTGATGCGATCCCTGCTGATTCTGATGCCGGACGTGCCGCGTTAGCAGCCGGTGGCGAAGCCGCGAAGAAAGTTGAAATTCCTGGCGTGGCAACAACCGCGTCGCCGAGTGCCGAAGTGGGTCGTTTCTTCGAAACTCAGTCAACTAAAGGCGGACGTTACACTGTCACCCTGCCTGACGGTACCAAAGTTGAAGAACTGAACAAAGCTACCGCCGCGATGATGGTGCCGTTCGACAGCATCAAGTTCACCGGTAACTATGGCAACATGACCGAAGTCTCTTACCAGGTTGCTAAACGTGCAGCGAAAAAAGGTGCTAAGTATTACCACATCACCCGCCAGTGGTCGGAACGTGGTAACAACATGACCATCAGCGCCGATCTGTATAAGTAACAGACAATAGTATTAATAAAAGGCGGCTTAATGCCGCCTTTAGCATTTTTAGTCACAAATCTGCCTATCCCCATTGCATGCGCTGTCTTCTCTCCGTAAAATCCCGCGCCTTGAGTCGCTTTCACCATTTTTATGCGATTTGCCAAAATAATTATTCTCTCACTCTCGTTTTTGTAACTGGATACAAATGGAAAAGAAATTGGGTCTGAGCGCACTGACAGCGCTGGTTCTAAGCTCAATGCTTGGCGCTGGTGTTTTCAGCCTGCCACAAAATATGGCTGCAGTAGCCAGCCCGGCAGCGTTATTGATTGGTTGGGCGATTACGGGTGCGGGGATCCTGCTGCTCGCGTTTGCCATGCTGATCCTGACGCGTATCCGCCCGGAACTGGATGGCGGCATCTTTACCTACGCGCGTGAAGGCTTCGGCGAACTGATCGGTTTCTGTTCCGCGTGGGGGTATTGGCTGTGCGCCGTTATCGCTAACGTTTCCTATCTGGTTATCGTCTTTTCCGCACTTAGCTTCTTTACCGATACACCTGCGTTGCGTTTGTTTGGCGACGGGAATACCTGGCAGTCTATTGTCGGTGCATCGGTACTGCTGTGGATCGTGCACTTTCTGGTGTTACGTGGCGTACAGACAGCCGCCAGCATTAATCTGGTGGCGACGCTGGCGAAGTTACTGCCGCTTGGCCTGTTTATCGTTCTGGCATTTATGTTATTTAAGCTCGACACCTTCAGCCTCGACTTTACCGGTGTGAAACTGGGTGTTCCTGTCTGGGAGCAAGTTAAAAACACCATGCTTATCACCCTGTGGGTGTTTATCGGTGTCGAAGGGGCTGTCGTGGTGTCCGCACGGGCGAGGAACAAACGCGATGTCGGACGCGCGACGCTGCTGGCAGTACTTGCCGCGCTTGGCGTCTACCTGTTGGTAACCCTGCTTTCTCTTGGCGTAGTCGCACGCCCGGAACTGGCTGAAATCCGCAACCCATCCATGGCTGGTCTGATGGTTAAAATGATGGGGCCATGGGGCGAAATCATTATCGCCGCGGGTTTGATTGTCTCTGTCTGCGGCGCCTATTTGAGCTGGACGATTATGGCGGCGGAAGTCCCTTTTCTGGCATCCACGCACAAAGCATTCCCGCGTATTTTTGCCCGTCAGAATGCGCAAGGCGCGCCATCGGCATCACTGTGGTTGACTAACATCTGCGTACAGGTCTGTCTGGTGCTGATCTGGCTCACAGGTTCTGACTACAATACGCTGCTGACTATTGCCTCAGAGATGATTCTGGTGCCCTATTTCCTCGTCGGCGCATTTTTGCTGAAAATAGCAACCCGTCCAATTCATCAGGCTGTTGGTGTCGGTGCATGCATTTATGGCTTATGGTTACTGTACGCGTCAGGTCCGATGCACCTGCTGTTGTCCGTGGTGCTGTATGCTCCGGGTTTGCTGGTTTTCCTTTATGCCCGCAAAACTCACGCGCACGACAACGTATTAAAACGCCAGGAAATGGCTTTGATCGGCCTGCTTCTTGTAGCAGCTGTTCCGGCGACCTGGATGCTGATGGGTTAAATAGTTGACCCATCGTTTGCGACTCATGGAGAACTCGATGGGTAAAAAGCCCGCTATGCCAATACTTATCACCGGAGGGGGCCGTCGCATCGGTCTCGCCATCGCGTGGCATTTTCTGAATCAAAAGCAGCCGGTGATCGTCAGCTACCGGACACACTACCCGGCGATTGATGGCCTGCAAGCGGCGGGGGCACAGTGTATTCAGGCTGACTTCGCGACCGACGAAGGTGTCCTCGCTTTTGCCAATGAAGTGAAAGCCCGTACCGAAGGTTTACGCGCTATTGTGCATAATGCCAGCGCCTGGGTTGCTGAAAAACCGGGGCTGCCGCTTTCTGAGGTGCTGTCCAGTATGATGCAGATCCACGTGAATACCCCTTACCTGCTTAATCACGCGCTGGAAGGCCTGCTGCGCGGACATGGGCATGCGGCCAGCGATATTATCCATTTTACTGATTACGTCGTCGAACGCGGCAGCGACAAGCATATTGCGTATGCTGCCAGTAAAGCGGCTCTGGATAATATGACCCGCTCATTCGCCCGCAAACTGGCCCCGGAAGTGAAAGTTAACGCAATCGCCCCCTCGCTAATCCTGTTTAACGAAGGTGACGATGCAGACTATCGCCAGCAGGCGCTGAATAAATCGTTGATGAAAACAGCGCCCGGTGAAAAAGAAGTCATTGATTTAATAGACTACCTGTTTACCAGCTGCTTTGTTACCGGCCGCAGTTTTGCCGTTGATGGTGGTCGTCACCTGCGCTAGTGCAGTTTTATCCAACAAAAGATCAGCAACCACGCGCTCAGGCTCCAGCAAACTACCGAGCCAATGAGCGCGACGGGTAAACGCATAAAACCGGTGAAGTACCACAGTGAAATGAGGTAGACAAAATAGGGAATAATTGACCACATGCTGAATACGATGGTTGTGCGTAATGCCTCTATTCCCCGCTCACTGGCCACAATATAGTGCGCTATCAGCGCAAAGGTCGGGAACAGTGGAATTAACCCCGCAATATAGTAATTCTTTGTTTTAGCCAGTAAACCAATCAGCACCACTACCAGCGCACCCAGCGCCGCTTTTACTACGAGCCCCATCGTTTTGCCTTAACACATCAATAACATCAGCCACTAGCATAACGGAAGCGTTCTCGTTTAGAAAAGATTAATGGAAGGAAAAACGATGGCGGTGTATGTTGGCGTTTTATATTCAAAATGAATGATATGAACACCATCGTATTTGTTGAAGATGATCCTGAAGTAGGTTCGCTGATTGCGGCCTATCTGGCCCGGCATGATATTGAGGTTATCGTTGAACCTCGTGGTGATATGGCCGAAGAGAAAATCCTGCAAGTGCAACCCGATCTGGTGTTGTTAGATATTATGCTTCCAGGTAAAGACGGTATGACTATTTGCCGTGATTTACGTGGGCGCTGGCAAGGTCCAATTGTCCTGCTGACTTCGCTGGACAGCGACATGAACCATATTCTGGCCCTCGAAATGGGTGCCTGCGACTATATCCTGAAAACCACACCACCGGCGGTACTGCTGGCTCGCCTGCGCCTGCATTTACGCCAAAACGAACATTCAGCCCAGGCAAAAGGGATTCAGGCTGCCACCATCACTCCGCACACCACACTGCGTTTTGGCGCACTGACCATTGACCCAACCAATCGGTCTGTGCTGCTCGGCGGTGAACAAGTCGCCCTCTCTACGGCGGATTTTGAGTTACTTTGGGAACTGGCAACCCATGCCGGGCAGATTATGGATCGCGATGCCTTGCTGAAAAACCTGCGCGGCGTAAGTTACGACGGTATGGACCGCAGTGTCGATGTCGCAATCTCCCGACTACGCAAAAAACTGCTCGATAACGCGACTGAACCCTATCGAATCAAAACGGTACGCAACAAAGGTTATCTGTTCGCTCCGCATGCCTGGGACGACGAGCCTCAGAAATAACCCACCGAATGAACCGCATAACCAATCGCGTGGACGCCATCAACGTGACAGTGTCACGTTGAATTGCATATCGATTTTTCTACCTCAACTGAACGTCAGCCCGTCATATTTTTTCCAGCGGTAGTTCAATGCGGAAATAATCCAACAGGCAATAAAGACACCAATAATGGCAAACCCGACGTTGCCCATGTGGTCACTTAAGTTACTGACCGTGTCCCACAGCCCGCCCTGTAGCGAAAACGCATCAGACAGCAGGCTCAATCCCTCCAGTCCGCCGATAAACAGCGCCACAATCACTGAGGTTCCGGTAATGGTCATATTGTAATACAGCTTACGTTGTGGCTTATTGAATGCCCAACCGTAAGCCTCAACCATCAGAATACTGTCGAGACAATCAATCAGCGCCATACCGCAGGTAAACAGCGCCGGGAAGACTAAAATGGACCAGACAGACATCCCGTTGGAGGCGCTTGAAGCCGATATGCCCAACAACGAGATTTCAGTCGCAGTGTCAAAGCCCAGACCAAATAAGAAGCCAACAAAATACATGTGCCAGTCTTTCCCAACCAACCTGAAGGCTGAGCGGAATAGCCAATTCAGCGGACCAGAAACCGTGACATCTTCGGTGGAGAGATCATAAATACCGGTGCGTTTCAGATGACGGAACGCTTTCCAGACCTGACAGAAAATGATGAGGTTGATGGTAGCCAAAATCAGCAGAAATGCGGCAGAAACGGTGGTGCCGATAATGCCACCAATATTCTGAAACCATACCATATGCTGCTTAAACACGCTGGTGGTCAGAGCAATACCCATACTTGCCAGCACGACGATGGTGGAGTGTCCCAGAGAAAACCATGCCCCCGTCGTCAATGCGCGTTTGTTTTGCTGCATGAGCTTTCGCGTCGCACTATCTATGGCCGCAATATGATCGGCATCGACTGCATGACGCAAACCATAACACCACGCGATCAGGCTCAGTGCCAGAAGTGACGTATTATGCCTAAACGCGGTGAATGCCCAGAGCCAGGCGACTATGTTTGCTCCGATGAGAAAAACCACCAGCAATATGAGGTTTGGCCGTTTTTTTATTAATGAAAACAACGAAGTCATTATTTCCGGCCCACTCGTTTTGTAATAAACAACACAACATCACCGCCGTTCACTGATAGATTAATAAAACGTTTATCAGCCTAATGATAACGTTTAAGAATTACCAGCCCAGTGTCTTAGATCAAAGTTGCCTGCTCTCTTCGTCCAGTTCAGCAATCGCTAGCTCCGCGACACGCAAGGTTATCGCCGCATTTTCCCCATCCTCCAGAAACCATGCAGAAGATAAACCACACCATGCGGCTATCCACATCAGCAGTCGCTGTCGTTCAATCCCGGCTATCTCAGAGACAAGTTGCACGCGTTGATTAAAAATATTTGGGTCTGTCGCGATAGCAACGCCGGGATCGGCAAGGTCAGGATTCGTGAATATATTGGCGTAATCAAACCCTCGCTCACCCAATAGCCCCTTGGGATCAATTGCCAGCCAGCCTGCCGGGCCAAAATCGAGGACATTGCCGTGGTGTAAGTCACCATGCAATACGACCTCATCCTGAGGTGAAGAGAACAACTCGTTTGCAATCTCTGCACAGCGCGTCATGACTCCACCATAGATTTTCGCCGCAGGAGCAAGATGGCGAAACCAGTGCCGCAGCGGCGTTAATACCGGTGTCGACGCATTGGCTGGTCGATGGAGTTGTCGGGCGGTATTGCAAAGAATACGGCATGCCCGCGCATCCTCCCCCGTTCGGGACATCGCGGATAACGAATCCGCTCCTGTTGCGCGGACTAGTAGGGTCGCGCCATGATCATGTGCTATCACTTGCGCGGCACCGCTGCCATTCCACCACACCATAAGCTCACCGCCAGTACGCTCATTTTCATCATCGGTGAGCTTAAGCATGGCTTTCCGCCCCTCCTTGATTGTGGTAACGGGTAATAGCGCTGATGTTCGCGTCATAACCGGATTGCCGTCAGGAATGAGCGCCCATTGGCGAAGCCAGGTTTGAAACATGCATTTTTCCACTGTGTTCCCTCATGTTAGCCAGGCGTCTACGCTCTTTTGCTGAATCGATTCTTGTAGTAATATAGCGCACACAGGGGATGGCATTCCCCCTTGAACCGCCATGTGGCTAATGATGCCTGCTTTATATTCCCGGACCGGGAAGAAGCAGGTGTACGTAGTTTTAGCCATGCTGCGCTGTGTATCCGGGATGAAAACCCATCTGAGGATGCGTCAATGCGCTCAAATCACTTTCTGCTCAATAATTCAATAACTGCACTCGGGCAATGGCTTGCCCTGGCTTTGCTCATCGCCGTACTAACCGGCACAGCTTCTGCATTATTCCTGTTTTCTCTTGATTGGGCCACCACGACCCGAGTCAACCACCATTGGCTTATCTGGTTACTTCCTGTCGCCGGCTTCATTGTAGGATGGATTTATCTGTTGTACGGAAGCGCCGTTGAGGGTGGCAATAACCTCGTTCTTGATGAAATCCACCATCCTCACAGCATCATCCGCCTTCGCATGGCGCCGCTGGTCTTTATCAGCACCGTGATTTCTCATCTGTTTGGTGCCTCAGTCGGGCGTGAAGGAACGGCAGTACAAATGGGAGCATCCATCGCCGATCAGTTTACGCGTCTGTTTAGACTGACACCTGACTCCCGGCGTCTTGTTCTGATGGCGGGCATCAGCGCGGGGTTTTCATCCGTATTTGGCACCCCGCTGGCCGGTGCAATCTTTGGTCTTGCGGGTATGGGGTTTGTCGCTGTCTTTGCCGGGGCCGCAAATACGCCTGTCGCTTCAACACTGATGGCCATTGAGTTATTTGGATCAGAAACGGGAATTTATGCCGCACTGGCCTGCGCGGTTGCCTGGCTGATATCTGGTTATACCGGTATTTATCGTTCTCAGCGGGTTGCCTGCCCGAAACACGGTTTTGTCCCGGAAAACATTAAACTGGCGGATATACCGCATTTCCTCGCGGCAAATACCCGCAAACAGGATTAAATCATTTGGCGATAAAAATGGGGGTTGCCCAATAAGGCGCTGGCTTTGTCGTTATCTCTCAGTCGACAAAGCCGCGCCCAGAAATAATGCCAACGTCATCCCACCTGCCGTGAACCGCTGGCATTATAATTAATCATCGTTTTCATAACCCAATAGCTTTCCTAACTTCCCTACCTTTTCTTTTTATGTTTATTGTTTCCCATGCCTTCTCTGAAAGCATCAGCCTGGGTTTCCGCTGCACGCTCGGTTGCGTAGTTAGCATTCACCGAACGCCAGTATTCTTTTTCCTCATGGTAGCAAGTATCACGACTTACGCCTGTTGCTACGCATCTGTCTACTCGTTGTTGTTCAGTCACGCAGCCGGATAGCAAGGATATAGCGGAGGTGAATAAAACCATCATCATTAACTTTTTCAAAATAGATACCTTAGAATTTCCAGCCCGCGCCCAGAACCACACTATTAGCTTGTGAACCAAAGATCTTAGAACCTTCATAGCCCGCATCGATAGTGAAACCTGCAATGGGGGTTAACTGAATACCCGCTCCATATGCAAAGCCAGTAGATGTATCTGTATCACCATCAGCCTTTATTGCTCCCCTTGCGATACCCGCCAATACGTAAGGTTTGAGGACATCGTTTATGCGATAACTTGCCCCCACCAGAGCAGAACCATATCCACGGTCAATATCGTTTTCATTGTCAGCGGAAATAGAGAGCGAGGAGATGACACCCAAATCACTTTCATCGGGCGTGTATCCATACTTCGCATTAAAACCACTAAGGCTTTTTCCTGCTGTTTTGGTATGAACATAACCGCCGGTAATCACATTTTCACCTGCCAGAACAGATGCCGACAATGCCAATACCACAATGAACAAACCACTGTTGAAATTTAACAATCCCATTACCATTCCTATCATCAATAAGTAACAAATCAGAATAATCAACTGAATTTATAATCACATCGCAAAAGTATATTAGGGTAATTTTCCAGCATTCAGAATTATCAAGAAGTAGTATTTCAAATGAAATTTTACATTAAATAAAAATCATAGCGGGTAGCGAAATAGAAAATAATTCAGGTAGATAAAGAATTGTAAATACCGGATTAACATGGCGTGCTAGAGTGCGATTTCCGCCAGAACTGATGAGAGGTTTACGCTATGCAGCAAATTGATTTTTTTATGATAGATGCCTTTACCACTACCACGTTTGGCGGAAACGCTGCCGCAGTATGCCCACTCACAGAATGGTTGCCTGATGAGACACTATTAAAAATGTCAAAGCAGCATAACCAGTCGGAAACCGCTTTTTTCGTCCCGATTCAGAAAGGTTTTGAATTACGCTGGTTTACGACTCAGGGCGAAATCAACCTCTGTGGCCATGCCACACTTGCTGCGGCACATGTCATCTTTGAACACCTTAATTACCCGAACACCATTATTCATTTTGAAACCCGATTTGTCGGCGCACTGACGGTAAGCCGCAATGGCAAATGGCTGACACTTGATTTTCCTGCATGGGAAACTGAA
Organism: Citrobacter sp. RHBSTW-00671; assembly: GCF_014103415.1. NCBI lineage: Bacteria > Pseudomonadati > Pseudomonadota > Gammaproteobacteria > Enterobacterales > Enterobacteriaceae > Citrobacter > Citrobacter sp. RHBSTW-00671. The sequence continues at coordinate 3,148,597 of NZ_JABXPR010000001.1, forward strand.
TCTATTATCCCGCCGGCATTACTACTGCAAACGTTAGGTATCACGGAATACAAAGAAGTACGCATGGCGCGTGATTATATGGTCGTGATGGACAATCAGCAGCAAGTTGAAGCGGTTAAACCGGATATTAATGCCATGATCCCTCTCGGGAAAATGGTTTGCATAACCGCGCCGGGTGAAGGTGAATACGACTTTGTTAGCCGTTTCTTCTGCCCTGGAGCGGCTGTAGCAGAAGACCCGGTCACCGGCTCAGCGCACACGATGCTCATCCCTTACTGGGCCAGGCAGCTAAACAAAATGCAGATGCTGGCGCACCAGGGATTCGAACGCGGCGGAGAGTTACGCTGCCAGCTCGTTGGCGACCGTGTGTATATAGGCGGACAGGCAACGACCTATATGATTGGAAAGGTGTTTCTGCGCTAGTACCGCGCTAAGTTGCGCCCACGAAGAACTTACAACTGCAAGCAGACGGATGTAAACAGCCGTATCGGTCGGTATGAGTCAAAACTGGGAATACGTTTGGTATCGCCGTTTACAGAAGATGAGATAATGACAGCGTTACATTCGATGGAGAATCTTGAGGCTTTATTCGACACACTCGAATAATGGCCTCTGGCCTCTCTCATTTATCAAGCTGTTCGTTTATTTTCATCACAACCAATCAAAATCAAAAAAAAATTAACCCACTTCTGCTTTTAAATTTTTTAAAGAGGGTCAGTGTTGTTATTTCAGGTCTATATAACCTTATCAGTCAACTCAAAAATAAGTCGCCTGATTGTCGGTGAAAATACCCATATTTATATAAGTGGTTTCGTTTTTGTGTCGGTGCAGGGTATCGTTGTTGTATAAACGAACTGTTTCCACGTATGCAGGCCTATTGAGTTGTTGCTCTTGCGTTGAGTTAGGTCCATTAAATGACGATCCTGTACAGTCGCCTGGTCGCTCATAAGAATGCAGAAATGGTTTATACCGTGTAATCTGCCAGGATAAGTGCGTTGATGGTGGTCGGATTGATATTCCCCCGTGCGTCAGTGGATACAGTGATACCGTCCACCTGCTTCGGGGGCAACTGCACATTAGCTAACCTATTGAGTGTTCGGTGACTTTATGAAAAAGCTGTTTGTGCAGTTTTATCTCTTGTTGTTTGTCTGTTTTCTGGTGATGACCCTGCTGGTTGGCCTGGTGTACAAATTCACCGCCGAACGTGCGGGCAGACAGTCGCTCGACGATTTGATGAAAAGCTCGCTGTATCTGATGCGCAGCGAATTACGCGAAATCCCACCGCGTGACTGGGGGAAAACCCTGAAAGAGATGGATTTAAATCTGTCTTTTGATCTTCGCGTAGAACCGTTGAATAAATACCATCTGGATGCTCCCACTATGCAACGCTTACGGGAAGGCGATATCGTTGCACTCGACGATCAGTACACCTTTATTCAACGAATCCCGCGCAGCCACTATGTTCTTGCCGTCGGCCCGGTACCTTATCTCTATTTCCTGCACCAGATGCGCTTGCTGGACGTCGCGCTGATGGCCTTCATTGCTATTTCATTGGCCTTCCCTGTGCTGATCTGGATGCGCCCACACTGGCAAGAGATGCTGAGACTGGAGGCCGCTGCGCAGCGTTTTGGTGAAGGGCATCTTAATGAGCGGCTGCACTTTGACAGCGGCTCAAGCTTTGAGCGTCTGGGCGTGGCGTTTAACCAAATGGCAGACAATATCAATGCCCTGATTGCCAGTAAAAAACAGCTGATTGACGGCATTGCCCATGAGCTTCGCACACCGCTGGTGCGATTGCGTTACCGCCTGGAGATGAGCGATAACCTTACCGAGCAGGAATCGCAGGCGCTAAACCGCGATATTGGTCAACTGGAAGCGTTAATTGAAGAATTGCTCACCTATGCTCGTCTGGATCGGCCGCAAAATGAGCTAAAACTCAGTGTTCCGGACCTGCCCGTGTGGCTAACAACCCATCTGGAAGATGTACAAAGCGTCAATCCTGATCGTGCGGTACGGCTGCGCCATCTTCAGATCGGAGATTACGGCGCACTGGATATGCGTTTGATGGAGCGTGTGCTGGATAATTTGTTAAACAACGCTCTGCGTTATTGCCAGTCTACGGTTCAAGCCAGCCTGCAACTCAATGGGCGTCAGGCAACGCTGATCGTTGAAGATGATGGACCCGGTATCACGCCAGCTGCGCGCGAGCAAATTTTTGAACCGTTTGTACGTCTGGACCCCAGCCGTGACCGGGCGACAGGTGGCTGCGGGCTCGGCCTCGCCATCGTCCACTCCATCGCTCTGGCTATGGGCGGTACGGTGGTCTGTGATGAAAGTGAACTGGGTGGCGCCCGCTTCTCCTTCAGTTGGCCTGTCTGGCATAACATACCTGAATTTTCAGCTGCCTGACCTACCCTGCTCGGTGGTCAGGCTGAGCGTCTTGTGTTATAAAAAAGTATGTTGTAACTAAAATGGTAAACCTATGGCTCGCTACGATCTCGTTGAACGCTTAAACGGAACCTTTCGCCAGATGGAACAAGAACTGGCACACCTCATCGGGCAATTGCAACAGCAGACGCTGCTGATTGCTCGCGTGTTCTCTTTGCCGGAAGTGGTGAAAGAGGCTGAACACGCGCCACTGGAAACCATTGACGTTAAACAGCACTTGGGTAAAGAGGCGGAAAGCCTGGCACTACGCCACTATCGCCACCTGTTTATTCAACAGCAGTCCGAGAATCGCAGTAGCAAAGCGGCTGTCCGCCTGCCGGGGGTACTCTGCTATCAGGTGGATACCGCCACTCAAGTCGTGCTGGAAGAGCAAATACAACGTATTAATCAGCTTAAAACCACCTTTGAGCGCATTGTCACCGTCGAGTCTGGTCTGCCATCGGCCGCGCGTTTTGAATGGGTGCACCGCCACCTACCGGGGCTGATTACGTTGAACGCCTATCGGACGCTAACGGTCGTCAGAGAACCGGCTACCCTGCGATTTGGCTGGGCCAACAAGCACATTATTAAGAACCTGACGCGTGATGAGGTGCTGCAACAACTGGAAAAGAGCCTGACATCACCGCGCAGCGTGCATCCGTGGACACGCGAAGAGTGGCAGGCCAGGCTTGAGCGCGAATACCAGGACATCGCTGCCCTGCCACAACAGGCAAAATTGAAAATCAAACGCCCGGTCAAAGTACAGCCCATCGCCCGTGTCTGGTACAAAGGGCAGAAAAAACAGGTGCAATATGCCTGCCCGACGCCATTAATTGCGCTGATAAATAACGAAAACGGTATGACGGTGCCGGATATCGGAGGATTACTGAACTACGATGCTGACAATGTTCAGCACCGTTTTAAACCTCAGGCGCAACCGTTAAGACTGATTATCCCACGGCTGCACCTGTATGTAGCGGATTAACGACCCGGTCGCATGCTACCGACCATCAGTTCCGGGCGGACCCAACTGTCGAATTCGGCCTCGGTTAAATATCCCAGCGCCAGGGCTGACGCTTTTAAGGTCAGTCCTTCTTTATGCGCCTTTTTAGCAATCTCAGCCGCTTTATCGTAGCCAATATGGGTGTTTAGCGCGGTTACCAGCATCAGTGACTCGTTGAGCAACTGATCAATGCGTTCACGATTTGGCTCGATCCCTGTCGCACAGTGCTCGTTGAAGCTATCCATGCCATCAGCTAACAGGCGAACCGATTGCAGGAAGTTATAGATAACCATCGGGCGATAGACGTTAAGTTCAAAATTCCCTGACGCCCCACCGATATTAACGGCAACATCGTTACCCATGACCTGACAGCACAGCATAGTCAGGGCTTCACATTGTGTCGGGTTGACCTTACCCGGCATGATGGAACTGCCCGGTTCATTTTCAGGAATAGAAATTTCGCCAATGCCGCAGCGCGGACCGGATGCCAGCCAGCGTACATCATTGGCGATTTTCATCAGCGATGCGGCCAGGCCTTTGAGCGCACCGTGGGCATGTACCAGTGCATCACAGGTGGCTAGCGCTTCGAATTTATTCGACGCGGTGACAAAAGGTGCAGAGGTCAACACCGCCAGTTCATCCGCAACCCGCTCGGCATATTCCGGGTGAGTGTTCAGCCCGGTCCCTACCGCCGTACCGCCCAACGCCAGTTCAGCAACGTGCGGTAGACTATGTTCGATATGCTTCAGGTTATGTTCCAGCATTGCCACCCAGCCGGAGATCTCCTGGCCCAGCGTCAGGGGCGTCGCATCCTGTAAATGGGTTCTGCCGATTTTGACAATGTCGGCGAAGGCATGCGATTTTTCACGTAACGTGGTGGTCAACACCTTCAGTTGAGGGATCAGATGCTCACGCAGAGCCAACAGCGCGGCGACATGCATTGCCGTGGGAAAAACATCATTTGAACTTTGGCTTTTGTTGACGTCATCGTTCGGATGTATTTTTCGCTCCATCCCCCGCACGCCGCCCAACAATTCGCTGGCCCGGTTTGCCAGCACCTCATTCATATTCATATTGCTTTGCGTGCCGGAGCCGGTCTGCCAGATAGCCAGCGGAAACTCATCGCGATGCTTATCTGCCAGCACCTCGTCTGCAGCCTGCATGATGGCGGAGGCTTTCTCCGCAGCCAGCAACCCCAAATCCTGGTTAACCTTCGCAGCGGCCCGCTTAGTCAGCGCCAGCGCGTGGATCAGCGAGACCGGCATTTTCTCTGTTGAAATGCGAAAATGCTCCAGCGATCGTTGAGTTTGCGCGCCCCAGAGTTTATCGGCCGGAACATCGATCGCACCCATTGAATCATTCTCGCGGCGTACCGTTACCATTACCTGCTCCTTATATTAACAATTGATTAGGTTATGTTTCGACATTGCCCACTTGCATTGGTCTTATGAGTATTAACGAGGAAAAAACTGTCGTTTGGTGGTTCGTGCGGTAAAAAAAACCGCCCCGTAGGGCGGCTGACGTTACTTAACGCAGCGTGCGCACTGCGACGTCTGAATTTGCTGGAAGAAATCGTTGCCTTTGTCATCCACCAGGATAAACGCCGGGAAATCTTCCACTTCAATTTTCCAGATGGCTTCCATCCCCAGCTCGGGGTATTCCACGCACTCCAGACTCTTGATACTGCCCTGGGCCAGCACAGCCGCTGGCCCACCAATGCTGCCTAAGTAGAAACCACCATGCTTATGACAAGCGTCAGTAACCTGCTGGCTGCGGTTTCCTTTTGCCAGCATGATCATACTCCCGCCCGCGGCCTGAAGCTGATCAACATAGGAATCCATGCGACCGGCGGTGGTTGGGCCAAGCGAGCCAGATGCATAACCTTCCGGCGTTTTTGCCGGTCCGGCGTAATAGATTGGGTGATCTTTAACATACTGCGGCAAACTTTCGCCGTTATCCAGCCGTTCTTTCAGTTTCGCATGCGCTATGTCACGTCCAACGATGATCGTACCATTCAGCGACAAGCGGGTAGATACCGGATATTGCGACAACTGCGCCAGAATATCTTTCATCGGGCGGTTCAGGTCGACACGCACCGCTTCGCCTTCGCCTGCCTGACGCAGTTCTTCCGGGATATATTTGCCAGGATTGTGTTCCAGTTTTTCGATCCAGATACCTTCGCGGTTGATCTTAGCTTTGATGTTTCTATCAGCTGAGCAAGAAACACCCATACCAACCGGACACGACGCGCCGTGACGCGGCAGGCGGATCACGCGGATGTCATGAGCGAAGTACTTCCCGCCAAACTGCGCGCCCAGTCCCAAATTCTGCGCTTCAATCAGCAGTTCTTTTTCCAGTTCAACATCACGGAATGCCTGACCGTGCTCGTTACCTTCGGTCGGCAGCTCATCGTAGTATTTCGCCGAAGCCAGTTTCACCGTTTTCAGCGTGGCTTCTGCGGACGTTCCGCCAATCACAAACGCGATGTGGTACGGCGGGCAAGCTGCGGTTCCCAGCGTACGCATCTTCTCCACCAGGTAATTTTTTAATTTGCCTGGTGTGAGCAGCGCTTTGGTTTCCTGGTACAGATAGGTTTTGTTCGCTGAACCGCCGCCTTTGGCAATACACAGGAATTTGTATTCATCACCGTCGACGGTATACAAGTCAATCTGTGCTGGCAGATTGGTACCGGTGTTCACCTCTTTGTACATATCCAGCGCAGCGTTTTGTGAATAGCGCAGGTTATCTTCGATGTAGGTGTTATAAACCCCACGCGCCAGCGCCGCTTCGTCACCGCCGCCGGTCCAGACACGCTGTCCTTTTTTACCCACGATTATCGCTGTGCCGGTGTCCTGACATGTCGGCAGAATGCCCTTTGCCGCGATATCAGAGTTACGCAGGAATTGCAGGGCAACATATTTATCGTTTTCGCTGGCCTCCGGGTCGCGCAGAATGTCTGCAACCTGCTGCTGATGTGCAGGACGCAGCATAAACGATGCGTCATGGAACGCCTGGCGCGCCAGCAAAGTTAAGGCCTCTGGCGCAACTTTGACAATCTCCTGCCCTTCAAATTCGGCAACGGAAACATGGTCGCTGGTCAGCAGATAGTATTCGGTATCATCCTTTTTGAGGGGAAAAGGATGCTGATAATGAAAGGGTTTGTTTGACATTGTGCTCTCACTTACTGCTCGGTCTGGTTATTCTCTGGGCAGATGTTCCATTGCCCTGCTTCCCTGGCGCAGATCGGGTTGTAGAAGGTATGGCTTTCTGCAACCTGAATTACTCAGGGTATTAAAAGCGAGTCACCATATCCTACACAATTTTTTAACAAAAACTGAGACTAGTACGACTTTTTGCACGTGCAGGTTACTTCGTCCGGGGTTTCTTGGTTTAATAGCCAGAGATTTTTCAACATTGAAACAGGGCATTGATAATGCAAAAACTGATCAACTCAGTGCAACACTACGCCTGGGGAAGCAAAACTGCGTTAACGGAACTTTATGGCATTGCCAACCCAACCCAGCAGCCAATGGCCGAGCTGTGGATGGGTGCTCATCCGAAAAGCAGCTCTCAGGTTCAAGGGGCCGATGGCCAACCCGTTGCTCTGCGCGATGTTATCGAGCACGATAAATCCGCACTGTTAGGCGATGCCGTAGCAAAACGCTTTGGCGAACTGCCCTTCCTGTTTAAAGTGCTCTGCGCCGCTCAACCGCTTTCTATCCAGGTCCATCCGAACAAGCACAACTCTGAGATAGGATTCGCCAAAGAAAACGCAGCCGGGATCCCAATGGATGCCGCGGAGCGTAACTACAAAGATCCGAACCACAAGCCGGAGCTGGTTTTTGCCCTGACGCCATTCCTGGCGATGAATGCGTTTCGCGAATTCTCTGACATCGTTGCGTTATTACAACCGGTTGCTGGCGCGCATCCTGCCATTGCTCACTTTTTGCAGGAACCCGGTGCCGAACGCCTGAGCTACCTTTTCTCCAGCCTGTTAAATATGCAGGACCAGGAAAAATCGCATGCACTGGCAATACTGAAATCAGCCCTTAACAGCCAGCAAGGCGAACCGTGGCAGACTATTCGCCTTATCGCTGATGTCTACCCGAACGACAGCGGCCTTTTCTCACCACTGCTGCTGAATGTGGTGAAGCTAAATCCTGGCGAAGCGATGTTCCTGTTCGCCGAAACGCCGCACGCCTATCTGCAAGGTGTGGCACTTGAGGTCATGGCAAACTCAGATAACGTGCTGCGTGCTGGGCTGACGCCAAAATATATTGATATTCCGGAGCTGGTGGCCAACGTTAAATTTGTCGCAAAACCGGCGAACCAACTGTTGACCACTCCGGTCAAAACCGGTGGTGAACTCGACTTCCCGATCCCGGTTGATGATTTCGCCTTCTCCCTGCATGAACTGTCTGCCGGGGAAGCCGTAATTAGCCAGCACAGCGCAGCGATTTTGTTCTGCATAGAAGGTGAAGCGCTCCTGAGCAAAGGCGATCAACGTCTGGTACTAAAACCGGGTGAATCCGCATTTATTAGTGCGAATGAATCGCCAATAAGTGTCAGCGGCGTCGGCCGTTTAGCGCGTGTTTACAACAAGCTCTAGCAAGATACTGATATTTTTAACAACTCTTGCTAAGCTAGTAGAGAGTTAAACACATGTCACTCCTCCAGGCGTTCTCAAACGCCTGGTTTTATTTTATGGATATCGAAATGAAAAAATCGCTGGTAGCTGCGGGTGTGGTGGTTGCGCTGGGTATCGTCTGGACGGGCGGCGCCTGGTACACCGGAAAGAAACTGGAAACGCATCTCGCCGAGATGGTGACGCAGGCAAATGATCAGATCAAACGCTACTCACCAGAGGCAGGAATTGAACTGAGTTATCAAAACTATCAGCGCGGCGTGTTCAATAGCCAACTGCAACTGGTAGTGAAACCCATCGCCGGACAGGAAAACGCATGGCTGAAAGCAGGCCAAACTATCGTTCTGGATGAAACGGTGGATCACGGCCCCTTCCCGCTAACCCAGCTTAAGTCATTGAACCTCATTCCTGCTATGGCTTCGGTGAGAACAACGCTGGTGAACAACGATGTCACTAAACCATTGTTTGATATTGCCAAAGGCGAGTCTCCTTTCGTCATCAACTCCCGTATTAGCTATAGTGGTGACACCCGTTCCGATCTCTCCCTCAAACCGTTGAACTACGAGAAAGGCGACGAAAAAGTGGCCTTTAGCGGCGGGGAATTCCAGTTCACCGCAGATAAAGACGGTAACGCGGTTTCCCTGACGGGCGCTGCGCAAAGCGGTCAGGTTAATGCAGTCAACGAATACGACCAGAAGGTGCAAGTTACCTTTAATAACCTGACAACCGAAGGGTCCAGCAGCGTCGCCAGTTTTGGTGAACGCATCGGTGACCAAAAGCTGGCACTCGATAAGCTGTCGATATCGGTCGAAGGCAAAGAGCTGGCCGTGCTGGAAGGCATGGGTATTGATGGTAAATCCGATCTGATTAACGATGGAAAAACCGTGAACAGTCAGCTGGATTACACCCTGAACAGCCTTAAATTACAGGGCCAGGATTTGGGTAGCGGTAAGCTGACGCTGAAAGTGGGTCAGATTGACGGTGAAGCCCTGCATCAGTTCAGCCAACAGTACAGTGCCCAAACCAAGGCGCTGATGTCGCAGATTGATGTCGTCCAAAACCCAGAGCTGTATCAGCAGAAAGTCACGGAAGCATTCTTTAATGCGCTGCCCATTCTGATGAAGGGTGAACCCGTAATCACCATTGCGCCGTTAAGCTGGAAAAATGCGAAAGGCGAAACGACGTTTAACCTGTCGCTGCTGCTCAAAGATCCAACTGCGACCAAAGAAGAGCCACAAACGCTGGCTCAGGAAGTGGATCGCTCCGTCAAATCACTGGACGCGAAGCTGACTATTCCTGTGGATATGGCGACTGAGTTCATGACACAGATAGCCAAAATTGAAGGTTATCAGCAGGAGCAAGCCGCGGGGCTGGCGAAACAGCAGGTCAATGGTCTGGCTGCGATGGGGCAGATGTTCCGCATTACCACGATGCAGGACAACACCATCGGCTCCAGCCTGCAGTACACCAATGGCCAGGTAACGCTCAACGGGCAGAAGATGCCGCTGGATGAGTTTGTTGGTATGTTCGGTATGCCGACCCTTGGCGAACCGGATGCTCCGGCTGTTCCCCAACAGTAATTCTTCTCTGAACCCAGCCCGATAATACCGGTTATCGGGCTTTTGATCTTCGGCAAGCTACTTCTGCGTCACCAGTCGGGCGGAAAGCGTCAGATTGCGGGAATGGCTGTCATCATGACCAATACGCTGCAGTATACGTTCAGCCAGGGTATAACCCATTTCGCGTGCCGGGGTACTGGCCCAGATAATAGGAATGTCATCCAGCGCGTTTTCCGCCACATCCGCAAATCCCGCCAGTGAAACTTGTTGTTCAAAATAGCGATCGACGCCAATTTCACCGCTCTGCCGCCCCGCTCTCATCAGACCAAACCAGGCGCCAACGGCGATGGTTTCGTTGTAACACACAACGGCGCTGATCGTCGGGTTGCGGCGTAACAGTGCAGTAACGGCTTCGGCTGCCTGCTTCTGACTGGATGAACACTCCAGAACCCAATCACTATGAAACGGTAAACCATATTTTAGCAGCGTCGCACAATAGCCGCCGACACGCTCCGCGCGGGTTAAAGAAGAACTCTGTCCACCCAGCCACGCGATTCGCTGGTGACCGTGCCGAATGAGATGCTCAACCAACAATTGCGCTGCCTGCATGTTGTCGGGGCGGACCGTGTCGACGTCATCCAGGTAACTGGCTCGTGAGGCAAATACGACAGGAATCCCTTTTTCTTCAGCCAACTGTCGCAGTGCATCACTGCTGTCAGCGGCACCCGCAATGACTACGCCATCCACGCCCTGATTGAGGAGCATCGCGAAACGCTGCGCCAATTGCTCACCATCTTTACCGCCGTGTAAAAGAAAGACCATCCGACCCTGTGCTTCTAATGCTTCCGTCAGGCCTGCCGTCAGTTCAGCATAAAATGGCGCAGACAGATCGCGTACAATCAGCCCGACCACACCACTCTGACCGCCACGCAGCACCGATGCCTGACGATTACGTACGAACCCCAACTGCTCAATGGCAGCGTTTACCCGCTCCCCGGTTGCGGATGAGATACGCCCTTTTCCACTAAGCACCAATGAGACTGTACTGACCGAAACTCCCGCAGCCAGCGCAACATCATGGATGGTTATTTTTTTGGCTATAGCCATAAAAACAGAAAACTCCCTGATAACGTGACGGATAAAACGTTTTATCAATCGGTTATAGTTATACGCCCTATTATCATTCGATAATGTGATTTATACCGCACTAAAATTAGGTAAAACGTTTTATCTTCTCGCCATCATTTGTCACCAAGCTTTCACGAGGAGCCGTTAGATGACGACGAGAACCACCCCCAAAATAACGTTATGGGAATTTTTCCAGCAGTTGGGCAAAACCTTCATGTTGCCCGTGGCTCTGCTCTCCTTCTGCGGGATCATGTTGGGGATCGGCAGTTCGTTAAGCAGCCATGATGTCTTAACGCTGATCCCCGCATTAGGTAACCCGGTGCTTCAGGCTCTTTTTACCTGGATGAGTAAAGTCGGCTCTTTCGCCTTTAGTTTCTTACCCGTGATGTTCTGTATTGCTATTCCTCTCGGTCTGGCGCGCGAGAACAAAGGTGTGGCGGCATTTGCTGGGTTTGTTGGCTACGCGGTCATGAACCTTGCCGTTAACTTCTGGTTGACGGCGAAAGGGATTTTACCCACCACAGATGCGGCAATCCTGAAGGCCAATAATATCCAAAACATCCTGGGTATCCAGTCGATCGACACCGGGATCCTCGGGGCCGTCATCGCCGGGATCATTGTCTGGATGCTGCATGAGCGCTTCCACAATATCCGTCTGCCGGACGCATTGGCTTTCTTCGGCGGCACCCGTTTTGTCCCCATCATCTCTTCACTAGTCATGGGGCTGGTTGGGTTAGTTATCCCTCTGATCTGGCCTGTATTTGCGATGGGTATTACCGGGCTTGGCAATATCATCAACAGCGCAGGTGAATTTGGTCCGATGCTATTTGGTACCGGCGAACGTCTTCTGCTGCCTTTTGGCCTGCACCATATTCTGGTGGCCCTCATTCGCTTTACTGAAGCGGGCGGTACCCAGGAAGTGTGTGGTCATAGCGTCAGTGGCGCACTCACTATTTTCCAGGCACAGCTAAGTTGCCCAACCACGCAAGGCTTCTCTGAAAGCGCAACCCGCTTCCTGTCTCAGGGCAAAATGCCGGCATTCCTCGGCGGTTTACCGGGTGCAGCATTAGCGATGTATCACTGTGCTCGTCCTGAGAATCGACATAAAATTAAAGGGTTATTAATTTCTGGTCTGATTGCCTGCGTCATTGGCGGTACCACTGAACCACTGGAATTCTTGTTCTTGTTTGTCGCCCCGGTTCTGTACGTGATCCACGCCTTATTGACCGGCCTCGGCTTTACCGTGATGGCGGTGCTCGGTGTGACTATCGGCAACACTAAAGTAAAATACACCTCATTAAGAATTGAGGCGTAAAAACAGCTATACCTGTCGCCCCAATGGATTACCAAGGAGGTGATGACCAATGTCTGCACATGTTACAATCTTAAGAAATACAGTACTTCCAGTGAAATTCAATACCATGAATCGTCCACGCTTATATTCATATATCCGTTACTCCAGCGAACGACAAGGTAAAGGTAGTTCGATTGAGCGTCAGAAGAGCTACATTGCTGAAATGGCAAAACAGATTGCTACTGAGTACGATCTGGAGATTTTCGAGGAATACCAAGATTTAGGGGTATCCGCGTACAAGGGTAAAAACGTTCAGGAAGGAGCTTTATCGGATTTCATAGACCAAGTTGAATCCGGTTTGATCCCAAAGGGGTCTTTCCTCTTGATTGAATCCCTTGATCGCTTCTCACGCCAGAACGCCATGCAAGCGGTTAACCTTTTCACCAGCTTATTACTTAATGGCATCACGGTAATTACCGGGATTGATAAACAGGTTTACAGACAGACTGAAGTAAACACCGAGACATTGCAGCAACTGATGTTTAGCGTGATGTTGTTCAGCCGTGCAAACGAAGAAAGTTCAACCAAATCACACCGCACCATTGCAAGTGCTCTGTCCAAGATCAGACGTCACCAGGAACGGAAACCAGGTGATCCTGTAGTCGCAATTAAAGAGTTAGGCTCGGATAAATGGTGGACAGATTCAAGTACTGGATATGTCAATCCGCATCCAGTCCTGTTCCCCATAGCAAAAAAAATTATCCAGTTAAAACAAGACGGTTGGTCAAATCGGATGATCCTTCAACATCTGAAAAACAACTACGATGGACCGGTTATTGGCAACAAAAAATCAAAAGGTATATGGAATATGCAGCATTGTTCCAGAATCCTTGAACCTGCCATTTATGGACGAAAAGTAATCACTGTAAACAATGCAGAATACGTTCTGGATGATTATTACCCTGCGATCATCAGCAAAGATGAATATGAAGCGTTAAAGCTCCAAGTTGGAAACAAAGGATTTGCCCCGAATCGCGAGAGTAATCCAGAAATACCATTACTTTCCGGTATTGGTATTTTGCACTGTGCGCACTGCTCATGTTACATGGTTAAGGCTAAATCAACCCTTAAAAACCATCCACATGCTTACCGTTACCAATGTGCATCCAGAGATTTACATCAAGATTGTAATAAGTGGGGATTCAGGGCAAGCACCCTTGAAAGGACGATTTTACAACTAATAGCCGATAGAATATTCTTACAGACGAAATATCAACCATCTGGTTTAGAAGGGAAAATAGCGGACATACAATCGCAAATTGAGAACTATGTATTGGCTATAGGTTCAGCTAAAAGCCCTGAGATCATTAATAGCCTCACTTCGCAAATTGATCAACTAGAACAAGAAAAACAAAGTCTGATAGTGGAAAAAAGACTATACGATGAATCAATCGTGCAAATGAACACTGAAGGTTGGGACAAGTTCAGGAAGTTTGACATTGATGACGCACTTAACCCTTTACGCACAAAAATAAGAGCAAACATTAAGACCGTTATTATGCGCGTAGATTGCTCCAGAATAGATAAGAAACACAACTTGTTTACCATCACATACCGCGATCAGCATAAACAGCGTATCGTTATCGAAAACAACTCAGGCTGGAAGAAGGGTAAGATTTATGTTGAAGCGCAGACTATCAACGATATTCAAATTCTTGAATCTGAAGGTTTGATACTGCATGACCATATTGACATATTGATCAACCGAGACAAGTTCATGACGGAAGCGAAAAAACGACTAGATCATCCCCGAACACTGATCGATGAACTGACGGAATAAAGGTAAGTGTTAGTGCCATTGTAAAATTGCCCCACAGAAATGTTAGCGTAATCCATCGCTATATAGCCATGAATCGCTCTGTATCTTGTCAGAGCGATTAAAGCAGACTTCAGGCATCGTTCAATATAAAACCCCCGTAAAACTTGATACAGAGCGTTGTAGAGCAAGGGTTCAAAATTACATCGTATTCATTCTGTCTACGAACTGTACTTATTGCACCGCTCCTTATCGAAACACCTCTATGGTTGCCGGAAACCCCGCACAAAGTAGATTGTTATGTCTTTCAATCGCAGTATTCAAGACTAACCGCTGCCCGCCGCCCGACGTTAACACCAAGCATATGAACCATTTTAAAACCCTTTAAAAACAATACCCTTCGCATCTTCCCCCTCTTCTCCCCATGTTAATCGATCGTTTTTACAGATCAATTATACGATATTGATAGATTTCATAGATCAATGTAAGATCATGATTCTTCGGTTAGTGTTTCTCGTAAACAAGACTCACGGAATGAATACTCTGTCCACGATGGAGTGCGAAAGAAAGAAGGTATCCAGAATGACAATTCTTATTAAAACGTTAAAAATCATGGCGTCAGGTGTTGTTTTCGTTTCAGGTTTAACCACCGCCTCCAGTACCGTGTATTTCTTGCCAGAGGCAAAATCAATGGGTGTCGCCAGCAGCGACAAAAACGCACTGATGTTTCTCGGGATGGACAGGGATGTAAATCTGAAGGGAATATGCTTCGCGATGACAAAGCAATCATCATCAATCGTTCCGCTGGTAGATATCACTGCTACAACTGATAACGGCAGATTCACGATGCACGGGTTACGCCCTAATGTCAGTGATTCTAAAGAAGTCGCTTGTTCCTTCGGGTCCGAAGCTGGTGATTTCTTGACTGCCATTTCGAAGTCAACAACCGTTAACGTGAAGCTGGACTTCAATGGCGAGATCCGCAATTACAGTTTCGACACTACAGAGTTCGGAAAGGTATTGACTGCGAATGGGCAAGCCGTGGGGGAAAAAGCAGCTAAAGACTACGCTCAGGGAGTACGTGCACCCGTTTTCTATAGCAGCGGTAGCGAAGCTCCCAAAAACAATGCAGTAACCTCAAACGTCGATACACACAGTTATAAAGCAAGCGATGAGAAACTTAATTCGGTCTGGAAAAGCCTTAGCCCTGAAACCCGAAAACGATTGCTTCCTTCTCAAAGAGAATGGATAAAGCACAAATCCGGCTGCAATAATGAACAGAAATGTCTTACCGACATGACGAACAATCGCATTCGTGAACTGGAGTCTGAATATGGAAAATAATGCACTGACTTTGGTTTTAAAAAACGATTGGGTAGCATCGTCTTCTGGTAATACCTATACCGGAAAATACACAGTTGGACGGTTTCACCTGACAGATGCGTTCATCGTTGTGTATATGAAGCTGATACATGGAATTGAAATACCCGATTTATGGGTCAGTAGCAGTTTCACTAACATACCAGATACCGATACCCGTAGGGTTATGTATATGGAAGGCTGTGATATGTTATCGAAAGATACAATGAACGAAATCCGTAATGCAGTGAAGTCCCCGCCTGACAAGCTGAAAATATATCGTAATGGAGAGCGTATTGTTAAGATAGAAGTTATGGAAGAACGAAATGAAATCACCCTATGAACGTTATATTAAAATAGCAGTCATAACCGTCGCAATAGCCTACGGCATCAATCTCCTTTACGGGCTGACGCCCCCCCCATATCAGCCTAAAACCCCCGAAGTGAAGGCCAAGGTAAATGCTGATACCGTAACTCAGCAACAACCTGAGCAACCATCCAAACCATCGATAATCGATATACTTCCGCGAATGTATACAACAGGGGAAGTTTATGCGCGGTTTGAACAACATGAATTCAGGGCAACAAATGACTTCAAAAAATGTCAGTTAATGGTAACAGGAAAAATAACTGGTATCGGTACTGTTACTTTCAGAAAAAATCCTGTAGTAACATTGGGTATTCCCGGTTCAGATGAAGGCCTGAAGTTCATATTTGAAGATACGAATTACAATAACGATAAAGTTGCTGCATTGAATATTGGGGATCTGATTATAATCGCCGGGAAGAATGCACGACCTGGAACCTTTGGTGGTATCTTTCTTGATGACTCGAAGATAATGACTGATATGATTTCAAAGAAGAAACGACAAATTTTGGTTGTCAATGGTGGCGTTTACGACCGGGAAATTTGCCAGAAGTAGCGTTGTCCTTGCCCTTGAAATGGAGGGGGAGAATCCCCTCCATCACCCCTTCAACAGGTATTGGCGCAAGCAGGAATCGAGTTTGAAGGGAGCTGCATTGCAAATTGTTTTGCGAAGCATCGCCAGTAAGATGGTACACGAATTGTGCTTCATAACATTAAAGCAGGGCCTGCCCTGCAAAATGACCAATCCCCATAGACAAAAGCATAGCCATGGTACTCCAGAACGTAATTCTTATGATCGCCCTGACAGGAGAGGCTTTACTCAAAACCGAAGATATATAGCCAAGGACCGCCAGTGAAAAAAGGGTGGAAAGGATTATCAACAAAAAAGCCAGTTTCAGAGGGGAGAGCCATGCCACGATTAAGGGTAACACCGCACCAGCGGAAAAACTCAGGGCAGAAAAGACAGCTGCCTGTAGGGGCTGTGCAGAATTTATATCCGTCAACCCCAGTTCTTCACGGGCATGAGCATCCAGGGCATCTTTGACCATAAGTTGCTCCGCAACCTGCCGGGCAAGCTCTGGCTCCAGTCCACGTTGCATATAAAGTGAAGTCAGTTCCCGCACCTCTCCCTGATAATCAGTTTCCAGCTCCCTTTTTTCCTGGGCAAGTGCTGCGTTTTCGGTATCCGCCTGAGATGAGACGGAAACATATTCCCCTGTAGCCATTGACATAGCTCCGGCAACCAGTCCTGCAACACCTGCAAGTAAAACACCGGAAGGACTGCTATTTGCAGATGCAACCCCAAGAACAAGGCTCGCTGTCGAAACAATTCCGTCATTTGCCCCCAGTACAGCTGCCCTCAGCCATCCCACTTTTTCGATACTATGTCGTTCAAGATGCATATATTTTTTCCTTCAAATACGCATACTCATCGGAATTACGGATAAATAGAAAATGCATTGACGGATAAATGCGCGGTTATAGTCTGTTTTAGCCAACCATTACAGGGCATCTTATCCATCATAAACCTACAGCACTATTCGGTAACGGGATTTTTCCTTTGGCTACGAACGGTGAGGAAGATATGCAGCAACCCCATCGCACCATGTGCCCAGAAATAGGTTTCAATAAATACAGTCAGAAACTTATGCACATGCAGGACGGTTTCTGTCAGCACAGGTGACGTGCCAAGAGCAGTATTGAGAGCAAACCAGAATCCACCACATAATGCAACGCCCAATAGTGCAAGTACACCAAGCCCCTGAACCAGAGCAGCAATCCCACCAGCATGAGCTTCAGGAAGACGGAATGATATCAGCATTTTGATATCTTCAACCACACCTCGAAAATCAAGGACCACCCAGGCAAAATAGTAACGAAATCCTCGTTGTGTCAGCATCCATGCAAGCATGACAAACCCAAGGACAATCAGTGATAACCCAGTGATAACATGGAACCATGTTACGAACCCAGTGAGAGTATAGTCACTAAGCGCATCGCTTTCGGTAAGGTTTGAATTAATAATCTGCAATAAAATCAATACAGCTACGATGATATGCAGCACACGTAGAAATGGTGTGTTTTTGTGAGGAAGAGCATTACGTAAATTTTCGTTCATAATTTAGCCACTTTTTTAAGGTTGGTTGACCACTCAATATTATGCCTTTTTATTAATGATAACCTTAACTTCTCAAAACCAAGATGCACTCAGTAATATCCAAACCATGTTCAAAGGCCCAGTACTCGACAGGTAAATTCAGGTTCCTGAGTGGTTCTTATCGTCGCCAGATAGCCACGAAACAACGCAATGCTGTACAGAATGCTTATATCTGAACGCTTGAAATTCCAAAAGCGACGTGGATCGTACGGCACTTAATCCGACGACCGATGAAGAGTGCAGCCATGACAAAATCCATTCACCAAGCCACATTAGGTGACGTCGGAAATGATCTTCTTACGGCAAAGCACATGGCTTAGAATCCCTGTTCCAGCCTCGAAGAGGATACTGATGATTTATTTGCCGGAAAAAAGCATCTTAATGAGGGTCTCATACCGATGATGAAGACATTACGGGCATCAGTGTGTTAATCAACGGGGAGCAGGTCATCATGACCAACAAACAAAACACAGACTGACGCGTGACCACCAAATATAATTTGGCCCCCTGAATCCACCCCGCGCAACACCAATAGGTACTTAACTTATGTTGAGGCAACAAACTAAAATATGTAGCATTGATAATGCATGTTTGTTACCCCAACATTTTTATATGTATTTTGCAGATAAGATAACGTTGTGAAATTTCCTCACCAGTGCATAGCTATCTGCTTGATTACAGGCACGTGTATCATGTCAGTTCAGGGATATCTTTCCAGCATATCTACCTTCACCGAATAATTCCCGGTCTCAGTCAACACCTAGTTTATTGTGGTATTTTCTCATCAGACTGCCTAGTTTCTGTGCTGCAATTTTCCCGGCGTCAAGACCTTCCTTCTCAGCGGTACTTTCAACGGCAGTTACCTCATCAATTAGAAGTGACATGCCTGCAACATACGTTTCCCTGTCATACCCTTCTACAGGGCTGTTCAGGATGGACTCTGCTGTTGCTTTCAGTTCCCGCATATCTTTCCTGAAGGATGTAACGTCCTCCTCCTTAAGTGCTGCGCGGTAGCTTTTATTCATCATCTTCATGGCATGTTCAACACCGTCAGAACCAGCCATTACACAGGGGGATAAAAGAAGGGTGGCTCCTATCACAACAGTACGCATAATTTTTCTCATAATAGCCTCCATATTGTTTACTCTCGTTTTCACAGTCAGAAGGGGTAATATTGCGCAAAAAAATAATCCCTTCCCAATCCTCTCAAAAAACAGCAGCATTCATATTATTTTTCAGGATTATTTGCCCCCGCAACCAGGACTATTATCACCTTTAAAATAAGGGTCAACATGTGTCATAACATTTAAAACATGATGATTATCTAAAACTGATTTCCTGGCCAAAACAGCAATGTCATGTCCTACTTTCACTGATAAATCACCATCAATTTCCAGATGAACATCAACCACAACAAGGTCCCCCATTTTTCTGGTCTTGAGGTCATGGATGCCTTCGACCCCAGGCGTGGACAATAATGTTGTTTTTATACTATTTTCAGTTTCAATATCCACGGCCCTGTCCATCAAGTCATGAAGCGAATCTGACATAAATGAATATCCCATTCTGGTCACAATCAGTCCCACAACCAGTGCAGCTACCGGATCAAGCAATTTAAACCCTGATAAACTACCAATAATACCAATAGCCACCACCAAAGATGAGGCGGCATCAGAGCGGGCATGCCAGGCATTGGCAACCAGCATAGTGGATTTTACTCGGGTTGCTACTGCCAGCATATAGCGAAAAAGAAGCTCTTTGATAACCAGTGCGGCTAAGGCCACCCACAGAGCAACAATATGTACCTGAGGAATATCATCTGGTTGTTGCATTTTATTTGCTGCTGACCATAACATCCCGATGCCAACAATGAATAAAATTGTCCCCAGAATTAATGATGCACCATTTTCATAACGATGATGCCCGTAGTGATGGTCATCATCGGGATTTTTTTTACTTTTATGATTAGCAATAAGCACCACAAAGTCTGAAACTAAATCAGACAGAGAATGGATACCATCCGCAATAAGCCCCTGAGATCCGGAAAATACGCCAGTAATCACTTGCCCGGATGTCAGAAAACAATTAACAAGCACACTAACCCATGTGCTTTTACGGGCCGCGAGGAAACGCTCATGAGAACTAATATCAATATCATCCGTAAGTTTGTTTACCTGCACCTGAAACTCCTAATAACAGCATCTACAGTTAATACTAAGCAGCCAATACTACCCGGCCAAGTTCAGTTTTGGTATATGAAATTTTGAGGTACTGTGGTGAAAATATAAAAATGGTGAGATTTATTCCTGTAAAGACCGCGCCATGGTGGCGATAACATCTATTTATCATAACGCCTGAACATTAATTTATTCTGAACAGAAGAGAGAAGAAAAGTTGACAGTTATCACAACTATACACTTACGCCCAGTGTGGATGGGTTCAACAAACTAAAATTGCAAACCCGATTAACTGAGGAATTGAGCGCTCTCGAAGAGGAGTTGCTTTCGGGTAGCTGTCAACCATTGCAAAATGGTAAACAACATCCTTTGGGTCCCCAACTGTGTGGCCACTGTAGTGACTGTGGTGGGTGATAGAACTGGTCACATTGATGCCAGACTTTTTCGTGCCGCATGTATGGCACACTGAATTTGATTAAGACCTGCTGAAATGAAACCGGAGTGCTTCAGCTACAGAAACTGACCAAATCGTATACCCCAAGCAAGATCTGAATACCATCCGAACAATATCTCTTTTAGGTATACCTGATAAAGACCATGATAAGAAGTCTCAATACAATCAAATTCAACCCTATTGACTACAAAACAATGTAATGTATCATATGGGTATTGATTTGATACTTAAAAGAGAATACATAATGAATGTCCGTATCTACTGCCGTGCATCTACCGAAGGCCAACATGCTGATCGTGCATTAGTTAGCCTGCGCGAATTTGCGCAAAGCAAAAACTGGCAAGTAGCCGGAGAATACATTGAGAATGCCAGCGGTGCGAAGCTGGAGCGTGTGGAACTAATGCATCTTCTTGAAGAAGCACAACCTGGCGATCTGCTTCTTATTGAAGCGATTGACCGTCTCAGTCGTCTTCAACATGAAGAATGGGCTGAACTCAAAGCTACGCTGAACAGTAAAGGGCTGGTTATTGTATCAATGGATTTGCCAACAAGCTGGCAGATGGTTGAAATGTCTGGTAGTGACCTAACCAGCGGCATTTTGAGAGCAGTTAATGCCATGCTGATCGATATCCTCGCGACAATGGCACGACAAGATTATGAAACCCGGCGTAAACGCCAGGCACAAGGGATCGCAAAAGCAAAACAGGCAGGTTTGTATACGGGGAAAGAAAAAGATATGCAAGCCCGTGAAGTGGTTCGGGAAATGCTGGCACAGAACGTTAAACCAGCCCACATCATGAAAGCAGCAGATATCAGTCGCGCCACTTTTTACCGAATCAAGAAGGAGTTAGTAAGCTAATTATATTCGATTCTGACCGGATGAATGCGCAGACAGAACGTACTCGAATCTGACCATCCGTCCTGAGCGAAGAGGACGTTCGTTGTTTATTACTACCGGATCCACTTTGATAAAATCTGCGTATTTAATTGACAGCGAGCAGGCCAACCTGCGGAACGTTCAGGCTGATACGACTGTAAGAAGGAAAAAAATCTTTCATTTTAGCTTCATCATATTTTGTGTGAGCACCTCGAAAGGTACAACATCACCAATTGTGTAATTGAGTTGAAAATATTGCCTAAGCTCAACGCCCCCCATAATGCGGGGTGAACCAGACTGATTGGCAGTTCGGTTAATCATTGCCGTGATGGAAGACATGCCATCATGAAGAACAATCTTGATGTTCTCACCGTCTTTACCAAACTTTTGAGAACTTACTACCGGCACATTAAAGAATCCTCTTCGCCAGTACGTATCTGTCATGTTGAAAGTGAATTGTTTAATACTGCTATGTGTGATGATTTCAGCTTCAGTTGATATTACTTCCTCACTCTTCAGTTCTGGCCTCTGAATTCCATTCCATTCAGGGTTAATGGCACTAATGATGGAATCCTCAAGACCAGCAGCAAGATTTAAGTGAAATTGCCCGTAGTGCATAAGTCCCGAATCTGGAAGCACTAAGATATCAACGGCAACATTATTAGATAGCATCTCAATGATGTTAGCGTTATTTTTTATATTCGTAGATTGGGAAGGGCCTGGACGTGAATAATGGTACATCCTGTTACGTAGTAGACGAGTGGTTTTACCAACGTATTTTACCTCACCATCACAAACAAATGCATAGAGGTTGTTCTTAACATCTGTGAATCTGTCATCGAGATGGTACTTCAGGCTACCGTCTATAATCTGCCAGAATCCCACCTTGATAAAACCAATCTCAGTCAAACGATTCATGTTAGGGTTCCATATGGAATAGTAAAAGCATTATACATGCTGAACTCCTCACTGTAGCTTAACAAAATTTGATGTCAGTAATGTCCGCTCTTGACTCGGAGCGGAATGTCAAATTGGGTCCGGCTTTGTGACAAATGTTACCAACGGTGCAAATCTGAGCTAATACATTTTATTATTCGGTTCTGACCGTACAGTGATCATTGAACAAAACATTCTGCGGGTTGTGAATTCATAACACACTCACTACGTTCGTGTCCTTCGCTTCAAATGTTGAAGTAATACCCTGAATTACGAGCGAAGCGAGTTCCGTCAAGCGAAGCGAAGACGGATAGTTTACATTTGGTTAAAAACCAGCCCAAAAACTACATTTTTCTCTATATATAAAATATAATAATATAATTATGTAGTTTAGCTGTTAACACTCACTTCGTTCGTGTCCCTCGCTTCGCTCGGAATTTTGAAGTAATGTATACTTCTATAAGCAAAGCAATTATCATTCAGTAATCAAACACATGACCGAAGCAACAAGTTAATCATGTATTGATCATGCCCTCAAATGTCCTGAGTGCGATTCTAAGCGCTTTTCATGACATGGGTAATGCAATCGTATAACTTACAAAGAAAAACGCACTACGGGCTTCCTGTGCGATATTTACGAATCCAGTGCTTTACGACTCAACTTTGATGTTGAATACAAGCGCGTTCCCTTCCCTGTTTGCGACTTCCCGCGTTCTTTTGCCAGGTAAGAAAGCCAAAATATCGGACCTTCGAGTGATGAAGGATCGTCAAGATGAATGACGTAGTGATCGCGATAGTCCTTCGTAGCTTTAGACAAGTTTACCAGCGTTGCTTCACCACCTGTCAGTTTCATCCAGATCTCAGTAATAATACCAGCGATCCCTCTTTCTGGCGTTCCAAACCATCTTACCAGACGATGTGGAAGCGCAATCCAGCAATGGTAATGTGGCTGTAATGCCTTTTCCTGCTCGCAAACCCAACCGTAAGCAAAATCGATGATAGGTTTCGATAAGCCGTTATTCCCAGACTCCAGGCGGGCACGTAATCGTTTGAACAGTTTGCGTATGTATTTGTTACCCGCTTCAACAGAAGTCAACGCAGGGAGGTGAAGATCAAAACGGGTAAGGAACACTCGACTGTAGCGCTTCTGGATTGCTTTCAGTTCGTTGATTGTTGACATAAGTATGTCATGCCGAACACCAGAACCGATTCTGGTGTTAATACGGTATTCGTGGCCATCATGAACAAAGGAGTTGCCATTAATTGTTTTGTAACGTCCGTGTTCATGGTAGACGGTACGAAAACTTGTTGCCGATAAAACCGACGATTCGAATAGGGTTTGTGATTGTTGCATCATTGTTAAATTAACCTTTTTGTACTCAGAAAGAGATCACACCCCCTACATAGTTACTACCTAAAACCACGGTAAAACGATGGCATTTGCGATAGCGCAAAGCCGCCTTGCATCTGACGTTGGGGATGTTTTCGAGGAGAGAAATACTACGGAACAAAGTTTACGGAAATATTTATAATAACTCATTATCATATCAGAAGGAGTGAAAGGGGGCAACGGAAATCATGCCTTGATAAAAGAGGGATGATGATAGTGTGGGGTGTTGGTAACAACGGAGAAATTCAAAGGGATTTACAATCTTGTCTTTGGCTTCCTTCCGGCATACACAGTTGAGTGGGAGCTGTAATTTTCAACATTGCAGTAACCTGATTGTTCACAGTGTACATCGGCAAATATCAATTATACCCATTACACTTCAGTGAACACAGACGGTAACCTGATTGACTTCGTGGTGTTCGGTATCCTGCACGGATTGTCCACCAAGTGGTACCTGGTCCCTGTTGTCGCGGCCATCTGGTTTGCGGTGTACTACGTTATCTTCCGCTTCGCGATCACCCGCTTTAATCTGAAGACACCGGGCCGTGATGTCGAAGTTGCCAGCAATATAGAGAAAGTGATGGCAGGCACCCCCGGTAAATCTGGCTACAATGTCCCGGCAATTCTGGCGGCACTGGGTGGCGCAGAGAATATCGTTAGTCTGGACAACTGCATTACGCGTTTGCGTTTGTCGGTCAAAGATATGTCACGCGTCAATGTCCAGGCACTGAAAGACAACCGGGCCATTGGCGTGGTACAGCTCAATCAGCATAACCTTCAGGTCGTTATTGGCCCGCAGGTCCAGTCAGTGAAAGACGAAATCGCGGTTCTGATGAATACAGTACAGGCGTGAGGACAACGACATGTTTGATTTTTCAAAGGTTGTGAACAGGCAGGGAACATGGTGCACCCAGTGGGATTATGTCGCTGACCGTTTTGGCACTGCCGATCTGCTGCCGTTCACCATCTCTGATATGGATTTTGCTACGGCCCCTTGCATTTTGGAGGCGCTGACCCAGCGCCTGTCACACGGTGTATTAGGATACAGCCGCTGGAAAAATGACGAATTTCTGGCGGCCATTAGCCACTGGTTTCAAACTCGTCACCATACCCGGATCGACACTCAATCGCTGGTATATGGCCCCTCAGTTATCTATATGGTCTCTGAACTCATACGTCAGTGGTCGTCTGTTGGCGACGCGGTCGTTGTCCATACGCCAGCTTACGATGCATTCTACAAGGCTATCGAAGGCAACCAGCGCACAGTGCTCCCCGTCGCTCTGGAAAAGCGGAGCGACGGTTGGTATTGCGACATGGCAAAGCTGGAGGCAGCTCTTTCACGACCCGAGAGTAAAATTCTTCTGCTGTGCAGCCCACAAAATCCAACGGGCAAAGTGTGGACGCGCGAGGAACTGGAAACCATGGCTGACTTATGCCAGCGATATGGTGTCAACGTCATTTCCGATGAAATCCATATGGATATGGTTTGGGGAGACCAACCGCATATCCCGTGGATCAATGTTGCACGCGGTGACTGGGCGCTACTCACCTCCGGCTCCAAGAGTTTCAATATCCCGGCATTAACCGGCGCGTATGGGATCATCGAAGACGCTAATAGCCGCAACAATTATCTCAGTGTGCTAAAGGGACGCGACGGACTGTCTTCTCCTGCGGTGCTGGCACTCACCGCACATATTGCCGCCTATCAGCAAGGTGAGCGCTGGTTGGATGCCTTACGAGATTATCTTGCCGGCAACCTGCATTACGTTGCTGATGAACTTAATACCGCATTCCCTGAACTTAACTGGCAGATCCCACAATCCACCTATCTGGCCTGGATAGACTTACGTCCGCTCAAGGTTGATGACCAGGCGTTACAAAATGCGCTTATCCACCAGCAAAAAGTGGCGATCATGCCGGGATCGACTTACGGAGAGGAAGGGTGCGGTTTTGTACGCCTGAATACCGGATGCCCCCGTTCAAAACTTGAGAAAGGCGTTCAGGGATTAATTAACGCCCTGCGCTCTCTGCGCTAACTAAAGTTGCGCAATGAAATTAATCATTGCGCAACATAGCTTTTTATCCCGATTTATTCTTATAATACTGCGCACTTTACCTAAAAACATGAGTGCGACCATGATTGATACTTCCCTTCCATTAACCGACGTCCATCGCCACCTTGATGGGAACATCCGTGCCCAAACGATCCTGGATCTTGGTCGTCAGTTTAATTTAACGCTTCCTGCTCAAACACTTGAAACGCTGATCCCTCACGTGCAGGTAACATCGACTGAGCCTGATTTGGTCAGTTTTTTGTCAAAGCTTGACTGGGGTGTGAAAGTGCTGGCATCGCTGGATGCCTGTCGTCGCGTCGCATTTGAAAATATTGAGGATGCCGCCCGTAATGGTCTGCATTACGTTGAACTACGCTTTTCTCCAGGCTACATGGCTATGGCGCATCAACTCCCCGTTGCAGGTGTGGTTGAAGCCGTTATTGCCGGCGTACGCGAGGGCTGTAAGGCTTTCGGCGTTGAAGCCCGTTTAATAGGTATCATGAGCCGTACCTTCGGCGAAGCAGCCTGTCTGCAGGAACTGGATGCACTGTTAGCGCACCGTGATCACATCACGGCACTGGATTTGGCCGGCGATGAACTCGGTTTCCCGGGGAGTTTGTTCCTGTCCCATTTCAACCGTGCGCGCGACGCAGGTTGGCATATCACGGTTCATGCAGGTGAAGCGGCAGGCCCGGAAAGCATCTGGCAAGCTATCAGAGAACTGGGAGCAGAGCGTATTGGCCACGGCGTAAAAGCCGTCGAAGATCGCGCCCTGATGGATTTTCTCGCCGAGCAGCGTATCGGCATTGAATCCTGCCTGACATCGAATATTCAAACCAGTACCGTCGCCTCACTGACGACGCATCCGCTGAAAACATTCCTTGAGCACGGAGTGCTGGCGAGTCTGAATACGGACGATCCGGCGGTTCAGGGCGTGGATATTATTCACGAATACACCGTAGCCGCTCCGGCTGCAGGATTGACGCGTGAACAGATTCGCCAGGCGCAAATCAATGGTCTGGAAATGGCGTTTCTGAGCAATGTAGAGAAACAAGCACTGCGTGAGAAAGTCGCCGCAGCGTAGTGGTTTTATTGCCGGATGGCGCTAACGCTTATCCGGCCTACGTTACAATGTAGACCGGATAAGATGCCTGGACATTATCAGGCAAGGCACAGCGTCGATCGGTGTTTCGCTGATTCAATGCCCAGCTCAATCAGTTCCATGATTTGAATGGCTTGTCTGGCTGGAACCGGGTTCTCGCCATTACCATTCAGCGCATCACGGATACCCGCATAGTACGCCGGATAATTGCCTGGCACGGTTAACCAGGTTTCTTCCACCTGCTCATCACCTTCCATGCGTGTCAGTACACCATCACGCATGTCATAACCCCAGTCTTCCTGCGGCAGGCGCTCACCATTTTTAAGCCGTTCCTCTTGTGGGTCCAGACCATACTTCACATAGCTGCCACGCGATCCGTGAACGATATAACGAGCAGACTCAGCGGCTGCCAGCATCGTTCCGTGCAGAATCACCCGACGCTGCGGATACGTCAGGATGGCATGGAAGTAATCTGTCGACTGCGCCCCCGGGCGGAGCTGTGCCAGATCGACCGTCAGACTCACGGGTAAGCCAAACAGGTTAATTGCCTGATCTAAAAGATGCGGCGCTAAGTCATACCAGATACCACTTCCCGGGCCACCCTGTTCACGCCAGCGGTCACGGACCTGCGGACGGAAGCGATCGAAATGAGATTCAAAATAAGCCACCTCACCCAACGCGCCATCCGCCAGCAAGGCTTTCAGCGTCAGAAAATCGCTGTCCCAGCGACGGTTATGGAAGACAGAAAGCAGGCGACCTACGCTTCTGGCCAGCGCATCCAGCTCGCGTGCTTGTGACAGTGTCACAGTAAAAGGTTTATCAACAACCACGTGCTTACCTGCTTCCAGCGCCGCTTTCGCCAGCGGGAAGTGTGTATCATTGGGTGTAGGGATCACAATCAGGTCGATACTCGGATCGTTAAACAGGTGTTTGGGCTCAGTAACAACTGCCACTGAAGGCCAGTCCGCCTTCACTTTTGTTTCATCACTACTGGACACCGCAACCAGTTCCAGACCCGGAGTGCCCACGATCAGGGGGGCATGGAAAGTTTTACTGGCATAACCGTAACCGATTAGCCCAACGCGGATGTTGTCACTCATGTTTTTGCCTCTCAATTCAGATCTGGCTATTTCACACCATAGACAGTAGCGCCACAATAGTTTAATAACCTTTGCGCTACAAAGGTTGTTGCTTAACTTAAGTCAAACATATGCCACTTAGAGTTAACTTGCCGCGAAAAAGTCATCGAAATCGTTCCCAATGCTCTTGCTGTATTATTTATTGATAAGTAACATTTGCTCCCTGTGTTTATGGATAAATCAAAGCAAATGTCGTCAGTAATGAATCGTCTTATTGAGTTAACAGGTTGGATTGTTCTCGTGGTCTCCGTGATCCTGTTGGGTGTTGCCAATCATATTGACAACTACCAACCACCGGAACCCGTCGCTGCAGTACAGAAAAAATAAATATACGCAGCCCGTTATAACCTGGCAGTTAACTCCGCGATGGTTGCTGGGTAAGGCTGTAAAAGATCAGTTTTTATCAAAAAAAAGCGAATTATGCCGCATCCCGCTCCAGCGCGTATTGCCTGCGATCGTGAAGCGCGTTACCCTTTCCACAGGCGCGAATAGCGCCTGGTTTCCCACAGGGTTGAAAACTCTTCTTACATTTGCGCGCAAGTTCGCGTTTACCTGTACAACGTTGGTTGTTTTTTAATATTTACTACTCCGTTAGTATTAATTTATTAATATGGATTGCCTTTTATGACTGTTCAGGATTACTTATTAAAATTCCGCAAAATCAGTTCGCTAGAAAGTCTGGAAAAATTGTTCGATCATCTTAACTACACACTGACTGACGATAGCGACATTATCAATATGTATCGCGCTGCAGACCACCGCCGTGCCGAGCTCATTTCGGGAGGCCGCCTGTTCGATGTCGGTCAGGTACCCAAATCCGTCTGGCATTACGTGCAATAAACAAGAAAGTAGCGCCTGGCGTTAAAAGCTTTATAATAATCGCCCCAAAATGAACGGCATGTCTGTTCGCGCGCGTAAACCTGGAGATGAAATGACTACAACACCGGCACAACGTATCGGAGGCTGGCTACTTGGGCCATTGGCCTGGCTGTTAGTCGCGTTGTTAAGTGCTTCGCTGGCGTTACTGCTGTATGTCACTGCGTTGGCTACACCGCAGACATTCCACACGCTGAGCGAGCAAAGCACGACGAATTTGCTGCTATGGGGCGTCTCCTTTATTACCGCTATCGCCATGTGGTACTACACGCTGTGGCTAACCATCGCGTTTTTCAAACGCAGAGTCTGTGTGCCAAAGCACTATATTATATGGCTGCTGATCTCCGTGTTGCTGGCGATTAAAGCGTTTGCATTCTCTCCTGTTCCGGATGCGTTTGCCGTACGTCAGCTGCTGTTCCCATTGTTGGCGGCTGCGCTGCTGGTGCCCTATTTCAAACGCTCGCAACGCGTTAAGACAACGTTTGTGAACCCGTAATAACCCTACAGTTAACCTGTTGTCGCCTGTTGTAGATTGTCAGATAATAGGCGGCTTTTTTATTTCAGGCCGAAAAATGACTGATTACCTGCTGCTGTTTGTCGGAACTGTACTGGTCAATAACTTTGTACTGGTCAAGTTTCTGGGCTTATGCCCCTTTATGGGCGTTTCCAAAAAACTGGAAACCGCAATGGGTATGGGCCTCGCCACGACCTTTGTAATGACGCTGGCATCCATTTGCGCATGGCTGATTGACACCTGGATCCTCATCCCGCTCGATCTCATCTACCTGCGCACGCTGGCCTTTATTCTGGTCATCGCCGTGGTGGTGCAATTTACCGAGATGGTTGTACGCAAAACCAGCCCTGCGTTGTATCGCCTGCTGGGGATCTTCTTACCGCTGATCACCACTAACTGCGCGGTATTAGGTGTAGCGTTGCTGAACATCAACCTCGGGCACAATTTTTTACAGTCGGCGCTGTACGGTTTTTCCGCCGCCGTCGGCTTCTCACTGGTGATGGTTCTGTTCGCCGCAATTCGCGAACGCCTCGCCGTGGCAGACGTTCCTGCCCCGTTCCGCGGTAATGCGATTGCGCTGATTACCGCTGGTTTAATGTCTTTGGCCTTTATGGGCTTTAGTGGTTTGGTGAAGTTGTAATGAATGCTATCTGGATTGCCGTTGCCGCAGTGAGTCTGCTGGGTCTGGCGTTCGGCGCTATTTTGGGTTATGCCTCTCGTCGATTTGCCGTCGAGGATGACCCGGTCGTGGAGAAAATTGATGAAATTCTCCCGCAAAGCCAGTGTGGACAGTGCGGTTACCCGGGCTGCCGTCCTTATGCTGAAGCGATTGGCTGTCAGGGCGAAAAAATCAACCGTTGCGCCCCTGGTGGCGAAGCGGTGATGCTAAAAATTGCGACCCTGTTGAACGTCGATCCGCAACCTATTGATGGTGATGAGCAGGATGCTACCCCCGTTCGTATGCTGGCGGTCATTGATGAAAATAACTGTATCGGCTGCACGAAATGTATTCAGGCCTGCCCGGTCGATGCCATCGTGGGCGCGACGCGTGCCATGCACACGGTGATGAGCGATCTGTGCACCGGATGCAATTTGTGCGTTGATCCGTGTCCGACCCAATGTATCGAATTACGCCCGGTCGCCGAGACACCTGACAGCTGGAAGTGGGATTTAAACACTATTCCTGTGCGCATCATTCCTGTGGAACAACATGCTTAAGTTATTCTCCGCATTCAGAAAAAATAAAATCTGGGACTTTGATGGCGGCATTCACCCACCAGAAATGAAGACCCAGTCTAACGGGACACCGCTGCGGCAGGTTCCGCTGGCTCCGCGCTTTATTATTCCGTTGAAGCAGCATATTGGCGCTGAAGGTGAACTGTGTGTCAATGTGGGCGATACCGTGCTGCGTGGTCAGGCGCTAACCCGTGGGCGCGGCAGAATGCTGCCCGTGCACGCCCCAACCTCCGGCACCGTTGTTGCCATTGCCCCGCACTCCACCGCGCATCCTTCGGCTTTAGCTGAACTTAGCGTCATCATTGATGCGGACGGTGAAGATCGCTGGATTGAGCGTGACGGTTGGGCAAATTATCGTGCCCACAGCCGCGAGGAGCTCATAGCCCGTATTCACCAATTCGGTGTTGCCGGACTCGGCGGCGCCGGTTTTCCAACTGGCGTCAAATTGCAAGGTGGCGGTGATAAAATTGAAACACTGATCATCAACGCCGCTGAATGTGAACCCTACATCACCGCCGATGACCGCTTAATGCAAGATTGCGCGGCTCAGGTAGTCGAAGGTATCCGCATACTCGCTCATATTCTTCAACCGCGTGAAGTCCTGCTGGGCATTGAAGATAACAAACCACAAGCCATCTCCATGCTGCGCGCTGTGTTGGCTGATTCTCACGATATCAGCTTACGTGTCATCCCCACCAAATACCCGTCAGGCGGCGCCAAGCAACTGACGCAAATCCTGACCGGGAAGCAGGTGCCTCACGGTGGACGTTCCTCCGATATCGGGGTGCTGATGCAAAACGTGGGGACTGCCTATGCTGTCAAGCGGGCCGTTATTGACGGCGAGCCAATCACCGAGCGAGTGGTCACGCTAACGGGCGAAGCAGTCAGCCGCCCGGGCAACGTTTGGGCGCGATTGGGTACACCTGTTCGTCACCTGCTTAACGATGCAGGTTTCTGTCCTTCTGCTGACCAGATGGTGATCATGGGCGGTCCGCTGATGGGCTTTACCCTGCCCTGGCTGGATGTTCCCATCGTGAAGATCAGCAACTGCCTGCTTACGCCCTCTGCCAGTGAAATGGGTGAACCGCAGGAAGAAAAAGGCTGTATTCGCTGTAGCGCCTGTGCCGATGCCTGCCCTGCCGATCTTCTGCCGCAGCAACTTTACTGGTTCAGTAAAGGCCAGCAGCATGATAAAGCGACAACCCACAACATTGCTGACTGCATTGAATGCGGGGCATGTGCATGGGTATGTCCAAGCAATATCCCGCTGGTACAGTACTTCCGCCAGGAAAAGGCGGAGATTTACGCCATCAGTCAGGAAGAAAAACGTGCTGCAGAAGCAAAAGCCCGCTTTGAGGCCCGACAAGCCCGACTTGAGCGTGAAAAAGCGGCACGTCTTGAACGGCATAAAAGCGCAGCTGTACAACCTGCAGCGAAAGATCATGATGCCATCGCTGCGGCACTGGCTCGCGTGAAAGAGAAACAGGCTCAGGCTATGCAGCCGGTTGTCATCCAGGCGGGTGAAAAACCTGATAACAGCGCAGTGATTGCCGCACGTGAAGCGCGAAAAGCGCAGGCCCGCGCCGCACGCAGTGAAAATCCGTCAAAAGATGAGAACAGCAGCGCGGGGACGGACCCACGCAAAGCCGCCGTCGAAGCTGCGATTGCCCGCGCCAAAGCCCGCAAACTTGAGCAACAAGCCGCCACGGAACCCGCCGAGCCGGTTGACCCGCGCAAAGCCGCCGTCGAAGCCGCAATTGCCCGCGCCAAAGCCCGCAAGCTTGAGCAACAAGCCACCACGGAACCCGCCGAGCCGGTTGACCCGCGCAAAGCTGCCGTCGAAGCCGCAATTGCCCGCGCCAAAGCCCGCAAGCTTGAGCAACAAGCCGCCACGGAATCTGTCGAACCGGTTGACTCGCGCAAAGCGGCCGTTGCCGCCGCTATTGCACGCGCTCAGGCCAAGAAAGCCGCACAGCAGCAGGTTGTAAACGAGGAATAAATGGTATTCAGAATAGCTAGCTCCCCTTATACCCATAACCAGCGTCAGACATCGCGTATCATGATGCTGGTTCTGATTGCTGCATTACCAGGGATTGCCGCTCAATGGTGGTTCTTCGGCTGGGGTACATTGTTCCAGATAGCACTGGCATCGGTCAGTGCCATCGCCGCCGAAGCGGGCGTGCTTAAATTACGTAAACAGCCCGTTGCCGCGATCCTGAAAGACAACTCCGCCCTGCTTACAGGGTTGCTGCTTGCCGTCAGTATTCCCCCTCTGGCTCCGTGGTGGATGGTGATCCTGGGTACCGTCTTCGCCGTTATCATTACCAAGCAACTGTATGGCGGTCTTGGGCAGAATCCATTTAACCCGGCAATGATTGGTTATGTCGTGCTGTTGATCTCATTCCCGGTGCAGATGACAAGCTGGCTGCCACCGCATGAAATTGCCGCTACGGTGCCCGGATTTTTTGATGCTTTAAACGTTATCTTTAGCGGACATACCGCTGGCGGCGGCGATATGAACACGCTACGCATGGGCATCGATGGTATTAGTCAGGCAACACCGCTGGACACCTTTAAGACCTCCCTGCACGCGGGACACACTGTTGAACAGGTGATGCAGTATCCGATTTACAGCGGCATGCTCGCGGGCGCAGGCTGGCAGTGGGTAAACCTTGCCTGGCTGGCGGGTGGTATCATACTGTTATGGCAGAAAGCGATTCGCTGGCATATCCCGGTTAGTTTTCTGCTGTCACTTGCCGTTTGTTCAACGTTAGGCTGGTTTTTCTCTCCGGCGTCGCTGGCATCACCGCAGTTGCATCTGCTTTCCGGCGCCACCATGCTGGGCGCATTCTTTATTCTTACCGATCCCGTTACGGCATCAACAACCAACCGGGGTCGCCTGATTTTTGGCGCGCTTGCGGGTCTGTTGGTCTGGCTGATTCGTAGTTTTGGTGGATATCCTGATGGCGTGGCCTTTGCCGTGTTACTGGCAAATATCACCGTTCCACTGATTGATTATTACACCCGTCCTCGTGTGTACGGACATCGCTAAGGACAACATATGCTGAAAACGATTCGTAAACACGGCATCACTCTGGCACTGTTTGCCGCGGGCTCTACAGGGTTAACGGCGGCGATTAATCAGTTAACCAAGTCTACCATTGATGAGCAAGCGGCCCTGCAGCAAAAGGCGTTGTTTGATCAGGTACTGCCTGGCGATCGCTACAATAACAATCTGCCAGAAAGTTGCTATCTGGTGAATGCTCAGGCATTAGGCAAAGGTACACATCGTGTCTATATTGCTCGCCA
The DNA here is from genome assembly GCF_014103415.1 of Citrobacter sp. RHBSTW-00671. Classification (NCBI taxonomy): domain Bacteria; kingdom Pseudomonadati; phylum Pseudomonadota; class Gammaproteobacteria; order Enterobacterales; family Enterobacteriaceae; genus Citrobacter; species Citrobacter sp. RHBSTW-00671. The sequence goes on from NZ_JABXPR010000001.1 coordinate 3,182,417, forward strand.
GGACGACCGTCCGGTTGCGGCAATTCTGGAGGCCACGGCCCCCGATGGTTATTCCGGTGCAATTCAACTGCTGGTTGGTGTAGATTTCACGGGTACCGTGTTGGGTACACGGGTTACCGAACACCATGAAACGCCGGGGCTGGGCGATAAAATCGAACTGCGCCTGTCCGACTGGATCACCCATTTTAGCGGCAAAACAATTTCTGCGGATAACGACTCTCACTGGGCGGTGAAAAAAGATGGCGGCGACTTTGACCAGTTTACCGGCGCGACCATTACGCCCCGGGCAGTGGTTAATGCTGTGAAACGTGCAGGCCTGTTTGCGCAGACGCTGCCTGCGCAACTTCCTCAACTTAGCGCCTGTGGAGAATAACCATGAGCGAAATTAAAGACGTCATTGTTCAGGGGCTTTGGAAAAATAACTCCGCCCTTGTCCAGCTACTCGGTATGTGCCCGTTGCTGGCCGTTACCTCTACCGCAACCAATGCGTTAGGTCTGGGGCTTGCGACTACGCTGGTGTTGACCCTGACAAACCTGACTATTTCAGCGCTGCGCCGCTGGACACCGCCCGAAATCCGTATTCCCATTTATGTCATGATCATCGCCTCCGTAGTAAGTGCGGTACAAATGCTTATCAATGCCTACGCCTTTGGCCTGTATCAATCACTGGGTATCTTTATCCCCTTGATTGTGACCAACTGCATTGTTGTGGGCCGTGCTGAAGCCTTTGCCGCGAAAAAGGGCCCTGCTTTATCCGCGCTCGATGGTTTTTCTATTGGCATGGGGGCGACCGGCGCCATGTTTGTTCTCGGATCGCTGCGTGAAATAATAGGTAACGGTACATTGTTCGACGGCGCAGACGGGCTGCTGGGCAATTGGGCCAAAGTCCTGCGCGTGGAGATCTTCCATACTGACACACCATTTCTGCTGGCCATGCTACCGCCGGGTGCATTCATTGGCCTGGGGCTGATGCTGGCGGTTAAATATCTGATTGATGAAAAGATGAAGAAGCGCCGTGCCGAGGCCGCAATGGCAGCAGACCCGGCGGGTGAAACAGGGAATGTGTAATGAACAAAACGAAACGGCTGGAAATACTGACACGCCTGCGTGATAACAATCCGCATCCGACAACCGAACTTAATTTTACATCACCGTTTGAACTGCTGATTTCGGTCTTGCTCTCCGCGCAGGCCACCGATGTCAGCGTCAATAAAGCGACGGCTAAGCTATACCCCGTCGCCAATACCCCTGCAGCCATGCTCGAGCTCGGTGTTGAGGGGGTTAAGTCGTATATCAAGACGATTGGTCTGTTCAACAGTAAAGCAGAGAACGTGATTAAGACCTGTCGTATCCTGCTGGAGCAGCATAATGGCGAAGTACCCGAAGACAGGGAGGCACTGGAAGCGCTGCCCGGCGTTGGTCGTAAAACGGCCAATGTGGTATTGAATACCGCCTTCGGCTGGCCAACGATTGCCGTAGATACCCATATTTTTCGGGTCTGTAATCGTACACAATTCGCCCCAGGTAAAAACGTCGAACAGGTCGAAGAGAAGCTGCTGAAAGTTGTCCCCAGTGAATTTAAAGTCGATTGTCACCACTGGTTAATTCTTCATGGTCGCTACACCTGCATAGCCAGAAAACCACGCTGCGGCTCCTGTATTATCGAAGATCTGTGCGAATTCAAAGAAAAAGTCGATATCTGACAGTATGGGCCATAACGTTGGCCCCTCTTGCATAACGATTAGTTATGCACTTCTCAATCGTTCATTTCCCGACAATGATGCCGTACCTTCCGGCATATCTAATGTAATATTCTTGTGAACTAACACCTGAGCAGGTTAATCGTTTTTTTAATAGTAGAAATTTCTATCCATCCGTGATCAAGATCACCCTGATAACATTATGTAAAATATTTATTATTTTGCAGTTAAAATGACAATCAGATGACCTGACGGGTTCGTTTCGATACAAAACATTACACTGGCTATTTTTCAGATAATGGACCATATCACTACCTTCAAGGCAAAATAGCAGAACATATCGCCACATTCCCATTTTAACCCCATCCTGACAGTGTAAAAATCTGCCATTCTTCAAATGAAGAAATTTAACGCTGGATAACATTTCTCAGCCCCGACGATTTCACCATCAGAGTTATATGTAACAGATTATTACAAACCCCTTGTCTGAATGGTCAAGATAGTGAACATTACTTGCCGTTTCCCCTCCCACTATAACAATCGGACGGATGAACTTGACTCATCACGTACCAGAACACCCCCGTTGATATGGGATGTAAAAAAAGAGGTAAAAGTGTCTACTGCAAACAATAAACCAACAGAAAGCGTCAGTTTAAACGCCTTCAAACAACCAAAAGCGTTCTATCTCATTTTCTCAATTGAGCTGTGGGAACGTTTTGGTTATTACGGCCTGCAAGGGATTATGGCCGTCTACCTGGTGAAGCAACTGGGTATGTCAGAAGCGGATTCCATCACTCTTTTCTCCTCCTTTAGCGCCCTGGTGTATGGCCTTGTTGCCATTGGTGGCTGGTTAGGTGATAAAGTTCTGGGCACAAAGCGTGTGATTATGTTGGGTGCCGTTGTCCTGGCCATCGGTTATGCACTGGTTGCATGGTCTGGTCATGATGCGGGTATCGTTTATATGGGTATGGCGGCCATCGCGGTCGGCAACGGCCTGTTTAAAGCAAACCCATCTTCCCTGCTTTCTACCTGCTATGCCAAAGATGACCCGCGTCTTGATGGTGCATTCACCATGTACTACATGTCCGTCAACATCGGTTCATTCTTCTCTATGCTGGCAACACCGTGGCTGGCAGCGCGTTACGGTTGGAGCACCGCGTTCGCCCTGAGCGTCGTGGGTATGCTGATTACCGTTGTTAACTTCGCCTTCTGCCAGCGCTGGGTTAAACAGTACGGTTCCAAACCTGACTTTGAACCTATCAACTTCCGCAACCTGCTGCTGACCATTGTTGGGGTTGTGGTGCTTATCGCTATCGCAACATGGCTGCTGCACAACCAGGGCATCGCACGTATGGTTCTGGGTGTTATCGCCATGGGTATCGTGGTTATCTTTGCGAAAGAAGCGTTCTCCATGCAGGGTGCTGCGCGTCGTAAGATGATCGTCGCCTTTATTCTGATGCTGGAAGCCATTATCTTCTTCGTGCTGTACAGCCAGATGCCGACGTCCCTGAACTTCTTTGCGATTCGTAACGTTGAACACTCTATTCTGGGTATTGCTTTCGAACCAGAACAGTATCAGGCACTGAACCCGTTCTGGATCATCATCGGTAGCCCAATTCTTGCCGCTATCTATAACAAGATGGGTGACACTCTGCCGATGCCGACCAAGTTCGCTATCGGTATGGTGCTGTGCTCCGGCGCATTCCTGATCCTGCCGCTGGGTGCGAAATTCGCGACCGATGCAGGTATCGTTTCGGTTAACTGGCTGATCATCTGCTACGGTCTGCAAAGTATCGGTGAGCTGATGATTTCTGGTCTGGGTCTGGCGATGGTGGCACAGTTGGTTCCACAGCGTCTGATGGGCTTCATCATGGGTAGCTGGTTCCTGACCACTGCCGGTGCAAACATCATCGGTGGTTACGTGGCTAACATGATGGCGGTTCCGGAGAATGTGACCGATCCGTTGATGTCCCTTGAAGTCTACGGTCGCGTGTTCCTGCAGATTGGTGTTGCTACCGCAGTTATCGCCGTACTGATGCTGCTGACGGCGCCGAAACTGAACCGCATGACGCAAGATGACGACGTCAGTGAGAAAGCCGCTAAGGCCGCAACAGCGTAATTCTCAGGGAAACTTAATTTCAGGCCGCTAACTGTTGTTAGCGGCTTTTTTTTTGCTCCAGGTAGCACTACCATACGGTATACCTCAGCCAAAAGGAGTTACCGATGAAACTGTTCTACAAACCGGGCGCTTGTTCTCTTGCTTCCCACATCACACTTCGTGAGAGCGGTAAAGATTTCACGCTGGATGGTGTTGATCTGATGAAGAAACGTCTGGAAAACGGCGACGATTTTTTCGCGGTAAACCCGAAAGGACAAGTTCCCGCACTGTTGCTGGATGACGGTACACTACTGACCGAAGGCGTCGCCATCATGCAATATCTGGCAGATACCGTTCCAGACCGTCATCTCCTGGCCCCTACCAGCAGTCTCTCCCGCTACAAAACTATCGAATGGCTTAACTATATCGCTACAGAGCTACATAAAGGTTTTACCCCACTGTTCCGCCCGGATACGCCAGAGGAGTACAAACCAACCGTTCGCGCATTGCTTGAGAAAAAAATGCAGTATGTGAACGAATCGCTGAAAGACAACCCGTGGATTTGCGGCGCACGCTTCAGCATTGCTGATGCCTATCTGTTTACCGTGCTGCGTTGGGCGTATGCGGTTAAGTTGAATATGGCAGGATTAAGCCATATCGAGGCGTATATGACGCGCATGGCGGAGCGTCCGGCAGTTGCCGCAGCGCTTAAAGCGGAAGGATTAAATTAATTGCCGTTACCGGGTAGCGCTTGCGCTTACCCGGCCTACCGACAAACGTAGGCCCGATAAGCGTGAGCACCATTGCACATTGATTACAGCTGAGTGGCGCTAAAGTAGTGTTCTGGTTTCGCGATACGATCCTGTGCGGCCACCACCTGCAGTTCATACTCCTGCATCTCTTTGGTGGCGATCATAATTTCGTACACCGCCGCAGTCACATGCTCCAGCGCCTGCTGCAATGAAGCCCCCTGCAACAGTTTAACCAACAGCAAGCCACTGGTGACGTCACCAACGCCGACCGGTTGACGTGCGCCAAAATCAACAAGCGGACGGCTGATATGCCACGCCTGATCGGCGGTGACTAACAACATCTCAAAGCGATCTGCGCTGATACCTGCACGGGCAAGATGCTTAACCAGCACAATTTCCGGCCCCTGAGCAATCAGTTCACGGGCAGCCATCACCGCCTCATCAACATTGTTAACCGCATGCTCGCACAGAATTTCGAGCTCAATCAGATTTGGCGCGATAATGTCGCTGGCCGGAAGTGCGTGACGAACATGAAATTCCGCAACGCCGGGCGCCACGATGCACCCTTTTTCAGGATGCCCCATCACTGGATCGCAAAAGAATTTCGCCTGAGGATTTGCCGCTTTCACTTTGCGCACAATACCCAGAATATGCTCGCCCTGCTCTGCGGAACCCAGATAACCACTCAGCACCGCATCACAGGTCTGAAGTTTATCGATATCAGCAATGCCCTGAACAATTTCTGTCAGGTGGCTGGGCGGCATAACACAGCCGGTCCATTTACCGTACTGCGTGTGATTAGAAAACTGAACGGTGTTGAGCGGCCAGACGTTCGCGCCAAGACGACGCATCGGAAATTCGGCAGCACTGTTGCCGGCATGGCCAAAAACAACGTGGGACTGGATGGCGAGGATATTCTTCATTTTACTTACCACAACCCTAAAAAAATAAAGGGGCGTAGTTCCCCACGCCCCTGCTGACTTTTACTTATTTCCAGCAAATCAGACAGTAGTTCTTTTTGCCACGGCGCAGTAAGGTGTAGCGGCCGAACAAAATATCACTGTCCTGGAAGAAATATTCCGGGTCAGATTGTTTCTCACCATTAATGGTGACCGCATTAGACGCAATGGTCTTACGCGCCTGACCGCGAGAAGGCTGCAGCTCAGAATCCACCAGCGCCTGCATCAGGTCGGCACCCTTGTCCATTTCGATCATCGGTACACCATCCTGCGCCAGCTGTTCGAAGTCCGCTTCGCTCAGGTCGCTCAGGTTACCATTGAACAGGCTTTCGGTAATGCGTTTCGCCGCCACTAAACCTTCTTCGCCGTGAACCAGACGCGTTACCTGCTCAGCCAGAACATACTGGGCACGCGGCGCTTTTCCGCTGTTCTTATCTTCTTCTTCCAGCGCATTGATCTCTTCAATGTCCATAAAGGTGAAGAATTTCAGGAAGCGATAAACGTCCGCATCAGCCGTGTTGATCCAGAACTGGTAGAACTTGTATGGGCTGGTTTTCTTCGGATCCAGCCAAACTGCGCCACCTTCCGTTTTACCGAATTTGGTACCGTCAGCTTTAGTGATCAACGGAACCGTCAGACCAAATACCTGATTCTGATGCAGGCGGCGGGTCAGATCGATACCAGAAGTAATGTTACCCCACTGGTCAGAACCACCAATTTGCAATGCCACGCCATGCAGTTTATTCAGGCAGGCAAAATCATAACCTTGCAGCAGGTTGTAAGAAAACTCGGTAAAGGAGATCCCCTGATCGTCACGGTTCAGACGCTGCTTAACCGCTTCTTTGTTGATCATCTGGTTTACGGAGAAGTGTTTGCCGATATCACGCAGGAAAGTCAGTACGTTCATACCGCCAAACCAGTCGTAGTTGTTCGCAGCAATCGCCGAGTTGTCGCCACAGTCGAAATCGAGGAACGGTGCAACCTGTTTGCGGATTTTATCCACCCACTCTTGCACGGTATCTTCAGTATTCAGTTTACGCTCGGCGGCTTTAAAGCTCGGATCGCCAATCAGACCCGTTGCACCACCCACCAACGCAACAGGCTTATGGCCTGCCTGCTGGAAGCGTTTCAGGCATAACAATGGAACCAGATGCCCCAAATGCAAGCTGTCAGCGGTAGGATCGAAGCCGCAATAGAGCGCGATCGGGCCTTGCGCCAGTCGCTCTGCTAACGCTTCCTCGTCCGTCACCTGGGCCACCAGCCCCCGCTCTTGCAATTGTTTAATCAAGTTACTGCTTGCCATCAAAATCTCCATGTATAAAACGACTGCACCTTTGCCGGTACACGACTTTTCGCCTGATGCGAAAGAGACATAGAATAAAGCGCCGGATTCATCAGCACCAGCGCTTAAAACAAGAATTTTGCATCTTTAGGGGGCCAGACGGTCAATTTTCCACGCGTCATCTTCACGTTGGTATAAAAAACGGTCGTGCAGACGGTTTTCGCCACCCTGCCAGAACTCCATTTGTTCAATGCTCACGCGAAAGCCGCCCCAGAAACTTGGCAACGGCACTTCCCCTTGCTGAAACTTCTGCTTCAGCTCAAGAAATTTACTTTCCAGAATTCCACGTGCGGAGATCCGACTGGACTGCTTAGAAACCCAGGCGCCAATCTGGCTATCGCGCGGGCGACTGTGGAAATATTTTACCACCTCAAGCGTGGACAAGCGTTCGGCCTTGCCGATGACCATCACCTGCCGTTCCAGCGTATGCCAGGGGAATAACAGACTGATGCGCGGGTTGTTCTCAATCTGGTGCGCCTTACGGCTGCCCATGTTGGTATAAAACACCAGCCCTTTGTCATCATAATGTTTGAGCAACACGATTCGCTGGTACGGCTGACCGTGTTCATCGACTGTTGCGACGACCATCGCGGTAGGGTCTGCCAGTTTGGCATCACAGGCTTGCCCCAGCCAGCGCTCAAACAGCGCGAGGGGTTCGGCGGGAAGATCGCGGCGGCGAAGACCGCCTTTCGTGTATTCACGGCGCAGATGCGCGATTTGCTGCAATTCGTCGTTATCAGACATGATGTTGGGCTACGGATTGTCAGTGGGTGACGCTATTGTGCGCCGCCCAGGTGAAAATCTCAACGCTTCGGGTTCTGTAACTGACAGTTATTCAGCACAATTCTGTCTCGTTTATAGACCGTCGCATTGTCTCCTTTAGACCAGAAGACGTAGATACCATCTGTGTAGCGTGCACCCGATGCCGACACGCCCTGTTTGAGATTCAATAGTTGATTATCATAAACAAAGCTCGCCACCTGCCGGGTATTATTCAATTTTACGGTAAGCGGTTTTTCATCACAGCGATATTCGAGCGTATCCGTTTGCATACGCTCGACAAATTGGTTGTACACACTACAACCGGTAAGCAATACGGGCAGACACACTAATAACAGTTTTTTCATAGCCATATCCTGAAGACTTTCCTGGTCCCGGAGGGCAAAAACACCCTCCCTAACATCCCTAGTTTATCGGTATAGCGCGTGGAATAATTTCAGTTAACTCTGAGTTCGTGGATTCGCGGGGAAAATAGCCCCTAAAACGCTGGGCTCAGATGCGCCGGTCACCGAAGGCAGGTTCCCCGGCAGTCCCGCAAGTGTACGCCACGCAAGCCAGGCAAAGGCTAACGCTTCCATATCATCACCACTGATCCCGGCTTCATCGGTGGAGGTCACTTCCGTACCCGGCAACAGCGCCGCCAGACGCATCATAAGAAGTGGATTACGGCTTCCGCCGCCACATACCATCAACCGTTCACACCCTCCGCTCAACAGAACCTGCTCGGAAATCGTCACGGCCGTCAGTTCAGCCAACGTCGCCTGTACGTCTCGTGGGCAAATACCCGGAAACTGGGTCAGATGGCGTTCAATCCAGCCATAATTGAAATATTCGCGCCCCGTACTCTTTGGCGCTGGTGCGGAAAAATACGGGTCGTTAAGCATCGTTTGTAACAGCGGCAGAATCACTGTACCCGAACAGGCCCACTGCGCATCTTTATCATAAGGTTGGCCACATTGCCGCCAAACCCACGCATCCATCAGCATATTGCCCGGACCGGTGTCATATCCCCGAACCGGTTGTTTTGGAATGAGCAGTGACAGATTGGCAATACCACCAATATTTAACACCATCCGGCGTTCCGTTGGATGCGCCAGCAACGCCTGGTGAAAAGCAGGAACCAGCGGTGCCCCCTGTCCGCCTAACGCCATATCGCGCCGACGAAAATCACCGACCACCGTTACCCCGGTACGCGCAACAATCTGGTTGTTATCACCAATTTGTAGAGTATGTGGCGCAATTCCTGTCGGTTCATGCCACACGGTTTGCCCATGACAGCCGATCGCGACAATATCCTGTGGTTTCAATTTTTCCTGCTGCAGCAACGCATTCACTGCATCGGCGAACAAACGCCCCAACTGCGTGTCCAGTTGACCGTATTGGGAAAGCGTCAGTTGCTGCCCCTGACAGATATCCAGAATGGCCTGTTTTACATGAACGGGGATGGGCCATGTCAGACTTGCCTGCTGCGCAACCATCGTTTCATCTATCGCCGCCAGCACAACATCCACACCATCAAGGCTGGTTCCAGACATCACTCCGATAAAACGGCCCGATTTCATACGTCATCCTTTTAAGCAAATTAGCCTTGACACTCCACCATAAAGTGTCGACTAATTCCATGCTTCCTTGATGATTTTTGCGGGTTAATCTTCCCAGTAACCCCTAAATTCCATTAACGTGATGAATGATTCGTTTATACTCGGTTAACCCGATTTCGGTTAAGATTTTCATATTGTTCCAGTAGAACATGTGACCTTAGACTCACAAATGCCATATAATTTAGCCATGAGGAGTGCTTTATTAGCGTTTCGTGGTGACAAAGGAGATTTGTAAATGATTAAACGTGTGCTGATTGTTTCATTAATGGGCGTATCTTTAGCGGGCTGCGTTAACAATGATAGCCTTTCAGGTGACGTGTATACCGCATCCGAAGCGAAACAAGTTCAGAACGTGACCTACGGTACGATTGTTCATGTTCGTCCGGTGCAAATCCAGGGTGGTGACGACGCAAACGTGATTGGCGCTATTGGTGGTGCTGTGCTGGGTGGGTTCCTCGGTAACACCGTAGGCGGCGGTACCGGTCGTTCATTAGCGACAGCTGCGGGTGCGGTTGCCGGCGGCGTAGCAGGCCAGGGCGTACAAGGTGCGATGAATAAAACCCAGGGCGTAGAACTGGAAATTCGTAAGGATGACGGTAATACCATCATGGTGGTTCAGAAGCAGGGTGCGACCAAATTCTCTGCGGGTCAACGCGTTGTTATGGCTAACAATGGTAGCCAGGTTACCGTGTCTCCACGTTAATCGAATTCACGTGTGGTCAGCCTCTGGCCACACGTCGTTTTGATCGCTTTAGCCCTGCGACTGCAGTTCAATGATATTGTGTTCCAGTCTGGCGACCAGTTTTATCAGCAGATCAATTTCCTCAGCTGAAATCCCTTCCAAAATTTCGCCGCGCGTTTTGTTGATAACGGCTTCCATATCAGCAATCAGCGGTTCGGCCTTCTCCGTTAATTTGATTCTCTTTGCCCGACGATCGCTGGCGCAAGTCTGTCGTGAAATGAGTCCCTTTTCTTCTAACTGGTCGAGCGTACGCACCAATGAAGGCTGCTCAATACCAATCGCTTTAGCCAGCTGAATCTGTGATTGATCCGGTGGCAACTGATGAATGTTGTGCAGCGTAACCCAATGCGTCTGCGTCAACTCCAGAGGTTTCAGGCGATGGTCAATCAGAGCACGCCAAATGCGCACCAACCGTGCCAGATCAGAACCTAATGGCGATTCCAATTTCATCTCCTTATAATTAGCTTGCTAAGTTATTGTGCTGATTTTAGAATAGTGTGCAGCATTTGTATTCCCAAAACAAATGTATTGCCAAATTTGCTTACCGGTTGACATTTTTTCAGACATTATGCCTTACAGAGACACATTGTCCCTTTTTTTGCTAAACCTATAGCAACGCTCTTTTCGCCAAGGATTTTGCCCGTGAAGTTTATGTTTAATGCAACAGGATTGCCCCTACAAGATTTAATGATCGGAGCATCTGTCTACTTCCCCCCTATTTTCAAGGCGTTTGTTGCAGGATTTATCCTCTGGCTAGTTGTTCATCGCCTGCTTCGCGACGGGATCTATTCTGGCGAAATCTGGCATCCCCTGCTAATGGATCTGTCCCTCTTTACGCTTTGCGTGTGTCTGGCCTTTGTCATGTTGATTGCGTGGTGATTATGTCGCTTAAAACCATTAAATACTTCTCCACTATTATAGTCGCTGTTATCGCCGTCCTCGCCGGGTGGTGGATGTGGAATTACTATATGCAATCGCCATGGACGCGTGACGGAAAAGTCCGCGCTGAACAGGTCAGCATCACACCGCAAATCTCTGGCAGCATTAGTGAACTCAACATTAAAGATAATCAACTGGTTAACAAAGGCGATGTTCTTTTTGTTATCGACAAGACCCCTTTCCAGATTGCTGAGCTGAACGCACAGGCTCAGTTGGCCAAAGCGCAGTCCGATCTGACCAAAGCCAGTAATGAAGCCAAACGTCGCCGCAATTTGTCGCAAAATTTCATCTCGGCCGAAGATTTGGACAGCGCACTGCTCAATGTTAAAGCCATGCAGGCGACCGTTGCTGCAGCCCAGGCCAGTTTGCGCCATGCTCAGTGGCAACTGGCGCAAACGGTAGTCAAAGCCCCGGTCACAGGCTGGGTCACCAATCTATCAACCCGTACCGGGGACTACGCCTCAACGGGTAAACCTCTGTTTGCCCTGGTCGACAGCCACTCTTTTTATGTCATGGGCTATTTCGAAGAAACCAAGCTACGCCATATTCAAGACGGGGCACCTGCTCTTATCACGCTCTACAGCGGCAACATTAAGTTACAGGGTCACGTTTCCGGCATTGGTCGCGCCATTTATGATCAGAGTGTGGAAAGCAATTCCGGTCTGGTTCCTGACATCAAACCAAACGTTCCGTGGGTTCGTCTGGCGCAGCGGGTTCCCGTTCGTATCGAATTTGATACCCTTCCGCACGATGTTACGCTGGTTTCGGGGACAACCTGTAGCGTGTCCATCGGTCAGCAAAAATGAAACTGCCCCGCCTGACACCCGCCAGTCTGCCATGGTTTAAAGCCACGAGCGGACAGTGGCGTTACGCGCTGCGTAATACTATTGCGATGTGTCTGGCGTTAACCTTCGCCTATTACCTCAATCTGGATGAACCCTACTGGGCGATGACATCAGCAGCGGTAGTCAGTTTTCCAACCGTTGGAGGCGTGATCAGCAAAAGCCTGGGGCGTATCGCGGGCAGTTTACTCGGTGCGACGGCCGCATTGATTATAGCCGGCCATACCCTCAATGAACCCTGGCTGTTTCTGTTGAGCATGTCAGTCTGGATCGGTTTTTGTACCTGGGCGTGTGCACATTTCACCAACAACGTGGCCTACGCTTTTCAACTGGCAGGCTATACCGCGGCGATTATTGCCTTTCCAATGGTGCATATTACAGAGGTTACGCAGCTGTGGGATATCGCCCAGGCACGCGTGTGCGAAGTCATCGTCGGGATCCTCTGTGGCGGCCTGATGATGATGATCCTGCCCAGTACATCCGATGGCACCACGCTGCTGAGCGCATTGAAAAATATGCATGCACGTTTGCTGGAGCATGCCAGTTTACTCTGGCAGCCAGAAACCACAGATGCCATCCGCACCGCCCATGAAGGGGTGATCGGTCAAATCCTGACAATGAATCTGCTGCGAATTCAGGCGTTCTGGAGCCACTACCGTTTTCGCCGTCAAAATACCTTACTCAATGCGTTGTTACACCAACAGTTGCGGTTGACCAGCGTTATTTCCAGTCTGCGGCGGATGCTACTGAACTGGCCTAATCCTCCGGCTAATACCCGGGATATCATCGAGCAGTTGCTGACCGCGTTAGTCAAACCTGATACCGACAGCTACGCCGTCGCGCGGATTATCGCCCCGCTGTGCCCCGTCGATCAGCATGACTATCGGCACGTCGCCTTCTGGCAGCGTCTGCGCTATTTTTGCCGTATCTATCTGCAAAGCAGCCATTATCTGCGCTTACTGGAAAAGGGTGTCACGGTCGATCGTATCAATATTGAGCGCACGCCGGGTCTTGCCCGTCATACCGATAGCGCGGAGGCTCTCTGGAGCGGATTGCGCACCTTTATTACGCTGATGGCAATCGGCGCGTGGAGCATTGGCGCACAATGGGAGTCAGGCTCCGGGGCTCTGACGCTTGCCGCTATCAGTTGCGTGTTGTACTCCGCCGTAGCGGCCCCCTTCAAATCACTCTCTTTGCTGATGCGCACGCTGGTCCTGCTGTCGCTGTTCAGTTTTGCGGTGAAATTCGGTCTGATGGTCCAAATTACCGATCTCTGGCAGTTCATTCTGTTTCTCTTCCCGCTGCTTGCCACCATGCAGTTGTTAAAACTACAGATTCCGAAACTGGCGGGACTTTGGGGACAGCTGATCGTCTTTATGGGATCGTTTATCGCGGTGACCAATCCTCCCGTCTATGATTTTGCAGGTTTTTTGAATGACAATACGGCGAAAATCACTGGCGTCGCGCTGTCGTGGCTGGCTTTTGCCATTCTGCGGCCAGGTTCTGATGCGAGAAAAAGCCGCCGCCATATTCGCGCGTTACGGCGTAACTTCGTCGATCAACTTAGCCGCCACCCTTCACTCAGTGAAAACGAGTTTGAGTCACTGACCTATCATCATGTCAGCCAGCTCAGCAACAGCCAGGATGCACTGGCGCGACGTTGGTTGCTACGCTGGGGAGTGGTGCTACTGAACTGCTCACACGTAGTGTGGCAACTTCGCGTCTGGGAGGCACGCTCAGATCCGCTGGCGCGCGTCAGGGATGTGTGTATCTCACTGCTACGCGATGTAATGAGTGAGCGTGGCGTGCAGCAACGTCCGCTGAATGCCACGCTTAATGAACTCCAGCGCATCTGTGATGCACTGGCCCATCATCATCAGCCCGCTGCGCAGGAGTTATCGGCCCTTATCTGGCGACTACACTGCTCACTTTCACAACTTGAGCAAGCGCCGCCACCGGGCACGCTGAGTCGCTGATTACTTGATAACACCGCAGGCGTAGCGCGCCCCGCCGCCGCCAAGTGGTTTCGGCTGATCGGACATATTATCGCCGCCAACATGGATCATCAGCGCTTTACCTTTAATTTCATCAAGTGATTTCAACCGGGGGGCTGTCACTGCCGTCGTGGCATTCCCTTCATTATTTACCACCAGCAAAGGCAGGTCGCCCATGTGGCCTGCACCTTCCGGACCTTCATGCTTGCCGGTTTTATGCGGGTCGTAATGACCGCCAGCCGATTCTGCTGCCGAGGCTTTCCCCTCTTTAATCGCGGGCTGGCAACTGCCGTTAGCATGCACATGAAAACCATGTTCACCCGGCGGCAGTGCTTTAAGATCAGGCGTAAACTCCAGCCCTTTTGCGGATTCGGCAATAGTGACAGTACCAATTTCCTGGCCAACGCCCTGCGACGTCACCAGATTCATCACCACTTTCTCACTGGCAGCCTGTGCACCAGCACAGGCCAGTAACGTGATGATGGCTAAACTCAAACGCTTCATACAACCTCCGTCATCCAGGTGTCTGACTGATAAGTGTAATCCAGTGACACAAATTTGAACGACGGAACGCTGAATACGTGATTAAGGCACGTCGTAACCGAGCGCCGCTTTACGAATACGGAACCACTGCTGGCGAGACATGTTCAATGACTCTGATTCAATTGCAGCACGCACACGTTCGATTTTACCCGAGCCAATAATCGGCAGCGGCTGCGACGGCAGACGCAGGATCCACGCATACACCACCTGTTCTATGGACTGCGCATTCAGTTCTTCTGCTATCACGGCCAGTTCATTGCGCAGCGGCTGGAAGGCGTCATCATTGAACAGACGCCCACCTCCCAGGCAAGACCAGGCCATTGGGCGGATACGCAGCTGTTGCAGTTGATCTAACGTCCCATCCAACAGGAGAGGTTGATGCACCGGTGAAATTTCGACCTGATTGGTTGCCAGGGTAAAGGGTAATCGTGATTGCAGCAGTGAAAACTGTGCTGGCGTGAAGTTAGAGACACCAAAATGGCGCACCTTACCGCTATGATGTAATGTCTTGAAAGCTTCCGCCACATCGTCTGCATCCATTAACGGATCGGGGCGGTGGATCAACAGCAGATCAAGGCGATCGGTTGCCAGCAGCTTCAGCGATTGTTCGGCACTGGCAATAATGTGGGCGCTGTCAGTGATGTAATGACCCAGCGCGTTTTCCTCTTTCGCCGTCGTGGCAATACCGCATTTGGTAACAATCTGCATTTTTTCACGCAGGTGCGGCGCCAGTTTCATCGCCTCGCCAAACGCCGCCTCACACTGGTATCCGCCATAAATATCCGCGTGATCGACAGTCGTGACACCCAGATCGAGATGTTCCTCAATAAAGCTGACTAGCTGACGCGCGGACATATTCCAGTCCATCAGGCGCCAGTACCCCATCACAAAGCGCGAAAATTCCGGACCTTGCGGCGCAATTGTAATACGCTGAACCATAGCAGCTTCCTTATAAGTGAATGTGCATCGAGTATACGCAATTACGCTTTTAAAAGAGTGAAGGTTGTTGCGGTTCTTCCGGCGGGTTGGATTTGTTTGCACGTAATTTACGCATCAGGCGCTGGCGACAAAGCCGCAGTACCTCCTGCTTTTGGGCATCGCTCATTTTCTGCCAGTTAAAACGCTCATCCCGACTGCGAAAACATCCACGACAAAAACCGCGATCGTCAGACTGACATATACCGCGGCATGGGCTCTGGACGGGGAAAAACTCCAGCTGTTCGGCCACATCCCCTCCTTTTGTAAGATTGATATACCTATTGAAGACGGTAACTGAAAATCTGGCAAGCGCTATTGCATTAGACCGACTGGTCTATTACACTCCCCGACATGAACAAAGTAACTGAACACGATACACGCGAACATCTTTTGGCGACCGGCGAACGACTGTGTATGCAGCGCGGTTTCACCGGTATGGGTTTAAGCGAGCTACTGAAAACCGCTGAGGTTCCCAAGGGTTCGTTTTATCACTATTTTCGCTCAAAAGAAGCGTTCGGTGTGGCGATGCTGGAGCGTCATTACGCGGCCTATCATCAGCGACTGGCTACGCATTTTGAGACGGGCGCAGGGAACTACCGTGACCGTATTCTGGCCTACTATCAGGAAACTCTGAACCAGTTTAGCCAGCACGGCATCATCAGTGGCTGTTTAACCGTTAAATTGTCCGCCGAAGTGTGCGATCTTTCCGAAGATATGCGTACAGCAATGGACAAAGGCGCCCGACACATTATTACGCTGCTGGCGCAGGCGCTGGAAAAAGGTCAGGCGAACCATTGTCTGTCATTTGTTGGCGAACCTTTGCAGCAGGCGCAGGTGTTGTATGCACTGTGGCTGGGAGCCAACCTGCAGGCCAAAATGTCGCGTAGTGCCACGCCGCTGGAAAACGCGCTGGCTCACGTCAAAACCATCATTGCAGCGCCTGTCGTTTAACAGGCGTTTTTATTTAATTTATCACTAGACGACCGGTCTATTCAGGAGTGTAACATGTCATCTGAAAAACTCTTTTCCCCGCTGAAGGTGGGTGCGATCACCGCGGCAAATCGCGTGTTTATGGCCCCACTGACCCGTTTGCGCAGCATCGAGCCTGGCGACATCCCTACTCCGCTGATGGCCGAGTACTATCGTCAACGCGCCAGTGCGGGTCTGATCATTAGCGAAGCGACACAGATTTCTGCCCAGGCGAAAGGTTATGCCGGAGCGCCAGGTTTGCACAGTGATGCACAAATTGCTGCGTGGAAAAAGATTACGGCGGCTGTACACGCTGAGCAGGGCCATATCGCCGTTCAGCTGTGGCATACCGGACGTATCTCCCACTCCAGCCTGCAGCCAAACGGTCAGGCTCCGGTTGCGCCGTCCGCCATCAGTGCCGGAACCCGAACGTCTCTGCGCGATGAAAATGGACTGGCCACACGTGCCGATACCTCAATGCCGCGTGCGCTGGAAACCGAAGAAATCCCGGGCATCGTGAATGATTTCCGCCAGGCGATTGCCAATGCGCGTGAAGCCGGTTTTGACCTGGTAGAGCTGCACTCTGCTCACGGTTACTTACTGCACCAGTTCTTATCGCCAACCTCGAACCAGCGTACCGATCAATACGGCGGTAGCGTTGAAAACCGCGCCCGTCTGGTACTGGAAGTCGTCGATGCAGGTATTAAAGAATGGGGTGCCGATCGCATTGGTATCCGTGTTTCCCCTATCGGCTCGTTCCAGAACGTCGACAATGGTCCAAATGAAGAGGCTGATGCTCTGTACCTGATCGAACAACTGGGCAAGCGCGGCATTGCTTATCTGCATATGTCCGAGCCAGACTGGGCTGGTGGCGAACCGTATTCAGACGCGTTTCGCGAGAAAGTTCGCGCGCGCTTCCACGGTCCTATCATTGGTGCTGGCGCCTACACCCCTGAAAAAGCAGAAGCGCTGATCGAGAAAGGTCTGATCGACGCCGTTGCTTTTGGTCGCGCCTATATTGCTAACCCGGATCTGGTGGCGCGTCTGCAACGTAAAGCGGAACTGAATCCACAACGTGCCGAGAGCTTCTACGGCGGCGGCGCGGAAGGTTACACCGACTATCCTACCCTCTAACGTCACAATCTCCGTTCTGCCATTGATAGCGGCGTAACAACGCCGCTATACTAAAACAACATTTTGAATGTATTAGCCATTTTTGAAGGGGAAGAAAGATGCGTTTACTTCATACCATGCTGCGCGTGGGTGACCTGCAGCGTTCCATCGAGTTTTATACCAACGTGTTGGGCATGAAGCTGCTACGTACCAGCGAAAACCCTGAATATAAGTACTCTCTGGCATTCGTCGGATACGGCCCTGAAACCAGCGAAGCTGTGATCGAACTGACCTATAACTGGGGCGTTGATAAGTATGAACTGGGTACCGCATATGGTCACATTGCCCTGAGCGTAGATAACGCGGCAGAGGCCTGTGAACGTATTCGTCAAAACTGCGGGAACGTGACGCGTGAAGCAGGTCCGGTAAAAGGCGGTACGACGGTCATCGCGTTTGTTGAAGATCCAGATGGCTATAAAATTGAACTGATCGAAGAAAAAGACGCCGGCCGCGGTCTGGGCGACTAATCTCTCCTCGGGCGCAGATCGTCTGTGCCCGTAGTTTTATACTCATCATTTTGCCATAATACGCGCTGCAATTTTCCCGTATTAAGAGACCCAGATGTCCGATAACGCTCAACTTTCCGGTCTGTGTGACCGTTTTCGTGGTTTTTATCCTGTCGTCATTGATGTCGAAACAGCAGGATTTAACGCCAAAACCGATGCGCTGCTTGAAATTGCCGCCATCACACTGAAAATGGATGAACAGGGCTGGCTGATGCCGGACATGACGTTACATTTCCACGTTGAACCGTTTGAAGGGGCGAATTTACAACCCGAAGCGCTGGCATTTAACGGCATCGACCCGAGCAACCCGTTGCGTGGCGCCGTCAGCGAGTACGACGCGCTGCATGCCATCTTTAAAATGGTACGTAAAGGTATCAAAGATAGCGGCTGTAATCGGGCGATCATGGTGGCGCACAATGCGACATTTGATCACAGTTTTATGATGGCTGCGGCAGAACGCGCCTCACTGAAACGTAATCCGTTTCACCCCTTCGTCACCTTTGATACGGCAGCATTAAGCGGCCTGTCATTGGGGCAAACCGTACTGTCAAAAGCCTGTCTGGCTGCAGGTATGGAGTTTGATGGGACTCAGGCGCACTCGGCGCTGTATGACACAGAACGAACAGCCGTTCTGTTCTGCGAGATTGTTAACCGCTGGAAACGTCTCGGCGGCTGGCCTCTGCCAGTGCCCGAAGAGGCGTAACGGCGGCATAAAAAAAGCGACCTGCTGAGGTCGCTTTTTTATTTTTGCTGGTTACTCAGCGTCCGGCTCTTCGGTTTTGTATTTCGCTGCAGTTTCTTTAATCAACTGCTGCAACTCACCGCGCTGGTACATTTCAATTAAAATGTCACAGCCGCCTACCAGTTCACCATCAACCCACAGCTGTGGGAAAGTCGGCCAGTTGGCATATTTCGGCAGCTCGGCGCGAATATCCGGGTTCTGCAGAATATCAACATAAGCAAAACGTTCGCCACAGGCGGACAACGCCTGCACAGCCTGAGCAGAGAAACCACAGCTTGGCAGTTTTGGGGAACCTTTCATGTACAGGAGAATCGGGTTTTCAGCGATCTGGCGCTGGATTTTTTCGATAGTGGTGCTCATTATCTTGCTTCCTTAAACTTCTTTTACGGCAGTAGTCTGACATTGTAGCGGGTCAGGCAGGCAACGGAAAATAACATTTTCATTACGCGATATTATTTTATCGCCTGTCGTTAAAAGTTGCATTCACAATCTCACTTATCCGCGTAAAGCCTGGGGATTTGATTATCTGTTCACCAATTACGCCTTGAATTGCTGTTTTTTTTTGCGGTCGGTTACGAAACGTAGTTTTAAACGAAAAAAGCTATTAACTTTCCCTCTTTCTATAGATTAGAATCGTCAAGTTTTGAAAATCACACGCAGGCGCGATAGACCTGCCTTACCAGAGGACTGCTCAGTGGCGCGGATAAACCGAATCTCGATCACGCTCTGTGCTTTACTTTTTACCACACTGCCTTTTACGCCTATGGCTCATGCTTCCAAGCAGGCCAGGACGACACCTACCGCTTCCCACACTGTCAAGACGGTAGATAAAAAGAAAAGCGCAACAACCAGCCAGAAAGCAACAAAAACCAACAAGAAAACGGCGACAAAAAACACCAGTAAAACCAGTACGAAAACGGCCTCCTCCTCCAAAAAACGCACAGCGACTCCGGCAAAATCGACGAAAACAGCAAACCGTCGCAGTAAAACAGCGGCAATACAAACCCCCGCCGTCACCTGGACTGAAAAATGTACCCCGCGCAAAGGTCATAAGCCACGTTGTGTAAAAGTGAAGACGACTGCGCCAACAGCCGTTGCGGATGTGCATAAAGTGAAAGTACAGAAAGCGACCAAAACCGCCATGTCTACCCTGATGAACCAAATCGGTAAACCTTACCGTTGGGGGGGCACCTCACCCAGAACCGGTTTTGATTGCAGCGGGCTGGTTTATTACGCATACAAAGATCTGGTGAAGTTCCGCATTCCACGTACCGCCAATGAAATGTATCACCTGCGCGACGCTGCGCCGATTGAACGTGGTGAACTGAAAAACGGTGATCTGGTCTTCTTCCGCACGCAAGGTCGCGGTACCGCCGACCACGTTGGCGTCTATGTCGGCAATGGTAAATTTATCCAGTCCCCACGCAGCGGTCAGGAAATTCAAATCACCTCTCTGAGCGAAGATTACTGGCAACGCCACTACGTGGGCGCTCGCCGTGTGATGACGCCGAAAACAATTCGCTAAAAACTTACCCTACAGAATATGCTGTAGGGTAAGTTCTTCTTTTGCATAACCTTTCAATTTGCTACCCTATCCTTACTCACAATGAGGCTATTGTGTGTACTCACTATAAATAATAAGGAGAGAAGCAATGTCGTTCGAATTACCTGCATTACCGTATGCCAAAGATGCTCTGGCACCGCACATTTCTGCCGAAACGCTGGAATATCACTATGGCAAACACCATCAAACCTACGTGACCAATCTGAATAACCTGATTAAAGGCACCGCGTTTGAAGGTAAATCACTGGAAGAGATCGTACGTAGCTCTGAAGGTGGTGTATTCAATAACGCAGCACAGGTATGGAACCACACGTTCTACTGGAACTGCCTGGCACCAAACGCTGGTGGCGAGCCGACCGGTAAACTGGCCGAAGCGATTGCCGCCTCCTTTGGCAGCTTTGCAGACTTCAAAGCACAATTCACCGATGCCGCTATCAAGAATTTCGGTTCTGGCTGGACCTGGCTGGTAAAAGGAACGGATGGCAAACTGGCTATCGTGTCCACCTCCAACGCAGGTACGCCGCTGACGACTGACGCGACGCCGCTGATGACCGTTGACGTGTGGGAACATGCTTACTACATCGATTATCGTAATGCCCGTCCTGGCTACCTGGAACACTTCTGGGCACTGGTGAACTGGGAATTTGTTGCGAAAAACTTCGCAGCATAAAATGACAACGCAGAAGGAGTTCCCTTCTGCGTTTTTTTGTTTTTAGTTCGTTGCGTTGCAGACGTCTTCCGCTTGTTTCCTTGCCGAGACAAAGACCAGCAGTAGCGCAAGTCCCGCCACAATCGCCCCCATTACCGGGACGAAACTGTAGCCCAACCCTCCGGAGATTACCGCCCCACCAGCCGCCGCTCCCAGGGCATTCCCCAGATTAAACGCGCCAATATTGACTGACGATGACAATCCAGGTGCTTCGCTGGCAACGCGCATCACACGCATCTGCAGCGGCGGAACCACCGCAAACGTTGCAGCACCCCATACCACCATACTCACGGCCGCACCCAGCTCATTACGAGCAAGGAAAGGTATCGCCAGCATAATAACCATCAGCAGCAGTAAAAAGCCTTTCAGCGTACCGTTAACCGAACGGTCAGCCAGTTTACCCCCCAGATAGTTACCGATAGAGAACCCAACGCCAATCAGCACCAGCATACCGGTGACAAACGCCGGCGTAGCATGAGTAATGCTATGCAGCACGGGTGAGATGTAGGTATAAAGCGTAAACATCGCCCCGGCCCCCAGAACGGTCGTCAGTAAAGCTGACACCACTTGTGGACGCATTAACACCGCCAGTTCTTTGCGCACATCAGGGCGCTCACCTGCCCCGCCTTTCGGTAATGAGAAGTACAGACTGACCATCGCGATAACACCCAGTCCCGCCGTCGCCATAAAGGACATACGCCAGCCGATGGTTTCCCCAAGCCAGGTTGCCGCGGGAACACCGCCAATATTCGCGATAGTTAACCCCATAAACATAGTCGCAACGGCGCTGGCCTGTTTATGTTTAGGGACAACGCTTGCCGCCACAACCGAACCGAGGCCAAAAAATGCCCCGTGGTTAAGACTGGTCAAAATGCGCGACAGCATCAGCGTCGTGTAATCCGGAGATATCGCCGAAAGCACATTACCCAACGTAAAAATGGCCATCAGAAAGATAAGCGCATTGCGACGCGCACGATGGGACAGCAGTAAGGTCATCAGCGGTGCGCCAACCATCACGCCTACCGCATACGCGCTGATTAACATCCCTGCGGCCGGAATGGAAACATCCACGCCTTTGGCAATGACGGGTAGCAATCCCATGGGAGAGAATTCGGTCGTTCCAATGCCAAACGCACCTATCGCCAGCGCCAGTAAAGGATAATTTATTTTCATCTATCGACTCCGTAACGTCGAGCCTTGGCACGACACATCATAAGAGTCAAAAGCATGACATTGATCGCAAAATTAATAAAGTTAACAAAACTGCAAAAGACTTTTGCTTATTTGCAAAAAATAGGAAGGGAAAGACAAGCAGGAAGGATGAGGGAGAGCGAACTCCCTCGGGGGAAATCAGTGCAGTGCTGCAGTCAGGCCACCCGCAACAATCAGGCCCAGAACAATTATGGTCGTCACTAACGAAAATTTCAGATCGGTGCTCATCAAGTTTTCTCCTTTTTATTCCCACACAAAAAGTGATATTGCGCATTTTTACACACTTGAAAGCAAAAATCTCTCACGATTTATATTGATAACTGCTTTTAACTCTTCCCCTTTTCGTTAAGATCAGACAAAATTCCACGCTTACTTGATTAGCGTACCGGCCATTGACCCCTTCCTGACGTTCCGTGTCGTTTTCCCGGCGTGCCGCAACCCTGACGTTGCGTTGAGGGTGTGTGAAGGCAAACGTTTACCTGGAGTATTCTCAGGAGCTTAGGATATGGTCTGGAGTGAGATGTAATGGCAACTATTAAAGATGTAGCGAAGCGAGCAAACGTTTCCACTACAACCGTATCACACGTAATTAACAAAACGCGCTTTGTCGCAGAAGAAACGCGCAACGCTGTCTGGGCAGCGATTAAAGAACTGCACTACTCCCCTAGCGCAGTTGCGCGTAGCCTGAAGGTGAATCACACCAAATCGATCGGTTTGTTGGCAACCAGCAGTGAAGCTGCCTATTTCGCCGAAATTATCGAGGCTGTTGAGAAGAATTGTTTCCAGAAAGGCTATACGCTGATTCTGGGCAACGCCTGGAACAGTCTTGAAAAACAGCAGGCCTACCTGTCTATGATGGCGCAAAAGCGCGTAGATGGCCTGTTGGTAATGTGTTCAGAGTACCCGGAATCACTGCTTTCCATGCTCGAAGAGTATCGCCATATTCCAATGGTGGTCATGGACTGGGGCGAGGCAAAAGCCGACTTTACCGATACCGTCATTGATAACGCTTTTGAAGGTGGTTACATGGCAGGCCGGTATCTGATTGAACGCGGTCATCGTGAGATCGGCGTAATCCCGGGCCCCATGGAGCGTAATACCGGCGCAGGCCGCCTGGCTGGCTTCATGAAAGCAATGGAGGAAGCGCTGATTAAAGTTCCCGAAAACTGGATTGTCCAGGGTGATTTCGAACCTGAATCCGGCTATCGCGCTATGCAGCAAATCCTCTCCCAGTCGCATCGCCCAACCGCCGTATTCTGTGGTGGCGATATTATGGCGATGGGTGCGCTGTGTGCCGCAGACGAGATGGGACTGCGCGTGCCGCAGGATATCTCAGTTATCGGTTACGACAACGTGCGCAACGCCCGTTACTTCACCCCTGCGCTGACAACCATCCATCAGCCAAAAGATTCACTGGGTGAAACGGCCTTCAACATGCTGTTAGACCGAATCGTGAATAAACGTGAAGAATCGCAGTCTATCGAGGTGCACCCACGCCTGGTAGAACGTCGTTCCGTTGCCGACGGTCCATTCCGCGATTATCGTCGTTAAGCCTGTTGTGCGGGAGCCTCATCCGGCTCCCGCAGCCACTCTTTATTCAGCGTCTCACTATCCCCTAAGTAGTCCAGTAACCAGCTCAGTGCTGGCGACGTATCGTTCTGCTGCCAGGTCAGGCAACAAGCGGCATCCGGGAACGGATTTTCCAGCTGTAACGCCACCCATTTTCCGCTATCGATCCACGGTTTGGCAAAATGCGTCGGTACCATCCCGACACAAAGCCCGGCTGACAAGCAGGTGGCCGAGGATTCCCAGTCAGGAACCACAACGCGTTTTTGGTTGTCCAGTAACCATGTAATACGCTTCGGCAGTGTGCGGGAGGTGTCTTCGCGTACCAGCGATGGCCAGTTGCGCAACATATCGTCACTGAGCGGTCCCGGCATCGCCGCCAACGGATGATGACTGGCTACCACGCAACTCCAGCTCAGCATTCCCATGTCGCGGAACGTATAGCGTCCCCCTACCGGAATGGCCTGCGTTGCGCCGATAGCTAACTCCACGCGACCGTCCGACAGCGCGTCCCAGACGCCATTAAACACCTCCTGAAAGACCAGAAGTTCCACATCATCGAAATGGCGGTAGAAATCCACAATCATCTGCCGGGTCCGTTCTGGACGCACAATGTTATCTACCGCTATCGCCAGTTGTCCTCGCCAGCCATTGGCAATTTGTTGACATTGCTGACGGGTGATCTGCATTTTTTTGATAACAGACCGGCCTTCTTTTAAAAACCACGCGCCAGCAGGCGTTAATTCCACGTCCCGATGACGACGTTCAAAAAGAGGCACAGCCAGCCACTCTTCCAGTTGGCGCACAGTGTAGCTTACCGCCGAAGGTACGCGGTGCAACTCCTGAGCAGCGGAGCTAAAGCTACCGTTACGCGCCACCGCATCAACCACCTCAAGTGAATATTCCGACCACATATTCTGCCTGCAAAAAATTTGAAATCAGTAAGCAAATATTAGCGTTTCACAGCGAGAATTACACTCACTACACTCAGCGGCAATGTTCTATTGCTAAAAAGAGAAACGATAATGCAACCAGGAAAAGGGTTTTTAGTCTGGCTGGCAGGTCTTAGCGTGCTGGGTTTTCTGGCAACCGATATGTATTTGCCCGCCTTTGCGGCTATTCAGGCCGATTTACAGACACCCGCCTCCGCCGTGAGTGCCAGCCTTAGTTTGTTCTTAGCGGGTTTTGCCGTTGCACAACTTTTGTGGGGGCCACTCTCCGACCACTATGGTCGTAAACCGATTTTGATGCTGGGCTTATCCATCTTCGCGCTGGGCAGCCTGGGCATGTTGTGGGTAGAAAACGCCACCGGCTTACTGGTGCTGCGCTTTATTCAGGCCGTTGGTGTCTGTGCGGCTTCGGTTATCTGGCAGGCGCTGGTTACCGATTATTATCCTTCACAAAAAGTAAACCGCATCTTTGCCACCATTATGCCGCTGGTCGGATTGTCTCCTGCTCTTGCACCATTATTAGGCAGTTGGATCCTGG
This sequence comes from Citrobacter sp. RHBSTW-00671, assembly GCF_014103415.1. Classification (NCBI taxonomy): domain Bacteria; kingdom Pseudomonadati; phylum Pseudomonadota; class Gammaproteobacteria; order Enterobacterales; family Enterobacteriaceae; genus Citrobacter; species Citrobacter sp. RHBSTW-00671. The sequence goes on from NZ_JABXPR010000001.1 coordinate 3,207,616, forward strand.
TACATTTTTCCTGGCAGGCCATTTTTGCCACCCTTTTTGCAATTACCCTGGTCCTGATACTGCCGGCCCTGCGCTTAAAACCAACGGCAAAAGCGCGCGATGACAGCCAGGATAAATTGACGTTCGCTACGCTGCTGCGCTCCAAAGCATACCGTGGAAATGTACTGATTTACGCAGCATGTTCTGCGAGCTTCTTCGCATGGCTGACGGGTTCACCGTTTATCCTTAGCGAAATGGGCTACAGCCCGGCGGTGATTGGTCTGAGCTATGTCCCGCAAACTATTGCATTTTTGATCGGTGGTTACGGCTGCCGTGCGGCACTGCAAAAATGGCAAGGTCGCCAGCTTCTGCCGTGGTTACTTATCCTGTATGCCATTAGCGTTATCGCCACCTGGGCTACTGGCTTTATTCACCACGTTGCGTTGGCTGAAATCCTGATCCCATTCTGTGTGATGGCCATTGCGAACGGGGCAATCTACCCTATCGTTGTCGCCCAGGCGCTGCGTCCATTCCCGCAGGCAACAGGGCGTGCCGCTGCGCTGCAGAACACGCTGCAACTGGGGTTATGCTTCCTGGCAAGCCTGGTCGTTTCGTGGTTAATCAGCACGCCGCTGCTCACCACCACCAGCGTTATGCTGACGACAGTGCTGCTGGCCGCGCTAGGTTACAAAATGCAGTCACAGACTGACAACACATCATTGCCGGATGAGAGCGCGCAAATTGCCCACGGTGAGTCACATTAATCATTGTTGCGGGCATTTAGTTAGCCCGCTAACAATTATCGGTTGAATAGCCAAAAATTCAGGCCTATACTGATTTTCGGTTGTTAATAAAACGATAAGATTTATAGAGTAACGGGAACAAGCAGGTTCCCGTTTTTCCATGGATGGCCTTTTCGGCAAGGGTTCCTCCCTTCCTCTGTTCTACGTCGGATTATAGATTCGCGGATTAATTCCGTGAGATTTCTCACAAAGCCCAAAAAAGCGTCTACGCTGTTTTAAGGTTCTGATCACCGACCAGTGATGGAGAAGCTATGAGTTCATCATGTATAGAAGACGTCAGCGTACCGGATGATGACTGGTACCGAATCACCAATGAGTTATTGAGCCGTGCAGGCATTACCATTAATGGCCCGGCACCGGCAGATATTCGCGTTAAAAACCCCGACTTTTTCAAACGCGTGTTGCAGGAAGGATCGTTGGGTTTAGGTGAAAGTTATATGGACGGCTGGTGGGAATGCGATCGGCTGGATATGTTTTTTAACAAAGTCCTGCGTGCAGGTCTTGAAAGCCAACTCCCCCGCCACTTCAGAGATACGCTACGTATCGCAACAGCCCGTCTGTTTAATTTACAAACCAAAAAACGTGCATGGGTCGTCGGCAAAGAACACTACGATCTTGGCAACGATCTCTTTACCCGCATGCTTGATCCCTACATGCAATATTCCTGCGCCTACTGGAAAGATGCCGATACCCTGGAATCTGCCCAGCAGGCGAAGCTAAAAATGATTGCCGAGAAATTGCAATTGAAGCCAGGTATGCGCGTACTCGATATTGGCTGCGGCTGGGGAGGCTTGTCCCAGTTCATGGCGTCACAATACGGGGTGAGCGTGACTGGCGTGACGATTTCAGCAGAACAGCAAAAAATGGCGCAGACGCGCTGTGAAGGGCTGGATGTCACGATTTTGCTGCAGGACTACCGCGACCTGAATGACCGGTTTGACCGTATCGTTTCCGTCGGTATGTTTGAGCATGTGGGACCGAAAAACTACAACACCTATTTTGACGTAGTTGACCGCAATTTAAAGCAAGATGGTCTTTTTTTACTGCATACCATCGGCTCTAAAAAAACCGACAATAATGTTGATCCGTGGATCAATAAGTACATCTTCCCGAACGGCTGTTTACCGTCAGTTCGCCAGATTGCCAACGCCAGCGAGCCACATTTCGTGATGGAAGACTGGCATAACTTTGGGGCGGATTACGATACCACCTTGATGGCCTGGCATGCGCGTTTCATGACCGCCTGGCCAGAAATTGCCGGCAACTATAGTGAACGCTTTAAACGGATGTTCAGTTATTACCTGAATGCGTGTGCTGGCGCATTTCGCGCGCGCGACATTCAGCTTTGGCAGGTGGTGTTCTCTCGTGGCGTTGAACACGGGCTCCGCGTTCCTCGTTAGACAGTATCGCCCCCGAACGACCGGGGGCTTTTTATTCCGACTTAAACGCCCGCTTCGCCAGTAACGTTACTTATAGCGCTTTCACGCGCGGCCAGTACACGTTCAACCGTATCAACAACGGCCTGTGTTTGCGGATCAATTTCGATATTGACTCGTGCACCCAGTTTTTTCTTGCCCAGCGTCGTACGTTCCAGCGTTTCCGGAATCAAATGCACGCAAAAGCGTGTCGGTGTTACTTCGCCTACCGTCAGGCTAATACCGTCAATACCGATAAATCCTTTGTACAGGATATATTTCATCAGCGACGGATCCTGAACTTTAAACCATACCTGACGATTATTTTCAGAGGTCAGAATCTTGGATACTTCAGCGGTAGTCATAATATGGCCTGACATCAGATGTCCGCCGATCTCATCGCTGAATTTTGCCGCACGTTCAACGTTGACCAGATCCCCGACTTTCAGGTCACCCAGATTGGTGATTCGCAGCGTCTCTTTCATCAGATCGAAGCTTATCTGGTTACCGTTAATTTCGGTCACTGTCAGACAACAGCCGTTGTGTGCCACCGATGCGCCGGTCTCCAGCCCATCCAACATGTATTCAGGTAACTCCACTACATGTGTGCGAAAATTCGGTTTTTCATCAATCGACACCAGTTTCGCGGTGCCCTGCACAATACCCGTAAACATACCTGTAACTCCTGAACTCAATTAAGACATCTCTGCTGTGCACAATAGCAGGTGGAAAATCAGGTTGCCAGCAATGCGCCACTCCCGCCTATTTTTTCACTGGAGAAATACGGATTCCTCGCTACAATAGACTGAAATTTCCCCTGCATTTTCTTCTTGCTGCCATATAAGGCGGCTTTTTTAGTCTCTCAAATAACAACAATATAGTGGTGTACACGTGCAAAAGTATGTAAGTGAAGCGCGTCAGTTATTAGCTCTGGCAATTCCGGTGATTCTTGCGCAAATCGCTCAAACCGCAATGGGATTCGTCGATACCGTGATGGCCGGCGGATACAGCGCGACGGACATGGCAGCCGTTGCTATCGGTACGTCCATCTGGCTACCCGCAATTCTGTTTGGTCACGGGCTGTTGCTGGCGCTGACGCCAGTGATTGCGCAACTTAACGGTTCCGGGCGCCGCGATCGTATTGCTCATCAAATACGTCAGGGTTTCTGGCTGGCGGGGATGGTATCCGTTCTGATTATGATTGTGCTTTGGAATGCGGGGCACATTATCCGCTCTATGCATAACATTGATCCTGCACTGGCCGACAAAGCCGTTGGCTATCTGCGTGCGCTGCTATGGGGTGCGCCCGGATATTTATTCTTCCAGGTTGCCCGTAACCAGTGCGAAGGTCTGGCCAAGACCAAACCGGCAATGGTAATGGGTTTTCTCGGCCTGCTGGTGAACATTCCGGTTAACTATGTTTTCATCTATGGCCATTTGGGTATGCCAGAACTGGGCGGCGTCGGCTGCGGTGTGGCAACGGCGGCGGTGTATTGGGTGATGTTTGCCGCCATGCTTTCTTACGTAAAACGCGCCCGATCAATGCGTGATATCCGTAATGCGCGTGGCTTCCAGAAACCTGACACCGCGGTGATGAAACGCCTGGTACAGCTGGGTTTGCCCATTGCGCTGGCATTATTTTTTGAAGTCACGCTGTTTGCCGTGGTGGCGCTGTTGGTCTCCCCACTGGGGATTGTCGACGTCGCCGGACACCAAATCGCACTGAACTTCAGCTCACTCATGTTTGTCTTGCCGATGTCTTTGGCTGCTGCCGTCACCATTCGTGTGGGATACCGCCTGGGTCAGGGATCAACGCTGGATGCACAGACCGCAGCCAGAACCGGCTTAGGTGTCGGCGTGTGTATGGCGGTGATGACCGCCATTTTCACCGTCACATTGCGCGAGCACATCGCCCTGCTCTACAACAATAATCCTGAAGTTGTCACACTGGCAGCACAGCTGATGTTACTGGCTGCCGTGTACCAGATATCGGACTCAATTCAGGTTATTGGCAGCGGGATCCTGCGTGGCTATAAAGATACCCGTTCCATTTTCTTTATCACCTTCACCGCGTACTGGGTGCTGGGTTTGCCAAGTGGATATATTCTTGCGCTCACCGATCTGGTCGTCGACCGCATGGGGCCAGCGGGCTTCTGGATGGGCTTTATTATTGGCCTGACCTCTGCCGCGGTGTTGATGATGCTGCGGATGCGTTTTCTGCAACGCCAACCGTCAGCCGTCATTCTGCAACGTGCAGCACGATAACACCGTCATAGCCGCCGGGTTAAAATGGGCTGGCATGGCAGACGTTGATGTGTTCTTTACTGATGGGATGTACCAGACGCAGTTCGCTGGCGTGTAACATCAGCCGTGACGTCTGCTCCGTGCCAGGCCACTCACGTCCACCATAAAGATCGCAGCCGCAGATCGGATGACCCAAATGCTGACAGTGAAGACGTAGCTGATGGGTTCGTCCGGTCTCCGGCATCAGTTGTACCCGCGTCAGGGGCAGTGATCTTCCATCCTTCAGTCGCTGATTGAAGCGCTCAATCACCCGAAAACGGGAACGTGCAGGTTTACCGCTAATGGCACTAATCGACATCAACGGAAACAGTGCGGGATCTTTGACAATGGGAGCATCAATCACACCGTCATCCTGTTTCAGGTGTCCACATAACAATGCGCTGTACACCTTAGTCACCGAGCGCTGGCTAAACTGCTGACAGAGCGCAGCATTGATTGCTTTATTGCGTGCAACGACCATCAGACCCGATGTACCAAAATCAAGCCGGTGCACCAGCGTACAGCCCGGGAATATCTGTACCAGGCGATAGTGCACCGAATCAAAATTTTGCGGATTTTTCCCCGACAGACTCAGCAACCCACTGGGTTTATTGATAAGCAGCAGATGTTCATCCTGGTAAAGGATCTCTATTTCGTCATGGCACGGCGGAGCAACAAAGGTATCGAGAATCGTAGACATCAGACAACCAGACTAAAAAGTGGGGGTGGATCATAACGAATTTTCAACCGGCTGGCGAATCAAGCCAACCCTGCGTCACAATACATATGAACAACCTGGTTATATCGTCCAACATCCATAGTTGGTAATTCTGCTGAACAGTTCTATAGTCGAGACTGCTTCTCAGTTACAGGATTCACTAATGCGATTTAACGGACTGACTAAAGGTTTCTTCATTTTCATTCTTGCCCTCGTAACATGGGCGTTTTTCGATGTGTTGTCCCCCTACTTCTCTGCAATCTTGTGGGCCGCAATTCTGACAACTATCTTTAATCCGGTAAAAAACAAACTGCGCAGCGCGCTTGGACAACGTAACGGTCTGGCATCGTTCATCACTATCGGGATTATCTGTTTGATTGTTTTTATTCCTCTGATGGTGATCCTGTCGTCGTTGGCAATCGAACTGAATGTGGTTTACACCAAGTTGCAGCAAAACGATACGCAGTTTCCGGAAGTGGTCAGTTCTATTCTTTCTTATCTTCCTGACTGGGCCAGAGGGTTCCTCGCAGAACACAATCTGGATGATGTCGCGCAGATCCAGAAAAAACTCTCCGACATTGCGCTGCAGGGCGGGCAGTACCTCGCAGGCAGTGCTTTCCTGATTGGTAAAGGGACCTTCGGCTTCGCCATCAGCTTTGGCATCATGCTGTACCTGCTGTTTTTCCTGTTGAAGGATGGACCGTATCTGGTGCGTCAGATTCTGGACTCCTTACCGCTGTCTGATTTTGCCAAACAGCACCTGTTTGCCAAATTCGTGGGTGTCACGCGGGCGACTGTCAAAGGCACCGCGGTTGTCGCTGTCGTACAGGGCACGCTGGGCGGCATTGCTTTCGCCATTGTCGACATCGATGGCAGCATCTTGTGGGGCGCACTAATGGCATTCCTCTCGCTGGTACCAGCGGTTGGCTCGGCGATAGTCTGGGTCCCTGCGGCTATTTTCCTCTTTGCCACCCACCAGCTGTGGCAAGGGCTGTTTATTGTCGGATTCTTCGTCATTATTGTCGGACTGGTAGACAATATCCTGCGCCCGCTACTGGTAGGGAAAGACACCAAAATGCCGGACTACCTGATATTGATTACCACCCTCGGCGGGATGGAGATTTACGGTATCAACGGCTTTGTGATTGGCCCGCTGATTGCCGCACTGTTTTTGGCCAGCTGGAATCTGTTCTCCGGACGTGACCATGAGGGCAACGTAGAAGGCATCGATGAAGCCTTCATGGAAGAAGGAAAAACCCCTCCAGATTTATGATGGCATGACGATAACAAGGGGCGGCCGCGGGTCGCCTTTTGTTTTTACGCAAAATCATACGTTTCCTATAATTTCAATCATGCTTATTCATTAATCGTCGCAGAAGGAACGAAAAAGTGCGAATAGCCACAATCACCAACTGGGCTTACAGTGCGACGGTATGCCTGACCATTGCCTCCGGCGTTGTTATGCTGATGGCATCCGGAGCAGACAATACTGAACGTCAGGTGGTAGAGCAGCGATATAAATTTGATCAGCTCACCGAAGAGGTGGAGCTCGATGCCTGGTCATTGTCCGATTTAGCTCGCGAGTACGTGATCGCTAAAGATCCCGAGGCGCTGAACGCCTACCAGCAGAAGGCGTCGTCGCTACAAGAGGTCGAGCAGCGGTTAACAAAATTAAAAGACGTCGGCGCGACAGGTGAAGAGCTGGCGCTGCTGCATGAAGGATTACAAATTGTCGATGCGCTACAGGAAGAGCAAGCAATGGCGCTCGCCAGTATGACCCGCGGAGAAACGTCACAGGCAATCGCCCTGCTCTACGGCAAAGCCTATGAACAGGAGCTGGAACGGGCGCAGGTGCGGATAGATCATTTTCGGCAGTTGCTCGATAACCGTGTACGTAACAGCATTGATGATGCCACCAGGACATCCCGCATACTGCGTACGCTCTCTGAAGTTATGGTCGGATTAACCGCGCTGCTGTTTTTGTTTGTCCTCGGCTTTATTTTGAAACGCCGCGTACTGCGTCCGGTTGTGCGTCTGAGCGACGTGGTTCACCGTCTCGCATCGCAGGATTATGCCGTAGAAACGCCTAACTTTAATCAGATTGATGAGATTGGCGATATGGCGCAAGCCATTCGCATTTTTCGCGAGAACGGCCTGGCACGGCAGCGACTGGAGAAAGAGCGGGATGCCGACTGGGCAATCCGCGAACTGTTGGCTCGTATGACCCAGCGTTTACAGGGCTGCGAAAACTTTGCCGATGTTATCAATGTCGCACAGCTTTTTGCCCCGAACATTGCCCCAGGCGTTGCCGGACGGCTCTACATTCTTGATCGGGAAGCCTGGCACATGCGCTGTGCCGCCGAGTGGCTCTCACCGCAAGGCAAAGCTGCCCCTTTCCATCCGGATGAATGCTGGGCTGTGCGCCGTGGACAAAGTCATCCTCCCGTGCAAGGTGAGCCGGATATCACCTGCTACCACCTGCCTGAGTCGTGTCAGGATCATACGCTGTGTATACCACTGATCGCCCAGGGGGAAGCCATCGGCCTGCTCTCATTCCAGAATCTCAGCGACAATTCTGCCCCTTCACGTGCTTATCTGGAACTGATGGCCGAAGCACTTGGACTGGCATTAGCCAACCAACGTCTGCGCGATGCACTACTGGAAAAAGCGCTTTATGATCCTCTGACCGGTCTGCGCAATCGCCATCACCTTGAAGACACTCTGCGCACCCAGATGAGTCAGGCTATCCACAACCAGGAACCGATCAGTTGCCTGATGATCGATATCGATCACTTCAAAAGCATCAACGACCGTTTTGGTCATGAGGCAGGTGATGGGGTAATAAAAAGTATCGCAGCAATTATTCAGCGCGTTGTTCACGACCACGGAATGGCCTTCCGCTACGGTGGTGAAGAGTTTCTGGTTCTGCTTGCCGGTATGGATGAAGAAGCGGCCAATCGCTTTGCGACGGACATTTACAACGGCGTGCGCGAGTTGACGCTCAGCTTTGGCGTCTCTGATATCGGTCACGTTGATGTGTCTATTGGTGTCGCCAGCTACCCGCAGCACGCCCAGAGCGATAACCTGTTACGTGCCGCGGATGTCGCGTTGTATCGTGCAAAAGAGCTGGGGCGTTCGCGCATAGTGAGCTTTGGGATGCTGGAAGCGAGCTAAAAAGCGGGGCGTAAGCCCAGACGGGTACTTCCTAAACTATCCCCCGAGGAAGTCTCCCGTTAATTGGTATATTCATCGATAAGTGACTGGTGAGTTTTCTGGATTACATCCTGAATATAGGCAGTTGCCTGCTCACCTGGCACACCTGCAGAAGAGAATTTTATACAGGAGTCAAGACTGGCGTAACTGTCTTTTTTATACTGGCACCAAAGTTTCAAATTATTAGCACGTAAGCGTCTAAATTTAACTAACTGAATTCGGCCTGGCGGTGAAACTTTGTGTATGCTTCTTATTCTGCGCAGACCTGAAAGTGCCGTGTTTCTAATTAGTGCACGCTGGGCGCAATATATCATCTGACTGGCGCTAAATTGAAGCGTTGCACTCGCCTGATCCCAGGCAGCAATGTCGACAAGGGGAATATCTCCGGACCAATAGTGATGTTTATGCTCATATACATTTTGTAGTAAGCGGCAGCCATATTTAAACATTATCGCGTAACGCTGTAATTTCTCGACGTATTCATATTCATGCCACTGTTCTGCCAGCGCTATCTGCTCAGCAAACTGGCGATCCATAGCTTCGGCATTCTTAATGTGCGGTGTAATAATCCAGGTGTATGCTTCTTGTAGAGCGCGCTCTGCACCCTTCATACTTACGGTGATTTTATCGTATACGTCGCGATTGCTTATCATCGCACGCAAAAAAGGATCGCTACTCCGTTTTTGATAAGGCGTCCCGTAGCCATAGGTCCCGGGCAGCAGACTACCGGCATCGACAAACGCATCGGTAACCACGGTTAATCGGCATTCTGGCAATAAAAAATCATTTGGCGAAACGGTGTGCGGATCACGTCCATCGGTAAACAGTTCCAGACCGAGTCTGGAAAAAAATGTAGCGACAAGCTCAGAACAAAATGCGCCTCGCGTTCCGTTATCAAAACGACAGGACTCGATTGCTTGCGCAACATGTTTTGCCAGTAAATTTGGAAAATCTGGTAACGTTATGGCCTCAAGAAGTCTCGGTACAGCAGAGTAGGTTTTATAAAAATCATTTTCTTGTAGATCTTTCGAAGCCTGAATCATCCTGGAGAGATCAATATTTTCGCATTCAGGATGGCGCAATAAAATCCATTCTCTCGGATTTTCGGGGATGCAAATAACCCTTTCTGCAGTGGACTGTCCACCGGGATACAGACTCATTGGCAATAAAAAAGTAAATCCAACTCCCGATGTATCCGATTCGGCAAGATATAGACTTTCAATGCCTGAATCACCACCATGAATCCAGATAGCGGCATGAGAGTATGGTCCGCCGCTCGCTTTCACAATTAGTGAACTGAATGGACTGTTTCCACAAACTAACAAAACGTCACCTGGACGCAGCTTTTTCTCCCACAGCAATGGTCCACTACTTTGCAGTGCCGCGAGATCGCGTTTCACAGGAACGTCTTTATGCATTGTACTTCCTTGTCGAAAATTATCGCCATGATTACAAGGGGACTTCCAAACATAACAATGGATGCCCTACCCGTAAAGCCAAAATGACGTTGCCCACCCCAACCGGGCAGAGCATTACTTTACCTCAGCTCCTTGCAGTGATATGTTGATCAGATGAATATAAAACACGATTGCAACGGTTTTAATCACAAGCGTTGGTGGCTGCCTTCTTAAAGGCGGTCAGAATGTGTTTATCCATTTTTAAATAACCGCCGAAAGGCGGTTATTTGCATTTTGAGACCCCTTTCGGTTTTATGCTTAAGGAGTCTTCTATGTACAACAAATCCATCATCCTTACCGGCGACCGTCCTACTGGGCCATTGCATCTTGGCCACTATGTAGGTTCCCTGCGCCAACGTGCGATACTGCAACACGATTATCAGCAGTTTGTGCTGGTCGCAGACCTGCAAGGTCTGACCGATAACGGCAGCAATCCACAAAAGATCCAAGATAACATACCCGAAGTGCTGGCCGATTATCTCGCTGCAGGTATTGATCCCTCACTCACCACCTTTTGTTTACAATCGGCACTACCTGCCCTTGCCGAACTCACCGCACTGTATATGAATATCGTTACCGTGGCTCGCATCGAGCGTAACCCAACGGTCAAAAATGAAATTGCGCAAAAAGGTTTCGCCCGTTCGCTTCCGGTCGGTTTCCTGGTTTACCCGATCAGCCAGGCAGCAGATATTACGGCGTTCAAAGCCAGCCTGGTCCCCGTCGGCGACGATCAGTTGCCGATGATTGAGCAAACTAATGAAATCGTGCACAAGATGAACAGCCTGTTACCGGCCCCCGTTCTGCATCACTGTAAAGCTATGTTAAGCGAAACCAGTCGTCTTCCGGGTATCGACGGCAACGCCAAAATGTCGAAATCACTTGGCAATACGCTGCTCCTGTCGGCAAGTGAAGAGACTATCCATCGCGCCGTCGGCGCAATGTACACTGATCCTAACCACCTAAAAGTGTCCGATCCGGGGCAAATTGAGGGCAATGTCGTGTTCACCTACCTGGATGCTTTTCACCCGGATAAGGCCAAAATCGCAGCAATGAAAGTGCATTATCAGCAAGGAGGATTGGGTGATCGGGCATGCAAAAATGAGCTGGAGATGTGCCTGCAAGAACTCATCGCACCTATGCGTGAGCGTCGGGCAACCTATATTCAGGATAAAGGTATGCTGATGGCGATGCTTAAAAAAGGCAGCGAGCAGGCCTACGACATCACCCAGCAAACGCTAAGAGAAGTAAAACAAGGATTGGGATTGTCGGTATTTTAATCTGAATTGGTGTCCCTCCCGGCGGATAATAACCACCGGGAGGGTTGACTGTGTTTAGGTATATTTCCGTTATATTTTTACCAACACTACGCGATAATACTTAGCTGTGATTAAATTTCGCCCTGCCAAATGTAAAATAGCGTTCCTAACTATTTACATGATCTGCACATAGCACAAATACATAATCAAAGAGGATGAGTAATCTCTATCCTTCCTCGCCTTTTCCACCCTTATAAAGTCGATTATATAACCTTAGCGAGTTTTAAAATGATTAACCGTAAAGCCACTGCATTATCTCTGACTGCGATTAGCATTTTATTTTCATCCGCTGTCTTTGCAGATGATTCAGGCAGTGTTAGCGACCAAATGACGGTAAAACTGACCGTAGAAAAATCCTGCAAGGTCAGCGTTGATGATATGGATTTTGGTTCTCATGGCAGTAATGATGGGGCGGTTACCGCTTCAGCCAAAGCTTATGTCACTTGTACTAACGGCACCGGATATAGGCTCGGAACGGATAAAACGCATGATTTCGAAATGAGTTCTAACGACACCGCCGATACCACAAAAGTAGCCTACACCCTGTCCACCGACCATCCAGGGGGCACCTCCCTGGTGGATAATGGCATTTCAGGCATTGGTACCGGTGAACAACAGGCACTGCCCATCTTCGGGAAAGTAACGGCAAATGCCCTGAAACAGGCCCCGGCTGGGGACTATACCGATACCGTAACCTTAACCGTAACGTATTGATTCATTCTTAAAGGTGCAGCATATGAAACGATTTTTTTTATGGGGCGGTATTAGCGTCTTGAGCCTGGCCTGCGCAATAAATTCATATGCTGCCACCCTGCAGGTATACCCGGTAACGCTGGGGTTCTGTGGAAAAGAATCAGCTCAGGCTATCTATGTACGAAACACCGGTAGCGCCGCTATCGGGGCGCAGATCCGCGTCTATGCGTGGAACCAGCAAAATAATAAAGACAATCTGGCCGAGACCCCGGACGTAATGGTTAGCCCTCCTATGACCACAATCCCAGTCTCCCGCCAGCAATTGATCCGGGTTATCTTAGCAACGCCGGGCAGTGGTGATACCGAGCAGGCCTATCGTATTATCGTTGATGAACTCCCGAGTGAAAATAATATGGCTGATAAAGATGGGGTACGTTTCCTGCTGCGTTATTCCATTCCCGTATTTGTCAATTGTAAAGATACCCAACCCATCAGTAGCCAACTGGCTATATCAATCGATCGTTCTGCCCATCCATTAATGTTAAAAATAAAAAACAATGGTGCCCAGCATGTTAAATTAAGCGATGTTTTCCTTGTTTCGGGCACAAAAAATGTTGCCATGAGCAAAGGATTACTCGGTTATGTATTACCGCATAGTGAAAAGGAATGGCCGTTACCGAATGGAATAACTACTGCGTCATCTTTATCACTTAATTTGAATGACAATGCTAAAACGCAGATCGTTAAAATTATACCTTAAATCCGTTATTGTTTTTTTATTGGTATGTCCCACAGTCCAGGCTGCGGAAAATGAGACGCTGTATCTGACTGCAACGATAAATGAGCAACCGATTAAGGGGTTTATTAAGGCCAGGAACATCAATAACAAACTCTATATTGCTGGTCAGGATATGGATAAACTTAACCTGAAAGTGTCATCTCTGCCGGAGCAAAAAGGGTATTTTGATATCAGTTCACAGGATGGCCTCAGTGTTACTTTCGACAACCTGAATCAAAGCCTGACCATTACCGCCAGTAAAAACTGGCTCGACAAAGAAAGCCATCTTTCCAGCAGCAATGGTTCGCGCCTTATCCGTACGTCCGAGTTGTCACCCGAAGTGCGGGGGCTCGCGTTAAATTACGATTTATTTGCCAGCAACGAAGATGGCGTACAAGAGACTTCAGCCTATAGCGAATTTCGCACCTTTGGCGTTGGTCCTGGTTTTTTCTCCACATCCTTCAATACGCAAGAGTCGAGCAGCAGCAACGAAGCGCAAACGGGAACACATCGCCTGATGAGCAGCTGGAACTACGAAAACGTGGATAAACTGCTCACATTCAGGCTCGGGGATGGTTATACATCCGCACAATCATGGACGAATAGCGTCCGTTTTGGTGGCATTAGCCTTGCGCATAACTACAGTACTCAACCCAACTTTAACACCTCATCGCAGGATATTCTGACCGATAGCGTCGTGCTACCGTCCACCGTTGATCTGTACGTCAAAGGAATCAGAACCTCCTCACAGAAGGTTCAGCCCGGGCAATTTACGCTTAATACAGCACCGGTTTTTACTGGCAGCGAAGGCGCGCAAGTGGTAATTACCGATGTGAATGGTAAACAACGTGTGGTGGATTTGAATCTCTACGGCACCAATCAACTCCTTTCGGATGGGCTAACAACCTGGGGTATGAGCCTAGGCTGGGTACGGGAAGATTACACTTACCGTTCTTTTGGCTATGATCCTCAGTTGGTCGGCGTGGGCGACTGGCGTCACGGACTGAACGACACCACCACCGTCGGCATGCATACCGAGCAGAGTGGCAGTCTGCATAATCAGGGGGTAGGTTGGGATTATTTGCTCTCTCCGTCGCTCGGTACACTTCATGCTAATGCAGCCGCCAGCCGTTATCAGGCGAACAGTGGCAACCAATGGGGTTCCGGCTGGCAGTGGAACAATCAGATTTTTAATTTCTCGCTCTCACACTCGCAGGCGAGTCGAGGGTTTCGCGACATTTCATCCATAGCGGATAACGACATTGCCACCCGTGAAGATTCTGCCTTTGCCAGCATATCGTTTGATAAGACGGGTACTTTCGGTGCTAGCTGGGTCAGCCAGACATTCCCCGAGTATGCGGAACGCTATCTGGGAATTTCCTGGTCAAAAAGTTTTGAAAACCAGGTCAATCTTTCATCCAGCATCACACAATCACTTGGCGACGAACACAACACCACCGTGTACGTCACATTCAGTATTCCGCTATTTCGTCATCAGGATTACCTCTCACTGCAGAATAATCATGATAAAGACGGAGATTCCGTGCAGGCCAACCTGTCGCACTCGCTGGAATCCAATAAACCGGGCTGGGGCTGGAATCTTTCTGCGCAACAAGGCAAGAATCAAAACATCCATGCCAGCCTCCAGCGCCGCAACACCTGGAGCGATCTGGCGTTAGGCTACAATCGCGATGAACAACACAATAACGACTACGGCTCAATGACCGGTGCCGTAGGTCTGTTTATGGGGCACTTTTACGCCACTCGCGAATTGGGTGGCGCCTTCGCCCTCGTCGATACGGCGAACGTAGCCAATGTACCGGTTTATCTGGAGCATCGCCCGGTTGGTCATACTGATAATAATGGCATGCTGTTCCTGAATAACCTGAATCCGTATCAGGCAAACCATATCGATATCGACCCTCTCGGTCTCGATGAAGACTATCGCGCGCCCTACACCAATGAAATCCTGATCCCACAAACCGGACGCGGCGCCGTCGCCAGCTTTAACATTTATCGCACGCATGCCGTTCTACTGAGCGTCACGACACCCGATGGCAAAAATGTGCCCTTCTCCGCACAAGTTAACGTGCAGGATAGTCATGGACAGGCACCTGCTCTGGGCACTGCGCAATCCATTGTCGGCTATGAAGGTAAAATTTATCTGGAAGATCCCCCTGCTGGCGGAGCGCTGCGCATTCAATGGGCATCTTCTTCTTGTTCGCTAAAACTGCCGACGCAATTTAGCGCCTCTCGCGCAGTGGAGAAAATAAACGCACTATGTCAGTAATTCGTTCACTCTGGTTTCTCATCCTTTTCGTGGTACTGATATTTACATTCAGTCCAGTCGCCGTAGCCGCTAATTGCTGGAACGGCAGCCCCGCAGGACTGGATTTTGGTACCGTAACCGCCGGACAAACTGGCACCACCGCAACCCGTCTTTCGTTTACCTGCAATAACTACGATGGTCAGGCTGAGTATGTCCGCGCCTGTCTGAAGGTTATGGCGAACAACCCGCTGGCGATGAGCCAGAACGAACCTTCAAGTACCCCGCTCTATTTTTCGGTTTACTCGATTTACGATCAGCATTCGCCGCTAAGTCAAAATAATAACGTCTATGCTCAAATCGATTTTGCCTTGTCGGCAGGCGGGACGGCTGAACATGATATACCGCTTATCGGCAAGATAAATCCCGGTCAGACGAATGTCAGCGCCGGGATGTACTATGACTACGCCACGGCAACACAAATTGCCTACACCTCAGCCAGTTCATTACAAGCGCTCCCGGCCTGTGGCGCCCTGAATGGGACAACCATTACAGACCAGATTCGCGCCTCTGCTACGGTGAAAAATGGCTGTGAGGTGGTCAGCGTGGACGATATGGCATTCGGCAGCAAAAGCCCCGCTCAGGGCGATCTGCTTCAGGCGACATCCACAGCGAATATTACCGTCCAGTGCCCAACCGGGACGGACTATTCCGTCAGCATCGGTCATGGTCTGCACCCCGAGGGGAACCAACGCGCACTGTGCCATAACGGTGAGTGCGTAAGCTATGCCCTGTATCAGGATGCTGCCCATTCTATAACGTGGACGCCGGACAACCCGGAAAAGCAGTATTCCGGTGATGGGCAAGCGCAGAGCCTGGTGGTTTACGGTTCAGTCCCACCGCAGAAATGGCCATCGGCAGGCGTGTATACTGACACGGTAGTGATTACGTTAACCTATTAACTCACAAGATGATCGCGACTCATGCGCCGTTCGGTGAGTTAGCGACATATCCAGCGGATGTGAACTTACTTAGCGGGTTAGATGTATTTGTCGACGATCAATCCAAAATGGGCTAGCGTCTAATGAATGGGCGTACTGTCTGGGAAACGATTCGTTTTGTGCTGACTCAACCGCGTGACTGTCATATTCATATCTTTTACTTTCCAGGACTCACGCGCGAAGATCAGCAGCATTAGGCTCTGAATCTGGCGGCGCTAAACCGAGTGGACCAGCGTACGCTTCTCACTTGCCCCAGCAGC
Organism: Citrobacter sp. RHBSTW-00671; assembly: GCF_014103415.1. NCBI lineage: Bacteria > Pseudomonadati > Pseudomonadota > Gammaproteobacteria > Enterobacterales > Enterobacteriaceae > Citrobacter > Citrobacter sp. RHBSTW-00671. The sequence goes on from NZ_JABXPR010000001.1 coordinate 3,223,798, forward strand.
ACCGTGCTGGATGGCTATGCCGATATCTAACCGGTTCAGCTCTGAGGGATTCGCTATGACCACCTTTCATCAACTGACAGCCACCAGCCTGCACGGCCAGCGTATCCCTATGGCTGACTATGCTGGCAAGCTGGTTCTGGTGGTAAATACCGCCAGCCATTGTGGCTTCACGCCACAATACGCAGGCCTGGAAGCGCTTTACAAAAAGTACGCCGCTCGCGGACTGGTGGTGCTTGGCTTCCCCTGCAACCAGTTCGGTAAGCAGGAACCCGGCAACGCCGACGAAATCGCGCAGACCTGCCACGTCAACTACGGTGTAAGCTTCCCGATGTTTGAAAAAGTGGAGGTTAACGGCGCCGCTACACATCCGGTATTTCGTTATCTAAAAGATGAATTGCCCGGCATGCTGGGTGGACGGATAAAATGGAATTTCACAAAATTCCTGATCGGACGCGATGGCAAGCCGCTAAAGCGTTTTGCACCGTTCACTACCCCTGCGAAAATGGAAACCGTCATCCTGGCTGCACTTGAAATCTAGGTATTCTTGTCATTTGAACCGTCAGCCTGGTGCCAAAAGCTGACCTTACCGTAATGAGGTCAGTCAGGAAAACACTCGTTAGAACGGTTTAACAAAACCTGACCAGCGCTGAAACGCCAATCCCAAAAGCGATCGCAAGCAAAGGCCTTTTAAAAACCAGCATTACAATAGCGGTGGTCAATAATGCCATCTGAGCACCTTTGTCGCCGGTAAGAGCCACGGGGGCTAAAATCGCAACGAGAACGGAGCCTGACATGCCCTGAATAAAGGCTTTTATTCTGTTATTAAAAGGAACAAAAGACATAACCCAAACGCCCCCCCATCGGGTAGCAAGAGTGACCAGGGCCATAATAATGATAATAATCAGAGGCCCAAAACCTACCGTCTCAATACTCATTTTTTATCTCTCATGATGATTCCAGCGATGCCTCCGGCGAGGGCTCCGGCGATCACGTGGCTATTTTCTGGTAACCCTTTATACGCTATCAGCGAAGCCCCGGCCGCTACGGCCCAGATACAAAGCATCCTTAGATTTCTTTCTCCTTCGAACACCATGGAAAGGAGAAAACATCCCATGACCATGTCAAGTCCATAGCGTTTAGGCTCATGTATAGCATTGCCGAAATAAAGCCCTACCAGAGTCCCTGCTACCCAAAAAAGCCATAACGCAAGACCGCCGCCAAAGAGCAATCCAAGTCCTGCTTTTCCCCTGCCGAATGCCTGAATGGACATAGCCCAATTAGCATCGGATGCAACCATCATGATTCCGTAGCGTTTTGCAGGTTTTAAAAAACGTAGCCACGGATATAAGGTGGCTCCCATCAACAGATGCCGGGCATTAATGGCAAAGACGGTGGCTATTAGCGTTAATACAGGAACATGAGACGTCCAAAGCTCTAACGTAGCGAATTGCGCATAACCGGCAAAAACCAGCAAACTCATCATTGTTGCGGTTATCTGGTCCAGTCCTTTCTGCGATGCAGCCAGGCCAAAGGCAGCACCAAAAACAGCGACAAAAAGTGACACCGGGATAAGTTGCCGAAAACCAGCCCATACAAGCGAATGATTTAGTTGAGATAAATCAGATTCGTGATACGTCATCCGGGGCCTCATGCTCTTCCTCTCAGTCATGTTAAACAGAGCGCCACTATGACAGCGTTGTGAAATCAATAAAAACGCATAATAATTGATGTTAATATTTGATTATCGAATATAAGGATCAACGGTGCATTATCAAGACCTCCAGATGGACTGGCTCAAATGTTTTGTTGCGGTAGTAGACGCGGGGTCGCTTTCGGCAGCGGCACCTGAGGTTCATCGCTCGCAGTCTGCGGTCAGCATGCAACTCAAGAAGCTGGAATCCGCATTAGGATGTCAGCTTTTACTTCGCGGTCCTCGGCAGCATCAACTCACCTCTGAGGGACAAAAACTGTTGGGATATGCCCGAAGGATGCTCGACCTTCATGCTGAAACGCAGGCAGCATTCCACGGTAAGGAATTAACAGGGCGTATTCGTCTGGGGGTTCCTGATGATTATGCAGCAAAATACCTTACACCTGCGCTGAAGAGATTTGCGCCTAACTTTGGATCGGTCGAGATCGAACTGAGCTGTGAGCAATCAACATCACTCATTCCTCGCGTTGAGAGCGGCGATCTCGATTTGGCCCTGGTTTCCCGGGAACATCCCAGCCAGGGCTCGTTATTGTTTTATGAACCCATGGTGTGGGTAGGTTCTCCGCAATTTGAAGTGTGGAGGCGAGATCCATTACCTATTGCGGTATATGAAAGCACGAGCCTTGCTAAGCGTAGCGCTATCAATGCATTAGCATTACAGGGGCGGCGATATAAGGTGGTGTATAACAGCTCCAGTCTGTCGGGACAGATTACAGCAGTAGAAAGTGGCCTGGCTGTTGCCGTTCTCACCCAATGCAGCGTCCCCCCCCACTTGCAAGTTCTTGACAGTGAACATCTTTTGGGGCCCCTTGAACCGATGGAAGTAGCCTTGTTCAGAAGTCGTGCTTCTCAGAGTTCTTCAGCTGTGGATAGCTTGTATGATTTGCTAATCAGGACATTAAGGGTAAGAAAAGTTGAAAACTGAGACAATTTATCAGGTGCCTCAACGTCCGCTTCTCGCTCACTGAGGATCTTCAGCTCAGCAACTTCCGCTTCGTGCCAGGAGCAGACATTTATGACTTGGAAATGACCAGATTAACATGCACAATAATTAGGCTCACTGAATGAAAGCCATGAATAATTTTGTCGAGAGATTTCCTGATAATTTTGAGTTAAGAATGTAAAAGCAGTACATGTTGTCTATAGGTGGAAAGAGGCATTTAATGATCAATAATATTTGCATCAGTCTGTATGGTTCAATTGAAGATATCTGCAAACAGCAACTTGCTAATGCAGGTTTCAGAGTTCCTAAGGAAACTACTAACGGCTACTTATCTCTACTTTTGAACATGAATAAAAGGCTTATTGAACCCCGTAAAAGGAATGTACATTTTCACAGATCCTTGATTGTTCCTGAAAAAAATAGAAATGGTTTTGCTTTACTCATTAATAAAATGCAATGTGGGATCAACATTAACGGCTATCAAAGTCATCATTTGGAAAGAGCTAATTTCAATGATGATTTTTTGAATGATTTTGGCTTACATCATTTCCACCTTGGTGAAACAACTCAAAAGACTGGAAAGCATAAGCGCTACATTGAAAGAACTGGCAATACTGTTTTTGCAAAGGTTGATCAGAACGACATTTATTTATTAGGAGTGTTCGGTCATAACAGTGAAGAAAAACAATTCATCTATTCTGATGAACAACTGCTCAAGTCCTTATATGATGAGTGGCCACATCTCCTTGAACAGTGTCGAGTTAGAGGTGTGACAGGGCAAACACTATCCCCAGAAGAACGAAATGCCTTACGAAGTAACGGTGCCAATGTGATTACGGCCCTTAGTGATGACATTGCAATTATGTCCCCCGGGGGAGGGTACATGGCAAATAAAATGAGTGCTTCTGTTTCCATAGAAATGATACATCTATACCGTACAATTTCTATGCTTAAAAAATCATTATTTGAGATTCAAGAACAGCACTATCCATTTGATGCTGAATTCAAAGTGATCACTTTCGGTCACGATGAGTTAAGCTTATTTTGCGATAAAAACTGTTTTTTTACAAAAATACAGATATTAGATGGCCATCATAAAACCATGAGTTTAGCGCCTGGATATGGGCCAGTTTACTCTCATGGCTTTGTACTAGGTAAAACGACTAAGCTATATTTTGCATTGATTGAAGCGCTAAATACTACTGCGAGCAGAAATTATCTACATCCATTTCCGTCACTATATATACGACATTTATGAATCTTTAATATACAATTAAATCAAAACTAAAATTTTTCAGGCATTTATTTCGAATCATAGATGTGCCTAAAATCCACACAATTTCCTTAAGGGGTCTTTGCATGCGGATTAGGTTACCTTTAAAGTGAACTTCCGCTCCTCGCTCACAGCGGACCCGACAACCGACTGGTTGGCCCGCTTCACACCATGAGCAGGCGTTAGTAACGCCCGCCCTACATCAATTGGAAGAGCGCAGATCAATCTCTTCTCGCCAGCAAAAGAGTGACCGTGGTATTCCGTTTGAGGCCTGGCGTTCAAAGGCGTCGATTGCGAGGTAAAACACGTAATATCCCTTACCTCCTGTCGGCAATTCTTCGAAAATTTTTCTTACCGGTGACCGGAAAGGCGGCGCTCAAGGTTGGCCTGAACCTGCGGCCACTCATCATCAATTATGCTGTACCGTATGGAAGTACGCTTTCGACCATCAGGCATAATCCGTTCATTTCTGATGATACTTTCCTGGACCGCACCAATACGGAGAATGGCAGCCTGAGAGCGCTCATTCAATACATCAGTCGTAAACTGAACGCGAACACACTTAAGTTGCTCAAAGGCGTAGCGCAGCAGTAACAGTTTACTCTCGGTATTTGCAGCTGTTTTTTGCCAGCTTTGTGAATACCAGGTGTGACCAATTTCGAGTTTTCGGTTTTCGCGATCAATCTTCCAGAAACGCGTTGATCCAATGACACGTTGGTCGGATGAGAGCGTTACAGCAAACGGCATGACAGTGCCTTCGGCCTGCCCCTTCAGGGCTTTCTGAATGTACGAATCAGCGGTGTCAGCAGACGGAACTACCGTAAATGGCAGAGACCAAAGTTCCCCATCTTCAGCTGCATCAATCAGTAGCTGAGCATCCGTCTTAAGCAGAGGGCGGAGCGTTACAAGAGCCCCTTGCAAAGTAGGCGTCATATTTGTGGCCTCACAGTTATTTTGTGTAGATGGATTGGGCTGCATAATCCTGTACCGAATGACTTACTATGCTCCGTTTACATTTAATAATCGACTCATTCAGGGGCTATTGTCTGTTCACCGTTTATACTACATGGCAATATAAGTAATTCCCCCATGCATGACTCACTTCCACTATTCACTCACTACGGACCTTACCGGGTAGGAATCAGCCGGTGTTCTATTGTTTCGTCAAATATTTCCGCATCAGCGCATTTTGTAGTGTCACGCCACGACACACAGGGAAACCTCGTTCTACGACATGAAAGCCGTGTCGTAGAAAGAACGCTTCTGCAGCCTTACTGACATTTGAAGTAAATTCAGCCATTCCACGTTCTCTGGCTTCTTCATGAATGCGGTCCATCAGTAGCGTCCCTACGCCCTGTCTCGGGTAGGCTCCCGAGACATAGAAATGGTCAATGTAGCCATTTGGCTGAACATCCGCATATCCAGCTATTTCACCATCCACTTCAACAACAAAGGGACGTAGCGCCCTCATGCGATTGGTCCAGTGGTCCGGGTCGATATCTGATGGGGCCCAGGCAACTATTTGTTCATGTGTGTAGTAGTGGGATGCGAGGGTATGTACAGAAGATAAAAAAACGCTGAATAACGAAATTTCATCTCCATTTCTGAACCTTCTGATTTTCATAAAACCTCGTATGAGCGTGACTGGTAGAACAATATCATTACTTTTCATAATGCTCTATTTTCCAGGCTGACCATGCGATTCCGACATTTTCTGCATCGAAATCTGGATAACCTTAGCTTCTGAGAATCTCATCTCCCTTTATCAGTGTCGGTTTTGGGTTAAGATAATCGCCTCTCCGTTCTGGCTGTGGTTAATGATATGAATCTCAATCGCTGTTGTTATTTGCTACTGGTCTGCGCTGCGGTCAGTAGCCTTTTTGCCCCACATCCGTTGCTGATATGGGGCCTGCTCGCCAACATATTGACGCTGGCGATTTACGGCGTGGATAAAATGGCAGCGCGTAAGGCCTGGCGCAGAGTGCCGGAATCCACATTGCTGGTATTTGGCGTTGTGGGCGGATGGGCTGGCGCTATTGTCGGGCAACAACTCTTTCGCCATAAAACACAAAAGCAGCCCTTCAAAACTTACTTCATCATCAGTGTGATATTAAGCACCTCCGCTATGGTAGCCGCGTATCAATTCTTTCCATTCTCACTTTTCTGAGCATCATTTAGGGATAGCGCCAGCCCCCTGCGCTACCTTAGCGTGTTGGATTATCACCAAAAGCATCGTTAGCCTGTCTGTCCTGATGTACGCACTCTATACTCTGCAACAGATCATCAACATTAAGGATGGGTATGAAAAAGCTGTTGCTGGTTATCCTGGTGTTAACTGCATTTGCAGCCAATTCTATCCTCTGTCGTATCGCCTTAAAGAATGGGTATTCGGACCCTGAGACGTTCAGCGTGCTGAGATTATTCGGTGGTGCAGCAATGCTGTTTTTCTGGCATATAGCTCGGGGGAAACTGAAAGACATACGCTGGAAAATCATCGATGCCCTGTTGCTGTGTGCCTATGTATTATTCTTCTCAATCGCGTATGTTCAGCTCAATACCGCAACAGGCGCATTACTGCTATTTGGCGCAGTGCAGATCTGCATGATTGGCTGGGGATTAATAAAAGGTGAAAAACTTAGCGGATACAAAGCCACCGGGATCGTCATTGCCATTGGCGGGATCATTATGCTGCTGCTCCCCGGCGCAACCGCTCCTCCTTTTATACCTGCCCTGACGATGGTTGCTTCAGGCCTGGCATGGGGAGCTTACTCTGTACGCGGGAAAAATATCCTCTCTCCTGCCGGGACGACTGCGGGAAATTTCATTCTGAGCATTCCGGTTATTCTCATCCTGAGTCTGGTACGACAGGAATCCGTGCATACTGACGCCAACGGCGTCATCCTTGCCCTGCTCTCCGGCGGACTGGCTTCTGGTGTGGCTTACGTACTTTGGTACCAACTTGTTGCCACCATGTCTTCCGCAACCGCCAGCACATTGCAGTTGAGCGTGCCCTGTATTGCTGCGCTAGGTGGGGTGCTATTTCTTGGCGAATTACCTGATTTGAGAATTCTGGTTTGCACACTCATCGTTCTGGCTGGCATAGCCATTGTTATTTCATCCGATCGAACACAGAGCAAGAAATCAGCACAGGGATAGCGTCGAGGAGTCGCAGCACTGTGCTTCGGTGCTTTGATTCACCGCCCAGATGCGCCCTGTCACGCCCTTTGCGCGATAATCAACTTGCTTAATTACTCTGCAATTACACAGGAAAATAATATTCAGCCGTAAACTCAAATACATACATATAAATCAGTAAGATAAAAAATTGCAGGGACAGTTAATAGCGGGTTATAGCAGCTATTAATGTGTCCCTTTTCATGTCCCTGCCCTTAGAAATGCCCCCAAATTTGCCCCCAAAAACTCTCCCATCCATCTGTCAAGGTCATATCAATGGTGACCCTCAGCTCCACGCCTGGCGCGGAGTAAACACATCTGTGTAAGTGCACAATTTTCATATGCCACTAAAGCAGCGAGTTCCCATCGACATTCAGTCAGCTTTATACGCCAGCCACTCGCGCCAGACATTCTCAGGATCAATATCGCGGTAGCCGCGCTCTCTGATTATATCCTCAGCTACTTCGGCCGACAGGCGGATGGCTGTAGCGCCATCGCGGATGGACTCAACCTCATCGCGGATCAATTCCCGCCCCATGTCCTGTTCTTTATCAATCAGGACGACGATCAACGCAGGGATAAAAACAATATTCATACTGATAAGCCTCTGAAATATTCGCATATCACTGTATCACTGACAATTTTGATATAGTTCAGTAATCGTTAATTTATTACCAGGACGGGTATCATTCATGTCATTACAAATCCGTGAAGCCACACCAGCCGACGCGATGTTGCTTAATGCGCTGGGCTACCGCATCTACCGCGCACACTTCGAACATCTGTGGGAGTCTGAGTCTGAACTGGAAGCTTTTTTAGCAAGCGAATTTTCTCTGGATGAGCTGGAACAGAGCCTGAAAGAGCAAGCGGTTTGTTGGTATGTTGCAGAGACCGATAGGCCAATTGGTTTTGCGAAAGTGACCTATGAAAGCAGCATCCCTGATACGAATATATCAGGGATGCTGCTTAACAAACTTTATCTTGATCCTGCTGACAACCATAAAGGTTACGGTCAGGTCATGTTTGATACCGTCAAAGAGCTGGCCCGAGCCAGGGGGAAAGACTTTGTATGGCTGGAGGTTCTTGAACAGAACGAACGCGCCTGTAATTTCTACCGCAAACAGGGCATGACCTTAATTAAAAGCGACTATTTCAAAACTGCTTCACAGCAGAGCGTCATCAGGATCATGGGGATCACTGTCTAGCTTGTGACCGGCCGCTCCGTGCTGTGAGTTCAATGGGTCGATGCAACGCTATCCTTTGCTGGCTTAAGTTTAAAAATAAAAAACTGATATGATTTTAATTAAAGCATTTTACCACCGTACTTGGCAGAAGGTTTAATCGTTATTGGCAATGATATTTTACAATAATACCAAAACTATTTAGATTTTTCTGCAATATCCTCTCCTCACTGTGAGTTCAACTCAGTAAGCTTGCCCGCATCTTGCCCACGCGCAAATCAAGAGCCTCACACTTTATCAAGTCTATGAATCCGCCGTTTTGCGAACAGAAAAATAGTGCGCTGGCGTACTGCCCATGGTTTTTCTGAACATGGTGATAAATGCGTTAACCGACTCATACCCCAGGTTTGCTGCCACATTTTGTACTGACACCCCACTTGCCAGCTCCCGCAGGGCAATAATCAAGTGCAGTTGCTGACGCCAGCAACCGAAGGTCAGACCTGTTTCACGCAGCATTAAGCGCGCTAACGAGCGTTCGCTGAGTGCCAGTCGCTTTGCCCAGACTTTGAATGTGCTCCGGTCGTCAGGATTGCTGACTAACGCATCGGCCATAGCACGAATTTTAGGGTTCGCAGAGACCGGCAGGCTCAATTTCTGCTGTGGCATGGTCACGAGTTCATCAAGTGTCACTCTGGTTAGCCTGCCAACATGACTCTGCGGTGCGTAATCAACGCCTTCATTCGTTAAACGATCAACTAACTCTTTAATCAGCGGTGAAATGGCCAGCGTGCAGCATTTTTCCGGCAATGCGGCAGTGCCAGGTTCAATAAACAGATAGTTAAGGTGCGCATTCCATGTCGCTTTGGCGCTATGAGGAACGCCGCCGGGGATCCACACCGCGCAATCGGGTGGCACAATCCAGATATCGTTTTCCGCACGACAAATTACCGCCCCATACAGAGCAATAATCAACTGCCCTTTACGGTGCGAATGAACCGGAACTTCGGCTGCGTAATCGACGAAATCGATATGACGAGCGACTGCCGGGCTCGACGTGCTGTCGGGATCAAACAAGGTATTGGCAAGTCGGGATGTCATGTTATTGGCAACATTTAGGTATTTTTTGACAGAATAGAGTATTTAGTGACGTGTGCAAACCGGGAATAATTCTCGGCATGAATACAATCATCCCCCAACACGTCCCTTTTTGGCACGCGATACGCCGCTGGTCAGGCAGCATAATCACTCCCATGCTACTGAGTGACGCCCATGCCCTGCTCTATTCCCTCAGGAGTTTTGCCGCTGCGATGCTCGCCTATTATATCGCCCTATCGATTGGCCTGGAACGGCCCTCCTGGGCCATCATCACCGTCTATATTGTTTCGCAAACCTCGGTGGGCGCTTCGCTGAGCCGGTGTCTCTATCGCCTGGTCGGCACCGTGGCGGGCGCAGGGGCAACGGTATTGATCGTGCCTACGTTTGTGAATATGCAGATTGTATGCAGCGTGATGCTGACAGGCTGGATAGCCTTCTGCCTCTGGTTATCCCTGCTTGACCGTACTCCCCGCGCCTATGCCTTTGTACTGGCCGGTTACACCGCAAGCCTGATTGGCTTTCCCGCCGTATCCGACCCAGGCTCGGTGTTTAACATTGCTATCATCCGGGTGCAGGAGATAACGATCGGTATCGTCTGCGCCGCGCTGATCCACCGGTACATTCTGCCAAGTCGGATATCAGGCCTGTTCAACAGCAAATTGACGCAGACGCTACACGCGGCACGACAGCTTGTTGCCGATACCCTGGCGGGCAAGTCTGATAAGGTTTCAGCCCCCTTGCAACTCGCGCTTGCACTGCAATTCCTGCAGGGCATCAGCCACCACATCCCGTATGATTTTGCCCTTTCAGTTCCGGCCCGACAGGCCAGAAAAGCACTCCATGACAGGCTGGCGCGATTAGCCATCGTGAACGGCGAATTACGCGATCGCTTGCAGGTGATCGCGGATATGCCCACCGATATACAGACGCTGCTGAATGATGTCCAGGCCTGGCTCACCTGCGACAATGTCGGGAAACACAAAAGTACTGCTGAAGCCCTACAAAAACGTAGCACCCGGTTACTACAGAAGCGTGCGATGCAATCACTGACCTTTGAGGACGCGCTGGGGGTGAACTTCTTAGGCTACATAGCGGAGTTGATTAGTCTTATTCACCAGTGTGAGCGCCTTTCGCAGGCTATATTTCACGCGGAACCCGAGACCATACGGGCGGAAGATAGCGCGGCGAAAGGATATATTTTTCATCGCGATCCCCTGAGTGCAATCCGGACGGCACTGGGCGCGTTTGCCATAATCCTGAGCGGCTGTCTGATATGGATCGACTCAGCATGGTCAGATGGCGGTACAGCGGTTTCCATTCTTGGGGTTTGTTGCACTCTGTTTGGAAGTTTCGACACGCCTGCACCCCATATTGTGAAATACATTATCGGCTCCTTCTGGGGCGTATTGATAAGTCTCATCTATAGTTTTGCCCTGCTTCCCCAGGTCAGCGATTTTCCCGTACTGGTTGCCGTGCTTGCTCCGGTCTACCTGCTTGCCGGGTCACTCCAGGCACGGCCGCCCACCACGTTTATGGCGATGGGAATAACGTTGACGCTACCTGTATTGTGCGAGTTGGGTGCGCATTACAGCGGCAACTTCGCCGATGCGGCTAACACCGCCATCGCGCTATTTTTCGCGACCGGTTTTGCGGTCTTTAGCATGAGCCTGCTGCAAACCGTGCAAGCCGACGCGGCGATAAACCGCCTGCTGAAACTTTGTCAGCGTGATATCCGCCGGAGCGTGAACGGCGTATTTAAAGGAGATGAAACGCACTGGACCAATCTGATGATTGATCGAGCTGCCTTGCTGCTGCCACGCATACCGCGTAGCAGGCCATCATCCGCTCGGGCACTTGTTCACCTGATGCACTTTCTGCGCATTGGCCTCGGTGTGATGCATCTTCGCCGCTGCGACATGCCCTCAGGCTGTGGCATCAACGCCATCCTTTATGACCTTACCCGCTCTACGGAGACTGAAGCCTTGCGCGAGCGCATCGCGGAGATAACCGTTCAATGCTTGCCCGCCACTGATAAACCATCGCGCCAGTTAGTCGACAAACTGGTTGATTTGCACTGCGCGTTACGAACGCAGGACGAGGAATCCACAAATGATAAATGACATCAATATCGGGGGTGTTTTTTTTCCCGGTCTGCTGATGACTGTGCTCATCGCGCTGATCTGTACTCTATCACTCTTATTAATTTTCTCTTTCAGCAGGCTTTACCGACGTTTGCCCTTTCGCCCGTTGATTGATTTTTCGACTTTTATCATTAGTTGTTTCCTGCTTTTGCAGGGCCTGACCACTCTGGAGTTATTTGCATGAAATCTTTACTCTCTTTATTGGGTCGCTATGCGCTGACGTTAAGTGCCGTTGCAGTGGCGATACTCGTGGCATTTATTTTCTGGAAACAGTATGCGCAAACACCCTGGACACGCGACGGGCGGGTTCGTGCGGATGTGGTGCAGATTGCACCGGATGTTTCCGGGCCGGTGAGTCGCGTGGCGGTCCGCGATAACCAGTGGGTTAACCGTGGCGATATTCTCTATGCCATCGATCCCCACTGGCTGAAGCTGGCCGTGCTGAGTTCACAGGCTGACGTTGAGGCAAAACGTCATGAGATGCTGATGCGGCAGGATGCGGCAAGACGACGGGCGCTGATCAAAGGGGTGATATCCAGTGAGGACATCCAGCAAACAGGCAGTGCGGCAAGCATCGCGGCGGCCAATTATCAGGGCGCACTGACCGCGCTGGAACTGGCGCAGCTTAATTTAGCGCATGCCACCGTGAGATCACCGGTGGACGGCTATGTCACACATCTCCGTCTTCGACCCGGTGACTATGCCACCGCGGGAGAGACAAAAGTCGCCATTGTCGATGCGCACAGTTTCTGGGTGGTGGGCTATTTTGAAGAGACTAAACTGCGTCATATCCGCGTCGGGAAAACCGCGCAGATTTCACTGATGGGTTTTGATTCGCTGCTCATAGGCCATGTGGAGAGTATCGGGCGGGGAATTGGTGACAGCAACGATGAGACCGGCGGACTTGGGCTGCCGGATGTCAATCCCACCTTTAGCTGGGTTCGGCTGGCTCAACGCGTACCGGTGCGCATCCAGTTAGATACCATGCCTGCAGGCATTGAGTTAGTGGCAGGATTATCCGCTAGTGTATCCATTATGCCTTAACAGGTATTAACAGCTCTGACTATCATAGGGTTGAGGTCACGGTGTATGTGTAAATATCCCAGTAACACCGGTCATCCCATGGCTTCTGCGGACCTATAATGTTGATTTATTAATGAGCCAGGGAGCAACACGCAGGGTAGTAGCCATATTTCTATTAAAGAGGTGAAGCTTGACCGTTTTGGTGAGATCGAGGGTGTCCTGTTTGCGAAGGTCCCCATCGTGCCAGGAGCGGAAGTTGTATATTCACTGGAATGCGACAGATTCAGGTATGGTGATTCGTCATTACGCGTAGTTGATATTTTATCAACGTACTATCCTGGAAAGGATAAAATCCACACGATCCTCTACAGAAACACATGGCAATTCAATCAACTGATAATCATACGTACGGTATGTTTTCACCATTGCCTGATATGTCGCTATGGCGATATCGAAAGATTGTTTACGCTCTGTATCCTGTACATATATGTCACGCCAGGGTGGTGCAATAAATACGGTTCGGTTATAGCGAAATTTCTCGATGGCATTTTCCAAATGCCTCGGTATGGTAAGTTCAGAAAGGCTTAAATAACCTACAACATCAGGAACACCACGGTCGAATAAGCATGGTTGTGTTTGCCCTTCAGCTTCGTGCCACGAACGCATTTCCCAGGATAGCATGAGCTCTGCAAATGCAGTCTGGTTGGCCCACGGTAATGCATTGCCACCTATGTTCACCTGATCTTGTATAACGCCTCTTCCCGCTTCTTTAGAGCACCAAAACCCTCGTTTTTTAATCGTATCAATTATCGTGCTTTTGCCTGACCCTGGACCACCTGTAAGAATGAAACGATGTTGAAAAGCTGAAGACATTGAACCCTCCTATACATTTATAGACGCGATAAAGCAGCAATACTGATGGCGCACGTTTCACGAGTTGCCAGATTACTTGTTGACGGTTTTACTAGCTACATTTTATATCCCCATTGAATATCTGCTCCCGCTCAAAGCGAACCTTGCGGTACTTCGCTAGATGCCATGAAACGGACATTTCAGTAGTAGTTTGGGCTGTGTTCAAACTCACCCAACCCTTTGTGCTACGATATTTGCTTTAGATTGTCACATAGGATCAGATTTTGAATTCATACATTTTCCTTGCCGGGGCCATCGTAGCCGAAGTCATAGGTACAACCCTGATGAAGTTCTCTGACGGCTTCACACGCCTATGGCCATCTGTAGCAACTATTGTGTGCTACTGCACCGCCTTTTATCTTCTCTCCCAGACTCTGTCGACCATTCCGACGGGTATTGCGTACGCAATTTGGTCAGGTGCTGGAATCGTATTAATCAGCCTTTTGGGCTGGTTGGTCAGTGGGCAAAAGCTTGATTTTCCGGCGATCGCAGGCATGCTTCTTATTTGCGCTGGAGTTCTGGTTATTAATATTTTTTCAAAATCCTCCCCACATTGATTCTCTTATCTTGCTCAAGTAGGAAAAGCGCATATGAAAATACCAAAACTCCATACGGAACGCTTGCTGTTAAAACCATTAGAAGCCGAAGATGCCTCGCAGATTCAGGCGCTTTATCCACGCTGGGAGATAGTTCGCTATATGGTTTCCTCAGTACCCTGGCCCTATCCTGATAACGGTGCGGAGAATTACGTCAATAACGTTGCCCTGCCTGATATGGAAAAAGGGATTGCGTGGGTCTGGACTATCAGACTCCGCGAGGCCCCTGATGCTCTCATAGGTTTAATTTGCCTTTATGACGTTGAGGATAATAACCGTGGATTTTGGTTAGCTCCGGAATATCAGGGTCAGGGTTTTATGCGTGAGGCCAGTAATGTCGCTACGGATTACTGGTTTAATACGTTAAATAAGACGGTATTGCGTGCGCCGAAAGCATCTCTCAATATCCGTTCCAAACGTATATCAGACAGTAGCGGCATGCGGCTTATCAGGACGGAAAAGAAAGAGTATGTCAGCGGGTTGCTGGATTCTGAACTTTGGGAAATCACGCGCGACGAATGGAACGCTCGTCAGGTTGGTTAATATAAATTATGGAATGTACAGTGTGGGCTTCCCGATGTTTAAGGAAGTGGAAGTCAACGGTGCCGCTACGCACTCGGTATTTCGTTACCTGAAAGACGAATTATCCGGCGTGCTGGGTGGGCGGATCAAGTGGAATTTTGCTACGTTCCTGATCGGGCGTGACGGCAAGCCGCTCAAGCATTTTACCCCTTCACTACCCCAGAGAAAATAGAAACCACTATCCTTACCGCGCTTAAAGTCTGAGCGCCCCTGTAATTCAAACCGACCCTGGCATGCTCCAGTTCGCTGTCTGAATAAAAAACACGCTGCAAAATCAACAAAATATAATCAACTTGCTTAATTACTCTGCAATCGCGTGAAAACATGCAGAAAAATGCTAATTCCCTCTTGCCTCATTCGGTCTGTGCCGCTAATATTCGTCCCCGTTGTCACCTACAACGTTGCGTTCATAGCTCAGTTGGTTAGAGCACCACCTTGACATGGTGGGGGTCGTTGGTTCGAGTCCAATTGAACGCACCATTTGCGTCCGTAGCTCAGTTGGTTAGAGCACCACCTTGACATGGTGGGGGTCGGTGGTTCGAGTCCACTCGGACGCACCAAATCATATCCCTTTGATTTGGTGCTTTTCTACTTCGATAATTCTCAAACGTTCTCCTGAAACACATCCTATTCTTTGCGCAGACAGGCAAGATACTTCTGCACCGATCGCACCACAATTTGTCTGGCATTGGATTTAATATTCTGACCTTCAAATGCGCCATAGAGTCGATCGAATCTGACATCCTGCAGCGCGTGCATAATGTGGATAACCGCGCTTGCCGGCAATGGCAGTATATTGGGGTAGCTCCACATAAACGACACGGCATCCGCACCGGGCGTAACCTGCAGAATATCGCCTGCGAGGATTATCCCCTCTCCATCATCAATATGCATAATACTCCCCCCCGCAAAATGTCCGCCCAGGCGTAACAACGTCACGGTAGGGAGCAATTTATGCACATCGCCTTCCCATAACCGAATAGAGGGACTGTCACGCATAATCCACTGGCGATCGTCGGCATGCAGATAAATTGGTGCATCGAATGCTGCCGCCCAATCCTGCATCGTGGAGTAGTAGTGAGGATGCGAAATGGCAATAGCGCTCAACCCACCCAGCGCGGTGATGAGCGTCTGCGTGGCCGGGTCCAGATTCGCAATACAATCCCAGAGCACATTCCCCTGCGGGGTGCGTAGCAAAAATGCCCGCTGGTTAATGGCAAACCGTGGCACAGTCTGAATACTCAGTAGCGAACGCTCATGCTGCTGCCATTTATTCGTATGCGTCGCGTGAAGCACGGCTGGATCGATCCAAGATTGCCCGGTAACGGGAACATACTGGCGCTCATCTTCGCAGATTTTGCAATGCGTGATACCCCCTTGCGCATCGTCATACGACGTTCCGCAGGTCTTACACAAGATTGTCATTTGTCTTCCCCCTGCACGTTTGCCCTCTTCCGTTCCCGTTCAGGATCTTTTATTACGGTCAAAGCATAGAACAAAAAAGACTGCGTCAGCATCCCACCGCACGCTGGGTCAAATGTCCCTTTGAAAGTGAGTACCACACCAAATGATGCCAGCGGAACCGCGTCACCAGATGCCTTCAAAATTCCTGGTGCGGAGCGTATCATTCACCTTCTTCGCATAACCGCCATAGCCCAGAGATCAGATTTCATGTCCTCTTCAATCACCCTCCTTGCTGCGGGAAGTTTACGACTGGCATTTACCCCATTGCTCAATCAGTTCACCCGCCTTAGCGGCATTGAGGTCAACGTTGGCTATGGCCCGGCAGGGTTGCTACGCGAGCGTATTGAAGCCGGGGAACCGTGCGCACTGTTCGCCAGTGCAAATCGGGCACATCCGCAACGGCTACTGGACACACGCCAGGCCGTTTCCACGCATACACTGTGCTGGAATCAACTGGGTCTGGTCACCAACCGGCGCGGCGAATGGCTGGATTTACTACGCGACCCGGTGCTGCGTATTGGCACATCCACACCGGGCTGCGACCCTTCCGGTGATTATACCTGGGCATTTTTCGACAACATGGATGCACGGGAACCGGGCCTTGGACAACAGCTTCGTGCACGCGCCCTGCCACTGGTTGGTGGCCGCGATACGCTCAGCATCCCGCCAGGTGAATTGGCAAGTAGTTGGCTTCTTCGCCAGGGGTTGGCCGATCTGTTTATTGGTTACGCGCATTATGCCAAAGCACTGGGTTCACAGTCCGATGTTCGCTACGTTGCTATTCCCGCTGAACAGAACATCTTGTGCGAATACCAACTGGCGGTGCTTGATGCGTCTGAAGAAGTGATGAGGCTGGTTAAATTTATGCTTGCCCACGACGGTCAGGCATTCCTGACCGCCGCCGGATTCTTGCCCGTTAGCGCTGGATCGCAAACAGCGGTGCAATAAATGGGGTCTGATAGTTTTCCACACTGAATTTTCGCAGCGGCAGGCCATAGGCCTGGAACAGATTGTCTTCTGTCACCACATCGTCCGTCGGCCCTGCCAACCATTTGCCCTCGGGAAGCAACAGCAGCGTATGGGTTGCAATCTGTAAGGCGTGCAATGGATCGTGCGTCGAGAAAAGCACGCTACAGCCCTGCCGGTGTGCCAAATCGCTGATGAGCTGTAGCACGACCTGCTGATTGGCAAGATCCAGCGCTGAACATGGCTCATCAAGCAACAGCGTCTGGCATTCCGTAACCAGAGCGCGGGCAATCATCACCAGTTGCTGCTGACCACCAGAAAGAGAGCTAAACGATATGGCGGCGAGATGCGCAATGTTTAGCTGTTCCAGCGCCTGCTCCGCCCGTTGTTGATCCTGACGGCTGGGCTGAGCAAACAATTTTACGTGCTGTGCCCGCCCCATCAACACCACATCGCTCACCGTATAGGGAAACGGCAGATGGCAATGCTGGGCCACAATGCCTATCCCCCCATGAACCTTAATACTCCCGCCCAGTGCGGGTCGCGTGCCCGTGAGCGTATCCAGCAGCGTGCTCTTGCCCAGACCGTTTCGCCCAAGTACCGCCCAGATCTGGCCTTGCTCACACTGAAAAGTGAGGGGGTCAAACAATGGAGAGCGATAGCCATAGCTAAGCTGATTCACACTGAGCGCAACAGATGTCATTGTTTCCCCCGACGACTGGTACGAATAAGTAAGAAGGCAAACAGCGGTGCGCCGAGCAACGCGGTGATGATCCCCAGCGGTATTTCCGCATGCATCAGGGTGCGGGCGATATCATCGACCGCAATCATAAAACCGCCCCCCATCCAGAATGCACACGGGAGCAAGCGACGATGATCAACCCCCGCCAGCAACCGCGCAAGATGGGGAATAACCAGCCCGACCCAGGCAATGCTGCCGCTGACCGCCACCTGTGCGGCAACTAAAAACGCGCAGCACACCAGCACGCTACGCCGCAGCGGAACCACCGCCACGCCCAGTGCTTTAGCATCTTTATCATTGAGCGATAACAGATTTATCCGCCAGCGCAACTGGTACAACATCGTCGCCGCAATGGATACCGGGATCGCCAGCAGCAGGACTTTATGCCAGTTAGCCGTGGCAAAACTACCCAGCAGCCAGAATACGATGTTGGGCAAGGTTTCTTCCGTATCGGCCTGGTATTGAATCAGGCTCACCAACGCGGCAAAAAAACCACTTAAAATGATGCCAGACAAGATCAGCACCAGCGTATTTTCCAGCCCCTGTAAGGCCGCAATGGCATACACCAGAATCAGCGCCGCCAGACCGAAGAAGAAGGTTGACCCCATCATCAGCCACGGTTCAAGGCCCAGCAGAATAGCCAGTGTCCCACCGAAGGCCGCCCCCGAGGTTACGCCTATGATGTGCGGGTCGACCAATGGGTTGTGAAACACCCCTTGCAAGGTAGCGCCGCACAATCCCAACGCACCACCCGCCAGCAACGCCATCAGAATACGCGGTAGTCTGACCGTCCATATCACCTGACTGGCAATACCCTGCGCATCGCCAAAATGGGTGAGTTGATAAAACACTTCACGTAGCGACAACGGATATTGTCCGAGACACAGCGAACTGACCCCCAGCACCAACACCCCTGCTATCAGTAATGATTGCAGGGGGAAACCCCGTTTACTTAGCAGCATCAGACTGCCAGTTCACACGATAAAAACGTTGATAGTAATCCTGCGCCTGCGCATCCACGTCGACATTCTTATAGGCATCCGGGTAAAGTTTTTTGGCCATCCACAGCTCGCCTATCGCCAACGCTTCCGGCATCGGATAGCCCCAAGCTTTGGCATATTCAGGCATCAACCAGACACGATGATTTTTCACCGCATCAATGCCCTGCCAGTTAGGATCGTTTTGGATCTCAGTGACCACCTGTGGATATCGGTCCTGAACAAAAATCACCTGCGGGTTCCACGCCAGCACCTGCTCAAGCGCCACCTGACGTGCGCCTTTCACGCTGGCCGCCGCCACATTTAACCCTCCCGCATGTTGCATCATCAGGCCGGTGTATTTCCCGGAACCGTAGGTCATAAGATCAGGGTTAGCCATATAAATGCGAACCTTTTGCGCTTCCGGTATGGCCGCAACTGGCGCATTGAATTTTGCTCGCGCCGTAAAGACGTAATTGATCAGCGTTTCTGCCTGCGTTTTACGCCCTACCACATCCGCAATCAGGCGGATCCCCTGCTTTAAACCGTCGTTGTAGACCTGCTCTTCATCAGCCATCGTCGGGTTCATTTTATTCTGTTGCCCGGCAATATCCTGACGTAACGAGATAGCCACCACCGGGATACCGGCATTCTGAATCTGCTGGATCATCTCCGCCGGCGCATAGTTGGCGACAAACACCACCTGCGGATGAATCGCCAGCAGACTTTCGATATTCACGCTGGTGAGATCGCCAGGCGTAGGCAGCGTAGTTATTGTCGGCATAAACCGGGCAAACTCTGGCCCAAGCTGTTTTTTCCAGCTCGACATCACGCCGACGATATCCTGCGCAGCATCCAGTTGCACCAGAATATTCAGCGTCTGGTGTTGCAGCACAACCACCTTATCGACATGGTCAGGGATCGTAACCTGACGCCCAAGCTGATCGGTGATAGTACGATCCGCCTGCGCGGAAAAGGCAAAAAACATGCTGGCGCAAACCAGCACAAAAGAGCGAAGCGTTAACATAGATACCATCTGGATTGGGAAAAATTCGATATGCATTAAATTATATAACGTAATAGCTGGCAACCCATTCTCGCCAGACACGGTATACTGCAGCGCATGCTGCTACGGCAAATACAGCGTGTAACCCTGAACTGGCCTGCATTTGCCCGCCCACGCTTCCCGTTTTACCCCTGTGGGGGTAGCCCGGCTAAAATCCGCATCGCCTGCGCCTCGCTAAGCGAATAATCAAAAAACTGGCGGTAAAAATCGCGGGTTACGTTAACCATATCCAGACCGCTAAACAGTGTTGGATGCAGTTTTGACGCGGCCCACTGCAACTGCAACGCGCTTTCGGTTCCATAGCGATCCCAGGGGAAGACACCCGCCGGATTGCGCCAGACTTTTCCCTGTTTCACCGCGTTAAGTTCTTTGAACAACGCGGCATAAGGTGAACTGGCAATATCGCCACACCCCGCCCCGAGAATAATCACCTCCGGCTGCCAATACAGCACCCGCTCGGGTGAGACTTCTTTCATGTTACCGTCCACTTCCCCGGCGACGTTCCGCCCACCCGAGAGCGCAATCCAGGTATCAATCAACGTATTTCTACCGTCGACTTTCAGTGGATTTAGCGACTGAATATGCAGAACCCGCGGGCGCTGATTTTCCGCTAACGTCGCCGTTTTAGCGCGAACATCCGCAATCGTGTCGGTTAAAAATTGATTATATGCCACCGCCCTGGCGCGCGCCTGGTCCGTGCCCAACACGTCCGCCGTGGTCGTGACTGACTTTTCCATCGACGGATAATCAGTAAATGCCATTTCCAGCGTCGGGATACCCGCCTGGTTGTAGCTCTGCGCATCCCCCTTGCCCATTGCGACAAACAGAACGTCGGTATGCAGAGCCAGCAGGGCCTCGCTATTGAATGACGTCCCGTGAATTTGTAAGGCCTGATTAAGCGATGGGTTTATTTTGAACATCCACGGCTGGCTCTGTGGATGGTTGACAGTGGCGACAATCTGACGTCCCGCCCCCAGCGTCATCAGCACCGAGTGATGGGCAAACCAGCTATCCGCAATACGTTGAACCTGTGTGGGGACAGTTACAGTGTGACCGGCATCATCCACAACCTGACGCGTGGCCAGGGCGGGAAACGCCAGCCACACACAGAGCAACCATGTGTGGCACGTTTTCATCAGCAATCCTTAAAAATCAACCTGAACAGATATCTGCGCCTGACGTGGGGCGCCAAGTTGCGCACTGGCCGCCCCGGCCCCCGTATAACCCGTCAACGCGCCCGGGACAATGTTGGTCCAGTAGCGGCGGTCGGTCAGGTTAGTGATATCAAACCGGAAAGTCGTGGGCGTGTTCCACAGTCTGGTGGCATAACGGCTACCAATATTCACCGTGGTATAACTGCCTACCCAGGTATCATTCGCGTTATCGGTAGCCCGACGTCCGACGTAATGCACGTTGGCATCCACATCCAGTCCCTGAACCTGTTCAATGCTATAGACTGCCAGCACATTCGAGGTAAAGCGTGGCAAGCCGACAACCTGCTTACCCTCTGCATTACTGGCGGCAGTGTTGTGCAGCATGGGGTCCAACCAGGCGGCTCCCCCTAACACCCGTAAATTTTCCGTGATATGCCCATCAGCCATCAGTTCCAGCCCGCGGTTTTTCTGCGTCCCGTCCTGGGCAAATTCGCCATTGTCGTTGGTATAAGCGAAGGGACGTTTTGCTTCAAATAGCGCAGCGGTGAGCAGCAGATCTTTGACCGGCGCATATTTTGCCCCCACCTCCACCTGATGGCTGCGATACGGATCCAGTACGTGTCCTGCGTTGCTGGCCCCGGCCGGTGCGGTATCCCCCTGCTGCAAACTGTCAGCCCAGGTGGTGTACAGCGTGACGTTCTCAACCGGTTTATACATCAGGCTGGTGGAGCCGCTCATACCGTTATCCTTTTGGCGACTGGTTTCATGACCGGATTTGTTATAATTGCTGACGGTAAACAGGTTTTCGCTGCCAGACAGCAACAAACCCCATTGCGGAGTGAAATGCAGCGTATCGCTTAACAGAAATGCATGCTGCGTAGTGGTCGCCGAATGATAGCGATGAGTAAAGTCAGGATAAGGCGGGCGTGGATAGTCGGGGTGTTGATCAAGTGAAGAATGCCCCAGCGTAAAGGTTCCCCCATTTCTCGGGTTATAGTTTTTCCATACAAATCCGCGCATTCCGGTCGCGATATCCTGCGTCAACCAGCCAGAATCAATGCTGCCGGTCAGGTTCGCTAAATAGCTGTTGATCGTAAAGCGACTGGCCGCTGAATTCGAGGTCGTGGTGGTGTAGTGACCCCGATTATCCGTCAGGGTATTGGTTACCGCCGTCGATTCACGGTCAGCCACCTGGTGTAAGGCTCCCAGATCCAGCATCCAGTTACCGTCAAAATCATGCTTGATGTGCATGTCCGCGGTGGTCGTTTCATCATCATGACCCGCATACGACTGACCATATTTACTGTTAGTCGGATCGAATGCCGAAGGAAACTGCACGCCTTTTGCCAGCGCAAAGCTGCCCGGCATGCCTTTTTCGTAATAATGGTAATAGCTGAAATTACTCTCCAGCACGGTTTTATCGGTCAACTGAAAATCCAGGCCCAATCCTGCGTACTGCCGACGAACATGACTATCGGTGGTGTAACTGTGCCCTTCATCATTCATCAGGTTGAGGCGGTACTTCACTCGGTCTCCCGCGTCGACAGGGCCGCTGAAATCCATTGATGCCAGCGTTCCTGACCCTGTACCTTGCCCTAAGGTAACCCGATGCAGTGGCGTATCCAGAGGGCGTTTCGAGACCAGATTAAACATCCCCGCCGGGTTGGCTGGCCCGTACAGTGAGCCCGCGATACCGCTCAGTACGTCTATATTCTGGAACTGCTCTGTCGGATATTCGGTGGTGGAAACGGCATTCAGCCCATCAATCATATGGTTTTGCACCACGCTCCCTTGCATGCCACGGGTTTGTGGTCGAACACCCTCTCCCTGAACGGACGGTATGTAGCGATAAACATCCTTAACATCTTTGATTTGTTGCTGATCAATCACCTTTTTCGACAGTGTTTGTACCGACCACGGAACATCGATTAACTCTCGCTGGCCCAGGCTACCGATCGTCGCCTTTTTTTCAGCCGCCGCAGGCTCCTGCTCGGGGAACGAAGATTGAGCAGGCGCGGAGGCAGTCACGGTAATGGTGTCATCAGCATGGGCCGACAGGGGGGCGGCAAGACAAGAAAACGTCAGCAACCCGGAGGCAATTGGGGTGATTTTGCAATTTAACATGTGTTGATTCAATTCGTTAGATAGAAAGACTGGCGGTCGCTAACACAAGCGCCTTCTCTTGCGGGGCACGTTTATTATATTTGTATGATGAATAGGATAGGCTTAATCGATATGTATGTAAATATATAACGACAGGGGATTGGCGAATTGGCGACAACAAAAAAGCCGACGGTAATGGCTACTGTCGGCTTTACACACGATCTGTGCTGAACGAGATTACTTCATCGACGTTTTGATTATCTCTAACGCTTGTGCAAACTGATCCTGCGGAATAGTCAGTGGGTACAGGAAGCGGATCACGTTGCCATACTGACCGCACGTCAACAGCAACAGCCCCTGTTCAAGCGCTTTTTTCTGCACGCGCTGTGCGGCGGTGGCACTGGGTTCACCCGTGGCCGCATCGCAGAATTCAGCGGCAATCATCGAGCCTAATCCCCGCACTTCAGCAAGTTCAGGACATGCTGCACGCGCATCGGTCAGCACAGCACGCAGCTGCTCGCCAAGCGCTGCTGCACGCTGGCACAGCTTTTCATCACGGATGATATCCAGTACCGCATGAGCTGCCGCAATCGAGAGCGGGTTCCCGGCGTAAGTCCCCCCCAGCCCACCCGGCGCAGGCGCATCCATAATATCGGCTTTGCCTACCACACCCGATAACGGCATCCCACCCGCAAGGCTTTTCGCCATGGTCATCAGATCTGCTTTATCCGCATAGTGATCCATCGCAAACAACTCCCCGGTACGGGCAAAACCACTTTGCACCTCATCGGCAATCATCACGATGCCATGCTCATCGCAGATACGGCGAATTGCCGCGACAAACTCCGCCGGTGCGACAACAAAGCCGCCTTCACCCTGGACGGGTTCGAAGATAATCGCCGCGACCTGGCTCGGATCGATATCCGCTTTAAACAAACGCTCTATCGCTTTGACCGAATCTGCAGTTGAAATCCCCTGCAGCGCAGAAGGATACGGCGCATGGTAAACGGACCCCGGGAACGGGCCGAAGCCTTTTTTGTATGGTGCCACTTTGCCGGTTAACGCCATCGTCATGTATGTCCGCCCGTGGAAACCACCGCCAAAGGCGATAACGCCAGGACGGCCGGTGTGAGCGCGGGCAATTTTAACCGCATTTTCCACGGCCTCAGCCCCGGTGGTAAAGAATGTCGTTTTACGCTTACCGTCAATTGGCGCCACCGCGTTGATTTTCTCCGCCAGCGACACATAGCTTTCGTAGGGAACAATCTGATAAGCCGTATGGGTAAAGGCTTGCAGTTGCGCTTCAACGGCCTGCACCAGACGCGGATGGCGGTGCCCGGTGTTCAGCACGGCTATCCCGGCGGCGAAATCGATATACTGATTGCCTTCTATATCGGTAATCGTGCTGTTTTCAGCCGACTGGGCATAAAAATCACACATCACGCCCACGCCACGTGGGGTGGCATCCAGACGACGTTGTTGCAGGTTTTTATTGTTCATTCTCTACACCTTGTCCATAAACACAATTGGTTGAATTACCCTTTAAATTTAGACGCCATCTGGTACTTTAATCGAGAGCCAAATCGTTTTATTTTAAGGAGCCAAATGCGTTCACTTGCCGGAGATGTGATCAAGCATGCATTTAGCCAGCAGACTGACGAGAAGCTGCATCGTCGCCTGTATGCCGCCATCTGTAGCTGCATCCTTGAGGGGAACCTGAAACCCGCTACCCGCATGCCTCCTTCACGCGATCTGGCGAGTGAGTTGGCGTTATCACGGAATACTGTCCTGCGGGTTTACGAGCAGTTGCAGGCCGAAGGCTATATCTCTGCGCGCACCAGCAGCGGTACATTTGTGACCGACAGCGTGCTGGACAATCTCGGCCTGGCCCCTAATAAACAACTGGTTTCACCTGCAACACATGAAGACCACACCAGTTTGTCCGCCCGTAGTCTTGAACTGTTAGGGCATGCCAGCGCCAGCCCCCGCCAGTGGGGGGCTTTTATTCCTGGTGTACCGGACGTGCATTCTTTCCCGCATCGCACACTGAAAAAAATTCAGGATCGGTTGGCAAGGCGGCTACGCCCGGAGTTTCTCACCTACGATGCCACTGGTGGTTTGATTGAACTGAAAGAAGCGCTGGCGGACTATCTGCGCACCGCACGCGGCGTGCGCTGTACGCCCGATCAAATATTGATTACCGAGGGCATTCACCAGGCGTTGGATCTGGTAACCCGCTCGTTGTGTAATCCTGGTGATAATACGTGGATTGAAGAACCCGGTTACTGGGGAATAAAAAACATTCTGCGCATCAATGCCGTCAACTTTTCGGCCATCCCGGTTGATGAGCAAGGCATGGTTCCGCCTGCTTGCGTCGAACCGGCGCCGAAACTCATTTTTGTGACACCGTCACATCAATATCCCCTTGGCCCGGTAATGAGCCTTGGTCGACGGCGGCAGCTACTCTATCAGGCACGTGAAACGCACAGCTGGATTGTGGAAGATGACTACGACAGCGAGTTTCGTTTTTCCGGCCAACCCATCCCGTCATTACAGGGACTGGAAGAAGATGCTCCGGTTATCTATATCGGCACCTTCAGCAAGACCCTCTATCCGGCACTGCGGCTCGGGTACGTTGTGATCCCCAAACCGCTTGCCGCCCCACTGATGAAGGTACACAACGATCTCTATCGTGGTGGGCATCTCCTGATTCAGGCGGCGCTGGCTGAGTTTATTCGTGAGGGTTACTATGCAGCGCACATCCGTAAAATGCGCCAGTTATATAGCCGCCGACGCCATACGTTGGTAGAGCTCATCATCAGCCAGCTTGGTGAGGATTATCTGGGACCTTACAGCAGCAACGCCGGACTACATCTGATTTTACAGCTACCTGCGGGTACTGATGATAGCGCCATTGCCCAACAGGCCAACGCACAAGGTCTTCTGGTTCGCCCGCTTTCACGGTACTACGTGAAAGAAGAAAAACGCAGCGGTCTGCTGCTGGGCTTTGCCAGTATTGAAGAACATGAAATGGCTGAGGCGTTTACCCGACTGGCGGGTATTATCAGGATAAACAGCGAGTAAGCACTGCCGGATGGCGGTGCAAGCACCTTATCCGGCCTACGAATTACGCATTTTTGTAGGCCGGATAAGCGCAGCGCCATCCGGCATCATCGCACCGATTAATGTGAGGCTTTTTTAATCCCGGACAGATCTTCCTGGCTTATCTCACCATTACCCTCACCCCAGCTTTTACGCACGTAATTGATCACGTCGCGCATTTCGCTGTCGCTGAGCAACCCACTATAGGCTGGCATCTTAAAGGAGACATTCCCGCGTGTCGTCGGTGTTTCTGCGCCGTGGGCAATCACCCTGAACAACGGCGTTGGGTCGTCTACCATCACTAACGGGTTGTGAATGAGCGAAGGTGCATTATCATCGGTTCCTTTCCCTTCCAGACCATGACAGGTCGAGCAGTAGCGGTTGTAAGTCACTTTACCCGCTTCAGGCGAATTCGACCAGGAGGCCGTGACAGCTACTGTACGTGCCGGTTCCGTCTTCGCACTTTTCAGGCTCAACAGATATTGTGCAATCGCCGTGGCATCTTCGTGCGTCAAATACTGAGTGCTCTGGCTGACGACTTCAGACATCGATCCCGATACTGCAGCATGTTTGCTTTTCCCCGTCAGCAGCAATGACGTTAACGCCTGCTCAGACATCCCGGTTCCCCGTAGCGATGGCGCATACCAGCCGTCGATCATCGCCCCGCTCAGATACTCAGCATCGGCATTGGTATAGGCTTTTTCGTTCATCGCCATCCCTCGCGGGGTATGGCATGACCCGCAGTGACCCGGACCTTCCACCAGATAAGCACCCCGTTTTACCCGTGCTGCTGTATCATCCGCTTTGTGGTCTTCAACAGCGGCAGTCGGCGCATCGGTAAACAACCAATTCCAGATATGCAGCGGCCAGCGGGCCGAGACAAGCCAGGGAATTGCGTTCTCTTTATTGGGCTCTGCTGACGGCTTAACATCATGCATGAAGTAGCTATACAGCGCCTGAACATCTGCGTCGGACAGTTTCGAGTAAGAAGGATAAGGCATCGCCGGATACAGGGGATGGCCGTCTTTGGCAATCCCCTGACGCACGGCCTTCTCAAAATCATCGTAAGAATAGTTGCCGATACCGTGAGTCTTATCCGGGGTAATATTCGTCGAATAGATATCACCAACCGGCGTGGGGAACTTCTTGCCTCCTGCCATCGCCGCTCCGCCATCCGCGGTATGGCATGCCACGCAGTCGGAGATCCTCGCGATGTACTCACCGTTAGATTCAGCGGCAGAGACAGAAGCAGTAAACAGGCAGGCGATGAGAACGGTTACATTACGCATAGATCACCCCATATCCTTGAGTTCATTGACCGCGCGCCATGCCTGATCGATAGCAGCATGAGCATAAGCGCTCCAGTCAGCATCAGAGTTAGCGATGGCAATACGTCCGATAGGTTTACGCGCCCGCTCAATAATCTCCGGCATTTTTTCCATATCGTCGAACAGTGAATTAGCGTAATACGCATAACCATGCGCCCAACGGTTAACGGTAATGGCCGCAATATCCCGCTGATTGTCAAAACCGGTTGAGCCAAACATTTCCTGCAACTGAGAACGGATCATCTCTTCATGTGCGGCAAACGTGGTCCCCAGCAGATAAGCACGACCCAAACGGAACTGCTCCCTCGCGGACAGATTACTGCCAGGATACGTGGGCACATAGACCATATGAATCACCATGGGCTCGTCCGGCGAGGCCGGGTGTTGATATCCGCCGATACTGACCGGATAGTCGAGCTTGATTCGGCTGTAAGGCGCGGCTGGCGAATAAAACTCATGAACCCCCAGTTGCTTAAACGCTTGCCAGTTTTTGACCACCACATTGGTGTACACCAGCGGCGCCTTCACGTTCAGTTTGAGATCGGCCTGCTGCTGCTCCGGCGTTTCCGGTACCAGATACGGGATCATCATGTTATAGCCCGCCATAATGGCGTTCTTACCGCGCACGCGATGCATTTTGCCGTCGCAAAGATACGTGACGGCAACGCCCCCCTCCACGTTCGCCGCATTTATCACCGTGCTGTTCAGGCGCAAACGCGTGGCGTTTTCCGGCAGGTCGAGCTTTTCATAATGCAGTCTGGCGAGGACAGAATCTTCCATGGTATTGCCCGGCAGCGCGTCCGGCACCATGTGTCTGACCAGCAACCGTGCCAGACCCGCATTGCCATCCGGGAAATGATAGACATAGGGTTCTTCGAGGTCGGCCAGCGATTCACCGTCCAGCGGCGGCAGCCCTAACGCTTCCATTCCCGGCAATGCGCACGCACGAGCATCACTACCGGATATGCCTTCAATACCGATGGCAAAGAAATCGTTGGAACGCTGCTGAAAATAGAGCAGCGCCATTTTGCTTAAACCAACCCTGGTGGAAAGAAACTCACTATAGCTGTGGGTATCCAGCCATTCTGTTTTCTCATCAACCGTCATCCCAGGAAGATAATCAACCGGACGCACGTGCAGATCGATCAGCGCTTTACGATCTTCCTCACTCAAGGGGAAGTCGTTGATAAAGTCTTCGATATTCCGGCCATTGAGCCGATCCGGCGGAATATCATCGGACACCGCACGCCCCGGATCGCCGCTGACTATTTTCGTCTCACCAAAATTCTTTTTATCGAAGAAGACGCCGCGACTAAGCTGCCAGTCGGGGTAGAAATTAACGTCAAAACTCTTTTTCAACCGCGTGACGCTTACGCCGACGGTTTCCATCAGCTTATTCACTTCGGGGCTGAAATTATGCGCGGGTGACTGAAAGGCTTCACTCCCGCCATATCCGATCAGTTTTTTGCCTGCTGAGGTAAATTCATTGCGTTTGGCGTGACCACCAAAATCATCATGGTTATCGAGGATCAGCACCTTGCTGTTTTTCCCGGCCAGTTCATGCCAGAAACAACCCGCGGCCAGTCCGCTGATACCGCCGCCCACAATCACCAGATCGTACTCTTCCTCTACGGGCAGAGCGCTTAAAT
The DNA here is from genome assembly GCF_014103415.1 of Citrobacter sp. RHBSTW-00671. NCBI lineage: Bacteria > Pseudomonadati > Pseudomonadota > Gammaproteobacteria > Enterobacterales > Enterobacteriaceae > Citrobacter > Citrobacter sp. RHBSTW-00671. Next base: position 3,252,980 of record NZ_JABXPR010000001.1, read on the forward strand.
CAAAGTGTTTATGTTCACGGCCTAACGCATGAGCCATTTCAAACGAACCCGGATGGTTACCGCGTAGCCCCGTTAACGCCGGCGGATAATAACTTCCATCAATAAATTCGTGCCCCTTTCCAGCCGCTCTGACCAGATCCAGAGGGGTCAGTCCCGCAGCGATCGTCACCGCCACGCCGTTGAGAAAATCACGTCGGGTAATTGCCATTACTTTGTCCTTTTGCCACTGACACATTGTCCTAAAAAACACTACAAATGAGAGGTTCCCCCTCGCAGATACAAGGAGGATACCGCCGACTACTTCACTGGCTTTAGCTCTTCATCCAGTTTTTTAGCGTCATAATAATCACCCTGCCAGGTGATTTTTCCTGCCTTAACATGAATATAGCTGACACCTTCAAATTTGATCGGATTATTTGTCGGCGGGCTTCCCGCCCATTCGCCGCTATTTTTACCCGAGAATTCCCAACGAAATGCCACAGTATCTTCATCAGCAACAGGTTTACCGACCATTTTCCAGGTCAGATCCGGGACCGCCTTAATAAATGCACCGATCACGTCTTTTTCAGCTTTTTCCCGGCCGGTTACCGGCTCCCCTGCAGCGGCATCGTAATAAACGGCATCGTCCGCCAGGTACTGGGCTGCCAGCGGCGCATTATGCGCATTCCATGCTGCCATATACGCTTTTACCGTATTCAGCGGTGAGCTTTCTGCCAGGCTGAACCCTGAGAACATCACTAATGAAAGCGCGGCTATTTTTAATGTTTTCATCGTATTACCTGTTATTCGGAAATATCACACATGATATGTTTCACCCGGGTATACTCATCGAGCGAATAAGAGGAGAGATCTTTTCCGTAGCCGGATTTTTTGAATCCACCGTGCGGCATTTCGGCGCACAGCGGAATATGACTGTTAATCCATACGGTGCCGAAATCGAGATCAATGCTGAAACGCTGCGCGCGACGGTGATTGCAGGTCCAGACGCTCGCGGCCAGGCCATATTCCACATCATTCGCCTTGTGCAACGCATCTTCATCACCAGAAAACGACTGAATGGTCATTACCGGACCAAACACTTCGTGTTGAATGGCTTCATCGTGTTGATGCAGGCCGGAAATTATCGTCGGCTCAAAGTAGAAACCCGGCCCAGGCCCCGCATGGCCACCGGTTTCAATTTTCGCATGTGCAGGTAAACGCTCAATAAACCCCTTCACCTGCTCAAGCTGGTTTTTGCTATTCAACGCGCCATATAACGCATCCTGATCCTGCGGAGGACCAAACTTGATACTTTTCGTTTTTTGGATCAGTTTTTCCAGGAACGTCGCATAGACAGAATCTTCCACCAGGATGCGCGTGGCGGCAGTACAATCCTGTCCGCCATTGAAAAATCCTGCGGTAGTGATGGCAGTAATCGCCTTGTCCATATCGGCATCAGCGAATACGACGGCGGGCGCTTTGCCACCCAGTTCAAGATGGGCCTTTGTCAGGTTAGCTGCGGCTGATGCCGCAACCTGCAGACCCGCGCGTACCGAACCGGTAATCGACACCAATGAAGCCGTCGGGTTAGAAACCACCAGTGAGCCAGTACTGGCCTTGCCCAACACGACGTTAAACGCCCCTCGCGGAAATAAAGGTGCCGCCAGTTCAGCCAGGAGCAGCGTACTTACCGGGGTGGTATCGCTTGGCTTTAAAACCACCGTATTGCCAGCGGCCAGCGCCGGTGCAATCTTCCATACCGCCATCATAAACGGGTAATTCCACGGTGTGACTTGTCCCACTATGCCCAACGGCTCACGGCGAATCGTTGAGGTGAACCCGGCGGAATATTCTCCGGCGGCCTTCCCTTCCAGACAACGTGCTGCACCGGCAAAAAAACGGATCGCATCGCACGACGCAGCGATCTCTTCTTTTTCGATAAAATGACGCAATTGACCGGTTTCCTGGCTTTGCGCGTTGACCAGTCGTTCAACATTTTTTTCTATCTCATCCGCCAGTTGCAGCAGTGCTTTTTGCCGCTGGGCAGGTGTCGATTTTTTCCATATGTTAAATGCCGCCGCGGCCGCCGAGTAGGCAAGCGCCACCTCAGTCGCACCGGCATTAGGCGATAACGCGTACGTTTCACCGTCAACCGGACTCACCAGCTCAAACGTGTCTTCTGTGTTACCCGCTACATATTGCCCGTTTATAAAATGCTTCAGGGTTCTCATGCCTGTCTCCCGCCAATTAATACATAAAGAAGCTTATGTAATATATATATTGTAAAAATTTTTCAAATGCGCAACATTGACACTATGATAAGCCTCGCACTTTTAACTTAAATTTTACATTTTCAGGGTAAGGTTTTTCATCGTCAGCGCGCAGCGCGTTTTGACGCTATCGGGACACACATCCGTCTGTGCAGCGATGTTGCGCGTGGGCAGGTAAAATAACGCGGCCATTCTGACCTTTCGTGCCCCGCGGGCATGTGTTAAAAATGGTCGTTGTTTCAGGGAATTGAGTGCAGAAAAGATTATGATTACTCATGCGGTCATATTTGCGCCTATCGGGCAGGTCAGTCGTTCAGACCAGATAGTGCAGCGCCTTTCAAACGCCATTATTACCGGGTTGCTGGAGCCAAAAGAACAGCTGCCCAATGAAACCGATTTGGCAAAGATGATGGGTGTCTCACATATCACTATCAGAGAAGCGCTCAACACGCTTCGGGCTAATAATCTTATCCATACGGTTCGTGGCCGTAATGGCGGGAGCTTCGTTTGCGAGAATATTGATGGCAAAAATAGCGCCCTGCATCCGTTTAAATCGATCAGTACCGATTACCTTTCGGATTTAGGCGAAATGCATTGCGCCATTATCAGCCACAGCGCCAGGTTAGCCTCCAGACGCATGACCGCAGCGGATATTGCCAAATTTCGCGAGTTTGTAGACGTGCTGAGGAAAGCCGACTCACCGGAACTGATGACTCAGGCCGATATGCGTTGTTTGCTGGCAATTGCGGCCAGCTCTCATTCGGCACGGCTGGCCAACCAGGAGCTTCAGGTCCAGGCCGAGTGGGCATCGCTGGTGGCAATACTCTATCGCGCCGACAATATTCATGCGGAAATTATTGCGCTTTATTCGGCGCTCGCCGACGCGCTCGCCGCCCATAACGAGACCGGGTCAGTCCAGTACGCCACGCAGATCATCGACACGTTTACCTATTACCTTATTGAAAAAAAGCTGAAATATAATTCGAACTGACAATCAGTGAAGGCAGGACAGACCATGAGCTCTTCGACATCCTTAAGCGCATTAATCCGTAAAATTGATGATATTACCGCCTCTACCGTAGAGTCTACCGTTGCGCTGGCGAGGAGCATTCACGAGGCCATTGCCGGTGTGCAAAAAGCGTCAGCCGAAGTTGTCCTCGACTCCGCTGTCAGATCAACGGTTCAGCAACACATCAAGAGCACACTGAACAACAATCACTACTGTTCAGGCGCAGGTTTCGCCAGCCATATTGCGAGTACAGCAACCACCAAAGAATATTGGCTGCTGGAATGGTGGTATAAGAAAGATAATGGATTGAGTCAGGCACATCTGGATTTGGATCAGGCGACGCAACAGCGGCTGGATTTCAGAACCTTTGAGTGGTTTAAGCATTCGCCTCCGGCAGGTGAAGCGTATATCCATGGCCCGTATGTCGACTATATCTGTAACATCTCCTATACCCTAACCTCGGCGGTTCCGGTTTACTATCATAAACAGTTCCTCGGCGTCGCCGCCGTCGATCTGCTGGTCAGTCAGATAGAAGCCGAACTGCTCTCCTGCCCTCACCCTGATTATGTCATTCTGACCAATCTGGAAAACCGGATCATCTTTTCCAGTTGGCCGCGCTTTCGCGTCGGTGAATTATTGTCACCTGCGCACAGCACGGTGGTGTATCAAAGCGACTACTTTATCCTTTATCACTACCAGAAAGGCTGAGCGTTACCGGATAAAGATGCCAGCGTCGTATCCGGCGCGCAAAACGTTCGAAACTAAGGGCCCGAAGGCCCTTAGTTTTAGTTATCCTGCCTCATATTGAGCTTCGTGGCGTAGGCAATAGCATCGTTTTCCGGTGCAGCCGAGCGGCCAAACGGTCGGGTAATGAACATGTAGATCAATCCTGAACCGACCACAATCGCCAGACCAAACAGGACTGTCCAACGGTCGATGAAATCACTGCTGTCAGCAGGCTGTGCCAGTAACCAGATCCCACACAGGCCGTAAGCTAGTGCCAGCACGTTGACAATCACGCCCCAACCGCCAATCGTCCACTCTCCGGCGGGTTTCCAGCCTTTCAGGCGTTGACGCAGCGCGGCCAGTACCACCATCTGGAATGAAATATAAATACCGATAACTGCAAATGCGGTGATACGCGATAAGTTATCTGGTTGGAAATAGACCCAGACACAAATGATAACCGGCAACACACAGCTGACGACCATGGCATTATCCGGGACACCATTTTTAGAAATTTTGGCCATCCACTCACTGCCCGGCAGCATTCTGTCACGGGAGAAAGAAAAGATAAGACGACTTAATGCCGCTTGCAGAGACAAAATGCACGACAGCATCGCGATAATCGCGACGATAATAAAGACCGTCGCACCGGTTTCCCCCAGCGCTTCATTGAGGATTGCCGGGATCGGATCGGCAGTTTTGCCATTCACGATACTCACCAGGTTCGGTGACGCCAGCAGATAGCCCATGACGGAGATAATGGCGGAGATCGCGCCAAACACGATACTTAAAATCATGGCTACCGGGATTTTTTTGCTTGGATTTTGCACTTCCTCTGCCACGTTACCGCACGCCTCGAAGCCAAAGAACATAAACAAGCCCATCAGCGCGGCGGACATAAAGGCGGTGGAATAACTTCCGTCATGCGCCAGTACCCCCATCGAATCAAAGATGACGGAGAAAGGCTGTGAACGGTGGAAAATCAGCAGGTAAATACCCAGCGCAATCACGCTGACGATTTCACACCAGAAACCAATTTTGGCGACCCTGGCCAGATTCCTGGTCCCGGACATATTGACGGCCATCATCAAGAGCAGCAGCAAAACGGAAGTCACCAGCATAGTGGCGGGTGTCTGGCCATAATGAAAGAGTGATTCAACAAATGTTGATGTGTATTCCGCGATCGAGGTAATTGTCACCACCAGCGCCCACAGGTAGATCCAGGCGGCGATCCACGCATATTTCTTACCCCACAACCTTCTCGCCCAGGGATACAGTCCCCCGGTGATCGGATATTGAGACGCTACCTCACCAAACACCAGGGCGACTAACAACTGCCCACACGCGACGATCAAAATCCACCACACTGCGGGTGGTCCTGCCAACGTCACTGCCAACGCGAACAGCGAATAAACAGCGGTAAGCGGCGACAGGTAGGTAAAACCCAACGCAAAATTTGAAATAAGCCCGATCGAGCGGTTGAACTGTTCTTTGCCATCTTTTTGAAAATTATCGTTTTTCTTATCAGGATTCTGTTCCATATTGCTTTCTCTTTTGTGGAATAGTCGCAGGGTTGAACAATTAATGTATAAAAGATATTAAGTTATATGTATAGTGATTTTGTCGCATATTTGTTAAAACAAATCGCACATCACGTTCCTGAATAAACAAGGACTCGACTCGTTTTAATAACAATTAATTAACATAACGAGTGGGTTACGGGAGGTTTTCAGCGTTGGAGGCCTGGACGCTGATGTCGTGCGGGACACGGGAAAACGCGCACGCCGTTGAGCAGCACCGTCTGCTGCTGGAAGCGAACCGCCATCTGTGGGATACGCTGCCGAAAAAATACGCTGACCTGGTATAAGAACGTGCTTAGTAGCAATAATCGCTGCTGTTCAGCAACATTTTTGCAATATAATGGAATGATGTTAAACGCTGAACCTGGCAGGTGAATGATGGAAATTGATCTCGATAATCTGGTCTTTGATGGACTGGAAGAAGCGCAAGAGCGTAATGCTGAACGTCTGGAAGATGCGGACAAAAAAGCGCAGGAAATTATTGCTGATAACGACTGCGGCGATGCCTGCAAAATCTAATTTCTGAACCGGCGCAATGCCGGTTTTTTTATAGTCAGCCTGCGCTTCACGCCGTATAACGTAACGCTTCAATCAACTGTGCAAAGGCCGCGGTATGTTGTCTACGGCTAGGATAGTACAGGTAATAACCGGGAAAAGGTTCGCACCAGTCTTCCAGCACTTTTTCCAGTGCTCCCTCTGCTACCGCCTGTTCGACGGTATCTTCCGGTACAAATGCCAGACCCATGCCCGAAATTGCCGCACTGATACGCGGTGGAAGATTGTTAAAAATAAGCTGCCCTTCTACCCGCACGCGGAGATCCTGCCCATTTTTGGCAAACTCCCAGGCATACAGCCCGCCGAGGGTCGGCATGCGCATATTGATGCAGTTATGATTCTGTAGATCGTGTGGGGTTTGCGGTTTGCCATGACGGGCAAAATAGGCGGGTGACCCCACCACGACCATGCGCCAGTCGGGACCGATCCTGACAGCAACCATATCTTTGGCCACCTGCTCACCGAGCCTGATACCGGCATCATAGCGTCCCGTCACGATATCCGTCAGGCTATTGTCGATGGTCATTTCCACATTTACATCAGGATACGCCTGCAAAAACGGCTGTAGTGCAGGCCAGACTGTCGATTGCAACGCATGTTCCCCGAGCGTCAGACGGATATTACCCGCCACACGCTGGCGAATATCGGTTAATGCCAGTAGCTCCGTTTCAATGTCATCGAAACGCGGACTGATACTGTTGATAAGCCGTTCTCCGGCTTCGGTTGGCGCGACGCTTCGCGTGGTACGGGTCAACAGTCTGACATCCAGTCGCTCCTCAAGCCCGCGAATGGCATGGCTTAATGCTGACTGCGAGACCCCTAATTTCGCTGCGGCGCGGGTAAAACTGCGTTCACGGGCGACGACAATGAGATAATAAAGATCGTTAAAATTATCACGCAGCATGCTTGTTCCCAATCCAGACCTGTTTTGTCGTATGTTACAGGTCAGAATGGGGATTCAGTAGTATTTCTGCTTATTTTGCACACTTCATTCCAGTACATTTCGCGCGTCAGGCGAAGTTCAGCGTGTTGTTTTATCACGGAACCACTCCGGATCAATGTTGGCGATATCCACCCCATACAGGCTGGCGACAGGAAGAACAGACTCCACAACACGCTGAAGATTTCGTTCCGCACTATGCTGTGGCGTCTGTGGATGTCGATTCTTGATACGCAACCAAAGATATTTAACCCCGTTCATCTTCTCCGCCGCCTCTGTCTGTTGGACACAACGTATTCCAACGCAGAATGCGTAAAAAATGAAATGCGAATTTTTGCCAACGTTGTGCACTATTTTGCATTTCAGTTTTTCATTATTTTCACCCGTAATTAACACCCCTTTCACTAATATCATTTTGTATATAGATAAGAATTTTTTCTTATTTGGTCACCGCCGCAAGTTATGGGAGCGTAAAAAGCACAAACCAAAACAACAGGGATTCAAAGAAAATGATGGCAACGAAAATTCACAGCACAAAAAAAACATGGCTGGCACTCAGTGTCCTGCTGGCGTCAGGCATTGCCGCGTCAAACGCGCAGGCCGATCAACTGGCCGATATCAAAGCCGCAGGTGTGGTAAAAATCGCCACCTTTGACGCCAATCCACCGTTCGGTTCTATTGATGCAAAAACGCATAAGATTGTCGGCTACGACGTTGATTTCGCTGAAGCGCTGGCTAAATCACTTGGCGTTAAACTGGAACTGGTCGCCACCAACCCGGCTAACCGTATTCCGTTATTGCAATCCGGTAAGGCCGATTTAATCGTAGCGGATATCACTATTACACCTGAGCGTGCACAGGTTATCGATTTCTCCGCCCCTTACTTCGTTACCGGGCAGCAATTCCTCGTTCCGGCAAAATCCCCGGATAAGCTTGATGACTACAGCAAGGCCCGCATCGGTGCGGTGAAAGGGACGACAGGTGAGCAGGCGTTGCATCAGCGTTTTCCACAATCACGAGTGCTGGCCTATGACGATATTCCGCTGGCATTAACCGCACTGCGTAATGGCAATGTCCAGGCGATCACCCAGGACAGCACCATTCTGGCAGGGTTGTTAGGCGGTGCGCCGGATAAAGCAGATTTCAAAATTTTGCCCGACCTGTTGAGCAAAGAAGAGATTGGCGTGGGTGTAAAAAAAGGTGAGCCTGCGCTGTTGAAGGCCGTGAACGACGAGTTATTAAAGCTCGAGTCTACCGGGCAGGCAGCCAAAATTTATGATGTCTGGTTTGGTCCGCAAACCAAAAACCCGCAGCCCCGCGCCTTCAAAATAGAAGCGAAGTAATATGCTCTCAGGCCTTTTTAATCGACCCGCAGCTTCGGCTGCGGATTTTACGCATCTGCGCCAGGCGCGTGTTGAACTGCGTAATGTCATAAAACACTATGACAATCATACCGTGCTTAACGGTGTCAGCCTGTCGGTTGAACCGGGCGAAGTCGTCACCATTCTCGGACCTTCTGGCTCAGGAAAGTCGACGCTTATTCGCCTGATCAACCAACTGGAGTCACTGAGCGGCGGCGATATTTTTATTGATGACAAACCCATCGGTCAGCTGCACGGCCCCGCATTGCGTCAGCTTCGTAGCCGAATTGGCTTTGTGTTCCAGCAATTCAATCTCTACACCCACCTGACGGCACAGCAGAACATCACGCTGGCGCTGGAATATGTTCACGGTTGGAAAAAAGCGGATGCTGAGCAACGGGCACTTGCACTGCTGGAACAGGTAGGATTGGCCGAGAAAGCCGATGCGTATGCCGCCCAACTTTCCGGCGGACAGCAACAACGTGTTGCCATCGCCCGTGCACTGGCCTCCTCGCCGCAAATCATCCTGTTCGATGAACCCACCTCCGCGCTGGATCCAGAAATGATCGGCGAAGTGTTGCTGGTCATGAAGAGTCTGGCCCATAGCGGCATCACCATGATTGTCGTGACCCATGAAATGCATTTCGCCCGGGAAATTGCCGATCGTGTGGTGTTCATTGATGGCGGCGATATTCTCGAAGTCGCGCCTCCTGAGGCGTTTTTCACTCGCCCTCAGCACCCCAGAACTCAACGTTTTCTGAAAAAAGTGCTCGACCCGTTACACCAGGAGTCATCGTTATAATGCATGCAATGGACTGGCAGGGGGTGCTGAGCGGGCAACCTCTGCAATGGGTAATTTCCGGTTTTCTGACCACGCTTTGGGTCACGCTAGCCGGCGTGGTACTGGCCACGGTGTTTGCCATCTTTCTGCTCAGCCTGCGCCTGACAGGACACCGCTTTGCGGCCACCGTGGTCAGCGTGTGGGTTTCTGTTTTTCGCAATACGCCTTTACTCGTTCAACTGATGTTCTGGTACTTCGCTGCATGGAATCTCCTTCCTCGCGACGTGATTACCTTCATTAATGCGGAACACGCCTGGTCCATTCTGCCGGGGGATGTCTGGTGGTTAACGCCGGAGTTTCTCTGCTCCGCATGGGGGCTGGGTGTCTTTACCTCGGCCTTTCTGGTCGAAGAGGTCGCCTCCGGTTTACAGGCTGTGTCTGGCGGGCAGCGCGAGGCAGCCATCGCACAGGGGTTTTCGTCATGGGCGACTTTCCGTCACATCCTGCTCCCTCAGGGGCTGGCAAATGCCTGGCAGCCAATTGTGGGGCAATATCTTAATCTGATGAAGCTGTCTTCATTGGCCAGCGGCATTGGCTTTGCCGAACTGACGTACCAGGTGCGGCAAATTGAAAGCTATAACGCCCATGCGCTGGAAGCCTTTGCCGTCGGCACGGCACTCTACCTGTTGACCGGTATTGTGCTGGGGATGTTGTTAACCCGTCTTGGCCCTGTACCTGCAGCAGGTAAACCGTTGGCGCGTAAAACAGGCATTTTTCGTTTCAGGAGCCTACTGCATGATCGCTAATATTTCGGTTATTACCGACAATCTGGACTACCTCCTGTGGGGGCGGGTCGCAGAGGGTCAACCGGGGGGCGTTCTGCTCACGCTGTTGATGGCGATTGGCGCAGCGGTACTGGCGCTTCCGGCCGGGATCGCACTCGCCTGCTGCGCCTGGCGTTTTCCTGGAGCGATACGCAAGGGGCTGTTTATCTGGGCAGAGTTTATTCGTGGTATTCCGTTAATCTTCGTGATTTTCTGGATGTGGTATCTGTTGCCCATGCTCACAGGCAGTGATTTACCGGGAGCCATAACCGTCACGCTGGCATTAGCCTGGTTTACCGCCGCCTCGGTGATGCATTCCGTGTACGCGGGTATGACTGCGCTGCCAGGCGGTCAGTATGATGCAGCCGTCGTTCAGGGATTTAGCCCACTCCAGGCGCTCGGGTTCATTCTGTTGCCGCAGGTTCTGCGTAATGTACTCCCCTCGCTAACGGGGATTTTTATCGGACTACTCAAGGATACGTCGCTGGCGTTTATCGTCAACGTGCCTGAGCTCACGACGGTGGCGGGTCAGGTTAACAGCCGGGTACAAATTTACCCGGCGGCCATTTTTGTCTTTACCGGACTGGTCTATTACCTGCTGTGCTTTAGCCTGGAGAAGATCACTCAGCGTCGGTTCGCATTGAAATAGCACCACGGCTCAACATGCCACAAACTGATGGTCTTCGTTGAGCCGATACTTCACCCCTGCGCGAATGTTATTTTCCCCCTCAATAGCCACCGCAAAGCGCATTCTCTTACCGTCGTGATAGGCAAGCGCCGCGCAACCACCTGGGCCGAGGATTATCGAATCGACCACGCCAGTACTGGCAATAACGGTGTTTTCTCCGTTGGCCATGATCTGCACGTTGTCCGCGCAGTTGGCGATTTTCGACCCTGCGCCAAAACTGGCTATCTGGGTTAAATCTCCGCTGCTGGCGATACGACTTCTGTCACCCAGCGAACTGATGCGCACCCGCATACCCGTGCTGGCCATTCGTGTACCGTCTCCCACACTACTGACACGGGTGGAGTTTCCCGCGATGGCAATACGACCGCGCTCACCGGAGCTGGCAACATGAGCGTTATAACCCACGCAGCCAATACGTGCGCTGTAACCTGCGCTGGCAATCTGCGCGGCGTACCCGGCGCTGACGATTTTGATGTTATCGCCCGCGCTACCAAGACTGTCGCCATCAGCCGCGCTCGCCAATTGTTTACCGTTGTCGTCTGCCGTCTGCGGACAGACAACACGGCCCATCGCACAGATATCCTGCTGGACAAAATTCTCTTCATCCTGCCATCTTGACCAACCGTATTCCACGAGGCTATCTGCCCAGTCACTATACCCTTCCTGCTGGAGTGCACGGTGCACCTCCGCGTAGCTGCCTCCCTCAGGAAACGCACGCAGAAACCAGCGATACATCACGGGCCCGACGCGCCAGGCCCGTAAGTCACCACGAGTAATCATCATCTCTTAATGCCGGTGATAGCCATCCACCATGCACTTAAAGGTTTCGCCCGGTGTGCGTCCTGTCGTGCAGAGATAAAGATGTCCAAAAATGAAAAACACGCTCACGATCGCCAGCGCAAAGTGCGCCTGCAGCAACCAGTAACGTACGCCAGGGAACAGATCGCCCACAGCCTGTGGGTACAGGGATAGCAACCCGGAGATCAGCAGTAGCGGCAGCAAACCGTACATCACGCCGACATACGCTGCCTGCTGTAACGGATTGAATTTCGAACGCGTTGATGCCGGGAATGGATGCGCTTCGCCCTGCATAATGCCAAACAGGTAGAATCGCGTCTGCCTCTGCGCCCGGCCGATCCAGCCCTGACGCTGAATAATATAATGATGACCGTTCCCCCCAATCAGGTTAATCAGGACAAAACCAATCCAGCAGGCAAGCAGCAAAAAGCCACAGACCTCATGCACAGTCAGCAGGCTTTTCATCACTGGGGCACTGACCGCGGTGAAGTGGTTTAGCAGGCCGCTGGCCAGCAGCAGCAGAAATAACAGCGCATTCGACCAGTGCCACAAACGGACCGCTTTCGAGTATAAATAGACCTTCTCTCCGTGTCCTGCCGACGCTTTATTCGCTGAACGAAAGCGCAACATTGCGTGGAGTGCCAGCACCAGCCACATCCCCACCAGCATTAACCCGGCGAAAACCAACCAGACGGGCCAGTAATCCGGCGAAAACATCGGGACGTACTGCGCAAGCTGTGCGTGAAACTGTTCGGCATTCTGCGACGCGTTCATACATTATCCTTTTTAATCAAATGTTGACCGAACCGACGATACAGATGGGGCTTCCCGGCGCCTGCAAGTTGATATTCGTAGTACTTGTTTTCCCGCAACCAGGTCTGAATTTCCGGGCTGTCCTCACGGCCAAAAATCAACGCGTGTTCTGGACAAGAATTGACGCAGATTGGCGGGAAACCTTTCGCCAGACGCGATTCGGCGCAAAAGTCGCATTTATCCGCCACTTTGGTTTGTGGGTTGAGATAGCGTACCTGATACGGACATGCGCCAATGCAGTAACTGCAGCCGATGCAACGAGAGGTATCGACTCGCACAATCCCGTTTTCATCTCGCCAGGAAGCACCGGTAGGACACACCTCAATGCAGGGGGCATCGTCACAATGCTGACAGGACTGACGAAAATAGTGATACAACGTTTCGTTATCGTTATCCGTTACCGGGATATGGGCTATCGATAAACGACTCCCCTGAACAGGAACATGATTCGTTTTCCTGCACGCTCGGGCGCAAATATTACATCCGTTGCACAATGATTCGTCGTGGATCATGACATAACGAACGTTTTTAGTACTTTTCGTACTCGCTAACAGGTTTTGGCCTGGGCCGGTGAAAAAAATCACCGTCCCCATGCCAATGACAAATTTTCGTCGGGTGAAGGACATCGGGTTATCCTCTAATGCTGTGACAGTGATCGTCCACACGTTCCATGACATCAACCTGAAAAATTCAGGGGTTCTGATACTGCTCAACCTCAAGCCATTCGCACAGGCCATACGCTTTGCCGTAACTCATAAAGCGCTCGCTAAACAGATAAGGTTCCGCATTCGACGATTCCACAGCACGTATGTCTGCATAATCAGGATGCGTTTCCATGGCCGTGAGCGCCGCCGTAACCTGCTCAGGTTCAAAGTGGTATGGCGGCTGCGCCAGCATGGCGACCTTATAGGGGCGAGGATACGTTTGGCAGTCAAAACGTACCGCTTCTGCAATGGCACGGCAGATATCATTTTCCACCACCTGCACACACATTTCGGCGTAGTTTGCCGTCATGGTTTGCGTCGAGTAGAAGTAGGTATCCTCTGAGCCCTGGATACAGGTAATATCTGCGTCGGATGCGTGCTGACACATCGCGTCCAGCAGCGTAGCCAGGTCACTTTCAGGAACCGAATAAGGTGGCAACAGAAACACGCTGCGTGCCACCAATTGACCTGAAGCAGAATGCTGGCGGATAAAATCCGCCACTATCGACTCCGGGCTGGTAGGTTCCTGAATGAGTGACGCACTCCGGTGTGCGACAGGCTGGTGTAACGCGTGCAGCCACTGTCTCTTTTGGCTATCCACGTCATCACCAGACGCATCCTCTGCAGGGGCCAGGTCGTTACTCACGTACGTCATCTGCGTTCCTTACGCCGGCAACAGATTGTGTGCAGCCAGGTCGGCTGCCACATCCTCAAGGCCGAGACGGTGAAGGGTGTCGCGAGTTGGGCAGCCCAACGCCGGGTCCCAGCCCATTTCCTGATAGAACATCGTAAGCGACTGACGCATATCTTCCCGGTCCATCTTGTCGGTTCCTTCGGTAAAGACCGGGATCTTCGGATCTTTATCGAACACCCATGAGCAGATCAGGTCGTGCTCATTACGCATATCCATGGTTTGCATCAACTTGACGGTATAAGCGCGATGCAGGGTAAAAATGCGCTCCGCGGCCAAATCCAGACTAGCCTGCGTTGTTTCATCCCCCGTTACGGCCTGGAAGAATTTCGCTTCCAGATCGAGGTCTCCGCGATAGTTTCGGCTCTTCAGTGGCGAAACCGTCATAGGCCAGACCCAGTTGCACAGCGTAACCGCATTGTGCAGACAGACCTTCAACAGCGTCCATTTGGCGTATTTGATTTTGGCGGCATTAATCGGGGTGTAGTTTTTGGTTTCATCGTAGGCATCTTGTGAACCAAACAGTTCGCCCGCCACTTCACGCTGTAGCGCCAGCGGTAAACCGGAGCCGATAAAATTGATATGGGTATGCGTCATACAGTCGCGGTTGAACATACAGTTGGTGATCGCCCCCACCTGCGCCGAGGCTTCGTTCGCATGGTGAACAGGGAAACCAAACGGCGACCACAGTTTGTTCTTCGCGTAACCCCAGTACTCTTCGCCTAAATTCCAGCGTTCTGCAATCGCGTAGGAGCCATCTGCCAGGTGGCTGAGTTCCCCCACGCGATGCGCCAGTCGATAGTAGAAATCTTTGATAAAGTTCGGATCGCCGGCTTCCAGTTGATCCCAACGGATCTCTGCATACTCTGCCGCAGGTAACACCCGCTTAAAGACGCCTTTGGAGTAGCAGTACGTAAAGTCACGATGTAACTGACCGTAGTTACACCAAATACCATAATCGTCGAACAGGTTCAGACCAACCAGGTTCCCTACGACGCGCCCATCGTCTTTATCGTCGAAATCTTTCGGCCCATTAGGGAAAATAGTGGTATGTACAAAGTTCGCCACGCAGGTATTCCCACCGGTACTCGGCACACCAAAGTCTTTCACTCGGGGAACATTAAGTTGCGACATACAGCGAATTGGACATGAATGGCAGCCACTCATTTTGACGGTGTACTTCTCAGCGGCTGGGCCGAGATCAAACACGGATTTATGGGTACGAAAACCGACCGTATTCTGGTTTCCCGGTGGAATTTCCCCCGTTTCGATTGGCCCTCCTTCCGCAGCGCCCCAGAACAACCCTTTGCGGGCCGTCCAGCGCGAATTAGGTGAAGAGTATTCAGCCCAGGCCTGTGGCGTGCTCGGCACAACATGGTTGTTGTTGGCGCCGATAAGCTCGGTCATCATGTAGTCATTAAGCCGCTTCATCTCTTTGCGATCGGCAATATTGACCCCTTGGGTCCCCTCTACCGCAATGGCCTTCAGGTTTTTCGACCCCATGACTGCGCCAGTGCCGGCCCCGCCGCTGTGGTTACGGCTGTTAATCATGCAGGAAAGCGGAACGAGATTTTCACCCGCCTGACCAATGGCTGCAACGCACGTTTCCGGGCTGGTGATACGGCAAATTTCTTCGGTGGTTGCGCGCGTACCCTTACCCCATATGAAGTCCGCTTTTTCGATGCTGACCTTATCGTCTTTGATGTTGATCCAGACCGGAGACGGTGATTTCCCTTCGATAATAATGGCGTCGTAGCCCGCGAATTTCATTTGTGCGGCAAAGAAACCGCCCATATGAGCATCGACCACTAAATTGCCTTTGGTAAATGTCGATAATGAGGTGATATTGACGCGAGAACTGCAGGGTGCGCCTGAACCGGTTAGCGGCCCGGTCGCGAAAACCAGCTTATTTCCTTCATCAAAAGGTTTGGTGCCTGGCTGGACTTCGTCGTACATAATTTTATAGCCAAAGCCCATCCCACCGACAAATTTCTTAAATTTACTGGAATCTTCAACGGTGATATTACCCGTGGTGAGATTGACCCGTAAAATATTACCTGTCCAACCATTAGCCATCATGTTTTCCTTTGCAAGAAGGTCCGATAGATATACTCGCCACCTTTAGGCAGTTCTTTTATTCAAAAACTGCAATTTTCTGGCATTAAATGACGCGTATCAGGCAGCCCTGCTATCCATCAAACAGTAATATCTTTCCACTCGATAATTTTTAATGCCCCAGTCGGACAAGCATTAGCGCATTCCCCGCATAAAACACATTTTGAGGATTTCTTCGTTACGGTATTAACGGTCGCCATCATCCATGGGCAGGCCGTGGTACAGGCACTGCAGCCAATACAGCGTTTATGATCTACGGCAATGCAACCGTCTTCCTGTTTCCAGGTAATTGCGCCAATCGGGCAGACTTTCATGCACTGGGGATCTTTACACTGACGGCAAGTGTCTGCGGTGTAGTTTAAATCGCCGTACAACCCGCCACCGGACCCGACTCCATCATCGCCAAAGAAGTAGTTACGATGAATTTTGATGCGGGAAAAGAAGGTGCCAACAGCGCCATCGTTATAATTAGTACAGGAAATTTCACAGCGGTGGCAGCCAGTACAGCGGGCTCGTTGAGTCACCAGCACCCCTTTCGGCGTATTGATAAGTCCGACGGTGCCGCTATCGATATCTTCCTGCTTACAACCCAAAAGGGATAGCAGAGCGGGGGCAATCGTTAATCCTGCCAGACCTTTCCCTGATATACGCAGAAACTCAAGCCGCGTTAAACCACAATCTAAAAATGGACGATCAACCTGGTTCATTTATTTCGCATCCTCTTCGCAAACGCTGTAGTAGCAACAGATCCAGGCTAATTTTAATGAATGCAGATCAGGTCAAATCGGCCATAAATGTTGCCAACAACACGTGAATTTTTGCCCTAACCTGATCGCACAGATGACGGTGGTTAAACTGAATCAATCCATACCCTAAACACGGGTATAATCCTTTAGGGTTAGGCGGATAAATAATGTGGTTATTCCCCCGCTGTAACCTTGATCGTTATCAATTAAAAATCGGAAGGAAAATAATTAATGTGGAGTGATATTTATTATCATTAAGCGAGATTGAAATAACATTTCATATGCTTGAAAAATATTTGGGAGTGCAATCACAAATACTGTGTTATATATCACTCGATATATAACAAAATATATAACGAAATTTGTAATTTTAGTGACCGAACTAAATTATATTTATTGGAAGATAACGAAGATGAAAATAAGAGGACGGCAGAATAATTCTACCGCCCTCTTTTATGGATTAACCGGCCAATGCTTTGATCACCGTCTCCATGGCCTGTTTTTCTAACTCACTGCGTTTCACACGCTGATTGGCGAGGGTTGTTCTCAGTACGCCAGCAATGACGATATGCTTAGGCTCTTGCCCCAGATCGCGCATTTCCAGCACTACTTTACCGACTACTCTGCACATCTCGCGGTACAGCTCGTCGTCTTTGGTCTGATTTCCCATATTCACCCGCTCGTCATTAACTCAAACCCACAGCATATATCACTCTGGCGAATTAGACAAAATCCAATGAAAATCAAACAAATGTCACAATTTTACTGGGTCCGCTGAAGTCGATTTACCAGCTCGGCAAGGCTTCCGGCCTGCATTTTTTCCATCACCCGCGCCCGATGCACTTCAACCGTGCGAACGGCAATATTCATGGCATCGGCGATTTCCCGATTTATCAATCCCTTTGCAACCAGATTCGCCAGTTCTCGTTCCTTCGGTGTAAGTTGCTGATAGCAAGCAACGATTTCCTGTCGCGAAAAAGCCGCTGCCGAGGTCTGCAAAGCATTTTCCAGCGCAGCCTGTAGCGGCGCAGCTGAAACCGGCTTCTGTAAGAAATCGACGGCTCCGCGTTTCATTTGTTCAACCGCCATGGGCACATCACCATGCCCGGTAAGAAATACCACCGCCAGGGTGCTCTCGCGCTGACGCATTGCTTCATGCACGGCATGGCCATCCAGTACTGGCATGCGCATATCCAGCAGCAATACGCCGACCTGGTGCAGATCGGCCTGAGCCAAAAACGTTTCGCCCTGCTCCCAGCAACGTACCTCATACCCCATACTTTCCAGTAAAAATGCACAGGCCTGAGTAACCGCTACATCGTCATCCAACAGATGAATTATCGCCACAACGCCCTCCCTCCTGTGTTTGCTTAAAATATAATGTCACCACAGCGCCCGCCAGACCGTCAGGCGCAGGGTGATTTTTGATGCTAATGTCGCCATTTGCGTAGCGAACCAGTCGCTGACAAATGGCCAGCCCGAGTCCCATCCCTTCCTTGCGGGTGGTCATAAAGGGCTGGAATGCCTGATATAACTGCGCATCGTCGATCCCTCCGGCGTTATCCTGCACCAGGATGCGCACACCATGCTCCTCACAGCACGCTGAGAACCACACCGTTTTTGCCCCCGCCTGGGCCGCGTTTAGTACCAGATTAGCCAGAACCTGCTCCAGCAAAACGGTCGGCAGTGTAACCGAGAGCGAATTATCGACCTGCGTGTGTAACGCGACCGTCGGGAATTGCTGCGCCATGCGTAATAACTGCCAGACATGATGGATCGCATCATGAACGTTAATGGGCTCCCAGTCGTCGGTCATCACCGGATTTCCCTGCGCCTGACTGACCCACTGACGTAAATTGCGTAGCGTATCGGCGCCCCGCTGCGCCTGCACGTCAATCTGTTCAAGGGCGGGTAACAACGGATGCTGCTGATCCTGGCCGCGCAGACGAATCAGACAGCCCTGTGCATAGTGGCGGATAGCCGAAAGCGGCTGGTTAAGTTCATGAGCGAATCCGGACGTCATCTCGCCCAGCACACTCATTTGACGCGCGGTTTCCAGCGCCTGTTCCTGTTTGCGCAACAGCACATTATTACGCTCAAGCAGTCTTCCGCGTCGGCGGACCAACAGCATGACCCAGATGTAATTGAGCGTCAGCAACAACAGGACGATACCCGCTGCCCCCATGGCCAGACGATGTTGAATAAACCAGCTTTTGACATCCAGCCAGAGTTGGCGCTGCTGTGGGTGTTGACGGACATCGCGCAGTAAAGCTTCTACTTCGCGGGTCGAGGCCGGCGCTCCCCAACGAAAGACGGCGTTTTGTGGCGCGTTAAACAGTACCCGCGTCACGCGATCGGCGAGTTCATCACTGACCGCGGGCAAGGCAGCAAACGACCAGTCAGGATAGAGCGGCGTGCTGGTTACGCAAGGAATTGACGTTGGATAGGTAATCACGGGCCTAAAGTCCGCTTTGCGGATTAGCCCTTCTTCATCCATTTTTTCCAGCAGACACACGGGCACAATCACCGCCTGAACCGCTTTTTCACGTAATAAATACAGCAAGGCATCGGCAGGAAAACCGGTAAACGTCAGACGTAAATCACGCTCAGGGCGCAAACCAGCATCGCTGAGTGCTTTGTATCCCAGCAAATAACCGCCAAATGCCTGAGCATCAATAGCACCTACCGTTTTACCAATCAGATCGTGTGCATTCACAATCCCACTGTCACGCCTGACGAGGACAGCACTGCCAATCACGTTGCTGGTTGCCTTTCCGCCACGCGTGGAGCGTAATGATGCCAGCCAGCGAAGCGCTGCATGGCTGTTTAGCTGCACGAATTGCGCAGGATTGGTGACCACAAACTGGACGGTTCCACGGTTAACCGCCTCCTGCATCTGCTGCAGATCCAGCGGTTGAATATGAAACTGTTCACCCGATATTTGCTGATTTAACAGGGTTTCCAGCGGTTGCCAGTGGGTACGGGTAGAGACCTCACCACGCATCGCCAAAACGCCAATGTTCCATGTCTGTGCCCTGACCACACCGCTTAGCATCCATAGTGACGCCAGCACCGTCAGACATTTTACTACGTTGCGTCCCACTCAATTATCCCTGTCAATTATGTTGTTTTAGATCAACAACAAGCCGGGTATGTGGTTAACCACAATAGAGTACCCCCATCACGATTTTTACACTGTAAATCATTGAGATTCTTTATTCATCACACGCAAATCAACGGCGTGACCAATGTTTCGTTGTTGCATCGTGACGGGAGAAAATATGGACAGCAGTAAACGGCAGTTTCTCCAGCAACTGGGCGTCCTGACCGCTGGCGCATCACTGGTTCCCCTGGCACAGGCCCAGTTTCCCTTTTCGCCTGAACGGCATGAAGGATCGCCTCAGCATCGCTACGGCATGCTGGTCGATCTGCGTCGGTGTATCGGCTGCCAGGCCTGCACCGTGAGTTGCGCGATTGAAAACCAGACGCCGCAAGGTGAGTTTCGTACCAACGTTAATCAATATCAGGTGCAACTTGAAGGCCAGCAAAGCGTCACCAACGTCCTGCTGCCGCGCCTGTGCAACCATTGTGATAACCCCCCTTGCGTGCCGGTGTGTCCGGTACAGGCCACCTTCCAGCGCGAAGATGGCATTGTGGTTGTCGACAACACCCGCTGTGTCGGCTGCGCCTACTGTGTGCAGGCCTGCCCATACGATGCACGGTTTATCAACCATGAAACGCAAACCGCCGATAAATGCACTTTTTGCGTTCATCGACTGGAAGCCGGCCTGCTCCCGGCCTGCGTCGAGTCGTGCGTTGGCGGCGCGCGCATTATCGGTGATATCAAAGATCCACACAGCCGGATTTCTCAAATGCTGCAGCAACATCATGACGCCATCAAGGTCCTGAAACCGGAAAGTGGCACCTCGCCGCACGTGTTCTATCTGGGTCTGGATGAGGCCTTTGTGACACCATTAATGGGGCGTGCCCAGCCCGCGCTCTGGCAGGAGGTTTAAATGAACCCTACCCTGATTATCGAAGAGGTTCTGACGCATCCACAGGACGTAAGCTGGTTACCCTGGGCGGTGCAATATTTCTTTTTTATCGGCATTGCTGCCTGCGCGGCACTGTTTGCCTGCGTGCTCCACTGGCGCAAAAAGGAGAGGCCGGAGTTAGAAAACCTCACGCTGCTGATAGCCCTGACCTGCGCGATTACCGCACCGTTGGCACTGACGGCTGATTTACACCAGACGGCACGCGTCTGGCATTTCTATGCCTACCCCACACCGTGGTCATGGATGCCGTGGGGGGCGCTATTTTTACCGCTGTTTACCGGGTTTTTAGGGCTGTGGTTTATCGCACAGCAGGTTAAGCGATTAACTGCAAAAAGTTACAGTGTCACGAAATGGTTGGCCGTGGGCAGTGCGCTGTCGGCGATTGGACTGTTGGTCTATACCGGTCGCGAGGTCTCTATTGTTGAGGCGCGCCCGATCTGGTTCAGCTACGCCTTCCCGGTTGCGATGTTCCTCAGCGCCCTGCAAACGTTCCTTGCCCTGCTTATCGCCACGGTGAAAAACGCAGGGACAACATTACCGCGCAAACTGGCATGGGGACAGATAGTCACGCTGTGCGCGCTGGCTATCGTGGTGGTGATATGGGCAAGTAGCAACACGCTATCGGGGTCGGCAATTCGCCAGTGGCTGGATGTGGCGGCTTCCGCACGGCATTACGCCCTCGGCTGGATTGCACTTTGGGTGTCCTCACTGGGTCTTTGCGCCCTGGTGTTACGCCATCCGTTATCACTGCCATTCCGTATTTCGCTGGCAATAAGTGCAATGGCATTGTGCTGGCTGATGCGCTGGACATTACTCATTCAGGTACAGACCGTACCGAAATTTAACGCCCAGTTTAACCCCTATACCCTGCCCGGTGGCACTGATGGCTGGCTGGCTATTCTTGGCACTTTTGGCCTGTGGGTCGCACTGATCATTATGGTTCGTGAAGCCCTGAACGCGATCGCAAGGAGAATGCAACATGGCTAATTTAACTCGCCGTCAGTGGCTTAAAGTCGGTCTTGCCGTCGGGGGCATGGTGACCTTCGGCCTGAGTTATCGGGACGTGGCAAAGCGTGCGATTGATGGTTTGCTTGACGGAACATCAGGAAAAATAACCCGCGACCGTATCTTTGGTAATGCACTCATCCCCGAAGCACATGCCCGGCCGCGCTGGCAACAGAACCCGCAGCAGGTGATCTCCATGACGCAGTGTTTCGGCTGCTGGACGCAATGTGGCGTGCGTGTCCGTGTTGATAGCGAACAAGGCAAAGTGTTGCGTATTGCGGGCAACCCGTACCATCCACTATCTCACGAACACCACATTGACTCCTCTGTTCCCTTTGCCGCCGCGATGGAACAACTGGCGGGCGAAACCGGCCTCGATGCCCGCTCCACCGCCTGCGCTCGCGGTGCAACGTTACTTGAAGGCCTGTACAGCCCACTGCGTATTCTGGAGCCAATGAAACGCGTGGGTAAACGTGGAGAAGGCAAATGGCAGCGCATCAGCTTTGAGCAACTGATCAAAGAAGTGGTGGAAGGCGGCGATCTGTTCGGCGAAGGCCATGTTGACGGTCTGCGCGCGATCCACGATCCCGATACGCCGATTGATGCCCGACACCCCGGTTTCGGCCCAAAATCCAATCAGCTACTGGTCACCAATACCAGTGATGAAGGACGTGATACATTTTTGCGCCGCTTTGCCCTGAACAGTTTCGGCAGCAAAAACTTCGGCGCACATGGCGCGTACTGTGGTCTGGCCTATCGTGCCGGATCTGGCGCGTTGATGGGCGATCTGGATAAAAATACCCACGTGAAACCCGACTGGGACAATGTCGAATTTGCGTTGTTTATGGGGACGTCTCCAGCACAATCCGGCAACCCGTTTAAGCGCCAGGCACGGCAACTCGCCAGTGCCCGTTTACGTGATGACTTCCGCTATGTTGTGGTAGCGCCAGCGCTACCGCTAACGACGGTACTTGCCGACGATCGTGGACACTGGCAGCCCGTCCGCCCAGGGACGGACTCCGCACTGGCGATGGGGATGATCCGCTGGATAATTGAAAAGCAGCGCTATAACGCTGATTACCTAGTTATTCCTGGCGTACAGGCCATGAAGCAGGTCGGGGAAAAAAGCTGGACCAACGCCACCCATCTGGTCATTACCGATGAAATTCCAACGCTCGCCGGTCAGCATTTAACGCTGGCGCATTTACGCGCAGACGCCGCCAACGAACCCACCGTCATTAACGAAGCCGGGGAGATCGTCGCCGCCAGCAGTTGCCAACGTGCCCAGTTGTTCATCTCCCGTGACGTCACGCTGGCCGGGGGGCAAACGGTCACGGTAAAAAGTGGCTTCCAGTGTCTGAAAGAGTCCGCAGAGAAACTGTCAATGGCGCAATACAGTCAGCAGTGTGGCGTTTCTGAGGCAGACATTGGCGCACTGGCCGATTCGTTCACCCGTCACGGACGGAAAGCGGCAGTGATCACCCACGGCGGGATGATGGCAGGTAACGGTTTTTATAATGCCTGGTCGGTGATGATGCTCAATGCGTTGATTGGGAACCTGAGCCTCGAAGGCGGTGTGTTCGTCGGTGGCGGTAAGTTCAACGGTGCAACTGACGGCCCGCGCTACAATATGGACAGTTTTGCCGGGAAGGTAAAACCTAAAGGTCTGAGCATTGCCCGCAGCAAGACAGCCTATGAATCTTCCGAAGAGTACCGCAACAAAGTCGCCGCCGGGCAATCGCCCTTCCCGGCCAAAGCACCCTGGTATCCGTTTGTCGCAGGCCAGCTTACCGAATTACTGGTTTCTGCACTGGAAGGTTATCCGTATCCGCTAAAGGCCTGGATCTCCAACATGACCAACCCGTTTTATGGGATTGCGGGCTTACGCGGCGTGGCAGAAGAAAAGCTTAAAGACCCTGCGCGTTTGCCGCTGTTTATCGCGATTGATGCGTTCATGAACGAAACAACCGCGCTTGCGGATTACATCGTACCGGACACGCATAACTTCGAAAGCTGGGGATTCAGCGCCCCGTGGGCCGGTGTCGCCAGTAAAGCCACCACCGCCCGTTGGCCCGTGGTCAGGCCCGCTACCCGTCAGACCGCTGACGGTCAACCCGCCTCGATGGAGGCTTTCTGCATCGCGGTGGCAAAACGCATTGGCCTCCCCGGCTTTGGCGACAATGCCATTACCGACCCGCAGGGCAACGTGTATCCGCTCAACCGCGCCGAAGATTACTATCTGCGGCTGGCCGCCAACATTGCCTTTATGGGCAAAGCGCCGGTGGCAGAGGCACGGGAAGAGGATATCGCGCTGACCGGGGTGCAGCGAATCTTGCCGGTAATAACCCAAACGTTAAAAGCCGATGAGGTGAGTCGCGTGGCGTTTATCTATTCGCGCGGTGGCCGTTTTGCGCCAGACAACAGTGGTCGGGTCGATAACCGCGTCGGCAATGCGTGGGAAAAACCGCTGCAAATCTGGAATGCGGATGTCGCGGCCCACCGTCATGCGATTACCGGCGAACGCTACAGCGGCTGTCCGGCCTGGTATCCTTCGCGCCTCTCTGACGGGCGTTCAGTGGAGGAACTATTCCCTGAGCAGGAATGGCCGCTGAAGTTGATTTCATTTAAATCGAATACCATGTCCAGCGCGTCGGCCGTGATCCCCCGGCTGCATCATCTTAAGCCGGTCAATCTGGTGGCGCTCAATCCGCAGGACGGCAAGCGCTATGGTTTATCGCACGGCGATACCGTTCGCATCACGACGCCGGGTGGGCAGGTTGAAGCGCAAATCAGCTTACTGCAGGGCGTGATGCCGGGGGTAATCGCGATTGAGCATGGCTATGGACATAAAGAGATGGGCGCTGCGCAGCATACGCTCGACGGTGAGCCGATGCCGTTTGATAAAAAGATAAAGTCAGGGATCAATATCAACGATCTGGGTTTTGCGGATCCGACACGAAAAGTGGCTAACACCTGGCTGGATTGGGTTTCAGGAGCCGCGGTACGTCAGGGGCTACCCGCGAGGCTTGAGCGAGTGTAACTCGGGTGCCGGATGGCAACGCTAACGCGTTTTATCCGGCCTACAGCACAGCTGTAGGCCGGGTATGGCAAAAGCGGATCAGTTATTAACCGGGATAACCGCGCCTTTATATTTGGTGCGGATCCAGTCCTGGATCTCTTTTGAGTGCAGCACATCAACCAGCGCCACGATATCCTTTTTCTTCTCATCACCGCGATGAACGGTAATGATATTGGCATACGGGTTGTTTTCACCGCTTTCTACAGCAATCGGATCTTTCACCGGATCCAGCCCGGCGTCGATGGCGTAGTTGGCGTTAATCACGACCGCATCCCCTTCTTCATTGTTATACATCTGCGGTAACAGTGCCGCTTCAACGTTAGGTAAGAACGTCAGCTTTTTCGGGTTCTCTACGATGTCGCTAATGCGCGCCGTCACTTTATCCACCCCCGGCTTCAGCTTGATCACGCCCTCTTTTTCAAAAATCGACAGAATACGACCTTCTTCAGATACCGCATCACGCATGATCACCTTGCCACCTTCCGGCAGATCCTTCAGTGACTTCACTTTTTTTGAATAGATACCAATCGGCTCGATATGAATCGCCCCGGCGCTGACGAAATCATAGGATTTGTCGCCAGCATGATCTTTAATCACGCTATTCAGGTACGGGATATGCTGGAAATAGTTGGCATCGATCTCACGACCCGCCAGGGCGGTGTTCGGCAGAATGTAGTCCTGGAATGGTTTAATCTCCAGGTCTATCCCTTGCTTCGCCAGAATCGGCTTGGCCTGCTCAAGGATCTCCGCATGGGGTACGTTTGACGCGCCAACGGTCAGCGTATCAGCCCAGGAAGCAAAGCTCAGGGCACTTAGGGTTGCTGCTGCGAGTAATGTCAGTGATTTTTTCATGATGATGGTTTCCGTATTTTATTAGCGTTTATCTAACAGAGAGGTGATCACATCGCCGCAAAGCTGAATGATGAAGACGATGAGCAGAATCGTTACCGTCGCCACCAGCGTGACGTCGCTGTGGTTGCGCTGGAATCCTTCCAGATAAGCCAGGTTCCCTAAACCACCGGCACCAATCACCCCCGCCATCGCGCTGTAGCTAACCAGGGCAATCAGCGTCACGGTGATCCCGGACACCAGAGCGGGTGAGGATTCCGGCAGTAAAACCCGAAAAACAAGCGTCGTCAGACGTGCGCCCATCGAGCGCGTCGCTTCAATAACGCCTTTATCTACTTCACGCAGGGCGATTTCGACCAGGCGTGCGTAAAAAGGTGCAGCGCCCACAATCAACGCGGGCAACGCGGCATTCGCACCGAGAATGGTGCCAACGATCGTTTTGGTAAAAGGTATTAACAACACGATCAGAATGATGAACGGGATCGAGCGGAAAATATTGACCACCAGCGAGATCGCGCTATACAAGGCGCGGTTCTGGAATAGTCCACCGCGTGCGGTCAGGAACAGCGCCAGCCCGAGTGCAATCCCAAGGACAAACGTTGCCGCGCCAGAAAGCGCCGTCATATAGAGCGTTTCCTGGGTCGCTGCCAGCAGTTGGTCCCACTTCAGATGGGGAAACAGATCTTCAGGCATGTTGAATCACCTCGCCTTCAATGTCGCTGTGGCGCAGGTCGGCCAGAATATTGCTGAGTTGTTCTTCGGTAGCCACGACGTGCACCCAAAGCTGACCGAACACGCCATGCGCGGTTTGCGTCATCTTGCCGTGCAAAATGTTAAACGGCAGGCCATAGCGCAGGGTTAATTCCCCAACAACCGGCCGGTGAGTGCGCTGCCCGGTAAAGGTTAACTTGATCACGACACCGCCCAGTTCGCTTGCCAATTGCGGATTAAACTCCTCTTCTTCGGTGTATTGGCTCACCTGCCGGACAAACTGTCGGGTAATCGACTGCTGTGGATGGGTAAAGACGCTGAGCACGTCGCCTTCCTCAACAACTTTGCCATTTTCCATCACCGCGACGCGATCGCAGATTTTGCGCACCACATGCATCTCGTGGGTGATCAACACGATGGTTAATTTGAAGCGACGGTTGATATCGAGCAGTAACTCCAGAATCTGATCGGTGGTTTGCGGATCCAGCGCCGAGGTGGCTTCGTCACACAGCAGGACGTCCGGATTGTTCGCCAGCGCACGGGCAATCCCTACCCGCTGCTTTTGCCCACCGCTCAGTTGGGACGGATACGCATTTTCACGACCGCTCAGCCCAACCAGCGCAATCAGTTCAGCAACTCGCGCTTTAATAGAGGCTTTTGGCGCTCCGGCGATTTGCATTGAGAACGCAATATTCTCGCTCACGGTTCGTGACCACAGTAAATTAAAGTGCTGAAACACCATGCTGATTTTCAGCCGTGCCTGACGCAACGATTCCCCGCGGGCGGCAGAAATATCGTGGCCGTTAATCATTACGCTGCCGGAGGTCGGTTTTTCCAGACCATTGAGCAAACGTATTAAGGTGCTTTTTCCCGCCCCGCTGTAACCAATAATTCCGTAAATCTGTCCCTGTTCAACCGTCAGGTTGACGTTATCGACAGCGGTAATAGCAAGCCTGCCTGGCGTAAACACTTTCGAAATATTTTTCAGGACAATCATGTCGTTTGGGTATCCGCTGCTGCTTATTGTTATCCTGCTAGTGCTTTTGGCTATTTAGCAGTATGGATGTCCAAACGAGTGTAATCAGCGAGATGATGTTTTAAAATGAATTAAAACGAATTTGATATAACTTTAAGGAATATCCATACCGCAACAAGAGACTCAGCCCGCGGTCACTTTCACATCCGAGTGGGCTGACAACATGAAAATTTTTCTGAAATATTTACTCACTGACTTTTAACTGGCCAAACCGTGGTTATTTAAAACTGAATCGAGCAAGCCAACACCTTTATAAGGCGCGTTCAAAAATTGCATCACTGAGATATGACAATCATCACAAACCATAGCCCCGCAAGTGTAAGCATATAAGAAATAAAAAAATGAAACCGTCTTTTTATCCTGCGTGATAATTTGGTTTTGCTTCCGGTTTACAGCATGATCTGTGATTCATTTCACCACATGTCAACATTACTCTAAATACAATTCAACGAAATACACGGAGGCTTTAATGTTTAAAGAAGAAAGGCGCGCCACTATTCTTAACTTGTTGATCAAAGATCATAGTGTAAGCGTAAGTAAACTTGCCGTTCTTTTTAATGTTAGCCAGGAGACTATTCGTTCAGATCTTTATTATTTCCAGAAGACAGGAATGCTGGTGCGTTGTTATGGTGGTGGCATTGTTAATCGTCAGGCGTTAAGCAAACTTATTACTGAAAATAAAATAGATATCTCCGGCACTATAGCAACTCCGGCAAACAAAGATATTCGTTTAAACAAAGAAGGGGCTAAAATGTCGGGCAAAGTTTGTATTTTAGGTTCATTTAATATTGACGTATCCGCCACTGTGCCATGGCTGCCTCAGAGCGGTGAATCTATCCTCGCAAGCCAGTTCGGTTTTTATCCGGGAGGAAAAGGCGCTAACCAGGCTCTGGCCGCAAATAATGCGGGTGCTGACGTCCATTTTATTTTTAAAGTTGGCAAAGATCAGTTCAGCGCTTTCGCACTCAATCATATTATTCAATCGGGCATCAACTCT
Source organism: Citrobacter sp. RHBSTW-00671 (assembly GCF_014103415.1). Taxonomy (NCBI): domain Bacteria; kingdom Pseudomonadati; phylum Pseudomonadota; class Gammaproteobacteria; order Enterobacterales; family Enterobacteriaceae; genus Citrobacter; species Citrobacter sp. RHBSTW-00671. Next base: position 3,281,292 of record NZ_JABXPR010000001.1, read on the forward strand.
TATTGTGCCTATCAAACCGATGATGCCCCCACCGGGAGTGCACTCATTTATGTTTCAGCGGAGGATGGTGATAATATCATCGCCATCTATCCCGGCGCTAATATGACGCTGAGCAAACAAGAAATTAATGAACAGCAGGGTTATATCTCTGCAGCCAATGTCCTGCTGATGCAACTGGAGACAAATATCGATGCTATTGAAGAGTTCGTGCTCCTGGGTAAATTAGAAAACAAAACTATCATTCTTAATCCAGCACCCTATACTAAAAATATCCACCATTTATTATCTTCCATCGACATTCTGACACCTAATGAAACCGAGGCTTCATTTTTGTCAGGTATTACCATTGCCGATATTGATGATGCAAAAAAAGCAGGAAATATCATTCTGCAGTCAGGCGTTAAGAAGGTCATTATCACTCTTGGCGCGCAAGGATCATTACTGTGCGAACATCACCGAACGTTGTTTATCCCCGCCTGGAGTGCCGTCGTCAAGGATGCCGCGGGCGCGGGTGACGCATTTAATGGCGCACTGGCCACCTCACTTGCCCGAAAATCAGACCTTGTGTCAGCCATTCAGTATGCCTCTGCCTTTGCTTCACTGGCAGTAGAACAAGAAGGCGCATCGAGCATGCCGCAACATGAGCAGGTACTGCACCGGATGCGCACTCAATCGCATGAAATTGTTAATATCAAATAATAGGATATCAGTATGAAGATTTTATTTATCGGTGAGTCATGGCATATTCATATGATTCATTCTAAGGGATATGACAGCTTCACATCCAGTAAATACGAAGAAGGTGCTGACTATCTCTTATCCTGTCTGCGCCAGCAGAATATTACTATCGACTATATGCCAGCGCATATTGTACAAACCCGTTTTCCGCAAACCGCAGCGGAACTCGAAGTATACGACGCGATCGTGATTAGTGATATTGGCAGCAATACCTTTTTGTTGCAAAACAAAACCTTTTATCAGATGAATATCATCCCGAATGCGTTAGCACTGATTAAAGAATATGTCTCCAATGGCGGCGGTCTGTTAATGATTGGCGGATACCTGTCCTTCACCGGCATTGAAGCTAAAGCGAATTATAAAAACACCTTGCTGGCCGACGTTTTGCCTGTCGAAATGCTGGACTATGACGATCGCGTTGAAATTCCAGAAGGATGCAGCCCAATCAACACTGATGAACAGCATGTCATTACGCAAGATCTGACGCAGTGGCCCCCCTTACTCGGTTATAACAAACTGCGCGCCAAAGTAAACGCGACAACGCTGGTCAAAATAAATGACGACCCGCTATTAGTTCTCGGTGAATACAATAAAGGGAAAGTCGGTTGTTTTGCCAGTGATTGTGCGCCGCACTGGGGTAGTCCACAATTTATGCAATGGGAACATTACACGCCATTCTGGTGTAACGTTCTGCAATCAATTAAAAAATAAGCATCTGTATGCAGGTGATTATTGAATCACCTGCCCTTTTCTCTCTGTATCGGTTAAAAATATGCAAAGTCACTACAAATATGGTGAAATGTTTTACGATGGCATATTAACCAGCTATCGTATCTACGGTGATCCGGCATCTTCATTAATGCCATTAATTATTTTACACGGCGGCCCATCAGGCGGTTTTGATTATCTTTTAAATTATCACCAGCTGTCTGATGATGGACGCATGGTGGTATTTTACGATCAATATGGCTGCGGTCGTTCCACGCATTTCCCGCTGGCGGAGGCCTCATTCTGGACAATAGAACGCTATCTTCAACAACTCCAGCAATTAATCTGCCATCTGAATATTGGCCAGCGATATTCATTACTCGGACACTCCTGGGGAGGCATGCTGGCAGCAGAGCATGCCTGCACGCAGCCGGAAGGATTAGGTGGTGTGATATACGCCAGCTCTCCTGCCAGCATCCCACTTTGGCAAAGTGAAGTCCTGCGACTGTTTAAAGAACTCACGGCTGGCGCGGATACAATGCCAGACGATGTCATTATGCAGGCAAAAATCTATCAGCATCCGCCTGAACAGCTTATTGCCTATTACGCCAGGCATGTTTATTCCCTGCAGCAAGAACCGCTGCATATTCAGCGTGCTAATGCGCAATTCGCCGCCGACCCCACGGCTTACCATATTTTGTGGGGCGCCAATGAGCTGGCTGTCAATGGCACGCTGGCGCAGTGGGATATCACCGATTCATTGCACAAGATTCAATGCCCTGGATTAGTCCTTCATGGCGAGCACGATCAGGCGACATCGCAGGTCGTTCAACCGCTTATTACCCATATAACCCACTGTCGGGGCGTCACGATTCCTGACAGCAGCCATAACCCGCATGAAGAAAATACCGGGCCTTGCCTCACTGCGGCCCGTGCGTTTTTACGCGCCCTTGATTAACACGAATTGAGGTATTTACTATGAGTAAAATCAAAAAGTTATCTCTTACAGATTTGGTGTTGTACGGGCTGGTATTTATGGTTCCGATCGCGCCGGTTTCTCTCTATGGTGTGGTATATAATTTATCTCACGGCATGGTCGCGCTGGTGTATATTATTGGCGCTATCGCGATGTTTTTTACCGCCCACAGCTATTCAACATTGTCAAAGCACATCTCCTCTTCCGGGTCGGCTTATACCTATGCGGGCGTGTGCATCAACCCCGCGGTGGGTTTTCTCACTGGCTGGATTTTGCTGCTGGATTATCTGTTATTCCCTACGCTGGTTGCCGTGCTCGGCGGTGTTGCTGTGCATGCCATACTTCCGCAAATACCGATTTGGCTGTGGCCGTTAATTTATGTGGCCATCGGAACGGGCATAAACTATTTGGGAATACAACAAACGGCTAAATTCGACAAGCTGCTGGTCTTTATTCAACTCGGTATTCTGGCCATTTTTGTGGTGCTGATTTTGCGTCTGCTGATGCTCGATAGCAGCCATGTGTCATTCTCTTTCAAACCCTTTTTTGACTCTCAGTGGTTTACGCCTGGCTTAATTGCTACCGCTATCTCTGTTGCGGCACTCAACTTCCTCGGGTTTGATGCCATCAGTACCTTAAGCGAAGAAAGCGAAGGCGGCGGAAAAGCGGTCAGTAAGGCAACTCTTCTCGCCCTGATCCTGGCCACCGTGCTGTTTATTATTGTGGTGACGTTTGCCGCATTCGCCACCGGCAAAATAGACAGCTTTGCCGACGGTACTGCAACAAACGAAGCCTTCTTCACGATCGCAGGTGATGTTGGCGGTATCTGGCTTAAAGTCGCATTTTCTATCATCGTGGCGTTCGTTTGCGCGGTCGGCAATATCATTACGGCACAAACCGCCGTATCCCGCGTTCTGTTCTCTATGGGGCGCGACAAAATGTTGCCCACATTCCTGGCACACGTACACCATAAAAGAAAAACACCTGACTATGCCATTCTGTTCACCGGAGCTGTGACACTATTTCTTAGCTATCTGTTTTCCGGGAAAATTGAATCCATATCCACCCTTGTTAATTTCGGCGCGCTTTTCGCCTTCTTTGTGGTAAACCTGTGTGTCTTTGTGCTCTACAACGTAAAGATGAAAGAACATCGTCGCCTTTTCCCTCACGTGATCTCCCCTGTGCTGGGCATGGTCGTCATCGGTTATGTCTGTATGAATATGAACATTCACGCGCTGACGCTGGGGGTCATCTGGTCTGTCATCGGTCTGGCGATTCTGTGGTATCGGAAAGCGCACAAGCAGGACATCAATATCGATCTTGAGGGGCGCAAGCTGCTCGACTAAGTCGTCTGAATACTGAGTTTGCAGCAGGTTATTTTTTCTTGTTGCGCAACACCGCCTGACGTTAGGCGGTGTTTTGTTAACCAACCTGAAACAATTTAATGCAGATTCTTTGTGAAACTGCACAGAACTCTTTTGAAACGCTGTTTCCATTTTCCTTTTTGATAATTTTCAGCGTATAATGCGCGCCAATTGTCTCTTGAATGGTTTCAGCACATTGACCTGTAAAACTCAACGACTACAAAACTCACCATCCCGTTGGGCTGAAACGCAAGCACACATTCCTCTGCACGCTTTATCGATGTCACCTATTCTTAGAGCGAGGCATCACAACTTTCGTAACTCAGGTTTAGCTTTCCATCCGTGCGCGATGGAAGCCAGATTTCCATATCCTTCTCAACTTAAAGACTAAGACTGTCATGAAAAAGACGAAAATTGTTTGCACCATCGGTCCGAAAACCGAATCCGAAGAGATGTTATCCAAAATGCTGGACGCGGGCATGAACGTCATGCGTCTGAACTTCTCCCACGGTGATTACGCAGAACACGGTCAGCGCATCAAGAATTTGCGCAACGTCATGAGCAAAACCGGTAAAAAAGCCGCGATTCTGCTCGATACCAAAGGTCCGGAAATCCGTACCATTAAGCTGGAAGGCGGCAACGACGTTTCTCTGAAAGCGGGCCAGACCTTCACTTTCACTACCGACAAATCTGTTGTAGGTAACAACGAAATCGTTGCGGTTACCTATGAAGGCTTCACGAAAGACCTGTCTGTCGGCAACACCGTACTGGTTGATGATGGCCTGATTGGCATGGAAGTTACCGCTATTGAAGGTAACAAAGTTATCTGTAAAGTGCTGAACAACGGCGATCTGGGCGAAAACAAAGGCGTTAACCTGCCAGGCGTTTCCATTGCCCTGCCAGCACTGGCTGAAAAAGACAAACAGGACCTGATCTTCGGTTGTGAGCAAGGCGTTGACTTCGTTGCGGCATCCTTTATCCGTAAACGTTCTGACGTCGTTGAAATCCGTGAGCACCTGAAAGCTCACGGCGGCGAAAACATCCAGATTATCTCCAAGATTGAAAACCAGGAAGGCCTGAACAACTTCGACGAAATCCTCGAAGCATCCGACGGCATCATGGTTGCTCGTGGCGACATGGGCGTAGAGATCCCGGTTGAAGAAGTTATCTTCGCGCAGAAGATGATCATCGAGAAATGTATCCGTGCACGTAAGGTCGTTATCACTGCGACCCAGATGCTGGATTCCATGATCAAAAACCCACGTCCGACCCGTGCTGAAGCCGGCGACGTTGCGAACGCCATCCTCGACGGCACCGATGCCGTTATGCTGTCTGGTGAATCCGCGAAAGGTAAATACCCGCTGGAAGCGGTGACCATCATGGCCACCATCTGCGAACGTACCGACCGTGTGATGACCAGCCGTCTGGACTTCAATAATGACAGCCGCAAACTGCGCATCACTGAAGCAGTGTGCCGTGGCGCTGTTGAAACTGCAGAAAAACTGGATGCTCCGCTGATCGTCGTGGCAACCCAGGGCGGTAAATCTGCACGTGCTGTGCGTAAATACTTCCCGGATGCCACCATCCTGGCGCTGACCACCAACGAAACTACCGCTCGCCAGCTGGTGCTGAGCAAAGGTGTCGTTGCACAGGTTGTTAAAGAAATCACCTCTACTGATGATTTCTACCGTCTGGGCAAAGAAGTGGCCCTGGAAAGCGGTCTGGCACAGAAAGGTGACGTCGTTGTTATGGTTTCCGGCGCACTGGTTCCGAGCGGCACGACCAATACGGCATCTGTTCACGTGCTGTAATAATTCCATCGCGAATTAATTTGCTTAAAAAGCGCCCTTGCGGCGCTTTTTTATTTTCTTGATAGCCACGATTAATAAAAAATCAAATCGGATTTCACTATCTAATCCGAGATTATCTAAGATGAATCCGATGGAAGCTTTCTGTTTTCTCTCGGGTTTTTGGCTGTTTTTGCACAATTCGATGCTTCTTTGAGCGAACGATCAAAAATAAGTGCATTCCCATCAAAAAAATATTCTCAACATAAAAAACTTTGTGTAATACTTGTAACGCTACATGGAGATTAACTCAATCTAGAGGGTATTAATAATGAATCGTACTAAACTGGTACTGGGCGCGGTAATCCTGGGTTCTACTCTGCTGGCAGGTTGCTCCAGCAACGCTAAAATCGATCAGCTGTCTTCTGACGTTCAGACTCTGAACGCTAAAGTTGACCAGCTGAGCAACGACGTGAACGCAATGCGTTCCGACGTTCAGGCTGCTAAAGATGACGCAGCTCGCGCTAACCAGCGTCTGGACAACGCAGCTACTAAATACCGCAAGTAATAGTATCTGTGTAATAAAAATGGCGCACATTGTGCGCCATTTTTTTTGCCCGTTATTTCCTTCCCTGTTACTGCGTTGTGCGCATCTGCGCATCCTCCCCTGGCGCACCGTTCTGTGCTGACGTCACTTCTGGTCCATTGGCAACAACCGGTGTCTGCCCGGAACTAACGGTCACGGGATAACCCGCACGGCGATACAGCGCTCTCTCAACCAGGCTGTTATCGACGGCCTTATTCTCTTTGAACTGATTAAAACCTGCCGGTAATACATAGGGCATGGTCTGAACGTTTTGTTCCTCTTCCGGTGACAACGGCCTGTGCACCTCAACATAGCGCATACCATTTGGCTCAACGGAGTACTTTATCGGCTCGTTGATCACTCTGACAGGCGTACCTGGCCGCACCTGCTCGAACAGCGCTTTGATATCCGGCGCGTTCATACGGATACAACCAGAGCTTACGCGCAGGCCAACACTGTCAGGAGCACTGGTTCCATGGATAAGGTATTCACCATTTCCATGCGCCAGACGCAATGCAAAGCGTCCTAACGGGTTATTTGGCCCCGCAGGTACTACCGGCGGTAATGTGATGCCGCGCTCCAGAGAGCGCTTACGGATGCCCGGTGTAGGCGTCCATGTCGGGTTGGGTATTTTCTGCCCAATACGGGTTTCCATCACCGGTGTTTCCAGCCCCTGCAAACCAATGCCAATAGGGAATACCTGAACAATATTTTCTCCCGGCGGGAAGTAATACAAACGCAGTTCCGCCAGATTCACAATAATGCCTTCGCGTGGCACATCCGGTAGCAATAATTGTGAGGGAATGGTAATCAGGGTTCCAGGCCTGGGTACGGGGGCTATGGTGTTATTTGCTTCAAGGATCAGCATTGCAGCGGTGTCAAAACGCCGGGCTATCGCCTGGAGGTTCTTATCGCCTTCCTGCACGGTGTAGGTTTGATTTTGCCCAACAAGACGGCTATTCGCCGCAGGCAACGGATAATCGACCGCCCAAGCGGTCTGTATAGCGCTGTAAGCGCCGATCAGCATTAACGTAATAATAGACGCGCGTTTCATACTCACTCACCCCCCTGGCGTTATTGCCGGATGACGGCAAGCGTCCGATCCGGCCTACGAGTCATTGCGGTGCCTTTCACGGAATCATTCCAGTCAGCCTGAAAGATGACGTGTTTTATCAGTTTAGCTAAGAGTTGCGGCTTTGGAGCGGATCGCCCGTATCATCGCTTCCAGTCCCTGTGAACGTGAAGGTGTGAGATGCTGTGCGAGCGCCATTTTTTCGAACCACGGACGCACATCAAAATTCACAATATCCTGAGCCGTCATCCGGTCATACAAAATGAAGACGACGGCGATAAGTCCTTTCACAATTGCCGCATCACTGTCGCCCTGTAATTCAATAATACCTTCAGCATTCTGCCGCATAACAATCCATACCTGACTTTGACATCCCTGAATGCTATTTTCCGGGCAGCGATCGTCGGCAGTTAATTCCGGCAGCCGCTGACCCAGTTCAATGATGTACAGGTATTTCTCTTCCCAATTAGCGCAACGCAGAAAATTACGCAACAGTTTTTCTTTATCCGGTAGCGCAGCCATAATGCCTCCCTGTTATCCCAGCAAGTGATGAATACGCTTGAGTCCCGTCACCAGGCGATCCACTTCTTCATGGGTGTTATACATGGCAATGGAAGCCCGGCACATCGCGGGAACGTGATAATAAGCCATCAACGGCATCGCGCAGTGATGCCCCGTGCGCACGGCAATTCCATAGTTATCAAGAAAGCTACCGACGTCATACGCGTGATGCTTGCCCAAGTTAAAGGCGATCACGCCTAAACGGTTTTCCGGGCCGTAGAGCGTCAGATTAGGTACCTCCGCCAGTTGCTCCAGCGCATAACGCATCATGAACTGCTCATATTCACTGATTTCAGTAAGCCCCAGCGCGCTAACGTATTCAATGGCCGCTCCCAGACCGATAATCCCTCCGGTGTTCGGCGTTCCGGCTTCAAAACGCCAGGGGGCTTTGGCCCACGTTGTTCCCTGCCTCAGACTGACGGTTGCTATCATCGAGCCACCGCCTTCCCACGGCGGCATTTCCTGCAGCAACGACTCTCTGGCATACAGCACGCCAATGCCGGTAGGTCCATACAGCTTATGTCCGGAGAAAACATAAAAGTCACAATCCAGTGCCTGCACGTCCACCGGGTGGTGCATGACCGCCTGCGCGCCATCTACCAGCACTTTTGCGCCGTACTGGTGCGCCAGCTCAATCATCTCCGGCAGCGGGTTTTCCGTGCCCAGGACATTCGAAACGTGGGTAATGGCCAGCAGTTGCGTGCGGTCATCAAACAGCATCGGCAATGTTTCCAGTTGCAACGTCCCATCGGCATTCAGTGGGATAACACGCAGTTCCGCCCCTACACGGGCGCACAGCATCTGCCAGGGGACAATATTGGCGTGGTGTTCCATTTCACTAATGATGATGTTATCACCCGCCCGGACATTGCTACTGCCCCAGCTGTTCGCCACCAGGTTGATGCCCTCCGTCGTGCCGCGGACAAACACCAGTTCTTCGGCAGAACGTGCGTTAATAAACAATGACGCCAGCTTGCGTACATTCTCCATTTTTTCCGTCGCCTGGGCGCTGAGCGTATGAATACCCCGATGGACTGCCGCATAGCCATGCCGATAAAACTCAGCCTCGGCATCAATCACCTGGTTGGGCTTTTGCGCGCTGGCAGCACTGTCGAGGTAAGCCAGCGGTAAGCCGTTGACCTCACGCGTCAGGACCGGAAAGTCCGCCCGTACTTTTTCAATGGGAAATGTCATGCTACGCCTCCCGGCAGACGTTGGGCTATCCGCGCCAGTACCTGTTGTTTCAGCGTTTCATCGCTCAGGGCTTCCGTCAACTCAGCGGCAAACGCGTAGAGAATCATCTGTTGGGCATCCTGCTGGCCAATCCCACGCGAACGCAGATAGAACATCTGTTCATCGTCGATCCGCCCTACCGTCGCCCCGTGGCTGCATTTCACGTCATCAGCGTAGATTTCCAGTTGCGGCTTGGTATCCACTTCTGCCAGTTTACCGAGCAGTAAATTATTGTTCGTCATCTGACCGTCAGTTTTAATGGCATGCTGCGCCACGTTAATCAGGCCATTAAACACCGCCCGGCCTTTATCGCTGACAATCGTTTTATGTAACTGGCGGCTGTTGCAATACCCCTTATTGTGCTCAAGCCAGGTTCGGGTATCGCAAACTTCATTTTTCACCGGCATCGCCAGGCTGTTAAGGCGCAGCGTGGTGTTCTCCCCATTAAGCTGGGTACTGGTGTTATGGCGTAATACCGCACCACCGAGTAAGAAGCTGTAACTCATCGCCGTCGCATCGGCCCCTAACTGGATATCGTTATGCGCGAAATGGTGGCTAACCGGATTCTCAAACGCCAGTTTGATATGGTGCAAATGGGCATTTGCCGCCACGTTCATCGTTAAGCGCGCACCGGTAAAATGTCGATGCGCATTCAGGCTAACATAGTGCTCAATGACGGTAGCTTCTGCGCCTTCGGCCAGTTCAAGATGGTGGCGATAGTGCGCGGTATTCACCTCATCACCCGCCAGCCCCTGGGTGATATGCATCAACAGCAGCGGTTTCGCTGGACGTTGATGTCGTTTGACCTGAATGTGCGTGACGCTGCGTGAAAGGCTTTCGGTCAGATGCAGGAACACCTCTGGCTGGATAGCCGCAGGGAGCGCCTGACGCGCATCATCAACGGTAATGTCAAAGCCGCTGCCGTCCATGCTGTCGCTAAGCGCCTCGCAGTACTGACCGTCAACAAACACCAGACGTAGGGCATCAATAGCGCCGCTCAGCGCGTCGCACTGTGCTGATGTTATTGCAGAAAAACGACTGACAAACTGGCCGCTGGTTAACCCTTCCAGCGGCGTATATTTCCAGTCCTCATGTTTACGCGTCGGCAACCCCAGCCGCAACATCTGTTGCAGGTGTTGTTGCAGGTGTTGTTGCGCATGCTGTGAGCGACGCTCACCCTGCGTTTCAAACAGATGATGCCACTGCTGGAGCACGTTACTGCTGTTCACTAAGCCAGCCATACCCTTGCTCCTCCAGCTGTTTAACCAACGTAAAATCACCGGACTTCACAATGCGCCCCTGGTAGAGAACGTGGACGTAATCGGGTTTGATATAGTCGAGGATTCGCTGGTAGTGGGTGACAATAACAAACGAACGCTTTCCGTCACGCAATGCGTTCACGCCGTCAGCGACGATTTTCAGCGCGTCGATATCCAGACCAGAGTCAGACTCATCAAGAATGCACAACTGGGGTTCCAGTACCGCCATTTGCAGAATGTCGTTACGTTTTTTCTCCCCACCGGAGAAACCCACGTTCACCGAACGGGTGAGCAAATCTGCCGGCATCTTCAGCAACGCAATTTTCTCTTCCATCAGATCCTGGAAGTCAAACCTGTCCAGCGACTCTTCGCCACGGTAGCTGCGCACCGCATTCAGTGCCGTTTGCAGGAAAAACTGATTGCTGACGCCGGGGATCTCCACCGGATACTGAAATGCCATAAAGATCCCTTCACCGGCCCGGTTTTCCGGTGACAGTTCCAGCAAGTTCTTACCGTTAAACTCAACCGTCCCGCCCGTGACTTCATAATCTTCTCGTCCGGCGAGTGTCGCAGACAACGTGCTTTTCCCGGAACCGTTCGGCCCCATAATGGCGTGTACTTCCCCGGGGCGAATCTCAAGACTCAGCCCACGCAGGATCGCCTTCTCTTCCACACTGACCTGTAAATCTTTAATGCTTAACATGTGCTTTCCTTAAATTTTAGCCGACGCTGTGTTCAAGACTTATGGCGAGAAGTTTTTGCGCTTCCACGGCAAACTCCAGCGGCAGCTCAGAGAACACGTCTTTACAGAAGCCATTGACGATCATTGAAATAGCATCTTCCTCGCTGATGCCACGTTGCAGGCAGTAGAACAACTGGTCTTCACCAATGCGCGAGGTCGTCGCTTCATGTTCAAGCTGAGCGCTGTTGTTTCGGCACTCAACATACGGGAAGGTATGTGCCCCACAGTCCGCACCAATCAGCATTGAGTCACATTGGGTGTAGTTACGGGCGTTAGTGGCGGTTGGCATAATTTTCACTAAGCCGCGGTAGCTGTTCTGGCTATGTCCGGCGGAAATCCCTTTCGAGATAATGGTCGATTTCGTGTTCTTGCCAATGTGGATCATTTTGGTGCCGGTATCAGCCTGCTGATGACCGCTGGTCAGCGCAACGGAGTAGAATTCGCCGATCGAATTATCACCGCGCAGAATGCAGCTCGGGTATTTCCAGGTAATGGCTGAGCCGGTCTCTGACTGCGTCCATGACATTTTGCTGTTTTCGCCTTCACACAGCGCACGTTTGGTCACGAAATTCAGGATGCCGCCGGTATTACCATCGCCGGGGAACCAGTTTTGTACCGTGGAATACTTCACCTCAGCATCTTTATGAATGATCACCTCGACCACCGCCGCATGCAGCTGGTAACTGTCACGCACCGGCGCCGAACAACCTTCGATATAGCTGACGTAACTCCCCTCATCCGCCACCAGAATCGTGCGTTCAAACTGTCCGGTTTTTTCTGCATTGATACGGAAATAGGTCGACAGTTCCATTGGGCAACGCACGCCTTTCGGCACATAAATAAACGTGCCGTCCGATGCTACCGCCGCATTCAGTGCGGCAAAGAAATTGTCATTCCCCGGGACGACGGTACCGAGGTATTTTTTTACCAGTTCAGGATGATCGTGGATGGCCTCGCCGAACGAGCAGAAAATAATACCCTGCTCCGCCAGCTTATCGCGGTAGGTCGTTGCGACTGACACCGAATCGAAAATGGCATCCACCGCCACTTCTTTGCCTTCACGGACCGGCACGCCAAGCTGCTCGAACGCGTCTTCAACCTCTTTGCTTAAAAACGCATTCGCGCCCGTTTGTTGCACCGCTCCCGGCTCAGAGGCGCAGGTTTCATCACAGTTGCCGCAAGAAGGTGCCGAGTAATAGCTGTAATCCTGGTAGTTCAGTTTGTCATAGTGCGCTTTTAGCCAGTGTGGTTCTTCCATCGTCAGCCACGCGTTAAACGCATTCAGCCGGAATTCCAGCATCCAGTCGGGTTCATTTCGTTTTGCCGAAATTGCCCGCACCACCTCTTCGTTGATCCCTTTGGCCAGCTCATCGGTTTTGAGTTGGGTAAAGAACCCCTCTTTGTAATTGAGGTGCCCGCCAGCCCAGGTGTTGACATCGTCAGTTGCTTCAGTATTACGAGACATAGTACCGCCTATACCCCAAAGCTTTCGCCACAGCCACATTCGTTTTGGGCTTTCGGGTTATGAAATTTAAATAACTGATTTAATCCTTCCCGCACGAAATCGACTTCAGTTCCATCGATAAACGGCATCGCCTGTAACGGGACATAAAGTCTGGCGCCCTCTGTTTCAAATAGCAGATCGTCTTTCTCAGGTTGCCTGACGGTGTCCAGCACATAGCCGAATCCCGCGCACCCGGTTTGTTTCACGCCTAATCGCACGCCCAACATATCGGGTTGCCTTGCCACCAGTTCACGGATATGCGCTGCTGCCGCTGGCGTTAACGTCAGCCCGCGCCACGCAAAATCGTTGGGATTAAATGTTCCTGAATGCAATTCCATAGGGTTACCTCGAGTCATTAGCTTGCAAGCTATAACACCATGTTAGTGATAATGATTATCACTTCAACCCCTCAACAGCAGGGGCATTCGGGTTAACCGCCCTTTTTGACGACTTTTATTAAGCATAGACCCTGCGGCGAGGGTTAACAGGGATGGATTTTTTTGTTCAATACATTGATTAATAATAGATTATGAATATGTAATCGTTCCGGCAGGTCAAATGCCAAAAGATGTATAGATAATGTCTATTTAAGGGATAGGTGGGGATGACTACGGCGGGAGTAATGCGGTTCAAAACGCATGTGGGCCATAAAAAACCCTTAAGTCTGCTTGCTTTGCTGACAGACTTAAGGGTTCCGACCCCATCCGGCGCTTATCTCCGGCACTCACAATGGCTTAGCTCTTGAAGGGGCACCAGGAAGAATCTCATACCCTGAGAAATTTTTTTTAACACAAATTGCGCTTTGACTATTTTATAAACATGCTCAATCACATCGTTAGCGCGGTGTCTCATTCAGTGCGTCCAGCAACAGCCGCAGCCCCGCTGGCTGGTGATCGCGGGAAAGATATAAACCATAAATCGGCAGGCGTTTAGGCTGGAGTTGCGGTAGAAGCCGTATTAATCTCCCCTGCGCCAGCCCTTCTCTCGCCTCCTGTTCAGGAACCAACGCAATCCCCATCCCCGCCAGAGCGGATTCACATAGCAGCGACGAGATACCAGCGCTTAAATTACCTTTAATGGCCACCGTGACGGCTTGCCCTTGCGCATCCAGAAAATGCCATGACTTTCCGGCGAATCCGCTGTAATAAAGGCAATTATGCTGCGCAAGATCGTCGACGGTTTTTGGGATGCCATACTGGTTAAGGTAATCCGCGGAGGCACATAACACCGATTCACAATCCCCTAAGCGCCGGGCAATCGTTCCGGGCTCGGGATTTTCCGTGATGCGGATCGCCACATCGATACGCTCCCCAACCAGGCTTACCGGTTGATTGTTGATCTCAACTTCAATGCGGAGTTCAGGATAGCGAGCAAGAAACGCGGGCAGCACCGGCGCCAGAATATGTATGGCAGTAAAATGTGCACACGCCACCCGTAGCGTGCCAGATGGGGTTTGCGCGAGCCCGGCGGCACCGATATCTCGCGAAAGCTGTGCCAGGGTGCGGGTTTTCACCAACGCTTCTTCGCCAGCAGGCGTGATTGTCAACCGTCGTGACGAACGATGGATAAGCCGCGCCCCGGTCCACTTTTCCATCTCATCCAGATAGCGACTGACCATCGGTCGGGAAAGCCCCAGCGCACGCGCGGCGGCACTCAAACTGCCTAAATCACAGATATGGTTAAAAACGGTTGCCGCCATGACTCTGTCCATTGCATCCCATCCGATCGTTTTATGAAACTCAGCATGTCCTGATATGGGAATTCTAACAGATCCGAATTTCCTTAAAATACGGGAACGATCAAAAGACAATGTCCTGCACAAGGTTCCCCGTTATGAAAATCAATACACTGGCTATGCTGTTACCCCTGTTTGCCTCTTCGGCGTTTGCCGCTCCACTACAGCTGGATGTCTATAATCCGCAGGAAAAGGCTATTTTCCCGGTCTCTTCTACGCTGGTGTCCGGCCCGAAAGAAGCCATTTTGTTTGATGCCCAATTCAGCACCAAAGACGGTGAAAAACTGGTGCAAATGATTCGCTCCAGCGGTAAGACGCTGAAAGCCATTGTGATCACGTCTGGCGATCCGGATTTCTATTTTGGCCTTGAGCCACTCGTCAAAGCCTTCCCCGGTGTCAACGTGCTGGCTACACCGCACGTGGTGGATCATATTCGTGCCACCAAAGAAGGCAAATTACAGTTCTGGGGCCCACAGATGAAAGACGGTGCCCCCACTTCGCTCACTGTACCGCAGGCCACCACGCAAACACGCTTTACGGTTGATGGCGAAACGCTGGAATTACGCCATCCTAATGACTATGCGGCATATGTCTGGATCCCGGCGAACCGCGCCATCATTGGCGGAACCGGTATCGCTTCAGGTATTCACGTCTGGACAGCGGACACGCAGTCACCGGCAGAGCGCACGGCATGGCGTAACGTGCTGAGCGAAATGCAGCAATTACATCCCGCCCAGGTGGTTCCCGGTCATTATATTGGTGAACGCCCGGCGGGTGATAAAGCGATTCGCTTCACCCAGGATTACCTTCAGTCGTTTGAACAGGCGCTGGACGCGAAAAAAGGTTCAGCCTACGTGATAAAAACAATGACCGCAGCATGGCCGGGTCTTGCTGACGAAAGCTCTCTGGAACTGAGTGCGAAAGTGAATACCGGTGAGATGAAGTGGTAAACAAGATTTAAGGCAAAAAATAACCCCGAACACATGTGTCGGGGTTTTTATTACGACAGGCATACCGGAATCAATGAACGCCCAGGCGCCAGGCAAAATAGATCTCTTCTTTCAGTTCAGTCGAAGAGAGCGTTAATAAATCGGCAAACTCCAGCTCTAATTGTTTCAATCTTTTCAGGTACTGAGCCGGTGAAAGATCGGTTTTATCACGACGTAAAAATTCTATTGCCAGTTGGGCCGGGTCTAATTGGGTAGACATATCATCCTCGCTTGTGTTCAGAACCTGCACAGTATAACACCATTACCTGCGCAGATAATGACCAAACTCAACATGCGTCACAAAATAGCGGTTGTCAGTCGTGAGGTGCAGCATAACCGACCCTGCTCATCGAAGATTTCGATTTGCCACACCTGATGACGTGAACCGGTATGTACAGGGCTGCACACCCCTCTGACGAGCCCTTCACGCGCAGAACGAACGTGGTTGGCATTAATCTCAAGGCCCACCACTTTCTGATCGCCCTGCGTACACAGATATCCAGCCACCGAGCCAATACTCTCAGCCAGCACGACTGACGCCCCGCCGTGTAGCAAACCAAAGGGTTGTTTGGTGCGATGGTCCACGGGCATTGTGGCTTCCAGAGTATTGTCGCCGATATGCACAAAACGAATATCGAGCAGCCCTACCATATTTCCTTCACCCATGGCGTTGAGCGCCTCGAGTGTGACTTCACGTTTCCAGATCATCCTATAATCTCCAGTAATGCCTGTAATGGGTGGCGAACGCCCGTGCCTTCTACGCGTTTAACCTGGCTGCGACATGAATACCCGGCGGCCAGACAACGGTTACGCGGCAATCGTTGCATTGCCTGGTGCCATGATAACTCATAGATCCCTAAAGAGTTCTGGTGATTCTTCACTTCATGGCCATACGTACCCGCCATCCCGCAGCACCCCACGCTGACATTTTCCAGTTTGGCCCCAAACCGGGCAAAAATCGCGGCCCACTGCGCAGGCGCTCCCGGCAGAGCGGTCACTTCGGTGCAGTGTCCAAAGAAATACCACGGTTCGCCACCGATAGCGACCGGCGGTTGTGACGCCAGTACAGCCGATAACCACTCATTGACCAGTAAGACATGGAAATCACCGCGCTGCTCGCCGAGCGCCAGCTTGTATTCATCGCGATAACATAACACCAGCGCAGGATCGACACCGACCATCGGGATATTCAGCTTGGCCACCCGGTTGAGGAATTCTGCGGTCTTTTTCGCCGTTTTCGCAAACCGGTTTAAAAAGCCCTTTATATGCTGCGCTTTGCCGTTAGGCGAGAATGGCAACAGCACCGGCTGTAAACCCAATTTTTCGACCAGTCGGATGAAGTCAGCCACGACCTGTGCATCGTAATAGCTGGTGAAAGGGTCCTGCACCACCAGCACCGTACGGGCTTTTTGCTCCTGGCTGAGAGCTTCAAGCTGTTCCAGCGTCATATTGGCCGAACGATGCCCGACCAGCTGTCGTTGTAATGATGGCGCAGACAACAGCGGCAAATCCACCATGCCGATGTGTTTTTTAGCCAGATTACGTATCAGCGGTTGATTGATGAAAAAGTTGAACGTTTTAGGCGCACGCGCCATTAGCGGTGCATAACTCTCAACGGTGGCGACCATGTGATCGCGAAGCGGGCGCAGATAGCGCGTGTGATACAGCTGCAGGAAGCGCGAGCGGAATTCCGGAACATCGATTTTAATCGGGCACTGCGTAGAACAGGCTTTACATGCCAAACACCCGGACATCGCCTCTTTCACTTCATGCGAGAAATCATACTCGCCCTTACGCGCATGCCAGCTGTTGCGGGTTCGGGCGATTAGCGTACGTAAACTGGCACGCTTTTCTGGCAACTCTTTTTCCAGTTTTACGGGGTCAATCCCACGATCGGCCAACAGACGCAACCATTCCCGTACCAGCGTTGCCCGCCCTTTTGGCGAGTGAATGCGATTGAGGCTGATTTTCATCGACGGACACATCGGGCTTTTCGCATCGAAGTTAAAACATAACCCGTTGCCGTTACACTCCATTGCCCCACGCCACTCCTGGCGAACGGCCAGCGGGATTTGACGATCGTAAGTCCCACGTTTAACCGCATCCACTTTCATCATTGGCGCATCGATGGCTTCCGGAGGGCAAATTTTCCCCGGATTGAGCCGGTTTTGCGGATCAAACGCCGACTTCACTTTACGCAGTTCGCGATACAGTTCCTCGCCAAAGAACGCCGGGCTGTACTCAGCACGGAAACCTTTCCCGTGTTCGCCCCACAGCAGGCCACCGTATTTTGCCGTCAGCGCAACCACATCATCAGAGATGCGTTTCATCAGCACTTCTTGTTGCGGATCGCACATATCCAGCGCCGGTCTGACGTGCAGTACCCCGGCATCCACGTGACCAAACATGCCATAGCTCAGGCCATGGCTATCGAGTAGCGCACGGAACTCGGCAATATAGTCGGCCAGGTGTTCCGGCGGTACGCAGGTATCTTCGGCAAACGGAATCGGCTTCGCAGAGCCTTTGGCATTACCCAGCAGACCAACGGCCTTTTTCCGCATGGCGTAGATGCGCTCGACGCCGGCCAGTTCGGTACACAGCTGCCAGCCAATCACACCGGCTTCCTGCCGGGTAATTAGCCCGTCCAGGCGTTCACACAGCGCACTGACCTGCGAATCAATTAATGCTTCATCATCACCCGCAAACTCGACGATATTCAGCCCGAGCATCTCTTTATCCGGGACATCGGTAATCAATTCGCTGACGGAGTGCCAGACAATATCTTCCCGCGCCAGATTAAGCACTTTGGAATCGACGGTTTCGACCGACAGCGCACGCGCCTCCACCATCACCGGCGCATTACGCAATGCAGAGTCAAACGAATCGTATTTGACGTTGACCAGTCGCCGAACTTTAGGCAGCGGCGTGATATCAAGGCGGGCTTCGGTGATAAATGCCAGCGTACCTTCAGAGCCCGTAAGGATGCGGGTTAAATCAAACTCGGTCATCTCATCATTGAAGACGTGCCGCAGATCGTAACCGGTCAGGAAGCGATTAAGCTTGGGGAATTTATCAATGATCAGCTGTCGGTTATCGCGGCACCGTTCATAAACCGTCTTATAGATACGCCCAATCGCCGTATTGTTTTTACCGAGCATTTCGGCAAATTCAACCGGCATCGGCTGGGTATCGAGAATATCCCCGCCCATCAGTACCGCGCGAATACCCAGCACGTGATCGGAGGTTTTACCGTAGACCAGCGAACCTTGCCCGGAAGCATCGGTGTTGATCATTCCCCCCAACGTCGCCCGGTTACTGGTGGACAATTCAGGCGCAAAGAAATAGCCGTAGGGTTTCAGATATTGGTTAAGCTGATCTTTTATCACCCCCGCCTCTACCCGTACCCAACCTTCCTGCACATTGATTTCGATGATGCGGCTCATGTAACGGGACATATCAACAATAATGCCCTGATTAAGCGCCTGACCGTTGGTGCCTGTACCGCCGCCGCGCGGGGTAAAAATCAACGACGAAAAGAGCGGTTCTGACGCCAGGCGGGCGATAAGCGCCACATCAGCCGTCGAACGAGGGAAAACCACGGCATCAGGCAGAAGCTGATAGATACTGTTATCCGTCGACATTGTCAGACGATCGGCATAGCTCGTTGCCGTATCGCCCGTGAATCCTTGCTGCTCCAGCGCCTGCAAAAAATTGAGCACCAGTTGAACGACACCTGGCGCCTGAGAAATTTGTGGAATCATTATAGTGACCCTTTCCTGCGGTCTGTGTTGTGAATTTAATCGTTTGCGTGTTGCTTTGTTTGTTGTATCACATTTTTTTCTAATACGCTCAGCAGATTTACAGGCAGAATCCGCCTGTTCAAAACCGCTGAAATTGCTCATCATTATAGAGTGTGATTAACGTGTTCACGTCGCGTCAACGTTCTGACGCAAAGACAAAGGTGAAAAGTATTTATGGTAAATTTCCGTCAGCCCAGGGATATTGCACAAGTGCTGCTATCGGTGCTGTTTTTAGCCATCATGATTGTGGCCTGTCTCTGGATTGTGCAACCCTTTATCCTCGGCTTCGCCTGGGCAGGTACGGTGGTCATTGCGACCTGGCCCATCCTGATACGTATACAAAAATTGCTGTGGGGACGCCGTTCGCTGGCCGTGCTGGTGATGACCCTGTTGTTAGTTCTGTTATTCATTATTCCTATCGCTCTGTTGGTCAACAGCATTGTTGATGGCAGTGGTCCTCTGATTCATGCCGTTACCGCCGGCGATATGACGCTGCCGGATCTGGCGTGGTTAAACAGTATTCCGCTGGTGGGTGCCAAACTCTATGGCGCGTGGCACAGCCTGTTGGATATGGGCGGTTCGGCTATCATGGCTAAGGTTCGTCCCTATATCGGTACCACAACCACCTGGTTTGTTGGTCAGGCCGCGCATATTGGCCGCTTTATGATGCACTGTGGCTTGATGTTGCTATTCAGCGCCCTGCTGTACTGGCGCGGTGAGCAGGTGGCGCTAGGCATTCGCCACTTCGCCTGCCGTCTTGCATCGAAACGCGGTGACGCTGCAATCCTGTTGGCAGCACAGGCCATTCGTGCGGTCGCATTAGGCGTGGTCGTCACCGCGCTGGTGCAGGCCGTCCTCGGCGGTATTGGTCTGGCGGTAACGGGGGTACCTTATGCGACGCTACTGGCGGTGTTGATGATCCTCTCCTGTCTGGTGCAACTGGGGCCTTTACCGGTACTGGTTCCGGCCATTATCTGGCTTTACTGGACGGGTGACTCTACCTGGGGCACGGTGCTGTTGGTGTGGAGTGGCGTGGTCGGAACACTGGATAACGTTATTCGTCCGATGCTGATTCGTATGGGTGCTGATTTGCCATTGATCCTTATTCTGTCCGGGGTTATCGGTGGGCTGATTGCATTTGGTATGATTGGTCTGTTTATCGGCCCAGTGGTACTGGCTGTTTCATGGCGCCTGTTCTCCGCATGGGTCAACGAAGCCCCGACACCGGGCACCGACCCGGATCAAATCCTCGAAGAAATCGCTGAAATCGAAAGCAATAAGTAATACAGCATCAGGCGGCAACACTGCCGCCTGATTGTTTAATATTGCTGATAAACACATCACCGCTCCCCGAACCAAACCCAACGCCAGCCCTGTGGGAGTACTCATTTATGTCGCAAATTCTTTACAGTTTTTAAACTATTGAGATGAATCTGATCGACGTGAAAAACCCGCATGCCTACTATTACCCCAAGGCTTTAGATCAACACATTGATTTATAAGCATGGAAATCCCCTGAGTGAAACAACGAATTGCTGTGTGTAGTCTTTGCCCATCTCCCACGATGGGCTTTTTTTTATCCTGCACTCCACGTCCCCTAACGACCTACATCACATCAGCCAGCCAATTGTTTTATTTTACTCTCACGCCAAATGCACCGACTTCACAGATTAATAACAAATAATATTGCACAAGATACTGTGACTCTCTTCAAGCCGAAATATCCACAATAATGCTATTACTATTCCACCGTCTTTTATGAAGTGATGAAATAATGAACGCACTAGAATTGCAGGCTATCCGCCATATTTTTGCTATGACGGTGGAAGAATGCGCCACGTATATCGCGCGTGATGGCGACATTGTCGCCTGGCAACAATGGGAGCGCGGGGAAAAAGAAATCCCGGAAAACATCGTGCGCATTTGTACAGAAATGAAAGCAAAGAGAAAGTTAAGAATTAACGCGATCATTGAAAAAATAAATAATCGTATCGGTAATAACACGATGCGTTTTTTCCCCGATCTGGTTTCTTTTCAGGCAGTTTATAACCACGACAATTTTCTCGACTGGAAAATCTACCAATCTGCGGCAGTGGAACTCTATGCACACAGCCTTGAGCGTTTGTGTTAGTCGGTCATAACGTCACCACTACGTTGCAACACGGGCACCCGACATTATGCCCTCGCTCACGCGCAGTCTGCATACTATTTGGGCTAATACCCCCTACGCGACACAGAACACAACATCCATTTAGCCTCTTCGCTGAGTAATACATTATGAAAAACACCTATTTCTCCACTGCGATAGGGCTGTACCTTAATTACCTGGTACACGGTATGGGGGTCATTCTGATGTCCCTCAATATGTCCTCACTTGAGCAGCAGTGGCAAACCAATGCAGCGGGGGTCTCGATTGTCATCTCCTCTCTTGGTATCGGTCGGTTAAGCGTCTTATTAGTTGCAGGCCTGCTCTCCGATCGTTATGGCCGCAGACCGTTTATCATTTTTGGCATGATCTGCTACCTGGTCTTCTTTTTTGGCATCATCAATACTCACAGCATTGTGATTGCCTACGCTTTTGGTTTTTTAGCGGGAATGGCAAACAGTTTTCTTGATGCCGGAACCTACCCCAGCCTGATGGAAGCCTTCCCCCGCTCGCCCAGCACCGCCAATATTCTGATTAAAGCCTTTGTCTCCAGCGGCCAGTTTCTGTTGCCGATGGTTATCAGCCTGCTGGTGTGGGCTGAACTCTGGTTTGGCTGGTCCTTCTTGCTGGCGGCGGGAATTATGGCGGTCAACGGCATATTTTTGTTTCGCTGCCGCTTCCCTGCACATCCGGGCCCGCAGCATTCCATCACGCCATCATCCGCTTTACAGGAACCTGTTCAGCCGGAGCATCGTTGTTCCCTTCTCGATCTGGGGAGTTACACCCTGTATGGCTATATCTCGATGGCCACATTTTATCTGGTTAGCCAGTGGCTGGCACAGTATGGTCAGTTTGTCGCCGGTATGCCGTATACGTTATCTATCAAGCTGTTAAGTATTTACACCTGCGGTTCGCTGCTGTGCGTATTCATTACTGCTCCTCTGGCGAGAAAAGCGGGTCGTGCAACGTCTCTGTTGATGCTGTACACCTTTATCTCCTTTGTCGCGCTGCTGGCGGTTTGCCTGCATCCAACGACCTGGGTCGTGATTACATTCGCCTTTGTCATCGGGTTCTCTTCAGCCGGGGGCGTCGTACAAATTGGTCTAACGCTAATGGCCGCTCGCTTTCCGCAAGCGAAAGGTAAAGCTACCGGTATTTACTACAGCGCGGGCAGTATCGCGACCTTCACGATCCCACTGATTACCGCCAGACTCTCCGAAACCAGCATTGCGCACATCATGTGGTTTGATGCAGGCATTGCTGCGCTCGGTTTCCTGTTGGCACTGTTTATTGGTTATCGCAGCCGGCTTGCAGCAAAGCGTCAGTTAAACATGGCACCACTCGCACAATAACGCGGATGCAATATTGTTCCCTTCTGCTGCAAAATAATTGGACGTATTTTTAAAATAACGGCAAAAGGTCGGTCTGACGAATTAGGTTTCACAGTTTGATATGCAATATACCTGGTAACTTAAACGCCATGCTATGTAGGTACAATAACTACTGCCCGGTATATTAATCACAAGGTCGCCGAAATTTACACTACACCGACGAGCACAGAATAATTTTAAAATCCGCAAGGAGTTGTGAAAAAATGTCTCAAAAAAAGACCTTTAACACGCCATTTCTTCTGGCGATAACCTGTATTTATTTAAGCTATTTTTTACACGGTATTAGCGTCATCACACTGGCGCAAAACATGACCTCCCTGGCTGAAAAGTTTTCAACCGATAATGCAGGGATTGCCTATCTAATTTCCGGCATTGGTCTTGGTCGACTGGTCAGTATTTTATTCTTTGGCGTTCTCTCAGATAAGTTCGGTCGTCGGGCTATCATTCTGTTAGGCGTTATTCTATATATGCTGTTCTTCTTCGGTATTCCCGCCAGCCCCAATCTGATGATTGCCTTTATTCTGGCTGTATGCGTTGGCGTAGCAAATTCGGCGCTGGATACCGGCGGCTATCCGGCGTTAATGGAATGTTTCCCCAAAGCATCCGGCTCGGCGGTTATTCTGGTTAAAGCCATGGTGTCGTTTGGCCAGATGATTTACCCCATCATCGTCAGTACCATGCTGCTCAACCATGTCTGGTACGGCTATGCGGTCATCATCCCGGGTGTACTGTTCGTGGTCATCACCCTGATGCTGTTAAAAAGTCGCTTTCCCAGCCAGATGGTGGACGCGGGCCTCGCCAAAGATCTGCCACAGATGAACAGTAAACCCCTGGTCTGGCTGGAAGGCGTCGCTTCCGTGCTATTTGGGGTTGCCGCATTCTCAACCTTTTATGTCATCGTGGTCTGGATGCCGAAATATGCCATGGCATTTGCTGGCATGGCAGAAACTGATGCACTAAAAACCATCTCTTACTACAGCATGGGATCGCTGGTCTGCGTATTCATCTTTGCTGCCCTCCTGAAGAAAATGGTTCGCCCCATTTGGGCTAACGTTTTTAACGCTGGTCTGGCAAGCATTACCGCTGCGGTCATTTATTTGTATCCCTCTCCGCTGGTTTGTAACGCAGGATCGTTTCTGATTGGCTTCTCTGCTGCTGGCGGTATTTTACAGCTCGGTGTCTCGGTGATGTCGGAGTTTTTCCCGAAGAGCAAAGCCAAAGTCACCAGTGTTTATATGATGATGGGTGGTGTAGCCAACTTTATTATCCCACTGATCACCGGGTACCTTTCGAACATCGGCCTGCAATACATCATTTTGCTGGACCTTGCATTTGCTCTGCTGGCATTCATCACCGCCATCATCGTCTTTATTCGCTATTACCGCGTATTTGATATCCCCAAAAATGATGTGCGGTTGGGCGAACGTTATTTTCAATAAATTGTTTAGAAGGAGTATCAAATGGACGTAACTGCAAAATATGAACTGATTGGTCTGATGGCCTACCCTATCAGACACAGTCTGTCCCCTGAAATGCAAAATAAAGCATTAGAAAAAGCGGGCCTGCCTTTTACCTACATGGCATTTGAAGTCGATAACTCAACATTTGCTAATGCAATTGCCGGTTTAAAAGCGTTAAAAATGCGCGGCACCGGGGTTTCCATGCCCAATAAACAGCTGGCCTGTGAATATGTTGATGAATTAACGCCTGCCGCCAAACTGGTTGGCGCAATCAACACCATCGTTAATGATGATGGCTACCTGCGTGGTTACAACACCGACGGCACCGGCCATATTCGCGCGATTAAAGAAAGCGGCTTCGATATTAAAGGTAAAACCATGGTACTGTTGGGCGCGGGCGGCGCGTCTACAGCCATTGGCGCTCAGGCAGCCATTGAAGGCATCAAAGAAATTAAGATCTTTAACCGTAAAGATGAGTTCTTTGAAAAGGCGCAGGCATTCGCCAAACGTGTTAATGAAAACACTGACTGCGTTGTCACCGTGATCGACCTTGCCGATCGCCAGGCTTTTGCCGAAGCCCTCGCCAGCGCGGATATTTTGACCAACGGCACGAAAGTCGGCATGAAACCGCTGGATAACGAATCTATCGTGACCGACGTTTCCCTGCTGCGCCCGGAACTGCTGGTGACCGAATGTGTGTATAACCCACATATGACCAGGTTATTGCAACAGGCACAACAGGCCGGTTGCAAAACGATTGATGGTTACGGCATGTTGTTGTGGCAAGGGGCTGAGCAGTTCAAGCTCTGGACCGGGAAAGATTTCCCGCTGGAGTATGTCAAACAGGTTATGGGTTTTGCAGCCTGATGGGCAGTATTTGTGAATAGTTAAAGGGTAATCAATGAAAACCGTAACCGTAAGAAACCTCGTGATTGGCGAGGGTGCGCCGAAGATCATTGTCTCGCTGATGGGTAAAGACATCTCAACGGTAAAAAGCGAAGCACTGGCCTATCGCGAAGCGGATTTCGACATTCTGGAATGGCGTGTTGACCATTTCACCGATGTCGCTTCCATTGACGCAGTGCTGGAAGCCGCACGTGCAATCCGTGATGTGATAGTGGATAAACCGTTGCTGTTCACCTTCCGTAGCGCACAGGAAGGGGGAGAGCAGGCACTGTCTGTCGAAAACTATATTGCATTAAACCGCGCAGCAGTGGACAGCGGTCTGGTGGATATGATCGACCTGGAGCTTTTCACCGGTGATGACCTGGTTAAAGCCACCGTCGAGCATGCACACGCGAAAAATGTCTTCGTTATTATGTCGAACCATGATTTTCACAAGACACCTGCGGCCGATGATATTGTCCAGCGACTGCGTAAAATGCAGGAACTTGGTGCAGATATTCCCAAAATCGCGTTGATGCCGCAAAGCAAAACGGATGTGCTGACATTGCTTAGCGCAACGCTGGAGATGCAGGAACGCTACGCTGACCGCCCAATTATTACCATGTCAATGGCGAAAACTGGTGTGATCTCACGACTGTCCGGCGAAGTCTTCGGCTCAGCGGCGACGTTTGGCGCGGTGAAAAAAGCCTCGGCCCCAGGACAAATCTCCGTAACCGATCTACGCACCGTTCTGACAATATTACACCAGGCTTAATAGCTGAATATTTTTAAATTGCAATAAATAACGCCCTGCCCCAGGTATTCGTTTTACCACGAATACCTGGCAGACGATTAAATATTTTCAAATAACGCAAAACACTATTATCTAATATAGCGATAGGTATTCGCACGAATATAACCTGGAGTTTATATGAAACTGTCAAGACCAACACGTTTAAATGGTCGGGTACCGGTATTATCTGCAGCTGACGCAATTGATTATATTCCGGATGAAGCCACCCTCTGCGTATTAGGCGCTGGCGGTGGGATACTTGAGGCCACAACATTAATTAATGCACTGGCCGAGAAATATAAAAATAGCCAATCCCCGCGTAATTTGTCACTCATTAGCCCGACAGGACTGGGCGACCGCGCAGACCGGGGTATTAGTCCACTGGCACAGGAAGGTTTAGTTAAATGGGCGTTGTGCGGCCACTGGGGACAATCCCCACGTATCTCTGACCTCGCGGAACAAAATAAAATTGCCGCCTACAACTATCCACAAGGCGTATTAACACAAACACTGCGTGCCTCTGCGGCCCATCAGCCAGGCATTTTGAGTGATATCGGTATTGGCACGTTTGTCGATCCCCGCCAACAAGGTGGCAAACTCAATGAAGTGACCACCGAAGATCTGATCAAACTGGTAGAAATTGATAACAAAGAGTATCTCTACTACAAAGCCATTGCGCCGAATATCGCCTTTATTCGCGCCACCACCTGTGACAGCGAAGGCTATGCCACCTTTGAAGACGAAGTGATGTATCTCGATGCGCTGGTCATCGCGCAGGCCGTGCATAACAACGGCGGCATCGTCATGATGCAGGTACAAAAAATGGTGAAGAAAGCCACACTGCACCCTAAAGCCGTGCGGATCCCTGGCTATCTGGTGGATATCGTCGTTATCGATCCTGAACAGACTCAGCTGTATGGCGGAGCGCCGGTTAACCGCTTTATTTCAGGCGATTTCATCCTTGATGACAGCCTGCAAACTGCCCTGCCGCTTAACCAACGTAAACTGGTAGCCCGACGTGCGTTGTTCGAAATGCGGAAAGGTGCAGTGGGTAACGTTGGCGTAGGAATTGCCGACGGTATTGGTCTCGTTGCGCGGGAAGAAGGCTGCGCCGATGACTTCATACTGACGGTTGAAACCGGGCCAATCGGCGGTATTACCTCGCAGGGCATCGCTTTTGGGGCCAACGTCAATACCCGCGCTATTCTGGATATGACCTCCCAGTTTGACTTCTACCACGGTGGCGGTCTGGATGTGTGCTATTTAAGTTTCGCCGAAGTCGATCAGCACGGCAACGTCGGTGTGCATAAATTCAATGGCAAGATCATGGGCACTGGCGGTTTTATTGATATCAGCGCCACCTCGAAGAAAATTATTTTCTGCGGCACCCTGACGGCCGGAAGTCTGAAAACGGATGTTGCCGACGGCAAATTGAATATCGTGCAGGAAGGTCGGGTGAAGAAATTCGTTAGCGAATTACCAGAAATCACCTTCAGTGGAAAAATTGCCCTCGAACGTGGACTGGATGTGCGTTATATCACCGAACGCGCCGTGTTTACGTTGAAAGAAGATGGTCTCCATTTAGTGGAAATTGCCCCGGGTGTTTCTTTGCAAGAAGATATTCTGGACAAAATGGATTTCACTCCCGTTATTTCTCCAGACCTGAAACTGATGGACGAAAGATTATTTATCGATACCACGATGGGTTTTGTTTTGCCCGACGCCGCCAATTAAAAGGAGTACCCTGATGGACTTTTCATTAACTGAAGAACAAGAGCTGCTGCTTGCCAGCATTCGGGAACTGATCACCAGTAATTTCCCGGAAGAATATTTCCGCACCTGTGATCAAACTTCCATCTACCCTAAAGAATTTATGCGCGCGCTTGCGGATAACGGCATTTCAATGCTGGGCGTTCCGGAAGAGTTCGGTGGTATTCCGGCAGATTACGTCACGCAAATGCTGGCGCTGATGGAAGTCTCAAAATGTGGTGCACCTGCTTTTCTGATCACTAACGGTCAGTGTATCCACAGTATGCGTCGTTTTGGCTCCGCGGAGCAGCTACGTAAAACCGCTGAAAGCACCATGGAGACGGGCGATCCGGCCTATGCGCTGGCGTTAACCGAACCGGGAGCTGGCTCAGATAACAACAGCGCCACCACCAGCTACACCCGCAAAAATGGCAAGGTGTACCTTAACGGGCAAAAAACCTTTATTACCGGTGCCAAAGAGTACCCGTATATGCTGGTCCTGGCTCGCGATCCCGAGCCGAAAGATCCGAAGAAAGCCTTTACCCTGTGGTGGGTGGATTCGAAGAAACCCGGCATCAAAGTTAATCCGCTGCACAAAATCGGCTGGCACATGTTAAGTACCTGCGAAGTCTATCTTGATGACGTTGAAGTAGACGAAAGTGATATGGTCGGCGAAGAGGGTATGGGCTTCCTCAACGTGATGTACAACTTCGAAATGGAGCGATTGATCAACGCCGCACGCAGCACCGGCTTTGCCGAATGCGCTTTCGAAGATGCCGCACGTTACGCCAACCAGCGTATCGCCTTTGGTAAACCGATTGGCCACAACCAGATGATCCAGGAAAAACTGGCGCTGATGGCGGTTAAAATCGAAAACATGCGCAATATGGTATTGAAAGTCGCCTGGCAGGCCGATCAGGAACAATCACTGCGTACCAGTGCGGCGCTGGCAAAACTGTACTGCGCCCGTACAGCGATGGAAGTTATCGACGATGCGATTCAAATAATGGGTGGTCTGGGTTATACCGATGAAGCCCGTGTATCCCGGTTCTGGCGCGATGTGCGCTGCGAACGCATTGGCGGTGGCACCGATGAAATCATGATCTACGTCGCCGGACGTCAGATCCTGAAAGATTATCAAAACAAGTAAGCCGTTCTGTCATCCGGATAGCGGATAAACGCTATCCGGACTTACGCCAGAAAATCAGACTTCCGGCTGCAGGCATTCCTGCTCAGTCAGATTATTTTTAAACTGCTTACGATAATCGCTGGGAGTACAGCCTACGTGTCGCTGAAAGAGTTTGGCAAAGTGATCAACATTTTCATACCCTACCCGCCACGAGATTTCCGCTAACGACGCTTCCGTATTCGTCAGCGAAAATTTTGCCTCCGTCATCCGCCGTTGAATAACATAATTAATCGGCGAAATACGATACTCTTTAGTGAATTCGTGGCAGATATAACTCACACTGGCGCGAAACTTTTTAGACAACTGTTCAAGCGTGATTTTTTCGCGAAAGTTGTTATTCAAATACACCAGAACATCTTTAATTAACACGTCTTTTTTAATATACCCCTGCTCCGAACGATAAGCATTTTTAAAGTTTTCGTAATACAAGACGGTTAATGCGTAGGCAAAGGCATCATAAGCAGAGGATGACAGATTATTTTTACACTGCGGTATCATAATACTCAGTTCGTTAAAAATACTCTTAATAACCTCCTGTCCCTGGCCGACGCTGATGACCGGACACGAATGTAACTGCAACAACTGGTTATCCTGCCAACCATTGAAACGAAAACCGTACAGTGCACAGGTGTAGGTCGTGGCAGGTGCGCTGCTATCCGAGGCGACGGCATGTAACCGTCCTTGTTCTATCACCACAATATCCCCGGCGTGGGCAACATACAGGGAAGAATCAATGATTAAGCGCGCAACGCCTTTTTTGACATAGATAAGCTCTGTTTCATTGTCATGAACATGGTGGCCCGACTCCCAGTTAGGATCATCACTGATGACGAATCGCGAAAATCTGGGGGTCTTCCCCTGCTCAAAAAGGGTTTCCATGGCATTATCAAAACATCGTTGATACATGACAGCCTCCACCTTTAGATGATAAATATGCGGAAAATTAATAGTGTTAAATGAAAACGATTAATCACGTTATACAACGATATTCTACCCAAGCGAAACAAAATTATTTGCGTCGTCTGCAAGATGACACTTCTTGCTCAAGAACGCTGTTAGCGGGCGTTATTTACGTTTTATACTAATTGAAAAGAATAAATGTTATTAATTCAACATTAACGATTTACATATCAGAAACAAATGCGGGCAGATATCGCGTAAAAATAGGATGTATTTCTCAATTACCCCCTCATTTACTGTTGTCACGGTGTAATCTTGCGTACACAATCTTTACTCCTCGCTTAGAAAGCCCGCATCGCCGTTGCACATTTTTCTGCAAGATTGTTGGGAATGAAAACAGATTTCCCCGTCGAAAACAGGCCCCACTCTGCCGCACACTATTTTCAGTCAAATTTTCCCTACTGCCGATAATGACGCGCACCGTCATCATCCGAACGTGACTCACTGGAGATGCCATGAAAATAATAACCTGCTTTAAGTTGGTGCCTGAAGAACAGGACATTGTTGTTACCCCAGAGCGCTCGCTTAACTTTGATCGGGCCGATGCCAAAATCAGTCAATTTGATCTGAACGCGATTGAAGCCGCCACACAACTTACCGCTGAAGGCGATGAGATTGTCGCCTTAACGGTGGGTGGCTCCTTGCTGCAAAATTCTAAAGTACGTAAAGACGTGCTGTCCCGCGGTCCGGATAGCCTGTTTATGGTGCAGGACCCACAGCTGGAGCACGCGCTGCCGCGCGATACCGCCCAGGCACTGGCTTGTGCGGCTAAAAACATTGAATTCGATCTGATGCTGTTCGGGGAAGGGTCCGGCGATGTCTACGCACAACAGGTCGGTTTGCTGGTGGGTGAGCTCCTACAGCTTCCTGTGATTAACGCGGTAAGCCACATCCAACGTAACGGCGACCGCATTGTGGTTGAACGTACACTGGAAGACGAAGTTGAAGTGATTGAACTGCCGCTCCCCGCCGTGCTGTGCGTAACCTCAGATATCAATACACCGCGGATTCCGTCAATGAAAGCCATTCTTGGTGCCGGCAAAAAACCCGTCACCCCCTGGCAGGCCAGCGATATTGGCTGGACGCCAGCATCACCGCTGGCAGAACTAGTCAGCCTTAGCGTTCCACCGCAGACAGAACGTAAGCACATCATTCTGGAAAATGACTCAGCAGAAGCCATTGCCGAACTGGCCGAACATCTGAAAAAAGCCCTGAACTAAGCCCAACGGAGAACAATCATCATGAGTAAATTAGCCAACGTATGGGTGTTTAGCGATAACGTAGAACGCTATGCGGAATTAATAACCGGCGCCCGCCAGTGGGGCGAGCAGGTACACCTTATTGTGCAGGGCAACGAGCAGGCCGATCAGGTTAAATCACTGGGTGCCGATGACATCATCGTGCTCGAACACGCCAGTGGACTGCAGCGTGTTGAAAACTACGCCGAGACTGTCGCCGCCTTACTGCAAACGCACACCGGCCTGTTGCTGATGCCTGCGTCTAAACGCGCAAAATCACTGGGCGCGCGGTTAAGCATTCAACTCAATGCGGCGATGGTAAACGACGCCACATCGGTCACTCTCGATGCAGGTGCGCTGTTTGCAGAACACCGTATGTATGGCGGTCTGGCCTTCGGTAAAGAAAAACTGAATAGCGCGCTGGCGATTATCACACTTGCCCCAGGCATGTTTGAACCCGTAGAAGCCAATCCTGCGCATACCTGCCCTGTCGTCTCTGCACCTTATATCACGCCGCTTCATGAGATTGTTTGCCAGGAACGTCGAGCCAAATCCCTCAGCAGCGTGGATCTCAGCAAAGCCAAACGCGTGGTTGGCGTCGGTCGTGGCCTGGTTGCCGAGAGCGATCTGCAGATGGTACGCAATCTTGCCGCCGTTCTGGGTGCCGAAGTGGGTTGTTCGCGCCCTATTGCCGAAGGTGAAAACTGGATGGAGCGCGAGCGCTATATTGGCGTTTCCGGCGTGCTGTTGAAATCAGATTTGTACCTGACTCTGGGCATCTCAGGACAAATTCAACATATGGTCGGCGGGAACGGCGCGAAGATCATAGTCGCCATCAATAAAGATAAAAAAGCCCCGATCTTCAACTACGCCGATTACGGTCTGGTTGGTGACATTTACAAAGTCGTCCCGGCCCTTATCGAACAGCTCAGTCGCTAACTGCCACATTTAACGCACATATCCCGCTGCACTCGCGGCGGGAAAGGAGCAAAGAACATGTCAGATGAAAAATTTGATGCCATTGTGGTCGGTGCTGGCGTGGCGGGTGCGGTAGCGGGTTACGTGATGGCCCAGGCCGGGCTGGACGTGCTGGTTATTGAGCGCGGAAACAGTGCTGGCAGCAAAAACATGACCGGAGGACGACTCTACACGCATAGCCTGGAGCACATTATGCCCGGCTTTGCAGAGGAGGCCCCTGTCGAACGGAAAGTGACCCGCGAAAAAATCTCTTTCCTTACCGAAGAAAGTGCTGTCACCCTCGATTTCCATCGTGAAAAAGACAATAGCCCAGCGCAGGACTCCTATACCGTATTGCGCAACAGACTCGATCCCTGGTTGATGGAAAAAGCCGAACAGGCCGGGGCTCAGTTTATTCCGGGCGTTCGCGTCGATTCCCTGATCCGGGAAGGCAACAAAGTCACTGGCGTGCAGGCGGGTGACGATATCCTGGAAGCCAATATCGTTATCCTTGCTGATGGCGTCAATTCCATGCTGGGCCGTTCATTGGGAATGGTACCGCCCTCTTCGGCGCATCATTATGCCGTTGGCGTGAAAGAACTGATCGGCCTGCCGCCAGCAGTCATCGCAGATCGTTTTAATCTATCAGGAAATGAAGGTGCCGCCTGGTTGTTTGCCGGTTCGCCATCTAACGGCCTGATGGGCGGAGGTTTCCTGTACACCAACAAAGACTCCGTCTCTCTGGGGCTGGTATGTGGTCTGGGCGATATCGAGCATGCGACAAAAAGCATTCCGCAAATGCTGGAAGATTTTAAACAGCACCCCACTATTCGCCCACTGATCGCCGGCGGTGAATTGCTGGAGTATTCCGCGCACATGGTGCCGGAAGGCGGCCTGGCGATGGTACCAAAGCTGGTGGATGACGGGGTGATGATCGTCGGCGACGCCGCCGGTTTTTGTCTGAATCTGGGCTACACCGTGCGCGGCATGGATTTGGCGATCGCTTCAGCAGAGGCGGCAGCCAAAACCGCCATTGCAGCGAAAGAACGTCAGGATTTCTCCGCCAACAGCCTGATGGACTACAAACGCGCCCTTGAACAGGGGTGCGTGATGCGTGATTTACAGCATTTCCGTAAGATCCCCGCGCTAATGGAAAACCCCCGTCTGTTTACCCAATATCCGCGCATGGTGGCCGATATCATGAGCGATATGTTCACCGTTGATGGCCGCCCGACCCCACCCATTCGCAAGACTATTTTGTCCCACGCGAAGCAGATTGGGCTGATGAACCTACTGAAAGACGGCATCAAGGGAGCAACCGCGCTATGAGTCAGGACAACACCGTAAATGTTGACGTCAAACTGGGCGTTAACAAATTCAATGTCGATGAAGGGCATCCGCACATCATTCTTGCCGAGCATCCTGACATGAGAGAATTTCGCAAGCTGCTGAAAGCCTGCCCCGCCGGGCTGTATAAGCAGGACGAGAGTGGAAACATTCATTTTGATTCTGCTGGTTGCCTGGAGTGCGGAACGTGTCGAGTACTGTGCGGCGACACGATCCTCGACCAATGGGAATACCCGGCTGGGACATTTGGTGTGGATTTCCGTTACGGCTAACACGTATCGCCTGTTGTACGCCGGATACAGACATCTGTCATCCGGCAGGACGTGTACCGAAATTATCCAGGGAAAAACTCATGAGTGTCACATTAACGTTTAATGCCGAACGTCGGGAAGCTTATCGACAACAAGGATTTTGGGGGGATGCATCGCTGGGTGATTACTGGAGCCAAACTGCTCAGGCGATGCCGGATAAAATCGCGGTGGTCGATAACCACGGCGATTCATACACCTACGCCGCGCTCGACAGTGCGGCCAGCCGTCTGGCGACCTGGTTGTTAGCCTGCGGGATTCAGCCGGGTGACCGCGTCGCCTTTCAATTACCCGGCTGGTGTGAATTCACCCTTATCTATCTGGCCTGTCTGAAAACCGGGGCGGTTTCCGTACCACTACTTCCTGCCTGGCGCGAAGCCGAACTGGTATGGGTACTGAACAAATGCAAGGCAAAGATTTTTTTCGCTCCTACGCTGTTTAAACAAACCCGGCCGGTGGATCTGATCCTGCCCTTGCAAAACCAGCTACCACATCTGCAACAGATTGTTGCCGTCGATAAGCTGGCACCCGCGACAGACTCACTGGCACTCAGCCAGCTTCTTTTATCACCCCCCTTAACTCAGCCAGTCAACGTGCATGCCGATGAGCTGGCTGCGGTGCTGTTTACCTCCGGAACAGAGGGGATGCCCAAAGGGGTAATGCTGACCCACAACAACATCCTGGCCAGTGAACGCGCCTATTGTGCCCGTCTTAATCTCACCTGGCTGGATGTATTTTTGATGCCTGCGCCACTCGGCCATGCTACCGGTTTTTTACATGGCGTGACCGCACCGTTTTTAATTGGCGCACGCAGCGTACTGCTGGATATTTTTACTCCCGCAGCCTGCCTCGAATTGCTGGTACAACAACGCTGTACCTGCGTACTCGGCGCCACACCGTTCGTCTACGACATGCTGTGTCGCGTGGAAAAACATCCCTGCGACCTCTCGTCGTTCCGCTTTTTCTTGTGCGGCGGCACTACTATTCCGAAAAAAATAGCCCGCGATTGTCAGCAGCTCGGCATTAAACTTTTAAGCGTCTATGGCTCAACAGAAAGCTCGCCGCACGCGGTGGTCAATCTGGATGATTCGCTTTCCCGTCAGATGAACACCGACGGATATGCCGCTGCCGGCGTGGAAATTAAAGTCGTCGATAAGGCACGTAACACGTTGCCTGCGGGGATGGAAGGAGAAGAGGCATCCCGCGGACCCAATGTTTTTATGGGCTACCTTGATGAACCTGAACTGACCGCCCGAGCACTGGATAACGACGGCTGGTATTACAGCGGCGATTTGTGCCGAATGGACGATGCCGGATACATCAAAATCACCGGGCGTAAGAAAGATATTATTGTGCGCGGTGGAGAAAATATCAGTAGCCGCGAGGTCGAGGATATTTTGTTGCAGCATCCGCGTATTCATGATGCCTGCGTTGTGGCAATGCCGGATGAGCGTTTAGGCGAACGATCGTGTGCGTATGTGGTACTAAAACCTCCTCACCATTCGCTGTCGCTGGAGTCTGTCGTGGCCTTTTTTAGCCGTAAACGGGTAGCTAAATACAAGTACCCGGAGCACATCGTGGTTGTCGAGAGGTTACCGCGCACGGCGTCTGGCAAGATCCAAAAATTTCAGCTACGTCAGGATATTATTCAGCGTTTGAGCGTGGAGAGTATTACCGGATAAAGCGCCGGATGGCAATGCTAACGCATCTTATCCGGCCTACGTTGAATAGGCCGGATAAGGCATGATATTACTTGTTCAGTTCAGCCAGACTCAGCCAGGTTTGTACTACGGTGTCCGGGTTCAGCGACAGGCTGTCGATCCCCTCTTCCATCAGCCAGGCCGCGAAGTCTTCGTGGTCAGATGGGCCCTGACCACAAATACCAACGTATTTGCCCTGTTTCTTAGCGGCACGAATCGCCATCGACAACAGTGCTTTCACCGCATCGTTACGCTCATCAAACAGCTCAGAAACCACGCCAGAGTCACGGTCCAGACCCAGCGCCAGCTGTGTCATGTCGTTAGACCCGATAGAGAAGCCGTCGAAGTATTCGAGGAACTGTTCAGCCAGCAAGGCGTTGGATGGGATCTCACACATCATGATGATCTTCAGTCCATTCTCGCCGCGCTTCAGCCCCTGACGTGCCAGCTCTTCCACGACCGCTTTCGCCTGGGCAACGGTACGAACAAACGGTACCATTACTTCCACGTTAGTCAGCCCCATGTCGTTACGGACACGTTTTACGGCATCACATTCCAGCGCAAAACAGTCACGGAAGCTATCCGCAACATAACGACCGGCGCCACGGAAGCCCAACATCGGGTTCTCTTCATGCGGTTCATAACGCTCACCGCCGACCAGGTTGGCATATTCGTTGGACTTAAAGTCCGACATGCGCACGATGACACGTTTCGGATAAAACGCCGCACCCAGCGTCGCGATCCCTTCAGTCAGGCGACCTACGTAGAACTCGCGTGGTGAATCAAACCCTTTCATCATCGCGCGAATTTCGTTTTGCAGTTCCGGCGTTTGATCATCGAATTCCAGCAGTGCACGTGGGTGCACGCCAATCATACGGTTGATAATAAACTCGAGACGCGCCAGGCCGACACCTTCGTTTGGCAGACAAGCGAAGTCAAAAGCGCGGTCCGGGTTACCGACGTTCATCATCACTTTCAACGGCAGATCCGGCATGGTTTCCACGCTGGAACTCTTCACGCTGAAGTCCAGCATGTCGGCATACACGTAGCCGGTGTCGCCTTCCGCACAGGAGACAGTGACTTTCTCGCCGTCTTTCATGCGTTCGGTCGCATCGCCACAGCCAACAACCGCCGGAATGCCCAGTTCACGGGCAATAATCGCCGCATGACAGGTACGACCGCCGCGGTTGGTGACGATCGCCGCCGCTTTTTTCATGATCGGTTCCCAGTCCGGGTCGGTCATGTCGGTAACCAGCACATCGCCTGGCTCGATACGGTTCATTTCGCTGATGTCATGAATGACTTTTACCGGGCCAGCACCGATGCGGTGACCGATGGCGCGACCTTCCGCAATAATTTTACCCTGAGCATGCAGCGTATAACGTTCCATCACCTGGCCACGAGAACGCACGGTTTCCGGGCGAGCCTGTACAATGAACAGCTTGCCGGTATGACCGTCTTTAGCCCATTCGATGTCCATCGGACGACCGTAGTGCTTCTCGATTTGCACCGCCTGCTTCGCCAGTTCCTGCACTTCCTCGTTGGTCAGTGAGAAAATATCGCGTTGCGCCTGCGGAACGTCTTCAATGGTAACCTGCTTGCCATGCTCCTGAGTCGGCGCATAAATCATGCGGATTTTCTTAGAGCCCATAGTACGACGCACGATGGACGGACGGTTGGCCGCCAGGGTCGGTTTGTGCACGTAGAATTCATCCGGGTTCACCGCGCCCTGCACCACCATTTCACCCAGTCCCCACGCGGAGGTGATAAACACCACCTGATCGAAGCCGGATTCGGTATCAATGGAGAACATGACGCCGGAAGACGCCAGGTCAGAACGCACCATCCGCTGAACGCCCGCAGACAGCGCTACGCCACGATGATCATAGCCCTGATGAACACGGTAGGAGATTGCGCGGTCGTTAAACAGCGAGGCAAACACGTGTTTGATAGCGACCAGTACCGCATCGAACCCCTGGACGTTAAGGAACGTTTCCTGCTGGCCCGCGAATGACGCATCTGGCATATCTTCTGCGGTAGCGGAGGAACGCACGGCAAAAGAAGCATTGGCATCGTCCGCTGACAGCTGCGCGTAGGCATCGCGGACGGCATTTTCCAGTTCAGGCTGGAAAGGAGTGTCGATAATCCACTGGCGGATCTGTGCACCCGCTTTTGCAAGCTCGGTAACATCGTCGATATCCGTTTTATCCAGCAGCTCATAAATGCGCTGGTTTACGCCGCTTTGGTCCAGAAACTGGTTAAACGCATCGGCGGTCGTTGCAAAACCATTCGGTACGGAAACGCCCATACCTGAAAGGTTAGTAATCATTTCACCCAGGGAGGCATTTTTGCCCCCAACTCTGTCTACATCATTCATGCCGAGTTGGTTATACCAAAGCACCAGCGGTGACGAGCCATTGTTGGACATCGAACAATCCTTATATATGAACGAGGTTAGGAAACTCAATTTTGCGTAATTATCTTGGCATATTTACCTCAGCGAAAAAAACGGTGAATCGTTCAAGCAACTTTATTTTTTATTTTTTCAGATTCTTTCCGCATTTGCGCAAACCCGCGAACGGCACGGGATCACCACAAAATCAGTCGGTATAAACATTTGTTCCGAAAAATGAAATGTACTTTTCATTAAATATAAAAATAGTGTTTCATTTTATAAAATAGATACAGCGATATTCGCTTCTGACGAATTTTAATTTATGCTTTCAGAGAATTATGTCTGCCCCCAGGATGAGCAAAATGGATAATGCTGTTGATCGTCATGTATTTTATATTTCTGATGGCACCGCCATCACCGCAGAGGTATTGGGTCATGCGGTAATGTCGCAATTTCCGGTCACGATCAGCAGCATTACGCTGCCGTTTGTTGAAAATGAGAGTCGTGCTCGTGCGGTTAAAGACCAGATTGACGCCATTTATCAACAAACAGGTGTGCGTCCTCTGG
The DNA here is from genome assembly GCF_014103415.1 of Citrobacter sp. RHBSTW-00671. Lineage (NCBI taxonomy): Bacteria > Pseudomonadati > Pseudomonadota > Gammaproteobacteria > Enterobacterales > Enterobacteriaceae > Citrobacter > Citrobacter sp. RHBSTW-00671. The sequence continues at coordinate 3,319,431 of NZ_JABXPR010000001.1, forward strand.
TGTTCTACTCCATCGTGTTGCCGGAAATTCGCTCGATCATTTTACAAAGTGAGGGTTTTTGCCAGGACATCGTCCAGGCACTGGTTGCCCCGCTGCAACACGAGATGAAACTCGACCCCACACCGATAGCGCATCGCACGCACGGCCTGAATCCTGGCAATCTCAACAAGTATGATGCGCGTATTGCCGCCATTGATTATACCCTCGCGCACGACGACGGTATCTCGTTGCGCAACCTTGATCAGGCGCAGGTGATCCTGCTTGGCGTTTCCCGCTGCGGAAAAACGCCTACCAGCTTATACCTGGCAATGCAGTTTGGCATCCGGGCCGCTAACTACCCCTTTATTGCCGATGATATGGATAATCTGGTGCTGCCCGCCTCTCTGAAGCCGTTACAACACAAACTGTTTGGTCTGACGATTGACCCTGAGCGCCTGACGGCCATCCGCGAAGAACGCCGTGAAAACAGTCGCTACGCCTCACTGCGCCAGTGCCGAATGGAAGTTGCTGAAGTAGAGGCGCTGTACCGGAAAAATCAAATTCCGTGGCTCAACAGTACCAATTATTCAGTAGAAGAGATTGCCACCAAGATCCTCGACATCATGGGGCTGAATCGCCGTATGTACTAGAATGCTAGTGCATTGGTTCGATTTTTTGTTATTATGCTCGCCACCAGGCAGGATGAGTGTGATATTGTGATGTACATCACTTCCCGGTAGTCCTGCCGTTGAAGCAACAAATTTCTGAGATAAGTAATGAACAGAACCGATGAACTCCGTACTGCGCGTATTGACAACCTGGTCACTCCAGCAGAGCTTGCGCAACGGCATCCTGTTTCGTCCTCCGTCGCCCGTCATGTCACGGAATCCCGACGCCGGATAGAAAAAATATTAAATGGTGAAGACGCTCGTTTGCTGGTGATCGTAGGTCCTTGCTCGATTCACGATCTCGATGCCGCCATGGAATACGCCACGCGTCTGCAGGCACTGCGCACTAAACACCAGGCGCGTCTGGAAATCGTGATGCGTACCTATTTTGAAAAACCGCGTACCGTCGTGGGCTGGAAAGGTCTCATTTCCGACCCGGATTTGAACGGCAGCTATCGTGTAAATCATGGTATTGAGCTGGCACGCAAACTGCTGTTACAGGTCAACGAACTGGGTGTCCCGACGGCCACTGAATTCCTCGATATGGTGACAGGTCAGTTTATTGCCGATCTGATCAGTTGGGGCGCCATTGGCGCACGCACCACAGAGAGCCAAATTCACCGTGAAATGGCTTCCGCGCTCTCCTGTCCCGTCGGGTTCAAAAACGGCACAGATGGCAATACACGTATCGCCGTCGATGCTATTCGCGCGTCACGCGCCAGCCACATGTTCCTCTCTCCGGATAAAACCGGCCAGATGACTATCTATCAGACCAGCGGTAATCCCTACGGTCATATCATCATGCGCGGTGGTAAAAAACCGAACTACTCTGCCGAAGATATTGCTGCTGCCTGCGATACGCTGCATGAATTCTCTCTGCCGGAGCATCTGGTGGTGGACTTCAGCCATGGCAATTGCCAGAAGCAGCATCGCCGTCAGTTAGAAGTGTGCGATGACGTCTGTCAGCAGATTCGCAATGGTTCGACGGCAATAGCCGGGATCATGGCGGAAAGTTTCTTACGCGAAGGTACGCAAAAAATCGTCAGCGGCCAGCCACTGGTTTATGGTCAGTCAATCACCGACCCCTGCCTGAACTGGGAAGATACGGAACTGCTGGTCGAAAAACTTGCCGCGGCGGTAGACAGTCGATTCTAACATCATGCCCGGGTGGCGGTTTCGCCTGACCCGACCTACGGTTCGTGCCCATCCAGGCCCGGTCAGCGTCATGCTACCGGGCTTTTTTAATGCAGCGCAATCCCGCAAATTTGATCCCGTCACAATTATTTCACAAAAAGGCTTGATGCAAATTCTTAGTTTATTGATAATGATTATCATTGTTACATTGATTGTTATTTTTAAACACTATGTCACGTATGGATAACACTACAGCAACGCCTGCAAAAGAAAAAACACCGCCCTCTGTCGCGCCTGACGAACGTCGGATTGACAGTAAAAGCCTGCTGGGAAATGAAGGACGAGTGATCATAGAACATGATGGTCAGTACTACCTGCTGCGCCAGACACATGCCGGTAAACTCATTCTGACTAAATAAATACCTATTACGCCAGCCACCCAGGTGATACCCAGGCAGCCAGCGCTTTCGATTTTCTAATGGAGAGTTGCTATGCCACACCTGCACACGACATCGCTGCGCCCATCGCTTTTGGCTCTGGCGATCGTAAGTCACCTTCCCGTCGCCGCCTATGCGGCGGCTGAAGATATGACTGTCACCGCCACCGGCAATGCCCGCAGTGCCTTTGAAGCGCCAATGATGGTCAGCGTGATTGATGCGACCGCGCCGGAAAACCAGACGGCCAGTTCAGCGGCAGATCTGTTACGTAAAGTGCCTGGACTTACCCTTGACGGTACGGGACGAACCAACGGTCAGGACGTCAATCTGCGCGGCTATGACCGCCGCGGAGTGCTGGTGCTGGTAGACGGCGTACGTCAGGGAACCGACACCGGACACCTGAACAGCACATTTCTGGATCCGGCGCTCATTAAACGTATCGAAGTGGTGCGTGGCCCTTCGGCTCTGCTGTACGGCAGCGGTGCGCTCGGCGGGGTCATCGCCTATGACACAGCAGAGGCTAAAGACTTACTTGAAGCGGGTAAAAACAGCGGTTACCGCGTGTTCGGTACTGCTGCCTCGGGCGATCATAGCCTCGGCATGGGCGCCAGCGCGTTTGGTCGTACCGACACGCTGGACGGTCTGCTCGCGTGGTCAACTCGCGACCGCGGGGACTTACGCCAGAGCGACGGAACCACCGCGCCGAACGATGAAGCGATAAACAATATGCTGGCAAAAGGGAGCTGGAAAATCGACAGCGCCCAGACGCTGGCAGGCTCGCTACGTTATTACAACAATGATGCACGTGAGCCTAAAAACCCACAAACCAGCGCAGCAGATACCAGTAACAACCCGATGACCGATCGCTCAACGATCCAGCGTGATGCACAGTTGACCTACACGCTCGCCCCTGCGGACAATGACTGGCTGAACGCTGATGCTCGCATTTACTGGTCCGAGGCGCGCATTAATGCCCAGAATCCGGATGCGACTAATGAGTTTCGCAAACAAACCACCAAAGGCGGAAAAATTGATAACCGCAGCCGGTTGTTTACCGACTCCTTTGCTTCCCACCTGTTAACTTACGGCGGTGAGTACTATCGCCAGGAACAACGCCCCGGTGGTGCGACGACCGGTTTCCCTGAGGCAAAAATTGATTTCAGCTCCGGCTGGCTACAGGATGAAATCACCCTGCGGGATCTGCCAGTAACATTGCTGGGTGGTACACGCTATGACTCATATCGCGGTAGCAGCGATGGTTACGCGGATGTCGATGCCGACAAATGGTCGTCCCGCGCAGGAATGACCGTCGCGCCGGCCGACTGGCTGATGCTGTTCGGCTCCTAGGCTCAGGCTTTCCGCGCGCCGACAATGGGCGAGATGTACAACGATGCCAAACACTTCTCCATCGGCCGTTTTTACACCAACTATTGGGTACCCAACCCTAACCTGCGCCCGGAAACCAACGAAACGCAGGAGTATGGCTTCGGTTTGCGCTTTGACGATTTGCTGATGGCAAGCGATGCGCTCGAATTTAAAGCCAGCTATTTCGATACCAAAGCCAAAGATTACATCTCCACCAGCGTCAATTTTGCTGCCGCGACCACCATGTCCTATAACGTACCCAATGCAAAAATCTGGGGCTGGGACGTGATGGCGAAATACTCCGCCGATCTGTTCAGTTTAGACATGGCCTACAACCGTACACGAGGCAAAGATACCGACACGGGTGAATACATTTCCAGCATTAACCCGGATACCGTCACCAGCAAACTGAACATCCCCGTGGCACACAGCGGTTTCTCAGTCGGCTGGATAGGCACGTTTGCGGACCGTTCAACCCATATCAGCAGCAGCTACACCAAACAACCCGGCTATGCCGTAAACGACTTTTACGTGAGCTATCAGGGTCAACAGGCGCTGAAAGGTATGACCACCACGCTGGTACTGGGTAACGCTTTTGACAAAGAGTACTGGTCTCCGCAAGGCATTCCGCAAGATGGCCGTAACGGCAAAATTTTCGTGAGTTATCAGTGGTAATCCCCCTGCCCCGGCGAGCCGGGGCAGCAATCTGGAAGGAAGAGGCAATGAATCACTACACACGCTGGCTGGAACTGAAAAAAGAACATCCTGGAAAATACGCGCGTGACATCGCAGGGTTGATGAACATTAGCGAAGCTGAACTGACCTTCGCACGCGTCGGTCATGACGCGTGGCGTTTACGCGGCGAAGTGCGCGAGATCCTGGGCGCTCTGGAAGCCGTAGGCGAAACAAAATGCATTTGCCGAAATGAATATGCGGTGCATGAACAAACCGGTGCCTTTACCAACCAACACCTTAACGGTCATGCCGGGCTGGTACTGAACCCACGCGCCCTCGATTTACGTCTGTTCCTGAACCAGTGGGCCAGCGCCTTCCATATCAGTGAAACCACCGCCCGTGGCGAACGTCAAAGTATCCAATTTTTCGACCATCAGGGTGATGCACTGCTGAAGGTTTATGTCACGGAGAATACCGATATTACCGCATGGGGTTCGCTGCTGACCCGTTTCATCTTCGCAGAAAACCCGCCGCTGAGGCTGCAAACTGTTGAACCCGTCGTGCCCGCCGTTAACGTAGACGCTGCGACAGTGGACAAAGAGTGGCGCGCCATGACCGATGTTCACCAGTTTTTCGGTCTGCTGAAGCGCCATAATCTGACCCGCCAACACGCCTTTAATCTGGTAGGTGACGATCTGGCCTGTAAAGTCAGTAATGGCGCGTTGGCACAGTTACTCGAAACCACGCGACAAGATGGCAACGAAATCATGGTATTTGTGGGTAATCGCGGCTGCGTGCAGATCTTTACCGGCGTGGTAGAAAAACTGGTGCCGATGAAAGGCTGGCTAAATATTTTCAACCCGACCTTTACCCTGCATCTGCTGGAAGAGAGCGTCGCCGAAACGTGGGTGACACGTAAACCAACCGCCGATGGCCACGTGACCAGCCTGGAGTTGTTTGCCGCAGATGGCACGCAAATCGCCCAGCTTTATGGACAGCGTACGGAAGGTGAACCGGAGCAGGCGCAATGGCGAGCGCAGATCGATGCCTTAACGCCAAAAGGACTGGCCGCATGAAAAAACTGCTGGTCCTGATTGCGCTGCTGCCCATCGCAGCGCTGGCTGCTGACGAAGAACGCGTTGTGGCTCTCGGTGGCGATGTCACCGAGATTGTATACGCACTGGGAGCACAATCTTCCCTTGTGGCGCGAGACAGCACCAGCCAGTGGCCTGAAGCGGCAAACACGCTACCGGATGTTGGTTATTTACGCCAACTCAACGCTGAAGGGATCCTGGCTACCCGCCCTACGCTGGTGCTAGCCAGCGCACAAGCGCAGCCTTCTCTGGCGCTAAAACAGCTTGAGCAGAGCAACGTCAGGGTTGTCACGATCCCTGCCAGTAATACGCTTAGCGTGATTGATGAGAAAGTGCAGGTTATTGCGCAGGCTACACACCAGGAGGCTAAAGGCGAAGCCCTGCGCAACACGTTACGCCAGGAGCTCGCGGCATTACCCGCCACGCAGCTTGATAAACGAGTTCTGTTTATTCTCAATCATGGTGGAATGACCGCAATGGCGGCAGGGCAGGAAACGGGGGCAGATGCCGCTATTCGCGCGGCCGGCTTACGTAACGCGATGCAGGGGTTTAGCCGTTACCAGCCGTTATCACAAGAAGGCGTAATAGCCAGCCAGCCCGACCTGGTGGTGATCTCACACGATGGTATTCAGGCCGTTGGTGGTGAAGCTAACCTGTGGGCACTGCCTGGACTTGCGCAAACGCCTGCCGGGCGCAATAAGCAGGTACTGCAGATTGATGATATGGCATTGCTGGGCTTTAGCGTTCGCACGCCACAGGCCATTTTGCAGCTACGCGCCAAAGCGGAGCAATTGCCCTGATGGCCCGACGAATCACCTGCTCGTTATGGACGCTGGCCTTTATGCTGGGTGTAATGACGATACTGGCGACCGGTTTTGGCGCGTTGCGCCTGCCGGTAAGCCTGCTCTGGCAGGACGGAGATGACGCATTGCGTCAAATCTGGCTCACCATTCGGCTACCGCGCGTTCTGCTGGCGCTGGTGATTGGCGGCTCGCTGGCACTGGCAGGTTGCGTCATGCAGGGATTGTTTCGCAACCCGCTTGCCGACCCAGGACTTCTGGGCATTAGCAGCGGTGCGGCCTGCGCCGTCGCCCTGTGGGTGGTGCTGCCGATCTCATTACCTGCGTTACTCATGTTGTATGCGCCAATGATGGCGGCATTCCTCGGTGCACTGGCTGCCACCGTGGTGATTTTTATCCTCAGCCAACAGCGCGACGGTTCGCTATCGCGTCTGTTATTGGTTGGAATTGCCATCAACGCGCTCTGCGGGGCAGCAGTTGGCGTGCTGTCGTGGATCAGCAATGATGCGCAGCTGCGCCAGCTATCACTTTGGGGAATGGGCAGTTTGGGTTCTGCGCAGTGGTCAACACTACTGGCCGTCACCTCGCTAATGCTCCCAACAGTACTGGTTATCTGGCGCCTGGCTGCGGCACTGAACCTGTTACAACTGGGTGAGGAGGAGGCGCATTATCTCGGCGTTGATGTCCGGACGATCCAGCGTATTTTGTTGTTGTGCAGCGCATTACTCGTGGCCGCTGCTGTAGCGGTCAGCGGAGTCATCGGGTTCATCGGTTTGGTTGTTCCGCATTTAATGCGTATGTGGCTCGGCTCAGACCATCGGGCCGTGATCCCCGGTTCTGTTCTGGCTGGCGCATTTTTACTACTGATTGCCGATACTCTCGCCCGCACCGCCGTTGCGCCTGCGGAAATGCCCGTTGGTCTGTTGACCAGCATTCTCGGTGCGCCATGGTTTTTATGGCTTATTTTTCGTCAACGAGGCGCGCATGACTGAACATTTTATTGCCCAAGGGCTTCACTATCGCCTTGCTGGTCGCTCAGTTATTGACGACGTATCGCTCAAACTTGCTAAAGGTGAACTGGTCGCGCTAATCGGGCCAAATGGTGCGGGAAAATCCACCCTGCTACGTCTGTTGACCGGCTTTCTTAAACCGACTGCCGGACGCTGTTTGTTGGATGGCAAATCACTGGCTGACTGGAGTACGCAGACGCTGTCGCGCCATCGCGCGGTTATGCGTCAGCAAACGCAGGTAGGTTTTGACTGGCAGACAGAAGCCGTCATCGCGATGGGGCGTGCCCCCTGGTCCCAACATCCCGAGCACGAGCTTATCGCACAGGTAATGGCAATCACCGGCTGCACCCCGTTGGCGGGCAGACAATACGCCGCGCTTTCCGGCGGCGAACAACAACGCGTGCAGCTAGCCCGTGCGCTGGCGCAATTGTGGTGCGACGCTGAACCTCGTGGTTGGCTATTTCTCGACGAACCGACGTCAGCGTTAGATCTTTACCATCAGCAACATCTGCTGAGATTACTAAAAGCACTCACTGCTTCAGGAAAATTGCATGTTTGCATCATCCTTCACGATCTCAATCTGGCAGCGCTGTGGGCTGACCGGATCATACTGCTCCATCAAGGACGCATTGTGTCTCAAGGAGCGCCCGACACCGTGTTGCAGGCTGATGATCTGATACGCTGGTACGGTGCCCAGGTTCACGTTGGCCAACACCCGGCCAACGCATCCCCACAGGTTTTTCTCGCACCTTAGCTGGAACAACTCACTTCCAGCCGTTTACCCCAGTCAGGTGGACGGCTGATATAATCATCATCCCGATCGGCAAACGGGGTACGTAACGCAGCGTGTAACCGATGTAGTTCGCTGTAATCACCCTGCTCTGCCTGGCTTATTGCCCGCTGCGCCAGCCAGTTACGTAGCACCATAGCCGGATTCGCCGTCTTCATCTGCGCGTGTCTGAGAACATCAGCCACATTGTCTTGTTGCAGGCGCGTGCGGTAACGTGTGAACCAGTCGTCAAATGCCGCACGATCAATAAACTCATCGCGCAGTGGGGACAAGGCACTGTGTTGTTCCGTTTGGCTGAGCATGCGGAATGTTCGCGTGTAGTCGCTACCTTCCCGCGCCATCAGACTAAACAGTTCGCTAAGGATTTCGTTATCGTTTTTCTGCTCGCTAAAGAAACCCAGTTTTTGCCGCATGCGTTGCCCATAGCGGGTGAGCAAGGCCAGTTGATAACCGTCCAGCGCATCATTGAGCACATCAACCGGGATGAATGGCGACAGCGTCTGCGCCAGACGTTGTAGGTTCCATAACGCTGCAGCAGGCTGATTATCAAAACTATAGCGCCCCTGATGATCGGAGTGGTTGCAGATAAAATCTGGCACGTAATCATCAAGGAAACCGAAGGGCCCATAATCCATTGTCAGGCCAAGAATCGACATGTTGTCCGTGTTCATCACCCCATGCGCAAAGCCTACGGCTTGCCAGTCGGCCATTAACGTCGCGGTGCGCGTGACAACATCCGTAAACCACAACTGATACTTATCCGCCTCTTCCTGCCATTGTGGCCAGTAATGACGGATCGCAAAGTCAGCAAGCTGGCGTACTTTTTCCGGTTCACGACGATAATAAAAGTGCTCAAAATGACCGAAACGCATATGGCTTTGCGCCACGCGAATGAGCATCGCGCCTGCTTCAGTGGTCTCTCGCTGCACCGGAGTCTCGCTGGTGACAATCGACAAGGCCCGGGTGGTAGGGATCCCCAGATAATGCATGGCTTCGCTGGCCAGGCTCTCTCTAATCGTCGAGCGCAGCACGGCGCGCCCATCCCCCATGCGGGAATAAGGCGTTAATCCAGCGCCTTTCAGATGCCAGTCAAGGGTTGTGCCATCTGCAAGCAATTGCTCACCCAGCAGAATCCCTCGTCCATCGCCGAGTTGCCCAGCCCAGACACCGAACTGATGCCCGCTGTAGACTTGTGCCAATGGCGACATCCCAGGTAATAGCGATTCGCCCCCCCATACACCTGCCCCATCGGAAACATCAAACAACGCAGCTGGAATACCCAATTGCTCAGCCAGAGCATCGTTATGCCAGATGATGCGGGCATTTCTCAGAGGGGTGGGCGAAAGAGCGGTATAGGTTGCTGGTAATTCATCACGCCAGCGAGTAGTAAAAGACAGGGTCATAGGGCCTCCTGTCTCTAGTGTAGACTGTTAATAGCCTGTTAAACACCAGCAAATAAAAGGGTTATCCTTTTACCAGTGAAATAATCTTTGCAGGTGATACCGCCGGCCACAGTCCCCCTTGCATCGCGCTGAATCCCAAAGGTAATACCCGCGCCAGCATCTCCTGTGTATCAATACCGCTAATGATGATTGATTCACAGCTGGGGGATAATTGCGCCAGAATAGCCCGCATAAACGGCTCAAACGAAATATGTGTAATCCTTTGTTGAACAAAGTTTTTATCCAGCACAACCCGTTTGAACAGACCATCAAAAATTGCCCGCGTGGATATGCCCCCGGCACCGTAGTTTGTCAGTATTAATGGGAATCGCGCAGCCAGAGCCGCCAATGTGGGATTTTCTTTGCCACTGTTTAACTCCGGATAACTTTCATTAATCGTCAGTTCAATAAATGAAAATCGTTCAACACGTGAAGCATATTCAGCGTCTGATAATAAAGTATTAGCGACCGCTGGCGTTAAATTAATCCACGCCGGAACTTTGCGTTGAATAAAAAAGTGTTGGCACGTTTCGATTAATTCCAGCTTCTCGGCAAATAAACGGCATTGCTCGTCGTCTGACATCCGGGGCATAACCAGCTCTGTTGGCATGCGTACGTTGCCATTCGGGCTGACAAAGTTTGTAACAATGTCGACGGACTCAAGGTCACCTTTTTCACTTCGTGCAGGAAGAAAAGAGAACTCTGAATGATAAAGATAATCCAGTGAAACAATCATTGTGCCAGCCCCTCTGCATGGGTGTAATCCGGCATCCTGTAACAAAGGATGGAAAAATACGTTGCTGCTGATACAAATTGAGGCCCTTTCATTTTTCCCTTTTTAGCCAGTAAATCGAATCCTTTTTTTTTAGCTTATCCTGATTATAAACGAATATCCAGCTTTGCACTTTTTAATATCTCGGGATAAATCATATTTTTAGCAAGATACGCTCTTAATGTTCAGGGTTATTGACCGACAAACAGCAGAAGTGAAAGTTGACATTTAAAATGTGGATGACGAGAAAGCCGCGAGCCGCTCTCGTCACCCGTCATGATTAAATTCGGCGTGCCTGCCAAAAGTTTTTACGCCAGTAGACGTTATCCAGCGAAGAACGCATCACTCCGCGACTGGTTGAAGCATGGATAAATTGATTATTGGTATCGTAAATTCCGACATGCAGACCACTTTCACCGGAACCCGTTTTAAAGAAAACCAGATCGCCGGGTAGCAAATCATCTTTATCGATCTCGGTACCAATCTTTGATTGAGTACGCGTGTCTCGCGGTAATTGAAGATCGAATTGGTCACGCATCGTCATCAACACAAATCCCGAACAATCCACCCCGCTACGGCTCATACCGCCATAGCGATAGGGAGTGCCATGCCAGGTTTGCAACTGATCGTTAAGACCCGCGATAACGGCGATAGAGTCCGACAGTCGGGCATTCGGCGCAGGAGCACGATGGCTGCTGCACCCCGCCAAAAACAATACTGTGATGAAAAGGAGCCAAAAGCGCATTCAGGACGAATCCTCTGATTTTTATTTTTGTGTCAATTTAGCGTGGAAATTATGTGATTTTCAAGAACCCATTTAACTTAAGTGGTTGATATGAGCATTCTGTGGCCTTCAATATCCAGGCGACGGAAATTTACACCGTAGGCCAACGACAGATTGGCTGGCGTCAGCACCACATCACGCGCACCGCTCGCCAGCAGCTTTCCGCGCTTGAGCAACCACGCCTTGTGCGCATGGCGTAGCGTATGGTTAAGATCATGACTGCTCATCACAATGGCGATTCCCTGCTGACACAGCTGGCTCAACAACCTGTCCAGCGCGTTTTGTTGCGCGACATCCAGGCTATTCATCGGCTCATCCAGCAACAAAAGTTGCCCATGCGGATTAGACTGTGGACTCATTTGCAGGATGACGGCCGCCAGACGCACACGTTGCCATTCCCCCCCTGAAAGCTGATTAACACCACGTCCCAGTTTATCTCCCAGCCCAAGCGCATCAGCCACCTCCTGCAGCAGGTCTGTTCGCGCTTTATCAGGCTGATGCAGCGTCAGAAAATGCCAGACCGGCATCGCAAATGGTGGATTTTGCTGTTGCGCAAGATAAGCACGATGTTGCGCCAGCTTCGCTGCCGGCCAGTCACTAAGCGGTGTATCACCAAAGGTGATGCTCCCTTCTCCGGTCGTCAGTCCCGCCATTCGCGCCAGCAACGTACTTTTCCCCGCGCCGTTGGGGCCCACTAAATGCAGGATCTCCCCTGCTTTAATTTCACCAGATAGCGGGCCGAGTCGGGTCGATTCCGCAACATCCTGTAGCAGCATTAATCGGGACATTAGTTGGCCAATGCAGTCTTTATAGCGTGGACAAGAACCGGGTCCTCAGGCGTCATATCAGGGGAATAACGCTGCAGCACCTGCCCATCCCGACCGACTAAGAACTTCTCAAAGTTCCACAGAATATCGTCCGGGTAGAGCGGTGCCCGGCCTTTACTCGCCATACGCGCATAAAATCCGCTATCTGCCGGTGCAACCGCAGTGGGTGCCGCATCAATCAGCTTCTGATACAACGGATGGCGGGCTTCGCCATTGACATCAATCTTACTGAACATCGGGAAGGTAACGCCCCAGGTGGTGCTGCAATACGTCTTAATCTCGTCTTCGCTGCCGGGCTCCTGCCCCAGAAACTGGTTACAAGGGAATCCCAGAACGGTGAAACCCTGCCCATGCCAGGCTTTCTGCAGGTTTTCCAGTTGCTCATACTGCGGCGTTAACCCACATTTTGAGGCTACGTTGACAATTAACAGTACATTTCCGGCATACGCCTGCAATGAGGTCGCCTCGCCGTCGATGGTTGTCACTTCCGTATTAAAAAGCGTGTTTTGCATAGCATCTCCAGAACAACAGGTGAATAGTGGGATGACCCTGTTCAGCTTTTAAGCATAGACCGAACCTGCGCGTTCTAGCGCGCAGCTTTTAACAATAACCAGATAAATACCGGTGCACCCATCGTGGCCGTCACCACGCCAATGGGTAATTCAGCCGATGCCAGTACCAGACGTGCAACGACATCAGCAAACAGTAGTGCAATTGCCCCGGCCAGCGCACAGCCAGGGAGTAAAACGCGGTGATCGGTTAATCCACACAGTCGCAGAATATGAGGGATTACCAGCCCGATAAAACCAATTGCCCCCGCCAGCGCCACGCTTACGCCCACCATCCATCCCGTGGCGACCACCAGCAGGTTGCGCCAGAACCATAGGGGCAGCCCCAACTGACGTGCGGAAGTCTCCCCCAGCGCCAGCATATTCATCGGCTGCGACTGACAGCAGATCCACACCAGCACCGGAACCAATGCCACCATGAGCCAGGCCTGATGCCAGTCTACGCCACCGAAGCCCCCCATCATCCAGTACATCAACTGTCGAAGATCAAAAGAGGTGGAAAAATAGATAGCCCAGGTCATCAGCGCGCTGCAGATAATCCCCAGCGCCACGCCTGCCAACAGCAAACGACTGGTCGATAAATGTCGGCGGGCAAAACGAAGAAGAATGAGGGTGATAATCAGCGCACCAGCAATGGCGCACAGGCCTAATGCCCAACCGGGCAATCGCCCTTGCCCCAACAGTACTGCCGCAATAAGCCCTACCCCCGCGCCATTAGACACGCCGAGTAAGCCAGGCTCCGCGAGCGGGTTTTCAAACAGCGCCTGCATCACCGCGCCAGCCAGGGCCAGTGCGGCGCCTACCAGCAATACGGCAAGCGTACGGGGCAGTCGAATTTGCCAGACGAACAGATCGCCGCGAGCGCTAAACCAATCGCCGGGAGCAATCCACTGTTCTCCTGCGCACAAACTTATCATGGTTGCCAGCAGCATCAGCACTGACAGAGACAGAATCCAGCGCACGTTTCGTCGCTGCTGTTGATGGGCAAAAGTCAGCATGTTTTCCATTCTGCTGAAAAAAGATGGGGAGATTCTACGGTGCTGATTCAGTAGTGAAAAGGAAAAAGGCCGCATAGCGGCCTTTTTAGTTATACGCGTCATACTTTGCGTATCGTTAAATCACTCTTCTTTGGGCGTTGCGTTTTCAACCCGGCTTTTTAACTTCTGCCCGGGTCTGAAGGTCACCACGCGCCGTGCTGTAATGGGAATATCTTCGCCCGTTTTCGGGTTACGTCCCGGACGTTGATTCTTATCACGCAGATCGAAGTTACCAAAACCAGAGAGTTTTACCTGCTCACCATTTTCCAGAGCACGACGGATCTCTTCGAAAAACAGCTCGACCAGTTCTTTGGCATCCCGCTTGCTAAGCCCAAGCTTATCAAACAGATATTCTGACATTTCAGCTTTTGTAAGCGCCATAGGTTCAATCCCTCAATGATGCCTGGAATCGCTCTTTTAATGCCTCTACACATTTGGCGACGGTAGCGGCAATCTCCTCTTCTTCAAGTGTACGGCTGGTATCCTGAAGGATCAGGCTGATAGCGAGGCTCTTATAACCCTCCGCAACACCCTTACCGCGGTACACGTCAAACAAGTTTACGCCAACTACCTGATTTACGCCAACTTTCTTACATTCGGATAAAATATCCGCTGCGGGAACGTTTTCTGCCACAACAACGGCGATGTCACGGCGGTTCGCCGGGAAGCGAGAAACTTCACGCGCCTGAGGCACCACGCGGTCTGCGAGCTTATTCCACTCCAGTTCGAACACCAGAGTGCGACCGTTCAGATCCAGTTTACGTTCCAGTTCAGGATGAACAACCCCAATGAAACCAATACGTTCACCTTTCAGATAAATCGCTGCAGACTGACCCGGATGCAGAGCTGGATTCGCTTCAGCTTTGAACTGGATGTCCGCCAGTTTGCCGGTCAGGTCGAGAACCGCTTCCAGATCGCCCTTCAGATCATAGAAATCAACCGTCTCTTTCGCCAGATTCCAGTGTTCGTCATGACGGTTGCCGCAGATCACGCCCGCCAGCATCAGATCCTGACGGATCCCGAGGTTAGCCTGTGTATCCGGTACAAAACGCAAACCCGTTTCAAAAATACGCACACGGTTCTGCTGACGGTTCTGGTTGTACACTACCGTAGACAGCAAGCCGGTCCACAGAGACAGACGCATTGCTGACATATCGATAGAGATTGGGCTTGGCAGCAGCAGCGCTTCTTCACCCGGGTGCAGCAGCGACTGGACCTTAGGATCAACAAAGCTGTAGGTAATAACTTCCTGGTAGCCTTTGTCATTCAGCATGGTCTTAACACGTTTCAGCGAGAGGTCCGCTTCACGATGTTCACCCATGATAAGACCCGCCTGAATTGGCGTGTTCGGGATATTGTCGTAACCGTATACGCGGGCGACTTCTTCGACCAGGTCTTCTTCGATCTCCATATCGAAACGCCAGCTCGGCGCGACAGCCTTCCACTCGCCCTGGCCTTCAGTGACTTCACAGCCCAGACGACGCAAAATATCGCTCACCTGCTCATCCGCAATAGGATGGCCGATCAGGCGATCCAGTTTGCTACGACGCAGCGTAATGGTGGCACGCTTCGGCAACGTCGCTTCGTTGGTCACATCAATCACTGGGCCAGCTTCGCCGCCACAGATATCAATCAGCAGACGCGTTGCACGCTCCATTGCTTTGTACTGCAGTGCTGGATCGACACCACGCTCATAGCGGTGAGAAGCATCGGTATGCAGACCGTGACGGCGCGCACGACCGGTAATGGACAGCGGGCTGAAGAACGCGCATTCCAGCAGAACGTTTTGCGTTTCATCATTCACACCAGAGTGCTCACCACCAAAGATCCCCCCCATGGCCAGCGCTTTGTTGTGGTCAGCAATCACCAGCGTATCCGCACTCAGTTTTGCTTCGCTACCGTCGAGCAGGACCAGGGTTTCCCCTTCTTTCGCCATACGCACAACAATCCCGCCTTCAATGCGGTCTTTGTCGAACGCGTGCATCGGTTGACCCAGTTCAAGCAGCACATAGTTGGTCACGTCAACCACGGCATCGATGGAGCGAATACCGCAACGGCGCAGTTTCTCTTTCATCCACAGCGGGGTTGGCGTCTTAACATTGATGCCTTTTACCACGCGGCCCAGATAACGTGGGCAAGCGTCTACGGCTTCGACCTGAATCGGCAGGACGTCGCTAATGGTGGCCGCTACTGGCGCCATTTCCGGCTCAACCAGCGGAGCTTTGTTCAGCACAGCCACATCACGCGCAACACCGATAATACCTAAGCAGTCGGCGCGGTTCGGCGTAACGCTGATTTCGATAGTGTTATCGTCAAGCTTCAGATATTCGCGGATATCGGTGCCAATTGGCGCATCGGCTGGCAGTTCGATAATACCGTTATGATCGTCGGAAATACCCAGCTCAGAAAACGAGCACAGCATGCCTTCAGACGGCTCACCACGCAGTTTCGCAGCTTTGATTTTGAAATCGCCCGGTAGAACAGCGCCCACGGTTGCCACGGCCACTTTCAGCCCCTGACGGCAATTTGGTGCGCCACAGACGATATCCAGCAGGCGATCGCCGCCGACATTCACTTTGGTGACGCGCAGTTTGTCAGCGTTCGGGTGCTGAGCACACTCAACCACTTCGCCCACCACTACGCCGTTGAACGCGCCGGAAACAGGCTCCACACCGTCAACTTCCAGGCCCGCCATCGTAATTTGGTTTGACAGCGCATCGCTATCAATTGCTGGGTTAACCCATTCGCGTAACCACAGTTCACTGAATTTCATTGTATTACCCTGCCTTTATTTAAACTGTTTGAGGAAACGCAGATCGTTTTCGAAGAAAGAACGCAGATCGGTAACGCCATAACGCAACATGGTCAGACGCTCCATACCCATACCGAAGGCAAAACCGGAGTAGATTTCTGGATCGATACCGACGTTACGCAGCACGTTCGGGTGAACCATACCGCAGCCCAGGACTTCCAGCCATTTTCCGTTTTTACCCATAACGTCAACTTCCGCAGAAGGTTCAGTGAACGGGAAGTAAGAAGGACGGAAACGAACCTGCAGGTCCTCTTCAAAGAAGTTACGCAGGAAATCGTGCAGCGTACCTTTCAGGTTGGTGAAGTTGATATTGGTATCAACGATCAGGCCTTCCATCTGATGGAACATCGGGGTGTGCGTCTGATCGTAGTCGTTACGATATACACGGCCCGGCGCAATAATGCGGATCGGCGGTTGTTTTTCTTTCATGGTGCGGATCTGCACGCCGGAGGTCTGCGTACGCAGCAGACGCGTTGCGTCAAACCAGAAGGTATCGTGGTCAGCACGCGCCGGGTGGTGGCCAGGAATGTTCAGCGCGTCGAAGTTATGATAGTCATCTTCGATTTCTGGGCCCGTCGCCACGGTAAAGCCCAGCTCACCGAAGAAACTTTCAATCCTGTCGATAGTACGTGTTACCGGATGCAGTCCGCCATTTTCGATACGGCGTCCCGGCAGGGAGATATCGATAGTTTCTTCAGCCAGGCGCGCGTTCAGTGCTGCGTTTTCTAATTCAGCTTTACGCGCGTTCAGCGCTTGCTGTACCTGCTCTTTTGCTTCATTGATTACCGCACCTGCTGCCGGGCGCTCTTCCGGTGGCAGCTCGCGCAGGGTTGTCATCTGAAGGGTCAGGTGCCCTTTCTTGCCCAAATATTCGACGCGGACATTGTCTAACGCGGCAACATCTGAAGCCTGGTTAATGGCGGCCGTTGCACTGGCAACCAGCTCTGCGAGATGTGACATGGTTTTCCTCGTTATGTTGCGATATTCACTAGTCGCTTGTATATACGCAAAATCATTCAAGTTGTATCAACGCGGCAAAAGCGCAGATGCAGCCAGCACAGAGACAACTTGAAGGATGACGCGTATAAAAAAAGCCTCCACCAGGGAGGCTTTTAGGCGCTGTTTTCCGTTTCTTCTTTCACGCGCAAGCCTCCTGAGTTCAGGTGCTAAAGTAAAAGAAGAAGCGGAAAATAGCAGCATTCATGCTTGCATTACCTTGTGTGGTAAAAACCGGACAACCTTTATTGAAAAGGCTTACGGATAAATTGTCAACCAATTGATTGAACTACAAATAAAAGAGAGGGAGCCAGGCTCCCTCTTTTCACCGGCTTATGCCAGAGCTGCTTTCGCTTTTTCGACCAGAGCGGTGAACGCTACTTTGTCGAATACTGCGATGTCAGCCAGGATCTTACGGTCGATTTCAACAGAGGCTTTTTTCAGGCCGTTGATGAATTTGCTGTAAGAAATACCGTTCTGACGTGCTGCTGCGTTGATACGCGCAATCCACAGTTGACGGAACTGACGCTTTTTCTGACGACGGTCACGATAAGCGTACTGACCAGCTTTGATAACAGCCTGGAAGGCAACGCGGTATACGCGAGAACGCGCACCGTAGTAGCCTTTAGCTTGTTTCAAAATTTTCTTGTGACGTGCACGGGCAACTACACCACGTTTTACGCGAGCCATATGTGCTCTCCTGTTTCTATATTCTTAGTAAAAAAATGAATTAAACGTTAACGGCTTATGCGTACGGCAGGCACGCGATAACCAGACCCAGATCGCCTTTAGACACGAGGCCTTTTGGACGCAGGTGACGTTTACGCTTAGTAGATTTTTTGGTCAGAATATGACGCAGGTTTGCGTGCTTACGCTTAAATCCACCACCACCGGTTTTTTTGAAACGCTTAGCAGCACCGCGTACGGTCTTAATTTTTGGCATTTTAATAACTTCCACTTCGCATTGTTAATAAACGAAACGTAGGCGAACAACGGCTGTGGAACCCGCAGGCTCCACAGACATTGCTACTTGAAGGCCTTACTGTTTCTTCTTAGGAGCGAGCACCATGATCATCTGACGGCCTTCGATCTTCGTAGGGAAGGATTCGACGACTGCCAGTTCACTCAGATCGTCACGGACGCGGTTAAGCACTTCCATGCCGATCTGTTGGTGCGCCATCTCACGACCGCGGAAACGCAGCGTGATCTTAGCTTTATCACCCTCTTCCAGAAAGCGTACCAGGCTGCGGAGTTTTACCTGGTAATCGCCATCGTCGGTGCCAGGACGGAATTTAATTTCCTTAACCTGGATAACTTTTTGCTTTTTCTTCTGTTCCTTAGAAGATTTACTCTTTTCATAAAGGAACTTGCCGTAGTCCATAATACGACAAACTGGCGGTTCGGCGTTAGGGCTGATTTCAACTAAATCTACTCCAGCTTCTTCAGCCTTTTCGATCGCTTCTCTCAGACTCACAATACCCAAAGCTTCGCCTTCCAGACCTGTTAAGCGAACTTCCAGGGCGCGAATCTCGCCATTGATACGATTCGGACGTGCCGTTTGAACTCGTTTTCCGCCTTTAATACCTTATTCCTCCAGTTGTTGAAGACTGCGGCTGCGAATCTCTTGTTGCAGCTTCTCAATCACTTCATTTACGTCCAGGCTGCCCAAGTCTTTGCCACGACGGGTGCGCACGGCAACTTTGCCTGCTTCTACCTCTTTGTCGCCACAGACCAACATGTAAGGGACACGACGTAAAGTGTGCTCGCGGATTTTAAAGCCAATCTTCTCATTTCTCAAGTCTGCTTTTACACGAATACCCGCATTTTGTAGTTTCTGCGTTAATTCGTTAACGTATTCAGACTGAGAATCGGTGATGTTCATGACCACAACCTGAACCGGCGCAAGCCAGGTCGGGAAGAAGCCAGCGAACTCTTCGGTCAGGATACCGATAAAACGTTCCATCGACCCAAGAATTGCACGGTGAATCATAACCGGCACCTGACGCTCGTTGTTTTCGCCAACATAAGAGGCGCTTAAACGGGACGGCAGGGAGAAGTCCAGCTGTACAGTACCGCACTGCCATGCACGATCGAGGCAGTCATACAGGGTAAATTCAATTTTCGGACCGTAGAACGCGCCCTCACCCAGTTGGAACTCAAACGGGATGTTATTTTCTTCCAGCGCAACGGCCAGGTCAGCTTCAGCACGGTCCCACATTTCATCGCTGCCGATGCGTTTTTCGGGGCGAGTGGACAATTTGACGACGATTTTCTCGAAGCCAAAAGTGCTGTACATATCGTAGACCATACGAATGCAAGCGTTAACTTCATCACGAATCTGCTCTTCAGTACAGAAGATATGTGCATCATCCTGAGTAAAGCCACGTACACGCATCAGACCGTGCAGCGCACCTGACGGCTCGTTACGGTGACAGCTACCAAATTCAGCCATACGCAACGGCAGATCACGATAGGATTTCAGACCCTGGTTAAAGATCTGAACGTGGCCCGGACAGTTCATGGGTTTAATGCAGTATTCACGGTTCTCAGACGAGGTAGTGAACATTGCATCTTTGTAGTTGTCCCAGTGACCTGTTTTTTCCCACAACACACGGTCCATCATGAACGGACCTTTAACTTCCTGATACTGATATTCTTTCAGTTTCGAGCGAACAAAAACTTCCAGCTCGCGGAAGATAGTCCAGCCATCGTTATGCCAGAACACCATACCCGGTGCTTCTTCCTGCATATGATACAGGTCAAGCTGCTTACCGATTTTGCGGTGGTCACGCTTGGCCGCTTCTTCCAGACGTTGCAGGTAGGCATTCAGGGCTTTTTTATCGGCCCATGCAGTACCATAAATCCGCTGCAGCATCTTGTTGTTACTGTCGCCCCGCCAGTATGCCCCTGCGGTCTTCATCAGTTTGAAGTGATGACAGAAACGCATGTTCGGCACGTGCGGGCCACGGCACATATCGACGTATTCTTCATGATGGTACAAGCCAGGCTTGTCATCATGGGCGATGTTTTCATCAAGAATAGAGACTTTATAGGTCTCACCACGCTTCACGAAGGTTTCGCGCGCTTCGTACCAGCTGACTTTCTTCTTAATGACATCGTAGTTTTTCTCAGCGAGCTCGTGCATCCGCTTCTCGAGCGCGTCGACATCTTCCTGGGTTAACGTACGGTCAAGATCGATATCGTAGTAAAAACCGTTGTCAACAACCGGTCCGATCGCCATTTTGGTGTTCGGCCAAAGTTGTTTGATCGCATGCCCTAACAGGTGCGCACAAGAGTGACGAATGATCTCCAGACCTTCTTCATCCTTCGCGGTGATGATGGAGAGTTTCGCATCATGCTCAATCAGATCGGAAGCATCTACCAGCTCACCGTTAACACGGCCAGCAATAGTCGCTTTCGCCAGACCTGGACCGATGTCCAGCGCAACATCCATGGGGCTTACAGCGTGGTCGTAATGGCGTTGGCTGCCATCAGGAAGAGTAATAACAGGCATGTTATATCCTTATTTGCAGTGGTGACCCACACGTAAGATCACATACAAAGATTCAATATTTAAAATTATCAAAAAGGCGTGGGCTGATTCCCGCTTCACTCTGCGAAATATGTCACAGGTCACCTGACTGGCAACACTGGACCTACACCCGCTTTTTGATAACACCGTTTGACAGTGTACACGGCATTACGGGCCGATCAAAGCAACAATCAACGCGTACTCTATGATGTAAATCAATTCACTGACACCCTGACGTCTTTGTTACACTTGCAGAAAGTCATCTAATCTGAGCAGGAAAAGAACAATGCCAACAAATCGCTTTGCAAAGAAACACTGGAAGATGGTGGTGATCCTGCTGGTTATTTGTGCGGCAATGCTAATGCTACGTTGGGCAGCGATGATCTGGGGTTAAATGTCAGAACCACAATGCTCACCGGAGCAGGTATATTTCACAGACCGTTAATGGTGTTTAATTATGATGGTAGTGATGGCATCCCATTTTCGGGGCAGATTATTTATGCACTAAATTGAAAGCGTCTAAAAATGCGGAATGCCAGAAAAGCATCAAAAATAAAGCGCAGTCAGGATAATAAAAATACTAAACGTTAATTTATCAAAGCCGGGCCATTTAACTGGCCCGGCTAACTATTACATACGATAGCCGAGCGAAAGCGTCGTGCGGCGATCGGTATGCTCCGGCGCAGTTGCAGGCGGTTCGGAGTTCCAGGTCACGTTGTACGCGACCTTCAATCCAAAGTGTTCGTTGATAGCAACATTCAAGGCCGTTTCAGAATTCAGCGTTGTATCATCGGCACCAAATACCGACACACCCTGCGTAAACTTGGTGTTGTCCGTCATCTGCCACGCATACGCCCCGGACGCATAACCTAACGGCTGCGTCTCAGTGGTGCCATCAGTGTGCTCGTCATAACGTACACCAGGACCGAATTCAAAGCGGAAACTGTGCACCGGTCCATTGAGAAACTGGCGACCATAACCGGCCGTTAGCACGTCACGCTCACGGTATCCGTTATAACGGTCTGTTAGCCAACTGGCCTGACCAAAGAGATAGTCATAGTCAGTCATGTTGTAACGACTACGACCACCTACAGCATATTTCTCAGATGAACGCTCATCATTTGAGGAGGTGTTGCTGGCATTTCCCCACAGAGACCACGCCGTAGATTGACCATACCAGGTCATGGTGGTGTCGGCGGTTAAAGAAGAACTTTTTGTGTTGCCTGACTGGGCAAGATATCCCGCGTTCAGGTTACCTTCAAAGGGTTTTTTCGCGCTGGAAGGGTCATCCATGACAGTAAAAACGGAATCATCGGCGGCGGCATGCATTGACGCAAACACGCACCCCGTCAGCAATACTGCTGCGGGCACTGTCTTCAAAAGCTTCATTTATAAAGAGTCCGTACAACAAAAAAAGAGACCATAACGGTCTCGGAAACTTTCATGTGGATCAATGACAAAAGACCCTTGAAAGGTAACAAATTATAAAAAGACTCGAATAACATAGCAATAAATTCTTATTTCATTTTTTGAATAAGAGCGTTCTTAATCCTTTATTTTATTTATATATCTTTGGCAGGAGAATTTTAAATAAAGCTGCGAGAAATCATGTTGTTAATTACTTCACTTTCGTGACGTTAAGTGCCAGACTGGGGTCAGCCTAACAGGAGGTAAAGATGATACGTATCTATACGTTAACACTTGCGCCCTCTCTCGATAGCGCAACAATCACGCCACAAATCTACCCTGAAGGTAAACTTCGCTGTACCTCACCGGTTTTTGAACCTGGCGGCGGAGGCATCAACGTTGCCCGCGCCATTGCACATCTTGGCGGAACCGCAACGGCTATCTTCCCGGTCGGTGGTGCGACCGGCGAGCACTTAGTTTCTTTACTTGCCGACGAAAATGTTCCCGTCTCGACTATCGAGGCCAAAGACTGGACCCGACAAAATCTCCATGTCCACGTCGAATCCAGCGGCGAGCAGTATCGTTTTGTCATGCCCGGTGCCGCGCTGACTGATGACGAATTCTACCAACTGCAGGATCAGGTACTGGAAATTGAATCGGGTGCAATACTGGTCATTAGCGGCAGTTTGCCGCCCGGTGTACAAATAGAAAAACTGACCCGACTCATCACCACCGCACAAAAACAGGGCATTCGCTGCATTGTCGATAGCTCCGGCGAGGCGCTGACGGCGGCATTAGCCATCGGCGGTATCGAACTGGTAAAACCCAACCTCAAAGAATTGAGTGCGCTGGTAAAGCGCGAACTCACACAACCCGATGATGTCCGCAAAGCGGCACAGGAGATTGTACAAAGCGGCAAAGCGCTTCGCGTTGTGGTCTCTCTTGGGCCACAAGGGGCATTGGGCGTCAATCAAGAAACGTGCGTCCAGGTCGTTCCTCCGCCGGTGAAAAGCCAAAGTACCGTTGGCGCAGGCGACAGTATGGTCGGCGCGATGACGTTGAAACTGGCAGAAAATGCCCCGTTTGAAGAGATTGTGCGTTTTGGCGTCGCTGCGGGTAGCGCAGCAACGCTGAATCAGGGCACACGGCTGTGCGCGTTGGACGATACGCAAAAAATATATTCGTATCTTACCCGATGATGACACCATCCCCCTTATCAGGCATTAAGGGGGATTTACCGCCAAAACTGTCGGCATGCGTATTATGCGTCTATGATAAAAAATCACGTGATTACAAAGAAGTGAATCATGTTAAACCGAACGTCGCAATTTCTCAGGGAGGTATGGAAGAACGACATACAATAAGTGCCTTTCCAGCGATGACGCGTCTACGGTGTGCGTCAGTTCGTGTTTTTTTACCGCATTCTTGCGCTAACCTTATGATCTGGCAGACAACATGGGGAGAGACATCATGTGGCAGGCTATCAGTCGTCTTTTAAGCGAGCAATTAGGTGAAGGCGAAATCGAACTGCGTAATGAACTGCCCGGCGGAGAGATCCACGCCGCATGGCATTTACGCTATGCGGGGCGCGATTTTTTCGTCAAATGTGATGAAAGAGAGCTGTTGTCTGGCTTTACGGCGGAGGCCGACCAGTTAGAACTGCTTTCCCGAAGTCAAACCGTCTCTGTTCCCAAAGTCTGGGCAGTGGGTGCCGACAGAGATTACAGTTTTCTGGTAATGGACTTTCTCCCTCCCCGCCCGCTTGATGCCCACAACGCGTTTATTCTCGGACAACAACTTGCACATTTGCATGAATGGAGCGATCAGCCACAGTTCGGCCTCGACTTCGATAATGCGCTCTCCACTACGCCGCAACCCAATGCCTGGCAGCGTCGCTGGTCAACCTTCTTCGCCGAACAACGCATCGGCTGGCAACTGGAACTTGCGGCGGAAAAAGGTATCGCGTTTGGCAATATTGACGCCATTGTCGATCATGTTCAGCAACGACTCTCCTCCCATCAGCCACAGCCTTCTCTCCTGCACGGCGATTTGTGGTCGGCAAACTGTGCACTCGGACCGAATGGCCCTTACATCTTTGACCCTGCCTGTTACTGGGGCGACAGAGAGTGCGATCTGGCAATGTTGCCGTTACATACCGATCAGCCACCGCAGATTTATGACGGTTATCAGTCTGTCTCGCCGCTACCGTTAGATTTTCTCGACAGGCAGCCTATCTATCAGCTGTATACGTTGCTTAATCGGGCAATTCTGTTTGGCGGGCAGCACCTGGTGGTGGCGCAAAAAGCAATGGAAAGGTTACTGGCGGCTTAACGTACAGATAGCCCGAAGGCGGCTTTGTTTATCAGGCCTGATGCTTCACGCAGTCCAGGCCTGATAATATCGGACTTACAAAAAGCCCAGTAATGAAAAGAAGAAATAGCCGATCACGATAACGATCACCGGCAAAATATAGAGCGGGAAGATTTGTAAAAAGATCGTATGGTGTGGCACGACAATACGCGACTCAATTTGCTCACGCGATAACCCTTCACTGCCTTTTGCCTGTTCCAGAATCAACTGATCTTCAACGCCCTCGCGTAAAAAACGCGCCTGACGGCTCATTCTGGCGCCAGAGTCCTGCAATGCCAGACCGATGAATATCAGAATAAAAATCAACCAAAAAACAAGATTCAGTCCGGTCTGAAAATCCGGTGTCGGCGAGTTATACCAAAACAGGTTAAGAAACGGCGTATTTACCCGCATCATGTCGATCATCACATGGGCAAAATCGAGCATTACTGCATTAATCCCTTCCTGCTTTTCGCTGTGCGCGTACATAAACTTCAGTACTGAAACCAGTGTTGAAATCAGCGCCGGAATGAAAATCACCCATCCCAGCAACCTTTTCAAGACAGCAATGCGTCCAGCTTGTTGATACGTCATGAGTTCCCCTTGATAAAGACGTGTCATTTTGGCCTAAGTTTACCCGTTGATAACCGTTTTCGCCTGATCTTTAAAGGCGGTATACTGCCAAATTAGCCATAATGAACGCTTAGAGCTCGTTCTGGTGGGCTCTTAATCCCTGTTATCACCCTAAAGGAGAGGTTGTGATGTCAACCCCGCGTCAAATTCTTGCTGCAATTTTCGATATGGATGGATTACTGGTCGATTCAGAACCGCTCTGGGATCAGGCCGAACTGGATGTGATTGCAAGTTTAGGCGTAGATATCACCCGCCGCCATGAACTTCCCGACACGCTTGGTTTACGTATCGATATGGTTGTTGATCTTTGGTTCGCACAGCAACCTTGGAAAGGCCCCTCTCGTCAGGAGGTGACGGAGCGCATCATTACACGGGCCATTGCGCTGGTAGAAGAAACGCGCCCCCTGTTGCCGGGCGTACGTCAAGCTGTGGCACTGTGCAAATCTCAGGGAATCAAAGTTGGACTGGCCTCCGCATCACCGCTGCATATGCTGGAAAAAGTGCTGACCATGTTTGATCTGCGCGATAGCTTTGACGCGCTGGCCTCGGCAGAAAAATTACCTTACAGCAAACCGCACCCGCAGGTTTACCTCGATTGTGCCCAGAAGCTGGGGGTATCCCCGTTATCTTGTGTCGCGCTGGAAGATTCTGTGAACGGGATGATTGCGTCGAAAGCAGCGCGAATGCGCTCAATTGTTGTCCCCGCTCATGAAAATCAGGATGATCCCCGTTTTGTGCTTGCCGACGTTAAACTGGCCTCGTTGACGGAGCTCACTGCCGGGCATCTTCACGGTTAATCTCCCGCCGGGCAATGACCATATTGCCCATTTTTTTGCCCTCTCAATATTTTTAAAACACGGTTTCATTTTAATTGTATTTTTGTTCAACCTCTTCTATTCTTCTCCTATTGCAAGGCATTAACAGTAAAAATAGCTGAGGTGAACATGGTTCTGGACGCGTTTCGTCTTGAGGGTAAAGTCGCAATCGTCACCGGTTGTGATACCGGACTTGGACAAGGTATGGCCCTGGCGCTGGCTGAAGCCGGATGTGACGTGGTTGGCGTAAACCGCAAAATCCCGCATGACACCGAGGAAAAAATCACCGCAGTTGGTCGGCGTTTTATGGCTATCCAGGCCGACCTCAGCCAACAGGAGGCACTGTCCGGTATAGTGACGCAAACTGTGGCGGCATTCGGTCGGGTCGATATTCTGGTCAACAATGCAGGTACGATTCGTCGCCAGGACGCGCTGGATTTTAGTGAAAAAGACTGGGATGACGTAATGAATCTGAATCTTAAGTCTGTTTTCTTTCTGTCGCAGGCGGTGGCGCGTCAGTTCCTGGCGCAGGGTAACGGCGGTAAAATTATCAATATTGCCTCAATGCTCTCTTTTCAGGGAGGAATCCGCGTGCCGTCCTACACCGCATCGAAAAGCGGCGTGCTGGGGATCACCCGCCTGCTGGCCAATGAATGGGCGCCTCAGGGGATCAATGTTAATGCTATCGCTCCCGGCTATATGGCGACCAATAACACACAGCAACTGCGCGAAGACAGTGAGCGTAATCAGCAAATCGTCGATCGCATTCCCGCGGGGCGCTGGGGAACACCGGATGACGTGCAAGGCCCGGTCGTTTTTCTCGCCAGCCCGGCTTCTGACTATATTAATGGTTACACGCTTGCCGTGGACGGCGGTTGGTTGGCGCGTTAATCGTGCATTTGTGACAAAGGGTTACAACGTCACCTCTTCCGCCTACTGTATAAAACCCCTATACTGTATGAATTGACAGTTTATTGGGTTTTATCATGACGGCGGAAGGCCACCTTCTTTTTTCTATTGCCTGTGCGGTATTTGCCAAAAATGCCGAGCTGACCCCCGTTCTCGCTCAGGGTGACTGGTGGCATATTGTGCCTTCGGCCATTCTAACGTGTCTGCTGCCCGATATCGATCACCCGAAATCCCTGCTTGGGCAGCGGCTGAAGTGGATATCAAAGCCTATTGCCCGGGCATTTGGCCATCGCGGGTTTACACACAGCCTGCTGGCGGTCTTTGCCCTGCTGGCCACGTTTTATCTGAAAGTTCCGGATGGCTGGATAATCCCGGCCGATGCGTTACAAGGGATGGTGTTGGGCTATCTCAGTCACATACTGGCCGATATGCTGACCCCGGCAGGCGTTCCCCTGCTTTGGCCCTGTCGCTGGCGCTTCCGTCTGCCCATCCTCGTCCCGCAGAAGGGAAATCAGCTGGAGCGCTTTTTATGTATGGCGCTGTTTGCCTGGGCCATCTGGATGCCTCAGACGATGCCGGAAAACAGCGCAGTGCGCTGGTCATCACAGATGATTAACACGCTGCAGATGCAGTTTAATCGGTTTATAAAGCACCAGGCTGATTAATAAAACAGCCAAAATGTCATTTTAGGTATAAACAATTCCATTTGAATATAAGAGGCAAGTCACAGTTCTGCTAATCTTGCGCCAACAGAATCACCATTGCATGGTGATACGCATAATAAGATCAGGAGAACGGGGATGAACTTTCCATTAATCGCGAACATTATCGTGTTCGTTGTACTGCTGTTCGTGCTGGCGCAAGCCCGCCACAAACAGTGGAGTCTGGCCAAAAAAGTACTGGTCGGTCTGGTCATGGGCGTGGTGTTTGGTCTCGCCCTGCACACCATTTACGGGTCCGACAGCCAGGTACTGAAAGATTCCGTTCAGTGGTTTAACATTGTCGGCAACGGATACGTACAACTGCTGCAAATGATTGTCATGCCGCTGGTTTTTGCCTCTATTCTCAGTGCCGTTGCGCGTCTGCACAACGCCTCTCAGTTGGGCAAAATTAGTTTCCTCACTATCGGAACGCTGCTGTTTACCACGCTGATCGCCGCGCTGGTGGGTGTTCTGGTGACGAACCTGTTTGGTCTGACTGCTGAAGGGCTGGTGCAAGGCGGCGCTGAAACCGCACGCCTGACCGCCATTGAAACCAATTATGTGGGTAAAGTTGCCGACCTCAGCGTGCCGCAGTTGGTGCTGTCGTTTATCCCGAAAAACCCATTTGCCGATCTTACGGGTGCAAACCCGACGTCGATTATCAGCGTCGTTATTTTCGCGGCCTTCCTGGGCGTTGCGGCACTTAAACTGCTGAAAGATGATGCGCCAAAAGGCGAGCGCGTATTAACGGCTATCGATACCCTGCAGAGCTGGGTGATGAAGCTGGTTCGTCTGGTGATGCAACTGACTCCGTACGGTGTTCTGGCGCTGATGACCAAAGTGGTTGCCGGTTCCAATCTGCAGGACATCATCAAGCTGGGTAGCTTCGTCGTTGCTTCGTATCTCGGTCTGGGCATTATGTTCGTCGTACACGGCATCCTGCTGGGTATTAACGGCGTTAGCCCACTGAAATACTTCCGCAAAGTCTGGCCGGTACTGACTTTCGCCTTCACCAGCCGCTCCAGCGCCGCGTCTATTCCACTGAACGTCGAAGCGCAAACCCGTCGTCTGGGCGTCCCTGAGTCCATCGCCAGCTTTGCCGCCTCTTTTGGCGCAACGATTGGTCAAAACGGTTGTGCGGGTCTGTACCCAGCGATGCTCGCCGTGATGGTGGCACCCACTGTCGGTATTAACCCGCTGGACCCAATGTGGATTGCCACGCTGGTGGGTATCGTGACCGTCAGTTCCGCAGGGGTTGCGGGTGTGGGCGGTGGCGCGACCTTCGCGGCACT
Organism: Citrobacter sp. RHBSTW-00671; assembly: GCF_014103415.1. Lineage (NCBI taxonomy): Bacteria > Pseudomonadati > Pseudomonadota > Gammaproteobacteria > Enterobacterales > Enterobacteriaceae > Citrobacter > Citrobacter sp. RHBSTW-00671. The sequence goes on from NZ_JABXPR010000001.1 coordinate 3,348,260, forward strand.
GATCGTACTGCCTGCCATGGGTCTGCCGGTCACACTGGTTGCTCTGTTGATCTCTGTTGAACCGCTGATCGATATGGGCCGTACTGCATTGAACGTTAGCGGTTCCATGACCGCGGGTACGCTTACCAGCCAATGGCTGAAACAGACCGATAAAACCATTCTGGACAGCGACGATCACGCCGAACTGGCGCATCGCTAACAGCCTGTCTGCGCAAAACAAAAAACCGCCGGTGAGTTATGCCCCGGCGGTTTTTTTATATCCGACTAATCGCTCAGTTCATTTTCCTGGCGAATTTGGTTAGCCCAGCGCTGTGCTGACTCCGGAACCGTAAATGCAGGCGAACGCTGAAACGCCTCCCCCATTAAGACAAAAGCGACATATTTTCCGCGCAGTATCCATACGTCACGAAACGCATCCATTTTCACCGCATGCTCTGGTGGAGCGGGCTCCACGCGAGGAACATAGCTGATAACCGGACGATTTTGTTGGCGAAGAGGTTTCATAATCAGTTGCTTCACTAAAGACAAATTCTAAAAATCTGAAAAACGCTATCTTAGCTGATTTTACCCCCGGACGGTGCAAAAACAGTGAATTCGTGAAGTGGGTGGCGATAACGGGGGGAATGACAGGTTGCAGCAAATATCAATGACGCAGACAAAAAAATGCGGCCCACCAACGCGCCGCCAACTCAGGAATTAAACGTTCAGAAAACTGCCAAGACGATAACCGCGCTCCGCAATAGCGTATTTCAATGACGAAGACGTCAGTACGTCAAGCTCAGTTAAGCGGGGGTAACAGTAGGCACTTTGTCGAATGATGCCATCGATAAACGCCGGATGACACATCACTTCCAGCGAGGACTCTCCCCGGTCTGCGGACGCGTCCAGCGTCTGCAAAAACAGGGCCTCAGAAATCGCGTCGCCATAAAACTCACTGCTAAATCCCTGAGAGGTTCGCAACGTTTCCGGTAAATCAGACGCCTGGAACACCGTCTGCCGATCGATCCGCAACGCAACCCCCCTCTCCGCAGCAAAACTGGCGACAATCGGGAAAATCTGCGGGAACATATGCACGTGGTGATGACTATCCAGATGCGTCGGTTCCCGCCCGAACAGGTCAATAAAACGCTGATACTGTGCTGCCAGCTCCCGAGAAATCTCTTCCAGCGGCAACGTCTCTTCCTCTGCCATCTGCCAGATCCATTTCCCTAACACACCGTCACGCGTCAGACCCGGCATCGCCGTTAACGGTTTGCCGAGCGTCAGGACAAAGTGCATCCCAACGGCAAGCTCCGGTATATCGCGACTAAGCTGTACCGCATGCTCTATCGCCTCGCCATTCACCAGGGCCGTAGTTGAGGTGACAATGCCATTGCGACAGGCTTCAACAATGCCGTAGTTTTGTCCTTTGCTCAGGCCAAAATCATCCGCATTCACAATCAGTACGCGTTCCATAGCCAACCTCAGTTAGTGTTGTTCGCTTTTAAGCTTCTCGATGCATCCGGCGAAATTTGGCAGCCATTTTTCATGCGCCAGGATCAGCTCGCGGGCAAGAATTTCAGCATCAGTGTCTGAATGCACCAGTGGACTCAGGTTTAACGCCAGCAGTACATCATTCAACTCGCCGCTCAGTGCTGCGTTGCTCGCCGCCACTTCAAAACCTTTAATGGTATAGATAAGGCCCAGGACCTTTTCATCGAAATGGGTGATACGTGGGTGCGGCGTTGCACCATTGCGTCCCAGCGTGCAGGTCATCTCAACGGCCCAGTCCGCAGGAATATTATCAACATGGCCATGATGAGGAATGTTGACGTAATGTTCGGTCTGTTTGTCGTTATAGATAGCATTGATGACTTCACACGCGGCATCAGAGTAATAAGCCCCGCCACGCTGTTCCAGCTCTTTCGGCTTAACATTCAGCTCAGGATTTTTATACAGATCAAACAGTTGCTTCTCAACTTTCTGTACTACCTGTGCGCGTGCGCCACCTTTGTAATATTCGCCCATTTCAATCGCCAGCATCTCTTTTGGCTTGAAGTAGTACAGCAAATACGAGCACGGCAGCAGTTTCAGTGAACGAATCAGCCCTTCACTGAACGGCAGATCAAAGATGTTCTTCACGCCAGAGGCTTTCAACTGACCCGACGCTACACCGTCCAGCAATTCATCAAAACGTGACACACCGTTGACCAGAACATCCTTAATGAAGACCATATGGTTCAGACCAAACAGATCGATGGATAAATCATCACTCTGTTTCAGCTCCAGGACGTCGCTGATAAACATCTTCATACCGATTGGAATATTGCACACGCCGATAAACTTCTTGAAGTTAGTATGGCGATAGACCGCTTCAGTTACCATGCCAGCCGGGTTAGTGAAGTTAATCACCCACGCATTCGGGCACAGTTCTTCCACATCCTTCACAATGTCAAAGATCACCGGAATGGTACGTAGTCCTTTAAACAGGCCTCCAGCACCGTTAGTTTCCTGCCCCAGATAGCCATGGCTCAAAGGGATACGTTCATCCTGTTCACGGGCCTTAAGTTGTCCTACGCGCAACTGCGTGGTGACAAAATCAGCATCTTTCAGCGCTTCTCGGCGATCCAGCGTTTTGTACACTTTCATCGGGACGCCAGCTTTATCAATCATGCGCTGGCAGAGGTCAAAAATAATGTCCAGCTTCTCTTTACCACCGTCGACATCCACCAGCCACAATTCAGAGACCGGTAATTCATGATAACGCTTAATAAAGCCTTCAAGTAATTCAGGGGTGTAGCTGCTCCCGCCACCGATAGTGACGACTTTTAATTTCTGGCTCATAATTTCTCCCTTCAGTGTAAAAACACTGACACGTATTATGCTCAACCCATTCGTCAGGTATAGCGTGGTAGTCCCAGCGCTATTTTGGGCAAGCTATAAAAATTGGTTATTGGTAAATAAAATTTACTGATTAAATTCCGTTAATTTCTTACGGTAGCTATTTGGTGTAAACGACGTCAGCTTTTTAAACGTTTTAATAAACAGGCTCGGACTACTGTAACCAGACTCATAGGCAATATCAGTTACAGAATAGTTAGTCATTTCCAGCTGTTTTTTAGCAAAATTAATGCGGATTTCATTAATAATCTGCATTGGCGTTTTACTGTAATAACGCTGGGTTGCACGGGTCAGATACTCCTGGGATTTTGCGGACAGGTGTACCATATTTTCCAGCGCATTTTCGCTGAACTTCCTTTTGTCATGCATGCTTTCCACGGTAGTTTTAAGCCATTGTGGAATATCATCCAGCACCTGTTCTTCCCGATGATGGCGTAACCGATTAATAATATAGAAGGTGACCACTTCTACAAATTCATCCAGTCCGCTTTCACGAAAGTTCAGTGATGCTATAACCGTTTCGATGTAGGTAAGAAACGAGCTGTTCGCCCGATACACCTGCGATGCAACAAAACAAAATGGTAGCAACGGGTGGTAGTGCTGTTCAAAAAAACGTTTACTGATACCAACGTTAAGAATTCGCGTCGCGCCGAAATCATAGAAACTTTGATGATGCGATCCCAACGGGATAAAGACAAAGTCTCCGCGCTCAAGCAGTACACGCTTACCGTTGATCTCCTGATAGTAACGTCCCGTTAAGACCAGGGTAAATTCGTAGTAATCATGCTGATGCAGCCCACTGATGCTCTCAGTTTTGTTATAGATGAACACATGAAAATTTTTGCCATTAAAAAGCTGCTGCTCATAGACGGTTTTGATTTCCGGTGCGTTAATCTGTAGCTGCATTCTGCACTCCTCGCTATTTCAGCTTCTCGTGAAGCTCAATCAGTTCTGTCACCAGTTCACGTGCCAGCATCGACGTCATCAGGTGGTCCTGTGCATGGACCAGCACCAGGCTGACTTTCATTTTACCTTCACCCTGATCGCCTTCAATCAGTTTGGTCTGGACAAGGTGTGCTTCGTTCAGCGCCATGCGAGACTGTTCCATCATGCTCTTCGCTGACTCAAAATCACCCTGTTTGGCCAGTTTGAGCGCGCCGTACGCCAGACTACGTGCCTGACCCGAGTTGATGATGAGCCCCATCACCACTTCTTCAAGCTCTTCAGCCTCTGACTGCGTATCGACGATATTTTCGATATCTAACATACTCTTTTCCTCTGGTTCAGTCCGGCATGGCCGCATAGCCATGCCGGATTAAATTTAGAATTTCAATGCGTTAGCGATATCTTCTTCGCTTTCTTCTTTATCAATGACGTTCTGAGCTTTGTTGGCGACGACCACGAATGGCAGGTACACCAGCGTTGCGATACCAAGGTTAAACAGTGCGACCAGCAGAGCAGCGACGCTACCATTGGTGTTAAAGAATGCGCCCAACCCGGTTGGCATCGTCCACGGTGCAATGTTGGTAATCGGTGGAATAATGCCTGTGTAATAAGCGGCCAGTGTAATCGCTGCCAGAATCGGCTGAACCAGGATGAACGGAATAAACATAACCGGGTTCATGATAATCGGCAGACCGAACAGAATGGGTTCGTTAATCTGGAACAGACCTGATGGCAGTGCCAGTTTCGCTACCTGACGATAATCAGCGCGACGAGAAGCCAGGAAGATAGCAATAATCAGACCCAACGTTGCCCCACTCCCTCCCAGGAAAATATAGGAGTCCAGCATCGGCTTCGCCCAGACGTGGAACGTCTTACCCGCTTCCAGTGCCGCGTCTACGGAACCAAACTGTTGGTAGATAGCGATGTTTTCCAGCGCCCAGGGGGTCATGATACCGCTGTCCAGTGCAGTCAGTGCCAAAGAACCGTGAATACCGAAGAACCACAATAGCGGAACAAAAATCACGTACGCCCAACCCACCACGCTACCCAGTGACGCCAGCGGAGTTGAAATGGAATCCATGATGATCTGGTGGAAGTTCGTTCCCCAGGTGTTCAACGCCCAGGCGATGATCCCCATAATAGAGAGGATAATGAAGCCGGGAATCAGTGCAGAAAACGAGCGAGAAACAGAAGCCGGAACGCTATCAGGTAATTTAATAACCCAATTACGATGCACGACGAAGGTGAACATTTCCGCGACCACCAGGCCGATAATAATACCGGAAATAATGTTCGCACCGCCCAGCCAGTTAGCACCCACGGCATAGGCCTCGCCCACGCTGTAAGGTGTGACTGTCATAAATGCGGCGACAGATAATAATCCAGCAGCCAGTGCATCGACTTTGCGTTCCTCCGCCAGCGCCATACCGATAAAGAATGGCGCCATCAATGACATAATACCCAGCGTACCGTTATAGACGTTCCCACCGATGCCTTTTAAACTATTTAGCGTTTCAATAGTTGAAGCATCAAGTCGAATGCCCATGGAATAAAAAAACGACCCCTCCCCAAAGCTCAGGAAAACGTTATTGATTAATACAAACATTGCCCCTGCGAGGGTTAACGGCATTAAACGAATAAAACCGTTTTTGATTGCATTAACGTGTGGCTGCTTTCCAATTTTTACAGCAAAAGGAAGGAGTACCTTTTCAAGTGAAGCAATAGCGTTACTCATAGAAAAATACCCTTAAATACCGCAATTAACAATTGCGGTGAATGTTAATGAAATAACTCTTTGACGGGAAAATTTAAAATAAAATAATTAATTTGCTGCGGCTTTTTTAATTGCTGCAACTGCAGCCTTAAGCACGCCTAAACCATCGACTTTGCCATACAACAGCGAGTCAATCACTTCTACAGGTTTGTTGGGTAACAAACGCTGAATTTCGGGCAACATATAAGCAATCTGTGGACCTAATAACACAACATCGGCTACCGGGCCTTTTTCTCCGGCCAGCGTTTCGGGAAACGCTTCAATGATAACCGGCACTTCGTATTTTTCAGCCTGAGCACGCATCTTCGAGACTAACAAAGAAGTCGACATGCCCGCAGAACAAAACAGATAAATGTGTTTCTTTTCCATTAAAACGATCCTCATGTGCGATTATCTGTGTACCAGACACTCCGCAAGCCATAACCTGCATCCATGCTCTGGGTAACTTGCGTCAGCTAAATTACTTTTTTAGGTGGCTGAAATGAGTATACGGGATTGCACCCGCGGATGGTATTTCATTGACCAACTAAATTGTCTCTCCTTGACCTGTGGTTATGACACCCCTCACACTTCGGGCAAATAATTCGCGACAATAAATAAGATCGTGTGGCACAAAAAAACCGGCACAGCGGCCGGTTCGTCAGAGTGCTCAGGCAATAAACAGATACAACTACTTCGCAGACTGCGGGTCGGTGTCGTACTCCGCACAGGTCTGATAGCCGGAATTAATCACGTGCCCAGTATCATCTAATGCAACAAAATAGGTCTCTGCTTTACCATCTCGTTGACCCAGGATGTAGGTCTGACATGTACCACGCGCATGGATCATGCTGACTTCAGATGACGGTTTGCCGGCAATCTGCGCCACTTGCGCCCGGCTCATCCCTTTCTTCACATCTTTCACCACGGGCTGCACAAATTGGTCTTTGGTACGATCGTAAGCCGTACACCCTGCCAGCATAGTCAATACCGCCGCTGCGCTCAGAATTCCTGTTAGATTCTTGTTCATATTCCGTCCTCTTGTTTTTCAGCGTGTTATATAAGCCTGGAGCACAACAACGCATTTTTCAAGCTGTCAGTGGATACTCGGGTCATTTCAGAAAATTCTATCAAAACAAAATGATGTTATATCCGGCTGCATCCCTTGTCGTTTGGGCGTCAACGCGTTAGCTTTAACACATCGTTATTTTTGATCATTTCATTTTTTGGAGGGGGTTAAATGACTCTGCAGCAAGAGATAATCCGGGCACTTGGCGCCAAACCACACATTAATGCAGAAGAGGAAATTCGCCGCAGCGTGGATTTTCTGAAATCGTACCTCAAAACCTACCCTTTCCTTAAATCACTGGTGTTAGGGATTAGCGGTGGGCAGGACTCCACCCTGGCCGGAAAGTTATGCCAAATGGCGATTTCCGAGTTACGTGAAGAAACAGGTAACGATGCTTTGCAGTTTATTGCCGTGCGCCTGCCTTATGGTGTGCAGGCCGATGAACAGGACTGTCAGGACGCGATCGCGTTCATACAACCTGACCGTGTACTCACCGTCAACATCAAAGGCGCGGTATTGGCCAGCGAGCAGGCATTGCGGGAAGCAGGTATTGAACTGAGCGATTTTGTGCGCGGGAACGAAAAAGCCCGCGAGCGTATGAAGGCACAATACAGTATCGCCGGAATGACCAGCGGTGTTGTCGTAGGTACCGATCACGCCGCAGAAGCCATTACCGGATTCTTTACTAAGTATGGCGATGGCGGTACGGACATTAACCCAATATTCCGCCTCAACAAGCGCCAGGGTAAGCAGCTTCTTGCGGCATTAGGTTGCCCTGAGCATTTATACAAGAAAGCGCCAACCGCTGACCTCGAAGACGATCGTCCCTCTCTGCCCGATGAAGCCGCATTAGGCGTTACCTACGACAACATTGACGATTATCTGGAAGGAAAAACGTTGGATGCCGACGTTGCGAAGAAAATTGAAGGCTGGTACGTGAAGACAGAACACAAACGCCGCCCACCGATTACGGTGTTTGACGACTTCTGGAAAAAAGCGTAATTCGCTGATTTACCCGGCCGGATAACCACAAAAGGGTTTATCCGGCCCAAACGACGTCATTGCACCGAATCAGGCGAAAAACCAGGCTTCCAGTTAATCTCACTAAACAGCAACTTCCCCTCGCGCTCCAACAGTCGCAACGTATGCTTACCGTCATGCCAGCACGCCCCCTGGTCAGCCGTCAGCAACTTATCCCCCAGTTGCCAGGCTCCGCTAATCACAAATACCACGCCGCCACGCGAACCAAAGGTCGTAAACGTCCGGTCAGCCACACGAACTTTCGCCTGGCAAACATCCCGACGAGTCATGATATTAAAATCCATCGACATCTGCCCTTCCGTCAGCTTCGCTTTTACCACGCGGTCGCCGGCGAAAGTAAAAGGCTGATGCTGTTTTAGCGTATGCGGTAGCGTGTTAGCGCCTTCCAGCGTGACTTCTCCCCCTTCGAGCAGCGTAATAACGCGCTCAACGCCGGGGAAGAGTGAAAACTCGCCGTTCGCAGCAATGGAGGCAATACTCGCCCGCCAGTGAAAGTCGCGCGTTGCTGGCGGAAAACAACATATTTCACGCGTTTCTCCCGCACCATTACGCCAGAGATTAACCGGCATTTTGCGGATATCAAAGTACTCCATCATCCCTCCAGAAAGGCACTGTGCGCCGACATGCCGTCATCAGGCAGCCAAATCATCATTGTTATCATTCACCCTGCTCGTTGTTATCGGCAGCAGAGTTGATTTGCCTTAGCGATGACCATGGCGTTTTGCAAGAAAGTTTAACGCGCTGATCCAGGTAGCATTTTCGCGGGCTTCAGGAGCATAACGTGTCCGAAGCGCTGTGCAAGAGGTCGGAAAGAAAAAACCGCCGATCCTGCCCACATCGTTAAACGTGTTGTGGACAAGGCCGGCGGTCTTAAGTTTTTTTTCACGCTGTCCGGGGCAATCTGCTCCGACACAGCGTGAATGATTGAGTATAGACGCCTACCGATTATTCGGCAGCCTGTGGCATTTTACCTTTCTGCGCTGCACGTTCTGTCAGACGCTTCTCAAAATTGGCATTAAACTGTTTTTTCTGTTCCGGGGTCAGAATGTTATAAATTTTGTTCTGCGTTTCCATATGCGCCAGCATGTTAGCTTTGCGCTGCTCTTCCATCTTCGCAATCTGCGCTTCAGCTTTCGCTTTATCGAAGCTATCGCTGGCGATGATATCGTGCATTGCACGGCGTTCTTCCAGCGGAGGACGTTTCATCTGATCGCGCTGACCTTTCATGATGTCGCGGATCTGCTGTTTCTGTGCATCGGTCAGGTTCAGGTCTTTAAACATCATGTCATGATGCGGGGCAAACTTACCGTTGTGGTGCATCATCGGTTTGGCATCTGCCGGAGCGGCTGTGGTAGCGTCAGCGGCATGAGCCAGGTTTGCAGCGCCCAGCGCCAGGGTAGAGGCAACAAACAGAGCAGTCAATTTACGCATAATTTCTATCCTTCCTTTCAGTTATTCTTACGACATTCATGCGATGCTTATGCAATGTGATGTCGTGTTGACGGGATTAACTTTACCGGCTTAAGCGTCAATTAATCAGAGCAACGGTAAAACAATGAAAGTGTAAAAAACAAACTTTCATCAATTATGAAGAAAAAAAGAATAAATTGCGGAGAGTTGAAATAAAAAATTACAACAGGATGATTTTGAAAGGATTATGAAGAACTATACCTGAACTCTGGTTATTAAGAAAGCAACTTACCAGGAATAATCCGTAATAAATATAAACAGCACGCAAAAATAAGCCCTCAGAGATTAACCCAAGGGCGGATATATCTTTTACACCCTTTCCAGCATCAGTCCCGCGCGTAAACCACAGGCCACATTTGGATTAGGAAAGAGAACATATTCAACGCTATGGGTGACGATAAAACGTTCATCACCATCCTGAGCCAGCACGGTTCCCTCTTTAAACGCGGTAAAGTTCAGCGTCTGGTTGTCCATGTAGAGAATGAAATCGTCGCTGCGCCGTGTAATTTGCGCCACCACGCGATAGCGTAGCGGCGGCGTCTCAGCTGCCGCTACGGGGCTGCCTGCCAACAACATTGCCAGCGCCTGCGCAGTGTGAGCAAACTGTGACAGGTTGTTTTGCCCAAACGGCAGCGCCTTGCCCAGCTCCAGCGTGCAGGCCAGCGCGCCAAAATGCTCCCCACTAAAATGGGTAAACGTTCCGCCTGGCGCCTGGTGGAAAACCAGAGCCTCAAGCCCCGCATCCCCCAGCCAGTGAAGAAACGCCTCATCCCATGCCACATCACGCTGCGGTAGCACGCCAAAACGCAAATGATGTGACCCGCGAATAGCCGTGTGGAGATCGAGATGCCAGCGAACAGGTGCCTGTGCCCGCGCGTAAAAATCTTCCAGACACCGTTCAAGCTCGCGGGCACGCCGTGTTTCACCGCTCTCATCGAAGAGCTGCCAGCGACCGCCAAACATACGATTCAGGTCGCTATGACAATAGCGTTTGCCCGCAGCTAACGCCTGCGGATTGCCCAGGATCACCAATAGCCGCCATGTCAGCGGCAGCGTGCCGCTAAACAACCCGGACAGCAAGGTGTCCAGTATTTCTACTGGTGCGGTTTCATTACCATGAATCCCCGCAGACAAAACCAGCGAACGCTCAACCGGAACAACCGGCGTCAGCTCCAGCATGCCATGCCCAATCCATTGCCAGTCAAAACCGTGAACTTTCCCCCGGGAGGCATCTGGCGAGTCCCCCGCAAGCGTCAGCGCAAGGAAATTATCCATGACGTGTACGCTCCTGCTGGAAGGGATACACCGAACCGAGTTTGAGTAATTGTGTCAACGTATCCAATGCTTCACGCCCTTCGCGCAGCAACTGCGGATCAGCAAGATCGGCTGCGGTAAGGCGATCGCGATAGTAACGATCAACCCAGTTATTCAGCGTGTTAAACAGCACATCATTCATGAGAACCGCCGGGTTCACCGCCTGTTGCTCCTGTGGGGTTAACACGACCCGAAGGCGCAGACACGCCGGTCCACCACCGTTAGACATGCTTTCGCGCAGATCGAATACCCGTAGATCGTCAATCGGGTTGTCATCTTCAAGCAGACGGTTTAAATAATGCCATACCCCTGCATGCTCCCGGCATTCCTGCGGCAAGACCAACATCATTGAACCGTCATCACGACTGAGTAGCTGGCTGTTAAACAGATACGTTGCCACAGCATCCTGCACTGACACTTCCGCCAGGGGAACTTCCAGCGCCGTAAATCCCGCCACCTGGCTACGCAACTGCTGTAACAACGCCTGCTGGTTGGCAAACGCCAATTCATGACAAAACAGCACCTGACGATTTGATACCGCAATAACATCGTTATGAAACACCCCAAGATCGATAACATCCGGGTTTTGCTGAGCAAAGATAATCTGCTTAGGGTTCACCTGATTCAGGCGTGCAACAGCTTCGCTGGCCTCACGTGATTGCCTCGCCGGATAACGCTTCGGCTGCGCGCCGTTGCCCTCTTGCCGACCATAGACAAACACCTGCACGCCGGGATCACCATAATCACCGCCGAGGCGGTTATGGTTAGCCGCACCTTCATCACCCAGTAATGCAACCTGTGGCAATGCGCTATGGACCGAAAAGCGGCTCTCATCGCGGAAGATTGCGCTTAGCAACGCTTCCGTGGTCGGAGCCTCCAGCGAACGGTGAAACTTGTTATTCAGGTTGGCGACGGTCAGATGCACTTTCCCGTCCAGCGAATCTGCCGAAGGACAGACCGTTGCCGCATTCGCCACCCACATCGGCGAAGCGGAACTGGCACTGGAGAGCCAGTGAGGTGCCTGCTGGGCCACCTTTTCCAGCACCTGTTCGTCACTGCCGCTAAACCCCAGTTGGCGCAGCACGGGAATATAGGGACGCTCGTGAGGCGGGATCACCGCCTGCGGGAATCCGGCATCGGCCAACGCCTTCATCTTCAACAGGCCCTGTTTCGCTGCCAGACGGGGATTCGACACCTGGAAACGGTGCCGGGTTGAGGCCTCATTACCAAATGACAGCCCCGCATAATGGTGAGTCAGTCCCACCAGGCCGTCGAAATTTACTTCACGCGCTTTCATGGCTTATCCTCGCGTGAAAAATCGAGTCCTGGGCTAAGCGCTGTCGGCAGCGTCAGGGTCGGAGATTCCAGGCTCGCCATCGGCCAGGCGCAATAATCTGCGGCATACCACGCACTGGCGCGATGGTTGCCTGAAGCACCAATCCCACCGAACGGCGCGGTGCTTGCCGCCCCGGTTAGCGGCTTATTCCAGTTGACGATGCCCGCACGAGCTTCCAGTAGCAATTGGTCAAACTGATTGCGATCCGGTGAAACCAGCCCGCACGACAAACCAAAGCGGGTATTGTTGGCCATGCGAATCGCATCATCAAAGCTGTCATAACGCCAGACACCGAGCAGCGGGCCGAAGACCTCTTCATCCGCGACATTCGCCACGCCGGTCAGTTCAATAATGCCGGGGGTCAACAGTGAAGTTCCCGCTTGTACCTGGCGTGGTGCCAACAGGGTTCGCCCTCCCTGCGCTGCAAGGCGTTGCCAGGCGTCACAAACATGTTGCGCGGCCTGTTCAGAAATAAGCCCGCCAATAAACGGCTGCGGTTGTGCATCCCAGTTGCCCGGCATTAAACGCTGGCTGACGTCCACCAGCCGCGCCAGAAACGCATCGCCCTGCGCCCCTTTTTTAACCAGCAGACGACGGGCGCAGGTACACCGTTGCCCGGCTGTAACAAATGCTGACTGAATAGTCAGATGTACCGCCGCATCAATATCTTCGGGGTTCTCGATAATCAGCGGGTTGTTCCCGCCCATCTCCAGCGCGAGGATCTTTTCCGGCTGGCCAGATAGCTGACGATGCAGCTGATAACCCGTATTGGCGCTACCGGTAAACAACAGACCATCAAGGTCCTCCAGCGCACTCAGTGCCTGTCCTGTTTCACGCCCGCCCTGTACCAGGTTCAATACGCCCGGCGGTAATCCCGCCTGTTCCCACAGTTTGATCACCGCCTCACCGGTCCACGGCGTCAGCTCGCTGGGCTTGAAAATCAGCGTATTGCCAGCCAACAGCGCCGGAACGATATGACCATTAGGTAAATGACCGGGGAAGTTATACGGGCCAAACACGGCCAGCACACCGTGTGGGCGATGGCGTAACGTCGCTGCGCCATCTGGCAGCGCGTTATGCTGTTCACCGGTACGGGTGTGATACGCCTTCACGGAGATGGCAATTTTATTGATCATTGCCGTCAGTTCGGTTGCAGCTTCCCAACGCGGCTTGCCGGTTTCCCGTGCAATGATCGCCGTCAGTTCTGCTTTATTACTCTCCAGCAGCGTCGCGAATTTCTCGACAATGTCCTGGCGGGCGGCAAAAGCCTGTTTCGCCCAGCCCGGAAAAGCGGCCCGCGCCGCCTGGCATGCCAGTGCTACCTGAGTCGCATCGGCATCATTGCCTTGCCACAGCACATCCCCGCTCACCGGGTTCGTTTTCACCCGTCGTGCGCCCAGCCCGGTCACCCAGTCACCGTTTATCCATAATGTCATGCTGCTTTCTCCTCTGCACAAAGACGCACAAAACGTACATGGTCACCCGCGTGGCATTTCAGGGCGTCCAGTTGCGCTGCCGTCAGCACCAGTCGTTGGGTATTCGGGTCGGCACGCACTAACATGACGCGGAAGTTTTGGTAATTTTCATTAGCCACCAGGCAGGCAGGATATTCGCCCGGTGCAGGTTGACCTTCAGCCACCTCCACCAGTCGACTTTTGCGGATAGCGCGTACCCGGTCGATATCGCATTCCAGCGTCGGCCCACCGTCGAAAATATCGATATAGTTGCGGTAGCGAAATCCTTCTTTCTCCAGCACCGCACGGGCTGGCGCCGTTTGCGGATGCACTTCGCCAATCACACTTTGCGCTTCTTCCGACAGGAAGTGGGTGTATATAGGATGTTTAGGCATCAGCTCTGCAATAAACGCTTTTTGTCCGGTGCCACAGAGAAAATCTGCGCGGCTGAATTCCATCGAGAAAAAACGCTTGCCAAGGCTTTGCCAGAATGGCGAATAGCCGTGTTCATCAATGACACCCCGCATTTCTGCGACGACTTTTTCGTTAAAACGGTCACGAAACGCCGCCATAAACATAAAGCGCGACTTCGACAGCAAATAGCCGTTACCTTCTTTACGCCAGTCCGGATCGAGAAACAGGGTGCAAAGCTCGCTGCTTCCGGTGTGATCGTTACTGAGAAACAGCGTCGGCAATGCGTTATAGACATTCAACTCTTTCGAAGCATGAACCAACGTGCCAACACGGTAGTTGTACCAGGGATCGTTAAGCCCTACCGCCACTTCAATCGCACAAATCCCCGCCACGGTTCCGGTGGTACTGTCTTCCAATACAAAAACGTAGCCCTGCTCGCTTTTAGGCAACTCGCCTTGCCAGGTTTTCAACGAACGATCAATACGCGCCGCCAGCGTGGCTTCATTTGCAGGCAATGATGTCAACCCACCACCGGTCTTACTGGCTAGCTGCATTAACGCAGCGATATCCGCGTGTTCAATGGGACGGATCACCATCATGATGAACCTCCTGCTTTAATGCGTTCGCATGCCAGCGCAAAACGGTCGAGCCCGGTTGCCACCTCTTCCTGGCTGACGTTTAGCGCTGGCGCAAAACGCACCACGTTAGCGCCAGCAATCAGTACCATCACGCCTGCATTGGCCGCTTCTTGCGAGATCTGTTTCGCTTTTCCGGCAAATTCCGCATTCAGTACACAGCCGATCAGCAGCCCAAGACCACGGATTTCACTAAACAAACCAAAACGTTCGTTAATGGCGTTAATACGCTCCACAAACCAGTCATGACGTTGTTTCACACCATTGAGGACTTCCGGCGTGTTAACAATTTCCAGCAGCTTACCCGCCACGGCAGTAGCTAATGGGTTTCCGCCGTAAGTTGTGCCGTGAGTGCCCACGGTCATCACGCTGCTGCAACGTTCGGTGGTCAATAACGCGCCAATAGGGAACCCACCGCCAAGCGCTTTGGCCGTCGTCAGCAGGTCTGGCGTCACACCGTAGTGCATATAGGCATACAGTTCGCCGGTACGCCCAACGCCGGTCTGTACCTCATCAAAGATCAGCAGCGCATTATGCCGATCGCATAATTCACGCAGCCCTTGTAAAAATGCGGTGGTTGCCGGCACGACGCCGCCTTCCCCCTGCACTGGCTCCACAATAACCGCACAGGTGGTGTCATCAATCAATTGGCTGGCGGAGTCGAGATCGTTATACGCCGCGTGACGGATATCCGGCGGCAGTGGTGCGAAATCCTGTGAATAGGCTGGCTGCCCCCCGGCACTGACGGTAAACAGTGTGCGACCGTGGAAGGCGTTTTTAAATGCCACAATGCCGCTTTTTTGGCTGCCAAATCGATCGTGGGCAAATTTACGCGCCAGTTTTAGTGCAGCTTCGTTAGCCTCCGCGCCGGAGTTGCAGAAGAAAACCCGCTCAGCAAACGTCGCGTCGATAAGCGTCTTCGCCAGACGCAATACCGGTTCGTTGGTGTAACCGTTGCCGGTATGCCAGAATTTGCTGGCCTGGTCATTTAATGCCTCACGCAATGCCGGATGTGCATGCCCCAGTGCGTTAACCGCAATGCCTCCCGCGAAATCGATGTACTCTTTACCCTGTTGATCCCACAGACGTGAACCTTCACCGCGCACCGGAATAAAAGGCGCTGGAGCATAGACAGGCATCATCCATTCATCAAAATTTTCACGCGTAACTGACAGAGACATAGCGACCTCAACGGTAAATAAAAGGTTATTTATATGTTAATAAATATAGTGTTTGCGGTGTAAATGTAGATTGCAGGGTTCGTGCCAGCCAGCGGAAAAAGTGCATAAACGGGGTCAGAGAACGGAATATCAACAAGTTACAGCACGGCGATATTCACCATATGTGCATATAAAGTGAATATGTTTGCGCACCAGCGGACTAAATAGAGGAAAAACCGCAATTTTATTCAGTCGCCAAATATAATTCTGGAATTGTGATCGTATACGAAATTTATCGGAAATTATTGCCCCATAGCGACGCGCTTCGCGCCAAAACGGTGCAGTTTTTGCTCCATCGTTAACACCATTAGCAATCATTGTTGGAATCAGGTGACAAGAAGCAGTCAGTTCGTCGAAATTCTGCTACCATCCTTGCACTATTCATCTTACAAAGTGGCAGCGACTATGAAATTTGTCTCTTTTAATATCAACGGCCTGCGTGCCCGTCCTCATCAACTGGCAGCCATTGTCGAAAAACACCAACCGGATGTTATTGGCTTACAGGAGACAAAAGTTCACGACGATATGTTCCCGCTCGAAGAGGTAGCAAAACTGGGCTACAACGTTTTCTATCACGGACAGAAAGGCCATTACGGCGTGGCACTGTTGACCAAAGAGACACCGATTGCAGTGCGCCGTGGTTTCCCGAATGATGACGAAGAGGCTCAGCGCCGTATCATTATGGCGGAGATCCCGTCTCCGCTTGGCAACATCACCGTCATCAACGGCTACTTCCCACAGGGCGAAAGCCGCGACCATGAAACCAAATTCCCGGCGAAAGCGGCGTTCTATCAGAACTTACAAAACTATCTTGAGACGGAGCTGAAACGCGATAATCCGGTGCTGATCATGGGTGATATGAATATCAGCCCAACCGACCTGGATATCGGCATCGGCGAAGAGAATCGCAAACGCTGGCTGCGTACCGGAAAATGTTCCTTCCTGCCGGAAGAACGTGAGTGGATGGAACGTCTATTAGGTTGGGGGCTGGTGGACACCTATCGTCACGCGCATCCTGATAAAAACGACCAGTTCTCGTGGTTTGATTACCGCTCGAAAGGCTTCGACGATAACCGTGGTCTGCGTATTGACCTACTGCTGGCAAGCAATCCGCTGGCGGAACGCTGCGAAGAAACGGGTATCGACTATGAGATCCGCAGCATGGAAAAACCGTCCGACCACGCGCCAGTGTGGGCAAAATTCCGCGTCTAATCATCTGCATTTTTTCGCTCTCCGGGCCTCGCCTGGAGAGTCAGTATATTCTGTGCAAAATCAATAAAGCGACGGTAATACATTGTTGCGAGCGGGATTTTAATATATCTTCGCGCGCACTTTTCGCTGGTGAAAACGCATCATTACCCACGGATTTACAGGAGACCCCGCATGAAAAAGAAGTTCGCATAAGGCAGAATACCGACTGCTGATTGTGGCAGTGCTATTCTGCGCCCTGGCTGGGGTTTTCCACTATTTTGGTCTGTCTGACCTGATAACCAATCTCCATCATTTACAAGATGTCATCCGCCAAAGCGGGCTGTTCGGCTACGCGCTTTATATTCTGCTCTTTATCGTCGCGGCGCTGTGCCTGATACCCGGCAGCATTCTGGTGATTGTCGGCGGTATCCTTTTCGGCCCACTGGTTGGCACGCTCATCTCTTTACTGGCAGCAACCGTTGCCTCGGCATTGTCATTTTTACTGGCACGCTGGCTTGGGCGGGAACTATTACTGAAACACGTCGGGCATACGGCGACGTTTCAGGCGATCGAAAAAGGCATTGTCCATAGCGGTATCGACTTTCTGATCCTGACCCGCCTCGTACCCCTGTTTCCTTATAATATTCAGAATTATGCTTACGGACTGACGGCCATTCCGTTCTGGTCATTTACACTGATTTCAGCTATCACCACGTTACCCGGTATCTTTATCTATACGCTGATGTCACACGAACTCGCCAGTGGAGGCATCACCTGGGCGTTTATCGTTAAACTCAGTGTTGCAGGCTTTGCATTGTTTGCCCTCGTGCAGGCGGCAAAAGCCTGGGCCCGATATAAACATGTCGACCCCTCTGCAAATCGAGAGCTTGCCGGTAAATGAGAACGCTGAATAAGACACAGTTCAGAAAGTGTTGCCGGGCTGGGTTCATTGCCCTGTTGGTCGTCGCGTTAATGGCGTGGGCATGGCTGCCCGACGTGAGAGACTTTCTCACGCAGAGCCTGACTGCGTTTACCTCGCTTGATCAGCATGCGCTTGAAAATTTCATTCGCTCCTGGGGACCTCAGGCCGCGGTCGTATCATTCTTCCTGATGATTTTACAGGCGATCATCGCCCCGCTTCCTGCCTTCCTGATCACCTTTGCGAATGCCTCATTGTTTGGCGCATTCTGGGGCGGTGTTCTCTCCTGGACCAGTGCGATGGCGGGTGCAGCACTCTGCTTTTTTATCGCCCGGGTGTTCGGTCGCAGCGCGGTAGAAAGATTAACCGGTAAAACGGTGCTGGAAAATATGGACGCCTTTTTTGAGCGCTACGGTAAACATGCCATTCTGGTTTGCCGCCTGTTGCCTTTCGTTCCCTTCGATCCGGTCAGTTACGCCGCTGGCCTGACGTCCATCCGCTTTCGTCATTTTTTCATCGCCACCGGTATTGGCCAGTTGCCTGCCACTATCGTTTACTCATGGGCTGGTAGCCTGCTGACCGGCGGCACATATTGGTTTGTGACCGGGCTGTTTATTCTGTTTGCCCTGAGTGTCGTGATTTCAGTGGCAAGAGGCCTTTATCTTGAGCGGCACAGGAAGCGTTCCTGAAGCCTCCATAAACGACTGGAGATACTATGCGTTACTGTTTATTGTGCCTGGGTTTGCTGCTCTCTCCGCTGGCGACCTTTGCGCAGAGTGATAACTGGCAGCAAATCAAAAACGACGCCCGGGGTCAGACGGTGTGGTTTAACGCCTGGGGCGGCGATAACGCCGTTAATCAGTATCTCGACTGGGTTAGCGGTGAGATGAAAACACACTACGCCATTAACCTGAAAATTGTCCGTCTGGCGGATGCCGCCGATGCTGTAAAACGCATCCAGACCGAAGCAGCTTCAGGGCGTAAAACAGGCGGTTCGGTTGATCTTCTGTGGGTCAATGGCGAGAATTTTCGCACCCTGAAAGACGCTGGCCTGCTGCAAACGCAGTGGGCGCAAATGCTGCCCAACTGGCGTTACGTGGATACCCAACAACCGGTGACTGAAGACTTCGCCATTCCAACAGAGGGTGCCGAATCTCCGTGGGGTGGCGCGCAGTTAACCTTTATCGCCAATCGGGATATCACCGAACATCCCCCTCGTTCTGCGCAGGCACTGCTGGAATTTGCGCGAGCGCATCCCGGCACGGTGACTTATCCGCGCCCACCCGACTTTACCGGTACCGCTTTTCTCGAACAGTTGCTGATTACGCTCACCGCAAAACCACAAGCACTGAAAAGCGCGCCCGAACCAGCTACGTTCGCCGAGGTTACCGCCCCCTTGTGGCAGTATCTTGATGCCTTACATCCCGCACTGTGGCGCGAAGGGAAAGACTTTCCCCCTACGCCTGCCCGCATGGATGCCCTGCTGAATAGCGGCACGCTGCGGATATCGTTAACCTTTAACCCTGCGCATGCACAGCAAAAAATCGCTCGCGGCGAGTTACCGAAAAATAGCTATAGTTTTGGCTTCTCTCAGGGCATGCTGGGTAATGTGCATTTTGTCACCATTCCCGCGAATGCGCGTGCCAGTGCCGGGGCGAAAGTGGTGGCTAACTTCCTGCTCTCGCCTGAAGCGCAGCTCCGCAAAGCTGACC
This sequence comes from Citrobacter sp. RHBSTW-00671, assembly GCF_014103415.1. Lineage (NCBI taxonomy): Bacteria > Pseudomonadati > Pseudomonadota > Gammaproteobacteria > Enterobacterales > Enterobacteriaceae > Citrobacter > Citrobacter sp. RHBSTW-00671. The sequence continues at coordinate 3,367,613 of NZ_JABXPR010000001.1, forward strand.
CAACCTTTTGGGGCGATCCTTCAGTGCTTGCCCCCCAAAAGTTACCAGCCGAACAGCGGGAAGCGCTACTGGCTCGAATCCCGCAAGGACTCCCCGCAGTCCTGCCTGAGCCACATGCAGCCTGGGTAAATGCACTGGAACAAGAATGGCTACGCCGTTACGGTACGCATTAATTCTGCTGCTCTGGGCCTTCATGGCGGCAATCTACTTGCCGCTGGTCCCTGCGGCTTTTACGCTAATTGCGCCAGCGCTTTCCCTTGCACACTGGCTGGCGCTGTTTGCCGATCCCCAACTCCTGCAAGCGTTACTGGCGACACTGGTTTCTGTCACGCTGGCAGCCACTGGCGCGCTCAGTATCGCTCTGCTGACCGTCCTTGCATTCTGGCCCGGCGCTGGATGGGCGCGGCTTTGTACTCGCCTCCCCTGGCTGCTGGCGGTTCCGCACGTTGCTTTTGCCACCAGCATGCTGTTACTTTTCGCCGAAGGCGGCATGCTCTACCGTATATTGCCGTTTCTCAGCCCACTGTTGGACCGCTACGGTGTGGGTCTGGGCATCACATTGGCGGTGAAAGAAAGCGCTTTTTTGCTCTGGGTCCTTTCCGCTTTATTGAGTGAAAAGCAATTGTCGCAACAGGTCATCGTGATGGACTCACTGGGTTACAGCCGGTTGCAGTGTCTGAACTGGCTGGTACTGCCCTCTATCGCGCCAGCGCTAGGGAAAGTTATGCTGGCGATTGTCGCGTGGTCGCTCTCCGTCGTGGATGTCGCGATCGTCCTTGGGCCCGGCAACCCGCCAACACTCGCGGTGTTGAGCTGGCAATGGTTAAGCCAGGGCGACGCCGACCAGCAGACAAAAGGTGCGCTCGCCAGCTTACTGCTGGTGCTGTTACTGGTCATTTTTGCGCTGGTGGGCTATCTGCTCTGGCGCGGCTGGCGGCGCACAATTCCGGCAATCAGCGGTATTCGCCTGCATTTTTCATCCTGTACAGCCGGACGTTCGCTGATACAACTTCTGCCCATCAGCGGCGTTGTGTGCGCAGTCGTTCTGCTCCTGATGGCAGAATACTCATCGCTGAACCGAGATGCGCTGATCAACAGCCTGCAAATGGGGGTTCTGGCCAGTACGCTTGCGCTGGTCACACTGTTGATATGGCTGGAATGGGGGCCACAAACCGGACACCGTTGGGTCTGGTTGCCCATTATCTTACCCGCGTTACCGCTGGTCACCGGGCAATACACACTGGCGCTATATGCTGAACAGGATGGTCAGTTCATCACGGTGGTCTGGGGGCATTTATTGTGGGTAACACCGTGGATGCTGTTTGTGCTTAAACCTGCATGGCAGCGTATTGACTCGCGCCTTATTGTGATTGCGCAAACGCTGGGCTGGACACAAAACCGCATCTTCTGGCAGGTAAAATGCCCGTTGATTCTGCGCCCGGCACTGATTGCTTTCGCCGTAGGATTTTCGGTTAGTATTGCCCAGTACATGCCAACATTATGGTTAGGCGCAGGTCGTTATCCCACACTCACGACCGAAGCCGTAGCATTAAGCAGCGGTGGTAGCACCGCTATTCTGGCGGCACAGGCGCTATGGCAATTGCTGTTACCGTTGGTTGTTTTCGCACTCGCAGCCTCGCTTTCCGCCCTGGCTGGCCGCTTTCGACAAGGACTCCGCTAATGCTCATAGTGCAAGATGTTTCCCTGTACCTGGGTTCAACACCCCTGCTGACTGGCGTCAACCTTCAGGTCAATAAAGGTGACATTGTCACTATTATGGGTCCTTCAGGAAGCGGCAAGTCTTCACTATTTTCGTGGATGATTGGTGCGCTCCCCGATCAATTTCGTGCCTCCGGTCAACTATGGCTCAATGAACGGCGCGTTGACACATTACCTACCGCGCAGCGCCAGATTGGTATTCTGTTCCAGGATGCCCTGCTGTTTGATCATTTCAGTGTTGGACAAAATTTATCACTGGCGCTTCCCGCTGACCTGAAAGGCACGGCGAGACGCGATGAAGTGGAGCATGCCCTTGAGCGTGCGGACCTGGCAGGCTTTTATCATCGCGACCCGGCATCGCTGTCCGGGGGGCAACGTTCACGCATCGCCCTGCTTCGCGCCCTGCTGGCGCAACCGCAGGCTTTGCTGCTGGATGAACCCTTCAGTCGCCTGGATGCGTCACTGCGGGATACGTTTCGCCAGTGGGTGTTCACCGAAGTGCGGACGCTGGGGATCCCTGTGGTGCAAGTCACCCACGATACGCAAGACGTCCCCCCGGCAGGCCGGGTAGTACAAATGGGTTCCTGGGCGTGAATGTGGCGTTATGCTGCGTTAACGCAAGGATTTTACTTAACCGGCGGCACAGAATGTCGTCCTCTTTTTTCAACGTCGGGCTATTCGATGAAACGTGTTTCTCAAATGACCGCGCTGGCACTGGCTTTAGGGCTCGCTTGCGCTTCATCCTGGGCTGCTGAAACAGCGCAGACGCTTACCCTCAACCAGTTACAGCAAAAACAAGGCGCGGCAATCGATACCCGTCTGAGCGCTTTTTATAACGGCTGGCCTCAGTCGCTCAATGGTCCTTCCGGGCACGAACCCTCCGCACTGAATCTGTCCGCCGCCTGGCTCGATAAGATGAACGATGAACAACTTACCGCCTGGGTTCAGGCACATCAGTTAAAAACCGATGCGCCAGTGGCACTGTATGGCAACGACAGCGATGTAAAAGCCGTCAAAGCCCGCCTGCAAAAAGTGGGTTTTAGCCATATTTCGACCCTTAGCGATGCGCTACAGGACCCTGCACGGTTGCAACGTCTGCCGCACTTCGAACAGTTGGTCTACCCACAATGGTTACACGATCTTCAGCAAGGCAAAGACGTTACCGCAAAACCGACTGGTGACTGGAAAGTCATTGAAGCGGCCTGGGGTGCGCCAAAATTTTATCTGCTGAGCCATATTCCGGGTGCGGGATACATTGACACTAACGAAGTGGAAAGCGAACCGCTGTGGAATAAAGTCTCCGACGAACAGCTAAAAGCGATGCTGGCTAAACACGGTATCCGCCACGACACCACGGTCATTTTGTATGGCCGCGATGTGTACGCCGCCGCACGCGTGGCGCAAATCATGCTGTATGCGGGTGTAAAAGATGTGCGCCTGCTCGACGGTGGATGGCAAACCTGGTCCGACGCAGGTTTACCCGTCGAACGCGGCACCCCGCCGACGGTCAAACCTGAACCGGATTTTGGCGTCACGATCCCCGCCCAACCACAATTGATGCTGGATATGGCGCAGGCTCGCGGCTTGCTGCATCGCCAGGATGCGTCACTGGTCAGCATCCGTTCGTGGCCAGAGTTTATCGGCACCACCAGTGGATATAGCTACATCAAGCCAAAAGGTGAAATCGCTGGCGCTCGTTGGGGTCATGCAGGAAGTGACTCCACCCACATGGAAGATTTCCATAATCCGGATGGCACGATGCGCAGTGCAGACGACATCGCCGCAATGTGGAAGCAATGGAACATTCTGCCGGATCAGCAGGTTTCTTTCTATTGCGGTACCGGTTGGCGCGCCTCAGAAACCTTTATGTACGCCCGCGCAATGGGCTGGCAAAACGTGTCGGTCTATGATGGCGGTTGGTATGAGTGGAGCAGCGATCCGAAGAACCCGGTAGCCAGCGGTGAACGTGGTCCGGACAGCAGCAAGTAAGATTGGTATGATTGCCGGATAAGCGTATCCGGCAACGCAATACGTTACGCCTGACGCTGAGCCGCTTTCAGCGTCAAATATCCACTCCAGATCCGGGTGAGTGTTGTCATCCAGCACAGCGCGCCAAATATCCATGCCATCAGGGCAAAATAGCCTGGGAACAGGCAGCCCAGCACAAACAGCAAAATGGTCTCGGTTCCTTCGGTCAGCCCGCCCAGATAATAAAACGACTTATGCGCATAACCCGGATTATCAATCTGGTGTTTCGCCGCCAACGCGGCAAAGGCGAGAAAACTGCTCCCCGTTCCGATAAAGGCAAACAACAGCCAGCTGCCAGCCAGCGCATTCAGCTCCGGTGCGGCCAGAATAAAACCAAACGGCACTAAGGCGTAAAAAAGAAAGTCGAGCGAGATATCGAGAAACCCGCCGGCATCAGTAAGCCCCCTGCGCCGCGCCAGCGCACCGTCCAGCCCATCAAACAGACGATTTAGCACGATGGCCACCAACGCCGCCTGATACCAGCCTAAAGCCAGAAACGGCAGCGCCAGCACACCAATGGCAAAACCAACCAGTGTCAGGCCATCCGGCGTAATTGCGGGCTTATCGATAACCCGCACACACCGATGCAAAAGCGGTTTTAAGCGCGGATGAAGATGGCAGTCAAGCATGTGGGCGTCCTTTGAAGGTGTCGCACAGTCCCTGCGAAGGAATATCAAGGGCGGCATTAAAGCGCGCCGAGAGATTCTGGAACGCAATCAGCGCGGTCATTTCAGTAATGGCATCCTCGGTAAAATACAGCTTCATTTGCGCCTTTAATGCCTCATCAACCCGAGGCGGCGTGGCGGTAACGGCATCCGCATAAGCCAGTGCGACACGTTCTTCTTCACTGAACAGCGTCGATTCCTGCCAATTAGCCACCTGCAATACTTTATCCAGTGCGCCGCAACGTTCAGCCAGACGTAAACTGTTAGCATCCACACAAAAGGCACAATGGCACACCTGAGAAACACGTGTCATCAACAATGCTCGCATCACCGGCGTTAAGCGCGCCCGCTTACGCTCAAGGAAGCCAACAAACAGCGCCACCAGCCAGAACAGAAATGGCATTCGCCCCCACCAGCGCGTGGGATGTAGCACATCGCCATAGTGTTTTTTCTGTGTTGCTACAAGCGGTTTCAAACTGGAAGGGATACGCGTCAACGGTTTTACCCATGACTGAGGTTCATTCAACGGTTGCTCCTGAATACTTTTGGTCAAACCCATGGTTAACTATATTATGTCATTTTCTGCTGTTAGATCTTGATGAATATGATGAAAACCCTCGACGTGGTCGCTGCGATTATTGAACGTGATGGCAAAATTTTACTGGCTCAACGCCCGCAGCATGCAGATCAATCCGGTATGTGGGAATTTGCTGGTGGTAAGGTTGAACCTGGAGAGAGCCAGCCACAGGCGCTGGTCCGTGAATTACGTGAGGAACTGGGTATCGAGGCTATCGTTGGGAATTACATCGCCAGCCATCAGCGTGAAGTGTCAGGCCGATTGATACACCTGCATGCCTGGCACGTGCCGGCTTATCAGGGTGAGCTTTACGCCCATGAGCATCAGGATTTAGTCTGGTGCTCCCCCAAAGAGGCGCTGCGTTATCCACTCGCGCCTGCCGATATCCCGCTATTAGAAGCGTTTATTCTTTTACACGCCGCCAGACCAGCGGGTTCGTGCTGATGGTTTTCTCATCGCGCTGGCACTGTAGCAGCACGCCATCGGCTTTCACCACCGCCCCTTCTGAATAGTTTTGATCCTGATAAATGCAGCACTGATTACAGGGCTGCGCGCGCTGACCGCTGGAACTGAACACTTCCGGCGGCACATTCACTTGCACATCCGGACGATAAAGCTGATTTGCCAGTACCCCGTTGGATAACATCACCAACGCACCTGCCATGATTAAACGGCACATATTCTTTCCTTTTTAACTGACATTTATGCTCAGTATAACGGTATAAACCGGCAGAAACTTTAGTTCCTCGATCATCGTTTTTGGTTATGAGCAACGCCGCGATATTAATTTACTTAGCGGGATTAATTTTTTCTTGCGTCTCGTCACACTGCTGATGGTATAGTCAAAAACTGCAAAACACTTAACACAAATATCAAAAATATAACCATATCAATACATAAGAGGTTCTTATATCTATGGATCAGACATGTTCTCTGGAGTCGTTTCTCAACCATGTACAAAAGCGCGACCCGAATCAGACCGAGTTCGCGCAAGCCGTTCGTGAGGTAATGACGACACTGTGGCCGTTCCTTGAGCAAAACCCGCGCTATCGTCAAATGTCCTTGCTGGAGCGTCTGGTTGAACCGGAGCGAGTGATTCAGTTCCGCGTGGTCTGGCTCGACGATCGCAATCAGGTACAGGTTAACCGTGCGTGGCGTGTACAGTTCAGCTCCGCGATTGGCCCGTACAAAGGCGGCATGCGTTTCCATCCTTCGGTGAACCTGTCGATCCTGAAGTTCCTCGGCTTCGAGCAGACCTTTAAAAACGCACTCACCACGCTGCCAATGGGCGGTGGTAAAGGCGGCAGCGACTTTGACCCGAAAGGTAAAAGTGAAGGCGAAATCATGCGTTTTTGTCAGGCGCTGATGACCGAACTGTTCCGCCATTTAGGGCCTGATACCGACGTCCCTGCGGGTGATATCGGCGTGGGCGGTCGTGAGGTCGGCTTTATGGCCGGGATGATGAAAAAGCTGTCCAATAACAGCGCCTGCGTCTTCACCGGAAAAGGCCTTTCTTTCGGTGGCAGTCTGATTCGCCCGGAAGCAACGGGCTACGGTCTGGTGTACTTCACCGAAGCGATGCTCAAACGTCATGGTCTGGGCTTTGAAGGGATGCGTGTGGCTGTTTCCGGCTCCGGTAACGTTGCACAATTCGCCATTGAGAAGGCGATGGAGTTTGGTGCGCGTGTGGTTACCGCCTCCGATTCCAGCGGTACCGTGGTTGATGAAAGTGGATTTACAACAGAAAAACTGGCGCGTCTGTGCGCAATTAAAGACAGCCGTGACGGTCGCGTGGCGGATTACGCCCGTGAGTTTGGTCTGACCTATCTGGAAGGTAAACAACCCTGGTCTGTTCCGGTTGATATCGCCCTGCCATGCGCAACCCAGAACGAACTGGATGTCGATGCCGCACGCGTACTGATCGCCAATGGCGTGAAAGCCGTCGCCGAAGGCGCAAATATGCCAACGACCATCGAGGCCACCGATCTGTTCCTGGAAGCAGGCGTTTTGTTCGCGCCGGGTAAAGCCGCCAACGCCGGTGGTGTCGCCACATCCGGTCTGGAAATGGCGCAGAATGCCGCGCGTCTGGGCTGGAAGGCGGAGAAAGTCGATGCCCGCCTGCACCACATCATGCTGGATATTCACCATGCCTGCGTTGAATACGGCGGCGAAAGCAAGCAGACCAACTATGTGCGCGGCGCCAACATCGCAGGCTTTGTGAAAGTTGCCGACGCGATGCTGGGCCAGGGTGTGATTTAATTCAGAACGGTAGCTCCCGTAGGCCTGATAAGCGTCGCGCCATCAGGCATTGCCGGATGCGGCACACGTGCCTTATCCGGCCTACGAATACACTACACGCCTGCCTCTTCCGATGGCGGGCTTTTTTTTGCCGGACGTTTACGCGACACACTCTTTTTCTTCTCACTGCCGCCAGGGGCAGCAATCCCACGGAACCGGCGAACAGGTGTACTACGAGCCTGGTCGATTAACTGATACAGCGTTCCGACTAACGGTTGCATAAAGTCCTGATAACGACACTGTTTTTCACTAATTTGGGTCAGAATCGACTCCCAGTGCGCGGTCATATCCGGGCGCGTCGCCATTTCAGGCAGCGAGTGGAACAACGCTTTTCCGGCATCGGTCGAATGGATATAGCGCCCTTTTTTCACCAGGAATCCGCGTTTAAACAGTAATTCGATAATCCCGGCTCGAGTTGCTTCTGTTCCCAGTCCGTCCGTCGCGCGGAGGATCTTTTTCAGATCTTTATCCTGCACAAAGCGCGCGATCCCGGTCATTGCCGACAACAACGTCGCATCGGTAAAGTGGCGCGGCGGCTGGGTCTGGCGTTCAACCACTTCGCCTTTTTCACACAGCAACGCATCGTCTTTTGCCACCACTGGCAGCGGCGTCCCGTCGTTATCTTCATCGCGCTCTTTGTTACCAAGGAGCGTGCGCCATCCGGCCTCGGCCAGGAAACGCGCTTTGGCGACAAACTTACCTTTGGCGATATCCAGCTCAATAACGCACTTCCTGAATACCGCATCCGCGCAAAACTGCATCAGATACTGACGCGCAATCAGGTTGTAAATTTTCGCTTCGTTGTCATTCAGGTTGATGGATGAGCTGCGCGCTGTCGGAATAATAGCGTGGTGCGCATCCACCTTTTTATCGTCCCAACAACGATTTCGCGTATCGGGATTCACAGCAGGCTGCGGCAATAGATCCGGGGCATGAACGCTAATCGCGTTCAACACCGCGTGACGTCCGGCAAAGTGCTCCTCCGGCAGATAGCGACTGTCCGAACGCGGATAGGTAATCAGCTTGTAGGTTTCGTACAGTTTTTGGCAGATATCCAGAACATTTTGCGCACTTAAACCGAAGCGTTTCGCGGCTTCAATCTGCAACGCTGACAGCGAAAACGGCAGCGGCGCGGATTCTGATTCCCGTTTATCATTATAACTGGTGACTATCGCCGGCTGACCGTTGATGCGCTTCACCACATGCTCAGCCAGCGTACGATTCAGCAAGCGCCCTTCTTCATCCTGATACGGCTCACACGCTTCGCTCGGCTGCCAGATAGCGGTAAATCGCTCATCGGCGGGTGTCACGATATGCGCTTTTACCTCGAAGAAGTCTTTGGCGACGAAGTTCTCAATCTCTTCATCGCGACGTACAACCAGCCCAAGCACGGGTGTCTGTACGCGGCCAACAGAGAGAACGCCCTGGTATCCTGCGTTGCGCCCGAGAATAGTGTAGGCGCGCGTCATATTGATACCGTACAGCCAGTCCGCCCGCGCCCGCGCCAGTGCCGACACGCACAGTGGGATGAACTCGCTGTTTGCACGTAGGCGCTCTATCGCCCGCTCCACGGCCTGTGGGTTGAGGTCGTTAATCAGGCAACGTTGCACCTGCTGGCGCTTTTCAGGCGCCAGTTGCAGGTAATCCAGCACTTCATCCACCAGCAGTTGTCCTTCGCGATCGGGGTCTCCGGCGTGAATAACTTCGCTGGCTTCATGTAAAAAGCGTTTAATGACGTTGAGTTGTTTGGTCACAGAAGGACGCGGCTGTAGTTGCCACTTTTCCGGAACAATCGGCAGATCGGCCAGGCTCCAGCGAGCATAACGACTGTCGTAGGCGTCCGGCTGCGCCTGTTCAAGCAGGTGACCGATACACCAGGTCACCACTTGCCCATTTCCGCATTCAATAAAACCATCGCCTTTGCGATGCGGTTTCGGCAGCACATCGGCGATAGCACGCGCCAGGCTTGGTTTTTCGGCAATAAACAACCGCATCGGGTTAACGAATCTCAACCATGGCGCGACCGCCGCGGGCTTCCACTAGCTCACCGATAGCTGTGAGATCGATACCAAACTGCGCCGCTGCGGCTTTGACCTCAGCTTCAGATTCCGGTGTTACAGCCAGCAGCAAGCCACCGGACGTTTGCGGATCGCACAGCAGATCGCGTACCGATTGCGGCATTTCACCCATCAGGTGTCCGTAGCTGGCAAAGTTACGTTGGGTACCCCCGGGTACCGCACCCTGCGCGATGTATTCTTCAACGCCAGGCAGCTTAGGAATATCCTGGTAGACGATCTGCGCCTGAACGCCGGCCCCCTGGCACATCTCGCTCAGATGACCCAGCAGACCAAAACCGGTTACATCGGTCATGGCTTTCACACCCTCGATGTCGGCAAATGCCGCACCGGCAATGTTCATCCGGCACATCACTTCCGTCGCCAGTCCGACGTGTTCCGGTTTCAGCAGCGATTTTTTCTCTGCAGTGGTCAGTACACCAATACCCAGCGGTTTGGTGAGGAACAGCTTACATCCAGCCTCTGCGGTGCTGTTTTTCTTCACACGTTCGGTCGGCACAACGCCGGTTACCGCAAGGCCAAAGATAGGCTCTGGGGCATCGATAGAGTGGCCACCCGCCAGTGCAATCCCCGCCTGACGACAGGCAAAGCGCCCACCTTCGGTCACTTCGCGGGCTATTTCCGGCGCCAGTTTATCAAGAGGCCAGCCCAGAATAGCGATTGCCATAATCGGTTTGCCGCCCATCGCAAAAATGTCGCTGATAGCGTTGGTCGCAGCAATGCGGCCAAAATCAAACGGATTATCGACAATCGGCATAAAGAAATCGGTGGTACTGATAACGCTGGTGCCGTTACCCAGATCGTACACCGCCGCGTCATCGCGGGTTTCATTACCCACGAGTAAATTCGGATCAACAAACTTCGCCTGCTCGCTGTGCAGGATGGTTTCCAACACTTTCGGGGAAATTTTACAACCGCAACCGGCTCCGTGGCTGTATTGTGTTAAACGAATAGCGTGCTCGCTCATGGACATCTCCTGTCATTGCAATGCGGATATGGTAGCGCTCATTCCATGATGTGGTAAGAGTGACTGTCTGAATTAGGGTGTCTTTGCTCATAATCCAGACAGTTTTGCCGTTGGTATCAGAAATAACGGACGAATGAGGTCGGATCGGCAAGATTAATCGAGGTGGAGGCTTTTAGCTGCGGCGTTCCCAGATAGAGAAAACCGACAATTTTATCCTGTGGACGACAATCAAACGCTTCACGGACTACCGTACTTTCCGTTAAGGCTCCGCTGCGCCAGATCCCGCCGAACCCTTGCGCAATCGCCGCCATTTGCATCGCCATTACCGCGCAGCCTGCAGACATTTCTTGTTCCCACATCGGCACCTTGTCGCTTTCTTCACATTTCGCCACCACAGCGATAATCAGCGGCGCGCGAAACGGTGCTGTACGGGCTTTTTCCTGTGCTTTTTCATCACTTCCGGCAGCAATCGCGCCTTTTTCAAGCACGGCGCTAAAACGCTCGCGCCCTTCACCTTCAATCACAAAAAATTGCCACGGTTGTAGCGATTTGTGGTCTGGCGCACGCATACCAGCGCGCAGGATATTTTGCAGCTGCTCTCCCGCCGGGGCCGGTTCGACAAGACGAGAAGCGCTACGACGGGTCATAAGTAATTCGAGTGCATCCATTTGCTTAACTCCAACAATGATATTTGTTCACAAAATTAACACGTGGGCGGATTTTGTTACAGCACAGGTAGTGATTCCTGCTGACAAGTGCCTGCCGGGTCATTACGATAGCCACATCTTAACGCCTTTCTCGTGGCTCACGGGGGCGTGTTGTTAATCGGTAGGGAGAATACATGCGAACCCTGTGGCGATTTATTGCCGGATTTTTTAAATGGACATGGCGATTACTCAATTTCGTCCGTGAATTTGTGCTTAACCTGTTCTTTATCTTTTTAGTACTGGTGGGTGTTGGGATCTGGATGCAGGTCAGTAGCAGCAACACCAGCGAACATGCTGAACGTGGCGCACTGCTGCTGGATATCTCGGGGGTTATTGTTGATAAACCTTCAAGCACAAGTCGGTTAAGTGTCATCGGTCGTCAGCTGTTTGGCGCAAGTTCCGATCGTCTACAGGAAAACTCCCTGTTCGATATCGTGAATACCATCCGACAGGCCAAAGATGACCGCAACATTACCGGCATCGTGATGGACTTGAAAAACTTCGCCGGCGCCGACCAACCGTCGATGCAATATATCGGTAAAGCGCTACGCGAATTCCGCGACAGCGGTAAGCCTGTCTTTGCTGTAGGCGATAACTTCAGCCAGGGGCAGTATTACCTGGCAAGTTTTGCCAACAAAATTTGGCTATCTCCGCAGGGTTCCGTTGATCTGCACGGCTTTGCCACCAACGGTCTGTACTACAAATCCCTGCTGGATAAGCTGAAGGTCTCAACGCATGTATTCCGCGTGGGCACCTATAAATCCGCCGTCGAGCCGTTTATCCGTGATGATATGTCACCTGCCGCACGTGAAGCTGACAGCCGCTGGATTGGCGAGCTGTGGCAGAACTATCTCGATACGGTCGCCGCTAACCGGCAGATCCCGGCGCAACAGGTATTCCCTGGCGCGCAAGCGATGCTGGACGGCCTGACGAAAGTCGACGGTGATACCGCGAAATATGCTCTCGATAACAAATTGGTGGATGCTCTCGCCTCCAGCGCTGAAATCGAAAAGCTGCTGACCAAACAGTTTGGCTGGAGCAAAGCGGATAAAAACTACCGCTCTGTCAGCTACTACGATTACACGCTGAAAACACCTGCTGATACCGGGGACAGCATCGGCGTCGTCTTCGCCAACGGCGCCATTATGGACGGAGAGGAAACGCCGGGGAATGTAGGTGGCGATACGACCGCTGCACAGATCCGTGAAGCACGCCTCGATCCGAAGGTGAAAGCCATTGTCCTGCGCGTGAATAGCCCAGGCGGCAGCGTCAGCGCCTCGGAAGTGATCCGTTCTGAGCTGGCAGCGGCAAAAGCGGCGGGCAAACCGGTTGTCGTTTCCATGGGCGGCATGGCGGCATCCGGGGGGTACTGGATCTCCACGCCTGCAAGCTACATCGTGGCAAACCCCAGCACCCTGACCGGTTCCATCGGCATCTTTGGTGTTATCAATACGGTGGAAAACAGCCTGGATTCAATTGGCGTGCATACTGACGGTGTTGCAACATCCCCACTGGCGGATATCTCTATCACCAAAGCGTTACCGTCGGAAGTACAGCAAATGATGCAGTTAAGCATCGAGAACGGCTATAAGCGTTTTATCACGCTGGTTGCGGATGCACGTAAGACGACACCAGAACAGATTGATAAAATCGCGCAGGGTCACGTCTGGACCGGTCAGGATGCGAAAGCAAACGGACTGGTAGACAGCCTGGGCGATTTCGATGATGCCGTCGCGAAAGCTGCAGAGCTGGCAAAACTGAAACAATGGCACATTGAGTATTATCAGGACGAACCCACCTTCGTGGATATGGTCATGGACAGTATGTCAGGTTCGGTGCGCGCCATGCTGCCAGAAGCCCTTCAGGCAATGCTCCCGGCACCACTGGCTTCTGCTGCCAGCGTGGTAAAAGCTGAAGGAGATAAACTGGCTGCGTTTAACGATCCGCAAAACCGTTATGCGTTTTGCCTGACCTGCGCCAACGTCCGTTAAATCGCTATTGCCGGACAGGACGCTAATGCGTCTTATCCGGCCTGCGAATATCGCGCAATTTTTAGGCCGGATGAGGCATAGCAGCCATCCGGCTATATTAATATCCTGACTCCTTAAGAAAATCGTCATGCAAAAGAAATCGATTTATGTTGCCTACACCGGCGGTACCATTGGTATGCAGCGCTCTGAACAGGGTTATATTCCGGTTTCGGGCCACCTGCAGCGCCAACTGGCATTGATGCCTGAATTCCACCGCCCTGAGATGCCAGACTTCACCATCCATGAATACGTCCCACTGATGGATTCCTCCGATATGACGCCGGAAGACTGGCAACATATTGCTGAAGACATCAAAGCGCACTATGACGATTATGATGGTTTTGTCATTCTGCACGGCACAGACACCATGGCGTTTACCGCCTCGGCGCTCTCTTTTATGCTGGAAAACTTGGGCAAACCGGTCATTGTGACAGGGTCACAAATCCCGCTGGCAGAGCTACGCTCGGACGGACAAATCAATTTGCTGAATGCATTGTACGTTGCGGCAAATTACCCGATTAATGAAGTCACCCTGTTTTTCAACAATCGCCTGTTTCGTGGCAACCGTACAACCAAAGCACATGCTGACGGTTTTGACGCTTTCGCCTCACCGAACCTTGCTCCACTACTGGAAGCGGGGATCCACATCCGCCGACTGGGGACGCCGCCCGCACCGCATGGTGTGGGCTCACTGATTGTGCATCCTATCACCCCGCAGCCGATCGGCGTGGTCACGATTTACCCAGGGATATCTGCTGACGTGGTGCGAAATTTCCTGCGCCAGCCCGTGAAAGCATTAATTCTTCGCTCCTACGGTGTCGGTAATGCACCACAAAACAAAGAGTTTTTGAAAGAGCTTGAAGATGCCAGTTCGCGTGGCATTGTGGTGGTGAATCTCACCCAATGCATGTCCGGCAAGGTCAATATGGGCGGTTACGCGACGGGGAATGCGCTGGCGCACGCGGGAGTTATTGGTGGCGCGGACATGACCGTCGAAGCTACGCTTACCAAGCTGCATTATTTGCTGAGCCAGAACCTGGATACCCAGGCTATTCGCGAAGCGATGACGCAAAATCTGCGTGGCGAGCTCACACCAGACGAGTAAAGGAGTCTATGACGATGGCCCGAGCCTTATTGTTGGTCGATTTACAGAATGACTTTTGCGCCGGTGGCGCTCTCGCCGTCCCGCAAGGTGACAGCACAATCGATATTGCCAACCGTCTGATTGACTGGTGCGCCGTACGCGGTGACACCGTCGTTGCCAGTCTGGACTGGCACCCGGCTAATCACGGTAGTTTTGCCAGCCAGCATCAGGTCGAGCCCTACAGCCAGGGACAACTCGATGGACTGCCGCAGACGTTCTGGCCCGATCACTGTGTGCAAAATAGCGAAGGTGCTGCCCTGCATCCGCTGTTGAACCAGCGTGCGATTTCTCAAACCTTCACCAAGGGTGAAAATCCACTGGTCGACAGTTACAGCGCCTTTTTTGATAACGGCCGTCGTCAGGCAACTGCGCTTAATGCATGGCTGCTGGAAAACCGCATGGTTGAACTGATCATCATGGGTCTGGCAACCGACTATTGCGTTAAATTCACCGTACTGGATGCGCTCGATCTTGGCTATACCGTCAGCGTTATTACTGATGGTTGCCGTGGGGTTAATATTCAGCCAGAAGACAGCGCGCACGCCTTTATGGAAATGGCTGCCGCCGGAGCAACGCTGTACACGCTGGCTGACTGGGAAGAAACGCAGCGCTAACGTTTTGCCTGATGGCGTACTGTCAGGCAAAACTCACCCCAGGCTCGATATCTGCTCCAGCGAAACCCTGCGGGTTTCAATACCAAAACAAAACAGGATCAGTGAGCACACCACCAGCATAGCGCCGAGCACAATAAACACGGTGACCGCGCCATACTGAGTGAGTAATACAGCAACCCCGTACGGTGTAAATACAGCGACAATTCTCCCCACGGCATTCACAAAACCGGAACCTCGCAATCGAAGATGGGTTGGCCAAAGTTCCGGGACATACACCGCAGAAGCAAAACAGACATACATATACAAAAAAAAGATCATCACCAGGCCATAGCTTAAAATCGCCCATTCCTGTGTTTGAATCGAATAAAAATATCCCAGGATAGCAATAATAATCAGCAGCGTTGAGCCAAATAACCGTCGTGGGAAGCGGTCAATAATTAATGCGGCAATATAAATGCCTACCGGTGCCCCAATCATAATAATCGAGGTCATGAAAATAGATTTCGTCACATCAAAACCGGTGTTAACGAAAATTGTCGGGATCCAGACGGTAATAGTATACAGCGAGATGTTCATCGCGATCAGTACTGTGATCGCCACCAGCGTCCGGCGTAACATTTGCCCCTTGAATAACAACCAAAACGAATCATTTACCGTGCTTAACCCCGTTTTTTCTCGAGGATTTGGACATGGCGGCAAGATGATCTTTTTTTCTTTCTCGACCTGTTGTTCTACATCCAGGATATGCTTTTCCGCCTTTTCTTGCAGACCTTTGCCTGCCAGCCACCGGGGAGACTCAATAAGGTATTTTCCTGACAGATACCAGGCCAACAGCATTCCCACACCACCAAGAAAAAACATCACTCGCCAGCTGAAACAGGCGATGACGACAACACCGACAGCCGCAGACAGCATGGGTGACCAGTTGCCGACAAAAGACAAACGAGCAGACCATTTACCGCGTACCACCGGGGGAATAAACTCAGTAAAGGAGGCATAGCCCACCATAATCAGCGCCCCCATTCCTACCCCCATAAGCCCACGGAAGAAGATTAACCAATACATATTGGGAACAAAAGAGGCGGCAGTTGCAGAAATACCGACTATCAGCAAATTCATCCGAAACGCTTGCCGCCGCCCAAGATAATCGCCGATAAACCCACCGCTCAATGAGCCAATAAAATAACCAAACATTAGCGCTGAAGTAAATGCCGCATTAAGGTAGTTATTCGACCAGCCATTACTAACCAGTTTAGCTAATACCACATTACCGGAATAACTCAGAAAGCCCGTCAGCAACAAACCAAAGCTGATAATACCAAAAATACGAAAGTGAAACTTTGAAAAAGGTAAGCGATCCAGCCTTGCGCCGATATGTTCATATTGTTCCATCTGGGTGCCTCAAATGCAGCAAAATATAATAAACTTGTTATGGCAATAGGCGACAGTGTAAATCTGTCGCATTTACCATCATCATTTTTATTTGGCATTAACCGGATGCAATCTAAAAAATATCGACTACTTAGCCCTGCATTAGTACACAAGCTGGATATTATTTTTCTTGCAAAATTCAACCCACTCAGCACCCGGTGCTTTATCTGTTATAATGTAATTAATATGGCTAAGATCCACTAACTGGACAAATGCTTTACGATCAAACTTTGAGTGATCGACTAACAGAGCGACCTCTGCCGCCTGACGAATCATTGTTTTTTTGATCTCAGCTTCTGCTTCGTTTGAATCAAGCGCACCGCTTGTAATGTCCAGCCCTTTGCAGCTCATCACCATGATATCAACGTGATAGCGGCTGATAATCTCTTTGGTGATACGGCCCTGAAGTGACAGTGTATTCTTATTTAACTCTCCCCCAGTCGAAACCACATTAATCTCAGATTGCGCTAATTCATGAAACGCTTCCGCTGAGTTCGTCAGCAACGTCAGATCGTTTCTTTCCTTCAATAGCTTTAATAATTCCATCGCAGTACTGCTGGAGTCGGCAGCCATCGTGGTCTTATTTTTAATAAACGGTAACGCATTACGGGCAATGATCTGCTTCTCTTCGAAGAAAGATTTTGCACGCTTATAAAAATGAATATTGTCGGACAACGCGGTAGTATTGAGCACTGCACCGCCATATGTTCGGGTCAGAAAACCTTCATCTTCCAGTTTTTCAAGATCGCGGCGAATCGTTTCCTCAGTTACCTGAAAGATTGAACTTAAATTAGATACCGCCACTTTCTTATCATTAGCCACCATTTGCTTAATGGCCTGAATCCTGTCTTTTGCCGCCACGATGACACCTCTGTTTCCTGCAAAGTAATAATAAGACCCTAGTATCTCACAGGCTATGTTTATTTTCAAAAGAACATGTCTGAATCACAGATTTCAATACTATTTTACACAGAAACAGAGGTCAATCCTATCTGCTGGCTTATTTGCTATCCAACGCCTCTGCCATTTGCCTCATCAATAATGAATCATCATCTGTCAGAGGAATAGTCAACGCCTCGACATTCTCGCGAACCTGTTCAGGCGCGGTTGCGCCGCTCAGTAAGGTAATTAAATCGCTTTGCTTTAAAATCCATGCCAAGGCCAGCGCGGGGATTGTGCAGCGGTATTTCTCGCACAGTGGCTGCCATTGCTCAAGCATGTCAATCACCCGCAGCATATTATCCCGTTGGAACCAGACTTTGTTGGCCCGCGCACCGCCAGGGACATAATCTCGATCAATAGTCCCGGTCAGGAGTCCCTGCTCGAGTGGGGAATAAACCTGCACAACAATGCCATTCTGCTGGCATAACGGCAGCAGTTCAGTTTCCAGCGCGCGATCAAGAATGCTGTACTTGGCCTGCACGATATCCAGCTCGCCATACTTGAGGTACTCCCTGACATGCCCGGCATCCACGTTGGCGGCGCCGATAGACCGAATTTTCCCTTCTTTCTTTAGGGCGTTTAGCGTATTAACGGTTTCCGCTATCGGCGTAAAACAGGGTTCAACCGACTGCCAGTGGGTCATATAGATATCAATACTGTCGATACCCAATCTTTGCAGGCTGGCATCAACCTCTTCGCGAATAGACTCAGGCGAGAGGTTTTTATACAGCTGGCGATCACCTACTTTGTTAAACAGGCTGCCTGTTCGCTCCCATACGATGCCGCATTTGGTTTCAACCACGATCTCGCTGCGCGGCAGCTTTTTCAGCGCCTGCCCGACAATCACTTCGCTATTACCGAAGTTGTACCCCGGAGCGGTATCAATCAGATTAATGCCGCAACGGTGTGCTTCAAGAATGGTGTCGATACAAACCTGCAAATCAAGATCGCCATTCCATGCCGGACCGCCGCCGATGGCCCAGGTGCCCAGCCCCATACGGGAGAGCGTAATATCCGTAATGCCTAAAGGAATCATTTTCATCTGCCGCTATTACCCTTCATATTCGTCGAGAAGTTGTTCAACCAGCTTTCTGTTCTTCACGCCCGTCGTGGCGCCCACGCTGAGGACCGATATTGCTGCCGTTGCATTAGCAAATAACGCACACTCGCGCAGCGGTTTGCCTTCAAGCAGCGCGGAGATAAACCCCGAGGCGAAATTGTCTCCCGCGCCGATGGTGTCGATGGCGGTAATTCCCGACACCGCCGGGACCTCCATTTTCATATCAGCACGCTTGATAAAGCAGCCTCTCTTGCCGGTCTTAATGACTACCGTTTTCACACCACAGCTCAGGAAGCTATCGGCTATTTCATCCAGCGTCTCTTTCCCGGTGAGCAGTTTTGCCTCTTCAAAATTGGGAAACAGATAATCCACATAGCTCAGCGCCTCACGGATGTCGTCCAGCGTTTCATTCAGTCGCGGTTTAATCATATCGGCGCAGATAATGAGCTTATGCGCTTTCGCCTGAGTGAAAATAGCCGTTAACGCTTTGCCGTCCAGCAAGGGACTATTAAAGATGCTTGCCAACGACAGCAGATTCGCCTGCGAGAAACGGTCAAAATCAACATCGTTAATATTCAGTTTCCACAGGCTGCCGTTGCGATTGGTGACAAAGGTGCGTTCACCATCGGCTGTGACCAAACCCACGTTAATGGAAGTATCAATATCCGCATCCTGTTTCAGGCTCTGAATATCAATATTCTCCCGACGACAATGGCTGACAATAAAATGACCAGCGGCATCATCTCCTACACGACTCATTAACGCCGTGCGATGGCCGAGACGAGAAATAATCGTCGCTTCATTAATCGCATCGCCTCCCGTGGTCATGGCTATTCTTTCTAAAGGATAAGAATCAACATCAAAGATATTTTTACTCACTGGCTGTAAGGGAATATCAACAATTGCCGCCCCTATACAAATAACCTCGATATTATCCATATTGTCATTCCGCTTTACCGTCAGAGCCAAACAGTTTAATTTTTTCCAATGCTCGCTCTTTTACTGCTTTACGAACTTCACGTTCAACGTGGAGGAACGGCTGATTCTGATTCGCTTGTACAGCCGCCATGGCGGCCTGGCATAGTTCAGTATGAATGTTGATTTTAGAGATGCCTAATGAAATGGCTTTTTTGATATCCGCATCGCTGATACCCGACGCACCATGCAGTACCAGCGGAACAGAAACCGCCCGGCGTACGCGCGCAACAACCTCGAAATTAAGTTTCGGTTCAGAGCTATAAACCCCGTGCTGATTGCCAATCGCCACCGCCAGAGAATCACAGCCGGTACGCTCGACAAATTCCGCCGCCTGGCTTGGGTCGGTATAGTGGTAGCCCGCCAGCGCCTCTTCATAAACCGTTTCATTCCCCACATGGCCCAGTTCAGCTTCAACCGGCACGCCCAGCGGATGGAAAAAATCCACAGCCTCTTTTGTCAGACGAATATTCTCTTCAAAATCAAAGGCAGAGGCATCACGCATCAGCGAATTCATACCATGGGTCCAGGCGTTATGAATAATTTCCATGCTGCGCCCGTGATCCCAGTGCGTAATAACCGGAACCGAGGCCTTTTTCGCCATAGAAACCATCATGTGCGAGAAATCTTCAAAGGAGGTGTTGCCGACAAAACCGGTGCCGAAGGAGATAATCACCGGCGATTTAGATTCTTCCGCCGCATCCATCACCCCCATTAGCATTTCTGCATTCCACACGTTAAAGTGGGCTATCGCATAATGTTTATTATGGGCATCATTTTCCCAATATTTAATATCTGCCAGCATGGTTATTTCTCCCGTTTCAATAAATTAATGATTTACTTTAATAACGCCTTTGATAATTTCACGTTTGTTATTAACGGATTCATCAAATGCGCGCTGAACATCTGCATAATCGTAAATATGCGTCACCATCGACTTCACATCGAAACGCCCAGAGGAGATGGCTTCAATCGTGACCGGGTAGCGATTGGCATAACGGAAAACGGTCTGAATTGACACTTCACGGTTAATTTTGAGGAAATTGATCGCTGAATCTCCAGGTACTGTACCCACGATCATGATTTTTCCACCGCGCATCACCAGATAGGGAGCCTGTTTAATGGTGATAGCTGAACCGGCGGTTTCGAAAACAATGTCCGCACCCATGTCGCCAGAGAACTGTTGGCAACGGGCAACGGTGTCCTCTTCTGCGCCGTTGATAACGGTCGATGCACCAAGTTGCTTCGCCATCGCCAGGCGTTTTTCCAGCACATCAACCACCGCAATGTCGGTTGCGCCCAAACATTTGCAAGCCTGCAGGGTCATTAAACCAATACAGCCAGCCCCCAGAATGACGATTTTCTTACCCGGCTTAACGTCCGCCAGCATTGCAGCATGCATACCGACCGCCGCAGGCTCCACCAGCGCGCCTTCCAGCGTGTCCATGTTATCGGGCAACTTGTAAGTGAAGCTCTCCGGATGACACAGATAGTGGGTTAGCGCGCCGCGATAATTGGGCTGAGTGGCCATAAAATCGACGTCCGGACAGATGTTGTATTTCCCTTCCAGACAGTAGCGACAGTGACCACACGGCACGCCCGGCTCAATATTGACCCGGTCGCCAGGTTTAAATTTGGATACCCTACTCCCTACCGCCACCACCGTACCCGCGCATTCGTGCCCGAGGCCAATTTCCTGGTTGGGGTCTTTTGGCGGAATAAAAGGACCCGATTCGAAACCATGAACATCTGAGCCGCAAATACCGACGTATTCAATTTTAATCAGCACTTCATGCTCTTTCGGTACCGGCATATCGGCGGTGATAATCTTCATCGTGCCGGGCGTTTTTAATATTGCTTTTGAATTTTGCATTTTCTTTCCCATCAATATTATTTGCTGGTGGCTGCATCAATACCGAGACTTTCGACAGAGACACCTTTGGTTTCAATTCCGATAGTAGCGATGGCAATGGCGACAATAATGGAGACCGCCCCGAGCAGTACAAACACTCCCGTCACGCCGTAACTATTAAGCAATACTGCGACCGCGTAAGGCGCAGCGATGCCGCTGATACGCCCCACCGCATTTGCCAGTCCGGAGCCACGCAGTTTCGCTTCGGTTGGCCATATTTCCGGTACATATACCGCTGAGGCGTAGCAAACGTACATATACACAAAGGTAATCAGGAAGAAGCCTATTAACGTAATCAGCAGCATGCTGGTTTGCAGCGAGTAGATATATCCCAGCACGGCGATTAATACTAATAAGCCCACCCCCATGGTCTTTCTGGGAATTTTATCCATCACCAGCATGGCGATAAATATTCCAAACGGCGCACCAAACATACTCATGGTATTTAAGACAATGGAATCTTTCAGGTTAATGCCCTGGGTCATAAATATCGTCGGCAGCCAGTTAATTAAGGTGTACTGCACGACGTTCATGGCAATCAGAACAAAGGAACCTAAAATAACGCGCTTGAGTAATACGCCGGTTAATAAAGCCGAATACGGAACAGAGCGCGGTGCCTTGCCGTCATCTTCTATCACCACTGGCGGCAGTGGCTTACCGGTCTGCTGAACCACGCCCTCTTCTATTGCCCGCATCACTTTTTCGGCTTCCGCGTAGCGTCCACGAGACTCCAGCCAGCGAGGCGACTCGGGGAACCAGCGCCAGGCAATGGCGGTGGCAATCAGCGATAGCACCGCCGGGATCAGCAGTTGCACGCGCCAGTTCCATTCAGCACTGATTAACGGCGTCAGTCCCATCGCAATCAGCGAGCACAGCGGATAAGACCAGTTACCGATAAACGAGACCCTACTGGACCAGGTACCGCGATTTCTGCCAGGCATATATTCGGTGAACCCGGCAAACAGAGTCACCAGCAGCGCACCTAATCCCACCCCCATCACAAAACGGCAGGCAATGAGGAAGGTCATATTTGGCGAAAACGCACCAACGATCATAGAAATAATATGAATCGCTTCATACAGGATAAAGGCATTTTTGCGCCCGGTTTTATCCCCGATAATTCCCCCGGCAAGCGCACCAAGAAACATTCCCGCCGTCGTAATGGCAGAAAACGTGGCGGTAGTGGAATTATCGGTCCAGCCGAGTTCTTTTAACTGCGCAAGAATTAATCCGCCAACGGCATTACTCCAACAAACCAGTAATCCAAAGGCAACCATCGCAAACATCGACGTGTGCCAACGGCAGTCAGGCAGCCTGTCCAACCTCGCGCCGCAGTACGGTTTTGCTATCTGTTCCATCCGGGAACCTTCCTTTAATAAATGAGGTTATTCATCAAAGTCGTAGGTCATGATGACCTTAATCGCGGTTTTATCGACCATGGCGTCAAACCCTTCGCGCCATTGCGACAAGCCGATACGGTGAGTAATCATCGGTTTAACTTTCAGCGCACCGCTGGCCAGCAGGCGGATGGCATTGCGCCAGGACGTAGAATCGTATGCCATATGGCCAATGATGCTTTTATTCCACGCGGTGATATCGTTAATGGAAAAGTCGAGAGGCTTGAAGCCCATGCCCACGCGGACGACTTCACCGTTTGGACGCAGCATTTCAATAGATTGTTTCAGGGCAATATTGGCGCCGGAGCATTCGATGACCAGCCCCAGATTGTCTTTCCCGCAGATTTCCTGACAACGTGCGACCACATCTTCGGTCGAACCGTTGACGACCGCTGTCGCCCCCATTTCTTTGGCAATGGGGAAACGCACAGTGACATCCTCTTCCAGCCCGACCATCACGATATTCACGGCCCCCATAATGCGCGCCATCTGGACCGAAAAGAGGCCCAATGGACCGGTACCAAAGACCACCACATCCTGGCCTGGAAGGAATTTAGATTGCTGGGCGATAGATTTGTAGGCGTTGCAGATGGGGTCCAGTACTGCCGCTTCTTCATAATCAACGCCCTGCGGGATTTCCCACAGCGCGTGACGGTGAATCTTGAGGATTTCCCCAGGGACCAGGCAATATTTCGAAAATCCACCGCCCCAGGTATTGTTGTCCAGACCTAAATTCACTTTTTCTGTACAACAAAGAAAATCACCCTGTTCGCAAGCCGGACATACGCCGCAAACGTGCCCGCTGTTGTCAGACACCACTCGCTGCCCCACCTTCCAGTCCTTAACCTTGTCGCCAACCTGTACAACTTGCCCAGCGAATTCATGACCACGAATCGAATTAAAATGGTCGGACCCACTGTCGACATTGTAGTGTTTCATGTCTGCGCCACAGATAGCAGCCGCCTTGATTTCAATCACAACGTCATCCGGGCCGCATACCGGTTCCGGCACGTCAATCATCTTATAACCGCCAAAGGCCTTACCAAATCTTGCCAGTGCTTTCATTGCGTCTTCCTTTGTGTTTAGTTTTGCATCAGTGGTCATCATACTTATCCATATAATTTTTGAGGTCAACAGCAAATCTTTACAACGAAGATAAAGATCTGTATTTCACAACTCAGCTCACAAATAAGTGCAACGATGAACTGAAAAACAAAGGAACATGGCAGCCGCTTCGCTAAAGTGACGTGAACCCCTTCGCATTTTTCCTCTTTTGAAACTGCTAGTCTGCGAGAGCTGTTTTTTTCGCCACGCCATTTCCGTGGCGTGTTTGCTTTTTTAATTGTCAAAGAGGAACTCCGATGAAACTTTTGCCTTTGTTGGCAGCATTACCCCTGCTCTGTGCCAGCGTTGTTTCCGCTAACTCACTGATGTCTGTCGGCTACTTCAACGGCGGCGGCGACGTCACTGCCGGTCCTGGCGGCGATATCGACAAACTGGATGTTCGCCAGATAACCCACCTGAACTACTCATTTGGCCTGATCTATAACAACGAGAAGGACGAAACCAATGACGCGCTAAAAGATGCCAGTAAGCTGCATCAAATTTGGCTTTCAGAAAAAGTGCAGTCTGATCTGCAAAAGATCCCGGAATTGCGTAAACAGAACCCAAATCTAAAGGTTCTGCTCTCCGTTGGTGGTTGGGGGGCGCGTGGATTCTCAGGCGCTGCGGCCACAAAAGAATCCCGGGCGGTATTTATTCAGTCGGTGCAGGACGTCATTGCGAAATATGGCCTGGATGGTATCGACCTCGACTGGGAGTATCCGGTAAACGGTGCATGGGGGTTAGTTGAAAGTAAACCGGCCGATCGTGCGAACTTTACTACGCTGCTGAAGGAGTTACGTGCCGCAGTGGGGCATAAAAAACTGGTGACCATCGCGGTCGGTGCAAACGCAGAAAGCCCGAAAAGCTGGGTAGACGTCAAAGCCATTGCGCCATTGCTCGACTACATCAATCTGATGACCTACGATATGGCTTACGGTACTCAGTACTTCAACTCAAACCTGTACGATTCGACAACGTGGCCAACGGTCGCCGAAGCGGATAAGTACAGTGCCGATTTTGTCGTCAACAACTACCTCGCAGCAGGGCTAAAGCCCGCTCAGATGAACCTGGGTATTGGGTTTTATGGTCGCGTGCCTAAACGCGCCGTTGAGCCAGGCATTGACTGGAGCAAACCTGACGCACAGAAAAATCCAGCCACTCAGCCCTATTTTGAGCCACAGCAAATAGCGTTGTTCAAATCACTGGGCGTTGATCTGAGCAAAGATACCTATGTGAAGTACAACGACATTGTGGCGAAGCTCATCAACGATCCACAAAAGCGCTTTACCCAACACTGGGACGATGAAGCAAAAGTGCCGTGGTTGTCGGTGCAATCTGCCGACGGAAAAGCACTTTTCGCCCTCTCTTACGAGAATCCGCGCTCTGTTGCCATCAAAGCGGACTACATCAAAAGCAAGGGACTGGGAGGCGCGATGTTCTGGGAGTATGGTGCGGATGATAAAAACCAGTTAGCGAAGCAGTTGGCCGATTCGTTGGGTATCAAACACTGATCCCAACGCTTGCCACAATAGGTTATGATTATCGCAATCCGCTGCGCCATTCTCTGGCGCAGCATTTCATCTTCTACTGGAGGCATGAGCTGGTATGGCTTTCATCCCTAAAAATTACGCCCGTCTGGAAGTCGGTTATCGGGAAAAGGCACTTAAGCTCTTTCCCTGGGTCTGTGGACGTTGTTCCCGCGAGTTCGTGTACTCAAATCTGCGCGAATTGACCGTACACCATATCGATCACGACCACTCTAACAACCCGGAAGATGGTAGCAACTGGGAGATGTTGTGCCTGTACTGCCACGATCATGAGCACTCCAAATATACGGAAGCGGACCAGTATGGTTCAACAGTGGTTGCCGGAGAAGACGCGCAGAAGGCCGTCGGTGAAGCGAAATATAATCCGTTTGCCGACCTTAAAGCGATGATGAACAAAAAGTAGTCTACTGCATATGCCCGGCATAAACGCTCACCGGGCATCTACCATCAGGATTTAAACGTCGCAATCGGCTCAGGCGTAATGCCAAATTCCACTTTTAGTTGCTGCTTACTCTTCATCACCATCTCACCGTTGGTATCGATAGTCATGTGTTGCGCATTCGTGTTGTTACGTGCCTGCCATAACATCACCAGTTGTAAACTGTTCTCTTTTTGTTCTGCAGTCAGCGCGACGCCATCCGGCCATTTTCCCAGTTCAACGGCTGTCGATAAGCGCTGATAAACTTCCGGCGTCATGCTGTTGATCATCTCATCAAGATTCATGTTAAATCCACTCTCCGTAGAATAATTAGCTGAATCGTTTCTTCAACCTTTCGTTTGCTCACCGTTTTCGCCATCTGTGAAGTTCAATGACGCTGAATTAACGCAATAACGCTCACCTGTGGGCTGAGGCCCATCCGGAAAGACATGCCCCAGATGCGCATCACAGTTTCCACAGCGGATTTCAATGCGCTGCATGCCATGAGACGTGTCTTTTATGTAACGGATTGCCTCTTCGCTCACCGGCTCGTAAAAGCTAGGCCAGCCGCAGCCAGAATCGTATTTTGTCTCTGAACGAAACAAGGGATTATCGCAGATCAGACAGTGGTAGATGCCATCACGCTTATTGTGCAGCAAACGCCCGGTAAATGGCGGTTCTGTCCCATGATTTTGTGTCACGTAAAACTGCATTTCGGACAAATTTTTTTTCAGTTCTTCTGGGGAAGGTTGCTTAGCCATTTGCTCACATCTCGCTTTATCTAAACTCACATCGCGAGACAGATTCTAACAAAACATTAACACCGTAGTGCGAACTTTTGTTCTAAACTTGATCCGTGCGAAATGGCAGCCCATAAATCGTGATCAACATCACGTTTTTATCTTGATTGCCCTTTAAAATTCGGGCCGCCGCCCCCATGTGGTTTCAAGCCCAAAGGAAGAGTGAGGCGAGTCAGTTGCGCAAAGCTTAAGCAGCAGTTTGATTTGTCGCAATGATTGACACGATTCCGCTTGACGCTGCGTAAGGTTTTTGTAATTTTACAGGCAACCTTTTATTCACTAACAAATAGCTGGTGGAATATATGACTATCAAAGTAGGTATCAACGGTTTTGGCCGTATCGGTCGCATTGTTTTCCGTGCTGCTCAAGAACGTTCTGACATCGAGATCGTTGCAATCAACGACCTGTTAGACGCTGACTACATGGCTTACATGCTGAAATATGACTCCACTCACGGCCGTTTCAACGGTACCGTTGAAGTGAAAGACGGTCATCTGATCGTAAACGGTAAAAAAATCCGTGTTACCGCTGAACGTGATCCGGCTAACCTGAAATGGGACGAAGTTGGTGTTGACGTTGTAGCTGAAGCTACTGGCCTGTTCCTGACAGATGAAACCGCTCGTAAGCACATCACTGCTGGCGCGAAAAAAGTTGTTCTGACTGGTCCTTCCAAAGACAACACCCCGATGTTTGTTAAAGGCGCTAACTTTGACAAATACGAAGGCCAGGACATCGTTTCTAACGCTTCCTGCACCACTAACTGCCTGGCTCCGCTGGCTAAAGTTATCAACGACAACTTCGGCATCATCGAAGGTCTGATGACGACTGTTCACGCGACCACCGCTACTCAGAAAACCGTTGATGGCCCGTCTCACAAAGACTGGCGCGGCGGCCGCGGCGCATCCCAGAACATCATCCCGTCCTCTACCGGTGCTGCTAAAGCGGTAGGTAAAGTACTGCCAGAACTGAATGGCAAACTGACTGGTATGGCGTTCCGCGTTCCGACCCCGAACGTATCCGTTGTTGACCTGACCGTTCGTCTGGAAAAAGCTGCTTCTTACGAAGAAATTAAGAAAGCAATCAAAGCTGCTTCCGAAGGCCCGATGAAAGGCGTTCTGGGTTACACCGAAGACGACGTTGTATCTACCGATTTCAACGGTGAAGTTTGCACTTCCGTGTTCGATGCTAAAGCAGGTATCGCACTGAACGACAACTTCGTGAAACTGGTTTCCTGGTACGACAACGAAACTGGTTACTCCAACAAAGTTCTGGATCTGATTGCTCACATCTCCAAATAAGTTGAGATGAGACAGTAATCTGTAAGAGCGACTACGGTCGCTCTTTTTTTTGCCCGAAGATACCCGTCATACTTCAAATTGCAGGTGTGTTGGCTACGCTCTCTCACCCGAATCACTTACTACAGTAAGCTCATCGGGGTGAATCAGGGACATCCATGTCCCTGACCGAAGGCAACCTTTGGTTGTTCAAATTCGTTCCTGACGAATTTGTCGTTCACTTGCCGCCGTCCTGCAACTCGAAATATTTAGGGTTAAAAAGGATTGCGTAATGATTAATAAAATTTTTGCACTTCCGGTAATCGAACAAATTACCCCTGTCCTCTCCCGCCGCCAGCTTGATGAGCTGGAGGTTATTGTTGTCGATCACCCTCAGGTTAAAGCCTCTTTTGCACTGCAGGGTGCGCACCTTCTGTCCTGGAAACCAAACGGCGAAGATGACGTTCTCTGGTTAAGCAATAACACGCCGTTTAAAACTGGTGTGGCGCTGCGGGGTGGCGTACCGATTTGTTGGCCGTGGTTTGGCCCGGCGGCTCAGCAAGGTCTGCCTTCTCACGGCTTTGCACGTAACCTGCCCTGGACGCTGAAGGCGCACAACGAAGATGACAACGGCGTGGTTCTGACGTTTGAGCTGCAAAGCAATGCTGAAACGCGTCAGCTATGGCCGCACGACTTTACCCTGCTTGCCCGCTTTAAAGTCGGCGCAACCTGTGAAATCGAGCTGGAAGCCCACGGCGAGTTTGAAACCACCTCCGCACTGCATACCTACTTCAACGTGGGCGATATTGCCGCAGTGAAAGTCAGTGGTCTTGGCGACCGCCTGATCGATAAAGTGAACGATGCGAAAGAAGATGTGCTGGCCGATGGAATCCAGACCTTCCCGGATCGTACTGACCGCGTTTATCTGAACCCGGAAGCATGCAGCGTCATCCATGATGGTTCACTCAAGCGTAATATCGATGTCGTGCACCACCACCATCTGAACGTTGTGGGTTGGAACCCGGGTCCGGCGCTGTCTGCCAGCATGGGTGACATGCCGGACGATGGCTACAAAACGTTTGTTTGCGTAGAAACAGCCTACGCAACCGCACCGCAGAAAACCACGGAAGAGAAACCTTCTCGTCTGGCGCAGACTATCCGTGTAGCTAAACGCTAAGATTGTGGCAGCTGTCTGATGGCGCTTGCGACATCAGACAGCTCTGCGCACCGTGCCTGGATGCTGCTAACGCCTTATCCGGCCTACAAACTACACGCAGCCGTAGGCCTGATAAGCTGCGTGAGCATCGGCATTTGGTAAATCAGGCCATATCCAGCGCTGTTTTACCTTTTGGTGCCGGATATGCCTTATCTAACTGCTTAAGCTCATCTACAGAGAGCGTTATCTCCAGCGCGGCGGCATTTTGTTCGACATGCGCTACGCTTGCGGCTTTCGGAATGGCTATTACACCCGACTGACGAACCACCCACGCCAGCAAAATCTGCGCAGCGCTGACATTGTGCGTGCGCGCGATGTCATTCACCACAGAGTTAGAAAGCAAATCGCCACGCAGTCGTCCCGCCTGGGCCAGTGGACTGTATGCCATAACCGGCATCTGCTGTTGCAGACACCATGGCAGCAAGTCATATTCAATGCCGCGCGACGCTAAATGATATAGCACCTGGTTAGTGGCGCATTGCCGTCCACCGGCAACCTGCCATAGCGCCTGCATCTCGTCATAATCAAGATTTGAAACACCCCATCGACGAATTTTCCCCTGAGCGATGAGTTTTTCCATGGCGCTGACGGTTTCTTCATAAGTAAAGTCCCCCGTCCAGTGCAGCAAATAGAGATCCAGATAGTCGGTTTTCAGCCGACGCAGACTACCTTCACAGGCAGCAATCGCTTTCTGGCCACCGGCATTCCATGGATAAACTTTTGAAACCAAAAATGCACCATCGCGCCGTCCCGCTAAAGCTTCGCCAACAATTTCTTCTGCTGCACCATCAGCATACATTTCAGCCGTATCAATCAGACGCAGCCCCAGATCCAGGCCAGCCTGCAACGCCGAGACTTCATCACGACGACGGCAGGGATCCTCCCCCATGTTCCATGTTCCCTGCCCTATCGCAGGAAGCGAAACCTGCTCGGTAAACATCACCTGTTTTACTGTCATAGTTCCCCCCTGAGTACATGCACCACAGTAAAGCAAAACACGGGGGATGTGTCCTGGGATGGTGCACAAATTGCACCATCCTCGTTTGGAGGGTTCGTCGTTAATCAGATGCAACAAAAAACCCGGGAACAGTATTTATTCCCGGGCTTAGACAGATAACGTGTTAGTTGTGCAGAGATTATTTTAAACGGCCTAAATATTTACCTTCTTGCATGGCGTTTATTTTTCCATTCTTATATACAATAACCGAAATCAAGCCTGCACTGTAGGTTTGCGCATCTGCATTATTTTCATCATTTGCTGCCGGGCTACCATTAATATAGGCAATGCCATCGGCGCCACGTTTAAAATCAACTCCCAGTTTCTTTACATGTATGGGTTTTACCGTACTGGCGTTAACCGGAGCATTCGCTTCGCTAACCATGGTTTTATGATCATGTTGTAACTGGCGGCGGTAAGCCTCGCTAATAGCATAAGCAGGTGCAACAGTTGATGCCACCAGCGCAGCGATAATAATTAATTTTCTCATGAGGAAAACCTTAATATTTATTGTGATTATGATGATGACTGGAGTTACCATCATTTGTGCTGTACAGGCTCTGTGCATTTTCCATAGCCTGTTTTTCCGCTGCAGCATTAATTGTAGCCTGACGATTCTGCTCAGCAACGTAGCATGCGTCCCGACTAATGCCCTTGTTCTCACAGTCATTCATGCGAGAGGCCTCGGTAGAACAACCCGCCAGAACCCCGCCCATCACAGCTATCATGATTAACTTTTTCATTATCTATACCAGGTTTATTCTCAAAAAACCTTCATCGCAGATTATATTTCTGCAAGGAAGAATTACTCTCGCTACTTTTTAAGTTTGAGTAATATCTGCAATAGAATATTTAATGTCAATTTTAATTTTTTCAGATAATTACCTAAAGGATGTAAAATAAAAATTAAACGCTTTGTTTTTTACTTTTCACATGAAAGATGACTTTCATTGTTAAGTTAGACAATCAAAATAGTTGTCAGATATTTGCAACACGCCATGCAAGGTTAATTGAGATCCAGGCGTCATAATAAAACAGTGCATTTTCAGTATATTGCCGCAGTAGATTTTGTTAGTCGCTAACGATGATGGATTCTGAGACACCTGTATTTCTTACTCTGGAAGAAAATCGATATCAGACTAATTAAATAATACGTTCCTTTTTGGTAACTACACCAGGTAAAACACGTTAATTATTCGTTGCAGCAGCGCATAAGGCAGAATCAGCAGAAATCGTGAATTCTCATGCTTTAGATCAACATTCATTCCCGTCAGTCATAAAAAAACCCGCATAACGCGGGCTCATGTTCAGCATTGGAAATGCATCAGAACTTATAGGTGATACCCGTTGAGATCAGACCCGTCCAGGATTTGTCTACCATCGGGCTGTCTGTCACTTCATCAGACAAACGGGTGTAACGCGCAGTACCGTACACGCTCCAGTCGCCTAAGAAATTATAGTTGGCGCTGAGTTCAAGGTACGGATTCCAGCTGCTTTCAGGATCGTAGCTGCGTAAACCACTGCGAGACGATTCGTGGCGCGATACACCATAGTAGTACTGGTTCTGGTTTTCACTGTTCCACTCAACACCAATCCCCGGTGTCAGCGTCAGGCCCCCGTTGGTATAACGGTACAGCCATGCCAGATCCCATACGATACCATTACTGTTATCCAGTGCGTCTCCCGCGAGGCTGGTACGCAGGAAACCATATTGCGTGTTATGCACGTAAGAAAGCCCGGCCATCATGGTGCTCTTACGCTTATCAAGATTGCGCAGACGGCTATCGTCGCTGTCGCCCGGCTTGAAGTACAGTGGCGACCAGTACGCCATCACAGATAATTTATCTGTATTGTCATTCCACAGGTAGTATCCGCCGCCCAGACCACGGAACCAGAAGTTGTCACTTTCATAGGTCACAACAGGGACCGGGTAAACGTCACTATCGTAGTTTTTGTAAGGGTGTTCAACCACACCAACGCCTGCGCCCAGCGTCAGGTTGCTTTCTGCTTGTGCGACGCTCGCGGACGTGGCAATGAGCACGCCAAGTGCCAGAAGTTTGAGTTTGGTCACAATCCATAATTCCTTATTCAAATGTTTAGCGACGAAAGTGTAACCGCCAATACGCTTCAGCCCAACTATTTTACGTATTACCTGCCCAATGTAAACCCCTAATTTCTCAACGAGTGATGACATTTTGCTTGCAGTACGGTGAACAGCACATGAATTCAGCCCCATTTCTTTACATAACATGTGCTTTTTTTGCTGATGAGTTATTGATATGCCATTGAAATTCATTTGCGCGTGCAGGCAAGTTTTGCAAATGCCATCTACGCTTAAATTTAGAAGGTGTATCACCGAATACGTTGATCTCCTGACCATCGAAATGGCATGAGAGTTGCTTATTTCTTCAGCAGCGACGTCGTTCAGTTTACCTCTTCAGGGGCCTCTACTATTCATATGAACGGCTCTTAACATGTGCTAAAAAACGAAAGGACGGCATACCATGAATATATTCGATCACTATCGCCAGCGTTATGAAGCTGCCAAGGACGAAGAGTTCACGCTGCAGGAGTTTCTTACCACTTGTCGGCAAGATCGCAGTGCTTATGCCAACGCGGCAGAGCGGCTATTAATGGCTATTGGTGAGCCTGTCATGGTTGACACTGCCCACGAACCTCGACTTTCTCGACTCTTTTCGAATCGGGTGATTGCACGTTATCCCGCTTTTGAAGAGTTTTACGGCATGGAAGACGCGATTGAACAGATTGTCTCTTATCTGAAGCATGCGGCTCAGGGGCTGGAAGAGAAGAAGCAGATCCTCTATCTGCTGGGACCGGTGGGAGGGGGGAAATCATCGCTTGCAGAGCGACTGAAGTCGCTGATGCAAAGAGTGCCCATTTATGTCCTCAGCGCCAATGGTGAACGTAGCCCGGTTAACGATCATCCGTTATGCCTGTTTAATCCGCAGGAAGACGCACAGATCCTGGAAAAAGAGTATGGGGTCCCGCGTCGCTATCTCGGTACGATCATGTCGCCGTGGGCTGCGAAGCGTTTGCATGATTTCGGCGGGGACATCACTAAATTCCGTGTCGTCAAAGTCTGGCCGTCTATTCTGGAGCAAATCGCCATCGCTAAAACCGAGCCTGGTGATGAAAACAACCAGGACATTTCCGCTCTGGTCGGGAAAGTGGATATTCGTAAACTCGAACACCATGCACAGAACGATCCTGATGCCTACGGCTACTCAGGTGCGTTGTGCCGCTCCAACCAGGGGATTATGGAATTCGTAGAGATGTTTAAAGCACCGATTAAAGTGCTGCATCCTCTGCTGACTGCAACCCAGGAAGGAAACTACAACGGGACAGAAGGTATCTCTGCCCTGCCGTTTAACGGGATTATTCTCGCCCACTCGAACGAATCTGAATGGGTGACGTTCCGTAACAACAAAAATAACGAAGCCTTCCTCGACCGTGTATACATCGTGAAGGTCCCGTATTGCTTACGTATCTCTGAAGAGATCAAGATCTACGAAAAACTGCTTAACCACAGTGAGTTGACTCATGCGCCTTGCGCACCGGGCACGCTGGAAACGCTCTCTCGCTTCACGATTCTTTCGCGTCTGAAAGAACCTGAAAACTCGAGCATATATTCAAAGATGCGCGTTTATGACGGTGAAAGCCTGAAGGATACCGATCCTAAAGCAAAATCGTATCAGGAGTACCGGGATTACGCCGGAGTTGATGAGGGGATGAACGGTCTGTCCACGCGTTTCGCGTTTAAGATCCTCTCCCGCGTATTTAACTTTGACCATGCCGAAGTCGCGGCAAACCCCGTGCATCTGTTCTATGTGCTTGAGCAGCAAATCGAGCGCGAGCAATTCCCGCAGGAGCAGGCAGAACGTTATCTCGAGTTCCTGAAAGGCTATTTGATCCCGAAATACGCCGAGTTTATTGGCAAAGAGATCCAGACGGCTTATCTCGAATCCTATTCCGAATATGGACAGAACATTTTTGACCGTTATGTAACCTATGCGGATTTTTGGATTCAGGATCAGGAGTATCGCGACCCGGATACCGGCCAGCTGTTCGATCGCGAGTCACTGAACGCCGAACTGGAGAAAATTGAAAAACCGGCAGGTATCAGCAACCCGAAAGATTTCCGTAACGAGATCGTCAACTTTGTTCTGCGTGCCAGAGCAAACAACAGCGGTCGTAATCCAAACTGGACCAGTTACGAAAAACTGCGCACGGTTATTGAGAAGAAAATGTTCTCGAATACCGAGGAGCTGCTGCCGGTCATTTCGTTTAACGCGAAAACCTCGACTGACGAGCAGAAAAAACACGACGATTTTGTCGACCGTATGATGGAAAAAGGCTACACGCGTAAACAGGTGCGTTTACTGTGCGAATGGTATTTGCGCGTACGTAAATCGTCTTAACATAAGTGCCCGGTGGCGCCTGCGCTTACCGGGCCTGCAAAACAATATTCCGTAGGCCGGATAGCGCCAGCGCCATCCGGCACTTACAGACATGGCGAACAGTTGGCAGTACGGGGGGCATATGACCTGGTTTATTGACCGGCGTCTTAACGGCAAGAACAAGAGCACGGTAAACCGCCAACGCTTCTTGCGCCGTTATAAATCGCAAATTAAACAGTCGATCTCCGAGGCCATTAACAAGCGTTCGGTGACCGATGTAGATAGCGGCGAATCTGTCTCTATTCCGACCGATGATATTAGCGAACCGATGTTTCATCAGGGGCGCGGTGGCCTGCGTCATCGCGTGCATCCGGGTAACGATCATTTTGTACAGAATGACCGTATCGAACGTCCGCAGGGGGGCGGCGGCGGCTCAGGAAGCGGACAAGGCCAGGCCTGTCAGGATGGAGAGGGGCAGGATGAGTTCGTCTTTCAGATATCTAAAGATGAATATCTTGATCTGCTGTTCGAAGATTTAGCGCTCCCAAACCTGAAGCAGAATCAGCAGCGTCAGTTAACGGAGTTTAAAACGCACCGTGCAGGATTTACCTCCAACGGCGTGCCCGCCAATATCAGCGTGGTGCGCTCCTTGCAGAACTCACTGGCGCGTCGCACAGCAATGACGGCGGGTAAACGTCGTGAACTGCATGCGCTTGAGGCCGATCTGGAAACCATCGCCAAAAGTGAACCTGCGCAGTTGCTGGAAGAAGAACGATTACGCAAAGAAATTGCTGAATTACGGGCAAAAATCGAACGCGTACCGTTTATTGATACTTTTGATTTGCGCTACAAGAATTATGAGAAACGACCCGATCCTTCCAGCCAGGCTGTGATGTTCTGCCTGATGGATGTCTCTGGCTCAATGGATCAGTCGACTAAAGATATGGCAAAACGTTTTTATATCCTGCTGTATCTGTTCTTAAGCCGCACTTACAAGAACGTGGAGGTGGTCTATATTCGCCATCATACTCAGGCAAAAGAGGTCGATGAACACGAGTTCTTCTACTCTCAGGAAACGGGGGGAACCATAGTTTCCAGCGCCCTGAAGTTAATGGATGAAGTGGTAAAAGATCGCTACAACCCTGCCCAGTGGAATATCTATGCCGCTCAGGCATCGGATGGCGATAACTGGGCAGATGATTCACCATTGTGTCATGAAATCCTGGCGAAAAAGCTGCTGCCGGTGGTGCGATATTATAGCTATATTGAAATCACCCGGCGCGCACACCAGACCCTGTGGCGCGAGTATGAGCATCTGCAATCTACCTTTGATAACTTTGCGATGCAGCATATCCGCGACCAGGATGATATTTATCCGGTATTCCGCGAGCTGTTCCATAAGCAAAGTGCTACCAGCAATAGTTAGCGCTTAATAACGTAAAAAATCAGCCAGTTTTTCATCTCTGGCTGATTTTTTCTTGCCGGGTTCAGTGCGTTCCGTTCATACATAGAATGACGCTACATTCTTTCCACCAGCGGGTAGAAGTCTTTATTTTCCCGTTGCATACGCTCATATACTTTACGCAAAACGATGTTGGCATCGCGTCTGAACGCGTCATCATTCCCCATCAACTTACTGGCAATATTCCAGCGGCGGGAGAAAACCTCATATTCGTTAACAATATCCGCCATTTCGCGTTTGAATTTTGTGCTGACTTGCCGAAGTGCGTTATTACCATCTTGTTCAATATGCGGATAAAGAAACTGATCTTCAGCAGATAAATGCGTTTTAATGATCGCACTCATGCTCACAATGGCAGTAGCGATTTCCTGAGCATTGGCTGAAACGCCAGCGAGGCTTAGTTTACGCAAGAATGATATTTTCTCCAGAATATCAACATGCTGACTTTTCATTTTATCAATATTCATCCGTTTATCCTTTTTATTTTCCTTTGATGGAACAGCAGGCAATGTAGTTTAGTTGGTGACGTTGCGAGTGGAAAAAACGAAACATTTTCAAGAATCGGCGACGATTTTCATACGTTCGCATACCGTTAAACGCAATTTTAATCGCGCCCTTTACTCCTTCATCGCGAATTAATCCGCGCGGTGACATCAACGACATTTTGCCATTCTGTTGCATGACCTGTTCAAACCCCGCACTCATCAACAGGTCACTCCATCCTTGTTTGGTTAGCGGACTGACGTTTGATTTCACCACCTGAACCAACTGATATTGTTCGCCTTCTTCCAGTTTTTGCGCTGTGAACATAATGTCGTGGGTCAACAAACGTCCACCGGGTTTCAGCACCCGATGATATTCCGCAATCAGTTTCGCTTTAGCTTTGTCTGCATACATCGTCAGCATGGCTTCATTAATCACAACGTCGAAGCTGTTATCCGCAAAAGGCAGCGTATTGGCGTTTGCCGCCATGACATGAATGTGATTTTCCAGTCCGTTGTGCGCCACATTACTTCTGGCCTTGTTCAGCGCATTTTTATCCATATCAATGGCATAGACCGTACATCCAAAGCGCTGTACCAGTTCGATGGCCGTCGTCGCCATATTACAGGCAACTTCAAGGACCTGGCTGCCAGGCGTCAGTTGGGACTGCCGGAACAACCATTCTGTCGCTTCAACTCCGCCTGGACGCAGGCGGGTTTTTCCCAGGCTGGCTAAAAATGTATGGCCCGCTTTTTCAGTCGCGCTCATTCG
The DNA here is from genome assembly GCF_014103415.1 of Citrobacter sp. RHBSTW-00671. Classification (NCBI taxonomy): domain Bacteria; kingdom Pseudomonadati; phylum Pseudomonadota; class Gammaproteobacteria; order Enterobacterales; family Enterobacteriaceae; genus Citrobacter; species Citrobacter sp. RHBSTW-00671. Next base: position 3,404,644 of record NZ_JABXPR010000001.1, read on the forward strand.
CCGGTCTCCTTTTTTATAAGTTGCATTATAAATACAACAATAGAGGTTAAAGGTGAAGAGCACGAATGATTTTTATTACAAATAATGCGCAATTCTGCGGGATTTTCCGTACTGTTAGAGTGAATGTATGCCGTGTGATAGACTGATGCATCTGACTTACAGGGTTGTAAATCATTATGAAATTGCATCATAAAGCGCTCCGGCACTTTATCTCCGTAAGCGTTATTGTTTTGACATCTTCTTTTTTGGTTTATGAACTTGTTGCCAGCGATCGGGCAATGAGCGCGTATATGCGCTACATCATAGAGAAAGCAGATTCATCCTTTCTCTATGATAAATATACCAATCAGAGTATTGCTGCCCATATGATGCGCCAGTTTTCATCGCCGAAAAAGCCCATCACAATCGAACAACGAAAAGCGCTGTGCACCGCTTTCGAAACCGTTAACGGCATCCATGGATTCAATCTCACTACCCATGATTATCTTCCGTTACGCGGTACGTTACAGACCCACTCTCCGAGTTGTATTGAACAACTTGACGATATCTTCCTGCTCCCCGCCTTCGATCAGGCCGTAAACGCAAATCGTGAACGGGTAGATTACGGTCAGGGATTAGGCACCATGGAATACAAGTTTCGCTATTACATTGACCTGAAAAACGACTACATCTATTTCTATAACCTGGTAAATTCATATCAATTTACCATGAATCACTGGTCCTTTTTGCAGAAAGGTACGCTGGGAATAAACCAGAACGATATTGATGATGTTTTTACTGGTCGAACCGTCATTTCCAGTATTTATCAGGACGATCTCACCCAGGAGAAAGTGATGAGCTTTTTGACCCCGGTCTACTATACCGGCAAGCTAAAAGGCGTCGTCATGGTGGATGTTAACAAAGACAATTTAAAGAACATATTTTATACCAACGACCGCCCCCTCGTCTGGCATTATCTCAATGTGACCTTATCTGATATCAACTCAGGTAAAGAGATTATCATTCACCAAAGTGAGAGCGATTTGTTTCAGTATGTTCATTATATTAATGACCTTCCTGGCGGAATGCGCATCACATTATCGCTTGATTTTATGTACTTTATTGTGTCTTCCTGGAAGTTATTTGCCTTCTATTTACTGGCAACGGCACTGTTACTGAACATGGTCAGGATGCATTTTCGTTTGTATCACAACGTCACACGCGAAAATATCAGTGACGCGATGACCGGGCTTTATAACCGCAAAATATTAACGCCCACGCTTGAGCAGCGTTTGCAGCAGTTGGTCAACGCCGGAACCTGCGTAACTTTTATTGCTATTGATTGCGACAAGTTAAAGACAATTAATGACACGCTCGGGCACCAGGAAGGCGACCGCATTATCACCATTCTGGCCAACGCTATTCAGGCCTCTATTCGCAAAAGCGACTATGCCATCCGTCTCGGCGGAGATGAGTTTTGTATTATCCTTGTCGATTATGCCCCTGAATTCACCGCCCAACTACTGGATCGTATTCGCGAAAAATTACACACTATAGCTCCGGATACCTCTGTCAGTTTTTCCGCGGGGATTTATAACATGCAGCCAAACGACACCATTGATGACGCCTATAAGGCATCAGATGTGCAGCTCTATCGGAACAAACAGAAAAAACACCACCGTGAGTGATAGTGTATTCGTCAGGATGTTCATCGTAGTACCAGGAGTAAGAAATGACAGATGTAAATAAAGGCAACGTGACGCACCAGCGTTTAATTTCACTGTTGTCAGAACAAGGCGCAACGTATCGTGTGGTCAGCCATGAAGCCGTTGGCAAGTGTGAAGCTGTCTCGGAAATTCGCGGTACAGCGCTCGGTCAGGGGGCAAAAGCCCTCGTCTGTAAAGTAAAAGGCAACGGCGTTAATCAGCATGTACTGGCTATTCTCCCGGCTGACCAACAGGCTGACCTGAACCAGCTTGCCGGACATATCGGCGGTTTACGCGCATCACTTGCCAGCCCGGCGGAAGTGGATGAACTGACCGGCTGCGTGTTTGGCGCTATCCCACCGTTTAGTTTCCATCCAAAACTCAAGCTGGTTGCCGATCCGCTGTTGTTTGAGCGTTTTAATGAAATTGCGTTCAATGCCGGACTGCTGGAAAAATCCGTGATCATGGACACCCAGGATTATTTGCGCATTGCGCAACCTGAATTAATTCCATTCCATCGCGCACAATAGCAAGTCCATAACATCAGTATCAAAACGCGATATTATGCGTTCGCCTAAAAATAATAATAATCAATAAAAAAGCCTGTTCCGTCACGCATTTACGCGTACAGTAAGCAGGCTTATTTTTTCTTTTGGCAAGGAAACTACGATGTTTGATGTCACACTGCTGATCCTGCTTGGACTGGCAGCTCTGGGCTTTGTCAGCCACAACACCACTGTCGCCGTTTCAATTCTGGTGCTGATAATCGTCCGTGTTACTCCGCTGAATACATTCTTCCCATGGATTGAAAAGCAGGGGCTTACCGTTGGGATTATTATTCTGACGATCGGCGTCATGGCGCCCATCGCCAGCGGCACGCTGCCCCCCTCCACGCTTATTCACTCCTTTGTAAACTGGAAGTCGCTGGTCGCTATCGCCGTCGGCGTTGTGGTCTCCTGGCTTGGCGGACGCGGCGTCACGCTGATGGGTAGCCAACCTCAACTCGTCGCCGGTTTACTGGTGGGCACTGTATTGGGCGTTGCCCTTTTTCGCGGCGTGCCGGTGGGTCCGCTTATTGCGGCCGGTCTGGTGTCGCTGATTGTTGGGAAGCAGTAGTCAACCCTGCCAGATAGCGGCCTGGCGTTTGACCCAGGCCTTTCTTGAACATGGTGATAAACGCGGTCGTAGAATCATAGCCGAGCATTTGAGCAACCTGCTGTACATTGTGCCCGTCGATCAGTGCCTGCAGCGCCAGGATCAGTTGCAGCTGATGGCGCCAGCGGCGAAAACTGAGCCCCGTTTCTTTGACGACCAGACGGGCAAGGTTACGCTCACTCATGGCAAACACGTCGGCCCACTGCCCCAGTGTTTGCCATTGTGCAGGCTCCCGCGCCATCGTCGCCACCATCTTGCGAATTTTCGGATGATCGGATACCGGTAACTGCATTTGCTCCTGCGGCTGCTGCGGCAGTTCGTCAAACAACACCTGCGTTAACCGCTGAGTGGCAGGTTCACAGAGCTGGGCATCCGTTTTGCTCGCCAGCGCAAGAATAAGCTCCCGGCATAATGGCGCTATTTTCAGCGTACAACAGCGATCCGGCATCACCACTGCATGAGGTTCAATGAATAAAAAGCACAATTGCGCGCCAACGGTAACGTGGTTGCTGTGCGGAATCTCACCAGGTATCCACACCGCATATTGCGGCGGCACCATCCACATGGCGTTCTCCACTTCGCAGGTAATTGCGCCATGCATCGCCAGGATTAACTGGCCTTTGCGGTGTTGATGCAGTGGGCTGAAAAGTTCGTCTTCCTGAGCCTGAATACAAAAAGCCACGGCGGCATCGTGATAAAGATCGGGTTGATACCCGTCCAGCCTCAGTCCAAACATAAGAATGTCCGATTTTAGCGATAAACTGTCATTTTAGCTTGATTCATCCACAGAGTAAAAACGCTAAGGTAACGCCTCGCCTGACGATATGAGAAAAAAATGACTAACTCCCCTTCTTCCCGCGGTAAAAACGGTGCGCTGTTAATTGCGGGTATCCTGATGATCGCAACCACGCTACGCGTTACGTTTACCGGCGCAGCCCCTTTGCTGGACGCGATTCGCGCTGACTACGGTCTGACCACCGCCCAGACGGGCCTCCTGACCACGCTACCACTGCTTGCTTTTGCACTGGTGTCGCCTCTGGCGGCAACCGTCGCTCGCCGTTGGGGCATTGAGCGCAGCCTGTTAGCCGCCATGTTGCTGATCTGTATGGGTATTGCTATACGTTCCCTCCCTTCATCCGGAGCCCTGTTTGGCGGAACAGCAGTCATTGGCTGTGGCATCGCACTGGGAAATGTCCTTTTGCCGGGCCTCATTAAGCGTGATTTTTCACAGCATGTGGCAAAGCTCACCGGGGCGTATTCGTTAACGATGGGTGCTGCGGCAGCGCTGGGGTCGGCAATAGTCGTGCCGCTGGCGTTACATGGCTTTGGCTGGCGTGGCGCGCTGATGATGTTAATGGTCTTTCCGCTGCTGGCGTTATTGATCTGGTTACCTCAGCGGCGCCAGACGGCCAATGCCAGCCTCAGCAATTCGCGAGCGTTGCACTCCCGCGCAATCTGGCGCTCCAGTCTCGCCTGGCAGGTCACGCTGTTTTTGGGCATCAACTCGCTTATTTATTACGTCATTATCGGCTGGCTACCCGCCATTATGATCAGTCACGGCTACAGCGAGGCACAGGCGGGGTCGCTGCACGGTTTGCTGCAACTGGCGACCGCAGCCCCCGGGCTACTGATCCCCCTCGTCCTGTATCGGTTTAAAGATCAGCGCACTATCGCCGCACTGGTCTCGTTAATGTGCGCCGTTGGCGCTGCCGGGTTTGCTGTCATGCCCGAGCAGGCGGCCCTGTGGACCGTGCTGTTTGGCTTTGGCTCCGGTGCCACGATGATCCTCGGCCTCACCTTCATCGGGCTACGTGCAAGCTCTGCGCACCAGGCCGCCGCGCTATCCGGCATGGCGCAATCTGTCGGGTATTTACTGGCCGCGTGTGGGCCGCCGATGATGGGGAAAATTCACGATCTTAACAATAGCTGGCATATCCCGCTGGTTGGCGTCGCGCTGCTCGCTCTCATCATGGCCGTGTTTGGCGTCTGTGCAGGACGCGAGAAAGAGATCGCCAGCGCGTAATACACCGGGCAGGCAAAAACCCAACCTGCCCAGTTGTTATCCTCTGGCCGCGCGCAGCAGTGCCTGGACGAGCGGTACAGGCTTTCCTGCCAGCGCCCCTCGTTCGTGCTGAAAAAGCGTCCCGACATAAAACGGATGTGTCACCAGTTCAATAGCGCGAACGTCACCCGCGTCATCCCAGCCCGTCACTCGCAGATCGCCGCTTTCAAGCTCAGCGGCAAAAGCGTCCGACACGCCATAGTTACAGTGATATCCCTCTGTAATGACATCCCGTCCGTAGGCTCTGGCGATCAGCGTATTCGCACGCAGTTCAATATTATCCGTCTTTTCGACCAACGAGCAGGTCAGCGGTGCAATCACCATACGACCCGTGGTCTCTGTTTCCGCATGCGCGGCATCACGCCAGCCCAGCACATTGCGAGCATACTCAAGAATGGCATGCTGAAAGCCGCCACAAGTGCCCAAAAATGGAATACTGTTTTCGCGTGCGTAACGTATTGCCGTCAGCGCGCCTTCCGGATGCTGGTAAGGACTGCCGGGCACCACCCAGATGGCATCATAGCCGACTAAATCTTCACCACTACTAATATCAGATGTGGTGAGCCAGTCATAATCAGCCACTAATTCCAGAACGGCGGCAGCATCATCGATAGCAAGGGGAATGGCCTGGTGCGCCACAATATCGGGGCTGTAATCGCCCACCAGCGCAATGCGAAGCGTATCTTTAACAGGGGAAATTTCCATTAACTTTCCTTATGTCCAGACAATGAGGGACAACATAAGGAGCCTCAGCCTACCGATTTTTTGTTGTTATCACAATCCCTTAAATTGAGAGTCTATATGGCCAAAATGCTATAATGGTCACGTTTTACGATCTTATTTAACCGTAATGAAGACGAGTTCAGTGGCTTAACGGAGCGGATTAAGAGATGAATATTCAGTGTAAACGCGTGTATGACCCGGCAGAAAAAAGTGATGGCTATCGTGTTCTGGTCGACAGACTGTGGCCACGCGGAGTGAAAAAAACCGATCTTGTTTTCAATGAGTGGGATAAAGCGCTGACGCCCTCGTCTGATTTACGTAAGGCATTCCACGCTGATGTCATCGATTTTGCCCATTTTTCCGAGCAATACCGCGCAGAACTTGCCCAGCAACAGCAGGAAGGCAAGCGACTCGCGGACATTGCCCGCCAACAGCCGTTAACGCTGCTGTATGCGGCGAAGGATACGCAGCAAAATCATGCGCAGGTTCTGGCTGAGTGGCTACGCCAATTGTGACAGCTGGCTATTTGCCCGTTGCCGGATGATCTCTGCGCCAAAGCGCCCATTCATCAATAACTTCACCACCGGGTAGCTTGCAATCCGACCTTACGCCTTGCGGTGTCTGCACCGCAACCAGCACGCCGCCCTTTTGCTCACAATATACGGATGCCGGGTTCGCCATGCCAATTTTCGGTGGTACGGGTGCTTCAGGTGATGTGGAACACCCCGCCAGCGCCAAAATGCTGGGCACAACGATAGAGGCCAGTTTCATATTCACTCCTGTTAAAAACGTTACTCTGGAAGAGTACCCCGACTCCCCATCTATCTCCATGTTTTACTGACGTGTTTCAATCTCATGTCTACATTTTGACCCGGATAGCGTGTTTCATCTTTCCCTCCGATGTTCTATTATGCCGGCAATACAGGACTTATCAGCATTCTGGAGTATTTGCCTCTCATGTCAGACATGATCCTCGCCCGAGTCTCACAATCATTAGCCACGGAGCAGTCTGTTGAGAGTCTGGTTCGGCAACTTCTGGAGATGCTGGAGGTCGTGACTGAGATGGAGTCGACCTATCTTACTAAGGTCGATTTAGATGCGCGTCTGCAGCATATTCTGTATGCGCGTAATAGTAAGCAAATGCAGATCCCCGAAGGGCTGTCGGTGCCGTGGGATGAGACTCTCTGCAAGCGCGCAATAGACGCAAACTGTCTGTATAGCGATAACGTTCCCGCGCGTTGGCCAGAATGTAGCGCCGCACGCGCACTGGAGATCACAACCTTTCTGAGTACTCCAGTCCACCTGCCCGATGGCACGTTCTATGGCACCCTCTGCGCCACCAGTCGTCAGCAACAGCCGCTAAGCGAACGAGGTGAGCAGGTATTGCATCTGTTCGCGGGCCTGATTGCGCAGTCTATTCAGAAAGAATCTTTGGTTGCTCAATTACGTGAAGCGAATGCTGCGCTGATAGCCCACTCCTACACTGACGTTCTGACCGGGCTACCTAACCGTCGGGCAATATTTGAAAATATCGAAACCCTCTTCTCGCTGGCTCGCCACCTCAGACACAAAATTATTGTCGCCTATATTGATTTAGATGATTTCAAACTGATCAACGATCGTTTTGGTCACGAAGTCGGTGACCAGTTTTTGATCCAAATTGGCCAGCGTTTACGCCGTGGATGCAGTGAGAGTGATATTCTTGGTCGTCTGGGCGGTGATGAATTTTTAGTCGCCAGCCTGTCAGTGGAAAACGAAATGTCGCCGTGTATTCGTTTGCAAAGCGTGAAAAACCACTTACAGCAGCTCATTTGCGGTGACTATGACCTGGGTGGAATCTGTTTGTATTATCCGGGAGCCAGTCTGGGCGTTGTGGAAATAGACCCGCTGGAGACAGACGTCAACTGTGCGCTTCATCTTGCAGACAGTGCGATGTATCAGGATAAGAAACGTCAGGATAAAACCGCTTTTGTCGTACATTAAGCCCTGTTATGCTTAATCGTCTTAAAATTATTCTGGCAGATAAGCGTATGCGACTCGGTATTATTTTCCCCGTTATCATTTTCATTTCCGCTGTCGTTTTCCTGTCCTGGTTCTTTATTGGCGGCTACGCCTCACCAGGAGCATAACGATGAAAAAAACAACGCTTATTATGATTGGCGTGGCCATTATTGTCGTGCTGGGAACGGAACTGGGCTGGTGGTAACCCAAAATAAAGGCCACATAAATGTGGCCTTTATTGGCTGATTCGTTACTTAGCTTTTGATTTTTCTGTAGATAAACAACACCACAATCGCGCCGATAATTGCCACGACAAAGCTGCCGAAGTTGAAACCATCAACTTTACCAAACCCAAAGAATGTACTGATCCACCCGCCCACGACGGCACCAACTACCCCTAAGATAATGGTCATAAAGAAACCGCCGCCATCTTTCCCCGGCATGATCCATTTTGCCAAAATCCCCGCGATAAGACCAAAAATCACCCATGAAATAATACCCATTATTTTCCTCGCTTATGTTTTTACGTGAACGATTTACTCGTTATATAAAAGCATAGCATAGCGCCGAAAAATTAAAATTTGTGATCAGTGTCACTTTGATTTTTCATCTTTATCTGATGTTTCATGAGGTTAAACCTCACAAAAACGGTGATATTTACTGACGTTTATCGTCATTAGTGTCAAATCGTCAGTCATTATTATGCTATTTTTGCTTTCGCTCCCCGCCATTGCTGAATTTTCAATTCTGGCACAGTTTATGCTTTAACAGCCCGTCGCTACGACAAATCGTAGTCCGCGAAAACTCTCGCGAGACTCCGTCTACAATTCGCGCTATTTCAGCATTTAACAGGTCTGTTATTGATGAAAAAAATCACCAGTGTTTGCCCATACTGTGGGGCCGGGTGCAAGCTCAAGCTTGTTGTTGAAAATAACAAAATCATCCGCGCTGAAGCCGCTGAGGGTGTAACGAACCAAAACCAGCTATGTCTGAAAGGCTACTATGGCTGGGACTTTCTGAACGACACTCGCCTTTTGACTCCCCGTCTGACCCGACCAATGATCCGCTATGAAAAAGGTGGGAAATTCACTCCCGTCAGTTGGGATGAAGCCATCCGCTACACCGCAAAACGCTTATCCGGGATCAAAAATGCCTATGGTCCTCGCGCCATCATGACGACGGGTTCATCTCGTGGAACCGGGAATGAGACCAACTACGTGATGCAAAAATTCGCACGTGGCGTACTCAACACCAACAATGTCGATTGCTGCGCCCGCGTCTGCCACGGTCCATCCGTCGCCGGGCTGCAGGAAACGCTGGGAAATGGTGCGATGAGTAACTCAATTAGCGATATTGAAAACTCAAAATGTCTGCTCATCTTTGGCTATAATTGCGCCGATTCCCACCCGATTGTGGCACGCCGGGTGATCAAAGCTCGCCAGAACGGGGCAAAAATCATTGTCTGCGATCCCCGCCGCATTGAAACGGCCCGAATTGCAGACCAGCATCTGCAGTTGAAAAACGGGTGTAACATGGCGCTGGTCAACGCGTTTGGCCATGTGCTTATCGAAGAGCAGCTTTATGATCGCGAGTATGTACAAAAGCATGCCGAAGGCCTCGAAACTTACTGGGAAACCGTCAAGGATTACGCGCCCGAAGCCGTTGAACATTTAACGGGTGTGCCTGCACAGCAGGTTCGTCAGGCGATGCGTACTTTCGCTTCCGCCCCCTCGGCAACCGTGATGTGGGGAATGGGCGTGACCCAGTTTGGCCAGGCGGTTGACGTGGTTCGTGGTCTGTCGAGCCTGGCATTGCTGACCGGAAACCTGGGGCGTCCTAATGTCGGCGTTGGCCCGGTGCGCGGACAAAATAACGTGCAGGGCGCGTGTGATATGGGCGTACTGCCGAACCAGTTCCCGGGCTATCAGGACGTTACCGATTTCGCCGTGAGAGAGAAGTTTGCCAACGCCTGGGGTATTGACGTCAATCTGATGGATGACAAGGTCGGCACCCGGATCACCGAAGTCCCCCATCTGGCCATCGAAGGTAAAGTCAAAGCCTACTACATCATGGGTGAAGATCCGCTGCAAACCGAGGCCGATCTGGGCCTGGTCCGTGAAGGCTTTAACGCGCTCGATTTTATCGTGGTACAAGACATCTTCATGACCAAGACGGCAGAAATGGCCGACGTTCTCCTGCCCGCAACATCGTGGGGCGAACACGGCGGCGTCTTTACCTGCGCTGACCGCGGATTCCAGCGGTTTGAACAGGCGATTGAGCCTACGGGAGATGTCAAACGCGACTGGGAAATCATCAGTCTGCTGGCCACCGCAATGGGCTATCCGATGCAGTATCAAAATAACCAGCAAATCTGGGATGAGATGCGCGAGCTATGCCCGCTCTTCTACGGCGTGACTTACGAAAAAATGGGTGACATGGGCCACATTCAGTGGCCATGTCCGGAGCTTGATCACCCAGGCACGCCCTATCTGTATGCACACAGCCAGTTTGATACCGCCAATGGCAAAGGTAAATTGTTTGCCGCACAGTGGCGTGCTCCTGCAGAAGTACCTGATGAAAAGTACCCAATGGTGTTATGCACCGTGCGCGAAGTCGGCCACTATTCGTGCCGCTCGATGACCGGCAACTGTGCAGCATTGCAGGCCCTGGCCGATGAGCCGGGCTATGTTCAGATCAGTACGCGTGATGCGGAAAACCTCGGTATCCGTCATCGCGATCTGGTTTGGGTGAGCTCGCGTCGTGGCAAGGTTATCAGTCGGGCTGATGTCTCTGAACGCATCAATCCCGGAACCGTGTACATGACCTATCAATGGTGGATTGGCGCCTGTAATGAGTTGACCCAGGATAATCTGGACCCCATCTCGAAAACCCCGGAAACCAAATATTGCGCCGTCAATGTTGAGCACATCACCGATCAAGGTTGGGCGGAGAACTATGCCGCGAAATCTTACAGCGAGATGAAATCACGTCTGTGTGAGGCTATCGCGTAAGTAACCTGCACATTTGCCTGAGTCGTACCTCCAGGCTCAGGCAAATGCCATTGCGTTACTTCGCCAACTGCGGATCGTTAAACCCAATAGCCATATCTTCTGCCTGCTTATCCCGCGCCATAAAGTTAAAACTCATCAGAAATAGCCCAACCATAAACGGCAATTCGTACAGTTCTTCAATCAGATCGCCATACTGTGCGTTGTGAAGAAAGACGGGAGCCAGCAGACGATGGTGCTCGACCGTGTCGGAGATCAAAAATGCACAGCTGGTGATCGCCAACAACCAGAGCGGTAGCGGCTCATTGCGCAAGCGATTGACGATATCCCGGCGCAGGTTCGCTGAAATCACTACCGGCAAGATAATCATGGCGATTAATACAACAGAGATAGCCCTGAATAACAACCTGGGCTGATCGGGAAAATAATCGCGCCCCCAACTGGTGCTTCGTCCCAGCAAAACTAACCACCACAGCGCGGCCCACAGCCAAAATTGCTTCTCGCCATCAGGACGCGAAAAAGGCCGGATGTAGCAGAAAGTAAACACGGCACCAAAAAACAACCAAAGCGCCTGACCATTTTCAATCCATCTGACGACACCGCCGTTTAACAAGGGGAGATTCAAGTTGGCAGTAAACGGGATCACCGCAGTGACCAGCCCCAGCAGGAGTGTTGGGAATGTTAATCGGGTATCAAGTTTCATAAGCACGATGTTCTGTTAAATGAAAGACAGCCGATCATAACCCCAGCGAATTTTAAGCCATTAGCAATCTATGCGATCTTCTTAAGGTTTTCTTAAGAAAACTTTTTTACAGAAAATGAACGCACAAACTACGCATCATGAATAAAAAAAACGCATCGAGCCGTCAACGCGCGATGCGGTTTTAATTTTAAAATGAATGCAATCAAGCAATAGCAGAGATGAAAACCCTACCAGCCGCAGACTTCGTGCTCATTCTCGGTATCGTATGAACGAACCGTATTGACCAGGTCTTTAACCACTTCAGCGGCCACATCCGGAATCAACAGCGTCATCGGCGCTTCAGTTTCATAATCGACAGACACGCCATTGCTGTTATTGGTGACTGTAACGGTGTAGGTTGCTTTACCCATGATTTACTCCTTGCCGGTACGCACAACTTTTCGTTGATTTGCGCTCTCCATCAACACTTCGGGCGCCACGAAAAAGTCGATATTAAAGTAGGTGTCGTCGGTCATCACTTCGATGTTATGCCATTTCTCCGGTGGAAAAACGCCGAACTGACCGGCTTCGATAATCATCACCTCTTCAGGTTCCGGGCTGTGTTCATCTGCAAATCCGAGATATTTGACCGCCCCCTGCATCACAGAAAGTCGAGGATAAACCCCGGCACGGGTACCCTTATCAAGGTGGCGTTCGAAAATTCCGGCAGGTGCAGTTTCTTTGTTCCAGAACGGCGTTGAGCGTGTATGAATATGATTCTGTGGAATTTGAAGCATTTTTCTTCCCTTTTCCAGTCGACAACCAGCGAGTCTTACTGAATCGCTGCTATGAACAGGGTACGCCTCAAAATATATATTTAAAATACCATTTATTGGTTATAACCATCCCATCTTTCGATGAAGGAAACAGCTTAATACTGAAAGCCCGCCGTCAACAGCGGGCCAATAGCGTTACGACTGAAGCGTCGCCAGACGCGCGGCAAAACCGACAAAGATCAAGCCAATGAGGGAATTCCCAACTTTAGCCAGTTTTTTCTTCGTACGAATATACTGTGTCACAAACGCACCGGAGAAAATAAGGAAGCTCAGATAGAAAAAGCTCACTATTTCAAGCGTCATCGCCAAAATAAAGAACGACAACCCTGAGTGAGTCGCGTTGACATCAATAAACTGTACGAAAAACGAAACATAAAACAGAATGGCTTTAGGATTCGTCAGACTCAGAATTAATGCACGTTTGAAAATCGCGCCAAACGGAACTTCTTCTGGCGCAGCATCGCTGGCCTTCGATTTCAGTGTGGCATACAGGATCTTCGCACCGAGATACAGCAGATAAAACGCGCCGAGATAACGAACGATATTGAACAATACGGGCGTCGTTTTGATAAGCGCAGCTACGCCGGCATAGGCCAAAAACATCAATACGGCATCACCGATAAACACACCGCTTGCTGCCAGATAACCGCCCTTCACTCCACGACCGACGCTGTTCTTCAGCACAAATATCGTATTTGGCCCCGGTACCAGCACGATAAAAATAGCCCCCACCAGATACGTCCAGTAATTCAGAACTCCATACTCTGCGAACACGTTAACCTCTTCCTGAAAAAACACATGCACTTGCTGCGAGACAATATGCTAACGAATGCGCCAGGGGATGGAAAGAGAAGCTTTAGAATATAGCATTCTGTTTCAGTCCGGTTGCAACAGCATTATTCGTTCCAGATTTGCAACGATGAAACCCACTTTTGCGCCTACCCAATGCCCCGTTTAGCCACTAATGTTTATCAGTAGATTCAGCCCGCAAGGCACCCTCTCATCACCTGGAGAAAGAAAAATGACTATTGCTTATAAACGTCTTGATAAAGATCAGGCTGCCGTACTACTGGTCGATCACCAAACGGGTTTGCTTTCACTGGTCCGTGACATCGATCCAGACAAGTTTAAAAACAACGTTCTGGCATTAGGCGATCTGGCGAAGTATTTCAAACTCCCGACGATTCTGACCACCAGCTTTGAAACCGGTCCTAACGGTCCATTGGTTCCTGAGCTGAAAGAACTGTTCCCGGATGCCCCTTACATCGCACGTCCTGGTCAGATTAATGCCTGGGATAACGAAGATTTTGTTAACGCGATCAAAGCAACAGGCAAAAAGCAGCTAATTATCGCTGGGGTGGTAACCGAAGTCTGCGTCGCATTCCCTGCGCTTTCTGCCATTGAAGCCGGTTTCGACGTGTTTGTGGTCACCGATGCATCCGGTACGTTTAATCCGCTGACCCGTGATTCCGCGTGGAATCGTATGTCATCTGCCGGCGTGCAATTAATGACCTGGTTCGGTCTGGCCTGTGAGTTACACCGTGACTGGCGCAACGATATTGAAGGGCTGGGAACGTTGTTCTCCAACCATATTCCTGACTATCGCAACCTGATGACCAGCTACAACACGCTGACATCCGGGAAATAATGTTCCTGTCAGTGTAATACACAGAAACCCGCCAACATCGGCGGGTTTCATTGAACAGTTTCAGTCGGGATTAGTGGTGCAACATTTCATCCACCACCTCTTCGCCCTTAAGCTGATACGGGTAATAGGTTGGCCAGTTATCCATCTCTTCAAGCAGGGCAGCCTGCGAGGTATTCCCCATAAAGATATGGAAGTGGCTCGACTTACGTGGTGCAATAATGTGATCGCTGAATTGCACGTATTTCGGCGCGTCGCTGCCAGCGTCTTTACACTCGAACAGGTAACGCACACCTTTCTTACCTGACGTATAGTTCAAAATTTTATATCCGGCATAGTCATACTTACACGCTGCCACCTTTTTACCGGTATGAAACTCCATTACGCCGTTTTCAATACCAATAGTGTCAACATCGGTCGCGTAACCCTTACGGTAATAGGCTTTAATCTGCTCTGCCGTTTTGCTCTTGTCTTTCTCGGCTTTCTTTTTGAATACCGGATCCAGTTCGCCACTCACCAGATACGGATAGACAGACTGCCACATGCCATCCCAGTCGGCTAGCGTACGGTTCTGCACATTTTTGTCATCAAAAACGCCTTCAGCCGCCTTTTGTTCTATTTCGGTCATTGGTGCACCATGGGAATGGTGACCATGCGCCAGTACCTGACTACTAACAAAAAGCATCCCCAGAGCGACTGCCAATTTTTCCACATGCATAGCCAAAATTTCACCCTCAAATCATTTGCGAGTGAAATGTTATAATATAACATCACGGTTTAATCAATATTGTTTTGCGTCACTCAACCATGCTGGCGGGCAATTTTCCAACGGCTGTCAAAATGGGCCTGGTACTGCGCCACAACGTCAGGCTCTCCACGGATTACCAACACGTTTTCAGAATTCGCAAATTCGGCGGATTTGGCAAAATTAAACGAACCGGTCTCCAGCGTGTCGCCATCAACAATCATGGTCTTGTCGTGCTGTATGTGATAGTGATCATCCAACTCGATAGCGATACCGTTGGCCGTCGCAAACGCGATCGCTTGCTGACTGACTTTCCCCTGATTACGTTTTTTATCGATCACTGCCCGGACAACAACGCCTCTTTTTTCTGCATCTACCAGCGCCTGAACAATATCCGCAGACTGAAAGGAATACGCCATCACGTCGATAGTGTGCCGCGCATGATGAATGGTATCGAGAACTAAGCCCCGCGCCGAACCTTCCGGTGAAAAACCTACCTGAACAGAGGCATTTGCCATCGGCACCGCGGCCCACAACAGGGTCGCGATCATAACCATCGATTTTATCTTCATGTTATTGACCAGTGAGTGGTTTAATCTGAGGAGTTATCCGGACAGAGTAGCGTTCGCGTGCAAATCTGATCAAGCAATGCCTGTTGATGGCTGATAATCAGCATACCTAACGGACGGCGCTGACACTCTTCAAGCAGCAGCGCCCAGATATCCCGTTGGATAGAGGGATCGAGCTGCGCAGTTATTTCATCGGCAATCAGAAAACGCGTTCGCGGGTCGAGCGCCCGCAGTATGGCAATTCGCGCCAGCTCACCGCCCGAAAGTTGTCCGGGACGACGCGTTAGCCATTCCGGCTTAATATGCAGTCGGGCAAGCGTTTCTGCATCTGGCCGCCAGGCATCATGAACCGCATCACCGGTACTCCGTCTGGGGTTAAAGGTTAATTCCGGATGCTGCGGCACGAGCTGTACCGGGCAATATTGATGGCGCGGCAACGGTTGGTCATCAACCAGAACCTCGCCGGAGGTCGGCTTTTGCCACCCCGCAAGCACACGTCCCAGCGTTGTTTTTCCGGTTCCACTGGGTGCGCAAATCCCAATACGCTCCCCTGGGGAAAGCGAGAACGAGAGATTTTGCCACAGTATTTTACCTCCCTGACGAATGAACACATTACGACAGCACAGCATACCGCTCTCCAAAAAGTTGATTTCTTTCGGGCAGCGCTCGCCATTGCCGTTGCAGATGTTCACTAATTTCACCGCGCAAAAGCTGTTCCCGGCTGACATTATCCGACACCGTTCCTTGATGTAGCGCGACAATGCGATCTGCGTGACGTGCAGCCAGAGTGAGATCATGTGTTACCCATAAAACGCCCGCACCCTGCTCGCACAGGCCGCGTAGCTGTTCCAGCAGTTGATTTGCCAGAGGCGCATCAAGCCAGGCGGTAATCTCATCGGCAAGAATATAACGCGCCTGGCTGAGCGCGGCATGACACGCCAGAATGCGTTTGGCCATCCCTCCCGAAAGCTGACGTGGGAAAGCCTCTAACACGGTGGTTTCCAGATGATGACGTTCAAGCAAGCGTTCAATTTTCCCTGCATTCCACGCTTGACCGGAAAGCTGGCTGGCTCTTCGTAAATGCTTTTCAATAGACAGCAGCGGATTCAGCGCCTGCACACCCTGCGGAACATAACTAAACGTATTGCCGCGGCATGCCCTGATGTCATTGTTATCCAGCATTTTTCCATCAAGGGTAATTTTGCCATGAAAGCGCAAATTTTCCGGCAACAGATCGAGTAGGCATTGCAGCAGCAGGCTCTTACCCTCACCGCTGCCCCCCACTAACGCCACCATCTGGCCCGGCGCAACATCAAAGGAGACATCCTGCAGCAACGAGGACCATTTTTTTGCGCCGTACCAGCGATAACGCGCCACTTCCAGCGAAATCTGCTGCAAACTCAACATGTATCACCTCTCAACCATAAACGCTGTACCGCCCGGGCAAGTTGATCAAATAGCATCACAAGGAGAAATAGCATCAGCCCTGGAAACAGCACCAGCCACCAATCGCCATGACTGATAAACCGCAACGCATCTGCCAGCAACAGTCCCAGCGAAGGTTCGTGGGGTGCCAGCCCGAAGCCAAGGAAACTTAACGCGGCACTGTGCAATACCGCATGAGGGAACATCAGCAACGTTCCTGTCAGCCACTGGGGCAATAGCGCGGGTAAATAGTGATGCCGCCAGCAGTAAAAGTGGCCATGTCCCAGTCGCCAGGTGAGTGTCAGATAATCACTGTGGGCCACGCGTTCCGCTTCAGCACGTAAAATCAATGCCAGCCGCGGCCAGTGTGTGAGCGCAACTGCCATAATCACCCCGCTTTTCCCGCCGCCTAACGTAAAACAGATCAAAATCAGCAGCAGCAGGTGCGGCATGGACAGCATCGCATCAGTGATCAGACGCATAACGACATCCAGGCGTGGATGCAAACGAGAAATCGCCGCCATCAGTAACGCAATGAATCCGCTGCACAGGGCCGCGCCAATACCGATTTGCAGGCTGGTTAGCGCCCCCTGAAAGCAACGAACCCACAGGTCGCGCCCCAGATTGTCGGTACCGAACCAGTACAGCGCATCAGGCGGGAGATGACGGGCAAGAAGATTCACGTTCAACGGATTATCCAGCGTGGCCGCGCCATATACTGCAATAAATAACAGGCCGCTCACGGACAGCAGAAGACGAACAAGCGTCGGCGTCGGATTATAGAGCATCGGGTCGCTCCAGCGCACGATTCAGAACATGGACAAACCAGGCAGAGAGAGAGTTACCCATAAACACCAGTACGGTACTGAACAAGACAATCCCCATCAGTAACGGCAGGTCGCCACGTAATCCGGCATCGATGGTAGCCTGCCCCAGCCCCGGATAGGCAAAAACCTTTTCAGCCAGCAACGCACCGCCCAACAGTTCGCCCAACGAGGCAAACTGTAGACATAGCGCTGGCGTAATGGCGTGTCGCAGAACCTGGTGACGCAACAGCGACCACCCCTTGTCACCCTGCGAACGCGCAAAGCGGACAAATTCGCTTTTCATCACGCTGGCGATACTTTCCCGCGTGTGCAGCGTAATTTGCCCCAGCCCCAGCAGGCTGAGTGCGCAAACAGGGAGAACCAGATGGCGCAGACGTTCTGTCAGCGTTGCCATATCGCTGCTATTTCCCGGCTCCCACGCACAACAGACCGGGAACAGCGGCCAGCGCACGGCAAATACCGCCAACAGCAGCATGCCTATCCAAAAGGTCGGTAAGGAAGAAAGCAGATAGCTAAGTCGGCAGATGGCTTTATCCGGCCAACGGTTCAGGTAGCGGCCGGCAACAAACCCCATTGTCGTGCCCAATAAACCGGAAACCAACCACGCACCGCTCAGCAGCGCAAACGAGGTCGCAAACCGCTCCTTAATCACGCTGGCAACAGGGGCATTAAACAACATCGAGTAACCAAGATCGCCCTGTAGTACGCGTAAGAACCAGTGGAAAAAACGCTCCCACAGTGGTTGATCCAGGCCCCAACGCGCAGCAATACGTGCATATTGCTCCGGCGGAACATGCAGCAAATCGTTGCCAATATAGGCCCGAATTGGATCGACCGGCGAAAAGCTGAGCAAGATGAAAGTGCCAGCCGCGACCAGCACTAACAACACTATCAGCCGGAATACATGGCCTAAAACAGACTTCATCAACGGCAGGTCCAGGTCCATTCATCAAGATTGTTGAGCAATGACCAGCTACCGTGAATTTCCGGTGCACCTTTGCCCAGATCAATGCACGGATTCGCCAGATAGGTGTGCTGAATATTCAGCAGCCATGCCCATGCGGCATCCCCTTGTACGCCTGCGCCTTGTTTACCATCCCACTCAACCTGTTGCCAGAAAGGCAACGCTTTTTGCCAGTCTGGTGCATCAATGGCCTGCTTGAGATGTTGCTCGACCACCGGATTGCTGTAGTAGCCCGGGTTGTAATACTCCACACCTGCCGCCTGCCCGCTGTAGTGATGGAAAAGCTCCATCGGGTCCAGACTCCCCCAGCCGAACAGCGTAGGATTCGCATGCATATGGCGTTCAACGGTTTCCCAGCTACCCGACTGTAGCGACACTGCAATGCCTACCGGCTCCAGCATGGCGCGCACGGCCTCGGCTAAATCACGACGGGTACTGTCGCCGCTGGCATACCACAACGTCAGACGCGCCTCTTTACCGTCTTTCACCCGTACACCGTCTTTGCCCACTTTCCAGCCTGCCTGATCCAGAATCGTGCGGGCTTTTTCAGCGTCACCATCTTTGAATGCCACCGAAGTCCCCTGCCATGGCAATCCCTGAACCGCGCTATACGCGGGGATTGCATGACCTTCCATAACCTGCCCGGCAAGTTGCTTACGGTCAATGGCGTAATTGATCGCACGCCTGATAGCAATATCGGCTGTAATATCGTTCCCAACCGGATAACCATTAGCATCTTTCTTCCCAGCCGGAACCATTGGGAAAACAATACCGCGGTTTTCTACACTGTCGCGAACCCACAGTTTTAAATTCTGCTGTGCCGGTGCTACCGCCATCGACGGCGCAATACGTACCAGTCCCAGTTGACCACTACGCGCTGCGGCGTATGCGTTATCCTCATCGAGGAAGACAAATACTAACCGGTTGAAATCATTCTTCTTACCGGCATACCACGGGTTTGCTTCCACGATCAGTTGCTGCCCCGGTTGAAAGCTCACCAGGCGGTAAGGACCTGCGCCAATCGGATTTTTGGCAAATGATTTTTCGTCATACTGTTTTGCCGGAACAATACCTAACGAACCGAGCACGTTCACAAAAGTGCTCTGCGGATGGCTAAGCGTAATTTCTGCCGTGCGGTTGTCTATCACGCGGGCATGGGTGAAATTCCCCATGTCAATTTTTCCACCACTTTTTGCGGCTTTGTTATAGGTGAAGACCACATCTTCAGCCGTTAACGGTGAACCATCAGAGAATTTGAGATCGGGTTTAAGCGTCAGCGTCCAGGTTTTGCCGTCGGCACTGGTCACCACTTTTTCCGTCAGCAGGTTTCCCCAGCTCATATCCGCATTTTGCTTTAACACAGGCGCATGCAACAGCAGATAGCTGCCATGGCTCCAGCCCAACATTGGGTCAAATCCCTCCGTCGGCTCGGGCCCAATGGCCAGTTTTAACGTCTGGCCTTCGTCTGCATGTTGCGCAGCGAGGAGTGGCGAGGTTAATGCGAGAGTCAGTGCGCACGTCAGCAGTGCCAGCTTGCCTTTAATCATTCTCTTATCCAGATTTACGTTATTTTTATCTCGTTTAACGAACAATTTACGTTAGACGGTCTCCTGGGGAAGGGATTATGGCGGACAGTCATACCGAAAAAAATGATACAGCGCAGAAAAGTATGACGATTTTTAAAAAACATCATACGACTTTCTAATACCCTGCGCTGTCACCTTTCACTTCGCTGAAGTGGCTAAGCAAAATCACCGTATTTATTCGGCTTTATATTAAATAAGAAGCAATAGTTGCAGGGAAAACTATTCACCAGTTTCGGTTTTTACCTACCTCAAACTCATGACAATTTATGTATGTTTATTAAAGAAAGACACAGTAAGTGACAAGTTATGTAAATATATAATGATAATTATTTGTATTATCATTTTCATCAATTATCTTACTGCCTTTGAATTTTTAACAAAGGAAGTTTGACTATGCGTTTAAAACCTGTTGCCTCTGTCGTTCTGTCCTGTATAGGGTTTACCAGCCCCTTTGTCTTCGCTGAAGACGTGATGGTAGTAACCGCTTCGGGTTACGAAAAAAAGATCACCAACGCGGCTGCCAGCGTTTCCGTTATTTCACAGCAAGAGTTACAAACCAATAAATATAACGATTTAGGTGAAGCGCTGCGTTCTGTGGAAGGTGTGGATGTCGAAAGCAGCACGGGTAAAACCGGCGGTCTGGAAATTAGCATCCGTGGCATGCCCGCCAGCTATACCCTGCTCCTGATTGACGGTATCCGTCAAAATGGTAGCAGCGACGTGACACCGAACGGCTTTTCGGCCATGAACACCAGCTTTATGCCTCCACTGGCGGCAATCGACCATATTGAAGTGATCCGCGGCCCGATGTCGACGTTATACGGTTCCGATGCCATTGGCGGCGTCGTCAATATCATCACCAAAAAGAGCACCGATAAATGGAGCACGTCCATTAATACCGGCGTTAACCTGCAAGAAAGTAATAAATGGGGTAACAGCACAGTCGCCAACTTCTGGTCAAGCGGCCCATTGATCGCAGGTGTACTGGATATGCAGGTTCGCGGCAGCACCACGCAGCGTCAAGGCTCCAGTGTCACTTCGCTGAGTGATACCTCTTCCACCCGCGTGCCGTATCCTACGGAATCCGAGAATTACAATATTGGTACTCGTCTGGACTGGAAAACCAGCGACCGCAATACGTTGTGGCTGGATCTCGATTCTGCCAGACAACGCTACGATAACGATGATGGACAGCTTGGCAATCTGACCGGCGGATATGATAAGACGCTGCGTTATGAACGTAACAAAGTGACGCTCGGCCACGATACCGCATTAACATTTGGGACCTGGAAGTCCTCTGTGGGCTGGAATGAAACGGAGAACAAAGGCCGCCAGCTGGTCTCCTCGGCACTGACACCAGAGAACGCGAACCGGGCTGGCGACGCGCGTGAACTGAAGAACACCAACGTTATTCTGGATTCCATGCTGCTGACGCCGTTAGGTGACTCGCACCTGTTGACTCTCGGGGGGGAATATTGGGATGCCCGCATGAAGGACGGTGTCGTGCTGGCCAATACCGGCGAGACATTCCACCAGAAAACATGGTCGGCCTATGCTGAAGATGAATGGCATATCCTCGATTCTCTGGCCTTAACCGTGGGGACACGCTATGAACATAACGACGTCTTTGGCGGGCACCTCAGCCCACGCGCCTATATGGTCTGGGACGTATCCGACGAGTGGACCCTCAAAGGCGGTGTCACAACGGGCTATAAAGCGCCATCGCTCAGCCAACTTCATAACGGCATCAGCGGCGTGACGGCACAGGGAACGGTCAATACCGTCGGGAACCCGAACCTTAAACCTGAAGAAAGTACCAGTTACGAAACCGGGCTTTACTATGAGAATGACGCTGGGCTGAACGCCAACGTCACGGGTTTCTATACTGAATACAAAAATAAAATCGTTTCGTATTCTATCGATGATAATACCAACAGCTACACCAACAGCGGTAAAGCAAGAACCGATGGTATCGAGTTTGCCAGTACATTCCCACTGTGGTCGGACTCGCTGAGTTTATCTCTCAACTACACCTATACCCAGAGCAAGCAAAAAGATGGCGAGAATAAAGGCGCGCCGCTGAGTTATACCCCGAAACACATGGCGAACGCCCGTCTGAACTGGCAGGCAACGGAAGATATGAACGCCTGGCTGAGCGCTCGCTATCGCGGTAAGGCTCCACGCTATACGGAGAATTACGACAACCTCAGCGCTGTCCAGAAGGCGGTGTATGACGACAAAGGCGCAAATTTAAAAGCCTGGACCGTTCTGGACATGGGGATGTCTTATAAGCTGACCAAAGAACTGACGTTGAATACGGCGGTGAACAACGTGTTGGATAAAGACTTTAGTGACGTCACACTGTATCAGGTTGGCCGCAATAGTACTTATGCCGGCGACTACTATCAGACGGCACAATCCACGACCGGATACGTCAACCCGGGCCGTAACTATTGGGTATCCTTAAACTACCAGTTCTAGTTTTGCTTACCCCTGTTGGCCAGGCTATAACTGATAGCCTGGCCGCTATCAGCGTATTTTCGTAAGCGGATTGTCAGTATTGCGCATACGTAAGGAGAGACAATGCCCTTTTCAACCACTGAGCGTCAGGCTCTTCTGTCATTAAAAGGCGTTGGCCCCAAAGTCATCGAGCGGCTTGAGCAACTTGGTTTCCACTCGCTTGCCGATCTCAACAACTCTACTGTCGACGAGATTACCCAGCAAGCGGCGTGTATGGTCGGCTCGACGTGCTGGAAAAACAGCCCGCAAGCGAAAGCGGCAATTGCCAACGTCTTAGCGCTGGCAAGTGCGTCGTCGTTACGCTGATTTAGCGTATCACCAGGGCACGAGGAACGGGCGCGATTTAACCGTTTCTGATTTTCCCATTGATACCCGGCTGCGGTTTACCAAACAGATACCCTTGCGCGAAATCGCAGCCCAGAGCCTGAAGGCTCGCCAGTTGTTCCTCTGTTTCGACACCTTCTGCAACAGCTTTCATATTCAGCGATTTCGCCATACCCGTAATAAGCCTGATGATATTAAGAGCGTCTTCCTGGGTAGATATCGAATGCACAAACGACTTGTCTATTTTGATTTTATCAAAGGCAAGCCGACTCAGTCGCGAAAGAGAAGAGTAGCCGGTACCAAAATCATCGATGGAAATTTTTACCCCCAGGGCTCTGAGCTTGTTAAGTGTATTCATCGGCGTATTGCTCTCGGTAAAGAGAGAGGATTCCGTCACTTCCAGCTCGAGACGGTCTGCCGGAAGTCCGGTTTCTTTCAGAATGGACAGCACAATTCCGGCAAAGGCCTTGCTGCTTAGCTGGACAGGTGAAACATTGACTGAAATTTTAACCGGTATCACCCAGGAAGCCGCTTCCCGGCAAGCAATTTCAAGCACAGATTTTCCCATCTCGTTAATCATGCCTGTTTTTTCAGCAACAGGAATAAAACTATCCGGCGACAGAAGTCCTTTTAGCGGATGTATCCAACGAATAAGAGCTTCATAGCTGTAAATTTCCTGGCTGAAAGAATCGACAATAGGCTGATAATAAACCACGAACTCTTTATTCACTATGGCCATTGCCATATCATGCTCAAGCGTTCTGCTTTCTTGCAGCTTTTCTAACATCCGCTGCCGGAAGACTTTTATTTTACCCGAGCCTTCATTTTTCGCTTCATAAAGAGCCAGATCGGCAAATTTATAAAGGTAGTCGGAACGGCGTTCAGTTTCTGAGATAACAATACCAACACAAGTGGTTATATTTATAATTGCGTTATAAATAGTGTAGGGTTGGTTGATAAAATCACATATTTTTTGGGCTCGGGAAACGGCACGACTCTCTGTCAGACCGCTCGAAAGAAACGCAAACTCATCGCCTCCTAAGCGATATAACGTGTCTGAACCCTGGCTCATAGAAATCAAACGATGGGATATCTGACGCAATAACATATCACCGGCGTCATGGCCATACGTATCATTTACCTCTTTGAATCGATCTAAATCAAACAACATCACCGTCACAGAGTCATTGTTTTTTTCTGCCACCGCGATGGTTTTATTTAAATCCCCCCAGAACAACTGGCGATTATTCATCTCGGTGAGCGAGTCGTGATAAACGTCATACTCCAGTTTTGCATTCTGGATCTGCAGTTTTTCTTTAGATTCCTGAAGTTCCTCAGCAAGGCACTTAACCTGGAGATGTGCTCTCAAAATGTTTCTGTTCTGGAAAAAAATCAAAATCCCCAGTATCGCACTCAATATTATAAGCAGTACTGAAGTTGCCGAGTAAATATAGTACAGAGTTTGAATGTTAGTATTTGTATTATTAATCGAGCTAACATCTTTATCTAATGCACCGGATGAAAGACGGGCTAACGGTGCATCAAGCGCATGCATTTCTTTCAAATATGCCTTGAGTTCTGAACGGTTCATTTTCTCAAGATGAACATCCAGATAATTAAGCATTTTTTCAAGCTGTATAGCCAGTTCATAATGCGCTGGATTGCTTTCTATATAATGTCCTAAATCGCCTTCTTTTATTAAATCGCTCTGGCTGAGCATAATGTCGAGACGCAGGCGCACTGCATCAAGCGTTATCGTATCATCACTAATGTAGAGACCAAGCCATGATTCAAATCGGTAATATTCTGATACCATTTGAACAGCAGACCATGAGTCGGTGTAGTGAGTCAGTTTCTGTAGCTCTTGTTGTCTTTCGTGCACAAGGAAAGATATATATCCGGTAGATATAAAAAGGAAGAATATAATGCCAGCCAGTATTCTGTTCATGATGGTCCTCTGAACCCCTACTCAATTTTCATTGAGCTGACCTGCCATGCTGACCTTGAATAAAAAATCTGATTATTCAGTTCAGGAATACTGTCATAGGGATACACGATGAATAGCGGGCCTTTATCACGGATGCGCATATATTCTCCGTTGATTATTAGCGCAAGAATAACATTATATTTCTTGAAATCACTGAGTGGGATAACGGTGGTGTAGTCATTGAGCGCAGTAACCTTAACAACAGAACCGTTTGCCCCGACATAATCCATGAGCTTTTGCAGCGAGATACCCGTAAAGGTAGTGCGTCCATTATACCAGGGAGAGGTGGTCTGGAAACTTACCGTGCCCAGTTTTTCGAGACTGGCGATATCAAAAACGGCTTTCCCGTCTTCATTGGTATTTTCTATATTACCGGACACGGTTAAAAGGACTTTACCGACAGGTTTGGAAAGTTCACCAGCCCAGACCTGGGTAGTGACGACAAAGCTTAACAACATGACAATTAACCGCATTCTAACCTCACCAATCTATCGAATGTAAGAGAATTATAATTTAGTTATTATGCTATTTACACATGCTAACCAGCGATTATTGATACTGTAAACCCATCCACATTTTACCCCTTTAAAATCAAAGAGTTAATCTAAATTTATTTTTTGATATTGTTTAAAAAAGCCATTACTGTTATTTGAGACACAGTAAATTTCGTCATCAGCGTACAAAAAATAAGCCACCTGTTTAGGCGGTAAAAATAAACACGCACAAATATAAAGGTCTATTTTTTCAGGCAACGGCAGGATATTGTTTTTCCAACCGAGGGTTTCGCCCCCCTCATCGAATGAGTGCGGGGCAATGAATCACCAGGGTCTGGTTTTGCTGCTTATCCATAAAAAATACGATGGCGTGTCGGGTCGAGATAACCTGGCAAGAACCGCCCCATTGAACTTACAGCACAGGCCAGACGTAAATATCAATTTATGTTCGCCAACACTCATCACAAATACCATGAGGGTACAAAACACAAATCTGGCGCAGTGCCCCCTATATTCGCTCCGAGCCACAGCAGGTTTAAAGCGGTTTTAATCGCCGTCGAGTTCCATTAAAGAAACGGGAACCACCCGGCTCCCGTTCTCATACAACCCAGAATCTGGATTACATGTTTTCGATGATCACGTCACCAAACTCTGAACACTTCAGCAGCTTAGCGCCGTTCATCAGACGTTCGAAGTCATAGGTTACGGTTTTCGTGTTAATCGCGCCTTCCATACCTTTAACAATCAGGTCAGCCGCTTCAACCCAACCCATGTGGCGCAGCAGTAGATTTAGCAATTTATTATATCCAATTGAATTAAAAGGTTTTTATTCTTAACAAGTGTCTAAACTTGTTTTTTCGTCTTCACCATAACTCGCTGATTTTGTATAGTTTACTTATCGTTCTGATAACCACTTTAGGGCTATGGAGGTTCGCTTGAAAACTTCTGTTCTCATTCAGAAATTAATCGAGATTGACAAAACTGTGCCATTCGATGCGGACGTAGTGACCGGCGAGGAGGGGTGGCCAACTCCGATTTCTCGTGTTTATCACAATCCGCCACATACCTATGTAGAATTTGAAACAGGTGAACAATCGCAAGATGATCCTGACGAGCTAAGTATTTATAGTGAATTAGAAATTCGTGCACATCAAATGATGCAAATTAGAGATTTTGTGCAATCTAACAAGGGACTGAAACCTGAAGAAATTGTTTCGGAAATAAACGTTCAAATAGATCGTCTGAGGGCGATGGCTGAGGCAATTTTGAAAAAATAACTCATTTTCTATGTTCTTTATACCAGCGGTCGGTTCAACTCCCGCCAGCCCCAATCATGATTAGACAGCGCCATAATATTATCATTAATAACAATAAGTTAGAATCATCAGCAAGACACCAACCAGACGGTGAGTGAACAACAAGGGATATGCAAAGGAGCCTCATTAGTCACTCTCAATGCGGCCGCAAACAACAGCCAGCAAAGACTTAACAGTGTTGCCAGACAGCTCAACGAAAGGCTGACAAAAACGCCAGACTATGAATCACCCGCAGAGCAGTTCAATAAGTGTGCTGCATCCATCGATTGAACTCACAGCGAGAAGCGGACATTGGACCAGATAGAAAATAATTTTTTGAGAGCATTTAAATTAGGTGGATTGGGTCAACCCCATAAGGACTATCCACAAGATTAATACAAAGCGTAAATTCAAAATTATGATTGTTACCACAGCTTTTGACCTAAAAATGATAAGCGCAGTACTGTCTTATTTTTACGATAACAGTTCGCTTATTCTAAACAAGGAGCATCATAAATACTGAGGAGCTCACATAATGGTGTTTAGCAAGACATCATAATAAGTTATAAAATAACAACTAACATACTAATGCTGACACGACATCGACATCTGGAGGCATTCGCATAAACTGATTAATCGTGTCTACGCGGACGCTTCCAACTAAATGATTTGAAATGTCCTGTTCGCAAAGCGCAAGATGTAAGCTTTCCAAGAAAACACCCACTTCCATCATGGCAAAAAATTTGTTTGGTAATCCATATTTAATTTCTCCACGGTAAGACCTGGCGCCGACAATAACCAATGCATTAGGTAATTTATATCCTTGATTATCAAACCAGAAACTCGGAAAAATAGAAAACGATACATCGTGCTTTCGGATACAACGTGGCCCAAGCCACCAAGTGTGTCCCATCGCGGGTTGAACTCCCTCCTCTATGAGGTCCGGAGCTTTTACGACCGTAATAATTAATCGGTCAAACCCTCCTCCTCGGGGATATCCCACTCGTCTGAAAGGTTCACGTTCAGTAATCATCATTTCTATGGCCGATATGCAGGCATCGGCAGTTGCTGAATTTGTAGTAATTAAATTGTTTGAGCATCGTTTCATGTTAGGCAAATGGGTGTGTGTAAATTGTAGAATAATCCATAGCAAAAATATCTTTAGCTGTGGACCGTATAGGCACACGATAATTTTGGCCTAATGCTGGAAGTGGGGCGCATCCATCAACCCAAGCCTTGACAACATGTCCGAAACTCTCGAATTGCCGTGGAAGTTCCAATTTAGAAATTAAAATTCGCCGTCCCACATATGAAATAGAAGGTAGCTCTTGTTCATCTTTTTGCGTTAAATTTTTCATGACCATACCAGGCATTTTAGGATCAATGCAAGCACGCCAAGTATGTTGAGCATAATCGCCATCTGGGTACTTATCAATAGGTGATAGATATCTATCAAACTGATATACGCGAGTTGCAACCATTTCATCAAATGCTGAGCTTAACGCCCCTTCTTTTGTTCTTGAAATAGCTGTTCCAACAGCAACATAAGGTGCTTCGTTTGTTACGAAAGCACATATGACCCAATACGCTATCGATTTGTCATAAAGATGAACCGCCAGAACCCCAGTTTCTACGGACCAAGAGTCAGTCTTGATTTCTCTAATATCAGCTATTGATGAGGCTGATATTTTACCTAATGGCGGCATAAGTCCAAGCCAAAACCTGACATTTAAATCTCTCTCAATCACTTCAAATAAAGCTTTCTCTTTCGCTATAGATAAGTTCGGGTGAAATGCCCAACCTGTACTTGTTCTTGAGATAGCATCATCATTATGTGGTAATGTCATGGCACACACTGCGGGAATATGTACTAGCTCGCCATTTAAAGATTCACCATTAATACATAATACGTACTGTCTGGCTTCAAGTTTTAATGCTTCGTCGTGTGCCATCCAGTACAATTCTTCGGGTATTAAATAGCTATTAGAAAGAAATATGTCACACCACTTATTGGAGTAAAAAAAAGCCATTCTTTCAATTGCCTCACCAAGGGACCGCTGTTTTGCTCCAAGTAAACACTCACCAAAGCCATATCCAGAAATTTCAGCGTGATAAACACGCTTTTCGCTCAGTCTGGCAAAAATTGTTGTTCGAACGGAGAATCGATTAGCGACTTCACACGTAACACTATCCACATGCTGTTCGATCTTCATCATATACAATCCTTACAACCAATATATGGTGCATATGGAGTTATTCTCAAGTCACCATTGTCATTAAACTCTATGCAGTCATCTTCTTTTAATTGAAGAGTTCTTGAAAGTGATATCAAAGTGGTTCTAAGATCTTCGCCTCCCATTAAATGGATATCAGGGGAATCATTTGCATTTGCAAATAAAAACCTAAGACATAAATTGCAAATTTTAGTGTTTTGAAAAAAAGGGGTTACTACCCCTGATTGACTTCCATAAGATATAAATCTAATATAAGAAAAATTTTCAAAGTATTTGAATTCATTATCTAAATTTAAGAACTCTTGACGTTTATCAGCAATTATAATGGCATTTGAGCCCTCTACCTCCTTCAATTTTGCTAATGTTGTGACCCTACATTTTGAGTATTCAAGACATGTGTTAATTGTTAGATTTGGTACAAGAATTTCTTTTGAGTCTTGGTTTATTGTTATGAGAGCTAACCGTAAAAAGGCCACTCTTCTGTCAAGTGACTCTTCTGCCCCACCTTCCTCATAAATTAAACTAAATAAGGTTGCAAGGTCAGAAACCAAATCTGGCAGTGTTAACACTCGGTGCCTTAATGATGTTTTTGTGCTTATGACAATTGTGTTTGCATCAACAATACGAATTGTCAAATCACTAAGCTGTGGAATTACCAATTCGGGCAACCCCCACTGGTGGTTGTAGTTGTCGTCGCCCCACCACCTTCGCCGAGCGGTTTTATCATTTCAGATTTAAACTTTGAGTAAAAATCTCCGGCTAAGCATTGATGTTGTTCTAATAAATCCCAAAGAACTCCAAGATCTTTAGCATTTTCGTGACACCATGCCTGATTACTTAAGTGAAGATACAATTCATCGGCCATAAGTTTTACGACTAACTGCCCTTGCCCTGTTATATTTTTGGAGTTAAGTGGTTTATTTACGAGTTTAAAAAGCTCAGGTTGTGGTTTTGAAAAATTCAATTCAATGTAATCAACAAGCTCTGTGGGAGTTTTCAATTTCATCTTATCCACCTTTGATTGTTTTTCAAAAAATCATGACCAAAATAAAACTTACTTATCAAGTAGTTTAAAAGTCTTCAATGGGTGCACTAACTCTTTAAAATCACATAATACTCATCAAATGGTTCCGCTTCATTCAAAAAATAAAGAAGATAGATTTTACCATCCTCCTGAAGCCCCACCGCCTGAGAATCCCCCACCACTACCTTCCCAACTTATTAAAACTCTCTTAACTTCATCTAAATCCAGATTTTCTTTTTCATCCATTATTATGGATATCTTTTTCAAGGCTCCCATCAAAGACTCTATTGTTGTGGCAATACCTTTTAACCTCACCTCGCCGCATGCAATATCGATTTGGACTGGAAGCCTCCTATTTGTTTTAACATGAACTAATAAATCATACACACTTTTAATAGTATTCATATTAATACCATAGAACAATGAACACACCATTAATACTTATCGTAGCATGGTATTTTACTTTTTCAATTTTTACTGAAAACCACAGGCTTTAGCAGCGTAACGTCATGTTTTATATTTATTTATTCTAATAACAGAGAGTGAGTTTCTATAATGCCAAACTAATAAATTGGTTGTATTGTATTTTTCATTTATCTTAAACGTTAGCAAACGTCATCTTTGTGAGGCATTTGGCCTATGTCCACTTTTTTACAAGTATGACCTCCTCCCTGAAAACAGTGCCTGGCTAAACTGAAGTCTCCGGTCTTTCTTCTATCTCACAGAGAGGTACATCGCCATGAAAAAGACCGTTATACCGAAGAACGGATCGCGTTTGCGCTGAAACAGGCCGAAATCGGCACCCGCGTCGGGGAAGTCTGCAGAAAGATGGGGATTTCTGAGGTCATTTTTTACAACTGGAAGAAGAAATTTATCGGTCTGGATGTGACAGAATTGCGGCGTCTGCGGCAACTGGAGGATGAAAACCAACGGCTGAAGAAACTGGTGGCCGATCTGAGTCTGGACAAGGAGATGCTGCAAGATGTGGTTCGGAGGCCGGCTCAGAAGCGCCAGGCAGTATATTTTCTGCGTGAGGCTTACCGTATCAGTATCCGTCGGGGATGCGGGTTGCTGATACAGAGCAAAACTGTCTACCACTGGCAGAGTCGGCGTGATGATCGAGCAATAACCCTGCGTATCAGGTGTATTAGCTCAGACCTGATCTGACAGTTACCGGTTATTTATACAGGTATCTGTCAGATTACATCTGGCTTAAATTCTTCTCAGCCCAGATGCGTTTTCCATCAAGTAACGTTTCCATTGGCGTTCGGCCACAGCACATTTTCCCCTGATGGGTTCGCTCATTATTATAGTGAGCCAGCCATTCATCAAGATCCGATTGTAGTGCGCCAAGTTCGCCATACAGTTTTTTGCGGAACGCCACCTGATAAAATTCCTGCAATATCGTCCTGTGGAACCGTTCGCAGATGCCGTTTGTCTGCGGCGACATTGCTTTGGTTTTTGTGTGGTCGATATCATTTATTGCCAGATAAAGCTGGTAATCATGCTGCTCCACTTTGCCACAGTACTCTGTGCCCCTGTCGGTCAGTATTCTCAGCATTGGCAGGCCCTGAGACGCGTAAAATGGCAACACGCGATCATTCAGCAGGTCAGCTGCAGTGATCGGCGTTTTAGTGACATACAGCTTGCAGTGTGCAACCTTCGAGTACGTATCAACGAACGTCTGCTGATAAATACGCCCGACACCTTTCAGGTTCCCCACGTAGAACGTGTCCTGAGAGCCCAGATAACCCGGATGAGCGGTTTCAATTTCACCACAGACCTCGTCATCACTGGCTTTGCGTTCCAGTGCGGCGATCTGGCTGTCGGTCAGCTCTATCCCCTCACGAGCCACTTTTTCTTCCAGTGCTTTCAGACGCTTTTTGAAATTTTCAAGATTGTGGCGCAGCCAGACAGAGCGGACACCACTTCCTGAGATAAAAACGCCCTGTTTACGCAGCTCATTGCTGCTCCGGTGCTGGCCATGCGCAGGGAACGCGACAGCATAATCAATAACGGCCTGCTCAGTTGCGTCGTCGGTACGATTTTTGAGATTGGGAGCGCGTCGGCTGCGGTTAATCAGCGCATCCACACCGCCTTCATCAGCCAGTTCGCGATAACGGTAAAACGTATCGCGGGAGACGCCCATGATTTTACAGGCTTTAGACACGTTGCTGAGTTCTTCAGCCAGATTGAGCAAACCTGTTTTGTGTTTAATGACGGGATTGGTAGTATGAAGCATGAGAGTTACCTCGTGTTTTGTATAAGGATTCGACACCCATATCAAAACCGGTAACTCTCAACCTTTCAAGGTCATATGTCAGATCAAGTCGCGACTAATACAGGTTAATCTAAAATAAGTTTCTCGCTTCTCTTTAATAAACGAGCATTCATCAAACGTGTTTTCCTGCCTGAAATTATCAACATACCAGTAAGATGAATCGATAGGGATCTGCTATGAGCATCGATTGCTTTATTATATGAAACTTCATCAAGAGAACACTCAACAGTTCGCCTTTTAAAATTACGCCCATTTCTACGCTCATATATAGTTGCGATACCATGACCAAAATCATTATCCCTAGCTAACTTAATAACTTTCCCGATTAAAGTATAATTCGGAATTGAGTATTGATTTGAATAATACCCCCTTGCTCTCTCAATAAACGGAATGTCAGACGCACATATTTTTATGGATTTAGTGCGTAAATTTTCCATATTTGCAAAGGGAGAAGGCTGAATAGATATCTCAATAGAACGATTGTGATTAGAACCGCTCAGACCAATAATTGCAGCGCATAATGATGCATTTACTCCATATTTAACAACCTCTTCAAAGTGTCTGTAATTATTATTATCCTTGAACAAATTAACGGCTTGTTCTAATTTAGAAACGCTATGTACTACACGTTCTGACACACTCCGACCAAAGGGTATTGAACAGTGGTCTTCCTGATCACTCGTGGTGAAAAAAATTGGCGATTCAATTTTTAACACATAACTACCAATTTCAGTCTGTGATAGTTTTAAACTATCAAAATACTCACTAACTATTTTGGGTGTTTTACCACCATAAATACCTTTCTGAGCTTTAATTAGTGATCTGGCAGATGAAATTAAAAGTTCCTTAGTTTTAATGAATAATTCCACACCATCATTGAATGGTATGGAACCGTCTACCACATCCTCATGTATAACCCTAATCCGAATTATGTCATCACTGGCTTCGTTTAACTCAGAAATTATACTATCCGTACTTTTACTTTGTGTTATAGATAACACATCAATCAAATCAAGGACTCTTCTCTTGAAATCTGAGGCTATCGGATTGAGTGGTTGTAATACCTCATAATCTGGATGGTCATCTGACTCCCATATGTTAAAAACACTATCCCTACTACTTGTCAAAGACCAACCATTGATAGATAAATATTTTCCAAAATCAGCCGTAGCAATGAATTTCTCGTTTTCAATCTTCATGCTTTAAGCCCCATAATACTTGCTTGTTCCATCAAATACTGAAGTAATGAAACTGTAACCTTTTGATCTTTCGGTATTTTAACTCTTACAGTAGCTGAATTCGAAGACTCTGGTAATCCCCTTAATGATAACCAGTAGCATTTATTATTAAGAGTAATTCCACTTCCTGCTTCATTAATCCAGTCACTGACCAACTCAGGCAGGTGCAAAACCATAAGGTATTGGGGAGAAGACACACACTCATCACGTAAGTGATCATAGTTCCTGACGTTTAGATCATAGAGATAAAAATCTCCTTGCTCCTCAAAACGCTGTGTAGCCTTCATTTGGATATCGATGCAAGGGTTTCGTCTACCTGGTTTTGGATATCCGACACCTTTTAATGTTACATCTATACAGTCATTATCAACATCCCATCTTCCAGTATCAAACCCAGCACATGAAGCTAACGCTTTTAAATATCCAACCTGGAACTGCTCTTTTTTATGAGATATGTACATTATTAAATGTTCTACTTTCGTTAGAGAAAGAATAAAACTTATTACTTCTCTGAGATTTTTATCCATTATCTCAATATCATATCAATGTAGAGTCAGAATAGTTATATGTAAATTTGATCAGCAACAATATCTGTATGTATGAACAGTATAATGCTATTCCATCATTTTAAACAGTCTATTTACAAACTTGAATGCATGCTTCGTCAGCTTCTTTTTTACTTAGATCGCATTGCGCGAAGGTTACATATGTAGAAATCGTCATAACAAAGTTGTAGTGCTGATTAAAGGTTATCCACTGTTTTTGAAAACGACTATTGACCAATTCCTTGGTTAGACAGGAACACCTTATGCTGCAACACGCTTACTAAAAAATCAGGCACCGGGATTTCGTTTTGATAACTTGTTTTGATAAAATTTTGATAACCGTTCGGATACTCATAATAAAAAACGGGAACCTCTCGGCTCCCGTTCTCACACAACCCAGAATCTGGATTACATGTTTTCGATGATTGCGTCGCCAAACTCACTACATTTCAGCAGCTTAGCGCCGTCCATCAGACGTTCGAAGTCATAGGTTACGGTCTTGGCGTTGATTGCGCCTTCCATACCTTTAACAATCAGGTCGGCTGCTTCTACCCAACCCATGTGGCGCAGCATCATTTCTGCAGACAAGATGATGGAACCTGGGTTCACTTTATCCTGGCCTGCGTACTTCGGTGCCGTACCGTGGGTGGCTTCGAACAGTGCACATTCGTCACCAATGTTCGCACCCGGTGCGATACCAATACCACCAACCTGTGCAGCCAGCGCATCGGAGATGTAGTCACCGTTCAGGTTCATACAAGCGATAACGTCGTACTCAGCGGGACGCAGCAGGATCTGTTGCAGGAACGCATCGGCGATAACGTCCTTAACTACGATCTCTTTACCGGTTTTCGGGTTCTTGATTTTAACCCACGGACCGCCATCGATCAGTTCACCACCGAATTCTTCACGCGCCAGCTGGTAACCCCAGTCTTTGAACGCGCCTTCGGTGAATTTCATAATGTTCCCTTTATGAACCAGGGTAACAGAATCACGATCGTTAGCGATGGCGTACTCAATTGCTGCACGAACCAGACGCTTGGTCCCTTCTTCGGAACACGGCTTGATACCGATACCGCAATGTTCCGGGAAGCGGATTTTCTGCACGCCCATCTCTTCGCGCAGGAATTTAATCACTTTCTCAGCATCAGCGGAGTCCGCTTTCCACTCAATACCTGCATAGATATCTTCTGAGTTTTCACGGAAGATGACCATATCGGTCAGTTCAGGATGTTTAACCGGGCTTGGGGTGCCCTGGTAATAACGAACCGGACGCAGGCAAACGTACAGGTCAAGTTCCTGACGCAGCGCAACGTTCAGAGAGCGAATACCGCCGCCAACTGGGGTGGTCAGTGGGCCTTTGATGGCAACACGATATTCACGAATAAGATCCAGGGTTTCAGCAGGCAGCCAGACGTCCTGGCCATAAACCTGAGTGGATTTCTCACCGGTGTAGATTTCCATCCAGGAGATTTTACGCTCGCCTTTATAGGCTTTCTCGACAGCAGCATCGACAACTTTGATCATCGGTGGGGTTACATCAACGCCGATACCGTCGCCTTCAATGAACGGGATAATCGGATTTTCAGGAACGTTGAGTTTGCCGTTTTGCAGGGTGATCTTCTTACCTTCCGCCGGAACAACTACTTTGCTTTCCATTCACCTCTCCTTCGAGCGCTTCTGGTTCTGCTCGTCTGTCATCACGCTGCATGTGCATTTGCGTCCTGCTACACGGATGCGTTAGAGCAACTTTTTGTTAATGATTTGTAATGAGCGTGTCAATACTACCCTATTGTTCGCCGCCATGAAAGACACTCGTTCTTAGGCTATAATGCGGCAATTGATATAATCTGAAAATACCATGCAAAAAACTTCTTTTAGAAATCACCGGGTTGAGCGATTCAGCTCACGACAAGTCACTAAACAGCGTAAAGAAAACCAGCCAAAACGGGTGGTTTTGTTCAATAAACCATACGATGTTTTGCCACAATTTACTGACGAAGCAGGACGCAAAACGTTAAAAGATTTTATTCCTGTTCAGGGTGTCTATGCTGCTGGTCGTCTTGACCGCGACAGCGAAGGACTTCTGGTGCTGACCAACGACGGCGCGCTGCAGGCCCGGTTGACGCAACCCGGCAAACGTACGGGGAAAATCTATTATGTCCAGGTGGAAGGTGAGCCAACCCCCGAAGCGCTGGACGCTCTGCGCACTGGCGTAACGCTGAACGATGGCCCCACACTGCCTGCTGGTATCGAAGTGGTAGAAGAACCCGCATGGCTATGGCCGAGAAACCCGCCTATTCGGGAACGGAAACATATCCCTACCCGTTGGTTAAAAGTGACCTTATATGAAGGCCGCAATCGCCAGGTACGTCGTATGACAGCACATGTTGGATTTCCTACGCTGCGGTTAATTCGTTATGCGATGGGGAATTACACGCTGGATAATCTCGCTAATGGTCAATGGCGGGATGCAACTGTATAAGGAACAGGTATGTTTAAACCGCACGTCACCGTTGCCTGCATTGTGCATGCAGAAGATAAGTTTTTAGTCGTTGAGGAAACCATCAACGGCAAAGCGTTGTGGAATCAACCCGCCGGACACCTGGAAGCCGATGAAACCCTGATACAAGCCGCGGCACGCGAGCTGTGGGAAGAAACCGGGATCAAAGCGCAACCACAACACTTCATCCGAATGCATCAATGGATTGCCCCAGACAGAACACCCTTTTTACGTTTTCTGTTTTCTATTGAGCTTGCCAATATGTGCGCTACTGAACCTCATGACGACGATATAGATTGCTGTCGTTGGGTCAGTGCGCAAGAGATCTTCTCTGCGCCAAACCTGCGTTCGCCGCTGGTTGCCGAGAGTATTCGTTGTTATCAAAGCGGACAGCGTTATCCACTCGCAATGATCGGCGAATTTAACTGGCCGTTTACAGAGGGTGTCAAGTAAAGGGCTGCGTGCTAGAATATGCCGCCTTGAAGTTCAATGTCGTGAGTATTCCTATGTCTGAAAGCCAAAAAAAAGTGATCGTCGGCATGTCCGGCGGTGTCGATTCCTCCGTTTCTGCCTGGCTGTTGCAACAACAGGGTTATCAGGTAGAAGGCCTGTTCATGAAGAACTGGGAAGAGGACGATGGTGAGGAATACTGTACAGCGGCCGCCGATCTTGCGGATGCGCAGGCTGTCTGCGACAAACTGGGCATTGAACTGCATACCGTTAACTTTGCTGCAGAATACTGGGACAACGTCTTTGAATTGTTCCTTGAAGAGTACAAAGCGGGTCGTACGCCGAACCCGGATATTCTGTGCAACAAAGAAATCAAGTTTAAAGCCTTCCTCGAATTTGCCGCTGAAGATTTAGGTGCCGATTACATCGCTACTGGCCACTACGTGCGTCGCGCGGATGTGGACGGCAAAAGCCGCCTGCTGCGGGGACTCGATGGTAACAAAGACCAGAGCTACTTCCTCTATACCCTCGGCCATGAGCAGATCGCACAAAGTCTGTTCCCGGTGGGTGAACTGGAAAAACCACAGGTACGCAAAATTGCCGAAGATCTGGGTCTGGTTACTGCGAAGAAAAAAGACTCCACCGGTATTTGCTTTATCGGCGAGCGTAAATTCCGCGAGTTCCTCGGTCGTTACCTGCCGGCACAACCCGGCAAGATCATTACCGTTGACGGTGAAGAAATTGGCCAGCATCAGGGGCTGATGTATCACACCCTGGGCCAGCGTAAAGGTCTGGGTATTGGCGGAACAAAAGAAGGTACCGAAGATCCATGGTATGTCGTGGATAAAGACGTTGAGAACAATATTCTGGTTGTGGCTCAGGGTCATGAACACCCGCGCCTGATGTCCGTTGGCCTGATTGCCCAGCAATTACATTGGGTCGACCGTCAACCGTTCACCGGCACCATGCGCTGCACAGTGAAAACCCGCTATCGTCAAACCGACATTCCGTGCACCGTTAAAGCACTGGATGCTGAGCGTATTGAAGTGATTTTTGACGAACCCGTCGCGGCGGTAACACCGGGTCAGTCGGCGGTCTTTTACAACGGTGAAGTGTGCCTCGGCGGCGGCATTATCGAGCAGCGTCTGCCTCTGCCGGTATAATTATTTACACATTTGATACAAGGAAGCAGTGAACGTGGCAAAGAATTATTATGACATCACCCTCGCCCTGGCAGGTATTTGCCAGTCGGCACGCCTGGTACAAGAACTGGCGCACCAGGGGCATTGTGATGCCGATGCACTACACGTTTCACTGAACAGTGTCATCGATATGAACCCCAGCTCTACGCTGGGCGTGTTCGGCGGCAGTGAAGCCAACCTGCGCCTTGGCCTTGAAACACTGCTTGGCGTGCTTAATGCCAGCAGTCGTCAGGGGTTGAATGCAGAACTCACCCGCTACACGTTAAGCCTGATGGTGCTGGAACGTAAGCTATCAGCAGCCAAAGGCGCTATGGACACGCTGGGAGACCGTATCAACGGCTTGCAGCGCCAGTTGGACCATTTTGATTTGCAGTCAGAAACGTTGATGAGTGCGATGGCCGGTATCTATGTTGACGTCATCAGCCCACTCGGCCCGCGTATTCAGGTCACGGGTTCTCCGGCCATTCTCCAGAGCCCGCAGGTTCAGGCTAAGGTACGCGCATCGCTTCTGGCTGGCATTCGCGCTGCCGTGCTCTGGCATCAGGTTGGTGGAGGCCGTCTGCAACTCATGTTTTCTCGTAATCGCCTGACGACTCAGGCAAAACAAATTCTTGCTCATTTAACCCCGGAGTTGTGATCTATGGAATTATCCTCACTGACCGCCGTTTCCCCTGTCGATGGACGCTACGGCGATAAAGTCAGCGCGCTGCGCGGGATTTTCAGCGAATATGGTTTGCTGAAATTCCGTGTACAGGTTGAAGTACGCTGGCTGCAAAAACTGGCCGCGCACGCAGCGATCAAGGAAGTTCCTGCTTTTGCTGCCGACGCAATCGGTTTCCTTGATGCGATCGTCGCTAACTTCAATGAAGAAGATGCTGCGCGTATCAAAACCATCGAGCGTACGACCAACCATGATGTGAAGGCAGTAGAGTATTTCCTGAAAGAGAAAGTGGCGGATATCCCGGAGCTGCATGCCGTTTCCGAGTTCATCCATTTCGCTTGCACCTCTGAAGACATCAACAACCTGTCTCACGCGCTGATGCTGAAAACGGCGCGCGATGAAGTGATCCTGCCATACTGGCGCCAACTGATCGATGCGGTCAAAGACTTGTCCGTGCAGTATCGCGACATTCCCCTGCTCTCCCGTACCCACGGTCAGCCGGCCACCCCATCAACACTGGGCAAAGAAATGGCTAACGTGGCTTACCGTATGGAGCGCCAGTATCGCCAGCTCAATCAGGTCGAAATTCTCGGTAAAATCAACGGTGCCGTCGGTAACTATAATGCCCACATCGCCGCTTACCCGGAAGTTGACTGGCACCAGTTCAGTGAAGAGTTTGTCACCTCGCTGGGCATTCAGTGGAACCCGTACACCACACAAATTGAACCGCATGACTACATTGCCGAACTGTTTGATTGTGTTGCCCGTTTCAACACCATCCTTATCGATTTCGACCGTGATGTCTGGGGTTATGTGGCACTGAATCACTTCAAACAGAAAACCATCGCCGGTGAAATTGGTTCTTCCACCATGCCGCATAAAGTTAACCCGATCGACTTCGAAAACTCCGAAGGCAATCTGGGTCTGTCCAATGCGGTTCTGCAGCACCTGGCAAGCAAACTGCCGGTTTCCCGCTGGCAGCGTGACCTGACTGACTCTACCGTTCTGCGTAACCTGGGTGTGGGTATCGGCTATGCGCTGATCGCCTATCAGTCTACGTTGAAGGGGGTGAGCAAACTGGAAGTAAACCGCGATCACCTGCTGGATGAACTGGATCACAACTGGGAAGTTCTGGCAGAGCCGATTCAAACCGTAATGCGTCGCTATGGCATTGAAAAACCGTACGAGAAGCTGAAAGAGCTGACTCGCGGCAAGCGCGTTGACGCCGAGGGCATGAAGCAGTTTATCGACGGTCTGGCCCTGCCGGAAGATGAGAAAACCCGCCTGAAAGCGATGACACCGGCTAACTATATTGGTCGCGCCATCACCATGGTTGATGAATTGAAATAATCAGGACAGGTGTCGGATAGCGATTTCGCCTCATTCGACCCACCGCTGATGTCATACCCAGGCCGGATACGCACGAACGCTATCCGGCTTGTTAATTTTATCGCCTTAACGATTCCCTTCCCCCGGTTTATTAAATGTTTATCCCCACAGCCACATAATCAGCGTTAAACTATTCGTACCAAGAATTTAGGGAGAAACAATGATGCGCGTACTGGTTGTTGAGGATAATGCATTATTACGCCACCATCTTAAGGTTCAGCTACAGGATTTAGGCCACCAGGTGGATGATGCAGAAGATGCAAAGGAAGCAGACTATTTTCTTAATGAACACCTGCCGGATATTGCAATCGTCGATTTAGGGCTCCCCGATGAAGACGGACTGTCACTGATCCGTCGCTGGCGCAGTAATGACGTTTCATTGCCCATTCTGGTATTAACCGCCCGTGAAGGCTGGCAGGACAAAGTGGAAGTGCTCAGCGCCGGTGCAGATGATTACGTCACAAAACCGTTTCACATTGAAGAAGTGGCAGCAAGAATGCAGGCACTGATGCGCCGCAATAGTGGTCTGGCCTCGCAGATAATCTCGCTGCCGCCATTTCAGGTGGATCTTTCTCGCCGCGAACTGTCCGTGAACGATGAAGTGATTAAACTCACGGCGTTCGAATACACCATTATGGAAACGCTGATCCGTAATAGCGGCAAAGTCGTTAGTAAAGATTCGCTTATGTTACAGCTCTACCCGGATGCTGAACTGCGAGAAAGTCACACCATTGATGTCTTAATGGGACGTCTGCGCAAAAAAATTCAGGCGCAATATCCGGATGATGTGATCACCACGGTACGTGGACAAGGTTATCTTTTTGAACTGCGCTGATGAATAAATTACTGCGTCATTTTTTCCCGTTATCACTGCGGCTGCGCTTTCTGCTGGCAACCGCAGGCGTTGTACTGGTCCTCTCGCTGGCTTACGGCATGGTGGCTTTGGTTGGCTACAGCGTCAGCTTTGATAAAACAACATTTCGTCTGCTGCGTGGCGAAAGTAATCTGTTCTATACACTGGCCAAATGGGAAAACGGCAAAATCAATGTCGAGCTACCTGAAAATCTCGATATGCAAAGCCCCACAATGTCGCTGATTTATAATGAAAACGGCAAACTGCTCTGGGCCCAACGCGACGTTCCCTGGCTGGTACAACGTATTGAACCGGACTGGCTAAAGACAAATGGTTTTCATGAGATTGAAGCCAATGTCGACGCCACCAGCACATTGCTACGCGAAGATCATTCGGCGCAACAGAAGCTAAGAGAAGTCAGAGAAGATGACGATAACGCTGAAATGACCCACTCCGTGGCCGTAAACATCTACCCTGCCACCGCCAGAATGCCACAACTGACCATTGTGGTTGTTGATACCATTCCTATTGAGCTCAAACGCTCATATATGGTCTGGAGCTGGTTTATTTATGTGCTGGTTGCCAATTTGCTGTTGGTTATCCCGCTGCTGTGGGTTGCAGCCTGGTGGAGCCTGCGGCCTATCGAATCACTGGCGCGCGAAGTCCGTGAGCTTGAGGAGCATCATCGCGAGATGCTTAATCCTGCCACCACGCGCGAACTCACCAGCCTGGTGCGCAACCTCAACCGCTTATTAAAGAGCGAACGTGAGCGCTACGATAAATACCGCACCACGTTAACGGATCTCACCCACAGCCTGAAAACACCGTTGGCTGTATTGCAAAGCACGCTACGCTCGATGCGTAATGAGAAAATGAGCGTGAGCGATGCTGAACCCATCATGCTGGAGCAAATTAGCCGTATTTCACAGCAAATTGGCTATTATCTGCATCGTGCCAGCATGCGCGGCAGTAGCGCCCTTCTCAGCCGGGAACTGCATCCGGTTGCACCGTTGCTGGATAAACTGACCTCTGCATTAAACAAGGTGTACCAGCGTAAAGGGGTTAACATTAATCTCGACATTTCACCTGAGACAAGCTTTGTGGGTGAACAGAATGATTTCGTCGAAGTGCTGGGCAACGTCCTGGATAACGCCTGTAAATATTGTCTGGAATTTGTCGAGATCTCAGCGCAATTAACGGAAGATCATCTGCACATTGTGGTAGAAGATGACGGCCCCGGTATTCCACGCAGTAAACGTGAAGTGGTGTTCGACCGTGGTCAGCGCGTGGATACCTTACGTCCCGGGCAAGGTGTGGGCCTGGCCGTCGCACGTGAGATCACCGAGCAATATGACGGTCAGATTATCGCTGGCGACAGTCTGCTGGGCGGAGCGCGCATGGAAGTTATTTTCGGCCGCCAACATCCGGGACAAAAAGACGAGTAATCTTTACATGTAATAAATATGTACTGACTTCACGCTTGCGGTTAAGTATCCGTTATAATCGGTTGCAGATACCAGCCTGCGGGATGCTCATTATGGAATACCAACTCACTCTTAACTGGCCCGATTTTCTTGAACGTCACTGGCAAAAACGCCCGGTGGTCTTAAAACGCGGCTTTAACAACTTTATTGATCCACTCTCCCCTGACGAACTGGCTGGGCTGGCAATGGAAAGCGAAGTCGACAGCCGGTTGGTCAGCCACCAGGAGGGCAAATGGCAGGTTAGCCACGGTCCTTTCGAAAGCTATGACCATCTTGGTGAAAACAACTGGTCACTGCTGGTTCAGGCCGTAAACCACTGGCACGAACCTACAGCAGCGCTGATGCGGCCATTCCGTGAATTGCCGGACTGGCGCATTGACGATTTGATGATCTCATTTTCTGTACCCGGCGGCGGCGTTGGCCCACATCTGGATCAATATGATGTGTTCATCATCCAGGGAACCGGTCGCCGTCGCTGGCGTGTGGGTGAAAAACTGCCGTTGAAGCAGCATTGCCCGCACCCTGACCTGCTCCAGGTCGATCCATTTGAAGCCATCATTGATGAAGAGCTGGAGCCAGGCGATATTCTGTATATTCCACCTGGATTCCCGCACGAAGGCTACGCGCTGGAAAACGCGATGAATTACTCGGTAGGTTTCCGCGCACCGAATACCCGGGAGCTGATCAGCGGATTTGCTGATTACGTTCTGCAACGCGAACTGGGTAGCACGTACTACAGCGATCCCGATCTGCCGCCGCGCGACCACCCGGCAGACGTGCTGCCACAGGAAATGGACAAGCTGCGCGAAATGATGCTGGGACTCATTAACCAGCCGGAGCATTTTAAACAGTGGTTTGGCGAGTTTATCTCTCAGTCGCGTCATGAACTGGACGTTGCTCCGCCTGAGCCACCTTATCAGCCTGACGAAATCTATGATGCCCTGAAGCAAGGCGATGTCCTGGTCCGTCTGGGGGGGTTGCGCGTACTGCGCATTGGCGATGACGTTTATGTAAATGGTGAGAGAATTGACTCCCCGCACCGTCCGGCGCTGGACGCGCTCGCCAGTCATATTGTGCTGACAGCGGAAAACTTTGAGGATGCGCTGGAAGATCCGTCTTTCCTCGCCATGCTTGCCGCACTGGTGAATAGCGGATACTGGTTCTTCGAAGGATAAACTATTGAGAGTGCGCCGGATGGCGCTTCGCTTATCCGGCCTACAAATATCATATCCCGTAGGCCGGATAAGCGAAGCGCCATCCGGCATCTACCGGCAAAAGCGGCTACTGTTTCGCCGTCAGTTCCGCAATACGTACAATCACCTGCACGGCTTTTTCCATGCCTTCCAGTGTCACAAACTCATGCTTACCATGATAGTTATAGCCACCGGTGAACAGATTTGGGCAAGGTAATCCCATGAACGACAGTTGCGCACCGTCGGTGCCACCACGAATGGGTTTAAGATCCGGCTCAATGTCACAATCACGCATTGCCTGCTGGGCGATATCCAGCACATGCGGATGCTCGATCACTTTCTCGCGCATATTGTAGTAGCTGTCTTCAATCACCAGCTCGATATAGCAGTCCGGATGTAACCCTTTACCGACCTTTTTGGCGATATCCATGATTTTGCGTTTACGCGCTTCAAACTGCTTGCGGTCAAAATCGCGGATAATGTAGTGCATATCAGCCCGATCAACCGTACCTTTCATGCTTGCCAGATGGTAAAAACCTTCATAGCCTTCCGTCGCTTCCGGACTTTCATCGGCAGGAACTTCGGCATGGATGCGAGCCGCCAGCGACAGCGCGTTCACCATCACCCCTTTTGCCGTACCCGGATGCACATTGTTACCGACGATCTTGATATTGACCGACGCCGCGTTGAAGTTTTCAAACTCCAGTTCGCCCACGCCGCCACCATCGACGGTATAGGCCCACTTCGCGTCAAATGCTGCAACGTCGAAATGTTTTGCGCCTTTACCGACTTCTTCATCTGGCGTGAAGGCCACACGAATATCGCCATGCGGAATATCTTTTTGTATCAATACGGCCAGAGCGGTCATAATTTCGGCAATACCGGCTTTATCATCCGCGCCCAGCAGTGTTTTGCCGTCTGTGGTGATTAACGTCTGACCCAGAAGTTGATGCAGCACCGGGAACATCACCGGCGACAGAACCTCATCGCCAATACCGAGCGCAATATCACCGCCACGGTAATTTTCAACGATTTGCGGATTGACATTTTTGCCACTGAAATCCGGTGAGGTATCCACATGGGAAATAAAACCGATAGCGGGAATATTGCCGGCAACGTTTGCGGGCAACGTTGCCATCAACGTCCCCTTGTCGCTCAAGGTAATATTAACCAGCCCCATCTCTTCGAGTTGCTGCTTAAGCAACTGCAATAACTTCCACTGTCCTTCAGTGCTGGGTACCTGCCGCACGCCCGATTTTGATTGGGTGTCCA
Source organism: Citrobacter sp. RHBSTW-00671 (assembly GCF_014103415.1). NCBI lineage: Bacteria > Pseudomonadati > Pseudomonadota > Gammaproteobacteria > Enterobacterales > Enterobacteriaceae > Citrobacter > Citrobacter sp. RHBSTW-00671. The sequence continues at coordinate 3,449,506 of NZ_JABXPR010000001.1, forward strand.
GCGACACGTAGTGTAAAAAACGCTCAAGTAGTTTATCCATGCAGTCACCCTCACTTTTTGTGACAACATTATCAATAAGCAACAAAAGACAAATATTGCGTCAGGTCACTTTTATCCCCGCAAGTGAGAATATTTCGCCATGACATCCTTCTGAATATAAAGCTAAGTCAGTAATTCGCAACAAGGATTGGCGATTACCACGCTTTGCCGTAGAATAACGGCCCTCATTAAGAGTCATCAAGGTGGTTAACCACAAACCCCGCATCGGTCAGCCATCCGTTGCGTTTACATGGGACAGAGTAAAAAATTGAATAAACAACCGCGTTCGCTTTCTCCACTGGTGCAACTAGCGGGAATTCGCAAGAGTTTCGATGGCAAAGAGGTGATTTCCAACCTGGATTTGACCATCAATAATGGCGAATTTCTCACGCTACTTGGCCCCTCTGGCTGCGGTAAAACAACCGTTCTTCGCCTGATTGCCGGTCTGGAAACGGTTGATTCCGGTCATATTATGCTGGACAACCAGGACATCACTCACGTTCCTGCGGAAAACCGCTACGTGAATACCGTATTCCAAAGCTATGCCCTATTCCCCCACATGACCGTGTTTGAAAATGTGGCCTTTGGTTTACGCATGCAAAAAACCCCCGCAGCCGATATTCCTCCGCGCGTCACCGAAGCCCTGCGCATGGTGCAACTGGAAGAGTTCGCTCAGCGAAAACCGCATCAACTCTCCGGTGGCCAACAGCAGCGCGTGGCGATTGCCCGTGCGGTGGTCAATAAACCGCGTTTGCTTCTGCTGGATGAGTCTCTCTCTGCGCTGGACTATAAACTGCGTAAGCAGATGCAGAACGAACTGAAGGCGCTACAGCGTAAACTCGGTATCACTTTTGTTTTTGTCACCCACGATCAGGAAGAAGCGCTGACCATGTCAGACCGTATTGTGGTCATGCGTGATGGCAAAATTGAGCAGGATGGTACACCGCGAGAAATCTACGAAGAACCGAAGAATCTGTTCGTCGCCGGATTCATTGGTGAAATCAATATGTTTAACGCGACGGTCATTGAACGTCTGGACGAACAGCGTGTTCGTGCTAACGTTGAAGGTCGCGAGTGTAATATTTACGTGAACTTCGCGGTAGTTCCCGGACAGAAGCTACACGTACTGTTACGTCCGGAAGATCTGCGTGTTGACGAGATCAACGACGATAATCATATTGAAGGTCTTATCGGTTACGTGCGTGAACGTAACTATAAAGGCATGACGCTGGAGTCAGTTGTTGAACTGGAAAACGGCAAGATGGTAATGGTCAGCGAATTCTTCAACGAAGACGATCCTGACTTCGACCACTCGCTCGACCAGAAAATGGCGATTAACTGGGTAGAAAGCTGGGAGGTCGTACTGGCTGATGAAGAACACAAGTAAATTCCAGAGTGTGGTGATCGTCACCATTGTCGGTTGGCTTGTGTTGTTTGTCTTTCTGCCCAACCTGATGATCATCGGCACCAGCTTTTTGACCCGTGACGACGCTAATTTCGTCAAAATGGTCTTTACGCTGGAAAACTATGCTCGCCTGCTCGATCCGCTCTATTTTGAGGTGCTGGTTCACTCCCTCAATATGGCGCTGATTGCCACACTCGCCTGCCTGGTACTCGGCTATCCGTTTGCCTGGTTTTTGGTAAAGCTGCCGGAGAAAGTGCGTCCACTGCTGCTCTTCCTCCTGATTGTTCCGTTCTGGACCAACTCACTTATTCGCATCTACGGACTCAAAATTTTCCTCAGTACCAAAGGCTATCTCAACGAGTTTCTACTCTGGCTCGGCGTGATTGATACGCCCATTCGCATTATGTTTACCCCCAGCGCGGTCATTATTGGCCTGGTGTATATCCTGCTGCCATTTATGGTGATGCCGCTCTACTCCAGCATTGAGAAACTGGATAAACCGTTACTCGAAGCTGCGCGCGATCTGGGTGCCAGCAAACTTCAGACCTTTACCCGCATTATTATCCCGCTGACAATGCCGGGAATTATCGCCGGATGTTTGCTGGTTATGCTGCCAGCCATGGGGCTGTTTTACGTATCCGACCTGATGGGCGGCGCGAAAAACCTGCTGATTGGTAATGTGATTAAAGTGCAGTTCCTGAACATCCGCGACTGGCCGTTTGGCGCCGCCACCAGTATTACCCTGACCATCGTGATGGGGCTGATGCTGCTGATCTACTGGCGCGCTTCCCGCTTGCTGAACAAGAAGGTGGAACTCGAATGATCGGTCGACTGCTTCGCGGCGGTTTTATGACCGCTATCTACGCGTACCTGTACATTCCAATCATCATTTTGATTGTGAACTCCTTTAACAGCTCGCGCTTCGGCATTAACTGGCAAGGCTTTACCACCAAATGGTACGGCCTGCTGATGAACAACGACAGTTTGCTGCAGGCGGCACAGCACTCACTGACGATGGCCGTGCTCTCCGCGACCTTTGCCACACTGATCGGTTCACTGACTGCGGTCGCTCTGTATCGTTACCGTTTTCGTGGCAAGCCGTTTGTCAGCGGCATGTTGTTTGTGGTGATGATGTCGCCGGATATCGTGATGGCGATTTCGCTGCTGGTGCTGTTCATGCTGATTGGTATTCAGCTGGGCTTCTGGTCGCTGCTGTTTTCGCATATTACCTTCTGCCTGCCTTTTGTGGTAGTGACGGTCTACTCACGTTTGAAAGGCTTTGACGTACGTATGCTTGAGGCAGCAAAAGACCTGGGTGCCAGTGAAGTGACTATTCTGCGCAAAATCATTCTGCCACTGGCCATGCCCGCGGTAGCTGCGGGTTGGTTGCTGAGCTTTACGCTGTCGATGGATGATGTCGTGGTTTCGTCCTTCGTCACCGGACCCGGCTATGAAATTCTGCCCTTAAAAATCTACTCAATGGTTAAAGTCGGCGTATCACCAGAAGTGAACGCACTGGCCACCATTTTGTTGGTTCTGTCGCTGGTTATGGTGATCGCCAGCCAGCTTATTGCTCGTGATAAAACCAAGGGCCGTTGAGGCCCTTCATTCAGGGGACGTTAAATGAAAAAATGGTCACGCCACCTGCTCGCGGCGGGTGCTCTGGCACTGGGCATGAGCGCCGCTCACGCTGATGATAACAACACGCTGTATTTCTATAACTGGACCGAGTACGTTCCGCCAGGGCTACTGGAACAGTTCACTAAAGAGACCGGGATCAAGGTTATCTATTCGACCTACGAGTCGAATGAGACCATGTACGCCAAGCTCAAAACCTACAAAGACGGTGCGTACGATCTGGTGGTGCCTTCCACCTATTACGTCGACAAAATGCGCAAAGAAGGCATGATCCAAAAGATCGATAAGTCGACGTTAACCAACTTCCACAACCTCGATCCGGAAATGCTCAATAAGCCGTTTGACCCGAACAACGACTACTCAATCCCGTATATCTGGGGGGCGACGGCCATTGGTATTAACAGTGATGCCATTGATCCCAAAACCGTGACCAGCTGGGCTGACCTGTGGAAACCGGAATACAAAGGCAGCCTGCTGTTAACGGATGATGCCCGCGAAGTATTCCAGATGGCGCTGCGCAAGCTGGGATACTCCGGGAATACCACCGACCCGAAAGAGATTGAAGCCGCGTATAACGAGCTCAAGAAGCTAATGCCTAACGTTGCGGCATTCAACTCCGATAACCCGGCTAACCCGTATATGGAAGGCGAAGTTAATCTGGGGATGGTGTGGAACGGTTCTGCGTTCGTGGCCCGTCAGGCGGGTACACCGCTGGAAGTCGTCTGGCCGAAAGAAGGGGGTATTTTCTGGATGGATAGCCTGTCTATTCCGGCAAATGCTAAAAACAAAGAAGGTGCGCTGAAGCTGATTAACTTCCTGTTGCGCCCGGATGTCGCGAAAGAAGTCGCGGAAACCATTGGTTACCCGACGCCAAACCTGGCGGCACGTAAGCTGTTAAGCCCGGAAGTGGCTAACGATAAAACGCTCTACCCGGATGCAGAAATCATCAATAAAGGGGAGTGGCAGAACGATGTTGGTTCCGCCAGCGCCATCTATGAAGAGTATTATCAAAAGCTGAAAGCAGGACGCTAATTGCCCTCCTCCTAGGCCGGATAAGACGCGCCCGCGTCGCATCCGGCGTATCATCACTGCCCGATGGCGCTGCGCTTATCGGGCCTACGCCATCCGTGCTTACAGCCCTTTCAATAACTTCTCAACAAACTCAGGCACCACCTGGCTTGCCGGGCCGTAATACTTCTCTTCGAACTCGCTACCTACCTGGCTTGGCTCAAGATTTAACTCCACCGTATGCGCTCCATGCAGACGCGCTTCGTGGACAAAACCCGCAGCAGGGTAAACATGCCCTGACGTGCCAATGGCAATGAAAACATCTGCCATCGCCAGTGCCATATAAATTTCATCCATCCCCAGAGGCATTTCACCAAACCAGACAACGTGCGGTCGCAGGGGCGCAGGGAACTGGCAGCAATGGCATTTGTCTTCCGGCGTGACGTCCCCTGTCCAGTCTAAAATCTGCCCGCTTTGCGAACAGCGAACCTTAAGGAGCTCACCGTGCATATGGATAACGTTCTGACTTCCCGCACGTTCGTGCAGATTATCGATATTTTGCGTTACCAGTAGAAAGCGATCACCCAGCTCGGCTTCGAGTTTTGCCAACGCAATATGCGCCGCGTTTGGTTGAATTTCGGGCTGCTGCAACTGGTGACGACGGGCGTTATAAAATGACTGAACCAATCCAGGATTGCGGCTAAATCCTTCCGGCGTTGCCACATCCTCAACCCGATGTTCTTCCCAAAGACCATCCGCAGCACGGAAGGTACGAATCCCTGATTCAGCGGAAATCCCCGCGCCAGTCAGGACTAACACCCTTGGTTTTTCCACCAGCTCAGGCACCACTCTGTCTCTGAAAAAGATCCGTTGACGCAGGCGATCGCGCAAATGGCGTTTATTTTTACGAAAACGGCTTAATCGATGACCCCGACGCGACAGCATAACAACCTCTTTGTATTAATCGGTAAGATGTAGGAAAGCGGCTCCGCGCATCCCACCCGCATCACCGTGTCGTGCCTGCTCAATACGCGGCACACGGGCAACGGGCAGCAAATGACGTGGCAGTCGATCCGCCAGTTGCGTCGTAATAGCGGTAAAGTTCGACAAGCCACCGCCAATCACCACTAAATCTGGATCGACGATAGTCAGGATATTCCCCAGGCAAACAGCCAGCAAATCCAGATAACGCTCTACATGCGCACGCGCATGCTCATCGCCTTGCTCCCAGAGGGTGATTATTTCACGGGCATCCAGAGGTTGATGGTAGTAATGCTGGTACAACCATGCAAATCCGCCACCGGAAAGATAGCTTTCGATGCAACCCAGTTGGCCACATCCGCAGCGACGCAGTGGGAAATCAAATCCCATCAGCGTCAACGCATCAACAGGCAAACGGATATGACCGAACTCACCGGTAATATAGCTACGTCCGGTGATAGACTTTCCGTTAAGCACCAGACCGCCGCCGACACCGGTGCCGAGGATTAAGCCCATCACTAACGGATACTGGGTGAACTCATCGTCCCAGGCTTCGGAGAGTGCAAAACAGTTGGCATCATTATCCAGACGCACATCGCGATCCAATCGTACGCTGAGATCGGCCCGCAGCGGTTTGCCACTGGCGGCAGGAACGTTAGCCGCATACAGCGTGCCGTCTTCGGTCTCGGGCATGCCCGGAATACCAATCCCTACTGAACCCTTAACGCCAAAGCGCTGGTCCGCCTCCGTCACCAGAGCGCACACCGCATCAAGGAAAGCGTCATAGCTGTCGCGTGGCGTAGGGACACGTTTCTCCCACTGCAAACGACGGTGATTATCGAAGACGCCTAACGCAATTTTTGTTCCGCCAATGTCAAACCCGTAATACATCACCGCTCCTTGATACACGTCTTCCTTCAGGCTGCCTCTGCGTTGGCTGCACCCTCACACCCCGTCACATCGTTGTTTATGCGTCTGGTGATTTTCGGGCTTGCCGCCTTGAGACAGCATGAATGCCTTAGTGTATATCTTGTTGTTATTGGCCGCTAAGTACTCTCGCAGGGTCAATATTGCTGGCGCGACGCGCCGGATACCAACTTGCCAAAAGACTCAGCAACAATGCTGTCACCAACACATAAATCACATCCAGCCAGTGCAATTCAGATGGCAGGAAGTCAATAAAATAAATATCGCCCGAAAGGAATTGATGGCCGATAAGCGCCTCAATACCATTGATGATCGGTGTGAGTTGCAGAGAAACAACAACACCAATAAGCACACCTATCAGGCTACCGAACAGACCCGCCAGCAGTCCATACCAGACGAAGATAGCGCGGATCAAACCATCTTTTGCCCCCAGTGTTCTTAATACCGCAATATCACCGCTCTTGTCTTTTACCGCCATCACTAACGTTGAAACGATATTGAAACAGGCAACGCCAATCACCAGCACCATGGCCAGATACATAATGGCGCGAATCATCTGGATATCGCGATACATATAGCCGTAAGTACCGATCCAGCTCTTAATATAGACATAGTTGTTGGTCACTTCACCGGCGTCTCTGACCAACTTATTGGCGTTAAAGACATCGTTGACCTTCAGGGCAATCCCGGAAACGCTGGGGCCCATATCCAGGTACTGCTGCGCGTCTTCCATTGGGATCATGGCGAAGCTGTGATCGAGCTGACCGCTCAGTTGCAAAATACCGGTAACGTGCAAACGCACACGTTTAGGCTGCTGTAGCTTGTGATCGGCGCTGGCATTGGGGATCATAATCGACACCCAGTCCCCCTGCTTCACCTTCAGCGCGTCAGCAATCCCTTTGCCAATGATTATCTGCTGCTCACCGGCTTTGAAATTATCCCAGGCATGGTTTTGCACAAATGACGGTAGCGCACTTAAACGTTGTTCCTGCAGCGGATCTACGCCTTTTACCTGTACGGCGCGCAAGTTCGCCCCACTCTCCACCAGCCCGGTGAAATTGATATACGGTGCAGCCGCGACAATACCCGGTACCTTTTGCACGTTGGCCAGCGCGTCCTGCCAGTTATTCCACGGCTGGTTCACCGCTTCTATCTCACCGTGCGGCACGACCGCCAGAATGCGGTTGTTCAGCTCGCGCTCAAAACCGTTCATGGCGCTCAAACCGACGATCAGTACCGCCACACCTAATGCAATACCGATGGTGGAGATGACGGAAATCAGCGAAACCATCCCGCCGCGCCGCCGACCACGGCTAAAACGTAACCCAATCAATAACGATAAAGGCGAAGCCATTACTCTGCTCCCATCAGGCTCAGTTCGGCCGTCAGGCGACCATCGCGCATTTCAAGCTGGCGGCTCATGCGCTTCGCCAGTTGCAGATCGTGTGTCACAACCAGAAATGCTGTGCCCTGAGAACGGTTCAGCTCACCCAGAAGCTCAAAAATACTGTCCGCGTTGCGCGCATCAAGGTTACCTGTTGGCTCATCTGCCAACACCAGACGCGGGTTATTCACCAGCGCACGGGCAATCGCTACACGTTGACGTTCACCGCCTGAAAGTTCGGACGGACGGTGGCTGGCACGGTGATCCAGCCCAACCGCTTTCAGCATGTCACGTGCGCGCTCGGTAATTTCAGCCGGCTTCTTCTTGCCAATCAGTAGCGGCATCGCCACGTTTTCCAGCGCAGTAAAGTCTGGCAACAAATGGTGGAACTGGTAAATAAACCCGAGCTTCTGATTACGCAGTTCCGCTTTTGCCGCTGATGAGAGTTTGCTCATCGGCTGACCGCTAAAAATGACGTCGCCGGAAGTCGGTGTATCCAGCCCGCCGAGCAGATGAAGCAATGTACTTTTGCCGGAGCCTGAGCTGCCGACAATCGCCATCATCTCACCCTCGCCGACGCAAAAACTGACATCGTGCAGCACATCAGTCTGCACCGTGCCTTCCTGATAGCGTTTGCACAGGTTGTCGCATTGCAACAGGATCTTATTCATAACGTAAAGCCTCAGCGGGTTGAGTGGCGGCAGCGCGCCAGGAAGGATAAAGCGTAGACAGCAGCGCGATGACCATCGCCACCAGCGCAATGACGATCACCTGCAACGGCTCAATAGCGACAGGCAACGCGGCGCCGTCCAGCAGCACGCCGATAATCGGCATCAGATTGTTCAGTTGGCTGGCAAGCAACGCGCCCAGCACGGCCCCCAGCAGCGCGCCGATAATCCCGGCACTGGCCCCCTGAACCATAAACACCATCATTATTTGCCGCGGCGTGAGCCCCTGCGTTTGTAAAATCGCCACTTCCCCTTGCTTCTCCATTACCATCAGACCCAGCGAGGTAATAATATTAAACGCCGCTACCGCCACGATCAGGCTCAGCAACAGCCCCATCATGTTTTTTTCCATTCGCACCGCCTGGAACAGCTCGCCTTTACGCTCGCGCCAGTCCTGCCATTTGGTGCCTTGCGGCAACGTTTGTTGACTCAGCGTATCAACCTTGAGCGGTTCATTCAGCCACAGACGCCAGCCGGTGATATTGCCTGCCGGATAACGCATCAGACGTGACGCATCCTGGATGTTGGTCAACATCTGATAACCATCGACTTCACTATTGGCGGCAAAGGTGCCAATCACCGTAAACAGACGCTGGCTCGGCAAGCGGCCCATTGGCGTAAACTGACTGGCAGAAGGCACCATCACGCGAATTTGATCGCCGCGATTCACACCTAACTGTCCGGCAAGCTGCTCACCGAGGATGACATTATACTTACCCGGTTCGAGGTCTGTTTGCTTCACATTGACCAGATACGGCGTTAACGGATCTTTTTGCGCCGGGTCGATGCCCAGCATCACCCCGACCGCCACGCTACGCGCACTCTGCAGGACCACATCGCCCGTTGTGAGCGGCGCAACGCGGTTGACGCCGTTCAATACCACGGCTTTTTCTGGCAACTGCTGCGGGTTAAGAGAGCCTTGCTCAGCCGAGAGAATAGCCTGAGGCATCAGACCAAGGATGTTATTTTGCAGCTCGCGTTCGAAACCGTTCATCACCGACAATACCGTGACCAGCGCCATTACCCCAAGAGTAATGCCAATGGTAGAGAGCCAGGAAACGAAACGACCGAAGCGATCTGCTGCACGCCCACGCATATAACGCAGGCCAATGAATAGAGCGACAGGTTGGTACATGAAATCCGTCTGGTTGCTGTTAGCAAAGTCACGAGTATATAAGCGAAAGCGGGATGGGTAAATGACTGAACCGTAAGTGTTCGTCAGCATTGTTCTGAAAAGTATAACCAAATCAATTCGCTAAAGTTTCCACTTTCCCCTCATCCTTTGTTCCTGATCTTTATCCTAAAAAAATAAAAAGCAGACGGTTACGCATTACAGCAGAGGCAGGGTTTTGCAGGATGGCAGGCTATCTCACACAATATGGATACGCCACCGCAATGAATAAAAAAGAGTTATGGATTAATCAAATCAAAGGGTTATGTATCTGTCTGGTGGTCATTTACCACTCGGTCATTACCTTTTATCCCCATCTCACCGCCTTTCAGCATCCACTCTCACAGGTGCTAACCAAATGCTGGATCTACCTCAATCTGTATCTGGCACCGTTTCGCATGCCTGTCTTTTTCTTTATTTCGGGCTATCTGATCCGCCGCTACATTGCAAACGTCCCGTGGACAACCTGTGTAGACAAACGCATCTGGAGTATTGCCTGGGTACTGGTGCTGTGGGGAATCGTGCAATGGCTGACGTTAACCGCGCTCAATAGCTGGCTGGCCCCGCAACGCGACCTGAGCCATGCGGCCAATGCAGCCTATGCCGGTTCGCTGGGAGACTTTACCCAGGGAATGCTCACAGCCAGTACCAGTCTGTGGTATCTGTATGCGCTGATTGTCTATTTTGTCCTGTGTAAGATCTTCAGCCGCTGGGCATTGCCACTACTGGTGCTGTTTGCATTGCTGAGTGTGGCAATCAACTTTTTCCCGACCCCATGGTGGGGGCTGAACAGCGTAGTACGTAATTTGCCCTGGTACAGTCTCGGTGCCTGGTTTGGCGCAACGCTGATGATGTGGATCAAAGATGTTCCCCTGCGCCGTCACGCGGTCATCGTGACGGTGAGTGCACTGGTAGCTGTCATCGCCTGGCGGGCAAATATTTCGCTATTACTCTCACTTGTTTCCATCGTACTCATCATGAAGTTGTTTTATCAATTTGAACAACGTTTTGGTATGAGCGCATCCAGTCCATTAAGCGTGATAGGTTCCAATACTATCGCCATCTACACTACCCACCGAATTCTGGTGGAACTGATAAGTTTAACGCTGCTTCCTAAACTCAATCATACCGTCTGGTCCGCAAACGTAGAGCTGGCCCTGCTCCTGGTGTACCCGTTCGCCTGCTTACTGTTGTGTACGCTGGTCGGACTAATGGTACGAAGAATTTCACAAAAAACCGTTGCCGACCTGCTCTTCTCCCCGCCGTCTCTCTCCACCGTTTCCCGCTAAACCTTACGCGCTTTTGCCCCTATCCGGGGGCGAATCAATTTGCTTATGAGAAACGATCACGGATAATAAAGAAACATTGCTTATCAGACGTATATCCAAACGAGATCCTGACAACCGAATGCCTGAACAACATCGTTACACGCTTCCAGCCGGCGCTTCCGATCAGCGCCAGTTGGGTGAACTTACCGGTGCCGCCTGCGCGACGCTGGTCGCAGAAATCGCCGAACACCATCCGGGCCCCGTGGTGCTTATCGCGCCAGACATGCAAAATGCCTTGCGTCTGCATGATGAAATTCGTCAGTTTACCGACCAGATGGTGATGAATCTGGCTGACTGGGAAACACTGCCCTATGACAGTTTTTCCCCGCATCAGGAAATTATCTCCTCGCGACTCTCCACGTTGTATCAACTGCCTGCGATGCAACGCGGTGTGCTGATCGTACCGGTCAACACGTTGATGCAGCGCGTCTGCCCGCACAGCTATCTACACGGTCATGCGCTGGTGATGAAAAAGGGTCAGCGCCTGTCGCGTGATGCCCTGCGTGAGCAACTGGACAGCGCTGGTTATCGCCATGTTGATCAGGTTATGGAGCACGGTGAATACGCCACACGCGGTGCGTTGTTGGACTTGTTCCCAATGGGCAGTGAACTGCCTTATCGCCTTGATTTCTTTGATGACGAAATCGACAGTCTGCGTCTGTTTGATACCGACACCCAGCGCACGCTGGAAGAAGTCGACGCCATTAATTTGCTGCCTGCCCACGAATTTCCAACTGATAAGACAGCCATCGAGCTGTTCCGCAGTCAGTGGCGCGACACCTTTGAAGTTAAACGTGACGCCGAACATATTTATCAGCAGGTCAGTAAAGGCACGTTACCTGCCGGGATTGAATACTGGCAACCGCTGTTTTTCAGTGAGCCCCTGCCACCGCTGTTCAGCTACTTCCCTGCCAATACGCTGCTGGTGAATACCGGCGATTTAGAGACCAGCGCCGAGCGCTTTCAGGCTGATACGCAGTCACGCTTTGAGAATCGCGGTGTTGATCCAATGCGCCCACTGCTGCCGCCTGAATCGCTGTGGCTGCGGGTTGATGAACTGTTTTCCGAGCTTAAGCGCTGGCCTCGCGTCCAGCTCAAAACCGAAAGTCTGGCAAACAAAGCGGCAAATACTAATCTGGGATTCCAGAAGCTGCCGGACATCGCCGTACAAGCGCAACAGAAATCACCGCTGGATGCGCTGCGTAAATTCCTGGAAACCTTCAACGGCCCGGTCATTTTCTCGGTAGAGAGTGAAGGTCGCCGTGAAGCACTCGGCGAACTTCTGGCTCGCATCAAAGTCGCGCCAAAACGTATTTTACGCCTTGATGAAGCCGCCGACAGCGGTCGTTATCTGATGATTGGTGCGGCAGAACATGGTTTCATTGATACCAAACGCAACCTGGCCCTGATTTGCGAAAGCGATCTCCTTGGTGAGCGTGTGGCACGTCGCCGCCAGGATTCCCGCCGCACGATTAAGCCGGATACATTGATCCGAAACCTCGCTGAGCTGCATCCGGGGCAGCCCGTCGTGCACCTTGAGCACGGTGTGGGTCGCTATGCCGGTATGACCACGCTGGAAGCAGGCGGCATTACTGGCGAATACCTGATGCTTACCTACGCCAACGACGCCAAATTGTATGTCCCCGTGTCATCGTTGCATTTGATAAGCCGCTACGCCGGAGGCGCGGAAGAGAATGCCCCGCTGCATAAACTTGGCGGAGATGCCTGGTCCCGCGCCCGGCAGAAAGCCGCCGAGAAGGTGCGTGACGTCGCGGCGGAGTTGCTGGATATTTACGCCCAGCGAGCGGCAAAAGAAGGTTTTGCCTTTAAGCACGACCGCGAGCAGTATCAGCTGTTTTGTGACAGCTTCCCGTTTGAAACCACACCCGATCAGGCCCAGGCCATTAACGCGGTACTCAGCGATATGTGCCAGCCGCTGGCAATGGACCGTCTGGTGTGTGGTGACGTTGGTTTCGGCAAAACCGAAGTGGCGATGCGCGCCGCATTTCTCGCCGTCGAGAACCACAAACAGGTGGCCGTGCTGGTGCCAACCACCCTGCTCGCACAGCAGCACTTCGACAACTTCCGCGATCGTTTTGCCAACTGGCCGGTACGCATTGAGATGTTGTCCCGTTTCCGTAGTGCCAAAGAGCAAGCGCAGATTCTGGAGCAGGTTGCCGAGGGTAAAATTGACATTCTCATCGGCACGCACAAACTGCTGCAAAGCGATGTAAAACTCAAAGATTTGGGTCTGCTGATTGTTGATGAAGAGCACCGCTTCGGTGTCCGTCACAAAGAGCGTATTAAAGCGATGCGCGCCAATGTTGATATTCTGACCCTGACCGCAACCCCGATCCCGCGTACGCTCAATATGGCGATGAGCGGCATGCGCGATCTGTCCATTATCGCCACACCGCCAGCGCGTCGTCTGGCGGTCAAAACCTTTGTGCGCGAGTATGACAATCTGGTGGTACGCGAGGCTATCCTGCGTGAAGTGCTGCGCGGCGGTCAGGTCTACTATCTGTTCAACGATGTGGAAAACATCCAGAAAACCGCTGACAGACTGGCAGAGCTGGTACCGGAAGCGCGTATCGGGATTGGACACGGGCAAATGCGCGAACGCGAGCTGGAACGCGTGATGAACGATTTCCACCATCAGCGCTTCAACGTGCTGGTGTGTACCACCATCATCGAAACCGGGATCGACATTCCAACCGCTAACACCATTATTATCGAGCGCGCTGACCATTTCGGGTTGGCACAATTGCACCAGCTACGCGGCCGCGTGGGACGCTCACACCATCAGGCCTATGCCTGGCTGTTGACGCCGCATCCGAAAGCGATGACCACCGATGCACAAAAACGCCTTGAGGCAATTGCCTCACTGGAAGATTTGGGTGCAGGTTTTGCGCTGGCCACTCACGACCTCGAGATTCGCGGCGCGGGGGAACTGCTGGGTGAAGATCAGAGCGGTTCGATGGAAACCATCGGCTTCTCACTGTACATGGAACTGCTGGAGAACGCGGTTGATGCGCTAAAAGAGGGGCGCGAACCGTCGCTCGAAGATCTCACCAACCAGCAAACTGAAGTCGAGCTGCGCATGCCTTCGCTACTGCCAGATGATTACATCCCCGATGTGAATACGCGACTGTCATTCTACAAGCGGATTGCCAGTGCGAAAGGCGAAAACGAGCTGGAAGAGATTAAAGTTGAACTGATTGACCGTTTTGGTTTATTGCCTGACCCGGCTCGTACGCTGCTGGATATTGCCCGTTTGCGCCAGCAAGCGCAAAAACTGGGTATCAGAAAGCTGGAAGGCAATGAAAAAGGCGGGACGATTGAGTTTGCCGAGAAGAACCACGTCAACCCGGTGTGGCTGATTGGCTTACTGCAAAAGCAACCCCAACACTTCCGTCTGGATGGCCCTACCCGGCTGAAGTTCATGCAAGATTTGAGCGAGCGTAAAACCCGTATCGACTGGGTACGTCAGTTTATGCGTCAACTTGAAGAAAACGCCATAGCGTAGCGTTCCGGCCGGGTGAGCATGGTGCTTGCCCGGCCGATGAATTTACAAACTCTTTGCACTTCCCTGCACTTCCCGACACAGCAAACCGCCATAATTCCTGTTTACTTTTACATTATAAAAACCACGTAAAAACAATGGATTTATGGTGATGTTAAACAATAAACAACTCTCTCGCTGGCTAACGCTTTTTACGCTCGCGGCGACCGTCGCGTTAGCGCTGCCGGCTCAAGCGAATACCTGGCCGCTCCCGCCGCCAGGCAGCAAACTGGTGGGTGAAAATGCCACTCACGTTGTCGAAAACAACGGCGGATCGCTGGAAGCCATTGCGAAAAAATACAACGTCGGCTTTTTAGCGCTGCTGCAGGCTAACCCTGGCGTCGATCCATACGTACCTCGCCCGGGCAGTGTTTTAACCATCCCATTGCAAACTCTGCTGCCGGATGCCCCACGCGAAGGGATTGTCATTAACCTCGCCGAACTGCGTCTTTACTATTACCCGCCAGGGACAAAATCGGTGACCGTGTATCCTATTGGCATTGGCCAGTTAGGCGGCGACACCCTGACGCCAACAATGGTCACCACCATCTCTGATAAGCGTGCCAACCCGACCTGGACACCAACGGCGAATATCCGCGCACGATATAAAGCCAATGGTATCGACCTCCCTGCCGTAGTACCTGCCGGGCCAGATAACCCGATGGGGCATCATGCTATCCGCTTAGCGGCTTACGGCGGTGTGTATTTGCTGCATGGAACCAACGCGGATTTTGGCATCGGTATGCGTGTCAGTTCTGGGTGTATTCGCCTGCGTGACGGTGATATTGAAACCTTATTCCGTCAGGTTACGCCGGGAACCAAAGTGAACATCATCAACACGCCGATTAAAGCCTCCGTTGAACCTAACGGTATGCGCCTGGTTGAAGTACACCAACCGCTGTCAGAAAAGATTAATGACGATCCGCAGTTACTGCCAATCGTGTTGAATTCATCAATGCAGAGCTTTAAAAATGCGGCACAGACAGACGCCGCTGTGATGGAGCATGCAATGGAGCTACGTTCAGGCATGCCGGTCGACGTGACGCGCCATCACGATGTTCCTGCACAAACGCTGTAAATTCAGGTCATAAAAAAACCCCCGCCGGTTTGTTCCCGCGGGGGTTTTTTATTGAATTCGCAGTGGCATTGCGAGGGTTTACAACTTATTTGTAGATAACTGCAGTCCCGTGAAGGGTGTTAGGACCGGTAACAGAAGTAATACGGAATGACTTCGCCCCCATTTCATCGGCTTTCTGTGCCAGTTGATCTTCCAGAGAGCCTAAGTTAGTCCCGGCGTTGGCAGAGATAGTACCGACTTTCTGTTGGCCTGCAGGTGTAGCCTGAACCTCAACAGCGGCAAAGCTTGCAAATGAGAGTGAGCTCAGGACAGCAGCGACAAAAAGAGTTTTTACGTTTTTCATGATAGTTACCTTTAGCAGATGAATGTGTGCCGTAAGCGATTAACTTAACGATCGATAGTTAAATCATAGATGTGATCCAGGTCACACGTCAATATTTTTTTATAACGATTGTTATATAAAACATAAAGGTCTTATTTTTCATATCAATAGCATTAAATTATTTTTATCGTGAATGCACTGGAGTGTCTGCGCGATTATTTTTATAATGGTTATTCAATAAACCCAACCAGGTACAACGGCACCATGACAACTGAAACGACAAGTTGTGCAAAAAAAAGCCGTGGCCGACCAAAAGTGTTCGACAGGGAAGCCGCGCTTGATAAGGCCATGACACTCTTCTGGCAGCACGGATATGAAGCGACATCGCTCGCCGATCTCGTAGAAGCAACCGGGGCAAAAGCGCCGACGCTGTATGCAGAATTTACCAATAAGGAAGGACTGTTTCGTGCCGTGCTGGACCGCTATATCAGTCGCTTCGCGGCAAAACACGAAGCCCAACTGTTTTGTGAAGAAAAAAACCTCGAATCCGCACTCGAGGACTATTTCACTGCCATAGCGACCTGCTTCACCAGTAAAGACACGCCTGCGGGATGCTTTATGATTAACACATCCGCCACGCTGGCAGCCTCTTCCCGCGATATTGCGCACACGGTGAAATCCCGCCATGCCATGCAGGAGCAGACTCTGGCTCAGTTTCTGCATCAACGACAAGAAAAGGGCGAAATACCGACACACTGCGATGTACAAAAGTTAGCTGAATATCTGAACTGTATTTTGCAGGGTATGTCGATCAGCGCCCGCGAAGGAGCCACATTCGAAAAACTGATGCAAATCGCGCACACCACGTTACGATTGTGGCCTGAACTGATTAAAGATTAACCCTTTCAACACGACCCACGTCCTAATGTCAGCACCGGGAGCTTACCCTGCTCCCGGTAGAAACGGCACTTCTTAATCCCTACATTCTTTATTGTTTTCATTAGGTTAATGCATTTCTTTTGTAAAATGCATTGATAATATCAATCATTATCAGCAATATTCGCATTCGCCTTAATACCTGTTTCATAATGTAACGATCGGTTTCCATGCCGTAAAAATAAAAACAGACCAACAAATTTTATAAGGAATACAAATGAATAAGCATCTCTGGGTGCTCAATCCTCTGTTACTGTCTTTAACCCTACCGGCAATGGCGGCAGAAGAAGACGATCTCATCGTCAGCGCCAACCGTAGCCAACGTACCGTGTCTCAAATGGCACAAACTACATGGGTTATCGAAGGCAGAGAGATTGAACAGCAGGTTCAGGGGGGGAAAGAGTTCAAGGATGTTCTTGCTCAGTTGATCCCCGGAATCGACGTCAGCAGCCAGGGACGGACCAACTACGGGATGAACATGCGTGGTCGCGCCATCGTTGTGCTTATTGACGGTGTTCGTCTCAACTCTTCACGCACCGACAGCCGTCAGCTCGACGCCATTGATCCGTTTAATATTGCACACATTGAAGTTATCTCCGGAACAACATCGCTGTATGGCGGCGGAAGTACCGGCGGTTTGATCAACATCGTCACCAAAAAAGGTCAGCCTGAGCGTGAAGTTGAACTCGAGCTGGGCAGCAAAAGCGGATTCAACAACAGTAACGATCATGACGAACGGGTTGCCGCCGCAGTTAGCGGAGGAACCGACCGCGCATCCGGACGCATGTCTGTCGCTTATCAACGGTTTGGGGGGTGGTATGATGCCAACCACGACGCCTTAATGCTCGATAATACCCAAACCGGTCTGCAGCATTCCGATCGCCTGGACCTGATGGGTACCGGGACGATTGAGCTTGATGACAACCGCCAGTTGCAGCTGGTTACGCAGTACTACAAAAGCCAGGGCGATGACGACTACGGACTGGATCTCGGCGAGAACATGTCCGCCGTGACGGGAACCGGTAACGCTACTACCAGCAGCGGTCTCAATTCCGACCGAATCCCCGGCACGGAACGGCATCTGATCAGTCTGCAATATTCCGATGCCAATTTCTTCGGCCAGAATCTGGTCAGCCAGATCTATTACCGTGACGAATCACTTAAATTCTATCCCTTCCCTACGCTGAGCAAAGGTAAGGTCACCAGTTTCTCCGCATCACAACAGGATACTGACCAGTTTGGTGCCAAAATCACCCTCAACAGCCAGCTGATGGAAAACTGGGAGCTGACATGGGGTATCGACGCCGATCACGAAACATTCGATTCCAATCAAGAATTCTTCGATCTGGCTTATTCCCTCCCCTCTGGCGGTATGGATAACCGAACGGCCTACACCACCGGGCGCTATCCCGGTTACAGCATCACCAACTTTGCACCTTTCCTGCAAAACAGCTACGACATTAATGACATCTTTACGCTCAGCGGCGGTATCCGCTACCAGTGGACTGAAAACCGCGTTGATGATTTTGTCGGCTATACGCAGCAACAAGGCATCGCAACGGGCCTGGCGAACTCTGCTGATAGTATCCCAGGTGGCAAAGCAGACTATGATAACTTCCTGTTTAACGCGGGCATCCTCGCACACCTGACCGATCGCCAGCAGACCTGGTTCAACTTCTCGCAAGGTGTGGAACTTCCCGACCCTGGAAAATACTACGGCAACGGTACCTACTCGCTGGTTGGCGATCATTATCAGCTCCAGCGCAGCGTTAACGTAGCGGATTCACGCCTGGAAGGCATTAAAGTTAACTCTTATGAACTGGGGTGGCGCTACACCGGCGATAATCTGCGTACACAGCTCGCCGCTTACTATTCCACGTCTGATAAATCGATCGTCGTTAACCGCGACGATATGACCATTAACGTAAAGCCCGACGATCGCCGGATTTATGGCCTTGAAGGCGCGGTGGATTATTTCATTGCTGATACGGACTGGAGTCTGGGAAGTAACTTCAACATCATTAAATCGGAAGTGAAGCAAAACGGTAAATGGCAAAAATGGGATGTCACTCTGGCTTCGCCATCTAAAGCCACCGCATGGGTTGGCTGGGCACCGGAACCGTGGTCACTGCGTGTACAGAGTCAGCAGACATTTGACCTGAGCGACGCCAGCGGCAACAAGCTGGATGGGTACAATACGATGGACTTTATCGGCAGCTATCAGCTCCCGCTGGGTAAACTGACCTTTAGCGTTGAGAACCTGCTGAATGAAGAGTACACCACCCTCTGGGGACAGCGTGCACCGTTACTCTACAGCCCGACTTATGGCAGTCCATCCTTGTATGAATACAAAGGCCGGGGACGCACCTTTGGTTTGAACTATGCCTTAACCTTCTAATAAAAAAAGCCCCCCAGCCTGAGCGATGGGGGGCTAATGTTCAGGATAACGCTATTTTACGCCTTGTTATTCAAAACCAACTGGCCGTTGTTATCCAGCGGAATTTGCGTACCGGGATCTTTATCCATACGGATTTTGCCCTGCTGATCGCCAATTTTATACGTTACGTCGTAGCCCAGCATTTTTTCTGATTTGTCATACACCGTTTTACAACGTTGTTGTGTGGTCGTGTACGTATCGTTTTCCTGCATTGAACCCTGAATCTGGTTACCTGCATAACCGCCACCTAACGCACCGGCAACGGTCGCAATGTCTTTGCCGCGTCCACCACCAAACTGATGACCAATTACGCCCCCGGCAACCGCACCCAGCACGGAACCGGCAATACGGTTTTCATCCTGTACAGGTTTACGGTGAGTAACCGTCACGTTACGACACTCCTGGCGCGGTGTTTTTACCGTTTCTTTAATCGGTGTTGCAGAGACGACTTGTGCAAACTGTGGGCCACGCTCAAAAACGTTTAGACTGGCCACCGCTGCCACACCCAGCGCAGCAGCTACGCCAATCCCTATACCCGCCAACATTGATTTATTCACGGGACTTCCTCCTTTTTTGCTATTAGCAACAACTTTGCAACAGAAGGTAAATAATGCCAATCAGATTACGGATGAAAATCGCAGAGAGAGGAGGTAAAGCAGCATGATTCAGAGAACTCTGAAAGAAAGTGCCGGATGAAGCATTCCATCCGGCATTACAAGCCAGTATTAGTGCAGTTTAAGACGCGGACGAATCACACGGTTAATGCTGCCAACCAACATCATCAGGCCGGTTTTGAAGTAACCATGCAGCGCAATCTGGTGCATACGGTACAGCGAAATGTAGACAAAGCGCGCAATACGCCCTTCCACCATCATTGAGCCACGCGTCAGGTTCCCCATCAGGCTACCCACGGTAGAGAAGTTGGAGAGAGAAACCAGAGAACCGTGATCTTTATACTGATACGCTTTCAGCGGTTTACCGTTCATCTGTGCCAGAATGTTGTTCATCGCGCAGGATGCCATCTGGTGCGCAGCCTGGGCACGCGGTGGCACAAAACCCCCTTCCGGACGCGCACAGGAAGCACAGTCACCAATCGCATAGATGTCCGGATCGCGCGACGTCTGCAGGGTCGGTTCAACCACCAGCTGGTTGATACGGTTGGTTTCCAGACCACCAATCTCTTTCATAAAGTCTGGCGCTTTGATACCTGCTGCCCACACCATCAGATCGGCTTTGATGTACTCGCCATCTTTGGTATGCAACCCACCTTCGTCAGCGCTGGTTACCATCGTCTGAGTCAGGACACGTACGCCCAGTTTGGTTAGCTCGTTATGCGCAGCACTGGAGATCCGTGGCGGCAACGCTGGCAGAATACGTTCACCGGCTTCCACCAGTGTGACGTTCAGCGCTTCGTTGGTCAGCCCTTTATAACCATAGCTGTGCAACTGTTTTACCGCATTGTGCAGCTCAGCGGAGAGTTCTACCCCCGTTGCACCACCACCGACGATGGCAATATTGACTTTGCCGTTCGCGCCCAGGTTTGCGGAATATTTCAGGAACAGATTCAGCATTTCCTGGTGGAAGCGACGCGCCTGGTGCGGGTTATCGAGGAAAATACAGTTTTCTTTGACGCCCGGCGTGTTGAAATCATTGGACGTACTGCCCAGTGCCATCACCAGCGTGTCATACGGCACTTTACGCTCAGGGACCAGCAGATCGCCTTTCTCGTCTCGCAGCTCAGCAATCGTGATGGTCTTCGCTTCACGATCGATATCCATCACCGAACCCAGCTGGAACTGGAACCCGTGGTTACGGGCATGTGCCAGATAGCTCAGCGCATCAACACCTTCATCCAGCGATCCTGTTGCCACTTCGTGCAGCAACGGTTTCCACAGGTGGCTGTGGTTTCTGTCTACCAGCGTGATTTTTGCCTTTTTCTTACGACCCAGTTTTTTACCCAACTGCGTCGCCATTTCCAGTCCGCCAGCACCGCCGCCGACAATCACGATCCTTTTCAATGGTGTAGTCAACGTGACCCCCTCAAATTTATTAACCAATTGTTAATTAAAAGTTATGCGTATAGCCTTTAATTAACAACAAGTTACGATAATGAAAATGTTCATCGAGACTGAGAATAACACGAACGGTGCATTGGTCATACCAAAATTGATATGTATCAAGTTTTGATGCTGAAAAGATAGACAACCCAGACTTTTAGGATAAAAAAACCAGCCCGAAGGCTGTAATGCCAGTCAGTTAGCGCCTCAGTTTCAGAAAGCTTCAACCTGTGCTGGCCGAGGTAAAGAACATGCTATCTCGGAGAAAGAGTTCCGTTCACCTCATGCTCATCATTTCTCTTAAGCACCGATTCCTGTGAACGTGTAAAGGGCGTTCTCCGCCACGCCCTTTACAATCCCGGCTCCCGGCAGGAAAATTGTTGCTGCGCAATACCCTCCGCTTATTCCTCCAGGCTACCGGGCCGGGCGCGAGGAAGCGTCCTTGCAAAGCGCGCCCTGAGCCAGCATCCATGCTGGCTCTCCCGGCCTTACGGAAACACGTCGGCAATTTTCAGCCGGACCAGCCCACACCTGACCATCTGCGTTTTTTGTTTAAACAGCAAAAAAGATTTAACTGGAAGTCAGTGCGTTGAAGCGATGGCCCCGGTCCGGCTGAAAATCGATGAGACGTTGACGGCTGACCGGGTCTGCCCGCAGGGATGCGGGTAGAGGGGACGGCCTGCATGGACGCAGGCTCGACCCCGACCCGACAGGCAGACGGCATAAGACGAATAACTCGCGCAGCGACGATTTTCCCGCCGGGAGCCTGGGTTGCAAGGGAGGCGGCGGTGAGCCTCCCTTGCACGTTCACAGGTATCTGCGCTTCAGAGAAATGACACCACTGAGGTGAACGGAACCCTGAGCCAGAATCACATGTTCACCATACGTTCGTAACTGACGAGCATTAGCCTGGCGGCTGTTTTTTTAAACGCTCAGTAAAGATTAACCTAACGTCTTGAACGCTTTGATGCGCTGCAAATGCGGAGATATATTCTTAAACTTGTGCGTCTGCTCTTCGTCCCAGACTATCTCGTAAAAATGATGCAGCTCTTCCGACGAACGCTGACTGTTAAGCGCTTCATCATGGCGCGACAGAATAACCAGGCAGCGATCGCGATTTTTCTCACGGAAGTTGGTCACACATTTTGTGGCGATATCAGCATACTCTTCCGGCCTGTCGATTTTCCCTTCCATATTCTCATACGGGAACAGGTTAGGGTTAAACACCACCTGACGAATATCACACAGGAAACCAATCCGTTCAGCCCAATACCCCCCCAGCCCAACGCCGCAAATCAACGGTCGATCATCCACATTAAGCTGCAACATTTTGTCCACTTCTTTCAGCAGATGCTGCATATCATGTTTAGGATGCCGCGTACTGTAGCTAATCAGCCTGACATCCGGGTCAATAAATTGCAGTTGCAATACTTTCTCGTGGTTGCCCGGACTGTTAGAGTCAAAACCGTGTAAATAGATAATCATCGCACCCTCGCCAAACTTGCGTTAATGACCTGCTTTCTCTTCCTGCCAACGCTCATGAAGCTGGTTGAGCTGGGCACTTACTGTCTTCCAGCGAGCCGAGTCCATCAGTTCCTGACGTGAAAATGAACCTTTATGATACAAACGTGTAACACGTTCTGCATTGATCGGCGACAGATTATCTAAAACACTGACCGCACCCTTACGATTATTGCAGACCAGGATCATATCGCAACCTGCATCCAGCGATGCCTGCCCGCGCTCTGCGTAGCTCCCCATAATTGCTGCGCCTTCCATCGACAAATCGTCGGAGAAAATCACGCCATCGAAACCGAGCTCCTGGCGCAGCACGGTTTTCAGCCAGTGGGGTGAACCGCTCGCGGGTCGCGGGTCGACATCACTGTAAATGACGTGCGCTGGCATAATTGCATCCAGTTTGTTTTCAGTGATTAACGTCTGGAATACCGACATATCTTTCGCACGGATCTCGGCTTCAGAACGCGGATCGGTTGGCGTTTCTTTATGCGAATCCGCCGTCACTGCACCATGTCCGGGGAAGTGTTTACCGGTCGTTTTCATTCCGGCCGCATGCATGCCATCAATAAAGCGGGTTGCCATCGCCAACGCTTTCGCGGGTTCGGCATGATAAGAACGTTCACCAATCGCAGCACTGATATGCCCCACATCCAGAACGGGGGCGAAGCTAATATCAATATCCATCGCGATCATTTCACTGGCCATCAGCCATCCCGCTTCCTGAGCCAGTTTGCCCCCCTCTTCCAGCCCATGCAGTGCAGCAAAAGATTGCGCCGCAGGCAGACGGGTGAAACCTTCACGAAAGCGCTGGACGCGCCCCCCTTCCTGATCCACTGCCACCACCAGATGATTGCGCGACGCGGCACGAATCTGGCGAACCAGCTCACGTAGCTGCTCCGGGTCATGATAATTTCGGGTAAAGAGGATTAACCCGCCTACCAGTGGATGCGCCAGAATCTCACGCTCTTCAGCGTCCAGCTCATACCCTTCGACATCCAACATTACTGGGCCCACACTGCTCTCCTTATCCTTTTATTGTTAGCTGCCGCCAGGTTTCATCGGCCAGCCTGATAAATTGTCGATCGCCGGTTTGTTGCCAGCGATACTCAAACCATCCCACCTTCAGCATCATCACCCACAACTGCCAACGTCTAACCTGCCGCCACAGGACATCGGGCTCAATATGCGCATGTTTGGCATAGGCATCGACCAGCTGTCGGCGCTGAGAGTCATCCGCGGCCCACACGACCGCGAGTTCCAGAGCAATATCACCGTCTCCGGCGTATTCCCAGTCGATTAACCGCAGTCCCGACGCCGTGCGTACAATATTGTCGCCGTGAACATCCATATGCAATGGTCCCAAACGTAAGGGACGCGGTTCACCTTTAGTTCTTAGCCGCTTTAGCAGTTGCAACCAGCGTGGCGTTCGGCGCGCCGGATCGCTACACTGCCAGTACTGCTCAAGCAGTGGCAACAGGTTGATTCGCCAGCCCAGACGGGGTTGCTGATGCAAATAATACAGTAAGCCTGCGAGTTCGTCGGCTTCCGGTAATCTGGATTCTACCTTACCGTGAAAAAAATCGACTGCCATCCACCCCCGCGTATAAAAACGGGGTCTGGGGGCAAGATTCTCAGGCAGATGTTTTAACGCGTGATACTGGCGTAGAAAATGCGATTCTGGCGCGTTAGGATCGTGATGGCAGCGCAACACTAAACGGTGGGCTTGATGTTCGATGATGCAGCTCCCGCCGCTCAAACCGCTTTGGCTGGTTGCGACGGGATGATACTGCGGGAAATAGCGCGACAGAACTTCATCGCGCGTCAGTCTGTTATTGTTGCTGAACGGCACCTTTACCTGACCAGATTATCTCGCCAGTTTGTACCAGCATTAATTGCATTTGCAGCGCAGGTGAATTGACGTTACCGGAAGCGCTGGAATAGAGCACATACTGAGCGCCAACGTTACGGGCAATACCAATCGCTTTGCTGCGTGTTCCCAGGCTGTCGTTCGGCGACAGACCTAACTGCTGCTTGGCTACTGCCAGCTGCTGCGCAGAAACCAGGGTAAATTTACCATTATTCGCCAGCGCATTTCGCAAAGTCTCGGTAGCTTCACCCGCGTTTAACGAGCCGTTGGTACGGTTATTTACGCTATCAACCAGCAATACGCCCCCAGCTTTCACACCCTCAGCCTGCAGCATTTTGCCGACCATCGGCTGCATTGCCCCGTTCCAGTCATAATGACGCTGACGTGGAGTTGGCTGCGCCGTTTGGTCCTCGTGTTCAATCGGCCCCGGCTGCTGCGGTATGGTTGGCACCGTTGGTACAACCGGAACTGGCTGTTGCGGTTGTACGGGTTGTTCCGGCACCGGCTTCACTTCCTCTACTGGCGCTGGCTCACGTTGAACCACACAACCAGAGAGAAACATCGCCAGCGCGGCAATCAATGCGTAGCGATTCATTTTGATCTTCAAGATTCACCCCTTACAAATAAAGATAAAGCCTAACCTTGTGCGCCCCCAGATAATTGGCGCTGCCGTACAGCGTTACCGACGAACGAGCCGGAATAGTCATGCTGCGTGGCGCTTCCAGAGGGTGCATCTCCAGCCCTCTGGCGTCATACCAGTAAAACCGATAATGAACGGTGACAGGTTCTTGTCTTTCGTTATAGAGTCGTGAGGATGCAGAGGCCTGAATATCAGACGTTGTTAACTCAGGCGGCTCTGCGGTGATACCCGCCGCCAGTATTGTTGATTCCATCACCAGAGACTGTTCATCACTGACCGGAATTTCCGGGTGTGAACGGCAGCCAGCCAGCAACAGCAGACCCAACGTAAGCGCAATGCATCCTCTGGTCATTATTAAAGACCTTTATGCGCGAGCATTGGACCAAGCGCACGTCCACCCAGCAGATGCATATGAATGTGATACACCTCCTGACCGCCGTGACGATTGGTATTCATAATCAAACGGTATCCATCTTCGGCAATGCCTTCCTGCTCAGCGATTTTCGCCGCCACGGTGATCATTCGTCCCAGCGCCTGCTCATGCTCTGCCGTCACATCGTTGACGGTTGGGATTAAAACGTTCGGGATGATCAGAATATGCGTTGGTGCCTGAGGTGAAATATCACGAAACGCAGTGACCAGCTCATCCTGGTATACGATGTCCGAGGGAATTTCACGACGAATAATTTTGCTGAATATAGTTTCTTCTGCCACGACGTTTTCCTTTTTCATTAAGAGCCCATGCGTTGTGCCATGCTACGCCGGGTGACTCTGCGAGTATAGAGTATGAGCGAGTTACTCACGCTCTTTCAACTTTAACCCTCGATTTTTTAAGCAAAAAGCCTTGCCAGCGCTGTTCTTATAACCATTTCCCGGCGCTATCGCTCAGACATAGTACTGAAACAATATTTCATTTATGCGTAGCATTTGTTTACACATTGAATATGAATGCGTATATTTCGCATTTGCATTCTCATGCAAGACAAATAATTAACAGCCAAAGGGTTCATTACGCACTCACGTAATTCGAACTTAATATTAATAATTATCAAGGACTTTCCGATGTCTTTCACAACACACTACAGGGACGAACAGCATCGTTCTGCCATTGTCCCATCCCTGCTGGCAGTCTGTATTACTGCTGCGTTATTGCCTTGTACCAGCCTCGCCGCCTCGGCAGAAGAGACGGTAATCGTTGATGGTTCAGCCTCCGCCATACCCAGTGATGAACAGGATTACAGCGTTAAATCGACATCCGCAGGCACAAAAATGCAGATGACACAGCGAGATATCCCGCAATCTGTCAGCATCGTCAGCCAACAGCGTATGGAAGATCAGCAGCTACAAACGCTGGGCGATGTGATGGACAACACGTTGGGGATAAGCAAAAGCCAGGCGGATTCCGATCGCAGCAGCTATTACTCGCGCGGATTTCAGATTGATAACTATATGGTTGATGGGATCCCAACCTATTTTGAATCCCGCTGGAACCTCGGCGATGCCCTTTCTGACACGGCCTTATTTGAACGTGTAGAAGTGGTTCGTGGTGCAAACGGGTTAATGACCGGCACGGGGAATCCTTCGGCATCTATTAACATGATCCGTAAACATGCAACCAGCCGCGAGTTCACGGGGAATGTCTCCGCGGAATACGGCAGTTGGAATAAACAACGCTATGTGACTGATTTACAAAGCCCATTGACGGCAGACGGCAACGTACGCGCTCGCATCGTGGCGGGTTATCAAAATAACGATTCCTGGCTTGACCGCTACAACAATGAAAAAATGTTTTTCTCGGGGATTGTCGATGCCGATCTGGGCGACACCACCAGCCTGTCGGCAGGTTACGAATACCAGCGTATTGATATCAACAGTCCAACCTGGGGCGGCTTACCGCGCTGGAATACCGATGGTAGCAAAAACAGCTACGACCGCTCGCGCAGTACCGCGCCGGACTGGACCTACAATGACAAAGACATCAACAAAGTCTTCGTGACACTCAAACAGCGTTTCGCGGATACCTGGCAAACAACCCTGAATGCCACACACTCCGAGGTCAAGTTCGACAGCAAGATGATGTACGTCGACGCTTACGTTAATAAAGCTGACGGCACACTGATTGGTCCCTATGGCAACTATGGACCGGGCTATGATTACGTTGGTGGAACAGGCTGGAACAGCGGCAAGCGAAAAGTCGATGCCGTCGATCTCTTTGCCGATGGTGGCTACGACCTGTTTGGTCGTCAGCATAACCTGATGCTGGGCGGCAGTTACAGCAAGCAAAATAACCGTTATGAAAGCTCGTGGGCAAATGTATTCCCTAACGAAATAGGTAGCTTCTATACCTACGACGGTAACTTCCCGGAAACCAACTGGAATCCGCAATCGCTGGCCCAGGACGATACCACGCACATGAAATCGCTGTACGCCGCGACACGCATTTCGCTGGCCGACCCATTGCATTTGATCGTCGGCGCGCGTTATACCAACTGGCGTATCGATACCCTGACCTACAGCATGGAACAAAACCACACTACGCCGTATGCGGGTCTGGTATATGACATTGATGATAACTGGTCCACTTACGCCAGCTATACCTCTATCTTCCAGCCGCAGAACAAACGCGACAGTTCCGGTAAATATCTCGCCCCGATTACCGGCAACAACTACGAGGTTGGTCTGAAATCAGACTGGATGAACAGCCGTTTAACCACCACCCTCGCTGTATTCCGCATTGAGCAGGATAACGTGGCGCAATCAACCGGCGTACCAATCGCCGGTAGCAATGGCGACACCGCCTATAAAGCGATGGATGGAACGGTCAGCAAAGGCGTTGAATTCGAAGTAAACGGTGCGATCACGGATAACTGGCAGATGACTTTCGGCGCAACGCGGTACGTTGCGGATGATAACGAAGGCAATGCCGTCAATCCGAACCTGCCGCGTACTACGGTAAAATTGTTCACCCGTTATAACCTGCCAGCCCTGCCGGCACTGACCGTGGGGGGCGGAGTTAACTGGCAGAATCGCGTATATAGCGATACCGTGACGCCATACGGCACGTTCCGTGCAGAACAGGGAAGCTACGCGCTGGTGGATTTATTCACTCGCTACCAGGTAACGAAAAACTTCGCCATCCAGGGCAATATCAACAACCTGTTCGATAAAACCTACGATACCAATGTTGAGGGCTCTATCGTCTATGGTGAGCCGCGTAACGTCAGCCTCACCGCCAGCTACCAGTTCTGATAATACCCAGTCTGTAAAGTATCCACCTGCATGTCAGGTGGATTTACCAAAAAGCTAAAAAGCAAAAAGCAAAAAGCCCGCTCAAGTTTCCTTAAGCAGGCTTCTTAAATATGGCTCCTCTGACTGGACTCGAACCAGTGACATACGGATTAACAGTCCGCCGTTCTACCGACTGAACTACAGAGGAATCGTTGTGGAGGCTTATCTTAGCGGCGAAAAAACTTTTGTCAAACCCCAATTCCTACATTGAGGAGCAATTGATGCTTCTCTCGACAGTTTGTTGCATTTACAGACATTTTAAATAGAAAAAACTTTGCAGCTTTTTTGATTCTCCCTCATCATTTGAAATGAGGTTTCAACTTTCTTCATTAAGGTCCACTTTGAACGTCTCCGCAGCCTTACGCCAGGTCGCATCCCGCACGCCCTGGTATGCCAAACGCAAGCGTTATAAAGTTCTCTTTTGGCGCGAAATTACCCCGCTTGCTGTCCCCATTTTTCTGGAAAACACCTGTGTACTCTTGATGGGAGTACTGAGCACCTTCCTTGTGAGCTGGTTGGGTAAAGAAGCGATGGCAGGTGTCGGGCTCGCCGACAGCTTCAACATGGTCATCATGGCATTTTTCGCCGCCATCGACCTTGGCACGACGGTGGTGGTTGCTTTTAGTCTCGGAAAGCGCGATCGCCGACGCGCCAGAGCCGCAGCCAGACAATCACTGGTGATCATGACGATATTTGCTGTTGTACTGGCGGCGGTGATTCACTATTTCGGTGAGCAGATTATTGATGTCGTGGCAGGAGAAGCCACCCCTGATGTAAAAGCGCTGGCGCTAACCTATCTGGAATTAACCGTGCTCAGCTACCCTGCGGCGGCAATTGCGTTAATTGGCAGCGGCGCACTGCGCGGTGCCGGAAATACCAAAATACCGTTATTGATTAACGGTGGTATGAATATCCTGAACATTATCATCAGTAGCATCCTGATCTACGGCATTTTTTCCTGGCAAGGGCTGGGATTCGTCGGCGCAGGTCTGGGGTTGACGATTTCACGTTACATTGGTGCCATCGCCATTATAGGGGTGCTGATGATTGGATTTAACCCCGCGCTGCGCATTCCCCTGAAGAGCTATTTTAAACCGCTGAATCTTGCCATCATCTGGGAAGTCATGGGGATTGGTATTCCTGCCAGTATAGAGTCAGTCCTGTTTAACGGTGGCAAGTTACTTACGCAGATGTTTGTTTCGGGTATGGGTACCAGCGTCATTGCCGGTAACTTCATTGCCTTTTCGATAGCGGCACTGATCAACCTGCCGGGAAACGCTTTAGGTTCCGCGTCTACCATCATTACCGGCAGACGTCTGGGAAATGGACAGATTGCTCAGGCGGAAATCCAGTTGCGACATGTATTCTGGCTCTCCACAATCGGATTAACCGCCATCGCCTGGCTAACCGCCCCGTTTGCTGGGGTAATGGCTTCGTTTTATACCCACGATCAGGATGTAAAAGAGGTCATTGTCATCCTGATTTGGCTGAACGCGGCATTTATGCCGATATGGGCAGCATCATGGGTTCTTCCTGCCGGATTTAAAGGTGCACGTGACGCCCGTTTCGCTATGTGGGTCTCCATGTTGGGGATGTGGGGCTGTCGTGTTGTCGCCGGCTACACCCTCGGGATCGTATTAGGCTGGGGTGTCGTTGGCGTCTGGATGGGGATGTTCTTCGACTGGGCAGTACGGGCCGCGTTATTTTACTGGCGTATGGTCACAGGTCGTTGGCTGTGGAAATACCCACGTCCTGAACGTGAAAAGTGTATAAAACAACCGTCTGCGTCTGAATAAGCGACGAAATGAAGAATATTTCAGCAAACGATCGCAAATATCCATTCAGGCTTTGACAACGCAGACAGGCATCGCTAATATTCGCCCCGTTCACACGATTCCTCTGTAGTTCAGTCGGTAGAACGGCGGACTGTTAATCCGTATGTCACTGGTTCAAGTCCAGTCAGAGGAGCCATATTTAAGAAGCCTGCTTAAGGAAACTTGAGCGGGCTTTTTGCTTTTCTACGTTTGTTAATCACACTGAAAGCCTCAGCTTAGAATGGCTTCCAATCGGGCCAGTACTTCATTTACGACAGCGTCGGGTATACGTTCCAGACACTTACCGTTCCGGGCCCCCATATCAATCGTTCTGGGTTGGTCGCAGCGAATAACGCCCGTTGTTTTTGTTCCCGTCCCGTCCAGGGAGACGGTAAAACCGGCTACGCGGGCGAAGTTTCCGCCGCTGGTGACGGGAACGACAACGGGTTGCCGGGTGAACTTATTAAATGATGCCTTCGATACGATAAGCACCGGACGTTTTCCGCTTTGCTCGTGGCCGGCCATCGGATCCAGTGAAACAAGCCAGATTTCCCCTCTGTCCATTTACAAGAGCTCCTTGTCCACCGCAGGCGCATCAATCCATTCCCGATCCTCTTCACTCATTTCGGCGTGCGGATCGCACTGCGCCAGCAGTTCCTCAAGCGAATAACGAGGTCGTTTCTGGGGTTCAATAATCAGGCAGCCATTCTCAATGGTCATACCTACTTCGCTGTCCGTCGACAGCTCCAGCGTTTTCAGCACGGCGGGAGCTTCCGTATCCGGGCTGCGCCGCGGGAACATCAGCGGTAGCGCGAAGGCCAGATTTTTTCAGGCGCAACATCTAACGCTTCAGCAATCAATCTTTCATCGACACCCTCTTAAGGCCGATTGTTCTATCACAAGCTGACATCAGCGCCTCCCGCCATCAGATTCACTCTTTACTGGCTTTTTTACGCAATTCGGTCACCGGTACACCTCCAATCCCCCAGTTATCCGTTTCGACTTCGTCAATAACCACAATAGTGGTGTTAGGATTTTTGTTAAGCACATCCACCAGTAGCTGAGTAACCCCCTCCATCAGCTGTTTCTTTTGTTTATCGGTAGCACCTTCTTTGGTGATCTTAATATTTACGTAGGGCATAAAAACTCCTGTAAAGCAGATAATTATGGGAAATGCGCACAGATAGAAGAGCGCAAACCCGTTAAACGGCAGAACAGAGCCATACTGCTTTTGAAAACGAATTCTGCCGGAAGAGTTATTAAGGTTATTAGCTGAAATATAACTAATATCATTATTTTCCAGAACAACCAGAATATTTAATTTTGTTGTATTGCAAATAACTCATCGCTGCGGCGATAAATAACGAGACGGCGCCCAGCAATATGGAGTAAGTCATGCCATTTTTATTACTCTGAAAGACACTGACGACTAATGGGCCAAGGATCTGCCCCACCCCATATGTCAGCGTAACAAGACCGAGGAGATTAATCTTTTGGGGCGCGCTTATTTTTCTAGCCAGCGGCATGACTAATGAGCTTGTACCCATGAATGTGCCACCAAATCCAATGCAGCTAATGGTTAACAGCAGTGGCGAGTTAATAAATATGGCCATGACTACGCAACTCGCTTGCACAATTAAGTTAATGCTCAGGCAGAATAATATATTCCATTTGCGAGCCGCCCATAGCCAGCCATAGCAGCCAGGAATAACGGCAAGACCGACAATAGACCAGATATGGTCGGCTAAAAAAGTGTTGCCAACACCCCGGGCCATTAACGGCAAATACGTGGCGACAATAATATAACCGAACCCCGCCAGGCCATACAGTAAGGCTAAATTCCACCACTGGATATCCGACTCCGCGCCTGCGGCAGCTTTTACCGGGGGGATCATATGTTTATCTTTCGGCAATAGCATCGTCAGTATGACGAAAAGTATCGCTGAAATGATGGCTGCGCCAATCCACAACACATGTGAATTTAAAGCGTAGGATACGCCAGCAATGACATATTCATTACCGATAAAAATGCCCATTCCTACGCCCGAAAACAAAGAGGCGATAACAAAAGGATTATGGGTATGCTGAAGGACCAGCATTGAACCAAATATCATCATTCCCGCGCTTGCCACACCGGCGAGGAACCTGATTAACAAAATAATTTCTGCCTGGGTCACTTTCGCCATCAAAAAAATCAGCATGACGGTAAGTAGTGCTGAGACCAGTAACGACACTCTTAGCTTATTGACCGCGCTAAAAATACCAAAAGAAAAAAGGAGACTGCCAACAAGGTAACCTGCGTAGTTGGCGCTGGCAATTATAGATAATTGTGAAAAGGTAAACACTCCTTCATGCAGCATAACCGGAAGCATAGGCGTATATAAAAAGCGCCCAATGCCCATTCCTAAGGTCAAGACGATCATACCAAATACAGCAGTCCTCAACTGACGGAGGCCAACAGCACTGTGATCGAGATCCATATTTTGGCCTCAAAAGACGAATTAAGTTTGATTGTTATCTTACACAAGGAAATGATAATAAAAAGTTAATAAAAATGACGAAAACATTCACTTTGAGTGATGCTTCTATGAACAGTACCTCTCTGAACTTGTTTAAAACGGTGGCGGAAACGGGCTCCATATCCGCTGCTGCACGTAGTCTGCACTGCGTGTCTTCGAATGTCACAACCCGCCTTAAACAGCTGGAAGCCAGCCTTGATGTCTCTCTGTTTGTGCGCGAGAAAAATCGACTTTACATTACCCCTGAGGGCGAGCTGCTTCTGCGCTACGCCAACAAAATTCTGGCGTTGCTAGAGGAAGCGGAATTGTCGATGCTGGGAACAAAAGTGGCAGGGCCATTGCGTATTGGGGCAATGGAAACGACCGCAGCGGTACGTCTCCCTTCGATCCTGGCGAATTTCCACCGCGAAATGCCTTCCATTGAGTTAAACCTGAAAACCTCCCCTACTGAGGCGCTGGTGCAACACATTCTGAACAATGAACTGGAAATCGCATTCGTTGCCGATCATCAGGGGCTGCATATGGAAAATTCGCCCCTGCAATCACATGTGTTATGTCAGGAAACGCTGGTACTGGTAACGGCGGCAGAGCACCAGAATGTCATCACTGGTGCTGACCTCCAGGTGACAAGACCGCTGGTCTTTGTTAAAGGGTGTAACTATCGCTCCCGCCTGGGAGAATGGCTGCGCCTACAGGGGGTCGATTACGCCGATCCTCTGGAATTTGGCTCTTTTCAGGCGATCCTTGGTTGTGTGAGTGCCGGAATGGGGATTGCGCTGTTGCCGGAGAGTGTTGTCAGACAGTATGAGAATAACTTCCCTATCCGCAGTCATACGATTACGCCACAGATAGGTAACGTGAACACCATGATGATATGGCTAAAAAGCCGCGAAGTCAGCCGGGTACTTAATCACTTTGTCTCGTTTGTTACACGGGCTTGAGTGATTGCGTCGGGTAACGCCAGGCAGCCGGCAACCCAGTGTATTCATGGATGCTAAATATTTTATCCATAACAGGGACAGGCACTTCACACCGTTGATTAAAGTTATGTAAATGTAAATTATTTACACTTTGCAATGATTGTAATTGCTAGTGATTATCATTTATTGTACGCAGGCAAAAAAATGAGCCCCTGCTCGGGTCACTGTACGTTCCAATTACGCTGGGATATAAACGATGAATGCTCTGCCTCGCACTGGACTGCGCCGTATCACGCTTGCTTCTGCTCTGGTCCTCTCTGTCAGCCTGCCGGCTTTCGCCCAGGATGCGTTAACGCTGTATACCACCCGTGAACCGGGCCTGATTCAGCCCCTGCTTGATAGCTGGACGAAAACCAGCGGTATAAAAGTCAGCACGGTCTATATCAAGGATGGCATGCTTGAGCGTGTTAAAGCGGAAGGTAAAAACTCCCCTGCCGATCTGCTGATGACTGTTGACGCCGGGAACCTTATCGATTTAGTCGAAGCGGGTGTGACACAACCCGTAGAATCAGAAGCACTGAAAGCGGCTATTTCGGCCAATCTCCGCGGTGCAGATAATCAGTGGTTTGCGCTGTCAATGCGTGCGCGCGTGTTGTACGCCGAGAAGTCAATGCCAATCGATAACTGGCATTACGAGCAACTCGACAACCCTGAGTACAAAGGTAAAGTCTGTATCCGTTCCGGACAACACCCGTATAACACTGCATTGATTGCCGCCATGATCGCGCATCACGGCGAAGCAAAAACCGAAGAATGGCTGCGGGGCGTGAAAGCGAATCTGGCACGTAAAGCGACTGGCGGCGACCGTGACGTTGCCCGCGATATCCTCGGGGGTATTTGCGATATTGGCCTGGCGAACTCCTATTACGTCGGCCATATGAAAAACGCTAAAGAAGGCAGCGATGCGCGTCAGTGGGGCGATGCAATTAAAGTCGTTAAGCCAACCTTTGAAAATGGCGGCACGCACGTCAATATCAGCGGCGCTGCAGTAGCACGCTATGCCCCCAATAAAGCCGATGCCGTTAAGCTGATGGAATATTTGGTTTCCGCACCTGCCCAGCAGCAGTACGCGAAAGCGAACTTCGAATACCCGGTACTGAAAGGTGTCACTCTCGACCCAGTGATCAACGCCACAATTGGTGAGATCGACGTCGATAAAATTCCGCTAACCGAAATTGTGAAATACCGTAAACAAGCAAGTCTGCTGGTAGATAAAGTTGGATTCGATCAATAAACCTCTGCAGTTTCCGACGTTACGCGGCCTGGTTTCCGGGCCGCAGTCATTATTAACGCCGTTGCACCTTGGGGCGCTTTGCATTGCGCTTGGCGTCCTGACTCCCATTATTGCGCTTATCTGGCAAGCTACCCAGTCGGATTTATCGCACTGGGACAATCTCATTACGTTTGTGCTACCTGCAGCATTAAAAAATACCGTGCTGCTGTTAGCCGGTGTTGCCGTGTTGGTTGGCGTGATTGGCGTAGGCAGCGCCTGGGCCGTCACAGCATGGGACTTTCCTGGACGTAAGATCCTCAGTTGGGCGTTACTGCTACCGCTGGCGATGCCAACCTACATCGTCGCCTTTGCCTGGCTCGATCTGCTGCATCCGATCGGCCCTCTGCAAACCTTTATCCGCTTCCTGCTGGGCTTTGACAGTCCACGGCAGTTCCGACTACCGGATTTGCGTTCGCTTTCCGGCGCGATTATTTTGCTCGGTTTAGTGCTCTATCCTTACGTCTATCTGACGACCCGTGCCACCTTTATCAGTCAGCCGGCCCATTTACTGGAGGCTGCCCGCACGCTGGGATGCAGCGCTGCCGGGACGTTCTTCCGGGTCGCCCTGCCAATGGCACGCCCGGCACTGGCTGTCGGCATCAGCCTGGCACTTCTGGAAACGCTCAACGATATTGGTGCATCGGAGTTCCTCGGCGTACAAACGTTAACCGTTACCGTCTACACCACGTGGATCTCTCGCTCTGATTTATCCGCCGCCGCTCAAATCGCCTGCATGATGCTGATGTTTATCTTCTTCATTCTGACGCTGGAATTTTACGGACGCAGAAAGCAAGGATTCAGCAGCCGCAGTCTGCGGGAAATCCAACCTACTCGCGTGCACGGCTGGCGTGGCTGGCTACTCGGTGGCGTTATTTCACTGCCGGTTGTGCTGGGTTTTCTGGCTCCGGTACTGTTTTTAATGTGGGAAAGCGCCAAACGCATAGGCGATGAGAACCCCCTTTCCTCCTCGTTGCTGTCAGCATTGCAAAATACGCTATCTCTGGCGGCGGGAACTACGCTAGTGGTGGTTTGCGTCAGTATGCTGGTGGCCTGGAGCGCACGCCATAGTGCGGCAGATAACGCGATGCCAGGCTTTCGTCGTGGCGTGATGCGTCTGGCCTCCCTCGGTTATGCGGTGCCCGGAACGATTCTGGCGATTGGTTTTTTGCCCCCAGCGATGGCTGTCGATCGTTGGCTGGCCGACTTACTGGATATTCGCGGATTGCCGCTGATGTCTGCCGGTATTTTATTGGTCATTTGCTGTGCGATGCGCTTCCAGGCAATTGCCATCGGCGCGCTGGACTCCGGTCTGGGCCGCATCCCGCCGTCTCTCGAACAGGCTTCACGCTTGCTCGGCGAAAACGGTGCCGGAACATTTGCCCGCGTTCATTTTCCGTTACTGCGTCCGGCATTAGTGAGCAGCGCATTGCTGGTTTTTGCCGATGCGATGAAAGAACTGCCAACCACGCTGCTGTTGCGCCCGGTAAATTTCGAAACGCTGGCCACTCTGCTGTATGCAGAAGCTGCCCGCGGAACCTATGAAGAAGGCGCGATCGCCGCGCTGCTGATTGTTTTAGCAGGTACACTGCCCGTTATATTGTTGGTGCGTCACCAGATGACTCGCCGTGGTTAAGAGAGCAACAATGTCAGAAATCGCATTACGACTCCAGGACGTGCACGTTGCCTACGGCAACAGCCAGCAACCGGTCCTGAGCGGATTCTCAATGTCGGTACACAAAGGGGAAATTGCCTGTCTGCTTGGCGCTTCAGGCTGTGGGAAAACAACGGTGTTGCGTGCAGTTGCCGGTTTTGAAAGATTGCAGTGTGGAGAGATCTATGTCTCAGAGCGGCGTATCGCTGGTCCCGGCGTTCATTTGCCACCGGAAAAACGTCATGTCGGCATGGTCTTTCAGGAATACGCCTTATTTCCCCATCTGACCGCACAACAAAACGTAGCCTTCGGTTTACGGCGTATGC
Source organism: Citrobacter sp. RHBSTW-00671 (assembly GCF_014103415.1). NCBI lineage: Bacteria > Pseudomonadati > Pseudomonadota > Gammaproteobacteria > Enterobacterales > Enterobacteriaceae > Citrobacter > Citrobacter sp. RHBSTW-00671. The sequence goes on from NZ_JABXPR010000001.1 coordinate 3,486,383, forward strand.
CACGCGAAGCGCAACAGGCCAGAGTGACAGAGCTGTTGAAAATGGTGGAATTGCACAGTCATGCTAACCATTACCCCCATGAGCTTTCTGGCGGGCAGCAGCAGCGCATCGCGTTAGCCCGCGCGCTGGCGCCACACCCGGAAATTTTACTGCTGGATGAGCCCTTCTCCAGCCTGGATAAGCGCACACGCGAGCGCCTTGGTAATGAGGTTCGGGATATTTTACGGGCTGCCGGCCAGACCGCGCTGCTGGTTACCCACAGCGAGCACGAAGCTCAGTTGATGGCGGACCATATCGGTTTTGTAAAAATGGGGCAGTATCAGCTTAAAAAAGCGGCCCACCATAGCCAGAGCTAAGAAAGAGCCGCGTAGTAACATTGCTAATGTGCCTGCACCAGACTGATATTCACCGGCATCCCGGAACGGCGTTCCAGTGCCTGATTCCCACGATTCACATCCACGTCATTCCCGCTGATAAACGTACGCAAAACGGGGGTGACGGGCAGCGGAACCTTTCTGTCAGATTCATATTCGGAGCGATTGCGGGACAGCGGTTCATGAACCTCAACCCAATGGCTACCGTCTGGCTCGGTGCTGAATTTTACCGGTCGGTCAATAATCTGAACACGCGTGCCAACCGGCACAGTATCAAACAGGTATTTGATGTCGTCATTACGCAGACGGATACAGCCCTGGCTCACGCGTAGCCCAATACCGAAGTTGGCATTAGTACCATGAATGGCGTACAACCTGCCGATATAGATAGCGTACAGTCCCATCGGATTGTCTGGCCCGGCAGGCACAAACGCCGGTAAGCTTTCCCCACGAGCAGCATACTCCCGCCGGGTATTTGCCGTGGGCGTCCAGCTTGGTGCTTCCTGTTTACGTTCGACCGCCGTGACCCAGTTGCGCGGCGTTTCCCTCCCGGCCTGCCCAATACCAATAGGTAACACCTCTACCGTATTGGCGCCCTCAGGGTAATAGTACAGCCGCATTTCCGCGACGTTGATAACGATGCCTTCACGTACGGTATCAGGCAATATCAATTGTTGTGGCACCACCAGTGTGGAACCCGACTTTGGCAGAAACACATCCACACCAGGATTGGCTTCGAGCATGTTGCTCAATCCCTGTCCATACTGTGCGGCAAAAGCCTCCAGGGGCTGAGTGTTACCAGCGGGAATCGTTATCGTCAAAGGGCTTCCCACCAGGCGGCTGCCCTCAGGAGGCAATGGGTAGCTCACCGCCTGCGATCCCTGACTCGCGAGCAGCATAACAAGAGCACACAGCAGTTTTACACGACGCATCTTTTTCCTTTCCTTCGTCGCAGCAGACATCCGTTAAGTATAGCTTTTTTATCTGTTTTAGGGGGTTACGACGAGAATGCACAGAAAAAACCCCGCCTTAAAGCGGGGTCATGGGCGGCTACGCTTCTTTGCCATCCGGTAATACAATATTACTGGCAGCTAACTGCCCCATATTGCTATACATCGCGCAGGCAGCTTCAACAATGGGCATCGCCAGCGCAGCACCACTGCCTTCGCCTAAACGCATTCCCATGTTGATATACGGCTCCAGTTCCAGGTGCGCCAGTGCAGTACGAGCGCCCTTCTCGGCGGAGAAATGCGACGGGATCAGATAAGGTTTAATCTCCGGCGCTATCTGACAAGCAGCCAGTGCCGCTGAATAAGACAGGAAACCATCCAGGATGACCGGCAGACCACAAGACGCCGCACCCAACATCACCCCCGCCATACCGACAAGATCAAAACCACCCACTTTAGCCAGCACATCAATACCATCACGACTGTCCGGCTGGTTGATGGCAATGGCCCGGCGAACAACATCGACCTTATTTCCTACCCTTGAGAGCGGAAGGTTAGCACCAATACCCACCACATCCTCTGCATCGCTACCGGTTAACACACTGACAATCGCCGCCGCGGGCGTGGTGTTTGCCATGCCAAGCTCACCGACGCCAAACAATGTTACGCCATCATCCGCCAGTTCTCGGGTATACCGAATCACTTCCAGCAGCAGCTCTTCGGCTTGTGAGCGACGCATTGCCGGCCCTTGTGCAATATTGCCGCAACCGCGTGCTACGCGCATGTTCACTACGCCAGGAATGAGTTCGGCGTCAATTCCCACATCAATCACATGCACTTTTGCGCCAGCCTGAGCGGCCAGCACGCAGACGCCGGTCGTTCCGCGCGTCATATTGGCCGCCTGAATCGCCGTCACGATCTTAGGCGAAACAGCAACACCTTCATCCCACACGCCGTGGTCGGCGCACATCACCAGCATCGCTTTCCCCCCGACATGCGGCACGCCTTTCAGGCCTGGCATACCGGCCAGTTGCACAGCGAGAGATTCGAGTCGCCCAAGGCTTCCCGGCGGCTTAAGCAGGCCATCAATATGTTGCTGCGCGCGCAGCATTGCAGCGCTATCGGGTGAAGGGATCGCGTGAAGTAAAGAGGATAAAGTCTGCATAAGGGTTCCAGTATGTTGACTGACTCAAAGCAGAGCCAGCAGGAAAACCAACTCGCCAAGTTCAATGGCCGCACCCAGCGTATCGCCGGTTTGCCCACCTAACGTGCGTTTTAATAACTGCCCAAGAATGAAGATCGCCACCAACGTAACGACCAGTGCTGCCACACCGCGCATGCCAGGAAACAGGACGGCCGCAAGGATCGCCGTGAACCCCAACGTGACACAGGTTTGTCGCCCACTCACTTTGCCAATAAAGACATTTCCCAGCCCCTCTTCGCGGGCATAACGGTGTCGATACATCAGCAAAACAGCGCTACCCCGCCCAGCGACGCAGGCTGCAGCCAGTGCCGCCAGCATCGGCGTCCCGCGCAGCGCCAGTTCGCTCACCACCAGCACTTTGGCCAGTAGCACGAAGATCAGCGCCAGTCCGCCATGAGTCCCGAGTCGACTGTCGCGCATGATTTCCAGCATCCGTTCGCGTCGACGTGCAGAAAAAATGCCGTCACAGGTATCCGCCAGTCCATCCAGGTGAAAACCACCGGTCAGCAGCGCCAGCGTCAGCACGGCAAACAGAGCGGCCAGAGGAATACCACACCAGGGTTGCAGCACCATAAAGACCAGCCCCGTCAGTCCCCCCAGCACAACACCTATAAGGGGGAACATGACGATACCGCGTGAATAATGCTCAAAATCCAGCCCTTGCGACCAGCGCGTTGGAACGGGCAACCGACTGATAAAAGAGAGCATTGCCCAGAACAACTTACTCATTTAATTTTGACTCCAATTCCTGATACCACCAGCCAGACCTCATCCGCTGCCGCCGCCAGGCGTTGGTTAACACGTCCGGCAATATCGCGAAAATGCCGTGCCAGACGGTTCTCCGGAACGATCCCCATTCCCACTTCGTTAGTGACCAGCACCACCTTTGCGGGGCAGCGCTGACAGGCTGCGATCAACGAACGGATTTCATCTTCGATGGACTGCTCCATCGCCGCATAATCCCAACTGTCAGGATCGCTGTCACCGCCCAGCGCAAACAACTGGTTGGTCACCATCGTGGTGATACATTCCAGCAGAATGGCTTCCTGCGGATCGTTCACCGCCGTGATCAGCTCATCAAGATGTTGCCAACGCTCAGCAGTACGCCAGTGCGCGGGACGCCCATCGCGATGGTGTTGAATACGTGCTGCCATCTCCTCATCAAAAATTTGCGATGTGGCGATATACAGCACCTGGGGGGAATCGGCAATTAACGCTTCCGCATGTCGACTTTTTCCGCTGCGGGCACCGCCAGTCACCAGAATCATCATACTGGCTCCCGGTGCTGTTGCATGATGGTATAAATTTTCTCAATATCGATGTGTTGCCGCATCGCATCCGCCAGCAGATCAAACTGCTGCGATTTATATTGCGCGTATTGGAAGGTGGAATCCAGCGCGGTTAGCCCTTTGCGTTCACGCAGACCGTTGACCAGCGCACGGGTGAATTCATCACTGTCAAACAGACCGTGCAGATAGGTTCCCAATACCAGTCCGTCTGAGCTCACCGCACCATCAGCCATAGCGCCACCGTTTTTATGCAGCGTCATGACGGGCTGGCAGTCTTCTGTTAATTGCGTTTCACCCATATGAATTTCATAACCGCGTACGGATAGCTCCGCAACACCCGCCAGCCAGTCCGGCAGCGTGGAAGACATCACCCCTGCCACCTGGGTCGTCGTTTTATGCTGGGCAAAATGGGTCACGATATTCAGCAACCCGAGCCCCGGCAGCGTACCGAGTCCTGACTCCACATCATCAATGATGGTGTCTCCGAGCATCTGGTAGCCACCGCAAATTCCGATCACTGGTACGCGCTGACGGTGTAATTGCAACACGCTGTGGGCTATACCGCTTTCACGTAACCAGACCAGATCGCCCAACGTATTTTTACTGCCCGGCAGGATCACCAGATCGGCTCCCGCCAGCTCCTCCGGGTGGCGCACATAGCGCACACGAACATCCGGTTGAGCGGCAAGCGCGTTGAAGTCAGTAAAGTTAGAAATATGTGGCAGTTGGACTACGGCTATCTCAATATCTCGCTTATCCGTGCGTACGTACTTCCCTTTTTGCAGTGCGACGCCATCTTCATCTTCGAGATCCACATCCAGCCATGGCATCACGCCCAACACCGGAACGCCGGTCAGCGCCTCAATTTGTTCAATGCCGGAGTACAACAACGCCACATCACCGCGAAACTTGTTGATGATGACGCCTTTGACTCTGGCGCGTTCATGGTCATGCAGCAGCGCCAGTGTGCCGTAAATGGAAGCGAATACCCCACCACGATCGATATCCGCCACCAAAACGACCGGGCAGCGCGCCATCTCCGCCATCCCCATATTGACGATATCGCGATCGCGCAGGTTGATTTCTGCCGGGCTGCCCGCCCCTTCCAGCACGACAACGTCAAACTCCTGCGCCAGACTGTTAAAAACTGAAATAATCTGTTCACGCAGCCGCGGTTTGTACTCGTGGTAACTGACCGCATCCATATCGGTTGCCACTTTGCCCATCAACACGACCTGTGCTTTACGATCGCTGGTCGGTTTAAGTAGCACAGGGTTCATACGCACATCCGGCGTTATCCCTGCCGCCTCCGCCTGAAATATTTGCGCGCGCCCCATCTCCTTTCCTTCCGGCGTAATGCCAGAGTTCAACGCCATGTTCTGCGATTTGAACGGCGCGGTACGCAATCCATCCTGATAAAAAATACGACACAGCCCGGCGACGAGTACGCTTTTGCCAACATCAGATGCCGTTCCCTGCAACATTATTGCCTGCGTCATGACGCCTCCTTCAGTGCGTTCTTTCGCATACAGCTAAAAAATTCAGCCTCTGTTTTACACAGCGGGAAACCCAGCTCGGTGTGCAATTTCACCAGCCATGGCGGAGTTAACCCGGCTTGTTCAATAAGATCGGTACGGGCGAACACGTCACCCGGCGTACCGTGCGTCAGCACTTCTCCGCGACGTAAAACATACACCGCATCGCTGACTTCATAGATGAGATCGATATCATGGCTGGAAATAACCACATGATTTCCTTGCGCCACAATGCGTTTGATTATCTCAATCATCTGCGTGCGCCCTGATGGGTCGAGACCGGCGGTGGGTTCATCCAGTAACAGATACTGCGCTTGCAGCACCAGCGCCCCCGCAATCGCCACGCGTTTTTTTTGTCCGTGGCTGAGACACTGAATGGGCTGATGACGAAAATGTTGCGCATCGACCAGCGTCAAGGCATCGTCCACCCGACGGGCAATTTCAGCCTCGTCCACGCCCAGATTACGCAGGCTAAACGCGATGTCACTGTCGATATCGGTATAAAAGATTTGCTGATCGGGGTCCTGAAATACCGTTGCTACCTGCTGACGTAGCGCCAGCAGGCCGCGCTTGCTGTAATCCAGTGGTTTTCCTTGCCACATCACCGCCCCCTGTTGTGGGCGCAGTAAACCGCTCAGGTTCATAAACAACGTGGACTTCCCGCAGCCATTGGCCCCCACCAGTCCGGTGACGGCATGTTGAGAAAAGTCCAGCGTTAGCCCTTTGAGAATCGGGTCATCCTGGTAGCGAAACCAAAGCGCTGAGGTGGCAAGCATACTTTTCCTTACAGGTGAAAATCACCCTGATACAGTTTGATATCCAGTGTGGTGGTCATTTGCTGATAACGGATCAACACGCGGGTAAACAATAATCCCACCAGCATCGCCAAAGAGCGATAGCCCAACGGCAAGCTACGATAACCAAAACGCAGCGTTTGTGCGCGATGAATGGCGAGTGCCTCGTCTAACAGGATAAAAATAAATCGCCAGGTCAGCAGAATAAGCTCGGTCATCAGCCGTGGGACATGTGCACGTTTGAGCAGGATAATTAACTGCGGAAACGGTAAATTCAGCACCAGCCAGAACGTTGCAGCCAGCGCCGCAAGGCTTCGCCAGAACGTCTCATTGGCCGTGTGTATGCCCGATGCGGTGATCCCCAGCCAGAAACTGCCCACGGGCATGCTGGCCAGTAAGGTATGCGGGTCGCGGCTGACGCTAAACAAAATCGTCACGACGCCCACCAGCAAAAAGCCAAACGGTAACGCCATCCAACGACACCAGCGCCAGAAAGAAACCCGCAGCAGCCAGCAACTGAGCGCCGCTATCAGCAACATCTCGATACCCTGCCCCAATGGGGGCAGAGTAAAGGCCAGAATCATCATCACCAGCCAGAGCAAGAATTTTCGCTGCGGTGAAACATGAAACCAGCGGCTCTGGTAGCTGAGTCTGTCAAGCCCGGTCATCACGGCGCTGCCTGCCCTTGGTATAACCCAGGATATAGAAAATCACGGCAGCCCCCAGCGAACCCTGTAGCGTAAACAGCAGGCTTTCAATTTCGCCGCTTGCAGGTTCATACAATGGCTGGAACCACGGCTCATAATGTGGCGCGATAGCCTGAATCTGGCTTTCCGCTTCACCGTCCGAACCGCCGTATTCTCCGCCGTGGTTGATGAAAAATGGCAGGACCACCAGCGCAATGACCATCCCTAATAAAATCAGCGTCTTTTTCATCGTTAATGTCCTTGTGCGGTAATCAACTGGCGTTTGGTTAACTGGTCATAAATCATCACGGTTAGCAGCCCCTCTGCGATCGCAATTGGAACCTGCGTCAGACAGAAAATACCCATGAATTTGATAATTGATCCCATCGCCCCCGCAGAGGGATCCGGGAAGGCGACGCCCAACTGCACAGAGGTGACGAAATAGGTAACGAGGTCTGCCAGCATGGCGCACAGGAAGACGCAAACATCACGACGCAACCCCGCGCGACAGGCCAACTTCCACACCATATACCCAACAACCGGGCCGATTACCGCCATCGACATCCCGTTCGCGCCAAGCGTTGTTAAACCGCCGTGAGCCAGTAACAGCGCCTGGAACAGCAGGACGATTGCCCCAAGAATAGCCACCACACCCGGCCCGAACAGGATAACCGCCAGCCCCACCCCTGTCGGATGTGAGCAGCTCCCGGTAACGGAAGGAATTTTCAGCGCCGACAGGACAAAAATGAAGGCTCCGCACAGGGCTAACAGGACTTTCTGGTGGTTATCTTCCTGCACGATCTGGCGCAGACGTACTAACCCGTACCACAGACAAGGCAGAAACAGCAGCCACCAGGCCAGCGCCCACATCGGTGGCAAAAAGCCTTCCATAATGTGCATCGCAAACGCCTGCTCAGGAACAATCATCAGTAATAGTGCCGCAGCTAACCCGCTGAAAGACAGCTGTTTGAGCTGTTGTTCAAGCTTCATTGTGCATACTCCCACTGTTTATTAACCAGAATGGTTGAGAAATAAGGTAGCGGCTGATCGTCGCTCACTTCATTCAGATGGCGCCAGCATTGTTCACCTGGCAGCGTGGCTTCAGACATCATCAATGCACAGTCCAGCAAGCCTTCTTGTTGCAGCAGCGCTTTGATGCGCGCAAAACGACCGTACACCTTCATCAGCACCAGGCTGTCATGCTGTGTTAAAGCCTGCTGGATTTCACTTTCCGGCGCGGTACAGGAGACCACCGCCAGGGACTGTTGCTCCATAGCAAGCGGCGTTTTTGAACGTGCCGCAATCGCGGCAAACGAGGTGACGCCGGGGACAATTTCTAACCAATCTTGATTACCAATACGCTGGAGTAAAAAGATCCAGGTACTGAATAACATGGCATCGCCGAGGGTAATAAAACCAACCTGTTTACCCGCTTCTACTTCCTGTACCAACGCAGCAGCGACCTCATCCCAGACAGCCTCTTTTTCAGCACTATCAGCACTCATCGGGAAATGGCAGCAGCGAACTTCAGTTTGCTCACCGATATATTCACGTACGATCGACAACGCCAGACTATCGCCACCTTTTCGCCCGGCTGGCGCATAAAGAATATCCAGCATCCCAAGGGTGCGTGCTGCACGCACGGTGACCAGATCGGCAGCACCGGGCCCGGTGCTCAGCGCATACAATTTGCCACTCATGCTGCTTCCTCCAGCGCCACGTTCAGCGCTTGCTGTAAATGGGCGACGAACATGGCACGAACCGCCGGATTCTCACCCAGACCGCTGAGCCATGGCGTAGCCGGAATGCCTGCTGCGTTAAACAACGTTTTCCACGAGTCCTCTTCATCGGAGGCCATATCATTGATAGCGTGATCGCCTGCAACCAGCATTAGCGGCATAAGATGAACCGCCGTCACACCTTCCTGACCTAAGCTTTCGATCAGCACCTCTACTTCCGGGTAGCTTTCCACTGCACCTACGCGAGCCGGGAAGCGCTGCGCTGTCATCATGTGATCGAGACAGGCATAAGCAGCAAACGCGTGATGACTGGCACCGTGGCCCATAAACACGACTTTTTCACGCTCACCTAACGGCGGCATCTGCTGTTGTAGCGCCAGCATCAGTTGTGCGTAATCATCGTGACTGCTCAACAGCGGCACCCCCAGAGTCAGACGTGAAAACAGCGGGCGCATACTTTGGACTTCACGAACAATTTTCTCGTATTCGTCACCATTAATGATGTGCAGCGACTGAATAGCCACATCCTGATACCCCTGCTCCGCCAGCTTTTGCAGCGCCTGCAGCGGCGTATCGATCTCAATACCGTCCCGCTGTTTGAGCTTGCGGATGATCATCCCGGAGGTAAATGCCCTGAACAGATCGCGGTCGGGACAACTGGCCGCAAGATCGCGCTCGCAAGCCACAATATTCTTCTCACAGGTGTCGTGATAGCTGGTGCCAAAGCTGACCACCAGAAGCGCCTTTTTCATCTCTTACTCCTTAAGCAGCGGCCAGCCAGCGCGTTAAACGCGCCCCAAATGCGGCCTGACTTTCCAGTAATTCTTCTCCCGTCACCAACGGTGCCGGGCGTGTAATCACGATGCAGGGAATACCTGCATCCAGACAGGGCTGAACTTTTTCCTGATAACCCCCTTCCGCGCCTGACGCTTTGGTGATCATCACATCCGCCCGACACTGGCGATAAAACGCGGCATTGAACTCGGCGCTAAACGGGCCACACAGCGCGAAGATTTCACCCACGCCAAACCCCAGATCCGCGCACTGTTGAATCACCTCTGGCACAGGCAGTACGCGTGCCAGCAGCGTCTTCTCCGGTAATCCTGCACGCCAGATAGCCAAATCTTTACTGCCGGTCGTCAGCAACACGCGTTCGCCAAAACGACGTGCTGTTTCACATGCTTGCTGGATGCTCTGTACGGTGTGCAGATGCGGGTGAGTTAAATCACTCAACTGTTCAGGTCGCTGATAGCGGCTCAACAACACGCCGGCCGCTTCACAGGCGTTCATGATGTTGCGGCTCACCACCTCGGCATAAGGATGTGAAGCATCGATCACCCAGCGCGTCCGGTTTTCCTGCAACCAGGCAATCATTTGTTCGCGTTCCAGACGCCCGCAGCGAACCTGACCTTTGATGTCACCTGCCAGTTGCTTACCTGTTGGCGTCGCCACCGACAGGGTATAAGCGACATTTGCCGCATCCAGTTGCTGGCACAGCATGCGCGCATCGCTGGTGCCGCCCATAACCAGCACGTCACCGTAATTCACAGCACATAGCCCCGTGGTGTAATCATCAGCCCATCCTGTACATAGGTGGTTTTGTTGCCGACAATCACCAGACTGGTCATATCCACCGGTTCAAAATCCATATCACCGAGCGTAGTCAGCCATTTTTCCTGTTTTTTACGACCGGCCGACTTCACGATACCTACTGGTGTTTGTGCGCTCTTGCTGGCGGAAAGCAGTTCAAATGCACGCGCCAGATGTCCTTCACGACCGCGACTGCGCGGGTTGTAGAAACAGATAACGAAGTCAGCTTCACCGGCAGCAATAATACGTTTTTCAATTACCGGCCACGGCGTTAACAGGTCACTCAGGCTGATATGGCAAAAATCGTGCATCAGCGGTGCGCCAAGCAATGAGGCGGCGGCAATACTTGCCGTCATCCCAGGGATCAGCCGAACCTCAACATCCAGCTTTTGCTTGCTGACCAGCTCAAGCACCAGCCCGGCCATACCGTAAATCCCGGCGTCGCCGCTGCTAATCAGTGCCACGTTGTGGCCAGCCTGCGCCAGTTCGATTGCGGCCTGGCAGCGTTCAATCTCTTTGCACATCCCGGTTTTGATCACCTGCTTATCGCCAGTGAAAGCTTTTACCAGATGGGTGTAGGTTTTATAGCCAACAATGATTTCCGCCGCCTGGAGCGCTTCAACGGCTTCCATGGTCATCATTGCCTGCGAGCCAGGGCCAATTCCAATTACGCTTAACATCAGTGTGAAACTCCCAAAGTGATCGTGACGCCCTGTTCGCGCAGGGTTTCGCCTAACAGTTGTCCGTGGCTCAGCAGCCAGGCTGCAGGACCGGAAACGCTTCCTGTCCCCACCGTTTTGCGAACAAACGATGAGGCCGGAAAACGGTGTTCATGCTCACGCAGCGCGTCAGCGGTAAAGGTTTCGAAAGGCACGCGGCAACAGGAGGCCAGCTGGATAAGCCCCTGTTCGTCTTTTTTCAGCGTGATGCTGCCAATTGCTTTTAACGCCAGCGGGTCGAGGCGCTGGGCTTCGAGTTGGCGTGCCAGCAGCGCAGCTAACAGTGGGAACGGCGTATCCCGCCGACAGCCAATTCCGGCAACCACTCGCTGCGGTACCAGCTTCCAGTGCACAACGGGCAGTTCAGGCAAGTTGTTGCGCAAGGTAATACAAATCAGCGCATCCAGTTCAGGCAGCTGATTGAGATCGGTCACCGTGATAAATCCACGGCGGTCGCAATGGCTGACGTCCTGTGCCAGTTCGTCATCCCACCACAGACCAACCCGTTTGTTGCTGACCAACATCTGGTTAACGATTTTGACCGCCGAGCGGAAATCATTCATACGGGCATTTAACTGGAACGCCAGCGTGTCCAGCGCCGCCATATCATTGACATCCGTCGCGGTGGTAATGACAGGATCGGCCCCCAGCATTCCCGCCAGATAACGCGCCAGTGCATTCGCGCCCCCCGCATGACCGGAGAGCAGACTAATGACATGCTGGGCACGTTCATCAATGACCACCACCGCCGGATCGCAAAATTTGTCGTTGACCAGCGGAGCCAGCACACGCACGGCAATGCCGGTTGCACCGATAAAAATCAGCGCTGAGTAATTCGCAAACGCATCGCGCGCGGAGTTAGCAAAACCGTTGTCGAAAGGAATAAATCCCTCCTCCAGCAGTTTTTCACTGGTGAAACAGGTTACCGGCAGCATCGCCGCCAGACGTTTAGCAAGCACAACGCCGCCGGGGGTCAGGCAAAATAGCGCGAGTGATTCAGGCTTTACGGTATTCATGGCTAAAATCCGCCGCATAGAGTTTGGAGTAGTGATACTCCGAGCCCAGGAAGTTCCCGACCAGAATGAGCGCCGTTTTACGGATACCTGCGTCGCGAACTTTGTCGCCAATATCTGCCAGGGTACCGCGCACGGTCTGACTTTCCGGCCAGGTTGCCTTGTAGATCACCGCCACTGGCGTGGCCGCTGGGTAACCGCCTTCAATCAGACGCTCAGCAACCCGGTGGATGCGTTGGACGGAAAGATAAATCGCCATCGATGTCTGGTGACTGGCAAACGACTCCAGTTGTTCACGTTCCGGTACCGGCGTGCGACCTTCCAGACGGGTAATGATGAGACTCTGCGACACTTCCGGTACGGTATACTCGACACCCAACTCCGCAGCCGCCCCCAGGAATGCGCTAACGCCAGGCACCACCTGCCAGTCGATCCCGCGTTTGGTCAGCTCTTCGCCTTGCTCGCGCACAGAGCCATACAAGGAAACATCACCGGTTTGCAGACGCACGACGGTTTTACCGGCTTTCACACCCGCTTCCATCAGATCAAGGATCTGCTCCAGATGCAGTTCGGCGCTGTCATGGCATTCCGCTTCGGCCGGGCAATATTCCAGTAACTCAGTGTTAATCAGCGATCCGGCATAGATAACCACCTGTGCCTGCTGGAGCAACCGGTAACCTTTGAGGGTAATCAGCTCGCGATCGCCAGGACCTGCGCCAACAAACCACACACTACGGGGATCAAAAATCTCAGACATGGGTTCCTTCCTTCTGACAGGCGATAACAAATACGGGGTTATTCGGTTTGAAATAGTGACCACTACCCAGCGTGGCAAGTGAGGAAACCTGCAGTTGCAGGCAATCCACACCCTGAATGCCAAGGTGGTCCAGATGAGCCAGAGCGGTGTTGAGGTTTTCCTGAAGGATAAACGTCATCACCAGTCGCCCTGCGGGATGTAACTGACGCATTGACCAGTCGATCAGATCGGTCAGATGGCCGCCGCTACCGCCCATGAAAATGGCATCGGCTTTTTCCGCAATCGTCATCGGCGCGATACCGGGAAAAATATCGATGTTTGCACAGGCAAAATGCTGACGGTTTTCGTCCAGCAGCCTGAGTGCATCCGGATTACGCTCGATCGCCGTGATACGCAGCCCTGGATATTGCAACGCCGCCTCAATCGACACGCTGCCGGTTCCCGCGCCGATATCAATCAGATGGCTGGCGCGGTGTAATTCAAGTTTTGAGAGGGCGAGTGCACGTACCGCTTCTTTGGTCATCGGCACTTTCTCTCCACGTAGAAAAAGCTCATCTTTCATCGAGGATCACCACTGCATTCATGTCATAGTCGGCTGTAATTTTGCTTACAGGCAGGCAGTGGATACGTTCATTGTCCATCGCCAGGTTTTCGCCAATCACCATCCAGCGATGTCCTTTGCCTCTGGCCACCAACTGCTGTGCAATTTCACGCGGGCCACACAGCGCGTCGGTCACCATCGCAACCTTGTGATGTCGCGCCAGCTCATCAAAACAGACACTGCGACCATGGCTACTGGTGAGCCACATGTCGTTCATATCAATACCAGCTTGCGCACACAGATACTGAACGGCGCTAATACCGGGAATAATGCGTACATTTTCAATACCAAAATGCGCCACCATCCGCGTGCCAATGCCGTAGAACAGCGGGTCGCCTGAGGCCAGTACCACTACGTTTCGCGCCTGATGTTCGCCGATCCAGTGCAATAGCTCCGGAATATTGGCGCCAAGAGCAAACCGTTCACCGGCAAAATCCGGGAACTGCTGCAGATGTCGCTTGCCACCGACCAGCACGTCGGCCATTGCAACCGCGTCACGCGCCACCGGCGTCATCAAATGCAACCCAGCGGGCCCCATCCCTACAACGGTTAACATTCCATCTCCTCTGCGATCTCCGCGACCGGACGATTGCTGCCGAGAACCTGATTATCAAAAGAGAACATGATGGCGTCGCAGGTCGGGGGATTTTTCGTAAAACGCAGGGTTTGCAGGACGCGCATACAAATACGCTTCGCCAAATGGTTGTAAATGTGTTGAAAACCGTATGCTTCGATATGTTCCATCGCGGCTTCGGTCGTGTCACAGTCGCTGACCAGCGTCAACAGTTCCAACGGCGCGCCAAGTAATGCGAGGTGAGCCACCAGCGTTTCCATGCGGGCATCAGCGATATGACTGTGGGTATGGAAGATCCCTGCCGCGATTTTGATAAGTTTGCCGGGATGGCCCACCAGCACGATCTGGCGGAATCCCAGGCGCACCGCTTCTTCAATCATGTAACCGACAAAGTTGCTCATAGTGACCACAACCTGTGTGTCGATCCCCATCTGTTCACGCACAAAACGTTCGCCGTGATTACCCGGTACCAGTACGACGCGATCCAGCCCTGCCGCGCGTTTGATCTCCAGCTCCAGCGATAGCGAACGTTTCCAGCTCTCTTCCGACATCGGCGTAACAATGCCCGTGGTACCAATGATCGAAATACCGCCCAGAATCCCCAGGCGCGAGTTGTAGGTTTTTTGCGCCCGCTCTTCACCTTCAGGCGCAAAAATCTCGATGTTTGCCCCGCGATTTGGTCCAATCGCTTCACGTACTGCGGACTCAATGGTCTGACGAGGTGTCCGGTTAATCGCCGAACTGCCCACCGGTAAACCAATTCCTTTACGGGTCACCGTACCGACACCTTCACCGCCCTGTAAGACGATCTCTTTACTATCGTCTAACGTCACGCGGGCAAAGATCAGCATCCCATGCGTGGCGTCCACATCATCACCACCATCTTTGCGGATGGCGGCAATCGCCTGCTGCCCTTCAATATGCGGTGACTCCACGTTCAGGCATAACGTCACCCCGGAAGGCGTCACAATGGAAACCTGATGGATCAGATGCTGGCGCAGCACCATCAACGCAGCGACTTTTGCCGCCGCCGTCGCACACGATCCCGTGGTGTACCCTTTACGCAGCGCTTTACCGTTGTGCCACACTGGCGTATCGAAGGACTGGTCGCTCATCGCGCCCCCTGCATGTGATAAAGCATGGCGTTGACGATGGCGGCAGCGACGTTACTGCCACCTTTGCGACCTAATGCGGCAATGGCGGGCAGATGACTTTGTGTCAGTGCGTCCTTCGACTCCGCCGCGCCAACAAATCCTACCGGTACGCCAACCACACCGCTGACAGGTGCATCATGCTCCAGCAGGCGGAACAACGCGGTTGGCGCGTTGCCAAAGACAAACAGTTTTTCGCCCTCTTCCTTCACGGCAATGTCGACTGCAGCCATTGAACGAGTGATCCCCTGTTCTTTTGCAGCCCGCACCACACGTGGGTCGCTGATGTAACAGCGGCATTCGCCACCGAATTTTGCCAACAGGGTTTTGTTTATCCCGGAAAGCGCCATCGTGGTGTCGGTATAAATCACGCTCGGGCGACTCAATGCAGCGCAAAACTGTTCCAGCACATCACTGGAAAACCATAGAATGTCCAGCCAGTCGAAATCCGCGGTGGTGTGGATCACCCGCTTGATGATGGCTTCATGCAACGGACTGGCAAACTGATAATCCGGGCGGGTTTCACTGATAATCTCGCCAATGATGTCGAAACTTTTGGCCTCAATCGCTTGAGGTTGCTGGATATAGTGCATTTTGTTGTCCTCAGGCGACACCGAGCCACAGCCAGCGCAGCGCCATAAAAAGCGCCAGTGCCAGGGTCGATGCTACCCACATCAATCGAATCGTTTGGGAAATGTCGTCTACAGAAATGTCTCGTTGTTGATCGCCAATCCACGGTTTCTCAACGCGCTCGCCGAAGTAGTCATTGGGTCCCCCCAGGCGAATACCTAATGCGCCGGCCACAGCAGCTTCCGACCACGCGCAGTTTGGGCTGCTATGGTTGTAGCGATCGCGCCAGCCAATCTGCAAAGCGCGTGCGCCGTCCTGGCGGCATAAGAACGCCGCCACACCCAGCAACAACCAGCTCAGTCTTGCCGGAATAAAGTTAGCGACATCGTCCAGACGGGCGCTGACCATGCCGATAGCACGGTATTTTTCATGTTTGTACCCCACCATTGAATCGAGGGTATTCACCGCTTTGTAGGCCATCGCCAGCGGCGCACCGCCCAGAAAGAGGAAGAACAGCGGCGCGATGATGCCGTCAACGGTGTTTTCCGCCACGGTTTCTACCACGGCGCGGTTGATCTGTTTTGGTTGCAGCTGTGAGGTATCACGTCCCACAATCCAAGAGAGTTTTTCCCGACTTTCGGCGAGATTATTGGCACGCAATGGACGCTCAACATCCAGCGCAGCATTCGCCAGACAACGCCCCGCCAGCACGGTAAAGATCATCCACACCTCTACGCCCCATCCCAGCCACGGGTGAATGGAATTCGCCAGCGTCAGCACACCCCAGGAAACGCCCCATGTCACACCGACCACCACGATCCACATTACGGCACCGCCGATTCTCAGCGTGCTATCACTATGGCAATAACGCCGAATGACTCGCTGGACTGCGGAGATAAGGTTGCCAATCCAGCGCACCGGGTGAGGCCAGTTCTGCGGATCGCCAATGATAAAATCCAGCAGCCAGGCAACGCACCATGCGAGTATCGTCATAGCGCGTTCCTCGCAGCGGCCAGCCAGTGATTGAGCATTTCGGGACGCTGGGCAAAATGAACGTGCAGATAACTGGCGAAGGTATTTCCGACCTGCCATCCGCCTGACCAGGCCTGCAGCGTTTTGCCATCACGCACCTTGCGGCAATTCATCACTGCCGGGATTTCAGGGGTAAAATCGGAATAGTGGAATTCATGTCCGCGCAGGACTTCACCAGCCGTTGCCAGCAATGTTTGCTGTGTAGCTTGTGCCTCGCAGTAGCCAAACCGGGTCAGCCGCTTACCCATTTTGCTATGCCCAGGAATGATATCCGCCATTAGCCAGCGCTCGCCGTTGCTGTCCTCCAGTGAGCTACCGAGATACATCAACCCTCCGCACTCTGCATAAATAGCGACGCCACGCTGATGCGCCGCTCGCAGTTGCTCCAGCATGGTGACATTACGGGCCAGGGCCGCAGCATGCAGTTCCGGATACCCACCGCCTAACCAAATCATCTGGCAGTCCGGTAAGCAGGTATCGTGCAGCGGGCTAAAACGAACAATGTTGAGGCCTGTACGCGCCAGTAACGTAATGTTATCCGGATAATAAAAGTTGAACGCCTCGTCATCAGCAATGGCCAGCGTTAACCCTGCGCCTGCGTCTGCAGCAGGCAGTGCGGGCCATTCACCGACAGGAAGATTGTTTGACGCGCTTAAGGCCAGCAGCGCGTCGATATTCAACGTCTGTTCCAGCGTCGCGGCAAAATCCTGCCACGGCTGCTGGTTGATAACTGACTCACGAGCGGTAACCAGACCCAGATGACGCTCAGGGAGCGCGACGCCTTCCATGCGGGGAACGTAGCCTAATACAGGTACGGAGCAGTAACGCTCAATCGCAACTTTGAGTAGCTGGTAATGTGTTTCGCTGTTGACCCGGTTAACAATCACGCCTGCAATGTTCAGACTCGGATCAAAATGCTGGAATCCCATCACCGTGGCGGCTATCGAAGTGGAAACCGCCTTACCATCAACCAGCAAGATGACCGGGCAACCCAACTGTTTCGCCATCGCCGCAGTACTGCAGTAATCAGGGTCGGTGCCATAGCCGTCATACAACCCCATAACGCCTTCGATAACGGCAATATCCGCGTGCTGCATCTGCTCGCAAAATAAGGCATTCAGTGTAGAGGTGGGTAGCATGAAGCTATCAAGATTGCGGGAAGCCGTGCCGCACACCGCGGTGTGCCAGCCAGTATCAAGGTAATCAGGACCGACTTTGCATGGCTGGACGCGTAAACCGCGCTTTTTCATCAGGCTCAACAAGCCCAGCGTCACCGTGGTTTTGCCACAGCCGCTACCGGTACCTGCAAGAACAAATGCGTGAAAACTGGCCGCCATACCCTGATCCTGTTCAGGGTGGTAGGGGTGTATAGATACCCAGTCTCTCGACTGTATGCATCTGCGCAACCCACTTCCCACCGAAGTTGTTGGTAGTCACCGACAGGCAGGTCTTCTGGCTTAGCGTCGTCCTCGCCCGTCCTTCCCAATCTTGCGATCAGTGGTCTATACGGGGTCGTCAGCATCACAGCAGCGGGGGCTGCGGGGGATTATCACCCCCTTCCCTACCACAAATGTGGCAAACCTGTCAGTTCAAGAGCCGATTTAATTTGGCTCTGTGTCTTGAGGCAAATTCACGACCTCATGACAATAATTCAATTTAATATCTAGCCGGGTACATTCAACCAATGTTATGGCCTCAACCCGTTTATTCATATGTTCATTTTTTGTAATGAAAGCGTCATTAAAGAATAAAGAAAGTCTTTCACACAGACACTGTATCTCATCACAAAAATAAAAACTGGTGCAGTTTATCCCTCAAATACTATTATTTTGTTGCGCTATGACAATTTATTGACTGCTGTAGTTATTTTTCATTTTATAATGACAGACATAGCGTACGATATCAAAAATCGGCAATAGCAAATTATTGCTATTTAAGCGGTATCTTCAGATGAGATGACATTTATTTGCTGCCGGAAAGCCTGCGGCGTAACCTGGTACGTTTGACGGAAAACTTTGCAAAAATAACTGGTTTGTGAAAAGCCTAAATTTCGCGCAATACTGGCGATGCTCCAGTCACTATGACAAAGCAACTCTTTGGCGCTCGCCATTCGCTGTTGATTTACCCATGCGTTAAACCCTATCCCCTGATATTTTTTGAACAATTTGCTGAAATAGTAAGGACTGAGATAAACGTGAGAGGCAACATCTTCCAGACGCAGCTCGTCTGATAAATGCGCATCAATATAACGCAAGGCTTTCTTCATTTTACTGTCATGAGGGTTCGGGCTACGATTAGCCCGCACCGGCTCTGACTGTTGCGGATTGTCTTTGATTACGACGAAATTCAGTTGTTTTTTAAGACAATTTTCCACAATGAGCTTTAGCAAATCCGCGGAAGCAATAACCCGCGAATAGTCCATTTCCGGTACATTACGAAATTCACTCACCAGTTCGGGATCGGCTTGCCAACGGTCGTCCACGTTCAGAATATCCACCAGCCCCACGTCATTGCTTAGGCGCACCTGACCACATAAGACAAACCCAACCAGATGTCCCGCGATGACCAGCGGAATGGAGAAGTCAGTAAGCCCGGCATGGCAGCGATAAATGCAGGGTTGATCGGATTTTGAGGCTTCCAGTCCCCCACAGCGATCGCTCATACGACATCGCGTACTATGCTGAGGATGCTGGCGCATCAACTGGCAAAAAGGAGTGAAATTAAAAAGCTCAGAAATTTCATCACCGTGAATATTGACAACCACAACAGCCAGACTGGTGGCCTGCGCAAAATCCTGTGCGATTTTATTAATGAGTTCTGAGTTCAGGGCACTCGCAGAAATCATGATAAAACCTCTCAGTTAATTTATTGTTATAGATAAAACATATTATTTACATCTGCTTTTCATCTCGCGATCCAACGCAATGATAAAAGGCGTATTCGAACATAACAAAAGTCTCCCATTCTTGGGAGACTTTTTAAGCGGTTCAGGAAACCCGATCACGAAAACAGTTTTTACATTTCAAAAATAAACATTTTCCGTGAAGCTAGCGCTCATTTTCCTCCAGCTTACAGCTATTACACGGTAAGTTTTTGCCAATAAAGTAACGATAAATTGCTGCTCCCGCACAAGCGCCAATGATAGGTGCCACGATCGGGACAATAAAGTAAGGAATATCACGCCCCCCGGTCATCGCAACATCGCCCCAGCCCGCCATCCATGCGAACAATTTTGGCCCAAAATCACGAGCCGGATTCATGGCGAATCCGGTAAGCGGCCCGGTCGATGCCCCAAGAACAGCCACCAGAATACCGATCAGTAGTGGTGCTAACGGGCCCCGGGGAATCCCATTGCCATCATCGGTGAGCGCCATGATCA
Organism: Citrobacter sp. RHBSTW-00671; assembly: GCF_014103415.1. Taxonomy (NCBI): domain Bacteria; kingdom Pseudomonadati; phylum Pseudomonadota; class Gammaproteobacteria; order Enterobacterales; family Enterobacteriaceae; genus Citrobacter; species Citrobacter sp. RHBSTW-00671. The sequence continues at coordinate 3,506,340 of NZ_JABXPR010000001.1, forward strand.
TCCCCATCAGAATGGAGGTAATCACAACTTCCACCAGTGCAGCCTGCCAGACGCTGAGTGCAGCGGCAGGATAAGTACTAAATATGCTAGCAAGCTGCAAACTTTCGAGGCTGCCCCGCACCATGTGGTGGGCGGTTTCGTACTCGATAAACAAACTGCCATACAACAGATAGGCGAGCAGAGCGCCACCAAAGGCACCAGCTACCTGAGCAATGGAGTACGGCAACACTTTGCGGCCAGGAAAACAGGCAAACAGCCACAGTGCGATGGTGATAGCGGGATTGAGATGCGCACCCGAGATCCCTGCTGTCAGATAAACTGCCAGAGAGATTCCCAGTCCCCATATAATGCAGATCTCCCACAACCCTAAACTGGCACCGGCTACTTTCAGGGCGCTCAGGCATCCAATGCCAAAAAACAAAAATAACCCGGTACCCAAAAACTCGGCAATGCATTGCGCTTTTAGTGAATCGTTCATTGTGACACCTTCTAAGCAGAGTTCGTGTCTTTACCAGCGGTCTCCTTGCTGGCTCGTAGAATACTTCGAGACTTACTATAAAAAGCGGTGTCGGCAAATTGTTGGCAACCTGAGGGCGGTATGTGCGTCAAAATCGTGTTGTGATAGCAAATTCTTGTCATCACTTTTATAAAAACACGCCACCTAATGAGCCAAACCCTTATTAAAAGCATATTTATAAAATAATAAAATATTGCTTATAGCAGATGTTAATTTTCAAACAACCATCACAATTTCATTTTCATCGCATAGCAAATGATATTTACCTTGTCACCTTCAAAAGTGTAAATATGGAATTAACATAACTAATTTGTCACATTGACAACATTTAATAAATCTTTTAAAAACAACACATTACTGTAAATAATAGCAATTTTATATCACCCTATCATCACTATTTTTTCACTCACACTTTCAAGTCAGCCATTCTTTTTCCTCGCTTCTTTTTATAGTCATGAAAATCGGGACAACCCAGGCGAGGTCTTTATGCAACAAGAAGCGTTAGGAATGGTAGAAACCAAAGGCTTAACTGCAGCCATAGAGGCCGCAGACGCAATGGTGAAATCAGCCAATGTGATGCTGGTCGGCTACGAAAAAATTGGTTCAGGGCTGGTAACAGTCATTGTTCGCGGGGATGTCGGCGCGGTTAAAGCAGCAACAGATGCCGGTGCCGCCGCCGCACGCAACGTGGGAGAAGTGAAAGCCGTACATGTGATCCCACGCCCTCACACCGATGTCGAAAAAATCTTACCGAAGGGAATTAGCTAATGAGCAGCAATGAGCTGGTTGAACAGATCATGGCGCAGGTGATTGCTCGTGTGGCAACGCCAGAACGGCAAGCTATCCCTGAAAATACTCACCCAACACGAGAAACGGCTATGGCAGAGAAGAGCTGCAGTTTAACGGAATTTGTCGGTACTGCGATTGGCGACACCGTCGGTCTGGTGATCGCCAACGTAGACAGTGCCTTACTGGACGCGATGAAACTTGAAAAACGCTATCGCTCCATCGGTATCCTCGGCGCACGCACAGGCGCAGGCCCACACATCATGGCCGCCGATGAAGCGGTAAAAGCCACCAATACTGAAGTCGTCAGTATTGAGCTTCCTCGTGATACCAAAGGCGGCGCGGGTCACGGCTCGCTGATTATCTTAGGCGGTAACGACGTTTCTGACGTGAAGCGCGGGATTGAAGTTGCGCTGAAAGAGCTGGATCGCACCTTTGGCGATGTCTACGCCAATGAAGCCGGACACATCGAAATGCAATACACGGCACGCGCCAGCTACGCGCTGGAAAAAGCCTTTGGCGCGCCAATTGGTCGTGCCTGTGGCGTTATCGTCGGTGCTCCGGCCTCCGTTGGTGTATTGATGGCCGATACGGCGCTGAAATCCGCCAATGTTGAAGTGGTGGCCTACAGTTCCCCCGCTCATGGCACCAGTTTTAGCAACGAAGCCATTCTGGTCATTTCCGGTGACTCCGGGGCTGTGCGTCAGGCCGTTATCTCAGCCCGTGAGATCGGTAAAACCGTGCTGGCGACCCTCGGCTCAGAACCCAAAAACGACCGCCCGTCCTACATCTGATATCAGTGAGGCTGATTCATGAGATCGAAAAGATTTGAAGCACTGGCGAAACGCCCTGTGAATCAGGACGGCTTCGTTAAGGAGTGGATCGAAGAAGGCTTCATTGCGATGGAAAGCCCGAACGACCCTAAGCCGTCGATTAAAATCGTCAACGGAATGGTCACTGAGCTGGACGGTAAATCCGCCAGTGAATTTGATCTGATTGACCACTTCATCGCACGCTACGGCATTAACCTGGCTCGCGCTGAAGAGGTGATGGCGATGGACTCGGTTAAACTCGCCAATATGCTTTGCGACCCCAACGTCAAGCGTATGGACATTGTTCCTCTGACCACTGCAATGACGCCAGCGAAAATTGTGGAAGTGGTTTCGCACATGAACGTCGTTGAGATGATGATGGCAATGCAGAAAATGCGTGCCCGCCGTACCCCATCTCAACAAGCACACGTGACTAACGTCAAAGACAACCCGGTACAGATTGCCGCCGATGCGGCAGAAGGCGCCTGGCGTGGATTTGATGAGCAGGAAACAACCGTTGCTGTTGCGCGTTACGCACCGTTTAACGCGATTGCTCTGCTGGTAGGTTCGCAGGTTGGACGCCCTGGCGTGTTAACTCAGTGTTCTCTGGAAGAAGCCACCGAGCTGAAACTCGGCATGTTGGGCCACACCTGTTACGCAGAAACCATCTCCGTCTACGGTACTGAACCCGTCTTTACAGACGGTGACGACACGCCATGGTCAAAAGGTTTTCTGGCCTCTTCTTACGCCTCACGCGGCCTGAAAATGCGCTTCACTTCTGGCTCCGGTTCAGAAGTTCAGATGGGCTACGCCGAAGGCAAATCGATGCTTTATCTGGAAGCGCGCTGCATTTACATCACCAAGGCAGCTGGCGTTCAGGGTTTGCAAAACGGTTCCGTAAGTTGCATTGGCGTACCGTCTGCCGTGCCATCAGGCATTCGCGCGGTACTGGCGGAAAACCTGATCTGCTCGTCACTGGATCTGGAGTGCGCCTCCAGTAATGACCAGACCTTTACCCACTCCGATATGCGTCGTACTGCTCGTCTGCTGATGCAATTCTTACCGGGTACAGATTTCATTTCATCTGGTTATTCCGCTGTTCCGAACTACGACAACATGTTCGCCGGTTCCAACGAGGATGCCGAAGATTTTGACGATTACAACGTCATCCAGCGCGATCTGAAAGTCGACGGTGGTCTGCGTCCGGTGCGTGAAGAAGACGTTATCGCCATTCGTAATAAAGCAGCTCGCGCACTGCAGGCCGTATTCGCCGGGATGGGATTACCGCCAATCACCGACGAAGAAGTCGAGGCCGCGACCTACGCCCACGGTTCAAAAGATATGCCAGAGCGTAACATCGTTGAAGACATCAAATTTGCGCAAGAGATCATCAATAAAAACCGCAACGGCCTGGAAGTGGTGAAAGCCCTTGCTCAGGGTGGGTTTACCGATGTGGCGCAAGACATGCTCAACATCCAAAAAGCCAAGTTAACCGGAGACTATCTGCATACCTCCGCCATTATCGTCGGCGACGGACAAGTGCTTTCCGCAGTGAATGACGTCAACGATTATGCCGGTCCGGCAACAGGTTATCGCCTGCAAGGCGAACGCTGGGAAGAAATTAAAAACATCCCTGGCGCACTTGATCCCAACGAGCTTGGCTAAGGGGTGAACAATGGAAATCAATGAAAAACTGCTGCGTCAGATAATTGAGGATGTGCTGGCTGAAATGCAGACCAGCGATAAACCTGTTTCTTTTCGCGCATCGGCCGCGACCAGCGCGCCACAGGCTGCAACGGTACAGGGTGACAGTTTTCTGACCGAAATTGGCGAAGCCAAACAAGGTCAGCAGCAGGACGAAGTCATTATTGCCGTAGGTCCGGCGTTTGGACTCTCACAAACCGTCAATATCGTCGGTATTCCGCACAAAAATATTTTACGCGAAGTGATAGCCGGTATTGAAGAAGAGGGAATTAAAGCACGCGTAATCCGTTGCTTTAAATCTTCCGATGTTGCGTTTGTGGCTGTGGAAGGTAACCGCCTGAGTGGTTCCGGGATCTCAATTGGCATTCAGTCCAAAGGCACAACGGTTATCCACCAGCAAGGGTTACCGCCGCTTTCTAACCTGGAGTTGTTCCCACAGGCGCCGCTGCTGACGCTGGAAACTTACCGTCAGATTGGTAAGAACGCCGCGCGTTACGCCAAGCGTGAGTCTCCGCAACCGGTCCCGACGCTGAATGACCAAATGGCGCGTCCGAAGTATCAGGCGAAATCAGCCATTTTGCACATTAAAGAGACCAAATACGTCGTGACGGGCAAAAACCCGCAGGAACTGCGCGTGGCGCTTTGATAAAGGATAACTCCATGAATACCGACGCAATTGAATCGATGGTTCGGGATGTGTTGAGCCGGATGAACAGCCTGCAAGGAGAAACAACCTCTCCCGTTACGGCGGCAGCTCCAGCACATACCGCAAAAGTCACGGATTACCCCCTGGCGAATAAGCATCCTGAGTGGGTCAAAACCGCAACCAACAAAACGTTGGATGACTTCACGCTCGAAAATGTTCTGAGCAATAAAGTGACCGCGCAGGATATGCGTATCACGCCTGAAACGCTGCGTATTCAGGCGGACATCGCCAAAGACGCCGGCCGTGACAGACTGGCGATGAACTTCGAACGTGCAGCCGAACTGACTGCTGTACCTGACGACCGCATTCTTGAGATCTACAACGCGCTACGTCCTTATCGCTCAACGAAAGACGAGTTGATGGCCATCGCCGACGATCTGGAGAGTCGCTATCAGGCGAAGATCTGTGCCGCGTTCGTTCGTGAAGCAGCAGCGCTGTATGTAGAGCGTAAGAAACTTAAAGGCGACGACTAACGTCAGGGTGAAACGATGCGATATATAGCTGGCATTGATATAGGAAACTCATCAACGGAAGTCGCACTGGCAACCCTGGATGAGACTGGCGCGCTGAGCATCACCGGCAGCGCACTGGCGGAAACCACCGGGATTAAAGGCACATTACGTAATGTGTTTGGCATTCAGGAGGCACTTACGCTGGCGGCAAAAAACGCCGGTATCAATGTCAGCGATATTTCGCTCATCCGTATTAACGAAGCCACTCCGGTCATTGGTGACGTGGCGATGGAAACGATAACCGAAACCATCATCACAGAATCCACCATGATCGGCCATAACCCTAAAACGCCGGGCGGCGTCGGGTTAGGCGTGGGCGTCACTATTACGCCGGAAGACCTCCTCAGTCGTCCGGCGGATACGCCCTATATTCTGGTCGTATCATCGGCTTTCGATTTTGCCGATGTCGCCACGATGATTAATGCCTCCGTCCGTGCCGGATACCGGTTAACCGGCGTTATTTTGCAGCAGGACGATGGCGTGCTGGTCAGTAATCGTCTGACTCATCCCCTGCCCATCGTCGATGAAGTCCTTCATATCGACCGCATCCCGTTGGGTATGCTGGCTGCCATTGAGGTCGCGGTTCCAGGCAAGGTTATCGAAACCCTTTCTAATCCCTACGGGATTGCAACCGTCTTTGGCCTTAATGCCGACGAGACCAAAAACATTGTCCCCATGGCCCGCGCACTGATTGGCAACCGTTCTGCGGTAGTGGTGAAAACGCCGTCAGGTGATGTGAAGGCTCGTGCAATACCAGCCGGAAACCTGGAACTGCAATCGCAAGGACGAACCGTGCGCGTCGACGTCGCGGCAGGTGCCGACGCAATTATGAAAGCGGTTGGCGAATGCCCGAAACTGGATAACGTCACCGGAGAGGCGGGAACCAATATTGGCGGCATGCTGGAGCACGTTCGCCAGACAATGGCTGAATTAACCAACAAACCCAGTCATGAAATTTTTATTCAGGATCTGTTGGCAGTTGATACTTCAGTTCCAGTCAGCGTGACCGGGGGACTTGCCGGCGAGTTTTCACTGGAACAGGCCGTTGGTATTGCTTCTATGGTGAAATCAGATCGTCTGCAAATGGCGATGATTGCCCAAGAAATCACGCAAAAGCTCAACATTGACGTGCAGGTTGGCGGCGCCGAAGCCGAAGCCGCTATTCTGGGCGCCTTAACCACACCGGGTACCACACGTCCACTGGCTATTCTGGATCTTGGGGCCGGATCTACTGACGCCTCTATCATTAATCCTAAGGGCGACATTATTGCCACACACCTGGCGGGCGCAGGCGATATGGTCACGATGATTATTGCCCGCGAACTGGGTCTGGATGACCGTTATCTGGCGGAAGAGATCAAGAAGTACCCGCTGGCGAAAGTGGAGAGTTTATTCCACCTGCGCCACGAAGATGGCAGCGTCCAGTTCTTCCCAACACCTCTCCCGCCGACCGTCTTCGCTCGCGTATGCGTTGTCAAACCGGATGAACTGGTGCCACTGCCCGGCGATCTGGCGCTGGAAAAAGTGCGTGCCATTCGCCGCAGCGCTAAAGAGCGTGTTTTTGTTACCAACGCGCTGAGAGCGTTGCGACAGGTTAGCCCGACCGGGAATATTCGGGACATTCCTTTTGTCGTTCTGGTTGGAGGTTCCTCGCTGGACTTCGAAGTTCCGCAACTGGTTACTGATGCACTGGCTCATTATCGCCTGGTTGCGGGTCGCGGCAATATTCGGGGCACGGAAGGCCCGCGCAACGCGGTTGCGACGGGGTTAATTCTCTCCTGGTACAAGGCATTCGCTCATGGAAAGTAACCTCACGGCACCCGCTATCGTGATAGTCGCCATGGGCGACTGCGCAAACATCTGGAATGACGTTCTGCTGGGCATTGAAGAAGAAGGTATCCCCTTCGTGATTCAACAGACTCACTCGACTGACATTATCCACAACGCATGGCTGGCCGCCTGTCAGTCACCGTTGCTGGTCGGCATTGGATGCAGCCGGGAAAAGCTGGTTGTGCACTATAAGAATCTACCCACCTCAGCGCCACTTTTTACGCTGATATATCAACAAAATAGCCACGCTCGCCGGAGCATTGGTAATAACGCTGCGCGACTGGTAAAAGGCATCCCCTTCCGGGACTGCCACTCATAATCCACAGGAGAAAAGCAGTATGAATAACGCACTGGGACTGGTTGAAACAAAAGGGCTTGTCGGCGCTATTGAAGCCGCTGATGCCATGGTGAAATCCGCAAATGTGCAGTTGGTTGGCTACGAAAAAATTGGCTCAGGACTTATCACCGTGATGGTCCGCGGGGATGTCGGTGCCGTAAAAGCGGCAGTAGATGCAGGAAGCGCAGCAGCGAGTGCTGTTGGAGAGGTGAAATCCTGTCACGTTATTCCACGTCCACACAGCGACGTTGAAGCCATTTTACCTAAATCCGCATAAATCGCCGTAAACAAGGAGCACAGCGTGAAGCAATCACTGGGATTACTTGAAGTTAGTGGTCTGGCATTAGCCATCAGTTGCGCGGACGTCATGGCGAAAGCCGCTTCCATCACGCTGGTGGGCCTCGAAAAAACCAACGGCTCAGGCTGGACGGTGATCAAAATCATCGGGGATGTGGCCTCCGTTCAGGCGGCTATATCCACCGGTGTTAATTTAGCAGAGCTGCGAAATGGACTGGTCGCGCACAGGGTCATTTCCAGGCCGGGAGAAGGCATTCTTTCCCACAGTGTGCCCGTGCAGCCAGCGCCAGAACCGATACCTGATGTATCGCAAGAGCAAGAAGAGATGGCTACAGAAATTGCATTACCTGAAGCTGCGCAACAGGCAGAGTTGATTAGCTGTAATCTGTGTCTTGACCCTGCTTGCCCTCGCCAGAAAGGCGAGCCACGCGCTCTCTGCCTGCACTCGGGCAAACGAGGTGAAGCGTAATGGATAAACAGCAACTGGAAACAACGGTCAGTAAAATACTGGATGAAATGCGTGAACGCCCTATTCCTCTCGGGATTTCGAACCGCCACATCCACCTCTGCGCCGAGGACTACATTCGCCTGTTCCCTAATCAGCCGATTAGCGAGAAAAAGGGCCTGTTGCAGCCCGGACAATATGCCGCAGATCAGACCGTCACGCTGGTCGGACCGAAAGGTCAGTTAAAGAATGTGCGTTTGCTTGGTCCACTGCGTAGTACTAGCCAGGTGGAGATATCGCGTACCGACGCCCGCACACTAGGCATCGCAGCACCGCTGCGCATGTCAGGTAATATTCAGGGAACACCTGGCATTCGTCTTATCAGCCCCTTTGCTGAACTGGAGTTACCCTCCGGGGTTATTGTTGCCCAGCGACATATCCATATGTCGCCGTTGGACGCGCTGATACTGCGCGTATCTCATGGCGATAAAGTCTCCGTGGCAATCAATGGCGATGAACGCCGACTGATTTTCGATAATGTCGCCGTACGCGTTTCACCGGATATGCGCCTTGAGATGCATATCGATACAGACGAAGCCAATGCCGCAGGCGCTGATAATCCGCAGGCATTTGCCACATTGGTGACTCCACGATGAACAACGAACTGCTGCAACGCATCATTGAGGAAGTTGTTTCCCGGCTCAAAAAACGCGCGGAAAGTACCATCACGCTGAGCGTCGCACAGTTACGGGAAATCGATTCCCGGACATTATGTTGTCAGTACTCGTCACTGCACCTCCTGCAGGCAGACCTGCCCTTGCTGGAGAAAATTGCCGATTGCAGTCCGTCCAGTGTCGCGGTGGTAACAATCCACGAGGCGCTGGCATGCGGGCTTCACGTAAAAATCTCTCTACAGCATCGGCTGCTACCGGCACTCCCCGTGAAAAAGCTCGCGCGACTGCCGCTGGAGTTCAGTAATGAACTGGGGCACATCGTCATGCTGCATCCTGAAACACTCTTAAGTTATGCCGATGTTGCCCAACTTAACGGTGGCATCCTGGTGTTGCGTCGTTGCTGTGTCGTGACGGCACTGGCTCGGGAAGCGATTAGTGCGCGAAATGTTCAATTAATTAAGCAGGAGTGAACCATGTATCTGGCAAGGGTTACAGGCGTTGTAGTTTCTACGCAAAAGTCGCCATCACTGGTGGGGAAAAAACTGTTGCTGGTACGTCGGGTGAGTGCTGACGGAGAGCTTTCCGCGTCCCCGATAAGTGGAGATGAAGTTGCCGTTGATTCTGTCGGCGCAGGAACCGGCGAACTGGTATTACTCAGCAGTGGTTCCAGTGCCAGACACGTTTTTTCCGGTCCCAATGAGGCCATCGATTTGGCGATCGTCGGCATCGTCGACACGCTTTCTCGTTAGGAGGAACTATGGCGATTTATACCCGCACTGGCGATGCCGGCACGACAGCGCTTTTTACCGGACAACGCGTGAGTAAATCGCATCCACGCGTTGAAGCCTACGGTACGTTAGATGAACTCAATGCCGCATTGAGCCTGTGTGCCTGCGCGGTAAAAAGCCAGCAACATCGTCTCTTACTTGAAGATATTCAGCTGCAATTGTTTTGGTTCAGTGCCGAACTGGCCAGCGAAAGCGAACAGCCCTCACCCGATCAGCGATACATCAGCTCCGAAGAAATTGCGGCTCTGGAAGCCGCCATCGATACCGCCATGGGGCGAATTCCTCCACTGCGCAGCTTTATTTTACCTGGCCGCAGCGAAGCCGCCAGCCGACTGCACTTCGCCCGCACGCTGACTCGCCGCGCAGAACGGCGGCTGGTCGAACTCTCGGCCAATGTCTCCATCCGACATGTGTTGATGCGTTATATCAACCGCCTGTCCGACTGTTTATATGCGCTTGCACGCGCCGAAGATCATGACACTCATCAAAACGACATCATTCATAAAGTCGCTGAGCGCTATCTTGCAGCCACGCGCACAGCAGTCACCAGGGAGTCGGCTATGTCTCTGTCTTTTCAGGAGCTCCATCAACTCACTCGCGCTGCGGTAACGAGAGCAGAAGAACTTCAGGTTCCGGTCGTCATCAGCATTGTCGATGCGAACGGGACCCAAACGGTGACCTGGCGCATGCCTGACGCATTACTCGTCAGTAGCGAACTGGCGCCGAAAAAAGCCTGGACCGCCGTGGCGATGAAAACCGCCACGCATGAGCTGGCATCGGTGGTACAACCAGGCGCCGCGCTTTACGGTCTGGAAAGCCATATGCAGGGAAAAGTCGTCACCTTTGGCGGCGGCTACGCATTATGGCGAGAGGGTTTACTCCTTGGGGGTCTTGGCATCAGCGGAGGAAGCGTTGAGCAGGATATGGACATTGCAGAAACGGCCATTGCGGCGATTAACGTGAGAACACATCAATGAATACTTCAGAACTTGAAACCCTTATCCGCAACATTTTGACTGAGCAACTCGCACCGGCAACATCAGACGTTAAAGGAAAGGGTATCTTTCCGTCCGTCGGCGAAGCCATCGATGCTGCTCATCAGGCTTTTCTGCGCTATCAGCAATGTCCGCTAAAAACCCGCAGTGCCATCATTAGCGCCCTTCGGGAAGAGCTGACGCCTCATCTGGCTTCTTTGGCCGCAGAAAGCGCAGCGGAAACGGGAATGGGAAACAAAGAGGATAAGTTCCTTAAAAATAAAGCCGCGCTCGACAACACCCCTGGCATCGAAGACCTCACCACCACTGCACTTACCGGTGACGGTGGCATGGTGTTGTTTGAGTATTCCCCATTTGGGGTGATTGGCTCCGTTGCGCCAAGTACAAACCCCACGGAAACCATCATCAATAACAGCATCAGTATGCTGGCCGCGGGAAACAGCGTTTACTTCAGCCCGCACCCTGGCGCAAAAGCGGTATCACTGAAACTGATTGCCATGATTGAAGATATTGCCTTCCGCTGCTGCGGGATCCGGAATCTTGTCGTCACGGTCACAGAACCTACTTTTGAAGCTACCCAGCAGATGATGGCTCACCCTAAAATCGCAGTTCTGGCGATTACCGGCGGCCCTGGCATTGTTGCTATGGGTATGAAAAGCGGGAAGAAAGTTATTGGTGCTGGCGCAGGAAACCCGCCCTGTATTGTGGATGAAACTGCTGACCTGGTTAAAGCAGCTGAAGATATCATCAACGGTGCATCGTTTGATTACAACCTGCCCTGTATTGCTGAGAAAAGCCTGATTGTTGTCGATGCTGTTGCTGAACGACTGGTCCAACAAATGCAGTCTTTTGGCGCGTTACTTCTGCACAACGAAGACATCAACAAACTGCGCGCCGCCTGTCTGCCTGAAGGCATAGCCAATAAAAAACTGGTTGGAAAGAGTCCAGCAGCCCTGCTTGAAGCTGCGGACATACCGGTTCCGGCAAAAACACCTCGCCTGTTGATTGGCATCGTCAATGCTGACGATCCATGGGTCACCAGCGAACAGTTGATGCCAATGCTGCCCATCGTGAGCGTAAAGGATTTTGACAGTGCACTGGCGTTGGCACTGAAAGTTGAAGAGGGACTGCATCACACTGCCATCATGCATTCACAAAACGTGTCACGTCTGAATCTTGCTGCCCGCACCCTTCAGACCTCTATCTTTGTGAAAAATGGCCCCTCTTACGCCGGTATTGGTGTCGGTGGTGAAGGCTTTACCACCTTTACTATCGCTACCCCTACTGGTGAAGGCACAACGTCAGCGCGAACTTTCGCACGCTCTCGTCGTTGCGTGCTCACCAACGGTTTTTCTATTCGCTAATGAGGCCGTTATGAATAGCTTTTCACTGCAAACACGATTGTTCAGCGGCCAGGGAAGTCTGGATGTGCTTAAGCGTTTCTCCAATAAACATATCTGGATTATTTGCGACGGTTTTCTCGCACGTTCTCCCCTGATTGAAAAGCTGCAAAATACGCTGCCCGCGGATAATCGCATCAGCATTTTCAGTGATATCACCCCCGACCCAACCATTGGTACGGTAGTCCAGGGGATTGCACAAATGCAGTCCCTGCAACCGGATGTGGTGATTGGCTTTGGTGGTGGCTCCGCACTTGACGCCGCCAAAGCTATCGTCTGGTTCAGCCGTCAGTTTGGTATTGAAATTGAAACCTGTGTGGCCATTCCCACCACCAGCGGTACAGGCTCGGAAGTGACCAGCGCCTGCGTGATCAGCGATCCGGAGAAAGGTATTAAATATCCACTATTTAATAACGCCCTTTACCCTGACATGGCCATTCTTGATCCTACGCTGGTTGTCAGCGTCCCTCCTGCCATTACTGCGAATACCGGTATGGATGTCCTGACACATGCGCTGGAAGCCTATGTATCGATAAAAGCCAGTGACTTCACGGATGCGCTGGCGGAAAAAGCCGCGCAAATTGTCTTCCAGTACCTACCTGTTGCAGTTAGCAAAGGCGAGTGCCTGGCAACTCGGGGGAAAATGCACAATGCCTCTACATTGGCAGGGATGGCATTTAGCCAGGCGGGGCTGGGTATCAATCACGCCATTGCCCATCAGCTCGGTGGTCAGTTTCACTTACCCCATGGACTGGCTAACGCACTGTTACTCACTCGTGTCATTCAGTTTAATGCGCGCGACCCACGGGCGGCAAAGCGCTACGCCCGTTTCGCGAAAGCCTGCCATTTATGCCCGGATAGTGCGAATGATACGGCGGCACTCAATGCGCTCATTCATCATATTGAACAACTCAAAAAACAGTGCGCATTACCGGCATTTATTGATGCACTGAAAGACGAGAAGCATACCTGGTCGCAACGTATACCGTCGATGGTTCAGGCCGCGCTGGCTGATGTCACGTTGCAAACCAATCCCCGCGTAGCCGATGCCAGTGCCATTCAGGAACTGCTTGAGGAATTATTATGAATACAGCCATGACGGCAGAACATGTTCTTTATGACGCACAAACGATACGCGATCGCGTGCGTGCAGCAGGCGTGGTTGGGGCCGGTGGTGCAGGGTTTCCTGCACACGTTAAACTCCAGGCGCAGGTTGATACGTTTCTGGTGAACGCTGCAGAATGCGAGCCAATGCTGAAAGTCGATCAACAATTAATGGCAGTTCAGGCGGCGAGGCTGGTACGTGGCGTTCAGTATGCCATGACGGCAACAGGGGCCAATGCCGGCATTATTGCCCTTAAAGAAAAGTATCAGAAGGCCATCAATGCGTTAACACCGCTTTTACCGACCAACATCAGGATACATATTTTACCCGATGTGTATCCGGCAGGTGACGAGGTGCTGACCATCTGGATGGCAACGGGACGGCGGGTTCCTCCAGCCGCGCTGCCCGTTAGCGTAGGCGTGGTGGTCAATAACGTCCAGACCGTGCTCAATATCGCCAGAGCGGTTGAACAGCAGTACCCCGTTACCCGTCGCACGCTGACCGTCAACGGTGCGGTCGCCAGACCGTTAACGCTGAGTGTTCCCATCGGTATGTCTTTACGCGAAGTCCTGGCACTGGCGGGTGGCGCCACCGTTGACGATCCCGGTTTTATCAACGGCGGTCCGATGATGGGTGGCCTGATAACTTCGCTGGATACCCCCGTGAGCAAGACCACCGGGGGGCTACTAGTATTGCCCAAATCCCATGCGCTGATTCAACGACGAATGCAGGACGAACGCACCGTGCTTGCGGTTGCAAAAACCGTTTGCGAGCAATGTCGTCTGTGCACTGATTTATGCCCAAGACACTTAATCGGTCATGAACTATCACCGCATCTGCTGGTTCGCGCAGTAAACTACCAACAGGCAGCCACCCCGCAGTTGCTGCTCACTGCCCTGACCTGTTCAGAATGCAATGTCTGTGAAAGTGTGGCTTGTCCGGTAGGCATTTCGCCGATGCGCATCAACCGTATGCTCAAACGTGAACTACGGGCGCTTAACCATCGTTATGAGGGACCACTAAATCCCGAAGACGAAATGGCGAAGTACCGTTTGATTCCGGTTAAACGACTCATCACCAAACTTGGCCTCAGCGACTGGTACCACGACGCGCCCCTGTCTGAAGCCGATTACGCCACAGACGAAACAACACTGCTGTTACGCCAGCATATTGGCGCCAGCGCTATCCCCTGCGTGCAAAAAGGTGAGCGTGTTGTTCGTGGCCAATGTGTTGCTGATGTACCTGAAGGCGCGTTAGGTGCATCTGTCCACGCCAGTATTGACGGTCTTGTCAGCGAGATAACCGGGCAATCCATCACGGTAATAAGAGGTTAATCATGTCTCAGGCTATAGGGATTTTAGAACTCACCAGCATCGCCAAAGGGATGGAAGCCGGTGATGCGATGCTAAAAAGCGCGAATGTGAATTTGCTGGTCAGCAAAACCATCTGCCCTGGAAAGTTTTTACTGATGCTCGGGGGTGACGTAGGCGCAGTGCAGCAGGCCATTGCAACAGGGACGTCTCTTGCTGGCGATATGCTCGTCGACAGTCTGGTGCTCCCAAATATTCATGCCAGCGTTCTCCCGGCAATTAGCGGTCTTAACAGTGTGGATAAGCATCAGGCCGTCGGGATTGTTGAAACCTGGAGCGTAGCGGCTTGTATCTGTGCCGCCGATCGTGCAGTTAAAGCGTCCAATGTCACGCTGGTACGGGTGCATATGGCATTCGGTATTGGTGGTAAATGCTACATGGTTGTCGCGGGCGATGTTTCCGATGTCAATAACGCCGTGACAGTCGCCAGCGAAAGCGCCGGGGAAAAAGGTCTGCTGGTTTATCGCTCCGTCATACCACGCCCGCATGAAAGCATGTGGCGGCAAATAGTGGAGGGATAATGGACAGACAACCGCCGACGGATCGCATGATCCAGGAATACGTACCCGGCAAGCAGGTCACGCTGGCGCATCTTATTGCTAATCCAGGTAAAGATTTATTCAAAAAACTGGGGTTGCAGGATTCAGTCTCGGCCATTGGTATTTTAACCATTACGCCCAGTGAAGCCTCGATTATCGCCTGTGATATCGCCACGAAATCTGGTGCGGTAGAGATAGGTTTTCTCGATCGTTTTACCGGTGCAGTCGTACTGACGGGCGATGTTTCAGCCGTTGAGTACGCGTTGAAACAGGTAACCAGAACGCTTGGCGAAATGATGCGTTTTACTGCGTGCCCTATTACCCGGACGTAACCACATGAAACGCATCATGCTAATTGGCCCCAGCCAGTGCGGTAAAACCTCACTCACACAATGTCTGCGTGGAGAAGCACTTCATTACCAGAAAACTCAGGCGATTGTCTGGTCGCCAACGACAATAGACACGCCGGGTGAATATCTTGAGAACCGCTGCCTGTACAGTGCGTTGCTGGCCAGCGCCTGTGAAGCTGACATTATCGCTCTGGTACTGAATGCCGACGCCCCATGGTCACCTTTTTCCCCCGGCTTTACTGGCCCAATGAACAGACCTGTTATCGGCCTCGTCACCAAAGCCGATTTAGCTAACCCCCAGAGAATTTCACTCGTAGAAAGCTGGTTGGTGCAGGCAGGAGCGCAGAACGTGTTTATCACCAGCGCGCTGGAGAATACCGGGGTCGATGAGATGTTCATTTTTCTGAATGCAAAGGAACCGTCATGTCTCACAAAATAATGGCCATAAACGCGGGTAGCTCTTCACTTAAGTTTCAGTTACTGGCGATGCCGCAGGGTGAAATGATCTGCCAGGGACTGATTGAACGTATCGGGATGTCTGACGCGCAGGTCACGCTTAAAACACCCGTACAGAAATGGCAGGAGACGTTACCCGTTGCCGATCACCGTGAAGCAGTAACACTGTTACTGGAAAAACTGCTTAGCCTGAACATCATCAAGAGTCTGGAAGAGATCGATGGCGTCGGTCATCGCGTCGCACATGGTGGTGAGTCTTTTAAAGACTCCGCCCTCGTCAACGATGAAACACTGGCCGAAATCGAGCGTCTTGCAGAACTGGCGCCACTGCATAACCCGGTTAATGCGCTGGGGATCGCAGTTTTTCGTCAGTTATTACCCGAGGCACCTGCCGTCGCAGTTTTTGACACTGCTTTTCATCAAACGCTGACTGAGCCGTCTTTTGTTTATCCTCTGCCCTGGCGCTATTACTCAGAGCTGGGAATTCGGCGTTACGGTTTTCATGGTACCAGCCACAAATACGTCAGTACCGCGTTGGCTGAAAAGCTGGGCGTCCCGCTCAGCGCACTGCGCGTCGTATGCTGTCATCTTGGTAATGGCAGCAGCATCTGTGCCATCAAGGGCGGAAAATCGGTGAATACCTCGATGGGCTTTACACCACAGTCTGGCGTGATGATGGGTACGCGCAGCGGAGATATTGACCCGTCTATTTTGCCGTGGATTGCCCTGCGCGAAGGCAAAACACCGCAGCAACTTAACCAACTCCTCAACAATGAATCGGGATTACTTGGGGTTTCCGGTATCTCATCAGACTATCGTGACGTTGAACGCGCCGCAGACGAAGGCAACTCACAGGCTGCTCTCGCACTTACGCTGTTTGCAGAACGAATTCGCGCCACTATAGGCAGTTATATTATGCAGATGGGCGGTCTGGATGCTTTGGTATTTACGGGTGGAATTGGTGAAAACTCAGCCCGAGCACGCGCTGCGATTTGCCACAATCTGAATTTCTTAGGTCTGGCTGTTGATGATGAAAAAAATCGGCGCAACGCAACCTTCATTCAAACTGAAACTGCGCTGGTCAAAGTGGCCGTTATAAATACCAATGAAGAGTTGATGATCGCGCAGGATGTTATGCGTATAGCGATATCAGAAACTGTGACATTGGGCATTCCTGCTTAATCCTGCTGCACCGCAAATTGCGGCAAATCATGGTAATAGCGCGATCGCCATGACACTATGCGCCGAGGATTGCTGATCACAAAGGTGAAGATGTGGCTGTTGCGCAATGTCCCGCATCGTGCGGAGAACTTATCCAGGGCTGGATTCTGGGCAGTGAGAAACTGGTCTCCTGCCCGGTTGAATGGT
Source organism: Citrobacter sp. RHBSTW-00671 (assembly GCF_014103415.1). Taxonomy (NCBI): domain Bacteria; kingdom Pseudomonadati; phylum Pseudomonadota; class Gammaproteobacteria; order Enterobacterales; family Enterobacteriaceae; genus Citrobacter; species Citrobacter sp. RHBSTW-00671. The sequence goes on from NZ_JABXPR010000001.1 coordinate 3,523,331, forward strand.
ATAGCACCGTCGAGGTCAGTTCAGGTTCACCACGAGTGGATGAACGCCCACTTTCGCGAGCGATGGTTGACCGGTTATTGCAGCACTGGCACTACCCGGCGCATATCAGTCAGGGTATTCGAATAGATATCCAGTCAACGATTCCCATTGCGAAAGGAATGGCCAGTAGCACCGCGGATATTGCCGCCACCGCGCTAGCCACCGCTCATTTTCTGGGTCATCAGCTAGATGAACCTACTCTGGCGCAGCTTTGCGTTTCTCTTGAACCTACCGACAGCACCGTTTTCCATCAGTTAACCCTTTTCGATCATAACGACGCCTCTACGCAAATTCCCTGTGAAGCGCAGCCCCAGCTTGACCTGTTGGTTCTGGAAAGCCCGGAAACACTACGTACCGCAGATTATCACCGCATTCCGCGCCAACCCGGGCTACAGGCAGGTGCTCCCGCGCTTAAACGCGCATGGGAAAAAGTACAGGAAGCCTGTATTAGTCAAAATCCCTATCGGATGGGAGAGGCAGCCACGCTTAGCGCAATCGCCAGCCAAATGTTGTTGCCAAAACCAGATTTCGATTCGCTATTGGCGCTGGTAGAAGAATGTGATTTATACGGGGTGAACGTTGCGCACAGCGGCAGCGTGGTGGGTCTGATGCTGGACAGAAAACGTCATGATGTTGATTACATCAAATGGATGCTGGCACAGAAAAAACTGACAACTCACTGGCCTGAGCAGCATTTACTGCGGATGGTAACAGGTGGGGTAAAACTACAGTAGGGGCCGCCGCTTAGCAGTGCCCCCTACTGCCATAAAACGTTACTCTGCTTTCGCTTCGCCGTTTTTCACTTCACCCATGGCTTTCAGCTTTTTAGAGATATCACGACGCTCTTTAGAGATCTCTGCATTTTTGATGATGTAATCATCTACACGATCTTCATAGTCGCTTTTCATGCTGGCGATGATACCCTGGATAGCATCAACGCTCATGCCCGGCTTGATGTAGTCGCTCAGGTTGTCCAGCAGCAGGACGCGTTTCTGGTTGTCACGGATCTTTTTCTCAACGTCCTGGATTTCACGTTGCAGTTTGTTTTTACGACGGAACAGACGAACAAATTCCAGCACGTCCTGGAAAGAAGGCTTGGTAGTTTCCATTTTTACACCCCTGATAATGTGAGATTCGGATTCGTTAAAACAACGGCTAAAGTGGGTCAACATTACTTTCATGCCCGCCATACTTCAAGTTGCATCTGCATTGATAATGCATGGCTGAAACCTGAATTATCGAGGGTAAAGCCATTGCAGTTACCAATGGTTTTAGCCTTTTTCAATATCATACCCTTAATCTTTGCTGAATCGAAGCAGCAGTAGAACCAATCCCCTCATCTGCTCTTTATTTGCGCAGCGCGCGACAAATTAAATGTGAGAGCAATTCCAGTTGCCGTGCCATCTCCATATTCAACCAGACATAGCCGTGAATAGGTGTTTCAGCAACATTATCGCCTTTATGCTCAGCGATGAGTTGGCGTAACTCCTCCACGGTGTCGTTGAGTTTTTCCGTATTGGCAAGTATCGGCTGTGGATTACCTTCATATAGCGCATGAGTGATCGTGAGTAACGCCTGTTGCGTTCTGAGCTGAGTTTCACGCAGGGTATGCGCGTTCAGCATCACAAAGTGGCTGGTACGCGTCGCCCACAACGCGTTGATTTGCAGCTCAAGCATGCACACCAGATTGCGGTTAACCGTCTGAATAGCTTCAAAGATTGATTTTTGGATGTGGGTCTCTTTGCTGGCAGGAACAATTAGTCCACGCATTTTGACAACGTCACTCAGTAGTTGTTGTAAATGCTTCTCCAGTCGGGGCTGTTCGAGCAAGTTAGGTGACAACGCAGCCTGATACACCCGGTTATACCCCGTGACACAATGCGCCAGTTGAATACGCCAGTGAATAAATGCCCGCTGCGGCCAGATGCCGGTAAACAGCATCGCCAGTAACGATCCCAGAATCACGTCACCACCGCGCCACAACGCTGTATTCATGTCACCCGCGGGAGCCCCGACGACGACGGCAAGCGTTATGCCAATCAGCAATGCCTGATAGGGTTTTTTACCTAATGCCAGCCAGCCGCAGAGAAACATCGCCACTGCGCACCATATCAGCATAAGCGGAAGTGACAGGAGTTCGAGACGCAGAGCAACCAGCCCAAGTACTGAGCCCAGAATCGTCCCGCCAATGCGTTCAAGCGCTCTTGGGACGACGTTACCCCAGAATGAAATGGGCCCCATAATCACCACCAGCGTGATCAGAGGCCACGTACCTTCAGGAATATCCAACAGGCGAACCAACAGAAAAGTAAGAAGAAACGCCAGCGCAATGCGAATACCGTGCACTACGCGATAATGACGATACAAACGAATTTCAAAAGGACTCAGCGACTTATCGGCACGCACTCATCCACTCCGTCAGGGAATAGCAAAGAACAGAATTGTACCTGCTTTTTTAGTGAAAACATCATCGTTATCACCAGGACTTTCACCCTGATTTACGCAAAAAACAGCTACTTCGGCTGTACTGGCACATACATTTCGATGTCCCAGTAACCGTCTTCCATGCCATTATTCATATAAATCTCAAAACAGGGTTTGGCTGCTATCTGGTATGTTGCGTCCTGCAACAGAAGATTAAAAAATTGATACCATGGCGTCGCAAAGTCATGATTTTCAACACGAGCAACAGCAATAGCATACTCGCCACCGGCCAGCTCAGTCAGTATCACTCCTTCGCTGTTCTCTGGGATCTCGAAATTCTCTGCGACGGAAACCACAGTATCGCAGCGCAGTTTGTCAGCAGGCACAACATCCGGGTTGTCGTAATAAACGGCGATCCATTCCAGCGGCACTATCTGCTTGTCATCCACCCACATGACTAACTGCTCAAAACCCTGCTTTACCGTTTGCTCCCACGGTCCAACCATATGAAAACCGGCAATCCTGCGTTTATCGACCTGCTTTATCTCGTACTCCATATAACCTCCGTTATTACACTGTATTTATATACAGTGTAATTTTTGTATATTACGGCCACAAGGAAATAGTGATTATTATGTGAGCAGTTTCGCACTCTTGCCAGTCAGTAGCATGGGTGAAAAATTACACCTTATGGTGGAAGTAATCGCTCAGACGCGAAAATAGGCCGCCTTTACTGACCGATTCCAGAGTGACCAGTGGCCAATGCGCCACCAGCTTATCCCTGTCATAGAGTTCAATTTCCCCCACGCGTTGATGCGCGGCAATAGGCGCTACCAATTCTTTCTTATCAAGAACATATTTTGCTTTGATATTCTGGACTTCAGCCTTAGGCAGTGCCATCCAGAAATCCTGCTCGGTGCCGAGGCTAATGTTTTCTTTATCGCCATACCAGATTCGTTCGACGCCGACTTGCTTACCGCTACGCAAAACCTGCACCGTATCAAAATTTTGTTGCCCCCACTGCAGCAGTTTGCGTGCCTGATCCTCGCGCCCTTTCGCGCTCTCGGCGCCCATTACCACGGCAATCAAGCGACGCTGTCCGTCAACTGCAGAGGCGATCAGGTTAAATCCGGCCCCGGATGTGTGCCCGGTCTTCAGGCCATCGATGTTCATCGTTTTATCCCACAGCAGTCCGTTACGGTTTTGCTGCGTGATACCGTTCCAGGTAAGACTCTTCTCACTGTACATGTGGTAGAACTCAGGTTCCCCGTGAATAATCGCCCGGGACAACACGGCCAGATCGTAGGCCGAGCTATGCTGGCCTGGCGCGTCCAGCCCATGCACCGTTTCGAAATGTGTATCTTTAAGCTTCAGCTTCTCAACGTAACTGTTCATCATCGCGACAAACTGTGGCTGCCCACCCGCGATGTAATCAGCCAGCGCGACGCATGCGTCATTGCCGGAATCAACAATTAAACCGCGACTTAAATCACGTACTGAAACGCGATCGCCTTCTTTCAGGAACATTAACGATGAGCCAACAAACACCGGATTATCTTTCGCCCATGCGTCACGTCCGACAGTGACGATATCCGTTGGGCTAATGCGATGGCTATCAATCGCACGATCGACAACATAGCCGGTCATTAACTTGGTCAGGCTGGCGGGGTTGCGTTGCTGGTGTTCATTACCGGCGGTCAGGATTTGGCCCGTGGTGTAATCCATAAGCACCCACGCGCCAGCATTAATGGCGGGAGGCCGGGGGGCAAAACTGGCGACATCAGTCGCATAAGCGGACGAAAAGCTAATCGCGAATAGCGAAGCGGCAATAAACAAACGGCGTTTCAACAGCATGTCCTCATAACCAGGAGAAATAGCCGTTCTTTTTACGGAAGTTCTGCCGAACAAACATGGATAAATTGCAAGAAAATGTGACATAAGGCACATTTTCTTGCTATTAAAGAAAGAATGTCAGACGGGCTTCCCCTGCAAAATCCGCGCAGGATTAGCCTTTATGTGATGCGGTTTCTGCATGATGGCTGCGATGACGGTGATAGCCGTCAATCATGCTGCGAAAGATTTGCCCCGGCGTATCACCCAATGTGCACAGGTAAATATGTGCGCAAATGAACAGAATGCCAACAATCGCCAACACCATATGCAGCACCAGTACCACCGGCCCGGCGCCTATAATCTGCGGGTAAAGACAGAGCAACCCGGTAATGATTAACAGCGGAACCAACGCATACATGATGGCCAGATAGGCTAACTGTTGCAGGGGGTTAAATTTATTCTCCGCTGTTGCCGCAAACGGATGTGCCTCACCTTTCATTATCCCATACAGATAAAAACGCGTTTGTAGCAGGCAGCGCTTTATCAACCCGCTGAATTGCACACGATAGTGGCAACCGTTGCCGCTGGTGGCATTGATCATGACGAAGCCAATCCAGAAAGCCAGTAATGCGAATCCACACCAGGTGTGCACCTGCACCATCAGCGCTACCGGTCCGATAGAAAAATGGCCGAACAAACCGCTGAGCAGAAGCAGGATAAAAAGCAGCGCATTTCCCCAGTGCCAACGGCGGACAGCCAATGAGTAAAGATAGTCACGGTGCTCTTCTCCGGCTGCCGTTTTGGGCGCCAGCATTCGACGCAGCAGCGCATGTACCACCAGACCGGCAATCATCAACAGAATGACTACGCCTGCATAAATGAGCCACAGCGGCCAGTAGTCTGGCGCATAGTTAAGCTCTGCTCCCCAGATAGAATTCATACTTTTCCCTCCTGATGGATCTCTTTACGCCGGAAAATACTCACCGCACCGCTGCGCGTATCCTGCTGACGGTAAACCTCTTTTTGATGAATCCAGTGCTGAATTTCAGGGTCATCACGGCGACCAAACTTCAGCGCATCCGTAGGGCATACGGAAACACAGGCAGGCGATTGTCCAGCGTCCAGACGGGTGTCTGCGCAAAAGTTACATTTATCTGCAATTCCTGTTTGTGGGTTCAGGTAGCGCACATGGAACGGACAGGCGGCAACGCAATAATCACAGCCAATACAGCGGGACTTCTCCACCTGCACAATGCCGTTTTCGTCCCGAAACGAAGCGCCAGTCGGACAGACGCTGACACAAGGCGCATCTTCGCAGTGCTGGCAGGAGACGCGGACAAACTGGAAGTGAGACAGCACCTCAGGTTCGTTTTCCGGTGAGCGGATCTGCACCTGCAGCCGGCTAAAACCTTCTGGCACGTCATTCAAAACTTTGCAGGCAACCGTGCACGCCTGACAACCAATACAGCGTTTCTCGTCATGCAGCATGACATACGGATTTGTTGACTGATTCATGATGTTCTCCTTTCTCATGCCCGACGAAGCGTAACGCCAGCGGTATGGACCACCGTGCCGGATACCGGACTGGTCACATGTGGAAGCAAGTTTCCACAGTGAATCCCATGCGTTGTCGCTGCGGTTTTTGCGCCGGCCTTGGCGCCGAATCCCATATAGACGAACAGCGTATCGGGTCGAATACCGGCAGTGACCAACGCTTTACCTTTCTCCTTACCCGTCGCATTTTCAAGCCAGATGTCATCGCCGCTTTTAATCCCTTTTTCTCCAGCCGTTTTCGGGTGGATCCACACCGCGTTATCCCACATCAGCTCGCTGAGTAATGGGACATATTGCGTCGCGCCATTGGTGTGAACCGCGACTTTGCCTTGAATGAAATAGAGTTCATTGTCGGCCTTGAGCGCAAAATTGCGTGCACGCGGAATACCATAGCCCGGCAGGAGTGTCTCCAGTTCTTCGGAATAGAGTTCGATCTTTCCGGATGGGGATTTGAAGCGCAGTTGTTCGCCATACGTACCGTCATTGTCAGCGGCCACTGCTCCCGGATACTGCGCAGTAAACTGGCGTACCGATTCAGGCTCACGGAGTAACAGCGGTACGCCCCACTCCCGATACCCCTTCTGGCGCAGTTCAGCAGATAACGCATGGTCACCATTGAGCTGATACAGCTGGCGTACTTGCATATCTTGCCACGGATAGAACTGCCCAAGACCCAGTTGCTCGCCCAGCTCTTTCCAGATTTGCCAGCTTGGGCGCGCATCACCGATAGGCTCAACGACCTGCTGGCGCAGCGCATAGGCTGGATTCAGCCCCGACATATCAGAGACTTCTTCATCGCGTTCGAGATAGGTGCATTCAGGTAACAGGTAATCGGCATAGGCCGCGCTTTCACTTAAATAGACATCGCAGCTCACCACCAGATCCAACTGCTCAACAGTTTTGACCAGATCCGGCCGACAGGTCACAGTTTGAAAAGGGTTATGCCGGGACATAATCCATCCTTTCACCGGATAAGGCGTCTGGTTTAACACAGCATCGATAATGCTCTGCACCACCCCACCACCCGCAGCGATATATTTGAATTGCGGCGCGACCAGGTCAATACGCTGCGCCGTTGGCTTAGGGAGTTTGGCATCCGGTTTCGCCAGCACCGGGGCCACCTTCTCTCCGGCCAGCTTATTGTAGGTTGCAGCCGCTTTTTTCTGGTACATGCCGCCTTCGCGCTCAATATTTCCCAGCAGCACGTTGAGGGTGAAAATCATGCGCCGCATGTCGATCTCTTCCTGCGAAAAAGTCGCACGGTGACCGGGGCTGACAATCGCATGGGGGGCGCAGGCCGCCATTTCGCGAGTCACCCGGGTAATGACATCCGCAGGTACGTCGGCCAAATTTTGTGCCCATTCCGGCGTGGCCTCTTGTACCGCCTCTGCCAGTTGGTCAAAACCTGTTGTGTAGCGTTCAACGAATCCCGCGTCATACAATTTTTCAGTAATCATGACGTGGCACATCGCCATCAGCACCGGTAAGTCTCCCCCCGGTTTAATCGCATGCCATTCATCCGCCTTACTGGAAAATACCGACAGTCGGGGGTCGAAGCTGACCATCTTCGCGCCCTTCTCTTGTGCGGTCATCAGTTCATGAGTATCGGCAACCTCAATTCCTTCATAGAGGTTATGTCCAAAAGAGACCATATAGCGGGTGTTGGCGATATCCATTGCTAAATCCCCACCCATCATTACTTTGGCGGCTATGGCTTTACCTGCTGGACAAGTTGAAGCGTGCGTGAAGGTATTTGGTGAGCCAAAAGCCGTCGCCAAATGAAATAAATGGCCGGAAAGCGAACCGGATTTAGAGGAGAAGACAACGCCCTGCGGTCCGTATTGATTTTTTATTGCCGTCATCTTTTCGGCAATTTCTTGATATGCCTGTTGCCAGCTAATGACCTGCCATTCGCCACTGCCACGCGGCCCGGTGCGTTTCATCGGTTTCACAATCCGGTGCGGGTCGTTTACCAGGCTAACACCGCTGCCCCCGCGAGCACAAACGCGCGTGCCTTGCTGAGGGGCATTAGGGTTTCCCTGGATAAAAACTGTTTTATTATTAATCACCTGAGCCTGAATTGGACAGCGAAAGGAACACATTTCACACAGACTTGGCGTCAGGGATGTTTTCCCTTTAATGCTCTCTGGCGAATTTCGCGCCAGTGCGCCAGGTGGGAAACTGCCTATTGCACAGGCCGAGCAGCCAATACCCACGCCCCGCAAAAAATTACGCCGACTAATGCTCATATAACCTCCTGTTATTAGATATATCCAATGATTATATGGCCTTTAAATTATTAATTTTTAACCTTACTCACATTTCATTACAATGAAACTCCGTTAACTGGCAAGAATAAAACCCATTGTTTATAAAAGAGTTTTAAAGTTTCCAGAATGCGCTGGCAAACGTAAAAATAACAATAATGGTTCTCAATTAGCTTATTTATAAACTCAGAAGATAACGTTTTCTTATTTCATGAAATATCTTTAAAACCCCAAATCTATTAATTCGTTTTATTTTAATCACGTTTACCGCAATTTTATTGCGGCCACCGCCGAGCATTGATAATCCCGTTGCTGATTACCACGCTATTTTTTGGTATTCTTAGCTAAGCGCTAAATTGATCCCGGACATAACTGAACAATGAATGACGGCAAGCAGCAACCTGGTTTTCTCTTCCACGATTACGAGACCTTTGGTACCCATCCGGCACTGGACAGACCCGCGCAGTTTGCGGCCATCCGCACAGATAGCGATTTCAACATCATTGGCGATCCCGAAGTCTTTTACTGCAAGCCCGCCGACGACTATCTGCCACAACCAGAAGCGGTACTGATAACCGGTATTACGCCGCAAGAAGCACGTGATAAGGGTGAGAACGAAGCCGCTTTTGCTGCCCGCATCCATGCGCTGTTTACCGTGCCGAAAACGTGTATCCTCGGCTATAACAATGTGCGCTTCGATGATGAAGTGACACGTAATATCCTGTATCGCAATTTTTATGATCCCTACGCCTGGAGCTGGCAGAACGACAATTCTCGCTGGGATTTGCTGGATGTGATGCGCGCCTGCTATGCGCTACGACCGGAAGGGATCAACTGGCCAGAAAACGACGACGGTCTACCCAGTTTCCGTCTTGAGCATCTGACCCGCGCCAACGGCATTGAGCATGCTAATGCTCACGATGCGATGGCAGACGTGTATGCCACCATTGCCATGGCGCAACTCGTAAAGTCACGTCAGCCACGTCTTTTTGACTATCTCTACAATCACCGCAATAAACACAAGCTGGCTGCGTTGATTGATGTCCCGCAAATGAAGCCCTTAGTGCATGTATCTGGGATGTTCGGTGCATGGCGAGGTAACACCAGTTGGGTTGCCCCGCTCGCCTGGCATCCGGATAATCGTAATGCGGTTATTATGGTCGACTTAGCCGGTGATATTTCTCCCTTGCTTGAACTGGATAGCGACACCCTGCGCGAGCGTCTTTACACCGCCAAAGCCGATCTGGGAGATAACGCCGCGGTGCCAATTAAACTGGTGCATATCAACAAATGCCCGGTTCTGGCACAGGCTAATACGTTACGTCCGGAAGATGCCGAACGTCTCGGTATTAACCGCCAGCATTGTCTGGATAATCTTAAAGTCCTGCGTGAAAACCCGCAGGTACGCGATAAAGTGGTGGCTATTTTTGCCGAAGCAGAACCCTTTGCGCCATCGGACAACGTAGATGCGCAGTTATACAACGGTTTTTTCAGCGATGCTGACCGTGCCGCAATGAAGATCGTTCTGGAAACCGAACCTCGCAATTTACCCGCACTGGACATCACTTTCGTCGATAAGCGCATTGAAAAACTGCTGTTTAATTATCGCGCGCGCAATTTCCCCGGGACACTGGATGAGGGAGAGCAGCAACGCTGGCTGGATCATCGTCGTCAGGTATTCACACCGGAGTTTTTGCAAAATTACGCGAATGAATTGCAGATGTTGAGTCAGCAATACGCTGACAACAAAGAGAAACTGATGCTACTGAAATCGCTCTGGCAGTATGCGCAAGAGATAGTCTGAAGATGAAATGCCCTCCGCCAGACGGCGGAGGGATCGTGTTTACGCTTTCTGCACCGTAATACTCCAGGCGGCGTCACCCACCTGTTGATAATCAGTAATCACGTGCCCCTCTTCGGCGGCCCATTGCGGGATTGCCTCAGTTGCCTGGGTACAGTCAAACTCGATCACCAGTTCATCACCACTTGCCATTTCTGCCAGTGCCGCTTTTGCTTCAATCAGTGGAAACGGACAAACCTGCGTGACCACATCCAGTTTTTTAATTGCCATCATCAAATCCTTACGCTTAATTTGCCGCAGCAGCGGTTAGTTTTGCCTTACGCTGCGGTCTGATATACACAATCCATGACGCAGTCCAGACGCCGAGAATCATAAAGACCAGGCCAACCCATCCCTGCCAGGTCATCATCGCCGTCATAACCAGACCGTTGCCAATCGAACAACCCCCCGCGATGCTGGCACCAAAGCCCATTAACAGACCGCCAAAACCGCTACGCAGCGTGGTGGGTGCGTCGGCTGCACGAACGCGAAATTCGCGACTGGCTTTCGCTGCAATAAATGAGCCGAGAAAAATGCCCAGCACCAGGAACACTCCCCAGTTAATAAACTTACTGTCGCCTGCGACAAGGAATTGCAAAATATTAGCGGTTGGTGACGTGATACCCAGGCCAAACATTCGTCCGGTTGCTTCGCTCAGCGGCCATGCCAACAGCGCAATTAGCCCGATCAGAACCGCAGTAACAAATGGATGCCAGCGCTTCTCAAACAAAATATGCGCAAGGCCGGTACGACGAGGCGGTAGCGTAGCGACTTTCAATTTTGGTTTTCTCAGCTCTTTCGCCACCACCCACAATGTAACCGCCAGCAGAATAGCGATCAGTGGCCATACGGACAGGTTCAACGTATCGGCAATGGAGTTATACTCAGTACTGTAGGTTTTCAGCGCCTGATTCAGTCCACTCGCATGCGTAGAGCGCATCACCGCACTCATCACCATATAGGTAAATAGCGCAATCCAGCTACCGATAAGCCCCTCTCCTGCACGGTACCAGGTTCCGGTAGCACATCCGCCCGCATAAACAATTCCGATACCAAAAACATAACCACCAACAACGGTTCCCAGCCATGGGAAAGTGCCGGCATCATAGGAGAGCACACCCGCCTGGATCAACGCAAAGACACCCACGCTTTGCACAGAGATGGCTATCAGTAGCGCATAGAACATACGATTGTTTTTCGCAATATACATATCGCGAAAGCCGCCCGTCAGACAGAATCGCCCACGTTGCATGACAAAGCCAAGCAGCGCGCCACAGATGAGCCCGCTTAAGATCATTGAAAACATAAATTAATTAGCCAGAAGTATATTAGTCAGGAAATTATTCATGACTAACTGGTTCAGAACCAATAACCAAATTCTCTAATTTAGAACTAACGGTTATTAATACTGGCTGGAAATAAAGCGCAGGAATAAAAAAACCGGAGAACATGTCTCCGGTTTTTCGATGTCAGATTAGATTATTACGCGATATCTTCATCGTACTGCGGTACCGGGTTGCGGAAACTCTTGGTCACACAAGCCAGGTAGATCAGGCCAATACCAGCCCAGATCAGCCCCAGAACCATAGAGCTCTCTTCCAGGTTCACCCACAGCGCACCCACGGTCAGCGCACCGCACATTGGCAGGAACAGATACTGGAAGTGGTCTTTCAGCGTCTTGTTACGCTTCTCACGGATCCAGAACTGGGAGATTACCGACAGGTTAACGAAGGTAAACGCCACCAGCGCACCAAAGTTAATCAGCGCCGTCGCCATTACCAGGTCGAAGTTGATTGCCAGCAGGGCAATCGCGCCAACCAGGATGATGTTCATGGACGGAGTACGCCATTTCGGGTGCACATAACCGAAGAAACTTTTCGGGAATACACCATCGCGCCCCATCACGTACATCAGACGCGCTACGCCTGCATGCGCCGCCATCCCGGATGCCAATACGGTAATGGTGGAGAAAATCAGCGCGCCGACCTGGAAGAACTTACCGGCTACGTACAGCATGATTTCAGGCTGTGAAGCATCCGGGTCCTTGAAGCGAGAGATATCCGGGAAGTACAGCTGCAACAGATAGGTGGAGACAATAAAGATCAGGCCACCAATCAGCGCGGTCAGGAAAATTGCACGCGGGATCACGCGCTCAGCATCCTTGGTCTCTTCAGAGAGGTTGCTGATACCGTCGAAACCAGTGAATGAGAAGCACAGGATAGTAGCACCCGTGATCATTGGAATCACGTGCGCGTCACCTGACCAGAACGGACGGCTGCTCACCAGCGTACCCGCACCTTCCCCTTCGAACACGCCATAAACGACCATGCCGAGGATCACTGCAATCAACACGACCTGCAACAGCACGATCACGGTGTTGAAGTTCGCGACAGATTTGAGGCTGCGCAGGTTAAAAGCAGTCATAAAAGCCACCAGTGCTACCACGAAAATCCATGACGGTATCGACGGCACCAGGGCTTCAAAATAGATTTTCGCCAACAGAATGTTGATCATTGGTGCGAACAGGTAGTCCAGCAGTGATGACCAACCCACCATAAAGCCAACGGTCGGGCTAATGGATTTCTGGGCGTAAGTGTAGGCAGAGCCTGCAGACGGATAGCGACGCACCAGTTTACCGTAGCTCAGTGCGGTAAAAAGGATGGCGATCAGTGCAAAGGCGTAAGCTGTCGGGACGTGACCATCGGTCATTCCTGATACGATACCGAATGTATCGAACAGCGTCATCGGCTGCATATAGGCAAGGCCCATCATGACAACCGGAACCAGCGTAAGCGTTTTACGTAATTCCACGCGAGAGGTGTTTGGAGTAGCGTTATGCGACATGGTTATCCTCCATTACGGCGGAAACCGTCGCGTAAGCAAAAAATTGCCCCATTTTTTGTTAATCCTCAGCGACAACAACTGTCGATTTTTAAGTAAGTATCTATCCGGTACGAAGCCCGGCCTCTTTTATGAATGATTGGTTTGATGCAAAAAAATAACCGACGCGTATTAAAACGTCGGTTAATCTCATTTTTTGCAAGCGGCGCATTGTGCCCTAAATTAGGGCGAAATGACAAGAGAATGAGAGCCTTGTCAAAAAATATTTTTTCCTAACCGATTGATTTATCGACAACCGTTTTTACATAGACACCCGCGATAGCACTATTTGCTAAAATTTCATCCCGCCACCATGCACTGGCTAATCCCGCGGTCTGCTCGTTCCAGCCAATCCACACGGGTTCAAACAGAATTTGCGCGACAACTTTCTTCTCAATCAGGGCCCCGCTGTCCAGAAATCGTTGTGCCAGATAGCGCGGAATATAACCACATCCCAGACCACTTATCTGCAGTTCCAGTTTGGTTTTGAAGTCAAAAACGGTGATGGCTTCCTGATCGTCAAGAAGCTGAGAAGCCGATACGTTCGCGGGATGCGCATTATCGCCGACCACAATGGCGCGAAAACGTTTGATCGTTCTGCGGCTCAACGGTTCCGGCTCCTGCGCCAATGGATGATGGGGGGCAACAACAAAAGCCTGTTCAAGCACACCCAAGCGCGCAAATCCAAAATCACTTGCTGTGGGTGGGTCACGCATGGCACCCACAATGATATCGGCCCGGCCCTGAATCAGGGCATCCCAAGAGCCGCCCAATACGCCATTGATAAATTTAAGACGCGTCACGCTGTGGTGTTGATAGAAAGATTCGATGAGCGGGGCAAGAAGCGAAAAGGGAAAGGTATCGTCTACGCCGATAACCAGTTCATTCTCCCAGCCTTCATGCAGTTTGATGGCCTGCTTTTCAAGTTCGCGCACGGTATGTAATACCTCGCGTCCCTTTTCCAGCAGCATCTGCCCGGTACGGGTAAATTTGGCCCGGTGTCCACTGCGATCCAACAACTGAATATTGAGATCGCTTTCTAGTTTGTGGACGGTATAACTCAGCGCTGACGGCGTCTTAAACAATTTTGCGGACGCCGCCGCGAAACTCCCCTCTTTCTCTAACGCATCAAGAATGATCAAAACATCCAGCAGTGGTTTCATACTCGCCCCCTGGCGGTATACAGCGGCACTCTGCTGATCTGTCACTCCATCGGCATCACCAGCGGATCGGGATACTGGTACTCAAATCCAAGCTCATTACAAATTCGGTTGCCATCAATGACTTTACCTTTACCGTTATCCACTCCGTCCCGGAAATCCGGTGGTTCCATCCCCAACAGACGAGCCATCTGAGGGTAGAACACATTGCGCGCCGGATGCATAGGCGCACATATATTATAGATGTGTCCCCCTTTAGGCGCTTGCAGCAGCAACGTGATAGCAGAAACCACGTCATCCAGATGCACCAGATTGACGCCATGCTGGCCATCAGGTGCAGTTTTACCCGCAAAAAAGCGACCGGGATGTCTGCCCGGTCCCACCAGGCCTGCCAGGCGCAGGATATCCACCGACGTTCCCGGCAAATTGTGCAGCCAGTCTTCGAGTTCTTTCAGGACTCGACCACTTGCCGTGACCGGATTGCGTGGTGTGCCCTCTTTCACTGTCCCCTGCACATCACCATAAACCGAGGTAGAGCTGGTAAAAATAATCCGTGGAATACGATACGCCAGCGCACTGTCGACCAGTTCCTGCATTGCCTGTAAATAAAACGTCTCACCCGGGCCACTACGGCGTGCAGGCAGGGTAATGACCAGCGCATCCGCATCCATTAGCGCATCGAGATCGTCAGGTTCACAGACCAGTTCAGGCTCCAGGCGCAGCGAGTAGCTTTCAATACCGCTCATTCGGGCCGCTTCCACCCCATCCAATGTGGTTTTGCTGCCGGTTACCTGCCAGCCCCTGGCCGCCAGAGACATGGCTAACGGCATGCCTAACCAACCTAATCCGACAATTGCGACCTTTTTCATGCCTTTTCTCCTGACGTTTGGCCTATAACCCAAGGCTACGCCAGCCCACGGTGGCTGACAATTCATAGTATCAATATGAAATGAATTAATGATCAAAAAAAGCCCTTGCTTTCCGTGGCTAAAGTGGTTTAGGTTAAAAGACATCAAATGAATAAGCATTCATCGAGAAAATTTATGACACGCGCTCAATTTAATCACCATCATCACCATCATCCTGACTAGTCTTTCAGGCGATGCGTGCTGGGAGACATTTAAATCTTCCAGCGGTGCATGAGCGTATGAGAAAGCCCCCGGAAGATTTCTTCCGGGGGCTTTTTTTTGTGCGTGACCCAAACCGATTCAGACAGGATAACGAGGAATAGAGAATGTTAGACAACACCCGCTTACGCATAGCTATGCAGAAATCAGGCCGTTTAAGCGATGACTCACGCGAATTGCTGGCCCGCTGTGGCATTAAAATTAATCTTCACACCCAGCGCCTGATTGCGATGGCAGAGAATATGCCTATCGATATTCTCCGCGTACGCGATGACGATATCCCGGGTCTGGTCATGGATGGCGTCGTTGATCTCGGCATCATCGGCGAAAACGTGCTGGAAGAAGAACTGCTCAACCGACGGGCACAGGGTGAAGATCCTCGTTACTTTACGTTACGTCGTCTGGACTTCGGCGGCTGTCGCCTTTCGCTGGCGACCCCGGTTGACGAAGCCTGGGACGGTCCGTCTGCACTGAACGGCAAACGTATCGCCACCTCTTATCCGCACCTGCTCAAACGCTATCTCGACCAGAAAGGGGTTTCGTTCAAATCCTGTTTGTTAAATGGGTCTGTCGAAGTTGCTCCCCGTGCGGGACTTGCAGATGCAATCTGCGATCTGGTCTCCACCGGTGCAACGCTTGAAGCCAACGGCCTGCGTGAAGTGGAAGTCATTTACCGTTCCAAAGCCTGCCTGATTCAGCGTGACGGAGAAATGCCGGCAGCTAAACAACAACTGATTGATAAGCTGCTGACCCGTATTCAGGGGGTTATTCAGGCTCGCGAATCTAAATACATCATGATGCACGCGCCAAGTGAACGTCTGGACGACGTTATCGCCTTGCTGCCAGGCGCTGAACGCCCAACGATTTTGCCACTGGCCGGCGATCAGCAGCGCGTGGCAATGCACATGGTTAGCAGCGAAACCCTGTTCTGGGAAACGATGGAAAAACTGAAAGCGCTTGGCGCCAGCTCCATCCTGGTGCTGCCTATTGAGAAGATGATGGAGTAATTCCACTTATGCTGCCCGGTGGCGCTTCGCTTGCCGGGCCTACAAGACCCGTAGGCCGGATAAACAACGAGCCATCCGGCAAAAAAAGGAAGACGATTATGAGCTTTAATACCATCATCGACTGGAATAGCTGTACTGAAGAGCAGCAAAGTGAATTACTGATGCGCCCGGCAATCTCGGCGTCAGAGAGCATCACCCGTACCGTGAGCGAAATTCTGCATAACGTAAAGTCGCGCGGTGACGCAGCGCTACGTGAATACAGCGCAAAGTTTGATAAAACTAACGTGAGTGCGCTGAAAGTCAGTGCTGAAGAGATTGCCGCCGCTGGCGCACGTCTTGGCGATGACCTTAAACAGGCCATGGCAGTCGCCGTGAAAAACATCGAGACGTTTCATAACGCGCAACAACTGCCGGTCGTCGATATTGAAACGCAGCCCGGTGTACGCTGCCAACAGGTTACCCGCCCGGTAAATTCTGTTGGACTGTACATTCCTGGGGGCTCCGCGCCGCTCTTCTCAACGGTGTTAATGCTCGCCACCCCGGCCCGCATTGCAGGCTGTAAAAAAGTGGTGTTGTGTTCTCCCCCACCTATCGCCGATGAAATTCTGTATGCCGCGCAGCTCTGCGGCGTACAGGACGTGTTTAACGTTGGGGGCGCACAAGCGATTGCCGCGCTGGCATTTGGCAGCGAATCCGTGCCGAAAGTGGACAAAATTTTCGGCCCCGGTAATGCCTTTGTGACCGAAGCCAAGCGTCAGGTTAGTCAGCGTCTGGACGGTGCCGCCATCGATATGCCAGCAGGCCCGTCTGAAGTACTGGTGATTGCCGACAGCGGCGCCACGGCGGATTTCGTTGCCTCTGACTTACTCTCACAGGCCGAACACGGCCCCGATTCCCAAGTGATCCTGTTGACGCCGGATGCCGGTATGGCCAGCCAGGTTGCTGAAGCAGTAGAACGCCAGCTTGCCGCGCTGCCACGCGCTGAAACCGCGCGGCAGGCGTTAAGCGCCAGTCGTCTGATTGTCACCCGCTCTCTCGCGCAATGCGTAGCGATTTCTAATGCGTACGGCCCGGAGCACCTGATCATTCAGACCCGCAATGCTCGCGAACTGGTCGATGACATCACCAGTGCGGGCTCTGTCTTTCTCGGTGACTGGTCACCGGAATCTGCCGGTGACTATGCCTCCGGGACTAACCACGTGCTGCCTACCTACGGCTATACCGCAACCTGCTCAAGTCTTGGACTGGCCGATTTCCAAAAGCGGATGACCGTACAGGAATTATCGCCGCAAGGTTTCTCTGCCCTGGCCGCAACCATCGAAAGGCTGGCCGCCGCAGAACGACTGACAGCCCACAAAAATGCCGTTACCCTGCGCGTTAACGCCCTGAAGGAGCAAGCATGAGCACTGACAACATTCTCAGCGTTACTGATTTAGCCCGTAAAAATGTCCGTGAGCTAACACCGTATCAGTCTGCCCGCCGTCTGGGCGGAAATGGCGACGTCTGGCTCAATGCCAATGAGTTCCCCACCGCCGTTGAATTCCAACTGACTCAGCAAACACTGAACCGTTATCCGGAGTGTCAGCCGAAGGCAGTGATCGAGAACTACGCGCAGTATGCAGGCGTTAAGCCAGAGCAGGTACTGGTCAGCCGCGGTGCTGATGAAGGTATCGAGTTGCTGGTACGTGCTTTTTGCGAGCCGGGTAAAGATGCGATTCTCTACTGCCCGCCAACCTATGGCATGTA
Source organism: Citrobacter sp. RHBSTW-00671 (assembly GCF_014103415.1). Taxonomy (NCBI): domain Bacteria; kingdom Pseudomonadati; phylum Pseudomonadota; class Gammaproteobacteria; order Enterobacterales; family Enterobacteriaceae; genus Citrobacter; species Citrobacter sp. RHBSTW-00671. Next base: position 3,541,208 of record NZ_JABXPR010000001.1, read on the forward strand.
TAGCGTCAGTGCTGAAACCATTGGCGTTGAATGTCGCACCGTACCAACTCTTGCCGACTGGCAACTGGATTTACAGGGTATCGCTGACAAGCTTGATGGCGTGAAAGTGGTTTACGTATGCAGTCCCAATAACCCGACGGGCCAGTTAATTAACCCGCAGGATCTGCGTTCACTGCTCGACATGACGCAGGGCAAAGCCATCGTGGTCGCCGATGAAGCGTACATCGAGTTTTGCCCGCAGGCCACACTGGCGGGCTGGTTATCGGAGTACCCAAACCTGGTGGTACTGCGCACCCTGTCTAAGGCGTTTGCCCTTGCCGGTTTGCGCTGCGGATTTACGCTAGCTAATGAAGACGTTATCAACCTGTTGTTGAAAGTGATCGCGCCTTACCCGCTCTCTACACCGGTGGCAGATATCGCCGCTCAGGCGCTAACGCCGCAAGGCATTTCCGCTATGCGCGAGCGCGTGGCGCAGATTCTGCAAGAGCGTCAATACCTGGTTGATAACCTGAAAACCATCCGCTGTGTCGAACAAGTTTTCGACTCTGAAACCAACTATGTTCTGGCGCGCTTCACCGCATCAAGCAGCGTATTTAAATCTTTGTGGGATCAGGGCATTATCTTACGAGACCAGAACAAACAACCTTCATTGAGCGGCTGCCTGCGTATTACTGTCGGAACCCGTGAAGAGAGCCAGCGCGTCATTGACGCCTTACGTGCGGAGCAAGTATGAGCCAGAAGTATCTTTTTATTGACCGTGATGGAACCCTGATTTCCGAGCCGCCCAGTGACTTTCAGGTTGATCGCTTCGACAAGCTTGCCTTTGAGCCGGAGGTGGTCCCGGTCTTGCTAAAACTGCAAAAAGCAGGTTTTAAGCTGGTGATGATCACCAACCAGGATGGACTGGGAACACAAAGCTTCCCGCAGGCGGATTTTGACGGTCCGCACAACCTGATGATGCAAATTTTCACCTCGCAGGGCGTCATTTTTGATGAAGTACTGATCTGTCCGCACCTGCCGGCAGACGCGTGTGATTGTCGTAAACCCAAAGTGAAGCTGGTCGAGCAATACCTGATTGAACAGGTGCTGGATACCGAGAACAGCTACGTGATCGGCGATCGCGCAACCGACATTCAACTGGCGGAAAACATGGGCATCACCGGGTTACGCTATCACCGCGACACGCTGAACTGGGCAATGATCGGTGAGCAGCTAACCAAACGGGATCGCTACGCCCACGTTGAACGTAATACAAAAGAAACGCAGATTGACGTTAAAGTCTGGCTGGACCGCGAAGGCCGCAGCAAAATTAATACCGGCGTCGGCTTCTTTGACCACATGCTGGATCAAATCTCGACCCACGGTGGTTTTCGCATGGAGATAGCCGTCAAAGGCGATCTGTATATTGACGATCACCACACCGTTGAGGATACCGGGCTGGCTCTGGGCGAAGCCTTAAAACTGGCGTTGGGCGATAAACGAGGCATCAACCGTTTTGGTTTTGTGCTGCCGATGGACGAGTGCCTCGCACGCTGCGCCCTGGATATCTCCGGACGTCCACACCTGGAGTACCGGGCTGAGTTTACCTATCAGCGCGTCGGCGATCTGAGTACGGAGATGATCGAACACTTCTTCCGTTCGCTCTCTTACACCATGGGTGTCACGTTACACCTTAAAACCAAAGGTAAAAATGACCACCACCGCGTGGAAAGTCTGTTCAAAGCCTTTGGCCGCACGCTGCGCCAGGCTATTCGCGTAGAAGGCGACACGCTTCCTTCTTCAAAAGGAGTGCTGTGATGAACGTGGTGATCCTCGACACCGGCTGTGCCAACCTGAACTCGGTGAAATCCGCCGTCGCACGCCACGGCTATGATCCGGTGGTTAGCCGCGATGCGGATGTTGTGCTGCGTGCCGATAAACTGTTTCTGCCTGGTGTGGGTACCGCACAGGCGGCAATGGATCAGCTACACGAGCGTGAGCTGATTGAACTGATTAAAGCCTGCACACAACCTGTACTGGGGATTTGCTTAGGTATGCAGCTGCTTGGTCGGCGCAGTGAAGAAAGCAACGGTGTCTCCCTGCTGGGGATTATTGATCAAGACGTACCCAAAATGACCGATTTTGGTCTGCCGTTGCCACATATGGGTTGGAACCGTGTCTATCCACAGGCCGGAAACCGCCTTTTCCAGGGTATTGAGGATGGGGCGTATTTCTATTTTGTACACAGCTACGCGATGCCGGTGAACCCATGGACTATTGCGCAATGCAACTACGGTGAGCCCTTCACCGCAGCGATACAAAAGGATAATTTCTTTGGCGTGCAGTTCCACCCGGAGCGTTCAGGTGCCGCTGGCGCGAAGTTGCTGAAAAACTTTCTGGAGATGTAATGATAATTCCGGCATTAGATTTAATCGACGGCACGGTTGTGCGTCTTCATCAGGGCGATTACGCAACGCAGCGTGATTACGGTAACGATCCCCTGCCCCGTTTACAGGGCTATGCCGCACAAGGCGCAAAGGTGCTGCACCTGGTGGATCTGACCGGTGCAAAAGATCCGCAGAAACGGCAAATACCGCTGATTAAAACACTGGTGGCTGGCGTAAACGTACCGGTGCAGGTAGGGGGTGGCGTACGTACTGAAGAAGACGTCGCCGCGCTGCTGGATGCGGGCGTTGCACGTGTGGTTGTCGGCTCGACGGCGGTAAAATCGCCCGAACGTGTTAAAACCTGGTTCACGCGTTTCGGCGCTGATGCGCTGGTGCTGGCGCTGGATGTGCGGATTGACGAGCTCGGGAATAAACAGGTTGCGGTCAGCGGCTGGCAGGAAGACTCCGGCGTTTCACTGGAAGAACTGGTTGAGGCCTATTTACCCGTTGGGCTGAAGCATGTGCTGTGCACCGATATCTCTCGCGACGGCACGCTGGCTGGCTCAAACGTTGCACTGTACGAAGAAGTGTGTGCGAAATACCCCCAAGTGGCATTTCAGTCATCCGGCGGGATTGGTGGGATTGAAGATGTCGCCGCCCTGCGCGGAACCGGCGTTGGCGGCGTCATTGTGGGTCGTGCTTTGCTGGAAGGTAAATTCACCGTTGAGGAGGCCATCCAATGCTGGCAAAACGCATAATCCCTTGCCTTGATGTTCGTGACGGGCAGGTTGTCAAAGGTGTTCAGTTCCGCAATCACGAGATTATTGGCGATATCGTTCCGCTGGCAAAACGCTATGCCGAAGAAGGCGCAGATGAGCTGGTTTTTTACGATATCACCGCATCGAGCGATGGTCGCGTGGTGGACAAAAGCTGGGTATCACGCGTTGCAGAAGTGATCGACATTCCGTTCTGTGTCGCCGGTGGAATTAAATCCCCCGAGGATGCCGCAAAGATACTGTCTTTCGGCGCAGATAAAATTTCTATCAACTCCCCTGCTCTGGCTGACCCAACGTTGATCACCCGCCTGGCGGATCGCTTTGGCGTGCAATGCATCGTGGTGGGTATCGACACCTGGCATGATGCACAAACCGGGAAGTATCACGTCAATCAGTACACCGGAGATGAAAACCGTACGCGCGTTACACAGTGGGAAACGATCGACTGGGTAACAGAGGTGCAAAAACTGGGCGCGGGTGAAATCGTTCTTAATATGATGAATCAGGACGGCGTGCGTAACGGCTACGATCTTGAGCAATTGAAAAAAGTGCGCGAAGTTTGCCATGTTCCACTGATCGCTTCTGGCGGTGCCGGAACGATGGAGCACTTCCTCGAAGCCTTCAGGGATGCGGATGTCGATGGCGCGCTTGCCGCCTCGGTCTTCCACAAGCAAATTATCAATATTGGCGAATTAAAAGCGTACCTGGCAACACAGGGCGTGGAGATCAGGATATGTTAACCAAGCAACAATGCCGCGAGCTGGACTGGGAAAAAACCGATGGGATGATGCCGGTCGTCGTGCAGCATGCGATTTCCGGTGAAGTGCTGATGCTCGGGTATATGAACCCGGAGGCGCTGGATAAAACGATTGAAAGCGGGAAAGTGACCTTTTTCTCGCGGACCAAGCAACGTCTGTGGACCAAAGGAGAAACATCCGGTCACTTCCTGAATGTGGTGAGCATTGCACCTGACTGTGACAACGACACCCTGCTGGCGCTGGTTAACCCGATAGGGCCAACCTGTCACAAAGGCACCAGCAGCTGTTTTGGTGAGTCCAGCCACCAATGGCTGTTCCTGTATCAACTGGAGCAACTGCTGGCTGAGCGCAAAACGGCAGATCCCGCCAGCTCCTATACCGCAAAATTGTACGCCAGCGGTACGAAGCGAATTGCCCAGAAAGTTGGAGAAGAAGGTGTTGAAACAGCACTGGCCGCGACCGTGCATGACCGTTTCGAGTTGACCAATGAGGCATCGGACCTGATGTATCACCTGCTGGTTCTGCTGCAGGACCAGGATCTCGATCTGACGACGGTGATTGAGAATTTACGCAAACGTCATCAGTAATAGAACGATACCGGCATGATGCCGGTATCATTATTTAGCAAAACCTTTAATCGTTACCGAATAAATCGCGGGTATACACTTTATCAGCGACATCCAGCAGTTCTTCTGCCATGCGGTTAGAGATAATCACATCGGCCTCACTTTTGAATTTAGCCAAATCACGTTCAACCCGTGAATGGAAAAAACTCTCTTCTGCTATTACCGGTTCATAAATAATGACCGGGATACCTTTCGCTTTAATGCGTTTCATAATACCCTGAATAGACGATGCTCTGAAATTATCCGAGCCGCTTTTCATAATCAGGCGATAGATACCGACAACTTTGGGTTTACGCGAAAGAATAGCATCAGCAATAAAATCTTTTCGTGTGCGGTTAGCATCAACGATGGCTGAAATAATATTATTAGGTACAGATTGATAGTTGGCGAGTAATTGCTTTGTGTCTTTTGGCAGACAGTATCCACCATAACCGAATGAAGGGTTGTTGTAATGGTTACCAATGCGCGGGTCCAGACAAACCCCTTCGATGATCTGTCGTGCATTAAGCCCCAGGCTTTCTGCATAGCTATCAAGTTCGTTAAAATAGGCAACACGCATTGCCAGATAGGTGTTTGCAAAAAGCTTAATAGCTTCAGCTTCAGTAGAATCAGTGAACAGCACCGGGATATCCTGCTTTATTGCCCCTTCCTGCAACAAGGCAGCAAAACGCTCTGCACGAGCAGACCGTTCACCGATAACAATTCGTGATGGGTACAAGTTATCATACAGTGCCTTCCCTTCGCGCAGGAACTCAGGAGAAAAGATAATATTATCCGAGTTAAACTTCTGTCGCATAGTCTGCGTAAAACCAACGGGCACTGTTGATTTAATCACCATGAGTGCATCAGGATTTATTGCAATCACATCGCTGATAACTGATTCAACGCTGGAAGTATCAAAATAGTTTGTTTTCGGGTCGTAATCTGTCGGCGTTGCAATAATAACAAAATCTGCATTCTGGTAGGCGTCGTACTTGTCCAACGTGGCGTTGAAATTTATCTCACTTGATTGTAGATACTGTTCAATTTCTTTATCGACTATCGGAGATATCCGATTATTTAGCATCTCGACACGTGATGGGACAATGTCCAGAGCAATGACCTGATGATGTTGGGCGATAAGAAGACCATTTGACAGGCCAACATATCCGGTACCAGAAATGGTAATTTTCATTTCATGCTCTCAGTATTAACTTAATATTTAATCATGATGTCGTACATCCTGATAAGAGAATAATGTTTTAACGTTTTGTCGAATATTGTGTCAACGAAGGTTAAAACAATTCAGATTTTCTTGATCAGGGTACGCCAGAAATATTAAGTAAAGATTAAGCAATCAACGTAAATCAATCAGATTTAAGATAAAAAAAAGCCCGGTTAGAGAACCGGGCCAGTGACTATCAGAAGACTTATTCCATCCATTCGGTATGGAAAACACCTTCTTTATCAGTACGTTTGTAGGTATGCGCACCGAAGTAATCACGCTGTGCCTGAATCAGGTTAGCGGGCAATACTTCTGCACGATAGCTGTCGTAATAAGCGACAGCAGCAGAGAATGTCGGAACCGGGATACCATTCTGCACGGCATACGCTACGACATCACGCAGTGCCTGTTGGTATTCATCGGCAATGTTCTTGAAGTACGGGTCGAGCAGCAGGTTCGCGATACCCGGATTTTTAGCGTAGGCATCGGTGATTTTCTGCAGGAACTGCGCACGAATAATACAGCCCGCACGGAAGATTTTTGCAATCTCGCCGTAATTCAGATCCCAGTTATGCTCGTCGGACGCGGCACGCAGTTGTGAGAAGCCCTGAGCATAAGAAACGATCTTACCGAGGTACAGTGCACGACGTACTTTCTCAATAAATTCTGCTTTATCACCCGCAAGCTGAGCTTTAGGTCCTGACAGGACTTTAGAGGCAGCGACACGCTGATCTTTCAGCGAAGAGATATAGCGAGCAAACACTGATTCAGTGATCAGAGACAGCGGTTCACCAAGATCCAGAGAACTTTGGCTGGTCCATTTACCGGTACCTTTGTTTGCCGCTTCATCCAGAATGAAATCCACCAAATATTTACCATCTTCGTCTTTTTTGGTGAAGATATCTTTGGTGATGTCGATCAGATAGCTGCTCAGTTCACCGTTATTCCACTCGGTAAAGGTGCTGGCCAGTTCTTCGTTGCTCAGGTTCAAACCACCTTTCAACAATGAATAGGCTTCGGCAATCAGCTGCATGTCACCGTATTCAATGCCGTTGTGCACCATCTTCACGTAGTGACCTGCACCGTCGGCACCAATATACGTCACACACGGCTCACCATCTTCAGCAACCGCTGCGATTTTGGTCAGGATTGGCGCGACCAGTTCATAAGCTTCTTTCTGGCCACCCGGCATGATGGATGGGCCTTTCAGCGCACCTTCTTCACCACCAGAGACGCCGGTTCCGATGAAGTTAAAACCTTCAGCGGAGAGCTCACGGTTACGACGGATAGTGTCCTGGAAGAACGTATTACCGCCATCAATGATGATGTCACCTTTATCCAGATAAGGTTTCAGGGAGTCGATAGCTGCATCAGTGCCAGCACCCGCTTTCACCATTAACAGGATACGACGAGGTGTTTCAAGGGATTCAACAAACTCTTTTACCGTATAGTAAGGAACCAGTTTTTTCCCCGGATTTTCGGCGATAACCTCTTCCGTTTTTTCACGTGAGCGGTTGAAAACGGACACGGTGTAACCACGGCTTTCGATGTTGAGCGCCAGGTTGCGCCCCATCACAGCCATACCAACGACGCCGATTTGTTGCTTAGACATTATGTACTCCTGTCAGGTGTGAGTATCACGAGTTAATTTTCTCGCACTCTTGATGAAAGTATATTAACTCAAATGTAGCATTGTTCAGTAAACTGTCACAGCCCCATATTTACCTCAGTATGTCTCTTATATAAGAGCTACTTGCCAGGAATGGATTGGGGAATTGTTGGAGTTAACATATGTATTCAATTTTGCCATCCTGGAATATATTATTCTTTCTCGGGCGTTTTCAAGCATTCAATTTCCAGCTGGAGTATCTTCATCAACTTAGCATTTACTATGCTCGAATCAAATTTTTGTTGGGCAATTTGATAACTTGCATTTCCCATCTGGGGAATCAACTCAGGGTTATATAAAAAGCAAAGCATTTTTTCAGCCAATGCTACTGGTGACCGAGGCTCAATTAAAAAACCATTAACACCATCAACAACGGTCTCCCGACACCCGGGTACGTCGCTGGTTATTACAGCACGTCCCATGGCCATCGCTTCCTGAGTACTGCGAGGAAACCCCTCACGCCATGAAGGCAAAACAAAAACACTCGCTTTAGCGAGCCAATCCTGAACATTATCCACATGACCAGGTAACTCAATGATGTTATTACTTTTTAATTCGTTGAGCCTCTCTATCGTGAGGCTACCAGGATTATGCAGATCAAGACTTCCCAGCATACAAAATTGTGTTTGTGGAAACTGATGTTTGACTATCCTTGCTGCTTCTATAAATTCGTAGACACCTTTTTCTTGTAAAAATCTGGCAACAAATATAAAAGAGACTGGATCAACTGGCGGAGGACAATACGGATAGTCCGACATATTTAAACCAATGCCGCCTAATACATGAACGTCTTTAACATAAATATTTTCATTTACTAAAAGATCTCTTTTATCATCGACATTCAATAACACTAAGCTATCAATATGTTTAAAACTAATTTTGTATAACGAAACAAGTAATTTCTTTAGTAACTTTTTGCGTACAGAGACATGCCCTCCAGAATTGGTAAAAAAGAAACCAAGACCTTCAAGCATTGCATAACGCTTCTGTATTTTTGCAAACTTTGCTGCCAGTGTACCAAAAATGGCTGGCTTTGAAAAATATGAAAACACTAAATCCAAATTTAATGATTTCAGAGTTTTATATAACTTGTAAGTATTAACAACATCGGTAAATGGATTTAAACCAGTACGACTAAAAGAATAACAAACAGGAATAGCGCCAAATGATTTTACTTTTTCTTTAGTGCTATTATCATAGTCAATTGCAAATGCATAGACCACATGCCCATTCTTACACAATGAATTAATCAGTTCTTTTCTGAATTGGATTAGACTTTCTGCTGTAGTACCGATTAATGCTATTTTCATAGTCAATTTCTAAACTCTATTTCTGCATGTACTTTCAGATAATATCCTATCAGGAAATTATTTTAAGTTAGAATTTTACAAACAACACTATCCTATATGTAATAGTTATTTATTGTAATGACCTAAAAGACTGGTTTTATCAAAATAATAACGAGATAATCGTCGCAACTCACTCAGGAGGACAATAGTAATCAAATTAAAACGGGGGTAATATAAGACACAGTTTCATGATTTTAGATCTATCATGCCTTATAACCATTAGGATTTTTCTTTTGCCAGTTCCATGTATGATACATCATATCATCAATGTTAAATCTAGCTTTCCAGTTTAATATTTTCTCTGCTTTTGAAACATCAGCCCATGAAGCTGCGATGTCGCCAGGTCTCCTGGCTACAATCTCATAATTTATTTTTAGGTTACTTGCTTTTTCAAATGCTTTAATGACTTGTAAAACTGATACACCTTGTCCAGTTCCAAGATTGAATACTTCATATCCTTCAACATGATCAAGATGGCGTAATGCACTTACGTGTCCAGCGGCAAGGTCTACAACATGGATAAAATCCCGAACTCCCGTACCATCTACTGTGTCATAATCACCGCCGTAGACGAACAATTTTTCTAGCTTACCAATTGCGACCTGCGAAATATACGGCACAAGATTATTTGGGATGCCATTAGGATCCTCACCAATCAAACCACTTGGATGTGCACCAGCGGGATTAAAATATCGTAACGCAATAATTTTTAATTTATTATTTGATTTTGCATAATCTGATAATATCTCCTCTAGCACCACCTTTGTCGTTCCATATGGACAAGATGCATTACCAACAGGAGAATCTTCCAGATTTGGTACTGGCGAACAATTTCCATAAACAGTTGCAGACGAGCTAAAGATAAACTTGTAAACGTTCGCTTCCTTCATCGCCTCAAGTAACGCAAGTGAACCGCTGACATTATTAATATAATACTCTAATGGTTTATCAACAGACTCGCCTACTGACTTCAGCCCCGCAAAATGAAGAACGGCCTCAATATTATAGCTCGTTAGGATTTTTTTGAGCTCATCTTTATCATTGATGTCTGCTTTGACGAATGGAATATTTTTTGCAACTAATAATTCAACGCGACGAAGCGATTCAATAGATGAATTGCTCAGATTGTCGAGCACCACAACTTCATACCCGCCCTCAATTAACTGTAAAACAGTATGTGAGCCAATATAACCTGTACCACCAGTCACGAGTAGAGTCATGCCATTTCCATAAGATGAATTTATTTTATTCTAACTGCAAATCTATTTGTTTAAATATGTGCGTGTTCTTGTCAACTATTGTCAGAATAAACGAACCTACTTCAACACAATTACCTGCATGTTTTTTAAACACGCTACCGCCCTAGGCTCAACAGCTACCAATGCACTGCACACTTAAATTTTGGAGATCCTGAACAGCAGGATCTCCTCAATATTGTCGTATTAATTGTAGAAAGAAACAAGGAAAAAAGATGCGGTTAAACACCAATCGATACTTGTTGTTACTCATAAAAAAGCCAAGAGAAGCATCAACCAGCTAAGATATCACCCAGAATCTTCCATGCTTTTTAAAACAACTAAACCTAATTAATATCGACCAAGACAGCTAAACACCAAGCAATTTCTCGATGCTCTTACGGAACTTCGGTCCCTCTTTCAGGTTACGCAGCCCGTACTTCACAAATGCCTGCATATAACCCATTTTTTTACCGCAGTCGTAACTGTCGCCCGTCATCAACATGGCATCAACAGACTGTTTTTTCGCCATCTCAGCAATGGCATCCGTAAGCTGGATACGTCCCCATGCGCCAGGTTGCGTGCGCTCAATTTCCGCCCAAATATCAGCAGAAAGCACATAGCGCCCTACAGCCATCAGGTCTGAATCAAGGGTTTGCGGCTGATCGGGTTTTTCAATGAATTCAACGATGCGGCTGACTTTACCTTCGTTATCTAAAGGCTCTTTGGTCTGAATAACGGAATACTCGGAAAGATCGCCTGCCATACGTTTTGCCAGCACCTGACTACGCCCGGTCTCATTAAAGCGGGCCACCATTGCAGCCAGGTTGTAGCGCAGTGGATCCGCACTCGCCGTATCCAGCACGACGTCAGGTAACACCACCACAAAAGGGTTGTCGCCGATAATTGGGCGGGCACAAAGAATAGAGTGGCCCAGACCAAGTAATTGTGCCTGACGAACGTTCATGATAGTCACACCAGGAGGGCAGATGGACTGCACTTCAGCCAGTAACTGGCGCTTAACACGCTGTTCAAGCAGCGATTCAAGTTCATAAGAGGTGTCGAAGTGGTTCTCAACCGCGTTCTTAGACGCATGTGTTACAAGAACGATTTCTTTGATACCTGCAGCTACAATCTCGTCGACAATGTATTGAATCATCGGCTTATCAACGATCGGTAGCATCTCTTTTGGGATGGCCTTTGTGGCAGGCAACATGTGCATCCCGAGGCCCGCTACCGGAATAACTGCTTTTAAATTAATCATTAAGTCATTCACCTATTCAATAATTGCTGAATTATAGCTTTTTAGCTTGTTTTAGCCAGTATGAATTACATCACTCTGTTGGGACGCATGTTACGCCGCTTGCCGGCAGAATGCAGTAATCATATTCTTAGCCGGGTAGGTTTTTAGCCAGGAATGGTCGTAAAATTACCAGCCCGGTAATCGAAAATTCACTGCCGCGACATTCACGACCTGCTGGTTTACGCTGTCAATATCAACCGAGCTTTGTCCTGCTTCATTAACGGCATGAACGTTGGCCAGCGAGAGCAAGGTACCCTGTTTGGCCATAAACTTACCGCGGACATCTTTGCGTAGATCAAAGTGCATCTTTAGCGCTGGTCCTGTTGTGGATTGCTGCATCACCTTGATATTTCGCAAGAAAAGATGCTGAGGTTTGTTGTGCAGCTCCAGCGTCGCGCGCTTCATCTCAACGTTGGTAATGGCCACAAATGAAGTTGCATTCCCTGAGGAAATCTGAATACCACGTAATTTATAATCGAGATGTGTGTTATCCAGTTGAATATTATTTAACTTAAAGTTTTGTGGGATGGACAAATATCGTCCTTTGATCACACCGTAACCAATCAACATCCCTGCGCTATTTTTCATATTGATATTATCAATGACGAAATTATCACATCCATAAATAGCGACTGTAGCATTATCGATACCCGCTTTCTTGCTGAAATCCGGGGTGATATTTTGCGCGGTAATATTACGAATGATAAAATGTTTGCCGTTCTCGACATGGACTAACTGCCGACAATCCGAGCCCGTTATATTTGCTACCACAAATCTTTTCACCGCCAGTTCGTCTGGATAGGTGTTGTCGTACGTACTACCTGCCAGCCCAATACCGATACCCCAGTTAACATTGCCGTTCGTACAATTAATACGCTCTATAACATGGTCTGAAATCACGATGTCACTGTCGTTTATCGCGACGTTCCACTCGATGGCGTCACCTTGTAAATCACTAAAACGGCTGTTGGTTATCTGTACCCCATCCATCTGGTTATGAAACCCCTGACGCAGGATCCCATAATTCGCATGAGTGACGGTAATGTCATCAATGGTGAGGTTACGCATCGCTCGCGGCGTTTTCCCCCCGATATAAATTTGCGCCACGGGGGCGAAACCGCTCATAGCTATGCCTTTTATCACACAGTCGGAGCCCCGAACATCAAGGGTAATATTTCGCAAGCGCCCCCCCTGCCCCCCTGTCACGCTACAGCCATCCTGCAGAATAAATCGCCCACGACTGCTGCTACTGACCCCGCCTTGCAGATGCAACGTTTTACCTGGCGGGATCACGATTGCGGTATTGATATTCTTGCACTCCAGACCAGCAGGCACGACGACGGTTTGCGCATCTCTAAATGCCTGCCGGAAGGAAGCCACCCAATCCTCGGGACTGTATTCCTGAATGTTGACGCTACCCGGTGATTTAAGCGCCCGGGCAACGGGAGAATGGAGAACGACAAGCGCAGAACCTGCCGTCAGAAAAGTACGTCGGGAGAGTTTTTTCTCTGGCATACAACCTCGATTTACATCGTTTGCAGCAGGCTGGCTAGCTGTTTGTTTATCACCAACTGGTTAAATTCAGCGGCTATTTTTTCGCGGGCGCACGCCACCACCGGCTTCACTTGCTCACAGTCGAGCATACTGACCGTCGCTAATCGCTCCGCGAGGGCCTGAGCATCATTTTCTGGTGCCAGCCAGCCTGACTTTCCAGAGTCCACCAGCTCAGGGATCCCACTGTGCACGGTAGAAACGACCGGTATCCCTACGGCCATGGCTTCCATCAACGCCACTGGGATCCCTTCCATGTCACCATCAATTCCCGTGACAGAAGGCAACAGGAAGACATCCGCCTGCTCAAGCATCGCCTTAACCTGATGGCTGGGTTTAAATCCTGACATTTCAATCACGTCATCCAGTTGATATTGCTCGATAAGCGTACGTAACCGACGCTCCCAAGGGCCAATTCCCAGAATGCGATAACGAAATGAGATACCTCGCGCCTTCAACTGGCGGCACGCTTCAATAGCGACATGCAGCCCTTTTTTCTCGGTTAACCGCGCAACGGAGAGAATTTCCAGCGGCGTGCCCGGCGCTTTCACCTCACGAGGTGTAAAACGCGTCATATCAATCCCCATACGCGATACCGCTATTTTATGCGGTGGGCATCCCATATTCCGCAAACGTCCGGCCCAGAGATTGCTGATGGGCAACATCAAATCACCGCGCTGAAACAGCTTCTGATATTCGGGGGTATAGCGGGCAAGGATGTCACGATGTGAAACATCAATACCATGGAAGACAGTGGCTATTTTGCCGCGGATCACGTCGAGTTCACGTAGTTTGGCCGCCGTTACCCCTGCGGGTCCAAAGTGCGCAATAAAGACATCGGCCTGGAATGCTCGCGGGGTAAGCGCACAGATGGACGCTAAAATCAGATTACGCGCCTCATCGCCATAGCGTGGGACATTGAGCGCTTTCCAGGTCGCTGTCCGGGTAATGCCCTGTAACATCGTCGTGGTGCGATATTTCAGCTTTGCCAACCTGCCAGCCGGTTCTTTCAATAACCATCGTGTTTTTTCGCCCAGACGGTAGTCCACATAGGAAGTATGGGTGTTATCAAGATCGCCCTGATATAACGCGATAATTTCAACATCATGTCCCATGTCGATAAACGCGGTGATCTGATTCAGTACAAAGGTTTCAGAGGACAGCGGAAATTTAAGCAGGAAAAAGCTGACTTTCATTTCCCCTCCTGAATACGCGTTAATACCGATTGCACCATACGCCTACCGTGTTCACGTTCACGCTTAACGGCCTCCGCCACTCTGACGTTAAGTTCAACCAACTGTCCCAGGGTATCGGCAACCTTGCCTTCAAGGCTACCGTCCAGCAGATGGCGGATATCAACCGCCATTTCCGCTAACCCCAGTTGCTGCATAATCCCCGCCGATTTGTGCTCATAATTAATGGCTATCGCCGGCGTCATAAAGTTCATCGAGATGATGGCAGAGTGCAGGCGTGTGCCCACCGTCAGGTCACATGCGCCCAATATTTTTCCCATTTCGAGATCGTTTAGTTCATCCATGACCACGTGATAACGGGCCGGATCGTTAACGTACTGACGCAGGTTCAGTGCAACCATGCGATCATCTTTGTTGTAACTATCAATACCGGTACAGGTTGAGAGCGCTATCACCTGGTAACCTTCATCAAGGATCCGATTAACCACGCCGGCAAAGGCTCGCTCATAGAGCTGTTGTGTGGTTCCAAGACGCTTATCAAACGGCGCCAGTTCACGTAGTGTAATGGCGACAGTCTTCTGCTTTGCTGCCGTTTGTAGCCAGTGCTGTACGGCATAACCCGGTTCAAAGTCATCGTGATGGTTGTCGACCAGCCAGGCGGTATCCACACCCGACTCGACGTTCTCTGTCGTTATTTCACTGCGTTTCATCAGTTCCAGACTGACCGACTCTCGTAAAATTAACGCATTGCAGTGCCCAAAAGCGTAGTTCGCCAGCTGATTGAACTGTTCATCCTGAAATGGCCCTACGCTGTGACCAATCATGTACAGCGGTTTTTTAGCCATAAACGAACACAAGGCATGTTCAAACTGCGGCACGCCATACAGATCGACAAAAAACGATCCGCCGACCTGGATAATGGCGTCATAACGCGACAACAGGCGGACAAAGTCAGTAAATCCCTGAGCAATAGCGATATTGCGCAGATTTCCGGAATCGGTGACGCGCGAGAGCAGCACCTGATGCTGATAGCGACGACGCAGCACTTTCTTTACACGGCCCATGACGCCTGCAGCACTGTTATGCTGCTTCATTTGTGAATACAGTGGATCGCCCATCACCGGTCGGTTTAGTAACCAGGAGGAACTCACCGGGTAGCGGCTCATCACATCCACTTCCGTCTCTGGCTGGATCGTATTAATGGCATCCAGCAAACCGCGCAAAATGGCGCTGTCCCCGCGATTCCCGCAGGTGTGGTTGCCCAGAATCAGTAACTTCATCATGACCTCTTAAAATCAGTGCGGATGACGGTTTCGCCGTCCCCGGACGACAACACATGCAATTCACCCTGCACGGAGCAAGGCTTTCATTTTTTCACCACGGCAGAACTGGCGTTTGATTTCCACCACCAGCGGATCACGTGACAGCACAATCATCACGACAAACGCCAGCGCGCCAGCGGCTATCTGCAGGCTCAGCAACACACTTAACGGCAACTTGTTTTGCAATGTCATTCCCAGCGCGTAGCTCACCACCAGCGTGGGTAGGGAGAGCCAGAACGGTAGCCACAGGCTGAGCATGTACTGCCGATAGCTCGGTCCCAGTACCGGTTTGATCATCACGAAATAGCTCAGGATGGTGTTTATGATCTGTACCAGTAAAAAACCCAGCGTGACGCCAATCACACCCGCCATATTTCCGCCAACCAGGATGGCGGGGATAAACAAAAAGGTTTTGAAAATGTTGAATTTGAAACTGATATCAACCCGTGCTTTGGCCATCAGCAGAGAGCCTATCGGATTTCCGACTGAGCGCAGCAGACCTACAACACACAGCAGTTGCAGCACCGGAACAATACTGTTCCACTTTTCACCAAACACCAGCGGTACGACGTTATTCGATACCACCATTAATCCCAGTAGGGCCGGGAAATTGATAATGCCAACAACGGATAGCAGCTTGTAAAAATTGACCCGTAGTTTTTCGGTATCGTCCTGAATTTTGGCAAACGCAGGAAACAGTACTCGGGTAATTATCGGATTCAGTTTGATGGGCGGTACAACTGCCACGTTCCAGGCAAGATTGAAGCCTCCCGCCACGCCAGCCCCCAGGGTTCTGGCCAGCACCAGCGTTGAAAGGTTGGTGTTCACGTAATTGATAATGCTGTCCGCCGTCAGCCACGCCCCAAAGCGCAGATTTTGCGACACGGATGAAAGTGAAAAACACAGCCCTGGTCGATATATTTTGCGGCCAAAATAGCCAAACAACAGCGTGCGTAGCGTACTGTTCACCAGATACCCAACAATGGCCGTCATGGCGATCGGCCAAAAATGCGCGCTAACCACGGTAAAAGTAAAACCGGCCAGTACTGAACTGGTTTCAATCATGCCAATTTTGTTGAACGCCAGTTCTTTTTGCATCAGCGCACGGAACTGCTGCCCATGCGGGATCACCACAAACGCCAGCGCTAAGGCTTTAATCAGTGGTGCCAGCCCAGGGTTATTAAGCACATCGGCAATGGTTTCGCTGAGCGAAAACATAGCAATACAGACGACTATCCCCAGCCCAACGTTTAACCAATACAAGGTGGTTAGTTCAAGATAACCTATCTCTTTGCGCTGAATAATCGAGTTGGCGATTCCAAAATCAGACAGCGTGTCGGCCAGCGCGATAATCACCAGCGACACCGTTAATAACCCGAACTGATGATTATCAATAATCCGCGCCAGAACCGTCATCTGAATGAGCCCCAGACCGATGATGATTACCGTAGCAATGGCGGACCATTTGGCGCCGTTGAGGGTTTTTTCTCGTAAACTCATCTTAATATGCCGCTTTATTGACGAAGCCTTTAAACACCGTCAGAAAAACGATTTTGATATCGAACCACACGCTCCATTCGCGAATGTATTCGAGGTCAAACTCTACCCGTTTTTCCATTTTTTCCAGCGTATCGGTTTCACCACGCCAGCCGTTGATTTGCGCCCAGCCGGTAATGCCTGGCTTCACCTTATGGCGCAACATGTACCCTTCTATCAGCTGACGATACTGTTCGTTATGCGCCACCGCATGTGGGCGCGGCCCGACAATAGACATCCCTCCTGTCAGCACATTGATAAACTGTGGTAATTCATCCAGAGACGTCCGCCGCAGGAAATTACCCACGCGGGTCACACGCGGATCGTTCTGGGTGGCCTGGGTAACTACCGCATCGTTTTCCATCACCTTCATGGAACGAAACTTCCAGACTTTGATCGGTTTCCCGTCCATCCCATAGCGGGTCTGACGAAAAATTACCGGCCCCTTTGAGGTCAGCTTCACCATCAGCGCAATGGCGCATAGCACAGGAGAAATAAGCAGCAGGATTAACGATGCCAGGACGATATCCTCCGCGCGCTTCAGCAGACGATTAATGCCTGAAAGCGGTGTGTCATACAGCGGTACCACCGGAACGCCGTTCATCTCTTCAATCCGCGAGTGCAGAATATTGAAGGTAAAGACATCAGGGATCAGGAGCACCGAACAGGTGGTATCAGCCAGTTCGCGTACCAGTTTTTTTACGCGCGCCCCATCGCTCATCGACATAGCGATATAGACGTTATGAATACGCGAAGCTTTGGCATCATCCACCAGCTGCTGCAGATTTCCCGCCCAATCCCGGGCGTTTTTCCCCGGTATGGGGTCGTGATAAACACCCGCGACCTCAAATCCTAACCACGGCTCATGGCGAAAGCTGTCCAGCAGCATCTGTCCAGCAGGAAGGTTCCCTGCTACCGCTACCCGTCGCGTGTTATAACCACGATTTCGCAACCATCCCGCCCCGTAGCGAATAAACGCACGACACAGCACCAGACCAATACTTGACAGCAGATACCATGCCAGCCAGAGCGCAAACCGATTATCAAAATCGTTATTAAAGGCAATCAGACCCGCGCAAAAAATCAGACTCAGCGTCCAGTTTTGCAGCAGCAGCACCAACTCAGTTGAAATTTTCACCCCGCGCCAGGAGCGGTAAAAATCCGTTATCCCGCCCAGCATTTGAAAAACGACCAGCGTGATTAACGCTACCAGCAGGTGCATATACAGGAAAGGCAAACCGCTCAGTTCGCAGACTATCCATAATCCACCAAACATGATGGTGATATCTGAAAAGCGTTGCACCATCGATATTAACGACGCATTGGTTTTGGCTCGTTCGCGCTTTTTTAGATGTGTCATCGTGGTTCCTGTTAGTCACCACTTGCCCTTATCGGGCAAGGGAAATACCAGCATTACTGATTTAGCAATGCCAGGAGAGTGCGCGTTCGCGCTTCCATCAGCGGAATGTCTCCGCGCGATTCCACGTTCAGGCGCACTACCGGTTCGGTATTGGAGGAACGTAAATTAAAGCGCCAGTCTACAAACGACATGCTGATACCGTCCGTTCTGTCCACCGCCAGCGCCTCACGCGAAAAGTGCTGTTCTACCCGTGCAATAGCCGCCGCAGGTTCTGCCAACATGCTGTTAATTTCCCCACTCGCCGGGTACGCCGCCATTCTGTCCCGCACCAGTTCGCCCAAAGATAGCCCTTTCAGACAAACCAGTTCCGCAACCAGCAACCACGGGATCATCCCGCTGTCGCAGTATGCAAAATCACGAAAATAGTGATGGGCACTCATTTCGCCACCGTAGATTGCATCTTCAAGACGCATGCGCTCTTTGATAAATGCATGTCCTGTTTTAGACATCACTGGCGTACCGCCCGCAGCAACCACTCTGTCCACCGTGTTCCAGGACAAACGTGGATCGTGAATGATTTTCGCTCCTGGATGTTTCTCCAGAAACGCTTCTGCCAACAGACCAACGATGTAGTACCCCTCAATAAACCGCCCCTTTTCATCAAACAGGAAGCAGCGGTCAAAATCTCCATCGAAAGCAATCCCCATATCAGCACCGTGCTCAAGTACCGCATTACATGTATCCGCGCGGCACTCCGGCAGAAGAGGATTAGGGATACCATTAGGAAAATTGCCATCCGGGGTGTTGTGAATTTTGATAAACTCGACCGGCACCCCCATCAACCTGAAGCGTGCTTCGATGGCATCCACTACCGGGCCTGCTGCACCATTACCGGAATTCAACACCAACTTCATTGGCTTAAGATTGCTGGTGTTGATGTACCCCAACAGGTGGTTGATATAGGCATCACGCAGATTGAGAAGGGTAAAACTGCCACGATTTGCCTGATTGACGGGCGGGAATTCATTCGCTTCTGCCAGGCGTTGCACGTCACGTAGGCCGCTATCACCACTGATCGGCCGCGCACCTTCACGTACCAATTTCATGCCGTTGTAATCCATTGGATTATGGCTGGCGGTCACTTCAATACCGCCGTCAACACCAAGATGAAATGTGGCAAAATAAATCTCTTCGGTGCCTGACATACCAATATCCAGCACATCCACACCTGCATCCTGCAATCCTTTTGCCAGCGCCAGCTTGAGCGACTCACTGCTCAGACGCACATCACCGCCCAGTACTACCGTTTTCGGTTTCAGCAATTCACCGAAGGCACGACCAATTCGCCATGCAATATTCTCATTCAGTTCTTCACCCAACCTGCCGCGAATATCGTAGGCTTTGAAACAGGTTAATTCCGTCATGATTTACCCTTCTTCAGGCAACAGTTAGCCCTGACCCTATAAATGGCCAAAAATAGTGTTGTCGTAATTTGCCGGATGACGCAGCGCTTACCCGGCGGATTTAATAACCGTTAGACCCGCCCGTAGCGATCTTCAAAACGCACCACATCATCTTCTTCAAGATAAGAACCAGAGCGTACTTCAATCAGATCGAGCGGAATTTTCCCGGGATTCTCCAGGCAATGGGTTGCTCCCAACGGAATATAGACTGACTCATTTTCCGCGATCATTTTGATATCATCATTGATTGTGACTTTCGCAGTTCCTGCCACTACAACCCAGTGTTCGGCGCGGTGCAAGTGCATCTGCATCGATAATCCCTCACCAGGCTTAACGGTAATACGCTTAACCTGATAACGATCGCCTGCGTCAATAGAGTCGTATTTGCCCCACGGACGATAGACTTCACGGTGGTTATGATGCTCATGCCGGCCATCAGCCTTAATTCTCTCCACCACTTTCTTCACATCCTGTACCGCGTTGCGATCGGCAATCAGCACTGCATCTTTGGTCTGCACCACTACCAGGTCCTTCACGCCAACGGTAGTCACCAGGCCAGATTCCGCATATACATAGCTGTTTTCTGTTTCGTGGCTAATCACGTCACCGTGATGCACATTGCCTTCAGCAGTATGCGCACTGATTTCCCACAGTGATGACCACGAACCTACATCGTTCCAGCCAGCATTCATCGGCATAACTACCGCGTCTGCAGTACGCTCCATAACCGCATAGTCCACAGACTCTTCCGGACAGGCGAGAAAGGCCTCTTCACCTACACGAATAAAATCGAGATCGGGATCAACCAAGCTCATAGCTTTCTTGCAAGCTTCTAGAATATCGGGCCGGAATTTATTCAGCTCTTCCAGGTAGCGGCTAGCGCGGAACAGAAACATACCGCTGTTCCAGTAATAGTCACCGCTTGCGACATAAGCCTGAGCGGTTTCCAGGTTCGGTTTTTCAACAAACTGCGCAACATCAAAAGCAACCGCATCGGTATTGGCGGGGGAAATATCTCCACGTCGAATATAACCATAGCCAGTTTCAGCCTGATCCGGCACGATACCAAATGTGACCAGCTTTCCCGACTCGGCATAGGGCATAGCATTGAGAACCGCCTTGCGGAACGCCTCTTCATCAGCAATCATGTGATCCGCTGCCAGCACCAGCAGCAGCGGATCGCCCTGCGGGTTATGGCGTGTTGCCGCCAATGCAGCCAATGCAATAGCCGGAGCCGTATTGCGCCCAGCGGGTTCGAGGATAATATTATCGGTTAACTTGTGCAGTTGCCGTAGTTGTTCCGCCACAATGAAACGGTGTTGCTCATTGCAGATAACGACCGGGCTTTCACACTCCACACCCTTTAGACGGCAAATTGTCGTCTGTAACATTGTGAGGTCGCCCTTAAGGCACAGGAACTGCTTTGGATACAACACACGGGACAATGGCCATAAACGACTACCCGAGCCACCAGCCATCACAACCGGAAAGAGTTTGGACTGACTCATCTTTTATCCCCGTATATCTGCAATAAATTGACCAAGCACGTTTTCTTTATCCAGCGTGCGTTCGGCATAGTGACGAGCCACTATGTTGACTTTCGGCATCAATAACGTCTGTTCAATACCACTTACAAGTGCGTTCACCGATTCCGGCTCCACGCAAACAGCAATACCAGGAAAGGTGTCACATAGCTGGCCCAGTTCGGTATCAGGCTCAGCGGTAATCACTGCATTACCACCAACAGCCAGGATATTGGTCAGTTTGGAGGGAAGAACGGCATCTGCTGCACCACGCTTTTGTACGACTAAATGGCAGTCCCCCATCTTCAGTAGCGCAGGTAGCACCTCATAGCGTTGCAACGGGAGAAATGTCACGTTACTCAGGCTCCGCCCGCTGACCATGTTTTCCAGCCTCGCTTTACCGCCTCCCTGCCCAACGATCACAAAATGCCATGGCTGATTACTGAGCCAGGCTGCCGCATCTATCACACTATCAAGTCCCTGCTTTTCACCGATGTTGCCTGAGTACAGAATAATTTTTTTATCCTTAGGCAACCCCAGTTCATGGCGCAGCGCCCAAGCTTCAGCGTCAGTTACATCACGAAAACGAGCCACTTCCGACCAATTTGGAAAGAAAATAACTTTCTCTGCTGACACGCCTTTATCCAGAGCTTTGTGCATCATTGAGCGAGAGATCGTTGAAACAAGATCCATGCGCTGCAGACCATTGCGTTCGAAGACGCTAGCCAACTTTGCCACTGTTCCGAATTTACCTTTACCAGCCATCCCAAGGCCAAGCATGGCGTCAACTTCATAATCCTGAATGTGCAACAGCGTACGCGCGCCAGACAGCTTCGCCAGCAGGCGCATACCAGGTGTACAGAACAGTGTCGGCACAACGCCAATTATGCGATCCGGCTTCCAACGACGCTGTGCCATCAGAGGGAAAAAACTGCTCAGGGCAAAACTGCCTAAATGCAGCAGACGTTTGATCGTTGACGGTTGTTTCGGCACATATAGCGGACAGCGCCAGACGATCGCATCCCCCTCTTCACGGCGATAACGCCATGATGAATAGCAGTCATTGACTTTCCACTGGGGATAATAAGGCGGCGCGGTAATCACCCTAACGTCATGCCCCTGACGCGCCATCCATTCCACCATTTCACCGGTGTACTTGCCGATGCCTGTAAGCTCAGGAGAATAATTAATGCCATACACCAGGATCTTCATAAACCAGGCACCTCAGCCTGATGTTCCGACATAAAGTATGCCCGACTGTTTTCATGCACGTTGTCAGTCGCTAACAGCGACTGCGGCATCATCCAACGCCAGGTCTCGTGCTGCTCTCCGGGAAGTTGTAACTCTTTTTCCAACACCCTCAGACGAAAACCCAGCACGATGTAATGTGTCGAAAAATCCTGACCAGAAAAGTTATCGTCATAGAAGTGCTGCCAGACACCATAAAACTCAGCGGAGGACAGCGGTAAACGCACCCCCAACTCGGCTGTAGTTAACCGCTCAAAGGCCGTATGTAGCGACTCATCTTTTCGCACCCTACCGCCAGGTACAAACCAGTAGCCCTGTGCCGGTCGGTTAAGGCGTTTACCGAGCAAAAACTCCCCCTGAGCATTCTCCACAATCAAATCGATAGAAATCAGCGGAGTAGAACGTACAATGGAGGCAAAGTCTTCATGACGTAAAAACATCGCTACCCCCGGTACCGTTGCTGATTCACAAGGAACCACTGATACGTACTGGCAAGCCCCGCTTCCAGGGGTATCTCGTGATACCAACCAAGCTGGTGTAACCGTGTCACATCCAGTAGTTTGCGTGGTGTTCCGTCCGGTTTGCTGGCGTCAAACACTACACGTCCTTTATAACCGACAACCTGCGCGATCGTTTGTGCCAGCTCACGGATAGTGCAATCCACGCCAGTGCCCACATTGATATGTGATAGCATCGGCTGGGTATACTCCTGCCAAACTTCTCGATCTAACTCCATCACGTGGATGCTGGCTGCCGCCATATCGTCCACATGCAGAAACTCACGCATCGGCGTGCCACTGCCCCACACCACCACATCCGGCGCATTCTGCTCACAGGCTTCATGAAAGCGACGCAGTAACGCCGGGATAACATGCGAATTGCTGGGATGAAAATTGTCGTGAGGTCCGTACAAATTTGTCGGCATCACTGAACGGTAATCACGGTCATACTGACGGTTATATGACTCACAAAGCTTAATTCCGGCAATTTTGGCTATCGCATACGGTTCGTTAGTGGGTTCCAGCAACCCCTGCAGCAGTTCACTTTCAGCTATTGGCTGCCTGGCCAACTGCGGATAAATGCAGGATGAACCGAGAAACAGCAGTTTATTCACGCTATGCAAATGAGCCGCATGAATTACGTTGCTCTCAATAACCATATTTTCGTAAATAAAATCAGCAGGATAAGTATTATTAGCCACAATCCCGCCCACTTTGGCTGCCGCCATATAAACCTGGTCAATACGTTCAGTGGCAAAAAACGCCTGCACAGCACTGGCGTCCAGCAGGTTAAGTTGATTGCGAGTACGCAGCACCAGTTCCACGTTTTCTCGCTGTGCGAGTTGCCTTACGATGGCGGCCCCCACCATCCCAGAATGGCCCGCCACAAAAATTCGTTGTTTCATCATCCTCAATGCTCCAGCGCAATGGCGACATCGTAACCATGAGATTTCAGCAGTGAATGTTTCTTCGCGGCATCCAGATCGTGAGCAACCATTTCAGAAACCATCTGGCGCAGTGTGATCTCCGGTTTCCAGCCCAGTTTTTCGTGTGCCTTTGTCGGATCGCCCAATAGTGTTTCCACCTCTGCAGGACGGAAATAGCGCGGGTCGACGGCGATCATCACATCCCCCGGTTTCACCCCTGGCGCATCATGCCCAGTCACCGAAACCACAATGCCTTTTTCATTCACGCCCTCACCTTCAAAGCGCAACGTAATACCGAGTTGGGCAGCGGCCATTTTCACAAACTGACGGACGGAATACTGTACGCCAGTGGCGATCACGAAATCTTCCGGCTGTTCCTGCTGCAGCATCATCCACTGCATCCTGACGTAATCTTTGGCATGTCCCCAGTCACGCAGCGAATCCATATTGCCGAGGTACAGACAGGACTCCAGCCCCTGGGCGATGTTGGCAATTGCGCGGGTAATTTTGCGTGTGACGAAGGTTTCGCCACGACGCGGAGATTCATGGTTAAACAGAATGCCGTTACAGGCATATATGCCATAGGATTCTCGGTAATTGACGGTGATCCAGTAGGCATACAGTTTGGCGACGGCATAGGGCGATCGCGGGTAGAACGGCGTCGTTTCTTTCTGTGGGATCTCCTGAACCAGACCGTACAGTTCAGAGGTGGAGGCCTGATAGAAACGGGTTTTCTTTTCCAGCCCCAGGAAGCGAATCGCTTCCAGCAAACGCAGCGTGCCGATCCCATCAACATCCGCAGTATATTCTGGCGAATCAAACGACACCGCCACGTGGCTCATTGCGCCCAGGTTATAGACTTCATCCGGCTGAACCTCTTGCAAAATGCGGGTCAGATTAGAGGAGTCCGTCAAATCGCCATAATGCAGATGGAATTTGGGATTACCCGCATGCGGGTCCTGGTAAATATGGTCTACCCGTTCGGTATTAAATGACGAGGCCCGGCGCTTAATGCCATGAACTTCATAACCTTTTTCCAGCAGAAACTCTGCCAGGTAAGAACCATCCTGCCCGGTTACGCCAGTAATGAGAGCGACTTTTGACATGTTATTACCTCTTAAAATTTCCCTTCAGGGAGTAACGTTCTCGACGCGTTTACGAGTAACTACTGCGGGGTTACCCCGACATATGGCATTGGCCGGCAACGATTTAAAAACGCTGCTGCGTGCACCCACGACGGTGCAGTCGCCAATCGTCACGCCAGGCGCGACAAAAACATCTGTCGCCAGCCAGCATTTCTCGCCAATCACAATTGGCGAGGCGCTAATATCAAAGTGTTGACTGGCATAATCATGGCTTCCGGTGCATAAATAGCTTTTCTGCGAAATAACCGCATGAGCCCCAATCGTAATATTACCCAACGTATATAGAACCGCGTCATCCCCCACCCAGACGTAATCACCCAGTGTCAATTTCCACGGATAAGTAATTTTTACTGAGGGCCGAATAACTACGTTTTTTCCTATTTTTGCGCCAAATATCCTTAATAAAAATGCACGCCAGCGGTACATAACTTGTGGTGACCAATGAAATAATGTTGCTTGTACCGCCCACCATAATTGCACTTTAATTGCACCGCCGCCGCGAAAACCTTTCGGCAGCGCGAAGCCGTTTAAATCCTGCATAGTGTAACCTTACGTTTTACCATATAAGTGTTTTGTCTTACCGGTTGTACGCAGACGTATGTATTCAGAAAATCCAGCCCAAAAACCGGGCATGCGCAATATTTGACGCTGGACTCTTTTGGCATCCCGACACAATTCCAGATTATTCGTAGTCGATACGCCGCCCATGGAAAACTCTGACACTAAACCAGTCAGCTTTTTAAAAGCGAACCCGGACTTGTATAATTTTGCTGCCAGCGCATAATCCGATGATACTTTATATTGCAAGTCATAATTCCAGGTTTGCAGGCCCGTCAGCGGGAAAAATATTGCCTGATGACTGGCTGGCAAACTGTGGTAGATATACCAACTGGGTTTAGCCCGGCGCGTCATTTTTTTACCATTGCCAAAATCCAACAAAGCATCGCCAATCACCATCGTTTTATCACTCTGCGTTTTTAACTGGCGAATAAAATGTGCAGAATCAGCATGCAGAATATCTCCAGAGTTGAGAAAGAGTGCAAAACGCCCGTGTGCCATAGCGATACCTTTGTTCATTGCATCGTAGAGACCGTTATCAGGCTCGCTGACAAAACGTAACTGATGCTCTCCATTGAGATTCTCCAGGAACGCCGGCGTGCCGTCTGTAGACCCCCCATCAATAACAATCCACTCAAAGCTGATATCGCGCGCCTGCGCAAGATGCGCCAGTGACGCATGGGTTTTGACGATCCCGTCCAGATTGCGAAAAGCGACGGTGATAATACTCAGCAGCATGTAAATTACCTCGCGATATTCAGCGCTTTGCGCAAAATAAACGGACATACGATTAAAAATGCGTATTCCGGACTAAATACTGAACCGGTGAAAAACAACGACAACGGTGTAAAAAGATAAAGCTGCACCCGATAATTCTGATTATCACCAAACGCATTCATCATCATTTTCGTTACTTTTCCCAGGTACCACAGGGATAATATTACGGCGAACCACGAAAAATAGATAATTAACAGATACAAACCATTGTCTATCGTTTTACCTACATCTGCACCGTTAAAGATTCCGAATGATGCAACATATTCATAAAGTGAGCCAAATCTCACTACACCGTCGACATTCAGTAATGAATATCCAACCATAACCAACGGCCCGACTATGCGATAATAAGATGAAGAGCCTTCAGTGCCTAAATCACCAAGACGCGTCGCGATGTAGGGGAAGGCAAATATCACGCCCACCATAAACACACTCAGTGAGATAATCGCCAGGGGTAACTTCTTTTTTATCGCATCTTTATTCAGATACTGAAACGCCCACTCCAGCAGGTAAAACAAAATAAATGTCATTACCCCTGAAAACGATCCTGACAATATCACCCCAGTCAGAATCATAGCATCGGTCCTTGGCGTTTTGATACCAAACTGTTTGATGCTGAGCCAAATTGAGATTAACGCCAGAGCGAAAAATGCAGGTTCAAAATAGAGTGCAGTGGTACGTTTTCCACCAAATTTAATAAAGTTCAGTACATAGCTATTGCTGTAAATAAGATATTTCGAAATAGCTTCCATTATACTGCTGCCACCGCTGAGAATGATCTGTGCCATTTCCACAGCCGCCAGACCGACTACTAACCCCACCACCAGCCAGAATAAACGCAAAATCTTAGGATAGTTATGCGACGAAATGGTTTTGAAGCGAATGCTCCACACCATGCCAATAATGATCACGGTATAGATAAACAACATGGCAGACGTTACATACTTGCTGGCATCCAGCGATTGGCCAAACAGGTAGTTAAACACCGTCAGCCCCCCACCCACTCCCAACGCAATCAACAGCTTTTTAATATTGATACGGTCGACGAACAGTAGTAGCAACAGCGGTAAAAAAGTGACAACGGTGACAGGGAAACTTTCGCCCAGTTGCGCAAGCTTGACGTTAACCAGCAGATAAAGCAGCGGCAACACCAGATAGCTACAGACCCTGATAGTACGAGACATATTCCTCCAGCATCTGTTGTCCGCTGTATGCTGTCCGGCTCTGCTGGCTAAAGGTAGCCAACGTGGTGTCAAAGACTGCCTGTGCAATTTCTGATTTTTTCAGTTGTACCAGATGCAGAACATCCGCTTCACTGAATGTTTTGCCGCCTGATTTTGCCAGCACTTCCTGTGCCGCCTCACTGTGCGTGGCGATAACCGGTACACCGATAGAAAGCGCTTCGCACAAGATCAGCGGATAGTTATCAACCCGCGAACTGAACACCAGCCCATCCATCTGATTTAGCGACCCCATCAAGGTTCGTTTGTCACTTTCAAACCCATGGTTGACGACGTTTGATCCGGCAAACGGGGAAAACTTACCGAAGGTATGCAGCTCTATTTTGTCACCGAGCGCGATAAGCGCCTGGACCAGTTGCTGGCTGGTTTTGCCGTCATAGCGCAAATCGTGGGCTACCACGGCAATTTTCGGTCTGCCCAGCGGCTCATGCTGAACCGGCAAATCAGCAAGAATCGCTTCCGTCGCCACATCGATACCGTTATTGATGATGTGACAACGCCCGGCGCCGTACAGGCTGTTAAATGCTTCCGCCACATGTTGACTGGGCGAGATAAACTGGCAGCCAAGCGCCAGCATCGTGCGAAACATTTGACGTTTTTCGGGCAGTTGCTGATGTGCTTTGTCAACGTTAACCGGGGGATAGTTGCTTAACGTTGGGCATTTCTGGCAGCCCGTTTTCCAGCCTTCGCAGCCATCGGTAAAGGCGCAGCGTCCGGTAACACTCCAGTGATCGTGCAGCGTCCAGACCAGGGTGATATCGGGCTTATGTGCCTTCACCTTTTGGCAAAACGCCACCACCTCTTCGAGGTTCAGCCAGTAACTGTGCAGCACATGGAAATGCAGAACCAACGGGCCCGCGGTGCGGGTGATTGTGCGGTACATATTGTCGAGATTGCCAAACAGATCGCGGTTTGCGAGGCGAAACAGCGCAATATTCGCCGCCGACGTCAAACGCGGCGCATGTTTAATCACGTGCGGATAATTCCCGTGACTGGCGCTTTTCTTGCCTCCTTTGCCATAGCCGTATACAAACCGCGACGACCACCCTTTTTCCAGCGCGCGCAGGTGTAAATCCAGCGCGACCCCGGCCGCCCCGCCTTCGGCAAGCCGAACATTAAATTGCAGAATATTCATTGCATTACCTTTGCTCTCACATGTTGACTCAGCATACTTAACGTCCTCGCAGACCGTCAGCCAGGCGTTTGCCGTTACGGATGGAAAGCAGCGTCAGCAATGTGCGCCAGTTCATCCGCTTGTTACGAATCTGATAAAGGGTAAACAGCTGATATTTTTTACTCGCCCGGTCAAATTTACCTTTGTGCTTGCGATAGAACTGGAAATAACCGGAGAACTTATGTGGAGAGGAAGTAATGCGCATCTCGCCGTGATTCACATGCAGGATCTGCGTCGCCTCTTTTACCTTCCAGGGTTTACCGTAGGCCACCACCATGCGCAGAAAAATGTCGTAATCCTGCGCGGCTTTTAACGTCGTATCAAACAGGCATGCTTTGAAACGCCAGGCCCAGCTAAAGACCTGATTACCAATGATATTGCGTTTATAGAATCGGCGTCGTGAGTACATCGACTTTGGGTACAACGGCAGACTGGCTGGCTGTGAATAAACCTCACCTTCACAGACATAATCATCAGCATAGAGAAAAGCGTGCGTTACCAGTTGATGACGACACTGAAGGAACGTGCTCAGGCGATTCGGCGTCCACTCATCGTCATCATCAATCCCCGTAATGTACTGCCCACTGGCCTGCATGATGGCCTGATTGCGTACTGCGCACGCGCCGGAGTTAATCTCGTTATGCGTATAGCTCACGCGTGGATCGTTTAACGCCTCAACAAACTGTTGCAGTTGCTCATACTCGCAAGAGCAATCATCGACAATGATCATTTCCCAGTGGCTATAGTCCTGGCGCAGCACCGATTTAATCGCCCGGATAGCCAACTGCTGGCGGTTCCAGGTGGGCATATAAATAGAAATTAGCGGGTTGTCTGTCGTCATTTTTTTGTCCCAGATATCCCCGTCATACTTCAGGTTGCATGTACGTTGGCTTCCTGCAACTCGAATTATTTAGGGTATAAATATGTTTTTGTAGGTCGCCATCCGGCAATGTTGGTTCTTTATTTCGAATCCGAGGTGTACTCATATTCGTAATAGCCATAATCCTGATATCCGCTGGCGCGCCGGAAAATGGAGTTGAGGATCACCCCTTTCACCTGAATACCGTTTTGCCCGAAGCGATTCAGACTGGTTTCCACCTCTTTCAGCGTGTTGACCGCGTAACGCGCCACCATCAGCGTGGTGCCGACGTGGCGCCCTACGATAGCCGCATCGGTCACCGCCAGAATGGGCGGCGTATCGATCAGCACCAGGTCATAGTTCGCACTGGCCCAGGTCATCAGCTCGCCAAAGCGTTCGCTCATCAGCAGTTCTGAAGGATTAGGGGGAACCTGCCCGCGAGGGACCAGGTCAAAATGTGCAATTGAAGTCGGTTTTGCGCAGGAGGGAATGTCACCCTTGCCGCTCAGGATCTCAGACAGACCGTTGATGTTATTGGTCCCGAGCAGCTCATGGGTATAGCCTTTACGCATATCACAGTCGATCAGCAGCACGCGCTTGTCGGTCTGACTGATAACCGCAGCCAGGTTGGCACAGACAAACGTTTTGCCGATCGACGGGCTGACCCCGGTCAGCATCAGCACGTTATTACGTGATTGCATCATGGCAAAGTGCAGGCTGGTACGCAGGCTGCGCACCGCTTCTATTGCCAGGTCAGTCGGATTCCCCACCGCCAACAACTGGCTCTGCTTATAGCGCTTAACGCCTTTAATGGTCTGCACGTTATCACGGGCTTTTTGCCATTCCGACAGGGGAATGCTGGCATACACGCTGATGCCGTGCTCTTCAAGTACCTGCGGGCTTTCAATACCGCGATTGAACAGCGATCGCAGCAGCACGCCAACCACTGAAAGCATCAAGCCAAGAAGGATACTGCCGAGAATAATCAGCGCCGTTTTCGGTTTCAGGACACCGGGCTGGGCAATGGCGGGATCGACAATGCGCACATCGCCAACCGTACTGGCTTCCGTGATCTTCAGCTCCTGCTGTTTATTCAGCAATTGCATATAGACCTGCTGGCCAGACTCCACGTCACGCGTCAGGCGGACAATTTCCTGCTGCGTTTTCGGCATCGCCGTCACGCGCCCGTTCAGCTTGTTTTTTTCATCTTCCAGCGCCTGGCGTTTTTCCAGCAACGTGCGGTACGCAGGGTGCGCTTTGGTGAACAGTTTGGAGATTTCAGCTTCTTTAAAGGTCAGTTCATTTAACTGGGCATCAATATTGACCATCGAGTCCAGCACCGCTTTGGCCTCCAGCGGTAAATCGACGGAGTCTTTATCCTGACGAAATGCATTCAGCTTGTTTTCGGCAACGTCCAGACGGTTGCGCACCTCCGGTAATTGTTTTGCCAGAAACGCCAGGCTTTTAGCGGCCTCTTCAGATTTACGCTCCACATTTTGTTGCAGATAGTTGTGGGTAATACTGTCGAGGATCTGGCGGATTTGTTCACGATCTTCCCCCGTGAAGGTCAGACTCAGCACCCCGGTATCTTTACCTGTTTCCGTCACCATCAGGTTATTTTGCAGATTGTTAATCGTGCCAAGCGTGGAGAACTTGCTGACGGTAAATTCGCTATCCGGACTGGCATGAATCGCCTCAACCCGCATCATTACACCGTCATGGTTCAGTAACTGCCCAACCTGACCACGCGCGCTAAAGCCGCCGTCACTCACCAGTTGATAACTTTTGTCGTTCAGTACGCTCAACGTGAAGGCCTGTTCATTCATTGACGTTGGCAAGGTGAAAGTCTTCACATTGACCGTTTCATTCTGGCGGCCCATCAGACGGTCCCAGCCGGCACCAAAAAGAGGAAATGAATCTTTGGTGACGGAAATATCCAGATTGAGATCGTCTACCGTTTTGCCCAATACTCGTCGTGACTGAATAAGCTGAATTTCCGCTTCAGAAGCAGGTGGCTTGTTGGATAACGCCGAGCCAATATCCTGGACCAACGAGCTGCCGGTGTTTTGCTCAATTTGTACCAGCGCATCGGCACTGTAGATCGGCGTGGCAAACAGGGTGTAGACCGCCGCGCACAGCGCAAATGCGGCGGTTATGCCCAGCACCCACCAGCGTGCTTCGACTACGGTCCCCACCAGACGTCCGATATCGATTTCATCGTTGCCTGTTACCGGCGTGGCAGACTGTTTTTCTTTTTCTGTCATTGTTTTCCCTGCTCCGCATTCAGTGCCTGGGCCCATTGATGGGCAGACCGCTCAAGTAGTGCATACACCGCATCAAACGCATCACGGCTTTTACGATACGGGTCAGGTATTTCGCGTTCGCTGTCCCAATGGCCGAACAGCATCACTTTGCCGCGCATCTCCGGCACCATTTCACACAACGCCGTAATATGGCGTTTTTCCATGGTCAGGATCAGGTCATACTCCCGGCACATCCGTCCCGAAATCTGCCGTGCACAATGGTTTTCCAGCGACAAGTTATGTGCCTGCGCCACACTGATGGCGCACGGGTCGGCGCCCTTGCCTACCAGCGCGCCGAGGCCCGCGGAAGACACCGTCAACGCCGGATGGAATTGCCTTAACAAGCGCTCTGCCGTCGGAGAGCGGCAAATGTTCCCCACGCAGACAACTAAGATTTTGTTAAACATGGCGATTACCAGTTGTGAAGGTCGCTGGCCGTATCCGTCATATAACGAACACCGCTAATGGTCGGCAGCAACTGATTGATCAAACGGTTCCAGCGAGCAACCGGCGCGGTCGTCACATACACCACATCGTAAGGCTGGAGTCGGAAAGAGGTCGCCATCACCAACGATGTCGCATCGGACATATCAAGTTGGTAGATATTGGCTATCTTGCCGTTATGCCCCCCCTCGCCTTTTAATGGACGAATAACAAAGATACCGCTGGCATTGGAGGTGGTCAGGTCGATGCCCTCCGCATTACCCAGCGCTTCGGTGAGTGTCATACCGCTGAAGTCCATCTTGAGGGTGCTCTGTTTTTTCACTTCACCCATCACGAACACTTTCAGGTCGTCATTTCGCGGGACAAACAGAATATCGCCAGGATAGAGCAGACGGTTCTGGCTCAGATCGCCATTTTGCATTAGCGCTTGCAGAGAAATTCGTTGCTCCTGCCCTTTGTGGGTCAGCACAACATTGCGCCAGTCGGCCGCTTCAGTGAGGCCGCCTGCAGCATTAATAGCATCAAGGATAGTAAGAGGTACGTTGGTGATGGCCTGTTGACCGGATTTATTCACCTGCCCGGAGACATACGCCTTCTGCGAGCGGAATGCGGCGATATTAACGTCCACCTGCGGGTCTGCGATGTACTTCGCTAAGCGCCCGGTAATATCACTACGAATTTCTGCCAACGTTTTTCCCACCACGCTAACTTTGCCAATGTAGGGATAAAACATAGTACCGTCAGGTTGCACCCAGTTTCCCGTATCGCTTGAGCTACGATACTGTCCCGCAGGCGTGGTGAGTTCGGGATGATCCCAGACGGTGACATTCAGGACATCGCCGGGGCCGACCCGGTACTGATACCCGGAGATCTCCTGATCCAGCGACATATTAGGTTGAGCAACATTCGGTCGCGGACGCAATTGTTCAACCAGTCGAGGGGTAAGCGGATAAACATTCACCATCCGGTTGATATCAAAATCGGCATCCTGCTGCTTAATCACATCTTTGCCCATGGTAGACATATTGCTGCCCGGAAGCACGGTACAACCGTTGATCAATATTACCGACACCAATACTGGTATCAATTTAAGTTTGGATTTCATCATTGATTATTTATCACTTTGGCAGAGTCATTATCACGTGCGTTTTAAATAGCGATTACGCCTGTTTGCATTTACCTTGCCGTTAATTGAATAGGCATTTAACTGGCATCAGTCCTAAAAAAAATAAATTCATCTGCAGTCTCTTGACAGAATAATTTAGGTTTATCATCAGGCGACCAGGCACGCTACCGCCCCTGGCTTCATTAGCTACCAATGCACTGATTAATTTATATTTTTACCGTCCTCGCAATTTTCATCATATTCATAGCACCTGCCCATCAGAAATAGCATGGTGCGATACTGGCAACATATTTCTCTTTTGATTATTACGGGAAGAATTGTTGCAGCTAACCGAATAGCAGGCAAGATAACAAGTCCTGAAACGTAGTCTTTTAAGATTAATATTAAGCGTGAGATTTTTATATTTTTAGGATTTTATTGATGTTGACAATGTTAATATATAAATATCCAATCTGCGATATTTCCTAAATATAACTGGATGAATAAAGCCATTTCTTGCAGTTACCTTCAGGCTATTTTCTCGCCCCTGTCCTGATATAAAGGGCAGAGAAATCCCTTCTCGCCATTGCATTTTTCGTCGGTTTTACCCATGATCGAATTGTGACAATTGTCATATAACTATGGGTATAGCATTTACTATGGAATGGATTGCCGATCCGTCAATCTGGGCCGGACTCGTCACGCTAATCGTGATAGAACTCGTTCTTGGCATTGATAATCTTGTTTTTATTGCCATCCTCGCGGAGAAACTCCCGCCATCCCAGCGAGATAAGGCGCGTATTACCGGGCTACTATTGGCAATGGTTATGCGCCTGCTGCTGCTGGCGTCAATATCATGGCTGGTGACGCTGACCACGCCTCTGTTCAGCATTCGGGACCTCAGCTTCAGTGCCCGTGACCTGATCATGCTATTTGGCGGCTTCTTCCTGCTGTTCAAAGCGACGATGGAGCTTAACGAAAGGCTGGAAGGGAAAGACAGCGACAATCCCACCCAACGTCGGGGTGCGAAATTTTGGGGCGTGGTCGCGCAAATAGTGGTACTGGATGCCATTTTCTCACTGGACTCGGTGATCACCGCTGTTGGTATGGTTGATCATCTGGCGGTCATGATGGCGGCGGTAATTATTGCCATCAGCCTGATGATGTTGGCCAGTAAATCGTTGACCCGCTTTGTAAACAGCCACCCAACTATTGTTATTCTGTGCCTGAGCTTCCTGCTGATGATTGGTTTCAGCCTGGTCGCGGAAGGCTTCGGTTTTCGCATACCGAAAGGCTATCTGTACGCGGCTATCGGCTTCTCGGTCATGATAGAAGCCCTGAACCAGTTGGCTATTTTTAACCGTCGTCGTTTCCTGTCGGCTAACCACACGTTACGCCAGCGTACCGCCGAGGCAGTGATGCGCCTGATAAGCGGTCAAAAAGAAGATGCCGAGCTGGATGCCGAAACTGCCGCCATGTTGGCGGATCATCATGAAGGTCAGATTTTTGCACCACAAGAACGGCGGATGATTGAGCGCGTACTGAACCTTAATCAGCGAACCGTCAGCAGCATCATGACGTCACGCCATGATATCGAGCACATTGATCTCAATGCGCCGGAAGCAGAAATTCGCACACTACTGGAGAAAAACCAGCATACGCGTCTGGTCGTAACCGGAGAAGATGAGCAGGAAGAACTGCTCGGTGTGGTGCATGTGATTGACCTTCTGCAACAGTCGCTGCGTGGCGAACCGCTCGATTTGCGCGTCTTACTTCGCCAGCCATTGGTATTCCCGGAAACCCTACCGCTTCTTCCGGCGCTGGAACAGTTCCGTAATGCCCGTACGCACTTCGCTTTTGTGGCCGATGAGTTTGGTTCGGTGGAAGGAATTGTGACGCTGAGCGACGTGATGGAAACCATCGCGGGTAACTTGCCAAATGAAGTCGAAGAGATCGACGCTCGTCATGATATTCAGAAAAATGCCGATGGGTCGTGGACGGCGAACGGTCATATGCCGCTGGAAGACCTGGTGCAGTATGTCCCGATCCCATTAGATGAGAAACGTGAGTATCACACCATCGCCGGGCTGTTAATGGAGTATCTGCAGCGCATCCCGAAAACCGGAGAAGAAGTACAGGTTGGTGACTATTTGCTGAAAACCTTGCAAGTAGAAAACCATCGGGTGCAGAAAGTCCAGTTGATACCACTGCGCAGTGAAGAAGAGATGGATTACGAGGTATAAGCGATATGCCGGATGGCGCTAAAGCGACATCCGGCAATAGAGATCAGAGTTTATCCAGCAGCTTTTTAACGTCTTTGCCGTTGCGAGAGTCTTTGTTGCGATCGGCCCAGTCGTTCAATCGGCGTTTTGCTTCATCCTGCATATGCTTACGCAAGAGTTGGTCCACCTGCAGGTTATAGTTCAACGACTGCCACTTACCATAGACCCTGAGCGGAACCGGGGTCGCTTTGAGGAAATCGATTAATTTGCTTTCCCCATGCCATCCGCCCAGCACGCGTACGTTAAACTGAGTATCACAATTTTGCTCAACCAGATCTAACGTGCCCTTACCCGAAAGCGCCAACATGGCAGACTGCCCTTCCATGTTATCCAGCGTAACCTTACCGTTATCCAGCGTCAGATCGGTCACAAAGCGATCCAGCCGCGTCGCATTATCCAAATTCTGTTGTGAGCTTGCATTGCCGCCGCTACGTTCAACCGCCTGTTGCACCAGTTGCTGGAAGTTCATGCCTTCCATACGCGTGCCGCTCATCTCAACATTGGCCTGTCCCTGCCAGCTGTGACGAAATGCCTGCGCATCGATGTCAGAGCCCGAAAAATCGCCAGTCAGTGACAGCTTGCCAGTAAGGGCTATCGGATAGTCAAAGGCTTTCAGGATAGTGCCGATTTCTACGCCTTCCAGCCGTGGGTGAAAGACTGCCCGAGGAGAGCCTTTTCTGGCATCCAGCGAGCCAGGAAGCGAGATCAATCCACCGTCATTTTTTCCCTGCAACTCATTGATATTCAACAAGCCAGCCTGGTTGACGATTTTTGCAGAAACATTATCAAATGCCATTTTCCGCCAGAGAACTTTATCCGCCTGTAGTGCAATATTGGCGGAAAATCCTTGCAGTCCCTGATAAGAGACGGCATCAACCTGCGAGGCAATGACCGGTCGCGCCAGCGTCGACTGGCTCTGACTCTGCTGTGCCCCGGTATCTGTCGCCGCCAGCGCGTCATGCTGTACGATCAGATTATCCAGATTGAGCTGGCCGAATTTCAGATCGACGTCCCATGCGGGTTTCTCCGCCAGCGTCACCTGCGCTTGCCCGGCGAGTGAACTGTCATTGGCAGTTAAGTTAATCTGCGTAAAGTTGAGCTGTTTTTTCTCTTCCTGCCACCGGGCCTGAAGCTGACCCTGGCCGCGGATCCCCTGCGGCGGCAAGTCAGCGCCCTGTAACTGCCAGCTCAGCTGTTCAATGTTAGCGACTAAATCATGCGGATAGTCAGACGCATCGACAGCGCCGCTGATTGACAACGTCAGGTCGCGCTGGTCGCGGTTAACGCGGCCGGTGAAATCGAACGTTCCGCGATGCTGGGCATCCTGTTCCATATTCAGGTGAATATCACGAACCGTTATCTGTTCATCGTCTTCATGCTGGAATACCAGAACGCTGTCAGCCACGCGCAGGCGAGCGATATCGAACGACCATCCACGATCTTCTGCCAAATCCGGCAGTGTATTATCTTTTGGCGCAACAGGGGCATCGACTCCGCGCACAGCCTCGGTTTCAGGTATGAGTTGAATCACCGCGCCTTTGAGCATGACTTGCTTTACGCTGAGTTGGTGACTCAACAACGGCCACAAGGCGACGTCCAGACGCATATTGTCGGCACGAACCAGAGGTTCGCTGGCGCCTTCGGCCGTTAGCACCATACGCCCGGAGAGGATGCTCAACTGGGGCCATACGTGCCAGCGCAGAGGACCATCCAACTGCAGTTGATATCCGCTACGCGCAGCAACTTGCTTCACCATGTATGCGCGAAAATCGTTCGGATTCACCAACAATACTAACGCAGAGAAACCGGCCACCAGCACGACCAGAAGAATCATCAGCGTCGTCAGAAATCGTCTCATGCTATCCCCAATGGACTGAAAAACACTCAGTCTTTATCGATCCGGCTGGCTACCGCGCCCTGCTGATCGCGATACTTCGCATCCTGGCGACGGTTGTAAGGTCGCGCTGCCGGGCCGGAAAGCGGTTCGAAGCTCAGCGCACCAATCGGCATACCGGGGCGCAGCGCCAACGGTAATTTTCCTGAGTTGTAAAATTCCAGGACGATGCAGCCCGACCAACCCGGATCAATACGGTGTGCCGTAACGTGTACCATCAGGCCCAGACGTGCCAGCGAAGAACGACCGTCTAACCAGCCAACAAGGTCGGAAGGTAGCGTAACGGACTCGAAAGTTACCGCCAGCGCTAATTCACCCGGATGCAGGAAAAACGCTTCACCATCTTTGAGGACAATTTCATCACTCATTACGCGGTCAAGCGCAGCGCTGACCTCATCCTTCGGCCCGCTCAAATCAATATACGCCGCCGTATGACCGCGGAACGTACGAAATTTGTTACCAAGACGCACATCTACCGTTGCGCCATTGATACGCTCGACAGGAGGACGTGGATTGATCGACAAACGACCTTCATCCAACCAGGCTTCAATATCTCGGTCACATAAACGCATGGCACTTTCTCCTTTCGTGCTTCAACCCCTTAATGCCAGGCGCGTTAAGGGTGAACCAGGTTATCACTGAACGGTACACAATTCGCTGAACTTATTCAAAGAACTGACTGATTTTCGCCTTCAGAATATCGATAGCAATGCGGTTTTTACCCCCGCGAGGCACGATGATATCGGCGTATTGTTTTGAAGGCTCAATAAATTGCAGGAACATCGGACGTACGGTTTTTTGGTATTGCGCCATCACCGAATCCATTGAACGACCACGTTCATTCACATCCCGCTTGATACGGCGCATCAGGCAAATATCCAACGGCGTATCAACAAAAATGGAGAAGTTCATTTCATCACGCAAACGCGCATCCGTCAGCAACAAAATGCCTTCCAGGATAATGACTTTCTTGGGTTCAATATGAATAGTTTCTTGTGTGCGCGTGTGTTCAACATAGCTATAAACGGGCAATTCAATGGCGGAACCACGCTTAAGTGTTTGCAGATGCTGAAACAGCAAACTGTGATCCATCGCGTTCGGATGGTCGTAGTTCGTTTTTACGCGTTCTTCCATCGACAGATGGCTTTGATCTTTGTAATAGCTGTCTTCGGGAATAACGCCAATATGTTCGTCACCGACTTGTTCACGCAATTCGCGATAAAGGGTACTGGCAATAAGACTCTTGCCGGAAGCCGATGCGCCGGCAATGCCGATAATGACGCACTGATGGGACTGATCAGTCATAAATTTAGCGACCTGATTAACCTGGATGTAAGGAAGGGCGGCGTCGAAACGCCAAACACGGCAATTATAGGGATTTCAGCAGCGCGATGCCAGCCCAGGCTGCACCAATGCTTTCCCTGTCGCAAATTAAAACGGTTAATTTTAAAGCAGGCTCAATTTTTATTCACCCGCCTTAGGAATTAATGGCTTGAGCGTGTTAATTTATGAGCAACTGGCGTATAAATTGTAAATTATTTGTACTAGCATAAACGAAGATTAAACGTGATGCGGCCGGTAACTCTGCTGGCCGACATCGGCTATTTGGGTAAAGTGGTAATGAGTAAACAATTCCAACATGTTTTAGTTACCCTACCCCATCCTCTGCTGCGCCTGGCCAGTTTAGGTCTGGTGGCATTTATCTTTACGCTATTCTCGCTGGAGCTGTCGCGTTTCGGTACCCAACTGGCACCGCTTTGGTTTCCAACCTCAATCATGATGGTGGCGTTTTACCGCCATGCAGGAAAAATGTGGCCCGGGATAGCGCTGGCTTGCGCATTCGGCAGCATCGGCGCGTCTTTGCTGTTTTTTCCTGGCGGTTCGCTTAACTACACTTATACGACCATCAATATTATTGAAGCGGTCGCCGGCGCGATGTTATTGCGCAAACTGCTCCCCTGGTATAACCCCTTACAGAATCTGAATGACTGGGCGCGTTTGGCGTTAGGTAGCGCCGTCATCCCCCCGCTGTTAGGCGGTGTGCTGATGTGGCTACTGCTCCCGGAAGGAACCTCGTTAAATACGTTTCTCATTTGGGTGCTTTCCGAATCCATCGGCGCGCTGGCGCTGGTGCCATTGGGTCTGTTATTCAAGCCTCATTATCTGCTGCGCCACCGCGATCCACGTTTACTGCTTGAGACCCTCATCACGCTGCTCGTCACCTTAACGTTCAGTTGGCTCTCCATGATGTACGTGCCGTGGCCATTTACCTGCGTCATTGTGTTGCTGATGTGGAGCGCCGTCCGTTTGCCACGTATGGAAGCATTTTTAATTTTCCTCAGCACCGTCATGATGGTCTCTCTGATGCTGGCTGCCAACCCATCGCTGCTCTACACGCCAAAAGCGAATGTGATGACCAGTATTCCGTGGCTGCCGTTTTTGATGATTCTGTTGCCAGCCAACATGATGACTATGGTGATGTACGCATTTCGGGCCGAGCGAAAACACATCTCTGAAAGCGAATCGCGTTTTCGTAATGCAATGGAATATTCCGCGATTGGCATGGCGCTGGTCGGTACCGAAGGGCAGTGGTTACAGGCAAACAAGGCGTTGTGTCAGTTTCTTGGCTACAGTCAGGATGAACTGAGAGCGCTGACCTTCCAGCAGCTCACCTGGCCGGAAGATCTGAATAACGACCTCGAACAACTCGGCATGTTGGCCCGTGGTGAAATCGATAGCTACTCCATGGAAAAGCGCTACTACACGCGCGCGGGCGACGTCGTCTGGGCATTGCTGGCCGTTTCGCTGGTACGCCACAGCGACAACACCCCGCTCTACTTTATTGCGCAGGTTGAAGACATAAACGACCTGAAGCACACCGAGTGGATAAATAAGCGACTGATGGAACGCATTACTCTCGCCAACGAAGCGGGCGGTATTGGTATCTGGGAGTGGGAACTGCAACCCGACGTGATCAGTTGGGATAAGCGCATGTTCGATCTCTATGAAGTCCCGCCGCATATCAAACCCAGTTGGCAAGTCTGGTACGAGTGCGTCGTACCGGAAGATCGCGAGCATGCTGAAAATGTGATTCGCGACTCTCTGGCCGCACGAATTCCCTTTAAGCTCGAATTTCGTATTGCGGTAAGTGACGGCGTGCGACACATTCGCTCGTTGGCTAACCGGGTGCTGAATAAAGACGGAGAAGTTGAACGCTTACTCGGCATCAATTTGGATATGACCGAGGTGAAGCAGCTCAACGAAGCCCTGTACCAGGAAAAAGAGCGCCTGCACATCACGCTGGACTCAATCGGCGAAGCGGTGATTTGTATTGATGTCGACATGAACGTGACCTTTATGAACCCGGTTGCCGAGAAGATGAGCGGCTGGCAGCAGGATGACGCGATAGGTATTCCATTACTGACAGTGCTGCGTATTACCTTTGGCGATAATGGCCCATTGATGGAAAACATCTACAGTGCCGATATGTCGCGTACTGCCATAGAGCAGGAGGTGGTTTTGCATTGCCGTAACGGCAACAGTTACGACATTCAGTACAGCATTACGCCACTCAGTACCCTTGACGGCGGCAGCATTGGCTCCGTACTGGTCATTCAGGACGTCACCGAGTCGCGTAAGATGTTACGCCAGCTGAGCTACAGCGCGTCGCATGATGACCTCACCCATCTTGCTAACCGGGTCAGCTTCGAGAACCATCTGAAACAATTGCTACAAGCCGTACACGATACGCATCAACGCCATGTTCTGGTCTTTATCGATCTGGATAGGTTTAAAGCCGTGAACGATAGCGCGGGCCATGCCGCTGGCGATGCCCTGCTGCGCGAACTGGCTTCTCTGATGCTCAGCATGCTGCGTACCAGCGATGTACTGGCACGTCTCGGGGGCGATGAATTCGGCCTGTTGCTGCCTGATTGCAACATCGAAAGCGCTCGCTTTATCTCAGGCCGTATTATCAGCGCCATCAACGAGTATCAGTTCAGGTGGGAAGGCCGTCTGCACCGCATAGGCGCCAGTGCGGGTATTACGCTGATCGATGAGAAAAATCATGTCGCAACTGAGGTCATGTCTCAGGCAGATATCGCCTGCTATGCCGCCAAAAACAGTGGGCGTGGCCGGGTCTGCGTGTATGAACCTCAGCAAAGTCAGACGCACACCTCACGGGAACTGCTGTCGTTTGATGAACAGAAACACATTATTGCACACAACCCGATGCTCATGATCGCCCGGGGTGTGGCCTCTCCACGCATTCCTGAGACATTCAGCTTCTGGCTCCTCTCACTGCGCCTGGGAACAGAGGACGGTGATGTTATCGAAGAGCATATCTTCCGTACCGGGCTCGTTGACCCTGTGCTTAATCATGCGCTTGACCGCCGGGTTTTTAACGAATTTTTCCAGCATGCAGCGACGGCGATTGCCAGTAAGGGGCTCAGTATTGCCCTTCCCCTTTCTGCCGCCGGACTGTTGAGTACCGAACTTGTGGATGAACTGCTGGCGCAGTTGCAACGTAGTTCGCTACCACCACGCTTATTACACCTGACCATTCCAGCCGGAGTGATGAAATCGCATCCAGCTCAGAGCCTATCGGCCATTCAGCGGCTTCGTCACGCGGGTTGTCGGATTATTTTAAGCCAGGTTGGACGCGACTTAGAGATCGTTGAAAATCTGAAGTTTCACACCGTCGATTACCTGTTACTCGACAGTGAGATCAGCGCCAGTGTTCACGGCAACCTGATGGATGAAATGTGGGTTTCTATTATCCAGGGCCATGCACAGCGACTGGATATCAAAACGATCGCCGGCCCCGTGCAAATGCCGCTTATTATGGACGCACTTTCTGGTATCGGTATTGATATGATCTACGGCGACATCATTGCTGATGCTCAGCCGTTGGATCTGCTACTCAATACCAGCAACTTCGCTATCAACTGACGGCTGCCACCCTTCGGTATACCAGATATGCAATAACGCATAGGAGCGCCACGGCTTCCAGCGCTCGGCATAACGCCGGATCTGAGCTGGTGTCATGCCCGGAAAACGTTGTTTGATCAAATAATCGTCAGGAAGAAAAACATCTTTCGCCTGCCAACCGCGTAGCGCGAAATAATTGGCAGTCCAGCGTCCTATACCGGGAAACGTTTGTAAGTGCTTTACGCCTTGCTCAATATCAGCTGGTGCAACCAATGCAAGCCTTCCGGTAAGCGTTGCGCGTGCCAGATGAATGAGCGCTTCGGCGCGTTTGAGCGGCATCCCTAAGGCTTTCAGATGCAAAGGCTCAGCAGCAGCCAGCGCTTGTGGTGTGGGAAAACACACATACTCAGGCGCCTCATCAAGCCTGTCACCGTAGGCGTGTACAACTTTCGCGGTCAGTTTTGCCGCCATGGCAACGCTCACTAACTGGCCTAATATCGCCCTCACACCTTGCTCAAAAGCATCGACAGAGCCCGGCAGCCGCAGGCCAGGACGCGCTGCGCCCAGGCTGCCGAGAGCGTTAACAATATGCTGCGGACAGCAGCCAAGATCGAACAACCGCTCAATTTTGGCCAGGCAGTCTGGCGCAACGGGCTGTAACCCCGGACTTAGCCTGACCTGAAGCTGGTGTGTCTTCAGGTCAGGCACTACACTCACCAGCCCGCGATACTCACCGATTGCCAGGCTCCTGGCGTAATACAGCTCCCCGACGGTTTCGACGCCTTCCACCGCACGGGCCGCAAGAAACCCTAGCATCCAGGACCAGTCATAGGGCGGCTGCCAGCTCAGTGTTAACATTCAGGTGTCCTTTTTAGTTAAACCTACAGCATAAACGGTATTCAATCGATACGCCTTGCTTTCATATTCCAGTTGTCGGGGCGGCAACATTTCGCTAAAGTCACGCCCCTTCTTCACTGGCATGGGGATTTCTACGGTGTTTATTGGTTTTGACTACGGTACGGCAAACTGTTCAGTAGCCGTAATGCGTGACGGGCAGCCACACTTGCTCAAAATGGAAAATAACAGCACGCTACTGCCCTCAATGCTTTGTGCGCCTACGCGTGAAGCGGTGAGCGAATGGTTGTATCGCCATCATGATGTCCCCACGACGGATGCCGAAACACAGGCGCTTCTGAGTCGTGCGATGCGTTATAACCGCGATGAAGACATCGATGTTAGCGCCAATAGCGTGCAGTTTGGTTTGGCGTCACTGGCGCAATACATTGACGACCCGGAAGAGGTTTACTTTGTTAAATCGCCAAAATCATTCCTGGGTGCCAGCGGCCTGAAGCCGCAGCAGGTTGCGCTATTTGAGGATTTGGTCTGCGCGATGATGCTGCATATTCGCAATCAGGCGCAAAAGCAGCTACCTGAAGCCATCACCCAGGCCGTTATTGGTCGCCCGATCAACTTCCAGGGGTTAGGTGGCGATGATGCCAACGCCCAGGCGCAGGGTATTCTTGCGCGTGCGGCAAAGCGTGCTGGTTTTCAGGATGTGGTTTTTCAGTACGAGCCGGTAGCCGCGGGTCTGGATTTTGAAGCAACCTTGCAGGAAGAAAAACGCGTACTGGTGGTGGACATCGGCGGTGGTACCACTGACTGTTCGCTACTGCTAATGGGACCGCAATGGCATCAACGCGCCGATCGCGAAAACAGCCTGCTGGGACACAGCGGTTGCCGCGTGGGCGGTAACGATCTGGATATTGCGTTGGCCTTTAAGCATCTGATGCCACTGCTGGGTATGGGCGGCGAAACGGAAAAAGGCATCGCATTGCCGATTTTACCCTGGTGGAACGCCGTCGCGATCAACGATGTTCCGGCACAAAGTGATTTCTACAGCGCTGCCAACGGACGTTTACTCAACGATCTGATCCGCGATGCACGTGAAGCAGATAAAGTGGCGCTGCTGCTTAAAGTCTGGCGTGAACGCCTGAGTTATCGCCTGGTTCGCAGCGCAGAAGAGAGCAAAATTGCGCTTTCTGACCAGACAAACGTTACCGCGGCACTGCCGTTTATCAGCGATGCGCTGGCCACTGCTATCAGCCAGCAAGGACTGGAAGCGGCGTTAAACCAACCGCTGGCACGTATTCTTGAGCAGGTTCAGTTAGCGCTGGATAACGCGCAGGAAAAACCGGATGTCATT
Source organism: Citrobacter sp. RHBSTW-00671 (assembly GCF_014103415.1). NCBI lineage: Bacteria > Pseudomonadati > Pseudomonadota > Gammaproteobacteria > Enterobacterales > Enterobacteriaceae > Citrobacter > Citrobacter sp. RHBSTW-00671. The sequence goes on from NZ_JABXPR010000001.1 coordinate 3,586,030, forward strand.
TATCTGACCGGCGGTAGCGCCCGTTCACCGCTGATCAAAAAAGCCCTTGCTGAACAGCTTCCGGGGATCCCTATCGCCGGTGGCGATGACTTCGGCTCTGTCACCGCCGGGCTGGCTCGCTGGGCGGAAGTGGTTTTCCGCTAAGCTGCTCGCAGGCTGAAAAGCGTGCGTATTGACATCATCGTTACTGTGGATTACTTTCAGGAGTGAGGGTTAGGGAGGTTTTACCCTCCCCCTGGTGTCTTAGTAAGCCGAGAAGCTAATGACTAAGAGTATCACCAGTATGATGACCTGCTTCATCATAACCCTTTCCTTTTTTTGGCCCCTTCCTCGGGAGGGGTTTTCCCGTTCCAGCGTCCCGCTGAAATCTCTGGCTTACCTCCTTATTGCCTTGACCACACTCTGGCACACTATTTCGCATTGGTGATTTTCGCTGCTGATTGTTGCGTAATGCCTCGCAAAGCCGCGCCGTCATTCAGACGAATCCCTACAGTGTTTCATAATTCCTCCATTTTTCTCCCTTGTTCACTGGCTAAACTAGTATCATTCCGCGAAACGTTTCAGGATGAGAAACTCATAACAATGAAAGGCCGTAACAAATCCCGCTGGGTGATAGTAATCGTGATCGTCGTGGCCGCCATCGCCGCCTTCTGGTTCTGGCAAAGTCGCAACGAACCTCAGGGAACAGCCCCCGGCGCGACCCGTCAGACACAGCCCGCTCCGGCAACGGGACGGCGAGGAATGCGTTCCGGTCCGTTGGCTCCGGTTCAGGCGGCGACGGCAGTCGAACAAGCCGTTCCACGCTATCTGACCGGGCTGGGTACCATTACTGCCGCGAACACCGCGACGGTACGCAGTCGCGTGGACGGCCAACTCATCGCCATACACTTTCAGGAAGGGCAACAGGTGAAAGCCGGCGATCTGCTCGCCGAGATCGACCCGAGCCAGTTTAACGTTGCGTTGGCGCAGGCGCAGGGACAGTTAGCGAAAGATAAAGCCACGCTGGCCAATGCTCGTCGCGACCTCGCCCGCTATCAGCAATTGGTCAAAACGAATCTGGTCTCTCGTCAGGAACTGGATGCGCAACAGGCGCTGGTCAACGAAACACAAGGGACGATAAAAGCCGATGAAGCCAGCGTCGCCAGCGCGCAATTGCAACTCGACTGGAGCCGGATAACGGCTCCAGTTGATGGTCGGGTAGGCCTGAAGCTTGTGGATGTGGGTAACCAGATATCCAGCAGCGATACCACCGGGATTGTCGTCATTACACAAACCCATCCTATTGATCTGGTTTTCACTCTGCCAGAGAACGATATCGCGACCGTCGTACAGGCACAGAAATCGGGGACGCCACTGAAAGTTGAGGCCTGGGACCGTACCAACTCGCAAAAACTGAGCGAAGGCGTGCTGCTGAGCCTCGACAACCAGATTGACGCCACCACCGGCACCATCAAAGCAAAGGCCCGCTTTAACAACCAGGACGATGCCTTGTTCCCGAATCAGTTTGTTAACGCTCGCATGCTCGTCGATACCGAACAAAATGCCGTCGTGATCCCGACTGCCGCACTACAAATGGGTAACGAAGGCCACTTTGTCTGGGTGCTGAACAGCGACAACAAAGTCAGCAAACATTTGGTTAAACCAGGTATTCAGGACAGCCAGAACGTCGTTATCTCCGCCGGACTGTCCGCGGGCGATCGCGTCGTCACCGACGGAATTGATCGTCTGACGGAAGGGGCTAAAGTCGAGGTCGTGGAGGCTCACACCCCTAGCGACGACAAAGCCGCACCGCGCGGTTATGGCAAAAAAGGAGCGAGCTCCTGATGCAGGTGTTACCTCCCGGCAATACAGGCGGCCCGTCCCGCCTGTTTATTCTGCGCCCCGTCGCCACCACGTTGCTGATGGTCGCGATCCTGCTTGCCGGTATCATCGGCTACCGTTTCCTGCCCATTGCGGCATTACCGGAAGTGGATTACCCCACCATTCAGGTCATAACGCTCTATCCCGGAGCCAGCCCGGATGTCATGACGTCTGCGGTTACCGCTCCGCTTGAACGCCAGTTCGGGCAGATGTCTGGCCTGAAACAAATGTCCTCCCAAAGTTCCGGTGGGGCATCGGTCGTCACGTTGCAGTTTCAACTGACCCTGCCACTGGATGTTGCCGAGCAGGAAGTTCAGGCCGCCATCAATGCTGCCACCAATTTATTGCCGAGTGACCTACCTAACCCACCGGTTTACAGCAAAGTTAATCCAGCGGATCCGCCGATCATGACGCTGGCCGTCACCTCGAGCGCCATGCCGATGACGCAGGTGGAAGATATGGTGGAAACCCGCGTCGCGCAGAAAATCTCCCAGGTTTCCGGTGTTGGCCTGGTGACACTTTCTGGCGGCCAGCGTCCGGCGGTCCGCGTGAAGCTTAATGCACAGGCGATTGCAGCGCTCGGTCTGACCAGCGAAACCATCCGTACGGCGATTACCGGCGCCAACGTCAATTCCGCCAAAGGGAGTCTTGATGGACCAACGCGCGCCGTTACGCTTTCCGCTAATGACCAGATGCAGTCTGCCGATGAGTATCGCCAGTTAATCGTTGCCTATAAAAATGGTGCACCAGTGCGACTTGGTGATGTCGCCACCGTCGAACAAGGTGCAGAAAACAGCTGGCTTGGGGCATGGGCCAACAAACAACAAGCCATCGTGATGAACGTACAGCGTCAGCCTGGCGCAAATATTATCGCCACGGCGGACAGTATTCGGCAAATGCTGCCGCAACTGACGGAAAGTCTGCCGAAATCGGTGAAGGTAACTGTACTTTCGGATCGTACGACCAATATTCGCGCTTCCGTTGCCGACACTCAGTTCGAACTGATGCTGGCAATTGCGTTGGTCGTCATGATTATCTACCTGTTTCTGCGCAATATTCCTGCCACCATCATTCCTGCGGTTGCCGTTCCGCTATCGCTGATCGGGACCTTCGCGGTAATGGTCTTTCTTGATTTCTCCATCAACAACCTGACATTAATGGCGCTGACCATCGCCACGGGTTTTGTGGTGGATGATGCCATTGTGGTTATCGAGAATATTTCGCGCTATATCGAAAAAGGGGAAAAACCACTGACCGCAGCCCTGAAAGGTGCAGGCGAGATTGGTTTTACCATCATCTCCCTGACGTTTTCATTGATTGCAGTATTGATCCCACTGCTATTCATGGGCGATATCGTCGGGCGCTTGTTCCGCGAATTCGCCGTTACGCTGGCGGTAGCGATTCTGATTTCCGCCGTCGTATCGCTAACCCTTACGCCGATGATGTGTGCGCGCATGCTCAGTCAGGCGTCATTGCGTAAACAAAACCGCTTCTCCCGCGCCTCAGAAAAAATGTTCGATCGGGTGATTGCCGGATACGGACACTGGCTGGCAAAAGTACTTAACCACCCGTGGTTAACGCTTAGCGTAGCCCTCGGTACGTTGGCCCTGAGCGTCATGCTGTGGGTGTTTATCCCAAAAGGCTTCTTCCCAATTCAGGATAACGGCATTATTCAGGGTACGCTACAGGCTCCACAATCCAGTTCATTTGCCAGCATGGCTCAGCGCCAACGCCAGGTTTCCGATGTGATCCTCAACGATCCTGCGGTAGAAAGCCTGACGGCCTTCGTGGGGGTTGACGGCACTAACCCCGCGCTGAACAGTGCACGTCTGCAAATTAATCTTAAACCGTTGGATGAACGCGACGATCGCGTACAGAAAGTGATCGCCCGATTACAGGATGAGGTAGACAGAGTCCCTGGCGTTGACCTTTATCTACAGCCCACGCAGGATCTGACGATTGATACCCAGGTCAGTCGAACGCAATACCAGTTTACGTTACAAGCTAACTCTCTTGACGCCCTCAGCACGTGGGTTCCACAGCTGCTTGAAAAACTGCAGCAGTTACCACAATTGTCTGATGTTAGCAGCGACTGGCAGGATCAAGGGTTGGTCGCGTATGTGAACGTCAATCGTGACAGCGCCAGCCGTTTAGGGATCAGTATGGCGGATGTCGATAATGCCCTGTACAACGCCTTCGGACAGCGTTTGATTTCGACTATCTACACGCAGGCAAACCAGTATCGCGTGGTGTTAGAGCATAACACTGACAGCACACCGGGACTTGCAGCGCTGGATACCATTCGTCTGACCAGTAGCGATGGCGGAATCGTACCGCTCAGCGCTATCGCCAGCATTGAGCAGCGTTTTGCCCCGCTATCGATTAACCATCTCGATCAATTCCCGGTAACGACTATCTCGTTCAATGTGCCAGATAATCAGTCGTTGGGCGATGCGGTACAGGCGATTCAGGATGCCGAAAAAACACTTAACCTGCCCGCAAATATCACCACTCAGTTCCAGGGCAGTACGCTGGCCTTCCAGGCTGCCCTGGGCAACACCATCTGGCTGATTGTGGCAGCAGTGGTCGCGATGTATATCGTGCTCGGCGTATTGTACGAAAGCTTTATTCACCCGATTACGATTCTCTCTACGCTTCCCACTGCGGGTGTCGGGGCGTTGCTGGCGCTCATGATTGCCGGCAGCGAACTGGACGTGATCGCGATCATCGGCATTATTTTGCTCATCGGGATCGTGAAGAAAAACGCCATCATGATGATCGACTTTGCCCTTGCCGCCGAACGTGAGCAGGGAATGTCACCACGCGATGCCATTTTCCAGGCCTGTCTGCTGCGTTTTCGCCCTATCCTGATGACCACGTTGGCAGCGCTACTGGGGGCGTTGCCACTGATGCTAAGCACCGGTGTAGGTGCAGAGTTACGCCGTCCATTAGGTATTGGCATGGTTGGCGGTTTGCTGGTCAGCCAGGTCCTGACGTTGTTTACCACACCGGTGATTTACCTGCTGTTTGACCGACTGTCGCTGTATGTGAAAAACCGCTTCCCGCGTCAGCGAGAGGACGCGTAAATGAAATTTTTTGCGCTTTTCATCCATCGCCCGGTGGCGACCATTCTTATTTCCGTCGCCATTACCCTGTGCGGCATACTGGGCTTTCGTCTGTTGCCAGTGGCCCCCCTGCCGCAAGTTGATTTTCCGGTAATCATGGTCAGTGCATCACTACCGGGAGCATCACCAGAAACAATGGCGTCATCTGTAGCAACCCCACTGGAACGCTCGCTTGGGCGGATCGCGGGCGTAAATGAGATGACATCAAGCAGTTCGCTTGGTAGCACGCGCATTATTCTCGAATTTAAATTTGACCGCGACATCAACGGTGCAGCACGGGACGTACAGGCCGCCATTAACGCGGCGCAAAGCCTGCTGCCCAGCGGGATGCCCAGCCGCCCAACGTATCGGAAGGCCAACCCTTCAGATGCCCCGATCATGATCCTGACGCTGACATCGGACATGTACTCGCAAGGTGAATTATACGATTTCGCCTCGACGCAACTGGCGCAGACCATCGCACAAATCAACGGCGTCGGTGATGTGGATGTCGGAGGAAGCTCTCTTCCCGCCGTGCGTGTGGGGCTTAATCCGCAGGCGTTGTTTAACCAGGGTGTATCGCTGGACGCGGTGCGTAGCGCTATCGATAACGCCAACGTACGTAAACCGCAGGGCGCTATCGAAGATGAAACCCATCGCTGGCAGGTACAAACCAACGATGAGCTAAAAACCGCGGCGGAATATAAGCCAGTTATCATCCACTATAACAACGGCGCAGCTGTGCGACTGGGGGATGTTGCATCTGTCAGTGATTCGGTGCAGGACGTACGCAATGCGGGGATGACCAATGCCAAACCGGCCATTCTGTTGATGATCCGCAAACTGCCGGAAGCCAATATTATTCAGACGGTCGACAGCATTCGCGCCAAATTACCGGAGCTACAAACGATGGTCCCGGCCGCTATCGATCTGCAAATCGCCCAGGATCGTTCACCCACTATCCGCGCCTCGCTGGCTGAAGTAGAGCAAACGCTGATTATCTCCGTGGCGTTGGTTATCCTGGTGGTGTTTGTCTTCCTGCGCTCCGGGCGTGCCACCCTGATCCCCGCTGTGGCGGTTCCGGTCTCGCTGATTGGTACGTTTGCCGCGATGTATCTGTGTGGATTTAGCCTCAACAATCTGTCGTTGATGGCGCTAACCATCGCAACGGGTTTTGTCGTCGATGATGCCATTGTGGTACTGGAGAACATTGCACGCCATCTCGAAGCGGGAATGAAACCGTTACAGGCGGCGCTACAAGGCACGCGCGAGGTGGGTTTCACCGTTCTCTCCATGAGCCTGTCGCTGGTGGCGGTGTTTCTGCCACTGCTGTTAATGGGCGGGCTGCCAGGGCGACTGTTACGCGAGTTTGCCGTCACCCTGTCGGTGGCTATCGGTATTTCACTGCTGGTATCGCTGACGTTGACGCCGATGATGTGCGGCTGGATGCTCAAATCCAGCACGCCACGCGAACAATCACGTAAGCGGGGATTTGGCCGTGTACTGGTGGCATTACAACAAAGCTACGCCACGTCGCTGAAGTGGGTGCTACGCCACACACGCATGGTGGGCGTGGTGCTACTCGCAACCATTGCCCTGAACGTCTGGCTCTATATTTCAATCCCCAAAACCTTCTTCCCGGAGCAGGATACCGGCGTACTCATGGGCGGGATCCAGGCCGATCAGAGCATTTCGTTTCAGGCGATGCGGGGCAAACTGCAGGACTTTATGAAGATCATCCGCGACGATCCTGCGGTGAATAACGTCACCGGGTTTACCGGCGGCTCACGCGTCAACAGCGGAATGATGTTTATCACCCTGAAGCCTCGTGGAGAACGTCACGAAACGGCGCAACAGGTGATCGACCGCCTGCGTGTGAAGCTTGCCAAAGAACCCGGCGCAAACCTGTTTCTGATGGCGGTGCAGGATATTCGCGTCGGCGGTCGTCAGGCTAATGCCAGCTACCAATACACTCTGTTGTCAGATGACCTCGCCGCACTACGCGAATGGGAACCGAAAATTCGTAAGGCGCTGGCCGCCCTGCCCCAGTTGGCGGACGTTAACTCCGATCAGCAGGACAACGGCGCGGAAATGAATCTGACCTACGATCGTGACACCATGTCACGTCTGGGAATCGACGTTGAAGCTGCCAACAGCCTGCTGAATAACGCCTTTGGTCAGCGACAAATTTCAACCATCTATCAGCCGATGAACCAATACAAAGTGGTGATGGAAGTCGACCCACGCTACACCCAGGATATCAGCGCCCTGGACAAAATGTTCGTCATTAACAGCGATGGCAAAGCAATACCGTTGTCGTACTTTGCCAAATGGCAACCGGCAAATGCGCCGCTATCGGTGAATCACCAGGGGTTGTCTGCCGCCTCAACCGTATCATTTAACCTGCCGACGGGTTCTTCACTCTCTGAAGCAACGGAGGCCATCAACCGAACCATGACCCAGCTTGGAGTACCGTCGACGGTACGTGGTAGCTTTGCGGGTACCGCGCAGGTATTTCAGGACACCATGAACTCACAGGTGATCCTGATTATCGCCGCCATCGCCACCGTCTATATCGTGCTGGGTATGCTGTATGAAAGCTATGTTCACCCACTGACTATTCTCTCCACGCTGCCTTCTGCCGGCGTTGGGGCCTTACTGGCGCTGGAGCTGTTCAATGCCCCGTTCAGCCTAATCGCCCTGATAGGGATCATGCTATTAATTGGCATTGTGAAGAAAAACGCCATCATGATGGTCGATTTTGCGCTGGAAGCGCAGAGAAATGGCAAGTTGCAGCCGGAAGAAGCGATTTTCCAGGCCTGCCTGCTGCGCTTTCGCCCAATAATGATGACCACGCTGGCGGCCCTGTTTGGTGCGCTGCCGCTGGTATTATCCGCAGGTGACGGCTCTGAACTGCGTCAACCATTGGGGATAACTATTGTTGGCGGGCTGGTTGTCAGTCAGCTACTGACGCTGTACACCACTCCGGTGGTCTATCTCTTTTTCGACCGTCTGCGTCTGCGTTTTTCGCGTAAAAACAGCAAACCGGTAGCAGAGTTATGACAGAACTTCCCGACAGCACCCGCTGGCAACTTTGGATTGTGGCATTTGGCTTTTTTATGCAGTCGCTGGATACCACCATCGTCAACACCGCGCTTCCCTCGATGGCCAAAAGCCTCGGGGAAAGCCCACTGCATATGCACATGGTCATTGTGTCGTATGTACTTACCGTCGCCGTAATGCTCCCTGCCAGCGGTTGGCTGGCCGATAAAATCGGTGTGCGCAATATATTCTTCACCGCGATCATTCTGTTTACGCTGGGATCGCTATTTTGCGCCTGGTCCGGAACGCTGAATGAACTGGTGATGGCTCGCGTGTTACAAGGTGTAGGCGGCGCGATGATGGTGCCCGTCGGCAGGTTGACGGTGATGAAAATCGTCCCACGCGAGCAATACATGGCGGCAATGACATTCGTCACTTTGCCCGGTCAGATTGGTCCTCTTCTGGGCCCGGCATTAGGTGGTATCCTGGTGGAATATGCCTCCTGGCACTGGATATTTCTGATTAACATTCCGGTTGGCATTGTCGGGGCAATAGCGACGTTAATGCTGATGCCCAACTACACTATGCAAACTCGTCGTTTCGATCTTTCTGGATTCATGATGCTGGCTGTCGGCATGGCGGTACTCACGTTAGCGCTCGATGGTAGTAAGGGAACCGGCATTTCCCATATCACGCTGGCAGCGCTGGTTGTCTGTGGCGTACTGGCGATCCTGCTGTATCTGAAACACGCCCACAACAACCCTCGTGCACTGTTTAGCCTGCATCTGTTTCGTACACACACCTTCTCGTTAGGGCTGTTCGGCAGCTTCGCCGGGCGGATTGGTAGCGGGATGTTGCCGTTCATGACCCCGGTATTTCTGCAGATTGGATTGGGGTTTTCGCCATTTCATGCCGGATTGATGATGATTCCGATGGTGCTGGGCAGTATGGGAATGAAACGCATCGTGGTCCAGGTCGTCAACCGGTTTGGCTACCGTCGCGTACTGGTCACCACCACGCTTGGCCTGTCGATGGTCAGCCTGTTGCTGATGAGCACCGCGTTACTCGGTTGGTATTACGCCCTGCCGTTCATACTGTTCTTACAGGGGATGGTCAATTCTACCCGCTTCTCATCAATGAACACGCTGACGCTAAAAGACCTGCCGGATGACCTCGCGAGCAGCGGCAACAGCCTGCTGTCAATGATCATGCAACTGTCGATGAGTATTGGGGTAACCATCGCCGGTCTGTTGTTAGGCATGTTCGGGCAGCAGCATATCGCCATCGACAGCGCGTCTACGCATACCGTCTTTATGTACACCTGGCTGTGCATTGCGTTTCTTATCGCACTGCCCGCCCTCATTTTTGCCCGCGTGCCGAACGACACGCAGACCAACGCGGTGATTTCACGGCGCAAAAGGAGCACCTGATGAAGTTCTGGCGGCCCGGTATCACCGGCAAACTCTTTCTGGCTATTTTCGCCACCTGCATTGTGCTGCTGATCAGTATGCACTGGGCCGTGCGCATTAGCTTCGAACGCGGTTTTATTGACTACATCAAACACGGTAACGAACAACGCCTGCAAATGCTCAGCGATGCGTTAAGCGAGCAGTACGAGCAGCACGGCAACTGGCGATTCTTACGCAATAACGATCGTTTTGTTTTCCAGATCCTGCGCTCTTTTGAACACGACAATGACGATGATAAACCGGGACCCGGCATGCCGCCGCACGGCTGGCGTACGCAATTTTGGGTGGTCGATCAAAGTGCCCGGGTGCTGGTCGGCCCGCGCGGTCCCGTACCGCGTGACGGCATGCGCCATCCCATACGCGTTAACGGTAGCGAAGTGGGCGCCGTGATCGCCTCTCCCGTAGAACGTTTAACGCGGAATACGGATATCAATTTCGACATGCAGCAAAGACGATCCAGTTGGCTTATCGTCGCGCTCTCCACGATCCTTGCCGCGCTGGCGACGTTTACGCTAGCGCGCAGCCTGCTGGCCCCGGTTAAGCGGTTGGTGGAAGGCACACACAAACTGGCGGCCGGCGATTTTACCACCCGCGTGGTCCCCACCAGTACCGATGAACTGGGCAAACTGGCGCAGGATTTCAACCAGCTCGCCAGTACGCTGGAAAAAAACCAGCAGATGCGCCGGGACTTTATGGCTGATATCTCTCACGAACTGCGCACGCCACTGGCAGTTTTACGCGGCGAACTCGAAGCCATTCAGGATGGTGTCCGTCAGTTCACACCCGACTCCGTTGCCTCATTGCAGGCCGAAGTGGGTACCCTCACCAAACTGGTAGACGATCTCCACCAGCTTTCTATGTCTGATGAAGGTGCGCTGGCCTACCAGAAAACCTCGCTGGACCTGATCCCTCTGCTGGAAGTGGCGAGCGGCGCGTTTCGCGAACGCTTCGCCAGTCGTGGACTGACGATCCAACTTTCACTCCCGGACAGCATGACGGTCTTTGGCGACAGGGATCGCCTGATGCAACTGTTTAACAACCTACTGGAAAACAGCCTACGCTACACCGACAGCGGTGGCGGTCTGCATATCAGCGCCGAACAGCGCGAACGGATGGTGTTATTAACCTTCGCCGATTCCGCTCCCGGCGTTAGCGACGAACAGCTACAGAAACTGTTCGAACGCTTTTATCGCACCGAAGGGTCCCGTAACCGGGCCAGCGGAGGGTCCGGGCTGGGGCTGGCGATTTGCGTCAACATTGTCCAAGCGCATAATGGTCTGATCCGCGCCGCCCATTCGCCTTTTGGCGGGGTTAGCATTACAGTAGAGTTACCGCTGGAACGCGACTTACAGAGAGATGTATGACTGAGTTACCCATTGATGAAAACACGCCGCGTATTCTGATCGTGGAAGACGAACCCAAGCTGGGGCAACTGCTCATCGACTACCTGCGTGCGGCAAGCTATGCCCCTACGCTCATCAACCACGGCGATCAGGTGTTGCCTTACGTACGCCAGACGCCACCCGACCTGATCTTGTTAGATCTGATGTTGCCAGGTACCGACGGTCTGACTTTGTGTCGGGAAATTCGTCGTTTCTCTGACGTCCCGATTATGATGGTGACCGCCAAAATCGAAGAGATTGACCGCCTGCTGGGGCTGGAGATCGGTGCAGATGACTACATTTGTAAACCGTACAGCCCGCGGGAAGTCGTCGCACGAGTGAAAACGATCCTGCGCCGGTGTAAGCCACAGCGCGAGTTGCAACAGATGGATGCAGAAAGTCCGCTGATCGTCGATGAAGGCCGTTTTCAGGCATCGTGGCGTGGAAAAATGCTCGACCTGACGCCCGCTGAATTTCGCTTACTCAAAACGCTGTCGCATGAACCGGGAAAAGTGTTCTCCCGCGAGCAATTGCTCAACCATCTCTACGATGACTACCGCGTCGTTACCGACCGCACCATCGACAGCCATATCAAGAACCTGCGCCGTAAACTGGAATCGCTGGATGCAGAGCAGTCGTTTATCCGCGCGGTCTATGGCGTAGGATATCGCTGGGAAGCCGATGCCTGCCGGATTGCTTAATCTGCCAGAAGTCAATCAAGGCCGGGTAAGGCAAAACGCCCCCCCGGCACAATAACTTTACCTGCCCGTCACGCAGCGATACAATGCCCGCCCTTAATATGGGGGCACTCCCCCAACCGTTTCATTCAGTGAAGCGAGTCTGACCTGTCATCAGAACGAGAAAATTATGTTTAAACCGGAACTCCTTTCCCCGGCGGGAACGCTGAAAAATATGCGTTACGCTTTCGCTTATGGCGCAGATGCTGTGTATGCGGGCCAACCGCGCTACTCTCTGCGTGTGCGCAACAACGAATTCAATCACGAAAACCTGCAGCTCGGCATTAATGAAGCCCATGAACTGGGTAAAAAATTCTATGTGGTGGTTAACATTGCCCCGCATAACGCCAAGCTGAAAACCTTCATTCGTGACCTGAAACCCGTTGTGGAAATGGGGCCGGATGCGCTGATCATGTCCGATCCAGGTCTTATCATGCTGGTGCGTGAGAACTTCCCCGATATGGACATTCACCTGTCGGTACAGGCTAACGCCGTAAACTGGGCAACAGTAAAATTCTGGAAGCAAATGGGCCTGACCCGCGTGATCCTGTCCCGCGAACTGTCGCTGGAAGAAATTGAAGAGATCCGCACCCAGGTTCCGGATATGGAGATTGAAATCTTCGTTCACGGTGCGCTGTGCATGGCCTACTCCGGCCGCTGCCTGCTCTCCGGCTACATCAACAAGCGCGACCCTAACCAGGGTACCTGTACCAACGCCTGTCGCTGGGAATACAACGTGCAGGAAGGTAAAGAAGATGTGGTGGGTAATATCGTGCACAAATACGAACCCATCCCGGTACAAAACGTGGAACCGACGCTTGGGATCGGCGCGCCTACGGACAAAGTGTTTATGATTGAAGAAGCCCAGCGTCCGGGTGAATACATGACCGCGTTCGAAGACGAACACGGCACTTACATCATGAACTCAAAAGATTTACGCGCAATTGCCCACGTTGAACGCCTGACCCAGATGGGCGTACATTCGCTGAAAATCGAAGGCCGCACCAAGTCTTACTATTACTGCGCCCGTACCGCACAGGTCTATCGTAAAGCCATTGACGATGCTGCAGCCGGTAAACCGTTCGATCCGCAACTGCTGGAAACACTGGAAGGTCTGGCGCACCGTGGTTATACCGAAGGATTCCTGCGCCGCCACACGCATGACGACTATCAGAACTACGAATACGGTTTTTCTGTTTCCGAACGCCAGCAGTTTGTCGGTGAATTCACCGGCGAACGCAAAGGCGATCTGGCCGCTGTGCTGGTGAAAAACAAATTCACCGTCGGTGACAGTCTGGAGTTGATGACGCCGCAGGGTAACGTCAATTTCACCCTTGAGCAGATGGAAAACGCCAAAGGCGAAGCTATGCCAGTTGCGCCTGGTGATGGTTATACCGTATGGATGCCCGTACCGCAGGATATCGATCTGAATTATGCATTACTGATGCGTAATTTTGCCGGTGAGTCCACGCGCAATCCACATGCTAAGTAGTTAATTACGGTTATTTTTCAGCGTTCGGAAGATTCTTAGAAATCGATCACATACCGTTTCGTTCATTAAGGGTATTATCCCACCCGCTGAAAAACATAACCCATAAATGCTAGCTGTACCAGGAACCACCTCCTTAGCCTGCGTAATCTCCCTTACGCAGGCTTATTTTTTGCCTGCCGTTTAAACTCTTTGAGCCCCCCCAATTCAAATCACGACTTTCAGGCAAAAAAAAACCGGGCATTGCGCCCGGCTTATTATGTGATTAGAAATCAATGTGCAGCTTCTGGCTTGTGCTTTTGCGCACTCTGAAAACCGTAGGTCAGCTCATTTTTTTCTTTATCCAGCGCGACGGTAACCTGACCGCCATCCACCAGCGAACCAAACAGCAATTCGTTGGCCAATGGTTTTTTCAGGTTGTCCTGAACCACTCGCGTCATCGGACGTGCGCCCATTGCGCGGTCGTAGCCTTTTTCCGCCAACCAGTTACGTGCTTCCTGACTCACTTCCAGAGAGACACCTTTCTGATCCAGCTGAACCTGCAGCTCGACAATAAATTTATCCACCACCTGATGAATCACCTCAGTAGAGAGATGATCGAACCAGATAATATTGTCGAGGCGGTTACGGAATTCCGGCGTAAACACTTTTTTGATTTCACCCATCGCATCAGTACTGTTGTCCTGATGAATAAGCCCAATCGATTTACGCTCAGTTTCACGTACCCCGGCGTTGGTCGTCATCACCAGCACCACGTTGCGGAAATCCGCTTTACGCCCGTTATTGTCAGTCAGCGTACCGTTATCCATGACCTGCAGCAGCAGGTTAAAGACATCCGGGTGCGCTTTTTCAATTTCATCCAGCAGCAGTACAGCATGCGGATGTTTGATCACCGCATCGGTCAGTAAACCGCCCTGGTCGAAACCGACATATCCTGGAGGCGCGCCAATCAAGCGGCTGACAGTATGACGTTCCATATATTCGGACATATCAAAACGCAGCAGTTCGATGCCCAGCGCTTTAGACAACTGCACCGTAACTTCGGTCTTACCGACGCCAGTCGGACCGGCGAACAGGAACGAACCGACAGGCTTGTGCTCATGACCCAGACCGGCACGGCTCATTTTGATCGCTTCGGTCAGTGCTTCAATGGCTTTATCCTGCCCGAATACCAGCATTTTCAGACGGTTGCCCAGATTTTTCAGCGTATCACGATCGCTCTGCGACACGCTCTTCTCCGGGATCCGCGCAATGCGGGCCACCACGGACTCGATATCTGCCACGTTGACGGTTTTCTTGCGCTTGCTGACCGGCATCAGACGCGCCCGCGCGCCCGCTTCATCAATCACGTCAATCGCTTTATCCGGCAGGTGGCGATCGTTAATGTATTTCACCGCCAGTTCGACCGCTGCACGTACCGCTTTGGCGGTGTAGCGAACGTCATGGTGCGCTTCGTACTTCGGTTTCAGACCGTTGATGATCTGCACGGTCTCTTCCACTGACGGCTCAGTGATATCGATCTTCTGGAAGCGACGCGCTAACGCACGGTCTTTCTCAAAGATATTGCTGAACTCCTGATAAGTGGTTGAACCTATCACACGAATTTTCCCGCTGGAGAGCAGCGGCTTGATCAGGTTAGCCGCATCCACCTGGCCGCCCGATGCCGCACCCGCACCGATAATGGTGTGGATCTCATCGATAAACAGAATGCTGTTGGTATCCTGTTCCAGTTGTTTCAGCAGCGCCTTAAAGCGTTTTTCAAAATCACCGCGGTATTTGGTCCCCGCCAGCAATGAACCGATATCCAGAGAATACAGCGTACAATCTGCCATCACTTCCGGCACATCCCCCTGGACAATACGCCAGGCGAGACCTTCGGCAATCGCCGTTTTCCCCACGCCGGATTCACCCACCAGCAGTGGGTTATTTTTACGCCGACGACACAGTACCTGAATGGCGCGCTCCAGCTCTTTTTCGCGGCCAATAAGCGGATCAATCCCGCCCACGCGAGCCAGCTGGTTAAGGTTAGTCGTGAAGTTCTCCATACGGTCCTCCCCGCCAGCTTGCTCTTCGTTATTTGGCTGATTCCCGGAGTCAGAAGACTGACTCGGTTCGTCTTTACGCGTGCCATGAGAAATGAAATTCACCACGTCCAGGCGACTGACTTCATGCTTACGCAGCAGATAGGCCGCCTGTGACTCCTGCTCGCTGAAGATAGCAACCAGCACATTAGCGCCAGTCACTTCATTGCGCCCGGAGGACTGAACATGAAAGACAGCACGTTGCAAAACACGCTGAAAACTCAACGTCGGCTGCGTGTCGCGCTCTTCTTCGCTGGCAGGCAATACGGGTGTGGTTTGTTCAATGAAGGCTTCGAGTTCCTGACGGAGCGCCACCAGATCCACAGAACACGCTTCCAGCGCTTCGCGGGCCGATGGGTTACTGAGCAACGCCAGTAACAAGTGCTCGACGGTCATAAACTCATGTCGGTGCTCGCGCGCTCTGGCGAAAGCCATGTTTAAACTGAGTTCCAGTTCTTGATTGAGCATAGGCACCTCCCCCAATATTTATGCCTGCATTCAGGCTTTTTCCAGCGTACACAGCAACGGATGCTCGTTTTCCCTCGCATATTTGTTCACCATCGCCACTTTGGTTTCAGCAACCTCGGCGGTGAATACGCCGCAGATGGCTTTACCTTGATAGTGAACGGCAAGCATCAGTTGCGTTGCACGTTCTACATCATAAGAAAAGAATTTTTGTAACACGTCAATAACAAACTCCATCGGAGTGTAATCATCATTGACTAATATCACTTTATACATAGATGGCGGTTTTAGCGCGTCGCGCAATTTGTCTTCCGCCAGCTGTTCGAAATCCAGCCAGTCGTTCGTCTTACCCATTGTCAGTCGTCATCTTCAGTTACGGTTACCGGCAGAATAACTTGCCGCTGACAAGAGCCTATGCGCACAATCAATCTACCTCAATTATTAGATAACTATCATCTATCAGTGTCATCCGCGACATCTGTCACATATCCGACAATAGCGTTAACTGCTTCAAATTTTGATGCATTTTTACCCTATTCCACCTGCCTGGCGCTTGACGCCTCGCCTGATTTCTCTAAATTGTAGTTTCGAGAGTTGGCGAGGTTTTGAACAGCCCCCACTCCGCCACCGGTTCATTCCATCTTACTTATATAAGATTTACGAAGGATGTCGAAGTATGGAAACGGGTACTGTTAAGTGGTTCAACAATGCCAAAGGGTTTGGTTTCATCTGCCCCGAAGGCGGTGGTGAAGATATCTTCGCCCATTATTCCACCATTCAGATGGATGGTTACAGAACGCTAAAAGCCGGACAGTCTGTCCAGTTTGATGTCCACCAGGGGCCAAAAGGCAATCATGCCAGTCTTATCGTGCCCGTCATTGAAGCAGAAGCTGTCGCATAGCTCTTCTGTCTCATTGTGTACATCCCGCAGACAAAATGCCAGCCCCTGAGGCTGGCATTTTTATTTCTTATGCAATACAACACGTTATTCTCGTGCCAGGGCATCAACGGGATCCAGACGCGCTGCATTACGGGCCGGAAGCCAGCCAAACAAAATTCCGGTGGCGGTCGAACACAGGAAAGCCGTTAACAGCGCGACAGGAGAGAAACCAATTTCCCACCCGGGCAGGAACAGCTGTAGCGTAAAGGCAATTAACATCGACAAACTGATGCCGAGCGCCCCTCCCACCAGACACACCAGCACAGCCTCAATTAAGAATTGCTGTAACACATCGCTGGCCCGCGCCCCCACGGCCATCCGAATACCGATTTCACGCGTACGCTCTGTCACCGATACCAGCATAATGTTCATCACGCCGATCCCGCCCACCACCAGCGAAATCACCGCCACCAGCGTCAGAAAGAGCTGTAATGTACGTGTGGTTTTTTCGGCGGTTTTCAAGATGCCATCCATGTTCCAGGTGAAGAAATCTTTTTTGCCATGACGCAGCGATAACAGACGGGTGAGTTGCTGCTCGGCCTGGGCGCTATCAAACCCCTCTTTTACCCGCACGGTAATAGAGTTTAACCACGATTGCCCCATGATCCGCCCTGACATGGTGCTGTATGGCAGCCAGACGCGCAGGATCTTACTGCTGCCAAACATCGATTGTTTTTCTTCCGCGACGCCAATAACGGTGGCTGGCATATTTCCCACCAAAATGACCTCGCCCACCACTTTCGCTTTGCTGGGGAACAACTGACGTCGGGTATTGCTGTCGAGCACCACCACTTGCGCCCGCCCCGCCAGTTGCTCTGCATTAAAGGTGGCACCCTCACTGAACGTCATACCATAGACGTTGAAGTAATCACCGCTAACGCCGTTTGCGCTGGCGGCAACATCAATATTGCCATAGCGCAGGCGCAGGTTCTTCGATACCGCAGGCGTAACGGAACTGACCCAGGGTTGCTTCTGAATCGCGACTAAATCGTCATACTTCAGCGCCTGCTGATACTGTGGGTCGTCATCACCGAAATCCTTGCCGGGATAGATATCGATAGTATTCGTACCGATAGCACGAATGTCTGCCAGCACCAGCTGTTTTGCCGCATCGCCCACCACCACAATCGACACCACCGACGCGATGCCGATGATAATACCCAGCATTGTGAGCAGTGTACGCATCTTGTTGGCGGCCATGGCCAGCCAGGCCATGGTCAATGCTTCACGAAAACCACTGACAAACTGGCTCCAGCCAGAAGCCGTCGTCACCGTTGGTTCAGCAATATCACGTCCGGTAGCAGGCTTTTGTGGGGGTGGATTACGCACAATCTCGCCATCACGAATTTCAATGACGCGTTCTGCCTGGGCGGCAACCTGGCTGTCGTGCGTGACGATAATGACCGTATGCCCGCGATCGCGTAGCTGATGCAGAATAGCCATCACCTCTTCGCCGGAGTGGCTGTCCAGCGCGCCAGTGGGTTCATCAGCCAGAATGACCTGACCACCATTCATCAACGCACGCGCAATACTGACACGTTGCTGCTGACCACCAGAAAGCTGGGAAGGCTGATAATCAACCCGGTCACCCAATCCCAGGCGCTGAAGTAATTCTTGAGCACGAGCCAGACGCTGCTTACGTTCAGTCCCGGCATACACCGCCGGGACTTCAACGTTTTGTGCAGCCGTTAAATGTGACAGCAAATGATAGCGCTGGAAGATAAAGCCGAAATGCTCACGTCGCAGTTGCGCTAACGCATCGCTATCCAGGGTGGAAACATCCCGCCCCGCAACCCGATAAGTTCCACTGGTCGGCTTGTCCAGACATCCCAGAATATTCATCAGCGTCGATTTACCCGAGCCAGACGCCCCGACAATCGCCACCATCTCGCCGGCCTGAATGCGCAAGGAGACGTCCTTTAATACCTCGACCTGTCCCTCGCCTGACGGGTAACTGCGGCGGATATTTCTCAACTCAAGCAATGCCGTCATTGTGCCACTCCCGCTTTACCCTCACCGGTGATCACTTCATCACCCTCTTCCAACCCTTTCACAATTTCTACGTCGGTATCATTACGGGCGCCGATGACCACTTCGCGTTCACGAGTTTCACCATTGCGCAGCAGCCTGACGTTATAGCGGTTGTTGCCAATAGGATCGCCCAACGCCGACAACGGGATCGTCAGCACATTTTTAACGTCGGTGAGCTGGATGTGCACCTGTGCGGTCATATCAAGGCGCAGGATCCCTTTCGGATTAGGCACTTCGAAGCGCGCATAGTAGAAAATGGCGTCATTCACCTTCTCAGGCGTCGGAAGGACATCTTTGAGCACGCCTTCATACCGTGTCTGCGGATCGCCCAGCACAGTGAACCAGGCTCTTTGACCCGGCTGCAGGTGAATAACATCGGCCTCGGAGACCTGCGCTTTTACCAGCATGGTGCTCATATCTGCCAACGTCAAAATGTTAGGCGCCTGCTGGGCGGCAATCACGGTTTGCCCCTGGAGGGTGGTGATTTGCGTCACTTCACCTGCCATTGGTGCGACGATTCGCGTGTAATCGAGGTTCGTTTTTGCCGTATCAAGGGAAGCCTGATTACGCTTAATTTGTGCATCAATAGTGCCAATCTGTGCCTGCTTGACCGCCATTTCGGTCGCTGCCGTGTCGAGGTCCTGCTGCGAAACCGCCTGCGTTTTCGCCAGTTGTTGCTGACGAGAAAGCGTTACGCGTGCCAGTTTCCACTCAGCTTCAGCCTGTAAACGCTGAGCCCGCAGCTCCATGAGCGTCGCTTCTACTTCTTTGATTTGGTTTTGCGCCTGCTCAGGATCGATAACGCCGAGCAACTGATCTTTTTTAACTTTATCGCCAATGGCTACTGACAGCGTTTTTAACTGCCCACTCACCTGGGCACCAACATCAACTTTGCGTAATGCATCCAGTTTCCCGGTGGCCAGCACACTTTGCTGGAGATCGCCTGGACGTACAATTAACGTTTGATACTGTGGTAGTGGCGCATTAAGCGTTCGCCAAAGTGAAATCATCGCCACAATAATGATGATGGCGATGAGAAAATACCGTTTTTTAATTTTTCCCTTGAGCTTCATAAAATGTCCCAGTGTCCCCCAATACGCCCACCAGAGTGGAGTGATAACCATCAACGATAAATTAACAGACGTTGAAAAGTGCAAAGAATAACAGAGTTATTGATGAACCGTTAAGGTCCACTGTGCTGAAATTAGTATCAGAGTATCTATTGGATTGTTATTATGAGCCAGCTAACAGAAAGCACTTTTCATTCTTCCAGACCCGCCACAAGTTTTAGTCTTTTTTGTCGTCTGACAACCGGACAATGGCGACCAGGTAAATTTTGGCATCAACGCAGCTTTCGCCGTAAGTTTGTATGGCGTTCATTGCTGATGCCACGATTAACACGTGAATGGATGGCTGAGCTGGCGCAATGGCCGGATCTCGAGAAAATTCTCGCGATCCAACCCCGTATACCGGTTCGCCTGCATCGCGCATATCTCGCAGTCAACCTTGACCGTAAAGCAAAACTCGATGCTGTGCGTTTTCATTACAATGTTATCCGCAACGCTTTTTCATCGACAGAATTTAATGATTATTTAAGTGCAGATGGGCTACAACTGGCACAAATTGAAGGCAAAGACAGCGCAATATACACCATTATAATGTCATCATTTATTGCCCTGGATAAAGAAGGTGAAAGTACCATTCTTGTCCGTAATAGTGAGGGCGAGACATTAGCAGAAATGACCTTCACCCTGTGCAACTATGAAGGGCGCAGCGCGCTTTTTATTGGTGGCTTGCAGGGGGGTAACCGATTAATGCCGCACGAAGAAATTCAAAAAGCGACAAAATCATGCCATGGTTTGTTTCCTAAACGTATTGTAATGGAAGCTATTTGTCGTTTTGCAGAACAATTGAATATTGAACAAGTACTGGCCGTCAGCAATGACCAGCATATTTTTCGCAGCCAGCGTTACCATGATAAAAACAAGGTTATTCATTCTGACTACAATTCATTTTGGGAGTCAGTGGGCGGCGAATGTGACCACAATGGCTACTATCATATTCCGCGTACGCTGGCGCGTAAAAGCGAAGCAGATATTGCCAGTAAGAAGCGCGCGGAATATCGCCGCCGCTATCAGTTACTCGACAGTATCCACTCGCAGTTATCAGTCATGTTCCGCCGCTAATCCGCTCGCCCGCGTGCTAACCACAGCACGCGGGAAAACATTTTCCGCAGCAACGTTGGCACCGCTTCAACACCGCGTCGTCCCGCCTCCATCGCCACTTCAATCGCCAGATCAGGTTTTGACGAGCGATGGATCGCCTTCGCTATAATTTTCCGCATATTCATCGGTACATTTTCCGGTATTTGCGCCACCCGATGAAAGACGTCCGAGAACCCCTGGCGGTACATAAAGTGTTCCATATCCAGCGCAGGTAACATGGTCAAATGTTCGCGCTCTTCCTCTTTGTCATCGTTCAGCAGGCTGCGTACCGTGGCCGCATACTTTTTCCCCGCCTCATCGCCATCGACCAGCACATGCCACTCAATTCCCATCCGGCGGGCAAACTTCACCAGGGGTTTAAGCCCTGACTGGGCAAATTCAATGACTTTAATCCCTTCGGCATCAAAGTGATGCCCACACTGACGAGCCAGCTCGTTAATGACCCATGTTTCTGTTTCTCCCTCCACCAACAGCCAGCAACGGGCAAACAGTGAAGACGCCCGATTAAAACGGATATGGAAGGCAATGCGCCGCCCGTCTTCCGCATTGAGTCCTCCCGGTCCCAGTCGCCAGGCGGCGACGCGGGAAGATTCTCGTACCAGACGGACAACATGTTCAACGGGCGTAAGCGATAACAGTTCACCAGAGTTGGTCGTCGTCACCCGCTGGAGGGGAAGCAGATTCAACAGTTGCCAGGCAACGGACAACATAATGGGGTGTAAGCGCGTTTCAGGATCTTCTACCAGTAGCAACGGACGAGCGTCTTTATCCAGTCTTAGCGACCCTTTGGCCTGTAACAGCGTGGAAAACAGCCCCAGCAGAATCACACGGTGCGTACGCCCTCCAGGTTTATCAATCATACGGTTGATAATATCCAGATAACGCCAGCTACGTTGCTCGTTGTTGGAACGTCGGCGCATCAGACGATAGCGGGACTGACCGGAACCTTGTTCTGAAAAGTAGTGCTCCAGCAGTTGAACCATCGCCGACAGCCCCTGGCGAATCTGCCCATCCGTCAGATTCTGCGGTCGGGTGGCCAACTCACGCGCCATAAAATCCAGTTGACGTGCAGTCACTTCAACATCCGCGGAATCCGGCACCGTTCCATTACGGATCCGCCGCATAAAACGCGCATCACGTAAACGTAGTACTGGCATCAAACGCACCAGATGACGCGCCTGATCGTTAATATTGTCGATGGGCAACGGGTGGCCTTCGCCATCAAGAAAACTGCGCAATGTCAGGACGCTGCCGTCATCAGCGCACTCGCCTTCCAGCCGATAAAAAATACGGTGATAGTTATCATGGCACGGCGACCAGCACGCTTCTAACGGGCGATATCGACGCACACGATGGCGACCCGGTTGAGATTCACGAAATGTCAGGACAATATGCAGATGATGTTCCCGGCCCTGAATGTCACCCGGCGGGAACCAGAAATCTTCGCGGTTAAAGTGGTACAAATCCGACTCTGGCGACAACAGCAGGGTTAACGCATCCAGCAGGCTGGACTTACCCCACGCGTTTTCCCCAATCAGCACGTTGTTTTGCTCCAGCATCAACGACAGCCGATTAATACCACGAAACCCAACAATCTCAACGCGTTCGAGAATCATATAGCCTCCGGAAATGCTCACTTTTTCCTTCAAGTTATCAGGAGTATAACGGTAAGCGGGCGCTCAGAACACCCGATATCATCCGCAGATAAATCGAAAGAGTTAAGAATATTCTCTTTAAAAATTACTTTTGAATACAATTTCAGACGTCAATCATCAGATTTCTGATAACTGAACTATGCTTTATTCACCTGAACTCCAAAAAGGATTCGCATCACATTGCCTTAAATCAAATTTTTTTATTAATTTAAGTGGCGAAGGGATGAGATTTTTTTCTAGAATAAGCGCGCTTTAATCATCGTCCCTTTTAGCGATGAAATACCGGGATAGAAAAACTAACCCGGAACTTTTAATTGAGGTGGTTATGTTCAGGAAATTAGCAGCCGAGTTCTTCGGCACGTTTTGGCTTGTTTTTGGCGGGTGTGGTAGTGCCGTTCTGGCCGCAGCTTTCCCGGAGTTAGGTATTGGGTTTGCCGGTGTCGCCCTGGCGTTTGGTCTGACAGTATTAACCATGGCATTCGCTGTGGGTCATATTTCAGGTGGTCATTTTAACCCTGCAGTGACATTCGGTTTATGGGCTGGTGGTCGCTTCCCGGCGAAAGACGTTATTGGTTATGTTATTGCTCAGGTCGTGGGCGGTATTGTAGCAGCAGCGGTACTTTATCTTATTGCCAGCGGCAAAGCCGGTTTTGATGCAGCAGCCAGTGGCTTCGCCTCAAACGGTTACGGCGAGCATTCACCTGGCGGATATTCCATGCTTTCTGCCATCGTAATTGAAATCGTTCTGACCGCAGGTTTCTTATTAGTGATCCACGGTGCGACCGATAAACATGCTCCGGCAGGTTTTGCGCCAATTGCCATCGGTCTTGCATTAACGTTGATTCACCTGATCAGTATCCCGGTCACTAATACGTCCGTAAACCCGGCGCGTAGTACTGCGGTTGCTATCTTCCAGGGTGGTTGGGCATTGCAACAGCTTTGGTTGTTCTGGGTTATGCCGATTATCGGCGGGATCGTCGGCGGTCTTATTTACCGCACCCTGCTGGAAAAACGCGATTAATCGCTAACAACAAGGCCTGATGAACTGTCAGGCCTTTTTTTCCTCGCTATATTTCCTTTTATTTGCAACTTTACTCCCCTCTTTGCTTTCAGTAGTGTGTATATCCGTCATACTTCAAGTTGCAGATGTGTTGACTGCGCTCGCTCCCCCCAGTCACGTACTTATGTACGCTCCCGGGGATTTAATGAGGGACATCCATGTCCCTCACCGAAGGCAGCCTTTGGCTGTTCAAATTCATTCCAGACGAATTTGTCACTCCCTTGCCGCCTTCCTGCAACTTGAATTATTTCGGTTATAGTTGTGCATTTCGTCTTACTTCTCAGCAAGGATCGGGGTTTCATGTTCTCAGGGCTGTTAATCATTCTGGTACCCCTTATTGTGGGCTACCTCATTCCGCTTCGACACAGAGCCGCATTAAAACTCATCAATCGGCTGTTGAGTTGGATCGTCTACCTTATTCTCTTTTTTATGGGGATCAGTCTGGCGTTTCTGGATAATCTCGCCAGTAATCTGTTATCCATTCTTTATTATTCTGCCGTCAGTGTGACGGTCATTCTGCTGTGCAATATCGCAGCGCTGCTGTGGCTGGAGCGCTCACTCCCCTGGCGGCACAGCCACCAGCAAGAGAAGCTCCCCTCGCGAATCGCGATGGCGCTGGAGTCTCTACAGCTTTGCGGCGTCGTGGTGCTGGGTTTTCTGCTGGGCCTTACCGGATTGTCGATACTGCAGCACGCGACCGAAGCCAGCGAATATACGCTGATCTTTTTATTATTCCTGGTTGGGATCCAACTGCGAAACAGCGGTATGACATTAAAGCAGATCGTACTGAACCGTCGGGGCATGATTGTTGCCGTGGTCGTGGTGGCCAGTTCTCTGCTGGGTGGCGTCATTAATGCGCTGATCCTCGGCCTGCCGTTGAAAACAGCACTGGCGATGGCATCGGGTTTTGGCTGGTATTCCCTGTCAGGCATTCTGTTGACCGAATCATTCGGTCCCGTAATTGGCAGCGCCGCCTTCTTTAACGACCTGGCGCGTGAGTTAATTGCCATTATGCTGATCCCTGGACTGGTGGTCCGCAGTCGTTCAACCGCATTGGGTCTTTGCGGGGCGACATCAATGGATTTCACGCTGCCCGTGTTACAACGCAGTGGCGGTCTGGAGATGGTTCCCGCAGCCATTGTGCACGGCTTTATTCTGAGCCTGTTAGTACCACTGTTAATGGCCTTTTTCTCCGCCTGATACACCGACAAATACCTCTCTGGCGGTAGTCAGCTACCGCCAAAATTGCGCTAAATCAATCTCCCTGCAAGTTGTAGCAGAAATCCCTTTAATCCCTTCGCACGCAGGCATAACCTTAAACATGTATATCAAATATAACTTTAAAAGGTGTGACCATGTTTTGTGTGCAATGTGAACAAACCATCCGTACTCCGGCAGGAAACGGCTGCTCTTACGCGCAGGGTATGTGCGGTAAAACGGCTGAAACCTCCGATCTGCAGGATCTGCTGATTGCTTCCCTACAAGGTCTGTCTGCATGGGCTGTTAAAGCGCGTGAATACGGCATCATCGACCATGAAGTTGATAACTTCGCGCCGCGTGCATTCTTCTCCACGCTGACCAACGTGAACTTCGATTCCCCGCGTATTGTTGGCTATGCTCGTGAAGCTATCGCCATGCGCGATGCACTGAAAGCGCAATGCCTGAACATTGATGCTAACGCAACTGTTGAAAACCCGATGGCCGACCTGCAACTGGTCAGCGACGATCTGGGCGACCTGCAACGTCAGGCCGCTGAATTCACCCCGAATAAAGACAAAGCGACCATCGGCGAGAATATCCTCGGTCTGCGTCTGCTGTGTCTGTACGGTCTGAAAGGTGCGGCAGCTTACATGGAGCACGCACACGTTCTCGGCCAGTACGACAACGATATTTACGCTCAGTACCACAAAATCATGGCATGGCTGGGTACCTGGCCTTCCGACATGAACGCTCTGCTGGAGTGCTCAATGGAAATCGGCCAGATGAACTTTAAAGTGATGAGCATTCTGGATGCCGGTGAAACCACAAAATACGGTCACCCAACCCCAACCCAGGTCAACGTGAAAGCAACCGAAGGGAAGTGCATTCTGATCTCCGGTCACGACCTGAAAGATCTGTACAACCTGCTGGAACAGACCGAAGGTACCGGCGTTAACGTTTATACCCACGGTGAAATGCTGCCAGCACACGGCTACCCGGAACTGCGTAAGTTCAAACACCTGATCGGTAACTATGGCAGCGGCTGGCAGAACCAGCAGGTTGAATTTGCTCGTTTCCCTGGCCCAATCGTCATGACCTCTAACTGCATCATCGACCCAACCGTTGGCGCATACGATGACCGCATCTGGACCCGTAGCATCGTCGGTTGGCCGGGTGTGAGCCACCTCGAAGGTGATGACTTCGGTCCGGTTATTGCTCAGGCGCAGCAGATGGCTGGCTTCCCGTACAGCGAAATTCCTCATCTGATCACCGTCGGTTTCGGTCGTCAGACGCTGCTGGGTGCCGCTGATACCCTGATTGACCTGGTGAGCCGTGAAAAACTGCGTCACATCTTCCTGGTTGGCGGTTGTGACGGCGCACGCGGTGAACGTAACTACTTCACCGATTTCGCCACCAGCGTACCGGATGACTGCCTGATCCTGACTCTGGCCTGTGGTAAATACCGTTTCAACAAACTGGAATTCGGCGATATCGAAGGTCTGCCGCGTCTGGTCGATGCCGGTCAGTGTAACGATGCCTACTCTGCTATTATCCTGGCCGTCACTCTGGCTGAGAAACTGGGTTGTGGCGTGAACGATCTGCCACTGTCTCTGGTGCTCTCCTGGTTCGAACAGAAAGCGATTGTCATCCTGCTGACCCTGCTGTCACTGGGTGTGAAAAACATCGTGACTGGCCCAACTGCACCTGGCTTCTTCACACCCGATCTGCTGGCTGTACTCAACGAGAAATTTGGTCTGCGTTCCGTGACCACCGTTGAAGAAGACATGAAGCAGCTGCTGAGCGCGTAAGGAGTAAAGAATGACAATGCCAACCCATCAGTGCCCGTGGCGGATGCAGGTTCATCACATCCATCAGGAAACGCCGGATGTATGGACAATTTCGTTGCTATGCCACGACTATTATCCCTATCGTGCCGGGCAGTATGCACTGGTCAGCGTTCGTAACTCAGCGGATACGCTGCGTGCTTACACCATCTCTTCAACGCCGGGCGTAAGCGAGTACATCACGCTGACCATCCGCCGCATTGACGACGGTGCAGGTTCTCAGTGGTTAACCCGCGACGTGAAGCGCGGCGACTACATCTGGCTGTCCGATGCCATGGGTGAATTTACCTGTGAAGATAAAGCGGAAGACAAGTTCCTGATGCTGGCTGCCGGCTGTGGCGTAACGCCTATCATGTCGATGCGTCGCTGGTTGGCGAAGTACCGTCCACAAGCCGACGTGCAGGTGATTTTCAACGTTCGCTCGCCAGAAGATGTCATCTTTGCCGATGAATGGCGTGAGTATCCGGTGACATTAGTCGCTGAAAACAATGCCACTCAGGGTTTTGTTTCTGGCCGACTGACCACCGAACTGCTGAAGAGCGTCCCGGATCTGACCTCACGAACCGTGATGACCTGTGGCCCGGCCCCGTATATGGATCTGGTCGAAAAAGAAGTGAAAGCGCTTGGCGTAACACGCTTCTTCAAAGAGCAGTTCTTCACTCCGGTGGCCGAAGCGGCAACCAGCGGACTGAAGTTCACCAAGCTGCAACCTGCACAAGAGTTCTATGCGCCGGTTGGCACGACGCTACTGGAAGCACTGGAAAGCAATAAG
Source organism: Citrobacter sp. RHBSTW-00671 (assembly GCF_014103415.1). Taxonomy (NCBI): domain Bacteria; kingdom Pseudomonadati; phylum Pseudomonadota; class Gammaproteobacteria; order Enterobacterales; family Enterobacteriaceae; genus Citrobacter; species Citrobacter sp. RHBSTW-00671. The sequence continues at coordinate 3,613,386 of NZ_JABXPR010000001.1, forward strand.
GTTCCGGTCGTTGCCGCCTGTCGCGCAGGCGTGTGCGGTTGCTGCAAAACCAAAGTGGTTGATGGTAACTACACGGTCAGCAGCACCATGACGCTGACCGATGCGGAAATTGCGGAAGGTTACGTTCTGGCGTGTTCCTGTCATCCGCAGGGCGATCTGGTACTTGCGTAAATAGTCATTGCCGGATGGCATACTTATCCGGCCTACAAGAACCGTTGTAGGCCGGACAAAGTACTAATACCGTCGTCCGGTCATTTATCACCGCCAGGCTGAATTGCCGCCCAGGGCATATTTTCCTGCGCCCAGAAACGCCACCGCCATCGCGCCAACAAAAAAGTACACCAGACTCTCAATCGCCCAGGCGCCGGTTTTGTCCAGAGACCAGGTTTCTCCCATCCCGACCATCAGCCACGCCACAATCATTGTAAACGCCAGCCCTAATGCCGCCGGGCGTGTCAGTATCCCTAGAATAATCAGGCAAGGTGCAACAACCTCCCCCAGCAAGACACCGTAAGCAATAAAGCCGGGGAACCCTTTGGCTATCAGCATGCCACTGATGCCATCAATACCCGCGAACAGTTTATGCAGTCCATGAAACAGCATCAGCCCCCCAACAGCGAGGCGTAACAAAAACTTGCCAAAATCTTCGTGCGTCAGCGTCCGGTTAACTGCATTTAATAGTTTTGTAACCATTTGAATTTATTCCTTGTTTTACCATGTCTTCTGCCAAGCTACGCTTTATCTTCGTGAAATGTAAGCTGCCGAAAATAAGGGGGTAATGAGAAGCATAACTATTATCTTCATCTAAACTTGTAACCGGTATCACATTAAAGGAGATGGAAAACCATGAAACAAACGGTTGCCGCTTTTATTGCTAAAACCCTTGAACAAGCTGGCGTTAAACGTATTTGGGGCGTGACGGGCGACTCACTGAATGGCCTCAGTGATAGTCTGAATCGTATGGGAACGATTGACTGGATGCCAACCCGCCATGAAGAGGTTGCCGCTTTTGCCGCAGGCGCAGAAGCCCAACTGACCGGTGAGCTGGCCGTCTGCGCCGGTTCATGCGGACCGGGAAACCTGCACTTAATTAACGGCCTGTTTGATTGCCACCGCAACCATGTCCCGGTGCTGGCAATTGCTGCACATATTCCTTCTAGTGAGATAGGCAGTGGTTATTTTCAGGAGACTCACCCGCAGGAGTTGTTCCGCGAGTGTAGCCATTATTGCGAGCTGGTTTCCAGTCCCGAGCAGATCCCCCAGGTACTGGCGATTGCGATGCGAAAAGCCGTATTAAACCGCGGTGTCTCGGTTGTCGTCTTACCTGGCGACGTGGCGCTGAAACCCGCGCCGGAAAGCGCCAGTACGCACTGGTATCACGCACCGCTGCCAATAGTTACGCCAGCAGAAGAAGAAATTAAAAAGCTGGCGCAACTGCTGCGTTATTCCCGCAACATTGCCCTGATGTGCGGTAGCGGTTGTGCCGGGGCACATAAAGAGCTGGTCGAATTTGCCGCTAAAATCAAAGCCCCGATTGTTCACGCCCTGCGTGGTAAAGAGCACGTTGAATACGACAACCCGTACGACGTCGGCATGACCGGATTAATCGGCTTTTCTTCCGGGTTCCATACCATGATGAATGCCGACACGCTGATCTTACTCGGCACCCAGTTCCCTTATCGTCCGTTCTACCCTACCGATGCCAAAATTATCCAGATTGATATCAACCCGGCGAGCATTGGCGCACACAGCAAAGTGGATATGGCGCTGGTGGGCGATATTAAATCCACGCTTCGCGCCCTGCTTCCACAGCTAGAAGAAAAAACCGATCGACAGTTTTTGGACCAAGCGCTGGAGCACTATCGCGATGCACGCAAAGGGCTGGATGATTTAGCCAAGCCCAGCGATAAAGCCATTCATCCACAATATCTGGCACAACAGATCAGCCACTTTGCCGCAGACGACGCCATCTTCACTTGCGACGTTGGTACGCCAACGGTGTGGGCCGCACGCTATCTGAAAATGAACGGTAAACGCCGTCTGCTAGGATCGTTTAACCACGGTTCAATGGCAAACGCCATGCCACAAGCGCTCGGTGCGCAGGCGACTGAACCAGGCCGTCAGGTCGTCGCGATGTGCGGCGATGGTGGCTTCAGCATGTTAATGGGCGATTTTCTCTCAGTTGTGCAAATGAAGCTCCCGGTGAAAATAATCGTGTTTAACAACAGCGTACTGGGTTTTGTGGCGATGGAGATGAAGGCGGGTGGTTATCTGACGGACGGAACGGAACTACACGACACCAACTTCGCACGTATCGCCGAAGCCTGTGGTATTACCGGCATCCGCGTAGAGAAATCCTCTGGGGTCGATGAGGCCTTGCAACGCGCCATGTCAATTGATGGTCCGGTGCTGGTCGATGTCGTTGTGGCGAAAGAAGAGCTCGCCATTCCACCACAAATAAAACTCGAACAAGCGAAGGGATTTAGCCTGTATATGCTGCGCGCAATCATCAGCGGGCGCGGTGATGAAGTGATCGAACTGGCGAAAACTAACTGGCTAAGGTAAAACATCCTTATTAAATCACACACAAAATCATTCATGATGCATCAAGGCGGCTAGCCCGAAAATCCCCAGGAGCATAGGCATACTATGTGACTGGGGTTTAAGGGCGTGGCCAACGCCGAGGCAGCTTGAAGGATGAAGTGTAATAAGGAGATACCATGATTGATTTACGCAGTGATACCGTCACCCGCCCGAGTCGCGCCATGCTGGAAGAAATGATGGCGGCCCCGGTCGGGGACGATGTTTACGGAGATGACCCTACCGTTAACGCCCTTCAGCAATACGCCGCCGAACTTTCTGGTAAAGAAGCGGCTATTTTCCTGCCTACCGGCACTCAGGCTAATCTGGTTGCGTTACTCAGCCATTGCCAGCGCGGCGAGGAATATATCGCCGGTCAGGGGGCTCATAACTACTTGTATGAAGCTGGCGGCGCCGCAGTGCTCGGGAGTATCCAACCCCAACCTATTGATGCTGCGCCAGATGGTTCTCTGCCACTGGATAAAGTGGCGGCAAAAATCAAAGCGGATGATATCCATTTTGCCCGCACGCGCCTGCTCAGTCTGGAAAACACCCACAACGGTAAAGTATTGCCACGTGAGTACCTGAAGGATGCCTGGGAATTTACCCGTGAGCGAAACCTTGCCCTGCACGTTGATGGCGCACGTATTTTTAACGCCATCGTCGCCTATGGCTGTGAGTTAAAAGACGTTACTCAATACTGCGACTCGTTCACCATTTGTCTTTCCAAAGGGCTGGGAACGCCGGTGGGTTCACTGCTGGTCGGCAGTCATGACTACATCAAACGCGCGATTCGCTGGCGCAAAATGACCGGCGGCGGGATGCGCCAGGCCGGGATTCTGGCGGCAGCCGGACTGTATGCGCTGAAAAATAACGTCGCGCGCTTACAAGACGACCACGACAACGCGGCCTGGATGGCAGAACAGTTGCGTGAAGCGGGAGCGGACGTCATGCGTCACGACACCAACATGCTGTTTATCCGTGTTGGTGAAGAACATGCCGCAGCACTGGGCGAGTATATGAAGGCACATGATGTGCTGATTAACGCCTCCCCGATTGTACGTCTGGTGATGCATCTGGACGTGTCACGTACACAGCTTGCTGAAGTCGTCGCCCACTGGCGCGCTTTTTTAACCCGCTAAGGAGTCAGGCGTGCCGCAACGGATTTTGGTTCTTGGCGCCAGTGGCTACATTGGTCAGCATCTGGTTCAGGCGCTCAGCCAGCAAGGGCATCAGGTGCTGGCTGCGGCACGTCGCATTGAGCGGCTGGAAAAGCAGCAACTGGCCAACGTTAACTGTCATAAGATCGATTTAAATGTACCGGATACTCTGCCGCCGCTGCTGGCGGGGATTGATACCGTTTACTATCTGGTTCATGGCATGGGCGAAGGGGGCGACTTTATTGCCCATGAGCGCCTGGTCGCAGAAAACGTGCGCGATGCACTGCGTACGACCCCGGTCAAACAACTGATCTTCCTGAGCTCATTGCAGGCTCCCAGACATGAGCAGTCCGATCACCTGCGTGCGCGCCAGATCACCGCAGATACGCTGCGCGAATCCGGTGTACCGGTGACTGAGCTACGTGCAGGCATTATCGTTGGCGCAGGTTCCGCTGCGTTTGAAGTCATGCGCGACATGGTCTATAACCTCCCCGTGTTAACCCCGCCACGCTGGGTACGTTCTCGCACCACGCCTATCGCGCTGGAAAACCTGATGTATTACCTGGTGGCGTTGTTGGATCATCCGGCAAGCAAACACCGCGTACTCGAAGCAGCAGGCCCCCAGGTATTAAGCTACCAGGAGCAGTTTGAGCACTTTATGACAGTCAGCGGTAAGCATCGGCTGTTGGTCCCTATCCCCTTTCCGACCCGCTGGATCTCCGTCTGGTTTTTAAATGTCATTACTTCGGTTCCGCCGACGACGGCGAAAGCGCTAATCCAGGGGCTTAAGCACGATCTGTTGGCTGATGACACCGAACTACGGATGCTGATCCCACAACCGCTGATTGCCTTCGACGACGCGGTTCGCAGTACGCTGAAAGAAGAAGAAAAACTGGTTAACTCCAGCGACTGGGGTTACGACGCTCAGGCTTTTGCACGCTGGCGTCCTGAATATGGGTATTTTGCCAAACAAGCCGGTTTTAGCGTGGAGACCTCCGCCAGCCGGAAAGCGTTGTGGCAGGTCGTGAACCGCCTCGGGGGTAAAGAAGGTTATTTCTTTGGCAATATTTTGTGGAAGACACGTGCGGCGCTGGACCTGCTGGTGGGTCACAAGCTGGCGAAAGGTCGGCCTCAACATCCATTGTTGCAGGTGGGTGATACCGTTGATAGCTGGAAAGTCATCATCGTTGAACCGGAAAAGCAGCTCACGCTGCTGTTTGGCATGAAGGCCCCAGGTCTTGGTCGTCTGAGCTTTACGCTGGAAGAAAAAGGCGATCACCGACGCATTGATGTCCGGGCATGGTGGCACCCGCACGGGATGCCCGGTCTCTTCTATTGGCTGTTGATGATCCCGGCGCACTTGTTCATTTTCAGAGGGATGGCGAAGCGTATTGCCAAACTTGCAGAACAAATCACAAACTAATGATAAAAAGAGACTGTATTCTTTCATGTTTCCCATTGCATACGAGCGTATTTCACGGAAGAATGCGCACGACGTTTTTTAAACACAGTGGATTGATATGAAGGTACTGGTTACCGGAGCCACCAGCGGCTTGGGCCGAAACGCGGTTGAGTTTTTGTGCAGAAAAGGCATCAGCGTCAGGGCCACCGGTCGCAACGAAGCGATGGGTAAGCTGCTGGAAAAAATGGGGGCAGAATTTGTCCATGCGGATCTGACCGAGCTGGTCTCTTCGCAGGCAAAAGTGATGCTCGCAGGTATCGACACACTATGGCACTGCTCCAGTTTCACCTCACCGTGGGGCACGCAGGAAGCCTTCGATCTGGCCAACGTCCGCGCTACCCGTCGTCTGGGCGAGTGGGCCGTTGCCTGGGGCGTGCGTAACTTTATTCATATCTCCTCTCCCTCACTGTATTTTGACTATCACCACCATCGTGATATCAAAGAGGACTTCCGCCCACATCGCTTCGCCAACGAATTCGCCCGCAGCAAAGCCGCTGGTGAAGAGGTTATTGCACTGTTAGCTCAGGCCAACCCGCAGACCCGTTTTACGGTCTTGCGTCCGCAAAGCCTGTTCGGCCCTCATGATAAAGTGTTTATCCCGCGTCTGGCGCATATGATGCATCACTATGGCAGCATTCTGTTGCCGCACGGCGGAAGTGCGCTGGTAGATATGACCTATTACGAGAACGCGGTGCATGCGATGTGGCTGGCAAGCCAGACAACCTGCGATAAACTGCCGTCAGGTCGTGCCTATAACATTACCAACGGCGAGCATCGCACCCTGCGCAGCATCGTGCAGAAGCTCATTGATGAGCTGAATATTGATTGCCGTATTCGTTCGGTTCCTTATCCGATGCTGGACATGATAGCCCGCAGCATGGAACGTCTTGGTAATAAATCGGCTAAAGAACCCAAGCTCACGCATTACGGTGTGTCGAAGCTGAATTTTGATTTTACGCTGGATACAACGCGCGCTCAGGAAGAGTTAGGCTATCAGCCCGTAGTCACGCTGGACGAAGGGATTGAACGTACCGCGGCCTGGTTACGCGACCACGGCAAGTTACCGCGCTAACCCTGCCCGTATTTCTCCAGTAACGCCTCGGCAATCGCCTGGGTTTCAGCATCCGCCACGCCGTTCCACAACGCCGGCCGGAAGTGCATCTGGAACGCCATAATCACCCGCTGTTGTTCACGTGGCGTCATTTCAGGTTTAACGTCGTAGCCATAGCGCGACAACACATCGAGCAACGAGGCGGTGTCTACCGGCGTATGAGGCGCACGTCCAGCGAGATAAAACGTGACGCGCTGCGCATCCGGCCACGCGCCAATACCTTGTGCCGCCAGCTCACGCCACGGGAACAGGGGGCCGGGATCGTCTTTACGCTGTGGCGCGATATCCGCATGAGCCACGACGTTTTGTGGCTTGATGTCGTAACGGGTAATAATATCCTTTGCCAGCGGGATCAACGCCTGGATCTGTGTTGCTTCAAACGGGGTGAAATATTTTGTTCCCGCCGACTTTTGCCAGCCGCGATTTTCCAGCTCAATACCAATTGATGTGTCGTTGATGCGCGTGGCGCCACGCCAGAAGCTAATCCCCGCATGCCAGGCCAAATCTTTTTCCGGGACCAGTTGCCAGATACGTGGCTTGCCGTGATACAACGGCGGCACTGCCGGGATCAAATAATGTGAGCTGACGTTTTTATCCGTCAGCGTAGCCAGTGATGAATCAAAATCATCTGCGGTGTAATGAATAACCAACACCTTAATGCGGGGATAGGCCGCCTGAGCCTGACGGCGGGTATCTAACTGATACCCGTCTTTATCGATAATCCCTTTCTCGCCGGCACACCCGGCCAACAGCAGCGTGAACGCCAGCAACCACAGCAGACGCTTCATCGGCGAGTTTTTACCGCGGTACCGCTGACGCTGACCATCAGCATACTGCTATCTTTCCCGACGGTCTCGTAATCAATATCGATACCGACAACCGCATCAGCGCCCAATGCTTTGGCTTGTTCGCCGAGCTCCTGAAAGGCAATTTCCCGCGCTTTACGTAATTCTTTTTCATACGCGCCGGAGCGCCCACCGACGATATCACGGATACCCGCAAAGAAATCGCGGAAGATATTTGCGCCTAAAATAGCTTCGCCAGTTACCACACCGCAGTATTCCACGATGCTCTGCCCTTCAAGCGTAGGGGTAGTCGAAAACTGCATGGTTAATCTCCTTGTTGCGCTAAGAGCACGATCTCAAAAGCATTATCGAACCGATCCACTATCATTGAAAGGATATATTCTATCAACGTAGAACACTAATCGTAGAAAGCTAATAAGGAAATCATTATGCGCTACTCGAAACTCTCTCTGCTGGTCCCCTGTGCACTTCTTCTCAGCGCCTGTACTACCGTGACGCCGGTCTATAAAGATAACGGCACGCGTAGCGGTTCATGCGTAGAAGGCGGGCCAGACAGCGTGGCCCAGCAATTCTATGATTACCGCATCCAGCATCGTAACAATGACATTACCGCCCTGCGCCCGTACTTAAGCGACAACCTAGCGAAACTGCTGAACGATGCCAGCCGTGATAACGCGCATCGCGAACTGTTTAACAGCGATCCGTTCTCCAGTCGCGCCACGTTACCGGACAGCGCCAGCGTCGCCAGCGCATCAACCATTCCGAATAGTGATGCACGCAATATTCCGCTGCGCGTCGAACTCAAACAAGGCGATCAGAGCTGGCGCGATGAAGTGCTGATGATCCGTGAAGGCCAGTGCTGGGTGGTCGATGATGTGCGTTATCTGGGCGGCAGCGTACACGCGCCAGCCGGGACGCTGCGCCAGTCTGTCGAAAACCGCTAACCGCCCCATTCACCCACCTGAATCATAACCCCCATAAATTGTCTGGCATTCTGCATAGAATGCCGACAATTATTCTTGCCCACTGGTGGCCCCGCTATTTTGTGCTATGTTTAGATAAGAATGCGGTTTGCATTTAACTTTTAACGCATAAATATTGCATAACTATTCTGTCAAAGGTAGTATCTGCGGCTTCAATAGCTATCAGACTGCCAGTATACGAGTGTCAATGAGTATTCAATTAAACGGCATTAACTGCTTCTACGGCGCACATCAGGCGCTGTTCGATATCACGCTGGATTGCCCTCAGGGTGAAACACTGGTGTTACTTGGCCCAAGTGGAGCCGGGAAAAGCTCGCTACTGCGTGTACTCAATCTGCTTGAGATGCCGCGCTCGGGCACGCTCTCTATTGCGGGTAACCGTTTCGACTTCACGAAAACCCCGTCCGATAAAGCCATTCGTGAGCTGCGTCAAAACGTGGGCATGGTCTTCCAGCAATACAATCTTTGGCCGCACCTGACGGTACAGCAAAACCTGATTGAAGCGCCCTGCCGCGTACTTGGTCTGACGAAAGAACAAGCACTGGCGCGTGCTGAAAAACTGCTTGAGCGTCTGCGCCTGAAGCCTTACAGCGATCGCTATCCACTGCATTTGTCCGGTGGCCAACAGCAGCGTGTGGCGATTGCCCGTGCGTTGATGATGGAACCGCAGGTGCTGCTGTTTGACGAACCTACCGCAGCGCTTGACCCGGAAATCACGGCCCAAATCGTCAGCATCATTCGTGAGCTGGCGGAAACCAAAATTACTCAGGTGATCGTCACCCACGAAGTGGAAGTTGCACGTAAAACAGCCAGTCGTGTGGTGTATATGGAAAACGGTCATATCGTCGAGTTTGGGGATGCAAGCTGCTTTGCCAACCCGCAAACCGAAGCGTTTAAAAACTATCTTTCTCACTAAGATTCGGGACAATACAATGAAAAAAGTTCTGATTGCCGCGCTAATCGCAGGTTTTAGTCTTTCCGCTACCGCAGCCCAAACCATTCGTTTCGCTACCGAAGCGTCCTATCCTCCGTTTGAATCCATCGATGCTAATAACAAGATCGTGGGCTTTGACGTTGATCTGGCGAACGCGCTGTGTAAAGAGATCGATGCTACCTGTACGTTTACCAATCAGGCCTTCGACAGCCTGATCCCCAGCCTGAAGTTCCGCCGTTTTGACGCGGTAATGGCCGGTATGGACATCACACCAGAACGTGAAAAGCAGGTCCTGTTTACCACCCCTTACTACGACAACTCTGCGCTGTTTGTTGGCCAGCAGGGTAAATACACCAGCATCGACCAGTTGAAAGGCAAAAAAGTTGGCGTACAAAACGGGACGACGCACCAGAAATTCATCATGGATAAGCATCCGGAAGTGACCACCGTACCGTATGACAGCTACCAGAATGCCAAACTGGATCTGCAAAACGGTCGTATTGACGGCGTCTTTGGTGATACCGCAGTGGTAACGGAATGGCTGAAAGACAATCCGAAACTGGCTGCCGTTGGCGATAAAGTGACGGATAAAGATTACTTCGGTACCGGTCTGGGCATCGCGGTGCGTCAGGGTAATACCGAGCTGCAGCAGAAATTTAACGCTGCGCTGGAAAAAGTGAAGAAAGATGGGACTTACGAGACCATCTACAACAAATGGTTCCAGAAGTAATATTTGATGAATGAATTTTTTCCTTTAGCAAGCGCCGCCGGGATGACCGTCGGCCTTGCCGTTTGTGCGCTGATTATTGGCCTTGCGCTCGCCATGTTCTTTGCCGTCTGGGAGTCTGTAAAATGGCGTCCAGTGGCATGGGCAGGTTCAGCGCTGGTCACTATCCTGCGCGGGCTACCAGAAATTCTGGTCGTTCTGTTTATCTATTTCGGTTCCTCGCAACTGCTGTTGACCCTGGCCGATGGCTTTACGATCAATCTCGGGTTCGTGCAAATCCCCGTTCAGATGCAGATTGAAAACTTCGACGTCAGCCCGTTCCTGTGCGGTGTGATTGCGCTGTCATTGCTTTACGCAGCCTATGCCTCACAAACGCTGCGCGGTGCGTTGAAAGCGGTTCCGCTTGGACAATGGGAATCAGGCCAGGCGCTGGGTTTATCTAAAACCGCGATTTTCTTTCGCCTGGTGATGCCGCAAATGTGGCGCCATGCCCTGCCGGGTCTGGGAAACCAGTGGCTGGTGTTGCTGAAAGATACCGCGCTGGTTAGCCTCATCAGCGTGAACGATCTGATGCTACAAACCAAGAGCATTGCGACCCGTACTCAGGAACCCTTTACCTGGTACATCGTCGCGGCGGCTATTTACCTGGTGATTACGCTGGTGAGTCAGTACATTCTCAAACGCATTGACCTGCGCGCGACACGTTTTGAGCGGAGGCCAGGCTAATGCTTGAGTATTTACCTGAACTACTGAAAGGGCTGCACACCAGCCTGACGCTGACAGTCGCCTCAATTGTGGTGGCACTGGTTCTGGCGTTGGTTTTCACTGTTATCCTGACACTGAAAACGCCGGTACTGGTGTGGCTGGTTCGCGCCTATATCACATTGTTTACCGGTACACCGCTGCTGGTGCAAATATTCCTGATCTACTACGGGCCTGGGCAGTTCCCTACGCTGCAGGAATATCCAGTGCTCTGGCATTTGCTGTCCGAACCGTGGCTGTGCGCGTTAATCGCACTGTCCTTAAACAGTGCGGCCTATACCACGCAACTGTTTTACGGTGCGATTCGAGCAATCCCGGAAGGCCAGTGGCAGTCCTGTGGTGCGCTGGGGATGAGCAAAAAGGATACGCTGGCCATTCTGCTGCCGTATGCCTTTAAACGCGCCCTGTCCTCGTATTCCAACGAAGTGGTACTGGTCTTTAAAAGTACCTCTCTGGCGTACACCATCACACTGATGGAAGTCATGGGCTACAGCCAACTGCTGTACGGCCGTACCTATGACGTCATGGTCTTCGGTGCCGCTGGCGTGATTTACCTGATCGTCAATGGCTTGCTGACGTTGATGATGCGCCTGATCGAACGTAAAGCTCTGGCGTTTGAACACCGGAATTAAGTCGATGGCGCGACGGTTAATGCGCCGATGTCGGCCGGATTAGCTGCCAGCGCCGCCAACCGAAAAATGTGCATAAAGCAAAAATATAAAGACGGACAACATTCTAAATTGTCCGTCTTTTTTTATGCCAACAAAAATATTTAATCATTTTTATTGCATATAAATTCATTAAATGGCATTGTAAATCCACGCCGCAGACACGGTAAATAATCATAAGATTGACAGACGGGAGTTCCACCATGAAAAAGTTAGTACTGGCCGCATTACTTGCTACTTTCGCCGCTGGCGCCGCAGCTGCTGATAAGATTAGTTTCGGTGTATCCGCAACCTACCCGCCATTCGAATCACTGGACGCCAGCAATAAAATTGTCGGTTTTGATATCGATCTGGCAACAGCATTGTGCAAACAAATGCAGGCTGAATGTACTTTTACTAATCATGCTTTCGACAGCCTGATCCCCGCGCTGAAATTCAAAAAATATGATGCGGTGATTTCCGGTATGGACATCACGCCTGAACGTAGCAAGCAGGTTTCCTTCACCCAGCCGTACTATGCCAACTCAGCGCTGGTGATTGCGAAGAAAGACACCTATAAGAGCTTTGATAATCTGAAAGGCAAACGTATCGGGATGGAAAACGGCACCACGCACCAGAAGTACCTGCAGGACAAACATCCTGAAGTGAAAACCGTGGCCTACGACAGCTATCAGAATGCGATTATCGACCTGAAAAATGGCCGTATTGATGGCGTATTTGGCGATACCGCCGTTGTTAACGAGTGGCTGAAAACTAACCCGCAGTTAGGCGTGGCTACCGACAAAGTGACCGATCCACAATACTTCGGTACTGGTCTTGGCATTGCGGTTCGCCCGGATAACAAAGCCCTGCTGGAAAAACTGAACAGTGCGCTGGCCGCCATCAAAGCTGACGGCACGTACCAGAAAATCAGTGACCAGTGGTTCCCACAGTAATCTCTGTCTTGTTTAAAAAGCCGCTACCCGCGGCTTTTTTATTGCTATTTTCCCATGTGGGATACAACGTGAACACCTGACCTCACCAACAATGTCGGCCACGCCATCAGTCCGTTGTGCTCACAGGGATACCAAAAACAAAGCCCGGTTTCCCGGGCCTTGAAGACGCAAAACAGATCAGTTGTAAGCATTGAGCGTCCGCTGACACAGTGCCGAGCGAACGCAATCATCTTTGTTGAATCGAACGATCCCAACCATGTCATCTTCTTCGAAACGGGCCAGCGCATCGCTTAGCCCTGAACGAACATGAGCAGGGAGATCGCACTGGGTAATGTCCCCATTCACAATCACCGTCACATTCTCTCCGAGGCGAGTCAAAAACATCTTCATTTGCGCAGCAGTCACATTCTGAGCCTCGTCCAGAATGACAACGGCATTTTCAAATGTACGTCCCCGCATATACGCGAACGGCGCGATTTCTACCTTACCAATCTCAGGTCGCAGGCAATATTGCATAAAGGAGGCTCCCAGACGTTTTACCAGCACGTCATAAACCGGACGAAAATAGGGAGCGAACTTCTCAGAGACATCCCCAGGTAAGAAGCCGAGATCTTCATCAGCTTGCAGAACTGGACGGGTTACAATGATCCTGTCCACATCTTTGTGGATCAGGGCTTCTGCTGCTTTCGCCGCGCTGATCCAGGTTTTACCACACCCTGCTTCACCCGTGGCGAAGATCAGCTGCTTACTCTCGATAGCATTCAGGTAGTGCGCCTGAGCTTCATTTCGCGCCGTGATCGGTGAGGCATCGCGGCTATCACGCGCCATACCAATCGCTTCAACACCGCCCATCTGCACAAGCGAGGTGACCGATTCATCTTCGCGCTGTTTATGGCTACGCGAATCCCGCCTCAGCACACGTTTTGCTTCGCGACGAGCTTTGATCACTGCTTTTTGTCTTCCCATGGATAGCACCTTGAGTTGTAGGTATACATCACACGCGCCGTTGGCGGCACGATTATGCGCACGAACATCTGAGGGTTGGCTTCCTTGTAAGCCATTACCTGCCTTCGGATAAGACGCCATACACGGCTACGCGCACCGTACAGGGTGTCAGTTACAAGGATAAGAAGTGAAAGGGAGAGAGATTTAACGGTGACGAGATGGCTACCGGAAGAGAAACGTCCGCGTAAGGGACTGCAATAACTTTGAAAAACGTGTCCAGTACAGGACTTTTCCATTCGCGATCTCCATAGTGAATGACTATCACCGCCGGGAACTACCGCTATTACTTATAATTACATCATAACCTTTCGTTAATGCAACAATATTTTTACTTGTTGTTAACTTAATTTCATCTTATCGCCAGCAACAGTCTCTTGCAGAGAGATGACAGAATTATTTCAGTCGCCGCCGATCATGAAAAATAATTTTTTCATTCATCAGAGTGTCAGGAAATGCCCCGCAGCACTGCGGGGCACAATCATCATGCTTCGAGCAGGGCTTGCCCCAGATAGTGGTCGGCGGTTTTGACACCAGGCAAAGCAAAAAAGTAGCCCCCACCAATAGGTTTGACATACTCCTCAAGCGCTTCACCGTTCAGGCGTTTCTGAACCGTCAAAAACCCTTTTTCCAGGTCGTGCTGATAGCAAACGAACAACAATCCCATATCCAATTGCCCGGAATTGGTCACGCCAAGCGAATAGCTGTAGCCACGACGCATCATCAGGCTGGTCTCCGTTTCTTTCGTGCGCGGGTTCGCCAGACGAATATGGCTGTCGAGTGCAATCACCTCGCCTTCGGGATCGTTGGCGTAATCCGGAACATCATGCTCGTGCTGCATTCCCAACGGTGCGCCGGTATGTTTATCGCGGCCGAAAATCGTTTGCTGCTCTTTTAGCGGCGTACGGTCCCAGAATTCCACGCGGAACTGGATGAGCCTGACGGCCTGATAGCTACCATCTTGTGCCCATGCCGGTTCTCCCTGCTCCGCAGTGACCCACACCACGTTTTGCATCAGCGCGGCATTGGCAGCGTCGGGATTCGCGGTTCCATCCTTAAATCCCAGCAAATTGACGGGAGTCTCTTTACCTTTACTGCGTGCGGCATGATCAGAGATAAACCCTTCACGTTTCCAGCGTACGCTGAGCAGATCCGGCGTGTGCTTAATGATATCGCGCAGCGCATGGATAACGGTGTCCTGCGTATTGGCGCAAATCTGCAACAGCAAATCGCCATGACATAGCGCCGCATCCAGTGAATCATTCGGAAAACGGGTCATTTTTTGCAGTTTTTTCGGCATCTGTGCTTTCAGACCATAACGATCATCAAACAGTGAAGATCCAACCGACAGCGTCATCGTCAGATTATCCGGCGCTATGTATGTCCCAAGAATACCGGAATCCATTGGCGGTAAACGTGGATTCGGCGTTTCTGGTGCCGGCCCTCCGGTTGTCAAAAATGCAAACCGGCGGGTCAGTAAACGAAACAGACGCTCAAGGTCAGCTTTATCGCTGGCGAGCACATCAAACGCCACCAGCATCATTGAGGCTTGCTGCGGCGTCAGGATACCGGCCTGGTGCTGGCCATAAAACGGTTGTTTCTCACTGCGTGCATCAGGTGACAGTGTTCCCGGCGCACTTTGCGTTTTTTGCGCGTGAGCGACCGGGCATCCGCCCGCCAGCGCCAGTGCCCCACCCAGCGCCCCCATCCCTTTCAGTAAACGTCGGCGTGACGGTTCGCTCACGCCGTTTTCATTATCGTGCTGCATAGTGCTTAATCCAGACCCAAAACACCGCGTAATTGCGACAAGTCTTCCGCCAGCGTCGTGATTGGCCCTTTTAGCGCATTACGATCGGCATCGGTCAGTTTGTCATAGGTTTCAAAGCCGTCTTTGGTACGGTACTTGCTCAGAATGGTATCGACTTTTTTGAAGTTCGCGTCCACCTTCGCCAACAGATCAGCATTGGATTTTTGTAACTGAGGACGCAGGAGATCGACAATTTTCTGCGCGCCATCGACGTTGGCCTGGAAATCCCACAGATCGGTATGGCTGTAGCGATCTTCTTCCCCACTGATTTTGCTGGCAGCAACTTCTTCAATCAGCCCTGCTGCCCCGCCAACCACTTTAGACGGCGGGAAAGCCAGCTCGCTAATACGCGTTTGCAGGTCAAGAACATCGCTGTTTAATTGGTCGGCGTACTTGTCCATACCTTTGGTGGTATTGTCGCCAAACAGCGCTTTCTCCAGGCGGTGGAAGCCGGTGAATTTAGGATCGGCGGCTTTTTGCTCATAATCATCTTCACGCGCATCTATGCTGCCGTCGAGATCGGAGAACAGTTCAGCAATCGGTTCAATACGCTCATAATGCTGACGGGTTGGCGCATACAGCGATTTCGCTTTTTCCAGATCGCCCGCTTTAATGGCATCCGTGAAGGCTTTAGTGCCCGTCACCAGTTGCGCTGTTTCTGCCGTTACATAAGCTTTGTATTCAGTAATTGCACCACTCAGGCTCAGCAGAGCATCGCTGTGCGTGGCATCTGCCGTTGCCGTCCCCTTGACGATCAGCTTGCCTTTCGGGTTGGTCAGCAGACCGCAGGTCATATCATATTCACCTGGCTGCAAGTTAGCCGTCATTTTCTGGCTAAAACCGGGCGCAATGTTTTCACGCTCTTCGACCACCATCACGCCTTTGAGGATCTCCCACTCCAGCGCTTTTTGACTGTGGTTCTGAATGATGAACTGAGTCTTCCCGGCATTCACCGTGATTGTCATCGGTTCACACTGTTTGTCATTTACCGTGACTTTTACCTGCGGGATATCAGCAGCGTGAGCGGTAAAAGCAGAAGCAAACAGCGCGGCAATACCCAACTGCAGCGCACTACGGCGGAAATTAATCGTCATGACCCATCCCTATAAAAAGTATGTTGTAACTAAATGATATTCTTGCATCACGTTTTATCAGGGTGCAGTCCGTGATGCCGTAGTGCCTGAACGAGGTGGCAGTGCAAACATAATCAATGCCGGAATCAGATAGATAAACCAGACAGCAACTTCACTAACACTTGGCGCTTCCTGATAACCGAAGATCCCTTCCATCAATGTGCCAAACAGCGAATGCGTTGACAGAACGCTGCTCATATCAAACGCCACGTCCTGAAAATGATTCCATAACCCGGCTTCGTGGAATGCACGAATGGCCCCCGCAGCAAGACCTGCGGCAACCAACAAAATGAACAGACTGGTCCATTTAAAGAAAGCCCCGAGATTGAGGCGGATCCCACCGAGATAAATCAGATAACCCAGTACCACCGCGGTTGCCAGTCCCAGCATCGCACCTAGCGGTGGCCAAATACCCACATCCTGCTGAAATGCCGCCAGCAGAAAGAAGACAGACTCCAGCCCTTCACGAGCGACGGCAAAAAAGACCATCATCACCAGCGCCCAGCCATGATGATTGCCTTTCTGTAACGCGTTATCGACAGCCTGTTCCAGTTGAACTTTGACGTTGCGCGATACTTTACGCATCCAGAAGACCATCCAGGTCAGGATCACCACGGCAATAAGCGCCACGATACCTTCAAAGAGCTCCTGCTGTTTTTGCGGGAATTCGCCCGTGGTTTCATTGATGAAAATTCCCAGCGAGAGGCACAGTGCCGCCGCCAGCAACACACCAATCCACATCACGCCAATCCAGCGACCACGCTGAGTTCGTTTCAGGTAGCTGGCAATCAGGCTGACAATCAGCGCGGCCTCTAACCCTTCGCGCAACATAATTAGAAATGGAACAAACATGCGAAGTACCCTTTAACGTTATTCTCAGTCAACTGATGCAAAGAAAAGTAAATTACAGTGATAGTGATTATCATTACAGCAAAGAAAAACTCAAGCAGAATGTTTTGAGAATGATGACTTAATGTAAACAGTTAGGTGGGTAACAGTTATTCCACGTTGGATCGAAGTGCGGGAGACATAAAAAAGCCCGCTCACGGCGGGCTTTAAAAACAATACGGCGATTATTCTTCCTGCAAACGCGACGGCGGTGCTGAATGGTAATGAGCATCAGCCTCGGCAAAACGTTTCTGCATTGCTGCTGATGGCGCTTTCCCCCACAGACTGAAGACCACAATCCCGATACTGCCGAACACGAAGCCCGGGATGATTTCATACAGACCCAACCAGGCAAACTGCTTCCAGACGATAACCGTCACTGCGCCAATGACCATCCCTGCCAGCGCGCCGTTACGGGTCATACGCGACCACATTACGGAGAACAGAACAACCGGACCAAAGGCAGCACCAAAGCCAGCCCAGGCGTAGCTCACCAGACCGAGTACACGGTTCTCTGGGTTTGCCGCCAGCGCGATGGACACCAGCGCCACGACCAGCACCATGATACGCCCAATCCATACCAGCTCTTTCTGGCTGGCATTTTTACGCAGGAACGCTTTGTACAAATCTTCGGTAATCGCACTGGAGCATACCAGCAGTTGGCAGCTCAGCGTCGACATCACCGCTGCAAGGATCGCAGACAACAGAATACCGGCAATCCACGGGTTGAACAGGATCTGCGCCAGTTCAATAAACACGCGCTCGGCGTTCTGGTTCACGGCACCCGCCAACGACGGGTTGTTATTGAAGTAAGCAATGCCGAAGAAACCAACGGCAACAGCGCCAGCCAGACACAGGATCATCCAGGTCATACTGATGCGACGTGCGTGGACAATACTATGGTGGGAATCGGCAGCCATAAAGCGTGCCAGGATATGCGGCTGACCGAAATACCCCAGTCCCCATCCCATCAGGGAAATGATGGCAACAAAGTTAAGCCCTTTGAACATATCGACGTTTTCAATGCTCTTTTGCTTAATCACTTCCAGCGAGTCTTCAAATCCGCCGACACCAATAATCACCATCACCGGTGTCAGGATCAGTGCGAAGATCATCAGGCTGGCCTGTACGGTATCGGTCCAACTCACCGCCAGGAAGCCACCAATAAAGGTATAAATGATCGTCGCGGCCGCTCCCGCCCACAGCGCGGTTTCGTAGCTCATACCAAAGGTGCTTTCGAATAAACGCGCCCCTGCCACAATACCTGAAGCACAATAGATGGTGAAAAACAGCAGAATAACCAGTGCGGAAATAATACGCAGCACGCGACTTTTATCTTCAAAACGGCCGGTAAAGTAATCCGGCAACGTCAGCGCATTGTTATTATATTCGGTGTGTACACGTAAACGCCCGGCCACCAGTTTCCAGTTGATCCAGGCCCCTAATACCAGACCGATAGCGATCCAACTTTCTGAAATCCCCGACAGGAAAATCGCACCTGGCAGCCCCATCAGCAGCCAGCCGCTCATGTCGGATGCCCCAGCGGATAACGCCGTTACGAACGGACCCAGACTGCGTCCACCCAGAATATAATCATCAAAGTTTTTGGTCGAACGCCATGCAATAAACCCTATCAATATCATGCCAAAAATATAGACACAGAATGTGACTAACATCGGTGTGCTAATAGCCATCAAAACTCTCCAAAATTATGTATCGGCAATGCCGTGGCTTGCCGTTTTATTACCCTGCCGGAACGTGGCAAAGATATCTGTATTGACCAGGGCGACCGTATCCTGCCGGAAGCCATGGCCATTCACAATCGATTTAACACACCATTTACATCAATTTTGATCCAGAGTAGATAGCATTTTTCTGTAGGTTGCACTCTCTCACATTTTTTCTGGTTGCACCTTTAAAAAGTGTTAACTACCGCAGAGAAAAAGATTCTGCGTTTTTTACAGCCCTTGTTATAAACATCATCTTTATTAACATTTCATTCATTTTCAAGCTTGCAAACCAAGTCACATTTAACATGGTTGCACAAAGTTGCAACATGGTGGATATTTCTCGGTAACTATCAGCCCCGTATTTCAGTACAACAGGAGTAAATGGCATGGGAACCACCACGATGGGGGTTAAACTGGACGACGCCACGCGCGAGCGGATTAAAACAGCAGCATCACGAATCGATCGCACGCCGCACTGGCTTATCAAGCAGGCCATCTTTAATTATCTCGAAAGACTGGAAAATGACGATGCGCTTCCGGAGCTGCCTGCCCTGCTGGCGGGTGCAGCAAATGAGAGCGAGGAATCCACTGCGCAACAAAATGAAGCGCACCAGCCTTTCCTTGAATTTGCAGAGCAGATCCTGCCGCAGTCTGTTTCCCGTGCGGCCATTACCGCGGCATATCGCCGTGCTGAAACCGATGCGGTGCCAATGTTGATGGAGCAGGCTCGTCTGCCGCAACCTATCGCAGAGCAGGCCCATAAACTGGCCTATCAGTTGGCCGATAAACTGCGCAACCAAAAGACGGCCAGCGGGCGTGCCGGCATGGTCCAGGGACTGCTGCAGGAATTCTCCCTTTCCTCACAGGAAGGCGTCGCGCTGATGTGTCTGGCTGAAGCACTGCTGCGTATTCCCGACAAAGCCACTCGCGATGCGCTGATCCGCGACAAAATCAGCAACGGCAACTGGCAATCACACATCGGACGCAGCCCGTCTCTGTTCGTTAACGCTGCAACGTGGGGATTGTTGTTTACCGGTCGTCTTGTCTCCACTCATAACGAAGCCAGCCTCTCACGCTCGCTGAACCGCATCATCGGCAAGAGTGGTGAACCGCTGGTGCGTAAAGGCGTCGACATGGCAATGCGCTTGATGGGTGAGCAATTCGTCACTGGAGAAACCATTGCCGAAGCACTGGCTAACGCGCGTAAACTGGAAGAGAAAGGTTTCCGCTATTCCTATGACATGCTGGGTGAGGCCGCGCTGACCGCCGCCGATGCCCAGGCCTATATGGTCTCCTATCAGCAGGCGATCCATGCCATTGGTAAAGCCTCAAACGGGCGCGGTATTTATGAAGGCCCGGGGATCTCCATCAAACTGTCTGCACTGCACCCACGCTACAGCCGTGCGCAGTATGACCGCGTGATGGATGAGCTTTATCCACGCCTGAAGTCGCTGACCCTGCTGGCGCGTCAGTACGACATCGGCATTAACATCGATGCCGAAGAGGCTGACCGACTGGAGATCTCCCTCGATCTGCTGGAAAAACTGTGCTTTGAACCCGAACTGGCAGGCTGGAACGGGATTGGTTTTGTTATTCAGGCCTACCAGAAGCGCTGCCCGTACGTCATCGACTACCTGATCGACCTGGCAACCCGTAGCCGCCGTCGCCTGATGATCCGTCTGGTTAAAGGTGCGTACTGGGATAGTGAAATCAAACGTGCCCAGATGGACGGTCTGGAAGGTTATCCGGTCTACACCCGCAAGGTGTACACCGACGTTTCCTATCTGGCCTGTGCGAAAAAACTGCTTGCGGTACCGAACCTGATCTACCCGCAGTTCGCCACCCACAACGCGCATACGCTGGCGGCAATTTATCAGTTAGCAGGCCAAAACTACTATCCGGGCCAGTACGAATTCCAGTGCCTGCACGGCATGGGTGAACCGCTGTACGAGCAGGTCACCGGCAAAGTCGCAGACGGTAAACTCAACCGCCCATGCCGTATTTATGCACCGGTCGGCACACATGAAACGCTTCTGGCTTACCTGGTTCGTCGCCTGCTGGAAAATGGCGCCAACACCTCGTTCGTCAACCGTATTGCGGATACCACCCTGCCACTGGATGAACTGGTCGCCGATCCCGTTGAAGCGGTCGAGAAACTGGCGCAGCAGGAAGGTCAGGCCGGGCTGCCGCATCCGAAGATTGCGCTCCCGCGTTCCCTGTATGGCAAAGGCCGCGAAAACTCCGCAGGGCTGGATTTAGCGAATGAACACCGCCTGGCCTCGCTGTCTTCTGCCCTGCTCAATAGCGCGCTGCAAAAATGGCACGCCAAACCGATGCTCGAACATCCGGTCGCTGACGGTGAAATGACGCCGGTCGTCAACCCGGCTGAGCCGAAAGACATTGTGGGCTACGTGCGAGAAGCGACTCACGCTGAAGTGGAGCAGGCGCTACAGAACGCCGTCAATAATGCCCCTATCTGGTTTGCTACACCGCCACAAGAACGCGCCGCCATTTTGCATCGCGCCGCTATTTTGATGGAGGGCCAGATGCAGCAACTGATTGGCATTCTGGTGCGTGAAGCGGGCAAAACCTTCAGCAATGCCATTGCGGAAGTGCGCGAAGCCGTTGACTTCCTGCACTACTATGCCGGCCAGGTTCGTGATGATTTCGACAACGAAACGCATCGTCCGCTCGGTCCGGTGGTCTGTATCAGCCCGTGGAACTTCCCACTGGCCATTTTCAGCGGACAAATTGCGGCTGCGCTGGCAGCAGGTAACAGCGTGCTGGCCAAACCTGCGGAGCAAACCCCGCTGATTGCCGCTCAAGGCATCGCTATTTTGCTGGAAGCCGGTGTACCGCCAGGCGTAGTACAACTGTTGCCAGGTCAAGGGGAAACCGTCGGCGCGCAACTCACCTCCGATGAACGCGTACGCGGCGTCATGTTCACCGGTTCAACGGAAGTCGCCACACTGTTGCAGCGAAATATTGCGACCCGTCTGGATGCTCAGGGTCGTCCAATTCCGCTCATCGCTGAAACAGGCGGGATGAACGCCATGATCGTCGACTCCTCCGCGTTAACAGAACAGGTTGTGGTGGACGTGCTGGCCTCTGCGTTTGACAGCGCCGGACAGCGTTGCTCGGCACTGCGCGTCCTGTGCCTGCAGGATGATATTGCCGACCATACGCTGAAAATGCTGCGCGGCGCGATGGCAGAATGTCGTATGGGTAACCCTGGCCGTCTGACCACCGATATTGGGCCAGTTATTGATGAAGAAGCCAAAGCCAATATTGAACGTCATATTCAGGCCATGCGTGCCAAAGGACGTCCGGTATTCCAGGCCGTACGTGAGAACAGCGATGATGCGCGTGAATGGCAAACCGGGACCTTTATTGCACCAACGTTGATTGAGCTGGAAAGCTTTGATGAACTACAAAAAGAGGTGTTCGGCCCGGTGTTGCACGTCGTGCGTTACACCCGTAATAACCTCGGCAATTTGATTGAGCAAATCAATGCCTCCGGTTACGGCCTGACGCTTGGCGTACATACTCGTATTGATGAAACCATCGCGCAGGTCACCGGGTCCGCGCACGTTGGTAACTTGTACGTTAACCGTAATATGGTCGGTGCGGTGGTCGGCGTGCAGCCATTTGGTGGCGAAGGATTGTCAGGAACCGGCCCCAAAGCCGGTGGCCCACTGTATCTGTACCGTTTGCTGGCAAACCGTCCGGAAAATGCACTGGCCGTCACGCTGGCCCGCCAGGATGCAGACTACCCTGTCGATGCACAGCTTAAATCAGCGCTGATTCAACCGCTGGAGGCGCTCACCGCATGGGCAAGCGATCGTCCGTCGCTGCATGCGCTCTGCCAGCAGTTTGCCGAACTGGCACAAGCCGGAACCCAGCGTTTGCTGCCAGGGCCAACCGGTGAGCGCAATACCTGGACGCTGTTGCCACGTGAACGCGTGCTGTGTATGGCCGATAACGAGCAGGATGCGCTGGTGCAGGTTGCTGCCGTGGCCTCGGTTGGCAGTCTTATCCTGTGGCAAGATGATGCTTTCCATCGCGAACTGGCAAAACGTCTGCCTGCGGCCCTCTGTGAGCGCATTCAGTTTGCCAAAGCAGACACCCTCACCGCGCAGCCGTTCGATGCCGTTATCTTCCACGGCGATTCCGACCAGCTACGCGCACTGTGCGAATCGGTAGCGGCACGGGAAGGTGCGATTGTTTCGGTACAAGGATTTGCCCGCGGCGAGAGCAATATCCTGCTGGAGAGGCTGTATATTGAACGTTCGTTGAGCGTGAATACCGCCGCGGCGGGTGGGAACGCCAGCCTGATGACAATCGGCTAAGGTTATGGTTAATTAAGGCTCCGGTTACGGGGCCTTTTTTTATTAAGCCAGAGGGAAGCATGAAACGAATTGTACTGACCTGTGCAGCACTGCTGCTAAGCAGTCACGCACTGGCGGATGACTGCGCAAACGCAAACAACCAGCTTGAAATGAATACCTGCGCCGCTGAGCAGTATAAGACGGCCGACACAAAGCTAAATGAGACTTATCAGAATGCGCTGAAACGCGCAGCACCCACCCAACGTGATTTACTGAAAAAAGCACAGATCGCATGGATTACCCTGCGCGATGCAGACTGCGCATTGATCAGTTCAGGCACGGAAGGCGGCAGCATACAGTCGATGATCACCAGCCAGTGTTTAACGGACAAAACCAACGAGCGTGAAGCATTTCTCGCCTCCCTCTTGCAATGTGAAGAGGGCGACTTAAGTTGCCCGTTGCCCCCCGCCAACTAACGTACACGGATCCCTTCAATAATCATTCGCTGTACGCTCTCCACCGTTTGGTTAAAAAAGGCTTCATCACGCAGCGTTGCGCCCGTCACTGCCTCTACCTGTGGGGCAAAGTCAGCGTAATGTTGCGTTGAAGCCCAAATCATAAAAATCAGATGATGCGGGTCAACCGGCGCCAGTTTTCCACTGCTGACCCATCCGGCAATCAATGCGGATTTCTCGTCAATCAACGTTTTAAGATCGCCCGTTAATTCCGTCATCAACAAAGGTGCGCCTGCCAGCATTTCCATACAAAACAGTCGCGATGCCTGAGGATAATCGCGGGACACTTCCAGTTTGAGTCGGATGTACTCTTTAATCGCCAGCAGCGGTGCAAAGTCCTCGCGAAAGGCCTTCAGCGGCGCCAGCCAGATATCGAGGATCTGGCGTAATACGGCAATATAGAGCACCTCTTTAGAAGGGTAGTAATAAAGCAGATTCGTTTTAGACACCCCCGCCAGTTCCGCAATCTGCTCCAGACGCGTGCCATGAATGCCATACTGGGAAAAGACATTTAATGCCGCGGTTAAGATAGCCTGGCGTTTTGCACTCACGGCCTGCGAGCGTTTACCTGTTTTTTTCTCTGCGCCTTGAGCCATGCACCCTCTCCTTGTTCTGAGGGCGCCAGCATAACAAATCGCACACTGAAACGTTAAATTAAAGCGACTCGGGCGGAGCCTCCTGCTGAACGGTTTTCTTCCTTTTGAACTTCAGTTCGCTGACCAGTACGCCAATGATAATGAATGCCGCCCCCAACAGAGCAAGCAGCGGCAGGCGTTCCCCTGCGAGCCGACCAAAAATCCCCGCCCATACAGGCTCACCGGTATAGATTACCGTTGCGCGTGTCGGCGAAACGCTGCGCTGCGCCCAGTTCATGGTAACCTGGATAATCGCGCTAAAAATACCCAATCCTAATGCCACGACCAGCAAGCCTGTCGACATGGGAGGAACCGACTCACCTGCGGGCCCCATCGCAATAAACGCCACCACCGAAGCGGTTGCCAGTTGCACCACCGTGACCCGACGTACATCCACTTTTCCAGCCCATGCGCTGATCAGGATAATTTCTGCCGCTATCGCCACCGCACCCACCAGCGTGATCCACTCCCCTTCACCAAGCGCCAGTAAATTGCCATCCGGCCCGGCAAGAAAGATCAGTCCGATAAAGGCCAACACGATACCGACGCACGGCATCACCCCTGGCATTCGTCCCAGACACAACCACTGCAGCAGCGGTACCAGTGGTACATACATCGCAGTAATGAATGCCGACTTGCTGCTGGGAATAGACTGTAATCCCCAGGTTTGCAGGCTATAGCCCAGCGCAATCGCTACGCCAATCGCCACTCCGGCTTTGACTTCCAGCCATGTCAGCCCACGCAATGTACGCAATGACAGCAACGCCACCGCCAGTGCCGCTGTCGCAAAGCGCACGCCGACAAAGAAAAAGGGACCGCTCAGCGTGACAGCATATTGCACAGCCAAAAACGTTCCGCCCCAGAACATGGTGATCACAATGAGGATCGCCTCCTGGGGTTTAACAGAGAAGGAATAACGAGAAAGTAATGACATGAGACACCCGATTAGCTGAATGTCATTAGTCTGCGTTGCGTTTTGTTACAGTTCAACCTTGCAGACAAAAAAAACCGCCGGAACGACCCGGCGGCGGTGGCGACGTAACGTCTGTCTCTGAACACTCAGCCGTCACGATATCTCTAACAGACAGCCCGACAATTACGATTTGTTATTGCCGTGGCTATTCTTGCCCCCTTTTTTGCCTGCTTCTGAAGCGCGTTGCGGGTCATTCTTGAAGTTGCCCCCGCTGTGCTGGCCACCTTTTCGACCTGCTTCTGATGCTCTTTCACGGTCTTCCGCAAAGTTGCCGGAACCGCCCCGATGGTTTGCCATTACTGACCTCCGTCATTGATTAGCCATCATATTGCATAGGTACTGAGGAGTGATACCTCACGCAGCGCATGGGCCGTGCCCTGATGTTTACTGCGTGGGATTAAGCATAGTGAAGAGTAACCGGATGACTGACGAACTGTAATATTCTGCAACAGGAATGGCCGCAAGATGTTAATAATCGCGGCGTGAAATCAATAAGTCTTTCTTATGGCTACCAAATTCCGCCCGGTTAAAAATGTATCATTTTGCAACAAAAAGGATTGTTATAAAAATTGTTATAAATCAAAGAAGTGATTGTGAAATTTGCACTCCTGGCCGTACGTCATATCTTTAAAGGGAGGTAGCGAATCGCTACGGACACGGTTAACTCGAGGAGTAGTGTAAAATGGCAAAAGTTCTGGTGCTTTATTATTCCATGTACGGACACATTGAAACCATGGCCCATGCAGTCGCAGAAGGCGCAAATAAGGTAGATGGCGCGGAAGTCATTATTAAGCGTGTGCCAGAGACAATGCAGCCTGAAATCTTCCTGAAAGCAGGCGGTAAAACACAAAACGCACCAGTCGCAACCCCGCAGGAACTGGCTGATTACGACGCCATTATTTTTGGTACTCCCACGCGCTTTGGCAACATGTCAGGTCAGATGCGTACCTTCCTGGATCAGACCGGAGGACTGTGGGCATCTGGCGGCCTTTACGGCAAACTCGCCAGCGTATTCAGCTCAACAGGCACTGGCGGCGGTCAGGAACAAACCATTACATCGACCTGGACAACGCTTGCCCACCACGGGATGGTGATTGTTCCCATTGGTTATGCGGCGCAAGAGCTGTTTGATGTCTCACAAGTTCGTGGCGGTACGCCGTACGGCGCAACCACCATTGCCGGGGGTGACGGCTCCCGACAACCAAGTCAGGAAGAGTTATCTATCGCCCGCTATCAGGGTGAATATGTCGCAGGTCTGGCAGTAAAACTCAACGGCTAATCTTCAACAGGAGGATTCGAATGCCAACTCAAGAAGCGAAAGCCCATCGCGTCGGCGAATGGGCAAGTCTGCGCAACACATCGCCAGAAATAGCCGAAGCCATTTTTGAAGTCGCTCACTATGACGAGAAACTGGCGGAAAAGATTTGGGAAGAAGGTAGCGATGAGGTACTGATCAAAGCCTTTGAGAAAACTGACAAAGATTCACTCTTTTGGGGTGAACAGACAATCGAACGCAAAAACGTTTAGCATTCTGACTCCCCCGTTTACACGGGGGAGTTTTCCTGGCTTACTTCGCAGCCTCATTCAGTACGCTATCGAATTTATCAACAGGGCAAAAGCCATTGGCATCAATCGGACAGCCTTTCAGTTCCAGCGTCACACGTTGGGCCGGGGATTTGAGCGTCAGAACCTCCGCATTTCGCAGCTGCTGCGCGCTCTGATACACATACTCAATTTTCATCAGATCGCGATTTGTGTTGCTGTCATGCCAGCGCTGGAAGACAATTTTACCGCCAATCGGCGTGCGTTCGTTCTGGTCATGGAGCTGGTACGGTTTAAAATCCAGTGCCGTGAGCAATGAAGCAATGTTCGAGTCATGTCCCACCAGCAGCGTAATTTTCGGCGCTTTCGCCCGCTCAGTCACCAACGCATTGTCGATATATTTGACCAACGGTTTGGCGACGTTTTGCGCCACTTCTGCAGAGGTGAACAGGCTGTCCTGATAACCATTTTTCAGCTTCGACAGCACCTTCCACTGTTGATCAGATTTGATCTCCCCCCAGGCGACCTTGTCCATCGGGAAGCCCTCGTAATATTGCAAGGTGAAGGCATCAACCAGCGAATTCCCCACCTTCAGTGGCCCGGAAACACCAGGCTCCTGCTGATACTTCGCACTGAATGTGTCTTTCGCATCAGTCAGGGAACACTGCTGTTTTTCTTTACACGACGGCGAGTCTTTGTAGTTTGTGATTTGCTCAAGCAGTTGGTAGCTCTCGTCAAGCTGCATCTGGCCGCGCTCTTTCTCCATCGCCTGAACAGCCTGCTGACTGAATGCCGCAGAATCATCAGTGATCACCGGGTTAAAAGTGGGGTCCATGGTACCCATTTTTTCCTGATGATGGACCGGAACGTCACACCCCGGGAAAGCCCCCGTGACAAAAAACTGCGCCGTCGCCACTGTCCGCTGCAGGCTGTTAGCATAGGTGTAAACCGTGCCCGGTGCCGGACATTCACCGGATTTCACCATGCCCTGTTCTGCCAGCCATTCACGCATGTAATGGCCCATATAAATTTCCAGCACGCCGCCCTTCGTGGTGAGTTGTCCGCCCGGGACATCCCACTCCGGCCATTGTTTGGGGGTCGACTGCTCGAGAACGCTGCCATTATTGGCTAAAGGTGCACGTAAGTTATGCCGACTCATCATCAATACTTGTTGAAGCTGATACCCTTCCGGCGCGATCTGCGCCTGCGCGGCGGTTGACAATAATACAGCCCCTGCCACGGCTGCGGCGATTAACGATTTTTTCATCCCTACGACCTCTTGTTGTTATCAATCACCACAGAGTGTGACAGATATATGACATTTTTCCGGGAACGCTTTCGCAAAAATGAGGGATCTACCGTGTCGTTTTAATGCCAAACTCCGTCTGAAGTTTGCGCACACCAAGGGGGGTAAAGGTGACGTGGCGGCTACCTGTCTGCGTTTTAATCCACTTCTGTTCGCTAAACCAGCTCAGCAATGTAGCACCGAGCACGCCGCCAGGATGATAACGTCGCTCACTCCAGTCCAGACAGCCGCAGCTTACTTTTCGTCGGGTAACTCCGGCACAAAGAACAATCCCCATTTCTGCCAGTTTTTGCTGCCCCAGCTCGGTCAGCGTTTCGCCATCCGCGGTTAACCATTGCCGGGCAACCAGGGTATCAAAAAGCCTCACTGCCACTTCGCCCGCAAGGTGGTCATAGCAGGTTCGCGCATGCCGCAGGTTTATCGGGGTGGTGATTTTTCGCGACGTTGATGCAGACCATGCCACCCCCATCAGGCGCTCCAGGAGGCCGGCTATCTCCGTACTTGCCAGGCGAAAATAACGGTGTCGCCCCTGGGCTAACGCCACAACAAATCGTTGTTCACACAGACGCGCCAGATGCGCGCTGGCCGTCGAGGCTGACACGTCCGCCACCGCGCTAAGTTCGGTTGCGGTCCAGGCGCGCCCATCCATCAAGGCACACAGCATACGCGAACGCGATTTATCCGCCATCACTGCCGCAGTGAGCGCCATTTGCGACTCCAGTTCACCCTCTTCTTCGTGCAGTATCACCGATGCCATAGCACCTCCTTTGGCGTTAACCCTCAGAATTAACGATGGCATGAAACGGGCGTAAAGTCACAGCGAGACTTACGCGGCGCGCAGCATCATCTCCACGCCCAACCCCACCAGGCAGAACAGAAAACAGCGTTTAAACACCACTGGAGAAATCACTCGCCGCACACGAGTCCCTAGCCACTGTCCCAGTAGCGCAGGAAGAATGGCAAAAGCCGATAAACTCAGGGACTGAACAGGTAACGCATTGTGCCACCACAAGCCCAGTGCTAACGCCAGCGTCGAAAACGTGAACGAAATGCCAAGCGCCTGCACCAATTCATCCTTTTCAAAGCCCAAAGACTGGATCCATGGCACGGCGGGCATGACAAATACCCCCGTTCCTCCCGTCAATAAACCGGTCACCAGTCCAATGACAAGGGAAAAGGGTTTTTCACGCTGCGGCTCCACGGTTATTTTTTTTCCCATCAGCGTCCAGATGGCATAGGCCACCAGTGCCATGCCAAGCGCAAACTGGGTCCGGGTTGTGTCGCCCCCGGTGATCCAGACACTGGCAAGCAAAGTGGCAATCACCACCGCCAGCAGCATAGGCCACAATCGTTGCAGCAATCGGCCGGTATTACCACCACCGCCAAACTGAAACAGATTGCTAATCAGAGAAGGTAACAGCAGCATCGCCGCCGCCGCGACCGGAGAAATAAGCGATCCGAGTATCCCCATCGCCACCGTGGGCAAGCCCATGCCCGTTACGCCTTTCACCATCCCTGCCAGCACAAAGGTTGCGGCAATCATTATCACCAGGGAGGGGTCGAGCGCGAAAGAAGTTGCCATCATGTACGTTCCAGGAAAAAAGAGGATGACCTATTCTGGACGTCAATCGCCAGGTTTGCTTCGTCGGGAAACGAAATATGCCCTCCTGGTGTACTGCAGCAGAAAAAATGCCGGGTTTCCCCGGCATCAGAATCAGACAGTTTTTGCCCACCAGAGGCGTAGCTTCATTCCCCAGTAACTGGTCCAGCCGCTGGTTGTCGACACTACGCGACCGTGCGACATCACAACCAGCGTTGGCGTGACGCTGATGTCCCAACTGCGGGAGATGGCCCCGTCAGCATCGTTGATGACGGGAAAGTCTACGCCTTTACGTACCAGCCAGCGCGTCACCTCCGCCTCATTACCAGAACGCAGCGCAATGGTTATCACGTTCTCACCTTCTGAGTGCAGTCTGGCGACGTCCGGTGTCGTGAACCGACACACGCCGCACCAGCTCGCCCAGAAATAGATCAGCACCGGTTCCTCTTTGCTGAGCGCGGCCAGCGTAACGTTTTCACCATCCAGCGTCTGCAAAGGCGTACTGTCAAACGCTGCGGGAAGCTGGGGCGCTCGCCAGGCATCCATCAACAACATCGCCCCGGCGAATAACACCAGTAAGATCAGTCCTTCGCGCAGCCAGCGGCGCAGTTTACTGACCATTTGCGGCCGCCAGTTTTTCTTTGACCACCTCTTCCAGTGTTTCCCATGGTACTGCCCCAGGGATGAGCTCATCGCCAATAATCGTTGCCGGCGTGCCTCGCACACCAACCAGACGTGCCAGTTGCAGGTTGGTGCTCAGCGTCTCTTCACTTTGCGCATCCAGCGTCACCGGGCTGGCAGCGGCTTTCTCCTGTGCCTGTTTGATACTCACTGCCGTGTGGTAGCCCTTCTTCTGCATCAGTTTCTCATGTAACGCCAGAAACTGCTGCGGATGCTCACGCCAGGTCGTCAGCGCAGTTCGCGCCGACAGAACCGAACTCTCCCCTTTAAACGGCAGCGGTTTAATCACCACCGCCACCTCAGGATACTTCTGTACAATTTTTTCCAGCATCGGGTCCAACTGCTTGCAATACGGGCAGTTGTAATCGGTGAAATTAATCAGCGTCAGTTTAGCCTGCCGGGCACCAATACGCGGGCTATTGGGATCGTTAAACAGCGCTTCCTGAATCAGCGCTTCAATTTGCTTCTCCTGCTCAGGCGTAAATGGCGCAGGTTCTTTCGCCACGCTGACGGCAGAAAACAAGGTTAACAGCAGGACAATCATCATTTTCATGGGTTCACTCCTTTGGCGTCGGCCAGTGTATTCAGCACCGCATCGCGGGTTAACAACGTCGGCAATGCCTGGCCTTGCGGCAAACCGGGGCCATAAATTTGGTTGAACGGCACAGCAACCTGGCCGCGTTTTTTCAGGAATTCGGTGATCGCTTCAGAGGGCAGCGTCCAGTCACCCCGCAGAGCCACCACATCGGGTTGTTGCAGCGCAGTCTGAATATCTTCTTTTTGTAGAACATTGAATTTATTGACTTTACAGGTAATACACCAGTCAGCTGTCACATCTACAAATACGCGCTTATGCTGGGCCAGTGCCTCTTCGATGGCCTGCTCGCTCAGCGGTTGCCAGTTCACACTCTCTTTGGCTGTACTTTGGTTTGCGAACCCCAGATGCGGGAACAGCAATGTTGCCAGCCAGATAGCCGAGCCAAGCATCATCACGCCGAGAAGACGCCGCAAGATGTTCATCCAACGCCCCGGACGCGGCAGACGCAGCGCCAGACCCGGACGCAGTGCCACCAGCAACCATGGCAAACTCATCCCCAACCCGAGCGCAAGGAACAGCCCCCATAGCGTCGGCAGCGAAGCAGTCAACGCCACCGCCACTGCCGTCCCCAGGAACGGCGCACTGCACGGTGTGGCAAGCAACGTCGCAAACGCGCCCTGCCAGAAATGCCCTGACAAGCCGTTACCGCCGCGAGTTGCCAGTATGGTGGTCATTGCTGAAGGAAGGCGGAATTCAAACAGCCCAAACAGGCTGGCGCTGAACGTCAGCATCACCAGCAGCATAACGCCGATAAACCACGGGCTCTGGAACTGGATCCCCCAACCAAGCGCCTGATTGGTCAGGCGCAGCACCGTCATCAGCAGCGCGAGGGCCATAAAAGAGACCAGGATACCAGCCACCGAGGCCAGAAACTGGCGGCGAACCTGAAGACGGCTTTTCTCCTCAACCAGTAAAATCGAGCCCAGCTTCATGCCCAGCACCGGAAGCACGCAGGGCATTAAGTTAAGGATCAACCCGCCTGACAGCGCCATCAGCACCACCTGCCACAGCGGGATCGCTGCATTCTGCACCACTGGCGCATCGCCAATGGCAAGACGACTTTCCTGCGCAACGCCGTTATCAGCCAGAACCAGTGTCAGTTGCTTACCACGAAGGTTCGGTGCCCCTTCCCCCCAGCTGTCATGAACCGGAACCGTTGCCCGTAGTGTTTCGCCCTCGACGCGGATTTGCGGCATACCAAAATCCGCATCATCAACGGTGTCCAGGTACAGACCCGGCGCAGACCAGCCACCCGTACGACGCGCCTCAACCACCAGCTCTCCGGCTCGCGCCCCGGCACTAAGCGACTCGGTCAGGCCGCTGGCCAGCGGTATCTGCCCCTTCGCTTGCGCATAGTCATGAGCAAAAGACGGGTCCTGGACGCTCGGCGTCACGGAAAAGGGAAAATCCGTTAACAGGCAAACATTGCTGCAGGTTGATAGGGTCAATACACCGTTAAGGGTGGCTGGCGTTGTGCCGCGTACGACCATCGGGAAGGTGACATTACCGTGATATCCCTGGGTGGTGATATTGGCGACCTCAAAACGCGCGGGTGTCGGCCAGTACCAATCAACAGCAGGCATTTTATCTTTCCAGACGATGGACGGTGCTACACCGCCCTCACCCGGCGATCGCCAGTAGGTTTTCCAGCCATCCTCCAGTTTAACATCGAGCAGCAGTCGGGTTTCACCGCCTGCGGCTGTATCGGCACGTAACCGCACACTGGCGTGATTGTTATCGGGTGAACGCAGCCAGCCGATATCAGCCGCCCAGGATACGGGCAGCCATAGCAATAACAGGCAGAGCAGCGCCTGCCTGAAAACAGTCTTCATATTTTTTCTCCGTGAATAATTATCTAACAGTCAGCAACGGCTGCGCTGTCATTCACGGAAGACACAAAATCGGAGATGAACCCTAAGTGTGGGCGGCGAGATGGCGCGCGGAGGGAAAAAAGGCAGGCGAAATGCCCGCACAGGTGCCAACAGCGACAGGAGCAAACATAGCACCAAAATCGCGCCTTCAAACAATACTGGCGGCGCAGCCAGCAATGATTTTGCGCTCAGTTCACAAGGCGTAACGGGCGAAGCTTCATCGGTATCGACCTGGGCGCTCACGACAACAGCAGCGGTCGCGGTGTTCATCTGCAACGCGTGCAGACCCGCCATGCGCTGCGCGGTGCATACCATCACCACAACACATGCCAGGCAGAGGAACCACCATCCCATCCGTTGACGTTTCGCCATTATACCCTCGCTGATTGACGCGAGTTATCTTAGTCACTGGCGAGTTTTTGGCAACCTTTACCCTGTAAAGTTATGTCGGCAGAGGCCGGTCAATTCTCATTCCTCCCCAGCGCGCTGTTCAGAAATGATAATTAATATTGTTAATTAATTTCATTATTGCAAAATAATAGCGCTAATAAA
This sequence comes from Citrobacter sp. RHBSTW-00671, assembly GCF_014103415.1. NCBI lineage: Bacteria > Pseudomonadati > Pseudomonadota > Gammaproteobacteria > Enterobacterales > Enterobacteriaceae > Citrobacter > Citrobacter sp. RHBSTW-00671. The sequence continues at coordinate 3,646,675 of NZ_JABXPR010000001.1, forward strand.
ACAAAGCTGGAAATATCACAGGGTTTATTATCTATCATTCCCAAAGCGTTTCAACAGATATTTAACCACTGACGATAAAAATGAATGAGAAGCCCGTCAGTGGATATTCCTACGTAAATGAAAGTAAGGGTCAGCACATTTCTGGATGAATATTGTATTATCACTTGCCGCAATGAACGTTATGTTCATCATCAAAACAATTGTTTGTTAAATGTTATTTAGAGTATATGAAAATGAAAAAAATCTTACTTCCTCTTCTAGGCCTGTTTTTTACGGTGAGCGTTCAGGCAGCAACATTTACCGATGGCAAAGAATATATTTCACTTGAAAAGCCCGTTGCGTCAGCGCCCGCTGCGCTTAAGTTTTTTTCATTTTATTGCCCTTCATGCTACCAGTATGATGAAGTTCTGGAAGTCACTGATAACGTGAAAAAAGCATTACCTACTGATGTCAAACTCACTGAGTATCACGTCGATTTCTTAGGTCCGTTGGGGCCGGAGATGACACACGCCTGGTCTGTCGCTATGCTGTTAAACGTGGAAGATAAAGTAAAACCTTTACTGTTTGATGCCGTGCAGAAAAAACAAACTGTTAAAACAGCAGATGATATTCGCAATGTATTTATCCGCGCTGGCGTCAGTGCAAGCGACTATGATGCCGCATGGAATAGCTTTGCCGTAAAATCATTAACGGCGAAGCAACAGGAGCTGGCTAAAGCGGTAGACCTGAAAGGTGTACCGGCTATCTTTATCAAGGGTAAATATATGATTAACCCGAAAGGGTTAAAATCAGATAACGTTAACGCTTTTGTCGAGAACTACGCTGATACCGTGCGTTTTCTTTTTTCCAGACCTTGATAAGCCGTTAATATTCCTGACGCACCATCAACAGGAGCCAGAGCTTGTTCTGGCTCCTGCTGCTACAGGCGGTCATTATTGACTGTTAACTGCCATATACGCTGGCAGAACCTTTTTCAGAGGCATAATCCTTCAAAACAGATGCAACACGTATTCGGTAATATGAAAAAATCAACTGCTTACCCTCCTGTTGTGCGGCCTGATGCCTGACGTTGCATTTCCACCTGAGCACTGCATCCTCATCCTCCCACCATGAAAGTGACAGCATTTTCCCGGGCGTATTAATGCTGTGAAATCGTTCGATAGAAATAAACCCTGGGATCTCTGCCAACAACGGCTTCAGCTCTGAGGCCAGTTGAAGATATCGCTCCCTCCCCTGAGGGGGCACATCTGCTTCAAAAATAACGGCGATCATTCAGCATCTCTCCCTGGTTAATTTCAGCCATTCTATTGCCGGATTAAATGCGATGCTTCGCTCAACAACGAACAGTCTGGTGAAAAGGGAAATTTGAGTGTGATAGGTAAATCAACAAGCAGGCTCACCACATTAACCGGTGACCCTTTTATGACCTGCGCCCCCCTTTTTCATGGTTGGCATTCGCGCCTATCAGGATTACCCTAAACTTAACGGTGATACCTTTCGAGAGGAATTGCCTTCTTCATGTGTTGATTTACACGAGAGAACGCTATGGAATTAAAGGATTATTACGCCATTATGGGCGTGAAGCCGACAGACGATCTCAAGACAATCAAGACCGCCTACCGTCGTCTCGCGCGAAAATACCATCCCGATGTCAGCAAAGAACCCGACGCTGAAGCCCGTTTTAAAGAAGTTGCCGAAGCCTGGGAAGTACTGAGCGATGAACAGCGACGCGCCGAATACGACCAGCTGTGGCAGCATCGCAACGACCCGCAGTTTAATCGTCAGTTCCAGCAAGGAGAAGGTCAAAGCTACAGCGCTGAAGATTTCAACGATATCTTCTCTTCAATTTTTGGCCAGCACGCACATCAGTCACGGCAGCGCCACGCCAGTCGCGGACATGATATTGAAATCGAGGTCGCCGTTTTCCTCGAAGAAACCCTTGCTGAGCATAGCCGCACCATCAGTTACAACCTGCCGGTATACAATGCGTTTGGCATGATCGAGCGGGAAATCCCCAAAACCCTCAACGTTAAGATCCCGGCCGGTGTCGGCAATGGGCAGCGCATTCGCCTGAAAGGTCAGGGAACCCCTGGTGAAAACGGTGGCCCGAACGGTGATTTGTGGCTGGTGATTCATATCGCGCCGCATCCGCTGTTTGATATTGTTAATCAGGATCTGGAAGTTGTCGTTCCGCTTGCCCCATGGGAAGCCGCATTGGGCGCAAAAGTGACTGTACCAACACTCAAAGAGAGTATTTTGCTGACCATCCCCGCAGGAAGCCAGGCTGGACAGCGATTACGTATCAAAGGCAAAGGTCTGGTCGGTAAAAAACATACTGGCGACCTGTACGCGGTCATCAAAATCGTGATGCCGCCGAAACCTGACGACAACAGCGCCGCCTTGTGGCAACAGCTGGCGGATGCGCAGAAGTCCTTTGATCCGCGTAAAGAGTGGGGGAAAGCATAATGGCTAACGTGACCGTTACCTTTACCATTACCGAGTTTTGTCTGCATACCGGTGTTTCTGCAGAGGAACTGAATGAAATTGTCGGTTTAGGGGTAATCGAACCCCGTGAAGATGAGACCTTTGATGACCATGCGCTGACCGTGGTGCAACGTGCACTACGTCTGCGCCATGAACTGGCGCTTGACTGGCCAGGCATTGCCGTCGCACTGACGCTGCTCGAGGAGAACGCACAACTGCGGCAGGAAAACCGCCTTTTGCGCCAACGCCTGTCCCGATTTATTAGCCATCCGTGAATATGTTAAAGGTGCGGCGATGAGCTGCACCTACAGGTCAGCAGAGCATCGAGTTGCTGATGATCTGAACTTGCCTCCCCCAGGGAAACACTACTGGACTGACCTGGATTCAGTTAAGGCTTTTACAGGTCATGAATACATCATGGCCATGCCATCAGCCACACCAATGTGGGAAGACTTTAGATATGCAGTTAAATTGCAGCGTATAGCACGACAAGGAAAAAGCCTGGGATCGGGGTAAGCAAGTGTTCGAATGTGACATGAGGGGATGGGCGAATATTGCCAGGCGATTCTAATGCTTCAAAAGCAAAAAGGGGTCACCTTTCGGTAACCCCTTTTCATGTTTGGCGGAAGCGTAGAGATTCGAACTCTAGAACCCTTTCGGGTCGCCGGTTTTCAAGACCGGTGCCTTCAACCGCTCGGCCACGCTTCCAATGAGGCGCACTATAAACATCCCGAACGGACCTGTAAAGCACCAATGTGTTCGTTTGCCTGAAAAACAGCCAAAATGTTGTTAATCGACTTAAATAACAACAAATTGACCGTTTATTCAGCACAAATCCGGGCTACTGCTGTTTAATGTTTTTTGATGTACATATCTTTGGTGAAGTAATTACCGCGGTTATCCGGTGCAAATCCGCCTACCCACGGCTTTACCAGGTGTGTGCGGACATAGTGGTAAACCGGAATCGCTGGGACATCCTCGCCTAACACGTCTTCCGCCTGCTGGTAGTATTTCCCGCGTTCTGGCAAAGAACGGGCTTTTGCCGCATTACGCATCGCTTCATCGTAGGCTGGATTACTGTATCGGGCGGTGTTTTCACTATCGCCAGTACGGAAAATGTTGAGGAAGCTCGACGCATCGTCGTAATCCGCTATCCATGCATAGCGTACGACGTCAAAATTGCCGGTGTGCATGGTATCCAGCATAGTTTTCCATTCCTGGTTCTGCAGCTTTACCTCAACGCCAAGATTTTTCTTCCACATTGACGAGGCGGCGATCGCGATTCGCTGATGCGTTTCGAAAGTGTTGTAGAGCAGATTTAAGCTAAGCGGATGCTCCGGACCGTAGCCTGCTTCCGCCAGCAGTTTTTTTGCCTCAGCAATGCGTTTGTCGAGTGGCCATGATGCGTAGTCCGGCGCGTGTAATTTTACCCCGCCAATTTCAGGCTGGCTGATAACCCACGCCGCACGCTGTCCCTGTCCCATCACCTTTTGTGCGATGATGTCTTTATCCAGCGCCATATTCAACGCCCGACGCACGCGCGGGTCGTTAAACGGCGCACGCGTGGTATTAAACTGATAATAATAGGTTGAAAGCTGAGGTGAGACATGGAGTTCATCCCCCATCGTCTTTTTCAATTGAGCGAACTGATTGACCGGAACACTAAAAACAATATCGATTTCCCCGGCTTTGTAACGGTTAACGTCTGCAGCCTCTGAACTGATGGGCAAGTACGTCACTTTATTAATGACCGTGTGCCGATCGTCCCAGTAATGCGGGTTGCGCACGGCAACAATCCGCTCATTGACGACCCACTGCGACAACTTATACGCACCACTGCTGACAAAGTGCTCCGGACGAGTCCACTTATCGCCAAAGCGGCCAATCAGCACTTTATCCAGCGGGACCAGTGATGGGTGCGCCAGCATCGCTAAAAATGCCGCTGTCGGCTGCGTCAGGGTAATTTCCAGCGTGGTGTCATTCAGCGCCTTGACCCCAAGCGTAGCGGGATCTTTTTTCCCCTGAGCAATATCAACCGCATTTGCGACATGCATATTGCCCAGATAAGAGGCATAAGGTGAGGTAGTTTGCGGTGAAACCAGGCGCTGCCAGCTCCAGACGACATCCTGTGCAGTAATAGCCGATCCATCTGACCAGGTTATGCCTGGACGTAAATGAAAGGTCCAGACAGTGTTATCTTTATTCTCCCAGGAGGCCGCAAGACGGGGCGCAATAGTGCCATCCAGGTTTACGGCCACCAGTCCATCGAACATATCGCTGATTAAATTAAACTCAACGTTGCTTTCAACTTTATGCGGATCCAGTGAGGCTGGCTCACTGCCGTTATTTCTGACCAGTTCTTGTTGAGCTGCCAGTTCTGTGCCCGCGGGAACAGTCGCGGCGCTCGCCACACCGTTGATAGACATCAAACAGACAGCCAACAGCATAGATGTAAATACCTTCGATTTATGTTGCGTCATTCCCTTTACCTTATTGCTCTGTTTTATGTTGACACCGCTGTCACTCTTAAAGGCATGTAGGGAATAACGCAATATTTTTCAGTTACCTATCAGATATCGATCTGACATTTTTGCATAAACAGTGGTAACATCTAATCCAGAAGCTTTTGCTGAAATAATATGCTTAAGCCTGGCGGGTTAAAATGCGTAAAGATGGGTAAAACCGCTGGGTCGTTTCCGGTGATTTCATTATCCTCCATCATTAATTACATCTGTCATAAGAGAGTGACTCATGGATCGTATTATTAGTTCTTCGCGCGATCGTACATCGCTACTCAGCACGCATAAGGTGCTGCGTAATACCTATTTCCTGCTCAGCCTGACGCTGGCGTTTTCAGCGATCACCGCAACTGCCAGTACAGTACTGATGTTGCCGTCTCCGGGTCTGATTCTGACGCTGGTTGGTATGTATGGTCTGATGTTCCTGACCTACAAAACAGCAGATAAACCTGTAGGTATTCTGTCTGCTTTCGCTTTCACCGGTTTCCTGGGTTACATCCTGGGGCCGATTCTGAACACTTACCTGTCGGCAGGTATGGGTGACGTGATCGGTATGGCGCTGGGTGGTACGGCGCTGGTCTTCTTCAGCTGTTCTGCGTATGTTCTGACCACGCGTAAAGACATGTCCTTCCTCGGCGGTATGCTGATGGCAGGTATCGTGGTAGTGCTGATTGGTATGGTTGCGAATATTTTCCTGCAACTGCCAGCGCTGCATCTGGCGATTAGCGCGGTGTTTATCCTGATTTCTTCAGGCGCAATCCTGTTTGAAACCAGCAATATCATCCGCGGCGGTGAAACCAACTATATTCGTGCCACCGTTAGCCTGTATGTTTCGTTGTACAACATCTTCGTCAGCCTGTTGAGCATTCTGGGCTTTGCCAGCCGCGATTAAGATGTCCACACGCATTATCCAGCCCCGCTTATGCGGGGCTTTCTTTTTTGGTAAACTGCCGCCAGTTTGACTAACGCAGTGAAGAATTATGTTGATCTTTGAAGGTAAAGAAATCAGTACCGATAGCGAAGGCTATCTGAAAGATACCACGCTGTGGAGCGAGCCACTGGCAGTTGCCATTGCTGAAAACGAAGGCATTACGCTCTCCGCGGAACACTGGGAAGTGGTGCGTTTCGTACGCGAGTTTTATCTGGAGTTTAATACCTCCCCCGCTATCCGCATGCTGGTCAAAGCGATGGCCAACAAATTTGGCGAAGAGAAAGGCAATAGCCGTTATCTCTACCGCCTGTTCCCGAAAGGTCCGGCCAAGCAGGCAACTAAAATTGCCGGCCTGCCGAAACCGGTGAAATGTATTTAATAGCGGATACTAAATCCCTTTAGCTCGTCGCCAGGACGATGGGGTTCACTGAGAACCCGGTCAACCCTGGCGCTGCTCGGCCCCCCGGCTTTCAACCACTTCATCAGTTGTTCCACCCGGTCGCTTTCACCGCAGGCGACAACCTCTACGCTGCCGTCATCCATATTCTTCGCGTAGCCAGTCAATCCCAGCCGTTGTGCTTCATGCTGGGTGGTGTAGCGAAATCCAACCCCCTGAACCCGGCCATAGACCCAGGCGATTATGCAGACTTTCGACATTGCGGTTCTCCTTATCATCACAGCGCGCGTTGCAAATATGCGTAAAACTCAGGACAATGGCGCCCATTTCTTTGAATTGACAGAATAGTAAATTATGAGTGTACGTTTAGTGTTAGCCAAAGGGCGCGAAAAATCATTACTGCGCCGCCATCCGTGGGTATTTTCCGGTGCCGTCGCACGTATGGAAGGTAAAGCCAACCTCGGTGAAACCATCGATATTGTTGACCATCAGGGTAAATGGTTAGCACGCGGCGCGTACTCACCCGCGTCGCAGATCCGTGCACGTGTCTGGACATTCGACAAGTCTGAATCCATCGATATTGATTTCTTTACCCGCCGTCTGCAACAAGCACAGAAGTGGCGAGACTGGCTGGCGAAAAAGGACGGGCTGGACAGCTATCGACTGATTGCCGGGGAGTCTGATGGCCTGCCGGGCATCACCATTGACCGTTTCGGTAACTTTCTGGTGCTGCAACTGCTCAGCGCAGGCGCCGAGTATCAACGTGCCGCATTAATTAGCGCCCTGCAGATTGTCTTCCCGGAGTGCGCTATTTATGACCGTAGCGATGTTGCCGTGCGTAAAAAAGAAGGCATGGAACTGACTCAGGGCCCCGTCACGGGGGAACTGCCGCCAGCTCTGCTGCCGATTGAAGAGCACGGGATGAAACTGCTGGTTGATATTCAGCACGGACATAAAACCGGTTATTACCTCGATCAGCGTGACAGCCGCCTGGCCACGCGTCGTTATGTGGAAAATCAGCGCGTACTGAACTGTTTCTCCTATACCGGTGGATTCGCCGTCTCTGCATTAATGGGTGGCTGCCGCCAGGTCGTCAGCGTAGATACTTCCCAGGAAGCTCTCGATATCGCCCGCCAAAACGTAGAGCTGAACAAGCTGGATCTGAGCAAAGCCGAATTTGTGCGTGATGACGTGTTCAAGCTGCTGCGCGCCTATCGCGATCGTGGTGAGAAATTTGATGTTATCGTGATGGACCCGCCGAAGTTTGTCGAAAACAAAAGCCAGCTGATGGGCGCCTGTCGTGGCTATAAAGACATCAATATGCTGGCAATTCAGTTGCTGAATCCGGGTGGCGTACTGCTGACATTCTCCTGCTCCGGATTGATGACCACCGATTTATTTCAGAAAATCATCGCCGATGCCGCAATAGATGCCGGGCGTGATGTACAATTTATAGAGCAGTTCCGTCAGGCCGCCGATCATCCCGTGATCGCTACCTACCCGGAAGGGCTGTATCTGAAAGGGTTTGCCTGTCGCATCATGTAACTTGAAAAGTGGAATATTACCCTTACATAGAGGGTATCTATTTCCCGGGAGGTGACTATGATTGCCAGCAAATTCGGTATCGGCCAGCAGGTCCGCCATTCCCTGTTAGGTTACCTCGGAGTGGTCGTGGATATCGACCCGGAATATTCGCTTGATGACCCGTCACCTGATGAGTTGGCGGTAAACGACGAACTTCGCGCCGCTCCCTGGTATCACGTGGTGATGGAAGACGATAATGGCCTGCCAGTACATACGTACCTGGCTGAAGCACAGTTGAGTAGCGAGCTACAGGAAGAACATCCAGAGCAACCGTCGATGGATGAACTGGCACGGACAATCCGCAAACAGCTCCAGGCTCCACGCCTGCGCAACTGACAACATTTCTCCGGCCTACGACAAACACCGTTGTAGGCCGGATATACAATGCGCCATCCGGCAACAGTACAACCTTACTTCGCCAGTCCCAGTCTGGGGATTTCAATCGCCGGGCAACGATCCATCACTACCGCCAGGCCCGCATCGCGCGCCAGCACGGCTGCCTGCTCATTAATCACGCCAAGCTGCATCCACAAGGTCTTCGCGCCAATAGCAATAGCCTCCTGTGCGACTCCCCATGCTGCTTCTGAGTTTCTAAAGACATCCACCATATCCACTTTCTCTGGTACGTCTGCCAGCGTCGCATAGCCCTGCTGCCCCAGCAGCGTTTTCCCGGCAACCTTAGGAGACACGGGGATAACGTGATAACCCTGATCGAGTAAATACTTCATTACCCGATAGCTCGGGCGATCGGGTTTATCGCTTGCTCCTACCAGCGCAATCGTACGGGTAGATGTCAAAATGCCAGCAATATCGGTCTCTTTCATCGTCTTCCTCCAGGCTGTTTTGCAAAGTGTACGACAAACCTGACGTCGCAACCATTCATCCCATACTGGCGCATGAGAGCTAAACTGGAAAATATGTCTATATGTTAGTAAACATGATTGTCGAAAAATTTAGATACATCTTATGCAGATAATTTTCTGGACAGGAGAACCTTATGAAAACCGGCATTGTGACAGCCCTGATTGCTCTGCTTTTGCCGGTAACCGTTTGTGCGACCTCTTTGCGCCTGTCTAATGATATTGACCTTCTGGTGCTGGACGGAAAAAAGGTGTCCAGCTCTTTACTGCGCGGTGCCGACAGTATTGAGCTGGAGAATGGTCGGCATCAGCTTGTCTTTCGCGTTGAGAAAACGATTCGTCTCTCCAGCCATGAAGAACGTCTGTATATTTCTCCTCCGCTGGTCATCAGTTTTGATACTCAGTTGGTTAGCCAGGTCAATTTTCATCTCCCCCGTCTGAACAACGAACGTGACGCAACGCATTTCGATGACGCGCCCCGTGTGGAACTAGTAGATGGCGACTCCATGCCCATTCCGGTCAAGCTGGATATTTTGTCGATTACCTCATCGGCAAAAATCGTGGATTACGAACTCGAGACTGAACGCTATAACAAATCGTCTAAGCATGCTTCACTCCCACAATTTGCCACTATGATGGCAGATGACAGCGCATTGCTCTCAGGGGTCTCTGAACTGGATCGGGTGCCGCCGCAGTCGCAGACACTCACCGAACAGCGTTTGAAATATTGGTTCGGCCAGGCCGATGCGCAAACACGAAGTAATTTTCTGCAATGGGCAGAGAAACAGCCACCCTCATGACGTTTATGTTCGCCTACGCATTTTTTTTGTCTTTCTCTTGCAGCGTCAAGCGCTTCCAGTACTCTGTAATAAGGTTAACTTGGGAGCTGTACTATGGAACTGACGACTCGCACTTTACCGGCGCGTAAGCATATTGCGCTGGTTGCACATGATCACTGTAAACAGATGCTGATGAGCTGGGTGGAACGCCACCAGCCATTGTTAGAAAAGCATGTCCTTTATGCGACAGGCACGACAGGAAATCTCATTCAACGCGCGACCGGCATGGATGTCAACGCCATGCTTAGCGGTCCAATGGGCGGCGATCAGCAGGTCGGTGCACTAATTTCTGAAGGGAAAATTGATGTGCTGATCTTCTTCTGGGATCCACTCAACGCCGTGCCTCACGATCCGGATGTTAAAGCCCTTCTGCGCCTGGCCACAGTTTGGAATATTCCGGTTGCCACCAACGTATCTACCGCCGATTTTATTATCCAGTCACCAAATTTCAGCGATGCGACGGACATCCTGATCCCGGATTACGCCCGGTATCTGGCAGAGCGCCTCAAATAATTGCCAGACAGGCGGCGGCCGCCGCCTGTTCTTCAGGGTTTTCTCGCTACCGGGACATCCAATTGTTTTAATTCATCAACAAAACAGGATGGCGCGTCTTTATTAAACAGCAACCACACCCGATGCCGGGCACGCGTAAGTGCCACGTAAAGCAATCTTCTCTCTTCTGCATCCGGAAAATCCTCGACCATTGGCAGTAATGCTTCTTCCATAATCGACTCACGGGCTGGGGCAGGAAAACCATCGTTGCCGTCATGAAGCCCAACGACAATGACATAATCCGCCTGCTGTCCTTTACTGGCATGAATAGTCATAAAATCCAGCTGTAGTTTGGGCCAACGGGTCGCTGCTTTCTCAAGACTGGCAGGTTTGAGGTGGTGATATCGCGCCAGCACCAGTATGCGTTCTTCTGCTTTCGCAAAGCCGGATAGCTTATCCAACAGCGCATCCAGTTGACTTTCATCGAGCAGAGTGACGGCTTTCCTATCGCCTGCTGTCAGGCTATTGAGCGGTTTCTTAAGCTGATGCGGGTTTTGCTGGATAAACCGATTGGCTATCTCGCCAATACGGCTATTAAAACGGTATGTCGTATCCAGATCGCAGCGATCGCCCTCACCAAAGTGTTGCCGGAAGGCGGTAGTCAACGAAAGTTGTGCACCACTGAAACGGTAAATGGCCTGCCAGTCATCCCCCACGGCAAATAGCGTGGTCTGTGAGTTTTGCTTGCGCAATGCGGCTAACAGGGCGGCGCGCTGCGGGGAGATATCCTGAAATTCATCAACCAGGATATGCTTCCAGGGGCTGATAAAGCGCCCTTTCTCCAGAATGACAATCGCCTGATGGATTAATCCAGAAAAATCGACGGCATTCTCTTCTTTCAGAGCACTCTTCCAGGCTTTAAGCAACGGCGCCATCAGCTTTATACGTTTGCTGAACAGGTCGCGGATCGCCTCCGGCGCATTGGCGATCATCTCCGCCTGTGCTCCACCATGCATACGCATCAGGCTAACCCAGCGATCCAGACGCGAGGCCAGGCGACGTTGTAATTTTTCATCGTCCCAAAAATTACCTTCTGGCACAGACCACTGCATCTCTTCTTCCAGCCACTGTCGCCAGCCTTTAGCCTGTGCTTTTTTCTCGCTGCACTGCTGACGCCAGGTGGCGATAAACAGCTTATTTCTGGCGGCAGTATCATTTTCGAGTTTGCTGACTGTCGGGACTTTTTTGCTACCCTGTTGAATAATATGCAACGCCAGTGAATGGAACGTCCGTGCGGTGACGTCTTGCGTCTGCAGCCGTTCGCGAATGCGCTCATCCATTTCCTGAGCGGCTTTGCGACCAAACGCCAGCAGCAAGATTTGTTCAGCAGCCGCTTCTCCCCGCGCCAGCAACCAGCCCGCACGCGCAACCAGAACGGATGTTTTGCCACTTCCAGCACCCGCAAGCACCAATAGCGACTGCTCGCCATTCACCACCGCACGAGCCTGGGCTGGATTCAGCGGTGAGGACTCAATCTTCTGGAAAAACTCGGTATGCTCCGCCAGCATCGCATCGGTATATGCCTGGTTATGCTGCAAACGACACGCTTCAATGTCCTGTAGCCACGCCTGGCACTGATGCAACGCCTCACGACAATGATCAAATTCTTCCAGCCGACTGACCGGCAGGGGCAACGCGTCAAAAGCACGGCGGATCTGTTGTTGCAATCCGGATGTTTGGCTCCGCGTCAGCCATCTGTTTTCCCCTGTACGCGCGGCAATCGCATCCAGCTGTTCCTGTAGCACCCCTGCTGCGACGTCACTCATCTCCTGGCTCCACTGCTGCCAGAGCATGCTCAGATGATGGTGGAAACGCTGGGTTTCCGCCCATTCAGTGCCGTGAAGGCGTACAACTTTATCATCAGAAAGCACAAATTCCAGCTCGCCCCATACCAGGCCCCTTTTACAATGGATAGCCAGTAACTGATTGAATGGAATAAGATACTCATGACGGTCGCCGGAGACTTTAATGCCGGCATTGAGAATAACGGCCCGATCGTAAGGGTGTTGCGCCAGACGTTTTCCCAGAGAAGTTGCTTTCAGTTCCATAAGACTTACGCGGATCCACACGAAGAGGTTTGCTTATCAGTGTAACCGCCAGAGAAAACGTGCTCCAGCCCAAAAAAACGTTACAATTGCCAAACTCACAGAAAACCAGAGTTAACCGAGGGTTTATGCGTACTGTTCTGAATATTTTAAATTTTGTGCTTGGGGGATTCGCCACCACCTTAGCCTGGTTACTGGCGACGTTAGTCAGTATCGTGCTTATCTTCACACTACCCTTGACCCGCTCCTGCTGGGAAATCACACGCTTGTCGCTGTTCCCTTACGGTAATGAAGCAATTCACGTTGATGAACTCAACCCAGCGGGTAAAAACGTGCTTCTGAATACCGGCGGTACGCTGCTCAACATTTTCTGGCTGATTTTCTTCGGCTGGTGGCTGTGCCTGATGCATATTGTTTCCGGTATTGCCCAGTGCGTTACGATTATTGGTATTCCGGTTGGTATTGCGAACTTTAAAATCGCCGCAATTGCACTCTGGCCCGTTGGTCGTCGTGTGGTTTCAGTCGAAGTTGCCCGTGCCGCACGCGAAGCCAACGCGCGTCGTCGTTTTGAATAATCGGAACTGATGGCCTTTATGTTAAGTCCACTGCTTAAACGCTATACCTGGAACAGCACCTGGCTGTACTACGTGCGAATTTTTATTGCACTTTGCGGCACTACGGCGCTGCCGTGGTGGCTGGGTGACGTCAAACTTACCATCCCGCTAACGCTGGGCATGGTTGCTGCCGCGCTGACCGATCTGGACGATCGGCTCGCGGGTCGTCTGCGCAATTTGATCATTACGCTGATCTGCTTTTTTATTGCCTCGGCCTCCGTCGAATTGCTCTTTCCCTGGCCGTGGCTTTTCGCAATTGGATTAACGCTGTCCACCAGCGGCTTTATTTTGCTGGGGGGCTTAGGTCAGCGTTATGCGACCATCGCCTTTGGTGCATTACTGATCGCCATTTACACCATGCTGGGAACATCACTTTACGATCAGTGGTACCAGCAACCGATCCTGCTGCTTGCAGGCGCCATCTGGTATAACCTTCTGACGCTTATCGGTCACCTTCTGTTCCCGATTCGTCCACTGCAGGACAATCTGGCACGCAGCTACGAACAGTTGGCACACTACCTGGAGCTGAAATCCCGCCTTTTTGATCCCGACATCGAAGATGAAAGCCAGGCCCCCCTGTATGACTTAGCGCTGGCCAATGGGCAACTGATGGCGACGTTGAACCAAACAAAAATATCATTACTGACCCGTCTGCGCGGTGACCGTGGACAACGAGGAACCCGCCGCACACTGCATTATTATTTTGTCGCGCAGGATATCCACGAACGCGCTAGTTCCTCACATATTCAGTACCAGACGCTACGCGACCATTTCCGTCACAGCGATGTGATGTTTCGTTTCCAGCGATTAATGTCGATGCAGGGACAAGCCTGTACGCAACTGTCTCGCTGTATTTTGCTACGCACCCCTTACCAGCACGATCCACACTTTGAGCGCGTCTTTACACATATCGATGCCGCCCTTGAGCGCATGCGTGCAAGCGGTGCCCCTGCAGATTTGCTCAACACGCTGGGATTCTTACTATCAAACCTGCGGGCTATTGATGCGCAACTGGCCACCATTGAGTCTGAACAGGCTCAGGTACTCTCGCGCAATGAGTCAGAAAATCAGCTTGCCGATGACAGTCCGCATGGCTTCAGTGATATCTGGCTGCGCCTGAGTCGCAATTTTACACCGGAGTCGGCGCTGTTTCGCCACGCGGTTCGCATGTCGCTGGTGCTCTGCGTCGGCTACGCCATTATCCAGATAACGGGTATGAACCATGGCTACTGGATCCTGCTGACCAGTCTGTTTGTCTGCCAGCCCAACTACAACGCCACACGACATCGTCTGGCGTTAAGAATTATCGGCACATTAGTCGGGATAGCCATTGGATTGCCCATCCTGTGGTTCGTCCCATCGCTGGAAGGGCAATTAATACTGCTGGTGATCACCGGCGTGCTCTTTTTCGCTTTCCGCAATGTTCAGTACGCGCATGCCACCATGTTTATCACGCTGCTGGTATTGCTGTGCTTTAACCTGCTTGGAGAAGGGTTTGAAGTCGCACTGCCGCGCGTCATCGATACGCTGATAGGTTGCGCCATCGCATGGGCAGCCGTCAGTTTCATCTGGCCTGACTGGCGCTTTCGCAACCTGCCACGGGTGATTGAACGGGCGACCGATGCAAACTGTCGTTACCTTGACGCCATTCTCGAACAATATCATCAGGGGCGAGACAATCGTCTGGCATACCGTATTGCGCGCCGCGATGCGCATAATCGTGATGCGGAGCTGGCATCCGTGGTGTCGAACATGTCGAGTGAACCGGATGTCACCGCCCAAACGCGCGAAACGGCATTCCGCTTGCTGTGCCTCAACCATACCTTTACCAGTTATATCTCGGCGCTTGGCGCACACCGTGAACAGTTAACCAACCCGGACGTTCTGGCATTACTGGACGATGCCGTTTGTTATGTTGATGATGCACTTCATCATCAACCCGCTGACGAGCAGCGCGTATACCAGGCACTAGAAGGACTGAAGCAACGGATTCAGCATCTTGAACCACGCCCGGACAGTAAAGAACCGCTGGTCGTACAGCAAGTTGGCCTATTGATAGCGCTACTACCAGAAATCAGACGATTACAGCAGCAAATTGCCGCATTGCCGTCTAGTACACCGGTTCAGGCGTAAGAGAACTCACCCACTCCACAAGCTCCTGGCGACGAATCGCTGGGAGCGCCGCCTCATGAATCCCTCCGATCGCGCCTTCAAGGGCATAGAGTATTTTCACCGTCAGGGCGGGATTAATCTGTCGCAGTTTCAACCAGCACATTTTTGCCCCCAACATGCGTAATGTGCTTTCATCTTTTATACCAGCTTCATTCAGCAGGGTTTCCAGATGAAATGTCATGTTCGGCAGTCCACGCAGGCGATGCTGTGCAAAACGACTTTGCTTTTCTTTTAACGCCGCATCCAGTGAATACCGTGATAGCGACACCAGTTGTTGCTGGTTTTGCCACAGCGTGTCGTTCACCTGATAATAATTGAGCACCACCGGACGTCCACGTTTTATGAATGTCAGCCAGACAGGGGAATGTTTTACACAGTACTGCGCGCTCTGTTCACAGGCTCGAAGATATAACTCGCCACTGGCGACCATGGCGAATACCGTGTCCTCGACCGTCAGGCTATAACCCCCAAACAGCGATCGATAACGAATAGTCCCCAATGACGCCAGATATTCTTGTGATTTATAGATCCTTGCATAAGAAAGTTTTTTCATAAAAATCCTTTTAAATCATAACGTAATAAAATGATTTGCAGTAGCGGATCCGTTAATGACGAAAATAGGCAACTTATTCGCAAGGGGCAAGATGAATTTTGTTTTTCCCGTAACAACAACCAAAAACTGCGAACCTGTTTCAGAAAATAAGGTTGATCTTTGGGGATAGCAGGGTTACTGTATATCCATACAGTAACTCACAGGGCTGGATTGATTATGTACACTTCAGGCTATGCAAATCGTTCTTCGTCGTTCTCTTCCACATCAAGCAAAATTGCGCGCGTGTCGTCAGAGCACACTACCGCCGGGCTTATCAGTGAAGTGGTCTATCGCGAGGACCAGCCCATGATGACGCAGCTCCTACTGCTTCCCCTGCTTCAGCAATTAGGTCAGCAGTCGCGCTGGCAGCTCTGGCTGACGCCTCAACAAAAACTGAGCCGCGAGTGGGTGCAGTCGGCCGGACTCCCATTGACGAAAGTTATGCAAATCAGCCAACTCTCTCCCTGCCATACGCTGGAATCAATGGTCCGTGCGCTGCGCACTGGGAATTACAGTGTGGTCATCGGCTGGCTGACGGAAGAATTAACAGAAGATGAACATGCAGAACTGGTGAAAGCGGCTGATGAGGGAAACGCAATGGGATTTATCATGCGTCCTGTACGCGCTCAGACACTTGCGGGGAGACACCATTCCGGGCTAAAAATTCACTCGAATTTGTATCATTGAGTGAAATTAGGATTTATCCTGGAATTTTTTTTCACCCTCAAATTCGGCTTTGAGCTTTAACACGTTTTTTGTGAGAACGCCTGTGTGAAGCGGTTTCCACGATAGTAGCTGTGCAATTAATCATCCACAAATGTTAAATATTGTGTATACAAGCCTTTTTTTTTCATATGCCTGACGGACTTCACACTTGTAAGTTTTCGAGTACGTTGTAGACTTTACATCGCCAGGGGTGCTCGGCTTAAGCCGCAGATATCGGTAGAGTAACTATTGAACTGGTCCCCGGGTGAAGGATTTAACCGTGTTATCTCTCTGGAGATATTCATGGCGAATTTTGGATGATAACGAGGCGCATAAAATGAAAAAGACAGCTATCGCAATTGCAGTGGCACTGGCTGGTTTCGCTACCGTGGCGCAGGCCGCTCCGAAAGATAACACCTGGTATACTGGTGCTAAACTGGGTTGGTCCCAGTTCCATGACATCGGCAACAATCAGATCAACAACAACGGACCGACCCACGAAAGCCAACTGGGTGCTGGTGCGTTCGGTGGTTACCAGGTTAACCCGTACGTTGGTTTTGAAATGGGTTACGACTGGTTAGGTCGTATGCCGTACAAAGGCAACACTGAAAATGGCGCATTCAAAGCTCAGGGCGTTCAGCTGACCGCTAAACTGGGTTACCCAATCACTGACGATCTGGACGTTTATACCCGTCTGGGTGGTATGGTTTGGCGTGCAGATGCTAAAAACAACGACGGCTTCAAAGACCACGACACTGGTGTATCCCCAGTATTCGCTGGCGGCGTAGAGTATGCAATTACTCCTGAAATAGCTACCCGTCTGGAATACCAGTGGACTAACAACATCGGTGACGCGAACACCGTTGGTGGTCGTCCAGACAACGGTCTGTTGAGCGTTGGTGTTTCTTACCGTTTCGGCCAGCAGGAAGAAGCAGCTCCGGTAGTTGCTCCGGCTCCGGCTCCGGCTCCAGAAGTACAGACCAAACACTTCACTCTGAAGTCTGACGTTCTGTTCAACTTCAACAAAGCGACTCTGAAACCAGAAGGCCAGCAGGCTCTGGATCAGATGTACAGCCAGCTGAGCAACCTGGATCCGAAAGACGGTTCCGTCGTTGTTCTGGGCTTCACTGACCGCATCGGTTCTGATGCTTACAACCAGGGTCTGTCTGAGAAACGTGCTCAGTCCGTTGTTGATTACCTGATCTCTAAAGGTATCCCTTCTGACAAAATCTCCGCACGTGGTATGGGCGAATCCAACCCGGTTACTGGCAACACCTGTGACAACGTGAAAGCTCGCGCTGCACTGATCGACTGCCTGGCTCCGGATCGTCGTGTTGAGATCGAAGTTAAAGGTATCAAAGACGTTGTAACTCAGCCTCAGGCTTAAGTTATCGTCTTATAAAAAAACCCCGCCTGGCGGGGTTTTTTTTCACCTATTGACCCGTCCTGAATAGCGTTGACACGTTCCAGATTTAATTCCGGAGAACGTGATGATGACTGAGTTCAAACGCACCCAACGCGATTATCCTCTATCCTTTAAAATAGCCGTCGTTGAGCAGGTCGAAAAAGGCGAGATGACCTATAAACAGGCCCAGCAGCGATATGGCATTCAGGGGCGCTCCACCGTACTTGTCTGGCTGCGTAAATATGGCCGGCTTGACTGGAGTCCCGGGCTTCCTGACCTGGTGAAGAGGAAACTGCCTGTGGCTCAGACGACTGTCCCGCTTACACCCGAGCAAAGAATCAGGGAACTTGAAGAACAGCTTGAGCTGGCAAACCAGAAAGCTGAGTTTTTTGAGTCCGTTATCAACGTCCTGAAAAATGATTACGGGGTGAGTGTTGTAAAAAAGCGGCCCGGCAAGTCCTCACGCAAAGTCAGGCCCCAAAAATAACAGTTACGCGTGCATGTCAGTTCCTGGGGCACAGCAGACAGGCGTGGTACCAGTACAACACAAGATGTAATAAACGGCAGGAGCATCATGCTCAGGTTCTTGATTTTGTTGCCCGTACCCGGTGCCGTCAGCCGCGAATAGGTACGCGTAAACTGCACTATCTGCTGAACACCCAGGCCGGTAAAACACTGGCTATAGGGCGGGACCGTTTGTTTAACCTGCTGGGTGAATACCGGCTCCTGGTCCCCGTGAAACGGGCATATCACAAAACAACCAACAGCCATCATCGCTTTTACCGGCATCCTAATCTGCTGAAACCCGGCCCTGAACAGGTTACCGCCCTTGAGCCAGAGCAGGTCTGGGTCGCTGATATAACTTACCTTCCACTACGCAGCGGCACGGCTTATCTGAGTCTGGTCACCGATGCCTGCTCCAGAAAAATCGTGGGTTACCATGTCGGGGAAAACCTGCAGACAGAAAACGTGGTAAAGGCGTTCAGACAGGCTCTGAGGCGGAGAAAAACGACAGGTCCGCTGGTACATCACTCTGACAGAGGACTGCAATACTGTTCGGTACTTTATCAGTCAGTTCATGAGCGAAACGGAATAATCTGTTCAATGACCGATGGTTACGACTGCTACCAGAATGCGCTGGCTGAGAGAATAAACGGGATACTGAAAAATGAGTTTTTACTCTCCCGCCCGGTGGATCTTGCACAAGCCCGAATGATGGTAAAAGAGTCCGTGGCCATTTATAACCATGAACGGCCACATCTGGCCCTGAAATACAAAACGCCCGATGATGTTCATCAGGCGTTTTATAGACAAAAAACTGTCAACCTATATCAGGACTAGTCATATATATCATGCAAAAGCACAGGCACACACCATATTGACGTTACCCGTACCCTACTCTTTACCCAGTAACGCCTGTAGATCCTGCTTCAATGTCGACATCTTGTTCGCATACTTTTCTTTATGCTCCGCATCTTCAATCAACTGCACAATCGTTTCTGAGAGCGTTTTACCACGTCGCTGCGCAAGCCCGGCTAAACGCTGCCAGACCATAAACTCCAGATCGATCGATTTCTTACGCGTATGTTGATGTTCTGCATTAAAGTGCCGCTTACGCCTCGCCCGGATCGTTTGCTTCATACGATTGAGCAGTGCAGGGTTCATGTATTCTTCAATCCAGGCGTTGACCCGAACCGGTTCATTTTCGAGGGTTAGCAACAAATCAACGGCTTCTTTGGCAGCGCTGGCTTCCACATAGCGGGTAATCAACTCCCCCTCACGATGCTTCTTCACCAGGTACTTCCATTTCCATCCGCTTTCAAGATTTTCAAGTTGTTGATATTTCATTGCGATCTCAATGTTACCGTGTAACTCTTATCAGAATATCAGCTTTTTGGGCATCTGAAGAAAAGAATATCCAGCCTGTGAACTGTCGCGCGTCATCACATCCGTTTAGCGGCGCTTTCCACGTGTGCAGTGCTGATGGTTACGGTATAATCTCGTTTTTTACAACAGACTAAAAAACATCAACTTTGACCATTACGAAACTTGCATGGCGTGATCTGGTTCCTGATACCGACAGCTATCAGGAAATATTTGCACAGCCGCACGTCACTGACGACACCGACACCTTACTCAGTGATACTCAGCCACGTTTACAATTCGCGCTAGAGCAGCTTCTTCAGCACTGGGCTACGTCCTCGTTTATGCTGGTGAAAGCGCCCGAAGAGCTGGAGTATCTCAATCTTATTGCAACGGCTGCACGTACCTTGCATGCGGATGCCGATAGGTTAACCGGGGGGCATTACGATGTATCCGGCCACACTATTCGTTACCGCGCAGCGGAGAAAGCAGACGACAACTTTGCAACGTTAACGCAGGTGGTTAATGCTGACTGGGTTGAGGCCGAACAGCTTTTTGGCTGTCTGCGCCAATTCAATGGCGAAATTACGCTGCAACCGGGACTGGTCCATCAGGCCAACGGCGGTGTGCTGGTTATTTCATTGCGCACACTTCTGGCTCAGCCGTTGTTGTGGATGCGCCTGAAAGCCATTGTCAGCCACGAGCGTTTTGACTGGGTGGCCTTCGATGAGTCTCGCCCTCTGCCAGTCTCCGTCCCTTCTATGCCGCTTAAACTGAAAGTGGTGCTGGTCGGCGAACGTGAATCGCTGGCAGACTTCCAGGAAATGGAGCCAGAACTGGCAGAACAGGCTATCTACAGCGAATTTGAAGATAACTTGCAGATAGTGGATGCCGAAACCATGACACAGTGGTGTCAGTGGGTAACGCATACTGCCCGACGCAATAATCTGCCCTATCCCGCTGCCGATGCCTGGCAGGTTCTCATCCGCGAAGCCGTTCGCTATACCGGCGAACAGGATACGTTGCCGCTTAATCCGCTATGGATCACTCGCCAGCTCAAAGAAGTGGCCCCTCTTTGCGACGGTGATACCTGCACTGCGGAGCAATTGAGCCTGATGCTTGCTCAACGTGAGTGGCGAGAAGGATTCCTCTCCGAACGGATGCAGGATGAGATCCTGCAAGAGCAGATCCTCATTGAAACGGAAGGCGAGCGTATTGGGCAAATAAACGCCCTGTCGGTGATCGAATTTCCAGGCCATCCCCGCGCATTTGGTGAACCTTCACGTATCAGTTGCGTCGTGCATATTGGCGATGGCGAATTTACCGATATTGAACGTAAAGCCGAGCTGGGCGGAAATATTCATGCCAAGGGTATGATGATTATGCAGGCGTTCCTGATGTCGGAACTCCAGCTTGAACAGCAAATACCGTTCTCTGCCTCTCTGACATTTGAGCAATCATACAGTGAAGTAGACGGAGACAGCGCCTCTATGGCAGAACTGTGTGCGCTGATCAGCGCCCTCGCTGACGTTCCCGTCAATCAAAGCATCGCAATAACCGGTTCTGTCGATCAGTTTGGTCGTGCTCAACCTGTCGGCGGTCTGAATGAGAAAATTGAAGGCTTCTTTGCCATCTGCCAGCAGCGTGAATTAACGGGGACTCAGGGGGTGATTATCCCTACAGCCAACGTCAGACATCTGAGCCTGCCACCCGCACTGCTGCAGGCAGTTGAAGAAGAAAAATTCACTATCTGGGCAGTAGACGACGTAACCGATGCGCTGCCACTGCTATTAAATTTGGTGTGGGATGGTGAAGGCCAGACGACGCTGATGCAAACTATCCAGGAGCGTATTGCTGCGGCAACGCAACAGGAAGGCCGTCACCGTTTTCCATGGCCGCTACGTTGGCTGAATTGGATTATTCCGAACTGATCGGACTTGTTCAGCGTACACGTGTTAGCTATCCTGCGTGCTTCAATAAAATAAGGCTTACAGAGAACATGGTAGATAAACGCGAATCCTATACAAAAGAAGACCTTCTTGCCTCTGGTCGCGGTGAGCTGTTTGGTGCTAAAGGCCCACAACTGCCTGCACCAAGCATGCTGATGATGGATCGTGTCATCAAGATGACCGAAACCGGCGGCAACTTTGACAAAGGTTATGTGGAAGCTGAACTGGACATCAACCCGGACCTGTGGTTCTTCGGATGCCATTTTATCGGCGATCCGGTAATGCCTGGTTGCCTGGGTCTGGATGCCATGTGGCAGCTGGTTGGATTCTATCTCGGCTGGCTGGGCGGCGAAGGTAAAGGCCGTGCACTGGGCGTGGGCGAAGTGAAATTCACAGGTCAGGTTCTGCCGACCGCGAAGAAAGTCACCTACCGCATTCACTTCAAACGCATCGTTAACCGCCGCCTGATCATGGGTCTGGCTGATGGTGAAGTGCTGGTTGATGGTCGTCTAATCTACACCGCAAATGATCTGAAAGTAGGTCTGTTCCAGGACACCTCGGCGTTCTAATTGCAGACATCTGTAGATCTGGTGGTGCGACATAGCCAAATGGCTGCGTACGTTAATTTGCCGGTCTACAAAAGGCGAAACCTCCGCTCTGCGGAGGTTTCTTTTATCTAAAGAGACAGAATCAGGCCATTAAAACCCTATCCCCCATGGCTTCTCGCCAGCCTCCCAGCCAGTATGACCTCTGATTCAGCGTCTGATAGGGACACATTTCTTTTGAGCGTCCGGCAATGCCGGCCTGATATCCACGTTGATGTGCCCGTTCCAGGCGATCTCGTTTTTGTCTCTTCATGCCTCGTTTCCCTCATTTTTGGGTCTGGTGGAAAAGAAAACAGTGATTACTAAGTGTGCAATCACACTAAACGAATACCCCTAAACATCAGACTCGTCAATGCGCAAAATTCACGCCAGTGTCATATTTGTGAGCTAGCTGGTAAATCATTTGTACAAAAATTCTCTGTCAGAACAGCTACCTCAACCGCTAAGAAAATAAAAAAAACCGCCTCTGGTAATGAACCTGAGGCGGCATAATTTACAATTATTTAAGCTTAGGGAATACGTTTCAGCTCTTGGGCGATTGCCGTCGCTTCCTGACTCCAGGCGCTGGCCAGAACTTTCACCATTTCATCGTAGCCATCCTGCGTCTGTACAACTTCGATATGGAACGGACGCTTGATTAATTGCCCCTGGTGATTCAGCAACCATTCACCGCTGACAATCACTTTGCCATCGTAACGTCCGTGAAAGCCTGTCACCGTCACGTTAAGCGTATCCTGAGTACTTCCCAACGGCTGAGATGCAACCACCCAGCCTGGAAGTTGCATACTCAGATTTGCGACAAGGGTATTACGCAGCTGCTGATCCAGTGGACTGGCCCAGAGATTGTTATTCGCTATCACATACTTCACGTCGCTGGTCTGGTACACCACACCATTCCCCGCCAGGTAATCAGGCACTGCAACCTGTTCAACCCACAGCAGGCGGTTACCCTGATTAGCTGAGCTTTGTACCCCCCCTTGCGCAATGGGGAGCTGATAATAGCTTTTATTCTCTCCGCTGGAGCTACATGACGTTAGCCAGACCGCCATCATCACCACTAGCCACTTTTTCATTGTTTCGCCCTCTTCGGCTCTGGATCTTTTTTGTCCTTCGCTTCAAACACCAGCGCGTTGCTCTTGTCGTTCAGCGTTTTCAGAACCGGCTGCAGTTCACGCAGTACCTGATCAAGACGCTGCATATCTGCCACCATCTTGTTGTAGGCCGCAGAACCCGGCTGGAAGCCCTGCATGCTGCGATTCAGTTCACGCAACGTATTCTGCATATCCGCAGGAAGCTGCTGCATCGACTGGCTGGACGTGATCTTATTCATGTTATCCAGCGTAGTTTGCAGATGTTTCATCGTGCGCTGGCTTTCCGACAGCGTATTGGTTGCCTGCTCAATCATCGGGTTCAGCGGTAGACTATTAATCTTATCCAACGCTTCCATCAGACGCTGCTGAATCTGCGCCAGACCGCCGCTCACTGTCGGAATAATTTGATAACCATTAAACTCGCGTACCCCTGTAATTGGCGGCTCTTTCGGGTAAAAGTCGAGATCGACATACAGCGCGCCGGTCACCAGGTTCCCCGTCTTCAATGACCCTCTCAGTCCACGTTTGAGCAACTCAGCAAGATGAGCACCTACATCGGTGTCTTCACCCAACTGCGCTTTCAGCCGTTCAGGTTCAATACGCACCAGCACCGGAATACGGTAATCATTGTTAAATACCTGGCGCATATTTGGCGCAAAGAAAGGTACTTTGCTTACCGTACCCAAACGGATACCACGGAATTCCAGCGGTGCACCAGGCTGTAGGCCACGAATCGAATCTTTAAAGAACATCAGGTAATCAATATGATCGGTATACAGTGAATCCTGAATACTTTTTTGATCGTCATAAAGATTAAACGCTGACTGTTGTGCGACCGGCTCGCCCTGCTCTAAACCTTCTGGCACATCAAAACTTACACCACCGCCAAACAGCGTGGTGAGCGAGCCCATTTCCACTCGCATACCCGCCGAAGTGAGATCGACGGCAATACCGCTGTCCTTCCAGAAACGGACATTACTGGTTACCAGTCGATCGTTTGGCGCATTGATGAAAAGCTGGTAACTGATCGTGCGTTTTTGCGCATCAAACGTGCTGGTCTCAACCGAGCCCACGCGATATCCACGGAACAGCACCGGGTCACCCGGACTCAACTGACCGGCTTTTTTACTGTCCAGGATCACGCGGATCCCTTTCGCATCAGGCGGCGCCAGCGGTGGAGAATCGAGCAATTGGTAATTTTCCAGCTTGCTGCCTTTATTACCGGGTTGCAGCTCAATATATGCCCCGGACAACAGCGTTCCCAAGCCACTGATACCTTCACGCCCCACTTGCGGCTTCACCACCCAAAAGACCGAGTCTTTATGCAGCAACTTTTCCATACCGGAATTGAGGCGTGCTTTAATTTCCACATGGGTCAAATCATCCGTCAGGGTAGCGCTTTCGACCACACCGACATCCACACTACGGCTTTTAATCGTCGTTTTACCCCCTTCAATACCTTCGGCATTGGTCGTAATCAACGTGACTTCCGGCCCCTGATGGCTGTAGTGGTAAAACAGAACCCATGCGCCAATGAGTGCAGTGACGATCGGGAATATCCACACGGGCGACCAGTTTTTTACCTTCTGCACTTTGGCTTCCCCACTTTTAGATTCCATGCTGTCAGGACTCCTCATGGCCTGGTTCTGGTTCACGGTCCCACGACAGACGTGGATCAAACGTCATCGCAGAAAACATTGTCATAATGACGACTAAAGCAAACATCAAAGCACCCATTGCAGGATAAATGTTCATCAACCCTCCCATACGCACCAGCGCAGAGAGCACCGCAATAACAAAAACGTCGATCATTGACCAGCGACCGACAAATTCCACAACTTCATAAATCAGGTGCATACGTTCACTGTCGCGTTTGCCGTGCCCTTTGGCGTCCCAGCATAGCCAGGCAATAGCGATCATTTTCAACGTCGGCACCAGAATACTGGCGATAAAGATAACCGCAGCCACGGGATAAGAGCCTTCGCTCCAGATTAAAACCACGCCCTCAAGAATGGTTGATGGCAGTTTTGACCCGAGCAAATCGGTGATCATAATCGGCAGAATATTGGCGGGTAGATAGAGCATTATCGACGTAAACAGTAATGCCAGTGTCCATTGCAAACTGTTTTTACGCCGTACATAGCCTTTCGTTTGACAGCGCGGACACACCAGCTCATCAGCCGGAAGAATAGCCGTGCAACAGGAGCAGGAACGCAATCCTTGCCGGATACCGGGTACACCTGGCTTTAAGACCTGTTTGATAGCCGGCATCGGCGCAATATCATCCCACAGCCAGCGACGATCGACACACTGGAATGCGCGTAACTGGAGAAGGCAAAAGAAGCACCACGGGATGAAACTACTGCCCACGCCGATATCACCGTAAGCCATCAGCTTAACGAAGCTGACCAGCACGCCGGCGAGGAAGATTTCCGCCATCCCCCAGCTTTTTAACTGGAACAGGACGCGTGCAAGGCCCGCCTTAAGTCTGGCGGGCATCTGCACCCGATTCACCAGCAACAGAATAGTTAGCAGGCAAAAAGCGGGTACCAGTTGCACGAAAAGCAAAAAGAAAGTGCCGAGACTGGCATAGTCTTCGGAAAAGAGAACGCTGGGGATTTCCAGCAACGTGACTTCGCTGCTCACCCCTGCAACGTTCATATTCACAAAGGGAAACAGGTTTGACAGAAGCAGCATAAACAATGCCGCTAACACATAGGCGGTAGGACGCTGCCGTGGCGCGTCCCACTCAACCGTTAACGTAGTGCCACATCGTGGACATGCCGCTTTCTGACCATGCTCAAGGCGAGGAAGCGCCACCAGCATGTCACACTGCGAGCACAAAATATGCTTCGCGGCATGGTGATGTTCGCACATATGTGCTCCTTTAATTATGCGCCATTCTTTAAAGACTCAAGATACTCCCAGCGCTCAAAGGCTTGCTCAAGTTCTTGTTCCGCTTCGTTCAGACTAGCTAATACCTGCTGCGTTTGCTCATGCGGTTGACTGAAAAATGAGGCATCAGCCACCTGAGCTTGTAATGTTTCCAGCTTAGCTTCCAACGCTTCCAGCAACGCAGGAAGCTGCTCCAGTTCGCGCTGTAGTTTATAGCTTAGTTTGCTTGTGCCGCGTTTTACAATTTCTGCTTTAGGCGCAACAGTTTCCTCAGTTTTTTTCTCAACGGGTTGTTTAAACGCCACATACTGTGACTGCTGCTCACGTGCGTCATGATAACCGCCCACATAACGACCAATTTTGCCGCCGCCTTCAAAAATCCAGCACTCGGTAACCGTATTGTCGACAAACTGACGGTCGTGGCTGACCAGCAATACGGTTCCCTGATAACCGTCAATCAACTCTTCGAGCAGTTCCAGCGTTTCGACGTCGAGATCGTTGGTGGGTTCATCGAGAATCAAGAGGTTGCTGGGTTTCAGGAACAGACGCGCCAGCAGCAGGCGATTGCGTTCCCCGCCAGACAATGCACGTACCGGCGTCATCGCGCGTTTCGGATGGAACAGGAAGTCCTGAAGATAGCCCAGCACATGGCGCGGCTTACCGTTCACCATCACCTCTTGCTTACCTTCAGCAAGGTTATCCATCACGGTTTTATCCGGATCCAGTTCAGCACGGTGCTGGTCGAAATAGGCGACTTCCAGCTTAGTCCCGACGTGGATGCGACCACTGTCAGCCTGCAATTGTCCCAGCATCAGCTTAAGCAGCGTCGTTTTGCCGCAGCCGTTAGGTCCAATTAAGGCAATTTTGTCGCTGCGCTGCACCTGCGCGGAGAAATCTTTTACCAGTTGCTTCCCGTCAACCTGGTAATCAACATTCTCCATTTCGAAGACAATCTTGCCAGAGCGGCTCGCTTCTTCAACCTGCATCTTCGCCGTACCCATCACTTCACGACGCTCACCGCGTTCCCGACGCATGGCCTTCAGCGCACGCACACGACCTTCATTGCGGGTACGACGCGCCTTAATGCCCTGGCGGATCCAGACCTCTTCCTGCGCCAGTTTGCGGTCAAACTCCGCATTCTGTAGCTCT
Source organism: Citrobacter sp. RHBSTW-00671 (assembly GCF_014103415.1). Lineage (NCBI taxonomy): Bacteria > Pseudomonadati > Pseudomonadota > Gammaproteobacteria > Enterobacterales > Enterobacteriaceae > Citrobacter > Citrobacter sp. RHBSTW-00671. Next base: position 3,673,926 of record NZ_JABXPR010000001.1, read on the forward strand.
TCTACCCGCAGCGCTTCTTCTTTTTCCAGCAGGTACTGATCGTAATTACCCGGATAGGTCACCAGCTTGCCGCGATCGAGGTCGACAATGCGCGTTGCCATATTGCGAATAAACGAACGGTCGTGGGAGATAAAAATTATCGTGCCGTTAAAGGTTTTCAGGAACCCTTCCAGCCAGTCGATGGTTTCAATATCCAGGTGGTTGGTCGGTTCATCCAGCAGCAATATGCGCGGATTGCTGACTAACGCCCGGCCCAGAGCGGCTTTACGCAGCCAGCCGCCGGAAAGCGATGCCAGCTCCATGTCTGGCTCCAGCCCAAGCTGTTCCAGTACTTCGTTGATACGGCTTTCCAGCTGCCACAGATTGTGGTGATCCAGCTGTTCCTGAACCTTCGCCAGTTCCTGCAGGTTTTTATCACTCGGATCGGTGATCACCAGATGCGAGATATCGTGGTAACGCTTGAGATACACCGCCTGCTCTGCAATGCCTTCGGCAACGAAATCGTAGACGGTACCCTGCACGTTACGTGGTGGATCCTGCTGCAGACGTGCCACAACCAGATCCTGTTCATAAATAATACGTCCGTCGTCAAGACCCTGTTCACGGTTGAGGATCTTCATCAGCGTCGATTTGCCCGCGCCGTTACGGCCTACCAGGCAGACGCGTTCGTTATCTTCGATATGCAGTTCTGCATTATCAAGGAGCGGCGCATCGCTGAACGACAGCCATGCGCCATGCATACTGATCAATGACATTTATTTTTCCTTTCAGGCTGAGGTAATCAGCCAGCAATTGTGGATCTGACGGTTACGGGCGAAGTCCTGGGAAAGCGTTTTTTGGGTAATTTCTTGTGCTTTCAATCCCAGTTCAGCCAGACCGTCGAGGTCCATGCGGAATCCACGTTTGTTGTTGGAGAACATAATCGTGCCGTCTTTGCGTAGCAGACGTTTCAGATCTTTCATTAGCGCCAGATGATCGCGCTGCACATCAAACGAGTCTTCCATACGCTTAGAGTTAGAGAACGTCGGCGGATCAATGAAGATCAGATCAAACTGTTCATTGGCATCACGCAGCCAGCCCAGGCAGTCGGCCTGAATCAAGCGGTGTGCACGTCCGCTTAGCCCGTTCAGTCGCAGGTTACGCTCTGCCCACTCCAGATAGGTACGCGACATATCTACCGTTGTGGTGCTACGTGCGCCGCCCAATCCGGCATGCACGCTCGCGCTGCCGGTGTAGGAGAACAGGTTAAGGAAGTCTTTCCCTTTACTCATCTGCCCCAACATGCGGCGTGCAATACGGTGATCAAGGAACAGGCCAGTATCCAGATAATCGGTCAGGTTGACCCACAGACGCGCGTTATACTCGCTCACCTCAATGAATTCGCCCTTCTCGTTCATCTTCTGGTATTGGTTCTTCCCTTTCTGGCGTTCACGGGTTTTCAGCACCAGTTTGTTTGGTGCGATTTCCAGTACCGACAGCGTAGCGGCAATGATGTCGAACAGGCGCTGACGTGCTTTCTGCGCATCAACCGTCTTCGGCGGCGCATATTCCTGAACCACAACCCAGTCGCCATAGCGATCAACGGCAACGTTATATTCCGGCAGGTCAGCATCGTACAGGCGATAGCATTCAATCCCTTCCTGACGCGCCCATTTTTCCAGCTTCTTAATATTCTTGCGCAGGCGGTTGGCATAATCTTCCGCTACCGTGGCAGGCTTGCTGTCCGCGGTGGTCTCTGCAACGTGATAGTTCTTCTGGACACAATCCAGCGGGCCATTTTTCGCTTTAAACTGTTTATCCGCACGCAATTGCAGGCTGCTGAGCAAATCGGGTGATGCGCTGAACAGCGACAGATACCAGCCGCCAAACTGGTTTTTCATCGTGCGTCCCAGCAGGCTGTGCAGAGCAATCAATGCGGGTTCACTGTCCAGACGCTCGCCGTAGGGTGGGTTGCTGATGACAGTACCGTAAGGTCCTTTCGGCAACGGGTTGCTCAGTTTGGCGACATCTTTGACTTCAAACGTCATCAGATCGGCAATACCGGCGCGGCGGGCGTTACTGCGCGCTTTTTCAATCACGCGGGCATCGCTATCTGATCCATAGAAGTGCGAGGTATAGTCCGCCAGTCCTTTGCGCGCACGCACCTGTGCTTCAGCTTTCACTTCTTGCCACACGGCTTCATCATGCTGCGCCCAACCGCTGAATCCCCAGTATCCGCGGTGCAGACCCGGCGCGCGATCGGTTGCCCACATTGCGGCTTCAATCAGCAACGTACCGGAACCACACATCGGATCGAGCAGCGGCGTACCCGGCTGCCAGCCTGAACGCATCACAATGGCGGCCGCCAGCGTCTCTTTAATCGGCGCCTGACCCGCACGATCACGATAACCACGCTGATGCAGGCCGTCGCCGCTCAGATCGAGCGCGATGCTGGCCGTATCTTTGTTCAGCCAAACGTTAATGCGCAGATCGGGTGATTCACGATCTACGTTCGGACGCGGCAGGTTTTTACGGGTAAAGGCATCGACAATCGCATCCTTTACTTTCAGTGCACCATACTGGCTATTACGAATCGTCTCGTTCAGCCCGCTAAAGTGCACGGCGAAGGTGGCACCAGGATTAAATATCTCTGTCCAGTCGATTGCCTGAACACCGAGGTACAGATCAAGATCGCTATAGACCTTGCACTCTCCCATCGGCAGGATAATGCGCGAGGCCAGGCGGCTCCACATCAGGCTCTGGTAAACAAGCCGCGTGTCGCCCTTAAAATGGACCCCACCCTGAACGACCTGGCACTCCAATGCGCCGAGGTTTTCCAGTTCAGTTTTTAACAGCTCTTCCAGCCCGCGGGCCGTACTGGCAAACAGAGAATTCATAATGTCACTTTTACTCCGAGAAAATTGCTGCGCATTATAGCTAATATGGGCTGTATGTCATAAAGTTGAAGGCTTATTTTCATTCGAGGGGCTGTACAGTGGTCACGTTAACCCGACTTTTTATCCATCCGGTTAAATCAATGCGCGGCATTGGGCTAACGCACGCCCTGGCAGATATCAGCGGCCTTGCCTTTGATCGCATCTTTATGATCACTGAACCTGACGGAACGTTCATCACCGCCCGACAGTTCCCGCAAATGGTCCGTTTTACCCCGTCGCCATTCCATGACGGCCTACACCTTACCGCGCCAGACGGCAGCAGTGCGTTAGTGCGCTTTGCCGACTTCTCCACGCAGGATGCACCTACAGAAGTGTGGGGAAACCATTTTACCGCACGGGTCGCGCCAGCGGATATCAATCGCTGGATCAGCGGTTTTTTTTCCCGTGATGTGCAGTTGCGTTGGGTTGGCCCGCAGTTGACGCGCCGGGTAAAGCGCCACGATGGCGTGCCGTTATCTTTTGCCGATGGTTTTCCCTATCTCCTGACGAACGAGGCCTCTCTGCGCGATCTGCAGCAACGCTGCCCGGCCAGCATCAGAATGGAACAGTTTCGCCCCAACCTGGTAGTTACAGGTGCTAGCGCCTGGGAAGAAGATACCTGGAAAGTGATACGCATCGGCGACGTTATCTTTGACGTGGCTAAACCCTGTAGTCGCTGTATTTTCACTACCGTCAGCCCAGAGAAAGGCCAGAAACATCCATCCGGCGAGCCACTGGCGACGCTGCAAACCTTCCGTACAGCGCCAGACAACGGTGATGTCGATTTCGGCCAGAATCTTATCGCCCGTAATAGCGGCGTAATTCGTGTGGGTGATGAAGTAGAAATACTGGCAACCGGACCCGCCCGGCTGTACGGCGCGGCGGAATCTGATGATACCGCTTTGCAACAACAACCCGATGCAACCGTGGTAATTGACTGGCAGGGTCAAACGTTTCGCGGAAATAATCAGCAGGTATTGTTGGAACAGCTGGAAAACCAGGGGATCCGTGTTCCCTACTCTTGTCGTGCGGGAATTTGCGGCTGCTGCCGGATTCGGCTGGTAGAAGGCGAAGTCAGCCAACTGAAAAAATCAGCGATTGGCGATGACGGAACGATTCTTTGCTGCAGTTGTGTACCCAAAACGGCAATCAGGCTGGAAAGTTAGACCGCCTGCTCAAGGCTGAAACTGTCGACAATTGCCTGCGGTTTCAGTCTGTCATTCATGATTTTAATCGCATCGCCAAGTTGCATGGTGCGACCGGCAATGACCACGCCCGGCTGTGCAAGCAAACACAGTGCGGCATTTTCACCCGGCTCTACCACTAACAGATTTACCTGTTCTTCAGTATCGCTCAAATAAACACAGGCAGCGTCACCGACCACTGGCGACCAGTTCACGCCGTGCGCAACAAAGTGCCAGCTTTTTGGCATTTGCGGTTTAAGATACCGAATCGCCACCAGCGCATTTAGCACCAGTTCCGCTTTTTGTTCTTTAGCTAAATCCAGGTAACGGCATTTTTCTTCGAAGGAGAAATAAAGCGCAGCGTCATCGACACAAAAACCAGACGGAGAAAATGCATCAGGCGTGAGCATTTTACGCGCAAAACGCGAGCGGAATAACATGCCATTGGCTAAATCGAGCATCATTCGATCGTGCTCTTCATCATAATACCAGCGCCAGTTATCGTCGGGTTTAATTCGCATCAGTTTCTCTCCTTTCCTTAATCATCGCCATTACGACACGATCCATTTGCCGCTTCGTTTATTGCCCTAATAATAAAAGCTCAGAATGTTTAAATAAGCAACAGTAAAGGAATATAAAACAACCAGGGCTAGAAATAAAGCCCTGGTTGTCGGATTAAGGCATAGATCAGATATTGCTGACGATTTCTTTAATCAACGGCGGACCTTTAAAAATAAATCCCGAATAAATCTGCACGAGGGTTGCACCGGCAGCCATTTTTTCCCGTGCGGCAATCACCGAGTCGATCCCACCAACACCAATAATTGGCAACTGCCCTTTTAATTCCTGAGACAACTGACGAATAATTTCTGTACTTTTTAATTGCAATGGTCGACCGCTCAGGCCACCCATTTGATCGCAATTTTTCATTCCCTGAACGAGAGAACGATCGAGAGTAGTGTTGGTTGCAATTACGCCATCAATATTATGACGAACTAAACTGTCAGCAACCTGGATCAGTTCTTCCACAGAAAGATCCGGCGCGATCTTTACCGCCACCGGCACATATTTATGGTGGATCGCCTGGAGATCGTTTTGCTTATTTTTAATAGCCGTCAGCAGATCATCCAGCGCCTCGCCGTATTGTAGCGTACGCAGCCCTGGAGTATTTGGTGAAGAGATATTAATCGCAATATAACCGGCATAAGCATAGACTTTTTCCATACAAATCAGATAGTCATCTTTGCCATTCTCTACCGGGGTATCTTTATTCTTACCAATATTAATCCCCAAGATACCGTCAAAATGCGATTTTTTGACGTTCTCCACCAGGTTATCAACGCCCAGGTTATTAAACCCCATACGGTTGATCAAACCTTCTGCATCGACCAGACGGAACAGACGCGGTTTATCGTTACCCGGCTGCGGACGCGGCGTCACGGTACCGATTTCAATTGAGCCGAATCCCATCGCACCAAGTGCATCAATGCACTCCCCGTCTTTATCCAGTCCGGCAGCAAGACCGAGCGGGTTTTTAAACGTCAGCCCCATACAGGTAACCGGTTTTGCGGGTACTTTCTGGCGGACAAGCGCTTCAAGCGGCGTGCCGGTAATGCGACGTAATTGCTGGAATGTCAATTCATGAGCGCGCTCAGGGTCGAGCTGAAAAAGGGCTTTACGAACGAAGGGGTAGTACATGAACTCTCCTGGATTCCCGGTGTGCAAACCGGGGGCGTATTATGTGCGATCGCGAGCAAAAAGGGAATTGACCTGCGGCAATAAATAGCAATCGTTTTCCTCGCCCCTACTTTTTACACCCTAAATAATTCGAGTTGCAGGACAAAACGCATTAGCGTTTTGAACAGCGCTTGCGCTGGTCCCGAAGGGGCGAGGCCAAAGGCCGAGTAAAGCCAACGTACATGCAACTTGAAGTATGACGGGTATATTTATTTTTCAACTTTTCTATCCCGTATAAATCATTTCGATAAACAAAGCCCCTCTGCCAGACTGCACAAATTGTTATCAATGTTAATTAAAAGCAAACAATTAGTTATAAGCGGAGATTGAAACTATGAGCGTCATCACTCTGGCGGGAAGCCCACGCTTTCCCTCTCGCTCCAGCGCGTTACTGGAATATGCCCGAGAAAAACTGAACGGTCAGGATATCGAAGTCTTTCACTGGAACCTGCACAATTTTGCCCCGGAAGATCTGATCTATGCCCGTTTTGATAGTCCGGCGCTGAAGACATTTATTGAGCAACTGCAGGATGCAGACGGGCTGATTGTCGCCACGCCGGTCTACAAAGCCGCATACTCTGGCGCATTGAAAACACTGCTCGATCTACTCCCCGAACGGGCACTGGAAGGAAAAGTGGTGTTGCCGCTGGCAACCGGGGGGACCGTTGCACACTTACTGGCAGTCGATTATGCATTGAAACCGGTACTAAGTGCGTTAAAGGCCCAGGAGATCCTGCACGGTGTGTTTGCCGATGATTCGCAGGTCATTGATTATCAGCATAAACCTCAGTTCACCCCCAACCTGCAATTGCGCCTGGATGGCGCGCTCGAGACGTTCTGGCTGGCATTGCATCGTCGCGATATTCAACGCCCTCAATTGAATGCCCTGCGAGGTGCCGCCCATGCTTAATCTGCTCAAGCGTCACACGTCGTGGTTCGCACTGACTGGGCTGCTGTCACTGTCAACGCTGGCGCATGCCGCAGAACCTGCGCCCGATGCTCTGCGCATTGGTTATCAGAAAGGGAGCGTCAGCATGGTGTTGGCAAAAAGCCATCAGTTGCTGGAGAAACGCTACCCGCAAACTAAAATCTCGTGGGTTGAGTTCCCGGCCGGGCCACAAATGCTGGAAGCGCTCAATATCGGCAGTATTGATCTCGGCAGTACGGGTGATATCCCGCCAATTTTCGCCCAGGCCGCGGGGGCAGATCTGGTTTATGTGGGCGTCGAGCCACCCAAACCGCAAGCCGAAGTGATTCTGGTGTCGAAAAATAGCCCGATCCAAAGTGTCGCACAGCTTAAAGGACATAAAGTCGCCTTCCAGAAAGGTTCCAGCGCCCACAATTTACTGCTCCGTGCACTGCAACAGGCTGGGCTGAAATTTACCGATATTCAACCGACGTATCTGACCCCCGCCGATGCGCGAGCGGCCTTCCAGCAAGGAAACGTTGATGCGTGGGCTATCTGGGACCCCTACTACTCCGCCGCGTTACTACAAGGTGATGTACGCGTGCTCAAAGACGGTTCAGACCTCAAACAGACCGGTTCGTTTTATCTCGCCGCACGTCCTTATGCCGAAAAAAATGGCGCATTTGTTCTTGGCGTGCTGGATACCTTTAGCCAGGCCGATGCGTTAACCCTCAGCCAGCGCCAACCAAGCATCACCCTGCTGGCTAAAACCATGGGCCTGCCCGAGCCGGTAATTGCCTCTTATCTGGATCACCGCCCGCCAACCACCATTACCCCCGTCAGCGCCTCCGTTGCTGCGCTACAGCAACAAACCGCCGATCTGTTTTATGACAACCGGTTGCTGCCGAAAAAAATCGATATTCGCCAGCGTATCTGGCAACCCACTCAGCAGGCTGGAGAAAAATTATGAGTCTGAACACGTTCTGGTTTTTACCCACCCACGGCGACGGTCATTATCTGGGGACGGAGGAAGGTTCACGCCCGGTCGATCACGGCTATCTGCAACAAATCGCGCAAACGGCCGATCGTCTGGGATTTACCGGCGTTCTCATCCCAACCGGTCGCTCCTGCGAAGATGCCTGGCTGGTTGCTGCCTCGATGATCCCGGTCACCCAGCGATTAAAGTTTCTGGTCGCGCTACGTCCAAGCGTCACCTCGCCGACGGTTGCCGCACGCCAGGCCGCCACGCTCGACAGACTCTCTAACGGTCGGGCGTTATTTAACCTGGTGACCGGTAGCGATCCACAGGAGCTGGCGGGTGACGGCGTATTTCTCGATCACACCGAGCGCTATGAAGCCTCTGCGGAATTTACTCAGGTCTGGCGGCGCCTACTGCAAGGTGAAACAGTGGATTTCAACGGCAAACATATTCATGTCCGCGGCGCGAAGCTGTTTTTCCCTCCCGTGCAACAACCCCGGCCACCGCTTTATTTCGGTGGCTCGTCCGATGTCGCACAAGACCTTGCTGCCGAGCAGGTTGATCTCTATCTGACCTGGGGCGAGCCGCCTGAACAAGTGAAAGCGAAAATTGAACAGGTACGGGCTAAAGCGGCGGCGCTCGGTCGCAAGATCCGCTTTGGTATTCGTCTACATGTGATCGTGCGGGAAACAACACAAGAGGCGTGGCAGGCAGCGGATCGCCTGATAGCCCATCTGGATGACGACACCATTGCCAAAGCCCAGGCCGCTTTCTCAAGAACGGACTCGATTGGCCAGCAGCGAATGGCTGCACTGCACAACGGTAAACGCGACAAACTGGAAATCAGCCCGAACCTGTGGGCAGGCGTCGGACTGGTGCGCGGTGGCGCAGGTACCGCGCTGGTCGGAGATGGGCCTACGGTCGCGGCGCGTATTAACGAGTATGCCGCGCTGGGAATCGACAGCTTTGTGTTGTCCGGGTATCCGCATCTGGAAGAGGCATACAAGGTTGGCGAGCTGCTGTTCCCACATCTGGATGTCGCGATACCCGAAATTCCACAGCCGCAGCACCTGCATCAGCAAGGCGAAGCGGTGGCGAACGAATTTATCCCGCGTAAAGCCGCACAAAGCTAAGGAGCTGGCTAATGGCAACACCGAAAAACAGGTGGTTATTGCGCCTCGCGCCCTGGTTTTTACCGCTGGGTCTGGTGGTGGTCTGGCAGTTCGCATCCACAATGGGCTGGCTCTCCACCCGCATCCTGCCCTCACCGGAGGGTGTTATTGAAGCCTTCTGGACGCTTTCCGCCAGCGGCGAGCTTTGGCAGCATCTGGCGATCAGCGCCTGGCGCGCGCTGGTCGGATTCTCCATTGGTGGATCGATTGGCCTGACGCTGGGACTGATTAGCGGCCTTTCACGTTGGGGAGAACGCCTGCTGGATACGTCGGTGCAGATGCTGCGTAACGTACCGCATCTGGCGCTGATCCCGCTGGTGATTTTATGGTTCGGCATTGATGAATCCGCCAAGATTTTTCTCGTCGCCCTGGGCACGCTGTTCCCGATTTACATCAACACCTGGCACGGGATACGTAATATCGACCGCGGGTTGGTTGAGATGGCGCGCAGCTATGGGTTATCTGGTTTTTCACTGTTTATACATGTGATCCTCCCCGGTGCCCTGCCCTCGATTATGGTTGGGGTGCGTTTTGCTCTTGGACTGATGTGGCTGACGCTGATTGTGGCGGAAACCATTTCAGCCAATGCCGGTATTGGCTATCTGGCGATGAACGCCCGCGAATTTCTGCAAACCGATGTGGTTGTGGTGGCCATTATTCTCTACGCCCTGCTCGGCAAACTTGCCGACGTCAGCGCCCAATTGCTGGAGCGGGTCTGGCTGCGCTGGAACCCGGCTTACCATGTGAAGGAGGCTACCGTATGAATACCGCCCGCTTGAACCAGGGCACGCCGCTGTTGCTGAGCGCCGTGACGAAACAATACGCCGCCAATACGGTGCTCAATCAGTTAGATTTGCATATTCCAGCCGGACAGTTTGTTGCTGTGGTTGGTCGCAGTGGCGGAGGTAAAAGCACGTTACTGCGTCTGCTGGCAGGACTGGAGTCTCCCACCTCAGGCGCATTACTTGCCGGAACCACCCCATTGGCAGATATTCAGGATGATACGCGAATGATGTTTCAGGATGCGCGTTTACTGCCATGGAAGACGGTTATCGATAATGTGGGCCTGGGTCTGAAAGGTCACTGGCGCAACGCAGCCCGAGATGCGCTGACCGCAGTTGGGCTGGAGAATCGTGCTCAGGAGTGGCCCGCAGCGCTTTCTGGCGGACAAAAACAGCGCTTGGCCCTGGCGCGGGCATTAATTCATCGCCCCGGTCTGCTTCTGCTGGATGAACCCCTCGGCGCGCTGGATGCCTTAACCCGCCTTGAAATGCAGGAGCTGATTGTCTCTTTGTGGCAAGAGCACGGCTTTACCGTACTGCTGGTCACCCATGACGTGAGTGAAGCGGTGGCAATGGCCGATCGCGTTTTGCTGATTGAGGACGGAAAAATCGGGCTGGATTTAACGGTGGATATTGCCCGACCACGTCGGATTGGTTCGGCGCGTCTGGCAGAACTGGAAGCAGAAGTGTTGAATCGGGTGATGCTGCGTGGCGAGGCAGAACAGTCAATCCGACTGCATGGATAAACATTCAGGACGTTGTAGGCCCGGTAAGCATGAGCGCCACCGGGCATTTTGCCGGATGACGGCGTTACCGCCTTATCCGGCCTACAACACTACAGGTCAACGTCTCAGGCTAACGCTTTGGTAATTTTCTCGAACAGATCGCCGGAGAGATTTTCCAGACCTTTCAGCTGTTCCAGCGCTGCCCGCATCTTCGCCTGACGTTTTGCATCATAGCGTTTCAGGCGAATCAGCGGCTCAATCAAACGAGATGCCACCTGAGGATTTCGGCTGTTCAGTTCGGTCAACATGTCGACCAGGAACTGATAGCCACTACCATCTTCCGCATGGAATGCCGCCGGGTTGCTACCCGCAAAGGCACCAATCAGCGAACGAATGCGGTTCGGGTTGCTCATACTGAAGGAGCGATGCTTCAACAGGCCGCGTACCGTCTCCAATACGTTATCTGCCGGGCTGGTAGATTGCAGGATAAACCATTTATCCATCACCAGACCGTCATGATGCCATTTGTCGTCGTATTCCTGCATCAGCGCGTCACGACACGGCAACTGTGCGGCGACCGCCGCAGACAGCGCTGCCAGCGCATCGGTCATATTGTTCGCTTCACGGTACTGCTTGCTCACCAGGACATCTGCCAGTTGGGATTCCCCAAAAGCCAGGAAGCGCAGGCAGGCATTGCGCAGCGTACGTTTGCCAATATCAGCATGCTCAACGCGATACTCATCGAGATGATTGGCGTTATAAATCGCCAGGAATTCATCTGCCAGTTCAGCCGCCAGCGTGCGGGTTAACGCTTCACGTACCTCGGCGATCGCCACTGGATCGATAATCTCAAACAGCTCAGCAATCTCGTTGACGGAAGGCAGCGTCAGGATCTCTGCCGCCAGTGCCGGATCGATTTTCTCATCGAGCAGAATCGCCCGGAAGGCGTCAGCAACGTGTACCGGCAGTGACAGCGGCTGCCCCTGCTGATGTCGGGCAACATTCAGCTTAATATAGGTCGCCAACAGGCTCTGAGCCGCATCCCAACGAGAGAAATCATTGCGGGCATGACGCATCAGGAAGGTCAGCTGCTGATCGCTCCATTTATATTCCAGTTTCACCGGCGCAGAGAACTCACACAGCAGTGCCGGAACCGGCTGGAAATAAACGTTATCGAAAACAAACGTCTGCTCTGCCTGGGTCACGTTGAGTACGGAATTCACCGGGTGACCGCCTTTTTGTAGCGGGATCACTTTGCCTTCGTTGTCATACAACTCAAGGGCAAAAGGAATATGCAAGGGCTGCTTTTCAGCCTGATCCGGCGTGGCTGGCGTACGCTGGCTGATAGTCAGCGTGTACTGTTCCGTCGCTGGATTGTAGTCATCTCGCACGGTCAAAATCGGCGTACCGGACTGGCTGTACCAGCGGCGGAAATGCGAGAGATCGACGTTAGACGCATCTTCCATCGCCTGCACGAAATCATCACAGGTCGCCGCGCTGCCGTCGTGACGTTCAAAATAGAGCTGCATTCCCTTCTGGAAATTCGCCTCGCCCAGCAAGGTGTGGATCATCCGAATCACTTCTGCGCCCTTTTCGTACACGGTCAGCGTATAGAAGTTGTTCATCTCAATGACACTATCCGGGCGGATAGGATGCGCCATCGGGCTGGCGTCTTCGGCAAACTGCAGGCCGCGCATGGTACGTACGTTACTAATACGGTTAACGGCGCGAGAACCGAGATCGGAGCTAAACTCCTGGTCGCGGAATACGGTTAACCCTTCTTTCAGGCTTAACTGAAACCAGTCACGGCAGGTCACGCGGTTGCCGGTCCAGTTGTGGAAGTATTCGTGGCCGATCACGCGCTCAATATCGAGGTAATCTTTGTCGGTGGCGGTATCAGTACGCGCCAGCACGTATTTGGAGTTAAAGATATTCAGACCTTTATTCTCCATCGCGCCCATATTAAAGAAGTCCACCGCGACAATCATGTAGATATCGAGGTCATACTCCAGGCCAAAACGCTCTTCATCCCACTTCATGGAATTTTTCAGCGAAGTCATCGCCCACGGCGCACGGTCCAGGTTGCCGCGGTCTACATATAATTCCAGCGCAACTTCACGCCCGGAGCGGGTCGTAAAGGTATCGCTCAGCACGTCGAAATCACCGGCGACCAGTGCGAACAGATAGCACGGTTTCGGGAATGGATCCTGCCACTGCACCCAGTGGCGACCGTTTTCCAGTTCGCCCTGCGCAACACGGTTACCGTTGGAAAGCAGGAACGGATACCGGGTTTTGTCGGCAATAATTTTGGTGGTAAAACGCGCCAGCACGTCCGGCCTGTCGAGATACCAGGTAATATGGCGAAACCCTTCCGCTTCGCACTGCGTACAGAGCGCATCGCCGGACTGATACAGCCCTTCCAGTGCGGTGTTAGCCGCTGGGCTGATTTCATTAACGATACGCAGCGTAAAACGTTCCGGCAGGTGGCTGATGACCAGAGCACCCTCTTCTTCTTTATACTCTGTCCACGGTTCATCGTTCACGTGGATTGACACCAGGGTCAGATCTTCACCATTCAGGCGAAGGGGAGCATCAGACGCACCATGACGGACAGCCTGGCTCACTGCGGTGACCACGGTTTTTTCAGCATCCAGGTCAAAGGTCAAGTCAATATCAGTAATCTGGTAATCCGGTGCACGATAGTCGTGACGGTATTTGGCTTGTGGCTGTTGTGTCATAAAAAACCTTTAGCATCTTTTGTAGAGTCTCGGCTTCAGTCTATTCCTGTTGCGTAAATCGCGCTACGCAGAATGTTCATCTTTTCAGGCACAAACACCCTTTTTGCTACATTTTAATAACACGCGGCACGAAATGCACTCGACCAGAAAGTCAGCTTATGGTGTGATCGGGGTTCAATAAATCGCTAAACAGGGTATACTCCAGCGGTTTTCTTAGTTGTTTATTGTACTAAACGCTCCCGCGAGAGGATGCTACTGCGCACCTATGACACAATTCGCTTCTCCTGTTCTGCACTCGCTGCTGGATACAGACGCTTATAAGTTGCATATGCAGCAAGCCGTTTTTCACCACTACTATGATGTACAAGTAGCGGCTGAATTTCGTTGCCGTGGCGATGACCTGCTCGGTATTTATGCCGACACTATTCGTGAGCAGGTTAACGCTATGCAGCACCTGCGACTTCAGGAGGACGAGTACCAGTGGCTCTCCGGCCTGCCTTTCTTTAAAGCTGATTACCTCACCTGGTTACGTGATTTCCGCTACAACCCGGAACAGGTTCGCGTCACCAATGACAACGGTAAGCTGAATATCCGCTTAACCGGTCCATGGCGTGAAGTCATCATGTGGGAAGTCCCGCTGCTGGCGGTAATTAGCGAACTGGTGCACCGTTACCGTTCACCAGAATCTGGCGTGCCGCAGGCACTGGCTGAGCTGGAAAACAAGTTAGCAGAATTCACTACATTAACGAAAGATGTCGATATGTCCCGCTTCCATCTGATGGATTTCGGCACGCGTCGTCGTTTTTCACGCGAAGTGCAGCAAGCTATTGTTCAGCGTCTGCAGCAGGAACCGTGGTTTGTTGGCACCAGCAACTACGATCTGGCCCGTCGCCTGTCATTAACGCCAATGGGAACCCAGGCGCATGAATGGTTCCAGGCACACCAGCAAATTAGTCCTGAGCTTGCGACCAGTCAGCGCGTTGCCCTGGCCGCCTGGCTGAACGAATATCCCGACCAGCTCGGCATCGCTCTGACCGATTGCATCACCATGGACGCGTTTTTGCGCGACTTTGGCGTTGAGTTTGCAACCCGCTATCAGGGCTTGCGCCACGACTCTGGCGATCCGGTTGAATGGGGTGAGAAAGCCATCGCCCATTATGAAAAACTGGGCATTGACCCGCAAAGCAAAACGCTGGTGTTCTCAGATAACCTCGATCTGAATAAAGCGATTGAACTCTATCGCCACTTCTCTTCTCGCGTACAGCTGAGCTTTGGTATCGGGACACGCCTGACGTGTAATATCCCACAAGTTAAGCCGCTGAATATCGTTATCAAGCTGGTCGAATGTAACGGTAAGCCGGTAGCCAAGTTGTCAGATAGTCCAGGTAAAACCATTTGCCACGATAAAGCATTTGTTCGTGCGCTGCGTAAAGCCTTCGATCTTCCGCATATTAAAAAAGCCAGCTAGCCTTCCCAGGGAGCCACTTTGGCTCCCTTTTCACGTTTATTTCCGAAATCTTTCACTCCAGCTACGAATTCTGCTTGTCTGATTGCAGATGCCAGGTAACATAGGTATCCCCCCATTACGGGTGGACATGTGTTTATATATCCGACTATTAACAGAGAGAATATTATGAGCGTTGTGCCTGTAGCCGACGTACTCCAGGGCCGCGTAGCCGTTGACAGCGAAGTCACCGTGCGCGGATGGGTGCGTACCCGCCGAGATTCAAAAGCTGGCATCTCCTTCCTCGCCGTTTATGACGGTTCCTGCTTTGATCCTGTACAGGCCGTCATCAATAATTCTCTGCCCAATTACAATCAGGACGTATTACGCCTGACGACGGGTTGTTCGGTTATCGTAACGGGTAAAGTCGTTGCGTCACCAGGACAAGGACAGAGCTTTGAAATTCAGGCAACGGAAGTTGAAGTTACCGGCTGGGTTGAAGATCCTGATACCTATCCCATGGCTGCGAAGCGTCACAGTATTGAGTACCTGCGTGAAGTCGCACACATGCGTCCGCGTACCAATATGATTGGCGCGGTTGCGCGAGTACGCCATACGCTGGCGCAAGCGCTGCATCGCTTCTTCCATGAGCAGGGTTTCTTTTGGGTTTCCACCCCGCTGATCACCGCTTCCGATACCGAAGGTGCCGGTGAAATGTTCCGCGTGTCAACGCTGGATCTGGAAAACCTGCCACGCAACGATCAGGGTAAAGTCGATTTCGATAAAGACTTCTTTGGTAAAGAAGCCTTCCTGACGGTTTCCGGTCAGCTGAACGGTGAAACCTATGCCTGCGCACTGTCCAAAATCTATACATTTGGACCGACTTTCCGTGCGGAAAACTCCAACACCAGCCGTCACCTGGCAGAGTTTTGGATGCTTGAGCCGGAAGTCGCTTTTGCCGATCTGAACGATGTTGCAGGCCTGGCTGAAGCGATGCTGAAATATGCATTCAAAGCCGTACTGGAAGAACGTGCGGATGATATGAAGTTCTTCGCCGAACGTGTCGACAAAGACGCGGTTTCACGCCTGGAACGTTTCATTGACGCTGACTTCGCGCAGGTGGATTACACCGATGCGGTAAGCATTCTGGAAAAATGCGGCAAACAGTTCGAAAACCCGGTTTACTGGGGTGTCGATCTGTCTTCTGAGCATGAACGCTATCTTGCCGAAGAACACTTTAAAGCGCCGGTGGTGGTTAAAAACTATCCGAAAGATATTAAGGCGTTTTATATGCGCCTTAACGACGACGGTAAAACCGTTGCGGCAATGGACGTGCTGGCACCAGGAATCGGTGAAATCATCGGTGGCTCTCAGCGTGAAGAGCGTCTGGACGTGCTGGATGCCCGTATGCTGGAGATGGGTCTGAACAAAGAAGATTACTGGTGGTATCGCGATCTGCGTCGCTACGGTACCGTTCCGCATTCCGGTTTCGGTTTGGGCTTTGAGCGCCTGATTGCTTATGTCACCGGCGTACAGAACGTCCGCGACGTTATTCCGTTCCCGCGTACACCGCGTAACGCCAGCTTCTAACGTTGTCGTTTTAATCTTAAAGGCCAGCACTGCTGGCCTTTTTACGTTCAGCGCATTGCTCCTTTTTTCGCCTTAGATGGACTCGCATCCCGCACTAAACTCAACCCGCAAATTCCCCCTTCCTGTTACGTGATGTTTCACTGCAACATTTTAGAACAAAAAATAATCACTATTTTTATTGTGGATTAGCACTTCATGATCAAATAGAGCATTTATTACCCATTCGCACGGCATTCTGGACGTCCAAAATAAGCATTTGTAAAAATGGTTATTTTAAGCAGGGTTAGATAAAAACGTCGTTAGCAAAATTAAGTATAAGAAAATCATATAAATAGATAATGTTGAGCAAAATTCAATCGCAGGGACAGCTGAAATTTGAAGTCGTTCACAAAGTTGCATAAAAATAACACTTTGTTACACATTTTTTCTTTTTGAAACCAAATCTTTATATTTGTAGCACTTTGAGAGTAGCGAAACGGTAGTTTGAATGGAAAGATGCCTGCAGACACATAAAGACACCAAACTCTCATCAATAGTTCCGTAAATTTTTATTGACGGAATTTATTGGCGGCAGTGGCAGGTGTCATATAAAAACCGATGAGGGTAATAAATAATGATGAAGCGCAATATTCTGGCAGTGGTTATCCCTGCTCTGCTGGTAGCCGGGGCAGCTAACGCTGCAGAAGTTTATAACAAAGATGGCAATAAAGTAGACATCTACGGTAAAGCTGTAGGTCTGCACTATTTTTCCAAGCACAACGGTGACAACGCTTACGCACCTAATGGCGATCAGACTTACGCCCGTCTTGGTTTCAAAGGGGAAACTCAGATTAACGACCAACTGACCGGTTACGGCCAGTGGGAATACCAGTTCAGCGGCAATAACTCCGAAGGCGGTGACGACTCTCAGAAAGGGAACAAAACCCGTCTGGCGTTTGCCGGTCTGAAATTCGGTGACGCAGGTTCCTTCGATTACGGTCGTAACTACGGCGTCGTATACGATGCACTGGGTTACACCGATATGCTGCCAGAATTCGGTGGCGATACTGCGGCTTCCGACCAGTTCTTCTCTCAGCGTAACGGTGGCCTCGCGACTTACCGTAACTCCAACTTCTTCGGTCTGGTTGAAGGCCTGAACTTCGCTGTTCAGTACCTGGGTAAAAACGAGCGTGATGACGTTCGTCGCTCTAACGGTGACGGCGTTGGCGGTTCTGTAAGCTACGAATTCGAAGGCTTCGGTATCGTCGGTGCATACGGCGCGGCTGACCGTACCGATGCCCAGCAAAACCCGCTTCTGCGCGGCCATGGCGACAAAGCTGAGCAGTGGGCTACCGGCGTGAAATACGATGCTAACAACATCTACCTGGCAGCGAACTACAGCGAAACCCGTAACGCAACCCGTATCTCTAACGGTTATGCGAACAAAACTGAAGACGTACTGTTAGTTGCTCAGTACCAGTTCGACTTCGGTCTGCGTCCGTCCATCGCCTATACCAAATCTAAAGGTAAGGATATCGAAGGTATCGGTGACGTAGATCTGGTGAACTACTTCGAAGTGGGCGCGACTTACTAGGGGTCCGCTTGGAAAACGGAATCTATGGTCACTCCCGTTTTTGCAACACCGATTTTGACGACAAGTTGGCTTGCTTGAATCTATCCGGCGTCTGAATGGGATTTTATTCCCGCGCCTCGATGAGTTCCGCGCCTGATGAACCTCCAGAAAATATACGGCTTCAATGAGCCTTTCCGTTTTACAGGTTCCTCAACAGGCCGGTGGGCCGTTAGTATCATCAATATCAGTATTCGCAAAACCAGATGAATGATTGTTTAAACTGGTGTATTTCTGCCTTTATGCTTCGTAAGTTTGCTGTCGCGCCGTCAGTGCCCAGGCTATTCTGGCCAGCTTGTTTGCCAGAGCACAGGTGACGACAAAGTTGCTTTTCCGACACAACAACTCCCTGACCCAGTCGGCCAACTTGCCAGACTGGTGTTCCAGTTTTTGTATGAATACCCTGGCACACTGAACCAACAAAGTTCGGATCTTTTTGTTGCCCCGCTTGCTAATCCCTAACAATGTCGTCCGACCTCCCGTGCTGTACTGTCGGGGTACCAGCCCTGTTGCCGCCGCAAAGTCACGGCTGCTGGCGTACTGCTTCCCGTCGCCAATCTCAGTTGAAATAGTACTGGCAGTCAGCGTTCCAACGCAGGGAATACTCAGCAAGCGCTGTCCAACCTCATCTTCGTCCAACTTTCGTTTCAACTGAGATTCCAGATCTTTAATCTGCTCAACAAGATAGTGATAATGCTGTTGTAATTTCAGCAGTAACTGGCTGAGATAAAGAGGCAAACTACTGTCCTCAAGAAGGGTACTCAGTCGACTAATAACGGCAGCACCTCGCGGAACGCTGATACCAAATTCCAGCAGAAAAGCATGCATCTGATTAGTTGTTTTCACCTTATCCTGAACCAGGGATTCACGGACACGATGCAGAGCTCGCATTGCCTGCTGAGATTCGGTTCTGGGCTGCACGAAACGCATAGATGGACGTGATGCTGCTTCACAGATAGCTTCAGCATCAACGAAGTCATTTTTGTTGCTTTTAACGAATGGGCGGACAAATTGCGGTGATATCAGCTTTGGAAAATGCCCTAACTCTGCCAGCTTGCGTGCCATAAAGTGAGAACCGCCACAGGCTTCCATCGCGATGGTTGTTGCCGGGCATGTCGCCAGAAATTCGATTAGCTTTGGTCGGGTGAATTTTTTACGGTAAACGGCCTTCCCACGATGATCCTGACAATGAATATGGAAAGAGTTCTTACCCAGATCGATACCAATAAGCGCAATGTTTTCCATGATGGTTCTCCGAATGAAAGCCTGTCCTCAGCATAGTACTGGGAAGGAGGGAGTGACCATCTCATTAAATATCCTACGCTAAGCCTATTTTTCGTACAGATTACTTCATGGGTCTATGGTGATAGCTAAAAAATCACCAATACTACCTCACGAGTATGTTGATAGCTCATCGTACCCCGTATCAAGTTTGCATATACCAAGGAAGCGGAGACGAAAGACCACCTATTACTGAGGGATCCCCAGTAATGGGAGGGTAAAATGAAAGGTATAGTGCTACCAATTACTCACCGTCAGTCACGTATCGCTGGATTAACTACGGCATTCGCAGCGAGATAAGTATTCCCCATGTTAAGCCAATAGCAATATAATTATCCATTTTAATTTCGGGCTAGCACCAGTGAATTTTTTTGTTTTTACGAAAACTTTCAGTAAAAAGAAAATATCACTAAGGCTATATACACCTTTTATTAAATCTTTATATGCTATTTCTCTAACAAATAACCGCCTGATTTTTTCTTTGTCCCTCACCTTTTTTCTATATAAACCTAGAAAGTGTCTAGCCTCATACAGGGCATGCCTAAACAGCGATACGCTCAAATCATTATTTTTTATCGACTTTGCGTGACCGATGGTTTTAGATATTACATCAATATAGCATTCTGCTCGGACGTCGAAATAATCACCGCGATTTGTGATGGATTCATTATTGTACTTGTAGGTGTAGTCCATATCTTTTGATATGTAGAAACGCCCATTTGCCAACGCCAATTCCATCGTCCATAAAATATCTTTATGACTCCGGCCATCATGAAATGACAGATTGTTATTCCTGATATAGTCAGATCTAACTATCTGTAACCAAAGGTAATGTGGCCATTCCCTGACTTTTACTGCGTGACTCATCCACGCATTGCCGGATAAAACCTCATCATAAGGCTGGTTAGTATGCACGGGTTTTTTATTATCGCCTTCATGCCAAAGCTTCCAGGCATTGGACAAAAGCACATCAGCATTATGGCTGGAAGCCTGGATATACCTGTTATAAATGAATCCTTCAGACACATCGTCATCGGCATCCAGAAACATGACCCACTGGCCTTTATGCTTGTCTAATCCATT
The DNA here is from genome assembly GCF_014103415.1 of Citrobacter sp. RHBSTW-00671. Classification (NCBI taxonomy): domain Bacteria; kingdom Pseudomonadati; phylum Pseudomonadota; class Gammaproteobacteria; order Enterobacterales; family Enterobacteriaceae; genus Citrobacter; species Citrobacter sp. RHBSTW-00671. The sequence continues at coordinate 3,694,072 of NZ_JABXPR010000001.1, forward strand.
ATTTCTGGCCGCGTATACACCTTTATTATTTTGTTCAATCACTTGAACCCTGCCATCCTTTATGGAGTTAATTATCGTTGACGTGTTGTCTGAGGAGCCATCGTTAACGATAATAACTTCAATGTTGATCCTGTCTTCTATCAAGATATCTTCGATCAAGGATTTGATGGTTTTTTCTGCGTTGTAAACGGGGATTATTACACTCACCGCAATTTCATGTTTCATGTTCACTCCAGTAAATTGAACGTATTTATTTGTCCCCGGAGTTATTTCCGGGGACAAAAATCACCTCAGCATTAAGAGTGGAATTTGTGTTTTTTCCAACATGGCGGTGGTGTTGCTGCCGATAAAGAATCGCCGCAATGGCGAATGGCCATAGGCACCCATCACAATCAGGTTAATGCCGTTTTCATTAGCGTAACGGCAGAGCGCATCAGCAACGGATGTACCTTCCAGTATGTGGCTTTCGGTCGTAATGCCAGCCTCTTGCAGCACATTCTGTGCTTCCTGCAAGGTTCGTGTATCCCCCTTAACCATCACGATGTGGCAAACCAGACCATTGAGTAGCGGGCTAAGTGTCAGGCGCGTCAGGTTTTTGCGACTCTCATCGCTGCCATCATAGGCGAACATAACTTTGGTCGGTGTAGAATAAGCCTCCGGCACGATAAGTACCGGTTTTTTCTGCAGCCGAATAATTCTTTCTAGGTGGCTGCCAACCGGGTTCTGCGTTCCACGGCGGCCCAGCACCATCAGGCGAACATCCCCTAAATCAGCCAGGATTTCATCCAACGCGCCATGTTTTTGCAGTAATTGAACATCAGCATGACCGGCATCATTCAGCAACTCCGCACAGCCAGCCAGTATGGCTTTGCCCTGCGCCATTAATAACCGACTACGCTCTCCTTCAACTTTCACCAGCTCTTCGGTGAGATGAGCCTGGCTATCAATGCCGATGCTTCCGGTCAAATCTGACACGGCAGGATGCGCATCTTTCTCCAGTACGTGCAGCAGCGACAGAGGTGAATCCAGCAGAGCAGCGGCCCATGCCGCGTATTCACAAACCGCTCGGGTCGACGGCGAACCGTCAACGCAGGCAATAACGGTATTATTCATTATCTGTTCTCCTGACTGTTAATGGCCGCCCATTAATTTTTCCACTTCTTCGGGTTTGTCATGCACCCCAAAGCGGTCAATAATGGTGCGGGTAGCCTGATTCATGCCACGGATTTCTACATCCGTACCTTCACGGCGGAACTTAATGACCACTCTGTCGAGTGCGCTGACCGACGTAATATCCCAGAAGTGGGCGTGCGAGACGTCAATGATCACATGCTCCACCGCTTCACGGAAATCGAAGTGGCTCATAAACCGATCGGCAGAGGCGAAAAACACCTGGCCGGTTACGGCGTATGTCCGCGTTGACGCTTTGAGTTCGGATGACACCGCCATAAAACGGGACACTTTGCTGGCAAAGTTCAGTGAGGCGATCAGCACACCAGTCAATACGCCATACGCCAGATTATGCGTTGCTACCACCACGACTACGGTAGCCAGCATGACGACGCTGGTTGACAGTGGGTGGCTGCGCAAGTTGGTAATAGAGCGCCAGGAGAAGGTGCCAATAGAAACCATGATCATCACCGCTACCAGGGCCGCCATTGGGATCTGCGAAACCCAGTCACGCAGGAAGACCACCATACAAAGCAGGACGACGCCTGCGGAGAGTGCGGAGAGACGCCCACGCCCCCCGGATTTCACGTTGATCACCGACTGGCCGATCATCGCGCATCCGGCCATACCGCCAATAAATGCAGCGCCAATGTTGGCAACCCCTTGAGCCTTACACTCCCGGTTTTTATCGCTCGGCGTATCGGTCATGTCATCCACAATGGTCGCGGTCATCATCGACTCAAGCAGCCCCACCACAGCAAGGCCGGCGGAATAAGGCAGAATGATTGATAGGGTATCGAAATTAAGCGGCACATCGGGTAACAGGAAGACCGGCAGACTGTCCGGCAACTTGCCCATGTCGCCGACGGTGCGTACGTCCAGATGCAGCCACATGGAGATCCCGGTCAGCACGACGATACAGACCAGCGGCGAGGGGATGGTTTTATTGAGGTACGGGAACAGATAAATAATGCCTAGACCGGCCGCCGTCATGGCGTAAACGTGCCAGGTGACGTTGGTCAACTCCGGCAACTGCGCCATGAAAATCAGGATCGCCAAGGCATTGACAAAACCGGTAACCACCGAGCGCGAAACATAACGCATCAGACTGCCAAGCTTTAAATAACCAGCAATAAGCTGAATCACACCAGTAAGCACAGTAGCGGCCAATAGATACTGTAGGCCGTGGTCTTTCACCAGCGTCACCATCAGCAGTGCCATCGCGCCGGTTGACGAAGAAATCATTCCTGGACGCCCACCGCAGATAGCGATTATCAGCGGGATACAAAACGCAGAGTAGAGCCCGACTTGCGGGTCAACGCCGGCGATGATGGAAAAGGCGATCGCTTCAGGAATAAGCGCAAGCGCGACAACAATACCGGCCAGTACGTCACCACGGACGTTACCCAGCCAGTCCTTACGCGTCGAGGACAGCAACATAGTATTTTCTCAGTTTTAGAATACAGTCAGCCCGTAAAGGGCAAAAAAATTTAGATACGATAAAGCACATCCGCAGACGGGATGTTAAAGAGTGCGTGCTGAGGGTTACTCAGAACGACAGAGAAGGGGAAAACTCAGGGTGGCGTCATACGCATGGTCGTTTTTATTACTCCTTGATGGTCGGTGTGTACACCTTCAGGGATCAGATAAACCAGATGAAGATATTCAAGGCTGGCCGCGGAGTCTGCCAAGGCAAACCGCGTATTACTATAAACGAAACTGAAACAGGGTCAATCATGGATTAAATGTGCCATTAATGTATACCTCAATGTCATAGCCTAAAGTGCCGCCATTTTCCCCTTGGATCATCACCTATCTGTCACGTACATTATGATCATCACTTAAACGTCATAAATGGGTGAAAAATGTACATTCACGGTTACCTCCGCGCATCAACAAAAGAACAGGATGCTCTCCGAGCAAAAAATAGGATGAAAGCCTTTGTTGAAGAAAAAGGATTTCGACTGGCCAGTTGGTACACCGAAAATGTATCCGGGGCATCACTTCAACGGCCAGAACTTTTACGGCTACTTGATGATGCTGCACCTGGTGACATTATTCTCATCGAGCAAGTTGATCGCCTTTCTCGCCTGGATGAAGAGGGCTGGCAAAAATTAAAGCATCTTATCCAGGAAAAACACCTTGTGGTTGTCAGTCTTGACCTCCCGACGAGCCATATGGCTCTTGCAACACATGCTGGCGATGATTTTACCCTTGCAATGCTTAAGGCTATTAACGGAATGATGCTTGATATGCTGGCCGCCATAGCTCGCAAAGACTATCAGGATCGTCGCCGGCGCCAAGAGGAAGGGATAGCGAAAGCCAAGGTAGCCGGTAAATTTCGGGGACGTCAGGCAGATCATCAATTGCATGAAAAAATCATAGAGCTTCGGGTTAAAAATAGACAGAGCATCCGTGATACCGCGAGGTTGTGTGGAGTTTCAGAACGAACGGTTATACGCATTGTTAAACTTAAAGCATGTTCTTGATGCGTATACTTTGAACGTCCAAGCGGACAGTGTCCGTATGCAGGGAGTGCATTTATGCCACGGCGACAGATACTGAGTAGTGATGAAAAAGAACGCTTACTGGTTGTGCCGGATGATGACATCCTGCTAACCAGGATGTGTTTTTTAAGTGAGCAGGATCTGGTTCTCATCAACAAACACCGGAGACCCGCTAACCGCCTGGGCTTTGCCATTTTACTCTGTTATCTGCGGGGACCGGGTTTTACTCCAGACAAAAACAGTCTCCCTCACGATGGCGTTATGTCCAGGGTGGCAGAGAGATTGAAACTTCAACCTGATTTATGGCGAGAGTACGCAGCGAGGGAGGAAACCCGTTGGGAGCATCTTGCCGAACTCTATCGCTACTTGCGATTAGCGCCTTTCAGCAGGTCACTGCAAAAAACATGCATCCGCCATTTATATCCGCATGCCATGCGGACCGACAAAGGCCTGATTCTTGCTGAAGAGATGCTCGCCTGGTTGCACAACAACAACGTTATTTTCCCTTCCGTTGATGTGATGGAGCGAACCCTTGCTGAAGCCGCAACACTTGCCGACAGAGCCGTATTTTCTACACTGACGACGCAACTGGAACAACGACATAAAACAGCACTGGATAATCTGCTTGCATCAGGTGATGAGCAACTTTCCCGTCTTGCCTGGATGCTTCAGCCCCCGGGTAAAATTAACGGTAAAAACGTGCTGCAACATATTGATCGGTTGAATGCCATTGAGGGGTTGGCACTGCCGGAAGGTATTACGCTTTCCGTTCACCAGAACCGACTGCTGAAACTGGCACGCGAAGGTCGGAAAATGAGTAGCAGGGACTTGGCAAAATTCTCAGGCACACGTCGTTATGCCATGCTGGTTTGTATTATCTCAGAAGCAAGGGCCACGCTTACCGATGAAATCATCGAACTACACGAACGTATCCTGGGCAGCTTGTTCAGCAGGGCAAAGCGCACACAAGCCGAACGGCTTCAGAAAACAGGAAAACTCATCCAGAGTAAGTTAAGGCAATATCTTACTGTTGGCCAGGCGCTGCTAAACGCACGGGAGTCAGGAGAAGATCCCTGGGCGGCGATAGAAGACGTACTTCCCTGGCCGGAATTTATCACCAGTCTGGAGGAAACACAGTTTCTGGCTCGAAAGGATAATTTTGATCCACTTCATTTGCTCACCGAAAAATACAGCACGCTGCGTAAATATGCGCCCCGTATGTTGTCTGCATTGCAGTTCAGTGCAGCTCCTTCAGCACTGCCACTCGGTAATGCGCTGGATACCGTCAGAGAAATGTACCGCAAACAACTCCGCAAGGTTCCGTCAACAGCGCCAGTAAAGTTTATCCCTGAGAGCTGGAAAAAGTTGGTAATAACGCCATCGGGTATCGATCGCCGGTATTATGAATTCTGTGTACTGAATGAGCTGAAAGGCGCATTGCGATCTGGTGATATCTGGGTTAGAGGATCACGACGCTACAGGAATTTTGACGATTACCTCATTCCTCCTGCTGATTTTGAAAAATCACTCAAAGAGAAACAGTTACAGCTTGCCATTCCGACAGACTGCCAGGAATACCTTCACTCCCGTATGACACTGCTGGCGTCGCGACTGGAAGAGGTCAATGCGATGGCGATTGCCGGTGATTTGCCTGATGTTGATATATCGGACAAAGGTGTGAAGGTCACGCCTCTTGATAACAACGTTCCTTCGACTGTATCACCGTTTGCCAACCTGGTTTACGGCATGCTGCCGCACCCAAAAATTACCGAGATATTAGATGAGGTGGACAGTTGGACGGGATTTACCCGCCACTTTACTCACCTCAAAAATAATCACGTCAGACCAAAAGACAAAAAGCTGTTACTGACCACCATCCTGGCAGATGGTATCAACCTGGGACTGACTAAAATGGCAGAATCCTGCCCAGGAACCACAAAAGCGTCGCTGGAAGGCATTCAGGCATGGTACATCAGGGATGAAACGTATGCAGCCGCGCTTGCCGAACTGGTGAATGCACAAAAAAAGTGCCCACTGGCAGCATCATGGGGGGACGGTACAACGTCATCCTCCGACGGCCAGAATTTTCGAGTCGGAAGTCATGGCCGCTATGCCGGACAGGTGAATTTAAAGTACGGTCAGGAACCCGGCGTGCAGGTTTATACACATATATCAGACCAATACAGCCCATTTTATACCAAAGTGATCAGCCGGGTCAGGGACTCTACCCATGTGCTGGATGGGTTGCTCTATCACGAAAGCGACCTGGAAATTACGGAGCATTACACCGATACAGCGGGTTTCACTGAACATGTTTTTGCGCTAATGCATCTACTTGGGTTTGCATTTGCACCAAGGATCCGGGATCTCCATGACAAACGGCTATTCATTCATGGAAAGGCGGAAAAATATTCTGGGCTTCAGTCGATCATATCCACGACCAGTCTGAATCTCAAAGAAATTGAGACACACTGGAATGAGGTACTGCGCCTGGCGACCTCGATCAAGCAGGGCACGGTAACCGCCTCGCTGATGTTAAAAAAGTTGGCCAGCTACCCCAAACAAAACGGCCTGGCAAAAGCGTTACGGGAAATTGGCCGTATCGAGCGAACGTTGTTTATGCTGGACTGGTTTCGCGATCCGGCCCTGCGTCGTCGTGTGCAAGCCGGTTTAAATAAGGGTGAAGCCCGCAATGCGCTTGCGCGGGCCGTTTTTATGCACCGGTTGGGTGAAATAAGAGACAGGGGGCTGGAAAATCAAAGCTATCGCGCCAGTGGGCTGACGCTGTTGACTGCGGCGATCACGTTGTGGAACACGGTGTATATAGAAAGGGCCATCGAATCACTAAAACGAAAGGGGCTCCAGATTAATGAGCCGTTGGTTTCTCACCTGTCCCCTCTGGGCTGGGAGCATATCAACCTGAGCGGAGATTACATCTGGCGTAATAATCTTAAGCTGGGATCCGGTAAATATCGACCGTTACGCACAGTTGATGTCAGTCTGTACAAAAAACAGGCTTAGCGTAGGATATTTTCCGTTTTCCAAGCGGACCCCTACTACTTCAACAAAAACATGTCCACCTATGTTGATTACATCATCAACCAGATCGATTCTGACAACAAACTGGGCGTAGGCTCTGACGACACCGTTGCAGTGGGTATCGTTTACCAGTTCTAATAGCAGACCTCTTTGCTAAATGCCTAAAAAACAGGACTTCGGTCCTGTTTTTTTATCTCCGCCAGCGGATTCTTGCGTCTTCAAAAAACACCCCTGCTTTTCGTCACTAACGGTTGGCATTTTGTAAATCTACCGTTAACCTGATAGCGGACTTCCCTTCTGTAACCACAATGGAACCTCGTCATGTTTGAGAACATTACCGCCGCTCCTGCCGACCCCATTTTGGGCATGGCTGATTTGTTTCGTGCCGATGACCGCCCGGGGAAAATAAACCTCGGAATCGGTGTATATAAAGATGAGACAGGCAAAACGCCGGTATTGACCAGCGTTAAAAAAGCCGAGCAATATATCCTGGAAAATGAAACCACCAAAAACTATCTTGGCATTGACGGTATTCCAGAGTTTGGTCGCTGCACTCAGGAATTACTGTTTGGTAAAGAAAGTGCACTGATTAATGACAAGCGCGCGCGTACAGCACAGACCCCTGGTGGTACGGGTGCCCTGCGTGTGGCCGCTGATTTCCTGGCAAAAAACACCAGCACAAAACGCGTGTGGGTCAGCAACCCAAGCTGGCCGAACCATAAGAGCGTATTTAATTCTGCTGGTCTGGAAGTGCGTGAATATAACTATTACGATGCGGCAAACCATTCACTGGACTTTGACGCGCTGCTGGCAAGCCTGGCTGAAGCACAAGCTGGCGACGTCGTATTATTCCACGGCTGCTGCCATAATCCGACCGGCATTGATCCAACGCTGGAGCAATGGCAAACGTTGGCTCAGTTGTCCGTCGAAAAAGGGTGGTTACCACTGTTCGACTTCGCCTACCAGGGCTTTGCTCGTGGTCTGGAAGAAGATGCAGAAGGTCTGCGCGCATTCGCCGCACTGCATAAAGAGCTGATTGTCGCCAGCTCCTATTCCAAAAACTTTGGTCTGTACAATGAGCGTGTAGGCGCCTGTACGCTGGTCGCTGCCGATGCAGAAACCGTTGACCGTGCCTTTAGCCAGATGAAATCGGTCATTCGTGCGAACTACTCCAACCCACCGGCACACGGTGCTTCAGTTGTCGCGACAATTCTGAGCAACGATGCGCTACGTGCTATCTGGGAACAAGAGCTGACTGACATGCGCCAACGCATTCAGCGCATGCGTCTGCTGTTCGTCAATACGTTGCAGGAGAAAGGGGCAAACCGCGATTTCAGCTTTATCATCAAACAGAACGGTATGTTCTCATTCAGCGGCCTGACGAAAGAACAAGTTCTGCGTCTGCGTGAAGAGTTTGGTGTTTATGCTGTTGCTTCCGGACGCGTGAACGTAGCAGGAATGACGCCAGACAACATGGCGCCGTTATGCGAAGCGATTGTCGCTGTTCTGTAATCTATCGCACACACAAAAAAGGCCGCATCGCGGCCTTTTTATTTATCTGTCGTGTTACCAAACCGGCATTTCATCCTGCAGGAACGGATTATGCTGCCGCTCGTAACCCAGCGTAGAGAGTGGTCCGTGACCCGGAATAAACGTCACGTCATCACCCAACGGTAAGAGTTTACGTTTGATAGCGTCAATCAATTGGCTGTGATCCCCACGCGGGAAATCACTGCGCCCTACGCCACCTTTGAAAATCACGTCGCCGGAAATCAGTAACTTTGATTGTTCATCAAAGAAGACGACATGCCCAGGCGTGTGACCCGGGCAATGCAACACCTGTAAGGTTACGTTGCCGACGCTAATCCGATCGCCTTCGTTTAACCAGCGATCGGGCGTTAGCGGCTCACAATCACCCAGGCCAAACATACGGCTTTGTGCAGGCAGCCCCTGCAGCCAGAACTCATCTTCTTTTTCCGGCCCAATAACCGGTACACCGTAATGCTGTGCCAGTTCTGCCGCCGCACCAACATGGTCGAGATGACCATGAGTAAGCAGGATCTGCATGAGCGTCAGACCGCTGGCATCGACTTCCTGTTTGATTTTCTCGGCATCACCGCCGGGATCGACCAGTGCGGCCAGACGCGTCTGCTCACACCAGATTAGCGAGCAGTTCTGGGCGAATGCAGTGACCGGAATAATACGATAGTTCATACAGCTCCTGTTTCATTAAGCTTACGGATCACCAGTGCCGTGCGGGCCCGGTGTCAATATGCACAAAGTTACTGCTGGGGTAGTATCCTACACCACCTGCGCGCATAGATAACGCAGCTTTGCGAATATTACTTAATGCGATGCCTTCAATATGGAAATCCATGGCCTGTCCTTTCGTATGGTAGCTTTTCTTTGCTACACCACGACTACGTGCACGGAGTTCGTTATTGGTATCGATGGAGCGATAGCCAGAGATCAGTTGTACGGGTTTACGCGTACCCAGCAGTCCCTGCAGACGGAAGAGTTGATCAAACAATCCCGGGTCAATGGATTTCACTTTATTGGCCCGAAAGTCACGGAAAAAGTGATTAAGTTTTGCTAATTCGTCCTGAATATAGCCCCTGCCATCAAAAAACTCTGCTTTAATTGACTCACCGGTATGCAGGTTATTCAGCGTCAATATACGCGGACGTGGGGTGGAGAGTGTTGCAAACGCAGGCGTGGGCAGGATGGCAGCGCCGAGGGCAATGCCACCAAGCGCCAGCAATTTGCGGCGATTAGCGTCAAATTTGTCCATGGTATTAAGGTCTACAGGTCAATGTTATCGTATGTATGCTCTAGCGCACGCGGGAAACCTTATCTGGCTAAGTAGTCCACGTCAAGGCTCCCAAACCCAGGAAATACGGGGCTTACAGCCATCCTGCCCCGTTTTCGTCATAACTTACGACAATCATTTTCCTCGAACTGCTTCATTTATCTGATTAATTGCTCAGCTTTCGACATGATTTGTGCGCTGGATCGCGCTGTCTGATCGTAATTGTAAATATCTGTTCGATACTGCGTACGCCCATCGCTTCCCACAAACGCTGTCAGATAGTACAGGTTGACCGGAATATTCTGGCGAATATTGACATACCGCGTATCCCCTTGCTTCAGGGCATCCGAGATGCGCGTATCATTCCAGCCTGCATCCTGCAGCAGCATATTCGCCAGTTCCGAGGCCTTATTCACGCGCACACAGCCAGAACTTAGCGCCCGAGTATCCTTCTGGAACAAATTATGGTTTGGCGTATCGTGCAGATAGATGGCGTCAGAACTCGGCATGTTGAATTTATAGCGCCCCAGCGAATTGCGCGCGCCCGGAGCCTGTTGGAAGCGGAACGGCAGATTCGAGGCGGTGATTGTAGCCCAGTCAACCTGCCACGGATCTATCGTCTCTTTGCTGTTCCAGCCGCGCATTACAGTATACCCGTGACGCTCAAGGTACCCCGGATCGTTCCACAATTTAGGCAGTATATCCTTACGCGCCAGCGTCGGCGGCACGTTCCACGGTGGGTTTACAACCACGTTATTCAACGCGCTGCTCATCATCGGCGTTTTACGATCGGGACGTCCGACGATAACACGGGAAGCCAGCACCTGATTGCCATTCTGGTAATAGACCAACGAGTACGCGGGAATATTCACCATGATGCCGGTAGACAACTCACTCGGCAGCAGGCGCAAACGCTGAATATTAAGCGCCAGCACGCCTGCGCGCTGAGCAGGCGTGACATTCAGCCAGTCGCGCGTTGCCGGACCAATCGTGCCATCGGCCCCCAGCCCCTGCCATGTCTGAAAACGTTTCACCGCGTCAACAAGTTCGCGATCGTAGGCGCTACGCCCTTCTTTGGCAGACGTGCTGACACCGGCGTTCAGCATCCCGGTGCGGCGCAGAATTTCGCGCAGCGCCGGGATATCATTACTCCATTCACCGGGGCGCAACGTCGTGGTGCTGGTTAACCGTGGCCAGGGTCGCGAATCCCCCACCAGCTTCAGCAGCGACTCATGCATCACGGTATACTGTGGATGCTGAGGTGTAAGGCTGGTGATAAATGAAGTTAGCTGACCGTTGTCCAGCGCCACCTGCCATTGATTAACAACGGAGAGCGGTGGCGTTGCCAGTGCATAAGGCTTATCGCTATAGAGCCAGCGGCTACCTTTGACGGGGATATTTGCAATGAAGTGGAGATAGCCCATCATCGCATCAGAAAGCACAGTATCACGAGCCAGGCCAGTGACTGCCGGGTCAGTCAGTAACGCGACCCAGGCGTTAAACTGCGGCTGAAAACCGGCAATCGCCACCTCGGCTAACTGTTGTTGAAAGGCTTTTACCGCATCACGATTTTCCCACATCGGTTTCATTTCGCGTGCGGCATACAGCAATTCCAGCTGGCTCATATAAACCGGCGTATAGCCTGCTGGTAGCTGAGATTGCAACTCAGCGCGGGCTTTGTCCACAGATGTGCCATTGGGCAGAGACTGAATTCCCGCCATCACACCTGTCGCGTAAGATTGTACCTGCGGTTGCGATAACGCTGTAGGCTGTTCGCTGACGGCCGCAGAGCTGTCGCCAGGAATCATTTCAGGCTCATCAGCCTGCGCGTTGAACAGTGGAGCGAATGTTACGGCCAGGCACAAACTGATTGCCGACAGCCGACGACCACACATTTTATTAAGCAACATCCCTTGCCCCCTGTTTTCTTTATCATACTTTGAGTAGCCAGACCGCCTGTATTCCCCGTTATTCTCACGGGAGCGGGCCTGTAAAACGCCAATACATTCTGAAGTATGACGAGCAAGCCCGGTGACGCGTTAGGCTTACCTTCAGTATATAAACATCAAATCATTTTTGCCTAACCTAATGTAAAGAAGTCTAAAGAAATTACACCAGGTATCATGTGCATGTCGGAAAAGAAAAAGGCGGCTTTAGCGCCTAATGCTGTTCAGTTAACATTTCAGTTTCAGAAAGCATCAACATGTGTTGGCGGGGTAATGAACATGCTCTCTCAGAGAAAGGGTTCCGTTCACCTCATGTTCATCGCTTCTCTATACACTGAACGCCAGTGAACGTGTTAAGGGTGCTATCGCCGCACCCTTAACAATCCCGGCTCCCGGCAGGAAAATTGTTGCTGCGCAATCCCCTCCGCTTATTCCTCCAGGCTACCGGGCCGGGCGCGATGCAACGTCCCTGTCACACGCACCCTGAACCCGCATCCCTGCGGGTTCTCCCGGCCTTACGGAAACACGTCGGCAATTTTCAGCCGGACCAGCCCACATCTGACCATTTCCGCCGTTTTTTCAGACAGCGAAACCGAAATACCTGAAAGTCAGAGAGTAGAAGCGATATCCTTGGTCCGGCTGAAAATCGATGAGACGTTGACGGCTGACCGGGGCTGCCCGCAGGGATGCGGGCAGAGGGGACGGCCTGCAGGGACGCAGGCTCGGCCCCGACCCGACAGGCAGACGGCATAAGACGAATAGCTCGCGCAGCGACGATTTTCCCGCCGGGAGCCTGGGTTGCAAGGGAGGCGGCGGCGAGCCTCCCTTGCACGTTCACAGGTATCTGTGATTCAGAGAAGTGATACTGCTGAGGTGAACGGAACCCTGAGCAAGAATCACATATTCACCCTACATGCTTAACTGACAGGCATTAGGCTTGAGCGCCGCCTTTTTACTTAGCTTGCCTGCGAAGAGGCATCTTCTATCCCAGGTAACGGCTCAGGTAACTGAGGGGCAAAACCACGCAGACCCACCACGTGAACGTGTTCGGTGTTCTGGAAGACTTTACGCACCAGTTTGTAGGTTGTGCCTTTCTCTGGGCTGATGTTTTCCGGCGCTGCAATAATCAGCTGCATCTGCAAACGCTCGCACAGTTCAAACAGGGTTGCGATGGAGCGGGCATCGAGTCGTGCGGCTTCATCAAGGAACAACAGGCGGCATGGCGAGATATCTTTCCCACGCAGTCTGCGTCCTTCATCTTCCCAGCTTTGAACAACCATCACGAGGATTGACATCCCGGTCCCGATCGCTTCCCCTGTAGACAGCGCGCCCGATTCGGCACGCAGCCAACCGTCAGAACCACGGTTAACCTCAACTTCCATTTCCAGGTAGTTGCGGTAGTCGAGCAGTTCTTCACCAATGGTTTGTGGCGTACGCTGTCCCATGTCGATCTGCGGATTAAGACGCTGATACAACTTCGCCAGCGCTTCAGAGAAGGTCAGACGGTTGCTGTTAAACAGATCCTGGTGCTGTTCATGCTGCTCGGACAGGACGTCCAACAAAGTCGCGTGTGTTTCACGCACATTTACGTTCAGACGAACGCTGTTTACCTGACCGAACGACACGCTTTGCAGACCCTGGTTCAACATACGAATACGGTTCTGCTCACGCTGAATAGTCTTACGGATGATGTTCGCCACGCTGCGCGAGCTGATCGCCAGCTTCTGTTCACGGGAGGTTAACTCTTCCGTCAGACGGCTCAATTCAATCTCCATCTGCTCGATGGCTTCGACCGGATCGTCTGTACGGATGATATCCTGACGAATACGTTCACGCAGATGCTGGTAGACCGCCACGAAGAACTGGATTTTACGTTCTGGTCGTTTGGGATCTTCAGACATGCGCAGCACATCGCGCAGATGCTCGTTATCCGCCACCGCCAGACGCAGCGCACCGAGCGCCTTATCCGACATCGAACGCAGCTCATCACCGGAAAGATAAGCCAGCTCGCGACGGTGCAGGCGACGTTCAACACCGTTGTCTTTTACCATCCGCATCACGGCACACCAGCCGGCTTTCGCGGTCACCACCTGCTCACGCATTTCATGGTAATCGCGCTCAAGCTTGCTCAATCTGCGGGTCAGGTTTTCCATCTCTGCTTCGCAGAAGGTTAGTGCTTTTTCCAGTTGATTACGGCGAGCACGGTTATTACTGAGCTGCGCATGCAGTTCATCACGACGAATACGCGCACGTTCTTCCGCACCGCTATCAGCACGAACGCCGATATCCTGCAGTTCGCGTTGTAAATCGTTCAGCAGCTCTTTCTTGGTGTCATAAGAGCTTTTCAGCGAGGCCATAACCTGATTGTACTGACTCAACTGCGCGGCATGGCTGCGCAAAGCTTCACGAGCACGGGTACGCTCAGCCTCCGCGTGTTCCAGACGCTCACGCAGTTTCTCATTCAGATCGCTGTTACCACTGAGCATTTCGGCGGAGTCGGAATAACTAAAATGCGCCCGACGCTGAACGACTTCAGTGAGCGCAAAGGCCTGCTGACGTGCATCACGCTGCATCTGCTGAGAATACGCGTAGTCTTCTTTCAGCTGTTCAAACTGCTCCGGGTCATTTTGCAGAACGGAAACCATCGGTTCCAGTTTGGCCAGCTGATTACCATGTTGTTGAATAAAACGCGCCGCTTCCTGCGCTTCATCCAAGCGTTCGCGAATTTCGTCCACGCGATCGGCTAATGTGTCATCCGCCAGCAAATTTAAACGCGGCAGCAGGCGGTTCAGGGCAGAAACACCTTCTTTCGCTTGTTCAAACTGCGTACGGCTTTGCTGGTTATCATTTTCATGGTTGGTGAGCGCACGTTCGAGTTCAACGCGACGGCTGTTCAACTGACGAATTTCGGCTTCTGGATCGGCCTCAAACGCTACCGACAGATGGCTGCCGATAAAGCGACTAAATGCCTGATGCAGACGCTGTGTTTTCTGCACGTCGAATGAAAGCGTCGCAAAACGTTCAGACAGCCCCTCACGCTCAGCATGCAGCGTTTCGATACGGCTTTCACGCGCGGCACGACCAAAAATCGGCACCGTTGGGAAGCGGGAGTAACGCCACTGGCGCTCGGCGGTTTTCACCACCACCGCTTTTTCAAGTTCATCGACGCTGAAGACGCTGTCATCAAACGACTGCGGGTCCCCTTCGATGAAGTAGAGGTCTTCCGGGCAATCCGTCAGCCCATCAAGTTGCTCAGTAATCAGCGACAAATCCGGCACCACGATAGCATGGCGTGAAGGACCGTACAGCGCGGAGAAGTACGGCGCATCTTCAAGGCTAACGTCGTCATAAATTTCTGACAGCAGCACGCCGCCGAAGCGTTCCGCCAGTGCGTTCAGACGCTGATCTTCCGCCCCGCCCGGCTGACTTAAACGTTCAATTTCTTCATCAACCGCGTTTTTGCGTGCGCCAACTTCATCACGCTCAACAATGGCTTCACGCTCGCGCTCCAGCAATTGCTGCAAATACTCGGTCACGTCCTGGCTGGAGGTAAACTCTTCGCCGCACTGTTCGCTCAGTTGATTCAGGCTATTTTGCGCAGCCAGCCAGACCGGCGCGCGTTGCATTAAATGCTGAATACGGGATTGCAGCTGTTCCTGTTCCTGACGCAGCGCCATCCGCTGTTCGCTGGCAGACGATACGCTGTCAGACAAGGCGGCAATGCGCGCTTCCAGCTCCTGATGCAGAGCCTCAAGCTCATCGATATCGAAATGCTTACCCTGACGTTTGCAGAATTCAGCCAGCAGACGCTCGGCTTCCTGCTGTTCGCGCAGACGCTGTTCCAGCTCGCTCAGACGCATGCGCAATGGCTGAACTTGTTCCGCCAGATGACGTTGTTCAACACCTTCACGCAGCAGCTCACGTGCGACGCTCCAGGCATCACCACGCGCCAGTGGACCATTAATAGCCGCCACCAGCTGATAAGCCTGCTCGAACTGGCTGTGCGCAGTTTGCGCCACGCTCATTTTTTGTTCCAGCGTCAGCAACTTCTCGGTCGCTTCCTGCTCTTTGGCCTGGAAGGTTTCCAGCCATTCCGCGGCACTGTCTGCGGTGAGATCCGGTAAATGGCAAAGCTCTTTGGCCCGATTTAGGGCCTGGATTGCCTGGGTATACTGGATGGCTCGCGTCTGCTGGACGTCCAGCGCCTGCTGGTAATCGGCCAACTGGCTTTTCAGCTCATCCACTTCCAGCTCAGCGGCTTCCGCACGGGCTTCGTTTTCATCCTGGCGGTCAACGGCTTCCGCGACCACCTCATTTTGTTCTTCGAGACGGACCTGCAGTTCTTCGAGATCCGCTTCATAGCGTTCAATCTTTTCCTGCTGACGCAGCGCAGTTTGCACCAGATTCAGGTGATCGCTCGCCGCCTGGTAATCAGCTTCCAGATCGCCTTCCGCACCGTTGTGCTCACCCAGCTCGCGCGCCATATCCACGTGCTTATACTGCTCAGCCGCCAGCTGCTGGCGCGAGGTGTACAGTTCACGACGATATTCCAGCGCTTTGTCGAGGTGAATACGACGTTCATTAGCGTGGCGCATATAGTCTGCTGCCACATAGTTAGTCGCTTCGCTGATCAAATGCTTAAACAGGTCACGATCTGACTGGGTGACGCGAATGGCTTCCAGCGTCATACGGTTTTCACGCAGCGCTGCTTCCATATCCTGGAACGCTTTACGCACGCCGCTGTTTTCTGGCAGCAGGTAATCGCGCAACGAGCGGGTAATGGCGCTGGAGATACCGCCGTACAGTGAGGCTTCAATCAGGCGATAGAATTTACTCCGGTCGGAGGCAGAGCGCAGACGACGGGCAATGATGCCCAAATCGAACATCAACGAGTGATAATCGGTGATTGAGTTAAACTGCTTAAACTGCACGCCTTCCATCTCATCAAGTTTCTCTTTCAGCTCGGCGAGAGACAGGACGCGAGCCTGGCGTTCATTCAGGGTTTCCGTAACCAGTTGGGTTGGTTGCACCGACATCGGCAACCCCTGAATCGCAAACGGCTTGATGTCCACTTTACGATCGCGCCCGGCAACCTGCTGCAGACGCACGCCGACGACCACACGCTGATGGCGCGAGTTGAGCACGTCAAGCATCGAGTAACAGACACCTGCTTTCAGCTTTCCGTGCAGACCTTTATCGCGTGAGCCGCTGGTTGCACCGGCTTCGGTGGTATTACGAAAATGCAGCAGGGTTAAATCCGGGATAAGCGCTGTAACGAATGCCGCCATGGTGGTGGATTTACCCGCCCCATTCCCACCCGACAGCGTGGTAACCAGCTCATCAAGGTCAAACGTACGGGCAAAAAAACCATTCCAGTTAATCAGCGTAAGTGAGCGAAATTTACCGCGTTCAATCATTATTCTTCCTCTCCACTGTCCGGCTGATTATCTTCTGGCTCATCATTGAGCTGCAGGTGGTTCTCGACCGACATCGCCTCACCATCACGAATTAAGCGACGCTGCGCTTCGCGTGGATCGTCGCCGCTGCGCACATCCGCGCCAAAGCGGAACACGGACTCCGTAATACGGAATTTGCTGCTGTCGTGGCCCATAAACCACACCATGCCTAAACGGCGCAGGCGGTTAAGTGAAGAGCGTACCTTTTCCTGTAGCTTCTGGCGGTCAACGTCTGAACCGGTTGAACGGTTATTCACTAGCTTCAGCAATTTGGCTTCATCAGCCAGCGTTAGCAGCTCGTCGTACAGCTCTTGCTGGGTAAAGATCCCTTCATTCGCCAGACGTTCCGGGCTGAGATAGAGATAGCAAAGAATTTTCCCGACCATCATGTCCAGTTCAGACAAGACCGAGCGCGGAATAAGCGTGGTTGAACGTGGGCGTAGATAGAAGAACCCCTCCGGTGCACGAATCAATTCCACGTTATAGCGGCTGTAAAACTCTTCAAAATACTCCTGAAAATCCATCAGGAAGGCATGATTATCCAGTTCATCCAGGCCGATATGGCGACCCGAACGTAAGGCGCTATCCAGCGCCGGAAATAACGGATTCGCCAGCGCCTGCGCCAGCTTAACCGGCATCACTTGTTCAATATTTGTCAATGACATGCGCCTGTACCTTGGCTCCGTAATCATTAATCGGCTGCCATTTGGCTGGCAGTCCGGTGAAGTCTGCTTGCGCTACGCCAAGACGTACCGCCTGATCGATAACAATACGCGCAACGTCGAAGTGACGCGCACGTGGGTATTGCGCCAGATACTCGCGCACGACCAATCCGAGATCCAGTGGCGTTTGTCTGGATTTATAGATAGCCAACTGTTCTTCGATAATTGCCGCCAGCTGTTCGCGGATCTCATTAAATTCTTCATATTCCAGGTCAGCGGGCAACTCGCCAGTGACCTCTTCATCACGCAGCACCATCTCTTCATCACGCATATCCAGCAGACGATCGGCATTGGCGTAGGTCAACGCCCACGGATCGTCAAAATAGCTCTGGACAGACTGACGTAAACGCTGGGCAAAGACGCGATTTTTGTCCATATCAATAGCGGTACGGATAAACTTGTGCACGTGACGATCGTAGCCGATCCACAAATCGATGGATTGCTGACCCCAACTGATAATACGGTCGAGCTTGCTTTGCAGGTCGAACACCAGCCTGTCGACGAAATGCAAATCGTCATGTGCCATCGTCGCGTCCTGAATGCGTAACAGGTTCGCCTGCAGCTTATCGCCTGCGGCTTCCAGCGTATCCTGCAGCTCACGCAGCGTACCAGACGTTTCAGACAGCAGCATTTCACAGCTGGAAATTGCCGCCCGCCAGTCTTTGTTCAGCAACTGTGCGATATCGTCTTTTACCTGCTGCTGCTGCTCATCCATAATGCGCTGAGTCAAATCGATACTGTCGAAAATTTCCGCTACCGAATACTTCAATGGCGCATAGACGTTGCGGTGCCAGTGGAATTCATCACCACCTTCCGCGGCGGCATCTGCCGCGCGCTTCAGCTCACCAGCAACAATCGACAACTGCATCGACAAACGCAATGTCGAGAATTCACGCTGGCGAATATAGTAATCCGTGATGCCAATCCCCAGCGGCGTTAAACGATAAATAGCGTTACCTTCCGCCTGCTCGCTGGTAAAGCGGTTCAGCAGACGTTGACGTACCATGTCGTTAATCGCGTTATTGGCGCGAACACCGATGGTTTCGCTGGTTTGCTCAAACGCATCACTCACATGGCGGAACGCATCCACCAGCTCGCCTTCGCTCATCTCACCGTCAAGTCGCTCACCGTTCAGCGTGGCTACCGCCAGCAGGAACGAAAGTCTGTCTACCGGCAGAGAGATGGAGAAGTCATTTTTTCTGGCCCAGGCAACCAGTTCGGGGACTGTCTGGGAAAATTCACTCATAGGTTATCCTTGCATCTGCGGTTTGCGCGCGGTGACATGAATATAGCGGCCAAGGCTGATATACGGCTCCTGGCGGCAATAGCGCGTTTCTAACTCAAGTAACATTTCATAACCGTCACGCTGTTGATGCTTATCTCGCAGATAATCATGAAACACGCGTACGCCTGTCTTACCGGTTATCTGCCAACCGATTTCTTCCAGCCACTGATAAACCTGTCCTGGTTCACGCGGATAGTCTGGTGAAAGCGTACGTTTTTTACGTTTTGGCATCCCAACCTGCACATAGTCAAAATTCCCTGCGACCATGTTGTGCATCAGCAGACCGTTAGCATTGTAGAACATTAGCGATAACACGCCGCCGGGGCGTAATACCGACCACAGGGTTTGCAGCACGCAAACTGGTTCAGCCACCCATTCCAGCACAGCATGAAACAATATCAGATCAACCGGGCTTTCCAAATGCGCAGCAACATCCTGAGCGGCGCATTGTATGAAATGCATGTTTCCGCTCACACCTTTTGCCTCTGCTGCCTGTTGCGCACGGGCGATCATCTCACCGGACAGATCGCATAATGTCACGAAGTGACCGCGCTCCGCCATTTTGATGGCCGTTTGCCCTTCGCCACCCCCCGCATCCAGAATATGTAATTTCTGTTCACCGAGCGTGGGCAGTATGCGATCCAAATCCTGCCAAAGAATAGCCTGTCTTAATTGACCTTTGGTGGTGCCGTAAATGTTACGGGAAAACTTCTCTGCAATGTCATCAAAATTGCGATCCCGCATCGGGCTCTCCACAGGCTGGCTTTAGGGCGACTAAGTAAAACCGCTATTTTGTCACACCCACGCCGAGAATGAACCTTCCTGGTGTAATATCGCTGCAGATCCCCTGCTATATGGTTAAAAAAGGAACCAAAAAGGATGCTTTTTACGCTGAAGAAAGTGATTGGCGGTATAATGCTGCCGCTTCCGTTGATGCTGCTTGTGATGGGCATCGGCCTGGGGTTGATCTGGTTTAGCCGCTTTCAGAAAACGGGGAAAGTGTGTATCAGCCTGAGTTGGCTCGCACTTTTGCTGCTTAGCCTGCAACCTGTCGCCGATCGTCTGCTGAAACCGCTTGAGGACAGTTATCCTACCTGGCAGGATACGCAAAAAGTGGAATACATTGTGGTGCTGGGCGGCGGGTATACCTGGAATCCGCAGTGGGCACCAAGTTCTAACCTCATCAATAATAGTCTTCCGCGCCTGAATGAAGGTATTCGTTTGTGGCGAGCGAACCCCGGATCGAAACTGATTTTTACCGGCGCTGCCGCGAAAACCAATAACGTCAGCACGGCTGAAGCTGGCGCTCGCGTGGCGCAGTCGCTGGGCGTCCCCCGCAGCGAGATCATTACGCTGGATAAACCTAAAGATACCGAAGAAGAAGCGACCGCAGTAAAACAGGCTATTGGCGATGCGCCGTTCCTGCTGGTGACATCCGCATCGCACTTACCGCGTGCGATGATTTTCTTTCACCAGGTCGGACTGCATCCTTTGCCTGCACCCGCTAATCAACTGGCCATCGATTCACCGCTCAATCCGTGGGAGCGAGTAATTCCTTCGCCTGTCTGGCTGATGCATAGCGATCGGGTTGGTTACGAAACGTTGGGGCGCATCTGGCAGTGGCTGAAGGGAGCAGAACATTGACAGAAATGCTGCCTGATGGCGACACTCACGCGTCTTATCAGGCCGGCGTGTTCAGTGCTCAATTATAGGCCGGATAAGGCGCTCACGCCGCCATCCGGCAAGGCCGCAACCGGATATTCAGGCAAGCCAGGGCAGCAGAGACTTAGTCGCCAGATCAAAGTTAGAGCGGCTAAAACGCCCGGTATTGACCAGTTGCGCAACCTCATCCCACAACACATATAGCCAGCGTCGCCAGATAAATGATTCCGCCACCGGCGCACGTTGTAAATACTGCCACAACAGGCTTTCCGCCAGCGCATTGTCCATTAAGCGGAACAATTCATACTCTCTCGGCGCCCACAGCATTAAGCCTGGCCCCACCATCGCCAGAAGCTGATCGCTACGGGCATCTTTGAGCATACTGCGTAAACTGAAATTACCGTGGATCAGTACGCAATTATCATTAAAGCCTTCAAACAAGGCGGGTAAGCATTCTCGGGTACGAAACAAAATCCGCTTGTCCTGCATCGTCAGTCCGGTGTTGTTGAACTGGTTTAACGTGCTCCATAGCACTTCAACACGCTGCCGATACCAGGATGGCCAGAGGTTCTCTTGCGTATTGTCCACCGCCCCCACACAGCCACGACTGTCCTGACGGTGCCACGACAATAAGCCTTCCACGATCTGATCTTTTAAATGCTCCCAGCGTTCCGGGGTTCGGGCAGGCGCTTCTACCGGCACACCGCGTAAACGTTCAAGCAACAGGACATCAGGGCCGGGGTGCTCTTCGTGCGTTAAGACCCCATAAATGACAGGCATACGCACCGTCCCGCTGCGTGCCAGCATGGTGCTTTTCCATGCTAACTGCTGCGCCATCCCCGGTGTGGTGAAACTTCTCGCCATCAGTGGCATCGGATTTCCCTGGCTGTCATACAGTGACCACAGGGCCGTATCCACTTTTTCATTTACGCATTCAATACGACTGAGTTTTTCACCCAGCAGATGGCTGAGTTCGGCACGCAACTGTTCCATTTCAGATTGCCCTCATAAATGCTACTGCTTTCATAATGAGCGTCGTGCAGACAGATGTCACCCGGATGAGATCAATTGATGAAAAGAAAAGTGGAGGAAAAGCGTAACGATACGATACGCCTCCCAAAAATACGCGTCATACTTCAAGCTGCAGGTGGGTAAAGCCTCCTGCAACTTACATTATTCAGCGTATCTTGATGGAGAATCGTGAGAAAAACTAACGCATCTCAGCGCGAACACGCTCAAGATCTTCAGCGGTATCAACCCCTGTGCCAGGAACTTCCTTAGCCACGGCGACGTGAATTTTTTCGCCGTACCACAGCACACGCAGTTGCTCCAGCATTTCAATATGCTCAAGCGGACTCGGCTGCCAGTTTACATAGCGGCGAATGAATCCGGCGCGATAACCGTAAATGCCCAGGTGACGCAGGAAGGTATCGCCCACCGTTTCGAGGCTTTTGGCAAAACGGTCGCGATCCCATGGGATCGTCGCACGAGAAAAATAGAGGGCATAGCCTTCAGCATCCAGCACAACTTTTACCGCATTCGGATTAAACGCTTCTTCCGCACTATGAATGGGGGCTGCCAGCGTCGCCATTCCAACCTGACGTTGCGCCAGATTTTCTGCCACCTGACGAATAATGACCGCCGGGATCATCGGCTCATCACCCTGTACGTTCACGATAACGGTATCATCGCTAAAACCACATTTCTCGACGACTTCCGCCAGCCGCTCCGTGCCAGATTGGTGATCGGCACGTGTCATGCACACTTCGCCCCCCACCGCTTCTACCGCACGGGCGACATCTTCATGATCGGTGGCAACAATAATACGCTCAGCGCCAGATTCACGCGCTCGCTCCAGCACATGCACAATCATGGGCTTGCCGTTGATATCCAGCAGCGGCTTACCCGGCAAACGCGTGGATGCATAACGCGCAGGAATAATGACCACAAAACTCATGATTTACTCTCATCAGCAGTCAGAACACGGGCTTCGGTTTCCAGCAAAACGGGAATGCCATCGCGCAGTGGGAAAGCAAGGTTATCCAGTTTACAAATCAGTTCCTGTTTTTCCTGGTTAAACCAGAGTTTTCCATTGCATACCGGGCAGGCAATGATTTCAAGCAGACGATGATCCATAGTTCCTCCAGATGGACCGGATTGTGAATCCGTAAATATTAACATAATCAATTAAGAGGCTGGGTCTATTTCCCAACCGTGCCGAGAGTCAGCAAATAAACCGTCCGGGCAAGTCCCCAATGTCACTCGCGTCGCCTGCTGCCAGCGAGCAAAATCACTGATGGCCTGGAGCAAGCCTTTTTGCAGCGTCACCCCGGCCCTAACGCCATCCTGTAACCACAGTGAAATGACTTCCAGTACAGCGGTTTTACGGTGCATCTTGGCATCTATACGTCCAACCAACTGGCCGCGATGTAACAGAGGTAAGACAAAATAGCCGTACTGACGTTTGGCCGCTGGCGTGTAGCATTCCAGTCGGTAGCTAAAATCAAACAGCTGTTCAGCCCGTTTACGATCCCAGACCACCGGATCAAACGGGGATAAAACAGCGCTGTGAGTGGCGGTCAACTTTCCAGCCAGAGCAAGTTCCAGTTGCGGCCGAAGGTTGCTATGCAGCCACAGGGTGCCCAGCCCTTCTACATCAACAGGAATTATATGTCGCTGTTCCCTTCGCATATCACACCAGTTTTTTAACGCCGGACGCTTCAGTCGATAGTAGTCCGCCAACCACTGCTCACGGAAAATACCCAAACTACGAGCGCTATTATCCAGCATCACAATTTCGGCTTCATCCTGCGACAGCCGGTCACGCTCGTCATCCCAATGAGGCATGACGCGATGCGTTAAATCATACACTCGCTGAAAATTACGTCGCTCCACCACCATCACTTTCCCGGAAGTAAAAAGCCCTTCCAGATGCCGCTTTTGTGGTTTCCATTCCCACCAGCCGCTGGCGCCCTTGCGCGGATGCTCGAAATCGGCTGAACGTACCGGCCCATTATGTTGGATATGCTGTAACAGCTGCTCAATTTCATGCGCATGTTCTTTCATCCACGACGCTTTGTATTTCCAGCCCATTTTTTCCGGCGCCAACATCCGATGGCGTATCAGCATAAAGTCGCTGCGCGGTAAAAAACAGGCTTCATGCGCCCAATACTCCATCAGTTCGCCCCGCAGTAAGGCATCATCGAGCCATTGGGGGGAATAGTCGCCCAAACGACTAAACAGCACCAGATAGGGACTGCGCGCGACAATATTGATGGTATCGATTTGCAATAGGGACATGCGAGAAATGGTCGCCAGAATATCCGCCGGCGTTGCCCGACGACGTGTTTTTTTCAGCAGACCTTGTGCAGCAAGGTGAAGATGACGGGCATCCGTCAAAGAAAGGTGCGGCAACGACATTTATGGCCTCATAAATGATCCGCTGCCGCAGCTTGAATCGGTTAGCGAGTCAGCGAGATTAAGCTATTCAGCAATGCATCAGGCCGTTCGCCTGACAGATGTGCGTCAACGGGTAAATACCACCAGTTATCATCAGCAAATGCGCGGCATTTGACGGCATCTTTTTCCGTCATCACCAGCGTTTGTCCTTCGGCTAACAACGCACTGACGTCACTGTAGGTCAGAGACTGATGATCCGCCAGCGCGACACATTTTTGTGGCCTGGCACCACATGCCTCAAGCGTGGCAAAAAAACGGGGTGGATGGCCGATACCCGCCATGGCAACAATATCAGACAGTTGCGCGACATCGCGGCGTTCACCGGTACGTAAATTAACGGCCAGCCCCGGCTCAAGATGCATGGGAATTTCACCCGGTCGCGCAACGCCGCCATTAACGATCGTGGCATCCACCGATTTCAGCCGACCAGCACGCTCACGCATTGGGCCCGCAGGGAGCCACCAGCCGTTACCAAACCGACGCACACCGTCAATCACCACGATTTCCACATCACGTGCCAGACGATAGTGCTGTAACCCATCGTCTGTCACAATAATCTGCACGTCATGGTGAGCAAGGATCGCTTTTACCGCATCCGATCTTACCGGAGATACCGCTACGGGTACGCCGGTACGTTGAAAGATAAGCACAGGCTCATCACCCGCTTCTGCAGTAGTGGTGTCTGCCGTTAGCAATAGCGGATAGGCCGCTGCTTTCCCGCCATAGCCGCGAGACACTACGCCCACACGAATACCGCGTTGCTGCAGCTGTTCAACCAGCCAGATGACTACTGGTGTTTTACCATTGCCGCCTGCTGTCAGATTACCGACTACCACCACCGGTACTGGCGCACGCCATGCACGTTTAAGCCCAAGCTTGTAGCATAGACGAATCCCGCCACTCACCAGACCATACAGCCAGGAAAGTGGCAGTAATAATCGCCATAACGGCGATTCACCGGACCAGATACGTGCGATCATTGACCAAATTGCATTTTATGTAATTGTGCATAAACCCCACGCTGCTCAAGCAGTTCGCTGTGGGTTCCGCGCTCAACAATCAGCCCGTCTTCCACCACGATTATCTCGTCTGCCTGTTCAATGGTAGAAAGGCGGTGAGCAATAACCAGAGAGGTACGGTTTTTCTGTAGCTCGTCAAGTGCAGACTGAATCGCGCGTTCGGATTCGGTATCCAGCGCCGACGTAGCTTCATCGAGGATCAGGATCGGACTGTCGCGCAGCAAGGCGCGAGCGATGGCGATACGCTGGCGCTGACCACCTGACAGCAGCACGCCGTTTTCGCCAATCACCGTATCCAGACCATCATCCATCTTGTTGATGAAATCCATGGCGTAGGCCATCTGCGCGGCTTTTTCGATCTGCTCACGGCTATACATATCGGTACGTGCGTAGGCGATATTGTTGGCAACCGTATCATTGAACAGGTGGACGTTCTGCGATACCAGCGCCACCTGATCGCGCAGAGATGACAGGGTGTATTCACGCAGGTCGTGCCCATCCATCAGAATCTGCCCTTCATCAATATCGTAGAAGCGCGTGATCAGGCTGGCGATAGTGGATTTACCAGAACCAGAACGTCCAACCAGGGCAACGGTTTTGCCCGCCGGAATATTCAGGTTGATGTTACGTAACGCAGGAATGTCACGGCCCGGGTAGGTAAAGGTGACATTACGGAACTCCAGATCGCCGGAAGCACGCTCAATGACGCGTTTACCTTCATCTTTCTCTTGTTCGCTATCCAGAATCGTAAATAAGGTCTGGCATGCCGCCATACCGCGCTGGAACTGGGCATTGACGTTAGTCAGTGACTTCAGCGGACGCATCAGGGCGATCATTGAAGAGAAGACAACGGTGATTGTCCCCGCCGTCAGGTTTTCCATCACGCTTGGGAAGCTGGCCGCATATAGCACGAAGGCCAGAGCCAGAGAAGCGATCAACTGGATGATAGGATCGGAGATAGAAGAGGCAGAAACCATCTTCATACCCTGCAAACGCATCTTGTTGCTGACTTTGTCAAAACGCTTGGTTTCAACGTCCTGACCACCAAAAATCAATACTTCTTTGTGGCCTTTCAGCATCTGCTCTGCGCTGGTGGTAACCTGCCCCATGGTGTTTTGCATGTTTTTACTGATGCTACGAAAACGCTTGGAGACCACACGAATGGCCACCGACACGATAGGCGCCAGCACAATCAGGATCAATGACAGCTGCCAACTGTAGTAGAACATCATGATAAACAGGCCAATAATTGAGGCCCCTTCACGTACCACAGTGATCAATGCGCCGGAAGACGAAGACGCGACCTGCTCTGAATCATAGGTAATACGAGACAGCAGCGTACCAGTAGACTGTTTATCAAAAAAGGCGACAGGCATGCCCATCATATGACCAAACAGGCGGCGACGCATGGTCATGACCACTTTGCCAGACACCCATGAAATACAGTAGCTGGAGACATAGCTCGTAATACCACGAACTATCATCAGCCCAATGACCACCAGCGGCATCCACAGCAGCACAGAGCGATCGGTTTTACCAAAACCATCATCCAGTAATGGCTTGAGGAGCGATAACATGAAGGTATCGCTGGCCGCGTTAAGGACTAACGCTATACCCGCCACGATCAGACCCGATTTAAAAGGCGCTATGGTTGGCCATAGTCGGCGAAACGTCTGCCACGTAGAGAGATCTTTATCGTTATGCATTCAAAAAACCAGCATTTGTTAGAATAGCCGCATATTCTACCCGTTATCCTCCACCACGCCAAACCACTGATGATACCAACGGGGTAAAATCTGATCCCGTAAGCTGCGTATTCGCCAACTTTTTTGATAAATATCCAGCGTGATTTGCCCCTGGTGGGGTGTGTCCAGCCACTGATAATTTTGTTGCCGGTAACGCTGTCGGACTTTCCATGACGGTAGACGCCAGGCATTGTAGCGGGATGCTGAGGCTATTGCGGCCTGCCCGCCAACGCGTTGTATCAGCGCCAGTGAGGATGACGTGTTACTCCCATGGTGTGGAACCTGCACAAACGTAGCCTGCAGATGCTGCCAGTAGTGACTTAGCATTTTTTGTTCAGCGGAGGATTCAATATCACCGGTCAGAAGAATACTCTGATTTCCGTCATCCACCTTTACCACACAGGAATGGTTATTCCCCTGCTCTTTATTTCCACTGACTGGCCAATGTGCGCTAAATGTTAGTCCCTGCCATTGCCAACGCTCCCCGCGAAAACAAGGGAGATGCCCTTTCCAACCCAACGGACTTCTGATCCACAGTGACGGCCAGGCTTGCTGTAGTGATTGCAGCCCTCCCCGGTGATCCAAATGTTCGTGGCTTAGAATTACCCCTTGCGGTTCCAGGTTGTGCCAACGTAGCCAGGGAATGATCAACTGCTGCGCACTATCGCCCTCGGGCCAGGCCAACCCGGTATCATAGAGAATTGCTTTGCCATTACGGGCAATCACTATTGCCAGCCCCTGCCCTACATCCAGCATATGTACCTGCCACAAATCAGCGCGGGGTGTTCTCCAGAACGGTCCACTCAATAACAAAAGTCCGGTAAAACAGGCAACCGGTAGCGTTTTCCAGGCATTTAATCGCCATGCAATAAGCATCAGCCATGGGGATAGTGCAAGCCATTGCCAACGCGCATCAATGTTGAGCCATCCTTCAGGTAAGCTATTGAGTCCCCAAAATAACAGCGCCAGAGAACGGTCGGCAAGATACCACAGCCCTGCCTCAATCATCACTTGACCGGTTAAATGCACGACCATACCCGCTAATATCAGAGGAACTGAAACAAATGTGACCAGCGGTACCGCAAATAAATTGGCCAGGAATGAGCTCAGGCTAACACCGTGAAATAATGCGATTTGGACAGGCAAAAGCAGTACCGTAATTCCCAGTTGAAGATGAGCAAGCGCCAGCACTGCACGTCCGATAGGCGAGAGCGGCCGGTACGGCATCGGCATCCACTGATACCAGAATATCAACGCCGCTACGGCGAAAGCAGACAACCACAGGCTTTGTGAAAGCACCGCGACCGGATCCACTACCACAATTGCTGCCAGGCAGGTAATCCAGACCGCCCAGCCACTCCACTGCCTGCCGCTTAGTTTTAGTATCCCCCATACCATTAGCGCGGTGACCGTGCGTAATGCCGGTGGCTGCAGCCCCGTCAGCCAGGCATACAATGCAGCGCAGAGCACGCCCCCGACTAACGGAGCCTGCCAGCAGATCCAGCGTGTCGGCATAAAAAATTGTCCACCGCGTATCAGTCCGCCAGCGAGGAGTGCGACAAAAGCAATATGCAGCCCGGAAATAGCCATCAAATGTGCGGTTCCGGTATCACGCATTATATTCTTTACCGCCTGCGATACGGACAAACGTTCCCCCATCCCCAGCCCCAGTATGACTTGCTGCCAGGGATAGTCGGCAAGCGTGGTTTTTAGCGAGGAGAGATAACGTGCACGCAGACTGCATTGCGGCGTAATCACTGAAGCCTGCAGAAAACGCCCCGTCAGCGGCTGATGCTGTGCCAAGGCATAGCGCTGGCTATCAAATCCACCTTCATTCAGTTGCCCATGCACAGCGCGAACTTTCAGCGTCATCGCCCATGTCTGACCTGCGCAAACATCGCCGGGTAAGTACTGCCCATACAGTACGACGCCAACGGCAGGAAATATACGTCTCCCCTGAAGGTGTGTAATCTGACCGTAGTGCGTGGTCATATTGTCAGTCCCGGTTATTTGAACGATAGCCTGCTGCGTTTTGGCCGGGAGCGTATCACCAGCCCAGATAACCTCTTTCGCTGCCAGTATTCCCCACAGGAAAAACACCAGGACTAATCCGGCGTAATGCATATATCGATGAGGAATGAGACAGAGCAGACACGCCAGACCAAATACAAAGCTGACACACAGCATGTCGGGTAATACGGGTAATATCGTCAGCGGGAGAATGCCGCATAACGCACACATACTGATTGTTGTTATTTTCATATAACACCTCCCTGTGGCAGGGAGTGTGCAGGACAACTCAGCGAATGTCTGGCAACTGTTTACCGATAAACGAGGTGCATTCCGCTGTTATTTAACTGCGGATGTAACATACAACCAGGTTGGGAGAGAGATTCCAGTACAGAGAGGTAAAAATGAAAAAAGCACCCATACAGGTGCTTTTCTCGGGGCTAAGTCTTGCTGAGGACTTAACCGTAAATATTGGCGCGATCGCGCAGTTCTTTACCCGGCTTAAAGTGCGGAACATATTTTCCTTCCAGATCCACTTTATCGCCAGTCTTCGGATTACGTCCGGTGCGTGGTGCGCGGTAATGCAAAGAAAAACTACCGAAACCGCGGATTTCAATACGCTCGCCCTGCGCAAGAGTCGAGGCCATATGTTCCAGCATCTCTTTTACTGCATCTTCAACCGCTTTCGCGGGAATATGAGGTTGCTGGGTTGCAAGTCTTTCAATCAATTCTGACTTGGTCATGATTCCTCCGGTTCCTTAAAGGCAAAATTAGCTGCTGCATTGATTAAGGGCGGCCGTAGCCGCCCTTTGTCATTGATTACAGGACGAATCCTGTAATCTGTCAAGCTACTCGTCACCCTTTGTGCTGTTAATAGCACAAAGGATTATACCCGTCATACTTCAAGCTGCATGTGCGTTGGCTACGCTCGTTCACCCCAATCACTTACTGAAGTAAGCTCCTGGGGATTCGCTCCCTGCCGCCTTCCTGCAACTCGAATTATTTAGGGTATAGAGTACTCGATATTACTCGCCTTTAGCTGCTTTGAAAGCTTCAGCCATTGCGTTGTTAGAGAAGTTTGCATCTTCCTGTTTGTTAACAGTTGCGATTGCATCTTTCTCATCAGCTTCGTCTTTAGCACGAACAGACAGGCTGATTGCACGGTTCTTACGATCAACGCCAGTGAATTTAGCTTCAACGTCGTCGCCTACGCTCAGAACCAGAGTTGCATCTTCAACGCGGTCACGTGAAGCTTCAGAAGCGCGCAGGTAACCTTCAACGCCGTCAGCCAGTTCTACGGTTGCGCCTTTAGCGTCAACTGCAGTGACTTTACCGTTTACGATTGCGCCTTTCTTGTTCAGTGCAACCCAGTTGTTGAACGGATCTTCTGCGAGCTGTTTAACGCCCAGAGAGATACGCTCACGTTCTGCATCAACCTGCAGAACAACTGCTGCGATTTCGTCGCCTTTTTTGTATTCACGTACTGCTTCTTCGCCTGCAACGTTCCAGGAGATGTCAGACAGGTGAACCAGGCCGTCGATGCCGCCGTCCAGGCCGATGAAGATACCGAAGTCAGTGATAGACTTGATTTTACCTTCAACACGGTCGCCCTTGTTGTGGGTTTCCGCGAACTGCTGCCATGGGTTGTTTTTGCACTGCTTCAGACCCAGGGAGATACGACGACGTTCTTCGTCGATATCCAGAACCATAACTTCCACTACATCGCCAACGTTAACAACTTTGGACGGGTGGATGTTTTTGTTGGTCCAATCCATTTCGGAAACGTGAACCAGGCCTTCAACGCCTTCTTCGATTTCAACGAAGCAGCCGTAGTCGGTCAGGTTGGTCACGCGACCAGTCAGTTTGGTACCTTCCGGATAACGCTTAGCGATAGCTACCCATGGATCTTCGCCCAGCTGTTTCAGGCCCAGAGATACACGAGTACGCTCGCGGTCGAACTTCAGCACTTTAACAGTGATTTCGTCGCCAACGTTTACGATTTCGCTCGGATGCTTAACGCGTTTCCATGCCATGTCGGTGATGTGCAGCAGGCCGTCAACGCCACCCAGATCAACGAATGCACCGTAGTCAGTGAGGTTCTTAACGATACCTTTAACTTCCATGCCTTCCTGCAGGTTTTCCAGCAGCTGATCGCGTTCTGCGCTGTTTTCGGATTCGATAACGGCACGACGGGAAACAACAACGTTGTTACGCTTCTGATCCAGCTTGATTACTTTGAATTCAAGCTCTTTGCCTTCCAGGTGCAGCGTGTCGCGGACCGGACGAACGTCTACCAGGGAACCCGGCAGGAACGCGCGAATACCATTCAGCTCAACAGTGAAGCCACCCTTGACTTTGCCATTGATAACACCAGTAACGGTTGCAGCTTCTTCGTAAGCTTTTTCCAGCGTGATCCAAGCTTCGTGACGTTTAGCTTTTTCACGGGACAGCAGGGTTTCACCGAAGCCGTCTTCTACTGCATCCAGAGCAACGTCAACTTCGTCACCAACCTGGATTTCCAGCTCGCCCTGGGCGTTTTTGAACTGCTCTGCCGGAATGGCGGACTCAGATTTCAGACCGGCGTCAACCAGTACTACGTCTTTGTCGATAGCAACAACAACACCACGAACGATGGAACCCGGGCGGGTTTCGATTTCTTTTAAGGATTCTTCAAACAGTTGAGCAAAAGATTCAGTCATGTTTAATCTTCAGGTTTCATATTTAACGTCCACCTGGCTCCATGCCGGATGGGGTTGTTTAACATACCCGCTGTCAATCCATTGCAACGGGGGTACTGCAAATTCGGTCGCGCTTAAGCGAGTGCCAGTTTTTGGCGCGCGTATTGTAACGCTTTTTCAATCACTTGCTCAATGCTTAATCGGGTTGAATCCAAAACTAAAGCATCAGCAGCGGGAACCAGCGGCGCTACAGCACGGTTGCGATCACGATCATCGCGTTCTTCGATCTCGGCCAAAAGGCGTTCAAAGTTAACACTAAAGCCCTTCTCCTGCAACTGTAGCATACGTCGATGCGCACGTTCTTGCGAGGAGGCGTCCAGAAAAATTTTTACTGGCGCATCAGGGAACACCACCGTGCCCATATCGCGCCCGTCGGCGATCAGACCTGGTGCTTCGCGGAAGGCTCGCTGGCGGCGTAAAAGCGCTTCGCGCACACGGGGAAATGCAGCCACCTGGGATGCGGCATTTGCCACTTCCTGAGTGCGGATTTCACCACTGACATCTTCGCCTTCCAGGATAACTTCCAGATTGCCGTCTGTTGAGATAAAACGCACATCCAGATGCGACGCAAGCGGTACCAGAGCATCTTCAGAAGTCACATCAACATGATGATGCAACGCCGCAAGCGCCAGTACACGGTAGATCGCGCCTGAATCTAACAGATGCCACTGCAATGCTTCCGCCATTGCCTTGCACAAGGTGCCTTTACCTGCACCACTTGGGCCATCAATGGTAATAACCGGGGCAATTGCCGTCATCTTTTTCTCCTTAAACAGGCATACGTTAACGTGAACGCCGCGCATTATACGCGCCAACGTCTACGAACGTTATCTTTGTGTGAAAAATACAGACTCATTGAAGCTGAGTGTAGAATAAATGGGCAATCGGAGATGACGGAATGTGCCGCACCCGAAGATGCGGCAATAAAGTCAGGCAGGTGTGCTGATACGGGCCAGTTGTTCGAAGTAATCCGGGAAGGTTTTCGCGGTACATTTCGGGTCAAGGATGGTAACGGGTGTGTCAGACAGCGCCACCAGCGAGAAACACATCGCCATACGGTGATCGTTATAGGTCGCAATATCCGCAAACTGCAGCTTAACCGGCGGAGTGATACGAATAAAATCATGCCCCTCTTCAACTTCCGCGCCCACTTTCCGTAGCTCTGTTGCCATAGCAAACAGACGGTCAGTCTCTTTGACACGCCAGTTGTAAATGTTCCGTAAAGTCGTTGTGCCCTTTGCAAACAGCGCGGCGGTCGCAATGGTCATTGCCGCATCAGGAATATGATTCATATCCATATCAACAGCGTTCAACTCACCGTGCGTACAGGCAATAAAATCATCACCCCATGTCACGGTCGCGCCCATTTTTTCCAGCACATCGGCAAAGCGAATATCACCCTGCATGCTATGACGCCCAATTCCGGTAACCTTCACCGTACCGCCTTTGATCGCGCCGGCCGCGAGAAAATACGAAGCCGATGAAGCATCGCCTTCTACCAGATAAGCGCCCGGAGACTGGTACTGTTGGTTGCCCTGTACGACAAAACGCTGGTAGTTCTGGTTTTCAATGTCAACACCAAACGTTTTCATCAGGTTCAGCGTGATGTCGATGTACGGTTTTGACACCAGATCGCCTTTAATCGCGATTGTCGTATCCTGCGGCGCCAGCGGTGCTGTCATCAGCAGCGCGGTCAGGAACTGGCTGGAAACGCTGCCGTCTACCTCAACCTGTCCCCCGGTGAAGCCACCGCGTAGACGTAAAGGCGGATAGTTTTCCTGCTCCAGGTATTCAATATTCGCTCCGCCCTGGCGCAGTGCGTCAACCAGGTGGCCAATCGGGCGCTCCTTCATGCGCGGTTCACCCGTCAACACGATATCATTGCTGCCCAGGCACAGAGCGGCGGCCAGCGGGCGCATTGCGGTTCCGGCGTTGCCAAGGAACAGCTCTACAGCGCCTTCGGCATGCAGCGGACCACCATTCCCCGTAATTTCACAGCGGGTACGATCGGCCGAAAGGGTATAGCTAATCCCCAACGCATTAAGCGCATTCAGCATATGGCGGACATCATCACTGTCCAGCAGGTTTGTCAGGACAGTGGTGCCATTTGCTAATGCAGCCAGCAGCAAAGCGCGGTTAGAAACACTTTTGGAACCAGGCAGATTGATGGTGCCATCCACCCGCGCAATGGGTTGTAACGTCAGGGATTCCATGAAACTCAACTCTCAAAAACAGACATAAAAACCCCACAGGCTGGCTGTGGGGATGAAAAGTACAGCAGATTAGCCGCGGCGACGCTCGAAATCGACCATGAAATCGGTCAGTGCTTTTACGCCTTCCAGCGGCATAGCGTTATAGATTGAAGCCCGCATCCCGCCAACTACACGGTGTCCCTTCAGTGCATGCAGACCCGCAGCAAACGACTCTTCCAGGAAGAGTTTATCGAGCGCGCTGTCAGCCAACTGGAACGGGACGTTCATACGTGAACGGTTCGACTTCGCCACATCGTTGCGGTAGAAATCGCTGTTATCAATCACGCCGTACAGCAGTTCTGCTTTTTGCTGGTTAATTTTATCCATTGCGCTGACGCCGCCCTGTTTCTTCAGCCATTTAAAGACCAGGCCAGACAGATACCAGGCAAAGGTCGGTGGCGTGTTAAACATGGAGTCGTTGTCATTTAGTACGGTATAGTCAAGAATCGACGGGCAAGACACGTGGGCTTTGCCCAGTAAATCTTCGCGTACGATGACAATGGTCAGCCCCGCAGGACCAATATTTTTCTGCGCCCCGGCATAGATAACGCCATAGCGGCTAACATCAAGCGGCGCGGAAAGAATGGTAGAAGACAGATCCGCCGTCACCACCACATTGCTGGCAAAATTCGGCGTTTCATCAATCGCGATACCGTCGATGGTTTCGTTCGGGCAATAGTGCAGATACGCCGCGTTGTCAGAAAGCTGCCATTCGCTCATCGGCTTCACAGCGCGCAGGCCGTCAACGGTGACTTTGGCATCAATAACGTTTGGCGTGCAGTATTTTTTCGCTTCTTTAATTGCACTAGCGGCCCAATAACCGGCATCGACGTAATCCGCGGTGGTTTTATCACCCAGAATATTTAACGGGATACCCGCGAACTGCCCGCGACCACCGCCATGGCAGAACAACACTTTATAGTTGGAGGGGATGCTGAGAAGATCGCGAAAATCCTGCTCCGCTTCCTCTGCAACCTGGATAAACTCTTTGCCTCGGTGGCTAATTTCCATCACCGACGTGCCAAGACCGTTCCAGTCACAAAGATCCTGTTGAGCCAGTTTAAGTACTTCCGCCGGAAGCATTGCCGGACCTGAACTAAAATTGAAGACCTGAGCCATTTCCCCTCACCACGTTGTGTTGTTATCCAATCAACATCCTGTCGTTTACGATAATTCCTGTGACAGACATTGGTATAAGTTATTCCTGTGGATATCGGTTTTATCATTCAGTGACACGCGCCGCAATGGGTAAAACTGGCCAGGGAAAAAATGAGCGATGCGTCACACAACAGAATCTATCGGATTGACGGATAAAAACCGAGATTTTCGCTATCAGGAGGCGCATTTCGCCCAGCCGACCTTCGACCATTCTGGTTTTGCATAGCGCAGAGATAGATAAAGAAAGAACCCCCTCTTCCCTTCAGCAGATAGTCCGCAGACATTCGACTGAACACGCTACGGTGTGAATCAAAGGCTTTATTTACGCCGAGGCTCCGGCGGCGATAGCGCCATTCATTGAAAACCCGTATCATTGCGCGCTTTCCGTACGACAAAAGTGATTTTCATGACGCAAACATTTATCCCCGGCAAAGATGCCGCACTGGAAGATTCCATCGCTCGCTTCCAGCAAAAATTACTCGACCTCGGTTTTCAAATTGAAGAAGCCTCATGGTTGAACCCCGTTCCTAACGTCTGGTCTGTACATATTCGCGACAAAGAATGCGCGCTGTGCTTTACCAACGGTAAAGGCGCGACGAAAAAAGCGGCGCTGGCCTCCGCACTGGGCGAATATTTTGAGCGTCTGTCCACGAATTACTTCTTTGCGGATTTCTGGCTGGGCGAAACCATCGCTAACGGCCCGTTCGTACATTACCCGAACGAAAAATGGTTCCCACTGACTGAAGATGATGACGTACCTGAAGGTTTGCTGGATGCGCGTCTGCGCGCATTCTACGATCCAGACAATGAACTGACCGGTAGCATGCTTATCGATCTGCAATCCGGCAATGAAGAACGCGGCGTTTGCGGCCTGCCGTTTACCCGTCAGTCAGATAATCAGACCGTTTACATTCCGATGAACATCATCGGTAACCTGTATGTATCTAACGGTATGTCTGCGGGTAACACACCGAATGAAGCCCGCGTTCAGGGGCTGTCTGAAGTTTTTGAGCGCTATGTGAAGAACCGCATTATCGCGGAAAGCATCAGCCTGCCGGAAATTCCGGCTGAAGTGATGGCGCGTTACCCGGCAGTCGTTGAATCCATTGCAAAGCTGGAAGCCGAAGGATTCCCAATCTTCGCGTACGACGGTTCGCTGGGCGGCAAATACCCGGTTATCTGCGTTGTCCTGTTCAACCCGGCTAACGGCACCTGTTTTGCCTCTTTCGGCGCGCACCCGGATTTCGGTGTTGCACTGGAGCGTACCGTCACGGAACTGTTGCAGGGCCGTGGTCTGAAAGATCTTGACGTCTTCACGCCCCCAACCTTCGACGATGAAGAAGTGGCTGAGCACACTAACCTCGAAACGCACTTCATCGATTCCAGCGGTCTGATCTCCTGGGATCTGTTCAAGCAGGATGCCGATTACCCGTTCGTTGACTGGAATTTCTCCGGTACAACGGAAGAAGAGTTCGCCACCCTGATGGCGATCTTCAAAGCGGAAGATAAAGAAGTCTACATCGCCGACTATGAGCATCTGAGCGTTTACGCTTGCCGCATTATCGTTCCGGGTATGTCTGACATCTACCCAGCAGAAGATTTGTGGTTAGCCAACAACAGCATGGGAGCGCACCTGCGTGAGACCATTCTCTCTCTGCCAGGCAGCGAATGGGAAAAAGAAGACTACCTCAACCTGCTCGCACAGCTGGATGAAGAAGGATTTGACGACTTCACTCGCGTACGTGAGCTACTGGGTTTGGCGACCGGTGCGGATAATGGCTGGTATACCCTGCGCATTGGCGAGCTCAAAGTAATGCTGGCTCTGGCGGGGGGTGACCTTGAGCAGGCACTGATCTGGACGGAATGGACGATGGAATTTAACGCATCCGTCTTCAGCGCTGAACGCGCCAACTATTACCGTTGCCTGCAAACTCTGCTGCTGTTGTCACAGGAAGAAGACCGCCAGCCGCTGCAGTATCTTAACGCATTTGTTCGTATGTACGGTGCAGAGGCAGTTGAAGCAGCAAGTGCTGCAATGAGCGGAGAAGCGCCATTCTACGGATTACAAACGGTTGATAGCGATCTGCAGGCTTTCCCGGCACATCAGTCTCTGCTGAAAGCCTATGAGAAGCTGCAACGCGCGAAAGCAGCACACTGGTCAAAATAGTGGCAAACAGCCCGCGTTGAGTAGGCTAAACGTATTGTCTGGGCTATATTACGGGGCGCTTTAAGCGCCCTGTTTTTTATTTTTGCCTACTCAAAAATAAATGTAAAAACAAGGTTAAATATTAGTAGTTGATATTAAAAATTTTGGTTTATTAATATCGCTATTTATCTCAATTACTCCATTTTAATTAACCGTCCACCTGGAGGCATAAAGAAAAAATTCAACTCACTTTATAATTTTTAAAATTTATTTTTATATGGATAATCAACAAGTTACACCGTAATTGCATAAAAACCATGCGTCTTACGGGCCTATAAGCCAGGCGAGATATGATCTATATCAAATTCTCATCTATAATGCTTTGTTAGTATCTCGTCGCCGACTTAATAAAGAGAGAGTTAGTGTGAAAGCTGACAACCCTTTTGATCTTATACTTCCTGCTGCTATGGCCAAAGTTGCCGAAGAAGCAGGCGTCTATAAAGCAACGAAACATCCGCTTAAGACGTTCTATCTGGCAATTACTGCCGGTGTGTTCATTTCAATTGCCTTTGTTTTCTATATCACTGCCACAACCGGTACCGGCACAATGCCTTTCGGCATGGCAAAGTTGGTGGGTGGTATCTGCTTTTCCCTGGGGCTGATCCTTTGCGTTGTCTGCGGCGCTGACCTCTTCACTTCAACCGTACTGATTGTCGTCGCTAAAGCCAGTGGTCGTATTACCTGGGGTCAGTTAGCGAAGAACTGGCTTAACGTTTATGTCGGTAACCTGATTGGTGCGCTGATCTTTGTGTTACTCATGTGGCTTTCTGGCGAGTATATGACCGCCAACGGCGCGTGGGGACTCAACGTCCTGCAAACTGCCGACCACAAAGTGCACCATACTTTTGTTGAAGCTGTAAGCCTGGGTATTCTGGCTAACCTAATGGTGTGTCTGGCCGTCTGGATGAGCTACTCTGGTCGCAGCCTGATGGACAAAGCGTTTATCATGGTATTACCGGTCGCAATGTTTGTTGCCAGCGGTTTTGAGCACAGTATCGCAAACATGTTTATGATCCCTATGGGTATCGTAATACGCGATTTCGCCACCCCGGAATTCTGGACCGCTGTCGGTTCTTCTCCGGAGAATTTTTCTCACCTGACCGTGATGAATTTCATCACCGATAACCTGATTCCGGTTACGATCGGTAACATTATCGGCGGCGGTTTGTTGGTCGGGTTGACATACTGGGTCATTTATCTGCGTGGTAACGATCATCATTAATCTGTTGATGCTCATTACACGCAGTAAATAAAAAATCCACTTAAGAAGGTAGGTGTTACATGTCCGAGCTTAATGAAAAGTTAGCCACAGCCTGGGAAGGTTTTACCAAAGGTGATTGGCAGAATGAAGTAAACGTCCGTGACTTCATTCAGAAAAACTACACTCCGTATGAGGGTGACGAGTCCTTCCTGGCTGGCGCAACTGAAGCGACCACTGCACTGTGGGACAGCGTAATGGAAGGCGTTAAACAGGAAAACCGCACTCACGCGCCTGTTGACTTTGACACCTCCGTTGCTTCTACCATCACTTCTCACGACGCTGGCTACATCAACAAAGCGCTCGAGAAAATTGTTGGTCTGCAGACTGAAGCTCCGCTGAAACGTGCGATTATCCCGTTTGGCGGTATCAAAATGGTTGAAGGTTCCTGCAAAGCGTACAATCGCGAACTGGACCCGATGCTGAAAAAAATCTTCACCGAATACCGTAAAACCCACAACCAGGGTGTATTCGATGTTTATACCAAAGACATTCTGAACTGCCGTAAATCCGGTGTTCTGACTGGTCTGCCAGATGCGTATGGCCGTGGCCGTATCATCGGTGACTACCGTCGCGTTGCGCTGTACGGTATCGACTACCTGATGAAAGACAAATACGCTCAGTTCGTCTCTCTGCAATCAGACCTGGAAAATGGCGTAAACCTGGAAGCGACTATCCGTCTGCGTGAAGAAATCGCTGAACAGCACCGCGCTCTGGGTCAGATCAAAGAAATGGCGGCTAAATATGGCTGCGATATCTCTGGTCCGGCTACCAACGCTCAGGAAGCTATCCAGTGGACTTACTTCGGCTACCTGGCCGCTGTTAAATCTCAGAACGGTGCAGCAATGTCCTTCGGTCGCGTATCCACCTTCCTGGATGCTTACATCGAACGTGATATCAAAGCTGGCAAAATCACCGAGCAAGACGCTCAGGAAATGATTGACCACCTGGTCATGAAACTGCGTATGGTTCGTTTCCTGCGTACGCCTGAATATGATGAACTGTTCTCCGGTGACCCGATTTGGGCAACTGAATCTATCGGTGGTATGGGCGTTGACGGCCGTACTCTGGTTACCAAAAACAGCTTCCGCTTCCTGAACACCCTGTACACCATGGGTCCTTCTCCGGAGCCGAACATCACTGTTCTGTGGTCTGAAAAACTGCCTCTGAACTTCAAGAAATTCGCCGCTAAAGTGTCCATCGACACCTCTTCTCTGCAGTACGAGAACGATGACCTGATGCGTCCGGACTTCAACAACGACGACTACGCTATCGCTTGCTGCGTAAGCCCAATGGTTGTTGGTAAACAAATGCAGTTCTTCGGTGCGCGTGCAAACCTGGCGAAAACCATGCTGTACGCAATCAACGGCGGCGTTGATGAAAAA
Source organism: Citrobacter sp. RHBSTW-00671 (assembly GCF_014103415.1). Taxonomy (NCBI): domain Bacteria; kingdom Pseudomonadati; phylum Pseudomonadota; class Gammaproteobacteria; order Enterobacterales; family Enterobacteriaceae; genus Citrobacter; species Citrobacter sp. RHBSTW-00671. Next base: position 3,733,898 of record NZ_JABXPR010000001.1, read on the forward strand.
CTGAAAATGCAGGTTGGTCCTAAATCTGAACCGATCAAAGGCGACGTTCTGAACTTCGACGAAGTGATGGAGCGTATGGATCACTTCATGGACTGGCTGGCTAAACAGTACGTCACTGCACTGAACGTTATCCACTACATGCATGACAAGTACAGCTACGAAGCCTCTCTGATGGCGCTGCACGACCGTGACGTTATCCGCACCATGGCGTGTGGTATCGCTGGTCTGTCCGTTGCTGCTGACTCCCTGTCTGCAATCAAATATGCGAAAGTTAAACCGATTCGTGACGAAGACGGCCTGGCTGTTGACTTCGAAATCGAAGGCGAATACCCGCAGTTCGGTAACAACGACTCTCGCGTGGATGACATGGCGGTTGACCTGGTAGAACGTTTCATGAAGAAAATTCAGAAACTGACTACTTACCGTAACGCTATCCCGACTCAGTCTGTTCTGACCATCACTTCTAACGTTGTGTATGGTAAGAAAACTGGTAACACCCCAGATGGTCGTCGTGCTGGCGCGCCGTTCGGACCGGGTGCTAACCCAATGCACGGCCGTGACCAGAAAGGTGCTGTTGCCTCTCTGACCTCCGTTGCTAAACTGCCGTTTGCTTACGCGAAAGATGGTATCTCTTACACCTTCTCTATCGTTCCGAACGCTCTGGGTAAAGACGACGAAGTTCGTAAGACCAACCTGGCTGGTCTGATGGATGGTTACTTCCACCATGAAGCGTCCATCGAAGGTGGTCAGCACCTGAACGTGAACGTCATGAACCGTGAAATGCTGCTGGATGCGATGGAACATCCGGAAAAATATCCGCAGCTGACCATCCGTGTTTCTGGCTACGCTGTACGTTTTAACTCCCTGACTAAAGAACAGCAGCAGGACGTTATTACTCGTACCTTCACTCAGACCATGTAATTGGTTTTGACTGAAATCGTACTTTAAAAAGCGTACAATAAAGGCTCCACGTAAGTGGGGCCTTTTTAATAGCCTGCTTTGTCAGCTATCTATACTTATATACTCGATGGATTTCGAGTTGCATTGAGGCAGCAACGGAGTGAATCCCCTGGAGCGTACAGGAGTACGTGACTGGGGTGAGCGAAGGAAGCTAACAAAGATGCAGCTTGAAATACGAAAAGTATGGATAGCAGCCAAAACAGACTCGACACAGTTAATAACTGTGCACTAACACTGGCCCCGGATGGGCCACACCTGGAGAAACACCGCAATGTCAGTTATTGGTCGCATTCACTCCTTTGAATCCTGTGGTACTGTTGATGGCCCGGGCATCCGCTTTATTACCTTCTTTCAGGGCTGCCTGATGCGCTGCCTGTATTGCCACAACCGTGACACATGGGATACGCACGGCGGTAAAGAAGTCACCGTCGATGAATTAATGAAAGAAGTCGTGACCTATCGTCACTTTATGAACGCATCCGGTGGTGGCGTAACAGCATCCGGCGGAGAGGCTATTCTGCAAGCTGAATTCGTCCGTGACTGGTTCCGTGCCTGTAAGAAAGAAGGTATTCATACCTGTCTTGATACTAACGGTTTTGTCCGCCGCTACGACCCGGTGATTGATGAGTTGCTGGAAGTGACCGATCTGGTGATGCTCGATCTGAAACAGATGAACGACGAGATCCACCAGAACCTGGTCGGCGTGTCTAACCATCGCACACTGGAGTTTGCCCGTTACCTGTCCAACAAAGATATCAAGGTGTGGATCCGCTATGTTGTCGTACCTGGCTGGTCCGATGATGATGATTCAGCGCACCGTTTGGGCGAATTTACCCGTGATATGGGCAATGTCGAAAAAATCGAACTGCTGCCATACCACGAATTGGGTAAACACAAATGGGTGGCGATGGGTGAAGAATACAAACTGGATGGCGTGAAGCCGCCGAAAAAAGAGACCATGGAGCGCGTCAAGGGCATCCTTGAGCAGTATGGTCACAAAGTGATGTACTAAGTCTTGTGGTGGGTAACGGACCTGTTACCCACCCTATTTCCCCTTAACGCCCTCTTCTTGCCAGCAGCGGGAAAATCAATCCCAGTCCAACCAGCACAAACGGCGTCACGATGTTCAGCGTGAGCTGGAATGTCCACTCTGGAGTAAAGGCTTCCATTTTCGGAAAGATTCCCGTGAGGCAGGCAAACGCAGTAAACGCAAAACACCAAATTCCCACGGTCATCGCAAGCGTTCGGTTACGAATGAAGACATATTCCGGTTTATATTTCTGCGCCAGACGAATAACGGCAATAAATGCTACAAACACCCACAGATAGCGCAGAGGCATCACCACTGAATTCAGATTCAGTAGCCATTTATACAAATTGTTCATGTCACCGATACCCAGCGTTGGCAACATAATCAAAATGGCCACCAGTACCAGTGTCAGAATATAGCCATTCACCGGTGTCCCAGAGGCATTGGTTTTACACAGGCTTTCAGGAATATATTTGCGATCGGCATCGCCCAGTAAAACTTTAAGCGGCGCATCAATAGAAAACACCAAAGCCGCAATTTGACCTAACGTGTTGGCAACTGCATAAATAACCATCAATGTGTTACCCATGCCGTAATACTCCCCGAGCTTCTGGAAAGCGTAATACTGGCCATTAGTCATTAAGTCATCAGGAATATGCTGAGAGTCAAACATCATCCCCATTGCCAGAGAACCCAGGATCGCACACACCGCCACCATCACCGCCAGAACTAACATCCCTTTCGGAAATTCTTTGCCCGGGTTACGCGTCTGGTTAACGTATGGAGAGATTTTCTCCGCGCCACCGACCGCAAAGACCAGCATCGAGATCGTTGTGATATAGGTAAAATCGATATGCGGGATAAAAGATTCCCAGGTGATATTGGTTGTGGCGATCTGCACATCAGTAATCGCCGGAGCGGTGACGGCCATTACGACATACAGAATGGACATCACAAACATCGCGATCCCCGCAACCGATCCAACGATTTTAAGCGATTTCATGCCACGGGATGCAACCCACATGAAAAAGATAAACAGCGCTAACGTCAGCCCCTGCAACGCCACCACGGTGTACTCTTTAATCAGCGAGCCATCGCCTTTCAGCGCCCATCCCAGAGCAATCAGAATAGCCTGTGGCTTTTGCGCCAGATAAGGGATATGCACCACCCAATAGGTCCACGCGGCGAGATAAGCCAGTCCCGGTCCCATTGTCTGTTTAATCCAGGTACTAACCCCACCTTTACCGTCTTTAAACGTGGAGCCAAGCTGTCCGACAATCAGTGCATAAGGGATAAAATAGAGGGCGAAAATAAATATCCATGAAGAGACAACCACTAATCCCTGATTAGCATAGTTATTTACAACATTACCGAATCCCCATACGGTAATAAAAGACATCAATGCGATGTTGTACCACCGCAATTGTTTTTCCTGCGCACTTGCCATTGGCGATCCTTCGTAGACGCTATTTTTGATAATCAATAAATGAAGCGAGGGATTATGCGCGGTAAAATGGCCAAGCGGAAACGGCAGAATGTAAAACTATAATCTTCTGCACATTTTATTTTCAGGAAAGAATAGCGATACTTAAATAAAACAGGCTCCCATAAAGTATACATAAACAGCATGTATGGGAACCTGTTTTTATCCTGTTAGATCAGATATGCGCCACAGAATTCGGTGTATGTCCTGTCTTACGCAGCAGCATCAGTAAATAAATAAACGATACGCTGGCAATCATGATAAACAGCAAACTGTCAGAATAATTTTGCATCAGCATTGCGGTAAATGACGGCCCAAGCAGGCTACCCACGGTATAGCTTAATAACAATGCCTGGTTCATAGCGACCAACTGATGATGTTCTATTTTCTCGCAGGCCCAGGCCATCGCAACCGGATAAAGAGTGAAACCTGCCGCGCCCAGCATAAACAATGCAGGTGCCATCGCCGCCTGATTTAGCATAGCGATACTCCCGACGATCACCACAAAGACCTGAACGCGCAAAACCAGCAGACGACCTAACTTATCGGCCAGACGACCAATTGGCCATTGTCCCAGAATACCTGCACTGACCAGTACCGCCATCCAGAAACCAATGCTGGCATTGCTGACGCCCTGATGGTTGAGGTACAGCGGCATCAGGCCATACAGCGACCCCAACACAATCCCGGAGATAATGCAGCCATTCACCCCCAGACGAGCCTGGCGAAGCTTCAGCATAGAAACAATGGGGGTTGACTGTTGTTCATCACCCTGCTGATTCACAATGCGGGTAAAGAGCAGCGGTAATACTCCGGCAAGAATAGTGCCAGTCACCCACGGTAGAACATTCATTAATTCTGTCGAGACTTTACTGACCAATAATTGACCTAAAAACGTCCCCACGTAATAGACCATCATATAGGCGGCAAGTAAGCGTCCACGGTTACGCGACGTCCCGCTGCACATCAACGCGCTTTCCACCACCACCCAGATCATGGCACAACCGATACCCGCAATAAAACGCCAGGTCATCCAGCTCCAAAAACCTACCATGACGCCCAGCCCGACACAGCCCGCGGCAAAAATAAGCGACGCGATGTAATAGCTGCGGTTAAAACCGAGGTGTTTAATTAAGTACCCGGTCAGTAACGTCCCAACCAGATTTCCGGTGAAATAAGACGAACTGACCACTCCTACCTGCCAGGTTGGCAGATTTTCATGGGCGAGCCAAAGCGGGACGAGCGTGTTTAACACGGCGATCGCCAGGGTCAACAGAAGCAGCCCGCACAGCAATAGCATAACGGGACGGGTATAGGTGGACATGAATAAAAACCGTGAGGAAGTTCAAATTTCATGCGCATCATGCCACTGCAAAAAACATTGTCAATCGGCGTAATCAGGGGTCTGAGGCGCTTTCAGGAGGATCGATTCGTATTACTGATTCTTAATGCGGATTGATAAAAAATGGGAAAATACATCTATTTGTTTTAATTGATCTAAAACAAAATTGCCCCGCTACGTTCAGTCGAAAAAATTCATGGATAATCGGCATCTTTTATTTGTGGGATGACCGTATTAACGCCTTATCCGACCTACACATTCAGTACTGTAATGTGTAGGCCGGACAAGCGCGATGCCATTCGGCATTTTCAGGTTAGCTGGCGACCGCCATGCCGACGGTCATATGCAGACCATAGAACACGCCGCGGCCAATCAGCTCACCGACTAACAGCAGAATAAACGCGACGGAAAGCAGCGGTATTGCCGGCTGGTAGCCTTTCACCTGCGGAACAATCCAGCAGCACAACGCTAAAGCCAGTGCCACAATCCGCCATGCCATCAGCGAACCGTAATCGGGCACCAGCGCAGATGCCTGCTGAATTGAGCTGTGGATTGTCGCCAGCTCGGCCCCCTGCATCACGGACATGATGCCGCTTACGACCAGCGCAAGCACTGAAATAGCAGGCAGCAATCGCATCGCCCAGCCGTCAATTCCGGCAACGCGTAGTAGCAGATATCCCAGCAGCGGCCCTCCCATAAACAACGTCAGGAAGAATCCAATCGGCGTCCAGACACTATACCAGGTAGGCACCGTATCAATAGTGTTATATACGCGCACCATCATCCAGACAAAAACGACGCCCAGCACCATGGTGAGAACTAACCACAGATTGCGTAATGCTGGCGGCATTTTTTTCAACACCGCCAGTAGCCAGCCAAGACCACCAACGGCAAAGAAGAACGAGCCGCTGGCGATTTCGTTACTCAGCGCGGAAGAGCCGACACGGTTGAGGGAGTTAAACGCCCGCATCGGTGAGCCCAGGTGAAGCATGGAAGCAATAAAACCGATGCCCATCAATACCCACAGACCAAACATGCAGGCAATCACACGCTGTTGTGAATCAGGGCGTAAGTCCCCTTTCATCAGCGCCAGCGCCAGAACGATAAAGCCACCAACCACACACTGCCCGAAAACAGTGAAGATCATCAGCGGCCATTCATGCCATCCACTTCCCATCTTACACCTCCTTCGGATTAGCCAGATAACCCGTGGTGTCCCCGGTCGGGCGGCTATTGGCATTTGGTTTGATGACGATGCTCGGTTTGGTAAAGTGCGCGCCAGGTAATGGCGCAACCGCGGCCAGGGTGCCGTGTTTTTTACGCAGTTCCTCTATCGGGCCGAAGTCCAGCGCACGCAGCGGGCAGGATTCGACACAGATGGGTTTCTTACCCTCAGCAACGCGTTCATGACAGCCATCGCACTTGGTCATGTGCCCTTTGGCAGCATTGTATTGCGGTGCGCCATACGGGCAGGCCATGTGGCAATAGCGGCAACCAATGCACACATCTTCATCCACGACCACAAAACCATCTTCACGTTTGTGCATCGCGCCGCTTGGACACACCTTGGTACAGGCCGGGTCTTCACAGTGGTTACACGCAATGGAGAGGTAGTAGGCGAAAACGTTCTGGTGCCAGACACCGTTATCTTCCTGCCAGTCACCGCCGGCGTATTCGTAAATACGGCGGAAACTGACGTCCGGCGTTAAATTTTTGAAGTCTTTGCAGGCCAGTTCGCAAGTTTTGCAACCGGTGCAACGGCTGGAATCAATAAAAAATCCATACTGGGTTGTCATCGGTTACTCCTTACACCTTTTCAACCTGAACAAGGTTCGTATGTGATGGGTTCCCCTTAGCGAGAGGAGAAGGCCGCTGGGTGGTCAGCACGTTAATACAGCCGCCCTGATCCACACGTTTCACATCCGGGTCATACCAGGCGCCCTCACCCAGCGCTACAACGCCAGGCATCATACGCGGGGTAACTTTAGCCTCAATATGCACTTCGCCACGGTCGTTAAAGATACGTACCTTGTCACCGTTGTTAATACCGCGTCGTTGTGCATCCATCGGGTTAATCCACATTTCCTGGCGACAGGACGCTTTCAGAACGTCAACGTTGCCATAGGTCGAGTGGACACGAGATTTATAATGGAAGCCCGTTAATTGCAGAGGGAATTTTTCCACCAGTGGATCGTTTAAGCTTTCAAAGCCCGGTGTATAAATCGGTAATGGATCGATCACATCACCTTCCGGCAGTTCCCAGGTTGCGGCGATTTCTGCCAGCGCTTGAGAATAAATTTCAATCTTGCCTGACGGCGTGGTAAGCGGATTGGCTTTGGGGTCCTCACGAAACGCTTTATACGCCACGTGATGTCCTTCAGGATCACGCTGCTTAAAGATGCCCTGCTTACGGAACTCTTCAAATGTCGGCAGTTCCGGTATAGCCTTGCGCGACTGTTCATACAGATGACGCATCCACTCTTCCTGAGTACGGCCTTCCGTAAACTGTTGCTCGACGCCAAGGCGTTTCGCCAGCTCGCTGGTCATTTGGTAGATAGTCTTGCATTCAAAGCGCGGTTTGATCGCCTGATCGGTGAAAATCACGTAGGACATATTCCCGCAAGATGCATCCAGCGCGAAGTCCATCTGCTCAGAGGCCGTGCAGTCCGGCAGCAGAATATCGGCATATTTCGCCGAGGAGGTCATATGGCAGTCGATAACGACGATCATTTCACACTTCTTATCATCCTGCAGGATTTCATGCGTACGGTTGATATCAGAGTGCTGGTTAATCAGGCAGTTACCGGCATAGTTCCAGATCATCTTAATCGGAACATCGAGCTTATCCTTACCACGAACACCGTCGCGCAGCGCCGTCATTTCCGGACCACGCTCAATCGCATCCGTCCACATAAACATTGAGATGCTGGTTTCAACGGGGTTTTCCAGTGTTGGCATACGCTCAAACGGCAAATCGTATGATCCCTCACGTGCACCGCTATTGCCGCCGTTAATACCGACGTTGCCGGTCAGAATGGCCAACATCGAAATGGCACGGGTCGCAATCTCGCCGTTGGCGTGGCGCTGCGGTCCCCAGCCCTGGCTAATGTAGGCGGGTTTCGCGCTACCAATTTCACGCGCCAACTTAACAATTCGTTCAGCAGGAATACCGGTTATCTGCGCAGCCCATTCCGGGGTCTTCGCGATACCGTCTTTACCCTGACCGAGAATATACGCCTTATAGTGACCATTCTTCGGCGCTCCTGCCGGGAGGGTTTTTTCGTCATAGCCCACGCAGTACTTATCGAGGAACGGTTGATCAACCATATTCTCGCTGATCAGCACATAGGCAATACCGTTAACCAGTGCTGCATCTGTACCCGGTCGAATGGGGATCCATTCATCTTCGCGTCCCGCACCGGTATCCGTGTAGCGGGGATCGATGATGATCATGCGGGCATTCGATTTCTGCCGCGCCTGTTCAAGGTAATAGGTTACCCCACCACCGCTCATACGCGTTTCGCCAGGGTTATTACCAAACAAGACAACGAGCTTACTGTTTTCAATGTCAGACGGACTGTTACCGTCTGCCCATCCGCCATAGGTATAGTTCAGCCCAGCCGCGATTTGCGCAGAAGAATAATCCCCATAGTGGTTCAGGTAACCGCCGCAACAGTTCATTAAACGTGCTACCAGCGTTTTACCCGGCGGCCATGAGCGCGTCATCGTGCCGCCCAGCGTACCGGTCCCATAGTTAAGATAGATAGACTCGTTACCGTAGTCTTTAATCAGACGCTGCATATTGCTGGCGATGATATCGTAGGCTTCATCCCAACTGATGCGCTCAAATTTACCTTCACCACGTTTGCCGACACGCTTCATTGGGTATTTCAGACGATCGGGATTATAAACTCGACGACGCATGGACCGACCACGCAGGCAGGCACGAACCTGATGCAAGCCGTCATAGTTATCATCGCCCGTGTTGTCGGTCTCGACATATTTGATTTCACCGTCTACGACATGCATGCGCAGCGGACAACGGCTACCGCAGTTTACCGTACACGCACTCCAGATCACTTTCTCATTGACCGGTGACGGATTGATGGCATCTGCAGCGTTTGCAATACGGGTAAATGGCAGGGTAAACGCGCTACTGGCTACTGCCAGTCCGCCTATCGCCGTCGTTTTTACCAAACTGCGACGACTCACCTCAGCTGCCAGCACGGCATCGGGGATCTTAGTTTTCATAGTGGCTCACTCTGCTGCTCACAATAAACAAAAAGGGAATGTTCGTTGTATAGTCATTTATATATCGATACTATCGTTATACAGACCGTTATATAGCGAATTTATGCAAAGACAGAGATAAATACTGACTTTCATTCGAAGGCAGTATTACCACTAATGGAGTAAGGGTTATTGTCCGGCATCAAAGGGGCGTAAAAAAAGCGCCCTGAGGCGCTTTTTTAGCAAGGGAAAATGACTTAACCGATGAATTCCAGGCCATTCATGTACGGACGTAATACTTCCGGTACCTGAATACGGCCATCAGCTTGCTGGTAGTTTTCCATAACGGCAACCAGCGTACGTCCCACTGCCAGACCAGAACCGTTCAGCGTATGCACTAAACGTGTTTTCTTGTCAGATTTGCTACGGCAACGCGCCTGCATGCGGCGAGCCTGGAAATCCCACACGTTGGAGCAGGAGGAAATTTCACGATAGGTATTCTGTGCCGGGATCCACACTTCCAGATCGTAGGTTTTGCATGCGCCAAAGCCCATGTCACCAGTACACAGAACGATCTTACGGTACGGCAGGCCCAGCAGCTGAAGTACTTTTTCAGCATGACCGGTCATCTCTTCCAGCGCGTCCATAGAATCTTCAGGACGAACAATCTGCACCATCTCAACTTTGTCGAACTGGTGCATACGGATCAGACCGCGGGTATCACGACCGTAAGAACCGGCCTCAGAACGGAAGCATGGCGTATGCGCAGTCATTTTGATTGGCAACGCGTCTTCGTCAATGATTTCATCACGTACCAGGTTGGTCAGCGGAACTTCTGCCGTTGGGATCAGCGCATAGTTGCTGCTGTCGGCTTCTTCATCCAGCGGACGCGTATGGAACAGATCGCCAGCAAATTTCGGCAACTGACCGGTACCGTACAGCGTGTCATGGTTGACCAGATACGGAACGTAGTTTTCACTGTAGCCATGTTGTTCAGTATGCAGATCCAGCATGAACTGAGACAGCGCACGGTGCATACGCGCAATCTGCCCTTTCATGACAACAAAACGAGAGCCGGTCAGTTTAACCGCAGCGGCGAAATCAAGACCTGAGTGCATTTCACCCAGCGTCACGTGATCGCGCACGTCGAAATCGAACTCACGCGGGGTACCCCAGCGACTCACTTCAACGTTGTCATTCTCGTCTTTACCTACCGGAACGTCGTCCGCCGGCAGGTTAGGAATGGTCAGCGCAATGTCGCGGATCTCGGCCTGTAAGGTATCAAGTTCAGCTTTCGCGGCATCCAGCTCTTCGCCCAGTTTGTTCACTTCCAGACGTAAAGACTCGATATCTTCCCCGCGCGCTTTTGCCTGGCCGATGGATTTCGATCGAGAGTTACGCTCTGCCTGCAGGTTTTCAGTTTGTACCTGCAGAACTTTACGACGCTCTTCAAGAGCGCGCAGCTTATCTACATCCAGCTTAAAGCCCCGGCTTGCCAGTTTTTCTGCGACTGCGTCTGGCTCATTACGCAGCAGATTGGGATCGAGCATGCTTATCCTGTGCTTATCGAATTAAAATAGGAGAAAGTGACCACAGCCTGCGGTCACAGGGATACATTGACAACATTACCGCAACGATAACACTAACGGTAGCGTTTTATAGGGCTATTTTGATCCTGTCCGGCGAGCCAGGCGAGCTTTTCGCCAATCTTGCCTTCAAGACCTCTGTTTGTCGGGTGATAATAGCGCGTTTGTGCCATTTCCTGCGGGAAGTATTCTTCTCCGGCAGCGTAGGCATTTGGCTCATCATGGGCGTAGCGATATTCCTGGCCATAACCCATCTCTTTCATGAGCTTCGTCGGCGCGTTACGCAAGTGCACCGGTACGTCGTAATCGGGGCGTTCACGGGCATCAGCCAGGGCGGCTTTAAAGGCGGTGTATACCGCATTACTTTTCGGCGCGCAGGCCAGATAGACAATCGCCTGAGCAATAGCGCGTTCACCTTCCGCAGGACCTACGCGAGTAAAACAATCCCATGCAGAAATTGCCACTTGCATCGCACGAGGGTCGGCATTTCCCACATCTTCAGAGGCAATTGCCAAACAGCGACGGGCAACGTAGAGCGGGTCACCACCTGCGCTAATGATGCGCGCATACCAGTAAAGAGCCGCATCCGGTGCACTACCGCGGACCGACTTATGCAATGCTGAGATTAGGTCGTAAAAACGATCGCCTTTATTATCGAAACGCGCGCTACGTTCACCGGCAATCTCAGTCAGCAATGTCGCGTGTAAAACGCGTTTTCCGCTGTCATCCACTTCGGCCATGTCGGCCATCATTTCCAGCGTATTTAGCGCCCGCCGCGCATCACCGTTTACCAGTTCAGCAATCGCCCGACGCGTTTCGTTCGGCAAAACGATATCCTGACCGCCATAACCTCGAGCTTTATCTGACATCGCCTGATCCAGCACCAGCTCGATATCTTCGGTGGTCAATGATTTCAGTAAATAAACGCGCGCCCGCGACAGCAGCGCCGAGTTCAGCTCAAACGAGGGATTTTCGGTGGTCGCCCCAATAAACGTGATCGTGCCGTCTTCAATATGCGGAAGAAAAGCATCCTGCTGGCTTTTATTAAAGCGGTGAACTTCGTCCACGAACAGTATTGTGCGTCGGCCAGCATTACGGTTCTGACGCGCACGTTCAATCGCTTCGCGAATTTCCTTCACGCCCGAGGTGACGGCAGAAATACGTTCAACATCAGCGTTCGCATAACGGGCAATGACTTCGGCAAGGGTGGTTTTTCCCGTTCCTGGCGGACCCCATAAAATCATGGAGTGCAGGTGTCCGGCCTCGATGGCGCGCGGCAAGGGCTTACCCGCAGCCAGCAGATGTTGCTGGCCGATATACTGCGCTAAATTTTCTGGCCGCATACGTGCGGCCAGGGGTTGGAAGGTATTATCAGAAAAATCGAGCGACAGGTTGCCCACTCACGCGCCTCTACTTACGTTGATCGTCTACCGTTACGCCTTGTGGCGGGGTAAAGGTGAATTTTGATGGTTCGATCGCGCCGTTCTGCTGCGATTTCAGCTGGTAGCTACTACGCTGATCGTCCTGTTCAACGGCGCTAAACTGATGAATTGTTCCGTCGCGGCCAACATTGATGGTGAACTGCTTCAGGTTGCCGCTGCTGGTTTTGGGTGTCAGCACAAAATCATCGCCGTTTTGCTTAATATTGTACTGCTGCCAGTCGCTGGACTGGTTCCGCGCAATCAGCATAAACGGCGTGTTACCCGTGGCATCTTTCAGCCAGGTCGCCGTCGCCTGCTCAACAAATGGGTTGAAGAACCACAGTGTTTTACCATCAGAGACCAGAATGCTTTCGTCAGGCTGTGTCATATGCCAGTTAAACAGATTAGGACGTTTAACCCATAAATCCCCCTGGCCTTCCTGCACCGCTGCGCCGCTACCATCCGTTACCTTCTGGGTAAAACTGGCGTGGAAGCTGCTGACTTTATCCAGACGGCTTTTCAGGTCGCTGGCGGCGTCAGCCCAAACGCTGCTCACCACAAAGCTCGACAATAATGCACAGGTGATTGCGATTCTTTTCATCGTTATTCCTCAAAATACGTCACTCCCAACGGGGAGCTCCTTCTGCTATCCATTTCAGGCCAAAAATCAGCATGAGGAAAGTAGAAAATACTGAATTACTTAACTTTGCAATCAATCAAAGGGCGGTGGAGCCAGCACTTCACGATTGCCATTATGTCCCTGCTCGCTGACAATTCCCTGCGCTTCCATCTGTTCGATGATGCGCGCCGCACGGTTATAACCAATGCGGAACTGGCGCTGGACGCCGGAGATGGAAGCTTTGCGTTTCTGGGTAACAAAATTCACCGCCTGATCGAACAACGGATCCAGCTCTTCCCCACCGTCAAAACCACCGCCGCCACCTTCACTTTCGGTGTCCGAGGTGATGCCTTCCACGTACTGTGGACGGCCACGCGCTTTCCAGTCCTGGACGACCGCGTGAACCTCCTCATCGCGCACAAAAGCACCATGTACACGCACCGGAATCGTTGAGTTTGGCGCAGAATAGAGCATATCGCCCATGCCCAACAGGGATTCAGCACCACCCTGATCAAGAATGGTACGAGAGTCAATCTTACTCGAGACAGTAAACGCTATACGCGTCGGGATATTTGCTTTGATAAGCCCAGTGATAACATCAACCGACGGACGCTGGGTCGCCAGCACCAGGTGGATACCTGCCGCACGCGCTTTTTGCGCCAGACGGGCAATCAGTTCTTCCACTTTTTTACCGACAGTCATCATCAGATCAGCAAATTCATCGACCAGAACCACAATATACGGCTCTTTTTTCAGCACCGGATGAGTGACATCCATGCTATCGCCTGGTTTCCAGTACGGATCCGGGATTGGACGTCCCATACGATCTGCTTCCGCAATCTTCTCGTTGTAGCCCGCAAGGTTACGCACGCCCAGCGCCGACATCAGCTTATAGCGGCGTTCCATTTCATTAACGCTCCAGCGCAAGGCATTGGCTGCGTCTTTCATATCCGTAACAACTTCGGTCAACAGATGCGGGATACCTTCATAAACCGACAGCTCGAGCATTTTCGGGTCGATCATGATAAAGCGAACATCTTCCGGCTGCGCCTTGTAGAGCATGCTGAGGATCATGGCGTTGACCCCAACAGATTTACCTGACCCCGTAGTACCTGCCACCAACAGATGCGGCATCTTCGCCAAATCGGCAGTCACAGGTTCACCAGCAATGTCCTTGCCGAGAACGACAGTAAGCGGTGACGGATTATCACGGAATTTCGCGTTATCCAGTACTTCACGCAGATATACTGTCTGGCGTTTTTTGTTCGGCAACTCCAGTCCGACATACGGTTTACCCGGAATAACCTCCACCACACGAACTGCCGCGGTTGATAGCGAGCGCGCCAGATCTCGGGAAAGGTTAGAAATACGCGCAGCTTTAACACCCGGCGCCAGATTTAGCTCAAAACGGGTAATGACCGGTCCGGGCGAGTAGTTCACCACATCGGCTTTAATACGGAAATCGGCCAGACGCGCTTCCACCAGACGCGCCATTTGTTCCAACGCGAATGTATCTATTGGCTCAACTTCCACCGGTGGTGGGGTGAGCAGATCCAGCGATGGCAGCAGCGTCGTCGGACGCTGTACAGGGCGGCTGTCGCCATTACGCATCAACAACGGATGGATCAGGCTTTCCTGCGGCGGCGGTGTGACAGGCTGCGGCGGCTGCTGATAATGCTGCTGCGGCACGACAGGCTGCGGCGGCTGCTGGTAATGCTGCTGCGGCGCAACAGGCTGTGGCGGCTGCTGGTAATGCTGCTGCGGTGCGACAGGCTGTGGCGGCTGCTGGTAATGCTGCTGCGGTGCGACAGGCTGTGGCGGCTGCTGGTAATGCTGCTGCGGTGCAACAGGCTGTTGATACTGTGGCGCAGGTTCCGGCATCACGCTGGGGGTAAACAGCGGCTCATGCGGACCTTCATCCACTAACGCTTTCATTGGTGAGAATTCAAAATCATCAAGTGAGAATGGATTCGCCCCGGCAGGCTGTGCGCCGGAATAACGTTGCTGTTGGGAAGAAGCGAACTGACGCGCCAGTTCAGCTTCTGCAGCTGAATCTTCGTCATCAGCATGCGCTGTGTCATCCTGATACTCTTCACCATAGCGATGCTGCTGCGACTGGGCAAACTGACGCGCCAGTTCATCCTGCTGCATGGCATCAATTTCATCGTCACTGTATTGCACATCCGTATCAAGCTGCTCTTCGCGCGCTTTCTCTTCCGCCATACGTTGTGACGGCAACTTAATGCCATATGAAGCCAACTCCCGGCGTGTCGGGACACGCACACGATTAGGGCGCGGCAGTTGCGGGCCAATTCCCTCTTTCACCTGCGGACGCGACGCACCGCTCCCTGCAAGACTAAATACCGGTGCGGCAACGGCTGCACCAGCACCCAATGCAGCATTTTTCACCCCAGCAGCCAGCGGCGCTGCGGCAGCCACAGACTCAACGGGAGGTATGGATGCAGCGGGCATAGACGGTGCAACGGGTTTCACCCGCTCAGGCTCTTGTACGGGTTCTGGAATCGGTTGATACCAGGCAGCCAACTGCTCACGCTCACGCGCGCGTTTTTCTTCCACTTCTTCAAAATAGTAGAGCGGTGGACGTGCTGGTTTCACCTCTTCAACGACAGGTTCAGGCTCGGCAACCGGCGGCTGTTCCACCACGGGCTGCTGATGAACCACGGGTTGTTGCTGCACGATGTCTTGCTGATAGACAGGCTGCGGTTCAAGCGGCGCACCCTGCTGGTAAACCGGTTCTGGTTGCCAGGCGTGTTCCACCACCGGCTCAGGTGCTTGCCACGGCATTGCCGGTTGCGGCATCGTCGGCTGTTCATAGCCAGCTTCGGCAACTGGCGGTACAGAATATGGCATCTGCGGTTCAACCGGTGCAGATTGCTGCCAGGGTTCATAAGGCTGAACCGGAGGCTGCGCGTACTGAACGGGCTGTGGGTAACCTTCCGGCGCTGGCGCGATAACCGCTTCACCAGTTTGCGGAGCCGGTGCGGATTGCCATGCCACAGCGGGAGTGGGTTGCTCTAAAACGGTTCCCGGTACTGGCGCAGGTTGCAGCAGCGGGTCGACTGGCGCACTCCAGGCCTGAGTTGCCGCAGTGGCAGTGGCGGCCGCTGCCGCGGTGACCGGCTCAGTCACTGAATGGCCGTTTAATAGCGGATCGAATTCATCGTATTCAGGCAATGTGGCACGGTTGCCAGAGAACAACACATCGTCAGGATCGGCTACAACGCCACGCGCGCTGTATTCAATTTCGTCCTCATCATCCATGCGCTTGCCGGAGAACAGCGCGGCATCAGTGTGACGCCCAAGTGGATTGGTAAACTTCTCTGCCAGCCGTTTACGACGCGCTAACGCTCCGCGCAGAATACGTGCCCGTCGGGATTCATGCGGGGGACCATCACCGGCATCGACAGACTCTTCATCATCTTCATATTCTTCGTCATCGACCCAGGTATCATCGCGACGAGTACGATTGCTGGCAAATGTCAGGATATTCAGTAACCAACCACCCAGTTTCTCGGCAATGCTCACCCATGACCAGCCAGTAAACAGCGTTAAACCCGCAGCCCAGATACATAACAGCGCAAGCGTACCGCCACTGCTGTGCAGCAGGGGCTGCAGCGTAGTACTGAGCAGGCTGCCAATAACGCCGCCAGAGGCAAAATACCAGATGTCATCGGCATTGATTGCGGCAAGCCCGCAAGAGGTGAGGATCAGCGCCAGAACGCCAATAATACGCAGCGATACGGCGAAGTAATCGACGTATTCGTCGCTGGCCTGATGTCGCCAGGCAAACCAGCAGCCACCGACAATGATGACGGGAATGGTGTAGGCCATGACACCAAAAATGAAGAACAGCGTGTCCGCCAGCCATGCGCCGGGTATTCCACCCAGATTATGGATAGGCTCGTGCCATGCGGTTTGCGACCAACTGGGGTCCGAAGGGTTAAAACTGAGTAAGGCTGCCATCAACCAGACGGCAAAAAGGGCAATAAGAATCAGCAACGCTTCCAGAAGTCGGCGCCCGCTGCTTAACTTCGTCAATGTGACGTCTTTGTCTTCAGTGTATTCCTGGCTCAAAAACGGCTCTCCAGGTTTCAGGCTTTTCCTGCCCGATGCTAAAACGGACAACAGCACCGGGTTACCCCGGCACTGTTGCTGTATGGATTAACAGGAGTGTAATCAAACTGCGTCGATTTTGCACCTGTTCCGTGTTAGCGCGTCTTAATTACCAGACGATTGCTCTGTTTGACTTCTTCCATTACCACGTAAGTACGTGTGTCATTCACGCCAGGCAGACGCAGCAGGGTTTCCCCCAGCAGCTTACGGTATGCCGACATATCCGGTACGCGTGTTTTCAGCAGATAGTCGAAATCACCGGAAACCAAATGACACTCTTGAATTTCTTCAAGTTTTTGTACTGCAGTGTTAAATTGTTCAAACACATCCGGGGCGCCACGATTCAGAGTAATCTCAACAAAAACCAGAAGTGATGCATCCAGATAATGCGGGTTCAACAGCGCTGTATAGCCCTGAATAAAACCCTGTCTTTCCAACCGACGCACACGCTCAAGGCAGGGCGTTGGAGAAAGTCCCACTCGTTTTGAAAGCTCGACGTTAGAAATACGCCCATCCTTTTGCAGCTCATTAAGAATGTTACGATCGATACGGTCGAGATCTTTGCCAGGGCGCTTCTTACTATCTACCATTATTATTGTCTCTCTGTATTCCTTCCCTACTCCTGCCTGACTCTACTAACATCACTGTTCAGAGTCGCTACCCATCACAATAAACCGCAACCCAGAGGGATTTACGGTGCGCAATGCCTGGGTTTATGGTGAGAAGACCGTTGCCTGTCGGCGGCTATCGACATCACGAATGGCATCTGTCCACACCATGCGTAGATTTCACTAACCCGGTAAACATGGTATCTACATGCATGATTATGCAGCATATACATGACACAGTTTTTTTCTTCCTTGAATGTTTTCGCAAAACAGCAGGTGATTGTCAAAGCAAAACATCGATTTTTAGTACAACATGCCAGTTATTCATTGGGAGTGATGGAAAATCGTCATTTTATCACCTTATAACTGACCGATTTTAAGTAGAAATCATTATATCCCCGTCATAGTTCACGTCGCCTGTGCGTTGGCTTCACGCGGCCCCCCAACTCGAATAAATTAGGGAAGCGCGTTACCCTCAATTTTACCCATCATCGGTTTCCGCTATTACACATATTGTTAACAAAATCGCCATACTCTTTTTTTACGTCTGCAAATTCCCTACAATCCTGCCCATTGCCTACCAACAACTATGGGGATCTCATGGGCACGACCAAACACAGTAAACTTCTTATTCTGGGTTCAGGCCCTGCGGGCTACACCGCCGCCGTCTACGCTGCGCGCGCAAACCTGCAGCCGGTGCTGATTACCGGTATGGAAAAAGGCGGTCAGCTGACCACGACAACAGAAGTGGAGAACTGGCCTGGCGATCCAAACGATCTCACTGGCCCGCTGCTGATGGAGCGCATGCACGAGCACGCAACGAAATTTGAAACGGAGATCATCTTCGATCACATCAGTAAGGTTGATCTGCAAAACCGCCCTTTCCGTCTCACCGGAGACAGCGGCGAGTACACCTGTGACGCACTGATCATCGCCACTGGCGCTTCAGCACGTTATCTGGGCTTACCTTCAGAAGAAGCCTTCAAAGGCCGCGGCGTCTCCGCCTGCGCAACCTGCGACGGTTTC
Organism: Citrobacter sp. RHBSTW-00671; assembly: GCF_014103415.1. NCBI lineage: Bacteria > Pseudomonadati > Pseudomonadota > Gammaproteobacteria > Enterobacterales > Enterobacteriaceae > Citrobacter > Citrobacter sp. RHBSTW-00671. Next base: position 3,752,337 of record NZ_JABXPR010000001.1, read on the forward strand.
TTCTATCGTAACCAAAAAGTTGCGGTGATCGGCGGCGGCAACACCGCGGTGGAAGAAGCGTTGTACCTGGCGAATATCGCCTCCGAAGTTCACTTGATTCACCGCCGCGACAGTTTCCGTGCTGAGAAAATCCTCATCAAACGTTTGATGGATAAAGTTGAAAACGGCAACATCGTGCTGCACACGCATCGCACACTGGAAGAAGTGACTGGCGATCAAATGGGTGTCACCGGATTGCGTCTGCGCGATACGCAAAATACTGACAACGTTGAATCTCTCGACGTCGCCGGATTGTTTGTCGCCATCGGCCACAGCCCGAACACGGCTATTTTCGATGGTCAACTTGAACTGGAAAACGGCTATATCAAAGTTCAGTCCGGTATTCACGGCAATGCGACACAAACCAGCATTCCTGGTGTGTTCGCTGCCGGTGACGTGATGGACCATATTTATCGTCAGGCGATTACCTCAGCTGGCACAGGTTGTATGGCCGCCCTGGACGCTGAACGTTATCTCGACGGTCTGGCAGACGCCTGCAAATAGTTTTTACAAATCAGTAACAAAAGTAAAAAAGGCGACTATAAGTCGCCTTTATTTTTGCCCCGTTGTAACATTGTCCTGCCCAAAAATTCCAATAACTCACCTGCTAAGCGTGCAATGAATAAAACCCGTCAAAAAGAGCTTACCCGCTGGTTAAAACAGCAAAGTGTCATTTCTCAACGCTGGCTGAATATTTCACGCCTGTTGGGGTTCGTGAGTGGCCTGTTAATTGTCGCTCAGGCCTGGCTCATGGCTCGGATTCTGCAGCACATGATCATGGAAAATATTCCCCGTGAAGCGCTGCTGTTCCCTTTCGTCGTGCTGGTCTTGATTTTTATCCTGCGGGCGTGGGTTGTCTGGTTACGTGAGCGAATAGGGTTTCACGCGGGCCAACATATTCGTTTTGAGATTCGTCGTCAGGTTCTGGACCGTCTGCAACAGGCGGGGCCAGCATGGATACAGGGGAAGCCAGCCGGAAGCTGGGCCACGCTGATTCTGGAACAGATTGACGATATGCATGACTACTATGCGCGTTATTTGCCGCAAATGGCGCTTGCGGTATGCGTCCCGTTATTGATTGTGGCTGCCGTTTTCCCGTCAAACTGGGTTGCAGCCCTTATCCTGTTGGGAACCGCCCCACTGATCCCTCTGTTTATGGCGATGGTCGGTATGGGCGCTGCCGATGCCAACCGGCGTAACTTTCAGGCACTTGCCCGACTCAGCGGCCACTTCCTCGATCGCTTGCGCGGCATGGAAACACTGAGAATTTTCGGTCGCGGCGAAGCGGAGACGGAAAGCATTCGGGCTGCATCGCAGGATTTCCGTCAGCGCACAATGGAAGTGCTTCGCCTGGCATTCCTCTCTTCGGGCGTGCTGGAGTTTTTCACTTCGCTCTCCATTGCCCTGGTAGCCGTGTACTTCGGTTTTTCTTATCTTGGCGAGCTTGATTTCGGCCACTACGGAACCGGCGTCACGCTGGCGGCAGGTTTCCTGGCGCTGATTCTGGCACCGGAATTTTTCCAGCCGCTGCGCGATCTGGGGACGTTTTACCATGCCAAGGCGCAAGCGGTAGGCGCTGCCGACAGTCTGAAAACGTTCATGGAAACCCCGCTCGCGCATCCTGAGCGTGGCGATATTGAGCTGGCGACCAAAGACGCGGTTGCAATTGAAGCCGAAGATCTGATCATCACCTCACCCGAAGGCAAAATCCTGGCGGGTCCGCTTAACTTCTCCCTACCCGCAGGCCAGCGCGCGGTGTTGGTTGGGCGTAGTGGTTCCGGTAAGAGCTCGTTGCTGAATGTCCTGTCTGGTTTTCTCTCATATCAGGGCTCATTGCGAATTAATGGCTTTGAACTTCGTGACTTGTCGCCTGACGCCTGGCGTAAACAACTCTCATGGGTTGGGCAAAACCCGCAGCTTCCGGCAGCGACATTGCGCGAAAATGTGCTGCTGGCATGCCCTGATGCCAGCGAAGAACAGCTACAGGCCGCGCTCGATAGCGCCTGGGTCAGTGAATTTTTACCACTGCTTCCTCAGGGTGTGGATACCCCTGTGGGCGACCAGGCAGGTCGACTTTCTGTCGGGCAAGCGCAGCGTGTTGCCGTTGCCCGCGCCTTACTCAACCCGTGTCAGTTACTGCTGCTCGACGAACCCGCAGCCAGTCTGGATGCACACAGCGAACAACGTGTGATGCAGGCGTTAAATGCGGCATCGCGCCGCCAGACTACGCTGATGGTGACACACCAGCTGGAAGATCTTGCCGACTGGGACGCTATCTGGGTCATGCAAGACGGTCAGATTGTCGAACAAGGTACCTATGCGCAACTTAGCGCAGCCAACGGGGCTTTTGCGACATTACTGGCTCACCGTCAGGAGGACATCTAAATGCGCGCTTTGCTACCCTATCTGACGCTGTATAAACGTCATAAATGGATGTTAACACTGGGGATCGTTCTGGCGATCGTCACATTATTGGCAAGCATTGGTTTGCTGACGCTTTCAGGCTGGTTCCTGTCTGCTTCCGCCGTTGTCGGTGTCACCGGGATCTACAGTTTTAACTACATGCTCCCGGCAGCTGGCGTTCGCGGGGCGGCAATTACCCGAACCGCAGGTCGTTATTTCGAACGACTGGTCAGTCACGATGCGACGTTTCGTGTATTGCAGCATTTGCGTATTTACACCTTCAGCAAATTGCTGCCGCTCTCCCCTGCCGGGCTCGCCCGATACGGCCAGGGCGAACTGCTCAACCGCGTTGTGGCGGATGTCGACACGCTCGATCATCTCTATTTACGCGTGCTCTCCCCGCTGGTGGGTGCGTTTGTCGTTATTGTGGTGGTCACGCTAGGATTGAGCGTTCTCGATCTCACGCTCGCCATCACTCTTGGTGGTATTATGCTGCTGACTCTGTTCATCTTGCCCCCGTTGTTTTATCAGGCGGGTAAAAGCACCGGGCAGAACCTGACGCATTTGCGCGGACAATATCGTCAGCAGTTGACCTCCTGGTTACAGGGTCAGGCTGAGCTGACCATTTTTGGCGCCAGCGAACGCTATCGCACACAAATGGAAGCCACCGAATTACAGTGGCACGAAGCGCAGCGTCGTCAGTCCGAATTAACGGCCTTGTCTCAGGCTGTCATGCTACTGATTGGCGCTCTGGCTGTAGTGATGATGTTATGGATGGCTTCAGGTGGCGTAGGCGGAAACACACAACCTGGCGCACTGATAGCGTTGTTTGTGTTCTGCGCGCTGGCCGCTTTCGAAGCGCTGACCCCGGTTACCGGCGCATTTCAGCATCTCGGCCAGGTTATTGCCTCTGCGCTGCGCATCACCGAACTGACCGAACAGCAGCCGGAAGTCACCTTCCCGGATACGGAAGCTACTGTTTCAGAAAAGATTACTCTGACATTGCGTGAGGTGTCTTTCAGCTATCCTGGGCAAACGCAAAAAGCGCTGGACACCCTTTCTTTGCTCGCTAAACCCGGTGAACACATTGCGATTCTGGGTCGGACAGGCTGTGGGAAATCAACGTTACTGCAGTTATTGACCCGTGCATGGGATCCACAAAGCGGCGAAATTCTGATTAACGATCGTCCGATTTCAACGCTGAACGAAGCCGCATTGCGTCAATGCATCAGCGTCGTACCACAACGAGTGCATCTGTTCAGTGCGACATTGCGCGATAACCTGCTGCTGGCTGCGCCACACGCCAGCGATGAAGCGCTATCCGGGATGCTGGGTCGTGTCGGTCTGGAAAAACTGCTTGAAGGTGATGGTCTCAATGCCTGGCTGGGTGAAGGCGGTCGTCAGCTTTCAGGCGGAGAGCTACGCCGTTTGGCTATCGCGCGAGCCTTGCTGCACGATGCGCCGCTGATGCTTCTGGATGAACCGACTGAAGGTCTGGATGCGACAACGGAAAGCCAAATGCTTGAATTGATTAACGATGTGATGCGCAATAAAACCGTACTCATGGTCACACATCGCCTGCGCGGACTGTCGCGATTTAATCAAATAATAGTGATGGACAACGGACGCATAATTGAGCAAGGTAATCACGCAGATCTGTTAGCCAGGCAGGGGCGTTATTACCAGTTTAAGCAACGTCTGTAAGCTATTATTGAACGATCCAACTCGCGTAGTGGAGTTTCGCTGTCATGCGCCTGGTGCAACTGTCCCGCCATTCTATCGCCTTCCCCTCACCGGAAGGCGCTTTACGCGAGCCTAACGGTTTGTTGGCGCTGGGGGGCGATCTCAGCCCTGCGCGTCTGCTAATGGCCTACCAACGCGGTATTTTCCCGTGGTTTTCCCCTGGCGACCCTATCCTCTGGTGGTCGCCCGACCCACGCGCCATTCTTTGGCCTGACAAATTTCACGTAAGTCGCAGCATGAAGCGCTTTCATAAACACTCACCGTATCGCGTGACGCTTAATTACGCGTTTGGTCAGGTCATTGAAGGATGTGCAAACGACCGGGAAGAAGGCACCTGGATAACGCATGATGTCGTGGATGCCTATCATCGGCTGCATGAACTTGGACACGCGCACTCTATTGAAGTATGGCGGCAAAATGAATTAGTCGGCGGGATGTACGGCGTTGCGCAAGGTACCCTTTTTTGCGGTGAATCGATGTTCAGTCGCCAGGAAAATGCCTCCAAAACCGCACTGCTTGTTTTTTGCGCCGAATTTGTCCGTCAGGGCGGAAAATTAATCGATTGCCAGGTGTTAAATACCCATACCGCGTCACTGGGAGCCGTTGAGACTCCGCGCAGGGACTACCTTGAACATTTAAGCAGGCTACGCCAGCAGCGCCTACCGAGCCACTTCTGGGTGCCCAGGACGTTATTTTCGCCTCAGGAGTGAATGTTTTCGGCACATTTTTTGTCGGGGTGTTATAATTGGTGCCGCAGAGTCGGTTTAGCCCATTACCCCGCCGCCGTTAAGGAACAGTTCGCGTCAGGCAACGCCTATCGTTTATCTCATCGTTCCCTTACACGTTGCGCTTTTAGTGCGGCTTTGTTGTGTGCGGTTAGAGTAATGCGCCAAACCCGATTTGCTGCGTTTTAAACGCACAAATCTTTACTTATTAAAAGAACTTCGGCATTATCTTGCCGGTTCAAATTACGGTAGTGATACCCCAGAGGATTAGATGGCCAAAGAAGACAATATTGAAATGCAGGGTACCGTTCTCGATACGTTACCTAATACCATGTTCCGCGTAGAGTTAGAAAACGGTCACGTGGTTACTGCACACATCTCCGGTAAAATGCGTAAAAACTATATCCGCATCCTGACGGGCGACAAAGTGACTGTTGAACTAACCCCGTACGACCTGAGCAAAGGCCGCATTGTCTTCCGTAGTCGCTGATTGTTTTAACGCCCGAATGGCGTCCAGATAATAAAAGGTCGGTTTAACCGGCCTTTTTTGTTGGCTGATATTACGTATTTAATCCTCGTTCATTCGTGCATATTCTTCCGTGAGGAAATCCACCAATGCACGAACCGACGGCAATAACCCCCTGCGCGATGGAAAGACCGCGTGAATGATCTCTCGCTTTGGTTCCCAACCGTCCAGTAATGCCACCAGCTCGCCCGCCGCTATTTGCTCTTTTACCATCAATTGCGGGAGCTGTACGACCCCTACACCTGCCACTGCCGCTTCGCGTAAAGCCAGCATATCGGTGGTGATCATACGCGGTGTGAAATGCACCTCCGCACGCGCGCCCTGTGGGCCAAATAATTCCCAGCGATGCACATGCTTACCCGTGGCCAGGCTCAGACCAGGCCATCGGGTCAGCTCCGCTGGCGCATGTAAAGTGCCCATCTGCTCGATCAATAGCGGGCTGGCATACAGGCGATGCCCCCTGTCCGCCAGCACGCGCATCACCAGATCGCTATCCTCAAAAGGACGGGGTCTGACACGAATCGCGACATCAAGACGTTCACCTACCACGTCAACTCGACGATTTGTAGCCTCAAGCTGTACGGATACATCGGGATAACGTGCCATAAAACGGGCGAGCATGGCGCCGACATGCACGTGCAGTAAAGTGACCGGACAGGTCAGCTTCACAATACCTCGCGGCTCTACCTGCAACGCCGCAATGGCATCCTGCGCGGCCTGCGCTTCCACCAGCATAGCCTTACAGTGTTCGTAGAACGTTTGCCCAACTTCAGTAACATTAAACTGCCGGGTGGTGCGCTGAATCAACCGCACCCCCAGCCTCTCCTCCAGTTGTGCAATTCGACGGCTCAGTTTTGATTTCGGTTCATCGAGCGCCCGACCGGCCGCAGCGAATCCTCCTTCTTCAACGACGTGAACAAACCACGCGAAATCATTGAGATCCGGCTTAGTCATCTTATTGTCCTATTTATGAGACTGTGAAGGCTATTTTAGCTACTACTCAGTTCTGTGTCATGAATATAAGCTTATTCACATCAAGATAAAGTTACTGAGGAGATACATATGAAACAAGTAACAGGCGTCTACACCGCACCTCGCCCACACTGGGTTGGCGATGGATTCCCGGTTCGCTCGATGTTCTCTTACCAGTCTCATGCTGAACAGTTAAGTCCGTTCCTGCTGCTGGATTACGCCGGGCCACATACCTTTACCCCAGGTAATGAAAAACGTGGCGTGGGTGAACACCCTCACCGTGGTTTCGAAACGGTGACCATCGTTTACAGCGGTGAAGTTGAACATCGTGACTCAACCGGCCGCGGTGGGATTATCGGCCCAGGCGACGTGCAGTGGATGACTGCAGGTGCAGGCATTTTACACGAAGAATTCCATTCGCCGGAATTTACCCGGAAGGGTGGCGAGCTGGAAATGGTGCAACTTTGGGTCAACCTACCAGCGAAAGACAAAATGGCGGTACCCGGATATCAGGGCATTAGTAGTGATGTTATCCCTACTGTCGCGCTGCCAGATGACGCCGGCACTCTCCGTGTCATTGCGGGCAGCTATCAGGAGACAAAAGGTCCGGCACATACCTTCTCGCCGCTGAATGTCTGGGATATGCGTCTGCAGCGTAATCATCAGTTCACGCTGTCTCAGCCGGAAGGATGGAGCACCGCGCTGGTCGTACTGAAAGGCAACATCACCATAAACGGCACCACCCCCGTCAGCGAGGCACAGCTGGTGGTGTTAAGCCAGCAGGGTAAAACATTGCATATTGAAGCCAGCAGCGATGCCAGCGTCTTGCTGTTGTCAGGCGAACCGTTGAATGAGCCGATTGTGGGTTACGGTCCGTTTGTCATGAACACGAAACAAGAAATCGCTGAAGCCGTACGCGATTTTAACTCCGGCCGCTTTGGCCAAATCTGAATCAAAGGAGAATACTATGTCCAGTCCTGCAAACTTTAATGGTTCACGCCCGGTCATCGATGTAAATGATTCCGTTATGCTGCTTATCGATCACCAGAGCGGACTTTTCCAGACCGTAGGCGATATGCCAATGCCTGAACTGCGTGCACGTGCTGCCGCGCTGGCTAAAATGGCCTCTCTGGCGAAGATGCCGGTGATTACCACCGCATCAGTACCGCAGGGACCGAACGGCCCGTTGATCCCTGAGATCCACGCCAATGCGCCTCATGCTCAATACGTGGCGCGTAAAGGTGAAATCAACGCCTGGGATAACGAAGATTTTGTAAAAGCCGTGAAAGCGACCGGTCGTAAGACGCTGATTATCGCCGGTACCATCACCAGTGTTTGCATGGCTTTCCCGGCCATTAGTGCGGTTGCGGAAGGTTACAAAGTGTTCGCAGTTATCGATGCTTCCGGCACCTACAGTAAAATGGCGCAGGAAATTACCCTGGCACGTGTCGTTCAGGCAGGCGTAGTACCGATGGATACCGCCGCCGTTGCTTCTGAACTGCAGGGAACATGGAACCGTGAAGATGCCGCAGAGTGGGCAGAAGTGTACACGAAAGTGTTCCCGGCATATCAGCTGTTGATTGAGAGCTACAGCAAAGCCCAGGAAGTCGTCACCAACGGTGAAAAACTGGACTCTCAGCGCTAATCCTCTCCCCCACGCCTGTCCGGGTGGGGGAATATGTACATTGCGTAACCAAACGAATATGAACATGTAAATTCTGCTTGACCGTTTTAGCGCAACTCCCTATAGTAGCGCCCCGTTGCCCCCCATGTGGTCAGGCAGCAATACAATATGGTGAGGTGTCCGAGTGGCTGAAGGAGCACGCCTGGAAAGTGTGTATACGGCAACGTATCGGGGGTTCGAATCCCCCCCTCACCGCCATATTCGAGAAAGAGCTCGTACGCAAGTACGGGCTTTTTTTTCGCATATTGCACATCTGCGGGGGGATGAGAAACCCCCGACCGGGGTTCGACTACTGGCGCAGCCAGTTGGACAGACCGGGAACGCAGCTAACGGGCTGCCCCGTAGGGGCGAGCAAAGCGAGTCAATCCCCCCCTCACCGCCATATTCGAGAAAGAGCTCGTACGCAAGTACGTTTTTTTTTTCGCCTGTTGCATTTGCCGGATGCAGTGCAAGCACCTTATCCGGCCTACGAATAACCCCCAGCCTGAAGCGCCATCAGGCATGGCAGTTATTGTCGGCTGAGCAGCGTTAACACTTCATAATGCGCGGTGTGTGGGAACATATCGAAAAGCTGAACGCGTTCAATGCGATACCCTGGCAACTCGCGAATATCCTTCGCCATGGTTTGCGCATTACAGCTGGAATAAACAATAAAACGTGGTGCCATTTGGGAAAGAAAATCGCACAGCGGTTTGCCAATCCCGCGACGCGGCGGATTCACCAGCACCAGGTCCGGCACTTCCCCCTGAGCGGTAGCAAACTGAGTTGAGTCCAGCGCCTGAAAATGCAGATTCTGTAACCCAAGCTCTTGTGCCGACTGTTTCGCGCAGGCTATCGCCTCTGGCGCAATTTCAATCCCCGTCAGTTTCATCTGCGGCGTGGCGCAGTGCAGACCAAAACCCCCTACACCGCAAAACAGATCCCACATGTGATTAACAGGCAACTGACGCACCCAGTCACGGGCGGTGGCATATAAGCGCCCTGCCACGATCGGGTTAGTCTGGAAGAAGCTCTGCGGGCGGATCCACAGCGGTACATCGTTAAAACGTTCGGCCAGCGCCTGCTGTTCGGTCAGGAAGATTTCTGTCTCCCCTTCCATAATGGCCATATGCACAGGCTGGATATTGACGCTAATGACTTTTAGCTGCGGTAACTGTGCCTGCAGCCACGGTAGCGCCGTACGCAGCTGTGCCAGTTTCGCGTCAGAACGTAAAACAAAACGCAGCATCATGCCACCGTCAAACTGGCTTTCCGTTAACAGCAGATATTTAAGCTCACCCCGTTTGCGTACCACGTTGTAAGGCGTAAGCCCCGCGCGGGCAATAAACGGCTTTAGCGCGGTAAATACGGGCGCAAAAGAAGCGGGATACAGCGGACAATCGCACAAATCTTCAGGTGTACCGTCGCGATGCAGCATGCCCAGCAATGGTTTTTCCACGCTGCCACTGACCACCATTTTGGCTTTATTTCGAAACGCGTTTTCCGCACCACCGATCGGCGCACACCATTCTCCGACCGAAAAATCGGCCAGCAGATGCTGGAGATCGGCTGTTTTTGCAGAGAGTTGTTCGACGATGGGCTGCGTTATCCACTGACAAGAGCGGCAACGTTCGGCGTCATAAAGTGCGCACTGCATACAAAAACCTACAAATTAACAGGGGGCGAAGATTATATACCCGTCATACTTCAAGTTACAGGTGTGTTGGCTGTGCTCACTCACCCCAGTCACTTACTTATGTAAGCTCCTGGGGATTCATTCACTTGCCGCCTTCCTGTAACTCGAATTATTTAGGGTATGCGCGTTATTGCAAACGGAAGAACCGCCTGCTGGACGCAGGAATAAACAGCAGTAGCAACACCAGCATATCCGGCAATTTTTGCATCACCAGCGTATGCAGGATTTCACGTCTGGACTCCCCCGCAATACTGAACAGTTCCGGATATCCGTAGCCCAGCGAAGCCGCCCACAGATAAATGCTAGCGATAACCTGGGTCAGCAGGTAGATCCAGCGGGCCCAGTTTCGTCCTTTGACCAGCGAAAATGCGCAGTAAATTTCGACAAACAGCAGCACCAGGCTACCCAGAAACACCAGCGTCAAATTCCAGGTCTGCACACTGCGATGAATAAACTCACTGGTTCCACGAAAACCAAGCGTATTTAAAATCATCAACAGATCGAGACAGCGGATCATGATGATAGCCAGCGCCGCCACCTGCACTAAAGCAGGGACGTTTAAGCGAGCATGTGATGTGGATGATTTCTTAAAAAATCCCAACGCGTCGTCTTCCATGAAAACGGCGCAACCACCACAGCTGCGCCGTATAGACAGATTGGCAGATTTTAGTTTTTTCAGCCGCGTCTTGCACGTTGGATATCGCGTATCCGTTGTTTTTCTGTTCGCGCCATCAGATACCACGCGATAAATCCGATAATTCCTACCACGCCAAGGATCAGCGTCGCCAGTGCGTTGATCTCCGGATTAACCCCCATACGTACGCTGGAGAACACCAGCATTGGCAAGGTTGTCGCCCCAGGACCAGAGACAAAGCTGGCGATAACCAAATCATCCAGCGATAACGTAAAGGCCAGTAACCAACCGGAAATGACCGCCGGCATAATCATCGGCAGCGTAATGACGAAAAAGACCTTCAGCGGCGTCGCGCCAAGATCCATCGCCGCTTCCTCAATGGAGTGATCCAGTTCGCGCAAACGCGATGAAATCACCACCGCGACGTACGCCGTACAGAAGGTGACGTGCGCCAGCCAGATGGTCAACATACCGCGATCTGCCGGCCAGCCGATGGCGTGAGCCAACGCCACAAATAGCAGCAGCAGCGACAAACCGGTAATAACATCCGGCATGACCAGCGGCGCGGTGATCATAAAGGCGAAACCATTCGAACCACGAAAACGACCAAAGCGCACCATCACTACGGCAGCAATCGTACCAAGAATAGCTGCCATCGTCGCAGCACAGGCAGCAATCGTTAAACTCATGCCGACAGCACTCATCATTGCAGTATCGTGGAAAAGTTCACCGTACCAGCGTGTTGACCACCCCGCCCACACCGTCACCAGCTTGGAGCTGTTAAACGAATAGATAACTAACATCAGCATGGGGGCGTACAGGAACGTAAACCCCACGACCAGGATAAAGATCCGCCACGGCGAGCGAACGACCGGCAAGTTATTCATCCGTGTTCCCCCACGCTTTTTTGCTGATACTTATGAAACCACATGATTGGCACAATCAGTAACAGCAACATGATGATGGCAACCGCAGACGCCACCGGCCAGTCGCGGTTATTGAAAAACTCCTGCCATAGCACGCGGCCGATCATTATGCTGTCCGGCCCCCCAAGCAGTTCCGGAATAACAAATTCCCCTACCGCCGGGATAAACACCAGCATTGAACCAGCGATAATCCCCCCCTTGGTCAACGGCACAATCACGCTAAAAAAGGTTTTCAACGGCCGTGCACCCAGATCCAGCGCAGCTTCCACCAGCGAATAGTCAATGCGCGTCAGTGCGGTATAAATCGGCAGCACCATAAAGGGCAAATAGGCATAAACAATGCCGATATAAACCGCCAGGTTGGTATGCAGGATCGTCAATGGCTGATCGATAACGCCCAGCCACATCAGGAAGTTGTTCAGCACCCCGTTATTTTTCAGGATCCCCATCCAGGCATAGACGCGAATCAAGAAAGAGGTCCAGGAGGGCAGGATCACCAGTAACAGCAAAATATTGCGTGTAGAAGGCTTACTGTGTGCTACCGCCCACGCCAGTGGGTACCCCAATAACAGACAGCAGATCGTCGAAATCCCCGCGACCTGCAAAGACTGCAGGTAAGCATCGAAATAGAGCGGGTCGTCCGTCAGTTGTAGGAAGTTACCTAAATTGAGCGTAATAGATAGCTGACCATCGGCCCATGCCACAAGGTCAGTATACGGCGGTATCGCCCGGGCCATTTCTGACAGGCTTATCTTGAAGACAATCAGAAACGGCAATAAAAACAGGAGAACCAGCCACACATACGGCAGCGCGATCACCAGCTTGCGACCATGTTTCATTTGCAACTGCGACATATACAGCGTGAAACGGCTCGCTTTTTCGGCACGTGCCGGAGGTTCAAGTGTACTCATCTTTACTCCTTAAACCGTCAACACCACACAGCTGTCCGCATCCCAACACAAACGTACCTCGTCACCCCAGGTCGGTAGCCCCTTGCGATAGCGATGTTCGTTTTGCAGCTGGGCACTCAACATCTGGCCGCTTTTTAAACGCACGTGATACACAGACAAATCACCCAGGTAAGCAATATGCACCACCTCGCCCACCGCAAAGTTATAGCCATCCGGCGGAGGGGCATCACAGAGCATGATTTTTTCCGGACGAAGCGCGACATACACCGGTACGTTATCGACGATGGAAGTATCAGCATCCACTTTTAGCGGATGCACCAGCCCCGGAGAGTCAATCACCAGACCGTCCTCCTGACGCTCCTTTAGCAGCCCCTCAAAAACGTTTACCGAACCGATAAATTCAGCGCTGTAGCGGGTGGTCGGGTGCTCGTAGATCTCTTCCGGCTCGCCAATCTGCACAAATTTTCCGCGGTTCATGATGGCTATACGGCCCGCCATGGTCATGGCTTCTTCCTGGTCGTGCGTCACCATCACGCAGGTCACCCCTACACGTTCAAGGATATCAACCACTTCCAGCTGCATGCGGTCACGCAGTTTTTTATCCAGCGCGCCCATCGGTTCATCCAGTAGCAGCAACTTGGGGCGTTTGGCCAGGCTCCGGGCCAGTGCCACACGTTGACGCTGACCGCCTGAAAGCTGATGCGGCTTCCGTTTGGCGAACTCCTGCATGTGCACCAGTCCGAGCATTTCATTCACCCGGCTAGCGATTTCCGCTTTCGGTAGCTTGTCCTGCTTGAGTCCAAAGGCAATATTCTGTTCCACCGTCATGTGTGGAAACAGAGCGTAGGACTGAAACATCATATTAATTGGGCGCAGATAAGGTGGAACATGCGCCAGATCGACACCGTCCAGCATGATTTGCCCGGTAGTCGGCAACTCAAACCCCGCCAGCATGCGCAACAGGGTTGATTTACCACAACCGGACGCACCAAGCAGGGCAAATATTTCGCCTTTGTAGATAGTGAGATTGACGTCATCGACGGCGTGCTGACCGTCAAATGACTTCGTCAGGTTGCGAATTTCAAGCAGCGGGGTCAGCGCCTTGCGGATTTTCGCTTGTGGGCGTGGGGTTGCATCATTCACTCAAGTGCTCTCCGGCATAAAACAAAAAAACGGTGCAAATAACGCACCTTACTGGTGCGTATTGCCGGGTTTTGTGTGTTCGGGATCACGACATCCCCGGCAGGCACAAGCACCGCCGGGTCGTGTCCCGATCATCGGGTTATTTTCCGCTTTTCACCTTCGTCCAGGCACGGGTACGTACACGATCGATCTTCGGATCCTGCACTTTCAGTGTGAACAGTTTGGCGCGCACGTCCGCTGGTGGATAGATACCAGGGTTATCACGCACTTCCGGGCTGACCAGAGCCGTCGCTTCTTTGTTAGCATTGGCGTAGAACACGTGGTCGGAAATATGCGCAATCACATCAGGGCGCAGCAGGTAGTTGAGGAACTGGTAGGCTTCGTCTTTGTTTTTCGCATCTGCAGGCATCGCGAACACATCAAAGAACGCCATCGCCCCTTCTTTGGGAATCGAGAAGGAGATATTGACGCCATTTTTCGCTTCTTTTGCACGGTTTGCGGCCTGCCATACATCCCCTGCCCAGCCAATCGCGACACAGGTATCACCATTTGCCAGATCGTTAATGTATTGCGAAGAGTGGAAATAACGGATATTCGGACGCAGTTTCAACAGCAAATCGGTTGCCGGCCCGGTGTAATCATCCGCTTTGGTACTGTTTGGATCTTTACCCAAATAGTTCAGCACAGTAGCAAACACTTCTTCAGGCGCATCGAGGAAAGAGACACCACAGCTTTTGAGTTTTTCCAGATTCTCCGGTTTCAGGATCAAATCCCAGCTGTTAACCGGGGCATCCGCACCCAGCACCGCTTTAACTTTATCCACGTTGTAGCCAATACCGGTGGTTGCCCACATATACGGCATAGCAAACTTATTGTCTGGATCGTGTTTACCCACCAGTTTCAGCAGTTCAGGGTCGAGATTTTTCCAGCCAGGCAGTTTGCTCTTATCCAGGGGCTGGAAAACGCCCGCGGTCAGTTGCCGTTCGAGGAAACTGGCTGACGGAACAACGAGGTCAAAACCGGTGCTGCCAGCCATGAGCTTACCTTCCAGCACCTCATTGGAGTCAAATACATCATAAATGACTTTAATGCCGGTCTCTTTCTCAAAATTAGCCACCGTGTCCGGAGCAATATAGTCAGACCAGTTATAAATATGCAGTGTTTTTTGTTCAGCAGCGAGCGTGCCGGCAGAGACGGCCATCAGAGCACCTGCAACCAGGCCTGATAACCATTTTTTATTTAAGGCGGTCATAATCTCTTTCCTTCTGAAAGTCCGTTAACAAACGAACAAAAAAGTCACACTCTAATGATATGCAAGAAACGTGCATATTATTTCATGCGGCATCAATGAAAGAGAGGTCTCTCTCCCCGCCGCTATTGCTCGCTGATATCCGCTGACTCATTCAACATGCATACAGCTACAGATAGCTCATAATGGGCAAATTGAACGGTGACGTTTACAAGCCTTGCAAGAATAACTTTAGCCAGGATTCGAGGATATAGCCCAGATAAAAAAACGTCTTTTATCAATTTTTTATGCAGGTTTTGTCTATGACGTAAAGCGATAGAGACTGAATCGAAGTGAATAATTCTTTAAGAAAAGGTTAAATGCAGAATAAAAACATGAAATACGCAACCGCTCTGGCAGCGGCTGCGCTATAGATACCCAAAATCAGGAACGATTAGTGGAGGAAATGAACCTCTGCATTGCTGTTTTGCCCGTCTTCTTCGGCATTAAACAACAACTGATGTGCCCCGGCTTCAAGGATCACCATCGATATCTGTTCTTCGCTCTGACGCACAAAACATTCAAACTGTTCAAACGTCACACCCGGCATAACGGATAAAGACTGGCAAACCACCAGCTTTGGCAGATTATCATCCTGCATATCCAGAAAGGCTTTTACCGTCAGCGAGCTGGCATTGATAGCGGACAGATCGGCGGCCAGCGGCAGCAGTGCTGAAGGTCTGACTTCCGCCATCGCGGAAAACAGAATGACGTTATCCACCAGATCAATTTTTGCATCAAAAATGCCGTCGAAGTTCTGCATGTGCGGTAAATGCAGCGCCTGACAGGTATCACATTCAAAAAAACTCATGCCCAGGTCGTCGAGCCATTGACGCAACGTATCCAGAGTGGGAACGACCAGTGATGTCATAATAATGTGCGACCTCTGTTGATGAAAAAATTACCGGCACAGCTTACGCAAAAAGACCGTGTCATACCACGATCGCTATCGATATTGCGTTTAGCCGCCGATTTTAAGACAAAATTCAGGAGTAGCATGACGCTCGATCCACTGGATCATTCGCGCAGCAATATCTATCCCTGTGGTTTTCTCCACGCCTTCCAGCCCTGGAGAGGCGTTGACCTCCATAACCAGCGGTCCGCGTTCTGCACGCAGGATATCGACGCCAGCAACATCAAGCCCCATCGTGCGGGCCGCTTTAAGCGCAATGTCCCTTTCCTGCAGCGTGATATTGGCAATCGTAGCAACTCCGCCGCGATGCAAGTTAGAACGGAAATCGCCCTCTTTCGCCCGCCGCTCAATCGCCGCAACCACCTCATCGCCCACCACGAAACAGCGAATATCTCGCCCCTTCGCCTCTTTGATATATTCCTGGACCAGAATATGGGCATTCAGACCACGAAATGCATCCACTACGCTCTCTGCGGCCTGGCGCGTTTCGGCCAATACCACACCGATGCCTTGAGTCCCCTCCACCAGCTTCACCACCAGCGGCGCACCGCCGACCATATCAATCATATCGCTGGTATCGTCCGGCGAGTGGGCTATTCCGGTAATCGGCAGGTCAATACCCTGTCGCGCCAACAGTTGTAACGAGCGTAGCTTATCGCGTGCGCGGGTAATCGCTACTGACTCATTCAGCGGGTAGCTACCCAGCATCTCAAACTGACGTAATGCCGCCGTACCGTAGAAGGTAATGGCTGAGCCAACTCTTGGAATGACCGCGTCAAAATGGGGAAGCTGGCGGCCTTTATAATGGATAGAAGACGCTGCCGGGCTAATGTTCATATAACAAGAAAGAGGATCGATAACTTCAACCAGGTGACCGCGTTGCATCGCCGCTTCACGCAGGCGTTTGCAAGAATAGAGCGTTCCATCCCGGGACAAAATGGCAATTTTCACCCTGCACCTCTCTAAAAGACCTGGTAAAAGCTGGCGTATCATACACTGGGTTAAACTCTTTAGCGCGTCGCCCATCCCTGTTTATGTAAATATTCCAGGATAAAGGGACGGCTTTCTTTAATGATGGTGCGGCGAATATGATCGCTCCAGGTATCGCGACGCGTGTTGCTACCACGGGTCAGATAGTACTGCGCAAGCTGTTCATCATATTGCGACAAAACATCCTGATCGAGCGGCTGGTACTGGTTTTCATGCACCACCAGTGTAGCTGGCAGCCGTGGCTTGATGTCCGGGTTATCCGCAGGCCAGCCAAGACACAGGCCAAACAGCGGCAAAACATGCTTCGGCAGCGTCAGTAATTCCGTTACCGGCTCAATATTGTTGCGCAGACCGCCAATGAACACACCGCCAAGCCCCAGCGATTCCGCCGCTGTCAGCGCATTTTGCGCCATCATCGCCGTATCAACCACGCCAAGCAACAGTTGCTCTGCCAGCCCCAGTTGCGCATCGGGGCAAATCTGCAAATGGCGATTAAAATCAGCGCAAAAAACCCAGAACTCGGCGGCCTGTGCGACGTGCTTTTGTCCGCCGGATAAGGTCACCAGGGACGCACGCAGATTTTGATCGGTAATACGAATTATCGTCGTGCACTGCAAAAAACTTGAGCTTGATGTCCCTTGAGCGGCAGCAATAATCGCCTCACGCTGTGCGTCCGAAATACTTTCATCGGTGAAATGGCGAATGGACCGGTGGCTGCGAAGTAAATCAATGGTTGGAGTCATCTTTTTTTTCTCTGGCTGAATGGGAAGAAGCGTCGGGAGCACGCGACATCAGCTGCGGTGCCAACAGCTGCGCAATGCGCAACATCAATACCACCGCGGCGGGAAGCATCAACAGCACACCCAGAAATATCATTACCACACAGGCCAATGGCCCGTTTAGCGGTGCGGGTAAGGTGAGATAATCGTTAAGCGACAGCAGCACCAGCGATAACAAAACCATCCCGATGATTTCCAGAATCAATACGCTTTTGGGTAACACGCCCACTGTGCGCATAGGTGCCTCCCGATAAATGGCGCTTAGTGTAAAACGTTCCGACGGCCCATGTTTAACAAAAATGCGGTTTGAAAAACGAAGGCATAGACTAAGGATATCAAAGCAACAGGCTGAACCTGCTTTCCATCCGTCACAAATCGCGGCATCATAACAACATTCGCCATCCGGCCTGATAAGTTCGAGGAGATAGAGATGTTTGCCGTTATTTTTGGTCGCCCAGGGTGCCCGTATTGCGTGCGCGCAAAAGAATTAGCAGAAAAATTAAGCAATGAGCATGACGATTTTAACTTCCGCTACATTGATATCCATGCCGAAGGTATTACGAAAGCCGATCTGGAAAAAACGGTAGGTAAGCCAGTTGAGACCGTTCCGCAGATTTTCGTTGATCAACAACACATCGGCGGCTGCACGGATTTTGAAGCGTGGGCAAAAGAGAATATGAATCTGTTCGCCTGATAGCTGTTTCTACGCCCTCCGCTGGAGGGCGTCATCAGTTTTTTTTCCGCCGCTGATGCTGGTTGAATAAGCTACTGATAAATAAAAAACACAATGCCCCAAGCGCACACCAAAACACGGCACTGAACAGCCATGCCAGCTCTTGCCACAGCGAACGCGTTGGCATAAAAACGAACCGCATCAGTAACAAGCAGCACGGCGCTGCCAGTATTGCACCAAGAAGGGGTTTGAGCACCTCCCGACGGTGGGAGAAAAAGCTTGCCACAGCACCAGGTAGTATAAAAAACAACAACCCGACCTCAGGATGCCCAGCCGCTCTAAATGCGCCTTTCATATTCAGCGTCAATGAAAGACACACTACAATAAAGAGCACAAAGCAGCAGATCGCACCCGCCCAACTTTGCTTATGTTTCAATCGTTCCTCCTGACATCCTCTCTATCGAACACTCTTTTCGCCCGCAGGCGTCCAGTCAGATAAAGTTACTCGGCATTCCATGCCAAAAACACACCCACACGATTCTTATAGCCGTTGATACGTAATGAGATTAAACTAGCCGCATATATTGTCGTGCTGCATTATTTGGGGCTGTGTACGATGCTGTCGCCCCTTAATTTCTGGCAAAAACATTAGCGTAAATTGCCATTTCTTTCAATAGCTTACTAGTAAACAAGAAGTTAGCCTCCGTGAATATAAACGTCGCAGATTTGTTAAATGGGAATTACATCCTGTTATTATTTGTGGTCCTGGCTCTGGGCCTGTGTCTGGGTAAATTACGCCTGGGTTCAGTCCAACTCGGTAATTCCATTGGCGTTTTAGTGGTCTCCCTATTATTAGGTCAGCAGCACTTTAGTATTAACACTGACGCATTAAATCTTGGCTTTATGCTGTTTATTTTTTGTGTCGGGGTGGAAGCCGGTCCCAACTTTTTTTCGATTTTTTTTCGCGATGGGAAAAATTACCTGATGCTTGCACTGGTGATGGTCGGTAGCGCACTGCTGATCGCCCTGGGGCTGGGTAAGCTATTTGGCTGGGATATCGGCCTGACGGCAGGCATGTTGGCTGGTTCAATGACGTCTACGCCCGTTCTGGTCGGCGCGGGCGATACTTTGCGCCATTCAGGAATGGAAGGTACACAGCTATCCACCGCCCTTGATAACCTGAGCCTGGGTTACGCCCTCACCTATTTAATTGGGTTGGTCAGTCTGATTGTGGGTGCGCGCTATCTGCCAAAACTGCAGCATCAGGATCTGCAAACCAGCGCCCAACAAATTGCGCGTGAGCGCGGGCTGGACACTGACGCCAACCGTAAGGTTTATCTGCCGGTGATCCGCGCCTACCGTGTCGGCCCTGAGCTGGTTGCATGGGCTGATGGGAAAAATCTGCGCGAGCTGGGCATCTATCGCCAGACCGGTTGTTATATTGAACGCATCCGCCGCAACGGTATTTTGGCCAACCCGGACGGTGACGCAGTGCTGCAAATGGGCGATGAAATTGCCTTAGTGGGCTATCCGGATGCACATGCTCGCCTCGACCCCAGTTTCCGTAACGGTAAAGAGGTGTTCGATCGCGATCTGCTCGATATGCGTATCGTCACCGAAGAGATTGTGGTGAAAAACCACAATGCCGTAGGTCGTCGTCTGGCCCAGTTGAAGCTGACTGACCATGGCTGCTTCCTGAACCGCGTGATCCGCAGCCAGATCGAGATGCCCATTGACGACAACGTCGTACTTAACAAAGGCGATGTATTGCAGGTCAGTGGCGATGCGCGCCGTGTGAAAACCATTGCCGATCGTATCGGCTTCATTTCAATTCACAGCCAGGTGACCGATCTGCTGGCTTTCTGCGCGTTCTTTATTATTGGCCTGATGATCGGGATGATCACCTTCCAGTTCAGTAACTTCAGCTTCGGTATCGGCAACGCGGCCGGGTTGCTCTTTGCCGGAATTATGCTGGGCTTCCTGCGTGCTAACCATCCAACGTTTGGCTACATCCCACAAGGTGCGCTGAACATGGTCAAAGAGTTTGGCCTGATGGTCTTTATGGCTGGTGTCGGTTTAAGCGCAGGTAGCGGCATTGGTAATGGCCTCGGCGCAGTGGGTGGCCAGATGCTGATTTCAGGTCTGATTGTCAGCCTGGTTCCAGTGATCATCTGTTTCTTGTTTGGTGCTTATGTATTGCGCATGAACCGGGCCCTGCTGTTCGGGGCGATGATGGGGGCGCGTACCTGTGCGCCAGCAATGGAAATCATCAGTGATACCGCGCGTAGCAACATTCCGGCTTTAGGCTATGCAGGCACATACGCGATTGCTAACGTTCTGTTGACGCTGGCGGGGACACTCATCGTCATCATCTGGCCTGGCATCGGTTAGAACTGTTTTTTTGCTTTTAATGAAAATTTTTTGCAGGTAAGCAGAACTTTTCTTAAAGGCGTCAGTCATAACTATTGCCACTGCTTTTCTTTGATGTCCCCAATTTGTGGAGCCCATCAACCCCGCCGTTTTGGTTCAAGGTTGATGGGTTTTTTGTTGCCTGAAATTCAGTCCCCTTTCAATCAATCGCTTACTTCATGTGGGGCGACAGCGCTCCCTGAAGGGACTTTACGGCGGTATCGGCGTGACTCTGCATAAAAATGGAATGCCATTAATACGTGAAAACGACAACCTGGATGACCTGAACCACCGAAACACACCTTGCAGGTGTCAGAACTAAGGGCAAAAAGAACCGCAGCATTTTGATCAGCACAGAGCCAGAGGGTTCCTCTTGTGCTACCAGTTGTGCAGACAATCAAAAATGAGTCAGGGAATAATTGAATCATCTAGAGCGTGATCAATATCACATCATATTGGTTAGGAAATAATTGCCACTCACAATCCATAGAGACTGAAAAATGCAATTCAAAAAATTAATGATGATCGGCTTTACCGTGGCAGTTCTGGCGGCATGTACCACTGGTGAAAAGATTCACAATGTTCAGGTAGGTATGACAAAACAACAAGTAATTGATTTACTTGGAACCCCTGATGGTGATGCCGTTAAAGGTAGCAGCGAACAAATCCAGTACAGCAATCGGTTAGCATCTGGTTGGGGATGGGATAAAGGTGATTATTACGTTACCTTCGAAAACGGGAAAGTCGTTTCTTATGGAAGTGGTGAAATCCGTGGTGCAGGCGCTCCCGTCAAAGGTGTTGTGGTATTTTAATACGCGCACTCTTATGACATTAATTAGTTAAAACGTTAGTGGCGGCAGCGGTTGGCGATGCCCCGTAGTCGCCACCTACCCCCACCAAATTAACCTATTGATTATCTTGCAATTCATTGTTTTTACAAACTCGTTTACATGAATGTGTTTTTTGTTGCCTGCAATTTGCTATCACACCTTTCTCCCACGCAATTCCTCCCAAAATTTGCAGCATGCCGGTTATGGCGCATACTTTTTAATCGGTGCTTAAAGATGACGGGAGTTTACTATGTTGCTTGCTGGAAAGGTTGCGGTGATCTTCGGCGGCAGCGGGGCTATTGGTAGCGCGGTTGCGCAGGCCATGGCACGCGAAGGTGCCCATGTGTACCTGGGTGCGCGCGGTCAGGAAAAGCTTGATTGGGCGGCAAGTCGCCTGCGAATGGCGGGGGCTACTGTCGATACATTTATCACCGATGTGCTCGACGAGCACGACACCTCAACACAAGTTACCCGCCTGGTACAGCAAATCGGTGGAATTGATGTGGTGGTTAACGCGACCGGCTTTATGCATGAACAAGGCAAGCGCATCGACGCATTATCCCTCTCTGAGTTTATGAGCGGTATCACCCCTTTCCTTTCGGCGCAGTTCAATATCGCAAAAGCCGTAACGCCGCACATGGGCGGCAATCGAGCGGGCGTTATTCTCACCATCGTTGCTCCCGCAGCCCCGATGGCGATACCAGGGCATCTCGGCCATATTGTTGGCTGCGCAGGAACAGAAGCTTTTATTAAAGCGCTTGCCAGCGAGACGGGACCGATAAACATTCGCGTCGTCGGCGTGCGCTCGCATGCGATTGTGGACGCGGTAGCCGCCGGTTCCTATACCGGGGAGATTTTCACCGCTAAAGCGCAGTCAATGGGCTTAACCGTCGAACAATGGCTAGGCGGTGCAGCACAAAGCACCATGATTGGACGCCTGCCTACGCTTGCACAAATCGCTGAGGTTACAGCCTTTCTGGCTTCAGACCATGCCGGAGCAATGACCGCCACGGTGGTAAATATTACCGGGGGCGCAACCGTAAGCTAATTTACCCGCTCTTTCACGCCGTGCGCTGCAGCGAGCCTTTTTTTGCGCTCGGGCGGGAACACAATGCTATACCGCACATAATAACCAACGCGCTGACCAGATGATATGAATGCAGAGTGACGTGCACAAACATCACGCTAAATAATCCGCCACTCAATGGGATCAAGTGTGAATAGATCTCTCCGCGCGTTGCGCCAATGGCGCTAATCCCTTTGTTCCATAACAGATATGACAGCCAGGAAGGAAAGATAATAAGGTATGCCAGCCCAGTAATAACGCCTGTATTTGCATAGCTATTCCAGCCCGGCATACCATTGCGTATCAACGCCAGAGCCAGTACCGGAATAAGTATAATCGCACCTAACAGCGCGCTCACGGCGACAAAGGCGTTTCCCTTTACCTCAACCGGTTTAATGCGTAAAAAAGCGCAATAGACCGCCCAACTCAGCGCTGACCCCATCGTCCAGAAATCGCCCTGATTCAGGTGTTCAAACACCCGCGCATGCATCACATCACCCTGCGATACCAACCAGATAACGCCAACGGTACTGAGGATCACGCCGGCAATATTACGCGCAGAGATCCGCTCTCTAAAAAAGAATTTATTGATTAACAGGACGAGAGCCGGTGTGGTGGACATATAAATCGCCGCATTGAGCGACGTTGTATATTGCAGACCGATATACAACGTTAAGGGGAAAAGAACCTGGCCACATAACGCGAGGAACACGATAGTACCAAAGGATTTTCTCATCGCTGGCCACTGCACGGCGATCTGTCGGAAATAAAGCGCCAACAATAGCAATGCGGTAAATATCCAGCGCGCTGCAGATAAAACGATGGGATTAACGTCGGCAACCAGTATATGGCCGACCACATAGTTCCCACCCCAAAAACAGGCAGCCAGACTGAGTAAAAGATAGGGCATATTTGCGCCTTATTGTCAGTTGTACGGTATGACCACAAGGCTACGGCGGTGTCAGAATGAATGCTAATATAACGTTTTCATCCATGTGCATAGATTAAAACTATGAAATTCACGCTAAGGCAACTTGAGTTTTACATCGCACTTGCAGAAACATTACAAATTTCCAAAGCTGCTGCGCGCTGCCATATTTCTCAGTCATCAATGACCATTGCCATGCGGAATCTGGAAGAAGCATTAGACGTGCAGCTATTTGTACGTTACCCCAAAGGCGTGAAGCTCACCGCTGAGGGCGAGCGCTTTCTGGCACATGCCTGCAACATCATCAACAGCAGCCGCTCTGCCGTTGACGCTTTGCATGACCGGAGCGAAATTCTCACCGGTACAGTGCGCATAGGCATTGCCGAAACGCTCTCTGCCTATCTTATCCCGGATATACTCAACGATCTTGAACGACGCTTCCCACTGCTGGAGATCGTATTTCATGAGGCCACAGCACCAGAACTGGTACAGGCGCTACGGGCACAGAAAGTCGATTTTTGCCTGCTCCTGACCTCAAATATCAGCCACGACACCGATCTGGAAATCGAAACGTTCATTCGTTCACAACGCCGCCTGTGGACGTCTGTTGGACATCCGCTCCAGAGCCAGCCCTCGATCCACCTTACTGATGTCGTAAAGCAGCCGTTTTTACTGCTGGAAACCGATAAATACCCTGACGTGATCATCGATTACTGGCAGCAGCGTGGCTATACGCCCAATATCTGTTTTCGCAGCAACTCTTTTGAGGCAATAAGAAGCCTGGTCGCTAAAGGCAGAGGAATAACCATTTTATCTGATCTGGTTTATCGCCCGTGGTCGCTGGATGGCCTGCGCGTCATGCACAGAACAATTGATGATTTTATTACCTGGATGGACGTCGGGACGGTAAAAACAGCGGCTCAACCGCTGACAACAGAAGCGATGAAAGTCATCGATTTTTTACGTCAGGCGATTTCCCGCCTCGACAAGCCATTTTAATGATTTTACTTCGGCGGCACGCCAGCAATGCGTTCCACCATCGTCAGAATATCTGCTCGCGATAGCGGTTTTTTGTCCGTGACAAAATGCAGCGTCATGCCTTCAAGAAACGCATCCAGCGCGCGTGCGGTTACCGGCTCGAACCACTGTTCCAGCGTCTGCTGACTGCGTAACATCCAGTTTTGCATAACCGTCTTTAACGCCGGTTTACGACTGGCAAACGCATACAATTGGTACATGAGTTCCATATTGCCAGGCGTCGTGACCTGGGAGCTATAGATCATGTTGGTAATGGCATGGCAGGCCTGTGACGCATTTTCAACACCGGCAAAAAATGCCTGATATTGCACAGACATGGTGTCAGTAAAACGTGCGAATGCCTCCATTAAAAGCTCATCTATTCCCGAAAAGTAATAGGTCATTGAGCCCAGCGGCACCTCGGCAATCATGGCAATTTTCCGGTGTGTAACCCCATGAATACCATGGATTATAACCGCGTCCAGCGTGGCCTGAACTATTTTATCCCGTCGTTGTGGATCGTTCGCGCGTCGCACTGCATTACCTCTTCTTGCATTTATGTACAAATGTACACAACCTTGCTAATGTTGTCTTCTTCCCTCTTATCTTTGGCTCGAATTCATGACTGGCATCTCATCACGCAAAGCCTTAAGACGCCGTATGTGGGCGCTTTTCACGTTCTTCTTTTTACCAGGATTATTAATGGCTTCCTGGGCGACGCGTACCCCTGCCATCCGAGATATCCTCTCTATTTCCACCGCCGAAATGGGCGCGGTGTTGTTTGGACTCTCAATTGGCTCGATGAGCGGCATTCTTTGTTCGGCCTGGCTGGTGAAACGATTTGGCACACGAAACGTCATCCGCACCACCATGTCATGCGCGGTTCTGGGCATGACAATTCTCAGCCTCGCATTATGGTTGCATTCCGCCTGGCTGTTTGCGTTTGGTCTGGGCGTGTTTGGCGCCAGTTTTGGCGCGGCTGAGGTTGCAATCAACGTCGAAGGCGCAGCGGTTGAGCGTGAAATGAACAAAACTGTGCTGCCGATGATGCATGGTTTTTACAGCCTGGGAACGCTGGCTGGCGCCGGTGTTGGCATGGTACTTACCGCCGTCAACGTCCCCGCGACAGCACATATTCTGCTGGCGGCAATGGTGGCTGTTACCCCTATTTTTATCGCGATTAAGGCTATCCCCGACGGCACAGGTAAGAATGCGACTGACGGTTCGCACGCCGTTGAAAAAGGGTTGCCATTCTATCGCGATATCCAATTGCTGCTGATTGGCGTCGTGGTGCTGGCGATGGCGTTTGCCGAAGGTTCCGCCAACGACTGGCTGCCATTACTGATGGTTGATGGGCATGGATTTAGCCCGACATCCGGATCGCTGATTTATGCCGGCTTTACGCTCGGTATGACCGTCGGGCGCTTCACCGGTGGCTGGTTCATCGACCGCTACAGCCGTGTGGCAGTAGTACGCGCCAGTGCACTAATGGGCGCGCTCGGTATCAGCCTGATCATTTTTGTCGACAGCTCATGGGTGGCAGGCGTCTCGGTAATCCTTTGGGGGCTGGGGGCGTCTCTCGGCTTCCCGCTGACCATTTCAGCCGCCAGCGATACCGGTCCTGATGCGCCAACCCGCGTGAGCGTTGTTGCGACTACTGGCTATCTGGCATTCCTGGTCGGTCCGCCGCTGCTGGGTTATTTGGGGGAACACTATGGCCTGCGCAGCGCCATGCTGGTTGTGCTGGCGCTGGTGCTTGTTGCAGCCATCGTTGCGAAGGCTGTGGCTAAACCGGATGTCAAAAATACAACTGTGATGGAGAACGGCTAATGGGTATCAAGTTAATTGCAGTAGACATGGATGGCACGTTTTTAAGTGACCAAAAGACCTATAACCGCGAGCGGTTTATGGCGCAGTACCGTCAAATGAAAGCGCAGGGGATCCGCTTTGTGGTCGCCAGCGGCAATCAGTATTACCAGCTGATCTCTTTTTTCCCCGAACTGGCCGACGAAATCTCATTTGTAGCGGAAAACGGGGGCTGGGTGGTCAGCGAAGGGGAAGATATTTTTAACGGTGAGCTGGCAAAAGACGATTTCCAGACCATCGTGGAGCATTTGCTGACCCGCGCAGACATCGAGATTATCGCCTGCGGTAAAAACAGCGCCTACACCCTGAAGCAGTACAGCGATGAGCATAAATCCATCTCTGCCATGTATTATCACCGTCTTGAATTTGTCGATAACTTCGACAACATCAACGATGTATTCTTCAAATTTGGCCTGAATATCTCCGACGATCGCATTCCCCAGGTACAGGCAGATCTTCATCAGGCGATTGGCGACATAATGGTACCGGTACATACCGGATACGGCAGTATCGATTTAATTATTCCGGGTGTTCATAAAGCCAACGGTTTACGCCTGCTGCAACAACGCTGGAATATCAGCGACGATGAGGTCGTGGTATTTGGTGATGGTGGAAATGATATTGAGATGCTACGCCAGGCCGGATTTAGCTTCGCAATGGCCAACGCTCACGAACCTGTTGTTCAGGCAGCAAAATATCGTGCGGGTTCGAATAACGAAGAAGGCGTGCTGAATGTTATAGATCGCGTACTAAAAAATGAGGCGCCCTTTACTCGTTAACGCATCAGCACAGACGGCAACAACATGACGGCATGATCTATTCATAATCCGCCTCAAATTAACCCGCTGGATTATTAACTCCAGTGAATATTTCAGGCGAGCGAATTATGAAAAAAAGTGTACTGATGGCAACAGTGTTGCTGGGATTTGCAGGAACAGCATTTGCACAGAATGTTACCGTTGATGTGCCAAGCGGATACAAAGTGGTGGTCGTTCCTTCTTCCGTCAACGTTCCGCAGGCGGTCAGTGTCGCTACTGCCCCGCAAACGGTTTATGTTGCTCCGGCTGCCACTCCAGCCCCTGTTTACCGCGCACATCCGTATGCGCGTCATGTTGCCAGCGTAGGTGAAGGGATGGTCATCGAGCATCAGATTGACGACCATCACTAATGATTGCAAAGCCCGGAAACCGGGCTTTAACCTTCCCGGGAATTCCCTACCCGCTTATCTTGCAGAAAGATAACCATCAGAATCAGCCACAGCACACCGCTCGCCAGATTAAACAGACTGAACAAGCCGTTTCCACCCAGCAGATAAGCATGTTTGCTCAGCTCAATACCGACGGTAAAGATCAGCATTTGCAGCATACCCATTGCTGCTGAAACTGTCCCTTTGCTCATTTCACTGGCAAACAGCGTCAGGCGCACCAACCCGGCGTTCGCCACGCCAATGCCAAACGCATAAAGACTTAAACCTGCCGTCATCCACAGATACGCATGCGAAGAAACAACCGTGGCCGCGGCAGCAATGATCAATCCTACAGAGATTGGCCAGCCCCCCATGATAATCAACGAGCGCACCGTGCGGCGTGATGTCAGACGCGCCAGCACCAGGTTACCGGCAATCAGTGCGCCAAAAATCGGCACCTGCAGCAGGCCATATTCGTAGCTGCTGAGATGTTCGCCACTGATAATAATGATCGGGGACTGCGCAATCCACGCCAACAATGGCAGACTGACAAAGCCCAATGCCAGTGCGCCTGCAACGAAGCGCACATTCCTCAGCACCAGCTTATAATCTTTGCCCAACTCTTTGATGGAAAGCTTCTCGCCCAGTCGGGTAGCCGTTTCCGGCATCGCGCGCTGCAGGCCAAAAAAGGCGATTGCCGCCAGCGCGGCAAACAGCACAAACATGCCTTCCCACGGGAGGACATGTACCCAGGCGGCCCCAACCAACGGCCCCAAAAGCGGTGCAATCAATGCTACGTTTGCCATTAGCGCAGTGATTTTAATGCATACCGCTTCTTCAAAGGACTCCTGAATTGCGGCGTAACCTACCGCGCCAATAAAGCACAGGCTAATCCCCTGTAAAAAACGCAGGAAAGTAAATTGCTCAATATTTTGTGCAAACAGCGTTGCGAGGCAGGTCACAATGAACCAAACCACCCCGGTTAACATCACCGGACGCCGACCAACACGGTCCGACAGCGGCCCTAACAGCCACTGTAAAAACATGCCGCCTGCCAGATAAGCGGTCATGGACGTTGGAACCCAATCTAAACCGGCCTGATATTGCTCCACCACCGCCAACATTCCGGGTTGGATCATATCGTTACCGATATACGTAGAGAATTCGTAAAGCACCAGACAGAGAGGGAAAAGTAATGCCTGACGCCCCAAGCGGGCGCCTGAAGATAA
The DNA here is from genome assembly GCF_014103415.1 of Citrobacter sp. RHBSTW-00671. Taxonomy (NCBI): domain Bacteria; kingdom Pseudomonadati; phylum Pseudomonadota; class Gammaproteobacteria; order Enterobacterales; family Enterobacteriaceae; genus Citrobacter; species Citrobacter sp. RHBSTW-00671. The sequence goes on from NZ_JABXPR010000001.1 coordinate 3,780,892, forward strand.
ACGGTTCTGCATGCAATCTCTTAACCAATGAAAAAACGCGCAAAGTGTAATAAATGCGCCGTACTGGTGATAGTGAATTATGTGATTTGAAAGCAAAATGCGCACATTTTTACACTCAATTGCACGATAGCTTTTTGTTTTAAGGTTAATTTAAGTTGAGGCCGCTATCATGCTCAATAAGCCTCATTAATTGTCTTAAAAAGAGTCAGTTAACAGACAAATAGGACAAGACCGCTTTTTATCGCCTGAAAGCAATTTTATGATCCCCAATATGGGCCTTTTTAACGATTACATTGAGTCTGGATGTTATGCTGGAAAATCTGAACAACTCGCTTTTTTATCTGATCAACGCCACGCCGGACTCTGCGCAATGGACGATCTCGCTCGCCATTTTTATTGCCAAAGATCTGATTAGCATCGTACCGCTACTGGCGATCGTTCTCTGGCTTTGGGGACCGCAAAACCGTGTGTTCATCCAGCGCCAGTTGGTCATAAAAATGGCGATTGCGCTGGCAGTCGGTCTGACCATTTCATGGCTCATGGGACATTTATTTCCTCACGACCGGCCATTCGTCAATCATATTGGCTACAACTTCCTGCACCATGCCGCAGATGACTCTTTCCCGAGCGACCATGGTACGGTTATCTTTACCTTCGCGTTGGCCTTCCTGTTCTGGCACCGCCTGTGGTCCGGAGCACTGTTGATGGTCGTCGCCGTGGCGATTGCCTGGTCGCGTGTTTACCTCGGCGTACACTGGCCGCTGGATATGCTGGGAGGGTTACTGGCCGGTCTGATCGGCTGCCTGAGCGCCCAGATGATCTGGCAACGATTCGGCACAATCCTGTACCACGGTTTGCAAACCTGCTATCGCACCTGCTTCGCCCTGCCTATTCGTAAAGGCTGGGTACGTGACTAACCCACGGTAAAGAGAGTAGTATTAAGCGCGAAACTGAGCACGTATTCTACTCTCCAGGGGAACTATGGAAACTCGACGCGACGAGCGTATTGGTCAATTACTGCAGGCGCTAAAACGCAGCGATAAATTACACCTTAAAGAAGCCGCGACACTGCTGGGTGTATCAGAAATGACCATTCGTCGCGATCTGAATAATAACACGGCCCCGGTCGTACTGCTTGGGGGCTATATTGTTCTGGAACCCCGTAGCGCCAGCCACTATTTAATCAGCGATCAAAAATCCCGCCTGGTTGATGAAAAACGCCGGGCAGCGCAGCAGGCAGCCAGCCTTGTCCAGGCGCATCAGACCGTTTTCTTCGACTGCGGAACAACAACGCCGTGGATCATTGAAGCGATCGATAATGAACTACCGTTCACCGCAATATGCTATTCACTGAATACGTTTCTGGTGTTGCAGGAGAAACCACAGTGCCGCGTCATTTTATGTGGCGGCGAATTCCATGCCAGTAATGCTATTTTCAAGCCACTCGATTTCCAGGAAACCCTGAATAACGTCTGCCCGGATATCGCTTTTTATTCCGCAGCTGGCGTACATATCGATAAAGGCGCAACCTGTTTTAACCTTGAGGAATTACCGGTTAAACACTGGGCGATGTCGATGGCGCAGTATCATGTTCTGGTGGTTGATCACAGCAAGTTTGGGAAGGTGCGTCCCGCAAGGATGGGCGAATTAAAACGCTTTGATACCATCATCAGCGATAACCGCCCGGACGATGAGTTTGTCGAGTATGCCAAAGCGCAGAATATCAAATTGATGTACTAAATTTGTGCCGGATGACGGTGCTATCACCTCGTCATCCGGCATCAGCAATTAAGAGAACCAGCCACCAAACCACTGGTGGAATTTCATCATAACGAAGTCCCACATCCGGCTAAAGAATCCCCCCTCTTCCACCGCTTCCATCACCATCAACGGACGCTGTTCAATAGATTTTCCGTTCAACTGGAAGTCGATTGTCCCCACAACCTGGCCTTTCTTCAGTGGCGCGGTCAGCTGTGGCTCTTTCAGGGTAAAGCTCGCCTTCAGGTTTTTCAGCTGACCGCGCGGAATGGTCACAGACCCACCTTCCCCGGCGCCCAGATTGACTTCACTCTTATCACCAAACCAGACACGTTGGGTCACAAAGGTGGCATCCGGTTTAATCGGCGTAACGGTTTCAAAGAAGCGGAAACCCCATGTCAGCAGCTTTTCGGATTCATTAAAGCGAATGCGATCGGTTTTTGCCCCCAGCACGACTGAGATCAAACGCATATCGCCCTGTGTCGCGGATGCAACCAGGTTATAACCGGCTCCCGCCGTGGTGCCCGTTTTCATACCATCCACATTCAGGTTGGTACTCCACAGCAGGCGGTTACGGTTTGGCTGGCGAATTTTATTAAAGGTAAACTCTTTCTCTTTATGGATGGCGTACTCTTCCGGCACATCGTGGATTAACGCTTTACCCAACAATGCCATATCACGCGCGGTACTGAACTGCCCCGCGGCATCCAGACCATGTACCGTCTGGAAGGTCGTGTTCGTCAGTCCCAGTTTTTGCGCATAGCCGTTCATCAAACCGATAAACGATTCCTGGCTTCCGGCAACATAATCAGCGAGCGCAATACAGGCATCATTACCAGACTGAATGATCACGCCTTTGTTCAGATCGGACACCGCAACCTGATCGCCAGGCTTGAGGAACATCACCGAAGAGCCGCGCAGGGCCGGATTCCCGGTCGCCCAGGCATCTTTCCCGACGGTAACCATGTCATTCAGATTAATTTTCCCGGCTTTTAGCGCCTGACCGACCACATAGCTGGTCATAATTTTGGTCAGACTGGCGGGGTCCAGTTTCTCATCGGCATTACCTTCCGCCAGCACTTTGCCGCTGGCGTAATCCATTAAGATCCACGCACGTGCGTCAACGCTCGGCGGGGCCGTTGGTTGTTCCGCCGCCTGTACGGTCGGCGCAAAAAGGATTAACAGTGCTGAACCTGCAGCAAGGCTGCGTAGGGAAGAGAAGTATTGCGTCATAAATGCCACCCGAGTATCCATTCCAAAAAACCACGTCATACCACACCGTGTTTACACAAAACCGGCCAAGTTGCCTCAGCCAACCATACAGAAAAGTTCTGATGGATGACGTGTAAAATAAGTGCGGTGAGTAATAACGCACTAACGAGCTTAAAGAAACCGTAAGTTGGTAAAGTTTTTAAAGTTTATGCAATAACGCTGCGCTGCGCTGCTCTCATCACGATTTTTTTGCGCCTTGTTGCGTAAATATTAGGTTTACCCCACCATGTGAGCGAGTCAGATAGAGAATGCAGCCATAACGCTGCTCAATTAATTTGCGGGGTTACTATGATTACACTGTGGGGTCGCAATAATTCGACCAACGTAAAAAAAGTATTGTGGACACTCGAAGAACTGGAACTGCCGTACAGCCAAATTCTGGCTGGCGGGCAGCATGGCGTAAATCATGACGCAGATTATCTGGCGATGAACCCTAACGGGCTGGTTCCACTGCTACGCGATGACGAAACAGACGTATTGCTGTGGGAATCCAATACCATTGTCCGCTACCTGGCGGCCCAGTACGGGCAAAAACGACTGTGGGTTGACGCCCCGGCGAAACGCGCAGAGGGTGAAAAATGGATGGACTGGGCTAACCAGACGCTGAGCCCTGCACATCGGGTTATCTTATTTGGTCTGGTCAGAACCCCTGCCGATCAACGCGACCAGGCAGCCATCGAGGCCGGTGCGAAGGTCTGCGATAACCTGTTTGCCATTCTCGACAACGCGCTGGCCGACCGGACGTGGTTCTCTGGCGCTGAATTTGGCACTGCGGACATCGCCGTCGCGCCGTTCATCTATAACCTGTTTAATGTCGGCCTGAGCTGGACGCCGCGCCCTCACCTGGAACGTTGGTATCATCAGCTCACCGAGCGCCCGGCATTCCAGAAAGTCGTGATGATCCCGGTCAGCTAATCCTGTCAGGGACTCACTTTCAGCAGTTCCCCGTCGGACTCGTCGGTTAAAACATACAAATAACCGTCTGGTCCGACGCGCACATCGCGGATTCGCTGTCCTCTGTCATGCAAAATACGCCCGTCTTCCGTCACTGTATTGCCTTTCACGCTTAACACAATCACCCCCTGTTCTTTCAGTGCGCCAATAAACAGTTTGTGTCGCCACTGTGGGAACGTATGGTGGTTATAAAAGGCCATCCCACTGACAGCTGGTGATTTTTCCCAGTAAAAGATAGGCTGCTCGGTGCCCGCCACAATTGAGCCTTTTGCTTCAGGGATGCTGAAACCACTGTAGTTAACGCCCCATGTCGCGATTGGCCATCCATAGTTTTTCCCTTTCTCGGGGATATTGATCTCATCTCCGCCACGCGGACCATGCTCGTTGATCCACAACGCATCGCTCCAGGGATTCATCGCCATCCCCTGCGGATTACGGATGCCATACGACCATATTTCAGCCCGCGCGCCAGTCTGGTTCGCAAACGGGTTATCCGGTGGAATTTTGCCCTCGTCTGTTAGTCGAACCACTTTGCCCTGTAATTTATCCAGCTCCTGAGCGGTTATGCGCTGGTTATTCTCGCCAAGGCCTATAAACAGATAACCTTTGCCATCAAATACCATACGCCCGCCAAAATGGTTCCCGGTTGATAACTTAGGCATTTGGCGGAACACCGTCTGAAAGCCCTGCAGGTGTTTACGATCGTCACTTAACCGCCCGTAGCCTACTGCTGTTCCGGCTTTCCCTTCACTGTCAGCTTCCGCAAAGCTAAGCCACACCCGCCGGGATTGGGCAAAATCCGGCGCTAACACCACATCGAGCAAGCCGCCCTGGCCATTCGCCCAAACCTTAGGTACGCCAGTCAGTGGATCGGAAAGCCCCTTATCGGGTTGCCAGAGCCGAAGCTGCCCTCCTCTGAGCGTAATCAGCATACTGCGATTATCCGGTAAAAAGGCCAGCGACCACGGGTGGTCGAGTTTGGTTTGCAGGACCTCCACCTTGACGGCAGTGGCATAGGGAGAAAGCAACGCCAATAAGGCAACACAGAGAAAGAATCGACGCATAGCACCTCCTTAATGGCTCTGCTTAAAGCGTAGCCAGCAAGGGGAATTATCCCGCTACTTTTACATAATCTTAATGAAAAGGGGGAGCGCCCTCCCCCTGGTTCAGATGTGTTCCAGCGTTGAATAAGCTTGCAAACTCTGGATACTCAGCGTCAGCGTTGTCAGGCAGTTTTCCAGTTTCTCTGCGTTAACGGCAATAAAGTTCGGACAATCATGATGTCCACTCATCAGACAAACAGCGGTGGCGGCTAACGCCCCTTCAGCACGACGCAGGGCATTCCACTCTTCCTGATCAAGATGCATACCGTGGAGCTGTGATTGATCGTGCAACTCGCGATTCAGTTCAAAAAAGCTATCACGCAGACGATCGCTCTCGCTGACTGACATATAGCCTTTCGCTTTTCTCAACAGCAGATAAGCGGCAAGATCGATACGGGCGTTTATCAATTTGTTGAGAAGATCGGTTCTCAGTCTGTCAACAACCATACCTTGTTCCTCCTCTTTCCAACCATGGTGCAACTTAATAGTATGGTTGTTTTTTGCACAAATTGATGCTCTATATCAATAAAGCCTAATTAATTAACATAATTTACAATGTTACAACTTTCGGCCTGATGCAGGTGTTGCGCTTACGCAAAACATCGCGTTTCTGGCATACCGAACATTTTTTGCTATACCTGAAGTGATTATTGCCATCGCGCTGATTATGAGGGATTTATGTCAAAAGCAAGTGATGCAGAAAAAATACGCACACTATCCAAAATCGATCTGAATTTGCTGACAATTTTCTGTTTGATCTATAGCGTGGGTAGTATTTCCAGAGTCGCTGACATGCTGAACATTTCACCTTCCGCCGTCAGCCAGTCCCTACGAAAACTGCGAGAAATGATGGGAGATAATCTCTTCGTCCGTAGCGGAAATGCACTGTTACCGACCGTCTACTCCGATGAACTTTATGACAATACGATCCCAATTATCGACAAGCTATCGACGCTGATGCCGCTTTCCTCTCCGGCGGCGAAAAAAAGGCTAACGCTGTATACCGAGTCATTTATTTCCCCGATTGTTATTCCCGATGTCACAGCCAGAATAATCAATACCGATGCGGATATCAGCCTCCTGCACCTCACCGCTGATTTAAACGAGCAGAGCATTGTTGAGTTATTAAACATGCGCCAGGCCGATGTGGTGTTTTCAACATTTTCCGTTGAATCAGGAAATATCACCTGCCAGAAAATATCTGATATGCGGCTGGTCCTTGTCGCTTCACAGAATAATGCGTTATACGGAAATGCAATTACAGAGGAGCAGTTCAGAAGTGCCAACCTGGTGGGCTACAATACCAGGAATGAAAAAATAATTTACCACCGGAGTATTGTGGATAAAAAATTCAGAACCGGTGAACGTTGTCTGCTGACCTCTTCTTTTACGACAATACTGACTATTGTGTCCACAACCCAATGCTTAGGGGTGATCCCGGAAAAGGTATTTGAAACACATGCGCATCTGTATGGTCTTAAAAAGATAAACACACCATTTCCATTACCGCAATTTAGTGTGTTTTCTTCTTCACGCAAAGATGGTGCAGCCCATGAAATACTGCCACCCATTCTGGCTGATTTACAAACAACCTCCCGGTGATAAAATCCCGGGAGGTCAGATGCCACCATTAAAAACTACACGCGGATTTTAGCGATACGCCAGATATGGTCAGCATATTCCTGTACCGTTCTGTCTGACGAGAAATACCCCATATTGGCAATATTATGCATCGTCTTTGTGGTCCACTCGCGGGGATAACGATATAACTCATCTACCGAATCCTGGCAGTCCACATAGCTGCGGTAATCCGCTAATACCTGATAGTAGTCGCCAAAGTTGATTAACGAATCCAGCACATCTTTGTAGCGTCCGGGCTCTTGTGGGCTGAACACACCCGTACCCATTTGCGTCAGTGCCTGATGTAACTCCGCATCGTTTTCAAAAATACAGCGCGGGTCATAGCCATCGCGACGCAGCGCATCAACCTCACTCGCCGTATTGCCAAAGATAAAGATGTTATCTTCCCCAACGAATTCACGCATTTCTATATTAGCGCCATCCAGCGTACCGATTGTGAGCGCCCCATTCAGCCCAAACTTCATGTTGCTGGTACCGGATGCTTCCGTCCCGGCCAGGGATATTTGTTCAGAAAGATCGGCTGCCGGAATGATCATTTGCGCCAGGCTGACGCTGTAATCCGGGATAAACACCACCTTCAGCTTGCCGCCGATTTGCGGATCGTTATTCACTAATCTCGCCACATCATTAATTAAGCGAATGATCTGTTTCGCCATGTGATAGGACGATGCCGCTTTTCCCGCAAAGATATTCACACGCGGCACCCAGTTGGCATCCGGTGCAGCTTTAATGCGGTTGTAGCGAGTAATGACATGGAGCACATTCAGTAACTGCCGCTTATATTCATGAATACGCTTTACCTGCACATCAAACAACGCGCCAGAATCCACCACCACCCCATACTGTGTTGCAATATGGTGCGCCAGTCGCTGCTTGTTTGCACGTTTCGCTCGATGTACCGCCTCATTCACCGACGGATAATCAATATACTGCTTCAACTCGCCCAACTGCATTAACCTGGTCCGCCAGCTATCACCGATATTCTCATCCAGCACTTTTGCAAGCGGAGGATTAGCCAGCGCCAGCCAGCGGCGAGCCGTGACGCCATTGGTCACATTAGTGAAACGCAGCGGAAAGATGCGTGCAAAGTCAGCAAACAGCGATTCCGTCATCAATTTGGAATGGAGTGCCGACACGCCGTTTACCTTATGACTGACCACGACGGCCAGCCAGGCCATGCGCACCACGCGACCATGAGATTCATCAATGAGCGATACGCGTTTCAACAGCTCGCTGTCATCACGATATCGCTCCTGCAACGTCTTCAGAAAACGATCGTTAATGTCGAAAATAATCTGCAAGTGACGCGGCAAAATTCGACTCAGCATCTCGACCGGCCATGTCTCCAGCGCCTCGCTCATCAGCGTGTGATTGGTGTATGAAAAAATCTGACAGGTCACATCAAACGCGTTATCCCAACTGAACTGGTGATGGTCAATCAGCAGACGCATCAGTTCCGGAATCGCCAATACCGGGTGAGTATCATTGAGGTGAATCGCAATTTTATCCGCCAGATTATCGTAAGTCCGGTGTAACTGGTAATGGCGGCTCAGGATATCCTGAATCGTTGCCGAGGCCAGAAAATAAGCCTGCCGCAAGCGCAGTTCTCGTCCGGCATCGGTGGAGTCATCCGGATACAGGACCCGTGAAATCCGATCAAAGTGGTATTTATTTTCCACTTCAGTGGCAAAGTCATCATGTGGATTTAATTTCCCGGCATTGACCTCACTATTCACCTGCACATTCCACAGCCGCAGCGTATTCGTCGTGTCGGTCGCATAGCCGGGAATAATCTGGTCATGTGCGACAGCCAGAATATCCTCGGTTTCAATCCAGCGGGCTTTATTCCCCTCCAGTTGCACGCGTCCGCCAAAACGCACTTTATAATGCGTATTATGACGTTTGAACTCCCATGGGTTCCCATATTCCAGCCAGTAGTCCAGAGACTCTTTTTGAACGCCATCAATGATATTTTGTTTAAACATGCCGTAATTGTAGCGAATACCGTAACCGCACCCAGGTAAGCCCAGAGTCGCCAGCGAATCAAGGAAACAGGCCGCCAGACGACCCAGGCCGCCATTTCCGAGCCCAGGGTCATTCTCCTCGTCGATCAACTCTTCCAGATCCAGCCCCATGGCCTCCAGCGCGCTCCGGACTTCATCATATAAGCCCAAAGACAGTAGCGCATTGGAGAGCGTGCGGCCGATGAGAAACTCCATCGACAGATAATAAACCTGGCGGGCATCCTGAGAGAATTGTGCCCGATTAGAGCGGTGCCACCGCTCAACCATTCGATCGCGTACAGCATATAACGTCGCATTCAACCACTCCCGTTTCGTGGCAATGGCGGGATCTTTACCAATAGTAAATAAAAGCTTATTAGCAATATCATCTCTCAGCTTATCAACATCAGAATCCGGGGCGACCGGCAGCGGTGAAATATACATATAGGCATTACCTTTCATAATATTGTAGGATACGTAACAGACAGGTGAATTATTTAAAATCTGCTTTGCGAGCGTCAGTTTTATTTCGAATGACTTCATGACTGGCGAGAAAACTTAATTCCGACATTAATACCCGCCAACTCAGCCCCGTAGCCAGAGAGATATAATATAAACTCACTCCGTTTGCATACAGTGTTTTAGCCATTTCAAGTTTCGACTTCAAAACAATCTCTTTCAAAATAAACCTCATTAATAACGCTCGACGAGATAAAATTTACGATAATAAGTTTCCATAGCCAAGAAGCGGCACTTAAAGCCGGAATTAGACTCGCTAAACACCTTTCACTAACAGAAACACGCAATGGGTATTCTCTGCGTATTATGCCGATCAGATATAGATGTCGTGTGAAGGCATCTGTATAATCCCCCGATTACGAGCAATGTACAGTATAAGAAAATGGCAAAAATTGGTTTTATATCACTAGGTTGTCCGAAAAACCTCGTCGATTCTGAGCGCATCCTGACCGAACTTCGTACCGAAGGCTATGATGTTGTGCCAAGTTACGACGATGCGGATATGGTCATCGTTAACACCTGCGGCTTTATCGACAGCGCCGTTCAGGAGTCACTGGAAGCCATTGGCGAAGCGCTGAACGAAAACGGCAAAGTGATCGTCACTGGCTGTCTGGGCGCCAAAGTCGATCAGATCCGTGAAGTCCACCCGAAGGTGCTGGAAATTACCGGACCGCACAGCTATGAACAGGTTCTGGAGCACGTGCATCACTACGTGCCGAAGCCGAAGCACAACCCGTTCCAGAGTCTGGTTCCAGAGCAGGGTGTCAAACTGACCCCGCGCCATTATGCCTATTTGAAGATTTCTGAAGGCTGTAATCACCGCTGCACATTCTGCATTATTCCATCCATGCGTGGCGATCTGGTGAGCCGTCCGATTGGCGACGTTCTAAGCGAGGCTAAACGTCTGGTCGATGCGGGCGTGAAAGAGATTCTGGTGATCTCCCAGGATACTTCTGCTTACGGTGTGGATGTGAAGCATCGTACCGGTTTCCATAACGGCGAGCCGGTTAAAACCAGCATGGTTGACCTGTGCGAACAGTTGTCAAAACTGGGCATCTGGACCCGTCTGCACTACGTCTATCCGTATCCGCACGTCGATGATGTGATCCCGCTGATGGCGGAAGGGAAAATCCTGCCGTATCTGGATATCCCACTGCAGCACGCCAGCCCGCGTATTCTGAAACTCATGAAACGCCCTGGTTCTGTGGACCGACAGCTGGCACGTATTAAACAGTGGCGTGAAATCTGCCCTGAACTGACCCTGCGTTCAACGTTTATTGTTGGCTTCCCGGGCGAAACCGAAGAAGACTTCCAGATGCTGCTCGACTTCCTGAAAGAAGCGCGTCTGGACCGCGTCGGCTGCTTTAAATACAGCCCGGTAGAAGGTGCAGGAGCCAACGATCTGCCAGATCAAATCCCGGAAGAGGTAAAAGAAGAACGCTGGAACCGCTTTATGCAGCTGCAGCAGCAGATCTCTGCTGAACGTTTGCAGGAGAAAGTCGGCCGCGAGATTCTGGTCATCGTTGATGAAGTTGACGAAGAAGGCGCGATTGGTCGAAGTATGGCTGATGCCCCTGAAATCGACGGTGCGGTATATCTGAATGGCGAAACCAACGTGAAGCCTGGCGACATCCTCCGCGTGAAAGTCGAAAACGCAGATGAATACGATCTGTGGGGCACGCGCGTTTAAATAGCGTAACCCAACGTAGGCCGGATAAGGCATTTATGCCACATCCGGCAATGCCTGATGGCGACGCTGAAGCGTCTTATCAGGCCTGCGGTTTACCCTTTAATCTTCGGGTCCAGCGCGTCGCGCAGGCCGTCTCCCAGTAAGTTAAACGCCAGCACCGTCAGGAATATCGCCACCGCCGGGAAAATCGCCACGTGCGGCGCGATCACCATATCAGCCCGCGCTTCATTGAGCATGGCCCCCCACTCTGGCGTCGGCGGCTGCGCGCCTAAACCGAGGAAGGACAGACTTGCGGCAGAAATGATTGACGTCCCGATACGCATGGTGAAAAAAACCACGATTGAAGAGACCGTACCCGGCAAAATATGGTTAAAGATAATGGTCGCGTCGCTGGCACCAATGCTGCGTGCTGACTCAATAAATGTCTGTTGCTTAAGCACCAACGTATTGCCACGAACCAGTCGCGCAAAAGCCGGAATGGAAAACACCGCAACCGCAATGATCACATTCGCAATCCCACTTCCCAGCACCGCCACCACAGCTATTGCCAGCAAAATCCCTGGAAAGGCAAACAGTACGTCACAGATACGCATAATCAGCCGATCCCACCAGCCTTCGTAATACCCGGCCAGCAGCCCCAGCACCGTGCCAATCGCCGCGCCAATAAAGACGGCAAAGACCCCGGCCGCCAGCGAAATTTGTGCGCCAACCAGTACGCGGCTAAAAATATCCCTGCCTAACGAATCCACGCCAAACCAGTGCAGCATCGACGGTCCGTCATTCAGCCGGTCGTAATCGAAGTAGTTTTCAGCATCAAATGGCGTCAGCCAACGGGCAAAGATGGCCACCAGGATCAGGGCCAGCACAAATAACCCCGCGATCATCGCAACATGTTGACGACGAAAACGACGCCAGAACTCATGCCACGGCGTACGTATTTGATCTGGCTTAACGAGGGGCATCGCATTTAAAATCGCCTGTCGGCGCCAGTTAAAAAATCGCATCCTTACTTGTACCTGATAGCCGGATTAATGGCGGCATAGAGCACATCCACCACTAAGTTGATAAGAATAAATTCCAGGGAAAACAACAGCACTTCGGCCTGGATCACCGGATAGTCACGCATTTCAACTGAGTCGACCAACAAGCGCCCAAGTCCAGGCCAGTTGAATACCTTCTCAACCACAATCGAGCCACCCAGCAAAAAGCCAAACTGCAGCCCCATCATCGTGACAACCGGGATCATCGCGTTCCGCAGACCATGTTTTAGCACCACCCAGGTTTCGCTCACCCCCTTCGCCCGCGCGGTGCGCATATAGTCCTCGCTAAGCACATCGACAAACGAGGCGCGGGTAAAACGGGCGAGTACCGCGGCCACCGCCGCCCCTAGCGTGATTGAAGGGAGAATGTAGTGCAACCAGGTATCCGCGCCTACGGTCGGTAGCCAACCCAACTCAACGGAAAAGATCTGCATTAACAGCATACCAAGCGCAAAGGCCGGGAAAGAGATCCCAGTGACCGCCAGCGTCATACTCAACCTGTCAGGCCAGCGGTTGCGCCAAACGGCGGCAATGATCCCCGCCGTCATACCAAACAAAACCGCCCACGCCATGCTGGCGATCGTCAGCCACAGCGACGGCATAAAACGGCTGGCAATCTCGTCGGCAACCGGACGGCGAGAAACCATCGAGGTACCGAAATCGCCTTGTAATACGTTGGTCATGTAATGCCAGAACTGAACGTGCAGCGGCTGATCCAGGCCCAACTGCCGACGTACCAACTCAATCACCTCTGCATCGGCCTCCGGCCCGGCAATAAGCCGCGCCGGATCGCCGGGTAGCAAGTGAACAAATAAAAACACCAGCACCGCCACAATTAACAGCGTCGGAATCAACCCCAGCAGGCGCTTGAAAACATAGTTGAGCATCAGACTCCCTTCGCCGGCCCCGTCCATGCAGGGCCGAATGAATAGCTTATTTCAAATCCGCGTCATCAAAACTAAACCCGGTGTCGGGCATGATCCAGAATCCGGTCAAATTCGTACTGTGCGCCGAGATCAGTTTCTCCACCACCAGCGGGATCCATGGCGACTCTTTCCAGATAATATCCTGCGCGTCTTTGTACAACTGCGCTTTTTGCGCCGGATCGTTAGTCTGCAATGCCGCCGTTAAATCATTGTCCACCTGCTTGTTACTGTAGAACGCGGTATTAAACAAGGTTGGCGGCCAGTTTTGTGACGCAAACAGCGGCGACAGCGCCCAGTCCGCTTCGCCCGTAGACGCCGACCAGCCGGTGTAGAACATCCGTACCCCGCTTTCTTTCTGCGCCTTGCCCTCGACTTCTGCGGCCCGCTGCCCGGCATCCATCGCCGTGACCTGAGCCTTCACGCCCACCTGCGCCAGCTGCTGCTGGGTAAATTGCAGCACTTTCTGCGCGGTGCTGTGGTTATGGGATGACCACAGCGTGGTGGTAAAGCCGTTGGGATAACCCGCTTCTTTCAGCAATTCGCGTGCTTTTGCCGGGTCGTAAGGCCACGGCGTGTAGCTTTGCGCATAGGCTATCGATGGCGGAAGAACGCCAGTTGCCGGCGTGGCATAGCCCGCAAACGCCACTTTCACCAACGCCTGACGGTTGATGGCATAATTCAACGCCTCGCGCACCTTCGGATTATCGAACGGTTTTTGCGTGACGTTCATGCTGATATAACGCTGCATAATAGACGGGCTGGCGACCAGTTCCAGGTTTTTATTCTTCGCCAGTAACGCTGCCTGCTCGTACGGAATGGGGAAAGCAAACTGCGCTTCCCCGGTTTGCAGCATTGCCGCACGCGTATTGTTGTCCGCTACCGGACGCCAGGTAATCGTATCCAGCTTTGGCAACCCTTGCTGCCAGTAGCCCGCGAACTTCTTAACTTTGACAAAGTCGGTCTGATTCCAGGTTTCAAGCTGGTACGGCCCCGTCCCTACCGGATGGAAGCCTATCTCTTTCCCGTATTTCTCCAGCGCGGCCGGAGATATCATCGCCGTAGCCGGATGCGCCAGAATATTGATAAAGGCAGAGAATGGCTGCTTCAGCGTAATCTTCACCGTAGCGGGATCAACCACCTCGGTTTTATCGATATTCTTATACAGGTTATAGCGTTTAAGGTGATTTTCCGGATTGCTGGCGCGATCGAGGTTGGCTTTTACCGCAGCCGCATTGAAGTCAGTCCCATCCTGAAACTTCACGCCCTGTCGCAGTTTAACGGTGTACGTCAGGCCATCATCAGAAACGGTATAGCTTTCCGCCAACACATTTTTCAGCTTCATCTCTTTATCAAGGCCGAACAGTCCCTGGTAAAACGACTTGGCTACCGCCTGCGACAACGTGTCGTTGGCATCATAAGGGTCGAGGGTAGTGAAATTAGACCCTACCGCAACCACCACATCTTTGGCAGCCCAGGACGGGGATGCAGCCAGCGCAGAGGCGACCCCCAGAGCAACCAGCCATTTACGGGCAACAATTTTTGTCATGTTATTCTCCTTAACCCCTGCCTGCCTGTCATAAACGCGAAAGCGCATTTTCCGCTGGCGCACGCGCAACATAATGCCCCGGTTCCACTAACTGTAGTGAAACCGGGGGGATCTCTTCACCGCGTTTGCGGATATTACTGGGGATATCATCCGACAACAGCACGCGCTGTGGCCTTTGATGCGATGGATCGGCAACCGGGACTGCCGCCATCAGTTTTCGCGTGTAGGGATGCTGTGGATTCTCAAACACCGCCCGTCGGGTGCCGATCTCAACAATCTGCCCCAGGTACATTACCGCCACGCGGTGACTAATCCGCTCCACCACCGCCATATCGTGGGAAATAAACAGGTACGCAATACCCATTTCCCGCTGTAGGTCGAGCAACAGATTAATAATTTGCCCGCGAATCGAGACATCCAGTGCCGAGACGGACTCATCGGCAATGATCACTTTTGGATTGAGCGCCAACGCCCGGGCTATACAGATACGTTGCCGCTGACCGCCGGAAAATTCGTGCGGATAGCGCCAGGCGTGCTCAGGCAGCAACCCGACACGCTCCAGCAACCACGCGACCCGTTTTGTCGCTGCATCACCTTGTAACAAACCGTGCACCCGCAATGGCTCTAAGATGGAATATCCCACCGTCTGGCGCGGGTCGAGCGACGCATAAGGGTCCTGGAAGATAAACTGGATATCCCGACGCAGCGGCTGCAACTTGCTGGCAGCCAGGGTATCAATGCGTTGTCCATTGAAGAAAATCTCCCCACGCTGGGACTCCACCAGACGCAACAATGCCCGCCCGGTCGTTGATTTACCGCAACCCGACTCGCCAACCAGTGAAAGCGTTTCACCGGGCCAGAGATCAAAACTGACGTTTTCCACCGCATGCACCTCGCGGGTCACGCGATTAAGGATGCCGCTACGCAGGGGAAAACGTGTCACCAGGTTGCGAACCCGCAGAATCGGCTCTCCCTCAACCACCGTGTCCTGCTCGGTTTGAGGTTCAACATGATGAGGATCGTGCAAAGAAATAAGCGGGAAGCGTCGCGGAAGGTCATGCCCGCGCATCTCCCCAAGTTGCGGCACAGCCGCCAACAGCGCTTGAGTGTAAGGATGCTGCGGAGCATGAAAAATGTGCTCAACGCTGCCCGTTTCGACCGCTTCGCCCTGGTACATCACCAGCACTCGGTCAGCAATATCTGCCACCACGCCCATATCGTGGGTGATAAAAATGACGCCCATCGACATCTCTTGCTGCAGCACTTTTATCAGTTGCAGGATCTGCGCCTGAATAGTGACGTCCAGCGCCGTTGTCGGCTCGTCAGCAATCAACACCGCCGGTCGGCATGATAGCGCCATGGCAATCATCACCCGCTGGCGCATTCCGCCAGAAAGCTGATGTGGATAGCGCGATAAAATGGCCGTCGATTCGGGGATGCGAACCTGGTCAAGCATGCGCTTGGCTTCCACCATTGCCTCTTCGCGACTGGCCCCCTGGTGAAGGCGAATGGACTCAGCGATCTGCTCGCCGACGGTAAACACCGGGTTGAGCGACGTCATCGGCTCCTGAAAAATCATCGCGATATCCGCGCCGCGCACATGACGCATCTGGGCTGCGCTCTGCTCGCCAAGTTCAATCACCTGCCGATTGCGCCGCCGTAACAACATCGCATCACAGCTTACCTCGCCGCCCGCCTGTTCAATCAGACGCATCAGCGACAAGGCCGTTACCGATTTGCCGGAACCCGATTCGCCAACAATCGCCAGCGTTTCTCCACGTTTCAGACGAAACGACAGATTTCGTACGGCGCTGATACGCTGCTGCTCTTGTTCGAAGGCGATATTCAGGTTGCTGACGGACAGTACGTCACTGACATCAAGCTCATCACTGTGTGGCAACGCTATCTCCTTTTTCCCGATAAATACCGGTGGTTGGCGTATCGCCAGCGTATCCCCATGCGCGGTACATACCTTCGCTGTTAAACGGCAAAGCCACATTCCCTTCATGATCGATAGCAATTAGTCCACCGCTGCCGCCCAGCGCCGGCAATTTTTCCATCACCACGCGCTCGCACGCCTCTGACAGACTCAGGCCGCCATAATCCATCAGCGCTGCAATGTCATAGGCCGCCAGCGCGCGAATGAATACTTCTCCGGTTCCCGTACATGAAACCGCAACGTTGGCATTGTTGGCATAGCAACCTGCACCAACCAAAGGACTGTCGCCCACCCGCCCCGGTAATTTGTTGGTCATTCCACCGGTCGAGGTCGCCGCAGCCAGGTTGCCGAAAATATCCAGCGCCACCGCGCCGACGGTGCCCATTTTGGTGTTCTCATCCAGCGGAGTGCCGCTATGATCAAGTACCGTTTTACCCTCAGCACGCGCCACCAGCAGTTGCGCATAGCGTTCAGGGGTAGAGAAAACATCAGCAGGAACCCGTTCCATGCCCTGCGCAATGGCAAAATTTTCCGCCCCTTCGCCAATCATCATGACGTGAGGACTGCGTTCCATCACCAGACGCGCCGCAAGGATCGGGTTGCGCAGATGACTGACTCCGGCAACAGCCCCCGCTTGCAGGGTATTACCATCCATGACGCAGGCATCCAGTTCATGGGTTTCATCACGGGTATACACAGCACCAATTCCGGCGTTAAACAGAGGGCACTCTTCCAGTAGCCGCACGGCCTCAGTGACAACATCCAGCGCGCTTCGGCCCGCTTCCAGCATACGTTGACCGGTTTCAACGATTTCTGACAGCGCCTGTATGTAACGCAACTCCTGCTCCTGGCTTAGCTCTGCGCGGGTTATTGCCCCAGCGCCGCCGTGAATTGCAATGACTGCTTTGCCCATTTTTTTCATCCATTAAGGTGGCAGGTAACGGGGTTATAAATATCAGAATTTCTGTGAGTTATTGATTCGATTTTTGAATATAGAAAGATGCAGACGTCATGTAAAGGTAAAGGCCCCTTCTACAGAGCCAATCCGTTTAACCTACGGATAGCGGCAAAATAAGCGGCGGTTGTTCACGAATACGCCAGGCTTATTCCCGATGCGGTTAGATAAACTATTTCAGCAGCCCGGCAATCTGTGTTTTTGCGTACCCGACAAAACGTTCAACCGACGGCATCGATACGCCCCAATCCACGGTGGTTAACCCCAGATACTCCGCACGCGCAGCCTGCAGCGTGGCGGCATGCTCAGTGGGCAATTGCGGTATCAGCCAGGATGCGGCCGTCTCTTTAGCAACAATATTACCGGTCACGACGCTATACCAGATTCGCGCCAGAGTAAGGATGATATTGCGCTCATCCCCTTCTAAATCGGCCGGTTTCTGCCACATATCCAGGATATGTCGAAATGTTTGTACGATATCGCTAAAAGGGATGACGTTGAATAATGTCTCAGCGGGTTTACCGAACAACGGTACGCTGGCACGCCGGGCCTGGGTCAGCAGAATGGCAAGGTCAGGATCCACCTGCGCCGGTTCATACACGCCAGCGCAGATATCTTCACGCAACCATTCGCCAAACTGCATTTCTCTCGCCGGTGGAAATCGCCACGGTACAATCTGCGAGAACAGTACAACGGTCACTTCCAGCGCCCGATAGCTATCGGCACTGCCCGGCGGGGCTGATATTTCCAGAAAACCCTGCATCAATTCTTTTCTTTGCTGCGTATCCAGCGGTTGCCTGATGGTAACCAGTAAATCGACGTCGCTTTGGGGTTTTAATCCCCCTTCAACTGCAGAACCATACAAATGAATGGCAACCAGATTCCCCTCGAAAATCTGGCGGATGAGCGCACTGGCGGCATCCGCCTGGCGTCGAATGGCGTCCGGAATATGATGAGTCATTTAGCCCCCAGGGAAAAAAGCAGAATCATTGAGTTTATACGGCATTTTTCCTGTAGCGCTATCCTCTGGCAGAAAACCGTTTTCAGATCCGATCCTAAGCCTGAGGTGGCATACTGTCCGCGTCCATTTTCTGACATAATAACCGGATTCGATTTTGCCCCGCAGGAGTCTTCACATGGAATTTACCGCCGGACTGATGCCGCTTGAAACGGCTCTATCTCAGATGCTTTCGCGTATTACCCCACTCACCGCCGTCGAAACGCTGCCGCTGGTTCAATGTTTTGGTCGCATTCTGGCGACCGATATCGTCTCTCCCATTGATGTCCCAGGATTCGATAACTCGGCAATGGATGGTTATGCGGTGCGTTTGGCCGACCTGCAATCCGGCCAGCCGCTCTCCGTGGCAGGTAAAGCCTTTGCCGGCCAGCCTTTCCATGGTGAATGGCCTGCGGGAACCTGCATTAGAATTATGACGGGCGCCCCGGTACCCGCCGGTTGTGAAGCCGTCGTCATGCAGGAGCAGACTGAACAAACTGACGACGGTATTCGTTTTACCGCCGACGTCCGCAGCGGACAAAATATTCGTCTGCGCGGTGAAGATATCGCCAACGGCGCGGTGGTATTCCCCACCGGAACTCGTCTGACAACCGCAGAACTTCCTGTTCTGGCCTCGCTCGGTATTGCCGAAGTACCGGTCGTTCGCAAAGTTCGCGTGGCGTTGTTCTCTACCGGTGATGAACTGCAACTGCCGGGTCAACCGCTGGGCGACGGACAGATTTACGATACCAATCGTCTGACCGTGCATCTGATGCTGCAACAGTTGGGCTGTGAAGTAATCAACTTAGGGATTATCCGCGACGATCCTAACGCGCTGCGCGCCGCATTTATCGAAGCCGACAGCCAGGCCGATGTTGTCATTAGCTCCGGCGGCGTGTCGGTGGGTGAAGCAGACTACACCAAAACCATTCTGGAAGAGTTGGGAGAAATCGCCTTCTGGAAATTGGCCATCAAACCGGGTAAACCGTTCGCTTTCGGCAAACTGAGCAACAGCTGGTTTTGCGGCCTGCCCGGAAACCCGGTGTCTGCGGCTCTCACCTTTTATCAACTGGTACAACCGCTACTGGCGAAACTCAGCGGTAACACCGCCTGCGGGCTGCCGCCACGCCAGCGCGTGCGCACCGCATCACGCCTGAAGAAAACGCCCGGCCGTCTGGATTTTCAGCGCGGTGTATTACAGCGTACCGCAGAAGGCGAACTGGAAGTCACCACTACCGGACACCAGGGCTCGCATATTTTTAGCTCCTTTAGCCTCGGCAACTGCTTTATCGTGCTGGAGCGCGATCGCGGTAACGTTGAAGCTGGCGAGTGGGTAGAAGTCGAGCCGTTTAACGCCCTGTTTGGAGGCCTGTAATGGCGGAACTCAGCGACCAGGAGATGATGCGCTATAACCGGCAAATCATTCTGCGCGGCTTCGATTTTGAAGGTCAGGAAGCGCTCAAAGAAGCACGGGTACTGGTCGTGGGTCTGGGCGGGCTCGGTTGTGCGGCCACCCAGTATCTGGCGGGCGCTGGCGTCGGGCAGTTAACCCTGCTCGACTTTGACACCGTGTCCGTCTCAAACCTGCAACGCCAGACGTTGCATAGTGACGCAACCGTTGGCCAGCCAAAAGTAGAGTCGGCACGCGACGCACTGGCGCGGATTAATCCTTATATCGCTATTACGCCGGTGAATGCCCTTCTCGACGATACCGCAATTCATGCGCTCATCGCCGAACACGATTTGGTGCTGGACTGCACCGATAATGTCAGTATCCGCAATCAGCTGAATGCCGGCTGTTTCGCCGCAAAGATTCCGCTGGTATCCGGCGCGGCAATCCGCATGGAAGGACAAATTACGGTCTTCACATACCAGGAGGGTGAGCCCTGCTATCGCTGCCTGAGCCGCCTGTTCGGTGAAAATGCCCTGACCTGTGTAGAAGCGGGTGTAATGGCTCCTCTCATCGGTGTGATAGGTTCACTTCAGGCGATGGAAGCCATTAAGCTGCTGGCAAACTACGGTAAACCGGCATCCGGTAAAATCGTGATGTATGACGCCATGACCTGCCAGTTTCGCGAAATGAAGCTGATGCGTAATCCAGGGTGTGAGGTTTGTAGTCGGTAAAAAAGTCGGGTGGCGGCTTCGCCTTACCCGACCTACAACGGCCCGAACGCAGGCCGGGTAAGCGTTAGCGCCACCCGGCAACAGCATCAGAGAGACGTCCGCCCAAACGCGCTCTGCCAGTCGTGTTCAAACTTCGCCACAGCGGCATCAACCGCCGGGGCGCTAATCAGTTGCTGAGCGACATCCAGCGGCAGCGTAATAGCTTCACAGCCCGCCAGCAGGCAGTCCAGCGCCTGGCGTGGGGTTTTAAAACTGGCGGCCAGTACTTTGGCGTGCGGGGCATGCATTTTCAGTAAGCGCTGCAGGGCGTTCACCGTCTGAATACCGTCTCCCCCCTGTGCATCCACGCGATTAACATAGGGTGCAATATACTCTGCGCCAGCCAGCGCAGCTAATAGCCCCTGAGCAGCACCGTATACCGCAGTACCCAGCGTCGGGATACCTTCTTTCTTCAGCAGCTTAATCGCCGCCAGACCTTCAGCTGTGACCGGCACTTTCACCACAATCTCAGGAATAATCGTCCGTAGCTTACGCGCATCGCTGACCATTCCTTCGGCGGTAGTCGCCATTACCTGAGCAAACAGACGTCCTTGCCCTCCCATCGCTTCCTGCAATTGCGGCAGGAGCACGTCCAGCGTCTGCTTACCTGCCGCCACAATGCTCGGATTGGTTGTCACCCCCGCCAGCGGAAAAACACGCGCCAGCGCTTTTACCGCCGCAACGTCAGACGTATCTAAATAGAGTTCCATAACCTTTCCTCAAACGAATAATTAGCATGAATAAAAGGTAGCACGGCGAAACCTCACGGTTAGTTGACGCACGTCAATATAACTTTCATTCGAAAGTAATTTAATCTTTATACGAAAGAAAAGAGGCCGCTTATGATTTTTAATATTCAGCGCTATTCCACTCACGATGGCCCCGGTATTCGTACCGTGGTGTTCCTTAAAGGATGCTCCCTGGGCTGCCGCTGGTGCCAGAATCCGGAAAGCCGCGCCCGTACGCAGGATCTGCTCTATGACGCGCGTTTGTGTCTCGACGGTTGCGATCTGTGTGCGCAGGCTGCACCGGAAGTGGTTGAACGTGCGCTGAATGGCCTGCTTATTCACCGTGAAAAACTGACCGATGAGGCCATCACGGCGCTGACCCACTGCTGTCCGACCCAGGCCCTGACCGTCTGCGGAGAGACAAAAAGCGTGGACGAGATCATGGCGACCGTCCTGCGTGACAAACCGTTTTACGATCGCAGCGGAGGGGGCCTCACCCTGTCCGGCGGCGAACCGTTTATGCAACCGACGTTAGCGGCAGAGCTATTCAAAGCCAGCCATGATGCAGGTATTCATACGGCGGTCGAAACCTGTCTGCATGTCCCATGGAAATATATTGCGCCTTCATTACCTCATATCGATCTGTTTCTTGCTGATTTAAAACATGTGGCTGACGCCCCGTTTAAACAGTGGACCGATGGGCGTGCCTCTCGCGTGCTGGAAAATCTGAAAAAATTGGCTGCCGCGGGTAAAAAAATGATTATCCGCGTACCGCTGATTCAGGGATTCAATGCCAACGCTGAAGATATTCAGGCCA
Source organism: Citrobacter sp. RHBSTW-00671 (assembly GCF_014103415.1). Classification (NCBI taxonomy): domain Bacteria; kingdom Pseudomonadati; phylum Pseudomonadota; class Gammaproteobacteria; order Enterobacterales; family Enterobacteriaceae; genus Citrobacter; species Citrobacter sp. RHBSTW-00671. The sequence goes on from NZ_JABXPR010000001.1 coordinate 3,802,943, forward strand.
TTACCGATTTTGCTGCCGACGAACTGCACGTCGATGAGATCCATTTTTTGCCCTACCACACCCTTGGCATCAACAAATACCACTTACTCAATCAACCCTACAACGCCCCGGAAAAACCGCTTGATGCGCCTGCACTGCTCGAATTTGCCCAGCAGTACGCCAGCCTTAAAGGTTTAACCGCGACCCTACGAGGATAACCGCCATGACGACTCTGAAACTGGACACACTCAGCGACCGCATCAACGCGCATAAAACAGCACTGATCCACATCGTGAAGCCGCCGGTGTGTACCGAACGCGCCCAGCACTATACCGAGATGTACCAGCAGCATCTGGATAAACCCATCCCGGTACGTCGTGCGCTGGCACTGGCTCATCACCTGGCGGAGCGCACCATCTGGATCAAGCATGACGAGCTGATCGTTGGCAACCAGGCAAGCGAAGTACGCGCTGCACCTATTTTCCCGGAATATACCGTGTCGTGGATCGAAAAAGAGATCGACGACCTCGCCGACAGGCCGGGTGCAGGCTTCGCGGTAAGCGAGGAGAATAAACGCGTATTACACGAGGTGTGTCCGTGGTGGCGGGGTCAGACCGTGCAGGATCGCTGCTACGGGATGTTTACCGACGAGCAAAAAAGTCTGCTGGAAACCGGCATTATCAAAGCCGAAGGTAACATGACCTCCGGCGACGCACACCTGGCGGTAAACTTCCCGCTGCTGCTGGAAAAAGGTCTCGACGGCCTGCGCCACAAAGTTGATGAGCGCCGCTCCCGCATCAACCTGACATGTCTGGAAGACCTCCATGGCGATCAGTTCCTGAAAGCGATAGATATCGTGCTGGAGGCCGTCAGTCTGCACATTGAGCGTTTTGCCACGCTGGCACGTAAAATGGCGTCCACAGAAACTCGCGCCAGCCGTCGTGATGAACTGCTGACCATAGCGGAAAACTGCGAGACGATCGCCCATGAGCCGCCCAAAACCTTCTGGCAGGCGTTGCAACTGTGCTATTTCATTCAGTTGATCCTGCAAATTGAATCGAACGGTCACTCAGTATCGTTTGGCCGAATGGACCAATATCTCTATCCGTTCTACCGTCGCGACGTTGAGCTGAACCAGAGCCTCGACCGCGAGCACGCCATTGAGCTGCTGCACAGCTGCTGGTTGAAACTGCTGGAAGTGAACAAAATCCGCTCCGGCTCCCACTCGAAAGCCTCGGCGGGCAGCCCGCTGTATCAGAACGTCACCATTGGTGGTCAGAATCTGATCAATGGTCAGGCGGTGGATGCCGTCAATCCACTTTCCTACGCCATTCTGGAGTCCTGCGGCCGCCTGCGTTCTACGCAGCCAAACCTGAGCGTGCGTTATCACGCGGGAATGAGTAATGACTTCCTGGATGCCTGCGTGCAGGTGATCCGCTGCGGCTTTGGCATGCCAGCCTTTAACAACGATGAAATCGTTATCCCGGAATTTATCAAACTCGGCATTGAACCCGAGGACGCCTATGACTATGCGGCCATCGGTTGCATCGAAACCGCCGTGGGAGGCAAATGGGGCTACCGCTGCACGGGCATGAGCTTTATTAACTTTGCCCGCGTGATGCTTGCGGCACTGGAAGGTGGGCGAGATGCCACCAGTGGCAAAGTCTTTCTGCCACAGGAAAAAGCGCTCTCGGCTGGTAACTTCAACAATTTCGACGAAGTTATGGAAGCATGGGATACGCAGATCCGCTACTACACGCGTAAATCTATTGAGATTGAATATGTCGTCGATACCATGCTGGAAGAGAACGTGCATGACATTCTGTGTTCCGCACTGGTAGACGATTGTATTGAGCGCGCGAAAAGCATTAAGCAAGGTGGCGCGAAGTACGACTGGGTATCAGGTTTGCAGGTGGGCATTGCCAACCTCGGTAACAGCCTGGCAGCAGTGAAGAAACTGGTCTTTGAACAGGGCGCTATCGGTCAACAACAACTGGCCGCCGCGCTGGCCGATGATTTTGACGGTCTGACCCACGAGCAGTTGCGCCAGCGTTTAATCAACGGCGCGCCGAAATACGGCAACGACGACGATTCCGTTGATACGCTGCTGGCTCGCGCTTATCAGACTTACATCGACGAACTGAAACAGTATCATAATCCGCGCTACGGCCGCGGCCCGGTTGGCGGTAACTACTATGCCGGGACCTCTTCCATCTCCGCAAACGTACCCTTTGGCGCGGCAACCATGGCAACGCCGGATGGTCGTAAAGCGCACACTCCACTGGCAGAAGGCGCCAGCCCGGCTTCCGGTACGGACCATCTCGGCCCAACGGCGGTAATTGGCTCGGTGGGTAAACTGCCGACCGGTTCGATTCTCGGCGGCGTGCTGTTAAATCAGAAGCTCAATCCGGCCACGCTGGAAAATGAATCCGATAAACAAAAGCTGATTTTCCTGCTGCGCACCTTCTTTGAAGAGCACAAAGGCTGGCATATTCAGTACAACATCGTGTCTCGTGAAACGTTGCTGGACGCGAAAAAACACCCGGATCAGTACCGTGACCTGGTCGTTCGTGTCGCAGGCTATTCCGCTTTCTTCACTGCGCTGTCTCCGGATGCGCAGGACGACATTATCGCCCGTACTGAACACATGCTGTAAACAATATTGCTGGCCGGATGAGACTCCACACTGCCATCCGGCACACTACCCTCCCCATTGCCGGATGCGCTGACGCTTATCCGGCCTACAACGACAGCACAACCCCCCGTCTTTCACGCACCTGTGGCGTGAAAGACGGGGGAAAACTTTCATTCGAAATTAAATTTGTGCTTCAGGTCACATTGTTATTAGAATATTTCTGGTCGCAGTTATGAGCCAGGAGCCAGTATGACCATCAACGTTATCGTCACTGATATGGACGGAACGTTTCTCGATGACGCCAAAAAGTACGATCGCGTACGATTTATGGCGCAGTATCAGGAACTGAAAAAACGCAACATTGAATTTGTCGTGGCCAGCGGCAACCAGTATTACCAGCTCATCTCTTTTTTCCCGGAACTCAAAGATGAGATCTCTTTTGTCGCCGAGAACGGTGCATTGGTGTTTGAGCATGGTAAACAGCTGTTTCACGGCGAACTGACGCGCCATGAATCGCAAATTGTGATTGGTGAACTGCTAAAAGATAAGCAGCTCAATTTTGTGGCTTGTGGCCTGCAAAGCGCCTACGTTAGTGAAAATGCCCCAGAGTCTTTTGTCGCGTTGATGTCAAAACACTACCATCGCCTGCAACCCGTGAAGGATTATCAGGATATCGACGATGTGCTGTTCAAGTTCTCGCTGAATCTGCCCGATCAGCAAATCCCGCTGGTTATCGATCACCTGCATACTGCTCTCGACGGTATTATGAAACCCGTCACCAGCGGCTTTGGGTTTATCGATCTGATTATTCCAGGTTTACATAAAGCCAACGGTATCAGCCGCCTGCTAAAACGCTGGAACCTGTCACCACAAAACGTCGTCGCCATCGGAGATAGTGGCAACGATGCGGAAATGTTGAAAATGGCGCACTACTCTTTCGCCATGGCTAATGCAGCCGAGAACATCAAATTTATTGCCCGCTATCAGACCGACGATAATAACCATCAGGGTGCACTGAACGTGATTCAGGCCGTGCTGGATAACACTTCGCCTTTTAACGCCTGATCCTGCCAACCGGAGTACCTGCTCCGGTTCTCACCGTTTTTGCATTCCGTGCACGCCATCAAGTTTTTAAACTTGCATTAACTTATTTTTAACTTATATTGCACTTGTAAGTTAAATAAGTTTCAAATGAAAGTTATGCGAGGTGGTTATGGCTTTTACTTTTACCAGCGACACATTGCCCGCCGACCACAAAGCGGCAATCCGTCAGATGAAGCAGCAGCTGCGGGCACAGCTCGGGGACGTCCAGTTGATTTTCAATCAACTTAGTGAGGGCATTGCCAGCCGCGTGGCGGAAATCAACGCCCTCAAAGCGCAAGGTTCTGCGGTCTGGCCGGTGTTGTCTTATGCGGATATCAGAGCGGATCGCGTGAGTGCAGCGCAGCGTGAAGAAATTAAGCGTCGCGGATGCGCGGTGATTAAAGGCCATTTCCCTCGCGAACAGGCTCTGGGTTGGGATCGGTCAATGCTGGACTATCTGGACCGCAACCATTTTGACGACGTCTATAAAGGACCGGGCGATAATTTCTTCGGCACCCTGAGCGCATCGCGTCCAGAGATCTATCCGATCTACTGGTCACAGGCGCAAATGCAGGCCCGTCAGAGTGAAGAAATGGCCACGGCACAGTCCTTTCTCAATCGCTTATGGACGTTTGAAAGTAACGGTAAGCAGTGGTTTAACCCGGATGTCAGCGTTATCTACCCTGACCGGATACGCCGTCGTCCACCGGGAACGACGTCCAAAGGGCTGGGCGCGCACACGGATTCCGGCGCGCTGGAACGCTGGCTTCTCCCGGCATATCAGCAAGTTTTTGCTCATGTTTTCAACGGTAAACCTGAAGATTACGATCCATGGCAGGCAGCGCATCGCACCGAGGTAGAAGAGTATACGGTAGATAACACCACGAAGTGCTCAGTGTTTCGGACTTTCCAGGGTTGGACTGCACTGTCCGATATGCTGCCAGGCCAGGGGCTACTGCATGTTGTTCCTATTCCGGAAGCGATGGCTTATGTGCTGTTGCGTCCCCTGCTGGAGGATGTCCCGGATGATGAACTGTGTGGCGTCGCGCCCGGCAGAGTGTTGCCGGTGTCAGAGCAATGGCACCCACTACTGATGGAGGCGTTAACCAGCATTCCACAACTGGAGGCCGGAGATTCAGTGTGGTGGCATTGTGATGTGATTCACGCCGTCGCACCGGTGGAAAATCAGCAGGGTTGGGGCAACGTAATGTACATCCCTGCCGCACCGATGTGTGAAAAGAATCTGGCCTACGCCCATAAAGTGAAGGCGGCCCTGGAAAAAGGCGCATCACCGGGTGATTTCCCGCGTGAGGACTATGAAACAAACTGGGAAGGCCGTTTTACGCTGGAGGATTTGAATATCCACGGTAGACGCGCGCTGGGGATGGAATAATCCCTCCCCTTGCATCGTTTTTAAAACAGTCCGGTTTTCTTCACTATATGATAAAAAACCGGATGTTTTTTATTCTACTGAAATTGCTGCCAGTTTCCATTTACCATTTTCTTTGAGCATAGTAACGTTAATTTCACCGGAATCTCCGTTTTTAAACACAACGCTTCCAGACAAAGAACCAACATCATTATTTACATTGAAACTATCGAAACTGTATTCATTAATATCATCAAAATGAACAGACTCAGTTACGAGCTTAAAATCCTCGCTGTTCATTTTTCTTTGCAGAGAAGAAGAGCTTGCCTGATAAGCCTGAATATATTGTCCGTCACGGAGCAAGTCTATCTCCGTTCGCGCAGCATCCTTCAAATCACCCATCGTAGAAAAAAGGAAAGAACCCAGGCCAATAAAAATAATCAGTGCGGCAATCACCGCTCCCGCAATAACAAATTTCCTTTTCTTCTTGTCTGCTAACAGACCACGAACCTGCCATCCCGCATCACGAACAATATCAAAAATAGGGTCGGTAATTTCCGTTGATACAAATTTATAGCCATCAATTTTACCGAAGCTACCATCTTCTTTTTTACCCCATGATCCTCCAGCAGAAAACTCAAGGCGTTTCCCTATTTGGACAGATTTGCTTAATCTGAACCCACCCAAATCTGCATCCCACTCAACATCGGTCGTTTTTTCCCGATAGCTAATTTGCTTTTTACTTTCATTGAAAAGCAGCCTTAGCTCATATTGTTTTTGCAATCCGTGTTGACTGAAATAATCTATCCACTCAGCATCTACGATATTCCAGGACGCAACAATATCATTGCCATCTTCACGTAAAATGAAAGGATGTTCGTTGCTGTTGTTTAACTTCAATAATTTTAATTTAAGATTAGCTAAAGAGAGCGGTTCCATCTGACTCATTTCCTTTCCTTGTGTAGGTAGTTATGGAAAGCATCTTAGCCACAATTGTGGCTAAGATTAATCAGTAGAACTTTTTTTCAGAAAAGTGCGGGGAGAGAGACTTATTCGACGCCTTTAGTCCGCAGATAATCTTCGTAGTTCCCGGTGAAGTCGATCACGCGTTCCGGCGTAATTTCAATCACGCGGGTTGCCAGCGAACTGACGAACTCACGGTCGTGAGAAACGAAGATCAGCGTACCCTGATACATTTCCAGTGCCATGTTCAGCGATTCGATTGATTCCATATCCAGGTGGTTGGTTGGTTCATCCATAACCAGGATATTCGGTTTCTGCATCATCAGCTTACCGAACAACATGCGCCCTTTTTCACCACCGGAGAGCACCTTCGCAGGCTTCTTGATGTCATCCTGGCTGAACAGCAGACGACCGAGGAAGCTGCGCACAACCTGCTCATCATCGCCTTCTTGTTTCCACTGGCTCATCCACTCGAATACGGTCAGATCGTTTTCGAACTCGTATTCATGATCCTGCGCGTAGTAACCGACCTGGGCGTTTTCAGACCACTTAACGGTACCATTGTCCGGCTGCAAATCGCCAACCAACGTTTTCAGCATGGTGGATTTACCCACGCCGTTGGCACCAATGATGGCAACCTTCTCTCCCACTTCCAGCAGCAGATTAAAGTTTTTAAACAGCGGGCCTTCCTCGAATCCTTTAGTCAGGGCTTCCACTTCCAGCGCGTTACGGAACAGTTTCTTATCCTGCTCGAAACGGATGAACGGGTTCTGACGGCTGGAGGCTTTCACTTCATCAAGTTTAATCTTATCGATCTGACGCGCACGAGAGGTCGCCTGACGAGATTTAGATGCGTTGGCGCTAAAGCGGCTGACGAAGGATTGCAGATCGGCAATCTGTGCTTTTTTCTTGGCGTTATCAGCCAGCAGACGCTCACGAGCTTGAGTCGCCGCCGTCATGTATTCGTCATAGTTGCCCGGATAAACGCGCAGTTCGCCGTAGTCCAGATCCGCCATGTGCGTGCAGACCATGTTCAGGAAGTGGCGGTCGTGCGAAATGATGATCATGGTGCTGTCACGCTCGTTCAGCGTCTGCTCCAGCCAGCGGATGGTGTCGATATCCAGGTTGTTCGTTGGTTCGTCGAGCAGCAGAATGTCCGGGTTAGAGAACAGCGCCTGTGCCAGAAGGACACGCAGTTTCCAGCCGGGTGCGACTTCGCTCATCGGGCCGTAATGCTGCTCTACCGGAATACCGACGCCCAGCAGCAGTTCACCCGCACGGGCTTCCGCAGAGTAGCCGTCCATTTCACCATACTGAACTTCGAGATCAGCCACTTTATAGCCGTCTTCTTCGCTCATCTCGGCCAGGCCGTAGATACGGTCGCGTTCCTGCTTCACTTCCCACAGTTCGGCATGACCCATAATAACGGTGTCGAGAACGGTGAACTCTTCAAAGGCGAACTGATCCTGACGCAGCTTACCAATGCGTTCGTTCGGATCGAGTGAAACGTTACCCAGCGTCGGTTCGAGGTCGCCGCCGAGAATTTTCATAAAGGTGGATTTACCGCTACCGTTCGCGCCAATCAGGCCGTAACGATTGCCGCCGCCAAATTTGACGGAAATATTTTCAAACAGCGGCTTACTGCCGAACTGCATAGTGACGTTGCTGGAAACTAACACTGGCGTATCCTGAAAGAGAAAGAAATATGTGACAAACCGCTTATTATGCCATAACTCTGCAATAAGATCGCGCCGTTCATGCTGCACAGATAAAGTGAAAGCAAAAGGAAAAAAGTGTGATTTAGTACACATCCGAATTCCTTGTTGCTCAGAATGCACATATAATGCGTGCCCAACACTACATAAATCTCAACCCACTAGCCTGCTTGGCTTCAGAATCTCGCAAAAATGAATATGAAATTGACAACGCTTTTCGCGGCGGCGCTCGCGGTAGTTGGTTTTTGTAACACTGCTTCAGCCGTCACGTACCCGCTGCCTACCGATGGTAGTCGTTTAATTGGCCAAAACCAGGTTATCACCATCCCTGAAGGCAACACCCAGCCGCTGGAATACTATGCGGCAGAGTACCAAATGGGTCTGTCCAACATGCTGGAAGCGAACCCGGGCGTGGATACCTTCCTGCCGAAAGGCGGCACCGTACTGAACATTCCTCAGCAGCTGATCCTGCCGGATACCGTGCATGAAGGTATTGTGATTAACAGCGCCGAAATGCGTCTGTACTACTACCCGAAAGGTACCAACACCGTCATCGTTCTGCCGATCGGTATCGGTCAGTTAGGTAAAGACACCCCTATCAACTGGACCACCAAAGTTGAACGTAAGAAAGCGGGCCCAACCTGGACGCCAACCGCTAAAATGCATGCGGAATACCGTGCTGCGGGCGAACCGCTGCCAGCCGTTGTTCCTGCGGGTCCGGATAACCCGATGGGTCTGTACGCGCTGTATATCGGCCGTCTGTATGCTATCCACGGTACCAACGCTAACTTCGGCGTAGGCTTACGCGTCAGCCACGGTTGCGTGCGTCTGCGTAACGATGACATCAAGTTCCTGTTTGAAAACGTGCCGGTCGGTACGCGCGTCCAGTTTATCGATGAGCCAGTGAAAGCCACCACTGAACCAGACGGTAGCCGTTACATTGAGGTACATAACCCACTGTCTACCACTGAAGAGCAGTTCGAAGGTGGCGAAATCGTACCGATTACGCTGAACAAGAGCATTACCAGCATCACCGGCCAGTCTGACGTCGATCAGGCCGTCGTTGAGCAGGCGGTACAGAACCGCTCTGGTATGCCGGTTCGTCTGAACTAAGCACATACCTGAAACGAAAAAGGCGGATGAATCATCCGCCTTTTTTATTGCCTCAATGCCGCTTTCACAGTAATAGCAACAAACCATACCCCACCAGCGCCGCCCATATCAGCATCGGCACCGAATACAGATGAAAACGCCACCAAATGCGTCGGTCATTTGCCATGCGTAAAGCAATCAGATTCGCCAGCGACCCCGGCAACAGGCCAAACCCACCGATATTAACTGCCCAAGCCAACAATAGCGTCGGCGGAACATAGTTGAGCAACAAAATCGTGCTGGGAACGTTACTGATAAACTGCGACAAGCCGATTGCCGTCAACCAGAGCCCTGGTGCTGAAAGCGTGCCAATCTGACTGGTTATTCCGTGTAACGCCGGTAACTGCGTCAGCAAATGCACATCAATAAACATCGCCATAAACACCAGAAGCAACGTCCAGTCCACGCTTAAAATCACACGACGAGCCAAGATCATGAACCCTGTCGCCACAATCGCCAGACCCCACAGCTCAAGCTTGAGCTCCAGTGCCGTCAGAAAGACGATATACAGCGCCAGGCAGCTCCACACCAGGCGCGGTTGCCAGTCAGGCGCGCGTGTACCGCTATGATAGTGCAGTGTTTTATGTGGGAAACTGAACCAGCACAACACCAGCAACGTCAGCATCATGGCCCCCGCAAGCGGCGCCATTTGACAGGTAAACGCAGTAAATGACAGGCCAGAGCGCCCCCACATCAGAATATTTTGCGGGTTTCCTATGGGGGTAAGCAACGAACCGGCGTTCACCGCCAGCGCCTCAAAGATAATGAGGCGGTTTACCGGGATCGCGCACAGTTTTTTCAGGGTAATGGTGAGGGGAACCACAATAAATAAGGCGACATCGTTGGTCAGAAAGGTCGACAGCAGCGCCGCCGCCAGCACCATAAATATCGCCAGTTGGCGCTCCGTGTGGAAGCGGCGGGTCATCTTGCGCCCTAATACATCAAAGTAACCGCTTAGCTCCACGCCTTTGGTTAGCAGCATCAGGCCGCTCAGGGTAATAATGGTGTGCCAGTCAATGGCCCCAGGCCAGGCCCGGGGTGTAAATGGCACAAACAGGCTCAGAATAGCCCCGATGAGGATTAACAGCTGGAAAAAACGATCGCGTTGTAAGGCGCGAAGAAGAGGAAAACTCATTCAGAGCCTGTTCCTTGCTGTTGCGTAAACCGACTAAAAGCCTCCAGCGTTTCCTTACTGACATGATGCTCCATTCCCTCCGCATCGCGACGGGCAATTTCCGGGCTAATACCTAACATCAGCAGGAAGTTTTCCACAATCTGATGGCGTTCCCGGCTCTCCTGCGCCAGACGCTCACCTTCAGCGGTTAAAAACACCCCACGCCAGGGGATCATTTCAATCAACCCAACGGAGGCGAGGCGCTTAAGCATTTTGGCAACCGTCGGCTGGGAAACCCCAAGACGGGCGGCCATATCCACCTGACGCGCCTCACCCACCTCAATGATGAGATCGGAAATCAGCTCTACGTAGTCATCAATCAGCTCACGGCGATGCGCCTCGCGGACCTGACGAAATCCTTCAACGTGTTCTTCGACATTCACCAATTGCGTCACTTTTTTTGTTGTTGGCATACCTGCGCGACGACTCATTCTGCTTCCTCGTTCCTGTGACGCGTTAACAGCATCTGATTAGAGAACGCTCATTGTAAACCAGAGTTGCGTGGGCACAAAAAATTAACGTTTTAGCAATAGCTATATAATATAGCCTGTGCTATATCTGTATATAATAAAGACATCCCTCAAGGACTGATGGGATCGTGAAGTCAGGAGGTTTATATGAATGAATTTAAGAGGTGTATACGCGTGTTTAGCCACTCTCCCTTTAAAGTACGGTTGATGCTGATCTCTATGCTGTGTGACATGATTAACGGCAAACCAGAGCAGGATAAACCCTCAGCAAAATAATGCGGCGTCGCGGTACGCCGCTTCATTTCGTTGCCGTAACCTGATTACGGTGATAGGTTTCGTCCGAATAACCCTTCTTTTTGCCTGTTTTGCAGTTGCCCTCTCAAAACAATTTCTTTGTAGTAGTTGACCTTCTCATGCACACACTCTATCTTTTCGCAGCCCTGCATATATTGCGGCTCGCGGATGCGGACCCATTCCCTCTTCTCGCTCTCTCAGGCAGGCATGACCCTTTGCGCCAGGGGTAGCACATGGCGTTTTTGCAACAGTGGCATATGAATTTAACCCTCAAAGATTCACTTATTGCTCGTAGCCGGGCTATGAGTCCGTGGACTGGCTTTTATTTTTTACAGTCTCTGCTGATCAACCTCGCGCTGGGCTACCCACTAAGCCTTCTTTATAGCGTTGCCTTTACCTGTGTATTGATGCTGTTGTGGCGTACTGCGCCGCGCACGCAAAAAACGCTGATTGGCATCTGTTCGCTGATTGCAGCGATGTATTTCCCATTCGGCCAGGCTTACGGCTCGCCAAACTTTAATACGTTGTTGGCGCTGCACTCGACTAACATGGAAGAGTCGACCGAAATCCTGACCATCTTCCCCTGGTACAATTACCTGGTTGGCGTGTTTATTTTTGCGCTCGGCGTTATCGCCGTACGGCGTAAAAAAGACGAGCAAAAACGTCGCTGGAACAAGTACGACAGCCTGTGCCTGCTGTTTAGCATCGTTGCATTCTTTGTTACTCCGGTACAAAACCTGGCATGGGGCGGCGTTTTCAAGTTAAAAGATACCGGTTACCCGGTTTTCCGCTTTGCCAAAGACGTTATCGTCAACAATAACGAAGTGCTCGACGAGCAAGAGCGCATGGCTAAGCTGTCGAGCGTGAAAGACAGCTGGACGGTAACCGCCGTGAAGCCGAAATATCACACCTATGTTGTGGTCATCGGTGAAAGTGCCCGACGTGATGCGTTAGGCGCGTTTGGCGGTCACTGGGATAACACGCCGTTTTCCAGCACCGTTAATGGCTACATTTTTGCTGATTACATTGCCGCCAGCGGCTCCACGCAAAAATCGCTCGGCTTAACGCTAAACCGGGTCGTCGATAATAAGCCTCAGTTCCAGGATAACTTTGTCACGCTGGCCAACCGCGCTGGGTTCCAGACGTGGTGGTTTTCCAATCAGGGGCAGATCGGTGAATACGATACGGCAATAGCCAGCATCGCGAAACGGGCCGATGAAGTGCACTTCCTGAAAAACGGTGACTTCGAAGCCGATAAAAACACCCGTGATGAAGCCTTGTTGAAAATGACCGCTCAGGTGCTGGCCACCGAACGCACCCAGCCGCAACTGATTGTGCTGCATTTAATGGGTTCTCACCCGCAGGCCTGCGATCGTACTCAAGGGAAATATGACACGTTCGTCCAGTCGAAAGAGACCTCCTGTTATCTGTACACCATGACGCAAACCGACGATCTGCTGCGCCAGCTTTACGAGCAGTTGCGTAACAGCGGCAGTAGCTTCTCCATGGTCTATTTCTCCGATCATGGCCTCGCCTTTAAAGAGCGCGGAAAAGAGGTGCAGTACCTGGCCCATGACGACCAGTTCCAGCAGAACTTCCAGGTGCCCTTTATGGTACTGTCCAGCGATGACAAAGCGCATCGGGTGATTAAAGCCCGCCGCTCGGCGAATGATTTCCTGAGTTTTTTCTCACAGTGGACGGGGATCAGCGCGAAGGAGATTACCAACAGCTACCGCTTTATCTCAGAGAAAAAAGCCGGGCCAGTGTATATCACCAACTTTAAATTGCAGAAGGTGGACTACAACCATTTGGGCACCGATGTCTTCGAGACCAAATAGTCTCCTTCCAGGCCGGATAAGGCATTTTGCCGCTATCCGGCACGTAACAATGCCTGATGCGCTGTGCTTATCAGGCATTCAACGACACGCCTTCCTGTATTGCAGGCAAAAAAAATCCGCCCAGAAGGCGGATTTTTTATATCACCGAAGTGATTAGAAGCGGTAACCAACACCCGCGATCCAGGTACCTACGTCAACGCTACGAATACGGCTCTGCTCGTAAGAGAAGTCCAGAGCAACGTTTTCGATCGGGTTGAACTGCACACCGGCACCGTAAGAGAAACCGTAGTCGCTGGTGTCGTGTTTGTCAGCAGGCGTTGCTGCATCCTGGAATTTACCGTAGCCAACACCTACAACACCGTAGACGCTTGCCCAGTCATTCAGACGGTAAGCCGGACCTGCAGTGATGCCGTAGTATTGGGTTTTGTTGTAATCGCCAAACGAGTCGGTACGATCTTTTTCAGTGTAAGTGAAGGAACCGATCACGCCCAGCGGGCTGTTGTCCTGCTCGTAACGATACTTCAGGTTGAAACCGTTCATTTTGTTCGCTGCGCCCTGAGCATCGCTCTGAGCGTAACCACCCGTAACGGTAGAAGTAGCAGCTACAGCGGTACCTGCGGAGAAAGCCAGAACAGCGGCCAGTGCTGAAAGACATGCAATTTTTTTCATAACCACCTCAAATGTGCTTCAAGTAAATCTTAAGTTTTAAATATACCAAAAACTGATGGGAAACTCTTTGCGATTCGCGATGTCTAACGGATCTTTTCATGTAACAGAACGTTTCAGAAACCCGCTATCTCTTTCAATTAACATCACTTTTCTAATGATTTATGCCATTATTGCGCGCACAACACGGCACATTCATCCAGATGATTCCTAATCGCGCAGATTATTAATCCATCGTTTTCATGCCATTGTACGGATCTCAGTAATTTTTTTTTCAACGAATACTCAACCAGCCGAGCGTATTTCCATTACACTCGCTGTTTTACTTTTCTATACACAAACTCATGCGCATCGCAGCAAATCTGCGGCGTCCCGCGGGGGAAGGTGTGTAACCATCATTTGACAGGAGAAAGGATGCCGGGGTCGTCACGTAAAGCGCCAGTCTGGTTGCCTATTTTGGTTTTGCTGATAGCTATGTCCTCTATTCAAAGCGGCGCATCGCTGGCGAAATCGCTGTTCCCTCTCGTCGGTGCGCCAGGCGTTACCGCCCTGCGCCTCGCGCTGGGAACGCTCATCCTTATCGCATTCTTTAAACCCTGGCGTTTACGTTTTGCCAAAGAGCAACGTCTTCCCCTGCTGTTTTATGGTTTGTCTCTGGGTGGGATGAACTATCTCTTTTACCTGTCAATTCAGACTGTACCGCTGGGTATTGCCGTAGCGCTGGAATTTACCGGCCCGCTTGCGGTGGCGTTGTTTTCCTCCCGACGCCCGGTGGATTTCATCTGGGTTGCGCTGGCCGTACTCGGACTGTGGTTCCTGCTGCCGTTAGGTCAGGGCGTTTCCCACGTTGATTTAACCGGTGCCGCGCTGGCATTGGGTGCTGGCGCCTGTTGGGCTATCTATATTCTTACCGGGCAACGCGCAGGCGCAGAGCATGGCCCGGCAACGGTCGCCGTTGGCTCATTAATCGCCGCGCTGGTTTTCGTGCCGATTGGCGTCATTCAGGCAGGTGATGCCCTGTGGCATTGGTCGATTCTTCCATTGGGCTTAGCGGTAGCGGTCCTCTCTACTGCGCTCCCCTATTCGCTGGAAATGATCGCATTAACGCGACTGCCTACACGTACCTTTGGAACACTGATGAGTATGGAGCCTGCACTGGCGGCGGTGTCCGGGATGATTTTCCTCGGGGAAACGCTGACGTTTATCCAGACGCTGGCTCTGGGCGCGATTATTGCCGCGTCAATGGGCTCTACGCTCACCATCCGTAAAGACCCGCAAATTAAACAAGTTGACGTGAATTAACCTGCCAATATTCTGCATGGTTTGCATAATCATGCAGAATATCTTGTTATCTATCCCTACTATTATTATCGCCCTCTACCTCTGCGTTGAAGCACGCTATTTATGTTGAGGCATAGCATTAACACAACAATAACATTTCGCCGCAATAAAATAATTCAACAGATTGATTTATATCGATATTTTATATTTTCATTCGCCTCGCTATTAAAGTGATAGGTAACACCGGAAAAATAAAACTGAAATTAGCGCTATACTTATCCTCGTTGAAGATTTGGGACGTAAACATCAAGAGGATATGAAATTATGAGTACCGCAAAACTGGTAAAAACAAAAGCATCTGCCCTCCTTTATACCCGCAACGATGTAACAGACAGCGATAAAAAAGCGACCGTTGAACTGCTGAATCAGCAGGTGATCCAATTCATCGACCTGTCACTGATCACCAAACAGGCACACTGGAATATGCGCGGCGCAAACTTCATTGCCGTACATGAAATGCTGGATGGTTTCCGGACTGCACTGACCGATCACCTCGATACCATGGCTGAGCGTGCCGTACAGTTAGGTGGTGTGGCACTGGGGACAACGCAGGTTATTAACAGCAAAACGCCGCTGAAAAGCTACCCGCTGGATATCCATAACGTACAGGACCACTTAAAAGAGCTGGCCGAACGTTATGCCGTGGTTGCTAACAGCGTACGTAAAGCGATAAGTGAAGCAAAAGATGAGGATACAGCAGATATCTTCACTGCGGCTTCCCGTGACCTCGACAAATTCTTGTGGTTTATCGAAGCGAATATCGAATAACAGACATATAAGAAATACCTATATTACCCTCGCATTTGCGGGGGTTTTGCACTTCTATGGTGCATAACATTGATCATTCGCCACTTCAAAGTAAATTATTTGTAATAATCACTTCACACAATCGTTAACGAAAGATTGTTTTATCAACAATTTTTACGCTAAATAGTCATACCGTTTGCACCGCGCCCGTCATGCACCAAATGAGTGCCCTGAAACGGTGCAAACAGCCCACTTTGCCCTACTTATTGTGCAACAAAATGAGACGCCCTCTTTTTAAAACAATGAGTTGCAAAATTGGCACGATTTTTTCATTAAGCCATATGTTCTCGCAGGGGATCGCCCCGTGGATATAAAAGGAAATCCTATGAAGTCTGTATTAAAAGTTTCACTGGCTGCACTTACCCTGGCTTTTGCGGTGTCCTCCCATGCCGCAGATAAGAAACTCGTTGTCGCAACCGACACCGCCTTTGTTCCCTTTGAATTCAAACAGGGCGACAAATACGTTGGTTTTGATGTGGATCTGTGGGCTGCCGTGGCCAAAGAACTAAAGCTGGATTATGAACTGAAACCTATGGATTTCAGCGGCATCATCCCGGCCCTGCAAACTAAAAACGTCGATTTGGCGCTGGCAGGTATCACCATTACCGAAGAGCGTAAAAAAGCCATCGACTTCTCTGACGGCTACTACAAAAGCGGCCTGTTAGTGATGGTTAAAGCGAACAATAACGATGTCAAAAGCGTAAAAGATCTGGACGGTAAAGTCGTCGCAGTGAAGGGCGGTACCGGCTCAGTGGATTACGCCAAAGCGAACATCAAAACCAAAGACCTGCGTCAGTTCCCGAACATTGATAACGCGTATATGGAACTGGGTACCAACCGCGCAGACGCGGTACTGCACGATACACCAAACATTCTGTACTTCATCAAAACTGCCGGCAACGGTCAGTTCAAAGCTGTAGGCGATTCCCTGGAAGCCCAGCAGTACGGTATCGCCTTCCCGAAAGGCAGCGATGCACTGCGTGAGAAAGTGAACGGCGCGCTGAAAACGCTGAAAGAGAACGGTACTTACAACGAAATCTACAAAAAATGGTTCGGTACTGAACCTAAATAATAATCTACAGCACAGGCCCGGTAACGTGATGCTTACCGGGTCTGCGCCAGCATTTTTGAGACCTGTAGGCCGGATAAGTACATCCGGTAAAACGGGCATTTGACTCTTTTCACCACGGTAACAGGAACGACATATGCAGTTTGACTGGAGTGCCATCTGGCCCGCCATCCCGCTTTTGATAGAAGGCGCCAAAATGACCCTGTGGATTTCAATCCTCGGTCTGGCCGGCGGGCTGATTATCGGGCTTGCAGCGGGTTTTGCGCGTACCTTCGGCGGTTGGATAGCCAACCATGTAGCGCTGGTCTTTATCGAAGTCATCCGCGGTACGCCAATCGTTGTACAGGTCATGTTTATCTACTTCGCCCTGCCAATGGCGTTTAACGATTTACGTATTGACCCCTTCAGCGCCGCTGTTGTCACCATCATGATTAACTCCGGTGCCTATATCGCGGAAATCACGCGTGGCGCGGTACTCTCAATCCACAAAGGATTCAGCGAGGCTGGCCTGGCGCTTGGACTTTCTCGCACGGAGACCATCCGCCACGTTATTTTACCTCTTGCGCTGCGTCGTATGCTGCCACCACTAGGCAACCAGTGGATCATCAGCATCAAAGATACCTCGCTGTTTATCGTCATTGGCGTCGCTGAACTGACGCGCCAGGGTCAGGAAATCATTGCGGGTAACTTCCGCGCCCTGGAAATCTGGAGCGCCGTTGCGGTGTTCTATCTGATCATTACGCTGGTGCTGAGCTTCATTCTGCGTCGTCTGGAAAGAAGGATGAAAATCCTGTGATTGAATTTAAAAACGTTTCTAAGCACTTTGGTCCAACCCAGGTGCTACACAACATCGATCTGAATATTAAACAAGGTGAAGTCGTGGTGATTATCGGGCCATCTGGCTCCGGTAAATCTACGCTGCTGCGCTGCATTAACAAGCTGGAAGAAATTACCTCCGGTGACCTGATTGTTGACGGTCTGAAAGTCAACGATCCCAAGGTCGATGAACGGTTAATCCGCCAGGAAGCCGGAATGGTGTTTCAGCAGTTCTATCTGTTCCCCCATCTGACGGCGCTGGAAAACGTCATGTTTGGCCCGCTACGCGTACGCGGGGCGAATAAAGAACAGGCGGAAAAACTGGCCAAAGAGCTGCTGGCAAAAGTCGGTCTGGCCGAGCGTGCCCACCACTACCCTTCAGAGCTTTCCGGCGGTCAGCAACAGCGTGTTGCCATTGCCCGTGCGCTGGCGGTGAAGCCGAAAATGATGCTGTTTGACGAGCCAACCTCGGCGCTGGACCCGGAACTGCGTCATGAGGTTCTGAAAGTCATGCAGGACCTGGCAGAAGAAGGGATGACCATGGTGATTGTGACTCACGAAATTGGCTTCGCCGAAAAAGTAGCCTCACGCCTGATTTTCATCGATAAAGGACGTATTGCCGAAGATGGTAATCCGCAAGCCCTGATTGAAAATCCACCCAGCCAGCGTTTGCAGGAATTTTTGCAGCACGTTTCATGATGCCTGATACCTCCCTTCAGCCGGAAGGGAGGTTTTTCACCAGAATCCTCTCATTTCAATCCTCTCCCGCCCTGACATCTATACTTATCCTTTTGAATTTGTTTTCTCATGGGAGGAGTGATGCGCTGGTTCCTGTTCATCTTCTTTTGTCTTCTGAGCATGCCGACTCACGCGGTAACGATACCCGGCGTTCCCTCCCCGGCCTCAACCAGCCCGCAAACTGGCCCCACGACAGAACCCGATATCGAACAAAAAAAGGCGGCCTATGGCGCACTGGCGGATGTGCTGGAAAATGAGAGTTCACGCCAGGAGCTGATCGGTCAATTGCGCAAAGTGGCGGCCACGCCACCTCCCGAACCGGTGCCCACCATTGTCCCACCAACGTTAACGGAAGAAAAAACGGTGCTGGAGAATGTCACGGATATCAGCCGTCATTATGGCGAGGCTCTCTCAAGCCGCTTTGCCCAGCTGTATCGCAACATTACTGACGCCCCCCACAAAACCTTTAATCCACAAACATTCTCGAATGCCCTGACCCATTTCCTTATGCTGGCGGTATCTGTTTTTGGCTTTTACTGGCTGATACGGCTTTGCGCACTGCCGCTGTATCGCAAAATGGGGCAGTGGGCGCGACGGAAAAACCGCGAGCGCAGTAACTGGTTACAGCTTCCCGCCATGATCGTTGGCGCGTTCATTGTCGATTTACTGCTGCTGGCGCTCACCCTGTTTGTCGGGCAGATATTGAGTGATCGAATGAATGCCGGTAGCCGCACGATTGCATTCCAGCAGAGCTTGTTTCTCAATGCCTTCGCACTGATTGAATTTTTTAAGGCCATTTTGCGCCTGATTTTTTGCCCGGCGGTGACAGAGCTGCGACCATTTAACATTCAGGATGCAGGCGCACGCTACTGGAACCGGCGTCTGAGTTCATTAAGCAGTCTGATTGGTTACGGGCTTATTGTGGCGGTCCCCATTATTTCGAACCAGGTCAATGTACAGGTCGGCGCAATGGCTAACGTCATCATCATGCTGTGCATCACGCTGTGGGCGCTGTACCTGATTTTCAGAAACAAGAATGAGATTACCCAGCACTTACAGAATCTTGCCGCACGCTCTTTAGCCTTCTTTAGCCTGTTTATCCGTGCTTTTGCGCTGGTCTGGCATTGGCTGGCCAGCGCCTATTTCATTGTGTTGTTCTTCTTCTCACTCTTTGATCCGGGAAATAGTCTGAAATTCATGATGGGCGCAACGTTACGCAGCCTGGTGATCATCGGGATCGCCGCCTTTGTATCCGGCATGCTATCCCGCTGGATTGCCAAAACCATTACCCTTTCACCGCACACCCAGCGCAGCTATCCGGAATTACAAAAGCGGCTAAATGGCTGGCTGTCAACGGCGTTAAGCGTGGCCAGGATCCTGACAGTGTGTGTCGCCGTTATGCTGCTACTCAACGCCTGGGGACTGTTCGACTTCTGGAACTGGCTGCATTACGGCGCAGGCGAAAAAACGGTCGATATTCTGATCCGCATCGCACTGATTCTCTTCTTCTCTGCTATCGGCTGGACGATCCTTGCCAGCCTGATAGAAAACCGCCTGGCTTCAGATATTCACGGTCGCCCGCTGCCCAGTGCGCGGACTCGCACGCTGTTGACGTTATTTCGCAACGCGCTGGCAGTGATCATCAGTACCATCACGATCATGATTGTGTTGTCAGAGATTGGCGTCAATATCGCCCCATTACTGGCCGGGGCCGGCGCGCTGGGGCTGGCGATCTCTTTCGGATCACAGACACTGGTGAAGGATATTATTACTGGGATATTTATCCAGTTTGAAAACGGCATGAATACCGGCGATCTGGTCACTATCGGCCCGTTAACCGGCACGGTCGAACGCATGTCGATCCGTTCTGTTGGGGTACGCCAGGACACAGGGGCATACCACATCATCCCGTGGTCCTCGATAACAACCTTCGCCAACTTCGTCCGTGGGATCGGATCGGTCGTTGCGAATTACGACGTCGACCGTCATGAAGACGCGGATAAAGCCAATCAGGCGCTGAAGGATGCGGTCGCTGCGGTGATGGAAAAGGATGATATTCGTGGGCTTATCATTGGCGAGCCGTCGTTTGCCGGGATTGTCGGTTTGACCAATACGGCATTCACCTTAAGGGTCTCGTTTACCACCCTGCCGCTGAAGCAGTGGACGGTACGTTTTGCGCTCGACAGCGAGGTGAAAAAACACTTCGATCTGGCCAACGTGCGCCCCCCGGTACAGACCTATCAGGTACTGCCTGCACCGGTGTCAGGCCCGCAATCAACGGCAGCAGAACCGCTGCCGCCGAGCGAGCCCACGATTTAGCGTTGACGCGCCATAAAACGACGACGCTGATCGTTATCCATAAAGGTCCAGGCAATAAAGCGACTCTGCTTTTGCCCCTGGGCCATCTCTTTTTTAACCACTTTCACCGCGCCAGCATCGGTTAACGCATGGTACAACGGAGGCAGATTCTCACCCCGCGATACCAGCGTGGTGAACCACATCACCTGACGACCAAAGGCCTGGCTTTCTGCGATCATTTTCTTGATGAACGCCACTTCACCTCCTTCGCACCACAGCTCCTGCTGCTGGCCGCCAAAGTTCAGCGCGTCATCTTTGTCTTGCCCCAGATTGCGGCGTTTGCGCTCGCTTCCGGCACGGGCAGAGGCAGCAGAATCATGGAATGGCGGATTACACAACGTGGCTTCGTACTGCTCATTCTTGTGAATAATGCCGTTGAAGATAGCTGAAGCATCTTTCTGACGACGCAAACGAATCGCCCGGGTTAAGCCAGGGTTGCCATTGATGATTGCCTGAGCGCTGCTAAACGCTTCACTACTGGTTTCGCTGCCGGTAAAACGCCAGCCGTATTCATGCACGCCGATCAGTGGATAAATGCAGTTCGCCCCTACCCCAACATCCAGCACGCTGGCATTTGCAGGGATGGTTCCGGTGGTTTCACCCAACAGGTCGGCCAGATGGTGAATGTAGTCCGCACGACCCGGAACCGGCGGGCACAGGAAACCTTCCGGGATATCCCAGTTTGCCACCGCATAATAATGCGCTAGCAGTGCTTTATTGAGCGCCTTCACTGCCTGCGGATTCGCGAAATCAACACTCTGCTCGCCGCCTGGCGTGAGGATGAGAAATTGCGTCAGCTCAGGGGTAACCTGGCATAACGTCGCAAGATCATAACGGCCATTGTGGCGGTTGCGTGGATGTAATCCCGGTTTCTGGGGGGGCATAGCATTCTCCTTTTAACAGCGGCGTAAGATACCCGCATAACGCCACGGGGTAAACATACACTGCAGGGAAATTTCATTTTTTATGCGAATTGTATCGTTCAAAAAACAGCCTGTTGTTGGTCGATTTTTTGCGGCAAATGCCCTGCAATGACAACCTAAACTTATCAGGCACGATCTGTTGTTTCTCAGAGGATATCATCATGAAGAAATGCCTCACATTCCTTGCCGCTACCGTACTTACCGGCATGACATTTGCGACTTTTGCTGCACAGCCCAATACCAGTCCTGCCACCGGTCCACTACAAGCCTCCGGTACGATTTCCGTGAGCGGAGCATCAAGCCTGGATGACCTTGAAGGTAAGCTGGCAGAAAAAGCGAAAGAGCAAGGCGCGAAAGGCTTTGTGGTTAATTCCGCTGGCGGTAAAAATCAGATGTACGGTACAGCAACTATCTATAAGTAACTCTCCCTCAGCTCAACTGCATTCGCCCTGAATGCAGTTTGCTGTCCTTTCTTTCTGAAATCCCCTGCATGAACTGTAACCACCATGTTGGAATTTTGAGTTCAATGTAAATAAATGTATTTATTTTTGAAGTAATGAATGCTAAAACGTCGCTCTTATTGATAATGCTTATCAAAATTATTATCAATTACGCATTTCATTCAGGCGAGACCTGCAGGGTATAACGTCCACAGAGATGTCCCTTCGTTTGAGTGAAACCTTCTAATCAATAATAAGTCATTCATTAACATGGATAAAAATCGCAATCTGCCGTCTAGTAGTTTTCACTCGCTCACCTTCTTTGCCGGCCTGTGTATTGGCCTGTCTCCTGTAGCCCAGGCCGTCGCCGCAGGCTCACAAGAGACAAAGCAGGAAGATACGCTGGTCGTTGAAGCAGCTAAGCCCTCGCTGTATGCCCCAACGCACTCTGCCGACCCGAAGTTCTCTCGTCCGGTGGCTGACACCACTCGCACCATGACGGTCATTTCTGAGCAGGTTATTAAGGATCAGGGAGCAACCAATCTTACTGATGCGTTGAAAAACGTGCCGGGTGTTGGTGCATTTTTTGCGGGTGAAAATGGTAACTCCACCACCGGCGATGCGGTGTATATGCGAGGAGCTGACACCTCAAACAGCATTTATATCGACGGTATTCGTGATATTGGTAGCGTCACGCGTGACACCTTCAATACGGAACAGGTTGAAGTGATTAAAGGGCCTTCCGGCACCGACTATGGTCGCAGTGCCCCCACAGGCTCCATCAATATGATCAGCAAGCAGCCGCGCACCGATTCAGGTATTGATGCCTCAGCCAGCGTCGGTAGCGCCTGGTTCCGCCGGGGAACGCTGGATATCAATCAGGTCATCGGTGACACCACCGCAGTGCGCTTAAACCTGATGGGTGAGAAAACGCATGACGCCGGACGCGATAACATTAAAAATGAACGCTACGGCGTGGCCCCCTCTATTGCCTTTGGCTTAGGCACCGAAAACCGACTGTATCTGAACTATCTACACGTCACCCAGCACAACACACCGGACGGAGGAATTCCGACTATTGGTCTGCCTGGCTACTCAGCGCCGTCTGCTGGAACGTCGGCCCTGAATCATTCCGGAAAAGTAGATACACATAATTTCTATGGTACCGACTCCGATTACGACGACTCGACGACCGATACCGCGACAATGCGTTTCGAGCATGACCTGAGTGACAGCACGACCCTTCGTAACACCACGCGCTGGTCGCGCATTAAACAGGATTATCTGATGACCGCGGTCATGGGCGGCGCATCAAACATCACGCAGCCAACTCGCAACGTCGATACCTGGAGCTGGTCACGGGTGGCGAATACCAAAGATGTCAGCAACAAAATCCTCACCAACCAGACCAACCTGACGTCAAAATTTTATACCGGTGCTGTCGGACATGACATCAGTACCGGCGTGGAGTTGACCCGTGAAACACAGACCAACTATGGCGTAGCGCCACTCACCCCGCCACCGGTCAATATTTACTCACCGAACAGCAACGTGAACATTGGCGGATTATCCCGTAATGGCGCCAACGCCAACGGACAGACCGATACTTTCGGTATTTATGCCTTCGATACGCTGCAAATTACGCGTGATATTGAACTGAACGGTGGTATTCGTCTGGATAATTACCGAACCGAGTATGACAGTGCAACTGCGTGCGGCGCTTCTGGTCGCGGTGCCGTCGCGTGCCCAACGGGCGCTGCCAAAGGTTCTCCGGTCACCACCGTCGACACCGCGAAATCCGGTAATCTGGTGAACTGGAAAGCGGGTGCGCTGTACCATTTGACCGAGAACGGCAACGTTTACATCAACTACGCGGTTTCTCAGCAACCGCCGGGCGGCAGTAATTTTGCCCTTGCTCAAAGTGGGACCGGTAACAGCGCCAACCGTACCGATTTTAAACCGCAAAAGGCAAAGACCAGCGAAATCGGGACGAAATGGGAGGTGCTGGATAAACGCCTGCTGTTGACCGCCGCCGTTTTCCGCACGGATATCGAGAACGAAGTTGAACAGAACGATGACGGGACATACTCCCAGTATGGCGAAAAACGTGTTGAAGGCTACGAGCTCTCCGTGGCAGGAAATATTACCCCGGCATGGCAGGTGATTGGCGGTTATACCCAACAGCGCGCCACGGTGCATAGCGGTCAAGACGTCGCGCAGGATGGTTCATCTTCCCTGCCGTATACGCCGGAACATGCCTTCACGCTGTGGAGTCAGTACCAGGCCACTGATGATGTTTCCGTTGGTGCCGGTGCTCGCTACGTAGGCAGCATGCATCGCGGTTCGGACGGCGCCGTTGGGACACCATCCTATACCGAAGGCTACTGGGTGGCGGATGCCAAGTTAGGCTATCGCGTAAACCGTAATCTCGATTTCCAGTTGAACGTCTACAACCTGTTTGACACCCAATACGTATCCTCCATTAACAAAAGTGGATACCGTTACCATCCGGGCGAGCCAAGAACCTTCCTGCTCACCGCGAATATGCATTTCTAATCCATTGTGTGGGGCGCAAGCCCCACTTTCAGGAGAAACTCTGATGATGTACCACATTCCCGGCGTCCTGTCGGCGCAGGATGTAGCCTGGTTTCGCGAACAACTGGAAACCATAGACTGGGTTGATGGCCGTGTCACAACGGGCGCTCAGGGAGCACAGGTTAAAAATAACCAGCAGGTTGACACGCGAAGCGAGCGCTATATGGCATTGCAACAAGCGGTGCAGAACGCCGTGAACAACAGCGCGTTGTTTTTCGCTGCCGCACTGCCGAAAACCCTCTCTACACCGCTGTTCAATCGTTATCAGAACAACGAAACCTACGGTTTTCACGTTGATGGCGCGGTGCGTAGCCATCCAGAAAATGGCTGGATGCGAACTGACCTTTCCGCGACCTTATTTTTAAGCAATCCCGACAGCTATGACGGCGGGGAACTCCGGGTAAATGATACTTACGGACAACACACGGTGAAGCTTCCTGCAGGCGATCTGGTACTTTACCCCTCCAGCAGTCTGCACTGCGTCACGCCGGTTACCCGAGGAAACCGTGTGGCATCGTTTATGTGGGTCCAGTCGATGATCCGTGATGACAAAAAACGCGCCATGCTGTTTGAACTGGATAAGAACATTCAATCACTGAAAGCGCGCCACGGAGAAAGTGCGGAGATCCTGTCGTTGCTTAATCTTTACCATAACCTGCTGCGCGAGTGGTCCGAAATCTGATACGCCCGTAGGCGCTCATTTTTCCCCCATCTCATTCGCTATAATTATTCTATAAACGAGTTTTATAAAACGAATGACAGGAGGCACACATGGCATCCGGCTGGGCAAATGACGACGCCGTGAACGAACAGATCAACAATACGATTGAAGATGCTGTTGCCCGTGCCCGTGGCGAGTTACCCACGGGAGAAAGTCTGCATGAATGTGAAGAATGTGGCAATCCTATCCCGCAGGCGCGCCGTGAAGCGGTACCTGGCGTGCGTTTGTGCATCTCCTGCCAACAGGATAAAGATTCACATAACTCTGCATTTTCAGGATATAATCGCAGAGGTTCGAAAGACAGCCAGCTACGTTGACTCATCTTTACCAAAAGTTTCAGCGCATACGATTTCCTTTACGAGCACGCTTTTTCACCCACGGTGTAGCAAAATGTGCCGTTGTCACTTTCTCTGTAAAGCGCAATGACAAGAACTGTAAATCCCTCTTCTGAATTTATTAATATTCAATAAGTTATTTGTCATTCAATTTTTTTGATTGATGTCGTCAATTCTATTCGATTTTCTCTCACCGAAAAAAACGTGATACTTCTCACATCGACAGAACAACGTCTACTGAACAGAACATCGACTAACCGAATAAACCTGCGAGAGAAAAATCATGAAAAACATTAAATTTGCTGTTGCTGCTATCGCCCTGTCTACCCTGTCATTTGGTGTTTTCGCTGCTGAGCCGGTTACCTCCACTCAGGCGCAAAGCATGAATAAAATGGGTGTGGTATCTGCTGATGGCGCCACCACGCTGGACGGCCTGGAAGCAAAACTGGCTGAAAAAGCGGCTGCTGCTGGTGCAAGTGGTTACAGCATCACCTCCGCTGTCGGCAACGACAAAATGAGCGGCACCGCGGTTATCTACAAATAACCAACAGAATTCCTGTACGACCCAATGCTCCAACCCTCATTGACCCTGTTTGTTACCCTTTGTTTGCCCGTCCGCCACTGGACGGGCTTTTTTTTTATCTAGTGTTCAAGCCGTTGGCGAAACGCCTGCAATACCGCATCCGGCATACCGATTTGCCGTGCCGCCTCACATATCGCTTGCCAGCTTCCGGCATCAAGCGGGATACCCTGCGCCAGCCGCTCTTCACGGGTATTCACTTCCCACTCGCCCGGTAACAGGATAGGCGCATCCTCAGCATGCGGCGACGCTTTGACCCATTCAGCAAATGCCGAAACCTGATTGTCACAGTCCGGGGCACCGAATAGCGTTGGGTTAATGATGATCGTGGTCATGCAGTTAATAATGGCGTCTGCGCTGTTCTGCAAACTGGCTTCGTGGGTCGTTTTACCGCCAGAGAGCGCACCGCCCATGATTTCACACATTGCCGCCAGCGCGTAGCCTTTATGCTGGGCGAAGGTGAGCAGCGCGCCCAATGGCGATTCCTGCATAACGGCAGGATCGGTGGTAGGAGCCCCCAGGGCATCAATCAGACAACCCGGCGCAACCGGCTCACCTTTGTGCCACGCCACGCGCGTTTTACCAAAAGCGATGGCGCTGGTCGCGTAGTCCAACAGCAACGGGAAATCATTTTTACGTGGAAACACGACGCAGAAAGGGTTGGTGCCAAAACGGCTATCACGGCCATGGAACGGGGCAACCATCGGGATCCCCACCACATTCACAAAGTGTATAGAGACAAAGCCCGCCGCCGCACACTGCTCCGCCCAGTAGCCAATGCGCCCAATATGATGAGAATTATGCAGTGCTACCGCAGCAATTCCGTACTGCTGAGCTTTCTCAATCCCCAGCGCGATAGCTTCATGCGCGGCTACCTGACCAAATGCGCAATCCCCATCCAGCGTAACCACTGCCCCCGCCTCTTTCACCACTTTCGCATGACGATTGATCTGCAAATGCCCCTGCGAGAATGAGCGAATGTAGCTTGGGATCATCCCGATACCATGTGAATCATGGCCGGCGAGGTTTGAGGCAATCAGATGATCGGCCACCAACTGCGCTTCATGCTCGTCACTCCCCATCTGGCGGAAAACGGCCTGAATAAACGCATGCAGCGTTGGCGCGTGAAAGCGATGTCCACTGTTCATTGTAATCTCCTGTTGTGTTGCGTGTTTGTTGTGTTTCTTATTTTTCAACAAACTATGCTGCGCTACGGTAGCCAGGAGGTCAATAAACGTGCAGAAATTTCACGTTGCAGAGGGTGCAGGACAGGAACGACTGACGGGCCAGATGACAGGCCCGTCGGGATGAAGAAAGGGTCAGAAGCTTTGGTCGACGCGATCAAACCCGTCTGCCAGCGTGGCGGATTCCCCGGTGGCCACCAGACAGCAAGCCATCTGAATTTTCAATGAGGCCGGTATCGGCTCGCTTCCGGCCAGACAGCGTTCAATCCAGCGGGCGGTCGTCTCCGGATCTTTTGCTACCGGCAGTGGGACGGGCTCATCAGGCATTTCACTCTGGCGGTCCTGTAGCACACGCACTCCCGTCGGGTCTATCAGGCTAATCTGCGGACAGCGTTGCGGGTTGGCATACACTTCGCCTTCCGTGCCGTGCATCAGCAAACCACGGCCGCCAATGTCGCCGAAAAATTTCGCCACTCGCGAGACATATTCAGGATGAGAAACACTGGCAAGACGCAGCGCGGCATCTTCTGCAAACGGCGTGGCCAACTTCGCCAGCGTGTGCGCACTGTTGCGCACGCCCATTCTCCAGCGCATCGCCAGTTGCGTCTCCAGCGGCGGACACAGCGCACGCACCGGAATAAACACCGGTTCATGGCCATCCAGTTTTGCCTGTGCCTGGCCAGCATGCAGCGTGGGCATGATCCCCATCAGTTCAAAAATGGTTTCTGTCAGCACGCGGGTTGGATCTTCGCTGACGCCGTGTACCAGCACCGGGAATCCCAGTTTATGCAGTAAGATAGCCAGCAGCGGCGTCAGATTGGCCTGCTTGCGCGCGCCATTGTAACTGGGGATAACAATAGGCATGGGTTTGGCAACAGGCGGCGTCAGGCGAATGGTATGGTTTTGCATCGCTTCATAAAAGCCCAGCATCTCCGCTTCCCCCTCGCCTTTGATGCGCAGCGCAATCAGCACGCCGCCCATCTCAAGGTCGGGGACATCGCCATTCAGCATATGGGTATACAGTCCGCGAGCAGTATCCTGGTCCAGGTCACGCGCGTGATTTTTACCTCGCCCAATCTCTTTGATGATTTTGCGGTAATCCATCGATAACTCCTTTCCTGTTGCTCGCATCGTTAACGCCGACGGCGGCGCGTGGGTTTCGCTTTTTCTTTTGGTTTTACTATAACGTCTGGCACAGCAGGTTGCTCTATCGGAAAAATGGGTAACGCATTCAGTAAACGCTTGCCATAGTTTTTGGTCAACAACCGCTTATCGTAGATCACGACTTCACCCCAGCAGCCATGGCTACGAATGAGTCGCCCAACTTGCTGGATCAAATTGAACGACGCTGCCGGTAAGCTTTGCACCTCAAAAGGGTAGCGGTTCAGGCTTTTCAGCCACTCGCCCTCAGTGACCACTACCGGACTGTCGATGGGCGGAAAGGCGATTTTGTGAATATGTACCTGAGTCAGCAATTCGCCTTTCAAATCCAGACCTTCGGCAAAAGATTGCAGTCCGACCAGTACGCTGCGTTCGCCGTTTTCTACCCGCTTTCGGTGTAACTCCACCAGACGATAGCGCGGCTGGTCACCCTGTACCAGCAGCAGCAAGCGCAGATCGGTAACGTGCTCCAGAAAACGCTGCATCGCCCGCCCGCTGGCAAAAAGCACCAGCATGCCCTGATGCTTTTTACTTTCCAGTTGCTCGCGGAAATAGGCCGCCATTTCCGCGATATGCTGCTCTTCGTTCTCCATCAACGGTTCGTAGCGCATCTTTGGAATGACGATTTTGCCCTGTTCAACGTGGTTAAACGGTGAATCCAGCGCGACAAAGCGGTCTCCTGCTTTTTCTTTCAGACCGCTCATCTCCTGCAGACGCGAGAAGCTATTGAGAGAACGGAGCGTGGCAGAGGTCACAATAATATGCGGTACGCTACGCCACAGCAGTCGTTCGAGCTGATCGCTCACGCGGATCCCGACACAATGGAACCAGACGTGGATCTGCCCATCGCGCACCTCGCGCGTTGCCCATTTACTCACCGGCGCGCCTGACGACTGCGCCAGCGACGCCAGGCGCCACAATTTGCTTTGCGCCTCGAACATGCCCAATGCCCGGTTCATCTGCAAAATAACCCGATGTAGACGCACAATATCGTGGGTACCGGTTTTTTCACTGAGATCGTTGAGGAACAGTTCTGCCAGGCCACGCAGCATTTCCGTCAGTTTCGCCAGTCGCTGGCAGATCTCCATCACTTCACCAGGCAGTTCTCCCATTGCAAAGCGGTGTTCCGCTTCCTGCGTGGCGGGCATATAGAGATTAAGGATGTTATTAAGTGAAGCAATCAGCTCATATAGCTCTTCACAGTGAGCGTTCAACCGCTCGGCGTTCGCCAGCGGCGGCGTGGTTTTCGGGCGGAACTGCTCCATGCAGGTTGCTACTAATTTGCAGAACAGATCCAGCTGAAGTCGATACCAGGGGGCGCTGATTTCTGCACTCATCTCCAGCGCATCGCGGGCGACATCCGGCAAATGATGGCCTTCATCAAGGACTAACAGCAGGTTTTTCGGCTCTGGCAGTACGGCTTCGCTTTCCATTGCCGCCATCACCAACGCGTGGTTCGCCACCACTACTTCAACTTCCTGAATCTCACGGCGGGCGACAAAAAAAGGACATTCACGATAGTAGTGGCAGTTGCGGTTCAGACAGCTCGCTTTATCGGTGCTCAGACGCTGCCAGAGTCCGTCATCAATGGCGATATCCGTGTGATCGCGCAACCCGTCCCATTTATAGCTGTCGAGATCGCCTTTCAGCCTGGCGCAGCGCTTTTGTTCTTCCTGGTTATTGGGCGTCAGATCATCGTCGAGAAAGGCCAGCAGATCCTGTTGATTGGGTTCGGTACTCGCCAGCGCAGCCAAATTGCGCGGGCAGACATAACGACCACGACCAAAAGCAGCGGTAAAACGCAGATCGGGGATGATTTTACGCAGTAGCGGCAGGTCTTTGCTGTAGATCTGATCCTGCAGCGCGACGTTAGCGGTACTGACCACCAACGTTTTCTGTTCTTCACGCGCAATGGCGATACCGGGGATCAGGTAAGATAACGTTTTCCCTACACCGGTCGGTGCTTCAATCGCCAGATGCCGTCCCTCTTCCCCTGCCAGCGTTTTCGCGACATCGGCAATCATCTGCCGCTGCGGTGCTCGGGGAATAAAGTCGGGGATCTGTTCCTGAAGCGCCTTGTACCAGGCGGCTATTTGCGCTTTTAGCGCCGCGGTTAATGCCATGAGAAAACCTGAAATACTGTATAAACAGCCACCATTGTGGCACATTTCAGACGCTCAATGTACCTTTTTCCCCCATTCTGGAAAGCGGCTCGCAGCACTGGCTTAAATTGCCGGATGGCGGCTTACATGCCTTATCCGGCCTACAATCCGGGTTTGCGCCTTATTCGGCCTACAGTGAGGTACATTGCAAGCCGAATAAGAGTGTCGGTTAATAGTATCCCAACAACTTCCACCACAGCATGCCCACGGCAAAAATGATAATCACATTCGCCGTCACCACGCAGAGGTTGATTTTGTAAAAGCGCGGACGTTCAAAATACCCTTGGGCAAAATAGATCGGGCCTGGCCCACCACCGTACTCCGTATTACCCCACATCAGGTTACTGAAGATACCAAAGCAGATAGCAACCATCATCGGCGGCGCGCCTGCTGCGATCGCCGTTGCCGCAAAAGGGGCATACAGTGCAGCGACATGCCCGGTCGCCGTGGCAAAGAGATAATGAACGTAAATATAAAGGATCCCCAGCATAACAAAGGATTCTATCGCGCCAAATCCCTGAATACCGCTGCCCAGTTTTATCGTCATCCATTTAATAAAGCCCAGATCGGCAAGTCCGGTCGCCAGACTAATAATGACGCTAAACCAAATCACCGTATCCCAGGCCGCGTGGTCATTGAGCAGGCTTTTCCAACTGACTGCGCCAGAGGCGAACAGATAGGCAGCCAGCCCCAGCCCGACAGAGGTCGCCGATAATCCCGTGATCAAGCTGGTGCCCCAGCCGACCAACGCCAGCACAAAGCCAAAAGCCACCTTTTTCTCGTTGCTGCTCATCGCACCGAGTTCACCCAACGCCTGCTTGCCCATCGCTTTTGCTTCTGGCGTCCGCTTAAGCTCAGGGTCCAGCAATTTATAGACCAGAAGCGGCATCAGGCAGAAACAGGCCATCGCCGGAACCACTGCGGAAATAAACCATCCGCCCCAGGTTATCTCAACGCCTAACGAGGATTTTGCCAGACTGGCCACCAGCGGATTCGCCGCCATCCCGGTGAGGAATATCGCCCCGGTAATCGGCGTAAACTGAAAGCACACCATGGTTAAGAAATCGCCGATGCGCTTGCCGGTTACCCCAGGCGCAGAGCCCAGTACGTCATTGATTGAACGGGTGATGGGAAAAATTATCCCCCCGGAGCGGGCAGTAACCGACGGCATTGCCGGGGCCATAATCAGATCGGACACCCCCAGCGAGTAGGCGATACCCAGGCTGCTGCCGCCAAAAAGCGACAGCATTTTGTACGCGATACGTTTCCCAAGCCCTGAGGTAACAAACCCCAGAGATAGGACATAAGCGCAGAAGATAAGCCATACCGTGCCGGAAGCAAACCCGGAAAGCGCTTTTGCCTCTGGCAAGGTTTTGGTAAAAATGACCACGCAAAGCGCAATCAACATCACCGCCCCCGACGGGAGCGGTTGGGTAAGAATAGCGGCAATGGTCGCGGCAAAAATGGCAAACATATGCCAGGCCTGAGGCGTCAGACCATCAGGTACGGGGTAAAACCAAATGATCCCCCCAATGGCCAGCGGTATCAGGAACGACAGAATGGATTTTCCCGCGACAGAATTCGTTGACATAAAAATATCCTTATTCCGTTAACCCGAGCACCGTCATTTCTGCGACAGATATTTGGCCAGCACCTGATCGACCATCGCGGGTGCCATTCCCAGGTAATTCGCCGGGTCGGTCAGTTCTTCAATCAACTGTGGGTCCAGTCGTTCACAGACGGATGGCATCGCATTCAGCACATCCGCCAGTCGTCCCCCTTGTTCATTGACGATACGACAGGCGTCATACACGACGTCATGCGCATCCTGACGACCGATATACGGTGCCAGTCCCATCATGACTGCTTCAGCCACAATCAGTCCGTTGGTCATGCCGAGGTTACGTTTCATCGCAGCCTCATCAACCACCAGCCCCGCCAGCATAAAGTTGGCCTGATGCAATGCCCCGGCGCTGAGGACAAAACTTTCCGGGATAGCAATCCATTCCGCATGCCACGGTCCGGTCGCCCGCTCCAGATCCTGCACCATCGCATCCAGCATCAGTCCCGCTTGCTGGCGTACGCCTTTCGCACAGGCCAGCATCAGCTCACTGGAAATAGGGTTACGTTTCTGCGGCATAGTACTGCTGGCTCCGCGGCCTTTGACAAACGGTTCATACAGCTCACCAAACTCGTTTGATGCCATCAGCATCACGTCATACGCAATTTTGCCCAGCGAACCGGTCATTACCGCCAGCAGGTTTACGGCTTCGGCAAAACCATCACGCGCAACGTGCCAGGTGGAGGTCGGTACATTGAGTCCCAACTCTTCCATCATCGCTTTTTGTACCGCCAGCCCTTTATCCCCCAGCGATGCCAGCGTACCGGCCGCACCCGCAAACTCGCCAACCAGTACACGCGGACGCGCCTGGGCAAGACGTTCAGCGTGACGTTCGAACATATCCAGCCAAATAGCGGCTTTATAACCAAAGGTCACTGGCAGCGCTTGCTGCAGATGGGTTCTTCCCGCCATTGGCGTATCGCGGTAACGGCGTGCGAGGTCAGCGAGCGTCGCACGAAGTTTGTCCATATCGGTTTCAATTAACGCAAACGCATCACGAATTTGCAGAACGACCGCGGTGTCCATGATGTCCTGCGTGGTTGCGCCCCAGTGCACATAGCCACCAGATTCCCCGGCTTGTTTCGAAATCTGGTGTACCAACGGCAGGATGGGATAACCCACAATCTCGGTTTCATGGCGCAGCAAATCGAAATCCAGCGAATCGGCATTACATTTCTCGGCAATTTCCTGCGCCGCAGCCTCGGGTATCACACCGCAGCGAGCCTGGGCTTTGGCTAAGGCCACTTCCACTGCCACGTATTTGCGTACCAGCTCGCGATCGTCAAACACCGCGCGCATCGCCGGTGTGCCGAAAGAATCCCTGAACAGAACAGAATCAAGTACATTCGAAGCCATAAATCCCCCTGGAAAATCTGATAATGATAAGATGCGTGTTTCGGGTCGTTTGTTGGATGAACAAAGACCGCCTCAATGTCCAGACATAATCAAATGTCCGTACATTTAAATGTACGGACATTTATAGTATTCATGAGGAATGTATGGAATAGTCCGTACATATTTTTGTGATGAAGATCATTAATTTTTTGATGAAACCGCGATGAAAGAATCTCTGTACAAGCGAATAGCACGTGAACTGGCACAGCAAATTTCGGTGGGTACCTTTGCTCCCGGCTCACTGTTTCCCACAGAAATGGAGTTGTGTGAAACGTGGCAGGTCAGCCGCCACACCATAAGAGAGGCGTTGAGGGAATTAACAGAACAGGGGCTGATTTCGCGGCGTAAAGGTGCAGGAACACGCGTTTGCGAACCACAGGCAAACGGTGTTAATCACCCGCTATCGCATCTGGAAGATCTGTTACTGCTGGCAAAAAACAACCTGCGCGTGATTAAGAAAATCGACGAGATTGTGGCGGATATTGAGCTTTCCCAGATGATTGGCTGCCCGCCAGGTTCCCGTTGGCTGCACATTGCCAGCACTCGCGAAGATGCGCAAAACCCCGACGCGCCAATCTGCTGGACCGACAGTTATGCCAGCACGGATTACGCCAAGTTGCGCACGTACATCCGCGACGATCCACACTCGTTAATCAGCGATTTGATCGAAACGCATTACGGCATTAAAAGCCATGAAGTTCACCAGACGATTACGGCCGTCGGCGTGCCCAGGAAGATGGCAAAAATCCTTAACGTCGCACCTGATTCTCCGGCGATGAGAATTGTGCGTCGCTATCTGGACAGGGAAGGAAAGGTTTTTGAAACGACGATTTCGATTCATCCGGCAGGACGCTATACCTGCTCAATCGTACTGAAATCGCAAAGTTCCGGGGAATGATGCATTGCGTATCCGACCTACGCGACAGGCAGGCCGGATAACATGTTTACGCTGCCATCCGGTAACGTAACTTACTGTGCAGACGAAGGTTTGCGCGGACGGCGCGGCGGACGAGGCTTATCGCCCGCCGGTTTGCCTTCGCTGCTACGCGGTTTCGCTTTTGGCGCACCGCCATCCTGACGACGCGGCTGCTGCCCACGACCCGCACCACCCTGACCACGACCACCGCCGCCACGCTGCTGACGTCCGTTCTGGATCGGCTCAGCTTTGATTGACGGGTCTGGCTCATAGCCCGGGATCGCAATACGCGGGATCTCTTTTTTCAGCAGCTTCTCGATATCGCGCAGCAACTTGTGTTCATCAACGCACACCAGCGACAACGCTTCACCGGTTGCCGCCGCACGGCCGGTACGGCCAATACGGTGCACGTAATCTTCCGGTACGTTTGGCAACTCGTAGTTCACAACATGCGGCAACTCTTCGATATCCAGCCCGCGCGCTGCAATGTCGGTCGCCACCAGCACACGAATATCCCCGGATTTAAAGTCAGCCAGCGCACGCGTACGCGCCCCCTGAGATTTATTGCCGTGGATCGCCGCACTGCGAATACCGTCTTTGTTCAACTGTTCTGCCAGATGGTTCGCGCCGTGTTTAGTACGGGTAAATACCAGCACCTGCTGCCAGTTACCCTGACCAATCATCTGCGACAGCAGTTCACGTTTACGTTTTTTATCCACGAAATGCACATGCTGAGTCACCTGCTCTGACGCGGTATTACGACGCGCCACTTCAATTTCCAGCGGGTTGTGCAGCAGCTTTTCGGCCAGCGATTTAATGTCGTCAGAGAACGTAGCCGAGAACAGCAGGTTCTGACGTTTTGCCGGCAGTTTCGCCAGTACGCGACGAATATCATGGATAAAACCCATATCCAGCATGCGGTCGGCTTCATCCAGCACCAGGATCTCAACCTGATCCAGCTTCACCGCATTTTGGTGTTCCAGATCGAGCAAGCGCCCCGGCGTTGCAATCAGTACATCCACACCACCGCGCAGTTTCATCATCTGCGGGTTAATGCTGACGCCGCCAAAAACCACCAGCGAGCGAATATTCAGATACTTACTGTAATCACGCACGTTTTCGCCAATCTGAGCCGCCAGTTCGCGGGTTGGCGTGAGGATCAGCGCACGTACCGGACGACGGCTTTTGCCATGCGGCTGATGGGTAATGAGATGTTGTAACAGCGGCAGGGTAAAACCTGCCGTTTTACCCGTGCCGGTCTGGGCGCTGGCCATCAGATCGCGGCCTTCCAGCACGGCAGGGATCGCCTGCTGCTGAATAGGGGTAGGTTCACGGTAACCCTGCTCGGCAACGGCACGTAAAATATCAGGGTTTAAACCAAGGGAATCAAAAGACATAACAACTCCGAACCACCCTGACCGTTACCGGTGTCGTTTTCAGGGAGATACATATAATAGAGATGACAAAAACCACAATGTCATGAAGGGGCGGAGTGTAGCAGTTTTTGTGATATACCGCATAAATTTCCCGCCCACGGAAAATACGTCGACAGACTGGACAAGGTGACGTATGAGTCATAATCTTAATCAATCGATTGATTAAGTTCAGAGTCGCGCAATGAATACACCCACCATGACAACCAAAGGTGAACAGGCGAAAAATCAGCTCATTGCCGCCGCACTGGCGCAATTTGGCGAGTACGGCCTGCACGCCACTACGCGTGATATTGCGGCTCAGGCCGGACAAAACATTGCGGCCATCACCTACTATTTTGGCTCAAAAGAAGATTTATATCTCGCCTGCGCCCAGTGGATTGCAGATTTTATCGGCTCACAGTTTCGCCCTCACGCGGAGGAAGCAGAGCGACTGTTTGCTCAGCCAAAGCCAGACCGGGCCGCGATGCGCGAACTTATCCTGCGCGCCTGCAAAAATATGATCATGCTGTTAACCCAGGACGACACGGTTAACCTGAGCAAGTTTAT
This sequence comes from Citrobacter sp. RHBSTW-00671, assembly GCF_014103415.1. Lineage (NCBI taxonomy): Bacteria > Pseudomonadati > Pseudomonadota > Gammaproteobacteria > Enterobacterales > Enterobacteriaceae > Citrobacter > Citrobacter sp. RHBSTW-00671. The sequence continues at coordinate 3,839,425 of NZ_JABXPR010000001.1, forward strand.
TTCACGCGAGCAGCTTTCCCCCACCGCGGCTTATCAACTGGTGCATGACCAGGTTATCAATCCGCTGCATACCCACCTGACACGTCTGATCGCTGCCTATACTGGCTGCGATGCCCATGATACCCAAATGATCCTGCACACCCACGCCATACTTGGCGAGGTGCTGGCCTTTCGCCTGGGTAAAGAAACGATTCTGTTACGTACGGGCTGGTCACAATTTGATGAGGATAAAACCGCGCTGATTTACCAAACGGTCACCTGTCATATCGATCTTATTCTGCAAGGTTTAACGCAAAGGAGTCTGGAGTCATGAAAAAACCTGTCGTTCTTGGGCTGGTTATCGCGGTCCTCGTTGCCGTGATTGCCGGTGGAACGTGGTGGTATCAAAGTCGGCAAGATAACGGCCTGACGCTGTACGGCAACGTCGATATCCGTAGCGTCAACCTGAGTTTTCGCGTCGGTGGCCGGCTGGCCTCGCTGGCGGTTGACGAAGGCGATGCCATTACCGCAGGCCAGGTGCTGGGCGAGCTGGATCGCGCCCCGTATGAAAACGCGCTGATGCAGGCGAAAGCCAATGTTGCCGCCGCCCAGGCGCAGTACGACCTGATGCTGGCAGGTTATCGGGAAGAAGAGATCGCGCAAACTGCCGCGGCGGTAAAACAGGCGCAGGCCGCCTATGATTATGCGCAGAACTTTTATAATCGACAGGTAGGACTGTGGAAAAGCCGCACCATCTCCGCCAACGATCTGGAAAATGCCCGTTCATCGCGTGACCAGGCGCTGGCCTCGTTAAAATCCGCGCAAGATAAACTCGCGCAATATCGCAGCGGTAACCGTGTGCAGGATATTGCGCAGGCAAAAGCCACGCTCGAACAGGCTCAGGCTGAGCTGGCACAGGCAGAGCTTAATTTGCATGACACCACGCTGACCTCACCGTCTGACGGCACGCTGCTTACCCGTGCGGTCGAACCCGGTAGTATGCTCAGCGCAGGCGGTACGGTACTGACGCTGTCGCTCACCCACCCGGTCTGGGTTCGCGCCTATGTTGACGAACGTAATCTGAGCCAGGCGCAGCCGGGACGTGAAATTTTGCTCTACACCGACGGTCGGCCGGACAAACCGTATCACGGTAAAATTGGCTTCGTGTCACCTACCGCAGAATTTACCCCGAAAACGGTGGAAACCCCGGACCTGCGTACTGACCTGGTTTACCGTCTGCGTATTGTCGTGACTGACGCAGACGATGCGCTACGCCAGGGAATGCCGGTGACGGTAAAATTCGGTACCGAGGCGCGGCATGAATGACGCCGTCATTACGCTGAATGGTCTGACGAAACGCTTTGCCGGGATGGAAAAACCGGCGGTTGCCCCACTCGACTGCACCATTCATGCAGGCTACGTCACCGGGCTTGTCGGGCCTGATGGCGCCGGAAAAACCACGCTAATGCGGATGCTGGCGGGTCTGTTAAAACCCGATGACGGTAGCGCCACCGTGATCGGCTTTGACCCCATCAAGGACGACAGTGCGCTGCATGCGGTACTGGGCTATATGCCGCAGAAATTTGGCCTGTATGAAGATTTAACCGTCATGGAGAACCTCAATCTCTATGCCGATTTGCGCAGTGTCACCGGCGAAGCGCGAGAAAAAACGTTTGCCCGCCTGCTGGAATTTACCTCGTTGGGGCCATTTACCGGGCGTCTGGCTGGCAAACTTTCCGGTGGGATGAAACAGAAGCTGGGGCTGGCCTGTACGCTGGTCGGCGAGCCCAAAGTATTGTTGCTTGATGAGCCGGGTGTCGGCGTCGATCCCATCTCCCGTCGTGAACTGTGGCAAATGGTGCACGAACTGGCCGGGGACGGCATGCTGATCCTCTGGAGTACCTCATATCTGGATGAGGCAGAGCAGTGCCGCGATGTGCTGCTGATGAACGAAGGCGAACTGTTGTACCAGGGCGAACCAACTCAACTGACGCAAACCATGGCGGGCCGCAGTTTCCTGATGAGCAGTCCGCAGGAAAACAACCGTCGGTTGCTGCAGCGGGCATTAAAACTACCGCAGGTCAGCGACGGGATGATTCAGGGTAAATCGGTACGTTTGATCCTGAAAAAAACAGCCACTGCGGACGATATTCGTCGGGCGGACGGGATGCCGGAGATTAACATCAGCGAAACGACGCCTCGCTTCGAGGATGCCTTCATTGATTTACTGGGTGGTGCCGGTACGTCGGAGTCCCCGCTGGGCGCTATCCTGCATACCGTGGAAGGCACGCCAGGCGAAACGGTGATCGAAGCCAAAGCACTGACCAAGAAATTTGGTGATTTTGCGGCCACCGATCATGTGGATTTTGCCGTACAACGTGGTGAGATTTTTGGCCTGCTTGGGCCGAACGGTGCCGGTAAATCCACCACCTTTAAAATGATGTGCGGTCTGCTGGTCCCCACCTCCGGCAAAGCGCTGGTGCTGGATATGGATCTGAAAGTCAGCTCCGGCAAAGCGCGCCAGCATCTGGGTTATATGGCGCAAAAATTCTCCCTGTACGGCAACCTGACGGTTGAGCAGAATCTGCGCTTTTTCTCCGGGGTCTACGGTCTGCGCGGCCGTGCGCAGAAAGACAAAATTGGGAGTATGAGCGAGGCATTCGGCCTGAAAAGTATCGCGTCTCACGCTACCGACGATCTGCCGCTGGGCTTTAAACAGCGTCTGGCGCTGGCCTGCTCGCTGATGCATGAACCCGACATTCTGTTCCTTGATGAACCCACTTCCGGGGTCGATCCCCTCACCCGTCGGGAGTTCTGGCTGCATATCAACAGCATGGTAGAGAAAGGGGTTACGGTGATGGTCACCACCCACTTTATGGACGAGGCGGAATACTGTGATCGTATCGGGCTGGTGTATCGCGGCAAGCTGATTGCCAGCGGCACGCCTGATGACCTGAAAGCACAAGCAGCCGATAGCGACACGCCGGACCCAACGATGGAGCAGGCGTTTATTACGCTTATCAATGACTGGGATAAGGAGCATACGCATGAGTAGCCACTCTCTCTCCTGGCGGCGCGTGCGGGCGTTGTGCGTGAAAGAAACACGCCAGATCGTCCGCGATCCCAGTAGCTGGCTGATTGCCGTCGTGATCCCGCTGCTGCTGCTGTTTATCTTCGGCTACGGGATCAACCTCGACTCCAGCAAGTTGCGGGTGGGGATTTTGCTTGAACAGCAAAGCAAAGAGGCGCTGGACTTTACCCATACCATGACCGGCTCGCCCTATATTGATGCCACCATCAGCGATAACCGTCAGGAATTGATTGAGAAAATGCAGGCCGGACGCATTCGCGGGCTGGTGGTGATCCCGGTAGATTTTGCCCAGCAGATGGCGCGACCCAACGACGTGGCGCCCATTCAGGTCATCACCGACGGCAGTGAGCCAAACACGGCTAACTTTGTGCAGGGCTATGTCGAAGGTATCTGGCAGATTTGGCAAAAGCAACGGGCGGAAGACCGGGGTGAATCGTTCGAGCCACTGATCGATGTGCAGACCCGGTACTGGTTTAACCCGGCGGCCATCAGCCAGCATTTTATTATTCCCGGGGCGGTCACTATCATTATGACGGTCATTGGCGCGATCCTCACTTCGCTTGTGGTGGCGCGTGAGTGGGAACGTGGCACCATGGAAGCGCTGCTGTCTACCGAAGTCACCCGCGTCGAACTGCTGCTGTGTAAGCTTATCCCCTATTACTTTCTTGGCATGCTGGCGATGCTGCTGTGTATGCTGGTGTCGGTATTTATTCTGGGCGTGCCGTATCGCGGTTCGTTACTGATCCTGTTTTTCATTACCAGCTTGTTTCTGCTCAGCACGCTCGGTATGGGTTTACTGATTTCCACCATCACCCGCAATCAGTTTAACGCCGCACAGGTGGCGCTGAACGCCGCCTTCCTGCCCTCAATTATGTTGTCGGGATTTATCTTCCAGATAGACAGCATGCCGGCGATTATCCGTGCGGTGACTTACATTATTCCCGCACGCTATTTCGTCAGCACGTTGCAAAGTCTGTTTCTGGCGGGAAATATTCCGGTGGTGCTGATTATCAACGTGCTGTTTTTAATCGCTTCGGCGGTGATGTTTATTGGCCTGACGTGGCTTAAAACTAAACGTCGGCTGGATTAAGGGGACTGGCATGTTTCATCGCTTATGGACATTAATTCGCAAAGAGCTGCAATCGCTGCTGCGTGAGCCGCAGACGCGGGCCATTTTGATTTTACCGGTACTGATTCAGGTCATTCTGTTCCCGTTCGCCGCAACGCTGGAAGTCACTAACGCCACTATCGCTATCTATAACGAAGATAACGGTAAACATTCGGTGGAATTAACCCAGCGTTTTGCCCGCGCCAGCGCCTTTACCCATGTTCTGCTGCTAAAAAGCCCACAGGAAATCCAACCCACTATCGACACGCAAAAAGCACTACTGCTGGTGCGCTTCCCGGCAGACTTCTCGCGTAATCTGGATACTTTCCAACAAGCCCCCATGCAGCTCATTCTCGATGGGCGCAACTCCAACAGCGCGCAGATTGCCGCGAATTATCTGCAGCAGATCGTTAAGGCGTATCAGCAGGAGCTGATGGACGGCAAGCCGAAACCGAACAACAGCGAGCTGGTCGTGCGTAACTGGTATAACCCTAATCTGGATTACAAATGGTTCGTGGTTCCGTCGCTGATCGCCATGATCACCACCATCGGCGTGATGATCGTCACCTCACTGTCGGTCGCCCGCGAACGCGAACAGGGCACACTTGATCAACTGCTGGTTTCCCCACTGACGACCTGGCAGATTTTCATCGGTAAAGCGGTGCCCGCACTGATTGTTGCCACCTTTCAGGCCACCATCGTACTGGCCATCGGCATCTGGGCCTATCACATCCCGTTTGCCGGTTCACTGGGTTTGTTCTACTTCACCATGGTGATTTACGGGTTGTCGCTGGTGGGATTTGGCTTGCTGATTTCGTCACTGTGCGCGACACAGCAGCAGGCATTTATCGGCGTCTTTGTCTTTATGATGCCGGCGATTTTGCTGTCCGGATATGTCTCTCCGGTCGAAAATATGCCGGTATGGTTGCAAAATCTGACATGGATAAACCCGATCCGTCACTTTACGGACATCACAAAACAGATTTACCTAAAGGATGCGAGTCTGAAGATTGTCTGGGGAAGTTTGTGGCCGCTATTGGTAATAGCGGCCACTACAGGCTCAGCGGCGTATGCGATGTTTAGACGCAAAGTGATGTAACTTTTTGTCTTTCGCCAACAGCGAGACCACTGCGGGTCCGGCAAGGATCGCCAGCCCCGCCAGCGCCAGTAACACGTTGTTTTGCAGCACACGCGACAGCAGCCACAGTACGATCATTGCCGCACCGAAATACCACGTGGTCGTCAGCTCTTCCAGCACATCAGCCACATCGCGCCAGCGTTGTTCATGGTGACGTTGCAATGCCAGCATTAAGATAACCGTTACGCCATACACGACGCATAATCCCAGGCCGACGTGCACCAGCTTGCCGCTCATCCAGCCCATTACCAGCAACGCCACTACCAGTAAATGCAACACAATCTGCCAGCAACTTAGACCCGTTGCGACACGAACACGTTGTTGCCACCTCATGGCTTTTCTCCTGAAGGATTTTTAACTAATTATTCAGAGTACCGGACTTTACGGAAAATTCCGCAACACCGCATCTTTTTGTGACGGCGACTACACTATTTATTTCGCCACAGAATTCGCGATACGGTCAAAACCCCCGCATCCCGAAGGATGACGGAGAGAGTCAGGAAAGTGACGCCAACGGGAGAATCATGAGCGAATCAGCAGACCGATTTTCATTCAATGTGCTCACCATTAATACTCACAAGGGTTTCACCGCCTTTAACAGACGCTTTATTTTGCCCGAGCTGCGGGATGCCGTCAGGGCAGTTGGCGCAGATATTGTGTGCCTGCAGGAAGTGCTGGGCGCTCACGACGTACACGCACTGCAGATAGAAAACTGGCCGGATACCAGCCACTACGAGTTTCTGGCCGACAGCATGTGGAGCGATTTCGCCTACGGGCGCAATGCCGTGTATCCACAGGGGCATCACGGCAACGCCGTGCTATCGCGCTACCCCATTGAACATTATGAAAACCGTGATGTATCCGTTGGCACGAGTGAAAAGCGTGGTGTGCTTTACTGCCGCATTGTGCCGCCGATGCTTTCCCGCCCGATTCATGTAATGTGCGTCCACCTCGGTTTGCGTGAAGCCCATCGCCTGGCACAGCTCAGCATGCTGGCAAATTGGGTCAATGCCCTGCCCGACGCGGACCCCGTGGTGGTTGCTGGCGATTTTAACGACTGGCGACAACAGGCAAATTATCCGTTGAAGGGCCAGGCCGGTCTTGACGAGATTTTTACTCGCGCTCACGGTCGCCCGGCACGAACGTTCCCGGTGCGATGTCCTCTACTGCGCCTCGACAGGATCTATGTAAAAAATGCTAACGCCAGCACGCCAACCGCGCTGGCGCTGCGACACTGGCGACATTTGTCCGATCATGCCCCGTTGAGCGCGGAGATTCGTGTATGAAAATCGGCTGGCGTGAAGGTAATCAAATTCAGCTACTGGAAAACGGCGATCAATACTATCCCGCCGTATTTCACGCGATTGAACAGGCGGAGCAAAAAATCATTCTGGAGACCTTTATCTGGTTTGAAGATGCGGTTGGGAAACAGCTGCATGCCGCGTTACTCGGCGCTGCCCATCGAGGAATCAAAGCGGAGGTGTTGCTGGACGGCTACGGCTCGCCGGATCTTAGCGACAGCTTTGTCGAAGAGTTAACCGCGGCGGGTATTGTTTTCCGTTATTACGATCCGCGCCCACGCCTGTTCGGGATGCGCACCAATCTGTTTCGCCGGATGCATCGCAAAATTGTGGTCATTGACGATCGCATCGCCTTCGTCGGCGGCATTAATTACTCCGCCGAACACATGTCTGACTACGGACCGGAAGCCAAGCAAGATTACGCTGTGCGTGTTGAAGGCCCAATTGTGGTCGATATTCTTACCTTCGTGCTGGCGAGCCTGCCGGGACAAAGCGCCGTACGCCGCTGGTGGCGACGGCATCACCGGGCAGTCGACAATCATCGCCCCGGCGAAGCGCAGGCGCTGTTCGTCTGGCGTGATAACGAGGAACATCGCGATGATATTGAACGCCATTATTTGAAAATGCTCGCGCAGGCAAAGCGGGAAGTGATTATTGCCAATGCCTATTTCTTCCCCGGTTATCGTCTGTTGCATGCACTACGTAAAGCGGCGCGACGCGGCGTACGGGTAAAACTCATCGTTCAGGGCGAGCCTGATATGCCTATTGTGAAAGTGGGTGCCCGGTTGCTGTATAACTATCTGGTCAAAGGGGGCGTCCACGTCTACGAATATCACCGTAAGCCGCTGCATGGCAAAGTGGCGCTGATGGACGATCACTGGGCTACCGTCGGCTCCAGTAATCTCGACCCGCTCAGCCTGTCGCTGAATCTGGAAGCCAATCTCATTATTCATGACCGCACATTTAACCAGACCCTGCGCGACAACCTGAACCCTATTATTGCGCAGGACTGCCAGCGGGTTGACGAATCCATGCTGCCAAAACGTACCTGGTGGAACCTGACCAAAAGCGTATTGGCATTTCACTTTTTACGCCACTTCCCGGCACTGGTCGGTTGGCTGCCGGCGCATACTCCACGCCTGACTGAAGTGGAGTCGCCGGCACAACCCGCGATCGAAACACAAGATCGCATTCACGCTGAAGATACTGGAGGAAAGACCTGATGGCGAAGTCGGGCGAAAAACCTGCGGGTAAAAAACGAGGAGGCGATGGCTAAATCATCGTGACTTTAGTGCCGGATGCGGCTTAACGCCTTATCCGGCCTACTTTCAAGGCCGGATAAGGCACAGCGCTATCCGGCGACAAGCATTATCGACGATTGCCGAAGATGCGCAGCAACATCAGGAACAGGTTGATGAAGTCCAGATACAGCGTTAACGCACCGAGGATCGCATACTTACGCAGATTCGAACTATCACGCAGGTCGATCTGCTCACCGATGTTTTTCAGCTTTTGCGTATCGTAGGCCGTCAGGCCGACAAACACGATCACCCCAATGTAGGTCACCGCCCACATCAGCGCTTCGCTCTTCAGCCAGAAGTTAACCAACGAGGCCAGAACGATACCAATTAACGCCATAAACAGCATGTTACCCAAGCCGCTGAGATCGCGTTTAGTGGTGTATCCGTACAGGCTCATGATACCGAACATCCCGCCGGTCACCACGAAGGTGCTGGCGATAGACGAGTAGGTATAAACGATAAAAATACTCGATAGCGTCAGCCCGGTTAACGCCGAATAGAGCATAAACAGCGTCGTTGCCATTCCGGCACTGAGCTTTTGCACCATTCCCGACAGGACAAATACCAGTGCCAGTTGCGCAATGATCAGCCCAAAGAAGGTGATTTTGCTGGAAAAGACAAACATCATCACCGCAGGCGTATTCGCCGCGTACCATGCAATAAACGCCGTCAGTAACAACCCACAGGTCATCCAGCCGTAGACCTGCGCCATGTAGGTTTGCAGGCCGGAACGGGCCTGCACAATAGAATCGGATCGTGGGAATCGGTCCATGACAATCTCCTGAGTCAGTATGTGCCTAAACCAATTGTACTCTACCAGCGTTTTGCTGCTTGCTTATCGCTGTCGCGGGCGTCAACCCAACGTTCACCTTCTGGCGTGGCTTCACGTTTCCAGAACGGCGCACGCGTTTTCAGGTAATCCATAATGAACTGCCCGGCATCAAACGCGCTACTACGATGCGCACTGGTCACACCGACAAAAACAATTTCATCGCCCGGCCACAGTTCGCCAATGCGATGGATCACCGTTACCCGTCCCAGCGGCCAGCGCGTACGCGCTTCGTCGACGATTTCCGCCAGCGCTTTTTCAGTCATCCCCGGATAGTGTTCCAGCGTTAATGCCTGCACGCTGTCGCCCAGATTATGATTGCGAACTTTACCGGTAAAGGTGACCACCGCGCCGTCTTCATCGCGCCCGGCAAGCCAGGGGTACTCGTCACCTACGCTAAATGGCGCATGGCCAACAACAATTCGCGTTTCAGCCATTTTAGCCTCCGGTCACTGGCGGGAAGAAAGCCACTTCATCACCCGCCCTGAGAGGATGATCAAAGCTAACCAGCGTCTGGTTTACCGCCGCCAGCAGCTTGCCATCTTCCAGCGCCAGTGCCCAACGATCGCTTTTGCCCGCCAGATGCTGGCGCAGTACTTCTACCGTTGGAAATTCAGCCGTCACCTCTAGCGCATCGGTGTTAACCAGTTCGCGCACCTGGGCAAAGAAAAGAACCTTAATCATGTGCATCCACCTTAAAATCCCCCGACTTGCCGCCACTTTTTGCCAGCAAACGTACCGGACCAATCACCATATCCTTTTGTACTGCTTTGCACATGTCGTAAATGGTCAACGCCGCAACGGAAGCCGCCGTTAACGCTTCCATTTCAACGCCGGTTTTTCCCGTCAGCCGACATAGCGTTTCAATGCGGACACGGTTGTGTTCCGGTTCGGCCTGCAGGTTGACTTCAACCTTGCTGAGCATCAGCGGATGGCACAGCGGGATCAGATCCCAGGTACGTTTGGCCGCCTGAATACCCGCAATGCGGGCCGTAGCGAAAACATCACCTTTATGATGGCTGCCATCGATAATCATCGCCAGCGTTTCACTGCGCATGGTCACGAATGCTTCAGCTCGCGCCTCGCGTACCGTCTCTGCTTTGGCAGAAACATCCACCATGTGCGCTTCGCCAGCGGCATTAATATGGGTTAATTGCGACATACTTATTTCTTCAAATGTGGGTGGAAGTTACACGGACGTGTACGGGCATCGAGCTGCGGCGCAATAATATTTTCCCAGGCAGTACGACACGCTTTGGTCGACCCCGGCATGGCGAAAATCAGCGTTTTATTTGCCACCCCGGCAACCGCACGAGACTGCAGCGTCGCCGTACCAATCTCCTCAAAGGACAGCATACGGAACACTTCGCCGAAGCCTTCGACTTCTCGGTCAAACAGCGGCAGCAGCGCTTCCGGCGCCTGATCGCCTTCGGTTAAACCGGTACCGCCGGTAATGAGCACCACTTGCACATCATCACTGGCAATCCACGCAGAAACCTGGGCGCGAATCGCATAGCGATTCTCTTTGACAATCGCCTTATCAACAATCTGATGACCCGCTTCCAGCGCAGAGTCGCGCAGATAATGGCCGGAGGTGTCATCTTCTTCGCCACGACGGTTGGAAACAGTAAGAATAGCAATGCGTGTCGGGATAAATTCAGCGCTTACCTGACTCATGAGAAACTCCTTTTAGCGATCAGCCGCCAATGTAAGATAAGTTTTGCGTAATACCGGTATTGTTCTGATGCAGGAAATGGGTCTGCTTTTTCTCCAGCAACGCGGCAGAGATACGTTCTTCAAGCGCAGCCTGCTGGGCGTCGTCGGTCAGCAAATCACGCAAGTTCACCCCGCCTTCACCAAATAAACACAGATGAAGTTTACCGACGGATGACACACGCAGGCGATTGCAGGTGGCGCAGAAGTCTTTCTCATAAGGCATGATCAGACCAATTTCACCGGCATAATCAGGATGACAGAAAACCTGAGCCGGACCGTCGCTGCGCTGGCGTAACTGGTGGATCCAGCCGCGCTTAAGCAGTTCATCGCGCAGTACCTGCCCGGAGATATGGTGTTTGCGGAAGAGAGAACTGCCTTCCCCCGTTTCCATCAGTTCAATAAAACGTAGCTGAATCGGCCGTGGTTGAACCCAGGCCAGGAAGGTGTCCAGTTGATGATGGTTTACATCGCGCATCAGCACGGTGTTGACTTTCACTTTTTCAAAACCGGCATCAAAGGCGGCGTCAATCCCCGCCATCACCTGCTGAAACTTATCCTGCCCGGTAATGGCGTGAAACTGACGGGCATCGAGACTGTCGACGCTGACGTTAAGTGCCGTCAGCCCGGCATCGCGCCATGCAGCAGCATCGCGCGCCAGACGATAACCATTGGTGGTTACCGCAATTTGACGGATAGCGTCGTTTTCACGTACGGCAGCAATAATGTCGGTAAAATCGCGACGCAGTGACGGTTCACCTCCTGTCAGACGCACTTTTTCCGTTCCCAGGCTGGCGAACGCACGCGTGACGCGGCGAATTTCATCAACGGTCAGAAAGCCGTTATTAGTCACGCCACCTGGCTTATAGCCATCTGGCAGACAGTAGGTGCAACGAAAGTTACACACATCGGTAATCGACAAACGCAAGTAGTAAAACTTACGCGCGAATGCATCGGTAAGTTGAGAGCCCATGTACACCTTTCCAAATACGGGAGACGAAGTCATTTCTTCCTGCGCCCTGGTGACAATCGTATTCACGTATTGTCACGGCCAAAGCACCGTATCATTTGACCCAGGTGCAGAGGCTAGAGTGTTTATACTCGTCATGCTTCGAGTACATTGTGGTTATGCCGATACTAGCGTGTAAATGACACTTTTGCCATGTACACTTTCGCTGTATAAATATATATATAGCGACATGATCGTGCAATTTCGCTACAGAATAAGCAAAACTCATGGTTTTGCATTGATATACATCATCTTGCTATCAGGTGGATGTCGTCAGAAAGAGGTAGATCGCAGAAAATTATTTTCTGCCGATGGCGACTGGATAATTGCTGGAAACACGCTAATTACGTTACTGTAGCGCCGATCAATTGATATCAGGAATAACTATGCGCACTCGTACGCTGGCAGATCTGGATCGCGTTGTCGCTCTCGGCGGAGGGCATGGATTAGGACGCGTTCTGTCGTCACTTTCCTCTTTAGGTTCACGCCTGACGGGCATCGTCACGACCACCGATAACGGCGGTTCCACGGGGCGAATTCGCCGTTCAGAAGGCGGCATTGCCTGGGGAGACATGCGGAACTGTCTTAACCAATTAATTACCCAACCAAGCGTTGCATCGGCGATGTTTGAGTACCGTTTTGGCGGTAATGGCGAACTTTCCGGTCATAACCTCGGAAATCTGATGTTAAAGGCGCTCGATCACCTCAGCGTGCGGCCTCTGGAAGCCATCAATTTAATTCGCAGCCTGCTAAAAGTTGATGCGCATTTAATTCCCATGTCAGAACTGCCGGTAGACCTGATGGCGCTCGACGATCAGGGACATGAAGTGTATGGCGAAGTAAATATCGACCAGCTCACTACCCTGCCGCAAGAATTAATGCTCTCACCTAAAGTTCCCGCCACGCGAGAGGCGATTGAAACCATCGCGGAAGCGGACCTGATCCTGATAGGACCGGGGAGTTTTTATACCAGCCTGATGCCGCTACTGCTGCTTGACGAAATGGCGCAGGCATTGCGTCGCACACCAGCGCCAATGGTTTATATCGGCAATCTGGGACGCGAACTCAGCCTGCCTGCCGCCAGCCTGACGCTTGCCGATAAGCTGGCTATCATTGAGCAATATGTTGGTAAGAAGGTGATTGATGCGGTGATTGTCGGACCAAAAGTCGATGTTTCGGCCGTGACCGACCGCATTGTGATTCAGGATGAACTGGAGGCCAGCGATATCCCCTACCGTCATGACCGTCAGTTGCTGCATAGCGCGCTGGAGAAAGCGGTGCAGGCGTTAGGTTGAACGTATTTGCCTGATGCGCTGCGCTTATCAGGCCTACAGGTGCGCGTGTAGGCCGGATAAGGGATTTATCCCGCATCCGGCCCCCACTTACGATGCCGCGATAAACAATTCACGCAACTGATGCAACTGGTCACGGATCTGCGCGGCCTCTTCGAACTCAAGGTTCTGCGCATGCTGCATCATCTGACCTTCCAGCTCGTGAATCTTCTGCTGCAGCGCTTTCGGCGTCATGTCCAGCTCAACAATCTCGGATTTCGCCCCGGCACGCGACTTCCCTTTACCTTTCGCTTTGGTCTTCGCAATATTCTGACCCAACGCCAGAATATCAACGACTTTCTTGTTTAGCCCCTGTGGCGTAATACCGTGCTCTTCGTTATACAGTTGCTGCTTCTCGCGACGACGTTCGGTTTCACCAATGGCCTTCGCCATCGATGCGGTAATTTTATCGCCGTAGAGAATCGCTTTCCCGTTGATGTTACGCGCTGCTCGACCGATGGTCTGGATAAGCGATCGTTCCGAACGCAGGAACCCTTCTTTGTCTGCATCCAGAATCGCCACCAGAGAGACCTCTGGCATGTCCAGACCTTCTCGTAACAGGTTGATACCCACCAGCACGTCAAACTCGCCCAGGCGCAAATCACGGATGATTTCCATGCGTTCCACGGTATCAATGTCGGAGTGCAGATAGCGCACCCGCTCGCCATGTTCTTCGAGGTATTCGGTGAGGTCTTCCGCCATGCGTTTGGTCAGCGTCGTCACCAGCACGCGTTCGTTAATCGCCGCACGGATGCGGATCTCAGACAGCAGGTCATCAACCTGTGTCGCCACCGGACGCACTTCAATGACCGGGTCCAGCAGCCCCGTCGGTCGTACCACCTGATCGACCACGTCATCACCGGATTTCTCCAGCTCATAATTACCCGGTGTCGCTGAAACATAAATGGTTTGCGGCGCCAGCGCCTCGAACTCTTCAAACTTCAACGGACGGTTATCCAGCGCCGACGGCAGACGGAATCCATACTCAACCAGCGTCTCTTTTCGTGCCCGGTCGCCGCGGTACATCCCACCAATTTGCGGAATCGTAACGTGGGATTCATCCACCACCAACAGACCATCGGCGGGCAGGTAATCAAACAGCGTCGGCGGCGGCTCGCCCGGACCGCGTCCGGACAGATAGCGTGAATAGTTTTCAATACCCGAGCAGTAACCCAGCTCGTTCATCATTTCCAGATCGAACTGCGTACGCTGGCTTAAACGCTGTTCTTCCACCAGCTTGTTGTTCGCCAGCAGGATTTTGCGGCGCTCCGCCAGCTCGACTTTAATTTCTTCCATTGCCTGCACAATACGTTCGCGTGGCGTCACGTAGTGGGTTTTCGGGTAAATGGTGAAGCGAGAAATCGTGGATTCAACCTGCCCGGTTAGCGGGTCGAACAGCGACAAGCGCTCAACTTCTTCATCAAACAACTCGACGCGCAGCGCGATATCGTCAGATTCGGCCGGAAAGATGTCGATCACCTCACCACGCACGCGGAACGTCCCGCGCTGGAATGCCTGATCGTTACGCGTGTACTGCAGTTCAGCCAGCCGGCGCAGGATCGCGCGCTGGTCGATAATCATCCCCACCGTCAGGTGCAACATCATCTTCAGATACAGATCCGGATCGCCCAGACCGTAGATCGCGGAAACCGAGGCCACCACCACCACATCCCGCCGTTCAAGCAGGGCTTTGGTCGCCGACAAACGCATCTGCTCAATGTGTTCGTTGACCGAGGCATCTTTCTCGATGAAGGTATCAGAGCTCGGGACATAAGCCTCTGGCTGATAATAGTCATAGTAGGAGACGAAATACTCAACCGCGTTATCCGGGAAGAACTCTTTCATCTCGCCGTACAACTGGGCTGCGAGGGTCTTGTTAGGGGCCAGCACCATCGTCGGACGCTGTAAATCCGCAATCACGTTGGCGATAGTGAATGTCTTCCCCGACCCCGTCACCCCGAGCAGCGTCTGATGCGCCAGACCATCCTCCAGCCCTTCTTCCAGGCGACGAATCGCCTCAGGCTGATCGCCAGAGGGTTTAAAAGCGGAATTCAGTTTGAACGGTTTACTCATGAGCAGCTACCTGAAGCAATGGGCGGGCAGGTGTGTAATTTTACTCGCAGCAGTATATTTTGCCAGTAAAATATACTGGATGAAAAAACAGTAACGCACCAGAATATTTCTGTTACGCCCTCAGAATGCCCGTCAGAGCAGGCTAAAATTTTGGCACTGGCGAGATAAAACACCAGTAAAAATGTGTTATCCCCAAACCAATGACTTTTTTAACATTTGTCAAGACGGCAGATGAAAGTTTTATGGCAACGCATGACACTTCCGCGACAGCCATTGCTTTTATCTAACATTCTGTATTTCAATAACTATTCTCTCGAGCCGTCTTTCGCATCAATTTAGTCGCAGGCCGCGTCTTCTCTCGCTTACATTGTGTTTTCTAACTCTAATACACAAGGTTATCCACAGGAATAGTGGATAACTGCCTCCAGCCCGTGCTGACTGCCGCCTGGCAAAAACACCGACTTGCCCTTTTCAGGTGGGATAAAAAAAAATTATCGCCATTTTTTTATATTTATCAGCCAACGAAGCCCGGGAGGCGGTCGAGATCTTGCTCGCATTTTCACCATTTACCTGCCTGCACCATCCCGACGCGACCAGGCACTGGCAGTGTGCGCAAAATTAACCCGGATCGTTAAAATCCAGACATCGTTGCCGGTGGATCACGCTATCCCGCTGTTTTTCGCGTACTTCCCTTTTCTGGCAAGAGATTTGCAATTTTCTTCTGCTCCCCGGCCAGTCGGGCGAATAACTTCATGATGGAGAAAATCTATGTTGAGTCTTCGCGCAGTGAATCACTATTACGGTAACCAGCACACGCTATGGGATGTGGATCTCGACCTGCAGCCCGGCAAGTGTACCGGCGTGCTGGGACTTCCGGGGATGGGGAAAACGACGCTGGCCAATTGCATCATCGGCAATTTGCCTATCGAAAGCGGTACGATGGTCTGGCATCAGGCTGGCGCGCCACCGTGCGATCTGGGTCCGATCCCGGCGGCAAATCGCATTGCGCTGGGTATTAACGCCGTTTCACAAGAGAGACGGATTTTTTCGCAGCTGACGGTCGAGGAAAATCTGCATATTGCGCGCCAGGCGGTTGAAGAAAGCGAAACGATGAACAGCAGCGATATATACCGCCTCTTCCCACAGTTATACAGTCTGCGTCAGACTAAAGGGGGCGTCTTATCAGAGGATGATCAGCACCAGCTCGCGCTCGCCAGCGCGCTGGTGACACGCCCACGCCTGCTGATCCTCGATGAGCCTACGCGAGGCACGGGCCAGGCGTATATCCACAAGCTGGGGAACCTGATTGTGAGGCTAAGCCAGGAGTTGGGTATCGCCATTATGCTCGCAGAGCAAAGCCTGCCGTTTATTCGTCGGGTCGCTGATTGCTATTGCCTGTTACATCGCGGACGCAATGTGGCTCAGGGACAACTGGCGCAGCGCAACGACCCGTTTCTTAACGACTGGATGGCGCCAGAGGCAAAACGCTAAGGTCGAGATAGTGCCCTGTCGTTGCGCGTTCTGGCTCGTCTTCTAGCCAGGGGATCTCCCCCAGTAGCGGGGCCGGAATCGCGCGCTTCAGCGTTGCCATATATTCAGCATGGCGTTTTCCTGGCGGGGTCACATCATTGGCGACCCACCCCGCCAGCGTCAACCCAGCCTGTTGTACCGCTTGCGCAGTCAGAATGGCATGGTTGATGCAGCCAAGCTTGACGCCAACCACCAGAATCACCGGCAGTTGTTCCGTTTGTACCCAGTCAGAATAACTCAGCGTGGGAGAAAGCGGCGTAAACCAACCGCCAGCACCTTCCACCAGCACCCAGTCGGCCTGCATTCGCAGCGACTGTAAACCCGCAGACATCACTGAAGCCAGAATCGGTCGCCCTTCATCAGCGCTGATGATATGCGGTGACGTGGGTTCGGCAAAGGTATAGGGATTAATTGCCGTATAGCTCACTGCCACAGCGCTGTTGCGCTGCAGGGCAAGGGCGTCGGAGTTTCTCAGACCATCTGCCGTCATTTCACTCCCAGAGGCGACGGGCTTATAGCCGACCGTTCGATAACCTAATTGCCCCGCAGCCTGCAGGAGCGCACAGCTGGCAATGGTTTTACCGACCTCAGTGTCCGTCCCGGTGACAAAATATGTTCTGGTCACGTTGAATTACTCCTAAAAAAAGTTGATACGTTAGCGGGTATTTTCCCTGCACAGAGGGCCAGGCTAACTGTAACTGCTGCAGCTGTGAACGGGTCAGTACGCGCTGCTCGCGTCCATCATGAAGATGCGTCGCACCGATCCCTTTGAGCGAGCGCATGGCGCTCAACGCATCGTCAAACCACAGTGTCACCGTATGAAGCTGATACTCGACGTCCCAGCCATGCAGCGCCTTTTCAAGTTGCTCCACGGGCAAAAAACGGTTGGTGTGCTCCCGGTCATCTACCGCTTGCCACGCCTGACGAAGTTCCGGCATCGACCCTTGCGCCAGCGTACTAAACGCCACCGCCCCGCCAGGACGCACCACCCGGTAAAGTTCGTTTAACGCACCACGGAGATCGCTGCACCACTGTACGGCCAGATTGCTCCAGGCCAGGTCAAAAGTGGCGGCGTTTTGTGGGATGGCTTCAATATCCGCCAGCAGATAGTGGTGGGCGGCATTTTGCCGCTGTGCCTCTGCCAGCATTTGTTCAGAAAGATCCAGTGCGCTGACTTCGCTTCCCTGCTCACGCCAGTAGCGACTCATGCGCCCAGGGCCGCACCCCGCATCCAGTACCCGTGCATAATCCCGTTCACCAAGCAGCGCCAGCAAAGCGTCGGCGCTTTGCCACTGTAGCCCGGCATGTTGTTCATAGTGGGAAGCGGCGCGTCCAAATGCGGCAGCAATGGCCTGTTTATTGACCTGCGCCATGCAGCACCTCCAGTAAACGGTCGATATCCTGGCATTCATGCGCCTGCGTCAGCGTCAGCCGTAATCTGGCTGTGCCGACCGGTACCGTAGGAGGCCGGATGGCGGTCACCCAACAACCCTGAGCGCGTAAAGCCTCCGCCAGTTGCAACGCTTTATGGTTATCGCCCACGATCAATGGCTGGATGGCACTGTCTGAATTTGCCAGCGTGAAATCCGGAATATCCAGGCCAGCACGAAAACGTTGGATCAACATAGCCAGTTTTTCCCGGCGTTCATCACCCTCACGACTGCGGATCACTGCCAGCGCAGCACGCAAGGCCTGCGCCTGCGCTGGCGGCATACTGGTGCTGTAAATCAGATGGCGGGCAAACTGCAGCAAATAATCGGCCACGCTGTCAGAACACAGGATTGCCGCACCGCTGACGCCAAATCCTTTACCAAACGTCACCACCAGCAGTTCAGGTTTGACCTGCGAGTGCCAGCACGACCCGCGACCTTCTTCACCAGTGACACCGATACCGTGCGCATCATCCACCAGCAACCAGGCTCCCTGACGTTGCGCTGCGGCATGGATATCCGCCAGCGGCGCGCTGTCGCCATCCATGCTGAACACGCCTTCGGTAACCACTAACTGCTGCCCCGGACAGGGGGCAGACAGCAGACGAGCCAGATGTTGCGGGTCGTTATGGGTAAAACGGCGTAACACGGCGGGACTCAGGCTGGCCGCTTCCAGCAACGACGCATGGCTGAGACGGTCGGCGACAATCCGATCCTCTTTTCCCATCAACGCGGTGATCACCGCCTGGTTGGCAGCAAAGCCGGAGATGAACAGCAATGCTCGTGAATAACCCAGCCATTGCGCCAGTTCGTCTTCCAGCGCCTGATGCGCGATGGAATAGCCGCTAACATGGCCAGATCCCCCGCTACCGACGCCAAAACGTTCAGCCCCCTGCTGCCAGGCGCAGACTATCTGCGGATGGTGACTCAACCCCAGATAATCATTGCTGGAAAAATTCAGATACTGACGCCCCTCGGCCAACAACCAGCGCCCAGCCCCCTGCGTCACCGCATAACGGCGGCGCAGGGCATCAGCACAACGACGCGCCGTTAGCGCATCGTCAATTTTTTGCTGCCAGGTCATACGGTTGCCGCGTTGTAGTAGTCGTCGGTATCCGGGGTGCGCAACGCCTGCTCCAGACGTTGCTGCTGTTCGTTATCCCCCGCCAGCACCGCCGTTTGCTGCGGATTCAGACCGAGTTTGCGGAATAAAAGCAGATCTTTATCTTCGTTCGGGTTCGGCGTGGTCAGCAGTTTGCAGCCGTAGAAAATCGAGTTGGCCCCGGCCATAAAACACATTGCCTGGGTCTGTTCGTTCATCTGCTCGCGCCCGGCGGACAGACGCACGTACGAGGTCGGCATCATGATGCGCGCCACGGCGATGGTGCGAATAAAATCAAACGCATCGACATCGTCGTTATCCGCCAGCGGCGTGCCTTTTACTTTCACCAGCATGTTGATCGGCACGCTTTCCGGCGGCGTTGGCAGATTCGCCAACTGCAGCAATAAACCAGCGCGATCGGTCACCGTTTCACCTAACCCGACGATACCGCCAGAGCAGACTTTAATCCCCGCCTCGCGCACTTTGTCCAGCGTATCAAGTCGCTCCTGGTAGGAACGGGTGGTGATGATATTGCCGTAGAACTCCGGCGAGGTGTCGAGGTTATGGTTGTAGTAGTCGAGTCCCGCACTGGCCAGACGCTGAGCCTGCGTTTCATCCAGCGTGCCCAGCGTCATACAGGCTTCCAGGCCCAGCGCTTTTACACCCTGGACCATCTGTTCCAGATAAGGCATATCACGCTCATGCGGATTCTTCCACGCCGCCCCCATGCAAAACCGCGTTGAACCGGCCTGTTTCGCCTTACGCGCAGAATCCAGAACCTGCTCAACTTCCATCAGACGCTCGGTTTCCAGACCGGTTTTATAGCGTGAACTTTGCGGGCAGTATTTGCAGTCTTCCGGACAGGCACCGGTTTTAATCGACAGCAGCGTACTCACCTGTACCTGCCGCGGATCAAAATGCTGACGGTGCACTTGTTGCGCTTCAAACAGCAGATCCAGCAGGGGTATTTCAAATAATTCGGTGACTTGCGACATTGTCCAGCGAGAAGTGTGAGCCATATTGATATACGTTTCGTTGTAAGTTTGGTGTAGACTCGTAAACCTAAATCTTTTTAATTTGGTTTACAAGTCGATTATGACAACGGACGATCTTGCTTTTGACCAACGCCATATCTGGCATCCATACACCTCTATGACTTCCCCTTTGCCGGTTTACCCGGTGGCGCGCGCCGAAGGTTGCGAACTGATTTTAGCCAGCGGCGAGAGGCTGATTGACGGCATGTCATCCTGGTGGGCGGCGATCCACGGCTACAATCACCCGCAGTTGAACGCCGCGATGAAAACGCAGATTGATGCCATGTCGCATGTGATGTTTGGCGGTATTACCCATGCCCCGGCCATTACATTGTGTCGCCAGTTGGTGGACATGACACCCAAGGCGCTGGAGTGCGTTTTTCTCGCGGATTCAGGTTCGGTTGCTGTCGAAGTGGCAATGAAAATGGCGCTGCAATACTGGCAGGCAAAAGGCGAAGCGCGTCAGCGTTTCCTGACGTTTCGTAACGGCTATCACGGTGACACCTTCGGCGCCATGTCGGTCTGCGATCCCGACAACTCAATGCACAGCCTGTGGAAGGGTTATCTGCCAGAAAACCTGTTTGCGCCCGCCCCGCAAAGCCGCATGGGCGGCGAGTGGGACGAACTGGATATGGTACCGTTCGCCCGCCTGATGGCCGCGCATCGTCACGAGATAGCGGCGGTGATCCTTGAGCCAATCGTACAGGGCGCTGGCGGTATGCGCATGTATCATCCCGAATGGCTGAAGCGTATTCGTAAGATGTGTGACCGTGAAGGTATCCTGTTGATTGCCGATGAAATTGCCACCGGATTTGGTCGTACAGGTAAACTGTTTGCCTGTGAACATGCGGGTATTACGCCGGATATACTGTGCCTCGGCAAAGCGTTAACCGGCGGCACGATGACCCTTTCCGCGACCTTGACCACCCGCCTGGTCGCAGAAACCATCAGCAACGGTGATGCTGGCTGCTTTATGCACGGCCCGACCTTTATGGGTAATCCGCTGGCCTGTGCCGTCGCCTCGGCCAGCCTGTCGCTACTCAACACCGGCGAGTGGCGCTCGCAGGTCGCGGCCATTGAAGCGCAGTTGCGTGAAGAACTGGCACCTGCGGCGGATTCCGACTATGTCGCCGACGTGCGCGTACTTGGCGCCATTGGCGTGATAGAAACCACCCAGCCGGTAAATATGGCGGCACTACAGAAGTTCTTCGTTGAACGGGGCGTATGGGTAAGACCGTTCGGCAAACTCATTTATCTGATGCCGCCGTACATCATCCAGCCCGATCAATTGCAACGTCTGACACAGGCTGTGAACGATGCTGTGCGCGATGCAACATTTTTTAGCGAATAATCAGCGGTAAGCTCTACGGTTTCTGGCTACACTTTTTGGCTAACGAGAGGAGTCAGCATGAAACTAATCAGTAACGATCTGCGCGATGGGGAAAAGCTACCACATCGCCACGTCTTTAACGGTATAGGGTATGACGGGGATAATCTTTCGCCACATCTGGCATGGGATGATGTGCCCGCCGGAGCTAAAAGTTTTGTCGTGACCTGCTATGATCCTGATGCGCCAACCGGCTCCGGCTGGTGGCATTGGGTGGTGGTCAATCTGCCGGCTAATACCCGCGCACTACCGCAAGGGTATGGCTCCGGACGGGTTGCCCTGCCGGATGGGGTCATTCAAACCCGAACAGATTTCGGCAAAGCGGGCTACGGCGGTGCGGCGCCACCGAAAGGCGAAACCCATCGCTATATCTTTACGGTTCACGCGCTGGATGTCGAACGTCTTGATGTCGATGAGAGCGCCAGCGGCGCAATGGTTGGATTTAACGTCCATTTTCATTCGCTCGCCAGCGCATCGATTACTGCGATGTTCAGTTAAGCGCAGCGCCGGATGTCGGCTTCGCCTCATCCGGCCTACAAAGCAGACCGTAGGCCTGATAAGACGCGTCAGCGTCGCCATCAGGCAATTTTCTACAGAAACTCAGGCAACAATTTTAACAACGCACCCTGCGCTAACAGTTCGGTCGCACATTCAATATCCGGGGCGAAAAAACGGTCCTGCGTATAGTGCGCAACCTGCTCACGCAGCGTCTGGCGCGCCTGCTCCAGTAGCGGGCTTGAGGTTAAGCCTTCACGCAGGTCGATCCCCTGACAGGCCGCCAGCCACTCTACAGCAATCACGCCACGCGTATTCGCCGCCATCTCCCACAATCTACGACCTGCTGCCGGTGCCATTGAGACATGATCTTCCTGATTTGCCGACGTCGGTAAACTGTCCACGCTGTGCGGGTGCGCGAGTGCTTTATTCTCGCTCGCCAGCGCAGCTGCAGTCACCTGGGCAATCATAAAACCGGAGTTAACCCCGCCATTTTTCACCAGGAAAGGCGGCAGTTGCGACATATGTTTATCCATCATCAACGCAATACGTCGCTCGGATAACGCCCCGATTTCGGCAATCGCCAGCGCCAGATTATCCGCGGCCATTGCCACCGGTTCCGCATGGAAGTTACCACCAGAAATCACATCGCCTTCTTCGGCAAACACCAGCGGGTTGTCCGAAACGGCATTGGCTTCCACCAGCAACACCTCCATGACCTGACGCATTTGTGTCAGACAGGCTCCCATAACCTGAGGCTGGCAGCGCAGAGAATAGGGGTCCTGCACTTTTTCACAGTTATGATGCGACTGTGCAAGTGCGCTGGAATCGGTCAGCACATGGCGATACAGCGTCGCGGCATCAATCTGCCCGCGCTGTCCTCGTGCCGCATGAATACGGGCATCAAACGGACGACGCGAGCCTAATACCGCTTCAGTGGTCAGCGCCCCGCACACCGTCGCGGAAGCAAACAGCTCCTGCGCCTCAATCAACCCACGTAATGCAAAGGCGGTGGAAGCCTGGGTGCCGTTGAGCAGCGCCAGCCCTTCCTTCGCTTCCAGAGTAATTGGCTCCAGTCCGGCCTTCTTCAGCGCGTCTGTCGCTGGGAGCCATTCTCCCTGCCAGCGCGCCTTGCCTTCTCCCAACAGCGTCAGGGACATATGCGCCAGCGGCGCCAGGTCGCCCGATGCCCCTACCGATCCTTTCGCCGGAATGCGCGGATATACCCCGGCGTTGACCAGCGCAATCAGCGCTTCAATGACGCTCAGGCGAATACCGGAAAAACCACGCGCCAGGCTGTTAATTTTCAGCACCATAATCAGGCGCACCATCGCATCATCTAACGCTTCGCCTACGCCTGCAGCATGAGACAATACCAGCGAACGCTGTAAATTTTGCAGATCGTCAGTCGCGATACGTGTCTGAGCCAGCAGCCCAAACCCGGTATTAATGCCATACGCCGTGCGGCCTTCCGCGACAATGCTATTGACGCAGGCGACGCTGGCATTGATAGCGTCAATCGCACTGGCATCGAGGCTCAGTTGAACCGGCTGCTGCCAGATATCGTGCAACTGCGCAAAGCTAAGGTGGCCAGGCGTTAAGGTAATCGTGTTCATATCAGCGTTTCCCCTGCGTGGCGGCAATCATCGGCAAATTCAGCCCTTCTTCGACGGCGCATTCCACAGCAATGTCATACCCGGCATCAGCATGGCGCATCACGCCTGTCGCCGGATCGTTATGCAATACCCGGGCAATACGTGCAGCTGCTTCATCAGAGCCATCACAAACAATCACCATTCCGGCGTGTTGAGAGAATCCCATCCCAACGCCACCACCGTGGTGCAGTGATACCCAGGTCGCACCGCTGGCGGTATTAAGCAGCGCATTCAGCAACGGCCAGTCGGATACGGCGTCAGACCCGTCGCGCATCGCTTCGGTTTCACGGTTCGGGCTGGCAACAGAGCCTGAATCCAGATGGTCACGACCGATGACGATAGGTGCAGACACTTCACCGCTGCGCACCATCTCATTAAATGCCAGCCCCAGCTTTTGTCGCCATTCCAGACCAACCCAACAGATACGCGCCGGTAAGCCCTGGAAATTGATCCGCTCACGAGCCATGTCCAGCCAGTGGTGCAGATGCTTATCATCAGCCACGATCTCTTTCACTTTGGCATCGGTTTTATAAATATCCTGCGGATCGCCGGAAAGCGCCACCCAGCGGAACGGACCAATGCCGCGGCAGAACAACGGACGAATATAAGCCGGCACAAACCCTGGGAAATCAAAGGCGTTTTCCACGCCCATCTCTTTGGCCATCTGGCGAATGTTATTGCCGTAATCAAACGTCGGTACGCCCATTTTGCTAAACGCCAGCATCGCTTCGACATGCGTTGCCATTGAACGTTTCGCCGCCTGCACCGTGCCCTGCGGATCGGATACCGCTTTCGCCTGATACTCTTCCCAGCTCCAGCCGGACGGCAGATAACCGTGCAGCGGATCGTGGGCGCTGGTCTGGTCAGTGACCATATCCGGGCGTACGCCGCGCTTAACCAGCTCCAGCACAACATCGGCGGCGTTCGCGCACAGCGCAATGGACACCGCTTTACCTTCGCGGGTGTATTTGTCGATACGCGCCAGCGCATCGTCCAGTGAGGTGGCCTGCTCGTCCACGTAACGGGTACGCAGGCGGAAATCAATGCGGCTTTGCTGGCATTCAATATTCAGAGAACACGCGCCCGCAAGCGTTGCAGCGAGCGGTTGCGCACCGCCCATGCCGCCCAGCCCGGCGGTCAGAACCCAGCGTCCACTCAGGTTGCCCTGATAATGCTGACGTCCGGCCTCAACGAAGGTTTCATACGTCCCCTGCACGATGCCCTGACTGCCGATGTAGATCCAGCTCCCGGCGGTCATCTGGCCATACATCGCCAGACCTTTGGCGTCCAGCTCGTTAAAGTGTTCCCAGGTCGCCCAGTGCGGCACCAGGTTGGAGTTGGCAATCAGCACGCGGGGCGCATTGTCATGAGTTTTGAACACGCCGACCGGTTTCCCGGACTGAACCAGCAGGGTTTCATCGGATTCAAGTTCGGTCAGTGCCTTGACGATGGCGTCATAGCACTCCCAGTCCCGCGCTGCGCGGCCAATCCCACCGTACACCACCAACTCATGCGGATTTTCCGCCACATCAGGGTCCAGATTGTTCATTAACATGCGCAGCGGCGCTTCGGTCAGCCAGCTTTTGGCCGTTAAGGTGGTACCGCGTGGGGCACGAATATCCTGCTGACGATATTTGCTATGGGACATGACAGAAAACTCCTCGCGAACGTCGGATAGATAAGTAACATATACTTGTCTATACAAGCTGCCGCAAGGGTGATTTTAACAATTAAGATACATTTTTATTATATTGCGTCAGCAATCACGGTTTTCATATCCTGTATCAGGACATGAACCGCCCTTGCAGACGATAGCGGGAGCCTGGGAAAAGTAAGCGGGCATGAGAGACAATAGAAGACGCCGACCAGGTTTTGCGGCGGATCAACAGGCAGGGATCGTGCTCTTTGATATGCAACAGCGCACACTCTTCCGCGCTGGCGCGTACCGCTTCGACAATATGTTCTCCTTCCGTCAAAGGGGCGATGAGCGACAGATAAGCGTGCGGTGTGGTCTGGCTGTAATCCTGCAACAGATACTCCGGCACAATCTCCGCATTCACGCAGCGATCTTCAATCTGCACCGGCAGCTCGTTCTCGTAGTGCACCATGATGGAGTGAAAAATGGGGGTGCCTTCTTTGACGTTTAACACCAAAGCCTGCTGCGCGCTTGCCCGGGTTCTTTCCAGCGTCAGGACCTCACAGCGGTGCTGATGCTGGCGCGCATTAATTTCATCCGCGATGCTACGAATTTCAAACAGCGCGGACTGGCCTTTCGGTTCGGCGACAAACGTCCCCACCCCCTGTAAACGCACCAGTAAACCTTCATCCGCTAATTCACGCAGCGCCCGGTTGATGGTCATACGGCTAAAACCATACTGCGCCACCAGCTCCGCCTCCGATGGGATACGATCGTGAGGTTGCCAGATACCGCTGGCAATCTTTTCACTGATCTCCTGTTTGACCTTTTCGTAAAAAGGAGCCGGAGCAGTTTGGGGGCGGGTTCGGTGCATTCGTGAGCCTTCCTTAAGCTGAGAATTTTAATAGGTGCAGTTTACAGATATAACCTGGACCTGATAAGCGCAATTCCCTCAGGCCTGTCAGTGCCACCAGTGTGCAATTTGCCAGCCTAAACGCGCCGCAACGCGTGCTGCCCTGCCATCGTCATCAAAACGCGGGTTAAACTCAACCATATCCACCGCCTGGAGTTTACCGCTGCGACAAAGGGGTTCAATCAGCCCCAACAACGTCGCCAGCGGGACCCCCAACGCGGCAGGCGCGGATACGGCCGGCATTTCCCAAACCGGCAGCACGTCAAGATCGATAGTCAGATAGATGACGTCCATGTTGGCAACAAATTGCGCCAGCTGCGCCTGCGCCGTATGACAATGCAGATCTTCCACCACGGTCACCCCCAGCCGTTGCGCCTCATCCCACAGCGCCTGGGTATTCGCTGCCCGACTGACGCCCACGCAGGCGTAATGAAATTCACGCTGCTGTTGCTCACAGAGGTGCGCCAGTTGACGAAACGGCGTACCGGAAGTGGGTTGTTCGGCGTAGCGTAGGTCCAGGTGCGCATCGAGGTTAACAATCCCCACTTTTGCCTGCGGGAAGGCATCCAACACCCCTGCACCATGCGCAAATGCCGTTTCGTGTCCCCCGCCCAACACGAAGGTACGCATATCCGCCTGCAGGCAACGCTGCACCGCCGTGCGCAGCGCCTGCTGAGCACCTTCAAGGTCGGGCGCCTGGGCCACAATGTTTCCCAAATCGACCAACCGTTGATGGCCCGCGTGACTGGCTAAATTGGCCAGTGCTTTACGCAGCGCGTCCGGCGCTCCGGCGGCTCCCGTGCGTCCCTGATTACGTTTAACGCCTTCATCACAGGCAAAACCAAGCAGTGCAATCTGCTCAGAGTACATTTCCGGTGTAAATGCCGGGCTAAGCGAAATGGTCTGAAACAGGCGCAGCGCCGTCGGCGACTCGGCGCGGTCATCTCGCCCCTGCCAGAGCGCAGGAGAAGCAGGTTGCCAGTTAGTCATGCTGGTTGTCCTTTTAATACACGTTGGTAGAGCGGGTTACGCCCTGGCTCATAGAGGATTTCGACCGGGAGCTCGGCATCCCACACCACAAAATCGGCCACAAATCCGGCTTTCAGTTGTCCGTGAGTGGTATGACGCCCCAGCGCCCGGGCCGCATGACGGGTTACGCCCGCCCATGCCTCTTCCGGCGTTAAGCCAAACTGTACACAGGCCATATTCATCGCCCAGTGCAGGCTAATAAACGGGCTGGTGCCTGGATTGTAGTCGGTCGCCACCGCCATCGGAACCTGATACTGACGTAACAATTCGACTGGCGGACGCTGTTTCTCTTTGAGGAAATAAAAAGCGCCGGGCAATAGCACACCGACCGTACCGTTTTGGCTCATCGCCGCTACGCCCGCTTCATCCAGATATTCAATGTGATCGGCTGATAATCCGTGGTAGCGGCTAACCAGTTGCGCCCCGCCCAGTAATGACAGTTGTTCGACATGACCTTTAACCGGGATGCCCAACGCCTGCGCGGCCTGAAATACGCGTTCGCTCTGCGCCAGCGTAAAGCCCACGGTTTCACAGAACAGGTCTACGGTTTCAAACAAACCCTGTTCCCACAACTGCGGCAAAATCGTCTCGCACACCAGCGTAATATAGCTATCGGGATCATCGCGATACTGCGCCGGTGTGGCATGTGCAGCTAACAGCGTTGGGCTTATTTCGACGGTGTTTTCTGCCGCCAGCGCAACCACGACGCGTAAAATTTTCTCTTCTGTCGTCAAATCCAGGCCGTAGCCCGATTTGATTTCCAGCAACGTAACACCTTCTTTTATTAGCCGCTCCATTCGCTGATGCGCTATATGAAGAAGTTGTTCATCAGTGGCGCTACGGGTCGCCGACACGGTGGCATTAATACCGCCTCCCTGAGCACTGATCTGTTGGTAGGAAACGCCGTTTAGCCGCTGTTCCCATTCACCTGCACGATTGCCCCCAAACACCAGGTGCGTATGGCAGTCAATCAGACCCGGCGTAATCAATCGTCCTTGCATATCAAGGGTATTATCGTGTGTAAGGTATAACGACGACTCAGGCACAATGTCCCGAATCTTACCCTGACGGACGATCAGCGCATGGCCATCCACCAGCCCATACGGAGTATCACGTTCAGGATCCATGGTCGCCAGGCGGACATTACGCCAGATAGCATCATCAGGAAAAAATTGCTGCATTCGACTCACCACTTGTCATAGGTTGTATAGACATTTATTTTGCATCCTGTGGATGTTGTCAACCTGAAGGACCAAAATTGTTATCTAATTGTGATATAAGGACTCTCTACACCCGACATTGCTGCTATAAAAAACAACTTTTTACCTTTTCGCCTTCCCGTTTCGCTCAACTTAGTATAAAAAAGCAGGCTTCAATGGATAACTTTCAAAGCCCGGAGCAACCTGTGAACATTTCATCAGTTTCCCGTCTGGCGCTGGCAATGGCTTTTGGCGTGACGCTGACAGCCTGTAGCTCTACACCGCCCGATCAACGTCCTTCCGATCAGACCGCGCCTGGCACGTCTATGCGCCCGATTCTGTCGGCCAATGAAGCGAAAAATTTTGTCGCTGCACACTATTTCTCAGCTCTGACGCCAAACACTGCGCCATGGAGTCCTTCCGCTATTTCTCTGCCCGCCCAGCCTGACTTTGTCGTCGGCCCGGCAGGAACTCAAGGCGTTACCCATACCAGTATTCAGGCAGCAGTTGATGCGGCAATCATTAAACGCACCAATAAACGTCAGTACATCGCGATCATGCCTGGCGAGTATCAGGGTACTGTCTATATCCCGGCGGCGACAGGAAGCCTGACGCTCTACGGTACTGGCGAAAAACCGCTGGATGTGAAAATTGGCCAGGCTATTGATGGCGAAATGAGCACCGCAGACTGGCGTCGTACGGTGAACCCGGGCGGTAAATATATGCCGGGTAAACCTGCGTGGTATATGTATGATAATTGCCAGAATAAACGCGGCACAAACATCGGCGTGATGTGTTCTGCGGTTGTCTGGTCACAAAACAATGGTCTGCAGTTGCAGAACCTGACCATCGAAAACAACCTCGGTGACAGCGTGGATGCGGGTAACCACCCGGCCGTCGCACTGCGTACCGATGGCGATAAAGTGCAGATCGACAAGGTGAACATTCTGGGACGTCAGAACACCTTCTTCGTGACCAACAGCGGCGTACAAAACCGTCTGGAAAACGATCGTCAGCCGCGTACGCTGGTGACGAACAGCTACATTGAAGGTGATGTGGATATGGTTTCTGGTCGTGGCGCGGTGGTATTCGATAACACCGATTTCCGCGTAGTGAACTCCCGCACCCAGCAGGAAGCCTACGTTTTTGCACCGGCAACCCTGTCGAACATTTACTACGGTTTCCTCGCCACCAATAGCCGCTTTACCGCAGCAGGCGATGGCGTCGCGCAGTTGGGCCGCTCGCTGGATGTCGATTCCAACACCAATGGTCAGGTGGTTATTCGCGACAGCGTGATCAACGAAGGCTTTAACATGGCAAAGCCCTGGGCTGACAGCGTTATCTCAAAACGCCCGTTTGCCGGGAACACCGGTGCGGAAGATGACAAAGGTGAAATTCAGCGCAACCTGAACGACACCAACTTCAACCGCATGTGGGAATACAACAACCGCGGTGTAGGTAGCAAAGTGGTTGCAGTACCTAAGCAGTAAACGTCATTCACTTAGGTAGGCCCGGTAAGCGCATGCGCCGACCAGGCAGTGTGCCGGACAGTGGTTTACATGCCCTGTCCGGCCTGCAAAACGAATTAGTACGCGTTAACCACCACCCACATTGGGCCCTGACCTACCGCATAGCGGCCTTTTTCAGTCAGCAGTCCTTGGGCGCCTGCTATCTCGTACACCGCGATGTGATGAGATTTTTGCCCGGCGGCAATCAGGTATTTCCCACTGTGGTCGATATTAAAACCGCGCGGCTGTGTTTCAGTAGGCTGGAAGCCTTCTTTCGTCAGCACACTGCCATCTTCTGATACGCTGAATACTGTAATCAGGCTGGCAGTACGGTCACAGGCATACAGATGGCGACCATCCGGCGTAATATGGATATCTGCCGCCCAGCGGGTATCAGAGAAATCAGCAGGCATCATATCCAGCGTCTGTACACACTCAATTTTGCCGTACGGATCTTTCAGTTCCCAAACATCGACTGAACTGTTCAACTCATTCACGCAGTAGGTATATTGCTGATTCGGATGGAACACCATATGACGCGGACCCGCACCTTCAACGGTAGTCACTTCCGCGGGTTCCTGTGCAACCAAATGGCCATCATCACTGACGGTGAACAGGCAGATACGATCCTGTTTCAACGCCGGAACCCACAGGGTCCGGTTATCCGGAGAGATGTTGGCTGAGTGGCAACCATCCAGACCGTCAACCACGTCAACCAGTTCCACCGGCAGGCCATCTTCCAGACGCGTGACGCTCACACTACCCGCGTTATAAGAGCCGACGAATACGAAACGCCCTTGATGATCGGTCGAAATATGCGTCGGACTCCCCGGCAGTGCAGATTCCGCAGCGAATGTCAGTGCACCGTCATCAGGTGCGATACGGTATGCCAGCACGCGAAACTCCGGGCGCACGCCAACATAGAGGTAACGCTTATCCGGGCTGACGACCATCGGCTGTACCTGACCCGGTACATCAACCACCTGCGTCAGCGTCAGAGAACCATCGTGATTCAGGCCCCAGACGTGAATTTGCTGACTCTCAGGGCTGGCGGTATAAACGGTTTGCTTCATGAAAACTCCTTTGCTTTTGGCAGGTGGCTGCAATGGCCTGACACACGCCTAAGGTAGACGCTTTTAACGGTGAATGCTTAATTAAGGCTCAGAATTTTGTCCGGCCCCCGACTCGGTGTACCATTCTGACAGACAAAATTCTCAACCTTCATCTGGAAAAACCTATGACCGCACGCGTGATTGCCCTGGATTTAGACGGTACGTTGCTGACCCCGAAAAAAACCTTGCTGCCATCCTCTCTCGAGGCGCTCTCTCGCGCCAGAGAAGCAGGCTACCAACTTATCATTGTCACGGGTCGCCATCACGTTGCTATTCATCCTTTTTATCAGGCACTGGCGCTGGATACACCTGCAATTTGCTGCAACGGCACCTATTTGTATGATTATCAGGCGAAAAAGGTACTGGAATCCGATCCCCTTCCGGTTAACCAGGCGTTGCAGTTGATTGATATGCTGAATGAACATCAGATCCACGGGCTGATGTATGTTGACGAGGCCATGCTGTATGAACGCCCGACCGGGCATGTCGTGCGTACCGCAAACTGGGCGCAAACGCTGCCGCCGGAACAGCGCCCGACCTTCACCCAGGTTCCTTCGCTGGCACAGGCCGCACATGACGTTAATGCCGTGTGGAAATTTGCCCTGACTGACGAAGATATTCCAAAGCTGCAGCAGTTTGGTAAACATGTTGAACAGCAGCTGGGGCTGGAGTGTGAGTGGTCCTGGCACGATCAGGTTGACGTGGCCCGTAAAGGCAATAGCAAAGGAAGACGCCTTGCCCAGTGGATTGAAGCGCAGGGTGGCTCAATGGAAAACGTGATCGCTTTTGGCGACAACTTCAATGATATCAGTATGCTGGAAGCCGCGGGTACCGGCGTGGCGATGGGCAATGCCGATGATGCAGTCAAAGCCCGCGCCAACATCGTGATAGGTGACAACACCACCGACAGCATCGCCAAATTTATCTATTCTCAGTTGCTGTAATCAGGCGGTAATCGACACGCTCTTAATTTGTGCGTACAGCCACAGGCCAGGTTTGATGCCCAGCTCATCCCTGGCCCACGGGCTGATCCTTGCCCACAGCGTTTTCCCGCCGACCTCAAGCTGCACTTCCACCTGCCCGTTGTCGTCATAGCACTGCGCAACCTTGGCGCGCAACACGTTACGAATACTGGTCTGCTGCGGCGGTTGTAATACCAGTGAAACATCCGACGCCTGAATACGAATGCGCAGTGCAGTTTGCAGCGGTTGATCCAGCTTATTGACCCACAGATGCTGATCGCCCAGCGCCAGCGCTGTCATCGCATAATGCGGGTGATGTTCCAGTACGTTAACTTTCAGTATGCTGCTCTGCTGCTCTTTCGGTAGCCAGGGATGCATCACACTGCTCCCCCAGACATCCTCCAGTGAGCCAAACGCTTTGACCTGCCCGTTTTCCAACACCATCACTTTATCGGCCAGATGCAAAATCTCATCAAGCGAGTGGCTGACATACAACATGGGAATATTAATTTCACGCGCCAGCCGTTGCAGATAAGGCAGCAGTTCGCGTTTGCGCGGAATATCCAGTGAGGCTAACGGTTCATCAAGCAGCAATAACTCTGGTGCGGTAAGTAGCGCCCGACCAATAGCAACACGCTGCTTTTCACCACCGGAAAGGCCGCCGGGTAGACGGTCAAGCAAAGGCTCAATGCCCAGCAATGCCACCAGCTTATCAAACTGCCCGGCCATGCTTTTCGCCATACCATAGCGCAGATTACCGCGCACTTTGTAATGCGGGAACAGACGCGCATCCTGAAAAACATAGCCCACCCGGCGTTTTTCAGGCGTCAGGCAGATACCGTTTTCAACGTCATTCAATACCCGACCGTTGAGCACAATGCGCCCGGACTGGGGTTGGGTCAGACCACTGATAGCATTAATCAGCGACGTTTTGCCCGCGCCAGAGACACCAAAAATAGCGGTAATACCGCTGGCTGGCAGCGTTTCGTTGAGCGTCAGACAGTGGGTTCCCAGCGTCTGGGAGAAATTAAGTTCCAGCATAATTATCGCCCCGTCCGTTCACGGCTAATACGCGCCAGCCATTCAGAAATCAGTAGCGAAATCAGCGCTAACACAATAGAGATGATACATAACCTTGCCGCCGCGCTTTCGCCGCCGGGGGTCTGGATGAGGGTGTACATTGCCGAAGGAATGGTGCGGGTTTCACCCGGAATATTGGAGACAAAAGTAATGGTTGCGCCGAATTCACCGAGGGAACGCGCGAACGCCAGCACCGTGCCGACAATAATGCCAGGCAGCATCAACGGTAAGGTAATGGTCATAAATACGCGCCAACGCCCGGCCCCCAGCGTGCGGGCCGCTTGCTCCAGCTTGACGTCAACACCTTCCAGCGCCAGACGAATAGCCCTTACCATCAGAGGAAAAGACATCACCGCCGCGGCCAGCACCGCACCACGCCAGCTAAACGCAAACGTGATACCGAACCAGTCATATAGCCACTCGCCAATAAATCCGCGCCGCCCCATGGCGACTAACAGCAGATACCCCACCACCACCGGTGGCAGCACCAGCGGCAAATGCAGTACGCTGTCGAGCAGCGCTTTGCCTGGGAACTTACAGCGTACCAGTAGCCAGGCAAAGAAGATCCCAAACGGCAGGCTAAACAACACGGCCAGGGAAGAAACTTTCAGGCTCAGTATGACGGCCTGCCATTCAGGATCGGTCAGTATCATTACTTGGTCGTAAATCCATAACGTTTGAAGATTTCAGAGGCCTGCGGTCCTTTCAGGTAATCATAGAACGCGCTGACCGTTGCGTTGGCGTGCCCATCAACAACCGCGATGGGGTATTCCACTTTTTTATGTGAGTCTTCCGGGAAGGTCGCCACAACTTTTACGCCTTTGCTGGCGACGGCATCAGAACCATAGACAATGCCCAGCGGGGCTTCGTTACGTTCAACCAGCGCCAATGCGCCACGAACATCTTCAGCCGGAGCCAGTTTCGGCGCCAGGGTATCCCATGCTCCCAGTTTTTGCAGCGCTTCTTTCGCGTAAATACCCGCCGGAACATGTTCAGGATCGCCGACAGCCAGACGACCACCGTTCAACAGGCTGGTCCAGTTGGTTTTGCTGTCGATGGTGAAGTCTTTCTGTGCGCTGGCTTTCGGCGCGACAACGACCAGACTGTTACCGAGCAGCGTTTTGCGCGTTGCGGTATCGATAGACTTTTTGTCTACCGCGTAATCCATCCATTTCTGATCGGCAGAAATAAACAGATCGGCCGGTGCACCGGCTTCAATCTGGCGTGCCAGCGTAGAAGAAGAGGCAAAAGAGGAGACAACATCAACATTCTTCTCTTTTTTATATTCTGCGGCAATGTCCTGCATCGCGTTCGTTAACGACGCCGCTGCAAACACTGTGATTTTACCGTCATCCGCCAGTGCATGTCCGGCAACAGAAAGAGAAAGTGTTGCCCCTGCAAACAAGCGTAACCATGTACGTGCCATCTGTAACTCCTTTGAGTTTCGTTATGTAGGCGCAAATATAACGATTAAATCAGGATTTTCCCAGTGGTTATTACTACCAATTAGAGGTTACACAAA
This sequence comes from Citrobacter sp. RHBSTW-00671, assembly GCF_014103415.1. NCBI lineage: Bacteria > Pseudomonadati > Pseudomonadota > Gammaproteobacteria > Enterobacterales > Enterobacteriaceae > Citrobacter > Citrobacter sp. RHBSTW-00671. Next base: position 3,873,892 of record NZ_JABXPR010000001.1, read on the forward strand.
GAAAATATCGGCAGGGAAAGCGGGATCTTGAGGAACTAACGCAGTTGGATAATGAGCAATAAAAAACGCCCGGCTAAGCGGGCGTTCGGGGAATCAATGGTTCTGTCTGGATTGGTCTTTCTGACCGATACCGGAAAAAATGTTGAACACTTCACCCAGTCCGTAAATCAGTCCCAGAATGATGGCCATTACCACAGGTACCATGATTACGGCGAATACCAGACTTTTCAATAACTCTAACATGGTCAACTCCAGATATAGTCCTTAGTTGTATTCTAACCACATAACACAGAAAAGCACTCCCCTTTTGTGCGGTCGGCTTTGCTCAGGCGCTGTTTTCCGTCACAATACCCTTTTTTGCCAGGAGCTTGTTATGCAGGCCGAAATCCTTCTTACACTGAAACTTCAGCAAAAACTGTTTGCCGATCCCCGCCGCATTTCTCTGCTTAAGCACATTGCGCTTTCCGGCTCCATCAGTCAGGGCGCGAAGGATGCAGGTATCAGTTATAAAAGCGCCTGGGACGCGATTAACGAAATGAACCAGCTGAGTGAGCAGACGCTGGTAGAGCGCGCCACCGGTGGCAAAGGCGGCGGCGGTGCAGTGTTAACCCGCTACGGCCAGCGCCTGATTCAGTTATACGATCTGCTGGCGCAAATTCAGCAAAAAGCCTTCGATGTCCTGAGCGATGACGATGCGGTTCCACTTAATAGCCTGCTGGCGGCCATCTCCCGCTTCTCACTGCAAACCAGTGCGCGTAACCAATGGTTTGGCACCATCACCGCACGCGACCACGACCAGGTTCAACAGCATGTTGACGTCCTGCTGGCCGATGGCGAAACACGGTTGAAAGTGGCGATTACCGCGCAGAGCGGTGAACGTCTGGGGCTTGATGAAGGCAAAGAAGTCTTGATCCTGTTGAAAGCGCCGTGGGTGGGGATCACCCAGGATGATGCTATCGCTCAGGCCGCCGATAACCAATTGCAAGGCACCATCAGCCATATTGAACGTGGAAGCGAGCAGTGTGAAGTGTTAATGACCTTGCCGGATGGACAGACGCTGTGCGCCACCGTTCCGACTGACGATGCGTTATCACTGCAAGAAGGCGCGAATGTCACTGCCTATTTCAACGCGGACAGAGTGATTATCGCCACGTTGTGCTAAATCTTTAAGCCCGCTTCGCCTGATGGCGCTGCGCTTATCAGGCCTACGTTCAGGCCGGATAAGGTACCCGCGCCGCCATCCGGCAACAAACTGCATTGACATTCCCGCCCGGACAACGTATCCCTGTCATTCATCGCTGCAAAAAATGGGATGCAAAATGTCATCATTGCAAATTTCGCAAGGCACGTTTCGTCTGAGTGATACCAAAACGCTTCAGTTGAATTCGTTGACGTTGAACGCGGGTGATAGCTGGGCGTTTGTGGGGTCTAACGGCAGCGGAAAATCCGCACTGGCGCGTGCGCTGGCCGGAGAATTGCCGTTACTCAAAGGCGAACGCCACAGCCAGTTCATGCGTATCACCCGTCTCTCCTTTGAGCAGCTACAAAAGCTGGTCAGCGACGAATGGCAGCGTAACAACACCGATCTTCTGAGCCCAGGCGAAGACGATACCGGGCGCACCACCGCGGAAATTATTCAGGATGAGGTCAGCGATCCTGCTCGCTGTGCCGCCCTGGCGCAGCAGTTTGGCATTTCTGCCCTACTCAACAGGCGTTTCAAATACCTTTCCACTGGTGAAACGCGGAAAACGCTGCTCTGTCAGGCGCTGATGTCTGAACCCGATTTGCTGATCCTTGATGAACCGTTTGACGGGCTGGATGTGGCTTCACGTCGCCAGTTGGCAGAGCTGCTCGCGGCGTTACATCAGGCCGGTTTTACGTTAGTGCTGGTGCTAAACCGCTTTGATGAGATCCCCGATTTTGTGCAATATGCTGGCGTACTCGCCGATTGCACATTGACAGAAACCGGTGAAAAAACGGCCCTTCTGCAACAAGCGTTAATCGCCCAACTTGCGCATAGTGAACGGCTTGATGGTATTACCCTCCCCGAACCGGATGAACCTTCCGTACGCCGCATTTTGTCTGAGAACGAGCCGCGGATTGTGCTCAACAACGGGGTCGTTTCCTATAACGATCGCCCCATTCTTCATCATCTGAGCTGGCGGGTAAACACAGGGGAACACTGGCAGATTGTCGGTCCCAACGGGGCGGGAAAATCAACGCTACTCAGTTTAATCACCGGCGATCATCCGCAGGGTTATAGCAATGATTTGACGCTGTTTGGCCGTCGTCGGGGTAGCGGCGAAACCATCTGGGATATTAAAATGCACATTGGCTACGTCAGCAGCAGCCTGCATCTGGACTACCGGGTGAGCACCACGGTGCGTAACGTTATTCTTTCCGGCTACTTCGATTCAATCGGTATTTATCAGGCCGTATCAGACAGACAACACAAGCTGGTGCAACAGTGGCTGGATATTCTGGGAATGGATAAACGCACTGCAGACGCCCCTTTCCACAGCCTTTCCTGGGGGCAGCAGCGCCTGGCGCTGATCGTCCGCGCGTTAGTGAAACACCCTACGCTATTGATCCTTGATGAACCCTTGCAAGGCCTGGACCCGCTAAACCGCCAGTTGATCCGCCGCTTCGTTGATGTTCTGATCGGTGAAGGTGAAACCCAATTACTGTTTGTTTCTCACCATGCTGAAGATGCCCCCGCCTGCATTACCCACCGACTGGAGTTCGTACCAGAAAACGATATCTACACCTATCGGCAATCATCCCTGCGTTAGTTTTCATACCGGGGCGCGCTAATGCGCCCTTTTTTAGGCCTGATTTTTCAGATAAAATCCGCAATCATTAAATAACATAATGATTTAAAATCAAAAAACACAGTTCAGGCATTAAGAATCCGCACGTGTAAACGATTCCACTAATTTATTCCATGTCACACTTTTCACAACTTTGTTATGCTATCTTCATTACATGATATAGGCATAACGGAGCGAATTATGAGAGTATTGGTTACAGGTGGTAGCGGTTACATTGGGAGCCACACTTGTGTGCAGTTGCTTAAGAATGGCCACGACGTCGTGATCCTTGATAACCTCTGCAACAGTAAGCGCAGCGTACTGCCCGTTATTGAGCGTTTAGGTGGAAAACATCCGACCTTCGTCGAAGGTGATATCCGTAACGAAGCGCTGATCACCGAAATCCTGCACGATCATGCCATCGATACGGTCATCCACTTTGCCGGTCTGAAGGCCGTCGGCGAATCCGTTGCTAAGCCGCTGGAGTACTATGACAACAACGTCAACGGCACTCTGCGTCTGGTCAATGCGATGCGCGCCGCCAACGTGAAAAACTTCATATTCAGCTCCTCCGCCACAGTCTACGGCGATCAGCCGCAAATTCCTTACGTTGAAAGCTTCCCCACCGGCACACCACAAAGTCCGTACGGCAAAAGTAAGCTGATGGTCGAGCAGATCCTGACCGATCTGCAAAAAGCACAACCTGAGTGGAGCATCGCGTTGCTGCGCTATTTCAATCCGGTTGGCGCACATCCGTCAGGAGACATGGGCGAAGACCCGCAAGGCATCCCTAACAATCTGATGCCTTACATCGCGCAGGTTGCCGTGGGCCGCCGTGAGTCTCTGGCCATATTTGGTAATGACTACCCGACCGAAGACGGTACCGGTGTTCGCGATTACATCCACGTGATGGATCTTGCCGACGGCCACGTTGTCGCCATGGAAAAACTGGCAGGCAAGCAAGGGGTACATATTTACAACCTTGGCGCTGGCGTTGGTAGCAGCGTACTCGATGTGGTCAATGCCTTCAGCAAAGCCTGTGGTAAGCCAGTGAACTACCATTTTGCTCCGCGCCGCGACGGCGATCTGCCTGCCTACTGGGCCGATGCCAGCAAAGCAGACCGCGAACTTAACTGGCGCGTGACGCGTACACTGGATGAAATGGCACAAGATACCTGGCACTGGCAATCACGCCATCCACAGGGATATTCGGATTAAGGACACGTTATGACGCAATTCAACCCTGTCGATCATCCACACCGCCGCTTTAATCCGCTCACCGGACAGTGGATCCTCGTTTCGCCACATCGTGCAAAACGCCCCTGGCAGGGGGCGCAGGAAACGCCATCTAAACAGGTACTGCCCGCGCATGATCCGGACTGCTTCCTGTGTGCAGGCAATACACGCGTTACCGGTGATAAAAACCCCGATTACACGGGAACCTACGTTTTTACCAACGATTTTGCCGCGCTGATGTCTGATACCCCGGATGCTCCCGACAGCCACGACCCATTAATGCGTTGCCAGAGCGCACGCGGTACCAGCCGCGTGATCTGCTTCTCGCCCGATCACAGCAAAACGCTGCCGGAACTCAGCGTACCCGCGCTGACCGAAATCGTGAAAACGTGGCAGGAACAAACCGCAGATTTAGAGAAAACCTATCCCTGGGTGCAGGTATTTGAAAATAAAGGCGCGGCGATGGGGTGCTCGAATCCACACCCACACGGTCAAATTTGGGCCAACAGCTTTTTGCCCAACGAAGCCGAACGTGAAGATCGCCTGCAGAAAGCGTACTTCGCTGAACAGGGCACGCCGATGCTCGTTGATTACGTCCAGCGCGAACAGGCAGACGGCAGCCGTACGGTTGTAGAAACCGAGCACTGGCTGGCAGTCGTGCCCTATTGGGCGGCATGGCCGTTCGAAACGCTGCTGCTGCCAAAAGCACATGTGCTGCGAATTACCGATTTGACCGACGAACAGCGAACTGACCTGGCGCTGGCGTTGAAAAAACTGACCAGTCGTTATGACAACCTGTTCCAGTGCTCTTTCCCCTACTCTATGGGCTGGCACGGCGCACCGTTTAACGGCGAAGAGAATGATCACTGGCAGTTGCACGCACACTTTTATCCACCGCTGCTACGTTCCGCGACCGTACGTAAGTTTATGGTTGGTTACGAAATGCTGGCGGAAACCCAACGCGATCTGACAGCAGAACAAGCGGCAGACCGTCTGCGTGCGGTCAGCGACACCCATTTTCGCGAATCCGGAGTTTAAATAATGAGTCTGAAAGAAAAAACACAATCTCTGTTTGCTGAAACGTTTGGCTACCCTGCCACCCATACCATTCAGGCACCCGGCCGTGTAAACCTGATCGGCGAACACACTGATTATAATGACGGCTTCGTCCTGCCGTGCGCCATCGACTATCAAACGGTTATCAGCTGCGCGGCCCGCGATGATCGCACCGTTCGTGTGATTGCGGCGGATTACGACAATCAAATAGATGAGTTCTCTCTTGATGCGCCGATTATCGCCCACGAAACCCAACAGTGGTCAAACTACGTGCGCGGCGTCGTGAAGCATCTGCAAAAGCGCAATAACGCCTTTGGCGGCGTGGATCTGGTGATTAGCGGTAACGTCCCACAGGGTGCGGGATTAAGCTCTTCCGCCTCGCTGGAAGTCGCCGTTGGTACCGTGTTCCAGCAACTCTATCATCTGCCGCTCGACGGCGCGCAGATTGCCCTGAATGGCCAGGAAGCGGAAAACCAGTTTGTCGGCTGCAACTGCGGCATTATGGACCAGCTCATCTCGGCGCTGGGCAAGAAAGATCATGCGCTACTGATCGACTGCCGTACGCTGGGCACCAAAGCGGTTTCCATGCCGGAAGGTGTGGCGGTGGTGATCATCAACAGCAATTTTAAACGTACGCTGGTTGGTAGTGAGTACAACACCCGTCGCGAACAGTGCGAAACCGGTGCGCGCTTCTTCCAACAACCCGCGCTGCGTGATGTCAGCCTTGAGGCCTTTAACGCAGTCGCCCACGAGCTGGATCCGATTGTCGCCAAACGCGTTCGTCACGTGATCACGGAAAATGCGCGTACCGTTGAAGCCGCGCAGGCGCTGGAAAAAGGCGACCTGCTACGTATGGGCCAACTGATGGCGGAATCTCACGTTTCAATGCGCGATGACTTCGAAATCACCGTGCCGCAAATTGATACGCTGGTCGAGATTGTTAAAGCGACCATTGGCGATAAAGGCGGTGTACGTATGACCGGCGGCGGCTTCGGCGGCTGCATCGTGGCGCTGATCCCACAAGATTTGGTTCCTGCCGTACAGCAGGCTGTCGCTGAACAGTACGAAGCGAAAACCGGTATCAAGGAAACCTTTTACGTCTGCAAACCGTCACAAGGAGCCGGACAGTGCTAAACGAAATTCCCGTAATGGCGCCCGACAGCCAGCCGTTTCGCCTGCTCACCCTGCGTAATGACGCGGGGATGGTAGTCACGCTGATGGACTGGGGCGCGACGCTGCTGTCTGCCCGTATCCCGCTTAGCGATGGTAGCGTGCGCGAAGCATTACTCGGCTGCGCCAGCCCGGAGCAGTACCCACACCAGGCCGCATTTTTAGGCGCATCCATCGGCCGCTACGCTAACCGTATCGCCGACAGCCGTTATACCTTTGCCGGTGAGACCGTCGAATTAATACCCAGTCAGGGTGACAACCAACTGCACGGTGGGCCGGACGGCTTCGACAAACGCCGCTGGCAGATAGTCAATCAGAATGACCGTCAGGTGCTGTTTGCCTTAACCTCTGACGATGGCGACCAGGGTTTTCCGGGTCACCTCTGCGCCACCGCGCAATATCGCCTGACCGATGATAACCGTATTTCGATTACCTACCGTGCGACGGTGGATAAGCCCTGCCCGGTAAATTTGACAAATCACGTCTACTTTAATCTCGACGGCGATAAAACGGATGTGCGCCAGCACAAGCTGCAAATTCTGGCGGACGAGTATTTACCCGTAGACGAAATGGGCATCCCGCATGACGGGCTGAAATCCGTCGCCGGAAGCACTTTTGACTTCCGTTCCCCGAAAATCATCGCCAGCGAATTTCTGGCCGATGACGATCAGCGCAAGGTGAAAGGTTACGATCACGCTTTCTTGTTGCAGGCGCAAGGCGATGCCCGCAAACCGGTCGCTATGGTCTGGTCCCAGGATGAAAAACTGCAAATGGAGGTCTATACATCGGCCCCGGCTTTGCAGTTCTATTCCGGTAACTTCCTCGGCGGTACGCCATCCCGTGGGCCTGAAGTCTATGCCGACTGGCAAGGACTGGCGCTGGAAAGTGAATTTCTGCCTGACAGCCCAAATCATCCGGAATGGCCGCAGCCAGACTGCTTCCTGCGACCGGGTGAAGAGTATTCCAGCCTGACCGAATACCGGTTTATTCCTGCCTGACAGTTAGCCGTGACGAGCCGATACCCGGCTCGTCATTTATTCCCATGCGGAATCCGCGCAAAACCACACCACTCAAAGACAAAATCGCAACCTTGAGTTCACAAGAACCTTACACTGCGCCGCTATTTTCGCTATGGTTATGCGTAAGCATTGCCGCTGGTGCATTACGGCAATATAATGATAATTATTATCATTCAATATGATTTATAGGAGTGAGTGTATGGCTGTAACTAAGCTGGTTCTGGTACGTCACGGTGAAAGTCAGTGGAACAACGAAAACCGTTTTACCGGTTGGTATGATGTTGACCTGTCTGAAAAAGGCGTGGGCGAAGCAAAAGCGGCAGGTAAACTGCTGAAAGAGGAAGGCTACAGCTTCGATTTTGCTTATACCTCTGTGCTGAAACGTGCCATCCACACCCTGTGGAATGTCCTGGACGAACTGGATCAGGCCTGGCTGCCGGTTGAGAAATCCTGGAAACTGAACGAACGTCATTACGGCGCGCTGCAGGGGCTGAACAAAGCCGAAACGGCTGAGAAATACGGTGACGAGCAGGTTAAGCAATGGCGTCGCGGCTTTGCGGTCACCCCGCCGGAACTGACTAAAGATGACGAGCGTTATCCGGGTCACGATCCACGTTATGCCAAACTGACGGACAAAGAACTGCCGGTTACCGAAAGCCTGGCGCTGACTATCGATCGCGTTATCCCTTACTGGAATGAAACCATTCTGCCGCGCATGAAAAGCGGTGAGCGTGTGATTATCGCCGCTCACGGTAACTCCCTGCGTGCGCTGGTGAAATACCTGGATAACATGGGCGAAGATGAAATTCTTGAACTGAACATCCCGACCGGCGTCCCGCTGGTGTATGAGTTCGACGAAAACTTCAAGCCGATCAAACATTACTATCTGGGTAATGCTGACGAGATCGCAGCAAAAGCGGCAGCGGTAGCCAACCAGGGTAAAGCGAAATAATTTTCATCCCGGGTTAAACGAAAAAAGCGTGGAATGCTCCACGCTTTTTTTATTGCCGGATGGCTGCGTTGCCTTATCCGGCGGCCTACCGAGCGTAGCCCGGATAAGTTTTTTACCCGCGACGCGCTTTAACCGCATTCGCTAGCTGGCGCAGTACCGCATCGGTATCTTCCCAACCAATGCAGGCATCAGTGATGCTCTTGCCGTAGGTCAGCGGTTCACCGCTATCCGGATTCTGATTACCTTCCACCAGATGACTTTCGATCATCGCGCCAATAATCGCTTTCTCACCACCGGCTACCTGCCCGCAAACGTCTGTAGCTACATCCATCTGCTTTTTGAACTGCTTGCTGGAGTTAGCATGGCTGAAGTCGATCATCACCTGTGGAGACAGACCCGCTTTGACCAGACCTTCTTTTACGTCTGCGACGTGCTGGGCGCTGTAGTTCGGCTCTTTGCCGCCACGCAGAATGATATGGCAGTCGCCATTACCGCTGGTATTCACAATGGCGGAGTGACCCCATTTAGTCACCGACAGGAAACAGTGCGGCGCGCCTGCGGCGTTAATGGCATCAATGGCAACTTTGATGGTGCCATCGGTACCGTTTTTAAAGCCAACCGGACAGGAAAGACCAGACGCCAGCTCACGGTGCACCTGAGACTCAGTGGTCCGCGCGCCAATCGCCCCCCAGCTCATCAGATCCGCAAGATATTGCGGGGTGATCATATCGAGGAATTCACCCGCTGCCGGCAATCCGCTGTCATTAATATCCAGCAGCAGTTTACGTGCAATGCGCAGGCCGTCGTTGATCTGGAAACTGTTGTCCATATGCGGATCGTTGATAAGCCCTTTCCAGCCAACCGTGGTACGCGGTTTTTCAAAGTAAACGCGCATGACAATTTCAAGCTCGCCTTTTAACTCTTCGCGTAGCGCCAGCAGGCGAGCGGCATACTCTTTGGCGGCAGCCGGATCATGAATTGAGCACGGTCCAATAACGACTAACAGGCGATCGTCATTCCCTTTCAGAATTTTATGAATCGCCTTACGGGCATGCGCAACCGTATTTGCGGCATTTTCAGTAGCGGGGAATTTTTCCAGCAGTGCAACCGGGGGTAATAACTCGTTGATCTCTTTAATGCGTAAATCGTCGTTCTGATAATTCATGATTATTCCAGCGTAGCCATACTTATATAAATGAATGCAATCCCCCCAATCTATATCTTCAGTCATAAAGTGTAAACGGGGTTTTACAGTACGAACCGTGTTATCCCGGGATTAAGCAAAAAAACGCAAGAATATAGCGAATAATGAGATCTAAACCGCAAATACAGGCTGTAATTGCGGATTTTATTATTATTTTCAAAATTCTGTGCTGACTATCAATGCATATTCTGGATCTTCGCCCACTGCGCTGTAGGGCAACCGCCAATATTTACGTGGCTGATAACGGGAGAATAGAAGCTCTCCTTTTTAATTTTATCCCCCCAAAAACGGTATGATGTCATACAGTAAAGGTGAGAATAACAAAGGGATGGCACAATGGCGCACTCACATACTCATACTTCCCCCGACCAGCCAAAGGATAATAACGCCCGTCGACTGCTGTTCGCCTTCTGCATTACAGCGGGATTCATGCTGGTCGAAGTGGTGGGAGGGATACTTTCAGGCTCGCTGGCGCTGCTGGCTGATGCCGGACATATGCTCACTGACGCCGCAGCGCTGCTTTTTGCTCTGCTGGCCGTACAATTTTCCCGTCGACCGCCAACCATCCGACACACTTTCGGTTGGCTGAGGCTCACGACGCTGGCCGCATTTGTTAACGCTATTGCGTTGGTGGTGATCACGATTTTAATCGTCTGGGAAGCGATTGAGCGCTTCCATACGCCCCGTCCAGTCGCCGGCGGGATGATGATGGTCATCGCCGTGGCGGGTTTACTGGCTAACGTCCTCGCCTTCTGGGTTTTACATCGCGGCAGCGAAGAGAAAAACCTCAACGTTCGTGCCGCTGCGCTGCACGTGATGGGCGATTTACTGGGTTCGGTCGGCGCGATCATTGCGGCACTGATCATTATCTGGACGGGCTGGACCCCTGCGGACCCTATTCTCTCTATTCTGGTTTCTGTTCTGGTGTTGCGTAGCGCCTGGCGCTTACTGAAAGACAGTGTGAATGAATTACTCGAGGGCGCGCCCCATGCGCTGGATATCGCCGCTCTACAGCGACATCTCAGCCGGGATATCCCCGAAGTTCGCAATGTACACCATGTTCACGTCTGGATGGTGGGTGAAAAACCGGTCATGACGCTGCATGTTCAGGTCGTCCCGCCGCACGATCACGATGCGTTGCTGGAACGCATTCAGCACTTTCTTATTCATCACTATCAGATTGAACACGCGACGATTCAGATGGAATATCAGCCGTGCAATGGGCCGGACTGTCACCTGTATGAGGGACTGTCCGGCCATTCACATCACCATCACTAATGGGAAAACGCGCGTGAACCCCGTTCGCGCGCGCTGTTAATCCACATCCTGCTGCCATTCAGAGCGATAACCGTCAGAATCATGTATTCCAGCGACATGGCATACACCCCTTGCAGGGCAAAGATCACGACGCTGATAATGTTAATGATCACCCACAATAGCCAGTTCTCGACGTATTTGCGCGTCATCAGGATCATCGCCACAATCGATAGCACCATCATGCAGGAATCCCAAAACGGGAACGCATCCGGTTGCAATTCAGGTAATGCAACCTGTAATCCCAGTCCTTGCATGATAGTCACCGCAATGCGGGTGAGGAACGCAAACACCGGATCGATGTATACCGTCATCAGTCCAATTGCCACCACACAAGCCGCCAGCCAGCCCAACGCTTTCGGTAACGGCAGCCAGCGAATTTTAAGTTCAGCCTCATGCTGGCTGGTTTGCCGCGACCAGGCGTACCAGCCATAGATATTGGCGGCAAAAAAGAACACCTGCAGCAACAGGCTGGCGTAGAGTTGGATCTGAAAGAAGATAATCGCAAACAGCGTGACGTTTATCAGACCAAAGAAGTAATTACTGATTTTCTCCATACTGGCGAGGCCAATACACAGTAACCCGGCGATAGTCCCCACCGCTTCAATCCACGACAGATCGTACCCGCCCGCACCGATTGGAATATGTACCAGAATGTTCTGCGTGCTAAAAAAATCCATCTTTTCCCCCAGAGCGAAACGCCGTAATTAAGCTCGTAGTGTAGCCGCAAATTCCAGCATGCGGTTTAACGGCAGCAATGCGCCTTCTCGCAGCGCGGCATCAACATGTATCTCATGAGCCACACCCCCTTGATCAAGTCCCTCAGCAATCGCTTTAAGGCCGTTCATTGCCATCCACGGACAGTGCGCACAGCTACGACACGTTGCACCTTCACCCGCCGTCGGGGCTTCAAGCAGCTCTTTATCCGGAACAGCTTGCTGCATTTTGTAAAAAATACCCCGATCGGTCGCCACAATCAGTTGCTTGTGCGGTAACGATTTAGCGGCGCTGATTAACTGGCTGGTTGAGCCCACCGCATCGGCCATATCAACGATAGACTGAGGAGATTCAGGGTGTACAAGTACGGCAGCGTCAGGATACAGTCCTTTCATGCGGGTTAATGCCTGGGTTTTAAACTCATCGTGAACGATACAAGCCCCCTGCCAACAAAGAACGTCTGCACCGGTCTGTTTTTGCACGTAGTTGCCCAGGTGCTTGTCCGGGGCCCAGATGATTTTTTCACCTAAACTATCAAGATGCTCAATAAGTTCTACCGCGATACTGGAGGTGACGACCCAGTCCGCACGTGCTTTAACGGCGGCTGAAGTATTGGCGTAAACCACCACGGTACGGTCCGGATGCGTGTCGCAAAATGCGCTGAACGCGTCAATCGGACAGCCCAGATCTAATGAACATTCCGCCTGTAAGGTTGGCATCAGGATAGTCTTTTCCGGGCTGAGAATTTTGGCGGTTTCGCCCATAAACCTCACGCCTGCTACCAGCAACGTAGAGGCCGGATGTTTTGATCCGAAGCGCGCCATCTCCAGCGAATCAGAGATACAGCCGCCGGTTTCTTCAGCCAACTGCTGAATTTCAGGATCGGTGTAATAGTGCGCGACCATGACGGCATCACGTTCTTTCAGCAGGCGCTTGATTTTCTCACGATAAAATTGTTTTTCATCCGCACTCAGCGGCGCTGGCTTCGGCGGAAACGGATAAATTGCTGCTTCTGGATCAAACATCACGCTCATCTTGCTTTCTCGTTTTACTGGCTTAACGAAATAACCGATTAAAAGCGTGACGTACGCCATATTCGGTTAGAATTGTTTTGTATGCTAAACAAGATAGCGGATTGGTGTAGAAAAGTCACAAGAATTGCGAGTGATGAATGCCGGATGGCGACTGGCGTCTTATCCGGCCTACATAAGTCGTGTCGTCAGTAGGCCTGATAAGCGAAGCGCATCAGGCAGGCAGGTTCGAATCTTATAAATCGCAGATAGCAAAAGGCGCCGCCAGCGCCCTCTTTTACACTGGTGGGGCGTGCAGGATGACTCGCTTTGCTCGCCCTCCGGGCCGTCGCCGTAAACGGCTCCGTTGTCTCACTACGTGAGACCCGAACCTGCTGCAGGTTCGAATCTTATAAATCGCAGATAGCAAAAAGGCGCCTTTAGGGCGCCTTTTTACACTGGTGGGGCGTGCAGGATTCGAACCTGCGACCAATTGATTAAAAGTCAACTGCTCTACCAACTGAGCTAACGCCCCCATATGGGGTTTACTGCTTTACTCTTTTCAGGAACCCACCGCAATATTGGTGGGGCGTGCAGGATTCGAACCTGCGACCAATTGATTAAAAGTCAACTGCTCTACCAACTGAGCTAACGCCCCATACGGGTGTTGCCTGAAAGATTTTTTACTCGGAGCCACCAAAATAATGGTGGGGCGTGCAGGATTCGAACCTGCGACCAATTGATTAAAAGTCAACTGCTCTACCAACTGAGCTAACGCCCCGAGTGGTGGGTGATGACGGGATCGAACCGCCGACCCCCTCCTTGTAAGGGAGGTGCTCTCCCAGCTGAGCTAATCACCCGATACTACGCTGGATACTGCTTACTTACGTTTCCGCCGAAACGGTTGGTGGGGCGTGCAGGATTCGAACCTGCGACCAATTGATTAAAAGTCAACTGCTCTACCAACTGAGCTAACGCCCCCCACTTTTCTCGCTGCTTTCGGGCTGTTTGATATCCCTTGGCAACGGCGGCATATATTACTGATTTCAGATTTTAGCGCAACAAAAATTTCGATGTAAATGACTCAACTGCTTAGGAATCACACGACGCGACCAGAAATAACACGATTTCTGGTCGCATGGTGTGCATTACATCGCGCCAAGACGTTTTTGCGCTTGTTTCGCGCCATCAGTACCAGGGTATTTAGTGATAACCTGCTGATAAACGGCTTTCGCTTTTGCTGTGTCACCTTTGTCCTGCATGATGACGCCGACTTTATACATCGCGTCTGCAGCCTTTGGTGATTTTGGGAAATTTTTAACTACGGATGCAAAATAGAACGCTGCATCATCTTTTTTACCCTTGTTGTAATTCAACTGACCGAGCCAGTAATTCGCATTTGGCAGGTAAGTAGAATCCGGGTACTTTTTGATGAAGTTCTGAAATGCAACGATCGCATCATCCTGGCGGGATTTATCCTGCACCAGAGCGATTGCCGCATTGTAATCAGTATTCGCATCGCCAGTTTGCGCCGGAGCGCCTGACGACGCGGCAGCACCCGCATCGGGTGCCGGGGTTGCCGCCCCACTCTGATCGCCTGCCGCAGATTGCGCCGCAGGCGCGCTACCGCTGCCAAGATTATTCATCTGCAGCAATATCTGTTTTTGGCGTTCAACAACCTGATTCAGTTGATACTGACTTTCCTGAATTTGACCACGCAGGGCATCAATATCGGACTGATTATCGGAGAGTTGTTGCTGGAGTTGGGTTAAAAGCTGACTGTGAGCGTTAGAAATACGCTCGAGTTGAGTGACGCGGTCTTCGACCGAGCCAGAGCCGACACTACTGATTGGCGCCTGAGCAAAAGCGGCCCAGGGGGCCGCTATGCCAACCAGTAACGACAGACTCAACAGATGATGTCTGAAGTTACTGCTCATGCAATTCTCTTAGTAAACCAGTACGGCGCGACGGTTTTTGGCGTAAGCCGCTTCGTCATGACCCAGTACTGCAGGTTTTTCTTTACCGTAAGAAACGATGGAGATCTGGTCCGCAGAAACGCCTTTACCCTGCAGGTACATCTTAACGGCGTTAGCACGACGTTCACCCAGGGAGATGTTGTACTCAGGAGTACCACGTTCGTCCGCATGACCTTCTACGGTGACTTTGTAAGACGGGTTGCTACGCAGGAAGTTAGCATGCGCATCCAGCATTGCAGCGAAGTCAGAACGGATATCGTACTTATCCAGATCGAAGTAAACGATATTGTTCTGCTGCAGCTGTTGCATCTGCAGACGCGCTTGCTCTTCGGAGGACATGTTGCCGCTACCGTTTGCATCCATACCAGTGCCGGCACCCAGCATGCCTTCGCTGCCGTCATTGCTGGCGTTCTTGTTAGAAGAACATGCCGCAATAGCCATAACAGGCAGAGCAATCATCAGCCCTTTCAGCACTTTGTTCAGTTGCATTTCAATGATTCCTTTATTAATCAATTATTTATTATCACAGATACGGCGACCAGGCAGGGAATTTAACCTGTCCATCAGTTGCCGGAAGACGCGCTTTGAAACGCCCATCTGTAGAAACCAAATTCAGCACGGATCCCATCCCCTGAGAAGAGCTGTAGATTACCATAGTGCCGTTAGGTGCCAGACTTGGCGTTTCGTCCAGGAACGTTGACGACAGAACTTGTACGCCACCCGCTACCAGATCTTGTTTGGCAATGTGCTGCTGACCATTAGCCGAGCTTACCATTACCATAAACTTACCGTCGCTGCTGACATCAGCATCCTGGTTTTGCGAACCTTCCCAGGTAATACGCTGCGGAGCACCGCCGTTGACGTTAACTTTATACACCTGCGGACGACCGGCCTGGTCAGACGTAAAGGCCAGATTTTGGCTGTCCGGGAACCAGGTAGGTTCCGTGTTGTTGCTACGACCATCAGTGACCTGACGGATCTGACCGGAACCGATGTCCATAACGTACAGGTTCAGGCTACCGGTTTTAGACAGGGCAAACGCCAGTTTGCTGCCATCCGGTGAAAAGGCAGGTGCACCGTTGTGACGCGGGAACGAAGCAACCTGACGCACTGCGCCGTTGGACAACGTCTGAATAACCAGCGCTGAACGACCGCTTTCGAAGGTAACGTAGGCCAGTTTAGAACCGTCCGGAGACCACGCCGGGGACATCAACGGCTGCGGAGAGCGGTGAACGACAAACTGGTTGTAACCATCGTAGTCAGACACACGTAATTCGTAAGGGAACTGACCACCGTTCGTCTGAACAACATACGCGATACGGGTACGGAATGCGCCCTTAATACCGGTCAGTTTTTCAAATACTTCGTCACTTGCAGTATGGCCCGCATAACGCAGCCACTGCTTGTTCACTTTATAGGTGTTCTGTGCCAGTACGGTACCTGGTGCGCCACCGGTATCAACCAGTTGATAGGCAACGCTATAGGAACCATCCGGGTTTGGCGTAACCTGGCCTACCACGACGGCATCAATACCCAGCGCGGACCATGCCGCAGGTTGAACTTCCTGCGCGGTACCGGGCTGCTGAGGCAGACGAGAACGGTCTAACGGGTTAAATTTACCGCTGTTACGCAGGTCAGCACCTACGATACCACCGATATCTTCAGGTGCAGCACCCGGTCCTGCCCACTGGAAGGGGACAACACCAATCGGGCGCGCCGAGTCCACCCCCTGGGTGATCTCGATACGTACTTCTGCGTGCAGCACCGCTGCCCACAGCATCAAAAAACCAAATGCTACTCGTAATGCCTGCTTCATCATATCTCCCTTATCTGGACGGAAAGCCCACGATAATTTAGCAGAATGTTAACAAACTCAAATACACAAAACTACCAGAACTCTGTCTCAACCTTAGACCGTTTCCCCTGATTTCTCAGGGGTCGTTATTACAGTTTGAAGTCCAGTTTGGCATCTTTTACTTTTTCATAAACTGCCTGGCTAGGCGGTTTAGGAATTCTGGCGGTTTTCGCAGCCGTCAGCGCAGCCTGACACAGTGCCGGATCCCCGCCCTCTTCGGTCACATCCAGTAAAAGACCATCGGGTGCTAACTTGATATGTAATACGCAAGATTTACCTGCATACAAATCTGCACCATACAGACGGCTCTGGATCGCATTACGAATTTGAGATGCGTAAGCACTGATATCCGCGCCAGAAGCACCACCATTGGCACCACTTGTACCACTATCTTTCGCCGGTTGGCCGTTTCCTTTCGCTCCACCGCCCGATTTCGGTGCATTCTTACCGGAGCTCAGGTCACCCAACAAGTCATCAACACCCGAAGCGGCAGCAGCTTTTTCAGCGGCCGCTTTTTTCGCAGCGGCGGCTTTATCTGCTGCGGCTTTCTTATCGGCTGCGGCTTTTTCAGCGGCAGCTTTCTTATCTGCAGCGGCTTTTTCGGCGGCGGCTTTCTTCTCTGCAGCCGCTTTTTCAGCAGCGGCAGCTTTCGCGGCAGCCGCTTTTTCGGCAGCAGCAGCGGCTTTCTCAGCGGCAGCTTTTTCAGCCGCAGCTTGTTTAGCAGCTTCAGCCTGCGCTTTCTTCGCGGCGTCTGCGGCAGCTTTGGCAGCCTGCGCCTCAGCAACCTTCTTAGCATCGGCAGCCGCTTTTGCAGCTTCAGCTTCAGCTTTCTTCTGGGCATCAGCAGCGGCTTTCTTCGCAGCATCTGCCGCTTGTTTCGCCTGAGCATCTGCTTTGGCTTTCGCGTCTGCAGCAGTCTTCGCCGCAGCCTCTTCAGCCTGCTTTTGTTGCTCCTGTGCTTTCGCCGCAGCGGCTTCAGCCTGTTTCTGCTGTTCCGCCTGCTCGCGCACTTTTTCCTGCGCCGCTAAACGTTCTTTCTCCAGCTGTTTCAGACGCTCTTGCTCTGCCGCCTGCTTCTCACGAAGCTCCTCGGCCTGCTGCTGCGCCTGCTTCTCACGCTGTTCTTCTGCACGTTTCGCACTTGCCTGCTGTTGCTGCTGCCTGTCGTACTGTTGAACAACAGCACCAGGATCGACCATAACGGCGTCGATGGACGAGCCACCACCACCGCCGGCTGAAGCATCAATGTGCTCATCGAACGAACTCCAGATCAGTGCCGCAAATAAAATGACATGCAGCACCGCTGAAATAATTATCGCCCTTTTGAGCTTATCGTTTTGTTCGGTTGCCTTTGACACTCTCGGTTCCCAAAAAACTGTTCGCCTGTTACGTGCTATCTTTCAAGCCAGCAAAACGCAGTCATCAGATTGGCTGCGTCATCAAGCCAACCGATTTTACGCCTGCACTGTGTAACAAGTTCAGCGCTTTAATTATTTCATCATAAGGCACGTCTTTCGCACCACCGATTAAAAAGACCGTTTTCGGGTTGGCCTGCAGGCGGCTCTTCGCTTCCGCGATAACCTGCTCTGGCGGCAGCTGATCCATCCTGTCTTTTTCAACCACCACGCTGTATTGCCCAACACCGGAAACTTCAATAATGACCGGTGGTTCGTCGTTGCTACTGACGGCTTGCGACTCAGTCGCATCCGGCAGGTCGACTTCCACGCTCTGTGTAATGATTGGCGCGGTTGCCATAAAGATCAGCAGCAACACCAGCAGTACGTCGAGCAACGGTACAATATTGATTTCGGACTTAAGTTCGCGACGACCTCGTCCACGCGTTCTGGCCATGGTTTACCCCTTGTTGCTCTCGCTAACGGTAAACGCCTGGCGGTGCAGAATCGCGGTGAACTCTTCCATAAAGTTGTCGTAATTCAGTTCCAGCTTGTTCACGCGCTGATTCAGTCGGTTATAAGCCATAACCGCCGGGATTGCCGCAAACAGGCCGATGGCCGTTGCAATCAACGCTTCCGCAATACCCGGTGCAACCATTTGCAGGGTTGCCTGTTTTACCGCACCCAGCGCGATGAATGCGTGCATGATCCCCCAAACGGTACCGAACAGGCCGATATACGGGCTGATGGAACCGACGGTGCCGAGGAACGGAATATGTGTTTCCAGCGTTTCCAGTTCGCGGTTCATAGAGATACGCATCGCACGGGATGCCCCCTCAACCACCGCTTCCGGCGCATGGCTATTGGCCCGATGCAGTCGCGCAAATTCTTTGAATCCGCTGTAGAAAATTTGTTCAGAACCCGCCAGGTTATCACGACGCCCCTGACTTTCCTGATACAGGCGCGATAATTCGATGCCGGACCAAAACTTGTCTTCAAACGCTTCTGCTTCACGTGTGGCAGCATTTAAAATACGGGTCCGCTGGATAATAATGGCCCAGGATGCGATTGAGAAACCAATCAAAATCAACATGATAAGTTTAACCAGAAGGCTTGCCTTCAGGAACAAATCAAGGATATTCATGTCAGTCACTGCTTAAACTCCGCGACAATAGACTTGGGAAGCGCACGAGGCTTCATTTTGAGTGGATCAACGCAAACAATCAGAACTTCGGCTTCATTCAGCACAACGTTCTCTGCGTTGACAATGCGTTGCGTGAAAACCAATGAGGTGCCACGCATTGACGTAATTTCGGTTTGGACTTCGAGCATATCGTCGAGCCGGGCTGGCGCAAAATATTCCAGGGTCATCTTGCGCACCACAAAGGCAACACGTTCTGCCAACAGCACCTGCTGGCTGAAATGATGATGACGCAGCATCTCTGTGCGTGCTCGCTCATAAAAAGCGACATAGCTGGCGTGGTAAACCACCCCACCGGCATCGGTGTCTTCATAATAGACACGAACCGGCCATCGAAATATATACTTATTCATTCTTACTGCCTCTTTGTTGGCTTCGTCCACTCACACCGGTCGCTTACGCTTATCTTTGTAAACGCCTGGTGACTTGCGTTCTTGCCGCCGCGATGCATCAAGAATGTCGTTGTATATCGCGCTGTCTTCACTGTACATCCCGGTAGTGCTTTCAAACTTCGCTACTATACTCGCGGGAATGGTGCTTTGGAATGGGGGAAAGTAAACGGAGAGTAAAAAATTATGGGCTTATGCAAGCCCATAAATATTTAAGGATGTTTCTTATTCAAAAGAAGAAGAAAATCAGACCAACGACGAGGACGATATCTGCGATCAGCGGGCAGAAGATGCCCTGCCAGTGCACCGCGCGAGGACGGAATCCAACGCCATGAATGACGCCAGTGCAGACCGCCCACATCAGCAGGAAGCCATGCCAGATCTCAAGCTCGCTGGTTTTAGCCGCGAAACGTGACGGATCCCAGAATATGCAGCCAGCCAACACGATTGCCAGCGCAAAGGAAAGCGCCCGCAAGGGGCGCTTATCCATCGCGTTGTATACCATCGCGATAATGTTGGTCATCAGCTATCTTCTTGTCCGGCTTTGCCTGATTCAACGTGCTCAAGCGCCAGCGCTGTGATTATCCCAAATGCACAGGCAAGAAGCGTTCCCAAAATCCATGCGAAATACCACATTCTTAGCTCCTTACTTAGTACAGAGAGTGGGTGTTGCTTTCAATATCTTCTTTAGTGATGCGACCGAACATTTTCCAGTAACACCAGCTGGTGTAGAGCAGGATAATCGGTACAAACACCGCCGCAACCCAGGTCATCAGGTTCAATGTTCTCTGGCTGGAGGTGGCATCCCACATAGTCAGACTTGCGTTCATCATCGTGCTGGACGGCATCACAAACGGGAACATTGCGATACCGGCAGTCAGGATGATGCAGGCTAACGTCAGTGAGGAGAAGATGAACGCCCAGGCCCCTTTCTCCATACGAGAAGTCAGAATGGTCAGCAGCGGCAGAACCACGCCCAATGCCGGAACCAGCCACAGGATAGGTGCATTGTTAAAGTTCACCATCCATGCGCCCGCTTCACGTGCCACTTCTTTGGTCATCGGGTTAGAGGCCGCGTGGTGATCCAGTGCGGAAGTCACCACATAACCATCAATACCGTAAATCACCCAAACACCGGCCAGTGCGAAGCAAACCAGAGTCACCAGCGCCGCAACCTGTGAGGTGGTACGTGCACGCAGGTGTAGTTCGCCTACGGTACGCATCTGCAGATAGGTTGCGCCCTGAGTGATGATCATCCCTACGCTCACAACCCCTGCCAGCAGACCAAACGGATTCAGCAACTGGAAGAAGTTACCGGTGTAGTACAAGCGCATGTACTCATCCATGTGGAACGGAACACCTTGCAGCAGGTTGCCAAACGCAACGCCGATAACCAGCGGCGGAACGAAGCTACCAATGAAGATGCCCCAGTCCCACATGTTGCGCCAGCGCATATCTTCAATCTTGGAGCGGTAATCGAAACCGACCGGACGGAAGAACAATGACGCCAGTACCAGGATCATCGCCACGTAGAAACCGGAGAACGCAGCAGCGTACACCATCGGCCATGCAGCGAACAGAGCGCCACCCGCGGTGATAAGCCATACCTGGTTACCGTCCCAGTGCGGGGCGATGGAGTTAATCATAATTCGACGCTCGGTATCATTACGACCGAGGAAACGGGTGAGCATGCCCACCCCCATGTCGAAGCCATCAGTGACCGCAAAACCAATCAGCAGAATGCCAACCAGCAGCCACCAGATAAAACGCAATACTTCATAATCGATCATTTGACGACTCCTGTCTTAGCGTGCCGGCTGAGTAGTCACAGTAGACTGCTCGTAGTGATAACGACCGGTTTTCAGGCTACTCGGCCCAAGGCGTGCGAACTTGAACATCAGGTACAGTTCAGCCACCAGGAACAGGGTATACAGGCCGCAAATCAACAGCATCGAGAAGATGAGATCACCCGCAGTCAGCGAAGAGTTCGCCACGGCTGTCGGTAACACTTCACCTATCGCCCACGGTTGACGGCCATATTCTGCGACAAACCAGCCAGATTCAATGGCAATCCACGGCAGCGGAATCGCATACAGCGCAGTGCGCAGCAGCCATTTTTTCTCGCCGATACGATTACGAATCACGGTCCAGAAGGACACAGCAATGATAGCCAGCATCAGGATGCCGCACGCCACCATAATACGGAATGCGAAGTACAGCGGAGCAACACGAGGGATAGAGTCTTTCGTGGCTTGCTGGATTTGCGCTTCAGTCGCATCGGTCACTTTATCTGTATAACGTTTCAGCAGCAGACCATATCCCAGATCTTTCTTCATGCTGTTGAACTGGTCGCGAACAGCCTGATCGGTAGAGCCTGCACGCAGTTCTTCCAGCAGCTGATACGCTTTCATCCCGTTACGGATACGCTCTTCGTGCTGCACCATCAGATCTTTCAGACCAATGACCGGTGTATCAACAGAGCGGGTAGCAATGATGCCCAGGGCATAAGGAATTTGAATCGCAAAATGGTTTTCCTGCGCATCCTGGTCCGGAATACCGAACAGCGTAAAGGATGCCGGTGCAGGTTGGGTTTCCCACTCGGCTTCAATAGCAGCAAGTTTGGTTTTCTGCACGTCGCCCATTTCGTAACCAGATTCATCACCCAGAACAATAACAGACAGAATGGCAGCCATACCAAAGCTGGCAGCGATAGCAAAAGAACGTTTAGCAAACGCGAAGTCACGGCCGCGCAGCATATAGTAGGAGCTGATACCCAGAACGAACATCGCGCCACAAACATAACCAGAAGCCACAGTGTGAACAAATTTCACCTGAGCAACCGGGTTGAGCACCAGTTCAGAGAAGCTCAGCATCTCCATACGCATGGTTTCAAAGTTGAAATCCGCAGCGATTGGGTTTTGCATCCAGCCGTTCGCAACCAGAATCCACAGTGCGGACAGGTTAGAACCCAGCGCCACCAGCCAGGTGACACACATATGCTGGACTTTACCCAAACGGTCCCAGCCGAAGAAGAACAGACCTACAAAGGTGGATTCGAGGAAGAAGGCCATCAAACCTTCAATCGCCAGCGGCGCACCGAAAATATCCCCGACATAGTGGGAATAGTAAGACCAGTTAGTCCCGAACTGGAACTCCATGGTCAGACCGGTTGCCACACCCAGAGCGAAGTTGATACCAAACAACTTGCCCCAGAATTTGGTCATATCTTTATAAATCTGTTTGCCGGAAAGGACGTAGACCGTTTCCATGATGGCCAACAAGAACGCCATACCGAGCGTCAGTGGCACAAACAGGAAGTGGTACATCGCGGTCAAGGCAAACTGTAAGCGCGACAGTTCGACTATATCTAACATCATGACTCCTTGCTCATCGCATGAAGACTCCGAGAGTGAACCCCGTTAGAAAGGGTCACACGCATGCCCCAATACAAATTTATTTGCTTCCTTCCCCCGCTGCTCTTTCTTCTCATTTGAAGAAAGGACAAGGATGAAAAGTTACAAACATGTTAATAAAACACTCAAATTGATCCCGCAATTATATTACGCCGTAAAATCCTTACAATAAACAGGTTTTTATCGAGGTAAATTTGCATTTTTCGATAGTGATCAATTTATAGCTAATTTATCACTTTCAGACCAATTTGATCTGCAGCAATTTAACCTCATTTGATGATGTTTACCAAGTTTTAAACATTGATTTAAATCAATTTTCAATTTTAATGTTAATAGTGTTTATCGCTAGTGCGACTAGTGAACACCATGTTAACGATATGTTTTTCAATGAGTAATTGCCGTTACTACAAATGATAGGATATTTATTTAAATCTACACGATCTTTTAACCAGTCGGCGGGACAAAATTATGGACAGATAAAGAGTCACTATTGCTGGGTAGCTCACAGTTTTTTGTTTAGCAAGTCCTGTAATCATTATTTAATACAAATTATTCATTTTAATTTTACTTATAATTAACACCGCGATGTAACTATCTCAACTGAAAGCGAAGCGGCAAACATTGACCGGTGCCCTGAGGCTTGGCGATCGCCCCGCAGAGACCCACCGTTTCGCTTAAAACATCACTATAAGTTATCACTCCCGCCACAACATCACCTCTACGCCAAAGAATAAATATATTCCGAACAATTCATTATCATTTTTATCTTAAATTTAACAAAAAATATTTACGACATATAAGATTAATAAATAAAAAACCGTTATGTCGTTCACAAGTTATTTAGCGAATGCCATTTTCTAAATTATTAAAAACGCCCCTGATAAAGCCGGTAGCACAAAATAAGATTTCGATCACAAACATGGCAAGTGGTTTATTACGCAATTCGCTAATAAATAAAATAACCAATAGAAACTAATTTATAAGATATTGATTTAAATGCATTTTTATAAAAAGACAATATAACAATCGTTTTGTGCAGGATATTTTGAAAATAGATCAATTGCTTCCTTTTTCGCTTCCACAGAAACTCCAACCCTATTAAGAGGTTGTCACAATCCATGTTCTAAATATTAGAAATATTTTTTACTTATTGACCATCAGCCCTACAGAGGATTACCCATGAAGAAATCTACACTTGTTATTGGCGTCATCGGTGCTGACTGCCATGCAGTAGGCAATAAAGTTCTGGATCGCGTTTTTACTGCTCATGATTTTCACGTAATCAACCTCGGGGTGATGGTGAGCCAGGATGAATATATTGATGCCGCAATTGAAACAGGCGCCGATGCCATCGTGGTGTCCTCCATCTACGGCCACGGCGACATTGACTGCCTCGGCTTGCGTGAGCGCTGCATTGAACGTGGCCTCGGCGACATTCTACTGTATGTCGGCGGTAACCTTGTTGTGGGCAAACACGATTTTGCCGATGTCGAAGTGAAGTTTAAAGAAATGGGCTTCAACCGCGTTTTCGCCCCCAGCCACGACCTGGAAGATGTCTGCTCGCTTATCACTAACGATATTCACCAACACAATGGCCTCGAACAGCGTTGCCTGGAAGAGGCTATCTGATGCAAACAGTTTCTGTCGATATCGGCTCGACATGGACCAAGGCAGCCCTCTTCGCACAGGAAGGAGAGGAGTTAACGCTGGTCAATCATGTCCTGACCCCAACCACCACACATCATCTGGCAGACGGTTTTTTTGCCAGCCTGAATCAGGTGCTGAATGTTGCCGATGCTCGCCCGTTACTGAAAAGTGGTGAAGTGCAGTTGAAGTACTCCTCCTCAGCCAAAGGTGGACTCGCCGTTGCAGCAATGGGGCTGGTGCCTTCCATTACGCTAGAATCGGCGAAAGTTACCGCTCACTCGGCAGGAGCGAAAATCGCGCAATATTATTCGTACAAGCTCAACCGTCATGACATCCAGGAGCTGGAATCCGTCCCGCCAGATATCCTGTTGTTTACAGGCGGTACAGATGGCGGTGAAGAAAGCTATGGCCTGGCCAATGCGCGTGCACTGGCGGATTCGAAGCTTGATTGCGCCATCATCTATGCCGGAAACCGTGATATTCAGGACGAAATACAAACGATTCTGGGCCACAAAGATCTGACCACGGTAGACAACATCCTGCCGGATCTCGATCACCCGAATCCGTTTGCCGCTCGCCAGGCCATTTGCGATGTGTTCTTGTCACGCATCGTAAAAGGTAAAGGTCTTGACGTCATCGTGGGGGAAACTGGCGAAGACCCCATGCCGACGCCGTGGACGGTGTATGAACTGGTAAAAGCGATTAGCGATTACGACAGCGCATGGAAGGAATTCATGCTGATCGATATGGGTGGCGCCACCACGGATGTCTATTCAGCCAGCGCGAATACCCTCTCCCCCGATACTGTCCTGCATGGTGTCCCTGAACCTTTCGTCAAACGTACCGTTGAAGGTGATTTGGGCATGCGCGTTTCCGCCGTCGTGGTGGGAGAAAGCACGCAGGATATGGTGAAAGTTGTTTTTGCCCAACAGCCACAACGTGAGGAGGCGTTTTATCGCTACCTGCGCCATCTGGTTGGGCAGCCGGACTACCTGCCGGTCAACGAGGAAGAGAAATATTTCGACACTCTGTTAGCCGGTTTGTGCGTGGGCTATGCCACTGAGCGCCACGCGGGCACTAAGAAGCAGGTTTGCACCTGCGTCGGTAACGTGGATTTACAGATGGGTCGCGATCTCACCACCGTACGGAAAGTTGTCGGTTCAGGTGGGTGGCTCTCTCGCGCCAGCCAGTTCGATATCCATAACTGGCTCAAATACCGGGAGCTGGACGACCAGGGTAAAAGAATTCTGTTACCGAATCAGTTTGAGTATTACCGCGATTCATATGGCCTGCTCCCTCTACTGGCAAACGTCGCCAGGCTGCACCCGCAAGCCGCTGCTCGCACCAGCATTCAGTGTTTAACCCTACAAAACTAAAGGCAGCTACGAATGGAACTTCGAAATAAAAAATTGACCCACGACGAATTCATGACCGAAAGGCACCAGGTGTTGCAAACCTGGGAAACCGGCAAAGACGTTGAGAACTTCGAAGATGGCGTGAAGTACCAGCAATCAATTCCAGATTCAAAACGCTTCTCCCTCGCGCTGTTGAAGGCCGATCAAGAAGGTAAAACGCTGAGCCAGCCGCGTGCAGGCGTCGCACTCATGGATGAACACATTGAGCTGCTTAAAACATTGCAGGAAGAATGTGACCTCCTGCCAAGTACAATCGATGCCTATACCCGTCTGAACCGCTATGAAGAAGCGGCTGTCGGGATCCAAAAATCTATCGAGGCGGGCACCTCCAAACTGAATGGTTTACCCGTCGTCAATCATGGGGTTGCTGCCTGCCGCCGTATGACTGAGTCGCTGGAAAAACCAATCCAGGTCCGCCACGGTACGCCAGATGCACGTCTGCTGGCAGAAATCGCCATGGCCAGTGGCTTTACCAGCTACGAAGGG
This sequence comes from Citrobacter sp. RHBSTW-00671, assembly GCF_014103415.1. NCBI lineage: Bacteria > Pseudomonadati > Pseudomonadota > Gammaproteobacteria > Enterobacterales > Enterobacteriaceae > Citrobacter > Citrobacter sp. RHBSTW-00671. The sequence goes on from NZ_JABXPR010000001.1 coordinate 3,900,156, forward strand.
GGCGGGATCTCCTACAACATCCCTTACGCCAAACGCGTCACCCTGGAAAAATCCATTCGTGACTGGCAGTACTGCGATCGCCTGATGGGACTGTACGAAGAAAATGGTATTCGCATCAACCGTGAACCGTTTGGTCCGTTGACTGGCACCCTGATCCCGCCGTTTATGTCCCACTCGGTGGCGATTATCGAAGGTCTGCTGGCACTGGAACAAGGCGTGAAGTCCATTACCGTCGGTTACGGTCAGGTCGGTAGTTTGACGCAGGATATCGCCGCCATTCAGGCGCTGCGTGAACTGTCCCACGAATACTTCCATAACCACGGCTTCGATGATTATGAGCTGAGTACCGTATTCCACCAGTGGATGGGCGGATTCCCGGAAGATGAAGCAAAAGCCTTCTCCGTTATCGCCTGGGGTGCTGCGGTTGCTGGCATGTCCGGTGCCACAAAAGTCATTACCAAGAGCCCGCATGAAGCCTTCGGCATCCCAACTGCCGCGGCGAACGCTCAGGGCCTTAAAGCGTCACGCCAAATGCTTAACATGGTCAGCGACCAGAAGTTCCCGCAGTGCGCTGCCGTGGAACAGGAAGTCGAACTGATTAAGAGTGAAGTCCGCGCAGTACTGAAAAAAGTCTTCGAGATGGGTAATGGCGACATTGCACGCGGTACGGTACTGGCTTTTGAAGCCGGTGTTCTGGATGTCCCCTTCGCCCCAGCCGCCTGCAACGCAGGCAAAATTCTGCCGGTGCGCGATAACACCGGCGCTATCCGTATTCTCGAAGCCGGTGCGGTTCCACTGCCAAAAGACATTCTCGCGCTGCACCACGACTACGTTGCAGAGCGCGCACATTTTGAAGGTCGCAAACCTTCTTTCCAGATGGTCATTGATGACATCAACGCCGTATCCCACAGTAAATTAATAGGAAGACCATAATGAAAATTAAACAGGCCCTTTTCACCGCTGGCTACTCCTCATTTTATTTTGACGATCAGCAGGCCATCAAAAACGGCGCAGGTCATGACGGTTTTATCTATACCGGCGATCCGGTAACGCCTGGCTTTACCTCCGTGCGCCAGGCAGGTGAATGCGTATCGGTCCAGCTGGTTCTGGAAAACGGCGCGGTCGCAGTGGGTGATTGCGCTGCGGTGCAATATTCAGGTGCCGGCGGCCGTGATCCGCTGTTCCTGGCTGAGAACTTCATTCCGTTCCTCAACGATCACATCAAACCGCTGCTGGAAGGCCGTGACGTTGATGCATTCCTGCCAAATGCCCGTTTCTTTGACCAACTGCGTATTGACGGCCATCTGCTGCATACCGCCGTTCGTTACGGTCTTTCTCAGGCACTGCTTGACGCGGCGGCGCTGGCTACCGGTCGTCTGAAAACTGAAGTGGTATGCGACGAGTGGCAGCTGCCGTGTGTACCGGAAGCCATTCCGTTATTTGGTCAGAGTGGTGACGACCGCTATATCGCCGTCGACAAAATGATCCTCAAAGGTGTGGATGTCCTGCCGCATGCGCTGATCAACAACGTTGAAGAGAAGCTGGGCTTTAAAGGCGAAAAACTGCGTGAGTATGTGCGTTGGTTGTCCGACCGTATCTTAAGCCTGCGCACCAGCGAGCGTTATCACCCGACGCTGCATATCGATGTGTACGGCACGATCGGCCTGATTTTTGATATGGACCCGGTGCGCTGCGCCGAATACATCGCCAGCCTGGAAGCCGAAGCGCAAGGTCTGCCGCTGTACATTGAAGGTCCGGTTGATGCCGGCAACAAACAGGATCAGATCCGCATGTTGACCGCCATCACCAAAGAGCTGACCCGTCTGGGCTCCGGCGTGAAAATCGTGGCTGATGAATGGTGTAACACCTATCAGGACATCGTGGACTTCACCGATGCGGGCAGCTGCCACATGGTGCAGATCAAGACTCCGGATCTGGGCGGTATTCACAACATCGTTGATGCGGTGCTGTATTGCAACAAACACGCTATGGAAGCCTATCAGGGCGGTACCTGTAACGAAACCGAGATCAGTGCCCGCACCTGCGTACACGTGGCACTGGCCGCACGTCCAATGCGCATGCTGGTAAAACCGGGTATGGGATTCGATGAAGGTCTCAACATCGTGTTTAACGAAATGAACCGCACCATCGCGCTGTTGCAAACTAAGGATTAAGAGATGGCACGCACATTTAAGATCTTATCGCCTACGGCTATCCTGGGTTATGGCTTCCCGGAAGAGAGTTTTCGTAAAGCCATGGAAGAGTCACCGGATCTTATTGCTGTTGACGCAGGTTCCTCCGATCCGGGCCCCCACTACCTGGGGGCAGGTAAACCCTTCACTGACCGGGCCGGGGTAAAACGCGATCTGCGCTATATGATCGTGGCGGGCGTTAAGAACAACATCCCAGTGGTCATCGGCACCGCCGGTGGTTCCGGTGCTGCTCCGCATCTGGAGTGGTGTCGCCAGATAGTCCATGAGATTGCCCAGGAAGAAAAACTGTCTTTCTCCATGGCGCTGATCCCGTCTGATGTTGATAAAGACGTGGTTCACCAGGCACTGGATAACGGCAAAATCACCGCGCTGGATTTCGTGCCTGAGTTAACGCACGAAGCCATCGAAGACAGCACCTACATCGTCGCGCAGATGGGTGTCGAACCTTTCCAGCGTGCGCTGAAAGCGGGGGCACAGGTTGTTCTGGGCGGACGCGCTTACGATCCAGCCTGCTTCGCGGCGCTGCCGATTATGCAAGGCTTTGATGAAGGTCTGGCGCTGCACTGCGGTAAGATCCTTGAGTGTGCTGCCATTGCAGCAACCCCTGGCTCCGGCTCGGATTGCGCAATGGGGATCATCGACGACAACGGCTTTACGCTGAAAGCGTTCAATCCAAAGCGTAAGTTCACTGAAACCTCCGCTGCGGCGCATACCTTGTACGAGAAGTCCGACCCGTACTTCCTGCCGGGACCGGGCGGCGTACTGAACCTGAAGGCCTGTACTTTCACCGCGGTTAACGAAGGTGAAGTGTATGTCAGCGGTTCGCATCATGAAGAAACGCCGTATGCACTGAAACTGGAAGGCGCACGTCAGGTTGGCTTCCGCTGCCTGACTATCGCCGGGACGCGCGACCCGATAATGATTGCCGGTATCGACACCATTCTCGAAGAAGTACAGGCAAGCGTGGCACGTAACCTCTCACTGAATGATGACAGTATCCGCATGACGTTCCACCTTTACGGTAAGAATGGCGTGATGGGCAATCATGAACCGATGAAAACCGCCGGTCATGAACTGGGCATTTTACTGGACGTCGTCGCGCCCACGCAGGATATCGCCAACAGCGTTTGCTCGCTGGTGCGCTCTACCCTACTGCACTACGGCTATGAAAATCGTATTGCGACCGCGGGCAACCTCGCTTTCCCATTCTCGCCATCTGATATTCAGAGTGGGCCGGTGTATGAGTTCTCGATCTATCACCTGATTGAAGCCAGCGACGCACTGCGGTTTGATTTCCACATTGAGCAGGTGACGCCAGAAGGAGTTCAGGCATGAAACAGTCAATTTGTTCACTGGCGCAGGTCATTCGCTCCAAAAATGCCGGACCGTACGAACTGGTTTTAGATATTTTGTTTAAAACCCGGGAAGACTATCAGCGAGTAAAACGTTCGGAGCAATTAACTCCGCAACTTATTGCTGGGTTATATAATGTCGAACCTGACTTTATTCACAATATTGTCTGGTTTGATCCCGCTAACGCAGTAAAAATTGTCATGCCGCGCGATATTATTTCCGGCAATGTCGGTGACAATGATGTTTATGGCGCGCAGCAACACGCACCATTATTAAGTATTGAATTCGATCTGTAACAAAAAAACACAATAACAGCCATTGGAGCACAGAGTTCAGCTGTATCACAGTGCTTCGAATATTCATGCGGTTGGTCACAACAGGCGTGCGTCTGAGCTGCTGTCCGGGCTCAGGCACACGCCACCCTACATTATTCCAATTACCAGCCTTTATCCGATGGAGTACACATGAAGAAAATTAGTTTAACGAAGATGATCATATTAGGCCTGATACTCGGCATGATTGCCGGGGTGGCCATTAATAATATGGCCGCGGCTGAAACAGCAAAATCATATGCACAGGATATTTCCATTTTCACCACTATATTCTTACGCATGGTGAAGATGATTATTGCGCCATTGGTTATTTCAACTCTGGTTGTCGGTATTGCCAAGATGGGCGATGCCAAAACGCTGGGTCGTATATTTTCTAAAACCTTTTTCCTGTTTATTTGTGCCTCACTGCTGTCGATCGCATTGGGTCTGGTTATCGTTAATATCTTCCAGCCGGGCGCGGGCATCAACTTTGTTGCGCATGACGCAGGCGCTGTTGCCGCTGTTAAGTCAGAGCCGTTCACGCTGAAAGTCTTTATCTCACATGCCGTACCAACCAGTATCGTTGACGCGATGGCGCGTAACGAAATCCTGCAGATCGTGGTGTTCTCCATTTTCCTCGGTTGCAGCCTAGCCGCCATCGGTGAAAAAGCCGAGCCTATCGTTAAGGTTCTGGATTCGCTGGTACACGTCATGCTGAAGCTGACAGGCTACGTCATGCTGTTTGCCCCACTGACCGTTTTCGCGGCTATTTCCGGCCTGATTGCCGAGCGTGGTCTGGGTGTAATGGTTAGCGCCGGTATCTTTATGGGCGAGTTCTACCTGACACTGGGCATGCTGTGGGCAATTCTGATTGGCCTGTCGACACTCATTGTTGGTCCTTGCATCAGCCGTCTCACCAAATCAATCTTCGAACCGGCGCTGCTGGCCTTTACCACGTCCAGTTCTGAAGCGGCCTTCCCTGGCACGCTGGATAAGCTGGAAAAATTCGGCGTCTCGTCAAAAATTGCCAGCTTCGTTCTGCCGATCGGTTACTCCTTTAACCTCGTCGGTTCCATGGCCTATTGCTCCTTTGCCACCGTCTTTATTGCCCAGGCGTGCAACATTGAGCTGAGCATGGGCGAGCAAATCACCATGCTGCTAATTCTGATGCTGACCTCAAAAGGGATGGCGGGTGTGCCACGTGCATCCATGGTAGTTATCGCCGCAACCCTGAACCAATTCAACATTCCGGAAGCCGGTCTGATCCTGCTGATGGGCGTCGATCCGTTCCTCGATATGGGTCGTTCAGCCACTAACGTCATGAGTAATGCCATGGGTGCTGCCATTGTGGGTCGTTGGGAAGGTGAACACTTTGGTTCAGGCTGCCGCGGAACCGCGCCAGTCAAAACACCGGAGCAAGACCGCCCGGTTACCGAAACAGAGGTTGCGTTGTCCTGATACCTCGTTATTGCCGGATGGCGCTTGCGCTTATCCGGCCTACATAACGTTTAACTATCCGTAGGCCGGATAAGGCGGTACGCCGCCATCCGGCACCATGATGAGTACCCCAACAGGAAAGCACCATGACTAAAACTCTTCTCGGCGTGAGTCTCTTTGCTTTCAGCGTCTTGTTTAGCTCTGCCTCATTCGCGCAAACCACGCCGGACTACGCAAAGTTAATAGAGCAGGCACATCAGAAATACAAAAGTAACCATGATGGCAAAGTCGCCGACTATATCCCTGCCCTGGCGAGCTACAGTCCCAATAATTTTGCCATCACCGTTGCCACAGTAGACGGAAAAATCTACCAGGTAGGTGATGTTAACAAGCCCTTCCCGATGGAATCCCTGAGTAAAGTCTTCACCATGGCGCTCGCCATGGAACAGCATGGCCCTCAGGTAGTTCTGGATAAACTCGGGGCCAATGCCACCGGCATGCCATTCAATTCAGGTTTAGCCGTTGAACTCACGAAAGGCGCGCCGGAAAACCCACTGGTGAATGCAGGTGCAATGAGCACCGTCAGCCTGATTGAGGCCAAAGACAAAACCGATCGCTGGAACAAAATCCTCGACAACCTGAATGTCTGGGCGGATGCCAAACTCACGGTCAACGAACCGGTATTCAAGTCCGAGATGGAAACCAATCAGCACAACCAGGCACTGGCGAAGCTGATGGAGTCCTATAACAGTTTCTACGGCAACACAGAGGAAGCGGTCGAAATATATACCCGCCAGTGCTCAGTGGACATCACCGTTGAGCAACTGGCCAAAATGGGTGCCGTTCTCGCGAACAAAGGCAAATCGCCCTTCAACGGTAAGCAGTTGCTGAATGAACGCTATGTGCCGCAGGTGCTGGCTGAAATGGCAATTGCCGGACTGTACGACGGCAGCGGCAAGTGGCTGTACAGCGTCGGTATTCCGGCGAAAAGCGGCGTTGGCGGCGGAATGGTTGCGGTAGTGCCCGGTAAATATGCGATTGCCGTCTATTCTCCGCCATTGGACGAAGCCGGTAACAGCGTTCGTGCTCAGAGAACTATCGAATATGTCGCTGACGCGACGCAGGCCAATGTCTTTTTAGCAAAATAACTTGATGCCGGATAGCGCTTCGCTCATCCGGCCTACGATTAGCACATTTATTTACGCCGTCATCCGGCAAAAATGAAGAGGTGAGAAGTAAACATGTCTAAACCATTTGTCTGGCAGGAACTCTTTGTTCAGAGTAAAGATAATACCGAATATGAATTGCTCAGTAATCAACACATTACGGTGACGGAGTTAGACGGAGAGGAAGTTATTAAGGTTGCGCCGGAAGCGTTAACCTTGTTAGCACAGCAGGCATTTTATGAGGCTTCATTTTTCCTGCGCGCCGGACATTTGAAACAGATTGCCAGCATTTTGCACGATCCACAGGCCAGCAGTAATGACAAGTACGTTGCGTTACAGCTGCTGCGCAATGCCGAAGTCTCAGCCAAAGGCGTACTCCCCAACTGCCAGGACACCGGGACCGCCACCATTGTCGCCAGCAAAGGCCAGCAGGTCTGGACCGGTGGCGATGATGCCGAAGCATTAAGCAAGGGTGTATATACCACCTTTACGGAAAGTAACCTGCGTTATTCACAAAATGCCCCGCTGGACATGTATAACGAGGTCAATACCCAGACCAACCTGCCTGCACAAATCGACATCAGCGCGACGCCGGGTAGCGAATACCGTTTCTTGTTCGTCAACAAAGGCGGTGGCTCAGCGAACAAAGCCGCGCTGTTCCAGGAAACCAAATCTATTCTGCAGCCGGAGAAATTGACGGCTTTCCTGATCGAAAAAATGAAATCGCTGGGTACTGCCGCTTGTCCGCCGTACCACATCGCCTTTGTGGTTGGTGGATTATCTGCCGATCAGTCGCTAAAAGTTGCGAAGCTGGCATCGACCAAATATTACGATAACCTGCCCACCAGCGGGAATGAACTGGGCCAGGCATTCCGCGATACAGCACTGGAAACCGAACTGCTCAATGCCAGCCGCGAATTTGGCATCGGCGCGCAGTTTGGTGGCAAATACTTTGCCCACGACATTCGCGTTATTCGTTTGCCGCGCCACGGTGGCTCCTGCCCTATCGCCATGGCGCTCTCCTGCTCGGCTGACCGCAACATCAAGGCTAAAATTAATAAACACGGGATCTGGCTGGAGAAACTCGAACATAACCCAGGTAAGTTTATTCCCGACTCTCACCGCGTTGAAAACACCGCCCAGACGGTAGAGCTCAACCTCGATCGCCCGTTGCGTGAGATTCTTAATGATTTGTCGGCTCTGCCCATTGGTACACGCCTGTCGCTCAGCGGCCCGATTGTTGTCGCTCGCGATATCGCCCACGCAAACATCAAAGCGCGTCTGGATAACGGCGAACCGATGCCGGAATACATGAAAAAGCATATCGTTTATTACGCAGGTCCCGCCAAAACCCCGGAAAATCAGGCCTGTGGCTCAATGGGTCCGACCACCGGCGGGCGTATGGATGGGTATGTCGATGCCTTCCAGGCACAAGGCGGCAGCCTCATTATGCTCACCAAGGGTAACCGCAGCCAGCAGGTCACTGATGCCTGCCACAAACACGGTGGATTTAGCCTCGGCAGCATCGGCGGCGCAGCGGCCCTGCTGGCACAGCAATATGTGAAGAGCCTGCACTGCCTTGAGTATCCCGAATTGGGCATGGAAGCGGTCTGGATGATGGAAGTTAAAAATATGCCAGCCTTCGTCTTAGTGGATGACAAAGGCAATAACTTCTTCAGTCAGTTTGAACAGCAGCATCGCTGCGCAACCTGCCCGGCAGGACATTAAGGAGCGACCATGGAAGCGCGAGCCAACAATGACCGACATCGCCAGCGCCAGCAGAAGCTGAAAGCGCAGGTCGATACCCGCGTGGCGGCAGCAACGGAGAAAAAAGGGATTCTGATTGTCTTCACCGGCAATGGCAAAGGGAAATCCACCGCAGCCTTCGGCACGGCGACGCGCGCGGTTGGTCACGGAAAAACCGTTGGCGTCGCACAGTTTATCAAAGGCCAGTGGGATAATGGCGAGTACAACACACTGCACCCTCTCGGCGTGGAGTTTCATATTATGGGTACCGGTTTTACCTGGGAAACCCAGAGCCGGGAAGCCGATATCGAGGCGGCCACGGCAGTGTGGCAGGAAAGTAAGCGCATGCTAGCCGATGCGCATTACGATCTGGTCGTACTGGACGAACTCACCTATATGTTGGCATATCACTATCTGGATACGCAGGAGGTTATCAACGCCATCGAAAATCGCCCTGCCGACCAGAGCGTCATTGTCACCGGGCGCGGTTGCCATGCGCTGTTACTTGAACTTGCCGATACGGTCAGCGAGCTTCGCCCGGTTAAACACGCTTTTGATAGCGGCATTCAGGCACAGCCTGGGATCGACTGGTAATCGCTCTTTTGCCCGATACCGATACGCGTATCGGGCAAATACCTGTAGGCCTGATCAAGCGCAGCCGCCATCAGGCAGCTGACACCACGGATTTATTTAGCAACCAGTTGCGGAAGATCTCCAAATGCAGGGACTCTGATTTCTCCTCCCGCCACGTCATGATAAATCGATTCCCGGTACGCATTGGAACATCGCAAGGAATCACCATATCCCCGCTATCCAGATCGTGCTGAATGGCAAAACGGGGTAGCAATGCGACGCCAAGGTTGGAACGTACCGCCGCAATCAACATCGACAAGAGATCAAATCGCGGACCTTTATTCACCAGCGGACTGCTGACATCGGACAGCGCAAACCATTCCTGCCAGCCTTTGATGCGGGTGCTTTGATGCAAAAGCGGGTATTCGTTCAGCAGTTCATCGACAGACAGCTTCCGGTCCGGTTCGGCAAGCAGGCAACGGCTGCACACGGGCAGAATTTCCTCTTCGAACAGGTACTCGACCCCCGACCACGGAGAGTAAAAATCTTCCCGCATGATCGCTGCGTCATATTCCCGGTTAAGAAAATCGCCAATATTCGCCAGAGAATGAATGTTAACGATAATATCCGGATTGAGTTTATTGAACTCACGCAGGTTTGGGATCAGCCAGTGCGTACTGAACGTCGGGTTAACCGCCAGTTCGATCACTTGTACGGTCGGCTGCCATGTCATGATCGTCGTCGTGTCTCGTTCAAGCTTGTTCAGTGTTTCTTTAACGATAGTTAAATAGTGTTTGCCTGCCGCATTTAAAAAAATGCGCTTCTTGGCATGATTAAATAGCGCAGTATTAAGAAAATCCTCTAGCGCATTCACCTGGCGGAAAACAGCACTTTGTGTTAAAGCCAGCTCTTCAGCTGCCCGGGTATAACTTTCGTGACGCGCAACCACTTCAAAAGTTACCAGCAACTCCGTTTTGGGTATTTTTCCTCTCATAACCTCTTCCATATGCAGCGTACAAAAATAGTTTAATTTATAAAAAATAATTCATGTCACCCGAGTAAACATCGAGTGTTATATTTTATTTCAGGCATTGATGTCATTGATCCAATCCATGATTTGTTCATACTGATGGCGGATAAATATTAACCAATAATACTCAAGCACAACAATAAACACAATTTAATTAAGGTTAAATTCAGACACATAGCGCCAATAAGTTCTTAATAATTTTTCAAGTCATCTTGTTTATTGTGGAAAAAACTTTGCGAGATTAATCAATATTATCCTTGTGATAATTTAGGAAAATTTAGCGTTATAACTTACAGGCAAACGACTGCTTTTAATCATTCTCCGGGGTGGTTCTGCCTTTTTTTGTTAGACGTGATAAAGGACACAATGTGAAAACTTTCGGAAAGGTCTGGCTCGTTGGCGCAGGTCCCGGTGATATTTCATTACTCACCCTCAAAGCAGTGATGTGCATTAAACAAGCAGATGTCATTATTTACGACAGGTTGGTCAATCCTAAGATTCTGGAATGGGCATCCGCTGACTGTGAGCTTATCAATGTCGGTAAGAATCCAGGATTTCATTGCGTGCCACAGGATGAAATCAACGCGCTTCTCGTTCAGTATGCCCAGACGCATCACAATATCGTGCGCTTAAAAGGTGGCGATCCCTACGTATTTGGTCGTGGGGCCGAAGAAGCTGAAGGGCTTATCGAGCCGGGGATACCTTTTGAAGTCGTCCCCGGTATCAGTTCAACCATTGGGGGATTAACCTGTGCCGGGATCCCGGTAACACATCGCGATTACGCCTCTGGTTTTCACGTGGTGACCGGCCATACACGCGAAGGTAACCAACAACAGGACTGGCGCCAGCTGGCCAAACTGAACGGTACATTGGTTATCGTCATGGGTATTGCGAATCTGGCATTCATCTGTGAAGAGCTACTGATGGGCGGAAAACCGGCGGAAACACCCGCGGCCATTATCATGTCCGCGACCCGGGAGAATCAGCGCCGACTAACCTGTACCCTCGGATCGTTACTGAGCAATGCGCAGGAAGCCAACATTACGCCACCTGCACTGGTCGTCATTGGCGATGTCGTCACGCTGAGCGATCGTCTGTCTTTCATTCCTGCCGCTATCGACCTCCCTGAACATCTTTACTGCGAGAGTCTGGCGTGACGAAAAGACTGGGGTGATGTTTGATGCGCCGCCCGGAAAACGCGACAAAAATAGCTGGTTTGCGCGTACTGAAGTTTCCGGGCAATACTGTCTATTGAATGAACAGGATCATGTAATAGCTCCCCCGCCTTTTGCATTTTTTTCTGATTTACCCAGGTTTTAAAATTAACGCCCTGGCGTTTCTTAAAAAATCGACTGAAATAATTTGCACTTAAACAGACATGTGCTGCCACAGACTCCAGGGATAAGTCACTATACAAGTTATCATCAATATAACGCAGTGCCGCCAGTAGTTTTTTCTCATGACGAGAAAGCTCCGTTAAATAGTGCCGGACGCTACTTAGCGGTTTATCGAATACCACTTCAGATTGCTTTTCTTGTCTCTCAAAATTGTTGACAATAAAATGTAATAAATTAGCCGATGCCACCAATGTATTATTATCAACCGCAACGAGCTGTTCCCACTCGGCTTTTATTTGAGGATCGCCCATCCACCGTAACTCATCTTCAACGATGATGGTTTTATATTCCTGGTACTTAGCCCGAACCTGACCACAGATAATAAAACCATGCAGATTCCCCTCATAAATTAATGGCATGGAGAATAAACTTAACCCTGCATGGCAGCTGAATATTCTGGGTTTACACTGTTTCAGTGCCTCAAAAGCACACTGTTTATCGCACGCCTGGCAACCAACACTGTAGCGTTTATTCGCTCTCATCAGCTTACAGAATGAATTAAAATTATGGCAATCAGAGAGTACTCTGCCTGTAACATCAACGACTACCGTTGCTAACCCCGTCGCATTGGAGAAGACTTCTGCTATAGAGAAAAAACATGGTAAGTAATCATCCTGAATTTTCAGCGACACGCCATCCTCCAACCTTAATATGACTAAAGGCGGTAATATGCAAAATCCAGGCACAAGAAAGAATGATGTTCGCCGCAAAAAATAATCTCATTTGTGAAGATGGTTGTGATCAAATTGCATGATGCGGGATGACAGAAAATAAAAAAGGCCATCAATAGATGGCCAACCATGTCGAAAACGAATCAGTCTTGCTTCCTTCGCGTAACCGCTGTTTTCTGCTACGCGAAAGAGTCAGACCTTATACTGCTTTTTGAGAATTACTTAATTACCGCTTTCAGCGCTTCGCCGATATCGGCCAGACTACGAACTGTTTTCACGCCTGCGGCTTCCAGCGCAGCGAATTTCTCATCCGCTGTACCTTTACCACCCGCGATGATCGCACCCGCGTGACCCATACGCTTACCTTTCGGCGCAGTCACACCCGCGATGTAACCCACAACAGGCTTGGTCACATGATCTTTGATGTAAGCAGCCGCTTCTTCTTCCGCGCTGCCGCCGATCTCACCGATCATGACGATCGCTTCGGTTTGCGGATCTTCCTGGAACAGCTTCAGAATGTCGATAAAGTTAGAACCAGGGATTGGATCCCCACCGATGCCCACACAGGTGGACTGGCCGAAACCGTAGTCAGTGGTCTGCTTAACCGCTTCATAGGTCAGCGTACCGGAACGGGAAACGATGCCCACTTTACCCGGCTTGTGAATGTGGCCCGGCATGATACCGATTTTACATTCACCCGGAGTGATAACGCCTGGGCAGTTCGGGCCGATCATACGTACGCCAGCTTCATCCAGCTTCACTTTCACGGTCAGCATATCCAGCGTTGGGATACCTTCGGTGATGGTGATGATAAGCTTGATGCCTGCATCGATAGCTTCCAGGATGGAGTCTTTGCAGAACGGCGCCGGAACGTAGATAACGGTGGCGGTTGCGCCGGTCGCTTCTACCGCTTCACGTACGGTGTTGAACACTGGCAGACCCAGATGCGTGGTGCCGCCTTTACCCGGCGTAACGCCACCGACCATTTGCGTACCGTAAGCGATCGCTTGTTCAGAGTGGAATGTCCCCTGGCTACCGGTGAAGCCCTGGCAGATAACCTTGGTATCTTTATTAATTAAAACTGACATTATTTCCCCTCCACTGCGGCAACAACCTGCTGAGCTGCATCCGTCAGACTTTTCGCTGCAATAATATTCAGGCCGCTATCAGCCAGTTTTTTCGCGCCGAGTTCAGCGTTGTTACCTTCCAGACGTACCACGACCGGAACGTTTACACCCACTTCCGCTACCGCGCCGATGATACCGTCAGCGATCAGGTCGCAACGAACGATACCGCCGAAGATGTTAACCAGAACGGCTTTAACATTGTCGTCAGAGAGGATGATTTTGAATGCTTCGGTTACACGTTCTTTGGTCGCGCCGCCGCCAACGTCGAGGAAGTTAGCCGGTTCGCCGCCGTGCAGCTTAACGATGTCCATGGTGCCCATTGCCAGGCCCGCACCGTTAACCATACAACCGATGTTACCGTCCAGTGCGACGTAGTTCAGTTCCCACTGTGCAGCCTGCGCTTCACGCGGATCTTCCTGAGACTGGTCGCGCATTTCGCGCAGGTCAGCCTGGCGGAACAGCGCGTTGCCGTCAGCCCCCAGTTTGCCGTCGAGGCAGATCAGGTCACCCTGCTTGGTCACCACCAGCGGGTTGATTTCGATCAGCGCCAGATCGCGATCCAGGAAGATAGTCGCCAGACCCATGAAGATCTTGGTGAACTGCTGAACCTGTTTACCTTCCAGACCCAGTTTGAACGCCAGTTCACGACCCTGGTAAGGCATCGGACCTGCCAGCGGATCGAGCGCCACTTTGTGGATCAGGTGCGGAGTTTCTTCCGCTACTTTTTCGATTTCCACGCCGCCTTCGGTAGAGGCCATGAAGACCACGCGACGGGAGCTACGGTCAACAACTGCGCCGAGGTAAAGTTCTTTACCAATGTCGGTCGCGGCTTCAACCAGAATTTGATTTACCGGTTGGCCATGAGCGTCTGTCTGGTAAGTAACCAGACGTTTACCCAGCCAGTGTTCAGCAAAAGCGCGAATGTCTTCTTTGCTGTTAACAACCTTCACACCGCCCGCTTTACCACGGCCACCAGCGTGAACCTGACATTTCACTACCCACGGGCCAGCGCCGATTTTAGATGCGGCTTCTTCGGCTTCACGCGGAGTAGTACAGGCATAACCCACCGGTGCCGGTAAGCCATAGCGGGCAAAAAGTTGTTTTGCCTGATATTCATGTAAGTTCATGTGTTCTGTCCATCCTTCAGGTAATCGTTATCTTTTACCCGTAGGTCTGATAAGGCGTCCAGACCTACGGGGCAGGTGATACTCTTATTAACTACACGTCCAGCAGCAGACGTGTTGGATCTTCCAGCAACTCTTTAATGGTTACCAGGAAGCCCACTGACTCACGACCATCGATCAGACGGTGGTCATAAGACAGCGCCAGATACATCATCGGCAGGATTTCAACCTTGCCGTCTACTGCCATCGGCCTGTCTTTGATGGCATGCATACCCAGGATGGCGCTCTGCGGCGGGTTGATGATAGGCGTAGACATCAGGGAACCGAACACACCACCGTTAGTGATGGTGAAGTTACCGCCCGTCAGATCTTCAACCGTCAACTTGCCGTCGCGACCTTTTACCGCCAGTTCTTTAATATTCTTCTCGATGTCGGCCATACCCAGCAGATCAACATCACGCAGTACCGGGGTAACCAGACCACGCGGCGTGGAGACCGCCATGCTGACATCAAAGTAGTTGTGATAAACCACGTCATCACCATCGATAGACGCGTTCACTTCCGGATAGCGTTTCAGCGCTTCAACAACCGCTTTCACATAGAAAGACATAAAGCCCAGACGGATACCGTGGCGTTTCTCGAACGCATCACCGTATTGCTTACGCAGGTCCATGATTGGCTTCATGTTGACTTCGTTGAAGGTCGTCAGCATCGCGGTGGAGTTTTTCGCTTCCAGCAGACGCTCGGCTACGCGTTTGCGCAGACGGGTCATCGGAACACGTTTTTCGCCACGCGCGCCCAGTTGAGCCTGTGGTGCAGGTGCTGCTGCCGGCGCTTTTGCTTCGGCTTTCGCCGCCGGCGCTTTAGCCAGATGTTTTTCAACATCTTCACGCGTAATACGTCCACCGACACCGGTGCCGTTGATAGCGCTGGCTTCGAGGTTATGCTCACCCAACAGGCGACGGATCGCCGGGCTCAGGGCATCGTTATTCTGCTCGGCGAGAGACGCCTGCTGGCGCTGTGCCGGAGTAGAATCTTTCTCTTCAGACTTAGCACTGGTTTCTTTACCGGTGCTGTTGCCTTCACGCAGGCGACCGAGGATCTGGCGAGAAGTGACGGTTGTCCCTTCATCTTCCAGAACCGCATCAAGAATACCGTCCGCTGATGCCGGTACTTCCAGTACCACTTTGTCAGTTTCGATTTCTACCAGTACTTCATCACGACGTACTGCATCGCCCGGTTTTTTGTGCCAGGTTGCAACCGTTGCATCCGCTACGGATTCAGGCAGGTCGGGAACAAGAATATCTACGCTACTCATTATTTATCCTTTATTTAATCGACGTTCAGCGCGTCATTGACCAGATCTTGTTGCTGTTTCTGGTGAACGGACATATATCCTACTGCCGGAGAGGCAGAGGCCGGGCGACCTGCATAACGCAGAGCTGACCCAAATGGAATTACTTCACGGAAATGATGCTGGCTGCAGTACCATGCGCCCTGGTTGAGCGGCTCTTCCTGGCACCAGACAAAATCATGTACATGAGCAAACGGTTTCAGCGCTTCCTGCACCGCTTTATGCGGGAATGGATAGAGCTGTTCGATGCGCACAATGGCAACATCTTTTTGGCCATTCTTACGGCGTTGTTCCAGCAGGTCGTAATAAACCTTACCAGAACACATTACGACACGCTTCACGCCTTTCGGATCCAGTTCATCGACTTCACCAATGGCTGGCAGGAAGGTGCCGTTTGCCAGTTCGTCCAGCGTAGACACCGCCAGCGGATGACGCAGCAGCGACTTCGGTGACATCACTACCAGCGGACGACGCATACCGCGCAGCGCCTGACGACGCAGCATGTGGTAGACCTGTGCCGGGGTAGACGGGACGCAAACCTGCATGTTTTGCTCAGCGCAAAGTTGCAGATAACGTTCCAGACGCGCGGAGGAGTGCTCCGGACCCTGACCTTCGTAGCCGTGCGGCAGCAGCATCACCAGACCGCACATACGGCCCCATTTCTGCTCGCCGGAAGAGATGAACTGGTCAATAACCACCTGTGCACCGTTGGCGAAGTCGCCGAACTGCGCTTCCCAAATGGTCAGAGTGCGCGGTTCTGCCGTGGCATAACCGTACTCGAACGCCAGCACAGCTTCTTCAGACAGCACGGAGTCCCATACGCGGAACGTGCCCTGGCCGTTATGCACATGCTGCAGCGGCGTGTAGGTTGAACCGTTGGCCTGGTTATGAATCACCGCGTGACGGTGGAAGAAGGTACCGCGGCCGGAGTCTTCACCCGACAGACGTACCGGAATGCCTTCGTCAACCAGCGTGGCGTAAGCCAGATTCTCTGCGCCACCCCAGTCAAACAGCTTCTCGCCTGCGGCCATCGCCTGACGATCGCCATAAATCTTGGCAACACGCGACTGCATTTCAACCGCTTCAGGTACGGTGCTGATGCGTTTGGCCAGTTCCTGCAAACGCTTCATTTCAACCTTGCTAGGGTAGTTTTCATCCCACTCGTGGTTGAGGTACGGTGACCAGGTGAAGGAGTGCATGTTCATTGGGCGCCACTCTTTCACCACGCATTCGCCCGCATCCAGCGCATCACGATAGAGGTTGACCATTTCGGTCGCATCTTCCAGCGTGGCAACTTTATCCGCTTCCAGCTTGTCAGCGTAGATTTTGCGCGGGGTCGGATGCTTTTTGATTTTCTGATACATCAGCGGCTGGGTTGCGCTCGGCTCATCGGCTTCGTTATGGCCGTGACGGCGGTAGCACACCAGATCAATGAAGACATCACGTTTAAATGTATTACGGAAATCCAGCGCCAGACGGGTAACGAAAGCAACCGCTTCCGGGTCATCCGCGTTCACGTGGAAAATCGGCGCCTGAACCATCTTACCGATGTCGGTGCAGTACGGTGTAGAACGCGCATCCAGCGGGTTAGAGGTGGTGAAGCCTACCTGGTTGTTGATAACGATGCGAACGGTACCGCCCACTTCGTAACCACGCGCTTTGGACATGTTCAGGGTTTCCTGAACCACGCCCTGTCCGGTCACTGCCGCATCACCGTGAATCGTAATCGGCAATACTTTATTGCTGCTTGGCTCATCCAGCCTGTCCAGACGCGCACGTACCGACCCGATAACCACCGGGCTAACGATTTCCAGGTGCGACGGGTTAAACGCCAGCGCCAGGTGTACCAGACCGCCTTCGGTTTCGATATCAGACGAGAAGCCCATGTGGTACTTCACGTCACCGGTGCCGAGGTGTTCTTTATGTTTGCCCGCAAATTCGTCGAACAGTTCCTGCGGGCGTTTACCCAGCACGTTAACCAGTACGTTCAGACGACCACGGTGCGCCATACCCAGCACCACTTCACGGGTTCCGCTGTTACCGGCGTGGCGGATCATTTCTTTAAGCATCGGGATTAACGCATCACCGCCTTCCAGCGAGAAGCGTTTTGCACCCGGGAACTTCGCACCCAGGTAGCGTTCCAGACCTTCTGCTGCGGTCAGTTCGCTAAGGAAGCGTTTCTTCTCTTCACTACTGAATGCGGCACGACCGGACTCAATACGCTGCTGGAGCCAACGTTTCTCTTCGGTGCTGGTGATGTGCATATACTCGGCGCCAATCGGGCCGCAGTAGGTTTGTTTCAGCGCGACAACCAGGTCGCTCAACTTCATCGTGTCTTTGCCGCCGGCAAAAGAACCTACGTTAAAGCTTTCCTGAAAATCCGCATCGGTCAGATCGTGGAAAGACGGGTCCAGATCGGCCACATTTTCTTGTTGCCACAGCCCCAGCGGATCGAGGTTCGCATGCTGGTGACCGCGGAAACGATAGGCGTTAATGAGCTGCAGGACTTTAACCTGCTTCACATTGGCATCAGGGTCGGAAATAGAAGAAGAGTAACGTGGGGTAATCAACGCCTGTCGACGGAAATAATCACGTGTTTTTGAGTGGAGTTGATCCGGTTTGACTCCGGTACCAGGTAACTGCTGGAACGTCGAACGCCAGTTAGCATCTACCGAGTCAGGGTCGGTTAAGAAGTCTTCATAGAGCTGTTCTATCCAACTCTGGTTAGAACCGGAGAGGTAAGAAGAGTCCAACCAGGCTTTCAAAGCGCTGTTCTGCATCGTGATCCCTTAAGCATTTGTATGCTTACTTCGCCGTGGATACTACCACGCACACTGATGTGCGTGCCGGGGTTCACTTGTTGCGGACTGTCGTGTTTTCTGCGTCCGCTAAGGAACCTTTAAAAACTGTCTAATAATCGTCGCTGTTCAGGCTGCGACTGCGTTGCAACCTTCACTCACTCCGGTCACATAGTTAACTATGCTCCCGAAAATTCGTTCCGTTCGCGCCTTGTCTCGCGCTGAACATCTCGATTATTGCTATCAATGTGGCAGTTTTTAGAGGTTTCCTGCACTACCGGGGAATCACTTCCCCGGCAACTACAACAACTTACGCACTACGTTTGAGCAGCATCGACTTAATATGGCCGATGGCGCGCGTCGGGTTCAACCCTTTCGGACATACGCTGACGCAGTTCATGATGCTATGGCAGCGGAATACGCTGAAAGCGTCACTTAAACCGTCCAGGCGGCTGTCGGTCTCGGTATCGCGACTGTCGATCAGGAAACGATACGCGGCCAGCAGGCCTGCCGGGCCAATAAACTTGTCCGGATTCCACCAGAATGATGGGCAAGACGTTGAGCAGCATGCACATAAAATACATTCATACAGCCCATCGAGCTTCTCACGCTGCTCTGGCATTTGTAAATGCTCACGAGCCGGTGGATTTTTCCCATTATTCAACAAGTAAGGTTTAATCTTCTCATACTGTGCGTAGAATTGCCCCATGTCTACCACCAAATCGCGCACCACCGGTAAACCCGGCAGCGGGCGAATGACAATCTTCTTGCCCGGCTGATTCAGCGCAGAAATAGGTGTGATACAGGCCAGACCATTTTTACCGTTCATGTTCAGGCCGTCGGAGCCACAGACTCCTTCACGGCAGGAACGGCGGAACGATAGCGACGGATCTTTTTCTTTCAGCTGCATCAGTGCATCCAGCAGCATCATGTCGCGCCCTTCTTCCGCTTCCAGGGTGTAATCCTGCATATGCGGAGCATCATCAACATCCGGGTTATAGCGATAAATTGAAAACTCGAGTCTCATTTTCCTGTCTCCGCATTAGTAAGTACGAATCTTCGGCGGGAATGCCGGGCGCAGTTTCGGTTCCATGTTGACTTGACGTCGGGTCATGGATTCCGACTCTGGCAGATACAGGGAATGGCACAGCCAGTTTTCATCATCACGTTCCGGGAAGTCGAAGCGACTATGCGCGCCACGGCTTTCGGTACGGAAGTTGGCGGATACCGCCGTTGCGTACGCGGTTTCCATCAGGTTATCCAACTCCAGGCACTCAACGCGCTGGGTGTTGAACTCGCTGGAGGTATCATCCAGACGGGCATTTTTCAGGCGCTCACGAATGGCTTTCAGCTCTTCGAGACCTTTCGCCATCGCGTCACCTTCGCGGAATACCGAGAAGTTATGCTGCATACATTCCTGCAGCGCTTTGCGGATAACCACCGGGTCTTCACCGTCGCGGTTACCGTTCCAGCGATTCAGACGCGCCAGAGAAGCATCGATCTCTTCTTCCGTCGCATCCTGCAGGTCACCCTGCTCAGCGATAGATTCCTGCAGATGTAGACCGACTGCGCGACCAAACACTACCAGATCCAGCAATGAGTTGCCGCCCAGACGGTTGGCGCCGTGAACCGATACGCACGCGATCTCGCCCACTGCAAACAGTCCAGGAATCACCACATCTTCGCCCTGCTCGTTCACAGTCAGCGCCTGACCGGTCACCTTGGTCGGAATACCGCCCATCATATAGTGGCAGGTTGGGATAACCGGAATCGGCTCTTTCACCGGATCAACGTGGGCAAAGGTACGCGAAAGCTCCAGGATGCCCGGCAGACGGGATTCCAGAACTTCTTTACCGAGGTGGTCGAGTTTCAGCTTGGCGTGCGGACCCCATGGGCCGTCGCAGCCGCGGCCTTCACGGATTTCGATCATGATGGAACGCGCCACCACGTCACGACCCGCCAGGTCTTTCGCATTCGGGGCATAACGCTCCATGAAGCGCTCGCCGTGTTTATTCAGCAGGTAACCGCCTTCACCACGGCAGCCTTCTGTCACCAGCACGCCCGCGCCGGCGATACCGGTTGGGTGGAACTGCCACATTTCCATATCCTGCACCGGGACACCGGCACGGATTGCCATACCTACGCCATCACCGGTGTTGATGTGGGCGTTAGTTGTTGACTGGTAAATACGGCCAGCACCGCCGGTCGCCAGCACGGTTGCGCGGGCTTTGAAGTAAACCACTTCACCGGTTTCGATACACAGTGCGGTACAACCGACAACTGCGCCATCAGCATTTTTCACCAGATCTAACGCATACCACTCGGAGAAAATCGTGGTGTGGTTTTTCAGGTTTTGCTGATACAGCGTGTGCAACAGCGCGTGGCCGGTACGGTCAGCCGCCGCGGCGGTACGTGCCGCCTGTTCACCGCCGAAGTTTTTCGACTGGCCGCCAAACGGACGTTGATAGATGGTGCCATCGTCGAGACGCGAGAACGGCAGTCCCATGTGGTCCAGCTCCAGAATCGCTTCCGGACCGGTTTTACACATATATTCAATCGCGTCCTGGTCACCAATGTAGTCCGACCCTTTAACGGTGTCGTACATGTGCCATTCCCAGTTATCTTCATGGGTATTACCAAGCGCAACGGTGATGCCACCCTGCGCGGATACGGTATGGGAACGGGTCGGGAAGACTTTGGAGAGCAGCGCACAGGTCTGGCCGCTCTGGGAAATTTGCAGCGCCGCGCGCATACCTGCGCCGCCGGCACCAATCACAACAGCATCAAATTCTCTGACTGGCAGTTTCATTACACACCCCACACCACAACAAATCCATAAATGACGTAAACCACCAGCGCAACGACAATGGCCAGTTGCAGAATCAGGCGTACAGCCAGCGGTTTAACGTAGTCGGTCAACACCTGCCACATGCCAATCCAGGCATGAATCAAGATGGAGAAAAGTGCCAGCAGGGTGAAGACTTTGGTGAATGCCGATGAGAAGAAACCGGTCCAGACTTCAAACGTCAGCTCGCCGCTGGTGGCGAAGAAGCCGACCATATAGATGATGTATAACGTCAGAACGATAGCGGTAGCACGGACCAGAATGAAGTCATGTACGCCGTTGCGTCCTAATGCGGAGGCGTTGCTTACCATACGAGGACTCCTGCAAGAAGTGAAAGCACGACAATGATAACGAAACAAATTTTGGCGGAGCGTGTCCCTGCTTCGAGGGTTTCTTCGATATAGCCAAAATCCATCAACAGATGGCGAATGCCCATGACGGCGTGATAGGCCAGCGCAATCAGGATCCCCCACAGAATTAACTCCACAAAGAAGTTATTCATAATGGATGACGCGGCGAGGAAACCTTCAGGGGAGGACAAGCTGGTACCCAATAACCACAACAGGATCCCGACCGCTACGAAGGTGATCACTCCAGATACGCGATGGAGAATGGACGCTATCGCCGTGATTGGGAATCGGATCGTTTGCAGATCCAGATTGACAGGTCTTTGTTTTTTCACATTTCTTATCATGAATAACGCCCACATGCTGTTCTTATTATTCCCTTTGGACTTCGGGCACAGAAGATAAAGACTTCTGTAGTCTGAAAGACGCCGGGATTTCCTTCCTCCGGTCTGCTTGCGGGTCAGACAGCGTCCTTACTATAACTACGCGTCATATAAAACACTGCTTCCAGTTGCTAAAACGACACGTTACAACGCTGGTTGGCTCGGGATTGCAGGGTATTCCGGAGACCTGGCGGCAGTATAGGACGTTCACAAAATCATTACAATTAACCTACATATAGTTTGTCGGGTTTTATCCCGAACAGTGACATAGGTCACGATAACAACATTATTTTAATTTTTAATCATCTGATTTGACAATCATTAAACAAACTTGTTACAAACGACACCAGAAAAAGCATATAATGCGTAAAAGTTATGGGGTCACTCTTTCACCGGAGATTTAGTTATGTAACAGTGTGGAAGTATTGACCAATACCTTCAGGACAGTTATTAGTGTAGACAGGTTTAATAATTCGGATTGCTAAGTTGTTGATTTGTTGCTAATTCACCATGAGTTAACTGATTTACCTGCAAGCGCCCATTGCTCTGTACCCTGGTTTTCTCCTCTTCGCAGAGCGGCGAGCCGAATAACAAAGTGGTAACGGTTAATTGATGAGTTGAAACAGATCTCACCTGAGTAGTCTTAAGCAACAAGGCGCTAAGGAGACCGTAAATGGCTGATACTAAAGCAAAACTCACTCTAAACGGTGATGCTGCTATCGAACTGGATGTGCTGAAGGGCACGCTCGGTCAGGACGTTATTGATATTCGTAGCCTTGGCTCAAAAGGCATGTTTACTTTTGACCCAGGTTTCACCTCTACCGCATCCTGCGAATCCAAAATTACGTTCATCGACGGTGACGAAGGTATTTTGCTGCATCGCGGCTTCCCGATTGACCAGTTGGCGACCGAGTCCAACTATCTGGAAGTGTGTTATATCCTGCTGTACGGTGAAAAACCGACGCAGGAAGAGTACGACGAGTTCAAAACCACGGTCACTCGCCATACCATGATCCACGAGCAGATCACCCGTCTGTTCCACGGTTTCCGCCGCGACTCTCACCCGATGGCCGTCATGTGCGGTGTTACCGGGGCGCTGGCTGCGTTCTACCACGATTCGCTGGATGTCAATAATCCGCGCCATCGTGAAATCGCCGCCTTCCGTCTGCTATCCAAAATGCCGACCATGGCCGCGATGTGCTACAAATACTCCATTGGTCAGCCGTTTGTTTACCCGCGCAATGACTTGTCTTACGCCGGTAACTTCCTGAACATGATGTTCTCCACGCCGTGCGAAAAATACGAAGTAAACCCCATTCTGGAACGCGCCATGGATCGTATTCTGATCCTGCATGCTGACCACGAACAAAACGCTTCAACGTCAACCGTACGTACCGCAGGCTCTTCTGGTGCGAACCCGTTTGCCTGCATCGCGGCCGGTATTGCCTCCCTGTGGGGACCGGCACACGGCGGCGCCAACGAAGCTGCGCTGAAAATGCTGGAAGAAATCAGCTCGGTTAAACACATTCCGGAATTTGTTCGCCGTGCTAAAGACAAGAATGATTCTTTCCGCCTGATGGGCTTTGGTCACCGTGTTTACAAAAACTATGACCCACGCGCCACCGTGATGCGTGAAACCTGCCATGAAGTGCTGAAAGAACTCGGCACCAAAGATGACCTGCTGGAAGTGGCAATGGAGCTTGAGCACATTGCGCTCAACGACCCGTACTTCATCGAGAAGAAACTCTACCCGAACGTAGATTTCTACTCCGGCATCATCCTGAAAGCGATGGGCATTCCGTCCTCCATGTTCACCGTGATCTTCGCGATGGCGCGTACCGTTGGCTGGATTGCACACTGGAACGAAATGCACACCGACGGCATGAAAATCGCCCGTCCACGTCAGCTGTATACCGGCTACGACAAGCGCGATTTTAAGTCTGATATTAAGCGTTAATTTATCGTGCCGGATGGCGCTCATGCATATCCGGCCTACAAAACGTTCCAGACATAGGCCGGATATGCGGCATGACGTTGCTATCCGGCACATTTCTGCTTTTTATTGCCCCTCGTAGTTTTATTCTTATCGCGCTTTCTCTATGATTTATTAAGAGTTACTTAATTTCATTCAGGAGCATGGGATGCATGTGTTGCGGTGGGGTTTACTGTTTTTACTGTCGCTCCTTCTTTCCCTGTTCTTTCTGTTGATACATCTTCCTGGCGCATTGCTGCTCGGCTCTATGATCGTCGGTATCATTTTCAGTATGCGCGGGATCTCCCTGCACCCTCCCCGCTGCACATTTCTTGCCGCTCAGGCCATTCTCGGCTGCATGATTGCGCAAAACCTCACTGGCTCTATTTTAACCACGCTTGCGGCACACTGGCCGATGGTGATTGTCATCCTGCTGGCGACGCTGATTAGCAGCGCGGTCATCGGCTGGCTGCTGGTTCGCTACAGCAATTTACCAGGGAACACCGGCGCGTGGGGTTCATCACCTGGCGGGGCAGCCGCAATGGTTGCGATGGCGCAGGATTATGGCGCTGACATCCGCCTGGTAGCCTTTATGCAGTATCTGCGGGTACTGTTGGTAGTCGGCGCGGCCGCGCTGGTAACCCGATTAGTCATGGGCGATCAGGCGCAAGCGGTCGGTCAGCAACTCGTCTGGTTTCCGCCGCTGAGTATGAATCTGTTGAGTACCGTACTACTGGCCGCCGTTGCCGGTATAGCCGGGCGCTTACTGCGCATCCCCTCTGGCGTGATGTTGCTGCCCATGCTGGCAGGCGCATTGCTGAACGCAGGCGGTGTGATAGTCATTGAACTGCCGGAATGGCTGTTGGCAATGGCGTATATGGCCATCGGCTGGCAAATCGGTCTTGGCTTTGACAAGCAGATATTTTTGATGGCACTGCGTCCGTTGCCACAAATTTTACTGTCTATTTTTTCACTGATGGCGATTTGTGCCGCTATGGCCTGGGGTCTGGCACATTACATGCAAATCGACTTTCTCACCGCCTATCTGGCGACCAGCCCTGGCGGGGTGGATTCCGTCGCGGTAATTGCCGCAGGCAGCCACGCCGATATGGCGCTCATCATGGCGATGCAAACCCTGCGGTTGTTCAGTATCTTATTGACCGGCCCTGCGGTGGCGCGTTTTATTTCAGCGCATGCGCCAAGACAGCCCACCTAATGCTGGCAGCCCGGACACCAGTAAAAGGGGCGTGAGGAAAGTGTTGTTTTCTCGATGATTCCACCACAGCGCTCACAGGCTTCGCCGTCCCGATGGAACACCTTAAAGCGAAACAGTGCGCCGTGGTGCTTATTGTCATCGACCTGGCCACGCGTGTTATACGACAGACGAGGAATATCAAGCAGCGCTTGCGCCAGCGTATCCAACTGTTCATCGCTAAGCTGTGACGCTTTATGTTGCCCGGTCAACCCCACCTGCCAGAGAATCTCTACCCGTAGATAGTTACCTAACCCCGCCAGAAACGCCTGATCCAGCAACAAACCGGAAAACTGACGATTGCGAAAACGGGGTGACAGCAGACGCGTTTTTACCTCTGCGGGCGTTAAACGCAAATCAAGGACGTCCGGTCCAACCCGTTGCAGAAATGGATGGGTGGTGAGCTGCTCTGGCGTCAGCATTTCGATATCAGACGCGCTATACAGCAGGATAGTTTTATCCTCTGTTTGCAGCCTGACGCGCAGCACCCGCGTGGTTTGCGGAATGTTGCCGGTATCGACGACTCGCCACACGCCGTAAAGCTGATTGTGGCTGTACAGCGTCAGACCATTGGAAAAATGGGTCAGCAAGGCTTTACCCCGCGTTTCAAGCTGGGTAACACGCTGCCCGATGAGTTGGGATTGATACGGTTTTAACTGCTCAAAGGCAAACCAGACATCCGTCAGGGGTTTGCCTTTGACTGCCGCCTCCAGGTTATCCGCCGCGCGGCGGATCTCCGGGCCTTCAGGCATAATACTGTCCTTTGTTAGTGTGTTGCACCGCCCGTCACGGCAATATCGCTGTCCACCTGCAATGCAGTGTCAATGGCAATTTCCAGCGCCCGTCGCACCGTTTCGCTCGCCATACTTGGCGCTCCGGGGTGCGCGGCGGCCTGTTGTGGCAGATAAGGAATATGGATAAAACCGCCCTTCACTGCCGGTGTGTCGCGTAACGTATGCAGCAGGCCATACATCACATGATTACAAACAAAGGTACCTGCTGTTTGGGAAACGGAGGCTGGGATACCCGCATTGCGCATGGCCATCACCATCGCTTTGATTGGCAGCGTGCTAAACCATGCTGCCGGACCCTCGGCGACAATCGGCACATCAACGGGCTGCTGACCGTGGTTATCCGCAATACGCGCATCGTCCACGTTGATCGCCACTCGCTCAACGGTAATATCGGTACGACCTCCTGCCTGCCCCACCGCCAGCACCAACGACGGTGACAGCGCGTCAATCGCGGCATTAAGTACGGTTAGAGACTCGCCAAACACACACGGTAGCTGACGCGCAACGACACGGCATCCGGCGATGATAGCATTGTCGAGCCCGGAGACCACTTCCCAGGAAGGGTTAACCGACTCTCCGCCAAAGGGTTCAAATCCGGTGATTAAGACCGTTTTCATCCTTCCTCCTTACAGGAACATCAGGAAATACATCAGCAACACGTTAACCAGCAACAGCAGTATGCCGGTTGGCACCTGCGCTTTAATCACGGCGTTTTTATCCGGTAACTCCAGCAGGGCTGCAGGCACGATGTTAAAGTTCGCTGCCATCGGCGTCATTAAGGTTCCGCAATAACCAGAGAACATTCCAATGGCCGCCATCACTGCGGGGTTACCACCATGCTGCAACACAAGAATTGGAATACCGATCCCGGCGGTCACAATCGGGAAAGCAGCAAATGCATTCCCCATGACCATCGTCAACAGCGCCATTCCGATGGTATACACCGCTACGGCGATAAAGCGGCTATCTACCGCGAGGTATTCCTGGGTCAGATACGATATACCACTGCCCACCCCTGCCGCCGTAAACAGCAACCCGAGCGTCGCCAGAATTTGCGGCAGGATGAACGCCCAGCCGATGGAGTCCAGCAGGCGACGGGCTTCCTGAATGGGCTGATGGACGCGCTCATGGGTCATTTTTACCGCCATTGCCAGGCCAATCAGCGAGCCTGCCGTCATAGAAAAGAGCGTGACCAGCGTGGCGTGATTCCCCGGCCCAAACAGCGCATCCTGCAAACCCGGAATGTGGTTAAACATCAGTACACCGATAACGGTCACCACCGGAATAGCCAGCGCCGGAAAAAACAGGCGATTACCCAGTCGACTGGCGCTTTCTTCACGCTGCTGCTGGGTGCGTTGATGGTAGCTTCCCAGTTTCACACCGCCAAACCCGGCAATCAGCGCCAGTACGACCACCGCAATACCGACCGCGATATGTACCGTACGTTTGTCGCCAAACAGTGAGTACGTCCAGTCGCCCAGCAGGAACAGCACACCATACAGCCCCCAAAACAGGCCTGTGGTTAAGCGACGCGGGTTCGCTTTGTCCTGCCAGGACATCACCGCCACAATCAACAGTACCGCCCCCGCCAGCCAGTAGAGATAGCTTTGCTGAAAATTCATTGCGCTGCTCCTTTCGCTGCCGCATTGGCTTTCGCCACCTCACGCTGCAGATAGTTATCCAGACGCCACAAGCGCGTACCGTGGATCAAGAAGGCGCAAATTGCCGTTGGGATACCCCACAAAGCGATATGCAACGGTTCGGTCTGGATCCCACCGGACTCCAGCATAAAGTTGTGCATGAAAATGATCGCCCCAAAGGCAACGAAGATGTCTTCGCCGAAAAACAGACCAACGTTGTCAGTCGCCGCAGACATTGCACGCAGGCGATAACGTACGGCCCCCGGCAATTCACCGTGGTTTTTCTCCGCAGCCCCTTCAGCCATCGGGGCTAATAACGGGCGTACCATCTGAGGATGCCCACCCAGGCTGGTCAAGCCCAGCGCGGCGGTCGCTTCACGAATAAACAGATAGACAATGAGCAGACGACCACTGGTGGCACTGCGGATTTTCGCGATCCACGCCTGGGCGCGCTCTTTCAGTCCGTGACGTTCCAGCAGACCAATGACTGCCAGCGGGATCAGCAGGATAAACGGCAGGTTGCGGGTGTTGAGAAAGCCTTCACCCAGCTTTTCGAGAATAGTGGCGATTGGCATATGCGCTGCCAGCCCGGTGACGATCCCGGCAACGATAACCACCAATACCGGGTTAAAACGTAAAAGAAATCCGACCACAATGACGGCGATCCCCGTCAATGGCCAGAGAGAAATAGCCTCTCCCATAATTAAATCCCTTATGTTGTTGTGTTGTATATTATTGTTTTGTATTAAAAAATTTATGCGCCAATTTGAATATTGCAGGCACCGAACGCGCTGCGCAAACGGCGGGCAAAAGCGAGTGCGTGCTCACCATCCCCGTGAATGCATACCGTCTGCGCGGTTACGTTTGCCCATGTTCCACTCTGACTTTTTACTCTCCCGGACTGCACCATTTCTAACGTTTGCGCCAGCGCCTGCTCTTCGTCTTCGATCAGTGCACCTGGCTGACTACGCGGAACCAGACTACCATCAGCCTGATACCCCCGATCTGCAAAAACCTCCTGACGCGTCGCCAGGCCATAATGTTCACCGGCACGGATCAATTCGCTCCCCGCCAGCCCTACCAGTATCAATGACGAATCGCAGGCATAAACCGCTCTGGCTATCGCATCGGCCAGCACAGGATCTTTTGCGGCCTGGTTATAGAGCATGCCGTGCGGTTTCACGTGGCGCATCACGCCCCCTTCTGCGCGGGTAATGACTGCCAGTGCACCAATTTGATACAGCGTTTGCGCATAAACCGTTTCGGCAGGCAGATTCATAGCACTACGACCAAAATTTTCCCGGTCCGGAAAGCCAGGATGTGCCCCCACGGCCACGCCGTTTTTCAGCGCTTCCCGCACACTTGCCAGCATGGTTTGTGCGTCTCCGGCATGAAATCCACAGGCAATATTGGCCGATGACACCAGCTGAAGCAGCGTCGCGTCGTTCGCACAGCCTTCGCCGAGGTCGGCATTCAAATCAATTTTCATCGTTAAGTCGCCATGTTAGCTGTTCCAGATAGCGCTGCTGATCGTGACGCGCCTTCAACGCCTCTTCCAGCGAGCACTGAACAAAGTGAATCGGTTGTCCAAGAGGGATCTGCGCAAGGTGATACATATCCGCCTCGATGATACAGGCGATACGCGGATATCCGCCCGTGGTCTGGGCATCGTTCATCAGTACAATTGGCTGCCCGTTATGCGGGACCTGTACCACGCCGGGGAGCAAACCGTGTGACAACATCTCGCGGTCTGTCGTGCGTGTCAGTGGCTGCCCCTGCAGGCGATACCCCATACGGTTACTCTGTGGGCTCAGTCGCCACGGCGCGCGCCAGAACGATGCCTGCGATGCCTCGTCAAATTCCTGATATTCGGGTCCAGGTAACGCACGAATGTGGTTGCCCCACATCAACTGCTTTACCCCTTGTGGGCCATTAAATTGTCGTGTTGAAACGCCAATTGCCAACTTATCGCCATCGCGTAACAAACGTCCTTCAAACCCGCCAATACCGACTTTCAAATCGGTACTGCGCGATCCCATAACGTCGGGAACATCAATACCGCCCGCCACCGCCAGGTAACTGCGCATACCATGATGCGGGTGTTTTAATGACAGGCGTTGTCCGGCTTTAACTGGCAACCGCCAACCGCTCCATACCGGAGTACGATCCAGATGCGCCTCGCATCCGGCACCGGTCAGGGCAAACCAGCCATCGGCTTCAAACTCCACCACCAGTTGCCCCAGCGTGATTTCCAGCGCTGCGGCATTCGCATCATTACCCACCAGCAGGTTGGCGACGTTCAGCGCCGGTTTATCCAGCGCGCCGCAGTGGCTTATCCCTGACTGACGAAAGCCATGACGCCCCCCATCCTGTACGGAGGTGTACAGGCCAGCACGAATGATGTTTAACATACGCCCTCCTTCTGCGGGACAAAACGTACAGTATCTCCAGCCCGTAACAGGATCGGCTCCTCACGCTGCGGATCAAAAAGCTTAACGGCGGTACGTCCTATCAGTTGCCACCCGCCGGGCGTTGCAATCGGGTAGATACCGGTTTGTGAACCGCCGATCCCCACCGACCCTGCCGGAACAAGTAAGCGCGGTTCGGCTCGTCTTGGCGTATGCAATGGTTCCGGCAAGCTCCCAAGATAGGGAAATCCTGGCTGAAACCCTAAAAACCAGACGACATAATCAACGGACGCATGCAATTCAACGACCTGCTTGTCGCTCAAACCACTGTGCCGGGCGACTTCGGCCAGATCGGGACCATATTCGCCGCCATAGATAACGGGTATTTCGACAAAGCGCGAATCCGGCTCCATCGCCTCACTCTCTTCCCACCAACGTTGCAGGCGTTCAATTGCATCCAGCGCCAGCGTCTGCGGGGAATTCAGGATCACCGTGATATTGTTCATTCCCGGAATGGCTTCAAGTACATTCGGAGCATCAGCCAGACGCTGGGCCAGACGCCAGATGCGTTTCTGAGTTGCCAGCGTAATCGGCGGTTCCAGCTCCAGAACCACCGCGGTTTCACCTAACAGATAACAACGCGCTCGCTGCACTTTCGTCCCTCTTTATCAGGCTGGGTTAGGGATGTCGACAAACGTCACATCCAGATCGGTGTTTTCATTCAGCCATTCGCTCAAGGCACGAATACCGCCGCGTTCGGTAGCATGGTGACCGGCAGCATAGAAATGCAGTCCCTGCTCGCGGGCAGAGTGAATGGTTTGTTCAGAAACTTCCCCGGTAATAAAGGCATCAACACCAAAGCGGGCCGCGCTATCAATGAAACTTTGACCGCCCCCCGTACACCAGGCAACACGCTGAACGTTTTCAGGCCCGGTATCGCCGCACCATAACGGTTTACGTCCCAGACGCGCTTCAATCCAGGATGCCAGTTCCAGCCCAGGAACCGGCATGGAGAGTTCCCCCCACGGTACCAGAGGCTCTATCTCCCCCATCACCGTGATACCCAACAGCGCGGCCAGCTGTGCGTTATTCCCCAGTTCGGGGTGGGCATCCAGCGGCAGATGCCAGCCATACAGGTTGATGTCATTTTCCAGCAGCGTTTTCAGACGCCGGCGCTTCATGCCGCGAATAACCGGAGATTCGCCCTTCCAGAAATAACCATGATGAACGATGACCGCATCGGCCCCAAGGCGAACTGCCTCATCCAGTAATGCCTGGCTTGCGGTTACGCCGGTCACGATTTTTTGCACCGTTTCTTTGCCCTCAACCTGCAAACCATTCGGTGCATAGTCGCTTATGGCTGCGCTGTTCAGCTTGTCGTTAATCAGTTGTTCCAGCTCGGTGTTTTTCATCATCGTCCTCGTTGTCATAAATTCTGCCTGCTCAATCAGCAACACAGCTTCAGTTAAAATAGCGTCCTCACCTCCGTTCGTCGATAGCCATTTCGCTGACACATCAAGAAACAATCACGCGGCCTGTAAACGTAAATTGCTTACCACCACGAGATCGTATTCATGTATATTTATGCAATCAGACAGCATATTGCAAAAATAATCAGATCTGTATCAAAGTTACAACTTTAAGGAAACACACTCACACGGCACGTTCCTTCCGTCGTGAGGCATTTACTTCGAGAAAATAATGAATAAACAAGCATCTCAGCCACGCGCGATTTATTACGTCGTCGCGCTGCAAATTTGGGAATACTTCAGTTTTTATGGCATGCGTGCACTGCTGATCCTGTATCTCACTAACCAGCTTAAGTACAACGATAATCACGCGTATGAACTGTTCAGTTCTTACTGTTCGCTGGTGTATGTCACGCCGATTCTCGGAGGATACCTGGCGGATAAAGTGCTCGGTAACCGTATGGCGGTAATGATTGGCGCATTTCTGATGGCAGTGGGACATCTGGTCCTGGGCGCCAGTGAAATGGCTCCGGCGTTTCTCTACTTATCTCTGGCCATTATTGTCTGTGGCTACGGTTTGTTTAAATCCAACATCAGTTGCCTGCTGGGTGAATTGTATAAACCAGAAGATCCGCGCCGTGACGGCGGATTCTCTCTGCTCTATGCCGCCGGTAACATTGGTTCAATTATTGCTCCTATCGCCTGCGGCTACGTGCAGGAAGAGTACAGTTGGGCAATGGGCTTTGCGCTGGCCGCTATCGGTATGCTGGCCGGGCTGGTCATTTTCTTATGCGGGAATCGTCATTTTGCTCACACCAGCGGCGTCAACAAAGCCGTGCTGTGTGCCAAATCGTTCATTCTGCCGAACTGGGCCTGGCTGCTGGTTCTGCTGGTCGCCGCACCACTTTTAATTACTGTCCTGTTCTGGAAAGAGTGGTCCGTGTACGCGCTGATTGTCACCACCGTCATTGGTCTGGCCGTTCTGGCAAAAATCTACCGTCAGGCGCAAACGCAGAAACAGCGTAAAGAGCTGGGGCTTATCGTCACGCTGACCTTCTTCAGCTTGTTGTTCTGGGCCTTTGCACAGCAGGGTGGTAGTTCCATCAGCTTGTATATCGACCGCTTTGTTAATCGCGACGTGATGGGATATTCAGTCCCTACTGCCATGTTCCAGTCAGTAAACGCCTTCGCCGTCATGTTGTGCGGCATCGTGCTGGCCTGGGTGGTCAAAGAAAGCGTGAGTGGCAATCGTACCGTTCGTATCTGGGGTAAGTTTGCTCTCGGTCTGGGGTTAATGAGTGCTGGTTTCTGTATTCTGACCTTAAGCGCCCGCTGGTCCGCCGCATACGGGCACTCCTCCATGCCGCTGATGGTTTTAGGGCTGGCCGTTATGGGATTCGCCGAGCTGTTTATCGACCCTGTCGCCATGTCACAAATTACACGCATTGAGATCCCAGGGGTAACCGGCGTATTAACCGGTATCTATATGCTGCTTTCCGGGGCCATTGCCAACTACCTGGCAGGCGTGATTGCCGACCAGACATCACAGAGCGCGTTTGATGCTTCCGGTGCCATCAACTATTCCATCAACGCCTATATTGATGTCTTTAGCGAAATTACCTGGGGCGCGCTGGCCTGTGTGGCGCTGGTGCTGTTGATTTGGTTATATCAATCACTCAAATTTAAAAACCGTCCGCTCGCGGTAGAGTCCTGAGTTTACGGGCCCGACGATGTAATATCACTCGGGCCCGTTATTGATCAGCAGGTTACGAATTCTTTGCCGCTAAATCCTCTTCAGACAGACCTGTAACCAGTAACACCATTTCGCGATCTATTCCCTGCGCCAGCATAGTTTGCGCTATACGCAATGCGGCTTCGTGTTTACCTTGTTGTAACCCCTGTTGTAATCCTTCCTGTAATCCATCTAACCTTAACCGTTCTGCAATAGTCATCAGCCTCTCCTTGTGTTGGGGGATCCGTTGCGCCATCTCTTGCAAAAACTCACTGAAGCGAGATTCATCACCGGATTGCAGAATGTAATTAAACATCGCCTGGAGCTGCGTGTCATTAGCACATCCAGTAAGGATCAGTGAGGCCAGCTGTTCTACCAACCCTATCAAATCCCGCTGACGGATATGCTTTTGCATCAGTTCCAACAACGCCATTCGCCTGTGCGCCATGATTTCGTCATCCGGCACCACCGTGATATCCACCAGCGGAAATGTGTTGGCATAAAGTTGCCGGGCCGCCACAGGATCGGCGAACGTATCCAACCAGCATAGTGAATACGGGTACGGGCTTCGACAGCCATGATAAAACAGCATCGGTATTACCAGCGGCAGTTCCTTGTGCCCGGCATCCAGATGGCGCTGCATGGCTGCTATCGCATAACGCAGCAGCCGAAAAGCCATATGCGGGTCGGCTGAACTTTGGTGCTCGATTACGACATAGACATAGCCATCGCCGTCGCGTGTGCGCAGCGACCAGAGCACATCGGAGTAGCGGGAACGCAAATCTGCTTCAATAAAGCTCTCGGACTCTAACTTCAGCGTATCCAAATCGCAAAGTGTTCGCAAAGAAGCAGGAAGATGTATGTCGAGGAAATCCCGCGCAGTTTCGGGATGGTATAAAAACGTTTTAAATACCGCATCATGCGGTGTGGAAGTCGTCGGCGTTATCATCGTGTTCCGTCACCTGAAAAGAAGATAACGGAACTTTACTGCCCGGGGAGCACCCCGCACATCCAGCCATTAGCAGACTTGCGCGCCCTCTTCAGCGCTAAATGTGTACAACTGCAACATATTCATTCTGCTGGAAGGCATTACACAGAAATCTGCTACCCTCACGCCTTACGCGCGGCCTCATAGGCAGCCAGCGTGGCTAACCTTGCCTGCTTATGATCGACAATCGGACGAGGATAATTGAGTGTCACCTGCATTTTCTCCGCCCACCTCCACGGTTCGTGAATGGCTTTTCCCGGTACATCGCGTAATTCCGGTACCCATTGGCGGATAAAATCACCGTCACGGTCGAATTTCTCCCCCTGAGTGGTGGGATTAAAAATACGGAAATACGGCGCAGCATCCGTTCCGGTAGAAGCAGCCCACTGCCAGCCACCATTATTCGCCGCCAGATCGCCGTCGATCAGTTGCGACATGAAATATTGCTCACCTTTTCGCCAGTCGATCAGCAGGTCTTTCACCAAACAACTGGCCGTAATCATGCGTAATCGATTATGCATCCACCCCGTGCCGTTGAGCTGGCGCATCGCCGCATCGACGATTGGATACCCTGTATTCCCCGTCTGCCAGGCCTGAAAATGCGCCACGTTATTTTGCCATTGCACACGATCTGTCCAGCGAATAAAGGGCTGATACCGACACAGTGCGGGATAGTACGTCAGTAGATGGCGGTAAAATTCACGCCAGATGAGCTCGTTTAACCAAACGCTCCCGGCGCCTCCCTCTAGCGCCTGAGGCTGCTCGACTAACAAACGGTGCAGACACTGGCGCGGTGATAACCCGCCGGTGGCAAGGCTTGCCGACAACCGACTGGTACCTTCGCTTGCCGGAAAATCACGTTGTTGCTCGTATTCCGCCGCGCCCTGCTGGCAAAACTGACGTAATTGCGCGATAACCGATTTTTCTTCTACCGGGAAAAGCGCCACATCAAAATCCTGCTGCGGATAGTTGAGCGTAATTGGCGTTGATGGGGAGGGAATTGCGCCGCTTTCGCGGGCTTTTGGTGCCGCAACACACTCCGGGATACTGTCTTTTAACCGCTTCAGCCAGGCATTTTTAAACGGCGTAAAGACTTTATACATCTCATGATTCCCGGTCATTACCGCGCCCGGTGCCAGGATTACGCTATCGTCAAAGCCCTCACACAGCACCTGCGGTAATGATTTTTCTACCTGAGCATCGCGCTGGCGTTCGTTAATTTCGTACTGATAGTTATAAAACAGTCGGCTAACGTCATGCTGTGCGCAGACATTTTTGACTATCTCTACGCTGGCGGTGAAATCCCCGACGTCATAAACCAGCAGCGGGATGCCTTTTTCTGCCAGCGCCGTTTGCAGCGCATTCAACTGCTTGCCGACAAACGCCGCCTGACGCGGTGACATATCATGCGCTTTCCACTGTGCCGGCGTGGCAATATATAACGCCAATATCCGTGCCGAACGATCCCGACATGCCGCTGCCAGCGCAAGATTGTCATGCAGACGTAAATCGCGCCGAAACCAGACCAGATGAGTGGTCATAAAACTCCCGAATAAAAATTAAGCTTTGCCGTGTAAACGCAGAATCGCAGGCCAGAGTTCAAAGTAACGTTGCCCGGACAACCAGCTGTTCGGGTGTTCCGTCATATAGTGTTGGAGGAGCATCAATGGCGCAAGCAGCGGCTGCATCTCACGTCGATAGTTATCGATTATTGAGGTCAGTTCCTGACGTTGACGAAGATTAAGCTGGTTACGGAAATAGCCCTGCACATGCATCAGGACATTAGTATGGTTGCGTCGGGTCGCGTTATTAAACAGCAGATGAATCAACCGCAAACGGTACTCCGTATAAAAAGCATCGAGGCTTGCCCATTCGTGGATTGCGGCAACAAAAGGGCCGAGCTCACGATACTCCGGTTGGGAGTGTGCCAGTAACACCAGCTTGTAACGGGTGTGAAAATCAATCAATGCGCCACGTGATAATCCGCTCTGGCGCAGTCGGTACAATTCATGCAAGGCATAAATACGTACCAGCGTATTCTCATCAAACAGAAATTTATCGTTCGCTTCTGTGGTCAGACAGGCGCGGACACCAACAGGAACTCTCTTGCTCATCGCCACTCCTTATCCGTTACACAGGTAAGTGTAGACTGCGACGTATAAAAAAACCGCCACATTGCTGTTGTAATGCCAGTCAGTTAAGCATGTCTGGAGAACGTTTTACTCTGAATAAGTTTCCGTTCACCTTATGTTCATCGCTTCTCTGATATCGCTATACACGTGAACGTGCAAGGGATGCTCACCGCCGCCTCCCTTGCATCCCAGGCTCCCGGCGGGAAAATCGTCGCTGCGCGAGTTATTCGTCTTATGCCGTCTGCCTGTCGGGTCGGGGCCGAGCCTGCGTCCCTGCAGGCCGTCCTCTCTGCCCGCATCCCTGCGGGCAGCCCCGGTCAGCCGTCAACACCTCATCGATTTTCAGCCGGACCGGAGACATCGCTTCAACTCTCTGATTTTCAGTTAAATTTGTTTTGCTGTTCAAACATATTCAAATAAAAATACAGGTGGTCAGGCGTGGCGGGTCCGGCTGAAAATTGCCGACGTGTTTTCGTAAGGCCGGGAGAACCCGCAGGGATGCGGGTTCAGGGTGCGTGTGACAGGGACGTTGCATCGCGCCCGGCCCGGTAGCCTGGAGGAATAAGCGGAGGGGATTGCGCAGCAACAATTTTCCTGCCGGGAGCCGGGATTGTTAAGGGTGCGGCGATAGCACCCTTAACACGTTCACTGGCGTTCAGTGTACAGAGAAGCGATGAACATGAGGTGAACGGAATCCTTTCTCTGAGAGAGCATGTTCATTACCCCGCCAACACATGTTGATGCTTTCTGAAACTGAAATGTTAACTGAACAGCATTACCACATTGCTGTTGGCGGTTTTTTTGAGCCTGAACGGTAACTTAGTAGAAATCGCAGGTGGCTTTTTCAGCCTGCTCCATCCACACCGGCTTATCACTGGTTTTCGACCAGACGCGATGCAGGTAGCTGTAAAAACGGGCACGGTCTTTCCAGAACAGCATGACCGGCAGCGCCAGAACACCAGCCACTACGGCAAAGGTACGGCGCAAGAAAACAATGTGTGCTGGATATTCTTTATAAAAGTCCATAATCCTCTCCCATATATCTGTTCGGTGAATCGCACCGGAAAAATAAACTTGGTTAACTGGTGAAAATAATACCGCCTTGTGCGTAATTTTACTACTCATCCGACCACTTATTTTTATCTATTGATGCTCCGTTTAACCTAAATCTGTAAGTAAGTTACATAAAAGTTAAATTAATACTAACCATTAGTTAAATAATGGTCTTTGCCATTTTTATACTTTTTTTACACCCCGCCCGCAGATTTTTGCGAAATCTTTGCAACCAAAAACCTACGCTCTGGTTATCACATTTATGCCACTGGAGGTGCACTGTGAGTGCAGGCGTGATAACCGGCATTGTGCTGGTCTTTTTGTTACTGGGTTATCTGGTGTATGCCTTGATTAATGCGGAGGCGTTCTGATGGCAGCGCAAGGATTTTTACTCATCGCCAGTTTCCTGCTGGTGCTGTTTGTTATCGCCAGGCCGCTGGGCTTTGGGCTGGCACGTCTTATCAACAACACATCCTTACCCGGCCTTGCAGGCGTTGAGCGTGTGCTGTGGCGTGGGCTGGGTATTTCGCAGCAGGAAATGACCTGGCTGCACTATTTGCTGGCGATCCTCGCACTGAATATCCTCGGTCTGCTGATACTGTTTGCGATGTTGATGGCGCAAAACCTGCTGCCGCTGAATCCGCAACAGTTGCCAGGGCTATCGTGGGATCTCGCGCTCAATACCGCTGTTAGTTTTGTAACCAACACCAACTGGCAGTCCTATGCGGGTGAAACCACGTTAAGCTACTTCAGCCAGATGGCCGGCCTGACCGTGCAGAATTTCCTGTCTGCGGCGACAGGTATTGCGGTGATCTTTGCCCTGGCTCGCGCCTTTACGCGACAAAGTATGAACACGCTGGGGAATGCCTGGGTGGACCTGATCCGCATTACGCTGTGGATATTACTGCCGATTTCTCTGCTCATCGCGCTGTTTTTCATCCAGCAAGGTGCGCTGCAAAACCTGCTGCCTTATCAGGCGATTACCACGCTTGAAGGGGCAAAACAACTGCTGCCGATGGGACCTGTCGCCTCACAAGAGGCCATTAAGATGCTCGGTACCAACGGCGGCGGCTTTTTTAATGCCAACTCCTCACATCCGTTTGAAAACCCGACCGCGCTGACCAACATGGTACAGATGCTGGCAATCTTCTTAATTCCCACGGCGCTGTGCTTCGCCTTCGGCGACGTCGTGGGCGATCGCCGACAGGGACGCACTCTGCTCTGGGCTATGTCGCTTATTTTTGTCGTTTGCGTGGCGGTTGTGATGTGGGCCGAAGTGCAGGGTAACCCGCATCTGATGGCGTTTGGCGCAGATAGCAATATTAATATGGAAGGTAAAGAGAGCCGCTTTGGCGTGCTGATCAGTAGCCTGTTTGCGGTCGTCACGACGGCCGCATCCTGTGGCGCAGTTATTGCTATGCACGACTCCTTCACTGCGCTGGGCGGCATGGTACCGATGTGGTTGATGCAGATTGGCGAAGTGGTGTTCGGCGGTGTGGGGTCAGGGTTGTACGGCATGCTGCTGTTCGTACTGCTGGCGGTCTTTATTGCCGGACTGATGATTGGCCGCACTCCGGAATATCTGGGTAAAAAAATCGATGTCCGCGAAATGAAAATGACCGCGCTGGCGATTCTGGTTACCCCTGCGTTGGTGCTGCTTGGGACCGCGATAGCCATGATGAGCGATGCCGGGCGTAGCGCCATGCTCAATCCTGGGCCGCATGGTTTTAGCGAGGTGCTGTACGCGGTCTCGTCTGCCGCCAATAACAATGGGAGCGC
This sequence comes from Citrobacter sp. RHBSTW-00671, assembly GCF_014103415.1. NCBI lineage: Bacteria > Pseudomonadati > Pseudomonadota > Gammaproteobacteria > Enterobacterales > Enterobacteriaceae > Citrobacter > Citrobacter sp. RHBSTW-00671. The sequence continues at coordinate 3,939,250 of NZ_JABXPR010000001.1, forward strand.
CTTTGCCGGATTAAGTGCCAACAGCCCATTCTGGAACAGCCTGCTGGCCGCGTGCATGTTCTTCGGCCGCTTCGGCGTCATTATCCCGGTGATGGCGATTGCCGGTTCACTTGTCGGTAAAAAGAGTCAACCCGCAAGTCCCGGCACGCTACCCACCCACGGTGCGCTGTTTGTTGGATTGTTGATCGGTACGGTGTTGCTGGTTGGCGCCCTCACCTTTGTTCCTGCGCTGGCGCTTGGCCCGGTAGCAGAATACCTCTCTTTACGTTGAGTGATGCGGAGCACATGACTATGAGTCGCAAGCAACTGGCGCTGTTCGAACCTTCTCTGGTCGCACAAGCGCTAATGGACGCAGTGAAAAAATTAAGTCCACATACTCAGTGGCGTAACCCGGTGATGTTTATCGTCTGGCTGGGCAGTCTGCTGACCACCCTGTTAACGGTAGCGATGACGACAGGCCATATGTCAGGTAATCCACTGTTTACCGGCGCGATAAGCCTCTGGCTGTGGGTGACCGTTCTGTTCGCTAACTTTGCGGAAGCGCTGGCTGAAGGGCGTAGTAAAGCGCAGGCCAACAGCCTGAAAGGAGTCAAAAAAACCGCCTTTGCCCGCAAACTTCGTGAACCAAAATATGGCGCGCCAATGGATCACGTGCCAGCCGAAGAGTTACGCAAAGGGGATATCGTGCTGGTGGAAGCTGGCGATATTATCCCTTGTGACGGCGAAGTTATCGAAGGCGGCGCCTCGGTGGATGAAAGCGCCATTACCGGTGAATCCGCGCCAGTAATCCGTGAATCCGGCGGCGATTTTGCCTCCGTCACTGGCGGGACACGCATTCTCTCGGACTGGCTGGTGATCGCGTGTAGCGTCAACCCCGGAGAAACATTCCTCGATCGAATGATTGCCATGGTCGAAGGCGCACAGCGACGTAAAACGCCAAATGAAATCGCGCTGACGATCCTGCTGATTGCCCTGACTATCGTCTTTCTGCTGGCCACCGCCACGCTGTGGCCGTTCTCTGCCTGGGGCGGCAGTGCGGTCAGCATCACGGTACTGGTTGCCCTGCTGGTCTGTCTGATCCCCACCACGATCGGTGGACTGCTCTCCGCGATTGGCGTCGCCGGGATGAGCCGCATGCTGGGTGCGAACGTTATCGCCACCAGCGGACGTGCGGTAGAAGCGGCCGGCGACGTCGATGTCCTGCTGTTGGATAAAACCGGTACCATCACGCTGGGTAACCGTCAGGCCTCTGATTTTCTGCCCGCCCAGGGCGTGGACGAAAAAACACTGGCCGACGCAGCACAGCTTTCATCACTGGCCGACGAAACGCCGGAAGGCCGCAGCATCGTTGTCCTGGCTAAACAGCGTTTTAACCTGCGCATTCGTGACGTACAGTCGCTCCATGCCACTTTTGTGCCGTTTACCGCGCAGAGTCGGATGAGCGGTATCAACATCGACAACCGAATGATCCGCAAAGGCTCCGTAGATGCTATTCGTCGTCACGTCGAAGCTAACGGCGGCCACTTCCCTGCCGATGTGGAGCAGAAAGTCGAAAACGTTGCTCGCCTTGGCGCGACGCCACTGGTCGTTGCTGAAGGTCCACGGGTGCTGGGCGTGATAGCCCTGAAAGATATTGTCAAAGGTGGGATTAAAGAACGTTTTGCTCAGCTGCGCAAAATGGGCATCAAAACGGTGATGATCACCGGCGACAACCGCCTGACTGCTGCAGCAATCGCCGCAGAGGCGGGAGTGGATGACTTTTTAGCCGAAGCGACACCGGAAGCCAAGCTGGCACTGATCCGTCAGTATCAGGCGGAAGGTCGTTTGGTGGCGATGACTGGCGACGGAACCAACGACGCCCCGGCACTGGCGCAGGCCGATGTCGCGGTCGCCATGAACTCCGGGACCCAGGCCGCGAAGGAAGCGGGCAACATGGTGGATCTCGACTCTAACCCCACCAAGCTGATTGAAGTGGTGCACATTGGTAAACAGATGCTGATGACGCGCGGGTCGCTGACCACCTTTAGTATCGCCAACGACGTGGCGAAATATTTCGCCATCATCCCGGCTGCGTTCGCCGCAACTTACCCGCAGCTTAACGCACTGAACGTCATGCGACTGCATTCGCCGGATTCGGCAATCCTGAGCGCCGTCATCTTCAATGCGTTGGTGATTGTCTTCCTGATCCCACTGGCGCTGAAGGGCGTGAGCTATAAGCCGTTATCCGCTTCCGCCATGCTGCGCCGCAATCTGTGGATCTACGGTCTTGGCGGCCTGGTTGTGCCGTTTATCGGTATCAAAGTGATTGATTTACTGCTGACCCTGCTGGGTCTGGTGTGAGGTTTCAGATGAGTGGATTACGTCCTGCATTATCAACATTGCTTTTCCTGATGCTTATCACCGGCGGTGTTTATCCGCTGCTGACCACCGCGCTGGGGCAGTGGTGGTTTCCCCACCAGGCTAACGGCTCGCTTCTGCGTGAAGGTCAGATAATTCGCGGCTCTGAACTGATCGGGCAAAATTTTACCGCCGCGGGTTATTTTCATGGACGCCCGTCGGCAACGGCAGAAGTACCCTATAATCCAATGGCTTCGGGTGGCAGCAACCTGGCAGCAAGCAACCCTGAGTTGGATAAGCAACTACAAAGCAGGATTGCCGCATTGCGTGCTGCTAATCCACAGGCTAACCCTGTTGTGCCCGTGGAACTGGTCACAGCGTCCGCCAGCGGTCTGGACAATAACCTGACCCCCGATGCGGTCGCCTGGCAAATTCCCCGCGTGGCGCAAGCCCGCAACCTCAGCGTTGAAGAGGTTACGCAGTTGGTTGCACACTATACGCAAAAGCCGCTGGTCAGTTTCATCGGTCAGCCGGTAGTGAACCTGGTGGAACTTAATTTAGCGCTGGATAAGCACTGAGAAAAAGGACATGCATAGCGAACCCCTACGTCCCGACCCCGATCGCCTGCTGGAGCAGACCACCGCGCCGCACCGGGGAAAACTGAAAATTTTCTTTGGCGCCTGTGCGGGCGTAGGGAAAACCTGGGCCATGCTGGCGGAGGCACAACGGCTACGGTCGCAGGGGTTGGATGTGCTGATTGGCGTGGTGGAAACCCACGGGCGCAAGGAGACCGCCGCACTGCTGGACGGTCTCACCGTGCTACCGCTGAAACGTCAGGCACACCGTGGGCGGCATATCAGCGAGTTCGATCTTGATGCCGCCCTCGCCCGCCGCCCGGCGCTGATTTTGATGGACGAACTGGCGCATAGCAATGCGCCAGGCTCACGCCACCCCCGCCGCTGGCAGGATATTGAAGAACTGCTGGAAGCCGGGATTGATGTTTTTACCACCGTTAACGTTCAGCATCTGGAAAGCCTGAATGATGTGGTCAGCGGCGTTACCGGTATTCAGGTGCGCGAAACCGTTCCTGACCCGTTTTTCGATGCCGCTGACGATGTGGTCCTGGTCGATCTCCCACCCGACGATTTGCGCCAGCGCCTGAACGAAGGCAAGGTCTATATTGCCGGTCAGGCAGAGCGTGCTATTGAGCATTTCTTCCGCAAAGGTAATTTGATAGCGCTGCGCGAACTTGCTCTGCGACGCACCGCCGATCGGGTAGACGATCAGATGCGAGCCTGGCGGGGGCGTCCAGGAGAAGAAAAAGTCTGGCATACCCGCGATGCCATTTTACTGTGTATTGGACACAACACCGGCAGCGAGAAACTGGTGCGAGCCGCCGCGCGCCTGGCGGCGCGTCTCGGCAGCGTCTGGCATGCGGTCTATGTTGAAACACCGGCGCTACACCGGCTACCCGAAAAACAGCGGCGGGCAATCTTAAGCGCGCTGCGACTGGCGCAGGAACTGGGGGCGGAAACCGCCACCCTCTCCGACCCTGCCGAAGATAAAGCCGTTGTCCGTTATGCCCGGGAACACAACCTGGGGAAAATTGTGCTCGGACGTCCGACAACCCGTCGCTGGTGGCGCAGCGATTCCTTTGCAGACAAGCTGGCTCATCGCGCACCGGATCTCGACCTGATGATTGTCGCACTGGACGATCCCCCTTCTCGTCAGACATTACAAACCACGGATAACCGCACCTTTAAGGATAAATGGCGGGTACAAATCCAGGGTTGCGTGGTCGCCGCTGCATTGTGTGCTGTTACCACATTGATTGCCATGCAGTGGCTGGTCGCATTTGACGCAGCCAACCTGGTGATGCTCTATTTACTGGGCGTGGTGGTGATCGCCCTGTTCTACGGGCGCTGGCCGTCGGTGGTGGCCACGTTTATCAACGTCGCCAGCTTTGATCTCTTCTTTATTGCTCCACGCGGCACGCTTGCCGTGTCTGACGTCCAGTACCTGCTTACCTTTGCCGTGATGCTAACGGTCGGTTTGGTTATCGGTAATCTGACCGCGGGGGTGCGTTATCAGGCCCGGGTTGCACGCTATCGTGAGCAACGAACGCGGCACCTGTATGAGATGTCGAAAGCACTGGCTGTAGGGCGCAGCCAACAGGATATCGCGGCTACCAGCGAACAGTTTATTGCCTCAACGTTTCAGGCCCGTAGCCGGGTGTTATTGCCAGACGAAAACGGTAAGTTGGTTCCCCTGACGCATCAGCAGGGTATGACGCCGTGGGATGATGCCATTGCCCAGTGGAGTTTTGACAAGGGGCAGATGGCCGGTGCCGGCACCGACACATTACCCGGCGTTCCCTATCAAATTTTGCCGTTAAAAAGCGCCGATAAAACCTATGGGCTACTGGTGGTGGAGCCAGGAAACCTGCGTCAGCTGATGATCCCGGAACAGCAACGTCTGCTGGAAACCTTCACCCTGCTGGTAGCCAGTGCGCTGGAGCGCCTGACTCTGACGGCCAGTGAAGAGCAGGCGCGCTTTGCCAGCGAGCGAGAAAGTATTCGCAATGCGCTGCTCGCCGCCCTGTCCCACGATTTACGCACGCCGCTGACGGTGCTGTTCGGTCAGGCGGAGATATTAACGTTGGATCTGGCCAGTGAAGGTTCGCCACACGCTCGCCAGGCCAGCGAGATCCGCCAGCACGTGCTTAATACCACCAGACTGGTCAATAATCTGCTGGATATGGCGCGAATCCAGTCTGGCGGCTTTAATCTTAAGAAAGAGTGGCTAACGCTGGAAGAAGTGGTAGGCAGCGCCCTGCAAATGTTGGAGCCTGGGCTGGCAACACCCATTAACCTGTCACTTCCGGAGCCGTTGACGCTGATACACGTTGATGGACCACTCTTTGAGCGGGTGCTGATTAATCTACTGGAAAATGCCGTCAAATATGCCGGTCCGCAGGCGCAAATCGGTATCGACGCCCAGGTCGACGGTGAGCATCTGCTGCTGGATGTTTGGGACAATGGGCCCGGTATTCCTGCCGGCCTGGAGCAGCGTATTTTCGACAAGTTTTCCCGTGGAAACAAAGAATCATCGGTACCGGGTGTTGGGCTGGGGCTGGCAATTTGTCAGGCGATTGTCGACGTGCACGGTGGCACGATTTCTGCGCATAATCGTCCGCAGGGAGGGGCGTGTTTCCGTGTTACACTGACGCAGGAAGCCCCCCCTGAACTTGAAGATTTTCATGAGGATATGTGACAAACGTACTGATTGTTGAAGATGAACAAGCCATTCGTCGTTTTCTGCGCACCGCGCTGGAAGCTGATGGCCTGCGTGTGTATGAAGCAGAAACGTTGCAACGTGGTCTGCTGGAAGCCGCCACACGAAAACCCGATCTCATCATTCTCGACCTCGGTCTTCCGGACGGTGACGGTATTGATTTTATCCGCGACCTGCGGCAGTGGAGCGCGATCCCGGTGATCGTACTGTCAGCCCGCAGCGAAGAGAGCGATAAAATCGCCGCGCTGGATGCCGGTGCCGATGACTATCTCAGCAAGCCATTCGGCATTGGCGAGCTGCAGGCTCGTTTACGTGTTGCACTGCGCCGCCACGCTACCGGCCCCTCCCCTGATCCCGTGGTGCAATTTTCTGATGTAAAGGTGGATATTGCCGCGCGTCTGGTTCATCGCGGGGCTGAGGAGGTTCATCTGACGCCAATTGAGTTTCGCCTGCTGGCCATACTGCTCAATAATGCCGGAAAAGTGCTGACCCAACGCCAGTTATTGAATCAGGTGTGGGGACCGAATGCCGTTGAGCACAGCCATTACTTACGTATCTATATGGGTCATCTGCGCCAGAAACTGGAGCTGGACCCGGCTCGTCCACGCCATTTTTTGACCGAAACCGGGATTGGCTACCGGTTCATGCCGTGAATATGCACTGAATAAAAAAGCCGGATCAGCACCCAGGCTATCCGGCTTTGTTGTTATTCATGCTGGATAGCGACGCAAGCGTCTTATCCGGCAGAGGATTTACGCGTTCTTCAGCACTTCGCTGACAATCTCAACCGCTTCTTTCTCAATCTGCTTGCGATGTTCTTCACCGAGGAAGCTTTCGCAGTAGATCTTGTAAGCGTCTTCAGTGCCTGACGGACGTGCGGCAAACCAACCGTTGTCAGTCATCACTTTCAGGCCGCCAATCGATGCGCCGTTGCCTGGCGCTGCCGTCAGACGCGCCGTGATCGGGTCGCCCGCCAGCGTGCTGGCGCTCACCATTTCCGGAGAGAGCTTAGACAACGCCGCTTTCTGCGCGGAGGTGGCTCCAGCCTGAATTCGGTTATAGCTCGGTGCACCAAAGCGCGCCGCCAGTTCGTTGTAATGCTCTTGCGGGTTCTTGCCTGTCACTGCCGTAATTTCCGCTGCCAGCAGGCACATGATGATGCCATCTTTGTCAGTGGACCACGGTGTACCGTCGAAACGCAGGAAAGATGCCCCCGCACTTTCTTCGCCGCCGAAACCAAAGCTACCGTCGAACAGACCGTCAACGAACCATTTGAAACCCACCGGCACTTCGACCAGTTTACGTCCCAGGTCGTTCACCACACGATCGATCATCGCGGAGGACACCAGTGTTTTACCCACAGCGACATCTTTGCCCCACTGTGGGCGATGCTGGAACAGGTAGTTGATCGCGACCGCCAGATAGTGGTTCGGATTCATCAGTCCAGCCGGCGTTACGATACCGTGACGGTCATAGTCCGGGTCATTGGCAAACGCCAAATCGAACTTGTCACGCAGCGCCAGCAGACCGGCCATCGCGCACTCGGAGGAGCAGTCCATACGAATGGCGCCGTCTTTATCAAGATGCATAAAGCGGAAAGTCTGGTCGACCTGATCGTTAACGAGGGTCAGATTCAGGTTGTAGTGCTGAGCGATACGTTTCCAGTATTCGATACCGGAACCCCCCAGTGGATCAACGCCCAGCGTCAGACCCGCTTTCTGGATTGCCGCCATATCGACGATATCTGCCAGCCCTTCCACGAAGGGTTGAACCAGGTCTTGTTCTTTAACATGACCGGATGCCAGTGCGGCATCCAGCGGGATACGCTTCACGCCTTTCAGACCATCAGCCAACAGTGCATTTGCCCTGTCTTCTACGACTTTAGTGACGTTAGTATCTGCCGGGCCACCGTTTGGCGGGTTGTATTTAATTCCGCCGTCTTCTGGTGGGTTATGGGACGGCGTGATCACAATACCGTCAGCCAGCGGACCGCCTTTTTTATTGTGGACCAGGATAGCATTCGACACGGCAGGTGTTGGCGTAAAGCCGTTGTTTTCCTGCACGATGACATCAACACCGTTCGCCGCCAGCACTTCCAGTACAGAGATAAATGCCGGTTCAGACAACGCGTGGGTATCCTTGCCCACATAGCACGGGCCAGTAATCCCGTTTTTCGCACGTTCCTCGGCAATCGCCTGAGCGATAGCCAGAATATGCGGCTCATTAAAACTATGACGACCCGCACTACCGCGATGTCCGGATGTACCGAACTTCACCGCGTGCTCCGCATTCCCTGCCGTCGGTTTTAGTACATAGTATTGCGCCGTTAACTGGGCGACGTTAATCAAATCACTCTGTTGCGCAGGTTGACCTGCGCGGTTGTGGATTGCCATTGCCTGGTCCTTCTAATGCAAGGATTAAATTGTTCCGCAAACCTTTTCAATCAACTCCGCGGGGAATTGCATTGACTGCATGATGTGTTCAACCATGCTGCATTTACGGCCGGTATTGGTATTGGTGATCACCCAATATGGCGTGCCTGGCACGTGTTTCGGTTTGGTTTGATTACCATTTTTCAGCAACGTCTGTTCATCCGCTGCGAAATAGACGCGCGTGCGGCCATGCAACGATTCTGTTGCTTGTGCAAACGCGTGTTGATCCAGTGAGTACAGTGTAGACAGCACCAGCATAAAGCGATTCACTGCTTTTTTCTGTTCCGCATATTCATCGGAAAGCAGCAGTTCACGCATGGCGCGCACTTTGTCTTTCGCGGGGTTAACCGGCTTGGCTTCCACGACAGGTTGCACGGCGCGGACTTCTTTTACTACCGGAGAGACAGGCTGTGATGCGGCGGAAAACTTCAACATACGCCGTAAAATGTCGGATGCGCTCTCGCCAATATGCTTGGTGTGGCTGGCAATATAGCTATAGAGTTCATCATCAACTTCAATCGTTTTCATCTTAATCCAGTGCAATGTTTGGCTGAATACAAGTTGTCAGGACTTTACACGCTGTAGTGTAAAGGCAAATCCTAACAGCGGATAGCGTCGAGCCTGGTGACCAGCAAAACTCGGAGTAACCGTAGTTGTTGCAGCCATGTGGCAGAATGGTCAACATGATACCCTAACCCGTGAGTGTGAAAAAAAGAACTTTGCCATGAAATTGAATATCCGAGCGCAATCTGCGCAAAACCCGCACAATAATTCTCCCATCGTCCTGGTTCACGGTCTGTTTGGCAGTCTGGATAATCTGGGCATACTGGCGCGCTCCCTGGTAGCCGATCACGATATCATCCAGGTCGATATGCGAAACCATGGCCTTTCGCCCCGCTCACCAGAGATGAATTATCCGGCCATGGCGCAGGATCTGTTGGATACGCTGGACGATCAACAGATCGAAAAAGCGACCTTTATTGGGCACTCCATGGGGGGCAAAGCCGTCATGGCACTGACCGCACTGGCGCCGGAACGCATCGATCAACTGGTCGCTATCGATATTGCACCGGTTGACTATCACGTACGCCGCCACGATGAGATTTTTGCCGCCATTAACGCGGTAACAGATGCCCAGGCGTCCTCGCGCCAGCAGGCCGCGAGCGTCATGCGCCAGCATTTGCAAGAAGAAGGCGTGATCCAGTTTCTGCTGAAATCCTTTGTTGACGGCGAGTGGCGCTTTAACGTCCCTGTGTTGTGGGATCAATATCCCCATATCGTGGGATGGGAAACCATTCCCGCCTGGGAACATCCGGCGTTGTTTATCCCTGGCGGTAATTCACCTTATGTGACCGCAGCGTATCGCGAGCAACTACTGGCGCAATTCCCGCAGGCCCGCGCCCACGTTATTGCCGGCGCAGGCCATTGGGTACATGCAGAAAAACCAGAAGCGGTGCTGCGTGCTATCCGTCGTTATCTGAGTGAGAAGGTTAACTGATTAAAAACTCAGCGTCTGCGCGCGATTACGTGCGTGGGCGTTGGCGCGCCTCCCCTGCTGATGTATTATGGCGCGCTATCCATCCGGGCAGACGCCTGGCTGATTGTTTCCCCGAAGTCACCAAGATCATGGCCAAAGAACAAACGGACCGTACGACATTAGATCTGTTCGCGCAGGAGCGTCGCCCGGGACGACCCAAAACCAATCCGCTTTCGCGTGATGAACAGTTACGTATTAACAAACGTAATCAGCTGAAACGCGATAAAGTTCGCGGGCTTAAGCGTGTCGAACTGAAACTGAACGCGGATGCCGTTGACGCTCTGAATGAGCTGGCGGAAGCGCGCAACATGAGTCGCAGTGAACTCATCGAAGAGATGCTGATGAACCAACTCACCGCATTGCGCGGTCAGGCATAGTCTGAATTTCTGCTCTATACCCCAAATAATTCGAGTTACAGGAAGGCGGCAAATGAACGAATCCCGGTGAGCTTACTGTAGTAAGTGATTCGGGTGAGTGAGCGCAGCCAACGCACCTGAAACTTGAAGTATGACGGGTATAAATCATAAATCGTGTAGCACAGAGTGCAGTCCTGCGTGTTTGCTGTTTCCGCATGCCGGACTGTTCTGCTATGATTGCCCTTATCCGTGGGCAATGCGCCACCACCATTTCAATAAGTTTCAAGAGGTTATTTTACTCATGGCAATCACTGGCATCTTTTTCGGCAGCGACACCGGTAATACCGAAAATATCGCAAAAATGATTCAAAAACAGCTTGGTAAAGACGTTGCCGATGTACATGACATTGCAAAAAGCAGCAAAGAAGACCTGGAAGGGTATGACATTCTGCTGCTCGGCATCCCAACCTGGTACTACGGTGAAGCGCAGTGCGACTGGGACGACTTCTTCCCTACTCTCGAAGACATTGATTTTAACGGTAAACTGGTGGCATTGTTCGGCTGTGGCGACCAGGAAGATTACGCAGAATATTTTTGTGATGCGTTAGGCACCATCCGCGACATCATCGAGCCGCGCGGCGCCACCATTGTCGGCCACTGGCCAACGGCGGGTTACCATTTTGAAGCGTCCAAAGGTCTGGCAGATGACGACCACTTTGTCGGTCTGGCTATCGATGAAGATCGCCAGCCGGAACTGACCGCAGAACGCGTAGAAAAATGGGTTAAGCAGATCTCTGAAGAGTTGCACCTCGACGAAATCATCAATGCCTGATTTCGTGCGGCGTAGATATTCATCTGCGCCGCATCAATAGATAAAACCAATCAAAATAATTGCTACAAATTTGTAACTTTTTCGCCTGACCCTGTACAATGGCTGGATGCCAATCGGGTATTGCACAGTGTGTTTGTCGGTGATACCACGTTTTGATTAACAATATTTGCCAGAGACTTGCAGTTTTCATTTAGGCGTGGCAGTTCTATAATGATCCGCATTATCTCAAGTGCAATTTCTGTCACTTCTGTTAATGAAGTGAACCGTTTAGCTACAGGACAGATTCCGCATGACTGACAACAATACCGCATTAAAGAAGGCTGGCCTGAAAGTAACGCTTCCTCGTTTAAAGATTCTGGAAGTTCTTCAGGAACCGGATAACCATCACGTCAGTGCGGAAGACTTATACAAACGCCTGATCGACATGGGTGAAGAAATTGGTCTGGCGACCGTGTATCGCGTGCTGAACCAATTTGATGATGCCGGTATCGTGACCCGCCACAATTTCGAAGGGGGAAAATCCGTCTTCGAACTGACCCAGCAACATCACCACGATCACCTGATTTGCCTTGACTGCGGCAAAGTGGTCGAGTTCAGCGATGACTCCATCGAAGCGCGTCAACGTGAGATTGCGGCTAAACATGGCATTCGTTTAACTAACCATAGCCTCTATCTGTACGGTCACTGCGCTGAAGGCGATTGCCGCGAAGATGAGCACGCCCACGACGGCAAATAATGTAATGCTTTCTGAAAAGCCAACCCTCCGGTTGGCTTTTTTTATGGGCGTTACCTGCCCCTTTCCCCTTTCCCCTTCCCACCGCTCCTGTGTTGCTTTAATGTAAAAATCAATTGCCTTCATCGGAGAGTCGAAATGGAACTTCGCCAGTTACGCTATTTTGTGCGCATTGTTGAAACCGGCAGCATGGGCAGCGCGGCGCTCGATCTCAATATCGGTGTCTCGGCGCTCAGTCAGCAAATGACCCGCCTGGAAAACGAACTCGCCATACGTCTGCTGCAACGAACCTCTCGTGGCGTGACGCCCACCAGCGCTGGACTGGCTTTTTACTCTCAGGCGCAACTGGCGCTCCGTCACGCAGACGATGCGATCCTCGCCGCACGGGAGGCCAGACTTTCCGGGCACGTCAGCGTCGGCATGGCACCCAGCACCGCTTCCGTGCTCGGGATGCCTTTCATCAACGCCATGCGGGAAAGCTATGCCGATGTCCGCCTGCATGTAGTGGAAAGTCTCTCTGGCAATCTGGAACGAATGATTAATACCCGTCAAATTGATTTGGCCGTGGTCTTTCAGAAGGAAAAAATCCTGCGCTGGAGCGCCAGAGCGATTCTTGAGGAACGGTTATTTTTGATTGGTACTCATACCTTGCTGGCAGGTATTGCGGATGACACTATTGCGCCAGCCGAACTGGTTAATATTCCATTGATAATGCCAAGCCCAGGTCATGGTCTGCGCGGCAGACTGGATGCTATCAGCCAGGAGCATGCGCTGAACATTGAGATCGCCACAGAAATTGACGGCCTGACGCTACTGATGCACGCCGTTCGCAGCGGAATCGGTGCCACACTTCAGCCCGGCGCGGCGATTTCCCATCTCGATCAAGAGACATTAAGAGTGGTCGGCATCCATAATCCCATACTTAGCCGCCCCAACTTTTTAGTCAGCCTTTCTGACGATGAACTCACCCCAGCAGGTCTCGCTGCCCGTGTGGTACTCACCAAAGTGATGCATCAACTGGTGGAATCTGGACGCTGGCCAGGTGCTACCCTTTATAATAATTAAAGGGCTGTTTAGCATTACGTCATAGCGTCCCCACAACTTACTCGTATACATTTTAATTACAAACTTAACAATTGGTTAAGTAGTAATGGAGTATGCGATGGTTGATGTTCTGGTGATTGGCGGCGGCAATGCTGCATTATGTGCCGCTTTAACCGCCCGGGAGCAAGGCGCTTCGGTACTGCTGCTTGAGGCGGCCCCGCGTGAATGGCGCGGAGGAAACTCCCAGCACACGCGTAATTTACGCTGTATGCATGATGCGCCACAGGATGTACTGGTGGAAAGCTATCCGGAAGAGGAGTTCTGGCAAGATCTGCAGCGCGTAACAGAGGGAAACACCAACGAAGCCCTGGCACGCCTGGTGATCCGAACCTCATCACATTGCCGCGACTGGATGCGCCAGCACGGCGTGAATTTTCAACCTCCACTCTCTGGCGCTTTACACGTGGCGCGAACCAACGCCTTTTTTATGGGGGGCGGGAAAGCTCTCGTCAATGCCTATTATCGCAGCGCGGAAAAGCTGGGCGTGCAAATCCGCTATAACACACCGGTGCAGGCGCTTGAACTGCATAATGGCGAGTTCGTGGCGGCGCTGGCAGGCAAAGAGCGCATTCCGGCAAAGACCTGCGTGCTTGCTGCTGGCGGGTTTGAATCTAACCGCGAATGGCTGCGAGAAGCCTGGGGTGAGAACGCCCGTGGTGAATGGCCTGCGGATAACTTCCTCATTCGCGGCACGCGCTTTAATCAGGGCGTACTACTCAAATTTATGATCGATGCCGGCGCGGACATTATTGGCGAACCCTCCCAGTCACACTGCGTAGCTATTGACGCCAGAGCGCCATTATATGACGGCGGGATTTGTACCCGCGTGGACTGCGTTTCACTCGGCATAGTCGTCAACCGTGACGCTGATCGTTTTTATGATGAAGGCGAAGATTTCTGGCCCAAACGCTACGCCATCTGGGGACGTCTGGTCGCCCAGCAGCCAGGACAGATTGGCTACTCCATTATCGACAGTAAAGCCATCGGCCACTTCATGCCTCCAGTTTTTCCTGGCGCACAGGCCAATACACTGGCGGAACTGGCTCATCAGTTGGGGCTGAATGGCGAACACTTTACCCACACCGTGACGGAATACAACAACGCCTGTCAGCCCGGCCAGTTCAACCATACCATTCTGGATAACTGCACGACAAAAGCGTTAACCCCCGCGAAGACACACTGGGCGCGACCGCTGGACCAGCCGCCTTACTACGGCTATGCCTTACGTCCGGGGATCACCTTCACCTACCTGGGGTTAAAGGTGAATGAACACGCCGCGGTGCATTTTGCCGGGCAGCCAAGCCGTAACCTGTTCGTCGCCGGAGAGATGATGGCGGGCAACGTGCTGGGAAAAGGCTACACCGCAGGTGTAGGCATGTCGATAGGGACCACCTTTGGCCGTATTGCCGGAAAAGAAGCCGCGCTGGCAGCACGTGAGGAGGCACATCATGCAACCGCTTGAAAAATTAATTATCGAAGCGAAAATGCTAACCGAGCCGGAAGCAGAAGTTGAACGAGTCATGCAAGTCTGCAATGCCTGCCGCTATTGTGAGGGTTTTTGCGCCGTTTTCCCGGCGATGACTCAGCGTCTGGAATTCGCTAAAGCGGATATCAACTATCTGGCGAACTTGTGCCATAACTGCGGTGCCTGCCTGCACGCGTGTCAATACGCGCCGCCCCATGAATTTGCTATCAATGTACCGAAAGCAATGGCAGAAGTAAGGCTGGAAACCTATCAACACTATACGCAACCCGCCGCCTTTGGCGCGCTTTACCGCCGGGCTGGCATGACCGTAACGCTGTCGCTGGTTTTTGGCCTGATCCTGTTTTTACTTCTTGCCATGGGGTTAAAAGGTTCCCTGTTCCATCCTCCGCTGGCTGGAGATTTTTATCAAATTTTCCCGCATAACCTGCTGGCATGGATGTTTGGTTCAGTCTTTATTCTGGCGATGGGGCTGCTGATGGCGGGCGTTATCCGCTTCTGGCGGGAAATTTCTCCGGGGATGCCGCGTTCTGCTGACATTGCTGAAGCCTCACACAATGCGCTGACGCTGAAATATCTCGATGGTGGGCACGGTAAAGGGTGTAACGAAGCGGATGATGCTTTCACCCTGATGCGCCGCCGGTTTCATCACGCCACTTTCTACGGTTTTATGCTCTGTTTTGCCGCCACCGTCGTGGCGACAGGCTACCACTACTTTGCCGGCATAGAAGCCCCCTACCCGTTTTTCAGCATCCCGGTCATCCTTGGCATCTTGGGCGGGATTGGTCTGATTATAGGGCCAGCAGGCTTGCTATGGCTGAATTTTAAACGCTCACCGCTACAGGGTGACGCAAGGCAAAAGCCGATGGACCGCGGTTTTATCCTGTTGCTGCTACTGACGAGTCTGACGGGCTTAGCGCTGTTGGCAGGCAGAGATACCTCATGGATGGCTATTTTGCTTGCTATTCATCTTGGTGTTGTGATGGCGCTATTTCTGACCATCCCATACGGAAAATTCGCCCATGGATTTTACCGTTGTGCGGCATTACTCAAGTGGACAATTGAAAAACGACGCTAAAATGCAAACGGGCGAAGATATCTCTCCGCCCGTTCTTGTTCATACCACGTTTTATTTCGCCGTATTATTACTGCGAATTTCCTGCCAGACCTTATCACAATCCGCCTTAACGGATTGATCGTTACCCGTACGCGTTGCCTGGATACACTGCTGGTAATCCAGTACGCGCACGCTTTCTTCATTCGCAAACTGCTGGTGTTGTTTTTCTTTCTTCAGCACATTCAACACGCTTTGGCAGGCTTCGATTTTCTCCGGCGAGCCCTGCGCGGTATTGATACACGCGCTGTAGGCTTCCTTAAGACGGCTATCTTCTTTCGGCGCGGGTGATTGCGCGCAGGCAACCAGCCCTGATGCCATGACGGCGATGAGTATCAGCTTTTTCATAACACACTCCTCAACAAAACGGCAGGCTTGCGGCCTGCCGCTGTCGGCATTAGAAGATGGTGAAAGGAGCAATAACGATGAATTTCACGTCACGCTCATCCTGGAAGATGTTACCGTAACCACCGCCCCAGCTCGGAATATCCGAATGGTTGTCGTACTGGGTGAAGTGCAGTTTAAACATAGTGCCCTTCGCACGGCCGTCCTGCAGGGTATAGACCGCATCCAGGCTGTAAGACGACTCTTCAATAGTACGGTTTTTGTCGTAGTACGCATCCGGGTTGAGCTGCCAGGTTGCCGGTTTAGCATCCCACGCGTAAACGTATGATGCACCCACAGCCCAGCCAGGCAGGTTCCAGTTCTTCAGGTCATACATCGCGCCAAAGAACACGGCCTTTTCACCGTTGGCGTTGAAGTCAGAGCGGTTATCCCACCAAACGTCCAGACGACCGTTTGAAGACGCATAGGTCGGGGTCATACGCTGCAGGAAGTAGCCCTGCTGCCCGTCAGCTTTAACCCAGGTCCCTTCCAGTCGCAGATCAACGACTTCTGCCACTTTGTAGCCGAAGGTCAGTGCCTGCAGCCAGGCCGTGCCATCATAAATGTCGTTAACCGTGCGGTCATCAACCTTATCGCGGGCACCGTAGAACTGGTAGCTGGTGGTAAACGGGTTACCGCCTAAATCAAATTTGTAGCTGGCTTTGGCGAAATACTGATCGACATAGCCTTCAGACTGACCGAATGCGGCTTCCAGCAACAGGTTATTTTTGAAGTCATACTTGGCGCCGATTGAATGGAGGTAATCAACTTTGGTCTTTTTATCGGCCTGATAGAATTTATCGACTTCGGTGTGCCACGGTGCTTTATATTCGTTGGCCCACATATAGGAGAAGCTCAGCGCACCCGCATCGCCATAATCGAAGTTGGCACCGGCTTCAGCACCCTGATAGGTACCTGGCATAAAGCTCCAGTGTGGTGCCAGCAGAGTTTGTCCGGTTGGCTGAATATAACCCGCGCGCGCCCAGGTTGGGCCAAATTTAAATTTGGCGGCCGCTTTATACAGGCTAATCCCGCTCTTATCGCCGGAGTAATCTTCGTCATAGCCTTTATTTTTTGAAGAGAATGCGATTTCGTTTGGATGGCCACTTTCGCTACTTTCGTTCATTTCGATAGCGGTAAATGCTGCGACATCAATACCAAACATATCAGCCGCATAACCGGACTGGAAGTCGAGGTTAGCGTTCCAGGTGGAGTGAGAAAGGTTAGTCTTGTATTTGTCATGATCGGTCACATCTTTACGGTCACGCTCACGCTGCCAGTAATAAATGCCACCCGTTAAGGTAGAGTCATCAATAAAACCTTCGGCGTGAACCTGGGGAGCGACAACAAAACCCGACATTGCTGTGATACCGGCGATAGCCAGCGCCAGCGTACTACGTTTGCCACTAAACGTACGCATATGTTAATCCTCTTTGACGTATAACCCTTCGTCTTTCAAGCCGCATCTGCGTTGGCTTTCCTCGCTCATCCCCGTCACGTACTGATGTACGCTCCAGGGAATTCACGGCGTCGCCGCCTTGATGCAACTCGAAATTCATTGGGTATAAAATGCTGCCGATAAAAGCGGTCAGCGAAAAAGCAAAAATAAAAAAGTAGCGCTGAGAAAACCTCATTGACTACAATGAATAGACTATTTTTCGCGACGCGAATTATCAATCTCTTTTTGTAACCAGTATGTAAGAACATGAGCAACCGCACATATTTCATTGCTTTCTGTTACATTTTCATTGGAAGATAAAAAAGCGTTGAATAATTGAAAAAAGGCTTGTTTTCCATAAAGATGAAATCGGTTTCAGTCCAGAGTGACTGATAACACAAGGTTTTTGTTAGAAAAATATAAACGACAAAAATCATTCCTGAATAACAATTATTTCGCTGCGCAAATAGAGTCTGCTAACCATTTTCAGGCGAAAAAAAACGCCGCAGAGTGCGGCGTTTGAAAGGATGCGTAACGACGGTTTATTCGCCTACTTTAGCCCATGTATCGCGCAGACCCACGGTGCGGTTAAACACCAGTTTGTCAGCTGTTGCATAGCGGCTGTCGAGGCAGAAGTACCCTTCACGCTCGAACTGGAATGCTTTACCAGCAACCGCGGCCTGTAGCGAAGGCTCACCATAGCCCTGTTTAATCACCAGCGACTCTGGGTTAATCACGGACAGGAAGTCTTCCGCAGCCCCCGGGTTAGGTACGCTGAACAGACGATCGTACAGACGGATTTCAATCGGCAGCGCATGAGCCGCACTTACCCAATGAATAACGCCTTTTACTTTACGCCCATCAGCCGGGTCTTTACTCAGCGTGTCAGCATCGTAGGTGCAGAAAATAGTCGTGATATTCCCTTCCGCATCTTTCTCTACGCGCTCAGCTTTAATGACGTAAGCATTACGCAGACGGACTTCTTTACCCATCACCAGACGCTTGTACTGTTTGTTGGCTTCTTCGCGGAAATCGGCTCTGTCGATCCAGATTTCACCGCTGAACGGCACTTCACGGCTGCCCATTTCCGGCTTGCTCGGATGGTTAGGCATCGTGACCAACTCGCTTTCGCCCTGTGGGTAGTTTTCGATAACCAGTTTCACCGGATCGATAACCGCCATTGCGCGCGGTGCGTTTTCGTTCAGATCTTCACGGATGCAGGATTCCAGAGAAGCGATTTCAATGGTGTTATCCTGTTTGGTCACACCGATACGTTTGCAGAATTCACGAATTGCAGCAGCGGTGTAACCACGACGGCGCAGACCCGAGATAGTCGGCATACGCGGATCGTCCCAGCCTTCAACGTGCTTATCAGTCACCAGCAGGTTCAGCTTACGCTTGGACATCACGGTGTATTCCAGATTCAGGCGCGAGAACTCGTACTGGCGCGGGTGAACCGGAATGGTGATGTTATCCAGCACCCAGTCGTACAGACGACGGTTATCCTGGAATTCCAGCGTACACAGTGAATGTGTGATGCCTTCCAGCGCATCGCTGATGCAATGGGTGAAGTCGTACATCGGATAGATGCACCACTTGTTGCCCGTCTGATGGTGTTCAGCAAACTTAATGCGGTACAGCACCGGGTCACGCATCACGATAAACGGCGAAGCCATATCGATTTTCGCACGCAGGCAGGCTTTACCTTCTTCAAAACCACCGGTACGCATTTTTTCAAACAGCGCGAGGTTTTCTTCAACGCTGCGATCGCGGAACGGGCTGTTTTTACCCGGCTGCGTCAGCGTGCCACGGTATTCGCGAATTTCGTCAGCAGACAGTTCGTCGACATACGCCAGGCCTTTGTTAATAAGCTCTACCGCGTAAGCATGTAGCTGATCGAAGTAATCCGAAGAGTAGCGAATGTCGCCAGTCCAGTGGAAACCTAACCATTCAACGTCGTTTTTAATCGATTCAACGTACTCGATATCTTCTTTAACCGGGTTCGTATCATCAAAACGCAGGTTGCACTGGCCATGGTAATCTTGCGCAATACCAAAGTTCAGACAAATGGATTTCGCGTGGCCAATGTGCAGATAGCCATTTGGCTCTGGCGGAAAACGGGTATGGATAGTGGTGTGCTTACCACTGGCCAGATCTTCATCGATGATCTGACGAATAAAGTTACTCGGGCGGGCTTCAGCCTCACTCATCGTGGATTCCTCAAAGCGTAAACAACGTATAACGGCATATGATCTTATAAGCCGGACGTAGTGACAACCCTTAGTTACGGAAAATACGTACCAGATGAAAATAATAAGGACATTTGCTGCAAAAAAAAGCGGCGGAGGAATATCCCCCGCCGCGTTTAATCCATCTCATCGTGCCGGATGGCGGCGCTTACGCCTTATCCAGCCTACGAGCAATTACTTACCTTTAATCTCATACAGTGGTGTTTGACCGGCAACGACATGACCTTCGGCTTTAATAACCAGACCACCGAAATCATCGCTATTGCTGCAAACAACCGGGCTAATCATGGAACGTGCGTTCGCATTCAGGTATTCCAGATCCATTTCCAGAATCGGTTGGCCTGCTGCAACAACCGCACCTTCTTCAACCAGACGTTTAAAGCCTTTACCTTCCAGTGCCACGGTATCGATACCCATATGGACCACGATTTCCGCGCCTTTTTCCGTTTCCAGACAGAACGCATGGTTGGTGTTGAAGATTTTCACAATAGTACCCGCTGCCGGAGAAACCACGATTTTATCCGTTGGTTTTACCGCCACGCCGTCACCCACTGCTTTGCTGGCGAAGGCTTCATCAGGCACCTGCTCCAGTGCAACCACATCACCGGTAATCGGGGAAACCAGCGCTTCAATGGTGGCTGCATTCGCTACTGCCTGCGGTTTTGCAACCGGGGCAGCCGCTGCCGGGGCTTTGTCAGTAGACGCTGCCGCAACCGGACCACGAGCCACAACTTTCTTCATTTCGTCGCCGATAGATTCAGCTTTCGCACCCACGATGACCTGAATAGTTTGTTTGTTCAGTTTCACCACACCTGATGCACCTAAGCGTTTGCACATCGCATCATTTACGCGGGCAGAATCACCAACGGTCAGACGCAGACGGGTGATACAGGCATCAATCGCTTTCAGGTTATCGGTACCGCCAACCGCTGCAATGTAGCTGGTAGCCAGTTGAGCTAAACCTTCTTCGGTATTGCTGTTCGCTTCGTCAGTAACAATCTCGTCTTCTTTATCTTCGCGGCCCGGCGTTTTCAGGTTAAACATACGAATAACCGCGCTGAACAGGACGAAGTAGATAACGAAGAACACCAGACCCATGACGACCAGCATCCAGACGTTCTTACTTGCAGCCGGCAGGTTGTACATCAACACGTAGTCGATAGCACCTGCGGAGAAGGAGAAGCCCGCGTGGATCCCCAACAGCGTCGCAACGAACAGGCTGATACCTGTCAGAACGGCGTGCAGGAGGTACAGCAACGGCGCCAGGAACATAAACAGGAATTCCAGCGGCTCGGTAACACCGGTCAGGAATGCGGTGATAGCAACGGACAGCAGCATACCGCCGACCATCGGACGACGCGCTTTCGGCGCAGCGAAGTACATCGCCAGTGCCGCACCCGGCAGACCAAACATCATGATCGGGAAGAAGCCAGACATGAACATACCCGCAGTGCCGTCACCCGCGTAGAAGCGGTTGATATCACCGTGGAATACGGTACCTGCAGCGTTAGTGAATTCGCCAATCTGGAACCAGGCGATGGTGTTCAGCACCTGATGCAGACCGGTTGGGATCAGCAGACGGTTGATGAAACCAAAAATACCAGAGCCCAGCGCGCCAGCGCCCACGATCCACTCACCACCCGCATGGATGGCGTTCTGCACCGGCGGCCACACGTAGCCGAAGATAGCAGCCAGTATTAAACAGAAGAAGCCAGTGGCGATGGGTACAAAACGTTTGCCGCCGAAGAAGCTCAGGAAATCAGGCAGTTTGATGCCAGACCAACGGTTATACACGGCACCGCCGACCAGACCGGTGATGATACCCGCCAGGACGCCCATGTTGATCGCCGGGTTAATGGTAACCATTGCTTTGGTCAATATGAAATAACCAACCGCACCTGCCAGCGCTGCCGCACCCGCGCTGTCTTTAGACCAGCTGGAAGCCACACCGATAGCAAAAATTAACGCGAGGTTATCAAAGATAGCCCCACCCGCTTGCGCGATGAAGGGTACGTTCAGTAAATCTGGTTGGCCGAATCGCAGCAACAGTGCCGCGACTGGCAGCACCGCGATGGGGAGCTGTAACGCCCTACCCAGCCGCTGGAAAAAACCTAAAATATTCATTTTATTCCCCCTACGAGACCCCGATTAGGCTCCTTTGAAGCCATATTTTTATTGTGCGACCATTCCTAACTGCAACAGCAAGAGATTTTGGAACAACAACATTAACCATTCATCTACATTCAGAGTGTGTGAAAAATTAATTCGTATCGCAAATTAAAAGCGTGTTTTTTGTGATTCCAATCACCAAATATCGTTATTAACCCTCCCTTACACTGGCTAACTACGAAAACTTATTTTATCATTCAAAAAATCGAAACGGATTGATCCTTACCGATGCAAAACCAGGTTACGCTTAATACTGCACAGAGACTCAATCCGCCAACTGCTTACATTTACTTTTGAGGTGAAGAATGAGACTGATCCCCCTGAATACCGCTGAACAAGTCGGCAAATGGGCTGCTCGCCATATCGTTAACCGTATTAACGCGTTCAAACCAACGGCAGATCGTCCGTTCGTTCTGGGCCTGCCGACTGGCGGCACTCCGCTGACTGCCTATAAAGCATTAGTCGAAATGCACAAAGCGGGCCAGGTGAGCTTCAAACATGTTGTCACTTTCAACATGGACGAATATGTTGGCCTGCCGAAAGAGCATCCGGAAAGCTATCACAGCTTTATGCACCGTAACTTCTTTGATCATGTTGATATTCCAGCAGAAAACATCAACCTCCTCAATGGTAACGCGCCGGATATTGATGCAGAATGCCGTCAGTATGAAGAGAAAATCCGTTCTTACGGTAAAATCCATCTGTTTATGGGCGGCGTAGGTAACGATGGGCACATTGCGTTCAACGAACCCGCTTCTTCTTTAGCTTCCCGTACTCGTATCAAAACGCTGACCCACGACACCCGTGTAGCAAACTCACGCTTCTTTGACGGCGACGTAAGCCAGGTGCCTAAATATGCACTGACCGTAGGCGTGGGCACCCTGTTGGATGCTGAAGAAGTAATGATCCTGGTGCTGGGTCACCAGAAAGCCCAGGCGCTGCAGGCGGCTGTTGAAGGTAACGTTAACCACATGTGGACTATCAGCTGTCTGCAACTGCATCCGAAAGCGGTTGTGGTCTGCGATGAGCCTTCCACTATGGAACTGAAAGTGAAAACGCTGAAATACTTTAACGAGTTAGAAGCGGAAAATATTAAAGGTCTGTAATTGTTGTCTCCGCCCTGTCGACTTGTTGCAGGGCGGCATTTTTTTGAAATCGGGGGTCGGAATGTATGCTTTAACCCAGGGCCGGATTTTTACCGGTCACGAAATTCTTGATGACCATGCGATTGTTGTCGCCAATGGCCTGATCGATAGCGTTTGCCCACTGTCTGAATTGCCGTCAGGGATTGAACAGCGCTCGCTGAATGGGGCCATTGTCTCCCCCGGTTTTATTGATGTGCAGTTAAACGGCTGCGGCGGTGTACAGTTTAACGATACGGCAGAGGCCGTTACCGTTGAAACGCTGGAAATCATGCAGAAAGCCAATGAAAAATCTGGCTGCACCAACTATCTGCCAACGCTAATCACCACCAGCGATGACCTGATGAAACAGGGCGTTCGCGTTATGCGTGAATACCTCGCTAAGCATCCAAATCAGGCATTAGGGCTACACCTTGAAGGTCCGTGGCTGAATCTGGTGAAAAAAGGTACGCATAATCCGAGCTTTGTCCGCCAGCCAGACGCTGCGCTGGTCGATTTCCTGTGCGATAATGCGGATGTCATCACCAAAGTGACGCTGGCGCCTGAAATGGTTCCTGTCGACGTGATCACCCAACTGGTGAATGCAGGTATCGTGGTGTCTGCGGGCCACTCTAACGCGACGCTGAAGGAAGCAAAAATCGGTTTCCGTGCAGGCATTTCCTTTGCAACACATCTGTTCAATGCGATGCCTTATATTACCGGTCGCGAACCAGGTCTGGCAGGCGCAATTCTGGATGAGGCCGATATTTATTGCGGTATCATCGCCGATGGCATGCATGTTGACTATGCCAACATTCGCAATGCCAAACGCCTGAAAGGTGACAAACTGTGCCTGGTAACCGACGCAACTGCGCCGGCGGGTGCAAACATTGAGCAGTTCATTTTCGCTGGTAAAACAATATACTACCGCAATGGACTGTGTGTTGATGAGAACGGCACGCTGAGCGGTTCATCATTAACCATGATCGAAGGTGTACGCAATCTGGTTGAACATTGCGGTATCGCACTGGACGAAGTCCTGCGTATGGCAACGCTCTACCCTGCTCGCGCCATTGGCGTCGACAAACAACTCGGCAGTATCGCGCCAGGCAAAGTAGCCAACCTGACCGCGTTCACGCACGACTTTAAAATTATCAAGACCATCGTTAATGGCAACGAGGTCGTTACTGAGTAAGAAAAAGAATGACACCAGGCGGACAAGCTCAAATAGGTAATGTTGATCTCGTAAAACAGCTTAACAGCGCGGCAGTTTATCGCCTGATTGACCAGCATGGGCCAATCTCGCGAATTCAGATTGCCGAGCAAAGCCAGCTTGCTCCCGCCAGCGTAACCAAAATTACGCGTCAACTGATTGAACGCGGGCTGATCAAAGAAGTCGATCAGCAGGCCTCCACCGGGGGCCGCCGCGCCATCTCTATCGTCACCGAAACCCGTAATTTCCACGCCATTGGCGTTCGCCTTGGCCGCCACGACACCACGCTGACGCTCTATGATATGAGCAGCAAAGTGGTTGCCGAAGAGCATTATCCGCTACCCGAGCGCACCCAGGAAACCCTGGAGCACGCGCTGCTCAATACGATTGCCACCTTTATTGACAGCTGCCAGCGGAAAATCCGTGAGCTGATTGCAATCTCCGTTATCCTGCCAGGCCTCGTTGACCCCGAAAGTGGCGTCATTCGCTATATGCCCCATATTCAGGTTGAAAACTGGGGACTGGTCGACGCGCTGGAAAAACGTTTTCAGGTCACCTGTTTTGTCGGCCATGATATCCGCAGTCTGGCACTTGCCGAGCACTATTTTGGGGCAAGTCAGGACTGCGAAGACTCCATTCTGGTGCGTGTCCATCGCGGAACCGGCGCAGGGATAATCTCCAATGGGCGTATTTTCATCGGACGCAACGGCAACGTAGGTGAAATTGGCCATATCCAGGTTGAACCGCTGGGCGAACGCTGCCATTGCGGTAACTTTGGTTGCCTGGAAACGATCGCTGCCAATGCGTCCATTGAACATCGCGTACAAAATTTACTGAAGCAAGGCTATCCGAGTCGCCTCACGCTGGACGATTGCAGCATCAAAGCTATCTGTAAGGCAGCCAACAAAGGTGACAATCTGGCAGCAGAAGTTATCGAGCACGTGGGTCGCCACCTGGGTAAAACCATCGCGATTGCGATTAACCTGTTTAATCCGCAAAAAGTCGTCATTGCCGGTGAGATTACCGAAGCAGATAAAGTCCTGCTTCCGGCAATAGAAAGCTGCATTAATAATCAGGCACTGAAGGCGTTTCGCCACAATTTACCGGTGGTTCGTTCCACGCTGGATCACCGTTCAGCGATTGGTGCATTTGCGCTGGTGAAGCGCGCCATGCTCAATGGTTCATTGCTGCAACGTTTGCTGGAAAGCTAATGCTCTCATATAGTAGTGGATTACTATACCCTAAATAATTCGAGTTACAGGAAGGCGGCGACGCAGCGAATCCCCTGGAGGGTACACCAGTACGTGACTGGGGTGAGCGAGGAAAGCCGACGCACATGCAACTTGAAGTATGACGGGTATATAAGACTCATAACGAATTCCCTGGGTAGTTCATGACTATTAAGAATGTAATTTGTGATATCGACGGCGTGCTGATGCACGATAATGTTGCCGTACCCGGTGCAGCAGAATTTCTGACCGGCATTCTGGAGAAAGGTTTACCGTTAGTCCTGCTGACGAACTACCCTTCGCAGACCGGGCAAGATCTGGCAAACCGCTTCGCCACCGCGGGTGTGAATGTCCCCGATAGCGTCTTTTATACTTCCGCCATGGCTACTGCTGATTTTCTCCGTCGCCAGGAAGGGAAAAAAGCCTACGTGGTGGGTGAAGGCGCGTTAATCCATGAGCTGTATAAAGCTGGCTTTACTATTACCGACGTTAACCCTGATTTTGTCATTGTCGGAGAGACCCGTTCGTACAACTGGGACATGATGCATAAAGCGGCTTACTTTGTGGCTAACGGCGCACGTTTTATCGCCACTAACCCGGATACCCACGGTCGCGGCTTTTACCCTGCCTGTGGTGCGCTCTGCGCCGGTATTGAGAAGATCTCCGGCCGTAAACCGTTTTATGTCGGCAAACCCAGCCCGTGGATTATTCGCGCAGCACTCAACAAAATGCAGGCGCACTCAGAAGAAACGGTCATTGTTGGCGACAACCTGCGCACCGATATTCTGGCAGGTTTCCAAGCGGGTCTGGAAACTATCCTGGTACTGTCTGGCGTATCCAAGCTTGACGATATTGACAACATGCCGTTCAGACCAAGCTGGATCTATCCCTCCGTTGCAGAGATTGATGTGATTTGATCCCAGGCCGGATAAGACGCTCGCGCGTTATCATCCGGCAATGTTGTGGCGTGGATGCCGGATGATGGCGTAAGCGCCTTATTCGGCCCACAGAAATTCCTCCATCTAATAAAATCGCCATTTTATTGATGATTCATCAATAAATGCGCTTATTACGTAATCTTTTTTCACCATTCAACAATCATCATTGAGTTTTTTATTTTCAGCCCACCAAACTCCTTGCGCCCCCAGCGGCTTTGCGGCATTTTCTTTATCAAGCAAACATAAAAAGCATCACGCAACAGGTTAACGGAGAAGGTTATGTGTTCTATTTTTGGCGTATTCGATATTAAAACTGACGCAGTTGAACTGCGTAAAAAGGCTCTGGAATTGTCCCGTCTGATGCGCCACCGCGGCCCGGACTGGTCTGGTATTTACGCCAGCGATAACGCTATTCTGGCGCACGAACGTCTGTCTATTGTCGACGTCAACGCCGGTGCTCAGCCGCTGTATAACGTGAAGAAAACACATATCCTGGCCGTTAACGGTGAGATTTATAACCATCAGGCGCTGCGTGCCGAATACGGCGATCGCTATCAGTTCCAGACCGGTTCTGACTGCGAAGTTATCCTTGCGCTGTATCAGGAAAAAGGCCCAGAGTTTCTGGATGACCTGCAAGGCATGTTTGCCTTCGCACTGTACGACAGCGAGCAGGATGCTTACCTGATTGGCCGCGATCACATCGGCATCATCCCACTGTATATGGGCTACGACGAACACGGTAACTTCTATGTTGCGTCTGAAATGAAGGCGCTGGTCCCTGTTTGCCGTACGATTAAAGAATTCCCGGCGGGTAGCTATCTGTGGAGTAAAGACGGCGAAATTCGTCAGTATTACCAGCGTGACTGGTTTGATTACGATGCAGTAAAAGACAACGTTACGGATAAAAACGAGCTGCGCCAGGCGCTGGAAGATGCCGTGAAAAGTCACCTGATGTCCGATGTTCCTTACGGCGTGCTGTTATCCGGCGGTCTGGACTCCTCCGTGATTTCCGCCATCACGAAAAAGTATGCGGCGCGTCGTGTAGAAGATCAGGAGCGCAGTGAAGCGTGGTGGCCGCAACTGCACTCTTTCGCGGTTGGCCTCGAAGGCGCACCGGACCTGAAAGCCGCGCAGGAAGTGGCAAACCACCTTGGTACTGTCCACCATGAGATCCATTTCACCGTGCAGGAAGGTCTGGATGCTATTCGCGACGTGATTTATCACATTGAAACTTATGATGTCACCACCATCCGCGCCTCCACGCCGATGTACTTAATGTCGCGTAAAATTAAAGCGATGGGCATTAAAATGGTGTTATCGGGCGAAGGGTCAGACGAAGTGTTTGGCGGCTATCTCTACTTCCACAAAGCGCCAGACGCGAAAGAGTTGCATGAAGAAACCGTGCGTAAACTGCAGGCGCTGCACATGTTCGACTGCGCCCGTGCCAACAAAGCAATGTCTGCTTGGGGTGTCGAAGCCCGTGTGCCTTTCCTGGACAAAAAATTCCTTGATGTGGCAATGCGCATCAACCCACAGGACAAAATGTGCGGCAACGGAAAAATGGAAAAACATGTCCTGCGCGAGTGTTTTGAATCGTATCTGCCGGCAAGCGTAGCGTGGCGTCAGAAAGAGCAGTTCTCTGACGGCGTCGGTTACAGCTGGATTGACACGCTGAAAGAAGTCGCTGCAGAGCAAGTTTCCGATCAACAACTGGAAACCGCCAGCTTCCGCTTCCCGTATAACACGCCATCATCTAAAGAAGCGTATTTGTATCGTGAGATTTTTGAGGAACTGTTCCCGGTTGCCAGCGCGGCTGAATGTGTTCCTGGTGGCCCTTCTGTTGCCTGTTCCTCAGCAAAAGCCATTGAATGGGATGAAGCGTTCAAAACCATGAACGATCCGTCTGGTCGCGCTGTTGGTGTGCATCAGTCAGCCTATAAGTAAGCGAATCATCAGCAAAGAGCCCTGCGGGGCTCTTTTTTTATGTCGATTTAGCGCGTGAAAAAACAATTAATAACTAATAATTGCCGAATATTGCGTCATGCTGTTCGCAACCTAACCAAACAGTCACATTCCAGCTATTTTCAATGAAAAAGGGGTTGACGCTTCAAGGCTCAATACGCATAATGCGCCCCGCAACGCCGATAAGGTTACGCGAAAAAAAGATGGCTACGTAGCTCAGCTGGTTAGAGCACATCACTCATAATGATGGGGTCACAGGTTCGAATCCCGTCGTAGCCACCATCTTTTTTGCGGGAGTGGCGAAATTGGTAGACGCACCAGATTTAGGTTCTGGCGCCGCAAGGTGTGCGAGTTCAAGTCTCGCCTCCCGCACCATTCACCCGTAAGCGTTGCACGGATGGGGTATCGCCAAGCGGTAAGGCACCGGTTTTTGATACCGGCATTCCCTGGTTCGAATCCAGGTACCCCAGCCATTTTTTCTTCGATATAGCGGTTCACCGCGACGGTCATTGGGGTATCGCCAAGCGGTAAGGCACCGGTTTTTGATACCGGCATTCCCTGGTTCGAATCCAGGTACCCCAGCCATCGAAGAATATGTTAGTATTTGGCTACGTAGCTCAGCTGGTTAGAGCACATCACTCATAATGATGGGGTCACAGGTTCGAATCCCGTCGTAGCCACCATATTAAGGACGTATCGACTCGTTCGGTAAATCCAAAAAATTGTTGGGGTATCGCCAAGCGGTAAGGCTCTGGTTTCTGATACCAGCATTCCGAGGTTCGAATCCTCGTACCCCAGCCAATTTCAAAAAGTCGTCCACTCTGTGGGTGCACCCGTTGGGGTATCGCCAAGCGGTAAGGCTCTGGTTTCTGATACCAGCATTCCGAGGTTCGAATCCTCGTACCCCAGCCATATTAAAAAAGCTCGCTTCGGCGAGCTTTTTGCTTTTCTAACGTCGGGTGACGGCAAGCCTTACCTGGCCTACATGAACTGTAGGCCTGATAAGCGTAGCGCCATCAGGCACCACCCGAGCTACAACCCTAGCGCATACTTCAGCGCCTGGCGTTTCAGCACGCCTGCGCGCTCTGCAGCCATGAGTCCAAGATTACGCATGATGCGCAGCGGTTGCAGGTTATTACTGAACCCGGCGTAGAACAAATCCATGCCGCTCTGCATGATGAAATTATCGGTCATGCGGCGATTCTGATAGCGTTTCAGTACCGGCTGGCTGGCCCAGGACTCACCGTAGCTGCGGGCATTCACCAGCACGTCAATCAGCGCATCGACATCGCGAAATCCCAGATTTACGCCCTGCCCCGCCAAGGGATGAATGGTATGCGCTGCATCACCGACCAACGCCAGTCCCGGCTGGACATACTGCAACGCATGACGACGTGTCAGCGGAAATGCGCCTGCAGCCACAGGCAACACGTTACCCAGTCGCGATGGGAAATGTTTGCCTATCTCTGTCTGGAGTTGCGCCATGCTTAAGCTTTGTAACTGACGGATACGCGCCGGGGTGTCGTACCACACCAGCGAAGCCCAGTCGTCGAACAACGGTAAAAAGGCACGCGGACCGTCAGGGGTAAACTGCTGCCAGGTGCTGTCTCCGGGTGCGTTTTCACACTGGACAGTTATCAGCATACAAGATTGCGCGTATTGCCAGGCATGGATGCCAATCCCGGCCATTTTGCGTACCTGAGAGTTGGCACCATCAGCACCGATCACCAGCTTCGCAGTGATTTTTTCACCATCTGCCAGCTCAAGTTCATGCCGGTCATTATGTCGATGTAAAGAAACCAGCGATGTGGGCACGCGCAACGTCACTTTAGGATGAGCGTCCAGCGCCTGCCAGAGCGCTTGTTGCAGGACGGTATTCTCCACCATGTAACCCAACAACGGCAGCTTAAGCTCCGCAGCATCAAACACCACATGGGCATTTTCCCATTCCCACGTCTCCAGCCGACGATAAGGATGGCTGCGCATCCCCTGCACCGTATCCCAGACGCCCAGCCCTTTAAGCAGCGATACCGAGGCGGAACTGATGGCCGAAATTCGCACATCCGGCTGTCCGTCAGCCACAAACGGCGCGGGCACGGCATGCTCGATAACCGTTACCGTAAATCCGTGCTGCGCCAGCCCCAGCGCCAGCGCGCCACCGACCATCCCCCCGCCGACAATGGCAATTTCCGTTGGTTGATTTGTCATGGTCAATCATCCTGTTACCTGTATTGTGTAAGTTTACAGGATTTTTTACCCCTTGAGGCTGACATCCGTCATACTGGTCACAACCGCGCCAAAGCAGTACACTATGCGCCCTGCATTTCAGCCACAATTTCGCAAGAGCAAGTCGATGACCAAAAAACTCCATATTAAAACCTGGGGCTGTCAGATGAACGAATACGATTCATCGAAGATGGCCGATCTGCTGGATGCCACTCACGGGTATCAACTGACCGACGTGGCGGAAGAAGCGGATGTGCTGCTGCTGAATACCTGCTCAATCCGCGAGAAGGCTCAGGAAAAAGTCTTCCATCAATTAGGTCGCTGGAAGCTTTTAAAAGAGAAAAATCCCGATCTCATCATTGGTGTTGGTGGCTGCGTGGCATCTCAGGAAGGCGACCATATTCGCCAACGCGCACATTACGTCGATATTATTTTCGGGCCGCAAACTCTGCATCGTCTGCCGGAAATGATCAACAAAGTGCGCGGTAGCAATACCCGTAGCCCGGTGGTAGATATCAGCTTCCCGGAGATCGAAAAGTTCGATCGTCTGCCGGAACCGCGTGCCGAAGGACCAAGCGCGTTTGTGTCCATCATGGAAGGCTGCAATAAATATTGTACTTACTGCGTGGTGCCCTACACCCGTGGTGAAGAAGTCAGCCGCCCGGCGGATGATATCCTGTTTGAAATCGCCCAGCTTGCGGCGCAAGGCGTACGTGAAGTTAACCTGCTGGGGCAAAACGTCAACGCCTGGCGCGGTGAAAACTACGACGGCACCATCGGTTCGTTCGCCGATCTACTCCGTCTGGTCGCGGCAATCGACGGCATTGACCGTATCCGTTTTACCACCAGCCATCCGATCGAGTTCACCGATGACATCGTTGAGGTCTACCGTGATACGCCAGAACTGGTGAGCTTCCTGCACCTGCCGGTACAGAGCGGTTCGGATCGCGTGCTGAACCTGATGGGCCGTACCCATACCGCGCTGGAATACAAAGCGATCATCCGTAAACTGCGCGCAGCACGTCCGGATATCCAGATTAGCTCCGACTTCATCGTCGGCTTCCCGGGTGAAACCACCCAGGACTTCGAGCAGACCATGAAGCTGATCGCTGATGTCAATTTCGACATGAGTTACAGCTTTATCTTCTCTGCGCGCCCAGGCACTCCGGCAGCCGATATGGTCGACGATGTGCCGGAAGAAGAGAAAAAACAGCGTCTGTACATCCTGCAGGAGCGTATTAACCAGCAAGCCATGGCCTGGAGCCGTCGTATGCTTGGCACGACTCAGCGTATTCTGGTAGAAGGTACATCGCGTAAGAGCATCATGGAGCTGTCAGGCCGTACCGAAAATAACCGCGTGGTGAACTTCGAAGGCACCCCGGAAATGGTCGGTAAGTTTGTGGATGTTGAAATTACCGATGTCTGGACGAACTCCCTGCGCGGTAAAGTCGTGCGTACTGAAGACGAAATGGGCCTGCGCATCGCAGAAACCCCAGAGTCAGTGATCGCACGAACCCGTAAAGAAAACGATCTGGGTGTCGGTATTTATCAGCCGTAATCCTGCTGAAATACGCAAATAATGCCCGATGGCGCTGCGCTTTTCGGGCCTACACTTCCAGGCTCGCTGCTCCGGCGGGCCTTGTAATCTGCCCTGTCATCCCCATATTTATCGCAATGCTTGCGCCTTTCCCCCATGGCGTGAATAATTTCCTTAGATGCCGGTAAATGTTCAACGTCCGGCGAGACATGCATAAGAGGAACAGTTTGAACATAGACACTCGCGAAATCACCCTTGAACCCGCAGACAATGCCCGCCTGTTGAGCCTTTGCGGGCCATTTGATGACAACATAAAACAACTGGAGCGTCGTCTCGGCATCGAAATTAACCGCCGCGATAACCACTTCAAACTGACCGGTCGTCCAATTTGTGTCACCGCTGCGGCAGATATTTTACGCAGCCTGTATGTCGATACGGCGCCAATGCGCGGTCAGACACAGGACATCGAGCCAGAACAAATTCATCTGGCGATTAAAGAAGCGCGTGTGCTTGAACAGAGCGCAGACAGCGTGCCGGAGTTTGGCAAAGCGGTGAATATCAAAACCAAGCGCGGCGTCATTAAACCGCGTACGCCGAACCAGGCCCAGTACATCGCCAATATTCTTGACCACGACATTACCTTCGGCGTTGGCCCGGCAGGTACCGGTAAAACGTACCTTGCGGTTGCTGCTGCCGTCGATGCGCTAGAGCGTCAGGAGATCCGCCGTATTCTGCTAACCCGTCCGGCGGTTGAAGCCGGTGAAAAACTGGGTTTCCTGCCAGGCGATCTGAGCCAGAAAGTCGATCCGTATTTGCGTCCACTGTATGACGCGCTGTTCGAAATGCTGGGTTTTGAAAAGGTCGAGAAGCTGATTGAGCGCAATGTCATTGAGGTCGCACCACTGGCTTATATGCGCGGGCGTACGTTAAACGATGCGTTCATCATTCTTGATGAGAGCCAGAACACCACCATCGAACAGATGAAAATGTTTCTGACCCGTATCGGCTTTAATTCCAAAGCCGTCATTACCGGGGACATCACGCAGATTGACCTGCCGCGTAGCACCAAATCTGGCCTGCGTCATGCCATTGAAGTGCTGGCCGAAGTCGATGAGATTAGCTTTAATTTCTTCCATAGCGAAGACGTGGTACGCCACCCGGTTGTTGCCCGTATCGTGACGGCATATGAAGCCTGGGAAGAAGCAGAACAGAAACGCAAAGCCGAGCTGGCGGCAGAACGCAAGCGCGAAGCTCAGGAGCAAGAACAAAAATGAGTCAAGTTATTCTCGATTTACAGCTGGCATGCGAAAACGAATCCGGCTTACCACCAGAAAGTCAGTTTCAGACATGGCTGGATGCCGTGATCCCGCAGTTTCAGGAAGAGTCAGAGGTCACGATTCGTTTGGTCGATGACGCTGAAAGCCACGAGCTGAACCTGACCTATCGCGGGAAAGATAAATCAACCAACGTGCTCTCTTTCCCGTTTGAAGCGCCTCCGGGCATTGAAATGCCGCTGCTGGGCGATCTGGTCATCTGCCGTCAGGTGGTTGAGCAAGAAGCTCAAGAACAAGGCAAACCGCTTGAAGCCCACTGGGCGCATATGGTGGTACACGGTAGCCTGCATTTATTGGGCTACGACCATATTGAAGATGACGAAGCAGAAGAGATGGAATCCCTCGAAACAGAGATTATGCTTGCTCTGGGCTATGAGGATCCGTACATTGCCGAGAAAGAATAAGCATTTCGAAGTCTTGTAGCCTGATAAGCGTAGCGCCATCAGGCAAAACATGCCGTCACAGCTGAGTATACGCATGACGAGCGCCCCATTAACTAACATGAGAACCCATACGACGCCATGAGCGACGACAATTCACACAGTAGTGACACGTTAACCAGCAAAAAGGGATTTTTTTCCCTGTTACTGAGCCAACTTTTCCACGGTGAACCGAAAAACCGTGACGAACTGTTGGAGCTGATCCGTGATTCCGGGCAGAACGACCTTATCGATGAAGATACGCGCGATATGCTCGAAGGGGTGATGGACATTGCGGACCAGCGCGTTCGCGACATCATGATCCCCCGCTCTCAGATGATTACCCTGAAACGCAACCAGACTCTGGACGAATGCCTTGATGTCATTATCGAGTCTGCCCACTCGCGTTTTCCGGTGATCAGCGAAGAC
Organism: Citrobacter sp. RHBSTW-00671; assembly: GCF_014103415.1. NCBI lineage: Bacteria > Pseudomonadati > Pseudomonadota > Gammaproteobacteria > Enterobacterales > Enterobacteriaceae > Citrobacter > Citrobacter sp. RHBSTW-00671. The sequence continues at coordinate 3,973,120 of NZ_JABXPR010000001.1, forward strand.
AAAGATCACATTGAAGGGATTCTGATGGCCAAGGATCTGCTGCCCTTTATGCGCAGCGATGCCGAAGCGTTCAGCATGGAGAAAGTGTTACGCCAGGCGGTTGTTGTCCCTGAGAGCAAGCGTGTTGATCGCATGCTGAAAGAGTTCCGCTCCCAGCGTTACCATATGGCAATCGTCATCGACGAATTCGGCGGCGTGTCTGGTCTGGTGACCATCGAAGACATTCTTGAGCTGATCGTCGGTGAAATTGAAGATGAGTACGACGAAGAAGACGATATCGACTTCCGTCAGCTCAGCCGTCACACCTGGACTATTCGCGCGCTGGCGCCGATTGAAGACTTCAACGATGCCTTCGGTACCCACTTTAGCGACGAAGAAGTTGATACCATTGGCGGGCTGGTTATGCAGGCCTTTGGTCATTTACCCGCTCGCGGTGAGACTATCGACATTGATGGTTACCAGTTCAAAGTGGCGATGGCTGACAGCCGTCGTATTATTCAGGTTCATGTCAGAATTCCGGACGACTCACCCCAGCCCAAACTGGACGAATAAACCCGAAACTGGATCATAGACTACATGGCATTTGCCCCATTAATTGAACGCCAGCGCATGCGCCTGCTGCTGGCGTTATTATTCGGTGCCTGCGGGACGCTGGCGTTTTCTCCGTATGACATCTGGCCCGCCGCGATTATTTCGCTGATGGGTCTGCAGGCCCTCACCCTCAACCGCCGCCCTCTCCAGTCTGCTGCCATTGGCTATTTCTGGGGAATGGGGCTGTTTGGTTCAGGCATCAACTGGGTCTACGTCAGCATCGCGCAGTTTGGCGGCATGCCGGGGCCGGTAAACGTTTTTCTCGTGGTTCTGCTTGCCGCCTACCTGTCGCTCTATACCGGTCTGTTTGCTGGCATTCTGTCGCGTCTGTGGCCGAAAACCAGCTGGATTCGGGTAGCGATTGCCGCGCCGGTTATCTGGCAGATAACTGAATTCCTGCGCGGCTGGGTTCTGACCGGCTTCCCATGGTTGCAGTTTGGCTACAGCCAAATTGATGGCCCGCTAAAAGGGCTTGCACCGGTAATGGGCGTAGAAGCAATCAACTTCCTGTTGATGATAGTCAGCGGCCTGCTGGTACTGGCGATAGTCAGCCGTAACTGGCGTCCGCTGGTCGTGGCCGTGATACTTTTCGCACTGCCCTTCCCGCTACGTTATATCCAGTGGTATACGCTGGAACCTGAAAAAACCACGCAGGTATCGATGGTGCAAGGCGACATTCCACAGTCACTGAAGTGGGATGAGGGCCAGCTACTTAACACGCTGAAGATTTACCTTGATGCTACCGAGCAAGAGATGGGTAAATCGCAGCTGATTATCTGGCCGGAGTCTGCAATCCCGGATCTGGAAATTAATCAGCAGCGTTTCCTGGGCATGATGGATGACCTGCTGAAATCCAAAAACAGCACGCTGATCACCGGTATTGTCGACGCTCGCCTCAACAAGCAGAACCGTTACGATACCTACAACACCATCATTACGCTGGGTAAAGACAGTCCGTACAGTTATGACTCGACCAATCGCTATAACAAAAATCACCTCGTCCCATTTGGTGAGTTTGTTCCGCTGGAATCGATTCTGCGCCCGTTAGCACCGTTTTTTGATCTGCCGATGTCATCATTCAGCCGTGGACCATATGTCCAGCCGCAGCTCCATGCGCATGGTTTCAAACTGACAGCGGCAATCTGCTACGAAATTATTCTTGGCGAACAGGTACGCGATAACTTCCGCCCGGATACGGACTATCTGCTGACTATCTCAAACGATGCCTGGTTTGGTAAATCCATTGGTCCGTGGCAGCACTTCCAGATGGCACGCATGCGGTCACTGGAGCTGGCGCGTCCGCTGTTGCGTAGCACTAACAACGGCATTACCGCCGTGATCGGTCCACGCGGAGAGATTCAGGCGATGATCCCGCAGTTTACCCGTCAGGTATTGACCACCAGCGTTACCCCGACCACGGGCTTAACCCCTTATGCCCGTACCGGTAACTGGCCGCTGTGGCTGCTTACCGCACTGTTTGGTTTCGGTGCGGTGGTAATGAGCCTGCGCCAGCGCCGCCGTTAAATTCGCAGGCCGGATAAGGCGGTACGCCGCCACCCGGCCATCATGCCTCCTCCGCCGGATGGCGCTATGCTTATCCGGCCTACTCCCCTCTCCCATTCTGGCACGTCTATTGCTTTGTTATACAAGGCAAACACTGTTTTGGCTGAATGTGCAACCTGGTCGCACCAGCATTGAGCACAGGTAGCACCTGAAAAGTGCAACAAGATATTTTTGCCCCCAAATGGTGCGGCGCACTTCGCAAAAATAAACAATAACACAGCAAATTCTTTACATTCATCCAAACTAAATGTTAACAAACATATACAAGACTGCACGTTTAAGTAGCAAACAATGACAACATCACAATGGGTATCAATGCGTCACCGGCGCAGACGATAAAGGAGTTGGATATGCAATTACGTAAGCTCGCCACAGCCATGCTGGTTATGGGAATGTCCGCTGGTCTGGCGCACGCAGAAGACGCAGCACCAGCGGCAGGCAGCACGCTGGATAAGATCGCTAAAAATGGCGTAATCGTCGTCGGACACCGTGAATCCTCGGTACCGTTTTCTTACTACGATAATCAGCAAAAAGTGGTCGGCTATTCACAGGATTACTCCAATGCAATTGTTGAAGCTGTGAAGAAAAAGCTGAACAAGCCTGACCTGCAGGTGAAACTGATCCCAATTACCTCTCAGAACCGTATTCCGCTGTTGCAAAATGGCACCTTCGACTTTGAGTGTGGTTCCACCACCAACAACATTGAGCGCCAGAAGCAAGCGGCTTTCTCTGACACTATTTTCGTTGTCGGCACCCGTCTGCTGGCGAAAAAAGGTGGCGATATCAAAGATTTCCCTGACCTGAAAGGGAAAGCGGTCGTCGTCACTTCCGGTACCACCTCAGAAGTGCTGCTGCACAAACTGAACGAAGAACAAAAAATGGATATGCGCATCATCAGCGCGAAAGACCACGGTGACTCTTTCCGTACTCTGGAAAGTGGTCGCGCCGTTGCCTTTATGATGGATGACGCCCTGCTGGCCGGCGAGCGCGCGAAAGCGAAGAAACCGGACAACTGGGAGATCGTCGGCAAGCCGCAGTCTCAGGAAGCTTACGGCTGTATGCTGCGTAAAGACGATGCTGAATTCAAAAAGCTGATGGATGACACCATTGCCCAGGCTCAGACTTCAGGCGAGGCGGAAAAATGGTTTGATAAGTGGTTTAAAAACCCAATTCCGCCGAAGAACCTGAACATGAATTTCGAACTGTCAGACGAAATGAAGGCTCTGTTCAAGTCACCGAATGATAAAGCGCTTAACTAACTAAAATAAATGGGGCGAGTTCACCTTGCCCTCTCGATTGTTACTTGGCACGGACAGACTATAAGCCTGATGGTCGTTCCCCATCAGGCCTGAAAACCGCTAAACGCTGAATAACAATCTTCGAGGGTAGCGCTGCTACCCTTTTTTTTCTGGAGTAGATTTATGTCTATAGACTGGAACTGGGGTATTTTTTTACAACAGGCCCCGTTCGGCAACACCACCTATCTTGGCTGGCTCTGGAGCGGTTTCCAGGTCACTGTCGCATTATCCATCACCGCCTGGATTATCGCTTTCCTGGTGGGTTCGTTATTCGGCATCTTACGTACCGTTCCGAACCGTTTCCTTTCCGGAATTGGCACGCTGTATGTCGAGCTCTTTCGTAACGTACCGCTGATCGTTCAATTCTTTACCTGGTACCTGGTCGTGCCTGAACTGCTGCCGGAAAACATTGGCATGTGGTTTAAGTCAGAACTGGACCCTAACATCCAGTTCTTCCTTTCCTCCATGATCTGTCTGGGGCTGTTTACCGCCGCACGCGTTTGTGAGCAGGTTCGTGCCGCGATTCAATCACTGCCTCGCGGGCAGAAAAACGCCGCACTGGCGATGGGGCTAACGCTGCCACAGGCCTATCGCTATGTTTTGCTGCCAAACGCCTACCGCGTGATTGTGCCGCCAATGACCTCAGAGATGATGAACCTGGTGAAGAACTCAGCCATCGCCTCAACCATCGGTCTGGTCGATATGGCGGCACAGGCGGGGAAACTGCTGGATTACTCTGCCCACGCATGGGAATCGTTTACGGCTATCACCCTTGCCTACGTCTTGATTAACGCCTTTATTATGCTGGTGATGAATTTCGTCGAACGTAAAATCCGCCTGCCTGGCAATTTAGGAGGCAAATAATGTACGAATTTGACTGGAGTTCTATCGTCCCTTCCCTGCCATTTTTGTTGGATGGGCTGCTCATCACGCTGAAAATCACCGTTACCGCGGTTATCATTGGTATCGTGTGGGGAACCCTCCTGGCAGTCATGCGACTGTCGAGCTTTGCGCCGATTTCCTGGTTTGCAAAGATCTACGTCAACGTATTCCGCTCCATCCCTCTGGTCATGGTGCTGTTGTGGTTCTACCTGATTGTGCCCGGTTTTCTGCAAAACGTGCTGGGGCTGTCACCGAAAACCGATATTCGCCTGATCTCAGCAATGGTCGCGTTTTCGATGTTCGAAGCGGCCTACTACTCGGAAATTATCCGTGCCGGGATCCAGAGTATCTCTCGCGGGCAGTCCAGCGCTGCGCTGGCGCTAGGGATGACGCACTGGCAATCAATGAAACTCATCATATTGCCACAGGCATTCCGCGCCATGGTTCCGCTGCTACTGACCCAGGGCATCGTACTGTTCCAGGATACCTCACTGGTCTACGTATTGAGTCTGGCAGATTTCTTCCGCACCGCCTCCACTATTGGCGAGCGTGACGGTACACAGGTCGAAATGATCCTGTTCGCTGGCGCCGTTTATTTTGTATTCAGTCTGAGCGCATCGTTGTTGGTCAGCTATTTGAAGAAAAGGACAGTTTAATGATTACCCTGAAAAATGTTTCTAAATGGTATGGTCACTTTCAGGTGCTGACCGACTGCTCTACGGAAGTGAAAAAAGGAGAAGTGGTGGTGGTCTGCGGCCCGTCAGGCTCCGGTAAATCCACACTTATCAAGACGGTAAACGGCCTGGAACCCGTCCAGCAGGGCATCATCACGGTTGACGGCACCGTCGTAAATGACAAGAAAACCGATCTGGCCAAACTGCGCTCCCGCGTCGGCATGGTGTTCCAGCACTTTGAGCTGTTTCCCCATTTGTCGATTATCGAGAACCTGACGTTAGCCCAGGTCAAAGTGCTTAAACGCGATAAAGCGCCTGCACGGGCAAAAGCGCAAAAGCTGCTTGAACGCGTCGGTCTGGCGGCGCATGCCGAGAAGTTTCCGGCACAACTCTCAGGGGGTCAGCAACAACGTGTCGCTATCGCCCGGGCGCTGTGTATGGACCCTATCGCCATGCTGTTTGACGAGCCGACGTCCGCACTGGACCCAGAAATGATCAACGAAGTACTGGACGTTATGGTTGAGCTGGCTAATGAAGGGATGACCATGATGGTGGTTACCCACGAAATGGGCTTTGCGCGGAAAGTGGCGAACCGGGTGATCTTTATGGATGAAGGGAAAATTGTTGAAGACTCACCGAAAGAGGAGTTCTTCGCTAATCCAAAATCGGACCGCGCCAAAGACTTCCTCGCGAAAATATTGCACTGATCATACTGGCGCGTACCTTCAGGTGCGCGCCACCTCACGCTTTATACCTTCACTCCTCGAATCATGTACAGCCCAGCGTTAACCTTGTCACAAAGTCCCACTAACAAGGAGCAACAATGGCACTTCCCATTCTGTTTGATTGCGATCCGGGTCATGACGACGCTATCGCAATTGTTCTCGCCCTCGCCTCACCTGAGCTGGACGTGAAAGCGATAACCTCTTCTGCCGGTAACCAGACACCCGATAAAACGCTACGTAACGTGTTGCGCATGTTGACGCTGCTTAACCGTACCGATATTCCTGTAGCTGGCGGAGCGCTAAAACCATTGATGCGCAATCTGATTATCGCCGACAACGTGCACGGTGAAAGCGGTCTGGATGGTCCTGCGCTACCGGAGCCCGCTTTTGCTCCACAGGCCTGTACTGCCGTTGAATTGATGGCAAAAACCCTACGCGAGAGTCATGAGCCGGTAACGATTGTCTCCACCGGGCCGCAAACGAACGTGGCGTTGCTGCTGAACAGTCATCCTGAACTGCACGCAAAGATCGCCCGAATCGTTATCATGGGTGGCGCAATGGGTCTCGGGAACTGGACGCCCGCGGCAGAGTTCAATATTTATGTTGATCCTGAGGCGGCCGAAATCGTGTTCCAGTCGGGAATTCCGGTAGTGATGGCGGGACTTGACGTCACACATAAAGCACAAATTCACCGTGAAGATACGGAACGGTTCCGTGCGATTGGGAATCCCATTTCCACCATTGTCGCTGAGTTGCTGGACTTTTTCTTCGAGTATCACAAAGACGAGAAATGGGGATTTGTCGGCGCACCGCTGCACGATCCATGTACCATTGCCTGGCTGCTGAAACCTGAGCTGTTTACTACCGTTGAGCGCTGGGTCGGCGTGGAAACGCAGGGTAAATATACCCAGGGAATGACCGTGGTGGACTATTACTTCCTGAGCGGAAATAAGCCAAATGCCACCGTGATGGTGGACGTTGATCGCCAGGGGTTTGTCAATCTGCTGGCGGAGCGGTTAAGGTATTACGCGTAAAACTGTAGGCCGGATAAGGCGCTTGCGCCACCATCCGGCATATTGCCTGATGGCGATGCTGTCGCATCTTATCAGGCCTACAAATGACGTTTAACGCGCCTAATCATCACGGCTCAAATGGCCGACGCTGGAACTGATCGTGACCGCATTTCGGGCATAACGGCAGCACGTCCGGCGTGTAAACGGCTAAATGGAAGTGGCATTTCTCACAGACCAGGTTCCCCAGCCCGACGACCTCACCGCTGTGATAAACCCCGTGATGACTTAGATCCTGAAACACTTCGCGCCATTCAAGCTGGGTTTTATCGGTAATATCCGCCAGCTCCTGCCAGATACTCTCTTTGATGACCCGCATAAAGACGCTGTCAGTCTCCTCATCGAGACTCTCTTCATAGCTGAGCGCAAACTCTTCAAGATCGCGTCTGACGGCCCGGGTAAGTTCTTCGACTTCGGTTCGCGTTAACTCCCCGGTCTGCATAACTCGCTGACGTGCCTGGTCCACCAGCGCATCGATATCGCGTTCACCATTGCGCAGACGTTCACTCAGTGACGTCACCAGTTCACGGTAATATTGAGCAACCTTGTTCATCGCTTCGCCTCCTGGGTCGTTAACTGTCTATAATAATAGACGTTATTTACGCTACGCTTTGCAAGACTGTCCACAGAGTGTGTAAATTCGTGCAAGAATTATCCTTGCGGGAATTCAACGCTGAATGCGCGAAAGGCTGTTTTGACGCGGGCGTTTGGGCTATGCTATGCGGATCTGAAACACCACATCTAGAGCTACGTTTGTAGCTGTATTGAAAACAGGACCACTGGCTGCCATGCAAGAGCAATACCGCCCGGAAGAGATAGAATCCAAAGTACAGCTTCACTGGGATGAGAAGCGCACATTTGAAGTTACCGAAGACGAGAGCAAAGAGAAGTATTACTGCCTGTCTATGCTTCCCTATCCTTCTGGTCGACTACACATGGGCCACGTACGTAACTACACCATCGGTGACGTGATCGCCCGCTACCAGCGCATGCTGGGCAAAAACGTACTGCAGCCCATTGGCTGGGATGCGTTCGGTCTGCCTGCGGAAGGCGCAGCGGTTAAAAACAACACCGCGCCGGCACCGTGGACGTACGACAACATCGCTTACATGAAAAACCAGCTCAAAATGCTGGGCTTTGGTTACGACTGGAGCCGTGAGCTGGCGACCTGCACCCCGGAATACTACCGTTGGGAACAAAAGTTCTTCACCGAGCTGTACAAAAAAGGTCTGGTATACAAGAAAACCTCTGCGGTGAACTGGTGCCCGAACGACCAGACCGTACTGGCGAACGAACAGGTTATCGACGGCTGCTGCTGGCGTTGCGATACCAAAGTTGAGCGTAAAGAGATCCCACAGTGGTTCATCAAAATCACCGCTTACGCTGACGAACTGCTGCGTGACCTGGATAACCTGGATCACTGGCCTGACACCGTTAAAACAATGCAGCGTAACTGGATTGGCCGTTCTGAAGGCGTGGAAATCACCTTCGATGTGAACGGTTACGACAACACGCTGACCGTTTACACCACTCGTCCGGACACCTTTATGGGTGCGACCTATCTGGCCGTTGCCGCAGGTCACCCGCTGGCGCAGAAAGCCGCTGCAAATAACCCGGAACTGGCCGCCTTCATTGACGAATGCCGCAACACCAAGGTTGCTGAAGCCGAAATGGCAACCATGGAGAAGAAAGGCGTCGATACCGGCTTTAAAGCCGTTCACCCGCTGACGGGCGAAGAGATCCCGGTTTGGGCAGCAAACTTTGTCCTGATGGAATACGGTACGGGTGCAGTGATGGCCGTTCCGGGTCACGATCAGCGCGATTACGAGTTTGCGACCAAGTATGGCCTGGCCATCAAGCCGGTAATTCTGACCGCTGAAGGCACAGAACCGGATCTGTCTGAACAGGCACTGACCGAAAAAGGCGTGCTGTTTAACTCCGGCGAGTTTGACGGTCTGGCCTTCGAAGACGCGTTCAACGCCATTGCCGACAAGCTGGTAGCGAAAGGCGTGGGTGAGCGTAAAGTGAACTACCGTCTGCGTGACTGGGGCGTTTCCCGTCAGCGTTACTGGGGTGCGCCAATCCCGATGGTCACGCTGGAAGACGGTACCGTACTGCCAACGCCAGAAGACCAACTGCCGGTTATTCTGCCGGAAGATGTCGTCATGGACGGTATCACCAGCCCGATCAAAGCCGATCCAGAGTGGGCGAAAACCACCGTTAACGGTATGCCTGCGCTGCGCGAAACCGACACCTTCGATACCTTTATGGAGTCCTCCTGGTACTACGCGCGCTATACCTGTCCACAGTATCAGGAAGGTATGTTGGACTCTAAGGCCGCCAACTACTGGCTGCCGGTTGATATCTACATTGGTGGTATTGAACACGCCATCATGCACCTGCTCTACTTCCGCTTCTTCCACAAACTGATGCGCGACGCGGGCATGGTGAACTCCGACGAACCGGCTAAACAGCTGCTGTGCCAGGGTATGGTGCTGGCAGATGCGTTCTACTACGTTGGCGCAAACGGCGAGCGTAACTGGGTTTCTCCAGTTGATGCGATCGTTGAGCGTGACGAAAAAGGCCGTATCGTTAAGGCCCGGGACGCACAAGGTCATGAACTGGTGTATACCGGCATGAGCAAAATGTCCAAGTCGAAAAATAACGGTATCGACCCGCAGGTCATGGTTGAACGTTACGGTGCGGATACCGTGCGTCTGTTCATGATGTTCGCCTCTCCGGCTGACATGACTCTGGAATGGCAAGAATCCGGCGTAGAAGGGGCAAACCGCTTCCTGAAACGTGTCTGGAAACTGGTTTACGAACACACCACCCAAGGTGATGTGGCTGCACTGAACGTTGATGCGTTGAGCGAAGATCAAAAAGCGCTGCGTCGTGACGTACACAAAACCATCGCGAAAGTGACTGATGATATCGGTCGTCGTCAGACCTTTAACACCGCGATTGCGGCGATTATGGAACTGATGAACAAGCTGGCAAAAGCACCGCAGGAAGACGAACAGGACAGAGCCCTGATGCAGGAAGCGCTGCTGGCCGTTGTGCGTATGCTTAACCCGTTCACCCCACACGTTTGCTTCACCTTGTGGCAAGCGCTGAAAGGCGAAGGCGATATCGACAATGCGCCGTGGCCTGTTGCTGAAGAAAGCGCCATGGTCGAAGACTCCACGCTGATCGTGGTGCAGGTCAACGGCAAAGTCCGTGGTAAAATTACCGTTCCGGTAAACGCCACTGAAGAGCAGGTTCGTGAACGTGCTGGCCAGGAGCATCTGGTCGCAAAATATCTTGATGGCGTTACCGTACGTAAAGTGATTTATGTACCGGGTAAACTCCTCAATCTGGTCGTTGGCTAAGCGCGGGAGGAAGCGTGCGACATCTGACAACATTGTTGTTATCCCTGGTGGTGCTTGTCACCGCCGGGTGTGGCTGGCATCTGCGTAGTACTACGCAGGTTCCCCCCACGATGAAAACCATGATTCTGGTCACGGGTGATCCGAACGGCCCGTTAAGCCGTGCGGTGCGTAATCAGCTGCGTTTGAATGGCGTTACACTGCTCGAAGACAGCTCAACGCGCAAAGACGTTCCGTCCTTACGCCTTGGTGCAGTCAGCATTTCGCAGGATACCGCGTCCGTGTTCCAGAACGGTCAAACCGCTGAATACCAGATGGTGATGTCCGTTAGTGCTTCAGTCCTGATCCCGGGCCATGATATTTACCCGATCAGCGCTAAAGTCTATCGTTCATTCTTCGACAACCCGCAAGCGGCACTGGCGAAGGATAACGAGCAGGAGATGATCGTTAAAGAGATGTACGACAAGGCGGCCGAGCAGTTGATTCGTAAACTGCCAAGCGTACATATTGCTGATGTTCAGTCATCCAGTGATGACGTCGGGCCTGCAGTGAAAACTGCAGCGCCAGCGTCCTCCTCTCCGGCGCGTGTTTCCACCACGCTGGGTAACTGATGCTCAAGTTGTACCCTGAACAACTCCGCGCACAGCTCAATGAAGGGCTGCGCGCGGCGTATTTATTACTGGGCAATGACCCCCTGTTGTTGCAGGAAAGCCAGGACATCGTCCGTATGGCTGCCGCCGCGCAAGGGTTCGAAGAACACCATACATTCACCCTCGATACCAGCACCGACTGGGGCGCAATCTTTTCCCTTTGCCAGGCGATGAGCCTGTTTGCCAGCCGTCAAACGTTACTCCTGCAGCTGCCAGAAAATGGCCCCAATGCTGCCATTAATGAACAACTTGCCTCGCTCGTCACGCTGTTACATGACGATCTGCTGCTTATTGTTCGTGGTAACAAGCTGACCAAAGCCCAGGAAAACGCCGCATGGTATACCGGACTGGCGAATAACGCGGTGATGGTCAGTTGCCAGACACCTGAACAGGCACAGCTTCCGCGTTGGGTAGCCGCAAGGGCGAAGCACCATAATCTGCAGCTGGATGACGCCGCCAACCAGCTCTTATGCTATTGCTACGAAGGCAATCTGTTAGCGTTAGCGCAGGCGCTGGAGCGGTTGTCGCTACTTTGGCCTGACGGTAAATTAACGCTGCCTCGTGTAGAACAAGCCGTTAACGATGCCGCGCACTTTACCCCCTTCCACTGGGTGGATGCGCTGCTGATGGGCAAAAGCAAGCGCGCGCTGCATATTCTGCAACAGCTTCGTCTTGAAGGCAGTGAACCCGTTATTTTGTTACGTACTCTGCAGCGGGAATTATTACTGCTGGTGAACCTGAAACGGCAGTCGGCCCATACCCCATTACGGGCATTGTTTGACAAACATCGGGTATGGCAAAATCGCCGTGGCATGATGGGAGACGCGTTAAACCGACTGACCCCCACGCAGTTACGTCAGGCGGTCACGCTGTTAACACGTACGGAAATTACGCTTAAACAAGACTATGGTCAGTCAGTGTGGGCGGAGCTTGAGGGGCTTTCCCTGTTGCTTTGCCATAAATCACTGGCAGATGTTTTTATTGATGGTTGATATGAAATCATTGCAGGCTCTGTTCGGTGGCACCTTTGATCCGGTGCATTATGGTCATCTGAAACCCGTTGAAATTCTGGCGAATCTGATTGGCCTGTCTCGGGTCATTGTCATGCCCAATAACGTACCACCGCATCGTGCGCAACCGGAAGCCTCCAGCGCCCAGCGTAAACATATGCTTGAACTGGCCATTGCCGACAAACCTTTGTTTTCACTGGATGAACGCGAGCTAAAACGCGATACCGCCTCGTACACCGCACAAACGCTGCAAGAGTGGCGCGTGGAACAAGGCCCGGATGCACCGCTGGCATTCATTATTGGCCAGGATTCACTGCTGACCTTTCCTTCCTGGCATGATTACGACACGATTCTGGATAACACCCACCTTATCGTGTGTCGACGACCGGGTTATCCCCTCGAGATGGCGCAGGAACAGCACCAGCAGTGGCTGGAAAATCATCTGACCCATACGGCAGACGATCTGCATAACCTGCCGGCAGGCAAGATTTACCTTGCCGAAACGCCGTGGTTCAATATCTCCGCCACGCTTATTCGCGAACGCCTGGAAAAAGGCGAGCCGTGCGACGACTTACTACCACGCGCCGTGCTCGACTATATCAACCAGCAGGGTTTGTACCGCTAAGCGTGTTGGTTAATGCCGCCAGCAGGCGGTCATTTTCTTCCTGACTACGAACAGCAACCCGGTAATAACGCGCGTCCAACCCAGGGTAATTGGCACAACTGCGGATCAAAACATGTTGTTCCAGCAGTGATTTTTGCAAATCGATATCCGGTCGATCGCAGCGTAACAGCCGATAGTTAGCCCGACCGGGATAGGCTGTCAGGCCGGGCAGCGTTTGCAATTGTTGATCAAATCGCCGTCCTTCCTGTGCCAGCCATTGCCACGTCGCCTGCTGATAGGCACTATCGCTGAGAATCATCTCTCCCGCCAGCGCGGCAAATGCGTTAATTGACCACGGCATTTGTCGGCTGCGCATCCGTGCCACGGCCTGTTCGTCGCTATTGACCAGATAACCCAATCGCAACCCCGGTATCGCATAGAACTTGGTCAGCGAGCGAAGAACCCAAATGTGCGGATTCTCTTGTAGCCGCGGAATAAAACCCTCCTCCCCGGCAATAAAATCAATAAAGGCTTCATCCAGAATTAAGGTAATCCCCAATTCAGCGCAGCGCGTTGCTATCGCAGCAAGCAGACGCTCATCGGGCAATAGCCCTGTCGGGTTGTTGGGCGTACAGAGAAAAAGACAGTCCAGCTGCGGCGTTAACGCATCCAGGATCGTGGCGGTGAGCTGCCAGCCATCCTCCTCGCGCAGCGCAAACTCATGGATCGCACATTCGCCCCATTCCAGCGCCCGGCGGTATTCAGCAAATCCGGGGGCGACAATCAGCGCATGACGCGGCTTGAGCCCATTAACCAGGGTGAAGATAGATTCTGTTTCGCCATTCCCCGCGAGGATCCACGAAACAGGTACCTGATGATGCTGTGCCAGCGCCGCATGCAACTGGATGTAGTCAACGTCCGGGTAGCGTTCAGCCCTGTCCAGATTGTCGATAAGCGCGCATTTTAAGGTTGCGGGCATACCCAGCGGGTTAATATTCGCGCTAAAATCCAGCAATTGCTCAGGCGGGATGCCCAACAATGCGGCGGCTTCTCGGGTATTACCGCCGTGCGCGCTCTTCAATAAAGACATCGTGCCGCTCCAGTCAAAAAAGGGTATTTTATTGAAAAAATCTCTGCGCAATCAGGGCAAGCATCATATTTTGTGCGAATAGCCCCAAGAGGAAAAAATGAGACTCTGGTTAGTACGTCACGGAGAAACCGAAGCCAATGTCGCTGGATTATACAGCGGTCATGCCCCCACACCGCTAACGGAACGAGGGATTGCTCAGGCGCAATCACTGAGTGGGCTGCTACGCAATGTCCCTTTCGACAACGTCCTGTGCAGCGAACTCGAACGCGCCCGCCATACAACCCAACTGATTCTGGCGGAACGCGAGGTTCCTTTGCGTGTCATGCCTGAACTTAATGAGATGTTCTTTGGCGACTGGGAAATGCGCCATCATCGCGATCTTGCACGTGAAGACGCTGAAAATTATGCCGTATGGTGTAATGACTGGCAGAACGCAACCCCAACCAATGGCGAAGGATTCCAGGCATTTTCACAGCGTGTTGAACGTTTCATTGCGCGGCTTGCTGAATACAAAGACAGTCAAAATCTGTTGGTGGTAAGTCATCAGGGTGTGCTGAGCGTGCTGGTGGCCCGGCTGCTGTCCATGCCCGCGGCCGCCATGTGGCACTTTCGCATCGAACAGGGTTGCTGGAGTGCAATTGATTTTTGTGACGACTTTGCAGTTCTGAAAGTTCTCAATAGTCGCGCCGTGTGGCACGAGGGTGAGTGAATGCACTGTTTTTTCTGCCGATGGGCCTCTCTCCCATTGACACCCTATGACAGGCTGCTATTCTCCGCAACCTGACTTTTCCCGCCTTTCAGAGCTTTGCAGAAATTGTTTTACAAAAATGGCGATGCATTCTGTTGCGTGGGGTGGGATGATAGCGCACCTCAAAAGCGCTTTCGGAGACATTTGTCCCGATATCGCCTCTGGTTCAGGTATACTAACAGACGTTTTTAACTCTTTTCACCCAGGGGGAACACTTGCAGGGTAAAGCACTCCAGGATTTTGTAATCGACAAAATTGATGACCTGAAAGGTCAAGACATCATCGCCTTAGATGTTCAGGGCAAATCCAGTATCACCGATTGCATGATTATCTGCACTGGCACGTCCAGTCGCCATGTCATGTCTATCGCCGATCACGTTGTTCAGGAATCTCGCACCGCCGGTCTGCTGCCGCTTGGCGTAGAAGGTGAGAACGTAGCTGACTGGATCGTCGTCGATCTTGGCGATGTGATTGTCCACGTTATGCAGGAAGAGAGCCGTCGCCTGTATGAACTGGAAAAACTCTGGAGTTAATGCGTGAAGCTGCAACTTGTCGCCGTGGGTACGAAGATGCCTGACTGGGTGCAAACCGGTTTTACAGAGTACCTGCGCCGGTTTCCAAAAGACATGCCCTTTGAGCTGATTGAAATCCCGGCAGGAAAACGCGGCAAGAACGCGGACATTAAACGCATTCTCGACAAAGAGGGTGAACAGATGCTGGCCGCCGCAGGCAAAAACCGCATCGTCACCCTTGATATCCCAGGCAAACCCTGGGACACGCCACAGCTGGCGACCGAGCTGGAACGCTGGAAACTGGATGGTCGTGACGTCAGTCTGTTGATTGGCGGACCGGAAGGGCTGTCCCCCGCCTGCAAAGCGGCAGCGGAACAAAGCTGGTCACTCTCTGCATTAACCCTTCCCCACCCTCTTGTTCGGGTGCTGGTCGCAGAGAGTCTGTACAGGGCGTGGAGCATTACCACCAACCATCCTTATCACCGTGAGTGATCATTGATTCTTGAGTAGATTAAGCAGCGGATGAAACTACAGAATTCTTTTCGCGACTATACGGCTGAGTCCGCGCTGTTTGTGCGCCGGGCGCTGGTCGCTTTTTTGGGGATTTTGCTGCTCACTGGCGTGCTAATTGCCAATCTTTATAATCTGCAAATCGTTCGTTTTACTGACTATCAGACCCGTTCGAACGAGAACCGCATCAAACTGGTGCCTATCGCCCCCAGCCGCGGCATCATATACGACCGCAACGGAATTCCTCTCGCCCTTAACCGCACTATTTATCAAATAGAGATGATGCCGGAGAAGGTCGACAATATTCAGGATACCCTCGACGCGCTACGCAACGTCGTGGATCTGACCGATGACGACATCGCAGCCTTTAAAAAAGAGCGCGCCCGCTCGCACCGCTTCACCTCGATCCCGGTAAAAACCAACCTGACTGAAGTTCAGGTCGCACGCTTTGCCGTGAATCAGTACCGTTTCCCCGGCGTCGAGGTCAAAGGCTATAAACGCCGCTATTATCCGTACGGCTCCGCACTGACCCACGTGATTGGCTACGTATCGAAAATCAACGACAAAGATGTTGAACGTCTGGATAAAGACGGCAAGCTGGCCAACTACGCAGCCACGCATGACATCGGCAAGCTGGGTATCGAGCGCTATTACGAAGACGTACTTCATGGCCAAACCGGTTATGAAGAGGTTGAAGTCAATAACCGTGGCCGCGTCATTCGACAGCTCAAAGAGGTCGCCCCGCAGGCCGGGCACGATATCTATCTGACGCTTGATGTAAAACTCCAGCAATACATTGAAACGCTGCTGGCGGGTAGCCGTGCTGCCGTCGTGGTCACAGACCCACGTACCGGCGGTGTCCTGGCACTGGTCTCTATGCCGAGCTACGATCCGAACCTGTTCGTGGACGGCATCTCCAGCAAAGATTATTCCGGGTTGCTCAATGACCCCAACACCCCACTGGTTAACCGCGCCACGCAGGGCGTTTACCCTCCGGCGTCCACGGTTAAACCTTATGTTGCGGTCTCTGCGTTAAGCGCAGGCGTGATTACCCGCAATACCGGGCTATTCGATCCGGGCTGGTGGCAATTACCCGGTTCAGAGAAACGTTACCGTGACTGGAAAAAATGGGGTCACGGTCATCTGAACATCACCCGTTCTCTGGAAGAGTCCGCGGATACGTTTTTCTATCAAATCGCCTATGATATGGGGATTGACCGTCTTTCTGAGTGGATGAGCAAGTTTGGTTACGGCCATTATACCGGCATCGATCTCGCTGAAGAGCGCGCCGGAAACATGCCAACCCGCGAGTGGAAGCAAAAACGGTTTAAAAAGCCCTGGTACCAGGGTGATACAATCCCTGTCGGTATCGGTCAGGGCTACTGGACAGCAACACCTATCCAGATGAGTAAAGCGCTGATGATCCTCATCAACGACGGCATGGTGAAAGTCCCGCATCTGCTGATGAGCACAGCGGAAAACGGCAAGCAGGTGCCGTGGATACAGCCACATGAGCCTCCTGTCGGTGACATTCATTCTGGCTACTGGGAAATCGCCAAAGACGGTATGTACGGTGTAGCGAATCGCCCTAATGGGACTGCGCACAAGTATTTTGCTGGCGCACCCTACAAAATTGCGGCGAAATCCGGCACCGCGCAGGTATTTGGCCTGAAAGCCAATGAAACCTATAACGCACATAAGATCGCCGAACGTTTACGCGACCACAAACTGATGACTGCATTCGCGCCCTATGACAAACCTGAGGTCGCTGTCGCGATGATCCTCGAAAACGGTGGGGCCGGTCCGGCGGTAGGTACACTCATGCGCCAGATCCTTGACCACATTATGTTGGGCGACAACAACACCAATCTGCCTGCTGAAAACCCGGCGGTTGCAGCAGGTGAGGACCAATAATCGTGACGGATAATCCGAACAAAAAGACATTCTGGGACAAAATTCATATCGATCCCACAATGTTGCTTATCTTGCTGGCTCTGCTGGTATACAGCTCGCTGGTCATCTGGAGCGCCAGCGGCCAGGATATTGGCATGATGGAACGCAAGGTCGGCCAGATCGCTATGGGGCTGGTCATCATGGTCGTGATGGCGCAAATTCCCCCCAGAGTCTATGAAGGTTGGGCGCCGTACCTCTATATCTTCTGTATCATCTTGTTGGTTGCTGTTGATGCCTTCGGCGCCATTTCCAAAGGCGCACAACGTTGGCTGGATTTGGGCATCGTGCGTTTTCAGCCCTCGGAAATTGCCAAGATAGCCGTCCCGCTGATGGTGGCGCGCTTTATCAACCGCGATGTCTGCCCACCGTCGCTGAAGAATACGGCTATCGCGCTGGTGCTCATTTTTATGCCCACGCTGCTGGTTGCCGCGCAGCCTGACCTTGGAACCTCAATCCTGGTTGCACTTTCCGGCCTGTTTGTCCTGTTCCTCTCCGGGTTGAGCTGGCGTCTCATCGGCGTTGCTGTGGTTCTGGTGGCCGCATTTATTCCAATACTGTGGTTTTTCCTGATGCATGATTACCAGCGGCAACGCGTGATGATGCTTCTCGACCCGGAAACCGATCCGCTGGGCGCGGGCTATCACATTATTCAGTCTAAAATTGCTATTGGTTCAGGTGGGCTACGCGGTAAAGGCTGGTTGCATGGTACGCAGTCGCAGTTGGAGTTTTTGCCCGAACGTCATACTGACTTTATCTTTGCAGTACTGGCGGAAGAGCTGGGTCTGGTCGGGATTTTAATCCTGCTTGCTCTGTACATTTTGCTGATTATGCGTGGATTGTGGATCGCCGCCCACGCACAAACAACCTTTGGTCGCGTCATGGCCGGTGGTTTAATGTTGATATTATTCGTTTATGTCTTCGTAAATATTGGTATGGTGAGCGGTATTCTGCCTGTGGTTGGGGTTCCACTCCCACTGGTCAGTTACGGAGGCTCTGCACTGATCGTGCTGATGGCCGGGTTCGGGATTGTCATGTCGATCCACACCCATAGAAAAATGTTGTCGAAAAGCGTGTAAGGGGTACGCAATGCGTAAGCAGTGGATTGGAATCTGCATCGCAGCAGGAATGCTCGCGGCGTGTTCAAGTGATGATGGTCAGCAACAGGCTGCCGTCGCACCGCAGCCTGCGGTGTGTAATGGTCCGATTGTTGAAATCAGCGGAGCCGATCCGCGCTTTGAACCCCTGAACCCAACGGCGAATCAGGACTATCAGCGTGACGGTAAGAGCTACAAGATAGTCCAGGACCCCTCCCGCTTTAGCCAGGCTGGACTGGCCTCCATTTACGATGCGGAGCCGGGAAGTAATTTAACCGCCTCTGGTGAAGCGTTCGACCCGATGCAGCTGACCGCTGCGCACCCAACGCTGCCTATTCCAAGCTATGCCAGAATTACTAACCTGGCAAATGGTCGAATGATCGTCGTACGCATTAACGATCGTGGCCCCTATGGCAACGATCGCGTCGTTTCGCTGTCGCGAGCAGCAGCCGATCGTCTGAATACCTCTAACAACACGAAAGTGCGTATTGATCCTATCATTGTCGCACAGGATGGCTCTCTGTCCGGCCCAGGTATGGCCTGTACAACAGTGGCCAAACAAACCTATGCCCTGCCCTCACGCCCTGATTTAAGTGGCGGCAGCATGCCTGCTACACCGGATGCGGGTCAGCCGCAGGGTGATATTCGCCCGATCAGCAATTCCACACTGAAAAGCGATGACCCTACCGGAGCACCAGTAAACAGCGGTGGTTTCCTCGGGGCACCGACCACGCTCGCTTCCGGCGTGCTTGAAGGTAGCGAACCGACGCCAGCGCCACAACCGGCCGCCCCTGTGACTGCGCCAGCCACCACACCGACTGTCGCAGCAGCACCCGCCGCCGCCGTTGCCACTCCGGCAGCCGCAGCCAACGGCCGTTACGTCGTTCAGGTTGGTGCGGTAAGCGAGCAGGCGCGCGCGCAGCAGTATCAAAAGCGTTTAAGTCAGCAGTTTGGCGTTCCGGGCCGGGTTGTGCAAAACGGTGCCGTTTGGCGTATTCAGATGGGGCCATTCGCCAGCAAGGCTGAAGCCTCCACACTGCAACAGCGTCTGCAATCCGAGGCGCAATTACAGTCCTTCATCACCGGCGTGTAATAACGTAAACCAGGCATCTGAGTTGTCAATTTCTGTAAACGACATTAACAAAGTCACGCGGAAAGTCAGATGCCTGTGAGTTATGCATTTGCTATAGTAGGGCACTTTTTTTAATTTCACCACGGACGTCGTAGTTCAGACCATGAAGACCACTTTTTCCGCTCGTTTCGTGCAGCGCATGGCGCTCACCGCGGCTCTCTGCGCAGCCTCTCTTTCTGCTGCCCATGCAGATGACCTGAATATTAAAACCATGATCCCGGGTGTTCCGCAGATCGATGCGGAGTCGTATATCCTGATTGACTACAATTCAGGCAAAGTTCTGGCAGAACAGAATGCGGACTCTCGCCGCGATCCCGCCAGCCTGACCAAAATGATGACCAGCTACGTCATCGGACAGGCAATGAAAGCCGGGAAATTCAAAGAAACCGATTTGGTCACCGTCGGCAACGACGCCTGGGCTACGGGCAACCCTGTCTTTAAAGGTTCATCCCTGATGTTCCTCAAGCCGGGCATGCAGGTGCCAGTATCGCAGCTAATCCGTGGTATCAACCTGCAATCCGGTAACGATGCTTGCGTGGCAATGGCAGACTTTTCTGCCGGAAGTCAGGACGCTTTCGTCGGCCTGATGAACAGCTATGTTAATGCGCTGGGGCTGAAAAACACCCACTTCCAGACCGTACATGGCCTGGATGCAGAAGGCCAGTACAGCTCAGCTCGCGATATGGCGCTGATTGGTCAGGCGCTGATCCGCGATGTACCTAACGAGTACTCTATCTATAAAGAAAAAGAGTTCACCTTTAACGGTATCCGCCAGCTCAACCGTAACGGTCTGCTGTGGGATAACAGCCTGAATGTTGACGGTATCAAAACCGGCCATACTGACAAAGCGGGTTATAACCTTGTGGCTTCCGCGACCGAAGGTCAGATGCGTCTGATCTCCGCCGTGATGGGCGGTCGCACCTATAAAGGTCGTGAAACCGAAAGTAAAAAGCTGCTGACCTGGGGCTTCCGTTTCTTTGAAACCGTGAATCCGCTGAAAGTCGGCAAAGAGTTTGCCTCAGAGCCCGCCTGGTTTGGTAATACCGATCGTGCATCATTAGGTGTCGATAAAGATGTCTACCTGACGATTCCACGCGGCCGCATGAAAGATCTGAAAGCCAGCTATGTTCTGAACACCACGGAACTGCATGCTCCGCTGCAGAAAAACCAGGTTGTCGGCACCATCAACTTCCAGCTTGATGGCAAAACCATTGAGCAGCGTCCGCTGGTGGTTCTGCAGGAAATCCCGGAAGGCAACTTCTTTGGTAAAATCATTGATTACATTAAATTAATGTTCCATCACTGGTTTGGCTAAAAATCGAACACTTGAAAGTGTGATTTACGTCCCCATATACTAAGTATCCAGATAACTCCCACGCTCTGTGGGAGTTATTATTTTTTGATGTAACGCCGGAGCTGACATGAAAACCAAACTTAACGAACTGCTTGAATTCCCTACTCCATTTACTTACAAAGTAATGGGGCAGGCGTTGCCTGAGCTGGTTGATCAGGTGGTTGAAGTGGTACAGCGCCATGCGCCAGGTGATTACTCCCCAACGGTAAAACCGAGCAGCAAAGGCAACTACCACTCGGTCTCAATCACTATTAATGCGACACACATTGAGCAGGTTGAAACGCTGTACGAAGAATTAGGTAATATCGACATCGTACGTATGGTGCTGTAAAAACCTGTCGGTTACCCGCTGCATCCCCGCTCGGGTAACCCCACCCTCCTGTGATATACTTTTCCCCTCTTTAACATTCTCTACTCTGTGTGAGTATCTACGGAGATGCCGTTTTGTATCAGGATAAAATTCTGGTCCGCCAGCTCGGTCTTCAGCCCTACGAGCCAGTCTCTCAGGCCATGCACGAATTCACCGATACCCGTGATGAAAACAGTCATGATGAAATCTGGCTGGTAGAGCATTATCCTGTCTTTACCCAGGGTCAGGCCGGTAAAGCAGAGCACGTACTGATGCCCGGTGATATTCCCGTTATCCAGAGCGATCGGGGCGGTCAGGTGACATACCACGGACCCGGTCAGCAGGTTATGTATGTTCTGTTGAACCTCAAACGCCGCAAACTGGGCGTGCGTGAACTGGTCACACTGCTGGAACAAACCGTGGTGAATACGCTTGCGGAGATAGGTATTGATGCCCATCCGCGTGCTGATGCGCCGGGGGTCTATGTCGGCGAAAAGAAAATCTGCTCGTTAGGGTTACGTATCCGGAGAGGCTGCTCGTTTCACGGCTTAGCGCTCAACGTAGATATGGACCTGTCACCTTTCCTGCGCATCAACCCCTGTGGCTATGCCGGAATGGAAATGGCAAAAGTCTCGCAGTGGGACAGTACGGCAACAACCGAGAGCGTGCGTCCTCGTCTGCTGGCTAACATTTTAGCGCTGTTAGGCAATCCCCCCCACGAGTACATCGCAGACTGAAAAACAGGTTATCGTTTGCCGCAGCATATGTTGTGGCAAATGGCACAAAACAACAACTATTTTACATTTTGCCAGCCTGTCAGGCTGCTTTCTGGCCCGTTTCAATGATATACTGCGTATCACTAATTCAAAAATAGTTGATAAATGCAACATTCCCTTGAATTGAAACGCTTTCCTTCGTAATTCGCAACTGGAACACGCAAGCTATGAGTAAACCCATTGTGATGGAACGCGGTGTTAAATACCGCGATGCCGATAAGATGGCTCTTATCCCGGTAAAAAATGTAGCAACAGAGCGCGAAGCCCTGCTGCGTAAACCGGAATGGATGAAAATAAAACTGCCAGCGGACTCCACTCGCATCCAGGGTATCAAAGCAGCGATGCGCAAAAATGGCCTGCACTCTGTCTGCGAAGAAGCGTCCTGCCCTAACCTGGCTGAATGTTTCAATCACGGCACTGCAACCTTTATGATCCTCGGCGCAATCTGTACCCGCCGTTGCCCATTCTGCGACGTTGCCCATGGCCGTCCGGTTGCTCCTGATGCTAACGAGCCGTTAAAACTGGCTCAGACGATTGCAGACATGGCGCTGCGCTATGTGGTCATTACCTCCGTTGACCGCGACGATCTGCGCGATGGCGGCGCCCAGCACTTTGCTGACTGCATCACCGCTATTCGTGAGAAAAGCCCGTCGATTAAAATCGAAACGCTGGTACCTGACTTCCGTGGTCGTATGGATCGTGCGCTGGATATCCTCACGGCCACCCCGCCAGACGTGTTTAACCATAACCTCGAGAACGTTCCGCGTATATATCGCAACGTACGCCCTGGGGCTGATTACAACTGGTCACTGAAGCTTCTGGAACGTTTCAAGGAAGCGCACCCTGAGATCCCAACCAAATCCGGTCTGATGGTGGGTCTGGGTGAAACCAATGCTGAAATCATTGAGGTTATGCGCGATCTGCGCAGCCATGGCGTGACCATGCTGACGCTGGGTCAGTATCTACAGCCAAGCCGCCATCACCTGCCGGTTCAGCGCTATGTAAGCCCGGACGAGTTTGATGAGATGAAGGCTGAAGCCATGGCAATGGGCTTTACCCATGCAGCCTGCGGCCCATTTGTTCGTTCTTCTTACCATGCGGACATGCAGGCGAAAGGGCTGGAAGTGAAGTGATCGTGTAATACTCACTTACATTTCAGCAATAAAAAAACCGGCAATTGCCGGTTTTTTTTCATGCAGAGTATGCAGTATGAGCATCGTGCTCCTGACATTACTCTTTATGGGAAAGCTTCTCCGTCTGAACGCTACCGTCAGCATCTTTCTTAGCATCGGCATTATCATCGTTCATCGCTTTCTTGAAGCCTTTAATTGCCGTTCCCAGGTCTCCACCCAGCGTACGTAACTTCTTGGTACCAAACAGCAGAACGACCAGTGCGGCAACCACCAGCAGTTTGGTAATACTAATCTCACCCATAGATACCTTCTTAACTTAAACCAGGCTGCATAAAGCGCCATATTAACCTGAGAATATTAACGGCCTTTCGACGCGCGCACACAATAGCAATCTGTAACAAGGTGAATCAAGCCTTGTTTAAAAAAACGTCATAATAATTGCGGTGGCGCAAAGCGGCGGTTACGTAATACAGGAAGTTGCGCCCTGACCTGCCTCACCCGCTCAGCAGAAACCTCCGTCATTATCAGCGCGGGTGTTTCCGCCGCAGCGGCAATCGTCACGCCAAACGGATCGATAACCCGGCTCTGACCGATATTCTTGTTACCACACTCCCCCGCAGCAATCACATAACAGGTTGCATCCAGGGCTCTTGCCGCCAGCAGCGTTGTCCAATGATGCTCTTTTAGCGAACCACGAACCCAGGCAGCCGGTAAGACCAGGATTTCAGCCCCCTGTAACGCGAGCGCCAATGCCAGCTCAGGAAAGCGCAGATCATAGCAGGTCATTAACCCTACCTTTAATCCGTCAACGTCCAGCAATGGCGCTACAGCCTCACCTGCATCGACATTTCGCGACTCCTGAATCGAAAAGGCATCATAGAGATGTAATTTTGCGTAGTGGGCAACAACCCGGCCTCCCCGTAGCGCAATCAGCATGTTCAACGCCCGACCAGGTACAGAGGGAACATGAATCGTCAGGATCGTCGTCATCTCGTTTTTCGCGCTCTCTTGCTGTAGCCGGGTCAGAAAACCGCCCTCCAGTAGCTGAGCCGACTTCACCGACAGGTCGGGGTCGAGATCGTCACGGGCCAACAGCGCTTCCGGCAATACCAACAGCGATGCTCCCTCTCCTGCGGCCTGAGACATCAACTGGACACACGTTTCCGCATTTTTTTCCCACGAGGGGCCCACGGCAAATTGCCCTGCTGCAACAAACATATTCCCTCCAGAAAAATGGGTTAAGCTCGCCAACAACAATTATTCAGCGTTACACTCACGCTATATACAATCAAATAGCAGGATTACGCAGTGTTACAACTCCTTTTAGCAGTTTTTATCGGTGGCGGTACAGGAAGCGTAGCAAGATGGATGTTAAGCATGCGGTTCAATCCGCTGCATCAGGCCATCCCATTCGGTACGCTGGCAGCAAATCTGATTGGCGCGTTTATTATTGGCATGGGGCTGGCGTGGTTTAACCGCATGACAAACATTGATCCAATGTGGAAAGTGCTCATCACCACCGGTTTCTGCGGGGGATTGACGACGTTTTCAACCTTCTCGGCAGAAGTGGTGTTTTTGCTGCAGGAAGGACGCTTTGGTTGGGCAATGGTGAATGTGCTGGTTAACCTGTTGGGATCTTTTGCGATGACGGCTCTGGCATTCTGGCTGGTTTCAGCCTCTCCTGCACACTAGGCGAAAAAAAACCCGCAATTAAGCGGGTTTTGAGTTCTTGCTGTCGTATGCTTACAGAGCGATTACGTTTGCAGCAGAAGGGCCTTTGGCACCGTTAGTGATTTCGAACTCTACGCGCTGACCTTCAGCCAGAGTTTTAAAACCATTGGTCTGGATTGCAGAGAAGTGTACGAACACGTCTTTGCTGCCATCTTCCGGAGTAATGAAACCGAATCCTTTGGACTCATTAAACCACTTAACGTTACCTTTAATCTTAGACATCAAAATTACCTTTACATGAAAAATAGACACAAATGCTGTGTCGGGTATCAGTACAACAATTGTGGTGCACTTTGTCCAGTCGAACTTTGTCAAAAAGTGATAAATGTCGCGTTATTTTTCAGTCAAACAACATATCCACCTGTTTTTAAACAAGTTTATAATAATCCACCTGACAATACAGGTAGTCTGTCAAAACTGGAAACGCATCCAGGCAAAGTAGACATTTCCGTTGTTATACGTACCCGGAATGTAGGTCATCTGGAACGTTGCCGGGCCATAGCCTATCGAGGCCAACGGCAGGATCAATGGCACGGGAATATAGTTCCAGTTATCGCGCGCGGTGAAACCGGCTGTATAGCCCAGCCCAAGGCGGAAATTATCATCGGCCAGCGGTCGCCAGGTTTTTTCCCAGCCATAGCCGCCAATCGGCTCCCATTTATTGTAGGAATCCTTAAAGGCCATTATATAAAGCCCGTGCCAGTTACCTTTATCATCCCAACGGGATTGACCAAATCCAGCCCCCCAGGGACGTTCGTTGTAGCGATCGGTTTTCTCTTTATCGTAGGCAAAACGCGCATGCCAGGTAATGGCCGGCACATACAGATCATAATGTTCGGGCTGCTGCCAGGTTTCACTGACATTATCTTTAAAGGTATCAAACCACCCTTTATCCTCAGCAACCCCCTGGGGAATAAAGGCTAACTGAATAAAAAGAAATGAAAAAATGAGAAAATAACGTTTAGCGACAATCACGACTTAATTACCATCCTGGGAGTTAGTATTAATTGTAGCAAACAAAACCTTAATGTTAGCTTAACAAAGAGGCGCTAATAAAAAATCAGAATATTCTCCACTTATAAATTCCAGATTATTATCATTATATTTATTATGGTTTTTATATATAACACGCGCTCTTATTTCTATTATCCAGCTTCCTTTACGCACAAACACCAAAATAAATCACAATTAATTAACATCAATGCATCATCTCGAGGCAAAACAACACATAAAACCAGAGTGGTTCACAGTTTTTAATTGCGGTACGCCCTTCTCGTCCGCTATGTTGAAAAAACGCCTGCGCCATCGGTTGAATCCGTATTTTTATTGATTTTAATCAGCAAGGAGCCGGTGTTTATTAGGCACATTCTCACACCGCTTTATGCTTTTTTTAGTTTTTTTACTTTCTGGGCGTCAATATGACAGGGGAAACAATGTTGACATTTATAGAACTCCTTATTGGAGTCGTTGTTATTGTGGGTGTAGCTCGCTACATCATTAAAGGTTATTCCGCGACCGGTGTATTGTTTGTCGGGGGTCTGGTTTTATTGATTATCAGCGCCCTGATGGGACATAAAGTTCTGCCCGGCAGTGCCGAAAGTACCGGCTACACTGCGACAGACATTGTTGAATATATTAAAATTTTGCTGATGAGCCGCGGCGGCGACCTTGGCATGATGATTATGATGTTGTGTGGTTTTGCCGCCTACATGACGCATATCGGCGCGAACGATATGGTCGTTAAGCTGGCCTCCAAACCCCTGCAATATATCAACTCGCCTTACATGCTCATGATTGCCGCCTATTTTGTTGCCTGCCTGATGTCACTGGCCGTCTCTTCGGCAACCGGGCTGGGCGTGCTGTTGATGGCGACACTCTTTCCGGTCATGGTCAACGTTGGGATCAGTCGTGGTGCTGCAGCGGCCATTTGTGCCTCCCCTGCCGCCATCATTCTTTCTCCAACTTCCGGGGATGTCGTGCTGGCTGCAAAAGCAGCGGAAATGCCACTGATCGACTTCGCGTTTAAAACCACGCTACCGATTTCCATTGCTGCCATTATTGGTATGGCTGTTGCCCATTACTTCTGGCAGCGCTATCTGGATAAAAAAGAGAACATCTCTCACGAAATGTTAGATGTGGCAGAAATCACCACCACAGCCCCCTCGTTTTATGCCATTCTGCCGTTTACCCCGATCGTCGGCGTACTGATTTTTGATGGTAAATGGGGCCCGCAACTGCACATCATCACGATTCTGGTGCTGTGCATGCTTATTGCCGCAGTGCTGGAGTTCATCCGCGGATTCAACACCCAGAAGGTTTTCTCAGGTCTGGAAGTCGCTTACCGTGGAATGGCAGATGCCTTTGCTAACGTCGTCATGCTGTTAGTTGCAGCCGGTGTATTTGCTCAGGGTCTGAGCACCATTGGCTTTATTCAGAGTCTGATCTCTATCGCCACCTCATTTGGTTCTGCGAGCATTATTCTGATGCTGGTGCTGGTGATCCTGACTATGCTGGCGGCAATGACCACGGGCTCCGGTAACGCACCTTTCTACGCCTTCGTTGAGATGATCCCAAAACTGGCGCACTCTTCCGGGATCAACCCTGCCTACCTTTCGATCCCAATGCTGCAGGCGTCAAACCTCGGACGCACAATCTCCCCGGTATCCGGTGTGGTTGTGGCTGTCGCGGGGATGGCGAAGATTTCACCGTTTGAAGTCGTAAAACGGACGTCTGTTCCGGTGATGGTCGGACTGTTGATTGTGATTATCGCCACGGAAGTGATGGTACCGGGCTCTTCTTCAGCCGTCGTTGGCGGCTGATACTCAGTGAAATGTAGGCCGGATAAGGCATTTACGCCGCATCCGGCATTTCAACCGCACCGTTGCCGGATGTCGATGCTAAAGCATCTTATCCGGCCTACGTCTTAAAGGATGACGTGTATTAGCCGCCGTGGTAAATACGCTGCGGTCTACCTACCTTCCCGTGAATAATCTCCGCAATGATCAAATGGCGGCTGGCACAGTACTCCAGGTAGCGTCTGGATGTTGTACGGCTGATGGTTAGCGCCTGAGCGATCGTTTCCGCAGTATGATGTACCGTCGGGTCAGCAAACAACTTCAGCACCGCATTCAGCGTTAGCGCGTCGATCCCCGTCGGCAAATCCCCTTTCGGCTCACCGCGTGCATAGGCATTAAACATTTCATCGATCTGTTTTTGGCTGGCACTGTCATTACCGGCCAGCATTCTTCTGCGTTGCTGATATCGGGTAAGCGTCTGCCCCAGTCGCTCATAGGCTATGGGTTTAACCAGATAATCAAACGCCCCGCTGCGCACAGCTTCTGAGACCGTATCCATATCACTGGCTGCCGTGGTAAACACCACGCCGCCAGGGTAGCGTGCCTGAGTCAGCTCGTGTAACAGCGTTATGCCCTTGCCATCCGGCAAGTAGTTATCAAGAAGAATCAAACCGGGCTTAAAACGCTCAATCATCATTCTTGCCTGAGCAAGATTACCCGCCAGCCATATCTGGCTGAAACCGGGTATATGGCGGATATATTCAGCATGCATTTCCGCCAGTAGCGTTTCATCCTCAACGATCAACAGCGTTAATGGTTCCGTCATTGTTTTTTTTCACTTTCGGAAGAAATAAAGAAAATAAGGTACCGCAGGGGGAGTTATCTTCGAGCGTAATAACCCCATTACAGCGCCTCACATAACTTGCAATCAGATACAAACCGATGCCATGTTCGCCTGGTTCATCGGTACGAGTGCTCACACCCTGTTCAAATATTTTTTCGCGCAATGCTTCCGGTACGCCACAACCTTGATCGGCGACTTCGATGATCACCTCATCGCCCTCATCGCTCAGATAGAGTTCAACGACCTTGTTACCCTGCTGGGTACGCAAACTGGCTTCAAACGCATTATCAAGCAGATTGCCAACAATTGCTGCAAACTCTGTGCTATCCAACCCCTCAGGAAGTTGATGCAGTTGACTGCCAGGCACAATGGTCATTGTGAGACCCAGTTCCCGCGCACGCTGTACCTTGCCAAACAGCAGGCCTGCAACCTGACGATCGGCGAAAGCGCCGCGCAGACTATCAATGAGTTGCTGCTGCGCCTGCGACTCTCCCTGAACCATGGCCAGCACCCGGTCATACTCTTTCATTTGTAGCAGACCATTGATGGTGGACATCCAGTTCAGGTGTTCATGACGTAGTGTTCTCAGGCTTTCTACATACTGTTTGATTTGTGTTAGCTGGGCATTCAGTGTCGCAATTTCATCTTTGCTACGAAAGCTGATGATAGCCCCGAGCAGTTCATCGCCTGAGCGGATAGCCTCGCGGTTGGCAATCACACTCAACCCATTAAAGTTAACCATCGCATCCTGGCGCTTTTCCGCAATCTGCTGGGTAAAAAAGTCTGCTGGCTGAACGACGTCCGCAATCGGCTTACCTAACCACTTACGTCCAGGCGACGAGAGCCCCAGCATTTTTCTCGCACTGCGGTTTATCGCCGTAATGCACCCGTCAGGATCAACAGCAATTAAGCCTTCGTACACTGAGCTAAACAGCGCCTCCTGCTGACGTACCACCCGTGCGATTTGTTTGGGCTCCATACCCAACATCTGGCGTCGAATATGGGCGGCAAAAAACCAGGAAAGTAACATAAGCACCAGCAACAACAGAATGAACACCCCTGCCATCGGAAGTAAGAAATCCGAGCGCCAGCTGTCGATTTTACTGATCAGGTAGCCAATTGAGACAACACCGATGATTTTACCATCATCATCAAAGATAGGGGTTTTGGCGCGCATCGCCATCCCGATAGACCCCTTACCGGTAATGAAGTAGCTTTCCCCTTTCTCCAGTGCGCCGGGCTTGGTGAACTGCATGGGGTGGCCAATTTTATCCGGATTAGGGTGATAAAGACGGATCGAGTGGGTATCACCGATAACCACATAGTCAAAGTCAGTCCCGCTCTGCAACTTATCCGCTATCGTTGCCAGACGCTCGTAATCACGGTGCTTTACGGCAGCAATAATGCTGTCGTTCGAGGCGATAATTTTCGCCTGATTCATTGCCATATCACGAACATGCGTTGCCAGGTAATCTTCAAAGCTGGCGGTAAAGTATTGTGCTAACGCCGCGATGATAAAAACAGAAACGACCAGAATGAGTAGAAAGATACGCAACGGAAACGCCAGGCTGCGAAAAAAAGGAAACCGTGTTTTATTTTTCTTTTCCGACATGTTTTTTCCTCACCGACGTTAACCGAAACTTATTTTTCGTTGTATTTGTAATAAAAATGTTTTATTTACAAGTCACGGCCTAAAATAGGATCGTTACAGATTCCCCACCTTAAATCAATTAAACAAATAAAAACCACACGCTATTTCCGGGTTAAATTAATTAAAAAACTTAAAACCATAAAACACATTAAAACCATCTAACTTATTGTGAAATAAATCAAAATTTACCTCCAAAATACTCCTTACGATGTATGCAGCAGGGAAAAAAAGAAATACTCCGTAATAAAAAAACATTCCCTTCAATTGCAAACAAAACGTTATCAGGTTGCTAAACAGAGCAACAAAAACAGAAACCCAGTAACAAATATACCATCGGGGCTCTATTTACTATGTTCGGTAATAATATATTCACGCAAGTTAAACGCTCAGAAAATAAAAAGATGGCGGTTATCGCTCAATTTCTGAAAGAGAACGATTTGAGCGTTGATACCACCGTCGAAGTATTTATCACCGTCACCCGTAACGACCGCCTGATCGCTTGTGGTGGCATCGCCGGCAATATCATTAAATGCGTCGCGATCTGTGAATCCGTGCGCGGCGAAGGCTTAGCGCTGACGCTGGCAACTGAGTTAATCAACCTCGCCTACGAGCGGCATTGCACCCATCTCTTCATCTATACCAAAACCGAGTATGAGTCACTGTTTAAGCAGTGCGGTTTTTCGACGCTGACCAGCGTGCCCGGCATTATGGTGTTGATGGAAAACAGCACCACTCGCCTCAAACGTTACGCTGAATCACTGGCGAAACAGCGCCGTGAAGGGAAAAAAATTGGCTGTATCGTGATGAACGCCAACCCCTTCACCAACGGGCACCGTTTTCTGATCCAACAAGCCGCCGCACAGTGCGACTGGCTGCATCTGTTTTTGGTGAAAGAAGATACCTCACGTTTCCCGTATGAAGACCGACTGGACCTGGTACTCAAAGGGACAAAAGATATTCCACGTTTAACCGTACACCGCGGTTCGGAATACATCATCTCTCGCGCCACGTTCCCGTGCTACTTCATTAAAGAGCAGAGCGTTATTAACCACTGCTACACCGAAATAGACCTGAAAATTTTCCGTCAGTACCTGGCCCCGGCACTCGGCGTTACGCACCGTTTCGTCGGTACTGAGCCGTATTGCACCGTCACCTCCCAGTACAACAACGATATGCGCTACTGGCTGGAGACCCCAACACTTCCCGCCCCGCCGATTGAACTGGTGGAAATTGAGCGGCTGTGTTTCCAGGAGATGCCGATTTCCGCCTCCTGGGTGCGCAAGCTGCTGGTTAAAAAAGATCTCACGGCTATCGCATCCCTGGTTCCCGAAGCCACGCTGCACTACTTGCAAAGCATGGTTGAGCGAACCTCATCGGCTGCGGCAGTCCGCCAAAATACCCCCGCATTAGCAACAGGTGAAAAATGAAAATAAACCAGGCAGCCGTCGCAGGCACTCTCGAGTCCGGTGATGTGATGATCCGCATCGCCCCGCTCGATACGCAGGATATTGACCTGCAGGTTAACAGTAGCGTCGAAAAGCAGTTCGGTGATGCCATCAGGGCCACCATTCTGGACGTTCTGTCCCGCTATAACGTCCGCGGCGTGCAATTAAATGTTGATGATAAAGGCGCACTGGACTGCATTTTACGTGCGCGACTGGAAGCATTACTGGCCCGCGCCAGCGGCATTCCGGCACTGCCATGGGAGGATTGCCAATGATTTCCGATTCTTTACAACAACGTAAATCCCGCACACGCCGCAGCATGTTGTTCGTACCAGGCGCTAACGCCGCGATGGTCAGCAACTCATTCATCTACCCGGCAGATGCGCTGATGTTCGACCTGGAAGACTCCGTCGCACTGCGTGAGAAAGACACTGCGCGCCGCATGGTGTATCACGCGCTGCAGCATCCGCTGTATCACGACGTTGAAACTATCGTGCGCGTTAACGCCCTCGACTCCGAATGGGGCATCAATGACCTCGAAGCCGTCGTACGCGGTGGCGCTGACATCGTGCGTTTACCCAAAACGGATACCGCCCAGGATGTCACCGATATCGAAAGCGAAATCCTGCGTATTGAAAACGCCTGTGGTCGTGAACCCGGCAGCACCGGTTTGTTGGCCGCTATCGAATCACCATTAGGTATTACCCGCGCAGTAGAAATTGCCCACGCTTCCGAGCGTCTAATCGGTATTGCGCTCGGCGCAGAAGACTACGTACGTAACCTGCGTACCGAACGCTCCCCGGAAGGCACCGAACTGCTGTTTGCACGGTGCTCAATTCTGCAGGCTGCGCGTTCTGCCGGCATTCAGGCGTTCGATACCGTCTATTCCGATGCCAATAACGAAGCAGGTTTCCTGCACGAAGCCGCACACATCAAGCAACTGGGTTTTGATGGTAAGTCGCTCATCAACCCGCGTCAGATTGAACTCCTGCATAACCTGTATGCCCCGACGCGCAAAGAGCTGGCTCACGCACGTCTGGTGGTAGAAGCCGCTGAAGCCGCCGCCCGTGAAGGCCGTGGCGTAGTTTCCCTGAACGGCAAGATGGTCGACAGCCCGGTTATCGAGCGCGCCCTTCTGGTTATATCCCGTGCAGAACTTTCCGGCATTCGCGAAGAATAAGGCAAAAAAATGACGCAGAAAATCGAACAGTCTCAACGACAGGATCGCGTGGCGACCTGGAGCCGTCATGCAGAAAGCGAGCTTTCCGCTTATCAGAGCACCGCAAAAGTTGAATTGCAGGCGCAAAAACCGCGCAACAAAAAGCTGTGCGCTAACCTGGAAGAGGCCATTCGCCGTTCAGGCTTACAGGATGGCATGACCATCTCCTTCCACCACGCTTTTCGTGGTGGCGATCTGACGATCAACCTGGTGATGGATACCATCGCTGCAATGGGCTTTAAAAACCTGACGCTGGCTTCCAGCTCCCTGAGCGACTGCCATGCGCCGCTGGTTGAACACATTCGTCAGGGGGTCGTCAGCCGTATTTATACTTCTGGTCTGCGTGGCCCGCTGGCAGAAGAGATCTCTCGCGGTCTGCTGGCTGAACCTGTTCAGGTCCACTCTCACGGTGGTCGTGTACATCTGGTACAAAGCGGCGAACTCAACATTGATGTCGCCTTCCTCGGCGTGCCGTCCTGTGACCCGTTTGGTAACGCCAACGGTTACACAGGTAAAGCCTGCTGTGGCTCCCTGGGCTACGCTCGTGTCGATGCTGAAAACGCCAAACAGGTTGTCCTGCTGACCGAACAGCTGCTGACCTACCCGCATAACCCGGCCAGCATTACCCAGGATCAGGTGGATCTGATTGTACAAATCGACCAGGTCGGTGATGCTGACAAAATTGGTGCTGATGCCACTCGCATGACCACCAACCCGCGCGAATTGCTGATCGCCCGCAGCGCAGCAGACGTTATTGCTAACTCCGGCTACTTCAAAGAAGGTTTTTCATTGCAGACAGGAACCGGCGGCGCGTCTCTGGCCGTTACCCGTTTCCTGGAAGACAAAATGCGCAGCCGCGACATCCGTGCTGACTTTGCGCTGGGCGGCATCACTGCCACCATCGTTGACCTGCATGAGAAAGGCTTAATCCGCAAACTGCTGGATGTACAGAGCTTCGACCGTAATGCGGCAGAATCTCTGGCACGCAATCCAAATCACATTGAAATCAGTGCTAACCAGTATGCCAACTGGGGCTCAAAAGGCGCCTCTGTTGATCGTCTGGATGTCGTGGTACTGAGCGCGCTTGAAGTAGATACCAACTTCAACGTTAACGTACTGACCGGTTCTGACGGCGTACTGCGCGGCGCATCCGGTGGCCACTGTGATACTGCGGTTGCCGCAGCGCTTTCCATCATCGTCGCACCGCTGGTTCGCGGACGCATCCCGACGCTGGTTGATAACGTCCTGACCTGCGTAACCCCAGGTTCCAGCGTTGATATCCTGGTCACTGACCACGGTATCGCCGTCAACCCTGCACGCCCTGAGCTGGCAGAACGTCTGCAAGAAGCGGGCATGAAAGTCGTGTCCATTGAATGGTTGCGCGAACGCGCACAGCAACTTACCGGCCAGCCACGCGCAATCGAATTCACCGACCGCGTGATTGCCGTTGTGCGTTATCGCGATGGCTCAGTGATTGACGTTGTGCATCAGGTGAAGGAATAAGCCATGCACCTGCTCCCTGAACACGCCACCTGCCACGCGGTTTCCATTCCCGAGCTGCTCGCCAGCCGTGATGAGAGACAAGCGAGGCAACATGCCTGGCTCACGCGTCATCACGCGCCATTGGTCTCTTTTACCGTGGTAGCGCCAGGTCCGATTAAAGACAGCGAATTAACCCGTCGTATCTTTAATCACGGCGTCATCGCCCTGCTTGCGCTGGCGAAACAATCATCCTGGATTGTCAGGGAGCAAACTGCGCTGGTCTCCGCCAGCGGCCCGGAAGGTCTGTTGTCCATCGAGGCGCCAGCCCACGACCTCAAGCTCGCCACTATCGAGCTTGAGCATTCACATCCGCTGGGACGGTTATGGGACATCGATGTCCTGACCCCGGAAGGAGAAATCCTGTCCCGCCGTCATTTCGCGCTTCCTGCCCGTCGCTGTCTGTTGTGCGAGCAAAGCGCTGCCGAATGTGCGCGGGGTAAAACCCACGCGCTTTCCGACTTACTCATTCAAATGGAGGCACTGCTGCATGATGCCGATTCCCGCAACATCGACGAATAACGCAGTCCTTCCACTGGATCTGCCCGACGCCTACGCCACGCTTGCCTGGCGCGCCATGCTGACTGAAGTCAACTTATCGCCCAAACCGGGTCTGGTGGATCGCATTAATAACGGCGCACATAAAGATATGGCGCTGGAAGATTTTCATCGCAGCGCAGAGGCTATCCAGGCCTGGCTGCCACGTTTTATCGAATACGGCGCATTCAGCGCGCAGTTGTCACCTGAAGAGGTACTGAAAGGACTGCGTCCACTGGGTATGGCCTGCGAAGCCGATATGTTTCGCGCCACCGCTGGGGTGAATACCCATAAAGGCAGCATCTTTTCTCTGGGACTGCTGTGTGCCGCCATTGGCCGCCTGCACCAGCTCCAACTGACTGTTACCGCTGAAACCATTTGCTCTACGGCAGCAACATTTTGCCGTGGCCTGACCGAGCGCGAACTGCGCCAGAACAATCAACAACTCACGGCTGGCCAACGTCTTTATCAGCAACTGGGATTAACCGGCGCACGGGGCGAAGCCGAAGCGGGATATCCGCTCGTCATCCAGCATGCCCTGCCGCACTACCGCGCACTGCTGACTCAGGGCCGCGACCCTGAACTGGCATTACTCGACACATTATTGCTGCTGATGTCTATCAATGGCGACACCAACGTGGCTTCACGTGGCGGCGCGGAGGGTCTGCGGTGGATACAACGGCAGGCCACCACATTATTGCAGCAAGGGGGAATTCGTACCCCCGCCGATCTCCATTACCTACACCAGTTCGACCAACAGTGCATCGAACGCAACCTCAGTCCAGGAGGCTGTGCCGATCTGCTGATCGTTACCTGGTTCTTAGCTCAGATTTCGCAAGTTCATCATTATCACAATTAAAGATCCTTTCCGGAGAATCACACACATGTCTTTAGCAAAAGATAAAATATGGAAGTTATTGGCCCCATTGGTCGTAATGGGCGTCATGTTTCTTATCCCCGTTCCTGATGGAATGCCTCCACAGGCCTGGCACTACTTTGCCGTGTTTGTGGCGATGATCGTCGGTATGATCCTTGAGCCAATTCCGGCAACAGCGATCAGCTTTATCGCCGTCACGATCTGCGTTATCGGCAGCAACTATCTGCTGTTTGATGCTTCCGAACTGGCCGATCCGGCGTTTAAAGCGGGTAAGCAAGCGCTGAAGTGGGGTCTGGCAGGCTTCTCCAGCACCACCGTGTGGTTGGTGTTTGGTGCGTTTATCTTCGCACTGGGTTATGAAGTCACCGGTCTGGGTCGTCGTATCGCACTGTTCCTGGTGAAATTCATGGGTAAACGTACCCTGACGCTGGGCTATGCGATTGTTATTATCGACATCCTGCTGGCACCGTTTACACCGTCCAACACCGCACGTACCGGTGGTACCGTGTTCCCGGTTATCAAAAACCTGCCGCCGCTGTTCAAATCCTTCCCTAACGATCCTTCCGCACGCCGTATCGGCGGATATCTGATGTGGATGATGGTTATCAGTACCAGCCTGAGCTCCTCGATGTTCGTTACCGGCGCTGCGCCAAACGTACTGGGTCTGGAATTCGTTAACAAAATCGCCGGCATTCAAATCAGCTGGTTGCAGTGGTTCCTCAGCTTCCTGCCGGTCGGTATTATTTTGCTGATCGTTGCTCCGTGGCTGTCTTACGTGCTGTACAAACCGGAAGTCACCCACAGTGCTGAAGTTGCCGCATGGGCCGGCGATGAACTGAAAACTATGGGTAAACTGACCCGTAAAGAGATGACGCTGATCGGTCTGGTACTGCTCAGCCTGGGCCTGTGGGTATTTGGCGGCAAGCTGATTGACGCTACCGCAGTGGGTCTGCTGGCGGTCTCCCTGATGCTGGCTCTGCATGTTGTACCGTGGAAAGACATTACTCGCTATAACAGCGCATGGAACACCCTGGTCAACCTGGCCACGCTGGTGGTAATGGCCAACGGTTTAACCCGTTCCGGTTTCATCGACTGGTTTGCCAACACCATGAGCACGCACCTGGAAGGGTTCTCGCCTAACGCGACAGTAATCGTTCTGGTACTGGTGTTCTACTTTGCTCACTACCTGTTTGCCAGCCTTTCTGCGCACACCGCCACCATGCTGCCGGTTATTCTGGCGGTTGGTAAAGGTATCCCGGGCGTTCCGATGGAACATCTGTGTATCCTGCTGGTGCTGTCCATCGGTATCATGGGCTGTCTGACTCCGTATGCAACGGGCCCTGGCGTTATCATCTACGGCTGTGGTTATGTGAAATCCAAAGACTATTGGCGTTTGGGTGCTATCTTCGGTGTCATCTACATCTCAATGCTTCTGCTGGTCGGCTGGCCGATTCTGGCAATGTGGAGCTAATCCGCGCGCTTTACGCATAGTCAAAACGCATAGCTAAAATGATGCCAGTCAGCTAAACCTGACTGGCATTTTTTATGATTAAATAGATGATATTCAGAATTTATATGAGTGTCCGAATTCATCATGACATCAACATGGCGTTCTTTTTCTTTACTGGCAGCGCTTCTGCTGCCGGTTTCTGCGACTCAGGCCGATCAACTTCAGGCCAAACAGTACGGTGATTTTGACCGCTACGTGCTGGCCCTCTCCTGGCAAACCGGTTTTTGTCAGAGCCAACACGAGCGTAATCATCAGGAGCCTGACGAATGCCGTCTGCAAAAAGAGACCGACAATAAAGCCGATTTTCTGACGGTTCATGGCCTGTGGCCCAGCCTGCCAAAATCCATTGCCGCCCGCGGTGTCGATAATCGCCGTTGGATGCGTTTTGGCTGCGCGACGCGCCCTATTCCCAACCTGCCTGAAGCCCGCGCCAGCCGTAAATGCGCGGCCCCCGAAACCGGGCTGTCACTGGAAAGCGCGGCGAAGTTAAGCGCCGTCATGCCCGGTGCCGGCGGAACATCCTGTCTGGAACGTTATGAATATGCCAAACATGGCGCCTGTTTTGGTTTTGATCCCGACGCCTACTTCGGCACCATGGTGCGATTAAACAATGAGATTAAGAGTAGCGAGACGGGCAAGTTTCTGGCGGATAACTACGGCAAAACAGTTAGCCGTAACGCATTTGACGCCGCATTCGCTAAAAACTGGGGCAAAGAGAATATCAAAGCAGTGAAGCTAAGTTGTCACGGCAACCCCGCTTATCTGACGGAGATCCAGTTTTCATTAAAAGCCGATGCCATCAACCAACCTTTATCATCCCGTTCATTCCTGCCGCAACCGCATCCGGGTAACTGCGGTAAACAGTTTATTATCGACAAAGTGGGATACTGAAAATCGCGACCGACGCTGCAAGCTGGCGTCGGTCCGTAAGCTTAGCGTTTTGCTCGGGCGTCCGGGCGAACTAAATCAAAACGGTGTGTTTCACTGATCGAATAATACGCCGTTGGCCCACCTGCACGCAGTACCGGCTTCGCTTTCGCCGTCTGATAGATGCCGTCTTCCAGTAGCGTTTCATCTATGTGGATGCCCACCACCTCTCCCAGCACCAACCAGGTTTCAACAGGTGCGCCATCAGCAGTAGTCAGTTGCAGAGTTTGCGATAAACGACACTCAAAATTGACCGGGCTTTGTGCCACGCGCGGCACATTAACTATCCGACTCTCTGCTTTGCAAAGCCCTGCGGCAAAGAACTCATCCTCGCCGTGCGGCAGACTGGCCGACGTTTCGTTCATCGCGCTGGCCAACTCAAGGGTGGTCAGGTTCCAGACAAACTCACCGGTTTCGATAATATTCTGTACGCTGTCTTTCCAGCCGCTGCTGGCAAAACCGATAATCGGCGGATGATAGTTAAAGCAGTTAAAGAAACTGTACGGTGCCAGATTATGCCGACCGTTGCTGTCACTCGACGCAATCCACCCGATAGGGCGCGGCCCAATAATGGCATTGAGCGGGTCATGTGGCAGGCCGTGTCCCTGTGACGGTTGATAGAAATACATCGTTTTCTCTGGTGAAGTTAGCCTCTGCTAAGCATAAATTATGCTTCGCTCATCCCCCTGACGGAAGAGGATCAGCGTAGAACAATCCACGAGCGATTACGACTGAATAAAGTCGAGTAGATCGGCGTTGATCTGCTGTTTATGGGTGGTGCAAATACCGTGAGATCCATCGGCATACACTTTCAACTGCGCATCTGGTAGGATTTCTGCCGCGACCTTACCGCAGGTTTCAAACGGGACAATCTGATCGTCGTCACCATGGATCACCAACGTCGGGATGGTCATTTTTTTGAGATCTTCACGCAAGTCTGTTTCCGAGAAAGCATGGATACAGTCGTACAGTGCTTTAATTGATCCTTGTAAGCCCTGCTCGACAAAACTTTCACGGACCGCCTTCGACTCCTTTGCGCCCGGTCGATTGTAGCCATAGAATGCGGCCGTCAGCTCATAGAAAAAGGCGGCACGATCGTTCACAACGCCTTCACGAATGCCATCAAACACCTCCTTAGGTACACCATTCGGGTTAAAGTCGGTTTTGATCATGATGGGGGTTACCGCACCAATGAGTACCGCTTTTGCTACCCTCTGCGTCCCATGGCGGCCAATATAACGAGCAACTTCGCCACCGCCGGTAGAGTGCCCGACATGTACAGCATCTTTGAGATTAAGATACGCGGTAAGTTCGGCCAAATCATCAGCATACTGATCCATATTGTGGCCATCCCAGGACTGGGCCGAACGCCCGTGCCCCCGTCTGTCATGGGCTATCACACGAAATCCTTTCGACCCGAGAAACAGCATTTGATCTTCAAACGCATCTGCGGTCAGCGGCCAACCATGGCTGAACACAATGGGCTGGCCGCTTCCCCAGTCTTTGAAATACAAATAGCTGCCATCTTTTAAGGTAAGTTTGTCGTACTGGCTCATGAGATCTCCTGTCGAGGAACACTGAGTTGTCGTGGCGCGCCCGCAGCGAGCGCTTAAAAAGCATAATGCAAATTTGAGAACGCTCACGTTTTTTGCCTCCCCCTTCATCTGCAGCAATATTGATGATTTGCCTGAATGTGAACTAAATCACTTCAAACCAGGGGTAAGTCTCAGTATCATCATAAAAGCTAAACCCTTGCCGCCTGACGGTGAGGGTTTTCTTTTGGGATTATTTACCTGCGCATCCGCAGTATCGACGACATGGAGTAATAAATGTCCAGACCAACTATTATCATTAACGACCTCGATGCGGAACGCATTGACCGCCTGTTGGAGCAACCTGCGTTTGCTGGTTTACCGATAGCGGACGCATTAAACGCTGAACTGGATCGCGCCCAAATGTGTTCCCCGGAAACCATGCCGCACGACGTGGTGACCATGAACAGCCGCGTGAAATTCCGCAATCTGAGCGATGGCGAAGTGCGCGTACGTACCCTGGTATATCCGGCCAATATGACTGACAGTAGTACACAGCTTTCGGTAATGGCGCCAGTCGGTGCAGCGCTTCTGGGCCTGCGCGTTGGCGATACGATCCATTGGGAATTACCGGGCGGTACATCGACCCACCTCGAAGTCATCGAGCTTGAGTATCAGCCTGAAGCTGCAGGCGACTACCTGCGCTAACTCTGTCTTATCAAAGCGACTCGCTTTATCTTACAGGGGATGCATCCGCATCCTCTTTCCGCTTCACCCCTGCTGTCTTTCATTTGCTGCACTTCCTTTTTCCTGTTCGCAAAACATAAATCTGTGTCGTGACTGACAGAATCATTTTTAATACTATGCTGTTATGTGTTCATGTAATGACAAGGAGAATGTTTATGTACAACACAATCATAATGCCTGTTGATGTATTCGAAATGGAACTGAGCGACAAGGCAGTTCGCCATGCAGAATTTCTGGCACAAGATAAAGGGGTGATCCATCTGCTGCATGTGCTCCCGGGTTCTGCCAGTCTGAGTCTGCACCGTTTTGCCGCTGACGTTCGTCGTTTTGAAGAGCATCTGCAACACGAAGCGGAAACCCGTCTGCAAACCATGGTCGGCCACTTCAGTATCGATCCTTCCCGCATTAAGCAGCACGTTCGCTTTGGTAGCGTGCGTGATGTGGTAAACGAATTGGGTGAAGAGTTGAATGCAGATGTAGTAGTCATCGGATCACGCAACCCATCAATCAGCACCCATCTGCTCGGATCTAACGCCTCCAGCGTTGTCCGCCACGCGACTTTGCCGGTACTGGTTGTACGCTAGTCAGCACACAAAAACCCCACCCGCCTGACGGGTGGGGTCATCTATTGCGTGATGCCCTCTTTCTCATGGGCACCACCAATAACCAGGCACTCTTCCTCTGTGGATATTCTTTGCAAGGCCAGTTCGCGGTACTGTCCAGGGCTGACACCCGCATGTTTATGGAAAAAGCGCGTAAAGTAGGCTTCATCATTAAATCCTAAAAAAGCCGCAAGCTGCTTTATCGTCTTAGAGGTGTAAACCAACTCTTGTTGGGCTTCCTGCAGAACGCGCATATTAATCACGTCAAGGCTGGACATCCCTAATGTTACCCGACATAAACGCGACAGGTGTCCCGGGGACATGCCCATCACCTCAGAATAATCATTAACGGTCAGCCGTTGGCGAAAACGCTGATCCACCAGCAGGAGGAATTTGTTTATTTGCGAGGCCTTACGCGAGCAGACATCAAACTTCTGCTGTTCTTCCGTTAGGGTATTGATACGCGTGAGGTGAACCAGGATGGAGATAAAAATCGAAATGCACATTGCCGTATGATTAATCCTCGGATTCTGCATCTCTTTTTGTAAAGACTGATAGAAACCCTGAATAATTTTCCCGTCCTCAGGGGAATCATCCAGAGGGATTACGCAGGGTTTATGCATCAAAGTGAGGACATTGGGCGCCAATAATCCCATCACCGATTCCATTGGCCCTTGTGAGGCAGTGATTGTCATCCCTTCCGTACCGGGTCGGTAATCAAAACCATGAACGGTTTGCGCAGGCACCAGGATGAGCCCAGAGCCACTCACCCTCATCCGGGTATAATTCATTAAAACATCGACCTCTCCACTTTGGATAAAGAGGGTCTGAATCAATGAGTCATGAATATGCGGATTGGCTTTCCAGTTCAAGGGTTTTGAACGCAATGAGATCATTTCTATATTAAAGAAATTCTCCCAGCCAGGTTCCGACTGTTCACCATATAACGCATAAGTAGGAATGGTCGTTGCCATCAATGCCCCCAATCAAATGAGCCCACCAGGTAGCAACGGTGCCGACCACCTGGCGGCTATGGTTATGCGGGTATAATGACCGCGCCGTCCGCATTCAAACGATCTATCTCCTCAACAGAATATCCATATTCCAAAAGAATTTGCTGCGAATCATGCCCTAATCCGCGAGAAGGTCGAATTTGCGCTGGCCCCATACCACCAATGTTCACAGGAGGGGTCACCAGCACGCGTCGGTTACCGGTGATATATTCAACATTTCGCAGACAGTCGGTCGCCCACGCCTGCTCATCGTCAAGGATTTCATCAGGCGTAAAGCCTTTCTCATGAGCAAAGTCGTTTTGTTTTAACATCAGCATCATTTCATCAAGCGAGCGTTTAGCGACC
This sequence comes from Citrobacter sp. RHBSTW-00671, assembly GCF_014103415.1. Lineage (NCBI taxonomy): Bacteria > Pseudomonadati > Pseudomonadota > Gammaproteobacteria > Enterobacterales > Enterobacteriaceae > Citrobacter > Citrobacter sp. RHBSTW-00671. The sequence goes on from NZ_JABXPR010000001.1 coordinate 4,015,520, forward strand.
TGCTCACTGATGATGCTGATAATATCCCGGTTGCGTCCATGTAGATTGACATCGGCAATACGACAAAACTCAGGGCTGTCGACCAAATCTTCGCGACCAAGTAGCGTCATGAACTTATTGAAAAAGCGATCGTACTCTGGGATACAAATCACCATCCAGCGGCCATCCCGGGTCTTATAGGTATTGTTGAACGGATTCGCGACTTCGCAGCGGGATTTAGGATAAACGTTGCCATATTGCGCCGATGTGACGGCAATACTCATCATAAACAACGCGGTATGATGCAGACTCACTGTCACTTTATCCCCCTGCCCGGAGAGCGTACGGCCATATAACGCCGCGCAAACCCCCGAAACCAGGCACATGGAAGCCTGGAAATCGCCAAACCCATTCACTGAGTTAATCGGCGTTTCCCCTCGTTCGTTTGTCGACCCCAGAATCCCTCCCCGACAAACATAGGCCGTCGCATCAAACCCTGCGGTATCTTTTTCTGGCCCTTGCTCACCGTACCCCAGAATCTGAGCAAAAATTAAACGAGGAAAACGCTGGTGCAATTCTTCCCATGAGAACCCCAGCCGCTCCAGCGCTTTCGTCCGATAGCTGGTCACTACCACATCCGCGGTGGAAAGAATGCGCCAGGCAATTTCTTTCGCCCGCTCCTGTTTCAAATTCAGACACAGAAAACGCTTATTAGCATTGGAAATATCAAATGCCGGATTCTCATCATCTTCATACGGCATATTAAAAACTGACGCCTGCGTACGGCCAGGATCGCCGATCGGCGGTTCGATTTTGATCACCTCCGCCCCCCAATCACCTAAAATACGCGCTACCGTTGGCGCCGCCAGAAATGATGTCAGATCGACGACCTTAACGCCCTCTAATGGTCTCATACGTCATATTCCCTCAAAAATGAGTGGCCTGTTTAACCGGCAAATCCTTTACGATCGCCCGCGCTTACGCGTGCTGATTTCTTTTCTATTGGCCGAATGCGTGCTATCAACATAAAGAATGCTCCGACAATCGCCACGCCTGCGCCCAAATACAGCGCGTACTCGTACTGACCACCGGACACATCAATCACCCAGCCAGCCAGTACAGGCGAGAGAATGCCCGCCAACGTCCCAAACACCCCGTTCAGTCCGACCAACATGCCGGTGTCTTTTTGCGAGAAAATAATAGGAATTGAAAAATGTGCAGCCATGGTGAAGCACAGGAAGAAGTTCGACGCCGAAATAAGCGTGGCGGCACTCCACAAGCTGTTTGCCTGTGTGCCGAGGATCAAAAATACCCCAGCTAATAATAACCCCAGTACCGGAGAAATCTTACGTCCGACGTTTTGCCCAAATCGACAGCATGCAGCATCAGTGACTACGCCCCCCAGTGGGTAAGCAAAAATCGCCACCAGATACGGCAGCATGGAGAAAATCGCGCTTTGTTTGAGATCGATTCCACGCCCCATGGCAAAGTAGGTTGGCAGCCAGGTCATGAAGAGAAAAAAGAGGTAATTGGTACAAAAGTAACACAGGGCGCACGCCCAGACGGAAGGAGTAGCCAGAATATCGCCTTTACTTAGCGAGTCATTCTGTGCAGCCGGAGAGGCCTCAGTAGAGACTTGCCCAGCCTGAATATAGTCTCGTTCACCCTGGGTGATAAAATTATCCTGTTGCGGACGGTTGCTGCCAAGCTTCCACCACAGCAGACACCACAGCACACCGGGTACTGATACAACGTAAAACACGGTCTGCCAGTCCCAGCGTTGGACTATCCATGCCGCCAGAACCATGGCAACGGCAATACCGGTAGGGCAACCTATTTGCAATAATCCTGTCGCCATTCCGGCTTCATGTTTAGGCACCCATTTTGCCGCCAGTGAAAAGTTAGCCGGGACAAGCAATCCCTGGCCAATCCCGACCAGAATACGCAGCAACATCATGATGCCCAGTGTCGATCCTAACGGCGTCAGAAACGTGAAAACAGCCCACCATAATGTCCCGGTAACTAAAACGACTCCGCCGCCAAACCTGTCCGCCAGCAAACCCGCGGGTAACATTGTGACGGCATAGCCAATGAAAAACGCCGTGGATACCCAGCCAAACTGCATAGCGCTCCAGCCATATTCCTGCATTAATGCAGGCCCACACATCGACATCCCACTTCGCGCCACAAACATGACGAAATAATCAATAATGAGCAGGACAATAATGCCCCAGCGTCTGTTCCCTGGTGATGTACTCATAGGTCACTCTCGCATAAAAGCAAAAATGGCCGTAGCCACAGGATAAACAGCGACGTACGGCCAAAACTAAGGTTAGTGCCCAGTAAAAACAGCTAACCTCTGACACGGTGCAAACGCTCCCGGACTAGCGAATCTCACCACCTGCGGCAATCAGTGGGCGTGCGATAGTCAGTCGCTGCACGGTACGAGGGCCTTCCTCAAACCACAGAGCGCGAGCATCGCGATACATTCTTTCTACCGGGCCATACGGGTTATCTTCGAAATAGCCAATACCGCCAAAGATTTCGAGACAGCTATCCGATACCGTACGAACGGTATCAATGCCGTGCAGTTTGCACATGGCTGAGACCATCTCAATGTCTTCGCCCCGATCAAATTTTTGCGCACAGTCGCGCAGCATGACACGCAGCGCATGCACCTGCGTGCCCATATCCGCCAGCGTTTGTTGAATAGCCTGGCGAGAAGTAAGAGCCTTACCGAAAGTCACACGATCTTTTGCTCTGGCTATCGCCAATTCCAGGAAGCGCTGCGACATTCCAAGACAGGTTACGGCAATCATGGCGCGTGAATGCGCCAGCGCATTCATGAAAATATCCAGGCCATCACCCTCTTTACCCATAATGTTATGGGCAGGGACTTCGCAGTTTTCAAAACGCAGATAAGCATGACCCGCGCCACGGCAACCCATCATGTGCGGCATGGGATCGATGTAATAACCGGGAGTATTCGTTTCGATAAAGAATGCTGTTAAGCCACCTTTTTTACGCTTATTCTCATCCGTAACCGCAATAACATAGCTCCCATCGGATATATCTGTATGGGATATCAACGTTTTGGTTCCGTTAAGAATATATTTATCCCCTTTTTTAACCGCAGTAGTACGAATATCCGCACCCGAACCACAATCCGCCTCAGTTAATGCAAAGTTAATATAAGCATCTTTATTTGCCAGCAGCGGTAACCATTTAGCACGCAAATCTTCCGCGCCATGGTCATACATAATTCGCCAGTTCAACCCGTTAGCGTGGTGCAGGTTCATACGCATCCCACCGGGCCCGCGGCAAAACTCTTCCATCACCGAAAAGAACTGTTCACAGTTGAGTCCCATACCGCCAAATTCTTCAGGCATCGCCAGACGAAACAGATCGTTTTTACGACAAACGTCATAATAAGAGTCAGGAAAGACATTCGTCCGCTCAACTTCCAGTTGAATTTCTTCCAGCTCAGTTTCGGTAACCTTTCTGACTTTTTTCTTCAATGCTTCCAGTTGCTGTTGAGATAAAATGGACATATACCAACCCCACTCCACGTTGAATACTCGGGTAAGAATGCAGGTAATAAGAATATGGATATATAAAAGATAAGATATTCTAACCAACCTGTTTCCATGAATTAACGCGATGGATTATAGGAATAAAACTCGTCCGCCTGACATTGACAGATTTAACCAAAAACAGGACAAATCGAACATCACTAACATCCGGTTTTTATTTCGGAACCCGCATCACAAAAGCATACCAAATGCCCGTTTTGTCCAGGACGTTGTTAAATATGTCTATGCATCATTGATGCCCACTGAATTTATGCTCCTCATACCAATTATTCTGCAAGTCGGCGTCCTGTCACGATCAGAATATAAAGAAATGAATATCGTCCGAAACATCAATTCTTATCAGCAGGCATCATTGAGGAGACATCATGGACTTTAGCCTGACCGAAGAGCAGGAGCTGCTTTTAGCCAGTATACGCGAACTGATAACACGAGATTTTCCCGAAGAATATTTCAAAACCTGTGATGAAAATGGCGCGTTCCCCAGCAAGTTCTTTCAGGCATTGGCCGAAAGCGGCGTGGGACTGTTAGGCATTCCAGAAGAACTCGGCGGCATCCCTGCTGATATGATGACGCAAGTGCTGGTTCTGGAGGAGATCGCCCGCATGGGGGCTCCCGCCTACATTATGACGGAAGGCCAATGCATCCATAACATGCAGCGCTTTGGCAATGCGGAGCAGTTGGCGAAAACGGCTGAAGTCGGGCTGACCGGTATCCCTGCCTATTCACTTGCCTTCACCGAGCCGCAGGCGGGATCGGACAATAACCGCGTCGCCACGACCTATACCCGAAAAAATGGCAAAGTTTATCTGAACGGGCAAAAAACGTTCATCACGGGCGCCAAAGACTACCCCTATATGTTGGTGCTGGCACGCAATCCCGAACCGGAAGATCCGAAGCGCTGCTTCACCCTGTGGTGGATTGATCCAAACATGCCGGGCGTTAAGCGCAATAGTCTGCACAAAATCGGCTGGCACATGGTCAGCAACTGTGAGGTTTTTCTCGATAACGTTGAACTGGAAGAAAGCGCCATGGTGGGCCGCGAAGGTTACGGCTTTATTCACATGATGGAAAACTTCGATATTGAACGTCTTGTCATCGCCGCACACTCACTGGGTGTGGCGGAATGCGCCTTTGAAGATGCCGCTCGCTATGCCAACCAACGTATTCAGTTCGATAAAAATATCGGCCAGTTCCAGATGATTCAGCTCAAGCTGACCCAAATGGCGATAAAGATCCAAAACATGAAAAACATGGTCTATCGCACGGCATGGGAATGTGACAACGATTTACCCATGCGCCTGTCCGCGCCGATGTGCAAGTTATATTGCGCACAGTCTGCCTGTGAAGTCATTGACGATGCGATGCAAATTTTAGGGGGCCTTGGTTACACCAATGACAGCCGGGTATCCCGTTTCTGGCGTGATACCCGCGTTAACCGCATCGGCGGCGGCACTGACGAGATTATGGTGTATATCTCAGCCCGCCAGATCCTGAAACAGTATGAAAAATAATAGGATACGTCATGAAATTACTCGCCTGTTATAAACTGGTCGCGGAAGAACAAGACATTACTATCGCCGCTGACAGAACGCTGGATACAACACGCGCTGGAGAAAAAATCAGCCCATTTGACCTTAATGCCATTGAAGAGGCCGTCCTGCTGGCCGGTGAAAGCGATGAAGTTATGGCTCTGTGCGTTGGCGGCCAGGCGCTGGATAACGCCAAACTGCGTAAAGATTTGCTCTCCCGAGGCCCTCATGGACTTTACCTGGTGCGCGACGAGCGGCTGGCGGCTTCGCTAGCGCACGAAACGGCCAGGGTCATTGCCGAAGCGGCGAAGAAAATCGGTTTTGATCTGCTGTTGTGTGGCGAAGGTTCTGGCGATCTTTATGCACAACAAACCGGGCTGCGGGTCGGGGAAATGCTTCATCTGCCCACCGTCAATGCCGTTAGCCACATTGAAATCCATAACGGTTACGTCACGGTCGAACGCACGCTGGAAAATGAAGTAGAGATCATTGATGTTCCGCTTCCTGCCGTATTGTGCGTCACCTCAGATATTAATGAGCCGCGAATTCCTTCCATGAAAGCGATTCTCGGCGCAGGGAAAAAGCCCGTCACCCAATGGACGGCTGATGACATCGGCTGGACACCGGTATCTCCCGATACCGAAATGGTCAATATTTATGCCCCGCAGCAGGCAGAACGTAAACACATCATCATTGAAGGCGACAGCGCAGAAGATGTCGCTCGCCTGGCAGAGCATCTCAATAAAGTGCTGAACTGAAGACAACGGAGAAGCTGGGAATGAGCAAGATTAATCAGGTATGGGTAGTGAGCGACAGCGCCGACCGTTACGCGGATCTCCTTGCAGGAGCAAAGCAGTTCGGTGAACGCGTGAGTGCCGTCATCTGGGATGAGAGCGAGGCTTTGCAGGTACAACATGCCGACGCGGTGTACGTTCTGAGCGGAAAGTCAGAACAGCAGCGGTTAGAAAATTACGCGGAAACCCTCGTAGCCCTGATACAAAACGCCGAAAAAGGCGCCAGCGCGCTCAGAACGGGAACATTAATCCTGTTGGCGGCAACCCGACGAGGAAAAAGCCTGGCGGCCAGGCTCAGCGTCCTGCTGCAATCAGCGCTGATTAATGATGCCACCAGCCTGGCGCTGGAGGATGGCGAGCTATATGCCGAACATCGAATGTACGGCGGTCTGGCGTTTGGCCGGGAAAAAATCAACACATCGACGGCTATCGTGACCGTTTCGAGTGGCGTATTCGAGCCGCTGGAAGAAAATGCGCCGCATCAGCCTGCTCCCATCCCCGTCAGTTATATCCCACCGCAACATGAGCTTTTATGCAAAGCGCGCAGGGCAAAATCGGTCAGTAGCATCGATCTCAGTAAAGCCCGGCGTGTCGTCGGGATTGGGCGTGGCTTAGCGGCCAAAGACGATCTGCACATGATCTGGGATTTAGCCGCTGCGCTAAATGCGGAAGTCGGCTGCTCTCGCCCCATTGCCGAAGGTGAGCACTGGATGGATCGCGAACGTTACATTGGCGTCTCTGGCGTACTGCTTAAAACCGATGTGTATCTGGCACTGGGCATCTCAGGGCAGATACAGCATATGGTCGGTGGTAATGGCGCTAAAACCATTGTTGCCATTAATAAAGATAAGAATGCGCCGATCTTTCAGTACGCCGACTACGGGCTGGTAGGCGATATTTATAAAGTCGTCCCGGCATTAACGGAACTGCTGCAGCGCTAACATTTAACGCCGTCATCCTGGATGGCGGCAACAGGAGCAAAAGCGATGTCGGATGAAAAATTTGACGCCATTATTGTCGGCGCAGGCATCTCAGGCTGCATCGCCGCTTATGTGATGGCAAAAGCAGGACTGGATGTGCTGGTCATTGAGCGTGGTGATACTGCGGGCAGTAAAAATATGACCGGAGGACGACTCTACACGCACAGCCTGGAAGAAATTATGCCCGGCTTTACCCACACGGCACCGGTTGAAAGAAAAGTGGTCAGGGAGCGAATTTCCTTTCTTACGACAGAAAGCGCCGTCACGCTGGACTATCTCACGGGCACACCCCACCAGGCCTCTGACGCAGAATCATGGACGGTGCTTCGCCACACCTTTGACAGCTGGCTCATGGCGCAAGCAGAAGCCGTTGGCGCACAGTTCATCACCGGCGTCAGGGTCGATTCGCTGATCCGCCAGGATGGGCGAGTGACAGGGGTTCAGGCAGGAGACGATACGCTGGAGGCTAATGTGGTTCTCCTCGCCGACGGTGTAAATTCTCTGCTGGGTCGCGCTATCGGTATGGTGCAAGAATCATCGCCGCATCATTATGCCGTGGGCGTGAAAGAGGTAATTTCGCTGCCATCCGCACAAATTCAGGAGCGCTTCGGGCTAACCGGTAACGAAGGCGCCGCCTGGCTGTTTGCCGGCTCACCGTCAGACGGATTAATGGGCGGCGGTTTCTTGTATACCAATCGCGATACGCTTTCACTGGGCCTGGTATGCGGGCTCGACGGTATCGAGCATGCCCGCAAGAGCGTGCCGCAAATGCTGGAAGACTTCAAACAGCATCCTGCTGTCCGTCCGCTGATAGAAGGCGGAACGCTGCTGGAATATTCCGCGCATCTGGTGCCGGAAGGCGGGATAGATATGGTTCCAACATTAGTTGAAGACGGGGTAATGATTGTCGGCGATGCAGCCGGAATGTGTCTCAATTTAGGCTATACCGTGCGGGGCATGGATCTCGCCATCACGGCAGCCAATGTGGCCGCGCAAACGGTCATTGCCGCGAAAGACGCAAATGATTTCAGTAAGGGAAAACTCCAGGCTTATCCCAACGCACTGGAGAAAAGCGCGGTGTTACGCGATATGCGCCACTACCGCCGCCTCCCCGCAATGATGGAGAACCCGCGAATTTTCCAACAATATCCGCAAATGGCAACCGATCTCATGGCATCCCTGTTTACCGTCAACGGCAAGGCTCCAGTTTCGCTGAGCAGGACAGTATTGGCGCATGGCAAAAAAATCGGATTACTTAATCTTTTAAAAGACGGCATTAAAGGAGTTCGCGCATTATGAACACCGTGAACGTCGATGTGAAATTGGGCACGAATAAATTCAGGGTCGATGAAAGCCATCCCCATATAATTCTGGTGGAAAATCCCGACCCAGAGCAGTTCCGTAAACTGATCCTCGCCTGCCCCGCTGGATTATACCGACAGGATGACGCTGGCAATATTCACTTTGATTATGCTGGCTGCCTCGAATGCGGCACATGCCGGGTGCTGTGTTCAGATTCCGTTCTACAGAAATGGGAATATCCACAAGGAACGTTCGGCGTTGAATTTCGCTTCGGCTGACTCCCTGCCAAACAGTCTATATCGCCGTATCCGGAGATACCTCGTGCTCGCGATTCAGGGAGGAGACCATGTCGGTACAGAATCAAATTGATATCAGTACGATTTTAGACAAACACCCAATCAGCAGACGGCAATGGTTTATTGTATTTCTCGGTTTTTTTGTTCTGGGTATTGATGGTTTCGACGTCACGGCAATTGGTTACATTGCTCCGGCACTAATAGATCACTGGCAACTATCCAAACAAGATCTGGGCCCGGTAATGATGAGTGGATTGTTGGGACTGGCGGCAGGCTCTTTAATTTCTGGCTCGTTAGCCGACCGCTATGGCCGCAAAAAGTTAATTATTGGGTCGGTTGTCTTTTTTGGCCTCAGCAGCCTGCTTTCTGCCGGGGCCTGGAATTTATCCAGCCTGACTTTTTTCCGTTTTATTACCGGGCTCGGATTAGGCGCAGCCATGCCCAACATCACCACGCTGGTTGCAGAGTACGCCCCCCATCGTTATCGATCTCGCCTGTCAACGGTGATCCATTGTGGCTTTAATTCTGGCGCCGCGCTGGGAGGCATACTCAGCCAGCAGTTGCTCGGGGCGTTTGGCTGGCGCGCTGTGCTTATCGCAGGCGGCATTTTACCGCTCTTGCTGGCGCTGATTTTACTGCGCTGTTTACCTGAATCGATGCTGTATCTGGTGCAGCGCACCGGTAACGATGCACACCTTGCTCGTCTGCTGAATCTGTTTATTCCCGGAATCGCTGACAAAAATACGCGTTTTTACACTACCGAGCCGCAAAAAGCCCGAGCCAATACGGCAAAATCACTGCTGCATACCCCCTACACAGTGGGAACGCTGGCGCTGTGGTTAACGCTTTTTGTCGGACTTTTCAGCGTTTACCTTTTATCCAGTTGGTTGCCGCTGATGATAAAAGATGCCGGACTAACGCTCTCACAGGCCGTCATTATGGGGTCGGTCTTTCAGATAGGCGGCATGATGGGGAATTTTTGCATTGGTATTGAAATGGATCGTTGGGGCAAACACCAGGCCATTATTCTGACACTTTCAGGCAGCATAGGTGGCGCATTAATTCTGGGGCTGTGTACCCCCTCGCTTTTTCTGCTCTATACCCTGGTCCTTATTCTTGGCTTCACTCTCAACGGGATCAACCCTGGTTGCTACGCGCTGGCTGCGCACTTTTACCCGACCTCAATACGGGCAACCGGGGTTGGCTGGGCGACGGGCATTGGTCGGCTGGGCGCCATTACCAGCGCAGGCATGGGTTCGCTCATGCTCGCGGCAGGCTGGACATTCAGCGACGTCTTTCTGTTTTTGCCTCTGCCGCTACTGGCTGGCGCACTGGCGATGTATTGCAAAAAAAGAACTCAGTCTGAGACATAACCAATGACAACAAACATAAAAATCAATACCGAGCGTAAGGCACAATACCGGCAACAGGGCCATTGGGGTGATGCGACATTAGCCGATTACTGGTGCCTGTCGGCCAAAGCGTATGCGGACAAAGTGGCTGTCACCGATAATCGGGGGGACAACTACACCTATAAAGCGTTGGATATTGCCGCAGGCCGGCTGGCATCCTGGCTCATCGACGCCGGAATCCGCCCGGGCGATCGCGTGGCGCTCCAGCTACCCGGCTGGTGTGAATTCACAATAATTTATCTGGCCTGCCTGAAAAGCGGGGCAGTAGTCGTCCCGCTCTTGCCCGCCTTCAGGGAATGCGAATTAACCTGGATACTTAATAAATGCCGGGCCCGGATACTGTTTACGCCAACAAGTTTTAAAAATAGCAGCCCTGTAGATATGATCGCCACACTCCGTTCGGCGCTCCCCTGGCTTGAACAGGTGGTGGCGGTTGATAAGCTGGCACCCGCGCAGGCTGGGCCCGCTCTGAGCCACATCCTCAATGACGCCTCGCCAATAACACAACATGTCAAAACGCATAGCGACGATTTGGCAGCCGTTCTTTTCACTTCCGGTACGGAAGGTCATCCAAAAGGCGTGATGCTGACGCACAATACGATCATCGCCAGTGAACGAACCTTCTGCGCGGCGCTCAACATAAACTGGACTGATTCGATTCTCATGCCAGCTCCGCTAGCCCACGCAACAGGATTTCTGCATGGCGTGACCGCCCCTTTTTTAACGGGTGCCAGCAGTGTATTGATGGACATATTTTCTCCTGAAGAGTGTCTGGCATTACTGGCACAAGAGCACTGCAGCTGCATCATGGGCGCAACACCGTTCGTGTGCGATCTACTGTATGCTTCAAAAGCACAGCGCAGCAGCCTGTCTTCTCTTCGCTTCTTTCTGTGCGGAGGAACCACAATCCCGGGAAAACTTTTGCAGGAATGCCATCAGGCAGGGATTCAACTTCTTGGTGTATACGGAAGCACAGAAAGTCCTCCCCATGTGATAGTGCACCCATATGACTCACTGGCTCATCAAATGAATACGGATGGTAGAGCCGCCGCTGGCATTGAAGTCAGAGTGGTCGATCAGAAGAAGATGACACTGACGGAAAATAATGAGGGCGAAGAAGCATCGCGCGGCCCCAATGTTTTTGTCGGCTATCTTGATGAACCAGAATTGACCGACCGAGTGCTTGACGACGACGGATGGTATTACAGCGGCGACTATTGCCGGATGGATAAAGCCGGCTATATCAAAATTACTGGCCGTAAAAAGGACATTATTGTTCGTGGCGGTGAAAATATCAGTAGCCGCGAAATTGAAGATATTCTGTTGCTTCATCCGGATATCCACGATGCTGGCGTGGTGGCCATGCCAGATAAACGCCTGGGTGAGCGCTCGTGCGCTTATGTCGTGCTGAGTCATCCACAAAAAACACTTCAGTTGGCGGATATCGTCGCGTTTTTCGCCCAACGGCGTATCGCAAAATATAAATACCCGGAATACCTGGTCGTTGTAGATAAATTACCGCGTACAGCCTCAGGAAAGATTCAAAAATACATTCTCCGGCAGGATATTCTTCAGCGTCTGGCATCCCTCTCGCAAGAAACGGCTGGTCAAACAACCTCGGCGTAAGAAGGATCGCGTTATGTCTCTAAGTCATACTGTTCCCGAACATTCCCACAACGTACACAGGACATCAAACCGGATTAAAAACAGTACCAAACCCACATTTATCCACCCTATCCCGACGTTCTACCGCTGTCCTCAATGCGGGGAATTCCTTGTCACCATGGGTAAACGTAACGCAACATCCCCGATAACCTGTTGTGGAAAAACACTCGCCGCGCTACGGGTTAATGATGCCACCACTAGCGATGCGCTCGCCCAGCAGCATCAACCATTGATGACCATTTCCGGGGGGTTTGAATCAAATACGCTTTCCGTCACGGTGGGTAATCCGGCGCATCCAATGACGGCAGATCACTCTCTGGAATGGATCTTTATTTACACCTTTCAGGGCGGACAATTTAAGTATCTGCCGCCTGGCGCGTCGCCTGAAGCCACTTTTGCACTCGCAGGTAATGATGCGTATGTTTATTGCGATCGCCCAATCTGCAAAGGAAAACAGTGTAAATTCAACTGTAAAAGAGGGTTTTCAGCCTATACCTGGTGCAATCAGCATGGTTTGTGGCGGTATACATTTTGACGGAGCACATTGCTGGTAAACATCTTGTACACGCTTAAGCGTAATGAAAAAACCGCCAGTGGTTAACTGGCGGTTTGGGAATTGCAGGTGTGTCTTACTTTCTTATACGGTTGTGGTGCGAATCAGATAATCAAATGAACTCAGTGAAGCTTTCGCGCCTTCGCCAGTGGCGATGATGATCTGCTTGTACGGTACGGTTGTACAATCCCCCGCTGCAAAAACACCCTTCACGCTGGTCTCGCACTTGGCATCAATGATGATTTCACCCATGCGGTTACGCTCAACGGCGCCTTCCAGCCAGTTCGTATTCGGCAACAGGCCAATCTGCACAAAGATACCCGCCAGTTCCACATTGTGGATATCACCGCTGACGCGGTCACGATACTCCAGACCAGTGACTTTACTGCCGTCGCCTTTCACTTCTGTGGTTTGTGCATTCAAAATGATATCGACGTTTTTCAGACTGCGGACTTTATTCTGTAGAACCTGATCGGCCTTCATTTCCGGGGCAAATTCCAGCAACGTCACGTGTTCGACGATACCCGCCAGGTCGATAGCCGCTTCAACGCCGGAGTTACCGCCACCAATCACCGCGACGCGCTTGCCTTTAAACAGCGGGCCATCACAGTGCGGACAGTAGGTTACGCCCTTGGTGCGGTACTGATCTTCACCCGGAACATTCATGTTGCGCCATTTTGCGCCGGTAGCAATGATGATGCTGCGTGCTTTCAACACCGCGCCGGATGCCGTTTCAATCTGATGCAAACCACCTTCCTGTGCTGCCGGAACCAGTTTGCTCGCACTCTGGCTATCAATGACATCAACATCGTAATCATCAACGTGTGCTTTCAGTGCGCCAGCCAGTTTCTGGCCTTCGGTTTTCGGTACAGAGATGTAGTTTTCGATATCAACGGTATCAAGAACCTGACCGCCAAAGCGTTCGCCCATCAGACCGGTGCGAATACCTTTACGTGCAGAGTACACCGCAGCCGCTGCCCCGGCAGGACCCGAACCGACGATCAGCACATCGTAAGCATCACGCTGATTCAACTCTTCCGCCGCACGTTTTTCTGCGCCCGTATCAACTTTCGCTACGATTTCAGTCAGCGTCATGCGGCCCTGACCAAACTCTTTACCGTTCATATAGACCGCCGGAACGCCCATGACGTTACGGTCGGTAATTTCGTTCTGGAATGTACCGCCATCAATCGCCGTATGCTTGATACGCGGATTCAGCACGGACATCAGGTTCAGCGCTTGCACCACATCCGGGCAGTTATGACAGGACAGTGAATAATAGGTTTCGAACTCAAAGTCCCCGTCGAGGTCGCGGATCTGCTCCAGCAGTGACTGTGCTTCTTTCGACGGATGACCGCCCGTCCACAACAGCGCCAGAACCAGAGAGGTAAACTCATGGCCCAATGGAGAGCCGGCAAAACGCGGCCCCTGGTGAGAACCCGGGTTGGTTATCAGGAACGATGGCTTACGTACGGCCAGAGTATTGTCTTCTTTAAAGGTGACTTTTTCTGACAGTTCAGCAATTTCAGTCAGCAGTTCCTTGATTTCTGCCGATTTAGCGCTGTCATCCAGCGTAGCAATCAGCTCAACAGGTTTGGTCAGTTTCTCAAGATAAGCCTTGAGCTGGGTTTTCATATTTGTGTCGAGCATTATTCTTCCCTCTCTGAAAACATCATCATGCAAGCCGAATTCGTTCAGGCAGTCTGAATACGTTTGCATCATGATGTTGGAATAAAACGGGCGCGACGCACCCGCTTAAGGATTAATTCGCAAGAATTTCGTGTTACAGGCAGGCGGCAAGCTTATGACTCCCCGGGAGCTTACATAAGTAAGTGACCGGGGTGATTAAGCGTAGCCAACGCACCTGTAGCGCGAAAGGCGTAGCGAATTTTAGATTTTACCAACCAGGTCCAGAGACGGAGCCAGAGTTGCTTCGCCTTCTTTCCACTTAGCCGGGCAAACTTCACCTGGGTGGGAAGCAACATACTGTGCAGCTTTAATTTTGCGCAGCAGGTCAGACGCATCACGGCCGATACCTTCAGCGGTAACTTCGATTGCCTGGATGATACCCTGCGGGTCAACAACAAATGTTGCACGGTCAGCCAGACCTTCATCTTCACGCATGTTGTCGAAGTTACGGGTCAGGGCGCCAGTCGGGTCGCCGATCATCGCATATTTGATTTTCGCGATGGTTTCAGAGCTGCTGTGCCATGCTTTGTGAGTAAAGTGAGTGTCAGTAGAAACAGAGTAAACGTCCACCCCCAGTTTCTGCAGTTCTTCGTAATGGTCAGCAACGTCACCCAGCTCGGTCGGACATACGAAAGTAAAATCAGCCGGGTAGAAGAAGAAGACACTCCAACGACCTTCGGTATCTTTCTCGGTTACTTCGATGAACTCACCGTTTTTGAACGCCTGGTTTTTGAAAGGTTTAATTTTGGTATTAATCAAAGACATCTGTACTTCCTCCGTGTTTTCGTTGAGGGATAAGTTAACCAAAATCATTGATAAGGGCTAATGCGTTTTCTTTATCAAATCAATAAGCGTTAACTAACAACCGACTCAACCGCATGTTGTAAACCCTATTCTAAAAGTAAAAAAGCTCCCTTTGCAGGGAGCCTCATTACCCGAGTTACCCGCAAGTAACTTCAGTGCCAGCAGAACTGGCTATGTGTTGCGCTCTACATTACCTTAACCAAGGTCGTAACAGCGATTGGGATTACATCACCCAACTACCGAAAGGGCAATCGACAGACTGTCGATCTTACCTATGGCTGCGATAGGTTTTGCAACTTAACTCCCTTTCCTTCTGGTTTTATAAGGAAAATCAATGTTTAAACGTTTATTACTCTTAGCTCTGCTCCCTGCAGCCGTCCACGCTGAAGAGCTTCCTGCCCCCGTTAAAGCGATTGAGAAACAGGGCATTACAATTCTGAAGTCGTTCGACGCGCCGGGTGGCATGAAAGGTTATCTGGGCAAATATCAGGACATGGGGGTCACTATCTATGTCACGCCTGATGGAAAACAGGCGATCTCCGGCTACATGTATAACGAGAAAGGTGAAAACCTGAGTAATGCGCTGATAGAAAAAGAAATCTATGCACCTGCAGGGCGCGAGATGTGGCAACGAATGGAAAAAGCGTCGTGGATTCTGGACGGCAAAAAAGATGCGCCTGTTATTGTGTATGTGTTTGCCGATCCCTTCTGCCCATACTGTAAACAATTCTGGCAACAGGCGCGTCCGTGGGTTGAGTCCGGCAATGTTCAATTACGCACGCTGTTGGTTGGCGTGATTAAGTCTGAAAGTCCGGCAACCGCTGCGGCCATTCTGGCAAGCAAGGACCCCGCTAAAACCTGGCACGACTATGAAGCCTCGGGCGGCAAAATGACGCTGACACTGCCAGCAACCCCGCCTGCCGAGCAAATGAAGACGCTGAATATCAACCAAAAACTAATGGACGATTTAGGCGCCAATGTCACGCCTGCCATTTATTACATGAGCAAAGATAATACCCTGCAACAGGCCGTCGGTTTGCCCGATAAAGAGAAGCTGGATATTATCATGGGAGCCAAATAGATATACGCAACGAATGATTGATATCATTTCTCATATCAATCATTCTTCTTTTTAATATCAATAAACTCGTTAGCACTTTTTACCGAAAAAATAACCCTGCCTGTGCTATTTTAGCATTTGTAAACTATTCATTAAGTTTTACATGTATATGCGATGATAATGCATTGTAATTTACTCATAACAAAGTGAAATACTTCACAACTAAACTAAAACAGGAATTAGCGTATGGCTAACCTTTACGACCTCAAAAAATTCGATCTCAACCTGCTGGTTATTTTTGAATGTATCTATCAAAATCTAAGCATAAGCAAAGCCGCCGAAACGCTGTTTATTACCCCCTCAGCTGTTAGCCAGTCGTTACAAAAGCTGCGTGCACAATTCAATGACCCACTATTTATTCGTGCCGGAAAAGGTATTACGCCTACCGTAACGGCGGTCAATCTGCACCATCATCTTAAGAACAATCTCAACAGTCTGGAAGAAACAATAAATATCATGCACAGCTCCAGTCTGAAGAAAAAATTTGTCATTTACAGCCCGCAAATTATCAATAATATCTACGTAAGTGAGTTAATTAATTTCATCAGGAAAGACCAATATATTGAAATTGAACATCATGATATTCTGATAACATCGGAAACCGCTGAAGACTTACTAGCCTACCGTAAAGCGGATGTTGTCATCACGACATCACCGATCGTTAACCGCTCGATTATATGCACCCCATTCTGGACAGTTGAGACCGTCCTGGTCTGTTGCAAAAACCACCCCAGAATAAATGAAAACACCACGTTAAATGAAATACTGGAAGAACAATTTTCGCGGCTTCTCTCTGACGATGCCGGTATAAAAGAGTACCAGTCGGAAACAAGTTTTTTTCTCGCCAATCGTAAAACCGGGTTCTCTAGTGATTCACTCATGTCAATTATCAACGTTATATCCCTTACAGACATCATTGGTTTTCTTCCCAAAATATCCTTTGAATTATATGCTTCACTATTCAATTTAAAGGAAATCAAAACAGATATTAAGTTTCCATCAATGGAGCTATTTTTAATGTACAACCGGGCATCACTTAACAACAAAAATTTTGAGGACTCCATAACAAAAATAAACAAAAAAAACCAGGAAAAGCGACATATCAAATAACTATTCACATTCTAAATGAAAAAAAATTTAGATGCGTTATATGAATGTATTTAAAGGTTGCACGCTGCGTAAATTGGCATATCTTATTCAGGTTATACATTAGAGATGTTACTCTTTTATTCTTTCAGTATGGACTTGCTATGTCTGTTTACAAAATCCCTCTGAGTCAGAGCGTGCTGGAAGCCGCTCAGGAACGCATTACCTGGACTTTGGAAACACTGCCTCGCGTGTGCGTTTCACTGTCCGGAGGGAAAGACTCCGGGCTCATGATGCACCTCACCGCCACTCTTGCGCGCCAGTTACATAAAAAAATCAGCGTATTGTTTATTGACTGGGAAGCCCAGTTCTCTTGCACTATCGACTATGTTGAAGAGTTACGAGAACGCTATTCTGACGTTATTGAACGCTTTTATTGGGTAGCAATACCGCTTACCACACAAAATTCTCTCTCACAATTTCAACCAGAATGGCAGTGCTGGGAACCCAATACACAATGGGTGCGGCAACCACCAGCAGATGCGATTACCGATCCCAGTTTATTTCATTTCTACCAACCCGGCATGACCTTTGAACAATTCGTTCGTGAGTTCGCTGACTGGTTTTCTGAAAAACGCCCTGCGGCAATGATGGTGGGCATCCGTGCCGACGAGTCATATAACCGTTTTGTCGCCATTGCCCATTCACGTAAGCAACGTTTTGCCGATGACAAACCGTGGACTACCGCCGCACCAGGAGGACACACCTGGTATATCTATCCGCTGTATGACTGGAAAACAGCCGATATCTGGACATGGTTTGCGAAAACAAAAATGCCATGCAATCCCCTGTATAACCTGATGTACCAGGCCGGCGTGCCAACACGATATATGCGCATTTGCGAACCCTTTGGCCCGGAACAACGCCAGGGATTGTGGCTGTATCATGTTATTGAGCCACAGCGATGGGCAGCCATGTGCGCCCGGGTTAGCGGCGTTAAAAGCGGCGGAATATACGCCGGTCATGACAACCATTTTTACGGCCACCGCAAAATATTAAAACCGGAGCATTTAAGCTGGCAAGCGTACGCCATGCTGCTATTAGACAGCATGCCGCAACAGACCGCAGAACACTACCGCAACAAAATCGCCGTCTATTTACAGTGGTACAAAAAAAAAGGGATCGATGATATTCCTCAAACCCAAGAAAGCGATATTGGCTCTAAAGACATCCCCTCATGGAGACGGATCTGCAAAGTACTGCTGAATAATGACTACTGGTGTCGGGCACTCTCATTCAGTCCCACAAAAACGAAAAACTATCAGCGTTATAACGAACGTATGAAAACCAAACGCCAGGAATGGGGGATCTTATGCAACGACGACTAACTCAGGAACTCACCGGTTTTCTTTCTGGTCTTTCAGAAGAGGAACGAATTGAAGCAATCAATGAATTCAGGATGGCAATCCATAGCGTCAGTCCTTTCCGTGAAGAACCGGTAGACTGCGTTCTGTGGATCAAAAACAACGCGATTTCGCCAAATGATTACAACCCAAATAACGTTGCGCCGCCGGAGAAAAAGCTGCTGCTGAAATCCATTGAAGCTGATGGCTTCACACAGCCGATCGTCGTGGTTCAATCAGCCCAGGAAGAATATGAAATCGTCGACGGATTCCATCGACATGAAATCGGCAAAAACAAATCATCGCTAAAATCACGCCTGAAAGGTTATCTGCCCGTTACCTGCCTACAACGCGGGCGTCATGAGCGCATGGCGGCGACAATCCGCCACAATCGTGCCCGTGGGCGGCATCAAATCCATGCCATGTCAGAAATCGTTCGTGAATTATCACAATTAGGCTGGAGCGAAGAGAAAATCGGTAAAGAGCTGGGAATGGATAGCGACGAAGTCTTACGTCTGAAGCAAATCAACGGTCTGCAAGAGTTATTTGCCGACCGTCGCTTCTCCAAAGCCTGGACGGTGAAATAGCTACAGCGCAACCAGCCGTTCCGCCGCTGCCAGCAGCGTCGATTCTTGCTTCGCAAAACACAGGCGAATCAGCTTATGTGGGAAAGGATCGGCGCAGAAAACGGACAGTGGGATCGCCGCCACGCCGACCTCTTTAGTCAGCCATTGGCAAAATTCCACATCGTTGAGATCAGAAACAGCACGGTAATCAATCAGCAAAAAGTACGTCCCTTCGCAGGGCAGTATCTCCAGTCGACTGTCACACAGCGCATTCACCAGCACATCACGTTTTCTCTGATAAAACGCGGGCAGCTCACGGTAGTGCGTCGGATCTTCGCGCAGCATATCCGCCAGCGCCAGTTGTGCCGGCGTGTTGACCGAGAAGGTTAAATACTGATGGACCTTACGTAACTCTGCGCTGATAGCCGGTGGCGCAATACAGTACCCCACTTTCCAGCCCGTCATATGATAGGTTTTGCCAAATGATGAAACGGCAACTGCGCGCTCCCTTAGTTGCGGATGCGCCAGCACGCTGGCATGCCCATGCGTGGCAAAACAGATATGCTCGTAGACTTCGTCACTGACAACATAAATCTCATGCCCTTTAATGGCCTGCCATAACGCCTCAAAGTCCGCCTTCTGCCATACCGTAGCCGAGGGGTTATGCGGCGTATTTAAGATCACCAGCCGGGTGTGGTCACTGATTAGCGCAGCAAATTCCTGCCAGTCGACACGAAAAGACGGCGGTTGCAGCGCAATGCGTTTAACCACGCCGCCGGATAATTCGATCGCGGGCGCATAGCTGTCGTAGCTCGGGTCAAAACATATCACCTCATCGCCAGGCCGTACCAGTGCCGTAATGGCGGCATACAGCGCTTCTGTCGCCCCTGCCGTGACCGTCACGTCACTGTTTGCATCCGGCTTGTAGCCATACAGTTCGGCGGTTTTATCGGCAATGGCGTCGCGCAGCGGCTGTACGCCCGTCATCGGCGCATACTGGTTGGCGCCATGCGCGACGTGATACGCCAGACGTTCTTGTAAAAAGAGTGGACCATCAAAATCAGGAAATCCCTGTGAGAGATTAATCGCCTGGTGCTGCTGCGCCAGCGCGCTCATTTGCGTGAAAATAGTGGTGCCCAGATCAGGCAGTTTGCTTTGCGGAATCAGCGGGTTATTACTCATTATTGTTATCCCAGCGTGTGATGTTGTGGTTGAAGCCACTATAGCACGATGCTAGTATTTGGCAATCAAGACGTTCAGACGTCTATATAAAAATAACCTGCCTGGACAGGACAGTCAAAAGGACAACACAACATGAGTAATACCGAGATTCGCGTCGTCACCGGCCCGGCCAACTATTTTTCCCACACAGGCAGCCTGTCGAGACTCAACGATTTTTTCACCAGGGATCAACTCTCACGCGCCGTCTGGGTATATGGTGAGCGCGCCATCGATGCAGCCCGGCCTTATCTGCCTGAGGCCTTTCAACTTGCCGAGGCTAAACGCCTGCTGTTTACGGGTCATTGCAGCGAAACCGATGTTGCTCAACTGGCAACAGAGTCAGGAGAGAATCGCAGCGTGGTGATTGGCGTGGGCGGCGGGACACTGCTCGACACCGCCAAGGCGCTGGCGCGCCGCCTTGGTTTACCCTTTGTGGCAATCCCAACCATTGCCGCCACCTGTGCGGCCTGGACGCCGCTCTCCGTGTGGTACAACGATGCAGGTCAGGCACTGCATTTCGAAATTTTCGATGATGCCAATTTTTTGGTGCTGGTAGAGCCGGAGATCGTGCTTAATGCGCCAGACGCGTATTTGTTGGCCGGTATCGGGGACACGTTGGCGAAATGGTACGAAGCGGTTGTGCTCGCCCCACAGCCTGAAACCTTGCCGCTGACCGTACGTCTGGGCATCAACGGCGCACTGGCTGTCCGCGATGTTCTCCTTCAGAGCAGCGAGCAGGCTCTGGCAGATAAACAACGTGGCGAACTGACCCGTGCATTTTGCGACGTGGTGGATGCGATCATTGCTGGCGGTGGTATGGTCGGCGGTCTGGGTGAGCGCTTCACCCGCGTAGCAGCGGCACACTCGGTGCATAATGGCCTGACCGTCCTGCCGCAAACGGAGAAGTTTCTACATGGCACCAAAGTGGCGTACGGCATCCTGGTGCAGAGCGCGCTGTTGGGACAAGATGATGTGCTGGCTCAACTCACCTCAGCCTACCAGCGCTTCAATTTGCCCACCCGGTTGGCTCAGTTGGAAGTGGACATCAATAACCACGCCGAAATCGATAAGGTGATCGCGCACACTCTGCGCCCGGTAGAGTCCATTCACGCGCTGCCGGTGAAGCTAACACCGGAAACACTGCGTGCGGCATTTGAGAAGGTAGAGACGTTTACGGTGTGACTATGGTGCAGGTTGCCTGATGGCGGCTTCGCCTTATCAGGCCTACGGCTAATGCAATGTTGTAGGCCGGATAAGCGTCAGCGCCATCCGGCAAAAATTCAACAGCACTTCGCGCCGCCTTTCCCCCCATAGCGCGCATCCTGGCGCTCGCGGAAAAATTCTTCATAAGTCATCGGCACCTGGTCCGGGTGCGTAACACGCATATGCTCAACATAGTTGTCATAATCCGGCACACCAATCATCAATCGGGCAGTTTGCCCTAAATACTTCCCAGCTTTAGCGAGTGTTTCAAACATAGTGAGTCCCTGTCGTACAAACGCCCTCCCCATTAAGGAGAGGGCTTTTCGTTAAGAGAATATTAGTGCGCGCCTTTCGCCTGCGCCACAATCTCTTCAACATTCTCGGGCATCGGTTCGTACGGTGTTTCTTTCGACGTTGGTTTGTCCTCTTTCAACGCGGCCAGCGCAGTTTTAATGGAGAACAGACCCAGTACTACCACGACCACCATGAAGAAGATGGTCAAGCCAGCATCAAGACGGTTGTTAAATACCAGTTGCGTCAGCTGCGACTGAGTGTACTGTGCCGGAATGTTACCGCTGTCGATCATCGCCTGGAACTTGTTAGCGATAGCCAGGAAGCCGATTTTCGCATCCGGACTAAACGCTTTCTGCCAGCCCGCGGTCAGCGTACAAATCAGCAGCCAGGCGGTTGGCACCAGCGCTACCCATGCGTAGCGCTGACGTTTCATCTTGAACAGGACGACCGCACACAACATCAACGCCATACCGGCCAGCATCTGGTTGGCGATACCAAACAGCGGCCACAGGGTGTTAATACCGCCTAACGGATCAACCACGCCCTGGTGCAGGAAGTAACCCCAGGCCAGTACGCACAACGCGGTTGCCAGCAGGTTTGCCGGAAGCGAGTCGGTCCGTTTCAGGCTCGGAGACACAACGCCCAGCAGATCCTGCAACATAAAGCGTGCGGCACGGGTACCCGCATCAACCGCCGTCAGGATGAACAGAGCTTCAAACAGAATGGCGAAGTGATACCAGAACGCCACATCCATCATGCCGCCCAGCGCACCGTGCAGAATGTAAGCCATCCCCACGGCCAGCGTCGGCGCTCCGCCTGCGCGGGAAATAATGGATTGCTCACCCACTTCATTGGCAATTTGGTGCAAGGTGTCCGGGGTAATCGCAAAGCCCCAACTGCTAACGACCTGCGCCGCAGAGGCGACCACATCCACCGTACCCGCAGGGGCCAGCACCGCCATCGGGCTGTTCATCGCAAAATACACGCCCGGATCGATGATACATGCGGAGACCAGCGCCATTATGGCGACAAAGGACTCCATCAGCATCCCGCCGTAGCCGATAAAACAGGCCTGCCCTTCATTCGCCAGCATCTTCGGCGTGGTACCGGAGGCAATCAGCGCGTGGAAGCCAGATACCGCACCACAGGCAATGGTAATAAACAGGAACGGGAACAGGTTACCCGTCCAAACCGGACCGGTACCGTCAACGAATTTGGTCAACGCAGGCATCGTCAGCGTGGGACGCATGATCAGAATACCCACCGCCAGACCGACAATGGTACCAATCTTCAGGAAGGTCGAGAGGTAGTCTCGCGGCGCCAGCAGCAGCCATACCGGCAACACGGCAGCCACGAAACCGTAGCCCACCAGCATCCACGTCAGCTGTACACCGGTAAAGTCAAAATACGGTGCCCAGGTCGGGCTTTCCGCAACCCAGCCGCCGGAAATAATGGCAAATACCAGGAACACCAGACCGATGACTGACACTTCGCCAATACGCCCCGGACGCAGATAGCGCAGGTAAATCCCCATAAAGATCGCCAGCGGGATGGTGAATGCGACGGTATAGGTTCCCCACGGGCTGTGCGTCAGCGCTTTCACGACGATCATTGCCAACACGGCAAGGATAATCACCATGATCATAAAACAGGCCACCAGCGCAATCACACCGGCTGTAGGGCCCATCTCTTCTTTCACCAGTTCGCCAAGGGAACGACCATCGCGACGGGTAGACACAAACAGCACCATAAAGTCCTGCACCGCGCCGGCCAGCACTACCCCGGCGAGCAGCCAGATCATCCCGGGCAGATAGCCCATTTGCGCTGCCAGCACCGGTCCAACTAACGGACCCGCTCCGGCAATTGCTGCAAAATGGTGGCCAAACAGTACTTTTTTATCGGTAGGAACGTAATCGAGCCCGTCGTTATGGCGCACGGCTGGCGTCATACGCGTCGGGTCCAGCGCCAGCACATTTTTCGCGATGTACAGGCCATAGAAACGGTAAGCGATAAGGTAGACACAGACCGACGCGACGACTATCCACAACGCGTTGATCTGCTCACCACGGTTTAACGCAATATAGCCGAGGGCAAATGCTCCTATCACGGAGAGCAATGTCCAGACGAGGTACTTCCCTGATTTGTTCATAGTTGTTATCCGTTGTCTGATCCAGAGAGATGTTACATTTTGTTTCTATAACACCTTTTCTGGATTTAACAACCTGACAACCATGCAAACCCGAAGTATCACTGAGTATTTACATTGCATTGTTAACTAGATCACTTCATTTACCTGTTAACCCTGCAATTTCATTTTACTTTGCCGGGTGACTTCACCCCATCACCGCCGTGCCTAAACGGCAGGTGCAGCAGCGCCGCCCCTGCTCATCAAAGATGACGATTTCCCAACTTTGATTCTGTCGCCCAAGATGCAACGGCTGGCACACGCCGCGCACTTTCCCCTGCGATACCGCGCGGTGATGCGTGGCGTTCAACTCGGTTCCCACCACGCACTGCCCGTCACGGGTCATCAGATAACCCGCCATTGACCCCAACGTTTCGGCCAGCGCCGCTGACGCCCCACCGTGTAACAGGCCAAACGGCTGATGCGTGCGGCTATCCACCGGCATTTCGGCTTCCAGCACATCGTCTCCCAGTCGGGTATAGACAATGTCTAAATGCGCCACCAGCGTGTTCTGGCTGGTGGCATTCAGTTCATCAAGCGTTAAATGTCGTTTCCAGATCACCGTCATGCTCCCAGTGTCGAACCGCCATCGACCACAATGTCCTGCAACGTAATATGGCTGGCCAGATCGGAGGCGAGGAATAAGACAGTGTTGGCGATTTCCTGGGGACGGGCGATTTTCCCCAGCGGTATACCAAGCTTATACTGCTCGCCAAACCCGCGAATACGCTGCTGTTCCGCGTCATCACTCACCCACAGCGTGCGCTGCATGTCAGTGTCGGTCGAGCCTGGCGAAACCACATTACAGCGTACTCCGCTACCCGCCAGCTCCAGCCCGACCGTCAGTGCAAGACTTTTCAGTGCGGCTTTTGATGCCCCATATGCACTCATACCGATTCGCGGCGTGTGCGCAGCATCGGATGCGACAGTGACAATCGCCCCCCCCTGCTGACGACGAAACTGCGCCATCGTCTGCTGAAACAGGTTGAACGCACCGCCCACGTTAACGGCGAAGGTCTGCTGCCAGTCCTCAACGCTCAGCGCATCGGTTGGCCCCATACGCAAAATCCCGGCGGCATTGACCAGCACGTCCAGCCGCTCGGTGTTCGCCAGCAAGCGCTCGCACACCTGCGCCACCTGCGGTGCATCCGCCACGTTCATTACCTCAGTGGCAAACGGATATTCTTCACCGTCAAACGCCAGATCGAAGCCGGTAACCCGCGCACCCGCGTCAACAAACGCCAGTGCCGTGGTGTAACCAATCCCTTTTCCCGCCCCGGTAACCCAGACCGTTTTACCGGTGAAATCAAAACCGGTCATGACGTCACCTCGCGGGAGAGCAGTTTCCACCAGGCGTCAATCGTTGGGTTTTTCGCCAGCATCACAAAGTCGATATCGCCATGCACTTTCCGCCAACGGGCCGCCAGCGCCATCATACGTACTGAGTCCAGACCGTAATCGATCAAGTTTTCGTCATCCATTGGCTCTTCAGACTCATCGAGCAGCGGCAGAATCACGCCGCGCAGCGCATCTTTGCTGTCCGGAACAGGTGTCGGCAGTAACTCCTGAGTCATCACCACGCGACCGGAACGCCCCGCCACGTATTTCAGCGACATCAGGTGTTCATCACGGCTAAAATCTGCCAACGCATCAGCGACCATAAACGGCTTAATATCACGCATGAAGGCATCAGTCGCGGTGGTCATGCAGCCAATATGCGCATACACGCCGGTGATGATAAGCTGGTTACGCCCGGTGTCTCTTAGCATCTGCTCCAGCGGTGAACGATGAAACGCGCTGTAACGCCATTTAACCAGAATGGTATCCGCTTCATCCGGCGCCAGCGCAGCGACGATTTTTTGCTGTTCCGGCGAGCGCGTCAGGCCCGGTCCCCACATGTCGTTCAACAACGCACGGTCTTCATCGCTTTGTTCTTTCGGCTGCGCAGTGTAATAGACCGGAATATTATGCGTTTTACAGTACTGACGTAGCGCGGCGATGTTGGCCACGACCTGTTCCATCATCGGGCAGTTCTCGCCCCAAAAGCCGATAAAATAGTCCTGCATGTCGTGGATTAGCAGCGCGGCGCGTTCTGGTTCAAATGCCCAGTCAACTTTATTTGCCGGAACATCAAGCGCCGTTGGCAGCGCATAAGCCTGCAGTTTAGGAATTGCCATTTCTTCTTCTCCTTCAGGCCGGTGAACGTGATGCCAGCCACTGACGTAATTGTTTTTTATCCACTTTGCCGACCGGGGTCAGCGGCAATGACTCAACGCACTCGACACGGTCCGGCAATTTGAATTCCGCCACGCCCTGTTCGCGCAGAAAACGACGGACCTGTACTGCACGCAGCGGCTCTTTAACCACCAGGCAGGCGCAGCTTTTCTCGCCCATCAGCTCATCGTCCATACTGACCAATGCGGCATGGATCACCATTGGGTGCCGCAACAACAGGTTTTCAATCTCTTCTGCAGCGATCTTCTCTCCGCCACGGTTGATCTGATCTTTCTCTCGTCCCTGCACCGTGATGTAACCATCCCGATCGATAGCGATCAGATCGCCAGAGCAATAGAATCCGTTAGCATCAAACGCGCTGGCGTTATGCTCAGGGCTATTGAAGTAACCGCGGAAGGTGTACGGACCGCGCGTCATCAGGCGTCCCGTCGCGCCCTGAGGTAAAGGATTCCCGTCAGCATCAGCCACCCAGACCTCATCGTCAGGGCACATCGGACGGCCCTGGGTATTGATAATGCGCTCCGGGCTGTCATCCAGACGGGTATAGTTCACCAGCCCTTCCGCCATACCGAAGACCTGCTGCAACTGGCAGCCAATCTCTGCCGGAATGCGAGCGGCAAGCGAAGCCGAAAGCCGTGCGCCTCCCACCTGCAACAGTTTCAGCGAAGCCAGTTGTGCGTTACTGCCCCACTCCTGAATTGCCTGCAGCCACAGACTCACCGCTGGCGGTACCAACGCCGTCACGTTTACCTGATGCTGTTCAATCAACGGAAAGCACAACGTCGCGCTCGGGTCTGCCGCCAGCACCACGGTTCCACCCGCGAGGAAAACGCCCAGCGCGCCAGGCGAACTCATGGCGTAGTTGTGTGCGGCCGGGATCGCGCATAAATAGCGGGTCTCAGTGGTAAAATGGCAAATCTCGTTACTACGGCGCACGCTGTAGTAGTAATCATTGTGGGTGCGTGGAATCAGCTTTGGCGTCCCGGTCGTGCCGCCGGAAAGCTGGAAGTAAGCCACTTCATCAGCCGGTGATGGTGTCGCGGTAAACGCCGTTGCGGGTTGGCTTATTGCCGCTTGCAGATTGTGTTCGCCGTCATCATTGAGCAACTGAACCACGCGCACTGAATTGTGTTCGGCAACAAAGGTATTCAGAAAATCGTCGCCACTGAATAACGCATGCTGGCGATCGGCAATCAGTAACACCGGTTTGATTTGCGCTGCGTAGGCGTTAAGTTCGTTACGCTGATGGCTAAACAGTGCCAATACGGGGGCTACGCCCAGTTTGAGCAGCGCAAAGAAAGTGATATACAGCTCAGCCACGTTACCTAACTGCACCAGTGCGGTCTCGCCGGGTCTGATCCCCTGGCGACGCAGACTACAGGCAAGATTGTCCGTCGCCTGGTTTAACTGGCGGTAGCTAAGATGGCGTTCCCCGTCAATCACCGCCGTATGGTCGCTATCGGCATGGCGGGTCAGAATGTCGGTCAGTGGCAAATCCTGCCAGTAGCCTTTTTCACGGTAGCGGCGGGCAAACTCTTCCGGCCAACGGGTGAAAGGAATACTCATTATTGCTCCTTAGAGCCTGTCGATAAGGCCTGAATAGCCTGGTAGACCAGGCGCTTAATGCAGTCCAAAAACATTCAACATGGTGGATAGCTTGGCACCCGTTTCACGCCACTCCGCAATCGGTGACGAGGCGGGCACAATGCCGGCTCCGGCGAAGAAACGTACCTGATTACGCAGCAGTTTCGCACAGCGGATCGTCACCACCCATTCGCCGTTGCCCTGCGAATCACACCAGCCAACAATGCCACCGAAAAGTTCGCGATCGAACGGCTCCAGTTCGGCAATCAGTTTCTGAGCAACCTGATGCGGGAAGCCACTTAGCGCCGGTGTTGGATGCAGCAGACATGCCAGCGTCAGCGCGTTTTCCTGGGCATTGGCTTTACCTTCAAACGGGGTACCGAGATGCCAGAGTGTGGGCGTGGTGACCAGTTGCGGAGACGAAGGAAGTTGCAGCTCACTGCTGCGATTGCGCAGAACCGCTTTCATCGCCTGGGTGACCAGCTCGTGTTCATGGCGATCCTTCTCGGAAGCTAACAGACGGATCCCCGCCTCCCGGTCCAGAACATCGTCCGGTTGGCGACGCGCAGATCCCGCCAGCGGCAGCGAACTGAAATGGTCGCCTTCTTTGCGTAACAGCAATTCCGGGCTGGCGCCGATCAGTACACCGCCATCGTCGATGGGCACATGGAAGTTGTAGCTTGCCGGGTTTTGCGCGATCAGCCGCTCCAGCAGCGCACCAGTGTCGATATTGGCGTCGGCGGTCACATCAATCAGGCGAGACAGCACCACTTTGTCGACTTCCGGGGTTGCCGTCAGCGCCGCTGCTCTGGCGACCATATCTTCGAAAAAGTCCTGCTCAGGAATCGACTTACGCTCAACGACATTCAGCGACTGATGGGCCGTAAAGTAACGTGCTGATTGCTGCTTTGCCGTGCGCGAGAAGCTTTGCCATGATTGGGGAATAAACAGTGACGAGGGCTGGCGGGTGTCAAAGGGAATGGCCCCGACCATAATGGGGTTTGCGATGCCCTGCGATTTGGCCTGCGCAAACAGTGCATGCATTTTCTGTTGGAAAGGGCTGTCTGGTGAATCACCATCAATTGCCGGTTCCGCATAGCGGGCGAAGCATCCTGACGTCGTAAAACTACGATACGGCGACATAAAGAAAAAACTGTCGGGAGCGAGAGTTGCCATAGTCTGCGTTTTTTCCTCGGCCAGTGACGTGTCCATATCATCCTCCATAAAATGATAAAGGCTCTAATAATGATTATCATTTATATTTTCGGTCGCTAACCTAAAAGCAAAGCGTCGGTATGTCAACTCTTGTGGTAACACAATGTGCGACTTAGGCTTGCATCCCTGACGCGTAACAATGAAAATGAGAAGCATTAACTACATTGATAACAGGAAGCTTATTTGTGAGATTTTCCGCGTTTTACCGCACTGCGCTGTTACTGGTTGGACTCGCTATTTCAGGAATTTCTTTAAGCCATGCCGCTGACTGGCCGCGCCAGGTTACCGACAGCCGCGGCACGCACACGCTGGAACATAAGCCACTGCGCATTGTGTCCACCAGCGTCACGCTCACCGGTTCTCTGCTCGCTATTGATGCGCCCATCATTGCCAGCGGTGCCACGACACCGAATAACCGTATCGGTGACGCTCAGGGCTTTTTACGCCAGTGGAGCGACGTCGCCAAAGCACGCAAACTAAGCCGCCTGTATATTGGCGAGCCGAGCGCCGAAGCCGTTGCAGCACAAATGCCGGACCTGATTCTGGTCAGCGCCACCGGGGGAGATTCCGCGCTTGCGCTGTACGATCAACTGTCCACCATAGCCCCGACGCTTATCATTAATTACGACGACAAAAGCTGGCAGTCACTGCTGACACAATTAGGCGAAATCACCGGGCAGGAGCAACAGGCAGCGGCGCGTATTGCTGAGTTTGATAAGCAACTGCTCGCGGTAAAGCAACGTATCACCCTGCCGCCACAGCCGGTCAGCGCGCTGGTGTATACCGCAGCCGCGCACAGCGCCAACCTGTGGACGCCGGAGTCCGCGCAAGGCAAGCTGATGGAACAGCTCGGTTTCACGCTGGCGCCGCTACCTGCCGGACTACATACCAGCCAGAGCCAGGGTAAACGTCACGACATTATCCAGCTTGGCGGTGAGAATCTGGCGGCTGGCCTGAACGGTGAAGCGCTGTTCCTGTTTGCAGGCGACAGCAAAGATGCCGAGGCGATTTACGCTAATCCACTGCTGGCACATCTGCCTGCTGTGCAAAACAAACGCGTTTATGCGCTGGGCACGGAAACCTTCCGCCTGGATTACTACAGCGCGACGCTATTGCTGCAACGCCTGTCGGCGCTCTTTTAATGGCTATCGCCGGATGCAGCTAACGCCTTATCCGGCTTACAAACCGTAGCGCACACCGCTATCAGGCATTCACAGGTATCTGTCGGAAACGACGAAGCTCGCTTAACAACAGCAGCAGCAACAGACCGACAATCACCAACCCAAACCCACTGACGCTTGCCGAGGCCGCAGGCGTCATCATCGCCCCCAGCCCCCCTAACAGCGCCGCGCCAATCGCATCACCGGTTACGTTCTGCGCGGTCCACAAACCGTTAATTCGCCCGAGCATCGCTTCCGGCGTCTGCGTCTGCAACAGGGTGTACTGCAACAAAGAACTGACCGCACTCAGCCAGCCGAACAGCGCCAGACAAACAACGCCCAGCTCCCAGACCGGCATCAAGCCGAACAGGCCGATAGCCAGGAAAGAGGCCACGGTTGATGCCAGCATAATCAGACCAGGACGCACGCTGTGTGCCAGTTGCCCGCTGGTTAAAGCCCCGATGGCCGCGCCCAGGGGAATAGCCGCATACAGTAACCCAATCTGAGCGCTCGACATCTGCCAGTTAATCGCCAGTGCCGGGTACAATACACGTACCGCGCTCGCCATGGTCAACAGACCACCAAGCAGCGCAATGCCGCCAATCAGCGGGCTGGCGAACAGAAAACGGAACGCCGCCACCAGCGATGTCAACGGATGTTCACGCGGTTGTGGCGGAGGCGGCAACGCGGGAAGGCTCAGCAATGGGAGCAAGGTAATGAATGTACCCGCCGCCGCCAGGCCGTAGTTCCAGACCACGCCTCCGGTCGCCAGCAGCACCCCACCAAGCATTGGCGAAATCACCGATCCCAGACGCACCGTCAGCATGGTAATCGCCCCGGCTTGCATCAGATTTTCACGCCCGACCAGCGCAGGTGTCGCCGCCAGCAGCGCAGTGACACCCAGCGAGGCAAAAAATCCATCCCATAAACCCAGAACATAGATAGCCAGCAACGACGGTTCGGGCAGCAGCGCGTTCAGGCACAGGCCAATAAAACCGATACCACAGGTTCCGCGGGCCAGCAGGATCACCTTTTTGCGCTCATAGCGATCGGCCAGTACGCCACCCACCATCAGACCAATAAACATGGCGCTCCCAGTCAGCGTAACCGACAAACCCACCTGCCAGGTCGACTGGGTCATCATCTGGATCTGTACCGGGACCGCAACCCCCAATAGCCCCAGAGAGACAATGGAAATAAAACGGGCGAGGAAAACAGCGCGAAATGCAGGATGGGTCTTTAACAGGCTGAGATTAAGCAGCCAGGATTGTCGATTCATTACAGAGCCTTACCAGGTACTTTTCAATATCCATTCAATGGCTGCACATGCTAACATATCCAAATAAGATCGATAACGATAATTACTATCATTATCAGGGAAGTTGATATGTCATGCTCTGTTTCCGCGACACGTGCCTTCGCCGTGCCCGGACTGTTGTTACTCCTTGTTCTCACCACGGCATTAAGTCTGGTTATTGGCGCAAAGTCGCTGCCCGCCTCCGTGGTATTTGATGCACTCACCGGCAGTTGTCAAAGCGCCGATTGCACCATCGTGCTGGACGCGCGACTCCCGCGTACGCTGGCAGGGCTCCTCGCAGGGGGTGCGCTGGGCCTGGCGGGTGCGCTGATGCAAACGCTCACCCGTAACCCGCTGGCCGATCCGGGTATTCTTGGCGTCAATTCCGGGGCCAGCTTCGCGATTGTTTTAGGCGCGTCGCTGTTTGGCTTTTCCTCCCCGCAAGAACAACTGCTAATGGCTTTTTCCGGGGCTCTCGCAGCCTCACTGATTGTGGCTTTTACCGGTAGTCAGGGCGGCGGACAGCTCAGCCCGGTACGCCTGACATTGGCCGGTGTTGCGCTGGGTGCTGTTCTGGAAGGATTATCCACCGGCATCGCCCTGCTCAACCCGGATGTCTACGACCAGTTGCGTTTCTGGCAAGCCGGTTCACTGGATATCCGCAGCCTGCAGACGCTGAAAGTCGTGCTGATCCCGGTCCTGATTGCCGGTGCTGTCGCGCTGTTTCTTAGCCGTGCTCTGAATAGCCTCAGTCTGGGAAGCGACACCGCAACGGCGTTGGGCAGCAAAGTTGCGCGTACCCAGTTTATCGGCCTGTTGGTGATTACCGTACTGTGCGGAAGTGCGACCGCCATCGTCGGTCCTATCGCCTTTATCGGCCTGATGATGCCGCATATGGCACGCTGGCTGGTGGGCGCAGATCATCGCTGGTCGCTGCCCGTCACTCTGCTGGCCACCCCTTCTCTGCTGCTGATTGCCGATATCATCGGTCGTCTGATTGTGCCTGGCGAACTGCGCGTCTCGGTCGTCAGCGCGTTTATCGGTGCGCCGGTTCTCATCTTCCTGGTACGCCGCAAACCGCGCGGAGGTGGCGCATGATGCATCTCTCCCGTCGCCTGATTATCAGTTGTCTGCTGCTGGTCGTCGGTTGCCTGGCCGTTGGATTGTGGAGCCTGCGCAGCGGTGCCGTTATGCTCGAGACCCAGCAAATTATTGCCGCCCTGCTCGGCGATGCACCGCGTAGCATTACGCTGGTGGTGACCGAGTGGCGATTACCACGCGTGTTGATGGCGCTGCTGATTGGCGCGGCGCTGGGCGTTAGCGGCGCGATATTCCAGTCATTGATGCGCAACCCGCTGGGTAGCCCGGACGTGATGGGTTTCAATACCGGTGCCTGGAGCGGCGTACTGGTCGCAATGGTGCTGTTTGGTCAGCATCTTACCGCCATCGCGCTGGCGGCCATGCTCGGCGGAGTCCTGACTTCGCTGGTGGTCTGGGCACTGGCCTGGCGCAACGGCATCGACACCTTCCGACTGATCATCATCGGGATCGGCATTCGCGCTATGCTGGTGGCCTTCAACACCTGGCTGCTGCTGAAGGCATCCTTAGAAACCGCGCTGACCGCCGGGCTGTGGAACGCCGGATCGCTCAACGGTCTGACCTGGGCGAAGACCTGGCCTTCTGCGCCGCTGATTATCGTGATGCTGGGGTGCGCCGCGCTGTTGGTTCGCCGCCTGCGTTTACTGGAAATGGGTGATGACAGCGCCTGTGCACTCGGCGTCAGCGTTGAACGCTCACGTCTGATGATGATGCTGGTCGCCGTGGTGTTGACCGCTGCGGCTACCGCGCTGGCAGGCCCTATCTCGTTTATTGCCCTGGTTGCCCCACATATCGCGCGTCGGCTTAGCGGCACGGCACGTTGGGGATTAACGCAGTCGGCGCTGTGCGGCGCCCTGTTACTGCTGATGGCCGATTTATGCGCTCAGCAGCTCTTTATGCCTTATCAGCTTCCGGTTGGCGTTGTCACCGTAAGCCTCGGCGGTATTTACCTTATCGTCTTGTTAATTCAGGAGTCCCGCAAAAAATGACCGAATCAGTAGCCCGTTTGCGTGGCGACCAGTTAACGCTGGGTTATGGCAAATTTACCGTGGCGGAAAACCTTAATGTCTCGATCCCCGATGGTCACTTCACGGCCATTATTGGACCCAACGGTTGTGGAAAGTCCACGCTGCTGCGTACATTGAGTCGTCTGATGACGCCCGCGCACGGCAACGTCTGGCTCGATGGTGAACATATTCAACATTACCCCAGCAAAGAGGTCGCTCGCAGAATTGGCCTGCTGGCGCAAAATGCCACCACGCCGGGCGATATTACCGTGCAGGAGTTGGTTGCTCGTGGGCGTTATCCACATCAACCTTTATTTACCCGCTGGCGTAAAGAAGATGAAACCGCGGTAACCCATGCGATGCAGGCCACGGGAATCACGCATCTGGCGGCGCAAAGTGTGGATACCCTCTCCGGCGGTCAACGCCAACGCGCGTGGATAGCGATGGTGCTGGCACAAGAAACGTCGATTATGCTGCTCGACGAACCGACCACCTGGCTGGATATCAGCCATCAGATTGATCTGCTGGAGCTGCTGAGTGAGTTAAACCGGGAGAAAGGTTACACGCTGGCCGCCGTTCTGCACGACCTGAATCAGGCATGTCGCTATGCCACCCATCTGATTGCACTTCGTGATGGAAAGATCGTTGCCGAGGGTGCGCCGAAAGAGATTGTCACGGCAGAGCTCATTGAAAAAATCTATGGGCTGCGGTGTATGATTATCGACGATCCGGTTGCCGGAACGCCGTTAGTGGTCCCGCTAGGACGTACAGCAAACAGGTAAATCGCGCCACCTCCGCAGAGGTGGCGAGTCCATTTATTGGATATCTTTGAGCACGTCACGCATGACTGGCCCAATCTTCTCGAAAGCCATCGGCGTAATGATATCGACGTGCGCGCAGTCCTGGCGATAAACATCCAGACTGGAAATCCACGGCGACCAACTGCGTTCCGGGCTGACTCCCGGCGGTAACGTGCGTTCAGCAACAAACAGCGTCGCGTGTCCCGCAAACGGTACGCTATGTGCCGTACTCAGCAGTCGAACCGCATCGGCGTAGTTACCTTCGATGGCGCTAAACAATGCGTCGGACGCATTGCCCTGCTGAGCCGTCAGAAACGCCTCCCGCTCACGATCAATTTCCGCCAACACTTCCGGGTCGAGTCCATTGGCCTCTTTTTCCGACCAATTTTGCGTTTCCGGCGGCCAGGTATCCAGCAGGCCAAGAAACGCGACCGTTTCTCCGCGCGCGTGTAATCGGGCAGCAATGCCCTGCGCCAGCGTACCGCCCAACGAGTACCCAATCAGATAATAAGGTCCATGAGGTTGCTGGCGAAGTAACGTTGCCAGGTGCTGTTCGCACACCGCATCCAGATTTTCTGCTGTCTGCATCGGGCCATCCGGTCGCGGTGACTGGATACCCATAATCGACCACTGTGGAGGAAGGTAGCGTGATAACACGCTAAACTGCCAGGCGAAACCCGATGCCGGATGAAAGCAGAACAGCACAGGGCCATCGCTTTCACGCAACGGCAGCAGCGTTTCAAATCCCAGCCGTTGTGACTGCTCGTCATCGTTGCTATCCAGCAATGCGCTGAGCTGTTCGACGGTCGAGGCCACCATAATCTGCCCAGGCGTTACCTGGCGCTCAAAAGTGCGGCTCAATTGTGCCGCCAGCTTCATCGCCAGCAGAGAATGCCCGCCAAGCGCAAAGAAATCCGCTTCAACATCATTGACCTCACAGCCCAGTAAGGCCGTGAACGCCTGAGCAATCGTGGTTTCAGTCCCTGCTCGCGGCGCCCGCCCTTCCTGGCGTGACGTCAGTTGTGGCATCGGTAACGCTTTACGATCCAGCTTGCCGTTGGCGCTGAGCGGGAGCTCCGCCAGTTGCAGCAGCACTGTCGGAACCATATGTGCAGGCAGGGTTGCGCGCAGACTCTCGCGCAATGCCGGAATATCCAGCGGTAAGCCCGATTGTGACACCAGATAGCCCACTAACTGGCGCGCATCGCCGCCTGTCGCTACCGCCTGATTGAATACGCAGGCATGGGCAACAGCATGCTCAACATCTGGCAACTGCTGCATCACCCGATCAATCTCGCCCAGTTCAATACGCTGCCCACGGATTTTTAGCTGGTCATCACTGCGCCCAAGATATTCCACCGCCCCATTTTCCAGCCAGCGCGCCACGTCTCCGGTACGGTACATACGTTCGCCAGGGTTAAAGGGATCGGCAATAAAACGGCTCGCCGTCAGATCTGGTCGGCCGAGATATCCCTGCGCCAGTTGGAGCCCCGTCAGGTACAGGTCACCGGCGACACCAATGGGCACTGGACGCATCATGGCATCGAGGATCCGCAAACCGGTATTCCAGACCGGATAGCCGATGGGTACGCTGTTGCCGGTCACGGCAGCGAGTTCCTCACCCCAGGCTGGATACCAGCTGACATCTACCGCCGCCTCGGTTGGCCCATACAAATTGTGCAGCGGCGCGTGGGTCAGTTGCTCCCATTCACGGCACAACGCTGCCGGCAGCGCTTCTCCGCTACAAAACACCTGTTTCAACGTGGAGCAGCTTTCCCGCGCCGTTTCGGGCGTCAGTGAGGTCACAAACGCCGCCAGCATCGACGGTACAAAGTGCGTTGTCGTCACCCCAAACGTCGCGAAGAACTGTTGCATCGCCAGCGGGTCACGATGTGCCTCTGGTTCAGCCATCACCAGTTTTGCACCGGCAATGAAGGGCCAGAAAAATTCCCAGACCGAAACATCAAAACTGCATGGCGTTTTTTGCGCCACCACATCGTCGGCCGTCAGCGGATAGTGATTCTGCATCCATAGCAGGCGGTTAACGATGGCGGTTTGCCCCACCATCACCCCTTTGGGTCTGCCTGTCGATCCTGAGGTGAAGATAATATAGGCCGTATGATTTGGTCGTGATAATGCTAATGGTGTGTCATCTTGTTCTGGCAATGGCGCGGTGTAGCACAGGCTTTCCAGCCCAGGGATGCCGCTAAAACGAACCCGTTGTTCATCAGTGGTGATAAGCAACGTAGGTTTAGCGTCTTCCAGCATCATCCGCAGGCGATCGTCCGGATATCCGGTATCCAGCGGTAACCAGGCGGCCCCCGCTTCGACGATACCGTGCAGCGCCAGCGTCAGGAAAACGGAGCGCGGTAAGGCAACCGCCACGCTGTCCCCCGGGCGCACACCGCGTTCGCGCAGCAGTTTTGCCAGTGCCACCACCTGCTGACGCATTTCGCGATAGCTAAACTGATAGCGGGCATCGGCCAGCGCCAGCGCATCCGGTGTTTTGCTGGCTTGCCCAGCCACCAGCGCACTCAATGTAGTGGAAGGGATCGTCACTGCCGTATTGTTAATCGTCGCCAGCTGTTCGTGCTCGGACGCCAGCAGCATCTCCGCATCCCCGCAGCGTAGCGCCGGATTTGCGGCAAATTGCGCGATAAGCGCCGTTAAACGCGAAGCATGCTGTGCCAACGTAGCGGCGTCATATCGCTGCTTATTCGCCAGAATTTCAATGCTCAGCCCACCGTTTTCATCCGGGAACAGCGCCAGTTCCAGATCGTTAACCGGCCCCGTCGCCAGCGTATGGGTTTGTGCCTGCACGCCAGGAATATTCAACTGATAGTCAAAGATCTTCACGTTCAGCACCGGGCCAAACAGCGGTTCAGCCCCGGCCGCACGCCCGCTGTCACGGACAATTTGTTCGGCATCATAGCGCTGGTGTCGGCGCATTTTCTTCATCTGGCCGGCCAGCCGTTGCGCAAGCGCAGGGAGACTTTCTGCTGCATCAAGTCTCACGCCAAAGGGCAGGACATTTAACACCGGTCCGGTAGCGGTAAGCGCCGCTGAGCCCATGCGGCGCATAAAGATAAACCCGGCGGCATAGTCCATTCGGCTGCATAAACGACCGAGCCACAATGCAACCAGCGCCAGCGCCAGATCCGCACGCTGAACCTCTGGCATACGCGACGCAAGCTGGCGGAATGAACCTTCAGGCGCCGTTAACTTCATGCGAATAATATCCGCGCTGGCTGAGCGTCCCGGCAGCGGTTTGTTCGATAATGAAGCCGGCGGCGGCAGTTGTTGGCGTTGCTCAGCCCAGAATGCGCTATCACGTTGCCAGGCATCGCTTTGACGATACTGTTGATACTCTTCCACGACCTCGGCAAACGGCGTAAATGGCGAGGCTGGCGTGGATTCACCGCGCAGCCACGCTGTGTAAATTGCAGCAATCTGGCGGGTAATAGCCGGGAAACTAAAGCCATCAACCAATAAGTGATGATAGCGCTGATACCAATACCAGCGTTTATCTCCCACCTGAATGAGCAGATGGAAGACCAGCGGCTTGCCGCCGTCAACGCGCAGATCCTGTTGCAGATCCGCCCGCATCAACGCACGTGCCGCTTCGTGCGGACTGGATTCATCGCGTAAATCGAGAATGTCAGGTTCAGCAAAGGTGAGCGTAGGATCAACCCATTGCCAGATTTCACCGTTATCCTCAGTGAACTGCATCCGCAGGGTATCCGCATGCTCCAGACCGGCCACGACCGCCTGTGCCAGCAGTGGCGCATTCAGTTCACCGGTTAATTCGACATAGTGTGCAACGCTCCATGCCGAGGGCAATGTGGAGAGTTTTTCTGCCATCCAGATCCCTGGCTGGGCCGCAACTAAGGGTAAGCGCTGAGTCATTGCGCCTCCTGTACATCGACGTAGTTCGCTGGCGTCAGCGTGGTCCAGTTCGCATCCAGCCATTGCTGGCAGACTTCCTGCGACTGCGGTTCGCACGCAACCGTCCAGCCAGCAGGAAGTGAGCACTGCTGAGGCCAGAGGCTGAATTGACGTTGTGGGTTTTGCAGAATGTAAAACTGTCCCTGCGGGTTATCGAAGGGGTTACTGAATTCCATACTCAACTCCTGTCGTGGAACATCGTCCGGTTAAAGCGTGTCGGTGAGCGGTTGCCAGAGCGTCATCAGCCCTTGCATTAAGCCGCCGCGCCAGCAAAGCGCATCATGTCCACCCTCAACCTGACGCCAGAAAATAGACTGTGGTGCAGAGGGAAATTGGGCGAATAGCGCCTGATTAGCACGAAAAATAATCGGCTCGCGGGTCCCGGCTTCCAGCACAATACGTAGACCCTGAACGCTTAGCGTTCCGGCCTTCAGTTGTTCAATAATCACGCCATCCTGATGACCACCGCGATGCGGCCACCAATAAGATCCGGACTGACTGAGTACGCAGCCAAACCGATCCGGCCAGTTCAGTCCGGCATACAGCGAAGCCAAGCCGCCAAAACTTTGCCCGGCAACCACCGTACGCTGCGGGTCGTCGCTAAATGGCGTCGTGGTCTTCACCCGCGGCAATAATTCCTGCTGAACTGCCAGCCAAAAATCAGGGTTACACGGCAATTCATGGCTGCGATGCGGCGTGTCAATGGCATCAATCAGGAGATATACCGCGGGAGGAAGCTGGCCACGATGAGTGAGTGAGGTCAGTGCCGGCCAGACCGGCATACTGAGTGCCCAAAACTGTCCGTCCAGCAGAATAGCCAGGGGACGTTCTTCCGGGTTGGCTTCACCGGTGGTGAAAACCCACACCCGGCGCGTATTACCCAACCGGTCACTGTGCCATTGCAGGCATACGGCGGGCGAGTCGGGATTTTCAGGGCGATCCCATCCCGGCTGTACGGGAGCATCTGGCATCTCCAGGGCGGACACCGCATGCCCCCGGCCCCCTTTCCAGCTTTGAGTATTGAGAGGGTCCGCAATAGCCTGTGGCAACAGTTGTCGCCAGCCTTCGCGTAGCACAGTGCGATCGGGCGTTTCACCCGCTGCCAGTGAGGCAAAAATATCGTTTCGATCGGAGGGGATAAAACAGTAACTGCCGCGCCAGTTAGCGCTCAGGGAAATACTCCAGCACCAAACATTCGTACCATCAATACGTCGCATCGACTGGGGTACGGCATTTTGATGATGATCGGTAACGCCCGTGATGTAGACCCACACCCGGCGAATGGCTGACTCTTTTTCGCTTCCCTGTGGGTCGCGCCACCAGAACGTTACACGGTAATCGCCGTTGTCTTCACGCTCCCATTCCGGGCCATTTTTAGACTGCCACCACGCCTCGCTTCCCATCATTAACGCCGTCACCGTCATAACCCCATGTTTATTGTGAAATTTTATATCTGAGCGTGAAATATATTGATAATATTATTGATAACTATTTGCATTTGCAATAGCGTATTGACGCGCTGTGGGAAGCGCGCACAGTTTTTCACCACTTATAAACCGACCTGGCGCTGCGTACTTTTTCTGGAACGGAGGGTTTACGCAGATGCGGGCGACATCAGGCCTGGTGCCCAAAACGGCACACGGGTACTCGTGGCTAAAAGAAAGCAGGACATACAATGAACAACAAGATTCATTCACTGGCCTTATTGGTCAATTTAGGGATTTACGGGGTAGCACTGCCCGCGATGGCAGAAGATAAAACCGATAGCGCCGCCGTCTC
Organism: Citrobacter sp. RHBSTW-00671; assembly: GCF_014103415.1. Lineage (NCBI taxonomy): Bacteria > Pseudomonadati > Pseudomonadota > Gammaproteobacteria > Enterobacterales > Enterobacteriaceae > Citrobacter > Citrobacter sp. RHBSTW-00671. Next base: position 4,055,314 of record NZ_JABXPR010000001.1, read on the forward strand.
TCATGAAGACACCATCGTCGTCACCGCCGCTCAGCAGAACCTGCAGGCTCCGGGCGTTTCAACCATCACCGCAGATGAGATCCGTAAGAATCCTCCGGCTCGCGACGTCTCGGAAATCATCCGTACCATGCCTGGTGTGAACCTGACCGGTAACTCAACCAGCGGACAGCGCGGCAACAACCGTCAGATCGATATTCGCGGTATGGGCCCAGAAAACACCCTGATTCTGATCGACGGCAAGCCGGTAACCAGTCGCAACTCTGTGCGCCAGGGGTGGCGTGGTGAGCGTGATACCCGCGGTGATACCAGCTGGGTTGCTCCAGAAATGATTGAACGCATTGAAGTCCTGCGCGGCCCAGCAGCGGCACGCTACGGCAACGGCGCGGCAGGTGGTGTGGTGAATATCATCACCAAAAAAGGTGGCGATGAGTGGCATGGCTCCTGGAATACCTATTTCAACGCCCCAGAACACAAAGAAGAAGGCTCGACCAAACGCACCAACTTTAGCCTGAATGGCCCGCTGGGTGGGGATTTCAGCTTCCGCCTGAACGGTAACCTCGACAAAACTCAGGCCGATGCCTGGGACATTAACGACGGTCACCAGTCAGCACGTACAGGGTCATATGCCGATACGATGCCTGCGGGTCGTGAAGGTGTAAAAAACAAAGATATCAACGGCCTGCTGCGTTGGGATTTTGCCCCAATGCAATCGCTGGAGTTTGAAGCCGGCTACAGCCGCCAGGGCAACCTGTATGCGGGTGACACTCAAAATACCAACAACGATAACAAAACTAACGGGCTGGTAAAAAAATACTACGGTAAAGAAACCAACCGTATGTACCGCCAGAACTATGCGCTGACGTGGAACGGCGGCTGGGACAACGGCATTACCACCAGCAACTGGGCGCAATACGAACACACCCGTAACTCCCGTTTGGGTGAAGGTCTGGCAGGTGGCCTTGAAGGGTTATTTAACAGTAATCAATTTACCGACACTGACCTGGCGGATGTCACCCTGCACAGCGAAATTAGCATTCCATTCGACCTGTTGGTTAACCAGAACCTGACGCTCGGTACCGAATGGAACCAGCAGCGTATGAAAGACATGAGTTCCAATACCCAGACCTTTATGGGCGGGAACATACCTGGTGCCAGCAGCACCGATCGTAGCCCGTATTCACAGGCTGAAATTTTCTCCCTGTTTGCAGAAAATAACATGGAGCTGACCGACAGCACCATGTTGACGCCGGGTCTGCGCTTCGACCACCACAGCGTCGTTGGTGACAACTGGAGCCCATCCCTGAACCTGTCCCAAGGTCTGGGCGACGACTTTACGCTGAAAATGGGTATCGCACGGGCCTATAAAGCACCTAGCCTGTACCAGACTAACCCGAACTATATTCTGTACAGCAAAGGCCAGGGCTGCTATGCCACCGGTTCTGCGACGGGCATTGGTTGCTATATGATGGGCAATGATGACCTGAAGGCCGAAACCAGTATCAACAAAGAGATTGGTCTGGAGTTCAAACGTGACGGTTGGCTGGCCGGCGTCACCTGGTTCCGCAACGATTACCGTAACAAGATCGAAGCGGGGACTGTACCGCTAAGCAGAACGTCAATTACCCAGAAAAACCCGACTACGGGTAAAGAAACAACAACCTACACCGATATCTATCAGTGGGAAAACGTACCTAAAGCGGTGGTGGAAGGCCTGGAAGGGACGTTGAACGTACCGGTTAGCGAAACCGTTACCTGGACCAACAACATCACTTACATGCTGCAAAGTAAGAATAAAGAGACCGGCGAACGCTTGTCGATTATTCCTGAATACACGCTGAACTCAACGCTGAGCTGGCAGGCGCGTGAAGATTTGTCACTGCAATCCACCTTTACCTGGTACGGCAAACAACAGCCGAAGAAATATGATTACCAGGGTAAACCGGTGACCGGCAGTTCTGCCCAGGAAGTGAGCCCGTACAGCATCGTCGGCCTGAGCGCAACCTGGGATGTGACCAAAAACGTCAGCCTGACCGGCGGCGTGGATAACGTCTTCGACAAACGTCTGTGGCGTGAAGGCAATGCCCAAACAACCAGTGATATCAAAACTGGCGACTATATGGCGGGCGCTGGCGCGTACACCTATAACGAACCGGGTCGTACGTGGTTCATGAGCGTGAATACCCACTTCTGATAGCGTTGTTCCCTCTCCTCCCGGTGGGGAGAGGGAAACGATACAAAATCATGCGTACAACACACACATCATTCCCTTTCGCTGACCACACGCTGCATATTGTCGGGTTTGATCCCAACAGCTTTCACGAACACGATCTGCTCTGGCTCCCTCACCATGCCCAGCTAACCGCTGGTGCACGTAAACGTAAAGCAGAACATCTGGCAGGACGTATCGCCGCAATACATGCTTTGCGTGAATACGGTATCAAAACGGTGCCCGGCATCGGCGAGCAGCGACAACCGCTGTGGCCACATGGACTCTTTGGTAGTATCAGCCATAGCGCAACAACGGCACTGGCTGTCGTCTCACGCTACCCCGTCGGACTGGACATTGAAGCTATTTTTTCGCCGCAGGTCGCAGCTGAGCTTGCTGACAGCATAATAGACAACACTGAGCGACAGGTTTTGCTTCTCGCGTCACTCCCCTTTCCGCTTGCCTTAACCCTAGCCTTCAGCGCCAAAGAGAGTCTGTATAAGGCATTTTCAGCGCACTTGACGCACCTTCCGGGCTTCTCCAGCGCCAACGTTATCGCTCTCACCACGACGCAGATCACCTTGCAAATCACGCCGTCATTTTCGCAAAGCCTCGCCGGGCTGAGCGTTAACGTTAGCTGGTTTCGGCGTGAAGAAAACATCATTACCCTATGCCCGGCCCCGCCATCATGCTCGCCAGCCTTTTCTGTCTGAGTGGTCAGGGAAAACGCACTATGCCGGTTGAAACGCCGCCAGCGATCGGCGTTGTCGCCCGTTTTCATCAAAGTTGTCGACAGCCAGCCAACGCTGCAAAACAGCGTCACACTGTGGCCACTCATCGTCAATCATTGATAGCCAGTCGCTGTCGCGGTTGCGCCCCTTACGCACCATTTTCTGGCGAAAGCGCCCTTCATGGATAAACCCTAAACGCTCCGCCGCACGGCGGGATGCGACGTTCAGAGAATCGCATTTCCACTCCACGCGGCGATAGCCCAGCGCAAACGCCTGGCGTAGCAACAGCCAGACGGTTTCTGTACCCAGTACCGTATTCTTCATTCGTGGCGACCAGGTCACATGGCCTATCTCGACCGAGCCATTTACAAGGTCGATCGCCATAAATGAGACTAACCCCACGGCGCGCCCGGATTGTAAATCAATCACCGCATAGGGAACCAAAGTGGCATCCGTTGATTTGCCCGTGACCCAATGCACGGCCTCCTCTACGCTCGCAGGACGCGTGCTGGCAAGCCAGGTCCAGTCACGTTCGTCAGGTGCCTGCGCGTAGGCATCAAACAGATCGGCGGCATGGCGGTCAGCATCCAGGGGCTCCAGACGGCAATATTGTCCAATAAGCACACTCCGTGGCAGCGCGGCTGCGCCATTCCAGTCCGGCAGGGCATCACCCACCGTCTGCCCATACAGATTTATCTCTGGCACCGCTCACCCCTTGTTATGCAAGCAAAAACCACGTTATAGCACCCGCCATTTCACCTTCAAAGCGCTGGTCAGGGATTTTTCACGCAGAACAGAAAATCGCCGCCCCTTCTATACTGATTAGAAATCAACGCTCAGGAGAACACGATGTCACTACCCGATTTTCATGTCTCTGACCCCTTTACGTTAGGCATTGAACTGGAAATGCAGGTAATCAATCCTCCGGGATACGATCTGAGCCAGGACGCATCCAGGTTGATTGACGCCGTGAAGTCAGAACTCACTGTCGGCGAGGTGAAGCACGATATCACCGAAAGCATGCTGGAAATGGCGACCGGGGTGTGTCGCGATGTTGACCAGGCGGCCGCGCAGTTTTCCACCATGCAGCACCTTGTTTTGCGCGCAGCCCAAACGCTTCACCTCGAAATCTGCGGCGGTGGTACGCACCCGTTTCAAACATGGCAGCGTCAGGAAGTGTGTGATGACGAACGCTATCGGCGGAACCTGGAGAACTTCGGCTACCTTATTCAGCAGGCGACGGTTTTCGGTCAGCATGTCCATATCGGCTGCGCCAACGGTGACGATGCGATTTACCTGCTGCACGGCCTGTCGCGATTTGTCCCCCACTTTATTGCGCTCTCTGCAGCCTCACCCTATATGCAGGCTGCCGATACACGTTTTGCCTGTGCACGGCTGAACATTTTCTCCGGATTTCCCGATAATGGCCCGATGCCGTGGGTGAGCAACTGGCAGGAATTTACCGGGCTCTTTCGCCGACTGGCGTATACCAGCATGATTGACAGCATTAAAGATTTGCACTGGGATATTCGCCCCAGTCCGCATTTTGGCACGGTAGAGGTGCGGGTGATGGACACCCCGCTGACCCTTGAGCACGCACTCAACATGGCCGGGCTTATTCAGGCTACCGCCCACTGGTTACTCACCGAACGGCCATTCAGGCATCAGGAAAATGATTATCTGTTGTACACGTTCAACCGTTTTCAGGCCTGTCGTTTTGGCATGGAAGGAATACTCACCGACGTGAATACCGGGGATCGCCATCGCCTGGCGGACGACACGCTACGCTTACTGGACACTGTCGCCGCGTCGGCGGAAAAAGTGGGGGCAGCGAGTGCCATAAACACCTTACATCAGCAGGTGAAAAAGGGTCACAATGAGGTCCGGCACATGCGTGATTTTGTGGCAAACGGTGGCTCGCTGAGTGGACTGGTGAAAAAACACTGTGAGATCTGGGCGGGGCATTAAGCGCGACGTTTGCGTTAACCAACGATATCCCCGACAATGGCTTTTTAACTCAAGTTTAACAATGCCATGAAACACCCGCTTGAATCACTGATGACCGCCGCCGGGATACTGCTGCTGGCTCTGCTTTCCTGCCTGTTGCTGCCCGCCCCTTCGCTTGGCCTGGTGTTGGCGCAAAAGTTAGTCACAACCTTTCATTTAATGGATCTTAACCAGTTTTATACTTTGTTGTTTTGTCTGTGGTTCTTGCTTCTCGGGGTGATTGAGTATTTTGTACTACGCTTCATCTGGCGGCGTTGGTTCTCGCTGGCAGAATAGACCCGCGAGAACCCGTATACCGTTAATGTGTGCGGCTGTGATTTTCTTTACGGTACGCCCCAGGCGGTTGGCTAAACGTACGGGTAAAAATACGCGTGAAAGTCTGCTGCGAATCGAAGCCATACTTCAGGCAGATATCGTAAACTTTTTGGTCGGTATCGCGCAGATCGCGTGCCGCTAATAATAGCTTACGTTCACGGATATACCGCCCGAGGCTCTCGCCTTTGTACTGCAGAAAAAGGCGTTGCAGATGCCATTTTGAATACCCCGCATGGCGCGCAATATCATCAATGCGCAAGGGTTGATTCAAATTATCATCAATCCATTCAACAATCGTATCAATTACCTGAGCAGAAATCGTCATCATGCTCTCCCCTCTGTTCATTGCGTTGCCTGCTGCCACCAGGCCGTAAACTGTTGGTCCGGTTCGGACAGTGCTACCGGCTCACCCAGCATCGGCGTCAGCAATCGGTAATGTTGGCGGCGACTGGCAAGTGCCAGTCTTTTGTAGGGATCATCCCAGGTGTGTTTTGCCAGAACGAAGCGACCCGCATGTCCGGGCAATACCGCTTTCGCGTGGAGATCGGCTGCGGCCTGAGCGGTCTCTTCCGGCATCATATGAATGAACTTCCAGTCCTGGTCATACTGACCATTTTCCATGATTGCCAAATCGACCTTGCCAAACTGCTCGCCAATCGCTTTAAAATGCGGCCCGTAGCCGGAGTCGCCGCTGTAGTAAACATTCTGTTCCGGCGTTTCAAACATGAAACTGGCCCACAGCGTTTGGTTACGTTTAATCCCCCGGCCAGAAAAATGGCGGGCAGGCAGGACATGGACGATCAGTGAATCCGTCACTTTGACGGATTGATTCCAGTCGCGTTCCTCAATGATCTCGCTGTTCATTCCCCAGTAACGCAGGTGCGAACCTACGCCAAGCGGTGTAATCACGCGCTTAATCTTCGGCATCAGGGCCTTGATGGTGGCGAGATCCAGATGGTCATAGTGATCATGCGAGATAATAAGAAGATCGATCTCCGGCATCGTCTGCGCGGTCCACGGATACTCGCCGGCAAAGGCTTTATTCAGGAATGAAAACGGTGCGGCATAATTGCTCAACACCGGATCAATAAGAATACGCTGGCCCGCCAACTGCAAATACCACGAGGAATGCCCCAGCCAGACAAGGGTATCCTGCTGTGGCGATAAACTGGCGAGATCGGTCGCAACCAGGGGTAATGGCTGCGCGGGTCGCGCGTTTTCTCGCTTCGCGACCAGAAACTCCCACCAGGCCGCCAACATACCTTTGTTGCCGGTATAGCCCGGGGTCGGGACCTGATTATGAAACTGTCCATCACGATAGTGTGGCGACTGTTCAACCTGACTCAGTTGTGCTCCTTGCGGCGCCTGACCAAATCCGGCATTGAGTACAAACGGTAAACTTGCTGCTGCGGCAATGAGCATAATAACAACCACACAAACTGTGAGACGCTTCATATCCTGACCTTAAACGCGCTCCCTTTCCGCTGGGTTGCGCGACTGACTCTTGATTATGAGTGAGTAAGCACTCATTATAGAAATCGAAAGTTTGTCGTCAAGATGATTTTCAATCTTTGACATTCGCCGTTGCGGTGCTGCAAAGGCCGTGATTCAATCCTATTTTTTTACAGACTTAGGGGTAAAGTGTAGTGGCTCGTCCGAAGAGTGAAGACAAAAAACAGGCATTACTGGAAGCTGCAACCACAGCATTTGCACAATCAGGTATTGCGGCCTCTACCGCCGTTATTGCCCGAAATGCAGGTGTCGCAGAGGGAACGTTGTTTCGCTATTTCGCAACAAAAGATGATCTGATCAACGAGCTTTACCTCCATTTAAAGCAAGACCTCTGCCAGTCAATGATGGCAAATCTTGATCGCTCAGTGACCGATGCCAAAACCATGACTCACTACATCTGGAACAGCTACATCAGTTGGGGTCTGGACCATACTTGTGGACATCGCACTATCCGCCAACTGGCCGTCAGCGAGAAAATCAGCAAAGAAACCGAACAACAGGCTGACGATATGTTTCCGGAACTGCGCGATTTATGTCATCGTTCCGTTCGTCCTGAATTTATGTCTGATGAATATCGTGCCTTCGGTGATGGGCTTTTTCTTTCACTGGCAGAGACAACCATGGAATTCGCCGCCCGCGATCCTGCCCGCGCGAATGAATACATTTCGATGGGGTTTGAGGCCATGTGGCGCGCACTAACCCGCGAGGAAAAATAATGGACGGCCAAACGCTGCATGCTTGTGCTAAACGTATTGCGCTCGAACTCCCTTTTACCGAGCAATGCTGGCCGTTCGGCCCGGAATACGATGTCTTCAAAGTTGGCGGTAAGATTTTTATGATTGTCTCAGAGCAGCGCGGCCGTCCGTTGGTTAATTTGAAGTCAGACCCACAAAAATCACTACTGAATCAGCAGATTTACCGCAGTATCGAACCGGGCTATCACATGAATAAAAAGCACTGGATATCCGTCTACCCCGGCGATGATATTAGCGAGTCATTACTGACCGACCTGGTGAACGACTCATGGCATCGGGTGGTAGACGGCCTGCCTAAGCGGGATCAAAAACGCCTGCGGCCTGGCTGATTTATCGTTAGCGTCGATAAGTGTTTTTGCATTTTTCGGTCTTATCATTTTCCCGCTAACCCTGTACCCTGCTGAAACAAAACGCACCCGCAGGGTACGAAAAACCACCAGGAGTAGTTATGGATATTGTTTCTGTCGCCTTAAAACGTTACTCCACTAAGGCATTTGATCCGAATAAAAAACTGACCGCTGAGCAAGCAGAAAAATTAAAAACACTGCTGCAGTTTAGCCCGTCCAGTACCAACTCTCAGCCGTGGCACTTTATCGTTGCCAGCACTGACGAAGGAAAAGCGCGGGTGGCTAAATCCGCAGCCGGCGGCTTTGTGTTCAACGAACGTAAAATGCTGGATGCTTCCCACGTCGTGGTGTTCTGCGCCAAAACGGCGATGGACGATGCGTGGCTGGAACGCGTGGTGGATCAAGAAGAGCGCGATGGACGCTTTGCTACCCCGGAAGCCAAAGCTGCAAACCACAAAGGTCGTACATTCTTTGCCGACCTGCACCGCAAGGAACTGAAAGACGACAACCACTGGATGGCGAAACAGGTGTACCTGAACGTCGGTAACTTCCTGCTGGGTGTGGCGGCGATGGGTCTGGATGCTGTACCGATTGAAGGCTTTGATGCGGCCATCATGGATGCAGAATTTGGCCTGAAAGAAAAAGGTTACACCAGCGTTGTTGTGGTCCCGGTGGGTCATCACAGCGTTGAAGACTTCAACGCTGCCCTGCCAAAATCACGTCTGCCGCAAGAAACGACGCTGACAGAAGTCTGATCCCCACATTTGCATAAGCTCCACACAGCGGTCATCATAGACCGCTGTTTATTAAGGAGACATTATGCAGGAATTGATATCTCAGGTAGAAGAACTCGGCATTGAAATAAATCACACCACCTCGCTGGTGATGATTTTTGGCATTATTTTTATCACCGCCATTATTGTTCACGTTATTTTGCACTGGGTGGTATTACGCGCATTTGAAAAGCGCGCCAACGCCAGCTCCCGCCTGTGGCTACAAATCATCACGCAGAACAAATTATTTCACCGACTGGCATTCACCCTGCAGGGTATCATTGTCAATATACAGGCCGCACTCTGGCTACAGAAAGGCAGTGAAGCCGCAGAAATATTAGTCACCTGCGCACAGCTGTGGATCATGATGTACGCCCTGCTGTCTTTATTCTCCCTGCTGGACGTGATTCTCAATCTGTCGCAAAAACTCCCTGCCGCATCACAACTGCCGTTGAAAGGAATATTTCAGGGCATCAAGTTAATTGGCGCAATTATCGTCGGAATATTGATGATTTCCCTGCTGATTGGCCAGTCCCCGGCGATACTGATCAGCGGTCTGGGTGCGATGGCCGCCGTCTTAATGTTGGTATTTAAAGATCCGATCCTCGGACTGGTCGCCGGTATTCAGCTGTCAGCCAACGATATGCTCAAGCTGGGTGACTGGCTGGAAATGCCGAAATACGGTGCCGATGGCGCGGTTATTGATATTGGATTAACCACGGTAAAAGTACGCAACTGGGATAACACCATCACCACTATCCCTACCTGGTCGCTGGTATCAGACTCGTTTAAAAACTGGAGCGGGATGTCGGCTTCCGGTGGTCGACGCATTAAGCGCAGCATCAGCATCGATGCCACCAGCATTCATTTTCTCGATGAAGATGAACGCCAGCGATTACATAAAGCGCATCTGCTGAAACCCTATTTAACCACGCGCCACCAGGAAATCAGCGAGTGGAACCAGCAATTAGATGCGCCTGAGTCCGTATTGAATCATCGCCAGATGACCAATATCGGCACCTTCCGCGCTTATCTGAACGAATATTTACGCCACCATCCGCGCATTCGCAAAGATATGACGTTAATGGTGCGCCAGCTTGCACCCGATGACCACGGTTTACCGATTGAAATTTACGCGTTTACCAATACGGTGGTGTGGCTGGAATATGAAAGTATTCAGGCTGACATCTTCGACCATATTTTCGCCGTCGTCGAAGAGTTCGGTTTACGCATTCATCAATCCCCTACCGGAAATGATATTCGCGCACTGGCAGGCGTTTTTCAGCGTTAATCGGTAGCATGAAGAAAGAACCGATCTCATCACCAGGATGAGATCGGTTAGGTATTAGCGGGACTTGCGACGCAGCAGTTTGAATGCCGCGAACAGGAACAGGATCCACACCGGCAGCAGGATAGCGGACAGGCGCATATCATCCATGGTGCACATCAGCACCAGAATCATGCCGAGGAAGGCGATACACACGTAGTTACCCGCCGGATACAGCAACGCTTTAAACTGAGTATCACGCCCCTTACGACGCATTGCTGTCCGGAAACGCAGGTGCGCCAGACAGATCATAATCCAGTTCAATAGCAGCGTCGCAACCACCAGCGCCATCAACAGGCTGAAGGCTTTTTGCGGCAACACATAGTTGATCAGCACCACCAGCGACGTAATCGCGCCGGACAGAATCAATGAGTTCACCGGTACGCCACGACGGCTGACCCGGGTTAAGAATTTCGGTGCATTTCCCTGTACCGACAAGCCAAACAGCATACGACTGTTCGAATAAACACCGCTGTTGTAGACCGACAGTGAAGCCACCAGAATGACAAAATTCAGCGCAGATGCCACCACGTTACTGTCAAGATTGTGGAAAATCATTACGAACGGGCTGCTATTCGATTTTACTTCCACCCACGGATACAGCGCCAACAGCACCACCAGTGAGCCGATGTAAAACAGCAAAATACGATACACCACCTGGTTTACCGCTTTCGGAATGCTTTTTTGCGGGTCCTGCGCTTCGGCAGCGGTAATACCGATCAGTTCCAGACCACCAAACGAGAACATAATCACCGCCAACGACAGGATCAGTCCGTTCCAGCCAGTCGCGAAAAAGCCGTTATAACGCCACAGGTTATCGATGCTTGCATGTTCGCCACCGTTGCCGGAAAACAGCATCCAGATACCAAAGCCAATCATGCCGATAATTGCCAGGACTTTGATCAGCGCAAACCAAAATTCCGTTTCGCCATACAGACGCACGTTGACCAGGTTGACCGCATTGATAATCACGAAGAAAGCCGCGGCCCAAATCCAGGTTGGGACATCAGGCAGCCAGTACTGCATATAAATTCCGGCTGCGGTGAGTTCTGCCATGCCAACCAGCACAAACATCACCCAGTAGTTCCAGCCAGACAAAAAACCGGCGAACGGACCCCAGTATTTATAGGCAAAGTGGGCAAACGATCCTGAAACGGGTTCTTCAACCACCATTTCGCCCAGCTGACGCATGATCAGAAACGCGATGATCCCGGCAACACCGTAACCGAGTAATACAGCAGGTCCCGCCATCTGAATAGCCGGGCCGATTCCCAGAAACAAGCCAGTACCAATTGCGCCGCCCAGCGCAATTAACTGAATATGGCGGTTTTGCAACCCCCGCTGAAGCGTCGGTTCATTCGTCGACGCGGCATCAGACACGCTGGTGTCAGATGCAGTTGACGCGTTTTTCACGCCCTACCCCTGTGTGGTTTTTATTGAAGGGGCTTCTTTTAACATTTCAACCTGGTTGTCGCAAGGCGCAATCGTTTGGATACGCCGAGCATCCTTGCCCAACGCACCGAGGCCCAGGAAAAAAAATCAGAAGTCGTAACTGACGGAAACCTTCAGCGTGCGCGGCTCGCCCTGGAACAGATAAGTTCCGGTATCATCAATACCTGACCAGTAATTTTCGTTGGTGACGTTATCGACCCCAGCACGCAAAATCATCTGGTTCTGGTTTTGATTGAGTGACATACGGTAACGCACACCTAAATCCAGTGTGGTAAAACTGTCGAGTTTCTTGGTATTTTCCGCGTTGGCATACTGAGCGCCAGAATGGTTCAGCCGTGCCGTCGCGGTGAGTCCTTCAACCGGCTTAATATCATATTCAGCCCCCAGCACCGCATAGAAGTCCGGTACGCCGATTGCCGTGTTACCGTTGTTGACGCCGTTTTGATTTTTACTGAGCGTCGCATCCAGCCACGTTGCACTGGCGTTCAGCCGCAGTCCTAACACCGGCTCACCAAAAACATTCAGCTCCACGCCACGGTTACGCTGCTCACCGTTGATGGCGTAATACCGGGTCTGGCTATCCAGTTGCGCGACCGGCATTTTGATTTCAAACAGCGCCAGTGAGCCGCCGACACGCCCAAAGTCTGTTTTGACCCCAACCTCATTCTGTTTTGCATGGATGATTCCGGTGCTTTGACCGTAGTTCACCGCATTACTTGGCGCGGTGCTGCCTGGCTGTAGCGATTCGGTATGGTTCGCGTAAAAAGAGAGTTCCTGCCACGGCTTGTATACAACACCGTACGTCGGCATCCAGCGGCTGTCATCAAAACTGTTCTTAACGTTTTCAGCGCCAGTTTCTTTGTTGTAATCACGTACCACGACCTTTTGGTGGCGCGCGCCGGCGGTAAACAGAAGCTGATCATCAAGCACGCCCAACGTATCGCTGAGTAACCACCCCTGACTACGCGTACGTCCACTGGTTAACGGATCGCTATAGTTACCTCCCGTCGCCGTCACCGCGGGTTTTGCGACAGCTTGCGTATCGTAGATATTGACGTCCGGACGTGCGGCACGTGACCCCATGCGCCAGGCGATTTTGTCTTCTTTAGTGACGGCGGAATAACCTACGTTTACCTTATGCGACACAAAACCCGTATCAAAATTCCCGCGCAGCCCTGCCATCCCGCTGAACGCATCAATAATACGATTGGTATCAAGGCGTCCGGCTTTCGCGTCACCGGCCTGGTTGTATATTTCCGGGGCACTGTACAAGCCAATCTCATGCGCGTGTTGCGCGCCTAAACCGGCATAAGCGGTCCAGTTATCGGTCAGATCATATTCCGTGCGCGCCATTCCGAACTCATTTTCAATATCGCTATAACCCCATCTCTGGCTATAGTTGTGCGTATTTTTCGGCAGATCGGGGACAAATGGCACATAGTAGACATTGATCCCCATGTTGCCGCCGTGAAACGTCTTTTTCTGATACCCAACGTCTAATGAACTGCGGAAACGGTCGCCACGGTAATCCAGTCCCAGCGATGCAAGCGTAGTACGACGTTTATCGTCGTCTACCGCCCCCTCCCCTTCACGATGCAACAGATTCACACGGGCGCCGACCTGGTTATTGTCACCAAAACGGCGTCCGGCATCGAGCGACGTTCCCACCTGTGAGTCACTGGTGTAATCCATACCAAGGCGTGTGATCGGCGTATCGTCTGCATGCTTGGGTTCAAGATTAATCATCCCGCCAACGCCGCTACCGGCCGCGCCATTGAGCAATCCATTCGCGCCTTTAAAGATTTCAACGCGATCGATCATCTGCGTATCCACCACCTGACGCGGCAGCACACCGGATAATCCACCAAAAGTCATATCATCGCCGTCAAGTTTCAGACCGCGAATACGGTATGTCTCTGCGTAGTTACCGTAGCCTTGTACCGCCTGCACGCTCGCGTCATTGGCGACAACATCGGCTACGGTCTTAGCTTGCTGATCTTCGACCAGTTTTGAGGTGTAGCTTATAACGTTAAATGGCACATCCATGGCATTTTGCTGACCAAGCATCCCCAGCCTGCCGCCATTGGCAACCTGGCCGTCGAGAAAAGCAGGCAGTAACGTATCGCCACCGGGTTTAAAATCACGTCCCTCTGCAGCCTGTACCACAATGGTCTCTTCCGCTTCTGTCGGGGTCTCAGCAGCATTCACCGTGCCGGAAAACGCGCCAATAGTAGCGGCCAGCACCGTTTTTCTCATTAAGTGTGCGTATGTTTTAGTGTTGTCCATAGCCATGCCATTAAAAGTCTGACGACGTTGCCGGAGAGCGCCCCGGCAACATGGTGTTATTATTTATTCAGATCGATACGCACCACGTTATCTGGCGCGGAGGTGGAGTGGTCTTTATTGAATTTCTGTTTCACTGTGACAAACAAGGTTTGGCCATCAGCAGAAAGCAACAGGCTGTTTGGATTGGGGAGGAGATCCCAGCTTTTCTTCACGCTGTAATCCGTTGCATTCAGGCTAAGCAATTTTCCGGAATCACGCTGGGTAATATAGATTTCGTTGCGTTTTGCATTGAATTTCACCGCCAGCGAATCCCCGATATCCAGCTGTTTAAGCAGCTTGCCCGTATGAATATCCAACACCAATGTCGTTTTCGCTTTGGAATTGTCGGTGACAAACAGGCGACCGGTTTGCGGGTCTTCCGCCATATTCAACAGCAACGCGGGTTTATCGCCCAGCGGTTGCCAGCGTTTTTCAACGCGCTGAGTGCGTGGGTTGATAACGAGGATTTCACCGCCGCCATTTGCCGCATAAATACGCTGCGTCATTTCTGAGTAATGCAGTCCGGTCATCCATTTACCGGTATTTTTAATCCGGGTTTTCAGTTTCAGCGTTTCGGCATCAACCACCCAAATCACCGCCGGATCGGCAACGGCGCCAATATAGAGCAGACCATTATGCAACAGTACCTGACGTGCGCCGTACGGGAATCCTTCTGGGTTACGTTCCGGGAATAGCACGCGATTCTTCACTTTGCCGTCAGCGGTATTCAGCGCGCTTAGACCACCATCCAGAGAGTTGGTGACATACACCGTTTTACCGTCTGGAGAGATAGCCATACCAAAGTTTTTCAGATCGGTGTGGCTCAGACCGAGGGTCTTCAGCGTTTGCGGTTCCAGCTTGTAAACCACCCCACCCTGAACATCTTTGAACCCTTCCGCACTGGCGACGTACAGCGCATCACCCGCTGGACTCAGCGCCATTTCATACAAGCCATCAGCCAGTGCCCGCTGCTGAATATCCGTTGCTGCCGGTGCGATTGTTTTTTCCTGTGCCACCGGGTTACTGGCTGGCGTGGCGTTAGCTGTGCAGCCGCTTAATGCAACGGCAGCCAACAATGCCAGAGCGGATGTTGTTTTTTTCATTGTCGGGATCCTTACCAGAGTTCACGCAGATTGTTAATAACAAAAGAGAATGAGAACTATACGCATTATCTTTATCAGATCAAGAATAATTAGCTGGTGAATAAAAAAGATGAAACGAGGGTTTAAAGACGCGAAGAAGTGCGCAGTAGTACCGCTTTTTCATAATTACAGTGAATTATTCTGGACGAAAAGGCATCGCAGGCCACAGAATGCACTTTACTGTTTTTCCAACATTTTCAAACGGGTGAACCTGTCGTGGTTCAGTCACTCGTTTTTGAACCACGCCAGGCAACGACTGTCATGAATAAGATCATTAAACGACTTGAGATCGTCAAAAGCGCCATCGAACTGGAAGATGAAGAGATTATTTTCCAGCAGCTGGCGCATCTGAAAAATGAACCTTTGTCAGTCATTCCCGGCGTCATCGTGCAGGCGATTGAAGAACGGCGTTTCGGCGATGCCCTGCGTGAAATTACACACTGGCTACAATCCCAGCGCGCAGTATCAACGTGGCAGGACCCCGGCATTGCCGCCAGTAAGCTCGAACTGAAAGCGCTTGAAACCCAACTGCGCGATCTGATTGATAAGCGCAACGCGCGCATTCAAATTCTCGATGATTTTAATGACCTGTACCATCTTCGTCTTGGACCGTTGATGAGCCGAATTCTCGAACTGCGTAAGCAGCTGGCCGCCAGCGCGCAACGTAAGCAGGAAGCAGAACGAAAACGTCGGGAAAAAGATTATCAGTCCTGTCTGCACTATATTTCACAGGCCGTTGATCAACTGGCGAAACTCAAGCAGCACTGGGTAAATCTGAGTTCGGACTCCCGCGAATCCGTGGAAACTCGCCAGCGCATTCAGCAACAGACTGAGCTTATCACCGCCCTGCTGGCGGAAATTCGTGAACTGGAAAACGACTTTTCTCGCCAGGACGACAGCGCGACCCGTCAGGCACAGGAGGAAGCAAGCCATGAGTATGATGAATACCAGGAACAACAGCAGGATGCGCAGCACCGTTACACCCGCGACCAGCGGCTTTCAGCTGATGAACGTAATGAGTTAAAACGCCTGTGGCGTCAGGCCAGTCGGCTTTGCCACCCGGACGTGGTAGCAGATGACCTGAAAGAGAAAGCCCATCAGATGATGGTGCAGCTTAATCAGGCACGACAAAATGCCGATCTGGCCGCGGTTAGGGCATTACTGACCCAGTTACAAGCCGGGCTCGAACCGATGATGGCAAGTGACCGATTAAACGATCTGCAGCATTTACGCAGCAAGATTCAGCAGCTCAGGGAGCAAATTAATGCGCTGCTCAAAGAGATTAGCGATCTGGAGGCGGAAAACGCCTGGCGTCTTGCCACTTCAGTAACAGACAAAGAAGCCTACTTCTCCGATCAGCAACGAGCACTGACAGAAATCCGCACTACGCTGGAAATGCAGGTACAACAAGTGGAGCAAGAGCTATTGGCTGGCTAAGAAAATTCGCGTACAAAAAGCAGACAAAAAAGCGGCTGCAAGACTGATTTTTAGATTAAGCACGAAAAGCTTACTTTAGATCAAACACCTTAAAATCCATAAACCAAAAGAATATAAATCTAAATTATTTTCATTTACAGCCCATTAATTCAAATCAAACGCTATTTTCTTCTTCTGAACATTTATCTCCTTTCCGGCCCTGTCTTTGATTAAGAATTCTCCTGGTTGTTTCCTTCCCCGTTAAGAAAATCACATATCTGTTTGAAATTAATAATAATTAACAATATCCCCCTTCAAAACCTATAGGAATCCCCTGTCATTATCGAATCGACGGACACAAAACCCCGCCGATCAATAAGCGAAATCTATCAATCATCTTCACAGAGGTGATTTAAACGATTTATCTTAAATTTTAACAAAGTGTAATATCTACTTTAAGAATAGTTAATGATTTAAATAAAGACAGAAAATATCTGTTGATATCCGAATAAATAAGGATGCGTTCAAAGCAAAGAGCGAAATATACCCGTCATATTTCAAGTTGCCTATGCGTTGGCTGCGTTAGTTCACCTCAGCCACATCGTATCTGTGTGCCTGGGAATTCACTCCCCGGACTTCCTGCAACTGGAATTATTTAGGGCATACGAGAATTAATTAACATTTCATGCATCGCGAGAAACTCTTTTTTAACTAAAAAAAGAGGCGACTGCTTGCACCAAAATTTCAAGGAGATCGTTATGTCTAAAGCTATTTTTTTGGGTGACTCAATTTACCCCTGGCTAGGCATGCGAGAAATCCTACGTGGCTCATCATTATATATTGATATCGCGTACCATTCCTCCCAGACGCTTTCTGCCGTCCAAACGCAATCTCATGAAACGGATTGCATCATTATTAATCCTGACAAATCAGATTTCTTAAAATATGCCAGGATTATCCGCAACATGGCTATACGACCATCCACAACGATCATCGTGTTAGCCGATGAAGCCACTTTTTCTATTTTTCAAACAGTGTGCGGAATGGCCCTGCAGTTCCTCGATCAGGACACCAGCCTTGATCAGCTATTGCAAACAATCACGCGTATCACCGATAACAAAAATACACGCAATATCAAAGAGCTACAAACAAAAATAACGACCAACGAATTCAATGTGATGATGATGCTAGCCCGGGGGTGGTCACTGACACAAATCGCCGGCGTATCGCAAAAAAGTGAAAAAACAATCGGGGCGTACAAAAGCAACATTGCCAGAAAGCTGGGTAAAAGTAATACCCGGCTCAAGTACACCATTTCTCACTATAGCCAGCC
Organism: Citrobacter sp. RHBSTW-00671; assembly: GCF_014103415.1. Lineage (NCBI taxonomy): Bacteria > Pseudomonadati > Pseudomonadota > Gammaproteobacteria > Enterobacterales > Enterobacteriaceae > Citrobacter > Citrobacter sp. RHBSTW-00671. Next base: position 4,072,955 of record NZ_JABXPR010000001.1, read on the forward strand.
GTAACTGACTTATTTAAGGATAGTAATCACGGTCAATTATTAACAGATTTTCTTTCGGCTCATTTTTAATTCCGCCTGGCCCGGAAGGGATCGCTATTTTCGAAAATAGACATACCGGGTAGCACATCCGCGTGCCAACCATAGCCAACAACTCAACGTATTAACACATACATAACAGGAATGTAGACGAGGGTTATATATGAATAAGGTTTACAGCATTATTTGGAACGCGGCACTCGGTATCTGGGTTGTCGTCTCTGAATTAACCAGAGGTAAGAAGAAAAGCAGTTCCCGTAAAACTGTTGCGGTACTGGCAGCCAGCGCATTAAGTGGCGCTACGATGATGGCTTCAGCGGCGCAGATTACCGCTACGGGCGAGCGAAATATTTCTGACGACTTCCAGAACGGTATTTCTGCGGACGTTTATCAGGCTCCCCACGACTACGGCTTCTTATATGAAAATAAAACCGCCAGTCAGGAACTCAATATCAGCGGCGCAATCCCGACGATTAATCCAGGTCAAAGCGGCGTTGTAGAATCAACCACCATCAGTGAGTTACTGCGAACAGGCAAAATCACGCTGCAGGCCACCAGCCCAGGCCAGGGTGCCAAAACAATCACCAAACCTGAAGAGCTGGCGGAATACCTGACGTATAACCAATCGGCTGAGCCTTCTCAAAGCGAAAACTTCACGGTGGTTGACCCCGCATTCCCGGACGGTTCAGAAACCATTAAGGTCTTTGATACCAATGTGTTAAGTAGCTTTCTCACCAAATCGCAAATCGGCGATTCCGTCTTAAATACTTATGATGCAACCAAGTCTGAAATCTATAAGCAGTTTGGTATCGCGCTGGCAACCCATGGCGCTACGGCCAACCTGAACATAGGTGATGACACGCTCCATGTACGCGACAAAGCCAATACCATTGAGTTACTGGCCAAAGACTCCTCCTTACTGGAAGCGCAAGGCGCCAACAGCCAGGTAAACTGGCAGTCTGACAACTATATAAAATTTAACGCAGCACCCGTGATCCCCACACAAACGTTCACCGGCTCAAAGCAAACCTCTGTCTTTGGCGAAGATGTGACGCTGATGACTTATGGCTATGACGCCGATGGCAAGGTTATCGAAACCGGGGAGCGCACATTTACCATTACCAGCACGCGGGAGTTGGCCGATTTTAACGACTTCCTGTTGGGCAGAAGTGACGACGCCGCAGAAAATGCCAATGGCGATAAGGTCAGCCAAATCCAATTGTGGCTGGATGCAAAAGAGGTCACAACCGTCACAGCAGCACAAGCAAAGTATGCCGGGTATATCGATAGCTTAATTCATTCCAGTCAGCCGTCTGACGAACTCACCTGGGACTACAAAGTCTGGACCGATGGCGACTCACATACCAACAACGCCACTGCCGCGCGCGGTGAGTTGCATGCCATTTATGCCAACGGCGCTGGCACTACCGGCACCCTGAACAAAGGGGCGATAATCGCCGTTGACGGCAGTATTAATGGCGTCATGAAAGCCATTGACGGTGGGGTTATCAACAACCTCGGCGAGCTGAACGCGCTACGCAGTTCTGGCGGGCAAAGCCTGGCGATTGGCATGTTGGCGCAAAACGCCGAAGCAACCAACCGCGGGACTATCAACTCAGGCCTGTTCATTGATAAAGATGGTAATCAAAACGTTAACAGCTACGGCGCATTCGGTATGCAGGGGCAAGGTACCAGCGTTATCACCAACGAAGGCACCATCAACCAGGCGATCACCACCGATAACTTCGGCACCGCATCTGCCGCCGATCCCTGGAGCAAAGATGTCCCTGATGCTTCACTGACGCTGGCCATTGGTATGCAGTTGTCCGGCGAGGCAAAAGGCGTCAATAACGGCAATATTAACGTCGTCGACGGACGGAAAAACGGTGCGTCTTACGGTGACGGCACCGCCTTTGGCGTGGAAGTTGCGGGAAATGCGACCTTTACCAACAGTGCCGATGCCGCTATTTACCTGGGGCGTGACGCAAGTAACCTGACCCAGGATGTCATCATGCCCGGTGGTGCCAGCCTGAGCGCCGGGATTATGACCAAAAGCACCCAAGAGGTTATTAACAACGGTCTCATCACCTTGGGCACCGGTGTCCGTAACGCGGCAGGAATTTTGATCGGCAACGCAACCGGCAACGTACTGAATACGGGCAACATCGTCATCAACGGTAATGGGGATGCGGGGAACAGCAAGAACTACGGTATCTCCGTGCGTGACAGCGGCGCGGAAAATAATCAGCAAATCAGAAACGACGGCAAGATTAACGTCAACGGTACGAATAACGTGGGGATCCACGTCAGCGCCAACAAAAAGAACGCCGCAGTGACCACCAGCGATACAGGTTCCATTATCGTAGATGGTACGGGTGGCATCAACGATCGTAACTATGCGGTCTGGGCTGAAGGTGGCACCAACGGACAGGCGACAGTCAACGTCTATTCCAACATCATATTGGACAAGGTTGGGAATATCGGCGTGCACGTACGTGATAACGCCATTGCTAACGTCGACAACCTGAGCAGCCCGGTGTTCAACAACACCGATCAGATTGGCTATTATCTGTATGGGGAAGGCGCTACCGCCAATATTGGTCAGGCGGTGATGAATGACAACGGTAAAGAACGTACCACCATTTTCCGTATTGCCAATGGTGCATTGTTGTCCGGCGACCCCAACGATCCACAGAGCCCGACCCAATCTAACCTTGATCTCACCTTAAGCGGCAAAAACTCTGTTGGCGTTCTCGCTACCGGAGCAGGCAGTAAAGTCGATACTGGTGAAGCCACATTTACCGTGCAGGGTAGCGATTCCGCAGCGCTGGTCATCGAAGGCGGCGCCAGCGGTAATATCAGCGACAAAACCACCATTAATTTAACCGGTGAACGTACCGTTGCCGGTGTGGTTGATGGCCAGGCGCATCAGCTCAATGGTCGTAATCAGGACAATGCCACCAGCACGACGCTTACCTCAAACGCGAAGATCACCTCTGAAGCCAGTGGCAATGAAGTGATCGCCTATATAGCGAGAAATCTGGGTAACCTGATCCTCGATAGCGAATCGAGTATCAATCTTGCCAGCGTCGACAGTATCGGCGTGGACGTTCAACAAGGCGGGAGTCTGACCAATAAATCCTCCTCCGCTCTGCATGTCAGCAACGGTATCGGCGTTCGCGCGTCGGGTGCCAGTGCGCAAATTAATCAACTGGGCCAGGTTAAGGTTGATGATGGCACCGCTGGCGTATTACTGACGGAAGGGGCCAGCCTGCAGATTAACGGCATTAGTGGCGACAGCATTACCACCAACGGCACCGCCGATGGCATTCGTCTGGCAGATAAAGCCGGCGACCTGTCAGCGCAGCATGTGAAGATCCGTGCTGATGGCACGGGCGCAGGCATTCAAAACGATGCTAACAACACCAATATCACTCTGCAAAATGTGACCATTGATGCCAACGACGGCGCGGGGATCCGCACCAGCGTTGCCCTGAACATGAAAGATGGGCTTAACAACATCCTTAACGTCAATGGTAAAGGTACCGGCTTCGCTTTTGAGCAGCACGACGGGAGCGCGACAACGGGTAACCTGGACATCGGCACTGGCTATACCATTGAGGTACTGAATAGCGAAGGCAGCGGTATTCGCGCCAACACAAACGGTAAAGTCACTACCAGTGCCGATATCAATGTGCGGAACGCCGCCGGTGGCTCTGCCATCATCGCGAAAAACGTCAGCGCGTTGACCAACAGCGGAAAAATTGTCTCAGCCAGCACCACGGCGCCGGTGATTGACGCCAGCGGCGACAGTAATAAAACCATTACCAACACCGGTACCCTTCAGGCCCTGACCGACACAGCGGTGGCTATCGAATCGGGCAAGGGCAATGACACGATTGATATCAGTAAAGGCACGACCAGTGGCGTGATCAACACGGGCGAAGGCACTGATACCTTTAACTGGCGTAGCGGCTCTTTTGCGGGCGAAGTGAATTTCGCGGGGGCCAGCGGCAACAATAAAGCCAATATTGGCGACGTTGAACTGAATGAGACACGCCACATCACTACGAAAGCCGGTAGCGGCAACGCCCTCACCTTCACCGATACACACGGCCTCAGTGCAAAAATTGGCAGCCTGAGCGGCGATAACCTGACCACCGGCACCAACATCGGCGCGGGGTGGGATTCACTGACGATTAGCGGCCAAAAGGCGGATATGCGTATTGTCGACCGTCTGGAACTGGCCAGCCAAACCATTGCCGTTACCGGCGGTGCAACGCTGCGTACAGGCGATCACGGTGAATCCACCAGCACCGCGGCAACGATTGCTGATTACGATGTGACGACTCAAGGCCCAGACAGCCGGGTCATCTTTGATACCCAGGGTGATAACACCGCAGCGCAAATCTATAACGGTACGATCAGCGGCGACGGGAAGTTTGAACGTGCGGCAGGCGGTACCACGGTATTTACCGCCAACAACAGCTACAAAGGCTCTACCACCATTGCGCAAACAGGTACGTTGCAGTTAGGTTCCGGCGGAAATACGGGTGAAGTCAGCACTGCTTCTGACATTATCGATAACGGCATACTGGTAATTAATCGCGCCAACGACGTCCTGCTGAACGGCGTTATTTCCGGTATCGGTGCACTGCAGCAAATAGGTGGCGGCATTACCCGTCTGGCCGGCAACAACATCTATACCGGCGACACAACGGTCACCCACGGCACGCTGTTGGTGAATGGCGATCAAAGCGCGGCACGTGGTGCAACCACCGTCAGCGGCACATCCACACTGGGTGGTAATGGCATTATCGGCGGCAACGTGTTGATGAACGATGCCACAACAATTAGCGCTGGTGACGGCGGTGCGGGTACGTTATCCATTAACGGTAATCTGCAGCTTGGCAGCAAAACGACGTCCGCCTTCGAGCTGGGCCAGGCCTACACACCGGGTGGTAGTCTGAATGACCTGATCAACGTCAAAGGCGATCTGCAACTGGACGGGACACTGGATGTCACCACGTCATCGGGCGGGAATTTCGGTCCTGGTGTGTACCGTATTTATAACTACGGCGGTACGCTGAATAACCAGACGCTGGAATTGGGTGCTGTACCGGACAGTCAGGATAAGAGCAACATCTTTGTCCAGACCTCTATCGACAAACAGGTCAACCTGGTGAATGCCAACGGCGTTACCCTGCAATTCTGGGATGGCGCAACCACCAGCCAGAGCCACGGTTTAACGGGCATTGAAGGCAACAGCAAGATTGACGGTGGCGATGGTAAATGGATGGCGATCGGTGCTCAGGGTGACAACAACTGGACGACAGCTACCGGCGAGGGCAACGCCCCGTGGGCGCAGAAATCCTTTGCCGTCTTCACCACCAAAGGCGGTACCGTTACCGTGGATAACGCTGCAGGTGATGTCAACTTCTCTGGCGCGCAGTTTGATGCCGATGGTTACGTCGTAAAAGGCGATGCACTTAACGCCTGGGCCACCACTGAAAATGCCACCCATGCGGGGCAGACGCCGGGAACCGGTGAACTGTTGCTGCGCGTAGGCGCCGGTGGTGCGGGACAAAACTTTACGGCAACCATTGAGTCAATCCTTCGTGAAGCCAGCACCAACGACAAACTGACACTGGTGAAAACCGACCTCGGTCGTCTGATCCTAAGCGGGGATAACGCGTATCGCGGCGGCACGCGTATTGATGGCGGTACGTTGCAGATCTCCTCTGACAGCAACCTCGGCCAGAGCGGAACCGATTTGGCGATTAACAACGCCTCGACGCTGCAATTAGGTGCGGATTTAACCAGCAATCGCACCATCGAACTGGGCGCCAATGCTAATGCGGCCGTATTCGATCTCAATTCGCACCACTTCACGCCGACCGGCGAGATTACCGGTGATGGCAAACTGAAAGTCACCAGTAGCTCAAGCGATGCGGGCAGTACTCTGACGCTCGACCGTGCCAACAGCTACAAAGGCGACACAGAAATTGCCGGTACCGGTAATAGCAACAATGTGACGGTCAATGCCAGCAAAACCGGAGTGTTCGGCAGCAACGAGAGCAGCACCATCACGGTTAATAATGGGGCAACGCTCAACGTCAGCGGCGCAGACACCCGTCTGCAATCACTGACCATGAACATTGCCGACAGCCTGTTAACGCTGGCGGATACCGTCACCGCCGCCAGTGCCAAACTGAATCTGACAGGTAAAGCCAAAGCCGTACTCTCAAACAACGCAACAGCCGGTGACGCGACGGTCAGCGTGGCGAAAGACAGCACACTGGCGCTGGAAGACAATGCCAGCGGTGGGAATGCCATTGTGACCAACAGTGGGCTGATGACCATGGCCGATGAGGCGATGGCAGAAAATACTCGCGTGGAAAACCTTGCAGGCGGTCTGGTAGATATCAGCGCAGTAAACAGCGGGACGTCCATCGGTTCGTTGTCCGGCGCAGGTAACGTCGAGTTGGGTAATAAGCAACTGTCGCTGGGAAATCTGCACCTTCCTGACACCATCAGCGGCATTATCAGCGGCAACGACGGCAGCCTGGTGAAAGTGGGTAACGGTACGTTGATCCTGACAGGCGACAACACCTACACCGGTATCACGGATGTCAATGAGGGTGTGTTGCTGGTCAACGGCAATCAGTCTGCTTCTAACGGTCAGGTCACAGTGAAATCGGGCGCCACCCTCGGCGGTAACGGTATTATCGGCGGGGCGGTCGATGTGCAGGATAACGGCCACATTACCGCCGGTGCCGCCATCAATAGCGTGGGTAAACTGACTACCGGTTCTCTGACGCTCAGCGATAACGCCCAACTGGATTATCAGTTTGGACAGGCTTATACCCCGGGTGGTGCTTTTAACGATTTGATTGACGTGAATGGCGATCTGACGCTCGACGGTAAGCTCAACATTGAAACCTCACCGGGCGGTAGCTTTGACGTTGGCGTCTATCGCGTCATCAACTACACCGGCACATTGACTAACAATGTGATGGATATTGCTAACGCGCCGGAAGCGGCTGACAGCCTGTACGTGCAGACGTCGGTGAAAAATCAGGTCAACCTGGTCAACCATGCCGGGCTGACGCTGCGCTTCTGGGACGGTACCGGCGGTGAAAATGGCGAGCTGAAAAATAACGGCGTCATCAACGGCGGTGATGGTATCTGGCAATCAAGCCAGGGGAACGACAACTGGACGACGGATGAGTCTACGCCAGAAGGCGCGCTGAACGCACCGTTTACCGATGCCGCATTTGCCGTCTTCCAGGGGGAAGCCGGTAATGTGACCGTCGATAACAGCAAAGGTGACGTGATCATCAGTGGCGCACAATTCGCCACCGACGGTTATCGTGTAGGCGGTGAAGCCATCACTACCGATACCGCCAATACCTTGATTCGCGTCGGCGATGGCACGGTCGATGGCGTCAACTACACCGCAACCATTGACAGTGTGATCCGCGGTACTGGTGGTCTGAATAAAGGCGACCTCGGTACCTTGATCCTGACGGGCAACAACACCTACAGCGGCAGTACGACTATCACCTCAGGGACGCTTCAGGTTGCAGGCGATACCAACCTCGGCGCAGCAGAGACCGGAATCACCTTTAACGGCGGTACGCTGAAATATGGTGAAGCGTTTGATACCGCACGTCAGGTTACGCTGGAATCTGGTGGTGGGACATTCGACACCAACGGACATGATGTATCCCTGCTGACGGAAGTCGAAGGTAACGGTCAACTGACCAAAACCGGTAAAGGTTCACTGACGCTGACGCTGGATAACACCTATACCGGCGGTACCACCATCGAACAAGGTGTATTGCAGCTCGGCACCGGCGGTACGATAGGTAGCATTGAAGGGGATATCGTTGATAACGGCGTGCTTAACGTTAATCGCGCCGATACGCTGGCGTTAAGCGGGAACATCAGTGGTGCAGGCCAACTGCATCAGACCGGTAGCGGTACGACGGAGCTGCAAGGCCAAAACAGCTACAGCGGTGCAACGCTCATCACCAGCGGGGTATTGCAAGCCGGTGATACCAACACCCTGAGCGCCGCCTCGCACCACTATGTTGTCGCGGGCACCACCCTGAATACTCAGGGTTATAACCAGACAGTCGCCGGGCTGAGCAACGGTGGTGATGTATCACTTATCGGCCAGCAACCTGGTACAACCTTAACGGTTAAAGGGGATTACAGCGGCGAACAAGGCACTATCAACATGGCTGCCCGCCAGAATGCCGGCGGCACAGGTATTGCTGACCGACTGATCATTGATGGCGGTAACGCCAGCGGAAGCACGCTGCTGGATGTCGACGGTTCCGGGCTCGGCGCACCGACCGTGGGTGACGGCATCGAAGTGGTCACGGCGCTTAATGGCGCAACGACGACGGCGCAAACGTCACGGGATGCCTTCCATCTTGTCGCTGAGCGTATGGCCGCAGGTGCCTTTGAGTATCAGCTCCACGCCGGGAATACTCAGGGTCAGGGCGAAAACTGGTATCTGCGGAGTGAATATCGTCCGGAAACCATGCTGTATTCCGGTCTCGCCAGCGTGGTTCGCCAGGGTGACATCAGTCTGTTGGGCAACATGCACCAACGTATGGGTGATGAAGTTAAACCGGGTATTGATGAGGACAATCGCGCCTGGGCGAGAATGATTGGTTATTCCGGTAAAACCAAACTGGATGATGCAGCCGGTACGCAAACCAGCTCCCATACCATGGGTATTCAGGTCGGCGTCGATATGTACGCCAATGAAAGCTGGAAAGCCGGTATGTACACCAGCATTCTGGATATCGACAGCAATGTGAAAGGCAGTAAAACGGGCAGCAACGGCAAAGGCGGCAACATCGACGACAACGCATTTTACGTTGGCGGTTATGCCACCTGGTTCTCTGGTGACGGTATGTATGTCGATAACGTGCTGCAATACGGGAACCATAAATCCCGCCTGTCGGCATCGGGTAACAACGGCTCTTACACCGTCAAAGGCAATACGCTGACGGCCTCAACTGAAGTGGGTAAAGCATTCCGTTTAGGTACCAGCGCCTGGAGCCTGGAACCACAGGCCCAGTTGATCTATCAGTACAGCGACTTTGATAACAGCACGCTGGATGGTGTAACCCAAACGAGGGTGAATATGGACACCGCCGATTCATTTACCGCGCGTCTGGGTGTACGTCTGGTCGCGGACTACGACACCAACCATGGCAAGTTCCAGCCGTACGGCCGGGTAAACGTCTGGCAGGGTCTGGGTTCCAAAGATAAAACGCACTTCAGCAATGCGGTCGCCACCACCACGCTGGAATCGTCACAACAGTACTCCAGCACCGAGGTTGCAGCGGGTCTGTCGTGGTCTATCGACCGTAATCTGCAGGTCTACGGCGAACTGGGGACACAGTTCAGCAACGGCAGCAATAAATCGCAGGTTGAAGCCCCGATCAATGCGTCTATTGGCTTTAAGAAATCGTTTTAAGCAGGCATAAACTTGCAAGCCCCCTGTTCACAGGGGGCTTTTTTTTACCGTTCAGGGCAGCCTGACCAGCAACGCGGAACAATCAAGGGATTGGGAAACGTAAATAAGGAGGGATTAACGATTATATTGCGCCAAGAGTGAAGGAATCTCTTCTGCCAATACCGGGGGAGAAATGAAGAAGCCTTGAATTTTGTCACAGCCAATCTGCGTCAGGCGGTCCAGTTGAGACTGGGTTTCGACCCCTTCGGCCAGGACTTCAATGCCAAAATTGTGCGCTAAAGAAATGATGCCCTCAATAATCCTTGTCGATTTAGTGTCGGGCTCTATTTCAGTGACAAATTCTTTATCAATTTTTAAGGTATCAAAAGGGTATTTCAACAGATAATTAAGATTAGCGTGCCCGGTACCAAAATCATCGAGCGCTAACTTGACCCCTATTGCCTTCAGTTCCGTCATATTTTTCGCCGCTATTTGGCTGTCACACAGCGGCGATGTTTCCGTTACTTCAATCTGGCATCGATGAACCGGAAGGCCGGAAGCGGCCAGGTTTTGTCTGATTCGTTGAGGTAAAAGAGGATCGCAGAATTCAAGCGCAGAAATATTTACTGATAATACAAGAGGTTCGGGCCAGGTACTCGCAACATTCCACGGTGGACTGGCAACCATATCTTCAATTGAAAATATATTGCCTCTGTCTTCCAGTAACGTAATAAATACATCAGGAGAAATCATACCCATCTGAGGGCTGTTCCACCGCATTAATGCTTCAAACCCGCTAATACATTCGGTATGTAAATTAAAAATAGGCTGATAAACCATATAAAGCTGACTGGTATTCAATGCCTTTTCAAGCGCGGTGAGCACCTCATCGGAATTAAACATTCCCCCTCTCCCTCTACAAATCATATAAATTAAAAACCAGTCAAAATCACTCCCGAGTTGTACCTGCTGTTAAGTGCGTTACATCAGAAAAGAATAGCCAGGTTAGGGTAAAAAAGACATGCTATGGGTAAATCTGACTATCAGTTTATTCAGATCAGACGTGTTGGTCAGTCCCAGCTTGGCGACAACTCTCATCTTATGCGCCTGAATAGTCTTATAGTTCAGACTAACCAACTCAGAGATTTCCTTGGCAGAATAACCACTTACCAATAGATTGAGGATTTGTTGTTCTCTTTCCGTCAATTTTTTCTGCGAACGATACAGTCGGGGATTCCATTTCCCGACCGACAACGTAGCCAACTGAGCGAAATCACGCAATGAGGATTTCTCAGTCAATACTATCGTTTTTTCAACGTATAATAATTCAACACATAATTTCGCCACCAAACTATCAGCGACGATGACAACGACGCTATTATAAAACTTGAACCGGTTTTTATTCAAAAACTGCACAATGGCGGAACACGGCTGTTCATTGTTAATGATATTAAAAACCATTGTCTGATGCTGGCATAATGACGACTGCTGCAACATATCCTCAAACTGGAATGTTTTTATCGGCACATGTTTGCTTGTCAGGTAGGCAAACATACCGTTGCCCACAAAATTATCACTGCCACACATCAACATCCTGTTCATCGCTCCTTATAAGCTTCTAATTTTATTACTCATTAAAAATTTAATAATAGTTTTCTCAACTTCAGCCTCTTCACGACGGTTCTTAAAATCGAACTCGCAAGAAACCTGATGACAGGAATACAATTGATTATCCTCATCAAATTCGTTGATCGCGACGACATCAATGACTTTTAAATCAAGCTGAAAACTGCCGAACGTATCAAAATCCAGAGCAGCATTTTTAATCACTGCATCCTTGTAAAGAAAACGGGCATTAACATCTTTAGCGATTAACGCACAGCCACCCTGAGAGATGTTTTTAATCTTAAGTGAGTAGTTCTCTCCGTTTTTGTAACGACCAAAACAGAAAAAATCGAACCCCTTCAGAAAAGAAAACCACTGATTCTGTCGCTGTTGGGCAAAGAAAATCATATCCGGGATGAGGTAGGATAATCCTGCCTCAGCACCTGTTGATGGGGTTGCTTCAAATCTGGCGCTAAATTTTATAATCCCGCTGTCACTGTGCAGGATAAAGTACTGGATCTTTTCAGGAATGATGTCTTCATGACCGGTGACCACAAAGCGTTCGAAATCGATCCTTTCTAACTGCGTGATGACGCTGGTGTTTTCACATAAAACTTCCAGCTTCGTCTTCTTATGCAGCTCTTCACGAAGGATAGCGATGATCTCAAACTTGTTGTCCTTTGCTAATCCAAAGTTCATTCTAAAACCCTTATTTCCATATTTAAGATATGTCTCGGCCCCGGTCTGATGACAGACAAAAACGCGAGATCAGCATCCACCCCTGGCGCCTAATTACCATAGTGGATTCCATGTCGAACAGTTGATTAAAACTTAAGTTTTTAACTATCTTTCGTCATTTATTGATACGTAAAAACATTTAATCAGAATTAATTTTAGCTTAAGCCATGCCTAAAACCATGCAAACCTACGCAATAGCTATAACAAAAGCGAATAACAAGACTTTTAAAAATGCGATTTTGAGATAATAAATAGCAATAATCGCATAGAAATAAAACAGAAAAAATGCTGTAAAACTAAGGGGTTGACAAGACAGAGCGTGGATAGGGGGCTGAACCTATAGGCACGATATCCAGCGGGGGGTCATTAGCCAACTGATACCAATACAATGACGTCTCCTTTCACAGGGAAGAATGCATTATTCAGGTATATTAATCATAATTTAACTTAAGTGATAAAAAAGGCCAGCATCATGCTGGCCCCGGTAAATACCGAATTTAATTAGAGTGGCAAACTATCTTACAGAGGGTACAGCGTTAAAAATTCAATACCGTTGTTTTACGATTGCTCGGGCAGAATCAGCAATTATCATCACTGCCCCAGCCAACATTAACGTGTCTTTTAGCACCAGACGTCCCGCCCCCGATAAATACGGAAAGCCGTGGTGTAAATCACCCAATGGCATAACCCATGCTTCTGGTGTGGTAATTAAAAACGACAAGGTGACAACCGGCGTTGCAAATGCCAGCGCTCCCCCCATCAATCCTAACCACCGGCTGATCGGGTTAGCAAGCACCAGCAACGCGATAATAATTTCAACTACGCCGAGCCCATTAGAGAAGCGATACGTATTATTCGCAGTTTGCCATTCACGCTCTTGCGGTTTTAACTCACCTTCGTGCGTCAAATGCTGTTGGTATTCATTCGGATGTTCATAAAAGAATGACATCAGCGGGCTGTTCGCCACAAACGGCGTAATACTGTCAGCTTCATAAGGTATAAATTTCAATAAACCAATCCAGATAAAGACAATCGCAATACTCAGGCGAATCAAGGTTAATCCAATTCGATCCCCCTGCCCCAGTAAACGAAGATATTTTTCCATGACGGCCATCCTACTTGTACAAAATGGCAGTGGCATAAGTACTGCTATCAATTCTCATCGAGGTAATTTTCCAGGATGATGCCTGCTTTTCTTGCGCCAGTTTAGCAATGGCCGCTTCGACAACAGAAGGTGCCGCTGAAACAGCGGAGACACTGACGTGGGCCAGTTCGGTTGGTGTCTGTGCCAGTACGGGAAAAGTCACTGGCGCCGTCAATAACGTTGTCAGCAGTAGCGTCGTTTTTACCATGTTCATTTCTATTTCCATTCATTCGTAATTTCAGTAGCAATATAATAAAACACGGCCACTAATTTCATTTATTCCACAACACCAGAATAGCTGTTCGATAGTATTGTTTTATAAAAAATGATAAAAAAATCCCCACACAGGTGGGGCAAAGATGCAGACGCTATATTTATTATTGAACGAGAGAAAAAAGATCGTTTAATGACTCACTCATACTTGGGTGAGTAAATATTTGGTCACGCAATACAGTATAAGGTAACCCGGCATCCATCACCGTTTTAATGATATTAATCATCTCATGCGAATCCACACACAGCAGTGAGACACCTAATATCCGCTGCGTATCCGTCTCCACCACCGCTTTAAGTACACCACGCGTATCATCCATGACTCGCGCCCGTGGAATCGCAGCGACGGGAAGCGTCACCACCTGTACCGCCGCACCGCTGGCACGAGCCTGCTCTTCAGTCATCCCCACGCGGGAAAGCGGCGGTGTCATAAACACGGAATACGGCACATTTTGCCGATCGCCGGTGTTTCGCAACCCTTCACCTAACAGGCCATCACGCACAATACGGAAGTCGTCCAGTGAGATATAGGTAAATTGCAGCCCCCCTGTTACATCTCCCATCGCCCAGATGTTATCCGCCGACGTCCGCAAATATTTATTCACAATAATGCCGCCACGATCTTTCACATCGACACCGGCTTTTTTCAGTTGCAGCTGTTCGGTCGCCGGCTTGCGGCCTGATGCGACCAGCAGTGCGTCAACAACCTGTTCCCCTTCCGGCATCTGTAGCTGCACCGCGCCATCATGAGACGAAACCGACTGCACCTTAGCATTGAGGATCAGCTCTACGCCTTTATCGCGTAAAATGTCAGCGATCGCATCGGCGATATCCCGGTCCTCACGGGGTAAAAACAGCGGTGCTGCCTCAAAAATAGTGACCTGACTGCCGAAGTTGGCAAACATCGACGCAAACTCAACGCCGATATAGCCCCCTCCCAGGATACCCAGGCGCTGTGGGCGTTGGGTCAAATTCAGCAACCCGGTGCTGTCAAAGACGCCAGGCGTACTGGATAATCCCTCAATATCCGGAATCGTCGACTGTGCACCGGTATTAATAAAAATCTTCTCACCGCTCAGCTCAAGCGTTCCTGTCGACTGCATTACCCGCACGGTATGGTTGTCGACAAATTCAGCACGCCCTGCAATCACATCCACATTTTCCAGATCGGCCAGATTATGGAAGTTTTTATCGCGCAGAAAACTGACCACGGAAGTCTTACGGTGCATCGCAGTCGCAAAGTCATGCTGAAGCTCGGCATCGTGTACCAGGGTTTTGGTTGGAATACAGCCGATATTAATGCATGTTCCGCCATACATGGTGTTGGACTGTTCAATAATCGCTACCCGCCAGCCCGTCTTTGCCAGCGTAGCCGCCAGCGTCTTACCTGCTTTACCAAATCCAATAATGATCGCCTGATACTGTTTCATACTGCCTCTCCGCAAAGTCATTGTTCATTTGTTACTCTGGATTATAGGCAGTGCCCTGTCAGGTCAGCATATCCATAACGCGCCACTTTCTGTTCAATCGTCTACGGCCATATAATAAAAACTAAAAATCTCCCAAACAAAATGCGAAGTAACCATTTGATGGTATTACTTTAATGTGAAAATATGATGATAATCACGGTTCTATTAACGACAATAAAAATTGTTCAGGAGTCTTTATGGATGCACTTAGCCGCTTGCTAATGCTTAACGATCCGCAGGGTTCTATTGATCAAAACTGCTTATTGAGCAGAGACTGGCAACTCCCTCATGCAGCAGGTGAGTTATCCGTGATCCGCTGGCATGCGGTAACCCAGGGGAGCGCTTTACTGGAGATGCCTGACGGTAACACTTATACACTGCGTCCTGGTGCGGTAGTCATCTTGCCGCAGAACTCCGCGCATCGGTTGTGCCAGTCAGGCGAAGAGCAAACGCATATTGTCTGCGGAAGTCTGCAACTACAGACATCCTCCCGCTATTTCTTAACCGCGCTGCCGGAAGTTTTGCTGCTGGCACCTGGCGAAAATAGCCCCGTTTACCACTGGCTTAAGGCGATGATTGGGCTGATGCAGCAGGAATCATTGAGCATGCTGCCCGGTTCCAACGTTGTGTGCAGCCAGCAATGCGCCACGCTGTTCACGTTTGCCGTTCGCGAATGGTTATCTCAGGCTCCCCCCGCCAAAAATGTGCTGAATCTGCTATTACATCCCCGACTGGGAGCGGTGGTGTTCCAGATGCTGGAATCACCCGCACATCCCTGGAGTGTTGAAGAACTGGCGCAGCGCGCGCATATGTCCCGGGCCAGTTTTGCCCAACTGTTTCGCGAGGTTTCAAACTCCACGCCGCTCGCCGTACTCACCACATTGCGTCTGCAATTCGCCGCCCAGATGCTGTCGCGCGGCGCCCAACCGTTGGTCGTGATTGCCGAGTCGGTGGGATATGCCAGCGAGTCATCTTTTCACAAAGTTTTTCTGCGTGAATTCGGCTGTACGCCTGGCGAGTACCGTAAACGGGTGAAAGCGCTGGAATCATAGCGCCCACCTTCAAAGGATTGAAGGCGAGCGCTATCAGGGGCTATTTCTGGATGCGATGCCGGTGTAGCCACATCAGCTTATACGCTGCCGGAATGATGAACAGTGACAGCAAAGGTGCCGTGATCATGCCGCCAATCATCGGTGCAGCGATACGGCTCATAACTTCAGAACCGGCTCCCGTTCCCCATAAAATCGGCAGCAGACCCGCAATGATGACCGCCACAGTCATTGCTTTAGGGCGCACACGCAGTACCGCTCCGTGGTACAACGCCTCATCCAGTTTATCCACGCTAAAGGTTTGCGGATTTTCCAGCGCAGGCTCTGCTTCAATGGCGTGGCGCAGGTACATCAACATCACCACGCCAAATTCGGCAGCCACGCCTGCCAGTGCGATGAATCCGGTTCCGGTCGCGACCGACATATGGAATCCCATCCAGTAGAGAAACCAAATTCCGCCTACCAGCGCAAAGGGCACACTGGTAATAATCAACAGTGCTTCGCCAAAACGACGGAATGCCAGATACAGCAGCACGAAGATAATCATCAGCGTCATCGGCACCATCAGTTTAAGCTTGTGGCTGGCGCGCTCAAGCAGCTCAAACTGCCCGGAGAATGCCACGCTGGTCCCCGGTTTTAGCTGGACGTTTTCAGCAATCGCTTTTTTCAGATCGTTCACCACCGACACCATGTCGCGATCGCGGGCATCAATATAGATCCAACTGGTTGGTCTCGCGTTCTCCGTTTTCAACATCGACGGCCCCGAAACCACCTGCACATCCGCCACATCCGCTAGCGTGATTTGCTGTTTCATTGGCGTCAGTATCGGCAGATGCCGTAGCGTTTCCGGGCTATCGCGATAGCTTTGTGGATAACGCAGATTGATCGGATAGCGGGCGATACCTTCAACCGTTTCACTTATCATCGCGCCGCCTACCGCTGAGGTGATAAACAGTTGCACATCGCCGACGGTCATCCCATAACGGGCGGCCTTTTCACGATGAATATCTACGCTAAGATAACGCCCGCCGACCAGACGTTCAGCCAATGCGGACGCCACGCCAGGTACCGTTCTTGCGACTTCTTCGATTTGCTCTGCCGTGGCGTCAATATCCGATAACACGGTACCCGAAACCTTAATGCCGATAGGACTTTTAATCCCCGTAGAGAGCATATCGATACGGTTACGAATTGGCGGGACCCACAGATTCGCCAGCCCCGGTAAACGAACGGTTTTGTCCAGCTCCTCAATGATTTTGTCCATCGTCATCCCTGGACGCCACTGATCCTGCGGCTTCAGTTGGATGGTGGTTTCCACCATTTCTAACGGTGCGGAGTCGGTCGCCGTTTCAGCTTTACCGGTTTTACCAAACACGCGCGCCACTTCAGGAACCGTCATGATGAGCTTGTCGGTTTTTTGCAGCATATCTGCCGCCTGTGCTGCGGAAATTCCCGGCAAGGTTGAAGGCATATACAACAGATCGCCTTCGTTAATCTGCGGTAGGAATTCGCCCCCAACCTTATTCAGCGGGAAGATGACGGTCAGGATCGACAGCACCGCCACCAGCAGGGTCGTTTTCGGCCAGTGCAGCACTTTCAACAATAACGGATGGTAAATACGAATCAGGAAACGGTTAAGCGGGTTGCTGCTTTCCGCCGGGATCTTGCCACGGATCCAAAACCCCATCAGGATCGGGATCACCACAATGGCCAGAAACGCAGCGCCTGCCATGGCGTAGGTTTTGGTAAACGCCAACGGACCAAACAACCGTCCTTCCTGCCCTTCGAGCGTGAAGATGGGGATAAACGACAGCGTGATAATCAGTAAGCTAATGAACAGCGCCGGGCCGACTTCCACCGAGGCGTTGGTGATGACTTTCCAGCGCGTGTCGTTATCCAGCTTTTCACCCGGATGCTGATGCCCCCACTCTTCCAGCCGCTTATGCGCGTTCTCAATCATAACGATTGCGGCATCAACCATCGCGCCGACCGCGATGGCTATCCCCCCAAGAGACATAATGTTGGCGTTCAGTCCCTGGAAATGCATCACGATAAACGCGATACACAGTCCCAGCGGCAGAGAAATAATGGCCACCAGCGCCGAGCGGATATGCCACAGGAACAGCGCGCACACCAGCGCCACAACGATAAATTCTTCCAGCAGCTTGTAGCTCAGGTTATCAATCGCGCGATCGATCAGTTGACTGCGATCGTATGTTGTAACTATTTCAACGCCTTCCGGCAGACTGCTCTTCAGCGTTTCAAGTTTAGCCTTAACCGCGGAGATCACCTCACGCGCATTTTTACCGGAGCGCAGGATGACTACGCCGCCTGCCACTTCGCCTTCGCCATTCAGTTCGGCGATCCCGCGGCGCATTTCCGGCCCAATTTGTACGCGGGCAACATCACGCAGATAGACTGGAACGCCATCCGCGCCGGTTTTCAGTACGATATTATTGAAGTCATCAAGGGACTGCAGATACCCACTGGCGCGGACCATGTATTCCGCTTCGGCCATTTCGACAGATGAACCTCCGGCTTCCTGGTTTGAGGCATCCAGCGCCGATTTCACCTCACCCAGGCTGATGCCATATTGCGTCAGCTTCATCGGATCGATGACAACCTGGTACTCTTTAACCACACCTCCCACCGAGGCAACTTCCGCCACGTTAGGGATAGTTTTCAATTCATATTTTAAGAACCAGTCCTGCAGCGAACGTAATTCAGCGAGATCATGTTTGCCGCTGCGATCCACCAGCGCATATTCAAATATCCAGCCAACCCCTGTCGCATCCGGTCCCATTTCAGCACTGACGCCTGCGGGTAATTTCCCCTGCACCTGGTTGAGATATTCCAGGACACGGGAGCGCGCCCAATAAGGATCGGTACCGTCTTCAAAAATGACATACACGTAAGAGTCGCCAAACTGCGAGAAACCCCGCACCGTTTTCGCTCCCGGCACCGACAGCATGGTGGTGGTCAGCGGATAGGTCACCTGATTTTCAACAATTTGCGGCGCTTGCCCCGGATAACTGGTTTTGATGATCACCTGCACATCAGAGAGATCGGGCAGCGCATCAACCGGCGTATTCACGATGGTCCAGGTGCCCCAGATGCTGAGAAACAGCGCCCCCATCATCACCAGGAAACGGTTTGCCACCGAGCGGCGAATAATCCATTCAATCATTTATCATGTCCTCAGTGTGAATGGCTCGCCTGGGCTGGCATCGCGGGTACAGCGTGTGTCCCATTTGTCTGGGCACGCATACGATCCAGAGCGCCAGAAATATTCGCTTCGGAATCAATCAGAAACAGACCGCTGGACACCACGTTTTCACCTTCGCTCAAACCAGAGCGGATGGCCGTTAAGCCCTGAGACTCATGGAATACGGCAACCTGCTTAGGTACAAATCGTCCTTCATTATCGACGGTGATAACCCGCTGTTCGGTACCGGTATCAATCAGCGCTTTAGACGGGATCAGCAGCATCGGTTCGCTTTGCGTTTTTAGTTGCAGATAGGCATTCATTCCCGGCTTCAGGGCCTCATCCGGGTTATCAACCTGCAGGCGAAGCTGGAGCGTACGCGTCGTGGCATCCACACTCGGCAAAATACTCCATTTGCTAATGGTGAAGGATTTACCCGGCCAGGCAGGTACGGTAATGGTGAATTGCGAGGCGTCTTTAATCAGCCAGGCGATAGATTCCGGGACTGAAGCACTGACCCATACCGGGTCCATTCCCTGAATTTTCGCGACCACATTATCTTTTGAAATGTTCATACCAGTACGTAAATCAAACGCGGTAATCACCCCATCAATAGGGGCCTTCAGGGTAAAGCGGGTCTGAATTTTACGCGTCGCTTTCAAGCGTTGAATGTCCGCCTCCGGCATTCCCGCCAGACGTAATCTCTCCAGAATGCCTTCAACCTGCGTCGCACTGCCGCCCGTTTCCCGCAGCAGTAAATATTCACTTTGCGCTTCAACCCAGTCAGGGATTGTCAGATCGATTAGCGGCGAGCCCTGCTTAATTTTGTCGCCCACGGTCAGCGGATAGACTTTCTCGATAAAACCTGCCGAACGCGCCTGAACAATAACAAATTGATATTCGTTATAACTGACGTTCGCCGGGAAAGTTTGTGCATATTGCAATGGTCCGCGGCGCACGGGTTCGGTTTTTAGCCCCAGATTCTGGGTCTGTGTCGGGTCAATACGCACACCCGGTGCGGATGTACTCGCTGTCTCTTCATCGGCATATTTCGGGATAAGATCCATATCCATAAACGGTGATTTACCCGGTTTATCAAACCGCGTGTTGGGATACATGGGGTCGTACCAGAATAAAACTTTACGCTCTTCTTTTTTTTGAGCAGCGCCGGTATCGGCCGATACTTTTGCGGATGAATAATAGGTATACACACCGACAGAAATAATTCCGCCAACAATCATGCTGCCGAGAATAAGCGCGGTATTTTTAATATTTAAAGACGCCATAGTGATTTCCATTGCGCGATAGTCTCGCCCGTGTTCAGGAAACCCCGGGCAAGAATAAAAGAGAGCAGCGAGATCCGTTATTTACTGATGTGAATATCGCGTAAGACAGAGAGATTTCCCTGCTGAACAAACGTAAATGCAACTTTATCACCAGGCTGAATATCGTCGGCCTTGGTATCAGGTACCAATGTGAAACGCATCGTCATTGCCGGCCAGTTCACTGCGGGAATCGGTTCATGCTTAATCGTGACTTTTTTGCTATCCATATCAACAGCTTCAATCACGCCTGTCGCGCTAATCACTTGCTCCTGCTGGGCCGCAGGCGCCATATTCATCATCTCGCCATGCTGATGTTCATTGGCCTGAGCGTTAAACATGACGACAGATAACACAGTAAACAAAGCGGCTTTAGCGGTAGTTTTCATAATATACTCCTGAGAATTTAAGATTAAAGATCATTCAACCCAGCCACCGCCTAAGGCAGCAAACAGCTTAATTTCATTAACCTGTTGGGCATAGTTAAGGTCGAGTAACGATTGCTGTGTAGTGAATAAAGAACGCTCGGCGTCCAGTACTTCGATATAACTAACCGCACCATTTTGATAGAGTGCACGAGCACGTTGCAGCGTGATGTGTAATGAGTCCAGATAACGCTGTTGACCGGTAATTTGATCGGCAAGGCTTTGACGCAGCACCAGCGCATCCGCAACTTCTTTAAATGCGTTCTGAATTTTCTGCTCGTAATTCACCACCGATTGCTGCTGGCGGATTTCTGCTAAATCGAGATTTGACTGATTACGTCCAGCGTTAAAGATCGGAATGTCTATTTTCGGGACAAAATTCCACATGCCGCTGGCCGCATTAAAGAGGCTGGAAAGATCGCCACTGCTGCTGGATACAGAGCTGGTCAGCGTAATCGATGGGAAAAATGCCGCTCGTGCAGCGCCAATATTGGCGTTCGCCGCCAGCAATCCATGTTCGGCTTCCATAATATCCGGACGCTGCAATAATATTTGCGATGGGAGTGCGGGGGGCAGTGCCACGGGTTTTATATCACCGCGACTGCGCACACGGTCGTCCGGTAATTTCCCGTACGTCCCCAGCAATAGTTGCAGTGCGTTGTTCGCCTGCGCCAGTTCGCCCTGGCGTTTGGCAATATCGCTGCGTGTGCTTTCAATCACGCCGCGAGCCTGTTCCAGTGCCAGCACGTTCGTACTGCCGGTCATCAACTGTTTCTCGACGAATGCATAAGAGCGCTGGTAGTTTTGCAACGTTTCTTCGGCAATTTGCAGTTGCGCATAAGCCAGACGCTGGTTGAAATAGCTTTGCGCCACGTTAGAAATTAATGAGATATGCACCATTCGACGCGCTTCTTCACTGGCGAAAAAATTCTGCCGATCGGCTTCACTCATATTTTTCAGTCGTCCAAAGAAATCCAGATCGAAACTGAGATTCAGTCCCGCTTCAAATTCCCGGTTAGTACTGCTATCACCTTTTAATTTCCCGCTATAGGTACCGCTGGAACCAGCGTTAAGCTGCGGGTAACGATCGGCATCCGTCACACCATATTGCGCTTTCGCTTCCTGAACCTTCAGTACCGCCATGCGTAAATCACGGTTATTGACCAGCGCCTCACCAATCAACGCCTTCACCTGGGAGTCAACAAAAAAGGTACGCCAGCCCGTATCCTGATATCCCATCGGGGCCGAAACCAGCGTGTTCTGACTTAAGGAGAATTGCTGCGGAACCGGCAATGCCGGACGCTGATAGTCCGGTGCCAACGAGCAGCCAGCCAGAACAAAAATAGCGCTGAGGGTAAGAAGCTTAAATTTGTACATAGTTCTTCTCGTCCAGACCGGACTGATAACCATAAAAGATGTGTGAATTTATACCTGAATGACTCTGTTTAACCGGTGACAGGAAAATGACAAAACTGTCATTTTCCCAATAACCGATTGCTATCCGATCCGCCTTCTCTAGAATTGAAAATCCGCACAGCCAGTGCGTGATGGAGAATGTCATGAAGATTTTGATTGTCGAAGATGAAAAAAAAACCGGCGAATACCTGACCAAAGGCCTGACGGAAGCGGGTTTTGTTGTGGATTTGGCGGACAACGGTCTGAACGGATATCACCTGGCAATGACCGGTGATTATGACCTGCTCATTCTCGACATCATGCTGCCCGATGTAAACGGCTGGGATATCGTGCGGATGCTGCGCACCGCCAACAAAGGCATGCCCATTCTGCTGCTCACCGCACTGGGTACCATTGAGCATCGGGTCAAAGGTCTGGAGCTGGGAGCTGATGATTATTTGGTTAAACCGTTTGCCTTTGCGGAATTGCTGGCGCGGGTCAGAACGCTGCTGCGACGGGGAGCCGCAGTCATTGTCGAAAGTCAGTTTCAGGTTGCGGATTTAATGGTCGATCTGGTCAGCAGAAAAGTCACCCGCAACGGCACACGCATCACCCTGACCAGTAAAGAGTTTACGCTGCTTGAATTTTTCTTGCGTCATCAGGGGGAGGTGTTGCCGCGTTCACTGATTGCCTCTCAGGTCTGGGATATGAATTTTGACAGCGACACCAATGCGATTGATGTCGCCGTGAAGCGTCTGCGGGCCAAAATCGATAATGACTTTGAGCCAAAACTGATTCAGACCGTGCGTGGTGTGGGGTACATGCTTGAGGTGCCGGATGGTCACTAAACGATTACAGCGCCCTTTTTCGCTGGCAACACGGTTAACCTTTTTTATCAGTCTGGCGACTATCGCCTCATTTTTCGCTTTTGCATGGATAATGATCCACTCGGTAAAAGTCCATTTCGCAGAGCAGGATATCAATGATTTAAAAGAGATCAGCGCGACGCTGGAGCGTATTATTAACCACCCGAACGAACCGGAATCGCGTCGGCTGGAAACACTAAAAAACGTAGTTTCGGGTTATTCTAACGTCATTATTTCTCTGGAAGATGCCAATCAGAGGGCTATTTTCCATTCACCTAATGCGCCGGATCTTCGTCAGTTTATCGCCACGGCAACGCCGGATAAAAATTCCCATACCCGGAATGTCTTTTTAATTTCCGGCCCAACGCTGCAAACATCAGAACATGCGCACGGGAAAAACGCATCCTCCAACTGGCGAATGATTCGTTTGCCCATTGGGCAGTTGCCAGACGGGAAACCGGCCTATACGTTGTTTATGGCATTATCGATCGATTTTCATCTGCACTACATTAACGATCTGAAAAACAAGCTGATCATGACAGCATCGTTAATTAGCATGATGATTGTTTTTATCGTGCTGTTCGCGGTCTATAAAGGTCATGAACCGATCCGTAATGTCAGTCGGCGCATCCAAAATATCACCTCTAAAGATCTCGATGTTCGCCTGGACCCGCAGGCCGTGCCGATTGAGCTTGAGCAACTGGTTGAGTCGTTTAATCACATGATCGAACGAATCGAAGATGTGTTTAAACGTCAGTCCAATTTTTCTGCAGATATTGCTCACGAGATCCGCACGCCAATCACCAACCTGGTCACGCAAACAGAAATTGCCCTCAGCCATCCCCGCAGCACGAAAGAGCTGGAAGATGTGCTCTACTCTAATCTCGAAGAGTTTGGCCGCATGTCGAAGATGGTGAGTGATATGTTGTTTTTGGCACAGGCAGACAATAATCAGCTGATCCCGGAAAAAACAGCGCTGAATCTTGCGGATGAGGTCAGTAAAGTGTTCGACTTTTTCGAAGCCTGGGCGGAAGAACGCGAAGTCAGCCTGCGCTTTGAAGGTCGGGCATGCTGGGTTTCTGGCGACCCGTTAATGTTACGCCGGGCAATGAGCAACCTGCTCTCTAACGCGATGCGCTATACGCCAAAAGGCGAGTCTGTCACCGTGCGAGTGAAAGAGGCCGATGATCTCGTGCATATTATTGTGGAAAATCCCGGTACGCCAATAGCCGGGGAACATCTGCCACGACTCTTTGACCGGTTTTATCGCGTCGATCCCTCACGACAGCGTAAAGGCGAAGGTAGCGGTATTGGCCTGGCGATAGTGAAATCGATTGTGATTGCCCACCAGGGCAAGGTCTCCGTGACATCCGACGCTCGCGCTACCCGCTTTATTCTGACATTACCCAAGTATGCCGCTTAATTATTATTGGTGGCGCTGATGCGCCATCGATTAAACCTGAGATTAAAATTATTTTTCTCTGACATCATCGTCATAATACTGTCACCTCACTGACAGCCCCTGCTGATTATAATTCTCCTGTAAACCGACACTGGAGAAATATGATGAATAAGATATCTTCCTTTTTAGCTATCGCTTTTTTTATCTCAGCTGGCGTTAATGCGGCAGAAACGTCTACAATGCATCAACAGGCAGCTATGGCTCACGAGATGATGAATAACAGCGATGCACCTGCGCATCAGCAAATGGCACAAACACATGAAGCGCAGGTGCAAAATAGCCAATCCACACGGACTAGTGCACCGTCTTTTTCGCAAATGAATGAACATGAAAAAGCGATGGTCGTTCATCAGTCAATGAATAACAGTCATTCATATTCACATGAACTGCAGGCGAAAAAACATCGCGAACAGGCAGCGATGCAAGGGTAGTCCATCGTCTCCACCAAACCACGCGCGCGGGCCTGCCTGCGCGCTTTCCCTTGGTTAATGTCAATATTAGTATTCCATTAAATTCCCAGACAAGACGTTAAATAATATAAACAGTGCAATAAAATTGTTTTAGACCCGTAAACAATGCTCGCATACCATCGAAAATATTAATATCAACATTCCTCCTCGATTAAAATTTAGGAATCTCCCTGGTATTCGTTATTACTATTTAATGGGAGACTGCTGTCGTCTACATGACAAATAGATTTGCATTCCTATATATAAATTTAATAATGATAGCGAGTAACAAAATGAATAAACATCTGCTGGCCATTTTTGTCCTCGGCCTGACAACTGCCACAACAGCATGTGCAATCACCCCTGCAATGCAGAAAAAATATGAACGTTCAGGTTGTACGCAGATAAGTGAAATCAACGGTTGCGATGTCAATAAATCTTATCAGTGGAACCGCGATCATGGTTTTATCGAGAACGATCAAAGCCAGCAAAATCGCCATCATCGTCATGCTGAAGATCAGCAAAATACCCGTAATCAAGATAATCATGATCATGCCGGTATTGATGGCAAATTCACCGGTAATTACGTTGCCAAATTTGAGAATGGCCAACGTAGTGTTGATATTCACGTAGAAGACTCTGGCGTCTACGTAAATGGTCATGAAGTGCGTG
Source organism: Citrobacter sp. RHBSTW-00671 (assembly GCF_014103415.1). Taxonomy (NCBI): domain Bacteria; kingdom Pseudomonadati; phylum Pseudomonadota; class Gammaproteobacteria; order Enterobacterales; family Enterobacteriaceae; genus Citrobacter; species Citrobacter sp. RHBSTW-00671. The sequence goes on from NZ_JABXPR010000001.1 coordinate 4,098,546, forward strand.
ACGTGAATACCTATAAAGATACGATGACCTTCCGTGTGGGATATGCCACTTATACCCTTAAAACGGATGGTCACGGTAGCTGGAACAATCCTGATGCCGGGAATGCTGGCAAAATTGTGCGTGAATAATGGGTAACGTCACAATGAAAAAGCTGATATCCGCAGGGATTATTATGGCCAGCCTGTCGGGTTGTGCGGAACATCCTTATCTTTCGGCTGCAGCCGTAGGTGTAGGAGCGGCGGCGGTTGCCACGGCAATAGCCAACCACAAAAACCGTGAATCTAACCGCGATAAAGAGCATGAACGCCAGGAGCGCGAGCAAAGAGAAAATCAGCATGCATGGCGGCATAATCACCATCACCATAATGATGACGGCCACGACTATCATCGTTGAGCCGTCCCAAAGAGCGCTGAGATCACAGCGCTCTGACATTCCATGCGTTACAGTATGCCGCTTTAACGCTGGAGTCAGGCATGGCTTTAACCCTTACGGTGTTGCTTGAAAACAGGCGCGCCACCGGTGCAGAAAAAGCCCTACGGGCAAAACCTGGATTAAGTCTGTTAGTTCAGGATGAAACCACCACAATATTATTCGATACCGGGCCTGATGACAGTTTTAGGCACAATGCCGCACTGATGGGCATAGACCTGTCTCAGTTAACCGCTGTCGTACTCTCACATGGTCACTATGATCACTGTGGCGGCGTGCCGTGGCTTCCCGATAACAGCCGCATCATCTGTCATCCGCACATTGCCTGCGAACGTTACGCAGCATTCACGTTTGCAGGATATACCCGTAAAATCAAGAAACTATCACGCGAGAATGATTACTCTCGTCTGCAGATGGCGTACTCCCGTGAGCCTTTGCCCCTTAGCGAACGCTTTCTGTGGTCAGGAGAAATATCCGTATCCGCACCGCAGGCCTACGGTGTCATCAATGAAAATCCTCCCCAACAGGACTACATCACTGACGAAGGGGTATTGATCTACAAGTCAGACCGCGGATTAGTCATCATTACCGGCTGCGGACATCGGGGTATTGCCAATATCGTCGCTCACTGTCAGCGAATAACGGGCATCAGCAAAATTCATGCCCTGGTCGGTGGCTTCCATTTACGCTGCGCATCACCCTATACGTTATGGCAAACCCGACGATTTATTAAACAACAGCAGCCAGAAAAAATTCTCGGCTGTCACTGCACCGGCGCGTGGGGACGTTTGTGGTTGCCTGGACAAGAAGCACCCGCGACAGGAGATGTTATTGTGCTGGCCGAATAATAATCACCACTGTGGTTGTTGTATCTTCATCACATAACATTCATGAATATCAAAATGCGCGCACAACCTTGATCTGGTCACTTATTATACAGAAATAAAGTTCGCTACACTCAGGACAGAGGTAAACAAACAGGAGGTAGTGAATATGTATCGCTCTATTCTGGTGCCCATTGATATCTCTGAAGCCGATTTAACTCGCCATGTTATTCCGCAGGTTGAAGCGCATGCAAAAACCGCTAAGGTCCATTTCTTAGCGGTCATTCCTACCGTTCCGTTCTACGCATCACTCGGGCTTGCCTACTCCAACGAGTTCCCGGACAGAAGTGGTATACAGGCGAAAGCCACCGAAAAGCTCAACGACATTGTTAAGCAATTCAATATCCCCGCCGGCCGAACTCAGACCCATGTGGTTTATGGCCCACCGAAAGATCAGATCCTTAAACTGGCAGATGCCGTGGACGCCGAATTGATCGTCATTGCATCCCATAAACCGGGTTTCAGCACCTATCTGTTGGGGTCAACCGCCGCTGCCGTAGTACGTCATGCTAAATGCCCCGTGCTTGTTGTGCGGTGATATTGGTTAGAAAAACAGGAAAACGGGAGCGATCGGGCTCCCGTTATTTAGGGTTCAATACGAACTGATAACACGCTGTTTTACATTAAAAAATACTGCATTTAATTTTATGACTTGCCTCATTAATGCCCCCAAGTGTTTTTATCATCGCTTTTTCGATGAGTTTTTCATGCTGGTTTGTTCCGACTTATCGCAATTGATCGCTTCCCAATATCGACACCTGGTTACATCAGAGAATCGGGTCATTTAGCGAATCGCACGTTTAGGTAAGAAATCACTGATGAACATCAATGTGCGATGTAAGCAACATGCCGTTAAATGCAGTATCCCGGCATAAAACGGCTATATGCTCGCAGTAACACCCCATAAAGTTATTGATTCCCTGCCCTATCTTGAGCGCACGACTCAGAACTTACCGAAAAATGAGCGGTAGAAGCACCGTACCCTGACCAGCCGCCAGCCGCGGCTCGCCGAATACAATGAACAAACCGCATAGGGAACGAATATGCACAATTTGAATGGCGTTAACTTTCTGCCCTTTGTTGGCGAAAAATACTATAACAGCCGCTATGGCGTGCGAGTACTCGTGCTGGGTGAATCACATTACGGCAGCGAAGAAGATAATTGCGCCGACTTCACGCAAAGGGTTATTCGTGATTTTGCCTATCGGCCAGGCTTTGCGTTTTTCAGCAAGCTGACCAACGTTCTGCGCGGTCGGACTGACTGGCCTTCGGATGAAGAGCGTCGCGAGACCTGGCAGCATATCGCGTTTTACAACTTCGTTCAGGAATTCGTTGCAGCTGAGTCCCGCGTAGCACCTACAGAAGCGATGTGGAGGGCGGCACAAGCGCCGTTTCTGAATGTTGTCCGGGAGTTGAAACCTGATGTGATCCTGGTCCTGGGTTCCCGGCTATGGAACAACGTGGATGAATTGCCTCCGACGTTTCCGGTCGAATGGTGCGGAATCATCCACCCCAGTGGAGGTATGTCTTACGAATCATCAATTCATTCCCTGAGCGAATCGCTGGGTAAAGTCGGCGGTTTGTTATGACGCTCAGAGCCCTTACTGCGTCATTGAAATACCACCTTAGCGATCACTTAGAACGCTCGGGGAGCATTCTGTATAGCGCGGGCAGCACATTAAAACCGGGCGAAGTATATTTGATGGGGTTTAACCCAGGCGGCAATGATGATGACCCTGCATATAAATACCCGACCATCAGCGAAATGATCGATGCACTGACTGAAAGAACGACCAACGCATACCTCGATGAGGGGTGGACGAGCAAGGGTGACAAAGCACCGTTACAAAAGCGCGTAACGTGGTTGCTGGAGGCGCTGGGCTATCAGCCACGGGAAGTATGCAGCAGTAACCTGATTTTTCTGCGTAGCCGCGACGCCGCGGGCGTGGAGTACAGAATTGCAGATGACTGCTGGCCGATACACGAGAAGATACTCGGTATCGTACAGCCAAAGTTGATCCTTGCTTATAGCAATTCAGACCGGTCAGCGTATGGCTATCTGCGCAATAAATTTCACGCTGGTGGCCAGGATGAGAGCATTTCCTCAGGCCACGGCTCCTGGGTTGTCAGGAGTTTTGACGCGGTCATCAACGGCCAAAACACATGCGTTGTTGGCCTGCCGCACCTGAGCCGCTATAACCCGATAGGGAAAACGGAGGTGATCGCGTGGATTAAAAGCAGGGTGAAGGAGTAGAAGACGGCAAAAAAATTAACGGTAGATGTGATAAGAGACGCCTGACACCGCCTGTGTATAGCCAACCGGGAGAGTTGGTGAATACCCACCATAATGCGCGGTTCCGTTGCGTTACTGCTCACGAGTGGGAAGCATGGCATAACGCCGTATTGGCTGGCAATGGTTGTGCGGTTTGTTCCGGTAATACCCCGTTGACGGCTGAAATCGTTAATCAGCGTATTGCCGGGCAAGGCATCCAACTGATCGGGCCATATACGGCCATCAGCAAGGAGACCCGCCTTCAATGCCAGTATAATCGCGGATGGGGAAATACTCCCAAGTATAGTTATAGATGCCCATGACTGCCTGCTCCACCTTCCCGCCAATCAGATACTTTAAACGCCAGCTTTTCGTGGCATTGGGGAATGTTTCAAGATACATGCCCCCATTTTGGGGTAGATGTCTATAGACGAATGTAGACCGTGAGATAATGAAATTTATGGCTTTCGTGCGTATTGGCTGGATTTTGTAGACTTTGGAAGACATTAGAAGAATGTGAGAATGGTACGCCCTGTAGGATTCGAACCTACGACCTACGGCTTAGAAGTGCGAAGGTTATATGCTTTTAAGGCTCTAAATAATCACCTAAAAATAAATAAATTTCTTTATAAACATGATAATAACTGAAATGTCGTGTTGATGTAAATTGATCGATGTTGATGCTTATAGCTCTAATTTACTTACACCAGCCGTTACATTAGAATTCGGTGTAAGTATTCTTTCAGGAGGCAACAAATGGCGCTTGCCAGACAAAAACTCACCTTTGAACGGTTGCGTAAATTCGAGCTGACTGACGGAAAATCACAAGAGTTTCTTTGGGATTCAGACGTAACAATGCTGGCTTGCCGTGTAACTAAAGGGACAAAAGCATTTATCTTCCAGAGTGTGTTTCTTGGTAAAACTCTACGTATGACGATTGGCAAGATTAGTGACTGGAAAATTGATGATGCCCGTAGTGAAGCACGGCGACTTCAGACGCTTATAGATACAGGGATAGATCCCAGAATTGCTAAGGCCGAGAAAATTGCTGCCGTAGAATCACAGCAGGCTGAATCACGCAGAGGGAAAGTTATGTTCTCTGCCCCATGGGAAGAATACCTAAAGGAACTGAAAACGGGCATCAGTGCCAAAACTAAACGCCCTTATTCTCCGCGATACCTTGCGGACCATATCAGGCTTTCTGACCGTGGTGGGAATGTCAGAAAGGTGGGTGGTGGTTTAACTATTGCCGCGCCGTTAGCATTTTTCCTTGATTTACCGCTATCTGAAATCTCTCCAGTTCTCATTACAGAGTGGCTAACAAGGGAAAGGCAGACCCGCCCAACCGTTACGGCCAATGCTTACCGTATACTTCGTACATTCTTGAAATGGGTAAATGACCATAAGCTGTATCAAGGCATTATTCTTTCCGACATCACGCAAGATCGCAATGTCAGAAAAATGGTTCCGGTTTCAGCCAGCAAGGCCGATGACTGTCTTCAAAAGGAACAGCTGGAAGGTTGGTTCGCAGAAGTAAAGCGGCTAAGCAATCCGGTGATCTCAACTTATCTTCAAGTTCTTTTGCTGACAGGTGCAAGGCGTGAGGAAATCGCATCCCTTAGCTGGTCCGATATTGATTTCAAATGGTCCAGTATGCGTATTAAAGATAAGGTCGAAGGTGAACGAACGATTCCACTGACGCCATATGTCTCATCTATTTTGTGTGAACTTGCCAAGCTTTCGAATGTTGACACTAGTACTGACGGCTGGGTTTTCTGTAGTGATAGTAAGAGCGGTAGAATTGTTGAGCCGCGAAAGGCGCATAATCGAGCATTAAGTCAGGCAAGCTTGCCACATATCAGCCTTCATGGTTTACGTCGTAGCTTCGGTACTCTGGCCGAATGGGTCGAAGTGCCAACAGGAATTGTTGCTCAGATAATGGGGCATAAACCTAGTGCTTTAGCGGAGAAACACTATCGCCGCCGCCCATTAGATTTATTAAGGAAATGGCATGAAAAAATTGAGAGGTGGATCTTACAGCAAGCAAATTTTGCAAAAAAATAACCGTTGATATGTGTTGATTTCATTTAATATCAATAGATTACAGAGTCACACCTATTGTTGACATAAGTATATTTTAAGGTTTAAATTCCATCGTCCACTTTTAAATCAGGAGATATAGCATTATGTATAATTCTTTGATGAGTTCTGCGCAAACAAGCTCACAGGCTCGAATAGTACGAGCCGTGCGTAAGATCATAGTTGTTCGTTCGAGTAAGCAGCGACAAACCTGTGCTGAGTCCATATTTCAGGAAAGACAGATGAACATCAGGATTCGAGCTGCTCTTGGACACCTTAATGAAAAAAACTCTGTATACAAAAAAAACAATCGTGATAAAACTTTGGGAGTTTTTTTTGCACGTAACATCTCGCACAAAAATCAGGCCGAAAACTCGCAAGGTAATGCGTCTAAATCAACTAAAAGTACCTCATCCGGTTCAAGCGAAGGTAGTGACCCTGACCCTGAGGCTTATTCAAGCTTGAATTTTTCGTTTTCTTTTTGGTCCTTTCTTTCCCTTTTAATTTCATTACTCTTTGTATATGCCTGCATCTCAATCATTGAGGTGGTAGCATGAGCATATATGAGCAATCTAAAACACCTCTATCTGAGCTTGTTTCCACAGGTGAGTTAGCACATCTACTAAATCTTAAAGCCCAAACAATTAGAAAATGGCTTTGCCAAGACAAACTGCCTAATGGTTTACCGCGCCCCAAGAAAATTAACAGCCGACATTATTGGTTACGCAAAGACATTGATAGATTCCTATTAACCTTCTCAGCATTTTGTAACTAACATAGGCCTCAGGATAATAACTCACCAGCTATTCTAAAGAATAGCTGGCTTAATTAACATAAACAATCCATTAATAGCATAGAATAAATCATCACTGTTTATCACATTTTACATTAACGAAATTCAAGGATACATATGAAAAAACGCATCACTTTCAGCGCAAACAAAAAATCTACTATTGATGCAATTGATGACTATAGCCGTGCAAAAGGATACTCCAGATCAGAAGTGATATCATTTTTGTTAAACGCTACTGCCCCAGTATTAAATAAAATAACATCGCAATATCATATAGCTCAAACTTTAGAGTCAACATTAGGCTGTATTTTTGAAGAGAAGGAATCCTTAACAGCACGGAGTGAGCCGAAATTAACCTACGAAGAGTTTTTTTACTCTGTATGGAACACTCACATTCGACACAGGAACGAAGTTATCGATCAGGATTTTTATGCACACAAAATACCTCATGATAAGATGGGGAGGAGTGAAAAAAAATTAATTCATGAAAAGCTCTCATGCATTATAAAAAGTTTTCATGTGAAAAAAGCAATTTTCATTTACACAGATCGACGCGTGAATCACAAACATCTTATTGCAGGAGGGTTATCGAATATCATTCTGATAAAAGAAACAGTTTATGATGATTATTTTTTTGATTTTAGCAGTATTGTGATTATGCCAATCTTTGAACTTATTACATTTGGAGTTGAAGCAGTGTTGAAACGAAATAAAATCCACCCTGAACAATCATGCTATTGCTGGATACCAATTTATTACACAAATGATCTAGCGGTAATGGTTCCGGTCATTGCCGAAGGCGATGCACCTCAAAAGGCTATAAAAGGAAGAGACGCCATCATCATTAACCCCTTTAACGGTGAAGTTAACCATACATTCTGATACCAATGTTAAGCATAACCACTTAGTTTGCATACATCTCACCAGTATGGAGTTGGTGTCCAATAGCTAGAGGAGGACAAAGATGCCTACTAACAATACAAACTCAAAGAAAATACAGGGAAGACCTGAAGGAAGTAAATATTTCCCTCTAATTCAGAATGAGAAGGCTAAGCATTATTCTCAATCCAAGGTGGCAAAGATCTTAGGAATAAGCATTTCCACGGTAAAAAGATACTGGGATAATGGTATCTTTGGGTGATTATAATTGCAGAGTTACTTTTTAAGTTTTTTACTGCATGGATGTTGGCTTGATAACAAGTTCAATTGTTGGAAAGGTATTATATAGCAATCATTACTATCAACAGTTAATTAACATAGCTAATTACAGACATTCAACTATGTCTTATCATATTACTATATACGGCTATCGAAAGCCGTAGGACTAGCTACAGGATCGAAACATGGAATTATATCATGGTTCACATGGTGAGCATGTGCTCGCCTATAAAAAAAATATTGAACGAGTCGTCAATGATGCACTCAGTGAATTCCCCAGAACAATGGCATTACGTGTTGATGTACATTACCCCCCCATTCTAGACAGAGGTGATACTGTTTGCTGTTTTCCTAATCTAGAGCCTGGTGCCATATCCCGTTTCCGTAATGCATTAAATGCCATGTTGGAGGCCAATGAGAGAGCCAGAGCCGCCAACGGTAAAAGAATATATTCAAATCGTGTTCGTCATGTTTGGGTAAGGGAGTTTTCCGAAGAGGGGAAATGTCATTTTCATCTTGGTCTTTTTTTTAACAAAGATGCTTATTACCATTTAGGTGATTATGAGGCTGAAAGCAATTTACGGATGATGATTGTAAGGGCATGGTACAGTGCCCTGGGGTTGGAACTGGATGATTATCCGGGATTAGTTCACTACCCTGAAAATTGTCGTTATATATTAGACGTCAATGATTTTAACTTTGAAGGAGAATACAATAAATTACTGAATCGCTTCGACTACCTAGCTAAACTCGATACAAAAGCATATGGAGATGGCGACCGTAGCTTCGGCTGCAGTCGCGGTTAATTTATTTTTTACAGCAATGGCCTTTCTTATAGATGGAAAGGCCAAACCCATCAGTTAAAGATGGTTGTTTTACTATAATCCAACGACCTCATCCCCGATATTAGTCAAAATCATTAATTCTTTAATCTCTCGTTGTGCCAACTGTAATTCAAACTGCTCTTGAATTAACATCCACTTCGACCAACTTCCACCGACTACATGCGATAACCGGAGTGCCATAGCTTTCGTCAGTGAAACTGAACCGTTCAACAATTCAACTATCTCTTGCTCGCGACATCCCATGTAAACCGAAAATTTATTCAGTCCTATATTTGATACCGCTAGTATTTCGGCCAGTTTAATGCCGGGATGATCAGGAAGTAAGGTCATGCCGTATTCATCCTGATAAATTTCATAAATAGAACAGCCAGTTTCTCTCAGTTCTCGTAAATTCTTCCCTGCAAACTTCAGCTCGTGTGAAAGCCCGAGAAACTCACCAGTAAATTCATATTCTGCTTCAGGCCTATGGTGGCATTTGATCAATGCAAATGCCGCCCCTACTTTTTCAACTGTTACAGTAACCGACATTGAACCACCTCCGTCAAGATAATCGATGAACGTTTTAGACTGTCCAGCTGTTCGACACCACTTCTGCCTGCTTCAAAATCAGTTCCACGGCGCCCGGCGTTTTGTCCGGCGGATACTTATACTTACGCAGCGTCTGGCGCACCAGAATACGCAATCGGGCACGCACGCTTTCACGCACCTGCCAGTCCACGGTGGTGGACTGCCGCAATTTCAATGTCACTTCGATGGCCAGCTTTCTCAGCGTATCATCGCCCAGTTCACGCACTGCACTTTCATTTTCAGCCAGCGCATCATAGAAGGCGATTTCATCCGGGGTCAGCCCTAACGCATCATCACGCGCCATCGCCTCCTGGAACGCTTTCGCCATCTGGATCAGCTCTTCAATCACCTGCGCGGTCTCAATGGCGCGGTTATTGTATTTGAGTAGCACCGCTTTCAGTCGGTCGGAGTATTTCTTCTGCTGCACCACGTTATTGCCCGAACGGGCATGAATGCCGTCATTGAGCAGTTTTTCCAGCAGTTCCACTGCCAGATTACGCTGCGGCATTTCCCGCACTTCTTCCAAAAACTCATCGGACAGCAAACCTATGTTCGGTTTATCCAGCCCGGCGAGTGCGAAGACATCCTCAACCCCGGTCGCGACAACCGCGTTATCGAGGATCTTGCTCAGCAGCGAGTTTTTTTCGGACTGGCTAAACTTTGCCTTCGGATCGAGTTTGATAAGCCCCACCCTGACCGCCGAAAGAAACGCGAATTCCTCCTGTAAGGGTTTCGCCTCATCCAGCGTATTGCACAGTGACCAGGCTTTACTCATCGCCAGAGAGACATCGAGGTAACGTTTTTTACCGTCATCCAGCCCCAGAATGTAGTTCACCGCATCGCGCAAGAACGCTAACGGGTCGCAAGAAAAGCCCGCATAACTGAAGCCGGGTTTTCCTGCCGAGGGCGCAAACATGCCATGAATGATATCGATTTTTTCCAGCAGGATAGCGAAGGCTTCCCGGGCATCAACGGTGGTCTGCCCTTTGCCTTTTGAGTCGGTATAGGTTTTCAGCGCCTGCTTCAGCTCGTTGGCAATGCCGATGTAATCGACCACCAGCCCGCCGGGCTTATCGCGGAACACGCGGTTAACACGCGCAATGGCCTGCATCAGGTTGTGGCCACGCATCGGCTTGTCGATATACATGGTGTGGCAGCACGGCGCGTCAAACCCGGTCAGCCACATATCACGGACTATAACCAATTTGAGCGGATCGTTTAAATCTTTAAACCGAGTTTCAAGGCGCTTTTTAGTCTGCTTGTTGTAGATGTGTGGCTGGAGATGGTCTTTATCCGATGCCGAGCCGGTCATAATGACTTTAATAGCCCCTTGTTCGACATCCGTGCTGTGCCAGTCTGGGCGGATCTCGGTGATGGCATTGTAGAGCTTCACACAGATATCACGGCTCATGGCGACTATCATCGCCTTGCCATTCATCGCCGCATTGCGTGTTTCAAAGTGCTGAACCAGATCGGCCGCGACCTGTTTGATGCGTGGCTCAGAACCTACCAGCTTTTCCAGACGGCTCCAGTCACCTTTGGTTTTCTCCTGCTGTCCGGTCTCTTCATCTTCCACCAGCTCATCCACCTGATCGGAGAGCGTTTCCAGCTCCTCATGGTTCAGGTCGAGCTTTGCCAAGCGGGATTCGTAGTAAATCGGCACCGTCGCGCCGTCATCCACCGCATCCTGAATATCGTAGATCGAGACATAATCACCGAACACGGCACGGGTATCTTTATCTTCAGACGCAATCGGTGTACCGGTAAAGCCCATAAACGACGCATTCGGTAGCGCATCGCGCATATGCTTGGCGTAGCCGTATTTATAGGCCCCGGTTTGCCGGTCCAGCGTGGCGCTCAGGCCATATTGGCTGCGGTGCGCTTCATCGGAAATCACCACGATGTTGCTGCGGACGTTAAGTGCCGGATGGCTCTGTTCACTGTCCAGCGGCGCAAACTTCTGCACGGTGGTAAAGATAATGCCGCCGGATTCACGGGCGTTGAGCAGCTCGCGCAGTTCGTCGCGGTCGTTGGCCTGTAACGGCGTTTGCTTGAGTAAATCATGCGCCTGGCAAAACGTGGCGTAGAGCTGCCCGTCAAGATCGTTACGGTCGGTCACCACGACGATGGTCGGATTATTCATCTCTGTTTGTTGCAGCAGCTTTCCGGCGTAACAGCACATGGAGATACTTTTGCCGGAGCCCTGGGTATGCCACACCACGCCCGCTTTTTTACTGCCGGGGGTAATGTTGCTGCGCAGCGGAAGATGTTTACCGGTAGAGGCCACAATCGTTGCCGCAACCGCTTCACGCACCGCGTGGAACTGATGGTAAGCGGCAATCTTTTTGATAAGCCGTTTGCCATCGTTTTCAAACAGCACAAAGAAACGAATGTAATCGAGCAGCAGTTCGCTATTAAAGAAGCCCTGCACTACCGTTTTAAGCTGCCAGTGAAACTGCGGTTTATCATCTTCGTTCGCCACCGTTTTCCACGGCAGAAAACGCTCTTCATCAGCGGTCAGAGAGCCGATACGCGCATTTTGCCCGTCGCTCACCACCAGCGCTTCATTGCAGATAAACAGGTCGCTCAGTTCGTTTTTATAGGTCTGCAATTGGTTAAACGCCGCCCAGATATCGGCACTGGCATCAATCGGGCTTTTCAGCTCAAGCACCGCCACCGGCAGGCCGTTGATATAGCCAATCACATCCGGGCGACGTACCTGTTTTATGCCCTGAATCGCCACCTGATTGACCACCATAAAGCGGTTATTGGCGGTGCGGTTAAAATCCATCAGCAGCGCTTTATCGTGGATAACCTTGTCTTCCTGCTTGTACTCAACGGGTACACCGTCGAGCAGCAGATGATGGAAGGCTTTGTTGCTGACGACCAAGTCCGGGCTTTGAGCATGGACGATACGCAGTATCACCTCTTCCAGCACGACAACAGGGAGATGGGGGTTGATGGTTTGCAGCTGCTCCAGCATCACCGGGCGCAGAAACACATCATGAAAGGAGGCACGCAGCGGGTTGTCGCCATCCGGCGCTATATCTGGCCCATGCAGCACTTCCCACCCCTGTTCAGCAAACCATTGCAGGCACTGCTGTTCTAAATCGTCTTCGCTCAGCATCAGGCTTCCTCTGTCGCAGGCTCTTCCACTTCTTCCGGCGCGTTTGAAATCTCTTTCAGTGCCATATTCAGTGGGGCGATAAAAGGATCGAGCGTTTTTTCAAACGCCGTCAGGTTGACCAGCAGCCAGTCGATCATCGCTGGCCAGTTGCTTTCATCGAGGCTGGTAGCAGGTGTGGCAAAGGAGATTCGGCAGGATTTTTTGCCTGGCAGCGGTTCCCACTTCAGCGCATGACCAAATGTCTCTTCAATCGCCGCTTTACGCTCATACAGCCAGTTAAAGGCAAAGGTGTTGCTCTCCGCTGAGGATTTGGCAATCCAGAACTCAACGCGGGTTTCTTTCTTACTAAAAATCATATTGTAAGAAAGTGCGCTGATACCCGAACCGGCGCTAAGCCAGTGGTCTGTTGACGGGCTGATATTCTTGTACAGCGTGCAGGAACTGGCTTTCAGACGCTCCAGCATTTTAGTCCAGAAAGCTTTGCGCAGCAGATGGCGGGTTTTCAGCTCGCCGCTGGTGGACTGCTCTTCGGCTTCCTTCTGCGCCATGCCGATCATGAAAGATTCCGCTTCCGGCGTCGGGATCACCTGCCGGATATCAACGAACACATCGTCATTGAATTTGTATGGTTTCACCTTAAAGCACTGCACACGCAGGCCAAACTGCATCAACCATAGCGCGGTATTGGTGACCTCTTTGCGGAAGCTCGCCGCCACCATCATCACCCTCTGGGTGCGGCTCTGGTTAATTTGCACTTCATCCAGGCTTTCACACTCCAGAAACTCCGCCATCACGTCCGCCGCCGGTCGGGTCTCTTCCGGTTCGTATTTATCGAGATAGAGCTGGAAGATGTCGAGGATCTGCTCTTTACGCAGATTGGCGCAGTAACCTGCATATTTCAGCGCCTGCCATACCACATCGCGCCCGGAGTCATCGAGCTTGTTTTCGATGATCACCAGGTTGCGCTGTTTATCGATAGCCAGCAGGTCGAGCCGCTCTTTGGTGTCGTCAAAACCGGCGAATTCTTTCTGAATAATTAGCAGTTCGTCGTCATTATCGCGGGTCAGTGCTTGGGGGTTTTTTGCCAGCCACTCCTGCAGGTGATAGCGCTCGGTATAACCGAGGCTGCTAAACGACACCTCTTGCAAAGAGTGCAAGCTATTGGTCGGCTTATCGACTTTATACATTTGCCACCTCGCTTACCGCCTGCTCGGCGTCCGGCAGGGTGATTTCGCCCGAGAGGAGTTTTGGGAGCAGGGTGTCGCGGAGTTGGGTTAGAGTTTCTGTTGAACTCTTATTTCTCTGAATCATATTTCTCAACGCAGACACATGATTATTGAATTCATTCAAAATAGCTATTTCTGGATTTATGGTTTCCAACCGATAAACGTTATCCCGATTTAATCCAGGAACAGCAGCATCAGTGTTCATACTTGAAAGATTTAATGTCCCCATTAAATAATAGAGATAGGTTAGTGGAACACCTTCTTTATTTTCGACATAATAAACGGTATCAATTGGATGGAACTTTCCATCCTCCCAATACAGAGTGCCGATAGAACCTTTTCTGCCAACTATAATACCTGGACCTTCAACGAGATAACTGTTGTGTGAGCCAGTGATGCCACCTGAACCATAAACCGAATAAGGTCCTTCTATACGTTCTGTTTTTTTAAGTGCTTTTCCGTAATGAAGTGTCGCAATATTAGAAAATCGTTGTAAATACCACCCTTCAGGAATATCTCCCAACTCACTGTCCTGCATTGCAGACGGAAAAAGTTCTGCCGTGGCTTTTAGCTCGGCATATTGCTCAGGGTGTTCACGCTCAAAAACCTCCAGCGCATCAGTATCTTTCCCGGAAATCGCTGACATGGCCGCAAGCGTCGCGTCTGCCTGCGAACCGCCCGATTCCAGCACTGCCATTTTGGCTTTTACCGGTTCAAAATCGACAAACCAGCTTTTGAACAGGGCTTGTGCCATTTGTTCGAGGGTTTGGTTGATTACGCGGTTTATCTGAACCTTATCAACAATCGCCCCTATTATTTCCACGATCCTATTTTGTTTACTTAAAGGGACGACAGGTAATACAAATTTCTTAAGATCTCTCGCTGGTAACTGAGGAACGGCAGATCCAGAAGTTAGAGCCAAAATTTGCTGTATAACTAAATCTGAATTCAATAAAAAATAGAGAAACCTTGGATTCCACATCGTTGTGTTTGGGCGCAAAATAATCATGCCAGAATTAATTCGGACATTACTTATGCTGACAGACTCATCATAGAGAGCCAAGTTTCCTATCGTTCCTCTAGTAGTAAGAACAATATCATTCCGTTCTAATTTTCCAGCTCGCAGTTGATGATCTTTTTCCATTGAAATAAAAGAGCAATCTGTGAACTCAAAACCATTTTTAGTGACATTCTTTGCAGATAAAAAGAGGCAATCACTTCTATCAAAAAAGTCAGATTGCTTTGGATAGTTCTTACCTCTATCACCATCAATTAGTTTTATTGATAAATTCTCAAGAGTTTCAAAACTCATAACCCAGCCCCCCCAGGTTCGCCTTAATCTGCGCTTCCAGCTTCGCGCTCTCTGCCAGCTGTTCTTTAAGCTGAGCCGTCAGTCGCGCCATCTTCTCGGCAAAGGGTTCAGTATCTTCTTCCTGCTCGGCAGCACCCACATAGCGCCCAGGGGTCAGCACAAAGTCGTTTTTCTGAATATCGTCCAGCGTGGCCGAGAAGCAGAACCCGGCTTCGTCTTCATAGTCTTTATCCGCCTGCCAGGCGTGGAAGGTGTCGGCAATTTTGGCGATATTCTCACGCGTGAAATCACGCAGCACGCGATCTTTCATATAACCAATCTGGCGCGCGTCGATAAACAGCACTTCGCCTTTACGGTGTGCTTTGCCGTCGCCGCCGGATTTGTCTTTGGTCAGGAACCAGATACAGGCGGGGATTTGGGTGTTGGTAAACAGCTGACCCGGCAGCGCCACCATACACTCCACCAAATCGGCTTCGATCAGGTTGCGGCGGATCTCACCTTCGTTGTTAGTGTTAGAACTCATCGAACCGTTAGCCAGCAGCAATGCCATCGAACCTTTAGGGGCCAGGTGGTGGATCATGTGCTGCATCCATGCGAAGTTGGCGTTGCCCTGCGGCGGCGTGCCGTATTTCCAACGCACGTCGTTTTCCAGCTTCGCGCTCCACCACTCTTTCATGTTGAACGGTGGGTTAGCCATAACGAAGTCGGCGCGCAGATCCGGATGCTGGTCGTCCAGCAGGGTATCGGCATTTTTCGTACCAAAATTAAAGTCGATGCCACGGATTGCCATGTTCATCGCCGCCAGCTTCCAGGTGGTCGGGTTGGATTCCTGACCGTAAACGGAGATTTTCTGCTTCTGCTCAGCGGCGTTGTACTGCTTCTCGCCCGCGTGCTCTTCAATAAAACGGTCACTGGACACGAAGAACCCGCCGGAACCCATCGCCGGGTCATACACACGGCCGTTATACGGCTGTAGGCATTCAACAATCAGGGTCACGATGCTTTTTGGCGTGTAATACTGGCCGCCCTGTTTGCCTTCCGCCAGCGCGAACTGGCCGAGGAAATATTCGTACACGTGACCGAGAATATCTTTGCTCTTTAAGTTGAGCTTCTCGCCGTTATATTCCGGGTTGCTGAAGTTGGCGTCAGAGAAAGTATTAATCAGCCCGGTCAACACTTCGTTGCCCAATTGATACTGGCTGATACGGTTCAGAATACCTTTCAGCTTCGGGTTGGTTTTTTCGATTTCATCGAGCGCGTTATCCACCAGCCAGGACACAGAGCGCAGCGTCACATCCTTGCCGGTGGTTTCATCCACCCACAGCACGGTGCCGGTCGGCAACATGGCTTTGTTTTTCAGCGTGTCCCAGCGCGCGGCTTTCGGCACCCAGAAGATGTTCTTTTCGGTGTAGTAATCTTCCACCTCCAGTTCATCCACAATCGCCTGTGCGTACTCTTCATCAGAGTCGTAACCGTCGCGCGACATGGCATAGATGTTGTCCGGGTTGCCGACATCGCGGAACAAGGTGATTAGCTCCTGCTGACGCGCCTCGAAGGCATCGGACACATACTTGAGGAAGATAAGCCCCAGCACCACGTGCTTGTAGTTGGCGGCATCCATGTTGGCGCGTAGCTTGTCGGCGGCTTTCCAGAATTTGTTATCCAGCTCGTTCAGGAACTGTTGTTCGGCGTTGTTCATGAAAATCCTCAGGGGCGATCGCAGCGATAGTGCAAACATGCCTATCTTAAATTTGGTTTTGGAATGCTAATCGCAAAATGATACCCGGAATGACTAGGTTCATAAACGAGATAGCGCAAAGAAGTGGAAGATGGGCTATGGCTAAGTTGACATTAAGTTCCGGGCCTCAAGCAGACGTCTCAACGTTGTCTCGCGAATATGCCAAATTATTCCGCAGCAGATGCTCAGCCCTACGGATTGACAGTCTATATTACTCTCCAAACAGTCTTCATTTACCTTCGGTTTTACGATACATGTCTGGTCGGTTGATCTGCCAGACAAAGTCTGGTCGGTTCAACGGGAGATACCCCATTTTCTGGTATAGCCAAGGGGCGCTGTCAGTGACCAGCATTATCCGTCGCAGGCGTGACATCAATGGATGGGCGTGACAGCATTCAATCAACCAACGACCGAGGCCACTTTTCTGATAGTCGTTCAGCACGTAGACGTCGCACAAATAACCAAAAGTGGCAAAGTCTGTCACCAGACGGGCGAAACCGATCTGTCTTGTGCCATCCAGTAGGCCAAAACAAAGGCTGTTCTGGATAGATACACTGACCGTTTCTATATCAATACCAGGAGCCCAGGACGATTGCGAAAGGTAATCATGAATGGCTTCCAGCTCAAAAAAGGCGGGATCGGTTGTGACCGTAAACAGGTCTTTAGTAAAACTGAGATGCGGGTTATCCACTGATTAACTCCTTGTAAACGAATATGTGACGAGACAGGACCGAACGGTATGTTGGGTAACTCTCAGGATGATTTCTCATGTACCGTCATGATGAACACCAATGGGCTCGCTCCTCGGTTTTCATAGCAATGCGCAACGTCTGTTCTCGCGGTTGCCGAACAGTTGGTGTTCACTTGATACAGGTGATCTTGTACACCCAGTGTGAGTGTGCCTTCCTGGACGTAAAACAATTCAAGCGTTCCATCTGTGTGGCCGGGGGAAGCAAACTTTTCCCCCGGTTGCATTTCCCACATCCACATCTCGGTCATATCAGGGCCACCTGATCCTGCAAGCAGTCTGGCTCGTCCACCTTTTTCGCCTTGCCATAATTCGGGGATTTCCTCTTCAGCGATGAGATGCACCGTTGGTTTCGAACTGACATCCACAAAGTCTGCCACCGAAACCTCCATCGCGACGGCCAGGCGGCACAACAGAGCAATACTGGGATTTGCCCGGCACCCCTCAATTTCAACCAGTGCACCCTTGCTGACGCCCGCCCGGCGGGAGAGTTCATCAAGGGAGATTTTTTTTTGTTTGCGATACAGCTTAATCCGCTGAGATACAGCTTCATTTACTGTGCTGGCAATCGAACCAGCATCGGTCATTAAATTGACTTTTTTAGTCATTGGTCATTATCATGATTTAAATTGGTCATTACAGGATTATTCCGTGTTAACAGTATCTCCGTCAATTGCCCCTGAAATTTATCGTATTGCACCCGGTTTCCGGGCACTCAGTATCTATGTAAACGCTGCGCCGGTGCTGAACCCTGATATTGGTGAAACAGCGCTGAGAGAAGCTTGTGAAGCGGTTCTTGTCGGTGAGCCTGAGTGGGCAGAATCGCATTTAGCTGCATGGGCTGAGATTTTTCAGACGTTTGGCGCTAAGCCTAAACGCACCCCTTGTTCAGCTGATGCGTTACGTAAGCGTGTATTACGTGACGGCGCGATGCCAGCACTTGACCCCATCGTTGATCTCTATAATGCCGTTAGCCTTCGCTACGCCGTGCCGGTGGGGGGCGAGAACATTGCTGCCTATCAGGGGCTACCACGCCTCGTTGTGGCAACAGGCACTGAGCCGTTTGATACGGTAAAAGAGGGTGAAATCGCCGTTGAATATCCTTCGCAAGGTGAAGTTATCTGGCGTGATGATGCCGGTGTGACCTGCCGTCGCTGGAACTGGCGACAAGGAGTCAGAACCCGCTTAGATGTGGAAGCACAGTACATGTGGTTTATTCTGGAGAGTCTGCCGCAAATGCCACTGGAAAAACTTCACGAAGCCGGGAAGATGCTGACCGATGGCCTCGAAGCAATGATGCCAGGTCTGCGGGTTGACGTAACTCTCATTGAAGAGCAACAACCGTAATACCATTGAGGAGAAACACCATGTTCACCGGCTTGTCTGCTTTCCCAATGACCCCTGTTACCGCCAACGGCGTCGATGAAAAGGGATTCAATAATATTTTGGCCCGCCTTACGACGGCACGGGTGGATTCAATGGGTATTCTGGGGTCTACCGGTAGCTACGCCTATCTAACCCCGGAGCAGCGCAAACGTGTCGCGACTCTGGCAAAACAGGTTGCTGGGGATATCCCTGTTATGGTGTGTGTGGGGGCAGTCAGGGAAGGTGCGAATAAGCAGGTCATTTCTTCCCAAGCTGACTCGCTGATTAAAATTTCGCGGATCTGGGCCGATTTTTTTCCCGCAAACACATCGAATCAGCCTATTTAGGCTATTTTTTCCACCATTTCTGGCGTTATTTCCGGTTTTTACTGAGATCTCTCCCACTGACGTATCATTTGGTCCACCCGAAACAGGTTGGCCAGGGTGAATAACATCGCCAGTTGGTTATCGTTTTTCAGCAGCCCCTTGTATCTGGCTTTCACGAAGCCGAACTGCCGCTTGATGATGCGAAACGGGTGCTCCACCCTGGCACGGATGCTGGCTTTCATGTATTCGATGTTGATGGCCGTTTTGTTCTTGCGCGGATGCTGCTTCAAGGTTTTTACCCTGCCGGGACGCTCGGCGATCAGCCAGTCCACATCCACCTCGGCCAGCTCCTCGCGCTGTGGCGCTCCTTGGTAGCCGGCATCGGCTGAGACAAATTGCTCCTCTCCATGAAGCAGATTACCCAGCTGATTGAGGTCATGCTCGTTGGCCGCGGTGGTGACCAGGCTGTGGGTCAGGCCACTCTTGGCATCGACACCAATGTGGGCCTTCATGCCAAAGTGCCACTGATTGCCTTTCTTGGTCTGATGCATCTCCGGATCGCGTTGCTGCTCTTTGTTCTTGGTAGAGCTGGGTGCCTCAATGATGGTGGCATCCACCAAAGTGCCTTGGGTCATCATGACGCCTGCTTTGAAGTGGTTTACTGAATTTGGCCACCTGAACAGAGGTGATATGCTCACCTCAGAACAACACAGGTGCCATAATGAAAAAAAGAAATTTCAGCGCAGAGTTTAAACGCGAATCCGCTCAACTGGTCGTTGACCAGAATTACACCGTGGCAGATGCAGCCAGCGCTATGGATGTCGGCCTTTCCACAATGACGCGATGGGTGAAACAATTACGTGATGAGCGGCAGGGAAAAACACCAAAAGCCTCCCCCATTACCCCGGAACAAATTGAAATCCGTGAGCTCAGGAAAAAGCTACAACGTATTGAAATGGAAAATGAAATATTAAAAAAGGCTACTGTAGATTCAATTGGTCAACGCAACAGTTATGTGAAAACATGGGGTTGCGGAGGTTTTTTGAATGAGACGAACATTTACAGCAGAGGAAAAAGCCTCTGTTTTTGAACTATGGAAGAACGGAACAGGCTTCAGTGAAATAGCGAATATCCTGGGTTCAAAACCCGGAACGATCTTCACTATGTTAAGGGATACTGGCGGCATAAAACCCCATGAGCGTAAGCGGGCTGTAGCTCACCTGACACTGTCTGAGCGCGAGGAGATACGAGCTGGTTTGTCAGCCAAAATGAGCATTCGTGCGATAGCTACTGCGCTGAATCGCAGTCCTTCGACGATCTCACGTGAAGTTCAGCGTAATCGGGGCAGACGCTATTACAAAGCTGTTGATGCTAATAACCGAGCCAACAGAATGGCGAAAAGGCCAAAACCGTGCTTACTGGATCAAAATTTACCATTGCGAAAGCTTGTTCTGGAAAAGCTGGAGATGAAATGGTCTCCAGAGCAAATATCAGGATGGTTAAGGCGAACAAAACCACGTCAAAAAACGCTGCGAATATCACCTGAGACAATTTATAAAACGCTGTACTTTCGTAGCCGTGAAGCGCTACACCACCTGAATATACAGCATCTGCGACGGTCGCATAGCCTTCGCCATGGCAGGCGTCATACCCGCAAAGGCGAAAGAGGTACGATTAACATAGTGAACGGAACACCAATTCACGAACGTTCCCGAAATATCGATAACAGACGCTCTCTGGGGCATTGGGAGGGCGATTTAGTCTCAGGTACAAAAAACTCTCATATAGCCACACTTGTAGACCGAAAATCACGTTATACGATCATCCTTAGACTCAGGGGCAAAGATTCTGTCTCAGTAAATCAGGCTCTTACCGACAAATTCCTGAGTTTACCGTCAGAACTCAGAAAATCACTGACATGGGACAGAGGAATGGAACTGGCCAGACATCTAGAATTTACTGTCAGCACCGGCGTTAAAGTTTACTTCTGCGATCCTCAGAGTCCTTGGCAGCGGGGAACAAATGAGAACACAAATGGGCTAATTCGGCAGTACTTTCCTAAAAAGACATGTCTTGCCCAATATACTCAACATGAACTAGATCTGGTTGCTGCTCAGCTAAACAACAGACCGAGAAAGACACTGAAGTTCAAAACACCGAAAGAGATAATTGAAAGGGGTGTTGCATTGACAGATTGAATCTACAGCAGCGCGCTTGAGCATGCGAACCCGCGCCGATCATTTGAGAAGGCAACGGGATGAACGCTGGCTGGATAGCCGTGGTTTTCTGGGTAAGCAGGCGAATCCATTTGTGGACGAGGTTGGCATTGAGGCTGTAGCCCAAGGCGATGTTTGCGATGGAGGCACCGGGTTCAGAACACTCCTGAATGACCTGGGCCTTGAAAGATTTGCTGTAGGTACGGCGCTGAGGGCGCATGGAAAATCCGCTTGATGGGCCATGGCCTTCGGCGGCGGTGTCGGGAAGGTGTGTTGGCCGGACGGATACTGTTGAACTACGTTGTCTGGGGCAACGGAAGTGTTTCGGCCCGACTCTGGAACGCGATCCGCAGCGACGACTGGGCAATTCCGCACGTTGGCCTGAGCAGCCTCGGGGAAATCGTCGTCTGGGCGCGCCCAGACGAGTTTCCGCCAAGGAACATGCAGACAAGCAAGGGGCTGCGGGCACTCGGCTACAACGTGAGGATCGGTGTTTGATCGAGGCGCCTGTGGCACACGCAGGCTGAGGAGCCAGGCGCTGTCCATTGCCTGATCAGGCCGCCCCCCTGTGCCTTGCCTGAGCAGTTGACCTGCATCAATGGGGCGGGAGAACGCTGCACATTGACTCTTGACTCCTGAAGTTTTTCATAGTAGGTCTAGTATTACAAAGTATTGCAAGGATTTCCTTGGCCGGAACCGCAAAGCGACGCGATTGGAGAGGGTGAGATGAAAGCGCACCTACAGGTGATTTTCACGCTCGATGAATTGGCTGCGTACTTGAAAGTCGGCAAGCGGACGCTTTATCGGCTCGCCGCACACGGGGAAATTCCGGCTTTCAAGGTGGGCGGGACGTGGCGGCTTCGTCAAAGTGAAATCGATCAGTGCATCAATGATCAGACCCGAGCCGGAGCAAAGAAGGAGGTGATGCGCAAGCGTGAACAGCAGAAGTCATCCGAGCAGCCCGTGTCGCCTGGGCGCACTGCCCGTCGCAGCAGGCAAAGGGCTTGAGTAACTCGTTTTCCAATTTTTCTGGAGGTATGACATGGACATCGATTTCAAGAAGTTGGCTCCCTGGAACTGGTTCAAGAACGAGCAGCAAGAGCAGCAGACCGCCTCTTCCCTGCCGGTGCAGCGCAATGACCTGCCAGCGGCGAGCGGGCCAGTCAGCCCGATCCTGCAACTGCATCGGGAAATCGACCGGCTGTTCGATGACGCATTCCGGGGCTTCGGTTTTCCGGCGTTGAACATGCCGCAGT
The DNA here is from genome assembly GCF_014103415.1 of Citrobacter sp. RHBSTW-00671. Classification (NCBI taxonomy): domain Bacteria; kingdom Pseudomonadati; phylum Pseudomonadota; class Gammaproteobacteria; order Enterobacterales; family Enterobacteriaceae; genus Citrobacter; species Citrobacter sp. RHBSTW-00671. Next base: position 4,120,888 of record NZ_JABXPR010000001.1, read on the forward strand.
GGCCATCCGATTGGTCGGGCATGCTGAAGCCGGCCCTGGACATCCAGGAAACCGACAAGCAGTACAAGATTGCCCTGGAAGTGCCCGGTGTCGAGGAGAAGGACATCCAGATCACCCTCGACAACGACGTGCTGATGGTGCGTGGCGAGAAGCGCCAGGAACAGGAGAAGAAGGAAGGTGGCTTCCACCGTGTGGAGCGCTCCTACGGCAGCTTTCAGCGTGCCTTGAACCTGCCTGACGACGCCAACCAGGATTCGATCAAGGCATCGTTCAAGAACGGGGTGCTCACGGTCACGATCGACAAGCGCGAGGTCAGTGCGCCGAAGCAGGGACGCTCGATCCCGATCAACGGCTGACGTCGCCGGCTCGTTCGTCACAAGAAAAACCCGGCCCGAGACGAGGTGTCGCGGCTCGCGATGCCTCGTCGCCTCAACCTTTTCAACCTTCTAAGGAGCATCAGCATGGCCAGAAAACAATGCCAGGTCTGCGGCCAACCCGCCACCGTGCGGGTGGAAGCCAATCTCAACGGTCGTCACAGCACCATGCTGTTGTGCGACGACCATTACCGGCAATTAGTGCGCCAGCAAAAGCGCACCGTTTCGCCGCTGGAAGCCTTGTTCGGTTCGCGCAGCGGCCTGTTCGAGGACTTCCTCGGCAGTGACTTCTTCCGCATCGGCGACGACGCGACGCCAGTTGCCGCCGATACCGATGACGTGGTCGATGCCTCGTTTGGCGAGCCCGCCGCCGCAGGTTCGGGTGCACCGCGCCGTCGCGGCAGTGGGCTGGCCAGCCGCATCAGCGAACAGTCGGAAGCCTTGTTGCAGGAGGCCGCCAAACACGCTGCCGAATTTGGCCGCTCCGAGGTGGATACCGAACATCTGCTGCTGGCGCTGGCCGACAGCGACGTGGTCAAGACCATCCTGGGTCAGTTCAAGATCAAGGTCGATGACCTCAAGCGGCAGATCGAGTCTGAGGCCAAGCGCGGGGACAAGCCCTTCGAGGGCGAGATCGGCGTGTCGCCGCGCGTGAAGGATGCGCTCAGCCGCGCCTTCGTGGCCTCCAATGAACTCGGCCATTCTTATGTCGGTCCAGAGCATTTCCTGATCGGTCTGGCCGAGGAAGGCGAAGGGCTGGCCGCCAACCTGCTGCGCCGCTACGGCCTGACGCCGCAGGCGCTGCGCCAACAGGTCAGCAAGGTGGTCGGCAAGGGCGCCGAGGATGGACGCGCAGAGACGCCGACCAACACGCCAGAACTCGACAAGTACTCGCGCGACCTGACCAAGATGGCGCGCGACGGCAAGCTCGACCCGGTGATCGGCCGCGCGCAGGAGATCGAAACCACCATCGAGGTGCTGGCCCGGCGCAAGAAGAACAACCCGGTGCTGATCGGCGAGCCGGGTGTGGGCAAGACCGCCATCGTCGAAGGGCTGGCGCAGCGCATGGTGGCGGGTGAAGTGCCCGAGACCTTGCGCGACAAGCGCCTGGTGGAACTCAACATCAACGCCATGGTGGCCGGCGCCAAATATCGCGGCGAGTTCGAGGAGCGCGTGCAGAAGGTGCTGAAGGAGGTGACCGAGCACCAGGGCGAGCTGATTTTGTTCATCGACGAGGTGCACACCATCGTCGGTGCCGGCCAGGGCGGTGGCGAAGGCGGGCTGGACGTGGCCAACGTGTTCAAACCGATGATGGCGCGCGGTGAACTCAACCTAATCGGCGCCACGACGCTGAACGAGTACCAGAAATACATCGAGAAGGATGCCGCACTGGAGCGGCGCTTCCAGCCGGTGACGGTGCCCGAGCCGACGGTGGCCCAGGCCATCATGATTCTGCGCGGCCTGCGCGACACCTTCGAGGCGCACCACAAGGTCAGCATCTCCGAGGACGCGATCATCGCGGCGGCCGAGTTGTCCGACCGCTACATCACGGCGCGCTTCCTGCCGGACAAGGCGATCGACCTGCTCGACCAGGCGGCCGCGCGCGTCAAGCTGTCGGCCACGGCCCGGCCGGTGGCCGTGCAGGAGCTGGAGTCCGAACTGCACCAGCTGCGGCGTGAACAGGATTACGTGGCCGCGCGCAAGCAGTACGACCAGGCCGCCGAGCTCGGCAAGCGCATCGAAGCCAAGGAGGCCGAGCTCAAGAAGCTCGTCGAGAACTGGGAGCGGGAGCGGGCCTCCGGCAGTGCCGAGGTCAAGGCGGAACACGTGGCGCAGATCGTCTCGCGCCTGACCGGCATCCCGGTCAACGAGTTGACGGTGGAAGAGCGCGAAAAGCTGCTGCACTTGGAACAACGGCTGCACGAGCGCCTGGTGGGACAAGACGAGGCGGTCCGTGCCGTGGCCGATGCCGTGCGGCTGTCCCGCGCCGGCCTGCGCGAAGGCAGCAAACCGGTGGCTACCTTCCTGTTTCTGGGCCCGACCGGGGTGGGCAAGACCGAGCTCGCCAAGGCATTGGCCGAATCGATCTACGGCGATGAGCACGCCCTGTTGCGCATCGACATGTCGGAATATGGCGAACGCCATACCGTGGCGCGGCTGGTGGGCGCGCCTCCGGGCTATGTCGGTTACGACGAAGGCGGTCAGCTCACCGAGAAGGTGCGGCGCAAGCCCTACAGCGTGCTGCTGCTCGACGAGATCGAGAAGGCACACCCTGACGTCTACAACATCCTGCTGCAAGTGTTCGACGACGGTCGCCTCACCGACGGCAAGGGCCGGGTGGTGGATTTCACCAACACCATCATCATCGCCACGTCCAACCTGGGTTCGGACATCATCCAGCGACGGCTGAAGGCGCGTGGGGCGGCCGACGAGGAGTACGAAAAGACCAAGGCCGAGGTCATGGACGTGCTGCGCGGCCACTTCCGGCCCGAGTTCCTCAACCGCATCGACGAGATCATCGTCTTCCATGCGCTGGGCAAGGAGGAGATCCGCCACATCGTCGGCCTGCAGCTCGATCGCGTGGCGCGCAGCGCCGCCAGCCAGGGCGTGACGCTCACTTTCGATCAGACGCTGATCGACCATTTCGCGGAAGAAGGCTACAAACCCGAGTTCGGTGCGCGTGAACTCAAGCGCCTGATCCGCAGCGAGCTGGAAACTGCGCTGGCGCGCGAGATGCTCGGTGGCAGCATCGGCAAGGGCGATCACGCCAGCGCACGCTGGGACGACAAGGCCGAACGCGTGGTGTTCGAACGCAAAGAGCTACCGCAGACCCCGGCCGAGCCGGAGCAGCCGGATGTCGCGAAGGCGACCGAGACGCCGCACGGCGACGCTGGCAAAGGCTCGCGCAAGAAGAAGTCGGCGAGCGACGCATCGTGATGGGCGTGTTCGAGCACGCCTACCGGATTCTCGACATCAACCGCGCGGTGCTGGAGCGCTGTGCGCGCGAGCTGCTGGCGCGGGAAACGCTCGACGAAAGCGATATCCGTCAATTGACTCAAGGACTTGTTCGGTACTGAAAACAGTAGTAGGTGCCATTCAGAGTAAACCGACGGCTCTGTTCAGTGCGTCATCCAATTCGTCGGCATTGTTCAAGGAGAACCGATATGTCTGCATTGACTCCGTGGGACCCCTTCCGGGAACTGGATGAATTGCAAAACCGCCTGGCGACGATGTTCGGACGAATACCCCAGCGACAGGGCGCCCGTACCGGCAACGAAGCCATGACCACGGCGGACTGGGCACCAATGGCGGACATCAGCGAGGATGAGAACGCATTCCTCCTCAAGCTGGATCTGCCGGAGGTCCCCAAGGATGCCGTGCGCGTCAGCGCGGAAAACGGTGTGCTCACCATCAGCGGCGAGCGCAAACTGGAAAAAGAGGAGCAGGGCAAGAAGTTCCACCGCATCGAACGTGCGTATGGCCGCTTTGTGCGCAGCTTTGTCTTGCCTGACAACGTTGATCCGACCAAGGTGACGGCTTCCATGAAAGACGGCGTGCTGGAAGTGCGGCTTGTCAAGGCCGAGCAAGCCAAACCGAAACAGATTGAAATCTCAGTCAACTAACTTCAACCAAGAGCCCAAGATCATGAATATCAAACAGCCACAATACACCTTCTCCGCACTTGCCCTGGCGGTCGTCGTCGGACTGAGCGGACCGGCTCTGGCCCAATCGGCGGCAGGTTCTAGCCCAGGTGCTGCAGCACCCTCTGCCGCATCCAAGGCGGCACAGCCACAGGTAGATGACAAGGCCGCCCGGGAAGCCGATAAAAAGCGTGCCGAGCTCACTCAAGACGCCATCACGGCGCTCACCAAGACCCAGGAGGCTTTGACCCTCCTTGATGCAAAGAAGACCAAGGAGGCGCTTGCTGCGCTGGAACTGGCCAGCGGAAAGCTGGAACTGGTATTGGCACGCGACGCCAAACTTGCTTTAGCGCCGGTCGATGTACGCGTCATCACCCACGATATCCACGCCAACGTGGAATCGGTAAAGAAAGCGGTCAAGTTGTCTCGGGAGTTGTTGGGTGATGGCGAGGTGCAAAAGGCCCGGCCCATCGTTGCCAATCTGGCCAGCGAAATCGTAATCCAAACCGACAACCTTCCGATGGCAACGTACCCGGCAGCGATCAAGTCGGCCGCACGGCTCATCGACAGCGGCGAGATCGACAACGCCAAAGCGGAACTCGTCCGAGCACTGAACACGCTGGTGGTGACCTCGGTCGCCTTTCCTCTGCCCGTGCTACGGGCCGAAGCCGCGATGGCAAAAGCTGAAAAGCTGGCCGAGACCGACAGGCGCGATGCCAAGCAGAACGAGGAGCTCAGCACCTTGCTGTCGTCCGTGCGCACGGAGATCGAGATGGCGCAGATCCTGGGTTATGGCAAGAAGGCGGACTTCAAACCCATCTTCGATCAGGTGAAGTCCATTGAGCAAAAGTCGGCTGGTGGCAAAAGCGGCAAGGGATGGTTCGACGAGTTGAAGACGCGCATCCAAAAGCTGTTTTGAGGTGATGAAGGGGCTGACTGCTCTGCCGGTCAGTCTCGCGATGTTCGCATTCAGCCCCAATAGATTCGCCTATTTTCACTATCTCATACGAGGCATATCACCATGAATGAGCAAACACCGAATCCCAATGCGACGAACGAAGGAATAAACGAACAGGCCGCGGTAAGCAGCCTTCCTGTCAGTCCAGAGTCCAAGCCTGAAGTCGTCACGGAGGTACAGCCTGAGGTTCAGAAAGAAACGGACTCACAGGCGGCAGACAAACGTAAACAAGTCCTCGATGAGGCAGTCTCGGCCTTGTCGCTGACCAAATCAGCGCTGGCCGCACTTGACGGCAAGGACACTGCACGCGCATTGGCAACGCTGGCCGAAGTGACGGGAAAGCTGGAGCTGATCGTCGCGCGCGAACCCACGCTCGCCCTGGCCGGCGTTGATGTGCGCACCATCGTGCACGACTTGTTCGCCAACACGGAAACCATTGAGGCGATGACCGACGAGGCGCTGGATGCCCTCAAACATGGCGAGGTGCAACAGGCTCGCCACGTGCTGGCTTTGCTGGCCAGTGAAATCGTGATCACGGTCACCAACATCCCTTTGGCGTCCTATCCCGCAGCCGTGAAGGCAGTCGTGCCGCTGATCGATCAGGGCAAGATCGAAGAAGCCAAAGCCGCGCTGCAGTCAGCGCTCAGCACGCTGGTCGAGGAGCGCAGCGTGCTTCCGCTGCCCGTCCTGCGTGCGAAGCTGCTCCTGAAGCGCGCCGAGCCCCTGGTAGAAGATGGTCAGCGCAGCGAAGCATCCAATGAGCGCCTGGAGACATTGTTGAACGAAGCCCGGCAGCAGTTGGAAATGGCAGAACTGCTGGGCTATGGAAAAAGGAAGGACTTTGAGCCCCTGTACGCTGAACTCAAGAAAATCAAGGAAAAGACGGGAGGGGGAGGCTGCGGAAAAGGCTGGCTCGATGAAGTCAAGGCAAAACTGTCCAAGTTGTTCTGAAACCGCTGGAGAGGGGGCGCATAGCGCCCCCTCTCTTGTCCCATGAGTGTTTGATTTTTTATTTTGTATAGATCTTTAGGAGATATTGCATGAACACAGACACCATCGCCAATTCCAATGCGGATGACCCCACCAAAGCACTGTGTTCGCTGAGCCAAAATTGGTGGCTTTTTGTGCTGCGCGGTGTCTTGGCATTGATTTTTGCAGCCCTCGCGTTCTGGATGCCACAATCGGCTCTGTTGGCCATGACCATCATGTTCGGCGCATTTTCCTTGGTCAATGGCGCGTTCAACTTGTTTGCAGCGGTGCGCCATATCCAGAAAAAAGAGCGCTGGGGCTGGTTGCTGTTCAGCGGCATTGTCGGCATACTTACGGGCGTCGTCGTCCTGGTTGCTCCTTGGGTCGCCACGATAGTCTTGGCTTCTTTTTTATGGGCTAGCGTGGGCTTCTGGGCGATTTTCACCGGTGTGCTGGAGATATCCGCCGCCGTTCGGCTGCGTCGGGAAATCAAGGGTGAAATCTGGCTTGCCCTCAGTGGACTGCTCTCGATTATCCTTGGTGCTATCGTCTTGTGGATATTTTTTACCCGTCCGGTCGAGTCATTCGTGGCCGCAGGCTGGCTGTTGGGTTTCCATGCGGCAGTCTATGGCGTCACGCTTTTGTTCTTGAGTTGGAGTCTTCGCAAAACGCGCCTGGGGTAAGAGCGTGCCAAACCAAAATCTATGGATATGAGCATCCTCGATTCATGCCTCCGTAGAAATGACATCGAAGGAGTCATACATGCAGATACAATATAGCTATCGAGCTATCGACAAAGAGTTTCATGAACCTTGGCAGAGAGCTTTGGGAAATGTGATCGAGCACGCCCTCAAGCCATTGCTCGACAAACACACTAAAGATTCAGCGCGACTTCAAATCGTCCTTGATCGCGACAAGATCAAGCGGCAATTTCTGGCCAGTGGCTATATGCACCTGCCCGGCAAAAAGATTGTCAGCGTTACTGCATCACATAACGAGCTGACGCCCCTCGCGCAGATGCTCGCACAGTCGTTGTTCCGTCAGGCCAAGAAGCATTTTGACCGACTGCATGCTCAGGATCAAATCAAGCGCAAAGCACGACGCGAGCGCTTGCGCGAGCTCAAGGTGCGGATTGCCGCAAAACCCGCATCAGCCGCCCATGAGGCCGAGGTGACCCGAATGCCTCTACTGTCGAAACTTGAGGCTGTCGCAAGGCGTGAGCTGGCTTATCTGCGGGCCGTCGGCGATTTACCGCGCGATTATCCGACGCTGCGCGACGTGGTGGATGAAGCGATTGTCCGGGCTAAGGTGGAATGGCAATCCGTGCCGGGGGAAAAAGAGGCTTACACCGGTCTTTTGAAGCATCTGTTCGCCGTCCTGGATAACGAAGTGGCAAGCAGCCGGCAATTTGGCGAATCCGTTTCTCTGGACGCGCCGGTCGAACCGGATGCCCAAGACGTGGCCGAGGCCATGGTGGAAGAGGAAATCTTCGAATTTTATCAGCACGATGACACACTCAAGCTGGCCGATATTTTCGCTGGCAGTCAGCATCCCGATGTCGCAACGATCGCGGAACAGGAGGAGCTGATTGATCGGTCGAGCGAGTTCGCTTTTGCATTTGACCTGCTGAAGGACATGCCGCGTTTGTGGCGGCGCATTTTTCTGCTTATCCGTGTGGACGGGCTGAATGCCAGCAGCGTCTCTGAAATCCTGCTGATTCCTAGTAAGGAAGATGCTGTCCGAAGGTGGCTCATGCAGGCCGAAGCATTCATCGCTGCTCATCTGGAAGAGGCCGGAGTAAGCAAAAACGGGAACGATTGGCTCCAAAGCGTTGATTGGTCGGCATTGTCTGTGACCCGAAACGAGGCAGCCTCACTGTGGTCCAAGGAGGCGAACCATGAAGAATGATCTTCACCTTGTCTGCCCGCATTGCCAGTCCATCAACCGCGTACCGACTGCGACGCTATCGGAACATCCCAACTGTGGCCGCTGCCAGCAGCCCTTGTTCACGGGCGAGCCCATCGAGTTGACCACGGCGACGTTCTCGCGCCACGTGGAGCGCAGCGATCTGCCGCTGCTGGTCGATTTCTGGGCGCCATGGTGCGGGCCGTGCAAGATGATGGCGCCACAGTTCCAGCAAGCGGCGCACCAGCTCGAACCGAGGATCCGGCTGGCGAAGGTGAATACCGAGGCTGAGCCCCACCTGGCCACGCAGTTCGGTATCCGCAGCATCCCGACGCTCGCCCTGTTCCAGGGTGGGCGGGAGATCGCCCGTCAGGCCGGCGTGATGGGCGCGCAGGACATCGTGCGCTGGACGTCGACGCAAGTGGGACGCTGACCGATGCAGGGCTTGCTCGGCACTACACTAATCCTGCTGGCGGCTTGCAGCCTGGCGGCGATGGCGACGGCGGCGTTCAGAGTGCCCGCCTTGCTGGGGTATCTCTCTGTCGGCGTTGTACTGGGCCCCTCAGTCATCGGCGTGATCGCGCCGGGGGAGACGCTGAGCTTTCTGTCCGAGCTGGGCGTGGCGCTGCTGTTGTTCATGGTCGGACTGGAATTCTCCCTCGGAGACTTCTGGCTCGCCCGCAGGACGGTGCTGATGGCGGGCGCTCTGCAGATGATCGCCGTGGCCCCGCCGCTGATCCTGCTATTGATGTGGCTGGGGCAGCCCGGCCAGAGCGCCGCGCTGCTCGGCACTGCGGCGGCCATGTCGTCCACGGCGCTGGTCAGCCGACAACTGGCCGACCAAGGCGAGCTCACCACCCGCCACGGACGCAGTGCCATCGCCGTGCTGGTCTTTCAGGACCTGGCCAGCGTGCCCCTGCTGGCCTTGCTGGCGATCTGGGCGCGCGGCGAGTCGCCGAAGATCGAGCATGTGCTGCTCGAAGTATTCGGTGTGCTGCTGCTGTTCGCGGCAGCGGCCCTCGCCTCGCGCCGTCTGTTGCATGGCCTGCTGGGCTGGGTGGCGCGGCGGGGCCACGAGGAATCGTTCGTGCTCGTCTCCTTGTGCGTGGTGGTGGCCGCCGCCGCCGCTGCGCACGCGGTCGGCGTATCTGCCGCCCTGGGGGCCTTCCTCGCCGGGATGGTGCTGGGCGAGAGCGACTTCCGGCACCACATGGAAAGCCACCTCAGGCCGTTTCGCGATGTGTTGTCGGGCGTGTTCTTCGTGACCATCGGCCTGCAACTGGACGCAGCACAGATTCTTTCGGCACCGCTGGCGGTGCTGGCGTGGCTGGTGGTGCTGGTACCGGTCAAGATCCTGCTCAATACGCTGGCCTTGCGGGCGACGCGCCTGTCCGCCCTCGATGCCTGGCGCACGGGCATAGCGTTGGGGCACGGCGGCGAGTTCGCCCTGCTGTTGTTGGGCACGGTCTTGCAGCAGCATCTGATCCCCGCGACCGTCGTCCAACCCATGCTGGTCGCGCTGGTGCTCAGCATGGCCCTGGCACCGCTACTGATCCGCCATCACGATGTACTTGCCCGGTTCTTGAGCCGCACCGGCGGCGTCATTCAGCCACCCCAGGCTGAAGAAGTCGAGATCGCCGCGCAGACGACGCGATATCGAGACCATGTCATCATTTGCGGCGCGGGCGAGCTTGGCCTGACAGTCAGCGAGATTCTTCGCCACGCCGGCGTGGCGCATCTGCTGCTGGAGGCGGACGCGCAGAAGGTCGAGGCCGCGCGTGCCGCCGGCGCGCCGGTGTTCCATGCCGATGCCAGTCGGCCCGATACCTTGCTGGCTGCCGGCTTGACGCATGCGCACTTGGTGGTGCTGACGTTCGCCCATGCCCAGCAAGCGTTGCGCATCGCCCAGGCGATTGCCGAGCGCCGTCCGGCGCTGACCTTGTGGGTGTCATGCAGAAGTACGACCGCGGCCGATGCATTTCGCGCCATGCCCAACGTGCGCGTGTATCAGCAATCCTTTGCCGCAGCTATTGGGCTGGCGGAACAGGTGATGTCGACGCTTGGCATGTCGACCGAGCTGATTGAAGGACACATCAGCGCAATGCGCCGCCGTCTCGACAGCAGCCGTTTTCCAGGGAGTTCATCGTCATGAAATCAACACGCCTTAACCCATTTCAGGTCTTACGTGACCAATTGGCCATCATGAGTTTTTACGAGCGCTTCGAGCAGGTCGTCGCGCTCGTGCTGTCGGCGGTGATCGCCGTCATCATCGTGGTGTCGCTGTTCCAGCTCATCTCCATCGTCTTCACGCTGCTGGTTCTAGATGCCTTCAATCCCCTGGACCACGAGGTATTCCAGAGCGTGTTCGGCATGATCATGACGCTCTTGATCGCGATGGAGTTCAAGCATTCCATCGTGCGCGTGGCGCTGCGTCGGGACAGCATCATCCAGGTCAAGACGGTGGTCCTGATCGCGCTGATCGCACTCTCCCGCAAGTTCGTGATCCTCGACTCCGACGCGAGCCCCGCAAAGATAGCCGCGCTGGCAAGCGCCACGCTGGCTCTGGGTGCGACCTACTGGCTGCTGCGCAAGCGCGGCGACCGCGCCGCCGAGACCTCTGAGCATGACCCGTCATCATCCCAGTGATCCGCGCACGGCGCTCTTGCAACACCGCTGGCTCAACCGCCTGCAGACCGGGCTGTTGGTCCTGACCCTGGTCGGGATCGCAGCCGCAGCAGGGAGACTGCCGTTTGGGGAAGGCTGCCTGTGGCTCGCGCTGTTTGCCATTGCAGGTGCGTTGCTGCTGGAACCGGTAGCCGCGTCGGCGCTGAGCTTGCGCCTGTACCGCGTACGGGCCTTGCACCCGCAAGAAGCCCACAAGATGTGGGCCCTGTTGCGCGAGCTGCCCGCCCGTGCCGGTTTGCCCGCCACGCCGGTGCCGCACTATGTGCCCAGTGCCGTCGTCAACGCCTTCGCCACCGGATCAAAGCAGGAGGCATCGATCGCCCTCACCGATGGCCTGCTGCGCAGCCTGAGCCCACGCGAGCTGGCGGGTGTGCTCGTGCACGAGGTCGCGCACATCGCTAATGAGGATCTGCGTGTCATGGGGCTGGCGGATTCCGACAGTCGCCTCACGAGCCTACTGGCCCTTATGGGACAGATCGCGATCCTGCTCAGCCTGCCCGCGCAGCTGGTTGGCGCGGCGGAGGTCTATTGGCCTGGTCTATTGTTATTGGCCGCATCGCCCCAGCTGGCCCTGCTCGCACAGCTCGGCTTGTCTCGCGTGCGTGAGTTCGACGCTGACCGCCTTGCGGCGGAACTGACTGGCGACCCGCAGGGGCTGGCGTCCGCGCTGGCGAAAATCGAGCGGGTCAGCCGCTCCTGGCGTGCCTGGCCATGGTCGGGATGGGGCAATCCCGAGCCCTCCTGCTTGCGCACGCGTCCGGCAACGCAAGAGCGCATCGCACGCCTGCTGACGTTGGCGCCTGGGCCAGCATCAGCGTTGCCACTCCGCGCGCCCCATTTTTTGCCGGAATCCGCTTTGGCGACGCGCCCACCGCGCTGGCGCCCGAGCGGGCTGTGGCGCTGATTGCCCATCAACAGGAGACGTCTCATGGCCTATCTCGACCCGTACCAACGCCCCGCGCCGGACCGCTTCGTCCGGCGCGGGCTCTTCATCACCGCCTGCATTGCCGCGCTCATGCTGCTGTGGCAGTTTCTGCCCGCCATCGAGGCATGGTTCAGTCCGCGCGAGGCAGCAGAACGCACCGTGATGGCGCGTGGCGATCTGGCGGCGGACGAGAAAACCACCATCGAACTGTTCGAAAAATCGCGCGCCTCGGTGGTCTACATCACCACCGCGCAATTAGTACGCGATGTCTGGACGCGCAACGTGTTCTCCGTGCCGCGCGGCACTGGCTCGGGCTTCATCTGGGACGACGCCGGCCACGTCGTCACCAACTTCCACGTCATCCAGGGCGCGTCCGAAGCCACCGTCAAACTGGCCGACGGCCGCGACTACCAGGCCGCGCTGGTGGGGACGAGCCCCGCGCACGACATCGCCGTGCTCAAGATCGGCGTCGGTTTCAAGCGCCCGCCGGCCGTGCCGGTCGGCACCAGTGCCGACCTCAAGGTGGGTCAGAAGGTGTTCGCTATCGGCAACCCCTTCGGCCTGGACTGGACGCTCACCACTGGTATCGTCTCCGCGCTCGACCGCTCGTTGCCGGGAGAAGCGGGCGGCCCGGCCATCGATCACCTGATCCAGACCGACGCCGCCATCAACCCCGGCAATTCCGGTGGCCCGCTGCTCGATTCGGCTGGGCGGCTGATCGGAATCAATACCGCCATCTACAGTCCGTCTGGCGCCTCGGCCGGCATAGGCTTTGCGGTGCCGGTCGATACCGTCATGCGCGTGGTGCCGCAACTCATAAAGACCGGCAAGTACATCCGTCCGGCACTGGGCATCGAGGTGGATGAGCAGATCAACGCGCGTCTGCAGGCGCTGACCGGCAGTAAGGGCGTATTCGTATTGCGCGTGACGCCGGGCTCGGCGGCGCACAGGGCCGGGCTCGTCGGCGTCGAGGTCACCGCAGGCGGCATCGTGCCCGGCGATCGCGTTATCAGCATCGACGGTATCGCCGTCGACGACGTCACCACATTACAGGCCCGGCTAGACGACAAGAACGCTGGAGATGTTGTGGTCTTGTTAGTGGAGCGGGCCGGCAAGACTCGCGAGATGCTTGTGGAACTACAACCGGGAGTTTGATGGAAAGTGGGTCATGGATCTGCACAGCGAAGCAGCCAAGCGACTTCAGCCTTGCGCCGAACTACGAGCCCTAGCTAGGGATGGTCTGAAGTAGCCCTGTATTTCCGGCTGACTTCAGCCACTGCTGATTTTGAAAGCGGTGAACCGATCAAAAACGATCGGATCACCCGCTCATTTCGGTGCTTTCAGCCGTCGCGAGCACCTTGCGACGGCCATTTTCCGCATTACAGGCGCACCTCTCCTGCGCTTGCCAGCAAATGTCGGCGGGCCATCCATAGGTTCGACAGGGCAAACAGCGTCACCAGTTGCGCAGTGTTCCTCACCAGCCCTCGGAAACGTACCTTGGTGTAGCCGAACTGCCGCTTGATCACGCGAAACGGGGGCTCTACCTTCGCTCGCACTTGCGCCTTGGCCTTCTCGATCTTGCGCTTGGCTTTGTACAGGGCGCTGCGTTTATCGAGCATCTTGTAGGTGCTGCGGCGTGCTGCGACCTGCCAGATCACTTCTCGGTCGGCATGCTCGGAGCGCTTTTCGACGCCGGTGTAGCCGGCATCGGCGCAGACGACGTTCTCGTCGCCGTGCAGCAGCTTGTCGACCTGGGTGACATCCGCCACGGTGGCTGCCGTGCCCACCACGCTGTGTACCAGCCCCGATTCATCATCAACGCCGATGTGCGCCTTCATGCCAAAGTAATACTGGTTCCCCTTCTTGGTCTGGTGCATTTCCGGGTCGCGCTTGCCGTCCTGGTTCTTGGTTGAACTGGGCGCGTGGATCAGCGTAGCATCGACGATAGTCCATCTTGATAATATCGGGCCGCTCAACGCTCGGGTACGGCACGAAATCCAGCTCGACGATGCGCGTCCACTGGATGTCGTTATCCTGTCGTTCGTTGGCTTGTGGCTCCTCGTCGAGCAATGTTGGTGCTTCGATGCGGGTGACGACGAAATCCCGAAACTCTCTACTCTTGCGATCAAAGGGACGTGCCAGCGCATGCCGGTATCAACCAAAGCAAAGGGCACAATTACCCGCTCGGACTCGCCGCTGCTCATCGAGTAGTAGCGGATGGCGACGGGTCGCTTAGCGTGGATGCCTCGGCAAATCGTGGCTAACACATCCATCTTGGGAATGCTTAGGGCTGCGGGGGATTCGCATGGTAGCAGCGCCTGCATTGAGCCGTTCACGCCATCGCCAAAACCGAGAGACAGCGCCGACAGAACGCGCAGCGATGCGTGCTCGAACAACGGTGAGAACTCCTGCCCGATGCGATAAATCTTGTTGCTACCATCGAAGGTGATGTTATGCGGCGCAATTTCCCGGTACAAAGCCAAATCGCGTGTCGCCCCTGCCGGAGCCACACCGAAGCGCTCAATCAGATCAGGGCGTCCGATCTCACCGAAGAAATAGAGCCGAAAATCGATGTAGGCCAACCTCTCGCGCTGGACCAAACTCAAGTCCTCAAGCCGCTTAGAAAGGGAACCAAGCATGAATCATCACTATAGGGAAAAAATGAATATTTAATACGGTAATCCATAAAGTGCCATGATTATAATCAAATTGATGATAATCAGCATTAATACTTATGTAACAGCAAGAATTTATGTCTTAAACGTAGACAGTCATCGTATGGGCTGATGTTTCTATACCGTTAAATTGATGCCATCCAACTATAAAACCTTGCTGCCCAATGCCCTATAGCTCCCTCAGGCAATTTGCCCTTATCCACTGTTCTGGTCTGGGGATGAGGGATATCAGAATAACCTAACGACTCAGGGACTGGGATCACAGGCAACCGTGGCTCGTCGCTTACCTTAATTCAAATTATTTTCAGATAGATATCATTCTTCTGAACATACCCGATTAACGGCAGAATCTCACGATTCTGCCGTTTTTGTATAATTTTTCAGAGGAGTAGCTAATGAACAATTCTGAAGGTTTGAAGTCGTTTCAGCAATCGCTTGCTGGCCTGCCACAGTGGGTGTCTGAACGTATATTGCAGCAGATAAATCAGTTAACCCATTACGAGCCAGTAATCGGCATTATGGGTAAGAGCGGTGCCGGTAAATCCTCACTCTGCAATGCCCTGTTTGCCAGTGAGGTATCACCGGTCAGCGATGTGGCGGCCTGTACACGTGAGCCACTGCGCTTTCGCCTGCAGGTTGGCGACCGCTATATAACGCTGATGGATCTGCCCGGCGTGGGCGAAAGTGGCGCTCGCGATACCGAGTATGCTGCGCTGTACCGCGAACAGCTTCCTCGCCTCGACCTGGTACTGTGGCTGATTAAGGCCGATGACCGGGCGCTGACGGTGGATGAACATTTTTATCATCAGGTGATTGGAGAGGTATACCGGCATAAGGTGCTGTTTGTTATCAGCCAGTCGGATAAGGCCGAACCCACCAGCGGTGGGGGACAGTTGTCCACGGCGCAGAAGCAGAATATCAGCCGCAAAATCTGCCTGCTGCATGAGCTGTTCCAGCCCGTCCATCCGGTGTGTGCTGTGTCGGTCCGTCTACAATGGGGGCTTAAGGTGATGGCCGAGCGGATGATTAAGTGCCTGCCACGTGAGGCCACCAGCCCGGTGGTGTCGCAACTCCATCCTTCCTTTCGCACGACGGTAGTCCGGGAACAGGCTCGTAGCGATTTTGGTGAAACCGTCGGGGCCGTACTCGATAGCATCAGTGCCTTTCCCCTGATACCCGCCCCTGTGCGGGCCGTCATTCAGGCCGTGCGCACCACCGTGGTCTCTGTGGCCCGCGCCGTCTGGGATTTCTTCTTCTGAGTATTTAATCCATCCCTGTTATTTCCCTGACCCTGTCGCCGATGCGACGGGGATCCCCTTTATTTGTTTTCCCGTTATGAGGAGTCTGCTTATGACCCGTCTGGCTTCGCGCTTTGGCGCTGCAAACATTATTCGTCGTGACCGTCCGTTAACCCGCGAGGAGCTGTTTCGCGTGGTGCCCAGTGTGTTCAGCGAGGACAAACATGAATCCCGTAGTGAACGCTACACCTATATACCCACCATCTCCTTGCTGGACAGCCTGCAGCGAGAAGGCTTCCAGCCATTCTTTGCCTGTCAGACCCGTGTGCGTGATCCGGAGCGTCGCGAACACACCAAGCATATGCTGCGTCTACGGCGTGAGGGACAGATAACCGGTAAGCAGGTGCCGGAAATAATCCTGCTCAACTCTCACGATGGAACCAGTTCGTATCAGATGTTGCCGGGACTATTTCGTGCGGTTTGTCAGAACGGGCTCGTCTGCGGTGAGTCGTTTGGCGAGGTGCGGGTGCCACACAAGGGGGACGTGGTGAGTCAGGTGATTGAAGGCGCGTATGAGGTGCTGGGGATTTTTGACCGGGTGGAGGAGAAACGGGATGCCATGCAGTCGTTGCTGTTGCCACCCCCGGCACAGCAGGCACTGGCAAAAGCCGCCCTCACATACCGCTTTGGTGAAGACCACCAGCCGGTGACTGAATCGCAGATCCTCTCCCCTCGCCGCTGGCAGGATGAGAGCAATGACCTGTGGACCACGTACCAGCGTATTCAGGAGAACCTGATTAAGGGCGGGCTCAGTGGCCGTAATGCCAAAGGAGGACGGTCACATACCCGTGCCGTTCGCGGTATCGACGGGGACGTGAAACTTAACCGGGCACTGTGGGTGATGGCGGAAGCCCTGCTCACGCAACTGCAGTGACCGTTTAATGTTGCTGCTTTGTTAATATCGGACACCACCTGTCCGCATCGCACCGTGCTGACGGTCCTCACTCACCGAGGGAAGGCCTGTAACCCCCGCTGCCTCTGGCTTTTGCAGAAATGAAAAATAGTTTCTGTGGTGTCCATACCCTGTCCGACCCTCTCTTTAAAGTAATCACATCATTTTCAGTCAGTTAACTTTCACGGAGAACGTCTCATGACACAGGCAGAACGCCGCCATGACCGGCTGGCTGTCAGGCTGTCACTGATAATCAGCCGTCTGGTGGCAGGGGAAACGCTGAGTGTGCGTAAGCTTGCCGCTGAGTTTGGTGTGTCGGTGCGCACGCTGCGGCGTGATTTTCGTGAGCGGCTGATGTATCTGGACCTGGAGTATCAGTCCGGATATTGCCGCTTACGCACTGCGGGCAGTGAGACGCAGATGGTGCCCGACGTGCTTATCTTTGCCCACCGCAGCGGGATGGCCGGTCTTTTCCCTGGCTTTGACCGTCGTCTGGTAAACGCACTGCTGATGTGCGATGAGTCTCCCTGCGTAATCGCACCCGCCAGTCCGGTTCCTTCGCCATCAGGCGCATTGTCTTTCTGGCGACTGATTCAGGCCATTACCGGGCGCAGGCGGGTAACGCTGATTGCCGAGGGGCAGCGCTGTGAGCGGCTGGCTCCCTGCCGGTTACTTATCCACCAGCAGGCCTGGTATCTGGTGGCAGAGCACGACGGACATATCGCCGTATTCTCCCTGGATGAAATCCATCTGGTTCAGCCCCTGCAGGAGACTTTCCGGCGTAACGACAGTCTGTGTCGTCTTGTTGAAGACCCGGGCTTTATTCAGTCCTTACCCCATTTTCGCTTTATCCAGCAGTCACTGCTTACGTTTGTTCCGGCCAACAGCTCACCAGAATAGCGCAAGCGTTGTTATCAACCCGGCAACAGGGAGGAGCCCTATGCCCGTTATTGCCATTATCGCCATTGTTGTCATCGTCATCATTCTGAACAAAACCGGGGTGTCCGACAGTCTCGCGGCCCTGACCCTTGCCACTGTTGCCGCACTGCTGACGGGAGGTGGCGCAGCCGGTGCTGCCAGTGTCGCGCTGACACCGTTCGTCGGCGTGCCGGTGGGTATTTTCGTGGGCATTTATGTCTTTGCCAAAGTGGTTCGTCTGATTTCAGGAAAAAAATAATGAAACGTAAAACACTGCCTCTGCTGGCGCTGGTTGCCACCACTCTGTTTCTCATCGCATGCGATGACAGAAGTGATGACCTGAAGGCCATCAGTAAATTTAAGGACCTCACCCCACCGCGTTTCAGTGATGTGGTCAGCCACCAGGATGATGTCAGCGAAGAATGGTCACAGGTTGACTACTTATCCGGTCCCACCTTGCAGGTTTTACGTACCCGCCAGTCGCCCGATGGCTGCGAGGATGGCAGTTACTACTACCTCGTGGATATGCAGGAAAAAACCGTCCAGCCACTGATGAATGCGCTGTGTATTGCCGATAACATCAAACTGGAATACCAGGAGGTGACGGACCCGTATACCAAAGAAAAATACTTTGAGTACGCCCATGACGGCAAACTGATGGGGCAGCTACTGATACCCTCGAACCCTGACAATCAGGAATAAAACAACGACAAAGGAGACAAGAATGACAATACTTTCACTAAGTCGGTTTATGCTGGCGGGTGTACTGCTCGCGAGCTTTAATGCCTCTGCTATCCCGGGGTTCTGGCAGCAGGGTTACGGTCAGGGCAATACGGAATACAGCGTGACCGAAGCCAGCGGAAAGACGTTTACCATCAACTGCACAGGGAACCCGGACCAGAATGGTTTCTATCAGCATTCAGTCTTTCTTACCCTTGCCGATGACAAGATGGTCAGTTCGCACGATGACGACACTACTATCACCGTAGTGATGGATCACCAGCAGTACATTATTCCGTCCAGCCTGGGCTGGCGTAACGGCGATAACGCCTGGTTTGACTTCATCAGCAATATCTCTGAGGCCGGGCAGTTCGACGTCTACGTCAATGACCACAAAGCAGGGACCTTCACTGCGGACCGGAAGAACGCTGAGAAAGTTCTGTCCACTCTCGGAGACTGCAGCAACGACTGATAGTAGTATCTTCCCCAGCAAATCCACCCCGACAGCTAGCAGGCTGCCGGGGTTTTCTTTTATCAGGAGCCCGAAAATGACCCAATCCGTGTTGCTGCCACCGGGGCCTTTCACCCGGAGACAAGCGCAAGCGGTCACTACCACGTACAGCAATATCACACTCGAAGACGACCAGGGCAGTCACTTCCGTCTGGTGGTTCGTGATACTGAAGGCCGGATGGTCTGGCGGGCATGGAACTTTGAGCCGGATGCCGGTGAAGGTCTTAACCGCTATATCCGCACCTCAGGCATCCGTACAGACACGGCCACCCGCTGATCGCGAAGCATTTACCCGCATTCACCTCCCCGAACACACTTTATATCCCCATACGCCAGCCATCGCCGCTGGCGTTTTTATTGACGGAGACATACCCATGACAACACAGACGCAGCACGACCTCGCACCCGCTAACCAACCCGAATTTGAACTGACCGTCACGCCGGTCCCCGATGAACAGCGTATCGATTTCTGGCCACAGTACTTTGGCGCTATCCCGCAGTGGCTACTCCTGGAGCCGCATATCTTCGCCTGGATGGACCGCTTCTGTGAGGGCTACAGCGGTGGTATCTGGTCGTTCTACACCCTCAGCAATGGCGGCGCATTTATGTCCCCCGAGCCTGACAACGATGAGACATGGCGTCTGTTTAACTGCCTGAACGGTAACGATGCCCAAATGAGTGCAGAAGCAGCAGGTATTGCTGTCTGCCTGATTGCGTATAGCCACCATGCCTGCCGTACAGAATGTGACGCGATGACCGCACACTATTACCGCCTGCGGGAGTATGCCATGCAACATCCAGAGGCTCACGCCATTCTGCGTATTATCGACTGACCGAAGGAGCAACAGATGAAACAGCTTTCCTTTTTACCCGGCGAGATGACGCCACAGGACCGGCGTCTCATTCAGCGGGCGCTCAGGGCTCTGGACCGCCACCTGCATGAGCCCGGCGTAGCCTTCACCTCTACCCACGCCGTACGTGAATGGCTGCGACTGCATATGGCCGCGCTTGAGCGGGAAGAGTTCCGGGTGTTGTATCTGGACAACCAGAATCAGTTGATTGCCCATGAAACGCTCTTCACCGGCACGATTAACCGCACCGAGGTGCATCCCCGGGAGGTGGTCAAACGTGCTCTGCACTTCAACGCGGCGGCGGTGATACTCGCGCATAACCATCCTTCCGGCGAGACGACACCTAGCCAGGCCGACAAAACCCTCACGCAGCGACTGGTTCAGGTGCTTCAGCTGGTGGATATCCGTGTCCCTGACCATCTGATTGTCGGTGGCAGGCAAATCTATTCGTTCGCAGAACACGGTCTGCTGTGAGGTATGACATGAAAATTATCAGTAAACGCAGGGCAATGACGATATACCGCCAGCATCCTGAGTCCCGGATCTTTCGCTACTGCACCGGAAAATATCAGTGGCTTGGTAGCGTCTGTCATTACACCGGCAGGGACGTTCCGGATATCACAGGAGTCCTGGCTGTGTACGCCGAACGCCGCCAGGACCGCAACGGGCCTTACGCCTGCCTGATGAGTATCACCCTGAACTGACAGTAAAGGAGGTTATCAATGAGCAACATCACATGGGGCCTGCGGCGGGATATCACGCCACGTCTGGGAGCCCGTCTGGTGCAGGAGGGGAACCGGCTGCATTATTTAGCTGACCGGGCCAGCATGACCGGCAAGTTCAGTGACGCCGAATGCCAGAAGCTGGATGAAACATTCCCGCACTTTATCAGCCAGATGGAATCGATGCTGACCACCGGTGAACTGAATCCCCTACACGTTCATTGCGTCACCCTGTACCACACCGGTTTTACCTGCGAAGCCGACACCCTCGGCAGTTGCGGCTACGTATACATCGCCATTTACCCCACTAAGCGCTAATTACTTTCACGAGAGCAAACATGAAACCTCAATCTGCAGCAACTTCGCGGGCGGTAAAACCCTGCCTGACACCCGTGGCTATCTGGCAAATTCTACTGACACGCCTGCTGGAACAACACTACGGCCTGACCCTGAACGACACGCCGTTCAGGGATGAATCCGTTATACAGGAACATATCGATGCAGGTATCACGCTGGCCAATGCCGTTAACTTTCTGGTGGAAAAATACGAGCTTGTTCGTATCGATCGCAGAAGGTTTAGTTGGCAGGAACAATCACCTTATCTTCGGGCTGTAGATATTCTGCGAGCACGGCAGGCAACTGGCTTGTTGCGGAAAAACCGTAACAATGCAGTACGCTGAATATTGCGTACAACCTTCCCGATTTATATTTCTGATCTTTCCCCCTTGTTTACATATTGCATAATGCGCCTGCCATTACCCGGCGGGCGCGTTTGCTTTTTAAGGACAAAATGTCATGCAAACTAAAGCTAAAGTATTAACCGATCATAGCGAGCTGATTTGCTCGACCAGTATTGAACGCATAGTGACAGGCCGCAATGCAGCACTTAAACAGATAGAACAACTCATTGAGCAGCT
This sequence comes from Citrobacter sp. RHBSTW-00671, assembly GCF_014103415.1. Classification (NCBI taxonomy): domain Bacteria; kingdom Pseudomonadati; phylum Pseudomonadota; class Gammaproteobacteria; order Enterobacterales; family Enterobacteriaceae; genus Citrobacter; species Citrobacter sp. RHBSTW-00671. The sequence continues at coordinate 4,141,849 of NZ_JABXPR010000001.1, forward strand.
TGATGCCATTTCACGGTTAACCTCAGAAATTGGCGGTGGTACAGCGCAAGACTGGGCGATGAAAGCCGGGCATCGTTACGATAGCTGGATGACCGAAAAGGTCGATAAAGCGCTGCCTGCCGTTACCCGCAATATTGACCGTAGTATCTGGCGCGATTTGATGTTGAAGTCTGGCATGATGGCTTTGATGGATGCTCAGGCCCGTGACCTGTGGCATAAGAACCTGGAGGAGGGGGATCTGCCTGCCATCAGCGAGGCGAATATCCTCAGTACATTTGAGCAATTGCATCTGAACAAAATGGATGTATTTGAGCGTGGCATTATCAATGTCTTCAAAGGCCTGTCGTGGAACTACAAAACCAATAGTCCCTGCAGCTTTGGTAAAAAGATCATCGTCAACAATCTGGTGAGTCACAATCGCTGGGGATTCAGTCTGAACTGGGGTTGGCGTAGGGATCAACTAGCAGACCTGGAACGAATGTTATTTCTGCTGGATGGTAAATCGATACCCGACAACCGTGGTGATGTTACTACTCGGTTGATGGAGCATATTCGAGATAACCCTTCGAAGGGTGTTTACGAAGATGATTTCTTCAGTATTCGTTACTTTCAGAAGGGAACCGCGCACATCACTTTTAAGCGCTACGATCTGACAGAAAAGATGAATGATATTGTGGCGAAGCACTATCCGGGGATGCTGGCTAGTCCACATTAACGTTGATGGGTGTTGAAAAAATTCACTTACACCAGCCGTTACATAAACTTTTTGGATGTGTGGTTTTTAGTGAAGGGTTTTGCGTAACTCATTGGTTTTAAATGGCACGCCCTGTAGGATTCGAACCTACGACCTACGGCTTAGAAGGCCGTTGCTCTATCCAACTGAGCTAAGGGCGCATAGAGAAGTGATGACTTCATGCAGATGAAACGCGTGAATTATACGGTCAGCGCCTGCTGAGTCAATGCCTTTTGTTCCGGTTGCTGACGAAGTGTACGAATGTTGTTTTTTTCTGGTCGTTCATGAGGTTCCAGGAAATCACCTGGTAACAACTCAGCCAGCATAATGTGGGATTTAAGGTTACAAGTATTTAGAAAATTAATGATTTTGCTTAACATTCCCCAACCACTTCCCTGCTGTTCAGGACCTCGTCAATGTTAAGTATCGCTATCAAGGAAGAAAATAGTCATTTCGAACATGGGCTGAAAATCATCATCTCCCGCCTGGCAAATCAGTGGCATCAGGACATCTGCTTTTTACCTACCGAAGATATCGATCGCGCAGACATCGCCTTTATTTCGCTGGATGACGATTGGCTCAGTGCAGGATGTTATCAGGTTCCCGTCCACACCAGACGCCAGCATCGGGTTATCATCTGCAACGGAGGCGATAAAGATAAGCTGATGTTTCGCCCTTGCCTGTATATGCTGCCGCTGATCTATCGGGAAGATAATGTTGAAGCGATAACCCAAAAATTGATCCTGATTCTGCAAAAACGCGCGCTCCGCCACAGTGTGCCTGCAACCATCTGCCATTACTGTACTACCCGCAACTTTTCGGTGGAGGAACGCCAGTTCTTAATACTACTTGCCAGCGGTAACACGCTCGCTGAAACAGCACATCTTCTCTCCATCAGCGATATCCAGGCCAGAGCAACTCGCCGCCATATTATGAAAAAGCTGGATGTGAAAAATGATCAGCAATTTTTAAGGTATATCAGGGCACACCTGAGTTTTCTGCAACAGTAGAGTGAATCTTGCTGTCGGGTATTTTATTGAGAAATGTCTCATCATCAATTAAGTATCGGCGCCTACTGTACCTAATCGCATGCTGCCAGAATACCCTATGTATATTATTTCCGGGGAAACAAATAGACACACTCGGTAATATTTGCTCTGACGTCAGGGGGGATATCGTGGCACCGAGCCTGTTATTATGGAATGATAAATCTGAGCACTCTGTCTTTACCGCCAAAAACAGCGATGCAGAACCCCTGCAATTCGCACTTAAATTCGAGCCCATTGTCGATTTGTCTACCGCGTTGAGATACGGTTGTGAGGTCCTCACGCATCTTCCCGCAAATATAAACAGTGAAAAATATTTTCACCAACTGTCGGTTCAGCATCGACTGCAGCTGTTTTATCAGCAAATTGACAAAATTAAGTGCGATCAACAGAGTCTGCGCTACTCATTGAATTTACCGATGCAAGCCTTCCTGAGTTGGCCGCTATTCCATTCCCTGATTACGCCCTCTCCGTCCAGCTTGATTATCGAAATACAAGATCCAAATACGTTTTATTCTTTAAGTACACCCCAGCGGGCGATCGTCTACGGCGTAATTCAACATCTTGAAGACCATGGTATCCCAATATGGCTGGATGATGTCAATGAGCAACTGCTGGGCACATTCACCGCAGCCAACTGGCATTTGTCAGGGGTGAAGTTAGATAAAAATACGTTCTGGACACTCAGCCATGTGCCAGAAAGACTCCGCCAGGTTATTCAGATGGGGCGCGCAATCGCCAGCTTGGTGGTAGTTGAAGGAATTGAAACGCAACAACAGCAGGAAATTGCCCTGCGCGCTGGCGCAAATTTGGGTCAGGGATATTTGTGGCCAGCCATTTATCCAGAGCAGGCGCTATAGATACGGACAGGGAAAAAGGAAGGATGCGCAGTGTAAAACGCCGGGAACGGCATCGCCGTTTACGAAACGCCCACTGTACCTGGCAATATGATCACTGTGCACCGCAGGAATTTGACAGAATTGAGTATCTGGCTCAAAAACTCGATTACACATTACCGGACGACACAATATCTCAAGCGATTATCACAACCGACAACTATCTCGGCTACACACTAAATCGCTATTTATTTTCTGGTACACATACGGCCATCTTCCAGACGATTGAATCGGCCCTGCCGCTGTTGAAAGAGTCTGAAGCTAGTCAGCTGGTGGTTGATATGGATGGTGCATCACGCTCATATTTCGATGTTCTGGAATATCTTCGCCGACTCATTAAAGAACAGGCTAACATTCAAATTTTCATATTACTTCCCAGTCGCCACGAAGCGCTCAGGCACTTTATTGCGATGGCTGGGCCATTCTATATCCTGCCGCGCCGTCAGCGCCTTCCGGAGATGCGCCATGCTTTATTATCGATGGAGCCGGATCATATTCACTCCGGGCACATAAATCAGACTGACTGGGAGATGATCTCATTACTGTCACAAGGTAAATCATTAAAGAAGATTGCTCTGCTGCAGGCTCAACCCTATCACCGCGTTATCTATCGCCTGAACCAGCTGATCACGCGGCTGGGGTTGCCACATCGCCAACGTTTTTTGCATCTGATACATCGCCTGAGCGTTACCTCTCCCCATTTAATTTAACACTCTAACCCTCTGTGATATAAGAATTTATAGGAAATTACTTATTTTCAACCGAGAAAACGAATGTGATTTTTACAAACATTTAATATTTACAACTATTCCTGGTATTATATGTCGCGCAGGTATCCTGCCTTAGCTGACAGATTCAGTACATTTCGACAAAAAAGAATTGCCTCGCCGCCTTAACAAAACCTAAACAATTAGCCCATTGTGTCGTTTTTACTATTTAAAAAATTTTTTCAATCTGCCATAATTCAAACAGCAGGAGATTAATATCAATAGTCATTACCATGCCCTGATCTTTCAGGATATCCTAACAGACATTATGAACTTACGTGCTATAAGCCTTTTCCGAAAGTGCAGAGCAGGTATAATCCTCACTGTTTTCTGATTAATTGTAAGTTTTCCCTGGTGTGAAATGGATATTCCACAAACTCATTGTTCTGACGTAGAACAGCCGAATAAACAAGGATGACATAATATTTATTCGGTTCTTCTTCCAGAGCAATCCTTGGCTATTTGACAATATTATAACGCCTGATGTTTTATCAAAATCGCAAGATACACAAACAGTTTGAGGCATACAACAATGAAACCAGCATCCGTTATCATTATGGACGAACACCCTATTGTCAGAATGTCGATAGAAGTACTGCTCGAAAAAAATAGTAATATTCAGGTTGTTCTGGAAACCGATGACAGTCGTGCAGCAATAGATCATCTACGGACCTATCCAGTCGATCTGGTCATTCTGGATATTGAACTACCTGGCTCCGATGGGTTTACATTACTCAAGAGAATAAAATCTCTGCAGGAAAAAACCCGGGTGTTGTTTCTATCCTCAAAGTCTGAATCGTTTTATGCCGGACGGGCAATCCGCGCCGGTGCCAATGGCTTCGTCAGCAAACGAAAGGATCTCAATGATATCTATAACGCGGTAAAAATGATTTTATCAGGATATTCATTTTTCCCTTCAGATACGCTTAATTTTATTAATAATATTAATATACGCAAAGGTGTGCTGAATGACATGCCGTTATCGAATCGCGAGGTTACAGTTTTACGTTATCTGGCAAATGGGTTATCTAATAAAGAGATTGCTGAGCAACTTTTATTGAGTAATAAAACAATCAGTGCTCACAAAGCTAACATCTATTCCAAGCTCGGGCTGCATACCATTGTTGAGCTAATCGATTATGCAAAGATGCATGAATTAATGTGATCGCCCTCCCGGCGCGGCGTCGTTCGGGAGGGCTTTATCAGCGCATGATGTCAATTGTAGTTAATCATAAACGTAGCATCTGCTTTCGCGATCCCCGGTTGAACGCCCTCTGCCAGCGCAATATAGTTGGCAAAAAAAGTCATCATCGCATTGCCATTCTCATCAATGTTTACTGCCTGGCTGGCTTGTTCAAGCGGTAATCGCGTACGGTCGCTATCGTGCAATTCAATCGCGACCTTTTGTGCCATCACGGCATCGTCCAGCGCCAACAACGTGGTACCCGCTGCCGGTGTGCCGGAAAAGGTTATCGAGGCCGACCCCGGCGGGCAGCCTTCAAGTTTCAACGTAAAGGGAACCGGTTGGGTCGTATCCCCGGTGGTCTTTAGTTGTTTTGTCGGCCAGGTGCCTAATTCAACCAACTTATTATTGTCACTGGCAATAACCGCACAGGTGAAGTCCACGATATTACCGTGCAGTTCGATATTAATCTCACCCAGCGAGGTATCCGCCTGACATAGCGAACTGGCTGACACTGCGGATATCAATACGAAAAGCGCACGACGTCTCATTGTTCTCGGCTTATTCATAATCAACTCGCAGATAGCCACGGGCGGTGAAAGGCCCTTCCGCTGGTTTATTGCCCGTCACGCTGACTGGCCATGCTCTAATGCCAACCCGTGCGGCAGCGTTATCATCTAACTGAAAGGGAATGGTGCTGGACAGATTGTTGGGGGTCAGCGGTTTACCGCTGCTGTCGGCCACGATAAAACCTAAATCGGGGTTGTCCGATATCATCATTTGCCCGGACGCTTTTTCGGCCTCGACCCGCATGGTCAGATAAGCTTGCGCGGCAACATTTGTACACTTTATGGCGACCGTTTTCGTTTGCGTATTGATACCTTCGGGCCGGTTACCGGCCCCCGCCTTGCTGAACAACGAGGCACCAATATCGCCAAAATCAAACTCCACGATTTGCCCGGCATTCACCTCACAGTTTTGTGGAACTTCCACCTTGCCGCTGTAGCTTATGGTGTAAACCGGCGTACTCAGCGCATCTCCCGTGCTGGTAGTGACATAGACACTGAACATCGTCTGTCGCGGGATCGGCACCATGTTGATAAATGAGCGAATCACTTTTAATTTAAACACCAGCTTCGAATCCATCACGCCAAAAGGCTGCTGCTTGGAAACGTTGGGGTGATTCCCCATGCGGATATAATTGCGTGGGGGATAAAACAACCCGGCGTAGCTGTCGGTGATACTCATGGCCCCCAACAGGTAATCATTGAGTTTCAGATACTGAAAGTTATTTTCCGTACTTTGCACGGGGAGTTCGGTCACATAACTTCGGTAGGTGTAATTCACCGTCGTCCCTGCCGGGCAGGTTGCATTCACCCCGACCCAGCCTGACTTTTCAGGCAATGTCACTACCTGGCCCGGTTGGTTATTGCTGCTGTTAAAAACATTCGACAGATCGTAATAAACGTCCGTTGGCGTTCCGTTCGAGTTATGGCAGACCTTCGCCCATGATGTATTAGCTATAAGCAGTAAAGCGCTTCCCAGTAGCAAACCGGTTTGTCGTTTCATCATATTATCCCTGTCGCGCCGACGGTCGTTGGCACGTCACGTTGGTGAGCGTTACGGCCTGTTTCAGGCTCTCTTCAGGCAAGATGTAGTGCGCTTCACAGCGTGCATTTGCGCCTTCACCCCATTGGATCAGCAAGTTGCCTTTGAGCGGTAGACCACTCAGATAAATTTGTCCATCTTCACCGACCATGCTGGTGACGCCGCTCGTGGTTTCGCGTACCACCGACCCAAATGGCACCGGTTTTCCATCCCGGTTAACCGTGATAAGCGCCCGCACGCCAATGCGTGTATCAAACGCCGCACGTACCAGTGCCCCCTGCGTTGGCACAACGCTGCTAACGTTATTTTCCACATCGGTGTTGTTATTCATTGAATTGGTATCCAGCGCGACGCGGTTGTAGCGATAAACGGTGGCATACGGCATGACCGCGTAGCCACGCCAGTCAGTGTGCACGCCGGTCTGGTTTTCTATCCGCACTCCCTGGGCACCTGGTGCTTTTATCAGTACGTTGGTATCGCCCAGTGGTTGGCTGAGCGTAATGCCGTCCGCATGTCCGATGACGCCACCGGAGAGTTGCCAGTTATAGTCATGCTGGTCACGGTCATAGTTGTAACCCACGCCCAGCGTGCCATAGGCCGCCTGCCAGTTCGCGTTGGCGCTCCCGCTGTACCCGTTGGAGCTGCTGTGTCCCTGATTAACGCTGTAGCTGAGATTGCGCCCATCTAACAGCGTGCCGCCAATACCGCTTTGCCAGCTGTTTTGTCCATTGCTGTTACGGTTCGCATTAAACGTGGCGTAGGTGCGATCGAGTGCGTTATCACGCGAGTAGCGCCGCCCGGTCAGCAGACTGAACGGTACGGACACATTGAAGGCCAGGATGCGGTCGGTATCGGCGATCCCGACCGATTCATTCCATGACCAGGAGAGTGAATAGCTAATCCCCTGCCAGCCGCTGGCATACCCCAACTGGTACCAGGTATTGGTATCTGAGGTATTCCAGTACGTTTGCTGGCTACCCGAAACATACAGTGAACCGTAATCGCCAAGGTTCTGCGAAATGTTGATCTGAAAACGGCCCTTTTTGCTGTAGCTCAGATTGTGATAGCTCTTCACTTGTGGAACATCGTGGCGATTCCCTTCGCTGTCATATTCGTACTCGTAACCTTCCATACTGCGATACGCCACATCATCGAGGGTATAAAACCCGCGCGTCGAATAGCGGTACCCCAACAGCTGGAAGTTGGTACCGAAGTTGTTCAGTGATTTTGCATACAGGAAACGCAGCGATTGCCCCTGATGCGTACTGTCATCCGCCAGTTGGCTACGGGCATGCGTTAAATCGACAGAGACGGCTCCCCAGTCACCCAGGTTGCGGCCGGTGCCTAACACCAGCGCGGTGTAGCGTGAGGCTAGCTGCGTGCCGCCATACGCGGTGTAACCTTCTGGTAGCCCGGTGATTAACGTTCCCTGGAAAAAGAATGGCGAAGACTGCTGGCTATTACCGCTACGAAAATCCCCGGCGACAACGTCATATTTGAAACGCCCTTCACGCTGCAGCAGAGGTACCGTGGAATACGGCACCGTATAGCGCTGTTGGCTGCCATCCTTCTCATCCACCGTTACGTCCAGGTCACCACTCGATGAGGTGGGGTTGAGATCGGTTATCGAAAAAGCGCCTGGCGAAACATAGCTTTGATAAATCACGTAGCCATTCTGGCGAATCGTCAGTTTCGCTGCGGTACGCGCAATCCCACGGACGGTTGGCGCGTAGCCCTGTAAACTGTCGGGATACATGCTGTCAGACGAATAGAGACGCGCACCACGAAAACCGATGCTGTCAAAAACGTCGTTGCCAGTGTTACTGTCACCCATCACCAGCTCACCCTTCAGCGGAATAATCGCGCGCTGAAGCCATGTGCCAATATTTTTCCAGCTTTGCGAATGGTAGCCGTCACCTTTCGAGTAGTTCCATGCACCGTTATTTCTCAGCCGCCATGGGCCATAATTCAGACCGCTTAACATGCTTAAGAAATAGCTGTCGGTATCGCTGCCGCGACTGCCGGTAAAGCTGTAGTTAACCAGCGCCGCCGGAATACCCTCATCCCACTCCTCTGGCGGAATATAACCACGCGCGCTGTTCAACATTGAGGCTTGCGGCAGACTGACATTTAAGCGCAGCGTAGAAAAATCGAAGGCAATTTCGCTACCAGGAATCGCCTCTGGCAAATTAATACAGCTATTGTTCGCGTCCTGACTGAGTGCCGGAAACGCAGTGATATTGACGCCAAGGCGTTTAACCCAGTCGAGATCAAAGCACGGCATCAGCCCGCCGGATTTTTCTCCGGCTTTCCCCGCGCTGGTGGCGAAACGAATATCCTGGGTGGCCACAAACTCGTCATTGCGCCAAATATCCACACGATAAACGCCTGCAGGCTGGTGATTTCCTTTTTCAAAACGAGACAAATCCGCCACGGTAGCGGTATCCGCAGATAAAAATGCCGGATTGAAATAGCTTTCACCGTGGCTAAAAGAGGGAAAGAGCGCGGCCAGCGTGGACAACGCCACCCCCGCCAGCGGTGGCGTAACCCCCGGTAACAGGCCAGGAAAATACGTTGTCTTATTCATCGTTTTCTCAACGCACGCTAACCGTTTTAGCGGTGGTTACTGCGCCATAATCGTTCACCGTCTGGAATGTAACGTTTCCCTGAACGCCCGTCGGCAACGGGACCTGCGTGTCATTTTTTGGCGCAACCATGACGTTATCAATCTTCGTATTTCCGACATTGAGATTGACCAGCGTGACGTAATAGGCCGACGGGTTGGTGATTTTCAGGCGGTTGCCGGTCCGGGAAAACTGCAGCATGCCTGGCGCATCTTCCGCGATTTGTGGCAGATTATTTGGGCGGACAAAGAGTTTGATGCGCGACAAAATCGCCAGTTGCAGAACGTTTTTCCCCTCAAGGCTGTTTTTATTGACCGACGGAATAGCCTTCACATTCATCCAGAACAGCGATTCACGGTCTTTGGGCAGCGGCTCGCCCGCGTAGATGATACGCAGCGTATTTTCGCTTTTAGGCTCACTGACAAACAGCGGCGGTGTGACCACAAACGATTTATCTTTGACGCCTGCGCTGTTCTCTATCCATGAATTAATCAGGAAACGTTCTTTGGTATCACTATTACTAATGGCGAGGGACGTTTGTTTAGCCTCGGCAGGATAAATAACGCGAGTTGCACCTAATGCAATTCCTCCAGAGGCCTGCGCACTGGTGGCAGAAAATAAGGCCAGTAAAATGATAAAGCCTGATTTTAGATAATTAAACATAGCTACAAATACCTTTGGCGTGATTATCGTCAGGAAATAAATCAGGGATACACCAATGTAAACCACACATCTGAACGAAGCGTTCCCGGCGTTATATATTCCGAGACTGCCCGATAGCGCGCAGTGAAATGAAACGTCATCTCTTGCGTTAAAATCGGGGCATAATGAAGCGGCTGCGCGTTCGGAATTATTTGTCGCTGTCGCTCATCAAATAACGCCAAACCAATACCCGAAGCCGCAGACGCATCGCCGCTGGCAAGAAAGACCTGTGGATCTTCGGCTGGCGTAACGCCCGCAAAGGCAATCCCCACGTGGTCATAAACATCAGCACTGCACGACGTCAGGCGCAGCGAAAACGGTACGCTGGTAGAGGCAAAGCTTCCCGTCCCGGAGAACGCGTTAGTGCGGTACGGCCCCATTTGCACCCGTAAACTCTGGCTGTCCGTGGCAACCGTACAGGCTCCATTAACCAACTGCCCACGTAAATGAAGACGGCCACTTTCCAGTATCACGGTGTGTGCAAACGCCGGCATTACGCAGACCATTCCCGCCAGCGCTACGCCTTTCCCTATCATCTGCCACATCCTTCATCATCCCCGGATAGTGCCTCATCCCATGAGGCGGTAGTCATCCCTGCGAGAATCAAACGGCTTATTCGTACTTCATGATGAAGGTCGCATCCGCGTTTGCCTGACCCGGCGTAGCGCTGGTTGCTGTGGCTTTATAACGCGCGGAGAAACGCAGGGTGTTGGTACCTTCCACCAGCGCCTGAGCGGTTGAGAAGGTCGCGCCATCTGGCTTCAGTGCGGTGGAGGTGTTGTCGAGGATTTCGATCCCTACGCCGCCCGCTGTGGTGCTGTTATCCGAGGAGGAGAGAGCCAACAGGCTGTTGTTGGTAAGATCCGTCTGGCCCGAGAAAGCAACAGCAGCAGTCGCAGCAACTTTCGGGTCACAGTCGTTCAGCACAATGGAGAACGGAATTTGCGCCGTGGTGTCACCGACGGCGGTGAAGCTGGCGGTACGATATTGGCCTAATGTAACAACCTGGTCGGCTGACTGAGTGCTCACTGCACAGGCTGCATTGACCAGTTCACCTTCAAAGTGAACCGTACCGCCGCTCACGCTTACCGGATCTGCCGCCACCGCTGCGCCCGCCATTAACATCATGCTGGCAAAAACAGAAGAGGTCATTAATTTACGTTTCATGGATTTCCCTTGAATTACACACATCCGGCGCCAGCGTCCTGCGGGCTCCGTTTGAATCATTATCGACATTAAATGTCAGGCAAATTATCTCTGCGTCCTGTAAAGATATATATCGAGAGAGAATTAGCGAAACGTGTACCCCCACTCTCCTGAGTATTTGATTCACTAATTAATCTTCACGAATATGACAATTCGTCACAGGGATAAATTAAACATTTCAATTAATGAAAAATACCTGTAATTCCTTTTAATGCCCCTGGCTTATTCTTATTGGACTCTAAGAAAATTCCGGGTGGAAATGAGGCAAAAACATCCATATCAAGACGTAACAGTCTGGTTTCTGAGATATTACCCATGAAAACTTCAGGGTGATGAGTTGTTTCATTTAGGTTAAGTTTCATTAGCATGCTTATGAATAACGCGCCAACGTCCAACACCTGCTGCCGCGCTCACGGGCTACGCGAAACACGCCACCGCACGTAAAAACGCAAACGAAAACTGACAGCACGCCCCGCTTCTGACAAAATAGTCACATCCCCTTCGACTTAACGTAACAGACGGAATCCTCTCTCTGATGGCAGCAAAGATTATTGACGGTAAAACGATTGCGCAGCAGGTGCGCTCTGAGGTTGCTCAAAAAGTTCAGGCGCGTTTAGCGGCTGGATTACGCGCCCCAGGACTGGCTGTTGTGCTGGTAGGTAGCAACCCGGCTTCGCAGATTTACGTGGCAAGTAAACGCAAAGCCTGCGACGAAGTGGGGTTTGTCTCCCGCTCCTATGACCTGCCTGAAACCACCAGCGAGGCGGAGCTTCTTGAGCTGATCGATACGCTCAATGCAGATGCCACCATCGATGGTATCCTGGTACAACTGCCGTTGCCGGCGGGCATCGACAACGTCAAAGTTCTGGAGCGTATTGCGCCGGACAAAGACGTCGACGGTTTCCATCCGTATAACGTCGGCCGTCTGTGCCAACGCGCACCGCGCCTGCGTCCATGTACTCCACGCGGTATCGTGACCCTGCTTGAACGCTACAACATCGACACTTATGGCCTGAACGCCGTGGTGATTGGCGCTTCCAATATTGTCGGTCGCCCGATGAGCATGGAGTTGCTGCTGGCGGGTTGCACCACCACGGTCACCCACCGATTCACAAAGGACCTGCGTCGCCACGTCGAGCACGCCGACTTGCTGATTGTTGCCGTTGGCAAACCTGGTTTTATTCCGGGTGAGTGGATCAAAGAAGGTGCAATTGTGATTGATGTCGGCATCAACCGTCTGGAGAATGGTAAGGTTGTTGGTGATGTGGTCTTTGAGGATGCTGCCGCACGTGCGTCGTATATTACGCCGGTGCCGGGTGGCGTTGGCCCAATGACGGTCGCCACGCTTATCGAAAACACGCTGCAGGCGTGTGTTGAATATCATGATGTAAAGGACGTTTAAGATGGCCACATTTTCACTGGGTAAACACCCTCACGTTGAACTCTGCGATTTGCTGAAGCTGGAAGGCTGGAGCGAAAGCGGCGCCCAGGCAAAAATTGCTATTGGCGAAGGGTTAGTGAAGGTCGACGGTGTTGTTGAAACGCGCAAGCGCTGCAAAATCGTTGCCGGACAGACCGTCAGCTTTGAAGGACACAGCATTAACGTCATCGCGTGATCCCAGATGCCGGATGACGGTTTGCACCTTATCCGGCCACATCCCCCATTTTCAGATAATGACTTCATCCCCACTTCACCGTGGCCTGTTAGCATGCTGTTTTTTCACCCGAAGCGATCATCATGCCAACTATTGTTACCCACGCTGCCGTTCCACTCTGTTTAGGGTTAGGTCTCGGACTTAAAGTCATCCCTGCGCGATTACTGTTTACCGGCATCGCTCTGGCGATGCTGCCAGACGCTGACGTCTTATCATTTAAGCTCGGCGTTGCTTACGGTAACGTCTTCGGCCATCGCGGATTTACCCACTCGTTGCTGTTCGCCTTTGTCGTGCCGCTACTTTGCGTATTGATTGGCCGACGATGGTTTAAGGCTGGACTAATACGCTGCTGGTTATTTTTGACGGTGTCGTTGCTGTCGCACAGCCTGCTGGATTCGGTAGCCACCGGAGGGAAAGGCGTTGGCTGGCTGTGGCCGTGGTCAGATGAACGCTTCTTTGCACCGTGGCAGGTGATTAAAGTCGCGCCGTTTGCGCTGCCGCGCTACGCCACGCCATACGGGCACCAGGTGATACTTTCGGAATTGATGTGGGTATGGCTACCGGGAGTTATGATGATGGGTGTGCTGTGGTGGTATCGAAAATATTAATCTGCCGGATGCGACGCGCTGCGTCTTATCCGGCCTACACTCGCTCTTTTGTGGGCCCGGTAAGCGTAGGCGCCACCGGGCATTACAGAGTTACTTACGGCGCCAGGTGGTGCCCTGCGGACCATCTTCCAGCACGATGCCCATCTCGTTCAGACGATCGCGTGCCGCATCCGCCGCTGCCCAGTCTTTCGCTTTACGGGCATCTAAACGCTGTTGAATCAGCGCTTCAATCTCCGCAACTTCACCGTCATCCGCCTGCGCACCGCTTTGCAGGAACGCTTCTGGTTCCTGTTCCAGCAGGCCCAGTACGCTGGAAAGCTTACGCAGATGCGCAGCCATGCCGTTCGCCGCCGCCATATCTTCACCCTTCAGACGGTTAACCTCACGCGCCATGTCAAACAGCACGGAGTAGGCTTCTGGCGTATTAAAATCATCGTTCATCGCTTCAATGAAACGCGCTTCAAAGGCTTCGCCCCCCGCAGGAGCAACGGACTTGTCGGTGCCGCGCAGCGCGGTATACAAGCGCTCCAGCGCTGAGCGAGCCTGCTTCAGGTTCTCTTCGCTGTAGTTCAGTTGGCTACGATAATGGCCAGACATCAGGAAATAGCGAATGGTTTCGGCGTCATAATATTTCAGCACGTCGCGAACGGTGAAGAAGTTGCCCAGTGATTTGGACATTTTCTCACGGTCAACCATCACCATCCCGGAGTGCATCCAGTAATTGACGTATTCACCGTCATGCGCACAGGTGGACTGCGCGATTTCGTTTTCATGGTGCGGGAACATCAGGTCAGAGCCGCCGCCGTGAATATCAAAATGGTTGCCCAGCTGTTTGCAGTTCATCGCCGAACACTCAATGTGCCAGCCCGGACGACCCGCGCCCCACGGTGACGGCCAGCTCGGCTCGCCCTCTTTGGACATCTTCCACAACACGAAGTCCATCGGGTTACGCTTCACATCCACTACATCCACGCGGGCACCCGCCTGCAGCTGATCCAGGTCCTGACGTGACAACTGACCGTAATGCGGATCGGTCGGCACGTCAAACATCACGTCGCCGTTATCGGCAACGTAAGCGTGGCCTTTGGCAATCAGCTGTTCGGTGATTTCAATAATCTCAGGGATATGATGCGTAGCACGCGGTTCAAGATCCGGACGCAGAATATTCAGCGCATCGAAATCGTTATGCATTTCCGCAATCATGCGATCAACCAGCGCCACAAAGCTCTCGCCATTTTCATTAGCGCGCTTAATGATTTTGTCGTCGATATCGGTAATGTTGCGCACATACTTCAGCTTGTAGCCGAGGAAGCGCAGATAACGGGCAACAACGTCGAAAGAAACAAAGGTACGCCCGTGTCCAATATGACAGAGATCGTAAACGGTGATGCCACACACGTACATGCCGACTTCCCCGGCATGAATGGGTTTGAATTCCTCTTTTTGGCGCGTCAGTGTATTAAAGATTTTTAACATCGAAGATTCCGTGTAGACGTGTGTGGATAACAAAGCCCTATAATACCTATAAATTGGCCCCGAAGCAGCACACTTTGCAAGGTGATCGAACCTTGCGGTTATGCTATAACAAGCCCCTATCATGTGACCCTGACCAGGGTCGAAGCACCACTCTATCGGAACAGGATGCAAAAATGGTTACTTTCCACACTAATCACGGCGATATCGTAATCAAAACGTTTGATGATAAAGCGCCTGAAACAGTTAAAAACTTCCTGGACTACTGCCGCGAAGGTTTTTACAACAACACCATTTTCCACCGTGTTATTAACGGTTTCATGATCCAGGGCGGCGGTTTTGAGCCGGGCATGAAGCAAAAAGCCACGAAAGAGGCGATCAAAAACGAAGCCAACAACGGTCTGAAAAACACCCGTGGAACGCTGGCAATGGCGCGTACTCAGGCTCCGCACTCAGCAACCGCACAGTTCTTCATCAACGTTGCTGACAACGACTTCCTGAACTTCTCCGGCGAAAGCATGCAGGGCTGGGGTTACTGTGTATTCGCTGAAGTTGTCGAAGGTATGGATGTCGTTGATAAAATCAAAGGCGTTTCCACCGGTCGCAGCGGTATGCATCAGGATGTACCAAAAGAAGACGTTATCATCGAAAACGTGACCGTCAGCGAGTAATCGTGACGACACTGTTTATTGCAGATCTCCATCTCTGCACGGAAGAACCGGCGATCACCGCCGGTTTTCTGCGTTTTTTAGCCGGCGATGCACGCAAGGTCGATGCGCTGTACATTCTTGGCGATCTGTTTGAAGCCTGGATAGGCGATGACGATCCCAATCCCCTACATCGTGAAATGGCCGCAGCGATAAAAGCGCTGACGGATTCCGGTGTTCCCTGCTTTTTCATTCATGGCAATCGCGATTTTCTGATCGGCAAGCGTTTTGCCCGTGAGAGCGGCATGACCCTGTTACCCGAAGAAAAAGTGCTCGACCTGTATGGCCGTAAGGTACTGATCATGCATGGCGACACCTTATGCACCGACGACGCAGGCTATCAGGCGTTTCGCGCCAAAGTGCATCAACCCTGGTTACAGAAGCTGTTCCTCGCCCTGCCGTTATTCATTCGCCAACGTATTGCCGCGAAGATGCGCGCCAACAGCAAAGCTGCCAATAGCAGTAAATCGCTGGAGATCATGGATGTGAATCCACAGGCCGTCATTGCCGAAATGGAGAAACATCAGGTCCAGTGGTTAATTCACGGTCATACCCATCGCCCGGCAGTCCACGAACTCACGGCCAATGCGCAACCCGCTTTCCGCGTGGTGTTAGGTGCCTGGCACACCGAAGGTTCGATGATTAAAGTCACACCTGACGACGTTGAACTGATCGCTTTTCCGTTTTAATTCTGCAGATACAGCCAACAAAGAGGCAGCTTGAAGAGTGAAGTGTAAAGCAACGCAATCGTTTTCCTTGTTTTTAAAACGTGCTATTCTCTCTCGCCTCTAAAGCAGTGTGAAGCACACCCACAGGAGTTTTTAGACGCATGTCTTCCCGCAATAATCCGGCGCGTGTCGCCATCGTGATGGGGTCCAAAAGCGACTGGGCTACCATGCAGTTCGCCGCCGAAATCTTCGAAATGCTGGACGTTCCACACCATGTTGAAGTCGTCTCAGCCCACCGTACCCCTGACAAACTGTTCAGCTTCGCCGAAAGTGCTGAAGAGAACGGTTATCAGGTCATTATTGCGGGTGCTGGCGGTGCAGCGCATCTGCCGGGCATGATTGCCGCGAAAACGCTGGTCCCCGTGTTAGGCGTTCCGGTACAAAGCGCAGCGTTGAGCGGCGTAGATAGCCTCTATTCGATCGTGCAGATGCCACGCGGCATCCCTGTGGGTACGCTGGCGATTGGTAAAGCGGGTGCGGCCAATGCGGCCCTGCTGGCAGCACAAATTCTGGCAACACACGATAAAGAACTGCATCTGCGTCTAAGCGACTGGCGCAAAGCACAAACCGATGAGGTACTGGAGAACCCAGACCCGCGAGGTGCGGCATGAAGCAGGTCTGCGTACTCGGTAACGGCCAGTTAGGGCGCATGCTGCGCCAGGCCGGCGAGCCGCTGGGCATTGCGGTCTGGCCAGTCGGGCTGGATGCCGAACCCACCGCCGTTCCCTTTCAGCAAAGCGTCATTACCGCTGAGATCGAGCGCTGGCCGGAAACCGCGTTAACCCGCGAGCTGGCACGCCATCCGGCGTTCGTGAATCGTGATGTCTTCCCGATTATTGCCGACCGCCTGACGCAAAAGCAGCTTTTTGACAAACTCAACCTGGCAACCGCGCCGTGGCAACTGCTGGCAGAGAAAAGCGAATGGTCTGCAGTATTCGACAAACTCGGCGAGCTGGCGATTGTGAAACGTCGCGTTGGCGGCTATGACGGTCGCGGACAGTGGCGTTTACGCGCAAATGAAACAGAACAATTGCCGGATGATTGCTACGGCGAGTGTATCGTCGAGCAGGGCATTAACTTCTCGGGTGAAGTGTCGCTGGTAGGCGCTCGCGCACATGACGGCAGCACGGTTTTCTATCCGCTGACCCACAACCTGCATCAGGACGGCATTCTGCGCACCAGCGTGGTGTTCCCGCAGGCTAACGCCAGACAGCAGGAGCAGGCCGAAGCGATGCTTTCCGCCATCATGCAGGCGCTGGGTTATGTCGGCGTGATGGCGATGGAATGTTTCATTACCCCGGAAGGTCTGCTGATTAACGAACTGGCGCCTCGCGTGCACAACAGCGGGCACTGGACGCAAAACGGCGCCAGCATCAGCCAGTTCGAGTTGCACCTGCGCGCCATTACCAACCTTCCGTTACCGACGCCGGTAGTGAACAATCCTTCGGTGATGGTGAACCTGATTGGTAGCGACCTGAACTACGACTGGCTGAAACTGCCGCTGGTCCATCTGCACTGGTACGACAAAGAAGTGCGCGAAGGGCGTAAAGTCGGCCACCTGAACCTGAGCGACAGCGATACTGCACGTCTAACTGCCACGCTCGAAGCATTAATTCCCCTACTGCCGCCGGAATATGCCAGCGGAATTATCTGGGCGCAATCAAAGCTGAAATAAGCCATTAATGCCGGGGAGTTGATTTTATCCTTCCCCGGCCCCTCTTCAGGCGCGTAAAATCCCCTCCATTGCTGTTTTGTATTTTCAGGACTGAACATGAACGATGGAACGGACTATCGCGCGATCCTGCTCGCCGGTACGCCTTTAATCGATGTACGCGCCCCCGTCGAATTTCAACAGGGTGCGATGCCGGGTGCGATCAATCTCCCCCTAATGAACGATGACGAACGCGCCGCGGTCGGGACCTGCTATAAACGTCAGGGACCGGAGGCGGCGCTCGCATTGGGCCACCAACTGGTCTCGGGTGAAACCCGTCAGCAGCGAATGAACGCCTGGCTGGACGCCTGTCGCCAGCATCCAGAGGGATACTTGTGCTGTGCCCGCGGCGGCCAGCGCTCGCACATCGTGCAACACTGGTTGCAGGAGTCTGGTATCAACTATCCGCTGATAAAAGGTGGTTATAAGGCGCTGCGCCAGGCGACGATACAGCTGACGGAAACGCTGGTGCAAAAACCTATCGTCCTGATTGGCGGCTGTACTGGAAGCGGAAAAACGCTGTTGGTACAACAGCAGCCAAACGGCGTGGATCTCGAAGGTCTGGCACATCATCGCGGTTCCTCTTTTGGCCGCACCGTTGAACCACAGCTGAGCCAGGCGAGCTTCGAAAACCTGCTGGCGGTCGAAATGCTGAAAACCGACAGCCGCCAGGATCTGCGTTTGTGGGTACTGGAAGATGAAGGCCGCATGATTGGTGCCAACCATTTGCCCGAATGTTTACGTGATCGTATGGCCCAGGCATCCATTGCGGTGGTGGAAGATCCCTTTGAGTTACGCCTGGAGCGACTGCGCGAAGAGTATTTTGTCCGTATGCACCACGATTTCACCCGCGTTTACGGGGAAACTCAGGGCTGGCAGGAGTACAGTGACTATCTGCATCACGGCCTGTTCGCCATCCGCCGTCGTCTGGGGTTACAACGCTTTGCGGAGCTAACCGCGCAGCTCGACGTTGCCCTGCGCGAACAGCAGACGACAGGCAGCACCGACGCTCATATGGGCTGGCTGGTGCCGTTACTCAACGAGTATTACGACCCGATGTATCGCTATCAACTGGAAAAGAAAGCCGCGAAAATCGTCTTTCGCGGCACATGGCATGATGTTGCCGAATGGCTTAACGCACAGTGATCAGTGTCTGTCGCGCTTATCCGCGCGTTTCGCCAACCAGTCGCCCAGCACCTGAACCACCTGCACCAGAATAATCAGCGCCACGACCGTAACAATCATGACCTGGGTTTCGTAGCGGTAATAACCAAAGCGAATGGCCAGGTCGCCTACCCCGCCACCACCCACGATCCCAGCCATCGCGGAGTAACCGATCAGACTCACCAGCGTTATCGTCAGCCCACGCAGTAATCCCGCGCTGGCTTCCGGTAACAGCACGGTGCAGATAATACGCATCGGGCTGGCGCCAAACGCTTCCGCGGCTTCGATAATGCCTTTATCAACCTCACGTAACGCGCTGTCCACCAGTCGGGCATAAAACGCAATCGCCGCTACAGAGAGCGGGACCGACGCCGCAATCGGTCCGATGGTGTTCCCGAGCAGAAACTGGGTTAACGGCAGCAACAGCACCAACAGGATCACAAACGGTACCGAACGGATAATGTTCACCAGCACAGAACTGAGCAGATACACGAAACGGTTCTGCCAGAATAAATGCCGGTCGGTGACAAAAATAAGAAACCCTAACGGCAGGCCGCCAACGATCGCCAGTACGGTTGAGATACTCAGCATCTGGAAGGTTTCATTAAACGCCAGCGTCAAATCCGGCAATAAATCATCCACGAATCACCTCCACCTGTGCGGTACGTTGACGAATATGTTCCACAGCGGTATCGACCGCAGAAGGATTATGCGGGGCGGTCAGTTGTACGACCAAAATACCCAGCGCACGCTCACCGATATACTCAATTTTGCCGTGCAGAATGTTCACCGCCACGCCAAATTTAACCGCCACTTCTGACAACACCGGCTGTTCCGCCGAATCGCCGATGAACAGAATTTTTAGCAACTGGCCAGGCAGATGCTGGCGCAGTCGCTCGGGCAGCGTCAAATTGAGGGTATGCGACACCAGTTGCTGCGTGAACGCGTGCTGCGGGTGGGCAAAGACATCAAACACCTCACCGGACTCCACCACCTTGCCACCGGACATCACCGCCACGCGATCGCAAATTGATTTGATCACATTCATCTCGTGAGTGATCAGCACGATCGTGATCCCCAGTTGTTGGTTGATCTGCTTAAGCAGAGCCAGAATGGTGGCCGATGTTTCCAGATCTAACGCGGAAGTGGGTTCATCGCAAAGCAGTACATCCGGGTGGTTGGCAATGGCGCGGGCAATACCCACGCGCTGTTTTTGTCCGCCGCTGAGCTGTACCGGAAAACGGTTTGCTTTATCCGCTAACCCGACCAGCGCTAAGATCTCCGCCACGCGTGGCGCGATTTTGCTGCGCTCCCATCCGGCAGCCTTCAGGCTAAAAGCAACGTTTTGCGCCACCGTGCGGGTGTGCATCAAATTAAAATGTTGAAAAATCATCCCGATACGCTGACGGGCCTTACGTAAGTGCGTTCCTTCCAGCGCTGAAATTTCAACACCGTTCACCTTCACGCTTCCCTGGCTTGGGCGCGTTAAGGCGTTCAGGGTACGCAGCAGCGTACTTTTCCCCGCCCCACTGGTTCCCACAATGCCAAATATCTCACCTGCGCCGATGCGCAGGCTGACCTCATCAACCGCCCGGGTTGACGGTCCACGGCCTGCGCTGAAATCCACGCAAACCTTATCTATCTCAATCATACCGACCTCAGAAATGCGAAAAGGGCAGTCGTTGCTGCCCTGTTAAACCTTAAGCGCAGCGATTATTGGGCTGCCGTCATCCATTCCGGCTTCTGGAAGGCGCTATAGATATTGTTCGGATCGTCTATCACCGCACGATAAGCCGGAGATTTCACCGCTTCAACAATGTCTTTGGCGAACGGTTTATCTGCATCTTCACTGCGTACCGCAATGATATTTTTCAGGTTTTCATCCAGGTGCTCTTGCTTGATCGCACTGGCGAGATCCAGTTTTGCCGCAACCGCAAAGTTACCGTTAACCAGTGCCCCGGTCACACCATCCAGCGTACGCGGCAACTGTGCCGCTTCCAGCGGTTTAAACACCAGTCCTTTCGGGTTACTGGCGATATCACGTTCAGAAGCTTTAGTGGGATCAATATTGTCTTTGATGGTGATAAGGTCGATAGATTGCAGGAAGCGCAAACCGCGAGCCAGGTTCGTCGGATCGTTAGAAAGTGTGATGACATCACCTTTCTTCAGTTCATCCAGGCTCTTGATTTTATGCGAGTAAAAACCCATTCCCGCCGTTGGAACAACGATGAGCTTACTCAATTTCAACCCTTTGTCGGCGGTGAATTTGTCAAAATAAAGCGAGTGCTGAAACAGGTTTGCGTCAATGCTGCCGTTGGAGAGCGCCATGTTTGGCTGCACGTAGTCACTAAATTCGCGCACCACCACCTTGTAGCCTTTCTCTTTCAGCGTAGGGGCAATGGCTTGTTTCACCATATCGCCATACGGACCCGGTGCGACGCCAAATACGATGGTGTGCGGATCACTGTTTGCATGAGCAAATTGTAATCCGCAGGCCAGTAACAGCGCCCCGGTCGCGACGCGTAAACTCTGACGCAATCCCATATTCTCTCCATTTTAACGTTGTGGTGTCATGTCTCACGCCGTTCTTGCGGCGTTGTTCTTGTTGGCCCGTTAACAGGCTGATTGTTAACATGACACAGATCACAACCTGCTGTCCTTGAAATTATTTCATGATGTTGCAGAGTATGTTTTTAAATGAGAGAAGGCATAAAAAAGCCGGATGTCGGCACACGTGCCTAATCCGGCCTACAACAACTCTCTTAGGCCCGATAAACGCAAGCGCATCGGGCGGCAGGGGTTCGATTAGAAGTCGTAACGCAGACGAACCAGGTTCATATCACCCAGATTGTCGGTGCTGGAAGTGAATACGTGTTCGTAATCAACACGGAAACCGTAATCCAGTTGGAAGCTGATACCCACGCCGTTGTCGGTACGCAGATAGTTACGGCCATTCACGTACTCAATACGGTCGCCCATAAAGTAAGGCTGAACGGATTTCAGCGCATACTGACCCACCGGGAAGGTGTAACCCGCGAAGTATTCCAGACCCCACGCATCACCGGCAAAGTAATCGTTAACAGACACTTTTTTGGTGGTCATGAAGTTTTGATACCAACCGCCGCCCAGCGAGAAGATCCAGTTGTCCGGTTTCCAGCTCAGCGCAGTACCGACGATGTTTTGATCGTAGGTTTTGCTGGTGTTGCCACGCATCTCCGCGCGGGTGTAGTTCCACGCCGTACCCCAGGTCAGGTCATCCGTAATATGATAATCCACACCCAGTGAACCGCCGCCTTTACGTTTGTAACGCAGGCCGTTATTCGGGTTGTAGTCATCGCTGAACAGATAAGAAGCGTAGAGATCAACATCTCCAACAGTGTTTTTATACTTCAGCGACTTACGTGTACGATATGAACCGTCATAGTCGCCGTTGATCCCGTTACCTGGTGCCTGACCGATCATGTCGTAGTCCCAGATATCCGTTTTCGCGCCAACCACATCATAGTAAATGCTGTTCTGTTGACCGAAGGTCAGCGTACCCCAGGTCGCGCTCTTCAGACCGGTGTACAGCATACGGCGCGTGGTATCGTTGGCGCCGTCAGCATAGTGATTATCCCAGTTGAACATCGCCGGGAAGTTAACGCCCAGCTCGTAGTAACTCACCCAACTGATGTCATCAAACAGATAGTAATCAGCAGCGAAGCGGAAACGAGTACCGCCGTCGAAACCATTACGTTTGTAACCATTCTTACCATCATCGCCAGCCATATTCTGGAACTGCGGACGAATACTCCCGCCGACGGTGAAGTTAAGACGGCTCAGCGGATTGCCCGCCTGCGGATCTTGTTTCAGGACCGTGATTTCCGCCTGGGAGGCGAAAGTCGTTAATGCCACTGCTGCGCCGATCGATACTGCCAGCGCTGTTTTTTTTATAGTCATTATTTGTACCTTGATAGATAGCCTGCCAATTATTCAGCGTACAAATATTAACGTTTATTAATACACTCGTGTTGTCGGGTTTTTATTGTTCTGTGCTGTTAAATATCAACGAGTTATCAATTTGTGCTACATAGATAAAAAACGCACCGATTTAAAAAACCGGTGCGTAATCATCACTAATATGAATTAACTACTGAACTGACGGAACAGCGCTTTGCCTTTTAACAGACGCGAGCCAAGCCATCCACCGCATAGGGAGAGTAGCAACGCCCCGCAGAAGGGTAATACGACCCACAGTCGCCAGTCAGGTTCCCAAGGGAAATCAAAGACTTTTGTTTGCAGAACCGCCAGCGCCGTTTCCGCACCGATGGCCGCCACCAGGCCGGAGACCATCCCCAACATGGCGAACTCGCACCACAGCGTAGTACGCAGCAATTTCTTACCCGCGCCCAGCGTTCGCCAGACCACCAGCTCCTGATGACGCTGACGCATCCCCACCTGAACCTGCGCCAGCAGCAATAACATGCCGCAAGCGGTGACCAGAACCACCATCACTTCCAGCGCGCGACTCACCTGCTCAAGTACCTGACTGACCTGTTTGAGGATCGCGCCAATATCCAGCAGGCTGATGGTCGGGAATTCGCGGTTAAGCTGCGTCAACATGCCGTTGCCGTTCTCCCAACGAAAGCTGGTTAACCAGCTCTGGGGCTGATCGTCGAGCGCACCGGAAGGGAAGATAAAGAAGAAATTCGGTCGCAGGCTTTCCCAATCCACTTTTCGCAGGCTGCTTACCGTGGCACTGAAATCCTGGGTATCGCCCATAAAGGTCACACGATCGCCAAGCTTCACGTTTAAGCGCTTCGCCAGCCCCTCTTCCATCGACACTTCACCCGCTTTTGGCGGCCAGCTTCCGGCGGTAATCGGGTTATGATCCGGCCGGGTATCCTGCCAGGTCAGATTCAGTTCACGATTAAGCGCCTCGTCCTGATTACCTTCGGTGGCTTTGTCATTGATCGCCGTCAGACGCGCCCGTACGATCGGATAGAACGACTCCGGGATCACCTGATGTTCAGACAGGAACGCTTTCAGCGGCACCACCTGCTCGCTGGCGATGTTAATCAGGAAGTAGTTGGGGCTTTCTGGCGGCATTTGCTGCTGCCAGCGATCGAGCAGATCGCCACGCAGTACCAGCAGCAGCGCCAGCAGCATAAAGGAAAGCGAAAAGGCCGATAGCTGGCTGAGCGTTGACCACGGCTGGCGCAACAGTCGACTGACCGCTAAACGTAGCGGTAGCGACGTTAACGTCAGGCCACGCAGTACGTTGAGCAGCATCCAGCCCAGCACGCCGCACAAGAGCGCCAGTACAACCGCGCCGGCCAGCACCGCCCACAGCAGCATGCTCCCCCCCATCAGTCCGGCAAGCAGCGCGACCACAACGATCAATACCACAGGCAAATAGAACTTCAGTGGCCAGACGTTGGCAACGACATCACGACGCAGTACCCGCAATGGCTGCGTCGCCAGCAGCAGCCGATAAGGACGTAGCCCCACCAATAGGGAAATGACAGTCATGGTGCCTAATGCCCATAGCCACGGCCAGGGGCTGGCAGGCGGCAACTCGCCGGGCAGAACCGGTTTGAGCAACACCACCAGCACGCGCTCAAATAACAGGCCAAACAGCCCCCCGGTTGCACCAGACAGCACCAGCACCATCAGCCACTGTCCAATAATCAGCTTACGCAGCTGCGCCCTGCCCGCGCCGAGCGTTTTCAGAATCGCCACCAGGTCGTAACGACTACGGCAATAGTGGCTCATCGCTACAGCAACTGCGGCCACCGCCAGCAGCAGCGTTAACAATGCAGAAAGCAGCAGGAATTGTTGCGAACGCTCAAGCGATTTCCCCAGTGCCCCTTCATCCTGTTCCAGCCCATACCAGCGCTGTTCTGGCTTCAGCTGTGGCAGCAACCACTTTTCATAGCCTTCTAATTGCTGCGGTGTCCCGCCAAATTTATAGCGCCAGGTCACCCGGCTTCCCGGCTGGACCGCTCCCGTTTTTTCAACATCCGCCATGTTCATCATCAGACGCGGCGCTATCTGGAACGGATTAAAGCCAGAGTCAGGTTCCTGCACCACTTCACCCGCAATGCGCAACGTGGCATCGCCAACGTCGATGGCGTCGCCGATTTTTAAGTTGAGCAGCGCCATCAAACGCGGCGCCAGCAGCACCGAGCCAGGCTGCGGTTTCAGCCCCGGCGGATGGGTCTGCAACGAGCCGTACATCGGATACACATCATCCACCGCTTTGACGTTCGCCAGTTGCGGCGTATCGCGGGCAAAAGTCATGGTGGCAAAGGTGAGCTGTTCCCCCACCTTCAGGCCACGCTGTCGCGCCTCGTCAATCCACGCTTTCGGCACGGTACGCGAACTTTGTAGCGACCGATCGCCCGCCATAAACTCACGGCTTTGCTGGCTCAGCCCTTTTTCCATACGATCGCTGATATTGCCCAGCGCCAGCACACAAGCTACCGCCAGGCTCAGCGCCAGCCAGACAATCAGTAATGAAGGCGAGCGCCATTCGCGCCAGAACCAGCGTGCAATCATGCCTCCTCCTGCAACTGTCCATTCACCAGGCGTAAACGCCGATCGCAACGCGCCGCCAGCTGCGGGTCATGGGTCACCAGAATCAGGGTGGTACCGTGTTCCCGGTTCAAAGAAAACAGCAGGTCGGCGATTTTGTCTCCGGTCTGGCGGTCCAGATTGCCCGTTGGTTCATCGGCAAACAGCACGTCAGGGCGACCGTTAAAGGCCCGCGCCAACGCCACGCGCTGCTGCTCACCGCCAGAAAGCTGAGCCGGAAGATGGTCGAGCCGTTTCCCCAACCCCAATTGTTCAAGCAGCGTTTTCGCACCATCGTGGCTTTTCCCACTGTGTTCTCCCCGCAACAGTGCAGGAAGCTCAACGTTCTCCAGTGCGTTCAGCGTTGGAATTAACATGAATGACTGGAAGACAAAGCCAACATGTCGCGCCCGTAACTGCGCCCGGGCCTCTTCGTCCATGGTATGCAGCGCCTGCCCCACCAGACTCACTTCACCACTGGAGCCATCGTCCAGCCCGGCAAGGATCGCCAGTAGCGTAGATTTCCCCGATCCTGATTCGCCAATCAGCGCAATGGTCTCGGCGCGTTTGACAACCAGTTCAACTCCGGTAAGGATGGATAGCTCGTGATCACCCTGACCGACGGATTTCTTAAGATGATGAACTTCAACAATGTTTTCCGCTGGCATTTGCCTTTCCTGTTCCTGGTTCTGTTAACTTTCCGCGTCGCCGCGGCGGACACGTTACTTATTCTGGGTGACAGCCTGAGCGCCGGATACCGTATGTCAGCCAGTGCGGCGTGGCCTGCACTGCTTAATGATAAATGGCACAGCAAAACACCGGTGGTAAATGCCAGTATTAGCGGCGATACCTCGCAGCAGGGTCTGGCCCGTCTGCCCGCATTACTGAAACAACATCAGCCG
Source organism: Citrobacter sp. RHBSTW-00671 (assembly GCF_014103415.1). Taxonomy (NCBI): domain Bacteria; kingdom Pseudomonadati; phylum Pseudomonadota; class Gammaproteobacteria; order Enterobacterales; family Enterobacteriaceae; genus Citrobacter; species Citrobacter sp. RHBSTW-00671. The sequence continues at coordinate 4,168,117 of NZ_JABXPR010000001.1, forward strand.
CGCTGGGTGCTGGTCGAACTGGGTGGCAACGACGGCCTGCGCGGGTTTGCACCTGCCCAAACTGAACAAACCCTGCGTACCATTTTGCAGGACGTAAAAGCGGCGAATGCCGAACCGCTGCTGATGCAAATTCGTCTGCCAGCAAACTACGGTCGCCGTTATAATGAAACCTTTAGCGCGATGTATCCCAAGCTTGCCAAAGAGTTTGATATTCCTCTGCTGCCCTTTTTTATGGAAGAGGTCTATCTGAAACCCCAATGGATGCAGGATGATGGTATCCATCCTAATCGTGACGCCCAGCCGTTTATTGCCGACTGGATGGCGAAACAATTGACTCCTTTTCTATCCTAAATAATTCGAGTTGTATGAAGGCGGCAAGTGAGAGAGTCCCCAGGAGCATAGATAACTATGTGACTGGGGTGAGCGAGCGTAGCCAACGCACAGACAACTTGAAGTATGACGGATATAGTAAATCACGACTCGTAAATCAACGGAGATCCTGACAGGTAAAGTTATGCAAAAATCGGTCTTAATAACAGGATGTTCCAGTGGTATTGGCCTGGAAAGTGCGCTTGAGCTTAAACGCCAGGGTTTTCGAATTCTGGCTGGCTGCCGCAAACCTGAGGATGTCGCGCGCATGAACGGCATGGGATTCACCGGCATATTGCTGGATCTCGACTCACCAGAAAGCGTGGATCGCGCCGCCGATGAGGCGATCGCCCTGACCGATAACCGTTTGTATGGGATCTTTAACAACGCCGGATTCGGCGTTTATGGCCCACTGTCCACCATCAGCCGCGAGCAAATGGAACAGCAGTTTTCCGCCAACTTTTTTGGCGCACATCAGCTCACCATGCGCCTGCTCCCCGCCATGTTACCTCATGGCGAAGGACGTATTGTGATGACCTCTTCAGTCATGGGATTAATTTCCACGCCAGGGCGCGGCGCGTATGCCGCCAGCAAATATGCGCTGGAAGCCTGGTCCGATGCGCTACGGATGGAACTTCGCCATAGCGGAATTAAGGTCAGCCTGATTGAACCCGGCCCCATTCGCACCCGCTTTACTGAAAACGTCAACCAGACCCAGAGTGATAAGCCCGTCGAGAACCCCGGTATTGCTGCACGGTTTACATTGGGTCCGGAGGCCGTTGTCGCCAAAGTGCGCCATGCTTTTGAGAGCGACAAACCCAAATTGCGTTATCCCGTTACGCTGGTGACCTGGGCTGTGACGTTGCTTAAACGTCTGCTGCCGGGCCGCGCAATGGACAAAATTTTACACGGCTGAGTTGAAGCCTGCTCGTCAGCCCCCATGTAGAAACAAATAGACGAATAGAGAGTGACTCCATGTCCGCACAAAATATTGTCAATATTAACGAATCAAATCTGCAGCAGACCCTTGAATTGTCGATGACCACCCCGGTCCTGTTCTATTTCTGGTCTGAACGTAGCCAACATTGTCTGCAATTAACGCCGGTACTGGAGAGTCTTGCTGCACAGTACAACGGCCAGTTTATTCTTGCCAAGCTGGACTGCGACGCCGAACAGATGATCGCGTCTCAGTTTGGTCTGCGTGCAATCCCAACGGTTTATCTGTTCCAGAACGGTCAGCCGGTCGATGGCTTCCAGGGACCGCAGCCGGAAGAGGTTATCCGTGCGCTGCTGGAAAAAGTATTGCCGAGTGAAGAAGAGCTAAAAGCACGTCAGGCGATTGAATTTATTGAAGCGGGTAACCACGCCGACGCCCTGCCGCTGTTGAAAGAAGCGTGGCAAATCTCCAACCAGAGCAGCGAAATTGGTCTGCTGCTGGCGGAAACGCAAATTGCGCTGAATCGTACTGAAGATGCTGAAGCTGTACTCAAAACCATCCCATTGCAGGATCAGGATACCCGTTATCAAGGGCTGGTCGCGCAAATTGAACTGCTGAAGCAGGCCGCAGATACGCCAGAAATTCAGCAGTTACAGCAACAAGTTACGAATAACCCGCAGGATGCGGCACTGGCAACGCAGCTGGCTATTCAATTGCACCAGGTTGGACGTAACGAAGAAGCGCTGGAACTCCTGTTCGGCCATTTGAAGAAAGATCTCGCGGCGGCTGATGGTCAGGCACGTAAGACCTTCCAGGAGATCCTCGCGGCGCTGGGTACCGGTGATGCGCTGGCGTCAAAATATCGTCGTCAGCTGTACGCACTGTTGTACTAATCCGTTTCATTTTGCCCGATGGCGCAGTGCTTATCGGGCCGACAAATACCACTCTCGTCGGCCGGATAAGCGGTAGCCGCTATCCGGCATCACATCACGGTTTCTTTAATGGCGTCACCACCAACTGGTGGCGTGAATTATAGAACTTCCGATAGGTTAAATAGCAGGCGATAATGGTCGACAGGCTGGCGGTAGAGAGCAGCATAAACGTCACCATAATCTGATACTTAATCGCTTTTACCGGATCGATACCGGCAAAGATCAATCCTGACATCATCCCCGGCAAACTCACCAGTCCGACGGTTTTCGCGGAGTCGATCGTTGGGATCAGCGATGCGCGAATACTGTCCCGAATAAGCGGTGCAGACGCTACTTTCGGCGTCGCGCCGAGGCTTAATTTCTCCTGAATTTGCTGCTGCTCACTGCTAAAGCGCTGCCCCAGGTTGTTGTAACATAACCCGACGGCCACCATCGCATTCCCGGCGATCATGCCGGAAATCGGGATCACCTGCATCGGTGCAAACTCGATGGAGCCTGACAGTACCAAAACGGCCAGCGTGACTCCCGCCCCCGAGGTAATGGCGATAAATGAGGAGATAAAAGCCTTATCAATATATTTACTGCGTTTTTGCGCGTTATATGCGGCGTTAAAGCAGATAAACAGCACCATCACTAAGGTCAGAATGCTGTGGTTGACGCCGAAAATATATTTCAGCACATAGCCTACGATAATAAGCTGGACAACCGCCCGGCAAACGCTCCAGATAATATCTTTTTCCAGTGCCAGTTTTTCTTTGTGGCTGATCAGCATCGCCACCACCACCAGCATCATCGCTAACGCCAGTGATTCGTTGGTAATATTATGCTCATTCATTGCTTACTTCCTGCATTTCTCCGGCATGCGGCTGAAGGATAATGACATTATCCGCATGATTAATTTCATCTTTGTCGTGCGTCACCCACAGTACAGCAATATTCTTATCGCGCACATAGCGGTGAATTAGCTCATTCACATTCCGTTTGTTGGCTTCATCCAGCGCGCTGGTGATTTCATCGAGCAGCAGGATTTTCGGCAGAAACTGCAAATTACGCATTAACGAGACGCGCTGCTTTTCGCCGCCGGACAGCTCATTGATGTTTTTTTTGAGGATTGCCTCGGGCAACTCAAATCGGGCCAGATCGGCCAGAAACACATCCGGTTCCGGACGTTTTTCGCGGATTTGCCAGGGGAAAATGAGGTTGTCGTAGACGGTATCACCAAACAAAGCGGGCGTTTGCGCGCAATAAGAGACCTGCTGACGATACGCTTCCGGCTTGAGGGTCGTTATCTCCTTCCCCTCAAAGATAATCTCACCCGCACTCGGGCTAATTAACGACGCAACAATTTTCAACAACGTGCTTTTACCGCAACCGGACTGGCCGGTAATCAGCTTAAATTCTCCGGCATTAAGATTAAAACTGATGTTATTAAGAATTTTCGTTGTTCCCGCCTGCCAGGCGACATTCTTTAACTGAAGCAGCATTCTGCTTTCTTCCATTACCAATCCCTTTTTTACCTCTTTCGTGCAGACAGTCTATCCCTGTAATTTATTATAGGGGAGCCCACCTTGATAAATCGGGTATAATTTGATTAATGAGGCAGTAAAGGACAGCACAACAGGAGGTTTCATCAATGCTCATTTTTATTCCTATTCTTATTTTTGTCGCGCTGGTCATCGTCGGCGCGGGCGTCAAAATCGTCCCGCAGGGATATCAGTGGACGGTAGAGCGTTTTGGCCGTTACACCAAAACCCTGCAACCGGGTTTAAGCCTTGTTGTACCGTTCATGGACCGTATTGGTCGTAAGATCAACATGATGGAACAGGTGCTTGATATCCCCTCTCAGGAAGTCATCTCCAAAGACAACGCCAATGTCGCGATTGATGCCGTGTGCTTTATTCAGGTCATCGACGCGCCGAAAGCGGCGTATGAAGTCAGCAACCTGGAACTGGCGATCATCAACCTGACCATGACCAACATCCGTACCGTTCTTGGCTCAATGGAACTCGATGAGATGCTCTCCCAGCGCGACAACATCAATACGCGCTTGCTGCATATCGTTGATGAAGCCACCAATCCCTGGGGCATCAAAATTACCCGTATCGAGATCCGCGATGTTCGTCCACCGGCAGAGCTTATCGATGCGATGAACGCGCAGATGAAAGCAGAGCGTACCAAGCGTGCCTACATTCTTGAAGCCGAGGGTATCCGTCAGGCGGAGATCGTCAAGGCCGAAGGTGAGAAACAGTCGAAAATCCTGAAAGCAGAAGGTGAACGCCAGTCCGCTTTCTTACAGGCCGAAGCACGTGAACGTTCAGCGGAAGCGGAAGCTCGTGCAACGCAGATGGTATCTGAAGCCATTGCCGCTGGGGACATCCAGGCTGTGAACTACTTTGTGGCACAGAAATACACCGAAGCGCTGCAACATATCGGTTCGTCGAATAACAGCAAAGTGGTGATGATGCCGCTGGATGCCAGCAGCCTGATGGGCTCCATCGCCGGGATCACTGAGCTGATTAAGGACAGCGCCAGCGAACGGAAAAAATCATGATAGCGATGATTCTGGTTCACCCACATATCTTCTGGCTTAGCCTCGGGGGTCTGCTATTGGCCGCCGAGATGCTGGGCGGTAACGGTTATCTGCTATGGAGCGGTGTAGCGGCGGTGATAACCGGGCTGGTTATCTGGCTCGTACCGCTCGACTGGGCGTGGCAGGGAGCAATGTTCGCCGTATTAACACTGCTGGCGGCCTGGTTGTGGTGGAAATGGCTGGCGAAGCGCGTGCAAGAGCAGAAACCGGCCGACAGTCCTCTTAATCAGCGCGGACAACAGTTGGTTGGCCGTCGGTTTACACTGGAAACCGCCCTGGTCAATGGTCGCGGACATATGCGCGTCGGCGACAGCTCGTGGCCCGTCAGCGCCAATGATGACTTAAGCGCCGGAACACACGTTGAAGTGGTTGCCGTTGAAGGCATAACTCTGGTAATCAAAGCCGTATCACCATAAAACAGACAGGAAATAAGACTATGGTCAGGAAGACACCCCTCGCCTTTGCCCTTTTCACCCTACTGGCAACTGCTCCTCAGGCGTTTGCCTCATCAGATATAGAAGATTGCAAATGGAGCGATGACCACTGTCTGCTGAAAGGCACGCCGACCTTCAGCCCCGGAAACGACAGCCGTGATAACCTGCTACGACTGCTGAGTCAGGAAAAATCGTTCGCCCTGCCGATACAGGCTATGCCTGAGGATATCACCCGCTCCCGTGATTTCTATTTCGCTTATCACCCGCAGTGGGATGACATCACGTCGCCCGCAGCCGCAGCCCCGGAGCAAAATGCTGATGACACGCTAACCCGGCAAATGGCCGAACTGCACATCAGCGCGGATGAGGTAATCCGCAATAATGATGATCTCGAAAACCGACATGTTTCGAATAATATGGGCAGCGCCAGTCAATTCTTTGCCGCACTGCTCGCCGATACGTCGTTGACGGTTGAACAACGCCAGGCTCTGGCGCAAGCGCGGATGGGGCTGTTGTCCGGCGCAACCCGCGAACAGATTGATGCCTCATTGACCACTCTGCCTGAGGATTCCGGTGCTCAACGCTATAAAACGTACCTGATTGCCGCCGCCAATTTCTATGCCGGTGATTATGTGAATGCCGAACAAGCGTTTGCTCAGCTAGCGAAAAGCGATCGCCCATGGCTGGCAGAAACGGCGCAGTACATGCTAATGCGCACAGCGCTGAATAAAAGTAGTCAGAACAGCGTCGGTGAATACGGTGATTTTGATATCACCAGGATTAACCACCAGGATGCCGCTCAGGCACAGACTCAGGCGCAAGCCTATCTGCAACGCTGGCCGCAAGGCCAGTACGCCGATTCGACACGCGGTATGCTGCGGCGTATCAACTGGTATTTACAAGCCTGGCCGCAGCTGGCCGGACTGTATGAGCAGGCCTTTGAGACGTCGGCCAATGCGCAGCAGTTGCGTGAGACCGTGACAGAATACGATAACGTCTACGGTATGCAATTCTATGAACAATCCGTGATTGAAGCCTTTCCTGATGCGCCCCGCGTAAGCTATATCGAACTGTTACGCGCACTGCGACTGAATAGCGATAAAAAACCCACGCTGACCCAGGCGCAACTTGATGCGAGCAAGCCGGTATTTGAACAAAGCCAACACATGCCACTGTGGCGCAATTTGCAGCTGAATTTATGGATGGCGGCGGGCAACTACGCGGCTATTGTTCAGGCAGTAACCCCGGCACAACAACTTCCCGCACACGATACGCTCGCGTTTAGCGAACAGGTGCTGTACGGCGAAGCGTTGATGGGCCAGAAGAATTGGACCGCGGCACGTGATTTCTGGCAGCAGCTGCTGAACGTGAGCAAAGATAACGAGCAGCAGCAATATGTACAGGCCAAGCTGGCGGCTACGCTGGTTTACAGTGGTGACAGCGCGGCGATATTCGCCCCGGACAGTGCGGTAACCAATCTGCGTTTCCGCTCTCAGGTGCTGAAAACACAGGCAACGCCAGAACTGTTGCGCCAGCAGGCTACCCATGGGCCTAACAATGAAGAGCGCACGATAGCTCTGCATACGTTGCTGGTTCGGGATCTTACCGAGAACCGTTTTGCGGACTGGCTGAATGACCGAAAACTGGCCCGTGCCATTAGCCAACCGGTTGTTGGCACCGCATTTGATGACGTCAATCTGAGCGTGTTTGACTGGAACGGAGATGCCGCTCAGGCCGGCTATACCTGCCGCAGCCTCAATGAAACGGTCACGGTATTAAGCCGCAAAGCCGATGATGCCCACGCGCTGAACTGTCTGGGTGAGTTCTTCCGTACCACACAAACCCATGTCGATCTGTGGAAGAACAGTAGCGGTAACGATGTGCTGGAAGTAGCCATTACGCGACAGGAGCCGTTCGGCCAGTTCGACAGGCAGCGCTATTATCAACAGGTTATCGCGTCCCCAACAGCGGAAGTCGAGGATAAAAGCTTTGCGCTGTATCGGGCCATCATGTGCTACTCCCCGTCAGGTTATAACGAATGCGGCGGCGAAGAGGTGGATAAATCACAGCGAAAAGACTGGTTCACGCAGTTAAAGACGCAGTATCCGGGAAGTCCGTGGGCGCAAAAACTCAAATACTACTGGTAATCGCGCTGCTGGCCGGTCAGGCACAGGCGGCAGATATCGTCGCCGCCCGTGACCATTCGGCCTTCTGGCTGTGGTCCGGGGTGAAAGCCAGTGCTGAACTGCAAAATGCGCAAACGGTCTATCTGCATCAGGGCGAGGTGCTGGTTCGATCGGGTAACGTGGTTTTCCAGCGTCTGGGACTGCCGGTCAGTCGTCTGACTTTTCCCTCAATCTGGCTGACGATCCGCTTTACCACGCTCGACGTACCGGAGGAGATTCCTGCCCGAATCATACGGCTGATGCAACGCTGGCAGAGCGCCGGCAACCACGTCGTCGGCCTGCAGGTCGATTTCGACGCGGCAACCCACCAGCTTACCGATTACGCCCGTTTTCTACAGCAGCTACGCCAACAGCTACCGGCCGAGTTTGCGCTTGGCGTGACTGGTCTGCTGGACTGGGCAAAAACCGGGGATGTCACCACGCTAAACGCACTGCCGGTCGATGAACTGGTGGTGCAGAGCTATCAGGGGCGTCAGACGGTGGCAAATTATCAGGCGTATCTGCCTGCACTCGCCCGTCTGCGCATTCCGTTTAAGCTGGGGCTGGTGCAAAACGGTAACCGGGATCTGCAGGCTGAGGCTCAGCTTGAAAAATCCCCGTGGTACCGTGGCACAGTGGTATTTATGCTCAATCCCCCTCGCCGTTAAGCCTTTGCTTTGTGATGGCAACAGCCGGAGAGGTTATCCATGATCGGGCATTCGGCGCTATCATCACCAGGGCAACTGTCCGCCAGCGCCAGCAAATGCAAGCGCATGGCCTGCAGCTCACTGATATGCCGCTCGATGTCCGCCACTTTTTCTAACGTGCGCTTTTTGACATCCGCGCTGTGACGCGCCGGATCGTTAAACAAATTGACCAGCTCACCGCACTCTTCCAGGTTAAAGCCAACCTGCCGCGCCTGACGCAGCAGCGTCAGTTCATTCAGATGCTGCTGGTTGTATGTGCGATAACCGTTTTCGCTACGTAGTGGCGGCGTCACTAAACCTTTTTCTTCATAAAAGCGTATCGCTTTACTGGTTAAACCGGTTTTTTTAGCAACATCGGATATATTCACATCTTCCCCCTTGACCTTCCCCTTGATGGGAGGTTTTCAAACTGCGCAGCACCGCAAGGCACTGCGCTAATTCAGTATATTACAGACTCAACTAACCCTCAAAACCCCTGCATTGCCTCCAGAGTGTGGACATAATGTGGACATTCCACTGAGGGGATTGTAGCTCACAGCGTCCAATAAATAGTCCGGCGCGAAGTGAGCGTAAGTCATTGTCTGTGATATGTCGGAATGACCAAGAATACGTTGTAACGCGATAATATTTCCGCCCTTGATCATGAAGTGCGTAGCGAACGTATGACGTAGCGCGTGCGCAGCTTGCCCATCTGGAAGATTGGGCTTTGCTTCCTTCATGCGCAGACGAAAGGTTTTATAGCTCACGCGGAACAACCTTCCTGACTCCCGATGTTTCACTATTTTTGCAATGTCGTCAGATATGGGAACCACTCTCCGATCTCCATTTTTAGTGATCGTAAACATCACCCTGTTACCGACAATGTTTTCAGCCTTAAGCTGGTAGGCTTCACCCCACCGAGCACCAGTGGCAAGTAGCAGAACGGCAATACGGTAGTAATCACCAGAGCACAGGGATAACAACCGGTTTACTTCCGACTCAGTGAAATACGACATTTCCGTTTTAGGCTCTTTCAGTGCTGAAATTGCTGTTACCGGATTCTCACCGTGAAACTCATCAATTTCAGCCATAGCTTTAAACACGCCACTAAGAGCAAACAGGTCATGATTTATCGTTGAAGCCTTAATCCCCTGCTCCAGTCTGTATGCGCGGTAGTCGATAAGGCATCGAGCATCAATCTGGTAAATCATGGGATCCCCCATATCCTGGCAAATGCAGTTAACAGCACTAAGCCTGCGGTTTGCATAGTTCTTATTCCGCCCTATTAACTGCCACCAAAGAGCAATGAACTCGCTTAGTTTTCGTTTATCAGCTGGTCTGTTCAGGTAATCATGATTTTGATACTTTGCAATGATGCTGCGCTCAAAAGCATGTGCGTCTGCTTTCCTATCAAACTTCCGCCGTATGCGCTTTCCGTCGCGCCCGCGCGGCCTTACATCCACTTCATAGCGACCATCTTCGAGTTTCTTAACGGACATAAGAAAACCCTCCAACAGTCAGATCACTATCCTGGTAACAAATAGTAAAAATGTAATGTTTATATAAAGTTAACCAATCTGTTTCCCGGAGGGGTCTGACTGAATTTCGTCTGGCCCATTGTGTGCGAGAGCCGGTGCTATTTGGCCTCGGCTCGGGTCCGTACGGTCGTACATGAACCACTCCTGGTACTTATGGAACCGTGGATGTCCAAAGAGCTTGATTGCTGACTCAAGAGTCATTTTGGTCGTGTCGCGCTCATACCCGCCATAAGTTGAATAACTCAACCCCGTTAAATCAGTAAGTTGGCGTTTAGTAAGGCGTTCAGATTCTCTGATAAGGCTTAATTTCTCACCTTGCGTCATTGACATAATGCTTTGATCTCGTCATATTACCCGATATCGGTCATTTGGTACTTAACTAAGCACAATGACCACCTTTAGGCAAAGAGGCTACATTAGCCTCAATATGCCTCAACGTTGGAGTCTAACAAATGACACAATCACGAGAAATCGAATTAAACGCGGGATCTCAACATTTACGGCAATTCCCATTAGATGTAGCCCGCGTTGCACGCACTTGCAAAATGACTACTTCGCAGGCTGACGGCATCAGGGACATGAACACTGAAGAACTTCAAAAGCAGATTTTCGTTACACCTGTTGAATTCGCCTACCTGACAGGCAGAACCCTCAAATCAGTTCGTAATCTGATGGATCGCGCACAACTGCCAGTCCACCGCGAGGGTATGCCAGGTTCAAAACGTCCAAAACGTTTCATCATGCTGCAAGAATACTGGGACGCTGTAGCACACTGCCGCGCACTAATTACCCCGGAAGAAAAACACTACATCGACCGCCTGATGCGAGATAAAGCAACTTATCGCCGCACCACTGGCAACAAACACAATGTGTTGAAACGTAATAGCCGTTCCACCCTACAAAACCGCGCATAAGGAGTAATTAGTAATGCGAAAACAGTATTCACAACACGGATCACATGCCGGAAGTATTCACGGCGCTGTACAGGTCAGTAAAAACACTTTCGCTTATCGCGGTTTCACCATTCGTAAAACGCCACGTAATATTTTTAACGCTCGTCAGACTTATTTGATAAACAAGCGTGACGATAAGGCAGAAACGGATAATTACTATGGCCGTGATTTCGCATTAGCAGAAGCCTGCGCCACGATTGACCGTATGTTAAAAAACAGCAGTTTCTTATAAATGAGGACTGCAATGATGATGGAAATGATGATCGGCGCAGTGCTCTTTATATTTGCAGTGCTGATTTTAAATCTGATTCAGTTTCTGATAAGACGGCATTGCAATAATGTCAAGCAACAGAAAGAGAAGCAGGTTTCTGAGTTCAAAGCCAGACGCGAAGAAGTAGAACGCAAGTCCCGCAGACAACTGTAGCAGGAACAAGATATGAACAATAACGCTCCATCACTTGCCAGCCTGTTAAGGCAGGGTTGCCAAGTCACGCACTGCCGCAATACTCGCGGTTGGATCGAGTGCCCAGACGGACGGTTCTTTAAACCAGAACCGAACAAGGTACGCTTTATTAAAGGTATGAGTAAGCCTTTTGTTTATACGAAAAAGATAAACAAAGGTTTGCTTATCACTCTGGTAAGAGCATTCAAAAAACTACTGTAGTGGTAGGAGGCTTACGTGTTTACTGAAGAGAAAACATCGTGGGAACGGGAAATGCTGATTCGCGAAGCGGTGGAGAACGCGGAGAAAGGTTTTACTGTTAATTTAAAAAATGGCGCACGCATTGTTGTAACTCCTGACAGTCCATCAATTGATTTAATTATTTATGGTCTGGAGAAAACAATTCGCGGAAATCATGAGCGGGCTCGAATGACCTTTATTGATTTTCTTTATTATTGGCATGAAAGGATATTTAAACAGGTTAAGCGGAAACCACGTCCTAATCACTAGCTAATCAGGTTTGAAAATTAAAGGCATTCATTATGTCGGGCTTCATTTTGCCTTTTTCAGGAGGTTGCCATGTCGGTTAAATCAATAAAACTGGAGAGCGGAATTAGTGATCCGGACTTTATGGAAATAAACACCAATGCACGGAAAAGCGAACGTGCTCACCTTCTTGGTCTGCTGCGTATTTTTATGAGCCAACTGAAAAAGGAAAGTGCCACTCAGGAAGAAATTCATTTATCAGTCGAGCGGTGGATCAGCAACCGCGAATTAATCATCAGTGAGGATAAAAGCTTATGAACAACATCATGTTAGATATTCGCGTATTGGGGAAATCCCCTGATTCTCCAGTGTTCGCTATTGAGTGCGTTTTTTTCGAACCATCAACGGGGAAGATTGGCCCGCAATATTACCGTGCAATTGATATCAGAACCGTGGGCGGTATTTACCCTGAAACGGTTTTACAGCTCATGAAGGGGGATGCCGAACAACGTGCTGAGGTTATCAATGCTACCTGTCGAGAGATTGATGCTGTCAGTGGCGTCTGTCGTTTTATCAAAGACAATGCCTCAAAACACGAAAAACTCATTTGCTGGTCAGCCGGAGACTCAGCAGACGTTGCTACGCTCGCGTATGCTCTTTCCCGCCATGGTCTTGGTCCATCATTACCGTCTTTCGACATTCGTTACCTATCAACATTGATCCATATCGCTGGCGTTACCGGGTATGTCCCGCATCCGCGCCGTTCTACAGCGACTTATATGCTGACAGATGCTGTTTATCGCGCCGAGCAGGTTTGCGAGATCTGGCAGCGCCTGACTTCCCCACACCTCGAATCGTTGTGAGGTTGAAAATGATTAAGTCACCTCTGAAATGGGCGGGTGGAAAAGCTCGCGTTATGCCGCAACTGCTGGAGCATTTGCCAAAAGCTGATTGTCTGATTGAGCCATTCGTTGGTAGCGGAACCGTATTTATGAATACGGAATACCGTCACTATGTGCTTTGCGATAGCAATCTGAATCTGATCAACTTCTTCCGTCAACTAACAGGCCGACCAGAGGACACAATTTCTGCCTGTCGCTGGATATTTAGCGGCGGGAATAATGCCGAGGAATTTTATAAGCGGCGAGCTGAATTCAATTCTCTGACCCAAAAAGCGGACTTAGATCCGGATGCTGCGTTGCTTCATGCTGCGTATTTTTTGTACCTGAATCGCCATACGTACAACGGTCTTTATCGCGAAAATCTGAAGGGGGAATTTAACTCGCCCTTTGGAAAATATGCCGCGCCTTACTTCCCTGAAAATGAAATGCGTTTGTTTGCTGAAAAGGCCAATGACACGAAAGCGCTTTTCCGTCATGGCGACTTTCGCGATTCAATCCTTGGCTCTATGCGGCTGGCTCATGAAGCAGTTATTTATTGCGACCCCCCATACATACCGGCCAGCAAAACAGCCAGTTTCACCACCTACGGCAAGCCGTTTACCCTGGATGATCATCGCGCCTTGGTTGCAGCCCTGCTCAATGTTAATCACCAGTATGGTCATCGCGCGGTGATATCCAACAGCGACACCCCGGAAACCCGCGAGATCTATTCCGCTTTCAATCTCCACTCCTTCAACGTTCGCCGCTCTGTTAGCGCTAAAAGCCGCGATATGGCTGGCGAGGTGATCGGTGTACTCCGCATATCTCACAAATTTAAAGAGGTGGCGTGATGGTAATTGACTCCATCCTGTGCCAGTTGGTCAGGCATGAAGAAGACGACATTCCGGGGCTGAATATGCTAGTCGAAACCATGGGCGAGATTGAAATCGTTTGGTTTTGCCCTGCGGAGAAGGTGGGCCTCAAAGGCTTGTGGGTGCATTGGCACCAGGTGGCTTTTTACGGGTTTGATGACGAGGTGCCATTCTGATGCCTTCTCATACTTTCTACAACGAAGTCGATGCCGGGTATGCTGCCCCCGGCACAACCAGACTACCGGGGAGAATCCTCAGGATCATCATCATTCCAAAAATAATCGTCATCATATTCAGGTTTGGGCGGTGGTGGGTTTCTCGGTATATCCGCCAGTTTCATTTTTCCTTTAGCGATATCCACTTTGACGGCAGGTGCTGCGAAAACGGCGTCATAGCCGCGAAACATTCCATCATCTGGAAGGAGGTTAACCAGGCCAAGCCTTTTCAGAAACTCGCAAATACTGACGTAATCCCCCAGACCAGAGCCAGTTATAGCTCGGTAGATAAAGCCATTGTGGTAGACAGCTACCGGATATTCCATGGAGCCCCAGGGATCCTCCGGCTGTTGCTCAAGCCACTGGCTGATTTTGTCATCGTAATCAGGTCGTTCGCATTCCCGCGTGTACCGATGTTCCATACTTCCCTCTTTTTCATGATTAGTTGTGCCTGGGTGAAATATGAGCACAACTAAATCATCCGTGCAAATAAACCCGGATTTATCAAAAGCCAATGGCCGTAATGAGAAGGTGAATTATGCCTATGTCTGGAATTCACCGGATTATGACATTGCGGCCGCCAACGGACTGACCTCAGCTCCAGCATCGTCACTCGCAGATGATACCGCTGTTACCGGAGGCATTACCTATCTCAATCCCGAGGGGGAACGCAAGACGCTGCCACCAGATGACATTATTGAGCTCTGCCCGACAACCGGACAGGGCGCGATAGAACGCGATCGACTCGCTCACGAACGTCGGGTAAAGCATATCCGACGCCGTCTTCAGGCTCTGCCTGCATTTATCCGTTACCGTTTCTCACGGCAACTGGAGGAACTGGGCGAGCAGGATCCATCCAGAGCGGTTAAATGGTTGTTTGGCACATTCGAACGCCATGTTTTACGCCGCGTTGATGCGGTGAATACGCAATACCTGCCACAAAGTACGCTTCCTGCAATTCTTTTACCGCTGCGTGATGACTTTCACCTGTTGCCGTGGGCGGACAAAAAACGCCTGAAAAGACTGGCGTATAAGCTTGCGAATCTGATGAAAAGCGAGTTTATGCGCGAGTTTGATTTTCAGTACGAACAGACAGCCGATCTGGAGTTTTCCTCGCTCTATGCCTACGGAGCCATAGCCAGCAAAGCAACGACGCTCAATCTCGCGATCCCTGGCTGGCAACGTTACTGCGATGAAGAACTGGATGCTGACGAAGCGTTGCGAGCAGCAGGAAGGCTTCACTCAGAAAAATGGTGGCTAGGCAAAATTCGCCGCATCCATGACCGCTGGCGCGAACATCTGATGATTGCAACGGGGTATGTCAGCAAACACGCCTCCCCGAAATGTTCAGAACCCTGCCTGAAAGAGTGGGCTGCGCAGAAGAAAGCAAACTTTGAATATCTCAGTGCTATGGAGCTTGAAGATCAGGATACCGGGGAGCGTTCGTCATTGTTTGACAAGGTCATGTCAAGCACAGCCAACCCAAAGATAGCGCGCCTTGAGCTGACCACCCGAGCAGCAGGATTTCAGGAAATAGCCGATGACATGGGGTTAGTCGGAATGTTCTACACCCTCACGGCCCCATCCAAATGCCATGCAATGCATATCGCCACGGGCAAACGCAACGATAAATATCGGAATACGGATCCCAGAACGACCCAGAAATATCTTTGCAAGGTATGGGCACGCACGCGGGCTGCATGGAAGCGCCGGGGTATCCGCACATTCGGTTTTCGTACTGCTGAACCTCATCACGATTCAACACCACACTGGCATCTCGTGCTGTGGTTCCGTCCTGAAGACGTGGAGGAAGCAACCGAGGTTTTCCGTATGCACGCCCTTAAAGAAGACGGCAACGAGCCGGGGGCGGACAAGCATCGCTTTAAGGTCGAACGGGAAGACAAGAGTCGTGGTCGCGCAATCGGCTATATCGTCAAATATATTTCGAAAAATATTGATGGTTACGGCATGGATGGTGAGGTGGATAAGGAAACCGGCAACCCCATCAAAGAAGAAGCCAGGCGCGTCAGGGCATGGGCTTCACGCTGGGGCATTCGTCAGTTCCAGCAGATTGGCGGCGCTCCCGTCACGACATGGCGCGAGCTTCGTCGCCTTGGAAGTCGCGAGCTGGTACTGCACCCGGAGATTGAACCCGTTCGCGCAGCTGCTGATGGCGCAAGCTGGAAGGACTACGTCCAGCTTCAGGGCGGAGCGTTTGTTGAGCGCGACCTGCTGAAGATCCGCCTGCACTACAGCACCACCGAAAACGGCAACGATTATGGTGATACGGTCTCAAAAATCGAAGGGATTTACTGCCCGCTGGCGGGCAGCGACGCCATCATCTACACCCGCACCGCTCAATACAAAATTGTACCGAAGCGCAAAAGCCAGGAAACAAAGGGTGTTGACCTTGATTTTCCAGGCGGCAACGCCGCCCCTTGGAGTTCTGTCAATAACTGTACGGGGCGCTCCGGAACGGACGAAAAACCACCGTTAAAAGTGGCGGTGCCAGCTGGTACCACACCGTCAAAACCGACGATGCATGCCGGTATTGATCACCCGGACAGTCAGATGACAGAACTTCCGCTGAATATCGAAGATTTGCGCCGATATTCACGCCAGCAACGGCAGGAAATCACCAGCAGACTGAAAAACTTTGGCCGCGAAAGCTCAGATCAAGCCTTCGAGCGTACCGCGCGCGGTCTGCGCACGTCTGTTGATGATGAAACTGCGTTGACGTGGGGGCCAAAAGTGGCAGCTGCGAAAGATATGAGCCTGACACCGGACGAGGCAGAACGGCGTTGGCGAGAACAGCTGCGGACCGAGGCGGAGCGGCGCGCGGATAACTATGCCGCTGCAGTTGCGGAATACCAGAAGAAAAAAGCCGAAGCGGCACTGCGGCAGGAACAGCAAAGAGAAGCTGCGAAACGAAACGGAGTCAGCCAGGAAACCATAGCCAGCATTGGCGCGCAGCTGCGTAGTTGCAGAATTTTCGTCAGTGATGACGTTGTGCGTTCGATTGCTGGCGGTGCCCGCGTTCGCCACGGTGGCGGACTGATTGCCATGAGTAATGGCCGGTTGCAGGAAGTGAAGGCATGGCGTGCCGGTGAGAAAGATAAACCGACGTCTGAATACGTGGCGGTATGTGACCTTGTCGTGCGCTGGAAGAAAGCAGTTAAGAAGAAATAACAAACTGAAATTAAAGGAGAAAATTAAACATTTGGAGTCGATTGGGAAAGAAAGCCAAATGAGATCCTGTCGTTAATGGGGTAATTTGCGGGATTTTCATCATGTTTTTAGTCGACCTTGCATTCCCGCCATTTTTCATCGCGGCGGCGTGATGTCAGTAACACCTACTTAAACTCGGTGATTGTAATTGTCTGATTATTGGTTTTTTATGTACAAAGGACTAGACAATACACAGCAAATGGAGGCGTTATGCCCGATATCACGAAAGACGATCTTTTATACGACGATTACAACTGGAAAGCTAAACAACAGGGTGATGACCCTAAAAAAAAGAAATCGGATGGCGAGCGCTTTAGCCGTTATGAAGGCTATGAAATGCTCTATCTCTTGAATGAAGGTTTTTCCGATAGCAGTACGATGTCAATCGAAACAAAACAGCGTATCGAATGGTCTATACGCGAACTCCTCCCATCTGGTACTCAATCGCGCAAAGATGTAGTGCATTGGGTAGCTAAAAATAAAGAGGAGCATGCGAAGGCATATAAAGAATATCAGGCAAGCAATAACTGATCCGGTTAAACAAAACCCGATCAAGAAGTGAGTTCTGCATGTTATAAAAACACCTCGTAAGAGGTGTTTTTTGTTGTGTAGAAGTGCTCTATGTTCCGATAGTGGATAAATGCGGATAATGTTGCACTTTTTCATCTATATGGTTGTCTATAGTATAGGTAACATGTGAAAAGAGTTAATCAGTAGCCATGAGAAGGAGGGGTTATGCGTAAAGGCATATTTGGAAAGGTACTTCGTCAGTATACAGACGCAGTGGCGGCTCATGTTGACACCCATCTTGAGCAAACAGACAGATACCGCCTTACTGTCGATGCGAATGGCAATGCTACGTTGAACACTGAGAACCCTGATGTTCAGGCTGATATCATCAGGAAAATGAAACATCTTCGCAAATTACATAATCGTGCAAACAAGGATGTTGCTTGATGGCTCCATTGATTATCACAGTGATTCTCGTGTGTGGTTTTTGGTACACCGAGAATCACTACCAATCGCGTATTCACCATGCCAGGACAAACGGTTGGTCTTCTTACTTTTATGTTGCAATGCATGGGTGTCGTTTTGTTGCCCAGGGGTTCCTTTTGGTTCTTGCGGTATACATGGTCGCCTGGCTGCTGGGTATCATTCCGTTTGTGATCAATCTATTCAGGGACAAGCCATTAGAATGGCATTTTCTTGAGTGGTTAGTTGATGCAAAGGTTATGGGGTTACCACTTTTTGCCGTCACCTCAATGCTTTTTGCCTGCCTTATTGCTTACTCGGAAGGAAAAGATGCACGTAAGGTGATGGAAAATGAAGATGCCAGGCAAAAAGCATACAGGGAAATGGCATCAAAGGATTCGCTGGAAAGTCTATTGGTGCAGGCAATTGATACCGAAATGCTGATCTTTGTGACACTTAAATCAAGAAAAGTGTACATCGGGTATGTAGCTGCCCCACGTGTTGAGTTTCACAGTAGCGCACACCTTGAAATCATTCCGTTCATTAGCGGTTACAGGGATAAGGATTCTTTGCGATATAGAGAACAGCATCGTTACTACGATCTCTATTTAGCAAAAGGCATTACCTTTGATTCCACTCCTTTGAACTTACAACATTTTCGACATGTGATTCCAATCGATCAAATTGAAGCTGTTTCGCTTTTTGATGAAGACACATATGGTGATTTTGAGCAGTTCTCTGAACCACTGCCAGATGTAAAAGAATCTCCTGTACCGCAGCCCACTGCTTAAGAATGAATACAAAATAAAAGCGCCTCTCATGGCGCTTTTTTGTTTGCACAATAGCGCACAATTTTGCACAATTTTTTTGAATCAATTTATGCCCTTTCCGGCCTGTGCTGGCGCGGTCTGAGCCGGGATCCGTGCCTGCACAAAAAAAGGGGCGTTTGTCGCGCGCAGGTGACGGGGGAACAGCCCCCGCAACAGGGGCAGGAGGGGGATCCCCTCCAGATACGCTGATCAGCGTCGTAATTGCTTCTTGGCGTGTCGTTTCGTCATGCGTTATTGTGTTTTGATGGTCAGGGAAAGCGCCTGCCAGCGTGGCGCTGAGGCGCTCTGATGTGATCGATGTTTTTAGAGGGTTTCCGGTGTCAGTGCGCTGAACCAGAAGGGAAGAAACACAGGGACATTGAAAGTATTTGATGATGTTTCAGGCAGTTCGCCATGCGCTGGCCGGAACAGTCAGCGCTGGCGGTGGTTTATGGTGGGGAATTGCGGGTTAGTTCTGATCCAGCAGTGCGTAAGGGTTAAACCGGATCACCTCTTCATCCAGCCAGTCGTTGACGTGCTTCATGGCTTCCATCACAGGCATAAGCTCGTTAATCGCATAGACACGTGCAGCTTTCTCCACGTCGCCAAACGATCCCTTTTCTCCCGGCATCGCTCCCATCAGCTGCGGTGGCACCCGATGAGCGGCAAGGATATCGTCGCGGGAAGATGCCTTGACGTTCATGAATTCATCTTTCGCGGTGATCTGCTGAAACGGCAGGATCTGCACACCATCTTTGCCGCCGCCAGGTGCATGCAGCAGGATATTCTTGAAAGCGCCCTTACCTCTGGACTCTGACAGCGTTTTCTTTACCACCTCAACACTCTTGTCGTTGGCCTGCGCCGAACTGATGTAGATGATACAGCCCGCATGAGAGCCGTTGTCATAGTACAGCTTGCGGAACGTATCCGCAGAATGCGCCAGGCTGGCAGACAACAGCCCGCCGATATACTCCGGCATGCCGTAGATTTCCTGATTGATATCAGGATTCATGATGTGACACACATCACCGCGCCGGAAGGTGTACTCTTCCTTCCCTTCCTGCACATACCAGTAAGTATCAAGGTCTGTACCCCTGCGCGTATATTTCGCCAGGGCGTGCCGTAGCTCCAGTGGTCCGCCGAGTCGGTTAGTGCGCAGCTCAAGATAGGTGTTACCGAAAACAAACCAGTCAAGGGCAAACCCGGAGAACGCCTGACGTGATAACAATTTGTGGGGGATAAAACAGCCGAGCAACACATTGCGCTTAAAGTACAACGCGGACTGATGCCATGACGTTTTGCGCGATGCGCGCGCAAGCCCGTACCAGTCAACCGGCGTTTCAAAGTACCGGCCATTATCGGCGCAGTACATGTTATCCAGCAGATCATAGCTCTCTGCCCGGTAAGGGCCGTCAAAGCTGAAGGCACTCAGCGACGGGGCACTTCTCAGTGCGTCAGACAGGTCGCGCGATGTGGCTGGCTGGCGGTTGTAACTCTTTTTACTCTTTTTCATCAGAACTCCATCGCGAATCCACCGCTGCCGTCTTTTTCCTGTCCCAGCGGTTCGTTGATAATGGCGAGCATCGTCGCCCAGGCAAGATCGCCATGGCTGATGCCGCGGGATCGGTCAGTGTCATAAGTGATAAACCCGCCTGGTGTCTTAACCTTTCGCACGGCATTGAACGCCGTCACAAGTGCCCGTTCACTGCGATCGTATTCCCAGCGACCGGCGCGAATAATATGGAGCATCTTCAACACCAGGGCGCGCTTCGAAGCCAGGTTAAAGGTGTATGGCACCGCCATGGGGAAGAACTTTCTCACTATCTGGTAGACGGCTTCACCGTTACCACCGGTCACGTCGATGCCAATGTGCTGAACGCTATATTTAAACGTCAGGTTTTCGATAACTTTCGCCTGCTCTTCGAACTCCAGCCCCTGTACCTGGATAGTTTCTATTGTGCGGAACTTACCACCGGGCACCAGAGGTGGCACTGTGACGGATACCCCGCCGCTGTCACCCTTACCACTGCTGCCGTTGGCGTCATAGCCAATCCAGACTGCGCGTTGTCCCATTGGTCTGCTGGCGAAAGGTTTCCAGTCGGGCCATTCGTCGTAACCGTCAGCCCCGCAGCCGATCAGCGCGTTAAGGTTGAACGCTGACTCACCATCCCGGACGAATTCGCACATGTACAGGTTCTGGAATTCATCGTCGCTGTTCTCATCCTGTATCTCTTCAAGGTCGGTATACTCCCAGCCATGTTCTATAACGTCTTTCAGGGTAACAATCTGACGCCAGGTTTTATCCGGACACAGCAGGCCGCTGTTGAGCGTCTTCCAGGTCACATCAAACGCCTGCCGCTTCGATTTGGCGCGCTTTTCGTTCCAGCGATCGCCCGTCCAGAACGGGTAAGCCTCGTGCGTTTCGCCTGATGGTGTGGAAAAGTAGGTTCGCGTCAGTCCTTTCAGTGTCGCCATCGCCCCCGCCACTTTGCGCAGGTTGGTGAAATTGCTGACCCAAAAGAATTCATCGAATTTCAGGTTGCCTGTGTATGACTGCGCGGTTGCTGCTGATGTACCGAGAAAGTGCAGCTCTGCGCCGTTGGACAACACAATCTTGTCGCCCCCCTTCAGCTCAACGTCCACTTCTTCAGCCACCTTCTGGATAAATCCCCTGAACTGGTGCGCCTGACGCCGGGACGCCGACAAAAATATCTGGTTGCGCTGATACGGGTATTTCACATCATCACGCAGCGCATCAAGCAGCGCTTCGCGGGCAAAATACCAGGTGGCACCAATCTGGCGCGACTTCAGGATCATACGGTTACGGTGGTGGCGCTGCTCATACCATCCGCGCTGATGCCAGGAGAGGGAGTCGAGGATTTTTTCCCGCAGTGCCGTGATCTGCTCATCGGTAAAATGGTTTTTCAGCTTGCGTTTGCGCGTTTTTTTACCAACAGCCGCTTCTGCTGGCTGGCCGTCATTCAGCTTTTTCAGTTGCCGGGTCAGCAGGTCAATCTCCTTGAAGTCGCCCCCGGTCTTCTCGTTCTTGTCCGTCAGCTGGATAAGACGAGCATCCATGGATTGCGTGACACGCTGGATAGCGGGCGTTTCGTCCCATTCGTCGCGTTTCTTCCACGAATAAATTGTGTTCTGGCTGATACCCATCAGGCGCGAGATCTCAGCTGGCGGGTAGCCCTGCCAGTAGAGTTGTTTTGCGCGTAGCCGTACAAAAGCGTCCTGAATCATCTCTTCTCCCCTTGTATGCCGGGAAGATTACCGCGCGCGCGATCCCGCTTTCGCCCTCTTTCAGTTCTGTGCCTTCAGCGACAACAAAAGCACGTTGAGACAGCAACTTACGCTCTGTCATCATGACCATAAACCAACCAGTAACAGGACAATCAGCATGGCGAGCACCGCAAAACCAGCCCGCAAAAAGTTTCGCGTCGCCGTTTCTGGCGCCACCGTTGACGGTCGCGAAATCAGCGGCGAACACCTGAAAGCGGCAGCAGAAAGTTATGACCCGAGCGTTTACGCTGCGCGTGTGAACGTGGAGCACTACCTGTCAATGCTTCCTAACAGCGACTTCAGCGCAATGGGGGACGTTACCGGACTCAGCGCCGAAGATATTACCGATGGCCCGTTGAAAGGCCGCACCGCACTTTATGCGGAGATCGAGCCTTCGGCACGTATGAAGCAGCTCACCGATGAAGGCAAAAAGGTGTATTCCAGCATTGAACTACACCCGCAGTTTGCGCTGAACGGCAACGCCTATGTTGTCGGGCTCGCCATGACGGACACCCCGGCCAGCCTTGGCACTGACCGTCTGAAATTTGCCGCTCAGCAACGCGCACAGGTCATGGCGTTCAATAACCAGCAAACCGAGCCACCGATGTTTACCGAAGCGATGGAGGCGGAGGTTATCGAACTGACGCAGCAGCGCACTGAAGAAGGCAAGCAGTGGCTCAGTCGCGTGATGGACCTCATCGGCAAAGGCCGCAAATCCGACAGCGAGCAGTTCAGCCAGGTGCGTGAGGCCGTTGAAAATGTGGCGCAGTCTCACTCTGACCTCCTCGATCGCTTCAATTCACTGGAGAAGAAGAACAGCGAAGCCAGCCAGAAGGTTGAAAAACTCACCAGTGAATTAACCACCCTGCGGGAACAGTTGCAGACCCAGGACAGTGACCAGGCGTCCCGCTTTGCTGCCACCGGTGGTAATGGCGCGCAGCTGGTTGATTACTGATTTAACGAAGAGAGACAGACTAATGACAATCGTACTTTCCGGGAATACCCGCACGCAGCTTGAGCTGTACATGCAGCGTCAGGCGCAACTGAGCGGCGTGACCGTCAGCAACCTGACTAAACGCTATTCGGTGGATCCGTCAGTGCAGCAGCGGCTGGAAAATGCCGCCAAAGAAAGCACCGAACTGACGCAAAAGATTAACGTCATCGGCGTTGACGATCAGGAAGGCGATAAAGTCCTGGTTGATACCACCGGGCCGATTGCCCGCACCAACTCCAGCAGCGACGGAGTGAAGCGCCGTAACCCGGTGAGTACTCACGAGCTGGCTGCACGTCGCTACCGCTGTGAGCAGGTCAACTACGATACTTTCATCAGCTATTCACAGCTTGATGCCTGGAGCGCTCACGCTGATTTTCAGGCCCGCGTCAGCCAGCAAATTGCCCGACAGATTGCGCTTGACCGCATCATGATCGGTTTTAACGGCACCTCGCATGCGTTGATCTCCGATTTCGCCACTAACCCGCTGCTTCAGGATGTGAACACCGGCTGGATGGAACAAATTCGTAAGCATGCAGCGGCCCGTGTCATGTCAGATGTGACCATTTCCACACGCGACATGGATAACAAAGTCACCGCAAAGGGACAGTATGGTAATCCGGATGCACTGGTGCAGGACGTCCGTTCTTCTCTGCTGGATGAATGGCACAAAGACGCGCCGGATCTGGTGGTGCTGATGGGGCGTGATTTGTTCAACACCCTGCGCCTGCCGCTGATTAACGCGATGAGCACCACCAACCCGAATACAGAACTGATGGCCGGGCAGTTGATTATCTCCTCGCGCTTTATCGGCGGTCTGCCAGTGTACCTTGCGCCATTCTTCCCGAAAGACGCCATGCTGATCACCTCCTTCAGCAACCTGTCGATCTACTTCCAGAAGGGGTCTCTGCGCCGCCTGATGAGGGAAGAGCCGGAATACAACCGTATCGCAACCTACCAGTCGATGAACGATGCCTACGTGGTGGAGGACTACGGCAAAAGTGCACTGATTCAGGGTATTAAGTTTGCCGACGCCCCTGCTGAAGGTGGCGGTGCGTAACTGACGGCACGGGCGCAGGCAATGCGCCCGTCATAACGGAGGACATAACTGATGCTGACACCGGCACAGAAACATTTTCAGAACGTCATGGCGCAGCGTACAGGGCTCAACAACGGTGAAGAAACCCTGGGCGAGCGTACTGCACACGAGCAGATCCTGTACCGCCTTCGCCTTGCGCAGTCACGGTTAAGCGGGATCCAGTCCAGGGCAGCAAAAGCGGACGTTAAAAAAGAACTTCTGCCCGATTTTGCCGGATGGATTGACGGCACGCTTGAAGGCGACAGCGGTCGCCAGGATGAAGTGATCACCACCCTGATGGTATGGGCGGTCGACTGTGGCGATCTGACGCTTGCCCTGCGTATCGGTGAGTACGTAATACGCCATAACCTCAGTCTGCCTGACAATTTCGGGCGTGATGCCGCGACGGTACTGACAGAAGAGATCAGCAATCCGATCCTGACGCTGGCAGGCACCGACCCGGACGCAGATTTATCCGGCTTCATCACCCCGCTGGATACGCTGTGGGAGATGGTCGCGAACCGTGATATGCCTGATGAGGTGCTTGCCAAACTTTGTAAAGCCTGCGCCTTCGCCCGTCGCACCTCCACTGACCCGGAGACGCAGGGCGCTGCGCTGAAGCTGCTTCGCCAGGCGATGCACCTCAACCCGAACGCCGGTGTTAAGCGCGAGATCGCCGCATTAACCCGCGCACTTAAAAAGGTTCAGGGTGCTGGTAGTGATGTGTCCACTACCACCGAAAGTGACGCTGCTGCAGAAAAGAAAGAGCCTGAAAAGACTAAAGCCAGCAGAGCGCCGCGCAAAACAACCACCGGGAAGGCCAGTGCCGCCCGCAAGAGCACGAAAAAATAATTAACGACTTCGACCCCCGTCGACAGGCGGCGCGACCGGCGATCTGAACCCTCTCCGTGTTCTTTTTACCGGTCGCCCACCGCCTGATTTTTCCGGAGAGCACCTTATGAGCATGGTGGCAAAACCCAGAGTAGAACCGGCAGAAAACGACACCACCGATATTGATGACGGTGAAGAGAAAGTCACTGCCGGAGCGTTCTGGCCTGACATTGTGCTTCGGGAGCTGCGTCTTGCCAGCCGCATTCCGGGCAGGACAACCACTTCACGGCTGATGTATGTCACCACCGAAGCCGTCGCGCATGTTACCGATGAGCTTCAGGAGTGGCAGCAGCAACAACTGGCAGAAGGCTACAGCACGCTGGCGGATGCCCCGACCATTAAACCGAATGGTGAACCTGAAATACCGCCGCGAAAAATAAACGGCGAGAGCATCAATATTCACCGCTACCGCCGTGCGGTCTACGCCGCCACGCGCGCACTTATTCTTGAGAACGCCCGCGACGTGGACACGACCAACAAGAGCGACCGGAAAGCCGATGCGCTGGACACGCAGGCGGAAGACCTCTGGCGCGACGTTCGCTGGGCTATTGCCGATATTCGCGGTGCTCAGCGTATCTGGGCGGAGCTTTGCTGATGAAAGTGAAGGCACTACAGGGCGATACCGTGGATTTACTGTGCTGGCGTCATTACGGCACCACGCAGGGGATGACGGAGAAAGTGATCGCAGCCAATCCTGGGCTGAGTGGACAGTTATTCCTTAATCCTGGTCAGGAGGTGGAACTACCGGATCAGGAGCAAAAGAAACAACGGGAGATGGTACAGCTATGGGGCTGAATATATTCCAGCGGATACATGACCACATCACTTTTTTCATGTCGGTGGTGGTCACCGGTATCGGCGTAATGACTATCAGCGAAAAGATCGCGATGGCGGGTCTGCTGTTAGGGGCACTTTCGCTGGCCCGCGCCTGGCTGCACCGTGGCAGGATGGAACGGGCGCAAAAGCGCCGTAACGATCTGATTGCACAGATCCTCAGCCAGTCTGAAGCCAGGAGCCTGTACGAAGAAGAACGCCGGGCGCTTGATCTGTTACAGCATGACGGGCATGCCGATGAATCTTCCCGTTAAGCGCTACGCCGTCGCCGTCATTGTTGCACTGGGGATCTCGCTGGCTCCGGAAGCCCTGCGTACATCCGAAGAAGCGCAGGTGAAAATTGCCACGTGGGAAGATTGCAGCGCCACCCCATACCGTGACATTGCGGGAGTGGCAACGGTCGGCTGTGGATCAACTGGCAATGTGCAGAACCGACTGTACAGCGAAAGCGAAGTGGCGAAGCGCTGGGTTAATGACCTGCGTCATGCAGAGAACTGCATTAACCAGAATTTTAACGGTGCGGATATGCCACAGTCTGCGTTTGAGTCCATGACGGACGCGGCCTACAACCTGGGCTGTTCTGGCCTGATGTGGTTCAAGGACAGAAATGGAATGCGCCAGCGCACCACTATCTGGAAACTGGCACAGGCGCACCAGTGGGCTCCTGTGTGCGACCGGCTGACCGATTTTGTTAACAGCAGCGGGAAGCGTGTGCCGGGATTATTCAACCGCCGCACCGATTTTAAGGCCTGGTGCCTGCGAGATGTTGAGGCACAGCGATGAATCAGACAATCACACTTTGCCTGCTGCTGGCGCTGGTCACGGGCGGCTTGCTCTGGCAGACAAACCAGCGTGGAAAAGATTCGGTACGCAATGATGAGTTGTCCCGTGAGCTGAAAAGTACCGGCGAAATCATGGGTGAACTGCGGGCAATAAAAGCAGACGTCACTGCTCTGCTGGCACAACGGCAGGCAGATGAACAGCGACGAAATGCACAGGGGGAAATCAGACGTGATCAGATGCGCGAAGCAACGAAAAACGATACGTGCGCTAACACTGTGGTGCCTGTTGCTGTCAGTAACAGCCTGCAAAAACGCCCAGCCAGTACCACGGGTACAGATAGTGCACGAGCCAGTGCCGGAAAGCCTGACAGCCGCGACGCCGCAGCCGGAACTGGCAAGCCCCGTTACCTGGGGCGGAATAGCCAACTGGAGTGATCGCCTTCGCGATGCGCTGGATAGCTGTAATGCCGATAAGGCTGCGATTAGTGAACTCGATATTCGCCGCCTTAAACGACTGACTGAGAACACAGGAGCCAGACAGTGACGTTATTTGATTTTATTGCTGAGCATCCATTCTGGACGCTTATTTATCTGCTGATCATTGCGGGCGTGATTGAGCGCTTCGCGCGTTAAAAAGGTGCCGCCATGCTGAAAATTAACTCACTGCGTGAAGCAATGGTCCGCGCCAGCCGCTGGTGTAAAGCCAACCCGGAGAAGTTCACAGTATTTGTCGAAAGCGGCGGTATTGAGACAACCGGCGAAACACCTTCTTTTGCCTATCGCTATAACCTGGTGTTTTTCGCTATGGATTTTCCGGGCGATATCGACGACTTCACCTTACCGCTGATGGCGTGGCTCTGGCGCAACCAGCCAGACCTGCTGCTTAATCCGGAGAATAACAAAGATGTTAAGTTTTCAGTCGCCATCAATGACGACGACAGCGCCGATATTCTCTATGAAATCCCGGTTCGGGAGCGCGTGAAAGTCAGCCGCGATGAAGACGGAACCGTCCACGCGGAACACCTGCCAGAACCCAAACCCCGTATTCCATCAGCTGGCGGGGACTGGCACGCCGTGTTTGAAGACGTGAACCGGGAGACAGCCGTATGAGCGACGATCGCTTTCGTGAACTGGATAAGGTATTCAGCGATATCCTTGCGGGTATCTCTGCGTCTGGGCGGACTCGCTCGGCCCGTCTCATCGGGCAGGAAATCCGCCGCAGCCAACAGCAGCGTATCCGCGCGCAAAAAGGCCCGGACGGAGCCGCTTACCCACAACGCAAGCGCCGGATCATTCGTTCCCAGCAGGGCATTAAGTTTGTCTGGAATAACGAAGTCCGGACGCTGAAAAACTGGCACGGTGGGCGGGGCAAATACGGGCGCACCATCACAGGATTTGACACTGACCGTAATGACATTCGGACGTTTTACCGCAGCGATATTGATCGTTATCTGGAGATTAACACGCGCTCGCTGCGCCGAGACACAGCCCGTAAAGCGCCAATGTTTGAGCGCCTGCGCACGCTGCGGTTTATGAAGATGCGCCCTGATGCGCAGGGTGTGACCATGGGTTATGACGGTGTGGCTGCGCGTATTGCCCGTGTGCACCAGTACGGACAGCGCGATCAAGTCGGGCCGGGTGTTGTGACTCAATACCCTGTTCGTGAACTGCTGGGCCTGTCTGCGGCGGATGAACGTCTGATTTACAACGCCACCATTAACAGCCTGGGAGGTGCCGTACGATGAACGCCGAACTGATACGCCTGCTGGAAAACATCATTCGCACCGGCGTAATTTTTGCCGTTGATGAAAAAAAATGGCGTGTCCGCGTGCGTAGCGGAAATCTGGAAACGGGCTGGCTGCGCTGGAACACACCACGGGCGGGGGCATTCAACATCTGGATCCCGCCTTCCGTTGGTGAGCAGGTCTCCATTGCCTGCATCGGAGGCAACCCGGAGACCGCCATTATTCTGGGGAGTCTGTACAGCAATGACCACCCGGCACCGGGCAGCAGCATGAAAGAAATCGTGATAACGGCACCGGACGGTGCAGTTGTCCGCTACGACGCCGATGCAAGCGAGCTGGAAGCCACTGGCATGAAAACCGCGAAGATTCAGGCGGCTGTTGGCGTCATGCTGGATACGCCCGTTGTGGAATGCACAAAGCATCTGAAAACCGCCACGTTTGAAGTCACCGAAGGCGGCGATATGCGCGGTGATATTACGCACTACGGCGGGAAAATGACCTCTAACGGCGTGCAGGTCGACGACCACGATCACGGTGGCGTGCAAAGAGGCGGTAGCTGGACGGAGGGCACAAGATGACGGCGACTTACACAGGGATGAATCCCAACGGCACCGGCACCCTGAACGATACCGATCAGCTGTGGAATTCAGTGAAGGACATACTGACCACGCCGCTTGCCAGCCGGGTGATGCGACGTGATTACGGCAGTCTGGTGCCTGATCTGATTGATGAGCCGCAGAATGATGCCACTCGTCTTCAGTGCATGAGTGCCGCCGTTATCGCGCTGGCACGCTGGGAAACCCGAATTGCGCTCAACACCATTGATATCCGCTGGTCAAATGACGGACGAGCCGTGGCAGAACTCTCCGGCATTATCACCCGGAGTATGCAACCGGCCAGCGTCACAATGACGCTACGGGAGAGCCGCCATGGCGAGCGTTGACTTATCGCAGCTTCCGAAGCCGCAGATCATTAAAGTGCTGGACTTCGAAGAGATCCTTGTTGAGGTCAAAGCGGACATGATTGCAGCATTTCCGCAGGAGCAGCAGGCCGCTGTTGCCGCTGCGCTTGAGCTGGAATCTGAACCGATGAACGCCATTGCCCAGGTATTCGCCTACCGTGAAATGATGCTGATGCAGCGCATCAATGACGGGGCAGCGGCGTGCATGCTGAGTCATTCCAACTTCAGCGACCTGGACAATCTGGGGGCCAACAATAACACCCAGCGTCTGGTCATACAGGAAGCTACGGATACTACTGAAGCCGTCTATGAAAGCGACGCTGCATACCGGCTGCGTATTCAAAGTGCGTTCGAAGGGCTGAGTGTAGCGGGACCAACCGGCGCATATGAGTATTTTGCCAAAAGCGCCAGCGGTAAGGTGGCTGACGCCAAAGCAACCAGTCCGTCACCTGCCGTGGTCGTGGTCTCAGTGCTTTCCACGGAGGGAGACGGAACGCCAGACCCGGCATTACTGGCAACTGTCAATAAAGCGCTGTCTGCTGATGACAAAAGGCCGGTCGCAGATCGCCTGACGGTTCAGGCGGCGGGAATCGTGAATTATCACATCAACGCCGTCCTGTATCTCTATCCGGGACCGGAGTCTGAACCCATCCGCACCGCCGCAGAGGATGCGTTACGGTCGTGGATAAGTCAGCAGGGCAAGATAGGTCGTGACGTTGCCCGCTCCGCCATTATGGCGGCACTGCATGTGCAGGGCGTTCAGCGCGTGGAGTTACCGGAGCCTGTCAGCGATATCGTTATTGACGACACGCAGGCTGCGCGGTGCGAGTCATTCACTATCACGGTAGGGGGAACAGATGAATAACAGCCTGCTCCCGCCTTCCGCCAGTCGCTTCATGCGGGATGTGGAGAAAGTCACTACACGGCTTGACCGTGTTCCGGTAGACCTTCGCAAACTGTGGAACCCGGACGAATGCCCCGTTGCCCTGCTTCCCTATCTTGCCTGGGCGCTGTCCGTTGACAGATGGGATAAACGCTGGTCAGAACAGACGAAACGACAGGTGATTAAAGCCGCCTGGCTCGTTCACCGCCACAAAGGCACGATTTCGGCGCTGAAGCGCGTCGTTGAGCCTTTCGGTTTTCTACTGCGAGTGATCGAGTGGTGGCAGAGCAACGAGGAGCCGGGCACCTTCAGGCTTGAAATCGGCATTCAGGAACAGGGGATCACAGAGGAAACCTACCGCGAACTTGAGCGCCTGATTGATGACGCAAAACCCAGAAGTCGACACCTGACAGGTCTCACCCTGTCATTGCAGACAACGGGCCTCATCACAGCAGGTGCTGGCTGCTACACGGGCGATACGCTGACCGTATACCCCTATTTTCCTGAAACCATATCCGTGAGCGGTGGCAACTACACCGGCGCGGCAGTCCATTTTATTGATACCGTGGAGATCGCAGCAAATGGCGACTAAATATTTTGCCCTGCTAACCAATATCGGGGCCGCAAAAATGGCAAAAGCCACGGCTTTGGGTACAAAGGTTGAGATCACCCAGATGGCCGTAGGCGATGGCAATGGCGTACTGCCTACTCCTGATCCGGCCCAGACCGCGCTGATACATGAAATTCGTCGCGCACCGCTGAATATGCTGACCGTCGACCCGGCAAATGCCAGTCAGATAATTGCGGAGCAGGTCATACCGGAAGACGTGGGCGGTTGGTGGATCCGTGAAATCGGTCTGTTTGATAAGGACGGCGATATGATTGCGGTTGCTAACTGTGCGGAGACCTACAAACCGCAGTTGCAGGAAGGCAGCGGACGCGTTCAGGCCATCCGTGTGATCCTGATCGTCAGTAGTACCGAGGTGGTAACACTGAAGATTGATCCGGCTGTCGTACTGGCAACGCGCCAGTATGTTGATAATAAAATTATTGAGGTGAAGAGTTACGCTGACGGACTCATGCGTACCCATGAACAGTCGCGTAACCATCCCGATGCAACCACAACTGCAAAAGGTTTTACGCAGCTTAACAGCAGCGTGACGGATGACAGCGAGACACAAGCAGCAACCCCGAAAGCCGTAAAAATTGCGATGGATAACGCGAATGCACGGCTGGCTAAAGAACGCAATCTCGCCGATTTACCTAATCAGGCACTGGCCCGCCAGAATCTGCAACTGGGTAACAGTTCGACGAAAAACACCGGTACAACTGCCGATACCGTTGCGGCGGGTGATGATGCACGTATCACCGGCGCGATGCAGAAAAGCCAAAACGGCGCGGATATTCCAGATGTGGCGAAGTTTCTCCAAAACCTTGGTTTGGGAGCAGGCGCTCCCCCTATTGGAATCCCGTTTTACTGGCCATTGGCTGCAATGCCAAATACGGTCATGCCGGAATGGTCGGATATGGTATTTCTGAAAACCAATAATACGTCGTTCTCTGCCGCCGAATATCCAAAACTGGCGCTGATGTGGCCGGGTCTGTTTATTCCTGATATGCGGGGGGAGTTTATTCGTATTTTTGACGATGGGCGCGGCGTGAACCCGATACAGCCACTACTGGGGTGGGCGGACTCACGCCTCAAGGAGCATACGCATGTGTTACCAACAGGCAGGATGGCCGTTGGCGTGGACGATGTGTCTTCAACCTGGGTCGCGGTAGAAAACGATGTGGCCACCCCAAAAATATCTACAAAAACGCAGAGCGGTGGCGCCGGTGAAACCGCACCACGCTCAATAGCATTTAACTGTCTGGTGAGGGCAAAATAATGAAACCTGTTTTTGATGAAAATGGACTGGCTATTGAGCCGGGAAATGTCGTCTGCTTTTACTATGATGCAGCCACGGGAGAATACTGCGGGTTCTCTGATGAATTTATTCATCCTGGTGTCAGCATGCCGGGGTATTCAACGGATATCGTTCCAGGAGAGAAACGGTCGGGATTTGTAGCTGTATTCAACGGCACTGGCTGGGAGTACCAGCCAGACCATCGCGGCATTACCGTCTATTCGACTATGGACAGAACCCCGGAATTCGTTGATTACATAGGTGAGATTCGTTCAGGCTATACAACCGTTGCGCCATCCACTCAGTATGATAAATGGGATGGTTCTAAGTGGGTTACAGATGAGGATGCGCAGCGAAATGCGGCGATAGCCGACGCTGAAAAACTGCGTAGTCAGTTGCTGGCCCATGCCGATAAAGTAATGCTCGACTGGCGAACAGAGCTGATGCTGGGTGAAATAAGCGACGCCAACAAAGCTAAACTGTCGGCGTGGCTGGCGTATAAGAATGAAGTTAAGGCGGTCGATGTGACAACCGACCCTGGGCATGTTAACTGGCCTGTTCCCCCGGAGGCGTAGGCCAGACAGGTTTTGACGTATCAACCCGCATCAAATCAAGCCGGTAGTCCTGCCAGTTTATCAGGTCGGCGGCTTCTTCAGCCGTCGCTTTGCCTCTGTCAACGGCGTACTGTCGCCAGGCTATTTCACTATCCGCCTCTGAACGTAGTCTGGATTTCTTTGCTTCAGCTGAAGCAATCAATTCCTCAGCAGTTGGAGCAAGAAGCCCCATCGCTTCCGGTTCCGATATTTTAATTAACCCTTCCAGAATAAATTCCTCATCACAGTCATCTTCATATGCAAACACTGCATTGCTTTTATTTTTGAAATATTGCATTACCGTAACTCCGCCCATGAAGAAAATGCGCCCGAAAATATGTATTGCGCACCAGGTGGCACAATGGCAAATAATGTTGAATCTGAATCTGCCCCTCGCGCAAACGCCGTTAATACACCTCCAACATAGAGCCCTCTGTCTCCGTCACCCGTCTCAGGAATAGATACGCAGATTGGTCTGGTTGTGCTGTTGGTGTAAGTCACTCCGGCAGTTCGTGAAGCGGTAACATTCACCCAGGTCTGTCCCGTTCCCAGTGCCTTAGATGCATCTAACTTACTGTCAAAAAGATATTCAAGTCCGGTCCCGTTCAGAGTTGTATCAGACGGGAGAGCTACTGAACCTGAAAATGTTTGCTTCTGGGTAAATGTATTTTTAGTATCCGTTTTCGCGGCGCTGGTTAAGCCGAGATATGAAAGTAATCCGGCAACATCCTTTCCTGATAACGCTGTTAATGTGTCGTCTTTGTCTTGTTTATAATCAAACCATGCCTGTAAACCAATCCCTTTGTAAGCTGTATTGGCTGGAAGTGAAACACTTAACGTGAATTTCACTTCTCCAGTAAATGTGTTGTTTGCGCTTGTTTTTGCTAAATCTTCCAAACCAACGTTTTCCAGAACACACCACCACTTCTGACTATGTTGGCCATTTTCTGCAGTACAGCCAGAAATGACGTTGCTCGATACAATGCGGGCCGCTAATGCGTTTACAGGTGGAGTGATTTTCTATGCTGATTGGATATGTACGGGTATCAACAAATGACCAGAACACCATGCTGCAAATAAATGCGCTGGAAAGCGCAGGATGTGAGCAAATTTTTGAAGATAAAATAAGCGGTACTAAAGCGGAAAGGCCGGGATTAAAGAGGTTGCTAAAGACGCTTCAGGAAGGTGACACGCTGGTAGTCTGGAAGCTGGACAGACTGGGAAGGAGCATGCGCCATCTTGTCATTCTGATCGAGGAATTGCGCCAGCGTGGTGTTAATTTTCGTAGCCTGACAGACAGTATTGATACCTCTACCCCTATGGGGCGTTTTTTCTTTCACGTCATGGGCGCACTGGCCGAAATGGAAAGGGAATTGATTGTAGAACGGACGCGAGCCGGGTTAGCGGCAGCACGAGGACAGGGGCGCATTGGTGGTCGCCGACCAAAACTAACACCAGAAGAATGGGCACAGGCGGGTCGACTGCTCGCAGTAGGAGAGACACGGCAGCGCGTGGCTATGATATTTGATGTAGGTATTTCTACTTTGTATAAGCGGTTTCCGGCGTCTGGAGGTCAGTAAAATACACCTCCAGATTTGACTATTCTCAATACTGCGCAGCGCTACACCAACCAGGACAACGTGCTGTTTATCGAGTTATACGCAGTGTTGGCACCATCCTTCAGCCCGGTCAACAGATCACCGACAGAGGAAGACTGAAGCCGTTCGCGAAGGTCTTCATCACAACGCTGAAAACTGATTGAGAACTCTATTTTTTTCGCCTTACCATAACGGTCCAGTTCCAATCGGGTGGTTTGCAAGCCGGTGATAACATACATACCGTAAATCTGCCCCGTGCCATCAATCAAAGGCCAGGGGCGTCCGGTATAGGCCTGCGTGGTCAACACCGTCAGCGAGACCTCGCCGCCAGTAATTTCCGGATAAAGCACGCCGGAAAGCGTGATCTGATCTTCACCTGCCCCAATGTACTGCCAGCTTGCAGAACGGTTGATTCGCTCGTTTTTGACGTGCCGCCAGGATTTATTTTGCTGTAGCTGCTGATGGGGTAGCGTCTTCAGCTCAAACACAAACATACCGTAAACCATCATCATAACGTCACCTGTTCACCTAATCTGTATCCCGGAAACTGCCGCGACCTGCGCGGGTCAGCCGGTCTAATTCTGCCTTAACCATTTCCCCCACAGTCTTCGCCAGTTCGCGGGGATTCTGCGTCACCACGTTGTGCAGATGTACGTGAATTTCACCGTTAAACCCACCTGCAGCACTGTCATTTCTGGCGCTGTCGCCTGGGCGTCTGACCGGGGGTAACATGGCCTGCACAACAGGTGCCGCTGCCGCTGCAACAACCGGGGAAAGCGACGGAGCGATAGCGGCAGAGGTTCGCGCAAGTTTTGACTCCTGCCACTCACCACGTACTGCCAGGGCACGGGGCAGATTTTTGAAGACGATATCACCGGGGCCAATCCGTTTTTTCGTCTCCTGAAGCATGCCGCCAGTGTTATCAGATATTTTCTGTAGTCGCCGTTGAGTGCCATTATCACCGCCAAGCGGGGTGCTTCCGGCTGGCGGTGTGACCGTGCCTGTTTCTACTTTTTTGGGTGCTACTTTCGCAATATCACCCTGTAGAAGCGCGACCTTATCTTGTAGTAAAGCCGTGCGCTGCGCGTCCTCAATCTTCTTTCTGGTCTTTTCGGCCTCATCGGGTAAAACACCCAGCTTTTCCAGTATCCAGGACAGGGCATCAAGAAGGGCTTTGGCCGGAGTCAGCACCAGTTGCAGTGCACCGCCAAGCACGTTGCCAAAGATTTCCCCGGCGCTGGCGCATTTATCAAGCGTCTCTTTGCTGGACTCCATCGGGGTAAGGAGTTCTTTAAACCAGCTCCACACCTGACTGATGCCATTGCTGATTGCGTCAAACAACGGGCTGAACTGCGCAAATGACTCCCGCAGTGGCGCCAATCTTTCCATAATGCCGCTGAACACACCGGCAAAAAATGCTTTGATGGGCTCCCAGTATTTCCAGATAAGCAGGGCAGCTGCGACAAATGCCGCACCGACCAGACCTATCGGACTCAGTAACAGCGACAGCGCGCCGCCAAGCACCGAAACAGCACCGGTGATCATTCCCCACAACACAGGGAGACCGGTAAGGCGAAGCGCCAGCATCGCGATACCGCGTACAAGCGAGCCCAGCGCGGCACCAGGTGAGGCAAATACCGCCAGCAACATCCCTCTCAGCGGGCCCAAAATACCCGTCAGTCTGCCAGCCCCCCTAGCCATTGAAGAGAATGCAGCAGGCCAGCCTTTGATACTTCCCATCGGCCCGCCCATAAGCGCGCGCAACTGAGCAAACATCGGGATGGCCCGACCGAGTCCTTTTGTTCCGGTCAGTAACGCAAACCCAAGTTGCAGCTTTGCTATTGGCCCTAGCAATACCCCGACAACCAGAGACAATCCGCCGATGATGGCCGTAAAGGCCAGCGCACTGCCGCCGATAATCAGTAATGTCTGCGTTAACCGGGGATTTTCTTTTGCCCATGTAGTCATTGCCCCGACAACATCACTGATCCTCTGAACCAGTCCACGAAGTGGCCCGTCAAGCAGCTCTTCAATCTGAATGCGAAATCCTTCCCAGGCGCTGTCGAGGTTCTGCAGATCTCCATCAAGGTTATCCGCCATCTTTTTCGCGACTGTTGCAGATTCACCCTGCGCTTTTTTCAGCTCAGCCAGCAGCTTTTGCAGCTCACCACTTCCCGCAGACTGCACCAGGGCCTGGAAGGATTTGGCAGCTTCCTCACCGGCAATGTCTTTGAAGAACGAAAGTCTGTCCACATCGCCGTACTTACTGACGGCCTTATAAACATCAGCAAGGACAACTTCAGCCGGTCGCATTTTCCCGGTTGCGTCTGCAACGCTGACCCCGAGTTCTTTGAGCGCATCTTTGGCTTTGCCCGTTGGCGCAGCCATACGGGAGAACGTGGACTGCAACCCCGTACCGGCGATGCTGCCACGCAACCCCACGTTTGCCATCACGCCGATCATCGCAGTGGTCTGCTCAACGCTGACACCCAGCCCGGCCATCCCCGTTCCGGCGTACTTCATCGCCTCACCAATGTTTGCCAGGTCGGTGTTG
Organism: Citrobacter sp. RHBSTW-00671; assembly: GCF_014103415.1. NCBI lineage: Bacteria > Pseudomonadati > Pseudomonadota > Gammaproteobacteria > Enterobacterales > Enterobacteriaceae > Citrobacter > Citrobacter sp. RHBSTW-00671. The sequence goes on from NZ_JABXPR010000001.1 coordinate 4,204,728, forward strand.
GTGCGCGTAAACGCCGCCGTCAGCACGTCACTGACCCTGTCCATCTCTTTCGGATCCAGTTTGAACTGCGACAGAATATTTGAGCCGATATCGGCACTTTCGCCCAGCTCCATCCCACCGGCCAGCGCCATGTTGAGAACGCCGGGTAACGCAGCCTGTATGGCCTGTGGCGTGAATCCGGCCATCGCGAGGAATGCCTGACCACTGGCCGCATCACGGGAGTTGAACTGCGTTTCAGCCCCCAGCTTTTTAGCCTGTTCGCGCAGCGCAGCAAACTGCGGATCGGTTTTATCGAGACGCGTCAGCGCCCCGACGCGGGATACTTCCCTGTCAAATCCTACAGCTGGCTCCAGAAAACGCCCTGCCCCATAACCCGCAACGGTAGCGGCCCCTACGGCAACAGCTCCGCCACCGCGTAGCTTACCTGCAGTCTGCTGAGCATGGTCATAGCGTGCACGCGCCTGCGTCACCCGTGCCAGCATCTGCCGTTCGCGCTCCAGCGTCTGGTTGTACTGTTCGGTACGCCGTATGGCGCTTTGGATGGTTCGATCGCTGCCGGAAAGTGTGATGCCATGCCTGACCATCACAGCCGTCGCCTCGCGCAGCTTCTCTTTCTCACGAGTGCGTACTTCATTCAGGCGATTCAGCTTTGCCGTCAGCATTGCCATGTGTTCGCGCTGTTTGTCCGTCATCACGTTCCCGGCCTGCTGTGCCTGCCGGAGTCCGTTCAGTTCCCGCTGGGCCGTCTGTATTTTTTCGGTGGTTTTAGTGAAGTTTTCGCGCAGGCGGGCAAACGCTTTTGACTGCGTACCCAGTGATTTAATGTCGGTCTGCGTTTTTTTGAGGGAATCAGAGAGACCGCCCACACTCTGGCGGGCGGTCTCAACAGGTCGGGTCAGTTTATCGATCGCGCTGAAGGCGATACGGATATCAAGTGTCTTCATCTTCACGGGCTCCGCTACGTCGCGCGGCCCGTTCGCGCCAGGCGATAACCTCACCCGGATCCATCATGTAGATATCGGCGCGCGACCAGTTAAAAACAACAGCAATATCGGCGACCAGCTCTTCAATCTGGTCGAATTTCACCACCGTTACGGTGCTTCCGTCTCCGGCTCGTTCTGTGCTCCAGAGCCCGTAGGCACCAAAAAAGGCACGATCGCCTGAGAGAGCGCGATAAAATCAGCGGTGGCCATCGTTTTAATTTCGTTTTCTTTAAGACGTGGCGAAGTCACGCGCGTGAACAACGTAACCAGTGTGTCGGTTTTCATGTTGAGCACATCAGAGAGCGACAGGCCACGCAGAGAGCCGGACTGTTTAATTGCCTCGCTAATCTCCACATAGGTGATCGTCTCTTCGCTGCGTACAATCGGCTGGGCCAGCGTCACACCACCCTCAGCCGTTACTGGTGCAGTATCATTTTTTTTCATCGTTGAGTCTCCGGGCGGCACAACGGTGTGCCGCCGTCAGGGTTAATTATCAGCCCATTCCCAGGGCAGACGTGATGCGGTCAGGGTAGATATTCTTGCCGTCTTTCTTGTAGATAAAGTTCAGCAGGTCAATCTCAATAATCGGCTTATCGTCGATAGAGAATTTGTAATACGTCGATTTGAACGTGTATTTCTCGACGGTGTTTTCCCCCTGCTTGCTGTCACCACCGTCAAGCTCGGTAAAGCGTCCGCGCAGCTCCACTTCAACAAGCTGGCTGTCACCATCGGTGTAGTATTCACCGGCAAAACGCAGGCGGGTGCCGTCAATATCCGCGCCATATTCAAGAAAAAGCGCTTTAATCACGCCGCCAAATTCAATGGAGGAATCCAGCGCCCCGGCATCCAGACCGAGATCCACACCAACGGATCCAATCATGCCGCCACCCTGATAGTCTTCCAGCTTGCGGCTGAGTTTCGGGCGGGTAAACGAGGTGACTTTCCCGATCTGGTTATCACCGTTCACAAAGCAGGTAAACAGGCGGAGTTTGTGAGGAACAGCCATTTACGCACCTCCCAGAGAAGCAAACGCAGGGCCGAAGAATTCATCCGTGAAGGTCTGGTACAGCGTCAGATCTTCCAGCGGCGGCACTGGCGAGTATTTGTAGCGGATACGCACCCGCCCCTGACGAAGGTCGGTGGTGCTGTTGTCCACCACGTCATACCAGCATTCAGCGCCGATAAGCCGCCCGGACGTGACCAGCTTGTCAAGCTTCGCGCGGATACCGCTGATAACGTCTTTCACATTCGCCGGGGTCAGCGGTTCATCAATATCTTCAAACTGCGCTTCCGCGATACTGTCAGCCAGTACCTGCGCAGTGCGGGTGTAGACTTCAAAGATATAGTCTTTGGTATCCGGTGTGCGGTTGCCCCAGAAACGGAAACCATTACGCTTAATCACCGTGGTGATTTCTTTGTTGTTCAGCGCGTTGGCGTCGCTGTCTTCAGCCTGAAGCGACCAGAACACCTGTTTTGAAATCCCCAGCACGTTTTTTACCGGGACGTTTGACAGCGACTTGTGCCAGCCCTGAGTGTGATCGATTTGGGCACGCAGGCCGCAGGCATACGCCGGAGCCGGGAACACCTCATTTTTGCCAGACACCGGGTTATAGGCGATGAAGTCAGGCCAGATAAGCATCAGTTCGCGATACGCGAAGGTAGCACGGTAGGCGATGGCATCCGCCATCGTTTCACAGCCGTTGCACCCGGCATACACAAAGGCACGCAGCTTCTCTGCAATCACACACAGTGAGGACGTCACTTCTTCCGTGTCGAGATCGGGCGCTGACAGAATGCGCGGGCGATATCCAATGCGCTCATCCTGTTCTGCTACCAGCAGGGCATACATCCCGGTATACGTGCCATCGGGTTCCGTGCCGCCGATTACCAGCTGCGACTGCGTTTTTTTACCTTCACCGACTTCCGCTTCTGCGACACGAACGACGATGACTTTTGTGCTGACCTGGTCAGCAACTGCTTTCAGGCTCTTGTACAGCGTACCGGTCTTACCCGCCAGGCCCAGCACGTCGTTGACCCGATGAAGAAGAACGGGTTTATTCAGGGGGAAGGTGTCAGCATCAGCATCATCCGCCACAGCAACAATCCCGATAACACTGGAATCAATGTCATCAATGGCTGTCACCAGATCGGTGTTTTCTCTGACGCGGGCACCGTGGAAACGCTCTTCGCTCATGTTTTCCACCATTATGTTGTTTGAGTTCGCAGCAATAATCCCCTATGCACCAGGCCACTTCACGCATTAACAATTCTGACCGCCAGCCCACAACAAAAAGGGGTTATCGCTTCCCGCGCGCGCGTGAAATCATGCGGAGCAACGGAGGCGCTATGACACTAACCGACACACTCAATCTGAAAATCAACAGCGGGCTGGACAACCCGGACGATGCGATAAAGATCCCCGATTACAGCATCACCGCAGGGGGTGAAATACTGCCTGACCTGAATGACCGGATCATGTCGGTATCGATGACCGATAACAGGGGATTTGAGGCCGACCAGATAACTATCAGCGTAGATGATGCGGACGGCATGGTTAAGCTGCCGCCACGCGGAACACAACTGGCTTTATCGATGGGCTGGAAGGGTGAGCCGCTGATATACAAGGGGCTTTATACCGTGGATGAGATATCCCACGAAGGCCCGCCCGATACGCTGCAAATTACCGCCAGCAGCGCCGATTTTAGGGAGGAATTTAACGTCAAGCGCGAAGCCTCATGGCATGACGTGACGGTAGAACGCGTCGTCTCTGCAATCGCCCATCGCTATAAGCTGAAGGCGCAACTCAGTGAAATGCTGATGAATATCGAAATTGACCACGCTGACCAGACCGAAGAAAGCGACATGTCATTTTTAACGAGGATGGCCGACATGCTGGGAGCCATTGCCACCGTCAAAAATGGCTATCTGTTATTTATCCAGCCGGGCGGCGGCATAACAGCAGACGGTAAGGCGTTGCCCTCTTTCGCGCTGACGCGAAGCGACGGAGATAGACACAGGTTCCGAATTGCTGACAGGCAAGCTTATACCGGCGTGCAGGCGTACTGGCTGGATCTGAATTTTGGCAAAAAGAAAAAGGTAAGCGTCAAACGCCGAAAGCCGTCAAAGGAAAAAAAAGAAAAGAGCAGCAGCCGCGAAGGTGACTATATGGAAGGGGCTGAGGGTAACGTGTATGTCCTGCGGAAAACTTACCAGAACGAAGAGGCAGCAAAGCGTGCCGCTGCAGCTAAGTGGCAGCAGCTTCAGCGGGGGGCGGCGGAATTCTCGATCACCCTGGCGCGTGGACGCGCTGACCTCTACCCGGAAATGCACGGCACCGTGTCAGGCTTCAAAGCGGAAATAGACAACCAGGACTGGATAATTGCAAAAGCGGAGCATGTGATTGACGACAGCGGTGGATTTACTACGCAGCTGGAGCTGGAGGCCAAAATACCCGAATGGATAGCCGAAACGGAATAAGCAGAATACAATGGCCGGGAGTTCAACTCCCGTGGGGGAGCCATTATGTTCAGATGTCCAATTTGCGGCGCGTCAGCCCGTATCCGTACCAGTTCACCAATGAATGACACCAACACCGTCCGGCGTAAGTTTTATCAGTGTAACAGCCTGGAATGTGGCGTTGGATTTTCCACTCTGGAAAGCGTGGAACGCCTGACCCGGCGACAGAAAGAAAATCCGCTACCTGATAGCTTCGTTCCATATGATGCCTTTCCGTCATCACACCGGGGACGAGACCAGCTAAACTTGACACTCTAAAACAAATAACCCGCCACATAGGCGGGTTATTTGTTTTAGAGTGCAAGTGTTGGAGTTCTTACGATTATCTCCAGCCACATGACTCTTGTAATGGTTTTAGAGCTTCAGAAAGCCCTTTAAGATTGAAGGTTGTACTTACAGGATTCTCATTGTAAGGGGTTATCTGGGCAAACAGCATCTGACCGGAACTGAGATTTTTTATAAAGTCGATTGTTTTTCCACGATAAAACACAGCTTTTGTATCCGTTGAAATTGACCATGACTTATTTACTGCTTTTTGTTTGTCTAACCGGTACAGCATCGTTGTTTCATCCAACCCCAAATACACATCCCAATCTATAAATAATTCTGTTTTTTTCTCCCGGCAAGCTATAAACAGTGTAGGTGTTGTTGTCTCACCAAATGGCGTTCTAAACGATTCATTGCCATTGAGTGAGATAATAACGTTTTTTGAATCATCAATCGGAGACGTTTTTATATCTGTCTGCCAGTTTCCAACATCCCTAACAGAATTATCATCTCGTTTTTTAACCTGTGCACCTGCAAATGTTGGAGAGAAAAACCTGTCATAACAATCCAGTCTTTTTCCATCTGACGATTCATCCTTGCATTGATCCCTACTCTCAAAGTTTTCCAGCGACTTTGTGCGCGTCGGAGTTACAGCTTCGTCATAACATGCCAATCGCTTTACGTCATCAGGTTGACTTCGACACTGATTCGCTGCCACAAAATCCGTACGTGTGCCACCATCCGCGAACGCGACGGAAGACACAAGAGAGGTAATGCACGTTGCTGTGAGTAAAAGTCCTGTTTTCATATTTCTATCCTTTATTTTCATACGGTTATAAAACACTCATTTATAGTTCCTTTATCTAAAATGAGTCAACCGGTGAAATAAAAAAAAGCCTCGCAGATTTTGCGAGGCTTTGCCTTTGTTTTGTAGACACTTTTTTCGAAGTGTGGACGCTATGTGGACACTGATTTTAAAAATCCCTTTCAATCAGCAATTTAAACACTTGACCTTCCCCTTGATGGAAGGTTTAACCTTTATAACAGTTAGTCAAAACGACTGCTAAGGTCAACGTTTACCGACCAATCATAGAGGAAATTTGTTATGTCTCAAACTATCGATCTGACTCTGGACGGTCTGTCCTGTGGTCACTGCGTAAAACGCGTTAAAGAAAGTCTCGAACAACGCCCGGACGTGGAACTCGCGGATGTCACTGTGACAGAAGCCCATGTCACCGGGAGCGCCAGTGCCGAGGCGCTGATCGAAACCATCAAACAAGCCGGTTATGGCGCGGAGTTAAGCCACCCAAAGGCTAAACCGCTGGCGGAGTCATCAATCCCGTCGGAAGCACTGGCAGCGGTCCCCCCTGAGCTTCCGGCAGCTACGGCTGAAGAAGATGATAGCCAACAGTTGCTGTTAAACGGCATGAGCTGCGCCAGCTGTGTCTCCCGCGTACAAAATGCGCTGCAAAGCGTACCGGGCGTCACGCAGGCACGGGTAAACCTGGCAGAGCGCACTGCGCTGGTAATGGGCAGTGCATCCGCCGCAGAATTAGTGCAGGCGGTAGAAAAAGCCGGCTATGGCGCGGAAGCGATCGAAGACGACGCGAAGCGTCGCGAACGCCAGCAGGAAACCGCCGTGGCGACCATGAAACGTTTTCGCTGGCAGGCGGCGGTTGCGCTGTTGCTGGGTGTCCCGGTCATGGTATGGGGCATGATTGGCGATAACATGATGGTGAGTGCCGACAACCGCAGCCTGTGGCTGGTAATTGGTCTGGCAACACTCGCCGTGATGGTCTTCGCAGGCGGTCATTTCTACCGCAGCGCATGGAAAAGCCTGATGAACGGCACCGCGACCATGGATACACTGGTCGCGCTGGGCACGGGGGTCGCCTGGCTCTATTCCATGAGCGTAAACCTCTGGCCGCAATGGTTCCCAATGGAAGCGCGGCATCTCTATTATGAAGCCAGTGCCATGATTATCGGTCTGATTAACCTTGGCCATATGCTGGAAGCACGCGCCCGCCAACGCTCTTCCAAAGCGCTGGAAAAACTACTCGATTTAACACCGCCAACCGCACGTGTCGTGACCGATGACGGTGAAAAAAACGTGCCGCTGGCCGATGTACAGGCAGGTATGTTGCTACGTCTGACTACCGGCGATCGCGTTCCGGTAGATGGCGAAATCACACAGGGCGAGGCCTGGCTGGATGAAGCGATGCTGACCGGCGAACCGATCCCGCAACAAAAAGGCGAAGGTGATAGCGTCCACGCCGGTACTGTAGTTCAGGATGGTAGCGTACTGTTCCGCGCCAGTGCCGTCGGCAGCCACACGACGTTATCGCGTATTATTCGCATGGTGCGTCAGGCACAAAGCAGTAAGCCCGAGATTGGTAAGCTGGCCGACCGTATTTCCTCGGTATTCGTTCCGGTGGTGGTGGTGATTGCGCTGGTGAGTGCCGCAATTTGGTACTTTTTCGGCCCGGCGCCACAAATTGTTTATACGCTGGTGATTGCCACCACCGTACTGATTATTGCCTGTCCTTGTGCGCTGGGTCTGGCCACCCCCATGTCGATTATTTCCGGGGTGGGTCGTGCCGCTGAGTTTGGGGTGCTGGTACGTGATGCTGATGCGCTGCAACGCGCCAGCACGCTTGATACCGTCGTCTTTGACAAGACCGGTACGCTGACTGAGGGTAAACCGCAGGTTGTCGCCATCAAAACGTTCGGCAATACCGACGAAGCGCTGGCTGTTCGCCTGGCAGCCGCCCTTGAACAGGGTTCCAGCCATCCGCTGGCCCGGGCGATTCTGGATAAAGCGGGCGATGTTACGTTGCCGCAAGTCAATGGTTTCCGTACGCTGCGCGGTTTAGGCGTCAGCGGGGAAGCTGAAGGCCATACGTTATTACTGGGTAACCAGGCGCTGCTCAACGAACAGCACGTTGTTACCACCGAAATGGAAGCCGAGATCACGGCTCAGGCTTCCCAGGGGACAACCCCGGTGCTGTTAGCCATTGACGGGCAAGCGGCAGCCTTGTTAGCGGTACGTGATCCATTGCGCAGCGACAGCGTGGCAGCGCTTCAGCGTCTGCACCGCGCCGGCTATCGTCTGGTGATGCTCACCGGTGATAACCCAACGACGGCCAATGCCATTGCCAAAGAAGCAGGTATTGATGAGGTGATAGCCGGCGTACTGCCAGACGGTAAAGCGGAAGCAATTAAACGTCTGCAGAGCCAGGGACGTCAGGTCGCCATGGTCGGTGACGGCATTAACGATGCCCCTGCCCTGGCCCAGGCCGATGTGGGTATTGCAATGGGCGGAGGCAGCGATGTAGCGATCGAGACCGCTGCGATCACGCTGATGCGTCATAGCCTGATGGGCGTTGCTGATGCGCTGTCTATCTCGCGGGCAACGCTGCGTAATATGAAGCAGAACCTGCTCGGCGCATTTATCTACAACAGCATCGGTATCCCCGTTGCCGCCGGGATTCTGTGGCCGTTCACCGGAACCCTGCTGAACCCGGTCGTTGCCGGAGCGGCGATGGCGCTCTCTTCTATTACCGTGGTGAGCAACGCCAACCGACTGCTGCGCTTTAAACCGAAAGAGTAACCCTTTGCCAAACGGCACTTTCGTTTATCCGGCCTACAAAAAGTAGGTGATAATGTAGGCCGGATAAGACGATTTCGCGTCGCCATTCAACGATTCACGGATTGCACCTTCCTGGACCACGCGCTAGCATGGAAGTCTACTCAAGGGAGGCCGTATGGATTTGTTATACCGGGTAAAAGCATTATGGTCTGCACTGCGCGGTAACCATTATACCTGGCCGGCCATCGATATCTCTTTGCCTGGCAACCGCCATTTTCATCTGATTGGCAGTATTCATATGGGTAGCCGGGGTATGGCCCCTCTGCCTGCCAGGTTACTGAAAAAACTCAGCCGCGCTGACGCACTGATTGTCGAAGCCGATGTCTCCGGTGACGATGCGCCGTTTGCCAATCTTCCGGTTTTTGCCGCGCTGGAAGAACGCATCAGCGAAGAGCAGTTGCGCAATTTGCAAAAAGTTTCTGCCGATCTTGGTATTTCCCCTTCCTTGTTTTCGACTCAACCCCTGTGGCAAATAGCCATGATCTTACAAGCCACGCAGGCGCAACAGCTGGGATTACGGGCGGAATATGGCATTGACTACCAACTGCTCAAAGCGGCTAAACAGGCGCAAAAACCCATTATTGAACTGGAAGGCGCCTCCAGCCAAATCGACCTGTTATGCCAATTGCCTGATAACGGTTTGGCTTTGCTCGACGATACCCTGACGCACTGGCATACCAACGCCAGGTTGCTGCAACAAATGATGGGCTGGTGGCTTGAATCACCACCACAAAATGGCGAACTCACATTACCCAACACATTCAGCCAGTCGTTATATGACGTACTCATGCACCAGCGTAATGAGGCCTGGCGGGACAAACTCAAGGCAATGCCTGCGGGCCACTATGTGGTCGCTGTGGGCGCACTGCATCTGTATGGGGAGGGAAACTTACCGGAGATGATGCGATAAAAAAATGGCCAATATTTCTATTGGCCCGTCAAAGAGGAATTTCATCATTATTATTATGCCGACGCTTAAAGCATCGGTGTAGGTCGATTGTCGCTCAAAGTCGTCATCCTGCCAATACTATTGCGCAAGATGGTACTATTTTTTCCACCGCCATCAGGCGTATGCTTATGGTGTATTTTGTCTGGGCCAGGAAAAATTGCTATGACACCCGCCGTTAAGCTACTCGAAAAAAACAAAATTTCTTTTCAGATCCACACCTACGATCACGATCCGTCCGAGACCAACTTTGGCGACGAAGTGGTCCGTAAATTAGGGCTGAATGCGGATCAGGTCTACAAAACGCTGCTGGTTGCCGTGAATGGCGATATGAAACATCTGGCGGTTGCCGTCACCCCGGTAGCCGGACAGCTGGATCTTAAAAAGGTCGCGAAGGCGCTGGGCGCCAAAAAGGTCGATATGGCCGACCCAATGGTTGCGCAACGCACAACGGGATATCTGGTCGGTGGTATTAGCCCACTTGGGCAGAAAAAACGTTTGCCAACGCTGATTGATGCCCCCGCCCAGACATTCGACACTATTTATGTTTCCGGCGGCAAACGCGGGCTGGATATTGAACTGGCGGCGAACGATCTGGCGAAAATTCTGGATGCGAAATTTGCCGACATCGCACGCCGCGATTAAGCGATTTTATAATGATTGCCTGATGGCGCGCAGCTTTAAGGCCTACAGGTCAGTGTGACTTGTAGGCCGGATAAGGTGCAAGCACCGCCATCCGGCGCTCCGCCCTGTTACTGCCAGGTAACTTCACCCTTCGGCTCATACATACTGGCATCCAGCGGTGAGTTTTTCTGCACGTACTCTTTCAGCACTTCCGCATCAATAAACCCGGTATTCACATAGCCTGGCTTGTTATCAATGCGCGGATAGCCGTCGCCGCCGGTGGCATTGAAGCTCAGCGTTGCCATGCGATACGTTTTAGCCGGGTCAACCGGTTCACCCTTGATTTTCAAATCGTTGAGCTTGCCGTCTTTCGCCACAAAGCTGACGTTGGCAAACTGTGGGTACGCCCCCGAGTCTGGCTTCATCTGAGCCACGGCGGTCAGATAGTCAATGACTTCCTTCCCGCTCATATCGGCATACACTACGATGTTGCCGAACGGTTGTACCTTCAGCACACTCTTATAGGTGATATCACCGCCTTCGATGGAATCACGAATGCCACCACCGCTCATCACGCCAAAATCAGCGCCAGTGCGTGCCATTTGCGCAGCGAGCAGCAGATGCCCCATGTTGGTCTGCACAAAACGCACCTTGCTACGGTCACCTTCCAGACGCGCATTTACACTGCCAATTTTGACATCCAACTGCGCTTTGCCTTTATTCTGGAATGGCGTCAGTAACGACAGCATTTGCTGGTTTTCAGCAATTTCTGGGGTGTAAAGTACGCGCTCACTTTTACCGTTATCCCAGGTCACTTTTTTCTTCAGGTTTACCGGAATGAGTTGGTAGTTGACCATTTTCATTTCGCCGTTGCGGAATTCAAAGTCCGCCCGGCCAACGTATTTACCCCACTCATGCGCCTGCACAATCCAGATACCGTTTTGCTTATCCGGCGCACATGGCGTACCCGGTACGTAATCAACCTGCTTTTTGTTTTCCGATGCCATGCACACCGGATCCTGTGAGTGACCACCCACAATCATCGCCAGCGCCCCGGTGGGCAGGCTACGCGCCATTTCCACATCACCCGGTGCGTTCGAACCGTGATTGCCGTTGTCATAATGCCCCATATGTGTGGTAGCAATGATGATGTCTGGCTTTTCGTTCATATTGAGTTCCTGGATAACCAGCTTTGCTTCTTCCGCAGGTTGGCGAAACTCAATATCGGTGAAGAACTCGGGGTTGCCAATTTTCGCCGTATCATCGGTTGTTAAACCCAGAACAGCGATTTTTAAATCCTGGCGCTTAAAGATAGCCCACGGCTTAAACAAGCGTTCGCCAGTGCTTTTCTGATAGATGTTGGCCGAGAGAAACGGGAATTTGGACCATTTTTCCTGCTGGCGCAGCACGGTTAGCGGGTTATCAAATTCGTGATTGCCAACAGCCATCGCGTCATAGCCAATCAGGTTCATCCCACGAAAATCAGGTTCCGCATCCTGCAGATCGGATTCCGGTACGCCGGTATTAATATCACCGCCAGAAAGTAGCAGTACGCTTCCCCCTTCTTCAGCGACCTCTTTACGAATACCGTCCACCAGCGTTTTTTGCGCCGCCAGCCCGTATTCCCCGTATTCGCTGCGCCAGAAGTGACCGTGATGATCGTTGGTATGCAGAATGGTAATTTTGTAGGTTTTATCTTTTTCGTACGCCTGAGCAGGCTGACCTGCCAGCGCAAATGCGGCCAAGAACGCCAGCGCCACACCCTGTGTTAAAAATTTCATGAACTCTCCCTGAGCCAATATCAACGACTGAAATTACAATGATATGACATAATAGTCGAAAATGTTTTCAGAAATGAGACTTCCTTCAAATACCTTCCGCAGGTATGTTAGGCAAGTAATAATAACAAATTAGATTACCCTCATAATCGCAACCCAAACAGAAGTGACTTTCTATGGCAATAAGTGAACCAACCCAGCCAGTGGCTGGCGCGTCAGCGTCGGTTGCTAAAGCACGCACCTCATTTGGCATTTTAGGGGCGATCAGTCTCTCTCATCTGCTAAACGATATGATCCAATCGCTGATTCTGGCGATTTATCCGCTTTTACAGTCAGAGTTTTCACTGACGTTTATGCAGATAGGGATGATTACGCTAACCTTCCAGCTCGCCTCCTCGCTGCTGCAACCGGTTGTCGGCTACTGGACGGACAAATACCCAATGCCATGGTCGCTACCGATTGGAATGTGCTTCACGCTGAGTGGGCTTGTGCTACTGGCGATGGCAGGCAGTTTCCATATGGTCTTGCTCGCCGCAGCGCTGGTCGGTACCGGGTCTTCAGTATTCCATCCGGAATCCTCTCGCGTGGCACGTATGGCCTCCGGTGGCCGTCATGGGCTGGCTCAATCTATTTTCCAGGTCGGTGGTAACTTCGGTAGTTCTCTGGGGCCACTACTGGCCGCTGTCATCATCGCGCCATACGGTAAGGGCAATGTGGCCTGGTTCGTACTGGCGGCCCTGCTGGCGATTGTGGTACTGGCACAGATTAGCCGTTGGTACGCCGCACAACATCGGATGAGTAAAGGAAAGCCGAAGGTCACCATCGTCAATCCGCTACCACGAAATAAAGTGGTACTGGCGGTGGGGATTCTGCTGGTGCTGATTTTCTCCAAATACTTCTATATGGCGAGCATCAGTAGCTATTACACCTTTTATCTGATGCAAAAATTCGGATTATCGGTACAAAATGCTCAGTTCCACCTGTTTGCCTTCCTGTTTGCCGTTGCGGCCGGGACGGTAATTGGTGGGCCATTAGGCGATAAGATTGGCAGAAAATATGTTATTTGGGGCTCTATCCTCGGCGTAGCGCCGTTTACCCTCATTTTGCCCTATGCGACCCTTGAATGGACTGGGATTTTAACCGTGATCATTGGTTTTATCCTCGCATCGGCCTTTTCTGCCATTCTGGTCTATGCACAGGAGCTGCTTCCGGGCCGTATTGGTATGGTTTCTGGGCTATTTTTCGGTTTCGCCTTCGGCATGGGCGGCTTGGGTGCCGCGGTGTTAGGGCTGATTGCCGACCATACCAGTATCGATTTGGTCTATAAAATATGTGCTTTCCTGCCTCTTCTGGGGATACTGACCATATTCTTACCTGATAACCGACATAAAGCCTGATTTTCTGACGGCCAAAAGTAAACTTTGGCCGTCATCACTTACAGTGACCATCAGCCTTTGCCTCATACATCCCCCCGTAGTTTTCCGATCCGTGCTTTTTTACGCTTAAAATCCTATTTTCATCAAAATTCAATAATTATTCATAAACATAAACATTAAAATTGTCATAAACTATTACTCGGAATTTGGGTTTTCAGGATCAACACAGCAACCAAAGGAGACGGAATGCATCACGCCACCCCGCTTATCACCACCATTGTCGGCGGCCTTGTGCTCGCTTTTATATTAGGCATGCTTGCCAATAAACTACGTATTTCTCCCCTGGTGGGATATCTGTTAGCGGGCGTTCTGGCCGGTCCATTTACACCTGGTTTTGTTGCTGATACCAAGCTTGCACCTGAACTGGCGGAGCTTGGCGTTATCCTACTGATGTTCGGCGTGGGGCTGCACTTCTCCTTGAAGGATTTAATGGCGGTAAAGTCCATCGCCATTCCCGGCGCTATCGCCCAAATCGCCGTGGCGACGCTACTGGGTATGGCGCTTTCAGCGGTGATGGGCTGGTCGCTGATGGTCGGTATCGTCTTTGGGCTGTGTCTTTCAACCGCCAGTACCGTGGTGCTGTTACGTGCGCTTGAAGAACGGCAGCTCATTGATAGCCAGCGCGGGCAAATCGCGATTGGCTGGCTGATTGTCGAAGATTTGATGATGGTACTGACGCTGGTTCTTCTGCCTGCTGTCGCCGGAATGCTGGAAAAAGAAAACGTCGGCTTTACTTCGCTGGCCGTCGATATGGGCATTACCATCGGTAAGGTGGTGGCATTTATCGCCATTATGATGCTGGTGGGTCGCCGGCTGGTGCCGTGGATTATGGCCCGCAGCGCCGCTACAGGTTCCCGCGAACTGTTTACCCTGTCAGTCCTCGCCCTCGCATTAGGTATCGCCTTTGGCGCAGTAGAGCTGTTCGATGTCTCCTTTGCTCTGGGCGCCTTCTTTGCCGGTATGGTGCTGAACGAGTCAGAATTGAGCCACCGTGCGGCGCACGATACCCTGCCGCTACGCGATGCGTTCGCCGTGCTGTTCTTTGTTTCCGTCGGTATGCTGTTCGATCCGTTAGTCCTGATCCAGCAGCCTCTGGCCGTGCTGGGCACGCTGGCGATTATTATCTTCGGTAAATCCGTCGCCGCCTACTTCCTGGTACGCCTGTTTGGGCACTCTCAGCGTACAGCGCTCACCATTGCTACCAGCCTGGCGCAGATTGGTGAATTTGCCTTTATCCTGGCGGGCCTCGGTATGGCGCTGAACCTGTTACCCCAAGCCGGGCAAAACCTGGTGCTGGCAGGGGCGATTCTCTCCATTATGCTCAACCCGGTGCTGTTTGCTGTATTAGAGAAATATCTCGCCAAAACCGAAACGCTGGAAGAGCAGACGCTGGAAGAGGCTATCGAAGAAGAGAAGCAGATCCCGGTTGATATTTGTAATCATGCACTGCTGGTCGGTTTTGGTCGTGTCGGCAGCCTGTTAGGTGAAAAGCTGATGGCGGCGGGTATCCCGCTGGTCGTTATTGAAACATCACGCACCCGCGTGGATGAGCTGCGTGAACGTGGGATCCGTGCCGTACTCGGTAATGCGGCTAACGAAGAAATTATGAATCTGGCGCATCTGGATTGCGCACGCTGGCTGCTGTTGACCATTCCCAATGGTTATGAAGCCGGTGAGATTGTCGCTTGTGCGCGTCAGAAGTGCCCGTCGATTGAGATTATCGCCCGCGCCCATTATGACGATGAGGTTGAGTACATCACTGAACGTGGTGCCAATCAGGTGGTGATGGGTGAACGTGAAATCGCCCGGACTATGCTGGAGCTGATTGAAACGCCGCCTGCAGGTGACGTTGCTACTGCCAGTTAATGTTACATGCCGGATAGCGCTATCGCTGCTTATCCGGCATGTGCAAGATTTAACGGTCCCAGTACGACTCTTCGAGACTGTCTTCACGCTCCGGCAAACCCCGCGTCAGACGCGGTGAATGCTGGTTCAGCACCTGATAACTCACGCGGTTGGCATATTTACACACCTGGGCTAAAGATGAATAAGTCAGCCAGGTATATTTGTGCTTGCTGGAGTTGGGCACATTGCCGCGGTGATAGCTGTTGGCGGTAATATCATGCAGCAATGCAGCCAATGCGCCGTCACCCGCGCCGTTGGTGTTCATGATTTTTTCCGGCCCGCCCATATATGGCGCGATATGTGAATATACACGCAGCGGATTCATACAGTCTTTATGGCGCATTGCGCGGCTGAATTCGTACTGGTTGAATTCAGCAATAGCGCCTGGCAGCAACGGATGCTGAGTTTTGCGTTTCGCCTCTTCTTCAGTAAAGCCAGCCATATACAGCCCCACCGGCCCGGCAGTACACAAGACTAAATCCACCCAATCCAGCGCTTTATCTGACGCCAGCAGCGGATCGTTTTCACCGGTCAGCGCTTCGGCTTCTTCTTCGTTCATCGCCAGAATAGAGACATTCTCTTTCAGAAATTCCTGCCACCACTGAGGGTTATCTGCAATAACGAATTTGGTCCCCAATGTCAGTACCACCGGGACGTTGTGCTTTTTGGCAAATTCAATCGCCTTCATGGTCGCTTCCGGCATCGGTTCGCCCGGCTTACAGCGTACCAGATAGGAGGTCAGCACCAGCGCGGAAGCCCCGGCAATCACCGATTCAGGGATGCTCTCCGCACGCAACTGGTTCATGTGACCGGGGCTGATGGCAAATGTGCGCTCGCCGGATTCACCAATCAGCGTAAAGCAGCGGCCAATCGGGCCATCTACCCCCTGTAGATAGTTCAAATCGGTGCGGCTGGAGGTGTTGCATAAATAGCGATACGCGTAGCTACCAATTTCGATGTTGCTGCACATCACACCCAACAGTACCGAGCGGTCATCAGCCAGCACGGAGTAGTTATGCATGGTGTTACCGATGGTGCCACCTGCAAACTGATGGGTGATCAGGTTTTCGCGTACCAGCTCCTGGTAGAGCGCTTCCGCAACATCATCTTCAATCACCAGAGAGTGCCCGGCGCTTAATCCATAACGTTTTACAAAATCATCATCCACTTTGGCTTCAATATCCACCAGCGTCTGGTCGATACCGACAACCCAGGCTGCGCTGGTCTCATTTTCAGGCTGAATTTGTTGCAGCAACGGATCGCGCGCGCTGACGGGGAAATAGTGTTTGGATTTACGTTTACCGGGAAATTTCATGGTCGATTATATGGCTGGTTAACTGAGCGATGCATGGTAGCACATTACCTGATATGCATGCGATGCGGCGCTAAGTTTCAATATCGGACGGCGGGATCGCAGTTTATCCGGTCTTAGTTTCTACAATAAATCATCGTCCACAAGGAGCGTTTTATGAAGCCGGATAACAAGATCCCCGTACTCGACAAAATTTCAGATGAAATGAAAAGCGTGGTGAATTTTCATCGCGACGATCTCCCCCCGTGGCCCGCTGCCGATGACTTCGTGGCCCAACGAAAGTACTACATACATGAACGGCAATTCTGGAATGCTGATGCACCGCAAATGAGTACCCAGACGTGCGCGGTTTCCACCCGCTATGGCTCTGTTAACACACGTATTTATTCACCGCAGCCCCACAGCCAGGCCACGCTTTATTATTTACACGGCGGCGGCTTTATTCTCGGTAATCTGGATACGCACGATCGCATTATGCGTCTACTGGCGCACTACACGCAGTGCACAGTTATTGGCATCGACTACTCGCTGTCGCCAGAAGCGCGCTTCCCGCAGGCCATCGAAGAGACTGTCGCCGTCTGCCAGTATTTTCATCACCACGCCGACGACTATTCTCTCAATGTGAAACATATTGGTTTTGCCGGCGATTCTGCAGGCGCCATGCTGGCGCTCGCCAGTGCGCTGTGGTTGCGGGATAAACGCATTATCTGCGGTAAGGTGGCTGGGGTGCTGTTGTGGTATGGGCTGTACGGTCTGCAGGATTCACTTAGCCGCCGACTGATGGGCGGAGCGTGGGATGGCTTAGGACGAGAGGATTTGCAGATGTACGAAAACGCCTATCTGCGTAACGCCGACGATCGTGAGTCGCCGTATTATTGTCTGTTTAATAACGATCTTACACACGATGTGCCGCCCTGCTTTATCGCCAGCGCCGAGTTCGATCCGTTGATTGATGACAGCCGGTTACTTTTCCAGACGCTGCAGGCACATCAGCAGACCTGTCAGTATCAAATGTACCCCGGCATGCTGCACGCCTTCCTGCATTATTCGCGGATGATGAAAACCGCCGATGAGGCTCTGCAGGATGGCGCACGTTTCTTTAAGCAACAGCTTTAGCGGTAGGCTTCGGTCAGTTTCACCATCATTTCGATATGCTCCGGCGCGGCATTCAGCGCCGGAATATACTCATATTGCTTACCGCCAGCCTCGAGGAAAATCTCCCGGTTTTGTACCGCTATCTCTTCCAGCGTTTCGAGACAATCGGCCGCAAAGCCTGGGCACATCACCTGGATATGTCCGGTCCCTTTTTCCGCCAGCATTTTTAACGTTTCGTCAGTATATGGCGTCAGCCACGGCTCACGGCCAAAGCGTGACTGAAAGGTCATCATCACTTTTTCCGGGGCCAGGCCAAGCGCAGAGACCAGCTCACGGGTGGTATCACGGCAGCGCTGCGGATAATCGTCGCCTTCATCAGCATAGCGTTGTGGAATACCGTGATAGGAAAGCAGCAGTAAATCGGGTTCACCATGTTGAGCAAATGAATCGCGGGCGCTTTTGGCCAGCGCATCAATATAGCTGTTGTCATCCGCGTAATCACGGATAAAGGAAACCCCAGGAATACCGCGCTTACGCGCCAGGATACGCGCCAGCTCGTCCCAGACTGCCGCTACCGTCGAACAGGAGTATTGCGGGTACAGCGTTAACACCACAATGTGGTCAACACCGCTTGCCAGCAATTCATCAACCGCGCTTTCGAGCGATGGCGAACCGTAGCTCATTCCCAGTGCGACGGGCGTATCGGGTAAACGCTCCGCCAGTGCCTGCTGCTGCGCACGACTGTAAACCATCAGTGGAGAACCCTCCTCCATCCAGATTGACTGGTACAGCTTTGCCACACGCGGCGCACGCAGCGGCAGGATCACACCACGCAGCAACGGCCACCACAGTAGACGGGACGTATCAACTACGCGGGTATCGCTTAAAAACTGGCGCAGGTAACGTT
Source organism: Citrobacter sp. RHBSTW-00671 (assembly GCF_014103415.1). NCBI lineage: Bacteria > Pseudomonadati > Pseudomonadota > Gammaproteobacteria > Enterobacterales > Enterobacteriaceae > Citrobacter > Citrobacter sp. RHBSTW-00671. The sequence continues at coordinate 4,223,146 of NZ_JABXPR010000001.1, forward strand.
TAACAGCTTCGGGGGTTGGGGCATCGGGAGTGCCGAGGTTTGCCAGCAGGATACCGGTTTTCGTCTGACGCATTACCGCCTCTTATCGATTCAAATTGTTGATAATTGTAGCGGAAAAGCGGGGAAGAAGAACTAATTGCTGTGAGAGGTAAGACGAGAATATGCCTGATGGCGCTGCGCTTATCAGGCCTACAAGATAATGGCAGGCCTGATAAGCGGTTTATTACGCGAAAAAATTAACCGAGGATTTTTTCCAGCGCTGCGCGCACGTCAGCCACGGCCTGGGTGCCGTCAACTTTCGCGTATTTGGTGTTACCCGCCTGCGCTTCTTTAGAGTAGTAGCCGATCAGCGGAGCAGTCATCTGATGGTATTCCACCAGGCGCTTACGTACGGTCTCTTCCTGATCGTCTTTACGGGTGGTCAGCTCTTCGCCAGTCACGTCGTCTTTACCTTCAACCTTAGGCGGGTTGAATTTGATGTGGTAAACGCGGCCAGAAGCAGCGTGTACGCGACGACCCACGATACGGTCAACGATCAGTTCGTCAGGTACGTCAAACTCCAGAACGTAGTCCACGTTGATGCCCGCTTCTTTCATGGCGTCTGCCTGCGGAATAGTACGCGGGAAGCCATCAAGCAGGAAACCATTGCGGCAGTCTTCCTGAGCAATACGCTCTTTTACCAGCGCGATCACCAGCTCATCAGTCACCAGCTTACCGGCGTCCATGATGTCTTTCGCTTGTTTGCCCAGCTCGGAGCCAGATTTCACGGCGGCACGCAGCATATCACCGGTGGAGATTTGCGGAATACCATACTTCTCCATGATGAACTGAGCCTGAGTTCCTTTACCCGCGCCCGGAGCGCCAAGCAGAATGATACGCATTACGAAAATCCCCTTAAAGGTTGTCGATATTTTTTAAAAAGCGCTAAACGATACCACCATCACGCAATTGGCTCAAGAAAGACGCCCGGCGCTGAAACGGTTAACGGTGGGAAAATTAAAAATAAGGCGAGCAAATGCCGGATCGCGGTGTAAACAGCGTATCCGGCATGAGATTGACGAGAGTGTAGGCCGGATAAGCGTTAGCGCCATCCGGCATCACATTGCGGGTATCAGGACACCAGCAACTGGTTCATACGACGGATGAACTGGTTCGGGTCTTCCAGCGTGCCGCGCTCAGCAAACAGCGCCTGATCCAGCAGCAGCTCAACCCATTCTTTGAACTGCGCTTCGTCCTGAGTATCCGCCGTGCGTTTTACCAACACGTGGTCCGGGTTCAGTTCAAAGATATATTTCACTTCCGGCACAGCCTGGCCCGCAGCGGCAAACAGCTTCGCCATCTGGGTGCTCATTTCGTCTGCGTCAGTGGTGACAATCGCTGGCGTATCGGTCAGACGGTGGGTTAGACGCACTTCTTTCACACGGTCGCCCAGCAGGGTTTTCACGCGCTCAACGAACGGCGTCAGCGCTTTTTCCGCTTCTTTTGCCGAGTCATCAACGTCATCTGCCAGCTTGTCGATAGACTCGTCAGCTTTGGCTACAGACTGGAATGCCTTACCGTCGAACTCGGTCAGGTAGTTCATCATCCACTCATCGATGCGGTCAGAAAGCAGCAGCACTTCGATGCCTTTCTTACGCAGCAGTTCCAGGTGCGGGCTGCTCTTCGCTGCCGCATAGCTGTCTGCGGTGATGTAGTAGATTTTCTCCTGCCCTTCTTTCATCCGCGACACGTAGTCTTCCAGCGACACGGTCTGTGCGGAGGAGTCAGTGTGCGTAGACGCGAAGCGCATCAGCTTAGCGATAGTTTCCTGGTTGGCGTGATCTTCAGCCGGGCCTTCTTTCAGCACCAGGCCGAACTGCTTCCAGAAGGTCTGGTATTTTTCCGCATCGTCTTTCGCCAGTTTTTCCAGCATCTGCAATACGCGTTTGGTCAGCGCGCTGCGCAGGTTACGGGTGACGGTGCTGTCCTGCAGGATCTCACGAGACACGTTCAGCGGCAGATCGTTGGAATCTATCAGACCGCGGACAAAGCGCAGATAGTTCGGCATGAACTGCTCGGCGTCGTCCATGATGAACACGCGCTGGACGTACAGTTTCAGACCATGCTTGTGATCGCGGTTCCACATATCCCACGGAGCCTGGGACGGGATGTACAGCAGGCTGGTGTACTCCTGCTTACCTTCCACACGGTTGTGGCTCCAGGTCAGCGGGTCAGTGAAGTCGTGGGCGATGTGCTTGTAGAATTCGTTGTACTCGTCGTCTTTGATTTCCGACTTGTTACGGGTCCACAGCGCCTGCGCCTTGTTGATCTTTTCCCAGGAAACCACGGTCTCGCCGTCTTTCTCTTCGGATTTTTCGATCTCTACCGGCAGCGCAATATGGTCGGAATATTTGCTGATGATGGAACGCACGCGCCAGTCATCCAGGAACTCGTCTTCGCCTTCGCGCAGATGCAGAGTGATTTCGGTACCGCGGTCTTCTTTGGTAATGTCGGCAACGGTGTATTCACCTTCGCCCGCAGATTCCCAGAACACACCGTTTTCAGGCTTATCACCCGCAGCACGGGTACGCACAGTGACTTTATCCGCCACAATAAATGCGGAGTAGAAGCCTACCCCGAACTGGCCGATCAACTGGCTGTCTTTCGCCTGATCGGAGCCCATGGATTCGAGGAAAGATTTGGTACCGGATTTCGCAATGGTCCCCAGATGATCGATAACGTCATCACGGTTCATCCCCACGCCGTTATCAGCAATGGTCAACGTACGCTTATCTTTATCGAAGGAAACACGTACACGCAGCTCACCATCACCTTCATACAGGTCCGGATTAGACAGGGCGCGGAAACGCAGCTTGTCTGCCGCATCCGAGGCGTTAGAGATAAGCTCACGCAGGAAGATTTCTTTATTGGAATACAGAGAATGGATCATCAGGTGCAGAAGCTGTTTTACTTCTGACTGAAAACCACGAGTTTCTTGTCCTTTCATGTAGATCTACCTCAACAATGCCATTTTTAATGGTAAAAACACGTTGAGGGTGAAATGGGGACAAGCGGGTAGGATTTCAAGCGGAAGCCGCCGTCGCGGCCTCCGTTTGTTCAGAATTTAATCTTGTGCCGTCCTGCCAGAGAGTGCGACAGTGTCGTACCGTCGACCATTTCCAGCTCGCCGCCTACCGGTACGCCATGAGCGATACGGCTGGCTTCAACGCCATATTGCATACAAAGCTCAGCAATATAGTTAGCGGTTGCCTCTCCTTCGACCGTGGGATTGGTCGCCAGGATCAGTTCGTTGATGTGTTCAGACGCCAGTCGCTGCTCCAGGCGATCGAGTCCGATATCATCAGGCCCGATGCCATCCAGCGGCGACAGGTGTCCCATCAGCACAAAGTAACGTCCGGAAAACTGCCCGGTTTGCTCAATGGCGTAGATGTCCGCCGGACTCTCCACCACGCAAATCTGACCATTTTCCTGGCGACGCGGGTTTGAACAGATGTTGCAGACGTCTTGCTCCGTGAAGGTGCGGCAATCGGCACAGTGGCCGATTTCCGACATCGCTTTCGTTAACGCCTGCGCCAGACGCATCCCGCCGCTGCGATCGCGCTGCAGGAGCGTGAACGCCATGCGCTGCGCCGACTTCGGGCCAACGCCCGGCAGACAGCGCAGTGCTTCCATCAGCTGAGTTAACAGCGGGCTGGTTTGCATCAGAACGGCATCTTAAAGCCAGGTGGCAGCTGCATACCGGAGGAAACAGAGGCCATTTTCTCTTTCTGCGTTTCTTCAATGCGACGTGCCGCATCGTTAAATGCTGCAGCGACCAGGTCTTCCAGCATCTCTTTGTCGTCTTCCAGCAGGCTTGGATCGATCTCCACACGACGGCAGTTATGCGCGCCGTTGATGGTCACTTTCACCAGACCTGCGCCAGATTCACCGGTGACTTCCAGCTTGGCGACTTCTTCTTGCATCTGCTGCATTTTTTCTTGCATCTGCTGGGCCTGTTTCATCAGGTTACCCAGACCGCCTTTACCAAACATAGGCTTCTCTCTCAATCACGTTAAGGGATGACGACCGTCAAACCATTAGGCTCACGATCAAATGGGGCGAATACTCTCTTCGTCCAGCTCCGCGTCGAAAAAACGACGCAGCGTCTGAATGTTATTATCCGCAATAATCGACTCACGCGCCTGCGCGAGTTTCTCTTCGTAAATGGCCTGACGCCATTCCAGCGGCGTACGCACCGCAGGATTATCATCTTCAACGATGGTCAATTCAACCGTTGACCCCGTTAAGGTACTCAATGCTTCGGCCAGTTTTTGCTGCGCGCCGCTGGAATTAAGATGGCGCTGCGTAGAACGCAGATGCAGGCAAACCACATTGCCATTTTCTTCTTTCCAGGCGTTCAGCGCTACCTGCTCCACCAGTTTGGGCAATGAAAGCTGACTCACCTGCGCAGCCCACGGGTCGCGCTCAATGGCTTCAGCCGCAAGCTTAGCGGCCAGCTCTGGCGTTTTTTCGTGCTCCAGCGCTTTTTTCAGCGCTTTCGGCGTGGCGACGACTTCTTTGACTTCTACAACCGGATTGGTCGCTTTCCAGCGGTAGGCTTCTTTTTTCGCCGGCGCTTTTTCCAGCGCAGAGACCGCAGGGCGCGCCTGAACACGTTCAGACACCGAAGCCAGTCTTTCCAGCGCAGCATTATTCACCGGCCGCGCGCGGGAAGCGGCTGCCGGTTCACTCTTTTTTGCTTTGGTCGCTCCCTGAGCGCGCTGCAACTGACTACGTGCCGCCAGCACCTGGCTGGTAGCGTCAGATAACGGCACATCATGATGCACCGGTGCAGACTGTTGCGGTGGGACCTGCGTCGGGGTCAGCACCGCGGTGGGGGCGGCCGGAGCAAACGACTGTCGCGGTACTTCAGGCTCCGGGAGCGGCTGGCGCGGATGAAAAGCCAGCGCACGCAGCAGCGTCATTTCGACACCCATTCGCCTGTCCGGCGCATACGGCAGTTCTTTGCGCCCAATTAACAACGTCTGGTAGTAAAGCTGTACATCGGTCGGAGGCACGGTCCGCGCCAGTTCGCGTAAACGCTGCTCAATTGCGGCCATATCACTGCCAAGCGCGGCGGGTGAAAGCTGTACCATCGCAATACGATGCAGCAAGGCCGACATTTCAACCAGCAACGCTTCCCATTCAATACCGCGTGCGGCGGCGTCGTGCAGCAGCGTCATAACGCGCTCACCATCTGCAGCAACAACCGCCTCAACGAGCGACAGCGCCTGATCGTCGTCCAGCGTGCCGAGCATGGTGCTGACCGCGTCGGTCGAGACCTGACCATCGCCGCTGGCGATCGCCTGATCGGTCAGACTCAGCGCATCGCGCAGGCTGCCGTCCGCGGCGCGAGCCAGCAACTGCAGCGCACGAGGCTCATGAGCGATATGCTCTTCTTTGAGGATATGCTCAAGCTGATGACGAATCTGCTCAACATCCAACGCCTTCAGGTGGAATTGCAGACAACGTGACAGGATAGTCACCGGTAGCTTCTGCGGATCGGTAGTCGCCAGCAGGAACTTAACGTGCGCGGGCGGCTCTTCGAGCGTTTTCAGCAAGGCGTTAAAACTGTGGCGCGACAGCATGTGCACTTCATCGATCAGATAGACCTTAAAGCGACCACGCGCTGGCGCATACTGGACGTTATCCAGCAGATCGCGGGTGTCTTCGACTTTGGTGCGCGACGCAGCATCGATCTCAATCAGATCGACAAAACGCCCCTGCTCGATTTCACGACAGTTATCACATACACCACAAGGCGTGGCCGTGATGCCGGTTTCACAGTTCAGTCCCTTCGCCAACAAACGGGCGATAGAGGTTTTTCCGACGCCACGGGTACCGGAAAAAAGATATGCATGATGAATACGCCCTAACGACAAGCCGTTCGCCAGTGCCGTCAGCACATGTTCCTGGCCGACGACGTCAGCAAAGGTTTGTGGGCGCCATTTTCGGGCTAAGACCTGATAACTCATTGGCAGGCTCTGAAAGGCTGGAGGGTGGATTCACAAGGGGGTAATGCTAACACAACCTCGCAGCGACGGCGAGGTTGACACGTTATATTCGGGCGTTATCGTTACAGCCAGTTTGGTTTCGGGCAGCGCGCAGAAACCGGAACGTACACGCAGTACGTGAGGATTTTGAGCACTGACCGGAGCCAGAATAGCAAAAAAGAGAGTCCGAACTTAGTGGCCCGGGAATGGGACCAGGCTGTAACAGGTCAGCCCCTGTTTTTCCAGGCGCTGTTCGCCACCCAGATCGAACAGATTAATGATGAAAGCAGCATCGGTCACTTCGCCGCCCAGACGACGGATCAGCTTCACGGTTGCTTCAATCGTGCCACCGGTTGCCAGCAGGTCGTCGACGACCAGAACTTTGTCGCCCGGGTTGATGGCATCAACGTGGATTTCCAGCTGATCGGTGCCGTATTCCAGCTCATAGCTCTCAGCAATGACTTCACGCGGAAGCTTACGCGGTTTACGCACGGGAACGAACCCGACGCCCAGACCCAACGCGACCGGTGCGCCAAACAGGAAGCCACGCGCTTCAGTGCCGACCACTTTGGTAATACCGGCATTTTTGTAACGCTCAACCAGCAATTCGATGCTGAGCGCGTACGCTTTCGGGTCTTCCAGCAAACTGGTGACATCACGGAAAAGAATGCCCGGTTTCGGGTAGTCGTGGATGCTTTTGATGCTATTTTTGAGAAACTCAAGCTGCTGTGCAGTCGCGGTCATAAGTTTGTGCCTGATTAATACAGTATTACTTCACGGCGCACTATACACTTCATCCTTCAAGCTACCTCTTTGTTGGCTGCCTTCATTCATCCCAGTCACTTACTGATGTAAGCTCCGGGGATTCATTCAGTTGCCGCCTCGACGTACCTTGAATGATTTTGTGTCTATATTAAGGGCCAGGGTTACATTTGCTTAACCTTTGCCCACCTGCGCCTGTGCTCGAAAACGGTCGAATTTACTGGCTGTGAGAGACAATTGCAACAGCGATTATTGTGCTTCAGTGCTTTTGTTGCTTTTCATCAACCACCGGGATTCGCCACATAAAAATCAGCAAACAGGCGAGAATCACCAGCAACAGCGCGCGAACCCACAACATAGTCACGAACCACAACGAAACGCTAAATGTCAGCACGATCAATAAAATAGCGCGAGGTTTGGCTCCCGGCGGCATCGCGCGGTGTTTTTGCCAGTGGCGCAAATAACCGCCGAACCACGAACGATAAAGCAGCCAGGCATGAAAGCGAGGCGATGAACGAGCAAAACACCAGGCGGCCAGCAGGATAAATGGCGTGGTCGGCAGCAGTGGCAATACAACGCCCAACGTGCCTAACACTACCGCTATCCAGCCAATGATGATTAGAATAATGCGTTGCATAATATGAGTACTTTACACAGAGAATCGCTACTTTAGCATAACAGTTCTCATTTTCATCGGAGTGTTGTCGTGAAAACCGTCATGCTACTACAGAAGCTCGAAAGTCAACTTAACAGCCTGCGCCAGCAATGTGCGCCTTTAGTTCATCACGCAACGCTCAGCGCCCGTTTCGATCGTCATCTTTTTCGTACTCGCAGCACGCTGTTGCAGGCTTGCCTGGATGAAGCTGGCGATAATCTTGCCGCCCTGCGTCGTGCCGTTGAGCAGCAACAATTGCCGCAAATTGCCTGGCTTGCTGAGCATCTTGCCTCACAATTAGAGGCGATTTCACGCGAATCCGCCACCTGGTCGCTCCGCGAGTGGGACAGCGCCTCGCCGGGTCTTGCCCGCTGGCAACGTAAACGCGTTCAGCATCAGGAATTTGAACGGCGTCTGGTTGAGATGACACGTGACCGTAAAGAGCGATTAGCTCAGGCCTCGGGGTTTGAGGAGCAGCAAAAGCTGCACCGAGAAGTCGAGGCGTTCGAAGCACGACTGGCACGCTGCCGTCATGCGCTGGCAAGAATTGACAACGTGCTGGCACGTTTAACCCGCTAATCACCGGAGAATTTATGTCCCTTGAAAACGCCCCGGACGACGTCAAACTGGCCGTCGATTTGATTGTTTTGCTTGAGGAGAATCAGCTACCAGCGCGCACAGTGCTACGCGCGCTGGAGATCGTTATGCGTGATTATGAAAACAAGCTTAAAACTGCGGAAGACACCTCGCAAACTGGTTAATTGCCCTCTGGTCTGCCATTGGCTTCGGTGTCAGAGTCGTCGCAACATCACGACGATAACGGACCGATCATGGAACGACTCCCCACCACACCGCACGATGCAGTCTTTCGGCAAATGCTGACGCAAAAAGAGGTCGCCCGAGATTTTTTGCAAATCCATTTGCCTGAAGCATTTCTCAATATATGCGATATGGCGACATTAACGCTGGAATCAGGCAGCTTTATTGAGGACGATTTACGCACCTGCTATTCAGATATCCTCTATTCCCTGCAAACAAAACATGGACTCGGCTACGTTTACGCGCTGATTGAACATCAGAGCAAACCCGATAAATTCATGGCCTTTCGCCTGATGCGCTACGCTATTGCCGCCATGCAGCATCACCTTAACGCCGGGCATAAAACGCTACCTCTGGTTGTCCCTGTCCTGTTTTACCATGGCACGGAAAGTCCGTGGCCCTATACCCTTAACTGGCATCACCTGTTTAGCGAGCCAAAGCTTGCGCAAGCGCTTTATGGCAATGAATTTGCACTGGTAGACCTGACCGTAATGCCAGATAATCAGATCCTGCAGCATCAACGGGTAGCGATGCTGGAACTCCTGCAAAAACATATTCGTCGACGGGATCTGAGCGAATTATTGGATCAACTTATTACGCTCTTAACGCAAGAGCATCTGACAGAATATCAAATCGACGTTTTGATTAATTACATGCTTAAAGCAGGAAATACCACGGAACCCGGCGTACTTGTCCGCCAACTGGCGCAGAGTGCGCCACAGTACAAGGAACAGCTGATGACAATTGCCGAATGGTTGGAAGAAAAAGGTAGAGCAGAAGGCATGCAGCAAGGTCTGGAAAAAGGTCTGGAAAAAGGGTTAGAAGAAGGTCGGCAGGTTGAAGCGCGTAATATCGCACAAAAAATGCTCGCCCGCGGTCTGGAACCGGATCTGATTACGCACCTTACGGGCCTGACGCAGGAAGAACTGGTCGCGCTGACGCACTAAATGCAATCAGGGCGGCATATTTGCCGCCCTGATTGCAACTTAACCTACTGAAGGCGTCGGATCGTCGCCTTTGATGATGTCACGCTTAACCTCTGTCACTGTGTCGCCTTTGGCATTATGCAGGTGCACTTCGAGTTGGTTAAAGGCGATATCAATATTGTTTTCACGACATAAACGATCAACTGCGCGGTTCAGTTCATCGACCGTGTGGCTGCGATCCCGCAGTTCGCGAACGTATAAACGCAGTTCATGATCCAGCGTGCTGGCGCCGAAAGCCGTAAAGAACACTGCGGGTTCAGGATCATGCATCACTTTCGGATGTTCCGTTGCCGCCTGCAGCAGCACTTTCTTCACTTTATCCAGATCTGAACCATAAGCCACACCAATACGAATAACCAAACGTGTGGTGGTATCGGACAGTGACCAGTTGATCAGACGCTCCGTCACAAACGCCTTATTCGGGATAATGACCTCTTTACGATCGAAGTCGGTAATCGTTGTGGCACGAATACGGATCTTGCTGACCGTACCGGAGAACGTACCAATGGTAACCGTATCGCCAATACGTACCGGACGTTCAAACAGAATAATCAGGCCCGAGACGAAGTTACCGAAGATTTCCTGTAAGCCAAAACCCAGACCAACCGACAGGGCCGCTGCCAGCCACTGGAGTTTGTCCCACGATACGCCGAGCGATCCGAAGACTGTCATTGCCCCGATAGCGATAATCGCGTAATTGAGGATCGTGGTGATGGCATACGATGCGCCCTGGCGCATTTTGAGTCGCGACAGCACCAGCACTTCGAGCAGACCTGGTAAGTTGCGGATCAACGCCCACGCCACCATCGAGGCAATAATGGCAAACAGCAAACTGCCCATGGTGACATCTTTCACCACCGCTGCTCCCGCTTCAGTACCGTTGTAATGCCAAAGCGTAATGCTGTCGAGATAACTAAACACGGTGATCAGATCGGACCAAATTGCCCAGAACAGAACACCAAACAGAGCCACCATCAACAGCATCGTAATACGCAGCGTTTGCTGGTTTACCTGCTCCAGAGCGATAGTCGGTTCTTCCTGCGGTTCTGCGCCTTCGGCCCCTTCTTTTACCAGATTCTGACGACGCGCTAACGCACGCCGCCAGGCAATGCGTCGTGCCGCCACGCTCAACCCACGCAGCACCGTCTGGTATAGCAGGTTCCAGACAATAACCAGATAAACCGTTTCAATCCAACGGCCGGACAGGCGCAGCGTGGTATAGAAATAACCGGTCGCCGTCAGCACCATCAACGCAATCGGGATAATAGACAGTACGGTGATAGTGACCAGACGCAGACCGTGCGACTCTTTGTCACGCCAGCTTTCACGGCACATTGGCCACACCAGGAAGGCGATCAGCAGCAGGTTGAAGAAAATAACGACTTGCCCTAATACATCGTCCATCAGATTAAGCGGCGACAGTTCAGCAATAACCGACCAGAAGTTAAGCGGCAACAGCGCAAGGCTAATACGCACAATCTGGCGACGCCAGTGGCTGGTCTGTTTCGCTGGCATGCCAAAATGACGTATCGCCACGCCATCTTTTTCCAGTACCTTCCAGCACAGACCAAACACCAGCCAGAAAACGGTCATCTTCTTACTGAATGCCCACAGCAGATCGCTGACGTTTAATTGCATCGTCAGCAGGATCAAGCCTACGGCGAGAATTATCAGACATGCAGGTAAGGCTCTGATCAAATCAATCAGTATCGCTTTTGGCGTATTAAGCTGGCTGTCATTACGCAGGTTACCCACCGCGGCGGCGAGTTTTGCCTGATATTCTTTCAGCCATTTCAGGCGCCAGCGGATAAGCCCGGCAATAAGCAGCAACGGCAGACCGGCCAGGAACGCAATGAATACCGCCGGCCAGGCTTTTTCCCAGTTCACGGTAATTTTCATCGACTTAAACTGGTCTTTAAGCGTTTGCGGGAACGCCTTTATCCAGTCCCAGTCCATCGGGCGGTTACTGTTTACCCAGAAGATTTGCTGCGTGAGGATCCCTTTCAGGTTTTTCGATACGCTCATTAACTGCTGTTGATTAATTTGCAGGTTAATGGCCATCATCAATTGGTTACCCAACTGCTTATTCAACTGGTCCAACAGTTCACGACGCATATCCACAACCTGCAGCAGGGCATCATGGACTTCGCCATTCACTTCATTGCTGTGCCCTTCTTCTAGTTTGGCGACAAACGCATCATTCTGGAATAGCGCATCACGCTGCTGGTTGACCTCAAATTGCTCCAGACGTAAGTCGGCAATACGGTTGGTCATATCGGCAAGTTCATCTGCCGACGGCAGCGTTTGCTGCTGCTGGTACAGAATACGTGACAACAGCAGGCTGCCTTTCAGCACGGCGATTTGTTCTTTAATATTGCGTTCGGATTGCAGCGCACGATCAAGCCAGTTTTTGACTTTAATGTTTTGCTGCATCAGCGCGTTGCCGTTTTCGGTGGCAGATATCAGACGCTGACTGAGCTGATGGTTAATATCAAGTTCTTGTTTAACTAGCGGGTTGGTCTGGATACGTGCCGCTTCGTCTGGTGTTACCGCTTCCTGCGCCGTCTTTTCGGTTAGCGTCAGACGTTTGCTGTTCACCGCTTCCTGCAGCAACTGAAGCTGATGTTCAAGACGATTCGTATTCGCCGTTACATAATCACGCTGTTTCTGCAAGGTATCCTGCAAAACCGTGTTGCCTTCCAGACTCTTACGCTGTTGATCGATCTGCGCGCTCAGCAACGCTTGCTGCGCCTGCAGCAACACCTGTTGGCTGGGGCGTAATGCCGCCTCACCCACATTAGTCCCATCCAGGCGATTACGGATTTGCTGCATTTGCTGTGATGCGGTGTACATCGCATTTTGCACACGCTCTGGCTGCGTTTGCAGCGAAACCAACTGACTGTTGTAGGCTGCAAGGTCGTTTTGCGCGCTTTGCAGATCGTCCAGCACCTGGGCGACACGAGATTCAAGCTGGCGCAAAGAGAGCGTGCTCAGCGTTTTTCGCGTTTCATCGTCATTATCGACATCGCTGAGTGAATTCAACGCATCCGTTGCCTGGCGCATTTTCTCCGGCGCTTGAGCCACTTTCTGACGAAGCTGTACGGTCTCATCTTTTACGCGATCTATTTTATCCAGTGTGGCAATAGTATCGATGAGATCCTGCTGAACCAGTTTGTCCTGCGCGGAAAGATCTTTTTGTTTATTCAGCGTATCCAACTGGCTCTGAATATCCGCTTTTGTCGGCAGTTCACCATTCTGTTGCGCCCGCGCAAATGCTGATGACTGGCTGGACAGCAGTAGAATGAAGAAAAGAATGCTTATAGCAATAAGATGCTGTGAACGTTTATAGAGCTGCAACATAGTCATGAGAATGAACGTTTCTGAACCGGGAAAGTGACCGAAAATAGTCAAGCGGCAAGAATATCACGGCTGTGACGGACAGAATAGCAGGAGGGAAACCCTCCAGGAGAATTCCTGGTATTAGGTCCGAAAGTTAGCTCGCCTCTGCGACCTTCACACGCAGTGTCGGACAAAGCAGACACATCTCCAGTAGCACCGCAACGTAGTCGCGCGCCTCTTTTCGCAAATCAAACGATTCGGGCGCAAATAACCAGTTCTCAATGATCCCGGAGATATAACTCCGCAGTAGCACTGCCACACGGCGCGTATTCAGATTCTCTGGCAACATGTTTGCAGCCATACAGTGTCGCAGCGTTTGTTCGATCCGGTCATAGTTTTCAAGACACAGGCTGCGTTGAACCAGTTGAACTGTTGCTATTTCCCCGACAAATTCGCATTTGTGGAATATAATCTCCATCAATAAACGTCGGCGTTCTTCAGTCACAGTCGCTTCAAGAACGTAAACTAATATTTCTCTTAATACTGATAGTGGATCGTCGGGGAATTTTGCCTGATACTCAGTTTCTAACTCATCAATGTTAGGTTTTGCTAGCTCCCAGATTTCACTGAATAAATCCGACTTGTTTTTGAAATGCCAATAGATAGCGCCGCGAGTTACACCAGCGGCTTTTGCGATCTCCGCAAGCGAGGTGGATGATACCCCTTGCTGCGAAAACAAACGCAGGGCAACATCCAGAATGTGCTGCCGTGTTTCCTGTGCTTGTTGTTTGGTTTTTCGTGCCATATGTCAGTGAATTTACAGGCGTTAGATTTACATACATTTGTGAATGTATGTACCATAGCACGACGATAATATAAACGCAGCAATGGGTTTATGGGCTTTAAGCCATTGATCAATTTGAAATCGGACACTCGAGGTTTACATATGAACAAAAACAGAGGGTTAACGCCTCTGGCAGTCGTTCTGATGCTCTCAGGCAGCTTAGCGCTAACAGGATGTGACGACAAACAGGCCCAACAAGGGGGCCAGCAGATGCCAGAAGTTGGAGTTGTGACGCTCAAAACTGAACCTCTACAGATCACAACTGAGCTCCCAGGTCGCACCAGTGCTTTTCGCATTGCGGAAGTTCGCCCTCAGGTCAGCGGTATTATCCTGAAGCGTAACTTTACCGAAGGCGGCGACATTGAAGCGGGTGTGTCTCTCTATCAGATTGATCCTGCTACTTACCAGGCCGCGTACGAAAGTGCGAAAGGCGATCTGGCCAAAGCACAAGCAGCGGCAAATATCGCTCAGTTGACGGTTAAACGTTATCAGAAACTGTTAGGTACGAAGTACATCAGTCAACAGGACTACGATAGCGCGCAGGCAGATGCACAACAGGCGAACGCTGCTGTTGTCGCTGCGAAAGCCGCGGTAGAAACCGCACGTATCAATCTGGCCTATACCAAAGTCACGTCGCCAATCAGCGGCCGCATTGGTAAGTCATCCGTTACTGAAGGTGCACTGGTGCAAAACGGTCAGGCGACCGCACTGGCGACCGTTCAGCAGTTGGATCCCATCTATGTCGATGTGACGCAGTCAAGTAACGATTTCCTGCGCCTGAAACAAGAGTTGGCCAATGGCACGCTGAAACAAGAGAACGGTAAAGCGAAAGTCGAACTGGTCACCAGCGACGGTATTAAATTCCCGCAGTCCGGTACGCTGGAGTTTTCGGATGTGACGGTTGATCAAACTACTGGGTCAATTACGTTACGCGCAATCTTCCCGAACCCGGATCACACCTTACTGCCGGGTATGTTCGTCCGTGCGCGTTTGGAAGAAGGGACAAACCCAACGGCGTTACTGGTTCCACAGCAAGGCGTTACCCGCACACCGCGTGGCGATGCCAGTGCATTGGTTATCGGTGCTGATGACAAAGTTGAAACGCGTCAAATTGTGGCAGCACAAGCAATTGGCGACAAATGGTTAGTCACTGAAGGACTTAAGCCGGGCGACCGTGTGATTGTAAGTGGGCTGCAGAAAGTTCGTCCTGGCGCTCAGGTTAAAGCGCAGGAAGTCACCGCGGATAATAACCAGCCAGCCGCAAGCGGTAGCCAGCCTGAACAGTCCAAGTCTTAACTTAAACAGGAGCCGTTAAGACATGCCTAATTTCTTTATCGATCGCCCCATATTTGCGTGGGTGATCGCCATTATCATCATGTTGGCAGGGGGGCTCGCGATCCTCAAATTGCCGGTAGCGCAATATCCTACTATTGCACCTCCGGCAGTGACGATCTCCGCGACCTACCCTGGCGCTGATGCCAAAACAGTACAGGATACTGTTACGCAGGTTATCGAACAGAATATGAACGGTATCGATAACCTGATGTACATGTCCTCAAACAGTGACTCCACGGGTACCGTGCAGATCACCTTAACCTTCCAGTCCGGTACTGATGCAGATATCGCGCAGGTACAGGTGCAGAACAAACTGCAGCTGGCCATGCCGTTGCTGCCTCAGGAAGTACAGCAGCAAGGGGTTAGCGTTGAGAAGTCATCCAGCAGCTTCCTGATGGTTGTTGGTGTTATCAACACCGATGGCACCATGACGCAGGAAGATATCTCGGATTACGTCGCCGCTAACATGAAAGACACCATCAGCCGTACTTCAGGCGTCGGTGACGTGCAGCTGTTCGGTTCACAGTACGCGATGCGTATCTGGATGGACCCAACCGAACTGAACAAATACCAGCTTACGCCGGTAGATGTGATTTCCGCGATTAAAGCACAGAACGCCCAGGTTGCAGCCGGCCAGCTTGGTGGTACGCCACCCGTGAAAGGCCAGCAACTGAACGCCTCTATCATTGCTCAGACGCGTCTGACCTCCACCGACGAATTCGGCAAAATTCTGCTGAAAGTGAACCAGGATGGCTCCCAGGTTCGTCTGCGCGATGTAGCGAAGATTGAACTGGGTGGTGAAAACTACGACATCATTGCGAAGTTCAACGGCAAGCCTGCGTCTGGTCTGGGTATCAAACTGGCTACCGGTGCGAACGCCCTGGATACCGCAGCGGCTATCCGTGCTGAACTGGTGAAGATGGAACCGTTCTTCCCATCAGGCCTGAAAATTGTTTATCCGTATGACACAACACCGTTCGTGAAAATCTCTATTCACGAAGTTGTGAAGACGCTGGCGGAAGCAATCATCCTCGTGTTCCTGGTTATGTATCTGTTCCTGCAGAACTTCCGCGCGACGTTGATTCCGACCATCGCCGTCCCGGTCGTCTTGTTGGGTACTTTTGCTGTGCTGGCGATTTTCGGCTTCTCGATAAACACGCTAACGATGTTCGGGATGGTGCTCGCCATCGGCCTGTTGGTGGATGATGCCATCGTGGTGGTCGAGAACGTTGAACGTGTCATGGCCGAAGAAGGGCTACCGCCGAAAGAAGCAACGCGTAAATCAATGGGCCAGATTCAGGGCGCATTGGTGGGTATCGCGATGGTACTGTCAGCGGTATTTATCCCAATGGCCTTCTTCGGGGGGTCTACCGGTGCGATTTACCGTCAGTTCTCCATCACCATTGTTTCCGCAATGGCGTTGTCTGTACTGGTGGCGTTGATTCTGACCCCAGCCCTGTGTGCAACCATGCTTAAACCGATTGCTAAAGGCGATCATGGCGAAGGCAAAACGGGCTTCTTCGGTTGGTTCAACCGCATGTTCGATAAGAGCACGCACCACTACACCGATAGCGTAGGCGGTATTCTACGCAGCACCGGTCGTTACCTGGCGCTGTATCTGATCATCGTCGTCGGCATGGCCTATCTGTTTGTGCGCCTGCCAAGCTCCTTCCTGCCAGATGAAGACCAGGGTGTATTCCTGACCATGGCTCAGCTGCCAGCGGGTGCAACGCAAGAGCGTACCCAGAAAGTGCTGGACGAAGTGACGGATTACTACCTGACCAAAGAAAAAGCGAACGTTGAATCGGTGTTTGCGGTTAACGGCTTCGGCTTTGCTGGTCGTGGTCAGAACACCGGTATCGCATTCGTCTCTCTGAAAGACTGGAGTGAACGTCCAGGTGAAGAGAACAAGGTAGAAGCGATTACTCAGCGTGCGATGGGGGCGTTCTCGCAGATTAAAGACGCCATGGTATTCGCCTTTAACCTGCCAGCAATCGTAGAACTGGGCACCGCGACGGGCTTCGACTTCCAGTTGATTGACCAGGCCGGTCTGGGCCATGAAAAATTGACTCAGGCGCGTAACCAGTTGTTTGGTGAAGTCGCGAAACATCCTGATCTATTGGTGGGCGTACGTCCTAACGGTCTGGAAGATACTCCGCAATTCAAGATCGATATCGATCAGGAAAAAGCGCAGGCTCTGGGTGTTTCCATTAGTGACATTAATACAACGCTGGGCGCAGCATGGGGCGGAAGCTACGTGAACGACTTCATCGACCGTGGTCGTGTGAAGAAAGTTTACGTCATGTCTGAAGCCAAATACCGTATGTTGCCGGAAGATATTGGAAACTGGTATGTCCGCGGTAGCGATGGACAAATGGTGCCGTTCTCTGCGTTCTCTTCCTCGCGTTGGGAATATGGTTCACCGCGTCTGGAACGCTATAATGGTCTGCCATCCATGGAAATCCTGGGCCAGGCCGCACCGGGTAAAAGTACCGGTGAAGCGATGGCAATGATGGAGCAACTGGCCAGCAAACTGCCATCCGGTATTGGCTATGACTGGACGGGCATGTCCTACCAGGAACGACTGTCCGGTAACCAGGCTCCTGCCCTGTATGCGATTTCACTGATCGTCGTCTTCCTGTGCCTGGCGGCATTGTACGAGAGCTGGTCAATTCCGTTCTCCGTTATGCTGGTCGTTCCACTGGGGGTTATCGGTGCGCTGCTGGCAGCAACGTTCCGTGGTTTGACCAACGACGTTTACTTCCAGGTGGGCCTGCTCACAACCATTGGGTTGTCGGCGAAGAACGCGATATTGATCGTCGAATTCGCCAAAGACTTGATGGATAAAGAAGGTAAAGGCCTGGTAGAAGCGACGCTGGACGCGGTTCGTATGCGTTTACGTCCGATTCTGATGACATCGTTAGCCTTTATCCTCGGCGTAATGCCGCTGGTTATCAGCTCCGGTGCTGGTAGTGGCGCGCAGAACGCCGTCGGTACTGGCGTAATGGGCGGGATGGTCACAGCAACCGTATTGGCTATCTTCTTTGTTCCGGTGTTCTTTGTGGTGGTCCGCCGCCGCTTTAGCCGCAAGAACGAAGATGTTGAACATAGCCACTCAGTTGAGCATCATTGATACATTCCTAAAGATAAGGCCGCGCAAGCGGCCTTTTTTCTGGAAAAAAATCATAAAAAGCGCTTATTGCGATTTCGTTTATTTTCTCTGGTTTAAATAAGCGATATAATCCTTATGAGCTTAGAGGCTATTCTTAAAAAACGTCACGAACCCTTATTTACCTAAATAAATATTAAGACTATTCCTGGTTTTCGTTCACAGAGTCGGTTGTCGCCTTTCGTTACTAAACCTAAACGAGATAACGTGATGATTGGCCGAGAATAACGAAGTTGTTCCATTTCGAATACCGGCATTCATCTGTTAAAATGTAAAAACGGGACTGCATCATAATTTTACATAATTGTAATTTTTCGTGATATGACGATGAAATCTTTTTTAGAGTAGATTATAGTTAAATCATCAGGAGTCGCGGGCAAGTTCCAGGTCGTTTGTTGTATCCATCCCGAAAGGTGTTCGGTTAGTCTAAACCACTAAGAAGGGGATGCGTTATGGATGAATACTCACCGAAAAGACATGATATCGCGCAGCTTAAATTTCTCTGCGAAACCCTGTATCATGACTGTCTTGCAAACCTTGAACAAAGCAACCATGGTTGGGTCAATGACCCTACCTCTGCAACCAGCTTGCAGCTCAATGAACTGATAGAGCATATTGCAACCTTCGCACTTAATTATAAAATTAAGTACAATGAGGACAATAAGCTGATCGCGCAGATTGATGAATACCTGGATGACACTTTTATGTTGTTCAGTAGTTATGGTATTAATACGCAGGATCTACAGAAATGGCGGAAGTCAGGTAATCGACTGTTTCGCTGTTTTGTCAATGCCACCAGGGCTAATCCTGTCAGTTTGTCTTGTTAAAAATTATTACAATCATAGGTAAGAGTTATGTCCGATAAACCATTAACTAAAACAGATTATTTGATGCGCCTGCGACGCTGTCAAACAATTGACACGCTTGAACGTGTTATTGAGAAAAATAAATATGAATTATCTGACAATGAACTGGCTGTATTTTACTCAGCCGCCGATCATCGTCTTGCTGAATTGACCATGAATAAGCTCTACGACAAGATCCCAACATCTGTTTGGAAATTTATTCGTTAATTGCTCATGAGGTTAAGTCAGGTATCGCGAAACATTTGTTTGTCTGACTGACCATTTCCCGTACCAACAACCATTATTTAATTCAAATCACGTGATTGCGATCACAGCGAGAAAGCGGGAACGTTCCCCTTCCCTGCATTGCGTTTTACTGTACTGTGACTGCCTACCAGTAAACGGGAAAGTTCGTAATGAGTGAAGAGAAGAAAAAGATGATCGCCGGCGAATTGTATCGCCCGGCAGATGAAACGTTGCGCAACGACCGTCTCCGCGCACGCCAACTCATCCACCGATACAATGCCACCGCACCCGATGCGCAGAGTGAACGTCAGGCTATCTTGCGCGATCTGTTGGGTCAAAGCGAAGACGCTTACATTGAGCCCTCTTTTCGTTGCGACTACGGGTATAACATTTATCTCGGCAAAGCGTTTTACGCCAACTTCGACTGCGTCATGCTTGATGTCTGCCCAATCCACATCGGTGATAACTGTATGCTGGCACCGGGAGTCCATATCTATACGGCAACTCATCCACTGGACGCTAACGAACGCAACAGCGGGGTTGAACTAGGGAAACCTGTAACTATCGGGAATAATGTCTGGATCGGAGGGCGAGCAGTCATTAATCCGGGTGTAACACTGGGCGACAACGTGGTTGTGGCGTCAGGTGCAGTGGTGACTAAAAGCGTTCCGGCAAACACCGTCGTCGGAGGCAATCCGGCACGGATCATCAAAACACTGTGATCTGATATGTAACTGTTATGCTAAATTGTGGTTAATCTGTTACTTTTCTCAGACAGTATCCCCTTTTAAAATGGGCCGATCCCTCCTGACTATTGCAGATTTCACGAAGGCAAGAGATGACAGAAATACAACGCCTGCTTACCGAAACCATCGACGACTTAAATATTCGCGAAAAGCGCGACAACAAACCGCGCTTTGGCATCAGCTTTATTCGTAAACATCCAGGGCTATTTATCGGCATGTATGTTGCGTTTTTTGCCACGCTGGCAGTAATGCTGCAATCAGAAACGCTGGTCGATTCGGTATGGCTGTTGGTTGTACTGTTCGCCTTACTCAATGCCTTTTTCTTTTTTGATGTTGCGCCGCGTTACCGCTTTGAAGACATTGATGTACTGGATTTCAGAGTCTGCTATAACGGTGAATGGTACAACACGCGCTTTGTGCCACCCTCGCTCATCGACACTATCCTGCACTCTCCCCACGTCGACAGTGAGCATAAGGCCCAACTGCAAAAAATGATAACGCGGAAAGGCGAACTGTCATTTTATGATGTCTTCACACTCACCCGCGCGCAGGCCAGTCAGTAATCACGCCCTGTCACAAACAAAAAAAGTGCGTCCCCCGAGGGGAACGCACTTCAGTCCCTGTAATGCTGGCAAAGTGACTAACGTCTTTTTTTACGGCCCTGTACCGCTTTAAACCGCGGATTCGTTTTGCAGATGACGTACAAACGCCCTTTGCGTTTGACTATCTGGCAGTCAGGGTGCCGCTGTTTGGCGCTGCGAAGTGAATTGAGTACCTGCATCTTAACCTCGCTTAGTGCCAATAAAGTGGCCGAAACGTTTCTGGAAACGCGCCGCGCTGCCTTCGTTATCGAAGGTTTTTTGTTTACCGGTGTAGTACGGATGTGACTTAGACGAGATATCAAGCGTTACGTACGGGTAGATTTGTCCCTCGAACTCAATCTCTCGTTCGGTTTTGATCGTCGAACCGACCTTAAAGTATTCATTGGCACTGGTATCGTGAAACACCACTGGGCGATAAAAAGGATGGATATCCGGTTTCATGGCAACCTCAATTTGTTACGTTATAACATATCCATCAAAATACACCACTCCCATACAGATCTCAACCTGATTTATGCTGTGGGTAATTTATCGGAGTGATAAGTGGCCCTAAATATATGATGCCAATCGAATTGCTTTTTTAGCTTTCGGATATACTTTCTCTACGCTGTGTTAATAAGGATATCACTGTGACAACACGACATCTGATTGGCCTGGTGGCGGGAATACTGGTTCTGTCCATCCTCGTACCGGTGTGTTTAAGCCTGTGGCTGGCACATCGTCAGGTCGAAACGAAATTTATAGATGAGCTTGATTCATTCTCTACCCGGGTCGCTTTGCGTACGGAACGCGTTGGCGAGCAGGCCAAAAAAGCGCTACGCAAAATAGAAGCCTTCCAGGGGGTGCCCTGCTCAGAGGAACATTTGCTGGAAATGCGCCGGTTGTCCTACAGCTACCGTTATATTCAGGAAGTGATGTACCTCAAAGACAATGTTCCACAGTGTTCCTCCCTTGAAAAAAGGAGCCTGGCTGCTGCGTTTCCGCCGCCAATGAAAATGACACCTGATGGCTATCGCGCCTGGTTAACCTCGCAAAACGACCTCGGAATACAGCGTTTTATGGCGGCGCTCGGTAGCGAACATTATGTAGTGATGATCGATCCGGGATCGTTCATTGATGTTATCCCTTTTGGTTCATGGCCTATCGAAGTCGCCATTGTGGGTACAGTAAGCAACGTCGTGGTGGCCAGTAGTGCCGATCTCCCCTTGGACGTGTTGCATCAACTGCAAAAAGACAGTTCTATCAGCCATTTTCAAAAAGAGGGCAGTATTTATAATTCTCGCCCTTTCCCCGAACTGGGTATCACGATCGTCAGCTGGGCGTCGACATTACCTTTGCAAAAATCCTGGCACCGACAGGCGCTTATCTGGCTCCCGGTAGGGATTATTATTGGCCTGCTCACCGCCTTCTTTATTCTGCGTATTTTGCGCTGCTTGCAGTCCCCCCATCACCAATTGCAAGACGCCATTCAGAACCGGGCTATCAAGGTCCATTACCAGCCCATTATTTCGCTCAAAACGGGAAAGGTCGTGGGTGCAGAAGCACTGGCCCGCTGGCGACAAGCTGACGGTAGCTATCTCTCACCCGATATTTTTATCCCCCTGGCCGAAGAGACCGGCCTGACAGAACCTCTCACACATTTGATTATTGAAAACGTCTTCGAGGATCTGGGTAAATGGCTGCATCAACATCCTCAACAGCATATATCACTCAACCTTGAGTCGGCCGATTTGAAGTCCGAAACGCTTCCGGCACTGTTAAGCCGCATGGTTAACCACTGGCAACTAAAACCCGCACAAATTGCCCTGGAACTGACTGAGCGTGAATTTGCCGACCCGAAAAACAGCGCACCGTTTATCGCCAAATACCGCCAGGCTGGCCACCCTATTTATATTGATGATTTTGGTACAGGCTATTCCAGCCTGAGTTATTTGCAGGATCTGGATGTGGACATCCTGAAGATAGACAAATCGTTTGTTGATGCGCTGGAATACAATAACGTCACGCCACATATTATCGAGATAGCCAAAACGCTGAAGCTGGAAATGGTGGCAGAAGGCATCGAGACCGAGAACCAGGAAAGCTGGCTACGTCAACATGGCGTACAGTATGGTCAAGGCTGGCTGTACAGCAAAGCACTGCCAAAGGCGGAATTTATTCTGTGGGCGGAAAAACGGCTCTAACATGGCACTGGCGTGTATTGAGATGGCTGGCGGCACGCCGCACAGCCAGTCACGTCACTCTTCCATAATGGGCGAGAATCCACCGTAGATCATTCGCTTGCCATCAAATGGCATAGATTCACCAAACTCCTTCATACGGGGATCGGACATCATCTTCTGGTTCGCCGCATCGCGGACTTCTTTGGAAGGGTATTCAATCCAGCTGAATACCACTTCCTCATGATCCTGCGCTTTGACCGCCATACGAAAATCGGTCAACTTCCCGTCGGGAACATCATCAGCCCAACACTCCACAACGCGCAGCGCGCCGAATTCCTTGAAAAGCGGTGCAGCTTTTGCCGCCATCGCGATATATGCCTCCTTGTTTTCGGCAGGAACGGCAACAACAAAACCATCAACATACTTCATCAGATAAACCTCCGAAGTGTACTGCGCGGCAAGCCGATTCCGGCCGCGTCAGTCGAGGTTAAGTTTAGTCGTCAGCAGGCAATCACGCCGTAGGCTCATTCCGAACACGAATACGTGGCTGCGGCTGATGACGAAACCACGGCAGGCAAATCTGAATTAACGGTCCAATAGCTAACGCATACAGCACCGTTCCAACACCCACGGTTCCACCAAGAAGCCAACCGCTGAGCAAAACCGACACCTCGATTGAGGTCCGGATAGTCCGTACAGACCAACCAGTACGCGCATGAATACCGGTCATCAAGCCGTCACGCGGGCCCGCCCCAAAACCGGCACCGATGTACAGACTGGTCGCTAGCGCATTCAAGATAACCGCCGCCACCAGCAGTCCACTGCGCGTCAGTAGCGATTCAAATCCTGGGATCACCGCCAGCGCAGCATCTGCCGCCAAACCAATCATAATGACATTGCTGAGAGTGCCAAATCCGGGGCGCTGGCGCAGTGGTATCCATGCCAGCAGGACCAGTACCCCCACGGCGATGATCACCAGGCCGATATTCATCGATAATAGATTTGCCACGCCCAGATGAAATACGTTCCACGGGTCAGCCCCTAAATCTGCACGTACAAACATCGCCGTCGAAACGCCGTACAGCGCCAGTCCGACATACAGCTGAAGTAAACGACGCAGCATAATGTTCTCCTCACCTCTCAGATAGCTTTCATCTTCACCGCAATTGGCACTATGATTAATGTCCAGTTTTCAAAAAGTGGACTGCTATGTCATCTCGCCGTTATGGAAGCCAGTCCCTGCAGCGCCTGCTTGGGCACTGGCAGGAGACCCCCTCGCGTACACCTATCTGGCGACAGCTGGCAGAGGCACTGCGCCTGCTGATCCTGGATGGCCGACTGGCGCTGGATACCCGCTTACCCGGCGAACGCGAGCTGGCCGCCGTGCTTGAAGTCAGTCGCACGACGATTGCCAGCGCAATGGCGCAACTGCGGGAAGAAGGGTATCTGGAAAGCCGCCATGGAAGTGGTTCACGCGTGATCCTGCCGGAACATATCCGCCATGTTCCGACGCGAACCGGCACCAGCACCGCGCTGGATTTGTCCATAGCGGCGCTCAGCGCCGGGCCCGAGATTCATCATGCATACCAGCAAGCCCTGCTCGCGATGCCACAGCATTTGCTAAGTTCAGGGTATTTACCCCAGGGGTTGCCAACGCTGCGCGAATCTATTGCCCGGCATTATTGCGAACGCGGATTACCCACACAGCCGGATGAAATAATGGTGGTGAATGGCGCAGTCAGCGGCCTGGCGCTGATCCTGCGTTTGCTCACGGGCCCCGGCGATCGTGTGTTGGTCGATCATCCTACCTATCCGCTCGCCATTGCAGCCATTCAGGGGGCATCCTGCCGCCCCGTTGGCGTGTCGCTGCCTGAACACGGTTGGGATACATCGGGCCTTGTTGCCACTATTGCGCAAACCGCGCCGAGAATGGCCTACCTGATGCCAGATTTTCACAATCCTACCGGACGTTGTATGGATGCGGCGACGCGCCAGGCTATCGCCGATATCTCCGCCAGAACCCGCACGACACTGGTGGTGGACGAAACCATGGTCAATCTGTGGTATGACGCCCCGCCACCACCACCGCTGGCGGCATTCCATGATGGCGCGCCCATCATCATGCTGGGGTCTGCGGGGAAAAGTTTTTGGGGAGGTCTGCGTCTGGGATGGATTCGGGCTTCGTCGCGTACCATTGCCGCGCTGGTACAGACTCGCGACACATTTGATTTAGGATCACCAGTGCTTGAACAGCTTGCCACGGGTTGGTTGCTGGACAATGCGGCCGATTTTCTTCCCGGCAGACGGCAATTGCTCACCACCCGGCGCGATCTGTGCCATAACCTGATGAAGACACATTTCCCGGAGTGGCAGTTTACTCAACCGCAGGGGGGACTCTCTTTCTGGGTTGAATTACCCGATACGCTGGCGACGTTGTTTGCCACCCGCGCCGAAAGTGCAGGTATTCAGTTAGGTACCGGGACGCGCTTCGGCCTGGATGGCGCCTTCGATCGCTTCTTACGCATGCCCTTCGCACTGCCCGATGACACAATGCGCGCGGCCTTCCGGACGTTGCAACCCATTTGGGACAACCTGCGTTTACAGGCAAGTCACGGGAAAATGCGCAAAATAATATGAGCGACGAGTCACAGGACTCGTCCTTGAATGGCGTGATGGGCGAGGATGTCCCGGCAATATTACCGCTGGGGAGGAACCGGGAACCCCTTCAGGGAAATCACAAAATTCTCACCGTCTTTCTTAATTTTCGCCCCGGCATCGCACCAGTCAGAAGCAATACGGAAAAATTCATCGCTACCGACATTCCAGCTCAGACGAACATGTTTCACGTAACCGGAACGGAGCATTTCACAGGCTTCGCCATAATTACAGGCGGTTGAGAGCGGTTGTTGTTTCATTTTTTCTTCTTCAGTAATCTGCGCAGTGCTTTGATTTCTTTAGGAGTCAGTGCTTCAACCACGGATTCTTCCGTATGCTGGCTATCAATATCGTCAGCGGAGACTCCCGCCTCTTCAATGGCGGAAAACGCGATAAGCAGCAATTTTTCCGTCGAGATACTTAGGTTCTCATTATTCACTTCAGCGTAATGACGCAGCTTTTCTTTTAGCGCCTCATCAATTTTGACATTCAATACTGCGGTCGACATCGTAGAAAATCCTTGTGGTCAGCCAAAACACACCGGATGTAAGACCCTGTCGTTACAGCGCGATGGCAGCGGCAAAAGCATCAAATAACATCCCCGAAACACATTGACAGCATTTGATGACAATAAAATGACAATACGATGACAAAGAAAAGAAGATGAGAAGAACCGAGATTGCCGAACGGCAGAATTGGGTGGGGGCCCTGCCAGCTACATCCCGGCACACACGTCATCTGCCCTGGCTGCTTCCTTCCGGACCTGACCTGGTGAACAGAGTAGCGTTGCGGGAGAACCAACAGAGCCCCCATTGAGAGCGTTGTTAACCAACGCGCAGGCGCATTATCACTGCTGCACCCTGTAATTGCAACCCATCCCGCATCGGATGCTGTTTTCTTGTGCAATGAAGCTTCACTACCTCGTCATTCGGGATTATGCTGGGGGATTAGCGCAGGAATAAACGATGGATATACAAGACTCTTTCCCTCAACGCGTCTGGCAAATCGTTGCCGCAATCCCCGAAGGATTCGTCACCACCTATGGCGATGTCGCCAGGCTTGCTGGCTCACCGCGCGCTGCACGCCAGGTGGGTGGTGTACTTAAGCGGCTGCCCGAAGGTAGCACCCTGCCCTGGTATCGAGTAGTTAATCGTCACGGAATGATTTCACTGACAGGGCCTGACCTGCAACGACAACGTCAGGCATTGCTGGCGGAAGGTATTGTGGTTTCAGGGAGTGGACAAATCGATTTACAGCGCTATCGCTGGGTGTACTAACCCCCTCCAGATGGAGAGGGTTAGAATAATTCCCTTAGTACTGTGTCGGGGCAGGAACTGCGGAAGACGGATTCACCTGCGTGGGTGACGTTGACGGCACCGTTGTCGCGGCGCCACCGCTCGGCTGTACTGGAACGGCCGTCTGCTGAACCGGGACCAGGGTCAGATCGGCTTTAGTCCCCCCCTGATTGATCACCGTCTGGACGGTATCAGTAATAAAGACCAGTTTATCATTCACCGTAATCGCCGCACTCAGCAGAATACGGGCGTTCGGCTGAATATCTGCCGGGTTAAACGGGAGCACGAAGCTGAATGGTGCTTGTTTACCCTCGGTACGTACAACTTTTTGCGACAGCACTTTTGACGGCGCATCGGCAAGCGATGCATCTGACAGTGTGACGGTCAGCACAGCATCCGGCGGTAAGGCCACTTTCTGGCGGATCCATACCGTACCAGACACATTCGGCTGTTGAATTTTTGACTGTGTGTCAGCAATTGACGTATTAGGACTTGGCGCAGGTGTTTGAATATCCGCACTTTTACCAGCACAAGCCGCCAGAGCGACCGCAACCGCTAAACCACTTACCATGTGCACGAGTTTCATTAAATTCTCCTTCTCATCTATGCACCAGCGAGAACTTTCCTCGCCAGAAGAGTGGTTAACAAAAACATAACATGACTAAGTGTGGCACAAATTAGCAATTTCTGCTTGTAATAGGCCTGTAATTCAGACAATTGCACCCATCGGACCACTTTTAAAATTGCGTTATACTCTGCCTACCTCGCTGCGAGAACGCTATTACCTGGAGAGCACGTATGAGTCTGGCACTGAAAAATTTGCTGACATTGTTAAATCTGGAAAAAATTGAAGAAGGACTCTTTCGGGGCCAAAGTGAAGACTTAGGGTTACGTCAGGTTTTTGGTGGACAAGTTGTCGGTCAGGCGTTGTACGCCGCGAAAGAGACCGTGCCGGAAGAGCGTCTGGTGCACTCCTTCCACAGCTACTTTTTACGTCCGGGCGATAGCCAAAAGCCCATCATCTATGATGTCGAAGTGCTGCGCGATGGTAACAGCTTCAGCGCCCGCCGCGTTGCCGCGATCCAGAATGGGAAACCCATTTTTTATATGACTGCCTCTTTCCAGGCACCAGAAGATGGGTTTGAGCATCAAAAAGAGATGCCGGCAGCGCCTGGCCCTGAAGAGCTTAAATCAGAAACTGAGATCGCCCGTTCGGTCGCGCACCTGCTGCCGCCGCTGTTGAAAGAAAAATTTATCAACGACCGTCCGTTGGAAGTCCGTCCGGTTGAATTTCATAACCCCTTAAAAGGTCACGTCGCACCTCCGGCGCGCCAGGTATGGATCCGCGCAAACGGCGAGCTGCAGGACGATCTTCGTGTACATCAGTATCTGCTGGGTTACGCCTCTGATCTGAACTTCCTGCCCGTTGCTTTACAACCGTATGGCATTGGTTTTCTGGAAAAAGGGATTCAGATCGCTACGATCGACCATTCTATGTGGTTCCATCGTCCTTTTAATATCAATGAGTGGTTGTTGTACAACGTAGAAAGTACATCGGCCTCCGGTGCCCGGGGGTTTGTCCGCGGGGAGTTTTATACACAGGACGGCGTGCTGGTCGCCTCTACCGTGCAGGAAGGGGTCATGCGTAATCGCAATTGATGTGGCATCCGGCCTACAGACAACATCGTCGTAGGCCGGATAAGCGTTTAGCGCCTTCCGGCAGATTGAAACATCAGGCGTTGTAGGCGTTTTCGCCGTGGCTGTTCACATCCAACCCTTCGCGCTCCTGCTCTTCCGGTACGCGCAGGCCTACCGTCATGTCCGCCAGCTTATAGCCAATGAAGGCTACGACACCGGACCAGACAATAGTGATCGCCACGCTTTCCAGTTGCACCAGCAGCTGATGCCCCATGGTAACGCCTTCGGCAAAGCCCACTCCGCCTAAAGAGCTGGCGGCGAATACGCCAGTCAGGATACAGCCGACAATGCCACAGACACCGTGAACACCGAAGACATCACACGGGTCATCAACGCGCAGAAAGCGCTTCAGCATCGTCACTCCCCACAGCCCCGCCAAACCGGCAACCACGCCGATGATCAACGCCCCACCAACACCGATGTAACCACAGGCAGGCGTCACACCAACCAGACCCGCAATGGCACCAGAACAGGCTCCCAGCAATGATGGTTTGCCACGCAGCGCCCATTCACCGAAGATCCAGCCGAGAATAGCGGCCGCGGTAGCAACAACGGTGTTCACGAAGGCCAGTGCGGCAATTTCATTCGCCATACCCGCGGAGCCCGCGTTAAAGCCGAACCAGCCGATATAGAGAATAGCCGTACCGGTAAAGACCATTGGCAGGTTATGTGGCTTAAACGCTTCTTTGCCAAAACCGACGCGTTTACCAATCAGATAAGCCCCAACCAGGCCGGCAATCGCGGCGTTGATATGGACTACCGTGCCGCCAGCAAAATCCAGCGCACCGTGCGTAGCCAGCAAACCACCGCCCCAGACCATGTGTGCAATAGGAATGTAGGACAGCGTCAGCCACACCACCACAAAAATCAGCACCGCAGAGAAGCGAATACGTTCAGCCAGCGCACCGACAATCAGCCCAACGGTGATGCAAGCGAAAGACCCCTGAAAAGCAACGTGGATGTACTGGTAGAAGCTCCCCGTCACCGCCGTCAGTGCAATATTCTTCAGCATGACCCAGTTGAAGTTGCCGAAGAAATTATTCCCTTCGCCAAAAGCCAGCGAGTAGCCATAAACCACCCACAAAATACAGACCAGAGCGAATGTCACCGTAACCTGGGTCAGCATTGACAGCACGTTCTTACCGCGAATCAAACCGCCGTAGAACAACGCAATGCCAGGAATAGTCATAAACAGCACCAGCGCAGTGCAAATCATCATAAAAGCGTTATCGGCTTTATCCGCAACCGCCGGTGCCGCCATCGCCAGTCCCGGCAGCAGCGCCAGTGATGCAATACCCGTTTTCATCGTTGCTATCTTCATTTTTTGGTTTCCTATCACTGTGTGCCAGACGTTACAGTGCGGCTTCGTCGGCTTCGCCGGTACGAATACGAATCACACGTTGCAGCTCGGCGACGAAAATTTTGCCGTCGCCAATTTTTCCGGTGTAGGCGGCCTTACTGATGACATCAATTACGCCATCCAGTTGGTCATCAGCAATTGCCACATCAATCTTCACTTTGGGTAAGAAGTTGACGCTGTATTCCGCTCCCCGGTACAACTCAGCATGACCTTTTTGTCGGCCAAACCCCTTCACTTCGGTGACGGTCAGCCCCTGAATGCCAATAGACGACAGTGCTTCACGGACGTCTTCCAGTTTGAACGGTTTGATTACCACGGTAACCAGCTTCATAGATCCCCTCCAGTCAGAATTCAGTAGTGGCTGCAGATACACGAGAGGAATATTGCAAGGGGTGTGCCAGGAATGAAAAACGCGGAATGATTCAGGTTTGCAGGGTGCTGCCGGGAGAGAAAAAGAAAAAACGCACTATAACGGTGCATAGTGCGTTACATTTTTGCACCAGATTGTTGATTGCCGGATGGCGGCGAAAACGCTTCTTCAGGCCTACGAAACCACACTGGCTGTGGGCCTGATAAACGCAGCGCCATCAGGCAATTGCCGAATCTTCGTTTACGCTAGCCGCCAGCTCTTCACCCGCCAACTGTAGCTGGTACATTTGCCAGTAGCGGCCCTGTGCGGCAAGCAGTTGCTGGTGCGTGCCGCGCTCAACGGCCTGTCCCCGGTGCAGCACCAGAATGGTATCCGCATCGACAATCGTCGATAACCGATGCGCAATCACCACCAGCGTGGTGTGCTCACGCACCGCCGCCAACGCCTGCTGAATAGCCTGTTCAGTACCGGAATCAATACTGGCCGTGGCTTCATCAAGGATCAGCACCTGCGGCGTTTCAACCAATACCCGCGCCAGCGCCAGCAGCTGTTTCTGCCCAACGGAGAGATTATTGCCCTGCTCGCCCAGTCGGGTATGAATACCGTCACTCAGCCCGCGCGCCAGCTCCGCCAGTTGCACGGTCTCCAGCGCCTGCCATACCCGCTCTTCTGAGATATCGCGGCCCAGCGTGACGTTGGCCAGGAAGGTATCCGCCATCACCACCGGATCTTGCTGCACCATCGCAACGCCCTGGCGTAACACACTGTGGCTCAATGAAGACAGCGGTCGCCCGTCCAGACGAATTTCACCCTGCGTCAACGGGTAGTACCCCATCAGCAGGCTGGCCAGCGTACTTTTGCCGCTACCGGTGTGTCCGACCAACGCCACAAAGCTGCGCGAAGGCACGGACAGACTGATGTTTTGCAGCACCAAATTGTTGTCGCGATAGGCAAATGAAACGTTATCCACCTCAATATCTCCGCTTTTGAGCGGTCGATCATCTTCACCGTAGCGCTGACGAGGCCCATCCATCAGCTCGAATACCCTCTCACCGGCGACAACCGCTTGCTGCAGCATGGATTGCTGGGTGGTCAGCTCGATCAACGGCTCGTTCAAACGCCCCAGATAGCTGATAAACGCATACAGCACCCCAACCTCAATGGACGTGCCGGAGGTAAAGCTAAACAGCATCAGCAAACCACAGAGGATTAGGGCAGAAAACAGGCTGAGTAACGGGCGCAACAAAAAGCCATCCAGTCGCAGCGTTTGCATGCGCGCCATATAGTGCGAACGGCTGGCTTCGCCCATTCGCTCACCAAAACGCGCCTGCTGGCGGAACTGCTGGATAACGCTCATACCGTTGATGACTTCGTTAAAGCCATCGTTAATATCCGCCAGATAGGCGCGAACGCGACGCACAATGGGGGTGCTATAGCGCTGATAAATCACCATCACCACCAGCACCGCCGGGAAAATAGCCATCGCCACCAGCGCCATCCGCCACTCGAGGCTGAACATCGCGACCAGCATGGCACCGATTAAGGCGGCGCTGCGCAGTACCGTCGCGACCACCGTCACGTACAGGTCGCGGATCACTTCGGTGTCATTGGTCACCCGGGAGATAAGCTGTCCGACTGGCTGGGTGTCAAACTCACTTAACGGCTGGCGCAGCGCAGCGTCCATAACATCCGTGCGTAGCTGTTGCACCACACCGACGGCCGCCTGGTTGAACAACAGCGACTGCGCGTAATGCAGGCCCGCCGCCAACAGTTGCAGACCGACATATGCCGCCACCAGCCCGGCGACCATCGCCAACGGCAGATTGTTCTTCGCTACCATGTTATCGATAAAATAGCTGATGAGCAGCGGACCACTCACCTCCGCCGCTGCCGCTACCCACAGCATGACAACCGCGATAGACAGCTGTTTTCGCCACGGCGAGCCGTACGCCAGCAGCCTTTTCAGGGTCGGCCATAATTGTCCAAAACTACGCATTAGCCGCCTCCTCATCGATAGCCGGCGCATCAGACAATGCCGCTTCCAGTTGCTGATAGCGGTACATATCACGATACCAGCCGGGTTGCTGAACCAACGCATCGTGTTCGCCACGCTGAGCAATATGTCCGTGCTGCATCACGATAATTTCATTGGCTTCTGTCAGCGCAGATAAACGGTGAGCGCTGATTATCACGGTTCTGCCTTCTCCCCACTGGCGCAGGTTATGCAGGATTTGATGTTCAGTACGACCATCCACCGCCGATAACGCATCGTCAAGAATCAGGATTTCAGCATTCAGCAGCAGCGCACGAGCAATAGAAATACGCTGTTTTTGTCCACCGGACAGCATCACGCCGCGTTCACCCACTTCGGTGTCGTAGCCCTGCGGAAGACGTAAAATATCCTCATGCACGCTGGCCAGACGTGCAACATGTTCAATTTCATCCTGTGTGGCCTGCGGGCGTCCAAGCGCTATGTTGTTGGCGACCGTATCCGAGAACAAGAAAGGTGTCTGGCTGACCACTGCCAGGCGGCTACGCCAGCTATCAAGCTGCAAGCGCGTTAACGGAATATCATGAAAACGCACATCGCCTTGAGTGATATCGAAGTGGCGCTGGAGCAGCGATAGTACGGTACTTTTCCCTGCCCCAGTTGGGCCACAAATGCCCAGCATCTGCCCAGGCTTAAGCTGGAAATTCACATTCTCCAGCACCGGATGAGCCGTTTGCGGGTAGCGAAATTCGCGAATGGCCACCGCTAACTCGCCGCGTCCTTCCGGTACGGGTTCTGTCCCATCATCCACCACGGGGGCTTCAGCCAGCATCGTGCGAATACGGCTATACGCGGCGCTGCCTCGCTCAACAATGTTAAACATCCATGCCAGTGCCAGCATCGGCCAAATCATCAGACCGAGATACATCATAAAGCTGGTAAGCTGACCGAGCGTCAGAGAGCCGTGCACCACCATCCAGCTTCCCCCGGCGATAGCCAGCAGGTTAGCCATACCAATGGCGATATAAATCGTGGGGTCAAAACGGGCGTCAATGCGGGCGACCCGCAAGTTTTTCTTGCCGGTATCTTTAGCATCTGCGGCAAATAGCGCCGACTGTCGGTCTTCCAGACCAAAAGCCTTAATCATACGGATACTGGTCAGACTTTCCTGAGTACGATCGTTAAGGCTGGAGAACGCTGCTTGCGCAACCTTAAAGCGGTTATGCAGTCGATCGCCGTAACGCTTGATCATTATCGCCATCACCGGCATTGGAAGTAGCGCGATCAGCGTCAGTTCCCAGCTGATTTGCGTAGACATCACGATCAACACCGCGCACCCCATGACCAGTGAGTCCACCAGCGTCAATACGCCTTCGCCAGCCGCAAACACCACCCGATCAACATCGTTAGTTGCACGCGCCATCAGATCGCCAGTGCGATGACGCAGATAAAATTCGGGATGCTGGCGGCTCAACTGGCGGTAATAGTCTTCGCGCAGTTCAACTGCCAGTTGGTAGGATGCGCCGAACAGCAGTACGCGCCAGACATAGCGCAACAAATAGACCACCACCGCAATCAGGGCAATCGTGCCGACCCACATCAGCAGTCGCTCGGTGGTGAAGCGCTGTGTCGTCACGCCGTCCACGATGATACCGACCACTTTTGGCGGAATAAGCTGAAGAATAGCGATGATGATAAGCAAGGCCACCGCCCCG
Organism: Citrobacter sp. RHBSTW-00671; assembly: GCF_014103415.1. Taxonomy (NCBI): domain Bacteria; kingdom Pseudomonadati; phylum Pseudomonadota; class Gammaproteobacteria; order Enterobacterales; family Enterobacteriaceae; genus Citrobacter; species Citrobacter sp. RHBSTW-00671. The sequence continues at coordinate 4,256,771 of NZ_JABXPR010000001.1, forward strand.
AGGTAGCGACGCCACTCCCGGCGGAAGTACCAGCTTAATTGAGCAAATAATCGCACGCGTTATGTCCTGACAAGATTTCCGGCAATGACCACCGGGAGAGTTATTCAATAGGTAGAGCAGTCGTGTATTTAATCTGTTCCATCGCAAAACTGGAGGTAACATCAGACAGGCCCGGTACGCTATTCACCAGACGTTTATAGAAATCATCATAGCGTTTCATATCAGCAACTTGCACCCGCATCAGGTAGTCGTACTCCCCAGCCATTCGCCAGAAACCCAGTACCTCTGGCATCCCGCTCACTTCGGTGACAAAGCGGCAATACCATTCGCTGCTGTGATGCTGGGTTTTAATCAGCACAAACGCGGTTAAGCCCAGCCCCAGTTTTTCTGGATCCAGAAGAGCAACCTTGCCCAGCAGAATGCCGTCATCCTCAAGCCGCTTGAGTCGTTTCCAGCAGGGGGTGGTCGTCAGATTAACGGCATCGGCTAGCGCCTGCAAAGAAAGGGTGCAGTCTTGTTGTAGTAGGCCAAGCAGCTTACGGTCAATTTTGTCTAACATATCCACTCCACAGAGAAGAATTTTCTCCTTACATTCTATTTTAAAGGCTAAATGGCAACAATTTTTTCCGTGCTTTTCGCTATTCTGGGCACAAAATGACAAATGGATATTAATGATGAATAGCTCCTGGGTTAAAAACGCCATCAATGAAATTAATGCGGATTACCAGCGTTCTGCCGATACGCATCTTATTCGCCTGTCGCTTCCGGCGTTTCCGGGTATTCAGCTCTATTTGAAAGATGAGAGCACGCATCCAACCGGTAGCCTGAAACATCGCCTGGCACGTTCACTGTTTCTCTACGGACTGTGTAATGGCTGGATTAAAGAAGGCACCACGATTATCGAATCGTCATCCGGTTCAACGGCGGTCTCTGAGGCCTATTTCGCCCGTCTGCTTGGGCTGCCGTTTATTGCCGTTATGCCTTCCTGTACGGCAAAACGAAAAATTGAACAGATTGAATTCTATGGCGGTCGTTGCCACTTCGTGGAAAGCGCCTGTGAAATCTATGCAGCTTCTGAACAGCTGGCACATGAACTGAACGGGCATTATATGGACCAGTTCACCTACGCTGAACGCGCGACTGACTGGCGTGGTAACAACAATATTGCCGACAGTATCTTCCGCCAGATGCAGTGTGAGCCACACCCCGTGCCTCGCCATATCGTGATGAGCGCAGGAACCGGTGGTACATCCGCAACCATTGGCCGCTATATTCGCTGTCAGGGTTACGACACTCGTCTGATGGTAGTGGACCCGGAGAACTCGGTCTTTCTGCCTTACTGGCAGGATCGCGATGCGTCGTTACGCAGCCCGGTCGGCAGCAAAATTGAAGGCATTGGCCGTCCACGCGTAGAGCCTTCTTTCATTCCTGATGTGGTTGATGAAATGTTGCGCGTTCCGGATGCCGCAAGCGTGGCCACCGCGCACTGGCTGGAGACGCAGCTAGGCCGTAAAGTGGGCGCCTCAACCGGAACCAACATGTGGGGAGCGTTACAACTTGCCGCTCGGATGCGCGATGCAGGAGAAACGGGGTCGCTGGTTACGTTGCTGTGCGACAGCGGCGAACGCTATCTGGAAACCTATTACAACTCGCAATGGGTCGAGGCACACATCGGTGATTTAACGCCATCGAAAGCAGAACTTGCCCGCCTGCTGAGCACCCATTAATCGGTCAAAAAAAAGCCAGACGCTAAGGTCTGGCTTGCTGGAAGGGATCTCTCATTCGGGGGAATAAGGTAGATTTGGATTGTCCAGCCAATGCGTCAAAAAGTGTGATACCGCCTGATTGCGGCAATGCCCAATCACCGATAAATGAGGCAGCGCAGCAATCAGTTGCGGCATCGCGTTCCCCATAATCAGACCACGCCCAACCCGGCCCAACATTTCACGATCGTTCATGGCGTCGCCAAACGCCATGCAGTCAGCCATGGAATAACCCAAGTGCTCGCTTAGCACTGCCAGTGCAGAGCCTTTGTTACAGCCCAGCGGCAGCACTTCAAGGCAATCAACCGCAGAAAAACAGAGATTTGCCTGCTCGCCCAGCGCGTCATTCAACTGAATACGCAGGCGAACCAAATCGTCATGATCGCCACAGAAGCAGATTTTTGTGACCTGATGAGCAGGAATACGCTTCACATCCACTATCTGATAACGAAATCCGCTGTACACATGCGCTTGCAACAGTGACGGAATCTCTTGCCCGGTGAACCAGCCGTTGTCATTAAAAACATGCATGCTGGCCCGCGTTTCCCACCGTTGGTGCAATACGATATCGGCAACCGAGGGAGCCAGATCCTGACGATGCAATACATCACCTTCCAGCGAGTGAATACGCGTCCCGTTACCGGTGATTAAAAAGGCGTCCAGCGAGATCGAGCCCAAAATATGGCGCATCTCCAGCACATGACGACCGGTCGCAAACGTCAGCGTGATATCTCGTTCACGCAGGCGTGCCAGCGTCGAAAGGGTTTCATCACCTAAGTGGTGATTCGGCATCAAAAGGGTGCCATCCATATCAAATGCAGCCAGACGAGCCATTTCTTTCTCCACACTGTGACGCGGTTAACTTGTGATTCAGTATCCCTTGAGATATACGGAAGTAATAGTGAATAGATAATATAAATTGTTCCGGGTTTCTCTGCGCAAAAACCGTTAACGGGCATCCTGAAGGATAAAGTATCAATGCGTCTGCTTAATCGCCTGAACCAGTATCAACGCCTGTGGCAGCCTTCGAACGGAGAGCCGCAGTCGGTGACCGTCGGGGAACTGGCCGAACGTTGTTTTTGCAGCGAGCGCCACGTGCGAACCCTGCTAAAGCAAGCGCAGGATGCTGGCTGGCTGGAGTGGCACGCTCAGTCCGGACGCGGGAAACGCGGAGCATTACGTTTTTTGGTCACTCCGGACTCGCTGCGCAACACGATGATGGAGCAGGCACTGCAAAAGGGTGAGCAGCTCAGCGTACTGGAACTGGCTCAACTGGCCCCCGGGGAATTAAGAACCCTTCTGCAGCCGTTTATGGGCGGGCAATGGCAAAATGATACGCCAACCCTGCGTATCCCCTATTATCGCCAGCTCGAACCTTTGCATCCTGGATTCCTGCCCGGCCGTGCAGAGCAGCACCTTGCCGGACAGGTATTCTCTGGCCTGACACGTTTTGACAGTCACACGCAACGCCCCTGCGGCGATTTAGCCCACCACTGGAATATCTCTGCTGACGGTCTGCGCTGGGATTTCTATATTCGTTCCACCCTGTACTGGCATAACGGCGATGCGGTCAGCAGCACACAGCTACATCAACAGCTATTGAAGCTGTTAGCGCTACCCGCGCTGAATAAGCTGTTTATCAGCGTAAAACGCATTGAGGTGACGCATCCCCAGTGCCTGACCTTTATTCTGCATCGCCCCGATTTCTGGCTGGTGCATCGTCTGGCAAGCTACAGCAGTCACCTGGCGCATCCGGACCATCCGTTTGTGGGTACCGGCCCGTTCCGGTTGACGCTGTTTACCCCTGAGCTGGTGCGCATCGAGAGTCACGATCACTACCACCTAAGTCATCCGCTATTGAAAGCCATTGAATACTGGATAACCCCGCAGCTTTTCTCCCAGGACTTGGGCACCAGCTGTCGCCATCCGGTACAAATTGCGATAGGTAAACCAGAGGAGCTTCCCATGCTAAGCCAGGTGAGTAGCGGGATCAGCCTCGGTTTTTGCTATCTCACACTCAGAAAAAGTGCGCGACTGAATACACAGCAAGCCCGTCGACTGGTCAATATTATCCACCGATCTTCGCTGCTACAGACGCTGGAGGTGGATGAAAACCTCATTACCCCCAGCAATGCCCTGCTGCCAGGATGGACGATCCCACAATGGGATGCGCTGGACGAGGTGGCGTTGCCGAAAAAACTAACGCTGGCCTATCATCTGCCGGTAGAACTGCATGCAATGGCGGAACAGCTGCGCCAGGCGCTGGCCAAACTGGGTTGTGAATTAACGCTTATTTTTCATAATGCTAAAAACTGGGATGGCGATCATCCTTTAGCCGAGGCCGACCTGATGATGGGAGACAGGCTGATTGGTGAAGCCCCCGAGTATACCCTCGAACAGTGGTTGCGTTGTGATCAGCTCTGGTCACACGTTCTGAATGCCCCCGCATATACTCATCTGCAGACCACGCTGGATGCTTTGCAAATTCAGGCTGATGAGGACGATCGTCATGCGGCTTTACAGCAGGTTTTTGCAACGTTAATGCATGACGCCACGCTTACGCCGCTGTTTAATTATCACTATCGAATTAGCGCTCCACCGGGCGTAAATGGCGTACGTTTGAATCCGCGTGGCTGGTTTGAGTTCACCGAGGCCTGGCTACCGCCGCCTTCAGCGTGAAGAAGCTGGTCGGCGACGCGCCCAGGCGCTACCATAAGCGCTTTCGTTATTTGTCAGGAAAAGCCATGAAACGTGCCGTTGTTGTCTTTAGTGGAGGCCAGGACTCCACGACCTGTCTGGCGCAAGCGCTACATCAGTATGATGAAGTGCACTGCGTGACCTTTGATTATGGTCAGCGTCATCGCGCTGAAATTGACGTCGCACGTGATCTGGCCTTAAAACTCGGCGCCCGTGCGCACAAAGTTCTCGATGTGACGCTGCTCAGCGAACTGGCTGTCAGCAGCCTGACCCGCGACAATATCCCGGTCCCCGATTATGAACCGGACACAAACGGTATCCCGAATACTTTTGTGCCAGGTCGTAACATTCTGTTCTTAACGCTGGCTGCAATTTACGCTTACCAGGTACAGGCAGAGGCGGTCATTACCGGCGTTTGCGAAACCGATTTCTCGGGTTATCCGGACTGTCGTGACGAGTTTGTCAAAGCCCTGAATCATGCCGTCAGTCTGGGAATGGCAAAAGACATCCGTTTCGAAACCCCGTTGATGTGGATTGATAAAGCCGAAACCTGGGCGTTAGCCGACTACTGGGGCAAGCTAGACCTGGTGCGTGAAGAGACGCTAACCTGCTATAACGGGATCAAGGGCAATGGTTGCGGCCATTGTGCTGCCTGTAATCTGCGAGCCAATGGTCTGAACCATTATCTGGCGGATAAGCCGGCGGTGATGGCAGCCATGAAGCAGAAAACCGGGTTAAAGTAATTGTATTGCCGGATGGCGCTTTGCTTATCCGGCCTACATGTACTCAATGCCACTACTGCACCATCTGCTCCAGTTTCTCGCGTAACTCCCCTTCCAGCGGCAGCGCTTTCTGCGTTTTCAAATCAATACAGACGAAAGTAATCAACGCATCAGCCACTACCTGTCCCTCTGGCTCCAGTGTGATGGTCTGGTTTAATACGCCGCTTTTGCCATTTAGCTGTTGGACCTGACTGGTTATGGTCAGCAGATCGCTCAGCACGGCAGGACGGCGGTAGTTGATATTGATGTTAACCACCACAAACGCGATGTGGTGTGCAGTCATCCATTGAAAACTGTCACTGTTTTCCAGACCATCCCAGCGGGCTTCTTCCAGAAACTCCAGATAGCGGGCATTGTTTACGTGCTGATAGACATCAAGATGAAAACCACGAACTTTGATTTGTGTTTGCATAGCGCAGGCGCCTTACGTTGTTTTTATAGGAACAGACTTCAGGGTAAAGAGGCCACAACTGGTATGACCTCTACAGTCTGGCAAACTTTCAGCGCTCTGCAAGTTATTAAAGTGTTAAAACTGCCAGATTACGCTCAACCAGCGAACTGCCCATGCCCGGTACCTGCTTTAAGTCCTCCACCGTTTTAAACGGCCCGTACTCCTCACGATAGCTGACAATCGCTTGAGCTTTTTTCAACCCAACCCCATTCATCACTCGCGCCAAATCCTCCGCTGAGGCGCTGTTGATGCTTACCCTGGTGCCTTCATCATCGCCCGCCTTTGTCGCTGGCGTGGCTTTGCTGTGTGTACCTCCTGAGGCATCCGCTTTGGTCTGAACCGCCTGACTTTTGACGGCAGGTTCCGCTGCAAGTGCAGTTTGAGCCATACCGGCGCAGGTCAATGAAAAGGTGATAAGCAGGGCTTTAATTCCATGTTTCATACTGTTTTGCTCCTTGTTAGTTAACAGTGGAGCCACGATAGCGGGGGGATAAACGTCAGACAAATGGCAATTTTCAGAAATGGAAAAGGCCGCGAAAGCGGCCTTTGATAGATACAACTTTTTGCAATTTTTTGCGAGCAGACTCGGTTATTGCTGCTGTTCCAGCGCGTCACCGACTTTAATTTTTGCCGCTTTACGCAGGTTGCTCATCAGTGCTTCGAAGACAATCTGCGCGTTGTTCTGAGTAATCCCCTGAACCATCGCTTTTTTCTGTGCTTCTGGCATAGAGCCTGCTTTTACTTCGTCCAGCGCCAGCAATACAACGTTACCCTGCATGTCGTTCGCAACACCGTAGCTCGGCTTGTCTTTCGCAGGCAGGCTCAGGCCAAAGGCCGCCTGACTCAACGGATCCTGCCCGGTACGGCTCAGCGTTTTCGCTTCGCCAAAGCGCAGACCCGCCGCTTTCAGCGCTTCATCGCCTTTACCGGCTTTCAGATCGGCCAGCAGTTTATCCGCATCCAGTTTCGCCTGCTGCTCAGCTTTATTGTGCTTAACGAGCGCGGTAACCTGCTCTTTCACTTCCGCTAACGGCTTAACTGCTTCTGCTTTGTGTTCGCTAATTCGCAGCACAAACGCACGATCGCCGTCCACGGTGATGATGTCGGAGTTACTGCCCGGCGTACCGTTCTCGCCAATCAGACCGCCATTGAAAATGATGTCAGCAACAGGTTTGAAATTCAGTTCTTCCGGCAAGCTGTCACGGCTAAACCAGCCCGTTTCAACCGCTTTCATCCCTGCAGCCTGCTCCGCACCCGCCAGAGATTCGTTATCATTGCTGGCGGCATCGCTGACTTTCTGCTGCAACGCATAGTAGGCATCCAGCGCTTTTTCCTGCTTCACTTTCGCCGCAATGTCGTCACGCGCTTCGCTCAGCGGTTTAACCTGCGCAGGCTGTACGTCGTCAAGACGCGCCACGAGGAAGCCAACAGAAGACTTAATCACGCCTGACAGCTGGCCTTTTTCTTTCAGACCGGCATTTTTCAGCTCATCTGGGGTGGTGGAGTCTTCCAGCCAACCCATATCACCGCCGTTACGGGCGGAGATGATATCGGCAGATTTTTCTTTCGCCAGAGTCGCAAAATCACCGCCTTTGTTCAGCGCATCAAGCACCGCTTTTGCTTCATCTTCCGTTTTGGTCTGGATGATGCTGTAGCGATTACGCTGCGGCTGAGTGAACTGATCCTGATGCTGGTCATAATAAGACTGAATATCAGCATCGCTGGCGGTTTCCTGCATTGCTGCAGCGTCCAGCTTGATATAGCTCACGCGGAACTGTTCCGGCGTCATAAAGCGATTTTTATTCTGCTCGTAGTAACTGGCCACTTCTTCGTCGGTAACCGACTGCTTCGCGGCAAGAGCATTAACATCAATCGTCGCTTCACGCACGATACGTTGCTGTGCAACCAGTGCAGCCAGTTCGTCCGTTTCACCCTTCAGCATGAAGTCGGTCCCGGCAACGCCGTTGATCAACTGTTGCGTGGTGAGCTGGTTACGCAATGCCTGAGCATACTGATCTGCAGTCATTCCCATCTGATTCACAATCGCGTTGTAGCGGTTGTTATCAAATTTGCCATCAACCTGGAAAGCCGGTGTAGCGAAAATAGCCTGCTTAATCTGATCGTCGCTAATGTTGAGCTTAAGCTCACGGGAGTACTGATCCAGCAGCGCTTCGTCCACAAGACGATTCAGCACCTGCTGACGCAGCGTTTTCATATAACCTTCGTTCGCCGCCAGCTCAGAATATTGATCGCCCAGCTGTTGCTGCATGCGGTTACGTTCGCTGTTGAACGCATTCTCGAACTGCCCGCGGCTGATCTCCTGGCCATTCACTTTAGCGGCGTAGTTATTGCCCCCGCCAATCAGGTAACCACTCACGCCGGTCAAAATGAACGACACGATAATGATACCGAAAATAATCTTGAGCACGAGACTGTTAGCAGCCGTGCGTAAGCTGTCCATCATGGTGTAACCACACTCCGCTGTAGATGACTATACGCGTTATCCTTCAGGCCGCCTCCGCGTTGGTTACAACAACGGCGGCAAGGATTTTGAGTATATATGCTTCACGCAGCATAGCGTTTCCTGAACGCTGCGCACAAAGGCCTATTGTGACAAGAAACTGGGGCAATTGTCAGCCCACAACGCATAGAAAGTACCGGAATCAGAAATAAAAAAGGCACATCGGTTGATGCGCCCTTGTACTTAGTCACATCCCCAAAGGGGAAATCACTTAGTTTACCGCGTCTTTCAGTGCTTTACCTGCACGGAAGCCCGGTACTTTAGCCGCGGCGATGGTGATCTCTTTACCTGTTTGCGGGTTGCGACCAGTACGGGCAGCACGCTCTTTAACGGCAAAAGTACCAAAACCTACCAGTGCTACGTCATCACCTTCTTTCAGGGATTCGGTAACAGAAGCAATAATTGCATCTAACGCACGTCCAGCCGCAGCTTTAGAGATATCAGCCCCTGCAGCAATTTTGTCGATCAGTTGAGATTTATTCACTCTTCTCTTCCTCTTTATAATATATATCGCACCAGAATCCTTCAAAGTGCGACCGCGCAGCAGTTATATCAGGCCTGCCATGCCCTTACAACACCCGATAATGATGGCAAGCCCAATCCGTTATCTAAATTAGCTATACAAAAAAAGGCTGGCAAGCCCGAAATGGCCTGCCAGCCCTGTTTTTATTAATGCTCTTTGCGCGAGGTCACTATTTTGCTGTCACAACCTGCATTCCAGAGGGTTCATTTTGCAACGCAAGAGTCAGAACTTCCTCAATACGTTTCACCGGGTGAATATTAAGATCGGCAATGACGTTGTCCGGAATCTCTTCCAGGTCACGTTTGTTTTCGTCTGGAATTAAGACCGTCTTAATGCCACCACGGTGCGCCGCCAGCAGTTTCTCTTTCAAACCACCGATAGGCAGAACCTGACCACGCAGGGTGATCTCGCCGGTCATTGCCACATCAGCACGAACTGGGTTACCGGTCAGACATGAGACCAGCGCAGTGCACATGGCAATACCCGCACTAGGGCCATCTTTTGGCGTCGCGCCTTCAGGTACGTGAACGTGGATGTCGCGTTTTTCGTAAAAGTCCGGGTTAATACCCAGTTTTTCCGCACACGCACGCACCACGGTCAGCGCTGCCTGAATGGATTCCTGCATCACTTCGCCGAGCGATCCGGTGTAAGTCAGCTTACCTTTGCCCGGTACACAGGCGGTTTCAATGGTCAGCAGATCGCCGCCCACTTCCGTCCATGCCAGCCCCGTAACCTGACCGACGCGGTTTTCGTTATCCGCACGGCCATAGTCAAAGCGCTGCACACCCAGGTAGTCGTGCAGGTTATCGCCATTGATCTCGATGTGTTTCAGTGACTTATCGAGTAACAATTGCTTAACCGCTTTGCGGCACAGTTTGGAGATTTCACGCTCCAGACTACGCACGCCCGCTTCACGGGTGTAGTAACGAATGATGCCCACAATGGCGCTATCATCAACCGCCAGCTCGCCTTTTTTCAGCGCATTACGCTCAATCTGTTTTGGCAACAGATGACGTTTAGCAATATTCAGCTTCTCGTCTTCGGTATAGCCAGACAGACGAATCACTTCCATACGATCCAGCAACGGTGCCGGAATGTTCATGGAGTTCGAGGTCGCAACGAACATGACGTCGCTGAGGTCGTAGTCCACTTCCAGGTAGTGATCGCTGAACGCCACGTTCTGCTCTGGATCCAATACCTCAAGCAGTGCTGATGCCGGATCGCCACGCATGTCAGAAGACATTTTGTCGATCTCATCAAGCAGGAACAGCGGGTTTTTCACGCCCACTTTGGCCATTTTCTGGATCAGTTTGCCCGGCATCGAACCGATATAGGTCCGGCGGTGACCACGAATTTCAGCCTCATCACGCACGCCGCCAAGCGCCATACGGATGTATTTACGCCCTGTCGCCTTCGCGATAGACTGACCCAGAGAGGTTTTACCCACCCCCGGCGGTCCAACCAGGCACAGGATCGGTCCCTTGATTTTGTTCACACGGCTCTGGACCGCAAGATACTCAAGAATACGGTCTTTCACGCGCTCCAGACCATAATGGTCGGTATCGAGGATTTCCTGCGCCTGACGCAGGTCTTTTTTGACCTTGCTACGCGCATTCCACGGAACCTGTACCATCCAGTCGATGTAGCCACGCACGACCGTCGCTTCCGCCGACATCGGAGACATCATTTTCAGCTTCTGCAGCTCTGCTTCCGCTTTCTCTTTTGCCTCTTTCGGCATCTTCGCCGCGTCGATCTTACGTTTCAGCGCTTCGTTTTCATCCGGCGCATCGTCCATTTCGCCGAGCTCTTTCTGAATCGCTTTCATCTGCTCGTTCAGATAGTACTCACGCTGGGATTTTTCCATCTGCTTTTTCACGCGGTTGCGAATGCGTTTCTCAACCTGCAGCAGATCGATTTCGGATTCCATCATTGCCATCAGATATTCCAGACGTTCGTTAACGTCGGACATCTCCAGCACGGACTGCTTATCCGCCAGCTTCAGCGGCATATGGGCAGCGATGGTATCAGCCAGACGTGCGGGATCGTCAATGCTGTTCAGCGACGTCAGCACTTCTGGTGGGATTTTTTTGTTTAGCTTGATATAGCCTTCGAACTGGCTGATAGCGGTACGTACCAGCACTTCCTGTTCGCGCTCATCAATAGCAGGCGAATCAAGGTACTCCGCTTTCGCAGAGAAATGCTCGCCGTTGTCTGACAACGCAGAAATACGCGCGCGCTGTAACCCCTCGACCAGCACTTTTACGGTGCCGTCAGGCAGTTTCAGCATCTGCAAAATAGAGGCCACGGTCCCGACGGTGAAAAGATCGTTTACACCCGGCTCATCCGTTGACGCTTCTTTCTGTGCGACCAGCATGATTTTTTTATCATGGTCCATAGCCGCTTCAAGACAACGGATAGATTTTTCCCGCCCTACAAATAAGGGTATGACCATGTGCGGATAAACCACCACATCGCGCAACGGCAATACGGGGATTTCAATGCGTTCAGAACGCTCAGGATTCATAGAGCTCTCTCTTAGTTTAGTTTCCGCCAGGTAATCAGGTGGTACGACTGTGCTTCACACCACCTTTAACATGTATGTCAGTATATGGGGATGTTTCCCACACATTCAACGCCATGTTTACGGAAAAATAAAAGGGGAGATAAAATCCCCCCTTTTTGGTTAAACGTCTGTATGAATTGATGAATTATTCGCCAGATGCCTGCTGTGCTTCCGGCTTACCGTAAATCAGCAACGGCTTGCTCTGACCGCCAATCACAGACTCGTCGATCACCACTTTTTCAACGTCTTCCATAGAAGGAAGATCGTACATGGTGTCGAGTAGCGCGGCTTCGACGATAGAACGCAGACCACGCGCACCGGTTTTACGAATCATCGCTTTCCTGGCGATAGCATCCAGCGCTTCCTCGCGGAATTCCAGATCCACACCTTCAAGATTGAACAGCGCCTGATACTGCTTAGTCAGGGCGTTTTTCGGTTCTTTCAGGATTTGGATCAGCGCTTCTTCGCTCAGTTCGCTCAGCGTTGCCACAACAGGCAGACGACCGATGAACTCAGGAATCAGACCAAATTTGATCAGATCTTCCGGTTCAACCTGCGACAGCAGTTCACCTTCGCTGGCCTTATCGGACTGGGCTTTTACCGTCGCGCCAAAACCAATGCCGGAGCCGGTTTCAACACGATTAGCAATCACCTTATCCAGACCGGCAAATGCACCACCACAGATAAACAGAATCTTGGAGGTATCAACCTGCAAGAACTCCTGCTGCGGATGTTTGCGTCCACCCTGTGGCGGAACGGCGGCAACCGTACCTTCGATCAGTTTCAACAGCGCCTGCTGTACGCCTTCACCGGAAACGTCACGCGTAATAGACGGATTGTCTGATTTACGCGAAATCTTGTCGATCTCGTCGATATAGACAATACCGCGCTGCGCTTTCTGCACGTCGTAATCGCACTTCTGCAGCAGCTTCTGAATAATATTTTCAACATCTTCACCCACATAACCGGCTTCGGTCAGGGTGGTGGCATCGGCCATGGTGAACGGAACGTCCAGCAGACGTGCCAGCGTTTCAGCCAACAGCGTTTTACCAGAACCCGTCGGGCCAATCAGCAGGATGTTACTTTTGCCCAACTCGACGCCATTGCTGGTGTCGCCGTTGCGCAGACGTTTGTAATGGTTGTATACCGCGACCGCCAGCACTTTCTTCGCCTGTTCCTGACCAATAACGTAATCGTCCAGGTGGTTGCGAATTTCATGTGGCGTCGGCAGCGCACTGCGTTCACGGTGCGGTGCTACTTCCTTAATCTCTTCGCGAATGATGTCGTTACATAAATCAACACATTCGTCGCAGATATACACGGATGGTCCGGCAATCAGCTTACGCACTTCATGCTGGCTTTTGCCGCAAAAAGAGCAGTACAACAATTTGCCCGAGCCATCTTTGCGTTTATCTGTCATGGGTCAAAACCTCTTCTTTGTTCTTTGTGCCGCACACGACGACGCAAATGCCATTCTCAGGCGCAAGACGCTAGTCAGCGTTGTGCCGCTCCAGGTAATTATAGCGGCACACCTGCGCCCTGGGCATTAATTACGATGGGTCAAAATCGAGTCGACCAGACCGTACTCCACCGCTTCAGAAGCGGAGAGGAAGCGATCGCGCTCGGTATCACGTTCAATCTGCTCAAGAGATTGACCCGTATGATGCGCCATAAGTTCGTTCATGCGCCCTTTTACCTTCAGGATTTCACGGGCATGAATTTCAATATCCGTTGCCTGGCCCTGGTAACCGCCCAGAGGCTGGTGGATCATGACGCGAGAGTTAGGCAGGCAAAAACGTTTACCTTTCGCCCCGGCCGTCAGCAGGAACGCGCCCATTGAGGCCGCCTGGCCCATACAAATGGTGCTAACGTCCGGCTTAATAAACTGCATTGTGTCATAGATAGACATCCCTGCAGTAATCACGCCACCAGGGGAGTTAATATACAGGTAGATATCTTTTTCCGGGTTTTCTGCTTCCAGGAACAGCATCTGCGCCACAATCAGGTTAGCCATATGGTCTTCGACCTGGCCGGTCAGAAAAATGACGCGTTCCTTAAGTAGACGAGAATAGATATCAAAAGAGCGCTCACCACGCGAGGTCTGTTCAATGACCATCGGCACCAGCGCCATATGGGGTGCAAAGTTATCTCGTTCGCCGCTGTATGACATTTCCGTCTCCTGGATAAAATTTGAAAAAACCTGCTGTGCTGATTGTAACCTTATGGACGGATTATCAGCTAGTCCCTCTGTAATGGGTACGACATCGCCATAATTCAAGCATAACAATCTTTTGTTGTAACGCTAACACTGAAACGCTGTTTTCGCACCCTTCCCATGCAAAATGCGTGACAAAAAAAACCCGCCACCAGAAGGTGACGGGTTTATGTGCGAATTTCGTGCTATAAAAGCGACGAATTACGCCTGCTGGTTCATCAGTTCGTTGAAAGTAGTGGCTTTTTCAGTCACTTTCGCTTTCGCCAGAACCGCTTCAACAGCCTGCTCTTCCAGAGCGACGTTACGCATGTTGTCCATCAGCTCTTTGTTTTTGCTGTAGAACTCAACAACTTCTTTCGGATCTTCGTAAGCAGAAGCCATCTCTTCGATCAGGCCTTTCACGCGATCTTCGTCAGCTTTCAGTTCGTTGGTACGAATCACTTCGCCCAGCAGCAGACCAACAACTACGCGACGCTTAGCCTGTTCTTCGAACAGTTCACGCGGCAGTTCCAGAGCTTGCTTCTCGTTGCCACCGAAACGCTGTGCAGCCTGACGACGCAGAACGTCGATTTCGCTGTCGATCAGTGCAGCAGGAACGTCGATGTCGTTGGCTTTAACCAGACCTTCGATCGCCTGAGACTTAACGCGGTTACGTACAGCGCCTTTCAGCTCACGTTCCATGTTTTTACGCACTTCAGCGCGCAGACCTGCTACGGAACCATCTTCAACGCCGAAACGTTTGATGAATTCTTCGGTCAGTTCCGGCAGTTCACGTTCTTCAACTTTCTTCAAGTTGATAACGAATTTAGCAGCTTTACCTTTCAGGTTTTCAGCGTGGTACTCTTCCGGGAAGGTCACGTCGATGGTGAATTCTTCGCCTGCTTTGTGGCCTTTAACGCCTTCTTCAAAGCCCGGGATCATACGACCCTGGCCCATCGCCAGTACGAAGTCAGACGCTTTGCCGCCTTCAAACTCTTCGCCGTCTACGGAACCGGTGAAGTCGATGGTTACACGGTCTTCTGCATCAGCAGCGCCGTCTTTGTCTTTCCAGGTAGCCTGCTGCTTACGCAGGGTATCCAGCATAACGTCAACGTCAGCGTCGGTAACTTCAACAACCGGTTTTTCAACTTCGATTGCGTCCAGGCCGGTCAGCTCAACTTCCGGGTAAACTTCGAACTCTACCGCGTAAGTGAAATCTTCACCCAGTTTGTATTCGCCCGGAACGTAGTTCGGTGCGCCAGCCGGATTAATTTTTTCTTTGATGATGGCATCAACGAAGTTACGGCTCATCAGGTCACCCAGAACGTCCTGGCGAACAGAAGCGCCATAACGCTGAGCAACGACATTCATCGGTACTTTTCCTTTGCGGAAACCGTCAATACGCACTTTCTTCGCTACGTTGACCAGCTCGCTTTTCACAGCGGTCTCGATGCTGTCAGCAGCGATAGTAATCGTTACACGGCGGCCAAGGCCTTGAGTGGTTTCAACTGAAACTTGCATCTTGTTACCTCAAAAAATCACAGTGCTCGGTCAACTCTTCTCCGCAAGCACAGGTTGTTGGCTTCGCGGAACTGGGATGTTCTCATAATCAATCACATTCCCTGTCGTCAGAATCATCCCGAAGACATTCCGAAAAATAAGACGCGCATTATAGCGGCATCACTTTTATGAGTCGAGAACGGTTATTGCGCGTTGCTGCGGCTTTTTTCACAATTCCCGGCTAATTTTTGTCTGAATACTGGACGACCTACTCAGAATTCAGACAAAACAAAACGGCCCGCAGGCCGTTTTCACATAATCTGTAGCAACATACTGGAAAAGCGCCGGTTGTTGCAAATCCGTTTTTTAGGCGATGCTTCCCGCCCCACGACACGGGGGTGATGCAAAAATGGTGTCCTGCAACGCTTCCCACTCCTTAATGGTGTAGGTATGCAGGGCCAGAGCATGTACGGTTGTGGAAAGCTCCGCCGTTAACGTGCTGTAAATCATCCGATGACGATTAAGAAAACGTTCACCTGTAAAGCGATCGCTGACCAGCACAACCTTAAAGTGGCTTTCAGAACCTGCCGGGACATTGTGACGATAGCTTTCATCCACAACTTCGAGGAACACGGGTTGGAACGCTGCCCTTAATTTTTCTTCTATTTGCTCACGAATCATCATGAAATTTTTCCTCCGACAACGCTGAGATGTCACCCATCCCTTTAAATACTAGCCGCTTTTACCGTTTTCATTACACCTTAGCAACAAAAAATTAGCGCTTGTCTGATTTTCTCACCCAAACGAATGAAGTTCACTGATTCTTGTGTTCGCGTCATTGCAAAAAGGCCATTTATGGTCTCTACAACATCATCAAACGGACAACATGATGAATTTACATGCGTTACCCACTTCCCCTCATCGTTGGCGATGTTATGATGGCGGGAATTTTCTCTAACCATACAATTTAGATTCGCTGAGAGCCCTGGCATGTTTAAAAAAATCCTCTTCCCTTTAGTCGCGCTGTTTATGTTGGCTGGCTGCGCAACTCCGCCCACTACCATCAACGTATCGCCGAAAATTACCCTGCCACAGCAGGATCCGAGTCTGATGGGAGTAACTGTCAGCATCAACGGCGCTGACCAGCGTCAGGATCAGGCGCTGGCAAAAGTGACCCGCGACAATCAACTGGTTACGCTGACTGCGTCTCGCGATCTGCGCTTCCTGCTGCAAGAAGTGCTGGAAAAACAGATGACTGCACGCGGTTATATGGTGGGTCCAAACGGTGCAGTTAACCTGCAAATCATCGTAAGCCAGCTGTACGCTGATGTGTCTCAAGGTAGCGTGCGCTATAACATCGCCACCAAAGCAGACATCGCCATTATTGCAACGGCGGCCAACGGCAACAAGATGACCAAAAACTACCGTGCAAGCTACTCTGTTGAAGGCGCATTCCAGGCCTCTAACAAAAATATTGCTGATGCCGTTAACAGCGTCTTAACCGACACCATCGCTGATATGTCCCAGGACACCAGCGTTCACGATTTCATCAAGCAAAACGCTCGCTAATTTAAGCCCCCTGACCCGGCATTTCGCCGGGTCAGCTTTTAATGCCCATGTCCAATCATTATTTACGTATTTTTCAGCAACCAAAATCAGCGATTCTGCTGATGCTAGGTTTTGCTTCCGGTTTACCGCTCGCCCTGACCTCCGGTACGCTTCAGGCGTGGATGACGATCGAAAATATCGATCTGAAAACTATCGGTTTCTTCTCTCTGGTCGGCCAGGCCTACGTATTTAAGTTTCTCTGGTCCCCGGTAATGGACCGCTATACCCCACCGTTTTTAGGTCGTCGTCGCGGTTGGCTGTTGACTACCCAGGTATTGCTTCTTATTTCCATCGCCGCGATGGGTTTTCTGGAACCTGGCACGCAGTTACGCTGGATGGCGGCACTCGCAGTGGTGATCGCATTTTGTTCGGCGTCGCAGGATATTGTTTTTGACGCCTGGAAAACAGACGTTTTACCGGCAGAAGAACGCGGTACCGGTGCAGCAATCAGCGTACTGGGTTACCGCCTGGGGATGCTGGTTTCCGGTGGTCTGGCCCTGTGGATGGCCGACCGCTGGCTAGGCTGGCAAGGTATGTACTGGCTGATGGCCGCGCTACTGATCCCCTGCATTATCGCCACCCTGTTAGCGCCCGAACCCACTGACACCATTCCCGTGCCTAAAACATTGGAACAAGCGGTTGCTGCGCCACTGCGTGACTTTTTTGGTCGTAACAACGCCTGGCTGATTTTGCTGCTGATTGTGCTGTATAAGCTTGGCGATGCGTTCGCCATGAGCCTGACCACGACGTTTTTAATCCGCGGCGTCGGATTTGATGCCGGTGAAGTCGGAGTGGTCAATAAAACGCTGGGGCTGTTGGCGACAATAGTCGGCGCGCTGTACGGCGGGGTCCTGATGCAGCGTCTTTCGCTGTTTCGCGCATTGCTGATTTTCGGCATTCTGCAGGGCGTATCGAATGCCGGATACTGGCTGCTTTCTATTACCGACAAGCACATGTTCAGTATGGCAGCCGCCGTCTTCTTCGAAAACCTGTGCGGCGGGATGGGCACGGCGGCGTTTGTCGCCTTATTAATGACGCTGTGCAATAAATCCTTCTCCGCAACGCAGTTCGCCCTGCTCTCCGCGCTTTCCGCTGTGGGGCGCGTTTATGTCGGCCCGGTGGCGGGCTGGTTTGTCGAAGCGCACGGCTGGCCCACGTTTTATCTGTTTTCCGTGTTTGCCGCGATCCCTGGACTCCTGCTGCTGCTGGTTTGTCGCCAGACGCTGGAACATAGCTGGCAAAATGAGAGTTTTATTCCACGCACAGAGTTCCGTGGGGCGTACAATCTGGCTTTGATGACGTTAGTGACGGGCTGCTGTTTGCTGGCTGTTTGGCTGTTGCTGCTCACCATGAACGCGCTGGATTACACCAACTTCTCTTTCCTGGCGGGGCTGCTTGAAGTCTCAGTCGCGGTCGCCATCTGTGGTGTCGTATTTGGTGGGTTACTGGACTATCTTGCACTACGAAAAACACGTCTGATGTAATTTTTCACATTAATTTGGCCGTTGTAATCACCTTGCGTAATTATAACGGCTAAATAAACAGCAGTTAATGAAAATAATATTTGTTGTTTTGTGCGCCATAGAATTTGGAAATTATTGACTCCTTTTATAAATTCTATTTTCCTTACTCGATTCAGCCGAATCAGATTTATTTTTTGTTTGTCATTTGTCTTTTTATTGATAATCAATTGTTAATTAATTGTTTTGTTTTCGTATTAGTTATACCAATTGCCCTCAACAGTTCCCCTGCTCACCCGCTTTCGTTATAACGTGATGTTGCAACAGGTTCTTAAACCCGAAGCGACATATATTGCAACATATGTGACATGCACGGCAGAACCCGGTAACACAGATCCAATGATGTTTACAGTAATGTAACCTTCCCGTAAAATGCCCTCACACTTTAAACGCCACCCGGTCCCGTGGAATTGAGGTCGTTAAATGAGACTCAGGAAATACAATAAAAGTTTGGGATGGTTGTCATTAATTGCAGGCACTGCATTACTCAGTGGCTGTAATTCTGCGCTGCTTGACCCTAAAGGACAGATTGGACTGGAACAACGGTCATTGATACTGACGGCATTTGGCCTGATGTTGATTGTCGTTATTCCTGCCATCTTGATGGCTGTTGGTTTTGCCTGGAAGTACCGTGCAAGCAATAAAGATGCGAAGTACAGCCCGAACTGGTCACACTCCAATAAAGTGGAAGCTGTGGTCTGGACGGTGCCTATCTTAATCATCATTTTCCTTGCCGTTCTGACCTGGAAAACCACTCACGCTCTTGAGCCAAGCAAACCGCTGGCGCATGACGAGAAGCCCATTACCATCGAAGTGGTTTCCATGGACTGGAAATGGTTCTTCATCTATCCGGAACAAGGTATCGCTACCGTGAATGAAATCGCCTTCCCGGCGAATACTCCGGTTGAATTCAAAGTGACATCCAACTCCGTGATGAACTCCTTCTTTATCCCGCGTCTGGGTAGCCAGATTTATGCCATGGCCGGCATGCAGACTCGACTGCATCTGATCGCCAACGAAGTCGGTACTTATGATGGTATCTCCGCAAGTTATAGCGGACCAGGCTTCTCCGGTATGAAGTTCAAGGCCATCGCAACAAAGGACCGCGCCGAATTCGACCAATGGGTTGCTAAAGCTAAACAGTCCACGAACACCATGAGCGACATGGCTGCGTTCGAGAAAGTGGCTGCGCCAAGCGAATACAACTCGGTGGAATACTTCTCCAACGTGAAACCGGATTTGTTTAAAGACGTTATTAACAAATTTATGGCTCACGGTAAGAGCATGGACATGACCCAACCCGAAGGTGAGCACAGCGCACACGAAGGCATGGAAGGCATGGACATGAGCCACGCGGAATCCGCGAACTCAAGGGGCTGAGGAAGAATACGATGTTCGGAAAATTGACACTGGATGCAGTTCCGTTCCATGAACCAATCGTCATGGTTACGATCGCTGCCATTATCATCGGTGGTGCGGCCTTACTCGGCCTTATCACTTACTTCGGTAAGTGGACCTACCTGTGGAAAGAGTGGCTAACTTCGGTTGACCACAAACGCCTTGGCATCATGTATGTCATCGTCGCAATCGTCATGTTGATTCGTGGCTTTGCCGACGCCATCATGATGCGTAGTCAGCAAGCGCTGGCTTCTGCAGGTGAAGCGGGCTTCCTGCCTCCTCACCACTACGACCAGATCTTCACGGCTCACGGCGTGATTATGATCTTCTTCGTGGCAATGCCATTTGTTATCGGTCTGATGAACCTGGTGGTTCCACTGCAGATCGGCGCTCGTGACGTTGCATTCCCGTTCCTGAACAACCTGAGCTTCTGGTTCACCGTTGTCGGCGTAATCCTGGTTAACCTTTCTCTGGGCGTGGGTGAATTCGCGCAGACCGGTTGGCTGGCCTATCCGCCACTTTCGGGAATAGAGTACAGTCCAAGCGTCGGGGTCGACTATTGGATATGGGCGGTTCAGTTGTCCGGTATTGGTACAACGCTGACCGGTATCAACTTCTTTGTGACCATCATTAAGATGCGTGCACCAGGAATGACCATGTTCAAGATGCCGGTATTTAGCTGGGCATCTCTGTGCGCAAACATCCTGATTATCGCGTCTTTCCCAATCCTGACGGTTACCGTCGCGTTGCTGACCCTGGATCGCTATCTGGGCACCCATTTCTTTACCAACGATATGGGCGGCAACATGATGATGTACATCAACCTGATTTGGGCCTGGGGCCATCCGGAAGTGTACATTCTGGTTCTGCCGGTGTTCGGTGTGTTCTCCGAAATCGCGGCAACCTTCTCGCGTAAACGCCTGTTTGGTTACACCTCGCTGGTGTGGGCAACCGTGTGTATCACCGTTCTGTCGTTCGTTGTTTGGCTGCACCACTTCTTCACCATGGGTGCAGGCGCTAACGTAAACGCCTTCTTCGGTATCACCACCATGATTATCGCCATCCCGACCGGGGTGAAGATCTTCAACTGGCTGTTCACCATGTATCAGGGCCGTATCGTATTCCACTCAGCAATGCTGTGGACGATTGGCTTTATCGTCACCTTCTCAGTCGGCGGCATGACCGGCGTACTGCTGGCGGTGCCGGGTGCAGACTTCGTACTGCACAACAGTCTGTTCCTGATTGCGCACTTCCATAACGTTATCATCGGCGGCGTCGTATTTGGCTGCTTCGCTGGTATGACCTACTGGTGGCCAAAAGCGTTTGGCTTCACGCTGAACGAAACCTGGGGTAAACGCGCATTCTGGTTGTGGATCATCGGCTTCTTCGTGGCATTTATGCCGCTGTACGTGCTGGGCTTTATGGGTATGACCCGTCGCCTCAGCCAGCAGATTGACCCGCAGTTCCATCCAATGCTGGTCGTTGCCGCCTGCGGTGCCGCGCTGATTGCACTGGGTATCCTGTGCCAGCTGATTCAGATCTACGTGTCTATTCGCGACCGCGAGCAGAACCGTGACCTGACCGGTGACCCATGGGGTGGTCGTACGCTGGAGTGGGCAACCTCTTCCCCGCCTCCGTTCTATAACTTTGCCGTTGTGCCGCACGTTCACGAGCGTGATGCCTTCTGGGAAATGAAAGAAAAAGGTGAAGCGTACAAGCAGCCTGCGCACTATGAAGAAATTCATATGCCGAAGAACAGCGGTGCCGGTATCGTCATTACCGCCTTCGCAACACTGTTTGGTTTCGCCATGATCTGGCATATCTGGTGGCTGGCGATTGCAAGCTTCGCAGGCATGATCATCAGCTGGATTGTGAAAAGCTTTGATGAAGACGTGGATTACTACGTGCCGGTCCCGGAAGTCGAAAAACTGGAAAACCAGCATTTCGATGAGATTACTAAGGCAGGGCTGAAAAATGGCAACTGATACTTTAACGCACGCGACTGCCCACGCGCACGAACACGGGCACCACGATGCAGGCCAGACCAAGATCTTCGGATTCTGGGTCTACCTGATGAGCGACTGCATTCTGTTCTCTATTCTGTTTGCAACCTATGCCGTTCTGGTGAACGGCACCGCGGGTGGCCCAACAGGTAAGGACATTTTTGAACTGCCGTTCGTTCTGGTTGAAACATTCCTGCTGTTATTCAGCTCCATTACTTACGGCATGGCAGCGATTGCCATGTACAAGAACAACAAGAGCCAGGTTATCTCCTGGCTGGCGTTGACCTTCTTGTTCGGTGCCGGATTCATCGGGATGGAACTCTATGAATTCCATCACCTGATTGTTAACGGTATGGGCCCGGATCGCAGCGGCTTCCTGTCTGCGTTCTTCGCGCTGGTCGGCACGCACGGTCTGCACGTCACCTCCGGTCTTATCTGGATGGCAGTGCTGATGGTGCAAGTTGCTCGTCGCGGCCTGACCAGTACTAACCGCACCCGCATCATGTGCCTGAGCCTGTTCTGGCACTTCCTTGATGTGGTGTGGATCTGTGTGTTCACTGTTGTTTATCTGATGGGGGCGATGTAATGAGTCATGCTAACGAGAGCGGCGGCGCATCCCATGGCAGCGTAAAAACCTACATGACAGGGTTTATCCTGTCGGTAATCCTGACGGTCATTCCGTTCTGGATGGTCATGACAGGTTCTGCTTCTCCAGCCGTCATTCTGGGAACTATTCTGGCAATGGCAGTGGTACAGATTCTGGTGCACCTGGTGTGCTTCCTGCACATGAATAGCAAATCTGATGAAGGTTGGAACATGACGGCCTTTGTCTTTACTGTGCTAATCATCGCCATCCTGGTTGTGGGCTCCATCTGGATTATGTGGAACCTTAACTACAACATGATGATGCACTAAGAGCGGCGATTATGATGTTTAAGCAATACCTGCAAGTAACGAAACCAGGCATCATCTTTGGCAACCTGATCTCGGTGATTGGGGGATTCCTGCTGGCCTCAAAAGGCAGCATTGATTATCCCCTGTTTATCTACACGCTGGTTGGGGTGTCACTGGTTGTGGCGTCGGGTTGTGTATTTAACAACTACATCGACAGGGATATCGACAGGAAGATGGAGAGGACCAAAAACCGCGTGCTGGTTAAAGGTCTGATTTCCCCTGCGGTCTCACTGGTCTACGCCACCCTGCTGGGTATTGCTGGCTTTATGCTGCTGTGGTTTGGCGCAAACCCTCTGGCCTGCTGGCTGGGGGTAATGGGCTTCGTGGTCTATGTGGGTGTCTATAGCCTGTATATGAAGCGCCATTCCGTTTACGGTACGCTGATTGGCTCACTCTCCGGCGCAGCACCACCGGTGATTGGCTACTGCGCCGTAACCGGTGTGTTCGATAGCGGTGCGCTGATTTTGCTGGCTATTTTCAGCCTGTGGCAGATGCCGCACTCTTACGCGATTGCGATTTTCCGCTTCAAGGATTATCAGGCAGCCAACATCCCGGTACTGCCGGTGGTGAAAGGTATTTCGGTCGCGAAGAACCATATCACGCTGTACATCGTGGCATTTGCTATTGCCACACTGATGCTAACCCTGGGCGGCTATGCAGGATATAAATACCTGATTGTTGCAGCGGCGGTGAGCGTCTGGTGGTTAGGCATGGCGCTGCGCGGATATAAAGTGGAAGATGACAGAGTCTGGGCGCGCAAGCTGTTCGGTTTCTCCATCATCGCCATTACCGCGCTTTCCGTGATGATGTCCGTCGACTTTATGGTGCCAAACTCGCAGAACCTGCTGACTTACGTCTGGTAAGAATCTGCAGATACGAAAAGGGTGCTCCGGCACCCTTTTTATTGGCAAGAATGTTATTCAGTTATAGAGCCATTTCCCAGCCTTTGCTGACTCAATAATCATGCCTACTGTCAAAGGCTTTAACTCAATTTCAGGAGGGTCTTTTCGCCAGAAAGGGTATTCTTGTTCAATATAATTCCTTCCATCAAACGTCGAATATTCAATATCAAAATGCTCAAATAAATCAGCCAAAAAATCATACGCATCTTCCGGAACAAACTGAAAATCATCCTTAAGGGTCCATTCTTTAGTGACCTGCTTAAGACCAGGTCTGAACCAACGTTCCCTAATTGGGTAATTCTTCATGATGTACTCAATAACTTCAGCTTCATAATTTCTCATCAGAAAGATGTCCACAGTATGCGATCTTTGGGCCGTGCGATGAGGTTGTATTTATCGCGGGTGTGTTTTGTCACCGTGAACAAAAGCACGATTAACTGAGCATGCCCGATAAAAGGAACCCATCGGCCTATGTAAGTTGCTATTTGATTTGTTGGAACCATCTTCAATTTGGAAAACTTTCCCATAGGAGCGTGCAGTCTTAAACCAAATGGGAACCGAGCCCCTTTCAGAAGTTTTCTACATAGAATTGATGCAATACTAGTGCCAGGGGTGTTCGTGGCTGCTGATAGTTTTCCTTCAACAGGAATAAATGGTTGACCGATCAAAACCAGCGTAACAGCTTCCGTAGTGATACCTTATGAATCTGCCAACTGCTCGATGAATATCAAATCAAACAGTTCACCCGACGTTACGTTAGCGTGGCCATGATACCAATAGGTTCCATTCGCTTCTTCAGTTGTGTCCATTCAATCACCCATTATGCCGTCTGCCGGTCATTCCATGCGTCGGTATAGATAATGTTCCCATCGCAATGCTTCCAGGTGATTTTTTCGTAGCGTAACTCTATGGTCTCAAGGTGATTGTTGTTTTTGTCTTCTGGCCCAGCCATCGTAGGAGAGACCGAGACAATCCGCACGCCCTCGAGCAGCATGTTGAAATACTCCACTTCCTGACCCGCATCATTGATTTTGTACCAACGAATCTCTGCAGACTTAAGATTCTGACCAGAAGCAACAGCTTTGTATAAATAGGGACTCGAGTAGTCAAACTCTTTGACTATCATCATCGGTGAATGTTGACGTGTGCCTGTTGGTTTACCCGTTGCATTATCGGTGGGAATAGAGAGATTGTGATGAAAACCTTTAAATTCAATACTGTATTCTCTTCCCTTTACGTCACACCCGCCCTTAATCAGCGCGCCACCATCGTCATAAATCCACATATTGCCTGGAATCGCCATTTTCCTTTTCCCTCTTTCCATTAGAAACAACCACAAAAAGACTACACCTGTAATTATCGCAAGTAAATTAGTTGCAATTGTAACCATTTCAATTTTCCCGCTACACAATTCCACATATCGTAGAGGTTTACCCCACCCCTTCCCCGCTTTACACTAGGCGCGAAATTAATACAGAGGTGGGAATGAACGATTACAAAATGACGCCCGGTGAGTTGCGCGCCACCTGGGGTTTAGGGACCGTATTCTCGTTGCGCATGCTTGGCATGTTTATGGTCCTGCCGGTTCTGACCACATACGGTATGGCGCTACAAGGTGCCAGCGAAGCGCTGATAGGCCTTGCTATCGGCATTTACGGTCTGGCCCAGGCCGTCTTCCAGATCCCCTTTGGTCTGCTCTCTGACCGTATCGGTCGTAAGCCGCTTATCGTCGGGGGGCTGGCGGTATTCGTTCTCGGCAGCGTGATTGCCGCCCTCTCCGATTCAATCTGGGGAATTATTCTCGGCCGGGCGCTGCAAGGCTCTGGCGCGATTGCCGCCGCCGTAATGGCACTGCTGTCTGACTTAACCCGTGAGCAAAACCGAACGAAAGCGATGGCGTTTATCGGCGTCAGCTTTGGTATCACCTTCGCCATTGCAATGGTACTTGGGCCGATCGTCACCCACGCGCTGGGATTACACGCACTGTTCTGGATGATTGCCGCGCTCGCCACCACCGGTATTGTGCTGACCATTTGGGTCGTTCCCAATAGCACCAGCCACGTGCTGAACCGCGAATCGGGCATGGTAAAAGGCAGCTTTCGCAAAGTGCTGGCGGAGCCTAAGCTCCTGAAGCTCAATTTTGGCATCATGTGTCTGCACATTTTGCTGATGTCCACCTTCGTTGCTTTGCCGGGCCAACTGGCAAAAGCGGGCTTCCCTGCCGCCGAACACTGGAAAATTTATCTGGTGACGATGCTGCTGTCCTTTGTTTCCGTGGTGCCATTCATCATTTACGCCGAAGTGAAGCGCAAGATGAAACGCGTATTCCTCGCCTGCGTGTTACTGATCCTTATCGCAGAGATTGTATTGTGGAGCGCTAACATTCGTTTCTGGGGTCTGATTGCCGGCGTGCAAATATTCTTCCTCGCCTTCAACCTGATGGAAGCCCTCCTCCCCTCGCTTATCAGCAAAGAGTCCCCGGCTGGCTATAAAGGCACGGCGATGGGCGTTTACTCCACCAGCCAGTTTCTTGGCGTGGCGATTGGCGGTTCGCTCGGCGGTTGGGTGGTCGAAATGTTTGATGGTCAGGCCGTATTTCTGGCCGGTGCGCTTCTGGCGGCAGTGTGGTTATTGGTGGCAAGTACAATGAAAGAGCCGCCATATGTCAGCAGCCTGCGCGTGGAAATCCCACCAGAGATTGCTGCGGATGACACCCTGAAGCAGCGTCTGCTGGCAAAAGAAGGGATAAGCGAAGTGTTAATTATCGCGAAAGAGCATTCAGCCTACGTGAAGATCGACAGCAAAGTGACAAATCGATTTGAGGTTGAACAGACGATTAGCCAGGCTTGAAGATGAGATTTGTCAGATGGCGGCTCACGCCATCTGACATAACGACTTAATCGCGGAAGTTCTTGAACTGGAACGGCTGTCCGAGATCACCACCGCGAACCAGCGCCATAACGGATTGCAGATCGTCACGCGCCTTACCGGTCACACGAATTTCTTCGCCCTGAATCTGCGCCTGCACCTTCAGTTTGCTGTCTTTGATCAACTTGACAATTTTCTTCTGCACTGCGCTTTCAATGCCTTGCTTCAGCTTAGCTTCGACAAACCAGGTTTTACCGCTGTGCACGAAAGTTTCTGGTACATCCAGCGACGTGCCTTCAATACCACGTTTCAGCAGTTTGGCGCGCAAAATATCCAGCAACTGATTAACCTGGAAATCAGACTCGCTCAGCACCTTAATCGTCTTATTTGACTCGTTCAGCTCAAAGGTGGCCTCAACGCCACGAAAATCGAAGCGTGACTCCACTTCGCGGCTGGCATTATCGACCGCGTTACGGGCTTCCTGAAGATCAACTTCAGAAACAATATCGAAAGATGGCATCTTTTCCTCTCCCTTCATTTTTGATGCGAAGCATAATACCTGCAAAGTTACTCAACAGACAGCGCTATACTAGGCTGTATCCTTTAATTGTACGTGGTACTGATAGCTGCGAACAATAATGGGATGTAGCGGATATGGATTAACACCTGGTGCTGTTGCAGGTGAGGAGGAAGAATGAAAATTACCGTACTGGGATGCGGAGCGTTAGGCCAGCTTTGGCTAACCGCGCTATGCAAACATGGACATGAGGTGCAGGGGTGGCTACGCGTACCGCAACCTTATTGCAGCGTGAACCTGATCGACACGGATGGATCCGTTTTTAATGAATCCCTGACGGCAAACGACCCCGACTTTTTGGCGAAAAGCGACCTGCTGCTAGTCACCCTCAAAGCCTGGCAGGTTTCTGATGCGGTAAAAGGCCTGGCCGCAATTCTGCCTGAAACCACTCCTATTCTGCTGATTCACAACGGCATGGGGACGATTGAAGAGCTGCATAACATTAAGCAACCTCTGCTGATGGGCACCACCACCCACGCGGCACGCCGCGACGGGAACGTCATTATTCATGTCGCCCAGGGCACAACGCGTATTGGCCCGGCACGTGAACAAGATGGTGATTTCAGTTATCTGGCGGAAATCCTGCAAGATGTCCTGCCTGATGTCGCCTGGCACGACACTATTCGCGCCGAGCTTTGGCGCAAACTGGCCGTCAACTGCGTCATTAATCCACTCACCGCACTCTGGAACTGTCCCAACGGCGAGCTGCGTCAGCATCCAGAAAAAATAGCGTTGATATGCGAGGAAGTGGCGGCGGTCATCGAGCGCGAAGGCCACCACACATCAGTGGATGATTTACGCTATTATGTCGAGCAAGTGATTGACAGTACGGCGGAAAATATCTCATCAATGCTGCAGGATATTCGTGCCATGCGCCATACTGAGATCGACTACATTACCGGTTATTTGTTAAAACGCGCACGTGCGCACGGCATCGTCGTCCCGGAAAATGCCCACCTGTTTGAAATGGTTAAGAGAAAGGAGAGTGAGTATGAGCGCTCAGGCACTGGTATGTCTCGCCCCTGGTAGTGAAGAGACCGAAGCGGTCACCACTATCGATCTGCTGGTTCGTGGCGGCATTAAGGTCACGACCGCAAGCGTCGCCAGCGATGGCAACCTGACGATTGTCTGTTCGCGTGGAGTAAAGCTGCTGGCGGATGCGCCATTAGTCGAAGTGGCTGACGGCGATTTCGACATTATCGTACTGCCGGGCGGTATTAAAGGCGCCGAGTGTTTTCGCGACAGCCCGTTGCTTATCGAAACGGTGAAACAGTTTCATCGTTCCGGGCGCATTGTCGCGGCAATCTGTGCCGCTGCCGCCACCGTGCTCGTCCCGCACGATATTTTCCCCATCGGTAACATGACCGGTTTTCCGGCGCTGAAAGACAAAATTCCCACCGATCAGTGGCAGGACAAGCGAGTGGTATGGGATCCACGTGTCAACCTGTTAACCAGCCAGGGACCGGGGACTTCCATCGATTTCGGTTTAAAAATCATTGATCTTCTGGTGAGTCGCGAAAAAGCTTACGAAGTGGCATCACAACTGGTGATGCCCGCAGGCATTTATAACTACTACGAGTAAATATGCTTACCGGATGGTTTCAACCATCCGGTAAAATATTTAAAACCAAGGCACTCCGCTCATAACGTTGCTATAAAACAACATTCTTCCCGCCAGTTCCCCCGTCGCCATTAATACTACCCACACCCAACTCTGTTGGCCGTAGTTCAGACGCGATATTCCCCACACAGCAACGCAGATACTGGCAAATAGCTGCCACCATAGCAAAGGACTTGACGCATCAGCGCCAGGCACATGATAGCGAAACCACAACCCGCCTGCCGTCAACACGATTCCAATTACAATCCCTGCATTGCATGTCGTTGAAGAGGATTTATGCCAATAGCCACCGGCCACCGCCACACTCATAAAACCCAGCAATACTGCCGTTGCCAGGAAGCCAAGCGGCGTAGCTATGGTATGCCAAAGCGAGTGCAGCGCCATTTGGTAATACACCTGAGACGTCACAAAAATTGACACCAGGCCAACAAGCGCAGTCACACCACCCAGAAGATTCGCCCCTGGATGCCCAGGCTTGAGCCAACATAACGCTAACCAGCAAAATATCACGGCATTCAATACTATAAATGCCACTACTTCCCGGCTCAGCCAAGATATTCCCAACCCTGCCATTGAACGGTATGCGCCTGTAGGTGTTCCCAGGTGTGCAAGGGATGCCAAAGAACCCAGCACAGTGATGACCCAAAATAACAGCGCCAGCCGACGATATTCTTCAGCATTGAATTTCAGCGTACCAAAATTCTGACACAACGTTAGTGCCAGGACACCACCAATCCCCCATTGAGCAAAGACCGTAAAAAAGACTAATGGCAATTCATAGTGTTCCATTTCTCTCTCCTCAGTCCCGTGGCGCGATAATCACAATATTGGGCTTACTGATATTGTGATCGGGTAAGTTGTAGCGCTTCTCTAGTACCGTCCATTGGGTGGTATGCTCTTTGCGAAGATCTTCTATCTCGCCAAATCGTAAAACCCCCGCGGGACAAGATTCGACACAGCGTGGTTGTAAACCTTCATCCAGGCGTTCCGCACACAAATTACATTTACTGGTTTTCCCCTCTTCCGCATCGTAAACCGGTGCACTCCAGGGGCAGGCCATAATACACATCCGGCAACCGATACAACGTTCGTGGTCCTGTACAACAATCCCGTCAGCTCGTTTGGTATAAGTCCCGGCAGGGCACACTTTCATGCACTGAGGGTCATCGCAATGGTTACACGACATGCTGATAAAGGCTTGAGTATTAGGTTCATCTGTATTGCGCTCACGCACCCGCCGCCACAACACACCAAGCGGCGTCATATTTTCTGATTTGCAGGCCATGCTGCAGGTTTTACAGCCATAGCAGTTTTGCATATCAATAAGAAATCCATACTGTTTCGTCATGATTATGCCTCCCTTCTCACGTCAACTAACGTACTGTTACAACAGTGTCCATTGCCCAACAACTCGACCTGATCGTTGGTGACGTGGCTACTACTTCCCCCCTGTTGCTCCCACCAGCCGTTATCTAGGCTCACAACTCCCCGTTTTATATGCGTTGTAACATCGGCAATTGCTCTATGCTCTCCACGATGATTGAAAACAACAACCCACTCTCCGGCCTGGATCTGACGATTATGGGCATCTTCTGGATGAATCATAACGTTCGGGCGATTACGCTGAACCTCGAGGATCCATTCATTCATACCGTGGCTCGAATGTACGCTACGTGCCAGTTTGCGCTGTACCGCCATTAACGGATAGTGGCTTGCCAGTTCAGGTGAACCTTTCACTGACTCTTTCACCTGTTTCCAGGTTACCACCGGCAGGAAGTCTTTTTTGGCCCACTCCTCGATATAAAAATGCGCCTTTCCGGTTGAGGTACGAAACTGCCCATCCTTAAAGGGGATCCAGTCTTCTTTAACGGGGCATACCGGCCCTTTTTTTAACATCTCACGGGTGATACCCGACCCTTTGAGGCAAGTATCAATGTAATGTTCAATGGGCTGATTAAAGACGTCTCCAAATCCAAAACGCTCGGCCAAGCGTGCGAAAATCCAGTAATCCGGTTTAGCTTCTCCCGGTGGTTCCACCGCTTTCTCCATCAGTTGTACATAGTGGCTGCGTACCCCCGCCATTAAACTGACATCTTCAAAAATGGTCGTCACAGGCAGCACCAAATCGGCATACAGTGCAGACGAACTCATCAGATTGTCCGCCACCACGACAAATGGCACTTTTTTAAAGGCTTCTCTGACCTGATTTGTATTCGGCAACTGCGTCATCGCCCCCAGTGTCATGTTCCACCAGAATTTTATTGGATGAGGTTTTTCGTTAACGATCCAGTCCCCAATTTTAGAAATGGGGATCGATGGAATTTTGGCAGCATTTGGCGCAGGGGGGATAATGGGCGAAAATTTCGCCATTTGCCTGACCCCGCCCGCATCACAGACCCCTGCACCAGGCTTACCGATATTGCCGGTTATCAGCGCCAGATAAAATTGGCTGGCAGCAACATAAGTACCAAACTCAGTTCTCTGTGCACCAGACATATTCTGAACTATCATCGCAGGTTGCGTGGAAGCATAGTCTCTCGCCAGGCGTAATACCGTT
Source organism: Citrobacter sp. RHBSTW-00671 (assembly GCF_014103415.1). Classification (NCBI taxonomy): domain Bacteria; kingdom Pseudomonadati; phylum Pseudomonadota; class Gammaproteobacteria; order Enterobacterales; family Enterobacteriaceae; genus Citrobacter; species Citrobacter sp. RHBSTW-00671. Next base: position 4,287,773 of record NZ_JABXPR010000001.1, read on the forward strand.
TGCGCTGGCACATCCGTTTCCTGCTCAACTTTCTGTGTCGTCCAGGGCTTCGCCTGCGCCCAAACGTTATCCAGTACGGTAGTAAAATCGCTCCCGTTGGGCAGTTCATCATTTAGCAATGCTGGAAGAACGCCCGGCACATCATGTCGCTTCACGCTTTGTGTCAGAGTATCAAACACCAGATAACTGTCTGCATCATGCGGATCGGCTCGCATTAGTTTCTGCTTAGCATCCACCAAATAAACTGCGCCGGTATGTTTTCGCAGAAAATTCGCATCATAGCGCTTCTCCTGCATAATGATGTTGATCATCCCTAGCGCCAGCGCGATATCCGTTCCCGGCACAATAGGCACCCACTCATCCGCTTTTGCTGCGGTTTCGTTAAACCGGGGATCGATTACCACCATTCGCGCTCCGTTACGCTGCGCATTTGAATAATCTTTGAAGTAAGCATGCATCGTAACGGCCGGGTTGTTCCCCCAGCAAAGGATATAGCGACTTTCCTTTATTGTGTCGCGGGTATCAGCATACCGTAAGCCCACCATTGGCATCATCGCAGCAGTGACGGCTGCGCAGCATAACGAACCAACATGTTTTGTCGATCCACCAAGATAATCAAAAAATGCCTTCCCCATATCATTTTTGATAGAGTCCATATTCCCTGAAGCTGCTGTTAGCAACAGGCCTTTATTGCCATCGGTAGCGATCGTTTCTCTGATTTTCTTTTCAATAAGCTCAAGCGCGGCATCCCAAGAAATCGGCTTAAATTTTCCTTCACCTTTTTCTCCCGTACGCAGCAAGGGTTGCGTCAGTCGTAGCGGGTGATACACCCATTTCGTTCGGCTAATCCCTCGTAAACAACATTTCACGTTAAAGCCTTTTGTCGCTTCAATTTTCATCAAACGATCTTTCCAGACATATGCCGTCAGGTTGCAATGCAAACATTCCATTGCACAGGTCGAACGAAATGTCTGGTAATCCGATTGCTGCAGACGAAACCGAGGCAGCGGTGCGCCATTGACCTGACGCAACCCTAGAAAGGTTGGACCTAATGAAGCCAGCCCCACCACACCTAGCCCTTTTAACAGGGTTCTTCTTTTTAAACGTATATTGCTCAAAGCATCCATGATCTTTCCTCCAATAAAGTTCATCATTAGTGAACTAAAATTCACTAATAATTAACTTGAGGTGGGTCATGATCTAATCATTTAGAGGTAACGATCTTTTTGAACTATGAAAGCAGCACTGCTTTCTGAACTCAATGATATAATCGAGGAGTATTTAATAAGAGAACGCATATGACTGAAACATCACAAGGGATTAATTCGGTTGATATAGCCGTCAGCATTTTGACATTTGTCGCCAGTCAGAATGGTCAAGCGAGGGCAATCGATATCGCTACTGGGTGTGGTTTGTCGAAAAGCCGTTTACATAAATATCTTATCTCACTTTGTCGCACCGGCATGCTATGCCAAAACGAAAAAGGGCTTTACTGCCTAGGAGCAACCACACTGCAACTGACTGGAGGCCAAACCGGCGCACGCGACGCAATTGACGAGCTCAATACTATGCTGGTCACTTTTCGCGATACCTTTAACCACTCCACCGGGGTCGTCGTTGCTTCTGAAAATGGATTAATACTCAAACACTACAATCGCAGCTTTCGAAACGTCGATATCGATTTTCTGCCCAATACGCAGGTTCCACTTCATGCCAGTGCTGCTGGGCAAATTTTTATGAGCTTTTCTGATTATCAGGCGCAAAATCTGGCGCAGAAACAGTTGATTAGACAAATAATATCGCAGGGATACGCCGTGCGTTACAACCCAACTCAGGGGATCCCTGGAGCGCAATCTATCGCTTGTCCGCTTCAGAATAGTAAAGGTGAGCTCATTGCAATTGCTGTAACAATGGGTTTTTTTAGTGCCGAAGCCATTCCGCAAATTGCCAACCAACTGGTCAACAGCATCGCATCACTTCAGCCACAAGATTAGCGCAGCCCCGGCGCATAAAGCCGGGGCAGGCCTCAATTACGGGCGATACACCTTCACGTTTTCAAAGCCCTGCTCGCGCAGATACAGCGCCTGCAGACGGCTCATCACCCCGCGTTCGCACCACAGCAGCCAGGTTTTATTCTGGTCCAGATCGCCGAATTTAGTGCTCAGCTTGTAGAACGGCAGAGAAACCACGTCCACGCCTTCAACCTTCAGCGGTTTATCATCCTGTTCATCCACAGAACGGATATCCAGAATCACATCGTTCGGGCCGAAACCGCTCACGGTTTCCACTTCCACCACGGTCTGCTGCGTCTGCTGGGCGATGTCGCGAATGTCGATATTGTTGGCTTCTTCAACCACTTTATCGAGGATCGAGAAATCGAAGTTTTCTTCTTCGGCTTCAATCTTCGCTTTAATCGCTTTCACCGTCGGGCTTTTCGAGATCACCCCGCAGTATTCCGGCATGGTACGAGCGAAGTCCTCGGTACCAATTTCACGCGCAAGATTGATGATGTGCTCTTTATCATGGGAGATAAGCGGGCGCAGGATCAGGGTGTCAGATACGTTATCGATTAAACGCAGATTGGTCAGCGTCTGGCTGGACACCTGGCCCAGTGCTTCACCGGTTACCAGCGCCTGTACACCGTAGCGCTCAGCCACTTTCGACGCCGCGCGTACCATCATACGTTTGAGGACCACGCCCATCTGGCCGTCATCAACTTTCTCCAGGATCTCACCGACCACCGGTTCAAAGTTGATCGCAACAAAACGCACGCGATGCGAACTACCGAAGCGGTTCCACAGGTAATGTGCCACCTGACGAACGCCGATTTCATGCGCAGCCCCGCCGAGGTTGAAGAAGCAATAGTGTACGCGGCAGCCGCGACGCATCAGCATGTAGCTGGAAACGCCGGAGTCGAAACCACCAGAGATCAGCGACAGAACGTCTTCTTGTGTACCAATCGGGAAACCGCCGATACCTTCATAGCGGCCTTTAACCAGCAGCAAACGGTCGTTTTCGATTTCAAGATTAACCGTCACGTCCGGCTTCGTCAGCTTCACGCGTGCAGATTCAATATGTTGGTTCAGTCCACCGCCAACATAACGTTCCACCTCAATGGAGCTAAACTCATGCTTACCGCGACGCTTAACGCGTACACAGAAGGTTTTACCTTCCAGTTGATCGCGATACTGCACCAGTGCCTTCTCGAAAATATCGTGCATATCGGTAAACGGCACGTCTTCTACTTCGAGAATGTGGTGGATACCCGGAATACGGGTCAGCGCGTCGCGAATATCCAGGCGCTGGCTTTCGTCTTTAGCGCGAACCTCAACGTGATCCCAGTGGCGGACAACGGCAAGGTCTTCATCATAGTGCTTTAAAACGTTACGAATGTTCCCTGTCAGAATTTTTATAAAGCGCAAACGCACAGATTGGCTTTTGATGGTGATTTCTGGGAACAATTTAATGATAAACTTCATGGCGGCAATGGTTCTTTGGCAAGTCTGAACGACTTGTGATGGAAAATAATACAGCAGCCCATACCCGCGACTGCATCCAGGCGCGCAAGTATACCACCATCGCGCGACTACTGTGCACATTGCGCGTTATTTGCTTATCAGTGCGAGTCCGTTACCATAGTCTTGTGCTGTCAATACAGAGAGTCAGACATTCATTATGCCGAAGAAAAATGAAGCGCCCGCCAGCTTTGAAACTGCGCTGAGCGAGCTGGAACAGATTGTCACCCGTCTGGAAAGCGGCGATTTGCCGCTGGAAGAGGCGCTGAACGAATTCGAACGTGGCGTACAGCTGGCACGTCAGGGACAAGTCAAATTGCAACAGGCTGAACAGCGCGTGCAAATCCTGCTGTCAGAAACTGAAGACGCCGCCCTCACGCCTTTTACACCGGATAATGAGTAAATGGATTTTACGCAGCAGCTACAGGCTTGCGTTGAGCAGGCTAACCAGGCACTGAGCCGTTTTATCGCGCCACTGCCCTTTCAGAACACTCCCGTGGTCGAAACCATGCAATATGGCGCATTATTAGGCGGCAAACGTCTGCGCCCGTTTTTGGTGTATGCGACCGGTCAGATGTTTGGCGTGAGCCTGAGTACGCTTGACGCCCCCGCCGCCGCGGTTGAGTGCATCCATGCCTATTCACTGATGCACGACGATTTACCCGCGATGGACGACGATGATCTGCGTCGCGGTCTGCCAACCTGCCACGTCAAGTTTGGCGAGGCGAATGCGATTCTGGCCGGTGATGCGCTGCAAACGCTGGCGTTCTCTATTATCAGCGACGCCCCGATGCCGGAAGTCGCCGACCGTGACCGCATCGCGATGATCTCTGAACTGGCTCAGGCCAGTGGTATCGCCGGTATGTGTGGCGGTCAGGCGCTGGATCTGGCAGCAGAAGGTCAGCAGGTAGAACTGGCGGCGCTGGAGCGTATTCATCGCCATAAAACCGGCGCATTGATTCGCGCCGCCGTTCGTCTGGGTGCGTTAAGTGCTGGCGATAAAGGGAGAGAACTTCTGCCGATACTCGACAAATACGCCGAAAGTATCGGTCTGGCCTTCCAGGTTCAGGATGACATACTGGATGTGGTAGGCGATACTGCAACATTGGGTAAACGTCAGGGTGCCGACCAGCAGCTTGGCAAAAGTACCTATCCTGCACTTCTGGGTCTTGAGCAAGCCCGGAATAAAGCCCGGGATTTAATTGAGGATGCCCGCCAGTCATTAAGTTTGCTGGCCGCACAATCTCTCGATACCTCGGCACTGGAAGCGCTAGCGGACTACATAATCCAGCGTGATAAATAAACCAACATATCCCATGAGCTTGCGATGAGTTTTGATATAGCCAAATACCCGACCCTGGCGTTGGTCGACTCCACCCAGGAGTTAAGACTGCTGCCAAAAGAGAGCCTGCCTAAGCTTTGCGACGAACTGCGCCGCTATTTGCTCGACAGCGTGAGCCGTTCCAGCGGGCACTTCGCCTCTGGTCTGGGCACGGTGGAACTCACCGTCGCGCTGCACTATGTCTACAACACCCCGTTCGACCAGTTAATCTGGGATGTGGGACATCAGGCTTATCCGCACAAAATTCTTACCGGTCGCCGCGATAAGATTGGCACTATTCGCCAGAAAGGCGGCCTGCATCCGTTCCCGTGGCGCGGCGAGAGTGAGTATGACGTACTGAGCGTTGGCCACTCCTCAACCTCTATCAGCGCAGGCATCGGCATTGCGGTTGCCGCCGAGAAAGAAGGCAAAGAGCGCCGTACTGTATGCGTCATTGGCGACGGTGCCATCACCGCCGGGATGGCGTTTGAAGCGATGAACCATGCGGGCGATATTAAGCCCGACATGCTGGTTATCCTCAATGACAATGAAATGTCGATTTCGGAAAACGTCGGTGCGCTGAATAACCACCTGGCGCAACTGCTCTCTGGAAAACTCTATTCGTCGCTGCGCGAAGGCGGCAAGAAAGTGTTCTCCGGCGTACCGCCGATTAAAGAGCTGCTCAAGCGTACCGAAGAACACATCAAAGGCATGGTTGTGCCGGGTACGCTGTTTGAAGAGCTGGGCTTTAACTATATTGGTCCGGTAGACGGTCACGATGTGCTGGGGCTTATCACTACGCTTAAAAACATGCGCGATCTGAAAGGCCCGCAGTTCCTGCACATCATGACCAAGAAGGGTCGTGGCTACGAGCCGGCAGAAAAAGATCCGATCACCTTCCACGCGGTGCCCAAATTCGATCCGTCCAGCGGATGTCTGCCGAAAAGCAGCGGCGGTCTGCCGAGCTATTCAAAAATCTTCGGTGACTGGCTGTGTGAAACCGCAGCAAAAGACAACAAGCTGATGGCGATTACCCCGGCAATGCGTGAAGGCTCCGGTATGGTGGAGTTTTCCCGTAAGTTCCCGGATCGCTACTTCGACGTGGCCATTGCCGAGCAGCATGCGGTGACGTTTGCGGCCGGCCTGGCGATTGGTGGTTATAAACCCATCGTCGCTATCTATTCCACGTTCTTGCAACGCGCCTACGATCAGGTGCTGCACGATGTTGCCATTCAAAAACTGCCGGTCCTGTTCGCCGTTGATCGGGCAGGAATCGTGGGTGCTGATGGGCAAACTCACCAGGGGGCGTTCGATCTTTCCTTCCTGCGCTGCATCCCGGAAATGGTCATTATGACCCCGAGCGATGAGAACGAATGTCGCCAAATGTTGTTTACTGGCTATCACTACAACAATGGCCCAACGGTCGTGCGTTATCCACGCGGTACTGCCGTAGGTGTTGAGCTGACGCCGCTGGAACAATTGCCTATCGGTAAAGGTATCGTCAAGCGTCACGGTGAGAAACTGGCGATTCTGAACTTCGGTACGTTGATGCCGGAAGCGGCTCAGGTCGCGGAATCGCTGAACGCAACGCTGGTCGATATGCGCTTCGTGAAACCGCTGGATGAAGCACTGATTCTGGAAATGGCAGCACAGCACGACGTGCTGGTGACGATTGAAGAAAACGCCATTATGGGCGGCGCAGGTAGCGGTGTAAACGAAGTGCTGATGGCGCATCGTAAGCCGGTTCCGGTACTGAACATTGGTCTGCCTGATTTCTTCATTCCCCAGGGTACTCAGGACGAGGCTCGCGCCGAACTGGGCCTGAATGCAGCCGGAATTGAGGCCAAAATCAAGGCCTGGCTGGCATAATCCCCCTCTCGCTCCTGCTATGCTTAATAAATAACACGCTAAGCAGGAGCGAATTTATGCAATACAACACCTTAGGAAAAACAGACCTTCGGGTCTCCCGCCTTTGTCTGGGCTGCATGACGTTTGGCGAACCCAATCGCGGCAATCACGCCTGGACGCTACCAGAAGAGAGTAGTCGCCCGATTATCAAACATGCCCTTGAGGGTGGTATTAACTTTTTCGATACCGCAAACAGTTACTCAGCAGGCAGCAGTGAGGAAATTGTCGGCCGTGCGCTGCGCGATTTCGCCCGCCGCGAAGATGTCGTGGTCGCGACCAAGGTTTTTCACCAGGTAGATGATTTAGCAGAAGGATTATCCCGCGCACAAATCCTGCGCTCAATCGACGACAGCCTCAGACGCCTGGGTATGGACTATGTAGACATCCTGCAAATTCACCGCTGGGATTACAACACGCCCATTGAAGAAACGCTGGAAGCGCTTAATGACGTCGTGAAAGCCGGAAAAGCACGCTACATCGGCGCATCCTCCATGCACGCTTCGCAGTTTGCTCAGGCACTGGCCCTGCAGAAACAACACGGCTGGGCGCAATTTATCAGCATGCAGGATCACTACAATCTGATCTACCGCGAAGAAGAACGCGACATGCTACCGCTTTGCTCTCAGGAAGGTGTGGCGGTGATCCCATGGAGCCCGCTGGCGCGTGGTCGCCTGACGCGCCCGTGGGGAGAAACCACCGCACGCCTGGTTTCCGATGAAGTCGGCAAAAACCTGTACAGAGAAAGTGATGAAAACGACGCGCAAATTGCTGCACGATTGACTGGCGTCAGTGAAGAACTGGGCGCTACACGTGCGCAGGTCGCTCTGGCATGGCTGTTAAGCAAGCCAGGCGTCGCCGCACCGATTATCGGCTCATCGCGGGAAGAACAGTTGGATGAATTACTTAACGCGGTAGATTTAACGCTGAAACCAGAGCATATTGCCGAACTGGAAATGCCGTACAAACAGCATCCGGTGGTGGGATTTAAATAAGCGCGGTTGTAGATTGTAGGCCGGATAAGGCGTTTACGCCGCCATCCGGCATCCCCTTTAAATGATCCCTACCGGCCAGTGATGGCCAATAAAGTACAGTATCCCGGCGGACAGTATCCCAGCCACGATATCATCGATCATGATCCCCGTGCCGCCATGTACGTTACGATCGAACCAGCGAATCGGCCAGGGTTTCCACATATCCAGAATACGGAAAATCACAAATCCAGCGGCAACCCACTGCCAGTCGTTGGTCGGCAGCGCCATCAGGGTTATCCACATCCCGACAAACTCGTCCCAGACAATGCTGCCGTGATCGTGCACGCCCATATCTTTTGCCGTTTGATGGCACAGATAGACGCCAATACAGATCGACAGCATGACCACCAGTGAATAGAGTTGCCACGGCAGAAATGTCATTAAATACCAAAATGGGATCGCCGCCAGCGATCCCATGGTGCCCGGTACAATCGGGCTCAATCCACTGCCAAATCCGGTAGCCAGCAGGTGCCACGGATTACGCATGCTCAAACGGCTTTTTGCGACATCTTTTTTAAGGCGCGGCAAAATGGTCATATCCTTTCCAGTCAAACGTGACGGGCTTTCCATCACGCGTAAAATGAATGCCTTCCACATCCGCACTCATCTGCCCAATGCAGGTAAACGGTGTGCCGAGATGCCCCAGCGCGACGTCCAGCGCCCCACGATTCATTTCCGGTACGGTAAAGCATAACTCATAATCTTCACCGCCCGAGAGCGCCCAACGCAACGCCTGTTCAGGCTCGACGTGTTGGGTAAACGCAGTGGAATATGGCAGCGCATCGACGTTAATCCGTGCGCCGCAGCCGCTGGCATTAACGATATGGCCCAGATCGGAAATCAGACCGTCCGAGAGATCGATAGCGGCGCTCGCCAGGTCGCGCAGGGCTTGCCCTTGTAAAATTCGCGGCGTGGGACGCAGGTGACGCTTGAGCAGATAGTCAGCGTCTTTGGCATCGGTTACCTGCAATCGGTTTTGCAGAATAGCTAACCCGGCAGCGCTGTCGCCCGGCGTACCGGTAACGTAAATCCAGTCGCCCGGTTTCGCACCGGAGCGTTTTAAGGCCCGTCCAACCGGGACGTAGCCATGAATACCCAGCGTCATCGACAGCGGCCCACGCGTGGTGTCACCGCCAATCAGCTGCATATCATAGTAATTCAGGAGCTCAAACAGGCCATCACTGAAAGCTTCAAGCCAGGCTTCATCGACGTCAGGCAATGTGATTGCCAGCGTCAACCATGCAGGATCGGCCCCCATCGCCGCCAGATCGCTCAAGTTCACCGCCAGCGCTTTCCAGGCCAGGTCTGTGGGATCGATATCGGGGAGGAAGTGGTTGCCAGCCACCAGCGTATCGGTACTGATCGCCAGCGTCTGTTTTTCAGGAATGTTCAGAAGTGCGCAATCGTCGCCAATACCAGTTTCGACATCAAGACGAGAGCTTCTTACGCGGTCAAAATAACGGGCAATCAGGGAAAACTCGCCACATGCCATACGTTATGCCTCAGCAGGAAAAAAGAAAAAGCCGGGGACAGTGGAAACAGGTTCCACCCTCCAGCCGGCCTCGGGATCACTTTTTGTTGGGGCGAATCACAGGTGCTGCTTTATCCAGTACGCCGTTGACGAATTTATGGCTATCTTCAGCGCCGAAGGTTTTCGCCAGTTCAATCGCTTCGTTAATGGCCACTTTATACGGCACATCACTACGCTTAGACAGTTCAAACAGCGCAATACGCAGCACGGCTTTTTCTACCTGACCCAGCTCTTCCAACAGGCGAGACAGGTAAGGCTTCATCAGTCCATCCAGGTACGCGCTGTTAGTCGCCACCCCGGACAGCAGTTCACGGAAATACAGAACGTCGACATCTTTAACGTCCTGTTCCGCCAGGAACTGGTATTCAACATCAGCGATGTCGTTCTGGGACAACTGCCAGGAGTAGAGCGCCTGGACGGCACACTCACGGGCGCGGCGACGAGCAGCAGGTTTCACGGATTTCCCCTTACAAAAATCAGGCCTTGATGGCTTTCAATACATTAATCATTTCAAGCGCAGTCAGTGCAGCTTCTGCGCCTTTGTTGCCGGCTTTGGTGCCAGCACGTTCGATGGCTTGTTCAATACTTTCGGTGGTCAGAACACCGAAGGCTACCGGAATACCGCTGTCCTGAGCGACATGCGCCAGGCCATTGCTTGCACCGCCAGCCACATATTCGAAGTGTGCGGTACCGCCACGGATAACCGTACCCAGCGCAATCACCGCGTCATATTTACCGGTTTTTGCCAGTACGTCAGCCGCCAGCGGCAGCTCATACGCGCCTGGAACCCAAACGACGGTAATATTTTCATCTTTAACCTGACCAATACGTTTCAGGGCGTCGATCGCACCTTCCAGCAGGCTGTCATTGATAAAGTTGTTGAAACGCGCAATGGTGATGGCGACGCGAGCGTCCGGGGTAGCAACGTTAGCTTCAATAATGTTCATATTCTTCCTTCGGATTCACTAGACCCCGCAGGGGGGCAGATTTTATCATAATAATCTGTGCGCTGCTTCCCTTTCGAACCGGGAGATCATGCGCCCACTAAATGCAGGCAAAGGTCCGGACCTACATGGCGTATTTCGTTGAATTTGAAATGGGGGGCGTCAGCCAGTTTCTCAAGGCCTGGAAGCACACATAATCCCCGGGCATCGCTGCCTAACAGTTTAGGCGCAACATAGACGATTAGCTCATCCACCACGCCAGCCTGTAATAACGCGCCTGCAAGTGTTGGCCCGGCCTCAACCCAAATGCTGTTAATTTGCTGCTTGCCCAGCTGCATCATCAACACCACCAGATCCAGATGCCCGTTATGTTCCGGCACTTTCAGGCTACGAACCGTTTCCGGCCAGCTGCGAGAATCGTCCTGGGTACGGACGATCCAGGTTTCTCCGGGCTGTTGCACAATACGATGCGCCGGTGTTACCTGGTTCTGGCTATCAAGTACAATACGGATCGGCTGACGCAAATTTTCCTGCGGATAACTCGCCTGGGTTGACTCCCCCAGTTCTTCCCAACGGACGGTAAGCTGAGGGTCATCCGCCAGTACCGTGGCACTGCTGGTTAAGATGGCATGGCTTTGCGCGCGCAGGCGTTGCACATCGCGGCGCGCCTGCGGCGAGGTTATCCACTGGCTTTCACCACTGGCCATCGCCGTGCGCCCATCAAGCGAGGCGCCCAGCTTGAGCTGTACGTAAGGGAATCCGGTACGCATCCGTTTGAGAAAGCCCTTATTAAGCTGCTCAACTTCGCTCATCATCAGGCCATGGCTGACGTCAATGCCCGCCTGCTGCAAGCGATAAAGCCCACGGCCAGCGACCTGTGGATTAGGATCTTGCATAGCAGCAACCACACGCGTCACACCGGCGGCGATCAGCGCATCGCAGCACGGCGGCGTGCGACCATGATGACTACAGGGTTCAAGCGTAACGTAGGCCGTTGCCCCCTGCGCTTTTTCTCCCGCCATACGCAGAGCATGGACTTCGGCATGAGGCTCGCCCGCGCGATGGTGATACCCCTCACCGACGATTTCCCCATCTTTAACAATCACACAGCCCACGTTGGGATTGGGGTGAGTAGTAAAACGTCCGCGCGCGGCAAGCTTCAGCGCTCGCGCCATGTACAATTCATCCTGCATGGCTTAGTCCTGTAGGCGAGCAATCTCTTCGCCAAATTCTTTGATATCTTCGAAGCTCCGGTAAACCGAGGCAAAGCGGATGTAGGCGACTTTATCGAGCTTTTTCAACTGCTCCATCACCAGGTTGCCGATCATCTTACTCGGCACTTCACGCTCGCCTGTCGCACGCAGCTGCGATTTTATATGGTTTAACGCCATTTCGACGTCATCTGCGCTGACCGGACGTTTTTCAAGCGCTCTGAGCATGCCGCTACGCAGCTTCTCTTCATTAAAGGGTTCACGCACATCGTTGCTTTTTACAACGCGCGGCATAACAAGTTCAGCCACCTCAAAAGTGGTGAAACGTTCGTTACAGACCAGACACTGTCGGCGGCGGCGTACCGAAGAGCCCTCGCCCACAAGACGAGAGTCAATTACCTTAGTGTCTACGGCGAAACAGAATGGGCAATGCATACGGCGTCCTGTACCTTAGTGGTTCGCAGAAATCTATTTTACCCTGAACTGGCGTGACAACAAAGGCGGAGCGCTTTTGAGACAAAGGATCGATGCCTTCGTGCTCTGCGCACACTACCATTATGCTATCGCGACAATGAAGGAAGTAATCACAATGACAAGACGTTACCTAAGAATTCTCCTGGTGGGAAGCCTCTTTAGCCTCAGCGCCTGTGCGCAGCAAAGCGAAGTACGCCAGATGCATCAAAGCGTTAGCACGTTGAATAAAGAGATGACGCAGCTCAATCAGGAAACGGTAAAAATTACGCAACAAAATATGTTGAATGCCAAATCGACCAGCGGAGCCTACCTGCTACCCGGTTCCAAAACGCCTGCCCGGCTGGATAGTCAGATCGGCACGTTGCGTATGTCGCTGGTGAATATTGCGCCAAATGCGGCAGGAACGCGCCTGACGCTGCGTATTCAGGGGGAATCGAACACCCCGCTCCCTGCCTTTAGCGGTACTGTAGAGTACGGACAAATTCAGGGCACCACAGACAACTACCAGGAAGTGAATGTACAGAATCAGTTGATAAACGCCCCGGCGAGTATCCTTGCCCCCAGCGATGTAGATATTCCGTTGCAGCTAAACGGACCGTCTCCTGACCAGTTAGGTTTTGTTCGCATCCACGACATCCAGCCTGTTAGTCAATAAACTTTTTGCGGAACGTTTTTGTGCGTTCCGCAACATCACTCCGCCTTATTATGTTACTCCCCTGACATAACCGATATTTCTGTTAAAACTTGGCAACATTCATGGGAGCCAGTACAATTCGCCGCCTAAAGTACGCAAACGTGAACGCAATCGATTACGTAAATGATAGAACTGTGAAACAAGACATATTTTTGTGAACAATGATTTTTATAATAGGCTCCGAAGAAATACGAAATATTTAGAAACGCAATTTGCGCCTTTTTCACTCCCGAAAGGGATTTCAAACAGTGGCATACATATGAAAAAAACATTACTTGCAGCCGGTGCAGTGCTGGCGCTCTCCTCATCATTTACTGTTGCAAACGCGGCAGAAAATGACAAACCGCAATATCTTTCCGACTGGTGGCATCAGAGCGTTAACGTTGTGGGTAGCTACCACACTCGCTTTTCTCCGAAGCTGAACAACGACGTTTATCTCGAATACGAAGCGTTTGCCAAAAAAGACTGGTTTGATTTCTATGGCTACATCGATATTCCTAAGACCTTTGACTGGGGTAACGGCAACGATAAAGGCATCTGGTCTGACGGTTCCCCGCTGTTCATGGAAATCGAACCGCGTTTCTCTATCGATAAACTGACGGGTGCTGACCTGAGCTTTGGTCCGTTCAAAGAATGGTACTTCGCCAACAACTATATCTACGATATGGGTGACAACAAAGCCAGCCGTCAGAGCACCTGGTACATGGGTCTGGGTACTGATATCGACACCGGCCTGCCGATGGGCCTGTCTCTGAACGTGTATGCTAAATACCAGTGGCAGAACTATGGCGCGTCTAACGAAAACGAGTGGGATGGTTACCGTTTCAAAGTTAAATACTTTGTGCCAATCACTCAGGTTTGGGGCGGCCAGCTGACCTATATCGGCTTCACCAACTTCGACTGGGGCTCAGATCTGGGTGATGATCCGAACCGTACCAGCAACTCTATCGCATCCAGCCATGTTCTCGCCCTGAACTATGATCACTGGCACTACTCTGTCGTCGCACGTTATTTCCATAACGGCGGCCAGTGGAAAGGTGGCGATACTCTGAACTGGGGCGAAGGTGACTTCAGCGCGAAATCTACCGGTTGGGGTGGTTACCTGGTTGTCGGTTACAACTTCTAATCCAGTAAATTAATCAAAGACAAGCCAGCTTAACCGCTGGCTTTTTTTGTTCCACAGCCAGGCTGTAATGATGATCAGTTAAACATGTATAGAGAACGTTTTGCTCTGAATAAGTCTCCGTTCCTCAGAGATAGCATGTTCATTATCTCTGCCAACACATGTGATGCTTTCTAAAACTGAGGCGTTAGCTAACTGGCATTACACAGAGAGGCTGTGGAGTTTCCACAGGCAAAAAAAATCCCGACCTTGCGATCGGGATTTCAGTACTTTTGCCTGCGTTGGTTAAGGCAGAATTGACGGCTGATCCGCCCCTTCTTTCTCGACCTTCTGCTGCAGCATGTGCTCGCGCTTCATACCCAGCTTCAACGCCAGTGCCGAAGCCACATAGATAGACGATGCAGTACCGATGGACACACCGATCAGCATGGTCAGCGAGAAGCCTTCCAGTACCGGGCCACCGAACAGGAACAGCATCAGGATAACCATCAACGTGGTACCGGATGTAATCAACGTACGGTGCAGCGTCTGGGTCAATGACACGTTAAAGATTTCGTAAGGCGTACCGCGACGAATCTTGCGGAAGTTTTCACGAATACGGTCAGATACCACGATACTGTCGTTCAACGAGTAACCGATTACCGACATCAGTGAGGCAACGATAGTCAGGTCAATCTCGATATGGAACAACGACAGGATCCCGAGCGTAATGATAACGTCGTGCGCCAATGCGATAACCACACCTGCCGCCAGTCGCCACTCGAAGCGGAAACCAACATATACCAGGATGGAGATCAGTGCCGCCATCAGCGCCATTGCACCGGTTTGTGCAAGATCGGCCCCCACGCTCGGACCCACGAATTCAATTCGCTTCACCGCAGCGTTTTGGTTGGTGGACTCGTTAATCACGCTCAACACTTTGCTGCCCAACACCTGGCCGCCGTCTGCGCCTTCAGTTGGCGGCATACGTACCATAATGTCGTGGCTGCTGCCGAAGTTCTGCAGCAGCGGATCAACGAAGCCCGCTTTCTCCAGCGCATCGCGCATCACGTCCATGTCCGCTGGTTTTTCCAGCGTAATTTCAATCACCGTACCACCGGTGAAATCGAGACCCCAGTTAAACCCGCGTACGCCCATCACAATGATGGCCGCAATCAGCAGGAAACCAGAAATGCCGAAAGCCCAGTAGTCCCAGCGCATAAAGTCCCAGACTTTACGGCCGTGGTTCAATTGTTCAACAGTATATTCCTGTGCCACATCGCACTCCTCAGATTGACAGCTTTTTGACGCGCTTGCCGCCATACAACAGGTTTACGATGGCACGTGTACCGACAATCGCGGTAAACATCGACGTCGCCACACCAATACCAGTAGTAATCGCGAACCCTTTAATTGCCCCGGTGCCAACTGCGTACAGGATGATGACCTTGATCAACGTCGTAATGTTCGCATCGAAGATGGAGCTAAATGCACCCGCATAACCTTCATTGATTGCTTGCTGCACCGAACGTCCGTTGCTCAACTCTTCTTTGATACGTTCGTTGATCAGTACGTTAGCATCGACCGCGACGGCAAGGGTTAAGACGATCCCCGCAATACCCGGCATACTCAACGTCGCCCCCGGCAACAGTGACATAATGCCGACAATCAATACCAGGTTGGCAACCAGCGCGCTTGTCGCAATCAGACCGAACTTCTTATAGAAGAAGATCATGAACAGAATTGAAACCACCAGACCGGCCAGACACGCTTCCAGACCCTGTTTAATGTTCTGCATACCCAGGGTTGGGCCGATTGTCCTTTCTTCAACAATCTGAATCGGCGCAATCAATGCACCAGCACGTAACAGCAGGGAAAGCTGACGCGCTTCATTCGGGTTGTTGATACCGGTAATACGGAAGCTGTTGCCCAAGCGAGACTGGATGTTGGCAATGTTAATCACCTCTTCCTGTTTCACCAGTACGGCACGACCGTTGGCATCTTTCTTACCGCTGTCTTTGTACTCCACGAACAGGGTCGCCATCGGTTTACCGATGTTGTCCTTGGTGAAGTTAGACATGATGTTACCACCTGCGCTATCCAGCGAGATGTTAACCTGCGGCTGATTGTATTCGTCCTGGCTGGAAGTGGAATCGGTGATATGGTCACCGGTCAGGATCACGCGCTTGTACAGCACTACTGGCTGACCTTCACGGGATTGTTTCACTTCCGAATCACCCGGAACACGTCCGGATGCCGCAGCAGACTGGTCAACGTTGGTATTTACCAGACGGAATTCCAGCGTCGCGGTGGCGCCCAAAATTTCTTTCGCACGCGCAGTATCCTGGATACCAGGCAGTTCGACGACGATACGGTCAGCACCCTGACGCTGAACAACAGGTTCAGCAACACCCAGCTGGTTAACACGGTTACGCAGGATGTTGATGTTCTGCTGGACCGCGTATTCACGCGCTTCACTCAGGCGCGCATCGGTCATCACCGCACGCAGCGCATTGCTGCCCTGGCTGGAAATCACCAGATCCTGGTGACGCTTGCTCAGGTAAGAGATAGCTTCATCACGGGCATTTCCATCACGGAAGGTGATGCTCAGACCGTAGTTATCTTCTTTCCGAACGGTAGTATAAGGAATGCCTTTTTCACGCAGATCGCTGCGCAGGCTATCGATATTTTGTTCCTGCAATTTACCCAGTGCGGTGTCCATATCCACTTCCATCAGGAAGTGAACGCCGCCACGCAGATCAAGACCGAGTTTCATCGGTTCTGCGTGAATGGCTGCCAGCCAACGGGGTGTTGCCGGAGCAAGGTTAAGCGCCACGACGTATTGATCACCCAGCACGCCCATCAACACTTCACGTGCGCGCAGTTGGGTATCGGTGGAGTCAAAGCGCGCAAGAATAGCGCCCTCTTCCAGAGCCACAGACTTAGGTGTGATTTTATCTTCTTGTAACGTTTTCTGGACCTGGATCAGCGTTTGCTCACTGGCGGCGGCACCGCGCACGCCAGTGATTTGAACAGCCGGATCCTCACCATACAGGTTGGGAAGTGCGTAAAGCAGGCCGACGATAATAACGACGACCAGCATAATGTACTTCCACAAAGGATAACGGTTTAACACGGCAGTTCCCTTTGGGAAAACAATAAATTACAGCGCCTTCATCGTGCCTTTCGGCAGAACGGCAGCTACGAAATCACGTTTGATAACCACTTCAGTGGTGTCGTTCAGCGCGATAGCGATGTAGCCAGTTTCTGCTACTTTGGTCACGCGACCTACCAGGCCACCGTTAGTCAGCACTTCATCACCCTTGGCAATGGAGCTCATCAGGTTTTTATGTTCTTTGGTACGCTTTTGCTGTGGGCGCAGGATCATGAAGTAGAAAATCAGACCAAACACCACCAGCATCAGAATCAGAGACATCGGGCTGCCCTGCGCCGGAGCACCTGTTGCCGCTACCGCATCAGAAATAAAAAAGCTCATTCAAATTCCCTCATTATTAAAATTAATCAACGTTCAAAGGTGGAACAGGTCGACCCTGACGTTGGTAAAAATCGGTCACGAAGCTCTCTAATTTACCCTCTTCAATAGCCTTGCGTAAACCCGCCATCAAACGCTGGTAGTAGCGAAGGTTATGAATCGTGTTGAGTCGCGCGCCCAATATTTCGTTGCAACGGTCGAGATGATGCAAGTAAGCACGCGAATAATTGCGACAGGTGTAGCAATCACACTCGGCATCGAGCGGACTGGTGTCGCTTTTATGTTTCGCATTACGAATTTTTACCACGCCGTCAGTCACAAACAAATGACCATTACGGGCATTTCGCGTTGGCATCACGCAGTCAAACATATCGATACCACGACGCACGCCTTCAACCAGATCTTCTGGTTTGCCAACGCCCATCAGATAGCGAGGTTTATCTGCCGGAATTTGCGGGCAAACATGTTCCAGAATGCGGTGCATATCCGCTTTCGGCTCACCGACAGCCAAACCGCCGACAGCGTAGCCATCAAAGCCAATATCTACCAGACCTTTGACAGAGATATCACGTAAATCTTCGTAAACACTGCCCTGAATGATGCCAAAAAGCGCATTTTTGTTGCCAAGGCCATCAAAACGGTCACGGCTGCGCTTCGCCCAACGCAAAGACATCTCCATTGAGCGTTTAGCATAGTCCCAGTCAGCCGGATACGGCGTACATTCATCGAAAATCATCACGATATCGGAACCGAGATCGTATTGAATCTCCATCGACTTCTCGGGATCGAGGAAAATCGGATCGCCGTTGATCGGATTACGGAAATGCACACCCTGCTCGGTGATCTTACGGATATCGCCCAGGCTGAACACCTGGAAACCACCGGAATCAGTGAGGATCGGTCCTTTCCACTGCATGAAATCGTGCAGGTCGCCGTGCAGCTTCATGATTTCCTGGCCCGGGCGCAGCCACAGGTGGAAGGTGTTGCCGAGGATGATCTGTGCGCCGGTTGCTTCAACTTCTTCCGGCGTCATGCCTTTCACGGTGCCGTAAGTACCAACCGGCATAAAAGCAGGCGTTTCTACTACGCCACGATCAAAAACCAGGCGGCCGCGGCGTGCGCGACCATCGGTGGTATCCAGTTCAAATTTCATTTTTTCTCCTGCATCAGAGAGACAGTCTGATGATTAAACTTTCCCCATGGATTCACTCCACGGAGTGTAAATATTTTAACCCACTGGCGAAGGCGCAATCGGCGCAGCCAGTTTGGGGGCGACCAGCGCACAGCCACCGGAGCGTACACGCAGTACGTGAGGATGGCGAGCACTGCCCGCCATCAAAATGGCAAGTGAGATAGCCTTCTCACGGTCGCTCAGAAATAGCCTGCGGATTGTACGTGATAAACATCGCATCACCGTAACTAAAAAAGCGATATTCCGCTTTGACCGCTTCATGATAGGCGTGCATGGTGTTTTTATAACCTGCAAAGGCGGAAACCAGCATGATCAGCGTCGATTCCGGCAGATGGAAGTTGGTCACCAACGCGTCTATCACTTTGTATTGATAACCTGGATAGATGAAGATCTGCGTATCGCCGAAGAACGGTTCAATAAGGTCGTTTTTGGCTGCCTGCGCTGCGCTTTCCAGTGAACGCACGGAGGTAGTGCCCACGGCAATAACGCGGTTACCGCGTGCTTTCGCCGCCAGCACAGCATCAACCACATCCTGCGGTACTTCCGCGTATTCCGAGTGCATGATGTGATCTTCGATAGTGTCTACACGCACCGGCTGGAATGTCCCTGCCCCCACGTGTAGCGTGACGAACGCCATCTCAATGCCCTTATCGCGCAGTTTAGCCAGCAGCGGATCGTCAAAGTGCAGGCCCGCGGTCGGCGCGGCGACCGCGCCCGGCTTTTCGCTGTACACGGTCTGGTACAGCTCGCGGTCGGCGTCTTCATCCGGGCGATCGATATACGGCGGCAGCGGCATATGGCCGATGGCGTTGAGGATATCCAGCACGCTGCGTTCGTCGTTAAACTCAACTTCAAACAGCGCGTCATGGCGGGCGACCATCGTCGCATTAATACTTTCGTCGTCACCCAGTAGCAGTTCAGCGCCCGGTTTTGGCGCTTTCGAGGCGCGAATATGCGCCAGAATACGTTTGTCATCCAGCATACGCTCGACCAGCACTTCAATCTTGCCGCCGCTGGCTTTACGACCAAACAGACGAGCCGGGATCACGCGGGTGTTATTAAAGACCAGCAGATCTCCAGGGTTGAGCTTATCGAGCAAATCGGTGAAAGTACCGTGCGTCAGCGCGCCCGTCGGCCCATCCAGTGACAGCAAGCGGCAACTGCTGCGCTCAGCTTGCGGATAGTGGGCAATCAGGGATTCGGGTAATTCAAAGGTGAAATCGGTAACGCGCATGACACTGACTCAGACTAAAATAAGAGGCGGGTAGTCTAGTGCCGGGGCGTTCTCCCTGCAACCTTTACCCCTCTGGATAAACGTTTAACTATGAATTTTCTTGCACACCTGCACTTAGCACATTTAGCTGACAGCTCACTCTCCGGCAACCTGCTGGCCGATTTTGTTCGTGGAAACCCGGCGTCCAGTTTTGCGCCTGAGGTGGTGGAAGGCATTTTCATGCACCGCCGAATCGACGTAATGACCGATAACCTGCCGCAGGTGCGTGAAGCCAGAGAGTGGTTTCGTAGCGAAACGCGTCGCGTCGCACCGATTACGCTGGACGTCATGTGGGATCACTTCCTGTCTCGACACTGGTCAGAAATCTCTCCCGATTTCCCGCTGACGGATTTTGTGCGCTACGCGCACACCCAGGTTGTCACTATCCTGCCAGAATCACCGCCGCGCTTTATCAATCTGAACAATTATATGTGGTCAGAGAAATGGCTTGAGCGCTATCGCGACATGGATTTTATCCAGAATGTACTCAACGGGATGGCCAGTCGCCGTCCACGTCTCGATGCTCTGCGCGATTCATGGTACGACCTGGACACCCATTACGATGCCTTAGAAGAACGCTTCTGGCAGTTTTACCCGCAGATGATGGACCAGGCACGCCGTAAAACGCTTTGATGGCCTGAACACGCCATCTGGCGAACATTGATAGTCAAAACCTGTCTCATTGATTGCCAGCGCCTCTTTGTCTTATTGCCAAACACTCTCTATACTGGCCCGCGTTGCGTTCCAAAAAACCCTTAACTTTGCAGGAGAATTTATATGGTACTGGTAACTCGTCAGGCTCCGGATTTCACAGCAGCTGCGGTACTGGGTAGCGGTGAGATTGTTGATAACTTCAACTTCAAACAGCATACCAACGGTAAAACCACCGTTCTGTTCTTCTGGCCAATGGACTTCACCTTCGTTTGCCCGTCTGAACTGATCGCATTCGACAAGCGTTACGAAGAATTCCAGAAACGTGGCGTTGAAGTGGTTGGCGTTTCTTTTGACTCTGAATTTGTCCACAACGCATGGCGTAACACCCCTGTCGACAAAGGCGGCATCGGTGCAGTGAAATACGCAATGGTTGCTGACATCAAACGCGAAATCCAGAAAGCCTACGGCATCGAGCACCCGGAAGCGGGCGTTGCTCTGCGCGGTTCTTTCCTGATCGACGCTAACGGCGTTGTTCGCCATCAGGTTGTTAACGACCTGCCGCTGGGCCGTAACATCGACGAAATGCTGCGCATGGTTGACGCGCTGCAGTTCCACGAAGAGCACGGCGACGTTTGCCCGGCACAGTGGGAAAAAGGTAAAGAAGGTATGAACGCGTCTCCGGACGGCGTAGCAAAATACCTGACCGAAAACGTTTCCAGCCTGTAATTGGCATGAATCGAAAAAAGGCCGCAAAAGCGGCCTTTTTTATTGGCGCTGACCCGTCCTTTAAAACGCGAAGCAGGAGCAGCCGAGCGCCCCCCAGAAGGCCCGGTCGTCTGATACCGGTATCCCTGATTTACGCGCAATATCATGCTGATGACCATGTACGCCACAGCTGCCGCAGCACTGATGCATCTGCACCATTGCCCCAACCTTCGCAGCAACCGGCGGCGCTGAGCGATAATGTCCCGGTACTTTCACAACGGGCGACCAGTCAGGGACAACCGGAATCGCTGGGGGGGCCAGCGGGGAGAAATGTCCAGCCGCATAAACCACTTTGCCATCGACAATGGTCATCACTGACTCAATGCCTTTGATCTCTTCTTCCGGCACGCTGAAATAGTCTTTTGACAGCACCACCAGATCTGCCAGTTGATCCTTTTCAATACGCCCTTTCTTACCCTGCTCGCTGGAGAACCAGGCGCTGCCTGCTGTCCACAGTTCCAGGGCAACATCACGCGCCAGGCGGTTGTTATCATCGTACATCGCCATACCGCCAACGGTGCGTCCTGATACCAGCCAGTACAACGCTGTCCACGGGTTGTAACTTGCCACACGCGTAGCATCAGTACCCAGGCCAACCGGTACATCAGCCGCCAGCATTTTTGCCACCGGCGGCGTATGTTTCACCGCCTCTTTGCCATAGCGATCGACAAAATACTCGCCCTGGAATGCCATACGGTGCTGAACGGCAATGCCACCGCCTAGTGCTTTTACCCGTTCGATGTTGCGTTCGGTAATCGTTTCGGCATGATCGAAGAACCAGTGCAGGCCATTGAACGGGATGTCACGGTTCACCTTCTCAAACACGTCGAGCATACGGCTGATGGACTCATCATAAGTGGCATGCAGACGGAACGGCCAACGATGTTCCACCAGATGACGTACGACACGCTCCAGTTCCTCTTCCATCCCTTCCGGTAAATCTGGACGTGGCTGCAGGAAATCTTCGAAGTCAGCCGCCGAGAAGACCAACATTTCCCCTGCCCCGTTAGCACGATAGAAGTCGGTTCCTTGCCCGGGTTTGAGCATATCCGTCCAGCGCTCAAAGTCTTCCACTTCCTGCTTCGGACGCTGGGTAAACAGGTTGTAAGCAATACGCACCGTCATCTGCTGGTTTGCGTGCAGTTGCTCGATGATCTCGTAATCTTCCGGGTAGTTCTGGAAGCCGCCGCCGGCATCAATGGCGCTGGTCAGCCCGAGGCGGTTCAGCTCACGCATAAACTGGCGGGTCGAGTTAACCTGCATCTCTAACGGCAATTTTGGCCCTTTCGCCAGCGTCGAATAGAGGATCATGGCATTCGGTTTGGCTATCAACATTCCGGTTGGATTACCGTTGCCGTCACGCACAATCTCTCCCCCCGCCGGGTCCGGTGTGGCTTTGGTGTAGCCAACGGCTTTCAGCGCCGCGCGATTCAGCAACGCCCGGTCGTAGAGGTGCAAAACAAATACCGGTGTATCCGGTGCAGCGTCGTTCAGTTCTTCCAACGTCGGCATACGACGTTCGGCAAACTGAAACTCGCTCCAGCCGCCGACCACCCGCACCCATTGCGGAGACGGCGTGCGGTCGGCCTGTTCTTTGAGCATACGCAGCGCATCGGCCAGTGACGGTACGCCTTCCCAGCGCAGTTCCAGGTTGTAATTCAACCCGCCGCGAATCAGATGCAGGTGTGAATCATTTAAACCCGGGATCACGGTGTGTCCCTGCAGATCGACAACCTGCGTACCGTCGGTCGCAAAGCTCATTACCCGATCGTGACTACCCGTCGCGAGGATCTTCCCGTTGGCGATCGCCACCGCCTCTACCTGCGGGCTTTGCTTTTCGAGAGTATGAATTTTTCCGTGAGTCAGAATCAGTGTGGCAGTTTGAGACATAACAATCTCCTGAGAAACCGGTCAGGCTTTTTTCAGCCATCCGGCAAACAGACGGGTTACGATGGGCATCCACAACCAGACCACCAGCGCAACCACACAGGCATCATTAATCAGATGCAGGAGTAACGAGCCTTTCATTGAAGGCAGCAGAATACCGGTCAGCCACGGCACCAGGTTGGTACTGGGGAAAATCACCAGCAGCGTTATCAAAAACTGCTTCCAGCGTTTGGGCTGGCGTACATGGGGGGCTGGCGGTGTAAACCAGAAGGCGGCTTCGGTGCGCACTTCTGTTTTATCGCCTTCAGCCAGCAGCGGCGCAATTTCCTCGACCAGCTCCCGGCGTGTATCAGATTGAGTCCAGTTATACAGATGCTCAAGGGTGTCGAAGCGGATAATGATGTTCCACAGGTTTTGTCCATCTGTGGGTCGAATGACATTCGCCCCAAGATGCCCGGGAAACTCGGCGGCCAGCGGCATGATTTTCCCCAGCCACTGCTCATAACGCTGCGCCTGGTCAGGCCGCAGGGTGTGAGTAATTACCAACGTCACATGTTTGTTCTGCGCCATGAAAGGTTCCTTGCTAAAGGGAAATTGACCTGCTTAAGCCATGAAAGCAATACACAATCATTCGTGAAACATCGAGGTGGCAAGATTGTGTAGCCCCGGTCACTGACATAAGTCAGTGACCGGGGTACGCAAACTAAGCCAACAAAGAGGCAACATGAAAAATGGCGTGTACTCAGGCTTTACGTTCCGGCGCGCCATGCACCATGGTATACGCGTAATCCACACCCATACCGTAAGCACCGCTGTGTTCACGCACCAAATCCATGACGGCGTCGTAGGTTTCTTTACGTGACCAGTCACGCTGATACTCCAACAACACCTGCTGCCAGGTGACCGGAACGGCCCCTGCCTGCACCATGCGATCAATCGAACGTTCATGAGCATCCACAGACGTACCACCGGAGGTATCCGTCACGACATACACTTCATAGCCCGCTTCCAGCGCCATTAACGCCGGGAAAGTCAGGCAGACTTCGGTCCACAACGCGGAAATAATCAGTTTTTTACGCCCGGTCGCTGCCACAGCCTTCACAAAGGCGGCATCTTCCCAGGAGTTCATAGACGTACGTTCTATCGGTTTCACATCAGGATGAACGGCTAACAATTCCGGCCAGATATATCCGCTAAAACTTTTCGTTTCCACTGAAGTATAAATTACTGGAACATTGAATATTTTCCCGGCTTTGGCTAATGCGACGGTATTATTTTTCAATGTCTGGCGATCAATATTCGCCACACCAAATGACATTTGCGGTTGATGGTCAATAAAAATTAGCGTGGAGTTTTGAGGGTCAATCAGTTCCCGGATAGACATATCACACCTTCTTAATCAATAAGTTAAAAGGCAACGGTCTGTATCTGCCGTCAGCAGCAGGATCCTGAATCAGAAAGCTTGTTGAGTATAGCGGGAAATTTCTAACGAGTTATTAAAGAAAACTTACCATCTCGTGAAATTAATTATTTCATGTTGCGATATATCCTGGTCATCATCAAAAAAATACACATGACTCATCTAATTTATTCACTGGCATTGTTTTTCGCCGTTCGGTACAACAGAGGGGTTTAATTATCAGGATATTTTCTGCTTATGCGCCTCAATCTGGATGTTCTGCTGATCCTCGATGCACTCGACAAGCACGGCTCTTTTGCCGCGGCGGCCGAATCGCTATTTAAAACACCTGCCGCACTCAGCTATATGATTCAGAAGCTGGAAAGCGATCTGAACATCGAATTGCTTGACCGTTCCGGGCACCGGGCAAAATTCACCGACACCGGACGGATGATGCTGGAAAAAGGACGTCTACTGCTGAGTGCGGCAAAAGATCTCGAAAAGCAGGCAATACAGCTAAGTTCCGGCTGGGAAAAGGATCTGGCAATCGCGCTCGATGACTCCTTTCCCTTTGCCTCATTGCTACCCATTATTGATGAATTTCATGCACTTAATAAACAAACTCGTCTCAACTTCACCCACCATACGCTGGCGGGTTCATGGGAAGAACTGACCCATAACGGGGCGGATATTATCCTCGGCGCAATTAATGAACCGCCCACATCCGCAGCCTGGTCCTACAAAATGCTCGGCACGCTGGACAATGTCTTTGTCGTCGCCCCAGGGCACCCGCTGGCGAGCGCGCCTGATGACCTGACGAATGAGCAATTGTGCCTGCACCGGGCGATTGTTATCAGCGACAGCGCTCGCTTTTGCCACCCGTTACAGACCAACCTGATGGATGAACAGGCGCAGATTCACGTCGATGATTTCCACAGTAAGGTGATGCTGCTGCGGGCGGGAATGGGCTGCGGATTTCTCCCCCGCCACATTGCCAGCCCATGGATTACCAGCGGTGAACTGGTGGAAAAGACGGTTATCTCATTTCGTCAAAAAGACGTCGCCTATATGGCATGGCGCAATAGTAGCGAAGGACTGGCGCAGCGCTGGTGGCGAGACGCGCTGCTGGCCAGTGAGGAAATTGCGCGCTTGTATCAATGACTCATCCAGACTGAAGCCGATATTGCGGGCAGCGTCAGGATATCATCGACGAGTTGGCCCTTGCCCTCCTGGTGCTGCCATTGACTGACATTGAGCAACGGTGAGGCTGGCAGCACGACTTCACAAGCGTGACCGCGATTGATCGCCACCAACACGCGCTGGCGGTTTAGTACGCGTACAAATACCACCACGTTATCCTCGGCGTAAATCACCTGACAACCACCATGGCGTAACGCCTGGCTCTGGTGGCGTAATTTTGCCAGTCGCTGGTACAACGCCAGCAGGTTAGCATCCTGATGTTCAGGCTGCCACGGGAACGTCTTGCGGCAAAACGGATCGTTATTCCCGTCCAGCCCCACTTCGTCACCGTAGTAAATACAGGGCACGCCAGGCCAGGTAAACAGCCACACCACCGCCAGCGGTAACCGTGCAACGTCTTTACCCAGCAGAGATTTAAAGCGGGCGGTATCGTGGCTGTCGAGTTGATTAAACATCCGCAACTGCTGCTGATGCGACAACCCCGCACGGTAGTTATCCATCCACGCCATACAGGTCTGAGCGTCAATAGATTGTGGGTCGTATGAAATATCGGTATTGGCGAGGAATCCCCAGAGGGGGAAAGTAAAGCCGCGATAGTTCATGGCGGCATCCTCCGCATCGGCCTGCAACCACTGGCGTGCATCGCCAAAATGTTCACCCACCACATACGCCTCTGGCCGGGTTTCTTTCGCCGCCAGCGTAATTCCGGCGACATGCTGCAAATTATTACGTGCGCCACCCGCCTCGCCCAGCATATGCACGACATCCAGTCGCCAGCCGTCCATACTCCACGGTGCTTTTAGCCAGTGGCGAACAATACTGTCTTCGCCACGATAAATTTCATTCACCAGGCTTTCAGAGGAAAAGTCCAGTTTGGGTAGGCTTGAGTACCCCAACCAGTCCAGCGCAACCCCATCATCAGAGAAATGGTACCAGTCACGCCAGGGGGAATCCGGATTATGACACGCTCCACCCGTCCCGCGATTATGCCGGTCAAACCAGGCATGCGAATCGCCGCTATGGTTAAAGACACCGTCCAGAATCAGCCGCATCCCCTGCCGTTGCGTGTTCTGCCGCAAGCGCAACAACGCCCGATCGCCGCCAAACTGCGGATCAACATGGCGATAATCTTCAGTATCGTATTTATGTACGCTCGGCGCGGTAAATACCGGATTCAGGTACAGCGCCGTGACCCCTAACGTCTTCAGATACGGCAGCTTTTCGCTGATGCCGTCCAAATCTCCGCCATAAAACGTCGAACCACCGGCCTGAGCCGTAAGCGGCTCGTCCCACTCGCGCCGCACGATGTCGTGTCCAGCGGCGTGATGGTAATAGACGTTATCCTGAGCCGCTTCACGCGACTGGCTGCGGGCAAAGCGATCCGGGAAAATCTGATAAAAAATCTGATCGGCCACCCACTGTGGACCATTATCCGGTACATCGACGGCAAACTGCTCCAGACGCGCAGGCGGAAAGCGGTTGAATCCCTGCGGGGTGAACCACAACTGGCGATCGAGCCACAGTAATTTAAAGCTATAGCGTCGGCGGGGCTGCCCGCTGGTAAGATCGATCGCCGCACGCCACGCGGTGACACCAGGGTGCGGTTGGCTACGCTGCTTGTGCATAGCCAGCGAAATCTCTTCGTTATCGTTTTCTGCGCGTAGCGTCACCCGCTGAGGAGGATTTTCCCCTGCCAGCCATAACGTAATCGTCAGTTGATCTTTGTTTTGCTTCACAAATGGGGCAACCGGAAGGTGCCAGGCGTTCAACATCACGTATCCCCTTTGATGATAATGACGACACCTTGCCATAGCGAAGTGCAGGATCACTCATCATCTTAACGTTTATTGGGGGAGGAGCACGGGGGAGGAGATGTTGCCGGGCGTCGACACTGTCTTACCCGGCAAACAAATTACTGTACTTCAGCCAGTTGGCGCTCGCGGCGGCGTTTGAATACCCAGCCAGCCAGTAGCAGGAGAATCCACGCAAAGCCGACGTACAGCGAAATGCGGGTATCCGGATGATAGCCGATAAGCACAATAATAAAGACCAGGAATATCAGGCCAACAACGGTCGTCGTTACCCCACCCGGTACTTTAAACTTCAGCGCGTTGACCTCTTCTGGCGGCAGACGACGACGGAAAGCTATCTGCGACAGCAGGATCATGATCCACACCCATACCGTGGCGAACGTTGCCAAAGAGGCGATCACCAGGAAGACGTTTTCCGGCATGATGTAGTTAAGATACACCGCAAACAGCAGGGCAATGGTCATCACCATCACCGTCACCCACGGCACGCCGCGACGCGAGGTTTTGGCGAACATTTTCGGTGCGCTTCCCTGCTCCGCCATACCGTGCAGCATACGGCCCACGCCAAAGACATCAGAGTTGATCGCCGACAGCGACGCAGTCAGAACCACAAAGTTGAGAATGCCCGCCGCAAAGGTAATGCCC
Source organism: Citrobacter sp. RHBSTW-00671 (assembly GCF_014103415.1). Taxonomy (NCBI): domain Bacteria; kingdom Pseudomonadati; phylum Pseudomonadota; class Gammaproteobacteria; order Enterobacterales; family Enterobacteriaceae; genus Citrobacter; species Citrobacter sp. RHBSTW-00671. Next base: position 4,315,823 of record NZ_JABXPR010000001.1, read on the forward strand.
ATGTGCTGGAATGTCATAACGAACGGGCTGCCGTCGGTGCCCACCTGGTTCCACGGGTAAATAGACATAATGACGAACAGCGTACCCACGTAAAACACGAGGATTCGCATCGGCACGGAGTTGATTGCACGCGGGATCGACTCCTGCGGGTTCTTCGCTTCACCGGCAGTAATACCGATGATTTCAATACCACCATAGGCGAACATCACCATCTGCAACGACATCACCATGCCGAGCCAGCCGTTACTGAAGAAGCCGCCGTTGCTCCACAGGTTATGGATACCGGTAGGCTGTCCGCCGTTGCCAATCCCCCAAATGATAATGCCGAAACCAGCAACAATCATAATGATGATGGTGGCGACTTTGAAGAACGAGAACCAGAACTCCAGTTCACCAAATACCTTCACGCTCATCAGGTTGATGGCGCAGATAATCAGCACGACGCTGAGTACCCAAATCCAGTGCGGTACGGCCGGGAACCAGACGCCCATGTAAATACCGAAGGCTGTCACGTCGGCAATGGCGACAATCAGGATTTCAAAACAGTAGGTCCAGCCGGTAATGTAACCAGCCAACGGTCCGAGGTTTTCCTGCGCATAGCGCGAGAAAGAGCTGGCTGCGGGGTTATGGACTGACATTTCGCCCAGCGCACGCATAATAATGTACGCCGCGACGCCACCGATAATATAGGCCAGCAACACGCTCGGCCCCGCCATTTTGATGGCGTCGGCTGAACCGTAGAACAGCCCGGTACCAATTGCTGAACCTAATGCCATAAAGCGAATGTGCCGGGTGCTCAGCCCACGCTTTAGCTTGTTATTACTTTCCATCGATTCCTAACCTGTTAACACAATAAAAAAACCACGGGGCCATATTAATAGCCCCGTGGTTAAAACTTATTGTCAGTGATATTAGTGTGCGCTGGAGGTCACTTGTCGACCCGCTGCGCGATCCCAGATAACGGCCAGGACCACCATCACGACTGTTGGCATCAACCACGCCAGCCCCTGCTCCGCCAGCGGTAAACGCTGGGTCCAGGCTGGTAAGACATCGCCAACTGCAGAAGCTTTAATGCCATCAAGGATACCAAAAATCAGGCTGATAAACATCGCAGGTGCAATGACGCGGGAAGAATTATGCCACCATGAGCGGGTAAAGCTTAATACAACCAGTGCGATACATGGCGGATAGATAGCCGTCAGCACCGGAATAGAGATCTGAATCAGATGGCTCAGGCCCAGGTTAGAAACCACCATCGAGAAGCCGCCAAGGATAAATACCAGCGTACGATAAGACAGCGGAACATACTGTGCGAAGAACTCAGCGCACGCACAGGTCAGGCCAACCGCAGTCACCAGGCAAGCGATGAAAATCAACGCCGCCAGCAGGAAGCTGCCTGCACCACCGAAGGTGTGCTGAACATACGCATGCAGAATTGCCGCACCGTTAGCAGATTGATCGACCAGCGTCGCACTGTCTGAACCCAGGCGGAACAACGCGAGGTACAGCAGCGTTAAACCCACGCCCGCCATCAGACCTGCCCAGACGGTGTAGCGGGTCAACAGACGCGCTTCGGTAACGCCACGCGAACGGGCGGCGTTAACAATAACAATACCAAATACCATCGCGCCCAGCGTATCCATCGTCAGATAGCCGTTCACAAAGCCATTCGAGAATGCTGCGTTTTGATAGGCTTCCATCGCATTGCTGATCGGACCCGCAGGCCAGACAACCGCCGCCACGGAAAGCACAACCAGTGCCAGAATTTTCAACGGCGCAAGGAAGTTGCCCACGGTATCCAGCAGTTTGCCGGGATACAGTGACACCAGAATCACAATCGCGAAGTACACCACGCTGTAGATGAACAGCGGCAGCGCGGAATCACCGGTCAGCGGTGCAATCCCAACTTCGAACGAAACCGTTGCGGTACGCGGCGTGGCGAATAACGGCCCCACGGCCAGATAGCAGACGGTAGCCAGCAGCAGACCGGCAACTTTACCGATAGGCGTGCTCAGGCTGTCCACGCCGCCGCCCACTTTCGCCAGTGCGACCACGGTAAGTACCGGAAGGCCTACGGCGGTAATCAGGAAGCCAAAGGCTGCGGTCCAGACGTGTTCGCCTGCCTGCAAACCAACCATTGGGGGGAAAATAATGTTACCTGCACCAACGAACAGTGCAAATGTCATAAATCCCAGAGCGATAATATCGCGCGATTTTAACTGATGGGTCATAAAGTCTTACTGCCTGTGGATGTGGTGTTGAAAACGTTTAATTTTCTGCCTTTCCCTGCGGGATGATACAGCGGCATTTTTAAGCAATTCCAGCGGGAAATTCTCCCTGCCTGGCGCGGCGAAGAATAGTTTTTCGATTTACCGCGTAAATGCAGTCGGTATGACAGCATTTGATGCGCAATTTAAACGCTTATAACGTTTTAAAGCAAGGTGGGATCTAAAAACCAGAACAATATAGCGATATGAAAAATTGAGCCAGCACAAAACACCATTCCCTGGAAAAAGACATGGGTAATAATGCGAACAAAAAACAATCAAACGTCGTAAAATTCAGTATCTCTTTATTGACTGCAACAAAAAAAGCCAGCTTGCGCTGGCTTTTGGAAAGATAAGCTTACGAATACCTTTTAACCGTTATTTTTGGCAATTAAACGTTCCGCGAGCACAAAACTAAATCGTGTCCCTTTGCCTGGGGTGCTGTCGATATTCAAACGGCTGTCGTGATGATGCAGGGCATGCTTCACAATCGCCAGTCCTAATCCGCTCCCCCCCGTTTGTCGGGATCGTGCTTTATCTACACGATAAAAACGCTCAGTCAGACGTGGAATATGCTCAGCAGCGATACCCGGACCGTTATCTTCCACGCTAAACTCCGCTCCCGACGCCACATGCTGCCAGCGTACGGTAATATGCGTTCCCGCAGGCGTGTGATTCACTGCGTTATACACGAGGTTTGAGATTGCGCTACGCAGTTGTTCTTCGTTGCCCCGCACGTTCAGTTGGCTATCAACATCAAAAGTAAACGTGTGTTTATGCTGGCTCAGCGTCTGTGCTTCGTGTTCAACCACGCGCAGCATCATCGGCACATCCACCTTTTCATTGAGCATCATCGCCGGTGCGGCTTCAATTTTCGACAGTGTCAGCAACTGCTTCACCAGCCCTTCCATACGGTAGGTTTGCTCACGCATGGTATGCAGCGCTTTTTCTCGCGTCGTCCCTTCCAGCGGATGCTCCTGCATCATCTCCAGATAACCTTGCAACACCGTCAGCGGCGTGCGCAGCTCATGGCTGGCGTTGGCGAAAAAGTTACGTCGGGAACCTTCCAACTGGTGCATCTGCGTAACATCACGCGCCACCATCAGCAATTGCTTATCGGTGTAGGGCATTACGCGAATTTCCAGGTGCCGTCCGGTGTTGAGTACCAGATTAATTGGCCGACTAAAGTCGCGTGTTTTCAGATACAGCGTAAATTCCGGATAGCGCAGCAGGTTAAGAATGTTTTGCCCGCTATCATCCGGCCAGCGTAACCCTAAAACCTGCTGTGCCAGTCCGTTACACCAGAAAATCCCGCCTTCTTCGGTGGTCAGCACCACTGCGTCGGGCAGTGATTCGGCGCCGCTGCGAAAGCGTTTAATGAGGTTACCCAATTCGCGACGGCGCTTTTTATTACGCAACTGCATTTGATGCAGGCCGTAGAGCAGTGGCTCCCAACTGCCACGACCCGGTGGCGGCGTCATACTCCTGTCGACCCACAGCCACCAGGACAAACGCAATAAATTCCAGAAATGCCAGATAAGCAGGCCCGTTACCGACGCCAGTAAAAACCAGGGTAGATAACCAAAAAAAGCGCTAAGGATAAAAGCCGGTATGCAGCAGAGGATCAGCTCCAGTACCAGCCTTTTCCATGACAATCGTTCAAGCAAACGTCATACTCCATTTACAGCCTAATCCCTCAGGCTCTTATTACCTGCAGTCAGAAGCGGGTCGAAAAGCGATATCCCGTCCCGCGTACCGTCTGCACCATACGATCGTGTCCGCTATGCTCCAGCGCTTTACGCAACCGGCGAATATGCACATCGACCGTCCGGTCCTCTACATATACGTTGGTTCCCCACACATGATTGAGTAATTGCTCGCGGCTGTAGACACGCTCAGGATGGGTCATAAAGAAATGGAGCAACTTGAATTCGGTAGGTCCCATATCCAGCGGGTCCTCTCCGGTCATCACACGGTGCGAGGTAGGATCAAGACTCAGCCCTTGCATCTCGATAACTTCTTCCACCGCCATAGGGGAAATACGTCGTAAAACGGCTTTAATACGCGCCACCAGCTCCTTCGGAGAGAACGGCTTAGTAATATAGTCATCCGCGCCGGTTTCCAGCCCCCGTACACGGTCTTCTTCTTCACCGCGCGCCGTCAGCATCATCACGGGGATATCCCGCGTCATCGCTTCCCGCTTGAGGTGTTTAATAAACTGTAGACCCGAGCCGCCGGGAAGCATCCAGTCAAGCAGGACGAGATCCGGCCAGGGTTCATTAAGTTGGTTCACAGCACTGTCATAGTCTTCGGCTTCTACGGGTTGAAAACCGTTTTGCTCGAGCACGAAGCAGACCATTTCACGAATTGGAGCTTCATCTTCTACGACCAGAATACGTCTCGCCATGATTTGCCCTGTTTATAATTAAATCGTTTGCCATCAATACCGTGGCATTATGCGTCACTTTTATGACAGATTTATGAAAAGATAGTCCAGGTTTAACCCAGCCAGGCGAATTATGACAGCCCGGAAACAAGATATTACCGCCCTTGCAAGGTTATAATCTCCGCCATCGTTTTTTTGTCATGGAACTCTTATGCGCATCCTCCACACGTCTGACTGGCATCTGGGCCAAAATTTCTACAGCAAGAGCCGCGCCGCTGAACACCAGGCCTTTCTCGACTGGCTGCTGGAAACGGCACAATCCCATCTGGTGGATGCCATTATTGTGGCAGGTGATATTTTCGATACCGGTTCACCGCCCAGCTACGCCCGCGAGCTGTATAACCGGTTTGTTGTTAATCTACAGCAAACGGGCTGCCATCTGGTCGTGCTGGCAGGAAACCATGACTCCGTCGCCACACTCAATGAATCCCGCGATATTCTGGCGTTCCTCAACACCACCGTCGTGGCCAGCGCCGGCCATGCACCGCAAGTGCTACCGCAACGCGACGGCACGCCGGGCGCGATCCTCTGTCCGGTTCCTTTCTTACGTCCACGTGACATCATTACCAGCCAGGCGGGGCTAACCGGCCACGAAAAACAGCAGCATTTATTAGGTGCAATCACCGACTATTACCAGCAACAATATCAGGACGCCTGCGCGCTGCGTGGCGAGCAGAATCTGCCGATTATTGCGACAGGGCATCTGACCACCGTCGGTGCCAGTAAAAGTGACGCTGTACGTGATATTTATATTGGGACGCTGGATGCGTTTCCGGCACAAAATTTCCCACCAGCGGATTACATCGCGCTGGGACATATTCACCGGGCACAGGCCATCGGCGGTACAGAGCATATTCGCTATTGCGGCTCCCCGATTGCACTCAGTTTTGACGAATGCGGCAAAAGCAAATGCGTTCACCTGGTGAGCTTTGAAAACGGTAAGCTGAGCGCCGTTGAAAACCTCATCGTGCCAGTAACCCAACAGCTTGCCGTGTTGAAAGGCGATTTAGCGACAATTAGCGCACAGTTGGAACAATGGCGTGGCGCGCATCAAGAACCGCCGGTGTGGCTAGATATAGAAATCGCGACCGATGACTATCTGCACGATATGCAGCGCAAAATCCAGGCCCTGACCGAAGACTTACCGGTAGAAGTCTTATTGGTGCGGCGTAGTCGTGAACAACGCGAGCGCATCATGGCCAATGAACGACGTGAAACGTTGAGTGAATTGAGCGTGACGGAGGTGTTTGACCGCCGTCTGGCACTGGAAGAACTCGACGATCCGCAGCGTGAGCGTCTGAATCACCTGTTTAGCACGACCTTACACACGCTCGCCGGGGAGTCCGAAGCATGAAAATTCTCAGCCTGCGTCTGAAAAACCTCAACTCCCTGAAAGGGGAATGGAAAGTTGATTTCACGGCAGAACCTTTTGCCAGCAACGGGCTGTTTGCCATCACCGGTCCAACCGGTGCCGGGAAGACCACCCTGCTGGACGCCATTTGCCTCGCGTTGTACCACGAAACACCACGACTCAATACCGTCTCGCAGTCGCAAAATGACCTGATGACCCGCGACACGGCGGAATGTCTGGCCGAAGTTGAATTCGAAGTCAGAGGCGAAGCCTATCGCGCATTCTGGAGTCAGAACCGCGCGCGCAACCAGCCAGAAGGTAACCTGCAGGTTCCGCGTGTCGAACTGGCTCGCTGCGCCGATGGCAAAATTCTCGCCGATAAAGTTAAAGACAAGCTGGAAATGACCGCAGAACTTACCGGTCTGGACTACGGACGCTTTACCCGTTCTATGCTGCTATCTCAGGGGCAGTTCGCTGCTTTTCTCAATGCCAAACCGAAAGAACGCGCCGAGCTATTGGAAGAACTGACGGGGACCGAGATTTATGGACAAATCTCCGCCATGGTGTTCGAAAAACATAAAGCGGCGCGCACAGCGCTGGAAAAGCTACAGGCGCAGGCCAGCGGTGTAGCCTTGCTCGCCGCAGAGCAGGTGCAGTCCCTGACAGAAAGTTTGCAGGTACTTACTGACGAAGAAAAACAGCATCTTACCCGTCAGCAAATCCAGCAACAGCATCTCAATTGGCTCATCCGACAAAATGAGCTACAGGCAGAAGTAAACCGCCACCAGCAAGCATTACAAACCGCAAAAGAGGCGCAAGAAAAAGCACAACCGCAGCTGGCGACACTCAGCCTGGCACATCCCGCCAGAGCGTTGCGTCCGTACTGGGAGCGAATTCAGGAACAATCCGCCACGCTCGGCCGAACACGACAGAATATTCAGGAAGTGAATGCTCGCTTACAGAGCAGCTTAGCGCTGCGTGGGCGCATCCGTCAGCAGGCACAAAAACAGTCGGCGACCCTGCTCACCGAGCAGCAGACGCTAACCGACTGGCTGAACGAACATGACCGTTTCCGCTTATGGAGCAGCGAGCTGGCGGGATGGAAAGCGCTATTGGCACAGCAATCTGACGCTAACGAGCAGCTACGTCAGTGGCAAAAACTCCGCGACAGCGATGTGCGCAAGCTGGATGCACTGCCGCTTCCCTCGCTGACCCTTAGCGCGCAAGAGGTCACGGTAGCGCTGGCGCAGCACGCACAGTTGCGGCCATTACGCCAACAACTGAGCAATCTGCATGGACAAATTGCGCCGAAACAAAAACAGCTGGTACAGCTACGCACCACAATTCAGCTGCGCCAGCAGGAGCAAGCGCAACGCAACGCGGCCCTGGCCGAAAAACGTCAGCGTTATAAAGATAAAAATCAGCATCTGACTGATGTAAAAACGCTCTGCGAGCAGGAAGCACGGATTAAAGATCTGGAAAGCCAGCGTGCTTTACTGCAATCCGGTCAGCCTTGTCCGCTTTGCGGCTCCACCGCGCATCCGGCGATTGAGCGTTATCAAACGCTCGAACTGAGCATCAATCAGACCCGGCGTGAAGCCCTGGAAAAAGAGGTCAAAACGCTGGCCGATGAGGGGTCAACGCTACGCGGACAGCTCGACGCGATAACCCAACAGCTACAGCGCGATGAACGCGAGGTACAGACGCTTTCTCAGGAGGAGCAAGTACTTACTCAAGAGTGGCAGGCGCTGACTACCCGCCTGAACATAACGTTACAACCGCAGGATGATATCGCCCCCTGGCTTGCAGCCCAGGAGGAACACGAACAACAGCTTCACCAGTTGAGCCTGCGTCATGCCCTGCAGGCTCAAATTACTGCGCATTCCGAACAGATAACCCAGCTTCAGCAGCATATTGAACAGCGCCAGACTACGCTGCTCGCTGAATTAGCCCGCTACGGTCTGTCGCTTCCTGCCGATGACGATATCACCGCCTGGCTTAACGCACGTGCGGGCGAAGCGCAGATGTGGCAGCGTCGCCAGAATGAGCTGACCGAGCTCCAGGCGAAAATGGCACAGCTTGCGCCATTGCTGGAAACCTTGCCCGAAACCGGCACGAAGGAAGAAACGACAGAAAGCCTGGCGCTGGAAAATTGGCGGCAGGTGCACGATGACTGCCTCTCATTACAGGGCCAATGGCAGTCGCTGCAACAGCAGGAAGCCCAGGAAGCTCAACGCGCAGCAGAGATTCAGGCACAGTTTGATAGCGCATTACAGGCCAGTGTTTTTGACGATCGCGACGCCTTCCTTGCCGCCCTGCTGGATGAAGAGGCATTTAACCATCTTGAGCAGCTTAAGCAGTCGCTGGAAGGCCAGCTACAACAGGCGCAAACGCTGCTTAACCAGGCTCAGCAGGCGCTGGCAACGCATCAGCAGCAACCGCCTGCCGGCGCGGATCTCACACTCACCGTGGACTATCTTCGCGATGCACTGGCACAGCTCACGCAACAACTGCGGGATAACACCACACGCCAGGGCGAAATTCGCCAGCAGCTCAGGCAGGATGCCGAAAACCGCCAGCAGCAGCAGACCCTGATGCAAGAGATTGAAAAGGCCTCACTGCAGGTCGAAGACTGGGGCTACCTGAATGCGCTGATCGGCTCAAAAGAAGGTGATAAATTCCGCAAATTTGCCCAGGGACTGACGCTGGATAACCTGGTCTGGTTGGCCAACAATCAGCTGACCCGCCTGCACGGTCGCTATCTGTTGCAACGCAAGGCCAGTGAGGCGCTGGAACTTGAAGTGGTGGATACCTGGCAGGCCGATGCCGTGCGTGATACCCGCACGCTCTCCGGCGGCGAAAGCTTCCTCGTAAGCCTGGCGCTAGCGCTGGCGCTGTCCGACCTGGTCAGTCACAAAACACGCATTGACTCTCTGTTCCTCGATGAAGGTTTCGGCACGCTGGACAGCGAAACGCTGGATACCGCGCTCGACGCGCTGGATGCCCTGAACGCCACCGGCAAGACCATTGGCGTGATAAGCCACGTCGAAGCGATGAAAGAACGTATTCCGGTGCAGATCAAGGTTAAAAAAATCAACGGATTAGGTTACAGCAAACTCGATAAGATGTTTGCGGTGGAGTAATCAACCAACGGATGTGGATTCACGAGCCGGATGTGCGTAAGCACCATCCGGCATAATACATAGCACGATCGTGAATACACAAAGACGGATATGAAATGGCAATCTCTTTTTCTTATCCGCAAGCTATCCCTTTGTTGGCGGCGAGCATTCGGCGCTGTGGCGCACATCCTGCGTCTTTATTGTTGGCAGGTAGTATGAAAAAAGTCATTTTCTCTTTAGCCCTCGGAACGTTTGGGCTGGGCATGGCCGAGTTTGGCATTATGGGCGTATTAACCGAACTGGCGCGTGACGTGGGCATTTCCATCCCCGATGCGGGACATATGATTTCGTTTTACGCCTTTGGCGTTGTCATCGGCGCCCCCATTATTGCCGTGTTTTCCAATCGTTTTTCGCTCAAGCATATTCTGCTGTTTCTGGTCACACTCTGTGTCGTCGGGAACGCCATCTTCACCCTCTCTTCCAGCTATTTTATGCTGGCGGTAGGTCGGCTGGTCTCCGGGTTTCCACACGGGGCATTTTTTGGCGTCGGCGCGATTATCCTGTCAAAGCTGGCGCGACCTGGTAAAGTTACCGCCGCCGTAGCGGGTATGATTTCCGGTATGACCGTCGCCAATCTGATTGGCATTCCCGTTGGCACCTGGCTGAGTCAGACGTTTAGCTGGCGCTACACGTTTCTGCTGATTGCCGTGTTTAACATCGCCGTTATTCTGTCGGTTATCTTTTGGGTACCCCACCTCCGCGACGAAGCAAAAGGCAGGCTACGCGAGCAATTTCACTTTCTGAAAAGCCCCGCACCGTGGCTCATTTTCTCCGCCACCATGTTTGGGAACGCCGGTGTTTTTGCCTGGTTCAGCTACGTCAAACCCTACATGATGTACATCTCTGGTTTCTCCGAAACGCTGATGACTTTCATCATGATGCTGGTTGGGCTGGGGATGGTGTTGGGCAACCTGCTGAGCGGGCGACTGTCTGGTCGCTACACGCCGCTACGCATTGCGGTAGTAACCGATTTTGTGATTGTAGTGGCCCTGCTGCTGCTGTTTGCATTCGGCGGCATCAAAGCCGCCTCGCTGACGTTCGCCTTTATTTGCTGTGCGGGACTATTTGCGCTATCAGCGCCGCTGCAAATTTTACTGCTGCAAAACGCGAAGGGCGGTGAACTGCTGGGCGCGGCCGGAGGGCAAATGGCTTTTAATCTGGGTAGCGCAATTGGCGCTTACTTCGGCGGCTTAATGTTGACGCTGGGCTTTGCCTACAACTACGTCACGATCCCTGCGGCGCTACTGTCTTTTTCCGCGATGTCATCACTGCTGATCTATGGTCGTCTGAAGCGCGGAGTGCAACAGGTTGCACCCGCGACGTAAACGTTTATGCCTGCGGCCACAGCCAGGCCGCGCCGCGCACGCCACTGGAATCACCGTGCAACGCCTTGCGCAGAGGCGTTTCACACTCACCGCCAAAGACAAACTGCTTAATCAGTGACGGAACGTTTTGGTACAGCCTGTCGACATTGCTCATTCCCCCGCCCAGCACAATGACATCCGGGTCGAGAATATTCACCACATGCGCTAACGATTTCGCCAGGCGTAATTCATATCGATTCAGCGCCTGTTCCGCCAGCGTATCCTGTTCGTTTACCAGACGGATAATTTCACTGCCTGTTAGCGGGTTCCCGCTCAGGCGATGATAGTCAGTGGCAAAACCGGTCCCTGAGATAAAGGTTTCAATACAGCCTTGTTTACCGCAATAGCAAGGCACCTCTTGCCGATAGCGCAACTCATCATCATCCATCCACGGCAGCGGATTATGCCCCCACTCGCCCGCCGTGCCATTCCCACCGGTATGCGCCCGGCCATTGAGCGCCACGCCGGAACCACAGCCGGTACCAATTATCACCGCAAACACGGTCTGCGCCCCCGCGGCTGCGCCATCGACCGCTTCAGACACCGCCAGGCAGTTAGCATCGTTTGCCAGGCGGACTTCACGGTTCAGTCGCGTACTCAGGTCTTTGTCAAAGGGTTGTCCATTGAGCCAGGTCGAGTTGGCATTTTTCACCACCCCGGTATAAGGCGAAATTGAACCGGGAATGCCCATCCCCACGGTGCCCGTCTGCCCGGTGGCTTTTTCCGCCATCGCCACCAGCGCGGCGATGGTTTCTATGGTTTGTCGATAATCATCACGCGGCGTCGGCAGGCGATGGCGAAAAAGCTGCTCACCCGCATCGCCAAGCGCGATAACTTCCGTTTTCGTACCGCCTAAATCGATACCTATACGCACGGTTTGCTCCTCTTCCCGATTAACAATGCAAGCATAGCGACAATTCGCTATCATGCCCGCTGGATTTAACGACAAGGCCGTGGAAATTATCATGCTGTGGTTCAAAAATTTAATGGTTTACCGTCTTAGCCGCGATGTTTCTTTGCGTGCCGAAGAGATGGAAAAACAGCTGGCATCAATGACGTTCACCCCTTGCGGTAGCCAGGATATGGCAAAAATGGGCTGGGTGCCGCCGATGGGATCGCACAGCGATGCTTTAACGCATACCGCCAATGGCCAAATTATTATCTGCGCCCGCAAAGAAGAAAAAATTCTGCCGTCGCCGGTTATTAAACAGGCGCTGGAAGCAAAAATAGCCAAACTGGAAGCTGAGCAGGGTCGCAAGCTCAAAAAGACCGAAAAAGACTCGCTGAAAGATGAAGTGTTGCACTCATTGCTGCCGCGCGCCTTTAGCCGCTTCAGCCAGACAATGATGTGGATCGACACCGTCAATGACCTGATCATTGTCGACTGTGCAAGCGCCAAAAAAGCAGAGGACACGCTGGCACTGCTGCGTAAAAGCCTCGGTTCACTGCCGGTTGTCCCGTTGACGATGGAAAACCCAATCGAACTGACGCTGACCGAATGGGTCCGTTCCGGCACGACGGCGCAAGGTTTCCAGTTACTGGATGAAGCCGAACTGAAAGCGATGCTGGAAGATGGTGGCGTGATCCGTGCGAAAAAACAGGATCTGGTTTGCGATGAAATTGCCGTACACATCGAAGCAGGCAAACTGGTCACCAAGCTGGCGCTCGACTGGCAGCAGCGTATTCAGTTTGTCATGTGCGACGACGGTTCCATTAAGCGTCTGAAGTTCAGCGATGAACTGCGCGATCAAAATGAAGACATCGACCGTGAAGACTATGCTCAACGTTTTGATGCCGATTTCATCCTGATGACGGGTGAACTGGCCGCGTTGATTAAAAGCCTGGTGGAAGGATTAGGCGGCGAAGCACAGCGCTAAGTGACGTCGTATTGCCCGATGTCACCCCTTGCGACTTATCTGGCCTACGCCTATTGTAGGCCAGATAAGTAAGTACTATCAGGCACTAAACAATTACAGATAGCGGCAAAGATAGGATGTTGGCTCTGCCACTTGCAGATGAAATTCGCTGTTGCCCGGTACGTTAAACACGTCCCCTGCGGCATACACTTTCCACTCTGTTTCCCCCGGCAGTAACACATTTAACGCACCGCTTACCACCGTCATCTCTTCAGGTGCCGCTGTACCAAAGGTGTATTCACCTTCCGCCATAACGCCAACGCTGGCGCGGCCAGTACTGCTGCTGGTAAAACCAATCGATTTTACTTTGCCGGAAAAGTATTCATTACTTTGAAGCATACAACTGGCCCTATCTCGTGATTAAGTTGATAACCAATATAGGGGCCTGACATTGTAGCTGTCACGCAAAATTAAGCGAGCAACTCGGATGCCAGTCGGGCAATCAGTACGTTAGACAGAAGAACCGGGACATCCAGCGACTTTTGCAGTAAATCACGATGGCGTTGGTTAAAACCCAAACAATCCAGCATGATCACATCCGCGCCTTGCTCAAGCAGATCTTTTCCGGCATCAATCAGCTGTTGTTCAGAACCGTGAATCGGATTTGCCACGGCATAGACGGGGGGCGTCTGTAGCACCTGCCATTTTTGTTCCTGGGCCTGGAGCAATTCGGCGACCGGCACAATTACCCCAACCTGATGCCCTTCCACAATCGAGGCCACCAGGGGAGGAATAATTCGTAAAGGCTCCAGCAGGATACTATTACGGGCCGTCAGGCGGGTAATTGAGGCCGTGCTCATCAGCAAAATAACGTCAAACCCCTGGTTATCCAGCACTTCAACAATACTTTGCAAATCGCGCTCGACTTTCTGGCGCGAGACATGAGCCAGCTGATGGTCGCTCAGCAGCGTCAATAACGACTCGTCGCCGGGCGAGACCGCATACTCAGCCATCACATCTTCTCGCCGCATCTGTCCCAGCAGGCTGTGGTGAGTAATGTGTTGTTCATCAATATATTCCGTCAGGAGCGGTAACACCTCACACATCGGCACAACACCAATCGTGAGGATAGCCAACGACGTACTCATTTGTTGCTCCACCGTCTTCTTACTTTGCCGTGAATTCCCGGACAAATGCCGGGTACTGACCTGCGCTACAAATGCTCAAAAGCGTAGCAGCAGATCGGCGATGCATAGTGTAAAGATTCCAAATCATTCCAGTACTATATTGTTATCGTTTAATTTTCACTTTCCGCGGGATACCGGGAGGTTCGAAAATTGTGATACTGGCACGCTCCGGCAGAGGACAGATAATTTGTCTGCGCGCCCGGGATGGAGTGGAAAGGTCGGTCTATATCGGGAAGCCCTTAACGATAAGCTCCGCCCTGCCGCCGTGACCGGGCTTGCGACAGTATCGCAAGAATATCAGCCACAACCTGCGAAGGTTCATTCGTCGCATCAACAATATAATGCGCCGCTTCACGATACAGCGCATCGCGCTGCTCAAGAACTTCCTGCACTTCTTCGGTTAATGGCTTGCCGGTTAACGTCGGGCGCAATCCTTCCTCAGGCGCCACTTCCAGGCGGTTTACCAGTACCGATACCGGTGCATTTAAATAGATGACCATGCCGTGACTACGCATGTAGTGACGATTATATTCAGTAAGAATAATACCGCCGCCGGTCGCCACAACTGTTGAGGGGGCCGTAACGGCCTGCAAGGCGGTCGTTTCCTGGGCGCGAAAACCTTCCCATCCTTCTCTTTCAACAATTTCAGCCACGGTCATCTGCACGTGTGATTGCAACCAACGATCGGTATCAACGAACTGAAAGTCGATGGCTTTCGCCAGCGCCATACCGGTTGTCGTCTTACCACACCCCCGGGGGCCAACAAGATAAAGCGGTTGTGTCATCACAGAAGTTCCCCAGAGAACCGCAGGTAAGCGGGATCTGATGCTGTTAAAGTTATAATCATACCATCAAACTAGTACATCGCCAAAGTGTAAAGAATAAATTCCAATAAGGCGATAAAATCGATTAAACCCTACTATAACAAGAATTCACAACGAAGAAAGTGTAAAAAATAAATTACAGTTGTTATTTTCTACGTTGAACTTCCAGCCACCACTTGTCCAGTTCAGCCGCAAAATGTTGCCTGTCACGCGGCGAAAGGCTGTCAGGCCCTCCGGTCTGTATCCCGCTGGCGCGCAGCGTATCCATAAAATCACGCATCGTCAGGCGTTCACGAATCGTCGCCTCGGTATAGCGTTCACCGCGTGGGTTGAGTGCCGCAGCGCCTTTTTCAATGACTTCAGAGGCCAGCGGAATATCCGCCGTGACAACCAGGTCTCCCGCGCTGCACTGGCGCACAATTTCGTTATCGGCGACATCAAACCCGGCCGGAACACGTAAGGTGCGGATAAAACGCGAAGGCGGAACGCGCAAACTCTGATTGGCGACCAAAATGAGCGGCATCTGCATTCGCTCGGAAGCCCGATATAAAATGTCTTTAATCACATTCGGACACGCATCCGCATCCACCCAAATCGTCATAACACCTCCAGACACATGTGCAATTGCACATTGTCTCGTGCTTTTACTTTCAGGCAAAGCGCTGTTTCTCCTTCTGAACGCCTTCATTCCGCGCTAAGCTTAGCTTTCCCAGATTTACCCTAAATAATTCAAGTGAATTGAAGAATAACGGGTATAAAACAATGAATATCACGCATAGGGAGTGACAAGATGGACAAGAAAATTGGTTTTATCGGCTGCGGTAATATGGGTAAAGCGATTCTTGGCGGCCTGATCGCCAGCGGCCAGGTACTCCCCGGACAAATCTGGGTCTATACCCCCTCTCCCGATAAAGTCGCAGCACTGCTCGATCAGTACGGCATAAATGCAGCGCAGTCTGCACAAGAAGTCGCGCAAATCGCAGATATTGTCTTTGGCGCCGTGAAGCCAGGCATCATGATTAAGGTGCTGAGTGAAATCACCTCCAGCCTGAACAAAGATTCTCTGGTGGTATCCATTGCCGCGGGCGTCACCCTCGATCAACTCGCCCGCGCACTGGGTCATGACCGTAAAATTATCCGCGCAATGCCTAACACGCCGTCACTGGTCAATGCAGGAATGACGTCCGTCACCCCAAATGCGCTGGTAACACCGGAAGATACTGCTGATGTGTTGAATATTTTCCGCTGCTTTGGCGAAGCCGAAGTCATCGCAGAATCGATGATTCACCCGGTCGTTGGCGTCAGCGGTTCAGCCCCGGCATATGTGTTTATGTTTATCGAAGCCATGGCGGATGCCGCCGTTCAGGGCGGCATGCCACGCGCACAAGCCTATAAATTCGCGGCACAGGCGGTCATGGGATCGGCGAAGATGGTGCTGGAAACGGGTAAACATCCCGGAGAACTGAAAGATATGGTGTGCTCGCCTGGCGGAACCACCATTGAGGCAGTGCGCGTCCTCGAAGAACGAGGCTTCCGTTCGTCAGTCATCGAAGCGATGGTTAAGTGCATGGAACAATCAGAGAAACTCAGCAAATCCTGAGTGCAAGTCGGACGTCAGGCCGCCGCTTCAGTACGGTTACGTCCGGCATTCTTTGCTTTGTAAAGCGCCATATCCGCTGACTTCAACCATTCCCGATAGTGCTCTGTTTCAGAAGTCAGCGGAGCAACACCAACGCTAATCCGCAGGGCTACTTGCGGAGCACAGGACAAGCGTAACTGGCTAAGTCGTTCATGGACGCGCGACATCGCCGCGATTGCGCTGGCTGCAGGTGTACCGCACATAATTACCGCAAACTCATCACCACCAAAACGCCCGATCACATCACTGCCGCGCAGCGTCATTTGCAACTGACGCGTCAGCGCAACGATCGCCTGATCCCCAACGTCATGCCCCCAGGTATCATTGATGCTCTTAAAATGGTCGATATCGATAATAAGCAGTGTGGCATCACGTTGTTGACGACGGCAATTATCAAATTCATTGCGCAGCAGTAGCTCCCAATGGCGCCGATTATAAACTCCGGTCATTCCATCCCGCGTACTCATT
The DNA here is from genome assembly GCF_014103415.1 of Citrobacter sp. RHBSTW-00671. NCBI lineage: Bacteria > Pseudomonadati > Pseudomonadota > Gammaproteobacteria > Enterobacterales > Enterobacteriaceae > Citrobacter > Citrobacter sp. RHBSTW-00671. The sequence goes on from NZ_JABXPR010000001.1 coordinate 4,332,407, forward strand.
ACCTGCAGGCGGCGTTTATGCTCTGCCAATTTGATCACCGTCTGGTAGCTAACCCAGGCAAACAGCAGCGGATAAATCACCAGTACCGGCAGCGACAACAACACGCTCAGTTGCGTACTGCTAAACACGACCGGAATATCCGTTAACTGTAGCGTCACCAGACATGAAACCACCATCAACACGACGCCAGCGATGAATAATCGCACCCCACCTGCGCCCATCAGGTTGATGCAGATAATCATCAGCAGCGCCGTGGATGGCAGCAGGTTTGCCCCCATAATCCCCACCCACATGCCAGCGAGGATCGCATCGGCTTTAATATTCGTAAATTCACTGTACAGCGGATCTTCCGCTTTGCTCGCCAACTGCCACGCCAGGTGTGGCCAGACAAACACCCATCCCACCAGTAATAGCCACCAACCTCCGGTTATGGGTTGCGAGACTAATACCGACGCGATGGGGAAAAACATGCCCCCCAGCCCGACTGCGCGAGGCAGTCTTATCCGTCGGGCAAATCGCAGACCGGAACGTTGGTGGTCGTTTTGATGAAGCGATATAAATGCTTCATTCGGTACGGCCTTCTTTTGATAAAAGTTTTCATCATTCATCGTATTTGGGAATATTCTGAAACAAATTTCCCAAATTATAGAAAGGGGTCTGGCGGCGGAAGTATGATATTTCGGGTGAGCGATTTTATCCGCTCACCCGTATGTATTACGCAGCTTTTTTCAGGCAAGCGCTCATAAATTTTTTACGATCGTCGCCTTTCAGCGACTGCTCTGTTGCCTGAACGTTGCATTCACGCATTTTCTGCTGCTGCGGCGTCAGACTCTTTTCATCAGGCGCAGACTTACTGTTTTTCAGGCAATCACTCATATATGTCTTCCGGGCATCCCCTTTTAAGGTCTGCGCCGTCGCCTGCTGGTTGCAGGTGGTCATACGCTGTTGTTGCGGGGTTAACGTCTTCTCGGCAGCGCCGACGGTAGTTAAGAAAACCAGGCCAAATAATAGGGTAACGAGCAATGTTATTTTCATAGCACCATCCTGTTGTGAGTATTCACTCTACACGTCACCTTTCAAGCGACCTCGATGTTGGCTGCTTGAAGGATGACGTGTAGTAAGTCTGGTTGCTGACGCAGAAATAGCCACCTCATTATTAAAATTAAGTGACCAAATAGCAGGTTACTTCAGCCCTAACGCCGCTTTCATAGTGTAAAACAGGTCGGTCTGGTCGGTCAGGCCAACCACATTCGCCGCATGCGGGCCATAGGCAGCAATACGCAGCTGGCTGCCGGTATGCTCCTGTGATTCCTCTTCCGAGTTGCCATAGCTGATAACCATCACCGCGCCATCTTTGGTATTCAGCGCCTGAGTCAGGCCAGGGGCTTTGGTGTCTGGCGCAACAATCTGGCTGGCATGCGCGTGATCAGCGGTCACGACGACCAGCGTGTTGCCGTCTTTCTTCGCGAAGGCCAGCGCGCGCTGTACGGCTTCATCCAGATCGACCGTTTCACCAATCTGACCGCACGGGTTTGCGGCGTGATCCTGCTTATCGATGGACGCGCCTTCTACCTGCAGGAAAAAGCCTTTTTCATTCTTGCTTAATAGCTCAATCGCTTTATCCGTCATCTGGGCAAGCGTCGGCACCGTATCGTTACGTTTTGGATTTGGCGTACAGGTCACGACTGGCTTATCAAGGTTACCGTGGTAAGACGCTTTTGGCCCTTCCCAGCGTACCGGCATGTTGCCGTCAGAGAACAAGCCTAACAGCGGTTTATCCTGATTCGCTTCAGTAATGGCTGCCAGCGTCGCGGTATCACTGACCATCTGATAACCACGGGCCTGAGCCTGTTCACGCAGCGTTTTACCCTGCCATTCGCCCGCTGCAGCGGTCTCAGCAAAGGTTTTTGCCCCGCCGCCCAGCGTAACGTCAGCGCGGGCATTCAATAATTGTTCGGTGATTGAGCCTTTACCGCCTTTTTCCAGCGCGTTCGTCGGGCATTTCTCAGCGGTGACGCCCGGGCCGTAGCATTTACGCGACGTCACATGCGCTACCAGCGCGGCGGGGGTGGCATCCTGCAATTCAGCAGTGGATACGTTGCCTGTCGCCAGACCGGCAGCTTTGGCCATTTCCAGAATAGTGGCGTGATCTTTTTCGTGAATATCAACGCCCAGCGCACCGTTATATGTTTTAACCCCGGTCGTCCATGCTGTCGCAGAGGCTGCGGAATCGGTCACATAGTCAGGTTTACCCGTTTTTTTATCCAACGCGTAGTGCGTGTATTGTCCGGTCAGGGGTAACGCATCAATACCTTTAAAAAAACCACCTGCGCCTTCTGCATAATTTCGCGCAGCGGTAATTTCCGAATCCCCCATACCATCGCCGATCAATAAAATAATATTTTTGGCTGGTTTATCGTTCAAAGAATCTCGTAGTGCTGCCGTTTGATCCGTCGTTAATCGACGCGCGCCACCCGGTGTGGTGATATCTCCCTGTGCGGCACGATTATCCATAGCCGCTACGGTAGATGTTTCTGCATGAATAACCGGGGTAAACAGCAAGGGTAACAGGGCAATAGCGAGTGCGCTTTGTTTCACTTTATTTTCTCCATGTACAAATACGGTAAAATTAAAACAAAGCGACTATAAGTATTTGATGTGACACTTTTATGATAATTCGTGGATAAGTATCTGCAGATATCTCAACACGTTTTAGGTGCGTTTTCGCCAGCACTGTGCATCGTCGTCAGAAATGCGGGCATTTGACTTACCCCTGCCAGCGCGTCTTCTATTTGACGAATCAGTGTTTGCTGCTCATTTGTTGCCATGTTGCGCAGCATTTCCATGATGACTCGCTCTAACGTTGCGACTTGCGCGGCCAGGTCTTGCGATTCTTCTTCTTTTTGGGCGAGCTTAAGTAACAACTCAGTGATGAGATTTTTCATTTTCGTATTCCCTTAACCAAATAAAGGCCACGTTATCACTAAGACTCACAACTTCCTAGAGGATGAAAGTTGTATTTATTGCAGAAATAAAGCGTTTTGCGAAAACAATCACAACACAAAATAAGGGGGAATGACGCTTTCTGCAGAATAATTCAATATAAAAGGGTAAGGAGATTAATAGTCACCCAGATATATAATCTTCAATTATGGATTAACAACGCGGGCAACCCGCGTTGTTAATCCGCCATTCAGCGAGCGAGACGCCGGCGTCGCAACGCGATAGCCAGTTGCCAGATATTAATAAGCACAATGCTCGCGGTAGCGATAAAGACCCAGCGGAAACCCGCCATGGCCGATACGGTTGCCCCCATCAAGGGTCCGGCAACGTTTCCAAGGTACATAAACGACTGGTTATACCCAAAGATGCGCCCGGTAATCTGCTCGCTGGAGTATTTCACTAATAGCGTTTGCACCGCAGGCAGCATTGCACCATCGGCAAAGCCGAGCAGAAAACGTAATATCCCTAATTGCAACGGAGTGGTAACCCATGACATGGCGAAAAACAGCACCACGGCGAAGATGAGCGTTGCCATTAGAATCCGTTCAGTACCAATTCTGTCGCCCAACTTTCCAAGACGTGGTGCTGAAATCAAAGCGGATATGCCGGGAACCGAGGCAATCAGCCCGCTGAGAAAAGCAATATTTGAGCTATCTGGCACCATCGATTTGATAAACAGCGCCAGAATGGGGCCAATAGAGCCGTTACACAGTTGAATCACCATGGTGGTAAAAAACAGGCTAATAACCAGCGCGGGATACGGTAACGAAGCAAAAACAGCTTTCCCGCTTAAACGCTCGCTTTTTTTAATCGCCGGTCGGACACCCTCTTTAATTAAGAACAGTGTGACCAAAAAACTCACCACCAACAGCGCGGCGGTAATACAAAATACCGCACGTAAGCCAACATGGTCGGCAATAAAACCGCCCATCAGCGGCCCGCCAATCACCCCACTAATTTGCGCCGTTGAGAGCGTGCTCAACGCCCAACCACTGCGTTCACGCGGGACTTGCGACGCCACCAACGCCATCGCATTAGGAATATATCCCGACGTTAACCCCATCACCCCGCGCAGCAGAAAAAGCTGCCAGACGTTAGTGGCAAATGCCTGCAGCAAAATGGCAATGGCCATGCCCAGCGAGGCCCGTAACAGCATCAGCTTACGCCCTTTACGGTCAGCTAAACTGCCCCACATCGGTGAAACAATGGCAGAAATAAGGAACGTGACGCTAAACGTTAACCCGGACCACATTGAGAGCGCTTCGTGCGAGGTGACTCCCAGTTGGGAGATATAGAGCGGTAGAAAAGGCAGGATTTGGCTGATCGCCAGTCCGGTGAAAAAGCAACCGAACCACACGGAAATAAGGTTAACTCTCCAGGATTCCATAAGGACTCATAACGGTAAGTAGCTGAAAACTGCGAGCAGCTTAACAAATTACGCCTGCAAACGAGGGTCCAGAGGTGCGATGTTTCACAGTTTAGTATTTTATCTCCCCGCTCATCATATTTATGATATTCATCACATCAAACCCACATTACATGCAGGGGATTATACTTCGAACATGCCCTGTGGGTTTGTGCGTATTCATTCCCGTGGAATCCACCAAAACAATCTGCCAGAAGCCGAGGAATCCTGCGTTTTGTCGTGGTAATGTATGTGCTTTGCATTCAAGGAATGGGTTTTTAAGATGGCAAAGTTGCGAGTAGGAATCGTATTTGGTGGTAAATCAGCGGAACATGAAGTGTCATTGCAATCGGCAAAAAATATTGTCGATGCCATCGACAAGACTCGCTTTGACGTTGTGCTGTTAGGTATTGATAAACAAGGGCAATGGCACGTGAGCGATGCCAGCAACTATCTGCTCAACGCTGACGATCCGACACGCATTGCGTTGCGCCCTTCCGCGACCAGCCTGGCGCAGGTACCGGGTAAAGAAGAACAGCAGTTGATCGATGCGCAAAACGGTCAGCCGTTGCCTACGGTCGATGTTATTTTCCCTATCGTGCACGGCACGCTGGGTGAAGATGGTTCACTGCAAGGCATGCTACGCGTGGCGAATTTACCGTTCGTCGGGTCCGATGTGCTGGGCTCTGCGGCCTGCATGGATAAAGACGTCACCAAACGTCTGCTGCGCGATGCCGGATTAAACATCGCGCCATTTATTACACTCACCCGCGCCAATCGCAATGCCATCAGCTTTGCTGAGGTTGAATCGCGTCTGAGTCTGCCGCTGTTTGTGAAGCCAGCCAATCAGGGATCATCCGTTGGCGTCAGCAAAGTCACCAGCGAAGCGCAATACGACCAGGCTGTAGCACTGGCGTTTGAGTTCGATCATAAAGTGGTGGTGGAACAGGGGATCAAAGGCCGCGAGATCGAATGTGCGGTACTGGGGAACGATCACCCGCAGGCCAGCACCTGTGGCGAGATCGTCCTGAACAGCGATTTCTACGCTTACGACACCAAATATATTGACGATAACGGGGCCAAAGTCGTAGTTCCGGCGGCAATTGCGCCAGAAATTAACGACAAGATCCGTGAGATCGCTATTCAGGCCTACCAGACGCTGGGTTGCGCCGGGATGGCGCGGGTGGATGTGTTCCTGACCCCTGAGAATGATGTGGTGATCAACGAGATCAACACGCTGCCGGGCTTTACCAACATCAGTATGTATCCCAAACTGTGGCAGGCCAGCGGCTTAGGCTATACCGATCTGATCACACGTCTGATCGAGCTGGCGCTGGAGCGCCACGCTGCCGATAGCGCGCTGAAAACCAGCATGTAAAAGCAGACAGGATGCCCGATAGCTATTGGGCATCCTTGACGTCTTTATCCTCATCGACGCGGCGGCGAATAATAAGTCCCGCAAGCCAAAAGCTAATCACCCACGTAACCAGCCCCACCGCATAGGTTTGCCATCCTTTCGCTTCAAACCCCAATAATCCCACCACGCCATTCAGAATAAAGATCAGCCCAATGGCAAACGCGTAATAGTGCCAGTCGCGGCGAATTTTTACAGGCAGGTTCATAACAGCTCCGGTGGAAGTACATCGTTGAGCAGCATCCTCGCACATTTCCCTGCGAGCGTCTGTGTCCTGTGCGGAAATTCTGAAATGTGAGTTAATTTAACTTAAGGTTACATATTTGTGACGCTCAACAAAAAACCAAAATCCAGGAATAATCTCTACCTGAAATTACCATCATTCTGATATTGACAATCCCGATCACCTGTCAGACTCACTGTCAGTTACTGGTATGGCATCGACAACGCAGGATATTTCTGGAGGTCCCTATGGCTGATTTTACGCTCTCAAAATCCCTGTTTAAGGGCAAGCATCGAGATACCTCCTCTCTGCCCGGCAACATTGCGTATGCCGTTTTTGTGCTGTTTTGCTTCTGGGCCGGAGCTCAGGTTTTAAATCTGTTAGCCCACGCGCCCGGTATCTATGAAGAACTGATGCAGCTACAGATGCAAGAGACCGGACGCCCACGCGTTGAAATTGGCTTAGGCGTCGGCACGCTGTTTGGACTGATTCCCTTCCTCACTGGCTGCCTTATCCTTGGCGTTATCGCGGCGGTAATGCGCTGGCGCCATCGTCATCATAACGATGACTGACCCATACACTTCGCCCGACGATCATCCACGCGTTTAGCAAACCATGCCGTGGTCAAATTACGCGTAATCTTCGGGCTTTCCAGTTGAATACCTGGCAGCATTTCCCGTGGTAACGCTTTTCCTGCCTTCGCTTCCGCCAGCTTATACATCTTCTCGTACAGCGCCGTCTCCTCGAAGGCCAGGCTGTCGCCTTTTTGCAACTGACGATGGATATCGCTCTCACTCATCCCCAGCTTCCCGGCAAGCTTGCGTACTGCCAGCTCCGTTTTGCCCGGTTCTTTGCTGTTGTAGAGAATCAAATCCCCATCCAGCGCCAGCTTCACACCACTGGCTTTGCTGACGGCATTCTGAAACGCCGCATTACGGCTGGCGTACCATCCCGCATTAAAATCCGCGAAACGGAAGATGGGTGCGCTATAGTTCGCCGGGTAATTCAGCAAGTGATACGTGCCGAACCAGAGTCCGCCGCGCAGGGTGAAGACCTCCTGACGTACCGTTCCTTCCATTTTCCACGGGTATCCGGAAGTATGCTGTTCGGCAAACGCAATGCTGACCTGCATCGGTCCCCCGGTATGCACCGGGTTGAGCGAACCAAACAACGTCTGTCCCATCGGCACCATATTGATGAAATCATCAAAAATGGCGCTAAGCTGCTTTTCCGTCTTCACTGAATCCAGACGCTCGCTGTAGCTTTTCCCATTTGGCGAGTTAATCTTCAGTGCGGTATGAACCAAAAACACCGGGATATGCATACGCTCGGCGCGACGGTCAATCTCTTTCCAGGCTATTTTGCTTAAATTCGGGACAACCGGATCGGCCTGATAGTTGGACTCCTGCTGCGCCACCGCCAGCACCGAACAGATATTTTCAACCGTCGGCGCCAGCTTCTGACTGGCAAACGTTTTCGCCAGGTCCTGCGCCCACGCGTCCCGGTCTTTCACACTGGCAGGCATTTTTTGCCGCACCACGCTCGCCACATCGACGGCTTTCTCCCCCTTTTTTAATGGCTGCGCGGGTTGGCTACTACACCCCACCAGCACCAACGCCGCCAGACCAGACCAGGGGTAAAGACGGGAAACCGTCGACATAACATCTCCTTTTGTTAGCTAAGCGTATGGGTAACAGCCTGAATTTCCTGACCATCCAGTTCACGCTCGAAGCTACGCAGACGCTTATAGATAGACATCAGCTCAACCAGCGTCGTCCACGAATTAATCAAATACTGGAACGAACCGCGTACCTGACCAAACACGTTGGTGATTTGCGTCATCAGACCGAGCGTAATCGTACCGGCAACAATCGATGGAAACAGCAGGAACAAGCCGAAAACGTTATCAACCTGCAGGTAAAGAATACGGGCAATATTGAAGTACATATAGTGAAAATAGAGGCGAAAATAGTTTTGACGCACCGCGTGGAACAGCTCGCGAACCGTCGGCGGCGTCGCGCGATTACCATCATCTTCACCGTACACCAGCTCTTTACGGTACGCCGCTTCCACCCGCTGATTTTTGAACTCCAGCCCAGGCAGTTTGATCCCCACCACAGCCAGCAGCCCGGTCCCCATCAACGACCAGACAATCGCGGCAATCACCAGACCGTAGGGAATATGCCCAACAATCGGCAGATCCGGGACATGCGCAGAGAGCGTAACCAGTACCGGCAGGAAGGCAATCAGCGTCATAATCGCGTTAATAAAACTCACGCCCATGTCTTCCAGCGTGGAAGCGAAACGCATGGTGTCTTCCTGCACACGCTGCGCCGCACCTTCGATATGACGCAGATGCTGCCAGTGCGCCATATAATGTTCGTTCATCGCGGTACGCCAGCGGAAGACGTAATGGCTGACGAAGAAGTTGTTCATCACACCAATGACGACGGCTATCAGCGCAATCCCGAGAAATATCCCCACTTCCTGATAGAACTGCTCAATTTTCACCTTATGCGGCGTGCTGAGCGCGGTTTGAATCAGGTCATAGAACGGCGCATACCAGGCGTTGACGGCGACGCCGACTTCAACCAGAAACCAGGTAACGAAGATAATCAGCGAGGTACCGAGTATCGACCAGTACTGCCAGCGGTGCGGACTGTAGATAAACCAGAACAGCGCAAACACGCCAACGCACAGAATGTAGTACGCATAAAAAATCAGATAATCCAGCGACCAGAATCGCGCTGCGCTAATCGGTACATCCCCCGATGCGCCGGTAATCTGTGCAACCCAGGCTCCCCCTCCAGCCTGCCAAAATACAACAGCGACCAGTGCCCAAATAAATGCCGAAATAAAGAACGGCCCCGGCTTTGGGAAAAAAGACTTAAACATAGTGCTCTCCTGCTAACTTCTTATCGTTATGACGACTGCTGTGCATTTGCCACGGTGGTTTACCGCGGCAAGACGGCTTACGCCCAATAAACACAAGCTGAAACCGACAATTGTGACCAGAACCGACGCACTTAGTTCGCTATCTGGTTTTGTAGAATTGTTTCTGCGGTTTTCACACCGACAGCGTTCCGGCATGTTCAGATTATTACAGCGTGAGATCACAAAAGCGAACATCCACTCTCCGGGAAAAGCCCACGTTTACTCATCGTTACGTTTTTCCCACTATCATTGGCTGATAAGCGCTTTGCAATATGCCAACGAGTAGTATAAATACGCATACGCACGTCATCTTTTATTTCCTCTAACTCATGGACACCACCGTTGAAACGTAGTCTGCTTTTTTCTGCCGCGCTGTGTGCGGCGTCATTGACATCTGTCCAGGCGGCACAGCCTATAACCGATCCCGTCTTTGCCTCTGACATCGTCGACCGGTATGCCGATCATATTTTCTACGGCAGCGGAGCTACAGGGATGGCGCTTGTGGTGATTGATGGTAATCAGCGCGTGTTTCGTAGCTTTGGTGAAACACGCCCCGGCAATAATGTTCACCCGCAGTTGGATTCCGTCATTCGCATCGCGTCGTTGACCAAATTAATGACCAGCGAAATGTTAGTGAAATTACTCGATCAGGGCACAGTAAAACTCAACGATCCATTGAGTAAATATGCACCACCAGGCGCACGCGTTCCGACATATCAGGGAACGCCTATTACGCTGGTGAATCTGGCGACGCACACCAGCGCACTGCCACGCGAGCAACCTGGCGGCGCGGCAAAACGCCCGGTCTTTGTCTGGCCGACTCGCGAGCAACGCTGGAGCTATCTCTCAACCGCAACGCTAAAAGCCGCACCGGGCTCGCAGGCATCCTATTCGAACCTGGCGTTTGACCTGCTGGCCGATGCGCTGGGAACCGCGTCCGGCAAACCTTATCCGCAGTTGTTTGAAGAGAAAATCACCCGACCACTCGGGATGAAAGACACTACCTTTACCCCGTCCCCCGATCAGTGCGCACGTCTGATGGTCGCGGAAAAAGGCGCCAGCCCGTGTAACAATACGCTGGCGGCCATGGGCAGCGGCGGCGTCTATTCTACGCCCGGCGATATGATGCGCTGGATGCAACAGTATCTCTCCTCTGATTTTTATCATCGTAGCCAGCAGGCCGACCGGATGCAGACGCTGATTTATCAGCGTACGCAGTTAACCAAAGTGATAGGGATGGATGTTCCGGGCAGAGCCGATGCGCTAGGTTTGGGCTGGGTCTATATGGCGCCGAAGAATGGGCGACCAGGAATTATTCAAAAAACCGGTGGCGGCGGTGGCTTCATTACCTATATGGCGATGATCCCACAGCAAAACGTCGGGGCCTTTGTCGTGGTGACCCGCTCCCCGCTGACCCGCTTTACCAATATGAGCGACGGGATCAACAATCTGGTGAGCGAACTGAGCGGCAACAAACCGCAAGTGATCCCCGCCTCCTGATTCAATACTCAAAAGGCAAACGGTTAATGCTCACCAGTTTGCCTTTATTCATTTCAATGTAGCCGCCTTTACGCAGTGCCGAGAGAACTTCAGCAACGACAGAGCGTGAAATGCGTGTACGCTGGTGGATATAGTTCATAACGCCAACGCGAGAGCGCAGTAACTCATCCCATTTCATCATGGATATCAGCGTGGCACGGATCTGATCGTAGGAGTTATTGCCAATTAATTGCAGGTCGCGTAATTCAAGCATGCAGTGCTGCCATGCTAACCAGCTAAAGGCTTCGCGCCATAGTTGACATTGTTCAATAATACCAATCGTTTTGGTCGCTGGCAGATAATAACCCGCACAGTAACTTTCTGTTATTAATCTATATTGAACATCTGTTTTCATCACACCATCAGCAAGTCCCATAATAAACGGTGCCTGTGTAATGCCAACCAGTATGTTTTCTCCTCGTCTCAGCGAGATAACCCCTTTTAAAATAACAAAAGTGTCGTTTTTATTTACATCACTGGAATATATTATTTGCTTTTCATTTTCATATTCAAAACGCTCACCATATTTCGATAAACATTTATCCAGCTTACCAAACTCCAGAAAAGGCTTATCTACAGATAACATTTACGCATTCCTTGCATAAAAGCCCGTCAAATCCTTGACGGGCTTATTGGGATTAAAATACCGAGTCCTCTAAGAGGAATGCTTACCAGGTATATTTAACGCCTACATTCGCAGACCAGTCTTGATCAACATCACCGCCGCCGAGGTAGTTAGCATCGGTGTACGCGCTGAAGTTTTTGGTAAAGCTGAACTGAGTACCCAGTCCAACACGTACTGCAGAACCTTCTACGCCATTGTCGATAGAGTCGCCGTTTACGTCAGAGTCATTGTTAGAGTCATCGTAAACATAGGCCAGTTTGAAGTACGGAGTCAGAGCCTGGTCATCACTGTACGCGAAGGTATAACCTGCATCAACACCCAATTCATAACGCATGCTGTCATAAGACTGACCGTCAACTTTCATGTCGTTGCTCAGCTTATAGTCATCACCAGACTGGAACAGACCGGATACGCTACCGTAAGGCGTTACGTAGCCCGCATCACCCAGCTTCAGGTCATAACCCAGTTTCAAGCCAAAGCCCCAGGCATCAGAAGAGGTGCTGCCATCAACATACTGACCGTTGCTCATGCTGGCGGACAGATCGTTGTTGAAGTGAGAGTAGCTTAAGTTACCATCAACAAAGATGTTGTTGGCAAAGTGAGCAGAAGAGTAGATGTAGGCAGTCTGGCTGTCCTGATCCACCTGACCGCTACGGTCGCTCATATCTCCTTTCGCGAAGCCTGCTGCGGCACCGACAATCCACTTAGCATTGTTACCATCAATTTTGGAATCAACACCGACCATGATGCCATTAACGTCCTGATCGTAGTTAATGGTGCCGTTATCCGCATCGAAGCTACCACCGAAGTAGCTTACCCATGCGCCACCGTTATCAACCAGACCATGACGTGCGTTAGTCAGACGAGTACCAACGGTATCTTGTTCCAGATTCCAGATATTGGTGTTAGCAGACGGGATGCTCAGCGCCATGTTCGCGTAGTCTGTCAGCTCCATCTGTTGCAGAACAACGGTGTTACCCTGCTGCTGTGCCCGATAGGTGTACGCACCCAGGTCAGCTTTGTTGGCTGCTGAGAAGGTCGCAGTGGTATTCGCGTCGTTAACGTAGATCAGCTCGTTGCCTTTGTAATCAGCAACAGAACCTGCGCCAGTGGCGTTATCAATACGAACTTTATAGTTACCGGTTGCGGCTACGGTGTTGTCAGCAGCGCTGTTGTCCAGTTCATCGCCATTGTTGATATCGCCGTTACCGTTGACAGTCAGATGACCATCGGCATTCATCGCGACAATACCGTAGCCATAGTTAGCCTGATGAGTATCGTTGGTACGGTCGTTCACCAGATCAGCGTTCAGAACATAATCGCTGCTGTGGATGTCGAACACACCCGAGATAACATGACCGCTGTTATCCGCAACGTTGCCACTGGTCAGTTCCAGGGTATCAGTGCTGAATACACCATTATCAAACTGATCAACATTCACATCCAACATACCACCGTTAGTTACGGTAATAGTGTTAGCATACAGAGACGAGTAATAAGTTCCTCCACCATATCCCGTGATATTATCAGTCAGTGCAACCGTACTGTAACTGTCAATGGTCAGGTGATCGGTTGCAACTAGCCCACCTTCACCGATATTCATGGAAGAACCATTGGTCAAGCCAATAGTGTCGGATACCAAAGCAGAATCAGCGACATTAACCTGAGAGCCATTGTTTACAGTCAACGTATCAACAAGAGAATCCCCAACAGTATCCCACTCAGAACCGTTGTTTAACGCGACGTTAAACAGACCGCTCTGGAACACTTCATTACCATCGACACGTCCCCAGGCATTATTTTCAGAGGTTGCATCTGGAGTAAGGCTATTGGTAGCAACATCAAACATGTTTGCTGGATAGATTGTTTCAGCAACAAAAGTCGCTTGACCAACCCACTTGCTACCATTATCAAGAGTCAGGTTCAGTTCATCGACGTTGAGGCTATCGTCAGCCCAACCACCGTTGGTATCAACCACACCATCGCCGTTTGAGTCATGACCAATCGGATCAAAATTGGCGTTCCAGGTGCTGGTAAATTTGACATCACCCATCAACGTTGAATTGCTAAAGTACACATTGTTCTTCATTGCATAATCTGATTGATTGCTGTCAGTGAAAGACAATGCAACATCGCCCGGACCAGTATAATCACTCGGCTCATCAGAATGCCCAAAGAATCCGGAGTTACCTTCCAGAATGACATCTGAACCAGAAGTTACTGTAGAATCATAAACATTGATGTTGTTATCCCAGGTATGGGATTCCGTTGTATAGGTGTCGTTGTTTGTATTCCCCTGAGACAGGGCGATACCGGCAACATGAGAGTTGTTGGAAATGTTGATGTTGCTTTCTACATCAAGATTAACCGCTACACCTTCGCTGACGTCAAATCTTTCGTTGGTGGATTTAGTCACACCACCATCAAGATAGGAATCAGTAAAATACAGCGCTTCGTAGTCATCATCAATGGTGGAGTTAGCAATATTCAGAGTGAACACATCACCATCGTACCAGTTACCATCAACCGCAGGCATATTGCTGTCGTAGAAAGAATAGCCTTTTCCATTCGGACGATCATAATAGCCGCCTGGCAGCGCGGATGTGATTGAACCATGAATCACTGAATTACTAATATCTAACGTATTCGCAACACCATCAGTGTAATCATGATTCAGGTAGTAGGTTGAAATTGTTCCGTTAACAGTATCACCGTTAAAGGACTGATCAAAATCGCCATTAGCATTATTATAGTAAACAAAACCACTATAATTCACATAGTTACCATCTACAGTGCCTGGGGCATCCATACTGTCCCAGTTAAGTGCAGTAGACGGGTTATCAACATAGGTCCAGGTATCATAAGTAGTAGCATTCGCCTGAGAATTGATTGCCAAAGTGCAAGCTAATGCTAACTGTGAGACTACGAGTTTCTTTTTCCAAGTGTGCATTTGTCATCCCTCCTCAGGGACGTGATATAGTTGATCCATCAATTATCAATGCATAGCAATTATGCATAGCAATTATCAATGCATAGGAAACATTAATGTTTCTCGGAAACGATTATGCGGCGTCACAGATGAAAGGTTCAATTATTCTTTGCCTTAAGTCCGAAAGCAGACCACAAATAAGACAATTAAGAAAACCCTATAAGAAAAAGAAAAAATATTTAAATTCAATTCATTAAAATCATAAAAACATCAAACCCATACATTTATCATATTATTTAAAAAGAAAACAAAAACACAGAAAATAAATGCTATTAAAACCTTCATGGCTTAATTAACCATTAAGCAAAACCGAACCAGGATTAAAACCAATCGATATCTAAAATAATAAACACCACAAAAATATAAATAGTATATATTTAAGAGAGGCTATTAAGCGTGGAGCCTCACTCGCATAACGCCAACTTTCGTAAACCACCCGCCCTCAGGTTCGGGTATACTACGGCCTTCGATTTCACAAACATCAGGCATACCATGACAGACCTAATCCAACGCCCTCGCCGCCTGCGCAAATCCCCTGCGCTGCGCGCTATGTTTGAAGAGACAACACTGAGCTTAAATGACCTGGTGTTGCCGATCTTTGTTGAAGAAGAACTCGACGATTACAAAGCCATCGAGGCCATGCCAGGCGTGATGCGCATTCCGGAAAAACATCTGGCACGCGAGATTGAACGCATTGCCAACGCCGGAATCCGCTCGGTGATGACCTTCGGTATCTCCCACCACACCGATGACACCGGCAGCGACGCCTGGAAAGAAGACGGTCTGGTGGCGCGCATGTCGCGTATCTGTAAGCAGACCGTACCGGAAATGATCGTCATGTCCGACACCTGCTTCTGTGAATACACTTCGCACGGCCACTGCGGCGTATTATGCGAGCACGGCGTTGATAACGATTTAACCCTGGCCAATCTAGGCAAGCAGGCGGTGGTTGCCGCCGCTGCGGGCGCTGACTTCATCGCGCCTTCCGCCGCGATGGACGGCCAGGTGCAGGCAATTCGCCAGGCGCTGGACGCCGCGGGTTTCACCGATACCGCGATCATGTCCTACTCCACCAAATTTGCCTCTTCGTTCTACGGCCCGTTCCGTGAAGCCGCAGGCACCGCGCTGAAAGGCGATCGTAAAACCTATCAGATGAACCCGATGAACCGCCGTGAAGCGATCCGCGAATCATTGCTGGATGAAGCCCAGGGCGCAGACTGCCTGATGGTCAAACCGGCTGGCGCATACCTCGATATCCTGCGCGATATCCGCGAGCGCACCGAGCTGCCGATTGGCGCTTATCAGGTCAGCGGTGAATACGCGATGATCAAATTCGCGGCGATGGCGGGTGCTATAGATGAAGAGAAAGTGGTACTGGAAAGCTTAGGCTCGATCAAGCGCGCTGGCGCGGATCTGATTTTCAGCTACTTCGCACGCGATCTGGCTGAGAAAAAAATCCTGCGTTAATTCCTCCTTTCAACGCCCCGCACTGCGGGGCGTTTTATCATAAAACGTCACCAAACCGCCATCTAACCGACACATCGCCCTTCTACTGTCACAAAAGGACAGAGGAGGAGCCGCTATGTTTAGTCTCGACAATGTCATCGACGACCTGTGGCCAGAGGCGAGGCCCGCCCCGTGGCAAAAAAAAGTACTGAGAAAACTGTTACATGAAGAGGAATTCCAACAGTTTGCCGCTCGTCACCGCCATCTGAAAGGGTTAGATACCGTCGAACAGGTGCTGGAGCATCTCAACATTCACTGTCAAATTCCGGTCCGTAGTCTGGAACGAATTCCCGAACAAGGGCCGCTGGTTATCATCGCCAACCACCCTACCGGCACACTCGACGGCCTGGCCCTGCTGTACGCCGTCTCTCGCGTTCGCCGCGATGTTAAAGTCGTCACCAACCGCATGCTCAGCCATCTTGAACCGCTCAGTTCGCTGTTTATTCCGGTGGATAATATTAATGGCCGCACCGCTAAAGCGGCGCTACAGCAGATGGACCGACAGTTGCAAAACGGCGGTGTGCTGATCTTCTTCCCGGCCGGTGAGGTTTCGCGCATAACCCGGCGCGGCATTCACGATAAAAAATGGCACTCCGGCTTTATTAAGCTCGCCGCCAAATACCGCGCACCGCTCTTACCTGCGTGGATTGAGGCACGCAACAGTACGCTGTTTTATGCCAGCACTCTGGTGTCGCAAAACCTGCCGATGCTGTTGTTAATGCAGCAGATGTTCCGCCGCCGGAACAGCAACCTGCCGGTGACCATTGGCGAGCAAATTGCGTGGTCGACATGGTGCACCCCGCAAACCACGCCGCGAGAAATGACAGACAAGTGCTACCAACACGTTCAGCTACTGGGGAAAGGACTGCCGGGCGTTTTTAAAACCGAAAGCGCGATCGCTCGCCCGGAACCCCGTGCCCTGCTCAAGCGCGAGCTACACCAGGCCGAGTGCCTGGGGCGTACAGCAGACGGTAAGGTTATCTATCTCTGGCAACGTAACGGTCAGGAAGAGGCTCCGTTGCTACGCGAGCTGGGCCGTCTGCGGGAAATCGCCTTCCGCGCGGTAGGTGAAGGCAGCGGCAAACGCCGCGACATCGACAGTCATGACGATGACTACCTGCATCTGATCCTGTGGGATGAAGACGATCTGGAGATCGTCGGAGCCTACCGCTTTATGCCGACCGCCCTGCAGATGGAAAAGCGCGGGCTGGACGGCATTTACAGCTATAGCCTGTTTCATTACGACGAACGGATGGACGATATCCTCCAACACGGTATTGAGCTGGGGCGCAGCTTTATTCAGCCACGCTACTGGGGACGCCGCGGGCTGGACTATCTGTGGTCCGGTATCGGCGCGTATCTGGCGCGCCATCCACACTATCGCTACCTGTTTGGCCCGGTCTCTATTTCTGGTGGCTTACCGCCTTCGGCCCGCGATCTGCTGGTTGCCTTTTATCGCCTGTGGTTTCCGGCAACGCATCCGCTGGCGGAGTCGCGTCGACCGTACCCGGCCTCGTTACCCGACGCACTGGCGCAGTTTGGCGGGGAGGATTACAGCGAAGACCTGACGCGGCTGAAGTCGCTGCTCGGCAACCTTGGTTGTGGTATTCCACCACTCTACAAGCAATATTCCGCAGTGTGTGAGCCAGGTGGCGTACAGTTTATCGACTTTGGCAGCGACCCGGACTTTAACAACTGCGTGGATGGCCTGGTGCTGGTGGATTTAACGTATCTGAAGGCAAATCGTTACCAGCGGTATATCGAACCGCATTTGGTTTCGCAGGCAGAATAAGACGTTTGTGTCGCCATTCGGCACGGTACCGCAGCGTGCCGAACGGTGTAATTCTCTGTTACGACGCACGATAGAACGGCTTATCCCCTAAAATCGTGGCCCGATGCATAATGCGCCGCTGCGGCAGATAATCCGCATTGGCGTAATGCTGCGTCACGCGGTTATCCCAAATCGCCACATCGTCAGGCTGCCAGCGCCAGCGCACCTGAAACTCTGGTTTAGTGATATGCGCGAATAAAAAGCTCAGTAACGCCTCGCCCTCTTTTTCCGTCACATCGACAATTCGCGTGGTAAATCCTTCATTCACGAACAGCGCCTGCTTCCCGCTCACCGGATGCGTGCGCACCACCGGATGCAACAGGGGTGGATGCTTCGCCACCGCCTCCAGCCAGCGCTGGTGCTCTTCTTCCGTCTTACGGTATTTGTACTCCTGGAATGATTTACGAAAATCATGCTCAGCCCGCAGGCCGCTAAGCAACTGGCGAAACGGCTCAGAGAGCGCCTCATAAGCGGCAATCCCGCTGGTCCACAGCGTATCGCCTCCGGTCGAAGGTAGCATTTTTGCTGCCAGAATGGCCCCGGCAGGCGGCGTGTCGATAAAGGTCACATCGGTGTGCCAGTTATCGTTATCTGGCGGATTATCGTTGTGAGTATCCAGCACGATAATCTCTTCCGCGTCCTCGGCGTGCGGGTAGACCGGATGAATATGCAGATCGCCAAAACGTAGCGCCAGCGCTCTCTGCTGCTGCGGCGTAATCACCTGCTCACGCAGGAACACCACCTGATGGCGCAGCACCGCATGATAAAGCTGCTCAAACTGGTTATCGCTTAGCGGACGCGTCAGGTCCGCACCGGAAATTTGTGCGCCAATATACGGCCCCAGCGGGGTAATGCTCAGACGTTCACTCATTGTACTTCTCCATGCCAGGGCGTCAGACGACGCTGAAGCGCGCGCAAACCCAGTTCTAAAATAAAGGCGATAACGGCAATGACCGCGATCCCCGCCAGCACCACATCGGTTGCCAGAAATTCACCGGCGGACTGGACCATAAAACCCAAACCTCGCGTGGCGGCAATCAACTCCGCGGCCACCAGCGTTGACCAGCCAACACCCAGCCCGATGCGCAGGCCGGTCAGAATTTCAGGTAATGCGCCGGGTAAAATAACAAACCACAACACCTGCGCACGGCTGGCCCCCAGTGATTGCGCGGCGCGTACTCTTACCTGCTGCGCGCTGCGGACACCGGCCAGCGCCGACATCGCAACAGGCGCGAAAATCGCCAGGTAGATCAATAAGATCTTGGAGGTTTCACCGATACCAAACCAGATCACCATCAGCGGTAAATAGGCCAGCGGCGGAACCGGGCGGTACAATTCAATGATCGGATCGAGAATGCCGCGAATTGTCGGGCTCAGGCCCATCGCGATCCCGACCGGAACGCCCAGCAGCACGGCGGCCAGCAGGGCGATGACAATTCGCGCCAGGCTCGCTGCCAAATGTTGCCACAGCGTGGCATCCATAAAGCCTTGTGGCCCGGCGATGGTGATCAACTTTTGCAGCACCTGACCGGGCGCTGGCAAAAACAGCGGGCTGATTAATTGCAGCGCTGCCACCGTCCACCACACCGCCAGAATGACGACCAGCGTACCAAGGCTTAACGTTATCTGACGTGAAAACGGCCAGCGCCAGTTCAGCGTGCGCTGTCGCGGTTTATCATTAATCACTACGCTCATGAGAACGCCTCCCGTTGCGCAAAGACGCGGCTTAGCACGTACTCACGCATGGCAATAAACTGCGGATCGGACTTAATACTGCGGCTCGCTTCCCCGGCCACAAAGCGCCGGGCAAAGTTAAGCGGCAGACGCTCCATCACCCGACCAGGGCCGGATGAGAGCAGCACCAGCTCGGTGGCCATAAATACCGCTTCTTCAATATCGTGCGTAATTAACAACACCTGTTTGCCGGTCTCATGCCAGAGTTTCAGCAGCAGGGTTTGCATCTGCTCGCGGGTAAACGCGTCGAGCGCACCAAACGGTTCATCGAGCAGCAGGAGCTGTGGATTGGCCGCCAGCGCCCGGGCAATGCCAACACGCTGACGCTGGCCGCCAGAAATCTGCCAGATAAAACGTTTTCCGGCATCGTCCAGCCCCACTTTCTGCAACATCTCCTGGGCGATACGCTGACGCTGCACTTTATCTACTCCTGCCAGTTGCAGACCAAAGGCCACATTATCCTGCACGTTACGCCAGGGCAGCAGACCTTCGTTCTGGAATACCACCCCGCGCTCCGCGCCCGGACCTTCCACCTTCTGACCTGACAGCGTAATGCTGCCGTGCTGATACGGCACGAACCCGGCAATCAGATTTAGCAGTGTGGTTTTGCCGCAGCCGGAAGGCCCGAGCACCACCAGCAGTTCGCCGCTATCAAGCGTCAGGTTGATATCGTCCAGTACCGGTTTTCCACCGTAGCTGGCGGCGAGATGAGAGATTTGCAGCATCAGCGCCTCCTTTTATTGCACGAAGCGATCGGTAACGTACTGGCTGTAATCCGTCGCGACAGCAGGCACTTTGCCCTGCTCTTTGAGGAACTGCGCAGTATCGACAATCGCTTTGTTTACCGGGCCGGTCAGCTCGGCGGTTTGCTGTTGCGCAGTCAGGTAGGTATTCCCTTTCACCAGCCCCGGCACATCCGCCTCCGGCACGCCGCTTAAGCGCGACAGCTTGCTGATATTCTCCGGCTGTTTCAGCCATTCATCGGGGTTAGCAATATAGGGTTGCTGCGCATCAATCGCGCTTTTGACAAAGGCTTTCACCACCTCGGGATGCTGCTCGGCAAAATCTTTGCGCACCACCCACACGTCCAGCGTCGGCGCGCCCCACTCGCCAACCTTTTCAGAATCGGTTAATACCTTGCCCTCTTTTTCCAGCGCATTGACGGCCGGCGCCCAGACGTAAGCACCATCAATATCGCCACGCTGCCAGGCGGCAATAATTGCCGGCGGCTGCAGGTTCACAATCTCCACCTGACCGGGTTTGATACCCCAGTGTTTCAGCGCAGCCAGCAGGCTGTAATGGGTGGTGGAAATAAACGGCACGGCAATGCGTTTGCCAATCAAATCCTCCGGCTTACTGATATTTTTCTTCACTACCAGCGCTTCAGAACTACCCAGTTTTGACGCCAGCAGGAAAACTTCAATAGGTACCTGCTGACTGGCAGCGACGGCCAGCGGGCTGGAGCCGAGATTGCCAATCTGCACATCGCCGGAAGCCAGTGCACGCACGATGCTCGCCCCGCTGTCGAATTTTCGCCAATCAACGGTGGCCCCGCTCTGTTTAGCAAAGGTGTTATCCGCCTGCGCCACTTTGGCCGGTTCGGCGGAGGTCTGATAGGCGACTGTGACGTTTACCGCCTGAGCCTGAAATGCGATGAATGCCAGAGCGGCAAGAAGTGTGTTACGCGATGAAATAACCATGATTGTCTGCTCCCCTGTCTTGTTATGGAGGCAGTATTTCGTTGCGGCACCATTTGATAAAGGAATTAAAAATTCTGGCTAAGAACAAAGCGTTTTTAGAAAAAAAGCGGCAATAGTTAGCTATTTCGCTCATTACAGAACGTAGGCCGGATAAGGCGCTTGCGCCGCCATCCGGCAATCAATGCCTGATGCGCTGCGCTTATCAGGCCGACACTCGCTACAACACCCGGCAAATTATTGCGATTTTGTTACATTCGTTACATAACTGCACCACGATGATTGCCAGCGTGGCGCTGGCAGGCATCATAGATATCCTCGTAAGGCAAGAGAGCAATATCATGATTCATGTTGTGCTGGTGGATGACCATGTGGTGGTGCGTTCCGGCTTTGCGCAATTACTCGGTCTCGAGGAGGATCTCGCCGTTATCGGCCAGTACAGCAGTGCGGCAGAGGCCTGGCCGGCATTACTGCGCGAGGACGTCAATGTCGCGGTCATGGATATCGCCATGCCGGATGAAAATGGTCTGAGTCTGCTAAAACGGCTGCGGGCGCAAAAACCCGGCTTTCGCGCCATTATTCTCAGTATTTATGACGCGCCGACGTTTGTACAAAGCGCTCTGGATGCCGGGGCCAGCGGTTATCTGACCAAACGCTGTGGGCCGGAAGAGTTGGTACAGGCGGTGCGCTCAGTCGGTATGGGAGGCCATTACCTGTGCGCCGACGCGCTGCGGGCGTTACGCGGTGGTGAGCAATCTGCACAGGTGCTGGAGGTATTAACCCCACGCGAACGTGAAGTGTTTGATCTGCTGGTCAAAGGTGACAGTGTGAAAGAGATCGCCTTTAAGCTCGACCTCAGTCATAAAACGGTCCACGTCCACCGTGCGAATGTACTGGGCAAGCTGCAATGCCATAGCACCATCGATTTGGTGCATTTTGCCCTCGACCACCAGCTATTAACGGGGCATTAATGTCGCGTAACCTTCGGCATTGGGTTATTTCTCTGTTTATTCTGCTGGCCTGGGGATCGGGCTGGCTGATGCTGTGGACGCTAGGGTTTTACCTGACCCATAACGGTCAGCAGGCGGCATTATTTCTGCCGCACGGCGTGTATCTCGCCCTATTGATCCTGCTGTCCCGCCGCTACTGGCCCGCGCTGGTATTGCCGCCGGTGTTGCTCCTGTTCTGGCTACACAACGAACAGTTACTCAACGGTTATCTTCTGCTGGCCGCACCGCTGATAAGCCTGATACCGGCCAGTATCGGTCAGTCATACTGGCACCGCTTCCCGCTCTACTGGCAGCGGCTCACCTTGTTGCTGGCCGCCGTGACGGTCACGTCGCTGCTTAATACCGCGCTGCTGTCTCCCTTTATTCAAAGCCCGGCGACGTTAATCGGTCTGGCGTCGTTTACCGGTGGCGTGCTGCTCACCCCGTTTGTCTATCTGATCTATGAATTTTTGCGCCAGCAGCACCGCTATCATTTGCTCGGGCTGGATACCACCAATCCCCCGCTGCGCACCTCGCTTATCATCTGGTGCAGCCTGTTCTTTATTATTGGTATCGGCACGCAGATGGTGCTCTCGCCAGACATCGAACGCCTGTTGCTGATTGTCGTGTTCCTGCCCAACGTGGTGATGGCGTGGAAATTTGGCTGGCAGGGCGGCGTGTTGTCCGGATTGCTCGGCAGTATGATGATCACCATCGCCCGGCAAATCGGCGTCGGGTTCAGTAACTTACTGGAGCTGGAAATTTTCCTCGCCACCCAGGCGCTGCTGGGCATCGGGCTGGGAATCGCCATCAGCCGCCAGCAGCATCTGGCGCAAAACCTGCACCATTATCGCCAGCGACTGGAAAGCGAACTGGCGGCGCGCCGCGCGCTGACCGAACAGCTGATCCGCACCGAAGAAAACACGCGCAAAAGCCTGGCGCGGGAACTGCATGATGAAATTGGCCAGAACATTACCGCCATTCAAATTCAATCTCAGTTGGTTAAACGTTCGCAGGGCCCTGAGCAAACGCTCGACGCGGCGAACCAGATCAACGATCTTGCCCGGCGAATCCACCACTCGACCCGCCAGCTACTGCGCCAGCTCCGCCCACCCGCGCTTGACGAGCTGTCTTTTAAAGATGCGCTGCACCATCTGGTCAATGAATTTGCCTTTGCCGAACGGGGTATTCACTGCCGGTTTGATTACCGACTGGCAAATACGCCAGAAAATGAAACGGTACGCTTTACGCTGTACCGTCTGTTGCAGGAATTGCTCAATAACGTCTGTAAACATGCCGATGCCAGCGAGGTGTCGATTGCGCTGTACCAACGGGATCACTGCCTGTTGCTGGAAGTTACGGACAACGGCGTGGGCATTCTGCCTGAAAAAATTCCCGGCTTTGGTATCCAGGGAATGCGTGAGAGGGTCAGCGCGCTCGGCGGTGAGCTGACCCTCGAATCTAACCACGGCACGCGGGTAATTGTTAACCTGCCCACAAATTTGCAACAAACCGCCCCTTAACCAGGAAAAAGTCTTAGTCACTGCGGACTTTCTCTCATCCCCTTTCGCTTTCACTTTCTTATAGTCAGCAAAACGGAGACGGCTATGCGTACCGACATCAACCAACAATACCGGACGCTGCGTCCACAGCTACTGATGTGCATGGTCATCGGGTACGCGGCGTTTTACCTGACGCGCAAAAGCGTTAACTACGTCCTCCCGGCGCTGCAAATGGATCTGGGACTGGATAAAAGTGATATCGGTCTGTTGGGATCGCTGTTTTACCTGACCTATGGTTTGTCGAAGTTTACCGCGGGACTCTGGCACGACAGCCATGGGCAGCGCGCATTTATGGGCATTGGCCTGTTCGCTACCGGCATCCTGAACGTGGTGTTCGCGTTTGGTGAATCGCTGACGCTGCTGCTAGCGGTCTGGACGCTGAACGGATTTTTTCAGGGCTGGGGCTGGCCGCCTTGCGCCCGCCTGCTGACCCACTGGTATTCGCGTAACGAACGCGGCTTCTGGTGGGGTTGCTGGAATATGTCGATCAACATCGGTGGCGCCATTATCCCGCTGATTAGCGCTTTTGCCGCCCACTGGTGGGGCTGGCAGGCAGCGATGCTGGCACCAGGGATCATCAGCATGGCATTAGGTATCTGGCTGACGCTGCAACTGAAAGGCACGCCCCGCGAAGAGGGTCTCCCTACCGTTGGAGAATGGCGGCATGACCCGCTGGAGCTGCGTCAGGAGCAGCAAAGCCCGCCGATGGGGCTGTGGCAAATGTTACGCACCACCATGCTGAAGAATCCGATGATCTGGCTGCTGGGGGTGTCGTATGTGCTGGTGTATTTGATCCGCATCGCGCTCAACGACTGGGGCAACATTTGGCTGACGGAAAGCCACGGCGTGAATCTGCTCAGCGCCAATGCCACAGTGATGCTGTTTGAGGTCGGCGGCTTGCTCGGTGCGCTGTTTGCCGGCTGGGGTTCGGATTTGCTGTTCAGCGGCCAGCGCGCCCCGATGATTTTGCTGTTCACGCTGGGGCTGATGGTTTCCGTCGCCGCGCTGTGGCTGGCGCCGGTTCACCACTACGCGCTGCTGGCTGTCTGTTTCTTTACCGTGGGCTTTTTCGTTTTTGGCCCGCAGATGTTGATTGGTCTGGCGGCCGTCGAATGCGGACACAAAGCGGCGGCAGGTTCAATCACCGGATTTCTCGGGCTGTTCGCCTATCTGGGGGCCGCGTTGGCGGGTTGGCCGCTGTCGTTGGTCATAGAACATTACGGCTGGTCGGGGATGTTCAGTTTGCTCTCGGTTGCCGCTGTCTTTATGGGTTTATTGCTAATGCCGCTGCTCATCGCGGGTATCGCCCCTTCTCTCAGTCAAAGGATAAAACAATGAAACTGACGCTTACCTCTACCCTGATTGCCTCTACTCTGGCGCTGGCTGCCTTCAGCAGTGCGGCACAAGCACAAGGTCGTCTGGTGGTCTATTGCAGCGCCACGAACGAGATGTGTGAAACCGAAACCAAAGCCTTTGGTGAAAAATATGATGTGAAAACCTCATTCATTCGCAACGGTTCGGGCAGTACGCTGGCGAAAGTCGATGCCGAGAAGAAAAACCCGCAGGCGGATGTGTGGTACGGCGGTACGCTGGACCCGCAGTCTCAGGCGGGCGAAATGGGTCTGCTGCAACCGTATAAATCACCAAACCTCGAGCAGATCATGGAGAAATTCCGCGATCCGGCAAAGGTAAAAGGCAACCTCTCCTCCGCGGTTTATGTCGGTATCCTGGGCTTTGGCGTCAATACCCAACGCCTGAAAGAGAAAAACCTGCCGGTGCCACAATGCTGGAAGGATCTGACCAAACCGGAATACAAAGGCGAAATTCAGATTGCCGACCCGCAAAGCTCCGGTACCGCCTACACCGCGCTGGCGACCTTTGCCCAACTGTGGGGTGAAGATCAGGCCTTTGACTACCTGAAACAGCTCAATGCCAACGTCTCGCAATACACCAAATCCGGCATAGCCCCGGCGCGTAACGCCGCCCGTGGCGAAACGGCGATTGGCATTGGCTTCCTGCACGACTACTCGCTGGAAAAAGAACAGGGCGCCCCGCTGGAGCTCATCTCCCCATGCGAAGGTACCGGCTATGAAATTGGCGGCGTCAGCATTCTGAAAGGTGCGCGTAACCTCGACAACGCCAAACTGTTCGTTGACTGGGTACTGTCAAAAGAGGCTCAGGAGCTGGCATGGAAGAAAGGTAAATCCTATCAGATCCTGACCAACACCACCGCCGAGACGTCTCCTAACTCGCTGAAACTCGACGATCTGAAGCTTATCAATTACGACATGGATAAGTACGGCTCGACTGACGTACGTAAGGCGTTGATCAATAAGTGGGTTAGCGAAGTGAAGATGGGTAAATAAGCCCACGTTGCGTTCATTTTCCGGGTGCGGCGTAAACGCCTTACCCGGCCTACATTACCGGAAACGCTATGTCACACACACTTGCACTCCATCCCGTGAAAAAACGGGATGCGATATTTCTTTGGGTTTTGCTCGGCTGGCTGGCGTTTGCCCTGCTGCCAAGCTGGAGCCTGGACTATGGCCTGCTGGAGTCCACGCGCGACGAAATTCTCGACGCCTACAGCTGGTCACATTTCAACATTAGCTGGCTCTGGTATCTACTGCCGAGCCTGCTGCTGGTGCGTCCGTTTAATGAAGCCCGACGCGAACAGCGCAGCCGTCATTATCTTGACGCGGGCTGGGCATTCTTTTGTATGGCCTTTATCGTTGCCAGCGCCACCCTTGAAGGGCGCGGCTTAGGTTATGCCACCATCGTGCTGTTTGTGGCGCTTGGCGCAATCATGACCCTGGCGCTTACTCGTCTGGAATGGCTGGGTGGTGACCGTTTTGTCATCGGTTCGCTCACCGCGATCGTCGCGCTGATCGGTATTTTTATCGTCTGGCCGAGCATCGCGATTTTCATTCCGATGTTCACTAACGACACCGGGGGATTTGCCCCGCTGGCGTTTATGAATGTGCTGTCCCAGGCGCATATCATTCAGGTGATCCTCAACTCGATTATGTTGTCGATTGCCGTTGGTATTGGCTGTACCTTCTTTGGTCTGGTGCTGGCGATCTACACCACCCGCATCGCCAAACGCAGCGCCATTATCGGGCGTATTTTCTCGATTCTGCCGATCGTCACCCCGCCGTTTGTCGTTGGCCTGGGTGTCACCCTGATGATGGGACGCTCCGGCTACATCACCGAATTTATGGTCGAGTGGTTTGGCTTAACCAACACCAACTGGCTGTACGGCTTTACCGGCATCTGGCTGGCGCAGGTACTGGCCTTTACCCCGATGGCGTTTATGATCCTCGACGGCGCGATCAAAACCATTCATCCCTCGCTGGAAGAGGCGTCATACACCCTACGAGCCAGCCGCTGGCAGACCTTTAACGGCGTATTTGTCCCGCTGCTGAAACCGGCGCTGGCGAACGCCTTTTTGATCGTGGTGGTGCAGTCGCTGGCCGACTTCAGTAACCCACTGGTGCTCGGCGGTAACTTCGACGTGCTGGCAACGCAAATTTACTTCTATATCACCGGCTCACAGCTCGACTACCAGGCCGCCAGTACGCTGGGCGCTTTCCTGCTGCTGTTCTCGCTGCTGGTGTTCTGCGTGCAGTACATGTGGATCGGTAAACGCTCGTATGTCACCGTTTCCGGTAAATCCTATCGTGGCGACGTGCAGCCGCTACCGGTCACGCTGGTGTGGAGCGTGGTTGCCCTGCTGGCGGTGTGGATCGCCTTTAACGCCCTGCTATACGGCAGCATTTTCTACGGCAGCTTCACCGTCAACTGGGGCGTGGACTACACCCTGACGCTGGCGAACTTTACTAAATTGTTCGGCCAGGGAATGAGTGACGGTGCATGGCCTTCACTGCTCGATACCCTGCTCTACGCCGGGATTGCCGCACCGATTACCGCCATCTTCGGTCTGCTTATCGCATGGATTGTGGTGCGTCAGCAGTTCAAAGGTAAGAAGACCATCGAGTTCACCACCATGTTGTGCTTTGCCGTACCGGGCACCGTCGCAGGTGTGTCATATATTCTGGCCTTTAACAGCGCCCCGGTGTACCTCACCGGTACCGCAGCCATCGTGATTATCTCGATGGTGATGCGTAACGTCCCGGTCGGTATCCGGGCAGGTATCGCGGGCTTAGGCCAGATCGATAAATCACTGGATGAAGCCTCACTCAGTCTGCGCGCCGGTTCGCTGCGTACTATTACGCACATCCTGCTGCCGCTGCTGCGCCCGGCAATCCTCTCAGCGCTGATCTACAGCTTTGTCCGCGCCATTACCACCGTCAGCGCCATTGTGTTCCTCGTCACGCCGGATACCCGCGTGGCGACGGCCTACATCCTCAACCGCGTGGAAGACGGCGAATACGGCGTGGCGATTGCCTACGGTTCCATTCTGATCGTGGTAATGCTGGCGATTATTTTTATCTTTGACTGGCTGATCGGTGAATCACGTACCTCCCGTTCAAAAGCCAAAAACCAGGCGTAATGGAGCGCACTATGACTCAGAAAAATTTCGTTGAACTGCGCAACGTCACCAAACGATTTGGCAGCAACACGGTTATCGACAATATCAACCTCACCATCCCGCAGGGGCAAATGGTGACGCTGCTCGGCCCGTCCGGTTGTGGCAAAACCACCATTTTGCGCCTGGTTGCCGGACTGGAAAAACCGAGCGAAGGGCAGATTTTTATTGATGGCGAAGACGTCACCCACCGCTCTATTCAACAGCGCGATATCTGTATGGTATTTCAGTCCTACGCCCTGTTCCCGCATATGTCGCTGGGGGAAAACGTCGGCTATGGCCTGAAAATGCTTGGCGTACCGCGCGCAGAGCTGAAAGCCCGTGTCAAAGAGGCGCTGGCGATGGTGGATCTGGAAGGATTCGAAGACCGCTTTGTCGATCAGATCTCCGGCGGTCAGCAGCAGCGCGTAGCGCTGGCGCGCGCGCTGATCCTCAAACCGAAGGTACTGCTGTTTGATGAGCCGCTGAGTAACCTCGATGCCAACCTGCGCCGTAGCATGCGCGATAAGATCCGCGAGCTACAAAAACAGTTTGATATCACCTCGCTGTACGTCACCCACGATCAGAGCGAAGCCTTTGCGGTGTCCGATACCGTACTGGTCATGAACAAGGGGCACATCATGCAGATTGGCTCGCCGCAGGATCTCTATCGCCAGCCGGCCTCACGCTTTATGGCGAGCTTTATGGGCGATGCCAACCTGTTCCCGGCCGCGTTCAGCGAGGCGTTTGTCGATATTTACGGTTATCGCCTGCCAAGGCCGCTGCATTTCGCCAGCCAGGGAGAAGGTACGGTTGGCGTGCGTCCGGAGGCGATTACGCTCAGCGATCGCGGCGAGGAGAGCCAGCGCTGTGTGATCCAGCACGTCGCCTATATGGGACCGCAGTATGAGGTCACGGTAGAGTGGCACGGGCAGGAGATTTTATTGCAGGTTAACGCCACGCGTCTGCAGCCGGACGTTGGCGAACAGTATTACCTCGAAATCCACCCGTACGGCATGTTTATCCTGGCGGATGCGGCATAATGTTTTGTGGTTTTGTGGTTTTGTGGTTTTGTGGTTTTGTGGTTTTGTGGTTTTGTAGGCCGGGTAAGGCATCAGCCGCCACCCGGCATTATTCTCAACGCTGCGCGTTCAGCTCAGCAATATCCTTCGGCGTGGTGCGACAGCACCCGCCAATCAACCGTGCGCCAGCGGCCTGCCACTGCGGCAGATAATCCGCCAGCTGCGCGCAATGCTCACCGTGATGATGCCAGGTTTTGCTTACCGCATCATACTGCTCGCCGGAATTGGGATACACCACCAGCGGCAGCGCCGTTAAGCCATGCAGATGCTGCAACGCAGCGGTGGTGTTTTCCAGCGCAATGCAGTTAATGCCTAACGCCACCACCTGCGGATATTGCGCAAGGAAAGCGACCACGTCGCGCAGCGGCGTACCGTCGTTCAGATGTGCGCTATCACGCAGGGTAAACGAGAACCATGCCCGCGCACGCGGATACGCGGTCAACAACTCAGCCAGCGCGCGAATTTCGGCAAAATTCGGCAGGGTTTCACAGGCCAGCAGATCGGCCCCGGCATCCAGCAACGCTTCAACACGCGGGCGATGAAATGCCTGTAACGCTTCAATGCTTAACGCGTAATCGCCACGGTACTCAGAGCCATCGGCCAGGTACGCGCCGTAAGGTCCGACGGAACCCGCCACCAGTAACGTCCCGGCCTGCGGATTTTCCGCCAGATACGCCTCACGCGCTTTACGCGCCAGCTCCACGCTTTTGCCAATCAGCGCTTTCGACTGCGCCTCATCCAGGCCGAGCGCGGCAAAACCCGCGGGCGTTGCCTGATAGCTGGCGGTGATTGCGCACTGCGCCCCTGCCCGGAAGTAATCCAGGTGAACTTCGCGGATAAGCGCCGGGTTTTCTACCAGCACCCTGGCAGACCACAGGCTGTCGGCTAAGTTACACCCTCGCGCTTCAAGCTCCGTCGCCAGAGCACCATCCAGCAACAGGAAATCCTGTTTATCGAGGAGTGCGCGTAACGGATTATTCTGCGACATGTTCTGGCTCCTGTTTTGCGTTACGGGGTTGAGTAAGGAAATAAGCACCATAACACAACGCGACAAACGGTAACCCGCACCACAACGCAATTCTCTGCGCCGGATCGAATGCCAGCCCCACACAGGCCACCAGGCACAGCACAAAACCCAGTACCGGAACCAGCGGATACCACGGGGCGCGATAATGCAATTCACTCAATGCGTTACCCTGCTGCAGATGGCGGCGGCGAAACACAAAATGCGAGGCGCAGATACTCAGCCACACCGCCACTACCGCAAATCCGGAAATAGCCGACAATGCGACAAACACCGTATCCGGGGCCACGACGCTGGAAAACAGCGCCAGCACACCGCCGAGCATACTGACCGACAGCGCCGTCAGCGGTACACCGTTTTTCGTTACTCGCGCAAAACAGGCCGGTAGCGTACGTTCATTCGACAGCGACCACAGCATGCGCCCGGAGGCATACAGCCCGGAGTTCGCCGCAGAAAGAATGGCGGTCAGGATCACGAAGTTAAAAATATCAGCGGCGTACGGAATGCCCACCTTCTCGAATACCAGCACAAACGGGCTCTTCTCCACGCCCGCCTG
The DNA here is from genome assembly GCF_014103415.1 of Citrobacter sp. RHBSTW-00671. Taxonomy (NCBI): domain Bacteria; kingdom Pseudomonadati; phylum Pseudomonadota; class Gammaproteobacteria; order Enterobacterales; family Enterobacteriaceae; genus Citrobacter; species Citrobacter sp. RHBSTW-00671. The sequence goes on from NZ_JABXPR010000001.1 coordinate 4,363,048, forward strand.
CTGCATCGGGATCAGCGCCGCCAGCACAAACACAGTGCCGATAAAGAAAATAATCAACCGGGCGATGGTGGTACGAATCGCCACCGGGATCACCTTGCGCGGATTTTCCGTTTCGCCGGCGGCAATACCGATAAGCTCAGTCCCCGAAAAGGCAAAGTTCACCGCGACCATGGTCATCAGGATCGGCAGGCCGCCGTGCGGGAACCAGCCTTCCGCCGTGATGTTACTCAGTCCCGGCGCGGGTGAACCATCCTGCATCGGGATAAAGCCGAAAATAGCCGCTCCGCCGAGGAGAATAAACGCGATGATGGTGATCACTTTCACTAACGAAAACCAGAACTCCCCTTCGGCAAAAAAGCGCGTGGAGATAACGTTGAGGGCAAAAATAATCGCGCAGAACACCACACACCAGACCCATACCGGCACCTGAGGAAACCAGTACTGCATACAGAATCCGGCAGCGGTAAAGCTCGAACCCAGCGCCACAGTCCAGGTCAGCCAGTAGAGCCAGGCGACGGTATACCCCGTCGCCGGTCCGAGGTAGCGCGCAGCATAGACGTGAAACGCCCCGGTTTCCGGCATCGCGACCGACAACTCGCCCAGGCACTGCATCACCAGCCAGACCACCAGCGCACCTATCAGATAAGCCAGCAGCGTTCCCGCCGCCCCCGTGGTCGAGATGATGTACCCGGTATTGAAGAATAACCCTGTGCCAATCACGCCGCCTAAGGAGAGCATAATCAGGTGACGCGTTTTCATCGTGCGCTTCAGTGGCGCATTTTGTTGTGTTGTTTGCATATAACCTTCTAAACGTATGGACATCTAAACATCCAAAGAAGGTTTGTTATACCGTGTTTGTTGACAGAATGCAAAGTCAACCCTGCACCAGATGCAGATGCCCGCGTCGGGCGCTCAACACTGGATGAGGGTTAATAATGAGATATAAAAAGGGCCGCCAGCTCATAACGCCTCCGTTGCCAGACTGTATGTAAACTCTGGCAACAGAGCCGCCGACTTGCGTTCACCCGGAAGTAGGAAGCGAGTGTTCCCGTTCATGCAACCGGATGACCCTCAGGAACCGCTGGCCTGGACCGTCATCTGCGATTTACGGCTCATCAAAATAAATACCGCCAGACCGGCCAGCAGAATGCCCGGCGCAGAAGCCGCCATCACCCCCACCGTTCCGGTGCCCAGCGCCAGCATTTTCCCCGCCAGCAGCGGGCCGCTCATTGCGCCCAAACGCCCAACCGCCACCGCAGTGCCTACGCCGGTGGCGCGGATTGACGTGTTGTAAAACAGAGGCGCCAGCGCATACAGCACGCTTTGTCCGCCGGTAGCAAACATGCCCGCGACAAAGCCGGCCATCAGCATGCCGCTCCATGACGAAACCGTCCCCAACGCCAGCAATGAGGCCAGCATCCCGGTGTAAATCAGTAATGACATCACCACCGGGCGCAGCTTATCCATCAACGCCCCAAGGATTAACGTGCCGCTGGCCGCACCGATTTGCAGGGCAAACATCACGCCTGCCGCCTGCGATGGACGAAAGCCCTGCTCGACCAGCAGCATCGGCAGCCAGTTGATCAGCATGTATACCACCAGCAGGGTGAAGAAATAGCACAGCCACAGCAGCAGCGTAGCGGTCGCGGTAGCAGGTGCGAACAGCGCGCGCAGCGGCGCGGTGGCCACCTGTGTTTGCTGGGTATAAACCTGTGATTCCGGCAGCCAGCGCATCAACAGCGGCACCAGCAGCAGCGGGATCACGCCTCCCACCCAGAATACCGTTTGCCAGGCAGACGCCAGACCGCTAAACCCGAGCGCCGCCGCCAACGCCGCGCCAATTGGCACACCGCAGTACATCAGGCTCACCGCCGTACCACGAAAACGCGGGCCCGCGGCTTCGGAGGTTAAGGCAATCAGGTTCGGCAATGCGGCTCCCAGTCCGACGCCGGTCATCAGGCGGGCGATGACTAACGTTGAAAAGTCCCACGACAGCGCCGTTGCCAGGGAGAACAGGCCAAACAACGCCACGGAGGCAATGAGAATGCGCTTGCGCCCATAGCGGTCGGCCAGCATGCCGCCCACCAACGCGCCGGGCAGTAATCCCAAAATCCCGGCGCTGAAAATCCAGCCCATTTGCATTTTATCCAACGCAAAGGCTTGAGCGATACCAACGGCAGCGATACCGGCGGCTTGTAAATCCAGTCCCTCCATCAGGGCGACTAAAAAGCAAAGCCCGACGGTCAGCGTCAGGCGCGAAGAGGAGGCGGGGGTACGGGTCGTCATAAGATGTCCCTCAGAGTTCACGATGCAGGTGAATCGCGGCTGATACATTGCCAGCCGCGTAATCATTTTTACTTGCTGTTGCGCAGGTCCAGCGCCACATCAACGATCATATCTTCCTGGCCGCCGACCATTCGGCGTTTGCCCAGTTCAACCAAAATATCGACCGCGCTCAAACCGTAACGCGCTGCCGCCACTTCGCAATGGCGCAGGAAGCTGGAGTACACCCCGGCATAGCCCAGCGCCAGTGTTTCACGATCCACCCGCACCGGGCGATCTTGCAGCGGGCGCACCAGATCGTCGGCGGCGTCCATCAACGCATACAGATCGGTGCCGTGCTGCCAGCCAAGCTTATCCGCTGCGGCAATAAACACCTCCAGCGGCGCATTGCCTGCACCTGCGCCCATCCCCGCGAGGCTGGCATCGATACGGTCGCAGCCCTCTTCCACCGCGGCAATTGAGTTCGCCACGCCGAGGCTCAGGTTATGGTGGGCGTGCATCCCGGTTTCCGTTTCCGGTTTCAGTACGGCTTTCAGTGCGCGGAAGCGGTCGCGGATATCGTTCATATTCATTGCACCGCCGGAATCAACCACATAAATACAGGTGGCGCCGTAGTTTTCCATCAACTTCGCCTGCTGCGCCAGGTTCTCTGGCGTGGTCATGTGGCTCATCATCAGAAAACCGACCGTATCCATACCCAGCTCGCGCGCATACTGAATATGCTGAGCCGACACGTCTGCTTCGGTACAGTGGGTCGCCACGCGCACGACCCGCGCACCGGCCTGATACGCATTTTTCAGATCGTGAATGGTGCCGATACCCGGCAGTAACAACGTGGCGATTTTGGCGTGTTTCACCACCTCCGCCGCCGCTTCAATCCACTCCAGATCGCTGTGTGCACCAAAGCCATAGTTAAAGCTGGAGCCCTGTAAACCGTCGCCGTGCGCCACTTCAATGGAATCAACCCGTGCGTCGTCCAGCGCTTTAGCAATCTGGCGCACGTTATCCAGTGAATACTGGTGACGAATGGCGTGCATGCCATCGCGCAGGGTCACGTCAGAGATATAGAGTTTCTTACCGTTCATGCTGCTTCTCCTACCTGACGAGTGAGTGACTGCGCCATCTTCTCTGCGGTCGCCAGCGCACTGGAGGTCATAATATCGAGGTTGCCGGCGTAGGCTGGCAGGTAATGCGCCGCACCTTCCACTTCCAGATAGACCGCGGTTTTCAGTCCGGAGAACTGGCCGATACCCGGCAGATTCACCGGTTTATCCTCAGGGATGACGTCAAACTGCACGCGTTGCTTCAGACGATAGCCCGGCACATACGCCTGTACCGCCGCCGCCATTTCATTAATCGACGCCTCAATTTCCGCCTGCGAGGCCGCTTCACTCAGCACATACACCGTATCGCGCATCATCAGCGGCGGCTCGGCAGGGTTAAGCACAATAATGGCTTTACCTTTTTCCGCACCACCCACCACTTCAATCGCCTTCGAGGTGGTTTCAGTAAACTCATCGATATTGGCGCGGGTGCCCGGCCCCGCCGATTTACTGGCAATTGAGGCAATAATCTCGGCGTAATGGACACGTGCCACACGAGACACCGCCGCCACCATTGGGATCGTCGCCTGCCCGCCGCAAGTCACCATATTGACGTTCTGCCGATCAACGTTGGCTTCCAGATTCACCACCGGTACGCAGTATGGGCCAATGGCCGCGGGGGTGAGATCGATCAGGCGAATGCCTGGTTTCACCGCCCGTAAGGCGGCATCGTTTTTCACGTGCGCCCCCGCGCTGGTGGCATCAAAGACGATGTCAATATCGGCAAACTCCGGCATCGCTATCAGCCCCATCACCCCTTCGTGCGTGGTGGCGACGCCCATGCGCCGGGCGCGTGCCAGACCATCGGACTCCGGATCGATACCGACCATCACCGCCATCTCCAGATGCGTGCCGTGACGCAGAATTTTAATCATCAAATCGGTGCCGATGTTGCCGGAGCCGATAATGGCGACTTTACGCTTACTCATGACTGACTTCCTTTTGTAACCGCCGCAGAAAAGGTGGCGGCGACTGAACCAATACCGTCGATATGGGCTTCAAAACGATCGCCCGCATTCACCGCCACCATCGGACCTAACGCCCCGGTGAGAATGATGTCTCCGGCACGCAACGGCTCGCCGAGGCTGGCCATTTTGCGCGCCAGCCAGACAGCGGCGTTGATCGGATGCCCCAGACATTCGCTGCCGCGTCCGCTGGAGACTTCTTCGTTATTGCGCGTCATTGTCATCGCGCAGTTTTTCAGATCTAATCCCGCCGGACGTTGCGCCGGACCACCGACCACATACACGCCGCAGGAGGCGTTATCCGCCACGGTATCGACAAACTGAATTGACCAGTCGCGAATACGGCTACCGACCACTTCCAGCGCCGGTAATACCCACTCAATGGCGTTGACCAGCTCATCAAAGGTGGTGTCGGCATCAGGCAAATCGCGGTTCAGTACCAGCGCAATTTCGGCTTCAATACGCGGTTGCAGCACGCGGGAAAACGGGATAGTTTCGTTATCGCCGTAGCACATGTCGGCAAACAGTGTGCCGAAGTCCGGTTGATCGACGCCTAGCTGTTGCTGCACTTTCGGGTGCGTCAGCCCCACTTTACGTCCGACCACACGACGCCCACGCGCCACGTCGTACTGCACGTTGATGTGCTGAATAGCGTAAGCCGCCTCGGCGTTGTCCATGCCAATCAGCTCACGCAACGGGGCGATGGCTTCCCCTTTTTCTTCAGCCTGACGTAAATCGGCGGCTAACTGTTCAAGATTAAGATTCGTCATATCCATTCCTTAAGGGCGTGCGAGGAAGTTCAGCACCAACTGATTAAAGGCTTCCGCATGTTCCCACTGCGCCCAGTGCCCGCAATCGCGGTAAATGTGCAGCTCAGAGCCAGCAATGCCGGAAAGCAGACGCAGGCCCGCATCCATCGGCACAAAGCGGTCGTTGCGCCCCCAGACGATCAGGGTCTGAGCTTTGATTTCCGCCAGACGTGGACCGAAATCCGGGAATTGTTTCGGGTTAGCTTCCAGACTCTGGACAAAATTTTCCAGGTGGTCGCGGCGCGACAGCATGTTGTTCAGACGTGCCTCAAACAGCGCTTCGGTCAAATCACCGGTATCGAAAACGAAGATTTCCATCATCAGTTTCAGGTTTTCGATGGTCGGTTCGCGATACAGCTGATTCAGGCGCTTGATTCCTTCGGTCGGCATCGGGGTAAACAGGCTCATGCCGCCCGTCCCGCCGCCCATCAGCACCAGTTTGCCCACGCGTTCCGGCCAGCTCAGGGTAAATGCCACTGAGCTGTGGCCCCCCATCGAGTTACCCAGCAGATGAATTTTCTGAATATCCAGTTGATCAACCACACTTTTCAGGATGCGGGCATTGAGATCGGATCGCGACCCACGGTTAACGATCCCATCGCTTTTTCCCCAGCCAGGACAATCCAGCAGGATCACCCGGTAACCCGCCTCCACCAGCGGATCGATATTGCGGCTGAAGTTCGCCCAGCCCGTCGCGCCCGGTCCTGAACCATGTAACAGCACGACGGTTTCTTCACCCTGCCCACAGTCATTAAAATGCACACGCAGGGTTTCACCTGCTTCCTGTACCTCCAGAAAACGGCTGGTGGCGGCTTCGGTTTGCGGTTGGTAAGTCATCATGTTCTCCTGCATATTCAGTTCTGTTTCAGTTCTGTGTAGTGGCACTCAGGGAGCCAAACCCGGCGATCCACTCCGGGATCGGGCGGTAATAACGGCCTTCACTGCGCCAGTTGCCAAAGGCAGAAATGGCGGCGAAGGCGGCAACCCAGGTTTTAACTTCGTGTGTTGATTTACCCGCCATCGCGGACAACTCTTCATTACTGACCGTATCCAGCTCCTGCAAACGCCCCTGCTCAAGCAGGGTCATAAAGCGGTTATCCCAGACGGGATTAAGCGGGTGTAGCGTGTTTTGATCGACCACGAACTTCTCGGCGGCGCTGATCACCCGCTGCTGGCGCAGTTCTCGCTCGTTTTCGGGTAGCTGTTTGCCGCTGCCGAGCAGACGGTCACGCATATGCGCGTCAGCCTTTGCCAGCTCCGGTACCGGCGGCTGATGCGACAGGCCGCCGGAGCCTAAAAACAGCACGCGCTTATTCAGCGAACTGGCGAAAAGACCAATCGCTTCGCCGAGCATGCGGGTACGCTGGAAGCCCGGTAGCGGCGTGGCGACACCATTAATAAACACCGGCAACACCGGCACCTTATCCAGGCCGCCGAGCAGAAACTCCAGCGGCTGCGCGAAGCCGTGATCGACCTGCATGTTGTAGGAAACGGCGAGATCGATACCGCTTTTCATCACCGCGTGGGCGCAAGCTTCTGCGAGATCTGTCGGCACCGGCAGTTCCCCCGCCGCGCTGCCGAAATCACCAATCGCCGTGGCACCTACGCCTAAACAGAACGGTGGCATCACGTCGTAGAAAAAACCGTTGTAATGATCGGGGGCAAACAACACCACCAGTTCAGGATCGAACGCCGCAATGCGTGCGCGTGCGCTGGCGATCACGCCGTTGACTTCATCGAGCACAGCCTGCGCCGGGTCGACATAGCCCACCAGCGGTGAGTGGGAAAGACAGTGAAGATAAGCGTGCATATCAGGCTACCTTTTCAACAAGAAGATCGGCATTGACGCGAGTCAGCGTCATCACCGACGCCAGTTTATTCAGGGTATTGCCCAGGGTTTGCGGAATGGCAACGGCAGCAACAAAGCGATCCGGGCGCATGACCACCAGCGCGGCGTTGTGCTGGGCAAACCACGCGCGCAGGCGGTTTTGCGTATCGCCAATGCGGGTAACGCCATCGTGGTTATCCTGATCGGTATGTATCTGCGTATCCGGCACGACCTGAATAAACCGCGTCCCCAGCGCCTGCCACTGTTGGATCTGCGCCTCGCTCATGCCCCATAGCGGGTTACAACCCCAGCCAATCACCGCGAAATTCGGTCCGATGACGTTGTCGAGCAGCGTCACCTCGCCCGTTTCTAGCATCACCTTCGGCTGGATAAACATTTTGCCGACCGGTGACGTTTTCGCCTCGCCTTCACGTACCAGCGCCCCGACGTGGTACTGCGGCATCGGCTTAAAGCGCATTTCCAGGAAGTAGCGTTTGACTGGCGGAAGGTAGTTCAACAACCAGGAGACTCCGTCGCGCACCGCGCCGTGCCAGCGTTTCGGCGGAGCCAGCACGTTGCCTGCGGTAACGGACAAATCAATCATCGCTTTGGCGTGGTCACGGCGTTCCTGCTGGTAGGTATCCAGCAGCGCATCACCGGCTTTGCCCTCGATCACCAACGCCAGTTTCCACGCCAGGTTGAAGGCATCGCGCATGCCGCTGTTGTACCCCTGCCCCTGCCAGACCGGCATAATGTGCGCCGCGTCGCCCGCCAGCAGTACGCGGTCAATGCGAAAACGTTCGGCCAGACGGGCGTTATGGGTATATACGCGTTGGCGGATCAGTTCGACGTTATCCGGGTTCGGCAGCACTTTGCTCAACAGCTGGCGCATATTCTGCGGCTCGCTAAGCTGCGCTTCGGTTTCCCCCGGCATCACCATAAATTCAAAACGGCGCACCGCATGCGGCAGTGCGGCAGAGACATACGGGCGGACTGGATCGCAGCACAGATAGACATGCGGCGTGCTGAGCGGATCGTTGGCGATATCCACCACAATCCACTGATTCGGCGCGGTTTTGCCTTCAAACGGTACATTCAACGAACGTCTGACATTGCTGCCGCCGCCGTCACAGGCCACCAGCCACTGGGCCTTCACCGTTTCGCGCTGACCGTCTGGCGTTTTCAGGTTCAGCGTCACTTCGCCGTTTTGTTGGCTGAAGGCTTCCAGTTCGCGGGAGAACAGGCAGCGCACATTGGGAAAACGCGACAGCCCTTCCAGCATCACCGCGTCCACTTGTGGCTGAATGAACGCGTTGCGGCGCGACCAGCCAAATTCGTCGGTCATCGGCTGGATATCGGCAAAGCAGCGGCCTTTCGGCGTAAGAAAGCGCATCGCGTGCCACGGCGTGGTATGCGGCAGAACGTTTTCGACCAGGCCAACGGACTGCATGGTGCGCAGCGCTTCATCGTCAATGCCGATGGCACGGGGATAGTCGATCAGTTTGTCGAGTTTCTCCACCACCAGTACCTCAATGCCCATCTGGCCAAGGTAGTTGGCCATCATCAGCCCTACCGGGCCGGCACCAGCAATCGCCACCTGCACGGTGTGCTGTACAGCAGGCTGGATATCCGGGTTTATCGTTGTCATTTCAGAACCTCACTACTCGGACAAAACGCAATTGCAGACCCTGGCGAGGCGCAATTCATTTTGTTAAAAAGATGTAAATAATTTTTTATTGTGCGGTCAGTATAGGAGTGAGTTTTTGCGCTACAATCAAAACATGCCTGGATGTGCACTAAGTGCACAACGTTGTTTTACCTGTAGATTTGTCAATAAATATGAAAAGTGATGACGGTACCGAATACAAAACCGTACGCGGATTAGCGCGCGGATTAATGTTATTAAATATGTTAAACCGACTCGACGTTGGGGCCAGCGTTGGCCTGCTGGCTGAGCTAAGCGGCCTGCACCGCACTACGGTCAGGCGACTACTGGAAACGTTGCAGGATGAGGGTTACGTCCGGCGCAGCCTTTCCGATGACAGCTTTCGTTTAACCATTAAAGTCCGCCAGCTCAGTGAGGGATTTCGTGACGAGCAGTGGATTTCTGCGCTTGCCGCCCCGCTGCTGGGCGATTTGCTGCGCGAGGTCATCTGGCCGACCGACGTTTCCACCCTGGATGTGGATGCCATGGTGGTGCGTGAAACCACCCACCGCTTCAGCCGCTTATCGTTTCACCGCGCGATGGTAGGACGTCGCTTACCGCTATTAAAAACCGCCTCCGGTCTGACCTGGCTGGCATTTTGCCCGGAGAATGAACGTCAGGAACTGATCGAAATGCTGGCCTCGCGCCCCGGAGAAGAATACCAGTTGGCGCGTGAGCCGCTGAAGCTCCATGCCATCCTGAGCCGCGCACGGAAAGACGGCTTTGGCCAGAACTATCGTGGCTGGGATCAGGAGGAAAAAATCGCCTCCATCGCCGTCCCCATTCGCAGCGAACAGCGGGTGATCGGCTGTCTGAACCTGGTGTATATGGCCAGCGCGATGACCATCGAACAGGCTGCGGAAAAACATCTTCCGGCCTTACAAAAGGTGGCAAAACAGATAGAAGATGGCGTCGAATCGCAGGAGATTTTGGTTGCCGGGAAGTGAGGTGGATCACAGTTATACGCATCATCTGATTGATAGCTGGAATGATTCATTCATCAGCCGATATCACGCGGTGCCATCTTGCTTAAATGATATCTTCATTGCAGAGTGTGCATTCATTTTCTGCCAGGAGGCGACATGTTAAAGGTCATTGCTGAAGATTTTATAAAACCTGAATATATTGAAACCGTTCTCCCTTTGTATCGTGAACTCATATCCGCTACGAAGAAAGAACCGCTCTGTCTTGCTTATGACCTCTATATTGATGAAAAAGATCCCGGGCATTTTATTTTTATAGAAGAATGGCCAAACCACGCGGCGCTCGATGAACATTGTGCGAGTGAGCACTTCAGACGACTTGTGCCATTAATCGATCAATACACGCGCAAAGAAGCACGTTACATATTGATGAATGATGTCGTAAATCCAGGGGCGCAAAGTCTCTTGTAAAGAGGCTTTAATCGGCCCTCCTGTATAAGGATACGCTACTCTCACACATGCGTTCGCCGGTAACATGCTTCGGGACATGCAGCTTGATTAAGTCACGGAAAGACTTAGGTTAAAATATGGTATTTGATTGCAAATCAAAGGATAAAAAGTGGAAAAAACGACTCCAGAATATACGATTGTTGACTTATCTCGTTGGGCAAGGAAAGAGCATTTTGAGGTATTTCAGTCTTTTGCTCAAAGTACCATTAACCAGACGGTTCTGTTAGACATTACCGCGGTACTAAAACATATAAAAGAAGTTGGCTGGAAATTTTACCCTACGATGATTTCCCTCCTTGCTAACGTTGTCAACAAGCATACTGAATTCCGTATGGCCATAAAGAACAACGAGCTTGTCATATGGAATGAAGTTCATCCAAGCTATACCATTTTCCATAATGAAACTGAGACTTTTTCATCATTATGGAGCCGCTACGATGGCAATATTCATCACTTCCAAAACACTTATTCAGAAGACGTTGCACGCTATTGTCATAATCTTTCTTATTGGCCAAAGGGAGAGTCTCCGGAAAATGTATTTTTCGTATCGGCTATTCCTTGGGTCAGTTTTACCAGTTTTAATATCAACATTGCGAACATGCAGAACTTTTTTGCCCCCATGTTCACACTTGGAAAATACTATGAACAAGATGGGAAAGTAGTGTTACCTCTCGCCGTTCAGGTACATCACTCCGTGTGCGATGGCTTCCATTTAGCAAGACTAATCAATGAACTACAGGAAATGAGCCATGGCCTACGGCACCGTTCAGAGGAACGCAACGTCTGATGCAGCAGACGTTTCTTTAGATGGCATGAGCAGCAAGAATAGTCGCCGTGTCTGCGAACAAGAGGGATCGACATGAACGGTCTGGGAACAACATAAATTGGGGTTCGCGATGGCAAAAGTAATACTTAGAGCTTTCGCAACAGTCTGGCCGGATTGCCAGCATACACGCCTTTAACCAGCACGGGCTTTGTCACCACACTACCGGCACCAATCACCGCACCACTGCAAATTTCCGTTGTTAAAATTGTGGCTCCACTACCCACCGTTACTGCATTGCCTAATACAATATTAATCCAGCTTTGTGCAGAAGCGTCAGGACTTCCGCTCTTGAAAAGATCGTTAGCAAAGGTCACGCCATGCCCTATAAAGCAGTCTTCGCCTAAGGTAACGTTCTCACAGATGAAAGTATGGGACTGCACTTTAGTTCTGTCGCCTATGACGCATCCCTTTTGTATCTCAACAAATGGTCCGACAAACACATCATGGCCCAGCTCGCATTCATAAAGATTCACAGGCATGACTATTTTGACATTTTTACCTTGTTTTACGTCACGAATACCACTTTCAATAATATTCATACCAGCACTGTCCTTACTCAAGATAATACGGCTCAGTATTGAAACCTGAATTTGCAGGTGCTCCTTTTCCATCTATTATCAGATAGCTAAGGTCTTGAATTTCAATTAACACGTTTCTTTTAGCGATAGTACTTTTATCTGTTTTTATAATCAACACATCTTATCAGACATGTTGATTATAACAAACTTACAATCTATAAAATCTGCCATAATGACAGATTTCTTTATTTTATAATTAGAGATTTGCAACGTTATGATATACTTTTTGAACATCATCATCATCTTCAAGGGCATCAACAAGTCCTTCAAAGATTTCTAAATCTTCTGGTGAAAGTTCAATTTCTGATTGAGCTATCATTTCTAATTCTGTGGTTGAGAATTCAGTAATCCCAGCGGCTTTGAGGGCTGCAATTCCTTTATGAAGGTCTGTAGATTCAGTATAAATAATGATGCTGCCTTCTTCTTCGGTGACATCACGAACATCAACTTCAGCTTCAAGCAAAATTTCAAAGATATGGTCAGGGTCAGTGCCTTTAAATACGATCACACCAGTATTGTCAAACATGTAGCTGACAGAACCTGCCGCGCCGATATTCCCGCCTTTTTTATTGAAGATTGAGCGGATATTAGCAATCGTGCGGTTAACGTTTGAAGTCAGGGTTTCAGCGATAATCATGGAACCACTTGGACCAAAGCCTTCATAACGCCCTTGCATGAACGTTTCGTCGCCGCCACCTTTGGCTTTATCAATAGCTTTATCAATAACGTGCTTTGGAACCTGGGCTTGTTTCGCACGTTCAATAACGAATTTTAAAGCTGTGTTTAATTCTGGGTCTGGTTCACCTTGTTTAGCCGCAGCATAGATTTCCACACCGAATTTGGAATATATTTTAGACGTTGCACCGTCTTTAGCCGTTTTTTTACCAACAATATTGGCCCATTTACGTCCCACTGGAATAGTCTCCTCGAAAATTTATTTACATGACGGGCTGCTTAATAAGCTGCCCGTTTTTCCCGCCATATTATATCATCATATGTAAATTCTCGTCTATGAGAAATAAAAACATCCAAATTTTACGGAGTGTTACTTTAATTTCATTAATAATTAACATTATGGATAAGTTACAACAAATCAGTCTTCTGATTCTTCTTTTTTTATTCTTAACACTGGAACCGCAGCAATAATAGATAAGACAAGAGAATCAAAAGTAATATCCCTGGCAAAGTCCCGCTTTCACTTTTTATATAAAACGTTCACATTTGCTTCTGACACAAAACAGCTTATGCGCCCGCATACCTACCCGTTCTGACGGAATGCAAAAAAAAACCGAAACCCTGCTTTTGAAAAGAGCAGCGTTTCGGCATTCATTCACTCTGGAGGACGTCAGACTTTCAGCAGTTTCACCGTCTCGTCGATGTCGATTTCATCTTCCGAGAAGATCAGCGTCGTGCCCTGGAAGGTTGTGATCGCCAGCTTTTTCAGCGTGCGCATTTTGCCTGGCTTCACGTCTGATTTCGGTCGGATGCTGTTCATCAGCACGCCGACAGACAGCACCGCATTTTCTTTGTCGATACGGGTTTCTACCGGCACTTCTTCGCTGTACACCAGGTAAGACTTGATCGCCGTGAGCTTCAGGCGCTCGCCCGCGATATAGATGTACTTGCTGTCGGGTATGACTTTCACCGCATAGGCAGACAGGCCTTTGTTGTTGGTGGTGGGCTCAAAAGTCACCGCCGCGTCTTTCTTGATCAGCTCAGGATTAGCAACCTTAATCACATGAAAATAGCGGTTGTCGCCGTTTTCATCTTTGATAAATCCAAAGCCTTTATCTTTAAACCACGTTGTGATTGTTCCGTTCATTGCTGTTTCCGCCTGATTAAACCAAATACTCGTAGAGTATACCTACTCAATTTGCGCGCAGTGTAAAACACAGACCCCGTCTTTGGCTACTCGTTACCCCAGCGATTGAGGAACTCCGCGATATCATCAATACGCTGTGCTTCAACGCCGGCCACAGTTGCCATCTCTTGCTGCGCGTCTTCGCTGATCTCCTCGTTGTTCATCAAACGGGTGATCAGCTGCTGGAAGTAGTGCGCCAGCGCATCGCGTTCGGCATCGCTCACCGGCTTTGCGGCCTCGGTCGCGTACTCATCGGCGATATCATAATATTTTAGCGGAATGTCGTGGTTCATCAGGTGCTCCGGGGTAAATGCGTGTGCCAGCAGTTGCCTGCCGCGTCTGGGGTGAATGATAGCATTGTTATTTCATGGTTCGCGATCTGTTTTATTCACTGTAATACGTTGCATTTATCCGTTATATTTTCTGGAACTACTTCGCATTTAATAAATCTGCCCATACTTGATTGACTGTATTTTTATTCAGTCCGGTATAATAGTGGAGGATTAACGAGTGTTATAAAAAAGAAACATAAACTTAGTTTAAATCAACTCTCTTTAATCATTTTCCAACGCATTAAATAGCTCAGACGATAACCCGGTGATTAAACGCAGCCAATAAAGATTCGTCCCGTAGGCCTGATAAACGCCCCGCCATCTCCTACCGACATCATTGCGTTGCAATTGGCCCAATCCCACCGTTAGTCGCCCATTTGCCCACATTCATCTTCTGGACAACACTCTACGATGACACCACTGACCCAACACGTAGAGCGCACACCATGAACATCACGCAAATCCGTAATGCCACACAGCACATCACCTTTGGTGGAATGACTTTTCTGGTCGATCCTATGCTGGCAGCGAAAGGCGCATATCCGGGTTTTGCCGGAACCGCACGTGCCGAAATTCGCAACCCAACCGTCGACCTGCCCATCGACATCGATACCCTGCTGAATGTCGATGCGATTATCGTGACCCATCTGCATGAAGATCACTGGGACGAGGTTGCCGCTCGTGTCGTGCCGAAAGACAAACCAATTTATGTGCAAAATGACCATGATGCACACGCACTGCGGGAGCAGGGTTTCACACAACTCACCGTGCTGACGCAAAATACCGTGGTCGGCGCTATCACTCTGCGTAAAACCGGCGGCCAGCACGGCTCAGATCGCGCCTATGCCATTCCACAAATGGCAGAGCGCCTGGGTGATGCCTGTGGCGTTATCTTTATGCATCCGGCGGAAAAAACATTGTATCTGGTCGGGGACACCGTCTGGCGCGACGAGGTGGAAGCCAACATGCATACCTTCCAGCCAGGCGTGGTGGTTCTGAACGCGGGTTTTGCCCACGTCATCGGGTTTGGCCCAATTATCATGGGCGCGGAAGATGTGCTGAAAACCCACTTCACCTTACCCGAAGCGCAAATTGTGGCGACCCATATGGAGGCGATTAACCATTGTCTGTTGACCCGCGCGGCCCTGAAAGCGTACGCCTGCGACAACCAGATTGCGCAATGTGTCCACGTGCCGGAAGATGGGGAAACCCTGACATATTAATCTCTACAAAGGAATCGTATGCAGCCGCTTAACGTCGCCATTGTTGCCGTGGAAGATTTCAGCCCGTTTCACTTCTCGGTGCCGTGCATCATTTTCAGTGACAAAATGGCGGCGAAAAAGCGCTTTGAGGTACAGATGTGCGGCGAAAAACCGGGCATCATCTCCTCGCAGGATGGTTTCTCCGTGACCGCACCCCACGGTTATGACGCGGTGGAGACTGCCGACATCGTGGTGATCCCCTGGTGGGGCACCACCGCGCAGCGTCCACCGCAAAGCCTGCTTGATGCGCTCAACCGTGCGCGACAAAACGGCGCGCAAATTGTCGGGCTGTGCCTGGGCGCGTTTGTCCTCGGCTATGCGGGGTTACTGGATGGTAGACGGGCAGCTACGCACTGGGAGTTCGAGCAGGATTTTCAGGCGCGCTTTCCGACGGCCCAGCTGGATATCAACGCACTGTACGTGGATGATGACGGCATTATTACTTCAGCAGGCACCGCCGCCGCGCTGGATTGCTGTTTGTACGTGATCCGCCAGCGTTTTGGCAGCACGGTGGCGAATCAGATTGCCCGCCGGATGATTGTGCCACCGCATCGTGAGGGCGGTCAGGCCCAGTTTATCGAACAACCGGTCGCGAAAAATACCCAGGATCAACGCATCAACGCCCTGCTCGACTATTTGCGCCAACATCTCCACGAGCCGCATAATCTCGACGTTCTGGCGCAGCGGGTAATGATGAGTCGTCGCACGCTGACCCGTCATTTTATGAAGGCCACCGGGTCAAGCGTGGCGGAATGGCTGATTACCGAGCGCCTGCGCCGCAGCCAAATCCTGCTGGAGTCCAGTCAGTTACCCGTTGAACACATTGCCGAACAGGTGGGTTTTCTCTCCCCCGTCACCTGGCGGCAGCATTTTAAATCCCGCTTCGGCGTCAGTCCGGCTGAATGGCGTAAAACCTTTCGCGGCAATTAACCTCTTTTTTGCGCCAGCCAGATGGTGTGCCCGGTACAGAGCGGATCTTCCATCACCCTCTCTATCACCGTAAAGCCGTGCGCCGACAACAATGCGTGGTACTCATCAGGCGCGAGGCTGGCGTGAAACAGCGGCTCGCCCTCAAATTGTCCCATGGCGATGCCGTTGCCCGTGCCGCTGGTAAACATCAGCGCGCTGCCGGGATGGCTGAGGCGGTCAAAAATGGGGAACATCTTTTGCTGGTCCAACTGGGTTAAATGGAAAAAGCTGTCCCAGGCGATCAGACCGTCAAAGGTTTCATCAAGCGTTAGCTCGCGCATATCCTGCTCCAGCCAGCGCTGCCCGGGAAAGGCGAGCCGGGCACGCGCCAGCATCGCCGCCGAGCCGTCAATCCCCGTTAGCTGCAAACCTTGCTGGATAAAATAACCGGCAATCGGCTGGCCGTTTCCGCAGCCAATATCCACAATATGGCCCTGCCCGCCCATCACCGCGATGAACTTATCCAGCCAGTTTTTTTCAAACAGCGCGCACGAACGCTGGCGGGCAAAAGCCTCCGCATGACGCCGATAGATAGAAAGAATGTTGTTTGCCGCAGCATCGCTCACGATGTCCTCACTTTTCTGCTGTTCTGTCATTATGTTAAGCATAAAGGCTGTTGACCTGCCAGCGCCCAATTCATGTCCCTGGAATGCAACTCGCAGAACCCGACCACAAATAGCCAAAAATAGTCTGCGCTGTGGCATGATAGCGCGTGGATAACGTCATGATCAGGGTGAACAATGTGAAACCGGTAACGCTATACGATGTCGCAGACCATGCAGGCGTCTCTTACCAGACCGTCTCACGCGTCGTAAATCAGGCCAGCCACGTTTCCACAAAAACCCGGCAAAAAGTTGAGGCCGCGATGGCGGAGCTCAATTACATTCCTAACCGCGTCGCGCAGCAGCTGGCAGGCAAACAGACGCCGTTAATTGGTGTCGCCACATCGAATCTTGCTCTGCATGCCCCCTCGCAAATTGTGGCCGCCATAAAAAGCCGCGCCGACCAGTCCGGCGCCAGCGTGGTGATCGCCATGGTCGAGCGTAGTGGCGTTGAGGCGTGTAAAGCCGCGGTACACAACCTGCTTTCTCAACGCGTTACCGGGCTTATCATCAACTATCCGCTGGATGAAGAAGACGCCATGATGGTCGCCGCCAACTGCGGTACGGTGCCCGTATTGTTTCTTGATGTCTCTGAGCAGGCACCGATTAATAGCGTCGTTTTCTCCCATGATGACGGCGCGCGACTCGGCGTTGAACATCTGATTCAACACGGACATCAGCGCATTGCCCTGCTGGCCGGGCCGCACTCATCGGTCTCCGCCAGGTTAAGGCATCGCGGGTGGCATAAATATCTGGCTCACTATCAGCTACGTCCCATTGCGGAACGTGAAGGTGACTGGAGCGCCCTGTCCGGCTTTCATCAAACCATGCATATGCTTAACGACGGTATCATTCCAACTGCCATGCTGGTCGCCAACGATCAAATGGCGCTGGGCGCAATGCGGGCAATCAGCGAGTCTGGCCTGCGAGTTGCAGCGGACATCTCCGTGATCGGCTACGACGACACCGAAGACAGCGCCTGCTACATCCCGCCGCTGACCACCATCAGGCAGGATTTCCCCACGCTCGGACAGACCAGCGTCGACAGGCTGTTGCAGCTTAAGCAGGGCATGTCCACCCCCGGCAATCTGCTGCTGCCGGTCACGCTGGTCGAACGGAAAACCGTACTGCCGCCTGACACACAAACCGCCACGCCTCAGATGCTGGCGGAGTCGTTGATGCAACTGGCGCGTCAGGTCTCTCTGCTGCCATCCGGCGAACGCTAATTACTGTGAGTCAGTTCACCCATTAACCCCGCCCGGCTTTACAGCGTCTCAGCGCACGCCTTATGTTTATTAAATTGTGAGCGAATAACAAATATGAGATACCACTATGACTCTGAGCTCGGACTCACTCGCCGCCGTACTGGCGCGCCGTGACTGGGAAAATCCCGGCGTCACGCAGATAAACCGTCTGGAGGCACATCCCCCGTTTTGTAGCTGGCGCTGCGTGGATGATGCCCGTAACAACTGGCCTTCATCCCAACGGATTTCGTTAAACGGCGAGTGGCAGTTCGCCTGGTTTGCCGCACCAGAGGCCGTGCCAGAAAGCTGGCCTGAGCATGATTTACCGCAGGCCGATACCCTCTGCGTGCCGTCTAATTGGCAGATGAGCGGTTATGATGCGCCAATCTACTCCAATATCACCTATCCATTTCCGGTCAATCCGCCCTGTGTTCCGACGCATAACCCTACCGGTTGTTACTCGCTCACATTTTGCATCGAAGACGCATGGTTAGATGAGGGTCAGACGCGCATTATTTTTGACGGCGTCAATTCCGCGTTTCATCTGTGGTGCAACGGTCGCTGGGTCGGCTACGGTCAGGACAGCCGCCTGCCGTCTGAATTTGATCTTCGCGATTATCTGCTGCGCGGCGAAAACCGCCTGGCCGTCATGGTGCTGCGCTGGAGCGATGGCAGCTATCTGGAAGATCAGGACATGTGGCGCATGAGCGGCATCTTTCGCGACGTTTCTTTGCTGCATAAACCCGCAACGCAGATCCGTGACCTACGCATCAACACCCGCTTTAATGATGATTTCAGCCGTGCGGTGCTGGAAGCGGAAGTCCGGATAGCAGGCGACGAGCGTGAAGATGTACGCGTAACCCTGCAATTATGGAACGGCGAAACGTTGGTTGGCGAGCTCACCTCACCGCCCGGCAGCGAGATTGTTGATGAACGCGGCGCTTATCACGATCGCACTACGCTGCGCCTCAACGTTCAACACCCGGCGTTGTGGAGTGCCGAAACGCCTCATCTGTACCGCGCCGTGGTGCAGCTTCATACTGCTGACGGTACGCTGATTGAAGCCGAGGCCTGTGACGTCGGCTTCCGCGAGGTCCGCATCGAAAACGGCCTGCTGTTGCTTAACGGTCAACCGCTGCTGATTCGTGGTGCTAACCGCCACGAACATCACCCGCAAAACGGTCAGGTGATGGACGAAGCGACGATGGTGCAGGACATCATCCTGATGAAACAGAACAACTTTAACGCCGTGCGTTGCTCGCATTACCCAAATCACCCGCTATGGTACACCCTGTGCGACCGCTACGGCCTGTATGTGGTGGATGAAGCCAATATCGAAACCCACGGTATGGTGCCCATGAATCGCCTGAGCGACGACCCAACATGGCTTCCTGCCATGAGCCAGCGCGTCACGCGCATGGTACAGCGTGACCGCAATCACCCAAGTATCATCATCTGGTCATTGGGCAATGAGTCCGGTCACGGCGCGAACCACGACGCGCTGTATCGTTGGCTGAAATCGGAAGATCCCTCTCGTCCGGTGCAGTACGAAGGCGGCGGCGCGGATACCGTAGCCACCGACATTATTTGCCCGATGTACGCCCGCGTAGACCAGGATCAGCCCTTCCCGGCGGTACCCAAATGGTCAATCAAAAAATGGCTGTCGATGCCCGGCGAGCAGCGCCCGCTGATCCTCTGCGAATATGCTCACGCGATGGGTAACAGCCTCGGCGGCTACGCCAAATACTGGCAGGCATTCCGCCAGTATCCGCGTCTGCAAGGAGGATTCGTCTGGGACTGGGTCGATCAGTCGCTCATTAAATACGACGACAACGGTAATCCGTGGTCAGCCTACGGCGGGGATTTTGGCGACACGCCTAACGATCGTCAGTTCTGCATGAACGGACTGGTATTTGCCGATCGCACGCCGCATCCGTCGCTGTATGAGGCCAAACACGCGCAGCAGTTTTTCCAGTTTACGCTGTTACCGGGTGACGAGCGCCAGATTGAAGTACGCAGCGAATACCTGTTCCGCTGCAGCGATAACGAAATCCTGCACTGGTCCATCGCCCAGGACGGCAACCCGCTGGCCGCCGGAGAAGTCGCTCTGAATATCACCCCGCAGGGCCGCCAGCTGATCACCCTGCCAGCCATCCCGATACCGGAAACCGCAGGCCAGCTGTGGCTGACGGTTCGCGTGGAACAACCCGAGGCGACTGCGTGGTCAGACGCTGGGCATATCAGTGCCTGGCAGCAGTGGAAGCTGGAAGAGAAACTCAGTCTGGCGATTAAACCTCGCGCCAGCACAGCGCCACAGCTGACGACCCGCGATGACACGTTTACGGTAATCGTCAGCGATAAACGCTGGGAATTCTGCCGCCGGACAGGTTTACTGACGCAATACTGGCTGGCCGAAGAAGCACAGCTGTTAGCACCGTTAATCGATCAGTTTACCCGCGCACCGCTGGATAACGATATCGGCATCAGCGAAGTCACGCGTATCGATCCTAATGCCTGGGTCGAACGCTGGAAGGCCGCGGGCCATTACCGTGCTGAGCCACGACTAGTGCAATGCGAGGCCGAAGCGCTGTCGAGCAGCATCCTTATCACCACCGCGCATGCCTGGCAGTATCAGGGCGAAACGCTGTTTGTCAGCCGTAAGTCATATCATTTCGACGGCCACGGCGAGATGCAGATTACCGTGGATGTCGATGTAGCCAACGGCACGCCGCACCCGGCGCGTATCGGCCTGAGCTGCCAGCTGGCACAGGTGGCTGAGCGGGTGAACTGGTTAGGCCTTGGGCCGCATGAGAACTACCCGGATCGCCTGAGCGCTGCCTGTTTTGATCGTTGGGATCTGACGCTGGATGAGATGTATACGCCGTACGTCTTCCCGAGTGAAAACGGCCTGCGCTGCGGGACACGCGAATTACGCTACGGGGAGCATCTGTGGCGTGGTGATTTCCAGTTCAACATCAGCCGTTACAGCCAGAAGCAACTGATGGAAACCAGCCATCGCCATCTGCTGCAGCCTGAAGCCGGAACATGGCTCAACATTGACGGTTTCCATATGGGCGTCGGCGGGGATGATTCATGGAGCCCTTCAGTGTCGCCGGAATTTCAATTGAGCGCAGGGCGTTATCATTATCAGCTGAGTTGGCGCTAACACTACCCCGGATGGCGCTGCGCTTATCCGGCCTACGGTGCGCGGTTTCGTAGGCCGGATGAGGCGAAGCCGCCATCCGGCAACGCCTTACTCCTCTATCGCCTGGCGGATTTGCTGTAACGATGTCGGATCGTCAATGGTGGTCAGATCGCCAGGATCGCGGCCTTCGCAGATCGCCTGGATCGTACGCCTGAGCATTTTTCCGGAGCGTGTTTTCGGCAGTTGTGACACAAACCAGACATGTGCCGGACGGCCAAAGTTACCAATCTGGCTGTCCACCAGCGCCATGATCGCCTTCTCTTCAGAATGCGCAATGTCGCGGTCTTCCAGACTGTCACTCTGCTTTGGAATGACAAACGCGACGGCCACCTGCCCTTTTAGCGCATCTTTCACCCCCACTACCGCTACCTCAGCAACGTTCGGATAGCTGGAGATACTCTCTTCTATCTCACGCGTGCCCAGCCGGTGTCCGGCGACGTTGATCACGTCATCCGTACGTCCCAGAATGAAGTAGTACCCGTCGTCGTCACGAATGCCCCAGTCAAAGGTGGCGTACACCTGGCGGGAGAACAGCGACCAGTAGGTATTCACAAAGCGTTCGTCATCGCCCCAGATGGTCTGAATACAACCCGGCGGCAGCGGCCCTTCAATCACCAGCATCCCCTTCTCATTTGCAGCACAAGGTTCGCCAGTCACTTCATTGAGCAGTTGCACGTTGTAGCCGTACATCGGCACGCCAGGACTGCCCAGGCGCGACGGTCGATCGTCCAGCCCGCGGGCAATCGCCATAATCGGCCAGCCAGATTCGGTCTGCCAGTAGTTGTCGATAACCGGAACACCCAGCGTTTGGGTTACCCAGCTTGCCGTCGGTTCATCCAGCGGCTCGCCGGCCAGATACAGCACCTCCAGCGAGGAGAGATCGTGATTACGGATCTGCGCGGTCGGAAATTTCTTCAGCACACGGATGGCGGTCGGTGCCGAGAACATCCGGCTGACCTGGTATTTTTCAACGATTTTCCACCACACGCCGCAGTCCGGCCAGGTTGGCAACCCTTCGTATACCACTGTCGCCATCCCCGCCAGCAACGGGGCATAGACGATGTACGAGTGTCCCACCACCCAGCCGATATCCGACGCGCAGAAGAAAACGCCGCCCGCTTTGCCACCAAAAATGGTGTCCATCGAGGTGGCCAGCGCTACCGCATAACCGCCCACATCACGCTGCACGCCCTTGGGTTTACCGGTTGTACCGGACGTATAGAGAATGCAGGAGGTTTCATTCGATTCCAGCCAGACCACCGGCACGCGTGCACCGAGATGCTGTTGGCGCAGCGCGGCAAAGTCGAGGTCGCGTCCTTCAGCCCACGCCATTTTCGCCAGGCCACGATCAACCAGTACCACATGGCGCGGTTGATGCTGAGCCTGCGCAATCGCATCATCGAGCAGCTTTTTATACGGCAGGATCTTGCCGCCGCGCGCCCCGGCATCCGCCGATACGATGACCTTTGGCTGGGCATCGTCAATGCGCGCCGCCACGCTATGCGAGGCAAATCCGCCAAATACCACGGAATGGATCGCCCCAATCCGCGCACAGGCCAGCAGCGTAATGTGCGCCTCGGCGATCATCGGCATATAAACCAGCACCCTGTCGCCGCGCTGTACGCCCAGCGACAACAACATCGCCGCCGCGACGTTTACCTCGTCATACAACTGACGAAAGGTAAATGTGCGCTCTTCTTCGGTTTCCGATGAAACCGCGATCAGCGCCAGCGCGTCAGGCTGTTTCCCCAGCCAGCGGTCGATGGCGTTATGGCACAGATTAGTCGTCCCGCCACAAAACCAACGAGCAAACGGTGGATGACGATGATCCAGTACCTGGGCAAACGGCTGCTGCCAGTCAATACGCTGGGCCTGCTCGGCCCAGAACGACTCCGGCTGCGTAATCGAACGTTGATAAAAATCGCTATAAGACATAATGCTCTCCTGTTGAACTTACGCCTTGCCGCACGCAGGTTTAGATAACGAACAAATCAAGGTATTCGTTGACTGGCATCTGCTCCAGGCTTGCTCTGTTCAGGGAGACATCCAGAATGCGCTGCTGCTGACGGGTCGGGAACTGACGCGCCAGGTTGATTTTGAATTTTTCGACCAGTTTCGGCATCCCGTCATGACGACGACGCGCATGGCCGATGGGGTACTCCACCACCACTTCTTCAAAACGTGATCCATCGGTAAACTCCACGGTGATGGCGTTTGCGATGGCGCGTTTTTCCGGGTCATGATAGTCCGCGGTAAAGGTTGGGTCTTCGAAGCAATTGATCTTCTCGCGCAGCGCATCAATGCGTTTGTCCTGCGCCACGCCGTCTTCGTAATCCGCTGCGGTTAAGCGTCCGAACAGCAGTGGGATAGCCACCATGTACTGAATGCAGTGGTCACGATCCGCCGGGTTATTCAGTGGACCTTTTTTATCGATGATACGAATACAGGCTTCGTGCGTACGAATGGTCACTTTTTCGATATCCGCCGCCGTTTTACCCGCCGCCTGCAGTTGTTCATACAGCGTCATCGCCGCTTCAACCGCTGTTTGTGAGTGGAACTCGGCCGGGAAGGAGATTTTAAACAACACGTTTTCCATCACGTATGAGCCGTACGGACGCTGGAAGCGGAACGATTCCCCTTTGAAGGAAACATCATAAAAGCCCCAGGTTTTTGCCGTCAGCGCAGACGGGTAGCCCATCTCGCCGGTTTTCGCCATCAGCGCCAGACGCACTGCGCGTGAAGTGGCATCGCCAGCAGCCCAGGATTTACGTGTGCCGGTATTCGGGGCATGGCGATAGGTGCGCAGCGACTGTCCGTCGACCCACGCCAGCGATACCGCATTAAGGATCTCATCGCGGGTCAATCCGAGCATTTCGGCAACAACGGCGGTCGAGGCGACTTTCACCAGCAGGACGTGGTCAAGTCCAACGCGGTTAAAGGAGTTTTCCAGCGCGATACAGCCCTGAATTTCGTGGGCTTTAATCATGCCGGTCAGCACTTTTTTCATGGTTAACGGCGCTTTTCCCGCCACCACCGCATTGCGTGACAACCAGTCAGCCGTCGCCAGAATACCGCCGAGGTTATCGGAAGGATGGCCCCATTCAGCGGCCAGCCAGGTGTCGTTGAAGTCCAGCCAACGGATCATCGCGCCGATGTTAAATGCCGCCTGAACGGGATCGAGCTGGAACTGGGTGCCAGGTACGCGCACACCGTTCGGGACGACAGTACCCGGTACGACCGGCCCCAGCAGTTTTTTACAGGCCGGATATTCCAGCGCTTCCAGGCCACAGCCGAGGGTATCAAGCAGGCAATAATGTGCAGTGTCATACGCCACCTTTGAGGTGATCTCGTAATTCATAACGTAGTCAACGATATCAACAATTTCACGGTCAAATTCAGGGCGGACGTTCGAAATATGTGCAGACATAGGGTACATTTCCTGTTTTTTTATCTTTAGCGGTTTGGCATTAGCAACGTTTTTCAATTGCAACGAATTCGCGATCTTCCGGGCCAACATAATTGGCGGAAGGACGGATAATTTTGTTGTCCTGACGCTGTTCGATAATGTGCGCCGCCCAGCCAGTAACGCGGGCGATGACAAACAGCGGGGTGAACATTTCGGTGGGGACGCCCATCATGTTGTAGGAGACCGCCGAGAACCAGTCGAGATTCGGGAACATCTTTTTGGTATCCCACATTACGGCTTCCAGACGGTCGGCGATGTTGTACATTTTCAGCGAACCGCCTTCCTGAGAGAGCTGTTTCGCCACGCGCTTAATCACCTGATGACGCGGGTCGGCAATGGTGTACACCGGATGTCCAAAGCCAATCACCACTTCTTTGTTTTCCACACGTTTGCGGATATCCGCTTCGGCTTCATCCGGCGTTTCATAGCGCTGCTGGATTTCCAGCGATACCTCGTTGGCTCCGCCGTGTTTCGGGCCGCGCAGTGCGCCAATCGCGCCGATAATCGCGGAATACATGTCTGAGCCAGTACCGGCGATCACTCTGCCGGTAAAGGTGGAGGCGTTAAATTCGTGCTCGGCGTACAGCACCAGCGAAATATGCATGGCTTTTTCCCAGCTTTGCGAGGGTTTTTCGCCATGCAGCAGATGCAGGAAGTGGCCGCCAATCGAATCATCGTCAGTTTCCGGCTGAATGCGCTCGCCGTTATGGCTGTAGTGATACCAGTACAGAAGGATTGAACTGAGCGACGCCAGCAGCTTGTCGGCAATATCGCGCGCGCCGGAAACGGTATGCCCCTCTTTTTCCGGCAACGTACAACCTAACGCGGAGACGCCGGTGCGCATGACGTCCATTGGGTGTGATGCTGCCGGCAGTGCTTCCAGCACGGTACGCACGTTAGCGGGTAAGCCACGCAGCGCTTTTAATTTGCTCTTGTAGGCGTTGAGCTCATCGCGGGTAGGCAATTTTCCGTGGATCAGCAGGTGCGCAACCTCTTCAAATTCACACTGCTGCGCCAGGTCGAGAATATCGTAGCCACGATAGTGTAAATCGTTACCGCTTTTACCAACGGTACACAACGCAGTATTTCCGGCGGGGACGCCGGACAGCGCGACGGATTTTTTCGGCTTAATGACATGGGTACTGTTTTGCAGGATCGTTGTGTCGCTCATGTTGTCCTCGTTATTTTTTATATATAGGGTATTGAGGGTATGCATCGCGTAGTACGTTGTAGGCCGGATAAACGTAGTGCCATCCGGCATTGCCTGATGGCGGCTGCGCCTTATCAGGCCTACGGCTTCGTGGTGTACAGCGCGTCGAGTTTCTCTTCGAACTGGTAGTAGTTGATGCTTTCGTACAGCTCGTTGCGCGTCTGCATAATGTCGATCACGCTCTTTTGCGTACCTTCCTGACGCAGCACGTTATATACCCGTTCAGCGGCACGGTTCATGGCACGGAAAGCAGACAGCGGATAGAGCGCCATCGCAACATTTGCACTGCGCAGCTCATCGGTGGTGAACAGCGGTGTCGCACCAAATTCGGTAATGTTAGCGAGGATCGGCACCTGCACCGCGTCAGCAAACTGACGGTACATAGACAGCTCGGTGATCGCTTCCGGGAACAGCATGTCAGCGCCCGCTTCGACATACGCCTGCGCCCGATCGATAGCCGCCTCTAACCCTTCCACCGCCAGCGCATCGGTACGCGCCATGATGACAAAGTTGGGATCGGTACGCGCATCCACGGCGGCGCGGATCCTGTCGACCATCTCTTCTTTCGAGACGATCGCCTTGTTCGGGCGATGACCGCAGCGCTTAGCGCCGATCTGATCTTCAATGTGCAGTGCAGCAGCACCGGCTTTGGCAATCGACTTCACGGTTCGCGCCACGTTAAATGCCGACGATCCAAACCCGATATCGGCGTCCACCAGCAGCGGCAGCGGGCAAACGTCGGTGATACGGCGGATATCGGTCAGCACATCATCCAGCGTAGAGATACCGAGATCGGGCAATCCCAATGAGCCGGCCGCCACGCCGCCGCCTGACAGGTAAATGGCCTGGTATCCGGCGCGTTGGGCCAGGAGCGCATGGTTGGCGTTAATGGTGCCCACGATTTGTAATGGATTTTCTTTGGTGAGCGCAGCGCGGAACGCCTGCCCTGGGGAGTGTAGAGACATATCCCATCCTCTTGTTATCAACTTGTTATCGTTCGTTGATTAACCTAAAGCAAGGGGTATGCCAAAGACCTGAACTTTGGCTAAAATTCTATTTTTTATTTTTAAAACAAAGAATTACATTTAACACCTGCATTTTTTATGTACAAAAGCGTGTCAGCTATCGTTTCATGAAACCGAGATGAACGTTTCATTGCAACATTTATGAAACACAACTAAACCCAATATTCGGTTCCTTACTTTTTGGGTTGCTTATGGCTGATACGCATCTTCCGCCGCGGGTGAATGACGACAAACCGGTTATCTGGACGGTCTCCGTTACGCGTCTGTTTGAACTGTTCCGCGACATCAGCCTCGAGTTCGACCACCTGGCGACCATCACCCCTATCCAGCTCGGTTTTGAAAAAGCGGTCACCTATATCCGCAAGAAGCTGGCGAGCGAGCGTTGTGATGCGATCATTGCGGCGGGCTCCAACGGTGCCTATCTGAAAAGTCGCTTATCAATTCCGGTGATCCTGATTAAACCCAGCGGCTTCGATGTGCTACAAGCATTAGCGAAAGCGGGAAAACTCACATCATCGATTGGCGTCATTACCTATCAGGAAACCATTCCTGCACTTCTCGCCTTTCAAAAGACCTTCAATTTACAGCTTGAACAGCGTAGCTATATCACCGAAGAAGATGCCCGAGGACAAATCAACGAGCTGAAGGCCAACGGCACGCAGGCAGTAGTCGGGGCGGGACTCATTACCGATCTGGCGGAAGAAGCCGGTATGACCGGCATCTTTATCTATTCAGCGGCTACCGTGCGCCAGGCCTTTGTCGATGCGCTGGATATGACGCGCCTGACGCTGCGGCGAAACGGTCAATACGCTTCTGGCGATACGCTGCGCACCCGCTATGCACTGGGAGATATGCGCGGTCATTCTGCTCAGATGGAACAGGTGCGGCACACCATAATGCTCTACGCCCGTTCCCGCGCACCGGTGTTGATTCAGGGCGAAACGGGTACGGGGAAAGAGCTGGCGGCGCAGGCCATTCATCGTGAATATTTCACCCGTCAGGAGAATCGACGCGGTAAACCCTCACCACCGTTTGTTGCCGTCAACTGCGGGGCAATCACCGAATCCTTACTGGAAGCGGAGTTGTTCGGCTATGAGGATGGTGCTTTTACCGGCTCACGGCGGGGCGGACGCGCGGGTCTGTTTGAAATCGCCCACGGCGGAACGCTGTTTCTTGATGAGATAGGTGAAATGCCGTTACCGCTACAAACCCGACTGCTGCGCGTACTGGAAGAAAAAGAGGTCACCCGGGTCGGTGGACATCAACCCATTCCGGTAGAGGTACGGGTGATTAGCGCCACGCACTGCAACCTGGAACAAGAGATGAAACAAGGCGAGTTTCGTACCGATCTGTTTTATCGCCTGAGCATTTTACGCCTTAAACTCCCCCCGCTACGCGAACGGCTACCCGATATTTTACCGCTGGCGGAAGGCTTTTTAAAACAGTCACTGGCGGAATTAGATGTGCCGTTTTCTGAGCCGGTGCGCAAAGGACTGGGGCTCAGCCAACATATGCTGCTGAATTACGGCTGGCCGGGGAATATTCGTGAGCTGCGCAATATGATGGAGCGTCTGGCATTATTTTTAAGCGTCGAGCCGCAACCAGAACTTAACGTCCATTTCTTGCTGCAATTATTGCCAGAGCTGGCGATTGTCGCCGAAATACCCCAGATATCATCATCTCTGACGCCACAACAGGTGCTGGCGCAATTCAACGGTGATAAAACCGCAGCGGCACGATATCTCGGTATCAGCCGAACCACGTTTTGGCGCAGATTAAAAGAATAACCCGCCAGTACAGAGGCTGGCGGGTATTTTATCTTTCAATGCAGCGCGTTATTTTTTCTTGTAAATATTAGCTGTGCCATGGATTTTGTTATCCGTTTGGCCGGAGGTTAATACCACCACATCAGCGCCTTTCTCTTCAGCTTTCTTCAGCAGCTCTTCTTTAGCATCTGCGACAGAAACTTCATTACTCGTTGAAATATCACCGATTTTTGTGTACTGCGACTCAACCTTTTCAAACTCAAGTTTTGTCATAAATTCCGCAGCATAGGCGTTGGAAAAAACGAAAGCTAACGCACCAATAAGTACTTTATATCCAGTTTTCATATCAAAGCTCCAGGTTTTGTTATATATGCCATCATCGACCCCTGAACATCCATCGTGCGAGTCAAGGATGATTAATAAGTAGTTCAGCCTGATTAAAAGATCCAGAGCCAACGGAAATATAAAGAAATCTTGCGCTATCGCCACAACAGGCGATCCAGCGCTGCCGCGTTATCCGACGAATTCGGTGCCACAAATAGCGTTAATGCTGACATTGAGAAATTAACTGCGTTTGATGGCGCACTGTGAGTGAATACTCAGAATATTGATTGCGCTAAAACTATAGTAGGTGCAGATTCGTAAATGACCTGCGGGTAAACATTCATTTTCTCACTGATGGAATCGTTGTCTATGGAACCTCTGCACGCCGTCGTGCTCACCGTTAGCCTGTTTGTGTTAACCTTTTTCAACCCCGGCGCAAACCTGTTCGTGGTGGTGCAAACCAGCCTGGCGTCGGGACGACGCGCGGGTGTGATGACCGGTCTGGGCGTTGCCTTAGGCGATGCGTTCTACTCCGGGCTTGGCCTGTTTGGTATGGCGACGCTTATCACCCAATGTGAAGAGATATTCTCACTGATAAAAATCGTCGGCGGTGCCTACTTACTGTGGTTTGCCTGGAACAGCATACGCCATCAGGCCACACCGCAAATGCCCACGTTACAGCAGCCGATCTCCGCCCCCTGGTACGTATTCTTTCGTCGCGGTCTGTTAACGGATTTATCCAATCCGCAAACCGTACTGTTTTTTATTAGTATTTTCTCGGTCACCTTAAGCGCAGAAACCCCGACCTGGGCCAGGCTGATGGCATGGGCAGGCATTGTACTTTCTTCTGTTATCTGGCGTATTTTTCTCAGCCAGGCGTTTTCTCTTCCTGCGGTGCGTCGTGCGTATGGGCGCATTCAGCGCGTTGCCAGCCGGGTGATTGGCGCCATTATCGGCGTCTTCGCCTTAAGGCTGATTTATGAAGGTATTCGCCATCGTTAATGCGTAAAGAGAGTTTCACTTGACCATCGTGACGTAATTGTCCGTAATACCGCCTGAATTTTTCAATCACATTTTGAGTGGCTGTGAGATGGAACAGGTTGATCCCGTAAACGACACATTACTCCTTACAGAATGGCGGGCGCTAATACGCCAGACATCCCCTGACGTTCATACGATCCTCACAGGGTTAAGCGACGATGAGATCCGCCATTTAGTGACCGTTTTTTATGACTACATGCTCTCTCACGCGGAGAGCGCGTTGTTTCTGAATACCGAGCAGGTCAGTACGCGCCTGAGCGGCAGTATGTTTGACTGGTTGCGCAGCGTGCTCGGCAGCGCATATGAAGACCTCCCGCTCTTGCTGGCAAAACAGCGTGAAATAGGTGTGGTACACGCCCGTATCGGCCTGCCTATCGATCTGGTTAACCGCGGGGCGCGTAAGCTAAAAGAAGAGCTGTATCAGTTGCTGAAAAGTAAGGCAGACTACTCTGTCAGCCTGTTGAGCGAGGCTATCTGTTTCAGCAGTCTGGCGATGGACACTGCGCTGGAGGCCATGACCGTTTCCTACTCTCCGAGCTATCAAAACTCGCTGCACACGCAAGAGCAGTATCGGCTGCAGACCATTTACGACGACGTCAACGTCGAGCGCGAACGGCAGATCCGTTCGTTTACCGATTGGGAAAATCAGTTTATCTACAACATTGCGACCGGATTACCGTCCGGTGATCTGGTGTTCCTGGCAGACTCTGATTTTGGTATGTGGTTCTCCCATAAGGGAAAACACATTCTTGGCAACAGTAATCTGCTGGCAGAAATGGAATCCGTGATCGCGGAAATCGATAACCGCCTGACACAAACACTCTCGAATCAGCATCAGCCTGGCGAAACCGAACGGATGAGCCTATTGCAGGATGTCCGGCAGCTCTCGGCCAAAATCCATTTCCTCCTCGCCTCAATGTTTGAAGCGCTGGTCAAACAGGAAAACGGTAAAGATTCGCTGACCCAGCTGCTTAATCGCCGCTTTATTCCGACGATTATGCGCCGTGAAATCTCGCTGGCGTTACATTCACGAAAACCCTTTACCCTGGCAATGCTGGACATTGATTATTTTAAGCAGATCAACGACAGCTACGGACATAACACTGGCGATATGACGCTGAAAAACGTCGCGGCCGTTATTTATGAGCACATCCGCAGCAGCGATTACGTATTCCGCTATGGTGGTGAAGAGTTTATGATCCTGCTGGTCGAATCAGACGAATCGCAGGCCTCGATTATTCTGGAAACACTGCGCAAGAAAATTGCCGAGCTGCATATCGCCGCGTCCGTGACTGAATCCTTCTCTATTACCGTCAGTATCGGCGTTGCCGAATATGACTATCACCCTGACTACAAACAACTGGTTGATAAAGCCGATCGCGCGCTCTATCTGGCGAAAAGCCATGGCCGTAACCGCGTAGAAACGTACCGGGAATGACTGTCGTCCCCCACAGATAAATAAATACCCCGTTCAGGGTATTTATCTGACCTGTGATAAATATCGTGCTGTTATTTTTATACATGCCCATTAGCGTGATAAAAATGGCAGCCGATTAATAAGATGCAAATCAAATACACTATATCTTTATAGCGGTAGCATATCCCGGTGATGAGTCTTCCTGAATGCAGGGGGAAATATGAGGGATAATAAAAGATCATGAACGGGAAGAAAAAAACGCGCTGGCAGCGCCGCCCTGGTACCGTCGGAGGGAAACTGCCGTGGAATGACTGGCGCAATGCCAGTAGCTGGAGAAAAGCCACCCAGTTTCTCCTGTTGGCCATCAATATCTA
Source organism: Citrobacter sp. RHBSTW-00671 (assembly GCF_014103415.1). NCBI lineage: Bacteria > Pseudomonadati > Pseudomonadota > Gammaproteobacteria > Enterobacterales > Enterobacteriaceae > Citrobacter > Citrobacter sp. RHBSTW-00671. The sequence goes on from NZ_JABXPR010000001.1 coordinate 4,394,676, forward strand.
TATTGGCGTGACGTTCTGGTATTGGGTTCGCTATTTCGAAACAGCCGGTACCAGCGTTTATATCCCAAGGCCCGGCGGTATTGAGGGATGGCTTCCCATTGCCGGTCTGATGAATATCAGATACACACTGGAAACCGGCTTTCTTCCCCCCATTCACGCCGCTTCCATGCTGCTGCTGGTTGCCTTTATCCTGATGAGTCTGCTGTTAAAAAAAGCGTTCTGCTCGTGGTTGTGCCCGGTGGGTACGCTGTCTGAGCTGATAGGTAATCTGGGCAAAAAAATAGTGGGTCGCAACTTTACCCTGCCGCGCTGGCTGGATCTCCCCTTGCTGAGCCTGAAATATTTGCTGCTGAGCTTCTTTCTGTATATCGCCCTGTCGATGCCAGCACAGGGGATTCAGTATTTTCTGATGTCAGCCTACGGCATGATTATCGACGTTAAGATGCTCGATTTCTTTCGTAATATCGGCACGACGACGCTCATCGTGGTGGCGGTTATCAGCATCATGAGCCTGTTTATTCGCAATGCGTGGTGCCGTTATCTGTGCCCTTATGGCGCACTGCTTGGTCTGTTCTCTTTGCTTTCGCCGTTTAAGATCCGCCGCAATGCCGACAGCTGTATCGATTGCGGCAAATGCGCAAAGAACTGCCCGTCGAATATTCCGGTCGATCGCTTAATTCAGGTACGCACCGTTGAGTGCACGGGATGTATGACCTGTGTGGAATCCTGTCCGGTAGCCTCAACGCTAACCCTGTCACTGAAGACACCGCCTGGCGCACAACCAGGGCACGGCGCAGCGCCGAAACCATGGTGGCGGCAAGATAGATTATCAGGGTGGACAATGACGCTACTGCTGCTCGGTATTCTGTTTGCCGCCATAGGCTATGCGGTGTATGCCAACGTCTGGCAGTCACCGGTGCCGGATCATATGTATTTCCAGCTGATCCCGAAGGCCAGAATGATCGGCCATTAATGGTTTGATCTGTCTGCCTTTATGCCGGGTAGTGACGACACCCTACCCGGCCTGCATATCGGGTATCACCGGTTTATTTCTTCGCCCCGGATTTACCAATGCCCCGGTACAGTTCGTTAATCCGCTTCACGGATTTAATGGATCGCTGCGGCGCGGTAGACGCGACAGACAGCACTATCATTTCCAGACACACCAGTACCGTACCGTGGAGCGGCATTTTCCCATTCTCGCCGCCGCGTGGCACGTTAATCACCACATCCGCTTCTTTACTAAAACGGGAGTCCAGCGCGTTCGTCAGTAAAATAACCGGGACACCCAACCGCCTGGCCTCGCGAATGGTCGTCAGCCCTTCCCGGTGCGGTGATTTCTGCGCCATCATGATCAGCACATCTCCCCGCTGCAATGCGATCAGTTGCTCCGCGAGGTTAATCCCGGTGCGATTAAACGCTACCGCAGGCAGGCCAATACGGCTGAGCAGACGCGCGGTATAATCCGCCAACACGCCGGATGCGCCAATGCCAAAAATCCCCACCTGACGGGCTTCCACCACTAGCGCCACCGCCTGCGCGATTGCATAGCGGTTTTGCGGAGTGGAAAGGGCTTCACAGGTGCGCTGATGCCCCTGCAAGACAAAATCAATGCTGGAGTTCACATCGCAAGAGAGCGTATTCACCGTGGTGGTCATCTTCTCTTCTGAGGTCACGCCAGGGCCAAACCAGTGCTCAATGGTCTGCTTTAAATCGCGCAACCCGGCAAACCCCAGCGCCTGAATTGCCCTGACCACCGTCGCGTCAGAGGTTTGAGTGGCGGCAGCGATTTCTATCGCCGTAAACTCCAGCACTACTTCGCGGTTTTCGTTGATATAACGCGCCACGGCCTGCATACGTGGCGAGAGTAAATGCGCCCTGGCGCGAAAACGGTCACCATAGACATCAATACGATTTTTGGCTTTTTTCGCCGTCAGCATGGTTATTTCGCCTCCGGTAGCCAGCGACCGGCGATATGCGTTTGCACCTGCGCCACCATCAGGCTCAGCGAGGCATAGGAATTGGATATCGCCTCTTCACGGGAGAGTAAAACGTAATGTCCGCGCTGGCAGGCCGTCAGGAACTCACACCAGCCCGGCATCACCGCATCCATCGCCGCGATTTCATCCTGCGGTTTACCGCCGGTATCGCCACGCCAGGTCGCGAAGACAAAATCGGCATCCAGTTCAGGCAGACGTTCCGCACTGACATCAATGCGCCCACCCGGCGGAATGCTGTCGATAAGCTTCGGGAAGGTGAAGCCAGCATCGCGTAACACTCGCCCCAGGGAATGATAAGTGTGCAACGCATTGATTTTACCCTGATTGGCCTGTATTACCGCCACAGAGATGTGCTGCGTATCGACCGTCCGCTTGAGCTGGGCAATTTCTTCACGGTAGCGCCGTTCCAGCAATGCCAGCCGGTGCTGCGTACCTGTCAGCTGCGCCAGCTTGCGGTAGATCTCCGGCGCACCGCCATCGAGATGATCGATACTGACCGTCGGCGCTATTTTTTCCAGTTGCTCAACCGGCGTGTTACGGCTAGGTTCGGTGATAATTAAATCCGGTTTCGCGGCGACAATGGCTTCAATATCAATGTCTGCCGTACCGATATACGTCATGGTCGAATTATCAAAATCCACGCCGGTCAGCAGCACGCTGGAGCGTAAAAAATGGCTGCCATCCGGGCGCGTTCGGCCGTGGCTGGCCACCGGAGGCACGCCCAGTTCGATCAGCGGAATAGTGATGTCGAGATCGTGCAATGACACAATGCGCTGCGGATGTAGCGGCACGTTCACCACCCGCCCGAGATCGTCAGTAAACGACTGAACAGGCACCGCCGCCTGGACGGCGCAGCCGACCAGCAGCAGCAATGAAAAGATTAAACGCATATACCCTCTTAACAATTACAAACGATCCCGACGACGCCAGAGCAACAGTAAAAAGAACGGTCCACCGACCAGGGCAATGACGATCCCGGCCGGAATTTGCAGTGGTGCAAACGCCAGACGACCTACGGTATCGGTCACCAGCACCAGCAACGCACCGATCAACGCACTGCCCCACAGCAGGGCTGTTTGTCCGCCACGCAGCCAGAATCGTGCCATATGTGGCGCCATCAACCCGACAAAACCAAGGCTACCCACGCAGGCAACACTGGCGGCGGTGAGTACAACCGGCGCGAGAAAACGCAACAACGCCAGTCGGGGTAAACGTACCCCCAGCCCCGTTGCCGTCGCATTGCCAAGCAGCGCCACATCCGAAGCTCGCGCCGTGGCAAATAAGATGATGGCCGCAGGCAAGGTCCAGACCAGCGCCACCAGCAGCAGTGGCCAGGTGGCGGCATGAAGGCTGCCCGCCAGCCAGACCAGCGCAGTCTGTACGTCACGGACATCGGCGGTGGTCATAAATACGCCCATTCCCGCCGCAAAGAACCATGACACGCCAATGCCTATCAACACGAAACGAGGGCGGGAGAAATCACGGGCCAGCAGCATCACCAGTGTGGCGACCAGTGCGCCGCCGGCCATTCCCGCCAGGGGCCGCCAGACCAAACTTGCGGACGGGAAAAGCAGCACCAGGGCCAGCACCACTACGCAACTCCCTTCTTTGACACCGATAAGCCCGGGATCGGCCAACCCGTTGCGGGTGATCGATTGCATTGCCGCCCCGGCCAATCCGAGCATCGCCCCGCACAGAAGCGCCATCAGCAGTCGCGGCAGTCGTACATCCCACACGACATACTGTTGCTGAGCCGTCAACGCCTGAGGATCAAACAACGCCCGTCCGATAGCGGAAGCCGGAACCGGGAGCGAACCCTGCATCACGCCGAACAGCAGTAATGCGATGGCCAGCACCGTCAGGCCGAGGCTGTACAGCACGGTTTTGGGACGAATGACACGAGAAAATCCCCCCACCCGCCATGCACGAAGCCCTGCACGCTGCAGCAGATCGTTCATTTCAAAAACCTCGACGCAATGAAAATAAACGCCGGTGCGCCCACCAGGGCGGTCATGATCCCTGTAGCCAGCTCCTGCGGAGCCAGCACCGTGCGGGCGGCAATATCGGCCAGCAGCAGCAGCGCCGCACCCAGCAATGCCGACGTCGGTAGCATCTGACGAATATCTTCTGTTACCAGACGGCGGATAACGTTAGGCACTAACAGGCCGATAAACCCCAGCGGCCCCACGACGGAGACTGCCGCACCGCACAGCAGCGCAATGGCGATCATCGCCAGCACGCGTATGCGCAGAATGTTCACCCCTAACCCACAGGCCATACGGTCGCCGAGGGCCAGAATATTCAGGCCCGGCGCGATAGCGAGCGCCAGCACCATACCGGCAAGCGACGGGGGAACGGCGCTTTTGAGACTTTCCCAATGCAGACCCGCGAGATCACCCACCAGCCAGGTGCGCATTGCCAACAGAGTTTGTTCATCCAGAATCAGGATCGCCGCAGTCAGCGATGACACCATGGCCGACAGCGCCACGCCGCACAACGTGACCTTCAGCGGCGTTAAGCCACCGCGCCCGGCAGATGAAAGCGCCATCACCAACGAAAAGAGTGCCGCAGCACCGCCTGCCGCCAGCAATGGCTGGCTTACCCCCGTCACGCCAAGCGCGGCGCACAACACAACGACAAACGCCGCACCGGCATTCAGCCCCAGAATATGCGGCTCTCCCAGCGGATTACGAATCAACGCCTGCAACAGCACGCCCGCAACACCTAACGCCGCGCCGACCAGCATCGCCGCCGTCATGCGCAGCAGACGTAAGGAGACAATAATCCGGTGGTCGAAATTTTTCGCGTCAAAGTGGAACAGCGCCTGCACGACGGTGTGCGGGCTGATAGTGCGTGCGCCACCCCCCAGGTGCACCACCGCCAGAACACACAACAGCAGCGTTAACACGGGGAGCGCCAGCATAAACCGGCCACGGCGACGAGCCAGTGTGCTTGCCATGACCGTCATTGCGCTTGCCCGCCCGGCGCGCGGAACGGCATAAAGAACGGTTTGCCGGTGAGAGGATTCACCGACATCTGCACGTCGACGTCAAATACGTGCTTAATCAACTCGGGCGTGCAGTTTTCGCCATCATGCACGACGCCCTGCAGCGTCCCCTGTTTAAGGAATACCAGCATGTCCCCGTAATTCACGGCAAAATTCAGGTCGTGCAGGACCACAACCACAGTACGGCCATGATGGCGAGTGAGTGAATGCAGCAGTTCGAGGATCTCCACCTGATAGCGCAGATCGAGAAACGTAGTCGGCTCATCCAACAAGATGACCGGCGTTTGCTGTGCCAACGCCATCGCAATCCAGCAGCGCTGACGTTGCCCACCGGAAAGGCTCTCTACCGGTAAATGCGCAAAATCAGCAGTTCCGGTCAACTGGAGTGCCTGCTCCACGGCGCGTTCGTCATCGTCCGTCCATTGCGAAAGCATGTTCTGCCAGGGAAAACGCCCGCGTGATACCAGTTCGAAAACGGTGAGTCCTTCGGGCACCAATGGGGATTGCGGCAGGATGCCGAGCTGGCGTGAAACCGCTTTGGTGGGCTGTTGATGAATGGCTTTGCCATCCAGCAATACGCTGCCGCCGTGCGGTTTCAACATACGGGCGATAGTGCTTAACAACGTTGATTTACCCGAGCCGTTCGCCCCTACCAGCACCGTCATTTTGCCTTGCGGGATAGTAAGACAGATATCGTGGACAATGGTGTTATGGCGATAACCCGCAGAAAGCTGTTGTAGTTCAATGCCCGTTCTGTGGGCGGTATTTTCCACATGCTGTGGCATGTTCACTCCTGCGCCGCCGCATGGCAAAGCCTGCATGCGTAACTCTCTAAATAAAAATAAAACTCATTCTCTTTGTGATCTTGCTGGCTTGCACTGTAGTAGTCAAGCAATTACACCCTGTAGTTACATCACCTGTCGCCAACAACTAAAGCACAAATAAAAAACACTGAAAAATCAATAAAAATCATTATTTTTCAATATATTAAAAATTAAATACCCGTAAATAAATGACGGTTAAATTGCGGCGAATCGTCTGTAGTTTCTTTTTCATTTTTACGTTTACTACTACAAACGCCCATGATTGAATGATTCTCAATTACACATCTGACGCCAGTAACGCCGGCTTACAGATGGATAAATGCAGGGCTGGCAAGCCGGGCAATGAATTGAATCAACCTGTTTCCCTGCCCATTTTTGGCAGGGTCTTTTGCGGAATAAATAAAATAATGGCTGAGTTAACGACTTACTTTTCGGGGATGAAAGGGCGGGCATTGTGCTCTGCTCTCTTTCTGGGCATGACAACAACACCTACGGTATTCGCAGCGGAGAAAGAGACGACTCCGCCTAAAGGTGAAGATACCATCACCGTTCGGGCAGATGCGTCGTCTGCCGATCAGGCCGTAACATCGGGTTACCAACCGCTGAGCTCGTCCACCGCGACGCTGACATCCATGCCATTGTTGGATATCCCACAAGTGGTGAACACTGTCAGCGATAAAGTTCTGGAAGATCAGCATGTCACGACGCTGGACGAAGCGCTGTATAACGTCAGTAACGTTGTGCAAACCAACACATTAGGTGGCACACAGGATGCGTTTGTCCGCCGCGGCTTCGGCGCAAACCGTGACGGCTCAGTGATGACCAACGGTCTGAAAACCGTGTTGCCGCGCAGCTTTAACGCCGCCACCTCACGCGTGGAAGTGCTGAAAGGCCCGGCCTCAACCCTGTACGGGATTCTCGATCCCGGCGGGCTGATTAATGTCGTCACCAAACGTCCGGAAACGCAGTTTGGCGGGTCGATTTCAGCAACCTCCAGCAGCTTTGGCGGCAGCACAGGGCAGTTTGACGTGACCGGGCCGATTGAAGGCACGCAGTTGGCCTATCGCCTGATCGGCGAATATCAGCATGAGGATTACTGGCGTAACTTCGGCACCAATCAGAGCACTTTCATCTCCCCGTCCCTGACCTGGTTTGGCGACAACGCCACCGTCAACGTGCTCTATTCACATCGCGACTATAAAGCCCCGTTCGATCGCGGCACCATTTTCGATCTCAACACCAAACACGCGGTGAATGTGGATCGCAAAACCCGTTTTGATGAGCCGTTTAATATCACCGATGGCGAATCGGATCTGGCGCAGCTAAATGCCGAATACCGCTTCAACAGTGAATGGACAGCGAAATTCGACTACAGCTTTAGCCAGGATAAATACAGCGACAATCAGGCTCGCGTGATGGCTTATGATTCTGCAACCGGAAATCTGACCCGCCGTGTTGATGCCACTCAAGGCTCCACCCAGCGCATGCACGCCACGCGTGCCGATTTGCAGGGCAACGTCGATATCGCTGGCTTTTATAACGAGATCCTCACTGGTGTCTCTTATGAGAACTACGATCTGCTGCGCACCGACATGATCCGCTGTAAGAACGTAAAAGGGTTCAATATTTATAATCCTGTCTACGGTACGTTGGGTAAATGCACTAACGTTTCTGCTGCTGATAGCGATCAGACCATTCAACAAGAGAGCTATTCTGCGTATGTGCAGGACGCGCTGTACCTGACCGATAAATGGATCGCCGTCGCCGGGATGCGTTATCAGTACTACACCGAATACGCTGGCAAAGGCCGTCCGTTCAACGTTAACACCGACAGTAGCGACCAACAGTGGGTACCCAAATTCGGTATGGTTTACAAACTGACGCCGTCCGTATCGCTGTTCGGTAACGTGTCGCGATCCTTTATGCCGCAATATTCTATCGCCAGTTATATTGGCGAGCTGCCACCTGAAACCTCAACGGCTTATGAAGTGGGGGCAAAATTCGATATCTTTGACGGTATCACCGCCAATATTGCCCTGTTTGATATTGATAAGCGCAATGTGCTGTACAACGAAATGATCAATGGCGAAACCGTGGCGAAAACGGCGGGTCGCGTGCGTTCACAAGGCGTGGAAGTGGATGTCGCCGGTTCGTTGACCACCAACACCAATATCATCGCCAGCTACGGTTATACCGCCGCGAAAGTGACGGAAGATCCTGATTACAAAGGTAAGCCGCTGCCCAATGTACCGAAGCATACCGGCTCATTATTCCTCACCTACGATATTCAGAATGCCTTTATGGGCAATACCCTGACGATTGGCGGTGGGGGTCATGGGGTGAGTCGCCGTTCCGCAACCAATGGCGCAGACTATTATCTGCCGGGCTATTTTGTCGCCGATGCCTTTGCCGCTTATAAGATGAAGATGCAGTATCCGGTCACATTGCAGCTCAATGTGAAAAACCTGTTTGATAAGACCTATTACACCTCATCCATTGCCACCAATAATCTGGGTAATCAGATTGGCGATCCGCGAGAGGTACAGTTCACGGTGAAAATGGAATTCTGATCCTCTTCATCCATTAACCCTGCCAATTCTGGCAGGGTTTCCCGCTTATTCCACCCTTTTAAGATAATTGCACTTGTGCTGTCGCCGCCCCGTTTATACAACCCTAAAGCTCACCTGTAATACGATGACATTTATTTTGTTATGGGCGACTGGGGACCACAATAATGAATGGGATAACATCATGACTAAAACAAAACTGACGCTGCTATTACCTTTATTTTTAGCTGGCTGTTCAATGAGTGACGGGGAATTAAGAAATGCCTATGCTCAGCATTATCAGCAGCCTGCAGCTTACGTTGAAGTCTATAAGCAAAAAATAGCCAGCATGGATATTAATACGCTGGCGCAATATGCCGCCGCAGAAGATAAGAAAAAAATGCGCGGGCAGCCAAGGCTGAAAATTGACGAGTTCATTACCATTGAGAACGTTCAGGCGAAAGATAATCGGGTAGTCTACGATTATACGCTTTCAGAACGCTGGCTGGCGCTGTCTGCAGATAAACAGCGCGAGAAGCAGAGCAATATGAATAAAGATTTGATCTACCGAACCTGTTCGTTGGAAACGGTACGTCTGGCGCAGGCAAAAGGGCTGGAAGAAGAGCATAACTATTACCGCCAGTATCCTGACAAGTTAGCCTTTACCCTGAGAACCAGCGCGCAGATTTGTATGCAAAACGGTTTTACAAAATAGCCGCACTCACTATGCCTGATGCGCTGCGCTTATCAGGCACACAATTTGCACGCTGCCGTAGGCCGGATAAGGCGCCAGCGCCGCATCCGGCTAAAAAGAGAGACTCAGAATTTCCAGGATACGCTACCAACAATGCTGCGCTCTGCGCCAAAGTAACAATAAGAAAGCGAGTTGCAGGCCGCGACATAGCGTTTATCGGTCAGGTTGTTAACGTTCAACTGCGCGCTCAACCCTTTAATACCGATATTCGTTAAGTCGTAACCAATCGCCATATCCACCAGCGTGTAGGACGGCAGGGTGTGAGTATTCTGGCGATCGCTGGTAATACCGTTAACGTAGCGCACGCCTGAACCCAGCGTCAGTCCCTCCAGAGGCCCCCTTTTCACATCGTAGCTTAACCAGGCGCTAGCCTGATTGCGCGGTGCATAAACGGCACGCTTACCCTGCTCTTCCGGGCTGCTTTTCTTATAGCGAATATCGGTGTAGGTATACGCCGCCTGCAAACGGAAACTGTCCGTCAGTTGGCTAATAGCTTCCAGCTCCACCCCTTCAGATTCAATTTCGCCAATCGAACGGTACGGATCGGTCGGCTCTTCTTTGGTGGCAATATTGGTCTGATTAATGCGGAACACCGACGCGCTAAACTGGCTATTCAACCCTTCCGGTTCATATTTCAGCCCGGCTTCCCATTGTTTGCCTTTCATCGGTTCCAACAGGTTACCGTTCTCATCCGCAAAACTGGTTGGCGTAAAGGCAGTGGAATAGCTGATGTACGGCGCAACACCGTTATCAAACAAATAAAGCAGAGCAGCGCGACTGCTGAAGTTATTTTTGTCCAGATCGCTGCGAGTGCCGTTTTGCTTATCAATATTCGATATGCTCACCTGATCGTAGCGGCCACCGAGCGTTATACGCCAGCGATCCCATGACATCTGATCCTGCAAATAGTAGCCCGTCTGGCGCAACTTGTGTTTCTCGCGCGCATACATATTGATGTAATCCGGCTTCGCCCCGTACACTGGGTTAAACGCATCGATCGGCGGAAATGCCCCGTAATAGCCGGTAGTATTGTTGCTACGATCCTGATAATCGATGCCCACCAGCAAGCGGTGATTGACCTGCCAGGTATCAAAACTGCCGTCGAGCTGGTTATCCAGCGTAATGGCCGACATGTTTTCATCAGAGCCGGAATAGCCGCGATTAAGCTCTGTTTCATTCAACCAGCCGGCCGCATACACCTGGTTCAGCTCAACGTCGGTATGCAAATAGCGTAACTTTTGCCGCACCGACCAGCCGCTATCAAACATGTGCTCAATGTTGTAGCCGACCATATTTTCACGGCGATCGTATTTGTCGTAATCATCCTCGCCTTCGTAGAAGGTGTTGGCGATCTTCTGCCCATAGTGTGGCACAACGGTGCCGTCATACGGCAGGCCGGAGTGGCTGCCACCTTCCGGGTCACGGTGCAGATAGGCCATCAGGTCAAGACGCGTCTGGTCTGTAATGCGCCAGGTCAGACTGGGCATCAGCGCGTAGCGCTCTTCTTTCAACGGGCCGAACTGCGAATCAGCATAGCGCGTCATGCCACTCAGGCGCGCCGCCACGCGGTCGTTATCGTCCAGCGCCCCGGTGACATCAAACGCGGCGCCGCGCTGATTGTTGTTTCCGGCAAACAGTTTCACTTCTCCGCCCGCATCAAACGACGGTTTACGCGATGTCAGCGCCACGATCCCGCCCGGAGAAGATCGGCCGTACAGCACGGAAGCCGGGCCACGCACCACTTCAATATTGTCGAGAAACCACGGATCGACCACCAGCGAACTGTGCGAGTTAGTGTCGCCCATCATTTTCAGGCCGTCGAGATAGACGTTGTCCAGACTACCATCGGAGAAACCGCGCAGCACAATGTAGTCAAAGCGGTTGGAGGCACCAATCTGGTTACTGTACACCCCAGGCGTGTAGCTAACAGCCTGCCGCACGCTGGTTGCACCTTGTTCTTCAAATTGTTCACGGGTAACGATAGAGACCGATTGCGGCGTTTCGATATCCGGTGTGGCAAGCTTGGTCGCCCCACTTTGCATTTGCGAGGTGACAACCACCGTATCATTGTTTGTTGTTTCCTGCGCCAGCAGAGGAAAAGCCACACTGCCGGTCACCCATCCTACCAGCAGCGCCAACCGAGTCTTCGCGAACATGAACATCTCCCAAGGCATGTCTAATTGTAAATGAGAATTATTGCCATTTTTGTATCAGGAGTCGCTATGCCGAATGCCAGGTTGCGTATGCGCAACGCCAAATTATTAATCTGCCACGCGCATAAAATGGGAAAATGGATTAGCAAAGTTTGAGAACATCACCAGGCGGGAAGCCATAGCGACGACGAAAGGCTGTGGAAAAGTTGGTGGCGTGCTGGTAGCCAGACATCCATGCCGCTTGCTGTACGCTATATCCTTCCAGCAAATAGCCACGCGCGCGTTCCAGGCGGCAGTCGCGCAGGTAGTCAAACACCGAGCAGCTATAGGCCGTGCGAAATTTACTGCGCAAACTGCTGGGGCTCATCGCCGCACGCTGCGCCAGCTCGTTAAGCGTGTAGTCATTTTCAGGGGTTTGCTCCAACAGGCGACGCACACTTTCCAGCCGTTGCTGCTCGCCACTGGCAGCGAGGCATTTACCGCTCTCTACCTGACAAACGCTGAGACCGTGACCAAATAATTGTAAAATCAGTCCTTCCAGCATCAACTGGCGGGAAACATGGCTAAGCGAGCCCTGCTGCGCATACTGTAATCCGCTGAGTAAAAACCCCGGCACCTGCCAGATAAGCGTTGGCGTCTGGCAGCTTTCCCACTCACGCATAAGGGATTCGAGTAATCCTGTGCGCCATGCCCCGTCAGGATACAACCCGAGTGATAGCGTCCGTAGCTTGCAGTCTGCAGGGTGACGGGCGCTCATCGCCTGACGTTCACTCAGACGCGAACTAAACGCCATGCCGGAACGTACCACATGTTCCTGTCCGTTGAGCGTCAGTATCACACAACCCTCCAGCACCACCAGCATATACAAGGGACTACTGTGTCGGGAGGTGGTTTCATACGGTTGCAGCACCTGTACATCAGAGTGTGTGACGCACATCCCGCAAGGGAGCATCATCTCCTCGACTTCCCCTTGCAACACGGCACTGGAACACGGAAGACCCGTTTTTTGCGCCAGTAACGGAAAACGGTAATCGATCCCGTAACGCTCACCAAAGTCCCTAAACTCACTGACGGAGAAGGTGCGGGTAAAACGTCCGGATGCATTCTGGGCGGTGGTGTTGTTCATGCTGTCTTCTGCACAGGAAATGGAATTTGCAACGTACGATGGGTGGCAACATTACCATTACCCGCACAACACAACAATAATAATGAGAATTGTTATCAATATGACATTCGCTGGGTTACTCCAGCCAGAGCAGCTCGGCCATGTCAGCCTCGGGCGCAGCTTCTTTTAACCAGCGATACAGCAACTCAATATTTCGAAGCCGGGTTGACGCTTTTGGCCAGACGAGGTAATAGCCCTCTCCTGTCGCGACTGCCTGTTTAAACGGTAACGCCAGCATCCCGGCCTGAATAGCCGTCAGGCTTAAGAGCAGATCGGCGACCGCTACCCCATGCCCGCTCATTGCCGCAAGACTCCCCTGTTCCAGGGTGTCGAACACGTTGCCACGTGCCAGGTTCAACGCAGGAAACGCTCCGCTACGCTGCAGCCAGCGACGCCAGTCGCGGCGATCGGCAGAAGGATGAATCAATTCACAGGCGGCGATATCACTTTGCGCCTGAGCCTGTAACGCAGGCGCGCAGACCGGGATAAGCCACTCCTGAAACAGCAAACGACTGTCCGTATCCTCACCAAAATAACCATTCCCCAACAGGATTGCACAGTCATACGGTTCGCGACTGAATGCGACGGAATCGGTGTCCATCCACACGCTGGAGATTTCAATCACCGGCGTTGGATGGGCTTCCCGGAAACGGCGCAGTACATCCAGCAGCCAGCGCATGGTCAACGTTGAGGGGGCTTTCAACCGCAGCTCATGACTGCTGCTACGAAAAGCATGGCAGGCATGTTCTAAACTCTGAAACCCGGCCGTCAGCTGTTGCGCTAACCCCTGTCCTGAAGGCGTTATCTCAATACGGGGGCCGCTACGAACAAACAGTTCGCAGCCAAACCAGGCTTCCAGTGTGCGGATATGACGGCTTACCGCACCAGGCGTGACGTTCAGTTGAATAGCCGCTTTACTAAAGGACCCCAGACGGGCAGCAGCTTCAAAAGCTCTCAGGGCATACAGTGGGGGTAGCGTCATCATCGGCTTCTATGTTGAGTTTTACTCACAGTAGAGCGCAGTTTTATTCGTTTTTCAATGTGACACGCAGGCGGAATACTGATGAAAAATAACGTCAGGATCATCAGATATGAATCTCGCTTTACTGGCTGTATACAGCCTCTCGGTGCTAACACTGTTGCTAACGCCTGGCCCTGTTGTGGCGCTGATTACCACGACGGCGGCACAGTACGGCTATCGCCAGGCCTTTATGACGCTATGCGGAACGAACGGCGCTTCATTGCTACTGCTTGCGCTCGCTGCGCTGATGCTGGCAGGGGTGGTATCACTCTCTCCTCTGCTGCTGTGTGTGCTGGGTATCGCCGGATCGCTGTATATCGGCTATAGCGCGTTTTGCAGCCTGCGGGCAAGAAATCAAGCCGCCAGCGAAGGCTTTCGCCAGCCGTCTCATGGGGGATTTATCAACGGTTTTCTGATTGGCGTGTCAAACCCGAAAGATATTCTGTTTTTCGTTTCATTCTTTCCCCAGTTCATCACCATTACACATAATTTCGCCACCAGCATGCTGATACTCACGCTGGTATGGATCATTTTTGACGTTGCCGTTCTGTCGTTTTATATCGTGATGTTCAAACGCTGGATGCCCACGCGGTTTATCAGAGACAGCGTTTTTATCTCGTCCCTGTTCCTGCTGGCGGTAGCGGTGTTTGGCATTATCTATAATGTGGCCGCACTGCGGTTACAGATCACAAATTAGCGTCACAAGGGTTCCCCTCGAGGGACCGCCTGTTATCATTCAGCATGTAAATACCCTTCAACTCAACCCGAGGCTTTGATGCTGGAGAATGTCATCATCAGATAATCAGTTTGCCGACCTTATCAGGCCGGACTGGTTATCACTGCGCCGAAATCGAATGCGGACACCGCAGTGTGTTTGCACGTTTTGCACATGATGATGAAACAGGTTTCCCAGTATGAATTTATCCCGTCAGGAACAACGTACCTTACACGTTCTCGCCAAAGGTGGCCGCATTGCGCACGTCCGCGATAGCGCTGGCCGCGTCACATCCGTTGAATGTTATAGCCGCGAAGGATTGCTGCTCTGCGACTGCACGCTTGAGGTGTTTAAAAAGCTCAGAACCAAAAAATTGATCAAATCCGTCAATGGCCAGCCCTACCGCATCAACACCACCGGATTAAACAATGTTCGCGCCCAGTTAGATAATCGCTAAGGAGAGAGTGATGGATATTCCCAGAATTTTTACTATTACTGGCGTCAAATACCCGCCACGAAAGATATTGCCCAGGCATACGGGGGCAGTTCGATGGCTGGAGGTGAACCCAAACGATGACTTTACGCAGGAAGTCAGAGAGCAACTGAGGACGTCACCGGGACGCCATGTCACCTTCACCCGGGAATATCTCGGCTGGGGAGTATTCGCACTCATGCAACGGTAATTTTTTGCAGTCGGTATAGCCGGATGGGTTATACCGACCTGCAAAGCCGGTACCCGTTAATTCATTAATACTTCAACAAATTTAGCCAACCAGGCAGGATGAGCAGGCCATGCCGGCGCGGTAACCAGATTGCCGTCGACGTGCGCCTGGTCAATGCCGATATCGGCATAATGGCCACCGCTCAACCGAACTTCTGGCGCACACGCTGGATACGCGCTGCAGGTCCGGTTTTCTAACACTCCGGCTGCCGCCAGCAGTTGCGGGCCATGACACACAGCGGCGATAGGTTTACCCGCGGAGTTAAAGTCTTGTACCAGTTGAATGACATTCGGATTCAGACGCAAATACTCCGGCGCCCGCCCGCCAGGGATCAACAAGGCATCATAATCCGCCTCACGCGCATCAGAGAAATTCGCATTCAAGGTGAAGCGATGTCCTGGTTTCTCACTGTAAGTCTGCGCCCCATCAAAATCGTGAATGGCGGTCTGAACATAGTCACCTTGTTGTTTATCCGGACAGACGGCATCAACCCGGTGACCGAGCATTTGCAGAGCCTGGAAAGGCACCATCGTTTCATAATCTTCGACATAATCCCCGACCAGCATCAGAATCTTCTTCATGCACATCCCCCACTCACGGTTATTAATAATGAGAAATAACGGCCATCTTTACTATAGTTCACACGACTCGGGACATTACTAAATACCGCAGAACAATCGGCTGGATCAGCGGTGTATTAAAAATAAACGGCAGGTCAATTTATAGGCATCGATAATGAATAAAGCATGGTCTGCGCGGTTTACAGCATGCAAGAACCTTCACTCATACCGAGAGGACAGGACCATGAAGATGCACGCCATGACGAAAATACTGCCGTTCATTTGCCTGATCTCAGGCGGGCTGCTCTACTCCGCTGCAGCCAGCGCCATGGGAAATGACGATACCACCACACCAACATGCCCGAAGGGTCAGGTTTACGACAACAAAACCCAAAAATGTTTGCCAGAAAAAAGCAGCATGATCGACGATCAGGATAAAACGCAGTATGCGTATCATCTGGCGAAAACCGGCCATTATCAGGATGCCATCAATTTACTCGATACCTTACAGCAGCCCAATACGCGTGAAGCCTGGAACTATCGAGGCTATGCGACGCGCAAGCTAGGGCGTACGGATGAAGGGATAAGTTACTACCAACGATCGATTGCCCTTGATCCGCACTATGCGAAAGTGCGCGAATATCTTGGGGAAGCATGGATGGTTAAAGGCCGTCCCGACCTGGCGAAAGCAGAGCTGGCCACCATTAAGACTATCTGCGGCACCCAATGCGAAGAGTATCGCGATCTGAAAGACGCGATCGACGGACACCCAGAGTCATAGACCGGAAGATCCAAAAAAATCACCGTCAACGATGCGCATTTTCAATGAATACAGCCGTTGGATCGCATCGTCGACATACCGTTTATTGCCTCAGAAATTCGCGGAGAATGTAGGCAGTTCACAACTCTGTTGTCCCTCGATTACGGTTCGTATTTTCGCATGATAGGCTTTTCAGATGACCCTTTCTGCTCTGGCCGCTGCGGACTACATGAAACTCAGATTGTCCTTTCAGGTAAAGCTGTTCCTCTCACTGGTGGCTTTTTCCTGCCTTCTGCTGGCGCTGCTTGGCGTATTGCTGTTTCACTTTATCGACCGCCAGTTGCACCACGATTTGGGCCAACGTGCGCGGGTACAGGCCAGCGAAATTGCCCTGATTCCCGGTCTGGCAGAAAAAGTACAACAGCGGGATATTCCCGGTATCGCACAACTGATTCAGCCGCTGCGCGCTGAAAGCGACGCCAGTTATATTGTGATTGGTGATGCGCGTGAACAGCATCTTTACCACTCAGAATCCCCGGAGCGCCTTAACCTGCCGATGATCGGTGGCGACAATGCTGACGTGCTGAAGGGCAAAACCATTATCACAGTGCGTAAGGGCGGGATCGGTGTCTCGTTACGCAGTAAGGCACCTATTTTCGATAGCCATCATCAGGTAATCGGCATTGTCTCCGTCGGTTACCTCACCTCCTACATCGCCAATATCAACGCCCGCCTGCTGTGGCGCACCGGAATGTACGGCCTTGCCCTGCTGCTGCTGCTGTTTATTTTTTCCTGGTTACTGACCCGCACGCTGAAAAAACAGATGTTCGGCCTGGAACCCAAAGATATCGCCCAGTTGGTGCTACAGCAAAAGGCGTTACTGGAGGCCATGTACGAAGGGGTGTTTGCGGTGAATGCCGATAAACAGCTAATACTCATCAACCGCGCCGCCAGGGAGATGCTCAATATTCGCCAGAGTGAACAAGCGTTGCTCGGCAAGCCGCTGGATGAAGTGATTCAACTGCCACCGTCGTTTTTCGCGCCAGGCAATACCGCTTATGACAGCCGCCATCACGATCATATTACCGTCCTGAATCAACGGGAAACCATCGTCAACCGCGTGGCTATTGAAGTTGAGCCGGGCACCCAAAGCGGTTGGGTATTCAGCTTCCGCGATAAGAACGATATCAATACGCTCAGCAGCCAACTCAGCCAGGTGACCCGCTATGCCGATAACCTGCGCATCATGCGCCACGAGCAGCTCAACTGGACGGCGACGCTCGTCGGCCTGCTGCAGATGCAGCGCTATGACGATGCGCTGCGTTATATCCAGGTACAGTCAGAGGGGGCCCAGCAGGTGCTGGATTTCCTCTCCAGGCAGTTTGTCTCTCCGGCGCTGTGCGGCCTGCTGCTGGGGAAATATGTCGGTGCCCGCGAGAAAGGTGTTGAGCTGGTTTTCGACCCTGCCTGCCAGCTCTCGCGCCTGCCGGAGGGGCTGAGCGAAACGGAGCTGATGTCAGTAATTGGCAATCTGGTGGACAATGCGGTCGATGCCACGCTGAAAACGCCAGCACGTACCGCGCCGGTGGAAGTGTATATATCGGATCGCAACCACGAACTGGTGATTGAAGTGGCTGACCGAGGCTGTGGCGTTGATGAAGCCATGAAGCCGCATATTTTTGAGCAAGGCTTTACCAGTAAACCCACGGACAGCAGTGCACTCACCGGTGCAGAACATGGTATTGGCCTGTACCTGGTCGCGGGCTATGTTCGTCGGGCCGGTGGCAGCATCGAAATAAGCGATAACATCCCGCAGGGTACCGTATTTTCGGTTTTCATCCCGTTCCAGATTTCACTTCCGACAGGACCTTCCTATGACTGATATCCGCCCTCTTGAGGTTGTTATTGTTGAAGATGAGCCGCATCTCGCACAGTTGCATCGGGAGTTTATTGAGCAAAACTTCCATCTGCGCATCGTGGGGATCGCGGGATCGCTGGAACAGGCCCGCGAGCTGATCCTCCGTCATCGGCCGCGCCTGCTGCTGCTGGACAACTATTTGCCGGACGGTCAGGGCGTTGAGCTTATTGATAGCCCGCTGCTCAAACAGTTTGAGTGCTCGGTGATATTCATCACCGCCGCCAGCGATATGCAAACCTGCAGCCATGCTATGCGCAGCGGCGCGTTTGACTACCTGCTAAAACCCGTGTTTTCCCACCGTCTGCGGGCCTCGCTGGAGCGCTTTATGTTGCTGGAGCATACGCTGCGCCAGGTGAAGGTTGTTGACCAACATGCACTGGATAAACTGTTCAATTTACCCGCGGGTGAGGCATCAACCCAGCCATCAACAAAGGGCATTGAACCGGCAACGCTCGAGCGGGTGAAGCGTATTTTCAGCGAACATCCTGACGCCAGTTGGTCAGTTGAGCAGGTGGTGGAAGATGCAGGGATCAGCAAGACCACGGGTCGCCGCTATCTGGAGTATTGCGTGGAAATTGGGTTTGTGGTGATTGAGATTCAGTATGGGAGTATTGGGCATCCGAGGCGGCTGTATCGGAGGGTGGCTCAGGAGTAACAATCACTGTAGGCCGGATAAGCGAAGCGCCATCCGGCCTACAACGGCGAGAATTCTATTCTCTCAACCCATCGCCCTCACGGTTTCTATGGTGTTAATTACCGAAACAACGCCAACAATCACATTTCCACCAGCCGGCTCTCTCCCCCCTCTTGTCTCTCCCCTCCCATCCGCTATGTTGACTTTTAGTTCCTCAAATGTAACTAGAAGGTTAATAATAATGGCGAACACATTCCGCATCTCTCTGATCTCTGCTGCTGTTTTCATGTCGTTTTCTGCCCTGTCCGCGCTGCCGCAGGGGTATCCGGCTGACTACCAAAAGGTGGTTGATGCCGCCACCAAAGAAGGCAAAGTCGTGGTTTACTCCACAACGGATACCAAAGCGGCGGGGCCGCTGATTCAGGGCTTTGAAGCCACCTATCCGGGCATCAAAGTTGAATATAACGATATGAACAGCACCGAGCTGTATAACCGTTATATCAGCGAACAGGCTGCTGGCGGCGGCAGCGGTGACGTTATCTGGAGCTCCTCCATGGATACCGCGATGAAGCTCGCGACCGACTATGCCATGGAGTATGTTTCAGCAGAGCAGAACCAGCTACCGAAATGGGCGGTCTGGCACAACAAAGCCTACGGCACCACCTACGAGCCGGTGGTGTTTATTTACAACAAGCGCCTCATCCCGGCGAACGAGGTTCCGGACTCCCACGCCGCGCTGGCAAAGCTGATTGCAGGCCAGGTGGATAAATTCAAAAGCAAAGTCACCACCTACGATATCGAAAAATCCGGGGTTGGCTTCATGCTATCGGTGCTGGATTACAAGGCCGATCCGAACTACTTCAAAACATTGGCCGACGTGGCGAAAGGCGGGTTAGCCGTGCAATCGTCCACCGGTACGATGATGGAGCGGGTTTCATCGGGTGAAAACCTGATTGGTTATAATATCCTCGGCTCTTACGCCGAAGCGCGTGCCAAAAACGACCCGTCACTGGGCATTTCCTATCCGAAGGACTACACCCTGGTGCTGTCACGAGTTTCTTTCATCAGCCAGCAGGCAGAACATAGCAATGCCGCCAAACTGTGGCTGGACTATGTGCTGTCTGAAAAAGGGCAAAACATCCTCGCCAACCAGGCCGATATTCCGTCTATTCGCAACGATATCGAAGGTAAAAATGACATCGACGGTATGACCAAAATGCTGGGTAGCGCGCTGAAGCCGATCCCGGTTGATGAGTCATTACTTGAATACCTGCAACCGAAAAAACGTCTGGACTACATCAAACAGTGGCGCGAAGCCGCGGCCAAATAAGAGCCAGAACCGGGCGCACGGTTCACTGGTGCGCCTGGTGCTCGTTTCCTGAATACGTGTTACCGGATCTCCGCTTATGAATGCATTACGCAGAAAGTGGCAAAGCTTGCCGCGTGGCATCGTCGTGCTGTTAACCGCGCTGGTTATCTACACGCCGTTGTCGTTCATCGTGATACAAAGCTTTTTGTCCGCGCCGTTCTTCTCGCCGGCAAAGGACTGGAGCCTTGAATCCTTTGGCTTTATTTTTACCGACCCTGACTTCTATAAAGCACTGAAAAGCGGTTTTATTCTCGCATTCGGTCTGGTCATTATCGCCATTCCTCTGGGCGGCATACTGGCCTTCCTGATGGTACGTACCGACTTACCGGGTAGACGTCTGATTGAGCCGCTGATCCTGGTGCCTATTTTTGTTTCACCGATGGTGCTGGGTTTTGGCTATGTGGTGGCCGCAGGCCCAGTAGGCTTCCTGTCACTGTGGGCACAATCGCTGATTGGCTTCGTGCCGTGGAACATCTACGACATGTCGAGCATCGTGGTCATTGCAGGCCTGACACACGTACCGCACGCTTATCTCTATATCTCCTCGGCGCTGCGCAGCGTGAGTTCGGACGTGGAGGAAGCCGCACGTATCTCCGGCGCATCCCCGCTGCAGGTGATGACCTCGGTCAGCCTGCCGATGGTTCGCCCGTCTATTCTGTACGCCGTGGTGCTGCTGTTTTTCCTCGGTCTGGAAGTGTTTGGCCTGATGCTGGTGCTGGGCGATCCGGAAGGCAACATGGTGCTGGCGACCTATCTGTATCAGTTGACCAATAAACTGGGTACGCCGTCGTATCACCTGATGGCGGCCGTTGCCGTGGTACTGATCTGCCTGACCATACCACTGGTCATGCTACAGCGTCGCCTGATGCGTACCGCTAACCGCTTCGTCACCATGAAGGGTAAAGCCTCGCAGGCCCGCGCGCTGCCGCTGGGTAAATGGCGCTGGATAGCGGGAGCTGTGGTCGCGTTCTGGCTGACCATCACCATTGGCGTACCGTTGATGGGCGTGGTGCTGCGTGCGTTTATCTCTAACTGGGGCGTGGGCGTTTCGCTGTGGGATGAGCTGTCCCTCAGCACCTTCCGTACCATCTGGGAACAGCCGAACCTGCTGCGGGCCATCGTTAACTCCATGGCGATTGGCGTGATTGGCGGCGCGCTGGCGGTGGGCTGCTATCTGTTTATCGGCATCGCCATGCACCGTAAACCGGACAACACCACCCGCTTCCTCGACTACAGCGTGCTGGTTCCCCGTGCGGTGCCCGGCCTGCTCGCCGGTCTGGCGTTTCTGTGGGTGTTCCTGTTCTTGCCGATGTGGCTCGATAACGCACTGAAATCCGGCTGGCTTTCCGGCATGCCATGGTCGCAGTGGCTGCGCGATAACCTGATTGTCTGGCTGCGCTCGTTACGCAGCACCATGTTCAGCGTCTGGCTGGCGTATACGGTGGTGTGGATGGCCTACGGCCTGCGGCTTATCTCCTCAACGTTGCTGCAAGTGGGGCCAGAGCTGGAAGAAGCCGCGCGCAGCACCGGTGCGACGCGTGGGCAGATCACCCGCCACGTCACCATTCCGCTGTCGCGCTACGGGCTGATTGGTTCCTGGCTGTTGATGTTCCTGATCTTTGAGCGCGAGTACTCAACGGGCGTCTATCTGCTGTCGCCGGGCACGGAGACCATCGGCTCGATGCTGGTTTCTCTGTGGGCGGCAGGCGCTATCGATATCGTTGCGGCGCTGTCGTTTATCAACATTGTGTTGGTGGTGATTGGCCTGGGTATTGCCCTACGTTTTGGAGTGAAATTACATGATTGAATTATCGGTCGAGAACCTGCACTTAACCTACGGTGATAACCCGGTGCTAAAGGGCGTGACCATGGACCTCAAACGGGGCGAAGTGGTTTCGTTACTGGGACCGTCCGGGAGCGGTAAAACCACCCTCCTGCGCGCGGTGGCCGGGCTGGAAAAACCGACACAAGGGTCAATTACCATCGGCAACAACAAAGTCTACGACGGTACGCCGCGCAGCGAAATCCCCGCCGAGGAGCGCAACCTGGGGCTGGTGTTCCAGTCCTACGCTCTGTGGCCGCATAAAACCGTATTTGAGAATGTGGCCTACCCGCTGAAGTTGCGCAAAGTCTCCACCGCAGAGATCAACCAACGGGTACAGGGGGTGTTGGATCAACTGGGCCTGGGACATCTGGGTAAGCGCCATCCGCATCAACTTTCTGGCGGCCAGCAGCAGCGCGTGGCGATTGGCCGTGCGCTGGTTTATAACCCACCCGTGATCCTGCTCGATGAGCCGTTATCCAACCTTGATGCAAAACTGCGGGAAGAAGCGCGCGTATTCCTGCGTGAGTTGATTATTAATCTCGGGTTGTCCGCGCTGATGGTGACGCATGACCAGGGAGAAGCGATGTCGATTTCTGACCGCATTCTGCTACTCAACAACGGCAAAATCGAGCAACAGGGTACGCCGCAAGAGATGTATGGTTCCCCAAAAACGCTGTTCACCGCCGAGTTTATGGGCAGCAACAACCGCCTGCACGGCAAGGTCACTGAACTGCGCGACGGCAAGGCACGTATTGAAGGACGTGACTGGGTTCTGTGGGGTCAGGCGGGCGACGGTGTTCAGGTTGGCCATGAGGGCACCGCGGTGATCCGCGTTGAACGTGTGGTGCTGGCCGACGGGCCAGGCGAAAACCAGTTGGCTCTCCCGTTGCTCACCAGCATGTATCTCGGTGACCGCTGGGAGTACCTGTTCCGCACCGTGGCTGATGATTTTGTCATCCGCGCCTACGGCAACGAAGTACGCGATCCGCAGTACTGCCACCTGGCGTTACCCGAAAAACATGTTTGGGTGTTCCCAAAATCCTGATGCCAGAAGGGAGCGGCTGTCGCTGCTCCTTTTTCTACAGGAAGGATAGCGGTAATACAGAAGATATATTTGCGTACAATGAGATGATGATGCTGCTCATCGTGCTGATGACATCAGACGGGCTGGTCCTGGTACAGGAAAGGGTAAAAATCAGTGCGAAGAAATAGAGAAATGGTGCGATAATAGGAGTCGAACCTACGACCTTCGCATTACGAATGCGCTGCTCTACCAACTGAGCTATATCGGCCCTGATAAGGACATGTCCACGAATGCGAACACGGGGTAGAAGGTTAAAACTAACCGGGCGATGCGTCAATGGCCTTGTGAATCAAACGCCTAATTTTGCATCACCCGGTTTCAATTACGCACGAATCGTGTCGTCACCAAAGCCAATCCACTTGTAAGTGGTCAGTGCTTCCAGCCCCATTGGGCCACGTGCGTGTAATTTTTGCGTGCTCACGGCGACTTCCGCGCCAAGTCCAAACTGACCGCCATCGGTAAAACGGGTAGAGGCGTTTACGTACACGGCGGAAGAATCGACTTCATTCACAAAACGATCGGCGTTGCGCAGCGTACGCGTCAGAATCGCATCGGAATGCTGAGTACCATGCTCACGAATATGGGCAATGGCATCATCCAGATCGGCGACAATCTTCACGTTCAGATCCAGCGATAAAAACTCATCGTCATACTGTTCCGCTTTTACCGCCACGACGTTTGCCGGTCCGGCCTGCAATGCGGCCAGCGCAGCATCATCTGCATGAAGCGTCACGCCGCTTTCTGCCATTTGCTGGCTTAGAGCAGGCAGGAAGCGCTCAGCGATACTCTGATTCACCAACAGTGTCTCGACAGTGTTACACGTGCTCGGACGCTGGGTTTTGGCGTTGACGATAATCTTCAGCGCCGGGGCGATCTCAGCCGTATCATCTACATAGATATGACATACGCCAATACCACCGGTGATAACCGGGATAGTCGACTGTTCACGACACAGCTTGTGCAGCCCTGCACCACCGCGAGGGATCAGCATATCGATGTACTTATCCATCCGCAGCATTTCAGTGACCAGCGCGCGATCCGGGTTATCAATCGACTGCACCGCAGCGGCCGGTAAACCGCAGGATTGTAGCGCATGCTGGATCACCGCCACAGTGGCGGCGTTGGTCCGGTACGTCTCTTTCCCACCGCGCAGAATCGCCGCATTACCCGTTTTCAGGCACAGCGAAGCCACATCAACGGTGACGTTAGGACGCGCTTCATAAATCACGCCAATCACGCCCAGCGGCACGCGACGACGCTCCAGACGCAGGCCGCTATCCAGCAGACCGCCGTCAATCACCTGCCCTACCGGGTCAGCGAGATTACACACCTGACGCACGTCGTCAGCAATCGCTTTCAAACGCGCAGGAGTCAGCGCGAGGCGATCAAGCATCGCTTCGCTCAGGCCATTTTCACGCGCCTGTTCAACATCCTGTGCGTTCGCGCTGAGGATGCTTTCCGTTTGCGCTTCCAGCTCATCAGCAATGGTTTCCAGCACGCGATTTTTTTCGCGGCTGGAGAGTAGCGCCAGCTTATATGACGCAGCTTTGGCAGCAATGCCCATTTGTTCCAGCATATGCCTGTTCCTTAACGGGTAATCATATCGTCGCGATGGACAGCAACCGGGCCATATTCATAGCCAAGAATAGTGTCAATCTGTTGTGAGTGGTGCCCGGCAATACGGCGTAGCGCGTCACTATTATAGCGAGTGACGCCGTGGGCAATATCACGCCCTTCGAGGTTGCAGATGCGGATCACTTCACCACGAGAGAAGTCGCCTGTCACGCTTTTAATGCCTTTTGGCAGCAATGAACTGCCGCGCTCCAGAATCGCCGCGGTCGCACCTTCATCGACGGTAATCTCCCCGGCAGGCGGAGCGCCGAAAATCCAGCGTTTACGGTTTTCCAACGGAGAAGCCTGCGCATGAAAACGGGTACCGACAGAAACACCTTCCATCACATCACCAATGACGCCCGGCTTGCTGCCTGCGGCGATAATGGTGTCGATACCCGCGCGGCAGGCCACGTCGGCAGCCTGTAATTTAGTCCCCATCCCCCCGGTTCCCAGACCCGAGACGCTATCCCCGGCAATGGCGCGCAGCGCATCATCAATGCCGTGAACGTCTTTGATCAGTTCCGCCTGCGGGTTAGTACGCGGATCGGCGGTGAACAGGCCCTGTTGATCGGTCAACAGCAGCAGCTTATCGGCACCCGCCAGGATCGCCGCCAGCGCCGAAAGGTTGTCGTTATCACCGACTTTAATTTCAGCGGTCGCCACTGCGTCGTTCTCATTGATGACGGGAACAATGTTGTTATCCAGCAGCGCACGTAGCGTATCGCGGGCATTAAGGAAGCGCTCTCTGTCTTCCATATCCGCACGCGTCAGCAGCATCTGGCCGATATGAATACCGTAAATTGAGAACAGCTGTTCCCACAGTTGAATCAATCGACTCTGCCCTACCGCCGCCAACAGTTGTTTCGACGCTATCGTCGCCGGGAGTTCAGGGTAACCAAGATGCTCGCGTCCGGCGGCAATCGCGCCCGAGGTAACGATAACAATACGATGCCCTGCGGCATGGAGCTGCGCGCACTGGCGAACCAGTTCGACGATATGGGCGCGGTTCAGGCGGCGCGATCCGCCCGTTAACACACTGGTGCCAAGTTTTACCACCAGCGTCTGGCTGTCACTCATGATTCTCTGCCATTCAAAATTGGGGAAAATGATATCAAACGAACGTTTTAGCAGGACTGGCCCCGGTTGCCAACAGCCAGCGCACAAAGCATGGAATTTTATTGCGCAGGATCAGCAAGCGTAGCGGCAGATTTTGACGCATTTATTACAGACACAAAAAAACATTCTTTTTTAAAAATATTCTTACTTTGTCATAAAACGTTCATTGCCAGACGTTAAAAACCCTCCTGTCTTTTAACGGGGATCACACCCAGTAAATATTAGCGCGTACTTTAAATCAGGAATGAAAATGAAAAAGAGCACTCTGGCATTAGTGGTGATGGGAATTGTTGCATCGGCGTCCGTACAGGCGGCAGAAGTCTATAACAAGAACAGTAATAAACTGGACTTGTATGGCAAAGTCAAAGCAATGCACTACATGACTGATTATGACAGCAAAGACGGCGACCAGAGCTATATCCGCTTAGGTTTTAAAGGCGAAACACAAATTAACGATCAACTGACCGGTTATGGTCGTTGGGAAGCTGAGTTCGCAGGGAATAAAGCGGAAAACGAAACCAACCAGCAAAAAACACGTCTGGCTTTCGCCGGTGTGAAATTAAAAGATTTTGGCTCGTTTGATTATGGTCGTAATCTGGGTGCGCTGTATGACGTGGAAGCGTGGACGGATATGTTCCCGGAATTCGGCGGTGACTCTTCCGCGCAGACCGATAACTTTATGACCAAACGTGCCAGCGGCCTGGCCACCTACCGTAATACCGACTTCTTCGGCGTCGTCGATGGTCTGGATCTTACTCTGCAATATCAGGGCAAAAACCAGGACCGCGATGTGAAAAAACAGAACGGCGACGGCTTTGGTACCTCCGTGACGTATGACTTTGGCGGCAGCGATTTCGCCATCAGTGGTGCGTATACCAACTCCGACCGTACCAATCAGCAGAACCTGCAAAACCGGGGTACTGGCGATAAAGCAGAATCCTGGGCGACAGGTTTAAAATATGATGCCAATGATATTTATCTGGCAACGTTCTATTCTGAAACGCGCAATATGACACCTATTTCCGGTGGCTTTGCTAACAAAACTCAGAACTTCGAAGTGGTCGCTCAGTACCAGTTTGACTTTGGTCTGCGTCCATCCCTGGGTTATGTTCTGTCAAAAGGCAAAGATATTGAAGGCGTAGGCGATGAAGATCTGGTGAATTATATCGACGTGGGCGCGACCTATTATTTCAACAAAAATATGTCGGCCTTTGTTGATTATAAAATCAACCAACTGGATAGCAATAATAAGCTGGGCATCAACGATGATGATATCGTCGCTGTCGGTATGGTCTATCAGTTTTGATATAGCATAAAAAAAGCCGGATGGGGTTGCGCCGCCATCCGGCTTTTTTCTGTTCATTATGCCGTTAATTTAACCGGCTCATCCTTAAAGTCGTCAGCAGGCTCCAGCGCCAGATTCAGCGTCGTTAACAACCCACGCAACTTTTCATGAAACTCGCGTAAGGTGTATTCCAGTCGCTCTACCACTTCAGTCTCTTTAATCGGCACGGCGGTCCAGTTGCCGTCTTTATCGAACAAACCAAACTGGTAGCTGTACGTAAAGCGTTTCTCCTGCGCTTCCAGCTCCATCCACCAGCCCCAAAATTCACGTTTCTCTGGTGCCGGTTTCACGTTGACGCAAACAGCCAGACAATCGAAAAAGAATCGATTATCTTCGCACTGCCCTTCGCGGATGTATGGGCCAAGCGCGGTGAATTTTTTGATCAATCTGCTTTTCGGGTGTCCACTCGGTAACGTCATTGCGATCTCCTTAGGTGAAGCAACTGTTTTACCAAACCAATAAAATTTAGCAATCTATTAACACAATCTATGATTGATCCACCCGGTAATTTCTTGCAGCGCTTTGTCAAAATTGCGATACACCGGGTTGAACGGAATCTCCAGCAGCTTACCGTCGGAAGATGAAGATGTGATTAAACGCGACTCCTCTTCCGGACTAAATGGATCGTTTTTCCAGAACCCCGACAGCATTGGCGTTGGACAGCGACGGCCCA
This sequence comes from Citrobacter sp. RHBSTW-00671, assembly GCF_014103415.1. NCBI lineage: Bacteria > Pseudomonadati > Pseudomonadota > Gammaproteobacteria > Enterobacterales > Enterobacteriaceae > Citrobacter > Citrobacter sp. RHBSTW-00671. The sequence continues at coordinate 4,422,481 of NZ_JABXPR010000001.1, forward strand.
GCAGCCCTTGTACCTTTAATGAATAGCGGTTTAGCTCGACGCGCAGCGCTTCATCAGACGCATCGTGCATCCCCAGACGGCTGGCCAGAACGTCAAGATACATTTCCGGTACTGAAGCCTGACGCTGGGGATCGCTAAGCAGCGCATGCACCACCGGTCCCAGACAGGCCACCGCCTTCAGGCGTGATGATTCCAGATAGGCCAGGCGTACTGCGACGTTAGCGCCAAAGCGAAAACCGAATGCCGCCACACGGGTGTGATCGACCCAGGGAATATTCGGCAGCGCTTTTAATACATGTTGATGCAGCAGGCTGGAATCCTGGGTCAATTTCCATTTTGACGAGAATCCGACTGAAGGCATATCCAGCGTCAGCATGGCAATACCACGCGGTGCGAAATAGCGCTCATACAGGGTGTAGTAGTCGGTTTGCATGGAATCCAGGCCACCGCACATCAGCACCGTCGGGAACGGGCCGTCGCCTTTTGGCATGTGCAGGAAGCCGGTTATCGGCGCACCGCCGGCAACAGCAAATTCCATCTCGCGCAGCGTACCTGGCAGTCGTTGAGCCGCCTCTTCGTAAGCGCGGTTGGCCAGGGCCTGCGCCTGTTCTGCCAGCTCATCGCCTTTTAAATGTGGGTATGCTGCAATGTTGTACAGCGTGGAAGCATGCAGCCAGTGGCGACCACTCACCTGCGGGTCCTCTTCCATAGACGCTTTCTGTTGCCAGTCCATCGCCTGCTTCGCCCACTCGTAGATCCAGTTTCCACCACGATAGCCAATGACCGTATCGTAGAGCTCTTTATCCGTGCGTTCGGCTTCGCTCATGACGATACGCGCCTGCACTTCAAGGATTTCACGCGGATCGACCCCACGCCAGATCCACATCAGGCGATTCACCATGCGATACCAGTGCGGGATTGTTTTGCCATCCAGAGCGGACTGCACAGACGGCTGCGCGCCGTGGTTAAAACGACGAACCAACGTTGACGTTTCAGGATGTTTGAAGCGGGGTTTAAACAGAACTTCGCTGAGGTTAGCCTGCGACATGATTACGGCCTCCATGAGTACTCACTAAGGCATAGTGTAACCTGACACCGCACAAAAAGAACAACGCCCGACAGTGCGGGCGTTGAAAACTTTTTAGATTAGCGACCAGAGATCGGCGGAACAAATACCACGCCCATATCCCACGGCTGCTCAATCCAGGTATCCTGCGGAATATCAACCACATAGTCATTCACCAGCGGGCGACCAGCCGGCTTAGCGAAGATCGTGACGAAATGCGCTTTAGGATACATTTCACGGATAGCAACGGCAGTACCACCGGTGTCTACCAGGTCATCGATCACGATGAAACCTTCACCGTCACCTTCCGCACGCTTCAGCACTTTCAGTTCGCGCTGGTTGTCGTGATCGTAGCTGGAGATGCATACGGTATCGACATGACGAATACCCAATTCACGCGCCAGCAATGCGCCCGGCACCAGACCACCACGGCTAACGGCAATAATGCCTTTCCATTGTTCAGAAGGCATCAGGCGGCTTGCCAGTTTACGTGCATGGATCTGCAACATGTCCCAGGTGACGACGTATTTTTCGCTCATGTGAAGTGTCCCAGCCTGTTTATCTACGGCTAATTAATAAATTGAGGGTGAATCAGGTTGCGCGAGATTATAGAGATCTGACGCACTAAAAACCAGTGTTTCGCGGAATCCGCGCCTCTTTTTGCATGCTTTATACTAGCCGTCAGCGAAGAAAGTGGTATTCTCAATCGCATCGCGCAAGCCTGACTTGTGGTGTTTTTAATTCCGCTAACCCCGTGGCCTGCAAGTCAATTTTGTAGGACATCGCCAAGGAGACTCAACGTGTCTGAACTGTCTCAGTTATCCCCGCAACCGCTGTGGGATATTTTTGCCAAAATCTGTTCTATTCCTCATCCGTCCTATCATGAAGAGCAACTCGCTGAACACATTCTGAGCTGGGCCCAGGAGAAAGGTTTCCACGTCGAGCGCGATCAGGTTGGTAATATCCTGATTCGTAAACCCGCTACCGCAGGAATGGAAAATCGCAAGCCGGTCGTTTTGCAGGCGCACCTGGATATGGTCCCGCAAAAAAATAACGACACCGTGCACGACTTCACCAAAGATCCGATCCAGCCTTATATTGATGGCGAATGGGTAAAAGCCCGTGGTACCACGCTGGGTGCAGATAACGGTATCGGTATGGCGTCTGCGCTGGCGGTACTGGCTGATGACAATGTGGTACACGGTCCGCTGGAAGTGCTGCTGACCATGACCGAAGAAGCGGGCATGGACGGCGCATTTGGTCTGCAGGCAAACTGGCTGCAGGCTGATATCCTGATCAACACCGACTCTGAAGAAGAAGGTGAGATCTACATGGGTTGCGCAGGGGGTATCGATTTCACCTCTAACCTGCCGCTGTCCCGTGAAGCCATTCCTGCTGGCTTCCAGAGCTTTAAGCTGACCTTAAAAGGCCTGAAAGGCGGTCACTCCGGTGGCGAAATTCATGTTGGTCTCGGTAATGCCAACAAGCTGCTGGTACGTTTCCTGGCAGGCCATGCCCAAGAGCTGGATCTGCGTCTGGTTGACTTCAACGGCGGTACGCTGCGTAACGCGATTCCGCGCGAAGCCTTTGCGACCCTCGCCGTGGCTGCCGATAAAGTTGATGCGTTAAAAGCGCTGGTCAGCACGTATCAGGAGATCCTGAAAAACGAGCTGGAAGCCAAAGAGAAGAATCTGGCGCTGCTGCTGGATGCCGTCAGCAACGACAAAGCCGCACTGACTACCCCGTCTCGCGATAGCTTCATTCGTCTGCTGAACGCCACGCCAAACGGTGTAATCCGCAATTCCGACGTGGCGAAAGGCGTGGTGGAAACCTCGCTGAACGTCGGCGTGGTGACCATGACTGACGATAATGTCCAGATTCACTGCCTGGTTCGTTCGCTGATCGACAGCGGTAAAGACTACGTGGTAAGCATGCTGGATTCGCTGGGCAAACTGGCTGGCGCGAAAACGGAAGCCAAAGGTGCGTATCCAGGCTGGCAGCCGGATGCGAACTCGCCGGTTATGCACCTGGTGCGTGAAACCTATCAGCGTCTGTTCAACAAGACGCCGAACATCCAGATTATCCACGCGGGTCTGGAATGCGGTCTGTTCAAGAAACCGTATCCGGATATGGACATGGTTTCCATTGGGCCGACCATCACCGGTCCGCACTCTCCGGATGAGCAGGTTCATATTGAAAGCGTCGGTCATTACTGGACGCTTCTGACCGAGCTGCTGAAGTCTATTCCAGCGAAGTAAGATTCTGCAATAAATGCCGGATGGCGCTGCGCTTATCCGGCCTACACGCTGATTTGTAGGCCAGAGAAAGTTTTTATACCACTATCCGGCCTACGCGCTGATTTGTAGGCTGGATAAGGCATTTGCGTCGCCACCCGGCCTACGCGCTGATTTGTAGGCCGGATAAGGCGTTTACGCCGCCATCCGGCAATACGTTAGCGTCAAATCCCCAACAGTAGCTGTCTTTCCATCTGCGGGTCCAGCAGCGTAACGTGTAATCCCACCAGCCTTACCCCGCGCCCTCCCCGACGTTCGTTCCAGGTATTGCGCGCCGTCGCGATCAGATCCTCTTTATTTAAGCGCGGCCAGACGTGTTCCTGCGTCGTCTGCTGAAAATCATTAAACTTTAACTTCACCCCCTGACGGGCGATGAAGAGATCGGGCTTAACCTTGGCCAGCCGCCGCTCCAGTTCCGGGTAGAGCCGCTCAATAATCGCCTCACACTCCGACCATTCATGAATATCTTCCGCCAGCGTGCGCTCGACGCCGACTGACTTTCGCAGCCTGTCGTTATTCACATCGCGTTCATCAATACCCTGACTGCGTTCCCACAGCACACGACCAAACTTACCAAACCGCTTAAGCAACAGGGCCAGATCGTATTTTTGAACATCTTCACAGGTCCGTAATCCCATCGATTCCAGTTTCGCGGCTGAGACTTTGCCGACGCCGGGTATTTTTCCTAACGGTAACGTTCTGAGGAATTCGGGAACATCCGCGGGAGTAATCACATATTGCCCGTTAGGTTTATTCAGGTCGGAGGCGATTTTGGCCAGAAACTTAACCGGAGCAACCCCCGCAGAAGCGGTTAGCTGTAGTTCGTTGAAAATCGTCTGACGGATCTCTTGTGCCATCAACGTGGCCGAGCCGTGGCAGTGCGGACTGTCGGTCACATCAAGATAGGCTTCATCCAGCGAAAGGGGTTCGATGAGCGAGGTGTAGCGAGAGAAGATGGCCTGAATCTGGCGAGAGGCCTCTTTATAAGCGTCGTAACGGCCGGGTAATAAGGTGAGATGCGGGCACAGCTTTAACGCCATTCCCGTAGGCATTGCGCTACGCACACCAAACTTTCGCGCCGGGTAATTGGCGGTGCTGATGACTCCCCGGCGTTCGCGACTGCCACCAATAGCAATGGGGATGTCGCGCAGGGCCGGGTTATCACGCATTTCCACCGCTGCGAAAAAGCAGTCCATATCGACATGTATGATTTTGCGCATCGCTCGCCTCCCACAACACTGTTTAAGTATACAGTATTTTTATAATATGAGAAGCCTGCACCCGACCCGCAAAATGACAAATCCATGATGAATGCCAGACGGGATTATACCCCCCTAATGTGAAGGGCGAAAAACCCCTTAATGAACGACGGGAGCAGGTTGTTGGCGCAAAGACATCACCTTCTTTTGTTTATCCAGTTTGTTCACCAGCGGCTGCACAATTTTCTCTCCGTGCTGGCCAAAATATTGATACAGCGTGTCAGAGGCACTTTGCGTCAACACCATGATTTCAATGCGCCGGTTACCTGCACTTTCAGGATTCTTGGCATCCAGCAGCATTTGATCGGCCATTGCGCTAACCTGCATCACTTTACTCTGAGGCATTCCGGCATCCTCCAGCACACGACGGGCCGACAGTGCGCGGTCGCCGGAAAGATTCCAGTTGTTATAGATATTGCTCTTGTAACTCATCGCGTCCGTATGCCCGGTGATGATGAGTTTGTTGTCCAGTGAATCAAACACCGGGGCCAGTTCTACCAGCAGCGCGTTAAAAAAGGGCGTAATTCTGGCGCTACCCCGTTCAAACATATTCCGGTTCTGGTCGTCTTTAATCAATACGCGCAGCCCCTGGGGTACAATCTCCATCTCCAGGTTGGCTTCCATATGCGCATTTCTGGCAATCACGCTAATGTCGGTTGCCAACTCACCCAACTCGCTCGCCGATTTTTTCTTTAGCAGGGCCGTTTTCTCATTCACATCACGCGCTTTCTTTTCGGTGTCTGCGCTCACCGTTGCCGTCTCTTTCGGTGCAGCGGTCTTCTCTTTATCCAGATTCGTGCGGGTGATACTTTGATTTTTCGTCGTAGAAGGTAGAGGTTGCTTGCCAATCTTATTCAGTGGCGCAAGCCCACCGCCGTTAAAGATGGATTGACCATGCAAGGCCGCCACGATGTTTTCTCGTTCTGATTTACTGACGCTGTTTACAATCCATAGCGTCATAAACAGCGCCATCATCGCCAGCGTAAAGTCGGCAAACGCCACCTTCCATGCTCCGCCATGATGCCCACCGTGATTCTTTTTTATCTGTCGTCGGATAATGGTGGTATGCCCGCCACGATCGCGTCGGTTAGCCGCTTTCCTCATGCTTATTCTTGCTCCAGCATCGCATTCACCCACGCATCCAGGTTAGCGAAGGTCGGTTTCGACGCCAGGTGCAGTAGTTTACGACCGGCATCGACGGCCAGCAGCGTTGGCTTCCCGCCCGCTTGTGCGACCAGTACGGTACGCACGCACTCCAGCAAAGAGTGCTCGGCACGCGCCTGCTGTTCCATGGAGTTCGCCAGCGGGTCCATCAGACAGTAGCAAAAAAAGACCCCGAGGAAGGTTCCGACCAACGCAGCCGCGACTTTCAGACCGATCAGGGCAATCGAGCCGTCAATAGACTGCATGGTGATGATGATCCCAAGTACCGCGGCGCAAATGCCAAATCCCGGCATTGCTTCGGCAGTACGCTGGAGCGAGCGTGAAGGCGCCAGTAGCTCCTCTTCGACCGTATCCAGCTCTTGATCAAGAATGCCTTCCAGTTCATGGGCGTCAATTTTCCCCATCGCCATCAGACGGAAGTTATCGGCGATGAAGGTCACCAGGCGCTCCTGCGTAAGCACCATTGGGTATTTCTGGAAAATCGTGCTCTCTTCCGGTTTTTCAATATGCTGATCCAGCATCCGTAAGCCGCCGTTTTGTACCAGCTCCAGCAGTTCAAACAGGCACATTAATAATTGTCGCTGAAATTCCGGGCCGAGCTGTTTTTTGCTTATTACGCCTTTCAGTTGATGGGCTATTTCTTTCAACACATGTTTAGGGTTACCGATAATCATCGCCCCTAACCCTGCGCCAAGAATAATCACAATTTCCGCGGGCTGCCAGATAGCGATTAACTGCCCACCGGCCTCAAAATACCCCCCAAATACACACCCCAGCACCACCAGTAAACCTAATAGCTTTTGCATTAAATCCTCCGCATATCAATTCGAATTGTTAGTCTGGATATAAACAATCACGAATTTTCTGCGTGATCTTTTTATTCATTTGGCAAATTCTGGCTTCAGTTAGCCCTAACACCAGCGCGATCTCTTTTAAATTCATATCGTGTTGGTAATACATTGAGAGCACCAGACTCTCTTTTTCAGACAATTGACGCAGGGCGACGCTTAACATCTCCTGAGTCACAATTTGTTCTTCAAGCGGACGTCCTTCCAACGGCACACTATGGCTGTCAACGCCCAGAAGTTCATCCAGACTTGCCAGCGTTTCCGCCCCTTCCAGTTGCTGAAACTCCAGATAGTCCTCTGGCGTTAGCCCCAGCGCGGCAAGATCTTCCCATCCCGGTTCATGACCGAGCGTCTTTCGTGCGTCGCGAATCAAATCTTTAATTTGATGGTATTTTTGCCGTAACTGCCGAGGCCGCCAGTCAAGACTGCGCAATTCATCGAGGATTGCGCCACGGATGCGAAGCGCGGCATAACCGGCAAACCCTTCATCCGGAAAGCCATAGCGTCGAATCGCATTGAGCAAACCCATCAGCGCTGTCTGCTCCATATCCTGCCTGTCGATAATGCAGGTACACTGCGGGGCAAGCTGGCGCACGATTTTACGTACCAAAGGAAGATAAGCCTGTAAATAATGGCTCTCCTGCTGTGGCGTTAATACCGGAGTTGCGACGAACTCCTCAGATTCGTAAGCGTCCTGGATCATATTATTTTCTTACCTGGCACTTACTGAAAAACAACTTTTTTCACCAGAACATCTTTATAAGGCGCTTTGATTTTGAGATTCTTTAGCTCTTTATCCAGTGACGCAGAAATAATCTTTCTTATTTCTGAGATTTTCATTGCGCGCACTTCGTCATATTTCATTTCAGAGAGCCGTTCAACAGCAATACTTTGATAAAGCGGTTCTTGTTGTTTAACTTCCTCTGACTCTTTATCGTTTGCCACCACCATGACCAGTTCGGCGGACATATAATGGTCCGAACCGTCATTCGCATGTAGTGTGACAATACTCTCCTGCAGAGAAACAAAGATACGGTTACTCTCATCCAGAGTTTCGGCGGTATCAGCATGTTCTGCCCCCGCTGGTTTTCCTTTTCCTACGAAATGATATACGCCCCATCCAGCGCCGCCGCCAATCAGCATGGCCAGGACAGAACAGATCACACTCGCTGTAACTATTTTCTTCATCTTTTTTTTACACTTTAATCAGTACAGATTCGTTCTGTTGATATTGCGGTTCATCACTCAGCAATAAGGCAGAGTTCACCTCTTCTTGTTGATGACCGGACTGTTGCTGTTGCTGCTGCGACTGTCCTTCGGAAGAGACCTGTACGTTCACTTCCATAAAGTTTTGTGCAGTCAGGTGCTGCCGTAAGTTTTCGCTAAACTGCTGCAGTGAACGGCACACATCACTCTGATTAGCGCCGATATGCACCATCAGTTTTCCTGCATCCAACTGCACCGCGATCTCCAGTTTCCCCAGCGAAGGAGGATCGAGCCGAATCGTCGAGATCTGCTGCTGTTTACCTATCTGGAACTGGATCTGATCCTTTAACAGCGCGGTGAGTTTTTCCCCGAGTTCATCGGTCGACAAGGTGGCAGGCTGCGTACTGTGCGTCGAAATAGCGGTGACGTTACTCAGCGCATTTGTTGATTGGTTACCGGTTGCGACAGCGTTAAACAGGCTCTGCGCTTCTGCCGGTTTGTTCGGCTCCACGCTGTCCCATTTTTTCAACGCAACTGGTCGCACACCCGGGTTGCGATCCGACTGTTTCACCTGCGCGGAAATTTGCTGCGAGGTAGAAAGCGTCTGCTGCTTTGGCGCAATCACGCGCAGATCTTGCGCTGAAAACAGAGCGAGTTTTGCCTGCTGCCCGGCGGTGGCCATATCTGGCGATGCTTCCTGGGTCAGCGCACCCTGCCGTTGAGACGGTAATGTCGACGGGCCGGCGGAAGGCATCGGATTTTGGTCATGACTCTGCATCGTGCTCACCCACTGACGGACAGAAGAGGAAGACGAATTTCCGCTCTGAGTCGCCAGTAAGGTTTTCAGCATTTCACTGTCAGGTTGTTTTTGTTGCTCTGACGGTACCGCTGGCTGGGCCAGCAACAACGCCATCAGCGCCTGCATGGCTACCGGGTCGTTCTCATGTTGACGCTGTGTCGTTGATGATTGCTGCTGATTCAGCTTCGCGCTCTTCAGACGTTCAGCCACGGCGTTGAGCGCCAGCTGCGGCGAAGCAAACTGTTCACGGTTTTCTGCTGCAGTCGTCGGTACTGAAATCGTGGTACTTTCCGCTGTTCCACTGACCAACGTACGGCTCACCGCCGGCAATACAGGGTTCATGATTTCTCCGAAATTAAATTAACCATTGAATACGCCAGCAGCCCTTCCTGATTCTGCTGATGACTCTCCATCCGCCGTTTCAGCTCTTCTGCGCGTTGGTTTTGGCGTTCAATTAGCGTGGCATAGGCGGCATACAACTGCTCTTTCACCCCTCGCAGTTCTGTTGCCGACGTTTCCGTCGCTTCATAGTCATGAAACAGACGCATCAACTGCTGGTGCAGCGCGGGCATGCGTCGCCAGCGTTGTTTGTCCAGGGATGCGTTCATGGCGTCGATCAGCGCAAAAAGCTGTTGCTGGCGTTGTCCGTCCATTGCCTTATCCAAGCCTGGCTGCCAGGCCATCCCAGCCTTCGCGCAGATTGGTCAAAATAACGATCACTTCGTCGATCTTCTCCAGCGACAGTTCGCCACTTGCTTCGTACAAGCGGTAGACGCAGTGGTCGTAAAGGCGCGACAGATTCACCACCAGCTCTCCGCCAGTTTCAAACTCCAGTGAACTCGTCAGGGCATTGAGAATGTCGATGCACTTATTGATGCTTTGCGCCTTCTTCTCGAAACGTTTGTTTTCGATGTGGCTTTTGGCTCGTTCCAGCTCATCCATCAGGCCGGAAAAGAGAACCAGCACCAGTTCAAGAGGCGATGCCGCCGCCGTACGCGCGGCCAGATCCATCTCTTTGTATTGTGAATAGCCGTTCTGCATATCGTACATATTTGCTATTAATCCTGTTCTTAGTCAGCCAGTTACGAGAATGCAGACATGCTGATTTTCATTGTGGCGATCTGTACAACGGTATTGGTGTATTCCGTCAGATAGCGGTCATAGTTGGTGTTATAGGTTTGGGTGAGCTGGTCGCTGCGGTCATCAATACGCTGCTGTTTGTCGTCGAGACTTTGCTGACGTTGGGTAATGATGCCGTCACTGGAGTCGAGATAGCTGTCCATCAGATCATCCAGCTGCGCCACCATGCTGTCGTCGCCGACGAAGATGGACGTCAGCCCGTCCGGGTTTGCTTCCATCTCGTTATTAAAGGTGTCGGTGTCAATCTGCAGATGACCGTCGCTGTCCAGCGTGATGCCGTAATCTACAATTGAGACGCCGCCATAATAGGCGTGCACGATGTTATCCATCTGACTGGCGAGCGACTGCAGGCCCGTATCACCGGCAAACACCCCTGCCGAGGTATTTTCATCACCGTAGGTGGTCATGGAGTCGATGGAATCCACCAGCGTGTTGTAGGCATCGACAAAGGTCTGCACTTTTTCTTGTGAAGCACTGGCATCCTGGGCGACGGTGAAGGTCGTAAAATCCGTAGTATCGTTGGGATCGCTGACTTCGGTAAACGTCATCGTCACACCCGGGATAACGTCGTCAAAGGTGTTGGTACTGTTGGTGATCTTCAAACCATTGCTCGGATCACCCAGATAAATTTCCGCATCCTGGGCGTCAGTCACCGGGGTTAACGACGGTGCCGTTGTACTGGTATCGCTCGTCGCATCATGTCCGGTGACACTCACCGTAAAAGCGCTTTGCACCCCGGTCTCATCAGAGGTCAACATGATGGTGGTCGCGCCATCGGTTTTCACCAATGCCGCCGATACGCCGGGGTTATCGTCGGAGTTATTAATCGCACTGACCAGCTCGCTGGCATCAATATAGTCATCGCCATCCCCCTCATCGTCGGCGGCCGCCAGGTCGATATCCATCGTGCTATCGCCCATCGCCAGTTCGAACGTCCCGGTTGCCGAAAACGTATCGTCATTCAGACTAAACGTGGACTGCTGCGCCTGCGCCAGTTTACTGACATAAAATGAGTAGGTTCCCGGCTGTGCTTCAGAATTTGCAGAGACGCTTGCAGAATCATCGCTGCTCGTGGCGGAGTAAACCACCGGTCCGTCGGTATCGCTGTTCAGCGCATCGACCGCACTCTGGAAATCGGTTAACGCCGAGCTGAGTGAATCCAGCCCGTTAGATTCTGCCGTGACATCATTTTGCTGGTCCTGCAGGCTGGCAGCCTGAGTCGAGATATCGGCATAGGCCAGCTGTTGCGCCAGCGATTGAATGCGGCTTGTATAGCTCATATGAAATGACTCCGTGAACGTTACCTGGATATCAGCAAAATACGTGCCATCTTTTTTATCAATTGAAATCAATTAATTACGTGATGATGGAAACGAAATTTCCGCTGTCTCCGGAAAGTTTCCCTGATACCTAAAGGACCACACCGCCAGCAGGCGGTGTGGTGTCAGACATGTTTAACCGCCAGGCAGGGATTACTGCAGCAGGCTGGAAACCATGCTGGACATGCTGTTGGCCTGCTTCAGCATGGTGATGCCGGTCTGAGACAGAACCTGTTGTTTGGTCATGTTGGACGCTTCCGTCGCGTAGTCGGTATCCATGATGTTACCGATAGCCACTTCCGTGTTGTCCTGCATGCTGGTCAGGTTGCTCGCGGTGTCATTCAGACGGTTGATAGACGCACCCAGTTTGGACTGGATCTTAGAGACGTCATCCATGGCGGTAGAGATAGTGTCGATCATCTTGTTAGCCGAGCCAGATGCGGTCAGTTCGGTACCACCCGAAACGCCAGCTTTACCGGTGGTGTCAGCCTGGTCAGCAGTGAAGGAGTGGCTGACTTTATCCAGATCGCCCACCAGCTTGACCAGTTGGCTGGAGATATCCACGGTCATGGTGTCAGAAGATTCAGCCCCCACCTGGAAGGTCACAGAGCCCTGGAACAGACCAGAAACACCGGTATTGCTGTTGCCAGAAGTACCGAACAGGTTGGTACCGCCGTAGGTGGTGTTCTGCAGCATATCGGACATCTGCTGGCCCAGTTCGTCATATTCGTCCTGCATCGCCTGCAGGTCGTCATCGTTGTAGGTTCCGTTCGCTGCCTGGGTTGCCAGGTCACTCATGCGACCGAGAACATCGGTCATTTCATCAAAAGTACTGTCTGCAGTCTGCAGCATGGCGGTGGCGTCATCGATATTACTCAGTGCCACACCCATACCGCTGGACTGTGCTGTCAGACGGTTAGCAATCTGTTTACCTGCCGCATCATCGGCAGAAGTGTTGATGCGGTTACCGGTCGCCAGACGTTCCATTGAAGTGGACAGAGAAGACATGCTTTTATTGATCGCGTTAACTGCTGACATTGAAGCACTGCTGGTATTAATAGATAACATGGTACTGCTCCTTGTGATTAACCGTTTTACTTTCGATACCTTGTAAAAACGACCACCCATTTGGAAAACTTAAAGCACCATAGAAATTTTTTCTGCCTAAACTGCACGCCTTCACGTTGTATGAATAAAATACCGCATTACAAATTTAGCAATCCGTGCTACCCCACTATGTCAACCCATGAATACAGAAAGATCTCAATCAAGTTTTAATTAAAAGATTATTAGAAATATCTAACACCCCTAAAACAGCCGGTACGTGTAGATAACTAACTTCATGAATTTAATAAGATTATACTTATTCAGCAAGTCATTTAATTCATGTTACCCACTATTATTTTACATTTGCTTGCAAATACAACCGACTTTTATATTGTGAGTCTCAGATACTTTCGTTACATTTCAAATCCTTTTTAGCCCTGAACAAAAAGCACCCAACGCCGATTATGCTGTCGTTTTTAATACGGACAGACATAATGAGATCTCAGTTTCGCCATGATTCTAATGCACTGATTTTTATAGATGCGGTACCGGGGGTATAAAAGAGCTTACACAGGTAAACTATACGATGAGCATTGTAGTCAACAACTGGCGGATGGATTCTTCGCTTAATGCATTAATCCATAGTGAAACAGGTGAGACGCGTCGCCTTGGCGAATACCATTTTATTCTGTTAGAAACATTAGCTAAAAATGCCGATACCGTCTTATCTCGTTCGTTTTTAATGACTGAGGTTTGGAAAAATCGTATCGTCGGTGGAAATAGCCTGCCGACGGCAATTCATGCTTTGCGCATGGCTATCGATGATGATGGTAAACAGCAGGAGATCATTAAAACCATTCCTAAAAAAGGGTATTTATTTAATCAAAATTACCTTGCAGAAAATATTGACCACAATTTAAGTGTGGTTGACGAGCATAACGTTGCAACGCCTGAGAAAACCACCTCACACTGTGCGGATGAAGCATTTGCAGAAGATAAAACATCACTTCAGGTACGGTTAGAGCCAGTACCTGAAGCCGCGCCAGATGCCAGCAACAAGCATATCACCAGCGATAAAAAACGGGCTCTCAGCCCGGTATTAAAAGTACTGTCCGTCATCGCTGTCGCCGTATCTTTATTTGCTGCGATATACTTCATTAAAGTACCCTCGGCACCCAAAACCTCAGCTATGCCGCAACTAGTCAAAGAGAACACAAACAATTCCAGCCGCATTACGGTTTACCATCTTTATGATCCCGATATCAAAAAGAGAACTTCAACTGCTATTTCCCCACATATTTCTTCAGGTATTCAACAAATCGAACCTCTTTTGGCCACACATAAAGCGACCATGACGTTGTACTACCGGGAATCACTGAATAAATTTGCCATGGATATTATCCTTACTAACCAATGCAATGACAGTTGGCAGTTAGCATTGAGTTTTGACCGCTGGCAAAATAAAGATGACAAAATGAGCAGTGTTATATTTGAAGAAGTGGAGAAAACACTAAATGAAATACCGAAATGTAAGTAATCACCTGATCTATGCCGGTGCTGCACTCTCCACATTTACTGCATGTGCGCATATAGAAAACACGGTCATCGCTAACTATGATCTTGCAGCAGATACCCGTTCACATTATGAACTCATTGTAAGTCCACCTGCAAATAACACCACCGTCACACTCATCCCTCTCGAAGAGAAGAACAAAACACCTTCTACATTCAAAATTTCGGCGTGCGTGACACACTATTTTGGTTTATCTAAACAAGGGGAATTCCATTTTAGTGGTGCAGATACCGATCAGAATGACCTGCGCTTATCTAACCTCGGGGCTTTTGTGAATGAACACAATCTGCGGACATGGTGGATACATTTAGATGCCCAGCAAAACTTACTTTTCAATCAGGATGTAGGTGGTCTGATGGTTTCAGACCCATCCTCTCTTACCGCCACCAGAAAATATTGTCAGCAAGACTAACTTAATAAATTACGTACGGTCTGACTGGACAGTCTGGCCTGTCCGTTAACCGCTTGTGCCAACACCTGATAATTATGATTGGCGTGATCGAGTATCCCCCCCAGATTTTCTGATGCCTGAACCGCATTTTCCCCCTGTGGGAAACGCGCCATTCCATCAATAAGCTGACGGGCTTTTTCCTGTTGCACAGCCATTTGCGCACGCTGTTCGCTAATGGCGTCCAGCGCCTGTTGCAATCCATCCTGAGCGCGGTTTGCTCCCTGGCGGACACTCTGCAGAAGCTCATCAGCACGTGACGGTTCAACCACGGTTTTCAGCACCGCAAATGCTGACGTTGCCGCGCTGTCACTACGGACGCTCAGCGTCTGTTCAACCTGTGGCCACTGCGCCTCAGCAGTCGAAAACATCACCCCACTCTGCCCGTCATGCACCTGCACGCCGACACGGCGCAGGGCATTACCCATCATGGTTTTATACTGCCTGGGGTCCGTTTCATCGCCGACCACCACCGCAGAGAGTTGTAGCTGTCGCCCTTCAGAAACGCTGAACATGCGTGAACTGGCAGAGCTATCCTGTATCAGCTGCACCAGTTCAGGTGCCTGGAAAGTCACCCGCGCCGATCCCTGCAGGACGGGCCTCAGTTGACGATCGACAGCACCTCCCGAGAGCGTTGTTCGTTTCTCGAGAAATGTCTCCAGCGCCTGCCCCTTTTGCTGCTGAGCCTGCCCGCCCCGTCGTGCAGCATGACGGTAATCCAGTATATGCTGCTCAAGTTGCCCTAGATAATGATCGGCCTGTTGCAACGTGGTGAGCTGATCATTGAGTTGAACGCTATAGCGCTGAGGGCGGGTCGTAATCAGAGGTGAAGCCGGGTAATCACTCGTTGTGGCGGGTAACTTCTGACGGACAGGGGCATTTTGTGCCACCGCATGCTGTTGAACCGAAGGGTTAAGGGCTCCGCTCGCGGAGAGTGATGTTGTATTTAAACCGACCTGCATACTATTCCTGGATACCGTTGTACATTTTTGCCGGATGGCGACACACGCGCCCGATCCGGCCTACAAACCCTTCTCTCCAGCGCCATCAGGCATCTTGAGAGCGTTAAAGCTCACTAAATAAGTTCAGTTGGCTGACTTGCGAATAGGTTTTCAGTGTTGCTTCCATCGCCATTTCCAGACCGGTAAAAGTGATAGAGGCTGGACCATAATCCAGATCGCTCAGCGAGCTGATGAGTTGCTCGTTAGACGTAGAGATATCGGTCTGCGCATCGCTCATCATCGACATCGTATTCTGCGTTTCGCCAAGCGATGCAATGGACGCGTTGAGTGAATCCGAGGCCTCATCCACCACATCGATAGCATTGGAAATATCACTTTGTACCGCGGGATCGCTCGGATCGATGGCAGGGTCCTGCAACGCCTGAGACAACGATGTCAGCGTGTTTAGCACATCAAGGTTGCTGCCAAAAAAGTCGCTGACCGCCACATTGGTGTCTACTTCAACGCCATTCGATACCGTGGTTTCACGGTGATCGCTGTTTCCCTGATAGGTATAGCTGTCGGTCACACCATCACCATCGTCGTCGACCGCCACAATCGGCGGCTCGTCGTTAACCGTACCGCCAAATACATAGTGACCGTCTTCATCCTGATAGTTCAGCGCTGCAACCATCGATTCGGTCAGCGACTGAATATCCTGACCCAGGCTATCCAGAGAATCCGCGGTGTTGGTGCCGTTAGCGGCTTGCAGCAGATCGTCGCGTACCGCCAGCAGACTGTTATTAACGCCATCGAGAATTGATTCCTGCTGGCTCATCCCCGCCGATGCAGAGTCGATATTGTTTTGGTATTGCTCGATTGCCGATTGCTGGCGATTCAATTGGGTCAGGCGGGTATAAGCGATCGGATCGTCCGAGGGCAGGATAAGGCTTTTCCCGGTCGCCATTTCGGTGACGATTTGTGACAAGTCCGTGGAGAGCTTATTAAAACTCTGATTCATGGAGGTATAAGATTGTTGGGTGGTGACGCGCATCATCGCTCTCCAGATTAGCTACACATATCCAGCACGGAATCAAAGATATCCGCACCGGCAGAGATGACTTTCAGGTTGGCCTCATAAATCTGCTGATAGGTAATGAGGTTCACCGCTTCTTCATCCATACTCACGCCGCTGACGCTACTTTGCGCATTCTGCGCTTCAACATACACATTCGATGCCGCCTCCGCTTCTGTCTGGTTCTGCTGGCTGTAGATACCGATATTGCTGATAATCGCCGAGCAGGCCGCACCTACCGTCACACTGCCTAAGTTGTCGATATCCAGTGGTTCGTTAGCGATATCGATCAATGCCTGCAGGTTATCGCTGTTGCCGCTTTCATCCGGTGAACTGGAGAATGCCAGTTCATCTGCCGTGATATCCGGGTTTACCTCTAACGGCCCCTCAGAAGCATTCGCGTCATAAATAAAGAGCGGCGTCCCCGATTGACCATTCAGGTCATAGCCCTGTGCCAGTTGGCTGTTAACCGCATCCGCGAATTGCGAAGCCATGCTGTTAATGGTGTCGGACAGCGGCGTCAGGATCGTGTTCTGGTAATCAAACAGCGCCCCCATTGATCCGCCAGTATCGGTGGACATGGTTGACGTCGTACCGGCAAAGGTCAGCGACATACTTTGTGTGCCGTCTGCGTTGGTTTCCAGTGCGATCGTGGAACTTTGCTGCCCGCTGACCAACGGCTGACCGTTTTGCAGCGTTACGTCATAGTTACCCTGATCGTCAGTGCTCACCTGCACATTCATGATGCCGCTCAATTCTTCAACCATCTGGTCACGGGCGTCGTACAAAGAGGAGGCGTTATCACCATTGGCTTCCGCCTGGGCAATTTGCTGGTTGTAACTGGCAATCCCGGTGGTCAGGGTGTTCACCTGCGCCACCATCGCCTGTTCCTGGCTGGCAATCTCGTTACTTTGCGAATCAATGTAATCCAGCGTGTTATCCACCCGCAGCGCTAGCGCGCTGGACTCACTGATCACCTGTTGACGCAGCGCGGAGTCGTCCGGGCTGGACGTTGCAGCATTGAGCGCGGCAAAGAAATCATCAAATCCCCCGCTCAGGCTGGTGTTGTCATCACTGAGCACCGTCTCCAGTTGGGTGAGATATTCCTGCTGCGTGCTGTAGTAGCCATAGTCACTGGCGGCATACCAGACCTGGTTAACCTGATACTGGTTGGAAACACGGCGGATACTGTCAACCTGTACCCCGTTTCCCGCGCTGTTTGACGAGCCGGAACTGGCCCCCATGGAACTGATCACCGCTTCCTGACGGGTATAACCGTCGGTCATTGCGTTAGCGGTGTTCTGCGCCGTTACGTTCAGCTCCACCTGCGCCGTATTTGCACCGCTGTAGCCAATATTAATCATGTCCATCAAAGCATCCTCGCCGGTCCGTCGCCCGGATTATCATTAACAACCCTTTCATTACAGAGCGACGGAAACCAGCCTGTTCTTAAGTCGCCACGCGGCCTTTATCATTTTGGGTTATGCGGTGATAGCTGCTTGACGATCATGGCGGCAATGCCGATCCCATGATGTTGGGCAAGCGAGGTGCATAGCTGGTCGTCATAAAACCCCTGCATCATGCGCACCGAATCGCTGTTAAACGGGTTATCCTTTGAGTCAAAGATCTCGTTAGTTTTACGCATTTCTTTCAACATGTTACGCAGAAAAATAGCTTCAAACTGCTGAGCGGCCTTTTGCACATCGTTATCTTTGATTTTCGGCCCCATAAGCGCGTCGCTACCATCGACCCCGCCGCCGCGATGAACCTTGATATCCGCCATTAAATAACCTCCAGGTCAGCATCCAACGCACCGGCTTCATGCAGTGCCTGCAGGATGGACATGATGTCGTCCGGGGTCGCCCCCAGGTTGTTGAGCGCGTTAACCAGCGTTTTCAGGCTGCTGGATTCCGGCAGACTGATCATGCCTGGCCGCGCATGATTCACGGAGATATTGCTCTGCGGGGTGACCGCCGTACGGCCACCAGCAAATGCGTTTGGCTGGCTGACATTGCTGGTTTCATTAATAGAAACTGTCAGGCTACCGTGCGAGACCGCCGCGGCATGCAGCGCAATACCATCCCCCATCACAACCGTGCCGGTACGCGAGTTAAACACAACGCGGGCTCGCACTTTTTCAGCCTGCACCTGAACATCATCAAGTTGCGACATAAACGCCACGCGTGCGCCGGGGCTGGTCGGCGCCTGCACAATAACGTTGGTTGAACTTTGTGCCGTCGCAATTCCCCCAAAGGCGGCGTTAATGGCCCCCGCAATGTGGTTAGCATCTTTAAATGAGGGACGCTTCAGATTCAGCGTAATGGTATTTCCCATCTGAAAATCACTGGGAATTTCGCGCTCTACCGTTGCGCCATTTGGAATGAGTCCGGCGGTTGGCGTATTAACCGTCACGCTGGAGCCACTGGCACCGGTGGCATTCATGCCGCCAACCACCACGCTGCCCTGGGCCAGAGCATAAACTTCACCATCCGCACCGTGCAGTTGGGTGAGCAACAACGTGCCGCCGCGCAGACTTTTAGCATCGCCAATCGATGAGACGGTGACATCAATCGTCTGACCGCGCGAATACATCGGCGGCAGCGTAGCGCTCACCGCAACCGCGGCAACGTTTTTCACCTTCGGGTCGATTTTGCTCGGTAGTTGGACGCCGAACTGGCGCAGCATGTTGGTGATCGTCTGGTTGGTAAATTTCACCTGGTTTTTATCGCCCGTGCCGTCCAGACCGACAACCAGGCTATAGCCCACCAGTTGGTTGCTCCTGACGCCTTGCACGTTCACCAGAGACTCAAGGGATTGCGCCTGCGACGTACCGGGAACAACCAGACAGAGCGCAATAACCACGCCGTTTAACGCCCGTATCCAGCGTCCGCTCAAATATTGCATATCACACTCCGGCATCAGATCGGGAAGAGAGGATGGTTAAACAGACGCGTCAGCCAGCCAGCCGCATTCGCATCACTCAGCGCACCACGCCCGGCATAGGAGATGCGCGCATCCGCAATACGCTGCGAGGACACCGAGTTGTCATTCTGAATATCATCGGCGCGAACCAGACCGCTCAGACGGATATATTCATCCCCCTGATTAAGGGTGAGCCATTTTTCACCGCGAATTTCCAGAATACCGTTCGGCTGAACCGCATGTACCGATACCGTAATTTCACCACGTAAGCTGTTTTGCTGTTGGGACGTTGCGCTACCGGTGAAGTCACGGTTGGCATCAACGGAGCCAGACAGGTTGTCTTTGGTGTGACCAAAAATCGTCGGTGCGCCAATATCAACGGTGTTGTTTTTGCCGAAATTCGTTTTCGCCTGTTTGCTGGATTGCGTGGACTCTTCCAGCATGACGGTCAAAATGTCACCGACCCGGTAAGCGCGGCGGTCTGCCGTTAACGACCAGTTATAGCCGGTTTCAAATACCCCGCCTGCTCGCCCATCCGCCGCTGGCGGTTGTTCCGTTTTGGGTGGCGCAAAATATTCGTCATTCTTTTTAACCAGAATTGCCTGTGATTCGCATCCGCTCAACAGGGGAAGCAGCATCATCAGCCACAGATAATTTTTCACGTTCAGCCTATTTTCACGTTCCCGGGTTACAAGTTCTGACTGACGAACTGCAGCATGTCGTCTGCCGCGGAGACCATCTTGGCGTTCATCTCATAGGCGCGTTGTACCGTAATCATCGCCACCATTTCGTTGACGATATCCACGTTCGACCCTTCCAGCGCGCCAGCCTGCAGCGTACCCAGACCATCCTCGCCAGGAATACCTTCTGTCGGCTGACCGCTGGCAGACGTTTCCAGGTACAGGTTGTCGCCTTCCGCAGAAAGCCCGGCCGGGTTGGCAAAGTTCACCAGCGTAAGTTGGCCCAGTTCGGAAGCATCAGTATCACCGGGCAAAATCGCCGTCACGGTACCGTCCGTACCGATGGTGATACTGGTCGCGCCAGAAGGAATATCGATTTCCGGTTGCAACGGCAGCCCCTGGGCATTTGTCAGTACGCCATCCGCGTTAACCTGAAAATTACCATCGCGGGTATAAGCGATATCGCCATTTGCTTTCTGCACCTGAAAAAAACCCTGTCCCATGATGGCGACATCCAGCGAGTTATCCGTGGTCTCCACATTGCCTTCGGTGAAGGTTTTCTGGGTGCCAACAATGCGCACACCGCTACCAAACTGCATCCCGGTCGGCATCATGTTGTTTTGATCGAGCATCGCGCCCGGCGCTTCCTGGGTCTGATAGAACAGATCCGCGAACATCACCCGGTCGCGCTTAAAGCCTGTGGTATTGACGTTGGCGATGTTGTTGGCAATCGCACTCATCTCAGCATCTTGTGCCGACAGACCGGTTTTACTGATCCATAACGCTGCATTCATAACGCTTTATTCCTGATTAAAAGCGGCCACTCAAGAGCCTGTTAACAGACGATTTCCCGAGTCACTGATATCTTCCGCGGTCTTCATCATTTTGATTTGCGCTTCAAACTGGCGGTTCATCGCAATGGAATTCATCATTTCATTCACTGCCGACACGTTGCTGCCTTCCAGAAAACCACCGCTGACTTTGATGTTTTCATCACGCTGCGCCGGAATGCCATCCGCTGTCACCAGCATGCCCTGCGCATTTTTCGCCAAATTATTGACCGGAATATCCACCAGCTTCAGGCGGTCGATATCCATCGTGGCGGTCACATCGCCGTCATCAGGCGTCACGGAGAGCGTGCCGTCGCTGCCAAACGAGGCAATGGCATTTGGCGGCAGCACGATGGGGCCGTTGTCACCCAGCACCGGATAGCCGTTGATGGTCAGCTGACCCTGGTCATCCTGCTGGATGTTGCCGTTACGGGTATACACTTCGTTGCCATTCTGATCTTCAACCGCGATATAGCCGCTGCCCTGGATAGCGACATCCAGCGGGCGTTCCGTTTTCTCCGCGACACCGGTGCTGTCGTTCACCCCGCTCGGGCTTTCCTGCGCCATGTAGCGCGTGTCAAATCCACCGCCATTCACTTTCTTGTTGCCCGCCAGCGCCATATCCGCGCGGAAACCGTTAGTATTCACGTTAGCCAGGTTGTTGGCGCTAACCTGCTGCTCATACAAGGTCTGGGTGGCACCGCTCAGGGCGGTATAAATCAACCGATCCATTTATCCGCGCCTTACATCGCCTGGAACAGCGCATCATCAAGCTGTGTGCTGGTGGAGATCACTTTGGTGTTGGCCTGGTAATTCCGCTGCGCCGTCATCAGGTCAACCAGTTCGCTGGTGATATCGACGTTGGAACTTTCGAGCATGCCGGAAGAGAGCGTGCCGCACGAACCAGAGCCTGGAACGCCAAGCAGCGGAGAGCCGGAATTGCCGGTCTGCACCCATGCCGTACCGCTCACCGCCTCCAGCCCGTTTTCGTTCGGGAAGGTGGCCAATACAATCTGCCCTTGCAACATCTGTTCGCCGTTGCTGTAGGTGGCATAGACTTTGCCATCGCTATCGACAGAAACGCCGTTCTGGGTCGCGGAGGCATACCCGTTCGCGGAGTTTGTGGTCACGGAGAAATCCGAACCGTATTGGGTGCAACTGTCGTAGTTGAAGGTCATATCAATCGGCGCAGCGGAATCGGTCTGGAACTCAACGGCTTGCGGCGTGGTTGGCGAAGTCAGCTTGCCCGTATTCGGATCGAAGGTGAGCGTGGTCGCAGCGACCCCACTTTGCTGTTCACCGTCGAAGGTGTACTGCACTTCCCAGGTGTTATCGCTCGTTTTAGTGAAGTACTGGCACACAGAGTGCTCATTGCCCAGTGAGTCATACACCGTTGTCGTGTAGCTGTCGGTGTAGGTTTCGCTGTTTGACGGATCAAAGGTCACCGTCGAGCGATCGATAGCGTCATCGCTGGCGTTAAAGTTTGCCGTGAACGTCAGGCTGTCGGTTGCAGAGGCCGGGATGTTACCGGTCTGAATTTGCAGATCGGTTACCGTACCGGTTTGCAATGTACCGGAACTGTCGACCGGGTAGCCCTGCAGATAGTCGCCCGCGGCATTCACGATATAACCGTTTTTATCCGTCTCAAAGGAGCCTGCACGGGTGTAAGTCAGATTTCCTGCACTGTCACACATCACAAAAAAGCCGCTGTCGTTGATCGCCAGATCCAACGCACTGCTGGTGGAAACCTGGGAGCCGCCGCGCGAGATACTTTGCGCGGTTCCGGCAACGCTCACCCCCATTGACTGGCTATTGGCATACATCGCGGAAAACTGAGTGGACTCAGATTTATAGCCGACGGTACCGGCGTTGGCGATATTGTTACTGATGCTGTCTAACTGTTCGTTTACCGCATTCAGCCCAGTCGCTGCAATTTCATAGCTCATGATTTATTCCTGTCATTTAATGCGTATTTCAGGCCACATCACTGTTGGCCGAGTCATCGGTACTGTCACTGCCATCCGGTACGCCGAACTGGCTTATCATGGTGAAGGGAACTTCACCCACCCCGCTGACGTTCAGCACCGGCGTGCTGCCATCAAGGGGAATGCGCACATCCTGAACTTCGCCAGAGACTTCAATCGGGATCTCTTCTTCTCCGGTATCGGTGACCACCGAGACGTCGTAATCACCGGCCGGAATACCGTAGTCGACTGGGTTGATATCAAAATCCACCTGACCGGGTCCGACAGAAGAACTGCCTTGAGGGATGAGCGAAACCGTGTAATCGTCGCCGGCAATATCGGTAAAATGCAGCGTCGCTTCGGTACAGGCATCATCAAGCGTGATGCGCCCGCTAATATCCTCATCGCTCACCTCGAGCGAGGTGGTCTGCACCATAATGTCGTCACCCACCAGGTTGCCCAGCGCCATCACCTGGATATTGCTCATCAGGACGGCATTCGTATTCGCTTGCACACTCATCTCTTCCATCATGGCGACCTGCGCCATCGATGAAAGCTGGTCAATATAGTCAGTGGGATCGGCCGGATCGGTGGGGTCCTGATTTTCAATCTCCGCAACAAACAGCGTCAGGAACGTGTCCACACCGGAGCTGTCGGTCGAGGTCGTCGTTGTGGTGGTCGTTGCCGTACCGCTGGCGTCTGTTGTTGATGATGTGGACGACGAACTGCTGGCCCCCAGATTGCTGCTTTGTGCCGTGGCCCCCACAGTATTCTCAGCAACAGATGTCGTTTCCTGAGAAGAAGAAAGCGCCTGAGATTGGGCGTACAACGCCAGAGCGTTCATCACGCTTCCCCTAATTTGAGTAGACTTTGCTGCATACTTTTAACGTTATTCAGCACATCCACATTGGTTTCAAAATCCCGCGATGCGGACATCATGTCGGCCATTTGTTCCACCACATTGACATCCGGATACCAGACATAACCGTCCTTATCCGCCATCGGATGATGAGGTTCATAACGTTTCTCCGCCCCACCGCTTTGCAACACGTCCTGCACCTGAACACTGGCGCCATCAATCGCGTGCCGGTGATGTCCGTCCATCAGGCTGTTGTGGTAAACGGCGGCAAATACCGGGCTGCGCGCTTTATAGGCCTGTTCCTCGCTACTGGCTGGCGCTTCCGCATTCGCCAGGTTACTGGCCACAGTGTTAAGACGGATGGTTTGCGCCGTCATCGCCGAACCAGAAATCTGATAAATATCAGTAAACGACATGGTTATTTCCCTTCAATGGCCTCTTTCATCCCGCTAATTTGCAGATTCAGAAAGGCCAGACTGCTTTGATAATCCATACTATTTTGCGAAAACCGCGCCTGTTCGGTGTTCAGCTCAACGGTATTACCATCCTCTGAGGGCTGCATCGGTACGCGGTACTTCACGTCAACCGCAGGCAAATTATTTGCGCGGCGTGCCCGTTGCATCTCAGCGGCAAAATCAATATCTTTAGCTTTGAAATTTGGTGTATCGACATTTGCCAGATTCGCAGTCAGTAGCTCGGTCCTCTCAAGACGTAACTTCACTGCCTGCGGATGTACACCCAATGCCTGCTGAAAACTGATCCCCATTTCTTGCATCACTCCTGCGTTGACCTTGCTGTATAAAGCAACGTTCATGCCAACTTTTAAGTGATTGACGAGAAAAGGTTTTATGAAAATACTTTCATGCAGAAGGAAGGTCATTTTCCGCTTCATCGCGGAAACGACGCTGACACTGCTACTCACCTTCCCTGCCAGTGCAACCCTCCACCCTGTGCAACACAGCGCCCGGGAACAGATCAACGCGCGGGTACTGACTGCCGCCAGCGCGGAAATAGATGCGCTGGCGCAAAAACGACAGTGGCGTGACTATCGCTACACCTTCAATGTCTATATCCCGTCAAGGGTCGCGACCGACATCCTGTGTCCCGCGACGCTGCAAATTACCCCCACCTCCCCTCCTGAAACCGCCTTCAATCGACTCAATTTTGATGTTGTTTGCCCAGGAAGCGCCGGCTGGAAGGAGAACGTCACGGTTCGCCCGGATGTGTTCGTACCGGTGGTGATGCCCAAATCGCTGATTGAGCGCGATACGGTGATCACCACCGATGACCTGCAGCTGAAAAAATACAATGTCAGTAATGCGCGCAGTGGCTTGCTCATGCACATGGAAGAGGTCGTCGGCCTGACCAGTAAGCGCGCCCTGCAACCGGGTAAACCGCTTACCCGTAGCGAACTGGTGGAGCCGTTGCTGGTGAAACGCGATCAGCCGGTCATGATTGTTGCCCATATGGCGGGGATCACCGCATCGATGCCCGGCATCGCGCTGAAAAACGGTCGTAAAGGCGACATGATCAGAGTGCGTAATACCAGCAGCCAGCGCGTGATCAGCGGTAGGGTGGATGATGACGGGGTTGTGACCACGGTCAGTACCCCGCAATAGCGTGATTTTTTGTAATGGGATTAAAGTTTCCGTCCGTTATGACCGCTTTACGTCAGTAACTGAAGAACTCTCAGACGGGACATGCACGAGGTTGATATGAAAATAACAGCGACACTGCCCGGGAATCGCCCGGCACCGACAGCATCCGCAACGAACAGCAACAGTAAGAGCATGCCAAAAACCAGCGCCGTGAGCACCACGACACTTTCAGCCGATGATATTACTCAGGCCGGTCTGCAGTCGGCACAACAAACGTTGAATAACGACACCCAGGGCGATGTTGATTACGACAAAGTTGCCCAGATGCAAGCCGCACTGGCCGCAGGCGACCTGCAGGTGGATAACGACCAGTTAGCAAGCGATATGCTCAGTTTTTTCCAGAAATAAGAGGCCTGAACGGTGAGCACGAAACAAGAACAGGTCAAAACACTGCTGCAAGGGATCCGTGAAGACGACAGTGTGTATGATGCGTTGCGCGCGTTGCTGGAACAGCAGCGCCTGTGCATGATCCGCCGCAACTGCGAGGCGCTGTTAGCGGTAAATGAGACCATCCAACAGCATTACGCCCAACTGAGCGCCAGCAGTCAGCAGCGGAGTTCAATTCTGCACGTGTTGGGCGTAAGCCTCAACCGGACCGGGCTGGAGCACATTTTTAGCTGGCTTCCGGGCCCGCATCAACGCGCTGCGCAATCCCGGTGGCGGAGCCTTGAGCAAAAAGCCGAACGTTGCAAAATCTACAACGAAAAGAATGGCGAACTGCTGATCCGCCAGTACGAATTCATTCAGTCTTTTTTAGGTACCGGACCTGATTTTATTTACCATCCCTGAGTTCATGCGCCTTCCACTGCAGCGGAAACCTGGTTTCCGCGCCGCTAACAACCTTTTGATATAGAAAGAATTAAATAATCGGCACGCAAATTGCTTTTTACACGCCAGATGACGATATTGCGATTTCTGAGAACACACTATGCGTATGATTGACTGCTACGAACCAGCGTTTGTCCGTTCGTTTTTATCCCACAACCCTGACTCCCCATTATCAACCCGGATGACATGGCAACATGAAATTCGCCAAAGCCTGATGCTGACCGAAACCGCCAGTTGTGAAGCGGCGCTCGGCGATCCCGACGCGTTTGCCCTGCACGTCAGCCAATGTGCAGCCACCCCAGAGAGCCCGGTGCTATCCCTTCGCGCGCAGACACTGAATCAGGCGGCGCTGAACACGGTAACGCTCGCCGGGTTAACTCCGGAACTACGGCTGTATGCCTTGGGCATTATGCTCTCCTGGTCTGATAAGCTGCCCGGTGAGAGCGACGAAACGCTGGCTAGCCTCGCTTCACAGCCTACTGTCCTCGCCAACTTTGTTGAACAGGGACAGCTGCAGCAACAATTTGCCCTGTTGCCTGCCGTACCACAGCTTCAGCGCACGCTACTGACCCTGATGGGCAGTCTGAGCTTTGATTGGTCAATACTGCCGGACAGCGCACGTAAAACAACGCTGCCTTTGCAGGTAAGCTTGTTGATGTTGCAGGACGCCAACAGCGAGCTGTTGCTGCTGCAGCAGTTACAGACGCAGTGGCATAAAACCCATACCCAGTACTTCGCAAACAACGCCTGGATCTTCAGTAACTATCTGATTTATCGCCTGTACCATGACACATTTCCAGACGCTGACAGAGCCGACGTAACCCAGCGCTATTTTGAGTTGGTCAGCGACTTCTTCCTGTTACGCACATTCTTTAGTCTGTGGACACTGGATGACTCGACGCTAAACCATAACGATATTTACGCCCTGTTCGCGCTATTCGAGCGCTGGCGCCACGGTGGAGAGTCCACATCAGTACGCGAGCAATTGTTGGCCGCTCTGCCTGCGGATTACCTGCTCTCTGCTTTTTCACTGCTGATTTGTTAGCGCCCTTTGACCGGACGAACGCCCGGTCTTTTTCCGCGAAATTCACTATGCCCACATCATCGAAAATTCTGTCTGGCGTCGTAAAAACCCTTGATACCGGACGTGATAAACCGTTTGTTAGCGTCATCACCCCAACCTGGAACCGCCCAGCCTTTTTACCGTGGCTGCTGTACATTTATCGTTATCAGGATTATCCCGCCGACCGCAGGGAGCTGGTGATTCTGGATGATTCACCGCAAAGCTATCTGCCGATCATCCAGCGGCTGACCCAGGGACATCCTGAAGCGCTCAATATCCGTTATATTCATCATCCTGAAAAACTGCCGTTGGGTAAAAAACGGAATATGCTCAACGAGCTGGCCGTGGGTGAATATATTCTGTGCATGGATGACGACGATTTTTATCCGATAGATAAAATCTCTTACACCATTGCGATGATGCAGCGCCATCGGGCGTTAATTTCAGGCTCCGACCAGATCCCCATCTGGTACAGCCATATCAATCGCCTTTTCAAAACCCACCGTTTTGGCCCACAGAACATCCTCAATGGCACGTTTTGCTATCACCGCAATTATCTGAAAAAACACCGTTACATTGATGACTGCAACCTGGGTGAAGAAGCGGGTTTTACCAACCAATTTACCGCTAACCCGCTGCAACTGCCCGGTGAACGTACCATCCTCTGCATTTCACACAGCCAGAACACGTTCGATAAAGATTTTGTGCTGGGTTCCAGTGAACCGTTAGCCGCCGCGCTGGAGCAAACCATCACCGATCCCATGCTGAGAAACTGGTACCTGAGTCTGCATAACGCCACCCATCACCAGCCGCTACAGTGGGATGCGGTCGATCAGGTCGTGGTGGTCAACCTCGATAAACGTCCGGACAGGCTAAGCCAGATCCAGCAGGAACTTGCCCAACTGAATGTCCCGCCAGAGAAGATCACCCGCCTGGCTGCTTGCGACGAAGCAGACGGTCACGCCGGACGTCGTCAGTCACATCTGCAGGTATTGCTCCTGGCACAACAACATGGCTGGAAAAACTATCTGTTGCTGGAAGATGACGCCGTCATTCTGAAACAGGGAAAACATATTCAGGTGCTGAATTCGCTGCTCAACGCGCTGGCAAAATTCCCCTGGGAAGCGATCGTGCTCGGCGGCGAAATCAAACAGGGCACGGTATTGAAAAGCCTGAACGGGGTGATCCACGCTCGCGACTGCAACAAAGTGTGCGCTTATCTGGTCAACAGCCCCTATTACGCCACGCTGGCACAACAGATGCAGCAGGACCTGTCAGACACTCTGGAAGAACGATGGCAGCCGCTGCTACGCGAGGGGAAATGGCTGGCCTGCTATCCGAGTGTTTGCTATCAACGTGCCGGATATAGCAACATCGAGCATAAAGATACCGACAACATTCGCTATTATTTCAATAAAATCAATCAATCACCGACCAGTATTCAGGCGGTGTCGCCGGCACCGTCACAACCCGCTATCGCCCCGAAAAGCAATGCCATCGCCTTCTTTATGGAGACATCATTCCATTACACCGTCTATCAACCCATTATTGCCGCGCTACAGGCGCGGGGACACGCTTGTACGCTGCTGGTTAACGATCGCATTCATAAGCCTTTCCTTGATGAAATGCTGGAAACCCTCAAAAACATCCAGGCCCCCTTGCCTGGCGGCATGCGTATTACCGAAGCTATCAGCCAGCGGCTGCGCTTCACATGCCTGGTGAGTCCCTACTACACGCCGGCACTGAAAAGCATGGCTGATGTCCATGTCCGCGCCATGTATGGTCTGGCTAAAGAAGAGTGGAACCACGCATGGTGGAATACGTTTTACCACCGCATTCTGTGCTACAGCCATTACAGTCAGCAGGCGCTGGACATTAACGGCAGCGCAAAAGTCGTGGGTAATCCGCGCTTTGACAGCTGGCATCAGGGAAAGATTGATACCCTGCTCCCCGCCTCATTAAAACTGGATGCTAAAAAACCCACCCTGCTCTATGCGCCAACCTATGGCGCGTTAAGTTCGCTTCCGCACTGGGCGGAAAAACTGGCGAATTTGAGCCGCGACTTCAATGTTATCTGTAAACTCCACCACGGCACCTGCTCCCGCCCTGAGGAGGCCGCATCGCTGGCACTGGCCAATAAACACCTGAAGAAAAAGGTCGATTCGCCACACTATACGCACGCTCTGCTGGCAAAAGCTGATTTCGTCCTGACCGATAATAGCGGATTTATCTTCGACGCCATTCATGCCAACAAACGCGTCATTCTTCTCAACTGGCCGGGCATGCAGGCATTACTGGATGGACAACAGAGCTACTCCAGTGCGCACAGCGCCGATCAGCGTATCCGCGAGATCCTGCCGGTTGCGGATGATATGCAGACATTACGCTCTGCGCTTGCCGACACTTTCGACTGGGCCGCGCTGGAAAAGCCGTTAAATGACATTCGCCACCACTATTGTGATGCGTTTATGGACGGTCAGGCAGGCATTCGCGCGGCCGAAGAGATCGAGAGCCTGTTGGCGCCTTCACTCCCATTAAACGCAAATACATTGCTGCAAAGCCTGCAGAAAAAACTGTTTAGCTGACAGTCAATAAAATGAATCAGATAGGATTTCAACATGAGCATCAATAACTACCCTGCCGTAGACCATCAGCTCTGCCAGGTTTTATCTCAGGTATCACGTAAAAAGAAAAAAAACAAAAAGCTGATTCTTTTTTTTGATCGTGACGCCTTTGCCGATAATACAAAATACGTGTATCTGCAGATGGTAAAAAACCCGCAGCTGGAATGCCTCTGGTGTACATGGAACGAAAGCGTTTATGACATGCTGGTGCAGCAGCATCTTCCTGTACACCTGATCGGCAAAAGTAATGATGAAACGATCACTTTATTTCTGCAGGCACAAATAGCTATTTTCTGTGTCAATCCACATCATAGTTTGCACCGGAATTGGTCATACTTCGCCTGCCTTGAAGGTGCAAAACATATTCAGCTATGGCATGGCATTTCGGTTAAAAAGCTATTGTTACAGCTTACCCCCTATTTCAGCATGACCGATCCGGGGTTCGGGACATCACTGGCCTGGGCCTCACGGGCCGATTATGTGCTCAGTACTACGCCGGCATTAAATGACTACTGGAGCCAGGTATTTGGCTGCGACAACATCATCAATGCCTCCTACCCGCGCAATGAAGTGATCCTGCGTAATGTTATGCCATTAGAACTGCTGGGCGCACAACTTGATGCCCGCACCCTGAAGGGCATGGCCAGTAAAAGGAAAAAGATATTCATCGCCCCTACATGGCAGCGCTTCGACAATACCGAGCTGTTAAGCAAAGAAGTGCTTACGCAGCTACTTCAGTACACCAACAAAAAAGGGATCGATGTCTTTATAAAAACCCACCCATACATGGCGGTTAACTTTGACGGCAACGCTTTAAAAATTAATAACTTTTACTTTATTGATGCCGGGACGGATGTTTATCCATTTTTGAATCGATTTGATGCGTTGATAACCGACTATTCATCGATCATGTTTGATTTCCTGTTAACACAAAAACCGGTCTTAACGCTGGATATTGCCCCCGGTGAACATGCAAACTTTGAGCCGAACTATGACCTGTTACCCATCAACGATGATTTTCGTTATACCTTCACTCAGAACAACATTGCCACTGTTTTACATCACGCATTATTTAGCGATGATAAAGCCAACATACGGGCGCAAGCGGTGAGTCAGTTATATCCGGGTGACAATATCAATGCCAGCCAGGCGCTGGAATCGGTTATTGTCCGGATTCTGCATGAAGCAGACCATTAAGCATAACATACCCAACCCGCCTCACGATTTGGCCCGTTGGGTATATGATGACGTTAGAGTTCTCGCTGAGAGAGCACACCGCGATTAAACAAGATACTCTGCAGCTTTTTGGCACCATAAATATTCAAATGGTGTCCATCAATAAAGTCAGTATGATTAAAGCGCTCATCAGTAGCAAAATCAACAAGGTGGAAAAAATCTGAATCAAGAGTCTGAAAAAAATCTCTGGCTTTAATTTTTATTCTGCTCTCCAAATTTTCACTGTATCCCCTCGATACCGGTGGGATCAGTAGGTAGACATGGCTTTTACTCTTTTCTGCATCATATTTAATTTCCATCATTTTTTCACAATTCAATGCAAATGAATCATGGTAATTTACATATTTGTTATGTGTCGAAACGACCTCCCGACCACTGTTATAAAGTTGTTCCTCTGTCAGCGATACGGTTGAGTCGATGTTTTTTTGCATTTCATCCAGCTTGTTAGCAATAATATTAGCATCATTACTTTGCTTTTCGTTTTCAACAAGAGTATTACGGCCCAAATAGTAATTATTGACTAAATCATCAACGGGGATGCCGAGGTCAAAAGAAGGTAAGTCTGAAATTTTTTCTGCACCATGAATTCTCTTATCTTCAAAAAACAGATCGGTGAATTTTTTAATTGAATTACGGGCATCGATGTATAACCCAGCACCACCTTTCTTTATTTCCTTGAATAAATCATAGTGACCAAAGCATAATATTATCTGACTTGCATTATGGTTATTTTTCATTCTAAAAAATAAATCATGCGCGCTGGCTATATCCAAACCAGGAATTGAGAAGCTCAACGAATTCATGGAGTTGATATGAGTTAAGGCATGGTGTGCATATGATGAACCAAAAATAATCGTGTCACACGTTATTTTCATCAATCGGTGGTATTGATATGAAAGAAACTCACAGTATCGATCAATGTCCCGATGATTATTTTGCCACTGGTCTTCATGGAGATAATGAGCGAAAGGTTGGCCAATATCGCCTTTTAATACGGCATGACTACCCGCATAGTCGTAAGCCAGCAGTGATAACCGGCTCTCTGACAATGCCGGCTTTATTTTACATCTATCAAAACAGGGTTGTTCAATATCAAAAAAAACCAGATTTACATTTTGCTTAGATATCTTTTCTTTAAACGTAATGAAAGATTTCTGACTTCCACAAAAATAAACATCCAGCAGTGTGTCATTTAAAATTGACAAATAAAAAGAACAACTCGCCGCATAAAACCCTGCTATTTTTTCTGTTGTAAACTCTTCACACAGATAGAAAAGCGCATCAATAAATGTAATGGTTTCATGCGTATCATTAAAGTACCCGGCATTCTGCAGAATGAACTCCTTTAAGATTATTGCATCGGATATATCTTTATTCTGATTTAGCAATAAAATCAAACGCCGTAGATGGAGTAAAAAGCTAACATGGCTATTCATGAGATAGTCCTTCAGACCCAGAGGTGTGGTGCACAAATTGAATTTCACCGCATCTGTATGCACTAATACTAACTATTAATACGTTTTGATTACTTCAATAATTGAGGTCGTCGACACTGCGGGCGTGCGCGGAAAATAAACCACTTCGCAAAGATACGAGAAACTATCAAAGCGTCCGGCCCAATCATCTCCCATGACCAGGGTATCGGCTTGAAACTGGCGAATGTAGCCCGCTTTTTGTTCCAGCGATTCTTCGAGAAACACGCTATCCACACATTTAAGACTGGCGACGATATCCATCCGTTCGCTTTGACTGTACACCGGTGCCCGGCCTTTCTTCTGTATATTGAGCGCATCTGATGAGACGCCAACAATCAGCCGTTCGCCCAGTTTTTCAGCACGCTGAAGAATGCGCAAATGGCCAATATGGAAAACATCAAACGTACCGAAGGTGATTATCGTTTTCATACCAGTCCCTGTATTTTCTGTCTTAACCAGCACTGCGCAGCGATTTCATCCACCGCTTTCTGTTCTTTCACCTGCGTTTCATCGTGGAGCGCATGGCATTTTTCATCCAGCATCATCGCCACAATTTTTTCGTCACATGCCGCGGAAATCAGGTTTTTCTGGATGCGTGATTCTTTAATTTTAGCCAGTGTTTTCTCCTGCTCTTGCCAGGCAATGACCGTGCGTAGCGTGCCTTTATAACCCGTCACGTTTTTGAGCGATTCAACAGAAGGGACATCAACACCCGTACTGGTTTTTTGGATGAGATAGTCGAGGGCTTTGATGTTATTTTCATAACCCGCACAAACCTGCCGCTGCTTCGCAAGCTGTACGGTCACGTCTTTTACCGCTTTGTCTCGCAGGCGTTGCAATTGCGCAAGGGTATTGATCATCTGCTGCATCATGACTTACCTTCTGCTTTTTTTGCCACCGGGAAAAGAGTCTGCAAGCGGCTTTGCACCAATTCAAGAGAGGCGGGTTCGCTGACTTCCTGACGCAGAAAACGCTCTATCGCGGGGAAGACTTTAACGGCCTTATCGACACCGGGATCGGCCCCCGCGACATAGCCGCCTAAGGGGATCAGCGGCTTAATTTCCATATAGGCGGCATAGTGTTGTTTCAACAAACGGGCCGACTGCTGATGGGCGGTGGGAGTGACCTGTGTCATGCAACGGCTGATCGACTGCCCAATATCAATAGCCGGATAATGCCCCGCCTCTGCCAGCTTGCGGGTCAGAACAATGTGCCCATCCAGCACGGCGCGTGCGCAATCAACGATCGGATCCTGCTGATCGTCACCCTCAGCCAGAACCGTATAAATGGCGGTCATGGACCCTTCACTTTCACTATTGCCCGCGCTTTCCACCAGCTTCGGGATCATGCCAAACGCCGATGGTGGATACCCTTTCGTTGCCGGCGGCTCGCCAAGCGAGAGTGCAATCTCACGCTGCGCCATGGCATAACGGGTTAACGAATCCACCAGCAGTAAAACGTGATGCCCGCGGTCACGAAACCAGGCAGCGATAGAGTGACAAAGCTCGGTGGCTTTCAGGCGCATCAGCGGTGATTCATCCGCTGGCGCTGCCACAATAATGGATTTGGCCAACCCTTGCGCACCGAGCGAGTGATCGATGAACTCTTTGACTTCACGACCTCGTTCGCCAATTAAACCCACCACCACAATCTCGGCTTTGGTCTGGCGCGTAATCATCCCCAACAGGACGCTCTTCCCTACGCCGCTTCCGGCCATAAGCCCCACACGCTGGCCTTTGCCGATCGTTAACAGACCATTAATCGCTTTGACGCCAACATCCAGCGGCTGATTCACTGACCGACGGCTAAGAGGATTGATTGACGGCGCCTGAGGCGGTAGTACGTCGTTGCCGCTAAGCCGCCCTTTGCCATCCAGCGGTTCTCCCAGACCGTTAACCACGCGTCCCAACCAGCTATCGCCGATCAGGATCTCCTGCGCTTTCTCTTCCGGAAAAACCCGTGCGCCCGCCATCAGGCCGACCGGATGTTTAAAAGGCATCAGATAGGTAATATCACGGTTGAAACCGACGGCCTGCGCATCGATAAGAATGTGGTTCGCGCTTTCAATCCGGCAAAGCTGACCGGTAACCAGTGGGCACCCTACGCTCTCCAGCAAAATCCCGTTAACGCGTACCAGCCGTCCGGCGACCCGGGCCAGCGGGATCGCCTCAATCGAGCGCAACGCATTATCGAAAGCGGAAAAATCACTCACCCTGCGGCTCTGGAACCAGTGATTCATTGAGCGCCGTCATGCACTGTTCCAGTCGATGCTCACAGCCAATATCCAGCTCCGATTTATCGGTTACCACCCGGCATTCCCCCGGCTGTAGATCCGCGGAAGGCGTAAGCCCCCATTCGCTGACTTTCTCCGGTGCGGCATCCTTGATACGGTTAAACTCGTCGTTGCTCAGCAGCACCTGCAAGGCGTCCGGTATGGTCGGAAAAGCGGACAGCGCCTCTTCCACCAGCGCCAGCAACTGTGTCGGCTGCAGCGCCAGTTCGCAGCGGATCACCTGACGGGTCACTTTCTCCACCAGTTGCAGCAGGTCTTCCCGCTGTTTACGCTGTGCATGTACCAGGTAGTCATTCACTTTGCCTGAGAGACTGTCCAGAGGCTGCGCCGCCACAGCAAACTGCTTACGCCCTTCCTGCTGCCCGGCAAGGCTGCCTTCGGTATACCCCAGCCGAATGCCCTCTTCATGGCCCTTCTGATGTCCTTCCTGGAAGCCCTGCTCCTGACCTTCAGCCATTCCCTGCTCAAAGCCTTTTTGCAGCCCTTCCTGAAAACCATCCATCAGCTGGCGCTGATAATCCGCAGCCGTCATACCCGGCGTGAGTGGCTCACTCGGCGCATGACGGTGGCGAGGAGGGAAACGGTGCAGCCGGTAACGGCCACGAATAGTGTCAATCGCCATGTTTACTCCGCGGTCTGTTCGGCAAACAGCTGCAACTGAATGTCACCCGCTTCCTCAAGCTCACGGGCAATCCCCATAATTTCACGACGGATTTGTTCAATGCGGCTCACTGGAACCGGACCCAGACGCGAGGTTACCGCCTCCAGTTGCTGAGCCTGACGTTTGGGCATCACGGCGAAAATAGAGCGACGCAGCATCGCCTCGGTGCCCTTCAGCGCAACGGCCCAGTCTTCCATCGGCACTTCGTCCAGCAGGCGGCGCCGCACCTCTTCGCTTTGGCGGCTGAGAATAAAGAAGTCGTACATCTCATCCTGTAACTGTTCGAGCACGTCTTCATCACGCTCGCGCATCTGGTCGAGGATCACCTGCTGATTCCCCTGGAAGCGGTTGACGATATCCGCCGCCTGCTTGATGCCTTTCACCTTCGAACCATGCTCAGAAAGCACCGAGAGCCCGCGTTCGATCAATCGATCGAGTTCATCCACGACATCACGGTTTACATCGTTGAGCTTGGCAACCCGATACAGGATCTCGTTTTGTACGGACTCATTCATATAAGACAGTACCGTGGCCGAGATTTCCGGCGTCAAAAAGGCCAGGAATACCGCCTGTAACTGCAAATGTTCTTCTGAGATCAATATTGCCAGTTGGCGGGGTTCAACCCATTGCAGACGCGCCATACGTGAGCGGATTTCATCACCATAAATCCCGTTGATCACGCTGCTGGCGATTTCCGTGCCCAGCGCTTTATTCAGGATCCCCTGTAGCATGGCGCGCGAGGCCCCGTTAATGCCGCTTTGTTCGCGGAACTCGTCAAAAAAATTGTTAATGACTTTCCTTGCCATGCTGGTTTTCACCCCAGAAAGGCGCGCCATATTTTCACTCAGGCGGACCACCTCTTCACGGCTGAGCTTTTGCATTACCGTCGCCGCCGCCTCTTCTCCCAGGCACAGTAATAAAATTGCGGCCTGTTCCAGGTAGCTGTTGCTGCTACCGTTACTTGTTGTCAATTCGCTCATTGCTGGTTATCCATTGTCTGAGAACTTCAGCTACGCGATCGGTGTCGCTCATCGCCAGTTTTTGCAGGAACTCCAGCTTCACTTCCAGACCAGAACTCTGCGAAGGCAAACTGTCATCGCCAGGGAAAGAAGGCAGCTCAACGCTTTTACGCTCATCATCGGCTGCTGAAAAATGGGGTTCTGTGGCAGGGATCGCCAGTGCTGGTTCCGCCAGAACCGTGTTCTGACGTAATGCGGTCAGCCGTTTCATGACCGGACGCACAACAAAAAACAGCAACAGTAGCGCCAACAAGCCACAACCGAGCATGCGCACCCAGGCCAGAACGCTGTCATCCTTCCAGAACGGAATAACCGGCTCGACCGGCGTTGCCTGGGGGACAAAGCTGAGCATTGACAGCGTCAGGTTATCGCCGCGCTGGGCGTTAATTCCCGCGGCGTTGTTCAGCAGCGCCGTCAGTTGCGTGGTCTGTTCCGGCTTCCAGTTTTTCAGTGCCGGTGCGCTTTGGTTAAGTACCACCGCCACATTCAGTCGCTTCACCGCAAAGCCCGGATACTGAATATGCTGCACGCTGCGATCGTATGAGTAATCACGCTTGTTCTCGCTGTGCTTCGACAACGCCGCTGGCGTGTTGCTTTCGGACTCCGGCTTATTACCCGCGCTAACCTGGTTTGGCGCTATCGGTGGACGATTACTGAGTGACCCCGGAATGCCCATCGCAATCTGACTGGTATCACTATCCTGTACGTTCTCTTCCCGATTCAGCTTCGGCGCATCGCCGTAGTGTTCCTGCGTTTCGTCAATATTGCTCAGATCGAGATCCGGCATCACGCTGATCCGGTAGTTGCCGATCCCCACCAGCGAGTCCAGCACGTTTGCCACGCTGGCGCGGGTTTTATCCTGAATATCCTGCAGAACCTGATCGTGTTTGCGCGTTGCTGCTGACACGACCTCTCCCGCGCCGATCCCGTCGGTCAGTAGGTTGCCCGCTTGATCGACAACGCTGACTTTGGCGGCATCCAGCCCCGGAATACTGCCGGAGACCAGATGAACGATGGCATTAACCTGATCCATGCCGAGCTTAGCGCCATAGTGCAGACGAACCACGACCGAGGCGCTGTTTTGCGGTTCATCGCTGACGACAAACGAACTTTCTTCATTCAGCGCCAGATGCACGCGTGCGCTTTCTACCGCATCCAGCGTCATGATGCTCTGAGCCAGTTCCCCTTCCATGCTGCGTTTATACCGCACGTTCTGCACGAACTGGCTACTACCCAGTACCTCATCTTTATCCATCAGCTCGTAGCCGCTGGGTAACATCGCCTGCACCCCTTTGGCGGCAAGCGTCATTCGTGCTTTAGAGAGCGTCTCTTCCGGCACCAGAATCTGCCCACTTTGCGGGTCGATACGATATTGCAGTTTTTCACCGTCCAGTACGCTGACAATCTGCGAGACAGGCAGGTTCTCCTGGCTACCGTACAGCGAGACGTAACCGTGATTGCCATTCCACAGCAGGCTGATAATTATCGCCGTTGCCGCCACGGCCGCCGCCGCCAGCACGGCCCAGCGCTTGTTGCCATCCAGCCTGATATTCAGTGCCGGGAGCGATTGCGTTAACTTCTTAATAAGCTCGTTCATAGCGTTAGATAGACATACTCATCAGATCATTAAACCCGCTGGCAATTTTGTTTCTGACCTGCACCAGCGCAGAAAATGACAAAGACGCCTGCTGGCCCGCAATCATTGCTCCCGCCAGATCGTCACTTTTCCCCGTATCAATGGCGGTTTGCTTTTGCTCTGCAACCTGCTGAAAGCTATCAACATGATTCAGCGCGCCTTGCATGATGCTATCGAATGAGACCAGGGAAGACGCTGAGGGTGTGCCAACGGTATCAATCTGTCGTGCAGAGATGACGGGGGTTTGGACCGCCGCGTTCATCTGCTGCATATCCTGCATCATTTGCGTCTGCATCGTACTGGCTGGGGCTATCGTATTTATGCTCATGACCTACTCTTAAAATGTAAAAAGCGTTCTCGGGAGTACAGATGGGTTCAGGAGAAAATTTCTATTCCCTGCTTTCGCATTGACGCCAGACGATAACGCAGTGCACGTGGGGTAATGCCTAATAAATCAGCGATTTTGGTTTTATTTCCCTGATATTTACGCATTAGATCGGCAATATATTGATACTGCGCACTGCGGCCATGTTGACCCAGGTTGTCGCTGGTGGTGATTGGCAAGGAGACCCGAGGCTGCCATTCTGGTTCGCACCAGCTATCCGACTCGGTTGATGGAATGCCTAACGTATCGGGATAAATTACCCCATCACGATTAAGGATCATGCCTCGCTGAATCGCGTTTTCAAGCTGGCGCACATTCCCCGGCCAGGCATAACTGAGTAGCGCACGGCGCGACGATTCAGAGAGTTTGATGTTTTTGACTAATACGGTGGAGTATTTTTTGATAAAGGATTCAGCCAGCGGAATAATATCTTCCATACGTTCCCGCAGCGGCGGCATGGTCACAGGAATCACGGACATCCGATAATAAAGATCTTCTCTGAAACGACCTGCCGCAACCTCTTCTTCAAGATTCTTATTGGTACAGGCAATTAAACGAAAATTTAATTTTATCAAACGATTACTGCCTAAACGTTCAACCTGCTGCTCCTGCAACACACGTAATATTTTGGCTTGTAGTGCTAATGGCATATCACCAATCTCATCAAGCAGCAAAGTACCGTTGTTGGCTAATTCCATTTTCCCCGGCACGGTGGCTACCGCGCCGGTAAAAGCGCCTTTATCATAGCCAAATAATGTGGCTTCGAGCATATTTTCTGGAATAGCGGCGCAGTTTACGCCGATGTATGGCGCATGTTGTTCCGCAGAAAAGGCGATGGCGTGAATAAATTTAGCAACGCATTCTTTTCCAGTACCTGTTTCGCCATGAATAAGTACAGGAACATTAAAAGCAGCAATTCGTCTGGCCAATGAAAAAGCATTGATGCTGGAAGCGGCTTCAGCAATAAGTTCAAACATGATTATCTTTCACTTTGAAGTAAAATTAACATCCATTACGAGAAATATATGCATTGTTCCAGAGAACAATCATCGAACAATAGATATCACCCGTGCCATGTTTTAATACCATCCTTGCTCATGTTGTGCTGCATCTTCAACAGACAGCCCCATTGAAATCGGGTTTCAGGCAGGTCTTTCCTAAAAAAAATACTATCACTGGTGGTATTAACAATCTCAAATTAAACAATAATAAAAATATTATTTAAATAAAAACAACAAGTTACATAGAATTTTAAGTGAGAATAGATTATGTAAACAATCCCCAAAAGCATGAGAAACAAAAGACGTGACGTCTGTTTGAAATGATTAATTATTTTTTAATTATAGCTCAACGCAATTAATAACTTGCAGCAAAGAACGACAAACCATTTAATACCAAGCCCTGCATCACCGACGATCGCAGGTACTCTACTCCATAATTAATGGACTTCGACAGTATGAGAACAGCGTCAGGGATGAACAGTAAACCATATGTTTTTTTCAACACCTTTAATCAGCGAGGAATTGGCTCTCAATTCGTCCGCTACAGAACTTACAGCAGAGAAAGTGCACCATGCTGAAATATAGTCAAACGCCTGGCATCTTTAAACTTGAAGGAAACAGGCTGGGACGTCCATATCATCGACTACCGACTATGTTTACGGGTAATTTTGATACAATTGAATCACATCTCGGAAACTACTTTCTTAAAAAACATCGCACAAATATAACACTCAGAAAAATAAACTGTGAGATGGATGTTATTAATAAAAGTGCTGAATTATTGGTTTCTCAAGTCGGCAATCTGGCGTTTGATATCGATCGCGCATTATTGCTAATGCTGTTAGGTAATTTTTACGGTCTGACGTCATCCCTTGCGGATGAAAAACCACATAATGATTTACCTACCAAAACAGAAATTCGGTTGAAAAGCCGGCTGGCACTGGATATTAGCCATATTATTTTTAATAAAAATATATCGGGAATTCCACTGACGCTTAAATCTGACAGCAGCACCGTCCAGACTCACTGGGCATACCAGCTGACGTTTATATTAGGTGATGATGAAAACTGCAGTTTCAGGATTTTACTGGATGATTCACATACCGATTACATTCTGAATTTAATTCGCCATAGCGAACACGGCGATAAAAAAAAGCAGATTGACCGTGCCACTACCGGGACGCGGAAGAAAACGCTGGTAAAAGAGATTATTAACACCCTGCCTCTGACCATGAGCGTCAAGATCGCAGAGATTCCCCTGAATGTTGCCGACCTGGCGACGATTAAACCCGGCGATATTTTACCCATCGCAATGCCTGATGCTTTCCCGGTGTATATCGGAAAGTCCGAATTATTTAAAGCCTTGATCGTCGAGGATAAAGACAAACTGTTTTTGTCCGAATTAACGAGTAAGACGGAGAAATCCTATGAGTAAGCCAGAAGATATTTTAGAGCAAGGTTTCGAATTAGCCCCCGAAACGGCAGCCTCACCCGCACCGTCGGTAACCGAATCGCTGGTTACGCGTTTAGAAGATCGCTTTTCTGAATCCATGGCCCTCCTGAAACGCATTCCGGTCACGCTGACACTGGAAGTTTCCTCGGTAGAGATCATGCTGGCCGATTTGCTGAATATAGACGACGACACGGTGATTGAAATGGACAAACTCGCCGGTGAACCACTGGATATTAAGGTCAACAATATCCTGCTCGGAAAAGCGGAAGTCGTGGTGGTCAACGAAAAGTATGGCCTGCGTGTTCTGGAGTTCAACACGCACGAAATCAACGACCTGGCACCATGAAACTCGCGTCAAAACTCACGCTCGCGTTGGGTCTCTCTTTAATCATCCTGTCGCCACTGGCCCACGCACAGGGTGGAGACATCACGCTACTGAATGTGGTTACCCACGGAAATAGCCAGGAATATAGCGTCAAAATTCAGGTCCTGATCCTGATGACCCTCGTCGGTTTGCTTCCGACGCTGGTGCTGATGATGACCTGTTTTACCCGCTTTATCATTGTGCTGTCGCTATTACGTCAGGCGCTCGGTCTGCAAACCACGCCCCCCAACCGCATTTTGATTGGTATCGCACTCTGTTTAACCATGCTGGTCATGCGTCCGATCTGGATAAACATCTACGATCACGCCGTTGTTCCGTTTGAAAACGACCAGATCACGCTGAGCGATGCCCTGAGCACCGCCGCCTCGCCGTTGAAGCGATTTATGCTGGCGCAGACGAACAAGAAGGCGATGGCCCAAATCATGACCATTGCCGATGCCAAAGGAAATGCCGCCGATCAGGATCTGTCGATTATTGTCCCGGCATATGTGCTGAGTGAGCTGAAAACGGCTTTCCAGATTGGCTTCATGATTTATATCCCGTTCCTGGTCATTGACCTGATCGTCGCCAGCGTCCTGATGGCGATGGGGATGATGATGCTCTCACCGCTCATTGTTTCACTGCCCTTTAAGCTGATGTTGTTCGTGCTAATTGATGGCTGGTCGCTGACGGTAGGTACGCTGACATCCAGTATTCGCGGTCTGGGACTGGGATAAACGAGGCTCGCATGTTAACCATTGATGTAGCCGCAGACATTGTCGCCAGCGGCATAAAAGTTGTCATTATTCTGGTCTGCATTTTGGTCGTTCCCAGCCTGCTGGTTGGCCTGCTGGTCAGCGTGTTTCAGGCGGTAACCCAAATTAACGAACAAACGCTCAGCTTTCTACCGCGCCTTATCGTCACACTGGCGGTGCTCGGGGTTTGCGGAAAATGGATGA
Source organism: Citrobacter sp. RHBSTW-00671 (assembly GCF_014103415.1). Classification (NCBI taxonomy): domain Bacteria; kingdom Pseudomonadati; phylum Pseudomonadota; class Gammaproteobacteria; order Enterobacterales; family Enterobacteriaceae; genus Citrobacter; species Citrobacter sp. RHBSTW-00671. Next base: position 4,464,570 of record NZ_JABXPR010000001.1, read on the forward strand.
TCGTCCAGTTGAACGACCTGTGTATTCATTTATTCACTCAGGCCGCCATTCTGGTGCACTGACATGCGCGAAACAGATATCACGCAGCTCACGAACCTGGTGCTGGGATTATGGTTTCCCTTTGTGCGCATCATGGCGTTTATTCACTATGTCCCCGTTTTTGATAACAACGCCCTGACCATTCGCGTACGGATTATCTTGTCCCTGGCACTGGCTATCATCATCACGCCCATGATCCCGCATCCGGTCCCCACCGATCTGTTGTCCATGAACAGCCTCATTTTGACAATTGAGCAGATCCTGTGGGGAATGCTGTTCGGCCTGATGCTGCAATTTCTGTTTCTCGCGCTACAACTGGCAGGGCAGATCCTTTCGTTTAACATGGGGATGAGCATGGCGGTGATGAACGATCCCAACAGCGGCGCCTCCACGACGGTGTTGGCCGAACTCATTAATATCTATGCGATTATCTTGTTCTTCGCCATGGATGGCCATCTCCTGCTGGTGAGCATTTTGTATAAAGGGTTCACCTACTGGCCCATCGGCAATGCGCTGCATCCGCAAACCCTGCGTACGCTCTCGCTGGCCTTCAGTTGGGTACTGGCATCGGCGATGCTCCTCGCGCTACCCACCACGTTTATTATGCTTATTGTCCAGGGCTGCTTTGGCCTGCTCAACCGCATCGCACCACCACTGAACCTGTATTCACTGGGTTTTCCAATCAATATGCTGGCGGGTTTGATCTGTTTTGCCACGTTGTTGTACAACCTGCCGGACCACTATCTGCACCTGGCGAATTTTGTTTTGCAGCAACTTGATGCCCTGAAGGGACACTATGGCGGATAGCAGCAGCGAAGAGAAAACAGAAAAACCTTCGGCGCAAAAACTGCGTAAAGCCAGAGAAGAGGGCCAGATACCGCGTTCTAAAGACATGGGGCTTGCAGCCAGCTTGTTTGCTGCGTTTATGGTGATATCCAGTAGCTTCCCCTGGTATGAAGATTTCGTGCGTGAAAGCTTCATCAGCGTGCATCAGTATGCGCAGAACATTAACGATCCGGACATCATTGGTCAGTTTCTCCAGCATCACTTGCTGATTTTAGCGAAATTCATTCTGACGCTGCTGCCAATGCCCGCAGCCGCGTTATTGTCATCGCTTATCCCCGGCGGCTGGGTATTCCTGCCGAAAAAAATCTTACCGGACTTCAGCAAAATCAGTCCATTAAAAGGCATTGGTCGACTATTTTCATCCGAGCATCTGGTGGATACCGGCAAGATGACGCTTAAAGCAGTCATACTGCTGATTATGTTGTGGGTGAGCGTACGCAATAACTTCGCCCTCTTTCTTGGTCTGCAGGAGCTGTGGTTTAAGCAGGCCGTCAGCGACGGTCTGGCGCTCTATAGCAGCATCATGCGCAACTTTGTCATCCTGTTTATCTTTTTTGCGCTCGTTGATGTGCCTTTGGCGAAAAAAATGTTCATCAAAGGGCTAAAGATGACCAAACAGGAAGTGAAAGAAGAGTACAAAAACCAGGAAGGGAAACCCGAGGTCAAAGCCAGGATACGCCGCCTGCAGCGCCAAATGGCGATGGGGCAAATCCGCAAAGTCGTACCAAAAGCGAATGTCGTGATCGTCAACCCCACCCATTATGCCGTCGCCCTGCAATACGACCAGACCCGTGCGGCCGCCCCTTTTGTCGTCGCCAAAGGCACCGATGAAATTGCGCTGTACATCCGCCAGGTTGCCGCAGAACACAGCATTGAAATTGTTGAGTTCGCCAAACTTGCACGCTCCGTTTATTACACCACCCAGGTGAATCAACAGATTCCGTTTCAACTATATCGGGCGATTGCACACGTCCTGACCTATGTACTGCAAATGAAGCACTGGCGTGACGGCTCACAAGCACGCCCTGCACTGAACAGACATATTTCCATTCCCAAAGAGGTTCTTAAACTGGATGCCGAAAACAACTAAGCAACTCCTGGCGCTTCTGCGTAACGGTAATATCGGCGTACCGCTGGTTATTCTGTGTATTCTGGCGATGGTGATCCTGCCGTTACCTCCGGCACTACTGGATATTCTGTTCACCTTTAACATTGTGCTGGCAGTCATGGTGCTGTTGGTGGCCGTTTCCGCAAAACGACCGCTCGAGTTCAGCCTGTTCCCTACTATTTTGCTGATCACCACCCTGATGCGATTAACGCTGAACGTGGCATCAACCCGTGTCGTTTTACTCCATGGCCATATGGGGGCGGGCGCAGCCGGTAAGGTGATTGAGTCCTTCGGACAGGTGGTTATCGGCGGCAACTTTGTGGTCGGTTTCGTGGTGTTCATCATCCTGATGATCATCAACTTCATTGTGGTGACCAAGGGCGCCGAGCGTATCTCCGAAGTTTCGGCCCGCTTTACGCTGGACGCCATGCCCGGTAAGCAGATGGCGATCGATGCCGACCTGAATGCCGGGCTTATCAACCAGCAACAGGCGCAGACTCGCCGTAAAGATGTCGCCAGCGAGGCCGATTTCTACGGCGCAATGGACGGCGCGTCGAAGTTCGTACGCGGGGATGCCATCGCCGGGATGATGATTCTGGCGATCAACCTGATCGGCGGCGTGTGTATCGGTATTTTTAAATACGATTTAAGCGCCGAAGCCGCCTTCCAGCAATACGTACTGATGACCATCGGTGACGGTTTGGTCGCCCAGATCCCGTCTCTGCTGCTATCGACGGCGGCAGCAATTATCGTTACTCGCGTGAGCGACAGCGGCGATATCGCCACAGACGTACGTAGCCAACTGCTGGCCAGCCCTTCCGTACTGTATACCGCCACCAGCATTATGTTCGTGCTGGCGGTGGTACCTGGCATGCCGCACTTCCCGTTTCTGGTGTTCAGCGCCCTGCTGGGGTTCACCGCCTGGCGTATGAGCAAGCGCCCGAAGGTGGCAGAAACTGAAGAGAAAAATCTTGAGACGCTGAGCAAAACCATCGCCGAAACCAGCGAGCAGCAGGTCAGTTGGGAGACGATCCCGCTGATTGAACCCATTAGCCTGAGTCTGGGCTACAAGCTGGTGTCGCTGGTGGATAAAACGAAAGGCAATCCGCTAACCCAGCGCATACGCGGCGTACGGCAAGTTATCTCCGATAACAACGGCGTGTTGCTACCAGAGATTCGTATTCGTGAAAACTTCAGGCTCAAACCCACGCAGTACGCCATTTTTATCAACGGAATCAAAGCCGATGAAGCAGATATCCCCGCAGATAAGCTGATGGCGCTCCCTTCCAGCGAAACCTATGGCGAGATTGATGGCGTGTTAGGTAACGATCCGGCTTACGGCATGCCGGTCACGTGGATTGTCCCGGCGCAAAAAGCCAAAGCGCTCAATATGGGTTATCAGGTTATCGATGGCGCCAGTGTGATTGCGACACACGTGAATAAAGTCATCCGTAACTACATCCCTGACCTGTTTAACTACGACGATATTACGCAATTGCACAATCGCCTCTCCTCGATGGCGCCGCGGCTGGCCGAGGATCTCAGTGCAGCATTGAACTACAGCCAGCTGTTGAAGGTATACCGGACACTGCTTATTGACGGTGTTTCATTGCGCGATATCGTCACAATCGCTACCGTACTGGTCGCCAGTAGCGCCGTTACCAAGGATCATATTCTGTTAACCGCAGATATCCGTCTCGCGCTGCGCCGCAGCATTACCCACCCGTTTGTGCGCAAAGATGAGCTGGCGGTATACACACTGAATAATGAACTGGAGAATTTGCTGGCGAATGTGGTCAATCAGGCGCAGCAAAGTGGAAAAGTGGTGCTGGACAACGTGCCGGTCGATCCCAATATGCTTAATCAGTTCCAGACCACTATGCCGCAGATAAAAGAACAAATGAAAGCCGCCGGTAAAGAGCCCGTGCTGTTAGTCGCACCACAGTTACGTCCCCTGCTCGCCCGCTACGCACGGCTGTTTGCACCTGGCCTGCAAGTACTGTCGTATAACGAAGTACCGGACGAACTGGAATTAAAGATTATGGGAGCGTTGAGTTAACTCCTGACGAGGCGGTGTCATTTACACCGCCCTGTTGATTACAGAATGGTATTTTCCGTCAGAATACGCCGGGCACCGAGATAATGATCCTGCCAGAAGTCATCGGATAAATTACTCACCCGAATGGTTTCTCCCGTACGCGGCGATTCAATAAATTGTCCCTGCCCCAAATAGACCCCCATATGATCGGCAATATCCCGACTGTGAATATGAAAGAACACTAAATCACCGCGACGGAGGTCGCGGTTGGCGACGATGGTTGCCCGCCGATAGTGATACATTTCATTCGCCGTACGCGGCAATTTTGCCTCCAGGATTTTGTTGTAGGCATAAAAAATCAGCCCACTGCAGTCAAAGCCCTGATCCGGGCTGGCCCCGCCCCACAAATAAGGTTTACCCAGCTGCTGCTCGAGACGGTGGATTGCCACTTCGGTCATGTTATGCAGATGATCGCTACTGAGAAAATGGTCATTCTCGGCCAGCGCCTGCCAGCGACGATCGCTGGCTTTCAGCGGCCCCGGGAACCACTCCGGGTGCTGTTTAATCAGCGTCCTGTTTTGCTGGCGTAGCGCGCTTTTACTTTGCGCATTACCCTCCACCACATAACTTGCCTGCTTTTTTACCTGCGCGTGGTACTGCTTCAGCAGCCGGGCGCGGTTACGCATGCGCATTTGCGCCGCATAGCTTAAATGGGCGTCAGATAAGAGGGGCTGAACTTTGGCGACAGACGGTGAGGACAACACAACACACAAAGACAGCAGGCCCGGCAAAATACGTCGGGACGCAGAGACAAAAGACATGAAAAAAGAGTACCGAGGCAAACACGTTCAGCGCAGTCTAGCGCGATGGCCTGACAATCCGTTTTAATATTCGATTATTAAATAATTATTTTTTATAATTCAATATATTATCGCCATTACATTCATCAGGAATTACGACATAAGGCCGATGAAAAAATACGCCACTGTCTGACTGCCTTTCTGCGCAATTTTCCGTATAAAGAGAAACTAAAGTGTAAACGGCGCACGAGAGACTTGCGAAAAACTCTCTTGGTGCTAATGTGAGCGCTCCAAATACAGACTTTTCTGATTTGGGGACTCTTTTTGCCGTCCTGGCGTGTGTAATCGTTTTATCAAGGAATAAGCAGTATGCGTAAAATCGCATTTTTTCTTGCGATGCTTTTATTGCCGTGCGTTTCATTTGCCGGTTTGCTGAGCAGCGGCAGCCCGACCACGCCAATCAGCAAAGAATATAAGCAGCAATTGATGGGGTCCCCTGTCTATATTCAGATCTTTAAAGAAGAGCGGACGCTCGATCTGTACGTCAAGATGGGCGAACAGTATCAGCTGCTCGACAGCTATAAGATCTGTAACTACTCCGGCGGCTTAGGGCCGAAACAGCGTCAGGGTGATTTCAAAAGCCCGGAAGGGTTTTACAGCGTACAGCGCGGACAGCTCAAACCGGATAGCCGCTTCTATAAAGCGATTAACATTGGTTTCCCTAACGCCTACGACCGCGCCCACGGTTATGAAGGTAAATACCTGATGATCCACGGCGCCTGCGTTTCTGTCGGTTGTTATGCGATGACCGACAACGGTATTGATGAGATTTTCCAGTTTGTGACCGGCGCTCTGGTATTCGGCCAGTCCAGCGTTCAGGTGAGCATTTACCCGTTCCGCATGACTGACGCGAACATGCAGCGCCATAAGTTTTCGTATTACAAAGATTTCTGGTCGCAGCTAAAACCGGGATACGATTACTTTGAACAAACGCGTAAGCCACCGACCGTTTCCGTTGTCGATGGCCGTTATATCGTCAGCAAGCCGTTGAGTCACGAAGTCGTTCAGCCACAGCTGGCATCAAACTACACGCTCCCCGAGACAAAATAGCGCCCACTCGCCTGGCATAATCTTTTGCCAGGTTTCATTGCCCGTCAGTGGCTGAGTGGCAATCACAGAGACCACATCATTGGGTGTGGTCTCTGAGCTAAAATCAATTTCCACATCCTGATCCAACAATGTCGCCACGCCAAACGGCGCACGGCGGGTGATCCAAAACAAATTGGTTGAGCAGAAGGCCATCACATAACGCCCGTCAGACAACAGCATGTTGAAGACGCCCTTCTCTCGCAGTTCTCCTGCCAGCGCCGCGATATATTTAAACACCGCCGTCATATTACCTGGCGTGCGCGGATAACGCTCGGTCAGCTTATGCAGCAGCCAGCAGAAGGCTTTTTCGCTGTCGGTTTCCCCGACCGGGCGGAAATTACCGGTTTCCAGCGATTTATAGCCGCTGAGCTGTCCGTTATGGGCGTAAGTCCAGTTGCGCCCCCACAGTTCACGCGTGAACGGATGGGTGTTTTCCAGCGCCACTTCCCCTCGATTCGCCTGACGAATATGGGCAATCACGGAACAGGATTTGATGGGGTAGTCTTGTACCAGTTTGGCGATAGGCGAATTAAAGCTGGGTTGCGGATCTTTAAACGTACGGCAGCCCTTACCTTCATAAAACGTAATACCCCAGCCGTCTTTGTGCGGCCCGGTACCTCCGCCGCGCTGAACCAGCCCGGTGAAGCTAAAGCAGATATCGGTTGGCACATTGGCGCTCATCCCGAGCAGTTCGCACATACATCACCTCCACAAACGCCTTAAGCGGGAAGGCGTAATTGTTACAGCCAATCAAAACTCAAAATATCAGAGAAAACAATATGCTATACCCTAAATAATTCGAGTTGCAGGAAGGCGGTAAGGGAAGAAATCCCCAGGAGCATAGATAACTATGTGACTGGGGTTTCTGAGCGCAACCAACGCACCTGCAGCTTGAAGTATGACGGGTATAGTTATTTAACCATCTCTTTTTCGATCAGTTGAATCAGAATATGGATCACTTTGATATGAATTTCCTGAATACGGTCGGCATAGCCAAAGTGCGGCACGCGAATTTCGATATCTGCGCTACCGGCCATTTTACCGCCATCTTTGCCGGTCAGGGTGATGACTTTCATTCCCTTCTCACGCGCCGCAGCAATCGCTTTAATCACGTTACCGGAGTTACCCGAAGTCGAGATGCCTAACAGGACATCGCCTTCACGGCCAACCGCTTCAACGTAGCGGGAGAATACATAATCGTAACCAAAATCGTTGCTGACGCAGGAGATGTGGCTGACGTCAGAGATAGCGATAGCCGGGTAGCCCGGGCGGTTTTCACGATAGCGTCCAGTCAGCTCTTCGGCGAAATGCATCGCATCGCAATGGGAGCCGCCGTTACCACAGGAAAGTACCTTCCCACCGGCTTTAAAGCTATCTGCCAACAGGACCGCCGCGCGCTGAATGGCGTGAATATTGGCGTCATCTTTAAGAAAATTAGCCAGCGTTTCCGCCGCTTCGCTCAGTTCGTTACGAATAAGATCCTGGTACATGAGGATATCCTTCAGCATGAATGTAAATGACAAGATGCAGTGTACCGGATAGCGCTACCAGCGAGAAGTACAAGCCACAGGAATGGCTGTTGCTTTTGATTTTTTGTGCCGGTTAAAACAACAACAATGTGAGCTTTGTTGTAATTATTTTGTAAACACATTGCTAAAAGAATTTACATACACTACAACCATATCATCACAAGTGGTCAGACCTCCTACAAGCAAGGGAGCTTTTCGTTATGATGATTTTGAGTATTATCGCTACGGTTGTTCTGCTCAGCGTTCTGTTTTATCACCGCGTGAGCTTATTCCTCAGCAGCTTAATTTTGCTCGCCTGGACGGCAGCGCTCGGCGTGGCTGGCCTGTGGTCAGTCTGGCTGCTGGTTCCTCTGGCCATTATTCTCGTACCGTTTAACTTTACCCCGATGCGTAAATCCATGATTTCCGCTCCTGTGTTCCGCGGTTTCCGTAAAGTCATGCCGCCAATGTCGCGTACTGAAAAAGAAGCGATCGATGCCGGTACAACCTGGTGGGAAGGTGACCTGTTCCAGGGCAAACCTGACTGGAAAAAACTGCATAACTATCCGCAGCCACATCTGACTGCTGAAGAACAAGCGTTTATTGACGGCCCGGTGGAAGAAGCGTGCCGCATGGCGAACGACTTCCAGATAACCCACGAACTTGCGGATCTGCCGCCGGAACTGTGGGCGTATCTGAAAGAACACCGCTTCTTCGCGATGATCATTAAGAAAGAGTACGGCGGACTGGAATTCTCTGCGTATGCTCAGGCTCGGGTACTACAAAAGCTCTCCGGTGTTTCTGGGATCCTGGCGATCACCGTCGGCGTACCTAACTCATTAGGCCCTGGTGAACTGCTGCAGCATTACGGCACCGAAGAACAGAAAAACCACTATCTGCCGCGTCTGGCACGTGGTCAGGAAATTCCGTGCTTTGCACTGACCAGCCCGGAAGCCGGCTCCGATGCCGGTGCGATCCCTGATACCGGCGTGGTTTGTATGGGCGACTGGCAGGGCCAGCAGGTGCTGGGTATGCGCCTGACCTGGAACAAACGCTATATCACGCTGGCCCCTATCGCGACCGTACTGGGTCTGGCATTCAAACTTTCCGACCCGGAAAAACTGCTGGGTGGTGAAGAAGATCTCGGCATTACCTGTGCGCTGATCCCAACCTCAACGCCGGGCGTACAAATTGGCCGTCGTCACTTCCCGCTGAACGTGCCGTTCCAGAACGGACCTACGCTGGGTAAAGATGTCTTCGTTCCGATTGATTACATTATTGGTGGCCCGAAAATGGCCGGCCAGGGCTGGCGTATGCTGGTGGAATGTCTGTCCGTAGGACGCGGCATTACCCTGCCGTCTAACTCGACGGGCGGCGTTAAATCCGTCGCCATGGCGACTGGTGCATATGCGCATATCCGTCGCCAGTTCAAAATCTCTATCGGCAAGATGGAAGGTATTGAAGAACCGTTGGCACGTATCGCCGGTAACGCCTATGTGATGGATGCCGCAGCGTCGCTGATTACCTACGGCATTATGCTGGGTGAGAAACCAGCGGTGCTGTCGGCTATCGTGAAATATCACTGTACTCACCGCGGGCAGCAGTCAATCATCGATGCAATGGATATTACTGGCGGCAAAGGCATCATGCTTGGCGAAAGTAACTTCCTGGCCCGTGCTTATCAGGGTGCACCGATCGCCATTACCGTCGAAGGCGCCAACATCCTGACGCGTAGCATGATGATCTTCGGCCAGGGCGCAATTCGCTGCCATCCGTATGTACTTGAAGAGATGGCTGCGGCGCAGAATAACGACGTGAATGCGTTCGACAAGCTGCTGTTCAAACACATCGGTCACGTAGGCAGTAATAAAGTGCGCAGCTTCTGGCTTGGTTTGACTCGCGGCTTAACCAGCAGCACGCCAACCGGTGATGCGACCAAACGTTACTACCAGCATCTGAACCGTTTGAGCGCCAACCTGGCACTGCTTTCAGATGTGTCCATGGCCGTACTGGGCGGTAGCCTGAAGCGTCGTGAACGTATCTCTGCTCGATTGGGTGATGTGTTAAGTCAGCTGTATCTGGCCTCCGCCGTGCTGAAGCGTTATGACGATGAAGGCCGCAATGAAGCCGACCTGCCGCTGGTTCACTGGGGCGTTCAGGATGCGTTGTACAAAGCGGAACAGGCGATGGATGACCTGCTGAAAAACTTCCCGAACCGCCTGGTTGCCGGGTTGCTGAATGTGGTCATCTTCCCTACCGGTCGCCACTACCATGCACCGTCTGACAAGCTGGATCATAAAGTCGCGAAGATTCTGCAGGTTCCAAGCGCCACCCGTTCTCGTCTTGGTCGCGGTCAGTACCTGACGCCAAGCGAGCACAACCCGGTTGGCTTACTGGAAGAGGCGCTGCTGGACGTCATTGCAGCCGACCCAATCCACCAGCGGATCTGCAAAGAGTTGGGTAAAAATCTACCGTTTACCCGCCTGGATGAACTGGCGCACAACGCGCTGGCCAAAGGGCTGATTGATAAAGACGAAGCGGCGATTCTGGTGAAAGCCGAAGCAAGCCGTCTGCGCAGTATCAATGTTGATGATTTTGAACCCGAGGCGCTGGCGACTCAGCCGGTAAAGTTGCCAGAGAAAGTGCGTAAGGTCGAAGCAGCATAACGCTAACGCACAACGTTCAGCCCCGCTAAATGCGGGGCTTTTTATTGCCACATTTTCGTTAAGGCTCATGCTACAGTGTCAAAATGTTGTTCAACGAGGAGCCTCGATCGTGCCAGGTTTAAAAATTACTCTGCTGCAACAACCGCTGATCTGGATGGATGGCCCAGCCAACCTGCGCCATTTCGACAGACAACTGGAAACCGTCACCGGGCGTGACGTTATTGTGTTGCCCGAGATGTTTACCAGTGGATTTGCGATGGAAGCGGCAAACCAATCGTTGCCGCAAGAGGAAGTTGTAAGCTGGATGCGTAGCAAAGCGCAGCAGACGAATGCCCTGATAGCAGGTAGCGCAGCAATACAGTCTGAACGGGGACCGGTGAATCGTTTTTTGCTGGTTGAACCCGAAGGCACCGTGCATCTCTATGACAAACGTCATCTGTTCCGCATGGCAGACGAACATCAGCACTATCAGGCAGGTGAAGAGCGCATCATCTTTGAATGGCGTGGCTGGCGTATTCTGCCGCTGGTCTGTTATGACCTGCGTTTTCCAGTGTGGTCGCGTAACCGCAACGACTACGACCTCGCCTTGTATGTTGCCAACTGGCCCGCACCGCGCTCGCTGCACTGGCAGGTTCTGCTCACCGCACGGGCAATTGAAAATCAGGCGTATGTAGCAGGATGTAACCGTGTGGGAACCGATGGTAACGGTCATCATTATCGCGGTGACAGCCGGGTCATCAATCCACAGGGCGAAGTCATCGCCACCGCCGAGCCGCATCAGGCAACGCGAATTGATGCTGAGCTGTCGCTTTCGGCGCTACGCGAGTACCGCGAGAAATTTCCTGCCTGGCAGGATGCTGACGCTTTCACCCTGTAGAGATCGCCTTCCCTCCCGCCACGGGCCTTGTATCCACGGCGGGATTGTTTCACTCCGTAACCAACCGCAAAACAAATTCGCGTGGCGACATGCATCGGGCAACGTATTCTGCAAGGGATAATCACGCGTCATTAACGGGTGATCTACACTATCAATAATTCCCTTATCAGGATGTCTAAATGAAGAACTTCGTACGTATGACCTTGCTGGCTGCCACTCTGGCTGGCGCCTCTTTTAGCACGCTTGCAGCAAACGTATCCAACGTTCCCGCTCCGGCCCAGGATCCGGTCGTTCAACACCTTAAGTTGACCAACGACCAGGTGGCGCAGATTAAAAAACTGCATCAACAGCTGGAAAACAACGTTGACCAGATTTCAGTGAAAGACGTTAAAGACGGCGCGCTGATTGACGTCATCAAGTCCGGGAAATGGGATGATGCCGCCGTTAAGAAACAGCTGGCCGCGTTCAGCAATATCGAACAGCAGGCGCGTTATTACCGCGTGAAATACTATTTTGACCTGAACAAAGTGCTAACCCCAGAACAGCGTCAGCAGGTGCAAAAAGATATCGCCCAGACGCTGAGCGAGTAACGACTGCGGCCTGCAATAAAACATTATTGCAGGCTTTTATTTTGGGTGGGTTAAAACGACGAAAGCCTGAATCATTTCTGATTCAGGCTTTCTGAATAGTGGCGGAATGGACGGGACTCGAACCCGCGACCCCCTGCGTGACAGGCAGGTATTCTAACCAACTGAACTACCACTCCGCGTTGTGTTCCGCTTGGGAACAAAGCGAATATTACGGATTGCCTCGCGCCTCGTCAACGCTTTTTCTCACGTTTTTTAATCGTTTGCTGCAAAAATCACCCGAATGACCATTTCTGTACTGTAAATACCAGAACTAGGCCCGCCAGAGGCAACTTCCGCCCTTCTTCTGTACCAGGTCAAGGCGCGACTCATGGGCTGCCAGCTCTTCATCAGTAGCGAAAACAACGCGTAATTTACTGGACTGACGCACAATGCGCTGGATCCCCGTATCATTCTGCTGCTGGCTATCACCTTCCATAGAGAACGCCATGGTGGTCTGCCCGCCGGTCATCATCAGATAAACGTCGGCCAGAATCTGGGCATCGAGCAATGCGCCGTGCAGAGTACGCTTGCTGTTGTCTATCTCATAGCGCGAGCATAACGCATCAAGGCTGTTACGCTTGCCAGGAAACATTTTCCTCGCCAACGCCAGGCTGTCGGTCACTTTACAGAAGGTGTTCGTCTTCGGGATATCGCGATTGAGTTTCGCGAACTCGTAGTCCATAAAGCCGATATCAAACGATGCGTTATGGATGACCAGCTCCGCGCCACGGATATAGTCGAGAAACTCATCGGCGACATCGGCGAACGTGGGTTTATCAAGCAGGAACTCATCGGCGATTCCGTGTACGCCAAACGCTTCCGGGTCAACCAGCCGATCCGGCTTCAGGTAGACGTGGAAGTTATTTCCGGTCAAACGGCGGTTCACCACTTCAACCGCACCGATCTCAATAATCTTATGGCCTTCGTAGTGGGCACCAATCTGGTTCATACCGGTGGTTTCGGTATCGAGGACTATCTGTCGTGTAATTCCAGTGCTCATAGCGGTCATTTATGTCAGACTTATCGTTTGATTTCGATTTGCTAAAACAGGAAGTCTACCAGAGATGCTTAAACAGGTAGAAATTTTCACCGATGGTTCTTGCCTGGGAAACCCAGGTCCTGGCGGTTATGGGGCTATTTTACGCTATCGCGGGCGCGAAAAAACCTTTGCCGAAGGGTACAACCTCACCACCAATAACCGTATGGAGTTGATGGCGGCAATCGTCGCGCTGGAAGCACTAAAAGAGCCATGTGAAGTGGTACTCAGCACCGACAGCCAGTACGTGCGCCAGGGCATTACACAGTGGATCCATAACTGGAAAAAACGCGGCTGGAAAACCGCAGATAAAAAGCCGGTGAAGAATGTCGATCTGTGGAAACGTCTGGATGCCGCGCTGGGCCCGCACCAAATCAAATGGGAATGGGTTAAAGGGCATGCGGGCCATCCGGAAAACGAACGCTGTGATGAGCTTGCCCGTGCTGCGGCAATGAGTCCCACCCAGGATGATGTTGGGTATCAGGCAGAGTCTTAAGCGTCTGGCTTGCGGTATTGTCGGGTGGCCCCAACCGCCTGGCGAATTCGTGCCTTACTTTTACTTTGTTTCATCGGATTGAGCGTAAGCGGAATGGTTCGCTTGCGCGCGACAACCAACTGCAAACAGCCCAGCGCCGGAATATGCGCACTTAACATTTTACCGCCCTGCTTCGCCCAGGGCAGCACGTGGAACCGGCTATAGTGCAGCACCTCAAAATTCAGCAAAGAGAGCCAATCCAACTGGCGCATCAGGGTAAACATCCGGCTGTTGTAAGGCGGTGTTTTACGTAGCACTGGCACCAGCTTCCGCAATCCCATCAGGCTAACTGGGTTAAACCCGCTCAGTATTAACCAGCCATCATCAATCAGTACCCGGTCGGCTTCACGCAATAAGCGATGCGGATCGGCGCACCACGGTAGTGTATGAGCCAGCAGACAGACATCCACGGATTTATCGGCAAAAGGAAGATGTAAAGGATCGGCCATAACCTGCATGGGCGAGCCTTGCGAAGAAACATTTACCTGATGAGAAACCGCGCACGCTTCAGAATCGATTTCTGCGCTTAAATTACCAATCTTAAGCAGATGAAAACCGTACATTTTTGCGAACCACGGGTTAAGCTGATGCTCCAGCGCCTCACGATAGTGCTCACCCCAGGGTAAATCATCCCAGCTAATGGGCGCTACGACAGTTTGAGGGATCCTTGCCGGTTTCATCACAACCTTCCGTTACGCATTGAGAGGTAATTTATGAATCTTAACAGTATTCCCGCATTTCAGGACAATTACATCTGGGTCCTGACAAATAATGAAAACCGTTGCCTGATTGTTGATCCGGGCGAAGCCGCTCCCGTCCTGAAAGCCATTGCAGAACATCAATGGGTGCCGGAGGCCATTCTCCTGACCCATCACCATCAGGATCACGTTGGCGGTGTGAAAGAACTTTTGCAACATTTCCCACAGTTAGTGGTTTACGGACCGGCTGAAACGCAAGATAAGGGAACGACCCATATAGTCAAAGATGGCGATATTGCACTCGTTTTAGGGCATGAATTTACGGTAATTGCCACGCCGGGTCACACTTTAGGACATATCTGTTACTTTAGCCAACCTTATCTATTCTGTGGGGATACGCTCTTTTCAGGCGGCTGTGGCAGACTATTTGAAGGTACTGCATCTCAAATGTATCAATCACTTAATAAATTAAACGCGCTTCCTGATGATACATTGATCTGCTGCGCCCATGAGTACACATTAGCAAACATGAAGTTTGCCTTAAGCATTCTGCCGCACGATTCGTGCATAAATGAATATTATCGTAAAGTTAATGAGTTACGCGTAAAAAAACAAATGACACTCCCCGTAATTCTGAAAAATGAGCGGCGAAATAATCTTTTTTTAAGAACGGAAGATATTGATTTAATTAATGAAATAAACAAAGAAACAATATTGCAACAACCTGAAGAGCGTTTTGCCTGGTTAAGGTCAAAGAAAGATACGTTCTGACAATTCCGGGTTGCCTTTTGAAAACTTCGCCGTTATGATCGGTCGTCTTTTAAGCAACTATTGACACACACATGAAGGCAAAAGCGATATTACTCGCCTCTGTCCTGCTTGTTGGGTGCCAGAATACTGGTAACGTCCAACAGCACGCACAGAGCCTTTCTGCAGCTGGTCAAGGGGAAGCAGGAAAGTTTACAAGTCAGGCGCGATGGATGGACGATGGAACATCTATCGCTGCTGATCAGGATTTGTGGGCTTTCATTGGTGACGAGCTAAAGATGGGAATTCCGGAAAACAACCGGATTCGCGAACAAAAACAGAAGTATTTACGCAATAAGAGCTATCTCCACGATGTAACTTTACGGGCAGAGCCGTATATGTACTGGATAGCCGGGCAGGTTAAGAAACGTAACATGCCGATGGAACTGGTACTACTACCCATAGTGGAGAGCGCTTTTGATCCTCACGCAACGTCTGGCGCCAATGCCGCAGGTATTTGGCAGATCATTCCGAGCACGGGGCGCAATTATGGTTTAAAACAGACCCGCAATTATGATGCACGTCGCGACATTGTGGCTTCCACCACTGCCGCGCTGGACATGATGCAGCGTCTGAACAAGATGTTTGATGGCGACTGGCTGCTGACCGTTGCCGCGTATAATAGCGGTGAAGGTCGCGTGATGAAGGCAATCAAAGCGAACAAATCTCGGGGTAAATCCACCGATTTCTGGTCGCTCCCTTTGCCTCAGGAAACGAAGCAGTATGTGCCCAAAATGCTGGCGTTGAGTGATATTCTCAAAAACAGCAAACGCTATGGCGTGCGTCTGCCTACCACAGACGAAAGCCGTGCGTTGGCACGTGTTCGCCTGAACAGCCCGGTTGAGATGGCTCAGGTTGCCGATATGGCGGGTATTTCCGTTAGCAAACTGAAGACCTTCAATGCAGGTGTGAAAGGCTCCACGTTGGGTGCCAGCGGTCCGCAATACGTGATGGTACCAAAGAAGCATGCAGAGAAGCTGCGTGAGTCTTTGGCTTCCGGCGAAATTGCAGCCGTACAGTCAACGTTGGTGGCTGATAACACGCCGCTGAATAGCCGTAGCTACAAAGTTCGCTCTGGCGATACGCTTTCTGGCGTCGCTGCACGTCTTGGCGTGAGCACGAAGGATCTGCAGCAGTGGAATAATCTGCGTGGATCATCCCTGAAAGTGGGCCAAAGCCTGACCGTAGGTGCTGGCACCAGCGCACAGCGACTGGCTAACAACAGCGATAGCATCACCTATCGTGTGCGTAAAGGTGACTCTCTGTCGAGCATTGCCAAACGCCACGGGGTTAACATCAAGGATGTAATGCGCTGGAACAGCGATACGGACAATCTGCAGCCGGGCGATCAGCTCACGTTGTTTGTCAAAAACAACGGCATGCCTGACTCCTGATAGCATTGTAAAAATGAAGGCACTGGTTTCCCCCCAGTGCCTTTTTTATTTATCCCGCTTTATGTGCTTCAACCATTATCGTATCACTGGTGAATGAACCATCCTCTTGCAACGCGAAGTAGGCTTTCACTTCAGCAGATGCACTCTCCTGGTATAAACGAATCGCTTCTGTCAACGCGGCAGGTGTACGCATCCGCGTCACCCACGAACTGAACGCCAGCGGCAGGCGATCGGTCAACACGGTATCGGTAATCAAACCGGCGTCGTTGATTAAAGACAGCCATTCACCGCTGGAATAATTGCGGACATGCGAGGTGTCGCGTAACGCTTCGACAGTTTGCAACCAGATATCACGGACCGGGTGCCCAGGCGACATCACATCCATTACGATCGCCACACCGCCGGGTTTCAGTACACGATTGACTTCACGCAGCGCACGTCCGACATCATGCCAGTGATGTGCTGAATAGCGGCTAATCACCACATCAAAAGCACAATCGCCGAACGGCAGGCTCTCTGCGTATCCCTGCTGCGTGGTAATATTGTCCAGACCCTTCTCTTTTGCAGCCTCTGCGACCACCTCAAGCATCTGAGACGATAAATCATAAGCCACAACCTGTTGTACGTTTTGCGCAGCCACAAAGCTGGCGTGCCCTGCTCCACATCCCATATCCAGTACCCGTGCCTGTGGAAAAGCAGACAGCCTTTCCGCCAGTCGTTGTAAATCACGACCCTTAGCATGTACGGAGCTGGTTAAATAGGCATTAGCCTGAGAGCCAAACTGCTTTTCGACGTTGTCATGGTGGGAGCGTGTTGTCATTGTGTTGTCCTTCGGTTGTTGTGAAATAGGAAGGGCAACCATCACAGGCCTGCCCTACGGCAGACCTGACACACCGTTATTGCTCAGGCTTGCCGGGACTGAATTCAACGAGTAGTGGATTGTGATCGGAGGCGCGAGTGACCAGCACAGAGGCCTCACTCACGTTCAAACCTCGATAAAACACAAAGTCGAGTGGGCGACCAAACGCACGCCGGCGTTGATCGTCGGTAAAGCGAACCTGGCGCAGCGACATTTCACGCGCAAAGCGGTACAGCGCATTCATCCGTCGACGACTCCAGGCATTGAAATCACCGGCCATAATCACCGGACCGCTGTGATGGGCGATTTGATCCCCAATAGGAAGTAACTGCTTACTATAGACATCGACGCCGAGGCTGAAGTTTACCGCGTGGATGTTTACCACCATCAATAAACGCGTATCAGGCAGCGGGTACACTGTCACCAGAGCCGATTTTGCCAGGCGTAAAATCGGCTCACGCTCGCGCAATGGACAGCAGTAGACCGGATGCGCAGCAGAAAGCGTCATGACGCCAGAGGGATGCTGAGGCAGCACAAAAGCGGGAACCTGATCGGCGGCAAGATAGTTAGCGGTTGCGAACTGAACCAGCTCGGGCGTCGTTTGCGCCTCCTGCAATAAAACCAGATGGGCATCTTTGCCAAAATTTTTCAGCACCGACAACCATTCTGCCCGTTGTTGCTTAAAAATGTTCCACACCAGCACGCGAATGCGATCTTCACTGCTTAACGGCACGCCTGCAGGTAATGCCTGGCCGATATGCGCAAATGACCCTGGCGGTAAAATCCGCTCAACGGGCTGTCCGGCAACATAGCGCATGGCATAGGTGTTTTTTCGCACTTTAGACTTTCAAACCTCTATAACGTCGACCAGCCCGCAGCCGGACTGGTTCTTCTGTTATAGGGACTTTAGCACTCACTTTCAACGAACAATTGCAGTTTGTTTTGTAAGTGGGTACTTACATCAATGATTTATCCCAATACTACCCGCGACGGTTTATCCAGGCGACCGCTGATACCCATCAGTAAAAAAGCGACCAGAACAATCAGCGCGCCAATCCACGGAGTCTGTGCTAAACCATAATGCTCTACCGTTTGTCCGCCAATCACAGAGCCAAGCGCTATGCCAATATTAAACGCAGCAATATTCAGACCGGATGCCACATCCACCGCATTGGGGGTAAATTGTTCTGCTTTCTGTACCACGTAAACCTGCAAACCTGGAACATTGCCGAAGGCGAAGATCCCCATCACCAGAATCGTCACTAACGCAGCGTATTGCGTAGAGGCCGTCAGTTGAAAGACCATCAGCAGGACAAACAGCGCCGCGAAGATAAATTTCAACGCCGGGACAGCACCATGTTTATCCGCCAGCTTACCTCCCCAGATATTGCCGACAGCGACCGATACGCCATAGCCCAGTAAGATCCAGCTTACCGCTGCCGGCGAGAAGCCAGCCAGGTCCTGCATCATAGGAGCCAGGAAGGTGAACGCTGTGAAGACACCACCGTAACCTAATGCCGTAACCGCGTAGATAAGCAACAGGCGTGGATGGGTTAACACTTTTACCTGATCACGAATGCTGGCGGCCACCCGACCCGGAATATTCGCAGGAATCAGCAGTTGGCTGCTAATCAGTGCAATCACACCCAATAGTGATACAGCAAGGAAAGTTTCGCGCCAGCCAAAGTGTTGTCCGATAAATGTCCCCAGCGGTACTCCCGTCACCAGTGCAACCGTTAAACCACCAAACATGATAGCGATGGCAGAAGCGGCTTTCTCTTTTGACACCAGGCTTGTCGCAATCGTAGAACCAATTGAGAAGAAGACGCCGTGTGCCAGGCCAGTCAGCAGGCGGGCGACAATTAATGTCGTATAACCAGGTGCCTGCCATGCCAGCAAGTTACCGGCCGTAAACAGCACCATCAGCGCAACCAACAGTTGCTTACGTGGCAGGCGTCCGGTCAGGGCAGTCAATACTGGCGCCCCGATCGCGACACCCAGCGCGTAGATTGAAACCAGCATCCCGGCAGAAGGTAAAGAGATCGCCAGTTGTTCAGCAATGGTCGGCACCAGGCCAACAATCACAAATTCAGTCGTGCCAATAGCGAAGGCACTTATTGTCAGTGCAAATAAAGCGAGAGGCATAAATAGCTCCATATCATCAGTAATCGGATGACAGGCAGTATGCCTGGATGTTTTAATAACAAAAATATTCAAAATCTCAATATAATTTTGCTTCAGGTGCAAAAATGAAAGCAACCTCCGAAGAACTGGCAATTTTTGTCGCGGTCGTGGAAAGCGGTAGCTTTAGCCGGGCCGCAGAGCAGCTTGGGCAGGCCAATTCCGCGGTCAGTCGGGCAGTAAAGAAACTGGAGATGAAACTGGGCGTTAGTTTGCTCAATCGAACGACCCGACAACTCAGTCTGACAGAAGAAGGCGAACGCTACTTCAGGCGTGTACAACAGATACTGCAGGATATGGCTGCGGCGGAAACAGAAATCATGGAGTCGCGGAATACGCCGCGCGGTTTGCTGCGTATCGATGCCGCAACACCGGTGATGTTGCATTTCCTGATGCCACTGATCAAACCTTTCCGTGAGCGCTATCCCGAGATGACGTTGTCGCTGGTTTCCTCAGAGACATTTATCAATCTTATTGAACGAAAAGTGGATGTTGCGATACGTGCCGGTGCCTTAACTGACTCAAGTCTGCGCGCACGTCCACTCTTTACCAGCTACCGCAAGATTATTGCTTCACCTGACTATATTGCCCGCTTCGGCAAGCCAGAGACTGTTGAAGAGTTAAAGCAGCACCTGTGTCTGGGGTTTTCTGAACCCATTTCGCTCAATACCTGGCCCATTGCCTGTAGTGACGGACAATTACATGAGGTTGAGTGCGGTCTATCTTCGAACAGTGGCGAAACGCTGAAGCAGCTTTGCCTGAGCGGCAACGGTATTGCTTGTCTTTCAGATTATATGATTGATAAGGAGATCGCTCAGGGTAAGCTGGTCGAATTGATGGCGGATAAACGGCTGCCAGTCGAGATGCCTTTTAGCGCGGTGTATTACAGCGATCGCGCCGTCAGTACCCGTATTCGGGCATTTATCGATTTTTTAAGTGAATATATAAGAACAGCTCCCGAAGGAGCTGTAAAAGAGGGTTAAAGGCACAGAGGGTCAGGCAATTAATCCCACTCAGGCGCCAGACCTTCCGGGCTAACCAGGCGGTCGTTGCAATCCAGAGCAGCGATTGCCGCTTTGTCTTCCGCATCAAGATGCAGTTCCAGTGCCAGCAGGTTGCTTGCCAGGTTTTCACGCTTGGTAGAAGAAGGGATCACAGAGTAACCTTCCCCCATCGCCCATGCCAGAATCACCTGGGCCGGCGTCGCGTTATGTTTAGCGGCAATGCGAGCAATCACTTCATCTTTCAGCGCCTTACCGTAAGCCAGCGTCATGTATGAGGTGATGTGGATACCGTGCGCTTTCGCCCAATCAACAACCTTACGGCTTTGCAGATACGGAGATAACTCAATCTGGTTAGTCGCAATATTCTCTGCACCCACAGCAGCAATAGCTTTTTCCATCAATGGGATAGTGAAGTTAGAGATACCAATTTCACGAGTCAGCCCTTGCGCTTTAGCGTCGAGCAATGCCTGCATAAACTCTTCAACAGAGACGGCATCATTTGGTGATGGCCAGTGGATCAGCGTCAGATCAACATAATCTGTGCGCAGTTTTTTCAGGCTCTCTTTCAGGCTTGGGATCAGCTTGTCTTTGCCAAGATTTTCAATCCAGATCTTGGTTGTGATGTACAACTCATTACGCGGTACGCCGCTTTCGGCAATCGCCTGGCCAACAGCCGCTTCATTATCATAGATTTGTGCCGTGTCGACTGCGCGGTAACCCAGCTCAAGAGCTGTTTTAACAGAAGCGATAACCACGTCGTCTTTCAGACGGAAAGTACCTAAACCAAATGCAGGGATAGTCATAGAATTCCTCTTTTTAATCACAATGTTCGTTAACTGAGGGGATTATGACCTTCTGCCCTTTATAGAAAAAGAGCGAAAAATGCAGAGGATTTTTGCGAATTTAGCAATAATAAAATTACAGGCAAAGAAAAAGCCCTGAGCAAATGCTCAGGGCTCTTAATAAGTGGCGGAACGGACGGGACTCGAACCCGCGACCCCCTGCGTGACAGGCAGGTATTCTAACCAACTGAACTACCGCTCCACCGAATTTCTTTGTCACCACCCGGATTATTCATCCCGGTTTACTGCAATTTGATGCCTGGCAGTTTATGAATCACTTCGTGATTCACCCTTCGGGCCGTTGCTGCGCAACGTTCAAAAGCTTTCGCTTTTGTCCTACTCTCTATCGAGTAGTGAACTGCCTCGAAAGTCAGTGCCATACTTCTAATTTGATGCCTGGCAGTTCCCTACTCTCGCATGGGGAGACCCCACACTACCATCGGCGCTACGGCGTTTCACTTCTGAGTTCGGCATGGGGTCAGGTGGGACCACCGCGCTACAGCCGCCAGGCAAATTCTGTTTATTAACCCGCTCTTCGCCGGTTAATTTAATCTGTTATCAAGCTGAAACTGATGTCTGTCTTTCGCCAAAACATCTTCGGCGTTGTAAGGTTAAGCCTCACGGTTCATTAGTATCGGTTAGCTCAATGTATCGCTACACTTACACACCCGACCTATCAACGTCGTCGTCTTCAACGTTCCTTCAGGAGACTTATAGTCTCAGGGAGAACTCATCTCGGGGCAAGTTTCGTGCTTAGATGCTTTCAGCACTTATCTCTTCCGCATTTAGCTACCGGGCAATGCCATTGGCATGACAACCCGAACACCAGTGATGCGTCCACTCCGGTCCTCTCGTACTAGGAGCAGCCCCCCTCAATTCTCCAGCGCCCACGGCAGATAGGGACCGAACTGTCTCACGACGTTCTAAACCCAGCTCGCGTACCACTTTAAATGGCGAACAGCCATACCCTTGGGACCTACTTCAGCCCCAGGATGTGATGAGCCGACATCGAGGTGCCAAACACCGCCGTCGATATGAACTCTTGGGCGGTATCAGCCTGTTATCCCCGGAGTACCTTTTATCCGTTGAGCGATGGCCCTTCCATTCAGAACCACCGGATCACTAAGACCTGCTTTCGCACCTGCTCGAGCCGTCACTCTCGCAGTCAAGCTAGCTTATGCCTTTGCACTAACCTCCTGATGTCCGACCAGGATTAGCTAACCTTCGTGCTCCTCCGTTACTCTTTAGGAGGAGACCGCCCCAGTCAAACTACCCACCAGACACTGTCCGCAACCCGGATTACGGGTCTACGTTAGAACACCAGCCATTAAAGGGTGGTATTTCAAGGTCGGCTCCATGCAGACTGGCGTCCACACTTCAAAGCCTCCCACCTATCCTACACATCAAGGACCAGTGTTCAGTGTCAAGCTATAGTAAAGGTTCACGGGGTCTTTCCGTCTTGCCGCGGGTACACTGCATCTTCACAGCGAGTTCAATTTCACTGAGTCTCGGGTGGAGACAGCCTGGCCATCATTACGCCATTCGTGCAGGTCGGAACTTACCCGACAAGGAATTTCGCTACCTTAGGACCGTTATAGTTACGGCCGCCGTTTACCGGGGCTTCGATCAAGAGCTTCTCCTTACGGATAACCCCATCAATTAACCTTCCGGCACCGGGCAGGCGTCACACCGTATACGTCCACTTTCGTGTTTGCACAGTGCTGTGTTTTTAATAAACAGTTGCAGCCAGCTGGTATCTTCGACTGATTTCAGCTCCATGAGTAAATCACTTCACCTACATATCAGCGTGCCTTCTCCCGAAGTTACGGCACCATTTTGCCTAGTTCCTTCACCCGAGTTCTCTCAAGCGCCTTGGTATTCTCTACCTGACCACCTGTGTCGGTTTGGGGTACGATTTGATGTTACCTGATGCTTAGAGGCTTTTCCTGGAAGCAGGGCATTTGTTACTTCAGCACCGTAGTGCCTCGTCATCACACCTCAGCGTTAAAAGAAGTCCGGATTTACCTAAACTTCCCGCCTACATGCTTAAACCGGGACAACCGTCGCCCGGCTAACATAGCCTTCTCCGTCCCCCCTTCGCAGTAACACCAAGTACAGGAATATTAACCTGTTTCCCATCGACTACGCCTTTCGGCCTCGCCTTAGGGGTCGACTCACCCTGCCCCGATTAACGTTGGACAGGAACCCTTGGTCTTCCGGCGTGCGGGTTTTTCACCCGCATTATCGTTACTTATGTCAGCATTCGCACTTCTGATACCTCCAGCACCCCTCACAGGACACCTTCAACGGCTTACAGAACGCTCCCCTACCCAACAACACATAGTGTCGCTGCCGCAGCTTCGGTGCACAGTTTAGCCCCGTTACATCTTCCGCGCAGGCCGACTCGACCAGTGAGCTATTACGCTTTCTTTAAATGATGGCTGCTTCTAAGCCAACATCCTGGCTGTCTGTGCCTTCCCACATCGTTTCCCACTTAACTGTGACTTTGGGACCTTAGCTGGCGGTCTGGGTTGTTTCCCTCTTCACGACGGACGTTAGCACCCGCCGTGTGTCTCCCGTGATAACATTCTTCGGTATTCGCAGTTTGCATCGGGTTGGTAAGTCGGGATGACCCCCTAGCCGAAACAGTGCTCTACCCCCGAAGATGAATTCACGAGGCGCTACCTAAATAGCTTTCGGGGAGAACCAGCTATCTCCCGGTTTGATTGGCCTTTCACCCCCAGCCACAAGTCATCCGCTAATTTTTCAACATTAGTCGGTTCGGTCCTCCAGTTAGTGTTACCCAACCTTCAACCTGCCCATGGCTAGATCACCGGGTTTCGGGTCTATACCCTGCAACTTAACGCCCAGTTAAGACTCGGTTTCCCTTCGGCTCCCCTATTCGGTTAACCTTGCTACAGAATATAAGTCGCTGACCCATTATACAAAAGGTACGCAGTCACCCCATAAAGAGGCTCCCACTGCTTGTACGTACACGGTTTCAGGTTCTTTTTCACTCCCCTCGCCGGGGTTCTTTTCGCCTTTCCCTCACGGTACTGGTTCACTATCGGTCAGTCAGGAGTATTTAGCCTTGGAGGATGGTCCCCCCATATTCAGACAGGATACCACGTGTCCCGCCCTACTCTTCGAGTTCACAACACATGCGATTTTGTGTACGGGACTATCACCCTGTACCGTCGGACTTTCCAGACCGTTCCACTACCACACATGCTGATTCAGACTCTGGGCTGCTCCCCGTTCGCTCGCCGCTACTGGGGGAATCTCGGTTGATTTCTTTTCCTCGGGGTACTTAGATGTTTCAGTTCCCCCGGTTCGCTTCATTACGCTATGTATTCACGTAATGATAGTGTGTCGAAACACACTGGGTTTCCCCATTCGGAAATCGCCGGCTATAACGGTTCATATCACCTTACCGACGCTTATCGCAGATTAGCACGTCCTTCATCGCCTCTGACTGCCAGGGCATCCACCGTGTACGCTTAGTCGCTTAACCTCACAACCCGAAGATGTTTCGTAAAACACATCGTGTTGCGAAAATTTGAGAGACTCGAACACACCATTAATCTGTTCTTATTACGGAGAACAGACACAGTGTGTCGTTTCAATTTTCAGCTTGATCCAGATTTTTAAAGAGCAAATATCTCAAACGTAACTCAGAGAGTCAGTTTTGAGATATTGAGGCCGGCGACTTTCACTCACACAAACCAGCAAGTGGCGTCCCCTAGGGGATTCGAACCCCTGTTACCGCCGTGAAAGGGCGGTGTCCTGGGCCTCTAGACGAAGGGGACGTGTCAGTCTCAATCGCAAGACGCCTTGCTATTTACTTTTCATCAGACAATCTGTGTGAGCACTACAAAGTACGTTTCTTTAAGGTAAGGAGGTGATCCAACCGCAGGTTCCCCTACGGTTACCTTGTTACGACTTCACCCCAGTCATGAATCACAAAGTGGTAAGCGCCCTCCCGAAGGTTAAGCTACCTACTTCTTTTGCAACCCACTCCCATGGTGTGACGGGCGGTGTGTACAAGGCCCGGGAACGTATTCACCGTGGCATTCTGATCCACGATTACTAGCGATTCCGACTTCATGGAGTCGAGTTGCAGACTCCAATCCGGACTACGACGCACTTTATGAGGTCCGCTTGCTCTCGCGAGGTCGCTTCTCTTTGTATGCGCCATTGTAGCACGTGTGTAGCCCTACTCGTAAGGGCCATGATGACTTGACGTCATCCCCACCTTCCTCCAGTTTATCACTGGCAGTCTCCTTTGAGTTCCCGGCCGGACCGCTGGCAACAAAGGATAAGGGTTGCGCTCGTTGCGGGACTTAACCCAACATTTCACAACACGAGCTGACGACAGCCATGCAGCACCTGTCTCACGGTTCCCGAAGGCACTAAAGCATCTCTGCTAAATTCCGTGGATGTCAAGAGTAGGTAAGGTTCTTCGCGTTGCATCGAATTAAACCACATGCTCCACCGCTTGTGCGGGCCCCCGTCAATTCATTTGAGTTTTAACCTTGCGGCCGTACTCCCCAGGCGGTCGACTTAACGCGTTAGCTCCGGAAGCCACGCCTCAAGGGCACAACCTCCAAGTCGACATCGTTTACGGCGTGGACTACCAGGGTATCTAATCCTGTTTGCTCCCCACGCTTTCGCACCTGAGCGTCAGTCTTTGTCCAGGGGGCCGCCTTCGCCACCGGTATTCCTCCAGATCTCTACGCATTTCACCGCTACACCTGGAATTCTACCCCCCTCTACAAGACTCTAGCCTGCCAGTTTCGGATGCAGTTCCCAGGTTGAGCCCGGGGATTTCACATCCGACTTGACAGACCGCCTGCGTGCGCTTTACGCCCAGTAATTCCGATTAACGCTTGCACCCTCCGTATTACCGCGGCTGCTGGCACGGAGTTAGCCGGTGCTTCTTCTGCGAGTAACGTCAATGAATGCGGTTATTAACCACATCCCCTTCCTCCTCGCTGAAAGTACTTTACAACCCGAAGGCCTTCTTCATACACGCGGCATGGCTGCATCAGGCTTGCGCCCATTGTGCAATATTCCCCACTGCTGCCTCCCGTAGGAGTCTGGACCGTGTCTCAGTTCCAGTGTGGCTGGTCATCCTCTCAGACCAGCTAGGGATCGTCGCCTAGGTGAGCCGTTACCCCACCTACTAGCTAATCCCATCTGGGCACATCCGATGGCAAGAGGCCCGAAGGTCCCCCTCTTTGGTCTTGCGACGTTATGCGGTATTAGCTACCGTTTCCAGTAGTTATCCCCCTCCATCGGGCAGTTTCCCAGACATTACTCACCCGTCCGCCACTCGTCACCCAAGGAGCAAGCTCCTCTGTGCTACCGTTCGACTTGCATGTGTTAGGCCTGCCGCCAGCGTTCAATCTGAGCCATGATCAAACTCTTCAATTTAAGTTTGATGCTCGTGAATTAAACTTCGTAATGAATTACGTATGTTCACTCAAGAGACTTGGTATTCATTTTTCGTCTTGCGACGTTAAGAATCCGTATCTTCGAGTGCCCACACAGATTGTCTGATAAATTGTTAAAGAGCAGTTGCGACGCGCTTTAGCGCTCTGTCGCGAGGTGGCGTATATTACGCTTTCCTCTTTCAGAGTCAACCTCTTATTTTCAGGTTTTTCTCTTCAACCGAACTGGCTGTTTGTGTGAAGTGATTCACATCCGCCGTGTCGATGGAGGCGCATTATAGGGAGTCGACTCAGGAAGACAAGCGGAAAAATGCATTTTTGTTTCAACCGCTCACCTTTTATCCATAACGCTTACTTTTGCTGCTTTTTTATCGCCATTGGCAGGTCTGCCAGACTATTTAGCACTAAATCTGCCGCATTTTCTGCTTCCGGAGTGACTGGCTTGCCTGTGCGCACTAATACCTTCGTTCCTACATTTGCAGCTGTCGCCGCCTGCATATCTTCTATTTTGTCGCCCACCATATAAGAAGCAGCCATATCGATGTGCAGAAAGTCTCGCGCTGAGATAAACATGCCCGGATGCGGTTTACGGCAGTCGCAGACCTGGCGGTACTCTTCGACTGTGCCCTGTGGATGATGAGGACAATAATAGATACCATCCAGATCAACATCGCGATCGGCCAATGACCAATCCATCCATTCAGTCAACGTTTCGAATTGTGCCTCGGTAAATTTGCCACGGGCAATACCAGACTGGTTCGTCACAACAATCAGCGCATAACCCATCTTTTTAAGTTCACGCATAGCATCAATGACACCGTCGATAAATTCGAACTCGTCGATCTCATGGACGTAACCGTGGTCCACATTAATAGTGCCGTCACGGTCGAGAAAAATTGCGGGTACAGACTTTGCCACCTTTTATAGCTCCTGAATAAGGCATGTTGCTCTAGTATCGCATGTTTCGGCGGGCAAGAAAGTGCTCATCGTGCAAAGCCCGATTGATTTAGACGTCTGGATGCCTTAACATCCATCTTGTTGACGGCGTCGACCGTACCAGACAGACGAAAATGCCACGGCTAACTTAATTACGATAATAAATAACCAATGATTAAACTTTCGAATATCACCAAAGTGTTCCAGCAGGGGACTCGCACCATTCAGGCGCTAAACAATGTCAGCCTGCATGTTCCTGCCGGACAGATTTATGGCGTTATTGGTGCCTCCGGTGCCGGTAAAAGCACACTCATTCGCTGCGTAAACCTGCTCGAGCGCCCAACTGAAGGTAGCGTTCAGGTCGGCGGTCAGGAGCTGACGACGCTCTCTGAATCCGGGCTGACTAAAGCTCGCCGTCAAATTGGCATGATTTTCCAGCACTTTAACCTGCTCTCTTCACGCACGGTATTTGGTAACGTTGCGCTGCCGCTGGAGCTGGATAACACGCCAAAAGAAGAGATTAAACGTCGTGTGACGGAACTGTTGGATTTGGTTGGCCTTGGCGACAAACACGACAGCTACCCGGCTAACCTTTCCGGTGGTCAGAAGCAACGTGTGGCGATCGCCCGTGCTCTGGCAAGTAATCCCAAAGTGTTGCTGTGCGATGAAGCCACCAGCGCCCTCGACCCAGCGACGACCCGCTCGATTCTCGAATTACTGAAAGATATCAACCGTCGTCTGGGTCTCACCATTCTGCTGATTACCCACGAGATGGACGTTGTAAAACGTATTTGCGACTGCGTGGCGGTCATCAGTAATGGTGAACTGATTGAGCAAGACACCGTCAGCGAAGTTTTCTCTCATCCGAAAACGCCGCTGGCACAGAAATTTATCCAGTCCACGCTGCACCTGGATATTCCGGAAGATTATCAGGAACGTTTAAAAGCAGAGCCGCAAGCCGACAGCGTGCCCATGCTGCGCATGGAATTCACCGGTCACTCTGTTGATGCCCCATTACTCTCGGAAACGGCCCGCCGCTTTAATGTGAATAACAACATTATCAGCGCGCAGATGGATTATGCCGGTGGCGTGAAGTTCGGCATCATGCTGACTGAAATGCACGGTACACAAGAAGATACACAAGCAGCCATTAGCTGGTTGCAGGAACACCACGTAAAAGTAGAGGTACTGGGTTATGTCTGAGCCGATGATTTGGCTGCTGGTTCGCGGCGTATGGGAAACGCTGGCAATGACCTTTGTGTCCGGTTTTTTTGGCTTTGTGATTGGCCTGCCCGTTGGCGTACTGCTGTACGTGACGCGTCCAGGGCAAATCATTGAGAACGCGAAGTTGTACCGCACGCTTTCTGCGCTGGTTAACATTTTCCGTTCCATCCCGTTCATTATTTTGTTGGTCTGGATGATTCCATTCACCCGCATGATTGTTGGCACCTCTATCGGTTTGCAGGCCGCTATCGTCCCGCTGACCGTCGGCGCCGCGCCATTTATTGCTCGTATGGTTGAGAACGCCTTGCTGGAGATCCCAACCGGGCTGATTGAGGCCTCCCGTGCGATGGGCGCTACGCCGTTGCAGATCGTGCGTAAGGTATTACTGCCAGAAGCGCTGCCAGGGCTGGTCAATGCAGCAACGATTACCCTGATTACCCTGGTCGGTTACTCGGCGATGGGCGGTGCCGTCGGTGCCGGCGGTCTTGGCCAGATTGGCTATCAGTATGGCTACATTGGGTATAACGCTACCGTAATGAATACAGTACTGGTATTGCTCGTCGTTCTGGTTTATTTAATTCAGTTATCCGGCGATCGCATCGTCCGGGCAGTCACGCACAAATAACGTTACACACAACACTAAAAACTCATTAAGAAAAGGAAATAAGCATGGCGTTCAAATTCAAAACCTTTGCGGCAGTTGGAGCCCTGATCGGTTCTCTGGCACTTGTGGGTTGTGGCCAGGATGAAAAAGATCCTAACCACATCAAAGTGGGTGTTATCGTTGGCGCAGAGCAGCAGGTTGCTGAAGTCGCCCAGAAAGTGGCTAAAGAAAAATACGGTCTGGATGTTGAACTGGTAACCTTCAACGATTATGTCCTGCCCAATGAAGCACTGAGCAAAGGCGATATCGATGCTAACGCCTTCCAGCACAAACCGTACCTGGATCAGCAGATCAAAGATCGTGGTTACAAACTGGTTGCCGTAGGCAATACCTTTG
The DNA here is from genome assembly GCF_014103415.1 of Citrobacter sp. RHBSTW-00671. NCBI lineage: Bacteria > Pseudomonadati > Pseudomonadota > Gammaproteobacteria > Enterobacterales > Enterobacteriaceae > Citrobacter > Citrobacter sp. RHBSTW-00671. The sequence continues at coordinate 4,494,199 of NZ_JABXPR010000001.1, forward strand.
TTTATCCGATTGCAGGCTACTCCAAAAAAATCAAATCACTGGATGAACTGCAGGATGGCTCTCAGGTCGCTATTCCAAACGACCCGACTAACCTCGGCCGTTCCCTGCTGCTGCTGCAGAAAGTCGGTTTGATTAAACTGAAAGATGGCGTTGGCCTGCTGCCGACCGCGCTGGACGTGATTGAAAACCCGAAAAACCTGAAGCTGGTTGAACTGGAAGCGCCACAGCTGCCACGCTCACTGGACGACGCGCAAATCGCACTGGCAGTCATCAACACCACCTATGCCAGCCAGATCGGCCTGACTCCGGCAAAAGACGGTATCTTTGTTGAAGATAAAGATTCCCCGTACGTAAACCTGATCGTGACGCGTGAAGACAATAAAGATGCTGAGAACGTGAAGAAATTCGTTGAAGCATACCAGTCAGATGAAGTTTACGAAGCGGCAAACAAAGTCTTCAACGGCGGTGCTGTTAAAGGCTGGTAATTTTAGGCTGTTTTCACAATCTGTAATATCATCAGGACGGGCGCTTGCCCGTCTTGTCATTTATGCAAGCACCTGATTCAATATCTGACGTTTAGATCATTCATTGAGGAAATATTATGCGTGCTTTACCGATCTGTTTAGTAGCACTCATGCTGAGCGGCTGTTCTATGTTAAGCAGATCCCCTGTTGAACCCGTTCAAAGCACCGCTACCCCGCCAAAAGCGGAGCCGGAAAAACCAAAAGCACCGCGCGCGACGCCGGTCAGAATTATCACCAACGCAGAAGATCTGGTCGGTAAACCATTCCGCGATCTTGGCGAAGTGAGTGGAGAATCCTGCCAGGCATCAAACCAGGATTCCCCTCCGAGTATTCCAACCGCACGCAAACGCATGCAGATAAACGCATCCAAAATGAAAGCCAATGCGGTATTGCTGCACAGTTGCGAAGTGACCAGCGGGACGCCGGGCTGCTATCGTCAGGCGGTTTGCATTGGTTCTGCCCTGAATATTTCGTCTAAATGAGTCATTTTCAGTTCGAGCAAATAGGCGTTATCCGCTCTCCTTATAAAGAAAAGTTCGCAGTGCCACGCCAGCCGGGTCTGGTGAAAAGCGCCAACGGCGAACTGCATTTGCTCGCGCCCTATAACCAGGCCGATGCTGTTCGCGGCCTGGAAGCATTCAGCCATTTGTGGGTGATTTTTGTTTTTCACCAGACAATGGAAGGCGGATGGCGACCCACCGTGCGCCCTCCTCGTCTTGGCGGCAACGCCAGAATGGGCGTATTTGCCACGCGTTCGACCTTTCGTCCTAACCCTGTCGGGATGTCGCTGGTTGAGTTAAAAGAGATTGTCTGCCACAAAGAGAGCGTCATTCTGCAACTGGGTAGTCTGGACCTGGTCGACGGAACGCCGGTGGTCGACATCAAACCTTATCTGCCATTTGCAGAAGCACTACCTGACGCCACTGCCAGCTACGCGCAGCATGCGCCGGTTGCCGAAATGGCGGTAAGTTTCACTACAGAGGTTGAACAACAGCTTCTGACGCTGGAAAAACGTTATCCATTGCTGAAAACATTTATCGGCGAAGTACTGGCACAGGACCCACGTCCTGCGTATCGTAAGGGTGAAGAGACAGGCAAAGCGTATGCCGTCTGGCTACACGATTTCAATGTGCGCTGGCGCGTAACGGAAGAAGGTTTTGAAGTCTTTGCGCTTGAACCCCGCTAATTTCGTGCCCTTCTCTTTTGACATCCCTTTCTCGCTGGTAAACTAAACCACTTTTTTGTGTCAGGCTGGCATCCAGCCTGTTCGATCGTTCAACTGGAACCGTAACAACATGCGTACTAGCCAATATCTGCTCTCCACTCTGAAGGAGACACCTGCCGACGCCGAAGTCATCAGCCACCAGCTGATGCTGCGCGCCGGGATGATCCGCAAGCTGGCCTCCGGGTTATATACCTGGCTGCCGACCGGCGTGCGCGTCCTGAAAAAAGTCGAAAACATCGTGCGTGAAGAAATGAATAACGCCGGTGCGATCGAGGTGTTGATGCCGGTCGTTCAGCCTTCTGAACTGTGGGAAGAGAGCGGTCGTTGGGAACAGTACGGCCCGGAACTGCTGCGTATCGCAGACCGTGGCGATCGTCCGTTCGTACTCGGCCCAACGCATGAAGAAGTCATCACCGACCTGATCCGTAATGAGCTGAGCTCTTACAAACAGCTGCCGCTGAACTTCTATCAGATCCAGACCAAATTCCGTGACGAAGTTCGCCCACGCTTCGGCGTGATGCGTTCCCGCGAATTCCTGATGAAAGATGCGTACTCTTTCCATACTTCTCAGGAATCTCTGCAGGAAACTTACGACGCGATGTATGCTGCGTACAGCAAAATCTTCAGCCGTATGGGCCTGGATTTCCGCGCAGTACAGGCGGATACCGGCTCTATCGGCGGTAGCGCCTCTCACGAATTCCAGGTGCTGGCACAGAGCGGCGAAGATGACGTGGTGTTCTCCGACTGCTCGGATTTTGCTGCCAACATCGAATTTGCTGAAGCCGTTGCGCCGAAAGAACCCCGCGCAGCCGCCACTCAGGAAATGACGCTGGTTGACACACCGAATGCGAAAACCATCGCCGAGTTGGTTGAGCAGTTTAATCTGCCAATTGAAAAAACCGTTAAAACCCTGCTGGTGAAAGCGGTTGAAGGCAGCAGCTACCCGCTGGTTGCGCTGCTGGTTCGCGGCGATCACGAACTGAACGAAGTCAAAGCAGAAAAACTACCACAGGTTGCCAGCCCGCTGACTTTTGCTACTGAAGAAGAAATCCGTGCCGTCGTGAAAGCAGGTCCAGGTTCTCTTGGTCCGGTGAACATGCCGATTCCGGTGGTTATCGACCGTACCGTTGCGGTAATGAGTGATTTTGCCGCCGGCGCCAATATCGATGGTAAACACTATTTTGGTATTAACTGGGATCGTGACGTAGCTACCCCTGAAGTTGCTGACATCCGTAACGTAGTCGCCGGCGACCCGAGCCCGGACGGCAAAGGTACGCTGATGATCAAACGCGGTATCGAAGTGGGCCACATCTTCCAGCTGGGTACCAAGTATTCTGAAGCGATGAAAGCTGCCGTTCAGGGTGAAGATGGCCGTAATCAGATTCTGACCATGGGCTGCTACGGTATCGGGGTGACTCGCGTGGTTGCTGCCGCTATTGAGCAGAACTTTGACGATCGCGGCATTGTATGGCCAGACGCCATCGCACCGTTCCAGGTCGCTATTCTGCCAATGAACATGCACAAATCCTACCGTGTGCAGGAACTGGCTGAGAAGCTGTACGCAGAACTGCGTGCACAGGGTATCGAAGTGCTGATGGACGATCGTAAAGAGCGTCCGGGCGTGATGTTTGCCGATATGGAACTGATCGGCGTTCCGCACACCATCGTGCTCGGCGACCGTAACCTCGATAACGATGATATCGAATACAAATATCGTCGTAACGGCGAGAAACAGCTGATTAAAACCGGCGACATTGTCGACTATCTGGTCAAAGCCATTAAAGGCTAATATCAGCAAAAGGCCCTGATAATCAGGGCCTTTTTTTCATCAATTAATTACATCCTTTACCGGGGATAAATTTCGCGTCTTTATCCGCCATCAGCGTTTTCACTTTTTCGCCGGTGTCCGGGTTCGCCTCCAGCGTGAAATGCGCTTCCAGCGTCAGCAATACAGATTGTCCGTTTTCCGCGCGCGCGGCTAAATAATCACGTTCAAGCTGGGCGTTGTTCGCCACTGGCATCCGTTTACCCGTTGCACAATCGGTAAAGATTGCGGCATCCGCCATGTAGAAATACATTCCCCGCATCGGCATTGGCGTCACAGGCAGACTGGCAGAAACTGGCTGCAAGGTGTAGTTGAGCTGTGACTCAATGGGATTGCCTTCACGATCGAGCATTTCCAGCGCTTCGCCTTTTGCCCGGTAGTAAGATTTTTCACCTTTGCTGTCCGTCAGCACCAGCTTGTCAGCCGTACGCGCCCACGAGCCATATGAAGCAAACGAAGATGGTTCATCACGTACGCCCTGATAGCGTTCGTTCATGACCCATGTTCCATCTTTTTCCAGGAACAGAGAGGTTTCAATCCCTTCGCAGTCCGCACAAGGCAAGATGCCACGCCAGCTTTGCTGCATCGGTTTTAATTCTGCCGCTTCCGTCGGTTGCAGAGCATCGACTTCAGAGCGATTGTTACAGCCGATCAAGGCAAAGAGTGTAAATACAGCTGCTAATGACAGTATTGCTGTTTTCACCACAGATTCCTTCTCAATATTGTATTCCTATCCGTCAGTCCTGTGGACGACGAACTTTCCCGCGCAGTGCCTTCACCGTGGACTTTTGCGCCTTCGATGACAATCTGCGCTCTTTTGAAGCGCGTGTCGGGCGCGTTGCCTGCCTACTTTTCTGCACTGCGGTTAATTCTTTAATCACCGCCACCAGCCGGGATATTGCCGCTTCCCGGTTCAACTCCTGGCTACGGTATTCCTGAGCCTTAATAATAATGACACCCTCGCCGCTGATCAGATGATGGCTGGCAGCTAACAGGCGTTCCTTGTAATACTCTGGCAGGCTGGAGGCCCGAATGTCAAAGCGCAAATGAATAGCCGTTGAGGTCTTGTTAACGTGCTGTCCACCTGCCCCCTGAGCCCGAATAGCGGTGATTTCCAGCTCATTGTCAGGGATAGAGACATTTCGGGAGATAACAATCATGAACGCGGCTGCCACGCGGCCAGATGAATTTCCAGATTGTTCTGAGAGTCGGACAGCCAGATAGCGCCGTCCTGGATAGTCGCCTGCAGCGCCATGGTGCGCCCCGCGAACTCACTCAGTTGCGCCAGTTGTTCATCATCCAGATACCACACGGTAAGATTTTTAAACTGCGCGCATTTGCTTTGGTTCTGCTGCCACCAGATTTGCGCCGCGCGGCTGTTGTAGGCAAACAGAGCAACCTCGCCAGACTGGTTACAGGCTTTTTTAATACGGCGCTCATCCGGCAGACCCAGCTCAATCCAGAGATCGATGCCCAGATGATCGTTACGCAGCCATGCTTCGGGTTCGTCTTCAGCGCTCAAACCCCGCGTGAATTGCAGCCGCTCATCGGCATATTTAATCCATGCCAACAGACGCAACATCATGCGTTCCTGGGTTTCTGAAGGGTGACGCGCCAGCGTCAATGTCGCGTCAAGAAACTGGTTGCGGTCGAGATCCGCTACGTTGACGACGGCTTTATAGATTGTCGCTTTAAGCGCCATGGGAGAACTCCTTTTGAATCAGGCCGCCATTGTAGCGAAAACGGCGGCAAAAGGCTGCTAACGACTAACGTGTGTACCGTCTATCAAGGCGCTGATATTGCTTGAATGAGTATGGTATAGTCACCTTGCTAAACAGAGTTTATCTTCGTAGGCTTAGACTTGCATCCACGGTTAAGTCAGAGTACTGACAGGAGGGCATGTGGAAAAATATTGTGAGTTAATACGCAAGCGGTACGCGGAAATCGCCAGCGGAGACTTAGGGTATGTCCCGGATGCGCTGGGTTGCGTATTGAAGGTACTTAATGAAGTGGCGGCAGACAGCGCCCTTTCAGAGTCGGTCAGGGAAAAGGCGGCCTATGCTGCCGCGAACTTACTGGTGAGCGATTATGTCAATGAATGAAACGTATCAACCCATCAACTGTGATGATTACGACAATCTTGAACTCGCCTGCCAGCACCATTTGTTACTGACGCTGGCGTTCAAAGATGGCGAAGTTCTACAGGCAAAAGCAAATGACCTGGTTTCACGCAAAAATGTGGAATATCTGGTCGCCGATGTCTCGGGTGAAACCCGAGAGCTTCGCCTCGACAAAATTGCCAGTTTCAGTCACCCGCAAATCGGTACCGTGGTCGTCAGCGAATCTTAACCTTTCTTGCACCTTATCCGGCCTACTTTCCATGCGATACGTAGGCCTGATAAGCACAGCGCCATCAGGCATGCCACATCAGACTCACGCCTTCTTCATCTACCGCCGCCCCTTCCCGCGTGACAAAAACCCCTGCTGCCGCAATCAGCGTGTCACCATAAAACAGTAATGGCGTGGTATCTCGCTGCCAGGGAGGAATACCCTGCTCCTGCCAGATTTTTTTAAGCTTACGCCCACCGTTACGCCCGACAATATGCAATAACCCAGGCGCTTTAAAACGAATACTAACGGGTTCATCCGCACGCGGCATACGCAGCTCACCAGCGGGGAGTAATTGTATTTCTCCCAGCCCGGCTGGCAGCGTCAACGGCGTTTGCCAGCATGACCACGGGATGACACTTTCACTTTGCCCGTTCACGGATTTCACCCACCACAGCTGCGACTGATAACGGCGGACGTCATACTCACCAAGGCGAAAACAGGGCGATGCGTCCTCACGTGCCAACGCGACTTCCTGCCAGATACGTTCTAACGCATCACGGGAAGGCATAGGTGCATTTAATCCTGCCAGCCAGCGACGAAGTAGCGCAGCACGCCGTATGGTACTCATCGTCATTAATGGCCCGAGCAAGAGTGTACCTTGCGCCGTAACGCAGTTGGCTAAATCGCTGGCCAGCAGTTCATCCAGTAAGCTCTCCTGCTCAGCGCACAGCGCGGCGCTACGAGCCGTGGCTTGCGCGAAGTGCGGCCAGCGCTGTTGGAGCAATGGGGTAACGCGCAATCTGAGGAAGTTGCGATCGTAGGCGTCATCCTGATTACTTTCATCTTCGATCCAGCGTAATTCATGCTGGCGCGCCCATGTTTCAAGCGCCTCTCGCGTTTGCGCCAGCAACGGTCGAATCAGTTGGGTTCCGGCGAACGGCGAGTTTTCCCCCATGGCGGAAAGTCCGGCAGGACCGCTGCCACGCTTAAGCGCTAACAAAAATGTCTCACATTGATCGTCCAGATGTTGAGCGGTCATCAGCACCTCACCCGGTAGTAAGGTCTGCGCAAAGGCCTGATAGCGCGCGCGTCGCGCCTGCGCTTCGATGCCCAGGCCATCATCCTCAAGATGGACCCGTTCAACCACCAGCGGCACCTGCCACTGCGCACATACCGACTCACAGTGCTGTACCCAACTGTCTGCGTGCGGGCTTAATCCGTGATGAATATGGATTGCGCGTAGGGCGACATCAGGATGCTGCATTCGCCACAGCACCAGTTGGTGCAACAGCACGGTAGAGTCGAGGCCGCCGCTAAAGGCAACGAGGATCGCGTTAGTGTTCAGAAGTGAAGTATTCAGCGTAAGTGTCGTCATGATGATTGCTTACAATAGCATTGCCCGGCACGTTACCGGGCTAAAGCCACAATGACAAGCCTTACAGCTCGTACAGTTCAAGCGGTAATCCGTCTGGATCGTTAAAAAACGTAAAGCGTTTACCGGTAAAGGGATCGATGCGCACCGGCTCACATTTCACATGATGGGCTTCAAGATGCGCGATCGACGTTTCCACATCCTCGACGCTGAACGCCAGATGGCGTAAACCACAGGCTTCCGGTCTACTGGGGCGACAGGGTGGGAAAGGAAAAGAAAAAAGCTCAATCACGTACTGGCCGTTCAGCGCCAGATCGCCTTTCCAGGAGTCACGTTCTTCCCGGTAGGCTTCACTCATTAACGTGAAACCTAATACATCGCAGTAAAATGCCTTACTGGCCCTGTAGTCTGTCGCAATAATGGCAATATGGTGAACCTGTTTTAACCCCAGCATGTTCTTCGCCTCTTTAATTTTTCTCTCAGCACGTTACTCGTGCGCAACGGGTTCCGGCAAGTCGTTATGCCATTTTCAGGACTCTCACGCGATACACACCGTCCTCACCCAACTTAGCGCCATGGATATCGGTTTCAAATCCAGGGTAGCGCTGCCCCACCGAGCACAGCATCAGCAGGAAATCGAGTACTGACCGGCTTTTTTCTGTGATCATTTCTCCGGGCATCAGCAGCGGGACACCTGGAGGATAAGGCAAGATCATATTGGCGGAAACACGCCCTACCAGTTGATCAAGAGTGACTGTCTCGACGTCACCTTTAATTTGCCGCTGCCAGGCCTGATGAGGCGTCATTTTCATTTCCGGCAACGTGTCGAATGCCCGCAGCATCAACCCGGAGAGATCGTGTTGGCGGATCAATCGATGGATTCCCTGTGCCAGATCCTGAATACGCATAGTGCGATAAAAATCGGGATCCTCAGCATACAGATCCGGCAGCATATTTTTCACGCGTAAATTCAGATCGTACGAGCGTTTAAATTCCGTCAGGCCACGCAGCAGCCCCATCGCCCGGGTTTTATCAATGCCAATGCTGAACAGGAACAACAGGTTATACGGTCCCGTTTTCTCCACGACGACACCGCGTTCATCAAGGAATTTCGCCACCAGCGCAGCGGGTATCCCCTCTTCGCTCATAGTTCCCTGCTCATCCATCCCCGGAGTCAGAATGGTCACTTTCACCGGGTCGAGGAACATGTGGTCGGCGTCAGCATCGACAAATCCGTGCCAGTCTTCACCAGGCGCAACTGGCCAGCACTCTGCTTCATCGACCTTTTCCGGCTGCCAGATATCAAAGAACCAGCCATCTGACTCTTCGCGTAGCCGCTGTACTTCTTTGCGAAAATGCAGCGCCCGCTCCACCGAACGATTGATTAACCGCTTACCTGAGTTACCCCGCAACATTGCCGCCGCCGTTTCTATCGATGCCACAATCGGGTAGCTTGGAGACGTGGAGGTGTGCATCATAAAGGCTTCGTTGAACGTCTCTTCGTCATAATCGCCTTTAATATGAATCAGCGAAGCTTGTGATAACGCCGCCAGCATCTTGTGGGTGGATTGGGTTTCAAAAATCACCTTCCCTGGCACCCTTTCACCGCTCATCCCGCTTTTCCCCTGATAGATCGGATGAAAATGGGTGTAGGGCACCCAGGCCGAGTCAAAGTGAATAGACGGCACATCCAGCGTTTGCTTGATCCAGTTAGTGTTGTAGAGCAACCCATCGTAAGTGGAGTTAGTAATTACCGCATGCACCGGCCATTGCGCCTGTACCGTCTCTGCGACCTTGCGCTCGATACTCTCCCGGGTAAATTCACGCTTAGGTATACCGCCAAGGATACCCAGCGCATTACGCGTCGGCTTGAGCCATACGGGCACGACATCGCTCATCATCAGCAAATGCGCCAGAGACTTATGACAGTTGCGGTCAATCAGTAGCGTACTTCCCGAAGGTGCGGCATACATGCCAACAATCTTGTTCGACGTCGAGGTGCCGTTGGTCACCATATAGCTTTGCTCGGCACCAAACGTGCGCGCAATGTACTCCTCCGCTTCGAGGTGCGGACCGGTATGGTCGAGCAGCGATCCCAGCTCAGTCACCGAAATGGAGACATCAGCCTTAAGCGTATTGCCGCCAAAGAAATCATAGAACAGGCAACCGATCGGGCTTTTCTGGTATGCCGTTCCCGCCATATGCCCTGGGGTACAAAAAGTGTACTTTCCCTCTTTCACATAGGTAAACAGCGCTTTGGTAAAAGGTGGCGTAATGTTGTCGAGATATTCATTGGTATACTGGCGAATACGCGTGGCAATATCGTCAGACTGACCCAATGCGTACTCAAAGAACCACAGCGCCATGCGCAGATCGTGTGCGCTGACATCCATCGTCGAATGGGTATTAATAAAGGCGTAAAGTGGGAGGTATTCGTTAAGCTGGTTGATGTCGCTACACAAATCCAGGCTGTATTCATCCCAGTCAAAAATGACGCCACAAATACGCGGGTTGTGCTCAATAAATTTCAGCAGGTCGTTGCTATTCTGCGGCCAGATTATCTGAAACCCCTGCTGCTGTAGCGCACGTTCAAGCTCCTTGATGGGCTCATCTTTGTAAAAGACGCCATGCGGTCCCATGATGGCAATGATATTCATGCGTTCCTCCTGGAAAAACCTTAGTTAATCATAGCCTGGTCAAACCGCAGGTAAAAAAAAGGGCCACAGCGTTGTGGCCCTTTTCAGAATAAATGCAGTTTAGGCGTAGCCGTAGCTCATCAGACGCTGATAACGACGGTTTTTCAAATCATCTTTGCTTAACACGTCAAGATCGGCAAGATCGGCCAACAGCTGTGCTTTCAGTGATGCAGCCATCACTTCCGGGTTGCGGTGCGCGCCACCCAGCGGCTCTGGGATGATAGAGTCGATAAGTTTCAGCTCTTTCAGACGCGGTGCGATAATCCCCATCGCTTCTGCAGCGAGCGGGGCTTTGTCTGCACTTTTCCACAGAATAGAAGCACAACCTTCCGGGGAGATAACGGAATAAGTGCTGTATTGCAGCATATTCACTTTATCACCCACACCGATCGCCAGTGCACCACCGGAACCCCCTTCACCGATAACGGTGCAGATAACCGGTACGCTCAGACGTGACATCTCACGCAGATTACGCGCAATCGCTTCAGACTGGCCACGTTCTTCCGCACCTACGCCCGGGTAAGCCCCAGGGGTGTCGATGAAGGTAATGATCGGCATATTGAAACGCTCAGCCATTTCCATCAGACGCAGCGCTTTGCGATAGCCTTCCGGCGCTGGCATGCCGAAGTTACGACGAATTTTCTCTTTGGTCTCACGGCCTTTCTGATGACCGATGATCATCACCGGACGGCCATCCAGACGCGCGATGCCGCCGACAATGGCCTTGTCATCTGCATAGGCACGATCGCCCGCCAGCTCATCAAATTCATCAAACGCCAGGCGGACATAATCCAGGGTGTATGGACGCTGTGGATGGCGAGCCAGCTGGGCTACCTGCCATGCGCCAAGATCGGCGAAGATTTTACGCGTCAGTTCTACGCTTTTTTCACGCAGACGATGCACTTCTTCATCGATGTTAATATCCAGTTTCTCATCCTGACGGCTAACCGCAGTCAGAGAATCGATTTTTGCTTCCAGCTCTGCAATCGGCTGTTCAAAATCAAGGAAATTCAGACTCATAGTATTCCTGTATTAGTCAAACTCCAGTTCCACCTGCTCCGAACCAATAAGGCCACGGAGATCGTTTAACAAACGATCGCTCGGAGAGACACGCCACGTTGCGCCAAAACGCAATCGTGCTCGTGCATCCGCCCTCTGATAGTAGAGATGTACTGGAATTGTCCCCGAGCGGTGGGGTTCCAGAGACTGACGGAGTCGGTTTAAAAGCTGGTCATCAATTTGCCTGTCCGTCAGCGAGATAGCAAGCCCGCGAGCATATTTTTCCCGGGCTTCGTCAATATCCATGACTTCACGGGCCATCATTTTAAGCCCACCGCTGAAGTCATCAAAGCTGACCTGTCCGCTGACGATAAGTATGCGGTCTTTTTCCAGCAAATGCTGGTATTTATCCAGAGCATCGGTAAATAACATCACTTCCAGACGCCCGGAACGGTCATCCAGTGTACAGATGCCGATACGATTGCCGCGCTTGGTGACCATTACCCGCGCAGCAATGACGAGCCCCGCAGCCGTGGTAACTTTACCACGTTCTGTCGGATGCATGTCTTTCAGCCTGTAGCCTCCGACATAGCGCTCAATTTCTTTTAAATACTGATTGATAGGGTGTCCCGTCAGGTAAAGCCCTAACGTTTCACGCTCACCGTCCAGTACCACCTGTTCCGGCCACGGCTGGCAACTGGCATAGGATTGCTCAATTTGTTCCGGCTCTTCCGCCAGTACGCCAAACATATCGGCCTGACCGATAGCTTCCGCTTTCGCATGTTGATCGGCGGCTTTAAGCGCATCGTTCAGTGAGTTCATCAGTGCTGCGCGATGCGGCCCCAGGCGGTCAAACGCCCCGGACATAATCAGCTTTTCCAGCACCCGGCGATTGAGTTTTTTGATATCCGTGCGGGCACAGAGATCAAACAGCTCGCGGAAGTAACCGCCTTTATTACGCGCCTCAATGATAGCTTCAATTGGCCCCTCACCCACGCCTTTTATCGCGCCGATACCGTAGACAATCTCGCCATCATCATTAACGTGAAAATGGTACAACCCGGAGTTGATATCTGGCGGCAGGATTTTCAGCCCCATACGCCAGCATTCATCCACTAATCCCACCACTTTCTCGGTGTTATCCATATCGGCCGTCATCACCGCCGCCATAAACTCAGCGGGGTAATGCGCTTTCAGCCACAGCGTCTGGTAAGAGACCAACGCATAGGCGGCGGAGTGCGATTTGTTAAATCCATAACCGGCGAATTTCTCCACCAGGTCAAAGATTTTCATCGCCAGCTCGCCGTCTACACCACGCTTCTTCGCTCCTTCTTCAAAGGTGCCGCGCTGCTTGGCCATCTCTTCTGGCTTTTTCTTACCCATCGCACGACGCAGCATGTCCGCGCCGCCAAGGGTATACCCGGACAGCTCCTGGGCAATCTGCATGACCTGTTCCTGATACAGGATAATGCCGTAGGTTGGCTCCAGTACCGGTTTCAGGCACTCATGTTGCCACTGCACATCCGGGTAAGAGATCTCTTCACGCCCGTGCTTACGGTCAATAAAGTTATCTACCATCCCCGACTGTAGCGGACCGGGGCGGAACAGTGCCACCAGAGCTATCATATCTTCGAAGCAGTCAGGCTGCAGTCGCTTGATAAGATCTTTCATACCGCGGGATTCAAGCTGGAAGACGGCTGTCGTCTCCGAGCGTTGCAGCATGTCAAAACTTTTCTTGTCGTCCAGCGGGATCGCGGCGATATCCAGCGGCGGTTCGCCGTTCTTCTCACGCCGCGCGTTGATCATCTCCAGCGCCCAGTTGATGATGGTGAGCGTGCGCAGGCCGAGGAAGTCGAACTTCACCAGGCCGGCGTATTCCACGTCGTTTTTATCAAACTGGGTAACCGGGTGCAGCCCCTGCTCATCACAGTACAGCGGTGCAAAATCAGTAATTTTGGTCGGTGCGATAACCACACCACCGGCGTGTTTACCCGCGTTACGCGTGACGCCTTCCAGCTTGCGCGCCATATCAATAAGCGCCCTAACCTCTTCATCTGCCTCATAGATTTCCGGCAGTTGAGGTTCAGCCTCAAAGGCTTTGGCCAGCGTCATACCCGGATCGGGCGGCACCAGTTTCGAGATACGGTCAACAAACCCGTATGGGTGCCCCAGTACTCGACCCACGTCGCGAATAACCGCTTTCGCCGCCATGGTACCGAAGGTAATAATCTGCGAAACCGCATCACGACCGTACATTTCCGCGACGTGCTCAATGACCTGGTCACGTTTCTCCATACAGAAGTCAACGTCGAAATCAGGCATCGAGACACGTTCCGGGTTCAGGAAGCGTTCGAACAGCAGGTCAAATTCCAGCGGATCAAGGTCGGTAATTTTTAACGCGTAAGCCACCAGCGAGCCCGCACCAGAACCACGTCCTGGGCCTACCGGTACACCGTTATCTTTCGACCACTGGATAAATTCCATAACGATCAGGAAGTAGCCCGGGAACCCCATCTGGTTGATAACTTTAAGTTCAATCTCCAGACGTTCGTCGTAAGGCGGGCGCTTCTGCGCGCGAACTTCAGGATCGGGGAACAGAAACGCCAGACGTTCTTCCAGCCCTTCACGCGATTTCGCGACGAGGAAATCCTCGGTGGTCATGTCGCCGGTCGGGAATTGCGGCAAGAAGTATTCGCCCAAGCGCACCGTCACGTTACAGCGTTTGGCAATCTCGACGGTGTTTTCCAGCGCTTCCGGGATATCGGAGAACAGCTCGCACATCTCCTCTTCGCTGCGCATATACTGCTGCGGCGAATAGTTGCGCGGGCGTTTGGGATCATCAAGCGTAAAGCCGTCGTGGATCGCCACGCGGATTTCGTGTGCGTCAAAGTCGCCAGTTTCAAGGAAGCGAACATCGTTGGTCGCGACCACTGGCAGGCCGCGTGTTTCGGCCAGCGCTACTGCAGCATGCAGGTAATTTTCTTCATCCTGTCGACCGGTACGGATCAGCTCAAGGAAGTAGCAATCAGGGAAATGCTCTTCATAAAACGCCACGCACTCGTCGACCAGGGCGCTGTTCCCACGCAACAGACTACGTCCGACGTCACCCATACGGCCGCCGGAAAGCAAGATTAACCCTTCTTTTAGCTCAACCAGCCAGTCTCTGTCGATCACCGGCCCTTCTGCGCCATAGCCGCGCTGATAGGCTTTTGATATCAGCAACGTCAGGTTCTGGTAGCCCGTATTATTAGCCGCCAGTACCGTCAGTTGCGTGAGTTCATCACCCAATAGTTCACTACGGACATGAAAATCTGCGCCAACAATCGGCTTAATACCTGCGCCATGACCCGCTCCGTAAAACTTCACCAGACCACACAGGTTGGTAAAATCGGTGATCGCCAGCGCAGGCATGCCCAACGCGGCCGCCTTTTTCACCAGCGGCCCGGTTTTCGCCAGCCCATCGATCATGGAGTAGTCGCTGTGCACCCGCAGGTGGACGAAACGAGGTTCAGACATCTTCAGATTCCTTTAACACAAGAATCAGGACGTGAGTCCCAGTGCGCGTTTGACAGGAGCAAAACTGCGACGATGGTGCTCAATTGCACCATGCTCAGCGAGCGCAGCCAGATGAAAAGCGGTTGGATAACCTTTGTGCTGAGCAAAACCATACTGCGGGAACACCTTATCCAGCTCGGCCATTTCAGCATCGCGCGTTACTTTCGCCAGGATGGACGCTGCGCTGATTTCCGCAACGCGGCTGTCACCTTTTACCACCGCCATCGACGGTACCGGCAATGTCGGGCAACGGTTTCCGTCGATCAGGACGTATTCCGGCGCAATATGCAAACCAGCAACCGCACGCTGCATTGCCAGCATCGTGGCGTGCAGAATGTTCAGCTCATCGATTTCATGCGGTTCCGCACGCCCCAGGCTCCAGCTTAACGCTTTATCTTTGATTTCATCAAAAAGCGCCAGCCGACGCTTTTCCGACAATTTTTTGGAGTCGTTAAGACCCACTATCGGACGTGCCGGGTCAAGAATAACGGCGGCAGTCACTACCGCGCCAACCAATGGGCCACGTCCAACTTCATCCACACCCGCCACCAAATGCGTATGTGGATAAACAAATTCAATCATTGTGCTAACTCCAGAACTGCATCCGCTGCCTGCTCATCCGCATTGCAACGGATCTGCTGATGCAATTCGCGGAACGTGTCGTGCATCGCATGGCTGGTTTTACCGTTCGCCAGCAGAGGCAGCAACGCGTGCGCCAGCGCCTGCGGTTCACATTCATCCTGCAACAGCTCTTTGACGAGTTCTCTTCCCGCCAGCAGGTTAGGCAGTGATACGTAATCGGTCTTCACCAGACGTTTTGCCAACCAGAAAGTGAAAGGTTTCATACGATAGCCGACAACCATTGGGCATTTCGCCAGCATACATTCCAGTGCAGCCGTGCCTGAGGCTAACAGCGCAGCATCACTGGCGATCATCGCTTCACGTCCCATTCCGTTGAGCATATGCACGGAAAGCTCCGGTGCAACTTCAGCTTTAATGCGCTCAAACTGTTCGCGCCGTTTGGCATTGACCAACGGCACGACAACTTCGAGATCCGGATAATGCTGACGTAATAGCTGCGCCGTTTTCAGGAAATCGGCGCTGAGCATCTCCACTTCTGCACCACGACTCCCAGGCAAAAGCGCCAGGCAGTGAGCATCATGAGGAATGCCTAACACATCACGCGCCGCGTTTTTATCCGGGTCCAGCGGCATGGCGTCCGCCATGGTGTGACCGATAAAGCGACACGGGACGTTAAATTTGTCATAAAACGCTTTTTCGAAAGGCAGAAAGGCCAACACCATATTGGTGGATCTGCCTATTTTGAAAACGCGTTTCTGTCGCCACGCCCATACAGAGGGGCTGACATAATGAATGGTTTTAATACCCTGCGATTTCAGGTTACCTTCAAGGGTAATGTTGAAATCAGGCGCATCGATCCCGACGAAAACATCCGGCTTAAGGTCGGTGAATCGGCGAGTGAGATCGGCACGAATATGCAGTAAACGGCGCAGGCGTCCGAGCACTTCTACAATGCCCATTACTGCCAGTTCTTCCATTTCGTACCAGGCTTCACAGCCTTCCGCCTGCATCAATGGCCCCGCAACGCCAACAAAACGCGCATTGGGAACACGAGCCTTGAGTGCACGAATTAAACCAGCACCAAGAATATCGCCGGAGGTTTCTCCGGCGACAAGGGCAATCGTTAGAGGACGCTGCTCAGTCATTAACGAATCAGACCACGCGTTGAGCGTTCAAAAAAGTCACTAAAAGCCTGAACATCAGGGTACTGCTTCGCCAGTTCGGCGATTTCCGGTTTCACTTCTTCCAGCGTTTTACCGCTGCGATACAGCGCCTTATAGGCGTTGCGGATCGCGGTAATCGCTTCACGGGTGAAGCCGCGGCGTTTCAGACCTTCGATGTTAACGCCAAATGGCGTCGCGTGGTTGCCCTGGGCGATAACGTATGGCGGGACGTCCTGGGCTACGCCAGAGCAGCCACCCACCATCACGTGTGCACCAATAATGCAGAACTGGTGCACCGCGGTCATGCCGCCGATGATAACAAAGTCATCAAGCGTTACATGTCCGGCAAGTGTCGCGTTATTCGCCAGAATGCAGCGGTTACCTACCGTACAATCATGCGCAACGTGTGCGTTAATCATCAGTAAGTTATCGCTGCCCACCTTCGTCAACCCACCGCCTTGCACTGTGCCACGATGAATGGTGACGCTTTCGCGAATGCGGTTGCGATCGCCAATTTCCACACGGGTCGGTTCACCAGCATATTTCAGGTCCTGGTTCACTTCACCAATGGAGGCAAACTGATAAATCTCGTTATCGCGACCAATTTTTGTATGGCCATTCACGACAACGTGAGACTTCAGTACGGTACCCTCACCAATTTCAACATGGGGTCCAACAATACAAAATGGGCCAATGTGAGCATTAGCGCCAATGCTGGCGCCGTCTTCGACAATGGCTGTTGGGTGAATAAAGGCGGATTTATCAATCACGTATCAGGCCTCCCGGCTACGGGCACACATCATCGTTGCTTCGCACACAACTTTACCGTCGACCAGCGCAACCCCTTTGAAACGGGTCAGGCCGCGGCGCGTTTTCTCGAAAGTCACTTCCATGATCATCTGATCGCCAGGCACGACGGGACGCTTAAAGCGTGCTTCATCAATACCGGCGAAATAATACAGTTCTCCTGGCTCCAGTTTTCCTACGCTTTTAAACGCCAGAATACCCGTGGCCTGCGCCATCGCTTCCAGAATCAACACGCCAGGAAAAATCGGTTTACCCGGGAAGTGGCCCTGAAAGAAAGGCTCGTTAACGGATACATTTTTCACTGCGCGCAGAAAACGACCTTCTTCAAAATCCAGCACGCGGTCTACCAGTAAAAACGGAAAACGGTGCGGCAGAAGTTCTAAAATCTCTTCAATATGCAGAGTATGAGTGTTAGTAGTCAAAATACTCTTCCTGTCTAAATATACTAAAAGGCAATAATAACACGGCCTGCCGCAATCCCAGGAATGTGACAGGCCGTAAAGTCAGACATGCGTAAAACGATGTATTAGTCTTGTTGATTAACCTTGCGCTCAATCGCTTTGAGGCGCTTGCTCATATCATCAATGTTCATCACCAGTGCAGCTGTTTTACGCCATACCTTGTTGGGTTGTAGCGGAATGCCTGAGGAGTAGACGCCAGGTTCTGTGATAGGACGCATCACCATACCCATGCCAGTTACCGTGACTTTGTCGCATATTTCCATATGCCCATTAATCACGCTGGCGCCGCCAATCATGCAGTAACGGCCAATCTTCAGGCTACCCGCCATAATGACGCCACCGGCTACCGCCGTATTGTCGCCAATCACGACGTTATGCGCAATCTGGCACTGGTTATCAATGATAACACCATTACCGATCACGGTATCGTCCAGCGCACCACGGTCAATCGTGGTACATGCGCCAATCTCAACACGATCGCCAATAATCACGCGACCAAGCTGCGGGATCTTCACCCAGTTACCGCGATCGTTCGCGTAACCAAATCCGTCGGATCCGACAACAGTGCTGGACTGGATCAGGCAATTTTCACCGATCTGAATGTCGTGGTAAATCGTCACATTCGCCCACAAGCGTGAACCTGCGCCGATTTTTGTGTTTTTTCCAACGAAGCAACCTGCGCCGATAACCACGTTATCGCCCAGTTCTACGCCAGACTCAATGACCGCATTCGCGCCCACTGAAACATTGTTACCCAACTTCGCCGTTGCATCGATCACTGCACTGGGTGCAATGTTTTGCGCAGGCTGAGGCGTGGTATCTAAAATTTGCGCCATTCGTGCATAGGTCAGGTAGGGATTCTTCACTACCAGCACAGCACTCTTAGCAAACGGAAGGGAGTCCTGCGTCATCACAACGGCAGAAGCCTGGCATGCACTCAGGTGCTCACGGTACTTTGGATTCACCATGAACGTGATATTGCCAGTTTGCGCAGATTGCATGGACGCTACGCCGGTGATGACGATATCGCCATCACCGTGTAATTCTGCATCCAACTGCTCTGCTAAATCAGCCAGTCGAATTGAAGGCATTACTTATTTAACCTGTTTCAGTACGTCAGCGGTGATGTCTTTTACATCGCTGCTGTTGTATGCAACGGTGTTCGCGTCAACAACCAGATCGATGCTCTGGCTGCTCGCAACAGATTTCACAGCTGTCTGGATACGATTAACCAGCTTGCCGCGTTCTTCGTTAGAACGACGTTGACGATCCTGCTCGAAAGCCTGCGCTTTCTGAGAGAAAGTCTGGCGCTGAGCCATGACGTCTTTTTCCAGCTTAGTACGGTCGCTGCCTGCTTTCATTGATTGCAGACGCTGCATTTTAGATTGCAGGTCGGATTCCATACGCTGCAGTTCACTGGCGCGGCCTTTGAACTCATTTTCCAGCGTAGTAGAAACACCCGTCTTCTGTGCAACCTGTTGGAACAGGCTACCCATGTTGACGATTGCAATTTTGTCAGCAGCCTGTGCGGACGTTGCCATCGCTAAACCGAGACCTGCAGCTAATAACCACTTTTTCACAATTAACTCCTTACCATCCCATTTGCACCCGAAGGTGCAGTTCTTTGCGTGGCCAGGCGATCCCATGCAAGATCGCCTAAAGTCAGCGCTACACTACCACTACATTCCTTTGCGAAGAACAATTACCAGGTTTTACCAATGTTAAACTGGAACTGTTCCGCTTTGTCTCCATCGTACTTCTTGAACGGTTGGGCGTAGGAGAAAACCAACGGCCCCAATGGGGACATCCATTGTAACGCGATACCCGCAGACATACGGATATTATTCGGATCACTGTAGTCTGGCACGCCAAGTGCACGAGTGTCGGCAGTGTTCTGCCAGTTTGTATCCCACACGGTACCCATATCCCAGAAGAAGGAGGTACGCACCGAGTTGGCATACTTATCGCTGATAAATGGCGTCGGGGTAATAAATTCCAGGCTGGCTACAGCCATGGCGTTACCGCCGACTGCATCGTCTGATTTACACAGCGCAGCGCCCGTACACTCTTCGTAGTTGTCATTATTGTCTCTATCGCCAGAATAAGCCCCGTTCTTATAGACGGCTTTCGGGCCGATAGTATTGGACTGGAAGCCACGCACGGTACTGGAACCGCCGGCATAGAAGTTCTCGTAGAACGGCATCTCTTTACTGCCTATGCCATCACCATAGCCCAGCTTGGTACGTCCCAGAACCACCCACTTGTGGTCGTCATCGATCGGCACATAGGTCGCCGTATCCAACGTCGCTTTGTAGTATTCGTTATCAGACCCCGGAACAGTCACTTTACCGTTCAGGTTGACACGCGTACCTTCCGTAGGGAAATACCCACGGTCCAGCTTGTTGTAGGTCCAACCGTAGTTGAAGGTGAAGTCATCCGCGGCAAAACTGCTGGTATCATCTTGTCCCATTGAATCAAGATAACGATCCATCGCAATCTGCGGCTGCATGTTGGACAGTTTGTTATGCACATAACCCAGGCCTGCGCGCAACGTGTTGTATTCGTTGACCGGGAAGCCCAGCGTTACGTCCGTACCATAGCTTTTGTTGGTATAGTCGGACAGATCTGCATCATCTGCCTCAAAGTCGTTATAGAAGACACGACCACCGAGACTCACACCATCGACGGTGAAGTACGGGTTGGTGACAGACAGCTCAGTATAGGTCTGATAGTCGTTTTTGGTGCCGCTAATCCCGACTGAATAACCGGTACCTAACCAGTTATCCTGCTGAACGCCCGCCTGGAAGCTCACGCCACTTTCAGTGCCGTAACCCACACCGAAGTTAAAGCTACCGGTGTTGCGTTCTTTCACCTTATAGACCACATCAACCTGATCAGGACTGCCCGGAACACGTTGAGTATCGGTATCGACAGTTTCAAAGTAACCCAGACGGTTCAGACGCTCTTTACCCTGGTCAACCAGATCGCTGCCCAACCAGGCACCTTCCATCTGGCGCATTTCGCGACGCAGTACGGAATCTTTCGAGGTGTCGTTACCTTCAAAACGGATCTTACGCACATAGAAACGGTTACCCGCATCCACGTTTACACGCAATTTAACGGTTTTGTCTGCATCGTTGATTTCAGGCTGCGACTGTACACGCGGGTAGGCATAACCATAGCGTCCCAGAAGCTTCTTGATATCATCTTCCATCTTGGTCACTTTGGTGCCGTTATAGAGTTCACCCGGTTCGATTTTCGTCAGGGTCTCAATTTCGGCAGAGTGTCCAGCCAGGTTACCACTCACCTGGACCCCAGAAAGCTTGTACTGCTCGCCTTCTGTGATGTTAACGGTGATGTAGATACCTTTTTTATCCGGCGTCAGGCTAACCTGCGTGGAATCAATATTGAAGCGAGCATAACCGCGATCCAGATAGTAACTGCGCAGGGTTTCAAGGTCGCCCGCGAGTTTCTGTTTCTGGTATTTACGATCGCCCACCACGTTCCACCACGGTACTTCATCGCGCAGTTGGAAGTGAGAGATAAGCTCGTCGGTTGTGAAGGCATGGTTGCCGACGATATTGATCTGTTGGATCTTCGCCGAAACGCCTTCCTGGAAGACCAGTTTGAGGTCAACGCGGTTACGCGGCAACGGCGTGACCACCGCTTTCACACTGGCGCTGTATTTACCGACGCTATAGTAAAAATCTTCCAGGCCTTTTTCGATATCGGCAAGCGTTGTGCGATCCAGAGACTCGCCAACACGTACGCCAGACGCCTCGAGGTTTTGCTTCAGCATGTCATCTTTCACCGATTTGTTACCGGAGAAAGTGATGCTGGCAATCGTCGGACGTTCTTTTACCTGAACCAGAAGGGTATCACCATCGCGCAGGACGCGGACATCCTCAAAGTTACCGGTGGCGAACAGAGCACGAATGGTATTACTGATATCTTCATCATTAACCGTGTCGCCTGTGCGCACCGGCATACTGAGGAGAGCCGCACCAACGGCGACTCGCTGTAGGCCTTCGAAATGAATGTCCTTCACTACGAACCCTTCAGCACCGTATACGGTGGCGCTGCTAAACAGCAGCGACGCTATGAGCAACTTTTTCATCGCCATCGTTATTATGCGTTCTTCCTAACACTCTCTTACAACCGAGAGAAATCATTGAAAAGTGCAAGCCCCATTAACAACACCAGCAAGATAGAGCCAATGCGATAACTAAAGTCTTGAACCCGCTCGGATACCGGACCGCCCTTCAGCTTTTCAATCGCCAGGAACAGCAGATGCCCCCCGTCAAGAACGGGCAACGGAAACAGGTTAATTATCCCTAAGTTCACGCTGATAAGCGCAAGGAACATCAGGTAATAAATAACCCCGAACTCCGCTGACATCCCAGCCCCCTGGGCGATAGAAATCGGCCCACTGAGGTTGTTCAGTTTTACATCACCGGTAATCAATTTTCCCAGCATACTGACCGTTAGCTTCATCAACTGCCACGTTTTATCCGAGGCTTCGAGGATGGCGCTGAATGGCCCATACTGGCGTACAGTCTTATACTCATCAGGCAGAGGGATAATTTTAGGCACTACGCCCGCAAAACCTTCGGCCTTTCCGTTACCCGGTTTTGAATCCGGGGTTAACGTCAAAGACAAGGAGTCCCCTTGTCTTTCAATTTCTAGCGCTAGCGGCTTATCCGGATTATCGCGTACCAGCGTCACGAACGTCATCCATTGCGTGAGCGGCTGACCATTGACTTTAACGATCCTGTCGCCAGCTTGCAAACCCGCCTTACTTGCCGCGGAGTTAACCTGCACTTCTGACAGCACCGGTTCAATCTGCGGACCACGTGGACGAATGCCCAAACTAGAGACGGGATCCTCTTTGTCTGGCTCAAATGCCCAATGGCGTAAATCCAGCGTTTTGTCCTGTCGCTGGTCACTGCCAAACTGCGCCACGCTGATGGTCGTATGCTCATCACCAATTTTGGATACCAGCTGTAATCGGACGGCATCCCAATCAGGGGTTTCGATACCACCAACCGCTTTTAGTTCCGTACCTGGCTGAATTTGCGCCTGGGCAGCAATCGAGTTGGGTGTTATTTCACCAACAACCGGACGAACGCCAGGGACACCGATGATAAAGACCAGCCAGTAGGCAAAAATAGCGAAGAGGAAATTTGCAATTGGGCCTGCAGCGATAATGGCCGCACGCTGCCCAACTGTTTTATTGTTGAAAGCGTGGTGGCGCAGTTCCGGTATCACCGGTTCTGCACGCTCATCCAGCATTTTGACGTAGCCGCCGAGGGGAATCAGGGCGATGACGTATTCGGTGCCCAATCTATCGGTGCGGCGCCACAGCGCCTTTCCAAAGCCAATGGAAAAGCGCTCGACGCGGACTCCGCAGCGCCGCGCAACCCAGAAATGACCAAATTCATGCACGGTGATAAGCACACCAAGTGCAACGATGAATGCAGCCAGATTCCAGAGAATACTCAGCATAAGACCATCCGTTAGAGCGTCCTGAATACCAGTAACAACAGGCAAGCAAAGACCGGCACCGCAGCCGTCAGGCTGTCAATACGATCCAGAATACCGCCGTGCCCTGGGATTAAGTGACCACTGTCCTTAATACCTGCTTCACGCTTAAACATACTCTCGGTCAGGTCACCCAGCACGGAGGCCAGGGCTGCAACGATGGAGCAAATGAGCAAGGTGACAGGCGCAACTTCAAGATTCGCCCACATACCATAACCCCACGAGATTACAGCTGCAGTGGCAAGTCCGCCAATAAAACCCTGCCAGGTTTTACCAGGAGAAACCTTCGGCGCCAGTTTATGTTTGCCAAACATCTTACCAAACATATACGCACCTGAATCAGCTCCCCAGACGAGGATCATGACATAGAGCAGCCATAGCGCGCCACTATAATGATTCTCATCATAGTGCCAGGCACGTAGCGCCAGCATTCCCCAAAAGAAAGGAACAATGGTTAACACGCCGAAAATTATGCGTAATGTTTTGGAATTACGCCAGACCGAGGCTGAACCGGGGTAAAACAGCACCAGTAATAGCGCCACGGCCCACCAGCCCAGCGACGCCCAAAGCGACACTTCAACCAGCGGTTGGTGAATATTATGATGATACTCAGGCAGCAAAAACAGCATCAGTGCCAGCAATAGCCCGCACAAAACCGCCAACCAGACTCGCTGTGTACGAGTGGCAAAACCGCTTAACTGTCCCCATTCCCAGGCGGCCAGCATACAGACGACCAGCGTAACAATGGCGAACCCCACCGGCGGCAGCAAAAACAACGCCGCAATGACAACGGGTATTAAAACAAAAGCAGAAATCAGGCGATACTTCAGCAAAAGCGACCCCCATCAGGCTTTTTCATCACCGGGCTCGGTGCCGCCGAAACGACGCTCACGATTAGCAAAGGCATGTAGCGCACCTTCAAAGTCTTGTTCATCGAAATCGGGCCAAAGAACATCCGTAAAGTAAAGTTCGGCATAGGCAATTTGCCACAACAAAAAATTACTAATTCGATGCTCTCCCCCAGTCCTTATCACTAAATCCACAGGAGCCAGCTCATGCATACACACTTGCTGACCAAGCATCTCTTCATCAATTTGCTCTGGACGCAACAGACCTTCCTGCACCTGTTGTGCCAGTTGCCTGACGCCCTGGACAATATCCCACCGTCCACCGTAATTCGCGGCAATATTCAGCGTTAACCCGGTATTCTGGGCGGTAAGCGCTTCCGACTTGCGAATCCGTTCTTGCAAACGAGTGTTAAATCGACTGATATCCCCAATAATCCGCAGGCGCACGTTATGGCGGTGCAGGTTTTTCACTTCGCTATCAAGTGCCCACACAAACAACTCCATTAACGCACTGACTTCCTGCGCTGGTCGGTTCCAGTTCTCACTGCTAAAGGCATACAGCGTTAACGCATCAATACCGTTATTGGCAGCAAAAGAGACAGCCCGGCGGACGGATTTTGCTCCGGCCTTATGCCCAAAGGCGCGAATCTTCCCTTGCTTTTTCGCCCAGCGGCCATTGCCATCCATGATAATTGCGACATGACGACAACCATGTGCTGGCAAATTTTCGCTTAATGGTTTAGTTGCAGACAACATAACGCGTTTTTAGTCCCTGAAAGGATTATACGGTACTCAGGAATACTGAAGCCTTTGTGCTTCATCCTTCAGGCTGCCTCTTCGTTGGCTGTGCTTATTCGCCCCTGTCACATACTATTTGTATGTTCCAGGGAACTCATTCACTTGCCGCCTTGATGCAACCTGAATGATTTTGTGCATCCACAAAAAAGCCGTGTCAAACCACGGCTTACCCGATCGAAAAAAAGCAAATACCTGCGATCAGGTGGCGCAGACTATATCACTGAAGCCCAACGCTAACAAATAGCACGATCCCTCACAGAGGGATTATCATCAGCTTGAGAGTCGTGTCACTTGTTTTGTCGCGACATCTCTGGCGATGGCATCGACCCTCAGCACATCGTCAACGCACTGCGGTTCCTGCAAATCCATCTTATCCAGTACGGACAAATTGAGATCGGCGATATCCGTAAATCGAATCTGCTGCGCCAAAAATGCGGCAACGGTAATCTCATTTGCGGCGTTCAGCGCAGTTGTCGCAGCCTGTCCTTGCTCAAACGCGTCCATCGCCAGCTTCAGGCACGGATAACGCTGATAATCAGGTGCGGAAAACGTCAACGCACTGAGTTTGCAAAAATCGACAGGCTTAACGCCAGAGCTTACGCGTTCCGGCCATGCCATCGTATGGGCGATAGGTGTGCGCATATCAGGCTCACCCAACTGGGCCAGGACGCTACCATCCTGATAACGGACCATAGAGTGAATAACCGACTGTGGATGGATCAGCACTTCCATCTGGCTTGCACTGGCATTAAACAACCAACGCGCTTCAATGTATTCCAGACCTTTATTCATCATGGTGGCGGAATCGACGGAGATTTTTCGTCCCATCGACCAATTCGGATGACGGCATGCCTGATCGGGAGTCATTAGCGCCAGATCGTGCAATGGGGTTTCACGGAAAGGGCCACCAGACCCGGTAAGCAGAACAGACACAACGCCGTTTTGCTCAAGGTCAGCGTATCCCAGATTGTGTTGGATAGGTTGCGGTAAACTCTGAAAAATCGCGTTATGTTCGCTATCTACCGGCAAAAGCTGCGCTTTGTGGCGTTTTACGTCGTCCATAAACAGACGCCCGCAGGTTACCAGAGACTCTTTATTCGCCAGCAAAATGTTTTTGCCCGCACGGATTGCCGCAAGCGTTGGCAACAAACCGGCCGCGCCGACTATCGCCGCCATGACCTGATCGACATCATCCAGCGCGGCCATATCACAGGCAGCCTGCTGCCCGCACATCACCTCGGTGCGGCTTCCCTGCTCGCGCAATGCGGCTTTCACCAGCGCTGCACTTTTTTCGTCATCCATCACCGCGTAGCGGGGGGAAAACTCCAGACATTGCTCCACCATACGGGCGACATTTTTACCCGCTACCAACGCAGCAACACGAAATTTATCCGGGTTATGGCGTACTACATCGAGCGTACTGCAACCAATAGAGCCGGTTGAGCCCAGGATGGTTAATTGCTTCATGAGACATCCAGAAGAATTGAGACAGGATAAAAAGCAAAACGCCGCCATCCAGCCTTCTCAGGCCTTCTAAGCGGCGTTTTTAGCGTACAGGCGAATCAGAACTGCATCAGTTCCGCTTCTTTCTCTGCCAGCGCCGCATCAACTTTCTTGATTGCAGCATCGGTCAGTTTCTGTACGTCGTCCTGAGAACGGCGATCGTCATCTTCGCTGATCTCTTTATCTTTCAGCAGCGCTTTCACTTTGTCGTTGGCATCACGGCGTACGTTACGCACAGCAACACGCGCACCTTCAGCTTCGCCACGAACGATCTTGGTCAGATCTTTACGACGCTCTTCGGTCAGCGGCGGCAGTGGAACGCGGATGTCAGAGCCCGCTGAGCTTGGGTTCAGACCGAGGTCGGAAGCCATAATCGCTTTCTCAACAGCAGGACCCATAGAGCGGTCAAACACGTTGATTTTCAGGGTACGGGAATCTTCAACCGTTACGCTTGCCAGCTGGCGCAGCGGAGTCGGCGTGCCGTAATATTCCACGATAATGCCATCCAGCAGGCTGGGAGAAGCACGACCCGTGCGAATTTTGCTGATTTGATTTTTGAATGCTTCGACGCATTTGTCCATGCGTACTTCAGCATCTTTTCTGATATCGTTGATCACGTTACGAATCCTTGAAAGCTTGTTCCAGTCAGACCATACCCACTACGCAAGGTGTGACAAGTATAGTCTTGATTAATTTTGAGGGACGTATCCCGCGACATTAAAGCGGAATATTACCTGCATTTAGCCGCAACGGGAATTATTCCGTGATTAACGTGCCTTCTTTTTCACCCATCACTACACGGCGCAGCGCACCCGGTTTATTCATGTTGAAGACACGAATCGGTAATTTGTGGTCACGAGCCAGCGTGAACGCAGCCAGATCCATCACTTTCAGTTCTTTATCCAGTACTTCAGCATAGGTCAACTGTTCGTACATGGTTGCTGTTGGATCTTTAGCCGGATCGGCGGTAAACACACCATCAACTTTAGTGGCTTTCAGAACCACATCCGCTTCAATTTCAATACCACGCAGGCAGGCTGCGGAGTCGGTGGTGAAGAACGGGTTGCCTGTACCGGCGGACAAAATAACCACGCGGTTGTTACGCAACAGGCTGATCGCTTCCGCCCAGCTGTAGTTATCACACACGCCGTTCAGAGGAATTGCGGACATCAGGCGAGCGTTCACATAGGCGCGGTGAAGCGCATCGCGCATCGCCAGACCGTTCATGACGGTGGCTAACATGCCCATGTGGTCGCCCACGACGCGGTTCATCCCTGCTTTCGCCAGACCAGCACCACGGAACAGGTTACCACCACCGATCACTACGCCAACCTGGATTCCCAGCTCGACCAGCTCTTTGATTTCCTGAGCCATACGGTCAAGTATGCTTGCATCAATACCGAAGCCTTCTGAACCTTGCAGAGCTTCGCCACTTAACTTAAGCAGAATACGTTTGTAGACGGGTTTTGCATTGGTAGCCATGTTTCTTTCCTGAGACTGTCAACGAATGAGATGAGTTAATTCCAGCGACATTGTATGTCGCTTTTCAGCCTTGCCACTATAGCGCTTAGCTGAATTTACAAGTCGGACGCAAAAAGAAGCCGCCCTCAGGCGGCTCCTTTTAAAATTAAGACTGCTTGGACATCGCAGCAACTTCTGCTGCAAAGTCAGTCTCAACTTTCTCGATGCCTTCACCCACTTCGAAGCGGATGAAACCCGTTACGTCAGCGTTGTGCTCTTTCAGCAGCTGGGCAACAGATTTGCTCGGTTCCATAACGAAAGGCTGACCAGTCAGAGAAACTTCGCCGGTGAATTTCTTCATGCGGCCTTCAACCATTTTCTCTGCGATTTCTTTCGGCTTGCCAGACTGCATCGCGATGTCCAGCTGAACCTGGTATTCTTTTTCTACTACTTCAGCAGAAACGTCTTCCGGCTTAACGAATTCTGGTTTGCTTGCAGCAATGTGCATTGCCAGCTGTTTAACCAGTTCTTCATCAGCGCCAGTTGCAGCAACCAGAACACCGATGCGCGCACCGTGCTGATAGCTACCCAGTACTTCGCCTTCCAGGGAAGCAACGCGACGGATGTTGATGTTCTCACCGATTTTAGCAACCAGAGCAACACGTTCTTCTTCGAACTGTGCTTTCAGAACTTCAACGTCAGTGATTTTGCCAGCAACGGCAGCGTCCAGTACTTTGTCAGCAAATGCCTGGAAACCAGCATCTTTAGCAACGAAGTCAGTCTGGCAGTTAACTTCCAGAATGAAAGCGATATTGCCGTCGATTTTGGTTTTGATTACGCCGTCAGCAGCAACGTTGCCTGCTTTTTTCGCTGCTTTGATAGCACCGGACTTACGCATGTTTTCGATTGCCAGCTCGATGTCGCCATTAGCTTCAGTCAGTGCTTTTTTGCAATCCATCATGCCTGCGCCAGTACGCTCACGCAGCTCTTTTACCAGGGATGCGGTAATTTCAGCCATTCTAAAATCCTCGGAAGATTTGATCTGCCCGGCATGAAACCGCACAGATTTAAAAGTGAAAAAGGGGCCTGAAGGGCCCCTAACCAAACATGATACTACCTGGTTTATAAGGGCTCTTCCCCTTTATATTCCGAGCCGCAGGTGCGTTATCTTTGCTCG
Source organism: Citrobacter sp. RHBSTW-00671 (assembly GCF_014103415.1). Lineage (NCBI taxonomy): Bacteria > Pseudomonadati > Pseudomonadota > Gammaproteobacteria > Enterobacterales > Enterobacteriaceae > Citrobacter > Citrobacter sp. RHBSTW-00671. The sequence goes on from NZ_JABXPR010000001.1 coordinate 4,523,067, forward strand.
CTCATCCCGGTCACTTACTTGTGTAAGCTCCCGGAAATTCTCGAGCTTGCCGCCTTCCTGCAACTCGAACTACCTCGGGGAAGTTATCAAGCCTTATTATTCAGCTTCTACGAAGCTTTCTTCCGCCTGGGAAGCCAGATCCTGAGAACGGCCTTCACGAACGGTAGTAGCTACAGCGCCCAGGTACAGGGTCACAGCACGGATTGCGTCGTCGTTACCCGGGATAACGAAGTCAACACCGTCCGGATCAGAGTTGGTATCAACGATGGCAAATACCGGGATACCCAGGTTGTTTGCTTCTTTGATAGCAATGTGCTCGTGGTCAGCATCGATTACGAACAGAGCGTCCGGCAGGCCGCCCATGTCTTTGATACCGCCCAGGCTGTTTTCCAGTTTCTCAAGCTCACGGGTGCGCATCAGCGCTTCTTTCTTGGTCAGCTTTTCGAAAGTACCGTCCTGAGACTGAGTTTCCAGATCTTTCAGACGTTTGATGGACTGACGAACGGTTTTCCAGTTAGTCAGCATACCGCCCAACCAGCGATGGTTCACGAAGAACTGATCGCAGTTGTTAGCAGCGTCTTTCACCGCTTCGCTTGCAGCGCGCTTAGTACCAACGAAAAGGATTTTACCTTTACGAGCAGAGATCTTGTTCAGTTCAGCCAGAGCTTCGTTGAACATCGGTACAGTTTTCTCAAGGTTGATGATGTGAACTTTGTTACGCGCACCGAAGATGAACGGCTTCATTTTCGGGTTCCAGTAACGGGTCTGGTGACCGAAGTGAACACCAGCCTTGAGCATATCGCGCATGGAAACAGTTGCCATGATTAAAACCTCTATATATAAAAGTTGGGGTTAAGCCTCCACGCATCCCATATTACCGACCCTTAAGGGCACCCCGGAATATGTGTCGATACGTGTGTGTTGTTACACAAAGTGAGATTTGTCGCTCCCGTCCATCGTGTGTAGTCTGCGAATAGAACGGAAGTCCGGCGCGCTTTATACCACAAATACGCCAGCGACACCAATAATTGTTGGCGGTCTGTGCTGGATTGAACGATGAATTTCGTGTTACAGGCAGGCGGCAAATTTTTGAATCCTCGGGAGCTTACGGCCGGTAAGTGACTGGGGTGAAAAAATGTAGCCAACGCACCTGTGGCACGAAAGGCGAAGTTCAGAATGATTCTCAATTTGGCAGCATGTATGCGGGACTGGTACCATTGACGACACTTACACAATTATTGTCGAAATAATCGACACTGATGGACAGAATTCATGGCTATCTCAATTAAGACTCCTGAAGAAATCGAAAAAATGCGCGTCGCTGGCCGTCTGGCAGCCGAAGTGCTGGAGATGATCGAACCGTTTATCAAACCGGGCGTCAGCACCGGCGAGCTGGATCGCATCTGTAACGACTACATCGTGAATGAACAGCAGGCGATTTCCGCATGCCTGGGCTATCACGGTTATCCGAAATCCGTGTGCATCTCTATTAATGAAGTCGTGTGCCACGGGATCCCGGATGACGCTAAGCACCTGAAAGACGGCGACATCGTCAACATCGACGTCACCGTGATTAAAGACGAGTACCACGGCGATACGTCCAAAATGTTTATCGTCGGTAAACCGACCATTCTTGGCGAGCGTCTGTGCCGCGTAACGCAGGAAAGCCTGTATCTGGCGCTACGTATGGTAAAACCGGGTATTCGCCTGCGTACCCTGGGTGCTGCAATTCAGAAATACGCAGAAGGCGAAGGCTTCTCTGTGGTACGTGAATACTGCGGCCACGGTATCGGTCGCGGCTTCCATGAAGAGCCTCAGGTTCTGCACTACGATGCAGACGACGGCGGCGTAGTACTGCAGCCGGGCATGACCTTCACCGTAGAACCGATGCTGAATGCTGGTGATTACCGTATCCGTACCATGAAAGACGGCTGGACGGTGAAAACCAAAGATCGCAGCTTGTCTGCTCAGTACGAGCATACTATTGTGGTGACGGAAAACGGCTGTGAAATTCTGACGTTACGCAAGGATGACACCATCCCGGCAGTCATCACACACGACGCATAATTTTTTGCCTGATGGCGATGCTCTCGCATCTTATCAGGCCTACAAATTGTACTACTTCGTAGGCCGGATAAGGCGTTCACGCCGTCATCCGGCTTTTTAATGGGTGGCGCATAATGAATACTCTTCCTGAACAGCACGCAAATACTGCCCTCCCTACCCTGCCTGGCCAACCGCAAAACCCAGGAACATGGCCACAGCACGACCTCAACTGTACCGGCATTAAAGCCCATATTGATAATTTCCAGCACTGGCTGGGGGAGGCTTTTGACAGCGGAATTTCCGCTGAACAGTTAATCGAAGCCCGCACCGAATTTATTGACCAGTTGCTGCAGCGCCTGTGGATTGAAGCAGGTTTCGGTCAGATTGCCGATCTGGCGCTGGTTGCTGTTGGCGGCTACGGGCGTGGTGAACTGCATCCACTGTCCGATATTGATCTGCTGATCCTTAGCCGTAAAAAACTGCCTGACGCGCAGGCGGAGAAAGTCGGCGAGTTATTAACGCTATTGTGGGATGTGCGGCTGGAGGTAGGACACAGCGTGCGTACGCTGGAAGAGTGTCTGCTGGAAGGACTGTCAGATTTAACCGTCGCCACCAACCTGATTGAAACACGACTGCTGATTGGCGATGTTGCGCTGTTCCTTGAGCTGCAAAAGCATATTTTCAGCGAGGGTTTCTGGCCATCCGATAAATTTTACGCGGCCAAAGTAGAAGAGCAAAATCAACGCCACCAGCGCTATCACGGTACCAGCTACAATCTGGAGCCGGATATCAAAAGCAGTCCAGGTGGGCTGCGCGACATCCACACCCTGCAATGGGTCGCCCGCCGTCATTTTGGTGCCACGTCGCTGGATGAGATGGTCGGCTTCGGCTTCCTGACGCTGGCGGAACGCGCCGAACTGAATGAATGTTTGCATATTCTGTGGCGGATACGCTTCGCATTGCATCTGATCGTGAACCGTTACGACAACCGTCTGCTGTTTGATCGACAGCTCAGCGTGGCTCAACGCCTCAATTATGGCGGTGAAGGCAATGAGCCGATCGAGCGGATGATGAAAGACTATTTCCGGGTCACGCGGCGAGTGAGTGAACTGAACCACATGCTGCTCCAGCTGTTTGACGAGGCGATCCTCGCCATGCCGGCCGATGAAAAACCGCGCCCAATTGATGACGACTTTCAGCTGCGTGGCACATTGATTGACCTGCGCAATGACGACCTGTTTATCCGCGAGCCCGAGGCCATTTTGCGGATGTTTTACATCATGGTACGCAATAGCGCGATCAGCGGAATTTACTCCACCACACTGCGTCATTTGCGTCATGCCCGCCGTCATTTAACTCAACCGCTGTGCTACATTCCGGAAGCGCGCTCGCTATTTCTCAGCATGTTGCGCCATCCGGGCGCAGTGAGTCGCGGTCTGCTGCCGATGCATCGCCACAGCGTGTTATGGGCCTATATGCCGCAGTGGTCACATATTGTCGGTCAAATGCAGTTTGACCTGTTTCATGCTTATACGGTGGATGAGCACACTATCCGCGTGATGTTGAAACTGGAAAGTTTTGCCAGGGAAGAGACCCGCCAGCGCCATCCGCTGTGTGTGGATCTGTGGCCGCGCTTGCGTCAACCGGAACTCATTCTGATTGCTGCGCTGTTCCACGATATCGCCAAAGGTCGTGGCGGCGATCACTCTATTCTGGGGGCTCAGGACGTACTCAAGTTCGCCGAATTACACGGACTCAACTCCCGCGAAACGAATCTGGTCATGTGGCTGGTGCGCCAGCATCTGTTGATGTCGGTGACCGCTCAGCGCCGTGATATTCAGGACCCGGAGGTAATTAAGCAATTCGCCGAAGAAGTACAAACGGAGCACCGTTTGCGCTTCCTGGTCTGCCTGACCGTCGCCGATATTTGCGCCACCAACGAAACGCTATGGAATAGCTGGAAGCAAAGCCTGCTGCGCGAATTATACTTCGCCACGGAAAAACAGCTGCGTCGTGGAATGCAAAATACCCCGGATATGCGCGAGCGTGTGCGCCATCATCAGCTTCAGGCGCTGGCGTTGCTGCGAATGGACAACATTGACGAAGAAGCGCTGCACCATATCTGGTCACGCTGTCGCGCCAACTATTTCGTGCGCCACAGCCCAAATCAGCTGGCCTGGCATGCGCGCCATTTGCTGCAGCACGATCTGAGCAAACCGCTAATTTTACTCAGCCCGCAGGCAACGCGAGGCGGAACGGAGATTTTCATATGGAGCCCGGACCGCCCTTACCTGTTTGCCGCCGTCTGCGCCGAGCTGGACAGACGTAATCTTAGCGTTCACGACGCACAGATTTTCACCACCCGTGATGGCATGGCGATGGATACGTTCATCGTACTGGAGCCGGACGGCAGTCCGCTGTCGTCAGACAGGCACGAAGCGATCCGTTTTGGGCTGGAACAAGCCATTACTCAACGCAGTTGGCAGCCGCCGCAGCCGCGTCGTCAACCGGCAAAATTACGCCACTTTACCGTCGATACCGAGGTTACTTTTTTGCCGACCCATACCGACCGTAAATCATTCCTTGAGCTTATCGCTCTCGACCAGCCAGGGCTGCTGGCGCGAGTCGGGCAAATTTTTGCCGATCTGGGAATTTCGCTGCATGGCGCCCGAATTACAACTATTGGCGAGCGAGTAGAAGATTTATTCATCATCGCCACCGCCGACCGGCGTGCCCTTAATAATGAGCTGCAGCAGGAAGTACATCAACGGTTGACAGAGGCCCTCAATCCAAACGATAAAGGGTAATGTTTTTATTTATTATGGAAAGAGTTTAACAATGCAGCAGTTACAGAACGTTATTGAGTCCGCTTTTGAGCGTCGTGCCGACATCACTCCGGCAAATGTGGATACCGTAACCCGTGAAGCGGTTAATCAGGTTATTTCTTTACTGGATTCCGGTGCACTGCGTGTCGCAGAAAAGATTGACGGCCAGTGGGTCACCCATCAGTGGCTGAAAAAAGCGGTCCTGCTCTCTTTCCGTATTAACGATAATCAGGTTATCGATGGTGCGGAAAGCCGCTACTTCGATAAAGTGCCGATGAAATTTGCCGACTACGATGAAGCACGCTTCCAGAAAGAAGGCTTCCGCGTGGTTCCACCTGCGGCTGTGCGTCAGGGGGCATTTATCGCACGTAACACCGTGCTGATGCCGTCTTACGTTAACATTGGTGCGTATGTTGATGAAGGTACGATGGTTGATACCTGGGCGACCGTAGGTTCTTGTGCGCAAATCGGTAAAAATGTTCACCTGTCCGGCGGCGTTGGCATCGGTGGTGTGCTGGAGCCATTACAGGCAAACCCGACCATCATCGAAGATAACTGCTTTATCGGTGCGCGTTCTGAAGTCGTGGAAGGCGTGATTGTCGAAGAAGGCTCCGTTATTTCCATGGGCGTGTATATCGGTCAGAGCACCCGTATTTACGATCGTGAAACAGGCGAAGTGCATTATGGCCGCGTACCAGCGGGTTCTGTTGTCGTTTCCGGCAACCTGCCGTCGAAAGATGGCAAATACAGTCTGTACTGCGCGGTGATCGTGAAAAAAGTCGACGCCAAAACGCGTGGCAAAGTGGGTATCAACGAACTGTTACGTACCATCGACTAACAGCAATTTGAAAAAGCGGGCTTAGCCCGCTTTTTTTACATCTGCGGGTGGCATAAACAAGGCTTTTCGTTAATTATTCAATGGTTATAGTGAGCTTAAGGGTACCGCTATGTATGACAATCTGAAAAGTCTGGGCATTACTAATCCTGAAGAGATCGATCGTTACAGCCTGCGGCAAGAAGCCAACAACGATATCCTGAAAATCTATTTCCAAAAGGATAAAGGCGAGTTTTTTGCCAAGAGCGTGAAGTTCAAATATCCCCGTCAGCGTAAAACAGTGGTCGCCGATGGCATCGGTCAGGGCTACAAAGAAGTGCAGGAGATCAGTCCCAACCTGCGCTATGTGATCGACGAGCTGGATCAGATCTGCCAGCGCGATCGCAGTGAAGTCGATCTTAAACGCAAGATCCTCGATGATTTACGTCATCTGGAAAGCGTCGTGACCAATAAGATCAGTGAAATTGAAGCCGATCTGGAAAAACTGACGCGCAAATAACCGCGAGTGGATGTATTCGTAGGCCGGGTTAAGGTGAAGCCGCCACCCGGCATTTTGCTTGATGGCGCAGCGCTTATCAGGCAATTAATCAATGCTGCTCATCCAGTTGCAACGCCACATACAGCAGCAGTCTGTCATCGAAATTCCCCAAATCCAGCCCGGTAAGTTCTGAAATACGATTCAGGCGATATTCAAGCGTATTGCGGTGGATAAATAGCGCCTTTGAGGTCGCCAGCGGCTGTACGTTGTGGCGAAACCATGCCGCTAATGTCCGGCGCAGCAAGCCGTTGTTATCCATCGCTTTCAGTCGTACCAACGGACGGGCCAGCTCATTAGCCTGCCAGCCACCACGCAGGCTGTCTAACAGCACTGGCAGCATCAAATCCTGGTAAAAATAGCTGCGGCTTTCCGGCATGCGCTGCTTACCGACCATCATGGTCGTACGCGCGGTGCGATACGAGCGGGCAATGCTGCCCGGCCCGGTAAAATAGTTGCCCAGCGATACGCGAAAGCGTAGCTGTCCGTTCTCTTTCATACGGGCGATAAGCTGTTCAACACGCTTGCGATGATCTTCCGCATCCCAGCGACCAAACTGATTCAGTGCGGGTTTCAGAACCACCATCTCAGTCAGTGAAACAATCGCAATCAGGTTATTTCGTTCTGGTGTCGTCAACGCATTTTGTAATTGCTGTAGTTCAGCCATGGCGCTGTCTACACCAAGCTGACCGCTGTCGACCTCCACCACAGCGACCACACGCGGCTGGTTCAGATCTATACCTAGCCGCTGCGCCCATTCCACCAGCGCCGGGGTGTTTTCTTCAGCCTGAATCAGGTTCATCACCAGTTCTTCACGCAGACGACTGTCCTGCGCGAGCAGATGCATCAAACGCGACTGCTCGAGCATCATTTCGGCGGTCATACACACCAGTTCACCGTACTTACGCAAATGCTCCGGCTCACCGGTTAAACCAATAACGCCAACAATTTCGCCTTCAAGCCGCAGCGGCAGGTTTATTCCCTGTCGCACGCCGTGCAGATGTCGCGCTACCGCATCATCAATATCGACTACCCGGCCCTGTGAGAGCACCAGCAGCGCACCTTCGTGCAATTCACCAATACGTTCGCGATCGCCACTGCCGATGATCCGCCCACGGGCATCCATTACGTTGATATTGGTATCAATGATGCGCATCGTGCGCGCCACGATATCCTGCGCCATTTTGGTATCGAGATGCCAGCCAGCCATAAAGCCCTCCTGTGAGCAGTGCTCAAGCATAGGGAAGAAAACAGGCTGCGACATTGTGCAAATGCACAAAGCAGAAGAGAGAAGTATGGAGTTGTGGTAGGTATCACAAAAAGAAACCCCTTCCCTGATATGGGAAGGGGTTCAGAAGGATTACTGCATCAACAGGTAGATAGAGCTGTCGCCGCGCTGAATATTCAGCGCCAGAACAGCCGGTTTACTGTCGAGAATTTTGCGCAGTTCCGCGATGTTTTTCACCGGTTGCTGGTTAGCACCAATGATAACATCCCCTTTCTTCAGGCCAATCTGTGCCGCCGGTGAATTCGGTTTCACATCGCTTACCACGACACCTTTGTCCTGGCCTTTGTTGCTCATATCCGCACCTTCAATGCCTTTGAAGATAGAGCTGGAATCAACCTGAGTCTGGCTGCTCTGCTGCAGTTCCAGGTTCACCGTTACCGGCTTACCGTCGCGCAGCAGGCCAAGGTTAATTTTGCTACCCACTGGCATGGTGCCAACCTGCGCACGCAGGGCAGCGAAGCTGCTGATGGGTTTACCGTTCAGTGATGTAATCACGTCCCCAGCTTTGATGCCGGCTTTCGCTGCAGAAGAGTTCGGCATAACCTGGCTGACGAATGCCCCACGCTGGGCATCCACTTTCATCGCCTTCGCCAGCTCAGAGCTCAGCTCAGTCCCCATAATACCCAGCTCACCGCGTTTAACCTGGCCGAACTCAACCATTTGCGAAGTCAGGTTTTTCACCATGTTGCTTGGGATAGCAAAACCGATCCCGATGTTGCCACCGTCCGGCGCGAGGATCGCGGTGTTAATCCCGATCAACTCACCATTCAGGTTAACCAACGCACCACCAGAGTTACCGCGGTTGATCGCTGCATCCGTCTGGATAAAGTTCTCGTAGTTTTCGGCATTCAGGCCACTACGCCCCAGTGCAGAAACGATACCTGAAGTCACCGTTTCACCGAGGCCAAACGGGTTACCAATCGCGACAGTGTAATCCCCCACGCGCAGCGCATCAGAATCTGCCAGCTTAATTGCCGTCAGGTTTTTCGGGTCCTGGATCTGGATCAGCGCGATATCAGAGCGCGGATCTTTTCCGACGATCTTCGCGTCAAACTTACGTCCATCGCTCAGTTGAACCTTGATCACCGTGGCGTTATCGACCACGTGGTTGTTGGTCACAACATATCCTTTCGCGGCATCAATGATGACGCCAGACCCCAGCGCCATAAATTTCTGCTGCTGTCCGCCGCCGTTGTCAGCGCCCGGAGCGCCGCCCTGGCAGAACGGTGAGCTCTGGAACGGAGAACCGTCCTGGCAGAACGGAGAGTTATCACCGAAGAACTGCTGGAAATTACGCGGCATACGCGGCGTATTGACCGTCGTGCTCCCCTCGACATTAATACTCACCACCGATGGCATCACTTTTTCGAGCATCGGGGCCAGGCTTGGCATCTGTTGGGCAGTTGTTGCTGAAGACGCTGTCTCAGCCGCCGTTGCAGACAGGGGGGACAACGCCAAACCTAAACTCAGAGCCAGTGCACTCATTGCTAATGTGGTTTTTTTCATGTGTTTCGTTCTCGATTAACAGGTCACGCAAAATTGCTGTATACCTCAGAGTCGTTTTATAGCGCTAAGTTCCAGAATGAAGTTTAAGGAAAAAGTAAAATTTTATTGTCCGTCTTTACAAATGAGTATTTATTGTTCTACCGCCATCAACCGTCTATATTCATCCCAGGCATACAAGTCAGTCATCCCGCTGATATAATCCTGAATTAAACGGCAGCGGTAATAATATTCCATGACCGGGAACTCGGCACTACCCGGCAATATTTTACTGACCGCTTCAACATAAGCAAGGCGATGGCGGGTAGACAACTTTTGAAATAATCGTGATTCAATAGGGAACTGTTTTAATCTTTCGTGTTCAACCAGTCCGCTAAAGTCGGATAATGACATTTTTAACAGTGGTTGGTAGATTTCCAGAAGCCCACTGATAACCCGATAGCCTTGCAATTCCAGTTGCTCCACATCTGGATGGCTAAACACATGTTTTACAGCTACATTTTTATAAACCCCAAGCAGCTGACTGAAGCTACTGGCATCTTCTAATAAAGCGTGATTAAAACTCCCCTCAAAAATTTGCGGCAAATTATCAATAAAACGCTGAGCGGCGTACGGTACCAGCTTATTCAGCGTGTTAACGCGTAAATACATAAAGAACTGATCTTCCGTACTGCGACTTAATGTATTTGAGCGCGATTTTTCCCAGGCATTCTCAACAACCTGGCTAAACAGGGAACCTTTTTCATGATGCCCCCACGCCTCATACAGATGGTGGTAAAGCTGCTCGACGCTGAAGATTCTTTTCTCAACAGCATCCTCCAGATCAGCCACACAATAAGAGATATCGTCCGCTGCTTCCATAATCCAGGTTAATGGAAAGCGACTGTAAGGCGCTAAGGATAATTCTTTACGTAACCGCTCAATATACGGTTCCTCGGAAAGGTAATATCCCGGTTTCTTCATTAAATAGTTATGCGTCGCCGGCGTACCTCCACGCCACCATGCCGGGCGCGTATATTTTAAGATCCCCCCCACCTGCGACCAGGTCAGGTTCATACGCATCAGGGTATGCACCAGCCGAATGCCCTGCGCATTGCCTTCAAAATGGCACAGGTCCTGACGTACCTTGCGGCGAATATCATTGAGCGACTCTTCACCTTCACGCAAACGTAACGCCGGCACCAGGCAGCGATCGTCGCTTAAGGGCTGGCTTTCAGCATCAGCCGGATAGAGTCGCTGGCGAAACCAGTCATTAATTGCTGCCTCGCCAAAATGACCAAACGGCGGATTGCCGATGTCATGCATCAGGCAGGACATTTCGACGATACTTTCAAAGGGACCGGTCAACTCATCCAGGCCGTACTGCTCCAACAGCTTTTGCTCTTTCAGTCGGCTGAGGATCTCTTTGGCGATATAACGCCCTACCTGCTGAACTTCCATCGAGTGCGTCAGGCGCGTACGCACCGCCGCATTACGTTCCAGCGGAAAGACCTGGGTTTTTTGCTGCAGTCGGCGAATAGCCGGAGAATTGATAATACGTCCGCGGTCGCTTTCGAAAATGCGCAGGATCTCATGCTCAGATTTCACGCCCTGCGGCGAACGGTAACGACGATGCCAGTTTATTTTTTTTCGGAAATCGATCTGTGCCATGTCCTCTCCCGCCTGAGAAATGCGCTACCCCTTAAGCGCATGATAGACTATGCCCTCAAATCTGGCTTATCGCGAGTAAATCTATGAAAATCGGCATCATTGGTGCAATGGAAGAAGAAGTTACGCTGCTGCGTGACAAAATCGAAAACCGTCAGACAATCGCTCTTGGCGGTTGTGAAATTTACACCGGCCAACTGAACGGTACTGAGGTTGCGCTACTGAAATCAGGCATCGGTAAAGTAGCTGCGGCGCTGGGCGCTACGCTGCTGCTTGAACACTGCAAGCCAGATGCCATCATCAATACCGGTTCAGCGGGTGGCCTGGCTTCTACGCTGAAAGTGGGTGATATCGTGGTTTCTGACGAAGCGCGCTATCACGACGCTGACGTCACCGCATTCGGCTATGAATTTGGCCAGCTACCGGGCTGCCCGGCCGGTTTTAAAGCCGACCCGGCACTGATTGCTGCAGCGGAATCCTGCATTGCCGAACTCAATCTGAACGCCGTCCGTGGACTGATCGTCAGCGGCGATGCCTTCATTAACGGTTCCATAGGCCTGGCAAAAATTAAGCATAACTTCCCACAGGCGATTGCCGTTGAGATGGAAGCAACCGCAATTGCGCACGTGTGTCACAACTTTAACGTGCCGTTTGTTGTCGTTCGCGCTATCTCTGACGTCGCCGATCAGCAGTCTCATCTCAGCTTTGACGAGTTCCTGGTCGTTGCCGCGAAACAGTCAAGCCTGATGGTTGAAACGCTGGTGCAGAAACTGGCACATGGCTAAATACATCTTCAGGGCGCTGGTCGCCCTGCTTTTCACTCTTCCGGCGTGGCTTTACGCCGCGCCGCGCGTTATTTCGCTTTCCCCAGCCAACACTGAACTGGCCTTTGCCGCCGGTATTACCCCCATTGGCGTCAGCAGCTATTCAAACTACCCGCCCGAGGCCAAAAATATTGAAGAGGTCTCAACCTGGCAAGGCATGAATCTGGAACGTATTGTCGCGCTCAAACCCGATTTGGTTATTGCCTGGCGTGGAGGGAATGCCGAGCGGCAGGTAAATCAACTGACCGCCCTGGGCATTAAGGTCATCTGGGTCGATGCCGTCACCATCGAGCAGGTCGCTGATGCATTGCGTCAACTTGCGCCATGGAGCCCCAAGCCTGAACAGGCAAAACAGGCAGCGCAAACCTTGCTTGATGAGTATGCTTTACTAAAATCTCAGTATGCCAACAAACCGAAAAAACGTGTGTTTCTCCAGTTTGGCGCAAATCCTCTGTTTACCAGTGGAAAAGGTTCCATTCAAAACCAGGTTCTTGAGGTCTGTGGTGGAGAAAACATCTTTTCCGGCAGCCGAGTTCCATGGCCGCAGGTCAGCCGCGAACAGGTCCTGGCAAGAGCCCCTCAGGCAATTGTTGCTACCGGCGGTTCAGGCGAAATTTTTAAAATTGAGCAATACTGGGGAAATCAGCTTAAAATCCCGATTATTACTCTTGATAGTGACTGGTTTGAACGCGCGAGCCCGCGTATTATCCTCGCCGCAAAACAACTCTGTAATGCGCTTTCACAAGTAAATTAGCGCCTGCCCCCACCAGGTTTGTTGTGAGGATTTAAAAATGCTCGTCTATTGGCTGGATATTGTCGGTACCGCGGTATTTGCTATCTCTGGCGTATTGCTTGCCGGAAAACTGCGTATGGACCCCTTCGGCGTTCTGGTCTTAGGCGTGGTAACCGCCGTCGGTGGCGGTACGATCCGCGATATGGCGCTGGATCACGGCCCCGTATTCTGGGTTAAAGATCCCACCGATCTGGTGGTGGCGATGATCACCAGTATGTTGACGATCGTGCTGGTGCGTCAGCCTAGACGCATACCGAAATGGATCCTTCCGGTGCTGGATGCCGTTGGTCTGGCGGTGTTCGTGGGTATTGGCGTGAATAAAGCGTTTCTCGCAGGAACCGGACCACTGGTGGCAATTTGTATGGGGGTCATTACCGGTGTAGGCGGCGGAATTATTCGCGATGTGTTAGCACGTGAAGTGCCGATGATCTTGCGTACCGAAATCTATGCTACGGCATGCATCATTGGCGGGATCGTCCACGCCACCGCGTTTTATACCTTTAATGTGTCGCTGGAAAACGCCAGTATGATGGGGATGGTCGTTACCCTGCTGATTCGGCTTGCCGCTATTCGTTGGCATTTGAAATTGCCGACGTTTGCGCTGGATGATAACGGACGTTGATGTGACGATGCAGAACATGTAGGCCGGATAAGGCGTTTACGCCGCCATCCGGCACATTGCCCGGTGGCGCTACGCTTACCGGGCCTACACCATCAGACCGTCGGTATTACAGACAGCAATCAGATGCTGAAAGAGGAACCACACCCGCAGGTGCTTTTGGCGTTCGGGTTAGTCACAACAAAGCGAGAACCTTCCAGACCTTCGGTGTAATCAACCGCACCGCCTACCAGATACTGCAGGCTCATCGGATCAACCACCAGACCAACACCTTGCTTCTCAATGGTCATATCACCATCGTTTACCTGATCATCAAAGGTAAAACCGTACTGGAAACCGCTGCAACCACCGCCGGTGATATACACGCGTAATTTCAGATTTGGGTTATCTTCATCTGCGATCAGGCTTTTTACTTTATTGGCTGCTGCTTCAGTAAATTGCAGTGGCAGCGCTACGTCATCACTCATATTTTGCTCCAAACGACATTGGCAATTGGGCAAATTATAACCCAATGGTTGAGGCCATTATCTAATACCCTGGTATTTCGTTCAAGTATTCTCGCCCGTGGCGGTACTCTGGCTTTTTGCCGCCTGCTCCGCTTCCTGTTTTGCCAGTGTGCGGGCAAGGATAGTCGAGTATAGCGGTTTTCCACCCATAAACTGGGCTAATAGTGTTGCGCCAAGACAGGTAATAATCATTGGCAAAATGAGCTGATAGTTATCCGTCATTTCCAGCACCAGCACAATGCCCGTTAACGGCGCACGCACTGAAGCGGCCAGCAATGCCCCCATCCCGGCAATAGCAAACGTCCCCGCCTCCAGATGATACTGCGGAAAAGAGGCCGCTGCAGCCATGCCAAATGCCGTTCCCAGCAATGTGCCTAATGCCAGCATCGGGGCAAATATCCCACCAGGCGCGCCGGATGAGAAGCACAGCAGCGTGGTGATGACCCTGGCGATAAAGATAAACAGCAGCAGGCCCACGCTGAAATTGCCCGCAGCAGCAATCGGGATCAGATTAAATCCACCGCCTGCCGCTTCAGGTTGAATCAAACCGAGGATCCCGCACAGGCCGCCGATCGCGCCGCCCATCAGCACCCATTTTTTAATTTCACCACCGTGGAAGCGTTGAAACATATCCTGGGTACGCAACACCATGGTATTGAACAACGGCCCGACGCAACCAAAAATAATCCCAAGGATGAGGTACAACCACAGCGTATTAACCGGCGCATTGGAGAGTTTCCCAACCTCAATAATCGGGGCCTCGCCGTTGAAAATACGAAACACAATGCTCGACATAATCACGCCAGTAAATACGGCTTTGATCGACACGAGGTTATAACGAAACTGTGGTCGCATCTCTTCAATAATGAACAGAATGCCGGCTAAAGGCGCATTAAACGCGGCCGACAGCCCCGCAGCCGCCCCGGTTGCCAGTAAGGTGTGCCGCGCTTCGGCGCTACGCATGCGGAAAATATCCAGCACCATGCGCCCGATATTGCCGCCAATTTGCACCGTTGGCCCTTCCCGGCCAAGCACCATCCCGGCACCCAGCGTCCCCATACCACCGATAAATTTTACCGGCAGCACACGCCACCAGCGCACAGGTCGCAATTCTTCCAATGCGCCTTCAATCTCCGGGATCCCCGAACCGCCCGCTTCCGGCGCAAATTTACGCACCAGAAAATAGCCGACCATCGCCAGCAATGCAGAGAGGATAAACGCCAGCGGCCACAGCAGAATGGCATGGTCAGCAACCTGAGCCAGCGCGCCAATACGCTGATTCTGCACCCAGGTCACGGCTTTCTCAAACGCCACACCCACCAACCCCGTCACTGTCCCCACCACGGCGGCCATCAAGAGGATCGCCAACGGCGTTTTGTCACGATCGAGGAGTCGACGGATCTGATCCCTGCGCCGTAAACGCACAATTTGTTGTGCTTCAAAAGAAGGGGTGTCTGTTTTCATCAGATAATCATTAATTGGTAATACAAATACGGAAACGGCATTCTACTCGCACGTTTCGTGAAAATCCCCTGCAAATCGTATTGTTTCAAATACGCAAAACTTTCATAACCTTCTCTGAATAACTAGAATAGCGGGCATTTACTTTTTCTACGAACCAGGACCCCATCCATGAGTAAGTCTGAAAACCTCTACAGCGCAGCACGCGAACTTATCCCCGGCGGCGTTAACTCCCCAGTTCGCGCCTTTACTGGCGTGGGTGGTACTCCGCTGTTTATTGAAAAAGCGGACGGCGCATACCTGTATGATGTCGATGGTAAAGCCTATATCGATTATGTCGGCTCCTGGGGGCCGATGGTGCTGGGTCATAACCACCCGGCAATTCGCAATGCCGTGATTGAAGCCGCAGAGCGCGGTTTAAGCTTCGGCGCACCGACCGAGATGGAAGTAAAAATGGCGGCGCTGGTCACTGAGCTCGTGCCGACCATGGACATGGTACGTATGGTGAACTCCGGTACCGAAGCCACAATGAGCGCGATCCGTCTGGCGCGTGGTTTCACCGGGCGCGATAAAATCATCAAATTTGAAGGCTGCTACCACGGTCATGCTGACTGCCTGCTGGTCAAAGCCGGTTCCGGCGCGTTAACGCTGGGTCAGCCTAACTCTCCGGGGGTTCCGGCAGATTTCGCGAAACATACCCTGACCTGCACCTATAACGATCTTGCCTCAGTACGTGCGGCATTCGAACAGTATCCGCAGGAAATCGCCTGTATTATCGTTGAACCGGTTGCGGGCAACATGAACTGCATCCCGCCACTGCCGGAATTCCTGCCGGGCCTGCGTGCGCTGTGTGATGAGTTTGGCGCGCTGTTGATCATCGATGAAGTCATGACCGGTTTCCGCGTCGCACTGGCGGGGGCGCAGGATTATTACGGCGTAGTACCGGATCTAACCTGCCTGGGTAAAATCATCGGTGGCGGCATGCCTGTTGGCGCATTTGGCGGCCGTCGGGATGTGATGGATGCCCTGGCCCCAACCGGTCCGGTTTACCAGGCGGGTACGCTGTCCGGTAACCCAATTGCGATGGCGGCAGGTTTTGCCTGTCTGAATGAAGTCGCCCAGCCGGGGATTCATGAGACGCTGAACGAACTGACCACGCGTCTGGCGGAAGGTCTGCTGGAAGCCGCTCAGGAAGCAAATATTCCGCTGGTGGTTAACCATGTCGGTGGGATGTTCGGGATTTTCTTCACTGACGCAGAAACCGTGACCTGCTATCAGGACGTGATGTCCTGCGACGTTGAACGCTTTAAGCGCTTCTTCCATATGATGCTGGATGAAGGTGTTTACCTGGCGCCGTCCGCCTTTGAAGCTGGCTTTATGTCTGTCGCGCACAGCGAAGACGATATCAATAACACCATCGACGCCGCGCGTCGGGTGTTTGCGAAATTGTAAGTGATGAATTGCCGGGTGGCGCTTACGCTTACCCGGCCTACATTTGCACCCGTAGGCCGGGTAAGGCATTTATGCCGCCATCCGGCATAATTAACGACTCTGTTTTCTCAACAGATAGATAAAGTACGGCGCACCAATAAACGTCGACAGCAGTCCCGCCGGGATCTGATACGGAAACAGCACCATACGCCCACACCAGTCGGCAAACACCAGCAGCACGCCCCCCGCCAGCGCGGATATCACCATATGCGGCATCGTACGCCGAAAACCTAACATCCGTGCGATATGCGGCGCCATCAGCCCCACAAAGCTCAACGGACCAATTGTCATGGTTGCCGTAGCGGTCAGGCCCGCAGCCAACATCAGTAAGCCAACACGCGACGGCGTTAATGCCATACCGACAGCCCGCGCAGTGTCACCGCCTAACGGTAGAATCGTCAGCCAGCGGCGGCACAACGGCGTTATCGCCAGCAGAATGATCATCACAATGCCGGTACGTAAAACCTGTTCGTTGGAGGCGTTATAAGTCGAGCCGGACATCCAGGTCAGAATGCCCGCCATGCGCGGATCGCCGCTGGCCTGCAGCATCATCAGCAACATAGTAAATGCCGTACTGAGCGCCATCCCCGCTAACAGCATCCTGTGCGGAGAAAAACCCCCACGCCCGGCAGCAATCATAATGATTAACAGCGTCGCCGCCGCACCGATACTCCCGGCGGGCAACAGCCAGCCAAACGCATTGCCGGGCACCAGAAACAGCATGAGCACCACGCCGAAGGCCGCGCCGGAGCTAATGCCCAACACTTCCGGGCTGGCCATCGGGTTACCGGTCAAACGCTGAATAATGCAGCCCGCCACAGCCAGCATTACGCCAGCCACCAGAGCAGCCAGGATACGCGGCCAGCGCCAGGGCATCAGTTCATCCAGCGTTGCACCGCTGGCCCAGCTCCAGCCGTGGGCATCGCTACCCAACGACAGCGCAACCACAACCGTCAGCAACAATATCGCGCCCCCTGCCAGCGCGAACATCAGCACGTGCTGGCGCTCAGCGGTGACACGGTTGTTGGCATTCATATCCGGCGCACTTATGCTCTTCAGGCGCGGCAGCAACCACAGCAGCAGCGGTGCGCCAATCAGCGCCGTCACCGAACCGGTGGAGACTTCCATCCAGACGCGAGTGAGCCACAGAATAATTTGATCGGAGAGCCAGAGGATCAGTGCGCCAATCAACGGAGCCAACAGCAGACGCGCCAGCAAACGCCGCGCGCCAAGCATTTTCGCCAGCAGCGGCGCAAACAGGCCAACAAAGCCGATAATCCCCACCGCGTTAACCAGCAAAGCACTGAGCACAATCGCCAGCGTTAACGCCGCCAGACGCGCCAGCGACAACGCCAGTCCGAGATTGCGCGCCACGCCGTCATCCAGTCCCATCAGCGTCATTGGGCGTAATAGCAGCAGCGTCAACATCACGCCACCCAGCAGTTGCGGCCACAGTCTTTGCACCCCGCTCCAGTCGGTTTGCGTTAGCGTGCCGCTGCTCCACAAAAACATGCTTTGCAGCTGGTCGTGATGGAAAATCACCATCAATTGATTAATCGCCCCGCAGTACAGGCTGACCACCAGGCCCGCAAGGATCAACGTCACCGGAGAAAGCCGTTTGCCCCAGGCTACGCCAAACACCAGCGCCCCAACAATACAAGCCCCTGCCAGCGCCGCAAACTGTGTCGTCAGTGCGCCAGGAATAGCCCACAGCGTAGTCACCGTGATGCCCAGTTGTGCCCCGGTGGCAACACCCAGCGTAGTCGGCTCCGCCAGCGGGTTACGCAGTACCTGCTGAAACAACACACCAACCAGTCCCAGCCCGGCGCCGACCAGCAGAGAAATCGCCAGCCTCGGCAGCAGGCTAAAATGGAATACCATCTGCTCAATAACATCGATATCCGGTGACCAGCTAGCCTGTTGCCACTGGCTACGCGGCAGAGCAGCGGAAAAGTTAAACCAGGTCAGCCAGCAGGCAGCAACAAACAGAACCGCTAGCAGAAGAGTTGGGAACAGCGCAATACGTTTACTCACGCTTTGCCCCCCAGCGCATTATCCAGAATGCGCGCAAAATGCATCGCCGATAGCGTTGCACCATAGAACCAGACGGCAGGAACGCGTTGAAAACGTCCGGCGCGAACAAATGGCATCGCCTGCCACAATGGTGTGGACATCAGTGCCTGCATATCCTTGTTGTTACCGTGATCGAAGCACAGCACATCAACATCTTTGTAGGCGGCAAGCCTGTCAATCCCTACCGCGGTGCTGCCCCAAAAGTTGGTTTCACCCTGCCAGGCGTTGCGGATCTCGTACTCATCCAGCACCTCCTGGAACAAGCAGTTAGGCCCAAACACCAGCATATGGCGAGGATCGAGCAGGGTCATCAGCAGTAATGGCCGGGAGCCTCGCTGAACAAAGCGCGGTTTCAGACTGGCAATCAGGTGTTCGTACTGCGCCAGATGACGTTCGGCTGCGGTCTGCAGATTCAGCAACTGCGCCAGTTCTTGCAACGACTGACGTGCAATCGCCAGCGGTTTTTTGCCATCGCTGAAGTTAAAGCCGCGACCCGGCGCAATACGTGCAAGCTTCTCAGGTGCAGGACCGTAACCTGCCGACCAGACCATAAATGAGGGTTTCATTTCGGTCAGCAGTTCGAGGTTAGGTTCAGTACGTAATCCGACATCGATGACGGAGTCCGGCAACGCGGGTTCGTTGACCCACAGTTTGTAGTTTGGAACATCCGCGACGCCGTAAGGTGTAACACCCAGCGCCAACAACAGCTCAACCGGAAGCCATTCCAGCGCCACTATACGCTGTGGATCAACCGCCGCCGCGCGGGCTGTATTCATTTGCCACAGTAGCGGCGACAGCGCCATTGCCGTTAGCAGCCGTCGACGGGAAAGATGAGGTAATCCAATCATTAATAGACAAAACTCACGGGTGCGGCACCGGCTGGATGCGGCAAAATGCCCATCGGGATACCGTAAATCAGTTCCAGGGTTTCACTACGCATCAGTTCAGCAGGCGTTCCCTGTGCAATCATTTCACCGCCGCGCAGCGCAACTAAGTAATCACAGTAGCGGGCCGCCATGTTGATATCATGCAGTACGGCAACCACCATCAACCCGCGTTGTTGGCTTAAGCGATGCACCAGCGCCAGCACGTCAACCTGATGCGCGATATCCAGCGCCGAGGTCGGTTCGTCAAGCAGCAGGCAACGGCTGTCTTGTGCCACCAGCATGGCGATCCACGCACGCTGACGCTCGCCGCCAGACAAGCTATCCACCAGGCGATGCGCCAGCGGTTTGAGCCCAACCAGCGTAATTGCCTCTTCCACTTTCTCTCTGTCGGCCACGCCAAAACGTCCCAGCGCGCCATGCCAGGGATAACGCCCAATCGCTACCAGCTCACGTACCGTCATCCCTTCGGCCTGCGGTAACTGCTGGGGTAAATAGGCAACCTTACGGGCAAACGCTTTGCTATTCCAGCTCTCCAGCGGCTGCTCATCAAGCAGGATTTCACCTTCTGACGGCGGCTGATGGCGTCCCAGCATTTTCAATAAGGTGGATTTACCGGAGCCGTTGTGGCCGATAAGCCCCGTCACTTTACCCACGGGAAAGGTTAACGAGAGAGGATGCAAAAGCGTGCGGCCAGGCACACGGAAGGAGACATTCTTCAACGCAAACGTCGTGTCGGGATGGGATCTGTTTTCCTGCATAGCGGCCAACTTGTAAAACGGGCACGCAAAGCGTGCCCAAAGAGAAATTAGAAACGGAAGGTTGCTGTTGCAACGACCTGACGTTCTGCGCCCCAGTAACATGCGTATTCGCTATAGCAACTGGAAACATATTCACGATTAAACAGGTTGTTGACGTTTACGGCAACGGACGAACCCGCCATACCGAAACGGGCCAGATCGTATTTCACCATGGCATCAGCAACGGTATAACCGCCCACATTAAACGAATCGTTTTTCTTCCCTGCAGCAGTATCGTTTTTGTAGTAACTCACCGTTGAACCGGTATAACGCACGCCAGCCCCAATGGTCAAACCACTCAGTGCTGATTCATAGAACGTGTAATCGGTCCATAACGAAGCCTGATTACGTGGTACTTCCGCCGGTCGTTGACCTTTAAAGATAGTGTCTTCGGTATATTCCGCATCCGTGTAGCTGTAAGCCGCCGTAACGTTAATATTGGCATTTACGGCTGCTTTTGCTTCCAGTTCGATGCCGCGTGAACGAATCTCCCCAGTCTGGACGCTGTACAGACCCGTAGGATCGTTCGGGTCCGCCGTCAGGTTTTTATCTTTCGTCAGCTGGTACACAGCCGCCGTCAGTACAACTGGCATATCCTTCGGAACATACTTCACACCGGCTTCGTACTGCTTACCACGCGACGGATCGAACGGTTTGCCTTCTTTCGTTGAACCGGATGTCGGTTCAAACGATTCGCTGTAGCTGAAGTACGGAGAAATACCATTGTCAAACAGATAGTTAACACCACCACGCCAGGTAAACTGCTGATCGTTCACTTCGGCCAGTGAATTACTGGAGCGGGTCAACGTGGAGGTGGTTGCAAAATCATAGCGGCCGCCCAACGTCAGCACCCACTTATCCCATTCCATCTGGTCCTGGGCGTAAAGTCCGGTCTGTTCCATACGGTTTAACACGGCGTACTTAGCATACGGTCCGCTGACATCAATATTCGGGTTACCGTACTGAGGGTTCTGCATATTTAACGGATCAGCATCGCCATACAGCGCATTGACATCGTTACGCATACGCGAGTAATCAACACCGGTCAGCAGAGTATGTGCAACATCACCAGTGGCAAAAGCAGACTGGAGCTGGGTATCAACGGTAAATGCATTGAGATCTTCATCAGAACGAACGTATTTACGGATAATCTCACCAGGCTGACTATAGCCAAAACCATATACAGAACGGTAGAGCGTTTTCACCTTGTCATAACGCAGGTTCTGGCGCACGGTGAAGGTGTCGTTAAAGGCATGCGAGAAGTTGTAGCCAACCATCTGCTGGCGGCGAGCCATCTTGTTATCCGCTTCACCTTCATTGAAATCAGTCGGCAGCTTGTGCGGATTACCATTTGCATCGTAATACGGAACAAGCGTACCTTCACGCGGCAACCAGCCATAATAACCCGCGTACGGATCGTTCTGGAAATTACTCAGGAAGGTGAAATCTGTTTTATCATCAGGGCGCCAGCTAAACGCAGGTGCAACTGCGTAGCGCGTTGATTTTGACATCTCCTGCTGAGAGTTCTGGCTATTACCCAACCCCGTTAAACGGTATGACCACACGCCGTCATCATCAATAGCATCGCTAAAATCGAAACCAGTTTGCCAGAGGTTGTTCGTCCCCATTTTAAACTGTACTTCTTTCAGTGGTTCTGTTGTCGGACGTTTGCTCACCATACTGACGATGCCGCCAGGGTTGCTGTTGCCGTACAGCACTGAAGTCGGCCCGCGCATCACTTCAACGCGTTCCAGAAAATACGGGTCCATAGATACTTCAGAGTAGTTATTACCCTGAAGTTTCATGCCATCAAGATACTGGTTGGTGTTGACCGTGGTTGGAGAGGTAAAACCACGAATCGTCACTACATCATAGGTGGAAGAGCTACCACGGGTAGCAAAAACACCGGGTGTATAAGCAATGGCTTCTTTTACTGTAGCCGGTTGCTTGGTATCCATCTCTTCACGCGTCACGACCGAAACAGACTGCGGGGTCTTTTCGATAGGCGTATCCGTTTTGGTGGCAGTGGCGGAACGCTTCGCGGCAATCGTCGGCGAAGGCCCCCATGCACTTTCTTGTGCGGCAGGTGCTGCGGTTACGGTGATTGTTTCTTCTTTCGGTTGAACCGCCGCCTGTGCATACACAGACATGCCGCTAACCGCTGTGGCTACCACGACTGCAATTTTGCGCAGTGAGGCGTTTGGCTGAGCAGTTTTAAGACGCGCCATTGGTATTTCTCTGATGAAAGTGAATGATAACGTAAACGAGAATTATTATTATAACGAGAGCATAATATTCGAAACGCCGTTGCGATCGCAAGCAATACGCGCCCCTACTAAAACTAAGGGGTTAAGAAATAACCAGATGAAAAGAAAGGGTTAATAAATTAGGCTGAAATGTTTTAACGGAAGACGTACCGGATAGCGGCATGGCTGCTCAAATTCCGTAGGCCTGATAAGCGCAGCGCCATCAGGCAAAACAAAGCCGAATGGCGCCAAAAGAAAAACCCGCCGGAGCGGGTTTTTAGGTAGGCATTAGTTGCTGCCAAACATATCCTTGATCCAACCTGCAACGCCGTCGCTGTCTTTCTTCTCCTGCTGCGGCGGTTGTTGTTGCTGCTGCTGTTGAGGCTGCGACTGCGTTGATTGATCGAACGGATTACCTGACTGCTGCTGCATCTCACCTTGCTGACACAATGAGTCCGGATCGGTAGTCCACACTGGCAGCGTACGCATACCGCCACTGCACACGAAGTTACCGTCGTAATCGACACCCATATCAACAATATCTTCCGGCGGCGTCAGCACCAGCGGGGTTGGTGTCTGGTTCGCCAGATAACGCTGATAAATCGACATCGCCCCGCTGGCACCGTACAACTTGGTTGGCTGGTTGTTATCGCGGCCTACCCAGGTAATCGTCACCTGGCTGCCATCGATACCGGCAAACCAGGTATCCACGTTGTTGTTGGTGGTCCCGGTTTTCCCTGCCAGGTGCAGCCCTGGGTACTTCGCGCCCAGTTGACGACCCGTACCACGTTGAACCACCTGTTGCATGGTCCACAGCGTCATATAGGCCGCCTGCGCCGGAACGGCGCGCTCTGCCTGCGGGAAGCTTTGATACAGCACGGTCCCATCTTCAGCAATGACCGAACGCAGTGCTGATAATGGCGCACGGTTACCCCCGCTGGCGATAGTCTGGAACGCCTGCGCCACTTCAATTGGCGTCAGGTTCAACGCCCCCAGCAGCATCGCCGGAACCGGATTGAGCTGATCTTTCGGTGCGCCCAGCTTCGTCCAGGTGTCGGTTACTGCAGGCAGGCCCAGCGCCATCCCCAGATTGACCGTCGGGACGTTCATTGAACGCGTTAACGCATCCACCAGCATCACTTTACCGCTTTCGCTATAGCGACGGTCATCGTTCTGCGGTGACCACACCTGGCCGTTCGGCTGGCGCAGCGCAATCGGCGCATCGGCGATCCAGGTATTCAGGCGATACAGCTTCGGCTGGCTTAGCGCCGTCAGATAGGTTGCCGGTTTTGCCAGCGAGCCGATGGAACGACGGGCCTGCATCGCACGGTTATAGCCCGCAAACTGCGGCTCTGCGCCGCCGACCATAGCACGAACCTCGCCGCTAAAGCGGTCAACGACCACAATCGCGGTTTCCAGGTCGCTCAACTTACGCTGTTTCTTCAGCACTGGAATGCCTTCCACCGCCGCTTTTTCTGCAGCATCCTGCGCCACGGAATCAAAGGTAGTGAAAATCTTCACGCCGGAAAGATCTTTAATTTTGTCTCCCAGCTTCGCCTGCAACTCCTGACGCACCATCTGCATAAACGCCGGCTGCGGGGAGATCACCCCACCACGCGGCTGCACGCCTAACGGACGCGCGCTCAGCATGTCATACAGATCCTGGTCGATAATCTGCTGCTGTTGCAGCAAACGCAGCACCAGGTTACGACGCTCCAGCGCCAGCTTCGGGTTACGCCATGGGTTGTAGATTGACGCGCCTTTCACCATCCCCACCAGCAGCGCCTGCTGGTCAAGACTCAACTCCTCTACCGGGCGCCCAAAATAGTACAGACTCGCCAGCGGGAAGCCACGGATCTCGTTGTCGCCGCTCTGACCGAGGTACACCTCGTTCATATACAGCTCAAGAATGCGGTCTTTGCTGTAGCGCGCATCCATGATCAGCGCCATGTAGGCTTCGTTGGCCTTACGCCAGTAGGAACGTTCACTGGACAAGAACAGGTTTTTCACCAGTTGCTGAGTCAGCGTACTGGCCCCCTGAACTGTACGACCCGCCGTCAGGTTGGCAAGCACCGCACGTCCAATGGAATAGAGGCTGATACCGTCGTGCTCATAGAAATGGCGGTCTTCGGTCGCCAGCAGCGTATCGACCAACAAATCCGGGAAGCCGCTGCGCGGAACGAACAGACGCTGCTCGCCGTTAGGCGAAGAGAGCATGGTTATCAAACGCGGATCGAGACGGAAGAAACCGAACTGGCGGTTGTTATCCATATTCTCAATGGTATCCAGATGATCGCCATCAAAGGTCAGACGCGCACGCACCTGCCCTTCTTTACTGTCCGGGAAGTCAAACGGACGGCGGATCATCTCAATGCTCTTCGCCTGCACGGTAAATTCGCCAGGGCGCGTCATTTTCGTCACCTGACGGTACTGTGTCGCCTCCAGCAGTTTCACCATCTCGTTCTTGCCGATGGGCATTTCTGGCTCAAGGTTAACCATCCGACCATAAACAGCCGCAGGCAATTGCCAGACTTTGCCATCAATACGGCTGCGAATTTTTTGGTCCAGGTACACGCCATATATCGCGATCAGCACCAAAAAGACGATCGACAGTTTTACCAGCAGCCAGAACCAGCCACGCTTACCACGAGGCTTACGCCCTTTGCCCTTACCCTTACGCGGCATCGGTTCTTCATCCTCATAGTCATCATCATCATAATCGTCGTCATACTCGTCATCTCTGAGTTGACGACGGCTCACCTTTTGTTTCACTGGACGTGACGGTTTCCCTTTACGTCCAATTGGCTCGCGGTCATTCCCCGCCATGCTTTTTCTCCGCAACATTCAGGCGCAAAGGCCCGATTCTCTGTTCTTCCGTCAGGCGACAGAAGAAGAAATCTCTCAATTTTCTGCTGTATTTATGCCGGATGGCGGCGTAAAACGCCTTATCCGGCCTACAATTGCATTACGAATACTTCTTCGTGCGCCGCGTTGGCGCGGTATTCGCCGGATCGTCCGGCCAGACGTGTTTGGGATAACGCCCTTTCATCTCTTTTTGTACCTCACGGTACGACCCTTTCCAGAACGCGCTCAGATCGCTGGTGACCTGCAGCGGCCGCTGGGCCGGAGAAAGCAGTTCCAGCACCAACGGCACACGCCCCTCGGCGATGGTTGGCGTATTCGCTTCGCCAAACATTTCCTGCATCCTGACCGCCAACACCGGGGGGTTATCCTCGTGATAGCGAATGGCTATCCGGCTTCCCGTCGGCACAGTGTAATGCGCAGGCAGCGAACTCTCCAGACGTTGCAGCATTGACCAGTCCAGCAAACCGCGCAATGCCTGAGCCACATTTAATGCTTTGAGCGCGCGTAAAGAGTGCACACCGCTCATGTGCGGCAATAGCCAGCTCTCCAGCGTCGAAAGCAGCGAAGCATCATCAACAGCAGGCCAACCGTACTCCGGCAGCCAGTTTGCCGCGCATTGCAGACGCAACCGAAACTGTTCAGCCTCAGGCGTCAAGTTGAGCACACTTAGGCCTTTATCGCGAATTCCGTTCAACATGGCCTGATGCAACTCGTCTTCCGAAGGTTTAGCCAGCGGCTGTACTTTAACTGTCAGTTGACCAATGCGCATTCGGCGCAGCGCTTTCAGCGTCCCCTGGGTTTCATCCCATTCAATGGTATCTGACTGTTGCAGCAGCTCAGGACACATCTGTATTAATCTGTCGATATCCAGCGGCAAAGACAGCAAAATACGGGCATCCGGCGAGGCACTACCCTGTAGCAACAGCGGCGCGATGAGCCACTCATGACGCGCTGAAGCATCATCAGCATCCAGCATCGCCCCCATCCCGTTCGCCAGTTGATAGCGCCCTTCCTGACCACGGCGCCGGGCAATACGATCGGCAAACGCCTGCGCCAGTAAAGGGGCTAACCGTTCGCTATCGGGCTGGCCTCCCCGCACATTCAGGCGCTTCAATAGCTGCTGGCTACGCAGTTGCCAGGCGGGCTGGTGGCGTAAAAACGCTGTTGCCAGATCGGTACTCCCACCGCGCGGTGGTTCTTCCAGAATTGCCGCCAGCTTTGCTGCCGTTGCCGCTTCGTCGTCATTGTTAGCACTGACTAGCATTGCGGCTAAGCGGGGATCGTTGCCCAGGGCCGCCATTTTCCGTCCGGTGGCACTGAGTCTGTCGCCCTCCAGCGCGCCCAGCATCTGTAACAAACGCGTTGCCGCTTGCATATTCACGACTGGCGGCCTATCCAGCCAGCTCAACTGTGCGGGATCGGTGCATCCCCATTGCAACAGTTCCATCAGCAGACCGGACAGATCGCTCTGTACGATTTCCGGCTCGCCTTGCGCCGCCGCCCTTTCTGCCTGCTCTTTGGCCAGCAGGTGCAGACAAATACCGGGTTCCAGACGGCCTGCTCGTCCTGCACGTTGGGTCATTGAGGCCTGGCTAATGCGTTGGGTAATCAGTCGCGTTAATCCCGTACGTGCATCAAAACGCGCCACACGTTCCTGGGCGCAGTCCACCACCAGCCGGATGCCTTCAATGGTTAAGCTGGTTTCAGCAATATTGGTTGCCAGTACGACTTTACGTCGCCCCGGTGGCGCGGGCAAAATGGCCTGTCGCTGCTCGGTCAGCGATAATGCGCCATACAGCGGGCACAGCAAGATATCGCTGCCCACGCGGCCTGCCAGTTGCTCCTGCACGCGCAGGATCTCTCCCACGCCGGGTAAAAATAGCAGCAACGAACCACTCTCATTGCGCAGCAACTCCGCGGTAGCAATGGCAACCGCTTCGTCAAAACGTAAATGCGTCGCCAGCGGCTGGTAGCGCCGTTCAACAGGAAACGCACGTCCTTCGGAAACAAGGGTAGGCGCTTCAGGCAACAGCTGCTGCAAACGCCCATTGTCCAGTGTGGCTGACATAATCAGCAGCTTTAAATCGTCCCGCAGGCCTTGCTGCACGTCCAAAAGCAGCGCCAGTGCCAGATCCGCCTGCAGGCTGCGCTCGTGAAATTCATCAAGGATCACCAGACCAACACCCTGCAATTCTGGATCGCGTTGGATCATGCGCGTGAGCACACCTTCCGTGACCACTTCGAGCCGGGTTTGCGGCCCCACGCAGCTTTGCGCGCGCATGCGATAGCCCACGGTTTCGCCGGGCTTTTCGTTCAGCGACTCCGCCAGTCGTTGTGCCACATTGCGAGCCGCCAGGCGACGCGGTTCCAGCAGGATAATGCGCCCCGTAATCCCCTGATGCGCCAGAAGCTGTAGCGGCAGCCAGGTCGATTTCCCGGCCCCCGTCGGCGCGGTCAGCAGGACCTGCGGTGAGGCATCAAGGGCAGTAAGCAGTTCAGGCACTATGGCGGCAACGGGCAACGACGTCACAAATGACTCCAGAGGGTTAACATTCTTCGCGCTGCATTGTAGCATCGCGTTAATTCATAACCGAGTATCCATCATGTCTGAGCCAAAACGGCTGTTCTTTGCCATTGAATTGCCTGCTGAGGTTCGGGAGCAGCTCATCCACTGGCGAGCCGCACAATTTCCACCGGAAGCGGGCCGCCCGGTCGCCGCAGACAATCTGCACCTGACGCTGGCTTTTTTAGGGGATGTGAGTGCCGAGAAACAGCAGGCGCTATCACAACTGGCTGGACGCATTCGCCAGCCAGCGTTCACGCTCAGGCTGGACGATGCCGGGCAATGGCTGCGCTCGCGAGTCGTATGGCTGGGAATGCGCCAGCCGCCACGCGGGTTATTGCAACTGGCGAATATGCTGCGAGCACAGGCTGCACGCAGCGGATGCTACCAAAGCCCACAGCCCTTTCACCCGCATATCACGCTCTTGCGCGATGCCAGCCATGCCGTCGCCATCCCGCCCCCCGGTTTTTGCTGGTCATTTCCGGTTACGGAGTTTGCGCTTTATGCCTCGTCATTTGAGCGAGGACGCACTCGCTATTCAACCTTACAGCGCTGGGTGCTGAGCAAATAATCAAAGGTATTATTCATGCAATTTTCTCCCCCTTTACAACGCGCTACGCTAATTCAGCGCTATAAACGTTTTTTAGCGGATGTGATCACACCTGATGGCACAACCTTGACGCTACACTGCCCAAATACCGGAGCAATGACCGGATGCGCAACCCCTGGTGATACCGTCTGGTATTCAACATCAGAAAATATTAAGCGGAAATATCCACATACCTGGGAATTAACGCAAACCGCATCTGATGCTTTTATTTGTGTTAACACGCTATGGGCCAATCGCTTAACGAAAGAGGCGATTCAGAATGAACTCATTGCGGAGCTTTCTGGCTACAGCGTGTTGAAAAGTGAAGTAAAATACGGCGCAGAAGGCAGCCGTATTGATTTTTTGTTACAGGCAGATTCCCGGACTGACTGCTATATTGAAGTAAAATCAGTCACGTTGGCGGAAAAAGAGTATGGTTATTTTCCCGATGCCATCACTGAACGAGGTCAGAAACATCTTCGGGAATTGATGAGCGTAGCGGCTGAAGGTAAACGTGCCGTCATATTTTTCGCGGTACTCCATTCAGCCATTACACGGTTTTCACCCGCGCGCCATATCGATGCAAAATATGCGCAGTTATTAGCCGAAGCACAGCTAAAGGGGGTCGAAATTCTGGTTTATAAAGCGGAACTTTCTGCCCATAGTATGACTCTTAAAGAGCCGTTGCCCATTACCTTGTAATGGTGTAAACAACGGGTTAATTAGTATTCTGGCCGCGTGCGCAAATACGCTTTTCCTCACAGGGTTGTCAAGTGTTACGTATAGATAATTGCTATCCGGAAAAGCATCTGCTATTTATAGCGACCTGATTTTTCCCCCGAACATGGGGATCGATAGTGCGTGTTAAGGAGAAGCAACATGCAAGAAGGGCAAAACCGTAAAACATCGTCCCTGAGTATTCTCGCCATCGCTGGGGTGGAGCCGTACCAGGAGAAACCGGGCGAAGAGTATATGAACGAAGCCCAGCTGTCGCACTTCAGGCGTATTCTTGAAGCATGGCGTAATCAACTCAGGGATGAAGTCGATCGCACTGTGACTCATATGCAGGACGAAGCGGCTAACTTCCCTGATCCGGTTGACCGTGCCGCACAGGAAGAAGAATTCAGCCTTGAGCTGCGTAACCGTGACCGTGAGCGCAAACTGATCAAAAAGATCGAGAAGACGCTGAAGAAAGTAGAGGACGAAGATTTCGGCTACTGCGAATCATGCGGCGTAGAAATTGGTATTCGTCGTCTGGAAGCCCGTCCAACAGCCGATCTGTGCATCGACTGCAAAACGCTGGCAGAAATTCGCGAAAAACAGATGGCGGGTTAATCCCGTAGACTGTTGCATGCCGGGTGGCATTACGCTAATCCGACAGTACCTGGGCGGGAGTTTCTCCCGCCTTATTCTTTTATTTTATCCATCGACATGACAGACAAACCCTATATTGGCCGTTTTGCCCCTTCACCTTCCGGTGAACTGCATTTTGGTTCCCTGGTAGCCGCCCTCGGCAGTTATCTGCAGGCCCGCGCACAGCGCGGAATCTGGCGGGTACGCATTGAAGATATCGATCCCCCTCGTGAAGTTCCCGGTGCTGCAGAGACGATTCTGCGTCAGCTGGAACATTACGGGCTGCACTGGGATGGCGAAATTATGTGGCAGTCGCAACGCCATGACGCCTACCGTGAGGCTCTGGCCTGGTTACAACAACAAGATTTAAGTTACTACTGTACCTGTACACGCGCCCGTGTTCAGAGTATTGGCGGGATTTACGACGGTCATTGCCGCACGTTACGCCACGGGCCGGAAAATGCAGCGGTACGCATCAAGCAACAGCATCCTGTTTTACACTTTAACGACCTGCTGCGTGGCAATATTCACACCAACCCAGAGCTTGCACGGGAAGACTTTATTATCCACCGACGCGACGGACTGTTTGCTTATAACCTTGCGGTAGTGGTTGATGACCACTTCCAGGGGGTAACTGAGATTGTACGCGGCGCGGATCTCATCGAACCGACGGTACGCCAAATCTCGTTGTATCAACTGTTCGGCTGGCAAGTACCAGACTATATTCATCTGCCGTTGGCGCTCAACGAGCAAGGCGCTAAACTTTCTAAGCAGAATCATGCGCCTGCCCTGCCGCAAGGCGATCCACGCCCGGTTCTCATCAACGCGTTGCGCTTCCTCGGCCAGAACACTGTAATACCGTGGCAAGCGCTCAGTGTGGAAGAATTACTGCAAACTGCGGTGCAAAATTGGACGCTTACGACTGTACCGGATTCAGTGAATGTAAATCCGGCATTCTCAAATGACTCATGCTGAGCTATGATTAGCCGCGATTTTTACACAGCAACACTTGTTCTGACTGAAGTTTGACACTACCGAGGTGCACTATTTTTACCCGAGTCGCTAATTTTTGCCGCAAGGTGCTAAGCCGCGAGGAGCGCGAGGCCGAGCTTGCCGTCGCCCGTCCGCATATGACGGTAATCCCGCGTGAGCAGCACTCTATCTCCCGCAAAGATATCAGTGAAAATGCCCTGAAGGTAATGTACAGGCTTAATAAGGCTGGATACGAGGCATGGCTGGTTGGCGGTGGCGTGCGCGACCTTTTGCTGGGCAAAAAACCGAAAGACTTTGATGTCACCACTAACGCGACACCGGATCAGGTACGGAAGTTGTTTCGCAACTGCCGCCTGGTTGGGCGTCGTTTCCGTCTGGCTCACGTCATGTTTGGCCCGGAAATTATCGAAGTCGCTACGTTTCGAGGCCACCATGAAGGCAGCGAAGCCGATCGTGCAACGTCACAGCGTGGGCAAAACGGGATGCTGTTGCGCGACAACATCTTCGGCTCCATCGAAGAAGATGCCCAGCGCCGCGATTTCACCATCAACAGCCTTTACTATAGCGTGGCCGATTTCACCGTTCGTGATTACGTGGGTGGAATGCAGGATCTGGAAGACGGCATCATCCGTCTGATTGGCAATCCTGAAACGCGCTATCGTGAAGATCCCGTGCGTATGCTGCGCGCGGTACGCTTTGCAGCCAAGCTTGATATGCGTATCAGCCCGGAAACCGCAGAGCCAATCCCACGCCTGGCAACACTGCTGAACGATATTCCTCCTGCACGCCTGTTTGAAGAAGCGCTCAAGCTGTTACAGGCGGGCTACGGTTATGAAACCTATAAAAAACTGCGTGAGTACAGCCTGTTCCAGCCGCTGTTCCCAACCATCACCCGCTATTTCACCGAAGACGGTGACAGCGCGATGGAACGCATCATTGCCCAGGTACTAAAGAATACCGACACCCGTATCCACAATGATATGCGCGTGAACCCGGCATTCTTGTTTGCGGCGATGTTCTGGTACCCGTTACTGGAAACCGCGCAGAAAATTGCCCAGGAAAGCGGTCTGGCCTATTACGACGCCTTCGCGCTGGCCATGAACGACGTGCTGGATGAAGCCTGCCGTTCACTGGCTATTCCGAAACGCCTGACGTCGCTCACCCGTGATATCTGGCAGCTTCAATTACGCATGTCCCGTCGTCAGGGTAAGCGCGCCTGGAAGCTGATGGAGCATCCAAAATTCCGCGCAGCCTACGACTTGTTGGCGCTGCGTGCCGAAGTGGAAAATAACGCCGAACTGCAGCGTCTGGCGCAGTGGTGGGGCGAATTCCAGGTGTCGGCTCCGCCTGAGCAAAAAGGCATGCTGAACGAGCTTGATGAAGAGCCTG
The DNA here is from genome assembly GCF_014103415.1 of Citrobacter sp. RHBSTW-00671. Taxonomy (NCBI): domain Bacteria; kingdom Pseudomonadati; phylum Pseudomonadota; class Gammaproteobacteria; order Enterobacterales; family Enterobacteriaceae; genus Citrobacter; species Citrobacter sp. RHBSTW-00671. Next base: position 4,555,195 of record NZ_JABXPR010000001.1, read on the forward strand.
AACGTCGTCGTCACCGTCGTCCACGTAAGCGTGCGCCGCGCCGCGAAGGTTCTGCATGACCCATCACGTATACGTATACCCTACAAATTTCGAGTCGCATCAAGGCGGTGACACAGATGCAGCTTGAAAGACGACGGGTATATATCGCTCTCGGCAGTAATTTAGCCTCTCCTCTGGAGCAGGTGAATGCTGCCGTGCAAGCGATCGGCGAAATACCTGACAGCCGTATCGTCGCGATTTCTTCGTTTTATCGTACCCCGCCATTAGGTCCGCAGGATCAGCCCGACTATCTGAACGCCGCCGTGGCGCTGGATACCGCTCTCGCCCCAGAAGAATTGCTGGATCACACCCAACGCATTGAGCTACAGCAGGGTCGCGTACGTAAAGCTGAACGCTGGGGCCCGCGTACGCTGGACCTCGACATCATGCTGTTTGGCGATGAAGTGATTAACACTGAACGTCTGACCGTACCGCACTACGATATGAAAAACCGCGGCTTTATGCTGTGGCCACTTTTTGAAATCGCACCTGAACTGACCTTCCCGGACGGAACCCGCCTGCATCAACACCTCTCCCAACTCGGTGCAGCAAAACCTGCACACTGGTAAAGTAATCCTTCCCCTTTATCGTTTACTGCTTTCGCGCCAAACGATTGCTTAAATCAATTGCCCCCCTGAATGTGACTGCTAGAATGCCGTTAAATATGACTTTCACCATCAGGAAATGTTATGAAACCGACAACCATCTCATTGCTGCAAAAATACAAGCAAGAGAAGAAACGCTTCGCGACGATTACGGCCTACGACTACAGCTTCGCGAAACTCTTTGCCGACGAAGGTATCAATGTGATGCTGGTAGGCGATTCACTGGGGATGACGATTCAGGGTCATGACTCTACCCTGCCGGTCACTGTTGACGATATTGCCTACCATACTCGCACTGTGCGTCGTGGGGCACCCAACTGCCTGCTGCTTTCCGATCTCCCGTTTATGGCCTACGCTACGCCAGAACAAACCTTTGCAAACGCGGCGGTTGTGATGCGCGCAGGGGCCAATATGGTCAAGATTGAAGGCGGCGCATGGCTGGTCGATACGGTGAGAATGCTGACCGAACGCGCGGTCCCGGTGTGCGGTCATCTGGGGCTGACCCCGCAGTCCGTCAACATTTTTGGCGGCTACAAGGTGCAAGGCCGTGGTGATGCCGGGCAAACGCTACTTGACGACGCACTGGCACTGGAAGCGGCTGGCGCTCAATTGCTGGTACTGGAATGCGTTCCCGTTGAACTGGCAAAACGCATCACCGAAGCGCTATCTATTCCGGTGATCGGTATTGGCGCAGGTAATGTGACTGATGGTCAGATTTTAGTGATGCACGATGCGTTTGGCATTACCGGCGGACATATCCCGAAATTTGCGAAGAATTTCCTTGCCGAAGCAGGCGACATGCGTGCTGCGGTGCGGCAGTATATTGCTGAGGTGGAATCCGGCGTTTACCCGGGCGAAGAACATAGCTTCCACTAATTTTTCTGACGAGATGTCGGCCTGATAAGCGTGGCGCCATCAGGCGGTTCGGTGCACGTTGCCGGATGATGGCGCAAACGGCTTCTCTGGCCAACAGACCCTCAGGCAACTAAAGGAGTCAAGGTGTGCTAATTATTGAAACCCTGCCGCTGCTGCGCCAGCATATTCGCCGTCTGCGTCAGGAAGGTAAACGTGTGGCGCTGGTTCCCACCATGGGCAATCTACACGACGGTCACATGAAGCTGGTCGATGAAGCAAAAGCCCAGGCCGATGTGGTCATCGTCAGTATTTTCGTCAACCCGATGCAGTTTGACCGACCGGACGATCTGGTGCGCTACCCGCGAACGCTGCAGGAAGATTGTGAGAAGCTGAACAAGCGCAAAGTGGATTATGTCTTTGCGCCGGCAGCGCTTGAGATCTATCCGCAAGGGACGGATTCACAAACCTATGTCGAGGTTCCGGGACTGTCTACTATGCTGGAAGGCGCCAGCCGTCCAGGGCACTTCCGTGGTGTCGCAACTATCGTCAGCAAACTGTTCAATCTGATCCAGCCGGATGTTGCTTGCTTTGGCGAAAAAGATTTCCAGCAGTTAGCATTGATCCGCAAAATGGTTGCGGATATGGGTTATGACATTGAGATCGTCGGTGTGCCTATTATTCGCGCCAAAGACGGCTTAGCCCTTAGCTCACGTAACGGATATCTGACGGCAGAGCAGCGTAAAATCGCCCCTGGCTTGTATAAAGTAATGTGCCGCATTGGCGAAAAATTACAGGCCGGCGAGCGCGAGCTGGAAGAGATTATTGCTATTGCCGCACAGGAGCTGAATGAAAAAGGTTTCCGCGCCGACGATATTCAGATCCGCGATGCCGACACACTGCTGGAACTGACTGAAAACAGTAAGCGTGCAGTGATTTTGGTCGCCGCATGGCTGGGCCAGGCACGGCTGATCGATAATCAAAGCGTTACATTAGCCCAGTAGACAGGGGTTAAAAATAGGGCAATACTGCCTGAGAAATTTCTCAAAGCAGGCCAGTTGCGCCTGCTTAGCCAAGGTAAACGACAGGGTATAGACGTTATGATTCGCACCATGCTGCAAGGCAAGCTCCACCGCGTAAAAGTCACGCAGGCGGACCTGCATTACGAAGGCTCCTGCGCCATCGACCAGGATTTCCTTGATGCCTCCGGTATTCTGGAAAACGAAGCCATTGATATCTGGAACGTGACGAATGGGAAACGTTTCTCAACCTATGCGATTGCGGCTGAACGCGGCTCTAAAATCATCTCGGTGAACGGTGCGGCTGCACACTGTGCTGATGTCGGTGACATTGTGATTATCGCCAGCTTCGTCACCATGTCTGATGAAGAAGCCCGTACATGGCGCCCGAAAGTGGCCTACTTTGAAGGCGACAACGAAATGAAGCGCACCGCAAAAGCCATTCCGGTACAGGTTGCCTGATAGCCCTACCCCTGCGGCTGATTGCTGATCAGCCGCGACATCGTTTCCAGCGAATCCGTTCTTAAAATATAAAGTCGTTTCAATAAGTACGGATTATCCCCCGGCTTCACCTTCCCTCTCACCGTGGTGACCGCCATGTGGAACCCTGCCTCTTTTGCCGCATTGACGGCTATTGCGTTATAGCCACCAAACGGATACGAAAGATAAATAACATGGGGATTAAACTGAGCAAGCGCCCGCCGCGAACGCGCAAAATCAAACAGAATATTGTGATAACTGCGACTCAGCAGGATTGGCCGGTGGTTGGCATCTACCCGGTGCAAAAAATGGGTATGTGACTGGAAGTCAAAAACATCCCTGATACCATTCAATTCAGAGAGACTCATAAACTGCAGCGATTTCGGGTCCCACTTCTGGGGATGGCGTTTAATACGCGACGAAATAATAAACGCTGTCGCTTTCATCCCGTACTGCCTGAGGACAGGATAAGCATAACGACTGACCGACTTCAGGCCATCGTCGAACGTCAGCACAACAGCCCGTGCAGGCAGATTCATTTTATTCTGCACGTAGCCTTCCAGTTGATACATCGTCAACGTGGTGTAACCACGATCCCGTAGCCAGGCCATCTGGTTACTGAACGCACGCACAGAGGTCGTCGTGGAGGTGTGGCGAAAACGGGTATTCTCTTCATCACGCAGAATATGATGGTAAGTCAACACGGGAATACCGTGGTCTTCCTGCGCATCCAGCGCGCTGATATAAGCCAGCCTGCCACCAATACGGATCTGAAACCAGGTCTGATTAAGCCGGTCTTTGAGCTTACTAATGATGGGATAGCGCAGGTTGTCCGCCAGTACGCCAAACGGAGCACTGCCGACATCCGGAGCATTATAAACCGGCGTGTCTTTCCAGGTTAGCAGGCTTTGATTGCTGAGCGGCTTGTTGAGGTCGCCTAAACCATCGTCAACCTTCTGCCGGCCCTGAACGGGCTCCAGATGCCCCTTATCGATAAACCCGGTACCAAAGCCAAAAGGAAATTCATAATAGTCAGCGGCCATCGGTTCTACTGAGAGGATTTGACCGGCGCGAATATTCCCCACCGTCACCATTTTATTACCGATCTGCGCCCAAACGGCAGCCGCTTCGGTCGTTTGCATATAACGAGCAGGCAACGCCGCAGCAACGCTACCGGAGAACAGGAGTAACAGAACCAACAGAACGCGCATCACCATATACGATAACCGAGGCGAGGAACCCCGGCTATTGTAGCAAAAGCGCCATCAATACCAATGATTAACACGCATACAAATCATGCTTCAACACGAAGGGGGGATTTTTTTGTTGTTGATGCCAGAGGCTAGAAACTTCGGGCCCGCCAAGCGCCACGATACGGTCACGAAACGCAGAACTGCTCAAAGATTCCCGCGACAATAGCATTTGCTCCAGCAATGGATAGCTGATACCGGAAATCACTTCACACTGGGGATGTTTATGGCTCATTAACGAAGCCACGCGGTAAGGCGCGGCTCCGGCCATATCCGTCAGAAAGATAACGCCCTCACCGGAGTCTGTGGCATGCAGGGCATGGCACATCATGCGGCTTAGCATATTTGAACTGAGGCCACGCCAGAAGCTCACCGCCCGGCACTGCACCTGTGGACCGTACTTTTTTTCCAGACGCTGCAGCATATCCTGTGCCTTATCGTCATGACAGGTAATTACCCAACCTAACATTGCCTACCTCCTTAGCAGGCAAGTAGTTTATCAGGGTGATAAATATGTAAGGGTGATAAACATCAAAAGTTTCCTCTCCCGTTCGGGGAGAGGAAAAGGGGTTAGCTGCGCAGCCCGCGCCCGCGCTGAATCAGATACCAGCACAGTAAATAAAACGCGGCGATGAACACCACCAGCACACCGAAGGTCGTCACCAGCGGCACATCGTGAATGCCGAGGAAGCCGTAGCGGAACCCGCTAATCATGTAGACAATCGGGTTCAGGTGCGACAGTCCCTGCCAGAATGGCGGTAACAGCGTTAACGAATAGAAAACGCCCCCCAGATAGGTCAGCGGTGTTAACACGAAGGTCGGGATCAGACTGATATCGTCAAAGGTTTTGGCAAAAACCGCGTTCAGCAAGCCCGCCAGCGAAAACAGCACCGCCGTTAGCACCAGCGTCAGCGCCACGAAGACCCAGGAGTGCACCTGGAATGGAACAAAGAACAGTGAGATAGCCGTAACCAGAATGCCCACACACAGACCGCGTGCCACACCGCCGCCGACAAAACCGGCGATGATTACGTGCGTCGGTACCGGTGCAACCAACAGCTCTTCAATGTTGCGCTGAAACTTGGCGCTAAAGAACGACGACGCCACATTGGCGTACGAGTTGGTAATCACCGCCATCATGATAAGCCCCGGCACGATAAACTGCATGTAGCTAAAGCCGTGCATTTCACCGATCCGTGAGCCAATCAAATTACCAAAGATAATAAAATAGAGCGTCATGGTGATGACAGGCGGCACCAGGGTTTGCACCCAGATACGCATAAAGCGGTGGATCTCTTTCGCCCAGATGCTTTTCAGCGCGACCCAGTAAAGCTGCATCATGCGCGATCTCCTTGTTTTTCATGAACCAGAGAAACAAACAGCTCTTCCAGTCGGTTCGCCTTGTTCCGCATACTCAATACCTGAATACCCTGAGCGCTCAGCTGCGAGAACACGCTGTTCACCCCCTGCTCGCGCAGAACTTCAACTTCCAGCGTTGAGGTATCAACCAGACGGTATTGATAGCCTTCCAGCTTAGGTAGCGGGCTTTTCGCCGCCAGATCGAGAATAAACGTCTCAGATTTGAGCTTGGAGAGCAGATTCTTCATCGAGGTATTTTCTACCAGCTCACCGTGCTGAATAATGCCGATGTTCCGGCACAGCATTTCCGCTTCTTCGAGGTAGTGGGTGGTTAGAATAATCGTCGTACCTTTATCGTTTAAATCCTTCAAAAAGCCCCACATTGAGCGGCGTAATTCAATATCAACACCGGCAGTAGGTTCATCGAGGATAAGCAACTTTGGCTCATGCATCAGCGCGCGGGCAATCATCAGGCGGCGCTTCATCCCGCCGGACAGCATACGAGCACGCTCGTTGCGTTTTTCCCACAGGTCGAGCTGTTTTAGATAAATTTCACTGCGTTTAACCGCCTCTTTATACTCAACGCCGTAATATCCCGCCTGATTCACCACGATCTGCTGCACGGTTTCAAACGGGTTAAAGTTGAACTCCTGCGGCACCAGCCCAAGCTGACGCTTGGCGTTAACCGTATCTTTATCAAGATCAAACCCGAAGACGCTCACCCGCCCGGAGGTTTTATTCACCAGCGAGCTGATAATACCGATGGTAGTGGACTTTCCCGCGCCATTGGGACCTAGCAGCGCATAGAAATCACCCGCTTCGACTTGCAAATCTATGCCCCGCAACGCCTGAACGCCACCGGGATAGGTTTTTTTAAGTTGTTGAAGTTCCAGAGCAATGGTCATGGTTTTTTACTTACCTTACGTTCTGACATTTTATATATAGTTTAAATAATGCTGGAGTTACCCTATATTAGCCCATCGAATTTATCTGGCTTCGGGTTGTACAACTCCATGAAAGACATAGATACACTCATCAGCAACAATGCACTATGGTCAAAGATGCTGATAGAAGAGGATCCCGGATTTTTTGAAACGCTGACACATGCACAAAATCCGCGTTTTCTATGGATTGGATGTTCCGATAGCCGCGTTCCCGCTGAACGTTTAACCGGTCTTGAGCCGGGTGAACTGTTTGTTCACCGTAATGTGGCTAATCTGGTTATTCACACCGACCTGAACTGTCTCTCAGTGGTTCAGTATGCGGTGGATGTACTGGAAGTGGAACACATTATTATTTGTGGCCACTATGGATGCGGCGGCGTCCAGGCAGCCATTGAAAATAAAGAACAGGGGCTGATTGATAACTGGTTGCTGCATATCCGCGATATCTGGTTTAAACACAGCTCACTGCTGGGTGAAATGCCGCAGGAACGTCGCATGGACACCCTGTGCGAACTGAATGTTATGGAGCAGGTCTATAACCTGGGCCATTCGACAATCATGCGTTCAGCCTGGAAACGCGGTCAGAAAGTGACGATTCACGGATGGGCTTACGGTATTCATGATGGTCTGCTGCGCGATCTGGACGTCACGGCTACCAGCCGCGAAACGCTGGAACAACGCTACCGACAGGGGTTGTCGAACCTCAGCCAGAAGCACAGCAACCATAAGTAAGGCGATATTGCCGGGTGGCGGTTACGCCTTACCCGGCCTGCAAATCAGCGCCGTAGGCCTGATAAGCGAAGCGCCATCAGGCGCTCCAGCCCATTACTCGTCCAGCAACACCACTTTGCCAACATACGGCAGATGGCGATAACGTTGCGCATAGTCAATGCCGTAGCCCACAACGAACTCATCTGGAATAGAGAAACCGATAAACTCGACCGGTACATTCACTTCACGGCGAGAAGGTTTATCCAGCAACGTACAAATCGCCAGAGATTTAGGTTCACGCAGGCTCAGGATTTCACGCACTTTTGACAGCGTGTTGCCGGAGTCGATGATGTCTTCAACAATCAGCACGTCTTTGCCACGAATGTCTTCATCCAGGTCTTTGAGGATTTTAACATCACGGGTGGTGGACATTCCGCTGCCGTAGCTGGAGGCGGTCATGAAATCGACTTCGTGGGAGACATGCACTTCACGGCACAGGTCAGCCATAAACATAAATGAACCGCGTAACAGGCCTACCAGCACCATATCACTGCCGCTGTCCTTGTAACGCTCGTTAATCTGACGTCCCAGTTCGGCAATACGCGCTTTGATCTCCGCTTCCGGGATCATGACTTCTACAGTATGTTTCATAAAAGAAATAACTCACTGATTTTTATCAGTTAACACATCATGCAAATCGAAAGAAAGCGCTTACCTTGATACACCGACAGAGAGACGGTGGCTCGCACTAACCACAAAACTTGCGACAGCATACAAACAATTCAGTGGGTGAAGTATACCAGCAAAGAGACCGCATTCCTCTGATAGTTACTCAGAGAACCTGCGCACACATTTTAACGCGCTCTGAATACACAAAAGCCGGGCAACGAACCCGGCTTTTAGCGTGAGCAAAATCGGGCTTTTTCAGGTCAGAACGTTTCCCAATGTTGATCCTGGGTAGTCGAGACAACGCGATCCTGGCGCGGAGCGTCCTGCGGTGGTTTTCGTGCCCCACTCACCGCCTTCTCGCGGGTAATACGAAATACCGCAACGGCCTGCCGCAACTGCTCGGCCTGTTGCTCCAGTGAGGCCGCCGCCGCCGCAGACTCCTCTACCAGCGCGGCGTTTTGCTGGGTAACGCTGTCCATCTGCGAAACCGCGAGGCTAACCTGTTCAATCCCCCGACTCTGCTCTTCAGAAGCAGACGCAATTTCGCCCATAATATCGGTCACACGGGTCACTGCCGCGACAATTTCTGCCATGGTTTTACCGGCATCCGAAACCTGCTGCGATCCCATGCCTACACAGTGGGTTGAATTATCAATCAGCGCTTTGATCTCTTTTGCTGCCTGGGCACTACGGCTTGCCAAAGTCCGGACTTCACCTGCCACAACCGCAAAACCGCGCCCCTGTTCTCCGGCTCTGGCCGCTTCTACCGCGGCGTTCAGCGCCAGAATGTTGGTCTGGAATGCAATACTGTCGATAACGTTCGTGATCTGCGCGATTTGCTGCGAGCTGTCCGCTATTTCACTCATCGTATGAACAACGGTATCAACAACACGACCACCGCGAGCGGCAGTATCAGAGGCGTTTTTCGCCAATTGGGTTGCCTGTTTCGCATTGTCCGTATTCTGCTTCACTGTCGCAGTCAACTGCTCCATGCTGGCGGCAGTTTCCTCAAGCGAGGCCGCCTGCTGCTCGGTGCGCGAAGAAAGGTCGTTGTTGCCCGAGGATATTTCAGCGGCCCCGGTATGAATTGACTCCGAGCTATTGCGTACGGCAGTGACTGTCGAAATCAGCGACTGTTGCATCTCTTCCAACCCCATTGCCAGTCGGCCCATTTCGTTGCGACCTTCAACATTGAGCTTATGGGTTAAGTCTCCACCGGTAATGACGCGAATATGCTCCATAATCTGCGCCAGCGGCTTAAGCAGGATGTGTTGCAGCCCACTCCAGATCATGCCCAGAACGATCAGCACAACCAGAACGATGCCTCCCAGCGTCCACTGCATACGGGAAAAACTGAGCTGATTCTCCGCAGCAGCGTGCTGCAGCAGCGCATTATTCTCGTTTCGCCAGTGGTCATAGCTCGCTTCCATCTCATCCTGCGCTTTCTGGGCATCAAGATCGCCATAAGCCTGATAGTTATTCGCTCGCAGATACTCAATCGATAATTTCATCACTTCGTGCATCTGGCGATACTGCTTTTCCATTTCACTGGCGATCTGCGGATCCTGCCCTGTAACCTGTGGTAATCCCTGATACTGGGCGAAATAGCCTTCGGCCTTCTTCATTGAATCACTGGCGGTATTAAGCAGCGTGTTGATCGCGGCTAAAGAGGCGGGATCGCGCTGATTTTTTAAAAAGCGGATGGCGACGCGCGTCACCGTAACACGGGTTTTAATCAACGTATTGACGCTGTCACTCAGATTTTCTTGCTGAGCATTGAGGGTGCCTGAGTTCTGGAAATTATGCCTGTCATTGTTTACCGCAGAATAAAACAGGCTTCCCGTAACGGCCTGCAGCAAACAGAAAATGGCGAGAACCAGCAGGATACCGGTAATAACACGAATATTTTTAATCACGTTTTTTCATCCATTGAACTCACATTGGGTACATGATGATTATCGGCCCCAAAGGCGATTACTTTATGTTCAATGGCAGAATATGCAGGGGATGTGCCTTACCCGGCCGACAAGAAATATCCTGTATGCCGGGTAAGCGAAGAGACGTCGTTGTTTAAACCGTAAAACCGAGCATCATGCCGGTGTCTTCGTGCTCCAGCAGATGGCAGTGCGCCATATAGGCATGTTCTTTCGGCGCATCGTGGTCAAACTTCACCAGCACCTCGCTGACGCCACCTTCGACACGCACGGTGTCCTTCCAGCCTGCGCGATGCGCGGCTGGCGCTTTGCCATTCTCAGACAAGATGCGGAACTGCGTGCCGTGAATATGGAACGGATGCAGCATCATGTCACCCTGACCGGAAATGACCCAGCGTTCATGCTGGCCTTTCGTCGCGGCAAACATCGGTTTATTCATATCAAAGGGCAGGCCGTTAATCCGATTGGCGTTATGGAAATCAAACGACCCGCCATGTTTCATATTGCTCATATCACCCTGCTTCATGCTGCCCATATTGCCGTGATTCATTTTGCCGTGGCCCATGTTGCCGTGACTCATGTTGCTGCTGTTCATATGGCCCATCATTTGCCCGTGATCCATCCCGGCCATCGCCTGATCGCCATACTTTTGCATCAGCATCTGCATGCCCATCATGTCGAGCATCGGGTCCATCGACAGTTGCAGTTTACGCACCGTCAGGCCATCCAGAGAAGGCAGCGCTGGCAGGGTGGTCAGCGTATCCGGCAGCGTCCCGGAAGCGGTAATAAGCAGCGGTTGAATGCTCATCACCGGATGCGGCTTATCAAATGGCGCGATCGCCATCCCCATCTGGCTCACCGGCAGAGTGACCAAATCAAAGGCTTTTCCGTCGCTCACATCCACCAATACTTCAAAACGCTCACCCATCAGCATCGGCAGTTCGGTCACTTTAACCGGCTCGGCTAACAATCCACCATCACTGGCAATCACGTACAGGGGACGGTTATCGCTGGCCGCGATATTAAGCGAGCGTGCGTTACAGCCATTCAGCAGACGCAGGCGCAACCAGCCGCGTGGTGCGGCATGTTGCGGATAAATCGCCCCATTGGTTAGCAGCGTATCGCCAAACCAACCGACGGCGGCGGTCATCATATCCAACTGGTAATTAATTTGTCCGTCAGCGGAAAACTGTTTGTCCTGCATAATCACCGGCACATCGTCGATACCCCACTGCTTCGGTAGCAGTAATTTGCGGATCTCGTCATCTTCAATCAGCACCAGCCCGGCCAGGCCCATCGCAACCTGACGTCCGGTTTTCCCGTGTTGATGTGGATGGAACCAACAGGTTGCTGCCCGTTGCGCAGGGGTAAAGGTCACTGAGCGCTTCCCGCCCGCCGGAATAACGCCTTGCGGCCCGCCATCGACTTCTCCGGGGATTTCCAGCCCATGCCAGTGCAGCGTCGTTTCTTCGGCCAGCTGATTATGGATATCCACACTCACCGCCTGACCTTTATTCAGTTTTACCGCGGGTCCGAGCACGTTACCGTTATATCCCCAGGTGGTAGCGGTTTTCCCGGCAAACGTCGACTGCCCGGCTTTCACAATCAGTTGTATACGATTAGAAGCATCCGCAGTTAGCAGGTCAGGAATGGGTAACGCAGGACGGTCAGCCGCAAAAACGGTGCGGCTCCACAAAGGTAAAGCTGACGAGGCGCCCAGCGCCACGGAGTACTTTAAAAAGTCACGACGTTGCATATTCATTTCCTTATATTCAGCAGCTTAAGCAGGCTATCTTTTAAGCATAAGCCCTCCCCCTACGGGAAGGTCAAGTGAACGGCTGATAATAAAGGTCGTCGCTTCGCTCGCAGTATGCTAACGTTTAATTTCCGTGATGCAGTGGTAGAAGCAATGAAGACGTTTTTCAGAACAGTTTTGTTCGGCAGCCTGATGGCAGTATGCGCAAATAGCTACGCGCTTAGTGAATCCGAAGCCGAAGATATGGCCGATTTAACGGCAGTTTTTGTTTTTCTGAAAAATGACTGTGGCTACCAGAATTTGCCCAACGGGCAGATACGTCGCGCACTGGTCTTTTTTGCTCAACAGAACCAGTGGGACCTCAGTAATTACGATACCTTCGATATGAAAGCACTCGGTGAAGACAGCTATCGCGATTTGAGCGGTATTGGGATTCCGGTCGCGAAAAAATGCAAAGCGCTGGCACGTGACTCCTTAAGCCTGTTGGCTTACGTCAAATAAGGCACCGTGCCCGATGGCGCTACGCTTATCGGGCCTACGAACGGAGAATGACATCGTGGTGCCAGGCCGGGTAAGCACAGCGCCCCCGGAAGAGGCGAGTGCGAATTAACGCTGTTGCACAAATTCACGATACGCGGCAACCACCTGCAAGAAATCTTCAACGCCGCACAAAGATAAACTCTCTTCGTCGTAGTAATTCATTCCTTCTTCCATTTCATCGCCCGTGAACTCCAGTTGATTGGCGCGAACCATAACCTCTTCGCCATCCAGCCAGAGCGTGTATTCATGCCCTGCTCGCTGCCAGGAACGTTCACTGCCTTTTACCGCACGCGCCGCCTGTTCCACTTCATCAAGCAAGGCCAGGTTATCTTTCACTTCTTCATTAAACCAGTGCCCCACGACTTCATGGCCCATGGACATACGCACTAAAACCCGCCCGGTAACATCGCGCAGAAATTCGTAATCCATAATGTCTTCCTCTGCTCCCGGCAATGCGCCAATACCGCATTGCACCTTGCTGTAATTATCGCAGCAGCGCGGCAGAAAAAAAGTGTAGCGGGTATAAGGAATGGAAATAAAAATGCCCGGAGAAGTCAGCTTCTTCGGGCATTGATGCGTTTTTACGCTAAATGTGGTCGCGAATTAAACCGCAGTCTGGAAAATCACGCTGTCTGCTTTCTCGGTGTACTGAGAGAGCTGATCAAAGTTCAGATACCGGTAAGTATCCACGGCCGTTTTATCTACCTGCGCCACATAAGTCTGATACTCTTCCGCCGTCGGCAGCTTACCGATCAGCGCAGCAACCGCCGCCAGCTCTGCAGAAGCCAGGTAGACGTTCGCCCCCGTACCTAAACGGTTCGGGAAGTTACGGGTCGAGGTAGAAACGACTGTCGCACCGTCTGCCACACGCGCCTGGTTACCCATGCACAGTGAACAGCCCGGGATCTCAATACGCGCCCCGCTCTTACCAAAGACGCTGTAATAGCCTTCCTCGGTGAGCTGTGCCGCATCCATACGCGTTGGTGGAGCAACCCACAGACGCGTCGGCAACTGGCCTTTATGCGCATCCAGCAGTTTACCCGCGGCACGGAAGTGACCAATGTTTGTCATGCAGGAACCGATGAACACTTCGTCGATCTTCTCGCCCTGCACGTCAGACAGCAGACGCGCGTCGTCCGGATCGTTCGGTGCACACAGGATCGGCTCTTTGATATCCGCCAGATCGATGTCGATCACTGCCGCGTATTCGGCGTCAGCATCGGCTTCCAGCAGTTGCGGGTCCGCCAGCCATTTTTCCATACCCTGAATGCGACGCTCCAGCGTACGACGATCGCCGTAGCCTTCTGCGATCATCCATTTCAGCAGAACGATGTTAGAGCTGAGGTATTCAACGATCGGCTCTTTGTTCAGCTTGATGGTACAACCGGCAGCGGAACGCTCAGCGGACGCATCGGTCAGTTCGAATGCCTGCTCAACTTTCAGATCCGGCAGACCTTCAATTTCCAGAATGCGGCCAGAGAAGATGTTTTTCTTACCTTTCTTCTCAACGGTCAGCAGACCTTGTTTGATCGCGTACAGCGGGATGGCATGAACCAGGTCACGCAGGGTGATACCCGGCTGCATTTTGCCTTTGAAACGCACCAGAACAGATTCCGGCATATCCAGCGGCATCACGCCAGTCGCAGCCGCGAACGCCACCAGACCAGACCCCGCCGGGAAAGAGATACCGATCGGGAAACGAGTATGGGAGTCACCACCGGTACCGACGGTATCCGGCAGCAGCATACGGTTCAGCCAGGAGTGGATTACGCCATCGCCCGGACGCAGCGACACGCCGCCACGGTTCATGATGAAGTCAGGCAGAGTATGGTGGGTGGTCACGTCAACAGGTTTCGGATACGCAGCGGTATGACAGAACGACTGCATCACCAGGTCAGAAGAGAAGCCCAGGCACGCCAGGTCTTTCAGTTCATCACGGGTCATTGGGCCAGTGGTATCCTGAGAGCCGACGGAAGTCATCTTCGGTTCGCAGTAGGCACCCGGACGGACGCCGGTTACGCCACAGGCGCGGCCAACCATTTTCTGTGCCAGAGAGAAGCCACGGCTGCTTTCCGCCACATCTTTCGCCTGACGGAATACATCACTGTGCGGCAGACCCAGCGCTTCACGCGCTTTGGTGGTCAGGCCACGACCGATAATCAGCGGAATACGGCCACCAGCGCGCACTTCGTCAACCAGTACATCGGTTTTCAGTTCGAAGGTAGCCAGCAGTTCGTTGGTTTCGTGGTTACGCACTTCGCCCTTGAACGGGTAAACGTCAATCACGTCGCCCATGTTCAGGTTGCTTACGTCCACTTCAATCGGCAGCGCACCCGCATCTTCCATGGTGTTGAAGAAGATCGGTGCAATTTTGCCACCCAGACACAAGCCACCACCGCGCTTGTTCGGTACATGAGGGATATCATCGCCCATAAACCACAGTACGGAGTTGGTCGCAGATTTACGCGAAGAACCGGTACCAACAACGTCACCCACGTAGGCCAGCGGGTAACCTTTTTTCTGTAATGCTTCGATCTGTTTGATCGGGCCAACGACACCCGGCTGATCCGGCTCGATACCTTCACGGGCGTTTTTCAACATCGCCAGGGCGTGCAGCGGAATATCAGGGCGAGACCACGCGTCCGGGGCCGGAGACAGGTCATCAGTGTTGGTTTCACCCGTCACTTTGAAGACGGTAACGGTGATTTTATCAGCCAGAGCAGGACGGTTGAGGAACCATTCGGCATCAGCCCAGGACTGCATCACCTGCTTAGCATATTCATTGCCCGCTTTGGCTTTTTCTTCTACATCGTAGAAGTTATCAAACATCAGCAGCGTTGAAGAGAGCGCTTTGGCGGCAATCGGCGCCAGTTTTGCATCGTCCAGCGCATCAATCAGCGGATGAATGTTATAACCGCCCTGCATGGTACCCAGCAGTTCGATGGCTTTTTCTGGCGTGATCAGCGGAGAGGTAGTGTCACCTTTAGCGACAGCGGCGAGAAAACCGGCTTTAACGTAAGCGGCTTCATCTACACCAGGGGGAACGCGGTTAATCAACAGGTCTAACAGGAATTCTTCTTCGCCCACAGGCGGGGTCTTCAGCAGCTCGACAAGTGCAGCCATTTGGGTTGCGTCTAAGGGTTTCGGCACAATCCCCTGGGCGGCACGCTCAGCTACGTGCTTACGGTATTCTTCTAGCACGACGATATCTCCTCGCTCTCATTGTCATAATGCGGCGCTTTTGTAGATGGGCGATTCTCTTCACGCTCCTGTGAGACAGCAGTTAGTAGGGTAAATGCCCGGTACCGCAAAAGGCACAATAACAGGATTTTCGTTGGGTGTTAATCTGTTTACAAAAAAGCAACATAAAAAATTGGCTGAATCGTTAAGGATGGTCTAATGCTCTTCGCAATGGCAAAGGGGAATGACAATTTCGCCCGCAATGTTTAGTCACAATATTTAGCTTCCTGATAATAAACTTGCGTTAACGATCCCAAGATTCGTCAAAAATTAAACTATTGTCTCTTTATACTCACGGAACACTGCACCCACTGGCGGCAGGCATAATGACTATGACGATTCTTAATGAATCGGGAGAGATAAAATGACGTTGCCCTTTAAGCCCCATATCATTGCTCTGGCGTGCAGTGCAGGGTTATTTATCGGTGCGGGCGTGCTGTTTGTAAACAGCCGCACACCAGAAGCCCCCTCGCAGCCGGCCCCGGCAGTAGCGCCTCAACCGCCCGTTGCGGCGGCTCCCGCAGTCGCCCCGGTGGCGCCAACCACGTATACCACCGCTCAACTCGATCAGTGGGTTGCCCCTGTTGCGCTCTACCCTGACCCGTTACTGTCTCAGGTGCTGATGGCCTCAACGTATCCGTCAAACGTGGTGCAGGCGGTTCAGTGGTCGCGCGATAATCCGACACTGCAAGGTGACGCCGCTATTCAGGCAGTGTCCGGCCAGTCATGGGACCCCAGCGTGAAGTCGCTGGTGGCATTTCCGCAACTGATGGCCCTGATGGGCGAAAACCCTGACTGGGTACAAAACCTGGGGAATGCGTTTCTGGCACAGCCACAGGACGTGATGGATGCCGTACAGCGCCTGCGTTTGCTGGCTCAGCAAACAGGCTCGCTAAAATCCACACCGCAGCAAACGGTCACGAACACCCAGAAAACAACCGTGGTTCAGACGCCGTCATCATCAACGACGAAAGTGACCAGCAGCGCGCCCACCTCGACGGTTATCAAAATTGAGCCGACCGATCCACAGGTGGTATATGTGCCGAACTACAATCCAACCGTTGTTTACGGCAGTTGGCCTAATACCGCCTACCCACCGGTTTATCTGCCGCCCCCTCCGGGCGAGCAGTTTGCCGAAAGCTTCGTCAAAGGTTTCGGCTATAGCCTGGGCGTTGCGACGACCTATGCGCTGTTCAGTAACATCGACTGGGATGACGACGACCATCACCATGATGATGACTATCATGACCATGACGGCCCTCACGGCGGTAATGGCTACCAGCACAACGGAGATAACATCAATATTGATGTTAACAATTTCAACCATATCTCCGGACAAAACCTGAAAGGGCAAAACATTGCCTGGCAGCACAATCCTGCGTACCGTAACGGCGTGCCTTACCAGAACGACGCGCTCGCACAACGTTTTCATCAGACCAACGTTAGCGGGGGTTTAAGCGCCACTCAACATACACCGGCCACCGCTGCCACACGAGACAGCCAGCGTCAGGCCGCAATGACGCAGTTCCAGCAGCGTAGTCAGACCTCCCCGGCAAACCTGTCGGGTCAGACATCGCGGGATGCTCAACGCAAAGCCGCCTCTTCACAGCTAAATCAAATAGCCCAGCGCAATAACTATCGTGGCTATGACGAAACACAAAACAACAGCCGTCGTGAAGCAGCACAGAAGACGCTGAATAAATCCACGACGCAACAGCAGCACCGCTCTGAGCTGAAGTCAAAAGCTCAGCAGCATCCGGTTTCACAGCAGCAAAGGGAAACCGCTCGCCAACGCGTTGAATCATCCAACTCGCAACAACGTCTGGCCTCCCGTCAGAATACGCATTCAAACGTCTTCAGCGGGAATGACAGCCGCTCACCGTCGTGGCAGTCCCAGCAACTGCGTGGGCAGGAAAGCCGTCGCGCGGGCAACCTCAACAGCGGGCAGCGCGCTGCGGCACGTGAGAATTTTTCTGAGCACCACGAATTTCGCCGTCGTTAACCGGAGCCGATGATGAAAAAAATTATGTTAAGCGCCCTGTTGCTCACCTTGCCGCTGGTGAGCTATGCGCAACAGGCGTTCACCTCCCCCGAAGACGCGGCCAGTGCATTTGCCGCTGCGGTGGCGCAGCAAAATGAAAAGCAGCTCACGGCGTTACTGGGTGAAAACTGGCGACACTTTTTGCCACCAGAAGGGGCCGATCCGGAAGCGGTGGCACGCTTTAATCGCGACTGGAAGGTGAGCCATCACATTGTGCTGCAGGACAATATGGCGCATCTCAACGTAGGGCAAGATGACTGGCAGTTACCCATACCGATGGTGAAAACCAGCAAAGGCTGGGCGTTCGATATGACCGAAGCCCAGGAGGAGATCCTCACTCGAACGATCGGTCGCAACGAGCTTTCAGCCATCGAAGCACTGCACGCCTACGTTGACGCGCAGCAAAGCTATTACGCGCTGAACAAATCGTATGCGCAAAAAATTGTCAGTAGCGAAGGTAAAAAAGATGGGCTTTACTGGCCCGTCGCACCAGGCGAAGCGCCAAGCCCTCTGGGACCCGCCTTCAGCCCACAAGAACCCGGTACGGGCTATCACGGTTATCGTTTCCGCATACTGCCGGACAAAGCCAGTGGTTTTGCCATGATTGCGTGGCCGATTAGCTACGGTCACACCGGGGTGATGAGCTTTATGATTAGCGGCGATGACAATGTTTATCAGGCCAACCTTGGCGAAGCATCGCAACAGAAAGCGCAGGCGATGACTGAGTACAGCCCTGAAAAAACCTGGCAGCCTGTAGCACCGTAAAGCGAGGTTAAGCCGCAGGCCGGGTTAGCGCTAGCGCCACCCGGCATATTGCCTGAAATAACGGGTAGCTTTAGGCAAAAAAAACGCCTCCGAAGAGGCGTTTTCACAAAAGCGGGAAGATTACTTTTTCTTCGCTTTCGGGTTTGGCAGGTCGGTAATGCTACCTTCGAACACTTCTGCCGCCAGGCCCACGGACTCATGCAGGGTCGGGTGCGCGTGGATGGTCAGTGCGATATCTTCAGCGTCGCAACCCATTTCGATCGCCAGACCGATTTCACCCAGCAGCTCGCCGCCGTTGGTACCGACAATCGCCCCACCGATAACACGGTGAGATTCTTTGTCGAAAATCAGTTTGGTCATACCGTCTGCGCAGTCGGAAGCGATAGCACGGCCAGAAGCAGCCCACGGGAAAGTGGCGGTTTCGTAGCTGATGCCTTTTTCTTTCGCTTCTTTCTCAGTCAGGCCAACCCATGCAACTTCTGGTTCAGTGTAGGCGATGGATGGGATAACTTTCGGGTCGAAGTAGTGTTTCTTACCGGCGATAACTTCAGCGGCAACATGACCTTCGTGAACACCTTTGTGCGCCAGCATCGGCTGACCGACGATATCGCCGATAGCAAAGATGTGCGGCACGTTGGTGCGCAGCTGTTTGTCAACGCGGATGAAACCACGGTCATCAACTTCAACGCCAGCTTTGCCCGCGTCGAGGTTTTTACCATTCGGTACACGACCGATAGCAACCAGTACGGCATCATAACGCTGTGCTTCAGCAGGAGCTTTTTTGCCTTCCATGGAAACGTAAATACCGTCTTCTTTCGCTTCAACGGCAGTCACTTTGGTTTCCAGCATCAGGTTGAATTTCTTGCTGATGCGTTTGGTGAAGACTTTCACCACGTCTTTATCGGCAGCCGGGATAACCTGGTCGAACATTTCAACCACGTCAATCTCTGAACCCAGCGCATGGTACACGGTACCCATTTCCAGACCGATGATACCGCCGCCCATTACCAGCAGGCGCTTAGGAACGGTTTTCAGTTCCAGTGCATCGGTGGAATCCCACACGCGAGGATCTTCATGAGGAATGAATGGCAGTTCGATCGGACGGGAACCCGCCGCGATGATTGCGTTGTCGAAGTTGATTACGGTTTTGCCGTTTTCGCCTTCAACTTCCAGGGTGTTTGCCCCGGTAAATTTACCCAGACCATTAACCACTTTCACTTTACGGCCTTTGGCCATACCCGCCAGACCGCCGGTCAGTTGAGTGATAACTTTTTCTTTCCAGGTACGAATCTTGTCGATATCGGTTTTCGGCTCGCCAAAAACGATACCGTGTTCAGCCAGTGCTTTGGCTTCTTCGATAACTTTTGCTACGTGCAGCAGCGCTTTAGAAGGGATACAGCCGACGTTCAGACAAACACCGCCAAGGGTGCTGTAACGTTCTACGATGACGGTCTCCAGACCTAAATCTGCGCAACGGAAGGCAGCAGAGTAACCTGCAGGGCCTGCCCCAAGTACCACGACCTGAGTTTTGATTTCAGTGCTCATCATGACCTCTTAATTTATACCCGTCGTCCAGCGGGTCGTTCTATCCGCCCGTATTTTACAAAATTGTTAACAATTTTGAAACAACAAACGGCAACCGATTTGTCTTTCGCACAATAACCTCACTGACTTCATGAGATTACCAGAAAAAAGCCGGCCGTCGGGCCGGCTTTTTCGCTTACATCACCAGGCGGCGAATGTCAGACAGCATGTTGTTGATGATGGTGATAAAGCGCGCACCATCTGCACCGTCAATGACACGGTGGTCGAAGGAGAGCGAAATCGGCATCATCAGACGCGGCATAAACTCTTTACCGTTCCACACTGGCTCCATAGAGGACTTGGAGACACCGAGGATAGCCACTTCCGGCGCGTTCACAATCGGTGCAAAGTGGGTAGTACCCAGGCCACCGATGCTGGAGATGGTGAAGCAACCGCCCTGCATTTCGCCAGCGGTCAGCTTGCCATCACGTGCTTTCTTGGAGATCACGGTCAGTTCACGAGACAGCTCGGTAATGCTCTTCTTGTTCACGTCTTTGAAGACCGGAACAACCAGACCATTCGGGGTATCTACCGCAACACCGATGTTGATATATTTCTTCAGGGTCAGACGCTGACCGTCTTCAGACAGAGAGCTGTTGAAGCGCGGCATCTGTTCCAGAGCGGCAGCAACGGCTTTCATGATGAAGACCACTGGGGTGAACTTCACATCCAGTTTACGTTTTTCAGCTTCGGCGTTCTGCTGTTTACGGAACGCTTCCAGATCGGTGATATCGGTTTTATCGAAGTGGGTAACGTGCGGGATCATCACCCAGTTACGGCTCAGGTTAGCACCAGAGATTTTCTGGATACGGCCCAGTTCCACTTCTTCAATTTCACCAAACTTGCTGAAATCAACTTTCGGCCAAGGCAGCATGCCCGGGATACCGCCGCCAGCAGCGGTTGCCGGAGCAGCTTCAGCACGTTTAACCGCGTCTTTCACGTATGCCTGAACGTCTTCACGCAGGATACGGCCTTTACGACCTGAACCTTTCACTTTCGCCAGGTTCACGCCAAATTCGCGCGCCAGGCGACGGATCAGCGGAGTTGCGTGGACGTAAGCGTCGTTTTCTGCGAAGTCAGATTTGCTTTCCGCTTTTGCAGCCGGAGCTGGAGCCGCTTGTGCTGGTGCAGCGGCCGGAGCCGGAGCAGCTGCTTGCGCAGGAGCGGCTGCAGGTGCTGCGCCTTCGACTTCGAAGACCATAATCAGAGAACCGGTTTTAACTTTGTCGCCAGTGCTGATTTTGATTTCTTTCACGGTACCCGCGAACGGTGCCGGAACTTCCATCGACGCTTTATCGCCTTCAACGGTGATCAGTGACTGTTCAGCGGCAATTTTATCGCCCACTTTAACCATCACTTCAGTGACTTCAACTTCGTCACCGCCGATATCCGGTACGTTAACTTCTTTAGAACCCGTTGCCGCCGGAGCCGCCGCTGCTGCTGGAGCAGCCGCCTGAGCCGGTGCAGCAGCAGGCGCTGCGCCCGCCACTTCGAAGACCATAATCAGGGAACCGGTAGACACTTTATCACCCGTGTTGATTTTGATCTCTTTAACGGTACCCGCGAACGGTGCCGGGACTTCCATAGAGGCTTTGTCGCCTTCTACGGTGATCAGAGACTGCTCAGCCGCAACGGTATCGCCGACTTTAACCATAATCTCGGTGACTTCAACTTCGTCGCCGCCGATATCCGGTACGTGTACGTCTTTCGCTGCTGCCGCAGCAGGTGCAGCTGCCGGAGCGGCTGCTTTCTTCTCTTCTGCCGGAGCAGGTGCAGCGGCTGCTGCACCGTCGGCGGAATCGAAAATCATGATCAGTTTGCCGGTCTCAGTTTTGTCGCCAACAGAGACTTTGATCTCTTTAACGATACCAGCCTGAGGAGACGGAACTTCCATAGAGGCTTTGTCGCCTTCTACGGTGATCAGCGACTGTTCAGCTTCAACTTTGTCGCCTACTTTGACCAGGATCTCGGTGATTTCAACTTCATCAGCCCCGATGTCCGGTACATTGATTTCGATAGCCATTATTCTTTTACCTCTTACGCCAGACGCGGGTTAACTTTATCTGCATCGATATTGAATTTGATGATTGCGTCAGCAACCACTTTCTTATCGATTTCGCCACGTTTAGCCAGTTCGCCCAGGGCCGCTACAACCACGTAGGAAGCATCAACTTCGAAGTGGTGACGCAGGTTTTCACGGCTGTCAGAGCGACCGAAGCCGTCAGTACCCAGTACGCGATAATCATCAGCCGGTACATAAGTACGAACCTGTTCGGCAAACAGTTTCATATAGTCAGTAGATGCTACTGCCGGAGCGTCGTTCATCACCTGAGCGATGTACGGAACGCGCGGCGTTTCCATCGGGTGCAGCATGTTCCAACGCTCACAATCCTGGCCATCACGTGCCAGTTCAGTGAAGGACGTTACGCTGTATACGTCAGAACCTACACCGTAGTCGTTCGCCAGGATCTGCGCTGCTTCACGGACGTGACGCAGGATAGAACCGGAGCCCAGCAGCTGAACTTTACCTTTCTTACCTTCAAGGGTTTCGAGTTTGTAGATACCTTTGCGGATACCTTCCTCGGCCCCTGCTGGCATTGCCGGCATGTGGTAGTTTTCGTTCAGCGTGGTGATGTAGTAGTAAACGTTCTCTTGTTTCTCACCGTACATACGCTCCAGACCATCATGCATGATGACCGCAACTTCGTACGCGTAAGACGGATCGTAAGAGATACAGTTCGGGATAGTCAGAGACTGAATATGGCTGTGACCATCTTCGTGCTGCAGACCTTCGCCGTTCAGCGTCGTACGTCCGGAAGTACCACCAATCAGGAAGCCGCGAGCCTGTTGGTCGCCTGCCTGCCAGCACAGGTCGCCAATACGCTGGAACCCGAACATGGAGTAGTAGATGTAGAACGGAATCATCGGCAGATCGTTGGTGCTGTAAGAGGTCGCAGCAGCCAGCCAGGACGCGCCTGCACCCAGCTCGTTGATACCTTCCTGCAGGATCTGACCTTTCTCGTCTTCTTTATAGTAAGCAACCTGCTCACGGTCCTGCGGGGTGTACTGCTGGCCGTTCGGGCTGTAGATACCGATCTGACGGAACAGACCTTCCATACCGAAAGTACGCGCTTCGTCAGCGATGATCGGCACCAGACGATCTTTGATCGACTTGTTCTTCAGCATCACGTTCAGGGCACGAACGAAAGCGATAGTGGTAGAGATTTCTTTGTTCTGCTCTTCCAGCAGCGCACCGAAGTCTTCCAGAGCTGGCAGTTCCAGCTTCTCGGTGAAGTTCGGCTGGCGGCTCGGCAGGTAGCCGTGCAGTTTCTGACGCTGAGCGTGCAGATAGGTGTGCTCTTCAGAACCTTCCGGGAAGGTGATGTAAGACAGGTTTTCAACCTGCTCATCGGTCACAGGAACGTTGAAACGGTCGCGGATATAACGCACGCCGTCCATGTTCATTTTCTTAACCTGGTGAGCGATGTTTTTACCTTCGGCGGTGTCACCCATGCCGTAACCTTTGATGGTATGGGCGAGGATTACGGTTGCTTTGCCTTTGGTTTCCTGCGCTTTTTTCAGTGCAGCGTAGACTTTCTTCGGATCGTGACCACCACGGTTCAGAGCCCAAATCTGCTCGTCAGTCCAGTCAGCAACCAGGGCTGCGGTTTCCGGGTATTTACCGAAGAAGTGCTCACGTACGTAAGCGCCGTCTTTGGATTTGAAGGTCTGGTAGTCGCCGTCAACGGTTTCGTTCATCAGCTGGATCAGTTTACCGCTGGTGTCTTTACGCAGCAGTTCATCCCAACGACCGCCCCACATGACTTTGATAACGTTCCAGCCAGCGCCCGCGAAGATGCCTTCCAGTTCGTTAACAATCTTGCCGTTACCGGTTACCGGACCGTCAAGACGCTGCAGGTTACAGTTGATAACAAAGACCAGGTTGTCCAGTTTTTCACGGGTCGCGATGGTGATAGCGCCTTTAGATTCTGGCTCATCCATCTCGCCGTCGCCCAGGAAGGCGTAAACGGTTTGTTTAGAGGTATCTTTCAGGCCACGGTGTTCCAGATATTTCAGGAATTTAGCCTGGTAGATGGCACCGATTGGGCCCAGACCCATGGAAACGGTCGGGAACTGCCAGAATTCCGGCATCAGTTTCGGGTGCGGGTAGGAAGACAGGCCTTTGCCATGGACTTCCTGACGGAAGTTGTTCATCTGCTCTTCAGTCAGACGACCTTCCAGGAATGCGCGTGCGTAGATGCCCGGAGAGATGTGACCCTGGAAGTACACCAGATCGCCGCCATCTTGCTCGTTGCGTGCACGGAAGAAGTGGTTGAAGCAAACATCATATACCGTTGCGGAGGACTGGAAGGATGCCATATGGCCACCCAGCTCAAGATCCTTTTTAGACGCACGCAGTACGGTCATGATGGCGTTCCAGCGGATAGCAGAACGAATACGACGTTCCAGCTCCAGATTGCCCGGGTATTCCGGTTCATCTTCAACGGCAATAGTGTTTACATAATTGCTGGCCCCTGCACCTGCCGCTACTTTCACGCCGCCTTTGCGGGCTTCTGAAAGCAGTTGGTCGATCAGATACTGAGCACGCTCAACACCTTCTTCACGGATGACCGATTCGATCGCCTGTAGCCAGTCGCGAGTTTCGATCGGATCCACGTCATTTGGGAAACGTTCTGACATGGGGGTATTCCTTATCTATCTAATACGTTGAGTTATCTGGAACCTGTCCCATTGTGTTCTCGCTCGCGAGAGCACAATAAGACAGGTTCTGCGTTTAGTTGCCGCGCACTTTATATGGCGCTTGATTTACAACATCTTCTGGTTAACGTTCTGCCAGAAAAATCACTAATTCTTTCGTTGCTCCAGACGGCGTAAGGCGCGTTCACGACGGCTTTCCTCACGGCTTCTGTCCAGCAGGATCTCTTCGATAAACGCCAGGTGACGGTGGGACGCTTCACGCGCCTCTTCCGGCTTCCCGGCGATAATCGCTTCAAAAATACGCGTACGGTGACTGCTAACCAGTGGCAGCATTTCACGACGCGCATACAGCAATTCGAAGTTTTGCCGAACGTTCTGGGCCAGCATCGGCTCCATACACCTTAGCAAATGGAGCAGCACCACATTGTGTGCCGCTTCGGTGACAGCAATTTGATACTGAAGTACGGCATCAGATTCACCGTCAAGATCGCCGGACTGTTGAGCAAGCTCGATCGCATGGTGGAGTTCACGGATACGCGTTTTGTCTTCATCCGTGCTGCGCAGTGCAGCGTAATAAGCTGCAATACCTTCCAGCGCATGGCGCGTCTCAAGCAGGTCAAACTGGGATTCAGGATGGTCGGAGAGCAGCTCTACCAGTGGGTCGCTAAAGCTCTGCCACAGGCTGCTCTGAACAAAAGTGCCACCGCCCTGACGACGAAGCAGTAAGCCCTTCGCTTCGAGGCGTTGGATCGCCTCACGTAAGGAGGGGCGGGAAACGTCGAACTGTTTTGCCAGCTCGCGTTCCGGTGGGAGTTTTTCTCCGGGGCGAAGTGTCCCCTCAAGAATTAAAAACTCCAGCTGCTGCTCAATCACATCGGAGAGTTTTGGTTGGCGGATTTTGCTGTAGGCCATGATTTCCTGTCTTAAGCCATTTGCCCGGAGTCAATTGGTCTTACCAATTTCATGTTCTTGACGCTAAAGTAACAAAGTATTCACCTTCTGTCCATACAGGTTTTGATTGAAATCAGTAAAGGAGGCATATTTTAACAACATTACAGAAATAACGTTTCAAACATGTAACTATGCACAAATGTTAAATTTACCCATCCCGAGGTAGTTTTAACCGAATTGAAACGAAAAAATATATCATTTGAACCGATTCACCTGCCTATTTATCGATTTATCAATCACTATTTACGAATAAAAATTCAAATTGGAAATTTTGTGGTAGATAAACTCGCGCTTACAAATGGTTTCTTTTTATTCAACTCGTCACTCGCGCCGCATAAAGCAGGTGCATTCGCGCTCGCATAACATTATTCTGATCAAGACAAAAGTCTTTAGGCAACATTTCATAATTCATTACTGTAAATAAATTAATACAACAAACGGAATTGCAAACTTACACACGCGTCACTGCGTGGTTCAAAATATAAGTACTCGAAAGATGAAGAGTAAAACCACACACGAGGTTTCATGATGGAAAGTCAACAGCATGGCGATCAGCTAAAGCGCGGCCTTAAAAACCGCCATATACAGCTTATCGCGCTGGGTGGCGCGATTGGTACCGGGTTATTCCTCGGAAGCGCATCCGTTATTCAGTCTGCAGGGCCGGGGATTATTCTGGGTTACGCTATCGCCGGATTTATCGCTTTTCTGATTATGCGTCAGCTAGGTGAAATGGTGGTGGAAGAGCCGGTAGCAGGCTCCTTTAGTCACTTTGCCTACAAATACTGGGGGAGCTTTGCCGGTTTCTCCTCCGGCTGGAACTACTGGGTGCTGTACGTTCTGGTTGCCATGGCTGAGCTGACTGCCGTCGGGAAATACATCCAGTTCTGGTATCCGGAAATCCCAACATGGGCTTCGGCAGCAGCCTTTTTTGTGATCATCAACGCCATCAACCTGACCAACGTAAAAGTGTTCGGTGAGATGGAGTTCTGGTTCGCCATTATTAAAGTCATTGCCGTGGTTGCAATGATCCTGTTCGGCGGTTGGTTGCTGTTTAGCGGCAACGGCGGTCCACAGGCCAGCGTCAGCAACTTGTGGAGCCAGGGTGGATTCCTGCCACACGGCTTCAGCGGGCTGGTAATGATGATGGCTATCATCATGTTCTCTTTCGGCGGTCTGGAACTGGTCGGGATCACCGCAGCAGAAGCCGATAACCCGGAACAAAGCATTCCCAAAGCGACTAATCAGGTCATCTACCGTATCCTGATTTTCTATGTAGGCTCCCTGGCGGTACTGCTTTCCCTGATGCCATGGACGCGCGTAACAGCAGATACCAGCCCGTTTGTCCTTATCTTCCACGAGATGGGTGACACCTTTGTTGCCAACGCCCTGAACATCGTAGTGCTGACCGCTGCCCTTTCTGTCTATAACAGCTGTGTATACTGTAACAGTCGTATGCTGTTCGGCCTGGCTCAGCAGGGTAACGCGCCAAAAGCGCTGATGAACGTGGATAAGCGCGGCGTGCCGGTTAACACCATTCTGGTCTCCGCACTGGTTACCGCACTGTGCGTACTGATTAACTATCTGGCACCGGAATCTGCGTTTGGCTTACTGATGGCGCTGGTGGTTTCCGCATTGGTCATCAACTGGGCAATGATTAGCCTGGCGCATATTAAGTTCCGCAAAGCAAAACAGCAGCAGGGCGTCGCCACTCGCTTCCCGGCACTGCTGTACCCGCTAGGTAACTGGATCTGCCTGATTTTCATGGCTGCGGTACTGGTAATTATGCTGATGACGCCGGGCATGGCAATCTCGGTGTACCTGATCCCGGTATGGATTGCCATTCTTGGCATTGGCTATCTGTGCAAACAGAAAACGGCCGGCGCCGTAAAAGCACATTAATCCTTCCCCCCACCTACATCAGGTGGGGGTTGTTATCTGCCTCACACTTTCCCACAGATGACTGTTTAGTCCATATCAGCGGCGCTATCCTGCAACGCAAAAATACCAACACCAGACAATAATTCTCTCCATATCACATTAATGGAGTGCGCTTGATGGAAACCAGAAAGCTGTCGGTGAAAGAAAAGATCGGCTATGGAATGGGCGATGCCGGATGCAACATCATATTCGGCGCTATCATGCTGTTTGTTAACTATTTTTATACAGATATTTTCGGTCTTGCGCCTGCACTTGTCGGCGTATTGCTGCTCTCGGTACGCGTTATTGATGCCGTTACTGACCCTATCATGGGGGCAATGGCCGATCGTACTCGCAGTAAATATGGTCGGTTTCGTCCATGGCTTCTGTGGATGGCTTTCCCCTACGCATTATTCAGCGTACTGATGTTTACCACCCCGGAGTGGACGTATAACAGCAAAGTTATCTATGCGTTTGTCACCTACTTCCTGCTCTCTATTACCTACACAGCAATCAACATTCCCTACTGTTCACTCGGTAGCGTCATCACCAACGATCCGAAAGAACGCGTCGCCTGCCAGTCGTATCGTTTCGTGCTGGTCGGGATTGCAACTCTGCTACTCTCACTCACGCTACTGCCAATGGCAGACTGGTTTGGCGGGGAAGATAAAGCCAAAGGCTATCAGATGGCGATGGCCGTGCTGGCTTTCATTGGTATGTGCATGTTCCTGTTTTGTTTCGCGACCGTGCGCGAACGTGTACGCCCTGCGGTACCCACGAACGACGATTTAAAAGCCGATCTGAAAGACGTGTGGAAGAACGATCAGTGGGTGAAAATCCTGCTATTAACCTTGTGCAACGTCTGTCCGGGCTTTATTCGTATGGCTGCCACCATGTACTACGTCACCTGGGTTATGCAGCAAAGCACACAGTTCGCAACGTTGTTTATCAGCCTTGGCGTGGTCGGCATGATGATCGGCAGTATGCTCGCGAAGGTATTAACTGACCGCTGGTGCAAACTGAAAGTCTTCTTCTGGACCAACATCGTACTGGCGGTGTTCTCCGGCGCGTTTTACTTCTTCGATCCGAAAGCCACCATGATGATTATGGTGCTCTACTTCCTGCTCAACATCCTGCATCAGATCCCTTCCCCACTGCACTGGTC
This sequence comes from Citrobacter sp. RHBSTW-00671, assembly GCF_014103415.1. NCBI lineage: Bacteria > Pseudomonadati > Pseudomonadota > Gammaproteobacteria > Enterobacterales > Enterobacteriaceae > Citrobacter > Citrobacter sp. RHBSTW-00671. The sequence continues at coordinate 4,583,735 of NZ_JABXPR010000001.1, forward strand.
GCTGATGGCGGATGTGGATGACTACGGTGAGTGGAAAACCGGTAAACGTATTACCGGGATCAGCTTCTCCGGCAACCTGTTCTTCCTGAAGCTGGGGCTGGCGATTGCCGGCGCGATGGTGGGCTTCCTGCTCTCCTGGTACGGCTACGACGCAGGGGCGAAAGCGCAAAGTGACTCCGCGATTAACGGCATTATGCTGTTGTTCACGATTATTCCGGGCGTCGGTTATCTGATTACCGCAGGCGTGGTTCGTCTGCTGAAAGTTGACCGCGAATTTATGCAGCAAATCCAGTCAGACCTGGAAAAACGCCGCGCCAACTACCGTGAATTGAATGAGTACCATGACGTTAAATCGACTGAACATGTAAGGAAAACCTGATGAATCAGTGGCCGAATCCCTTTATCGAACAGCGTGCCGATCCGTTTATCCTGCGTGACGGTAACCACTATTATTTCATTGCTTCAGTACCTGAATATGACCGACTGGAGCTGCGTCGGGCTGACTCTCTGGAGGGATTACGCACCGCGGAACCCGTTGTTGTCTGGCGCAAACCGGACAGCGGCCCAATGAGTCAACTTATCTGGGCCCCCGAGATCCACGCTATTGCCGGTAAGTGGTACATCTATTTTGCGGCCACGCACACGCAGGCGCTTGATACGTTGGGTATGTTCCAGCACCGCATGTTTGCGTTGGAGTGCGCAGATGCCGATCCGCTAAGCGGTAAGTGGGTTGAGAAGGGGCAAATTGAAACCCAGTTTGATACCTTCGCGCTTGATGCCACCACGTTTAACCATCAGGGGAAACAGTGGTATTTGTGGGCACAGAAATCACCTGATATTGCCGGAAACTCCAATATTTATCTCGCAGAGATGGAAAACCCTTGGACGATTAAAGGCCAGCCGGTGATGCTCAGCCATCCGGAATATGACTGGGAATGTCGGGGCTTTTGGGTCAACGAAGGTCCAGCCGTCGTGGTGCACGGAGACAAACTGTTTGTCAGTTACTCCGCCAGCGCAACCGATGAAAACTACTGCATGGGTTTACTGTGGATTGACCTCAACGCCGATCCGCTCAACCCGGAAAACTGGCATAAGTCACCGCGTCCGGTCTTCACCACCAGCTATGAAAACCGTCAGTATGGACCCGGGCACAACAGCTTTACGCAAACGCCGGAAGGGGATGATGTACTGGTGTATCACGCAAGGAATTACACCGAAATAGAGGGAGATCCGCTGTATGACCCGAATCGCCACACCCGACTGAAGCTTGTACGCTGGGATGAGAACGGCATGCCGGATTTTGGCGTGCCACCTGCCGATACGCTTTAAAATGTTTGCCCGGTGGCGCTGCGCTTACCGGGCCTACACTTTTTTCCATTGTAGGCCGGATAAGCGCTAGATCAGCGTGCCATAAATGGTCAGCAGCGCAATCACCACAACCACGACAAACGACGTTTTCTTCGCCATTGCAACGGCTGCTTTCGGCGTTTCGACCTTATCAGTATGCGGCTCACGCGCCAGCGAGAACTGCGCCAGACGGGTCAACACCTGATACTGCGAAGTATGCATATCCGCCAGCGATGCAAACCAGGCGGGCAACGCCTTCTCACCGTGTCCTAACAGCGCATAGACCACACCCGCCAGACGTACCGGAACCCAGTCCAGGACATGCAGGATCGCATCAATACCTGACTGCAGACGCTGATGCGGCGTCTGGTAGCGCGCCAGCCAGGATTGCCACGCGCGTAAAAAGGCATAGCCGACCAGCGTCACCGGTCCCCATGGACCACCGACGATCAACCAGAATAACGGCGCCAGATAAAAGCGGAAGTTGTTCCATAACAGCGCATTTTGTAGCTCACGCAGAAACTCTCGTTCATCACAATCCGGCGGCACGCCATGAATCAGCGTCAGTTCGCTGGCCATCGCCTCACGGGCGTGCGCATCATTCCGTGAAGCCGCATTCAGGTAGGCATGATAATGAAGGCGCACCTTGCCAGCACCGATGCACAGCAAACCAATTAAGATCCACACCACCAACAGCGGAACATTAAATAACAGCCCATGCAGCGCACGCAGCAACAGGAATGTCACCGCCATTGCAATAATGGTCATTGCTAACGTTCGCGCCATAGAGAAATGCTTAACCCGCCGGAAAAAGGCCTCAATCCGGTGATCAAGCTGCCAGTGCTCACCCAGCTTAAACAAGCGCTCAACAATCAGCACCAGTAATGTTGTAAACAGCGTCATGTCATCTCCTTGTGTGACGAGGGGGTGACCAGGGCGCGAAACCTTGCCCAGTCAAAAGATGGCCCAGGATCGGTCTTCCGTTCGGGCGCAATATTGCAATGCCCAGTCATGTTGCTGGCAATCGCCGGATAACGCTGAATCAGCGTCTGCGTCACGGCAGCCAATTGCTGGTACTGCGCATCGGTATAAGCCAGCGTATCCGTACCTTCAAGCTCAATACCAATTGAAAAATCATTACAGCGTTCACGCCCCTGATAGCAGGAGACGCCTGCATGCCAGGCACGTTTGTCAAAGGGAACATATTGCACGACCTCACCGTCACGGCGGATCAGACAATGGGCAGAAACGCGTAAATGGGCAATTTGTGCAAAAAAAGGATGGGCGTTGGGATCAATTGTTCCAGTGAATAACGCGTCTATCCATGGGCCGCCAAATTCACCGGGTGGCAGGCTAATATTATGCACCACCAGCAAAGAAGGGCTTTCGTCATCCGGGCGGCAATCGTAATGAGGAGAGGGAACGCGTCGCGCCTCTGCCAGCCAGCCCTCGTCTAACAACATGCAGAATCTCCTTATTGATGGTGCTCATATCAGGTTCAGGGTAGCATGTTTCTACCTTATGATTCGTTAGCAATTTGGAGTTTTATCATGCCGCCTCGCCGCTATAACCCTGACTACCGACGTGACGCGCTGTTGGAACGCATAAATCTCGATATCCCTGCCGCGGTTGCCCAAGCGCTGCGCGAAGATTTAGGCGGAGAAGTTGATGCCAATAACGATATCACCGCACAGCTTTTACCTGAGGATATGCGTTCCCATGCCACCGTCATTACACGCGAAGAGGGTGTTTTTTGTGGGAAACGCTGGGTGGAAGAGGTCTTTATTCAGCTTGCTGGCGATGATGTCAGCATCAACTGGCATGTTGAAGATGGCGACAGCATTAAGGCTAATCAACCGCTGTTTGAACTGGACGGCCCTTCCCGCGTGTTGCTGACCGGCGAACGTACCGCACTCAACTTTGTGCAAACGCTGTCTGGCGTTGCCAGTGAAGTGCGTAAATACGTCGACCTGCTGACCGGGACAAAAACCCAACTGCTGGATACACGTAAAACGCTGCCTGGGCTACGTACGGCGCTGAAGTACGCGGTACTCTGCGGCGGCGGTGCGAATCATCGTTTAGGTCTTTCTGACGCCTTCCTGATTAAAGAGAACCACATTATTGCTTCCGGTTCAGTGAAACAGGCCGTGGAAAAAGCCTTCTGGCTGCACCCGGACGTGCCGGTTGAGGTAGAAGTGGAAAGTCTGGATGAACTGGACGATGCGCTGAAAGCCGGGGCGGACATCATCATGCTCGACAATTTCGAAACCGACCAAATGCGCGAAGCGGTCAAACGTACCAACGGCCAGGCGCGTCTGGAAGTATCAGGTAACGTCACCTATGAAACGCTACGCGAATTCGCGGAAACCGGCGTGGATTTCATCTCTGTGGGCGCATTGACCAAACATGTCCGCGCACTCGATCTCTCGATGCGTTTTCGCTAATCGCTGACTGTTCTGCCCGATGGCGCTTCGCGTATCGGGCCTACAGCCCCCAGCCGTATACGCCGTCGCTCGGCGGTTTATTCGAGCGTCTTCGCAAATACGTTGTCTGATTCTGTAATTTCGTAATATTCATCTGAACCGTCCTTCTCGTTCTATTTTTTGCCCCTCGCCTAAAATCCCTTCGATTTGCCAAAGTAGCGCCAGCTAACTCAAGGAGCAAATCAACAATGGACAAACAACGAGGCTTCACGCTTATCGAACTGATGGTGGTCATTGGCATCATTGCCATCCTCAGCGCTATCGGTATCCCTGCTTATCAAAACTATCTGCGCAAAGCCGCGCTGACAGACATGCTGCAAACCTTTGTCCCCTACCGTACTGCCGTCGAGCTTTGCGCGCTGGAGCACGGCGGAACAGAAACCTGTGATGCCGGAACAAATGGGATCCCCTCTGCGACCACCACCCGCTATGTCTCAGGTATGAGCGTTGAAAAAGGTATCGTCAGCCTCACTGGGCAGGAAAGTTTGAATGGGCTAAGCATCACCATGACGCCCGGTTGGGACAACGCCAACGGCATAACGGGCTGGAATCGCAACTGCGCTATCCAGAATGACAGCGCGCTGCAACAGGCCTGTGAAGACGTTTTTCGCTTTGATGCCAACTAAGGAAAAGAGATGAATACCACACAACTGACGGCACTTTGCCAACGTTATCAGGGAATATTGCTCGATGCAGACAATGACGTGGTGCATATCGCCGTTGTGGATGCTCCTTCCCACGAACTGCTGGATGCACTGCATTTTGCAACGACCAGGCGTATCGATATTGTGTGCTGGACGCGTCAGCAAATGGAGGGCCACACACACGCGCCGCGTAAAATGCTCCCGGCCATCATCACAGAAAGCAGCGCAACTGCCGCAGAGTTGCTGAACCATGCTTTTCAATCCGCATTGGCACAACGGGCTTCTGATATTCATATTGAACCTGCGGAGAATCACTACCGGATCAGGATACGTGTGGATGGCGTACTACACACATTACCGGAAGTCACCACAGAGATGGGCATTGCTCTCACTGCAAGATTAAAGGTGTTAGGCAGTTTGGATATTGCCGAGCACCGACTCCCGCAAGATGGGCAATTTACCGTGGAGATTTCAGGCGACCCCATTTCGTTTCGCATCGCCACGCTGCCTTGCCGATGGGGTGAAAAAGTAGTGCTACGCCTGCTTCACCAAGTTAATCAAACGCTGGAGGTCAACGCACTGGGCATGCATGAGGTACAGCTGGCTGCGTTTTCACAAGCATTACAGCAACCGCAGGGATTGATTCTGGTCACCGGGCCGACCGGGAGCGGCAAAACGGTTACCCTGTACAGTGCGCTACAAACCCGAAACACCCCCGATGTGAATCTCTGTAGCGTAGAAGATCCGGTCGAGATCCCCATTGAAGGGCTCAATCAGACACAAATTCATCCTCGCGCCGGGCTTAATTTTCAGGGTGTATTACGTGCACTACTGCGCCAGGATCCCGACATCATTATGGTGGGCGAAATCCGCGACGGCGAAACAGCTGAGATTGCCCTCAAAGCCGCACAAACCGGTCATTTGGTTCTTTCGACACTGCATACCAATTCCACCAGTGAAACACTGATACGCCTGCAGCAAATGGGGGTGGCACGCTGGATGATTGCCTCCGCGCTGACGTTAATTGTTGCGCAGCGATTAGTCAGAAAATTATGCCCACATTGTCGGCGACGACTTGATACGCCCATAACACTCCCGGTAACACTTTGGCCTACGCCACTACCGCATTGGCAGGCACCCGGTTGCCAACACTGCTATCACGGGTTTTATGGTCGAACCGCTCTGTTTGAAGTACTGCCCATTACGCCAGCGTTGCGGCAACGTATTGCCGATGGCTCATCCGCAGACGTTGTGGAATCAGATGCTCAGCAAGCGGGCATGAGTACGCTTTTCGAAGATGGCTGTCAGGCTGTGGAACAAGGGTTAACGACATTTGAAGAACTGATCCGCGTACTAGGCACACCCCATGCCAACTAAACACCTCTGGCGCTGGCAAGGAATAACCCACGAAGGTCAGCCTGTAGCAGGGATGCTATGGGCTGATACCCGGCCATCGCTCCTGTTTGTGCTCGAACAGCAGCAGATTACACCGATTCGCATTAATCGGATGCGCGTTAAAACCTCGCACTGGAACAGAGCAAACAGTGCCGAAGCCATACGCCAGTTGGCAACATTGCTTAAAGCGGGATTGACGCTTTCCGCTGGGTTAACTCTGCTCGCTGAACAGCATCCCAGCAACCAGTGGCAGGCATTACTGCGCACGCTGGCTTACGATATGGAACAAGGCATTGCGCTGTCAGCCTCGCTTTCGCGGTGGCAACACGTATTTCCCCCGCTGTACCAGGCAATGATCCGCACCGGAGAGCTAACGGGCAAACTGGACGACTGCTGTTTTGAACTTGCCCGTCAGCAAAAAAACCAACAGCAACTGGCGGATAAAGTTAAAAAAGCCCTACGCTATCCCATTATCATTCTTGCTATGGCGATAATGGTCGTGCTGGCGATGCTGCATTTTGTGTTACCTGAATTTGCCGCCATCTATCGCACGTTCAACACCCCGCTACCGGCGCTCACTCAGTGGATTATGGCCGCGGCACACTACAGCAGTCGATGGGGATGGCTGGCAGGGTTGCTCTGCCTGGTGCTGGGAACAACATACGGGTTGGTAAAGCAGAAACCCTACTGGCTTATTCTGCGCCAGAAAATACTGCTGCACTTCCCCATCATCGGGCCGATGGTCAGAGGGCAAAAACTCACACAGATCTTCACCGTGCTGGCATTAACACAAAACGCGGGCATTCCCTTTCTGCAAGGTCTGGAAAGTGTCACTGAAACCCTTAACTGCCCTTATTGGTCCCAACGTTTGGCACAGGTGCATCACGATATCAGCGCCGGGAAGCCGGTATGGCTGGCACTTAAGAATAGCGGTGAATTTAGTCCACTGTGCTTGCAACTTGTGAGAACCGGTGAAGCTTCCGGCTCTCTGGATGCGATGCTGCAAAACCTCGCCCGACATCACAGCGAATACACGCTGTCTCAGGCCGAAAATTTGGCGGCATTACTTGAGCCAGCCTTGCTTGTCATTACGGGGTTGATTATCGGTACGCTGGTTGTGGCAATGTATTTACCGATATTTCATCTGGGAGATGCAATGAGTGGCGTGGGATAAGTTCAAATGTCGGATGGCTACATAAACGCCTGATCAGGCCTACACCGAGCATGAGCGTAGGCCTGATAAGCTGTGCGCCATCAGGCGTTTAACAGTACAACCTGTTCTTACAGGCTATTGAAAACGCGGTTTTCTTGTTCCTGTACGCGAATAAAGGTTGTCCGTTTGGTCAGCTCTTTCAGGCGGGATGCACCGACATAAGTACAGGCTGAACGCAGGCCGCCAAGGATATCACGAGCGGTGTTATCAACCGGGCCACGCAGCGGCAGCTTAACGGTTTTACCTTCAGCGGCACGATACTGAGCAACACCACCAACATGGCGCGTCATAGCAGACTCAGAGCTCATACCGTAGAACAGCATGAATTTCTCACCGTTCTCTTCAACGATTTTACCGCCGCTTTCTTCATGACCAGCCAGCATGCCGCCCAGCATAACGAAGTCCGCACCGCCGCCGAACGCTTTTGCCACGTCACCCGGCATTGTGCAGCCACCGTCGCTGACAATCATACCGCCCAGACCGTGGGCTGCATCGGCACATTCAATCACTGCAGAAAGCTGCGGATAGCCAACGCCGGTTTTTACACGGGTGGTACATACAGAACCTGGCCCAATACCGACTTTGACAATGTCCGCACCGGAAAGCACCAGCTCTTCACACATCTCGCCGGTGACTACGTTGCCAGCACAGATCGTTTTTGTCGGCCAGGCCGCACGTGCTTTCGACACAAACTGAACAAAGTGCTCTGAATAGCCATTTGCCACATCAATGCAGATAAAGTTCAGCGCTGGATTCAGTGCCAGAATCTGTTTGGTTTTTTCGAAATCAGTGTCCGACGTCCCGGTTGAAACCATCACGTGTTTCAGTACATCGGCAGAGGAATCCGCAATGAAAGCAGCCCAGTCTTCAACAGAATAGTGTTTATGCACAGCGGTCAGGATGTCGAAGGAGGCTAGCGCCGTTGCCATGGCAAACGTCCCGACGGTGTCCATGTTCGCGGCGATAATCGGCACGCCGGACCAGGTCTGACCTGAATGTTTAAAGGTGAATTGACGTTCCAGTTCAACATCGGAACGACTTTTGAGAGTAGAACGCTTAGGGCGGATAAGAACGTCTTTGAAACCTAACTTCAGATCTTCTTCGATACGCATGTGCGGATTCCTGGGGTTAATGGCGAAAAATCGAAACTCACAACTCCAGTGACGCTATCATACGCACTAATCAATGCCGCGCAAGACTGCGAAATTCTCTTTTTTTACGCTACAATCCCATAAATTTACCTGGCGAATAGTAGGTTAATCCTGCAGCAGCCTCGCCTTCACGCGCTTAACTTTTAACTGTTTGATAATCAAACTTAAACTCCAGGATCTGGATCTATGAGGTATACGGTAGCCTTAACCGGCGGCATTGGCAGTGGTAAAAGTACCGTTGCAAATGCATTCGCTGACCTCGGAATAAACGTGATTGATGCGGATATCATTGCGCGCCAGGTGGTCGAACGCGGTATGCCTGCTCTACAGGCAATTGCAGAACATTTTGGTTCCGACGTTATTGCTGCGGATGGCTCGTTACAGCGGCGAATTTTACGCGAACGCATTTTTTCCGATCCTGATGAGAAAAAATGGCTAAATTCCTTGCTCCACCCACTTATTCAGCAGGAAACACAGCGTCAGTTTCAGCAAGCGACCTCCCCTTATCTGTTATGGGTCGTTCCCTTGTTGGTAGAAAACGCGCTGTATAAAAAAGCCGATCGCGTACTCGTCGTGGATGTCACCCCTGAGACTCAACTCAGGCGAACCATGCAGCGTGATGATGTTACGCGCGAACACGTTGAACAAATTTTGGCTGCCCAGGCAACACGTGAAGCGCGCCTTGCCGTGGCAGATGATGTTATTGATAATAATGGCGCACCGGATGCTATCGTCTCGGATGTCGCCCGCCTGCACGCGCTCTATTTGCAACTCGCGTCGCAGTTTGTCTCACAGGAAAAACCGTAATGCACACCCAGGTCCTTTTTGAACACCCTCTCAATGAGAAGATGCGTACATGGCTGCGCATTGAGTTTCTGATCCAGCAACTCTCCGTTAATTTGCCCATTGTGGATCACGCAGGTGCACTGCATTTTTTCCGCAATGTGGGGGATTTACTGGATGTATTTGAACGTGGCGAAGTCCGTACTGAACTCCTCAAAGAGCTGGAAAGACAGCAGCGAAAACTTCAGGCCTGGGTTGAAGTTCCCGGCGTCGATCAAAGCAGAATCGACTCTTTACGTCAGCAGTTAAAAAGTGCGGGCAGCATTCTGATTTCAGCCCCGCGCATCGGACAAACCCTGCGTGAAGACCGTCTGATTGGCCTTGTTCGTCAGCGTTTAAGTATTCCCGGCGGATGCTGCAGTTTTGATTTGCCGACTTTACATATCTGGCTGCACCTGCCACAGACTCAGCGTGACACGCAGGTTGAGACCTGGCTTGCCAGCCTGAATCCTCTCAACCAGGCGTTGTCTCTGGTGTTGGATTTAATCCGCAACTCTGCGCCGTTTCGTAAGCAAACCAGCCTGAATGGTTTTTACCAGGACAACGGCGATGATGCAGACCTGCTGCGTTTACAGTTGCCGCTCGCTTCGCAGCTTTATCCGCAAATATCGGGTCATAAGAGCCGCTTTGCCATTCGCTTTATGCCGCTGGATAGCGAGAACGGTCAGGTGCCTGAGCGCCTCGATTTCGATCTGGCGTGCTGTTAAGGAGTTAAGATGTCTGAACAAACTATCGTACACTGCCCAACCTGCGGTAAAGCTGTCGTGTGGGCAGAAGTCAGTCCGTTTCGTCCATTCTGCAGCAAACGTTGTCAGTTAATTGACCTGGGTGAATGGGCCGCGGAAGAGAAGCGAATCCCAAGCTCCGGCGATCTGTCAGAAAGCGATGACTGGAGCGAAGAGCAGAAGTAATTCTGCTAATACGGTAGGCCGGATAAGGCAACGCCGCATCCGGCCAATTATGGCGGGGGCGCTACGCTTGCCCGCCCTACGTTTTAGTTCGTAGGCCTGATAAGCGCAGCGCCATCAGGCAAAACAACATAAAATGCCGGATGCGGCGTTGCCTTATCCGGCCTGCTACACAATTAGCCAGCAATCAACTTTTCAATGACCGGCGCATTCGCGGGCGGGAAATCATCCGTATTTAGCGCATCTTGCGCAATCCACTGCGCCGGTTGCCCCTCTTTCCCCCACGGTTCACCTTCCCAGCTTTCAACCAGCCAGAACCATAAAGTGATATGTCTGTCGGGGAACTGGTACTCCAGTTTTTCGAACAGCGAGCTTTGCGTCGGCGTAATACCCACTTCTTCCTGTAACTCACGACTTAACGCCTGCTCTGGTGTTTCACCCGGTTCAATTTTACCGCCGGGAAATTCCAGTTTGTTTGCCATGTGAGCATCGGCGGCACGCTGAGTGATAAAAATCTCGTTGTGCTTATTACGAATAATTCCAACCGCGATTTGCAGTACTTTCATATTTATCGTCCATAAAAAAGGCGCAGAATTCTGCGCCTTTTCAGTGAGGTATTTTCTTAGCTCAGACGGCCATGGCACTGTTTGTATTTTTTACCGGAACCGCAAGGGCATGGGTCGTTACGTCCCACTTTACGATCGCCGGTCTGTGCAGCCAACTCTTCTGCAACAGCAGACTCATCATCTTTGTGGCTCAGTTGCTGCATCTGCGCTAAACGCTCCGCATCTTCGCGACGCTGTTGCTCCATTGCTTCTACTTCTTCAGGCATACGTACCTGAACTTTGCTCAGGGTGCTGATCACTTCATACTTCAGTGATTCCAGCATTGATGCAAACATAGAGAAGGATTCACGCTTGTATTCCTGCTTCGGATCTTTCTGCGCATAGCCACGCAGGTGGATCCCCTGGCGCAGATAGTCCATCGCCGCAAGGTGCTCTTTCCACAGGGAATCGAGAGTTTGCAGCATCACACCTTTTTCAAAGTGACGCATCATTTCTGCGCCCACAACGTCTTCTTTGCGATGATAGACTTCTACAGCGTTGGCCAGGATACGTTCGCGCAGCGTTTCTTCATGCAGTTCAGGCTCTTTATCCAGCCACTCTGAAATCGGCATCTCGAGGTCGAAATCGTTTTTCAAACGTTCCTGCAGACCCGGAATATCCCACATTTCTTCCAGCGACTGAGGCGGAATGTACGCATCAATGGTGGCTTTGAAGACATCTTCGCGAATGCTGTTGATGGTTTCGCTAACGTCGGACACATCCAGCAGTTCGTTACGCTGGCTGTAGATGGCACGACGCTGATCGTTGGCAACATCATCGTATTCCAGCAGCTGTTTACGAATATCGAAGTTGCGGCTTTCTACTTTACGCTGCGCGTTAGCAATCGCTTTCGTTACCCACGGGTGTTCAATTGCCTCGCCCGGCTTCATGCCCAGTTTACGCATCATGCCAGACACGCGGTCGGAGGCAAAAATACGCATCAGCGCATCTTCCATCGACAGGTAGAAACGAGAAGAACCCGCATCCCCCTGACGACCGGAACGGCCGCGCAGCTGGTTATCAATACGGCGAGATTCATGACGTTCGGTACCAATGATGTGCAAACCACCGGAGGCCAACACCGCGTCGTGACGCACCTGCCAGTCAGCTTTAATCTGGGCGATTTGTTCTTCTGTCGGATTTTCCAGCTCGGCGACTTCTGCCTGCCAGCTACCGCCCAGCACGATATCCGTACCACGACCCGCCATGTTAGTGGCAATGGTCACGGCTGACGGATAGCCCGCCTGTGCGACGATTGCCGCTTCGTTAGCGTGGAACTTGGCGTTCAGTACGTTGTGCTTGATCCCCGCTTTGGTCAGCTCGTTAGAGACCACTTCCGATTTCTCAATGGAGATAGTCCCCACCAGCACCGGCTGACCATTCGCGGTACGCTCTTTAATATCTTCGATAATGGCCTGAATTTTTTCCGCTTCGGTCATGTACACCAGATCCGGCAAATCCTTACGGATCATCGGACGGTTGGTCGGCACCACTACGGTATCCAGTTTGTAGATAGAGCTGAATTCGAACGCTTCGGTATCTGCTGTACCGGTCATACCGGCCAGTTTTTCGTACAAGCGGAAGTAGTTCTGGAAGGTGATAGAAGCCAGCGTCTGGTTTTCGTTCTGGATTTCTACGCCTTCTTTGGCTTCAACAGCCTGGTGCAGACCGTCGGACCAGCGACGCCCCTGCATGGTACGTCCGGTGTGTTCGTCGACGATGATAACTTCGCCGTCTTTCACAATGTAGTCGACATCGCGGGTGAACAGCACATGTGCGCGCAGTGCAGCAGTCACGTGATGCATCAGCATGATGTTGCCCGGAGAGTACAACGACTCGCCTTCATCCATAATGCCTTCTTTCACCAGCAGTTCTTCAATCAGAACCAGACCACGTTCAGTAAGGTTAACCTGGCGCGATTTCTCATCGACAGAGAAGTGGCCTTCGCCCTGGAACGTGTCAGAATCTTCCTTCTCCTGACGGATCAGGTTTGGAATGATTTTGTTCACTTTCTTGTACATTTCCGAGCTATCTTCAGCCGGGCCGGAAATGATCAGCGGAGTACGTGCTTCATCGATCAGGATGGAGTCGACCTCATCCACCAACGCATAGTGCAGTTTACGCTGAACGCGCTCTTCCGGGCTAAACGCCATGTTGTCGCGGAGGTAGTCAAAGCCGTATTCGTTGTTGGTACCGTAAGTGATGTCAGCATTGTAAGCTTCACGCTTGGCCGGTGCCGGCAGACCTGACATGTTGATACCTACGGTCATACCGAGGAACTCAAACAGTGGGCGGTTATTTTCGGCGTCACGCTGAGCCAGATAGTCGTTCACGGTAACCACGTGTACACCTTTCCCGCTTAATGCGTTCAGGTAGGCCGGCAACGTTGCGGTCAGTGTTTTACCTTCACCGGTACGCATTTCTGCGATACAGCGATCGTTGAGGACCATACCGCCCAGCAACTGCACGTCAAAGTGACGCATACCGAACACACGCTTACTGGCTTCACGGACGACCGCGAATGCTTCCGGGATCAGGCTTTCAACGCTGGCGCCTTTTTCCAGACGCGCACGGAACTCCGCAGTCTTCGCTTTCAGCTCGTCATCGGAGAGTTTTTCCATCTCCGGTTCCATCGCGTTAATGACGTTGACCACTTTGCGCATACGACGCAGCGTACGCTCGTTACGGCTACCGAATACTTTCGTTAATAATTTGATTAGCATAATAAAATCTCAAACGCCCCGCGGTGCGGAGTCAAAAATTATAAGTTGGAAGGTTCTTTTTTAGCTGAGGCGTTGAGGGCCAGCGCGGATCCCCTGCTGCTGGCTTATCCAGACAGAAACACTAAACGCGGCCTGAGAAGTGAAATGGGCATATGTCACGCGACTTACTGTCGCCGGCGGTCTGCCTTCCTGCGTCAGCATCGCGCTGAGCGTATTCAGTAAAGCAAGATGATGCGCCTGGATCGGCAACGGCTCTTCGGCAACGGGCAGTGCCTGAGGAGCCATTGCAAAGGAAAGATGGCGTATAACCGTACGAATGGCATGTTGATGCCAATAATCAACAGTAAAATTCGGGCGACGGTTAGTGGCGTCCAGCAAAGCAAGCTGGTTAAAGTTAACTTTAGCGCCTTGATCGTGATTGCTGGCGGTCGCCTTCGCGGGGGTATTCGGTTCAGCAGCATTACCGATCGCGGGCAGGCCAAAGCTCGCCGCGACCATCCCTAATAAGAGATGCGGCCAGAAGTACCGTCTGCCTAACTGTCGCCAGCGCGTCAGTATTCCACTCACGTTAGTGCCACCTGATCTACCCTGCATTTGGGGTTTTAAATTCAAAACGATTTTTGCGCACAAATCTTATCATTAAAGCGTGCACTCCACAGCAGTAATGACAGCAAGTCGCGGTTAAATATGCTTAAGAAAGCAGCGATCGCGCTGTATTTTAATCTGACAGCGGGGAAAAAGTCGCATCGGAAAAGACGGTGAGCTATCGGAGGATAAAAAAAACGACTGGCTCACCTGGCCGGAGAGAGTGCCAGATTTACCAGTCGAATTTATACGACAGTTTGTGTCGTTATGCCAGTACAGTCGAAGGCGCTTTGAACGCCAGCGGCAGTTCTGCATCGTCCTGGAAGGTCACATATTCCCAGGCTTCCTGTTTTGCCAGGACCGCCTGCAACAGTTTGTTATTCAATGCATGACCGGATTTATACGCGGTAAATGCACCAATAATGTTGTGACCACACATGAACAAGTCACCGATCGCGTCGAGCATTTTGTGACGAACGAATTCATCTTCAAAACGCAGGCCGTCTTCGTTCAGTACGCGATAATCGTCAACAACGATGGCACAATCGAAGCTGCCGCCCAGGCACAGACCGCGGGACTGCAGATATTCGATATCACGCATGAAGCCGAAAGTACGCGCACGGCTGATCTGGCGCATGAACGCATCAGCAGAGAAGTTCATCGCATAGCGCTGCGTGCTGGAGTCGATCGCCGGGTGGTTAAAGTCGATGGTGAAATCCAACGTAAAACCATTATACGGCTTAAACTCAGCCCACTTGTCGCCATCTTCGACGCGAACGGTCTCTTTGATGCGGACAAATTTCTTCGCACTGTTCAGTTCTTCAATACCTGCGTCAAGCAGCAGGTAGACGAACGGAGCAGCACTACCATCCATGATCGGGATTTCCGGGGCATTAACCTCAATAACGATGTTATCGATACCTAAGCCCGCCAGAGCAGCATTAAGGTGCTCAACGGTTGAAATCCGCACATCATGCTCGTTGACCAGACACGTACAGAGCATGGTATCACGCACAGATTTGGCATCGGCCGGGAAATCTACCGGAGGATTCAAGTCGGTGCGACGATAGATGACCCCGGTGTTGGCCGGCGCAGGGCGTAATGTCAGGGTGACTTTTTTGCCGGTATGCAAACCGACGCCAGTCGCCTGAACGATACGTTTAAGAGTCCTTTGTTTGATCATCGTATAATCTCGCCAAATTACCTATCCAACCGAAGTGTACTATACATTCGGTGGGCCAGTTTAGCACAAAGAGCCACAATTCCCAAATTCCAGCTAATTCTTAATCAGCTTGCTTACGCAGGAATGCAGGGATATCCAGATAATCCGGTTCTTTAGTGGTTTGCGGCGTATTGTCGTTAACCACCTTCGCTACCGGCTTCTGCTCTTGCGTCAACGGCGCCATACCGTGCTGCTGGTAACGATCCATTACCGGCTGCTGGACCTGCTTGTTGGTCACCAGAGTGATTTCAGGACGCTTGTCCATACCAATTCCAGTGGCAACAACGGTAACGCGCAGCTCGTCGTTCATATCCGGGTCCAGAGAAGTACCGATAACCACAGTCGCGTTATCCGATGCAAATGCACGAATCGTGTTACCTACGGTTTCGAACTCATCCAGACGCAGGTCGAAGCCCGCGGTAATGTTAACCAGCACGCCACGCGCACCAGACAGATCGATATCTTCCAGCAGAGGAGAAGAGATAGCCATTTCAGCGGCTTCTTCCGCACGGTCTTCACCGCTTGCCACGCCGGAGCCCATCATCGCGTAGCCCATTTCGGACATCACGGTGCGCACGTCGGCAAAGTCGACGTTCATCAGGCCCGGACGGGTGATCAGTTCAGCGATACCCTGGACTGCACCTTTCAGTACGTCGTTCGCAGCGCCAAATGCATCCAGCAGAGAGATACCGCGACCCAGCACTTTCAGCAGTTTGTCGTTCGGAATAGTGATCAGAGAGTCCACATGTTTGGACAACTCGGTGATACCCTGCTCCGCAAATGCCATACGCTTTTTGCCTTCAAAATTGAAAGGCTTAGTCACGACAGCAACGGTCAGAATACCTAAATCTTTTGCCACTTCAGCAACCACTGGCGCTGCACCGGTCCCGGTACCGCCGCCCATGCCTGCTGCGATAAACACCATGTCTGCGCCGTCAAGCGCTGCACGCAGAGCTTCACGGTCTTCGTCTGCCGCATTGCGACCGACTTCCGGGTTTGCACCCGCGCCCAGACCCTTGGTGATGCCGCTACCAATCTGAATGGTCTGTCCAACCGCCGTTTTACGCAACGCCTGAGCGTCGGTATTCACCGCGAAGAATTCAACACCTTCGATGCGCTCACGCACCATGTGTTCAACGGCATTACCGCCGCCGCCGCCGACGCCGATGACTTTAATCACCGCGTCATTGGTCAGTTCCATAGGTTCAAACATAGTTTCTCTCTCCGTTTTACACTTTATCCTTCAAGCCGCCTCTTTGTTGGCTGCCTTCACTCACTCCCGTCACATAGTAAACTATGCTCCAGGAGATTCGCTCAGTTGCCGTCGCGATGCAACTTGAATGACGTTGTGTATGTGCCTGTCGCCTGAGGCCGTAATTATTGCCGGCCTCATAAAAATTAAAACTCTTTTCGCAGCCAACTATTGAGTCGTTTAATCCACGAGCCAACTGATGCCGTTACACGTTTTTCAACTTCAGCTTCACCACTTAAATGGGATTCTTTCCCGTAATGAAGCAACCCCACTGCCGTTGAATAATACGGCTCCTGGGCATAATCTGTCAGACCGGTAATATTGAGCGGCGCACCAATACGCACCTGCGTATGGAACACGCGCTGAGCGCAGGCCGCAAGACCTTCAATTTGCGCAGCACCACCGGTTAACACAATCCCCGCCGCCAGATGATGTTTCACACCCTGCTGGCGAAGTTGTTCCTGTAATTGCAAAATTTCTTCGTTGACCAGGTTAAGCAGCTCGGTATAACGCGGCTCAATGACCTCAGCCAGAGTCTGACGTTGCAGACTGCGTGGCGGACGACCACCGACGCTTGGCACTTCAACGCTCTCATCTTTACCAACAATAGAACCCAGCGCACAACCATGACGAACTTTAATGGCTTCCGCATCGCTCGGCGGCGTACCAAAGGCATACGCGATATCGCTGGTGACCACATTCCCTGCATAAGGGATGACTTTGGTGTGGCGCAACGCCCCGCCAGTATAAACGGCGATGTCCATTGTACCACCACCAATATCGACCACGCAGACACCCAGCTCACGTTCGTCTTCCGTTAGCACGGAATAACTGGCTGCCAACCCGGCAAATATCAGTTGGTCAACTTTCAGGCCACAGCGTTCAACGGCTTTGACGATATTCTTCGCCATGTCGTTGTGGCAGGTAATCAGATGTACTTTTGCCTGCATACGCACGCCGGAAAGACCGACCGGATTTTTAATGCCTTCCTGGTAGTCAATGGCGTATTCCTGTGGAATAACGTGCAGTACACGATGCTCATCGCGCACGCGTACGGATTTTGCCGTATGCACAACATTTTCCACATCTTCCTGGGTCACTTCCTCTTCGGAAATGGGCACCATACCAATTTCATTCTGACAGCTAATATGTTTACCTGAAAGCGCCAGATACACTGAGGAAATCTGGCAATCTGCCATCAGTTCAGCCTGGTCAATGGCGCGCTGTACGCATTTCACCACTGACTCAAGGTCATTCACCCCGCCTTTATCCATACCTCGCGATGGGCAACTGCCCACGCCAATGATATTGACCATACCGTCGGGCAGAACTTCCCCTACTAAAGCGGCTACCTTCGCGGTGCCAATCTCCAGTCCAACTACCAGTTTTCTGTCCGTCGCCTTGATCATTGTTGTTCTGCCTGTGCCTGATTCTGTTGCTGATTAGATTCCTCAGGAGGCAAGGGAACCCAGCCTACTGCTGCTCCTGAGTCATAACGCAAATCAACGTAGCTAATCCGTTTGCCATCGGTTTGCGCCTGCTGCTGTAAAACCGGGTAGAGTTCCACAAAGCGAGCCAAACGTTTTATCGTATCGCCCCTGCCCAGATTCAGCTTAATATCGTTATTAAGCGTTAACTGCCAGGAACGACGAGCGGTCATCGCCGCTTCCTTCAGGGTGAATCTATCCTTAGCCAGCACCTGCCCCATATCGCGGAACCCTTGCAACACTTCACTCGCGCTGCCTTCCGGGCCATACAACATAGGTAATACCTGCTTGTTAGCCCGACCGGTTGGAATGCTGAACGTATTTCCATCAGCATCCACCATATGTTGGTCATTCCAACGCGCTATTGGCACATATTCAACCAGATGAATCTTCAATTCATCAGGCCACTGCTTTCTGACGCTCGCCTGCTTAATCCAGGGGAGGCGTTCAATCTGACTTTGGATGATGTTTACATCCTGGGTCATAAAGGTTCCCGGTGCGCCAAGCGCCAGAATGGACTGACGAATATCGTCATTGCGCGTGTAGTGTCGCTCACCGGTCAATACCAGCTTCGACAATGGCAAACGCTGCGCATCTTCCATCCATCCCAACACGACCCAGCCGCTCACAAACACGGTGCACAGCACTGTCAGCAGAAACAAAATTCCTGCAAGACGCGTTCCATTATTGCGGCGTGAGGAGGCTACTTCTTCTTCATCACCGTTTCGCGTGTTCAGCGCAGCCTGCGACATATCAGTCCGCCAACGCCAGAATTCGAACGACCAACTGCGAGAAGCTCAGGCCCGCCTGACGCGCCGCCATCGGCACCAGGCTGTGGCTGGTCATACCCGGAGAGGTATTGGCTTCCAGCAGATAAAACTGGCCATCGCTGTCCAGCATAACGTCAATACGGCCCCAACCTTTACAGCCCAATGCGTTCCACGCTTTCAGGACTAATGCCTGTAATTCGGCCTCCTGGTCAACTTCCAGACCAGCAGGACAGAAATATTGTGTCTCATCAGACAGATACTTCGCCTCATAATCATAGAAGGTTCCCGCGGGTTGGATACGTATTGACGGTAAAATTTCTTCGCCGAGTATCGCAACGGTGAATTCTGGCCCACTGAGCCATTTTTCAATCAGCACTTCTTCATCATGCTGAAAAGCCAATGCTAATGCAGTTTGCAAAGCATTTTCTTCTTCAACTTTTGACATCCCTACGCTGGAGCCTTCACGGCTTGGCTTAACAATCAACGGCAAGCCTAACGCAGAAACTCTCGTAACCACTTCATCGCTAAGACCTTTTTCGAACTCAGCACGGGTCAATGCCACCCATGGCGCAACGGGCAATCCCGCCCCCTGCCACAGCAGCTTGCTGCGCAGCTTGTCCATTGAGATAGCCGATGCCATAACGCCGCTGCCGGTATACGGCAGGCCGATCTGCTCCAGCATGCCCTGCAGCGTACCATCTTCACCACCGCGACCGTGCAGAGCAATAAATACCTTCTGAAAACCCATTGATTTCAGAAGAGTGACATCAACCTCTTTCGGGTCAACCGGATGGGCATCCACGCCGCCTTCGCGCAAACCCGCCAGCACAGCCGCGCCAGAATTCAGCGACACTTCTCGTTCTGCGGAGGTGCCCCCTAACAGGACCGCGATTTTATCAGCCATGTTGTTCTTCCTCCGGGTTTTGCGGCTTCAGTTTGATTTCAGCTAAGGAACGCGCGATTTTGCCGATATTTCCAGCGCCTTGCACCAAAATCAGATCGTTGCCGGTTAATACCGGTGCCAGCATTTCCGCTACCTGGGCCGGATCGGACACCAGAATAGGATCGATCTTACCGCGACCACGAATGGTACGGCACAGCGAACGGCTATCGGCCCCCGGAATCGCAGCTTCACCTGCGGCATACACGTCCAACATCAGCAGCGTATCAACCTGTGTCAGCACGTTGGCAAAGTCGTCGTACAAATCGCGTGTACGCGTGAAGCGGTGCGGTTGGAACAGCATCACCAAATTTTTGTCCGGCCAACCTGCGCGTGCGGCTTTGATCGTGGCATCGACTTCCGTTGGGTGATGGCCATAGTCATCAACCAGCATCGCCGTTCCGGCTTTACCGTTGACTGGCTCAAGCGGGAATTCACCCAGGAAGTCAAAGCGGCGTCCGGTACCCTGGAAACTTTCCAGCGCGCGCAGAATCGCGTCGTCTTCAATACCCTCTTCCGTTGCCACTGCCACGGCTGCCGCCGCGTTCAAGGCATTGTGACGACCAGGCGCGTTCAACGTCACACGCAAATCGGCCATCCCCTGACGCAGCAGCGTGAAGTGACCCTGTGGGCCAATCTGTTGATAATCTTCTACGCGGACGTCAGCATCATCGCTGAAACCATAGGTGGTGGTCTGACGCCCGACGCGCGGTAACAGCTCGCGGATCACCGGATCGTCAACGCACATCACCGCACGACCATAAAACGGCAAGTTATGCAGAAAATTAATAAACGTCTGCTTTAAATTTTCGAAGTCGCCATGGTAGGTATCCATATGGTCAGCTTCGATATTGGTGACAATCGCCACCATCGGCTGCAAATGCAGGAACGACGCATCGCTCTCATCGGCTTCCGCAATCAAATAACGGCTGTGACCCAGACGTGCATGCACGCCCGCCGCCTTCACCAGACCGCCGTTCACAAAAGTCGGATCGAGGCCCGCTTCTGCATAAATACTGGAGACCATCGCCGTGGTCGTGGTTTTACCGTGGGTCCCGGCAATGGCGATACCGTGACGAAAACGCATCAACTCTGCCAGCATCTCCGCACGGCGGATTACCGGGATACGCGCTTCGTGGGCCGCAACGATTTCCGGGTTATCCGCGGAAATAGCGCTGGACACCACCACCACGCTCGCATCACGTACGTTTTCCGGGCGATGGTTGAAAAAAATCGTGGCACCCAGATTCGTCAGTTGCTGCGTAACCGGATTCGGCGCTAAGTCAGAACCGCTGATCTGATAACCTTCATTGGCCAAAACTTCGGCAATACCGCCCATACCGGCACCACCGATGCCGACAAAGTGGATGTGCCGAACGCGACGCATTTCGGGCACGATGGAACGCAGTTTTGCCAGTTGTTGTGTATTCATTCTTTAGCCATTAACTTCTCAGTTCATGCGATGCAAAAGGCATCACCACAATTACACCCGGGCAGCCCGGCTCACTTCAGTTGCAACCCGCTCGGTGGCATCCGGTATGGATGCGGCGCGAGCACGCTCTGCCATGGTTAATAAAGTTTCTCGTGACCACCCGGACAGGGTGCTGACGACGGCATCCACAGTAAATTGCGGCTGCTCAAGAATTTTCGCTGCGCCCGCTTTCTCCAGCGGCAACGCATTCCAGTACTGTTGTCTGTCTTTATGTTGAAACGGCACGAACAGCGCGGGTAAACCTGCGGCAGCAATCTCGCTCACCGTCAGTGCGCCTGAACGACAGACCACAACATCCGCCCACGCGTAAGCTGCTGCCATATCATCAATAAATTCAGTGACCTTATGCTGTGGTTGCCCCGCATCTGCATAAGCCTGTTCCACGGTTTGCTGCGCGCCTTTACCGCTCTGATGCCAGATAGTCACTGCGTCGCCAAGTTTTGCAGCGACCTGCGGCAACGTCTGGTTCAGCACGCGCGCGCCCTGCGAACCACCGACAACCAGCACGCGCACCGGACCTTCGCGCCCAGCCAGACGTTCTTCAGGTAACGGCAGTGCAAGGACATCAGTACGCACTGGATTCCCCACCACTTCCGCATTCGGGAAAGCACCTGGGAAGGCCTGCATCACCGTCGTCGCGATCTTCGCCAGCCATTTGTTGGTTAATCCGGCGATACCGTTCTGCTCATGCAGCACGACCGGAATACCTAACGACCAGGCCGCCAGGCCGCCAGGACCAGACACATAACCACCCATGCCCAGTACCACATCGGGCTTAAACTGCTTCATGATGGCGCGCGCCTGACGCCAGGCATTAAAAATACGGACAGGTGCCGCCAGCAACGCGTTGAGGCCCTTTCCGCGCAAGCCGGAGATGCGAATAAAATCAATGTCAATGCCATGCTTCGGCACTAAGTCCGCTTCCATACGATCGGCGGTGCCCAGCCAACGAACCTGCCAGCCCTGGGCCATTAAATGGTGCGCAACCGCCAGTCCCGGGAAAACATGTCCACCGGTACCGCCTGCCATCACCATTAACCGCTTCGGTTGACCACTCATCGTGCACCTCGTGTAAACGCCTGGGCTTTTTCCAGACGCGTTTCATAATCAATACGTAACAAAAACATGATGGCTGTCGACATGATCAACAAACTGGAACCACCATAGCTGATCAGCGGTAACGTCAGACCTTTGGTTGGCAGCATGCCCGCCGCCGCGCCGACGTTTACCAGCGCCTGGAAGCTAAACCAAATCCCGATGGAGCAGGCTAAGAAACCTGAAAAACGGTGGTCAATTTCCAGCGCCTTACGACCGATCGACATCGCGCGAAAAGCGACGAAGAATACCATTAAAAGAGCGAGTACCACACCGATATAACCCAGCTCCTCCCCAATAATGGCGAAGATAAAGTCGGTGTGCGCTTCCGGTAAATACTCCAGTTTTTGCACTGAATTACCTAAGCCTTGCCCCCAAACCTCACCGCGACCAAAAGCCATCAGCGACTGTGTCAGCTGATAGCCGCTGCCAAACGGATCTTCCCAGGGATTCCAGAACGAGGTCACACGGCGAATACGATACGGTTCGGCGAGGATCAGCAGCACGACTGCGGAAATCCCCATCCCGATGATGGCGATGAACTGCCACAATTTGGCGCCAGCCAAAAACAGCATCGCCAGCGTGGTAACAAACAGCACCACCACCGTACCGAGGTCAGGCTGTGCCAGCAGTAACACCGCCAGCACCAGGATCACGCCCATCGGTTTTAAGAAGCCGCGCAGGTTGTTACGCACCTCATCCACCTTACGTACCAGATAGTTGGCGAGATAACAGAACAGCGACAGCTTAGTAAACTCCGCAGGCTGAATACGCAGCGGCCCCAGCGCAATCCAGCGCGACGCCCCGTTAACCGAGCTGCCTACAACCAGCACGATCAGCAGCATGATGATAGAAGCGATCAGCATGGTGGTGCTGTACTTTTGCCAAAACTCCATCGGCAGACGCAGCGTGACCATCGCCAGACAGAACGCCAGGAAGATATACAGCGCATCGCGTTTAGCGAACAGGAACGGATCGCCCGCCAGACGTTGCCCAACGGGCATTGACGCCGATGTCACCATCACAAAACCAATCGCTGCCAGACCAAAGGTCAGCCACAGCAGCATGCGGTCATACATGATCAGGCTGTCCGCGTCTTTATCACGCGACGCCATCACCCAGCCTTTAAGTGCCGCAAAGACCCACGCCAGGATTCCGAGTCCCGGTACGCGCGGCAGTTTCAGACGAGGGAGAGATAATCGCATCAACCCAACTCCTTCGCCAGATGGGTAAAGACATCGCCACGTTGCTCAAAGTTTTTAAACTGGTCGAGGCTGGCGCAAGCCGGCGACAGCAACACCATATCGCCCGGTTTAACACGTGGCGCGAGCAGGCGCATCGCCTGCTCCATGGTTTCAGTTTGTTCCGCCACTTCCGGTCGCAACGCGGCAAGCTGCGCGCCATCACGACCAAAGCAGTACAGTCGAATGCGATCGCCGCTCAGGTAACGGCTTAGCGGGGAAAAATCGGCTGATTTCCCATCGCCGCCCAACAGCAGGTGCAGAGTGCCATCAACGTGCAGGCCATTCAGCGCCGCTTCGGTACTGCCCACGTTGGTCGCTTTTGAATCGTTGATCCAACGCACACCGTTATGATTCAGTACCAGTTGGAAACGATGCGCCAGTCCGGTAAAGGTGGTCAGCGCTTTCAGGCTCGATGCCCGCGGCAGACCCGCCGCATCCGCCAGCGCCAGCGCTGCCAGAGCGTTGGTATAGTTATGCTGGCCGGTAAGCGTCATCTCTTTCACATTCAGAACTTTTTCACCCTTCACCCGCAGCCAGGTTTCGCCCTGCTGACGATTAAGGTGATAGTCCCCCATGTTGACACCAAAGCTCACGCAACGCTCATCGGCACCACGAACCGGCATGGTCAGCGCATCATCCGCATTGACTACGCAGACTTTCGCATTCTCGTAAACGCGCAGTTTGGCTGCACGGTACTGCTGCAGTCCAAACGGATAACGGTCCATATGATCTTCAGTGACGTTCAAAATGGTTGCCGCAACAGCCCGTAAGCTGGAGGTTGTCTCCAGTTGGAAGCTGGACAGCTCCAGAACATACAATTCGCGCTCAGCGTCCAGCAGCATCAGAGCAGGCAGACCGATATTACCGCCAACACCGACGTTTACTCCAGCCGCTTTCGCCATTTCGCCAACCAGCGTCGTGACGGTGCTTTTACCGTTTGAACCGGTGATCGCGACGATGGGAGCCTGTGCTTCGCGGCAGAACAGTTCGATATCGCCGACAATCTCAATTCCCGCATTTGCGGCAGCGCTCAGCGAAGGGTGCGCCAGGGCAATACCGGGGCTGGCGACGATGAGATCGGCGGCCAACAGCCAGTCATCATTCAGGCTGCCAACATGATGCTCAACCGCTTCCGGTAATTTATCCAGGCCCGGCGGCGTCGCGCGGGTATCCATGACGCGCGGCGTGACGCCGCGTGCCAGGAAGAAATCCACGCAGGACAACCCGGTCAAACCCAGACCGATAATGACGACTTTTTTACCCTGGTAATCAGCCATGATTAACGTACCTTCAGCGTTGCCAGGCCAATCAGGACCAGCATCAGCGAAATAATCCAGAAACGCACAATCACACGCGGTTCCGGCCAACCTTTCAGTTCATAGTGATGGTGAATCGGTGCCATACGGAAGATGCGCTGTCCGCGCAGCTTAAAGGACCCCACCTGCAGAATGACCGACAGGGTTTCCACCACGAAGACACCGCCCATGATCACCAGCAGGAACTCCTGACGCAGCAGTACGGCAATAATACCCAGCGCGCCGCCCAGCGCCAGCGATCCGACGTCGCCCATAAAGACCTGAGCCGGATAGGTGTTAAACCACAGGAAGCCTAAACCTGCGCCGACAATCGCCGTACAGACAATCACCAATTCGCCAGCGTGGCGTAAATAAGGAATGTGCAGATAGTTGGCGAAGTTCATGTTACCGGTCGCCCATGCAACCAGTGCAAAACCGGCGGCCACGAACACGGTCGGCATAATCGCCAGGCCATCCAGGCCGTCGGTAAGGTTTACCGCATTCCCGGTACCGACAATAACGAAGTACGCCAACAGGATGTAGAACAGCCCCAGTTGCGGCATGACATCTTTAAAGAACGGCACCACCAGTTCAGTTGCCGGGGTGTCTTTTCCTGCCAGATACAGCGCAAACGCGACCCCTAATGCAATAACCGACATCCAGAAATATTTCCAGCGCGCGATCAGACCCTTGGTGTCTTTACGCACCACTTTGCGGTAGTCATCGACAAAACCGATAATACCGTAGCCAACCAGCACCACCAGCACGCACCACACGTACGGGTTGGATGGGTAGGCCCACAGCAGCACGGAGATAACAATCGCGGTGAGGATCATGATGCCGCCCATGGTCGGCGTACCGCGTTTACTAAAGTGTGATTCCGGGCCGTCGTTACGCACGACCTGGCCAAATGACATTTTTTGCAAGCGGGCGATCATACGCGGGCCCATCCACAAAGAGATGAACAGCGCGGTCAGCAGGCTGACGATGGCGCGAAACGTCAGATAGGAAAAGACGTTGAAGCCGGAATAATATTTGACCAAATGTTCGGCCAGCCAAACTAACATGTTCCATTCTCCTGTAATGCGCGTACTACCTCTTCCATGGCGGCACTACGTGAACCCTTCACTAAAATCGTCATGATCTGATGTTCTGCAATCAGCGCCTTAAGATGCGCGGTCAGCGCGGTTTTATCCGCAAAATGCTCACCAACGCCGCTGGCATGGCTAATTGCCTGACTCAGTTTCCCTGTACTCAGCACACGGTCGATACCTGCGGTTTTCGCAGCAACACCCACCTGTACGTGGCAGGCTTCGCTTTCCGCGCCAAGCTCTGCCATATCGCCCACGACCAATACTCGGTAGCCCGGCATCTCAGACAGCACCTGTACCGCTGCGGTCATCGAACCGACGTTCGCGTTATAGGAGTCGTCCAGCAGCAGTTGATTTTCTGCAAGTTGAATTGGGAACAGTCGGCCCGGGACCGCTTGCAGATCCTTCAGACCCGCTTTCACGGCATCTGGCGTTGCGCCTACCGCCATAGAGAGCGCAGCCGCCGCCAGGGCGTTAGCAATATTGTGACGACCCGGCAGGGGCAGCAGAACATCAATGCTTCCGGTTGGCGTTTGCAGCGAAAACTCTGTGCCGTGTGAGGTCACATGAACGTTAGCTGCCGAAAAGTCGCTGTTAGCCGCATTCGGCGAGAAGCGCCAGACTTTGCGATCGCCGATGATGCTCTGCCAGTTCAACCAGTCGTTGTTATCGGCATTCATAATGGCGACACCGTTCGCTGACAGGCCGGTAAAAATCTCACCTTTTGCCTTCGCCACACCCGCCAGAGAGCCGAAGCCTTCCAGATGCGCGGCGGCCAGGTTGTTCACCAGCGCCGCTTCCGGGCGTGTCAGGCCAACGGTCCAGGCGATTTCGCCCTGATGATTCGCGCCAAGCTCAATCACGGCATAGTCGTAATCGTTGTTTAACCGCAGCAGCGTCATCGGTACGCCGATGTCGTTATTCAGGTTGCCCGCGGTATATAAGGTATTGCCGCACTGACTCAGAATGGACGCCGTCATCTCTTTGACGGACGTTTTACCGGACGAGCCGGTTAGTGCAACTATGCGCGCCGGAACCTGGGCGCGTACCCACGCCGCCAGCTCGCCAAATGCCAGGCGCGTATCTTTTACAATGAGTTGCGGCAGATCGGTATCCAGCGCACGGCTGACCAGCAGCGCGCCCGCGCCATTTTCTTTTGCCGTATCGGCAAAATCGTGGGCATCAAAGCGTTCACCTTTCAGTGCGACAAATAAACAGCCTGGCGTGACTTTACGCGTATCGGTCGTGACCGCATCAAGGGTCAGATCGCCCCCTTTCAGTTCGCCGCCGAGGATTTCCGCCAGTTGGCTGAGCGTTACGCTAATCATGCGATAACCCCCAGCAGACGTGCTGCCGTCACGCGGTCGGAGTAGTCGAGACGGTGTGCGCCGACAATCTGGTAATCTTCATGGCCTTTGCCAGCGACCAGCACCACGTCATTTTCTTTTGCCTGCATGATGGCGCTAGTGACCGCTTCAGCACGGCCTTCCATCACTTTTGCCTGCCCGGCATCCAGCATACCCGCCAGAATGTCATTGATAATGGCGCGAGGCTCTTCGGTGCGTGGGTTATCATCCGTAACCACAACGACATCGGCAAACTGCTCGGCAATGGCCCCCATCAACGGACGCTTGCCTTTGTCGCGATCGCCGCCGCAGCCAAAGACGCACCACAGCTTGCCGGTGCAATGCAGACGGGCCGCCTGCAGCGCTTTTTCCAGCGCATCCGGCGTATGAGCATAATCAACCACTACCGTCGTTTTACCCGGTGCGCTGAATACTTCCATGCGCCCGCAGACCGGCTGCAGTCGGGCCGCCGTTTTCAGTAAATCGGCTAACGGATACCCCAACGCCAGCAGTGTGGCCAGCGCCAGCAGCAAATTGCTGACGTTAAACGCCCCCATCAGGCGGCTTTCAATTTCGCCTTCTCCCCAGGTAGAGGCAAAGCGAATCGTTGCGCCACTATCGTGATAGTTCACCTCAACGGCTTTCAGCCAACGACCGTGGCAGTTGGGATTGATATGGTCTTCCATCGAGACAGCTACCGCATCCGGCAGCTTCGCCAGCCAGCGGCGCCCCACTTCGTCATCCGCATTGACGATAGCCTGTCCACTGTGATGCGTGGAGTACAGCAACCACTTCGCGGCTTCATAGTGTTCCATATCGCCGTGATAATCGAGATGGTCACGGCTTAAGTTGGTAAATACTGAGGCCGCAAATTTCAGCGCCGCCACGCGGTGCTGAACCAGGCCATGCGATGAAACTTCCATCGCGCCAAAGGTCGCGCCCTGTTCAACCAGCCCCGCCAGCACATGCTGAACGTCAACGGCTGACCCAGTGGTATTTTCCGTCGGGATCACTTTACCCAGCAGGCCATTACCTACCGTTCCCATTACCGCACTGGTTTCGCCAAGCAGTTGGCTCCACTGTGCAAGCAGTTGGGTAGTGGTGGTTTTACCGTTCGTTCCGGTCACACCGACCAGACGCATATTTTCAGATGGCTCGTGGTAAAAGCGGCCTGCCAGTGCAGATAAACGCTCGTTAAGCTGGCTGAGATAGATGACCGGAACGCCGTGCATTTCTCGGATTTCGCCGTCTGCGGCCTCATCTTTTGCCTCTGCAATAATGGCAGCCACACCTTGCGCTATCGCCTGCGGGATATATCGACGCCCGTCCGCCTGATGACCCACTACTGCTACAAAGAGATCGCCCGATGCAGCCACACGGCTGTCGAGTGTCATCTCTCGCAGTGCTCGCTCCGGTGCACCCGGCACCCATGGAGCAAGAAGGTCGCGCAAATTACGATCTGCCACCTGTTGCCTCGCCTTGATTATTCACAAATTCATTTTTATCGCCCGTTGTCAGCGCATCCGGTTCGATGTTCATGGTGCGCAGTACGCCGCCCATGATGGCACCGAAGACCGGCGCGGAAACGGCGCCACCGTAATATTTACCCGCCTGCGGATCGTTGATAACAACAACCAGCGCGAAGCGCGGCTGACTCGCAGGCGCAACGCCTGCGGTATAAGCAATGTATTTATTGATGTAGCGGCCATCTGGCCCGACCTTTTTCGCCGTACCGGTTTTAATCGCGATGCGATAGCCTTTAATCGCCGCCTTCACGCCGCCACCGCCCGGCAGCGCCACGCTTTCCATCATGTGCACCACAGTGCGTACGGTCGACTCCGGGAAGATACGCTCGCCCGGAACAGGAGGGTCAACTTTAGTAATCGACAGCGGGCGATAAACGCCATAGCTACCGATAGTTGCGTAGACTCGCGCTAACTGTAACGGGGTTACCATTAGCCCATAGCCGAAAGAGAAGGTGGCCCTCTCTATGTCAGACCACCGTTGTTTTTGAGGATATAAGCCACTGCGTTCTCCGACCAACCCCAAATTGGTCGCTTTTCCCAGCCCAAAACGTGAGTAAGTATCTACTAACGCTGAGGACGGCATCGCTAACGCCAGTTTGGAAACACCGACGTTACTCGACTTCTGCAAAACCCCGGTAAGGGTCAATTCGCTATAACGCGCCACGTCTTTAATTTCGTGGCCATTAATTCGGTAAGGAATGGTGTTAAGTACGGTATTTTCACGTACCACGCCACGCTGCAGCGCGGTCATCACCACCATCGGTTTGACGGTAGAACCCGGCTCAAACACGTCGGTAATGGTCCGGTTACGCATTGCGTCTTTCGGCGTACCGGTGAGATTGTTCGGGTTGTAAGACGGGCTGTTCGCCATCGCCAGCACTTCACCGGTGTTCACATCCACCAGGACCGCGCTGCCTGACTCCGCCTTGTTGAACGCCACGGCGTTATTCAGTTCACGGTAGACCAGCGCCTGTAAACGCTCATCGATGCTCAGCGCGAGGTTGTGCGCCGCCTGGCTGTCGGTAGAGGAGATATCTTCAATGACGCGGCCGTAGCGGTCTTTACGTACAATACGTTCGCCCGGTTGCCCGGTGAGCCATTTGTCGAAGCTCTTCTCAACGCCTTCAATCCCCTGGCTGTCGACGTTGGTAAAACCAATGAGGTGAGCGGTCACTTCCCCGGAAGGATAGTAACGGCGGGATTCTTCGCGCAGATGAATGCCTGGCAGCTTCAGCTTCTTGATGTAGTCGGCCATGTCAGGGTTTACCTGACGCGCCAGATAGATAAAACGCCCTTTCGGGTTGGCGTTAATGCGGGAAGCCAGTTGATCGAGCGGGAGGTTCAGCGCAGTCGACAGCGCTCTCCAGCGTTCGCCAACGCTCACGCCGCCTGCGTCATGCACCTCTTTCGGGTCGGCCCAAATCGCCTTCACCGGAACGCTCACCGCCAGCGGACGACCTGAGCGGTCGGTAATCATCCCGCGTGATGTAGACACTTCCTGGACGCGCAGAGAACGCATGTCTCCCTGACGCACCAGCATGTCTGGCGCAATGATTTGCAGCCAGGCAACACGCCCCAGCAGGAAACCCAGCGCCAGCAAAATACAGCCGCACAGTAACGCAAAACGCCAACTGATAAAGTTGGCTTGTTCTTCCTGGCGTTTTGGTTTGTGCGTTTTTGCCGCTGCTTTCATGCGTCGCGTTTATCCTTATTTTTGTACTACGATATTTTCTTGTGAGGGATCAACATGCTGCATTTGCAGCTTTTCCGTTGCGATCCGTTCAACACGGCTATGATCACCGAGCGCGTTCTCTTCAAGGATCAAGTTACGCCATTCGATATCCAGCGCATCTCGCTCCAGAACCAGCTGCTCACGCTGCGCGGTCAGTAATCGCGTATGGTGTGCGGTTGTTACGACGGTAACCGCCGTCAAAATAATGCAAATGAACAGGCAGAGTGGCAGCTTCCCGAACCGCAAAAGATCGTCACCGATCACGCCAGGCAAGGCATGGCGCTCGTTGCTTCCTATCGATCCTTTAACTTTGCTGAGGGCTTCTGTCACTCTGCTGATCATGCGTTCGTCCTCTCTGCAATACGCAGAACTGAACTACGGGCACGAGGATTTTCTGCGACCTCTTCTTCACCCGGCATCAACTTGCCTAGTGCTCTCAACTCACGACCGCCCAGTTTTTTGATCTGCGCTTCGGTCATCGGTATTCCAGCCGGAACCTGAGGACCACGGCTTTGTTCGCGCATAAAGCGTTTCACAATGCGATCTTCAAGCGAATGGAAACTGATTATCGAAAGGCGACCGCCTGGTGCCAGCACGCTGAGCGAGCTTTTTAGCGCCTGCTCTATCTCCTCCAGTTCACTGTTTACCCAAATGCGCACCGCCTGGAAGGTACGGGTCGCAGGATGTTTAAATTTGTCTTTTACCGGCATTGCCGCTGCAATGACTTCCGCCAGCTCTTTGGTACGGGTCATCGGTTCAACGCGGTTGCGCTCGACAATGGCGCGGGCAATACGTTTGCCGAAGCGCTCCTCGCCAAAGGTTTTAATCACCCAGGCGATATCAGCTTCATCGGCGGTTTGCAGCCACTCGGCGGCAGACTGACCGCGCGTTGGGTCCATACGCATATCTAACGGACCGTCACGCATGAATGAAAAGCCGCGTTCGGCATCGTCAAGCTGCGGAGAAGACACACCAAGATCAAGGAGGATTCCATCGATCTTGCCGGTAAGTCCACGCTCGGCGACATAATCAGCCAGCGCAGAAAAAGGTCCATGAATGATGGAGAAACGGGGATCAGTAATCGTCTGGGCAACGGCAATAGCCTGCGGATCGCGATCGATGGCCAGTAAACGTCCCTCTTCACCAAGCTGTGAGAGGATCAGACGTGAATGACCACCGCGACCAAATGTCCCGTCAATGTAGATGCCGTCTGGACGAATATTCAGGCCATTTACGGCTTCATCCAGCAACACCGTGGTGTGTTTATAATTTTCCATCATCTTATAGAGACAAGTCCTGCAATCGTTCCGACAGCGCGCCGGTCACAGACTGCTCAGCGTCGATATCTTCCTTGACCTGTTGATACCAGGTCGTTTCATCCCACAGCTCAAACTTATTGAACTGCCCAACCAGCATCACTTCTTTCGTTAACCCTGCGTGTTGCCGCAGAATGGGCGCTATCAATAATCGACCAGCGCTATCCATCTGACATTCGCTGGCATGTCCCAACAATAAGCGTTGTACACGACGCTCAGCCGGATTCATGCTCGACAGGCGAGATAGCTTCTGCTCGATAACTTCCCATTCAGGCAGGGGGTACAGCAGCAGGCACGGGTGATGGATGTCAATGGTGCAAACCATTTGACCGGTAGCGCTCTCAAGCAGTTGATCCCGATAACGGGTAGGCACCGATAAGCGCCCTTTACTGTCGAGATTAACTAACGTTGCTCCCCGGAACATGCCAGTCTCACCCCCAATCACCACTTTATCCCACAAAATCCCACTTAAAGGAGTTTACGGAGCGGAGGAAAACCTTGTCAAGCAAGTCACGGCGCTCAGCGGAGCAAAAAACCCAATGTTTACGGCTAATATCAACGTTGAGCAAATTTCATACAGCGAACAAAGCAAATTAACGTCATGAATATTTGTAAGAAAAAAATCCAACAACTCATCATTGTTTAAAACAACTCAATATCAACCGAGGAAAATATAAAGTGTCAGTTTGCGACGCGAGCGGCATTTTAGGACAATATGCGGCGAGATAACAGTACCAGTTCATCGGTCTGTACGGCCCGTACGGCCAAGGAAGGCGAGAGATTGCCGCAATTCGGCGGCAAAGTGTTTGTTAATTCGGCAAATCCACACAAGCATGTAACAAAATAATACAAACGTAACGCGTCGTTACGTATCAATAACCCAAAAAAGGATAGTTGCATTTTTAAATTAGGATAATTAAAGAATGAATTTCAGATAATTCTAAAGAATATTCTTAAATATAATGCGGTTATTTCTGAGAATAAAATAGTTGATGGCATCGAAGCATTCTCTCCAATGCCATCAATAGCAGCCACTTAGGTACGGCTAAGGATGCCGCGGCGGTACAGATTACGCCGAATGCGCGTTAATCCTGGTTTTGGTTTACGCGGTTCATCAAGGCTTGCAAGGACGATCTCCAGCACACGTTCAGCCACATCACGGTGGCGCTGTGCTACTGCCAGCACCGGGCATTGCAGGAAGTCGAGCAATTCATGATCGCCGAAGGTCGCAATGGCTAAATCGGACGGCAGTTGCCCATCGCGACGCAGGGTCACATCCATCACCCCCTGCAACAGGGCAAACGACGTGGTAAACAACGCCTGAGGCATCGGATGCGTTTCCAGCCATTTATCAAACAGTTGCGCTGCGGCCTCCCGCTCATAGCTATTGGCGTACAGGAAGTGCACGTCACGTGGATCGTCTTTCCACGCGGTACGGAAACCCTGTTCACGCAGGAAACTGACCGATAATTCAGGGAGCGCCCCCAGGTAGAGCACAGTTTCAGCAGGGAATTTACGCAATTCCTCCGCCAGCATTTGGGCATCATCCTGATCTGCGCCGACAACACTGGTGAAGTGTTCACGATCCAGCGCACGATCCAGCGCGACAATCGGGAATGAACTGTTCGCCCAGCGCTGATAGAACGGATGTTCCGGCGGTAATGAGGTAGACACAATAATGGCGTCAACCTGACGCTGTAAAAGATGCTCAATACAGCGCATTTCGTTATCTGGCTGATCTTCAGAGCAGGCAATCAGCAGTTGATACCCGCGCTGACGCGCCTGGCGTTCCAGGTAGTTTGCAATGCGGGTATAACTCGTATTCTCCAGGTCCGGGATCACCAACCCGATAGAACGTGTGCGTCCAGCACGGAGCCCGGCCGCCACAGCATTAGGGTGGTAATTATGTTCGCGCACCACCGCCATGACTTTTTCGACCGTTTTGTCGCTTACGCGGTATTGCTTTGCTTTGCCATTAATAACGTAGCTTGCAGTCGTTCGCGAAACGCCGGCCAACCGAGCGATTTCATCCAGTTTCACAATTGCCCCTTGCGTAAAATGTACAAACCATAACCTTTAAGATGGCATGGGTTAAATTTATTAACATCTAAGCGCAGAATAATGACTGCGGCAACCGCTTTTGTCTCTGGTTACTGCTGATTTCGCAAAAAAAAGCGCAACAGGTCGTATCAGCGAAAACGGGGACGTTACCTGTAGGCCGGATAAGACGTTTACGCCGCCATCCGGCATGACCTCCACGATGATGCCTGATGGCACGGTGCTTATCAGGCATACAGCCGACTATTAGCGCATAATTTTATCGCCGCGAGAAAGTCCTACCACGCCGGAACGGGCAACTTCCACAATTTTGGCGACTTCACGCAAGGTTGCCAAAAACGCATCCAGCTTATCGCTGGTGCCCGCCAACTGCACCGTGTAGATAGACGGCGTGACATCGATGATCTGCCCACGGAAAATTTCCGTGTTGCGTTTCACCTCTTCCCGGCCATAACCACTGGCCTGGATCTTCACCAGCATGATCTCTCGTTCAACGTGTGCGCCCTGCCCTAACTCACTTACCCGCAGGACATCCACCAGCTTGTGCAGTTGCTTTTCAATTTGTTCGAGGACCTTTTCATCGCCTACGGTCTGAATCGTCATCCGCGATAAGGTCGGATCGTCAGTCGGCGCGACGGTCAGGCTTTCAATGTTGTAACCTCGCTGGGCGAAGAGGCCTATCACACGCGATAATGCCCCAGACTCGTTTTCCAGTAATACTGATAATATCCGGCGCATAATCAGGTCCTCTCCGTTTTGCTTAACCACATCTCATCCATACCGCCCCCTCGAATTTGCATCGGGTAGACATGCTCGCTGCCATCGACGGTGACATCAACAAACACCAGCCGGTGGTTGCGCACATGTTCCAGTGCTTCTCCCAGTTTGCTTTCCAGCTCATCCGGATGATTTATCTGGATACCAATATGCCCATAGGCTTCAGCAAGACGGACAAAATCGGGTAGCGACTGCATATAAGACTGCGAATGACGCCCGGAATAGATCATGTCCTGCCACTGTTTCACCATGCCGAGATAGCGGTTGTTAAGGTTGAGTACCAGCACCGGCAGCTCATATTGCAGCGCCGTCGACAGCTCCTGGATATTCATCTGAATACTGCCATCACCAGTCACGCAGACTACCGTTTCATTCGGCAGTGCCATCTTCACCCCTAACGCTGCGGGTAAACCGAATCCCATGGTGCCAAGACCGCCTGAGTTTATCCAACGACGAGGTTTATCAAACGGATAGTAAAGTGCAGCAAACATCTGGTGCTGGCCCACATCCGAAGTGACATACGCATCACCTTTCGTCAAACGCCAGATAGTTTCAATCACTGCCTGCGGTTTAATGCTCTCACTCTGGGTGTCATATTTCAGGCACTGCCGGGCGCGCCAGTGCTCAATCTGTTGCCACCAGTCGCGGTTATCATCCAGCGGCTGCTGAGATTTCTCCAGCTCCAGCAGCTCCAGCATCTGCTCAAGCACCAGGCGAGCATCGCCCACGATTGGAATATCCGCAGTAACGGTTTTTGAAATAGAAGTGGGGTCGATATCGATATGTAACACGGTCGCATTCGGGCAATATTTTGCCAGATTATTGGTTGTACGATCGTCAAAGCGCACGCCGACGGCAAAGATCACATCGGAATGATGCATAGTCATATTCGCTTCATAGGTACCGTGCATACCCAACATGCCCAGCGCCTGACGATGCGTTGCCGGAAACGCGCCTAACCCCATCAGCGAAGAAACAACTGGCAGATTAAGTGCTTCAGCGATCTGGCCCAACTGCTCATGGCAGGCGGCATTAACGGCGCCCCCCCCCACGTACACAACCGGTTTTTTAGCCGCGACTAACGTCTGCAGAGCGCGTTTTATCTGCCCTTTATGTCCGGTCGTCGTTGGGTTATACGAACGCATGCTCACCGACTCTGGCCAGCTATAAGGCAATTTCTTCGCCGGATTCAGAATATCCTTCGGTAAATCTACTACCACCGGACCCGGACGACCGCTTGCCGCCAGCCAGAAGGCTTTTTTCAGTACCTGCGGGATGTCTTCCGTTTGCTTGACCAGAAAACTGTGTTTCACCACCGGACGAGAAATCCCCACCATATCGCACTCCTGAAAGGCATCGTAGCCAATCAGAGAGGTAGCCACCTGCCCGGAGAGGATCACCAGCGGGATGGAGTCCATGTACGCCGTTGCGATACCTGTGATCGCATTGGTTGCTCCCGGCCCTGAGGTGACTAACACAACGCCCACTTCACCCGTGGCACGTGCCAGGCCATCGGCCATATGGACCGCAGCTTGCTCATGGCGGACCAGCACATGATCAATACCACCGACCGTATGCAAAGCATCATAAATATCGAGGACTGCGCCCCCGGGATACCCGAATACCTGCTTCACACCCTGATCGATGAGCGATCGGACGACCATCTCGGCTCCAGACAACATCTCCATGGCTTGCCTCCACTCTTATAATGAATAACGGTTTAACAACACATTAACCGCTGATGATAAGGCATGGCAATTGACACCGAAGCGGTGGTGTAACAGCGGATAAGAATAAAACGGAGGAAAGAATCGAATAAACGGAGAATTAAACCAGTATAAGCAAATGGAATGACAAATAATCGCTTAAAAATGAGGACTTACAGCGATTACTCTATTTTTTCACCCTCCCAGGCAAAAACCAAAAGCAGATTTCAGCATAAAATTTCAAATAAAAATAAAAAAGCAGAATAAACCAGATTCATCATCGGATTTACTCTGCCGTAGGTCACTGCTTACAGATGGAGACTAACAGCTCTTCCATCCATTGATGTCCTTTATCCCGACCCGCGGCTTCATGCCAGGAAAGATAACAAGTCCGGCTATTCAGTTTTAACGGTAGCGGTAATATTTGCAGCTCTAAAGCCTCGGAGAACTCTTCAGCTAACCAGCGTGGCGCAATAGAAACCAAATGAGTTTGGGATACAATATTCAGTACACTGATTAATGCCATTCCCTGATAAGCAACGCAGGCTTGTTTATCCTGAGTGTCATACCAGGGGTGACTGAATGACGCAAAGCGATCGAGAGAAACGACCGCATGCTGTTCATTATAGACATCACTCTCCAGCAATGGACCGCTAATGCGCGGGTGTTTTTTACTTGCGACTAACACCATCTCATCACTGAATAACGGAATACTGGTGAATTCAGGACGGCGGAATTCTTCATAACTAATAACAAATTCTGTTTCCTGATACCGTAATTGATGTTCTGTATTTTGGTTGAGCGATGATTTAAATACGACATGAATATTAGGTGCAACCTGCTCAACGCGATTGTAAATCAAGGACGTGAGGATATTATCCAGGGGGCTACAGACGCAAAGATTAAATACACGTGAGCTGCTGGCGGGTTCAAAACCGGACCCTGGCAGTTCATTCTGCACCAATTGCAGCGCCTGACGAATAGAGCCAAATAGCTGAAAAGCCCGTGCTGTTGGCTGGATGCCTCGGCCATAGCGCACAAAGAGCTCATCATTAAACATAACCTTCAGACGTGCGACTGCGTTGCTGACTGCAGGCTGCGACATGCCCAGAGAATGCGCTGCGCGAGTAATATTCTGTTCTTGCATCACCGCGTCAAAAACGGTTAATAAATTAAGGTCAACCATGCGCAACTGCGGCTTCCCCATCTCTAAAAGATTAGGTTTATCTATTATTTTTACTTCTGGCATATTTAACTCCACTGTCACTCTAAAATCCCTTTTCCCAGACGGAGCTCAGAAATAACCTCCGCTAATATGATTTACCATGCATATAAAATAAGAAAAAGGGAAAGCATTAAAATTAGGAAAACATAAAGGCCCCGGCCTGAATGAACAAAAACCAATGCGAGCGCAGTGTGGCAGAGGTCACTGCACGATGATTCATACGTTTAAATGTCGAAAACAATATAACCATAACCATGGCGAATATACAATCATGCACTAAGTGAATGTATATTTAAGTTTTAATTAAATTTTTATATCATTAACACCGTGATGCTTAACATTTATTTATCAATCATTTTTCCCACGGCACCTCAAACCTATTCAAAGTTAGGGAAGGTGCGAACAAGTTCCTGATATGAGATCATCATATTCATCCGGAGCGCATCCCAGAGGGACATCATGAGCCATCAACTCACCTTCGCCGATAGTGAATTCAGCACTAAGCGCCGTCAGACCCGAAAAGAGATTTTCCTCTCCCGCATGGAGCAGATTCTGCCATGGCAGAATATGACCGCTGTCATCGAGCCGTTTTATCCCAAGGCGGGCAATGGCCGACGGCCCTATCCGCTGGAGACCATGCTGCGTATTCACTGCATGCAGCATTGGTACAACCTGAGCGACGGTGCCATGGAAGATGCCCTGTACGAAATCGCCTCCATGCGCCTGTTTGCCCGATTATCCCTGGATAGCGCCCTGCCGGATCGCACCACCATCATGAATTTCCGCCACCTGCTCGAGCAGCATCAACTGGCCCGTCAATTGTTCAAGACCATCAATCGCTGGCTGGCCGAAGCAGGCGTCATGATGACCCAAGGCACTTTGGTGGATGCCACCATCATTGAGGCACCCAGCTCGACCAAGAACAATGAGCAGCAACGCGATCCGGAGATGCATCAGACCAAGAAAGGCAATCAGTGGCACTTTGGCATGAAGGCCCACATTGGTGTCGATGCCAAGAGTGGCCTGACCCACAGCCTGGTCACCACCGCGGCCAACGAGCATGACCTCAATCAGCTGGGTAATCTGCTTCATGGAGAGGAGCAATTTGTCTCAGCCGATGCCGGCTACCAAGGAGCGCCACAGCGCGAGGAGCTGGCCGAGGTGGATGTGGACTGGCTGATCGCCGAGCGTCCCGGCAGGGTAAAAACCTTGAAGCAGCATCCGCGCAAGAACAAAACGGCCATCAACATCGAATACATGAAAGCCAGCATCCGTGCCAGGGTGGAGCACCCGTTTCGCATCATCAAGCGGCAGTTCGGCTTCGTGAAAGCCAGATACAAGGGGCTGCTGAAAAACGATAACCAACTGGCGATGTTATTCACCCTGGCCAACCTGTTTCGGGTGGACCAAATGATACGTCAGTGGGAGAGATCTCAGTAAAAACCGGAAATAACGCCAGAAATGGTGGAAAAAATAGCCTAAATAGGCTGATTCGATGTGTTTGCGGGAAAAAAATCGGCCCAGATCCGCGAAATTTTAATCAGCGAGTCAGCTTGGGAAGAAATGACCTGCTTATTCGCACCTTCCTTAGTATAAAAAACCGATAAATCATAAAGATAAAAAATCCATACACAAGTTATCTCTTCAATATGCCGTTACAATAGCTGAAAACAAATATGCTCAAATATGTCAAATCGTGAAAAGTATGTAATCCATACGCTGATTTATTTTATACAACCATAAAAATTCAGCACAATTCGCTCAAAGTTCAGGAGATTTTTTCCGCCTACTGGGGGCATTTGTGGGGGATGGGGTTGACATCAATCTTCATATCCAGTACCACTAAAAGCATATCGCATTCGCCTGGAGCTTGATTGATGACTTACATTGCTCGTTTTAACGGTCTACTACTACTAAACGCATTCTCATTGCGCGGTAGACTGGTGGACGACATTCAGCATTAAGTCAGCTCCAGTTAAGACAAAAACCCGCGCCATTGCGCGGGTTTTTTTATGCTCGAAGCAAGGCGCCCTAAACACCAAGGACCTAAACCATGAGCCAGCAAGTCATTATTTTCGATACCACCTTACGCGATGGTGAACAGGCGTTACAGGCAAGCCTGAGTGTGAAAGAAAAACTGCAGATAGCTCTG
Organism: Citrobacter sp. RHBSTW-00671; assembly: GCF_014103415.1. Lineage (NCBI taxonomy): Bacteria > Pseudomonadati > Pseudomonadota > Gammaproteobacteria > Enterobacterales > Enterobacteriaceae > Citrobacter > Citrobacter sp. RHBSTW-00671. The sequence goes on from NZ_JABXPR010000001.1 coordinate 4,623,358, forward strand.
GCCCTCGAGCGTATGGGCGTTGACGTGATGGAAGTGGGTTTTCCTGTTTCTTCACCGGGTGACTTTGAATCAGTGCAGACCATCGCTCGTCAGGTTAAAAACAGCCGCGTTTGCGCCTTAGCGCGCTGCGTAGAAAAAGATATCGACGTTGCCGCAGAATCTTTGAAAGTCGCCGAGGCTTTTCGCATTCATACGTTTATCGCCACTTCGCCGATGCATATCGCGACGAAATTACGCAGCACGTTGGATGAAGTGATCGAGCGCGCTGTCTACATGGTTAAGCGTGCACGTAATTATACGGATGACGTGGAGTTCTCATGCGAAGATGCTGGTCGAACCCCTATCGCCGACCTGGCCCGCGTGGTTGAAGCGGCGATTAATGCGGGTGCCAAAACCATTAATATCCCCGATACCGTTGGCTACACCATGCCTTTTGAATTTGGCGCAATCATTTCTGGTCTGTATGAACGCGTACCGAATATCGATAAAGCCATCATCTCCGTACACACCCATGATGACTTAGGCCTGGGCGTCGGCAACGCACTGGCAGCCGTTCACGCTGGAGCGCGTCAGGTGGAAGGCGCGATGAACGGTATCGGCGAACGTGCAGGCAACTGTTCACTGGAAGAAGTGATCATGGCGATCAAAGTGCGCAAAGATATCCTGAACGTGCAAACCCGTATTAATCACCAGGAAATCTGGCGTACCAGCCAGTTAGTCAGCCAAATCTGCAACATGCCGATTCCGGCCAACAAAGCGATTGTGGGTAGTGGTGCGTTTGCTCACTCCTCCGGTATCCATCAGGACGGCGTGCTGAAAAACCGTGAAAACTACGAAATCATGACGCCGGAATCCATCGGCCTGAACCAGGTACAGCTGAACCTGACCTCCCGTTCCGGACGCGCCGCGGTGAAACACCGTATGGACGAGATGGGCTATAAAGAAAGTGAATACAGCCTGGACAATCTGTATGACGCATTCCTGAAGCTGGCAGATAAAAAAGGTCAGGTATTCGATTACGACCTGGAAGCACTGGCCTTTATTAACAAACAGCAGGAAGAGCCAGAACACTTCCGTCTGGACTATTTCAGCGTGCAGTCTGGTTCTAATGATATTGCCACCGCCTCCGTCAAGCTGACTTGTGGCGAAGACGTCAAAGCCGAAGCGGCTAACGGTAACGGCCCGGTCGATGCCATTTATCAGGCCATTAACCGCGTGACGGAATACAACGTCGAACTGGTCAAATATAGCCTGACCGCTAAAGGCCACGGTAAAGATGCGCTGGGTCAGGTGGATATCGTCGCCAACTATAACGGTCGCCGCTTCCACGGCGTCGGTCTGGCAACAGATATCGTCGAGTCTTCCGCCAAAGCGATGGTGCATGTGCTGAACAACATCTGGCGCGCTGAAGAAGTCGAAAAAGAATTGCAACGCAAAGCTCAGAACAACGAGAACAACAAGGAAACCGTGTGATGTCGAAGAATTATCATATTGCTGTTTTGCCGGGTGACGGTATTGGCCCGGAAGTGATGGCGCAAGCATTGAAAGTACTGGACGCAATTCGCAACCGTTTTGGCATACGCATTACCACCAGCCACTATGACGTGGGCGGTGCAGCTATCGATAACCACGGTCAGCCGCTGCCACCGGCGACGGTTGAAGGCTGTGAGCAAGCTGACGCCATTCTGTTTGGCTCCGTTGGCGGCCCAAAATGGGAACATCTGCCGCCTAACCAGCAACCCGAGCGTGGTGCGCTGCTGCCGTTGCGTAAGCACTTCAAATTATTCAGTAACCTGCGTCCGGCGAAGTTGTACCAGGGGCTGGAAGCCTTTTGCCCGCTGCGCGCCGACATTGCAGCTAACGGTTTCGACATCCTGTGCGTACGTGAACTGACGGGTGGGATCTATTTCGGTCAACCCAAAGGCCGCGAAGGCAGCGGGCAACATGAAAAAGCCTTTGATACCGAGGTTTATCACCGTTTCGAGATCGAACGTATTGCGCGTATCGCGTTTGAATCCGCTCGCAAACGTCGCCGTAAAGTCACGTCTATTGATAAAGCTAACGTACTGCAAACGTCTATTCTGTGGCGCGAAATCGTCAATGAAATTGCCAACGAATACCCGGATGTTGAACTGGCGCATATGTATATCGACAACGCGACAATGCAATTAATCAAAGACCCGTCCCAGTTCGACGTCCTGCTGTGTTCCAACCTGTTTGGTGACATTCTGTCTGACGAGTGCGCCATGATTACCGGTTCAATGGGCATGTTGCCGTCTGCCAGCCTGAATGAGCAGGGCTTTGGTCTGTACGAGCCGGCTGGCGGTTCTGCACCCGATATCGCAGGGAAGAATATTGCAAACCCGATCGCCCAAATTCTGTCACTGGCCCTGCTGTTGCGTTACAGCCTGGATGCCAATGATGCGGCAACCGCAATTGAGAGCGCTATCAACCGCGCATTAGAAGAAGGTATTCGCACCGGTGACTTAGCCCGTGGCGCTGCCGCAGTCAGTACCGATGAGATGGGCAATATCATCGCTCGCTACGTCGCTGAAGGGGTGTAATCATGGCCAAGACGTTATACGAAAAATTGTTTAATGCGCACGTTGTCTTTGAGGCGCAAAACGAAACCCCACTGTTATATATCGACAGACATCTGGTGCATGAAGTGACCTCTCCGCAGGCATTTGATGGTTTACGTGCGCATGGCCGCCAGGTTCGCAAGCCGGGTAAAACCTTTGCCACGATGGACCACAACGTTTCGACGCAAACGAAAGACATTAACGCCTCGGGCGAAATGGCACGTATTCAGATGCAGGAGCTGATCAAAAACTGCAATGAATTTGGCGTGGAACTGTACGATCTGAACCATCCGTATCAGGGTATCGTTCACGTGATGGGGCCAGAACAAGGCGTGACGTTGCCGGGTATGACCATCGTCTGTGGCGATTCCCACACCGCTACACACGGCGCGTTCGGCGCGCTGGCGTTTGGCATTGGCACTTCTGAAGTTGAACACGTTCTGGCGACGCAGACCCTGAAACAGGGGCGCGCCAAAACCATGAAGATTGAAGTCAACGGTAAAGCAGCCCCTGGCATTACCGCCAAAGATATCGTGCTGGCGATTATCGGTAAAACCGGTAGCGCAGGCGGCACCGGGCATGTCGTTGAATTTTGCGGCGAAGCCATCCGTGCACTGAGCATGGAAGGCCGAATGACCCTGTGCAACATGGCCATTGAAATGGGTGCCAAAGCGGGTCTGGTCGCACCGGATGAAACGACCTTTAACTATGTGCAGGGTCGTTTACACGCACCGAAGGGCGAGGATTTTGACCACGCGGTTACGTACTGGAAAACGCTGAAAACCGACGATAACGCAACGTTTGATACCGTCGTTACCCTGCAGGCAGAAGATATCGCGCCGCAGGTCACCTGGGGAACGAACCCGGGTCAGGTCATCTCGGTGAACGATAATATTCCCGACCCGGCGTCATTTGCCGATCCCGTTGAGCGCGCATCGGCTGAAAAAGCGCTGGCGTATATGGGGCTGAAACCGGGTATTCCGTTAACGGAAGTGGCTATTGATAAAGTGTTCATCGGTTCCTGCACCAACTCGCGTATTGAAGATTTACGCGCCGCGGCGGAAATCGCCAAAGGCCGTAAAGTTGCGCCGGGCGTGCAGGCGCTGGTGGTTCCCGGTTCAGGTCCGGTAAAAGCGCAGGCGGAAGCAGAAGGTCTGGACAAGATCTTTATCGAAGCCGGTTTTGAATGGCGTTTACCGGGCTGCTCCATGTGTCTGGCGATGAACAACGATCGCCTGAACCCTGGTGAGCGTTGCGCATCCACCAGCAACCGTAACTTTGAAGGTCGTCAGGGCCGCGGTGGTCGCACGCATTTAGTCAGCCCGGCCATGGCCGCCGCTGCCGCCGTCACCGGTCATTTTGCCGACATTCGCAGCATCAAATAAGGAAACTACCATGGCAGAAAAATTTACCCAGCATACCGGCCTGGTTGTCCCACTGGATGCCGCCAACGTCGATACCGATGCCATTATTCCCAAACAGTTTCTGCAGAAGGTTACCCGCACCGGGTTTGGCGCTCATCTGTTTAACGACTGGCGTTTCCTCGACGAAAAGGGGCAACAGCCTAATCCAGAGTTCGTACTGAACTTCCCGGAATATAAAGGTGCATCAATTCTGCTGGCGCGGGAAAACTTTGGCTGCGGCTCTTCACGTGAGCACGCGCCCTGGGCGCTGACCGATTATGGTTTCAAAGTGGTGATCGCGCCGAGCTTCGCCGACATCTTCTACGGCAACAGCTTCAACAACCAGCTGCTGCCGGTGAAATTAAGCGATGAAGAAGTCGATGAGCTGTTCAAACTGGTACAGGCAAATCCGGGCATCCGTTTTGAGGTTGATCTGGAAGCGCAGGAGGTGAAAGCAGGCGATAAGTCCTACAGCTTTAAAATCGATGACTTCCGCCGTCACTGCATGCTGAACGGTCTCGACAGCATCGGACTGACGCTGCAACACGAAGCGGCGATTACCGAATACGAACACAAGCAACCGGCGTTTATGCGCTAGTCATTGTGACGCCGGATGCGCTGCGCTTATCCGACCTACAAACGCATTCCAACTGTAGGCCGGATAAGCGCAGCGCATCCGGCAACATGATTAAACGTCTTTCACCCGCCCGGTCATCACCAGCGTAACCACAGAAATCGCCGCGATTACCCAGTAAACGGCAAAATGTCCGTAGCTTTGCGCGACAGCCCCCTGAATCACCCCTGCCAAAATGACACCCGTGGAAATGCTGTTGGTGAATAATGTGGTGGCAGAACCCGCGCGTCCCGGCATCAGATCCTGAAACCACAGCATCCCTATCCCAGCGACAATACCGATGAATACCGCGTTAAACAGTTGCAGCACCAGCAGCGCCGTATGGCTGTGAAAGAAAATAAGACCAAGGTAAAACAGCACGCCGGCCGCCACGGCGGTAATCATCATTCGCCGTTTACCAAAGCGCTTCACGTAATAGCCCGCCAGAATCATCGCCGGAATTTCCAGCCCGGCCGCCGTCCCCATCAGGATCCCAGCAAGCTTGTCGGGTAAACCCAGTTCAAGGCTTATCCACAGCGGCATATCGATGATGTACATCGTGTTGCAGGTCCACATCAACGTGGAGGCAATAAACAGCATGCGTACATTTTTATCCTGCCATCCCCCCGTTTGTTCAAGCGGTAGATCAACAGGTTGTTCCACCCGGGCGACAGAGGGCAGGATCAGCGCAATCAGCACCAAGCTTATCGCAAAAATGCCAGCCGCAATAGAGAACATCACCGTGAAACCGTAATTCAGTGCCAGCATGAAGGCCAGCGGTGGCCCAATAACCCACGCCAGCGAAAGCTGCGCACGCATCACCGAACTAAACATCACCACTTCACGCGCGGAATTATCCGCATACTCCCGCGCCAGCGCAAACAACTGCGGCATCGCGGTATTGGCCAGCGAGGCCAGCAGCACACCGCAGGTGATCAACGTGAGATAGTGACGATTAAAGGCAAACAGCAGCGCGTTGCCAATTGCCATCAGGCAGCAAAACATAATCAGCTTGCGCCGATCGCCCTGGCTGTCGGAACGTTTTGCAAGCCCGAGGCTAACCACGATCCCGGCAATCGCATTGACGGTATAAAACAACCCAACCCAGAATGGCTGCGCCCCGACTTCACGGCTCAGGAACAGACTCAGCGTGGGTGCCTGCAATGCCCCCGCCACGCCCATCATAAAAGCGACCAGCATAAATGCCGCGTAAACGCCATTGAGGCGCCGTCCCATGGTCATAATCCAGAGCATTGTTATCCCTATTGGCTGGGCTGATACGAAAAAAGCCAGCAGATAATACCTGCTGGCGCGGCGATTAACACCAATACTCAGTCACACATGATGTCTGCAATTCCCAATTCAGGAGTCAGGCTGTCACCTCCCACTGCATCAGATCTTCGAGCATCTTTAAGCGCTGCGGTGCGCTCAGGCAAGCCAACCAGGACGATTTCTCTGTCGCGGTAAAGTACTTCATATAGAACTGACGCATAGATGACCCCTTCGTTGTCTCATCGCTTCATCGGAATCTATTATTGGCTTAATATAGGGATAATAAAATTGCTGAGTTTTTTGCAGGAGTTCCCCTTTTATGTCTTCTGGTCGTTTGCAACAACAGTTCATCCGTCTGTGGCAATGCTGTGACGGCAAAACGCAAGACACGACGCTGAACGAGCTGGCGGAGCTGCTTAGCTGCTCGCGCCGCCATATGCGAACCCTGCTCAACACCATGCAGGAACGCGGCTGGTTAACATGGGAAGCGGAGGTCGGTCGGGGTAAACGCTCACGCCTGACATTCCTCTATACCGGGCTGGCGCTCCAGCAGCAGCGGGCAGAAGACCTGCTGGAACAGGATCGCATCGATCAACTGGTACAGCTGGTCGGTGACAAAACCGCCGTACGGCAGATGCTGGTCTCCCACCTTGGCCGCAGCTTTCGCCAGGGGCGGCACATCATGCGCGTCCTGTATTATCGACCGATGCGCAACCTGCTGCCCGGTACGGCATTACGTCGTTCCGAAACCCATATCGCCCGGCAAATCTTCAGCGCCTTAACCCGTGTAAATGAGGAAAATGGGGAACTGGAAGCGGATATTGCCCATCACTGGCAGCAGATATCACCTTTACACTGGCGATTCTTTCTACGCCCGGGGATTCATTTTCACCACGGTCGTGAGCTGGAAATGGACGATGTGATCGCCTCACTGACCCGCATTAATACGTTGCCGCTGTACTCACATATTACCCAGATCGTCTCTCCCACGGCCTGGACGCTGGATATCCATCTGGCCCAGCCAGACCGCTGGCTTCCCTGGCTATTGGGGCAGGTCCCCGCCATGATCCTGCCGCGAGAATGGGAAACGCTAAACAATTTCTCCAGCCACCCGATTGGGACTGGTCCGTATGCGGTAATCCGAAACACCAATAACCAACTGAAAATTCATGCATTTGATGATTACTTTGGCTACCGGGCGCTGATCGACGAAGTTAACGTTTGGGTATTACCCGACATCGGAGAAGAGCCTGGCGGCGGGTTGACGCTAAAAGGTCCCACGGAGGATGAAAAGGCAATCGAAAGCCGCCTCGAAGAAGGTTGCTACTACCTGTTGTTTGATGCGCGTAGCCACCGTGGCGCTAATCAGGAAGTACGCGAGTGGGTAAGCCGCATTCTCTCGCCAACGAATTTAATCTGCCACGCCGACGAACAGTACCAGCAACTGTGGTTCCCCGCCTATGGTTTACTCCCCCGCTGGCACCACGCCAAACCCGGCCATGGTGAAAAACCAGCCGGGCTGGAAACGCTGACGCTCACTTACTATCGCGATCATATCGAACACCGGATTATCGCGCAGATCATGAAAACGTTGCTGGCGCAGCATCAGGTGCAACTGAATATTCAGGAGATCGACTACGATCAATGGCATGCAGGTGAAATAGTCAGCGATATCTGGCTAAACAGCGCCAACTTTACCCTACCGCTGGACTTCTCGCTGTTCGCCCATTTGTGCGAAGTCCCGTTGCTGCAAAACTGTATCTCGCGGGACTGGGAAAACGATGCGGCTCGCTGGCGAACGGGCGAAATGAGCCTGGCAGCATGGTGCCAACAGCTGCTCGCTACAAAGGCCATTGTGCCATTAATCCACCACTGGCTGATCATTCAGGGACAGCGCAGTATGCGCGGGCTGCGCATGAATACCCTCGGCTGGTTTGATTTTAAATCAGCGTGGTTTGCGCCGCCGGAGCCATAGAGCCAGCTCTTGATTGCCGCCCAGCAACAAAATCACTACACTAACGCCGTTCTCAACGGGGTGCTAAATAAAAACATACACAAAATCATTCGATCTGCGTATGGGCTGAGAGATACCCGTCGAACCTGATCCGGATAATGCCGGCGAAGGGATTTGAGGCTGTAGCTCAAGTCCTTTGCCACCTAACTCGTCATACTTCAAGCTGCAGATGCGTTGGCTTTATTACTCGGCCCATCCATGGGCCTCGCCCTTTCAGGGCCGCTGCAAGCAGCGTTCAAATCTGCTCCCGGCAGGTTTGTCGCTCACCCCAGTCACGTACTACCTGTACGCTCCTGGGGATGCGCTGCGTCGCCGCCTTCCTGCAACTCGAATTATTTAGAGTTTTACTTTATGAGGTGCAAAGTGTTTAAAAAATGTCTTCCGCTTGTACTGCTGTGCGCAGCACCTGCCTTCGCTAAACCTGTACTGACCGTCTATACCTACGACTCGTTCGCTGCTGACTGGGGCCCGGGCCCGACAATCAAAAAAGCCTTTGAAGCTGACTGCAACTGCGAGCTGAAACTGGTCGCGTTAGAGGATGGCGTATCGTTGCTGAACCGCCTGCGTATGGAAGGAAAAAACAGCAAAGCTGACGTCGTACTGGGACTGGACAACAACCTTCTGGCAGCCGCTACGCAAACCGGGCTGTTCGCTAAAAGCAACGTGCCGGAGAATGCAGTCAGTGTGCCAGGCGGCTGGAAAAACGACACCTTCGTTCCGTTTGACTACGGCTATTTCGCCTTTGTTTATGATAAAAACAAGCTGAAGAATCCGCCCAAAAGTCTGAAAGAACTGGTTGAAAGCGACCAGAAATGGCGCGTAATCTACCAGGATCCGCGTACCAGCACGCCGGGTCTGGGGCTGCTGCTGTGGATGCAAAAAGTCTATGGTGATAAAGCGCCGCAGGCATGGCAGAAACTGGCGGCAAAAACCGTCACCGTCACCAAAGGCTGGAGTGAAGCCTACGGCCTGTTCCTGAAGGGTGAAAGTGACCTGGTGTTGAGCTACACCACCTCTCCGGCCTATCACATCATCGAAGAGAAAAAAGGTAACTACGCCGCCGCTAACTTTAGCGAAGGTCACTATCTGCAGGTGGAAGTTGCCGCACGTACCGCAGCCAGCAAGCAACCGGAGTTGGCGGAAAAATTCCTGAAATTTATGGTATCTCCGGCATTCCAGAATGCGATCCCAACGGGCAACTGGATGTATCCGGTGACGCAGGTCACCCTGCCGCCAGGATTTGAGCAACTGGAAAAACCGGTCAACGCACTGGAATTTACCCCGCAGCAAGTTGCTGCCCAGCGTCAGGCATGGATTAGCGAATGGCAACGCGCCGTCAGCCGTTAATTCCTGGCTGGCTGATCCCAGGGCTTTCAGCTGCCACATTGATGGTGGCTGTCGCGCTAGCCGCATTTCTGGCGCTGTGGTTTAACGCACCGCAGGGAGAATGGTTATCGCTCTGGCAGGACAGCTACCTGTGGCATGTGGTGCGCTTTTCTTTCTGGCAGGCATTTTTATCCGCAGCGTTGTCCGTTATCCCGGCGATTTTCCTCGCCAGAGCGCTCTATCGCCGGCGCTTTCCCGGACGTCTGGCCCTGTTGCGCCTGTGCGCGATGACGCTGATCTTGCCGGTGCTGGTCGCCGTATTCGGCATCCTTAGCGTATATGGTCGTCAGGGCTGGCTGGCCTCGCTCTGGCACACATTCGGGCTGGAGTGGACGTTTTCGCCCTACGGCTTACAGGGTATTCTGCTGGCACATGTCTTTTTCAACCTGCCGATGGCCAGTCGCCTACTGCTGCAATCGCTGGAGAACATCCCCGGCGAACAGCGACAGTTAGCCGCACAGTTAGGGATGCGCGGCTGGCATTTCTTCCGTTTTGTCGAATGGCCGTGGCTGCGTCGTCAGATCCTTCCCGTAGCAGCACTTATCTTTATGCTGTGCTTCGCCAGCTTCGCCACCGTGCTGTCGCTCGGCGGCGGGCCACAGGCAACCACTATCGAGCTGGCTATATATCAGGCACTAAGCTTTGATTACGATCCCGCGCGGGCGGCTATGCTGGCCCTGATCCAAATGGTTTGCTGTTTAGCGCTGGTACTGCTCAGCCAACGGTTGAGTCGCGCCATTGCGCCCGGCACGACGCTGGTACAAGGCTGGCGCGATCCTGACGATCGCCTACACAGCCGACTGACTGACTTAATACTGATTGTTCTCGCGCTGTTGCTGTTGCTTCCGCCGTTGCTGGCGGTGATTGTCGATGGTTTAAACCGCAATGTACTGGATGTGCTTACGCAGCCAGTGCTGTGGCAAGCACTGGGGACGTCACTGCGCATCGCGCTGGCGGCAGGCATATTGTGCGTCATTCTGACGATGATGCTGCTGTGGAGTAGCCGCGAACTGCGCGCCCGGCAGCAGGTATTGGCAGGTCAGGCGCTGGAACTGAGCGGTATGATGATACTCGCCATGCCGGGTATCGTGCTGGCCACCGGGTTCTTTTTGCTGCTCAATAGCAGCATTGGGTTACCGGAATCGGCTGACGCCATCGTGATTTTCACCAATGCGCTGATGGCGATCCCTTACGCGCTGAAAGTGCTGGAAAACCCGATGCGCGATGTGACCGCACGCTACAGTATGTTGTGTCAGTCTTTGGGCATCGAAGGATGGTCACGGCTAAAAGTGGTTGAACTACGCGCCCTGAAACGCCCGCTGGCGCAGGCGATGGCCTTTGCCTGTGTCCTGTCGATTGGTGATTTTGGCGTAGTCGCCCTGTTCGGCAATGAAGATTTCCGCACCCTGCCGTTTTATTTGTATCAACAGATTGGATCTTACCGCAGTCAGGATGGCGCTGTTACTGCGTTATTGTTGCTGATCCTGTGCTTCACGCTGTTTACCGTTATTGAGAAATTGCCGGGACGAAATGTTAAAACTGATTGATATTACATGGCTTTATCACCACTTACCCATGCGTTTCACATTATCGGTGGCGCGCGGTGAGCAGGTCGCGGTGCTCGGGCCAAGCGGCGCCGGGAAAAGCACGCTATTGAATCTGATTGCCGGATTTCTGGCGCCTGCCAGCGGCACAATGATGATTGAAGGCGAAGATCACACCGCCACACCGCCCTCTCGTCGTCCTGTTTCCATGCTGTTTCAGGAAAACAACCTGTTCAGCCATCTGAACGTGCAGCAAAACATCGGCCTGGGTCTGAATCCGGGATTAAAACTGAACGCGTCTCAGCGTGAGAAACTACAGCACATCGCCCAACAGATGGGTCTTGATAACCTGCTGGACAGGCTTCCCGGCGAGCTTTCCGGCGGTCAACGGCAACGTGTGGCGCTGGCGCGTTGTCTGGTTCGCGAGCAACCTGTTTTACTGCTTGATGAGCCGTTCTCTGCACTCGACCCGGCGTTGCGCCAGGAGATGTTATCGCTGGTTGCCGAAGTTTGTCGTGACAAACAACTGACGATGCTGATGGTTTCCCATAGCGTTGAAGATGCGGCACGCATTGCACCACGTTCAATTGTGGTCGCCGATGGGCGCATTGCATGGCAAGGCAAAACGGACGATCTGTTAAGCGGCAGCGCCAGCGCCTCGGCGCTATTGGGCATTAAAGCATAATGCGTTGCCGGATAAGGCGAAGCCGCCATCCGGCAAAGGAATCGTCAGTAACCTACCACTTTACGCAAAATATCGAGATACACCGGCATCAGTGGATGACGCAATAACGCCACCAGCGCGACTACACCAATCCCCAGCGTCAGCGGCGCCAGATACAGCAGGCGGCCACGCGGTAAATATGCGGTTAAACGATCGACAGCGGCTTTGCCACTGCGCCACAGTCGCCAACACAGCCAGCCACTCACCCACAGCAGCAGTGCAGTCGCCAGCAACAGCCATTTGAAATCTCCGCTCTGCATATCGGAAGGAATATCGATTGCCGCGCCCGCCAGAATACCCGGCAGGAAATAGAACGGAGGCCACAGCACACAGCCGATGATATTGGGGACGATGAATTTGGCGACGGGCAGATCCAGCATTCCCGCCACCATCGGTACCAGTGGACGCGTCGGGCCCACAAAACGCCCCACCAAAATAGTAAACATGCTGTGCTGGTGTAGCGCGTGTTCGGTCTTGTCCAGCAACGCCTTGTTCTTTTTCATGAAGGACCAACGGTGCAACGGCTTTTTAAAGCGCCAGCCCAGCCAGAAGGAGATCCAGTCTCCCAACAAGCAGCCAACGATGCCCGCAAGCCAGGCATGCCAGAAATTCAGTTCACCACTGCCAATTAAGGCGCCCAACCCCGCCATCATCACGGTGCCAGGTAGAATCAGGCCAACCAGCGCCAGAGACTCTAGAAAAGCCACCAGAAGCACAGCTATCAAAGAGTACAGGGCGGACTGGAGAATAAAGTGTTCCAGCAATGCTTGCATAATGTGTCCGTCAGATTTACGAAGCAGGGATTCTGCTAACCCTTCTCAACTTCGTCAAGCCATCAATTGTCTGAATAGATTGCGAGTTAGGACAACTTTCAGGACACATCATTCACTTTTTATTCACATCCAGCGCGAAACTCGCTCGGACTGGCACCGGTACATTTTTTGAAAACGCGGGAGAAATAGAGTTGGTCGTCAAAGCCAACATTGCGACCCACCGTGGCAATAGGCATGCGTGTGGTGCTCAGCAATAACTTGGCCTGGCTGATACGCTGATCCTCGCGCCAGCTTAATACGCTGATACCCAATTGCTGACGAAACAGATGCGACAACCGGGACGGTGACAGGCAGACATGCTGCGCAACGCTGGCAATATCAAAATTACTGTCCGCCAGATGATCGCTGATGTACTGGCAGGCATCGCGCACGCGGTTATCCATCGGCGGATGCAGCGATTCGTTAATCGCGTCCATACGTCTGAGCAATAATTGCTCCAGCAGGTTTATCGCCAGCAGTTCGGAATAGCGCCCTTCCCCCTGTCCGGCATGAATGATCTGTCCAAACAGTTCGTTAAAATGCGGCTGGTGCGCTTCGTCCGGGCGGAAAAAACCGGTCTGGGCAAAGATTGCCGGCCAGGCCAGCCACTCCTGCCAATAGGCGCGCGGTCGGAAGTAGACCCACTGGTGATACCACTCGCTGGCATCAGGATGGCGTCCGTAATGGTGAATTTCGCCGGGTGGGAACAGCAAAATATCGCCAGGTCGACAGACAAACTGCTTCCCCTGATTATTGATGACCCCTTCACCTCGGATGGTGAGGTTCAGGATATAACCTTTCATACCCAACGGCCTGTCGATAAAAAAATCCAGATACCCGTTCGCCTCAATGGGGGTTAAACCCGCCACCAAATGCGCATTAAACGAATACCCAGGCAGCAGGGGATCGTTTTGCGGTTCAGCCATAATTTCAATACTCCCTCTGTTCTGATAAGAAACAATTTGTCCATATTGTGTGAGACTTCATCACCGCCGTCCCTGCACGCCGCTATGACATCAGCAATGGACCATCAACCCCGCTTGTGAAAAGCACTTTGTTAAAAACCTGTACGATGCCAACGACAAAAACGGCTAACAAAAGTGTCTATAAGTACGGCAGAAATGTCCACATTGAATATTTGCACGGCGTCACACTTTCTAATGTCACAGCATTTTAGTCCATAAGATTAGCGGATCCTGCCTGACGGTTTTTATCCCCACTATCTACTGTTTATCCATACCCGTATTTTTGGATGGAGTAAGACGATGGCGATTGCAATTGGCCTCGATTTTGGTAGTGATTCAGTACGTGCTTTAGCGGTGGAATGTGCCACCGGCGCAGAAATCGCCACCAGCGTAGAGTGGTACCCGCGTTGGCAGGAAGGGCAATATTGCGACGGCCCAAACAATCAGTTTCGCCATCACCCGCGCGACTACATCGAATCCATGGAAGCGGCACTGAAAACCGTGCTGGCCGAACTGAGCGCAGAACAACGTGCGGAAGTGGTCGGGATTGGCGTTGACAGCACCGGTTCGACTCCGGCACCTATTGATGCCAACGGTAACGTGCTGGCGCTGCGTCCTGAATTCGCTGACAACCCGAACGCCATGTTTGTGCTGTGGAAAGATCACACCGCAGTCGAAGAAGCTGAAGAAATTACCCGCCTGTGCCACACGCCGGGCAAAGTCGATTACTCCCGTTATATCGGTGGTATTTATTCCAGCGAATGGTTTTGGGCCAAAATCCTGCATGTAACTCGTCAGGACCATGCGGTAGCCGAAGCTGCGGTCTCGTGGATTGAGCTATGCGACTGGGTTCCAGCCCTGCTCTCGAATACCGTACGCCCGCAGGATATTCGCCGTGGACGCTGCAGCGCCGGGCATAAATCCCTGTGGCATGAAAGCTGGGGCGGACTGCCACCAGCCAGTTTCTTTGATGAACTCGATCCCGTCATCAACCGCCATCTGCAATACCCGATGTTTACCGACACCGTCACCGCTGACCTGCCGGTTGGCACCCTGTGCGCCGAGTGGGCACAGCGTCTGGGACTACCGGAAAGTGTCGTCATTTCAGGCGGTGCATTTGACTGCCATATGGGCGCCGTAGGCGCCGGTGCGCAACCCAATACGCTGGTGAAAGTCATCGGCACCTCGACCTGCGATATTCTGATTGCCGACAAACAAAGCGTGGGAGAACGCGCGGTGAAAGGGATTTGCGGCCAGGTTGATGGCAGTGTCGTCCCACATTTTATCGGCCTGGAAGCGGGTCAGTCTGCTTTCGGCGATATCTATGCCTGGTTTAGCCGTGTCTTGAGCTGGCCGCTGGATCAGCTTGCGGCACAACATCCGGAACTGAAAACCCAGATTAAAGCCAGCCAAAAACAGCTGCTGCCTGCACTGACCGAAGCGTGGGCAAAAAACCCATCGCTGGATCATTTGCCGGTGGTGCTTGACTGGTTCAACGGCCGCCGTACGCCAAACGCGAACCAGCGTCTGAAAGGGATTATCACCGACCTGAACCTTGCGACCGATGCTCCGGCCCTGTTTGGTGGCCTGATTGCCGCCACGGCGTTTGGCGCACGCGCCATCATGGAATGCTTTACCGAACAAGGCATTGCGGTCAACAACGTCATGGCATTGGGCGGTATCGCGCGTAAAAACCCAGTCATCATGCAGACCTGCTGCGACGTGCTGAACCGTCCGCTACAAATCGTTGCTTCCGACCAGTGCTGCGCACTCGGTGCCGCAATCTTCGCCGCCGTTGCCGCTAAGGTCCACGCAGATATTCCCGCCGCCCAACAAAAAATGGCGAGCGCCGTAGAAAAGACGATGCAACCTCGCCCAGAACAGGCTCAACGTTTTGAACAGCTTTACCGCCGCTACCAGCAATGGGCAGTAAGCGCTGAACAACAATACCTTCCGACTGCCATGCCGGCGCAAAAAACACCGGTAAACCAGGCAACCCTGACACATTAAGGACACGACAATGACGATTTTTGATAACTATGAAGTGTGGTTTGTGATTGGTAGCCAGCATCTGTATGGCCCTGAAACACTGCGTCAGGTAACCCAACATGCCGAGCACGTCGTTAACGCACTGAATACTGAAGCTAAACTGCCCTGCAAACTGGTCTTAAAACCGCTGGGTACCTCGCCTGACGAAATCACCGCTATTTGTCGTGACGCCAACTATGACGATCGCTGCGCAGGGATGGTGGTCTGGCTGCATACCTTCTCCCCGGCCAAAATGTGGATCAACGGCCTGGCGATCCTCAATAAACCGCTGATGCAGTTCCACACCCAGTTTAACGCTGCTCTGCCATGGGACAGCATTGATATGGACTTTATGAACCTGAACCAGACCGCGCACGGCGGCCGTGAGTTCGGTTTCATCGGCGCGCGTATGCGTCAACAGCATGCCGTGGTCACCGGTCACTGGCAGGATAAACAGGCACACGAACGTATCGGTTCCTGGATGCGCCAGGCCGTCTCCAAACAGGACACCCGTCACCTGAAAGTGTGCCGCTTTGGCGACAATATGCGTGAGGTTGCGGTCACTGACGGCGATAAAGTGGCGGCGCAAATTAAATTCGGCTTTTCAGTAAATACCTGGGCCGTGGGCGATCTGGTACAGGTGGTGAACGCAATCAGCGACGGCGAAATCAACGCGCTGATCGACGAGTACGAAAGCACCTACACCATGACAGCGGCCACTCAGATCCACGGTGACAAACGTCAAAACGTGCTGGAAGCGGCGCGTATTGAACTGGGCATGAAGCGTTTCCTGGAACAGGGCGGATTCCACGCCTTTACGACAACATTCGAAGATTTGCACGGCCTGAAACAACTTCCGGGCCTGGCCGTACAGCGTCTGATGCAGCAGGGCTACGGCTTTGCGGGCGAAGGCGACTGGAAAACTGCCGCTCTGCTTCGCATCATGAAGGTGATGTCAACCGGTCTGCAGGGCGGCACCTCATTTATGGAGGATTACACCTACCACTTCGAGAAGGGCAACGATCTGGTGCTCGGCTCGCACATGCTGGAAGTGTGCCCGTCTATCGCGGTGGAAGAGAAACCGCTCCTCGACGTACAACACCTCGGCATTGGTGGTAAAGACGATCCGGCCCGCCTGATCTTCAATACTAAAACCGGCCCTGCTGTTGTTGCCAGCCTGATCGATCTCGGTGATCGCTATCGTCTGCTGGTTAACTGCATCGACACCGTACCCACTCCACATGACCTGCCGAAACTGCCGGTGGCAAACGCACTGTGGAAAGCCCAGCCGGATCTGCCAACCGCATCTGAAGCCTGGATCCTCGCCGGCGGCGCGCACCACACCGTCTTTAGCCATGCGTTGGATCTGAACGATATGCGTCAGTTTGCTGAAATGCACGATATTGAGATCGCAGTGATCGATAACGACACCCGCCTGCCGGCCTTTAAGGACGCACTGCGCTGGAACGAAGTGTATTACGGGTTCAAACGTTAATTGTCGAAACGGATTGCCCGGTGGCATTTCATCTACCGGGCCTGCAAACCACTGTAGGCCGGATAAGCGAAGCGCCGTCCGGCATTCAGGAGTTAACATGTTAGAAGATCTTAAACGTCAGGTACTGGAAGCCAATCTGGCGTTGCCTGAGCACAATCTGGTCACCCTGACCTGGGGCAACGTTAGCGCCGTCGATCGCGAGCGCGGCGTATTTGTGATTAAACCATCCGGTGTCGATTACAGCGTCATGACTGCCGACGATATGGTGGTAGTCAGTATCGCCACGGGTGAAGTAGTAGAAGGCCAGAAGAAGCCCTCTTCCGATACCCCAACGCACCGTCTGCTGTATCAGGCATTCCCGACGATTGGCGGCATTGTTCACACCCATTCTCGTCACGCAACCATCTGGGCGCAGGCGGGCCAGTCAATCCCGGCCACGGGTACAACGCATGCGGACTATTTCTATGGCACCATCCCCTGCACGCGAAAAATGACCGACGCCGAGATTAACGGCGAATATGAATGGGAAACCGGGAATGTGATTGTCGAAACCTTTGAGAAACAAGGGATTGATGCCGCACAGATGCCTGGCGTATTGGTGCATTCTCACGGTCCGTTTGCGTGGGGAAAAAATGCCGAGGATGCAGTACATAACGCGATTGTGCTGGAAGAAGTCGCCTATATGGGCATCTTCTGTCGCCAACTCGCACCGCAGTTACCGGATATGCAGCAAACGTTGCTGGATAAACATTACCTGCGTAAACACGGTGCTAAAGCGTATTACGGACAGTAACCACTGTCGAACATGACAACTGTATAAAATCACAGCTAACCTATCAGAACCAGGCTATAATAATGCCTGGTTTTTTGATGGATACGCAGCGTGGCGCAAGCAGGTTTTATTTTAACCCGGCACTGGCGGGACACCCCACAGGGGACAGAGGTTTCATTTTGGCTGGCAACGGACAATGGGCCACTGCTGGTTACGCTTGCGCCACAGGAATCCGTCGCGTTTATCCCCACACACCAGACGCCTCGCGTAACGTCATTATTACGCACAGAAAACGGCTATCGGCTGACACCGCTCACACTCCAGGATTTCCACCGTCAACCGGTTTCAGGCCTGTATTGCCGCTCGCACCGCCAGCTTATGCGGCTGGAAAAACTGCTGCGTGAAAATGGTGTGACGGTTTACGAGGCCGATGTGCGTCCGCCAGAACGTTATCTGATGGAACGCTTTATTACCTCCCCGGTTTGGGTCGAAGGTACGCCTCAAAACAACACGCTGATTAATGCCCGGCTGAAACCGAACCCGGACTACCGACCACCGTTGAAATGGGTATCGCTGGATATCGAAACAACGCGTCACGGCGAGCTGTACTGCATTGGCCTTGAAGGTTGCGGGCAGCGTATTGTCTATATGCTCGGCCCGCCGAATGGCGATGCCTCCCGGCTGGATTTTGAACTTGAGTATGTCGCCAGCCGCCCGTTGCTGCTGGAAAAACTTAACGACTGGATTGCCCATCACGATCCTGATGTGATCATCGGTTGGAATGTGGTGCAGTTCGATTTACGCGTCCTGCAAAATCATGCTGAACGTTATCGTATCCCACTGCGTTTTGGCCGCGACAACAGCGAACTGGAGTGGCGTGAGCACGGTTTTAAAAACGGTGTTTTTTTCGCGCAGGCTAAAGGGCGTCTGATTATTGACGGCATTGAGGCGCTGAAATCCGCATTCTGGAATTTCTCGTCATTCTCGCTGGAAACGGTATCGCAGGAACTCCTTGGCGAAGGGAAGTCGATTGATAATCCCTGGGACAGAATGGACGAAATTGACCGCCGTTTTGCCCAGGATAAGCCTGCTCTTGCCACTTACAACCTCAAAGACTGTGAGCTGGTCACGCGTATTTTTCATAAAACCGAGATCATGCCGTTTCTGCTGGAACGTTCGACGGTCAACGGTCTGCCTGTCGACCGGCACGGCGGTTCGGTTGCCGCTTTCGGGCACCTCTACTTACCGCGGATGCACCGCGCCGGTTACGTCGCGCCCAATCTGGGAGAAGTTCCCCCTCATGCCAGCCCCGGCGGCTACGTGATGGACTCGCGCCCGGGTTTGTACGACTCTGTATTAGTGCTGGATTACAAAAGCCTGTATCCCTCAATTATCCGTACTTTCTTGATCGACCCCGTGGGACTTATCGAAGGGATGGCACATCCGGACCCGTTGCACAGCACCGAAGGGTTCCTCGACGCGTGGTTCTCCCGCGAAAAGCACTGCCTGCCGGAGATTGTTACCCAAATCTGGCACGGGCGCGACGAAGCGAAACGCCACGGCAATAAACCGCTCTCGCAGGCGCTAAAAATCATCATGAATGCGTTTTATGGCGTACTTGGCACCACGGCTTGTCGCTTCTTTGATCCGAGGCTGGCCTCGTCGATCACCATGCGCGGCCATGCGATCATGCGCCAGACTAAAGCGTTAATTGAGGCTCAGGGTTACGATGTCATTTATGGCGATACCGATTCCACCTTTGTCTGGCTGAAAAAGGCGCACTCAGAAGACGATGCAGCCCAAATTGGTCGGGAGCTGGTGAGCTATGTCAACACCTGGTGGGCGCAATCGCTGAAGCAGCAAAATCTGACCAGCGCGCTGGAGCTGGAGTTTGAAACCCATTTTTGTCGCTTCCTAATGCCGACCATTCGCGGTGCAGATACCGGCAGTAAAAAACGCTATGCGGGGATGATTCAGGACGGTGCTGAGCAACGAATGGTGTTTAAGGGACTGGAAACGGTACGAACCGACTGGACACCGCTGGCACAGCAGTTTCAGCAGGCGCTGTACCTGCGAATTTTTCGTAACGAACCTTATCAGGAGTTTGTTCGCGAGACTATTGACCGTCTGATGGCGGGCGAACTGGATGAACAACTGGTGTACCGCAAGCGCCTGCGCCGCCCGTTAAGCGAATACCAGCGAAATGTTCCACCACACGTTCGTGCCGCGCGACTCGCCGATGAACAGAATGCAAAACTTGGCCGCCCACCACAGTATCAAAATCGCGGGACGATCAAATATGTCTGGACGGTAAATGGCCCAGAACCCGTGGATTATCAACAATCCCCCCTGGATTACGAGCACTATCTGACCCGCCAGGTCCAGCCGGTAGCCGAGGGAATTCTTCCCTTTATTGATGATAATTTTGCTACACTACTCACAGGACAACTGGGGTTATTTTGACGCGTGACGAAACCGCCGCCATCCAGTACCATAGCGCCCTTTCCATTCCTGGACCCATTTAACACCACTACCTCTGATTTATTAGCCTGGTAGCGGGGTCGTATGCTCTCAAAACCTCGGGCTAGCCCGAAAAATGACGAGCATTGCCTGCAATTAAAGATATAGAGCCGAACATATATGCCTTTTACACTTGGTCAACGCTGGATCAGCGATACAGAAAGCGAATTGGGACTTGGTACCGTTGTCGCCATGGATGCGCGAACCGTCACTTTACTTTTCTCATCGACGGGCGAAAACCGTCTGTATGCGCGCAGTGATTCCCCCGTGACCCGCGTGATGTTCAATCCTGGCGATACGATAACAAGCCATGAAGGCTGGCAACTGCATGTCGATGAAGTAAAAGAAGAAAACGGCCTGCTTGCTTATATCGGAACCCGTCTCGACACCGAAGAAACTGGCGTCGTGTTGCGTGAAGTGCTGCTCGACAGCAAGCTGGTGTTCAGTAAACCCCAGGATCGCCTGTTTGCTGGCCAGATTGACCGTATGGACCGCTTCGCACTGCGCTATCGTGCGCGTAAATTTCAAAGCGAGCAGTACCGCATGCCGTGGAGTGGTCTGCGCGGTCAGCGCACCAGCCTGATCCCACACCAGCTTAACATCGCCCACGATGTCGGCCGTCGCCATGCGCCTCGCGTTCTGCTGGCTGATGAAGTTGGGTTAGGTAAAACCATTGAAGCCGGGATGATATTGCATCAACAGCTACTTTCCGGCGCTGCAGAACGCGTGCTGATCATCGTCCCGGAGACGCTACAGCACCAGTGGCTGGTCGAAATGCTGCGCCGTTTCAACCTGCGTTTCGCGCTGTTCGATGACGAACGCTATGCAGAAGCGCAGCACGATGCCTACAACCCGTTTGAAACTGAGCAACTGGTTATCTGCTCGCTGGACTTTGCCCGTCGCAGTAAACAACGTCTGGAGCATCTGTGTGATGCCGAATGGGACCTGCTGATTGTCGATGAAGCCCATCACCTGGTATGGAGCGAAGATGCGCCCAGCCGCGAGTATATGGCCATTGAACAGCTGGCAGAGCGCGTGCCGGGTATCCTGCTGCTGACCGCAACGCCGGAACAACTCGGCATGGAAAGTCACTTTGCGCGTTTGCGCCTGCTGGACCCAAGCCGCTTCCACGATTTTGCCCAGTTCGTTGAAGAACAAAAAAATTATCGCCCGGTTGCCGATGCGGTTGCCATGCTGCTGGCTGGCAACAAGCTGAGTAACGATGAGCTAAACATGCTTGGCGACATGATTGGCGAACAGGATATTGAGCCGCTATTACAGGCAGCGAACAGCGACAGTGACGACGCCCAGAGCGCGCGTCAGGAGCTGGTTTCGATGCTGATGGACAGACACGGCACCAGCCGCGTGCTGTTCCGTAACACCCGTAACGGTGTGAAAGGCTTCCCGAAACGCGAACTGCATACCATCAAGCTGCCGCTGCCAACCCAATACCAGACAGCCATCAAAGTCTCGGGCATTATGGGCGCACGTAAGAGTGCGGAAGATCGCGCACGCGATATGCTCTACCCGGAACAGATTTATCAGGAATTTGAAGGCGATACCGGTACCTGGTGGAACTTTGACCCGCGCGTGGAATGGCTGATGGGCTACCTGACCAGCCACCGCTCGCAAAAAGTATTAGTTATCTGTGCAAAAGCCACCACCGCGCTTCAGCTGGAGCAGGTTCTGCGCGAGCGCGAAGGTATCCGCGCTGCCGTATTCCATGAAGGGATGTCGATCATTGAGCGTGACCGCGCCGCCGCCTGGTTTAGCGAAGAAGATAGCGGCGCCCAGGTAATGCTGTGTTCTGAAATCGGCTCCGAAGGGCGTAACTTCCAGTTCGCCAGCAATCTGGTGATGTTTGACCTGCCGTTCAACCCGGATCTGCTGGAACAGCGTATTGGCCGTCTGGACCGTATTGGTCAGGCGCATGATATTCAGATTCACGTTCCGTACCTGGAAAAAACCGCGCAATCCGTGCTGGTGCGCTGGTACCACGAAGGTCTGGATGCGTTCGAGCACACCTGCCCGACCGGCCGTACCATCTATGACACGGTCTATAACAATCTGATCGGCTACCTGGCGGAGCCAGAAAACACCGATGGCTTTGACGATTTGATCAAAACCTGCCGCGAACAGCATGACGCGCTGAAAGCACAGCTGGAGCAAGGTCGCGATCGCCTGCTGGAGATCCACTCTAACGGCGGCGAAAAAGCACTGGCGTTGGCTGAAAGTATTGAAGAACAAGACGACGATACTAGCCTGATCGCCTTCGCGATGAACCTGTTTGATATCGTTGGTATTAATCAGGATGACCGTGGCGACAATTTGATCGTGCTGACACCTTCCGATCACATGCTGGTGCCTGATTTCCCAGGACTGCCGGAAGATGGCTGCACCATTACGTTTGAGCGTGATGTCGCTCTGTCGCGTGAAGACGCGCAGTTTATTACCTGGGAGCACCCGCTGATCCGTAATGGTCTGGATCTGATCCTCTCCGGCGATACCGGTAGCAGCACCATTTCGTTGCTGAAAAACAAAGCATTACCGGTCGGTACTCTGCTGGTTGAACTGGTCTACGTTGTTGAAGCGCAAGCGCCAAAACAGCTGCAGTTAAACCGCTTCCTACCGCCAACGCCGGTACGCATGCTGCTGGATAAAAACGGCAATAATCTTGCCGCCCAGGTTGAATTCGAAACCTTTAACCGTCAGCTCAGCGCCGTTAACCGCCACACCGGCAGCAAACTGGTCAATGCCGTGCAGCAGGATGTTCATGCCATTCTGCAACTCGGTGAAGCGCAGGTAGAAAAATCGGCCCGTGCGCTGATCGATGCAGCACGTAAAGAAGCAGATGAGAAACTGACCGCGGAACTGTCGCGTCTCGAAGCGCTACGAGCCGTGAACCCGAACATCCGTGATGACGAGCTTGCAGCCATAGAAAGCAACCGTCAGCAGGTGATGGAAAGCCTCGATCAGGCTGGCTGGCGACTGGATGCGCTACGCCTGATCGTCGTGACACATCAGTAACGGAGCTGAAAATGGGGATGGAAAACTACAATCCGCCGCAGGAACCCTGGTTGGTTATCCTGTACCAGGATGAGCACATTATGGTGGTCAACAAGCCAAGCGGCTTGTTGTCCGTACCGGGTCGCCTGGATGAGCATAAAGACAGCGTGATGACACGTATTCAGCGCGACTATCCGCAGGCTGAATCCGTACATCGTCTGGATATGGCCACCAGCGGCGTGATTGTAGTAGCGCTGACCAAAGCAGCAGAGCGCGAACTCAAACGCCAGTTTCGCGAGCGTGAGCCGAAGAAGCAGTACGTGGCGCGGGTGTGGGGACATCCCGCACCTGCCGAGGGGCTGGTTGATTTACCACTGATTTGTGACTGGCCCAACCGGCCAAAGCAAAAGGTGTGTTATGAAACCGGAAAATCCGCGCAAACAGAATACGAAGTTGTGGAGTTTGCCGCGGATAATACCGCCCGGGTGGTGCTCAAACCCATTACTGGACGTTCCCATCAGTTACGCGTGCATATGCTGGCGTTAGGACATCCGATTCTGGGTGACCGCTTCTATGCGCCACCGGAGGCGCTGGCAATGGCACCGAGACTGCTGCTGCATGCAGAGATGTTAACCATCACCCATCCCGAATACGGCAACAGTATGACGTTTAAAGTCCCGGCGGATTTTTAAATTCAGTTCCCATTTATGCCGGGGGCGCTTCGCTTGCCCGGCCTACAGTTATCAACGTAGGCCGGATAAGGCGCGGCATAACGATTATTTAAAGCCTTTCTGTTCTTTAATTAGCTCGTAAGCTTTTTGAATTTCCTGCGCTTTTTGCTTCGCCATTTCCATCATTTCTGGCGGCAGGCCTTTTGCGACCAGCTTGTCAGGGTGATGCTCGCTCATCAGCTTACGATAGGCGCGCTTAATGGTGGTCGCATCATCTGTTGCTTTTACCCCCAACACGTTACAGGCATCTTCCAGCGTGGGTCCGCGTTGCGCCTGCTGCCAGCCGCCGCCCGCAGATTGCTGTTGATATCCGCCGCCAAACTGCGCCCCACCCTGCATCATGCGCAGGAACTGATCAAACTGGGTACGCGAAATGCCCAGTTCTTCAGCGATGACGTACAGCACTTCACGCTCGTTAGGATGCAACGACCCATCGGCAAACGCGGCCTGAATTTGAATTTCCAGAAACATGCGGATCAGATCGAATCGGCCAAAACAGACGCTACGAAACTGACGCATCTTTTCACGTAATGGGTAATTGTCTGATTTTCCCACGCGGAAAGCATGTTGCGCCGCAGTACGCGAATCACCGTGCAAATTCATGCGGTCCATCAACTGGCTGGCGATATGAATATCCGCCTCAGTAACACGTCCCTTGGATTTAGTCAGATGCCCCATCACCTCAAAAGTGGTGGCAAAAAACAGCGCCTGACGCTCTCGTTGGTTGGCGAACCATGCCATTTTGCGCATGCGGGCTTTGTCGAACATATGGCCAACTAACAGGCCTAACACCACACCCCAGAAGCCGCCGCCCATCATTAAGGCCACGGCCACACCAATAATCTTTCCCCAATACTGCATACATTCCCCAAATCTTTATGCTCTTGGCCAGGCTATGTCCCACAATATAAGGTGCTTTTACCGTTTTACGGCTGCGGTCAATTGTGGGACATAGCCTATAATTTGCATTATCATACCTGTCATTCAATGCCGTGCCTAACACCACAAACGCTATACCCGTTGGATTTCGAGTTACGACAAGGCGGCTACGCAGGGACAAATTCGTCTGGCACGAATTTGCACAACCGCAGACAGCCTCCAAAAAGGGATCAAGATGGCCCTCATGGCATCCCCTGGCGCTTTACAGTGCAGGTAACTGGGGAAAACGAGGAAGACAACGAATATGCAGCTTGAAAGGTGACGGGTATAAAATGGGCAGGATTAATACTAGCGAAGTGAAGATGAGATAAGTTAGGCTGTGACCGTTTGTCACGCGCGACGCTACTGATGATGGAACAATAAATACAACGTATGAAAAAACGTATTCCCACTCTTCTGGCCACCATGATTGCCACCGCCCTCTATAGTCAACAGGGTCTGGCAGCCGATCTCGCCTCACAGTGCATGTTGGGCGTGCCAAGCTACAACCGTCCTCTGGTGCAGGGCGATACCAATGAGTTACCTGTCACCATCAATGCCGATCACGCGAAAGGGAACTACCCTGATGACGCCGTGTTTACCGGCAACGTGGATATTGCGCAGGGTAACAGCCGCCTACAAGCCGATGAAGTGCAGCTTCATCAAAAACAGGCCGAAGGTCAACCCGCTCCCGTTCGTACCGTCGATGCGCTGGGCAACGTCCATTATGATGACAACCAGGTCATTCTGAAGGGACCAAAGGGCTGGGCAAACCTGAATACGAAAGACACCAACGTCTGGGAAGGTGATTACCAGATGGTGGGACGCCAGGGGCGCGGGAAAGCGGACCTGATGAAACAGCGCGGAGAGAATCGCTACACCATTCTGGAAAACGGCAGTTTTACCTCCTGTCTTCCGGGTTCCAATACCTGGAGCGTCGTCGGTAGTGAAGTGATCCATGACCGTGAAGAACAGGTCGCTGAAATCTGGAACGCCCGTTTTAAACTGGGCCCGGTTCCGGTGTTTTACAGCCCCTATTTGCAGCTACCTGTAGGCGATAAGCGCCGTTCCGGTTTCTTGATCCCGAACGCAAAATACTCCACCAAGAACTATTTTGAGTTCTACCTGCCATATTACTGGAATATCGCGCCCAACATGGACGCCACCATTACGCCGCATTATATGCATCGCCGTGGCGGCGTGATGTGGGAGAACGAATTCCGTTACCTGACCCAGGCGGGCGCAGGTCTGATGGAACTCGACTACCTGAATTCCGACCGGGTCTACGACGACGAACATCCGAATGATGATAATTCACGCCGCTGGCTGTTTTACTGGCAACACGCCGGTGTGATGGACCAGGTGTGGCGTTTCAACGTCGACTATACCAAAGTCAGCGACTCCAGCTACTTTAATGATTTTGACAATAAGTACGGTTCCAGTACCGACGGTTATGCGACACAGAAATTCAGCGTCGGCTATGCGGTGCAAAACTTTGATGCGACAGTCTCCACCAAACAGTTCCAGGTTTTTGACGATCAGAACAACAGCAGTTATTCCGCTCAGCCACAGTTAGACGTCAACTTCTATCAGAATGACGTCGGTCCATTTGATACCCGTATTTATGGACAGGCGGTGCATTTCGTCAATACCAATGACGACATGCCGGAAGCGACGCGTGTTCACCTTGAGCCGACCATCAATCTGCCGCTATCCAATCAGTGGGGAAGTATCAACACTGAAGCGAAGCTGATGGCGACGCATTACCAGCAGACCAATCTGGACTGGTATAACAACAATCCGAGTAACGTAAATAAGCTCGACGATTCCGCTAACCGCGTCATGCCGCAGTTCAAAGTTGACGGTAAGCTGGTCTTCGAACGTGATATGGAAATGCTGGCGCCAGGCTATACCCAGACACTGGAGCCGCGTGCGCAGTATTTATATGTGCCGTATCGCAACCAAAGTCATATCTATAACTATGACTCTTCCCTGCTGCAATCTGACTACAGCGGCCTGTTCCGTGACCGCACCTATGGCGGCCTGGACCGTATTGCCTCCGCAAACCAGGTAACGACAGGTGTCACATCTCGCGTTTATGATGACGCGGCCGTTGAACGTTTTAATATTTCTGTGGGTCAAATCTACTATTTCACCGAGTCTCGCACTGGCGATGACAACATTAAATGGGAGAATGACGACAAAACCGGTTCACTGGTATGGGCTGGCGATACCTACTGGCGCATCTCCGATCGTTGGGGTTTACGCAGTGGGATCCAGTACGACACACGTCTGGACAGTATCGCCACCAGCAGCAGCAGCATCGAGTACCGTCGCGACGAAAACCGTATGCTGCAGTTGAACTACCGCTATGCCAGCCCGGAATATATCCAGGCAACACTGCCGTCGTATTACTCTACGGCAGATCAGTATAAAAACGGGATTTCTCAGGTGGGTGCAGTGGCGAGCGTGCCGATCGCTGAGCGTTGGTCAATCGTCGGAGCTTACTACTTCGATACCAATGTGAACAAAGTGGCGGATTCCATGCTGGGCTTGCAGTACAACTCCTGCTGTTATGCCATTCGCGTCGGCTACGAACGTAAGCTGAATGGTTGGGATGACACCCAGAAACACGCGGTATATGACAACTCGATCGGCTTTAATATCGAACTGCGCGGCCTGAGCTCTAACTATGGCCTTGGCACCAACCAGATGCTGCGTTCGAACATTTTGCCGTATCAAAGCTCTTTATGATCTGATTGATTTACAACGTAATCCGCATTGCGGTTAATTGAAATGGAAAAAGTATGAAGAACTGGAAAACGCTGCTTCTCGGTATCGCCATGGTCGCGAATACCAGTTTCGCTGCCCCACAGGTAGTCGATAAAGTCGCAGCCGTCGTCAATAACGGCGTCGTTCTGGAAAGCGACGTCGATGGCTTAATGCAGTCAGTAAAACTGAATGCGGGTCAGGCAGGTCAGCAATTACCGGACGATGCCACGCTGCGTCATCAGATCCTGGAACGTTTGATTATGGATCAAATCGTTCTGCAGATGGGTCAGAAGATGGGCGTAAAAATCTCTGATGAGCAGTTAGATCAGGCCATCGCCAACATTGCCAAACAGAACAATATGACGCTGGATCAAATGCGCAGCCGTCTGGCTCAGGATGGTCTGAGTTATTCGACCTATCGCAACCAGATCCGTAAAGAGATGACCATCTCTGAAGTGCGTAATAATGAAGTTCGCCGTCGCGTCACGATCCTGCCACAGGAAGTTGATGCCCTGGCGCAGCAAGTTGGCAACCAAAATGATGCCAGCACTGAGCTGAACCTGAGCCACATTTTGATTCCGTTACCGGAAAACCCAACGTCAGATCAGGTTAACCAGGCGGAAAGCCAGGCGCGTTCTGTGGTTGACGAAGCGCGTAGCGGTAGCGATTTTGGCAAGCTGGCCATCACCTATTCTGCTGACCAGCAGGCGCTGAAAGGCGGCCAGATGGGCTGGGGACGTATTCAGGAACTGCCAGGTATCTTTGCTCAGGCGTTAAGCACCGCGAAAAAAGGCGATATCATTGGCCCAATTCGTTCAGGTGTCGGCTTCCATATTCTGAAAGTCAACGACATGCGTGGCCAGAGCCAGAGCGTCTCCGTGACTGAAGTTCATGCCCGCCATATTCTGCTGAAACCGTCGCCGATCATGACCGATCAACAGGCTCGCCTGAAACTGGAACAAATTGCAGCTGATATTAAGAGCGGTAAAACGACCTTTGCAGCAGCAGCAAAAGAGTTCTCTCAGGATCCGGGTTCAGCAAACCAGGGCGGTGACCTGGGTTGGGCTGCAGCCGATATTTTCGATCCTGCTTTCCGCGATGCGCTGACCCGCCTGAACAAAGGTCAGATGAGCGCCCCGGTGCACTCTTCCTTCGGCTGGCATCTGATCGAGCTGCTGGATACGCGTAACGTTGATAAAACTGACGCGGCGCAGAAAGACAAAGCTTACCGTATGCTGATGAACCGTAAATTCTCGGAAGAAGCAGCGACCTGGATGCAGGAACAGCGCGCCAGTGCGTACGTTAAAATTCTGAGCAACTAATGACTCGAACTCAACGTGTTGTGATCACTCCCGGCGAACCTGCCGGGATTGGTCCGGACCTTGTGGTCCAGCTTGCACAGCGCGAGTGGCCGGTAGAACTCGTTGTTTGTGCTGATGCCACGCTACTCCGTGACCGGTCAGCCATGCTCGGTTTACCGCTCTCGCTCCTACCCTACTCTCCAGATATCCCAGCCAAACCACAATCAGCCGGTACGCTGACGCTATTGCCGGTTGCGCTGCGCGCGCCTGTCGTCGCGGGTCAACTGACGGTAGAGAATGGGCAATATGTGGTCGACACGCTGGCTCGCGCCTGCGATGGTTGTCTACAGGGCGAGTTTGCCGCGCTGATAACCGGCCCCGTTCACAAAGGCGTGATCAATGACGCTGGCGTGCCGTTTACCGGGCATACTGAGTTTTTTGAAGACCGCTCACAGGCGAAGAAAGTCGTGATGATGCTGGCGACGGAAGAGCTGCGTGTTGCTCTGGCGACCACACATCTGCCGCTTAAAGCCGTTGCTGACGCCATTACCCCGGCATTATTGCGGGAAGTGATCGGCATTCTGCATCATGATTTACGCACCAAATTTGGCCTGATCGATCCGCATATTCTGGTTTGCGGCCTGAACCCGCATGCGGGAGAAAGCGGTCATATGGGGACGGAAGAAATAGACACCATCATCCCGGTACTGGATGAACTGCGTACGCAAGGGATGAAATTAAACGGTCCACTGCCTGCAGATACCCTGTTTCAGCCCAAATATCTCGACCACGCGGATGCCGTGCTGGCAATGTACCACGATCAGGGCCTCCCCGTGCTAAAATACCAGGGATTTGGTCGCGGAGTGAATATCACGCTGGGCCTACCCTTTATTCGCACATCCGTTGATCACGGCACCGCACTTGAACTGGCGGGTCGTGGGCAAGCAGATGTCGGCAGTTTTATTACGGCGCTTAATCTCGCCATCAAAATGATTGTTAATACCAATGAATAATCGAGTCCATCAGGGCCATTTAGCCCGTAAACGTTTCGGGCAAAACTTCCTCAACGATCAGTTTGTGATCGAAAGTATTGTCTCTGCTATCAACCCGCAAAAGGGTCAGGCAATGGTCGAAATCGGTCCGGGCCTTGCTGCATTGACCGAGCCAGTAGGCGAACGTCTGGACAAGCTCACGGTCATCGAACTGGACCGCGATCTGGCTGCGCGTCTGCAAACACACCCGTTTTTAGGGCCAAAGCTGACTATTTATCAGCAAGATGCCATGACCATGAACTTCGGTGAGCTATCACAAACGATGGGTCAGCCGCTGCGCGTATTTGGCAACCTGCCGTACAACATCTCCACACCGCTGATGTTCCATCTTTTTACCTATACTGATGCCATTGCCGACATGCATTTCATGTTGCAAAAAGAGGTGGTCAATCGTCTGGTTGCAGGGCCAAACAGTAAAGCGTATGGTCGATTAAGCGTCATGGCGCAATATTACTGCAATGTGATCCCGGTGCTCGAAGTTCCACCGTCGGCTTTCACACCAGCACCGAAAGTAGATTCCGCCGTTGTACGCCTGGTCCCTCACGCGACGATGCCGTACCCGGTTAAAGATGTTCGCGTCCTGAGCCGCATTACCACCGAAGCGTTTAATCAGCGCCGTAAAACGGTACGTAATAGCCTCGGTAATCTGTTCAGCGTTGAAGTACTGACAGAGTTGGGCATTGACCCGGCAATGCGAGCGGAAAATATCTCTGTCGCGCAATACTGCCGGATGGCTAACTATCTGTCAGAAAACGCGCCTTCGAAGGAGAGTTAAGCATGATCAATTCGCCCCGAGTGTGTATTCAGGTACAAAGCGTCTACATTGAGGCGCAATCCTCACCTGATGATGAACGTTACGTTTTTGCTTATACCGTGACTATCCGCAATTTGGGGCGAGCGCCAGTGCAGCTGTTGGGGCGTTATTGGTTGATAACCAATGGTCATGGGCGCGAAACCGAAGTTCAGGGTGAAGGTGTGGTTGGCGTTCAGCCTCACATCGAACCTGGCGAAGAGTACCAGTACACCAGCGGCGCCGTTATTGAAACGCCGCTGGGCACCATGCAGGGTCATTACGAAATGATCGATGAGCAGGGTATCGCCTTTACTATCGATATTCCCGTATTCCGACTTGCCGTTCCAACACTCATTCATTAAAACAATTTCTATGGCAACATACCTGATTGGCGACGTTCATGGTTGCTACGATGAACTGGCAGCATTGCTGCATCAAGTAGACTTTACCCCTGGAAAAGACACCTTATGGCTCACCGGCGATTTGGTCGCGCGTGGGCCAGGATCGCTGGACGTCCTGCGCTATGTGAAATCGCTGGGCGACAGCGTGCGCCTGGTATTGGGTAATCACGATTTACACCTGCTGGCCGTGTTTGCCGGCATCAGCCGTAATAAACCCAAAGACAGAGTCACATCGTTGCTCGAAGCGCCGGATGCTGACGAATTAATCAACTGGCTTCGTCGTCAGCCTCTGCTGCAGGTAGACGAAGAGAAAAAACTGGTCATGGCGCACGCTGGCATTACCCCTCAATGGGATTTGCAGACCGCGAAAGACTGCGCACGGGACGTAGAAGCCGTGCTGTCGAGTGACTCTTATCCGTTTTTCCTTGATGCGATGTACGGCGACATGCCGAACAACTGGACGCCGGAGCTGACGGGGCTGGCCCGTTTGCGCTTTATTACTAACGCGTTTACCCGCATGCGTTACTGCTTCCCCAACGGTCAGTTGGATATGTACAGTAAAGAGTCGCCAGAAGATGCGCCAGCCCCGCTGAAGCCGTGGTTTGCCATTCCTGGACCGGTCAGTGAAGCCTACAGTATTGCATTCGGGCACTGGGCATCGCTGGAGGGCAAAGGCACGCCGGAAGGTATTTACGCGCTGGATACGGGTTGCTGTTGGGGGGGAGATCTCACCTGTCTGCGCTGGGAAGACAAACAGTACTTTGTACAACCATCAAATCGCCATTTGAATCTGGACCCCGGCGAGGCGGTCAACGCCTGATAAGTCGTCTGCCGGATGCGGTGCTCGCACCTTATCCGGCCTACGCATATGTCACCCTGTAGGCCGGATAAGCGCAGCGCCATCCGGCAGTGACATGATTAACGACGCTCCAGAATCTCGAAGCAGTAGCTGTGGGAGTTTTGCGCGTCGGCATCGTGGAATTCACTGAACACCGATTCCCAGTCATCCGGTTCGTAGTCCGGGAAATGCGTATCCCCTTCAACTTCCGCATCAATATGCGTCAGATACAGTTTCTGCGCTTTCGGCAGGAACTGCTCATACACGCGCCCGCCGCCAATCACCATGATTTCAGGTTCATCGCCACAGGCTGCAATCGCCTCATCAACAGACTTCACCCACTGCACGCGATCGTCGGTGCCGGGTTTGCTGCTGATGACGATATTTTTACGCCCAGGCAGCGGTCGCCCGATGGATTCCCAGGTATGGCGCCCCATGACAACCGGTTTGTTTAAGGTATTACGTTTAAACCAGGCGAGATCGGCAGGTAGGTTCCACGGCATGGCGTTCTCCATACCGATGACGCGATCTACCGCTAACGCCGCAATCAGACTGATCATTGATTATTTCCCGGATACAAAAAAATTGTCGCCACTATACGGAAAGCGCAATCTTTCGTCGACTAGCCAAAGGAAGATGTGCAGGAAAATTTTCTGTTCTGCTGGCGAGTCCGTGAATTCTGAGTGGACTCCCAGCATTACAGTCGTTCAAAAACAGCCAACTAGCAGTAAAGTTTGCAGAACATCACACTTTTTACCTTATGCTGACGGTTTTACTTCCGGCTCATCGGCGGTGTCGCCCGTATGTTTACCTTCATCCGTGCCTTGCCAGCCATGGCGTTGAATTAACGATAAATGTTGACGATCTTCGGCAATAATTTCACTCAGCATTGCGCTGGTACGCTTATAAACAGCCGCACGCGAAATCGCGTCATCTTCGCCTTTCACCATCTCCTCAACCATCAATATATTGAAGCGCCGGAAGACGTCGGCTCGCTCACGCGCTTCATAGCGCCCAAGCCCGAGACTTTCCAACGCCAGTCGCCCGGTTTTTAATGCTCCTTCAAAAGTTTCACGTTCCGGCATTTCCACCCCGGCCTGGCGCAGACGGATGTAGTGATCCACATCGCGCGCACGGGCAATAATTTGCAAATGCGGGAAGTGATCTTTCACCATCTCGGTCAGTTGCAGGCTGGTTTGGGGATCGTCGATGGCATTAATGATCACTTCCGCTTTGGCTGCTCCTGCAGACTCCAGCAGATCCATACGCGTCGCATCACCATAGAAAACCTTCATACCAAATTTGCGCAACGTCTCAACGTGATCCGGATCGTGATCAAGGACCACCATCTTGACACCACTCGACAGCAGCAGACGACCGGTTATCTGGCCAAAGCGTCCAAATCCGGCGATGATGACCCGCGGTTGTTCTTCATCAATTTCATCTGCTTCACGTTCTTCACCGGTAGCGGATTTTTCCAGACGCGTCAGGACAACCAGTAAAATCGGTGTCGCCGCCATCGACAATGCCACCGCCAGCGTCAGCGCTTTCGCCCATTCGGGATCGAGCACGTTCGCCATTTGCGCCGCGCCAAATACCACGAAAGCAAATTCACTGCCCTGCCCTAATAATACGGCAAACCAGCGACGCTGCTTACCCGGCACCTGTAATGGCCGGGCAATAAGCCACAGCATCACAGTTTTAATTACCAGGAAACCGACCAACAGAACAATAATACGCAAGGGGTTATCAATCAGCGTACCGAAATCGATAGACATGCCCACGCCGATGAAAAACAGCCCTAACAGCAGGCCCTTAAACGGCTCAATATCGCTTTCCAACGCATGACGGTACTCAGAGCTCGCCAACAGAACGCCCGCCAGAAACGCGCCCATCGCCATTGATAACCCGACCTCTTCCAGCAGCAAACCAAAGCCGAAAACGAGGAACAGCGCGACGGCGCTGAACACTTCTCGCAGGCCCGAGCGGGCGACAAAACGCAATGCCGGACGCGTGACATAACGCCCTAACAGCACCACCAGCGTCAGCGCCCCCGCCACTTTAAGCGCCGACAGCGCAAATGCCCCCAGCGTTGTCGATGCACCGCTCGCTGCCAGCAATGGGATCATCGCCACCAGCGGAATGGCCGCGATATCCTGGAACAGCAGCACGGCAAACGCGCTACGCCCCATTTGCGAAACCATCAGGTTACGTTCATTCATTGCCTGCATCGCAATCGCAGTGGATGAAAGCGCCAACGTCATACCGATCAGCTCCGCCACCTGCCAGCGCAGCCCAAGGAACATACAAAACAGGCCAATCAGCCCGCCACAGACCACCATCTGCAATGCACCGCCGCCAAACACCGAGGCCCGCAGCTTCCACAGACGCTGTGGATCCAGCTCCAGACCAATAACAAACAGCATCAGCACCACACCGATTTCCGCAAAATGCAGGATAGATTCGGCGTCCGTCACCAACCTCAAGCCCCACGGACCGATAATGCACCCGGCGATGAGATAGCCCAGCACCGACCCTAAACCCAGCCGCACGGCGATGGGCACAATCAGTGCCGCCGAACCGAGATAAATCAGCGCCTGTATCAGCGTATGGCTATCCATGGTGTTCCTCCTGCCATTCCATCAGACGTTGTTTATAGTGGCGCGCCTGCGCCTGTAGCGTTTCATCATCACAGATGAACGTACAGTGCATGGCAAACGGTGGCAGCCATTTGAGTCCGCAATACAACGCCGTGGCCTGTAAAGGCTGGGAAAGCACGTCAAAACCGGGGTGGGAACCGATATCAAAGTGGTTTTCACCGCCGCCAGTGGTTACTGCCCACATCAGGTGTTTGCCATGCAGCGCGGTACCGCCGTGACCATACGCCCAGCCGTGGGAGAGGACCTTATCCATCCACAGTTTGAGTAACGGAGGTGTGCTGTACCATTGCATAGGATGTTGCCAGATAATCAGGCTCGCACGTGACAGCGCGTCCTGTTCTGCGGCGATATCGATATTGAAATCGGGATAGAGTTCGTAGAGCGAACGAACCTCTACACCCTCCAGTGTCCTTACCTGCTCAAGCATCCGCTTATTCGCATGCGAATGCTGCGGATAGGGATGTGCATAAATGATGAGAATCATGATTAGCCTGCGATCACTGCATTATTGTAATACCAGTGAGTTTAGTCAGTTAATCAGCAGGCTAAAAGTCAATATTATTGAGTAGCTGAATGGAGAAAACTGAATTAGTTGTCGAGTTCGCTCATATCTTTCACTTGATCGCGGTTAATTTGTTCCGTCTTACCGGTTTCCGCGTTTTTATACGAGACCAGGCCCGTATCTTCATCCACTTGCGGTTTGCCATCGGTGACGATCGTTTTACCGTCGGTGGTTTTAACCGCCTGGTTTGAGGAGCAACCGGCAACGGTAAACAGTGCTGCGGCGGTAAAAATGGAGGTGATCAGAATATGTTTTTGCATGGTGTTCTCCCTGCTTTTCAGTCATTTTCAGTGATATACCCGTTAACTGTAGGCTAACTGACTGAGTAGTAGGGAAAATACAGAACACTCTTAACCGCTCGCTCTGGACATCGATTTTCTACGAATCGTCATTTGACTGGTTTGCGCCAGCGTCAATCCTCGCGTTTCTGGCGCGAAGGCAATAGAAACCAGCAGGCCAATCAATGAAATCCCTGCCCCCATTAACATCACGGAGTTAATCCCATATTTCGTGATGAAGATCGGCAGCGCCCAGGTTGAAACAATGGTTCCGATGCGGCTCAACGACATGATCACACCAACGGCAGACGCACGAATATCGGTAGGGAACAGTTCATTAGGATACAGCCATTGCAGGTTCCCTGGACCTCCAGAGAAAAACGCATACACAGCGAAGGCCAGCACCACCAGCCAGACCCCCATATCCGGGATCAGCCCCAGAGCGGCCAACGCCAGGGTCATCATAATAAAGCTGCCAATCAACAACGGTCGACGACCAGCGCTATTGAGCCAGAACATCGGTGGAATACAGCCCAGCATGAAGCACAGGCTGATCACCACATTACCCAACGCGGCGCTTTTCCCAACACCAAGGCCCAGCAAACCAACAATCTGCGGGCCAAAAGTGTAAATAGCAAACATCGGGATCACCTGGCAGGTCCAGATGGCCGCGACAAACAAGACAAATGGAAAGTGACGACGATTAAACAACTGAAGAAAACGGGTTTCCTGTGGCGCTTCTTCGTCGAACACCACCGGTTCGCCGAACAGTTTGATCATCATCGCTTCACACTCTTTCACCCGGCCTTTGCGCAACAGCCAGCGCGGCGATTCAGGCAGATCAAAACGGCCAATCAGGATCAAAATGCAGGGGATCACCGCGCTGCCGAGCATCCAACGCCATCCGCCCTCAACA
Organism: Citrobacter sp. RHBSTW-00671; assembly: GCF_014103415.1. Lineage (NCBI taxonomy): Bacteria > Pseudomonadati > Pseudomonadota > Gammaproteobacteria > Enterobacterales > Enterobacteriaceae > Citrobacter > Citrobacter sp. RHBSTW-00671. Next base: position 4,659,716 of record NZ_JABXPR010000001.1, read on the forward strand.
TCGTACAGCCAGTAGCCGACCAGATCGGCGCAGGTGGCACCGACATACCACATCGCGGCAATAAAACCGATGGAGAACGCACGTTGACGGGTATTGGAAAACTCGGTAATCATCGAGGTCGCAATCGGGTAATCAGCGCCAATGACCACCCCAATTAATACGCGCATCACTAACAATTCAACGGGCGAGGTCACAAACATCGTCGCCACCGATATCACGCCAATGGCGATAATATCGATGAGGAACATTTTGCGCCGCCCGACCTTATCGGAAATGTAACCAAACAGTGACGTACCAACAAATAGCCCAGCCAGCGTTCCGGCACCCAGCAGACCAATCCACTCGGCATCCAGTTTTAACGCTGGCGTGAGCTGCTCCAGCGCAACGCCAATCATCACCAGCACATACCCATCCAGAAATGGCCCACCGCTTCCCCACAGCATTATCCGGCGGTGAATAGAGGTAAATTTGATGTCATCAAAGTTTCTGGGCTGCTGCATAGCGACTTCCTGTTTCAACACGGGCAAAGCGTCATCTGTAGGCCGATAAGGCGTTTACGCCGCCATCCGGCATTGGCGCCACATGATTGCCGGATGGCGATGCTACCGCATCTTATCCGGCCTACGGGGCACAACCTCGTACTGATTAGCCGTAGCGGAACTCCACACCAAACGTCCCGCGCGGGTATTCCCATTTTTCCAGCGCCGTATCAAGTCCGAGAATGCGGCACGTTCCGCACTCCAGGCACCCGGCGTAATCAAAACGCACGCTGCCATCATCCTGCTTTTTATACAGCCCCGCCGGACAGGCCTTAATCAGCACCTCCAGCGCCTGTTTATCCGGCTGCGTTTTCAGAATGATATGTGGGCTCTCTTCATCTACATTGAATTTATTGACGCCCAGTTTGACGTCCACATTGACGGGAGATGTCATAATACGGTCACTCCTTTCAGGCCATCTTTCATCAGATTGATGAAGCCCACTTTCTTCGCATGGCGTAGAATTTTTTTACGCATAGGTACCGGGGCGGAACCATCGACAGTGAACAGGTCGCGCGCGATACTGACCGCCATTTCAGGATAGGCGGTAAACATGCGTGGGTTATCAAGAAATGCAGGCAGTTTTTGATACATGCGCATGTCGCGCATCGGGCCATCATCCAGGTGCTGATGGTATTCGCCGAGCGACTGCTTGCTAAAGTCGTCACGCGTCATGGCAGAAAGCACCGTCTTCGCCGCCGCCTCACCTGCCGATATCGCTAAATCCATACCGCGGATGGTGAAGCCAAGATTCATACACATCCCGGCAGCATCACCGGCAATCAGGACGCCATCGCCTACCAGCTCTGGCTGCATATTCATTCCGGCTTCCGGTACGACGTGCGCGGCGTATTCCACCAGCTTGCCACCGGCAATCAGCGGTGCTACAGCCGGATGCTGTTTGAAATCTTCCAGCATCTGCGGGACCGATTTTTTCGCGTCTTTCAGATGATGAAGACCACAGACCAGACCCAGAGAGAGCGTTGTTTCGTTCGTATACAGGAAGCCGCCTCCCATCAGGCCATCGGTTGGCGACCCGGCAAACAGACAGGCGGCGCCTTCGTTACCCTGCAACTGAAAGCGATCCTCAATCACCGACTTTGGCAACTCGATCAGCTCTTTCACGCCAACGGCAACATGCGATGCCTGAACGCGCTTTGCCATACCCAGCTTTTCAGCCAGCAGAGAATTCACCCCGTCGGCGAGGATCACCACTTTCGCTTCCAGAATATCGCCGTCGGCTTCCACGCCCACGACTTTACCCTCGCGCTGCACGACGTTATCCACACGAATACCGGTGATGAGCTGAGCGCCGGCTTCTTCGGCCTGTTCCATCAGCCAGGCGTCAAACTTACTGCGTAATACGGAATAAGAAACCTGCGACGATGTTGCATCCTCACCGTTACAGTAATCGATGGTCATCGCCCCTTTGTCAGTCATAAAGGCGAGTTTTTCGTGGGTAATCACACGTTCAATCGGGGCTTGTTCTGCAAAACCTGGGATAATGCGCTCCAGGCTATGCGCATACATGCGCCCGCCGGTGACATTCTTCGCGCCAGCAGAATTTCCGCGCTCGATAACCAACACTTGTGCACCTTCGCGAGCGAGCACCAGCGCCGCAACCGAACCGGCCAGGCCTGCACCCACGATGATGGCATCAAAGATATCTTCGGACATAACAAACTCCTCTCTGCAGCAGGGTACTCTCGTACCCTGCCCGATATGGTTTAGCGCGCTAAGGCAGCCGTCAGCGCAGGCAGGATCTTCAGTGCATCACCAACGATGCCGAAATCCGCGTACTGGAAGATCGGTGCATTTTTGTCTTTGTTGATAGCGAAGATTGTTTGCGCACCGTTGGCGCCAACCATATGTTGGATCTGCCCGGAGATCCCCACGGCCAGATACAGTTCAGGCTTCAACATCAGGTTGGAGATGCCGACGTAGCGTTCGTGCTCCATCCACTTCTCGTTTTCTGCCACCGGACGGGAACAGGCCAGCTCAGCGCCAATCGTCTGGCACAGCGCTTCAGCCAGAGAGATATTCTCTTTGCTGCCAATACCACGTCCCACGCTGACCACCAGACGGGCTTTATCAAGATCAACGCTGTTGCTCTGACGCGCCTGAGTTGCCGTACGCGTCACGGCAATGGTCGGAGCCTGCCATTGCACCGTGTGCATCTCGCCGCTACGGGAGGTGTCTGGCTGTTGGGCGTCAAACGTTCCGCTACTAAGCGTCAGTACGGCAAACGGTGATGCGATGGTTTCCGCTCCCATTGCCAGGCCACCGTAGACCATATGTTTGACCGCGGCTTTTCCGTCCTGCAATGTCACTGCACTGGCATCGTTGGAAACTGCCGCTGATAAACGAAAACCCAGTTTTGCCGCTAACAGCTTGCCGCGACGCGTATTTGGCAGCAGTACCGCCCCCCCTTCGCTATGCTGACGAATCGTCTCAGCCATTACCCCGGCGTAATCCTCCATCATGCGATCTTCTGGCTTACCGCTGAGCAACCAGGCATGATCCGCACCCAGTTGGAATGCCATCGCGCTATCAGCGTCACTCAGTACGAATGTGTTAACTTTTTCACCTAAAGCCTGCGCACCACTCATCAGTTCCGGCAGACGAGAAGGGGTATCGCTGAATACCCAGACACTGGAAAACTTGTTCATAACATCCCCTGATAATTAAATGATTTTGCGAAGATTCTCGACAAACGCGGCAATCTGTTCTTCACCGTCACCTTCAATCACAACGCGTTGACGCTCGCGTTGTTTCGGTGCGGCAACCTGTTGTACGGAATACGCCTGTGCGCCAGTAAACCCAATGTCCGCTGGCGACCAGACCTGAACCGGCTTTTTCGCCGCGCCGAGAATGGCTTTCATGGAAGGGATTTGAGGGGTGTTGATGTCAGTTGAGACCGCAATCACCGCTGGCAGCGGTATGCTCAGGGTCTCAATTTCATCTTCCAGTTCGCGTTCTACCGTAAGGGTGTTATCCGTTAGGGACAGGATCTTGCTTACACCGTTAATCGCCGGGATATTCAGCGCTTCGCCCACCAGCAGACCAACCTGCTGTGCGTACAAATCGGAAGAACCATCACCGCAGATAAGCAGATCAAAGCCTGATTTTTGTGCGGCAGCGGCCAGCGCGCTCGCGGTATGTTGTGGTAGCGCCTGTTCAAACTGCTCGTCAATCACCACAATCAGTTCATCAGGGCCACGGGAGAGCACATCTTTACGCCCTTTGGCGTTGGTCAGTGCTTTCCCACCCACGCTCATGGCGACAACCTGTGCCTCACCTTGCTGCTGTTTTAACTGACACGCAGCTTCAATTGCATTCAGATCATATTGGCTGATTTTGCCATCCGCTTTGCTGAAATCCAGTGAACCGTCAGCATTATTAATTGCAATATCCTGTTCATCAGGTACGCATTTGTAGCAAGTAATTATCTTCATTGCATCTCCAGAAATCATGAAGGAAACGTTATTTATATCGGCGGTGTTAAATACAAATATCACGCTCTTTAATTCGGAAATAAAACATTAATCACCAATATTGAAAATGTCACACATTGAAATTCGTAACTTTCAATAGTGTTACATGCCTCACCAATATTGAACAAAACATGTCAAACAGGAAAATTTTCAATATTGTTTGCTGGTTCAACAATATTGAAAGACAAACACTTAAAAAAGTTAAAAAACCAACATCAAGCCATTGAATATAAAGATGTAAAATTGATTTTTAAGCCAAAATTACCAGCATAAAAAAGTGTGACGCGCATAACAGAACCACCCGTTACGAATACCCATTATGAGTTACTCACTGAGGCGCCCCAGAGGTTAAACAGTTATCAACAAATCATTAATAATAAATAAACAAAAGATTACAAACGGGAACGCTAAATAAATTTCGTTTTCACACTGGAATTCAATTATGAAAAATGAAAAGAGAAAGTCGGGAATTGAACCTAAGGTTTTCTTTCCGCCATTAATAATTGTCGGGATACTTTGCTGGCTAACAGTAAGAGATCTCGATGCCGCTAATGTGGTTATTAATGCGGTATTTAGTTATGTCACCAATGTCTGGGGTTGGGCATTTGAATGGTATATGGTCATCATGCTCTTCGGCTGGTTCTGGCTGGTTTTTGGTCCGTACGCCAAAAAGAAATTAGGCGACGAAAAACCAGAATTTAGCACCGCCAGCTGGATTTTCATGATGTTCGCCTCCTGTACATCCGCTGCCGTACTGTTCTGGGGCTCGATAGAGATCTACTACTATATCTCTACGCCCCCCTTTGCTCTCGCCCCGAACTCAACAGGAGCGAAAGAGATAGGCCTGGCATACAGCCTGTTCCACTGGGGACCGCTGCCGTGGGCAACCTATAGCTTCCTCTCCGTTGCCTTCGCCTACTTCTTCTTTGTGCGCAAAATGGACGTCATCCGCCCCAGCTCTACACTGGTGCCGTTAGTTGGCGAAAAACATGCAAAGGGCTTGTTCGGAACGATCGTCGATAACTTCTATCTGGTGGCGCTGATCTTTGCGATGGGTACCAGTCTCGGTCTGGCGACACCGCTGGTAACCGAGTGTATGCAGTACCTGTTCGGCATTCCGCATACGCTGCAATTAGACGCCATCATCATTACCTGCTGGATCATCCTGAACGCTATTTGCGTAGCCTGTGGCCTGCAAAAAGGGGTCAAGATCGCCAGTGATGTGCGCAGCTACCTGAGTTTCCTGATGCTCGGTTGGGTGTTCATCGTCAGCGGTGCCAGCTTCATCATGAACTACTTCACCGACTCCGTCGGCATGCTGCTGATGTATTTACCGCGCATGTTGTTCTATACCGATGCTATCGGCAAAGGCGGCTTCCCGCAGGGCTGGACCGTCTTCTACTGGGCATGGTGGGTCATTTACGCCATCCAGATGAGTATCTTCCTGGCACGTATTTCTCGTGGTCGTACCGTACGTGAACTGTGCTTCGGGATGGTGCTGGGCCTGACCGCGTCGACCTGGATCCTGTGGACTGTCCTTGGCAGTAACACGCTGCTGCTGATGGATAAAAACATCCTCAATATCCCGCAGTTGATTGAACAACACGGTGTGGCGCGCGCCATTATCGAAACCTGGGCCGCCTTACCGTTTAGCACCGCCACGATGTGGGGATTCTTTATCCTCTGCTTCATTGCCACTGTCACTCTGATTAACGCCTGTTCCTATACCCTGGCGATGTCGACCTGTCGCGAAGTTCGCGACGGTGAAGAACCTCCGCTGCTGATCCGTATCGGGTGGTCCGTCCTGGTGGGCATCATCGGTATTGTGCTGCTGGCACTGGGGGGATTGAAGCCGATTCAAACCGCCATCATTGCCGGGGGATGTCCGCTGTTCTTCGTCAACATCATGGTAACGCTGTCCTTTATTAAAGACGCCAAAGTGCACTGGAAAGACAAGTAATTCTCATTAACCCAATTGATCAAGAGGCTGAAAGATGGATTTCAACTTAAATGACGAACAGGAACTGTTTGTCGCCGGTATTCGTGAACTGATGGCCAGTGAGAACTGGGAAGCTTATTTTGCCGAGTGCGATCGCGACAGCGTCTATCCAGAGCGTTTTGTAAAAGCACTGGCGGATATGGGGATTGATAGCCTGCTGATCCCGGAAGAACACGGTGGTCTGGAAGCCGGTTTCGTCACCGTTGCCGCCGTCTGGATGGAACTGGGTCGTCTTGGCGCACCGACTTACGTGTTGTACCAATTGCCGGGAGGTTTTAACACTTTCCTGCGTGAAGGAACCCAGGAGCAAATTGATAAAATCATGGCGTTCCAGGGAACCGGTAAGCAGATGTGGAACTCGGCGATCACCGAACCGGGAGCGGGATCGGATGTTGGTAGTCTGAAAACCACTTATACACGCAAAAATGGTAAGGTTTATCTTAATGGCAGTAAGTGTTTTATCACCAGTAGCGCCTATACCCCGTATATCGTGGTGATGGCGAGAGATGGTACATCGCCGGATAAACCTGTTTATACCGAGTGGTTTGTTGATATGAGCAAAGCAGGTATCAAGGTCAACAAGCTAGAGAAACTTGGTCTGCGCATGGATAGCTGCTGTGAAATCACCTTTGATGACGTCGAACTGGATGAGAAAGACATGTTCGGTCGGGAAGGTAATGGTTTCAACCGCGTAAAAGAAGAGTTTGACCACGAACGTTTCCTCGTCGCGCTGACCAACTACGGTACGGCAATGTGCGCCTTTGAAGATGCGGCGCGCTACGCTAATCAGCGTGTACAGTTTGGCGAAACTATCGGCCGTTTCCAGCTGATTCAGGAGAAGTTCGCACACATGGCGATCAAACTGAACTCCATGAAAAACATGCTGCTGGAAGCCGCATGGAAAGCGGATAACGGCACCATTACCTCGGGTGACGCGGCAATGTGTAAATACTTCTGCGCCAATGCCGCGTTCGAAGTGGTAGACAGCGCTATGCAGGTACTGGGTGGCGTGGGTATCGCGGGCAACCATCGCATTACCCGTTTCTGGCGTGACCTGCGCGTTGACCGTGTTTCTGGTGGCTCTGACGAAATGCAGATCCTGACGTTGGGTCGTGCGGTACTCAAGCAATACCGCTAAGTGGGATGCCGGATGGCACTGTGCTTATCCGGCCTACAACTAACTGCCAGGAGCTAAATTATGAATCATTTACCCATGCCAACCTTTGGGCCACTTGCCGGGCTGCGGGTTGTCTTTTCAGGGATTGAAATTGCCGGGCCGTTCGCCGGGCAAATGTTTGCCGAATGGGGTGCGGAAGTTATCTGGATAGAGAACGTGGCATGGGCCGATACCATCCGCGTACAGCCAAACTACCCACAGCTTTCACGCCGTAACCTGCACGCCCTGTCGCTGAATATTTTCAAAGATGAAGGCCGGGAAGCGTTTCTGAAATTAATGGAAACCACCGACATCTTCATCGAAGCCAGTAAGGGCCCGGCCTTTGCCCGCCGCGGCATTACTGATGAGGTATTGTGGGAACATAACCCGAAACTGGTTATCGCCCACCTTTCCGGCTTCGGTCAGTTTGGCACCGAGGAGTACACCAATCTTCCGGCTTATAACACCATCGCGCAGGCATTCAGCGGCTATCTGATCCAAAACGGCGACGTTGATCAGCCTATGCCCGCCTTCCCATACACCGCCGATTACTTTTCTGGCATGACCGCAACCACCGCCGCGCTGGCTGCGCTGCACAAAGTGCGCGAAACGGGTAAAGGGGAAAGTATTGACGTTGCCATGTACGAAGTGATGCTGCGTATGGGTCAGTACTTCATGATGGATTACTTCAACGGTGGCGAAATTTGCCCGCGCATGACCAAAGGGAAAGACCCCTACTACGCCGGTTGCGGTCTGTATAAATGTGCTGATGGCTACATCGTTATGGAACTGGTTGGTATCACGCAAATCAACGAGTGCTTTAAAGATATTGGTCTGGCTCACATCCTCGGTACCCCTGAAGTCCCGGAAGGTACTCAGCTTATCCATCGCGTTGAATGCCCATACGGCCCATTAGTCGAAGAAAAACTGGATGCCTGGCTGGCGCAACACACCATTGCCGAGGTCCAGGCACGCTTTGCCGAGCTGAACATCGCTTGCGCGAAGGTACTGACGATTCCAGAACTGGAAGGCAACCCGCAGTACGTTGCCCGTGAATCCATTACTCAGTGGCAAACGATGGATGGTCGCACCTGCAAAGGGCCAAACATCATGCCGAAATTCAAAAATAATCCGGGGAAAATCTGGCGTGGCATGCCATCACACGGCATGGATACCGCCGCCATTCTGAAAAATATCGGTTATAGCGAAGCAGACATAAATGAGCTGGTCGGCAAAGGCCTGGCCAGGGTTGAGGAATAAACGCGACGCGCTAACCCACGGGTTTGGTTAGCGCTCACGCCTGTTTTCAGTGGATAAAGCAATATGGATATCGTTGGCGGACAAAACTTACGTCAGATGTGGGACGACCTGGCCGGGGTGTACGGAAATAAAACGGCACTTATTTTCGAATCCTGCGAAGGAAGCGTTCAGCAGTTTAGCTATGCCTCGCTTAATGAAGAAATTAACCGCACGGCGAACCTTTTCCATTCTTTAGGGGTCCGCAAGGGCGATAAGGTCGCATTGCATCTGGATAACTGTCCGGAGTTTATTTTTTGCTGGTTTGGACTGGCAAAAATCGGCGCCATTATGGTCCCGATTAATGCCCGTCTGCTGGGTGAAGAAAGCGCCTGGATCCTGCAAAACAGTCAGGTGCGCCTGCTGGTCACCAGCGCCCAGTTTTATCCTATGTACCGCCAGATACGCCAGGAAAACGAGACACCACTGAATCACATCTGTCTGATTGGCGATCGGCTTCCGGCGGATGACGGCGTAAGCCACTTTTCCCTCCTGAAAGACCGACAGTCAGCCACGCTATGCTATACGCCCGCGTTATCCACTGACGATACGGCGGAAATTCTGTTTACCTCAGGCACCACCTCACGTCCCAAAGGGGTGGTAATTACCCACTACAACCTGCGTTTTGCAGGTTACTACTCTGCCTGGCAAATCGCCCTGCGCGATGATGACGTCTACATGACGGTGATGCCTGCGTTTCATATCGACTGCCAGTGCACGGCTGCAATGCCGGCATTTTCATCAGGGAGCACCTTCGTGCTGATTGAGAAGTACAGCGCCCGGGGCTTCTGGGATCAGGTACGTCGATATCAAGCGACGGTGACGGAATGCATCCCGATGATGATCAGAACGCTGATGGTACAGCCCGCCTCGCCGACGGACAGGCAACATCATCTGCGTGAAGTGATGTTCTACCTCAACTTATCAGAGCAGGAAAAAGACGACTTTACCGGGCGTTTTGGCGTCAGGCTGCTGACCTCCTACGGTATGACAGAAACTATCGTCGGCATTATTGGCGACCGTCCAGGAGACAAACGGCGCTGGCCTTCAATTGGTCGTGTCGGTTTTAGCTATGAAGCTGAAATTCGCGACGACCAAAACCGCCCCCTGCCCGCCGGTGAAATTGGTGAAATATGCATTAAAGGCGTGCCGGGTAAAACGATCTTTAAAGAGTACTACGCTCAGCCAGAAGCAACCGCCAAAGCACTGGAGCCAGAAGGCTGGTTACATACCGGCGATTCGGGTTACCAGGATGAGGATGGCTTTTTTTATTTTGTCGACAGGCGCTGCAATATGATTAAACGCGGTGGAGAAAATGTCTCCTGCGTTGAGCTGGAAAATATCATTTCTGCACATCCGAAAATTCAGGACATCGTTGTTGTCGGTATCAAAGACACTATCCGTGATGAAGCGATTAAAGCATTTATTGTCCTGAATGAAGGTGAAACATTAAGCGAAGCCGAGTTTTTCAGCTTCTGCGAACACAATATGGCGAAATTTAAGGTTCCCTCTTTTATGGAGATCAGAACCGACCTGCCGCGAAATTGTTCAGGGAAAATAATTAAAAAAAATCTGAAATAACCTCTCTGGCAGGAATATCTCCTGCCTGAAAACCTATTTATCTGGAGATGAACCATGAGTGAATCATTACATCTGACCCGCAATGGCCCGATTCTGGAAATTACGCTGGACAGGCCCAAAGCAAATGCCATTGACGCCAAAACCAGCTTTAAAATGGGCGAAGTTTTTCTTAATTTCCGTGACGATCCTGAATTACGCGTCGCCATCATCACCGGTGGCGGCGAGAAGTTTTTTTCCGCAGGTTGGGACTTAAAAGCCGCCGCGGAAGGTGAAGCGCCTGATGCCGATTTTGGCCCAGGCGGCTTTGCCGGTTTAACCGAAATATTCGATCTCGATAAACCGGTCATCGCTGCGGTAAACGGCTATGCATTTGGGGGTGGTTTCGAACTGGCGCTGGCGGCCGATTTTATCGTCTGCGCAGAGAACGCCAGCTTCGCCCTGCCGGAAGCCAAACTCGGTATTGTACCGGACAGTGGCGGCGTACTGCGTCTGCCGAAACTGCTGCCGCCGGCTATCGTCAATGAAATGGTGATGACCGGCAGACGCATGAGCGCCGAAGAAGCGCTGCGTTGGGGGATTGTGAACCGTGTTGTTAGCCAAAGTGAATTGATGGACAGCGCCCGCGAACTGGCGCAACAGCTGGTGAATAGCGCCCCGCTGGCTATCGCCGCGCTGAAAGAGATTTACCGTGCGACCAGCGAAATGCCGGTGGAAGAAGGTTACCGTTACATCCGTAGCGGCGTACTGAAACATTATCCCGCTGTCCTGCACTCTGAAGATGCGCTGGAAGGACCACAGGCATTTGCGGAAAAACGCGATCCGGTGTGGAAAGGTCGTTAATCAAGACATGCCGGATGGCGGCGTAAACGCCCTATCCGGCCTACAAACACGGTATGTCAGCCAGATAAACGCCATCCGGCAAAAAAGCGAGGAACAACCATGAGCTATTACGCCTTTGAAGGACTGATTCCGGTCGTACACCCGGATGCATATGTCCACCCCAGCGCCGTGCTGATTGGCGATGTGATTGTGGGGGCCGGTGTCTATATTGGTCCGCACGCGTCACTGCGTGGTGATTATGGTCGTCTGATCCTCGAGGCAGGCGCTAATCTGCAGGATGGCTGTATCATGCACGGCTACTGCGACACCGATACCATCGTGCATGAGAATGGACACATCGGTCATGGCGCAATTTTACATGGCTGCGTGGTCGGTCGGGATGCATTGATTGGCATGAACAGCGTCATTATGGACGGCGCAGTGATTGGCGAAGAGAGCATCGTTGCCGCCATGAGCTTTGTCAAAGCCGGATTTCAGGGGGAGGCAAGACAGATGCTGGTTGGCTCCCCGGTTCGCGTACTGCGCGAAGTCACGGACCAGGAACTACACTGGAAACGGCTGAACACCAAAGAGTATCAGGATCTTGCGATCCGTTGTCAGACTGGTTTACACGAAACGCAGCCCTTAACGCGGGTCGAAGAAAACCGGCCGCGCCTGAAAGGCACGACGGACGTGAAGCCGAAATCAGCACCGTAATTGATGCCGGATGCGCTCACGCTTATCCGGCCTACGCGTCAATCACCGTTTATACCGCCATCAGGCAAACTGACCATTAGCGACGCATACTCTTGGAGAGCATCATTTGCCATTTCTGCTCACGGTTGAGCTCTGTTGGAGGAACCGCTGACAGGCGCGGCGTTTTCGCCATGCTCACCTTTTTTTCCTGCAAATTGTGATTCAATCTGCTGTAAAGATGGGAATCAATACTGATGACTTTCACCAGCCGCTGGCACTGACAGCCCCGACCGGCAATCTGATTAGGGATCATCTTAACTTCACAAACGATTTCCCCCACTTCAGACAGAATATAGGAGAGCGTATTAATCGCTTTGCAGTGCTCAATATCAAAATGGCGGGAAATTTCCTTTGCGGTGATCCAACGATCCTCAGCCATCATCCAGTCAGCAATTAACAAATAAAGCGGTCTTTCAACATATTTTTCACACATAAGCACACCATTTCACAAATTAAAAATCTGGCTACGGCCTGTCCAAATTAATAAAAACTAAGCCATATTAAAATTGTGGATATAAAGGATAGTATGCGACTTGAATGTTGATTAGTGTGAGCTATATCGTGCTTATTACATTGAAAATGTGGTTATGAAAGTGCATTTAGCCAGGAATGACCTTACACGAATTTAAAAAAGGGTTTCTTTACAGAAACCCTTTCAAAATTATATTGCAGGTCCGGTTAACGCAATTATCACCGAACCTATTTTTTATGACATTTTGATCTGCGCGTGCATTTCCTGGACAGAGGTCACCTTCTCGGTGGCATCTGCATTCAGCGCCATCGCCGTGGCAAAACCGCCGTTCAGGGTGGTGTCATAATGCACTTTATACTGCAGCGCACTGCGGCGAATCAGCTTGGAGTCTTCAATCGCCTGACGACCTTCAGTGGTATTGATGATGTAGGTGTATTCGCCATTCTTGATACGGTCCTGAATGTGCGGACGGCCTTCATGCACCTTGTTCACCAGACGTGGGTTAATGCCCGCTTCACCCAGCACAATCGCCGTACCATGCGTGGCATCCAGCTCGAAACCAAACTTCAGCAGTTTCGCCGCCAGGTCCACTACACGTTCTTTATCGCCTTCACGTACGGAGAGCAGCGCACGGCCCTGTTTTTTCATGGTGGAGCTGCTGCCCAACTGTGCCTTAGCGAACGCTTCGGCAAAGGTACGCCCCACGCCCATGACTTCACCGGTAGAGCGCATTTCTGGCCCTAACAGCGGGTCAACGCCCGGGAATTTATTGAACGGCAGCACCACTTCTTTTACCGAGTAGTACGGCGGGATGACTTCTTTGGTGACGCCCTGCTGTGCCAATGTTTTACCCGCCATCACACGTGCCGCCACTTTCGCCAGCGGTACACCAGTGGCTTTAGAGACGAACGGAACGGTACGCGCCGCACGTGGGTTAACTTCAATCAGGTAAACTTCGTTGTTCTTCACGGCAAACTGGACGTTCATCAGGCCACGAACCTGCAGTTCGAAGGCCAGTTTCTGCACCTGTTGACGCATGACGTCCTGAATTTCCTGACTCAGCGTATAAGCAGGCAGAGAACATGCGGAGTCACCGGAGTGCACGCCCGCCTGTTCGATGTGCTCCATGATGCCGCCAATCAGCACCATTTCACCGTCGCAGATAGCATCCACGTCAACTTCTACCGCATCGTCGAGGAAGCGGTCCAGCAGCACCGGCGCGTCGTTGGAAACGCTCACCGCCGTCTGGAAGTAGCGGCGCAGGTCAGCTTCGTCGTAGACAATTTCCATCGCGCGGCCGCCGAGAACGTAGGACGGACGCACCACCAGCGGATAACCGATTTCTTTTGCTTTCTCAACAGCCTGCTCGATAGCGGTTACGGTGGCGTTGGCCGGTTGCTTCAGCTTCAGACGGTCAACCGCCTGCTGGAAACGTTCACGGTCTTCGGCACGGTCAATCGCATCCGGGCTGGTGCCGATAACCGGAACACCTGCCGCTTCCAGCGCACGAGCCAGTTTCAGCGGGGTCTGGCCGCCGTACTGAACGATAACGCCTTTCGGCTTCTCGATACGCACGATTTCCAGCACGTCTTCGAACGTTACCGGTTCAAAGTACAGACGGTCAGAGGTGTCATAGTCAGTTGAAACGGTTTCCGGGTTACAGTTGACCATGATGGTCTCGTAACCGTCTTCACGCAGCGCCAATGAAGCGTGTACGCAGCAGTAGTCGAATTCAATCCCCTGACCGATACGGTTCGGACCACCGCCCAGCACCATAATTTTGTCGCGATCCTGAGTCGGATTCGCTTCACACTCTTCTTCATACGTGGAGTACATGTAGGCGGTGTCGGTGGAGAATTCTGCGGCACAGGTGTCCACGCGCTTGTATACCGGGTGCAGCTGATACTGTTCACGCAGTTTGCGAATTTCTGCTTCGCGCACGCCCGCCAGTTTAGCCAGACGCGCATCGGCGAAGCCTTTGCGTTTAAGCATACGCAGGAAGTCAGCATCGAGGCCGTTAATGCCCACGTCAGCCACTTTTTCTTCCAGACGCACCAGCTCTTCAATCTGCACCAGGAACCAGCGGTCAATGTTGGTCAGGTTGAACACACCATCGACGGACAGGCCAGCGCGGAACGCATCAGCGATGTACCAGATACGCTCAGCGCCTGCGTCTTTCAGCTCACGGCGGATTTTAGTCAGCGCTTCCGGATCATCCAGGCTTACTTTCGGGTCAAAACCGGTCGCGCCCACTTCCAGACCGCGCAGCGCTTTCTGCAGGGATTCCTGCTGGGTGCGGCCAATCGCCATCACTTCACCAACAGATTTCATCTGGGTAGTCAGACGGTCGTTTGCCCCCGCAAATTTCTCGAAGTTAAATCGTGGAATCTTCGTCACCACGTAGTCGATGGACGGCTCGAAGGATGCCGGAGTACGACCGCCAGTGATGTCGTTCATCAGCTCATCGAGGGTGTAACCCACCGCCAGTTTCGCCGCTACTTTAGCAATCGGGAAGCCCGTTGCTTTGGACGCCAGCGCTGAAGAACGGGATACACGCGGGTTCATCTCGATGACGATCAGACGACCGTTTTTCGGGTTTACCGCAAACTGGACGTTAGAACCACCGGTTTCCACGCCGATTTCACGCAGTACCGCCATCGAGGCGTTACGCATGATTTGATATTCTTTGTCGGTCAGCGTCTGGGCTGGTGCTACGGTGATGGAGTCACCGGTATGGATGCCCATGGCGTCGAAGTTTTCGATGGAGCAGACGATGATGCAGTTGTCGTTTTTATCACGCACCACTTCCATCTCGTACTCTTTCCAACCAATCAGCGATTCATCAATCAGCAGCTCATTAGTGGGGGAAAGGTCCAGACCGCGTTCGCAGATTTCTTCGAACTCTTCGCGGTTATAGGCGATACCGCCGCCGGTGCCGCCCATGGTGAAGCTGGGACGGATAATGCACGGGAAGCCAACATCAGCGGCAACCGCCAACGCTTCTTCCATGGTGTGGGCGATGCCTGAACGCGCAGTATCGAGGCCGATTTTTTTCATCGCGATGTCAAAACGACGACGGTCTTCTGCTTTATCAATGGCATCTGCCGTCGCGCCAATCATGGTCACGCCAAACTCAGCCAGTACACCCTGGCGTTCCAGTTCCAGCGCACAGTTCAGCGCCGTCTGGCCGCCCATGGTCGGCAGCACCGCATCCGGGCGCTCTTTTTCGATAATTTTGCGTACCACTTCCCAGTGAATAGGCTCGATATAGGTTGCATCGGCCATTTCCGGGTCGGTCATGATGGTTGCCGGGTTGGAGTTCACCAGAATGACGCGGTAACCCTCTTCACGCAGCGCTTTACACGCCTGCGCGCCGGAATAGTCAAACTCACACGCCTGACCGATTACAATCGGACCCGCGCCCAGAATCAGGATACTTTTTATGTCTGTACGTTTTGGCATGGCTCTTTTACTCCTGATTATTTCGCGGACTGACGGTATTGCTCAATAAGCTCGATAAAGTGGTCAAACAACGGCGCAGCGTCGTGCGGACCTGGGCTCGCCTCCGGGTGCCCCTGGAAGCTGAATGCCGGTTTATCGGTACGATGAATCCCCTGCAGGGTGCCGTCAAACAGTGACTTGTGGGTCACGCGCAGGTTGGCAGGCATGGAGGCCTCATCAACCGCAAAACCGTGGTTCTGCGCGGTGATCATCACGGTATTGTTATCAATATCTTTCACCGGATGGTTGCCACCGTGGTGGCCAAACTTCATCTTGATGGTTTTGGCACCGCTCGCCAGCGCCAGCAGTTGATGGCCGAGGCAGATGCCAAATACCGGAATATCGGTTTCGAGGAATTTCTGAATCGCGGTAATCGCGTAGTCGCACGGTGCCGGGTCGCCAGGACCGTTGGACAAGAAGATACCGTCCGGATTCATCTTCAGAACCTCTTCTGCAGAGGTCTGCGCCGGGACAACCGTCAGGCGACAGCCGCGATCCGCTAACATACGCAGAATGTTGCGCTTGGCGCCGAAATCGTAAGCCACGACGTGGAACGGGAGTTCATCAGCAGATTTTGCTTCCGGTAAGTCACCTTCCAGCGTCCAGCTACCCTGCGTCCAGCTATACGGCTCCGCGGTGGTCACTTCTTTCGCCAGATCCATACCGTTCAGGCCCGGAAACGCTTTGGCTTTTTCCAGCGCCAGCGCCGCATCCGGGTTGTCACCCGCAATAATGCAGCCGTTCTGTGCGCCTTTTTCACGCAGCAGACGCGTCAGCTTACGAGTATCGATATCGGCAATCGCCACGATGTTATGGCGCTTCAGGTAAGAAGAAAGGTCTTCAGTATCGCGGAAGTTGCTGGCAATCAGCGGCAGGTCGCGAATGACCAGGCCTTGCGCATGTACCTGAGAAGATTCTGCATCGGCTTCATTGGTGCCGACATTACCGATATGAGGATAAGTAAGAGTGACGATTTGGCGGGAATAGGAAGGATCAGTGAGGATTTCTTGATAACCGGTCATTGAAGTATTGAAAACGACTTCCCCAACCGCCGAACCTGTTGCCCCTATGGCCCGACCGTGAAACTGGGTTCCGTCTTCCAGAACCAATAGCGCTGACTTAATCAAAACACCCTCCAGAGAATATTCACTCACTTTATTTGCATATTAATTCATTAACACACTATGAATCAATGCAAATTTGCTTACCTATGGATTTCTGGCAAACGGCGGCATTCTAGAGATAGCCCACGTAAAAGTCTACCCAAAAGGACAATTTTTATTATTATTTTGCGCCATTGACGAATTAACCCGCCTCCAGGCATCAAAAAGATCAACTAACTTAGAGTGGAAAACGCTTGCGGAGCAGGAAGAGTATCAAATCTCAAAAACAAGAGATAAAAAGTAGACCAAATGGTCAAAATTTACATTTAACCAACACAAAAAGACAGTAAAACCTATAAAAATAAGACATTAAACTCAAAATAAACATCAAACAGATAAAATAAAGGGCAATAAAATATTGCCCTATGTAATCAAATAATTACGACCACAATAACCACATCACGAAGGGTAATAAATCTTACAAATTGCGTAAATCAAGCACGTCTCGCATATCAAAAAGACCATTTGATTTAGATTTCAGCCAAACTGCCGATCTCACCGCACCGTTGGCGAATGTCATACGGCTGGAGGCTTTATGCGTAATCTCGATGCGCTCACCGATATCAGCAAACATCGCGGTATGTTCCCCAACGATATCTCCCGCACGCACCGTCGCAAAACCGATAGTGCCCGGCACACGTTCACCGGTATAACCTTCACGCGCATAGACGGCACAGTCTTTTAAATCTTTATCCAGTGCCCCGGCTATCGCCTCCCCCATCGCCAGCGCGGTACCAGACGGCGCATCCACTTTATGGCGGTGGTGCGCTTCAATAATTTCGATATCGGTATAGTCACCCATGACTTTTGCGGCTTTCTCCAGCAGCTTCAACATGACGTTAACACCGACGCTAAAGTTAGCGGCGAAGACGATGCCAATATCCTGTGCGGCATCGTGAATAGCCTGTTTTCCCGCCTCATCGAAGCCGGTGGTGCCAATCACCATGCCTTTACCGTGCTGGCGACAAAACGCCAGATGTGTCAGCGTACCTTCCGGGCGGGTAAAATCGATAAAAACGTCAAAATCATCTTTTATCGCTTCAAGGCTGCTTTGCACGGTCACGCCCGTCTTTCCTGCGCCCGCCAGTTCCCCGGCATCGCTACCCAATAAGGAAGAGCCTTCACGCTCCAGCGCCGCGCCAAGCTGTACGCCATCCATGCCAAGAGTGGCCTGAATCAACTGACGCCCCATGCGTCCTCCGGCTCCCGCGATGGCAACGCGGATTTGTGCATCATGCATAGCTATTCTCTTTTGTTAATTTTACGTAAATCGTTTTCAGATTAACCAGCGCATCGCTGCGCCGCCAGCCGAAAACGTCGATAATTAGAATTTAATGATAAACAGGGAAAGATATCAGTAAAAGGCATGACGCCACGGAATAAGCAGCGTCATATCGTTATATCGCGTGGAAATCAGGGGGCCAGTGCCAGAACGTGCGCCACCCACTGCTGGAAACCCTCGACATCCAGCCCCAGCGCCACCTGGGCATTCGCGGGTTGCCCCAGCCGCCCTTCAATATCTACTACCGTTGTGCCAGAGGTATATTCCCCCTGCGTTTCAACGGCGACAAAACAGGACTTGAGCGTAAAGAGATCCGGGCGCACCAGCCAGGCAATAGCGCACAGGTCGTGCATTCGCAGCCCCGTATTCATGCTACCGCTACGGTAGTGATTGAACAGCGCATGCAGCATTTTTCCGGTCTGATTAAGCCCTGGTAACGTCGCCAGATAATCCGGCGCAAGCATGGCCTGGTTGGTCACGTCCAGCCCGCACATTACAATCTCCAGCCCACTCCGGAATACTTTCGCTGCCGCTTCCGGGTCGATAGCAATATTAAACTCAGCGTTTGGCGTGAAGTTCCCGCGCCCGGCCGAACCGCCCATCATCACCAGGCGCTGAATGTTGAATACGCATTCAGGATAATGAGTCAGCAGCAGCGCAATGTTGGTCAAAGGACCAATTGCCACCAGCGTAACAGGCTGCGGGGCATGCATCAGCGCATCACGAATGGCCTGGAAGGCAGGTTTTGCCAGCGGCTGGCGGTCGTGCTCGACAAATTCGTACCCTTCCATGCCGGACTCACCGTGTACGGAAGCAGCATCACGCAACGGGCGCACCAGCGGCATGGATGCGCCCTGCGCCAGGGGAATATCCGCCTTCCAGAAATGCAGTAACTGCAACGCATTACGGGTGGTTTTTTCCACCGACACATTGCCTGCTACCGTGGTCATCAGTTGCAGATCCAGCTCAGGGGCAAACAGCGCGGCGGCAATAGCGGCGGCATCATCAATGCCAGGATCGGTATCAAGAATGATCGGTAAGCGCATGGTTTCTCCAAAAAAAATGCCAGACGTTAAGTCTGGCATCTTCGCATAATCATGGCGTGAAAGACTTACTCTACTTCACGAACATCCACACGCAGCTCTTTAGGTACTTCGAAAACAATATTCTCTTCACGGCCTTCAAGCGGGATAGCTTCCCCACCGCCCAGCTCCTGCAGACGAGCAATCACATTCTGCACCAGAATATCGGGTGCCGAGGCGCCAGCGGTCACGCCTACGCATTTCGCCTCTTTCACCCACGCTTCCTGAATGTCAGTCGCATCATCAATCAGATACGCGGCTTTCCCCATCCGCTGCGCCAGTTCAGCCAAACGGTTGGAGTTAGACGAGTTTTTCGAGCCGACAACCAGCACAACATCCGCCTGTTCCGCCAGCGCACGTACCGCTTCCTGACGGTTAGTGGTGGCATAGCAGATATCGTCTTTGCGCGGCCCAACGATTTTCGGGAAACGTTGGCGCAGCGCGTCGATGACATCCGAAGTATCGTCAACGGAGAGCGTGGTCTGCGTCATGAAGGAAAGTTTACCTTCATTTTTCACGTCCAGTTTCAACACATCTTCCGGTGATTCAACCAGATACATCCCCCCTTGCGGGTTACTGTATTGGCCCATCGTACCTTCAACTTCCGGGTGTCCGGCGTGGCCGATCAGGATCGACTCTTCGCCGCGACGACTGGCACGGGCGACCTCCATATGCACCTTGGTCACCAACGGACAGGTCGCATCAAATACGGTAAGGTCGCGGCCTTTGGCTTCGTTACGCACTGCCTGAGACACGCCGTGGGCGGAGAAAATCAGAATTGAGCCGTCCGGCACTTCGCTGATTTGCTCAATAAAAATAGCACCGCGCTCACGCAGGCTATCCACCACGTAGCGGTTATGCACCACTTCGTGACGGACATAAATCGGCGCGCCGTAAATAGCCAGCGCGTTTTCTACAATGCTGATAGCGCGGTCTACGCCAGCGCAGAAGCCGCGCGGGTTGGCCAACAGGATCTGCATTTTACGCCTCCAGTACTGGTTCGACTTCCAGCACTTCAATATCAAAATGAACGGTATGCCCAGCCAGTGGATGGTTGAAATCAACCGTGATCGAATCACCGTTGATTTCGCGGATAACACCGGGCATCTCACTGCCGTCCATTGCGGTAAAGAGCATGATTGCGCCAATTTCTGGCTCGCCCGCGTCCATAAATTCCCGACGTGAGAAATACTGAATGAGGTCCGGGCTGGTGATACCAAAGGCCGCATCCGGCTCCAGGGAGAACGTGGTTTTATCGCCCTCTTTTAAGCCCAGTAGGTGCTGCTCCAGTCCTTCAGACAGAGAACCGTCGCCCAGGCGAAACAGCGCTGGCTTGCCGTTATTGCGGGTTGACTCAGCGGTGGAGCCATCGTCGAGCTTAAGGGTGAAGTGCACCAGCACCGCACTGTTACTCTGTACTGATTTTGACATGCAGGTTGCTCTTTAAAATTGCTGCCGACTGTAGGCCCGGTGGCGCTACGCTTACCGGGCAAACAAGGATCGCAGTGTATTGTAGGCCGGATTAGCATAGCGCCATCCGGCATTTTTTTATGCGACTTTTTTCTCTTTCGACGGCAGGAAGCCTTCAAGAACAATCAACGCCGCCCCGATACAGATAGCTGTATCGGCCAGATTGAAGGTCGCGAAATGCCAGTCCCCGACGTAAAAGTCAATCATATCAACTACAAAGCCGTGCCACAGGCGGTCGAACAGGTTGCCCAGCGCGCCACCGATGATTAACGCATACGCAATGTTATTCAGCTTCTGCGTCGCCTTAGCGCGGTACATCATCACCATCAGGATGACGCAAATACCGATGGCGATCCCGGCAAAGAACCAACGTTGCCAGCCACCGCTGTCAGCTAAGAAGCTAAACGCCGCACCATAGTTACGTGCATAGTGCAGATTAAGCGACGGGAACAGCGACACCGTATCCCCCAGAGCAAAGTTCTGGAGGATCAGGTATTTGCTGCCTAAGTCGATAATCAGCACGACTACCACCAGCCACAGCCAGCGTAGCCCTGTTGAACAAAGAGGCTTACTCATCAGGCAAACTTACGTTGTTCGCCATCACCGGCGATGTTGCTGACACAGCGTCCGCAGATTTCTGCGTGTTCCGCCACCTGGCCGACGTCGGTGGTGTAATGCCAGCAGCGCGGGCACTTCTCACCTTCGGCTTTACTCAGTACGATTTTCAGACCTTTCAGCAGTTCGCTCTGCTGAGCATCAGCCGGAGCCGCAGCATAATCCGCAACCGTTGCGCCGGAGGTCAGCAGTACAAAGCGCAACTCTTCGCCCAGTGCGGTCAGTTTCGCCGCCAGTTCTGGTTCAGCGTACAGCGTCACTGCCGCTTCCAGAGAACCACCGACTTTCTTATCTGCACGCGCCTGCTCGATAACCTTGTTCACTTCGCCACGTACTTTCAGCAGCTCGTCCCAGTAGGCATCGTTCATCGCTTCGGTTTCGCCTAAGCCAAACAGACCGTCGTACCACTCACCGGTAAAGACATACTTCTCGCGGGAGCCCGGCAGGTAGCCCCAGATTTCATCGGCGGTGAAGGACATGATCGGCGCCATCCAACGAACCAGCGCTTCGGCAATATGGAACAGCGCAGTCTGGCAGCTACGACGCGCCACGCTGTCCGCTTTCGCGGTGTACTGACGGTCTTTGATGATGTCGAGGTAGAACGACCCCATTTCTACGGAGCAGAAGCGCATCAGGCGCTGTACCACTTCGTGGAAGTCATAGGCTTCGTAAGCTTTCAGGATCTCTTCCTGAGCCGCCTGCGCACAACCTACCGCCCAGCGGTCCAGAACCACCATCTCTTCCGGTTTCACCATGTCTTTAACCGGATCGAACCCGTTCAGGTTCGCCAGCAGGAAGCGTGCGGTGTTACGGATACGACGATAGCTGTCGGCAGCACGTTTCAGGATTTCATCAGAAACGGCCATTTCACCGGTATAGTCGGTAGAAGCCACCCACAGACGCAGAATATCCGCGCCCAGTTTGTTCATCACATCCTGCGGAGAAACGGTGTTACCGATAGACTTGGACATCTTACGGCCCTGACCATCGACGGTGAAACCGTGGGTCAGTACCTGGCGATAAGGTGCTTTGCCTTTCATGGCGGTGGAGATCATCAGGGAAGACATGAACCAGCCACGGTGCTGGTCAGAACCTTCCAGATACATATCTGCCGCATGGCCTGCAAACTCAGGACGCACGTCCACGACGGATGAGTGGGTTGAACCGGAGTCGAACCACACGTCCAGCGTATCCGGCACTTTGACATACTGGTCAGCTTCGTCGCCGAGGATATCTTTCGGATCGAGGTCCCACCACGCCTGGATGCCGTCAACTTCAACGCGCTTGGCGACCTCTTCCATCAGTTCGATAGCGCGCGGATGCAGCTCTTCGGTATCTTTGTGAACAAACAGAGACATCGGCACGCCCCACGTACGCTGACGGGAGATACACCAGTCAGGACGGTTGGCAACCATCGATTCAATACGCGCCTGACCCCAGTCCGGGATCCACTGCACGCCTTTGATTTCTTTCAGCGACTGAGCGCGCAGACCTTTCTGGTCCATGCTGACGAACCACTGTGGCGTCGCACGGAAGATGATCGGTGACTTGTGACGCCAGCAGCATGGGTAGCTGTGCTGCATCTTCTCAACATGCAGCAGCGCGCCTTTTTCGCTCAGCAGTGCAACGATTTTGTCGTTGGCTTTAAAGACGTTCACGCCGTCGAGTTCCGGGTAAGTGCCCGCCAGGTATGCGCCGTCCGGGCCAACCGGGTTAGCGATTTCCAGACCGTATTTCTGGCTGATGACGTAGTCATCCGGGCCGTGGCCACCAGCGGTATGCACCGCACCGGTACCCGCGTCCAGCGTAACGTGATCGCCAAGGATAGCCGGCACGTCAAAGCCCATGAATGGGTGAGTAAAGCGCAGCAGTTCCAGCTCAGCGCCTTTAACGGTGCCGAGAATGGTGTATTCAGCCGCGCCAATACGCTGCATCACGCTTTCAACCAGATCTTTTGCCAGAATCACCGCCTGGCCTTCAATCTGCACCAGCGCATAGTCAAAGTCAGGCGCCAGAGAAATTGCGCGGTTCGCCGGTAACGTCCACGGGGTAGTGGTCCAGATAACCAGAGAGATCGGACCGTTGACGTCAGAAACGCCAAATTTTGCTTTTACTGCGTCCGGGTCAGCCGCATGGAACGCAACGTCAATAGATGGAGACGTTTTGTCATAATACTCAACTTCCGCTTCCGCCAGCGCAGAACGGCAGTCAACGCACCAGTGCACCGGCTTCGCGCCTTTGTGCAGGTGACCGTTGCCGATGATTTTACCCAGCGCACGAATGATGTTGGCTTCGGTTTTGAAGTCCATGGTCAGGTACGGATGCGACCAGTCGCCCAGTACGCCAAGACGGATAAAGTCTTTACGCTGACCGTCAACCTGGGTCGCTGCGTATTCGCGGCACTTGGCGCGGAACTCAGCGGCGGTGAACTTCTCGCCCGGCTTGCCGTATTCCTGTTCCACTTTCAGCTCGATCGGCAGACCGTGGCAGTCCCAACCCGGAACGTAAGGCGAGTCATAGCCCGTGAGCCCCTTGGACTTCACGATAATGTCTTTCAGAATCTTGTTAACCGAGTGACCAATATGAATGCTGCCATTCGCATAAGGAGGGCCATCATGCAGAATGAAGGTTTTTTTGCCTTTTTTGGCCGCACGAATGATGCCGTACAGGTCATCATCAGTCCAACGCGCCAGCATTCCCGGTTCACGCTTGGCGAGATCGCCGCGCATCGGGAACCCTGTTTCCGGCAAATTCAGGGTTGATTTATAGTCACTCATCAGATTCTCGGTTCCGTATTTAAAACTCGTATAGGCATTAAGCCGGTTTTGTTAGCCCAAAAAATTCGCGGGCAGTCAACTCATCACGCGCAATCTGCGCTTTTAGTTCATCCAGCGAGGCAAATCGCTGTTCGCTGCGTATTTTTTTACGCAGTACTACATCTATATGGCGACCGTAGAGGTCCATTGCAACATCCAGTAGATGCACTTCCAACTGCTGGCGTACACCGGCAACCGTCGGGCGGGTGCCAATGTTAGCTACGCCGGGATAAGGCTTTTCACCCAATCCCATCACTTCAACCGCATACACCCCTTTCACCGGGGAAACCTGGCGACGCAGCGGTAAATTTGCCGTCGGGAAACCGATAGTTCGTCCCAGTTCATCGCCGTGTACGACGCGTCCTGAAATGGTAAAAGGGTGTCCAAGCAAACTTTCGGCCAGTTGCAGGTTATCGTCTGCCAGCGCCTGACGCACCGCGGTGCTGCTGATCCGCACACCGCCTTCACAGAAGGTTTGGGTACTGGTGATATCAAAACCATACTCAGCGCCCGCTTCCTGTAATAACAAGAAATCGCCCGCACGGCTAGCGCCAAAGCGGAAATCATCGCCAACGGCAAGAAATTGTACACCAAGGCGCTTCACCAGCAGGTCGCTGATAAAGGTCTGTGCCGTTAATGCGGCAAAACGCCTGTCAAAGCGCACGCACAGCACGTAATCCACGCCGCATTCGGCCAGATAACGCAGTTTTTCCCGCAGGCGGGTAAGGCGCGCAGGTGACTTATCCGTCGCAAAAAGCTCCAGCGGCTGTGGTTCGAAAATCATCACCACCACCGGTAAATTGCGTTTGCGCCCTTCTTCCCGTAAGCCTTGCAGCAACGCACGGTGGCCACGGTGCACGCCGTCGAAATTACCAATAGTCAGCACACACCCATGCGGGGCCTGGCTGAGATTATGTATGCCTCGTATCAGCTTCATGTCTGGCTCAAAACAGTGAAAATCGTGAAAGTATACCCTGTACCGCGGTCAACGTTAACCGGCGATTGTTTCTACGAAACAGAAAGAGGATTGTTTTCATTGTTATGAAACAAATTGCAGACCTCCACGGGCACGCCAATGCAATTTTTCTCGTCGAAAAGCTGTATTCACAGCACGCAAGCTGGTAGAATCCTGCGCCATCACTACGCAACGAGTGCTGTAATTTAAACGGCGCTTATTTGCACAAATCCATTGACAAAAGAAGGCTAAAAGGGCATATTCCTCGGCCTTTGAATTGTCCATATAGAACACATTTGGGAGTTGGACCTTGGCTAATATCAAATCAGCTAAGAAGCGCGCCGTTCAGTCTGAAAAGGCCCGCAAGCACAACGCTAGCCGTCGCTCTATGATGCGTACTTTCATCAAGAAAGTATACGCAGCTATCGAAGCTGGCGACAAAGCTACTGCACTGAAAGCATTTAACGAAATGCAACCAATCGTGGACCGTCAGGCTGCTAAAGGTCTGATCCACAAAAACAAAGCTGCACGTCATAAAGCAAACCTGACTGCACAGATCAACAAACTGGCTTAATCGCCTGCTTGTTGTCGCTTTGTGAAAAAACCCGCGCAAGCGGGTTTTTTTATGTCTGCTTATTTGCTCACTGGCGTAAAGAGCGCGGAATAGTCCGCATTACAAATACGCTGCACCGCCGGGTGCTGGATCATTCTCTCCGCAAAAATGGCATGGTATTCCTCCATCACATTCTCCACACGTCCAATCTCCACAATCGAATCATCGGCATAGAAATTGTTCGAATAGAGCGTGGGCGCAACGAAAATGGCATTGTGCGTGGCACCAAAGGCTTTCATCAATGCAGCATCATCAAACTCACCGAGGATTTCAACATTCAGCCCCTGAGAATTAATCCAGTTCAGCAGCTTACGCCCCAGCATTGAACGACGACCAGGGATCAGCAATCGCCGCTCTTCAAGACAGGCCGGAAATGGCTTCTCAGGCAAGGGATTCGTGCACCAAAAACTGACACAGCACTCGCCTATTTTCACCGAGAACAGACCTTCCTGCTGCGTCGAATCAATCGGACAATCGGAGATAATCATATCCAGCTTGTGCTGACTGAGCTGCTCTAGCAGCATCTCATGCGTAGATTCAAAGCAGCGCAGGTGGATTTGTTCATCTTCCGCCACAGCGGCATCCAGCACACTGCTGACCAGCTGTTTTGACAACGCATCCGCCACACCGACATCGAACAATAAATTAGACTCTTTGCGATAGTTCACGATATCCAGCATCTCCTGGCTTAACGTGAACATTTTATCCGCATAGCGAAAGACTAATTCGCCCAGTTCACTGGGCTCCAGTCCGCGCCCCTTACGCTTGAACAGCTTTCCCTGCAAACGTTCCTCAAGCGCTTTAATCTGCCCGGTAATGGTCTGTGGCGTCAGATAAAGCGCTTCTGCTGCGCCAACCACCGAACCTTCTTTATACACATGCCAGAAGTAATACAGGTGGTTGTAATTGATATGAGACATACTCTCTCCCTGAAAATTGCCACAAAAGCGTCAGCCGATCAGGCTGACACGTTCAATCGAGTGCGTAACCAGCAATAACCGATCACTGCCGACAGTAAAGAACCGATCAGTATCCCCAGTTTTGCCCAGTTAATCAGCTCTGGATCAACGCTGCCGAACGCCAGGCTGGCAATGAAAATCGACATGGTGAAACCAATGCCGCACAGAATACCCACCGCCATGATCTGCTGGAAATTCGTGCCTTCAGGCAACTGTGCCAGCTTCAGGCGGAGCGCCAGCCAGCAGAACAGGCTAATCCCCAGCGGCTTACCGATGAGCAGGCCAGCGATAATTCCCAGCGGTAGAATCGAGGTCAATCCATCCAGCGTAACGCCCTGCAGCGAAACACCTGCGTTAGCAAAGGCAAACAGCGGCAGAATCAGATAAGCCACCCACGGATGCAGGACGTGCTCCAGACGCTTCGCCGGTGAGCGCCCATGTTTTTCCTTTAACGGAATGAAGAAACCCACAATCACCCCAGCCAGCGTCGCGTGCACGCCAGATTTCAGTACCGCAGTCCACAGCACCACGCCGACAAGAATGTAAATACCCGTCCGTCTTACGCCACACAGATTCAACGCAGCCAGGATAACAATGGCCAGAGCGGCAACCCCCAACGAAAGCAGTGAAAGGTCGCTGGTGTAGAACAACGCAATAATCACGATAGCGCCGAGGTCATCAATAATCGCCAGCGCCATCAGGAAGATTTTCAGCGCCAGCGGGACACGACTGCCCAGCAGCGCCAGCACGCCTAACGCAAAAGCAATATCCGTTGCCGCCGGGATAGCCCACCCTTCACGAGTGATGGGATCGGCATAGTTAAATGCCAGATACAGCAACGCCGGAACAATCATGCCGCCAATCGCCGCAATGATCGGGAACGCCGCCTGACGCAAACTGGCAAGCGATCCCTGCATCAGTTCACGCTTCACTTCCAGACCGATCAGCAGGAAAAACACCGCCATCAAGGCATCGTTGATCCACAACAGCATGTTTTTGTTGATCTCAAGCGCGCCAACCCGCAGTTGAACGGGCGTCTCCAGAAAGGCGTGGTACCATCCACTGGTGGCACCGATATTGGCCATCAACATAGCTACCGCTGCAGCGATGATCAGAATGATGCCGCCCGAGGCGTCGCTACTAAAAAAACGATGTAGATGTTTCACTTTTATTCTCTCTATTGGGTGAATACTTCGTAATTACTATCTTACACCCTCAAAAAGCTCGTTAAAATTAGATTATTTGTGATTGATAGATCGGTTTTTACGAAGCATACATCCAGGAGGGAACGGCTGAAAATCAGTACTTAACCTTAGCAGTCATGTCGTTCGATGTGGCGGGCATTGAATGCATAGCGGAGATAATCCAGCGTTGAGACGACATTACCTGGTGACATATGGTTAAGTTGTGTCAAAAACGGATGACTATTGATGTACATAATAAATTCCGTTGCTCCGGCAAGCGTAGCATGACGCAGCATGCCCGTTTTTTTATTACCTGTTAGGCTACATGCCGCTATCGCATAATCTTGGGTAGAGTAAGTACGCCAGACATTATTACGAATCCCCCCACTTTGAAACATGCGGTACGGAATATCACGTTGCGCAGGCCTGTCCCCTATTTCCTTCACAAACGAGATATGGCAGCGCCCTTGCTGGACGTGCTGTAAATTAGCCATCATGCAACCGCCTAATATGAAGCACTCATGATCAATGTAATGCTGAACATTGAGGGAGCGTTCATCAGTAAGTGTTTTGACTAACTCAAAATGCCGATAAGCCGGCAGGACGGGTTTTACCAGCATCCCGGTATCATTTCTGTACAGCGTTGCAGGACCATAATCCACATCAAACAAGGTATTTCGTCGCATTGTCATCAGTTCCTTGCGCTGGACAAGATGCGCTAACGTGCCGGGGGGTAAACGTTCTTCGTAGTAGGAAGCATACTGGTACTCACCCTCAACAGGCTGGGTTGAATAATTAGTCGAAACGGCAATAACCCGACCGCTATTTTCCTCAACCGTAACCAGAACATACAGACTGTTGTCACTACCGTTAAATTTAATCCGAAAAGCACGCGTACTCATCACCAGGTCGAATTTCGGAATAACAAACTCACGTTCAGCCTGATTTGCCTTACGGGATAATTTTAGTAGAACGCGGTTCAGGCCCGTGCTGTCGACAGACAGCGCCGTGCGAATATCAACAAGTGAAGCGCCCTCCAGGATAAGCCTGGCAAGATCTTCCAGACGAGGATCGCCTTTATGCCTGACAGGAGAAATAAACGTTTTATGACATTGCAGACAATAAACTCGCGGTTCCCCCTGAGCAGAAAAACCATACTTTTTTAATGACGAACTGCCGCAGGCTGGGCAACCCTTAACTAACCCCTTCCATGACTGGTTTACCGACTGACGAAAAAGGTTAAGAGAGCGCTCAGAAATGATAGGGAAAAAAAAGCCACATTCCCGGCACAGGATATTTTTCCCCTGTACCAAGTAATCAGGGCTATTAAAGACCCCAAGGTTTTTACAATCAGGTGTTTTACACACATCTACATTGATTCGAGAAAACATATTCACTCCCTGCGAATATTGCTATCACACAAATATTGATTTTATCTCTGCGGGTGAAATTCCATTTTCATAGAGCGTTTTCATCGCATTCATCGTTGGGCTGGTATGGGCAAAAAAAGCCTGGTAACCCGCGCACAGGTAGTTTTGATTCGAAGAACCAGAAACCGAAGGTAAAAAACGATGCTTAGGGCAACCACCATAACAGGCAAACTGCCACTGACAGGCATGACATTCCTGTGCCATTGTTCGGCGCTTATCGTCGCCAAACTGTCGATTCTGTTGGCTGTTGTTCATTGTGCGCAACGTCATATCCTGGATATTTCCCAGTTTGTACTGTGGGTAAACAAAATGGTCGCAATTATAGACATCGCCATTCATTTCCAGCGCAAA
The DNA here is from genome assembly GCF_014103415.1 of Citrobacter sp. RHBSTW-00671. Taxonomy (NCBI): domain Bacteria; kingdom Pseudomonadati; phylum Pseudomonadota; class Gammaproteobacteria; order Enterobacterales; family Enterobacteriaceae; genus Citrobacter; species Citrobacter sp. RHBSTW-00671. The sequence continues at coordinate 4,689,249 of NZ_JABXPR010000001.1, forward strand.
CGCACTACCGCAGGTTGGCGCAAATACACATACCTGTGGCGGTAATCCACACCAGGCAGCTAAAGTTTGCTCAAAAACCTGTACACCTACATCGCCAATGTCGTTACGGATCCAGACATCAAAGATTGCATTAAGAAAATGGCCAAACTCGATAGATTCGACAGACCAGGGCATCATTGCGGTTTGTTTATCAACAGGATGTGCCAATCCTGTGTCACCACTTCTCTCAACCAGCGGAATAAACTGCATATAACGGCTGCCAATGTTTTTCAGATATTCATAGACCTGCAGCGGATAACGCATATTTGTACGGTTAACGACCGTCAGCGTATTAAACTCGACATCGTGACGTACCAGACATTTAATGGCTTGCTCAACCTTTTCGTGAGTCGGCTTTCCTGAACGCGTAACGCGCCATTCATCATGCAAAGCTGCATCACCGTCAATGGAAACCCCAACCAGGACGTTATGCTGCTTAAAAAACATCGCCCATTCGTTATCAATCAAAATACCGTTGGTCTGGAACGTATTGATTATTGTCTTTTCACCCGCGTATATCTGCTGAAGTTCGACCGCCCGTCGAAAAAATGGCAGCCCCATCAACGTTGGTTCCCCTCCTTGCCAGGCAAAAATCACCTCATCCACATCCTGCGCGGCGATATGCTGTTTGATAAACAATTCAAGCGTATCTTCAGACATCTTGTAATTGGCTTTTCTTTGCGGATAGAGCTTCTCTTTCTCCAGGTAAAAACAGTATTTACAATCCAGATTGCATACCGAACCCGTCGGTTTAATCATGACCTGACAACTTTTCCTGCTCATCATCATTCAAGCCTATAAATAAAAGAACCTGACTCAGCGCTAAAGCACTGAGTCAGGCGGGCAGAGCCCTAAGTGGCATACATGGTATTTCTTATAATTATTCGATTAGCCCCAGGTGACCGGCGTAGGCTTGTCACCACGTGCTTTCATTAACGAGTCGTTATCAATATCCTGTTTATATTTCAGGAACTTACCGTAGAGTTGTTTTTCAATATCAGGCTGTTTGCCGATCTGGTTCAGTGTCTCAAAACGATCTTTTTTCAGGTTATAGAGATACTTGGGTTTATTCTCACGATCGATGATCATTTTCCAGTCACCATCACGAATAGCCCATTCATCAGTAGGATCATCCTGGAATGGCATATCGATACCGAAAATCAGCGGTTTTTCACGTTTTAAGGTTTTCTGTTCCAGTAATGGAATCAAAGACTGCCCATCATAGGTGCGATCGGTAGGGAGCTTGAAGTTCATCATATTTGCCAGGGTCGGCAACCAGTCGAGGCCATAGACAGGCGTATCTGTCACCATTCCCTGCGGAATATGCTTACCATATTTGATAATCGCCGGAACGCGGATCCCGCCCTCCCACAGGTTATCTTTACGACCGCGAAGACCATCCGTTTCACCCGCCAGGTTTAACTCATACACTTTACGCGCTTCACGAGTGACAGGTCCGTTATCACTGGTAAAGATAACAATGGTGTTATCTTCTTCACCCATTGCCTTTATCTTATCCATTACTTTACCGACCTGAGCATCCATATAACTGATGTTGGCGTAATACTCACCTGTGCCACGCCAGGGTTTATCAGCCCAATCACCGTAGAACAGATCGGGATGCTGTTTCTGGTAGGCACTCATGTATTGTGAATACATATCGAGGTATTTTTTCGGTGAGGCCAGCGGGCTATGGACCTCAGTAAATGCAACGTATAAGAAGAAAGGTTTATCGTCTTTCTTGTTATCCAGCCAGTTAACAACTTCTGAACTAACCAGTTCACCGCTAAATGTTTCTGCTCTTCCAATCGGTTTGCCATTACGTACGAATCCGGTCGGATGCACAGTGCCATAGCGTGGACGCTCTTTCGCATTATCTAAAGTGGAATCGGTCACAAACCCGGCTGCATTCACCAGACCATAGTCAAACCCCATATCTTTAGCTTGCGGTTGGTCTGTTCGATCACCACCGGCATTGAGGTGTAATTTACCCATCATCGCCGTATCGTAGCCTTGCGCTTTCAGCAGATTAGCAATCGTCAGCTCATTACGGCCCAATGCCACATCTTTCCCTTCCGGGATCCAGGAACGGATCCCCGTGCGAAACGGCATACGTCCAGTCAATAACCCGGCACGAGAAGGGGAGCACAGCGGAGCTGGCGCATAGTAATCCGTAAATCTCACACCATCCTGAGCCAATTTATCGATATTCGGTGTTTTAACGATTTGATGACCATAAGCAGCCAGATCGCCATAACCCAAGTCATCCGCCAGAATGATGACTAAATTAGGGCGTTTATCCGCAGCAGCCTGCGCAGTTTGTAATGTACTCCCGGCGCACAGTGCCAGCCCAATCATGCTGGCAACGACTGTTCTTTTCATTTCAGTTCCTTTAATTTTAATTAAAATGAATATCCGACCATATAAATCATCTGATCCCCATATCCGTCATAACCTAATTTGTTCTCAAAATAACGATACGTTACAGATGCCTTCCATCGTGGATAAAACTTCCATGCCAGCGTTAATCCACCATTTAAACCATTCCGACCGAATTGCTGCTCCGTGTAAGCATCATTTCTATCAATCTCGACTTCATTCCAGTCAGATAAAACAAAGCTTTCACCAAATAAAGAGAAGTTATAAACAGCAGTCCAACCAATAACGTATCCATTCCATCCACTGGTCTGTCCATATTTCGGTGATACATAGTCACCTGACTGGTTATGCAAGCCGATATAAGGTTTAAAGAAACCCCAATCTCCGCTCCACCCCAGATAACCAAGTCCATAAAACATATCCAGATCATCCCCCCAAGAGTTGTCCCATTGACCGTATATCTTGCCAAAGAAGGTATAGTCAGAATCAAAAAGACGCACATGGGTCATAGCAGAGACAGTATGGTTACGACCCGCCACTGCATGGTTTAATACGTTGCTTTCAATAAAAGAATAGAATTCAGCCTCTCTGAAATTGACGCCAAAATCAGCCGTTGCTTTCCAAACTTCACCGCGGTGCACATTCACAAAACCGCTATTCCAGTCTGCATAACCAGCGTTAATTGACCCAAAAGAGTTTTTATATTCCAGAGCCTGTACATTTTGGCTAAAAAGAGCTGGCACGGCTAATACAAGACTAGCCAATAGTATTTTCTTTATCCGAGGCATTGAATTTATTCCCCATAATTATAATTTATCCATCAATGAATGAAGGTTCGCTGCGGTGATAAATATTAAACAAATGTAATTACAAGATAGTGATGTAAATCTCACATCAGAATAGATAAAGGCTGCTTAAAATAATGTGTCGAATAATGTTGCTGTAGATACGATAAGTTCATATTTATTAATAAACACGTCAATATCTTCTTACTAAACCACCTCTGATATATTTACCTGGCATGTTAGAAAACTCACATTAAAGACTATCCAACTCACTTTTATCCTTGACAATAAAAAACCGGTATTCCCTTAAAGGGGATACCGGTTTTTTCAAACGAGAGAGCTTTTCTGCTTGTCGTTAGCGCGTCAGATCGTCAAAGAACTTCTTCACACCGTCGAAGAAACTTTTGGAGCGCGGACTGTTTTGTTCGCCGGTCGGGCCGCCAAAGCTGTCCTGCAGATCTTTGAGCAGTTGCTTCTGCTTGTCGTTCAGGCCCACTGGGGTTTCAACCACCACGCGGCACAGCAGGTCGCCCTGAGCGCCACCGCGTACAGACTTGACGCCCTTTCCACGCATGCGGAAAAGTTTGCCAGTTTGCGTTTCGCCCGGAATTTTTAGCTTCACGCGACCGTCCAGCGTCGGGACTTCAATCTCGCCGCCCAGCGCAGCCATCGCAAAGTTAATCGGTACTTCGCAGTACAGGTTATTGCCTTCACGTTCGAAAATTGGGTGCTGTTTTACCTGCACCTGAACGTACAAATCACCTGCTGGCGCACCATGTTCACCGGCTTCACCTTCGCCCGCTAAACGAATGCGGTCTCCGGTATCAACCCCTGCCGGGATCTTAACGGACAGCGTTTTACTTTTCTCAACGCGACCATGACCGTGGCATTTGTTGCACGGATCTTTGATCAGCGTACCGCGGCCCTGACAGTGTGGACAGGTCTGCTGTACGGCGAAAAAGCCCTGACGCATCTGCACCTGACCAGAACCATGACAGGTTGGACAAGTCTGCGGCTGAGTGCCTGACTTCGCACCGCTGCCGTGGCAAACGTCACACTCTTCCAGCGTAGGAATACGGATCTCTTTGGTGACGCCACGCACGGCTTCTTCCAGAGTGAGATCCATGTTGTAACGTAAATCAGCACCACGTGAGGCGCGCTGACGACCACGACCGCCGCCAAAGATATCGCCAAACACGTCACCAAAGATATCGCTGAAGTCAGCCCCGCCGCCAAAACCGCCGCCGCCGCCCATGCCGCCTTGCTCAAACGCTGCATGACCGTACTGATCGTAAGCCGCACGTTTTTGCGCATCGGTCAGGATCTCGTACGCTTCTTTGATTTCTTTAAACTTGGCTTCGGCCTCTTTATCACCCTGGTTGCGGTCCGGGTGAAATTTCATGGCCAGGCGCTTGTAGGCCTTTTTGATTTCACGCTCTTCCGCTGATTTGGAAACGCCTAAAATCTCGTAATAGTCTTGCTTAGCCATCTCTTTTTATCTGCCCCCAACATGCGTGCACGGGCGGAGAGGAAACCTCTTCGCCCGTGCCAGTAATTACCCGTTCAAAGGGCGATTATTTTTTGTCTTTCACTTCTTCAAACTCGGCATCGACAACGTCGTCATCTTTCGCGTTGTTTGCAGAAGCATCAGCGCCTGCTGCACCAGCCTGCTGCTGTGCGTGCTGCTGCTGAGCGATTTCCATCAGTTTCTGGGAAACCTGTGCCAGCGCCTGCATTTTCGCTTCGATATCCGCTTTGTCTTCACCTTTCAGAGAAGTTTCCAGCGCGGTCAGTGCAGACTCGATGGCAGTTTTGTCGTCAGCTGGCAGTTTATCGCCGGCTTCTTCAACCTGCTTACGCGTGCTGTGCAGCAGATGGTCGCCCTGGTTGCGGGTCTGAACCAGCTCTTCGAACTTACGGTCAGATTCCGCGTTCGCTTCTGCTTCGCGAACCATTTTCTGAATTTCTTCTTCGTTCAGACCAGAAGAAGCCTTGATGGTGATCTTCTGCTCTTTACCGCTGTTTTTGTCTTTCGCGGAAACGTGCAGGATACCGTCGGCATCGATGTCAAAAGTCACTTCGATCTGCGGCATACCGCGCGGAGCCGGGCTGATACCATCCAGGTTAAACTGACCCAGATCTTTGTTATCAGCGGCGCGTTTACGTTCACCCTGCAGCACGTGGATGGTTACCGCAGACTGGTTGTCTTCAGCGGTAGAGAACACCTGGCTGTGCTTGGTCGGGATAGTGGTGTTTTTCGCGATCAGTGGAGTCATCACGCCACCCATGGTTTCGATACCCAGAGACAGCGGGGTAACGTCCAGCAGCAGCACGTCTTTTACATCACCGGTCAATACACCACCCTGAACGGCAGCACCGATTGCCACAGCTTCGTCCGGGTTAACGTCTTTACGCGGCTCTTTACCGAAGAACTCAGCAACTTTCTTCTGTACCATCGGCATACGCGTCTGACCACCAACCAGGATCACGTCCTGAACGTCGGAAACAGACAGACCAGCATCCTGCAGAGCTACTTTCAGCGGCTCGATAGAACGGTTAACCAGGTCTTCAACCAGGCTTTCCAGTTTCGCACGGGTCACTTTGATGTTCATGTGTTTCGGACCGGTCGCGTCTGCAGTGATGTACGGCAGGTTCACGTCGGTCTGCTGAGCGGAAGACAGTTCGATCTTCGCTTTCTCAGCGGCTTCTTTCAGACGCTGCATCGCCAGCGGGTCATTACGCAGATCGATACCCTGATCTTTCTTAAATTCGTCAACCAGGTAGTTGATCATACGGCTGTCGAAGTCTTCACCACCCAGGTGGGTATCACCGTTGGTTGCCAGAACTTCGAAGGTTTTTTCGCCGTCAACTTCGTCGATTTCGATAATAGAGATATCGAAAGTACCACCACCGAGGTCATAAACCGCGATAGTACGGTTGCCGACTTCTTTATCCAGACCGTAAGCCAGTGCCGCTGCGGTCGGTTCGTTGATGATACGTTTTACTTCCAGACCTGCGATACGGCCAGCGTCTTTGGTTGCCTGACGCTGAGCATCGTTGAAGTATGCAGGTACGGTGATAACCGCTTCAGTTACCGGTTCGCCCAGGTAATCTTCAGCCGTTTTCTTCATTTTTTTCAGCACTTCAGCAGAAATCTGCGGCGGTGCCATTTTCTGACCTTTTACGTCAATCCATGCATCACCGTTGTCAGCACCGATGATTTTGTACGGCATGATGGCTTCATCACGCTGTACTTCTTCGTCCTGGAAGCGGCGGCCAATCAGGCGTTTAATCGCAAACAGGGTGTTTTGCGGGTTTGTCACTGCCTGACGTTTAGCCGGCTGACCAACCAGAGTTTCACCATCCTGGGTATAAGCAATGATAGAAGGCGTGGTGCGATCGCCCTCGGCGTTCTCCAGCACACGTGCAGTAGTGCCATCCATAATCGCTACACAAGAGTTGGTAGTACCCAGGTCGATACCAATAATTTTACCCATCTAAACGTCTCCACTAAAAATTCGGTCATCATGTGGTTGTGAATCTGTAATAAGGGCGAAACGTGCGGTTTCAACTACCCTGAATCGTTTTTTTTCAGACTCACCACTGCGGTTGTCTACAAGATGGGGTCGTAACCCACGTCATCAAGGGGGGCATGAAAATTTTTTTTAGCGTCGTGGCAATAAAATGAGGGAAAAATGGCTGAAATGTACAATTGCGAATAATCACCACCCAAAATGTATACACAAAGCCAATAACAAAAAACCAATCATTCATCTAAAAATTGTAATAAAAAGAAAAGATTACAGGAATGAATCATTTTTCTGGCGGCGTTAAGATGACGGCAACGAACATATTTTTGAACCCGCCTAAGAGAAACACCATGAAAGCCGCATTAACACTTCCCGCCAGCCTGTTGGCGGGTCTTCTACTGAGCAGCGCCGCGCACGCTAACGATCATAAAGTTCTCGGTATGATTGCGATGCCCAGAAATGAAACCAACGATCTGACACTTAAAATTCCCGTTTGCCGCGTAGTGAAACGCATCCAGCTCACCGCCGACCGTGGCGATATCCACCTGAGCGGTGCGTCTGTTTATTTCAAAGCTGCACGCATGGCCAGTCAAAGCCTGAATGTCCCTTCATCCATTAAAGAGGGGCAGACCACCAATTGGATCAATATTAATAGCGACAACGACAACAAACGCTGTGTCTCCAAAATTACCTTCTCTGGTCAGTCGGTAAACTCGTCTGATATGGCAACGTTGAAAATCATTGGCGACGACTAATCCCTTCTGCATAAGTAGAACTCAGTATGAATGTCACGTATTTGAATGACGACGATCTCGCTTTTCTCCAGCATTGTAGTGAGGAGCAACTCGCCGACATCACCCGTTTACTCACCCATAACGAAAAAGGGAAAGCCCGCCTGTCGAGCGTTCTGAGTCATAACGAATTGTTTAAATCGATGGAAGGACACCCGGAACAGCACCGCCGCAACTGGCAATTAATCGCAGGCGAGCTTCAACATTACGGCGGTGACAGTATTGCCAACAAATTACGCGGACACGGGAAATTATACCGGGCGATTTTGTTGGATGTCTCAAAGCGGCTAAAGCTCAAAGCAGACAAAGAGATGTCTACGTTCGAAATTGAACAGTATCTACTGGAACATTTTTTACGCAACACCTGGCAAAAAATGGATGCTGAGCACAAGCAAGAATTTCTGCAGGCGGTCGATGCAAAAGTCTCTGAGCTGGAAGAACTGTTGCCGCTATTAATGAAAGACCGCAATCTGGCAAAAGGAGTGTCTCACCTGCTCTCCGGCCAGTTAACCCGAATTTTGCGTACGCACGCTGCAGTTAGCGTCATCGGGCACGGACTCTTGCGCGGCGCAGGGCTTGGCGGCCCAGTGGGGGCGGCCTTAAACGGCGTAAAAGCCGTGAGTGGAAGTGCCTATCGGGTCACCATTCCGGCCGTGCTGCAAATCGCCTGTCTGCGCCGAATAATCAACACCTCACAAGCGTGATGCTCATCACAGGGGAAAATAATTCATTTTCCCTTCGTTAGATCATAGACAGTGCCCTCTCCCCTGATTATCATGCCGCGCCCCGAAGACTGTGATCGTTATTCGGGGAAACTATTTCACCATTCAATCAATGATGATTTTGAGGAATTATGGGCAACACTAAGTTGGCTAATCCGGCACCGCTGGGCCTGATGGGCTTTGGCATGACCACCATTCTGCTTAACCTGCACAACGCGGGTTTCTTCGCCTTTGACGTTATTATTCTGGCGATGGGAATTTTCTACGGCGGTATCGCGCAAATTTTTGCCGGCCTGCTGGAATATAAAAAAGGCAATACCTTCGGTTTAACCGCCTTTACCTCCTACGGTTCGTTCTGGCTGACGCTGGTTGCGATCCTGATCATGCCGAAAATGGGCCTGGCAGAGGCAACAAATGGTCAGTTCCTGGGCGTATACCTGGGTCTGTGGGGTGTGTTCACTCTGTTCATGTTCTTCGGAACGTTGAAAGCCGCCCGCGCATTACAGTTTGTCTTCCTGAGCCTGACGGTGCTGTTCGCGCTGCTGGCCGTTGGCAACATTGTCGGTAATGAAGCCATTATCCACGTTGCAGGTTGGGTTGGCCTGGTGTGTGGCGCAAGCGCCGTTTACCTGGCGATGGGTGAAGTACTGAACGAACAGTTTGGTCGTACCATCCTGCCGATTGGTGAAGCGCACTAATCGACGTTATCCCCCCTTTCGGGGGGATATTCCTTACAAGCGCTGTAACGCCCCCTGCGCGCTCGCATCGCGATGAAAAATATCCTGTCGCAGCCAAATCCCCAGACCTAATCCCACCAGCGATAACGCCAGCACATACCAGGCCGGAGCCATTGGCGACACGCTCATTAACATCGTCACGGCGATTGGCGTCAGACCACCAAAAATGGCATAGGAAACGTTGTAGGAAAAGGAGATGCCGGTAAAGCGCACTTCTGCTGGAAACGCCCGCACCATGACATAAGGAACAGCCCCCACCACACCAACACACAACCCCACCAGTCCGTACAACAGGAACAGATGCTCAGGGTGGCTACCGGTCAGGTGATAAAAGAACCAACTGGAACAGGCCAACAGTAAGCTACCGATAATGAAGGTTTTGCTGGCGCCGACCCTGTCGACAATCAATCCGGCCAGCAGACAGCCAATACACAGCATAATGGTGGCAACACTGTTCGCCTGTAACGTTAGCGCGGCTGCAAAGCCATACTGCTTCTGCAACCAGACTGGCGACATCAGGATCACCACCACAATCCCGGCCGATAACAGCCAGGTCAGCAGCATTGAAATAACCACCGCTTTTTTATGTTTACTGACGACCGACTTCACCGGCAGTTCCTGCGCCAGCGCTTTACGTTGCTGCATTTCAAGGAAGATAGGCGTCTCCTGCAGCCAGCGGCGCAGGTACATTGCCACCAGCCCAAACGCGCCCCCCAGCAGGAAAGGGATACGCCAGCCGTAGTCATGCACCGCCTGCTGCGTCAGGCTGGTGTTCACCAGCGTCGCAACCACCGACCCCAACAGAATTCCCACCGTCAGCCCGGCGGTCAGCGTGCCACAGGCAATGCCGATGCGACGCTCCGGTACGTGCTCCGCCACGAACACCCACGCGCCCGGTACTTCTCCACCAATGGCAGCACCTTGCAAAATACGCATCAGCAGTAACAGCAGCGGCGCGAGGATCCCCATTGAGGCGTAGGTAGGCAAAAGACCAATCGCCAGCGTCGGTATCGCCATCAGCAAAATGCTCAGGGTGAACATTTTCTTACGCCCGACCAGATCGCCAAAGTGCGCCATGATGATGCCACCCAGTGGACGCGCCAGATATCCGGCCGCAAAAATGCCAAAGGTTTGCACCTGACGTAGCCATTCCGGGATGTCAGCGGGGAAGAAGAGTTCGCCAACGACGGCGGCAAAGAAGACAAAAATAATGAAATCATAAAACTCCAACGCCCCACCGAGGGCAGCAAGCGTTAGGGTTTTATAATCCTGGCGATTCAGCGGTCGAGAGTGTTGTGACATAGCAAACCATGAGTCAGTGGAGTAATTGAATCTGTTCGTCGATATATGTAAAGCAAAAATTACTATATCGTAAACAATTCAATACTCCACCGTGATTGCTATTTATATCACGAATAGACTACTTTCAGGCGTTTGTATCGCGTATTGCGCTTTTAGGTCGAAAAGATGCTACGACAGCCGGTGCAGTTTCCACATACGGCCCATCCAGCAACTGTATACAATACGGTACACTCGCAAAGATACCCGGCACGATAACCTTACCGTCGGCATCTTTTACGCCTTCCAGCGTTTCTTTGATCGATTTCGGCTGCCCAGGCAGGTTCAGGATCAGCGCCTGCTTGCGAATGACCCCAACCTGGCGGGAGAGAATAGCCGTTGGCACAAAGTGCAGACTAATTTGGCGCATTTGCTCACCAAACCCAGGCATTTGACGGTCGGCAACAGCCAGCGTGGCATCAGGCGTCACATCTCGACGTGCCGGACCGGTACCACCGGTCGTCAGTACCAGATGGCAGCTCATTTCATCCACCAGTTCGCATAACGTTTGCTCGATGATTGCCTGCTCATCCGGGATCAACCGCGTTTGCAGCTCAAAGGGGGTAGTCAGAGCCGATGCCAGCCATGCTTCAAGAGCAGGGATACCCTTATCCTGGTAAACGCCACTGGAGGCGCGATCGGAAATGGAAACCAGGCCAATGCGTAAAGTGTTCATGATTATTCCGTTTAAACAGTCTCGTTAAACAGAATGATACACTGCGAAAGGAAGGACAGACAGGTTTCAGAAGAGGTAGCGTGACCCCTGTCAGGGCCACGCTCTAATGATTACAGCAGATCGCCGATCATTTTTTCCAGTTTACCCTGGTCTACAGCAAACTTACGGATACCGTCCGCCAGTTTGTCTACAGCCATCGGATCCTGGTTGTGCTGCCACAGGAACTCAGCTTCAGTGATGCGTGCAGGACGCGCTTTCACTTCGCCAGAGAAGGACAGTTTACGTTCGAGAGCGCCTTCGCTTTCCGCCAGCTCTTTCAGCAGTGCCGGAGCAATGGTCAGACGATCGCAGCCCGCCAGCTCAATGATTTCGCCGATGTTACGGAAGCTTGCGCCCATGACGACGGTTTCGTAACCGTGCTGTTTGTAGTACTCGTAGATTTCCGTTACGGAAACCACACCTGGATCTTCTGCCGGTGCGTACTCTTTCTTGTCAGTATTGGCTTTGTACCAGTCAAGAATACGGCCAACGAACGGAGAAATCAGGTATACGCCAGCTTCAGCACATGCACGCGCCTGCGCGAAGGAGAACAGCAGAGTCAGGTTACAGTTGATACCTTCTTTTTCCAGCTGCTCAGCGGCACGGATACCCTGCCAGGTAGAAGCCAGTTTGATCAGAATACGATCGTTGCTGATGCCAGCATCGTTGTACAGTTTGATCAGACGTTTTGCTTTCGCGATAGACGCGTCGGTGTCGTAGGACAGGCGAGCATCAACTTCAGTAGAGATACGACCCGGGACCAGTTTCAGGATCTCCAGACCGATATTTACCGCCAGTTTGTCCGTCGCATCGACGATCTGCTGAGCACGATCGTCGCTCTGCTGCTTAGCCCATGCCACAGCGTCATCGATCAGCTTGCGGTATTCCGGGATCTGCGCTGCGTTAAGAATGAGAGAAGGGTTAGTTGTGGCATCCTGAGGCTGATACAGCTTCATTGCCGCGATGTCTCCGGTGTCGGCCACTACTGTGGTGAACTGACGAAGGGAGGTCAATTTGTCCGTCATGATAGCGATTCTCTTTAAACAGCTTGTTAGGGGGATGTAACCGATCTTCCCTGATGATAGCACGACGCACTCTCAGCGCAACCGCCGGGATTGTCCAACTCACTGCTCATTCCCGATTACGCATCTTAAAGCCCCTGATGCGCAATTAAGGGTTATACCCATTGTTATGGTAAACTCCCGCAATCAATCTCCTGACAAGGTATATACTGTTCGATAATTGGTAGCGCTTACATGGGAATATTAGCGCGTACCGGCATCAACAAGAGGGATGTTAATGCCTGATTTTTTCTCGTTTATTAATGAAATACTCTGGGGATCGGTGATGATCTACCTCCTGCTTGGCGCAGGATGTTGGTTCACCTGGCGTACCGGGTTTGTTCAGTTTCGCTACATTCGCCATTTTGGCAAAAGTCTTAAAAACAGCCTCAGCCCGCAACCGGGTGGCTTAACCTCGTTTCAGGCATTGTGTACCAGTCTCGCAGCTCGTATCGGCAGCGGAAACCTCGCTGGGGTTGCCCTGGCGATCGCCGCGGGTGGCGCAGGGGCCGTCTTCTGGATGTGGGTCTCAGCGATCATTGGCATGGCGACCTCCTTTGCCGAGTGCTCACTCGCGCAACTGTATAAAGAACGCGATAGTAAGGGGCAGTACCGCGGCGGGCCAGCATGGTATATGGCACGCGGCTTGGGTATGCGCTGGATGGGCGTACTCTTTGCCCTCTTTTTGCTCATCGCATACGGCCTGATTTTTAACAGCGTGCAGGCAAACTCTGTCTCCCGCGCATTGGCATTTGCGTTCGACATCCCTCCCCTCGCTTCCGGCATCGCTTTAGCGATACTGTCATTCCTGGTGATCATTGGCGGTATTAAAGGTGTTGCTCGTCTGATGCAATGGTTTGTGCCGATCATGGCGCTACTGTGGGTCGGTTGCAGCCTTACTATCTGTCTTTGGCATATCGGGCAGATCCCCGAGATCATCGTCAACATCGTAAAAAGTGCTTTAGGGTGGCAGGAAGCTGCTGCCGGCGCAGCCGGTTATACGCTGAGTCAGGCCATTGCCAGCGGTTTTCAACGCGGTATGTTCTCTAATGAAGCGGGAATGGGCTCAACACCTAACGCAGCAGCTTCGGCTGCCTCCTGGCCACCGCATCCCGCGGCGCAAGGCATTGTGCAAATGATCGGTGTGTTAGGTGATACGCTGATTATCTGTACGGCCAGCGCCATGATTATTCTTCTGGCGGGGAATGGCACGACCTATATTCCAATGGAAGGCATCCAGTTGATGCAGAAGGCCATGGTCTCGCTGACCGGCGAATGGGGAGCTGGGTTTGTCGCATTTATTGTGATTCTGTTTGCCTTCAGCTCTATCGTGGCTAACTACATTTATGCGGAAAACAACCTGGTCTTTTTACGTCTGGACAATATCCGGGTTGTCTGGCTGTTGCGCATTGCTACCGTCAGTACCGTGATCGCAGGCACCGTAGTCAGCTTCCCGCTGGTCTGGCAGCTCGCCGACATCATCATGGCCTGTATGGCGATAACGAACCTGACGGCGATTCTGCTGCTCTCCCCGGTTGTTCATACCCTTGCCAGCGACTATCTGCGTCAGCGCAAACTCGGTGTGCGCCCGGAATTTGATCCGCGCCGTTATCCTGAGATCAGACAACAGCTTGCGCCGGATAGCTGGGATGAGACGCCGCGCGAATAGCGCGGCAATCACAACCATCGATCAATTCTGTCGTTTTTTTTGCTAAAGTCGCAGTAAATTTCCTGCAAGGACTGGATATGCTGATTCTGATTTCACCTGCAAAAACGCTCGACTACCAAAGTCCGCTGGCAACCACACGTCATACGTTGCCCGAACTGCTGGATCACTCTCAGCAGCTTATTCACGTGGCGCGTCAACTCTCTGCGCCGCAGATCGGCAAGCTGATGGGAATTAGCGATAAGCTGGCGGATCTGAACGCGACCCGTTTCCATGATTGGCAGCCAGACTTCACACCGGACAATGCGCGTCAGGCCATTCTGGCGTTCAAAGGTGACGTGTACACCGGATTACAGGCGGAAACCTTCAGCGAAGCGGATTTCGATTTCGCTCAGCAGCACTTACGCATGCTGTCCGGGCTGTATGGTGTTCTGCGCCCGCTGGATTTGATGCAACCCTACCGTCTGGAGATGGGCATTCGTCTGGCCAATGCAAAAGGTAAAGATCTCTATCAGTTCTGGGGAGAGACTATCACCGATAAGCTTAACGAAGCGCTGGAAGCACAAGGTGATAACGTGGTGATTAACCTCGCCTCAGACGAGTATTTTAAATCCGTGAAGCCGAAAAAGCTGAACGCAGAACTGATCAAACCCGTCTTCCTTGACGAGAAGAACGGCAAATTCAAAGTCATCAGCTTCTATGCCAAAAAAGCCCGCGGCCTGATGAGTCGCTACATTATTCAACATCGTCTGACGAAGCCTGAGCAACTGACTGCGTTTAACAGCGACGGCTATTTCTTTGATGAAGAAGCATCAGGGAATGGCGAACTGGTGTTTAAGCGTCACGAGCAATAATGTAACGCATGTCGGATAAGGATGCGCCTTATCCGACAGCACATACTTAATGGTGCCCGTTCGGTCCTGGACGGTGGTCGTCGCGGCGATCGTCATGACGATCGTTATGATGATCATCATAGCGATTGTTGTGTGGCTGTGGGCGCGGTCCGTGAGGTTGCCAGCGATGATCCCGCCACTCATAGTGTTTTCCCCACCAACCGTGATCGCGCCAGTTCCCGCCATCCCAGTAGTTACCCTGGCTGTCACGATCGCCAATCTGTAATTTAACCGCCGGTACCAGAGTAATTTCAGCCGCCTGTACGGCAAGGGGAGCAACCAGCATCATAGAAAGCGCAAGAAACACAGGTTTGAATTTTTTCATTGGTGACTCCTTTTTATCATTGCCCTTATCGGGTCGATAAAAGGAGATTACGTGAAGGGAATGAACGTTATTATCCTCCGCAATCCTAATCTCTAAGTTAGCGCATTTATTGGGAATTTCTCCTTTTTCGCTACCTATTTTCTCCTTATTTTCTCCATAAAAAAAGCCGGGTACAACCCGACTCAGATTGTTAGCAAGCATCGCCTACCTGTTACCGGATAACAGGTATCGTCGGCCCGGTAAGCAGAGCGTCACCGGGCACAACAATTAACTGCGGGTCATCATCAGTTGACGCAGCGCGGCAAAATCAGCAGGCAAATGATGAGAGAGCAGCGGTAAGTCTGCACGTTCAGCCAGCTCTTTTGGCAGATCCAGCGTGACATTCAGAATCTGTTCAACGCTTTCTTTAAATTTCGCCGGATGTGCGGTGCCAAGGAACAGGCCATATTCGCCCGGATTCAACTGGTCACGCAGTGCACGATACGCCACCGCAGCATGCGGCTCTGAGGTATAACCTTTCTTCTGCAGTTCACGCATGGTGTCCTGCGTTGTTGCATCATCCACAGCAGCATAGCCCAGCTCATTCAGGCGCCATATTTTACGGCGGAACAGTTCCTCCACACGCGGCCAGTTGTTTGGCTGGCTGACGTCCATGGCGTTCGATAAGGTTGCCTGAGTCGCTTTCGGCGCCCACTCGCCTTCGGCAAGAAAGCGTGGAACCGTATCGTTGACGTTAGTTGCCGCAATAAAGCGCTTCACCGGTAAACCCAGTGATTTCGCCAGCAGACCCGCGGTCAGATCGCCAAAGTTACCGCTGGGAACAGAAATAACCAGTTGGTTACGCGCTTCCTGCGGCAGTTGAGCCACGGCTTCAAAGTAGTAGCAGATTTGCGCCAGCAGGCGGCTGATGTTGATGGAGTTAGCGGAATTCAGCCCCAAAGCCGCCTTCAGCTCTTCATCATCAAACGCCTGTTTCACCAGCGCCTGGCAGGCATCAAAATCACCATCAATCGCAACGGTTTCAATATTGCCGCCCAGCGTACAGAACAATTTTTCCTGTAATGGGCTGATCTTGCCATTTGGGTAGAGGATCACCACGCGCACATTTTTCAGGCCATAAAAAGCATGTGCAACCGCCGCCCCGGTGTCTCCGGATGTCGCGGTCAGGATAGTCACCGGTTTGTCGCCGCTGATGTGCGTTAGCATTTGCGCCATAAAGCGCCCGCCAAAGTCTTTAAACGCCAGTGTCGGACCATGGAACAGCTCCAGACAGCCGACATCACCTTCGACCTGAGCGACCGGTGCCGGGAAGGCAAACGCCGCACGCACGCGCTCTTCCAGGATCTCTTGTGGGATCTCCGTGCCAATGAATGCGGACAGGATCTTAGCGCTGCGGCTAACGAAGTCCTGGTTCAGCATCTCATCCACTTCTGTCAGATTAAATTCCGGCAGTTCGTGCGGAAAAAACAATCCCTGATTCTTGCCAAGCCCTTGCGTGACGGCCTGCGCAAAGCTGACCTGTTCGTTGTGATCTTTCAGATTATAGAGTTTCATTGATTATCCCAGTACCCGTGCGCCCGCCGTGTCCAGCTGGCAAATATGAACAAAGCCTTCCTGATTTTGCAGGTAATTTTTACCCAGCCAGTCTGCTACGCGCTGTGCCGTATCCGGCTTATCGCATAAGGCGAACAGCGTCGGCCCTGATCCGGAAATGCCGCTGGCCAGCGCGCCGATTTCCGCTACCGCCTGACGCGCCTGACTAAAGCCGGGCAGCAAGCGGGTACGGTACGGCTCAGCAATAACATCTTTCATCAGCTTCGCGGCAAGCCCCGGCTGACGGGAATAGCAGGCGTGGATAAACCCAGCCAGATGCCGCCCGTGGGCAATACAGTCCTGACGACGATACTGCGCAGGTAAAATCGCCCGTGCTTCCGCCGTCGACACTTTAATGCCTGGATACGCCAGTACCCACAGCCACTCATCAAAGCCTGGCACCTGCTGGCTGATAATGCCGTTTTCTTCGATCATTAACTGCATGCCGCCCAAAAAGCACGGGGCGACGTTATCGTAATGAATACTGCCGGAAATACGCCCTTCCAGTTCGCCCATAATTGCCAACAGTCGCGTATCGTTGAGCGGTTTACCGCAATATTCGTTCATCGCCACCAGTGCGGCCACCACGGAACAGGCGCTGGAGCCTAAGCCAGAACCAATCGGCATATTTTTTTCCAGCGTCATCGCCACTGGAACGGTTTTACCCAGTTCCTGACAAAAACGCTCCCAGCACTGGTAGACGATGTTTTCCCGCGGCGCTGACGGCAGCTTATTCGCAAAGCGCCCGAGGTTGTTCAGGCTGAACTGGTCAGCCGCCTCAACCGAGACCACGTCACCCAACAGTGAACCATCTACAGGGGTGACCGCCGCGCCAAGCACATCAAACCCGACGCTCATATTGGCACTGGAAGCCGGGGCATAAACTCTCACCATGTCAGACTCCTAACTTCCATGAAAGGGTGCGAAGAAGATCGGCAAATACCCCTGCCGCGGTGACATCATTACCCGCACCATATCCGCGCAGCACCAGCGGTAATGGCTGATAGTAATGGCTGTAGAACGCCAGCGCGTTTTCACCGTTTTTCACCTTGAACAGCGGATCGTTGCCATCTACCGCATCAATCTTCACACGACAGACGCCGTTTTCTTCGATATTGCCAACATAGCGCAATACTTTCCCCTCATCACGGGCTTTCGCCACGCGTGCGGCAAACTCATCGTCCAGTTGCGACAATTTCGCCATAAACGCGGAAACATCACCGGAATCATCAAATGCTTCTGGCAGGACTGGCTCAATGACAATGTCAGAAAGCTCCAGCTCACGACCGGTCTCACGGGCCAGAATCAGGAGCTTACGCGCCACATCCGTACCAGAGAGATCGTCACGTGGATCGGGTTCGGTGTAACCCAGTTCCCGCGCCAGCGTGGTGGCCTGCGAGAAGCTCATCCCTTCATCCAGTTTGCCGAAAATAAACGACAGCGAACCGGAGAGGATACCGGAGAAACGCTGTAGCTCATCACCCGCGCTAAGCAGGTTTTGCAGGTTCTCAATAACCGGTAATCCTGCGCCCACGTTGGTGTCGTACAAGAATTTACGCCGGGATTTCGCGGCTGCGAAACGCAGCTGATGGTAGTAATCCATCGACGAGGTATTAGCTTTTTTGTTCGGGGTGACCACGTGGAAACCTTCACGCAGGAAATCGGCATATTGGTCTGCCACCGCCTGGCTTGACGTACAGTCGACGATCACCGGGTTAAGCAGATGGTATTCTTTTACCAGACGGATCAAACGACCGAGGTTGAAAGGCTCTTTCGCGCACTCCAGTTCCGATTGCCAGTTTTCCAGATTCAGGCCGTGAACATTCGTCAGCAAGGCCTTCGAGTTCGCCACACCGCACACGCGCAGATCGATATGTTTGCCCTTCAACCAGCTTTGCTGACGCTTGAGCTGCTCAAGCAGTGCAGAGCCGACACCGCCAACGCCAATGACAAAGACTTCGATCACCTGGTCCGTATTGAACAGCATCTGATGGGTCACACGCACACCCGTGGTTGCGTCGTCGTTATTGACGACCACTGAAATAGAGCGTTCAGACGAGCCTTGCGCGATGGCCACGATATTGATGTTGGCGCGGGCCAGCGCGGCGAAGAATTTCGCCGAGATGCCGCGCAGCGTGCGCATGCCGTCACCAACCACTGAGATGATCGCCAGGCGTTCGGTCACCGCCAGTGGCTCCAGCAGCCCTTCTTTCAGCTCGAGGTAGAACTCATCCTGCATCGCCCGCTGCGCTCGCACACAGTCGCCCTGTGGGACGCAGAAGCTAATGCTGTATTCAGAAGAGGATTGGGTGATCAGCACCACCGAGATGCCCGCACGCGACATCGCGGCGAAAACGCGTGCCGCCATGCCCACCATGCCTTTCATTCCAGGGCCGGAGACGCTAAACATCGCCATGTTATTGAGGTTAGAAATACCTTTTACCGGCAAATCGTCCTCATCGCTGCTGGCGCCGATCAGTGTACCTGGCGCTTGCGGATTGCCGGTGTTTTTAATCAGGCACGGGATCTGGAACTGGGCAATTGGGGTAATGGTTCGCGGGTGTAATACTTTGGCGCCGAAGTAAGAAAGCTCCATCGCTTCCTGATAAGACATCGACTTCAACAGCCGGGCATCGGGTACCTGGCGCGGATCGCAGGTATATACGCCGTCGACATCGGTCCAGATCTCACAACAGTCCGCGCGTAAACAGGCAGCCAGCACAGCGGCAGAGTAGTCAGAGCCATTGCGCCCCAACACCACCAACTCACCTTTTTCATTCCCGGCAGTAAAGCCTGCCATCAAAATCATATGATCTGCTGGAATACGGCTGGCTGCGATGCGACGCGTAGATTCGGTGATATCAACGGTAGATTCGAGGTAATGGCCTACCGCCAGTAGTTTCTCAACTGGATCGATAACGGTAACGTGATGCCCGCGCGCTTCCAGCAGGCCTGCCATGATAGCGATCGACATTTTTTCGCCACGGCAAATAAGCGCGGCGTTAATGCTGTCCGGGCACTGTCCCAGCAGGCTGATACCGTGCAGGACATGTTTAATTTGGGCAAATTCTTGTTCAACGAAGGCTTTAAGCTGCGTCAGCGGGAAGCCCGGCTGCGCGGCGGCGAGACCAACCAAAAGCTCTGAGAAAATACGTTCGGCGTCACTGATATTGGCTAAAGCGTCCTGACCACCGATGGTCTTCTCAATCATCGCCACCAGATGGTTGGTAATTTTTGCGGGGGCAGAAAGAACCGTCGCGACCTGCCCCTGCCTGGCATTGCTTTCCAGAATATCGGCAACTCGCAGAAAGCGCTCTGCATTTGCCACTGATGTACCGCCGAACTTCAACACTCGCATGGTTTACCTCGTTGCCTTTGGTCGAAAAAAAAGCCCGCACTGTTTAGGTGCGGGCTTTTTCTTGTGTTTCCTGTACGCGTCAGCCCGCACCGTTACCTGTGGTAATGGTGATGGTTGTTGTAATGGTGATGCTGATGCGTTTCATGATGTTGTGTGCTCTGTAATTATTTATGACCTGTCTTGTATTCTTTTAGGGTTAAAGTATCTGCTGACCTAAGTCAATAAATTTTTAAATTGATCACATTCCGAAACTTGTTCACGAGCGACTGCTTGCCCTTTTATTTTCAACCAATACAGCATGCGCACCCCACTTGAAGTCAGAATCAAACACTAAAAAATAAAACAAAGAAGACATTTTATTTTGTAATATTTTTTTCGATATCATGTAAAAAACGGTGCAACATTGCTGTATCTCGTTGCCCTAACAACCCCATCCGCTGCTGTAGCCAATCCGTGAGCTTGATATCATCCGCAACGTCCAGCGTGGCTAATAATTGCAAAACCCGGGCACGTAACGCCTGCAACTGAAGCTCATCCGTCACCTCAATGTTTTTTGCCGGTTGTTGTATTAAACCTGCTAATTGATAGCAATAGACCATCACCGCCTGACCCAAATTCAGTGAAGGGTAGTCAGCCACCATCGGCACGCCGGTTAGCACATCCGCTAGCGCCAATTCTTCGTTTGTCAGGCCTGAATCTTCACGACCGAACACTAACGCGGCGTGATCCATCCACGTTGATTTTTCCTGTAACAGGGGAACTAGCTCGACCGGCGTGGCGTAATAATGGAACTTCGCGCGGCTACGAGCCGTGGTGGCGATGGTAAAATCGACGTCGTGCAACGCATCGGCTAACGTTGAAAAAACGTTAATATTATCAATAATGTCCCCTGAACCATGTGCCACCCATCGCGTCGCAGGCTCCAGATGAGCCTCGCTATCAACGATCCGCAATTGTGTGAATCCCATGGTTTTCATCGCACGCGCTGCCGCGCCAATATTTTCGGCTCTGGCTGGAGCAACCAGAATAATTGTTAAACGCATTTTGATACTCTTCTTGACCGGTCTGCAGATAATTATGTGATGTGCATCAACATATTACGCAGCGCGAATTTACATATTTTTAACAGAAATCACTGAAAAAGCATTTCACATTCAGTAAAAAATGCTAAACTATTTCCTGCCTGTACTATTGCTTTTTATGTTAACAGAAGTTGCATATCCTTCTGTTTATCCATGATAATTTGATTTAGAATGGTTCTCATAGATTGGATTCATTACATTTATTAATTAGCGCGTGCAACTAGTTGTAATATTGCAATTTTGTGATGAAAGCTATCATTTAGATACGTTGATTTCATCAAACTGTTAACGTGCTACAATTGAACTTGATATATGTCAACGAAGCGTAGTTTTATTGGGTGTCCGGTACGTCTTAGCCTGTTATGTTGCTGTTAAAATGGTTAGGATGACAGCCGTTTTTGACACTGTCGGGTCCAGAGGGAAAGTGCCCACGACCAAGCTAATGATGTTGTTGACGTTGATGGAAAGTGCATCAAGAACGCAATTACGTACTTTAGTCATATTACGCCGATCATGTTAATTTACGACATGCATCAGGCAGGTCAGGGACTTTTGTACTTCCTGTTTCGATTTAGTTGGCAATTTAGGTAGCAAACATGCAGACCCCGCACATTCTTATCGTTGAAGACGAGTTAGTAACACGTAACACGTTGAAAAGCATTTTCGAAGCGGAAGGCTATGATGTATTCGAGGCGACAGATGGCGCGGAAATGCATCAGATCCTCTCTGAATATGACATCAACCTTGTGATTATGGATATCAATCTGCCAGGTAAAAATGGTCTTCTGTTAGCGCGTGAACTCCGCGAACAAGCTAACGTTGCACTGATGTTCCTGACGGGCCGTGATAACGAAGTCGATAAAATTCTCGGCCTCGAAATCGGCGCTGACGATTACATCACCAAGCCGTTTAACCCACGCGAACTGACTATCCGTGCTCGTAACCTGCTGTCCCGTACCATGAATCTGGGCACAGTGAGCGAAGAGCGTCGTAGCGTCGAAAGCTACAAGTTCAATGGTTGGGAGCTGGATATCAATAGCCGCTCTCTGATTGGTCCTGACGGCGAGCAGTATAAACTGCCACGTAGCGAATTCCGTGCCATGCTTCACTTCTGTGAGAATCCGGGCAAGATCCAGTCTCGCGCAGAACTGTTGAAAAAAATGACCGGCCGCGAACTGAAGCCGCATGACCGTACCGTTGACGTAACAATCCGCCGTATTCGTAAACACTTCGAATCCACGCCGGATACACCAGAAATCATCGCTACCATTCACGGTGAAGGCTACCGTTTTTGCGGCGACCTGCAGGATTAATATCATCCTGACTGGTATAAAAACGGCGCTTTATGCGCCGTTTTTCATTTCACTACGCCCCTATTTCCACAACCGTAATTCATCGTCCTCAGTTGCGTTCTCCTTTTTGGGCTTTGGCTGTGCAAGCGCGTGCCAGTCAAGATGACGTGTCAGGAACATCACCCCACAAAGCGCCAGTAACAGTACCCCCGTTCCCAACAGTAACGCGCTGTCCTGCGAACGCAACAGTACCCACATCACGCCATCCAGTCCCAGCAATGCTGCGGTAAAAAACAGACTGTTACGCCATCCCTGTAGTATCGCCTGTAAATACACGCCGTTCATCAGCGCGCCAACCAGGCTGGCGACAATCCACGCGGCAGTAAAACCCACATGCTCCGACAGCGCCAACAACAGCAAATAGAACATCACCAGTGATAATCCCACCAGCAGATATTGCATCGGGTGCAGACGCAGGCTGGTCATACTTTCGAGTACAAAGAAAGACATAAAAGTTAGCGTAATCAATAAAATGGCATACTTTGTCGCCCGATCTGTCAGTTGATACTGATCCGCAGGCGTAGCCACGGCAACGCTAAATGCGGGCATGCCCTGCCAGCCAATCTTCTCATCGCCGAAGCGTTCTCCCAGATTATTCGCGAACCAGCTACTTTGCCATTGCGCCTTAAACCCTGACTCACTAACTTCACGCTTAGCCGGAAGAAAATCACCGAGGAAGTTAGGATGTGGCCAGTTGCTGGTCACGGTCATTTCGCTATTACGACCAACCGGGACGACAGAAAAATCACCGGTTCCACTCAGATTAAGCGACAACACGACACTGAGATTTTTTTCCACCCAGCCGGCATCCGGTAGCGGAATGTGGATCCCCTGAGCACGGCCATCCAGCCCTGTACCGGGTTCGACCGCCAGCGATGTTCCATTGATCTGCGAAGCCTTCACGACACCAATACCGCGCGCATCGCCCACCCCAACCACCACAAAAGGTTTGCCGATGGTGATATTGGGATGGTTCAGTTCACTGAGGCGCTCAGCATTAAACTCGGCCTTCACCGATAAATCGTTGTGCCAGACCTGCCCTTCATAAATACCTATCTTACGCGCTTCAACGTTCTGGTTACCCTCAACGACCAGCGATTCCGGCAACCAGAAATGGATGTAGCTGCGCTTTCGCTGGATCTGTTTGTCACCTTCCAGCTCGGTATACAGTTCCGTCACCGGGACGGCAATCAGCGGGCCTACCACCTTTTGCGGTCCGCTGGTGCTCTGTCGGATAGCATCTTCTACCTCACTACGATAGTCCGACCGCTCAACAATAATCTGCCTGACCATCGTCAGTGGAATTAACAGCAGCAGCATAGCGCCACCTAAGGTGACTATTTTCCAAAACAGGGGGGATTTAAACATAGCGTTCTCCTTTGCGATATCAGCAAGGTAGAACAGCTATGTGCGGGGAATTTGAAGTTATGTGAAGTGACGGTGAAGTGTAAACGAGGCCTGCGCCCCGCCTTCTGGTCGGTTGCATAACGTCACGTCACCTTGATGCAATCGCGCAACCTCACTGACAAACGCCAGCCCCAGCCCACTGCTTTTCTGCCCATTCTCGCGGGGTAGCGAATAGAAGCGCTCAAAAATACGCGGCAACGCAAAGTCAGGTATGCCGCTGCCGTTATCACTGACCTGTATTGTGACGCGGTCCTCCTGCGGATACGCGCTCAATACAATTGTCCCGTTCTCCGGCGTAAAATCGATGGCGTTATCCAGCAGATTACCCAACGCCTGCTCCAGCAGTGCGGCATCGGCGGCAACCGTCAGCGATGAAGGTACAACGGTAAGCGTGATGTTTTTTGCCGCCAGTTGCACACTACGCGCCTCTTTGAGCTGAGCAAAAAGCGTATCTACTACCACCGGCGTCAACGTAATATCCTGCCGGTTCTCCAGTCTGGCCTGGCGTAACAGCGTTTCGACCAGCACCTGCATGCGCGCATTCTGCGTCAAAATATTATCGGTAAATCGCGCGACCACGCCGGGCGGCGGGCCTTCGCGCAAAATTTCTGCCGCGCCGCGAATAGCCGCCAGCGGGCTTTTTAGCTCATGCGTCAACGCATAGACGTACTGCTCAATGTAATTCTTGCCCTCCAGCTTCAGACGCATACTTTCCAGCGCCTGCGCCAGCTTGCGTAGCTCACTGCTACCAAGATCAGGAAGCGCAACGGGGCGATTCTCAGTGACAGAATCAGCATAGCGTGCCAGCCGCGCGATCGACCGGTTTATCCACCATACCATTCCTGCGCCAATCACTAAGGCGATCCCCAGTAGCACGGCACTGGCCCACAGTATTCGCCGCTCACTGCGTTTAATCACCGGTGCCATTGCCGCATTGGGTTTGCCGACACTGAGCACACCAATAATACGTCCACGGTCAACAATCGGCGCGGCAACGTACATCACCGAACTTTCCGGATCGGCCGGGTTCTGTGGCGTACTTCGTGCGCCATACTGCCCACGCAGCGTTAACCATACGTCGTTCCAGCGAGAATAATCTTCGCCTACGGCTTTGTTGGCGGAATCAAACACCACCTTGCCCTGCGCGTCCGTCATGTAGACGTGATACTCATTGCGCACTTTGTTAATGCCACTGATATTGGCGCGAAAAGGACGATCGTGCAGTTGCGAAAATGCCTGCGCCAGCCTGCCGTGGGAGGGAGAGCCAGACAGCAAATCATCACGCGCCAGCGCGGCCAGCAGCGTAGCGGTATCTATCAACGTCCCTTCCGTCGCACGACGAACGCCGGGCTTAATCTCCTGTACAAAGATGGACAGAACAAACCAGGCGGCAACGGCGACAATCAGAAAGTAGCCCAGCAGCAAACGCATGCCAATGCGCATCAGGTGCTCCTCAGGCTGTATCCCATACCGCGATGTGTATTAATCGGTGATAGCTCCGGGTTGACGGCCCGCAGTTTGGCACGCAGCGTTTTAATGTGCGTGTCTACCGTTCGGTCAAAGGTATCCTGGGCATCGGCCCAGACTAAATCCATTAACTGTTGGCGTGAGTAGACGCGTCCCGGCGACAGCAGTAATGTTTTCAGCAGCAAGAATTCATAGCGTGTCAGATTTAACGGCATCCCAAACCAGGTAATCTGTGCGGCAAGCTCATTGAGTTCAAAATCACCGCACCGCGTCGCCGGTGAAGGCGTGGAGAATTTTTTCACCCGCCGCAGCAACGTACGCACGCGGGCGCACACCTCACGCGGAGAGAAGGGTTTCGCCACATAATCATCCGCACCAATTTCCAGCCCCAGCAGGCGATCCACTTCATCGCTACGCGCAGTCAGAAAGAGGATTGGCAATGCCGGGTGACGTTCCAGTAGTCGCCGGCATAGTTCAAAACCGCTGATATCGGGTAGACCGATATCCAGAATGATCGCATCCGGACATCTTTGGCGTGATTTTTCCAGCACGGGCAATCCACGCTCAAAGGCTTCAACGCTAAAGCCTTCCTGCTGCAGCATGTAGATAAGCGTATCCGCAATCCCCTGCTCGTCCTCAACCAACCAGATCAGCGCCTGTTGCATTTTGCCTACCTGTTATCGCTGCCACGGCATGATGGGTACCGCGCTGATAGCATTTTTGGGCGATCCATCAACCACCTTATCTGAATAGGCCAGATAGGCCAGCGTGTTGCGTTTCGCATCATAAAAACGCACGACCTGTAAGGATTTAAACACCAGCGACGTCCGTTTCTTAAAGACCACCTCGCCCTGGGCTTTGCCGTTTTTAATTCTGTCGCTCAGCTCCACCGGCCCCACTTGCTGACAGGAGATAGCCGCGTCGGAAGTATCTTCAGCCAAACCCAGCCCACCTTTAATGCCACCGGTTTTGGCGCGGCTAACGTAGCAGGTCACATTGGTGACATCAGGATCATCAAATGCCTCGACCACAATTTTATGATCCGGTCCAAACATTTTGAACACGGTATCGACAGATCCTATCTGCTCCGCATGGGCAACCTGCGCCATCATCAGCAGAATTGAGGAAATGACTAAGCTCTTATATTTCATATTGTTACCATTCTTAAATGTTACTCTGTGTAATTATTCGACATTCTAAGATAAAACGTATACAGATCACAGGATTACAATAATCACGCTTTCGTATGTGCGAAAAAAGCACTTATGAGCAAAAAAAACACTGAATGCTAAAACAGCAAAAAATGCTATTATCCTCATACCTGACGTCAGGTACTCGTTGTTGAAAGGATGAGGATATTTTATGGATCAGGCTGGCATTATTCGCGACCTCTTAATCTGGCTGGAAGGCCATCTGGATCAGCCTTTGTCGCTTGACAATGTGGCGGCAAAAGCAGGCTATTCCAAGTGGCATCTGCAGAGAATGTTCAAGGACGTGACGGGCCACGCTATTGGCGCCTATATCCGCGCTCGTCGTTTATCGAAGTCCGCAGTGGCGCTACGCCTGACTGCGCGTCCAATACTGGACATCGCCCTGCAGTATCGCTTCGATTCTCAACAGACGTTTACCCGTGCGTTCAAAAAGCAATTTTCCCAGACGCCAGCGCTGTATCGTCGCTCGCCGGAATGGAGCGCTTTTGGTATTCGCCCTCCGATGCGCCTCGGGGAATTTGCCATGCCAGCGCATGAATTCGTCACGCTGGAAGATACACCACTGCTGGGTACCACGCAGAGTTATTCCTGCTCGCTTGAGCAGATTTCAGATTTCCGTCATGAAATGCGGATTCAGTTCTGGCGCGACTTCCTTGCTCAGGCTCCTGCGATCCCGCAGGTTCTGTACGGACTCAACGAAACGCGCCCCAGCATTGAGAAAGATGACGAACAGGAAGTGTTTTATACCACCGCGCTCACACCCGAGCAGGCCAACGGATACGTGCAGTCGGCGCAACCCATCCTGTTACAGGGCGGCGAGTATGTGATGTTTACCTATGAGGGTCTGGGGACGGGCGTGCAGGAGTTTATCCTGACGGTGTACGGCACCTGCATGCCGATGCTGAACCTGACTCGCCGTAAAGGGCAGGATATCGAGCGATACTACCCGGCAGAAGATGCCAAAGCGGGAGATCGCCCTATTAATCTGCGCTGCGAATTCCTGATTCCTATCCGCCGTTAACGCTGTAGCTCATCCAACGCAGGGGCATCCAGATGCGAGATGTCCCCTGCCGTTTCAACCACCCAGCCCGGTGCCAGCCATAAACTTTCCTGGTAATCGACACGAGAAATAGAGCAGTTGCGCAGACGCAAACGACGCTCAGCCCATGCCGGCAATCCCAGAATGGTACTCACCAGGCAGCCCAGCGCAATACCATGGCTCACCAGCAATGGACGACTCCCCGGTGGCAGCTCCAGGCAGGATGCCAGCGCCGCGTTGACGCGTTCGCTCAGTTCCTGCATCGACTCCCCTTGCGGAATACGACCATCCACCGTACCGTTCACCAACTGACGACGCCAGCCCTCTTCTTCCGGGGTCAGCGTATCGATATGGCGTTTTTCCAGCACGCCCATATTGAGTTCACGCAGTCGTGAGTCATAGGTGATATCACAGCCACAGGCCTGGGCGATGATTTCTGCGGTGCGTCGTGTTCGACC
This sequence comes from Citrobacter sp. RHBSTW-00671, assembly GCF_014103415.1. Taxonomy (NCBI): domain Bacteria; kingdom Pseudomonadati; phylum Pseudomonadota; class Gammaproteobacteria; order Enterobacterales; family Enterobacteriaceae; genus Citrobacter; species Citrobacter sp. RHBSTW-00671. The sequence continues at coordinate 4,717,197 of NZ_JABXPR010000001.1, forward strand.
TAAATCACTACTGATGACATGCGTAATACCAAACGAGCGGGCGCGTTCCCCCACCTGCATGGCTTGCTGTTCACCTTTAGCGGTCAGTGGGCTGTCTGACTGGCCTTGAATACGTCGCTCGGCGTTCCACTGCGTTTCGCCATGGCGAACAAGGTATACCTGTAACATGCTTTTTTTCCGTTATATACTCGTCGTACTTTGAGTAGACTCTGCGATGAATTTTCAAACTGAGCTTAATTATGCACAAGGTTATCTCTGCGACCACCAATCCTGCCAAAATTCAGGCAATTCTGCGGGCATTTGAAGAGATTTTCGGGGAAGGATCCTGCCATATTGAACCCGTCGCCGTCGAGAGTGGCGTGCCGGAACAGCCTTTCGGAAGCCAGGAAACGCGCACTGGCGCACGAAATCGCGTTGATAACGCGCGCCGCCTGCACCCGCAAGCTGATTTCTGGGTCGCTATTGAGGCGGGAATTGACGACGATGCCACCTTCAGTTGGGTGGTGATTGATAACGGCGTCCAGCGCGGCGAAGCCCGATCAGCCACGCTGCCATTGCCGGCCGTTATTCTCGACAGGGTACGCCTGGGTGAAGCGCTCGGCCCGGTGATGTCGGACTATACAGGTATTGATGAGATTGGCCGTAAAGAGGGCGCAATTGGCGTCTTTACCGCGGGCAAACTGACACGTTCGAGCGTCTATCACCAGGCGGTGATCCTGGCGCTCAGTCCGTTTCATAACGCGGTGTATTTATAGCATTGCGCCGGATGTTCACCCGTAGGCCGGATAAGGCAAAGCCGCATCCGGCACTTCAATTTTTCCCGAGCAGCACCTGCTCCAGCCACTGGCGTAACTCTACGGGTGCCGACTTGAGGCTGTTGGAACCACGCGTAATGGTGGCAATCCCGGCCCCGAGTTCGTTTTTTAGCTCGCGCTGACTCATCTCGCCACGCAATAACTCTTCAATGATGCGCACGCGCGTTCCCAGCGCTTCGCGCTCATCCGGCGTTAACATCAAATTGAGCAGGGGCAGGTGTAAATCTTGTTCATAGGCGTGTTTAAGCAGATCGACAAAACGTAACCACTCCTGGTGACGCTGTTCTGCCATCTCTGCTGAATAGGGTGATTGCTGGGTCATAAAGTGTCGCCATCGTTGCGGGGGGAAGCGTGCTTGCTTCCCCCTTTTGTACTCTTTAACGAGTACGATAGCATAACACACTCAACGCGATCAGTAACGACGTTGCCATTCTGCGTCGCTCATCAACGTCGGTTTATCCCCGAGGAAATAACGGTAGTACGCATCGTATGCCAGCACGTTCTTCACATATCCTCGCGTTTCCGAGAACGGAATACTTTCGACAAACGCCACGGCATCAATACGACCTGCGCTATTGCCAAGCCAGGTACGAACGCGTCCCGGACCTGCGTTATACGCCGCCGACGCAAAGATACGGTTGTTGCCAAATTGCTGATACACGTACTGCAAATAGCTGGTACCGATGTTGATATTGGTATCAGGATCTAACAACTGACTTGGGCTGCTGTAACCGGGAATCGAGAACATTTTCACCGTATGCGTCGCCGTGCCCGGCATAATCTGCATCAGCCCGCTGGCACCGACCGGCGATTTCACTTTCGGGTTCCAGGCGCTTTCCTGACGTGCTATCGCCATTGCATAGCTTGGCTGAATATCCTTGCCGCTGGTGTAACGGGTAAAAAGATCTTTATAGGCCAACGGGAAGCGCTCTTCCAGATGATCCCACAGCTTACCGGCGATCGTCGCCTGAACGCTCAGATCCCACCAGTGATTGTTGAACGCGTAACGCGCCAGTTGAGCCTGCTCGGACCTGGTACGGCTGGTGACCAGATTCGCCCATTCACTGCGCGCGGTATTATCCATGTTCCAGTACATCAGCTCACGAACACGCGCCATTTCCGGCCCCTGCGTTAACGCAGAGTCAACGTTGGCAGGGGCTTTATCCACTTTCAGCGCGTACTCTTCGCCCAGACGCTGTGCCGCCACCATCGGGTAGAATCCGCGCTGCTGCATGAGCTGATGCAGGATCTCTTTCGCTTCATCATTGCGTCCCCGCTCCAGCAGCAGATCCGCCTGCCAGTAGCGCCACTCATCTTTTTCTTTTGCTTCCATTGGCAAACGCGCCAGCCAGGTATTCAGGCCACGACGATCGCCGGTTCCTAGCGCCATACGCACGCGGCGCTCCACAAGCGAGGTGGAATTGGAGCGCATAATCGCATCATCGCGCCATTTCGCCTGCTCATCGGTCACATCATTACCCATCAGACGCCAGGCAACGATATCGCGCAGCTCCTGAATTTGATCGTCATTAAGCTGTTGTGCTTGCGCCAATGAAGGGATCATCAAACGCGCATTTTCCACATCCTGACGCGCCACGCTGGCAAAGGCCACCGCCGCCATCTGTCGGGTGAAATCCGTCGCGCCGGTGGTACGCGCAAAGGTCATCACCGAATTTTGATCGTTGGCCAGCGAGATGATCGCCGAAGCGATAGTCTGGTATTGCGCAGGCATCTGTCCGGCCAGCGCCGTCACCAGTCCGGTATTCCCCGCCTTCATCGCCAGACGGATACGTTCCAGATACGCCAGCGGGTCCTGAGTGCCGGAAGCGCGCCATACGCCGAATAATTTGTCACACGCATTCGGCTGGCTTTTGCCGGTTAACCACAGCTCTTTTGCACCCTGCCAGGCCTCATCGGTTTGTCCGGTGCTCCATTTCGCATAGTAGTAGTTACATTGCGCCTCGGTAGTGCCAGGCTTATCCGGGCTGAACGCCAGCAGCCCACGCCAGTCTTCGCGGCGCGCCAGTTCATTCACGAAACGCGATTGCAGCGTACGCGCTGGAGGCAGCGTCGGGTTGGCGCGCACAAAATTGGTGACGGTAATCGTCGGCTGATTCATCAGATCGTCAGTGATCTGGCGATATTCCAGATAGGGATACAGAGGATAGTTCTTCAGACCGGGCATCATCTGCTCTACGACGTCCATTTGTCGGTTATCCCAGGCCTGCTTAATTTGCGCATAGCGATTGCGCTGCTCATCCAGGGAATCGGCTCGCGCCACTTGACTGACCGTCAGCAGACATACGCTGGCCGCCAGCAGGCGCCAGGTAAATTGTTTGGCTTTGTCCACAAGCTCTTCCTCTTGTCATTTACGTCTGTGCAGCATCGTGCCGCTTAATTCATTCATGCTAACCAGACATTGCAGAATGCGCCACGTTACGGACACTTTTTTACTTTTGTTGCGAGTGAGATCTGCTGGCTGGGATTGGGCAATGAAAAAGGCTACACTTCGCCTTTGAAAACTCTATTCATCACTATAAAAGAGGCGAAGTCCACGTGGCTCAATTCGTTTATACCATGCATCGTGTCGGCAAAGTCGTACCGCCGAAACGTCATATTCTTAAAAACATCTCTCTGAGCTTCTTCCCTGGCGCCAAAATTGGGGTGCTCGGTCTGAACGGTGCGGGTAAATCTACCCTGCTGCGCATCATGGCCGGCATTGATACCGATATCGAGGGTGAAGCACGTCCGCAGCCGGGTATCAAGATCGGTTACCTGCCACAGGAACCGAAGCTGAACCCGGAACACACTGTTCGTGAATCCGTTGAAGAAGCGGTTGCCGAAGTGGTTAACGCACTGAAAGGCCTGGATGAAGTGTACGCCAAGTACGCCGAGCCGGATGCCGACTTCGATAAACTTGCTGCACAACAGGGTAAGTTCGAAGAAATCATTCAGGCACATGACGGTCATAATCTGAATGTACAGCTCGAACGTGCCGCCGATGCCCTGCGTCTGCCGGACTGGGATGCCAAAATTGAGAAGCTCTCCGGTGGTGAACGTCGCCGCGTCGCACTGTGCCGCCTGCTGCTGGAAAAACCAGACATGCTGCTGCTCGACGAACCGACGAACCACCTGGACGCCGAATCCGTCGCGTGGCTGGAACGCTTCCTGCACGACTTTGAAGGCACCGTGGTGGCGATTACCCACGACCGTTACTTCCTCGATAACGTAGCCGGTTGGATTCTGGAGCTTGACCGTGGTGAAGGTATTCCGTGGGAAGGTAACTACTCCTCATGGCTGGAACAGAAAGATCAGCGTCTGGCTCAGGAAGCCTCTCAGGAAGCCGCTCGTCGTAAATCCATTGAGAAAGAGCTGGAGTGGGTACGTCAGGGGGCGAAAGGCCGTCAGTCTAAGGGCAAAGCCCGTCTGGCACGCTTTGAAGAACTCAACAATACCGAATACCAGAAACGTAACGAAACCAACGAACTGTTTATTCCACCAGGACCGCGTCTGGGCGATAAAGTCGTTGAAGTGACCAATCTGCGTAAATCCTACGGCGATCGCGTACTGATTGACGATTTGAGCTTCTCAGTACCGAAAGGGGCCATTGTCGGTATCATCGGCCCGAACGGTGCAGGTAAATCCACTCTGTTCCGCATGATGTCCGGTCAGGAACAGCCTGACAGCGGCACCATTGAACTGGGTGAAACCGTGAAGCTGGCATCTGTTGACCAGTTCCGTGATGCCATGGACAACAGCAAAACCGTGTGGGAAGAAGTCTCCGGCGGGCTGGATATTATGCGTATCGGCAACACCGAAATGCCAAGCCGTGCCTACGTAGGCCGCTTCAACTTTAAAGGTGTTGATCAGGGTAAACGCGTAGGCGAACTGTCCGGCGGTGAGCGTGGTCGTCTGCACCTGGCAAAACTGTTGCAGGTTGGCGGTAATATGCTGCTGCTCGATGAACCGACCAACGACCTGGATATCGAAACCCTGCGCGCGCTGGAAAACGCCTTGCTGGAGTTCCCTGGCTGTGCAATGGTTATCTCGCACGACCGTTGGTTCCTTGACCGTATCGCCACCCACATTCTGGATTACCAGGATGAAGGTAAAGTCGAATTCTTTGAAGGTAACTTTACCGAATACGAAGAGTACAAGAAACGCACGCTGGGCGCTGATGCGCTGGAGCCGAAGCGTATTAAGTACAAGCGTATTGCTAAGTAATTACCGTTAAGCGCCGGATGGCGGCGTTACGCCTTATCCGGCCAACGAGGTTAGTGCGACTTGTAGGCCGGATAAGCGCAGCGCCATCCGGCATTAAAACCTACCTCTGCTCACCCATCAGTTCTTTCACCAACTCCACACAGCGCAGGAACCGGCCATCATAGTCAGGCTCTTCCACGTGGACAAAATCGATGTTGTTTTCCTGTAGCATCTCCACCAGCAGGGACTGAAATGCCTTACGGTCAACCGAACTCCCAAGGCTGCGTAATCCATCCGCCACCCACGGGGTGTTGTTTTCCAGCAGGATCACCAGGTCAAAGCGGTATTCGTCAATCAATGCCTGCACAAACGGATGCTCACGCCCTTCGTACTTTTTACAGAATGCCTGAGTGGTCACAAAGTCAGTGTCGATAAATGCCACCTTATTGGCATATTTCACCGCAAAATCAATGTACTGCGCCTGTCCCAACGCAATCTTATCGTAGTCCGAGTACTGCAACGCCATCTCATCGCCCCCCAAATGGGAAAAGACGTAATCACGGCCATATTCCCACGCACTGGTGGTGTTAAAGATGTTGGCGAGCTTATTCACCAGCGTCGATTTGCCGCTCGACTCTCCACCGAGGATCGCCACGGTGCGCACGAAAAACGGTTTCACTTCAGTCGGGATATATTCCCAGTAGCGGAATGGGTTTTCTCGAATTTGTCCGCCGCTGATGCTCATAAATGTCCGTTTGGGATCAACCAGTACCGTTTCAATACCCAGATGTTCAAGATACTGCGGGGCATCTGACTCTTCAGAGGTGTAGATCCAGTTAGGCTGAATCCCCTTCTCCTGCATAAACGTTTTGATCCCGTTGCTCCACACGTCCCAGCCGTGCGGGTACGGCTCCATGCCCTCTTCATTGAAGGCATGAATACGGATATTTTTCTGATATTTGAAGGTCTGCAACAGCCAGCGCAGACGATCGGAGACCGTTGGCTGTTGTGACATGGCGCTGTCTTCAAACAGACTGCGGTCGCGCGTGTCGTCATAGCCCATGATGATATGCAGTTCATCTACCTGGCTACAGGCGCGCTGAATAAGATAGATATGACCGGTATGCAGCGGATAAAACTTACCGAATACCACACCGATATTCTTCTGCTGGCGAGGAAATTCGAGTCCGAGAAAACGGTGCAGCGCCTCCAGTTTTTGCGCGCTGGGGCTTTTGATTTTGGCATTCAACAACTGGCTGAGATAGCCCTTGGTCATGCCACTGGCATCCGCCACTTGTTGCAGGGTACAGCCCTTTTGCTTAATGGCGGTTTTCAGATAATCAAATGACACAAGAGCCTCCTGCTGGAAAAATCGCGTAACACTACCTGATGGCGCTTCGCTTATCAGGCCTACAACATCAATCCGTAGGCCGGATAAGACGCATTGCGTCGCCATCCGGCAAATTATACAACATCAGTGCATACAGAGAATTATAAGTCGTCAAACACGTTTAACGCATCTGCAAGCTTTTTAACGCCAAAAACCTGCATCCCTTCCGGCACTTTTTTCGGTACGTTGGCGGCAGGCACAATCGCCCGACGGAAGCCGTGCTTCGCGGCTTCCGAAATACGCTCCTGACCGCTGGGAACCGGGCGAATTTCACCTGCCAGCCCCACTTCGCCAAAGACCACGAGATCGTGTGGTAACGGCCTGTCGCGCAGGCTGGAAACCATTGCCAACAGCAGCGCCAGGTCGGCACTGGTTTCGGTGACTTTGACGCCGCCAACCACGTTGACGAACACGTCCTGGTCAGACATTTGCAGGCCGCCATGGCGGTGCAGCACCGCCAGTAAAATCGCCAGGCGGTTTTGTTCCAGCCCGACCGCTACGCGCCGAGGATTCGCCATCATCGAGTGATCGACCAGTGCCTGGATCTCCACCAGTAACGGGCGTGTCCCTTCCCAGACCACCATCACCGAACTGCCGGAGGTGACTTCATCACCGCGGCTTAAAAAGATAGCTGAAGGGTTGCTGACTTCGCGCAGTCCCTGTTCGGTCATCGCGAAGACGCCCAGCTCATTCACCGCGCCAAAGCGGTTTTTATGGCTACGCAGGGTACGGAAACGAGAATCTGCGTCACCGTCGAGCAGCACCGAGCAGTCAATACAGTGCTCCAACACCTTTGGCCCGGCCAGCGACCCGTCTTTGGTGACATGGCCGACCATCACAATCGCTACACCACGCGTTTTAGCAAAGCGCGTCAGGTAAGCGGCGGTTTCCCGCACCTGCGCCACGCTGCCTGGCGAAGACTGAATATCCGCCATATGCATCACCTGAATGGAGTCGATAACCATCAGCTTCGGTTGTTCTTCTTCCGCAATCAGGCAAATTTGCTCAATGCTGGTTTCCGACAGCATATTCAGATTCGCCGTCGGCAGACCCAGTCGGTGTGCACGCATCGCGACCTGCTGCAAAGATTCTTCCCCGGTGACGTACAAGGTTTTCATCTGCTCGGCAAGCTTACACAACGTTTGTAGCAGCAGCGTCGACTTCCCCGCGCCGGGGTTGCCGCCAATCAGAATGGCGCTACCCGGCACCACACCGCCGCCCAGTACGCGATCGAACTCTTTAAAACCGGTCGAAAAACGCGGCAGCTCCTCAAGGCTGATATCAGACAGCTTCTGCACCTTTGCGACACCCGCATTCCCGGCGTAGCCGCTGAGCCGCTCGTTACGCGCCACTGTCGGCGATGCCGCAAGGCGTACCTCGGTAATGGTGTTCCAGGCCTGGCAGGCGCTACATTGCCCCTGCCAGCGTGGGTAATCGGCCCCACATTCATTACAAACAAAGGCGCGTTTTGGAGCTTTTGCCACGTTTAACCTCTTTTGTTAACACTTTTGCCGGATGGCGCTGGCGCTTATCCGGCCTACAGTCATATTTCCGTAGGTCGGATAAGGCGTAGCCGCCATCCGACATCAAAACTATTTCTGGTTCATGCTGCCGGAGAGAATGCAGAACACGCCCATCAGATCAGCGTGACGGATAGTGATCTCCGTCTTTTCATTCACTTTGGGTTTTGCATGGTAGGCGATCCCCAGTCCTGCCGTTTTGATCATCGGCAGATCGTTGGCACCGTCGCCGATCGCTACCGTCTGCGCCATCGGGATTTCATACTCTTGCGCCAGACGGGTCAGGGTATTGGCTTTGTACTGCGCATCAACGATATCGCCAATCACATTGCCGGTAAATTTACCGTCCATGATTTCCAGCTCATTCGCCACCACGGCAGTCAGCCGCAGTTTTTCACGCAGGTATTCCGCAAAGAAGGTAAAACCACCGGAGGCAATAGCCACTTTCCAGCCGAGCGTTTCCAGCTTCAACACCAGTTGCGTCAGGCCAGGCATCAGCGGTAAGTTTTCGCGCACCTGTTGCAGAATGTTGGCATCGGCGCCTTTCAGGGTGGCAACGCGGCTGCGCAGGCTGGCGGTAAAATCCAGTTCGCCGCGCATCGCGCGTTCGGTCACTTCCGCAACCATTTCGCCCGTTCCGGCCAGTTTGGCGATTTCGTCGATACATTCGATCTGGATAGCCGTAGAGTCCATATCCATCACCAGTAGCCCTGGCGTACGCAGATGGGGGATTTTACCTAATGGCGCAACATCCAGTTTGGCGTCATGCGCCAGTTTTGTCGCGCGCGGTGTTAACGACCCCGCGAGGCGAATCACCTGATAATCCTCGACGCACCAGGCCGCAACGATCACCATCGCCGCACCCAGTTTGCTCTGGTATTGCGTTAAACGCTGTTTATCCAGCCCACGACCATACAGCAGCCAGCCACTGCGGCCCGCGTGGTAGTCCAGCGGCATGACTTCATCACCGCTTAATGAAAGGGGCAGACCTGGCCACAGAGAGACATCTTCGGGTAGATCGCACCAGGTAATGTTAGGCATTAAAGCTCCTGTAAAATCGTTCGGGTCGGAATCATCCAGCGGAAAATAACGCATGAGGCTACCCTGTAACCAGCGCTTCTGGCAACATTAAGCCTCAAATTTTCAGCAGGTGGAATATGGCTCGCGCAAAACTGAAATTCCGACTTCATCGTGCAGTGATTGTATTGTCCTGTCTCGCGTTGCTTGTCGCCCTGATGCAGGGTGCATCCTGGTTTAGTCAAAGCCACCAGCAGCAACGTAATCCGCAGCTGGAAGAACTGGCGCGTACACTGGCCCGCCAGGTCACCTTAAACGTCGCGCCGCTGATGCGTACCGAAACACCGGATGAAAAACGCATCAAAGCCGTACTCACGCAGTTAACGGAGAGTAGCCGCATTCTGGATGCCGGGGTGTACGATGAACAGGGCGATCTGATTACCCGCACCGGTGAGAGCGTCAACGTCCGTGACCGACTGGCGCTCGATGGCAAAAAAGCCGGGGGCTATTTTAATCAGCAAATCGTTGAGCCCATTCAGGGGAGAAACGGCCCACTGGGTTATCTGCGCCTGACACTCGACACCCACACGCTTGCCACCGAAGCGAAGCAGGTAGACAACACCACCAACATCTTACGCCTGATGCTGCTCCTGTCACTGGCTATTGGCGTAGTCCTCACACGTACATTATTGCAAGGCAAGCGTACCCGCTGGCAGCAATCCCCTTTCCTGCTGACCGCGAACAAACCGGTACAGGAAGAAGACAACGAGAAAAAAGAGTAATTCAAAGAAAGGAAATCGACCATGACCACACTACGCCTGCTTATCTCTGACTCTCACGATCCTTGGTTTAACCTGGCCGTTGAAGAGTGCATTTTCCGCCAGATGCCCGCCACGCAGCGCGTCCTGTTTTTATGGCGTAACGCCGATACGGTGGTTATTGGCCGTGCGCAAAACCCATGGAAAGAGTGTAACACCCGCCGAATGGAAGAGGACAACGTGCGGTTGGCACGTCGCAGCAGCGGCGGCGGCGCGGTATTTCACGATCTCGGGAATACCTGCTTTACCTTTATGGCCGGCAAACCGGAGTATGACAAAACCATCTCCACGGCTATCGTACTGAATGCGTTGAATTCGCTGGGTGTAAACGCCGATGCCTCCGGGCGTAACGATCTGGTGGTTAAAACCGCCGAGGGCGATCGCAAAGTCTCTGGTTCCGCATATCGGGAAACCAAGGATCGCGGATTTCACCACGGCACGCTGCTGTTGAATGCCGATCTCAGTCGACTGGCCAACTACCTGAACCCCGATAAAAAGAAACTTGCCGCAAAAGGGATTACCTCTGTGCGCTCGCGAGTTGCCAATTTGACTGAGCTGTTACCGGGCATTACCCACGAACAGGTGTGTAAGGCTGTTACAGAAGCCTTTTTTGAACACTACGGCGAACGCGTAGATGCCGAAATTATCTCTCCCGATAAAATGCCGGATCTGCCGAATTTTGCCGAAACCTTTGCCCGCCAGAGCAGTTGGGAGTGGAACTTTGGCCAAGCTCCAGCGTTTTCACATCTGCTGGACGAACGCTTCACCTGGGGCGGCGTAGAGCTGCATTTTGACGTTGAGAAGGGGCACATTACCCGTGCACAGGTGTTTACCGACAGCCTCAACCCCACACCGTTAGAAGCGCTGGCGGGTCGTCTGCAAGGGTGTTTGTATCGGGCGGATAGGCTGCAACAGGAGTGCGAGGCGCTGCTGGTTGATTTCCCACAGCAGGAGAAAGAGTTACGCGAGCTGTCGGCATGGATTGCCGGGGCGGTGCGTTAAGCACTGGCCAGAAAAATGCCGGATGGCGGCGATGCCTTATCCGGCCTACGAGAAGAATGGCAGGCCCGGTAAGCAAAGCGCCACCGGGCATCACAACGCTTACTCTTTATCGCCCAGCAGAACGGATTCCAGTGCGATTTTGATCATGTCGTTGAAGGTCGTCTGACGTTCAGCGGCAGTGGTCTGCTCGTGAGTACGGATATGGTCGGACACGGTACAGATGGTCAGCGCTTTCGCACCAAACTCAGCCGCAACACCATAGATACCCGCCGCTTCCATTTCCACGCCCAGTACGCCGTACTTTTCCATCACGTCGAACATTTCACCGTCCGGTGAGTAGAACAGGTCAGCGGAGAACAGGTTGCCCACGCGCGCGTCAACGCCCAGCGCTTTTGCCGCATCAACTGCGTTGCGCACCATGTCGAAATCAGCGATAGCGGCAAAGTCATGATCTTTAAAGCGGATACGGTTAACTTTGGAGTCAGTGCAAGCACCCATACCGATAACCACATCACGCAGTTTGACGTCCATACGCACAGCGCCACAGGAGCCTACGCGAATGATTTTCTTCACGCCGAAATCAGTGATCAGCTCTTTGGTGTAGATGGAGCAGGACGGGATACCCATACCGTGACCCATCACGGAGATCTTACGGCCTTTGTAAGTCCCGGTGAAACCTAACATGCCGCGAACGTTGTTCACTTCACGGACATCTTCGAGGAAAGTTTCAGCAATGTGCTTAGCACGCAGCGGGTCGCCCGGCATCAAAACTACGTCAGCGAAATCGCCCATTTCTGCATTAATATGTGGGGTAGCCATCTTTTATCCTTATCTTGTTGTTATTGCCTGATGGCGGCTACGCCTTATCAGGCCTACAAAACGTATTCAAATACCCTAAGGATTTCGCGATGTAGAAAGGCGACGAATTCGTGAATCCCCGGGAGCATAGATTCACTATGTGACCGGGGTGAGCGAATGAAGTCAACGCATCGACAGCGCGAAAGACAACGGGTATCACAGCATGTTTTTACCGTAGTCCATCGGCGACGTACCAAAGTAGCTCGCCAGCGTCTGACCGATATCCGCGAAGGTTTCACGGTGGCCTAAAGAACCCGGTTTCACTTTCGGGCCGTAAATCAGCACCGGAATGTGTTCACGGGTATGGTCGGTACCGGTCCAGCTCGGGTCACAGCCGTGGTCAGCGGTCAGGATCAGAATGTCATCTTCACCTACCAGCTCCATCAGCTCTGGCAGACGGCGGTCGAACAACTCCAGACCGGCAGCATAGCCAGCGATATCGCGACGGTGGCCCCAGGAAGAGTCAAAATCAACAAAGTTAGTGAAGACGATTGTCTCATCACCCGCTTCTTTCATCTCTTTGATGGTGGCGTCGAACAGCGCGTCCAGACCGGTCGCTTTCACTTTTTTAGTGATACCGCAGTTCGCGTAGATGTCCGCAATCTTACCCACGGACACGACATGACCTTTTTTCTCATCGACCAGTTTCTGCAGTACCGTCGGCGCTGGCGGCTCAACGGCCAGGTCGTGACGGTTACCGGTACGCTGGAAGTTACCGGCCTTGTCACCGATAAACGGACGCGCGATAACACGGCCAATGTTGTAGCCGCCTTCGGTCAGTTCTTCACGAGCGATTTCACACAGCTCGTAGAGTTTATCCAGGCCAAAGGTTTCTTCGTGGCAGGCAATCTGGAATACGGAGTCAGCGGAGGTATAGAAAATCGGCTTGCCGGTTTTCATATGTTCTTCGCCCAGTTGATCCAGAATCACGGTACCGGAAGAGTGGCAGTTGCCGAGGTAGCCCGGCAGGTTGGCACGTTTTACCAGTTTATCCAGCAGTTCCTGCGGGAAACTGTTTTCATGATCGGAGAAATAACCCCAGTCAAACAGAACCGGAACACCTGCGATTTCCCAGTGGCCAGACGGCGTGTCTTTGCCGGAAGAAAGTTCATGCGCCCATGCGTAGGCACCAATCACTTCCGCGTTGCCGTCCATACCCGCAGCAATTTTACCGGTAGAACCTTCGTGAGCTTTCACCAGGCCCAGACGGGTCAGGTTAGGCAGATTCAGTGGGCCTTTGCGACCATTGTCAGCTTCGCCTTTCGCACAGGCTTCTGCAATATGTCCCATAGTGTCTGAGCCTACGTCGCCAAAGCGATCCGCATCTTCAGTCGCACCAATACCAAAGGAGTCCAGCACCATAATAAATGCACGTTTCATCTTGTTCTCCATACATCTGCGCCGCAAAAAAGCGATCAGATCAGTATACAGTTAATCGGTTATACGACGATAGACTGTCGGTGTAATTTCTGGCGCTTTGTCGTCAAGGCTGATTGCCGCTTTGACCGCTTTCGCCGCTTCCTGCCAGCTGGCTTCGTCTTTGGCGTGAATTACCGCCAGCGGACGCTGACCATCAACACTGTCGCCCAGACGCGCCATGTCGGTGAAACCGACGCTGTAATCAATGGTGTCCGAAGCCTGACGACGACCGCCGCCCATGGAAACGACCGCCATCCCCAGCGCCCGGGTATCCATTGCGCTGACAAAACCTTCGGTATCAGCATATACCGCTTTGCTGAGCATTGCCGTCGGCAGGTACTTCGCATAGTTTTCGACGAAGTCGGTTGGGCCTTTCTGCGCCGCAACCATGCGGCCAAAAATTTCTGCCGCTTTACCGTTATCCAGTACGGCCTGCAATTTCGCACGGGCTTCGGCGTCATCTTTCGCCAGTTTACCGGAAATCAGCATTTCCACGCACAGCGCCATCGTGACGTCGAACAAGCGTGGATTACGGTATTCACCGGTCAGGAACTGCACCGCTTCACGGACTTCAACCGCGTTACCCGCACTGGAGGCCAGTACCTGATTCATATCGGTTAACAACGCGGTGGTACGAACCCCCGCACCGTTTGCCACGCCAACAATCGCTTCGGCAAGGGCTTCAGAGAGCTCGTAGGTCGGCATAAAGGCGCCACTACCTACTTTGACGTCCATCACCAGCGCATCCAGTCCTTCCGCCAGCTTTTTAGCCAGAATGGAACCCGTGATGAGTGGAATGGAATCCACCGTCGCGGTGATATCGCGGGTGGCATAAAAACGTTTGTCCGCCGGTGCGAGCGAGCTGGTTTGCCCAATAATCGCCACACCCACGTCTTTAATAATTTCACGGAAACGCGTATCGTCCGGGAAGATATCAAATCCCGGGATCGCTTCCAGTTTATCGAGCGTACCGCCGGTATGCCCCAGACCGCGCCCGGAGATCATCGGGATAAAGCCGCCGCAGGCTGCAACCATCGGGCCTAACATCAGTGACGTCACGTCACCCACGCCGCCGGTAGAGTGTTTATCCACAATCGGGCCGTTCAGCTGCAAACTTTTCCAGTCCAGCACGGTTCCTGAATCACGCATTGCCATGGTCAGCGAAACACGCTCAGGCATTGTCATATCGTGGAAGAAAATGGTCATCGCCAGGGCGGCGATTTGCCCTTCAGAGATGGTGTTGTCGCGAATACCGTTAATAAAGAAACGAATTTCTTCATCACTCAGCGCATGACCATCACGTTTTTTACGAATAATTTCTTGTGCGAGAAACAAGGGAACCTCCCGATTATGGGCCGGGTAAGCAATGCGCCACCCGGCAAGTCGTATTCATGCCGGATGGCGGCTTGCGCCTTATCCGGCCTACGATGGGCAATAAAACTTAGTAGCTACTTGCGCTCTTACCGTCACCATGTCCCAGTGCTTTCAGCAGGCTCGCCAGCAGGCTGGATGCACCAAAACGGTAATGGCGGGAATCGGCCCAGTCAGCGCCAAACAGTTCGTCGGCAATGGCCAGGAACTGCTGCGCATCTTCAGCGGTACGCACGCCACCAGCCGGTTTGAAACCAACCGTTTTAGAAACACCCATATCGCGGATCACTTCCATCATGATGCGTGCGCTTTCCGGCGTCGCATTTACCGGAACTTTACCGGTAGAGGTTTTGATGAAATCAGCACCGGCTTTGATGGAGATTTCAGACGCTTTGCGAATCAGCGCTTCTTCTTTCAGTTCACCGGTTTCAATGATCACTTTCAGCAGCACATTGGCCGCTGCGCACGCGTCTTTACAGGCTTTAACCAGATCAAAACCAATCTGCTCATTACCAGCGATCAGTGCACGATACGGGAACACCACATCAACTTCGTCGGCGCCGTAGGCAATCGCCGCGCGGGTTTCCGCCAGCGCGATCTCGATATCGTCGTTGCCATGCGGGAAGTTAGTCACGGTGGCAATACGGATGTCCGGTGTGCCCTGCTCTTTCAGAGTTTTACGCGCAATAGGGATGAAACGCGGATAGATGCAGATTGCGGCAGTGTTGCCAACCGGGGTCTTCGCCTGATGACACAGCGCGATCACTTTCTCATTCGTGTCGTCGTCATTCAGGGTGGTCAGGTCCATCAGTTTCAGTGCACGCAGGCTGCTTGCTGTTAAATCGGTCATAACATTCTCCAACGGCATCGCCGTATAAAATTTCACCTTGCGAGTTTGTTAGTATTCTAACATCCGCTCGCTATTACACTTCGATATACATCACAGTTAATGAAAACCACATACAGATTTGCATTACTCTAATGAGATCTACTTCAAATAAATGACCTTTGCTGGCGACATGCGGTGACATCAGGCGCATCCGGATCAAAGGTTGGCGCTGCGTTGCTTCCTACAATGACGCTTAACCTTCAGTACATAAAGGAATCAACGATGCCCACGTCAAGCGAACTCGCGCTGCAACAACGCTGCCAACAAATCGTGACCAGTCCAGTGCTCAGCCCTGAGCAGAAACGCCATTTTCTGGCGCTGGAGGCTGAAAACGCGCTGCCGTATCCGCAACTGCCTGCACAAGCACGCCAGGCGCTGGATGACGGGGTTATCTGCGATATGTACGAAGGTCATGCTCCGTTCAAACCGCGCTACGTATTACCCGATTACGCGCGTTTTCTGGCCAACGGTTCATCATGGCTGGAACTGGAAGGCGCAAAGGATCTCGATGACGCATTATCCTTACTCACCATTCTTTACCACCACGTTCCGTCAGTGACGTCGATGCCGGTGTACCTCGGTCAACTCGATGCGTTGCTGCAACCGTATGTTAGAATTCTAACACAAGACGAGATCGATATTCGAATAAAACGTTTCTGGCGTTATCTCGACAGAACGCTGCCTGATGCGTTTATGCACGCCAATATCGGCCCTGCCGACACGCCTGTAACGCGGGCAATTTTACGCGCAGATGCAGAGCTAAAGCAGGTTTCTCCCAATCTGACATTTATTTATGATCCGCAAATTACCCCTGACGATCTGCTGCTCAACGTCGCGCAAAATATTTGCGAATGCAGTAAACCGCACATTTCTAACGGCCCTGAAAATGATAAAATTTTCACAAAAGGCCACTATGGCGTCGTCAGTTGTTACAACTCACTGCCACTTGCGGGCGGCGGAAGTACGCTGGTCAGACTCAATCTGAAAGCCATTGCAGAGCGCAGTACCTCTGTCGATGACTTCTTTACGCGCACCCTACCGCATTACTGCCAACAGCAAATCGCCATCATTGATTCACGATGTGAATTCCTCTACGAGAAATCACATTTCTTTGAGAATAGCTTCCTGGTGCAGGAAGGGTTGATCGATCCCGAACGTTTTGTGCCTATGTTTGGCATGTACGGCCTGGCAGAAGCCGTAAACCTGCTGTGCGATAAGGCGGGGGAGAACGCTCGCTACGGCAAAGATGAGTACGCTAATCAACTTGGTTATCGTATTAGCGCCCAGCTCGCTGACTTTGTGGCCAACACACCGGTGAAATATGGCTGGAAGCAGCGCGCGATGCTGCATGCGCAGTCGGGTATCAGTTCTGATATCGGCACCACGCCGGGCGCTCGCCTGCCTTATGGTGATGAACCCGATCCCATCACCCATCTGCAAACCGTCGCGCCGCATCATGCGTATTATCACGCCGGGATCAGCGATATTCTCACGCTGGACGAAACCATCAAACGTAACCCGCAGGCGCTGGTACAGCTTTGCCTCGGCGCGTTTAAAGCCGGTATGCGCGAGTTTACCGCCAACGTCAGCGGCAACGATCTGGTCCGTGTGACCGGCTACATGGTGCGCCTGTCGGATCTGGAAAAATATCGCACCGAAGGATCTCGCACCAACACCACCTGGCTGGGTGAAGAAGCCGCGCGCAATACGCGTATTCTGCAACGACAACCCCGAGTGATCAGCCATGAACAGCAGATGCGCTTTAGTCAGTAAGCTGATTCCCTTCTCCTGCGTCGACGGGCCGGGGAGTCGCCTGGCCCTGTTCCTGCAGGGGTGCAATTTGCGCTGTAAGAATTGCCACAACCCGTGGACGATGGGACGTTGCAACGATTGCGGGGAATGTGTGCTGCATTGCCCGCATGAAGCGTTGAGTCTGAGCGCGGGAAAAGTATGGTGGCAATCTGATATTTGCCAGCAATGCGATACCTGCCTGCATATGTGTCCTCAGCAGGCCACGCCGATGACGCTGACCATGAGCGTGGATGAGGTGCTGCAGCATGTTCGTAAAGCCTCGCCGTTTATTGAAGGAATGACGGTCAGCGGCGGCGAAGCAACCACCCAGTTGCCGTTTATCGTGGCGCTGTTTAGCGCGATCAAAAGCGATCCGCATCTGCGGCATCTCACCTGCCTGGTGGACAGCAACGGCATGCTGAGCGAAACCGGCTGGCAAAAGCTGCTACCGGTTTGCGACGGTGCAATGCTCGATCTAAAAGCCTGGGATAGCGCCTGTCATCTGCAACTGACAGGGCGTGATAATGCTCTGATTAAAAACAGTATTATTTTTCTGGCAGACCAGGGAAAACTCGCGGAATTACGCCTGCTGGTGATCCCCGGTCAGGTAGACTATCTGCAACACATCGACCCGCTGTCTGCGTTTATTCATCGCTTAGGTAACGTGCCTGTGCGGCTTAATGCCTTTCATGCGCATGGGGTGTATGGCGAAGCGCAATCCTGGTCGAGTGCCACGCCGGGAGATGTGGAACAACTGGCAAATGCGTTACGCAAGCGCGGCGTGGATAATGTGATCTTCCCGGCGCTGTACCTGTGAAATGCTGGATGGCGGCTATGCCTTATCCGGCCTACACAGAGGTCAATCCGTAGGCCGGATAAGACGCTTTTGCGTCGCATCCGGCACTCAACAATCACACATCAAACAACGCCGTCGTATTGCGATACAGCGCCTCAGCAATCACATCCGTGGGTTCAGCGCGCAGTTCGCATAATGCGGTAAAAACTCTGACCACCTGCTCAGGACGATTAGGCTGGCCCTGAAAACCGTTAAGCGGCATATCCGGCGCATCGGTTTCCAACAGCAGCGATTCCAGCGGCAACGTCGCCATCACCTCACGCGTTTTGCTGGCGCGTGGATAGGTGATGGTCCCACCGACACCGATCTTGTACCCCAGTTGTACAAAACGCGTTGCCTGTTGCAGGCTTCCGGAAAAGCCATGCACCACACCGGTTCGCGGGAGATCATGGCGTTTAAGATGCATAGCCAGCTTGTCATGGGTACGGCGCGAATGGAGGATCACCGGAAGATCGTAACGCTTCGCCAGCTTAAGCTGTGCTTCCAGCACCCTTTCCTGCTTATCAAACTGCGGATCGTCACGCCAGAGATCCAGCCCGATCTCACCAACCGCCACCAGCTTCTGCGGTCGTTGCTCCAATGCCTGTTGCAACCTGTCCAGACTGTCATCATCGTGATCTTCAATAACAATGGGGTGCAGGCCCAGCGCGGCATACAACGAAGGATAATTTTCCGCTAACGCCAGTACGCGTGAAAAGTTCATCGCCTGCGTTGCCGGAACAATAATATGGTGCACACCGACGTCAGCCGCACGCTGAATACTGGCTGGCTCATCGCCGGTAAATGGGGGAAAGTCAAAATGACAATGCGTATCGATAAACCGGGGACTCACGCCAGATCCTCATTATTAAACGTCGTATCATTGGCCTGGGGCGCACTGCTCGCAACGGATGCATGGGCATCGTTGGCAACGGGAGCAGGTGGAACCACCACCGGGCTGGGCACCACAATCTTCGGCGTCTGACGAGGCAACGGCGCGTTTTTCGCCAACAGTTTACCAATCGTTGCCAAAAAATAGCGCCCGCACAGGCGTCCGGTTTTGTAGTCTTCACGCAATGCCGGAATGCGGCTCCCCAGCGCCATACTATGGAGTGGCTTTGGTGGGTAGATCTCAAAGATACGCAGCTTGCCCGGCGGTTTTTCGATAAAGCGCTGAATAGCGCGGTAGCTGGCTTCATGATGTTGAACCAGATTCACCAGCGGCTGCAGACTGCTCTCCCCCAGCCAGCGCTCCATACGTTTGAACCATTGTGGGGTGTAGTACATTTGCGAAGGCACGGTGCGGATAACCACCAGCGTTTTCGCCCCTTGCTTTGCCGCCTCCTGAACGGGTATGGCATCACTGACTCCACCATCCAGATAGTTCACGCCATCCAACACAACCCCTGAACGATAAAATCCCGGAATCGCACTGGATGCGCGAATGAGATCCAGCCAATTGTGCCGGTTCGGCGAAAAATAGCCCGGCGTGTAGTCATCTCCCCGACAGGCGCACATATAAAACGCTTTACCTGCCTCAAACAGGCGCTCTGCGTTATCCAGCGCCAGCGGCATCTGCGCAGCGGTGGAGTCCACCAGCCAGTCGAGATCGATGAGATTTCCCCCGCGTACGAATCGTACCGGGTCAAAAAACTCACGTCGGGTGGTATAGCGCATGATCACTTTGCGCCCGTAGCCGGGTTGGTTACAGAGATAGGCCGACAGATTTTGCGCGCCAGCAGATGTCCCGTAGAAGAGATCGAAAGGATTAAATTGCGCACGCATGAACTCATCCAGTACGCCAGCGGTAAAGATCCCTCGTTGTCCCCCGCCTTCGCACACCAGCGCCATACTGCCTGGTTGAAATGGACGTAACGATAACGGCGCTATATTACCGAGCGTGACGGGTATTCTCTGCCCCACCTCTGCCTTCCTGTTTTTTGTAATAGAGCAACAAGGTAACGCAAATTGCCCGGCGCTAAAACCGTAAAAGCCAGTCCAATGGACTGGCTTAGTAGCAATTTTTCTTTACAGCTAATCCCCAACATAATTCGAGTTACAGGAAGGCGGCAAGGGCGTGAGTCCCGATGAGCTTACTCTGGTAAGTGATTCGGGTAAGCGCGCGTAGCCAACGCACCTGCAACTTGAAGAATAAAGGGGATACGCTAGGGCCGTTTACGCCCGGTAAACAAGCTGACCAGAAACAGGATGATCCCCACCACAAAAACAATTTTTGCAGCGCCTGCTGCAGTACCCGCCAGTCCACCAAATCCCAGAGCGGCGGCAATTAACGCGATAACCAGAAATATGATGCCCCATCGAAACATATGCTTCTCCTTTACCATAGTTAATGTCGACCGCTTGATATGAGCGCTCAGGCAGCTCATCGGCGATATTTTTAGTGTGGTGCACAATACGCCTCCCGACAAACGTCAGGAGGATGAATTAAGTCGAATTACTGAGTTTTGAGGTCGTTTTTGACGCTTTTCACGCCATCAATTGCTTTAGCAATACTCTCAGCACGCTCACTTTGCGCCTGTGAATCGACGGTTCCTGAAAGCTGGACCACACCGTCGGTCGTCTCTACTTTCACTTTACGAGAAGGGACAATGTCATCGGCCAGCAGCTTGGCTTTCACTTCGCTGGTGATGGCCGTATCACCGGCATAGCCTTTTACGGAGGTGCTTTTGCTGTCACGCACGTGCAGTTTGTCGCTAACGGAGGTCACTCCCTCAACGCCTTTCGCGACTTTAACGGCCTCTTCGGCCTGAGCCTGGCTTTCAACGAAGCCACTTAACGTCACCACTTTCTGGTCCGTTTTGACGGAGATATCGGTGCTCTTAATGCTTTCGTGGTCCACCAGCGCGGCTTTTACTTTGGCGGTGAGGGTGCTGTCATCCATGAAATTACCGACTTTGTTCATAGAGCTATCGACTTTCTGCCCCGCACTTTCGAGCCCGGATTGCGCTTTATCCATTGTAGCGTTTTCTGCATAAGCAGAACCCGTTGCGACAGCGGAAGTCAGCATCACGGCTAGTAGCGTTTTAGAAATCTTAAGTCCTGTCATTGTCATCGATGTATTCCTGTTTGTTGTGCTTATAGCGATGTTCTGCCGCTTAGCGGTCAGAACCAGCAACGAATCTCGTGACTGAAATAAATATCAGCTAAAGGGACTGAAAAATGCCTAATGAAGAGCATTAAAAGCCGATATTTATGTCATCACATTGTAAATATAGTCCACGATTTCGCGGTTGATGCCTGAATTGATTAAAAAACAAACAAGAACAGAGGATTTAAGAACATTCCGCAAGGGATTTAAAAGACAGGGAAAGTTGCAGGGCACGGTGAATACCGCGCCCTGGAAGGCCGATTAGTGTTCGCGCGTTTTGCGGAACTGAACGTCAGGGTAACGTTCCTGGGTGAGATTCAGGTTAACCATGGTCGGCGCGATATAGGTGAGGTTATCGCCGCCATCCAGCGCCAGCTGAATTTCGTTTTTACGCTTAAATTCTTCGAATTTTTTCACGTCAGAACACTCTACCCAGCGCGCAGTCGCCACGTTGACCGACTCATAAATTGCTTCAACGTTGTATTCGCTCTTCAAACGAGAAACTACCACGTCGAACTGCAGCACACCGACGGCGCCAACGATCAGATCGTTGTTGGCAATCGGACGGAAAACCTGTACTGCGCCCTCTTCTGACAACTGAACCAGCCCTTTCAGTAACTGCTTCTGCTTCAACGGATCTTTCAGACGGATACGGCGGAACAGTTCCGGTGCGAAGTTCGGAATACCGGTGAACTTCATCATCTCGCCCTGAGTAAAGGTATCGCCGATCTGGATCGTGCCGTGGTTATGCAGACCAAGAATATCGCCAGGATACGCCTCTTCCACATGAGAACGGTCACCGGCCATAAAGGTCAGCGCATCGGAGATCACCACGTCTTTACCAATACGTACCTGGCGCATTTTCATGCCTTTCTCGTACTTGCCGGAAACCACACGCATGAAAGCGACACGGTCGCGGTGTTTCGGGTCCATGTTGGCCTGAATTTTAAAGACGAAACCGGTGAACTTCTCTTCTGAAGCTTCCACAACGCGGGTGTCGGTTTTACGCGGCATCGGCGCAGGCGCCCACTCCACTAAGCCATCCAGCATATGGTCAACGCCGAAGTTACCCAGCGCAGTACCGAAGAAGACTGGGGTGATTTCACCGGCAAGGAACAGCTCATGATCGAACTCGTTAGACGCGCCCTGCACCAGCTCCAGCTCGTCACGCAGTTGCTGCGCCAGATCTTCACCTACGGCAGCGTCAAGTTCAGGGTTGTTCAGCCCTTTAACAATGCGTACTTCCTGAATCGTATGGCCTTTACCGGTCTGGTAAAGATACGTTTCATCTTTGTACAGGTGATAGACGCCCTTGAACAACTTACCGCAGCCAATCGGCCAGGTGATCGGCGCACAGCCGATTTTCAGTTCGTTCTCGACTTCATCCAGCAGCTCCATCGGATCGCGGATGTCACGGTCGAGTTTGTTCATAAAGGTCAGGATCGGCGTATCGCGCAGACGGGTAACTTCCATCAGTTTACGGGTCCTGTCCTCAACGCCTTTCGCGGCGTCGATGACCATCAGGCAGCAGTCCACCGCCGTCAGAGTACGGTAGGTATCTTCGGAGAAGTCTTCGTGCCCTGGGGTGTCCAGCAGGTTGACCAGGCAGTCATGATACGGAAACTGCATGACAGAGGTGGTAATTGAGATACCACGCTGCTTTTCCATTTCCATCCAGTCAGATTTTGCATGCTGGCTGGAGCCACGGCCTTTTACCGTACCGGCGGTCTGAATCGCCTGTCCGAATAACAGCACCTTTTCAGTAATTGTCGTTTTACCGGCATCCGGGTGAGAAATAATGGCAAAAGTGCGGCGTTTGGCCACCTCTTGCAAATAAGGAGACAACGTCATAGTCAAATCTTCTTAGGTAAGCACGGCAACGGACCGTGCAAGTTGAATACGAAAAATTGCGGCTATTTTACCCATCAATGGGGGGGAGGCAATCAGTGTTTACACAGGAGCTGCTCCAGTTCGCTTAACGACACGACAGTCCAGGTCGGCTGAATGCCCGCTGGCTGCTCGCGGCGGTGCGTATTTAGCCAGCAGGTGGATAGCCCGGCGTTAATACCACCAAGAATATCGGACTCTGCGGTGTCGCCCACCATCAGCACGCGGGAACGGTCAGGGTTGCCCGCCTGCGCCAGCGCATGGTCAAAAATACGGGGATCGGGTTTTGCCACCCCCACCTGCTCAGAAATCACCAGCAGGTCGAAATAGTCGCGCAGGCCCGTACGCTCAAGGCGGATTTGCTGTAATGCAGTAAAACCGTTGGTAATGATGCCAATCTTTGTTTTACCACGAATCGCATTAAGCAGCGACACGGCCCCCGGTAACGGCGAACAGATTTCCGCCATGGCATTAATAAACGCATCGTTTAGCTGGCCTGGCTCGACCTTCAGGCGTTCAGCCCAGCTCTGAAAACGAGCATGCTGCAGCTGTAATGAGGTAATTGCGCCGTTTTGATAATCCACCCACAGCGGTTTATTCACGGCCTGGTAGTCCTGAAAATCTTCAGCGGTAAAGGTGATGCTATAATCGAGAAACATCCGCTGTAAGCCGGTAAACGAGTCAAACGTAAACAGCGTTTCGTCGGCATCAAAGAAAATCCAGTCCCACTTCATCATCATTACACCTTGTCTTACATGCTGATTGGCAATGCCATTATGATGGCATCTTCGTGACCATCGGCTGTCGGATAGTAATTGCGCCGAATCGTCGCCTCGTTAAAACCAAGGCTTTCATACAATGCGATTGCTGCAGCATTCGAGGCGCGAACCTCAAGCCACAGCGTCAGAATACCGCGCTTTTCCAGCTCATCGATCAGGTGCTCCAGCAGCTCACGCCCAAGGCCCCGGCGCTGAAAATCAGGATCGACGGCGATATTGAACAGCGTCGCTTCATCCAGCACGACCTGCGTAATCGCAAAGGCTGCCATCGTGCCGTCAACGGTCAATTGAAAGTTGAGATAACGATCGCCCTGGTTGCTGGCGAATGTTTTTTCACTCCACGGAAAGGCGTGGGCACGTTTTTCAATCTGAAATGCTGCAGGTAAATCAGTCGGTTCGAGGGAAGAAATCGTGTTCATATGCGCAGATTTGTTGCCATAACGCGGCGCGTGCCGCTGGGTTATCCCGTAATTCATTAAACGCAGGACTCTCAACCTGAGCGCCCTCCAGCAGCAGCGGCTCTTCGGTTCCCAGCCGCCAGCTATTACAGCGGCTACCTTGCGGCAGCATGGCGACGCGGTCAGGCGTCAGTTGTAAAACCTGATCCGGGCTAACGGTCAATGCGTGTAAAATATCGCTCATTAACGGTTCGGTTAGCGCGGGTAACTGTGCAGCAACCATCACTAAACGGACATGCGCAGGAATTGAAATCGCGATCTCGCCCCGCAGCGCGCCAGGACGGCGCAGCGACCACTGCGTAATGCCCAGTTGCTGTAACTGCCAGTCTCGTCGGGATGTCATAGCGAAACACTCCTGTAATCAGGGGCGCAAATATAGCAAATTTGTCGAATCCGCGCCATCAAACAACTATAATCCCCCGCTGTACAATTTAAGGAGCACTCCATGTCTGCTTTTACCCCGGCAAGTGAAGTCTTGCTGCGCCACAGTGATGATTTCGAACAAAGCCGTATTCTGTTTGC
Organism: Citrobacter sp. RHBSTW-00671; assembly: GCF_014103415.1. NCBI lineage: Bacteria > Pseudomonadati > Pseudomonadota > Gammaproteobacteria > Enterobacterales > Enterobacteriaceae > Citrobacter > Citrobacter sp. RHBSTW-00671. The sequence continues at coordinate 4,741,880 of NZ_JABXPR010000001.1, forward strand.
CGGTGATTTGCAGGATGACCTGCCAGCCCAATTCGCAAGCGCCGCCAGCCGTGCGCATACTCAGCAGTTGCACCATTGGCAGGTACTGAACCGCCAGATGGGTGATAACGTCCGCTTTAGCCTCGTCGCACAAGCCGATGATGTTGCTGACAGCGATACGCTGATCTATTACTGGCCGAAGAATAAGCCGGAAGCCCAGTTCCAGCTGATGAATATTCTGTCGCTGTTACCCGTCGGCACCGATATTTTTGTTGTCGGTGAGAACCGCAGCGGTGTACGCAGCGCAGAGCAGATGCTGGCCGAATACGCGCCGCTGAATAAAGTCGACAGCGCCCGTCGCTGTGGCCTTTATCATGGCCGTCTGGAAAAACAGCCCGTTTTTGATGCAGAAAAATATTGGGATGAATACACCGTCGACAATCTGACCATCAAAACCTTACCTGGCGTATTCAGCCGTGACGGCCTGGATGTCGGCAGCCAGCTGCTGCTCTCAACGCTGACGCCGCACACTAAAGGCAAGGTTCTGGATGTCGGTTGCGGCGCAGGCGTGCTCTCCGTTGCATTAGCCAGTCACTCGCCGAAAGTTCGTCTGACCCTGTGCGATGTCAGCGCATCCGCGGTTGAAGCCAGTCGCGCAACGCTTGCGGCCAACGGTATTGAAGGTGACGTAATTGCCAGTAACGTCTTTTCTGACGTGGCGGGCCGCTTCGATATGATCATCTCTAACCCACCGTTCCACGATGGCATGCAGACCAGCCTTGATGCCGCGCAAACGCTGATTCGCGGGGCGGTTCGTCACCTGAACAGCGGCGGTGAACTGCGTATCGTGGCCAACGCCTTCCTGCCGTATCCGAAGGTGCTGGATGAGGTGTTTGGCTTCCATGAGGTTATCGCGCAGACCGGTCGTTTCAAGGTTTATCGTACCATCATGACGCGTCAGGCGAAAAAAGCCTAACGGATGTACGCCGGATAAGGCGTTTATGCCGCCATCCGGCGTGACACCGAGCAACGCCGGCTAGCGCCCATTTTTACATCAATTAAATGCGTCCTGGGCAATTAACTATTGACGAAAAGATGAAAACAACTAGAATGCGCCTCCGTGGTAACGATACTTTTTGAGTGTCGATGGTATGCGAAGGTGGCGGAATTGGTAGACGCGCTAGCTTCAGGTGTTAGTGTCCTTTCGGACGTGGGGGTTCAAGTCCCCCCCCTCGCACCATAATCCACGTTGATATTGCTCGCACTGTGCGAAGGTGGCGGAATTGGTAGACGCGCTAGCTTCAGGTGTTAGTGTCCTTAGGATGTGGGGGTTCGAGTCCCCCCCCTCGCACCAACGAGGCAATATCAAAAAAGTAAGATGACTGTGCGAAGGTGGCGGAATTGGTAGACGCGCTAGCTTCAGGTGTTAGTGTCCTTTCGGACGTGGGGGTTCAAGTCCCCCCCCTCGCACCAATTATCTTATTTTCCTTTCGGTTTTCTTCTCTGTGTTACTCATCCCTGATTCACGTTCATCATCACCAGAACAATACCGCCGATCAGTGCTGCACATGAAGGCAACAAAACGAAATGCCGTAAACGTTTGTGGTACAGCATTAGCGAAGTCAGCAGCAGTCCTAATACAATCATCGCCTTCCATGCGTCGAGTGACAGGTCAGTAAATGCCAGCCCGGCAATCACTATTCCCGGCAGCAAAACCCCCCATCCACTGCCCAGCGCACGTTGCAACATGGTTTCACCTATGACATTGATAATGATAACCAATATCATATGATAAATTTTCTCATTTGTCAGCCAGGAAAGGCTATCAATTCTATGAGTTTTACTTAACGATTGATGACATAAATAGTTTAAGGTGATAAATTGCTCGCCGGTTAGCTTTTCATCAAAAAACAATAACGACCTGAACGAATGATTTTTCGCTCATCATTTTTTCCTTACAAACACACCTTCGTATATTGCAGATAAATAACAATATTTACCTATGACAGTACAATCCTGGCGAACTCTGCGCACTAAGAAATATCAACTTTCTTTACGTCTGTTTCTGCTTCTCAATGCAGTCTCCGCGCTGTTTACGCTTGTTTTCCCACTTTTTGCCGTCAAAGCCGTATCTGTCCCAGCGTTGCTCATCCTGGCCGCCAGTACATTACTGTTGGCATGGCATGGGAAATATACGAATAAAAGAATTAATCTTCCTTTTATTTCAATCATTTTCGGCTTGTTGTGGGCAGCTCATATTGTGCTGAAATTCACAACACTGGATAATAATGATTATTATTTTCTGTTGATTGCACTTCTCAGCGTGCTGTTTATTGGCTCTATCGCTTTTGCCAACAATATCATCGCCTTTACGCTACATTCGTTACCCTCAGTCGTCGTCTGTTTATGGCTTAACGGTAGCGAGCATGGTCTGCGAATTTTCTATTTTATGGCGTTGCCTATGGCCGGGATTGCCATTCAACACGTGATCCAAAAGCGCTACGACGGCTTCGCCCAACAGCTGATGTACAAACTGCTGGAAGAGCGAGAAACCCTGAACGGCCTCAGCATGCTCGATCCGCTGACGGGGCTGTATAACCGTCGTGGGCTGCAACACCGGCTCGATACGTTACTGGCACTGAGCAACGCGAAGCATTACGTCTTATTGCTGGATATCGATCATTTCAAAGCCTATAACGACCATTACGGACACATGATGGGCGATCAGGCGCTGATTCGCGTTTCTGCCGCGATTCGTGATTCCGTGCGCTCCCGGGATGTGGTCGCGCGTTTTGGTGGCGAAGAATTTATGGTGTTACTGACCGCCGTCGATCCACAGCAGGCACAGGCCGCAGCCGAGCGTATCCGCCAGAAAGTATACGACCTTAAGATTCCTCATATGTTTAATGAGAGCGTAGCAACCAATGTGACGGTCAGCATCGGTATTGCGCCTTTAATGGATCAGGATATTGACTCCGCGATTACCAGAGCAGACAAAGCACTTTATGAGGCCAAGAATCTCGGTCGAAACAACACCCTGGTCAGCGATGAGCTGCGGATAAACTGCACCTCTTCCTGAGTTATCCGTGCGGAACTGCCCGCTATTGCGACAAAGGTCTTGCCATCGTTCACCCTCACCTATAGGATTGGAAATCATTATCATTTAGATTAACATCCTTATATCGCCATGGCTTACCGTTCCGCACCCATCGTTGAAGATGTCATCTGGCACAGCCATCTCCCTGCAGAGATGCCCTCGCTGGCGGCTTCCGTGCGTGCGACCATCGCCCAAACCCGCGAACACTTGCTGGATTTCATTCGCCTTGACGAAACCCCGCCTCAAGGGGCAATGACATTACATGAATGGACGCAACCGACAACGCTATGTTCGCTTCTGGCCGTTTATTCAGACCACATCTACCGCAACCAGCCCACGTTAGTACGCGAAAATAAACCGCTGATCTCCCTCTGGGCGCAATGGTATATCGGCCTGATGATGCCCCCGCTTATGGTGGCTCTGCTGACGCAAAATGAAGCCATTGATGTCGCGCCGGAACATATGCATGTGGAGTTTCACGAAACCGGGCGTGCCGCATGTTTCTGGATAGATGTACATCAGGATCACCAGACCACGGCACTCTCACCGCAGCAACGTATGGAAACGCTGATTTTGTCAGCCCTGACACCGGTTGTTCAGGCGCTGGAATCAACGGGTGAGATCAACGCGAAACTTATCTGGAGCAATACCGGGTATCTCATCCACTGGTATTTAACGGAAATGAAACCGCTATTAGGCGAAGAACTGCTGACAACATTGCGCCAAACCTGCTTCTTTGAGAAACAGCTATCCTGTGGCCAGGATAATCCGTTGTGGCGTACCGTCGTTCCACGTGAGGGACTGTTAGTACGCAGAACCTGCTGTCAACGCTATCGCTTGCCCGATGTTCAGCAATGCGGTGACTGCACGTTAAAGTAAACGAGGAGCCACAGCCCCTCGCCTGCACGATTACGCTACCTGCTGATTTTCCTCTTCTATCCGCTGAGCTTCTTCTTTTTCCTGCGCCAACAGTTGCTTCTCATAGACCTTGAAGAATGGGAAGTAGATGATGGCAGAAACCAGCGCCAACACGATCACCAGGATCGCCGCACGATAATCCCAGCCTAATGCCCATGCAGCCCCCACCGGGGCCGGTGCGGTCCAGGGAACCACGGAAATGACACGACCAATCAAATCCAGCTTCATCGCCGCCCAGGCCAGTACGGCATTCACCATCGGCGCAAGCAGGAATGGAATAAAGAACACCGGATTCATTACTATCGGCGTGCCGAAAATCACCGGTTCATTGATATTAAAAATGCTTGGGACGACGCTGAGGCGTCCAATCGAGCGTAAATGGGCAGAACGGCTGCGCAGATAGCAAATCACCAGCCCCATCGTTGCCCCCGATCCCCCCACGACGATGAAGAACGTCCAGAACGCTTCCATAAATATATGCGGTAAGGGCGCGCCCTGCGCCAGCGCCGACTGGTTCATCCCAAGATTGGTGAGCCAGAACATTTGCAGCATCCCTGACACAATCGCCGCCCCGTGAATCCCAGCAAACCACAGCAAGTGGCCTATCAATACCGCCAGCAATATCGCCGGAAGAGAATCGGCAGCAGACACCAGCGGTTTAAAGATGGCCATAATGGCCTGAGGGATCAGCATATCAAACTGCGACTGTATCGCCAGGCTCAGCGGGTACAGCGTCAGCACCACAACCAGTACTGGGATCAGGAGATCAAATGAGTTTTTGATCATCGGCGGCACTTGATCGGGCAAGCGGATCCCGATGTTGTGCGCCTTCAGGAAGCGCATCATTTCAACGCAATAAATTGCCACGAGGATCGCGGTGAAAATCCCCGTCCCTCCCAGGCTATCAACCGGCATCGTACCCTTGGTTTTCGGTGCGGCAATCAGCAAAAACGCCATGATGGACAGCATCGCGCACATAAATGGATCTAGCTGATGCGACTTCACATAGTGTTTACCCAGGTTATAAGCAATGGCGGCACATATATAGACCGACATGATCCCCATCGTCATATCAAACGGCGTGAGTATCTGGCCTTCAAATTGTTTTGCCAGATCCAGCCATGCGCGGGCAAATCCCCAGGTGGTATCCGGCGAAAAAGGAGGATAGGCAAAAACCAGCAGAAAAGATCCTACAATCATAAACGGCATCGCCGAAATGAAACCATCACGTATTGCCATCACATGGCGTTGTGAAGAAATGCGCCCGGCGACAGGGCTAACGTAGTTTTCAACAAAGCGGAAAATCACATTAAACACAGCATGGTTAGTAGACATAGCCGCTCTCCTGTTGTGCGAAACCCTGTACATGTGCTGGTATCAACACCACCACGTAAGGCCCATTACCCCTTTTCGCAACCGTGCCGGGAGGAACGCCCGCGCTACCGCTATTAAAGTTAAGTTTCATAGATGGCTCTTATTATGTGATACAGAGGAAGTGACAGCTTCAGTATTAATCGCCATTTCAGCATTCTGCAACCGGTTACTGTAACCGGTTTCTTTGATTGTGAAGGTGATCGAAAAACTGCCAATGTTGCTATGTTGTTACAATAAAATATTTACAGTAACGCTGCCCCTATGACAAATTACGCCAGGCGGTTTTCTGCTATACAGGGCTGCGGATAAGCGAGAGGGAGAAAAGAGTGAGTTTGCAATCAGTGCGGCAGTTTTTAGCGCAACATGCGCCAGATATTGAAATCATCGAATTAGATCAAAGCACCGCCACCGTCGATCTGGCCGCAAAAGCCCATAACGTCGAACCAGGGCAGATAGCAAAAACGCTGTCACTCAAGGTGAAAAACGACATTATCCTGGTCGTCGCCAGAGGAGATGCTCGCCTCGATAATAAAAAACTGAAAAATACGTTTGGTGCCAAAGCGCGCATGCTGAGTAGCGATGAAGTGGTCAACGCAACAGGTCATCCCGTAGGAGGCGTATGTCCTTTCGGGTTGGAGACACCCATATCGGTGTACTGTGATGTCTCGTTGAAACACTACACTGAAGTGCTCCCTGCGGCTGGAGCCACTCACAGCGCGGTTCGCATCACGCCAGAGAGAATAGCAGAACTGACTGCGGCAACCTGGGTTGATGTGTGCCAGTGATCGATTTATCTTTCCATGCCAATAACTACGCCTCTTCTCAAGCGCGCCATAACGGGGCAGTACGACGAAGAGATGACGGTTCTGCAGAGCGTACATGCAGCAGAATATCGGCAGCATCCAGTAATCCGGCATCCGAACTAACGCCCAGTTTGGACATTACATTAAATTTATGCGCGCGAATCGTTTTAATGTTTCGCTCAAGCTCAATTGCGATCTGCAGCATCGAATAGCCATTCGACATATAACGCAGAATTTCGCGCTCGGTTGGGCTAAGCATACGGCATTGATTGATATACCAGAGTTTCTTCGTGTCTTCTGTTTCCCCTCTGACACAATCCAGTGCTGCAAATAATTCTTCCTGTAACATACTTAGCGTGGATGCTTTGCTAATCACGGCATCCAGTGGTGATGGTGACAGCGAGCCAATTAGCCGCGCCTCATCATCATCATCGGCAATGACTACCCGCTTGATGCGAGGGTGTTTCACCGCCAGCTCCGTCAGGTAAGCCAGTCCGGCGCGGCGATCGGTTCTTTTCGCAGAAAGTGAAAAAAAAACCGCGGAAAATGACGTCTGTGACATCGCCTGGCTGAAGGCTGGCTGCCGTGAAAAGAGATGAAGTTGGTATTGGTTGTTCGGTCTGGCATTAAATAAATTATAAATACCCACGCTGCTCATTACGCACTTTTCTACCAGTGCGACATTTCTTTTGATACTTCTGTCTTCCATTCCGTGGTCTCTCCATAAACTGAAGGTAGATTCAATTCTCGTGATCCTTGAGAACTATTTATCCAGGCATACATCTCCGCATTGCTGTGTATTGACAGACGACGCATCGCACTATTTTTCTGAGCGCTGATGGTCTTATTACTTTTTTTAAGTAATGTGGCAATCTGATTAATCCCCCAGCCCTTTCCCAGAAGCCGTAGCACTTTCCGTTCAGATAGCGTCAGAATAATTGAATGCACTCCATGATCCAGTCTTTCAGGTGTCATTACCGGAGAGAACAGTACCGGACTAATTCTGTCGGCATAAACATTCCCTGCATCAATAGCATTTACTAAGCTATCAATTGGTTCGGCATCGGATAACAGCGTACTGATTGGACACATCAGCAACTCAACGGCTACAGGATAATAATTTCGGGAAACGAGAAAGACCCAGTGAATATCGCGGTATTGAGGTAACAAAGAATAATATTGTTCGCAGGTCGTGCGCGGATGACTACAGTCTCCGGTTAAATCAGCGATAACCAGATCTGAACGTCGCAGTTGCAGCAATGTCAGTTCTTCTACGGCGCGGCAGTAGGTCAGTTTGTAATCGGAGAAATGCGCTTGCATTACCCCTTTAAGCCCAGTTTGTATGATAGGTAATTTACTAATAATAATTGCGTTCTTGCAGCGTCCTGGCAACATAACTCCTCCATATTCACATGTCTTCAATCTTGCGTGCGCAAATATCACCTACAATCAAATAAAATAATCAATAAATAGACATGCGTTAAACAATAGACAGGATGAATTATTTATCTCTATTTATAATAGAGAATGGTGATGCTACATTCCCAATGGCATCACACTATAAATTTATCATGACATAATCACGCACAAGTACATTCATTGTACAATTAAAATAACTACATTAAATTATTAGCATTCCTTACGTAATTACTGTTCACCTCAGAAAATTTAGCCATGGTTTAAGCGTGGGTCCACGATACGATTCCCTGCAACCTCCGAGTGACCTGTTTTTTTCAACACAAAGATTGATCTTATCCAGAGCCAACGGACTCACGCTTCATGATAAAAAGAAGATATTCTTCATTAAGAGAGCATCTTTTAGTCAGAGCGAGCTATGCAAACAGAGCAGTCGTCACAAAGAACGGTTACACGGTTATGTATACAATGCGGGCTTTTTTTACTGCAACATGGCGCAGAAAGTGCGTTAGTCGATGAACTTTCCACCCGCCTGGGTCTGGCGCTGGGGATGGACAGTGTAGAAAGTGCCATATCATCGAATGCCATCGTGCTGACGACGATCAAAGACGGACAATGCCTGACATCGACCCGAAAAAATCAGGATCGTGGCATCAATATGCACGTCGTGACGGAAGTGCAACACATCGTTATTTTGGCAGAACATAATCTGCTGGATGAAAAAGGGGTAGAGAAACGGTTTAACCAAATCAAACCGCTGCGCTATCCCAGATGGCTGGTTGCGTTCATGGTCGGATTGTCCTGTGCCTGCTTTTGTAAGCTCAATAACGGCGGCTGGGATGGCGCGATGATCACCTTCTTCGCCAGCATGATCGCCATGTACATTCGCCAGATCCTGGCTTCCCGGCATTTGCATCCACAAATCAACTTTTGTATCACCGCTTTTGTCGCAACCACCATCTCCGGCCTGCTGCTTACGCTCCCGACGTTTAATCACACGCCTACTGTAGCCATGGCTGCCAGCGTGCTGTTACTGGTTCCCGGTTTTCCGTTGATCAATTCGGTTGCGGATATGTTTAAAGGACACATTAACACCGGCCTCGCTCGCTGGGCGATTGCCAGTCTGCTTACGCTGGCAACCTGCATTGGCGTGGTGATGTCGATGACCTTATGGGGGCTTCGCGGATGGGCGTGATCGATTTTATTTTTGCACTCATACAGGACATGATCCTTTCTGCCATCCCGGCAGTAGGATTTGCCATGGTCTTTAATGTGCCACATCGGGCGCTTCCCTGGTGTGCGTTGTTAGGCGCCCTGGGACACGGTTCCCGAATGGTTATGATGACCGCTGGATTTAACATCGAGTGGTCCACCTTTATGGCCTCATTGCTGGTAGGCTGCATTGGGATCCAGTGGTCACGATGGTATCTGGCGCATCCGAAAGTCTTCACCGTTGCGGCAGTGATCCCTATGTTCCCTGGGATCTCCGCTTACACCGCCATGATATCCGCCGTAAAGATCGGTCATTTCGGCTATAGCGAAGCGCTGATGATTACCCTGCTGACCAACTTCCTGAAAGCATCATCGATTGTGGGCGCACTCTCAATTGGGCTTTCCGTGCCAGGGCTATGGCTGTATCGCAAACGCCCGCGCGTGTAACGAGTGAACCTGTTTACCCCTTCGCAGATGGGGGAACCTTCCCTCATCTGCTGCTCTCCTCTTTCTCTGTGTTACTATAAAAGCAGTCCCTTCTCGGTTGTTGTTCAGTATTGAGAAACATTATGTCCTGCAAAATTTTGACTCCGGACGTCATCAGTATTGACGCCTTATTACACGATCACAACGCGGTGCTGGCGAAGTCGGCGGCTGGCGCTGTGGCTGTTTTTGCCAATAATGCGCCTGCTTTTTACGCCGTAACCCCGGCACGGCTGGCAGAGTTACTGGCGCTTGAAGAGAAGCTGTCACGCCCGGGAAGCGATGTAACCTTAGATGCCCAGTTCTATGAAGAGCCGCAAGCGGCACCAGTTGCCGTGCCAATGGGTAAATTTGCGATGTACGCTGACTGGCAGCCAGACGCTGACTTCCAGCGTCAGGCGGCGTTATGGGGCGTGGCGCTAAGAGAGCCGGTCACCGCTGAAGAACTGGCTTCATTTGTTGCCTACTGGCAAGCCGAAGGCAAAGTCTTTCACCATATCCAGTGGCAGCAAAAACTGGCGCGCAGTATCCAAATAGGCCGGGCCAGCAATGGCGGAATGCCGAAGCGCGATGTGAACAGTGTCAGCGAACCTGACAGCCATATTCCACCAGGTTTTAGGGGATAACGATGAAAAACGTTGGCGACCTGATGAAACGTTTGCAAAAAATGATGCCACCCAATGTTGAGCCAGCCTTCAAAACAGGCGAGGAACTACTGGCCTGGCAAAAGGAGCAAGGTGAAATTCGTGCCGCTGCATTGGCGCGTGAAAATCGGGCCATGAAAATGCAAAGGACCTTCAACCGTTCCGGTATCCGTCCACTACACCAGAACTGCTCGTTCGAGAATTATCGCGTCGAGTGCGAAGGTCAGATGAACGCCCTGAGCAAAGCCCGCCAATACGTTGAAGAGTTTGACGGCAACATCGCCAGTTTTATCTTCTCTGGCAAACCCGGCACCGGCAAAAACCATCTTGCCGCCGCCATTTGCAACGAACTGCTGCTGCGCGGCAAGTCGGTACTGATTATTACCGTCGCCGATATCATGTCGGCGATGAAAGAGACATTCAGCAATCGTGAGACCAGTGAAGAACAGCTGCTCAACGATCTCAGCAATGTAGATCTGCTGGTGATCGACGAGATCGGCATGCAGACCGAATCGCGCTATGAAAAAGTGATCATCAACCAGATTGTCGATCGCCGTTCGTCGTCTAAACGCCCAACCGGCATGTTAACCAACAGCAATATGGATGAAATGAACAAACTGCTCGGCGAGCGGGTGATGGACCGTATGCGGCTTGGCAACAGCCTGTGGGTCATTTTTAACTGGGAAAGCTACCGGAGTCGGGTCACCGGTAAAGAGTATTAACGTATTAGGACCACTCCTAAGACTGCCAGCGCTATACTGCGCTGAAAATGCATAACACGAGTTACACATAATGATGAAAACTACCCAACGTCTGCTGTGCTGCGCGGTTGCCACCAGCACGCTCATCTCCACCAGTGTTTTCGCCGCCTCCTGGCAGGATTCGCTCTCCAGCGCGGCCAGTGAGCTAAGCAAACAAAGCTCCGGCTCGCAAAGCAGCTCGTCGCTCTCTTCCCTGACCAGCCTGCTGAATGGCAGCAATCAGTCGTTGACCTCCAGCAGCATGAATAACGCCGCCGGTATCCTGGAATACTGCGCGAAACAGAAACTGGCTTCGGTCACTGATGCGCAAAACGTCAAAAACCAGGTGCTGGATAAACTGGGGCTCAGCGCGCCAGAACAGAAACAAGATACCAACTATATGGACGGGATTCAGGGTCTGCTCAACGCCAAAGATGGTCAGCAGCTTGACCTGAACACGATTGGCAACAGCTCGCTGGCGAAGCAGGTCAAAACCAAGGCCTGCGATCTGGTATTAAAACAGGGTATGAACTTCATTTCCTGATACAACAAATGCCGCGCCCGACCATTTCACCATCGGCGCGGCAGCAATCAATCCCACGATGATATTTACCTACCAAATGAGGTGTGATTGCCCGCAAACACCCGCATATCTAAACCAATTCTGAATAACAATCTCATTTAATGTCACTACAATTGCAGCAATATAACAACGCTATTACATTGTACTCTCAAAAAAATGATTAGCCTGCCAGGCAATTGCCCGGTGTTACTGAGGATAGACCGTTGTCAGAATTGCTCTCCATCACTCTGTTTCTCGCTTCGGTACTGATTTATGCCTGGAAAGCGGGTCGCAACACCTGGTGGTTCGCCGCCACGTTAACGGTGCTGGGGATCTTTATTGTCTTAAACATCACGCTGTATGCCAGTGACTATTTCACAGGTGACGGCATCAACGATGCGGTCCTGTACACCCTGACCAACAGTCTGACTGGCGCGGGGATCGGAAAATATATCCTGCCGGGCGTTGGGATAGCCCTGGCGCTGACCACCGTTTTTGTCACGCTGGGTTGGATACTGCGTCGCCGTCGCCATCATCCGCATCATGTCGGTTACAGTCTGCTGGCCCTGCTGCTGGCGCTGGCTTCCGTTGATGCCAGCCCGGCGTTCCACCAGATAACTGAACTGGTCAAATCCCAGTCACGCGATGGCGATCCCGATTTTGCGGCCTATTACAAAGAGCCATCAAAAACGATCCCCAATCCGAAGCTGAATCTGGTTTATATCTACGGCGAAAGTCTGGAGCGTACTTATTTTAACGACGGCGCCTTCCCGGATCTGACTCCGGAACTCGGCGCGTTGAAAAATGAAGGCCTGGATTTCAGCAACACCATGCAGCTGCCGGGTACCGATTACACCATCGCCGGCATGGTCGCCTCCCAGTGCGGTATTCCGCTGTTTGCGCCATTTGAAGGCAACGCCTCGGCATCGGTTTCCAGTTTCTTCCCCAACAACATCTGTCTGGGCGATATCCTGAAGAACTCCGGTTATCAGAACTATTTTGTGCAAGGCGCAAACCTGCGCTTTGCCGGGAAAGATGTATTCCTGAAATCCCACGGATTTGATCATCTGTACGGCGCTGAAGAGTTAAAGGGCGTCGTTGCAGATCCTGCGTATCGTAACGACTGGGGCTTTTATGATGACACCGTACTGGATGAAGCATGGAAAAAATTCGAAGAGCTGTCACGCTCAGGGCAGCGTTTTTCACTGTTTACCCTGACCGTTGATACTCATCACCCGGACGGTTTCATCTCACGCAGCTGTAACCGTAAGCGTTATGATATTGACGGTAAAACCAACCAGTCCTTCAGTGCGGTCAGTTGCAGCCAGGAAAATATCGCCGAGTTTATTCATAAAATTAAAGCCTCACCGTGGTTTAAAGATACCGTGATCGTCGTCTCTTCCGATCATCTGGCGATGAATAACACCGCATGGAAGTATCTCAACAAGCAAGATCGTAACAACCTGTTCTTCGTGCTACGCGGCGATCAACCCCAGCAGGAGACGCTGGCGGTGAAGCGGAATACCATGGATAACGGCGCGACCGTACTGGATATTCTGGGCGGCGATAATTTTATCGGCCTTGGACGCAGCAGCTTGTCCAGCGAATCCGTATCGGAAGTGTTCCTGAACATCAAAGAGAAAATGCTGGCGTGGAAGCCCAACATCATCCGTTTGTGGAATTTCCCGAAAGAGATGAAAGCATTCACTATCGATCGGGAGAAAGAGATGATCGCTTTCTCCGGGAGCCATTTCCGTCTGCCGCTGCTGCTCCGGGTCTCGGATCAACGCGTCGAACCGCTGCCGGAAAGTGAATATTCAGCCCCGCTGCGCTTCCAGCTGGCTGATTTCGCCCCGCGCGACAACTTTGTCTGGATAGACCGCTGTTACAAAATGGCGCAGCTGTGGGCACCGGAACTGGCACTCTCTACCGACTGGTGCGTATCACAGGGGCAACTGGGCGGGCAGCAGATCGTGCAGCATGTCGATAAAGCCAACTGGAAAGGGAAGACGACGTTTAAAGATACGGTCATCGACATCGAACGCTATAAAGGTAACGTCGATACGCTAAAAATTGTCGATAACGATATTCGCTACAAAGCTGACAGCTTTATTTTCAACGTAGCGGGCGCGCCGGAAGAAGTGAAACAGTTTAGCGGAATTTCACGCCCTGAATCCTGGGGACGCTGGTCTAACGCCCAGCTGAGCGAAGAAGTGAAAATCGAATACAAGGCTCCGTTGCCGAAGAAATTCGATCTGGTTATCACCGCGAAAGCCTTTGGTGACAACGCGAATCGCCCTATTCCCGTACGCGTCGGCAACCAGGAACAAACGCTGGTCTTAAGTCAGGAAGTCAGCACCACCACCTTGCATTTTGATAACCCGACATCCGCCGACACGCTGGTGATTATCCCACCCGATCCGGTCGCCACCAACGAGGGCAACATTCTGGGTCACTCGCCGCGTAAGCTGGGGATCGGGATGGTTGAAATCAAAGTGCTGGCAGCTCAGGGTTAAAAAAAACAGCGCCCAACACGACTCCGGGCGCTGCATGGCAACTGTCTCAGAACGTAATCACCCCTTTGATCAGCTCACGGTTGTTGATCACATCCCGTTCATAGATCTCTGCCAACGTGTCAAACGCATAGCGGTGCGTGAGCATCATGTCAGCCGTCAGTTTGCCTTCCGACATCAGACGCCCCACTTTGGCGAAATCTTCCGGCGTGGCGTTACGGCTGCCCATCATGGTGGTTTCTTTCTTATGGAACTCCGGATCGGAGAACTGCAAATCACCTTTGAACAGCCCGACAAAAACGATGCTGCCGCCGTGGCGAATCAAATTCACCGTGTTGTTCATCGCGTGCTGATTCCCCGTAGCATCAATGACTTTTTGCGCCAGCGAGCCGCCAAACTGCGCACGCAACTGCGCGTCGAAATCGTCAGCGGACGGATCGATAACCGGGAGCCCTAATCGGGAAACCACATGCTCTCTGCGTGCCGGGCTGGTATCCGCAACAACCACCTGTGCACCGTCCGCTTTGGCTATCGCCGCGGCACCGAGGCCAATCGGGCCGGCACCGACAACGAGAACATGCTCGCCAGGTACCACCGCCGCCCGACGCACCGCATGGGCGCTGATGGCATAAGGTTCGATCAATGCCGCGGCATGTGGATCTATCCCTTGCGCATCCAGCAGGTTGCTCACCGGTACAGACAGGTATTCGCTGAAACCACCATCCTGATGCACGCCAATCACCGAGATCTTTTCACAGCAATTAGTGCGCCCACTCAGGCACGCCGGACATTGCTGACACGCCACGTAAGGAATAACCGCAACCTGCTGACCAGTTTTCATATTTTGTATATTTTTACCCAGCCGAACAATCTCCCCACATATTTCATGGCCTAATACACGTGGATAGCTGAAAAAAGGTTGATTCCCGCCCCAGGCATGAATATCAGTACCACAAATCCCCACAGATTTAATTTTAATTAGTGCTTCGTTATCACCCGGAATAGGTATTTCACGCTCTTTCCAGACTAATTTTTTGGGTTCCTGGCAAATCAGCGTATTCATCGTAGACATGATTCTGCTCTCCTGTTTTTTGTTGCCTCAGATATCGACGAATTTAAAAATGCCGGAGAAAACAGAAACGCAATCTGTGAATTCCAACGCATAAAAATGTTTTAAATCGGGTTTTAATGGATAAAAAGGAGACGTAATGAGCCGTTCACAGAACCTACGCCACAATGTGATTAACCAGATAATCGATGATATGGCGCGTGGGCATATCCCTTCCCCACTGCCTTCGCAAAGCGCACTGGCAGAAATGTACAACATCAGCCGCACCACCGTGCGCCACATGCTGAGCCATTTAGGTGAATGCGGCGTACTGGCGCAGGTCGGTAGTCACTACGTTATCGTCCGTAAGCCCGATCATGATGACGGTTTTTCGTGTACCACGGCGTCCATGACCGAGCAAAGCCGAATTTTCGAGCAGGCGTTTTTCACCATGATTAACCAGCGCCAACTGCGTGCGGGTGAAAGCTTCTCTGAGCTGCAACTGGCCAGAGCTGCGGGCGTCAGCCCGGTAGTGGTACGGGAATATCTTTTAAAATTCGAACGTTACAACCTGATAAAAAACGAAAAGCGCGGACAGTGGGGCATGAAACAGTTCGACCAGGCCTACGCCGAGCAGTTGTTCGAACTGAGAGAAATGCTGGAGACTCACTCTCTGCAGCATTTCCTCAACCTGCCTGACGATGATCCGCGCTGGCTGCAGGCCAAAACGCTGCTGGAACGCCACCGGATACTGCGTGACAGCATCGGCAGTAGCTTTCGCATGTTCTCGCAGTTAGACCGCGAGTTCCACGCCCTGCTGCTTTCCGCTGCTGACAATATCTTTTTTAATCAGTCGCTTGAAATAATCTCTGTGATTTTCCACTTCCACTATCAGTGGGACGAAAGCGACCTCAAGCAACGCAACATCATTGCCATCGATGAACATATGACCATCCTCAGCGCGCTGATTTGCCGTAGTGACCTGGATGCAATCCTCGCTCTGCGCAACCACCTTGAAACGGCAAAACAGTCAATGCTGCGCTCTATCCAGCAAAACAGCCGAAAAAATTAAAAGCAGATTAAAAACACAAAATTGCAAAATACCCCACAATCTTATTATCAACTCATATTGAGTAATTAACTCCCTCTTACACTCGGGGTGTCTGCTAAACAAACTTTTCTATTTTATTAGCAAAAGAACATCACAACAGGAGTCAATATGGCGATTACAATCAAGGATATAAGCGTAAAAGATATCCGTTTTCCTACCTCCAGGAACCTGGATGGTTCTGATGCAATGAATGCAATATCCGACTACTCCGCGACTTATGTCACATTAATTACCGACCACACAGAAAATTTAAAAGGGTATGGTCTGACTTTTACTATTGGTCGCGGCAACGATTTATGTGTAAGCGCAGTAAAATCTTTAGCCGAGCTATTTGTTATTGGCCGTACGCTGGAAGACATTACGGCTAACTTTGGCCAATTCTGGCATGAACTTGTTTCTGGTGATTGTCAGTTGCGCTGGGTTGGCCCAGAAAAAGGTGTTATTCATCTGGCTACCGCAGCAATTATTAACGCATTGTGGGATCTCTGGGCGCGTTCGCAGAATAAAACCGTATGGAAAATGCTGGTCGACATGTCGCCAGAAGAGCTGGTTCGCTGCATTGACTTTACCTACATCCAGGATGTTCTGACGCCTGAGGAAGCCATCACATTATTACGCAGAGTTGAAACAGGTAAAGCGCAGCGTGAAAGAGAAATGCTGGAAACGGGCTTCCCTGGTTACACAACGGCCGCAGGCTGGCTGGGGTATTCAGAAGAAAAAATGCGTCAGCTTGCCCGTCAGGCCGTGGCTGACGGCTGGACACATCTGAAGCAGAAAGTCGGTGCCAATCTCGAGCAGGACATTCGCCGGGCGACGATCCTACGCGAAGAGCTGGGTTGGGAACGCAAACTGATGATGGATGCCAACCAAATATGGGGCGTTGATGAAGCCATTACGGCGATGCGCAAACTCGCTAAGTTTGATCCGCTCTGGATCGAAGAGCCCACCAGCCCTGACGATATTCTCGGTCACGCGGCAATAAAAGCGCGAATTGGCGACATTGGCATTGCCACCGGTGAACATGCCCATAACCGGGTAATGTTTAAACAATTCTTCCAGTCAGGTGCAATGGATTTTTGCCAGTTAGACCCTGCCCGTTTGGGCGGTTTAAACGAAGTGCTGGCTGTCGTACTCATGGCGGCGAAGTTTGGCGTCCCGGTATGCCCACATGGCGGAGGCGTCGGTCTGTGTCAGTATTCATTGAATATTGTTTTATTTGACTATATCGCCGTATCCGCATCACTGGAAAACAGGGTGTTAGAATATGTTGATCATTTACACGAGAATTTCGAAGAGCCGTTGGTGATAAAACGTGGAAGATATTATCCACTGCTGCAACCAGGCTATGGTGTAAAAATGAAACCAGACACTCTAACACGTTATTCATGGCCCGATGGCCAGGAATGGTTGAGTTAACATACAGACTAAACAGGTATTTCACTAAATACCTGTTTAAAGGTTCTTCCATTATATTGTCTACTCGCTTTCATCATTTTCATGATGAGAGATGACAGTAGCTCCCCATCATTTTATTGGAAGCATATTTATGAGTCAAAGTGATAATGAAAAGATTGTCAATTCGGCGGTTAAAAAGTCAATTATACGGCTTTTACCCTTTTTGGCACTCATGTATGTCATGGCTTATCTGGATCGCGCCAACATTGGTTTTGCAAAAGAGGCATTCCAGGTTGATACGGGACTGAGTAATGCGGCATATGCGTTTGGCGCCGGGGTCTTTTTTATTGGGTATGCACTATTTGAAGTTCCCAGCAATATATTTTTATATAAAGTGGGGGCGCGCTTATGGCTTTCCCGCATCATGGTAACGTGGGGGCTTATTTCAGCTGCAATGATGTTTGCCCATGATGAGAAAACATTTATTATTTTGCGTTTTCTTCTCGGTGCCTCTGAGGCCGGATTCATGCCCGGCGTAATGTTATATCTGACGTTCTGGTTCCCGCTTAATACCAGGGCAAAAGTGGCAGGTTATTTTTGGTTTGGGCCGCCGATCGCGTTTATTCTCGGAGGGCCAGTATCCGGTGGATTATTAACTATCCATGATTTATGGGGATTACATAACTGGCAATTAATGTTCCTGGTTGAAGGATTACTCGCCGCACTTGTTGGGGTGGTCGCATTTTTCTATCTCGATGATAAACCATCAGATAAACGCTGCACATTTCTGACTGCGGAAGAAAAAATGGCGCTTAGCGCCATTATGGAAAAGGAAGAGCACACCAAAACAAGCCATGGCCCACAGGGGATCCTGAAAGCACTGTGCGATCCCAGAGTGCTGTATCTGTGTTTGATCTGCTTTACCATTCAGGTTGGCTCTTACGGTATTGCTTTCTTCCTGCCTTCTCAGGTCGCGGCATTATCAGGGCAAGGCGTTGGCTTCATCGTTGGGGTTTTATCCGGTATTCCGTGGTTATGTGCACTTTTTGCCGCGTGGTATATCCCGCATCTTTCCACAAAGCTGAAAGAACGTCGCTGGATAAGTACAATTACACTGCTCTTCGGTGGGCTTGGTGTTGCATTATCTGGAATGCTTGCAGGTTCGCCGTTCTGGGCTTTTATCGCACTTTGCATTGGCTGCGCAGGCTTGCTGGCCGTCCAACCTATTTACTGGACGTTCCCAACCAGCTATCTCGGTGGTGCCGCAGCTGCATCGGGTATCGCGCTCATTAACTCGCTAGGCAATCTTGGCGGATTCGTGGCCCCCAACATTCGCGTATGGGCTGAGAATGCGTTTGATTCGAATATTGCCGGGCTTTACCTGCTGGGTGGCATTGCGATTATCGGCGCTATTATGCTGGCAGGGATATTCCGCATTGGTATACGGCGTGATTTGGACAGCCCTGCGCCAGAAAAGAGCCACGCTACGGGCTCCTCAGGCTCTGCAACGACGGCAACATCCGCTTCTGTCGACTGATACACATTCTGTTGCTCATCGCATAAAAAGCGCCCTCAAAATGAGGGCGCAATTATTTAGAACGTTTCCCAGTTCTCACCCGCATCCGTCGCCACGGCTTTACGCGGCTGGGTGGTTGTCGATGCCGGTTTTACGGCAGCAACATCACGCGGACGCTGTTGATCATGCTGAATACGGAACACCGCAACGGCCTGAGTCAGACGGCTGGCCTGTTCTTCCAACGCCGCAGCAGCAGCAGCGGATTCTTCCACCAGCGAGGCGTTCTGTTGGGTTACACGATCCATCTCGGCAACGGCCAGACCGACCTGATCGATACCACGGCTTTGCTCGTCAGATGCGGAGGCGATTTCCCCCATGATATCGGTCACACGGGTCACCGCATTAACGATCTCATCCATGGTTTCACCGGCGCTTTCTACCAGTGTTGAACCCACATCGACACGACTGACCGAATCTTCAATCAGACTTTTGATTTCACGGGCAGCCTGCGCACTGCGCTGGGCCAGGTTACGGACTTCACCCGCCACCACCGCAAACCCACGCCCCTGCTCACCTGCACGCGCAGCTTCTACTGCCGCGTTCAACGCCAGGATGTTGGTCTGGAAGGCAATGCCGTCGATCACGCTGATAATATCAGCAATTTTCTGCGAACTGGAAGCGATATCACGCATGGTTTGCACCACGTTATCCACCACTTTTCCGCCTTTTTGCGCCGTTTCTGAGGCACTCAGCGCAAGATGGCTGGCCTGACGGGCGTTTTCGGCGTTCTGTTTCACGGTCGCCGTCAGCTGTTCCATGCTGGCCGCGGTTTCTTCCAGCGAAGCCGCCTGTTGCTCAGTACGTGAAGAGAGATCGTTGTTACCCATCGCAATCTCGCTGGCGCCGCTATAGATAGCGTTAGCGCCATTACGCACATCACCCACGGTGTTCATCAGCTCACCCTGCATGTGACGCAGGCTTTCTGCCAGTTGCCCAATCTCGTTGGACCCTTCTACATCAATGCGCTTTACCAGATCGCCGCTGGCGATATGGCGAATGCTGTCAATCAGACGGTTCATCGGAGAGATAAGAGAAAGTTTAATACCGAACCAGACCGCGACAATCGCCGCCAGCACGGTAATCAGCACGCACGCCAGTACCCACATCGCCTGGCTGTAAGAGCTGTTGTTATCTTCAACCGCAATGTCATACAGGCGGTCATTCTGCTGCATGTAATTGACATATTGCTTCTCAAAACCATCCTGATAGCTTTGCGTCGGTTGATCAAAGAATGCGTTGATCTTCCCTTCACCCAACAGTTGGATCAGCTCCGCCAGCGCACCATGGTAGATGTCATAGGTGCGGTTGATCTCCTGGAAAGCGGCTTCACTTTGACGCGGGTCACGCGGGAGAGACTCATAGACCGCCCAGTTTTTTTCCGTCAGTTTCAGCGCCGTGCTCGCTACCTGCATCAGTTCAGCAACTGTCGCACCGCTGCCGATATTGTTCTGATCCATCATGTAGCGAATACCCGCCCGGTTCAGGGTGTTTCGCGTTTGCAGCAGTTCAACCCAGGTGGCATTCAGCGCAGACTGCTGCTGGCGAATGGTTTGCAGAACGGTAAAGTTCTCTTTGTCATTCTTAAGTGAGTTAAAGAACAACCCGCCCGAGGCCAGTTGTAAAACGCCAAATAGCGCCAATACCAGCAGTAAGCTGGTAACAATCTTCATTCGTTTTAACATGTTTTCTCTTTCCGCTAGACAGATGTCAGAATTTTCGGCCTGGAAAGGGAAAACTTTATGGAATTCGTGCTAACTGAATCGATCTCAGCATCGACGATTCGTCGATCCCCGCAGTCAACCCAGGATCTAAAGGCGTTTCTCAGTGATCTCAATCACATAATTATCCCCGCTCACCGGCACCAGGAACCGCTCACTGACACTTGGGACCGCTTAAGCTGACATACAACCACTCACTTATTTACCTTACTTTACGCGCGTAACTCTCTGGCAAGATCCTCCCAACATAGCAGTCAACTTATCTCCTCAAACACACGATCAACCCCCCAGCGGCCTCGGCCAATTATTAGGTTTTACTATGGATACGAAAAAGATATTCAAGCACATACCCTGGGTCATTCTCGGCATCATCGGTGCATTCTGCCTCTCGGTAGTGGCATTACGTCGGGGTGAACACATCAGCGCCCTGTGGATCGTGGTCGCCTCAGTTTCTGTTTATCTGGTGGCCTATCGTTACTACAGTCTGTATATCGCCCAGAAAGTGATGAAACTTGACCCCACGCGTGCCACGCCAGCGGTCATCAACAACGACGGTCTGAACTACGTCCCGACCAACCGTAACGTCCTGTTTGGTCACCACTTTGCCGCTATCGCCGGGGCAGGTCCGCTGGTTGGACCGGTGCTGGCCGCGCAAATGGGCTACCTGCCCGGTACGCTGTGGCTGCTGGCGGGTGTGGTGCTGGCCGGTGCGGTGCAGGACTTCATGGTGCTGTTTATCTCTTCACGCCGTAACGGCGCCTCTCTGGGTGAGATGATCAAAGAAGAGATGGGCCCGGTACCGGGAACCATCGCGCTGTTCGGCTGCTTCTTAATCATGATCATCATCCTCGCGGTACTGGCGTTGATCGTGGTAAAAGCGCTGGCTGAAAGCCCGTGGGGTGTGTTCACCGTCTGCTCAACCGTACCTATCGCGCTGTTCATGGGGATCTACATGCGATTCCTGCGCCCAGGACGTGTGGGTGAAGTGTCGGTGATTGGTATTGTGCTGTTGGTTGCCTCCATCTACTTCGGCGGCGTGATTGCGCACGACCCGTACTGGGGCCCGGCGCTGACCTTTAAAGACACCACCATTACCTTCACCCTGATCGGTTACGCGTTTATCTCCGCGCTGCTGCCGGTATGGCTGATCCTTGCGCCACGTGATTACCTGGCAACCTTCCTGAAAATCGGCGTTATCGTTGGTCTGGCTGTCGGTATCGTTATCCTTAACCCAGAGCTGAAAATGCCGGCGATGACCCAGTACGTTGACGGTACCGGTCCGCTGTGGAAAGGGGCGCTGTTCCCATTCCTGTTCATCACCATCGCCTGTGGCGCGGTGTCTGGCTTCCACGCGCTGATTGCTTCTGGTACCACACCGAAGCTGCTGGCCTGTGAAACCGACGCGCGCTTTATCGGTTATGGCGCGATGCTGATGGAATCCTTCGTCGCAATTATGGCGCTGGTTGCTGCTTCCATCATCGAACCGGGTCTGTACTTCGCAATGAACACCCCGCCTGCGGGCCTTGGCATCACCATGCCGAACCTGCATGAAATGGGCGGCGAGAACGCACCGCTGATTATGGCGCAACTGAAAGATGTCACCGCACATGCAGCAGCGACCGTCAGCTCCTGGGGCTTCGTGATTTCGCCTGAGCAGATCCTGCAAACCGCGAAAGACATCGGTGAACCGTCCGTTCTGAACCGTGCAGGTGGCGCACCGACGCTGGCTGTGGGTATTGCTCACGTGTTCCACAAAGTGCTGCCGATGGCTGACATGGGCTTCTGGTACCACTTCGGTATTCTGTTTGAAGCGCTGTTCATCCTGACCGCACTGGATGCCGGTACCCGTTCTGGCCGCTTTATGCTGCAGGATTTACTGGGTAACTTCGTGCCGTTCCTGAAGAAAACCGACTCCCTGGTTGCCGGTGTTGTGGGTACTGCGGGCTGCGTAGGCCTGTGGGGTTACCTGCTGTATCAAGGCGTTGTTGACCCGCTGGGCGGCGTTAAGAGCCTGTGGCCGCTGTTCGGTATCTCTAACCAGATGCTGGCTGCCGTGGCACTGGTGCTGGGCACCGTGGTGCTGGTTAAAATGCAGCGCACCAAATACATCTGGGTGACCGTGGTTCCGGCAGTATGGCTGCTTATCTGCACCACCTGGGCGTTGGGTCTGAAACTGTTCAGCACCAACCCGCAGATGGAAGGCTTCTTCTTCATGGCGAATCAGTACAAAGAGAAGATTGCCAACGGTGGCGAACTGACCGCACAGCAGATTGCCAACATGAACCATATCGTCATCAACAACTACACCAACGCCGGCCTGAGTATTCTGTTCCTGGTGGTAGTGTACAGCATCATTTTCTACGGGTTCCGTACCTGGCAGAAAGCCCGCACTATCAACGGTCGCTCTGATAAAGAGACGCCGTATGTACCGGTGCCGGAAGGCGGCGTGAAGACCTCTTCACACCACTAACCTGAAGCCGGGCGGCGCACAGCGCTCCCGGCCTCGATCACTTAGTGCCGCAGGCGTAATTGGCGCAGTCAGTTTGACTGCGGACAGCGCGCAGCAACCGGAGCGTACACGCAGTACGTGAGGATTGCGAGCACTGCCCGCGGTCAAAATGGCAAGTGAAATAGCCTGCATCTACGAGCTCAACATATATCCGGGGCGTTTTATGTTTGGTACTTTAGGTCAGGCAAAAAAGTATCTCGGTCAGGCGGCGAAGATGCTGATTGGCATTCCGGACTACGACAACTACGTCGAGCACATGAAGACCAACCATCCCGATAAGCCGTACATGACCTACGAAGAATTCTTCCGCGAGCGCCAGGAAGCCCGCTACGGTAGCGGCGGAAGCAGTTGCTGTTAGAAGGAGAAGTGAATGACCCCGATTGCAGTTACCCTACTCACTGGTTTTCTCGGCGCGGGTAAAACCACCCTGCTGCGCCACATTCTCAACGAGCAGCACGGCTACAAAATTGCCGTTATCGAAAACGAATTCGGCGAAGTCTCGGTAGACGATCAGCTGATTGGTGACCGCGCCACGCAGATCAAAACCCTGACCAACGGCTGCATCTGCTGCACCCGCTCCAGTGAACTGGAAGACGCCTTGTTAGACCTGCTCGACAACCTCGACAAGGGGGCGATCGATTTTGACCGTCTGGTGATTGAGTGCACCGGCATGGCCGATCCCGGCCCGATTATTCAGACCTTTTTCTCCCATGAAGTGATTTGCGAACGCTACCTGCTGGACGGCGTGATCGCGCTGGTTGACGCGGTGCACGCCGATGAACAGATGAACCAGTTCACTATCGCCCAGTCGCAGGTTGGCTACGCTGACCGCATCCTGCTGACCAAAACCGATGTGGCGGGTGTTAGCGAGAAACTGCGTGAGCGCCTGGCGCGTATCAACGCCCGCGCCCCGGTGTATACCGTTACCCATGGCGACATCGACCTCTCGCAGCTGTTCGACACCAACGGCTTTATGCTGGAGGAGAACGTGGTCAGCGCCAAGCCGCGCTTCCACTTTATCGCCGACAAGCAAAACGATATCTCCTCGATCGTCGTCGAACTGGATTACCCGGTGAATATCAGTGACGTGTCGCGAGTGATGGAAAACCTGCTGCTGGAATCCGCCGAGAAGCTGCTGCGCTACAAAGGCATGCTGTGGATTGAAGGCGAGCCCAACCGCCTGCTGTTCCAGGGCGTTCAGCGCCTGTACAGCGCCGACTGGGACCGCCCATGGGGCGACGAACAGCCGCATAGCACGCTTGTGTTTATCGGCATTAATTTGCCGGAAGATGAGATCCGAGCCGCGTTTGCGGGATTGAAGAAGTAAACAACCGCTCCCTTTTATTTGTGAAAGGGAGCAAATATCTCCGAAGCAAATATCTCGCATCACGCTTTCTGTTTGTAATATTGTCTGTTAATGTCATTAACCATGATGAATTCATGTTTTTATTAATATCCATCAGAATATTAATTTAGCATATGTATATAATTTTCATGAATTGGTAGGCGTAACATGGCAATCATTATTCCCACAATAAGCAGTTGTAGCGAGAAAATTACTGCCGGCGAGAAAAGACTGGCAAGACTTCTGGAAGGGGGACTCAGCGAACAGTGTACCTGCTGGTATGACACCCGAATGGGGGACAAACAAGAGCATCCGGATTTTGTCATTCTAACCCCCGAAAAAGGTTTGTTATTTATAGAAGTGAAAGACTGGTTTATTACAAAAATTAAATCCGCCAACAAATCACATATTCATTATGAAACTAAAGACGGCATTCAACCGTTCAAAAACCCGCTCGAACAGGTTCGTCAATATACCTTTCACACTATCGATAGCCTAAAAAAAGATCCGCTGCTTCGCCAGCAGCAAGGAGATTATGAAGGGCACTTTATTATGCCGTATGGATTCGGTGTTTATTTGAGCAATATCACCCGAACACAGCTAGAAAAGAGTTTCACTCCCGAAGCGCTAAATGAACTATTCCCAGCCAGTCAGGTTATTTGCAAAGACGAGCTCAGCGAGTTTATGACCAGGGAACAAATCTCTGCCCGGCTCGAATCCCTTCTCAGACATAACTTCGCTCATCACACAACACCACAGCAACTCGACCGTATCCGATGGCATCTATATCCCGATGTACGCATTAACGCATCCGTTACGCAGGTTGCTCTGGACAATTTTACGTTCCACACCCCTGATGTGGTTTGCATGATGGACAGGAACCAGGAACAACTCGCCAGAAGCATGGGTGCAGGACACCGCGTTATTCATGGCGTGGCAGGATCCGGTAAAACGCTCATTTTGCACCACCGTTGTATTGAGCTTGCCAACAATATTGAAAACACCAAGCCGATCCTGGTAATTTGCTACAACATCACACTGGCCAAAAAACTCAAATCACAGCTTGAGCAGCACACTTTAAGACTTCCCGTCGAAGTCATCCATTTTCATGCCTGGTGTTATCAGCAGTTAAATGCACATCATTGTCTTCCGCCGAAAAGCAAAAACTTTATTGAGCTGATGGAAAATGCGCTGACGGTGGCATTTGAAGAGGGGATTATAAAACCGGAGCAATACAGCGCAGTCCTGATAGATGAGGGACACGATTTCAAACCGGAGTGGCTGAGAATACTCGCACGTATGCCGGACAACAAAGATAACTCACTTCTTTTCCTCTACGATGACGCCCAGTCTATCTACCAGAAAAAGAAAGCCCTCGATTTCACACTCTCTAGTGTCAATATTAAGGCCCTCGGCCGCACTACGATCCTGAATACCAACTATCGTAATACCCGGCAAATACTCCATTTCGCCAGCAGCATGGCGTTTAACTACCTCAATAATCACATTGAAGCCGCGCTCAAATACCAACAGCCCGATGCGGGTGGATTGTCCGGAAATTACCCGGCACTGGCCAGCTTTGATAATCAGGACGAGGAGATTACCCACGTTCTCGACTGGGTTACAGAGCAGCGGCAGCAAGGGGTTGCATGGTCAGAGATCGCCATACTTTGCCCTTCAACCTACAGCATTTCGGGGATGCTGGGGCCACGTCTCGCGGCACGTAGCATCCCCTACCAAATGATTGTGACCAGCGATGACAAAAAACACTGGTCGCCGCAAAATGACTTCCTTTGTGTAATGCCTTTACCAAGCAGTAAGGGGCTTGAATTTCACTCAGTGGCTATTATGGATGCCGCAAAGGAAAGGGATGAGGAAGATCTGAGTGATGACATCAAGCGGCTGTATGTCGGATTTACCCGCGCGCGCCAGAATCTTTTGGTGACAATGCACGGGACAGGGAACTTGCACGACCATCTTATCAACACCTACGAAAATAGCGCAAAGGTGATTTAACGCAGCCACGCCAGGAATCCGTAAACATTCCCCTCTCCCTACAGCGGAGAGGGATGAATTCTATTTTTACCCCTCCAACTGCGTTACAACCCACTGTTCACTGCCTGACTCCGGCTTCTTCAATGCCTTCACGCTGATGAAGGTGGTAACCGGTTTGTCATCCCGGCATGATGCCCGGTGGCGCTACGCTTACCGGGCCTGGAAATTCCGCTCCTTGTAGGCCGGATAAGGCGTAGCCGCCATCCGGCACTCAATGCCCCAGTATAGGCTATTTCTTGTTTTGCTCGCGCAGCATCGCCTCGCGCAAAATGGCATTGAGTCGCGTCTGATACCCTTTTCCTGGGCGTTTCAACCACTCCATCACATCGGCATCAATGCGCACCGAAGCCTGCGTTTTCAACGGACGGAAAAACTTACCGCGATTAGCCTCTGACCACTGCTCATCTTCGGTCACGGGAATGTCGCTGTAATCAATATCATCGTCCGGTTTATTCGCCAGCGCCTTCAGTTCAGCCTCATGCTGAGCACTCAGCGCGGATACATTGCCGCGTTTATGTTTAACCATGCTCATAACGATTCCCCGTCTTAATTTGTGCCTTGTTTGCATCCCACTCAAACTCCATTGGCATGTATTTCATCCCTGATTGTATATACAAAAATGTATCTACAATTATCCTGCGTTTATGCCTGGATTGTTGGAAATAGCTTCACCATTTGACGATCAGGGATTGAATTTTGTAGGCCGGATCAGGCGCAGCCGCATCCGGCACTGGCAGTTTTCATCCCGATAAGTGATTCATCCCATGGAATTTTTCACCTGGTGTGGCAAGCTATTGCCATTGCACTCGTTAAGGGACCAACGTGAAAAATTACAAAGTAATTACCCCGCTTTTTCCGACCTATGCCCAGGTAAAAGCGATGATGAAAGCCGTTTCAGGCTATTCCCTGAAAGCAGTGCGCGATATGATTACCGCCATTCACGAGCAAACCAGTACACCGCAACAACCCGTTGACTGGTCCGAACCAGATCTGTGGATCAGCGAACGCTTGTCAGGTGAAGATGCCGAAATCGCCCGCCGTATCTGGGATACCGATAACCATATTCTGAACCCACGCCACAGCTACGGCTGCTATTTGTTCCTCAACTACCCGCAATTTGACCTGATGAAAAGCACGCCAGATGATACCTGGCAACCGACTCCCCGTGGGCAACAATTTCTGCATGATGACGAAAAGACATTGCGTTCGCTTGACGATCAGGAAGGCATCCTGCAGCTTCTGGAACTGCTGGCTGGTCGGGAAATGTCGCGTCGCGCGGATTTACTTCCCGAATGGCAGGCCTTTTTGCACCAGCACTCCAAATTTGCATCTGCCAGTTCAGTAAAAAGCACACTCTACTCTCGCCTCAATAACCTGATCGATCGCGAAATGGTGAACCGCGAAGGCATGAGCTATCGCATCACCGATGCCGGGCGAGCCTGGCTTGGTAAAGCGCTGCCGGCGCGAAAAAGCGATCCGCGTAAAGAGCTTTTGGACGCCGTGAAGCGCTATAACGAACAGCAAAAAGAACTGCTGCGCGAGCAAATCAGCACCATGAATCCGTACAAGTTTGAACATCTGGTCGGGCAATTACTGGAAGCGATGGGCTACGAACAGGTTGAAGTGACCAAAGCCTCCGGCGATAAAGGCGTGGATGTGATTGGTCAGGTTCAGGTGGGCATCACCACCATCACCGAAGTCGTACAGGTGAAGCGGATGCAAAATACCATTACCCGTCCGTACATCGATCAGCTGCGCGGCGCGCTTCCCTATCACAAAGCCATTCGCGGCACGCTGATCACCACTGGCAAGTTTGCCGCCAAATGCGCAGAAGCAGCGCTGTTTCCTGGAGCCGCCCCTATCACGTTGATTGACGGCGATCGCCTGCTTGAAATGTTGATTGAAAATAACGTTGGGATTCGCCGCAGCAATGCGGTCGAGCTGCTGGATGTCGATTTACAGCTGTTTGATGAGTTGGAGATTGAGTAACGTGCAAAACGCGGTAGCAAAGCCATTTCTGTTCATGGCTTGCATAACAATAATGTGTAAAATCAGAGCAATCCCATTATCGGTAGAGAACGGACATGGCTGACCTGAACCTGAGTACCCTGACGGAAGCAGACATCATCACCAAACGCGTTATGCCCGCCATCCTTGATGCTGGCTGGAACGACACAACGCAAATCAGACAAGAGGTCAAACTCCGGGACGGTAAGGTCATCGTGCGCGGCAAAGTCGCGGCGCGTAGAACGGTGAAATCCGCCGATATCGTGCTGTATCACAAGCCGGGGATTCCGCTGGCGGTGATTGAAGCCAAAGCCAACAAGCATGAAATCGGCAAAGGGATGCAGCAAGGGATCGAGTACGCGCGCCTGTTGGACGTTCCTTTCGTCTTCGCCACTAACGGCGACGGTTTTATTTTCCGCGATGCCACGGCAGCCGAAGGCGAGTTGCTCGAAAAAAGTATTACCCTCGACGAGTTTCCATCCCCAGCCGAACTCTGGCACAAGCTCTGCGTCTGGAAAGGCTACACCGCAGCTCAGCTGCCGGTAATTACCCAGGACTACTACGACGACGGCAGCGGCAAAGCGCCGCGTTATTACCAGCTACAGGCCATCAACAAAACCATTGAAGCCGTTTCCGCCGGGCAGAACCGCGTTCTGCTGGTGATGGCAACCGGAACAGGGAAAACCTACACCGCCTTCCAGATTATCTGGCGCTTATGGAAAGCGAAAAGTAAGAAGCGGATCCTGTTCCTCGCCGATCGCAACATTCTGGTTGATCAGACCAAAAACAACGATTTCCTGCCGTTTGGCACGGCGATGACCAAGGTCACCGGGCGCACCATCGATCCGGCATTTGAAATCCATCTCGCACTGTACCAGGTCATCACCGGCCCGGAAGAAGATCAAAAAGCCTTTAAACAGGTGGCCCCGGATTTCTTTGACCTGATTGTGATCGACGAATGCCATCGCGGCAGCGCCTCGGAAGACAGCGCCTGGCGCGAAATCCTCGACTATTTCAGCGCCGCCACGCAGATAGGCTTAACCGCCACGCCGAAAGAGACCCATGAAGTCTCCAGCACCGATTACTTCGGCGACCCGGTGTATATCTACTCGCTCAAAGAGGGCATCGAAGACGGCTTCCTCGCCCCTTATAAAGTGGTGCGCGTCGATATCGACGTCGATCTTCAGGGCTGGCGCCCGACCAAAGGCCAGACGGATAAAAACGGCGAGCTAATCGACGACCGCATCTACAACCAGAAAGATTTTGATCGCACGATGGTGATTGATGAGCGCACCGAACTGGTGGCGAAAACCATTACCGATTACCTCAAACGCACCAACCCGATGGATAAAACCATCATCTTCTGTAACGACATCGATCACGCTGAGCGGATGCGCCGTGCGCTGGTCAATCTCAACCCGGAACAGGTCAAAAAGAACGACAAGTACGTGATGAAAATCACCGGCGATGACGACATTGGCAAAGCCCAACTGGATAACTTTATTAACCCGAAAAAAGCCTATCCGGTTATCGCCACCACCTCCGAGCTGATGACCACCGGCGTGGATGCCAAAACCTGCAAACTGGTGGTGCTGGACCAAAACATTCAGTCGATGACCAAATTCAAGCAGATCATCGGTCGCGGCACCCGCATCGATGAACGCTACGGCAAGCTATGGTTCACCATCCTCGATTTCAAAAAGGCTACCGAACTGTTCGCCGACGAACGCTTCGACGGCATCCCGGAAAAGGTGATGGACACCACGCCGGAAGACATCGCCAACCCGGACTCTGATTTTGAAGAGCAGTTCGACGAGCACGAAGAAGAGGCCGAAGACGACATCACCGGGGCCGATGAAGATCCCGCGCCGTATACCGTCACCAGCTCAGACGATGTCGGCCCACTGCCAGAAGACGACGAAAACAAAGTGCGCAAGTTCCACGTCAACGGCGTCGCCGTCGGCGTGATCGCCCAGCGCGTGCAGTATTACGATGCCGACGGCAAACTGGTCACCGAATCCTTCAAAGACTACACCCGCAAAACGTTGCTCAAAGAGTACGCCTCGCTGGATGATTTCACCCGCAAATGGCAGGACGCCGAACGCAAAGAGGCCATCATCAAGGAACTGGAGCAGCAGGGGATTATCTGGGAAGTGCTGGCGGAAGAGGTCGGTAAAGAGCTCGACCCGTTCGACATGCTGTGCCACGTGGTGTATGGTCAGCCGCCGTTAACCCGCAAAGAGCGGGCGGAGAACGTGCGCAAGCGCAACTACTTCACCAAATACTCCGACGCCGCGCAGGCGGTGCTGAATACGCTGCTGGATAAATACGCCGACGCGGGCGTGCAGGAAATAGAGAGTATTCAGGTGCTGAAGCTCAAGCCGTTCGACAGCATGGGTACGCTGCCGGAGATCATTAAAAGCGGATTCGGCGACCGTAACGGGTATAATCAGGCCATCAGCGAGCTGGAGAGCGAAATCTACCACTTACCGCCCCGCTCCGCGTAACCACTCCCCTTTTGCGCCTTCTGCTGCCACCGCGTAGCAGAAGGCCTTATTGTTAATGAAACATGGAATACATCATGTCAATCAGCTCAGTGATCAAATCATTACAGGACATTATGCGCAAAGACGCCGGCGTGGACGGCGATGCGCAGCGTCTCGGCCAGCTCTCCTGGCTGCTGTTTCTGAAAATCTTTGACGCCCAGGAAGAGGCGCTGGAACTGGAGCAGGATAACTATCAGTACCCGATCCCGCAGCGCTACCTGTGGCGCACCTGGGCGGCGAACGCCGAAGGCATTACCGGCGATTCCCTGCTGGAATTCGTCAACGATGACCTGTTCCCGGCGCTGAAAAACCTCACCGCGCCCATTGATAAAAACCCGCGCGGCTTTGTGGTCAGACAGGCGTTCAGCGACGCCTATAACTACATGAAAAACGGCACCCTGCTGCGTCAGGTGATCAACAAGCTCAACGAAATTGACTTCACCAGCGCCAGCGAACGCCACCTGTTCGGCGACATTTACGAACAGATCCTCAAAGATCTGCAATCGGCGGGTAATGCCGGTGAATTTTATACCCCGCGCGCCGTCACTCGCTTTATGGTCGATCGCGTGGATCCGAAGCTCGGCGAGTCGATTATGGACCCGGCCTGCGGCACCGGCGGCTTCCTCGCCTGCGCGTTCGATCACGTAAAAAACAAATATGTGCAGAGCGTGGCCGATCACCAGACGCTGCAACAGCAAATCCACGGCGTGGAGAAAAAGCAGCTCCCGCACCTGCTGGCGACCACCAATATGCTGCTGCACGGCATCGAAGTGCCGGTGCAAATTCGTCACGACAACACCCTTAACAAGCCGCTGTCGTCGTGGGATGAACAGCTGGATGTCATCGTCACCAACCCGCCGTTCGGCGGCACCGAAGAAGACGGCATCGAGAAGAACTTCCCGGCAGAGATGCAGACCCGCGAAACGGCGGATCTGTTCCTGCAATTGATTATTGAAGTGCTGGCGAAAAACGGCCGCGCGGCGGTGGTGCTGCCGGACGGCACGCTGTTTGGCGAAGGCGTGAAAACCAAGATCAAAAAGCTGCTCACCGAGGAGTGCAACCTGCACACCATCGTGCGTCTGCCGAACGGCGTGTTTAACCCGTACACCGGGATCAAAACCAACCTGCTGTTCTTTACCAAAGGCCAGCCGACGAAAGAAATCTGGTTTTACGAGCACCCGTACCCGGCGGGCGTGAAGAACTACAGCAAAACCAAACCGATGAAGTTTGAAGAGTTCCAGGCCGAGATCGACTGGTGGGGCAACGAGGCCGACGGCTTCGCCAGCCGCGTCGAGAACGAGCAGGCGTGGAAGGTCAGCATCGACGAGGTGATTGCCCGCAACTTTAACCTCGATATCAAGAACCCGCACCAGGCGGAAACCGTCAGCCACGATCCGGACGAACTGCTCACACAGTATGCGAAACAGCAGGAAGCGATCCAGACCCTGCGCCACCAGCTGCGCGATATCCTCGGCGCGGCGCTCTCCGGTAAGGAGGCCAACTGATGGCGGTGGAAAAACTGATTGTCGACCATATCGACACCTGGACCACTGCGCTGCAAACCCGCTCTACGGCCGGGCGCGGCCGCTCGGGCAAGATCGATCTGTACGGGATCAAGAAGCTGCGCGAACTGATTCTTGAGCTGGCGGTGCGCGGCAAGCTGGTGCCGCAGGATCCGAACGACGAACCGGCGTCGGAATTGCTGAAACGTATTGCGGCGGAAAAAGCCGAGCTGGTGAAGCAGGGGAAAATTAAAAGGCCCAAGCCGCTGCCGGAGATTAGCGAGGAAGAGAAACCGTTTGAGCTGCCGGTGGGATGGGAGTGGGTGCAGTTTGGTAGCATCTATGAAATGGAATATGGTAATAATTTACCTCAAGAAAAAAGATCTAATTCTGGCGAATATAATGTATATGGCTCCAACGGAATTGTAGGTACACACAACGAAGCATGCGTTAAATCACCATGTATTGTTATCGGCAGAAAAGGTTCAGCAGGGGCATTAAACCTCTCAGATCAGTCTGCCTGCTGGGTGACAGATGTTGCTTACAGTACTATCCCCCCAAGTGCGATGAATCTAGAGTTTGTCTTTATACAATTTCATACCTTGGGCCTCGATACTTTGGGAAAAGGAATTAAGCCCGGCTTAAATCGTAACGATGCTTATAATTTAACAATAGCGATTCCACCTCAAAGCGAACAGAAAGCCATCGTATCAAAAGTAAATGAATTGATGATCCTATGCGACCAACTGGAACAACACTCCCTGACCAGTCTGGACGCCCACCAACAACTTGTTGAAACCCTGCTAACCACGCTAACCGACAGCCAGAACGCCGATGAACTGGTCGAAAACTGGGCGCGTATCAGCGAGCATTTCGACACGCTGTTTACCACCGAAGCCAGCATTGACGCCTTAAAACAGACCATTCTGCAACTGGCGGTGATGGGCAAAATAACGACGCCGAAAATATCTTCCTCTACAAAGAACAAAAATACAACCGCAGAAAATAACTCTACTTTCAGTGATCTAATGCAATATATTCCAGCACATTGGAATCTTTGTACTTTGGATCAGATATCAGCAGCTATCATAGATTGTCCACATTCGACTCCTAAATGGACAGAACAAGGTTTTATTTGTGTAAGGACAAATCAATTTAAACCAGGATATCTAGATTTAAATAATTCAAGATACGTCAGCGAACAAACTTATATTGAACGAACCCAACGCTTAGAACCTTCGCCTGGTGACATACTTTATAGCAGGGAAGGTGGAATATTAGGGGTTGCATGCCGAGTTCCCGAAAAAGTCAAGATTTGTCTGGGGCAAAGGATGATGCTAATTAGACCCATGGAAAATATTTCTGCTGAGTATCTTGAGATTGTATTAAACAGCCCTTTAATTACCTCTTTGGCTCAACAAATGACCACTGGAGGAGCTGCTCCAAGAATTAATGTTTCAACTGTAAAAGGGTATCCCATTCCTTGCCCTCCAATTGAAGAGCAGAATCAGATAATTGAAAAAATCAATGAACTGAATGGAGTTTGTGAGCAATTAAGATCACGCATCCAATCCGTCCAACAAACCCAGCTCCACCTGGCCGACGCCCTCACCGACGCCGCCATCAATTAACCCGCCCCCATAAACCAATAAAGCGGCTAAATAGCCGCTTTATTCCCATCACCAGAAATAATCCTTCCCTTTATCCCCGCCGTTATTTTCATTCATTTTCAGCTGGACTTTCCTTCTATTCCCTGATGATATATCCAGGTATTTTTCGCAAGACGCCCGTGCTGCAACACGAGCGCCCCGCTAATCACAATCACTATTTAACGAGAATAGCCATTATGACTACCCCGCATTCTATTGCAGAATTCACCGATCCAGAAGTCTCCCCGGCAAATAATCGTCTGGGCACCGTCAGCTATGCGAGCCGTTATCCGGATTACACGCATGTCCCGGCGATTATAATGAAAGGCCAGTGGCTGGAAGCCGCCGGTTTTACCACCGGCACCCCATTTGATATCAAAGTGATGCCCGGCTGCATTGTATTAACGGCAAAGCTGCCGGAGCCGGAAGAACCCGCGTTATTGCAGTCGCTGCGTCGGGTGTGCAAGCTGTCTGCGCGTAAGCAACAGCAGGTGCAGGAGTTTATCGACGTGATTTCGGCGAAGCCGCGCAGGCAGGGATAACTTCTAAGATGCCAGACGGCGCTCAGGAGTATAAGCGTCATGTATTGATTGCATTACGGCTCAGGGTGACATCATTTTATCCAGAGCCATTTACTCAAGACCCTAAGCGATAATCCCAATCATCAGAGTGGACTATATTCCCATCATGATAGTGCCAGGTAATCTTCTTGTAGCGGAACTGGGCAAGTTCAAGATGGGTCTGTTTTTCGTAATAAGGATCTTTAACATCGTGCATTAGTGAAAAAATCGTAACGATTTTCACATCTTCCAGGGTTATCGTGAAATAGACCTCTTCCTGACCAGCATCATTTATTCGATAGAGATCAATAGCCGCTTTCCTTAATATTTCTCCGGTACTTAATGCTTTATACAAAAACACACTAGAAGCATCAATTTCCTTTTCAATTAAAAATGGACGATGTTGACGTTTACTCAACACCCTTCCATTATGCAAGTCAGAGTTGTAACTCACATTATGATACAAACCTAAAACCTCGATCTGATTTTCACGGTCTTTTACCATCACACTACCTTTGATAACATTACCAGCATCATCGATTAGTGACATATATCCAGGGATAGCCATTTATAAATCCTTATTAAAGGGAACAGAATTTTCGACAGTATTGATCATAACCGCAATACACTGCTTCCCTTCTGCCGTTTTGACCTTATACATTTCTCTGATGGAATTAACAAATAGCTTATTCATTTCTTCTTCTGACTCAGGGAAAGAGGCAAATGCACATATCTGCTCAATAGTCAGCAATGGTCTGTTATCGCTGAGAATAGCCAGAACACCGACTGGGTTATGTGGAATGGCTTCAGAAACCGCCCCCTGCAAATCCTCCGCAGTACTGGCATCTACTCCGGATTCCAGAGCACTTGCCACCGTTAACCAGTCATTATTACCTTTGCTAATTTCAGGAATAATATGGTTCCACCATTCTGATTCATCGTCATTATAAAGTTCGTGTACAACGGCATTTGCTCCTTTTTCATTTATCATCTGCAGAAGCTGAGGTGCAGTATGCTCTGTAGCGCAGGAGGCACCCGAAAGCATAAATAGAAAGAAGATAATAATAAATTTCATTATCTTACCACCAAAATTGTATCACCCGAATCGTAAATGGTTTGGCGCTTATCTTGTCCATTCATAATGATACATCCTGCAGATGCCGTTCCCGGTGGCAGCCCTTTTTTATCACCATGAATTTCGAAATGATCTCTGCCAAAAGTATTGGTCCCTGCAATAGGTTCGAGGATAATAGCGGAGGGACTTTTGTGATTATTCCATCCTGCAATAAAATAAACACCTCGTGGAATGGGCCCCTTGTTACGAATGTGTTCACAGTTCGGTTTATCCTTTGATTCACCGGCACCACTGTAACAATAAGCAATTAACTTACCGTTATGACTCAGTATACCTGTCGATACTTTATATTCCCATGTCATATGATTTTACACCCTTTAAAATATAATAATCACGCTTATCATATTTAATCATAAAATTAAATTTGTTCATAAGGTCACAATTATTAAAATTCAGAATATTTATAATTTATATTTTTTCATTCCTCGAACAAATAAACCATATTCTGAATAATTAGATAAAGGTGAAGCAGCAGGCAATCCGAAAAACGCCCGGTGGCGCTACGCTTACCGGGCCTACAAATGGCACTTTCCCTTAGGCCGGATCAGGCGCAGCCGCCATCCGGCACTCACTGCCCACTCACTCGGTAATCACAAACCGCGTCGCGGCAAAGCAGTTCAACACCCGGTGCACCAGAAACACCATGGTGAGCGTTGCCACCAGCGCGACGGTGACGGAGGTGATGCGGTACAGATCGCTGAACACCAGGTCCTGATCCGGGTGCAGGTTCTGACCGAACATAATGCCAATGGTGGTGATACTGGCAAAACCCACGCCCGCGCCGACTTTTTCCATTACGTGCAGGCGGGCGCTGAACGCCAGCCCGAGACCGATCAGCGGCATCATCAGCAGCATATGGTTGCTGAAATCATAGATAAGCAACTGCACCAGCAGAATATACAGGCAGGCCAGCACCACGCCGACCACGCGCCAGACCGAGCTGATCACCGCCCCGCGATAGTGCATCGGAAACAGGATCAAAATGCCTGCCATCAGCGCCGACAGCGAATCACTCAAATCACAGATCTGGAAGACCACAAAAATCATCGTCGCCACTGTGCCGGAAAGCAGCGATTCATGGCGCACCCGGGCGGCATCTTTCTCTATGCGCGGCGGCGGCTGGCGCGGCTCCACGTCCGGGATCAGATAATGCAGCAGCGCGCTCAGCGCCACCGCCATGACGCAGGCTTCCATATTGGAGAACATCAGCGTATGCCAGTTGGTGGTGGGATAGCTCATAAAGTTGAGCATCGTGCTCTGACACACCACACCCATCGAACCAAGCAGAAACAGCGGCCCTTTGCTCATAAAACGAAAACGCATCACGTACAGGCCAAACACCACCAGCGTCATAATCAGCGGCCACTGTGAGAGATAGCCGACGATTAGCACCATTTCAACGCAGTTCACCGCCGCGCTGAACACGAACTGGGTTGCCACATGGCGGTTGAATACCGGCACCAGCGACAGCAGCATCAGCGGATAAACCACAAAAAACACGCCGTACTGCACGTTGTAAAAGGTCGAGATACTCAGCGCGATTGTCCCGGCAACGGAGATACGCAGGGTCTGGCGAAAATCATTGGCGGTGTAGACAATGTTCCCGTGCGGGGTAAAAACATGGGCCAGGGTGTTAATAGACATAGTGCAGCCAGCTAACGAGATGGATCTGCGCCCCGGCAAAGGTGCGGGCGAACATGCCCTCGCTGTTATACAGCTGTACCGTAGCGCGCGCCCCGGTCGGTAACGGCGTGTCGAGCGGTTCGTTCAGCGCCACATGAATACGCATACGCTGCGCATCGCGCACCCAGCGGGTGGACTGTTCCGGTTGCGACAACTGACCGTTAACCTGCTCCTGACCCGCCAGAGTACCGGCATCACTGCTGGTAACGCGAGCAGAGAAAACCTTGCCCGGCATGGCGTCAAACACCACGGCGGCATCAGTATCTACCCGAGTGTGACGCAGGCTTTTCTCACGAAAATCGGCCACGATATCCGTCTGATGGCTGACCAGCGCCAGCAGCGGCGTAGCCGCAGTGGCATACAGTCCGGGGTTGAGCTGGAGGTTGCTCACCGTGCCATCGGTTTCTGCATGCACCTTCGTCCAGCCGAGATTCAGTTGCGCCTCGTCCAGCGCATTGCGATATTTTTGCAGCGTCACGTTACGCTTGTCATCGCGCTCGCCGCGCTGGATCAGCAGGTTCTGAATACTGGCACTCAGCGCGGCAACCGACTGTTCACTGGTCTGCCAGGTGGTACGCACCTTATCGAGATCGGACTGCGAGACGTTCTGCATGGCGCTCAGGCGCTGATAGCGGTCAAAGGTGGTCTTATCGTTGCGGGCAGTGAATTGCGCGGTGCGCAGGTTGGCGCGGGCAGAGGCAATCTGCGCGTCCAGCTGTTGATTGCTCAATTTCGCCTGCTCAAGGGCAATTTGCGCGGCTTCGACCTTATTGATAAACGGTGTCGGATCCAGCTCGTACAGCAAATCGCCCTTCTTCACCTGGCTATTGTTATGTACATGCACCTGCGAGACGTAGCCGGAAACGCGTGAGGAAACGGGTGTTACCACACGCATTACCGTGGAGTCCGGCGTCAGCGGGATCCAGATATCGGCAACGATAAACCAGGCGAATATTACCAGGAAAGCGGCAATACTCACCCTTACCCAACGGGCAAATTTTTGTTCTGGGGTCATCATAGTTTTTTAGTGTTGATTGTCTTCTTCGCGGATTGTCCGCAAATTGCAGGCGAGTTGATTTAAGGTCGCGCTGAAGGAGGCAAGCTCCGCTTCAGGAATGGTGCAGGTGACGCGATGTTGATAGTTATCAATCACCCGGTTTAGTTCGTCCAGCCTTGAGCGGCCTTGCGCGGTCAGCGTTAGCAGGCGGATGCGTTTGTCATAAGGCGATGTAGAACGCAGCAGATAGCCCTGCTTTTCCAGCTGTGAGAGAGTGCGCATCAGCGGCGGCAGTTCAATGCCCTGCATTTGTGCCAGTTCACTGACCGAGACGTTGTCTCCCAGTTGATACAGCTGCATCAGTACCGTCCAGCTGGACTGCGTCAGGCCAGTATCGGTGATGGCAGCATCAATAATGGCCCGCCACTGGCGCACCACCATCGCCATGCGCATCCCCATTGGACGGCGGGCAAACAGTTCATCTTCAGTCATGTTTCTTTTCCCTCATCGCTGAGAAGAAAATAATACTTATCAGGGTAAGTATCAAGAAACGGACCAACCAGAAGCATGAATTGATAAATGTCGTGAATGTAAAAGAGGCCGGGGCGATACCCCCCAGCCTCTGTCGATAAAAGAAAATCACTCCACCTGATCGCGTCGTAGCCCGACGTCCCGCAGCCGCTCATCACTCATCTGATGCAACACACGTCGCGTTTGCGCCCGTAGTCGCCACCGTTTTATCGCCTGCCAGATCTGCACAAATCCAATAAACGGCTGCTTTGCTTTATTCTCGTGAAATTCCATACCTTGCCTCCCCGTCTTGCCAGAGGCTTTATCTTCACGGATTTGGCCCGGAACAATACAGACTCACAAAGTACTTTTATTTAACATACAGATTGGTTAAAAAGAGTTCTGCATCGCTATTTTCACGCCAGTCTGTACTGGTTTTTTAATCTGTATGGCACCCATGAGGGATACAGCATGACGCGTTACCAACATCTGGCCAATCTGCTGGCCGAACGCATTGAGCAGGGGCTGTATCGCCATGGCGAAAAACTGCCTTCGGTACGCAGCCTGAGCCAGGAGCACGGCGTCAGCATCAGCACCGTACAGCAGGCCTATCAAACGCTGGAGCAGCGACAGCTGATCACCCCGCAGCCGCGCTCCGGTTATTTTGTCGCGCCACAAAAAGTGCAGCCACCCGTGCCACCGATGTCGCGTCCGGTGCAGCGTCCGGTCGAAATCACCCAGTGGGATCAGGTGCTGGATATGCTAAAGGGCAACGCGGACAAATCGATAATCCCGTTTAGCAGCGGCGTGCCCGACATTGATCAACCCAGCCTGAAACCACTGTGGCGCGAGTTAAGCCGCGTGACGCAGCATAATCTGAAAGCGATTCTGGGCTACGATGAAATCTCCGGGTGCCGTGAACTGCGTCAGCAGATTGCGCGGTTGATGCTGGACGGCGGTTCGGTGGTCAATGCAGATGATATTGTGATCACCAGCGGCAGTCAGAGCGGAATGTCGCTGGCGCTGCTGACGGTCTGCCAGCCCGGAGACATTGTTGCCGTCGAGTCACCCGCCTACTACGGCACGATGCAGCTGCTGCGCGGCCTGGGGATCAAGGTGATTGAGATCCCAACCGATCCAGACACCGGGATCAGTGTTGAAGCGCTGGAACTGGCGCTGGATCAGTGGCCGATCAAAGGTGTGCTGCTGGTTCCCAACTGCAACAACCCGCTCGGATTTATTATGCCGGATGCGCGGAAGCGGGCGGTGCTCACCCTCGCCCAGCGTCACGACATCGTGATTTTTGAAGACGATGTGTATGGCGAGCTGGCAACGGAGTACCCGCGCCCACGCACCATTCACTCCTGGGACAGCGACGGTCGGGTGCTGCTGTGCAGTTCGTTTACCAAATCCGTCGCCCCCGGTCTGCGCGTCGGTTGGGTGGTTCCCGGTCGCTATTACAACAAGCTGCTGCACATGAAATACGCCGTCATCGGCACCAACGTTCCCGCTACGCAACTGGCAGCGGCTTCCTTTGTACGTGAAGGTCATTACCATCGCCATATCCGACGCATGCGCCAGATTTATCAGCGCAATATGGAGATCTACACCTGCTGGGTACGGGAGTACTTTCCCTGCGGCATCTGCGTCACCCGACCAAAAGGCGGCTTTATGCTATGGGTCGAACTGCCGCAGCAGGTCGATATGGTCTGCGTCGCTAAGCAACTCTGTCGCCTGAAAATCCAGGTCGCACCGGGTTCGCTGTTCTCCGCATCCGGAAAGTATCGCAACTGCGTGCGCATCAACTGTGCATTGCCGCCAAACGATAAGCATCAGGAAGTGATGCAGAAACTCGGCGAGGCGGTAAAGGTGGCGATAGAGTAAATCGGTACACCCGGCTACGCCTCTGCCTGGTGGCTTAAGCCCTGAATATCTTCAGCGGAAAGCCGGGTAATTTTTTGTACCGTGCTGATATCGATGCCATCTGCCAGCATGGTGCGGGCAATACGTAGCGCCTCATCACGTCGCCCCTCTATCAGCCCTTCCTGTTTACCTTCCTGTTTACCTTCCTGCTTTCCTTCCTGCTGACCTTTGAGCCATCCTTTTTGAAAACCTGCCTCATGCAATCTGTCCGCGATCGTCATCAAATGCTCCTTATGCTGCGGTGAACGTTCGGCAATTGCACTGATAAACGTATTGAAGCGAGGTGCATCGCCGGTTCGCAAAATATAATTAAACAGCGTCTTTAGCTGACTGTCATTAGTCGAGCCGTTAACTAACAGGGAAACAAGTTGCTCAACCAGCCCCATAAGATCGCGCTGGCGAATATGTTTTTGGATCAACTCCAGCAGCGCCATGCGTCGATGCTGCACAATTTCGTCATCTGGAATAACGGTAATATCCACCAGCGGAAACGCCGCAGCATACAGCTGACGAGCCAGCTTCGGGTTGGCAAACTCGTCCAGCCAGCATAGAGAATAAGGGTACGGGCTTTTAGCGCCGTGATAAAACAGCATCGGCACCACCAGCGGTAGCTGCTGATGCCCGGCATCTAAATGTTTCTGCATGGCCGCTACCGCGTAGCGCATCAGTCTGAATGCCATATGCGCATCCGGTGTGCTTTGGTGTTCAATCACCACATAAATATATCCATCCCCATCCGTTGTTTTCACCGACCACAGCACATCGGAGTAATACGCACGTAAATCCTCTTCAATGAAACTATCTGACTCGAGTTTCAGCGTCTGAAAATCGCAAAGTTCGCGCAGCGAAGCGGGAAGATGTATTTGTAGAAAATCCCGCGCTGTCTCTGGGTGGCGCAAAAACGTTTTAAAAACCGCATCATGCGGTGTGGAAGTCGGTGCTGTATTCATGGCGGTCCGTCACCTGGAAATAAGATGCGGTGACTGTAGCGCCGGAAAACCGCTCTCTCACCTGCGACTTTCTCTCTTTGCGAGACGTTATCAGAGATAAAAACGTCCCTTTGTAACGTCTGCATTTGTCTGGAATACCTCACGCAGAATCGCTATCTCAATGCGCATTCCCGCGTTAAGCCTCTTTAATTTCGGCGTATTAACCCGATAAACTCGTTTAATTATCATCCAATCCGCATTACACTGCGGGAGGTTATTTTCCATTCAACGTTCTCTTCCCGAGGTGTAATGTGCTGATTGTCACTTGTAATCGTTACGTTTTCTGACCTGAGCCAGAAAGACGTATTTCCTGTTTGCGCTTCACGCAGGCAGCGTTTTTGATTACATGAAATTCAGTACAGCTGCAGTCTGTTTTTTTTCTGTCACCAGCCTGACGTCTGTAAGACGGTATTGAATTTCGCTATTCCCGTTGAGGGTTTTCTCCCGACAAGGAGTTGTTTTATGCAACGGATTCTCGCGTTTTTCGCTCAACGCGCCACAACGCTATTTTTCCCTATCGCGCTGATTTTGTATGACTTCGCCGCCTATCTGTCGACGGACCTGATCCAGCCCGGCATCATCAACGTGGTGCGAGATTTCAATGCCGATGTCAGCCTGGCGCCGGCGGCAGTCAGTCTGTATCTGGCGGGGGGGATGGCGCTACAGTGGCTGCTAGGGCCGCTTTCCGACAGGATTGGCCGCCGACCGGTACTGATTGCTGGGGCGTTAATCTTTACGCTGGCCTGCACGGCGACACTCTTCACCACCTCGATGACGCAATTTCTGGTTGCGCGTTTCGTGCAGGGCACCAGCATCTGCTTTATCGCCACTGTCGGTTATGTCACGGTACAAGAGGCCTTTGGGCAAACAAAGGCCATTAAGCTGATGGCCGTTATCACTTCCATTGTACTGGTTGCCCCGGTTATCGGCCCGCTTTCCGGGGCGGCGCTGATGCACTTTGTCCACTGGAAGATCCTGTTTGCCATTATCGCCGTCATGGGGCTTATCGCCCTGATCGGGTTAGTCCTGGCGATGCCGGAGACCGTCCAGCGCGGTGCTGTGCCGTTCAGCGCGCTCGGCGTACTGCGTGACTTCCGCGACGTGTTCCGCAACCGGGTGTTCCTGTTTGGCGCCGCCACGCTGTCGCTGAGCTATATCCCGATGATGAGTTGGGTGGCGGTCTCGCCGGTGATCCTGATTGACGCGGGCGGCATGACCACCTCGCAGTTTGCCTGGGCGCAGGCGCCGGTGTTTGGCGCCGTAATCGTCGCCAACATGGTCGTCGTACGTTTTGTAAAAGATCCGACGAGGCCGCGCTTTATCTGGCGGGCAGCGCCTGTTCAGTTAAGCGGGCTGGTGGTGCTGATTGTGGGTAATTTGCTGTGGCCGCACGTCTGGATGTGGTCGGTGCTGGGAACCAGCCTGTATGCGTTTGGCATTGGGATGATTTTCCCAACATTGTTCCGCTTTACGCTGTTTTCCAACAATTTACCGAAAGGTACGGTCTCCGCATCACTGAACATGGTGATCCTGACGGTAATGGCGGTTTCTGTCGAAATTGGGCGCTGGCTGTGGTTTAACGGCGGCAGGATTTCGTTTCACCTGTTGGCGGTTGTCGCAGGTATTGTCGTGGTATTCACGCTCGCCGGATTGTTGAAGCGGGTACGTCAGCACGAGGCCACGACGTTAGCCACTGAGAGCTAATCTTCCATGAACGCCCCGACAGTTAAACACCAACATGAGAGTTGAACTGTCGGGGCAATCCATAATAAGACATCTACTTTTGGTCATCTGGCGGAATATAATGGGATTTCAGCATCGGGTTCATGTGTGATCCGATTACGCAGGTCGCGACGAATTATTTCAATCACCCAAAACCAAAAAATATGCCCCACAATTTCAGAAACGTATTCATCAAAGGGTAGCTGAGACAATGGCGGCGAAAGATGCAATGCAGGAATAAAGAGGCCATGAACCGCCACTGTCACGATCAACCCCGCTAACACACCTTGCCAAAGTTTAACTTTCGGAAAAATTTCAGCAGCAACGCAATAACCCACTGCAAATACTAATGAAAATATAATGTGCGTGACCATTACGGGATTGATCGCATGCTCAGAAAAGGTATAGACCGTTTGCGTGGGATCAATCCCTAAATAGTCCCTGAGAAAAAGATAGGGCGGGTTAAATTCATTTCGCCCCAGAGAAAATGTCCTTGGTGGAAGGGGCACCTCGGCGCCCCACTTAACAAATGCAGAAAGCACGCCAGAAACGATACCAATCAAGAGAGCGATACCATAATGACGGCGCTCGGGCGGCGTTCTTGTGAACAACTCATTCAACTTCATAAATTTATCATCCCTTATATATATAAAAGTAGCACTCAAAATCCGTGTCTATACCCGTCA
The DNA here is from genome assembly GCF_014103415.1 of Citrobacter sp. RHBSTW-00671. Classification (NCBI taxonomy): domain Bacteria; kingdom Pseudomonadati; phylum Pseudomonadota; class Gammaproteobacteria; order Enterobacterales; family Enterobacteriaceae; genus Citrobacter; species Citrobacter sp. RHBSTW-00671. Next base: position 4,786,287 of record NZ_JABXPR010000001.1, read on the forward strand.
TACTTCAAGTTGCTTATGTGTTGGCTACGCTCGCTCACCCCAGTCACATAGTTATCTATGCTCCTGGGGACTCACTCCCTTGCCGCCTTTAAGCAACTCGAATTATTTAGGGTATATGCTACCCTGGAGGGATGATAAAAATTGTGACAAAGATTAATTTTGATAAAAAATGATCTAATTTGATATTTAATGACATGTTTTGATTTAATATCAAACCATAACTTATGCCTGATACCGCTGCTTTTTGTATAGGTTGCTGATTTAAAGGTTGCCGGATAAACATTCTGCGTCATCCGGCAGAGAACATTACGCGCTACCGCGTGGGACAACTGGATCCCAGGATGAGATCCCGCCATCTAAAAATGGGAGGCACACCACAAATTTTGCGCGATCCCGCCGTCTGGCTCTATTCTTAAGCCTATGAATAAAATTGCTGAACTCAAACGCGCCAAACGACTGGCGCTCTCTCTGCTGCTGGCCGCCGCCGCCACTTTCGTCATTACGCTATTTCTGCCACCTAACTTCTGGGTGCTCGGAGTCAAGGCGATTGCCGAAGCGGCGATGGTCGGCGCACTGGCGGACTGGTTTGCCGTGGTGGCGCTTTTTCGCCGGGTGCCGATCCCATTTATCGCGCAACATACGGCGATTATTCCGCGCAATAAAGACCGAATCGGCGAAAACCTTGGGCAGTTTGTGCAGGAGAAATTCCTCGATACGCAATCTCTGGTCGCCCTTATCCGTCGCCATGAACCGGCGTTGTTGATCGGCAACTGGTTCAGCCAGCCGGAAAACGCCCAGCGTATTGGCCAGCATTTGCTGCAAATCATGAGCGGATTTCTCGAACTCACCGATGATTCGCGTATTCAGCGGCTCATTAAACGGGCGGTGCATAAGGCCATCGACAAGGTTGATCTTTCTGGCACCAGTGCGCTGATGCTGGAAAGCATGACCAAAAATAATCGCCATCAGGTGCTGCTCGACACGTTGATCGCTCAACTGATCGCCCTGCTTCAGCGCGACAGTTCGCGGGCGTTCATCGCCCAGCAGATCGTACGCTGGCTGGAGACCGAACACCCGCTCAAGGCGAAGATCCTGCCAACCGAATGGCTGGGCGAACACAGCGCCGAACTGGTCTCTGATGCCGTCAACTCCCTGCTGGATGATATCAGTCACGATCGGGCGCATCAGATCCGTCACGCCTTCGATCGCGCCACGTTGAACTTGATAGACAAGCTCAAACACGATCCGGAGATGACCGTCCGTGCAGAAAGCCTCAAAAGCTACCTGAAAGAGGACGAGGCCTTTAACCGTTATCTCGGGGAACTGTGGGCCGACCTGCGTCAGTGGGTAAAAACTGACATTAACGCCGATGATTCTCGCGTGAAACAACGCATTGCCAGCGCCGGGCAATGGTTTGGCGAAACGCTGGTTGCCGATAGCGCCCTGCGCACATCGCTGAATGAGCACCTGGAGCAAGCTGCGCAAAAGGTTGCACCGGAGTTCGCCACCTTCCTGACGCGCCATATCAGCGACACGGTGAAAAGCTGGGATGCACGGGAGATGTCGCAGCAAATTGAGCTCAACATCGGCAAAGATTTGCAGTTTATTCGCGTCAACGGCACGCTGGTTGGCGGTTCTATCGGGCTGGTGTTATATCTGTTGTCGCAAATTCCTTCCCTGCTAACGCTGGCGAATTTTTAAGGAGAAAAATTCAATGACGATGAACATCCGCATTTTTTCCCTGCGCGAGACGCCGGAAAAACGGCACGAGGTCACCGCTTACTTTCAACAACAATGGGCCTCAGAAGACTCAATGAAGGTTTACGAGGATGCGCTGCATCGTTGCATTGGCGCAAAGAACCCACTACCGCAGTGGTATTGGTTGCAGGATGGCGACAGCATTGTTGGCTGCGCCGGATTGATCACCAATGATTTTATCAGTCGCGGCGAACTGTGGCCGTGGCTATGTGCGCTCTATATCGATCCTCGTTATCGTGGGCACGGTCTGGCATTTCGCCTGATTGAACATATTGCGCAGCAGGCCAGACAGCTGGGGTTTAAGCAGCTCCATTTGTGTACCGAGCTGGAAGGTTTATACGAGAAAGCGGGATTTTACTTTGACGGGCCGGGCTATCACCCGTGGGGGGAAGTGTCACGGGTCTACAGTCGTCATCTGTAAACGCGCAATTGTTGTACATCAACAAAGCCTGACATATTACAGGGTTATAATGCGGCGTCTTTTTACTGTCTCCCGTGTTACGGGGAAGGAAAATCATGTCGCTAATCACCGATTTACCCGCCATTTTCACTCAATTCTCCGACGCCCGTCAGAAAGGTTTTCTCACCGTAATGGATCTTAAAGAGCAAGGTATTCCGCTCGTTGGGACCTATTGCACCTTTATGCCGCAGGAGATTGCGATGGCGGCGGGCGCGGTCGTCGTTTCGCTATGCTCAACCTCTGATGAAACCATTGAAGAAGCCGAAAAAGATCTGCCACGAAACCTGTGTCCGCTGATCAAAAGCAGCTACGGTTTTGGCAAAACCGACAAATGTCCGTACTTCTACTTCTCTGACCTGGTGGTGGGCGAAACCACCTGCGATGGTAAAAAGAAAATGTACGAATACATGGCCGAATTTAAAGCGGTACATGTGATGCAACTGCCCAACAGCGCCAGTGATGCGGCTTCGCGTGCGCTATGGAAAGCCGAGATCCTGCGTCTGCAGCAGGCAATCGAAGCCCGTTTTGGCACCCCGATTACCGAAGCTGCGCTACGTGAAGCCATTATTCTCAAAAACAAGGAACGTCGGGCTCTGGCGAATTTCTATCGCGTTGGTCAACTTAACCCACCCGCACTTAGCGGCAGTGACATTCTGAAAGTCGTCTACGGTGCAACCTTCCGCTTTGATAAAGACGCGTTGATCGACGAGCTTAATAGCATGGCCGAGCGCGTACATCAGGAATGGCAGGCCGGGAAACGTCTGGCGTCACGTCCGCGCATCCTGATAACCGGCTGCCCCATTGGCGGCGCAGCAGAGAAAGTGGTTCGTGCCATTGAAGAAAACGGCGGTTGGGTGGTGGGTTATGAAAACTGCACCGGCGCAAAGGCCACCGAACAATGCGTGGCGGAAACCGGCGATGTCTACGACGCGCTGACCGATAAATACCTCGCCATCGGCTGCTCCTGTATTTCCCCTAACGATCAACGCCTGAAAATGCTCAGCCAAATGGTTGACGAGTACCAGGCTGACGGCGTCGTCGATGTCATTTTGCAGGCTTGCCACACCTACGCCGTTGAATCGCTCGCGATTAAGCGTCACGTACGCCAACAGCACAACATTCCTTATATCGCGATTGAAACCGACTACTCCAGTGCGGATATCGGCCAGCTTAGCACCCGTGTCGCCGCATTCATTGAAATGTTGTGAGAAACGCGGATGACATACTCAATAGGGATTGATTCCGGCTCCACGGCGACGAAAGGTATTTTGTTGGAAGGTAACGTCATCAGGCGCCGCTTCCTTTGCCCAACGCCTTTTCGCCCCGCAGATGCGATCGCGCAGGCATGGGAAACGTTGCAGGATGGGCTGGAGAACAGGCCATTTTTAACCCTCACCGGGTACGGACGGCAGCTCGTCGATTATGCCGACAAACAGGTCACTGAAATTTCCTGCCACGGACTGGGGGCACGATTGCTGGCTCCCGGCACCCGCACAGTGATTGATATCGGCGGTCAGGACAGTAAAGTTATCCAGTTGGATGACGATGGTAATCTCAGCGATTTCTTAATGAATGACAAGTGCGCTGCCGGAACCGGGCGGTTTCTGGACGTCATCTCACGCACCCTCGGTGCCAGCGTAGAGCAGTTGGATACGATTACTGCTGGCGTCGAACCGCATGCTATCACCAGCATGTGTACAGTATTTGCCGAGTCAGAAGTCATTAGCCTGCGCTCTGCGGGTATCGCGCCGGAGGCGATTCTGGCTGGCGTGATCAACGCGATGGCCAGACGCAGCGCAAACTTCATCGGGCGGCTTTCAGCCCAGGCACCGCTGCTATTTACCGGCGGTGTCAGCCACTGTCACGCCTTTGTCCGTATGCTCGAAGGGCATGTCGGCATCCCCGTACACACGCATCCCGACGCACAGTTTGCCGGTGCAATCGGGGCTGCGTTGATAGGTCAGCGTCAGGAGAAGCGTCAGTGAAGGAAACGCTGTTCTTGTTTCATTCCACCGTTGGTGTCATCAAAATGCGCAAGGCGCTACAGGCCGCAGGGGTCCGCTTTCGGGTGGCGGATATTCCCCGCGAGCTACGCGGTGGCTGCGGACTCTGTATCTACATCGACTGTGTTGCTGGCAGGGAGGAAGAATGGACGATCCCAGGGCATACCGAATCTATCTACCGTCAGGAAAACGGAGACTGGCGCTGTATAGCCGCGTTTCCCGCCTCCTGAACACGCCTGATTAGCACGAAACGCTGATATATACTCTCATTATCCAGGGTATAAACAACAGCTTATAGTCTGTATAGATCATCACGCCACTAACGCCATAAATATATTTTAATCAGATTGTTCTGCAATTGAATGTCAGCATTTAATAACCTGTAAATAACAGTCAAACATCTCTCTAAAAACTTTATAATTCACTTTTACGTATATACCTTTGCTGATAGCACATGCGTAAAAATGGACATATTAATTAAATTGCAACAACACTTCCGGGAAGAGTATATGTCGAGGTTAAAAAAACTCATACTTGGGTTGATTATTCTGGCTGGTTTAATTAGCACGGTAGGCGATTATAAAAATTTTGGTCTATTTGGTGCAGCAGGATTGTTTGTTATATTTCTGCTAACAACCGTTTTCTTGTGGCAGTGGGCTTCCGGAAAGTTTCCGGAGGTAGCCAAAATACAGGCCATTATTATTTTACTGGCCAGTGCTATTGCGTCTATTTTTGTTATCAACATGGCAATAGCCGGAAACTTGCATGTGGACCTGATGGAAGTCATGCGTATTTCCATTACGCACAATCCTCTTTTTTACCTCATTCTCTGTATCGTCGCATGGGTAAAAGTGGATATCTGGAAATGGCTATTTAGCGATCTGCAGTCGGCACAAAACCAACCGCTGTGAGCCTCAAAAGCATGTAAAAAAGGCGTCTTACTAAAGACGCCTTTTGCAATCATCACAAAAACTTAGAACTGGTAAGTCAGACCAGCAACAACCTGGTTATCGTCGTTTTTGCCATCAAGCAGGTTAATTTTATAACCTACATCGGCCACCATGTTTTTGTTGAAGTAGTAATCAGTACCCAGCGCAACGTATTCGGTCAGGTCAGTGTTGTTATTGTCACGCGCATGAACGTATGCCACGTTCGGGCGCAGGCCAAAATCAAACACATAGGCAGCCATCGCTTCAAAATGCTGTGCTTTGTCCGCATCCTGAATCAGGTTGTGGGACTCGCCGTACATGGTTGCAACGTAGATAGCATTCGCGTCATATTTCAGACCAGCGCCCCAGAACTCAGCGTTGTCACCTTCCCAGCCGCTACGTTTCTGCTCAGCAGTCACGGAGTTAGTGGTATAGGTCGCAATGGCAGAAACGCCGGAATCCGCAATATTGTCATAACCCAGCGAGAAGCCGTAGCCATTACCGTGCTGTTTTGCCGGGTTAGCGTTAGAATCATCCTGGCCCTGATACTGCGCGCCAACGTTCAGACCATCAACGGCACCAAACAGATTTTTGGTGCGGAGTGTTGCAACGCCAGAAGTGCGTGTAGTAAGGAAACGGTCAGTATCTTCAAAGGAGTCGCCACCGAACTCTGAAAGAGTGTCAGTGTAAGCTCCCACATCGTAAGCGATACCGTAGTTACGACCGTAGTCAAAGCTAACGTCATGGCCGTAATCCAGACCAGCAAACGCCAGACGTGTATTAACGCCATTCTGTGACCCTTCTGCCTTAGAAGCATCAAACTGACTCTCAAACTGGCCGTAACCGGTCAGTTGATCGTTAATTTGAGTCTCACCGCGAAAACCCAGACGCGCGTAAGTACCATCAGCATCTTTACCGTCAGTCCAGGAATGTACCGCTTTTACTTTGCCGTACAGATCCAATTTGTTGCCATCTTTATTATAAATTTCCGCTGCATGAACGGAGGTTACCCCTAATGCCATTACAGCTAATGCCACTACTGACTTTTTCATGTTGTTACTCACTTTTAATTGTGAATTTTGCTATCAACTTTGTTATGAAGGCAAAACGCCTGCATAAAAAAGTCCCCTATGGATTAAGGGGAAACACCAATAACACACCAAAAAACATACCGATAAAGGTAATAATGAAGTGGCAGGACATATTTCATTTTGGGTTTTAAATAAAACCCGAACAGAGAGATGCTACTTTGAACTTTCGCTTTCGCTCTCATTAATAGAGCGATGTAACATTAACGCTTCCGCAATAATGTCTTGTTTACTTTTACGCGTTTCAAATGCCAGTGTTCGGACATATTCCCAAAGAGAAGTATCAACACGGGCACTTAAAAGGACCATATCTTTAGATCGGGTACCCCTGGCTTTTCGGATATCGGGATAATCTCGAGAAGGCATATTTAACTCCTGACGCAATAACACGCTTATGGCGATGAAATATGCAGCCAGTGTAAAAACATGTCAACGGTAAAAAAAAATCACAATAGTAATGAAACTGTTAATAAACCAAAAAAAAGTGGAACGATATTTCAAATGAAAGATAACTTGATTGTAGAATAATGTGTAATTTTAACTTTACGAATATTTGTTCTTACTCATTTGATTAAAATGGGAGCGGCTGGACGAGTCATCAACCTGCACAATCAAAACATCATTCTGACCAATAGGTTACAGAGCGTGATTAATGTCTACTTTTATCTAAATCCTTTGTTTTTATACGCCTTTAAGTACATATTAACGGCACTAACCGTTGGACAAATCAGTGTGATTCTCACTTCGCATTGACCTGTTTTGTCGAAAAATAAGCACGAAAAGGTAAAGATAAGGTAAATGATGCATTTTTTTGCACGCGAAAATAAGTCGTTTTTAATTGATATATGTCAATTTTCGCCCCGCAATGACGCTGCAAAAAACGCCATCTGCAGTGATGGAAACATTATTTTACGTCGCGTCCAGACACGGAAAATAGTCAGAGGAAATCAGCGGGAAGTGATACGTGAGCCGGGATGGCCCACGTTGTAAAAGGGAAGAAAAATCAGGCGTTAACCGTATCTAACGGCCAGGATTCAAACAGATAACCATCAAAATCGATGTCATCAACGTTTGAAAACTCCAGCAGTCGCTGTTTAACATTTTCCAGATGCTGCCACATTGCCAGCTTGGCCGCGCGGGCATCTTTTTTAATGAGTGCCGCCAGGATCTGCTTGTGGTCGCCCATCCATTCTTTACGGTAATGAGTATCGTCAAGATGGCTGTGCAGTTGGATCCACATCGGGTTGTTCTCACGCCACTGCCATGACTGACGAAATAACTCGACCAGCATACTGTTGTGCGTGGCCTCGGCAATGGCAAGGTGAAACTGCATGTCGCCGCTTTCCGAGCCGTTTGGTTCGCTGGAGGCCAGCTCACGTTCTTCCAGTAGCAATGCCTGGCGCATTTTGACGATATCCTCGCGCGTGGCTTGCAATGCAGCAAACTCGGCGATATTGCTCTCTAATAGCTGGCGTGCCTGTAACAGCTCAAAAGGCCCCGCATCATTGCAATGGTTAATATCCGTGCTGTCGATTGTCTGCGCGTTCGCGTTGTCGAGGACGTAGATCCCGGCACCGCGCCGCACATCCACCAGCCCTTTAATTTCCAGCATGATTAACGCTTCGCGCACCACCGTACGGGTGACATTGAGCATCTCGGCTATTTCACGCTCCGGGGGCAGGCGCTCGCCGGGTTGGTATGGCGTCTGGACAATGAGATCGCGGATCATGGCACCCACTTCCTGGTAGGGTCTTTGCTGAGAAGTGTTCGATTTCATTATGTTCTATCCGTCAGATGCGTTTATTCAGATCCGTAGGTCGGATGGCAGGACGCACCTTATCAGGCCTACAAATAACCTTTATGTCGCCTGAACTATAGCATTTGCGGCAAGCCAAAAACAGAAAACGGGTCAACCAAACAGATATTTTGATTGACCCGTCATAGTTCGGGCGTTATGCGTCAGCGTGCAGTGCTGCGACACACTCGCGCGCGCCCTTCTCGCACAGTTGCTGATAAGCCTCGATAATCGCTTCCACAAAATCCGTGTTTTCCGCTAAATCATGGCCAAAGATCCCGCTTAATCCCAACAGGGCCATAACGCGTTCACTGCCCTGATACTGCTGATTGATGCGCTGGAATTCCGCCAGCATCGGGTCGACAACGTCAATGGTCTGCCCCTGCTCATCCACGCCTTGGGTATAGCGCATCCAGCCCGCTACACCCAGCGCCAGGTGCCGCCAGTCGCTGCCGTTTTGTAGGTGCAGGCGAACAGGGTCCAACAGGCGCTGCGGCAGTTTCTGGCTGCCATCCATGGCAATCTGCCAGGTACGATGGCGCAGGGATGGATTGCTGAAACGCTCGATCAGCAAGGTCGCATACGCATTGAGATCGGTGCCTTCCGGCATCGACAGTGTGGGCGCCTGTTCCTGCATCATCAAGGCAAACGCGGCTTTGCGGTACGCCGGGTTGGTCATGGTATCGGCAATCGTTTCATAACCACCGAGATAGCCCAGATACGCAAGGAAAGAGTGGCTGCCATTAAGCATGCGCAGTTTCATCATTTCAAACGGCACCACGTCGGCAACGAACTGTGCGCCGACTTTATCCCAGTCAGGACGACCGTTCACGAAGTTGTCTTCAATCACCCACTGCCGGAACGGTTCACAGGCGATGGCGCACGGATCGTAAACACCCAGTTGATCGGCAATCTCCTGCAACGTTTCTGGCGTCGCCGCCGGAACAATGCGATCCACCATGGTGCATGGGAAAGTGGCATTGGCTTCAATCCACTGCGCCAGCTGCGGGTCGCGTGCCTGCGCCAGCCCCAGCACCGCGACTTTCGCCACGTGGCCATTTTCACGCACGTTATCACAGGACATCACGGTAAAGGCCGGCAGACCCTGCTCACGACGCAGATGCAGCGCCTGCACGATATAGCCAATTGCCGATTTCGGCGCAGTCGGATTCGCCAGATCGTGTTTAATCAACGGGTTATTGAGATCTAACTGACCGCTGGCGGCATCCGTGCAGTAACCTTTTTCGGTGACCGTCAGCGAGACAATCGCCGTCTGCGGGCGCGCCATCGCACGCAAAATACCGTCGCAACCGTCAAGATCCGGGTGCATGGCTTCTTTCATCGAGCCAATCACTTTCAGAACGGTGTTGTCCGCGCCTTTTTCCGCCACGGTATACAGCAGCTGTTGTTTTTGCAGATTTTCAATCAGTACACAGTCGTTACCCGGCATCAGGTTAACTTCACAGATACCCCAGTCGCTGTCCGTGGTTTCAAGCAGATGGTGGGTGTACAGCGCCTGATGCGCCCGGTGAAAAGCCCCGCATCCGAGGTGAACAATACGGGATTGCAGGCGCGAATTATCCCATGCAGGGCGCGCAACCGGCAGGTTGCTATTGGCAATTGTCGTTGTCATCGTGAACTCCAGAACCCGTCGGAAATGCCGACGGGAAGAGAAAAGAAAAAGCCGGCCCGACAGATTGCCGGCCGGTCTGATTTAGCGGCTAAAGAAAGCGCGCTGGATAGCCATCTCAACGCCGCGCACTTCCGCCAGCCCTTTCAGGCGACCAATCGCGGAGTAGCCTGGGTTCGTTTTCTTTTTCAGGTCGTCCAGCATCTGGTGACCGTGATCCGGGCGCATCGGAATCAAATCTTCTTTACCTTCGGCTTTACGGCGATGCTCTTCTTCAACAATCGCTTTCACCACTTCATACATATCCACGTCACCATTGAGATGCGCCGCTTCATGGAAGGTTTTCGGGTTATCTTCACGCAGCGTGGAACGCAGGTGGGTGAAGTAAATGCGCGGGCCAAACTGTTTGATCATATCAACCAGATCGTTGTCCGCACGAACACCGTAAGAGCCGGTGCACATGGTGAAACCGTTCGCCATGCTGCTGACCGTATCAACCATCCACTGCATATCTTCCACGGTGGAAACAATGCGCGGCAGGCCGAGGATCGGGCGCGGCGGATCGTCCGGGTGCACCGCCATGCGCACACCAACTTCTTCAGCAACCGGAATAATTGCCTTCAGGAAGACGGCAAAATTTTCGCGCAGCGCGGCTTTATCGATATCTTTGTAGCGCTCAAGGTGCTGACGGAACTGGTCAAGGGTATAGCCTTCTTCCGCCCCCGGCAGACCGGCGATGATATTGCGGGTCAGACGCGCTTTATCTTCTTCGGTCATGGTGGTGAAGCGTTCCTGCGCCTGGGCGACCTCTTCAGCGGTGTAGTCTGCTTCTGCACCGGGACGTTTGAGGATATGAATCTCAAAGGCGGCAAATTCAATCTGGTCAAAGCGCAATGCTTTGGAGCCGTCCGGCAGGACATATTCCAGATCGGTACGCGTCCAGTCGAGTACTGGCATGAAGTTGTAGCACACGGTGCGAATACCGCACTGCGCCAGGTTGCGCAGACTCTGTTGGTAGTTGGCAATCCACTGCTGATAGTTACCGGAACGGGTTTTAATGTCTTCGTGGATCGGCACGCTTTCGACAACCGACCAGACCAGCCCCGCCTGCTCAATGATAGCTTTGCGTTTTTCGATTTCCTCAACTGACCACACTTCCCCGTTCGGGATATGGTGCAAGGCGGTAACAACACCGGTAGCGCCTGCCTGACGCACATCAGCTAAAGAAACCGGATCGTTAGGACCGTACCAGCGCCATGTCTGTTCCATGCTTTTAACCTCTTCACATTGTTGGCCCCCGGCGCAAACACCGCGAGCCACGACTTACTCAACTGCCGGAGTGCTCAACGCATTACGCCAGCAAACCGGACGACATGGCGCATAAATTCTACCTTTCGCCCCCACATGTCAACCTAAACAGCAAAATTGGTTAACCAAATCACAAAAACTGTATCAGTGGTCTGGCACGAATAATGAGGTAAGGTGATGAAGTTAAGGGGAAAGAGCCTGCAGGGCGCGGCCTGAAAGGGAACTGTCTGTTATCAATGTCAACATTGAATATGGATTGTGACATTCATCGCATCAATGGTTAACCAATATGTGTAACATCTCAACCAAAATCATAATGGTTCAACCAAAACAAGGTAGACGTTTTATGCACGTTCTCAATATTCTGTGGGTTGTATTCGGCATCGGCCTCATGCTGGTGCTCAATTTGCGTTTCAAAATAAACTCAATGGTCGCCCTGCTGCTGGCGGCACTCTCCGTCGGCATGTTGGCGGGAATGGATTTAATGGAGCTGCTGCACACCATGAAATCCGGCTTCGGCGGTACGTTGGGTGAACTGGCAATTATCGTGGTGTTCGGTGCGGTCATCGGTAAACTGATGGTCGATTCCGGAGCGGCGCATCAGATTGCCCATACGCTGCTGGCGCGACTCGGCCTGCGCTATGTGCAGCTGTCGGTGATCATTATCGGCCTGATCTTCGGCCTGGCGATGTTCTACGAAGTGGCCTTTATTATGCTGGCGCCGCTGGTGATCGTCATTGCCGCAGAAGCGAAGATCCCGTTCCTGAAACTGGCCATTCCTGCCGTTGCCGCAGCGACCACCGCACACTCACTGTTCCCGCCACAGCCGGGCCCGGTGGCACTGGTAAACGCCTATGGTGCCGACATGGGTATGGTCTATATCTACGGTATTCTGGTGACCATTCCGAGCGTTATCTGCGCGGGTCTGATCCTGCCGAAATTCCTCGGTAACCTTGAACGCCCAACGCCTTCATTTATGAAAGCCGATGTACCGGTTGACCAGAACAACCTGCCGTCTTTCGGCGTGTCGATTCTGGTACCGCTGATCCCGGCGATCATCATGATTTCCACCACCATCGCTAACATCTGGCTGGTGAAAGGGACGCAGGCGTGGGAAGTGGTCAACTTCTTAGGCTCTTCCCCAATCGCAATGTTCATTGCCATGGTTGTCGCCTTCGTGCTGTTTGGTACCGCACGCGGCCATGACATGCAGTGGGTGATGAACGCCTTTGAAAACGCAGTGAAAAGCATCGCCATGGTGATCCTGATCATCGGCGCGGGTGGTGTACTGAAGCAAACCATTATCGATACCGGCATCGGCGATACCATTGGCATGCTGATGTCACACGGCAATATTTCTCCGTATATCATGGCGTGGCTGATAACCGTGCTCATTCGTCTGGCAACCGGCCAGGGCGTGGTCTCCGCCATGACGGCGGCGGGGATTATTAGCGCAGCGATCCTCGACCCGGCAACCGGTCAACTGGTGGGTGTCGATCCGGCGTTACTGGTGCTGGCAACGGCGGCGGGTTCTAACACCCTGACGCATATCAACGATGCCTCCTTCTGGCTGTTCAAAGGTTACTTTGACCTGTCAGTGAAGGACACATTGAAAACCTGGGGTCTGCTGGAGCTGGTGAACTCCGTGGTTGGCCTGATTATCGTGTTGATCATCAGCATGATTGCATAACGTCGATACCGCTCTGGCCTGTAGCGCCAGAGCGGTTTTCCATCCTGCCTCAACAATCTTCAATAATCAGATACACCGCCTTCACCGGGCCATGCACCCCAACCACCTTGATAAGCTCAATATCCGCCGTTGAACTGGGTCCACTGATGATATTAATGCACGATGGCATACGCTCACCGGCCTGTGCTTTCTGATGCAGTTTTTCTGCCAGTTGCGCCACCCGCGGCAGGATGGTGCTTTTACGTAGCACGAATATCGAAGACTCCGGCAACAGGCTCAGGGAACGCCCCCGCTCGGGTGCAGAAAACAGCACCACGCCGCCGGACTCGGTCAGGCCATATTCGGCATACACCACACCGACTTTCGCCTGCTCGGCCAGGGTAATATTCTCTGCCCCGCGAGCCGGGTCCCAGACCACGGCATTGCATTCCTGCTGCAGGCGTTCGGTAATGCCCAGCGCCACCAGCCGGCTGTCGCCGCTCAGCACCACCGGCTGCTGACCCAATTCTTCGCACAGGCGGAGCGCCGCGTCTGCGGCCTGGTCCTCGCGAGTCAGCTCACAGCGGGCCAGCATCACGTCGCTGGCAAACTGAATAAACGCATCGCAGCGCTGCTCGGGACTAAGTTCGGTCAGGCGCTCGTTGGCATAGTTGTTCACCGGCGCGGCATCCGCTTGCGGTTCGAAGCGCAACGGGCGGCCCAGCGCCTGGGCGATGGTGTTTAAAAACGTGGTACGGTTATCCATTCTTTTTCTCCTGCGCCTGATGTTTCTTAAACCAGCTGCGGAAGCTCTCGCCGTCAGCATCAGGCAGATCGCGCGCCTCCATCCAGTCACCAATCGCGCCAACCTTGAGCGGCGTTTTGCCACCATTGATAAACCAGCTCGCCGCATGCGCGCCCGCCATCATCCCCACTTTCCACAGCCCTGGATGACTATTGGCATAGGCGAACATTTTGATCGCCCGGCGCTCGGCTTTCGGGGTAATGCCCTCTTCCGCCATAACGCGACGATGGCGCAGGATCAGTTTTGACAACGGAATGTGTACCGGGCAGACGCTGTCGCAGGCCGTGCAGAGCGAACAGGCATACGGCAGATCTTTAAAATCTTTATAGCCGCCGAGCAGCGGAGAAATCACCGCGCCGATAGGACCGGGATAGATTGAGCCATAGCCGTGTCCACCAATGTGGCGATAGGCCGGACAGGTGTTCATACAGGCTCCGCAGCGGATACAGCGCAGCACATCGCGAAACTCTGAACCGAGCACCTGCGAGCGACCGTTATCGACAATCACCAGATGGAACTCTTCCGGTCCGTCAACGTTATCCGCCTCACGCGGGCCGGTCAGCCAGGTGTTGTAGCCCGTCAGACGTGCGCCCACGGCGCTGCGCGCCAGCATGGTGATCAGCACATCCACCTCGGCAAAGGTCGGCGCGATACGCTCCATGCCCATCACCGCAATGTGCGTTTTCGGCAGCGTGGTACACATCCGCGCATTGCCTTCGTTGGTCACCAGACACACCGAGCCGGTTTCCGCCACGGCAAAGTTACAACCGGTAATGCCAATTTCAGCACTCAGGAAATCCTCACGGATCTTCTGACGAATGAACAAGGTCATGGCTTCCGGGGTTTCCGGGCCATCGTAACCCAGGCGCTCGTTCAGCACGCGGCGGATCTGATAGCGATCTTTATGAATCGCCGGAACCACGACGTGCGAAGGCGGGTCCTGATCCAGTTGCAGGATATATTCCCCGAGATCGGTTTCGATCACCTGAATTCCGGCATCCTGCAGCACATGGTTGACGCCTACCTCTTCGGTCACCATCGACTTGGACTTCACCACCTTCTTCGCGTTTTTACTCTGCGCGACCTGCAAAATGTAGCGGGTGGCCTCTTCTTTGGTTTTGGCGAAATAGACGTGACCGCCGTTTTGCGTCACTTTCTCGGAGAGCTGATACAGGTAAGCGTCGAGGTTGCTCAGAACGTGATCGCGGATCTGGCTGGCACGATCGCGCCAGTCTTCCCAGTGGCCTAATTCATCGACCATTTTCTGCCGATTCGCGCCGATACGCTCCTGCGCATTGGCCACGGCTTTGCGCATGATCGGATCTTCTATCTGCTGACGAATACGCAGTTTAAATTCTACATCGCTGGTTTTTATCGACATCTCATTCCCCTCAGCGGCTCATCAGCACTTCAGCAATATGCATCACTTTGACCGGCTGGCCTTCCCGTTGCAGTCGGCCGCCAATGTTCAGCAGGCAACTGACGTCCGCGCCAATCAAATACTCCGGCTTCGCATCCATCAGATGTAAGACTTTCTCTTTCACCATCTCGCCGGATATCTCGGCCATCTTGACCGAGAACGTCCCGCCAAAGCCGCAGCAAGTGTCCTGATCGGCAAACGTCAACAGCTCCAGTCCGCGCACGTTTTTCAGCAGCGTGAGCGGCTCTTCCTTCACCCCCAGCTTGCGGGTCAGGCTACAGGAAGGATGATACACGGCGCGGCCCTGCAGGCTGGCGCCGACATCCACCACGCCCAGTTTGTTGACGATAAAAGAGGTCAGATCCTGCATACGGGCGGCAACTTTCTCAGCACGCAGCGCCCATTCCGGTTCATCGGCCAGATAGGTCGGGTAGCTTTTTACCGCGTAGGTACAGGAGCCTGCCGGGGAGATAATCGGGTCGTCGTTGTCTTCCAGGGCGGCGATCAGGTTTTTCATCCCCGGGATCGCTTCTTGGATATAGCCGCTGTTGATGGCTGGCTGACCACAGCACCCCTGTTTTTCAGGGAAATTCACGCGGCAGCCCAGTTTTTCCAGCAGCAATACGGAGTCTCGTGCCATCCGTGATTTCAGTGCATCACCAATACAGGTGACAAAGAAATTTACATTCACAATAACTACTCCATTGCTTCATTTCTGTTTATTGCGCTTGATATCGCGATATCAAGCAAAGGTTCAGCCGTATATCACGCCCAGTTTTTCGTTTTTTGGTTTTACTCATGCCTGGATTCATGGTGATGTTCGGATCGTTTTCCGTTGCTGGCGACTCTCCGCGTCTTATATCAGGACAATCGCAAATGTCTGTATTTTCATTTGTATGACAAAAACAAATAATCCTCTAATCGACTCGCGCATGCAACACCCTGGTTTATTTCTTTCGGCCTTGCTCACATTTTTATATTGAAAACCACCGCGTTATTAACACCTTAAAAACAGTTTCAGGTGAGTACTACTCTCGTCATTACCATTATTAAAAAGGTTATTAAATAACTACTTATAGGTATTAGGCTTACTCTTAAGTATATTTATCTGACAGCGGGTTTTAATTAAAAGATTACAATAGTTACAAAAGCATTAATCATAATTACTTTATTCACTGAAGCGATTCAGTTTACATACTTTATTAGAGCAGCAATGTAGCCTCCCCGTCATAAATATAAATCAGGTTTAATGAACCAATCGGGAATAGCAATGAACGAATATTTTATGTTTGCCCTGGCACTCTCTCCGTTACTACTGATGGTATTTTTAATATTGAAATTGAAAATGCCCATCCATTATTCTGTGTTGATCTCTTTAGTATTCACCGCCGCGCTATCAGCGATATTCTGGGCGATGCCGGTACAGAATCTGCAAGCCGCAATAGGCTATGGCGCACTGAAGGGATTATGGCCGATTGTGATTGTGATCCTCGGCGCTATCTTCAGTTATAACGTCATGCAGGCGACCAAAGCGCTGGATATTCTGCGCGATATTCTCGCCAGCATTAGCGAAGATAAGCGTATTCAGGTGTTGCTGATTTCATGGTGCTTTGGTGGATTTCTTGAAGCCGCGGCGGGTTATGGCACGGCGGTCGCCATTCCGATCGGCATTCTTATCGCACTGGGATTCAACCCGCTGAAGGCGGCGATTGCCTCTCTGGTGGCAAATACCGTACCTACAGCGTTTGGTGCGGTGGGTATTCCCGTCTCCATACTGGCGGAACAGGTTAACCTGCCGGTTTATACCCTCGGCGGAACCATTATTCTGCAGCTCGCGCTGTTTAATATCCTGCTGCCATTTGTGATTATTTGCATTATTGGCGGCGGTCTGAAGGCTATTCGCGGCGTATTTCTGATCACGCTGATTTGCGGCATCACCACGCTGGTTCCGCAATATTTTGTCGCTATCCATCTTGGCGCGGAATTACCCGCCTTTGCCGGAAGCCTGGTCAGCCTGTTTGCCGTGGCCATTGCCAGTCGCCTGCGCAAAGGGAAAACCGATCCCGAATGGCGCATTGAGGTCAGCCATACCCGCGAAACCACACCGCGCTCGGCAAAAGTGTTGTTCCGCGTGGGCTCTATTTATCTGTTTATTTTCGTGTTTATCCTGTTGTGCTCACCATTATTCCCGTCAGTAAAAGCCGCGGCGTCCCAACTGGCCTCGGTGCTGCATTTCACGCTGGCCGATGGCCAAACGCTGGCGCTGAAAGTGGAATGGGTAACCACGCCGGGGATGCTAATCATCTTTGCGACCATCATCGGCGGTTTTATTCAGGGAGCATCTGCACGCGGGATGCTGGAAGTGTTTATCAAAACCATTTTCCAGCTTAAAAACTCTATCGTCGCGATTATGGCGATCGTCGCGCTGGCCACAGTGATGGATCTCAGCGGGATTATCTCCACGCTGGCCCAGTCGATTGTCGATCTGACCGGCAGCTCGTACGTCTTCCTCGCCCCGGTCATCGGCGCGCTGGGCACGTTTGTGACCGGCAGCGACACCAACTCGAACATTCTGTTCGGCAAGCTGCAAACCATAGCTGCCAGCAAGTTACATATCGATCCCAACTGGCTGGCGGCGGCCAATACCTCTGGCGCAACGGGCGGGAAAATGATCTCGCCGCAAAGCATCGCCATTGCGGTTTCGGCCACCAAAATGGACGGCCAGGCCAACCAGATAATGTCCGGCACCATGAAATACTGCTGTGCCTACATCGTGATCCTTGGTTTAAAAGTTGGCCTCTTTTACTACTGGTTTATGGCGTAACGTATTGTCAACCCCGTCAAATTTGCGGCAATCGTTTTTGACGGCATAGTGACCAAAAAGGTTTACACCGCCTTAAGATCGGAACAACGCCGTTGGCTTTACGATTTGTCGGCGCTGACTAAAATAGCGCCGATGTTTCAAATCGAGGATTGTTGTTATGTTGTTCTGGAAAAAGATGGTGAAGAAGTTCGACGCTTTCTCTGCGTTGATTCCACCACGCTACTTCCGCGTGTAAAACCTGGCA
This sequence comes from Citrobacter sp. RHBSTW-00671, assembly GCF_014103415.1. Lineage (NCBI taxonomy): Bacteria > Pseudomonadati > Pseudomonadota > Gammaproteobacteria > Enterobacterales > Enterobacteriaceae > Citrobacter > Citrobacter sp. RHBSTW-00671. The sequence goes on from NZ_JABXPR010000001.1 coordinate 4,804,220, forward strand.
CTTATGCCTGATGGCGCTTCGCTTATCAGGCCTACATTTCACACTTATTTGTAGGCCTGCATTTCACGCTCATTTGTAGGCCGGATAAGGCGCGAGCCGCATCCGGCAGCGACAGCGGCGTAAAATGCTCACCCCTTTCTCTTACGCAGTCCGCACGCTCTTAACATCACGACCCAAATACGCAGCCACGCAAAACGGTAGACCAACGGATGCTGAAGCCGCAGCAATGTCAGAAACACAGAGCCCCCTTGCGGCGTCAGATCACCGTTGCCTGATAGCGAACCGGTGGGTCCATAATCTGATGACGCGCGTCTATCAGCCGCAGTTCATACGAGTCGCGCTCTTTCGTCAGCCGCATCACCGCATCGACAACACTGGTCGTCCGCTCCAGCGCCAGCTTGTCCTCATAGCCATTGAGCAGTGAGGCCAGCATCACGCTGCAAATCAGATCCCCAACGCCCACCGGCATTTTGGCAAAGGTATACAGCGGCCGGGCGATGTGTAACGTCTGTTCCGCCGTCACCAGCAGCATTTCAAACGCCTGCTTATCACGTGAGCAGTCGCCGAGATGCTTCACCAGCACCTTCTTCACACCCCACGCCACCAGCTGCTGCGCCGCTTCCACCACCTCGTCAAAACTACGCAGTTGTCTGCCCGTCAGCACGCCCAGCTCATACAGATTCGGCCCCATTATGTCGGCCAGTTGAATGGCGTCATCGACAAAAAAGGACTCCACGCCCTGCGCGACAATGCAGCCTTTTTGCGGGTCGCCCATTACCGGATCGCAAAAGTAGAGCGCCTGCGGGTTACGCTGGCGAATGGTGGTGACCGCGTGCTTTACCTCTTCGCAATGACGTTTATCACCGAGATAACCCGACAGTACGGCATCGCATTGCGCCAGCTTTTGCAGGTCGTCCAGCCCGCTGATGATGGCGCTCAGCTCGCCGTGCGGCATCGCCATGCCCTGCCACATCCCGTACTGGGTGTGGTTGGAAAACTGTACGGTGTAAAACGGCCAGACATCGATCCCCGAGAGCTGCATCGGCAACACGGCGGCTTTATTTCCGGCATAGCCATAAACGACTGACGACTGAACAGACAACACGTTTTTCATTTTGACTCCGTCTAACGAAACGTTGGCAGCAGACCAAATACGTCGAGAACAACCGTCAGATAAACAACCGCCCCACAGACAATCACCAGATTGAGCACGGTGTTATTACACGGCGCGGTATAGCTGGCGGTCGGAAAACGTTTTCGCGCCGCTTTCACCAGGAACGGCGGCAGGATCACGCTCCAGATGGTAAAGGCCAGGCCGGCGTAACCAATCGCGTGCACAAAACCGTTCGGGAAGAAGAAGCACACGGCGGCTGGCGGAAAGTAGGTCACCAGCGCGGTTTTCAGGCGGCCCATGCCGTCATCCGGGAAGTGAAACAGGTCGGCGATATAATCGAACAAGCCAAGCGTCGCCGCCAGCAGGGAACTGGCTACTGCGAAGTTGCCGAAGAAGGTCAGGATCAGATCCATATAGCGGCTGGTGAACAGTTCGCTGATCGCCTCGACAAACACGTCAATATTGCCGCCTTTGGCGATAATCGGCGGGAATGAGGAACGGCTGATGTTACCCATCGTGACGCCCAGCCAGAAGATGTACAGCAGCAGGGCAAACAGCGTGCCGATGATAATCGAACGCGTAATATGTGAGACACCGCCCTTGCCATACAGCTTGACCAGGCTCGGCACGTTACCGTGAAAACCAAACGAGATAATACAGAACGGCAGCGTCATCAGAATGTACGGCAGGTACTGCGAATTCGGCAGCGCTACCGCTACGCTGTCCACGAGTTTCGCCACTTCGATATGACCGACCAGCCCGGAGAAGGTGGCAAAGAACGCGATAAATTTACCGATAATCAACACAGTGGTGATGCGCCCGACCAGCAGTGAGCTGTACCAGGCAATCGCCCCGACCAGCATACTGACGATCACCACCGAGATATTCGCCGGAAAGCGCACGCCGCTGTATTTGAACACGGTTTGCGCCATCACCGCCGACGAACCAGAAATATAAGCATAGGTCAGAATATACAGCACAAAGCCGAAAGCGATACCGACCACGATATTCCACTTTCGGCCTAATAAATCCTGGGTAAAGGTATTAAAACTGGCACCGGCGCCATAATGCAGGTTAACTTCAACCAGCATCAGACCGGTTAATAACATCATGATGGCGATAAACAGAAGAATAACAGAGGCGCCGGGAAACCATACGCCGGCCATCGCAATCGGCAGGGAAAACATCCCGCCACCCACAACGGTTGCGATAACCAACATGGTTCCGCTAATCAGTCCGGGGGTACTACTCTGTCGCTCAATGGCATTAATATCCATGATAAATGTTCCTGTAGACTATTCGTTATAATTACAGCTGTCATTTGTACATCATGCGGATAATAAAAATGTCGGAGTCAGGGTTTGCTTCTTTTAGTTATGTCACGGTAACGGGCACCGCAAAGGCTTCCTGTTCATGGAAAAGAAAGACAAAAAAGCCCCATCTGATGATGGGGCCATAAAAATAATTTAGATATAATCAAAGCGTGCAGTAAAGAAGCGCAGCTGCTTCGGCTCGTAAATAAACTTCAGCCCGCGAATATCTTCTTTGTGCTGGTAAAGTTTAATAATACCGTCAGCCACGACATCCATATGTGCGTAGGTATAAACACGACGTGGAATAGTCAGACGCACGGTTTCCAGTTTCGGTCTGTGGTGTTCACCGGTCATATTATTACGGCCCGCAGAGATAATTCCGCGTTCCATACTGCGTACGCCAGTTTCCACATAGATGCTGGCAGCCAGGCTTTGCGCCGGGAACTCGTCCTGCGTCAGATGCTCGCAGAAGCGACGCGCATCGAGGAATACCGCGTGACCGCCAACCGGTTCAACAATCGGTACACCAGCGGCTTTCAGCTTGTCGCCCAGGTAGCGAACCTGCTTCACGCGGTGCTCGATGTACTCATATTGCATGGCTTCGCGCAGGCCAATCGCCATGGCTTCCATGTCGCGTCCGGCCAGGCCGCCGTAAGATGGCATCCCTTCATAGACCACGACTAACTCTTTGGCAGAAGAGAACATTTCGTCATCGTTCATGCACAGGAAGCCGCCGATGTTCACCAGACAGTCTTTTTTACCACTCATGGTACAACCGTCGGCGTAGCTGAACATCTCATGCACGATCGCGGCGATGCTCTTGTTCTCAAAGCCCTGCTCTTGCTCTTTGATAAAGTAGGCGTTTTCCACGCAGCGGGTGGCATCGTAGAACACTTTAATGCCGTGTGCTGCCGTCAGTTCACGCACCGCACGCATGTTCGCCATCGAGACTGGCTGCCCGCCCGCGAGGTTCACCGTCACCGCCAGGCAGATATAGGCAATATTCTCAGCGCCTTTTTCATCAATCAGCTTTTGTAATTTTTTAAGATCGATATCACCTTTAAATGCAATATTCAGACCGGCATCGTGCGCTTCGTCACGCACGATATCGACAAATACCGCACCATTTTTTTCCTGGTGATAACGGGTGGTGGTGAAATACATATTCCCGGCAACATATTGCCCTGGTTTAATAGCCAGTTGTGATAATAAGTTTTCTGCGCCGCGCCCCTGGTGAGTCGGAACAATATGTTTAAAGCCGAACAGTTCCTGCACGGTTCTTTCCAGATGATAGAAGTTTTCGCTGCCCGCGTAGGCTTCATCACCCATCATCATTCCGGCCCACTGCTTATCGCTCATCGCGTTGGTGCCACTGTCGGTCAGCAGGTCAATATAAATATCTTTCGAGTTTAACAGGAAAGTATTGTAACCCGCTTCCTGCATTTTCTTAAGGCGCTCATCACGCGGGATCATAGATACAGTTTCAACGCTTTTAATACGGAAGGGTTCTGCCGGATAATTCATTTTGTTTCTCCAGTAACAGTGGTCATGTACGTATTAATGTGAAGTAAAGCATATCGGGTTCATCAGTAAGCCTTGATGAAATATAACTATTCGCCTCCTGATCCAGGGGGAGAAATAATGTGCAGGCACTATGCAAGATTTGATTGATTATGGAAATAGCCCGGTCAACATTAATCACTGGCAATAATTTAAAAAGCTGTAAATGTGAGTGATACAAATCACACGTCATTTTTTTACCCGTTCATATTCAACAAGTTTTTTTTTGCGTGTTGATTTGCCGTTCGCGGTAGTGCGCCCGTGGAGAGGGGAAATACTGAAAACTTAACTTTCCAGGCTGTGCTCATTATGTATTGGTGAATGAGTACACCCCGTTTTGTGAGAGTCGGATCACTTCATGAGATTATATTTGTGATTCACATCACTAAAAGTGTAAAGCAAAGTGTACAAAATGGTGTTGTTTCAGAGTTTGCTATTTGCTTCCGTGAGTTAGATCGCATTTTTTGCCCGATGCCGACAGGCGTTGTTTTCTGGAACGCGGGAATATTTGGGCGTGTAAAAGGTGATGAATTTATATGGTGAATAATACGGAATTATTGGGATGAAGGAGTTTTCTATTTATTCCAAAAGCGTGCTATTCGCGCTTATTTCATTGTATTTACATCTGGACTTCACCCGAGGTACTGGCGTAATTTACAGGGGTTTTATTAGCGCGATGCGAAGGTGCTACCAACACCCCCGCATCGCTGATCGCAGTCACTATTTACAAGGAATAGTCACCATGACTGATACGCATTGTATTGCAGTTTCGTTTGATCCAGAAGTGCACGCCGCAGATAACCGTCGCCTGAAGGTGGGTTATGCGAGCCGTTATCCCGATTACAGCCGTTTGCCGGTGAAGTACGTCCAGTTTCCGTCCATTGTGATGAAGGGGATGTGGCTGAAAGCCGCCGGATTCGACACCGGCACCCGCGTCGATGTGCGCGTAATGCAAGGCTGCATCGTGCTCACCGCCCAAAAACCCCAGCCCGAAGAGTCAGCGCTGATGAAATCGCTGCGCAAAGTGGAAAAACTGTCGGCACGCAAACAAAAGCAGGTGCTGGAGTTTATCGCGGTGATAGCGGGGAAAGCGTCGAAGGGGTGAGTGTGTGATTGTCATTGAGGCGCCTGCGGGCGCCTTTATTGGTGACGAATTTTCATGTGATTTTTTATATCAGCACCAGAATATTTAGTTTAAGAATAAATATCTCTAATTAATAATACATATCGATATTCTTAATGTTATTTGAGAAACTGTTAGTTAGGTCAACTATTTCACCATCAATTTTTGTTATTTACATGTTATCGTTTCCAGCCATCTTATTTTATTAAGGGATTGCCATGGCCGATATAGAAGGCATTGCAAGAAGGATCTATAACATTATCATTTCACCTGATACAGTCACAGGACTTATCAATGGTGGTCTGTCTGTTCCTTTAGATTATGGATATATGATTTACGGTGTCTTTGATACAGACAGCAGATTTAAACGAGAAACAGAACGTATTCGCATCATGACAGCCATAAAAAATGACATTCTAAATTATGAGAATATCGTCAATGCTGTTTCTCGCATCTTTCATCTTTTTAACAATTTCTTATCCGAAAAGGCACAAGAAAAAATATACAGAGTCGTTATTACATCTATAGCTGGAAGGATTATTGCAAATACAATCGCCTCAAACATTGCGAAAGCCGTTATCGAAAAAACATCTTTCACTTATGTTGTCTTTGAGGGTAAAGGTAATCCCATAACACTGTTAAGCACCTTCCTTTTATTGGGAGGTATGACCGAACGTTCTATCAGGACATCAGATGGCCTCAGTACAGATGCACCCGAGATATACGCGTTATTAAGACCTCATGATTACGATCTTCTTTATTTTCTTTTCATTGATGCAGTACAACCTTTCGTTGATGCTATACATGCTGGATATACAGAAGGAAAACCTGTTTTTATAAAAATAATTGAGTTAGTGGGAGAGCATTTAAACAACAAATCTAAGGTCTGGTAACATGAAAAAACTTATCACCCTAATAATAAACTTATTGTTTTGTGGTTATATTGCCAGCCTATGTTTAATTTCTCTTCTGGAGTTCGATTTATGGCAAGATAAAATCCTTGCCATTATTATCATCGTTGGAAGTGCTTATATCATCGCCTTTATAGTCAATAGGTTCTTACCAACAAAGATATGCCTGATGGGCGGAGTACTTGACCTATTATCCGGGCCATTGCTAATCGCAGGGGTCCTCGCCTGTTTCTCTTTTCTTGACCCCTGGCCCATAAAAATTATTGGAACGTTCATTTGGATTATCATCATGCTTTATTTCCCTTCCCATATAAATATAGATAAGGACTAATCATGTCAAACCCAGCCTATCTGTGGTTAACCGATGCAAATGGTTCCCCTGTAATGGGAAACTCACAAGTCGCTGGACGCATTGGTGCTATTGAACTGAAAGCAGTCACTCATCACCTGTCTGTCCCTGTAGATGGAAATACAGGTAGACTAACAGGAACTCGTGTGCACGCACCGATTACAATACAGAAAGAGTTTGATAAAACAACGCCCCTTTTGTATAAGGCGTTAAGTGAAAACCAGACATTAAAATCAGCCACAATAAAAATGTATCAAATTCTGGAGGTTGGTATTGAAAGTGAATATTTTAATATCATTTTAGAAAATGTAAAAGTGACAGGCATCACACCAAATTTATTCCCCGGTTCGGGAACAGGAACCCATAATGAAACTATTCAGCTAAGATATGAAGCTATTACCTGGAAGCACTGTGATGGGAATATCATTTATAAAGACGCCTGGAATCACAGAGTAATTTCGTGACTGTTATTGAGTATCTCACCAGCACAGAAAGCATGTGCTGGTGATGAAAGCATATATTCCGTGGACAAGCGAAGCAATCCCTCTTTAATAAACAGCGAGATCAACCTATAAACTTTTAGTAAACTGATATTGCCATTATTCTCAGGATAGTAAAATTCAATCTTAAAATTCCCTCTGGCTACCTGAAAATCTTTAAAAAACTCATCCATTAGGGAAGGTGCGAATAAGCAGGTCATTTCTTCCCAAGCTGACTCGCTGATTAAAATTTCGCGGATCTGGGCCGATTTTTTTCCCGCAAACACATCGAATCAGCCTATTTAGGCTATTTTTTCCACCATTTCTGGCGTTATTTCCGGTTTTTACTGAGATCTCTCCCACTGACGTATCATTTGGTCCACCCGAAACAGGTTGGCCAGGGTGAATAACATCGCCAGTTGGTTATCGTTTTTCAGCAGCCCTTTGTATCTGGCTTTCACGAAGCCGAACTGCCGCTTGATGATGCGAAACGGGTGCTCCACCCTGGCACGGATGCTGGCTTTCATGTATTCGATGTTGATGGCCGTTTTGTTCTTGCGCGGATGCTGCTTCAAGGTTTTTACCTTGCCGGGACGCTCGGCGATCAGCCAGTCCACATCCACCTCGGCCAGCTCCTCGCGCTGTGGCGCTCCTTGGTAGCCGGCATCGGCTGAGACAAATTGCTCCTCTCCATGAAGCAGATTACCCAGCTGATTGAGGTCATGCTCGTTGGCCGCGGTGGTGACCAGGCTGTGGGTCAGGCCACTCTTGGCATCGACACCAATGTGGGCCTTCATGCCAAAGTGCCACTGATTGCCTTTCTTGGTCTGATGCATCTCCGGATCGCGTTGCTGCTCTTTGTTCTTGGTAGAGCTGGGGGCCTCAATGATGGTGGCATCCACCAAAGTGCCTTGGGTCATCATGACGCCTGCTTCGGCCAGCCAGCGATTGATGGTCTTGAACAATTGACGTGCCAGTTGATGCTGCTCGAGCAGGTGGCGGAAATTCATGATGGTGGTGCGATCCGGCAGGGCGCTATCCAAGGATAATCGGGCAAACAGGCGCATGGAGGCGATTTCGTACAGGGCATCTTCCATGGCACCGTCGCTCAGGTTGTACCAATGCTGCATGCAGTGAATACGCAGCATGGTCTCCAGCGGATAGGGCCGTCGGCCATTGCCCGCCTTGGGATAAAACGGCTCGATGACAGCGGTCATATTCTGCCATGGCAGAATCTGCTCCATGCGGGAGAGGAAAATCTCTTTTCGGGTCTGACGGCGCTTAGTGCTGAATTCACTATCGGCGAAGGTGAGTTGATGGCTCATGATGTCCCTCTGGGATGCGCTCCGGATGAATATGATGATCTCATATCAGGAACTTGTTCGCACCTTCCATAGAGTACCCGGTTTTTAAACACCTGATATTGAGTTAATTCCAGGGAGGCAAGCAGCTCTTCATCATCAAATTCCAGGCACACGCCCTGAGAGCTGCCATAACCCCGCCACTGGCTTAACAGGTCGGGTTCGAGACAGAACGACAGGTTATAGACATGAGCAGCCCGGTGCATTCTGAAGTGTGTCAGTGCCTGTTCGATGAACTTCAGGGTTTTCGGGTTAAAGTCGTCCCTCAGGTACTGCAGGGCATTCTCAAGGCAGTTCATTCCGTGAGTCAGCTCATTGCTGTCATTGAGGAAGGAAAAGTGCGTCGCCCACAGTGAGCCTGATTCGATGATGCCCTTCAGTCCGTTCAGGTCAGTGTAATGATAAATCTTCATCTGGCAGCCTCCTGACTGTCCGGGCCCTGTTCGCACTCAGTTTTCTGCATGTCAGACAGAAACGGGAACGCCTTAAAAGCGGCTTCCCTTGCTTCTTCTATGGACTGTTCCCAGGCCTGCCATTCCGGGTCCGCAGCCAGCACTTCGTCGGCGGTATCGCGTAACCAGGCATACAACTTTTCGCCACCATTGAGATCAACCCGACGGGTTTTTACCGGGTCTTCATGCTTCATGATATTGCGCAGAAGTTTTCCCAGTGGGCCACCTGACTCGACAGCTTCAGCCGGGATATACTCCGGATATTCTGGAAACTGATCCAGCGTCAGATCTATATATTCCCCGTCCAGCAATACGATGACATGCCCGTGAACCGTTGAGTTTTCCGCTTCCTGAAAGCCTGCGTTCCCTTCCATAAAAATGATGCACGGATGGCATCCCTCAGTATCTGTCAGGTACTTCGCCAGTGTGTTGCTGGCTAAATCGCAGCTGCCGTGCGGGAAATTCCTCAGTTCCTCTTTCCATCGAGGAAAATGACGGCACCCGTCAGCCCGTTCACCGGCGCCAAGCTCCAGCGCCCGCCGAAACGCCTTTATACGTAATGTTCTTTCCTGTCTCATTTCTTCACCTTCCCGTCATGGCGGGCCAGGGCCAGCAGTTCGGCCTGAAGCTGACGACCGTCCTCCCGGGACTCCTTCAGCTCCGCTTTCGTGTCCTGCAGCTGCGCCGCCAGGTGTTCGCCGGTGGCGGTCAGGCGGGCCACCTGCTCACGCAGCGGCAGCGCCTCCGCGCGCAGCTCGCGCACCTCCTGCAGCAGGCGGTCACGTTCGGCTACCACCTCGCGCAGCACCGCCAGCTCGCTCTCCAGGGCAGCCACCTTCGCCAGGGCCTCATCCCGCTCCTGGTCGGCACGGGCTATGTCGTCGTCAGCCTGCTCACGCGCCGCCAGGACCCCGGCTTCAGCCTGTTTCACGGCCGCCTGCCACAGCAGCCCCAGCTGGCCGGTCAGCAACTGCGCCAGCTCCGGCGGCAGGGGCGCGGTCTGCTCAGCGGCCTGCTCGCGCTGGCGGGCGCGGAACGCGCGCATCACCGGGGAGATGTGGGACAGGGAGCCGCCGCCGAGGTACTGACGGACCTGCTCGTTGGTCGGGTTCAGGGTGCCGGCGGCGATCAGGGCGGCAGCGGCGTCTTCAATGCGGCGGACGGTGTCCGGGGAGAGGGTGGTCATGGTCTGGCTCCGGTTTTACAGGGAATGACATCATGGTACGTCCGGTGCAAAAAAATAAACAATACATAAAATACAAATAATACATACAATACATTTGATACATATCGTACATACAGTACAGAACCTACATACAGTTTCTCTCCTGTCTCGTTGAGATCCGAAAACCCCTGAAGTCGGATCTTTATTAGCTGCCGGTTCGGAGGGATGTATGAGACAGTAGCTGGTAAGAACCTTCGTGCGAAGGGTTATCTTTCACAACTGGCAGAAGGTTCGCTTTGAGCGAATAGTGCACATTATGAATATGCAGTCGTTTTGAGATTATACAGGATGATAAAATGAGGGTGTCTGCCCCGTAACGCGGCGGAACATCGTCGCGAACGATGAGGCATTGTCGTATCCAAGAGAGAGCGCCACGTCAAACACCGGCCTGCCTGTTATCAACAACGCCAGCGCGCGGACCACACAAGCTCGCTGGCGCCAGGCCGAAAATGACATGCCGATTTCCCGTAAAAAAAGGCGGCGAAATGTGCTGGCGCTCATAAACAGCGCCCTGGCCCAGCGCTCAGCAGGATCGTGAACAGACGGGGCGATTAAAAACGCCTGACAAAGCGCCAGCAGAGCCGGATGTCGGGGAAGCGGAATGTCGAACTCGCGAACCGGCATTGCCGCCAGTTCCAGTAATAGCAACTTTACCAGCGCACAATCGCGTGCGCTTTCATATAGCGGCGGCAAATCCACCGCTTCAAGCAGTAACTGACGTAGTAATGGCGATACGCTTACCACTTCACAGCGACGGTGTTTAATAAACCCCATCGTGTATGTGGGTTCAATATATAAGCTACGGGTGGTAACGCCCACAAACCGGACCGCGTGTATGGTGTCGGGTGGGATCCATACCGCATGCTGTGGGGGAACCACCCATTCTCCGTCACAGGTTGAAACGTGCATCAGTCCTGTTGCGCCATACAGAAGCTGCGCGCGGCGGTGCTGGTGTGGTTGCAGGAAAAATCCCTCCGCATAGTCGTTTCCTAGCGCTACTACCTCCCGATTCAGATGATCTAAATCGTCAATTTTTCTGTTTCGCACATTCGCCTCCTTCTGACCGATTTGAAAGGATAATTGAGCGCTATGCAAATGGGAAGCGTGGCACCGGCGCGATAAGCTGCTGGCTCATTTTCACAACGAGATACTTCTTTGAACGATCTGATGATTATCGCACTGGCCGGTTTTACTACCGGCACGACAACAGTGCTTTTTGGCTTTGGCGGCGGCTTTGTAGTGGTACCGTTTGTTTACCAGCTGCTGGTGCGGCAGCCACCGCTGGCAAGTGATGCGATGCATATCGCCGTGGCCACTTCAACGGCGGTGATGATTTTTAACGCGGGCTGGGTCAGCTTTCAAAACTGGCGTGCGGGCAGGCTTTCTTTGCCCATCTTATTCCCGCTGTTGTGGTTTATCGCCGTGGGCGCAGTGGCCGGTTCGTGGTTGGCGGGAATATTAAGCGAGGTGTTGATTCGCGAGCTGTTTATTTTTTATATGCTGATTACAATTGGGGACTGTCTGTTGCGCAAAGGTTTCTTCAGCGGCAATGCTCCGCGTCGTTTGTCACTTTTGACGGTCACCGGTGGCGGTATGCTAATCGGCACAATTGCCGCATTGCTGGGCGTGGGTGGCAGCGTAATGACGGTGCCGTTGTTGCGGCGACACGGTCATACGATGCGAGAGTGTATTAGCGCGGCTAATCCGCTTTCCCTGCCGGTGGCGTTGTGCGGTGCGGTGACCTATGCGATAAGTGGTTGGCACAAAATTTCGGCAGGCGGTTTTGTGGGTTTTATCAGCCTGAAGATTCTGGGCCTGCTCCTGGTGGCTGGCTGGGCGGGTATAGTATTTAGCCGCCGGGTGATTCCCGCCGTCCCTGATGTCTGGCACGCGCGAATCTACGTGATGCTGTTGTGCATGGTACTGGTGGCTATGTTGCTTTAAGCAAATCCTGCTTTGCAGATTTAGTTGCTTTTACAGCGGCAATATCTGCATAAACGTCCGTTTCTGGCACAAAGTGGAGGGCCGCACTCAAGGTCCGCTTAGAGCGAGAAGCAGACTGTTACGCGTTGAAGTTAATTGTATTACTTAGGTAAACATTATCATTTTCCTGACGTTAAGTTGTATCTTTGATAGGATTAAAAAAGGTAAAGATAGCTTATGCTACTGAAGGAATAAAAATGACAAAAATTAGTGAACGATGGAAGCACAATGGCGTTACTAAAGGTTATTGCAATATTTGTGGAAAATTTGACTTGCTCACAAAAGATCACGTCCCTCCAAAGTGCGCCATAATCTTAGGTCCTGTCCTTCAGAAAACAGTTAGCGAATTTTTTAATGCCCAGGAACCAGTTAAACCATTAAATGCTAAAAACGGATCTTATTTCAGAACCATTTGCAGTCACTGCAACAATAAGGTGTTAGGTGGGTTCGATGTTGCAATTGAAAATGTAGCAAACTCCTTTAAAGAACAGTTGAGTCAATATATGAATGGTATGAATGTATATCCATTCATTAGAATACCTTTTGATAGCATATCTTTCACTAAGGCTATGATTGGACACGTGCTATCAGCAACTTCAGTTGAAGATTGTAAAAAAGAACCCGTAGATAGCCCCTTCTATACACCTTTAAAGGATTATGTTTTGGGTAAAAATCCAAGTTTTGAGGAGACTCATGATATTTACTACTGGTTTTACCCACACAGAATGCACATATCCGCTCAAAGCGTAGCATTTATGAACGAAGGACATGTGGCATTTATTTGTGCTTTACATTTTTTCCCTATCGGTTTTATTATCACAATGAAAAATGAAGGAACATACCCTGCCCACTCAACAAAATTAGATCTTGAAGATAAATTCCTTACATTTAATATGACCTCTATAAATTATGAGTATACGACATTTCCATTTGTAAATCTTAAGGGAAACCAAATGTATGCTATAAGCAACGGCCATACTTGTGTTAGTTATCCAATAATTAAGTGACTGCTAAATTATACAATCGACGCATGTTCACTTTCTACATATACCATCTATAATGTCCGCTCTTGGCACGCAGCGGACGAGCTAACAAATCTGAAGGTCCGCTGTGAGCGAAGAGCGGAAGTGAGAATTTGTCATGATTACCCTGATGCGGGACTAACATTGGCCTCTGATAATCAATGGAGAGCAGGTCAGGGTGACCAGTTCCATCTGAAAGAGATCGAAATTCACTGGCGTGAAGTGCTGCGCCTGGCAACCTCGATAAAGCAGGGAACCGTGACGAGCCAGCTACCCCAAGCAAAACGGACTTGCCAAAGCACTGAGGAAAATTGGCCGTATTGAACGAATGCTGTATATGCTCGACAGGTTCCGCGATCCGGCACTTCGTCGGCGGGTCCAGGCGGGACTGAATAAAGGAGAAGCCCGTAACGCGCTGGCGCGCGCGGTATTCCTTCTCCGTCTGGGTGAAATCAAGGATCGTAAACCGGAAAATCAGAGCTACCGCGCCAGCGGACTGACGCTGCTGACGGCAGCTATCTCGTTGTGGAATACCGTCTATATGGAAAGAGCGGTCGATGCCCTGAAGCGTAAAGGGATGAAGATCAACGAGCAACTGCTATCGCATTTGTCCCCGCTAGGCTAGGAACATGTTAAGTGAGAGAACCTCTACAAGTAAGGTTATTAATTGAATGATTTAAAGGGTCCGGCGCCACGGTCATCTCGGTGACGTCTGTCCGGAGACCTTTGAATAGGCCTCGTCACGAGGCCAAAATTATTCAACGGTTGTGAGGGTTGTCCACACCGGAATACCTATTCATACATAAACATCAATAGTATTTTCGAGGTTCTTATCTTCCCTTTTACCTGACTGAGTCTGCGTTTCCTTGTCCTGCTTCTCAGCCTGCTGTTTTAGTAACTGTTGTAATTGAGCAGACAAACTTTGAATTTGCTTTTGTATGATAGCCACCATCTCTTTCTTCTGATCTGTTGTCATACCATCTTCTGACGACACCTTACCAAGTTTTTCTGTAAGTGACTGTATCTTCTTTAAAATTTGTGATATCTGAGATGATTCACTATTAGCTGAACTGTTAGAACTTTTTATACTTGTATTAGTTTGTATTGATATAGACATAGAACCTCCATGGTAAATATATAGGTGTATCGGCATATACGCAGATATACTTTAGAATTCTTATGATTTATTTTTTCATTTTTTTCAGGCTGTTATATAGACTGGCTTGTTGCGGTGTTTAACGTATTACCAGACATGATTTTGAACGCGCTGGACAGCGTGGTGAGTGAATATCTTTTGGCTGAAGGCCGGAAAGTACATACTCTTTTTGGCTTTGTTGAATAAATCGAACTTTTGCTGAGTTGAAGGATCAGATCACGCATCTTCCCGACAACGCAGACCGTTCCGTGGCAAAGCAAAAGTTCAAAATCACCAACTGGCCCACCTACAATAAAGCCCTCATCAACCGTGGCTCCATAACTTTCTGGCTGGATGATGAAGCTATTCAGGCCTGGTATGAGTCGACAACGCCTTCATCACGGGGAAGACCTCAGCGCTATTCTGATCTCGCCATCACCACCGTTCTGGTCATTAAACGCGTGTTCAGGTTGACCCTGCGGGCTGCACAGGGTTTTATTGATTCCATTTTTACACTGATGAATGTTCCGTTGCGCTGCCCGAATTACACCAGTGTCAGCAAGCGCGCAAAGTCGGTTAATGTCAGTTTCAAAACGTTCACCCGGGGTGAAATCGCGCATCTGGTGATTGATTCCACCGGGCTGAAGGTCTTTGGTGAAGGCGAATGGAAAGTCAAAAAACACGGCAAAGAACGCCGTCGTATATGGCGAAAGTTGCATCTGGCAGTTGACAGCAACACACATGAAATCATCTGTGCAGACCTGTCGCTGAACAATGTGACGGACTCAGAAGCCTTCCCGGGTCTTATCCGGCAGACTCACAGAAAAATCAGGGCAGCATCGGCAGACGGCGCTTACGACACCCGGCTCTGTCACGATGAACTGCGGCGTAAGAAAATCAGCACGCTTATCCCTCCCCGAAAAGGTGCGGGTTACTGGCCCGGTGAATATGCAGACCGTAACCGTGCAGTGGCTAATCAGCGAATGACCGGGAGTAATGCGCGGTGGAAATGGACAACAGATTACAACCGTCGCTCGATAGCGGAAACGGCGATGTACCGGGTAAAACAGCTGTTCGGGGGTTCACTGACGCTGCGTGACTACGATGGTCAGGTTGCGGAGGCTATGGCCCTGGTACGAGCGCTGAACAAAATGACGAAAGCAGGTATGCCTGAAAGCGTGCGTATTGCCTGAAAACACAACCCGCTACGGGGGAGACTTACCCGAAATCTGATTTATTCAACAAAGCCCTTCAAATAAAAAAAGCGGTCCGGCGACATCCCCCGGACCGCTTCAATAAACTGTCTGATGTTATGTATTCATCAGTTTGCAAATATCATACCAGCTTATGGTTCAGATAGCCACGTTGCTTAATTGTTGTGCAATGTAACAAATGTGAGGTATGTGTAGGTAATCGTTATTTTTAGGACTTAATGCACCGGTATTCTGGGCTTCAAATTCATCGGGGTAATGGCAAGTTAATGAAAAAAAGACCATTCCTCACGGGGGAAAAATGGTCGAATAATAGTATCCTGGTTCTGTGTACGTCAGGGTTCCAGTAGGATAGCGTCTATTGTCATGAACGAAACGACAAATAAGGGGGTAAATATGCCTCATTTTTGTTAAGGAATTGTCTATATGAACTGTTACTCAGTTTCTGTCCGTGAAATGGTCAGTATCAGGTATCAGACAATCATATCCTTTTATCTCACTGAGATTCCGGGCTGGACTTGATATCATCTTGTAGTGGCATAGTGAATTTGGCCACCTGAATAGAGGTGATATCATCACCTCATAGTCAAAACAGGTGACATTATGACCGGACGTAACAGACGCAATTTTAGCCCCGAGTTTCGCCTCGAGGCTGCCCAGCTTGTACTCGATCAGCATTACACCGTTGCCGCCGCTGCCACTGCGATGAATGTCGGCAAATCCACGATGGATAAATGGGTTCGACAACTGAAAGAAGAGCGAGCGGGAAAATCACCCATAGCTTCACCCATGACACCTGAGCAGATTGAGATACGTGAGTTGAAGAAAAGACTTCAACGCGTTGAAATGGAACGGGATATATTAAAAAAGGCTACTGTAGATTCAATCTGTCAATGCAACACCCCTTTCAATTATCTCTTTCGGTGTTTTGAACTTCAGTGTCTTTCTCGGTCTGTTGTTTAGCTGAGCAGCAACCAGATCTAGTTCATGTTGAGTATATTGGGCAAGACATGTCTTTTTAGGAAAGTACTGCCGAATTAGCCCATTTGTGTTCTCATTTGTTCCCCGCTGCCAAGGACTCTGAGGATCGCAGAAGTAAACTTTAACGCCGGTGCTGACAGTAAATTCTAGATGTCTGGCCAGTTCCATTCCTCTGTCCCATGTCAGTGATTTTCTGAGTTCTGACGGTAAACTCAGGAATTTGTCGGTAAGAGCCTGATTTACTGAGACAGAATCTTTGCCCCTGAGTCTAAGGATGATCGTATAACGTGATTTTCGGTCTACAAGTGTGGCTATATGAGAGTTTTTTGTACCTGAGACTAAATCGCCCTCCCAATGCCCCAGAGAGCGTCTGTTATCGATATTTCGGGAACGTTCGTGAATTGGTGTTCCGTTCACTATGTTAATCGTACCTCTTTCGCCTTTGCGGGTATGACGCCTGCCATGGCGAAGGCTATGCGACCGTCGCAGATGCTGTATATTCAGGTGGTGTAGCGCTTCACGGCTACGAAAGTACAGCGTTTTATAAATTGTCTCAGGTGATATTCGCAGCGTTTTTTGACGTGGTTTTGTTCGCCTTAACCATCCTGATATTTGCTCTGGAGACCATTTCATCTCCAGCTTTTCCAGAACAAGCTTTCGCAATGGTAAATTTTGATCCAGTAAGCACGGTTTTGGCCTTTTCGCCATTCTGTTGGCTCGGTTATTAGCATCAACAGCTTTGTAATAGCGTCTGCCCCGATTACGCTGAACTTCACGTGAGATCGTCGAAGGACTGCGATTCAGCGCAGTAGCTATCGCACGAATGCTCATTTTGGCTGACAAACCAGCTCGTATCTCCTCGCGCTCAGACAGTGTCAGGTGAGCTACAGCCCGCTTACGCTCATGGGGTTTTATGCCGCCAGTATCCCTTAACATAGTGAAGATCGTTCCGGGTTTTGAACCCAGGATATTCGCTATTTCACTGAAGCCTGTTCCGTTCTTCCATAGTTCAAAAACAGAGGCTTTTTCCTCTGCTGTAAATGTTCGTCTCATTCAAAAAACCTCCGCAACCCCATGTTTTCACATAACTGTTGCGTTGACCAATTGAATCTACAACCGCGCTCTTGATGTCAGACTCCCTGAACAATTCTCATTAGTTGAGAAACTCAGGGCGCGGTTTCCTGTTGCCGTTGTGTGCAACGTGTTTGGGGTTCATCGCAGCAGTTATAAATACTGGCGGCAGCCCAGGAAGCCTGACGCCACGAGAGTGGCATTACTGAGCCTTGTGCGTGAAGTTTATCGCGAAAGTAACGGTTCAGCAGGAGCGCGAAGCATTGCCGCAATGGTCACCACCAAAGGTATAAAACTGAGCCGCTGGCGGGCAACAAAGCTGATGAAAGCGCTCAATATTATCAGCTGTCAGCAACCTGGCCATCGTTATAAGAAGGCGTCTAAGGAACACATTGAGATCCCTAATTATCTGGATCGCCAGTTTGCTGTTACCGAGCCTAATCAGGCCTGGTGTGGTGATGTGACTTATATCTGGACGGGAAAACGCTGGGCTTATCTGGCTGTTGTACTCGATTTGTTTTCCCGTAAACCGGTTGGCTGGGCGATGTCATTTTTCCCTGATTCCGCACTGACAGGTAAAGCCCTGTCGATGGCCTGGGAAGCACGGGGAAAACCGGCTAATTTACTGTATCACTCGGATCAAGGCAGTCACTATACCAGCAGGAATTTCAGACAGTTACTGTGGAGATATCAGATAAAGCAAAGCCTGAGTCGCCGGGGAAATTGCTGGGATAACAGCCCAATGGAACGGTTCTTCAGAAGCCTGAAAACAGAGTGGGTACCGGATAATGGCTACGCGAATTTTAGCCAAGCCAGCACGGCAATAACGAATTACATCACAGGATATTACAGCCAGCTCAGACCTCATCAATATAATGGTGGTTTGACGCCGAATGAATCAGAACGATTGTTCTGGAAAAACTCTAAAGCTGTGGCCAGTTTTTGTTGACCACTACAGGTAAGCAATATGAATACTCAGTCCCAGTTCGAATATAGAAGGCCATAATGTTGCTACCTGCTCTCCCTGACATAACGAATTTGTAGCTACCAATGCCAGCTCAGCACGGCTATTCTGGATATATTGCGCTCCCTTCCAGAACCAGCAGGCAACAAAATCCAAACCGCCTAATGACTTAAAACCTCTAAATACCGCCTGCATATCAGCACGCTGTTCATCAGAGCGGCCTAACGTCCCTAAAAACGGCGGGTTACCAATCACATAAACTTCATCATCAGTCCCCTTTGGACACACTGCCTGCCAGTCTTTTTGCAGGCTATTACCGCTCCAAATTTTACCTGATGATCGCAACGGCAACGCTGGTGGTGCTGAACCAATATGTTCTTCCCACTGCTTATTTAGTTGATGCTCCGCAAGCCAGAGAGAAAGCCGAGCTATTTCACAAGCAAAATCATCAATCTCAATGCCGTAAAACTGGTCGAGATGGATACCGCTCATAAAAATGGATTGTGGGTCGCATTGTAAAAGAGCCTGAATCACGTCCATTTCTAAAAGACGTAGTTCTTTATAGGAGACAATCAAGAAGTTCCCTGAACCACACGCAGGATCAAAAACCTTCATTTTCCCCAGACGGAGAAGCAACCGTTTGAGACCATTCGTGTTTGTGCGTTGTTTTTCAAGCTCTGAACGCAATGGCTCCAGAAATAATGGTTGTATAACTTTCATGATATTGCTGTATGAAGTGTAATGCTGTCCTAAGCGGCTACGCTGCTCCACATCAATCACAGCTTGGAACATGCTGCCGAAAATGTCAGGGTTAATCTCACTCCAGTCCATTGCACTGCATTCAAGTAAGATACGTCTGCCCTTCAACCCCAACTCTGGAACAGGCTCATCACTGGCGAATAAACCACCATTAACATAAGGGAATGCGGCTAAATGAATCGGAAGTGACAGGCGTAATTTGCTATTCGGTTTGCTGTTCATCACGGCAAACAGATCTGTCAGAAACTGATCTAAATCACTGCCATCTTCGGCGGTGTAGCTCTTAACTGCGGAAGTAAACTGACCTTTTTCAAAGATGCCCGTGTCTTCGGCAAAAAAGCAAAACAACAAACGAGTGAGAAAAACATTAAGCGCGTGAATATCTTCTGCTTTGCTTAAATCATTACGCTCCTTGATAAGATCAAACAGCTTTCCCATCTTCTCAGCGGCTTTCACATCGGCCGGGTTTTCACTATTGAGAATAGCCTTTTCCAACCCTACCAGCGGTAAGAAAAAACCGTAGTTACGTGGTAACTCTTCAAACTCAATATCGAGACGTTCCTGTGTCAGTGTGTCCCAGGCTAAAAAACGAACAAAATTTGTTATTAGAACAAAGCGGATCTTATTTTTTACAACTGCCGCATCGGCAATACGTTGGTCAAAAGCAGATTCAAGATCATCATTATCCGCTACTGGCTGGTAGTAGAGTTTATTTTTTAATGCAACGTGTCCTAGCTCTTTCGCAACATTACGCGCCCCACCTTGCCGAATCTGACTCAGGGTAGATTTAGGGAACTCAAAAGCAGTTAAAAAGCCGTATATAAATTCATTTTTCTCAGTGCCTTCAAGTAGTTGCTCGAGATGCTCAAAAATTTTCGCCTGATTAACAGCCATTATTTTTCCTAAAAAATACAGTACCCGTAGAGGATGATGCACTCATTCTAACCGAAGAAAATTTTATCAAGTAGTTCCAATGCGTTACCTAGGTTGTATCAAAAAAATAGAAAACTTAAGCCCTATGCCTGCCACCGCAAGGCGGCAGGCTTCGCTCAGAGTACTTAATCGTCAGCGGAAATTTATCCTCAAGACAGCCGTTACTACCGCGTAGACTCTAGTTTCCCAAAATCAAACGGACTAACCCCTTTCTCCCGATTAGCATCCAGATAATCCGCCCACCATTGCAGCATCAACCGGCGCTCCCCCAGATGCTCCGCTTTATGGATGTAGGCAGCCCTAACAGAGCTACGCTCCTGATGGCTCATCTGCCTTTCTACCGCATCCCTCGACCACAATCCTGATTCAATAAGTGAACTACAGGCCATCGTCCTGAAACCATGCCCACAGACTTCTGTTTTGGTGTCATAGCCCATAACTCGCAAAGCCTTGTTCACCGTATTCTCACTCATCGGCTTATGCGGATCGTGATCGCCCACAAAAATCAGCTCTCGATTTCCATTCATGCTTTTGATCTTTCCCAAAATAGCTAAGGCCTGCCGCGATAAGGGTACAAGATGGGGAGTTCGCATCTTCGAACCACGCTGAGAATGTTTAACACCGTCCAACGGTTCACGCTCACCGGGGATCATCCACATGGCCGTTTCAAAATCCACTTCTGACCAACGGGCAAAGCGCAGTTCGCTTGAACGGATGAAAACTAACAAAGTGAGTTCGACAGCCAGTCGAGTTAACGGCCTGCCGGAGTAATGATCAATGCGGTGAAGTAATTCAGGTATGCGGTTAAGCTCCAGAGCCGCACGATGCTGTCTTTTAGCAGTGGCAACCGCACCGGCAATCTCTTGCGCGGGGTTGTAGTCGATTAAGCCGCTCTGAACGGCAAAGCGCATAATCGCGGTAGTTCGCTGCTGTAAACGGGCGGCGACTTCAAGACGTCCGGATGACTCCACCGCTTTAATGGGTACAAGAAGATCCCGAGTCTTAAGCTCTGCAATGTTCCGCTTACCGATAGCAGCAAAGAGATTATCTTCTAGGCTTTTCAATACACGAGCACTATGCGATGCAGACCACTTCTGATTACTGGCATGCCAGTCTCTGGCGACCACTTCAAACGTTATCGCCTCTTGCTCCTGTTCTACCTTAACCGCTTTCTTGTTTTCACTGGGATCGACGCCGTTCGCTAAAAGCTTACGCGCTTCGTCTCGCCGCGATCGAGCATCAGCTAACGAAACTTCAGGATACTTCCCTAGCGCCAGCATCTTCTCTTTACCACCGAAACGATAACGAAACCGCCAGTATTTGGAGCCGTTAGGGTGAACCAGCAAAACCATGCCTTCACCATCAGTAAGTTTATAGGCTTTTGCTTCAGGCTTTGCCGAACGAACCTTCACATCACTCAGAGCCATGATGAATATCCTTTCAAGGGTTCTGTGTGGGTACAAACATTATCGAACCGGGATATACCCGCAGTTGTACCCGCATCAATAAGTTGATGTAGATTGAATCAGGTTGACTTAGGTTGAGTGAAAAAGCGAGGAAAGCCTTGCGGATACTGGATTTCAGGCACAAAAAAAGACGTCTGTTGACGTCTATTGATGTTCCGATGGTGCGAAGGCCGGACTCAAAATACAATGTAATAACTTGAAAACAAAGAAAATAAACAAGAACACATGCTCATATGCCCCCTTTTGTGCCCCCATGGTTTTTTAAGCCCCTTAAGTTCACAACTGATTGGTATTCAAGAGGAAATTGATATTTTCTCCATCGGTTAGGTTCCGATATACGGATCCTAACCGGGGTAATATTGAACATCAGTAAAATTCTTTTTTTCCATATAAACTGTTCACACTGTTCACCTTTGAATTTTTCTCTTTAATATCATGGCGATAAGTGGTGAATGGTTGGTGAATAGTGAACAATCGACTCTTCACCTTTGTGATTTTTGCTCGTTCTGGAACCGTCCGGTCAGGCGATGCGCGGGGGGATAAAAAGTTTTTTCAGGTTTTACTGTTCACACTGTTCACCTCTGGTTTTTTATTAATAATTTCATGGTGATACAGGGTGAATATACGGTGAAGGGTGAACAGTGGATTGTTCACCCTGTGGCAATGAGCAGAAAGAAAAAGACCGGCTGTTGCCGGTCTGAGTGAGGTTATGTTGCTGCGGGGTCGTCGCACTTCGGCAGCCAGTCGCCGTAGCTTTCCTCTTTCAGCGACAAATTGGTTTGTATCCCCTGCTTTGTGTGCCGCTTCTCATAATTCAGGCCGTACTCTTTCAACATCATGGGCAGCCCCAGCCCGAACATTTTCAGGCTGAGCACGTTCCTGTAGCCGTTAGCCTCCATATAGGCCAGATACGCGTGATAGAGATATTTACGATAATTACGCGGGATGATGCTGGCATTTCCCATAAACATCCCGTTGGTCTGCGGGAGCATTTCCAGATAGCCGCAAAAATCAAATGTCGGGTCAGCATCGCGCTTAATGCTGAGCGCCTCGTCGGAGTTCTGCTGCGACTGGAGCAGTGCGCGCGCGGTCATCGGGTCGCTGAATTTCTGCATAAGCTGGCGCACAATGACGGCCAGCTCGCGCGCAATTTTATCCCTGAGCTGCGGGTCGCGTTCTTCCGGCGCAATCTGCTCCGGAAAGTGAATAATCACCCGGCGACGTGACACCCCGCCGCTGCGGTCGGTGAAGCGCATCGGGTTGTTGTTCACGGCCAGAATCACCGCCGGAATATGCGTTGAGTACGGATTCTGGTATTTCGGGTCAACCGAGACCGCATCGCCGCCGGTGATGGCCTTGAGTCCTGCCCCGTCACCACTCCATTTTTCCTGGTCAGGCAGACGGATAAGCGAGAAGCCAATCAGGGAGGCACGCTTGCGCGGGTCTTCCAGCGTGTCGATGTCGGCCGACGTGGCGTTATCTTCCCCGGCAAGCAATGTCGCGATTTCGGCCAGAATACTTTTACCGCTCCCGCCGGGACCGGTCACTTCGAGAAAGAGCTGCCAGTCGTAACGGTTCGCCAGCACCATAAACAGCGCAGCCAGTATCACGTCGCGTTTTTGGGGACTTTTACCGGCCGCACGGTCGAGCCAGCGCCAGAAGTTCGGCGCGTGAGTCTCCAGCGTTTCCCCGCCCACCGGTGGGGTAAAATCCACGTCGCACAGCGTGCGCAGCCAGTGCGATTTGTGGTGCGGGCTGAATACGCCGCTTTGGGTATCGAGTACCCCGTTGCGAAAACCAATCAGACGACGCGCCGGTGTATCCTGCTGCGGAATAATCAGTTTCAGGGTCTCCACCACCGAGGCAATTTTCCCGGATGAGAACGGGGCGCGTAAGCGCTGGAATAAATCGGCCACATTCCGTGAAAAAGTGGCGGCAGGGATATTTTTCCAGATGCCGTTTTCATAGCGGGACAGGAGCTGGCCATTCGCATCCACCGCCAGCGCTTCGCCGTAATGCTCATGCACCCGCAAAGCCTTGTCGCTGGCGCTCATGGCGGTAAATTCCGCCTCGCTCATGGTATCGAACGGACTTTGCGCCGGTGGCCGGATGGCGTCATAAATGGCTTTGCGCGTGGCTTCCTCGCCGTACTGTATAAACGCATCATTCCAGTCACCGAACACCGGCGGCAGGGCAACAACGCCCTCACAGGCGTCTGCGGCCTCTGCGGCTTTACTCTGGCCGTCGCCGTTCAGGTCACGGTCGGCGGCGAGGACAATCTGACAGGCCGGATATTTCTGACGGGCAAGGCTCGCCAGAGAAAGGAGGTTCACGGAGGACAGCGCCACCATGACGGTTTCCCCGGTCAGGTGATGCACGGTGAGTGCGGTCGCATAACCCTCTGCAATCCACAGACGTTTTCCGGCCTGTTTTTTCCCTTCGATGACATGACATGTCCCTTTGACCTGACCGCCTTTCAGGGTGCGTTTGAGGCCGTCAGCATTGATAAGCTGAAGGTTAACCAGTGTGCCGGTATCCTCATACAGCGGGACAACCACATCCCCGGCGCGGAACGTCACGCCGCCGGTTTTATGCATGACGGTGAGCGTCAGACATTCCAGAGCGGGGAAACCCTTGCGGGTGAGGTAGGCGTTGCCGGTGGCCGGTCGGGTTTTCTCCATGAGCCTGACGGCCAGCGCGGCCGCCGCTTTGCGGTCGGCCACAGTTTCGGCCTCTGCGGCCGCAATCACTTCCGGGGCAACCGGCGACAGACTGCCGGTCACGGCGTTCACCTTCCCGGCGGCCTCAGAGGCTGATACACCGAACACCTTCTCGACCAGTTTCAGTCCGTCACCCGCGCCGCACTGGTTACAGAACCACGTGCCGCGCCCCTCTTTATCGTCAAAGCGAAAGCGGTCAGAGCCACCGCACACCGGGCAGGACTGATGGCGGTTTTTAATCACTTTCACACCCAGCGCAGGGAGAATGCGCGGCCAGTGGCCGCACGCCTGTTTTACCGTTTCTGTTACGTTCATTTTCATGGTTATTTTCTCCCTCAGTGCAGTACCGGCGATGTGATATGACGGGCGCAAAGCTCATCCATCACGGCCAGCCCGAGAAAGGACAGCGACGGGGCAGCTTTCAGTGGTCCGGCTTCCATTAAATCTTCCAGCAGGGCACAGGCAATCTGACGGCCTTTTTCCTCTCCGTGCTGGCGCAGGTAGAAGCCCTCCAGCTCGGCGGCAATGGCGCTTTCCAGCGCGTCGAGGGTGAGGTGCGGGTAGCGGTGCTGGCGTTCGCACAGGGTCAGCCATGCACAGGCCACGGCGCGACGATACAGCGCGGCGCGTAATACGGGCGGTAATGGCTGTTTCATACGTTACCCTCCCCGGTCAGCCACTGCTGATTGCAGCGTTCGACCACGCCGTCGAGCTGGGCGGTCATGAGGTAAATCACGGAGGTGAGCTGTAACTGCTGCGCCGGGTCACGACGAACGGTGGCGCAATCCTGCACCTGCATCAGGTCGCCGACGAGCTGGCCGACATTGCGCATATGCTCCAGACATTCGAGGTCACGGGCGGTAATGGTGGTGTGTCTCATGCGCGAACCTCCGCAACCGGCAGACGGCCAGCAAACGAGAGAACGTAATCGCGAACGAGGGAAAGGCGTGCGGCGTGCTCATCACCGGCAACGGTGCGGAGCATACAAATACGGGGGGTACGGTCTGCGCGACGAACAGCGGCAAACACAAAGACAAACTGCGGGTGTGACGGGGTGAGGGTCGTAGCCATGATGGCAACCTCCTGTGAATAGCGGTTATTGCCACCACCGGAGTTCCTACGCTCATGGGTGGTGACCCGAACGGGGGTAGGAATACCGGCTTCACAGAATACCGGCCAGCCCGAAAGCTGCCCCGCCCGGACCACCATTATCTGACAGGGGCTATGGAATAAGCACCACAGCCCGAAAAATGGGTGTACCTGAGCAACGACGTAAAAAAAGACGCATGGCGCGTCTGTTGTCGCCTGTGAATTACACGGGTTCCTACGCCCGGCTGCCGATTTTGCGGCAGCGGGAAAACTATACCTGGAAACGGCGAAAAGAAGCAAGCCAGAAAAAGAGGCTGTTTGCTGAATGGTCATCATCATGCGTCATAACCCCGGTTGCGTTCGGCGATGCGATCCGCCATCCATGCGGTGATTTCAGACTGCGCCCACGCCACGTTTTTACCACCGAGGGAGATTTGTTTCGGGAAGGCTTCCCGGCTGATGAGGTCGTAAATGGTCGAGCGGGACAGGCCGCACAGATGCATCACTTCGGGCAGACGGATAAAGCGCTCGTGAACGGTATCAGAAACCGGCATCAGCGGCGCGGCAGGGGCAGAAGACGGGGAAGAAAAAGCAGTGTGCATCGGGCTACCTCACAAAGTCCATACAGTGCCGGTCGTGTCCGTCCGGCTTCGGGTAGCTCTCTATTTTGTGAATATTTTCCCTCAGGGCAACAAGTCATTTTGTACTGCTCCACCACACAACAGAGCGTTTTTTATACAGTGGCAAACGTTGGCCGTTTTTTGGCAAACGTTGGCAAACCGGTGGCCCATTGCTGATTACTTTTGTTTATATATTTATTATTTTTAATCACTAAAAAGTCTAAGTGGCTGACTGGCTGAAAAAACTGAAGGGTGAACAGTGGTGAACAGACGGTGAACAGTCAGACCTTCAACTGTTCACCCTTTAACTTACTGTATTACTTATCTTTTTATTTAAGGTGAACAGTGGTGAATAGTTATAAGTAAAAAAACAAACGGTGAGTAAGGTTTTCCTGCGACCTTTCTCTGGCCAGCCTGATTTTAAGGTCTGTTTGTGCCAGCACTCTGACAACGGCAATGAATCGTGTTGTTGTGCAGGAGGCGTCAGAATCATTTCAGGTTGAACACACGGAGAGCCTGAACATGAAACCCGAACTCATTATCAAAGCCATGCAGACCGTTATCAGTAAACAGGATGAAGGCGCGGAACAACGTATTGCCGGTGCGCTGGCCGCACTTAACGAGGCAAAAGACGCACACACGGCCAGCATGGGAAAACTCAGCGACATTGAGGCTTCCATTCAGCGTTGTGAGCAGGAACGACAGACCGCCCTCAGTGAAAGTGCACAGGCCGAACAGGACTGGCGATGCCGCTTTCGAACTCTGCGCGGCAACCTCACTCCTGAACTGAAAGCTGAACACAGTAAACGTATCGCCAGCCGCGAACTGGCTGATGAGTTCACCGGTCTGATTACCGAGCTGGAGAAAGACAAAAGTCTCGCCATGCTTGGCGCATGCTCCTCCGGTAAGGCTTATATCAGCGCCCATGAAAAAGCGTTCACCACTTACGCCAACAGCGAGTGGAAGAAGGCGCTGGCCGGTATCAGCCCCGCACTGTTACGTGCCTTTCTGTTGCGTATACGGTCGCTGGAAATGAGCGGAGAAACCTCGCCGCGTGCGACCGTGACCTGTGAGCTGGGTGATGCCCTGAATCTGCAGTCAGCCCTGTATCATTTCGATATGAAGCAGGAGCCGGTCCTGTCCGTCACGGGCATGAATCGCCCGGTCATAACCGGGGTTGATATGGCGCTGTTAAGAAGCCCGGCCAGACGGATGAAGCTTGCCGCTGAACTGGCCGCAAAAGACCACGAACAGGCAGAGGGCTGAATTATGTTTCACTGTCCGTTCTGCAAAAAGACCGCGCACGTCCGTACCAGCCGGTATCTGTCGGAAAACGTCAAACAGCGTTATCACCAGTGTACCAATATCGAATGTTCGGCCACTTTCCGCACCATCGAGTCGGTTGACGGTGTGATACGTGCCGCACCGGAGAAACCCGACCCGGCCCCGGTGACGCCACCGGCGCCGCGTAAAGTACAGGGCTGCTACAGCTCGCCGTTCCGGCATTAATCAGGAGAGAGACACGTGACCATTTTGACATTGCAGCAGGCCTTTGAGGCCTGTCAGACGAACAAAAATACCTGGCTGAAACGTAAAGCCGAACTTGCAGACCTTGAACGGGAATACCGTGAACAGCTCCTTGCCGGTGACGAACAAATCCCGCGCAGAATGCAGGATTTGCGCGACAATATCGATGTGAAAAAATGGGAAATTAATCAGGCCGCCGGTCGCTATATCCGCTCACATGAGGAGGTGCAGCACATCAGCATCCGCAACCGTCTCCATGACTTTATGCAGCAGCACGGCGCGGAGCTGGCCGCCACGCTGGC